>JANQAI010000015.1 GCA_024707145.1 Magnetospirillum sp. | reverse complement strand
CCCAGCACGATGTCCTGGGACGGCACGATGATCGGCTTGCCGTTGGCGGGGCTGAGGATGTTGTTGGTGGACATCATCAGCACGCGCGCCTCCAACTGGGCCTCCAGGCTCAGCGGTACGTGCACGGCCATCTGGTCACCGTCGAAGTCGGCGTTGAAGGCGGTGCACACCAGCGGATGCAGCTGGATGGCCTTGCCCTCGATCAGCACCGGCTCGAACGCCTGGATGCCCAGGCGGTGCAGGGTGGGAGCGCGGTTGAGCATCACCGGATGCTCGCGGATGACTTCCTCCAGGATGTCCCACACCTCGGGACGTTCCTTCTCGACCATGCGCTTGGCCGCCTTGATGGTGGTGGCCATGCCGTACAGTTCGAGCTTGGAGTAGACGAAGGGCTTGAACAGCTCCAGCGCCATCTTCTTGGGCAGACCGCACTGGTGCAGCTTGAGGTCTCGGGACCCACCACGATGACCGAACGGCCCGAGTAGTCCACGCGCTTGCCCAGCAGGTTCTGGCGGAAACGGCCCTGCTTGCCCTTCAGCATGTCGGATAGCGACTTCAGCGGACGCTTGTTGGCGCCGGTGATGGCGCGGCCACGGCGGCCGTTGTCGAACAGGGCGTCCACCGCCTCCTGCAGCATGCGCTTCTCGTTGCGCACGATGATCTCGGGCGCGCGCAGCTCGATCAGGCGCTTCAGGCGGTTGTTGCGGTTGATGACGCGGCGATAGAGGTCGTTCAGGTCCGAGGTGGCGAAACGGCCGCCGTCCAGCGGAACCAGGGGACGCAGCTCCGGCGGGATGACCGGAATGACTTCCAGGATCATCCACTCGGGACGCGAGCCGGATTCCAGGAAGGCCTCGACCAGCTTCAGGCGCTTGACCAGCTTCTTGCGCTTGGCCTCGGAGGTGGTCTCCTTGAGGTCAATCTTCAGCTTGTCCTTCTCGGATTCCAGATCCATGGCCGACAGCATGTCGCGGATGGCCTCGGCGCCGATCTTGGCGGTGAAGGAATCCTCGCCGTACTCGTCCACCGCGCGCATGTACTGCTCTTCGCTCAGCAGCTCGCGGATCTTCAAGGGCGTGAGGCCGGGCTCGACCACCACGTAGTTCTCGAAGTACAGGATGCGCTCAAGGTCCTTGAGCGTCATGTCGCACAGCAGGCCGATGCGGGACGGCAGCGACTTCAGGAACCAGATGTGGGCGACCGGGCTGGCCAGCTCGATATGGCCCATGCGCTCGCGCCGGACCTTGGCCAGCGTCACCTCGACGCCGCACTTCTCGCAGATGATGCCGCGATACTTCATGCGCTTGTACTTGCCGCACAAGCACTCGTAATCCTTGATCGGGCCAAAGATGCGGGCGCAGAACAGGCCGTCGCGCTCCGGCTTGAAGGTGCGGTAATTGATGGTCTCGGGCTTCTTGATCTCGCCATACGACCACGAGCGGATGCGCTCGGGGGAGGCGATAGAAATTCGCATCTGGTCGAAGGACTGGGTGCCGCTCGCCTGACCGAAAATCTTCATCAGTTCATTCATGACCTACTCCCGCGTGGACTCGGGTGCGGCAGGGAGGGGAAATCCCCTCCCGCCTCAGGATATAACAGGGTCTCAGTAGTTGCGCTGGGTCAGCTCGACGTTGAGGCCGAGCGAGCGCAGTTCCTTGACCAGCACATTGAAGGACTCGGGAATGCCGGCCTCGAAGTTGTCGTCGCCGCGCACGATGGCCTCGTAGACCTTGGTGCGGCCGGAGACGTCGTCCGACTTGACCGTGAGCATTTCCTGCAGCGTATAGGCGGCGCCATACGCCTCCAGGGCCCACACTTCCATTTCACCGAAGCGCTGACCGCCGAACTGCGCCTTGCCGCCCAACGGCTGCTGGGTGACCAGCGAGTACGGGCCGATGGAGCGGGCGTGGATCTTGTCGTCCACCAGGTGGTGCAGCTTCAGCATGTAGATGTAGCCCACGGTGACCTTGCGGTCGAAGGGCTCGCCGGTGCGGCCGTCATGCAGAGTGACCTGACCGGAACGGTCGCGGCCCGCCTTCTCCAGCATGTCGCAGATGTCGCTTTCGCGGGCACCGTCGAACACCGGGGTGGCGAAGGGCGTGCCGGGCTTCAGGTTCTCGGCCAGCTCCAGCACCTCGACGTCGGAGAGATCGGAGATCTCCTCGGCGTAGAGCTGCGGGCCGTAGGTGTCCTGCAGCTTGGCGCGCACGTCCTCGACCGAGGCGGTGGAGTGCTTGTAGCCTTCCAGCACCTTGCCGATCTGCTGGCCCAGGCCGGCGGCGGCCCATCCCAGATGGGTCTCCAGGATCTGACCGACGTTCATGCGCGACGGCACGCCCAGCGGGTTCAGCACGATGTCGACCTGCTGCCCGTCATCGAGGTAGGGCATGTCCTCCAGCGGCATGATGCGCGAGATGACACCCTTGTTGCCGTGGCGGCCGGCCATCTTGTCGCCCGGCTGCAGCTTGCGCTTCACCGCCACGAACACCTTGACCATCTTCATCACGCCGGGCGGCAGCTCGTCGCCGCGCTGCAGCTTCTCGACCTTGTTCTCGAAGCGGTCCTGCAGGCGCTGGACGGCGTTGTCGAAAGCCCGCTTCAGGCTTTCCACATCGGCCATCACCGCATCGTCGTCGACGGCGATATTGCGCCAGGCGCTGGTATGCAGCTCGGCCAGCATGTCGTCGGCCACCACTTGGCCGGCGCGGACGCCCTTCGGGCCCGACACCACCTTCTTGCCCAGCAGCAGCTGCTTCAGGCGGGCATAGAAGGAACGCTCCAGGATGGCGCGCTCGTCGTCGCGGTCCTTGGCCAGACGCTCGATCTCGGCCCGCTCGATGGCCAGCGCGCGTTCGTCCTTCTCCACGCCGCGGCGGGAGAAGACGCGCACTTCCACGATGGTGCCGGTGACGCCCGGCGGCAGGCGCAGCGAGGTGTCGCGCACGTCCGAGGCCTTCTCGCCGAAGATGGCGCGCAACAGCTTCTCTTCCGGAGTCATCGGCGATTCGCCCTTCGGCGTCACCTTGCCCACCAGGATGTCGCCCGGCTTCACCTCGGCGCCAATGTAGACGATACCGGCTTCGTCCAGGTTCTTGAGGGCTTCCTCACCCACATTGGGAATGTCGCGGGTGATTTCCTCCTGGCCCAGCTTGGTGTCGCGGGCCATGACCTCGAATTCCTCGATGTGGATCGAGGTGAACACGTCGTCGCGGACGATGCGCTCCGAGATGAGGATGGAGTCCTCGAAGTTGTAGCCGTTCCAGGGCATGAACGCGACCAGCACGTTGCGGCCCAGGGCCAGCTCGCCCAACTGGGTCGACGGGCCGTCGGCGATGATGTCGCCCTTACGGATCTTGTCGCCCACCTTCACCAGCGGCTTCTGGGTGATGCAGGTGTTCTGGTTGGACCGCTGGAACTTCAGCAGGTTGTAGATGTCCACGCCGGACTCGTTGGCCGACACGTCCTCGGTGGCGCGGATCACCACGCGGGTGGCGTCCACCTGGTCGACGATGCCGGTGCGCCGCGCGGTGATGGCGGCACCCGAGTCACGCGCCACCGCCTGCTCCATGCCGGTGCCCACCAGGGGCGCCTCGGCGCGGATCAGCGGCACCGCCTGACGCTGCATGTTGGAACCCATCAGCGCGCGGTTGGCGTCGTCGTTCTCGAGGAACGGGATCAGCGCCGCGGCGACGGAAACCAGCTGCTTCGGGCTCACGTCGATCATGTTGATCTCGGTGGGCGGCACCATGACGAATTCGCCGGCCTGACGGCACGACACCAGGTCTTCCACGAAAGAGCCATCCGGGTTCAGGACCGAGTTGGCCTGCGCCACGGTGTAGCGGCCTTCCTCCATGGCCGACAGATAGACCACGTCGGTGGTCACCTTGCCGTCGATCACCTTGCGGTACGGCGCCTCGATGAAGCCGTACTGGTTGACGCGGGCATAGGTGGCCAGCGAGTTGATCAGACCGATATTCGGACCTTCGGGGGTCTCGATCGGGCAGATGCGGCCGTAATGGGTCGGGTGCACGTCGCGCACCTCGAAGCCGGCGCGCTCGCGGGTCAGACCGCCCGGGCCCAGCGCCGACAGGCGGCGCTTGTGGGTGATCTCGGACAGAGGGTTGGTCTGGTCCATGAACTGCGACAGCTGCGACGAGCCGAAGAACTCGCGCACCGCAGCGGCGGCCGGCTTGGCGTTGATCAGGTCGTGCGGCATCACCGAGTCGATGTCCACCGAGGACATGCGTTCGCGGATGGCGCGCTCCATGCGCAGCAGGCCGACGCGGTACTGGTTCTCCATCAGCTCGCCCACCGAGCGGACGCGGCGGTTGCCCAGATGGTCGATGTCGTCGATCTCGCCCTTGCCGTCCTTCAGCTCGACCAGGACCTTGATCACCGCCAGGATGTCGTCGCGGCGCAGCACGCGGGTGGTGTCCGGAACCTCCTTGTCGGAGAAATTCAGGCGCGAGTTCATCTTGACCCGGCCCACGGCCGACAGGTCGTAGCGCTCGGCGTCGAAGAACAGGCCCTGGAACAGCGCCTCGGCGGTCTCCAGGGTCGGCGGCTCGCCCGGGCGCATGACGCGATAGATGTCGATCAGGGCTTCCTCGCGCGAGGAATTCTTGTCGACGGCCAGCGTGTTGCGGATATACGGGCCCACATTGATGTGGTCGATGGCGAGCATGGGCAGCTCGGTCACACCGGCCTTCTCCAGCTCGGCCAGGATGTTGGCGGTCAGCTCGTCGCCGGCCTCCACGTAGATCTCGCCGGTCCGCTCGTTGATGATGTCCTCGGCCAAGTACTGGCCGACCAGATCCTCGGGCAGGACCAGGATGTCCTCGAGCGCCCTGGTCCTTGAGCTTCTTGCCCAGGCGCGGGGTCATCTTGGTGCCGGCCTCGGCCACCTTCTCGCCGGTCTTGGCGTCGATCAGGTCATAGACCAGCTTGACGCCCTTCATGCGCTCGGGGTGGAAGGCGGTCTTCCAGCCCTTGGGGCCGCGGTTGTATATGACCGTGTCGTAGAAGTAGTTGAGGATGTCCTCGCTGGTCATGCCCTTGAGCCTCGGTGAGGGCGACGGCGCGGCCGTCCTCCTTGCGCTTGGCGCGCAGGTCCTGGGTGGCGTTGTTGTCCAGGGCGTACAGCAGCGTGGTCACCGGCAGCTTGCGGCGGCGGTCGATGCGCACGTAGACGAGGTCCTTGGCGTCGAACTCGAAGTCCAGCCAGGAACCGCGGTAGGGGATGACGCGGGCGGCGAACAGGTACTTGCCCGACGAATGGGTCTTGCCCTTGTCGTGGTCGAAGAACACGCCCGGGCTACGATGCATCTGCGAGACGATGACGCGCTCGGTGCCGTTGATGACGAAGGTGCCGTTGGCGGTCATGAGCGGCATGTCGCCCATGTACACGTCCTGCTCCTTGATGTCGCGGATCGACCGCGCCCCGGTATCCTCGTCGACGTCCCACACCACCAGGCGCAGGGTGACCTTCAGCGGAGCGGCGAAGGTCATGCCGCGCTGCTGGCATTCCTCGACGTCGTACTTGGGCTGCTCGAGCTCGTACTTCACGAACTCCAGGGTGCCGCGCTCGGAGAAATCCTTGATCGGGAAGACCGACTTGAAGACTTCCTGCAAACCGACATTGGCGCGCTTTTCCGGCAATACGTCCATTTGCAGGAAGTGATCGTAGGAGCTTTTCTGCACCTCGATCAGATTGGGCATCGGCGCAACCGAAGGAATACGCCCGAAGCTCTTACGAATACGCTTCCGACCCGTGTAGGATTTAGCCATTGCCGCTCCTCGTCCTCATGTCGGTTTCGGCCCACCTGTCCGGCGGACCCGAGGACGGACGATCATGGCATCGCCCGCCCTGGAAAAATTTCGTCGCTGCCACCTTCGGCCGACCCGGCGCACCACCTGTGGGTGCCGGCCAGGGCCGCTGTCGGCGGCGAATTCCGGCGGAGAGGGTCACCCCGTCCCCTGAAACGCCAGTCCCGGCGGGCAGCGCCCGCCGGGGCTGTTTTACCAGCGCCATTGGGCCGGGACGTGGCAGCGTTCTCCGCCGCCCCGCCCGGCCCTTGGCCGAATGGCTCGAAAAGCCTGGATTACTTGACCTGCACCTTGGCGCCGGCCTCTTCCAGAACCTTCTTGATCTTCTCGGCCTCGTCCTTCGACACGCCTTCCTTGACGGTCTTCGGAGCGCCTTCGACCAGATCCTTGGCCTCCTTCAGGCCCAGGCCGGTGATGGCGCGCACTTCCTTGATGACGTTGATCTTCTTGTCGCCGGCTTCGGCCAGGACCACGTCGAATTCGGTCTTCTCTTCAGCGGCCGGAGCGGCGGCACCGGCACCACCGGCAACGGCGGCGACGGCAACCGGAGCGGCGGCGGAAACGCCCCACTTCTCCTCGAGCAGCTTGGACAGCTCGGCGGCTTCGAGAACGGTCAGGGCGGACAGCTCGTCAACGAGCTTAGCGAGATCAGCCATTGTAAACTCCTAGATAAGGCTTGAGTTCTGGGATTTGTAGTCGGGGCCTCACGCGGCCTCGTCCTTCTTCGCGTAGGCGCCAAGCACGCGGGCAACCTGCCCAGCGGGAGCCTGGAGAACGCCGGCGATACGGGTAGCCGGGGTCGAGATCATGCCGATCAGCTTGCCACGCAGCTCGTCCAGCGACGGCAGGGTGGCAAGGGCCTTGACGCCGTCGACATCCAGGGCCTGACCGCCGAGCGATCCACCCAGGATCTTCAGCTTGTCGTTGGCCTTGGAGAAATCGGCGGCAACCTTGGCGGCGGCGACCGGGTCCTTCGAGAAGGCGATGGCGGTCGGGCCGACGAACAGGTCAGCGATGCTCTCGTAAGCGGTACCCTGAAGGGCGAGCTTGGTGAGACGATTCTTGGTCACTTTGAAGCTGGCACCGGCCGCACGCATCTTGGTGCGGAGGTCGGTCATTTCGGCAACCGTCAGGCCCTTGTAATGGGCGACGACCACCAGACCGGCGTCTCCGAACGTCTCATGCAGCGCACCGATCCACTCTTTCTTCTGTGTCCGGTCCACTTTCGTCTCCAACAAACACTTCGGGAAACGCCCCGCCCCGAAGAGCGGCTTGCTTCCCGCATTGCCCTCTGGTCTCACCGGCGGCAAACCGCCGGCGAAACCGGTGGCCTGTCCCAGAAGCGTCAAGCCATCCTGCCCGGGAGCCGCAAGAGCCCAAGGGCGAAATGGTGTCCTCTTCTGTCTGCGTAGGCGGATCTTCCATCAAGCCTGCCTGGCGAAAGCCAGGACCGGCACCTACGGTCTCGGACAGGTCGGGGGCGCTCCCGAGGGAGTGCCCCCAGATCGCCTCCCCCGAAGGAGAGGCAATTGGTCAAAGGCGTAAGCCTTACGCGGTCAGGCTGGCGATGTCCAGCTTGACGCCCGGGCCCATGGTCGAGGCGACCGACACCTTCTTGATGTAGGTGCCCTTGGCGCCCGACGGCTTCGCCTTGTTGATGGCGTCCACGAAGGCCTTGATGTTCTCGGCCAGCTTGGCGGCGTCGAACGAGGCCTTGCCGACGCCGGCATGGACGATACCGGCCTTCTCGACGCGGAACTGCACCTGGCCGGCCTTGGCGGCGCGGACGGCTTCAGTCACGTTGGGGGTCACGGTGCCCAGCTTGGGGTTCGGCATCAGGTTGCGCGGGCCCAGGACCTTACCGAGGCGGCCCACCACACCCATCATGTCGGGGGTGGCGATGCAGCGGTCGAAGTCCATGAAGCCGCCCTGAATCTTCTCGGCCAGATCCTCGGCGCCGACGATGTCGGCACCCGCCTTGCGGGCCTCCTCGGCCTTGTCGGCCTTGGCGAACACCGCCACGCGCACGGTCTTGCCGGTGCCGTGGGGCAGCTCGACCACGCCGCGGACCATCTGGTCGGCATGGCGGGGGTCGACGCCCAGGTTCAGCGCGATCTCGATGGTCTCGTCGAACTTGGCCTTGGCGGCGTCCTTGATCAGGGCCACGGCCTCGTCCAGGCCGTAGAACTTGTTGCGGTCGATGTTGGCGTAACCCGCCGTCAGTCGCTTTCCGATAGCCATGGGATTACTCCACCACCTTGAGGCCCATGGAACGGGCCGACCCGACGAGCATGCTGGCAGCCGCCTCGATGTCGTTGGCATTGAGGTCGACCATCTTCTTGGCAGCGATCTCGCGGATCTGCTCCATGGTCACCTGGCCCACGGTACCGCCCTTGCCGGGGGTCTGCGAGCCCTTCTGCACGGCGGCCGCCTTCTTCAGGAAGTAGGTGACCGGCGGGGTCTTGGTGACGAAGGTGAAGGTACGGTCCGAATAGGCGGTGATCACCACCGGAATCGGCATACCGGCTTCGAGGTCGCTGGGTCTGGGCGTTGAACGCCTTGCAGAATTCCATGATGTTCAAGCCGCGCTGACCCAGCGCCGGACCGATCGGCGGCGACGGGTTGGCCTTGCCGGCCGGCACCTGCAGCTTGATGTAACCAATGACTTTCTTTGCCATCTTACTATCCTCTGGAGGTCAGAGTTGGCGGTTCGGCCAATGGCAGGCCTGCCGCCCCAAAAACCGGCGGCTCATCCGCCGGCAACGAAAACGGGGATCGCCGCCGGTACCTGCCCGGCGGCGCCCCCAGAAACTCTCGGCCGCCTCAGATCTTCTCGACCTGGGCGTATTCCAATTCCACCGGCGTCGAACGGCCGAAGATGGACACCGCCACCTTGAGGCGGGCCTTTTCCTCGTCCACTTCCTCCACCAGGCCGTTGAACGAGGTGAAGGGGCCGTCGCACACGCGCACCTGCTCGCCCACCTCGAACACCACCGAGGGCTTCGGACGGTCGACGCCCTCCTGCACCTGCTTGATGATGCGCTCGGCCTCGCGTTCGGTGATCGGCACCGGGCGGCCCTTGCCGCCCAGGAAGCCGGTCACCTTCGGCGTATTCTTGACCAGATGCCAGGTGTCGTCGGTCAGCACCATCTTCACCAGCACGTAGCCGGGGAAGAACTTGCGCTCGGCGTTCACCTTCGAGCCGCGCCGGACCTCGACCACCTCTTCGGTGGGCACCAGCACCTGCTCGAACAGCTCGATCATGCCCTTCTGTTCGGCCTGCTCGCGGATCGACTGGGCGACCTTTTTCTCGAAGCCGGAATAGACATGGATCACGTACCAACGGGCGGTGGCCATATCATCAGCCTCCCAGACCGAAGATCAGCTTGACGATCCAGGCGAATGCCTGGTCCACAAGCATGAAAAAGACAGCGGCGATCACCACCATGATGAAGACCATCGCGGTGGAAATCGTCGTTTCCTTCCGGCTGGGCCAAGTGACCTTCGCCACTTCCTGCCGGACCTGCTTGAAGAACTGGCCTGGAGACGTCTTTGCCATCATTCTCTTGAACTTCATGCGCCGAGGGCGCCTAAGGCTACTACTGCGACCCGTTTCGGTTTGGCAGGAGTGGAGGGGCTCGAACCCCCAACCCCCGGTTTTGGAGACCGGTGCTCTACCAGTTGAGCTACACTCCTGCAACCGATACGCCGCCCCTCGAAAGGGTCGGCGCCCTGGCCAGGCGCAGCCGAAGCCACGCCTTATACAGCTACTCGATGGTCTTGGCAACCACGCCGGCGCCGCGAATGCGCGACGCCGGCAGGTCGGCTTCAGACTACTCGATGATCTTGGCGACGACGCCGGCACCGACAGTGCGGCCGCCTTCGCGGATGGCGAAGCGCAGGCCCTGGTCCATGGCGATCGGGGCGATCAGCTGCACGCTCATCTTCACGTTGTCGCCCGGCATCACCATCTCGGTGCCTTCCGGCAGCGACACCACGCCGGTGACGTCGGTGGTGCGGAAGTAAAACTGCGGACGATAGTTGGTGAAGAACGGGGTGTGGCGACCGCCTTCTTCCTTGGTCAGGATGTAGGCTTCGGCCTCGAACTTGGTGTGCGGGGTGATCGAGCCCGGGGCCGCCAGAACCTGGCCGCGCTCCACGTCCTCACGCTTGGTGCCGCGCAGCAGCGCGCCGATATTGTCGCCCGCCTCGCCCTGATCGAGCAGCTTGCGGAACATTTCCACGCCGGTGCAGGTGGTCTTCACCGTCGGCTTGATGCCGACGATCTCGACTTCCTCGCCCACCTTGACCACGCCGCGCTCCACGCGGCCGGTCACCACCGTGCCGCGGCCCGAGATCGAGAACACGTCCTCGATCGGCATCAGGAACGGCTTGTCCTTCGGACGCTCCGGCTGCGGGATGTACTTGTCCACCTCGGCCATCAGCGCCAGGATCGCGTCGCGGCCGATCTCCGGCTGCTTGTCTTCCAGCGCGCACAGCGCCGAGCCCTTGACGATCGGAATGTCGTCGCCGGGGAAGTCGTAGGAGGACAGCAGCTCGCGCACTTCCAGCTCGACCAGGTCCAGCAGCTCCGGATCGTCGACCATGTCGCACTTGTTCATGAACACCACCAGCGCCGGCACGCCGACCTGGCGGGCCAGCAGGATGTGCTCGCGCGTCTGCGGCATCGGGCCGTCCGCCGCCGACACCACCAGGATCGCGCCGTCCATCTGCGCCGCGCCCGTGATCATGTTCTTCACATAGTCGGCGTGCCCGGGGCAGTCCACGTGCGCGTAGTGGCGGTTGGTGGTCTCGTACTCCACGTGCGCCGTCGAGATGGTGATGCCGCGCGCCTTCTCTTCCGGCGCCTTGTCGATCTGGTCGTAGGCCGTGAAGGTCGCGCCGCCCGTCTCGGCCAGAACCTTGGTGATCGCCGCGGTCAACGAGGTCTTGCCATGGTCAACGTGACCAATGGTGCCGATGTTGCAGTGCGGCTTATTGCGCTCGAATTTCGCCTTAGCCATTTTTCAACCCGTCTGCTCGGCGGCAATCTGCCGCGGTTCACGAAATGCGGCGCATGCGCCGCGGTGTACGAAACTCCGATCCGGCCGGACCCTGACGGGGACGCGCTGGAGCGGGTGAGGGGAATCGAACCCCCGTCATCAGCTTGGAAGGCTGTTGCTCTACCATTGAGCTACACCCGCCCTTAAGCGTCCGCACCGGGCTCTCGCCCCCCAGCCTGGAAGGGGATCGGGCGGGACCAGAAACGTCGTCGTCGCCCGGCCTGGAAAAGTAATGGTGGAGGGGGTTGGATTTGAACCAACGTAGGTGTACACCGGCAGATTTACAGTCTGCTGCCATTGACCGCTCGGCCACCCCTCCACGCCGCCGGCGGCGGATGCCGTCGCGGCGGGAGTTGCGAAATATGAGGATTTTCGCCGGCTTGTCAACTCGAAAAGAGAAGGGTACTTCACGAAGATGGAGGTGCCCCCATGGCCACGCGTGAATCCCGAGAAAAAAACCGCGCCCCGCGCGACAAATCCCGCCCGCATCCCGGCAAGGGAAACCGACCGGAGCCCCCGCGGGGCGAGCGGGGCGGACGGCCGCCGGGAAACCTTTTCTGGCTGTACGGCCAGCATGCCGTGGCGGCGGCGCTGGACAATCCCCAGCGCAAGATCCGCCGGCTGGCGCTGACCGCCGACGCCGCCCGCGCCTGGCACGAAGTGCTGGAGCGGGCCGGTCGCGCCCGCTCGCTGCCGGCTGCCGACGTCGTCGACAAGGCCGAGCCTGGAGCGCCTGTTGCCGCCCGGCGCCGTGCACCAGGGCGTCGGCGCGCTGTGCGAGCCCCTGCCCGCCCCTGCCATCGAGGACATCGCCCGTGACGGCGCCCAGCGCGACCATGCGGTAATCATGGTGCTGGACCAAGTCACCGATCCCCACAACGTGGGCGCCATCGTGCGCTCGGCGGCGGCTTTCGGCGCCCTGGCCGTGGTGGTGCCAGACCGCCACGCCCCCGAGGAGACCGGCGCCCTGGCCAAGGCTGCGTCGGGCGCGCTGGAACGCCTGCCACTGGTGCGGGTCACCAACGTGGTGCGGGCGCTGGAGCAGCTGAAGGAGGCCGGATTCTGGGTCGCCGGCATGGCCGGCGAGGCGCCGGGCACCCTGGCCAGCCAGAAGCTGAGCGGCCGCATCGCCCTGGTCATGGGGGCCGAAGGCGAAGGCCTGCGCCGGCTGACCCGCGAGCACTGCGATTTCCTGGTCAAGCTGCCCATGACCGGCGCGGTGGAAAGCCTCAACGTCTCCAACGCCGCCGCCGTCGCTCTTTATGAGCCTGGTGCGCGAGCGCCTGGACGCCGATCCCCCCAATCCAAATGAAACGGCCCGCCCTCTGACAAGGGCGGGCCTTCCCATAAGTTGGGCCCATGCGTCGGGCGCGTCGGCTCCGCTTAGAAGCGGTAGCCGATGCCGATGCCGACCAGCCAGGGATCGAGATCGACGCTGGTGCGAACGGCGGCGCCGCCCAGGTCACCCTTCACGTCGGTGGACAGCCACAGCTTCTTGACGTCGACGTTGACGTACCAGCCATCGGCCACCGCCACGTCGATGCCGGCCTGCAGGGCCCAGCCGAAGTTGTCGTCATAGTCGATGCTGTTGAGAGCGCCCGACTTCTCGCCATAGAAATGGGTGTAGTTGACGCCGGCGCCCACATAGGGCTTCACCGTCCCCTTGGGGAAGAAGTGGTACTGGGCGGTCAGGGTCGGCGGCAGCAGGCTGACCTTGCCCAGGTCGAGGCCGTTCAGATTGTCCTTGCCCTTCACCGAATGGCGCGAGGTGCCGGCGATCAGTTCGAGACCGATGTTGTCGGTGACGAAATAGGTGAAATCCACCTCGGGAATGTAGTCGTTCTTGACCGAGATGTTATCGTCGCCAAGCCCCGCGCCATTGGCGGTCACGGTGTCATTCTTCTCCTGCGGCAGGACGCCGAGGGCACGGACGCGGACCAGGAAGTCGCCGGCCGAAATGCCCTGCTTGGGAGCCTCGGCGGCCTGGACACTGGTGGCAGCGGCCACCGCCAGGGTGGCGGCAGCCAGCAGATGGGTAATCTTCATTGATATATCCCCCGTTTAAGACAACGGGGTGACTAAACAAGGGGCATATTTTGCGTGCATTGATATGGATCATCCGCATAAGTTGCGGGCAAAATTGTTCAAATTTGTGACAGTTTTGCCACAGTTCAGCACACGCCCTGCCGCACGCAGCCCCTTGCAGGCGGAGGCGCTTGCCTCTACCTTCCGCCACGGATGCCGGTATAGCTCAGCTGGTAGAGCACCTGATTTGTAATCAGGGGGTCGCGGGTTCGAACCCTGCTGCCGGCACCATTTCCTCAGTGCCCGGGACGGTGCAGCCCACCGGCACCTGCCGGCGAATGGGCCGGTGGATGGGCCGGCGCATGGGAGCCGACGGGACGGTGGGCCGGAGCCCCGTCCTCATCCTCGTCAGGGTCCTTCAGGCGCACCATGAAGCCGCGCAGGGCCCAGCCCAGTACGTAGCCGCCGCCGATGAACAGCCACAGGCCGGCGAACAGGAAGATCAGCGCGCGCCGGACGGTGTCGTCGCCGTCGCCGAAACCGCCGACCGCCCACAGCATGGGCGTGGCGAACAGCACCACCACGGCGCCTACAGCACCCAGGCGCGTCCATCCGTTGGGGCGCAGCCATGAAAAGCGATAGGTCGACATGGCCACCTCCTGCGCCAACTCCACCTGGGCATTGTCCGCCTTCTCGCAATGGGCCGCAAGAATTCGATGGCAGCCATACGCCCCAGATTGTATTGCTGTGAGAAGGATCGTGCGGCGAGCACCAGCCGTCAGAAGGGCGGAGCGGTAAAATGGCGTCAAGCAGCGCCAATTACGAAATTCAGATCTTGCGGGACGGGCGATGGAGCGCCCAGTCCTATGTGGACAAGCAGGAAACGGCGATCGCCGCGGCCAAGCGCTACCTGATGGACCACAAGTGCGAGGGCGCCAAGGTCATCCACAACTGGTCCCGCCCCGACGGCAAGATCGTCGAGAAGGAGATCTTCTCGGAGGTCCGCAATTCCCGCGACGAGGGCCCGGTGCGCATCGTCGAGGTGGACAGCGCCCCGCCCCGTTGCGAAGCCACCCAGGATTATTACGGCGCGGCCAGCCGCGGCCTGATGAACCGCATCCTGCGCAACTACCTGGAAAAGGTGCTCGTCACCCCGACCGAACTGCTCCACAACTACCGCGAACTCAAGCGCGTCCAGGACAAGGACATGCTGGTCCCGTCGGCGGTGGACCGCGTCGCCTTCCTGCAGACGCGCGGCAGCCAGCAGGACAGCCGGGTCCGCCGCGACGAAATCCACAAGGCCATCGACGCCATGTCGGCCCGCGCCCGCCGGGCCGAGGGGCTGAAGCTGCCCAAGCTGAGCGGCACTTTCCATCAGGTGATCGCCGCCATCGACGATTTGGGCGAGGCGGAGGAAACCGATTACCTGGCCCTGGTGGCGCTGTCGCGCCATCTGCTCGACACCCGCAACTGGCTGGGCAAACTGGACCGTCTGTGCCGGCTGGCGCAGCAGGAGGCCCACCCCCGCGCGCTGGACCTGCTGGACGGCGTCGTCGCCGATGTGCTGGGAGCCAACGTGGTGCAGGAAATCCTGGGCTGGCAGCCCAGCCTGGCCAGCGCCATCATCCACATGATCGACCTGTCCGAAGGCAACCTGCCGGCGGAAAAGAGCGATGCCGGCCCATCGGCCGAATTGCTCAACGCCCTGCTCAAGGACGACAAGCTGCCCGCCGCCAAGGCGGCGCTGGTCGACCGCGCGCTGCGCCAGCTGAAATCCGCCAACGCCCTTTACCGCACCGACCCGTCCAAGGAACGGGCCGCCTATGCCAGCGTGGTGGAGCGGATGGTCACCCCGTCCGGCCTGCTGTTCGGCCCCGAGGGCGCCGAGGCGCTGACGCTGCGCCAGACCCGCATGGTGGAGGAGGGAGGCGCCACCGGGCGCCGGGTCGCCCTGCAGGCCACCTACGAGGCCATGCCCGACAAGGCCTTCGGATTGATCTACCTGTGCGAGCTGGCCCGCTCGGATTTCGGCAGCGACAACGCCCCCGACATCATGGTCCAGCTCGACCGGGTGCTGGAGGCCACCTGCCTGGGCGAGCTGTGCCAGCGCACGCTGTCGGCCAAGGACCGCATGATGCGCGCCACCCTGGCCCACCACACCGTCAGCCAGTCGGTATTTCCGGAGGCGACGCGCAAGCGCCTGGCCGAACTGATCGACGGCATCCTGGAAAAGTACCTGGTGGAAGAGCAGGTGATCGAGAAACTGGACCACCATGAAAGCGCATTGCGCGACCGCGCCATGCGCCTGGTCCAGTTCGCCGCCGCCGGCGTGCTGCCCGAGGGCCGGGCCATGGCGCGGGCGCGCCAGCGCATCGTCGCCCTGCTGCGCAGCCCCAATTTCGACGCCCATTTCATCGACGGCATCAGCGATCCGGCCAAGGCCCAGAAGGCCCTGCGGGATTTCCACCAATTGCTGGTGCGCGCCGGTTTCGGCTGACCGGCCGCCTATTCCCCGCCGCCGGCCCGCCCCACGAGCCTGGCCGCAATGGGGACAGGCATAGGGGTGCTTCACCGCGTCCTCCAGCACCAGCGCCGCCTCTTCCTCGGACAGGCCGAGGCGGAGGCGGGTTTCGTCCAGCTGGCGGCGCTCGCGCCGGCTGATGGTGCCGTCCTCCAGCACCCGTTCCACCGCCTCGCGGTATTCCTCGCGCCGGATGCGCATCTGCTCGGAAAAGCCCGAGGCCAGCACACCGGCCGGCAACGCGATCATGCCCACGCCGAGCACGGCGGTCAGCCCGCCCAGGATACGCCCCAGCGGCGTGATGGGAACCATGTCGCCGTAGCCCAGCGTGGTCAGGGTGACCACCGCCCACCACATGGCGGTGGGAATGTCGGCGAAGACATGGGGCTGGGCCCGGTGCTCGAACAGGTAGATCAGGCTGGAGGTGAAGATCAGCACCACCATCATGACGAACAGCACGGCGCCGATGGCGCGCGCTTCCTGGCGCGCCACCGCGCTCATGACGTTCATGGCCATGGAATAACGGCCCAGCTTGAACACCCGCAGCACGCGCAGCACCCGGATGGCGCGCAGGTCCAGGCTCGACGAACATGCCCAGGAAGAACGGCAGCACCGACAACAGGTCGATGATGGCCATGGCCGAGACCGCCCAGCGCAACCGTCCCCACAGGGGGTGGTGGAAGCGCACGTCCTCCAGGCTCCACCGCCGTCCACAGGCGCAGCAGGTATTCCAGCGAGAACACCGCCACCGAGAACAGGTCGAAGGCATGGAAGACCGGGCCGTGGGCGATGGAGAGGTGCTCGATGGATTCCAGCACCACCGCGACCACATTCAGCACGATCAGCCCGATCAGGAACCAGTCCACCGCCTTGACCACCGGGTCCTCGTGCCCCTCGCCGCCCAGCATGTGATAGACCGTCCGCCGCAGGGTGCGCCGGCGGTGCGAACGGTGGGGAGTGGCTTGGGCTGCGGTCACGGAAAGGTTCGCCATGGGGGCAAAAAAGGGGCGAAGGCCAAAATATCGCCGCCGCGTCCCCTTGGGAAGTGGCACCGTGAAGCACCCACGCCGGGCTCGATTTCGCCTGGGAAACATGCCATCGTCAGCGCCCTTTGCACCCTTTGATTTGCCACCGCCATGCCCACCGCCGCCATCGCTTCCCCGTCTCTTGGCCAGGTCGCCCTGGTGGGTGCCGGCCCGGGAGACCCCGACCTGCTGACGCTGAAGGCGCTGCGCCTGATCCAGGGGGCCGAGGTGGTGGTCTACGACCGCCTGGTGAGCGCCGAGATCATGGCGCTGGTGCCGGCCACCGCCGAGCGCATCTATGCCGGCAAGCAGAGCGCGTCGCACCATCTGCCCCAGCCGGAAATCAACCAACTGCTCATCGGCCTGGCCCGCGACGGCCGCCGGGTGGTGCGGCTGAAGGGCGGCGATCCCTTCGTCTTCGGCCGCGGTTCCGAGGAGGCCGAGGCGCTGGCCACCGCCGGCATCCCGTTCGAAGTGGTGCCGGGCATCAGCTCGGCCTCGGGCTGCGCCACCTATGCCGGCATCCCGCTGACCCATCGCGGCCTGGCCCAGGGCGTACTGCTGGTCACCGGCCATTGGCGCGAGGGGCAGGCGCTGGACTACGACTGGTCGCGGCTGGCCGATCCCCACTGCACCCTGGTCATCTACATGGGGCTGACCCATCTGACCGAGATCGCCGGCAAGCTGCTGGAAGCCGGCCTGCCCCCCGACACCCCGGCAGCGGCGGTGGAAAACGGCACCACGCCGCGCCAGCGCCGCGTGCTGGGAACGCTGTCCACTCTGGCGGACAGGGTGGCCGCCACCGGCATGAAGCCGCCGACCCTCATCATCATCGGCCAGGTGGTGTCGCTGGCCGGTGCGCTGGACTGGTACGGCGCCGTCCATCCCGAAAGCGCCGGCGGATGAGCGCGGAAACCGCCGTCATCCTGGTCGGCCACGGCTCGGCCAGCCAGCCCGACAGCGCCAGGCCCATCACCGCCCTGGCAGAAGCATTGCGCCAGCGCGGTCCCTGGCGCGAGGTGGCGGCGGTATTCATGCGGCAGGAACCGCGCCTGGACCGCGCCCTGGGCTTGGTGAGCGCCCCCCAGGTGGCGATCGTGCCGGTATTCGCCGGCAAGGGCTATTACACCGATATCCTGATCCCGCGGGAAATGGGCCTGGACGGGGCCCTGACCCGCCGGGACGGCCGGACCTTGCACTATACCGTGCCGGTGGGCTGCGACCGCCGCATCCCCGGCCTGATGGCCTGCCGCGCCGACGGCATGGCGCGCGCCGCCGGCTTCACGCCTTCCCGGTCGAGCCTGCTGCTGATTGCCCACGGTTCGGCCCGGCCGGGCGGGTCGGGCGAAACGCCCAAGGCCATCGCCGCCGCCATCGCCGCCATGGGCCACTTCGCCGAGGTGCGGCTGGCCTTCCTGGAACAGGAACCTTTCGCCCGCGATTGGCAGACGCAAATGCGTGCCGAAAGCGACCTGATCGTGCTGCCGCTGCTGGTGGCCCAGGGGACCCATGCCAGCCAGGACATTCCGTCCCTGTTCGGCCTGAACGCCGGCGAGGCTGAGGCGGTCATGGCCAGCGGGCGCCGCATCTGCCTCGCCACCGGCCTGGGCACCGAGCCGGAACTGGTGGATATCGTCGCCGACATGGTGGCGGATGCACTCCGCGAATAATGCCCGCAATTTTGCGTAAATTATCTATAGTTGTTGTTAAAATATACAATATAAACCATTTGTTGCATTCCTATTCACAACCGAGTCACACTTTTCCCAATTCCATATTGGGATAGACTGCCATGCCCCCCGTCTCCGCCCCCCAACCCAGCAGAATCCGCCAGGTTCCGGAAGCTCAGCCGGTGGACACCGTGCGCACCGTGCTGCGCCGCGACATCGCCGACATCCTGCGCGACAACCTGCCCGCCCTGAGCATGGTCCCGCGCGAGAAGGTCTACGACCGCGTCATGGACGATCCCACCCTGCTGCATCAGGCGTTCCAGCTGTTCCGCGCCCGGCCCGAGTTGTTCAAGCACGTGGTGCTCACCCAGCAGCGGCTGTTCCCCGCCTCCGACGGCGACGCGCTGTGGTGCGGCCGCACCCTGGCCGAGATCATCGCGCTGGTCGTGCGGGCCGCCGCGCGGCGCTATTTCAAGAAGCGGCTGTCGGGCCCCAAGCCCAAGCCGCTGCCCATGCCCAAGATCGGATTGTGGCAGGGCATCGCCATCTCGCTGGGCTTGGCCGAGCCGCCCAAGCGCCCCAAGCGCAAGCATTGGCCCAGCCCGGCCGAGAAGCTGTACACCGCCATCCGCGATTTCCTGCAGTTCGAGTGGCAGGTGCCATTGATTCCGGCCTATGCGGCGCTGTCGCCGCATCTGGTGACCAAGCTGGGCGACAAGCTGCTGGACTTCCGCGATCCACTGAAGCTGCAGGTGCTGGCCGACCACACCGCCGAGACCGCCCTGGTGGACGGCAAGGTGCCGCTGCTGCTGGACACCGCCGAGCGGCTGATCACCCCCAGCGGCGACACCATCAACGCCGAAGTGCTGTGGAACGTCTGCCAGAAGATGCGCATGGCGGCCCTGTTCCCCGGCTACGACGTGGGCGAGATGCGCAAGGCGGTGTCGCTGGTGGCGGCCACCAGCCCGGCGGCGCTGAAGCACCTGATGCCGGTGCTGGGCGACGACATCCGCCGCTTCACCCTGTACCTGTTCACCGCCTATGGAACGTTCGGCCCGGCCCGCTATCGCCAAGTGCTGGGCGTCAACGGCCAGACCTGGGTGGTGGAGGCCATGGCCCAGCGCATCGCCCGGGAGCCGCCGCTGACCGGCACCCACGAGCAGTGGAAGGAAACCATCGAAAGCTGGCTGGATTCCGCCATCGCCACCTTGGATGCCGACGACGAGAAGAAGGCGGACATGCGGGGCGCGTTGACCCAGACCAAATCGGACGATCTTTCCCTCTCCCGTCCAACGGGAGAGGGTGGCCGCAACGGGGCCGGGTGAGAGGAACCCCGTTCCCGGCTGCCTCACCCGCTTCGGCTACGCCTCGGCGCCCTCTCCCGCACGCGGGAGAGGGAGGGACAGGCCGCGTTCCCGCCGCGACACCCGCTTCATGGACAAGGCCATGCAGGCGACGCACCAAGCCACGGTGACCGCCAGCGACGTCAGGTAGGTGCCGTTGCCCAGCAGGGTGCCGATGCCGCCGTAGAACGGCGCGCGGACGATGTTGAGGGCGTGGAACACCGGGTTGACGTGCATGACCACGTTCAGCCAGCCGGGGGCACCGGTCACCGGGAACAGGGCGCCGGACAGCATCCACAACGGCATCAGCAGCACCATCATGATGGCGTGGAAGCCCGAGGTGGAGCGCGAGCCCCAGGCCAGCAGGAAGCCCAGCGAGGCGAAGCCCATGCCGGTCAGGACGAAGGCCAGCAGCAGCAGGGCCACGGCGCCCACGGTCAGGGTCAGCCCCAGGAACGGGGCGGCGGCGCTGAACAGCACCACCTGCACCAAGGCGATCAATACCGCGCCGGACACCTTGCCCAGCACGATGCCCAGGCGGTTGATGGGTGCCACCAGCACGCCCTGGAGAAAGCCGGCGTCGCGGTCCTCGATGATGGTGATGCAGGAGAACACCGCGGCGAACAGCATCATCATCACCATGACGCCGGGGTAGAAGTACTCCAGGTACGACACCTGCTCCATGCCCGGCGGCCGGAAGCTGCCGCCCATGCCGGCGCCGAGGAACAGCCAGAACATCAGCGGCTGGGCGACGGCGCCCACCACGCGCTGGGGCTGGCGCAGGAAACGGGTGAACTCGCGGATGGCGAGGGAGGCGGCGACGCGCATCATCGGCTGGCGACCTTCTGCAGGGCCTGGGGAGGCACGGCATGTTCGGGCACGGCGCGGCTGGTGACGTGCACGAAGACATCCTCCAGATCCGGCTGCTTGATGGAGATGGAGCGGATCAGCGGGCGGTAGCGTTCCAGGATGCGCTCCAGCATGGGCAGGCCCTCGCCGTTCTCGGTCTCTTCCAGGCGCAACTCGTCGCCGTGACGGCGCACCGCCAGGCCCAGTTCGTTGCGCAGGGTCTCGGCGAAGGCCTCGGGGTCGTTGGGCTGGATCACCACCATCTCGGTGCCGATGCGCGCCTTGAGCGCCTGCGGGCTGTCAAAGGCCAGCAGCTTGCCCTCGCGCATGATGGCGACGCGGTCCACGTCCTCGGCCTCGGCGAAGACGTGGCTGGTCATCAGCACGGTCATGCCGCGCTCGCGCTGCAGCCGGTGCAGGGCATCCAGGAAGTTGCGCCGCGACGACGGGTCCAGGCCGGTGGTGGGCTCGTCCAGCAGCAGCACCTTGGGCCGGGTCATCAGCACCTTGGCCAGTTCCACCTGGCGGGCCAGGCCGCCCGACAGCGTTTCCACCTTCTGGTCCAGGCGTCCGCCCAGGTCGGTCCAGCCCAGCGCCTCGTCGCGGCGGGCCGCGAACTCGGCGCCGACGATGCCGTAGAGGTCGGCATGGATCTTCAGGTTCTCGGCCACGGTCAGGTGCTTGTCCACCGCCGGGTTCTGGAACACCACGCCCAGGATCTCGCGCACCTTGGCGGGCTGGGCGAACAGGTCGAAGCCGCCCACCATCACCGTGCCGGAACTGGGCAGCGCCAGCCCGCACAGGATGCGGAACAAGGTGGACTTGCCCGAGCCGTTGGGGCCCGAGAGGATGGCGAATTCCCCCTCGCCCACGGACAGCGACAACTGGTCGAGCGCGATGCGCGGAGCGACCTTGCGGCCGCCCGGATAGACGTGGGTGAGCTCTTGGATGCGGATCATGGGACTTTCACTACAGACGAAATCCGGCGGCCGGCAGCCTAAACGATCCCCGCCGCCCCGGCACCTTAAGTTTCGGCAATTCTAAAATGCAACTAAATCTAAACAAGACGCCCGCGATCGCGCTCGGCCCACACCTTCCGGCCCGTCTCTTCCGCCTCGGCCACGCTGGCGGCACGACCGGAATAGCGCAGCACGATGGCGATGGTGCCGGCGATGGCGGCGTAGGCCGCCTCATCCCGCTCCGCACCGGTCCACAGCGCCTTCAGGCGCGAGAGGTCCAGGCTGCCCTCCTTCTCGCGCACACCGTCCACCAGTGCCGGCCATTCCTCGCGCAGACGCTCGCCGTTCATCACCGCCCACACCTCGCACGGCTTTTCCGGCCGACGCTCCACCTCGCCGCCATCGCCCTTGAAGGCGGCGGAGAAACGGTCGCCCAGCAGCACCGCGCTGTCCTGATGCACCGGCAGATAGGGCGGATGGGTGACGCCATTGACCGAGAAGGCGGCACCCAGCGGGTTGACCATGCGCGCCACCGTATGAATGGGCGAGCGCAGGCCCAGCAGCGGCTTCAGGCCCATGATGGCGTGCAGCGGCGCCGACAGATGCTCCAGCGTCATGTAGGCGAAGCGCGAGTGGCCCAGTTGCTCCGCCGCCTGCGCCATGGAGGTGGCGACGGGGATGCCCAGGGCTGCCAGCGCCTGCGAGGTGTAGACGCGCCCGGCGGTATGGCCCTCGGCCCCGTGCATGAACACCGAGACGCCCGACTGGGCCAGCGCCAGGGCGGCCAGCAGGTAATAGGGCAACCGCCGCGACTTGCCGGCATAGGAGGCCCAGTCCACGTCCACCGTCACGCCGGGCACCGTCACGGCGGGCGGGGGCAGGCTGTCGCGGATGGCCTGGGTCAGGCCGGCGGCCTCGTCCGGCGTCTCGGTCTTGACCCGCAGCAGGCACAGGAAGGCGCCCAGGCTGCACCGGCTCCACCTCGCCCCGCAGCACCATGGCCATGGCCGCCCGCGCCTCGTCGCGGGTCAGCGGCCGCGACAGGTTGGGGCCTTTGCCGAGAATGCGGACGTATTGGGCGAAGGGATGTTCCTGGGTCACGGGCGGACGCCTTCCTCAAGGAATGGGATCGCCCATGATAACCGCTTCACTCCACCTTGCCGACGCCCTTCAGCACATCGGCCATGGATTGGTACTGGCCGTCGGGCAGCTGCTTGATGATGTCCAGGATGTCGCCCTCGGCGTTGTTCCTCTGCGCCTGCTCCAGCAGGGACTTCTTGTCGGTGGGGAAATCCACCCCCTTCAGGTGATGCAGGATGTTCGACGGTGAATGTCCGCCCAAACCCTGGGTCATGCGGAACCTCCGTTCGCGATGGTTTCTCCCTGTCGCCAACGACACCCGGCCCAAACCGGTTCCCGCCTTGCCCCTTAAGTTCCAGCCCTCACCCCGGCCCTTCCCCGCAAGGGTGGAGGGAGAAAAGAAAAGGGCATGTCAGCAGGACCTGTTGGTGGTCCACTCTGCGTTGGCTTTCGTCATGGCCGGGCTTGACCCGGCCATCCACGTCTTTCCGGCGGCACGATGCCGGATGGCACTGCGTGGATGCGCGGATCAAGTCCGCGCATGACCACTGCCTTTGGTGGCGAAATCCCCTCAAGCCATCGTTATTGGCGCGCTGGCTGAACCACCAACAGCCTCCGCAGACATGCCCAATGAAAAACCCTCCCCCTTGACGGGGGAGGGTTGGGCGGGGGGTGCGAGCTGGGGCTTAGGGCCGCACGAAGCCCATGGCGTCGCGCACGCGGGTCACCGTCTGGCCGGCGATGGAGCGGGCGCGCTCGGCGCCGGTCTTCAGCACCGCGTTCAGGTGGTCCTGGTTGTTCATCAGGTCGGCATAGCACTCGCGCACCGGGCGCAGATGCTCCACCGTCAGCTCCACCAGCGCCTTCTTCAGCTTGCCGTAGCCCTGGCCGTGGAACTCGGCCTCGATCTGGGCGCGCGGCTGCTTGGACAGCACTTCGTAGAGCGTCAGCAGGTTCTTCACGCCGGGGCCGGCATGGTCGAAACGGGCCTCGTTCTCGCAATCCGTGGTGGCCGACATGATCGCCTTCTTGATCACGTTGGGCTCGTCCAGGATGCCGATGGAATGGCCCTTCTTCTGCTCGCCGGTGGATTTGCTCATCTTGGACTCGGGATCGTCCAGGCCCATGACGCGCGCGCCCGACGCGCGGATCTGCGGCTCGGGGATGACCAGCCCGGTGTCGAACATGGTGTTGGCACGCTGGGCCAGGTCGCGGGTGAACTCGATGTGTTGCTTCTGGTCCTCGCCCACCGGCACGAAATGGGTGTCGTAAAGCAGGATGTCGGCGGCCATCAGCACCGGATAGTCCAGCAGGCCGGTGCCCACCGATTCGCTGCCGCCCGACTTGGCCTTGAACTGGGTCATGCGGTACAGCCAGCCCAGCGGGGTCAGGCAGTTGAGCAGCCACGACAGCTCGGAATGCTCGGGCACGTGGCTCTGCAGGAAGATGGTGGACTTGGCCGGGTTGATGCCGCAGGCGATGTAAAGCGCCGCCACTTCCAGGCACTTGGCGTGAAAGGCCTTGGGGTCGATGGCTTCCGGGATGGTGATGGCGTGCAGGTCGACGACACAGAAGATGTTGTCGTATTCGTCCTGGTTCTCGGCCCACTGGCTGATGGCGCCGACATAATTGCCGATATGCAGCTTGCCGGTGGGCTGAACACCGGAGAAGACGCGCTTCTTCTGCTGGCCTGACATCCCGAAAGTCTCCGTCGGAAAAGAAAGCGGTACTAATAGCCGGTCGGGGGGGCAAAATCCAGCCACCTCGGCATTGTCGTTCTTGAAACGTACCATGAACATACATATCTTCGCCGGCATGGACAAGCCCCTCGCCCCCAAGGCCGCGCCAAGGCGCGGCGCCGTGAGCAACGCCACCAACCGCTTCGAGCGTTTCCGCGCCGAGGCGGTGAACGACGGCTGGGATCTGGGCGAAGACGAACTGCCGCCGATCAGGACAGAGGTGGCGGTGGATGCGACCAGGACCATCATCACCCGCAACTCCTCGCCCGACGTGCCCTTCGATCGTTCCATCAACCCCTATCGCGGCTGCGAGCACGGCTGCATCTACTGCTTCGCCCGCCCCACCCACGCCTATCTGGGCCTGTCGCCGGGACTGGATTTCGAGACCAAGCTGCTGGCCAAGCCGGACGCCCCGGCGCTGCTGGAGAAGGAGCTGTCCAACCAGCGCTATCGGCCGGCGGTGATCGCCATCGGCACCAACACCGACCCCTACCAGCCCATCGAGCGGAGCCGGCGCATCATGCGCGGCTGCCTGGAGGTGCTGGCCGCCTTCAGCCATCCGGTGAGCATCGTCACCAAGAGCGCCCTGGTGACGCGCGACATCGACATCCTGGCGCCCATGGCCGAGCGCGGCCTGGCCTGCGTGGCCGTCAGCGTCACCACCCTGGACCGCGACCTCTGCCGCAGGCTGGAACCGCGCGCCGCCACGCCGGCCATGCGGCTGGACGCCATCCGCCGGCTGGCCGGGGCCGGCATCCCCACTGCGGTGATGGCGGCGCCCATGATCCCGGCGCTGACCGAACACGAACTGGAGTCCATCCTGGAGGCGGCGCACGACGCCGGAGCCACCGGTGCCGCCACCATCCTGCTGCGCCTGCCCGGCGAGGTGGCGGAACTGTTCACCGAGTGGCTGGATGCCCACGCGCCGGCCAAGGCCGCCCACGTGATGGGCCTGCTGAAGCAGTCGCGCCAGGGCAAGGCCTATGACAGTGGCTGGGGCACCCGCTTCTCCGGCACCGGCCCCCTGGCCGAGCTGCTGTCGCGGCGCTTCCACCTGGCCTGCCGGCGGCTGGGGCTGCGGGACCGCCATGTGTCGCTGGATGCCAGCCAGTTCCACCGGCCGCCCAGGGCCGGCGACCAGTTGACGCTGTTCTGATCAGCGGCCCGAGATGATGGCGAGTTTCTCCTCGGCGGTGGCGAGTTCGCGGATGGCGTCGTCCAGACTAACGGCCAGCGCCTTGTCGAGCGCGACGAAACGGAAATCCGGCTGGTCCGCGGCGCGCTGCGTCAGGACCGAATACAGGGCGGCCTGATCCAGCATCCAGCTCAAGGCCGGCGGCATTCCCAGTTTCGCGACGCAGAACCTCGACAGATCGGCGATGAAGGCCCGGCTACGACCGCCATCGGCGAACACCATGATGCTGGCCTGATAGACCGAGGCCGGCTCGTCGCGGCCGGTTTCGAAACAGGCGAAATCCGCGCCGCGCGCCGCATCGAAAATCCGCGGCAAGGAAATTCCGGGCAGGATGTCGGCATCCAGGGTCATGACCGGACGGCCATAGCGATCCAGCAATTGTTCGAGGACGAAGAAACGGGCGCAGGTGTAATACACAGGGTGGTTCCACTGCCCCGGCGCCTCCCAGCCGAAGCCGAGGGCGAGGTCCGGGTAGGCCGCCCTCAGCGTCTCCATCTCCCCGGCAATTCCATCATCGGCCGCCGCCACATGGAAATGCAGCGGTGCGCTCAGCCCGGCGGCGCGGTGGCCGGCGCAAAGCTCGCCGGCAAACCGCCGGAAATAGCGGGGATCGACCACGTGGGCGGCGACGAAGGGGGAAGGGCCGTCGGGAACCGGGCCGACGAAGGTGACCGCCTTGCGTGCCGGCACCACGGTGGCGTTCAGCAGGCGCGTCATCTTCACATCGTCGACCAGAACGCCCTGGCGGAAAATCAGGTTGAAGGCTGGTTCGTCCAACGGAAAGCTCCGAAAATCGGATAGCACCACCTGCTTGAAGCGGTGGAACCAGGTCAGCGCTGTGGCATGGTCACCCGCCACCACGTGCTCGCAGCCGGCGTAATAGAGGGCCACGGCATGCTCGCGCCGCGTGGCCGGAATGGTTTCGGCCAAATACCGGATGGCCGACCACTCCCGCCGACAGCAAAGGTCCTTGGCCACGTTATGGACGAAAACCAATGCACCCCCAAAGTGATTGGCGGCTTCGTCGGCCAAGGACAGCAAGTCGTTGGTACGATCATTCAACGCATAGGCCAGGCCCAGACGGTGCCAAGCCATAGGGATATCGCGCTCTGCGGCCAAGGCGCGCGCAAGCGTATCCACATCCCTTTCGGGATGGGCAGCGCAGGGAGCATTCATGGTATTTTCCGAACCCCATGATCAACCTGTATGCAGTCACCATAGCAGGCTAAAAAAGGGGCACAAGAACCATTAGTGACCTTTAGATTGAGAGCAATTCTATCTTAAGTTTCCGATTATTCTTCATCGAGTTCCGGATATCGGCGGAAAATGCCGTTTTCATTGAAGGGGACACGCCGAGGGCTGTGGAGGTAGGCCCCGATTCGCGGCCGTTTGCCCACCCCTTCATGCAAGGCAGCCACGCGCGGCGTGCAATGCAAGGCACGCGCGGTGGAATGCGGGAAGGCATATTGCAGCCCCTCCACCACCTGGAACAGCGACAGATCGGCATAGGTCAGCCCCGCCCCGGCCAAGTGAGCGCTGCCGGCCGGATTGCACGTCAGCAGCCGCTCGAACCAGCCCAGGAAGGCGGGGATTCTGATTTTCGCGGAAACCGCGGGCGCGCCACGCCGCCTCGGGCTTCTGGTCCTCGTAATAGAGATCGGCATCAATCGGGTGATGGGTGTCGTGGGCCTCGGCCACCAGATCGGCGATGGTGAGCTGGATTTGATGGACCCATAGCCGCCCGGCCTCGTCGGCCGGCGCCAGCCCCAGGCGGGGGCCAAGATAGAACAGGATGGCCGCCGTCTGCCCGACCACCAGGTCGCCATCCTTGAGGAAGGGCGGCGCGAAGGGCGGATGCCCGCCACCCTTGCCGTCCATCAGCGCGGCCATGGCCGCCATGCCGCCGCGCGTACGGACCACGTCCACGTATTCCGCCCCGGCCTCCTCCAGCGCCAGGCGAACGAACTCGCCCCGCCCCTGGATTCCCGGCCAGTAATAGAGTTCGTAGGCCATGCGCACCTCCCGCCCCTGAAGGACGAGCGACCGAAGGCGTCAGGCGTGTCCGGCATCGGCGGAGAAGCTGGCGAAATCGATGCCCAGCTTGTGGATGGCGGCTTGCCACTTGTGGTCCAGGTCGGTGCCGAACAACAGCTGCTCGTCCGCCGGCACGTTCAGCCAGGCATTCTCGCGGATCTCGCTGTCCAGCTGGCCGGCGCTCCAGCCGGCATAGCCCAGCGCCAGCAGGCACTTGCGCGGCCCGCCGCCCTCGGCGATGGCCTTCAGCACGTCCACCGTGGCGGTCAGGGCGATGCCCTCGGCCACCCGCATGGAGGTATCATGCAGGTAATCGTCGGAATGCAGCACGAAGCCACGCCCCCTTCCACCGGACCGCCGAAATGGACGCGAATCTGGTCGCACTCTGGCGTGGTGGGGATGTCCAGCTGCTCCAGCAATTCGGGGAAGCTGAGGCCGTCGAACAGGCGGTTGATCATGATCCCCATGGCGCCCTCGGCGCTGTGGGCGCACAGATAAACCACCGAGCGCGCGAAGCGGGGGTCCGACATTTGCGGCATGGCGATCAGCAATTGTCCGGCGAGGTAGCCGTTGATTTTCTGCATTGGCATGCTCCACACATATGACGGACGCTGGATGAAAGCAACCCTGCCCCAAGGCCCCGGGGGTGATAACCCGCCCCCCGCATGACGGGACGGTAAGTTGACGAAAGGCAACACCTTTGCTGTGCTTGCGGCGCATGGAACGGACGTAAGGATATGGTTGTGGTGAAGACGGTACTGGCCCTGGCCGCCCTGCTGGCGGCGTCCCTGGGCACCGCGTGGGCGGCCGAGCCCGGCGCCTCGGATTGGGCCACCACCGAGACCGGCAAGGTCCGGCTGGTCGCCGCCACGACCGCCGTCGGCGATGGGGCCGGCCTGAAGATGGGCCTGCATTTCCGCCTGGAGCCCGGTTGGAAGATTTATTGGCGTACCCCCGGCGACGCCGGCTATCCGCCCAAAGTGGATTGGAGCGGTTCGGGCAACATCGGCACGCCGGTCCTCTCGTGGCCGGCGCCCAAGCGCTTCCAACTGGCCGGCCTGCAGAACCACGGCTATGGCGGCGAGGTGGTGCTGCCGCTGGACGTGCCCGTCACCCGGCCGGGACAGGCGGTGACGGTGGCGGGGGGCTCGATTACCTGGCCTGCGCCCAGATCTGCGTGCCCATGCAGGCCAGCCTGCGCCTGGACCTGCCCGCCGGGCCGGCCCAGCCCTCGGCCTTCGTTCACGACATCGGCCGTTTCGCCGCCCTGGTGCCGGGCGACGGCGCCCGCCACGGCCTGGCGGTGGAGAAGGTGGAGGCGGTGGGCGACGGCGACGATGCCCGCCTGCGCCTGACCGCCACCGCCAGCGAACCCTTCGACCATCCCGACATCTTCGTCGAACCGGCCGAGTTGGCCAGCTTCGACGCCCCTATCGTGACCCTGTCCGAGGGCGGCCGCCGCGCCGTCATCGAGGCGGCGGTGGTCAAGGGCACCCTGCGCCAGCCGCTGGCCGGTGCGCCGCTGACGGTAACCCTGGTGGACGGCAACCGCGCGCTGGAGGCGCAGGCGGTGCCCCGGCCGGGCATCGCCACGCCGTCCACGGGTGCGGGCGTGCTCGCCCCCATGCTGCTGGCCGCCCTGCTGGGCGGCCTGATCCTCAACCTGATGCCCTGCGTGCTGCCGGTGCTGTCCATCAAGGTGCTGGGCGCGCTGTCCCACGGCGGCGGCCAGCGCGGCCACATCCGCGCCGCCTTCCTGGCCTCGGCCGCCGGCATCGTCGTCTCGTTCCTGGCGCTGGCCGGAGCCGCCGTGGCGGTCAAGGCAGCCGGACAGGCGGTGGGCTGGGGCATCCAGTTCCAGCAGCCGGCCTTCCTGGCGGTGATGATCGTGCTGCTGGCGGCCTTCGCCGCCAATCTGTGGGGCCTGTACGAAATCCGCCTGCCCTCGGCGCTGATGAGCGTGGGACCGTCGGGCTTGGCCCACCACACCCTGCTGGGCCATTTCCTCTCGGGCGCCTTCGCCACCCTGCTGGCGACTCCCTGCTCGGCCCCCTTCCTGGGCACGGCGGTGGGCTTCGCCCTGGCCCGCGGCCCGGCCGAGATCGTCGCCATCTTCGCCGCCCTGGGCCTGGGCATGGCGGTGCCCTACCTGGCCGTGGCCGGCTGGCCGGAACTGGCCCGGCGCCTGCCCAAGCCGGGCGCCTGGATGGTGACGGTGAAAAAGGTGATGGGCGTCGCCCTGGCCGCCACCGCCCTGTGGCTGGGCAGCATCCTGGCCACCCAGACCGGCCTGCTGGGTGTGGCCGCCCGTGCCGAGAAGGACGCCGCCATCGCCTGGACGCCGTTCGACCTGGGCGCGGTGAGGCAGGCGGTAGCCGAAGGCAAGGTGGTGTTCGTGGATGTCACCGCCGATTGGTGCATCACCTGCAAGGTCAACAAGGCCGCCGTGGTGGAGCGCAGCGAGGTGGCCCGGCGCCTGACCGGCGGCGGCGTGCTGCCCATGCGGGCCGACTGGACCAAGCCCGACGACTCCATCGCCCGCTACCTGGCTTCGTTCGACCGCTACGGCATTCCCTTCAACGCCGTCTACGGCCCCGGCGCGCCCGACGGCATCGCCCTGTCGGAACTGTTGACCGAGGCCGAGGTGCTGGCGGCGCTGGACAAGGCGGCGGCGCGCTAGACACCGCCGCCCGCCAGCGTCATCAGGCGAAGACGAAGTCGGACTGCGCCAGTCCGGTGGCGTTTTCCACCGTCACGGTATCGTTGCCCAGGGTGATCACCGAATCGCCGTTCTGCTCGGTGATGTTGAGATCGGCGAAGGTGAGCGGATTGCCGCCGCCGCTGGTGAAGCCCCGCATCAGCAGGAGGTCGTTGCCGGCCACGAAGTCGCGCACGGTGTCCGAGCCGCCCCCCGCTTCGAGGACGAAGGCGTCGCGGCCTGCACCGCCGGTCAGGTCGTCATTGCCGGTGCCGCCTTCCAGCAGGTCGCGTCCATTCCCACCGGTCAGCGTGTCGGTGCCGGCACCGCCGAACAGCAGGTCGCTGCCGCCATTGCCGCTGAGGAAATCGTCGCCGGAACCGCCGTCCAACTGGTCGCTGCGGCTGCCACCGATCAACCGGTCATTGCCGGCATCGCCTTCGCCCACCAGGCGGATGGACGCCGTTCCACCGTCCAGCCGGTCGGCGCCGTCACCGCCGCGGAAATGCAGTTCGGTCACCTGCGAGCCGGACAGGCTGCCGACGCTCAGGCGGTCGTCGCCGCCCAGTCCCTGCACGTCCAGGCGCTCCACGTTGGAGATGGAAAGGCTGGTGGTCGGCGCGCTGAGCTGCTGGAAGGTCGTGGTGGTGGCGTTGCCGCTGACGCTGAAGCGATCATTGACGCCGTCGCCGCCAACCGCCACCAGGGTATCGATGCCGGCCCCACCGTTGATGGTGTCCGCCCCGTCGCCGCTGGTCCAGACGAAGACGTCGTCGCCCTGGTTTCCTGCCAGTTGGTCGGCACCGCGATCGCCGAACAGGATGTCGTCGCCCGGCAGGCCGCGGACGGTATCGGCACCGGCGCCGGCATGGATCAGATCGTTGCCGGAAGTGCCGTCGATGGTGTTGCTTTGGCCGGTGCCGAAGCGGAAGGTGTCGATGGTCACGCTCGGAAGGACTGGCATGCTTAGCTCTCCTTGTCATCCCCCTCTGGACAAGGGAACGCTCAACCGGCCAACCGTTCTTCAACGCGCGATGGTGGCACTGCCCATGGGCCCGCCGCCGCCTCGGGAGCGTGTCAGCGCAGGTAACCCGGCGGCTGGAAACCGGGCGCCAGCGGCAGGGGCGGCGGTTCCAGCCCCAGCCCTTCCTCGTCGGGATGGGCGAAGTCGTCGGTTTCGACCATGCCGGCGGCAAGATCACCCAGAAAGGCATCCCGCCAGGTTTCCACCGTGTTGGCCTCGACCACGTCCATCATGGCGCGCCAGCGCGACCGCCGTTCGATCGCCGGCATGGTGAGCGCCCGGGCCAGGGCGTCGGCCACCTCGTCCGCGTCGAAGGGATTGACGATCAGGGCGCTTTGCAGTTCGCGCGCCGAACCGGCGAAGCGGGACAGCACCAGCACACCGGGATCGGTGGGGTCCTGGGCGGCGACATATTCCTTGGCCACCAGATTCATGCCGTCGCGCAACGGCGTCACCAGCCCCACCGTGGCGGTGCGGTAGAAGCCGGCCAGGGTGGCGCGGTCATAGCCCTTGTTGATGTAGCGCACCGGCTGCCAGTCGAACTCGGAGAAGCGCCCATTGATGCGGCCGGCGGCACTTTCCAGTTGGCGCTTGAGGGCGCGGTAGCGGGCCACCTCCTCGCGGGACGGCGCGGCGATCTGCATGAACTCGAACTGCCGCTTCAGGTCGGCATGGCATTCCAGCAGGCATTCGATGGCGTCGAAACGGTGGGGCAGCCCCTTGGAATAGTCGAGCCGCTCCACCCCCAGGATCAGCTTGCGCCCCTGCAGCGACTCGATGAGGCCGGCAGTTTCGGGCGAAGCGGCCTGGGCCGCCGCCAGTGCGGCGAAGGAGGCGGTATCGATGCCGATGGGATAGGCGGCGGCCTTGGCCGAACGGCCATAGGCGGTGAAGCGGCCGCCCTCGCCGATCTCGCCGCGCGCCTCCCCGCCCACATAGCCGAGGAAGGCGCGCACGTCGTCCCGGGTCTGGAATCCCACCAGATCATAGGCGCACAGGGCACGCACCAGCCGGCGATGGCCGGGCAACGCAACCAGCAGCTCGGGCACGGGGAACGGGGTGTGCAGGAAGAAGCCCATGCGGTTGGCGATGCCCAGGCGGCGCAGTTCGTCGCCCAGGGGGATCAGGTGGTAATCGTGCACCCAGATCACGTCGTCGCGGCGAATCATGGGCGCCAGTTGGGCGGCGAAGGCGGCGTTGACGCGCAGATAACCCTCGTAGCTGCGGCGCGACACCTCCAGCAGGCCGAGGCGAAAATGGAACAGCGGCCACAGGGTGGAGTTGGAGAAGCCGTTGTAGAACTCCTCGTAATCCTGCCGCGTCAGGTCGGTAGTGACGTAGGTGATGCCCCCATGCGTGACCGCCCTGGGCGGCGGGACTGCGCCGTCCTCGGCCACCTCGCCCGACCAGCCGAACCACAGCCCGCCCAGGCGTTCGAGGGCGTCGCGCAACGCCACCGCCAAACCGCCAGCCTGGGCGCCCTTGCGCGGCAGGCTGACCCGATTGGAGACGATCACCAGTCTGGACACCGCATTCTCCCTTGGCTGCAAGCCTTGGCCCACAGGTGGGGAGATGCGGGCGACTGCCCAATCCGGTTCATGCGGTACGCCGGACGGGGAGACCCTAATTGCCGACGGCTTCCTTGGCGCCCCGGCGCGCCAGTTCGTCGGCGCGCTCGTTTTCGGGATGGCCGGCATGGCCGCGCACCCAGTGCCAGCTGACCCGGTGGCGGCCGGCGGCCTCGTCCAGTGCCTTCCACAGGTCGTCGTTCTTCACCGGCTTCTTGTCGGCGGTCTTCCAGCCGCGCGCCTTCCAGCCGCGCAGCCACTCGGTCATGCCCTTCTTCACGTATTCGCTGTCGGTGTAGACCTCGACCGTGCAACTGCGGGTCAGCGCGTTGAGCCCGCTGATCACCGCCATCATTTCCATGCGGTTGTTGGTGGTGGGGTTCTCGCCGCCGTAGAGCTCCTTCTCCACACCCTTGTAGCGCAGGATCACGCCCCAGCCGCCGGGGCCGGGGTTGCCGGAACAGGCGCCGTCGGTGAACAGCTGGACGGCCTGAGAAGTATCGGTCATGAAAAGCCCTCAAGCGCCGGGCGCGCGCCTCCGCGCACTTGGCTCTCGCTCGCATAAGCTCGCGGGGCCTCAACGGCCCAGTCCCTCGCTACGCTCGCCCCGGTCATTCGATACCGTAGCCGCCGGGCCCGGTGATGCCCTGGTGAAAGCGCAGCTTGCGGTAATATTCCAGCGGGTCCTTGCGCTTGACCAGCGCCCCGGCGGGGGTGTTGAGCCAGTCGTACAGCCGGGTCAGCAGGAAGCGCATGGCGGCGCCGCGCGCCAGCAGCGGCAGGGCATTCAGCTCCTCGGCGCTCAGCGGGCGGACCTTGCGGTAGCTGTTGAGCATGAGCCGCGCCTTGGTGGCGTTGAAACTGCCGTCGGGCTCGAAGCACCAAGCGTTCAGGCAGATGGCGATGTCGTAGGCCAGGGCGTCGGTGCAGGCGAAATAGAAATCGATGATCCCCGTCACCTTGTCGCCATGGAAGAACACGTTATCGGGGAACAGGTCGGCGTGGACCAAGCCGGTCGGCAGTTCGCGCGGCCAGGCGCGCTCCAACGCCGCCAGTTCGGCCTCGATGAACACGGCCAGGCCCGGCTTGACCTCGTCGGCACGATCCTTCTCGGCTTCGAACAGCGGCCGCCAGCCGGCCACCGACAGGTCGTTGGGGCGCGATTGCGGGAAGTCGGCGCCCTTCAGGTGCATCTCGGCCATGGCCCCACCCAGCGAGGCGCAGTGCTCCAGGGTCAGGCGGCGCACCGACACGCCGGTGAGGAAGCTGACCACCGCCGCCGGCCGGCCGCACAATTCGCGCAAGGAGCGGCCGTCACGGCCGTGCAGCGGCGTCGGGCAAGCCAAGCCGCGCGCCGCCAGGTGCTCCATCAGCCCCAGGAAGAACGGCAGGTCGGCCGGCTTGGTGCGCTTCTCGTAAAGAGTCAGGATGAAATTGCCGCGATCGGTCTGCAGCAGGTAGTTGGAGTTCTCCACCCCCTCGGCGATGCCCTTGAAGGACAGCACCTCGCCGATGTCGTAGCCGGCGACGAACGCCTCCAGCTCCTCGTCGGAAACTTCCGTATAGACCGCCATGAAACGCCAAGGCCCCAATCGCCGCGAGAAGGCGGGAAGGTACGACAGCAACGGAGGTTTGGGAAGGGGGCTTACGACAAGGGCAGCCGATATCCCAGCCAGCCCTCGTTGTGGCCGAAGCCGAGGGATTCGTAGAAGCCCCGCGCCCGCGCGTTCCAGTCCAGCACGTTGACGTCGACGCGGCAGCAGCCGCGCTCGCGGGCGATGGCGGACAGATGGGTGACCAGGGCCTTGCCGGCGCCCAGGCCGCGCGCCGCCTCGCGCACGAACAGGTCGTGGATCATCAGTGCCGGCCGCCCGCGCCACGACGAATAGAGCGACAGGAAGATCAGCATGCCCACCGGCTGGCCGTCGCGCTCGGCCAGCAGCACCTCGAACAGGGGCCGGGGGCCGAAGCCGTCGCGCGCCAAGTCGGCGGGGGTGGCATCCACCGATCCCTGCTCGAAGGCGGCCAGTTCGGTCAGCAGTCCGTGGATGGCGGGAACGTCGGCGGCCTGGGCGAGGCGGACGATCACAGCAGGGCCTCCGGCAGCTTGAACGACACCATCTCGTCCTTGACCTTGACCTCCTCGATGGTGACGGCGAAGCGCTCCTTGGCGGCGGCGATGACCTCCTCCACCAGCACTTCCGGGGCCGAGGCGCCGGCGGTCACACCCAGACGGCGGATGTCGCCCAGGGCGTCCCAGTCGATGTCGGCGGCGCGCTGCACCAGGATGGAGCGCTCGCAGCCCGAGCGGGCCGCCACCTCCACCAGACGCTTGGAGTTGGAGGAATTGGGGGCGCCGATCACCATCACCGCATCGCAATGGGGCGCGATGGTCTTGACCGCGTTCTGGCGGTTGGTGGTGGCATAGCAGATGTCATCCTTGCTGGGGCCGACCATGGCGGGAAAGCGGTTGCGCAAGACCCGGGTGATGGCGGCGGTGTCGTCCACCGACAGGGTGGTCTGGGTGATGTAGGCCAGCTTGGCGGGGTCGCGCGGCACCACCGTCTCGGCATCGGCGGTGCTTTCCACCAGCAGCACCGCGCCCTCGGGCACCTGGCCCATGGTGCCGATGACCTCGGGATGGCCCTTGTGACCGATCATGATGATCTGGCGGCCATGGGAATGATGGCGTTCCGCCTCGCGGTGCACCTTGGTCACCAGCGGACAGGTGGCGTCCAGATAGGGAAGCGCGCGCGCCTGGGCCGCCGCCGGCACCGATTTGGGCACGCCATGGGCCGAGAACACCACCGGGGCGCCGTCCGGCACCTCGGCCAGCTCGTCCACGAACACCGCGCCCTTGGCCTTCAGGCTGTCCACCACGAAACGGTTGTGGACGATCTCGTGGCGCACATAGACCGGTGCCCCGAATTTCTCGATCGCCGCCTCGACGATATGGATGGCGCGGTCGACGCCGGCGCAGAATCCACGCGGGCTAGCCAGAACGATCGTCAAGTCGGCCTTGGTCATCATCCCCTATCCGTCCGCCCCTATCCGTCATGGCCGGCAGCCACCACCCTTGTGCGGGGGCGCCGGCTCCAATAAAGTCGCTGGGCACTATAGCCACGGAAGTTCCCTTCCCCTCAACGGCTTTTCCGAGACGAGAATGATCCGCAGCCTCCTCCGCCCCATCGCCGCCGCCCTGTTGCCGCTGGCGCTGGCTTCCTGTTCCGTCTTCGGCGGCAAGAAGGAAGTGCCGCCCTGCCCGCCGGTCTACATCCTGTCGGATGCCAGCAAGCTGACCAAGTTCCGGGCCGGGACCGGCCGCGACCTGACCGACGTGGAGTACGAGGCCGAGATCACCGGCTTCACCGGCGGCTGCCAGTACGACGAAAAGGGCGCCCTGGTGGACCTGCAGGTGACCTTTGCGCTGAAGCGCGGCCCCGCCGACGCCGACCACAAGGCCGATTTCAGCTATTTCGTCGCCATTCCCTATTACTACCCGTCGCCCGATGCCAAGGCGGAGTTCGCCACCACCGTGTCCTTCCCCGAGGGAAGCAATTACGTGCGCTTCACCGACGAAGAGGTGGTCATGCGCGTGCCGGTAAAGGACAAGGACGTCATCAACAAGTACGAGATCTACCTGGGCTTCCAGGAGACCCAGGAGGAGCTCAACCGCAACCGGACGGGCAGAAATTAGCATTCCTGCCAACCGCAAACATTGACTCGTCTGTGGCCGTGGGTACACTCACGGCCACAGATGATCCCCGCCGGGAGAGACCGCCCCCCTATATCTAGTGGGAAAGCGGCGCCGAAGGAGCAACCGCCCCTGGAAACTCTCAGGCAAAAGGACCGCGGGGGGATGACGCTCTGGAAAGCGGCCCAAGGCAACTTGGGCCCACCGACGATGTAAGCGGGCTCCCATCCTGCCGATGTGGGCCGGTGAATCTTTCAGGTTCCGAGACAGAGGGGGGCACTTGGGCGTTACGCCCGTAGTGCGACTCCGTGACCTTGGAGGAACCTTTGAGCGATTCAGACGCCCCGCTTCTGACCACTCCCCTCGACGCGCTCCACCGCGAGTTGGGCGGCAAGATGGTCCCCTTCGCCGGCTACGCCATGCCGGTGCAGTATCCCACCGGTATCCTGACCGAGCACCTGCACACCCGCGAGGCCGCCGGCCTGTTCGACGTCTCCCACATGGGCCAGGTGGTCATCGAGGGCGACGACCCGGCCGCCGCCCTGGAAGCCCTGGTGCCCGGCGACGTCATCGGCCTGGGCCTGGGCAAGACCCGTTATTCGGTGTTCACCGACACCAACGGCGGCATCCTGGACGACCTGATGATCTCCAGGCTGTCGCCCACCAAGCTGTTCCTGGTGGTCAACGCCGCCTGCAAGCACGCCGATTTCAAGCACCTGAAGGATTGGCTGGCCGGCTGCGACGTGAGCATGCTGAACGACCGCGCCCTGCTGGCCCTGCAGGGCCCCAAGGCGGCCGAGCTGTTCGCCACCCTGGCCCCGGCCTCGGCCGGGCACGAGTTCATGACCATCCGCGAGTATGAGGTGGCCGGCATCCCCTGTCTGGTGACCCGCTCGGGCTATACCGGCGAGGACGGCTTCGAAATCTCGGTGCCGGCCGAGCGCTCCGAGCAGCTGGCCCGCGCCCTGCTGGCCCTGCCCGGGGTCAAGCCCATCGGCCTGGGCGCCCGCGACAGCCTGCGGCTGGAAGCCGGCCTGTGCCTGTACGGCTCGGACATCGACACCACCACCACCCCGGTGGAAGGCGGCATCCGCTGGATCATCGGCAAGCGCCGGCGCGAGCAGGGCGGTTTTCCCGGCGCCGCCGTCATCCAGCGGCAACTGGCCGAGGGCCCCACGCGCCTGCGGGTGGGCATCAAACCCGACGGCAAGGCCCCGGCCCGCGCCCATACCGAAATCACCGACCTGGACGGCAACGTCATCGGCGAGATCACCTCGGGCGGCTTCGGCCCCTCGGTCAACGGCCCCGTCGCCATGGGCTACGTGCCCGCCGCCTTCGCCCAGCCGGGCACCCCGGTCAAGCTGATGGTGCGCGGCAAGGCCCTGGACGCCAAGGTGGCCGCGCTGCCGTTTACGCCTCATCGCTATTTCAAAGGGTAAGGGGAAGTCCCATGAGCGTGTATTTCACCAAGGACCATGAGTGGATCAAGGTCGAGGGTTCCGTCGGCACCGTCGGCATCACCGATTACGCCCAGCACGCCCTGGGCGACGTGGTGTTCGTCGAGGTTCCCGAGGCCGGCCGGCAACTGGCCAAGGGCGCCGACGCCGCCGTGGTCGAATCGGTCAAGGCCGCTTCGGAGGTCTATTCGCCGGTGTCGGGCACGGTGGTCGAGGGCAATGCCGCCCTGGCCGACAGCCCGGCCCTGGTCAACGAAAGCCCCGAGGAGCAGGCCTGGTTCTTCAAGGTCGAACTGTCGGCCCCGGCCGAGCTGGACGAGCTGATGGACCGCGCCGCCTACGACGAATACGTCGCCGGGCTGGAGTAAGACCCAACACCCCCTCCCCCGGCGCCGCCGGGGAGGGCTGGGGTGGGGGCCTGCGCCAGCCAGCTGGCATGCTGCAGGCAGCCCCCCTCCCGACCTCCCCCCGCGCTACGCTGCAAGGGGAGGAGCAACTTTCATGACGGTGACCCTAATGCGCTACCTTCCCCATACCGACGCCGACCGCCGCGCCATGCTGGCGGCCATCGGCGCCAAGGACGTGGACGCCCTGTTCAAGGACGTGCCCGCCCCGGCCCGCCTGGACCAGCCGGTGGACCTGCCCCGCCACCAGAGCGAGCTGGAGGTGGAGCGCGCCTTCGTCCGCATGGCCGGCAAGAACCTGTCGGCCGGCTGCGCGCCCTTCTTCATCGGCGCCGGGCTCTACCGCCACCACGTGCCGGCGGCGGTCGACCAGTTGCTGACCCGCGGCGAGTTCCTGACCTCGTACACGCCCTACCAGCCGGAAGTGTCGCAGGGCACCCTGCAATACCTGTTCGAATTCCAGACCCAGGTGGCGCTGCTGACCGGCATGGACGTGGCTAACGCCTCCATGTACGACGGCGCCACCGCCTGCGCCGAGGCCGCCGTCATGGCCGCCCGCGTGACCAGGCGCGACAAGGTGATCCTATCGGGCAGCCTGCACCCGCATTACCGCGCCACCACAGAAACCACGCTGAAATACACCGGCCTGGAGACCGAGACGCTGGCCCCCGACCCGCTGGGCATGGAGGACCTGATCGGCCGCATCGACAGCCGCACCGCCTGCGTCGTCGTCCAGAACCCCGGCTTCTTCGGCGGCATCAAGGACCTGCGCCCGCTGGCCGAGGCCTGCCACGCCGACGGCGCCCTGCTGGTGGTGGCGGTGGCCGACCCGGTCAGCCTGGGCCTGATCGAGCCGCCGGGCGCCATGGGCGCCGATATCGTGGTGGCCGAGGGCCAGTCCCTGGGCATGGGCCTGCAATTCGGCGGACCGGGCCTGGGACTGTTCGCCACCCGCGACAAGTACGTGCGCCAGATGCCGGGCCGCCTGGCCGGCCGCACGGTGGATGCCGACGGCAAGCGCGGTTTCGTGCTGACGCTGTCCACCCGCGAGCAGCACATCCGCCGCGAGAAGGCGACCAGCAATATCTGCACCAATTCGGGCCTGTGCGCCCTGGCCTTCACCATGCACCTGACGCTGCTGGGCGAGACCGGGCTGACCCGCCTGGCCGAACTCAACCACGCCAATGCGGTGCGGCTGGAGACCAAGTTGAAGCGGCTCAAGGGCGCCAAGGTGCTGGGCAATTCCTACTTCAACGAATTCGCCCTCTATCTGGGCGAGGACAAGGACGCGGCCGCGGTGGTGGACGCCCTGGCCGACCGGGGCATCCTGGGCGGCGTTCCCGCCTCGCGCTTCTATCCCGACTGGCCGGAACTGCGCCCGATCCTGCTGCTGGCCGCCACCGAGACCAACACCGAGTCCGACATGGACGCGCTGGTCGCCGCTTTGACCGAGGTGCTTTGACCATGGCCGAGACCACGACCTTTTCCGGCAACCGCGCCCTCCAGATCGAGGAGCCGCTGATCTTCGAACTGGGCTCGCCGGGCCGCGTCGGCATCGACATCCCCGAGCCGCCGCCGGTGGATGAGGACCGCCTGGCCGGCCTGCGCCGCAAGGCTCCCATCGGCCTGCCCGATCTGTCCGAGCCCCAGGTGGTGCGCCATTACACCCGCCTGAGCCAGAAGAACTACGGCATCGATTCCGGTTTCTACCCGCTGGGTTCGTGCACCATGAAGCACAACCCGCGCCTGTCGGAGAAAATGGCCCGCCTGTCCGGCCTGGCCGACCTGCACCCGTTCCAGCCGGTCAAGACCGTGCAGGGCGCGCTGGAGGTGATCGACACCCTGGCGTTCTGGCTCAAGGGCCTGACCGGCATGCCGGCCATCGCCATGAGCCCGGCCGCCGGCGCCCATGGCGAATGGTGCGGCCTGATGGCCATCCGCGCCTATCACGAGGATCATGGCCAGGGCCATCGCCGCCGCGTCCTGGTGCCCGAATCGGCCCACGGCACCAACCCGGCCTCGGCCGCCATGTGCGGCTTCACCGTGGACCCGGTGCCGGCCAACGCGCGCGGCCGGGTGGACGTGGGGGCGCTGAAGGCCAAGCTGGGCGACGACGTCGCCTGCATCATGGTGACCAATCCCAACACCTGCGGCCTGTTCGAGGACGAAATCCTGGAGATCGCCCGCGCCACCCACGAGGCGGGCGCCTTCTTCTATTGCGACGGCGCCAACTACAACGCCATCGTCGGCCGGGTGAAGGTGGCCGATCTGGGCGTGGACGCCATGCACATCAACCTGCACAAGACCTTCTCCACCCCCCATGGCGGCGGCGGCCCCGGCGCCGGCCCCACCGTGCTATCGGACAAGCTGGCCCCCTACGCGCCGCTGCCCTTCGTGGTGCATGGGCCGGACGGCCTGAAGCTGGTGGAGCATGAGTCCGAGTCCGGCGCCAAGCCGTTCGGCCGTGTAAAAGGCTATCACGGCCAGTTCGGCGTGTTCGTGCGCGCCTTGGCCTACATCCTGTCCATGGGCGCCGACGGCCTGCGCCAGGCGTCGTCGGACGCCGTGCTCAACGCCAACTACCTGCTGGCGCGGCTGGGCACGGTGCTGACGGCCTCGTTCGACGGGCCGTGCATGCACGAGGCCCTGTTCGACGACCGCTTCCTCAAGGACAGCGGAATCACCACGCTGGACTTCGCCAAGGCGATGATCGACGAGGGCTTCCACCCCATGACCATGTACTTCCCCCTGGTCGTGCACGGCGCCCTGCTGATGGAGCCCACCGAAACCGAATCCAAGGAAACCCTGGACGGCTTCATCGACGTGGTGCTGGCGCTGGCCGCCAAGGCGCAAACCGGCACCGCCGCCGAGGACTTCAAGGCGGCGCCCCGCTACACCCCCGCCGCCGCCTGGACGAAACCCTGGCCGCCCGCACCCCGGTGCTGCGCTGGAAGCCGGGGGCGAACGCCTAATCCCCCACCCCGGCCCTCCCCCGAAGGGGGGAAGAAAAGAAAGAAAGACCCTCCCCCTTGACGGGGGAGGGGTTGGGTGGGGGTGCCGGCAAAGCGCCGGAAAATCTGGAGAATGTCATCCCGAGCGCCTGCGCGGGATCTCATCTTGGCAGGGCATGGCCGATTCTGAGGCGGTGTGCCAGGCAGAGATCCTTCGTCGCGATGCTCCTCAGCATGACACGGGGAAGTCGGCCGCAAACCAAGTCCGGGCTTGGTCATAGCGGTCAAAATGCGAGGGGGTCGGCCCCTTCGCGCTGCCCATGACCATGGGTCAGTAATGATAGCGGCACATGGCGACCACCAGGGTCTGCGCCTCGCCGCTACCTTCCACGCGATAGACCAGACGGTGCTCGCCGGTGATGCGCCGTGACCACCAGCCTTTGAGATCGCCTTTCAGCGGTTCCGGCTTGCCCAGACCGGCAAAGGGATGACGCATGCTGTCGCGCAGCAGTTCATTGATGCGCGACAGGGTGGCATCATCGGTTTCCTGCCAGTACAGGTACTGCCCCCAGGCGCGCTCGGTCCACAGCAGTCTCATTGGTCGGGCAGCAATCCCCGTTCAACCACCTGGCCTGCATCCGCCTCGGCGATGGAACGCATCAGTTCCTCGGCGTTTTTCGGGCTCTTCAATAGATGCAGGGTTTCTTCCCACGCGCGGAACTCGTCCAGCGACATCATCACCACCGACTCGGCGTTCTGACGTGTCACCACCACCGGCTCGCGGCTGGCACACACCTCGTCCATGATCGACGCCAGATTCTGGCGAACGTGGCTGTAGCTTTTGACATCCATAGGGGGCCTCCTTGTACATATATTTGTACAAAGAGGGGGCCGACTGCAAGGCTCAGCGTTAACGGCACTAACTTTAATGTTAGCGTCGCTTACCGTTTCGCCTTGCTGGCCCGGTTGATGCGGGTGGTGCGGCGGACCTTGGGTTCCTCCGGCTCGGCCGGGGGATTGAGGCGCGACGGCATGTCCTTGAGCCTGGGTCCACACCAGGGCGAAATAGCCCGAGGTGGCGAACAGGTTCAGGGCATGGATGGCCTGGTTCACCATGGCCTGGGGCGCCTCGCCCGCATGGGGGGCGAAGTCGGCGAACAGGGCCTTGGCGATCTCGCCCAGCACCAGGAAGGGCAGGTTGATGACCACGTAGCCCAGGCCCACCGCCAGTCCGGCGGCCAGCACCATCTCTTGCAGGCGGGTGCCGGCGAAGTCCTTCCAGCGGCCCAGCGCCAGCTGCGCCAGCATCAGGAACAGGCCACCGACCAGCAGCTGGAACAGCTGGACGCCGGTGCGGGTATAGACTTCCGCGTCGGACATGCCCTGCAACAAGATGTTGAACAGGATGGCCGGGGCCAGTTCGAAGCCCTGCAGCAATTGCAGCACCACCGTCCACAGGGCGAAGCGCAGGGCCATCTGCACCGGGCTCAAGGTCTCGCCCTCGGCCAGTTCGCGCTGCCAGAAGAAGCCCATGGCCGCCGCCGCCAGGGCGGACAGGCCCAGGCCCATGGGCATGTTGCCCAGTTGGATGGCGACGGCCTGGCCGCCGGCCACCAGCGCCAGACCCGGCACGATGATGCGGGCCGAGGCCGCCGGCTTGGCCACGATCAGGCGGAAGGCGTCGAGGATTTGCGGCGCGTAGCGGGTCAGGCTCATGGGTCACCCTGGGACGGAACGGGGCGCCACTGTAGCGTGCCGGCCGCTCCCCGCCTAGAGCGCGATGACAACAGATTGGCGCGGCCTCGCGTCGGCCCGCTGTCATCGCGCTTTACCTTATTGATAAGAGACGGATTCAGCGTGCAGGTCGGATCGCAAGGCGATTCGACCTGCACGCACCCGGCTTTAGCGGTTCAGTTCGAAATAGCCGCGCGCCAGCATGATCTGGCGGATCAACTCGTCGGGCGGGATGGGCTTGGCCAGGACCTTGGACGCGCCCAGCTTGCGGGCGGCCTCGAGCCGGCGTTCGTCCTTTTCCCCCGTCAGGATCAGCACCGGCTTGCGGCACGAGCGGTTGGCCCGGTCGGCGCGCAGCTGGCGTAGGAACTCCTCGCCGCCCATGGTGTCCATGTGCAGGTCGCACAGGATGACGTCGGGCTCGATGCCGCCCACCCGCAGCAGGTCCAGCGCCTCCTTGCCGTTGGTGGCCTCGGTGAACTGGCTGAGATGGGCCTTGGCCAGGGACTTGCGGACGATGGCGCGCACCACTTCCTGATCGTCCACCACCATGACATGCAGGCCGGGCTCGCCCACCTGCATGGTGAGCGCGGCGCCGTCCTTGTACTTCTCCACCAGCTTGTTGGCCGAGCGCGGCAGCGGCACCTTGTGGTCGCGGCAGTACTGGGTCATGGCCTGCCCCACCTCTTCGCACGAAAAGGTGACGCGGGTGGGCGTGGCGCTGCGGTTGATGGCCGGAAAGGTCACCGACAGCGCCACGTCCGAGGCCGGGTCGAAGAGGAAGTTCTCGGGCGGCGTATCGGGCATCAGCTTGTCGTGGTGCTCGCCGAAGCGACGCATGGCGTCAAGCAGGTCCGAACGCGGAAAGACGATGACACGCCGCTCGATAAGCACAGCCCACCCCCAACAGGCTTATGTGACCATTTTCACTTAATAAGCCTGGGGCAGCGGCATGACCAGTAGCGGGTTGTGACGTTTTCCTTCGCGCGGCCGCCTACACCGCCAGGCTGCGCAGCACGGACTTCGCCGCCTCGCCAGCCAGGGCGTAATAGATGCGGCTGCCGGCGCGGCGGCACCGCACCAGTCCATCGGCGCGCAGGCGCGACAGATGCTGCGACAGGGCGGAGGGCTGCAGGCCGGTCATGCGGCCCAGGTCGCCGGCGCAGCGCTCGCCGCCCAGCAGTTCGCGCAGCACCCGCAGGCGGTGCGGGTTGCCCATGGCCTGGAGCAGCCGGGCGGCGCGGCCCAGGTCGAATCCGCCGCCACGGGACTCGAACATCAGCGGCAGCACCCCGGCGGCGCGCAGTTCGGCCAGCGCCCCTTCCGCCTCGTCGCGGCTGAGATACATGTCGGCGTCGACCGCGCGGTCCTGCAGTTCGGACGCGGTCAGCGCCAGCGTCGGCCCCGAGAACACCAGCCCGGCCACCGTCACCCGCTGGGGCGTCGGCGCCAGACGCGCGCGGCGCAACGCTTCGATTCCTTCGTCCAATCCGATGGTGGTCATAGGCTCCCTCCTTGCCTGAATTCACGCAAATGATAATCATTCGCATGAAGAAGGCAAGCGGGAATCTGCATCATCCCCCCCATCGGCCGAAAGGTTTTCCTCAGTGCCTTTTGGCGTCCCCGTCCAGCAGTTGCCGCCGCGCCTCGTGCAGCAGGTGCGCCAGCTTCTCGCGGATCTCGTGGGTGCCGGCGCGCCCGCGCAGGTCGCGGGTCAGGTGGCCCAGCACGGGTTCGTCATCGGGGGCGGCATCGTGGGAATGGGCCAGGTCGCGGGCGTAATCCTGCGCCGCGTGGCCGATCAGCCCCAGCAGCTCGGCCGCCCACAGGCCGGCCATGCGGTCGCGGTGCCGGCGGACCTGGTTTTCCACATCCGGCCGGACAGCCTTGTCGGGGGGAGATTTGTTGCGGTCGAACAGCATGGCGACACCTCACGCCCAGTTCGTGCTTACCCTGAGTCTACTCCTGTAGCGCGCGAAGCAGAAGCGCTGCCATGAGAATGTCCCCCAAATGCTTCAGGCCGCCGCCCCCAACCTTGCCCGATAGGCGGCGCCCCATTCCCGCAGCGCCAGCACCACCGGCCGCAGGCTCTCGCCCAGCGCGGTCAGGGAATATTCCACCCGGGGCGGCACCTCGGCATGGACGACGCGGCGGATCAGGCCGCATTCCTCCAACTCGCGCAATTGCTTGGTCAGCATGCGCTGGGTGACGCTGGGCAGCTTGCGCCGCAGTTCGCCGAAACGGTGGGTGCCCTCCAGCAGGTGGAAGAGGATGACGCCCTTCCACTTGCCGCCGATGAGTTCCAGCGTGGCCTCCACCGGACAGCCCTCGGAACAGTCGTAGCGCTGATGCGTCGCCATGGCGGAAAGCCTCAATGGTATCATTTCGGGTACTATATACAGAAAATGTGCATTCTTGCGAGGTCGTCGCAAGGGGACCATCCTGTGATCGACCAACCGAGCAAGAGGTGATCCCCATGCGCGCCGTTGCCTATCGGCATTCCCTGCCCATCACCGATCCCAAGGCCCTCGAGGATGTGGAGTTGGACCGTCCCGCCCCCACCGGGCGCGACCTGCTGGTGGAGGTCAAGGCGGTGTCGGTCAACCCGGTCGACACCAAGGTGCGCCACCGCACCGACCCGCAGGGCGCGCCCAAGGTGCTGGGCTACGACGCAGCCGGCGTGGTGGTGGCCACAGGCCCCGACGCCACCCTGTTCAAGCCGGGCGACGAGGTGTTCTATGCCGGCTCCATCGCCCGGTCGGGCACCAACGCGGAGTTCCACCTGGTGGACGAGCGCATCGTCGGCGCCAAGCCCAAGAGCCTGGATTTCGCCGCCGCCGCTGCGCTGCCGCTGACCTCCATCACCGCATGGGAATTGCTGTTCGACCGCCTGGAGATCAAGCGCGGGCCGGGCGCCGACACCCGGACCCTGCTGATCGTCGGCGGTGCCGGCGGCGTCGGCTCCATCGCCATTCAGCTAGCCCGCCGGCTCACCGGCCTGACCGTGATCGCCACCGCCTCGCGGCCCGACACCAAGCAATGGTGCAAGGACCTGGGCGCCCACCACGTCATCGACCATTCCCAGCCGCTGAAGCCGCAGATCGAGGCATTGGGCCTGAAGGCGCCGGAATTGGTGGTCAGCCTGACCGCCACCGACCAGCACCAGGCCGACATCGCCGACCTGATCGCGCCCCAGGGCCGCTTCGGCCTGATCGACGACCCGGCCAAGTTCGAGCTGGGCCTGTTCAAGCGCAAGTGCGTCTCGGTGCACTGGGAGTTCATGTTCACCCGCTCGCTGTTCGACACCCCGGACATCGCCGAGCAGCACAAGCTGCTGGGCGAGGTGGCGAAGCTGGTGGACCAGGGCGTCCTGCGCACCACCCTGGCCGAGACCATGGGCGCCATCAACGCCGCCAACCTGATCAAGGCCCACGCCCTGATCGAAAGCGGCAAGGCCAAGGGCAAGGTGGTGCTGGCCGGGTTCTGGAGGCGGACCACCACCCTGTCATCCCGAGGAGCACCGCAACGGAGGATCCCCGTCCGGCAGATCGGTCACGGTTAGGACCGTCCTGCCAGGAGGAGATTCCTCGCCTGCCGCTCGGAACGGCACACGGGAATGGCCGCCCCCGCTCCGCCCTTCCCAAATGCCGCTCAAGGCCCTATGTTCCGGCAGGTTCTTATAGGCCCTTGAAAAAAGCGACATGACCAAGCTCGACCATATCCGCAACTTCGCCATCATCGCCCATATCGACCACGGCAAATCGACCCTGGCCGACCGCCTGATCCAGAGCTGCGGCGCCGTCGAAGAGCGCGAGATGAAGGAGCAGATGCTCGATTCCATGGATATCGAGCGCGAGCGCGGCATCACCATCAAGGCGCAGACCGTGCGCCTGTCCTACAAGGCCAAGGACGGCAAGACCTATCAGCTGAACCTGATGGACACCCCCGGCCACGTGGACTTCGCCTACGAGGTCAGCCGCTCGCTGGCCGCCTGCGAGGGTTCGATCCTGGTGGTGGACGCCAGCCAGGGCGTCGAGGCGCAGACCCTGGCCAACGTCTACCAGGCGCTGGACGCCGGCCACGAGATCGTGCCGGTGCTCAACAAGATCGACCTGCCGGCGGCCGAGCCCGAGCGCGTCAAGGAGCAGATCGAGGACGTCATCGGCCTCGACGCCTCCGACGCGGTGATGATCTCGGCCAAGTCGGGCATCGGCATCGACGACGTGCTGGAGGCCCTGGTCACCCGCCTGCCGCCGCCGGAAGGCGACGGCAAGGCCGACCTGCAGGCGCTGCTGGTGGATTCCTGGTACGACGCCTATCTGGGCGTCATCATCCTGGTGCGGGTGAAGAACGGCGTGCTGCGGCGCGGCCAGAAGATCCGCATGATGGCCTCGGGCGCCGCCTACGAGGTGGACTCGGTGGGCTACTTCACTCCCAAGATGATCAAGTGCGACGCGTTGCACCCGGGCGAGATGGGCTTCATCACCGCCGGCATCAAGGCGGTGGCCGACACCAACGTGGGCGACACCATCACCGACGACAAGAAGCCCGCCGCCGCCCCGCTGGCCGGCTTCAAGCCGTCGATCCCGGTGGTGTGGTGCGGCCTGTTCCCCATCGACGCGGCGGATTACGAGGATCTGCGCGACAGCCTCGCCAAGCTGCGCCTCAACGACGCCAGCTTCCAGTACGAACCCGAAACCTCGGCGGCGCTGGGCTTCGGTTTCCGCTGCGGCTTCCTCGGCCTGCTGCACCTGGAGATCATCCAGGAGCGGCTGGAGCGCGAGTTCAACCTGGACCTGATCACCACCGCGCCCAGCGTGGTCTATCGCGTCCACATGACCAACGGCGAAATGCTCGAACTGCACAACCCGGCCGACATGCCGGACCAGGCCCGCATCGACCACATCGAGGAGCCGTGGATCAAGGCCACCATCATGGTGCCCGACGAATACCTGGGCCCCATCCTGCAACTGTGCACCGAGCGGCGCGGCCAGCAGATCGACCTGACCTATGCCGGCAACCGCGCCATGGCGGTCTACAAGCTGCCGCTGAACGAGGTGGTGTTCGACTTCTACGACCGGCTGAAATCCATCAGCCGCGGCTATGCCAGCTTCGATTACGAGATCGATTCCTACGCCGAGAGCGATCTGGTCAAGGTGTCCATCATGGTCAACCAGGAGCCGGTGGACGCGCTCGCCTTCATCGTCCACCGCGCCAATGCGGAGGCCCGCGGCCGCGGCATCTGCATCCGCCTCAAGGACCTGATCCCGCGCCAGATGTTCCAGATCGCCATCCAGGCCGCCATCGGCGGCCGCATCGTGGCGCGCGAGAGCATCAGCGCGCTGCGCAAGGACGTGCTGGCCAAGTGCTATGGCGGCGACGTCAGCCGCAAGCGCAAGCTGCTGGAGAAGCAGAAGGAAGGCAAGAAGCGCATGCGCCAGTTCGGCAAGGTGGAGATTCCGCAATCCGCCTTCCTGGCCGCACTCAAGATGGGCGACAGCTAGAAACGGCGTGCCCTAAATCTGCATCCCATTCCACAGCTCCTTTTCGTCATCGCCGGGCCTGACCCGGCGATCCACGTGGTGCCGCATGAAAGCCTTTGACGCCATTCAGTGAATGCGGCGCCACGTGGATGCGCGGATCAAGTCCGCGCATGACGAAAAGGGAGAGAACCAACGAGCCAGATTTAAGGCTCGCTTCTCTAGAAGCGCACGCGATTCGCACAGCCTGAAACGCGAAAGGCCGCCGGAAATCCGGCGGCCTTTTCCTTCGCGCGGGCGGGCTGGAAATCAGCCGCGGCGGAAACGGTAGCGGCGGGTGCGCTTGCGGCAAGCCACCAGCATCAGGGTGCCCAGCGGCCCCATGACCATCCAGGCCGGCATGTCGAGCAGCAATTCCTCGGCCGAGGCCAGCAGCGACACCGAACCGCCCAGATCGGGCTCTCCCCGTCAACAGGGTCACCACGTCGGCGGTGATGATCCCGGCATACTCGGCCGGCCCCAAGGCCATGACCGCATCGGCGGACGCCATGATGACCGCCAGGCCGATCAGCATCCACCCTACCATACGACCGAACAGCATTCCCCACTCCGGCCAGAAATCGGTTTATTCCCTTAGATTGGTAAGGTTTGCACCTGAGCCGCATAAATTTCAACGCTTTTCCGACTCGTCCCGGTTGCGTCGCATGCAAAACGGCATCGCAACACCGGGCTTGCGGGACCGCCCCCGTTTGTGTATTTTCCGCGCTTCGTCGGCCCCGGAAGGGGATGACGGGACGGAGGGGTGGCCGAGCGGTCGAAGGCGCACGCCTGGAAAGTGTGTATAGGTCAAAAGCCTATCGCGGGTTCGAATCCCGCCCCCTCCGCCACCGACCGAACAAGCCGCGCCGTTGAGCGCGGCTTTTCGTTTCAGCCCACAAACCACCCCACAAATGCGGCGCGGCTATAGGCGAACGCAGGCACATGCGCCTGTGCAAATGGGTCTTGCGCGAAGGGGCTGCCGGCTGCGCCGCCGTCCACCACACGCCAGCCTGTGGGAGGGAGCGAGTCACTGTCTACGTTCATATCGGCATGCTGGCAGGAGAGGCGTCGCCAGGCAACCCGGGGAACGTTTCCCTTCGGCACCGCGTTGACCGTCATCATCTGGTGCGGTTGTGGAGAGGGTGATGCGCGCGGCGTCCATCGGACGGAGGCTCAAGCATGGGTTCCTCCGCTACTTTGCGGTGGCCGTCTACCTCTACGTGTGCTTCGCCGCCGTCCTGGCTTACAAGGCGGCAGTGCTGCAAGGGGTCGGCGTCCACGCGACATTTTTCGGGTTTGCCGCGGTCAAGGCGCTGATCATTGCCAAATTCCTGCTGGTCGGCGAGGAACTGCGGATCGGTGAACGGTCGGCGCCACGGACGCTGGTCATCGCCATTTTCTGGCGCTCGGCGGCCGTGCTGTTGCTGCTCGTGGGACTGTCGGCGATCGAGAAAGTGCTGGAAGGCCTGGTCCACCACCAAACCCTAGCCCAATCCTTCGCCGATTTCGGCGGCGGGACGGTGGCCGAGATGCTGGCCACGGCGCTCCTCCTTTACTTGGTCCTGCTGCCCTATGTCGCCTACCGGTGCCTAAATGAGGCCCTCGGCAGGGACCAGCTGTTTCAGCTGATGCGGACCGGGACGACGGAATGAACTGAATCAGATCCTCAAGGGCGTGGAGCGCCCATGCCAACCATAGTCTTCGGACAGTGCCGGCCTCCTTGGTGCGCAGGCTCCACTTCAGTTCGGCCCGGCCAGGTCGAGCAACGAGGTCCGTTGGCCGTCGGTCCCGCCCGGAGTAGCACGCATCCCCCGCACCACCAATCGGCTCCCCGCGTGTTGGTGCCGCAGGAGGTGCGCATGCGACAGGGCGACAAGGTGATGCTGGGGCCGCTCATCCAGTCGGACGGCCCCTTCCTCTTCAAGTGGATGAACGACCCGGTCATCACCGCCAGCAACGGCGCCTGGCGGCCCACCGACGGCATGGATTTCGCCAACTGGTTCCAGGCGGTGGGCAAGGACCCGGGGCGGATCACCTTCGCCGTGCGGCGGCTGGGCGAGACGCGGCCGTGCGGCTATCTCTCCATCATGGCCATCCACGCGGTGTTCCGCTCGGCCGAGATGGGGGTGACCATCGGCGCCCCCGAAGAGCGCGGCCAAGGCCTGGGGCGCGACGCCATGCGTCTGGGGCTCGGCTATTGCTGGGACGCCCTGGCGCTGGAGCGGGTGACCCTGCGCATCTACGGCGACAACCAGGCCGCCATACGCTGCTACCAGGGGGCCGGCTTCGCCGTGGAGGGGGTGTTGCGCCAGGCCGCCTTCCTGGGCGGACGGCGCGTCGACATCACCCTGATGGGCGCGCTGAAGGGCGGCTGAATCCACTTTTTTAGGGTATGTATGCGCAGGCTGTTGGGAGGCACTCGGACTCGGCCATGCCTGGCAGCATGAGGGCTTTTGACCACCAACAACAGCCGTCATGCGCGGACTTGATCCGCGCATCCACGCGGTGCCGTCCGGCACGTTGCCGATGGACGCGCGTGGATGGCCGGGTCAGGCCCGGCCATGACGTAAACCAAACGGGTGGATTACCCGCAGCTCCTGCTGACATGCCCCTTTTTTATGCCGTTACCGCGTGTTCACCTCCCGTTTGAGACTCCCTCACGGCCGGCGGTCCATAGTGCGCGCCGTTCTTCCCTGGACCCCGACGAGCATGACCATCCCAGCCCCCCGCAGCTGCGCCACCTGCGTCTTCTGGTCCCCGCGCGGCGAGCGCGGCGGCCAGGCCTCGGGCCGCTGCCGGGGATACCTTCAGGGCCTGCTGGCCGGGCACGATCCGCGCCAGCCCACCTGGACCCAGGCGGATTTCGTCTGCGGCCAGTGGTGCGAGCGCACCCACCCCATCCAAGCGGCAGAATGACCGGCGGCGCCGGCCGGTGGTAGAAGGAAGCGTCCACCACCGAAAGGACTGCGCCATGAAGGACGACATCGCCAGCCTGCTGCACCATCCGTCGCGCCGCGCCTTCATGGGAACGGCGCTGGCGGCCACCGGCTTCGCCCTGGCCGCCGGCCCGGCCACCGCCCAGGCCATCGCCACCGACAGCGCCGGGCTGGACGCCGGCCCTGTCCTGATTCCCGCCCGCGACCGCGACCTGCCCGCCTATGCCGCCCGGCCGAAAGCCGCCGCCGCCGCCCCGGTGGTGCTGGTGGTGCAGGAGATCTTCGGCGTCCACGAATACATCCGCGACATCTGCCGCCGCTTGGCCAAGCAGGGCTATGTGGCGGTGGCGCCGGAACTCTATGTGCGCCAGGGCGATCCCAGCGCCATCGCCGACATCCCCACCCTGATGCAGACCATCGTCGCCAAGGTGCCCGACGAGCAGGTGTTGGCCGACCTGGATGCCACCGCCGCCTGGGCGGTGAAGAGCGCCGGCGGCGATGCCAACCGCCTCGCCATCACCGGCTTCTGCTGGGGCGGCCGCATCGCCTGGCTGTACGCCGCCCACAACCCGGCGCTCAAGGCGGCGGTGGCGTGGTATGGCCGGCTGACGGGCGACGCCGGCGCCAATACCCCGCGCCATCCCATCGACGTGGCGGGCGACCTGAAGGCGCCGGTCCTGGGCCTTTATGGCGGTGCCGACCAGGGCATCTCGCAGGACAGCGTCGAGCGCATGCGCGCCGCCCTGAAGACGGCCGGCCCGCCCAGTGAGATCATCGTCTACGAGGGCGCGCCGCACGCCTTCCACGCCGATTACCGCCCCAGCTACCGCGAGCAGCCGGCCAAGGACGGCTGGGCGCGCATGCTGGCATGGTTCAAGGCCCACGGGGTCGCTTGAGCATGTGGCGGCCGTCCCTCCTCCTCGCTCTTGCCCTGCTGGTCGGGTGCACCGGCGAGGAATTCAGGACGTCGACGGCCCAGGCGATGAAAGGCTGGTGCCGCAACACAGCTAATTGCGACGTGCAAGAGGAGCGTTAGCCCACCAGCCCCAATTCCCGCCGCCAGCCCCACCGCCCCACCATCAGGGCGGCGACGATGCCCAGGCCCGCCGCCAGGGCGATCCAGATGCCCTGGCCGGCCAGCCCCAGCCAGAAGGCCAGGGCGGCGCCCAACGGAATGCCGATCAGCCAATAACCCAGACCGGCGAACAGCATGGGCACCCGGGTATCCTTGAGGCCGCGCAGGCAGCCCGCCCCCACTACCTGGGCGCCGTCCACCACCTGGAACATGCCGGCGATGGCCAGGAAGCTCACCGCCAGCCGGGCGGCTTCGGCGGTATCCGGCCTGGCCGGATCGAGGAAGAGGTGAACGATGGGACCGGGCAGGGCCAGCAGCAGCACCGCCATCACCGCCATGAAGCCGACGCCCACCGCCAGCGCCACCCAGCCGGCCCGGCGCACGCCCTCCGCGTCGGCGGCCCCGGCGGCCAGGCCGACGCGCACGGTGGCGGCATGGCCGATGCCCAGCGGCACCATGAAGGTCACCGAGGCCACCTGCAGGGCGATGGCATGGGCGGCCAGGGCATCGGCGGAGATCAGTCCCATCAGGAAGGCGGCGACGTTGAAGCCAGTGACCTCGAACGCCATGGTCAGCGCCATGGGGACGCCGATGCGCAGCAATTCCCGGAACTTGGGCCAGTCGGCGCGCCACCAGTTGCCGAGGATGTGATAGCGGCGGAAGGTGCGGTCGCTATACACGAAGACCGCCAGCGCCAGCGCCATGAAGGTGTAAGATAGGGAGGAGGACACTCCGGCGCCGACCACGCCCAGGCGGGGCGCGCCCCAATGGCCGAACATCAGCAGCCAGTTCGAGCCCACATGCACCAGCACCGCCACCCAGGTCACCACCATGGCGGCGCGCGGACGCTCGAGCGCCGAGATGAACGAGCGCAGCACCACCATCCACAGCGCCGGCAGCAAGCTCCATTGCAGGCTGTGGACATAGGCGGCGGCGGCACGGGCCAGCGCAGGCTCCTGCCCGAGAAGAAGCAGCAGGGCCTCGGCTTGCCACAGCACCAGCCAGCACAGGGCGACATAAAGGGCCGTCACCCACAGGCCCTGCCGGGTCAAGCGGCGGCACTCGCGCACGGCGTGGCGCCGACGCCCCAGCGTCTGGGCCAGCAGCGGCGAAGTAGCCATGGCCAAGCCGAAGCCGGGAATGAGCATGGCAAAGAACAGGTTGCCGCCGAGCGCCCCGGCCGCTAGGTCGTGCGGCCCCAGCCAGCCCATCATCAGGGTGTCGGTGGTGCCGATGGCGATCTGCGCCAGATTGGTGAGGATGAGCGGCCAGCCCAACGAGAGGGTGGCCTTCACCTCGTCGCGCCAGGACGGGGATGCGTGGAACATGGCGGGCTTATACACGCTGGCGGCGGTCGCGGCGAGCGGCCTCTGCCCCGTCACATCCGTTTCGGCTGTCAAACGGGCGTGGACTTGACCCGGCCACCTGTCGTACCACTATGCGGATAAGGCTTTCCGCGCTAAGGATCCGCTATGAGCAGCAACGGCGCCATCGTCATTCTCATGGCCGACGACGATCCGGCCGATGTCCGGCTGACCCAGAAGGCGCTGGAGGAATGCCATCTCAAGAACGATTTCCGCCACGTCTCGGACGGACGGGAGCTGCTGGACTACCTGAACCGGCGCGGCCCCTATGCCGACCCCGCCACCTCGCCCCGTCCCGGCCTGATCCTGCTGGACCTGAACATGCCCGGCATGGACGGCCGCACCGCCCTGGCCCAGATCAAGGCCGACCCCGACCTGCGCCGCATCCCGGTGGTGATCCTGACCACCTCGAAGGCCGAGGAGGACGTGCTGCGCTCCTACGACCTCGGCGCCAACTCGTTCGTCAGCAAGCCGGTGACCTTCGACGGGTTGGTGGAGGTGGTCCGCACCCTGGATTCCTATTGGTTCCAGCTGGTGGCGCTGCCGCGCTGACCCGTCAGTTCAGGCCCTTTTCGGCGCCCGTCCGCTCCTTGATGGTTTTGATCAAGGGCTGATTGGCCGCCATCCAGGCGTCGAACTCGGCCACCACCTTGGGATGGCTGACGGTGGACAGCATGTAATGGTCGCGCGAATGGGGCAGGCTGGGGTCAAAACGCAGAGCGCCCGGCGACCCCAGCACCGCATCCAGATAATAATTGGCCACAGCCACCGAGGCGTAGGCGCCGTCGATACGCTCCATCGCCACCTGCTTCAACAGCAGGTCCATGCGCGGATCTCCTTCACCTGCACCTTGCCGCTGCGAATCCTGTCCATCCAGGCGAAGGGGGTGAAGCCCGACACGGTACCGAGCGCGCGGATACCATCGACGCCCTTGCCGAGAGAGTCCGGCCGCACCAGCACGCCGTCGATGTAGCGGATCACCGGCTGGGAGTAGACCAGCGCGCGGCCCTGCTTGAGGTCGGACGCCCAATAGGGATTGTCGGGGAACTTCATATCGATGCCGCCGGACAGCAGTTCGGCGAACAGCCGCTTGATGGGCAACGGCTTGTAGACCACCGTATAGCCCTCGGCCTGCGCGAAGGCGTCGAGGATTTCCCGGGCGGCCCCCACGTATTCGCCCTGGCGCACCGCATAGACGGGATAATAGTCGAGTTCCTCGACCCCCACCACCAGTTCGCGCTGCGCCGCCTGCACACTGCCGGCCAGCACCCAGAGGCTCAGGACGGCGACGACCGCCAATCTGATCAGAGACATCGCACCCCCCGAAGGCGCCCCTGGAAAAATGCTACGACCAGGGGACCGCACACGCAATGACTTGCTGGAAATTTAGAACAAATTTTAATTAATTGCACTCGAAGCGTTCGGTCAAGCCGGGCTGCAGACGGAACACCGCGTTCTGGGGACTGTCGCCGGCAAGGGCCCGGTCGCCCTCCAGCCCGGCATGCAGGCCGCGCAGCACCCGGCCGGCGATGCCGTGGCTGATCACCACCAGCTTCTCGCCTGGGCGGCGATCGGCCAGCCAGGACGACAGCCGGGTCGCCAGATGCTCATAGGTTTCACCGCCGGGGCAGCGGAAGAACCACGAATTCACCCCCTCGCCAGACAATTCCTCGGGCTGCATCTCGGCCTTCAGGCGGCCCGACCAGTGGCCGGTGGAAATCTCCTTCAGGCGGGCATCCAGCTCGATGCCAGCGAAATCCAGCCCCACCACCTCGGACAGGATGGCGGCGGTCTGCACGCAGCGCGGCAGCGGGCTGGACACCAGACGCCATTGCGCCGGGTCGCCGATCAGTCCGGCCATGGTGCGGCCATAGGCCTTGGCCTGCTCGATGCCCTTCAGCGTCAGCGGCGAATCGCCGTGACCCTGGATGCGCTTCTGACGGTTCCAATGGGTCTCGCCATGGCGGACCAGCAGGATGGTGGGCATGACAGGAATCCCGAAAGAAAACGGCCTTCCTTCCCGTCATCGCCGGGCTTGACCCGGCGATCCATGGATGCCCGGATCAAGTCCGGGCATGACGGAGAGGGCAAGGAAGGCCGTCAGGACAAAACGACTACGACCGCAGCACGCCGCCGGTGGCCTTGACCACCGCGTCGACGATCTTCTTGCCCACCGCCTCGATCTCCTCGTCGGTGAGGGTCTTCTCGGTGGGCTGCAGGGCGGCGGTGATGGCGATGGACTTCTTGCCCTCGCCCACGTTGGGGCCCTCGTACAGGTCGAACACGGCCACGTCGGCCACCAGCGCCTTATCCGCGTTCCTGGCCGCGCGCACCACTTGGTCGGCCGACACCGTGGCGTCCAGCACGAAGGCGAAGTCGCGTTCCAGCGGCTGGAACGGCGACAGCTTCAGCGCCGGCTTGGCCTTGGTGGCCTTGGCCTTCTGCGGGGGCAGGGCTTCCAGGAACAGCTCGAACGCCACCACCGGGCCCTTGACGTCCAGCGCGCCTAGGGTGCCGGGATGCAGCTCGCCGAAATGGGCTACCGGCTTGTTGCCCAGCTTCAGCGTGCCCGAACGGCCGGGGTGGTACCAGCCCGGCGCCCCGGCCACCACCTGGAACGAATCCGGGTTGGCGCCGGCGGCGGCGATGGCGGCCAGCAGATCGGCCTTGGCGTCGAACACGTCCACCAGCCGGGTCAATTCCTTCCAGTGGCGCGGCACGGCACGGCCGGCACGAATGCCGGCGGCGACCTGCCGCTGCTGGCCCGGCTCGGGACCGTCGAATTGCGGACCGATCTCGAACAGGCCCAGATCCTTGAAGCCACGATCGGCGTTGCGGCCGGCGGCGCTGACCAGATTGGGCAGCACGCTGGGGCGCATGGCGTCCAGGTCCGACGAAATGGGATTGGCCAGATGCATCTCGGACGCGCCGCCGCCGAACAGCTTGGCGGTGGCCGAGGGCAGGAACGACCAGGTCACCGTCTCCACCAGACCGCGGGCGGCCAGTTGGCGGCGCACCCACGAGGCGCGGCGCTGGCCGGGGGTCAGCAGCGGCTTGGGCATGCTGGGCCGGGGCAGCGGCACGGTGGGCAGTTCGTCATAACCGTTGATGCGGATGACCTCCTCCACCAGATCGTGCTCGGCCGAGACGTCGCCGCGCCACGACGGCGGTACCACCAGCAGCCCGCTGTCATGCTCGGACACGGTGCAGCCGAGACCGCGCAGGATGCCCTCCTGCTTGGCGGTGGCGACCTCGACGCCGCCCAGGCTCGGCCACGCGCTCGGGGCGCAGCACGATGGAGGTGCGCCAATCGGGCTCCTCGCCCGCCACGACCAGGTCCGAGGCCTCGCCGCCGCACAGCTCCAGGATCATGCGGGTGGCGATCTCGGCCGCCGGCACGATGAAGGCCGGGTCCACGCCGCGTTCGAAGCGGAAGCGGGCGTCCGACAGGATGTCCAGCTTGCGTCCGGTGGCGGCGGTGCGGATGGGGTCGAAATAAGCCACTTCCAGGAACACCTCGGTGGTGGCCTCGGTACAGCCGGAATGCTCGCCGCCCATGATGCCGGCGATGGCTTCGGCGCCCGCCTCGTCGGCGATCACCGTCATGGACGAATCCAGAGTGTATTCCTTGCCGTTGAGCGCCAGCAGCGTCTCGCCGTCCCGGGCCAGGCGGGCGCGGACGTCGCCCTTGACCTTGGCCGCGTCGAAGACGTGCAGCGGGCGGGCAAGGTCGTAGGTGACGTAATTGGTGATGTCCACCAGCGCCGAAATGGGGCGCAGGCCGATGGCGGTCAGGCGGTCCTTCAGCCAGGCCGGGCTTTCGCCGTTCTTGACGCCACGGATCAGGCGGCCGGCGAAGTACGGGCAGGCCGAGGCGGCGTCGGGGGAGAATTCCAGCTTCACGCCGATGGGGCTCTTGAAGCCGCCCTTGACCGGGGTGGCGTCCAGCGGCTTCAGCGTGCCCAGGCCCGAGGCGGCCAGGTCGCGCGCCACGCCGCGCACGCCCAGGCAGTCGGCGCGGTTGGGGGTGATGCTGATCTCGATCATGGGATCGAAGCTCATCACTTCCACCAGCTTGGCGCCGACGGTCAGGCCGGCATCCAGTTCGGCGATGCCGTCATGCTCCTCGCCCAGCTTCAACTCGCGCCACGAGCACATCATGCCCTGGCTTTCGACGCCGCGGACGTTGCCCTTCTTCAAGGCCTCGCCGGTGACGGGGATATAGGTGCCGGGCTGGGCCAGGATCACCTTGATGCCGGCGCGGGCGTTGGGAGCGCCGCACACCACCTGGATGACGCCGGTGCCGGTATTGACCTTGCACACCCGCAGGCGGTCGGCGTTGGGATGCTTCTCGGCCTCCAGCACCTCGGCGACGATGAAGCCGCCCAGGTCCTTGGCCGGATCCTCGACGCCCTCCACTTCCAGGCCCAGCATGGTCAGCCGCGCCTCGATCTCGGCCAGGGAGGCATCGGTGTCCAGATGCTGCTTCAGCCACGAGAGAGTGAATTTCATCGGGTCAGCCCTCCGGACAGGGTCGGCACGTCAAGGGGCACGAAGCCGTAATGCTTCAGCCAGCGCAGGTCGGAATCGAAGAAGGTGCGCAGGTCGGGAATGCCGTACTTCAGCATGGCCATGCGCTCGACGCCCATGCCGAAGGCGAAGCCCTGGTACTCGTCGGGGTCCAGGCCGCAGGCGCGCAGCACGTTGGGGTGCACCATGCCCGAGCCGCCGATCTCCAGCCAGCCCGAGCCCTTGCCGATCTTCAACTCACCGCCTTCGCGCGAACAGCCGATATCCACCTCGGCCGAAGGCTCGGTGAAGGGGAAGAAGCTGGGACGGAAGCGCACCGGCACCTCGTCCACCTCGAAGAAGGTGGTGACGAATTCCATCAGGCAGCCTTTGAGGTGGCCCATATGGGTGGTCTTGTCGATGACCAGCCCCTCGATCTGATGGAACATGGGGGTGTGGGTCATGTCCGAGTCGCAGCGATAGGTGCGGCCCGGGGCGATGATGCGGATCGGCGGCTTGTTGGCCAGCATGGTGCGGATCTGCACCGGGCTGGTGTGGGTGCGCAGCAGGTGGCGCGTGCCGTCCGCCTTCTCGCCGAAATAGAAGGTGTCGTGCATCTGCCGGGCGGGGTGCTCGGCCGGGATGTTCAGCGCGGTGAAGTTATGGAAGTCGTCCTCGATGTCGGGGCCTTCCGCCACCTCGAACCCCATCTGGGCGAAGATGGCGATCATCTCGTCCATCACCTGGCTGATGGGATGGATGCGGCCCGAGGCCTCGGGGCGCACCGGCAGGGTGACGTCCACCCGCTCGCGCGCCAGCTTTTCCTCCAGGGCCTTGGCCTCCTGCCCAGCCTTGGCGGCGGCGATGGCCTCGGCCACCTGGTCCTTGACGGCGTTCAGCGCCGCGCCGGCGGTCTTGCGCTCCTCGGGGCTCATTTTGCCCAACGAGGCCATCAGGCCGGAGATGGAACCCTTCTTGCCGAGGGTCGCCACGCGGGCGGCTTCCAGCGCCTCCAGGCTGGCGGCCTGGGCCACCAGGGCCAGGGCCTCGGCGCGGATCTTGTCGAGTTCGTCCATGGAATCTTCCCCGTATGGACGCGAAAAGGGGCCGCCCTGACGGGCGACCCCTCCGCGTAATTTCCCTCTCCCCATGGCGGGGAGCGGACAAGCCTTACTGGAGGGCCGCCTGGGCCTTCTCAACCAGCGACTTGAAGGCTTCCGGCTCGCGCGCCGCGATGTCGGCGAGGACCTTGCGGTCGAGCGCGATGCCAGCCTTCTTCAGGCCGTCCATAAATCGGGAATAGGGCACGCCGTACTGGCGGGTGCCGGCGTTGATGCGCTGGATCCACAGGGCGCGGAAATTGCGCTTCTTGGCGCGACGGTCGCGATAGGCGTAACGCAGCGCCTTCTCGACCTTCTCGATCGCGACGCGGAAGCACGAATTGGCACGGCCGCGATAGCCCTTGGCCAGCTTCAGGATCTTCTTGTGACGGGCGTGGGTGATCACGCCCCGCTTGACGCGGGCCATTACTTAGCTCCGTTCGGCAGGTAGTATTGCTTGACCTTCTCACCGTCAGCCTTGAACAGGATGAAGGTGCCGCGGGCCTGGCGCTTCATGTCCTGGGGCTTCGCGGAGAGGCAGTGACGCTTGTTGGCCACGTTGCCTTTGACCTTGCCGGAGGCGGTGAGCTTGAACCGCTTCTTGGCGGCGCTCTTGGTCTTCATCTTGGGCATTTTCGCTGGTCCTTACGGTACGAGTGAGCGATTCAGGCGCGGAAAGGCATGCCACAGGCCCTGTCCGCGCGAGGAAGCGACGCTTATAGCGATTCGGCCGCCCGATTGCAAGCGGCGGCCGTCACGCGCCGTCACTGGCGTTCCCTGTGCGCCCGTGCGATAGTCGGCCGGGACGAACCAAGGCTTCAGGCAGGGGGGAATTGGCTGCCGCCGGCGACATCAACCGCTCGCGCGATCTGTACGTGGCTTTTGCCTTCGCCGCCGCCGACCTGCTGATCGAGGTGGAGGCGGATGGGACCATCGGTTTCGCCGTCGGCGCCGCCATGGCCCTGTCCGGCCGCCCGGCCCGGCTGCTGGCCGGCCGCCCCCTCGCCGAACTGTTCGTCCCCGCCGACGCCGAACGCATCGCCGGAGTGCTGCGCCGCATCGACCGCGGCGACCGCGTCCGCCACCTGCTGCTGCATACCCCCGGCGCCAACGAATTCCATCGGCCCAAGCCGGTGGCCCTGTCCGGTTACCGCCACCCCCAGCGCCCCCATGCCCGGCTGATCGCCCTGACCCACGCCGCCACGCTGGACATGCCAATCGAGGCCCACGACCCCATTACCGGCCTCCTGGACAAGGACGGCTTCATCGACCTGGCCCGGCGCATGCTGGGCGAATCCTCGGCGCTGGAAAACGAGGAGGCCTACCAGCTGACCATGCTGGAAGTGCCGCAGGTGGAAAAAGTGCGCGCCGAGGCCGGCCCCCTGGCCGCCGACGAGTTCATGTCCGAACTGGGCGAGCGGCTGCGTGCCTGCTCGGTGGGCGGCGACGCCGCCGGCGAGCTGGGCGACAACCGCTACGGCCTGATCCATGCCCCCAGCGTCGGCGCCGACACCATCGAAGCCGCCATCACCGAGCTGGTGGCCGCCTTCCTGCCCGGTGCCGCCACGCCGCCGGCCCAGGCCACCTCGCTGGCCCTCGACGGCGCCGGCATCTCGTCGGAGGAAGCGGCCAACGCCCTGCTCTACAGCCTGAACGCCTTTTCCCGCTCGGGCACCATGACGCTGGACGACCTGACCAGCGACCTGAAGCCGCGCCTGTCGGAAACGGTGGCGCAGATGCGCGAGGTGCGCGGCGTCATCGATTCCGGCGGATTCGACTTGGTGTTCCAGCCGGTGGTGGATTTGTGGACCGGAGTGGTGCACCACTTCGAATGCCTGGTACGCTTTCCCGGCCGCGATTCGCCGTTCGAGACGGTCACCTTCGCCGAAAACGTGGGCATGGTCGGCGGCCTGGACCTGGCCATCCTGGGGCGGGCCATCGACTTCATCCGTTCGCCCATGGGCCGGCATGAAGCGTTGCGCTTCGCCGTCAACCTGTCGGGGCGGTCGCTGTCGCACGTGGCCACCGCCCGCCAGTTGCTGGGCATGATGCGCGACGCCGGCGACCTGCGCGGCCGCCTGCTGTTCGAACTGACCGAATCCGCCGAGATCGAGGACCTGCCCGCCGTCAACGGCGTGCTGCAGATGCTGCGGCGCCAGGGCTTCCCCGTCTGCCTGGACGATTTCGGCGCCGGCGCCGCCGCCTTCCACTACCTGCGCGCCCTGCAGGTGGACCACGTCAAGATCGACGGCAGCTACATTCGCGAGATTTCCAGCAGCGGCCAAAGCACGCCCTTCCTGCGCGCCATCGCCGGGCTGTGCCGCGACCTCAAGGTCGGCACCATCGCCGAGTTCGTCGAGAGCAGCGAGACCATCAACCTGCTGAAGCTGCTGAAGGTGCGCTTCGGCCAGGGCTACTATTTCGGCAAGCCCGTCTGCCCCAAGCCGGCCGACGACACCCCCCTGCGCGGCTGGGCCATGGAGAATCTGGAATGGCAGAACGGCCTGCTGGTGTGCCGGACCGCCCTGTAGACCAGTTCACACGCGCGCCCTTTTCCGCTAAAGCTGCGCCATGAGCCAGTCCTCCACCCTCAACGGCGACATTCCCGTCGGCAACTGGATCGACCGCTGGGCTCCGGCAGCCAGCCGCCCCTACCTGCGGCTGATGCGCTTGGACCGCCCCATCGGCACCTGGCTGCTGCTGTTCCCCTGCTGGTGGAGCGCGGCGCTGGCGGCCCCCGGCTGGCCGGACCTGGGCCTGTTCGCGCTGTTCGCCGTGGGCTCAGTGGTCATGCGTGGCGCCGGCTGCACCATCAACGACATCGCCGACCACCGGTTCGACGCCCAGGTGGAGCGCACCCGCGGCCGGCCCATCCCCTCGGGAGCGGTCAGCCTGAAGCGGGCCTGGGCGTTCCTGGCGGCGCAGTTGCTGGTGGGCCTCGCGATCCTGCTGATGCTGAACCCCTTCGCCATCTGGGTGGGGGTCGCCTCGCTGCTGCTGGTGTTCCCCTACCCGCTGATGAAGCGCATCACCTATTGGCCCCAGGCGTGGCTGGGCCTGACCTTCAACTGGGGAGCGCTGATGGGCTGGGCGGCGGTGCGCGGCGAACTGGCGGCGGCGCCGCTGCTGCTTTATGCCGCCGGCCTGCTGTGGACGCTCGGCTACGACACCATCTACGCCCACCAGGACAAGGAGGACGACATCCTGATCGGGGTGAAGTCGACCGCGCTCCGCCTAGCCGCCGCCACGCCCCGCTGGGTGGCCGGCTTCTACTCCGGCGCCCTGCTGCTGATCGCCGCCGCCGGCTGGGCCGCCGGGCTGTCCTGGGTGTTCTATCCGCTGCTGGCGCTTGCCGGCCTGCAGCTGTACTGGCAGGTGGCGGCAGGCAATATCGACGATGCCGCCGACTGCCTGTCCAAGTTCAAATCCAACCGCTTCTTCGGCTGGATGCTGCTGGTCGCCATCGTCGCCGGCAAGCTGCTTTAGATTTTCCTTGAAATTGCAAGAACCATCACGGCTTTTCGCCCAGGAGTTTTAGGCCTATGCTGGACATCGAACGACTGAGAGTCCTCATGGGCCAGGATCCCCGCCAGTTCATCCGCGAGGTCACCGAGGTGGCGCAACCGCCCGCCTGCCCCGAGATCGACCTGTGGCTGGCCACCGAGGTCACCCCCCTGTGGGAGGCCACCGAGGCTGCGCTGCTGCGGGTCAACCTGCCGCCGCCTTATTGGGCCTTCTGCTGGGCCGGCGGCCAGGCGCTGACCCGCTACGTGCTGGACAATCCCGACCTGGTGCGCGGCAAGCGGGTGCTGGACTTCGCCGCCGGATCGGGGGCGTCGGCGGTGGCCGCCGCCAAGAACGGCGCCGTCCGGGTGGAAGCCGCCGACATCGACCCGCTGGCCTGCGCCGTCATCCCCATGAACGCCGAACTGAACGGCGTCACCGTCGAAGTGTTGGCGGACGACGTGGTCGGCCAGGAATGCCGCTGGGACGTGGTGGTGGCTGGCGACGTCTGCTACGAGCGCCCCATGACCGAACACATCTTCCCCTGGTTGCGCCGGCTGGCCGCCGCCGGCGCCACCGTGATCATGGCCGATCCCGGGCGCGCCTACCTGCCCAAGACCGGCCTGCTGGAAGTGGCCCGCACCACCGTCGCCACCAGCCTGGAACTGGAGGACCGCACCCGGCGCGAGGTGGTGGTGTATAGGATCGTCGGTTAGGCCGAAATTCCCTCTCCCGCCGCCGGTGGAGCCGGCATTTCAAAATCCGTGCTTAGCACGGGCGGGAGAGGGTGGCGCGGCACGCGCCAGGTGAGGGAACCGGAGACGAGGTGCTGTGCGGCTCCCTCACCCTCCCACTGCGAGGGCCCCTTCCTCTCCCATGGAATGGGAGAGGGTTCTATGCCAACGCCATGCCCCCAACCGCCGCAGCGATCGCCTTGCCCATCTCCTCGGTGGTGGCGCTGCCGCCCAGGTCGGGGGTGCGCGGCCCATTTGCCAGCACCGTCTCGATGGCGGCCATCACCGCCGCCGCCGCGTCGGCGTGGCCCAGATGCTCCAGCATCATGGCCCCCGACCAGATCTGCCCCACCGGGTTGGCGATGCCCTTGCCCGCGATATCGGGGGCGGAACCGTGCACCGGCTCGAACAACGAGGGGAATTTGCGCTCGGGATTGATGTTGGCCGAGGGCGCGATGCCGATGGTGCCGGTGCAGGCCGGCCCCAGGTCGGACAGGATGTCGCCGAACAGGTTCGAAGCGACCACCACGTCGAACCAGTCGGGATGGCGCACGAAATGCGCGGTCAGGATGTCGATGTGGAACTTGTCCACCGTAACCTCGGGATAGGTGGGCGCCATGGCCTCGACGCGCGCGTCCCAGAACGGCATGGAAATGGAGATGCCGTTGGACTTGGTGGCCGAGGTCAGGTGCTTCTTCGGCCGCTTCTGCGCCAGTTCGAAGGCAAAGCGCAGGATGCGGTCGGTGCCGGTGCGGGTGAACACCGCTTCCTGCACCGCGAATTCCCGTTCGGTGCCGGCGAACATGATGCCGCCGATGCTGGAATACTCGCCCTCGGTGTTCTCGCGCACGATCCAGAAATCGATGTCGCCCGGCTTGCGCCCGGCCAGCGGCGAGGGCACCCCCGGCATCAGGCGGACCGGCCGCAGGTTGACGTACTGGTCGAACACCCGGCGGAACTGGATCAACGATCCCCACAGCGAGACGTGGTCGGGCACCGTCTCGGGCCAGCCCACCGCGCCGAAGAAGATGGCGTCGTGGCCGCCGATCCGGGCCTGCCAGTCCTCGGGCATCATCCGCCCGTGCTTGAGGTAATAGTCGCAGGACGCCCACTCGATGGGGTCCCACTGGAAACCGATGCCGAAGCGGCGGGCGGCGGCGTCGAGGACCCTGAGGCCCTCGGGAACGGTTTCCTTGCCGATGCCGTCGCCGGGAATGACGGCGATACGATGGGTGCTCATGCCGTCACCGTGGACATGACCTTGAACAGTTCGGCCTTGGTCTCGAAGCCGATGCCGGGAACCTGGGGCAGCTTGACATAACCGTCCTCCACCGCGATGCCGTCGGCGAAGCCGCAGAACGGCTTGAACACGTCGGGATAGCTTTCGTTGCCGCCCAGGTGCAGGCCGGCAGCGATGTTCAGGCTCATCTGGTGGCCACCATGGGGCACCACCCGGCGGGTGGACCAGCCGTGGGCCTTCAGCATGTCCAGCGTCCGCAGATACTCCACCAAGCCGTAGGACAGGGCGCAATCGAATTGCAGCCAGTCGCGGTCGGGACGCATGCCGCCGAAACGGATCAGGTTGCGGGCGTCCTGGTGCGAGAACAAGTTCTCGCCGGTGGCCATGGGCAGCTCGTAATGCTTGGACAGTTCGGCCTGCAGGGCGTAGTCGAGCGGGTCGCCCACCTCCTCGTACCAGAACAGGCCGTAGGGCTTGAGCGCCTCGCCATACTTGATGGCGCTATCGATGTCGAAGCGACCGTTGACGTCCACCGCCAGGTTGGCGCCGCTGCCCACCACCTCGATCACCGCCTCGATGCGGCGCAGGTCCTCGTCCAGGCTGGCGCCGCCGATCTTCATCTTCACGACCTGATAGCCGCGGTCGCGGTACGAGCGCATCTCGTCCTGCAGGGCGGTCAGGTCCTTGCCGGGATAGTAGTAGCCGCCGGCGGCATAGACCCACACACGCTCGTCGGCGACGCCGCCGCGATAGGTGTCGGCCAGATGCTTCCACAGCGGCACGCCCGCGATCTTGGCCACCGCGTCCCACACCGCCATGTCCACCGTGCCCACCGCCACCGAGCGCTCGCCATGGCCGCCCGGCTTCTCGTTGGTCATCATGGCGGACCAGATGCGGAAGGGGTCCAGGTTGTCGCCGGCTTCGTTGATCAGGCTTTCCGGCTTGGCCTCGGCCAGGCGCGGCAGGAAGCGTTCGCGCAGCAGGCCGCCGGCACCGTAGCGGCCGTTGGAGTTGAAACCGTAGCCCACCACCGGCTTGCCGTCGTGCACCACGTCGGTGACCACCGCCACCACCGAGCAGGTCATCTTGGAAAAATCGATATAGGCGTTGGCGATGGGCGAGGCGATGGAGAAGGTCTTTTCGCGGATGTCGACGATGCGCATGATCTTGTTCCCGTTGCTGTTGATCCAACCTTAGGGCTGGACGGACATCGGCGGCCAATGCCAGTTTCTTATCGTTTCATGTGGATACGGCATCATCCATGGACCTGACCTGGCTGGAGGATTTCGCCGCCCTGGCGGAAACCGGAAACTTCTCACGTGCGGCGGAGGCGCGGCACTGCACGCAGCCGGCCTTCTCGCGCCGCATCCGCGCGCTGGAGGACTGGGTGGGGGCGCCGCTGTTCGACCGCTCGGCCAATCCGGTGCGGCTGACCGAGGCGGGCGAACGCTTCCACCCCGCCGCCGCCGAGGCCTGGCGCCACCTGATGCAGGCCCGCGACCAGGCGCGCGAAGCCGCCCACGTGGCCGAGACCCAGCTGGTGGTGGCCGCCACCCACGCCTTGTCGCTGCTGTTCTTTCCCGCCTGGCTCAAGCACCTGGAGAAGCGGGGGGCGGTGGCGCCGGTGCGCCTGGTGTCCGACAGCCAGCAGGATTGCGAGGAACTGATGGCCCAGGGCGGTGCCCAGTTCCTGCTGTGCCACCACCACCCGGCGGTGCCCGGCCGCATGGACGACCACGCCTTCATCGCCACCAACGTGGGCAAGGACCTGCTGGTGCCGGTGGCGGCCCCAGGCGTCATCGAGTCGCTGACCGGCGAGCTGCCCTACCTGGCCTACAGCGCCCAGTCGGGCATGGGCCGCATTCTCGCCGCGCAACTGAGGCAGCGGACGCCGCTGGCCCTCAAGCCGGTATTCACCTCGCACCTGTCGGTGGTGCTGCGCGCCATGGCCCGCGACGGGCGCGGCCTGGCCTGGCTGCCGCTGTCGCTGGTAAGCGAGGACATCGCCGACGGACGGCTGACCCGCATCGGCGGCGGCGACTGGACCATTCCGGTGGAAATCCGCCTGTTCCGCCCGCGCGCTCGCCAGAGCCCGGCGGCAGAGGCGTTCTGGTCGCTGGCGGCGGGATCGTGATAGGCTGGCCCCAGGTTTGGCGGAGGCGGCGATGACACGCTTGGCGATCGAGCAGATCCCGGTCCTGTCGGACAATTACGTCTACCTGCTGCACGAGCCGGAAAGCGGCGCCACCGCGGCGGTGGACCCGGCGGTGGCCGAACCGGTGCTGGCGGCGCTGGCGGCCCGGAACTGGCGCCTGACCCACATCCTCAACACCCACCATCACGGCGACCACACCGGCGGCAACCTGGAACTCAAGCAGGCCACCGGCGCCGCCGTGGTGGGCGCGGGCAAGGACAGCGAGCGCATTCCCGGCATCGACGTGGAGGTGCGCGAGGGCGACACCTTCCTGCTGGGCCACGCCGCCGCCATGGTGCTGGAAACCCCCGGCCATACCAGCGGCCACATCGCCTTCTGGTTCCCCGATTCCCACGCCCTGTTCTGCGGCGACACCCTGTTCTCGCTGGGCTGCGGCCGCCTGTTCGAAGGAACCCCCGAGCAGATGTGGGCGTCCCTGTCCAAGCTGCGCGACCTGCCCGCCGATACCCGGGTCTATTGCGCCCACGAATACACCGCCTCCAACGGACGCTTCGCCCGGCTGGTGGAGCGCGACAATATCGAGTTGGCCGCCCGCCTGGACCAAGTCACCCGCCTGCGCGCCGCCGGCCGGCCCACGGTGCCGTCGCCGCTGTCCGAGGAACGCGCCGCCAACCCGTTCCTGCGCGCCGACCAACCCGCCGTCGCCCGCGCCGTCGGCCTGGAACCCGGCACCGAGCCGGCGCGTGTGTTCGCCGAACTGCGCCGGCGCAAGGACGTGTTCTGAAACGGTGAATTTTGATCGCCGTATTGAATCGTTTCGCGGTTTCAAGCGAACAAAGACTGGCCTTGCTCCCGTCCAGCAGACAAAATCACGCGCGATCTTTGCGTCGCGACAGCATGTCCTTTACACGTATCGGCTCCTACTCCGTCCGCCCGGGAGGTTTCTCGATGAAGCTGCGCTTTTCCGCCACCTCGCCCTATGTCCGCAAGGTCCGCATGACCGCCATCGAGTGTGGCATCGAGCTGGGCCTGGTGCCCACCAACCCCTGGGCCCCCGACACCGACCTGGTGAAGGACAACCCCCTGTCCAAGGTGCCCGCTCTGGTGCTGGACAACGACGAGACGCTGTTCGATTCGCCGGTCATCTGCGAATACCTGGACACCCTGCACAACGGCCACAAGCTGTTCCCCCACGAGAGCCACGAGCGCTTCCGCCAGCTCAAGGTGATGGCGCTGGCCGACGGCATCCTCGACGCCGCCATTCAGGCCCGCGTCGAGGCCACCATGCGGCCCGAGGACAAACGCTGGAACGACTGGATCGAGCGCCAGCAGGCCGCCATCAGCCGGGCGCTGGACCTGCTGGAGAAGGACGTCGGCCACTGGGGCGGCGTGTTCCTGATCGGCCCGATCAGCGTGGTCGCCGCGCTCAGCTACCTGGACTTCCGCAAGGTCTGCGACTGGCGCAACAACCGCCCGCACCTGGCCCATTGGTACACCACCACCCACAACCGCCGCTCGGTGCGCGAGACCGAGCCGGCCGAGTGAGCCGAGAGGGAATGAAGGACGCCGCCGCCATCATCGCCCGGCTGGGGCTTCAGCCCCATCCGGAAGGCGGCCATTACATCGAGACCTATCGTCATAGCACCGAGGATGGGGCTCGCGGCGCCTGCACCGCCATCTATTATCTGCTGAAGGCGGGCGAGCGCTCTCACTGGCATCGGGTCGACGCCGTGGAGGTATGGAACTTCCATGCCGGCGACCCGCTCGCCTTGCGCATCGCCGACGGTGACGGCGTGCGCGAGATCGTGCTGGGGGCCGACGTCCTGGCCGGCCACCAGCCCCAGGCGGTAGTGCCGGCCCATGCGTGGCAGGCGGCCGAACCGCGGGGGGCGTGGAGCCTGGTGGGCTGCATCGTCGCCCCCGCCTTCCAGTTCGCCGGCTTCCACATGGCCCCACCCGGCTGGTCGCCCGAGGAGGAGTAAGACGATGAAGCGCTTTGCCGTGATCCTGCCCCTGCTGCTGGCCGCCTGCGCCGGCGAGGACCAGATCAGCCGCTATCAGCCGCGCGGCTATCTGGCCGAGGCCAGCGAACTGTCGAACCAGGCGGACTGGAGCGCACCCGACGTGGTCGAGGTCACCCTGGTCAACCACGCCTTCGTCCCCGACGAGTTGACCTTCCACCGCAACCGCCCCACCCGGCTGGTGCTGCGCAACCAATCCACCAGCGACCACACCTTCGTGTCCGAGCAGTGGTTCCCCACCATCGCCGTGCGGCAACTGGTGGGCCGCGACGTCACCGCCACCACCCCGTGGGTGGAGAAAGTGGTCATCCCCGCCGGCGAAACCAAGGAACTGTGGTTCGTGCCCGCCCGCTACGGCGCCTACACCTTCGAATGCACCGTTCCCGGCCACAGCCTGCTGGGCATGAAGGGCGTGGTCAACGTGGTGCAGTAGGGCATCCGCGGAACCGCCTTTCCCCCGATGGAGAGGGCGCTCCTTCCCCCTCTTTTGTGTCATCGCCAGGCTTGACCCGGCGATCCATGCGGCTTCGCCGGAACGATGTTTCCAATGATGGCTTCAGCGGCGGCACGTGGATGCGCGGGTCAAGCCCGCGCATGACGGCGGAAGAATCGAACCGGACAATCAGGGGGCAAGCCTCGCCATGACGCCCGAAACAGGCCCCCTTGGATCGCCTCAGCGCTTGGGGATGCTGAACAGGAAGGCGCTGCCCTGGCCGGGCGTCGATTCCACCCAGATGTCGCCGCCGTGGCGCTGGACGATTTTGCGGCACAGCGCCAGGCCGATGCCGGTGCCGCCGAAGCGGTCGCGACTGTGCAGGCGCTGGAACACCTGGAAGATGCGGTCGAAATACTGGGGCTCGATGCCGATGCCGTTGTCGGCGATGCGGAACACCCAGCGGTCCTCTTCCTCCGTGGCCGAAACCTGCACGCGCGGCGGCACGTCGGGCCGGCGGTACTTGATGGCGTTGCCGATCAGGTTCTGCAGCAGGCTTTGCATCTGCACCTTGTCGGCGACGACGGTGGGCAGCCGGTCGCCGCCGATCTCGGCGCCGGCCTCGTCGATGGCGCGCGCCAGGCTGGAACGGGTGGTCGCCAGTTCCTTGTCCATGTCGGTGGGCACGAATGCGCCGCCGCGGGTGCCGATACGGGAATAGTCCAGCAGGTCGCGGATCATGGTCTGCAGACGGACGGCGGCATCCACCGCGAAGGCGATGAACTCGCGGGCCTCGCCGTCCAGTTGCGCGTCGTAGCGGCGCTGCAGCAGTTGCAGGAAGCTGGCGATGGTCCGCAGCGGCTCCTGCAGATCGTGCGAGGCAATGTAGGAGAACTGCTCCAGCTCGGCGTTGGTGGCGGCCAGCTTGGCCGTCTTTTCCTGCAATTCGGCCTGGAAGCGCTCACGGTCGGTGACGTCGTGGACGATGACGTGGATATAGGTGCGCCCGGATACCGCCACCGGGCCGGCATGGACTTCCACTTCGCGCACCTCGCCCGAAGCGAGGCGATGGCGCGAACGGTAGAAATCGGTCTGGCCCTGGAGCGCGCGGCTGCGCAGCCGCTCCCACCCCTCCTCGTCCAGCAGGCTGATGCGGGCGGTCTCCATACCGCGCATCTCCTCCAGCGGATAGCCGTAGAAGGCCAGGCCGGCAGGATTGGTATCGACGATCCGTGCCGCCAGCGGATCCAGCAGCACCATGACGGCGCTGGAGCGCTCGAACATCTCGCGGTAGCTGCGCTCGCGCTCCACCAGGACCTGCTCGGCCTCCTTCAGCTCGGTGATGTCGACGATGATGCCGTCGAAGACGACGCCCTCCGGGCCGGCCAGCGGGGTGGCGGTGGCTTTCCACCAGCGCACGGCGCCCTGGGCGTCCAGGTAGCGCCCCTCCATTTCCCACGGCAGCGCCGAGCGTGCCGCCTCGCCCAGGCTGGCCTGCCAGCGCTCCAGATCCTCGGGCAGGAAGGGCAGGCGCCGCCAATCCTCCACCAGCGCCGACGGCGAGACGCCGAACAGCGCGCCGGCCTGGGGCGCCACGAACTGGAAGCCGCCGCCGGCCGGCTGCTCCAGCCAGCGATAGATGACGCCGGGCACCGAGGCGGTCACCGCCGCCAGCGCACGCTCCGCGCGGGTCAGCTCCGTCATGGCATGGCGAGCCAGCCGGCGGCTCTGTTCGCGCGACACCAGCAGCAGCGCGGCGGAAGCGGTGAGGGTCAGGCTGAGGCCGATGCAGGCCACCAGCACCGCCAGGGCGGTACCGCCGAACCAGATGGCGCCCGCGGGCAGATGGCGATGAATTTCCACCACCCAGCGCTGGCCGGCGAAATCCAGCGTGCGCTGCGAGACGAGGGTGGGCTTCCGGCTCAGTTCGGCGTCACCATAGACCAAGGTTTCGGCGTTCAGCCCGCCAGCGTGCACGTGAATGTCGAACAGTGGATCGTCCACGTCGGCGCGCAGGGCGCCGAACAGGGCATTGGCATGCAGGCCCAGCAGTAGCCAGCCCTGGATGGCCCGCCGGCGCTGCTCCACCGTTTCCAGCGGATAGTCGGCGCGGAAGACCGGCTGCACCAGAAGGAAGTCCCGCCCGGTCTGGCCGCCGGTGATCAGGGTCAGGGGCGACGACAGCGTGACCTGGCCGGTATCGCGCGCCATCTCGACGGCTTGCCGCCGCCGCGGCTCGGACGCCAGGTCGAAGCCCAGGGCGCGCGACACTTGGTCGAACGGCTCGATATGGGTGATCACCATGTGGTCCGGGACGTCCGGCGCCGCCGGATGAATGCTGAAGTCACGCCACAGCCGCCGCCGGATGTCGCGGGTGAACTGGTCCACGCCGTCCCCGGGCACCGCCGCCGCATAGGCGAAGCCGTCGACGCCGGGATAGCGGCTGGTGATCCGGGACGACTGCACCAGCGCGCGCCACTCGCCCACCCCCGAAAGGGGGAACTGCGCCCAGTAGCCGGCGGCGGTGCGCAGGACCGCCTGATAGAGTTCCAGCCGCGCCATCAGCCCGTGATAGACTTGATCGCTGCGCCGCTCGAACTCGGTGCTGAGCACCGTCTGCTGGCGCAAGGCGACGCCGCGCCAGGCCAGCCCCGACATCGCCAGGGCCGAAACCAGCAGCACGGCGAGGCCGGCCAGTTGGGCCGGGCGGAGCAGGCGCTCAAGCGGCATCGGAGGGATCCAGCGGGGCGCCTTCGGCCTCGCGCGGGGGCAGCGCCACCATCCCGACCGCGAGCAACGCCAGCACCAGCAGCAAGGCGGGCAAGCCGAAATGCCAGATCATTCCGCTGTCGCCGCCGCCGTCCTCGGCCTTGACCGTTTCGCTGGCGATGGCCGCCACCGTCCAACCCCAGGTGGCCGGACGCGACACCCAGCCCACCCGCACGCCCTCGCGGCCATTATCCGCCGCCGACGACCACGGATAGCGCACGGTTTCGCGGCCCGCCAGGGCGGTCGCCAGGATAGCCTCCAGGGCGCGGCGCTCGGGCCCGTCGGGGATGGCGTCCACCTTCCGACCTTCAATGCCGGGGGAATCGCGGAACAGGCGGACAGTGCGGATTTCGTCGATCACCACCAGGCTGCCGTCCGCCGGGAAGCTGACCGCGCGTAGGCGCTTCAGCGCCTCGCCCTTCAGGTCCTCCTCCACCATGGAGGTGTAGTCGCCGGTGCCGATCAGCCAGCCCAGGCCTGGGGAAACAGCCGCACATAGGTGATCTTCTCTTCCATGCGCTCGGTGGAATGGGGGGCGAACCAGCGGTAGCGGGCATAGCCGGCAGCGCCGGGCTGCTGCACCGCCCGGAGCAGTTCGCGCATGATGTAGCGGCCGGCATCATCGCGATTGTCCATCAGCGACGAACCCTCGCGTTCGGGCGCGGTGGGCAGCAGCACGCAATTGCCATTCAGGTCGTCGATGAAATAATAGCCGCGACCGTCGAAGAAGCGGGATGCGCGCAGGCCTTCGCGCACCAGGGTGCGCACCAGGGCAGGCGGCACCTTGCCTTGGGCTTGGCGATGGATACTGGTGGCGATGGCCACCGCCTCGTCCACCCGCTCGCGGATGCGTTCCTTCAGCACCACTTCGGCCTGGGAGCGCACGAAGGACAGGTAACGCTGGGCGCTGTCGGCCTCCTGGCGCAACACCGGCGGCACCGGTTCGCGCAGTTGCACGGCCTGACGTTCGGCCTGGCGTTCGCGTTCCGAGGCGAATTCGGCCGTCAGCCACACGCCCTGGGCCAGGGCGAACAGGACCGTCGCCGCCAAGGCGAGCGTGCGACGCCTGCTCCGAGCCCTGCCTGGCACCATGACCGCCGGCCTTTCAACCCCCATACCAAGGATTTAGGCTACCGCAGGCAGGCCCGTATTGCCACAGGGATTACCCCGCCCGTCACAGGGGCAACAACCCCTTGCGCGCCGCCGCCAGGATGGTCTGGGCCTTGGTGGCGGTGCCCAGCTTGCGGCCGCAATTACCCAGGTGGAACTCCACCGTCTTGGGCGAGATGCCGAGAATGGCCGAGGTTTCCCACGCCGTCTTGCCCTGCGCCGCCCACAGCAGCACCTCGCGCTCGCGCGCCGACAGCCCCGGCGCCGGGACGCCCTGCGGCGCCATGCCCTCGGCGCGGCTGAACACCTTGAGGATGCCGCCATCGGGCATGGCCTTGCCGCGCACCCGGATCATGGTGCCGTCGGGGCGCCGGCGGGAGTAGGAATCGGTGAGGCTGGCCAGGCGCTGGCTGACGATCAGGCGCCGCTCGCCGCTGCCGTGCTCGCCGCGGGCGATGTTGAATTCGACGAAGGCGAGGAACGGCGTGCCCGGCCGCATCAATTCGGGCGGGAACCCCATGATGTCGATCAGCGCCCGGTTCCACGCCACCAACCGAAGGTCGGCGTCGAAACGGATGATGCCGTCGTCCAGGGCGTCCAGGGTTTCTTGCAGGGTATCCATCGCCATGCCCCGGAATTCCCCGGGCTTTCTTGGGAAGCGTCCATTGCTAGGATAGCGGTGCCGTTCCACGACGAAAAGAAGGCAGCGTCATGAAAAGCAGCCCGGGCATTGGCGACGTCCACCAGTTCAGCTTCCGCGTCGGCGACACCAAGGTGGTGCCGGCGCTTTATCCCGAATCCGATATCTTCCAGTCCATGCCCGCCGTCTTCGCCACCGGCTTCATGGTCGGGCTGATGGAATGGGCCTGCACCGAGCATCTGCGCCCCCATCTGGAGGCGGGCGAGGGTTCGCTGGGCGTGCATATCGACGTCAGCCACACCGCCCCCACCCTGCCGGGCCAAGTGGTGACCGTGACCGTGACCTGCGACAAGGTGGACGGCCGCCGCCTGGGCTGGAGCGTGGTGGCCCGCGACGAGCTGGACGTGATCGGCGAAGGCCGTCACGAGCGCGCGGTGGTGGTCTGGGACCGCTTCAATCAGAAGCTGGAAGAGAAGCGCCGCCGCTGGCAGGGCGCCTGAAAAACAACGCCCCCCAGCGTGCCGCCGAAGGTGGCGGCGGCAGCGTTCCAGGCGCGACCACAACCAACCGTCACCAACACTTCACTTCTGCCATCGGACGGGCGGGAGTACCTCAGGCCGCAGGGGTGTTGTCTCCAAAGGGGGAGCCCATGAACCCGGTCTTCAACGTTCTGTTCGTCTGCCGCCAGAACGCGGCGCGCAGCCAGATGGCGCAAACGCTGCTGCAGTCGCTGGGCAAGCGCCGTTTCCAGGCCCATTCGGCGGGCTCGGAGCCCGCCGCCGAAGTCCATCCGCTGACGCTGGAAACCATCCGCAACGCGGGGCTGCCGACCACCGGCCTCCATCCCAAGGGGCTGGAGATCTTCGCCACCGCCGAGGCGCCGCGCATGGATTTCGTCTTCACGGTGTGCGACGAGTTGAGCGGCTGCGTGCTGCCCATCCTGGGCCGCCCGGTCACCGCCCATTGGCCCATTCCCGATCCGCTGGAAGCACGCGGCAGCCATGCCGAGAAGGCGGCGGTCTTCGCCGAGGCCTTCAAGATGATGCGCCGGCGGATCGAACTGTTCGTCGAACTGCCGCTGGCCGGGCTGGACCGCCTGACCATGCAGCGCCATCTGGACGAGATCGGGCTGGACAAGATCGGGGCGGGCGCCTGAAGCCCGTCAGCCCTTGTCGGCGCAGGGCTTGCCCGGATGGTTGACCGGCGTGTAGGACGGCGGATCGCTGGCGGGGAAGGAATCCTCGCTAGCCAGATCCACTTCGTCCTCGTCGTCCGGAGTGCTCTGGTAGAGCGGCACCTTGCGTCCCGGCGCGCGCGGGTCCGGCGCCGTCGGCTTGCCTGCTTTTTCTTTTTCACCCATGGCATCATCCTCATCGAAGGTTGATCCCGGATGTGAGCACGGCGGACGGACGGCGCAACCGCGCAAAGGGGGGCCGACGCCGGATGCGCCGGCCGGCCCGCTCAGATCAGTTCGACCAGCTTGCGCACCACCGCCTCGGCGCCATCGGCGATCTGGCCGATGGAAGAATCCAGCATGTAGCAGGGCGTCGACACCACCTTGAGGCCCTGGTCCACCACGATCTCGCCATGCAGCTTCGAGATGTGACGGGCTCCCATCTGCTCCAGCGCCGCCGCGGTGCCGGCATCGGTGCCGATGGTCAGGTCCACCTGCCCGAGCACACGGGCCAGGATGGCGGGGGCGATGCACAGGGCGCCGATGGGCTTGCCCGCCCCGCGCATGGCCTTGATGGCCCGCTCCGCCTCGGGGTTGACGGTGCATTCCGGCCCGTCCACCGCGAACGAGCACAGGTTCTTGGCGGCGCCGAAGCCGCCGGGGAATACCAGGGCATCGACGGACGAGGCATCGAAGGACGACAGCGGCTTGATCTGGCCGCGCGCGATGCGGGCCGATTCCACCAACACGTTGCGGCTTTCCGGCGCGGCATCGCCGGTCAGGTGGTTGACCACGTGCATCTGGGCGACGTCGGGGGCGAAGCACTGATAGGTGCCGCCGACGCGGTCGATGGCCAGCAAGGTCAGCACGGCCTCGTGGATCTCGGCGCCGTCATAGACGCCGCAACCCGATAGCACCACGGCGAAACGGGGTTTGGTCATGGCGTTTTTTCCTCTGCTTGGAGCCCGAACGGCCCGCCTGGGCGTTATATCGGCGCCCACCATAGCCCGGAAAACGATTGCCCACCACCCGGGCCGCTGATCTATCGTTGTGAAGGCCGTCCGCTTCGCTCCGCAATATGGGATTGATTGGCTATGGTTGAACAGCCCGCCTATGCGTGTCTCCAAACGCTCTTCCGGCATAATTCCATTCTGGCCGACACGCTGTCGGTGCTGCACTGGGACATGTCCACCATGATGCCGGAAGGCGGCGCGGCGGCCCGTGCCGACCAGTTGGCGCTGCTGAAAACCGTGGCCCACCGGGCCCTCACCGCCCCCCAGGTGGCCGACTGGCTGGCCCAAGCCGAGGGCGAGGTCGATGAGCCGTGGGAACGGGCCAACCTGCGCGAGATGCGCCGCGACTGGGTCCATGCCTCGGCGGTGCCCGCCGATCTGGTGGAGGCCTTGGCCAAGGCGGAATCGACCTGTGAGATGGCGTGGCGCCAAGCCCGCCCGGCAGCCGACTTCGCCATGGTGCTGCCCAGCCTCAAGGTGCTGTTGGGGCTGGTGCGCCAGACTGGCCAAGCCAAGGCCGGGGCGCTGGGGGTATCGGTCTACGACGCCTTGCTGGACCAGTACGAGCCCGACGGCCGCGCCGCCGAGATCGACGCGGTGTTCGCCGACCTGGAGGCGTTCCTGCCCGGCTTCCTGGCCCGCACGCTGGAGGCCCAGGCCCGCCGCCCGTCACCGCGCCTGCCCGCCGGCCCCTTCCCCGCCGACAAACAGCGGGCCGTCGGGCTGGAGTTCATGACGGCCCTGGGCTTCGACTTCACCCATGGCCGGCTGGACACCAGCTTCCACCCCTTCTGCGGCGGCTATCCCGAGGACGTGCGCATCACCACCCGTTACGACGAGGCCGACTTCACCTCGGCGCTGATGGGCGTGCTGCACGAAACCGGCCACGCGCTTTACGATTTCGGCCTGCCCGGCGGCCGCTGGCGCCACCAGCCGGTGGGGCGGGCCCGCGGCATGCAGGTGCACGAAAGCCAAAGCCTGCTGATCGAAATGCAGGCCTGCCGCTCGCCCCAGTTCCTGGCCTGGGCGGCGCCCCGCCTGCGCGAGGCCTTCGGCGGCGGCGGCCCGGAATGGGCTGCGGAAAACCTGTACCGGCTGGGCATCCAGGTGAAGCCCGACTTCATCCGCGTCGATGCCGACGAGGTGACCTATCCCGCCCACGTCATCCTGCGCTACCGCCTGGAAAAGGCGCTGATCGAGGGCGCCATGGCGCTGGAGGACCTGCCCGCCGCCTGGAACGAGGGCACCCAGCGCCTGCTGGGCATCACGCCGCCCGACGACCGCCTGGGCTGCCTGCAGGACATCCACTGGTACGGCGGCGCTTGGGGCTATTTCCCCACCTACACCCTGGGCGCCATGACCGCCACCCAGTTGTTCGACGCGGCCAAACGGGCGGACGCGGGCATCCTGCCGGCCATCGGCGGGGGCGACTTCCGCCCGCTGCTGACGTGGCTGAAAGCCAACGTCCACGGCAAGGCCTCCAGCCTGTCCACCCGCGAACTGCTGGTGCAGGCGACCGGCCGGCCGCTGGACGCAAGCGTGTTCAAGGCCCATCTGGAGGGCAGGTATTTGGGCTGATCCTTGCCCGATACGCTCGGTATCGCTAGTGTACCGGCCCATCGGCGCCGAAAAGTTGGGGTTCTACGTGAAATATGTGAGCACCCGGGGGCAAGCCCCCGTCCTGGATTTCGACGAGGTCCTGTTGGCCGGCCTGGCCCGCGACGGCGGCCTGTACGTGCCGGCCCAATGGCCAGTCTTCACCCCCGACCAGATTCGCGCTTTGCGCGGCCTGCCCTATGACCGCCTCGCCACCAAGGTGATGGCGCCGTTCGTGGCCGGCTGCCTGACCGAGGCCGAGCTGGGCGCCATGGTCGCCGACGCCTATGCGGGCTTCACCCATCCGGCGGTGGCGCCGCTGAAGCAGATCGGCCCCAACCAGTGGGTCTGCGAGCTGTTCCACGGCCCGACGCTGGCCTTCAAGGATTACGCGCTGCAACTGGTCGGCCGGCTGTTCGACCACGTGCTGAAGAAGAAGGGCCAGCGGGTGCTGATCGTCGGCGCCACATCGGGCGACACCGGCTCGGCCGCCATCGAGGCCTGCCGCGACCGCGAGGCGGTGGACATCGTCATCCTGCACCCCAAGGGCCGCACCTCCGAGGTGCAGCGCCGGCAGATGACCACCATCCAATCGGCCAACGTGCGCAACCTGGCGGTGGAGGGCACCTTCGATGACTGCCAGGACGTGGTCAAGGCGCTGTTCAACGACCTGGAGTTCCGCGACCGCTACAATCTGTCGGCGGTCAATTCCATCAACTGGGCTCGCGTCATGGCCCAGGTGGCCTATTACTTCGCCGCCGCCGTGTCCCTGGGCGCGCCGGATGTGGAGGTCAGCTTCTCGGTCCCCACCGGCAATTTCGGCAACGTTTTCGCCGGCTACGTAGCCAGGAAGATGGGCCTGCCCATCGGCCGGCTGGTGGTGGGCTCCAACACCAACGACATCCTGACCCGCTTCTTCGAATCGGGCCGTATGGAGGCCGACGGGGTGGTTCCCACGCTGTCGCCCAGCATGGACATCCAGGTGTCGTCCAATTTCGAGCGCCTGGTGTTCGATTACCTGGGCCGCGAGGGCGAGGCGGTGGGCGCGCTCATGGGCGAATTCCGCAAGACCGGCGTGATGGCCATGCCGCAGGGGGCGCACAAGGCCATGTGCGAGCTGTTCGAGGGCCATCGCTTCGACGACGAGGCGACGCTGGAGGTCATGCGGGCCATCCGCGCCAGGACCGGCGAGGTGCTGGACCCCCACTCCGCCATCGGCGCCGGCGCCGGCCTGAAGGCGCGTGTGAAGGCCGACAACCCCATGGTGGCGCTGGCCACCGCCCATCCGGCCAAGTTCCCCGACGCGGTGGAAAGGGCCACCGGGCAGCGCCCGCCGCTGCCACCCCATCTGGCCGACCTGTTCGAGCGCCCCGAGCGCTACGACGTCATCGCCAACGACCTGGACGCCATCCGCAGCTATGTGAGCGCCTTCGTCGAGGGGCGCCGCTGATGGAAGACATCCGAGAGACGGTCCTGCCCTCGGGCCTGCGCGTCGTCACCGACCCCATGGCCACGGTGGAAAGCGCCTCGCTGGGGGTGTGGGTGGACGCCGGTACCCGCCACGAGCCCGCCGAGATCAACGGCATCTCGCACCTGCTGGAGCACATGGCGTTCAAGGGCACCGAACGCCGCTCGGCCCGCGACATCGCCGAGGAGATGGACGCCGTCGGCGGCCATCTCAACGCCTACACCGCCCGCGACCACACTGCCTATTACGCCAAGGTGCTGAAGGAGGATTCCGGCCTGGCGCTGGATATCGTCGCCGACATCCTGCAGCACTCCATCATGGACGGCGAAGAACTGGCGCGCGAGCAGGACGTGGTGGTGCAGGAGATCGGGCAGGCCAACGACACCCCCGACGACATCATCTTCGACCACTTCCAGGCCACCGCCTATCCCAGCCAGCCGCTGGGCCGGCCGGTGCTGGGCACCGAGGACCTGGTGCGCGGCATGGGCCGCGACACCATCCTGGCCTATATGCGCGAGCATTATTCGGCGCCGCGCATGGTGCTGGCCGCCGCCGGCCGGGTCGACCACGACCATCTGGTGGCCGAGGCCGAGCGGACCTTCGCCAAGCTGTCCGTCCTGCCCGACGTCAAGCCCGAGAAGGCCGCCTATGTGGGCGGCGACTTCCGCGAGGAACGCGACATCGAGCAGGTCAACTTGGTGCTCGGCTTCGACGGCGTCTCCTACGAGGACCCCGACTATTACGCCGCCTCGGTGCTGTCCACCCTGCTGGGCGGCGGCATGAGCTCGCGCCTGTTCCAGGAGGTGCGCGAGAAGCGCGGCCTAGTCTATTCCATCTATTCCTTCACCTCGTCCTACGCCGATGGCGGCCTGTTCGGCATCTATGCCGGCACCGGCGAGGAGGAAGTGGCCGAGTTGATCCCGGTCATGTGCGACGAGGTGGTCAAGGTGGTCGGCGGCGTGACCGCGGACGAGCTGCACCGCGCCCGCGCCCAACTCAAATCCTCGATCCTGATGAGCCTGGAAAGCACCTCGTCCCGCTGCGAACAGCTGGCCCGCCAGATCCTGGTCTACGGCCGCCCCGTCCCCACCGCCGAGGTGGTGGCCAAGGTGGAGGCCGTGGACAACGCCGAGATCATGCGCGTCGCCAAGCGGCTGTTCTCCACCGCCCCCACCGTGGCCGCCATCGGTCCGCTGGCCAAGGTGGAGAGCTACGAGAAGATGGCGGAACGGCTGAAGGTCTGAGGCCAGTCGCACAGTTCTTCAGTTCTGTCGTCATGCCCGCGCTTGACGCGGGCATCCACGTGGCACCATCCATCCTATTGTTCCCAACGGCGTATCTGCGAAGCGACGTGGATGGCCGGGTCAGGCCCGGCCATGACGGAAAAGAGGGAAACGGTGCACTCCAGTTAAGCCGGACACCCATGGATCAAGCCCGGGCACGACGAGAGGAACGTTACGCGATTTCAGGCCCTCAACCGCGTCCCTGCCGTTCGAGAGCCGCGCGGGTTTCCTTGTCCAGCGCGGCCAGCCGGGCCACCAGGGTGGCGATGTTGGGCCAGTCGCCGTCCTGGGCGGCATGCTCGATGGCGCGGGCGGTCAGGCCCAGGCGGGTGGCGCCCAGGGACAGGGCCGCCGAGGCCAGCGAGTGGGCGGCGGCGGACAGTTCGTCCATATCCCGCGCCTCCATATGGACCCGGACCCGCGTGCGCAGATCTTCGGCGGTGGCGGCGAACAGCGCCGCCATCTCGCCGCGGCAGGCCGGATCGTCGCCTACCACCGCAGCCAGGATCTCCGCATCCAGCAGCGGTGCCTCGGCCGCCGACAGGCCGGCCGGGCCGGGCGCGCACGGGGCGGCGGCCGGACCGATGCCGTTGATGCGCCGGCACAGCACCGCGCCCAGTTCCTCCAGCGGCACCGGCTTGGTCACCACCTCGTCCATGCCGGCGCGCAGGCATTCTTCCACCGTCTCGGCGAAGGCGTCGGCGGTCATGCCGATGATGGGCAGGCGCGGCCCCCCGCCCTCGGCGGCGCGAATGGCACGGGCGAGATCAAGGCCGTCCATGATGGGCATGTGATAGTCGGTGACCACCGCCACGTAGCCGCCCTGGCCGAAGGCGCCCAGCGCGGCGCGGCCGTCGGGATGGATGTCTGCCTGATAACCCAGCCGCTCCAGTTGCGAGCGCAGCAGCCACTGGTTCACCGGATTGTCCTCGGCGGCAAGGATGCGCCCGCCGTTCAGCGACACCAGCGGCAGAGGCGCCGGCGCGGCCGGCGGGGGTGGGAGCGCATCCTCCAGCGGCAGCAGCACGCGGAAGATGGAGCCCTCGCCGACACGGCTTTCCACCTGGATGGTGCCGCCCATCAGCTCCACTAATTGGTGCGAGATGGACAGGCCCAGGCCGGTGCCGCCATGACGGCGGGTGGTGGTGGCATCCACTTGGCGGAAGGGCTGGAACAGGTGGTGCAGGTCGTCGTCGGCGATGCCGATGCCGGTATCCGCCACGGCGATCTCCAGCATCCCGGCCCGGCGCGCCAGCGACACCGTCACCGTGCCCTTCTCGGTGAACTTCACCGCGTTGCCCACCAGATTCATCACCACTTGGCGCAGCCGCAGCGGATCAGCCAGCACCCAGGCGGGCAGGTCGGCCGACCAGGTCAGGTCGAGGGCTAGGCCCTTGCCGCGCGCGGTGGCCGCCAGCGCCCCCACCACCTCCTGGGCGATGTGGCTGGGGCTGGTGGAGACCGGGGCGATGCGCACCTTGCCGGCCTCGATCTTGGACAGGTCGAGGATGTCGTTGATGATGCCCAGCAGAGCCTCGGTGGAATGCCAGATGACGTCGGCGTATTTGCGCTGGTCGTCGCTGAGCCGGGTTTCGCGCAGCAGTTCCACCGTGCCCAGCACGCCATGCATGGGGGTGCGGATCTCATGGCTCATGGTGGCCAGGAAGCGCGACTTCGCCTGCGCCGCCGCCACCGCCTGGGCACGGGCGTCCTCCATTTCGGCATTGTGCGCCTGGATGCGGTCGAGCATGCGGTTGTAGGCGGTGATGACTTGGCCCAGGCTCGTCGCGCGGGCGGGGGTTGACCGGCACCTTGGCCGCCTTGCGGATGGCGCCGTTCAACCGGGCCAGCGGCGCCATCACGGTGGCGCGCAGGGCGAAGACCGCGCTGACCACCATGGCCGCCGACAGCGACAGGAACACCAGCACGGCCAGGCGGGCGTCGGCCTCGGCCGCGGCGGCGATGGTGCCGCTGTCCACCCACAAGGTGAGGTGGCCCAGCAACTGGTTCTCATAGACCACCTGCTGGATGACCTGGTCGGCGTCGTCCGGCGCGCTGCACCCCCCTCGCGGGTGGAAGCCAGCAGGTTTCCCTGGGGCTCGGTGAGTTCGGCGCAGGCGATGGCGGGATGGGCGGCCAGCGAACTGACGATGGCGCGGGCGGCGCGATCGTTGATGGACCACATGGGTTCCTGCAGGGCGATGGCATTCAGCCGGGCCACATCGGCCACCGCCGCCGACAGGCGTTCGCGCTCCGCCTCGAACTGCCGCCAAGCGACGGCGCCCGCCACCACCATGGCCATCAGCGCCGAGGCCGACACCACGATAGCCAGGAAGCGGGTGGTAATCCGTTCGATTCGCCACAGCGCCACGGAACTTTTTTCCTTGGTCTTGCCCGTCGGAACCTCCGAAAGGTAGGCGAAACCGCCCCTCCTGACCAGAAGCCATTGCGCCAGGGCCGCCCGGCTTGCACAATGGCCCCATGCTTGGGGCAGGCTGGATGAAGGGTGTGCGGCGCCGGGCCGCCCGCTGGTGCGGAGCGGCCGCGTTGGCTTGCGCGCTGGCCGCTCCGGCGGCGGCCGACACCGTGAAGGTGGGCTGTGTCGATTTCCCGCCCTTCACCTACGAGGATGCCGACGGCCGGCCGGCCGGCCGGGCCATCGACCTGATCACCGACATCCTGACCCGGGCGGGTCTGCCCTTCGAGATCAAATGCTATCCGGGCGCCCGGCTGATGGCGTCGCTACGCGACGGGTCCACCCACGTGGCCATGCTGATCAAGCATCCCGAGGTGGTGGAGGCTGCCCTCTACGGCCGCCGCGTCATGGCCTACATGCAGCTGAACGCCTATCGCCTGCCGGAGACGCCTGCCCTGGGCGGCATCGAGAACACCCGCGGCAAGTCGGTGATCCTGCTGCGCGGCTACGGCTATGGCGGCTGGGTGGATTTCTTCAAGAACCCTGCCAATGACCTGCGCCTGTCCTTCGCCGACAGCCGCCCCGCCGCCCTGAAGATGCTGTCCAACGGGCATGGGGACTACCTGATGGATTACCAGGCCCCGGCCGCCCAGGCGCTCAACGGCACTTCGACGCCGGCCCTGCTCAGCGAGCCGCTGGTCCGGCTGGAAACCTATTTCCTGGTGTCCAAGCGCGCCCCCGATGCCGCCCGGCTGCTCAAGTGCATCGAGGACACCTTCGCCGCCATGGGCGCCAAGCCGGTCGATTAGGCCCGCAGCGAAGTCTTGCCCCGGCCTACTGTGCCCCTGCCTTCGGCTTCACCGGCGCCACCGGCGTGGGCAGGCTGGACAGATAGGCGGCCACCGCCTCGGCGTCCTCCTGGGTCAGGCGGAGCATGGGCATGGGCGGCAGCGCCTGCGAACCGTCGGGGCGCAAGCCGGTCTTGAGGAAGCTCACCATCTGCGCGCGCGACCAGCCGCGCGCCTGCGGCCCGGCAATGGCGGGGGCGGTTTCCGCCCAGGCCGGCACCGCGACCGTGGGCGTGAAATCGATGGTGGCCCCGGCCATGGGCCGCTGCAAATCGGGCTGCCCCATGGCTCCGCGTGGCGTATGGCAGTCACCGCACAGGCCCACATTCTCCACCAGATAGCGTCCGCGCACCATTTGGCGGTCGCCGGCCTGGGCGCCCGCCACCATCAGGGCCGCCGCGAGCGTAGCCCCCGTCACTCGTTCCCACATTGCCAGTCTCCCTGACGCGACCGTCGCGCATGGCCCATATGGCGACGCCCGAGGCCGGCGGCGAACCGGCCTTTGGCCCTAGCACCTTCCTCCCCGCGCCGGTTTTGCCTATACATGCCGTTGGGATAAAGGAACGAGGGCAGCATGACCGCATCTTCCGCCGCCGCCATCGTCGAGGCCGTCCGCCTGCTGGCCCGGCGCGGGCTCAACCAGGGTGCCTCGGGCAACGTCTCGGTGCGCAGCGAAGCGGGACTCCTGATCACGCCGTCGGGGGTCGGGGCGGAAGCCCTCACCACCGAGCAGCTGGTGCCCATGGGCCTGGACGGCGCCTGGTCGGGCCGTTGGAAGCCGTCCAGCGAATGGCGCTTCCATCGCGACATCTACGCCGCCCGGCCCGAGGCGCAGGCGGTGGTGCATTGCCATTCCCCCGCCGCCACCGCCCTGGCCGTGCTGGGCAGGCCCCTTCCCGCCTTCCACTACATGGTGGCCATCGCCGGCGGCGCCGACGTGCGCTGCGCCCCCTACGCCACCTTCGGCTCCCAGGAACTGTCCGACGCCGCCCTGGCGGCGCTGGAGGGGCGCCGCGCCTGCCTGCTGGGCCATCACGGCATGATCGCCATCGGCCGCGACCTGGCCCAGGCGCTCGACGTGGCGGTGGAGGTGGAATACCTGGCCGACCTTTACCTGCGCCTGCTGCCGCTGGGCGAGCCTCCGGTGCTGCCCGCGGCGGAGATGGAGGTGGTGCTGGAGAAATTCAAAGGCTACGGCACCAACGCCCAATCGTCGTAGAAGGGCGGGCCGGCCTCAGGCCGCCTTGTCCAGGTGCCCTTGCAGCCACTCGGCCACAATCGTCCAGGCGGAGCCCAGGCGGGCGATGAGGACGCGGACTTCCTCGCGGTTGCCGTCGCGGGCGGCTTCCTCGATGGCGGCGGCCTGGGCCGCCAGGGGGAGGCACCCACATAGCCGGCCATACCCTTGAGGTCGTGGGCCAACTGACGGATGTCGTCGAAGCCGCCCCCGTCGGCCAGCGTGCCGAGGCTGCGACAGATTTCCTCGCCGGTGCTCAGGAACAAGATGACGATCTGGGTCATCTGCTCGCGGCCCACATGGTTTTCGATGGCCGCCAGTTCGTCGTCGTCCAGACGCAGGTCCACCGCCGGGCGCACGTCGTTGGCCGCGCGACCGGCCTCGATCCCACCCAGGACGCGGACCATGGCGCCGAACAGGCGATCCGGGTCAAGGGGCTTGGCGACGAAATCGTCCATGCCGGCGGCGCGGCAGCGTTCCTCGTCGGCGCGCAGGGCGTTGGCGGTCAGGGCGATGATGGGCAGACGGGCGGCGGCCCCCTCCATGGCACGGATGGCGCGAGTAGCCTCCAGGCCATCCATCTCGGGCATCTGCATGTCCATCAGGATGAGGTCGAAGCGGCCGCCGTGGCGCACCAACTCCACCGCCTCCATGCCGTTGTTGGCCACCAGGACGCGGTGGCCGGCGCGCTGCAGGAAGCCGCGCGCCACCATCTGGTTGATGGCGTTGTCCTCGGCCAGCAGGACGGTCAGTGGCGGCAGCAACTGCACCGGCACCCCGCCGGCGGGCGCCACCGGGGCTTCGGCTTCCACCAGCGGCAGGCGGAACCAGAAGCAGCTGCCCGAGCCGGGCTTGCTTTCCACCCCGATCTCGCCGCCCTGGCCTTCCACCAGCCGCTTGCAGATGGCCAGCCCCAGGCCGGTGCCGCCATAGCGGCGCGAGATGGAGGCGTCGGCCTGGGCGAAGGACTGGAACAGCCGCGCCTTGGCCGATTCATCCAGACCGATACCGGTATCGATCACCGAGCATTCCAGCACGCCCCGGGCGGCCGCCACGCGCAGCGTCACCCCGCCCCGGTCGGTGAATTTCACCGCGTTGCCGGTCAGGTTGATCATCACTTGGCGCAGACGGCCGGGGTCGCCCACCAGCCATGCCGGCAGATCGGGAGCGACCTCGACGTTGAGGCTCAGGCCCTTTTCCTCGGCGCGTGCCCGCATCAGCCGGGCGACGTCCTCGACCACCTGGGCGGGGTTGAGGGCGATGCGCTCGAAATCGATGCGGCCGGCCTCCAACTTGGAGAAGTCCAGGATGTCGTCGAGGATGGCCAGCAGCGCCTCGGCCGAATGCCTGAGCGTCTCGATGCGCGAGCGCTGACCCGGTGCCATGGCCTCGTCCAGCATCAGGCGCGCCATGCCCAGGATGCCGTTCATGGGCGTGCGGATCTCATGGCTCATCACCGCCAGGAACTCGCTCTTGGCCCGCGCCGCCGCCTCGGCCTCGCGGGTCTTTTCCTCGAGCGCGTGGCGCAGGCGGCGCTCGGTCAGCAGGGACAGGTAATCGTGCCGCGCGCTCAGATGTTGGCGATAGGCCAGCAGGACGCCCAGCATGCTGAAGCTGGCCACCACCACCAGGGTGGCGAAGGCGGCCACCGTATCGCCCAGCCGCCACAGCGTGGCGATGGCGAACAGAACCAGCAGCAGCACGTTGAAGAACACGCCGCCAAGCACCGGGCCGGGCCAGAAGGTGGGGGCCACGGTGGCGCACAGGATGAAGAAGGCGGTGGACAGCTGGCCCGGCACCAGCATGGGATGGACGGCGAACAGATAGGACAGCAGGCAGCAGGCCGCGGCGTAATGGACCGCCATGGGCAGGGTCATCTGCCCCGGCTTGACGGCCCGGCGCAAGCGCCACACCGTCCACAGGGCCAGCACGGTGGCGACGGCCCGCAGCACCAGCGTCAGTTCCAGGATGGCCCGGTCGGTGAACACCAGCGGATCGCGGAGCCCCCCAGCGGATAGAACACCAACCCCAGCAGGCAGAACCCCAGGGCGAGGCGACGCGCTTTGGGCATGGCCTCGCGCCGGAACTGGGCTTCCAGTTCCGGATCGGCGAACCGTGCGGTCCACATGGCGATGGCTTCGCTTCCCGACATGGACGCAGTCTACAGTGAAGCCGTTGGGAAAAGAAGCCAAGGTTCCACCCAACTTCCGGCAGAACGTTGGACGCCCATCGGATTCTTCAGTAGAAAATCAACCGAAGACAACCGCGCTACAGTCGTGCTGGTTTCGCGCGACGCCCCAGGCCCCTTGGGCGCGGCCCAACGGGCGCCGCGGGGATGAACGCGACGTGGCCGCGGTTGATGGCGTCGAAGAACTTGGCCATGATCGCCTTTCCCGTTCGGGCCTTCACCAACAGCATACGGTTCCGCCATGCCGCAAATCACCGTGGAATATTCCCAGGAAGTCACCGAAGCCTTCGACCGCCGCGCCTTCGCCCTGGCCCTGCACCCCATGGCCAGCGCGCTGATCGACAGTGCGGTGTCCAGCTTCAAGACCCGCTTCTACGCCATCGACGATGCGGTGCTCGGCGACGGCGCCCCCAGCCATGCCATGGTGCACGTGGATTTCCGCCTGCTGTCGGGCCGGCCGGAAGCCTTGAAGCTGCAACTGGGCAAGGCCGTGCTGGCGCTGGCGCGCGACCACATCCGGCCGGTGCCGGGGCTGGATATCCAACTGACGGTGGAAGTGCGCGACCTGGACCGCCCCAACTACCATAAGGCGGTGTTGGCTATTCCGCCCGCGACCTGAGCACCAGCGACTTGTAGCGCATGTCGCTGCCGGCCAGATGGTCGACCAGGGCAGCGAACAGGCGCCTCACCACCAGCCGCCAGTGATGGAGGTCATTGCCCGTCAGCAGCAGCCCCTCGACGGAGGCCACCGCCGACAGCAGCGCTTCGTGCTCGCCCCGGTGGCGTTCCAGGCCGGCATAGCCGAGGCGCTCCAGCATCGCCTCCTCGTCGCGGAAATGGGTGATCAGGGCGGCGGTGAAGGCGCGGTAAAAGTCGATGACCGCCTCCCGGCCGCTCCCCTGCTCCAGGACCGTCGAGACGGCGTTGACCTCATCGAAGAAGGCTCGATGCTGGGCATCGATGTGGGCGTCGCCCACCAGAAAGGCGTCGTTCCAGCAAGCCCTGAAGTCGTCGTCGAAGGACATGCGCATATCCTGCAGCCCAGGCCCGACCATACGCCGGCCCCCGCCCCCCGCTTTGACGGACATCAATCCCGCCGGCCTATTGCGTCCGCACGCAGCATACGGCGGTCAGGTCGTCGCGCAGCGGGCGCCTCACCGTGGCGAGGAAGGGGGCCAGCAAGGAATTGACGTCCACCTGCTCGCCCCGCGCATCGACCACGTCGCGCACCAGATCGGCGACCCCCGTCGGCCCCAGCTTGGCGCCGTTTTCGGACGGGGTCTCGGTCAAGGCGTCGGAATACAGGAACAGCACTCCGCCCGGCGGCATCGGCAATTCCCGCTCCGCATAGACGGCCGAGCGCGACACCCCCAGCGGCAGGCCCGAGCCGTCGCCCAGACCGACCGGCTCGCCCGGGCGGGCCACCAGCGGACGCGGCGCCGCGGCGGCGGCATAGCGGAAGACGCCGTCGCGCACGTCCACCACCCCGTACAGCATGGTGGCGTATTGCCCACGCGGCAGCAACCCGACCAGGCGCTGATTGATCTCGGCCAGGAAGGCGGCGGGGCGGTCGCGGTCCTCGCCGCTGTGCTCCAGCAGGGTATGCAGGCGGAAGGTGTTGAGCGCCGCCGTCACCCCGTGGCCGGAGAAGTCGGCCAGCCACAGGACCAGCCGGTGATCGTCCAGGGGATCGATGCCCCACAGGTCGCCGCCCAGGGTGGACGAGGTTTCGAAGAACCCGCTGACCTGCGCGCCGTAGCGCCGGGCCAGCCATTCCAGTTCCGCCGGCTGCGGCAGCAGCTCGCTCTGCATGGAGCGCGCCGTGGCCATCTCGTCGGGGGGCGGCACAACCGTTGGCGCCGGAGCGTCCGCGACCGGGACGGCGACGGGCTTAGGCGCGCACAGGGCCTCGTCGCCGGCGCGGGCACGGACGACACACGTTACCTCATTGCCGGGATCGCGGTATTCCAGGGCGTCGAACGACAACTGGCGCGCCATGGCGATGCCGCGGCCGTGCACGGCGAAGGCGCGGCTCTGGTCCAGTTCCATGTAGCGGCGCCAGTCGAAGCCGGCGCCTTCGTCGCGCACCACGATGCGCACCTCGCCGGGCTGACGCTGGAAGGTGACGGCGACCCGCTTGTCGCGGTTCTGCGGCGCGTCCATCAGCGCCTCGATCTGCGCCTTCCACCGCTTTTCCGCCAGCAGGCGGGCCTTTTCCTCGAAGGTGATGCCCAGGTTGCCGTGCTCTATGGCGTTGGTGAAGATTTCCGACAGCCCCACCACCAGATGCTGCGAGCGCGGACAGGCGCGCGCCAGCGACACCGCCAGGTTGTTGGCCTCGGCCAGGGTGCGGAAATGGAAGACGCCGCTGTCCATCAGGCTCATGGCGGTGATGCGCTTGGCCACGTCGTCACGCAGGCGCAGGTAGCGCTGGTGCTCCTCGATGGCGGCGGCGGTCACCGACAGCAGCAACTGCCGGTCCAGCGGCTTGCCCAGATAGTAGTAGACGCCGGCCTTGATGCCCTCGACCACGTCCTCGGACGAGGCGTAGGCCGTCTGCATGATCACCGGAATGTGGCGCAGCTGCTCGTCGCCCTTCAGCTTCCCCAGCAGCTCCATGCCGTCCATGCGCGGCATGCGCCGGTCCAGCAGGATGACGTCGAAATCGTCGGGGGCGGCATTCAGGGTCAGCCAGGCCTGCTGGCCGTCCTCGGCCGACAGGGTTTCGTAGCCGGCGGCGCGCAGGTTGGCGATCACCACCTCGCGGTTCATGCGTTCGTCGTCGACCACGAGGCAGCGGATGGCCCGCGACTTGGCCTGGCTGGCGTCAGGCATGCTGGATGGTGAACAGGGAGTCGAAGCAGGCCAGTTCGAGCAGTTCGCGTACCTCGGCACGCGGCCGGCGCAGGGTGACCTCGGCCTGGGCGCGCTCGGCCCGGTCGCGCAGGGTCAGCAGCATACCCAGTCCGGCCGAATCCATGTAGTCCAGCGAGGCGAGATCCACCGCCACGGCGGGACGTTTGCGGGCCAGCAGCTTGTCGATGACGCTGTCGAACAGGTCGCGGTCGGCGAAGGTGAGTTGATCCTTGAGGACCAAGGTCGGACCGCCCTCGTCATCGATAATCTCGTACTTCACGGGCATCCCCCCTTTGGTTCAGGCCCTGGCGTTGCGGTTCCGCGCGGTGATGAACTCCTCCAGACGGGCCGACTGGGCCTCGTCGAGATCGAAGCGGACATGCGTGTTCTGATCGGTCACCGCCACCACCGAACCGCGCCAGGTGCCCAAAGTGGGCAAATCGGCGTCGAATTCAACACCGCGCGTCGCCTGCAACGGACGATCCAGCACGCCGGTGCCGATCAGGGCGATTTCCTGCAGCAGGCACGGCCGCTTCTCGCCGCCCAGCATGATGGTGGCGGCGATATTGACGGTGTGGCGATGGTTGTTGTGGCGGTTCTCGTCCGAGCCTGGCGCGGACGATGTGGTCGATGGAGGCCTTCATGGCACCCAGACGCTCGCGCACGCTGGTGGCCGAACCGCGCACCTCGTGCGCCCTTTCGCCGGTCTCGTCGGTGGAGCGCGACACCTCGGCGATCTCGGCGGCGGCCTGCTGGGTGCCCGAGGCGGCCGCCTGGGCGGCGTGGGCGATTTCCTGGGTGGCGGTGTTCTGCTGGTCCACCGCCCGCTTGATGTCGCCCGAGATGGTGGCGATCTGGTCGATGGTGCCGACGATGCCGCGAATGGCGGTGACCGCGTCGTGGGTGGCCGCCTGGATCGAGGCGATCTGCTCGCCGATCTGATCGGTGGCCTTGGCGGTCTGGTTGGCCAGGCCCTTGACCTCGTTGGCGACCACGGCGAAACCCTTGCCGGCCTCGCCGGCACGGGCCGCTTCGATGGTGGCATTGAGCGCCAGCAGGTTGGTCTGGCCGGCGATGTTGTTGATCAGGCTGACCACCTCGCCCACGCTCTCGGCGGCCTTGGCCAGCCCCTGGACGATGTCGCTGACCTTCTCGGCCTCCTTCTCGGCCTCGCCGGCGATGCGGGTGCTGGCGCCCACCTGGCGGCTGATCTCTTCCACGGACGAGGCCATCTGCTCGGCGGCGGCGGCCACCGAATCCACGCTGCCATTGGCGGTCTCGGCGGCCGACGCGGCGGCTTGGCTGCGGTCGCGCACGTGCTCGACGGCGCCTTCCATGGAATTGGCGGCGGCCAACATGGTGTCCGCCTGCCCCATCACCGCGCCGATGGCGCCCGAAACCTCCTCGTCGATGGCATTGGTGAGCGCCAGGATCTCGCTTTGCAGCTTGCGCCGGTTGCGGCGGTGCTCGGCCTCCTGCTGGACCGCGGCCTGGCGAACCTTGTGCGCGTTCTCGCGGAACACCTCGACCGCGCCGGCCATGCGGCCGATCTCGTCGGTGCGGCCGACCCCCGGCACCGCCACGGTCAGGTCGCCCTCGGCCATGCGGGCGGTGGCGTCGGTCATCTCGGACAGCGGTTCCACCAGTTGGCGATCCATCATCAGCAGGGTGCCCACCACCAGCACCAGCGACAGCACCATGGAAATGCCCTGGATGATGGCCTGCTGGCGCACCGAGCTTTCCAGCCCCTCGCGCGCTTCCAGAAGCTGGGTGGCGCTCTCGGCCACGGAAATCTGCTCGGCTTCGACCAGCGTCTCGGTCAGCGACTGCAGTCCGGCGGCACTGGCGTCGAAATCCGTCTTGAGCGCATGGCCGGCCTCGGCGCCCTCCTCCACATAGGCGCGGGCCATCTTGACCCCGGCCTCGTAATAGGTGTCGAAGGCCAGCTTGATCCCTTCCAGCGCCCGCTCGGAGTCGGCCAGCTTCAGGTTCTGCGCGGCGGCCAAGGCGGTGGACTGGTGATGGGAGAAGCTGCTGGCAGCCTCCTCGGCCTCGGCCAGGCCGGATTGCAGCCGCTCGGCGGTCTGCACGGCGGCGATGTCGGTCACCACCGATTGCAGGCGTGCCACATCCAGCTGGATGTTCTTGATCAACTCGATAAGCGGGATGTGTTCCTGCGCCACCACTTCGGAAACGGCGGCCATGTCGCCGGTGAGGCGGAACTGCTTGAGCGCCACCAAGCCGTTGATTGCCAAACTGGCAAGGCTGGTGACCAGGATGAGTGCGAAAGCAAAGAAAAACTTACGCCGGATCGTCATCGACCACCCCTGAAATCGGCCGGGGCGAATCTTGACGGAAGCCGCGCCGCCGCGCAACTGCCAGCCTCATGGATTCGAGCAATTCCTGCCGAAAGTCAGGGGAATGGCGGGCACCGCCGCCATTCCCCCGGCGTCAGCGGGCGGCGACCACGTAGTGGCGCAGGTTGTCCACCTCCATGTCGGCCTCGTCCAGACGGCTTTTCACCACGTCGCCGATGGTGACGATGCCGATCAGCTTATCGTCGCCGTCCAGCACCGGCAGATGGCGGATGCGCCTGGACGTCATGGTCTGCATCAGGCTATCCAGCGAATCCTCTTCCCGGCAGGTGAGCACCGCCGCAGTCATCAACTCGCGCACCTTGGCGCGCAGGCAGCCCTCGCCCTGCAGCGCCACACCGCGCACGATGTCGCGCTCGGACAGGATGCCGGCGATGGCACCACCGTCCTCGACCGCCACCAGGGCGCCGATGCGGTTGGTGGCCAGCGCCCGGGCCGCGTCGGCGACGGAGGTTTCGGGCGAGATGGTCACCACCCCCGCCCCTCGCGCCTTCGCCTTCAGGATCGACTTCACCAGCATAGCCAAAACCTCCCCAACCTGTTTACGGGCTTAGCCTTCTCAGACGCCGGGTATGCGCCATTTGAAATAAGGGAAGCAGGCCGGGGCGCTTCAAGGGGACATACCGCCGCCCCGACAGCCCCCAGCCTTCTGGTCAGGGGAACCCTGGCCTCCCGCATATACCCTTGATTTCCGTGCCCCGCATGCCGAAACCGGGAACATGCGCCCGCCCAGCCTGTCCATCGCCGCCATCCCCCTCTCCGGCCGCTCGCGGACGGTGACCGACCAGTTGCTGCTGGAACGCCCCAACTGGCTGCTGCGCCGCTTCGCCAAGGCCGGGCGCCTGCCATCGCAGCCGAGGGTGCTGGTGGTGGCCCCGCTGTCGGGGCATTTCGGCTGGCTGATGCGCGACACCGTGCTGGGCCTGCTGCCGGGACACGACGTGTTCCTGCTGGAATGGCTGGACGCTCGCGACATCCCCGCCGCCGTCGGCCGGCTGGGCCTGGACGCCTGCGTCGCCGCCATCATGGAGGCGTTGCGCACCCTGGGGCCGGGCGTCGCCGTCCTGGGGGTAAGCCAGGCGCCGGTGCCTATCCTGGCCGCCGCTGCCCTGATGGCCGCCCACGGCGAGGCGGAACGCCCGCGCGCGCTGATGCTGATGGGCGGCTTCATCGACCCGCGCCGATCGCCCACGGCGGTCGAACGGCTGACGGCGCGGCTGCCCGCCGGATGGTTCACCCGCACCATGGCCGCCACCGTGCCGGCCGGCGAGGCGGGCCACGGCCGCCGGATCTATCCCGGCACCGTGCACGGCCGCGCGCTGACGCGCTATCTCGGCCGCCACCTGACCTCGGGCGGCGAGCTGCGCGCCAAGGTCACCCAGGACGACGGCGCCGACCCGCAGCGTTTTCCCTTCCTGCGCCTGTACACAACGCTGATGGATCTGCCGGCGGAATTCGCCGAGGAGAACGCCCGCAAGGTCTTCGCCGAGGCCCTGCTGCCACGCGGACAACTGGCCTGCCTGGGCCGGCTGGTGGAGCCGGCGCGCATCGCCGACATAGGACTGATGACCGTCGAGGGCGAGGCCGACGATTCCTCCGGCCCCGGCCACACCCATGCGGCCCATGCCCTTTGCCCCGCCCTGGTACCGGACCTGCGCCGCCGCCTCACCGTGGCGGGGGTCGGGCATTTCGGCCTGTTCCACGGCCATGCCTGGCGCACGCAGGTTCTGCCGCAAGTCACTGCTTTCCTTGCGCATTTGGCGAAATCCCCCCCTCCAAAGACGCAGGAAAACCTTGCAATTCATGCCTCAAAAGGATGACAATGGCGCTTCGCCCAGAAGGGCACTCAACACTCGGCAGGCTGACAAGAAGGGTCACGGCCATGGTCGACAAGGTTTCCGCCACAGGCGTGCAGGCCGCTGGCTTGGCCCAGCAGGGCGCCGCCGCCATCTCCCACAACGTAGCCGCCAATTACCTCCAGGCCATCACCGATGCGGTGGTACTGTCGTCGCAGGCGCGTCAGGTGATGATCCAGATGGGCTCGGGCCAGACGGTGGCCGAAGCCTGGCTGGACCAGTTGGTGCAGCCGCCCGACCTGACCCAACCGGCGGCCGCCGGCAGCGCGAGCGCCAATGCGGGCAACGGCCAGGACGGCGGCGCCTCCATGCAGCGGGCCATGAACGAGGTCATGGCCAACCTTGCCTGGCTGTTCGACGCCTTGAGCCCGCCGCGGGTGGACACCAACGCGGTCGCCCGGGTGCTGGCCGACCGCATGGCCGCCGTTTCCACCGGTGGCGACATGCCGCTGACCGAAAGGGTGGCGCGGGCCGAGCAATCGGGGGAAACGGCCGCCCTCTACGTGGGCAACCTCAACGTCACCGCCGGCGCCCAGGGCACCACGGCCACGGTGGAGCGGGTGGCGCTGACCACCATCGACCCGTCCCTGGGACAGCGGGTGGCCGAGACCGACCGGCCGCTGATCGTGGACATGGGCGGCGACATGCCCCAGCCGCCCGAGATCGCGCTGGCGCGCACCGTCGGCGGCGCCGACAACAGCCAACGGCGCGCCCTGCTGGTGGTGCGCCAGGGCGGCCGCACGCTGCCCGAGGGCACGCTGCACGTCAAACTGGATGTCCTGCTGCCGTTGAAGTGACCGCCCCGGAGCGGCGGGCGCCCGCTGACGCGGGCGCCGAGCTCAGACGAACTTGACGTCCACCACTTCGTAGGACTTGGAACCGCCCGGGGTGGTGACCTCGACGGTGTCGCCCACATGCTTGCCGATCAGGGCGCGGGCCAGCGGCGAATGCACCGACATGCGGCCCGACTTGATGTCGGCCTCGTGGGCACCGACGATGGTGTAGACCACCTCGTCGTCGGAATCCTCGTCGGCCAGGGTGACGGTGGCGCCGAAGCGCACCTGGTCGCCCGACAGCGAGCTGATGTCGATGACCTGGGCGCGCGAGATGATGTCTTCCAACTCGGCCACGCGGCCTTCGATGAAGCTCTGGCGCTCGCGCGCGGCGTGGTATTCGGCGTTCTCCGACAGATCGCCGTGCTCGCGCGCATCGGCGATCGCCTTGATGACCGCCGGCCGTTCGACGGTCTTCAGAGTCCTCAATTCCTCCTCCAACTGGGCCAGGCCCGCCGGAGTCATCGGGATCTTTTCCATGCCAAGAAAGCCCCAGTTATAGGCGGTGAAGGCCGCGCGGGGTTCCCCGCGCGGCCTCTCCCCTTAGAAAGAACCCTTAAAATACGATTGCAGCGGCGCAACATCAAGCGCGCCGCTCCGCAGCGCCTCAATGGCCTCCACCGCCGCGCGGGCGCCGGCCACGGTCGTATAATGCG
>JANQAI010000001.1:2500-435415 GCA_024707145.1 Magnetospirillum sp. | reverse complement strand
GCATGACGTTTTCTCGATCAGCCCAGACGCTCCATGATGTCGCCGGGGATTTCGAATTGGCCTGGACCCGCTGGACGTCGTCGTTGTCCTCAAGGATGTCCAGCAGCTTCAGCAGGGTCTTGGCGGTATCCTCGTCGGCCACCGGCACGGTGGTCTGCGGGCGCCAGTCCAGGCGGGCGTGTTCCGGCGTGCCGAAGGCGGCTCCCAAGGCGTCGCGCACGGCGGCCAGGTCGTCGGGGCGCAGGGGACCTCGTGGCCCTCGTCGTCGGATTCCACATTGTCGGCGCCCGCTTCCAGCGCCGCCTCGAACATGGCTTCCGCCGAGGCGGCCGACACCGGGAAGCGGATGGCGCCGACGCGGTCGAACATGAACGACACCGAATTGGTCTCGCCCAGCGCGCCGCCGTTCTTGGAGAAGGCCGAGCGCACCTCCGAGGCGGTGCGGTTGCGGTTGTCGGTCAGCGCCTCGACGATGATGGCCACCGAGCCGGGGCCGTAGCCCTCGTAGCGCACTTCCTCGTAATTGGCCCCGCCGTCCCGCCGCCGGCGCCACGCTTGATGGCGCGCTCCATGGTGTCCTTGGGCATGTTGGCGGCGCGGGCGGCCTGGATGGCGGCACGCAGGCGCGGATTGGCCACCGGGTCGGGCTGCCCGGTCTTGGCGGACACCGTCAGTTCGCGGATGAGCTTGGTGAAGACCTTGGCGCGCTTGGCATCCTGCGCGCCTTTGCGGTGCATGATGTTCTTGAACTGGGAATGGCCGGCCATACTCAGACTGATCCTGATTTGGAAGGAATGATTGGCGCTGCCTATACCATATCTTGTGGGCACAGGGCTATGGCGGAGACAGCAGGTCGCTGAATCCGGCTAATATGGCAGTGATTGGCGGCAAGCGGAAGCGCCGAAGGCGGCCCGCCAAGGGGCCGCCTTTTGACGATGGGCGGGACCTAGAAGGTGACCGGCATCACCAGGTCGATGGCGAAGCTCCACTGGTCGCGCGAACTGAGGTCATCAAAGGCGTCGACGGTGTTGAGGGCGCGGTCGTAGCGGATTTCCGGGCGGATGGTCAGCCCCTCCACCCGGGACGGCAGGCCCTGCGGCTTGATATTGGCACCGATGGTGACGGCGCCGTAGGTGGTGCGCTTACCCGGCGTGATCAGGTCGCGGTCCAGCGTCTCGCCGCGCTGGGCATTGACGAAGTCGCGGTTGCCGGGAAAGCCGGCGACGAAGAAGCCGTTCATGTCCCACCACACCTCGCCGCGCGCGCCCAGCGACAGCCAGTCGTTGACGGCATAGACGGCGTACTGGGCGATGCCGTAACCCTGGGCCTCGGCCAGGTCGTCCTTGATGTAGTTGAGGCTCGGTGGTCAGCGTCAGTTGGTCGGTGGCCTTGTAGACGGCGCTGATGTCGTTGAGGTAGCGCCCCTGGTGGTTGGCCTCGGACGTGCCGTTGGGCCCGCGGCTGGGGCTCTCGGGGCCGAAATGGCTGAAGCCCAGGATGGTGAGCTTGCCCTCCAGCAGGTTCAGCCCGAAACCGGCCAGGCCGGCGATGCGGTCGTTGTTGTCGCCCCGATTGCCCACCGTGGTGTTCACACCGGTATCCACGCCCAGATAGACGTCCACCATGGAATTGACGTGGGTGGTGGTCAGGATGCCGGTGTGCTTGTACGGCAGACCGAAGTTGAAGATGTAGGAGTGGGAATAGAAGGTATTGCCGCTGGCCGGAATGACCTCGGACCCCATGGGCGTGCTGTACAGGCCGGCCTTGACGTCGATGCCGCCCGGGGTCAGCAGCGGAAGATGCCCCAGCAGGTTGGCCTCGGTGATGTCGAACTGGTAGCGGCTGCGGGTATTGTCGTCGAAGATGCCGATGTAGTGGGTGTAGCGGGCGTCCGAGCCGTAAAAGGCCTGGGCCTTGAACCCCCAATCGTAGCCCGCGGCGTTGGGGTCCAGGTCCTTCTGCGCCGTCAGCATCAGCTGGTTCAGCACCAGTTGGTCATGCTTGTCGGTCAGCAGGTGGCCGTAGTTCACACCGCTTTCGGGCGACCCGTCGGTGGCGGTGATGCCCGCGTTCAGCAGGCCCGAGAACTTGATCGGGCTCGCCTCCTGCCCGTAAGCCGCCGTCGCCATCAGCGACAAGGTCGACGCCGCCACCAGCCGCATGGGGTTCATCATTGCGCGCCTGCTTCCCTCGAACGATGCTGCGTTGCACCATAGCATCGTTCACGGGCGCACCCGGCCATCCCATCGGGACAGGCCGCCTTTCGGGAAAGATCCTTGCCGGACGGCCAGGACGGCCGCCCTACGGCCAGGTCTCCGACAAACGGGGGCCCAGGCGCAGCGGCGCGGCCCTGAGCGCGAGCCCCGTGCGGTCGTCGGTTTCCACGAACACGCCGCAGATGGTGCCCGGACCATCGGCCGGGGACAGCCGTTCGCCGGGGATCTTGCGGACGAATTTGTGGATGGCGGCATCCTTCTTCATGCCGATGACGGAATCATAGTCGCCGCACATGCCGGCATCGGTCTGATAGGCGGTGCCGCCCGGCAGGATCTGGGTGTCGGCGGTGGGAATGTGGGAATGACTGCCCACCAGCAGACTGGCCCGCCCGTCCACCGTATGGCCCAGTGCCATTTTCTCGCTGGTGGCCTCGGCATGAACGTCGACGATGATGGCGTCGGCACCGCCGCCGGCAGACCCCAGGCGCACGCGGGCCAGCTCGCGTTCGACGGCCAGGAAGGGGTCGTCCAGGGGGTCCATGAACAGCCGCCCCATCACCTGGACGACCATGACCTTGCGGCCGCGCGGCAGGGCATACACGCCCACCCCCTTGCCCGGCGTGCCGGCGGGATAGTTGGCCGGGCGCAGCAGGCGGGGATCGCCGTCGATATAGGGCATGATCTCGCGCTGGTCCCAGGAATGATTGCCCAGCGTCAGCACGTCCGCGCCGGCGGCGTAGAACTCCTCGCAGATCTTCGGGGTGATGCCGAAGCCGTGGGCGGCGTTCTCGCCGTTGACCACCACGAAGTCCAATTCCAGGCGCCGGCGGATTTCCGGCAGGTTTTCCACCACCGCGTCGCGGCCGGCACGCCCCACCACGTCGCCCAGGTATAGAAGTCTCATGCTGTCTCCGGCGTGATCAGTCCGTTCTCGGTGGCGATGGCATCCAGGCGCTGGTCGTGCCCGTCGCGGGGAACGACGGCCACCTCCTGGGCGGCGAAGGCCAGTCCAATGGTCCTAACCTGGGCATTTTTCCGCAGGCTTTCCAGCGTCCGGTCATAATAGCCCCCGCCGTAGCCGAGGCGGAAGCACCCCCGGTCGAACGCCAGCAGCGGCACCAGCAGGGCATCGGGGACCACGGCCGCCGCCGCCATGGCGGGATGCAGGGTTCCGTGCGGCCCCGGCTCCAGCACGTCGCCGAAGGCGAAGGCGCGGAAATCGAGCCGCTGGCCGGGCGCGGTCACCACCGGCAGGGCCAGCCGGCAGCCCTGCCCGGCCAGGGCCCGCATCAGCGGACGCGGGTCGATTTCGTCGCCCATGGGCCAATAACCGGCGACGATGCTGTCGCGAACAAGCCGCAGGCCGGGAGCCAGGGCGGCCAACTGGAGGGCGGCCGCCTCGCCGCCTTCGGCGCAGGCCTGCCGGCGCACCATCACCTGATGGGCGCGCAGGGTTTTCTTGGCGTGGGCGAGTTCGGGAGAGTGGATCATGGGAGAGAAGCGGAGCGGCGCCACCTCGGCCGTTGGCGTTGTAAGTCCTCCGTGGCCTGACTAATCAGGTGGGCGCCATATACCGGGACCAAGGGTTCCGGCAGGGACAGCTCCCGAGAGGATCGGTATCGCCCCAGGGACATTAGCTGCCGTTACGCACCGCGCAGCAGACCGCTCCGTCCATGAAGTTAGGCCCTTTCCAGACGATCCGCAATGCCTTCGATACGGGCGGCCAGGGCTTCGATCCCTTCGGCCAGCTGGGCGTCCCCCATGGCGGCGGCGGCCACGTCGCCGCTGGCGGCCCTGAGCTGCTCGCGCGCCTCGGCCAACTCGTCGGCCAGCATCAGGCCGACCATCACCAGCAGGCGAGCGTCGGGCACGTTGCCGATCTGCTTGAGCAGCGATTGGGCGCGGCTGTCCACCTCGCGGCCCAGTTCGGTGACGCGGGCCACCTGGGAATCGTCGCAGGCGATCTCGTGCACGCGGCCGTTGATGGTAAGGTTGACGACGGCCACTTCCCTATTCCTCCAGCAGAGTGCGCAGGCGGTCGATGGCCGCGTCCAGGCGCTGCGATACCACGCGCGTGGTCTCTTCCATCAGCGCCTGATGGTCGCGGGCGTCGCGCAGCTCGCCGGCCAGCAGCAGGTCACCGGCGCCGACACGGGCGCTGGCGGCCTCAAGGCGATCGATGGCGGCCCCCAGCCGCTGCACCGCGCCCTGGGTCCGGCTGAACGATGCGGTGGTTTGCTCGGACACGCGGGTCCCCCGAACTTTTTCCAATTGGACTGCGAGGTTAGGGCCGAAGCCTTGATGTGTCAACGCAGGCCCGCCTTGACAGGTTCCGCGCCGGGGCTAGGCTGGCTCCGGACCCACTGGAGACGCCCATGCCTCGCCTGCCGGCCCTGCTCGCCGCCCTGCTGACCGCCACCTTGGCCATGGCCGCCCCCGCCATGGCGGCCGAAACGCCCGCCACCAGCCGGGGCCAGAGCGTCTACGTGCCGGTCTATTCCCACATCTGGCATGGCAACCTGGATTCCAAGGGCCAACCGCAGACGCTGCAATTATCGTCCATGCTGTCCATTCGCAACACCGACCCCTATGACGGCCTGACGGTACGCTCGGTGCGCTATTACGACACCGCCGGCAGGCTGATCCGCGAATACCTGCCCCAACCGGCGCGCCTGGGCCCCATGGCCTCCACCGACGTCTTCATCGAGCACAAGGACGACAGCGGCGGCGCGGGCGCCAATTTCGTCGTGCAGTGGAGTGCCGAGCGCCCCATCAGCCAACCCATCATCGAGGTGGTGAACGCCTATTTCTTCGGCCCCCATTCGCTGGCCTTCACCAGCCCCGGCAAAGTCATCGCCGAAGAGGGCAAGTGAGGCGCATCCGCGTCCATGGCCCGGAGCACGTGCGCACAGCCTTGCAGGCGGCGCGCGACCTCGGCCGTCCGGTCATCCTGATCAGCCCGCCGGCCGCGGCCGGTTTCCCCGGTGTGGGCTGGTGGCGGGCGCTGATGGCCCTGGCGGCACAGGAATTCGCCGACGTCGCCTTCGACCACGTGCTGGATTGCGGTCCGGCCGCCGGCCACGCGCTGGCGGCCATTCGCAGCGGTGCCGGGCCGGTGGCGCTGGAGGTGGAAACGGAGGTCTTCGCGAAGATTGCCGACATCGCCGAGCAGGCGGGAACCAGGGCGGAAAGCGGGGGAGGAAAGGACGCCCTTGACCTGCTCGGGATGCCGGCCCCCGGCCTGGCATGCCGGGAATGGCTTGAGGCGGAAGACACCGGGGCCTGATGGCCTGTTGAGAACGCTTGGGGGGCAGGGAGCGCGTTCTCGCCGGGGGAGTGGGGAGCTCGGCTTACATGACGGCCGACGCCCGGCATCTTCCGCCCCTGCGCCCGCTGCCGGCGGGGATCAGACCGGCAGCGAGCGAAGGAAAATCGTTACTGCTTCACCGCCGACGGCTCGGCAGCCTTGGCTTCCGCCTTGGCGGCGGCGTGCTCGGCGCCCTCATGCGCCTTCTTCTTGGCGTGCATCTTCTGCCTCTCGGCCTTCTTGGCGGCCTTGTCGAGCTTGGCATCGACGGCCTTCTCGGCGGCCGGCTGGGCAGCCACGGCGGGGTCGGCCGGCACCGCCGGCGCGGCCGGGGTCGCGGTCTGCGCCAGCGCCGCGAACGGCATCAGCGAGGCGGAAACCAGGGCGGCAGCGAGAATACGGGTGACGCGCATGGAAATGATTCCTTCCTGACTTCTTGTCGACCCGGCGGGTCATCCCGTCGGTGAGAGACATACTCCCAACGATGCGTGGCGGCATTAGGGAGCAATTGTGATGGTTTCAGGGCAGCGCGCAGCCCACCAGTGCAAGCCGAACCGCATCGGCGCGCCCGCCGCCGCCATGAAATCGCCGCATTCCCCCTCGCCCCTTGCCAAATCGGCCGGCGGCGTGGCTATCTTCCCACCATCCGCCGCACCACGTGGTCCAGCCGAAGGATTTTTGCCATTTCCACCGACACCTGCCGCCTCTACCTCATCACCCCGCCGGTCATCGAGAACCCGTACGAGTGGGTGAAGACGTGGGAAACCACCCTGGACGCCGGCGACGTGGCCTGCGTGCAGATCCGCCTGAAAGACCTGTCCGACGACGAGATCGCCCGCATGGTCGACATATTGCGGCCGCCGGCCCAGAAGCGCGGCGTCGCCGTGCTGCTCAACGACCGCCCCGACCTAGCCTTCGAGACCGGCTGCGACGGCGTCCATATCGGCCAGGAGGATGCCTCCTACGCCGACGCCCGCAAGGCGGTGGGCGACGGCATCGTCGGCGTCACCTGCCACGACTCGCGCCACCTGGCCATGGAGGCCGGGGAAAAGGGCGCCGATTACGTGGCCTTCGGCGCCTTCTTCCCCACCAGCACCAAGGAGGCCCAATACCACGCCGACATCGACCTGCTGACCTGGTGGGCCGAACTGTTCACCGTGCCCAGCGTCGCCATCGGCGGCATCACCGTGGGCAATTGCCGGCCGCTGGTGGAAGCCGGAGCCGACTTCCTGGCGGTGTCGGGCGGCGTGTGGAACCATCCCGAGGGGCCGGCGGCGGCCATCAAGGCGTTCAACCGCATCCTGGCCGGCGGCTGATGCGCCGGGTCTGCGTCTTCTGCGGTTCCAGCCACGGCACCCGGCCGGCCTATACCCAGGCCGCCCGCGCCACCGGCCGGCTGATCGCCGAACGCGGGCTGGGGCTGGTCTATGGCGGCGGCCATGTGGGCCTGATGGGCGAGATCGCCGATGCCGCCCGCGATGCCGGCGGCGAGGTGATCGGCGTCATCCCCGAGGCGCTGATGCGCATGGAGGTGGGGCATCCCAACCTGTCGGCGCTGCACGTGGTCGGCACCATGCACGAGCGGAAGGCGCTGATGGCCGAGTTGTCCGACGCCTTCATCGCCCTGCCCGGCGGCATCGGCACGCTGGAGGAACTGTTCGAGGTGTGGACCTGGGGCCAGTTGGGCCTGCACCCCAAGCCGCTGGGCTTCCTGGACGTGGCCGGCTATTACGGCCACCTGCACACCTTCCTGGACCACAGCGTCACCGAAGGCTTCCTCAAGAAACGCCACCGCGCCATGGTGGCGGTGGAGTCCGACGCCGCCCAGTTGCTAAACCGCCTGGCCACCTACCAGCCGCCCGAAGTGCCCAAAGTGGTGAACGGAAAGACGCTCTGAGGCCGGTCGAAAAAGTGCATTCTTCCCGGTTGACAGGGCAAAGGCAGAGCACTATAAAGCGGCCTCCCACGGGGGAACAGGCGCCTCGCCTGTCTCGGGGTTAGGTTTCGGGACAGATGCCGGACTGGTGCCGGAAACGTCCCGGCAGCACCATCGGACTTCTGATGGATGCATGAGTAGATGGGCGATTAGCTCAGCGGTAGAGCACACCCTTCACACGGGTGGGGTCGCAGGTTCAATCCCTGCATCGCCCACCATCTACTCCTTGATTTCCCTCACTTTTCCAAAATTCACCGAAGAGTTTTCGGGCAACTATTGTCCGGAAATCGTCAGCGCGACCTCCAACGCTGATACAGGGCTTGCCAAATCAGCGAGACTTGAGCAGCCGGCGGAGGCCCAGGCTTTCCGCCTCCAGTTGCGTGCACAGACGCTCCAGCAGGCGGCGCACCGCCTCGGCCACGTCCTCGGGCCGGGCGATGGGTTCAGATGCGCCAGCAGCGCCTCCTCGCCGCCGAACAGATGGGCGCAGCCGCTGACGTCCAGCCATAGGCCGAAGCCCTCGGTCCAGGCATCGGCCGCTGCCCAGGGGGTGTAGTGGCTGCACCAGTCGGCCAGGCGCTCGGCCAACGCCCGGTCGGCCTCCTCATCGGCCGGAGCCAGGGCGAGACCGGGCCGCACCGCCAGGGCGTCGGCGACGCTCATGCCCGGCGCGATGCCGGCACGCCGCGCGGCACCATCCGCGCCATCCCGGCCCAGCCCAGCCCCCACCTCACCCCCCAGGGCGAGGATCTGTGGCAGGCCACCGGAAGGCTGGGCGGCAAGGTAGCCGAGGCCGCCGCGACCGATGGCGCCGACAACGCGGTGAAAAGCCTGCAACGCGGTCTCAACATGCTGGGCAACGCCAACCCACTGCCCGCCCGTTCGGCCGCCTACGCCCCCTACACCAAGCTCGGCCCGGTGGCCGAGGACGGCACCTATGGCCCGCAGACCGACTTCGCCCTGAAGCACGCCACCGCCCGCCTGGGTCCCGGCAAGGTCGAGGAAGCGTTCGCGCTGGGCCGCTTCAACACCTTCGCCCGCGAGGCGCAACGGAGCGGCAATGCCGAGGGCCTGGAGGCCAAGACCCACACCGTCTTCGCCCCGCTGTTCCGCGACCCCGCCGACACCAAGGCGCCCAAGCTGGAGGGCGGTGCGCTCCAGGAGACCCTCAACGATCTCGGCCCGCGCGGCCAGGACGACTGGACGCCGCTGAAGGTGGACAACTGGATCGGACCCAAGACCACCGAAGCCTTCGGCAAGGTGCTCAAGACCGAGGACGCCGACGGCATCACCGCCGCCTTCGGACGGGGGTTGGGGTTCCTGTAGGGGAAAGGCGGGCCGGGCTGCGTCCCGTCCGCCCGGCCTGCCGCACGCCGAACGACTTGTCCGGAAACCCCGGAATCGCGGCCGATTGTGCGGGAACATCCCCAGGAATCTGAAACGCCACCAGATCGCGGATCTGGTGGCGCTTTTGTTGGGTGGGGATATGCGCAAATCGAAATTCGCACGACATCGCGTCGCAAGTTGAGATGGTTGCGGAAGCCCGCACAAATCTCAAATTGCTGTTCATGGCCGCTGCCCAAAACACAACCGAACATGGTTCCGTTATCGTGCTGGCGCGGTGATGAAACCCATACACATTTCCGGCTAATGCTGCCAATTAGCTGCGATCACCGGATCGAGTTGCTGATGCTGTTGATCGCTCAAAAGCAGCTGCCCCGGCGCACAGGGAGTCATGGCTGCCATGGCCGAGACGAGATTTCCCACCTGCCCAGCCAACAATTGGCTGCCATCGGCAAGACGGAAACCCTCCACCTGATTGGCAGCCCCCTGATACCACCCCAGCACAGAGACCCCCGCCGCCTCTCCGATAATCGAAACCTTGAGGTCATCGCCCACCCGTTGGAACCACAACTGATCGGCTGCCACCCCGGCTTCGAAGGCGATCACGTCGCCATCACCGCCATGGTTTCGATTGTCGAGCACGTCTAAGCCAGTCTGCCGGCCCAAGGAGAACGTATCCGCCCCTGCTCCACCGACCAGCATATCATCGCCACTCCCCCGGAGAGCGGGGGAACATCGTCGGTGGGGGTAACCGATATATCGATCACCTGGTCGACGCTGCCCCCCCTGCCGTCCGCGATTTGAACGGTGAAGCTGTCGTTGCCGTACCAATCGGCATCGTTGGCGGTAAAGACGAAGTGGCCGCTTCCATCCACGCTCAGCGTGCCGTGGTGCCCAAGCCCATCGGCCAGCACGGTGTAGGTCAACGCGTCGCCGTCGGGGTCGACCGCGGTGATCGTACCGGACACCTGCGTGGGTTGCTCGGTGGAGCTTTCCGCCCCGGAACCGCCGCTGACCGAAACCACCGCAGGCGGATTATCGAGGGCAATCAGCTTGTTGTCCACCCACACCTGAAGCTGCTCGGCGTTGGACACCGCCACATTGCCCAGACTGGCCAGGACGAAGGATGTTCCGGCATTGGCAGGATTGGCGAGGAACTGCTTGAACACGATCAGGTCGTGGGCGACCGCCGTGGTGAACTGGGCCGCAGTCAGGCGTATCTTCACAGTGTCGGTGCCGGCGCCGCCATCCAGGACATCGCCTGCGGTCTGTCCGCCCTGAAGCACCAGCAGGTCGTTGCCATCGCCGCCCAGGAGAATATCCGAACCGGCCGCGCCGTTCAGCGTGTCATTGCCGGAACCGCCGATCAGCGTGTCATTTCCCTTCTGCCCGACCAGCACGTCATTGCCGGCGCCGCCATCGATGGTCGTGCCGCCGTAGGTGGCCCACGCGTTGGTCATGTCGACGACATCGTGTCCATCGCCGGTCATGATCACTTCGATGCCGGTCAGACGGGTGGTCGCCGCTCCCTGCTGTGCCAGGATGGCGTCATTCCCGCTGGTGGCGATCAGCGTATCGATGCCGTCACCGCCGAAGAAGGTGTCCGAACTCTGGTTCTTGCCGCCGATGTAGGCGCTTTCGCTGGACGCATAGACGCCGCTGCCCCAGACACCATCCTCTCCGGTCAGCACGAAGGTGTCGTCGCCGGCACCGCCATAGAGGATATCGCTGCCGGCACCGCCTGTGAGGGTATCATTGCCCGCCGCCTGGCCAGGGAACGACACACGCACGGAACCCGCAGCGATCTGGCGGGATCCGCCATCCACGAGCAGCGTGATCCCCAGAGTGAAGGCGCTACCCGCGGCCGAGGCCCCACCGAGGGTCAGTCCGTCCAGTTCCTCCACCGGAACCGACCAACTGCCGTCGGCATTGCGCCAACCCGCCGACAATACGGCGTCCGCCGGCACGTTGGCCACGAGTATCCCGGAGATGGTCTCCTGCCCGGCGAAACCCGCAATGTCGACATCGAGCGCGACGGTATAGGCGCCCAGGTCACCCGGCGCACCATCGCCATAGAGGACGTCGTTGCCGCCGCTTCCCAGAAGCTGGTCGTTGCCGGCGCCGCCCACCAGGGTGTCGGCTCCGACACCGCCTTGAATGACGCCGTCATCGGCCGTCAGCTCGGCAACGGCCTGACGCGTGCGCCCGTCAATGGTGACGGTCAGAGTCTGCTCCACCGTGACGCTGCCGTCGGAAACGCGGTAGCTGAAGGTGAGAACCTCACGCTCTCCCATGGCCAGGCCATCAAGCTGCGCCGGGTCAAACACGAGGGTATTGCCCACTTGGCTGAAGGCCACCGCCCGGCCGCCGGTCTGCACCAGATCGATAGCCGACAGCACATCGGATGCGTCCACGTCCGAAGCGCCGGCCAGCAGGTCGGCGGTGAACGGCGCCGCGTCCTCATGGGTGATGCCGGTCAGCCCCGCCACGACGACGGGCGCGTCATTGCGGCCCTCGACCGTGACCGTCAGCGTCTGCGGAACCTTGGCGGTGCCGTCGAAGACGTTGTAGGCGAAGGTCAACGTGGCGCTCTCACCGATCGCCAGATCGGTGAACTGTGCCGGGTCGAGCACCAGTTGGCCGCCCACTTGGGAAAAGACTGCGGCCCGGCCGCCAGTCTGCACCAGATCAGTCGCCGCCAACACATCGGACGCATCCACGTCCGAGGCCCCAGCCAGCAGGTCGGCGCTGAATCCCGCCACGTCCTCGTGGAAGGCGGCGCTCAGCGGCGCGGCGACCACGGGGGCATGGTTGGTGCCAGTCACCGTGATGGTGGCGGTGCGGACGGCCGAGGCGGCGCCATGTTCGTCGATGGCGTTCCAGGTGAACGAGACCTGCTCGGATACCCCCTCGGGCAGGTGGCCGAATTGGCCGGCCGGATTGAACGAGAAGGTGCCATCGCCGTTGTCGACCACCACGCCACGCACCGGCTGGGTAAGGATAGCGTAGGACAGCACCGCGCCCTGGTCCGCGTCGGTGGCGGCGAAGGCGAAGCTGGCGATGCCGGCATCCTCCAGCGTGGCATAGGCCACGTCGGTGGCCACGGGGGAGTCGTTGGCGCCAGTGACGGTGATGGTGGCAGTGCGGACGGCGGAGACCCCACCGGCGGCATCCCTGGCCTGCCAAGTGAAGCTGACCTGGCGGGTCTGGCCCTGGGCAAGGTTCTGGAAGTCATCGCCGGGAATGAAGGCGAAGGTGCCGTCGCCCCGATCGACCACGCGACCCGCGGCCGGCTGGGTCAGCACCGCGATGGTCAGGACATCGCCCGCGTCCACGTCGCTCGTCGGGAAGGCGAAGATGCGGGTGCCGTCGTCCTCGCCCAGGCTGGCGGAGACATCCAGGGCCACCGGCGCATCGTTGACCGAGGCCACCGTGACCTGGGCGACGGCTTCGGCCTCGGCGCCCGCCGCATCGCGGACGCGGTAGCGGAAGCTGGCCTCGCCGTTGAAGTCGGCGAACGGGGTGAACACCACCCGGCCCTGCTCGTCCAGGCGGACCACGCCGCCCACGGCACCGTCCACGCCCACCAAGCTCAGGCGGTCGCCCATGTCGATGTCGCGGTCGTTGATCAGCAGGTCCTCGGCGTCGAGCACCAACGCGCCGTCCTCGGCCATGTTGAACAAATCGCCGGCCGGCAGGGGGGCGTCGTTGAGGGCGTCCAGTTCCACCACCACGGTGGCCGACGCGGTACCGCCCCGGCCGTCACCCAGCAGGTAGGTGAAACTGCCCTTGCCCGAGAAATCGGGATCGGGGGTGAACACCACATTGCCGGAACCGTCCAGCGCCACTTCGCCGCCGATGGCATCGCCCACCGACAACAGCGAACGGGCGTCACCATCCTTGTCGGCGTCGTTCAGCAGCAGGCTGGAAATGGGGATCAGAAGGCTATGGTCTTCCTGGCCAATGACGGTGTCGCCGCCAGCCTCGGGGGCATCGTTGACCTCGCCCACCTGGACGATGGCGGCGGCGGTGGAGGTGGCGCCCGAAGGATCACGCACGGTGTAGGTGAAGCGGGCTTCGCCGTTGTAGTCAGGCGCCGGCGTGAACACCACCCGCCCTGCCGCATCAAGGGCGACCGTGCCGCCGACCGCGCCGCCGACCGAGACGATGGCCAGCGCGTCGCCGTCCACGTCGGAATCGTTGGCCAGCAATTGGGCGGCGTCGATGACCAGCGGCTGGTCCTCAAGCGTGCTCAGCGCATCGGCGGCCGCCACCGGAACGTCGTTGACCGGCGCCACCTGCACGCGGGCGATGGCCGAGGACGTGGCTCCCGAAGCGTCGGCGACCACGTAGCGGAAGCTGGCCTCGCCATGGAAGTCGGGTGCCGGCGTGAACACCACTTGGCCGTCCGCCCCCAGGCTGACGGTGCCGCCCACCGCCTGGTCCACCGCGACGACGGTCAGCGCGTCGCCGTCCACGTCGGTATCGTTGGCGAGCAGTGAGGCCGCCGACAGCGAGATGGCGTGGTCCTCGGTGGCGGTGAAACTGTCGACGGCGGCCACCGGAGCATCGTTGCGCGGCGTCACCTGGATCCGCGCCACCGCCTGGGCGGTGGCTCCCGAGGAGTCCCGCACCACATAGGTGAACGAAGCCTCGCCGTGGAAATCGGCCTGGGGCACGAAGGTGACCAGGCCATCGGCGCCCAGGCTGGCGGTGCCGCCCACGGCGCCGCCCACCGAGACCACCTCCAGGATATCGCCGGCATCCACATCGCCGTCATTGTCCAGCAGGAACGCGGCGTCGAAGGTCAGCACCGAATCCTCGGCCACCGTCAGCGCGTCGGCGGCAGCCACCGGGGCGTCGTTGACCGCCTGGACCGTTACCGCCACGAAAGCGGTGGACAAGGCGCCGCGCGCATCCCGCACCGTATAGGTGAAGCCGGCCTCGCCATTGTGGTCGGGCGCCGGGGTGAACACCACGTGACCGTCGGGCCGCAGGGTCACCGAACCGCCCACGGCGCCGCCCACCTCCACCAGTTCCAGGGCGTCGCCGTCGGCATCGCCGTCATTGGCCAGCAGGTCGGCCACGGCGATGACGGCAGCCTGGTCCTCGACGGCCGCCACCTGGTCGTCGCCCAGGCTGGGCGCCAGATTGCGCTCGGCCACCTGAACCACGACGCGGGCGGTGCGCAGGCCGCCCTGGCCGTCGGACACCGTATAGTCGAAGCCCGCCTCGCCCACGTAATTGGCCGCCGGGGTGAAGACCGGGCGGCCCAGGCCGTCCAGGCTTACGGTGCCGTTGGTGGCGCCGCCCACCGCGACGATGGACAGAGTACCGCCGTCGGGATCGGAATCATTGGCGAGCAACTGGGCTGGATCGAGCACCAGCGCCATGTCCTCGGAAGTGGCGAAGGTCTCGCCCATCACCTGGGGCAGGTCGTTGACCGAGGCTACGGCCACCGTCACCCGGGCGGTGCGCTGGATGCCCGAGGAATCGGCGACGGTATAGCTGAACCCGGCCTCGCCATGGAAGTCGGGGTCCGGGGTGAACACCACGGCGCCCGACGCGTCGCGGCCAACCGTGCCGCCGGCCGCGTCGCCCACCGAAACCAGGGTCAACGTGCCGTCCAGGTCGAAATCATTGGCGGTGAGCGCCGAGACCGGCAGCACCAGCGGGGTGTCCTCGTCGATGGCGACGCTGTCGTCGCCGGCCACGGGCAGCACGTTGCGGCCCTGGATCTCGAAGGTTCCGCCCCCGGTAAACTGGATGCGCTCGATGCCGGTCAGCTCGACCACGCCCCCGGGGCCGAAGCCGCGCAGCGCCGAGCCGACCCAATAGAAGACATACTCGCCCGGGGCGCCGCTCAATAGGGCGGTGTCGGTACCGCTGCCGCCGTTCAGCACATCCGAACCCAGGCCGCCGCCCAGCACGTCGTCGCCGGCGCCGCCCAGCAGGGTGTCGTTGCCGCTGCCGCCCGACAGGGTATCGGCCTGGGACGATCCCACCACCACCTCGATGCCGCTCAGTTGGTCACCCTCGGCCTCGCCGCCCCGGCCCAGGCCCGTGCCCAAGTCGATGTTCACGCCGACAGAGGAACCGGAATAGTCGGCCACGTCGGTGCCGTCGCCGCCCACCAGACGGTCGGCGCCAGCGCCGCCCACCAGGGTGTCGTTGCCGCCCCGGCCGTCAAGCACGTCGTTGCCGGCGCCGCCCAGCAGGGTCTCGTCCATGTTGGTGCCGGCCAAGGCGTCGGCCTCGGCCGTGCCCTGCAGCACCGGGCGGAAGACTTGGCTGTAGACCTGGGTGCCGCCCTGGGAATCGGCCTCCCACACCACCACGAAGTCCTTGCCGCCGGGCAGGGCGACCACTTCCGGCAGGGCCTGGGTGGCGGAGGACAACTCGGCCACCACGAAGGCCGAACCGATCATGTTGCCCGCGGCGTCGATGCGCTGGGCCACCACCTTGCGGTGGCCGGACAGGTCGTCGGACGACCACACCGCCACCAGGCCGCCATTCTCCATCAGGGTCAGGCTGGGCTGGGTCTGGTATCCGTACAGGTCCTGCAGGTTGACCCGCCAGGCGTTGCCGGTGGCGGTACCGTTGGCGTCGAAGCGCCGCGCCGACACGTCCCACGGCGAGGACGGGGCGGGGCTGGCATTGCCGTCGCTCCATGCCACCGTGAAGCCGCCGTCCGGAGTGGCCACCACCGTGGGCTCCAACTGCGAATAGTCGGTGGACTGGTGCACGGTGAACTCGTTGCCCACCGCCGTGCCGTTGGCGTTGAACACGCGGGCGCGGATGTCCTGGTAGGCGGGAGAGCCGGTGCCGGTTTCCTGCCAGACGAAGACCACGCGGCCGCCGCCCAATTCGCACACCTGCGGGAACTGCTGGCTGGTGGACGAGGTGGCGTGAATCAGGAACTCGGCGCCGCCGGTGCCGTTGGCGTCGAACCGCCGGGCGACGATGTCGGTGTCGGTGAGGCCGCCCAGCTGGCGATGGTATACGGCCATGTAGCCGCCGTCGGCCAACGCGGTGATCTCTGGCACCTGCCGCGACACCAGGCGGTTGCCGCCCTGGTTGATGACGTAAACGCCCTCATTCAGATTGAACTCGGCCCCAACCTTGTTGCCGGCCGCATCCAGGCGCTGGCCGCGGATGACCAGGGTCGAGTAGGTGCCGAAACCGCCGGTGTCCACCGACATGCGGCTGGACCAGGCGGCCAGGTAGGTGCCGTCCTTCAAGGCGACGATGTCCGGATGGACCTGATCGTCCGACGTATAGGTGTTGACGGTGAACTCGCCGGTACGGGCGGTGCCGTCGGCATTGTAGATGCGCGCGGCCACGTCGCAGGTGGCGCTGAGGCTGGAGGCCGAGTTGCGGCCCCACACCACCGCCCAGCCTCCCTGGGAGCGCGCCGCCACGGACGGCGCCGCCAGCAGTTCGGAGCCCGTCTCGAGCGGGCGCGTGGTGGTGTTCACCCGCACCGGGCCATCGGTGCCCACGTCGATGGTGACGGTGGCGGTGGTGCCGGCGCCATGGGGGTCCGTGACCGTGTAGGTGAAGGAATCGGTGCCGGTGAACCCAGCATTGGGGGTATAGGTGTAGCTGCCGTCGGCGTTGAAGCTCAGGGTCCCCCTCTGGGTGCCCGAGGACAGGCCGTAGACCAGGCTGGCAGCGGGATCGTCCGGATCCTCGGTGCGCACGCGGTCCGAAACCGCCACGCCGGCGGCGGTGCGCACGTAGCCGTCATAGGCCTTGGCAGCGTCGTTGACCGGCGTCACGTTGACCAGCACCGTGCCCAGCGAACGGGTGCCGTCGGGGTCCTGAACGATGTAGGTGAAGCGGGCCTGGCCGTTGAAGTCGCGGTCGGGGGTGAACACCACGTTGCCCTGGCCATCCAGGATGGCGCGGCCGCCCGAGGAATCGCGCAGCGAGACGAATTCCACCACCTCGCCGTCGGGATCCACGTCGTTGCCCAGCAGTGCCGCCAGGGACAGGGTGACCGTCTGGTCCTCGACGGTGGAGGCGGTGTCGATGCCGGTGCGCGGCGCGTCGTCCACCGGGTTGACCTTGACGGCCACGGTGGCCGTGGTCAGGCCGCCATTGCCGTCGGACAAGGTGTAGGTGAAACTGGCGTCGCCGTTGTAATCGGCGGCCGGCGAGAAAGTGACGTAGCCGTCTTCGTCAAGCGTCACGGTGCCGTTGACGGCGCCGCCCACCGCACTCACCGAGATGGCATCGCCATCGGGGTCCACGGTGTTTTCCAGCAGGAACGACACCGGGATTCGGAACGGCTGGTCCTCGTACATGATGACGGTCTTGCCTGCCGCGATGGGGGCGTCGTTGGCGCCGCCCACCGAGACGTGGGCGATGGCCAGCGCCGAACCGCCCTTGCCGTCCTCGACCACATAGGAGAACTTGGCCTCGCCCACGAAATCGGGATTGGGGGTGAACACCACCCGGCCGTCGGCATCGCGGCCAACCACGCCGCCCACCGCATTGCCCACGGCGGTAATGGTCAGGCCGTCACCGTCCACGTCGGAATCGTTGGCCAGCAACTGCGCGGGGTCGAGCAGCAGCGGCGTGTCCTCGCCGGTCGAGAAGTAATCGGTACGGGCCAGCGGCAGGTCGTTGACCGGACGCACGTCCACCTGCACCACGCGGATGGTCAGGCCGCCCTGGCCGTCCGACACGCTGTAGCTGAAGCTGGCCGGGCCGTTGTAATTGGCCGCCGGGGTGAACACCACGTTGCCGTCGGCGTTCAGGGCGACCACGCCGCCCACCGCCTCGCCGAGGCCGGCGAAGGTGACGGTGTCGCCGTCCACGTCGGCCGCCCCGCCCATCAGGAAGCTCAGCGGGATGGTGGCCGCCTGATCTTCCCACATCTGCACGGTCTTGGCGCCCACTGACGGGTCGTCGTTGACCGCACCCACCGAGACGGCGGCGGTGGCGGTGCGCACGCCGCCCCGGCCGTCGGAGACGGTATAGGTGAAGCTGGCCTCGCCGTTGTAGTTGGCGAAGGGAGTGAACACCACCTCGCCGCCGGCGCCCAGGCTGACGGTGCCGCCCACGGCCCCGCCCACCTTGGTGATGGTCAGGGCGTCGCCATCCACGTCCACGTCGTTGGCCAACAGTTGCGAGGCAGACAGATGGAGCGGCACATCCTCGTCGGTGGCGAACGATTCGCCGGCCAGGATGGGCTGGTTGTTGGTGCCGTCGGTGTGGAAACTGAAATCGGTGAAGCGCAGCTCCTCCACATTGACCAGGAGGTCGCTGCCGGTGTCGCCGTCCACGTCGGGTCGCAGGTCGGTGACCCGGTACCCCTCGGCCACCCGCTCGACCCTGTAATTGGCGAACGAACCGTCGAACGACACGGTGTCGATGCCGTCGCCGCCGTCCAGCAGGTCGTTGCCGCCGCCGCCCGACAGATTGTCGTCACCACCGCCGCCCCGGATGGTGTTGTCACCGCCGTCGCCGGCCAGGCGGTCGGCGAAAGCGGAACCGCGCAGGTCCTCGAAGCCGGAGACGACGTCGCCCTGGGCATCGCCGCCGCCGGCCGTGCCGGCCGCCAGATCAACCGCCACGCCCAGACCCGATCCCGCATAGGACAGGGTGTCCCGGCCCTCGCCGCCGGCCAGGGTGTCGGCGCCGGCACCGCCTTCGATGACGTTGTCGCCGCCGTCACCGGCCAGGATGTCGGCATGGGCCGAACCGGTCAGGTTTTCGATCCCCGACAGCGCATCGCCCTGGGCATGGCCGCCCGAGGCGGTGCCGGCCCCCAGGTCGACCCTCACCCCGGCGTCCGAACCGGCATAGGAGGCGGTGTCGGCGCCCAGGCCGCCCGACAGCGCATCACCCCCGGCGCCGCCTTCCAGGACATTGTCGCCGTCGTCGCCAGTCAGGATGTCGGCATGGCGCGAGCCGATCAGGTTCTCGATGCCCGACAGCACGTCGCCCTGGGCATGGCCGCCGCCGGCGGTGTGGGCCGCCAGGTCGACGGCGACGCCCGCATCGGAATCGGCATAGCCGGCGGTGTCGCTGCCGCCGCCGCCGTCCAGGCGGTCGGCGCCCTTGCCGCCGGCCAGCAGGTCGTCGCCCGCCTCGCCCCACAGCGCATCGTCGCCGTCGCGGCCCTCCAGGGTGTCATTTCCCCCGGCGCCGGCGAAGACGTCGGCACCGCCGCCACCGTGCCAAGCCATGGCGGCGAAGTCGCCGGCGGCATCGGCCGCCAGCACCCGGACGGTGACCGGCGCCGCTCCGGCCGCCGCCGAGGCCGACTGCCACACGGCGGCCAGCGAGCCGTCGGCCAGCACCGCCAGCGACGGCATGGCCGAACTCCCGGCCGGGACCGTGCCCAGGTCGAGGACGCCGCCTTGGGCGGTGCCGTCCGCGCCGAAGCGCTGGGCGCGGATCACCGTCTCGCTCTGCCACACCACGGCGAAGCCGCCGCCGGGCAGGGCGCTCACCGAGGGCGCCTGCTGGCTGCCCATCCAGTCTCCCGCATTGATGCGAATCTGCACGCCCGCAGGGGCGCCGTCGGCACCGAAGAGGCGCGCCGAGATGTCGAAGGAGGAAGCCGGAGCGGGCTGGCCGCCGCCATCCTCGAACACCACCACGTAGCCGCCGCCGGCCAGCGCCGCCACGGCCGGGCGGTGCTGGGAATAGGGCGTGTACTGGTTGACCTGACGTTCGGGGCCGATCTTGCGGCCGGCGGAATCGAACCTCTGGGCGAACACCCCGTGGGCACCGCCGTCCTGCCCGTAAGACGTCCACGTCGCCACGAAGCCGCCATCGGCCAGGACCGTCACCGCGCTGTCGTACTGGCTGCCGGAATTGAAGGCGTTGACCTGGAAGGCGCTGCCGATCCGCTTTCCGCCGGCGTCAAAGACGGCACCGTAGATGCCGTACTGATCGCCGTCCTGGCCATAGGATTCCCAGGTGGCGACGAAGCCGCCGCCGGGGAGGGCGGCGATGGACGGGCGGGCCTGGACCGACAGGGTTTCCTGGTTGAGCAGGATTTCGTCCGAGACCGGCCTGCCCTCGGCGTCGAAGCGGCGGGCATAGGCGCCGGACAGGCCCGGGCCACCACCGTCCTGGTCCTCCGAGGTCCAGCCGACCACGTAGCCGCCGTCCGCCATGGCGGCGACGGTGGGCTGGTGCTGGTCGCTCAGCGTCCAGGTGTTGGCGTGCACGGCCTGGCCCAGCGGGTTGCCGCCCGCGTCGAAGCGCTGGACCATGATGCCCAGCCCATCGGAAGCGCCCCCCTCGCCGGCCGCCCACACCACCACGAAGGTGCCGTCGGCCAGGGCCGCGGTCACCGGCGCCACCCTTTCGGCGGCATCGGCGGGCACCGTGCGGCCGCCATCGGCCTGGAAGACATCGCGGCGGATCTGACCGGCCACATCGACGGTGACGGTGGCGACGCTGGACAGGCCCTGGGCGTCGGTGACGCGGTAGGTGAAGGTCTCGCTGGCCGGTCCACCCTCGGCCGCAGTGAAGACGAAGCTGCCGTCGGCCTGGATGGCGACCTGGCCGTGCGCCGGGCCGCTCTCCAGCTGATAGGTCAGATTCTCACGTCCCTGCTCGGCGTCGTGGCCGGCCAGGCGGCCGGCCACCGAGCGGCCCTCGGGCAGGCCCACGTGCATGGCGGCGGCCTCGGGCGCATCGTTGACGCCGGCCACGTCGACGGTCACCGTCTGGGTGGTTTCGCCGCCCTGGTCGTCGGTGACCGTGTAGGTGAAGCTGGCTTGGCCGTTGAAGTCCTTGGCCGGGGTGAACACCACGGTGCCGGCGGCGGTCAGCGCCACCGAACCGCCCACGGCACCGCCGATGCCGATGACGCGCACCGCGTCGCCGTCCAGGTCGGTGTCGTTGGCGACCAGGTCGGCCAGGCGGATGGCGATCGCGGTGTCCTCCACCGCCGAGGCGGAATCCGCCCCGGTGGTCGGGGCGGCGTTGTTGCTGATCATGACGACGCGATCACGGAACTGCAGGCGTTCGACGCCGTACAGGGTATCCACGCCAGCCGGCGCGCCGGAGCGCAGATCGCGCACGGTGGTGGCGCCGGTGGCCTCGTCCACCGTCACCTCGTAATCGTCACCCATGCCGTCGTAGACGGCCACGTCGAAGCCGGCACCGCCCAGCAGAGTGTCGTCGCCGTCCCCGCCGACCAGGGTGTCGCGGCCGGCGCCGCCATCCAGCACGTCATCGCCCTCGACGCCCGCCAGCAGGTTGTCGCCGCCGTCGCCGGCGATGCGGTCGGCGTAGCGGGAGCCCTGCACGTTCTCGATATTGCGGTAGGTGTCACCGGCCGCCTCGCCGCCGGTACCGCCGGTAGCCAGCGACAGGGTCACGCCCTGGGACGCCGCGAAAAACGAAACGGTGTCGGCGCCCTCGCCGCCATCCAGCAGGTCCGCGCCCGCCCCGCCCGTCAGCAGGTCCGCGCCGCGGCCGGCGAACAGGCTGTTGTCGGCGGCGTTGCCGATCAGGATGTCGTCGCCCTCGCCGGTGATGGCGTTCTCGATGAGGGTGCCTTCGGCGATCTTCAACTCGGTCCCGCCCAGCAGCGAACTCTGGCCTGGGTTCAGGTCCACCATCGCGTCGCCGCTGATGGCGGAGAAGTTGACGGTGTCCTCGCCGGCACCGTCGGTCAATGTGGCACGGGCCGGATCGCCCGCCGCCACGCGGGCAAATTCGTCCGTGTAGACATAGGTATCGTCGGCCGAAGCGCTGTCGCCATACAGCGACAGCTTCCAGGAATTGAGCACACCCACATGGCCGCCGGCAGCGTCGGTCACCTCAAGCCGCCATTGGCCGGCGGCGCTGCCGCCCCAATGGGCCATGCTGGTGAACTTCCACACGATGCCGTCGGCCGTATCGCCCCGGCCGGCCGCGTCGCCGGGCGCCTTGCCTGGCCGGTTGACCAGCACGCTGCGGGTGCCGTCGGGCGCGATCAGGGTAACGATCAGGTCGCCGATGTTGGTGTGGTTGATGTTGAGGTCCACCTCGACCTGATTGACCGTCAGGTCCTGGGCAATGGTCAGCGTGTCGGCCACGGTGGCGGAATCGGCGATGGCCAGGCCGGGCGCGCGGGCGGCGCTGGTGGAGCGCTCGTTGACGAACACCTTGGCGGCGTGACCGTCCAGCAGCCACGTCTCGGCCAGGCGCACGGCGGCACGGGCGTTGACCATGCCGAAGCCGTAATCGTGGCTGAAATGCATGCCGCCGCCGTTCCAGGTGCCGGCTCCGTTCCATTGCCATCCGGCGCTGCCCGCGTCGTTCTGGACCGCCGAATAGGCCAGGATGTCCATGATGTCGCGGTAGCCCAGGTTCGGATTGGCCTCCAGCATCAGGGCGACGATGCCCGACACCACCGGGGCGGAATACGACGTCCCCTGCCCACCCGTGTAGTCCAGGCCCACCGGACCGTTGGCTTCGTGCTGATAGCCGGCCGTGCCGGTGCGGTCGGTGGAGATGATGTCCTGCCCGGGGGCGGTCACCAGCAAGGCGGCGCCTGGATTGCTGAACTCAGTGACCTTGCCTTCCACATAGGTGGCGGCCACGGTAATGGTGTGGCGCGAGTTCACGTAGGCGCCGTCATTGGCGTCGCCGCCCTTGGCGCGGTCGTTACCGCCCGAGAACACCACCGCGGTGCCCAGGCCGTGGCGGCCGTCGCGCACGGCGCGCTCCAGCGCCGCCTGGCTGGCCACGTCGCTACTATCGTAGCGCGTGCTGGGCCCCCAGGAATTGTTGACGACGTCGAAATCGACGAATTTGTTGAAGGCGTTGACCGTCTGGGTGCTGCTGACGCCGCTGCCGAACGAACGGCGCAGCGAGGCGATGGTGGCGTCATAGGCGACGCCGACCACGCCGATGCCGTTGTTGGCGGCGGCGATGATGCCGGCCACGAAGGTGCCGTGGTTCTCGGCGTCGCCGGTGGGCAGGGGCGAGCCGTCGCCGTCGGCGAAATCCCAGTCCAGGCTCTGGTCGTAATTGGCCGCCAGGTCGGGGTGGGTGTACTCCACGCCCTCGTCCAGAATGCCGATCTTGACGCCCTCGCCGGTATAGTCCTTCCACACCGACGCGATCTCCAGCGCGTCCAGGTGCCATTGGTAGCGGCGCAGCGGGTCGCCGGGCGGCGGCGGGGTGACGCGAATGGTGGCGGTGGCGCGGTCGAAGCCGCCATTGCCGTCGGCCACGGTGTAGTCGAAACGCAGGTCGCCCTGGAAGCCGGGCGGCACGTCGACCACCACGTTGCCCGCCTCGTCCAGCCGCACCGCACCGGCATTGGGTATGCCCAGCGAGACGATACGCAGGACGTCGAAATCGTCGTCGTAATCGTTGCCCAGAAGATCGTCCGCCGCGATGGTGAAGGAAGCCTCGAACGTGCGCGCCAGCACGTCATCGCCGGCTTGCGGCCCCGAATTGAGTCCCTCCAAACGAACCGCGCGATCGTTGAAGCGCAGGACCTCCACGTTCCGCAAACGGCTGACGCCGTCGCTGACCCCGTCGATCTCCCGCAGATGCCGGACGATCGTCCATTCGCCGTCCTGCGTGATCTGGTAATGCTGATAATCGTCGTTGAAGACCATCATGTCGGCGCCGTCGCCGCCATCAATTGTGTCCGCACCCGGACCCGCCACGACGACGTCGTTGCCGCCGCCGCCGTCGATGGTGTCGTTGCCCCCCTGGGCGGTGACGAAATCGTCGCCGCCTCCCAACGACAGGATGTCGTCGCCATCGCCCGAAAAGATATAACGGGCGGAAAGGTCGTCCGCGGATGCCGTGAGCACATCCGCCCCCCGCCGGTGACCACGCGCTCGACCCGCGCCGTGGTCATGTCCAGGATGACGGCGTCGTCGCCGTTGAAGATCACGACGTCGTCGCCGTCGCCGCCATCAAGCGTATCGTCGGCGTCCGCGATCAGCGTGTCGGACCCGGCGCCGCCCGACAGCGTATCGGCGCCGGCGCCACCTTCCAGCAGATCGACGCCGGCTCCCCCGGCCAGGAAGTCGTTGCCGCCGCCGCCGGTAAGGTACGCATCCGAATCGCCGGCGACGAGGGTGTCGTCGCCGTCCCGGCCGATGGCGCGCGCGGCGGACAGCAGGTCCAGATCGATGACGGTGGCCGCATTGTCGCGGGCGATGGCCCAACGGCTGCCGTCATCAAGCTCCAGCATCCGCACGCCGGGCGTGCCTGCCACCTCGGTGAAGACTAGGCCGGTAGCCCCGAACGAGACTTCCCCGATCTGTGCCGATCCGCCGGCAGTGGATGCCGAACCCGTGCCTTCGATCCGATTGCCGTTGGGGTCGGCGGCGCCCTCGGGCGTCATGGCCGTATTGATGCTCTGGATGCCCAACTCGGCCAGGGTGTGCAACTCGCCGACATCGACCTCGCCGTCTTGGTCGACGTCGCGCCAGACCCGCAACTGACCATAGCCGGCGTCCGCCGCGTCCACCTTGCCGTCCTGATTGGCATCCAACAGGTCCAGCGCCTGTTCGCCGCTGTCGCCGCCGAGAGCGAAATTCTCGGACAGCACTTCCGCCATGTCGTCGATGGCCCCGTCTCCATCGAGATCGACCACCAGCATGCCGTCGTCGGGCCCGACCCAACCGCCGGTCCGCAGCGTGCCGTCGGCGGCATAGTCGAAGAAGACGTTGGAAGCGCCGGTCAGTTCGATACCGTCGCCGTCAAGATCGACCACCAGCGGATCGAAGTAACGGCTATAGGTCGTGCTGACCCAACTGTGCGCGCCGCTATAGGTCGTGTTGGCCCAGCTACGGATCGAAGCTCCAGCCGGCGAGGATATGTATGCCGCCGCCACTCCTCCGACAAGCACACCGCCGACACCTCCGAACAGCACCCCTGCGGTTATTCCGATGCCTGCGGTTAAGATGGCTTCGCCCCGTCTGTCGGGTGTCGAGGAGATAATCTGGTAGCCGCTATAGGCGTACCCAGCAAAGCCCAATCCGATCCTGGCGACGTTAGAGAGCGAATACAAATTGCCGTAAATCCGGGGGCTTTCCCACATGGCTCCCCCATAGGGCGAAGCCGACCCCACCCGCTGAAACGTCCACGCCTCGGTTCTGGCGAGGTCACGGTAATAGCTGGTCGCGTAACCCGCCGCCGCTCCACCTGCGCCAATGCCGACGTCCGCCCAATCAACGTAGCTGAACAAACCGCCCGACCCGGTCACCGCGGATGCCGAACCGGATACGGAGGGCATGGAAGTCGTCGGTTGGGGAGCCGGAGAGATGGGCACATCCGTCGGACTGGACGCGCTGGTCGAGCCGTCGAAGGCGATGGGCGTGGTATCGTCGGACATGGACATCCCCCTGGTCGCACGGTTGGCTTCGGCCCTTCGCGCGTGCGCACGCGGCCGTTCATCCCCCTAGGAAAGTGAGCCAGAGGCCACCCTACCGTTGCGAGCCACCACCCTGGCCAGCAATATCAAAGGGGGTTTCGCGCCGCTGAAATTCCCCAATTTCAGAGACACATCGCCTATTCACACCATTATTGCGAGTAGTCAAGTTGGGATGTTGCCCAATAAGACCTCTGATCGGGCAGCACTATGACCTATGGACAGGAATGCCGTCTCAACGCGCGGACGCCCATTAAGCCGAGTTTCCAAGGTTCTCGTGGGCCGAGCCACCGCGGGGCGGGATTACCACTCGATAGCCCTCCGCCGCCTCGACAGCAAAGCCGCCAGCAGCGTCCCCACATTGGCCAATCGGGCGATGGCAAGGCTCCACAGCACCGGAAGGATCAGCCAAGGGAGGACCAAATCGCCTATGGCCGGCTGCGGTCCTAGTCCGGTCAGCGTTGTGAAAGCGGTCGTCGCGGCCAATGGCACGGCGACAAGCGACGGCAGCAGGGCCGCGAGGAAACGGCGCCAGGTCGGCGCCCCCTGGCCCGCCTCGAACCCCCGGGCCATTGCGCCCAGCCACAGCGGCAAGGCCACCGCCATCGCGGCGGCGGCGAAGGCGCAGAGCGGCGGCCACATCAGCCCGAGTTCGCCGACCACCGGCCGGAAGACATCCGGGTATCCCACCAAATGCATGTCCTCGGCCAAACGGAGCCCGTGGACGTAGCACAGATCCCAATACCATGTCGCCTGCGCCCACCTCGCCACTCCCTCCACCGCCGCGCCCGGCATCAGCGCCAGCACGGCGAGGACCAGCCCGCCGACCAAGAAAATGGTGACAACGGACGCCAATTCCCCGACGGAAACCCGCAGGCGGGTGACGTTGCGGAACCGCCGGGCGATCGACTCTGCCGCACTCATCCGTATGAAGAACGTCGCGCCCCGGGCGCCGACGATGTCCGTCCAGTCCGCCAGCCGCGGCGACACCACCATGGCCGCGAACGCCGCCACCGGGATGATCCACGGCAGGAACGCGCCGACCGCCGCCGCCAGCAGGCCAATCAGCAGCCCCGGCCCGAACAGCGGCAGGCAGAAGGGAATGGGCAACCTCCACAACGTCATTCTCAGTTTCCCTCCGATCCCGCCATCACCACTCGATAGCCCTCCGCCGCCCCGACAACAAAGCCACCAGCAGCACCCCCACATTGGCCAATCGGGCGATGAGCATGCTCCACCCTATCGGCAGCACCAGCCAGAACAGGGCCACGAACCAACCCGGCGGCTGCGACACCGACGCCACCGTATGGCTCAGTCCTGTGTTGCCGGCGAACACCCCGAATACGCCGAGAGGCACGAAGACGAGCGACGGCAGCAGGGCCGCAAGGAAACGGCCCCAGGTCGGCGACCCCTGGCCCGCCTCGAATCCCCGGGCCATGGCGCCTAGCCATAGCGGCAAAGCCACCACCACCACAGCGGCGGCGAAAGCGCAGAGCGGCGGCCACAGCAGCCCGAGATCGCCGACCAGCAGCCGGAGGACGTCCGAGTATGCCATCACATGGATGTCGTCGGCCCAACGTAGCCGGTAGGCGTAGCACAGATCCCAATACCATGTGGCCCGCGCCCAGCGCGCCAATTCCTTGACCGCTAAGTCCGGCAACAGCGCCAGTATCACGGCAGCCGGGCGACGTCGCGGAAACGCCGGGCAATGGACTCGACCTCGGTCAGCCGAACGTCGAAAGTCCTGCCCGTGGCCCGGATGATACTGGTCGCGTCCGCCAGACGCGGCGAAGCCACCATGGCCACCAGCACCGCCACCGGGACGCCCCACGGCAGGAACGCCCCGACCATCGCCACTGCCAGCCCGACGGCCAGTCCGAACCGGAACAGCGGCAGGCAGAAGGGGATGGGCAGCCTCCACATTGTCGCATCATCTTTGTGGCGGGCGGCGCCGCCTCCAAGCCAACCGCGCGACCGCGTCGAGGAAAGTTGCGGCCGCTACGGCCAGCAGAAAGAAGGCGAGCGCCGGCCCCACGGCGAGCGACCGACCGTCCACAGCCGGGCAGGGCGAAGGGAATGGTCAAGTTCCCAGGAGCGCCCTCATTCCGGACGGCCGCTACGCGGCCGGCTTCTCCACGGCGGCGATCAGGTCGGCCAGCACGCCGCCATCAGGGCGGCCCGGGCCGGGCAGGATCTTGAGGCGAGGCGCCAGTTCGAAGCTTTCGGCGAAGCGGCGCAGCAGAGTGGGGCCGATGCCTTGCGGCAGCACGCAATCCACCAGCCAGGGAATGTCGCCCGACTGCCACTCGTGGGGCGACAATCTGGGTTGCCCCTTGGCGAGGCGGGCATCCACCTCCTCCGTCACCAGCGCCCAGCTGACATAGCCCACCGGCATGCCGTCCACCCGCAGGATGCGGAACTGCTGAAGGGCCACGGCCGGCACCACCAGCCATTTGAGGTCCTGCACATGCAGCAGTTGATGCGCCTCCGATTGCAGCAGGATGGACATCACCGTGCCGAACGCGGCATTGGCGGCAGCCACTGCTTCTGCCGCGCGTTCCCGCTCGTTCTTGGCCGCCCCCGAATTGCTTGCCTCGGTCATTCGCTACTCCATTGAAACGGCGCAGAATCCCTTATTACGCGAAATATGTGCGCAAGACCACCCCATTAAGAGACAGCCATGGCTTTGAGCCGGTCGAGCGATCCACCCACCGCTCTGCCATTCATGGCAGGGGGGCGGTGGAAAAATGTGCAAAGCCCCAGTGTGGATGCGATAGCGCAGCATGTCGTACCCCCCGGTGGCGGTCATAGGCGACGGTGACGCCGGCGAAGCGGATGGCCGGCGGGCTCATGGCAACGAACCGTCCACCAGATGGCCGTCCAGTATGGCGGCGACGCCTGCAAGGCGTTTGACCGCAGCACGCGCCATGACAGGAAAGGATCGGAAACGGACATGATCGACGGCTCTCCCTGGGGGTCGGGTCACACATCGTCGCAATAGACATTTCGAACGGAATCGGCTCACTCCCCTTCTCTTGGCGCTCCGGCCCCCCAGGTGAAGGTTCGACCTTTCCAAACAAGGCGAACAATGATAGAACATTCACCATGCAAACCTCCTCCCCCTCCCTTAGCCGTATCATCGCCCACGCCGTGGATGCCGCACGGCAAGACGGGCTGGACTATGTCGGGCAGATGGAACGAGCCATGAAGGCCGTCCGCACGGTGGAACCGGATTTGGCCCCCGTGGCGGCACGGCGCATGGTGGAAAGGCTATGGCGGGATTAGCCGTAGCGAGGGGGACCACGAATGACAAGGCCCCGTCACTCCAGCGAGCAAACCTGCCATGCCTGACCCCGCCTTCATCATCCGGTTGAAACGCATATACGATCCCCCCGGTGAAGAAGACGGAGCGCGGGTCCTCGTCGACCGGCTATGGCCGCGCGGCGTTCGTAAGGAGGCCGCAGGACTGACCCTCTGGCTGAAGGATATCGCGCCCAGTTCCGAATTGCGCGAATGGTTCGGCCATGACCAAACCCGTTTTGCAGAGTTTTCCCGGCGCTACCGCGCCGAACTGGCACTCAACCAAGAGGCCGTCGGCCGCATCGAGGATTTCCTGAAGCTTGGCCCGCTAACGCTGCTTTATGCCGCCCGTGATCCGGCGCACAACCATGCGCAGGTCCTGCGCGAATATCTTCTCGACAAATTGAGAGGTTTCCAGCGGCTTCGATGAGAATGCGCGGCATTCCCCATCCTGAGATGCCAAGCCCGTCACCATGGGAAAACGACACGCCCCGGCGCTATTGAATTGTCATCGTCACCGGTGGCGGTGCCATCTCCAGGCCAAGCGGGCGGCCCTCGGCCAGAGCCGAGAGCAAAAGCATGGCGTCGGGGGTGTCCCAGCGCGCGGCACCGATGAAACGCCCGACTTCGCGGCCTTGGGCGTCAAGGAACAGGGTTGTGGGCAGGACAGGGACATTCCAGACGGTGGCGGCACGCCGTTCGGGATCGAGCCGCAGCGGCAAGGCCTGGATGCTCATCCGCTCGAAGGCAGCCCGGGCGGTAGGGGCGCCACCACGGTCCAGGCACAGCGTCAGCACGCCCACCCGGGATTGCGAGGCGGCGAGCCGGTCCAGCGCCGGCAGTTCGGCGACGCAAGGGCCGCACCAGCTGGCCCACAGGTTCACCAGCCCCGGCCGGCCGGCAAGGTCCGTCAGGCCGACCATCCGGCCATCGGCGTCGGTAATGGGAAGCGCTGCCAGAGGCAGGGGAGCGGGTGCCACCTGCAACCCCTTGACCGCTGCCGCCAGGGCGGGGCGGACCAAGGCGGCGGCCAGGGCCGCCGTCAGCACTTGGCGGCGTCCCAGGATCATTGCGCCACCTGCCGGATGCGCCCCGCCAGCGTGTCGGCGTTTTCCAGATAGCCCAGCTTGGCGGCGAACCGCCCATCACGCCCCATGATGTAGATGCCGGCCGAATGGTCCACCGTGTAGGTATCGGGATTGTGGTCGGGAGCGGGATTGATCTGGTAACGGACACGGAAGTTGCGGGCGGCACTGGCCACGGCCTCGGGAGTACCGGTCAGACCGACCAGGCGGGGGTGGAAGGCGGCCACGTATTCCTTGAGATGGGCCGGGCTGTCCCGCTGCGGATCGACGCTGACGAAGATGGGCACCACCTGGTCCGCCAAGTCCCCCAGCTTGTCCATGGCTTCGGCGACTGTGGCCAGGGTGGTGGGACAGACGTCCGGGCAGAAGGTGTAGCCGAAGCTGATGACCCGGATCTTGCCGGCATAGGTTTCGTCGTTGACGGTCCGGCCGTCCTGGTCCTGCAGCACGAAACGGCCGCTGATGCGAGGCGCGGCCTCCTGCGCCGCCACGGGGGCGGCGGGGATGGCGAGCACCATGGGCGACAATGCGGCCGCCAGGGCGGCAACGGTGAACAAACGCAATATCATGCGGCTTACCTTCTTGGCGGGACGCGCAGGCGGACGGTGCTGCGCCCGCTGAACTCGGCCACGTTCATCTCTTCCAGGCGGCGGATGCCGCGGGACACGCCCTCCGGCGAGGTGCCGATCATCGCCGCCAGATCGCGGCGCAGGATGGGGACCGAGAATTCCACCATGTCGCCCTCGTTGTCCTCGGACGAGGCCATGGAACAGAGGGTCGAATACAGCCGCTCCGGCACCTCCAGGGTGGACAGGCGCAGGATGTGCTCCTCATAGGCGCCGACCTGGGCCGCCACTTGCCGCATCAGCGCCGACACCAGACGGTCATCCCGGTGCAGGGCGGCGCGGAAGGTGGCGCAGGGCACGGCGATGACGTCGCAGGGCGACAGGGTCTCGGCGCTGTTGCGATAGCAGCCGCCCTCCATCAGGTCCTGCCAGGCCAGCACGGTGCCCGCCTTCATGATGCCGAAGATGGCCATGCGGCCGTCGTCGTCGATCCGCTCCAGGGCCACCATGCCCGAGACGATGCACCACACCGCCTCCACCGGATCGCCCTGGTGGAAGATGTAGGCCCGCTTCCGATAGGGAACCGGCTTCGCCGCCTCATGGGGGAACAGCTCGGCCAGCAATTCAGCAAGGGAATCGTCCTGGCTCGCCCCGCTTTTCCCCGGCGCGTCGATACGCCTTTCTAGTGTCGGGTTTTCTGCCATTTGGCTCCCCCTCGAAACTCGATGACATTGCTTTTTCCGCTTTCTACGACCGGCAGGCACACTTCGATCACCATCCCCTCCTGCGATTGCCGGCGGATGTCCAGCCAGCCCCCGCAGCCCTCGACGATGGCGCGTGTCATCGCCAACGAGAATTCACTGTCGCGATCCTGCTGATGCACGGCGAACGGACGCCGTTCCGGCGCCCCGCCGTCATTGCCGCCGGTGGACGCCACATGGTCCACCGAAAGGCGCAGCCAGCGGCGGCCCAAATCGTCGTCGGCAATCTCGGCGGATACTTCCAGCCGGCTGCCGTCGGCGGGCATGCGTGAACACAGATAGGCCCCCACCCGCTCCATTTCGGCCTGGGTCGACAGCACATGGGCGCCCAAGCCGCCCAGGCGGCTGTCGATGGCGTGTTCGGGCAGCAGGTCCCGGATGGCCTGCAGCCTTTCGGTCAGCACCGCCACCACGTCCACGGCATAGCGCTCCCCCCGGGCATCGTTGCCCATGTCGGACAGCCGGTCGATCAGGGCGCGGATCTGCTCGGCCGCATCCATGACGGCCAGCATTTCCGGCCGGGCAGGGTCGGTGAAGGCGACCGCGCGCACAGCTCGTTCCACATGGTCGGCCATGGGCTCGACCAGCGCCGCCAACTCGCGCCCGATGCTGCGGGTCAGCTGGCTGGTGGTGCGGCTGCGGCAGAAATTGGCCAGTTCGGCGGTCATGCGGGCATGCTCCTCTTCGGCCCGCTTCAGGCTGGTGACGTCCAGGGCGACGCCGTTCCACATCCAGCCCTGTTCCGTACGCGTCGGCGACGCCAGCACCCGCAACCAGCGCGGCCGCCCGCCCACGGTGTCGCGCAGACGGAATTCGAAATCCAGCGGCTGGGCCCCGGCACGATGCAGCGCCAGCAGCACCGCCGGCCAGTCCTCGGCCCGCAGCAGCCGGCGCAGCAAGGCCCGCATGGGCTTGTTGACCACTTCGGCCGCCGGCAGGCCGGTGACCTCGCGCAGCTTGCGGCTGACGCAGGTGACGATGGGCTGGCGGTCGTGGCTTTGGTCCACGTGGAAGACCACGCCGGGCAGGTTGTCGGTCACCGCGCGCAGGCGCTCGGCGTTCTCGGTCCAGCGCCGCGCCGCCAGCAGGTCGCCGTGCACCAGCCGTTCCTTCAGCGACTGCACGCTGCGCGCCATGTCGCCCAGTTCGTCACCCGCCTCCTGGCCGGGCACGTCCAAGGCGCGTTCGCCGCGCGCCAGCCGCTGGATGGTGGCGCCGATCCGGCGCAGCGGCGGCAGGATCGACCAGCCCAGGACCGCCACCATGACGCACGACACCATCAGCAGCGCCGCCAGCCCGCCGCCGAGCCACAGGGTCCGGCGATAGGCGGCCTCCTGCAGGCTGGAAGCGTCGGCGGCCAGGCGGGCGATCATCCGGGATTGGACGTCGTTCATGGCGTCGATGCGCCGGCTGGCGGCATCGAACCATTCCTGGGCGCCGATGCCGGTGGCTTCGCCGGCGTCCAGCCGGGCCCGCATCCCCATGAACAGGTTGGATTCCGGCCCGTTGGCGACCTGCAGGGCGCGCGCGAGGTCCTTGGGCGCCAGGCCCATGAAGCCGTCCATATACGCCTTCTGCTTGGTGGCGAACTCGTACATGGTCTCGACCGAGCGGGCGGGCGCGCCCCGGCTGATCATCGCCAGTCCGTAGGCCCGTTCGCGCCCGGCCTGTTCCTTGGCCTGCAGCAGGAACAGGTAGGCCAGGGTGTTGCTCGCGAAATCCGACGGCAGCACCGAGTGGATGACCTCCGGCACCACCGCGCTCAGGTCGTCCACCGCCGTACTGTAATTGTCGATGTTCTCGATGCCTTCGAAGCGGCCGGCCAGCACGTCGACGCGGATGAACGGCACCAGATCCATGGCGACGATGGCGTTCTCCAGCACCTGCTTGGCGCCGCCGTGGGCGAGCTTGGCTTCCAGCGCCACGGCGGTCTGGTTGAAGCGGACCAAGGCCTCGTCGGTGCGCTGGACCTGGGCCATGAAGCGTTCGGGGCCGACCGAGCGGTCGGCCATGTACAGCGACGCCAGCCCGCGCTCGCGCTGAAGCTCGTGCACCAGCAGCCCGACATCGCCATTCAGCGCGTTCATGTCGCGCAACAGGTCCATGGATTTCGCCTGGTGGTGAAGCTCGTCCACCACGGTCACCACCAAGAAGGCGAGCGCCACCAGCGGCACCGCCGCCAGCAGCGCGATGCGCCAGCGCAGCTTGAGCACGTCGAAGCGCTGCCAGAACGCCCGGCGCACCGGCGGCGCCTCGCCGCGGCGCCAGAACGCGGCACGGTGCGGCAGGTCCTGGCGGACGATGTGGTCGAGCAGCCATGCGTGGGCGTAAACCGTGACATGCTCTATCAGATCGATGTCGTCGGCATCCAGCGGATGGGCCTGCAGAACCGCTTGAGATGTCAGGTATTCCGAGCGCCGCTGCGCCATGGCGGCGGCATCCATGCCGGCAAGTAAATCGGCTTCCTTTTCGAAATGTTTGCCGAACTCGCCGAGGAAGAGGCGGAGCAGGCGCACGGCCTTGCGCCGCTCGCCGCCAAGCCGGGCGGCTTCCGCCTGGGCAATCAGCGAGAGAAGCCTTTTGTGTTCAATATCAATGGATTCAATGCCGAGGGCGAGTTCGTCGCTCCAACCGATGATTTCCATGACCACCGCGCTTTTGCCGGACAACGGTCGCATATTAGCACATCCTGGATTGACTTGTCGCCTTCCTCAAAATGAGGACGAACAGTCGCACTTAAGAGCCATTCCAAATTTGACAAATGTCATGGAAAGTCTTTGAAAAATACTCCAGGCCCCTCTCCTTGCCAGTTCAACATTTATTTTGGCCCTGTCGAAGAACTTGACGAATCGCATGTTTGCCTCGTCCTTCCTGGCGTAGCCTCTGGGACCACATGCAAAAAGCACGAGCGCGTTTTCTCAACAGCCAAAGGTGGGGAAAATGAAGATTGGTACTAAGCTAGCCACATTGTTCGCTGCCACCAGCGCCCTTGCATTGGGCGCCGGAGGGGCTTGGTCCGCCGAAAGCCTTCAGGATGTCATGAAGCGACGCGGCCTCAACGAGCAGGATGTTCTTGCCGCCACCAAGACCTACACCCCCTCGGGCAAGCGCGATGAGTTCATCGCCTTCAGCTCGGGTGGCCAGTCCGGCCAGGTGATCGTGTACGGCGTGCCGTCCATGCGCATCCTGAAATATATCGGCGTCTTCACCCCCGAACCCTGGCAGGGGTACGGCTATGATGAGGAATCCAAGAAGGTGCTGGCCGAGGGGTCCAAGGTGGACGGCCGCGAGGTGCTGTTCGGCGATACCCACCATCCCGCCATTTCCGAGACCAACGGCGATTACGATGGTCAGTACCTGTTCATCAACGACAAGAACACGCCCCGCATCGCCGTCATCGACCTCAAGGATTTCGAGACCAAGCAGATCGTCCAGAATCCGGTGATCTCGTCGGATCACGGCGGCGCCTTCGTCACGCCCAACACCGACTATATCATCGAGGCGTCGCAGTATCCGGCCCCGCTGGGTCACGCCTTCGCCCCGCTGGAACAGTTCAACGAGAAGTACCGCGGCGCCATCACCTATTGGCACTTCAATCGCGAGAAGGGCCGCATCGAGCCGGACAAGTCCTTCACCATCGAGACGCCGCCCTATAGCCAGGACCTGTCGGATTTCGGCAAGCTGGATTCCGACGGCTGGTCGTTCACCAACTCGTTCTGTTCCGAGCGCTATGTCGGCGGCATCGAAAGCGGCCGTCCGCCCTTCGAGGCGGGCTGCTCGGCCAAGGACACCGACTACCTGCACGTGGTCAACTGGAAGAAGGCCGAAGAGCTGTTCAAGGCCGGCAAGACCAAGATGGTCAACGGCATGGCGGTGATCCCGCTGGACGTGGCGGCGCGCGAGGGCGTGATGTTCCTCATCCCCGAGCCCAAGAGCCCGCACGGCGTCGACGTCACCCCCAACGGCAAGTACGTCATCGTCTCGGGCAAGCTGGACACCCACGTGACGGTGTACGACTTCGCCAAGATCCAGGCCACCATCAAGGCCGGCAAGTTCACCGGCAAGGACGAGTACGGCCTGCCGATCCTCGACCTGAAGGATACCATCCACACCCAGGTGGAGGTGGGCCTGGGGCCGCTTCACACCCAGTACGATTCCAAGCCCTGCGTGGCCTATACCTCGCTGTACGTGGATTCCATGGTTGCCAAGTGGAATTATTGCGAAGGCAAGGTGCTGGACAAGGTATCCATCCAGTACAACGTCGGCCACCTGATGACCATGGAAGGCGACACCCAACACCCCAAGGGCGGTTATCTGGTGGCGCTGAACAAGCTGGCCATCGACCGCTTCAACCCGGTCGGCCCGTTGCATCCGCAGAACCACCAGCTGATCGACATCGGCGGCGACAAGATGCAGATGCTCTATGACATGCCGCTGCCCCTGGGCGAGCCTCACTACGTGGTGGCCATCTCTGCCGACAAGCTCAAGCCCAGCGTCCGCTATCCCTTCGGCTGGAACAGCCGCGAGGACGAGAAGAGCGCCTTCGCCGTCCGCCCCGGCAGCGAACGCGTGGACCGCAAGCCGGGCAAGGTCGAGGTGTTCGGCACCGCCATCCGCTCGCACTTCACGCCGGAAATCGTGGAAGTCACCGAGGGTGACGAGGTGACCTTCCACATGACCAACCTGGAGCGTGCCGAGGACGAAACCCATGGCTTCGCCGTCTCCCGCCACAACGTCAACCTGTCGCTGGAGCCCGGCAAGACCAGCTCGGTGACCTTCAAGGCCAACAAGGCCGGCGTCTATCCCTACTACTGCACCGAGTTCTGCTCGGCGCTGCATCTGGAGATGGAAGGCTACCTGATCGTCCGGCCGGCCAACTACAAGGGCGCGGAAGGCGCGGGCAAGGCCGGCACCTCCTACAGCAAGGCCGATTACGAAACCCGGGTGAAGACCAATGTCGAGACCCAGAAGGTGATCGACGGTGTGGTCGCCTACATCACCAGCGTCAACTACAAGGACTTCCCCACCGCGACCGGCCTGTTCGAGGACGCCGCCGACCAGCTGGGCCGCGCCAAGGAAGCCAAGGACAAGTCGGAATCCTTCGCCGCCAAGCAGGACTGGAACAACGCCATGCTGTGGGCGGAGCAATGGTTCCAGTACCAGGTGAAGGCCGCCGACATCGGCCTGCGCACCAAGACCTTCCTGGAGCAGAACGGCGCCAAGAAGGTGCAGTAACCACCACTGCCGCCGGAAGGGGCGGGCCCGCCCGCCCCTTCCTCCTCGCGCAAGGAAATTCCCGATGGAAACGTCACGCATATTCCTGACCGCGGCGTCCTGCGTCCTGGTCGCCTGGACCGCGTCTGCCGCCCTGGCCGCCGACGGCAAGGCCCTGTTCGCCGACAAGGGGTGCACCGCCTGCCACGGCGAAGACGCCAAGACGCCGCTGCAGGAGGGCTATCCCAAGCTGGCCGGCCAGAACGCCGAATACGTGTTCCGGCAGTTGCAGGACATCAAGGCGGGCAGCCGCGCCAACGCCCAGGTGCCCGACACCATGGCCCCCATCGCCGCCGACCTGACCGAGGCGGACAACCGGGCGCTGGCCGATTACCTGGCCGGACTGGACAAGTTCACGCCGGCCACGGCGCGCGGTCCGGCGGACGCCGCCGGGCGCAAGCTCTACATGTCGAAAACCTGCATCGCCTGTCACGGCAAGGAGGGGCTGAAGCCCGTCCTGCCCACCTACCCGTCCGTCGCCGGCCAGGACAAGGCCTACCTCGCCCAGCAGATGCGCGACATCAAGTCGTCGGCGCGCAAGAACGGCGAAACGGCGGCCATGCAACCGGTCATGCACCTGGTCAACGAAGACGAAATCGACGCCATCGCCGACTACCTGTCGAACGTCAAGTAATCTTATACGCGAATGGTCTAATATGACCATCGCGGACCCTTCAAGGAGAGGACTCATGAGCGCAATCATCCGTTCCTTGACCCTGGCCGCGGCGCTGGCCGCCATTGCCGGCGGGGTCCAGGCGGCCGAGCCGACCAAAGGCAAGTCCATCGGCGAGGCCGGCTATCAATGGAACGCCGGCGGCGGCGAGGAAGACGAGGCCCTGAATCTCAAGCCCGACATCAAGAACGGCCGCGAGGTGTACGAGGTCTGCTCGGCCTGCCACATGCCCGAGGGCTGGGGCCTGGACGACGGCACCTTCCCGCAGTTGGCCGGCCAGCACTACAAGGTCATGATCAAGCAACTCGCCGACATCCGCGCCAAGAACCGCGACAACCCGACCATGTATCCGTTCGCGCTGCCGAGCCAGATCGGCGGATCGCAGGCGCTGGCCGACGTCGCCGGCTATGTCCAGACCCTGAAGATGAGCCCCGACAACGGCAAGGGCGACGGCAAGGACCTGGAACTGGGCAAGAAGCTCTACGCCGACAATTGCGCCAAGTGTCACGGCGACACCGGCCAGGGCGACAACGACAAGTTCTATCCCCGCATCGAGGCCCAGCATTACAAGTACCTGCTGCGCCAGTTCCAAGAGATCAAGGTGGGCAAGCGCCGCAACGCCAATCCTGAAATGGTCAAGCAGATCCACGATTTCACCGAGCGCGACACCCATGCCGTGCTTGACTACGTCTCCCGCCTGAAGCCCCCGGCCGAAAAGGTCGCGCCGAAGGGCTGGAAGAATCCCGACTTCCAGTAATCTTTCCCACCCCGGGGCCGCCTGAACGGGCGGCCCCCTCTTCCGACCCGCACGAGGTGGCAATGTCCGAATCGTCCTCCCGCAATCCGCTTCTGGTGGTGCGCGTCCTGACTGTCGTGGCCATGGTCCTGATCGGCTTCGCCTATGTCTCGCCCATCTGGTGGGTATCGCTGAAGGCGCCCAACTATCCGGCCGAAACCTTCCCCGACGGCATCCGCATCCATTTCCACGTCGACGGCGTGATGAACGGCTGCCAGGCCCGCCCCAAGACCAGCGAAGTGGACGAGGACGAGCCGCTGGACTGCGTGCACGAGATGAACACCATCAACCACTTCATCGGCATGCATCCCATCGCCGAGGGCGCCCAGATGGAACAGGCGGCGGCCCCCTACCTGTTCGGCCTGGTCCAGGTCATGCTGGCCCTGTTCCTAGTTTACGGCGGACGGTTCTGGTGGGTGCTGCCCCTGTCGGGGATCGTGATCCCGGTCATCTTCGTGATCGACTATTCGGCATGGCTGTGGTGGTTCGGCCATACCCTCAGCGCCTGGGGGGCCTTCACCGTAAAACCGTTCATGCCCACGGTGTTCGGTGAGGGCAAGGTCGCGCAGTTTTCCACTTATTCTTACCCTCATTACGGCTTCGGCCTGCTGGTGGCGGCATCCCTGTGCCTGACGCTGGCGGCGCTCTTGCGGCGCAAGATGTTGCGGCGGGGCCGCTGAAGGGAGGAGCCGGCGATGGCCAGAATGCGGAAGCTGGCAATCGCGACCGGTGGCGCAGCGGCCGTGCTGGCCGCTGCGGCCATCGCCCTGGCGGCGGGGCCGGCGCCGGAGCCGCAGGCGCGTGACGTCACCGAGATCGTGGCGATGGTGCGCGCCGCGCCGCCGGGAGGTCTGGTGCAGCCGCCGCCCGGCCGCTACCTCGGCCATCTGGTGCTCGATCGCCCGGTTGACCTGGATGGCGGCGGCAAGGTGACCATCGACGCCGGCGGCACCGGCAGCGTGGTCGAGATCGTCGGCGACAACGTCACCGTGCGCGGCCTGCGTCTGGTCGGTTCGGGCTCGGACAACGACAGCGAGGATGCGGGGGTCAAGATTCACGGCAATCACAATGCCGTGCGCGACAACGTGATCGAGGATTGCCTGCAGGGCGTCAACCTCAGCCAGTCCAACGACAACGTGGTCACCGGCAACCATATCAGCTCGAAGCCCGAGCTTACCCTGGGCCTCAAGGGCGACGCCATCAAGCTGTGGTACAGCAACGGCAACACGGTGTGCTGCAACCAAGTGCGCGAGATCCCGCGACGTGGTGGTGTGGTATTCCAGCGACAACCTGATCTACAACAACACCATCCAGCAGGGCCGCTATGGCCTGCACTTCATGTACACCGGCAAGAACGTCGTCGAGGGCAACCGGTTCAGTCACAACTCGGTGGGCATCTCGATGATGTACAGCCAGGGCGTGGTGGTGCGCGGCAACCGCATTTCCAATGCCATCGGCTCGACCGGCACCTGCGTCTCGGCCAAGGAGAGCAGCGCCCTGCTCATCGAGGACAACGAGATCGTCTACTGCTCGCAGGGGCTCTTCCTCGACGTGTCGCCCTACCAGCCCGGCGAGACCAACACCGTCCGCCGCAACCGCATCGCCTTCAACGACGTGGCCGTGGGCTTCCTGGCCGACTGGCGCGACAACGTGTTCCGCGACAACACCTTCCAGGGGAACATGAGCGAGGTGGCGGTTTATGGCGGCGGCTCGGCCAAGCGCAACGAGTGGGAAGGCAACAGCTGGGATTCCTACGAAGGCTTCGACCGCGACGGCGACGGCATCGGCGACACGCCGTTCGAGCTGATGGGCTACGCCGGCCGCGTGTGGATGGACATGCCCAACACCCGCTTCTTCAAGGGCACGCCGCTCTTGGAGGTGGTGGATTTCCTGGACCGCCTCGCCCCGTTCAGCGAGCCCAAACTGATGCTGCGGGACGAGAAGCCCCGCTACCGGCCGGCCGAAGCCGGGCAGAAGAAGGCAGACAGATCATGAGCACCCGTCCCCCTCCCTCCCCCTTGCTGCCCAAGGAACGGACCCGCCGCGAAATCCTGCGCTCGGCGGCGGTGGGCACCACCGTGGTCGGCATCTCCTTGCTCGGCTTCGTGCCGGTGCTGCGCGGCGGCGAGCCGCGGCTGCGGCCGCCCGGGTCGCTGGAGGAGAGCGCCTTCCTGGCCGCCTGCATCAAATGCGGCCAGTGCGTCCAGGTCTGTCCGGTGAAAGCCATCAAGCTGGCCGACCTCACCGACGGCTTCGGCGTCGGCGTTCCCCATATCGACGCCCGCGACCAGGCCTGCGATTTCTCATGCGACGCGGTGCAGTGCATCCTCGCCTGCCCCACCGGCGCCTTGGCGCATTCCCTCAACAAGAAGGAGGAAGTGCGCATGGGGCTGGCCCGCCTGGACCGCCCCGACGCCTGCCTGGCCCGTCAGGGCAAGGGCTTCAAGGGGCCGGCCCGCGGCGACGCCTTCCCGGGCATCCATCGCTACGCCGAGGTGGACCGCTGGAAGCCCATCAAGATCGCCGACCATCCCTACGACCTCGAACTCTGCGACCTGTGCGTCCGCGAATGCCCCATCGAAGGCGCCATCGCGCTGGAGCCGGTTTCCGCCGATCCCGCCGACAAGCGCCGCACGCCGGTGGTCAAGCAGGCCTGCACCGGCTGCGGCATGTGCGAGATGGTGTGTCCGGCCGAGCCCGCCGCCATCGTGGTGGACAGCCAGCGCAAATGGGGAGCCGCATCATGACGCTGCTCCGTTCGCTCAAAGTCATGTTCGGCGCGGCGCCGACCCGTCCGGTCTGTACCCCGGCGGCGGCGGCCATGCATGCGGCCAAGCGCGAGGTGAAGGGCGCCCAGCGCGCCCGCGAGATCAAGGCGCTGCACGCCGCCCACCGCAGCCACAAATGGCGCAATGTGCGATGGGCGACGCTGATCGCCGTCAACCTGCTGTTCGTCGTCTCGTTCCGCTTCGACGTGCAGTTGGTGGAAGGGGCGCTGACCGCGTCGCGGGTGATCGGCTTCCATTTCGCCGACCTCAATTCCGCCCTGCAGGTGATGCTCGCCTTCAAGCACCTGCTCATCAACCTGCTGATCGGCACCACCACCGTGCTGGTGATGTGGTGGTTGTTGGGCGGGCGCACTTTCTGTTCCTGGGTCTGCCCCTATCACCTGCTGGCCGAACTGGCCGAGAAGCTGCACCTGCGCCTCGCCGCCAGGCGGCTGGTCACCGACCATCCCCTGCACCGCGGCACCCGTACGGTGCTGTACGGGGTGATGGCGGCCCTCGCCCTGGCCAGCGGCTACACCGTCTACGAATTCATCTCGCCCACCGGCATCGTCTCGCGGGCGCTGATCTACGGCCCCGGCTTGGCGCTGGCCTGGGTGGGGCTGCTGCTGCTGTGCGAGGTGTTCCTGGTCCGGCGCATGTGGTGCCGCTACATCTGCCCCATCGGCCTGACCTATGGCCTGGTGGGCGCGGTGTCGCCGCTACGCGTCACCTACACCATGGAGAACTGCCTGCACGAGGGCGATTGCCGCAAGGTGTGCCTGGTGCCGCACGTGCTGGAATGCACCAAGAAAAGCTATGCCGAGGACGTGCAGGTGCCCCTGGGGGCCGACTGCACCCGCTGCGGCCTCTGCGTCGACACCTGCCCGACGGGATCGCTGCGCTTCACCGTCAAGGGACTGGACAAGCTGCTGTGACAGGACAAGGCCCATGATCCGCTTCGCCAACGTCGCCAAGACCTTCCGCCGCGCCCGCGTCCTCGATGGGGTTTCGCTGGACCTCGCCAAGGGCGACCGGGTGGCGCTGGTCGGCTCGAACGGCGCCGGCAAGACCACGCTGATCCGCTGCCTGCTGGGCGAGTACGTCCATGACGGCGAGGTCACGGTGGACGGCTTGGCGCCACGCCAGAACCGGCGCGCCGTGCTCACCCGGGTCGGCTTCGTGCCGCAGATTCCACCGCCGTTGAAGATGCCGGTGGGCGAGCTGGTGGGCTTTTCCGCCAGTGTGTGCGGCACTAGGCCGGAGCGCATGATCGAGGTGATGGGGCAACTGGGCCTGGATTACGGCCGCATCCGCCGGCTGCCCTTCGTCAAACTGTCGGGCGGCATGAAGCAGAAGACACTGATCGGCGTGGCGCTGGGGCGCGACAGCGACATCCTGATCATGGACGAACCGGCGGCCAACCTGGACCCGGAAGCCCGCCACATCTTCTTCAAGCTGCTGGCCGAGCGGAAGGACGCCGGGGTGATGCTGATCACCAGCCATCGGCTGGACGAGGTCGCCGCCCTGGTCAACCGCGTCATCGAGATGGACATGGGCCGCGTGGTGCTGGACGACCGCGTCGCCGACGGCGTCGACATGACCGCCCGCATGGATTGCACCATCCGCCTGCTGCGGCCCGACCCGGCCTTCGCCCGCGCCGCCGCCGAGTGGCATTTCACCCCGGCGGACGGGGGCTGGCATGGACCGGCACGGTCAACGGTCCCGACCGGCTGCGCTTCATGTCCATGCTCTCGCGCTACACCGGCCTGATTGTCGGCCTCAGCCTCACCGAAGCCAGGGAGACCACGCCATGTGCGCCTGCGGCCCAATGAACCGGCGCCATCTGCTTGTCCTGCTGTCAGGCGTGGCCAGTAGCGCCCTCATGGCTTGCGGCGGCCCATCCAGCGGTCCCGAACCGGTCCGCTGGGGCAAGGAGAACTGCGATTTCTGCGGCATGCTCGTCGACGATCCCCGCTTCGCCGCCGAGATCCGCGCGCCCGAGGGGCGCAAGGTGTGGAAGTTCGACGATATCGGCTGCGCCGCTCTGTTCCTGGCCAAGCAGCCGTGGAAGGACGATCCCCGCGCCGAATTCTGGACCGGCGACAACGCCGACGGCGCTTGGATCGACGGGCGGGCGGCATGGTACGTCAGCGGCCCCAAATCGCCCATGGCCTACAATTACGCGGCGTCGCGGAGCCAGCGCGACGGCGCGCTGTCCTTCGCCCAATTCCGCCGGACAATTGAGGAAAAGGGGCAGAACGGGCTGTGCCAAGTGCCCCAGAGCGGGAGTAACTAGTCATGATGGCCCTGCTGCAATCCGCCCGCCTGGACATCGCCGAATCGCTGCGCGCCCGCTGGTTCTTCTTCTACGCCATGGTGTTCGGCGGCATCGTCACCCTGCTCTTCGTCTTCGGCCTGACCGAGTCGCGCGTTCTCGGTTTCACCGGCCTCTCGCGCCTGCTGCTGACCTATATCCAGCTCTGCGTCGCCATCCTGCCCATCTTCGTCCTGATCACCACCGTGCGCTCGGTGGCCGGAGACCGCGAAGCCGGAGTGTTCGAATACATGCTGGCCCTGCCGGTACCGCTGGCGGCCTGGTACTGGGGCAAGCTGGTGGGACGTTTCGTGGTGGTGTTCCTGCCGGTCTTCCTGGCCATGGCCGCCGCCGCCGGCTGGGCCGAATACAGCCGTATCGGCGTGTCGTGGGAGCTGTTCGCCATCTACACCGCCCTGCTGGTGTCGCTGGCGTGGTCGTTCCTGGGCTTCGGCATGCTGATCTCGGCCATGGCGCGCTCGCCCGACGTGGCGCAGACCGGCGCCTTCCTGATCTGGCTGGTGCTGCTGCTGTTCCTCGACCTGATCCTGCTGGGGCTGCTGATCCGCGAGCGCCTGCCGCTGGAGATGGTGGTGACCATCGCCCTGCTCAATCCGCTGCAATCCTTCCGCACGGCCGCCATCCTGCTGTTCGACCCGCAGCTGGTGATCCTGGGGCCGGCGGCCTATGTCATCCTCGATTCGCTGGGGCGGCTGGGCTATCTGGCCTTCGCCCTGGCGTGGCCGGCGGTGCTGGGAACATGCTGCGCCGGTCTGGGCTATATCCTCTTCCGTCGCGGGGACCTGCCGTGAGCCCCGCACTGGACGAAACCTTCGGCTATGCCGACGTCCCCACCGATGAGCGCGAGCGCCGCATCCGCCAGTTGTTCGAGGACATCGCCGGCTGCTACGACCTGATGAACGACGCCATGAGTTTCGGCATTCATCGCCTGTGGAAACGGGCGCTGGCGCGGACGGCGGCCCCCGCCGCCGGCCAGCGCATCGTCGACCTGGCCGGCGGCACCGGCGACGTCGCCCGCCTGCTGGCGGCGCCGGACCGCAAGGTGATCGTCTGCGACCCCTCGGCCGGGATGATGGCGGTGGGGCGCGCCCGCTGTCCCGACATGGTCTCCTTCATCGCCGGCACGGCGGAGGACATGCCCTTCGCCGATGCCTCGGTGGACACGGTGACCATGGCCTTCGGCCTGCGCAACGTCACCCACCTGCGGCCGGCCCTGGCCGAGATCGCGCGGGTGCTGAAGCCGGGCGGGCGCCTGCTGTGCCTGGAATTCTCCCGCCCGATGCTGCCGGTGCGCCCGTTCTACGACGCCTATTCGTTCCTGGTCATCCCACGGCTGGGGGCGTGGATCGCCCGCCAGCCGGCGGCCTACGACTATCTGGTGGAATCCATCCGCCGTTTCCCCGATCGCCAGACCCTCGCCGCGTCGATGCGACTGGCCGGTTTCTCTTCCGTGACCTGGCGCGACTTCAGCTTCGGCATCGCCTGCCTGCATGTCGCCGTCAAACCGGCGCGCCAGGAGGCACCATGACCGCCGCTGGACTGGCGCGGCCCGCCGGTTGGCGATTGTGGTGGATGGCGGCGCGTCCACGCACGCTCAGCCTGTCGGTGGCGCCGGTCCTGGCGGGATCGGCGCTCGCCGTGGCGCTCGGCCATCCCTTCCATCCGGGCCCGACGACCTTGGCGCTGGCCGGAGCCGTACTGATCCAGATGGGAACCAACCTGCACAACGATTTCGCCGACGCCTTGCGTGGCGGCGACGGAGCCGACCGGGTCGGCCCCCCCAGGGTAACCGGACTGGGGTGGGTGGCGCCCGGCCAGGTGCACACCGCCGCCCTGCTGTGTTTCGCCGTCGCCGCCCTGATCGGCCTGCTGCTGGTGGCCATGGGCGGCTGGCCGATCCTGGCTTTGGGCGTGGCATCGCTGACGGCCGCCTGGGGCTATTCCGGCGGCCCCCGCCCCATCTCGGCGACGCCGCTGGGCGAGGCCTTCGTGGTCGCGTTTTTCGGCATCGGCGCGGTGGCGGGAACAGTCTGGTTGCAGGTGGGGGCCTTGCCCCCCTCGGCGCTGACTTTGGGGGTGATCATGGGCCTGCCGGCGGCCGCGGTGCTGATGGTCAACAATTATCGCGATGCGGCATCCGACCGCCGTACCGGCCGCCGCACCCTGGCCATCACCCTTGGTCCCGCCACCAGCCGGACGGTTTACGGAGGGCTGATGCTGCTGCCGTTCGCGCTGCTGTTCTCTCTGCCGGAAGGAGCCGGCGCGGGAGTGCTCGCGCTGCCGCTGGCGGTGGCGTGCATTCGCGCCATTCACCGGCACGCCGAGGGCGCTGCCCTGAACCGGTTGCTGGCCGGCACCGCCCAATGCCAATTGCTGATGGCCTTGACCTGTGCCTTGGGCATGCTCATCAGCCACGGTATCGGCGGATAACGCGATCAGGCGCCAGGAGTGGTCAGCGTCCGGCATGGCAGCGCGGCGAAGAAGCTGGAGGCCAAGGATGATCTCCCGACGCCCGATCTGATCTCCTTCGCCCGCCCCTGCCAGTACGTGTGGTCGCCGACCTGCGCCGAGGCGTACTGGACCGGCAAGCGGTTCGCGGACGAGGTGGTGCGGACCACATCCCTTGCCATCGACCAACTGATTTATCCCGGCCAGCGGGTCCATCTCGTCGGATATTCGGGGGTGGAGCCGTCGCCGCCCTGTTGGCCGCCCGGCGCGGCGACGTCGTCAGCCTGCGCACACTGGCGGGCAACCTGGACCACGAGGCGGTGAACCGTCACCACGGCGTCTCGCCGATGCCGGAGTCGCTCAACCCAAGGGAGATCGCGCCGCGACTGCTCGGGCTGCCCCAGCAGCATTTCGCGGGAACGGAGGACCGGGTGGTGCCGCCCTTCATCGCCGAAGGGTTCGCACAGGCGGTGGGAGACGCCCGCTGCGTCACGGTAATCCCCGTCGCGGGAGCCACGCACGCGGACGGCTGGGAACAGGCCTGGCGGTCCTCTTGGGCCAAACGCCCTACCTGCACCCCATCGGCGGATCGCTGACCTGTTTGGCGCGGACGTTGCGGAGGTTGGCACGGGCTCAATCCCTGTCGCGCCCGCCATTCCCTCACGATGACAGGCCACCTTCGGGTAGCCTTTGTCGTTTTCGGCACCACATCCATGAGGACTCTCTTCCCTGCGCCGGTGGTGCCATGGACAACACCTTTCCCGTTCGCGACAACCCCTCCCGGCAGCGCTATGAACTGGAGGTGGACGGGCAGATCGTCTTCCTGACCTATCGCCGCGACGGCAACACCCTATACATCCCGCACGTGGAGGCGCCCCCTGCCCTGCGCGGCACCGGCGCGGCGGGGCGGCTAATGGAAGGGGTGATGCAGGTGGCGCGAAGCCGGAACCTCAGGGTGGTTCCCATCTGCGGCTATGCCGCCGCCTGGCTGCGCCGCCACGGCGAATGGCGGGACCTGGTCGCCTAAGGCCCGAGCCTTCCCTTTTGCGCCGGCCCGTGGGCGCGGCTATCATCGCCCCGTTTTCCTTCGGAGACCGGGACATTCGGCATGGCTTGGCTGCGGCGAGTTCGGCGCCCCCTCCTGGTGGCGGCCTTCACGGTGCTGGTGGCCCTGCCGCTGGCCCTGACCCTGCTGTTCCGGATCGTGCCGCCGCCGGTGACGCCGCTGATGGTCATCCGCCTTGCCGAAGGATACCGCCTTGACAAGGACTGGCGGCCGCTGGAGCGCATCTCCCCCCATCTGCGCCGCGCCGTCATCGCCGCCGAGGATGCCAAGTTCTGCTCCCATTGGGGCTTCGACTGGGACGCCATCGACAACGCCATCGAGCGCTACGAGGAAGGCGGCAAGGTCCTGGGAGCCAGCACCATCTCCATGCAGACCGCCAAGAACCTGTTCCTGTGGCCCGGCCGGCTTTTCATCCGCAAGGGGCTGGAAAGCTACCTCACCCTCTATCTGGAAGCCCTGTGGCCCAAGGAACGAATCCTGGAGGTCTACCTGAACGTTGCCGAACTGGGCCCCGGCATCTACGGCGCCCAAGCGGCCAGCCGGCGCTATTTCGGCAAGGACGCCGCGGATTTGACCGCCCGCGAGGCCGCCCTGCTGGCGGCGGTGCTGCCCGACCCGCTGGACCGCTCGCCCGCCCGCCCCTCAGCCTACGTGGCGCGGCGGGCCGCCCTCATCGACCTCCGCGCCGACCAGGTGCGGCTGGGGCGGGACGGCGCCTGCCCATAGGTCAAGGCTGCGGCGGAACGTTGCAGCAATTATGCACCAGCTTGGCCTGGCTGCGCAGGTTGTCGTCCTGGAACCCCGCCCAGGCCCGGGACAGGCGGGCGACCATGCCGCCCGACGGCTTCAGCCCCAGGGACACCACCACCTTTTCCAGCGCATCCATCACCATGCCGCGCACGTCGTAGGTCACCTTGAGGCGCCTGCCGTCGGGCGACGGCAGGACCGCGAGCACACCTTCCGTGGCGGCCAGACGGGAAATCTGAACGTCGTCGGCCGGCAGCGCCAACGCCAGCGTGCGGGTGACCGTCGCGGCAACATCGGGTTGGGTTCTGACTGTCATGGCCGTCACTCCTTGTTGGCGCCGCCACGCCGCGGCGCACATCCCTGGAGGCACACTTCACCATACACCCGCGGTCCTTGCCCTTCGCGGACGGGATTGTAATTTTGTGTAAACGACGCAGCATGGCGGCCAAAATCGCTTGGCTGCGGTGAGCCGGTTTGGCGCGCTTGACCGCCGCCGCCCAGTATTCGACCATCGCGCCCACGGCGACGGCGCGAGAGAGGTCATGTTCCGCAAATTCCAATATCTTCTGGCCCTGGCCCGCGAGCGGCATTTCGGCCGCGCCGCCGCTTTATGCAACGTGGCCCAGCCCACCTTGTCCAACGCCATCCGCCAACTCGAGGAGGAACTGCGCGTTCCCATCGTCGAGCGCGGCCACCGCTTCATCAAGTTCACCCCCGAGGGCGAGAAGGTGCTGGAATACGCCCGCCGCGTCTCGGGCGATTTCGACGCCCTGATGCAGGACCTGGGTGCGCTGGGCCAGGAACTGACCGGGCAACTGCGCCTGGGCGTCATCCCCACCGCCCTGCCCATGGTCGCCCATCTGGTGACGCCCTTCGCCGAGCGCCATCCCGGCATCCGCATCTCCATCTCGTCGCTGAGCTCGCGCCAGATCCAGCGCGGCCTGGACAATTTCGAGCTGGATGCCGGCATCACCTATCTGGACAACGAACCGCTGACCGGCGTGCGCATGCAGCCGCTCTATTCCGAACGCTATTTCCTGCTGACCCACCGCGAGCGCATCGCCGGTCAGCGCACCGACATCACCTGGGCGGAAGCCTCGGCCATGCCGCTCTGCCTGCTGACGCCCGACATGCAGAACCGCCGCATCGCCGACGCCGCCTTCCGCATGGCCGGCCGCCAGGTGGCGCCGGCGGTGGAGACCAATTCCATCATCAACATCTTCACCACCGTCCAGCACGGGCCGTGGTCCAGCATCGTGCCCGGCCAGTTGCTGACGTTGATGCCGCTGCCGCCGGAATTGATAGCTTTTCCATTGGTCATGCCCGATGTCACCTACGTGGTAGGCATCGTCTATGCCGACCGCTCCCCCGTAGTGCCGGCGGCCAAGGCCCTGGCCTCCGTCGCGGCGGCCGAGAAGCTGGCGTCGCGCATCCCCCAGATCGTCAAGGACTCCCTGGCCCGCCACGGCATCGTCTGGACGGCCACCCGCACTACCCGATCAGGCGGGGTATGATAGCTATTTGCTATCGCAGCATGGGCATTTTGTATTTGCGTCGAAACTTAGATCTGCTCCACGGTAGACCCGGCAAGAACCAAGAAAAAGCCGTTGGGGAGAGTTCGCGCCTATGACAGCCGCCTGGAACCCGGAGCGCGCACGCGCCATCATCGACACTCACCGGGGCCTGCGGGGCGCCCTGCTGCCCATCCTGCACGCCCTGCAGGACGAGTTCGGCTATGTGGACCCGGCGGCCACGCCGCTGCTGGCCGGCGCGCTCAACCTGTCCCAGGCCGACGTGCACGGCGTCATCGGCTTCTACCACGAATTCCGCCACAGCCATCCCGGCCGCCACGTGGTCAAGGTGTGCGTGGCCGAGGCCTGCCAGGCGCGCGGCGCCGAAAGCCTGGTGGAGTACCTGCAAACCAAGCTGGGGATCGGCCTGGGCGGCACCACCGGCGACGGCGAATTCACCCTGGAGGCGGTCTACTGCCTGGGCAATTGCGCCCTCGGCCCCGCCGCCCAGGTGGACGGACGCCTGCTCGGTCGCCTGAGCCCCGCCCGCATGGACGAGGTGCTGGCATGAGCCGGCCGGTCGCCGTCTACGTCCCCTGCGACGCCGCCGCCCTGTCGGTGGGTGCCGACGAGGTCGCCCGCGCCATCGCCGCCGAGGCCGAGGCCCGCCACCTGCCGGTGGTGGTGGTGCGCAACGGCTCGCGCGGGCTCTTGTGGCTGGAGCCGCTGGTCGAGGTGACCACCGAGCACGGCCGCGTGGCCTACGGCCCGGTGACGCCCGAGGCGGTGCCCGAGCTGTTCGACGCCGGCTTCCTGGAAGGCAAGGCCCATCCGCTGGGCCACGGCTTCACCGAGGAGATCCCCTTCCTCAAGCACCAGCAGCGCCTGACCTTCGCCCGCTGCGGCATCACCGACCCGGTGTCGGTCGAGGATTACCGCGCCCATGGCGGCTTCGCCGGCCTGGAACGGGCGCTGTCCATGCGCCCCGACGAGATCGTCGCGGAGATCACCCGTTCGGGCCTGCGCGGCCGCGGCGGCGCCGGCTTCCCCACCGGCGTCAAATGGAAGACGGTGCTGGATGCCGACGCGCCCGAGAAATTCGTCTGCTGCAACGCCGACGAGGGCGACAGCGGCACCTTCGCCGACCGCATGCTGATCGAGGGCGACCCCTTCCTGCTGGTCGAGGGCATGACCATCGCCGCCCTGGCGGTGGGCGCGCGCCAGGGCTACGTCTACCTGCGCTCGGAATACCCCCACGCGGCGGCCACCCTGAACGAGGCCATCCGCCGCGCCTACGAGCAGGACTGGCTGGGCGAGAACATCCACGGTTCCGGCCACGACTTCCATCTGGAGGTGCGCCTGGGCGCCGGCTCCTACGTGTGCGGCGAGGAAACCGCCATGCTGGAGAGCCTGGAGGGCAAGCGCGGCATCGTCCGGGCCAAGCCGCCGGTGCCGGCGCTGGAGGGCCTGTTCGGCCGCCCCACCGCCATCAACAACGTGCTGACGCTGACCTCGGTGCCGGTGGTGCTGGCGCGCGGCGCCGCCTTCTATCGCGATTTCGGCGTCGGGCGCTCGCACGGCACCCAGCCGTTCCAGCTGGCCGGCAACATCCAGCGCGGCGGCCTGGTGGAGCTGGCCTTCGGCGTCAGCCTGCACGACCTGATCTACCGCTTCGGCGGCGGCACCGCCTCGGGCCGGCCGCTGCGCGCGGTGCAGGTGGGCGGCCCGCTGGGCGCCTACCTCCCCGCCGACCAGTTGGACATGCCCGCCGATTACGAGGCCATGGCCGAATCCGGCGCCATGCTGGGCCATGGCGGCATCGTGGTGTTCGACGACACCGTGCGCATGGACCGCATGGCCCGCTTCGCCATGGCGTTCTGCGCCGAGGAATCCTGCGGCAAGTGCACGCCGTGCCGCATCGGCTCGACGCGGGGGCGCGAACTGCTGGACAAGATCGTCGCCCGCCAGGACGTGGCCGGCAATCTGGCCCTGCTGGAAGATCTGTGCACGGTGATGGCCGACGGCTCGCTGTGCGCCATGGGCGGGCTGACGCCGCTGCCGGTGCGCAGCGCCATCCGCCATTTCCCCGAAGATTTCGCCTGACGCGGAGGACACCATGAGCTTGCGTGCCAAGGATCTCGGGACTCCCAAGAGCGAAAGCCCCGCGCTGGTCACCCTGACCATCGACGGCCACCGGGTGCGGGTGCCGGAGGGCACCTCGGTGATGCGCGCCGCCGCCGAGGCGGGGATCATGATCCCCAAGCTGTGCGCCACCGATTCCCCTGAACGCGTTCGGCTCGTGCCGGCTGTGCCTGGTGGAGATCACCGGGCGCAAGGGCACGCCGTCCTCGTGCACCACGCCGGTGGCCGAGGGCATGGCCGTCTGCACCAACAACCCGCGCCTGCAGGCCCTGCGCCGGGGGGTGATGGAGCTCTACATCTCGGACCATCCGCTGGACTGTCTGACCTGTTCGGCCAACGGCGAGTGCGAATTGCAGGACATGGCCGGCGTGGTCGGCCTGCGCGAGGTGCGCTACGGCTTCGACGGCGCCAACCACCGCGCCGAGGCCAAGGACGTCAGCAACCCCTATTTCCAGTACGACCCGTCCAAATGTATCGTCTGTTCGCGCTGCGTGCGGGCCTGTGCGGAAATCCAGGGTACCTTCGCCCTGACCATCGACGGGCGCGGCTTCGGCTCCCGCGTGCGGCCGGGCCCGGGCGGCGCGTTCATGGGCTCGGAATGCGTCTCGTGCGGCGCCTGCGTGCAGGCCTGCCCCACCGCCACCCTGATGGAGAAGTCGGTGGTGCGCCTGGGATTGCCCGAGCACGTGGTGGAAACCACCTGCGCCTATTGCGGCGTCGGCTGTTCCCTGCGCGCCGAGATGCAGGGCGACACCGTGGTGCGCATGGTGCCGTCCAAGCAGGGCGGCGCCAACGAGGGCCATTCCTGCGTCAAGGGCCGCTTCGCCTGGGGCTACGCCACCCACAGGGACCGCCAGCTCAAGCCCATGATCCGCGAGCGCATCACCGATCCGTGGCGCCCGGTGGAATGGGACGAGGCCATCGCCACCACCGCCGCCCGGTTCCGCGAGGTGCAGGCCAAGCACGGCGCGCGCTCCATCGGCGGCATCACCTCGTCGCGCTGCACCAACGAGGAAATCTACGCGGTACAGAAGATGATCCGCGCCGCCTTCGGCAACAACAACGTGGACACCTGCGCCCGCGTCTGCCACTCGCCTACCGGCTACGGGCTGAAGCAGACCTACGGCACCTCGGCCGGCACCCAGGACTTCAAGAGCGTGGACAAGGCCGACGTCATCATCGTCATGGGCGCCAACCCCACCGACGGCCACCCGGTCTTCGCCTCGCGGCTGAAGCGCCGCGTGCGCGAGGGTGCCAGGCTGGTGGTGATCGACCCGCGCGCCATCGATCTGGTCGACAGCCCGCACGTGGCGGCCGATTACCACCTGCAACTGCTGCCGGGCACCAATGTGGCCATGGTCAACGCCCTGGCCCATGTGGTGGTGACCGAGAACCTGATGAATGACCAGTTCGTGCGCGAGCGCTGCGACCGGGAGAATTTCAGCCAGTGGGCCGCCTTCGTCGCCGATCCCCGCCACGCGCCGGAAGCCCTGGAAGCGGTCACCGGCGTGCCGGCCGAGCACGTGCGCGCGGTGGCGCGACTGTACGCCACCGGCGGCAACGCCGCCATCTATTACGGCCTGGGCGTGACCGAGCATTCCCAGGGCTCCACCACCGTCATGGGCATCGCCAACCTGGCCATGGCCACCGGCAACGTGGGGCGCGAGGGCGTGGGCGTGAATCCGCTGCGCGGCCAGAACAACGTGCAGGGCTCGTGCGACATGGGCTCGTTCCCGCACGAATTCTCGGGCTACCGCGAGGTCAAGGACGATTCCGTCCGCGCCCTGTTCGAGGTGGTGTGGGGCCGCGAGCTGGATGCCGAGCCGGGCCTGCGCATTCCCAACATGTTCAACCAATCCCTGGGCGGCAGCTTCAAGGGCATGTTCGTCCACGGCGAGGACATCGCCCAGAGCGATCCCAACACCCAGCACGTGACGGCGGCGCTGGAGGCGCTGGACTTCCTGGTGGTGCAGGACCTGTTCCTCAACGAAACCTCGGCCTATGCCCACGTCTTCCTGCCCGGCACCTCGTTCCTGGAGAAGGACGGCACCTTCACCAACGCGGAACGGCGCATCAACCGGGTGCGCCCGGCCATGGCGCCGCGCTCGGGCATGCACGAATGGCAGATCGTCTCGGCCATCGCCACCGCCATGGGCTATCCCATGCACTGGGACTCGGCGGCCGACATCATGGCCGAGATCGCCCGCGTCACCCCCACCTTCAAGGGCGTCAGCTTCGAGCGGCTGGACCGGGCGGGCAGCGTGCAATGGCCGTGCACCGACGACGCCCCCGACGGCACCCCCATCATGCACGTGAACGGCTTCGTGCGCGGCAAGGGCAATTTCGTGCTGACCGAGTTCGTGCCCACCCAGGAGCAGACCTCGCGCTTCTTCCCGCTGATCCTGACCACCGGCCGCGTGCTGTCCCAATACAACGTGGGCGCCCAGACCCGGCGCACCGACAACGTCGCCTGGCACCCCGAGGACGTGCTGGAGATCCACCCCTTCGACGCCGAGCCTGCGGGGCATCGCCGACGGCGACATGGTTTCGCTGGCCAGCCGCATGGGCGCCACCACCCTGCGCGCGCAGATTACCGAGCGCGTGCCGCAGGGCGTGGTATACACCACCTTCCACCACCCGGTGACCGGAGCCAACGTGGTGACCACCGACAATTCCGACTGGGCGACCAACTGCCCGGAATACAAGGTGACCGCCGTGCAGGTGGCCCTGGCCAACACCGTCCAGACCCTGGTTGCCGAATAGGGGCGCGCCCATGACCACCTCCTGTCCCGTCCCCGAACCTGGCGAGGAGCAGGCCGCCGAAGCCGGCCCGCGCGACTGCTCGCGGACGGTGCGCGGGGTCAGCCACCGCACCCTGGCGGTGACCGAACCGGTGGAATGGCTGCTGCCCGAGGAGGAGCCGGTGGCGGTGGTCTACAACCGCCGCAGCTTCGCCGTCATGCTGGCCAGTCCGGCGGATCTGGAGGATTTCGGCCTGGGCTTCAGCCTGTCGGAAGGAATCGTCGCCAAGGCCTCCGAAGTGCAGGAGCTCAAGGTGCAGCGGCTTGACGCCGGCCTATCGGTGCAGCTAAGCATCCCGTCCGTCCGCGCGGCCGCCCTGCTGGGCCGTCGCCGCGCCCTGGAGGGCCGTTCGGGCTGCGGCGTCTGCGGCATCGAAAGCCTGGAGGCGTTGCGCCAGCCGCTGGCTTCGGTCCAGGCGCCCCAGGTGGGCGCCGAGGCCATCGCCCGCGCGCTGGAGGCCCTGAACGACCACCAGCCCATGCGGGCCAGGAACCATTCCGTCCATGGCGCCGCCTGGTGCGACCGCCAGGGGAATATCCTGCTGTCGCGTGAGGACGTGGGCCGCCACACGGCCTTGGACAAGCTGATCGGCGCCATGAGCCGGGCCGGCATGGACAGCGGCGACGGCTTCGCCGTGCTGTCAAGCCGGTGCGGCTTCGAGCTGGTGCAGAAGGCCGCCCGGGTGGGCATCGGCCTGCTGGCCTCGGTGTCGGCCCCCACCACCATGGCCCTGTCCATGGCGCGGCAGGCGGGCATGGTGCTGGCCGTATCGGCCCGCGGCAAGGGTGTTGTGTTGCTGGACGAGTGAACAAGGCCGCCACCATGAGCGGCCGTCAGGGAGGTGCCCCATGAATACCGCGTCTATTGCGTTGGCGCCCGGCATATTATCGCGCGAGCGCATCGTCGCTCGCCCCGGGTTCAATCGCTGGCTGGTTCCGCCGGCGGCTTTGGCCATTCACCTGTGCATCGGCATGGCCTACGGCTTTTCCGTGTTCTGGCTGCCGCTGTCCCGCGCCGTGGGCATCACCGAGCCGGTGGCCTGCCCCAAGGACCTCAGCTTCTTCCAGGAGGTGTTCGCCACCACCTGCGACTGGAAGATCTCCATGCTGGGGTGGATGTACACCCTGTTCTTCGTCTTCCTGGGCTCCTCGGCGGCCATCTGGGGCGGCTGGCTGGAAAAGGCCGGCCCGCGCAAGGCCGGCGTGGTGTCGGCCTGCTGCTGGTGCGGCGGCCTGCTGATCTCGGCGCTGGGCGTCTACACCCACCAGATCTGGCTGATGTGGCTGGGCTCGGGCGTCATCGGCGGCATCGGGCTGGGGCTGGGCTACATCTCGCCCGTCTCGACCCTGATCAAATGGTTTCCCGACCGCCGCGGCATGGCCACCGGCATGGCCATCATGGGCTTCGGCGGCGGCGCCATGATCGGCGCCCCCTGGCCGACCACCTGATGCGGTTCTTCGCCTCCTCCACTTCGGTGGGCGTGTGGGAGGCCTTCGTCGTGCTGGCGGTCATCTACTTCGTCTTCATGATGGCCGGCGCGCTGGGCTATCGCGTGCCCGCCGACAACTGGAAGCCGGCCGGCTGGACCCCGCCGCCGCCCAAGCACAACTCGCTGATCACCCAGAACCACGTGCATCTGGACGTCGCCTGGCGCACCAAGCAGTTCTGGCTGGTGTGGGGCGTGCTGTGCCTGAACGTTACCGCCGGCATCGGCATCCTGGGCATGGCCTCGCCCCTGCTGCAGGAGGTGTTCGCCGGCAAGCTGATCGGCATCGACGCCACCTTCAACCAGCTGACCGCCGCCCAGAAGGGCCAGATCGCCGCCGTGGCCGCCGGCTTCACCGGCCTGCTGTCGCTGTTCAACATCGGCGGCCGCTTCTTCTGGGCCTCGCTGTCGGACAAGCTGGGGCGCAAGAACACCTATTTCGTCTTCTTCGTCCTCGGCATGGCGCTCTACGCCTCGGTGCCGTGGGCGTCGCAGACCGGGCAGCTGGTGCTGTTCGTCGCCTTCTTCTGCATCATCCTGTCCATGTACGGCGGTGGCTTCGCCACCGTGCCGGCCTATCTGGCCGACATGTTCGGCACCAAGATGGTCGGCGCCATCCACGGCCGGCTGCTGACCGCCTGGTCAACGGCGGGCGTACTGGGGCCGGTGCTGGTCAACTACATCCGCGAGTACCAACTGGAGCAGGGCGTGGCCCGCGCCGACGCCTATTCCATGACCATGTACATCCTGGCCGGCCTGCTGGCGCTGGGCTTCGTCTGCAACTGGCTGGTGACCTCGGTGGCCGAGGAGCACCACATGAGCGACGAGGAACTGGTCGAGGAAAAGAAGATCGCCGACGACACCCACCAGCACTTCGTCGCCGACGTGGAGGCCCTGGCCGAGGAGGTGCGGCATTCCTGGAAGGTCACCCTGGCCTGGGCGGCGGTGTGGATACCGCTGGCCTGGGGCGTGTGGATCACCCTGCAGAAGACCTTCCTGCTGTTCCGCTGAGGCCGGTTTCGTTAGGGGCAGCATTCCGTTCTTCTCGTCAGCCCCGGTGGCCCGGCGATCCATGGCTGCCCGCGTCAAGCACGGGCATGACGAGCGGAGGGGGATGAATCCGCCAGCCCCCCCCCTTGAAGAGCACCGAGTGACGACGACCGAAGGACGCCGGGAGGACATCCCGGCGGCCTTTTCGCGTGCCGTTTCATATTTTGATTTTGTATCTTTTGCCAATGCAAGCAATCCCACCCCCTCGGGTGGCGGCATGACCAGCGGTCACGTCGAAAGCCGCACATTGCTTACGAAATATATTCCACGAAAAAATTGGCAGCTTTCCGCCATCGCCGCCCTTTAGGGTGGCTTTTAATAGATTTTTGCTATCGCACCATAGCGAGAATCTATTTGAAACGGCGCCGCCCGCTGAACGAAAACGTTCCAAAATGTCAAAAATCGAATGGCTGGCGCCCTGCCGCGCCCAGGCCTCAGAGAGGGGGAGACACCTTCGTGGAACTCAGCAGACGCAATTTCTTCCGCATGTCCGGAGCAGCCGCGGCGGGCACCACCGCCGGCGCCCTGGGCTTCGCCGGAACCGCCCAGGCGGCCACCACCGCCACCCGCCCCTACAAGCTGTCCGCCACCACGGAAACCCGCAACACCTGCACCTATTGCTCGGTGGGTTGCGGCCTGATCCTGCACAGCACCGGCGACGGCTCGGGCAACGTGAAGGCGCAGATCGTCCATGTCGAGGGCGATCCCGACCACCCCATCAGCCGCGGCTCGCTGTGCCCCAAGGGCGCCTCGCAGCTTGACTTCATCCATGCCGAGACCCGCGCCACCGAGCCGCTGTACCGCGCGCCCGGCTCCACCGAGTTCAAGCCGGTGTCGTGGGAATGGGCGCTGGAGCGCATCGCCCATCTGATGAAGGAAGACCGCGACCAGAACTTCATCGCCGCCAACGCCGCCGGCGTGCCGGTGAACCGCTGGAACACCGTGGGCTTCCTGGGCGGCTCGGCCACCTCCAACGAGACCGCCTGGCTGACCTGGAAGGTCGCCCGCGCACTCGGCATCGTCGCGCTCGACAACCAGGCCCGCATCTGCCACGGCCCGTCGGTAGCCGGCCTAGCCCCCGCCTTCGGCCGCGGCGCCATGACCAACGGCTTCACCGACATCCCCAACGCCGACGTCATCATCGTCATGGGCGGCAACCCGGCCGAGGCCCACACCGTCGGCTTCAAGTGGGTGGTCGAGGCCAAGACCCGTGGCGCCAAGCTGATCGTGGTGGACCCCCGCTTCACCCGCTCGGCCGCGGTGGCCGACCTCTACCAGCCCATCCGCCCGGGCACCGACATCGCCTTCCTGGGCGGCGTCATCAAGTACCTGCTGGACAACGACAAGATCGCCCACGAATACGTCCGCAAGTACACCAACGCCGCCTTCATCGTGAAGGAGGAGTACGGCTTCCAGGACGGCCTGTTCTCCGGCTACAACGCCGAGAAGCGCAGCTACGACCGTTCCAAGCTGGGATTACGAACTGGACGAGCAGGGCTTCGCCAAGGTGGACGAGACGCTGCAGCACCCGCGCTGCGTCTTCAACCTGATGAAGCAGCACTATGCCCGCTACACCCCGGACATGGTGGAGAAGACCTGCGGCACGCCCAAGGCCGGCTTCCTGGAAATCTGCGGGCTGATGGCCAGCACCTGCGGCACCGACCGCACCATGACGTCGCTCTATTCGCTGGGCTGGGCGCAGCATTCCAAGGGCGCCCAGAACATCCGCACCATGAGCCTGATCCAGCTGCTGCTGGGCAACATGGGCATGCCGGGCGGCGGCATCAATGCGCTACGCGGCCATTCCAACGTGCAGGGCCTGACCGACCTGGGCGTGCTGTCGGACATGATGCCGGGCTACCTGCAGATGCCCAAGGACAGCGAGCCCGACCTCGCCAGCCATCTGAAGACCCGCGCCTTCAAGCCGCTGCGGCCCAACCAGATGAGCTACTGGCAGAACTACAACAAGTTCTACGTCAGCTTCCTCAAGTCCATGTGGGGCGCCAACGCCACCGCCGAGAACGACTGGGGCTACGCGTGGATGCCCAAGGTCGATAGCGGTTACGACATCCTGCGCCAGTTCGAGCCTGATGCATCAGGGCAAGATGAACGGCTACGTCTGCCAGGGCTTCAACCCGCTGATGAGCGTGCCCAACCGCGCCAAGGTGACCGCCGCCCTGTCCAAGCTGAAGTGGCTGGTGGTGATGGACCCCCTGGCCACCGAGACCTCGCGCTTCTGGGAGAACCATGGCGACGTCCACAACGTGGACAGCGCCAAGATCCAGACCGAGGTGTTCCACCTGCCCACCAACCTGTTCGCCGAGGACGAGGGCAGCATCAGCAACTCGGCCCGCATCATCCAGTGGCACTGGGCGGCGGCCCAGCCGCCGGGCGACGCCCGCTACGACATCGAGATCATGGCCGAGCTGTTCCTCAAGCTGAAGGACATGTACGCCAGGCAGGGCGGCGCCAATCCCGAGCCGATCCAGAAGCTGTCCTGGGCCTACAAGCGCCCCGAGGCGCCCACCGCCGAGGAACTGATGCGCGAGCTGAACGGCAAGGCGCTGGCCGACCTGACCGACCCCGCCGACCCCACCAAGGTGCTGCGCAAGACCGGCGAGCAGTTGGACAGCTTTGCCCAGCCTGCGCGACGACGGCAGCACCGCCTCGGCCTGCTGGATCTATACCGGCGCCTGGACGGAAAAGGGCAACATGACCGCCCGGCGGGACAATTCCGATCCCAGCGGCCGCGGCGTCCACGGTAATTGGGGCTTCGCCTGGCCGGCCAACCGCCGCATCCTCTACAACCGCGCCTCGGCCAATCCGGCCGGCAAGGCGTGGAGCCGCAAGAAGTCCCTGGTCGCCTGGGACGGCGCCCGCTGGGCCGGTGCCGACGTGCCCGATTACGGCGTCGCGCTCGACCCCGCCAAGGAGGCCGGGCCGTTCATCATGAACCCCGAGGGCGTCGGCCGGCTGTTCAGCCGCGGCATGATGCAGGAAGGCCCCTTCCCCGAGCATTACGAGCCGTTCGAATCGCCGGTGGCCAACCCGTTCCATCCCGACGTGCAGTCCAATCCGGCGGCCCGCCTGTTCAAGGGCGACAAGGAGGCCTTCGGCAAGTCGGCCGAATTCCCCTATGCCGCCACCACCTACCGTCTGGTGGAGCACTTCCACTACTGGACCAAGCACCAGAAGCTGAACACCGCCCTGCAGCCCGAGGAGTTCGTCGAGATCTCCGAAGGCCTGGCCAAGGAGAAAGGCATCAACACCGGCGACTGGGTCGAGGTCCGCAGCAATCGCGGCCGCATGAAGGCCAAGGCGGTGGTGACCAAACGCGTCCGCTCGCTGCAATGCGGCGACAAGGTGGTCCATACCGTGGGCATTCCCCTGCACTGGGGCTTCATGGGCGTCGCCGCCAAGGGCTACGGCGCCAACTCGCTGACCCCGGTGGTCGGCGACGCCAACAGCCACACGCCGGAATTCAAGGCCTTCCTGGTCGACGTCAAGCGCGTCGGCCCGGCGGTCTAAGGGGGGGAACCAGCACATGCCCACCATGGCCATCCACCGCACCTCGGCCACCACCGGCCCGGCCTACGCGCCGCGCGCCGAGAACGAAGTCGCCAAGCTCATCGACGTCTCCAAGTGCATCGGCTGCAAGAGCTGCCAGACCGCCTGCATGGAATGGAACGAGCTGCGCCCCGCCCCCGGCATCAATGCCGGCGACTACAACAACCCGCGCGACCTGGGCGACGCCGCCTGGACCGTCATGCGCTATGCCGAGCATGAGGAAGGCTCCAAGCTGGAATGGCTGATCCGCAAGGACGGCTGCATGCACTGCGCGGATCCGGGCTGCATGAAGGCCTGCCCCAGCCCGGGCGCCATCGTCCAGTACTCCAACGGCATCGTCGAGTACCAGCAGGACAAGTGCATCGGCTGCGGCTATTGCGTGAAGGGCTGCCCGTTCAACGTGCCGCGCATCTCGAAGGTCGACAACCGCGCCTACAAGTGCACCCTGTGCTCGGACCGCGTCGCCGTCGGCCAGGGCCCGGCCTGCGCCAAGGCGTGCCCCACCGGCGCCATCTCGTTCGGCACCAAGTCCGAGATGCTGCACAAGGCGTCGCTGCGGGTCGAGGACCTGAACGTCCGCGGCTACAAGAACGCCGGCCTCTACAATCCCGAAGGCGTGGGCGGCACCCACGTGATGTACGTGCTGCATCACGCCGACCGGCCGGAACTGTATTCCGGCCTGCCCGACAAGCCCACCATCAGCACGCTGGTGGAGGCCTGGAAGGGCGGCATCAAGCCGCTGGCCCTGATGGGCATGGGCGCGGCCATCCTGGCCGGCGTGTTCCACTACGTCACCAAGGGCCCCAACGAGGTCACCGACCACGATGAGGAAAGCGCCCGCAACCTGAAGGGAGGGGAATGCGGCATGAGCCAGGTCGAGAAAGTCGCCGTCGTCCGCGACACCTACATCCGCTATGGAGCCTCCGAGCGGGCCAACCACTGGATCGTCGTCATCTGCGCCTTGGCTCTGATGCTGTCGGGCCTGGCCTTCTTCCACCCGGCCTTCTTCTGGCTGACCAACCTGTTCGGCGGCGGCCAGTCCGCCCGCGCCATCCATCCGTGGATCGGCGTGGTGCTGGCCTTCGCCTTCACCTTCATGGGCGTGCGCTTCTTCCACCAGAATATCTGGACCCGCGACGACACCGAGTGGATGAAGCACGTGGGCGACGTGATCAGCCACCGCGAGGAGCCTGGTGCCCGAGGCCGACCGCTTCAACGCGGCGCAGAAGATCGTCTTCTACGTCATGTTCTGGTCGGTCATCACCCTGTTCCTGTCGGGCCTCGCCCTGTGGCAGCATTATTTCGGCGACCTCGTGCCGATCTGGCTGGCCCGCCTGGCCGGTCCGCTGCACGCCCTGATGGCGGCGGCCATGATCATCACCATGATCGTGCACGTCTACGCCGCCATCTGGAACGCCGGTTCCGTGCGCGCCATGACCCGCGGCCCGGTTACCGGCGGCTGGCTGTGGAAGCATCACCGCAAGTGGCTGCGCAACCTGGCCGCCTCGGAACGGCAATGATCGTCACCGCCGAGCAATTCGGTCCGGGACAGGGGCCGGGCGTCGCCCCGGCCCCCGGCCGCTTCGTCCGGCCCGACGCAGCGGCGTTGTTCGCCCGCCGGGCCGCCCGCCTGCGGAGTCTGGCCGACGGCCATCCCATGGCCGATTTCCTGGTCTTCGTCGCCGGCCTGGCCCAGGTGCAGCACGAGCTGGCGGGCATCGGCGGCACCTGGCAGGACCTGCTGCCGCAGGTGCTGAACCGGGCGCTGGGCATCCCGGCGCCGCCGGCGGCGGGCGTGGCCATCACCTCCTTGCTGGGCGAAAGCTCGGCCGCCATCGCCGCCCGCGCCGACCGCTGGCTGGCCGGCACCCCGCTGCCCGAGGACCTGGCCGGCGCCGCCTTCGTCACCGCCGCCCTGCAGCTGGCCCGCGCCCATGCCGCCGCCGCCGCGCCGGCCCAGGCGGTGGGGCACGGCCTGTGCCCGCTGTGCGGCGGCGCGCCGGTGGCCGCCACCCTGTCCACCCGGGGCGAGGTGTCCGGCCTGCGCCATCTTCATTGCGGCCTGTGCGGCACCGCCTGGCACCTGGAGCGGCTGCGCTGCCCGCGCTGCGACTCCGAGGGCAAGGCGGCCTTCCACCACCTGGACGGCTACCAGCCCGACGTGAAGGCGGAAAGCTGCGGCGCGTGCGGCACCTACCTGAAGCTGTTCGATACCGACAAATGGCCTGACGTCGAGCCCCTGGCCGACGACTTGGCCTGCGCCGAGCCTGGACCTGCTGATGGCCGAGCACGGCTGGCGCCGGCTGTGGCCCAATCCCTTCCTGCACGGGGCCTGAGTCCGTGCTGATCGATCCGCTCGGCCGGCACATCTGGTATCTGCGCTTCTCGGTCACCGACCGCTGCGACCTGCGCTGCTTCTATTGCATGGGCGAGGACGTGGAATTCTCGCCCCGCGCCGACATCCTCAGCCTGGAGGAGATCGAGCGCCTGTGCGGCGCCTTCATCGCCCTGGGCGTCACCAAGCTGCGCCTGACCGGCGGCGAGCCGCTGGTGCGGCGCGACGTCATGGGCCTGTTCCGCAACCTGGGACGGCAGCTGCGGCCGGGCGGCCTCGATGAACTGACCCTGACCACCAATGGCGGCCGTCTGGCCGAGCACGCCGCCGCGCTGGCGGCGGCCGGCGTGCGCCGGGTCAACGTGTCGCTGGACACCCTGTCCCCCGCCCTGTTCCGCCGCATCACCCGCAACGGCGACCTGGGGGCGGGTGCTGGCCGGCATCCATGCCGCCCGCGCGGCCGGGCTGAAGGTGAAGATCAACACCGTCGCCCTGCGCGGCCTCAACGAGGACGGCCTGGACGAGCTGATCCGCTGGTGCGGCGAACTGGGCATGGATCTGGCCCTGCTGGAAACCATGCCGCTGGGCGACGTGGGCGTCCACCGCGCCGACCGGTACCTGGCACTGGACCATGTGCGCGAGCGGCTGGAGCGCCGCTGGACCCTGCGCCCCGATCCCCATTCCAGCGGCGGCCCGGCCCGCTACGCCACCGTGGCCGAAACCGGCGGCCGGCTCGGCTTCATCACCCCGCTCAGCCACGATTTCTGCGGCGCCTGCAACCGCGTGCGGGTGACCGCCACCGGCCGGCTGTATCCCTGCCTGGGCTCCGAAGCCTTCATCGACCTGCGCGCCCTGGTGCGCGGCAGCGAATCCGATCAGGCGCTGACCGCCGCCCTCGCCGACGCCATCGGCCGCAAGCCGCCCCGCCACGACTTCGTCGTCGACGCCTTCAGCGGCCAGCCGTCGGTGCGGCGCACCATGCATGTGACCGGCGGCTGAGCCGGCGTGCCCACGGCATCGCCGCGGGCTTTCACTTTTATGGGGATTTCAGCTAGGGCTTCTTCCCGCCCGGCGAACGCGGTTGCGCCGCTTGGAAATCGGCCGCCGTCACATTGCCCAGAAGCTGCGCGGGATCGATGAGATTGCTGTCGCGAACCACGGTCAGGAAGCGAGCCACATTCAGCTTCTCGCCCCCTGCGACGTACGCAAGCCGACTGGGCGCCTTCTCACCCATGATTGCGGCAAGCGCGTCCTCCGGCTTCTCGTATGTCGGGATATTGTTCCGCTGATTGAACATGTGGAAGCACAGGAACGTGCTGAACATCAGGGAATCCGCGTCCATGGACGGGATGATCGTCTTCCACTGGTCGATGGGGCGAGAAATCTCGGGCAAAATCTTTCGCATGGCCGCGACGCTGCTCATGACCGTTGGTCCGGCAATCACTTTGCGCGGAGCCCCATTCCACAGGGCGGCGATTTCCGCCTGATTGTAAACGAGATAGTAGCCATGGCCATTATCCAACAGCTTGAACAGCTGCTGCGTATCGCCACTTTGACGACGGATATCGACCCTGTGGCTGGCGCCGCCCTCCGAGCGCTTGGCCTGGAACAACACCGGACGGTACGCTTCGCCACTGGCTCCGAAATGGCCGTGAACGATGAGGGCGATTTCACCTCCCTCGACATCTTCGACGCCCGCGACAGGCGCGTACGCGACCTTGAAGATGTCTCCCTTCTTTGCCAACGGCGGCATGCTGTCGTCCACATCGCGGCTGGCGTGGGCGAGCATGGAGAAAACCTCGCCGTTCAGGTCGGTTTCTCGCCCTGAAGCAAAGGCTTGAGCCCAATAATGCTCGGCAAGGACGGCTGCCAGGAAAAGGCGATAGCGCGTCTCGCTTTGGAAGAGGGAGGGAGTGATGACAAATGACTTGAAGAGCTCGCCGAATTTATTACCAGTGGCGACAACACTCTTCAGTTCCTGCATCCTTGTGTGGGACAAACTCAACACCGCATGCTGGGCCGTATCGATCGCCTTCGCATTGGCAGCAAGGAATTCGGCATTCTTCTCAACCAGAGGAGCCGCGATGCCATAGCCTTCGGCGATCAACCCATCCAGGCTGGACAGCAATTCCTTCAGATCGGACATCACACGTCCAAATCGCGCACGAACTTGGCGTGCTTCTGGATGTAGTGGAAGCGCAGTTCCGCCTTCTTGCCCATCAGGGTTTCCACCAGATTGGCGGCGTCTTTGGCTTCCTCCTTGTCTTCCTCGGTACGGCCCGAGGGCAGCGTCACCTTGATCAGGGTGCGCTTGGCCGGGTCCATGGTGGTTTCCTTCAGCTGCGACGGCGGCATTTCGCCCAGGCCCTTGAATCGGCTGATCTCCACGTTCTTCTTGCCGGCGAACAGGGTCTTCAGCAGTTCTTCCTTGTGGGCGTCGTCGCGGCCGTAGATCACCGTCTGGCCGTGGGCCAGGCGATAGAGCGGCGGCAAGGCCAGAAAGAGGTGGCCGTCGCGAATCAGGTCGGGCATCTCCTGATAGAAGAAGGTCATCAGCAGGCTGGCGATGTGGGCGCCATCCACGTCGGCGTCGGTCATGATGATGACGCGTTCGTAGCGCAGTTTCTCCGGGTCGTAGGATTCGCGGGTGCCGCAGCCCAGCGCCTCGATCAGGTCCTTGACCTCCTGGTTCTGGCGCATCTTGTCGGTGGAGGCCGAGGCCACGTTGAGGATCTTGCCCTTCAGCGGCAGGATGGCCTGGATCTCGCGGTTGCGGCTGGACTTGGCCGAACCACCGGCCGAATCGCCCTCCACCAGGAACAGCTCGGTGCCCACGTTGACCTGGCGGGTGCAGTCGGCCAGCTTGCCGGGCAGGCGCAGCCGCTTGGTGGCGGTCTTGCGGCTGGTTTCCTTGGCCTGCTTCTTGCGCTGGCGCTCCTCGGCGCGGTCGATGATGCGGCCCAGCAGCGCCTTGCCCGATTCCGGGTCGGCCGACAGCCAGTGGTCGAAATGGTCCTTGATGGCGTTTTCCACCAGCCGGGTGGCCTCGACCGAGACCAGCTTGTCCTTGGTCTGGCCCTGGAACTGGGGATCGCGGATGAACAGCGACACCAGCACGCAGGCGCCGCCCATGACGTCCTCGGCGGTGATCTGGCCGCCCTTCTTGTTGCCCACCAGCTCGGAATAGGTGCGCAGCCCCTTGGTCAGGGCGTTGCGCAGGCCCTGCTCGTGGGTGCCGCCCTCGGGCGTGGGCACGGTGTTGCAGTAGGTGTTGAGGAAGCCGTCCTCGTCGTCGTCCGGCCACGCCACCGCCCATTCCACCTGGCCCATGTCGTCGGCCAGCGGCGCGGTGCCGGCGAAGAAGCCGCGCGTCAGCAGCGGCCGCTCCTTGAGCACGGCGCCCAGGAAGTCGGACAGGCCGTTGGGGAAGTGCAGCGTGTCCTCGGCGGGGATATCGTCGCCGTCGTCGATCAGCAGCGGGTCGCACTTCCAGCGGATCTGCACGCCACGGAACAGGTAGGCCTTGGAGCGGGCCATGCGGTACAGGGTGCGCGCCTTGAGGCGGGCGCGGTCGCCGAAGATTTCCGGGTCGGGATGGAACAGCACCGTGGTGCCGCGCCGGTTCTGCACCGCGCCCACCTCGGTCAGCGGCCCCAGCGGCGTGCCCCGGCTGAATTCCTGGCGGTAGAGCTTGCGCTCGCGCGCCACCTCGACCACCAGCTTGTCGGACAGCGCGTTCACCACCGACACGCCGACGCCGTGCAGGCCGCCCGACACCTTATAGGCGTCGCCGCCGAACTTGCCGCCCGAATGCAGCGTGGTGAGGATCACCTCCAGCGCACTCTTGTCGGGGAACTTGGGATGCGGGTCCACCGGGATGCCGCGGCCGTTGTCGCGCACGGTGGCGCAGCCGGCGGCGTCCAGTTCCAGCTCGATCCAACTGGCGTGGCCGGCCACCGCCTCGTCCATGCAATTGTCCAGCACCTCGGCGACCAGGTGGTGCAGCGCCCGGTCGTCGGTGCCGCCGATATACATGCCGGGGCGGCGGCGGACGGGCTCCAGGCCTTCGAGGACCTCGATGTCCTTGGCCGAGTATTCGTTGCCCTTGGGGGCAAGCTGTTGGAAGAGATCAGACATGGGGGCATTATAGGGGGCACGTCCCCGCGCGCAAGCGGATGCTGTTAGCCCTTTGCGCGCTTCCCACAACATGTTGTAACGCCGGAGTCAGCGCCCCGATGACCGCGCCCGAGAGCATCGAAACCACCACCGCGCCCAAGGGCCGGCTGTCCATCCGCACCGTCGCCATGCCGGCCGACACCAACCCCAACGGCCACATCTTCGGCGGCTGGCTGATGAGCCAGATGGACCTGGCCGGCGGCACCCACGCCTATCAGCGCGCCAAGGGCCGGGTGGTCACCGTGGCGGTGGACGCCATGGAATTCCACCAGCCGGTGGAGGTGGGTGACGAGCTGTCCTGCTACACCGACATCATCCGGGTGGGGCGCACCTCCATCGCCATCCGGGTCGAGGCCTGGGTGCGCCGCCGTTGCCTGGAGGTCACCCAGGCTCAAGGTGACCAGCGCCACCTTCACCTACGTGGCGGTGGACGACGACCGCAAGAAGCGCGCGGTGCCGGCCGAAGAGTGATCAATGGGGCGTGTCGCGGCCGGCGGGCCACGTCACCTTGAAGCCCACCACCCGCCCGTCGAGGATGTCGACGCCGATGGGAAAGGGCTGCCACATCCAGGTCTCCGGCCCCTTCGCCCGCAGCACGCAGCGCCGCGTCGGCTTGCCCAGGGCATTGAGCACCTTCTGCATGGGCTCGCCCAGGGACAGGCCGGAGAAGGTGGCCGGCATCTCGGTGGGCGGGCCGATCAATTGTACCGCCACCGCCACGTCATCCTGGTAGGTCACCACGTAATAGGGCTCGGGGATCGAGCGCTGGCGGATGGGGTAGACCCGGGCCTGGGTGCGCAGGCCCAGATCGCTGACCTGGCTGGGCTCGCCCAGCAGGCCCTCCACCACGGCGCGCTCGTCGGCGATGCCCACCGCCCCTACCCGCAGGCAGGGCAGGAAGGTGACCGGCCGCTTGCGGGCGGCCATGGCCTCGCCCTCGGCAGGGGCGACGGCGCAGGCCAGCCCCCTGCCGGCCACCCGGTGGAACTGGTTGGGCTGCGGCTCGGCGATGGCGGCGCTGGGCTCGGCCATGCCCCCGTTGCCGCGGCAGGGAATCTGGGCAAAGGCGGGCAGGGCCGCCACGGTGAAGGCGAAAGCGAGGATGAGCGGACGCATGGGGCGCGATGATAGGTGGCGAAGCCCCACTTGTCACTCCCGTGGCGGTTCCACCTTCACCGTCGCCGACAGCGGCCGCCCGCCGCGCTCCACCGCCAGATCCAGGTTGGCGCCCACGCGGGCCAGCCCGATGCGGTTGCGCAATTCGGTGGCCGAGCGCACCGGCTCGCCGCCGACCGCCACCACCACGTCACCCGATTTCAGCCCGGCGCGGGCGGCGGCCGAGCCCGGCTCCACCTCCACCACCGCCGCCCCTTGCGTGCGCCCGCTGCTCAGCGCCTCGGCCAGGTCTGGGGTGAGGTCCTGGATGGCGATGCCGATCCGGCCGCGCTGTACCGCGCCGTGCTCGACGATCTGGCTCATCACCGTGCGGGCCATGTTGATGGGCACCGCGAAGCCGATGCCGATATTGCCGCCGCCGGGGGCCAGGATGGCGGTGTTGATGCCGATCAACTGCCCCTGGAAGTTGACCAGCGCGCCGCCGGAATTGCCCGGATTGATGGAGGCGTCGGTCTGGATGAAATCCTCGTAGCCCTCGATGCCCAGCCCCGAGCGGCCGATGGCCGAAACCATGCCCGAGGTCACCGTCTGGCCGAGGCCGAACGGATTGCCGATGGCCAGGACGAAATCGCCCACCTCCACCTTGTTGGAATCCCCGAAGGGGATGTCGTAGAGGCCGTTGGGCTCGATCTTCAGCACGGCGATGTCGGTGGCGGCGTCCGCCCCCACCAGCCGGGCGTGGAAGGTGCGGTTGTCCTTGGTGGTGACGTCGATGCGGTCGGCGCCCTCCACCACATGGTTGTTGGTCAGCACATACCCCGCCCGCGCATCCACGATGACGCCTGAACCGGCGGCGCGGGTTTCGCGCCGGGGCATGTTGCGCGGCACGTCGAAGAAACGGCGGAAGAAGGGATCGTTGAGCAACGGGTTCTCGTCCGCCGGCGACACCGTGCGGGTGGAGATGTTGACCACTGCCGGCGTCACCTTGCGTACCAACGGCGCCGCCGTGGTGGTGGCGGCTTCCGGCAGTTGCGCCGCCGCCGGCATGACCAGCATCGCCAGGATCGCAGCCAGTGCCGCGCGCACGCCCCTCGCAACCATGGAATGGCCCTCCTGCCTCGTGGGTTTCCGGACTGGACGCGAAACATATGGGTGGGGTTGCGTCCACCGCCAATGCGCCCCTCAAGATCGCCCTGAGGTTGTACTTTTCTTATTTATTAGTTTTTGCTAATTTTTTGAAGCCGCCCCTTCGGAGAGCCCGTCATGCTTCGCTTCGACATTCCCCAGGTCTGCGCCAACGCCTACCGCATCCAGGCGGCGGTCAGCATGACCATCGCCACCCTGTATCTGTTCACCCCGTTCAAATGGGCCGCCCTGCTGCTGGCCTTCGGCGGCGCCCTGCGCGGCTTCGTCTCGCCGCACAAATGCCTGTCGTTCAGGCTGTTCAGCGGCATCACCGGACGGCTGGGGCTGCGGAAGCTGCAGAACGCCGGCTCGAAGATGTTCGCCGACAAGGTAGCGGCCGTGGCCGGCGCGGTGATGGTGGTGACATGGCTGCTGGATTCCCCGGTGGGCGCCTTTCCCGCCTGGGCCATCCTGATCTTTGCTGGCCTGGACCTGGCGACCGGCTTCTGCGCCGCCTGCTGGGCCTACGGCCTGTGGTACAAGCTGCGCCCGCAGTCGTGACGCCCGATGGGCGGGCAAGGCAGCGCGAAAGGGACGACCCGCCGGTTCTCAAACCTCCTCGCGAAGGGGGGCTCGCAGTACACGGGCAAATAACGTGTAGAGATCTATCCTCTTGCGTGGAAGCGCCGGGTTATTTAATGATTTCGTTGATATATGTTTCGATGCAGTCGCGTGTTTGATTGTAGTGAGATCTGATCTCGTCGTTATTCCAGCCAAATCTTTTTGACCCTATTCCGGCGATAACAGTGTCGATATCCCTGATCTGGGCAGAAAGTGATAGCTTTTCCTTTTCGGAAATACTGCCATTTTTGTATGCCATGTCCAGCATGCGATGGGCGTTAACGAAATTGTACCAGGCGCCGATATCCAAGGCTTGGCGTTCCGCGGGATTCAGCATTTCCGAAGCAGATTCGGCATAGATGGCTCCCTTCGCCCTAACACAGGGCACACCACAAATAACTCCCTCCGCCAGAGAGCCTTTCGCAAAAATATCCGCATACTGCTTATCATTGACAAGGTCAGATGCGAAAGATAGCTCTTCAGTAACAAATGAAAATGAAATCATGCACATAGAGAATATTATTAAATTTTTCATCTGATTCCCCCGGACGCTTTTCCACATGCAACAGAAAATCCTGATGGGAAGGAAGCATCTCGGCATTGCCTCCTCCTCAGGAAGACTCATCTCCATCCGTGCCCTGAGGATCATCCCCAGATTTGAGGGTGTTTCGAAATTTCGCAGGTCTTTTTCCCCATTTTATCCCATGTTGGGATAATGCCAATAGGCCAATAGGCTTGCCGAAAGGCAGGTCGATGAAATCCACGCACACCCAGGCGTATATTCAGGCAATCGCGGCCCTGATCTCCGCTCGCAAGGAGAGGCGGGTTTTGCAAGCCGACTTGGCCCTCAAGCTGAATAAGCCACAATCCTTCGTATCGAAGTATGAGGCGCGGGAACGCCGCCTGGATGTCGTGGAATTTTTCGAAGTGTGCCGGGCAATTGGCGCCAATCCGGTAGCGGTGCTTCGTCAGGCCGGATTGCTCACCGACGAGGATACTCGCTCACCCGAGCCATAGCTGCCCGCCTTGATACTCCCCAACGCAACAGGGGAGACATTGCCTTTGGCGTGACATTTGGCGATATCCGGTGACGCGATATTTTCATACCAAAATGACGCCAACTCATTGATTTCTCGTCATGCCGAGAAATCACGACACGGTTAATGTTTCATACTGGAACCGCCGGGCCTGTTGGCCCGGCGGCTCGCCGTGACGCGATAGTATCATACCGGCTGCGCATGGACGTTCCGGCCTTCCCGCTTCCCTGCAACGGCAGTTGCGATCAGGCAAGGCAGGCTGAACCCGCCTTACCACCTGCGCACATTAGGACTCAAGCCCCACCTTGATATCGTTCCGAATTTTCCGTTGCTTCTTGCACCCTCGGCAATGGCCGCACGCAACATTCCCCAGGTGGCAGGAAAAAGCCCATTGCAGGATAGCCTGAGGGATCCGGGACTCGCGGATCAACTCGGCGGCAGTCAAATTCCGCGCCGGAGCCATCAGTCGCAAATTTCCCTCCTGCAAGCTCAAGAGCTCGTCCATCGCGTCGAGGAAGGCGTGGGTCCCGTCCGCATGCGTGCTATCGCTAACGAGTGTCCCAATGATCAGGTGGCTGCAGCCGAGGGCTATAGGTCAGCACGGCCAGCCAAGCACCGTCTTCGCTGACAATGGGAACCACTTACCGCCAGTACCGCGTGGAAGCCATCGGGCGCAGGCCAAAAATTCTGAATCTCTGCCGTCCCCTCGGCCAGATCCAAGCGTGCCGGATGTAGAACCTCGCGCCCCGCCTCGCCAGGAGACAGCGCCAGCCATAAGGCTGCCCTTTCGGCACCAGGCGATGATGACAAGAAAAAATACCTACCATTCCGCTCCAGTGGAACGGTTCGCATCTCGTAAGACAACGCCTGGCGGATTTGGCCGGCCAGCGCAGATTGATCACCAGGAAGTGCAGCAAGGAAAGTCCGAGCCCTCTTTGCCTGATCTCCCAACCAGGCAAGCGCCTCATCCTCGGCAGCTTCCAGCCAAGGGAGTGGATCGTATACCGTCTTCTCGTCGATGATACGAGGAGCGCCCCCCGCCTCTATCACCATCCACTTAGCTCCCGCCCTACCTACGCGTCTTTACGTCGGATAGCACCCAAAGGTACCACACCAAGCTGGTGTTCTCAAAATGTTCTTGTTCGCCACGCCGTGTGCGCGTATATTCCTATTAGCAGGCGAGCAATGGCGCTCGCCCGCTTTCCGAAGGAGCCAACGCCGTGTCCTGGTTCAAGCTGAAAAGTCCAGTCGGGAGCAATTACCGAATCGACCCCAACGACCTGACGAACACCAAGCAGGCCCTCAACCAGCTTGGCTATTATAATGTCCCGCCTCATCGCGGCATCGACGACTGGACCGACGACGCCATGTTTGACGGCATTCGGCGGTTCCAGGGCGACAACAGCCTCAAGATCGATGGTTTCATGCGCCCTGGCGGCCCGACTGAAAATGCCATCAATCAGCGGCTTCAGCGCGCGTCGTTCGGCTCTTCTCTTTTCGCCGATGACAGCAGCGACGGCCCGTTCGGCTACTCCACGTACCAGTGCACGCCTTGCGCACAACCGCCAAATTGCGGTCAGAACCCATGCGTCAAGCCGTGCCTCCCCAAATAAAGGGCTGACGCCGTCAGGAGTGCATCATGGCTTACTTCGTTCGCCCCTTCACCATCCAGCATACATCGCCCGGAACCATTATTTTTGCGGCAAGCGGGGTTCATTCCCTCACTTCCGAACCCATGCTTGCCATTGCTACAGAGCTGGCCGAAAAACAGGGAACTGTTGTGGATGACGTTGACGTGGGAGCGATCATCGCACGAAACGGACTGGAGCAGCAGGCCGCTATCGATTTCCTCAGGGAGGATATCGGTCTGCTGATTTCCACACCTTCCGCGGCCAAGATGCACGGCGACGTTCTTGTGATCACCGATCTGCCGAGATTAGGGGGCATGCTTGCCGAGTGCCTTGCCCTCCCTCGTTCTTACAATGTGCAGGTGAAGGGCGGAGATGCCCAAGGGACAAACACCCCCTCCTGTGTCGTCCTGGCCATGGGAGATTACTGCGCCGAACGGGTGCATGCCCTGTACGCGGAATACGCAAGACGGCCCGGAATTGCCATCCTCACCGCGTACCTGTTTCGTCACCTGCTTTTGGTTGACGGCCCTTTCATTCCCAGTCGGGGCCTTCCCTGTCACTTCTGTCATCAGCACCATTTCGCCCGAGGCGAAAGCCGGCGTTGGTCGGTGGGTGATGGCAGCTGGATCTCTGCAAAACACCATCTAGAACAAAAGGGGATCGCCGTCCCCGCCGAGATCCCCATAACGGCCGCGCTTGAAGGAATGATGGCATTTTCCCTGAAGCATGAAATCGAGTCACTCCTTGCTATTGGCCGTCCTCCTGCAAGCCGGCGGCGATGCGGGCATGATGCCGTCGCCGCCGCGTCTTGAGTTCGTCGGCATGCAAGGCGGCGAAATCGTTCGCGCGCTTGACCACCCGATCAAGAAGCTCGCCGACCGCCCCGACCTCTTCCTCGGACAAAGCCGCTGCGGCAGCCGTCAGAGCCGCCAGGCCCGCTGAATTCAGCGTCTGGTCGGTCAGCAAGCTGGTGGCCGTGACCAAGCCATCGTCCAAGCCCTCCAGTTCGACCTTGTCCTCTTCGCCCCCGGCCGCCACGGCGACGGCCACACGGACCTTGGAGGCGCGGCCGTCCAGATCCGTCGCAAGCTCGGCCAATTGGGCTTTGCACGTGCTCCCGTCCCCCACGGGCACCGATGGCATGGGCGGCGACGCAGCGTCCTTGAAGGACTCGGCGAGAACGTCAATCTGCTGCTCGAAAGTTTTCTCCGCGGCCTTCGCCAATTCCCGCTGGCTCTTGGCGTAGGTGGTGCCGACGTAATCCTTCACCTTCGGCGCGGTCACCTCGGCCAACGCCGCCACTTCCCGCAAGCCGGTCAGCGCGCGGATGCCATCGGCCAGAGGTTCCCGCTCGCCCAATTCCAGATGGGCTAGGCGGGCCATATGCAGGGCACTCAATTCGACCGCCAGGGCCGACACACCCAGCGCGGCGGAGAACTCTCCAACCACTGGCGCATCGTCCGCTTCCAGGACCGTGGAAAAAACGGTCTTCACCTGTTTGACCCGGCGGCAAATCGTGCGTTTCGTGCCGTCATCCGCCTTGAAAACGGCCGTGACCGAAGTCGTCACCGGTTGCAGCCCCTTTGCCTGGCGGGCTTGCCATTGGGCCTGGGTCGGCATGGGCACCACACTGGGCAAAGGTGTCTTCGAACCGTCATCAAACTCGTAGGTGTTGACTTGCCCATCGTCGGCGAAATGCTGGAATTCGGGCGTGCTCGCCACCTTGCCGGTCAGCAGGAAGGTCAGAACGCGCGCCAGAGAACTCTTGCCTGCGCCGTTGGGCCCCTGGGCCAGGAAGAGCGGGCGGGAAATATCGAGCGAGATGTCGGGGGCATCGGAACCGTCAGGCATGCAGAACGGCTGAAGCCCGCCGAATTGCCGGACGGTGAGGGACATAAGCGACCACAGCCGGTTATCGTCCGCCATGGCGCTTACCGCCGGCTTAGCCGGAAGGTTGCCCTTTTCCATCCAGGACACGAGGCCCGCCATGTCCGCGTTTCCTCGCGCGGGAGCGCTCTCCAGATAGCGCTTCCCAACCGGATCGCCAACAAACCACGACAACGCCTTGCGCACCGCCTCATCCTCGATGGCAAAGGCCGCGCCATCGGCAAGTTCCAGGGTTTCGCCGCAAGCCAGCATCGCCAGAAGGTCGTGCCTAGTCAGATCCGAGGCGGGGATAAGCTTCTTTTCGTCGCCGGTGGTCATGATCAGCCGCCCGCCTTCTTCAGTTTGCGGATTGCATAGAGCAGCACGCCGACGACCGCCACGGTGGCAGCGCCGGAGAACTTCCAGAACCAAGTATTCGCATTATAGATTTGATCCTGATCCGCGCCATAGATGCTGCTGATGGCGGATACCGGCACGAATATGGCCGCAAGGATGGTCAGGTTGCGGACCAGCCCCGTTTCCTGGTGTTCCAGGCTCCAATCTGGTCAGTTGGTCGGCGGCCTGGAGTTCGTCTTCCACATCCTTGAAGGTTTCGGGGATCTGGTTCACTTCACGCAGGAACTCGTACACCCGGTTGCCCATGGGGTAGCTGGAGATGCGGTGAGCGAGAAACTCGCGGCGAAAGCGGGTGAACGCCCGGCGCAACACACGGTCGTCTTCAGCCCCGCCCATGAAGCGGTCCAGGTAGGCGGTGATGGTAATGCGCTGATACAGCACCGAGGCGATGATCGGCACGTAATAGCGGCGGGTATTCTCCGGCTGCCCTCCGCGCGCCTCGCCGCCGTAAACCATGACCATCCGGTTCCGCCACTCATGAAGGCGCCAGTTTTCCCATTCCTGGACGAACTGCCCCGCGATCGCCGCCCGAATATTTTCGCTCGGCCCGTACTGCTCGACCTCATCCTCGACGCCGAGGCAGACGTGCGTGATGAGCGAAATCAGCTCCGGCACAGACCAGTCGGGAACATCGGGGCGCCGCAGCAGGGTCAGCGTGGGTGCCACGTTCCCAAACCAATGCAGCGCTCCGTTGACACGGCGGACGTCTTGCTGGTGGCTGACCCCCAGCAACTGAGCCATGACCCAATCCCTCAAAGTCCCCACATCACACCCGCCTACACGCCACGTGGCAAGCCAATGCCCCTCGTCCTTCGGCAACCATTCGGAAGCCGCTTTAGAAACCCAGCGCACATCTGCATCGTCAAGCGGTCGGCAAGCTGCAAGATGGATGACCAGCATCGCCGTTTCCGGAAACCGGAAGATGTCCACCCATACGACCTCGGCCACGGGGGTTCCATCTTTTCCGGGCAGCCGCGGCGTTTCGTCAGACGTCTCGAGCGGGAATGTCCATCGCTTCGAGGCCCAATGGTCCGAAGCGGTCGGCATGTACCAGTCTCGCGCGCTGGGGATGAAGAATTCGCTGTCGTCAGGCAGGTGGTTGCGCCGGTCGTGGCTAAGCCTGCTGACCCAAGCACGCCAACCGAGCACCTTCATACGCTCGTAATCGTCTTCTATCAGACAAACCGGCACCAACACATATGACGACCATGTGTCCACGTTACACCCTTAGAAGGCATCATTCGTAAAAGCTGCCAAATTTTACGCAGCTCGGCAACACAGCCATTTCCTGAAAATGTTCCTCTGCCGGATAGGACACGGCGAGATTGACGACACAAATCTCTTAGGATACGGATGCTCAGAAGAGTTTCCTCTTTTGCGAGCACACAGCAATGCCGAGCTTGAACTGGATCGGAAAGGACCGCGTGGTCGGTCATCACCACGATGTCCCGTTCAAGGCGCTTGAAAAGCGCTATGAATTTTGCTCGGCAATTACCCCCCCCCCCCGCAAAATTCACCAACTAAGTCAATAGAAAATCGTATCATCCAGGGCGATAATATGGAAGCGCTGAAGGCGCTTCTTCCTGAATTCGAAAACAGAATCGACTGCATTTACATCGACCCGCCTTACAACACTGGCAACGAGAACTGGGTCTATAACGACGCGGTCAACGACCCGCGCATCCTGCGCTGGCTGAACAAGGTGGTCGGCAAGGAAGGCGAGGATTTTAGCCGCCACGACAAGTGGCTGTGCATGATGTACCCGCGCCTAAAGCTGCTTTGGCGGCTGCTGTCCGAGAAGGGCAGCCTTTGGTTCTCTATCGACGACGCCGAAATGCCATGCGCCCGGCTGCTGATGGACGAAATCGCAGGACAGCAAAGCTTTGTTGCCGCCAATGTCTGGCAAAAGCGCTATTCCCGAGAGAACCGGGGCGCGATTGGCGACGCTCACGAATACGTCCTAGTCTACGCCAAGACCCCGAAATCGTTTAAGCACCGCCGAAATCTCATCCCCCTGGACGAGAAGCAAGCTCGCGTTTACCGAAATCCGGAAAACCGGAAGGAAACCGATCCCAGCAAACGCTGGAGAGCCCTCCCGATGACAGCGCAGGGTTATCGCCCGAACCAGATGTACGAAATCATTGGTCCCAACGGCACGGTTCACCTTCCACCCGACGGCCGTTGCTGGTCCATGATCGAACTTGAGTTCTTAAAACTAAAAGCGGCTGGGAGAATTTATTGGGGCAAAGACGGCAATGCCCAGCCGTCCGTCATCCGCTATCTTTCGGAAGTAAACGGCTTGGTTCCGTGGACATGGTGGCCCCATGAAGACGTCGGACATACCGACGAGGCGAAGAAAGAAATCAACTCTATCCTGGGCAGCGGAAATGCGTTTGACACGCCCAAGGGCACGAGGTTGATCCAGCGCATCCTCGACATCGCCACCGACGAAAACTCGATTGTCCTCGATCTGTTCGCCGGGTCAGGGACAACCGCACATGCTGTTCTTAGGAAAAACGCCGAAGACAACGGCACCCGCCGTTTCATCCTGGTCGAGATGATGGACTACGCCGAAACCATCACCGCCGAGCGGGTGCGCCGGGTGATGGATGGCTATGGCGAGGGCGACAAGCGGGTTGCGGGCCTTGGCGGCAGCTTCATATTTCATGCCGTCGGCCAGCACGCCCTGTTCGACGACGACGGCCATCTGAACCCGGCGGTGGACGTCAACACCATGCGCCGCTACCTAGCCTATACCGAGGGGCTGCCCGCCGAGGCCGTGGTCGCGAGCGACAATCCCATCGCCCCCGCCTATGTGGGCAGCCACGACGGGCGAGCGCTGCTGTTCCATTACCAGCCGCATGTGGGCACCACCCTGGACTACGAGTTCCTGGCCGGGCTGCGTTTCGACGCGGCGACGCGCCCCGAGCGGCTGGTGGTCTATGCCGATTACTGCACGCTAGGCGAGGACTTCCTGGCGCGCGCCCGCATCGTCTTCAAGAAGATCCCGCGCGATCTGACCCGCCTTTAGGAGCCCCGGCATGGACCTCAAGTCCCATCAGGACGGCGTGCTGGACGATCTGCGCGCCTTTCTTTCCCACCTAAACGGCGGTAGCCTCGCCGCTGCGTTCCGCGCCCATTGGCTGGCCAAAGGGGCCGGCAGCATGCGAGGGTACACCAACACCCTGCCCGGTGTGCCCCATGCCTGCGTCAAGGTGCCGACCGGCGGCGGCAAGACCCTGATCGCGGCGGCAGCGCTGCAGCCGCTGTTCGCCTGGGCCTGCCCCGAGAGCCGGCTGCGGCCGCGCGTGGCGGTGTGGCTGGCGCCGTCCTTGACCATCGTCGAGCAGACCCTGCGTGCGCTACAGGATCCGGCCCATCCCTATCGCCGCCGCCTAGCTCAGGACTTTTCCGGCCGCATTGCCGTGCACGACAAGGAAAGCCTGTTGCAGGGCGCGGGCCTGGCGCCGGACGCCCTGCGCGAGCAATTGACTGTGGTGGTGCTGTCCTTCGATTCCCTGCGCAGCGCCAACAAGGACAACCGTCGCCTGCATGCCGAGAACGGTTACCTGCTTGCCTTCTCCGGCTTCCCCGAACTGAATATGGGCGACAAGGGGAGTCCCTCCGCCATCGATCTGCTTCGCGCCTGCGCCCCGGTCGTGGTGGTGGACGAAAGCCACAACGCCACCTCACCGCTCAGCCGCGACATGCTGGCCGATCTTGGTCCCAGCTTTGTGCTGGACCTCACGGCCACGCCGCGCAAGGACGCCAATATCATCTCGTTCGTGGACGCCCTGGCACTGCGCGACGCCGGCATGGTCAAGCTGCCGGTTATCGTGCGCAACCGGCCGGACAAGGACACGGTCTACCAGGACACCATCGACCTGCAGCGCCGACTGGAGGCCGAAGCGGCGGCGGAAGAGGCCCGTTCTGGCCGCCATCTCCGCCCCATCGTGCTGTTCCAGGCCGAGAGCAAAGTGGGGGTCGAGACCTATCAGCGGGTGCGCAAGACCCTGGAGCAGATGGGCATTCCTGCTGACCACATCGCCATCAAGACGGCAGAACTGGACGAGATCAACGGCCGCGACCTGCTGGGCCGCGACTGCTCCGTCCGCTTCATCATCACCATCAACGCGCTGAAAGAGGGCTGGGACTGCCCCTTCGCCTATGTGCTGGCCTCGCTGGCCGACCGCCAGTCACCGGTGGAGGTGGAGCAGATTTTGGGCCGCGTCCTGCGCCAGCCCCAGGCCCGGCCGTTCGCCAGCCGGCTGCTCAATTGCTCCTACGTGCTGACCGCCTCGGCCCAATTCCACCGCACCATCAACAACATCGTCGACGGCCTCAAGCGTGCCGGCTTCAGCGAGCGCGACTACCGCGTGGTGGAGGAAGCACCGTCCCCCGCCGCGCCAGCAGACAAAACCCTGTTCGACCGCCCGCCGCCGTCGCCGCCGCCATCCAACCAGTTGGCGGAAACCGGCGACGACTGGGTGGCCGCCGCCGCGCGCCAGTCGGAAGAGTTCGAGCAGTTAGCGGCCGTCGCCCGTAACCAGAACCTGCAAGCCCCCGAGGTGGAAGCGGCCATGAACCGTAAACCCATGCGCGCGTCGCTGCGGGAGGCGGCAACGGCACTGCACCTGCCGCAATTCTTCCTGACCATCCCGCCCATCGGCTTCCTGCCCGACAGTACCGAGGTGCTGCTGGAGCGCGAGAACCTGCTCAAGGACTTCCGCCTGCTGACATGCAGGCTCGGCCATCAGCTTCGAGTCACTGGAGGATCCCATCATCGAGGTAGATGTGGAGGAATCCGGCCGACCCAGCGTGCGCACCCTGGACACCCGGCGCGAGCAGCAGGTGGCCGCCTTGATCCACGGCCTCTCACGCGAGTCGCAGATTCAGCAGATGGCCGTCCGGCTGTACCAGCTGATCGGCCGCATGCCGCCCATCGCTGACCAGGACATTCGCAAATACATCCAGCGCATCCTGGAGGCCATGCCCGACGCGACCCTGCACGACAGCATCGCGCGGCCCCGCGCCTATGCCAAGCGCATCCAGGAGAAGATCCGCGCACTGGAACAGACCCATGCCGGCGAGCAGTTCCAGATTCTGCTGCGTACCGGCAAGGTCACCGCCAAACCCAGCTATCGCCTACCCGCCACCATCACCCCCACGGCAACGGCGACGCCCTATGAACGCCGCCTGTACGATGAGGAATGGAGCGTCAACGGCTTCGAGGACCAGGCCATCCGTACCATCTGCGGCCTGGACAATCTGCTGTTCTGGCACCGCAACCCGGTCCGCAGCGGCTTTCGCATCAACGGCGCCGTCAACCACTACCCCGACTTCATCCTGCAACTGCGCTCGGGCCGGGTGGTGGTGCTGGAGACCAAGGGCGACGACCGCGACAACAGCGACTCGGCCACCAAACTAGCCCTGGGCCGCGACTGGGCGGCCAAGGCAGGAGAGATGTTCCACTACTTCATGGTCTTCGAAACCCGCGACCTGCCGGGAGCGTCGCGACTGGATGATTTCGTGCGGGATTTGCGCGGGATGTGACAGGTTAGCCGGGGCACCGCGTTGATGCGCCGCCCCCAAAATCAGACAAATAGGGCGCCGTTAGGGCGCCCCCTCCAAGATCATGACCACCGATCCCCCGAACGATTGTTGGCGAAGCTATCGCGCGCGTTGTTCGGATTGACTTTGTCACGCCGTTCAAAGGCGTCGTGGATCCAGCTCTGGATATCCGCCGGTTTCATGCTCCAGCCGTAAATTTTCGCGAAGCCCGCCTGCGCGTTGTCGTAAAGACGCGGCGGAATGGTGTGCGGGTCGTAGCCGCCATTTACCAGCGGATAGCTCGGCAAGCAAATTCCCAGAAGACCGGAGCGGGAACTGTTCTGGGTTTGGCGGATGCTGGAGCCGATCTCCCAATCCACATGCTTGCGCTGCCAGGTCTGCGTACCGATCAGGACCACCGTGACCGTGCTATCGGCCAAATATTCGTCGCGGATTTTTTGGCGGATGGTCTCGGTCTTCAGGTTGGGATCGATGTCACCGATCTGGACCGAACGCATTACCGCGATATCGGCCTGGATACACAGCATCTCGAATTGGTCCCGATACCATTGGTCGTTGGCATGGTGATAGCTGACGAAAACTTTGTGCCGTTTGGTCATACCCCCCCCTTGCTCTTGGATTGTCCGAGCCTAAAGAATAGCGGACGATATCAAAAGGTAGTGTGGAGAGGCGCCTTTGCAAGCGGGGTGCGGGAACTGCAAGAGCAGGTTCTGAATACCCGCCTCCGCATCCTGGGTCACGACCATCCCGATACCCAGACTGCCGCTTACATTCTGGCACAATATAAGGCTTTGTCCGGGCAAATGGCGGACGCCGCGGCTATGGCGGCCTCGGCGGTCCAAGGGCTGGCGGTGAATCTAGGCCCTGACCACCCCCATACGCAAATGGCCCAGAGTCTCCACGAAACCCTCATTTCCCAGCTAAACACTGCCCCAGCCCCCGACTGACCAGGGTGGCTATTTCGCTGGGGCGGGGGGTGCAGGCCAGGGCAGTGAGGTCGGCGGAATCCAGGCCGGTGATGAGCGGGCTGGTGGTCAGGGTATCCCTGACATCGGCCAACCCGTTACTCAAGGCGGCTTCCATTGTCTCGGCCTGCGGATCGGGCGTCAGCCAATCAATGTTCAGCCCGGCGGCGCGGGCGATGTCGGCGGTGGCGCCGCCGAAGCCGGCGGCCAGGTAGAGCGGCTGTTTGGCCACCAGGGTCAGCAGCGCCTCCTCCACCAAACCAGGCCGCCCCTGGAAGCCGGTGCGCTTGCCGCCGATCATCAGGCGGCCCTGCGTATTCTTGACCAGATACTCCCGCATGGCGGTCAGTTGGTTGCGTTTTTCCAACGGCGCGGGTTCCGGTTCCGGAGCCTCTAACCGGTCGGTGTTCGGCCGAATCTCCTTGCCGTCCCGGCTCAGGCACACCACCCGGCCATGCGCCCCCAGCCGTTCTTGAGTTTCCTTGATGGTGGACAGCGGCACCTCACGGTGTACACACCACGCCAGACAGACCAGCAAGGCGTCATCATCCTTCCGGCCATAGCGCACCACTTCGTCCACCAGGAAGGGCGTCAAGCCGTCTGGCTGCAGATGGCCGCCCCAGGCCAGGGTGCCACCACCGGCCAACACCAGCCGCGCCAATTCGCCCAAGGCCAGCTTGAAATGGCGGCGGTCCAGGCCCAGCCGGGCCAGATCGGGCGAGTCGGAGGCCGACAGACCGAGGCACACATTCTTCAGGGCATCGCGAGGCAACAGCGAATCGATCATGACCCCGCCTTCGTCTTGGTCAGCGCACCGGCCCGCGCCGACAAGGTGCGGGGCGTTAGGATTTCCAGCCGATCGCCGATGCCGGCCAGGCCGGCAACCGCATTGATGGCCTGGCGTTCGCACTCCGTCAGCGGCGGGTCGGGATGCAGGACCACCACCGGCTTCTTCCCCTTCGGCTTGTTGGCCTCCAGCCAATGAGCGAAGGTAAGCGGTTCGGGGGCATGGGGCGCCCACCAATTCACCTTGCTAACCTTCTTAGGGGCTAGGTCCTCCTGGCGCTTCCACAATTCCCGCTTCAGGCATTCATCCACCAGCCGCAGCAGGGCGTTGCGGATGGTAGCCCTATCCCACCCCTCGCCATCGCGCTTGGCCGGCACCCGTGGGATGTGGTCCAGCAGGAACGATCCTCGGCCATCGCCGTGCATCAGCGCGTCGATGGCCACCACCGGCACCCCTTTGGTCTTGGCGGTCGCCACCTCGCGGTGACACCATTCCCGCCCGGCATAGCTGTCGGTGCGCAGGCACAGCATGGCGCCCGTGCCCGCATTGGCCTTCAACTCCTCAGACCAGTCGTCACCGACCTGGATGGAACTGGAATCAAAGAATTCCTTCAGCTTGGTCTTTTGCACTTCGTGGCGAACCGCCTCGATGAACGCCTTGGTCGCCTGTTCCGTCAACTTGTCCATATGCTTGGTGTGGCTGATGAAGACCTGGATGGGCGTCTTGTCGCCCTTCAGGAATTGCGCCAGGCTTTGCGACAGATCGCGGAAACGCATGGTGTCTTCCGCTTCGTACAGGCTGTCCGGGGAAGCAAGCAATTGCCAATTGGCGAACAATTGCTTCAACCCGGCGGAATTAGGCGCATCCTTATGCAGGGACATGCCCCACAGGCGGACCTTGGCAGGCTTGGCGTCGGCTTCCGTCTTCAACCGGAGCAGCCAGTCAAACCACTCGCCCCCGTCCTTGGTGGCATCGGCCAACCCCAGGTCCAGCAATGCCACCACCGCCACATAGGCCGCCGGCCGCGGCGGCCCGGCATCGTCCGGCAACTGGATGAGGCGTGGTGGAGAACCTGCCCCCGCCCAACCAGCGGAACGGACGAAAACCTCGACCGCACCGCCGATCAGCCCCGAGAACTGATCGCCGTGATAATGGTCGATTATAGCCTCGGCGATGGGTCGGGCCTTTTCCTCATCATCGGGATGCCAAACCACATGGATTTCAAGAACCGGGGGCAGCACGGGACATGCCTTTCAGCGGACAGGACACAACCGCCAATAACATGCCCATGCGAATTCTCGCAACCTATGCCGCCAGACGGCTGAGCAGCCGCTCCGTCCACACGCTCAGCATCTCATCCGGGGTGCGCTCCCCCTGTCGGCGCAACACCTTCTTCTGGCGTTTGCAGATGACGAACGACGGGAGATCGGCTTCGACCTTGCGGTCCCATTTCCCGCTGTTATCCACGAGGGCGTCAAGCAGGGTTCTGATGTGGCCTTCCATCTCGGCAAACGGGCACTCGGTGGTATAGCGCAACATAATGGCGGCCAATCCCCGCAGGCCAGTGTGGTCCACGTCTATTAGGACCGCCGGCGGCCGGTCGGGGAACTGGAACAGAGCGACAAGACAGGCTCGGCGGCCACGGCCGATCTCGGAAAACTCGCGCCCCTTCTTCAGAAAAAAATGGGACATGGAAATCTGGATATGTGGCCGCAGCACGGCGATCCGGCGCACCACGGCTGCCAGCCACGCTGTTTCGCCGATATAATCCTCGGCCCGCTCCAAATGCTTGAAATCAATGGGCGGCAATCCGTCTTGCGACACCTCCGGATTGAGGCTGACCGGAAACCGGACTGATGCCGTCGACGCTGTTCGGCGTTTGGCGGCGCCATCGTGGGCACCCTGGGCAGGTGTATCCCTGGCGGCAACGACCTTGGGCACTTTTACCCGGTCCACCGGGATATCGCGGTCAAAGGTGCTGAAGCGCTCCACCAGCGGCAAAGCCTTCTGGTGCTGGTTGCGACGGCTGCCGAGCCGTGGATCGATCTCCGGCGTCCCCTCGCCGATCGCTGACACATCGCTCTTGGTGGTGCGCTTGTGGGGGCGCCCGGCATCACCGGCAGTGCCGTCGTGCACGATGTGCCGGTCGGCGGGATGGGAATAGGTCAGTCTGTCGCACGGCAATGAACGGCCAAACAGCTTTTCGATCTCCAGCACCAGAGTGTGCTTCCCCAGTTTCACGCCTCGAAATTCGATGTGGGTGCTGATGGGCGGCGGCTCCAGCGAGACATAGGGGCGACGCAGGCTGCATCGACGGACGCTGTCCCAGCAGCGCCGACCGTCGGGATGGATAGCCAACCAGGCGAATTCCTGTGCTTCCAACTTTCCAGACACTTCAGCGGCATGTTCTCGGTGAAGTCGATGTGCAGGTCCGTGTAAATGCCGGGCATGACCGGCACCATCAGATTGCCCAGCCCGACCGGGTCAGTGATCGCCCAGGCGAGGCGCTTGTTGAGCAGGAATAGGTGACGGACCAGTTCGATGGTGGGGATCAGGCAAACCTCGTCGCCGACGTGGTAACGTAGCACCCGCTGGCCCCACCCCCAGTTATGGTCAAAGGAGTACAATTCCGGGGGCACATTGGCAGCGTCTCTCTCCAAACCCTTCGAGAGATCGGGGATGTCGAATTTCAGGGGAACGCCCGTCACCACCGTGGACAACACCTCACCACCGGAGACCACACGGCCGGGCGTCAGTACCGACAACAGGCCGATGGGAACCCAGTCGTAGCGCAGAGACAGGGCGTCCAGACGGCGACTGATCACACGCACCTGCCAGCCCATATCGGCGTCGTTGCGGAAACCGCCCAGCCAGCGCAGTTCCAGATCCTCGGTCTCCTCTTCCCATGGCTTGAAGCGGATCATGGCCCCTCGTACGCTTTCAGTGCGGCTTCGACCAGGGGGCGACGCCTGTTCGGGCAGGCCGGCCACACGCCGCAATCGCCAGGTCTTCATCGGCAGGTTCCGACGTCTCAACTCTTCCAGCGCCCAGGCGATTCGCCGCAGACGAAACTGCTCGACGCTTTCGGCCTCCTCGGCCAAAGCACGGGCCGTCATCGGCAATTTGGACAAGCGCGAAGCCAGCCAGTCCCGCCTACCGAACTGACACTGCAATACCGCCGCCGAGGCCCTGGTAGGCGGCGAGAGCGCCTTGATGCGCTCGGCTTCCGCCCGGAGCGCCCAGCACAATTGACCATCAAGCACCGGCGAATCCCTCCTGGACACCGGGTCTGGCGGGGGCGGCCGGAGGCAAGCAGCCCCTGGGTGATCGCGGAACGTGCGGGCGGGGTTTCAGCGGAGTCCATGGCGCGTCCAGGCCGAGACGTTCCGCATGGCGGCGAACGGTTCCGGGTTCCACGTCCAAGGCCCTGGCCGTCGTCCGCAGCCCAGCCCCTTCGCCAACCAATTGCCGAAGGCGTTGGCGGAACAGTGGCCCCAGATCAAGGATGCGCGGCTTGCTGCCTGGGACGGCGGCAAGACTGAACACATAGCCGCAGGAACAGGAAAACTGGCCGATCAGCTTGCCGCCCTCATGATGCGTTCCTGCCAGTTGGACCACCGGCTGTCCATAATGCTCGGCCAAGGGGTTACGGCAGGGCCAGGGACCGCGGCCAAAGGGCGCATCTTCCACCACAGGCGCATGGGCATCGAGGAACAGGCCCAGCAGAACATGCTGAAGCGGGTGAAACGCCTTGCGGTGCTTGCGCGCCATGGCGGCCAGCCAGGTCTCAGTACCGGACATCTCCGGTTCGCCGGACCATGAAGCGAAGTCCCGGCTTAGCCGTCGCTGGTCTATGCGGTCGTCGCCCTTGCCGAACCCGCGCTGGCGCAGTTCGTGGTGATAGCGCTCGCCCCATTCACGAAGAGACATCGGTGGCGGCGGGGACCGCAACAGCCGGGCGCATCGTTTCGCCACCATCCATGGGATCGAGGCGTCATCCTGGGCGTCCGACGACACCTTGGGACAGTTATCCTCGTCAGCCGCGATGAAGCTGTGCTGCCCGATGGCGCCCGGGCAAACCGTGCTGTCCTGCAGGCGCACACCATGTTCGGGACAAACCGTGACACCGGGGAGCTGATGATCCCGGCGCCAGTACAGTTCGCCGTACCGGACCAGCATTTCGGAGCGGCACGCCGGACAATAGCGCAAGGCCGTTGCCCTCTGCACCCGACTGGCCGCCAGACCAAGCCGCACGGTGATCCATTCGGCATGACCGAGGAACAGGGCATTGCGGACCGCCAGCCGCACGTCCGCAGGCTGGAAGGCCGTCAGGTATGGGGTGAGGGTGGAATCCGCCAGCAGACGCTCAGGCGTCAATTCCCGATGCGGCGGCAGCCTTTCGCTCAAGGCCTGGAGATGCCCCTGGAGCAACACGCCGGCCCGCACCGAGCGGTTGCCGAACAGCGCGTCCAGCGTCCGCTTGGGGCTGGTTTCCCCCACATGGCGATGAAAGCGCGCCAGAAGGCTGTACAGCAGCTCGTCGGAGTAGGCGGGCGGGAAATAGGGCAGCATGGCCGCACCTATCCGGCCAAGTCCTGGAGCGGGTCGCGCACGTACCCAGCCGCCTTCAACGCCTCATAGGGGGAACGTTCGATGGCGAGACTGGCTTGCACGATGCCGTGGACGGAATGGGGATCGACCTCCGGCTTGCTCGTCTTCGTGCGTTTCGGCGTGGCCGCCTTCTTTTTCCCGGCCTGGAACTGCGCCAAAGCCGCCCCCAGGAGGTCGAATTCGTCGGCGCCGTCCTCTCGTGCGCGGGCCAGCAGCACCTCGGCGAGATCGTCGGCGATGCCCATGGCGGCCAGGGCCTGGCGCGGCGAGATCTGGGGCGCCTCTGCCGCTGGCGGTTCCTCGCGGATAGGCATGGGCGGGGCGTAATCCGCGAACACCTGCTGGACGTGTTTCTGGAGCGGCCGAATGTCATCGTATTTTGCCATCGCCCGCTCGTCACCCCGCTTCAGGGCGTTGATCATGGGGGCGATCAGCTTGAAATCCTGCGCCACCACCTGAAGCAACAACTCGCGGTCAAGGCGCTCGGGGCGGCGCCGCACCGCCCGCAGGCGGATCGCGCGCAACTGGGCCAGCATGAAGAGCTTCACCACCACGTCGATGATGCCCTGGCTTTCCTCGTACAGAACCTGCCGCAGATCGTCGGTCAGGGGTGTGACTTCCTGGGTCCACTGGTACCGCCACATGGTTTCGACGAAGTGGTCCCAGGTGCGGTCGGGCTTCAAATTGTCCCAGACCAAGCCGCCCAAGCCGCTGGCCCGACGCGCCTGCCGGAAATTCCCCTGGAGGACGGACAGGGCGCCATGCGTGCCCACAATCAGCACAGGAATGCCGATGGTGTTGACCAGCGTGACCAGGAAATTCAGCAGAACGTCTGGGCCAACACCGCGGGTCTGATTGAGATGCTGGATTTCATCGATGACCAGCACGCCCACGGCATGAAGGTTGGCGACGTGGAACATGTTGCGGATCATTTCGTCCAGGCCACGGCGCGGCCCGGCATAATCCCGAATGTAATTGGTTCCCAACAGGCTATCGATGGCCTGGAAGAAGCTGATGCACAGCTGCTTTGGCGAACCCTGGAGAGGGCAATCCAGCTTCAGCCAGACGATCTGGTAAAAGCTGTACGGTGCCTCGTGGTAAATAATCTTCGGATAAAGGTTCAGGAGACGCTCAACCGTCCTGCTCTTGCCCATCCCAGAACAGCCAACCAAGGCCATACTGGAGGCGGTTGAAGGCGCTCGTTGGCGCCCCAAGAGCAAATCCTTGTGGACGATCCGGTCGTGGCCGTCCTGAAGGCGCTGAAAATACGTCTTATCCAGCGGGTTCCGACTGACATAGCCCTGCCGGATCAGAACCGACAGCGCCGTTTCCAGCTTCAAATGCTGCTCCAGCGGCAGGAAATAGTTGTTCAGGCGTTGAATGCAGTGCACCCGCAATTCATCGGGGAAGCTGCGTTCCCGCTCGTGAAATGCCGGCGGCGCGTTGAGCGCCTTTAACGCCGCAGCCATGGACAGAATGGGCGGCAGATTGGCGATAAAAGGGTTGCCGCTATATTCGGGCAGTTGGAAATCCTGGGGCCCATTTGTCGTCATCGCCATCCTCCCCCAGGCTGCGCAGGATCTCGGTGATGTCGGGCTCGCTGGTGTCGTCGGTCCGGGTGCCTGGGAATTGCAGCACCGTGGCCGATGGCTGTTCCGGCTTGGCAAAGCGGAAGGCTTCTTCGGGGCGATTTGCCGCCTTTTCCGCCGCGCGGTTCTTGCGGACGCCCTTGGTGCGCTGGCTGTCGCTCTCGGTGTTGAAAGCCCGCGCCGCCTCGGTCTTCTTCTCCGCTCGGGCGATGGTGCCCTTGATGGACTCGTTCAGATTAATACGGCCTTCCAACTGGTCGCGGGTCCGGCCGGCAATCTGGCGCCGCCCCTCGGCGCGCAACTGTTCGATTTCCCAAAGGGACTTGCCGCGGTAATCGGCGCTGGCATCGGTCAAAGAGCAGGAAACGTACTGCGTCCCGAAGGCATCCTCGTGAACATAGATGTCGTCCATCAAACGGGGATCGTAGGACACCCGAACCTTCCACTTTCCCTTCTGCCGAGCCCGTTCAAACCAGTGCTCCTCCAACGCCTTCGAGCAGCTATAAAAACAGCCCCAGAAGCGAATTCCTTGGGCGGTCACCGTGGCATCCTCGCTTGGAAGCAGCGACATCCGCACACGGTCCGGCGGATACGAGCGCAACAACCCGCTGCGCCGTACGATTCCCCAATGCCACATCTCGCTGGGAACCGGCGGCACGCCGTCAACGACCATCTCGGGCGGACGCGGAAAATCCTTCAAGACGTGGTGATTGTTGTAATAGAGGACGCAACGCAGGAAAATTTCAGTGAAATCGTCGAGATCAAGGGTGCCATCCAGCCGGTAGTCCTGCCCACCCCGTTCCTGGAAGTCTGGAGCGACATAGCCGGGCACATACGGCTTCAGGGCCGCCGGAATCATGTGGAAACGTTGTTCCACGATGCCCTTCCAGTCGGGCCGGTACGGCGCCGCAACTTCTCCTCCGACCCATAGGGCCTTGACCAATCCTTCCGGGTTCCGGCTGGCCATCTCGCCACGGTCACCAAGCAGCTTGTCCGGCAAGGCCGCACAGGGCCAGTCGCCATCCTCGATCATGATGTCGAAGCGCTGGCAGTACTCGACCTTGGGGGACGTGGCGTTGGCCAGCGCCATCATCGCGCCCACCCAGGACGGGCCTTCCAACCCGATATACACGCCGGTGATCATGCGACTGAACACGTCGATGACGATGTACACCACCGGCCGCCCAATGATCTTGTTGCGGTCGAAGCGGGACACCAGATAGACGTCGCCGATGGTGGCATCGATCTGATAGCGGAAGCCTGGCCCGGTGGTTTCGATGGTCGAGGAGCCGATGATCGCCCGCATGTCCTTGTCGTAGACCCTGGGCTTTCGGCGCAGACGTTCGATCAGGAAGATGTCGTTGTCTTTTTCGTACCAATAGCGGAACTGCCGGAGGCTCGGGTAAGGGATACGAGTGACCAACTCCACCTCACCCGTCCGCTCGTTGACCACTTCATCGGAAAAGTGATCGCCAATCACCTCGTTGTAGCAAGAACGCAGATCCAGAGCCCTTTTTTGGGCGAAACGGCGGGTCACAGCGGCACGGAAGATTTCCCGGACCTCCGGTGTTATCACCACGTTGTAGACGCCATCTACGGCCCGCTTGCTGCGCTTTTCCTCGGAAACCCGCCGCGTTTGCTTCGGTGCGCCACAGCGGGCGAAGTCGGGCAACAAGGCGTTCGGGACCATGCCGCGCTGCCAATAGCGGCGCAGCAGTCGATAGATGGTCTGCTTGGTCGCCTTCCCCGCGCTGACCAGCTTCTTCACGGCCTTGCCGCGAACGCTGGGTTTGAAAATTTCGGGAATATTCAGGACCATGGGAGCGATCAAGTCCCAGGCCTCGTCCCGCTTCACCCGATAATGGCCCGGAAGGTGGGTATCCACCAACGGCGCCAGCCAGCGATCCGTTTCGCTTACCCGCGCACTGCCGTCTTCGATCAAGGCGGCAAGTTCCCCAGAGGCTCGGAAGACCGGAAAGGCAGTGTCGGATTGGACATCGATGACCTGATAGCCGCGCCCCAGGGGATCGACCCAGAGAATACGAAGAACCACGCCCTCCGCCGGTATTTCCACCAGTTGATTGGTGAGGAGATCGGTCATCCCAGCCTCCCCACCTTTTGAACCGCCGTCGCGACCTGAAAGCGGCTGACCGGAGCGGAATCGTCCAACGGCAAGGTCATGTCGCAGACCAACCGCTTGCAGGCAATCAGGTGCCGCACGAGCAGCAGGGCCGTACCCGTCTGCATGGCAAAACGCAAATCCAACCCCTGGCAGGCCTGCCGTAGCGAGGCATCCCGCCAGGACGGCAGTTCCATGAGCATCAGATCCGCTTTTTCGGCCAGATATCCCGGATAGGGTTGATTATTGAATCCCTCGACATCCCGGTAGGAATGGACCCAGGAAATGTTCCGAACCAGGGGTTTGGAGATTTCCCCCTCCGTCACGATCCCCCAGGGCACCCCTTTACCCAGCCAATAAAGCCGCTCGATCTCCAACTTCTCGGCGGTCCGTACAGCAGTTCGCGCGTTCGTCAGGGCTTTGGAGGGCTTTACCGCATAGGCGACGCGCCGCGTCGAACTATCAATGGAGAAGTCCACCAGGAAGTCCGTGGTCATGACCAACGGTACGCGGGTATGGCGATCCACGGGGTAACCCACCCCTTGCCGCCTTGCGATCTCCTGCGTCTCGTCACGGTCCAGGGGGAATTGCTCGCGGATGTCGCTCACCGCGTCATGCCAGTCGAGCACGTAGAACAGCGCGACTTCGATATCCGAGAGAAAGTGGTGGACGCGCCCGGTCTTGGCCCCGCGCAGGCGATGGGATCGGCCCAGCGAAGGAACGTCGCCTATTTCCAGCCAGGGCAAGTAATCAGCTCCAAAGCCTGTCCCGCGCCCTTCCTTGCGGTAGCGGGCGATCAACGCTTCGTCCACGGAATACTTCCGCCGCGCCATCGGGACACCCTCGGCCTGTCGGCCCATCCGCACAAGGATAGGCTGGCCTCAACCGAAAGTGCAAGGAGCGCCCCCAGATCTCTCTGTCAGGCGCCCCGGTATGATAGATTAACGTCCAGTATGATACATTAACGTCGAGTATGATTGATTAACGTCACCGGATATGGCGAGCCGGCTATGCCGGCCTCGTCACTCCACCGTGACGCTCTTGGCCAGGTTGCGGGGCTGGTCCACGTCGGTGCCCTTGGCGATGGCGACGTGGTAGGCCAGCAGCTGGACCGGGATGGCGTAGAGGATGGGGGCGACGAAGGGGTCCACCTGGGGCAGTTCCACCGTGGCCAGGGCCTTGGTGGCCAGGCGCTCGATGCCCTGGCGGTCGGACAGGAACACTACCTTGCCGCCGCGCGCCACCACTTCCTGCACGTTGGAGGCGGTCTTCTCGTACAGCTCGTCGGTGGGGCAAACCACGATGATCGGCACGTGGTCGTCGATGAGGGCGATGGGGCCGTGCTTCAACTCGCCGGCGGCGTAGCCCTCGGCGTGGATGTAGCTGACCTCCTTGAGCTTGAGCGCGCCTTCGAGCGCGATGGGATAGCCGGTGCCGCGGCCCAGATAGATGACGTCGCGGGCGGGGGCGACGCTCTCGGCGATCTCGCGCAGGCGGTCCTCCTGGCGCAGCACGGCCGCCGCGTGGGCGGGCACCTCGGCCAGTGCCTGGGACAGGCGGGCCTCTTCGTCCGCATCGATGGTGCCCTTGGCGCGGGCCATGGAGATGGCGATGCAGGCCAGCACCACCAGTTGGGTGGTGAAGGCCTTGGTGGAGGCCACGCCGATCTCGGGGCCGGCCTGGGTGGGCAGCGCCACTTCGGATCCGCGGGCGATGGTGCTTTCCGCCACATTGACCAGCGACAGGGTGTGCTGGCCGTGGGCGCGGCAATAGCGCAACGCCGCCAGGGTGTCGGCGGTCTCGCCCGACTGCGAGATGAAGATGGCCAGGCCGCCGTCCGTCAGCACCGGCTCGCGGTAGCGGAATTCCGAGGCGATCTCCACCTCGACGGCGACGCGGGCCAGCTTCTCGATCCAGTAGCGGGCCACCGAACCGGCATAGTACGAGGTGCCGCAGGCGACGATGGTCACCTTGTCCACCGCGCCCAGGTCGAAGGGGATGGCCGGCAGGGTGATGGTGCGGCTGGCCGGGTTGAGCATGGTGTTCAGCGTGTCGCCGATCACCTGGGGCTGCTCGAAGATCTCCTTGACCATGAAGTGGCGGTGCTGGCCCTTGCCGATCAGCGCGCCGGACAGCTGGGTCAGGCGCACCTCGCGGTTGACCAGACGACCGTCGCGGTCGCGGATGGTGACACCGTCGGAGCGCACCACCGCCCAGTCGCCGTCGGCCAGATAGCTGATCTTCTGGGTCAGCGGCGCCAGCGCCAGGGCGTCCGAGCCCAGGAACATCTCGCCGTCGCCATAGCCGAGCGCCAGCGGGCTGCCCTCGCGCGCGGCGATCATCAGGTCGTCGTGGCCGGTGAAGATGATGCCCAGCGCGAAGGCGCCGTGCAGGCGCTTGAGCGCCAGCGCGGTGGCCTCCTCGGGCGCCTTGCCCTGTCTCAGATGCAGGTCGATGAGCTGGGCCACCACCTCGGTGTCGGTGTCGCTCTCGAAGGTCTGGCCGGCGGCCTCCAGCTCGGCCTTCAGCTCGGAATAGTTCTCGATGATGCCGTTGTGCACCACCGCCACCCGGGCGGTGGCGTGCGGGTGGGCGTTGCGCTCGGTGGGGACGCCGTGGGTGGCCCAGCGGGTGTGGCCGATACCGATGCGTCCGGCCAGCGGCTTGGCCGCCAGCAACTGCTCCAGGTTGGCCAGCTTGCCCTCGGCGCGGCGGCGCTCGATGCGGCCGCCCACCAGGGTGGCGATGCCGGCCGAATCGTAGCCGCGATATTCCAGCCGCCGCAAACCCTCGACCAGCGAGGGGGCGACGTCGCCCTTGCCGATGATGCCGACGATGCCGCACATATCCTGAGACTCCTTGAACCGACGGAGTTTACTTGCCCGGGGTCTTTTCCGCCCGCTTCTTCTCGCGGAAGCGGTCGGCCCAGCCGGAGAGCTCCATTTGGGTGGAGCGGGCCACCGCCAGGGCGCCGGGGCCCACCTCGCGGGTAACCACCGAACCGGCGCCGACGATGGCGCCGTCGCCGATCTTGACCGGCGCCACCAGCGACGAGTTGGAGCCGATGAAGGCATTGGCGCCGATATCGGTGAAGGATTTGTTGAAGCCGTCGTAATTGCAGGTGATGGTGCCCGCGCCCACATTGGCGCCGGCGCCGATGCGGGCATCGCCGATATAGGTCAGGTGATTGACCTTGGCCCCTTCCTCCAGCACCGCCTTCTTGATCTCGACGAAATTGCCCACGTGGGCCTTGGGTCCCACCTGGGCGCCGGGGCGCAGGCGGGCATAGGGGCCCACGTCGGCATCGTCGTCGATGCGGCACTGCTCGAAGTGGCAGAAGCCCTTGATGATGACGCCATCGCCCACCTGGACGCCGGGGCCGAACACCACGTGCGGCCACACCACCACGTCGCGGCCCAGCCTGGTGTCCCAGGCGAACCAGACGGTGGCCGGATCGATCAGGGTGGCGCCGCCTTCCATGGCGGCATTGCGCAGGCGGCTCTGCACGATGGCCTCGGCGGCGGCCAGTTCCACGCGGGAATTGACGCCAAGCAGCTCTTCCTCTTCGCCCAGCACGAACGAGCAGGTGGCGCCGTCGGCGCGCGCCAGGGCCACCAGATCGGTCAGATAGTACTCGCCCTTGGCGTTGTCGCTGGTGATGCGCTCGGCCAGGGTCCACAGGCGCTTGCCGTCGATGGCCAGCACGCCGGAATTGCACAGCGGGATCTCGCGCTGGTCCTGGCTGGCGTCCTTCCATTCGACGATGGCCTTCAGCCCCTCGGCGCCCACCACCAGGCGGCCGTAATGGCCGGGATCGGCGGGCTTGAAGCCCAGCACCACCACCGCCGGGTCCTTGGCGTCGCGGCGCTCGGCCAGCATGCGGTCCAGGGTGTCGCGGGTGATCAGCGGCGTATCGCCATAGAGCACCAGCACGTCGCCGGTGAAGTCGGCCAGTTCCCCGCGCGCCTGCATGACCGCGTGGCCGGTGCCCAGGCGCTCGGTCTGCACAACGGTACGGGCCGGGGCCACCGCCTCGGCCACCCGCTCCATGCCGGGGCCGACGACGACGACGACCTTGTCCGGCTCGAGGCCCGACACCGTATCCATGAGGTGTTGGACCATGGGGCGCCCGGCCAAGGGATGCATGACCTTGGGCAGGTCCGATTTCATGCGGGTGCCCATGCCGGCGGCAAGGACGATGACAGCGAGCTGCGAGGTAGCCATGCCGAACCGGTATACCCAATCTGTTGCGGTTGCGGCGGGAAGGTGCCACAAAGGCGGCTTCCGAGCCAGTCAATCTTTGTTGCGGATGGTTTCAATGCGTCAGGCCAAGCGTGCCGTCCTGTTCGATCTCGACGGCACCCTGATTCACTCGCTTCCCGACCTGACCAGCGCGGTCAACCACATCCTGGCCGAGGAAGGCCGCGATGCCGTGACCGAGGCCGAGGTCGGCCCCATGGTGGGCGACGGCGCCCACACCCTGATGGAGCGTGCCTTCGCCGCCCGGGGCGGCATGCCGGCCGTGGGCGCGGCCGCCGTCCTTTCCCGCTTCCTGGCGTTCTACGAGGCCAACGCCACCACGCTGACCCGCCCCTTTCCCCATGTCGCCGAAACGCTGGCCCGGCTGAAGGATAAGGGCCTCGTGCTGGCGGTGTGCACCAACAAACCCACCGCCGCCACCCACGAAATCCTGCAGGCGCTGGAGCTGGACCATTATTTCGCGGTGGTGGTGGGCGGCGACGACACCCCGGCGCTGAAGCCCAGCCCCGTCCACGTGGATACCGTGCTCGACCGCCTGGGGGTCGCCCGCGACGAAGCGGTGATGGTGGGCGATTCCGTCAACGACGTGCTGGCCGCCAAGGGCGCGCAGGTCCCCTGCATCGTAGTCACCTTCGGTTATTCCCGCACGCCGGTATCGGAGCCTGGGCGCCGATCTGGTGGTGGACGACTTCCGCCACATCGCCGACGCGGTGGTCGGACGGGACTGATAAAGCTTAGGTACTTGCCTATCCGCCTTTCACCCACACCCATCATATCTAGCTTTTGTCGTCATGGCCGGGCTTGACGGTGAGATGCAGATATTGTGGGTATGGGTAAAAGCGGATAGGCGCGCTTAGGCGATCCCCAGCACCGCCAGATGAGGGCGGCGGTGGCGGCGGAAGCCGTCATAGCGGCGGCACAGTTCATCCAGGTTCTCGGCCTCGGAGGAAAGCCCGCGCAGGCGCTGGCCGCGTCCCGACAGGACCGACCAGGCCAAGGCGGCCGGGTCGCTCCCTTCGTGCTCGGCCAGCAGGAACAGGCGGTCGAGCAGGTCCACCACCAAGCCGGTCCCCAGCAGGGGCGACGCCAGCTGGCACAGGTCGGGCGCCTCCCGGTTGGCTTGCAGCACGGCGGCGTTGAAGGCGGCGGCCCCCGGACAGGGGCCGAGGGACGGCGCCGCCACGCCCAGCCCCACCAGCACGGTCAGGGCCTCCACCACGGCGTCGAAAGCGCGCCCTTGCGCCAGATTGTCCAGGCTAGGGGCGCCGGTCGCCAGGGCATCGGCCAGCGGTTCGAACAAAGCCGGCTCCAGCAACCTGTCGCCGGCCGGCGTGGTCACGCTGTGCGGCACCGCGTCGCGCGGCACGGTCAGGCCGAAACGCAACGCGCGCAGGGCGCGCCCCCGTTCCGCCGCCGTCAGCCGGACGGGATCGCGCAGGAAGACGTCGCGGCGGAAGCGGGTATAGGCCAAGGTATCGCGCAGGGTTTCCCGCCCGGCCGCGTCGGCCTGGGCCACCAGGGCGGCGGCATCCTCGCCCAGGCGCCAGGAATCCAGATGGTCCAGCAGGGTGGCCGAAGCGGCGAAGGACAGCCCCGCCCCGGCCAGTTGGGCGGCCACGTCGGCGTGATAGAACGGCGCCCAGTTCCGATTCAGGAATTCGTGGGCGACATAGGCCGCCGACTTGCCGCGCAAGCTGTCCAGCAGCGCGGCGGCGGCGGGAACGCGGGCGAAATAGCCGCCCTCCAGCGCCAGCCGGTCGAGGAAGGCCAGCGCGGCGGCGATGCGCTCGGGCAAGCTCCCCTCGCCCGCCGCCACCCGCTCCAGCAACAGGCGGCGCACCGGCATGTCGGCGGCCCAGCCGGGCAGGCAGTTGTAGCTGACATAGAGGGCGCCGCCGGGCTTCAGCCGCCGCCGGGCGATGTCGGCCAGCACGGCGCGGTCCTCGTCCGGCACCCACGACCATACGCCGTGCAGAGCGATGACGTCGAAATCCGGGCCGCCCCGGCGGGCGAAATCGGCGAAGCTCTCGCGGTGGAAGGCGGCATTGCCGTTGCCGCAGGCGGCAGCCAGCGCTTGCGCCCCTTCCATGTGTTCGGGCAGCAGGTCCACCGCCTCGAAGGTGGAGGCGGAATGGCAGGCCGCCAGCAGGTTGGTGGTCACCCCCTGGCCGCAGCCCAGCTCGCCGTAATGGAAGGCCCGCCCGACCGCCAGCGGCGGGACGAATCCTTTCAGCAGCAGGGCGAAGGCCAGATGTCCCGGCGCCATCTCGGGGTAGAAGGCGTGGGTGTAGCCGATGGAGGCGACGCCGTCGGTCCACATGTCAGCGCCGCCCCGGAACCGCCAGGGACAGGGTGAACAGCGCCAGCGCCGCCACCACCACCGAAGGGCCGGACGGCGTGTCGAAGCGCCACGACCCGGCCAGCCCCAGCACCACCGACGACGCCCCCAGCACCGCCGCCAAGGCGGCCATCTGCTCGGGCGTGCGCGAGACCCTGCGGGCGGTGGCGGCGGGAATGACCAGCAGCGCGGTGACCAGCAGGATGCCCACCACCTTCATGGCGGCGGCCACCACCAGCGCCACCAGGACCATGAGCACCAGCCGGGCGCGCTCCACCGCGTGGCCCTCGACGGCGGCCAGGTCCTCGTCCACCGTCATGGCCACCAGCGCCCGCCACACCAGGGCCAGCCCGGCCAGCAGCACGGCGCCGCCCGCCCACAGCACCGCCACGTCGCGCCATTCCAGCGACAGGATGTCGCCCAGCAGCCAGGCCATGACATTGATGCGGGCGTCGTTCATCAGCGCCAGGACCACCAGTCCCAAGGCCAGCGCCCCGTGCGAGAGGATGCCGAGGACGGTGTCCGAGGCCAGTTGGCGCCGCCGCTGCAGGAAGGCCAGCAGCACCGCCACCGCCACCGCCAGGATGGCGATGCCGAGGCCGAAATCCAGGTCCAGCAGCGCCCCCAGCACCACGCCCAGCAAGGCGGCATGGGCCAGGGTATCGCCGAAATAGGCCATGCGCCGCCATACCACGAAGCAGCCGAACGGGCCGGTGACCATGGCGAGCGCCAACCCGCCGGCCAGGGCGCGGGCGAGGAACTCATCCATGGCCGCACTCCGGGCCGTGCACATGCCCGCCCACTGAGCCGTCGGGCAGATGCCGGTGGTCGTGGACATGGGTATAGACCGCCAGGCTGGCCGCCGCCTTGGCGCCGAACAGGGCCAGGTATTCCGGGTGGCGGCTGACCGCCTCGGGATGGCCGGCGCAGCAGACGTGGCGGTTCAGGCAGACCACCTCGTCGGTGGCGGCCATGACCACGTGCAGGTCATGGCTGACCATGAGCACGCCGGCGCCCTCGTCGCGGGCCAGGGTGGCGATCAGATCGTAGAGCTCCGCCTGCCCCGCCATGTCGACCCCGCCCACCGGCTCGTCCAGCACCAGCAGGGCCGGTTGCCGCAGCAGGGCGCGGGCCAGCAGCACCCGCTGCAACTCGCCGCCCGACAGCTCCGCCACCTGGCGGGCCAGCACGTGGCCGGCGCCGACGCGGGCCAGGGCGGCCTCCATCCGGTCGCGGCCGGCAGCGGGCGCGGCCATGGCCAGGAAGCGGCGCACCGACAGCGGCAGGGTCGGTTCGATGGTCAGGCTCTGCGGCACGTAGCCCAGGGTCAGGCCGGCGGCGCGGCGCACCTGGCCGCTGTCGGGCTTCAGCAGGCCCAGGGCCACCTTGACCAGGGTGGACTTGCCGGCGCCGTTGGGGCCGACGATGGTGACGATGCGCCCCGGCGCCACCGCCAGCGACACCTCGGACAGCACGGCATGGCCCGAGCGCTTGAGCGAAACCCGGTCGATGGAAATCAGCGCCTCAGCCGCCATGGCCTGCCTTCCCCTCCTGGCAGGCCGGGCACAGGCCGTCCACCTCCACCGTCTGCCCGGTCACGGTGAAGCCCAGGCGGGCGGCGGCAGCCACCACGGCGGCGTCGATGGCCGGGTCGTCCAGGCTCGGCGGCGGTGCCGCAGCCCTCGCACAGCAGGAACTGGCCGGCATGGGGAATTCCCGGCCGGGTGCAGCCGGTATAGGCGTTCAGCCGCTCGATGCGATGGATCAGCCCGTGCGCCAGCAGGAAGTCCAGCGCCCGGTACACGGTGGGCGGCGCGGCGCAGAAGCCCTCGCGCCCCAGCGTCTCCAGCAGGGCATAGGCCCCCACCGGGGCATGCCCCTGCCACACCAGGCTCCAACACGCGGCGGCGGATATCGGTCAGGCGGGCGCCGCGCCGACGGCACTCCGCCTCGGCCGCCGCCAAAGCATGGGCGACGCAGGGGCCGTGATCGTGGTCGGGAACGGGAAAGCTCATCGGAAATCCTTGGCAGGCCAATAATGTTACATTATAACATCGCATCGGATAGCGCATCATGACACGGAGACCACCGATGGGGAAGACCCGCACCCTCGCCCTCGCCTTGCTGGCGGCCATCACTCCCCTCTGGCCGGCCGGGGCCGAGGTGCCCAAGGTGATGGCCTCGATCCAGCCGATCCACTCCCTGGTGGCGGCGGTGATGCAAGGCGTGGGCACGCCCGGCCTGGTGGTCACCGGCACCCAGTCGGAACACACCTACGCGCTGAAGCCTTCGGACGCCCGTGCCCTGGCCGCCGCCCGCGTGGTGGTGCTGGTGGACGAAAACTACGAGACCTTCCTGGCCAAGCCGCTGAAGGGGCGCGACAAACTGGACGTCATCGCCCTGGCCGACCTGCCCGGCGCCCACGTGCTGCCCACCCGCAAAGGCGGCATCTGGGAGAGCGACGAGGATCACCACGCCCACGAGGCCGGCGGCCATGACGGCCACCATCACGGCGCCATGGACGGCCATCTGTGGCTGGACCCCGCCAATGCCCGCCTGCTGGTGGCGGCGGTGGCCGACCGCCTGGGCGAGCTGGACCCCGAACACGCCGAAACCTACCAGGCCAATGCCGACACCACCATCCTGAAGCTCAGCGGGCTGGACATGCAGGTGCAGGCCAAGCTGTACCCGGTGATGGACAAGCCCTTCGTGGTATTCCACGACGCCTATCAGTATTTCGAACGGCGCTACAACCTGAGCGCGGCCGGCTCCATCACCGTGGACCCCGACCGGCCGCCTTCGGTCAAGCGCATGGCCGCCCTGCGCGACCGACTGAAATCCCTGGGCTCGGCCTGCGTCTTCCGCGAACCGCAATTCCCGCTCCGCTGGTCCATACCCTGGCGGAATCGGCCGGCGCGCGCGAGGGCGTGCTCGATCCCCAGGGCGCCGACATCCCCACCGGTCCGGACCACTATTTCATCATGATGACCCGGCTGGCCGACGGCTTGGCATCGTGTCTGGGCAAGAAATGATCTATAGGAAGACGTCCCCGTCTTCGGAGCTTGTCATGAGTGAACCCGACGCCGCCCTGGCCGCCATCCGCTTCAACGCCGACGGCCTGGTCCCCGCCATCGCCCAGCAATACGACACCGGCGAGGTGTTGATGATGGCCTGGATGAATCAGGAGGCGGTCGCCGAGACCCTGGCCACCGGCCGGGTGTGCTATTGGTCGCGGTCGCGCCAGGGGCTGTGGCGCAAGGGCGAGACGTCGGGCCAGCAGCAGCGCCTCAAGGAATTCCTGATCGACTGCGACGGCGACACCATCTTGCTGAAGGTGGACCAGGACGGCGTCGCCTGCCACACCGGCCGGCGCACCTGCTTCTACACCGCCGCCCGCCCCGAGGGGCTGGTGGAGGTGGCCGAGGTCCAGATCTCGCCCGAGGAGCTGTACCGGAAATGAGCGACACCCTTCCCGTCACCGTGCTGACCGGCTTCCTCGGCAGCGGCAAGACCACCCTGCTCAACCACCTGCTGGCCCAGCCCGAGTTGGGCGAGACGGCGGTGCTGATCAACGAGTTCGGCGCGGTGGGCCTGGACCATCTGCTGGTCCAGCACGTGGCCGAGGACATCGTCATGCTGCAATCGGGCTGCCTGTGCTGCACCGTGCGCGGCGACATGGTCAACGCCATGCGCGACCTGTTCCTCAAGCGGGTCAAGGGCGAGATTCCCGAATTCAACCGCGTGGTCATCGAAACCACCGGCCTGGCCGACCCCGCCCCCATCATCCACACGCTGATGAACGACCCGCTGCTGTCCACCCGCTACCGGCTGGACGGCATCGTCACCACGGTGGACGCGGTCAACGGCAGCCAGACGCTGGACAACCACGAGGAAGCCATCAAGCAGGTGGCGGTGGCCGACCGGCTGGTGCTGACCAAGGGCGACATCGCCGACTACACCGCCGTCGAGGTGCTGCACGCCCGCCTGAAGCGGCTCAATCCCGGCGCCCGCCTGATGCGGGCGGTCAATGGCGCCGTCGATCCCAACGACCTGCTGGATGCCGGCCTGTTCAACGACGCCGACAAGATCCCGGACGTCCACAAGTGGCTGAACGCCGAGGCCTATGCCGACCTGCGGCGCGAGCGCGACCGCAAGATGGGCATCGAGGTGGACGACGACCATGGGCACGCCCACCACCAGCACGACATCAACCGCCACGACGCCCGCGTCCAGGCCTTCGTCTTCACCCGCGACGAGCCGGTCAGCTGGCCGGGCCTGGCCTTCGCCCTGGAACTGCTGATCTCGCAGCGGGGCGAGAACCTGCTGCGCATCAAGGGCATCGTCAACGCCCGCGAAAGCGAGAAGCCGCTGGCCATCCACGGCGTCCAGCACGTCTTCCACCCGCCGGCGCCGCTGCCCGCCTGGCCGGATGCCGACCACCGCACCCGCATCGTCTTCATCACCCGCGACCTGGAGCGCGAGGTGATCGCCGAGATGCTGGACGGGGTGCTGGGGCTGGCCGACGAGAAGGGCGTATGAAAGGTTCTTCCCGGAATTCCGGGGAGCCCCTTGCTCGTTATGCGCGGGCTTGACCCGCGCATCCACGTGGCACCGCAAATCCCCTGCGTGGAAACAGCTGGTGACGCGGAAACGCGTGGATGCCCGTGTCACGCACGGGCATGACGGAGGGTCGGCAGGCACCTTTCCCCCTAATCCGTAATGAACCATATGAAAAGGGGGCCTGGCCTGAGTGGCCCCCTGTTCAGCCCGGCTTACGCGGCCGCCACGCGCAGGTCCGCGACCAGAGCCCGATATTCCGCCTGGCGCAACTCGTCCTCGCGGATGCGCAGGATCGCCGAGGGATGGATGGTGGCCAGCACGCGGGCAGCCCAGGGCGACGGGGTGAACCCGCCCCGTTGCTGCGTCACGCGGAAGTCCGGCCCCAGAAGCGCCTTGGCGGCCGTGGCGCCCAGGCAGACGATGGTGCGCGGAGCGATCAGCGCGATTTCGGCCTCCAGCCAAGGGCGGCAGGCGCGGATCTCGCCGGCATTGGGCTTGCCGTGGATGCGCCGCTTGCCGCGGGGTTCCCATTTGAAGTGCTTCACCGCATTGGTGACATAGGCGCGCGAGCGGTCGATGCCGGCCTCCGCCATGGCACGGTCGAGCAATTGGCCGGCCGGGCCGACGAAGGGCTGACCGGTCCGATCCTCCACGTCGCCCGGCTGTTCGCCCACCAGCATCAACTCCGCATCCGCTGGCCCCTGGCCGAAGACGGTCTGCGTGCCGGTCAGGTGAAGCGGGCAGGCGGTGCAGCCGGCAGCGGCCTCTCTCAAACCGGCCAACGTCGGGACGGCAGGCAGGAAGGTATGGGCGTCTTCGGCCATGGCAGCCCTCAATGGAAATCACGCAACGAGCCCGGCAGGCCGGTCAGCCGCTCGGCCACCGGATGGACGCCCCCGCCCTCCTCGCGGCGCTTTGCCGTCCACCCGGATCGGGCGGGCGGACACGTTCGGAAACCTGCGGCCACACCATCATGTTGGCGGTGCCGGTCACACCTTCCAGGGTGAGGAAGACGATGCCGAAGACACCGCCGAGTAACGGCATTTCAGCCACGCAGAGACAGCGATGAACGGCCATCCATGATGACCACCGCCCCCAACGACCGGACCGCGCGTAGGGTTATTGCGAACCGATATTAAAATGATTTGACCTTTCAGCCCGTCCGCGCTAAGGTCGCTCTCAGATGTTGACCTTCCCCGAAGGTCAGCCTCCCTCTCTAAGATAACTCCCTGGCCGCTCGCCTCCCCCCTTGGCGAGCGGCTTTTTTTCGTCCGATTTTTGCCGATTCGTTGCGTCATGCGGCTAGCCGCACCCGCAAAAGTTTACTATAATGTTTATAAATTAGGGGGAGGGAGAAGCGGCATCATGACCGCGCGGCGAAGCTATTGCCCTTATTCCGAGGTGGAGACGGCGGCCAGGGGCGTCCATGACGGCAATGTGGGCGAATTCCGCAAGCAACTGACCGACATGCTGCGTTGCGCGGGCAAGATGGGCTGCGAATTGGCGGTGTCCTGTTCCGATCGGGCCTTCGCCCTGCTGCGCCGGACCATGGTGAACAACCACTCGTGATCGCACCCGCGTCATTATTTTTCATTTGACGCGCCCCAATCCTCGGTCATCTCATCTGCCCACCGCTTTCAACGGATGCGCAATTGCGGGAGGGAGCGCTCCATCATGCCACGGGCTATCCTGTACCTGCTGCTGGCGGCGCTGCTGGGACTGGGCTCGGCGCCCGCCCGCGCCGCCACGGAAATCGTGTTCTGGCATGCCATGCCCGGCAAGCTGGGAGACTGGATCAACGACCTGGCCGCCGGCTTCAACGCCGCCCAAGGCGAATACGTGGTTCTGCCGGTCTACAAGGGCGGCTATCCCGAAGCCATGAGCGCCGCCCTGGCCGCCGCACGCCAGGGCCATCCGCCCCATATAGTGCAGGTGTTCGAGGTGGGGACCGCCACCATGATGGCGGCCAGGGGCGTCATCAAGCCGGTCAACGAGGTCATGGACCTGCTGGGCCATCCTTTCGACGACAAGGCCTACATACCGGCGGTGACCCTCTATTACTCCAGCCAGGACGGCAAGCTGCTGTCCATGCCGCTGAACAGCTCGACCCCGGTCCTGTTCTACGACAAGCCGGCCTTCGCCAAGGCGGGCCTGGACCCCAACACGCCGCCCAAGACCTGGCCCGAGGTGGAACAGGCCGCGCTGGCCTTGCTGAAAAGCGGCGCCAAATGCGGCTTCACCACCCAGTGGCAATCGTGGATCCAGTTGGAGAACCTGTCCGCCTGGCACGACATGCCGTTCGCCACCAAGCAGAACGGCATCGCCGGCTACGACATCGAGCCTGAAATTCAACAGCCCCTTCCATGTACACCACATCCGGCAGCTGGCGGCGTGGACGCGCAACCGCGTGTTCGTCCCCCATGGCCGCCGCGACGAGGCGCTGGGGGCGTTCACCAGCGGCGAATGCCCCATGCTGTTCGCCAGCTCGGCCACCTTCGCCGAACTGAAGGGCACCGGACCTCGGGATTTCGGCATCGGCATGCTGCCCGTCTGGCCCGACGTCAAATGGGCGCCGCGCAATTCCATCATCGGCGGCGCCACCCTGTGGGTGATGAACGGCCATGGCCGGCGGGACTACGTGGGGGTGGCGCGCTTCTTCGAGTACATCTCGTCGCCGGAGATCCAGGCGGCCTCGCACCAGCGCACCGGCTACCTGCCCATCACCCGCGAGGCCTACTCGCTGTCGCGCCGCCAGGGCTTCTACGCCGCCAATCCGGAAACCGAGATCGCCATCAAGCAGATCACCCTGCACCGCCCCACCGAATATTCGAAGGGCGTACGGCTGGGCAATTTCGTGCCGATCCGCGACGTCATCGACGAGGAACTGGACGCCGTCTGGGTCGGGCGCAAGGAGGCCCAGGCGGCCCTGGACGACGCGGTGCGCCGTGGCAACGAGCTGCTGCGCCAGTTCAACCGCGAACAGCGCCGCCCGGAATAGCCTGCCCCCGGCCGAACCAGCCCTGCACCCGCTTGCGCAGGCCGGTGACCCGGCCCACATCGCCCAGCCGGCGGCGCAGGAAGGCCCAGGTCTCGGTGTTGTCGGCGGAAGCGTCCTCCAGCCAGTACAGCACGGTGGCCGAATAGACCGCGCCCAAGGTGGCGCGGCGGGTATACCACGAGAAATCGTGGGAGGAATCGCCGGCCAGCGCCCAGATGGCGTCGACGCTGCGCGCCGCCGCCCGCGCCGCCACGCCGGGATTGAACGCCAGCACCGCCAGCGCCCGGCGCACCGCCTCGCGGTGGGGCGTCCAGCGCTTCAGGCGCCCTTCCATGATCAGGAAAATGCGGTCGGGCACCCGCAGGGTAGCCAGGTCGACGTTCGCCACGTCCTCCGCCATCAGGCGGTCGGCCAGGTCGATGAAATGCTCCACCGCCGCCGCCGGACCGCCCAGGAAGGCGCGCTCGGCCAGGCTTGGCTCCAGTCCTTCGTCGGCGGCGGCGTGTTCCAGCGCCTTGGCCGACCAGCCGTCGAACACCACGTGGGGCAGCGCCGCCAGCACCAGACGGTCGCGAATCTGCTGGAATTCCATCCGGGTCCTCATCCTTCCTGATCCTCCGCGCCCAGCCGGCGCCGCACGTCCTCGACGAAGCCGAAACTCGTCAGGTCGGGCATGCGGGCGGGGTACAGCACGCCATCCAAGTGATCGCATTCATGCTGCACCACGCGGGCGTGGAAGCCCTCGGCCTCGCGCTCGACCGGCTGGCCGTCGCGGTCCAGGCCCCGATAGCGGACGCGGCGCCAGCGCGGCACCGCCCCGGTCAGGCCCGGCAGCGACAGACAGCCTTCGTACCCCACCTGAACGGTGTCGTCGAGGGGCTCGACCTCGGGATTGAGCAGCACCGTCAGCGGCACCGCCTCGCCGCCCGTGCGGGCGGCGGGCACGTGGAACACCACCAGCCGCAGCGGCACATGCACCTGCGGCGCGGCCAGCCCGACACCGCCGGCATCCCGCATGGTCTCCATCATGTCGTCGATCAGGCGCCGGATTTCCGGCAATGACACGTCGCCCACCGGGACGGCGCGGCCGGCCAGGACCGGATGGCCCATCCGGGCGATCTTCAAAATTGCCATCTATCCCTTCGAGTCCTCTTGAGAAGCGCTGGCGCTTGTGTTATTAACGCGGCCTTCCCGGACGGCACCCGTGTCGTGCGACGGGGTTCTATTCAGCGTAGAGGAGCTGAGACGCAACGTGCAAGTTCTCGTTCGTGACAACAACGTCGACCAGGCCCTGAAGGCGCTCAAGAAGAAGATGCAGCGCGAGGGCGTGTTCCGCGAGATGAAGCTGCGCCGCAATTACGAGAAGCCCTCGGAGCGCCGCGCCCGCGAGAAGGCCGAGGCCGTGCGCCGGGCCCGCAAGCTGGAGCGCAAGCGCTTGGAGCGTGAGGGCTTCTAAGGCGACAGCCGCCCGCGATTGGTCGGCGGCCCTTGGGCGAAGTCTCCTCTACCCCCTTTGACCGGAGATATCCGGATGAAGGGCGACAAGGACTGACCAAAGTCAATTGCGCAAGAGCGCCGCGATGGCAACATCGCGGCGCTCTTGGCGTTTGCCGCCCTACTTTCCCGGGCACCTCCCCTGTCCCCGTCCCCCGGAATCTGGGACGGCGGCGCCAAGAGTGAAATTGCACGAAATTTGTGCAGGATATGGTCGGACACCGGCATGCCCATTTGATGAGCAGGCATGCAGCCAACGCAATGCTCCTATTGCGCACAGCACGCTATAGGGTGGGTAACCTATTGTTAACCGCCCTCCGCGAGGCCCCATGGCGTCTGTCGCCCATCTGCTGGAAATCACCAACACCGTCGCCGCCGAAACCGATCAGAAGATCGAACGCATCCATGGCATCACCCGCCGCTCGCGCATGCTGGCGCTGAACGCCTCGATCGAGGCGCAGCGGGTCGGCCAGATGGGACGCGGCTTCGCCGTGGTCGCCGACGAGGTCAAGGCCATTTCGGCCGAGATTTCCCAGATCACCGATTCCCTACGCGGCGAACTCAAGGGCAAGCTCGCCACCCTGTCCGATTTCGGCCGTTCCCTGGCCGCCGAAGTGGAGCACGTGCGCGGCGAACGGCTGGCCGACATGGCCCACAACGCCATCGAGATCGCCGACCGCAACCTTTATGAGCGCTCGTGCGACGTGCGCTGGTGGGCCACCGACACCGCCGTGGTGGAGTGCGCCGCCGCCCCCGCCGACGAGGCCAAGGGCCGCTATGCCTGCAAGCGCCTGGGCGTGATCCTGGCCTCCTACACCGTCTATCTGGACCTGTGGGTCGCCGACGCCTCGGGCCGGGTGATCGCCAACGGCCGCCCCGGCCGCTATCCTGGCGCCATCGGCACCGACGTCTCGGGCGAGCAATGGTTCCTGGACGCCATGGCCACCCGCGACGGCGGCGACTTCTCGGTCGCCGACATCAGTCGCAACCGCAGCCTGGACAACGCCGTGGCGGCTACCTACGCCACCGCTATCCGCGCGGGCGGCGAGGCCACCGGCACCCCCATCGGCGCGCTGGGCATCTTTTTCGACTGGCAGGCACAGGGCCGCAGCATCGTCGAGGGCGTGCGCCTGTCGGCCGAGGAAAAGGCCAAGAGCCGCTGCCTGATCATCGACCGCAACCACCGCATCATCGCCGATTCCGCCGGCCGCGGCGAGTTGGTGGAACACTTCCCGCTGGACACCCGCGCGGGCGACCGCGGCTATTACATGGACAATTTCGGCAACACGGTGGGCTACGCCCTGACCCCGGCTACGAGACCTACCAGGGGCTGGGCTGGTATGGCGTGATCGTCCAGGGCGAATAAAGGCCCACGTACGGCTGGGCCCTTCCACGCGGTTGGGAACAGCTCCGCGCGCGTGCGGGGCCGGCGCCGAACCCGCGCCCGTGCGCCCGTGTTCCCAGGGGCATTCACCCCTGCACAGGAGCACGCCATGCCGCTTGCCCGTCAATCCACCCCCACGATGCCGCCCAGACCCTGGCCGGCATCGACTTCCCCGCCGATCGCAACAAGATCGTCGAATACGCCCGCACCAAGAACGCCTCGTCCGAGGTGATCGAAGCGCTGTCAGGTATGCCCGACGACCAGTACACCAGCATGGCCGACGTCTTCAAAGGACTGGGCGGCCAGCAATCCCAGCGTTGATCCCATCTTCGCGTCCGGCCCCCGCCCCGGCGGGGGCCTTGCGGTGTCGGTCCCGCTATCCCACCTCCGAGGGCAAACGCCCAAGGAGGATGCCATGGCCGATTGGTCGCTGACCCCCTACCTGATGGTTTCCAACGCCGCCGCCGCCATCGACTTCTACGCCAAGGCCTTCGGTGCCACCGAGGCCTGCCGCATGACCACGCCCGACGGCAGCCGCGTCGTCCATGCCGAAATCCTGCTGCATGGCGCCAAGGTCTACCTGGCCGACGAATGCGGCGAGCCGGCCCAGAGCAGCGGCCGCATCGGCCTGCATCTTGAGGTCCCCGACGCCGACGATGCCCAGGCCCGCGCCGCGGCCGCAGGCGCCAAGGTGGTGCTGCCCGTGGCCGAGATGTTCTGGGGCGCCCGCTACGGCAAGATGGAAGATCCGTTCGGCGTCATCTGGTCGGTTTCCACCCAGGTGCGCCAGCCCTCGGAAGCCGAGATGAAGCAGGCCATCGCCGAATGGTGCTCCAACATGGCTTCCGGCGCCGCGTGAGGACGCAAGCGCCTCACATCGATGCGGCGGCCCCGCAGACGGCGCGGTCGCGCCCCGCCTTCTTGGCGACGTAGAGGTTGCCGTCCGCCGCCTTGAGCAACTCGCCCAAGGCGGCGGAGTCGCTGTTGCGGCTTGCCGCGCCGATGCTGACGGTGAAGCGCAGCGTGCCGCCCGCCGCCAGCGGGATTTCGATGGCGCGGACCGTCTCGACGAGAGCCGTGGCGATCACCTCGGTGCCGGCGGCACCGGTTTCGGGCAGCACCACGGCGAACTCCTCGCCGCCCAGACGGCCCAGCACGTCGGTATCGCGCAGGCAGCCCCTGATGGTGGCGGCCAATGTCTTCAACACCAGGTCGCCCACGTCGTGGCCATGGGTGTCGTTCACCGACTTGAAGTGATCGGCATCCATCATCAGCACCGACAGGTCCCGGGCGTGCCGCTGGGCGATGGCGAACAGACGCTCGCCCTCCTCCATGAAGGAGCGGCGGTTGAGGATGCCGGTCAGGCCGTCCAGGTTGGCCAGACGGCGCAGGGTGTCCTCGTTGGCCTTGCGTTCGGTGATGTCGCGGATCACACCCACATGGTAGGTCCGACCACCGATGACCCGCGTGCCCACCGTCAGCTCGATGGGGAATTCGCTGCCATCGGCGCGCCGCCCCGCCACCTGCCGTTCGCGCCCCGCCGGGCGTTCGCCCGCGCGGCCGGCCATCGCCAAATGGCCGTCATGCTCGCGGGCATAGCCGTCAGGCATCAGCATGTTGACGTTGCGGCCGAGCACGTCCTCGGCGCGATAGCCGAACAATTCGCCGGCCGAGGGATTGAATTCGGAAATGGCGCCGTGCTCGTCGATGATGACGATGGCGTCGCGTGCCGCCCGGATGAAGCTGCGCAGGCGATCCTCGCTGTCCGCCAGCTCACGGGTCCGCTCGATCACCCGGGCCTCCAACACGGCGTTGGCCTCGGCCAGATCGTCCATGGCCCAACGGCGTGCCGCGATCTGCCGGCGCAACATGCTCAGACCGACGACGATGCCGGCCGTGCCCGCCACCGACAGGCCGATGAAGAACGGCAGGCTGTCCTGCCAGGGCAGCAGCAGGCGGGTCCGGTCGATGGCGGCGATGGTCACCACCCCATACCTTTCCCCGCCCACGAAGGCGCCCGGCCCGTGGATCCCGGGCAGATAGGCGGCCTCCTCGCCGCTGCCTCGGCTGCTTTCCTCCGACCACGGTTCGGCTTCGGCCTCCAGCGAACAATCGGCCAGCCCGACACAAGCGGCCACATGCCCCCGGGGCAGGCGAATGAGAACGGCGAAGCCGTCGGAGGGGCGATGCGCGCGGATCAGCTCGTCCACCCTTTCCGGACTGAGCAAGGAAACCACGACCGTCTTCAAGCCGCCGAACTCGCTTTCCAGCGCCCGGCTGACGGGAATGACCCACTCGCCGTCCATGCGGCTGCGTACCGGCTTGCCGATGAACATGTCGTCGCGCACGGAAAGGCGATGGGCGATGACGTAGTCGCGATCGGACAGGTCGAGGGGCGCCATGTCGCGGACCGATGAACTGGCCCAGGCGATCCCGGCGGCATCCACCACCAGCAGGTTCTCCAGGATGGGCGTGACGGCATGACGGCGAATGAGCAGCCGGTGCACGTACTCGTTCGTCAACGCTGCCGGCGGCGCCGCCGTCAGTACCTCGGCGATGCCCGACAGGGTATGGTCGATGGTGTCGAGGCGGCTTTCCAACTCGGCCGTCACCGTGGCCGCGACCACCTCGGCCTCGCGCACGCCGGCGCTCAGCAACGCCTCGCGCTGGGTCAGCGAGAGGGCCGCCAAGGTGATGTTGTAGGCAGCCACCGCGGCCGCCCCGGCGGCCACCCAAGACCAACGCGCCACGCCACACCCCTTTCCCGAAAACGGAGTAAGTATAGGCGGCCGGGAATGAAAGAGGTAGAGCCCACCCCCCTTTTCCACAGCGACACAAACAGGAACGGCGGACCCTTGCGGGCCCACGGCGACACAAACAGGAACGGCGGACCCTTGCGGGCCCACGGCGACACAAATAGGAACGGCGGGCCCTTGCGGGCCCACAGCGACACAAATAGGAACGGCGGGCCCTTGCGGGCCCGCCGTCGCCTGAACGCAGGCTGAAGATCGGATCAGCCCAGGGCCTGGACGATCTCTTCCGTCACCTTCTTCGCGTCGCCAAACAGCATCATGGTGTTGGGACGGAAGAACAGTTCGTTGTCCACGCCGGCATAGCCCGACGCCATGGACCGCTTGATGAACAGCACTGTCTTGGCCTTCTCCACATCCAGGATGGGCATGCCGAAGATGGGGCTGGCGGGGTCGGTCTTGGCCGCGGGGTTGGTGACGTCGTTGGCGCCGATGACGAAGGCCACGTCGGCGGTGCCGAATTCGTGGTTGATCTCCTCCAGCTCGAACACCTCGTCGTACGGTACGTTGGCCTCGGCCAGCAGCACGTTCATGTGGCCGGGCATACGGCCCGCCACCGGGTGGATGGCGTAACGCACGTCCACGCCCTCGGCCTTGAGCATGTCGGCCATTTCGCGCAGGGCGTGCTGGGCCTGGGCCACCGCCATGCCGTAGCCCGGCACGATGATGACCTTGGACGAGTTCTTCATGATGAAGGCCGCGTCATCGGCCGAGCCCGCCTTCACCGCCTTGTCGCCGCCGGCGCCGCCGGCACCGACCGGACCGGCGGACTCGCCGCCGAAGCCGCCCAGGATGACGTTGAAGATCGACCGGTTCATGCCCTTGCACATGATGTAGGACAGGATGGCGCCCGACGAACCCACCAGGGCGCCGACGATGATCAGCAGCGGGTTGTGCAGGGTGAAGCCGATGCCGGCCGCCGCCCAGCCCGAATACGAGTTGAGCATGGACACCACCACCGGCATGTCGGCGCCGCCGATGGGCAGGATCAGCAGGAAGCCGAGCGCGAGCGCAATGGCGGTAATCAGCACGAACAGGGTGACCGAACCGCCCGAGGCCGCGAACAGGACGATGAGTACCAGCATGGCGATACCCAGCGCCGCGTTCAACGGATGCTGCATGGGGAACTGCAGCGGCTTGCCGGACACCAGGCCCTGCAGCTTGCCGAAGGCCACCAGCGAACCGGTGAAGGTGATGGCGCCGATGGCCACGCCCAGGCTCATCTCGACCAGCGAGCCGGCCTTGATGGTGCCCTCGGCGTTGAGGATGCCGTAGGCGTCGGGTGCCGCCAGGGCGGCGCCGGCCACGAACACCGCCGCCAGGCCCACCAGCGAGTGGAAGGCCGCCACCAGCCTGCGGCAGCGCCGTCATCTGGATCTTCTTGGCCACCACCGTGCCGACGCCGCCGCCGATGGCGATGCCCAGCGGGATCAGGATGTAGGACACGTGCGGGGTGATGACGGTGGTGACGATGGCGATGGCCATGCCGGCCATGCCCCAACGGTTGCCGCCCTGCGAGGTTTCCGGGCTGGACAGCCCGCGCAGCGCCATGATCATGCAGACCGCGGCGACCAGATACGCGAATTGCGTCAGATTCTCAGACATTTGGCCGCCCCCTTACTTCTGCTTCTTCTTGAACATGGACAGCATGCGCTGCGTCACGATGAAGCCGCCGAAGATGTTGACCGAAGCCAGCGTCACCGCCAGGAAACCCAGCAGCTTGGAGGCGAACACATCGGTGGAGGCGGCGATCAGGGCGCCGACGATGATGACCGACGACACCGCGTTGGTGACCGCCATCAGCGGCGAATGCAGGGCGGGCGTGACGCGCCACACCACGTAATAGCCGACGAAGCAGGCCAGCACGAAGACGGTGAACAGGCTCATGAAGCCCATGCCGTGCTCGGCGCCGGGGGCCAGTTGGGTGGCCTGGTTGGCCAGCAGCGCCGCCTTGGCCGCCAGGGCCTGGGCCTCGGTGGCCAGTTGCGCGGCGCTGTCGACGATATCCTTGGGATCCATTCTCACATCCTCCTTACGAGGCCAGCGCGGGGTGGACGACCAGGCCGTCGCGGGTCACGCACGCGCCCTTCAGGATTTCATCTTCCCAGTTGAACGCCAGCGTCCTGGTCTCCTTGTCGACCAGCGGGCTGATGAAGTTCAGCAGGTTCTTGGCGAACAGGGTCGAGGCATCCACCGCCAGGCGCGACGGCACGTTGCCGTGGCCCACCAGGGTGACGCCGTGCTTTTCCACCACCTTGTCGAACTCCGACAGCGGGCAGTTGCCGCCGGCTTCCACCGCCAGGTCGACGATGACCGAGCCGGGGCGCATGGTCTGGACCATCTCCTCGGTGATCAGCACCGGGGCGGGCTTGCCGGGGATCAGGGCGGTGCAGATGGCGATGTCGGTCTTGACCAGCGCCTCGGCGATCCTGGCCGCCTGCTTGCGCTTGTAGTCCTCGTCCATCTCCTTGGCGTAGCCGCCGGCGGTCTCGGCATTCTTGGTGGCCTCGGGGTCCACCTCGATGAACTTGCCGCCCAGGGATTCCACCTGTTCCTTCACCGCCGGGCGCACGTCGAAGGCATAGACCACGCCGCCCAGGCGCTTGGCGGTGGCGATGGCCTGCAGGCCGGCGACGCCGGCGCCCAGGATCAGGAAGCGGGCGGGCGCCACCGTGCCGGCGGCGGTCATCATCATGGGCACGGCGCGCTTGAACTCGTGCACGCCGTCCAGCACCGCCTTGTAGCCGGCCAGGTTGGCCTGGGACGACAGGATGTCCATGGACTGCGCGCGGGTGATGCGCGGCACCAGCTCCATGGCGAAGGCAGTCACCTTCCGGGCGGCCAGCTTCTCCACCATGTCCTTGTTGCTCAGCGCCGACAGGCCGGCGACCAGCACCGCGCCTTCCTTCAGCAGCCCGATCTCGTCGTCGGTGGGGCGCTGGATCTTCAGCACCACGTCGCCGGCCCCGAAGGCGCTGGCGGCGTCGGAAGCGATGGTGGCACCGGCGTCCTGGAACACGGAATCGGCAATGGAGGCGCCGGCACCGGCGCCGGTTTCGACCACCACCTCGAAGCCCATCTGAACATACTTCTTCACGGTATCGGGCGAGGCGGCGACGCGCGCCTCGCCGGCGCGACGCTCCTTCGGTATGGCAATCTTCATTATCATTTCCCCTACTCGAGAGACGGGCGGTCTTATTGATCGTCAGGGTGGACGGAGGCCCGTCCATGATGAGTGCCTGCGTAATTTTACATTACGCCAGCCCCATCGCCCTGTCTTTTTGTTTCGTTACCGTAGCGGAACACACCCTGTCAGGCGCGGCTTGTGCAGCGCACCATCGTCTCGGATTACACCAGTCGAGCCAGGGAGGCGAGGACATCGTGCGCCCTATGACCTCTGAGTAGTTGACAGGGGCTGATGCTACCCCGCCCCGATGGGTGGGATGACCACTCGGAGAGTGGTATCGCAGGCAGGCGCGCCCCATGTGCCCCACTGCGGACAGGCAGTGCGAAGGTCCCCATGCGCAGATATTCCCTGGCTTTGCTGGCCGCCCTGACCACCGCCGTGCCGGCGCGGGCGGCGGAACCGGTCGAGGTCCGCTACGAGGTCTTCTGGGGCGGCTTCCGCGCCGCCGAGGCCCGGCTGGTCAACGACGGCGGTGCGCTGGACCTGTCGGCGCAGGCCACCGGGCTGGTGGACAGTCTGTCGGCCTTCGCGCTGGAGGCCGAGGCGGCGCCAGGCCTGTTCCAGACCCGCTCCCGCACCAAGAACATGGAGAGCCGCCTGGCGGTGGATTTCACCGGCCAGCCGCGCACGGTCGTCGACGAAATCCGCCGCACCGACCCGGACACCAAGGAGGAACCGCGCCCGCCGGTGCCCGAAGCCATGAAGGCCGGCACCACGGACCCGCTGCACGCCCTGATGTCCGCATCGCAACGCGCGCTGGCGGCGCGGCCGGGCGAACGCTTCACCATGCCGGTCTTCGATGGACGCAACCGCTATGACGCCACGGTCACGGTGACCGGCCCCGGCAGCATGGACGTATCCGGCCGGCGCGTCGCCGGCATCCGCGCCTCGGTGGAGATCAAGCCGCTGGCCGGCTTCCGGCCGAAGACCCGGGAACGGTGGGACGGCGCCCGCTTCATCGTGCTGGTGGATCCGGCCACCGCCCTGCCCGCCCGCATCGTCAGCGACAGCTTCGCCATCGCCACGGTGATCAGCGCGGTGCCGCCGGTAAAGAAGGTGGGAGGGTGAAGTCGCACCATCATCCCCTCTCCCGCGAGCGGGAGAGGGTCATCTACAGCCCCGCCGCCGTCAGCGCCTCGGCCTGCCGCCGCGCCATGGTGGCCACGTCGAAATCCTCCACCAGGTCGTGGAACAGCCGGTGCCAGTTGACCTCGGCCTTGAGGTGCAGGAACACCGAGCCCAGGCCGATGGCGGCGCGGTCCATCAGGACGAATTCGCGCGGCGGCGTCACGCCGCCCACCCGCTTGAGTTCGGCATGGACCTTTTCCGCCACCTCGCGGCCATAGGTGCCGGAATTGGTCTCGTCGATGGCCCGCGCCCGGTTCTCCAGCAGCGGGGCATAGATGAAGCGGGCCCAGATGTTGAGCACCGCCACCGCCTCCTTGGTCAGGTTGGTGAAGCCCCAGGTGCCGTAAGCCTCCACCGCCATCTCCTCGTCGTCGCGGTCGATGGCGTGGTAGAGGTCGATGACGCCCTTGACCATGTGCGGCGGGAACACCCGGATGCAGCCGAAATCCAGCAGGTTGATGGAATGGTCGCCGGGCCGAACGGTGTAATTCCCCAGATGGGGATCGCCGTGGATGACGCCGTAGCTGTAGAAGGGCACGTACCAGGCGCGGAACATGTTCATGGCCACCTGGTTGCGCACCTCCAGCGGCGCCTCGACGCGGGTCAGGATGCGCTCGCCGTCCAGCCAACCCATGGTGAGCAGCCGCTTGGTGGTCAGGTCCGACACCACGTCGGGCACGTGCACGCCGGCCTCGTCGGCCAGCATGCGGCCGTAGAGCGCCATGTGGCGGCCCTCGCGCTGGTAGTCCAGTTCCTCGCGCAGGCGCTCGGTCAGTTCCTCGTGGATGTTGCTGGTGTCGATGGCGCGGTCGTAGGCGGCGTAGATGCCGAAGATCACCTTGAGCCTGGCGCAGGTCGGCCTCGACCACGCTGGCCATGTCGGGATATTGCAGCTTGCAGGCCAGCCGCCGGCCGTCATGGCCGACGGCGCGGTGCACCTGGCCCAGCGAGGCGGCCGAGGCTGCCTCGTGCTCGAATTCCTTGAACCGCTTCTGCCAGTCCGCCCCCAGTTCGGCGGCCATGCGCCGCTTGACGAAGGGCCAGCCCATATGCGGCGCATTGGCCTGGAGCCTGGGCCAATTCCATGGTGTATTCCCGGGGCAGCGCCTCGGGAATGGTGGACAGGATCTGCGCCACCTTCATCAGCGGCCCCTTGAGGCCGCCCAGCGCCGCCTTCAGTTCGGCGGCATGGCGCTCGCGGTCCATCTTGACGCCCAGCACCCGTTCGGCGCCCAGGCGGGCGGCCAGACCGCCCACCGCCACGCCCACCTGGGCATAGCGCTTGACCCGTCCGCCGAGAGTGTTGGTTTCTTCGGGCATGCGTCCTCCGTGAACAAGCGCCCTCCCCCGGCTCGCCGGGGGAGGGTTGGGGTGGGGGCAACTCTTGGCGAAGAAGCGATGGCCGTCGGCCCCCTTCCCGACCTCCCCCGCGTTCCGCGAGGGGAGGCGGTTTCCGTTACATCCCTTCCAACTCGTCGATGAAGCCCAGCACCACCTCCAGGCCCCGGCGCCAGAAACTGGGATCGCCCGCATCCAGGCCGAATGGGGCCAGCAGTTCGCGGTGGCGGTGCACGCCGCCCGCCCTCAGCATGTCCAGGTATTTGGCCGGGAAATCCGGCACCGAACCCGACCGGTAGACCGAGTAGAGCGAGTTCACCAGGCAGTCGCCGAAGGCGTAGGCGTAGACGTAGAAGGGCGAGTGGATGAAGTGGGGGATGTAGGTCCAGAACCACTTGTACTCGTCATGGAAGCGCAGCGCCGGGCCCAGGCTGTCGGTCTGCACCCGCATCCACAGCTCGCCGATGCGCTCGGCGGGCAACTCGCCGCGGCGCCGCTCCTCGTGCACCAGGCTTTCGAACTGGTAGAAGGCGACCTGGCGCACCACCGTGTTCAGCATGTCCTCGACCTTGCCCGCCAGCATGGCCTTGCGCCGGGTCTTGTCGGTCTCGGCCGCCAGCATGGACTGGAAGGTCAGCATCTCGCCGAACACCGAGGCGGTCTCGGCCAGGGTCAGCGGGGTGTCGGCCATCAGGCCGCCCTGCCCGCCCGCCAGCACCTGGTGGACGCCGTGGCCCAGTTCGTGGGCCAGGGTCATGACGTCGCGCGTCTTACCCTGGAAGTTCACCAGCAGATAGGGATGCACCGTGGTCACGGTGGGATGGGCGAAGGCGCCCGGCGACTTGCCCGGCCGCACCGGCGCGTCGATCCAGTTGTGATCGAAGAAGCGCCGGCCCACCGCCGCCATGTCGGGGCTGAAGGCGTGATAGGCGCCCAGCACCGAGTCGCGGGCGCGCTCCCAGGTGAAGGTGCGGTCGGCATCGTCGGGCAGCGGCGCGTTGCGGTCCCAGTAATCCAGTTGATCGACGCCGAACCACTTGGCCTTGAGCTTGTAGTAGCGGTGGCTGAGCTGGCCGTAGCAGCCCTTGACCGCCGACACCAGGGCGTCGACGACCTCGTCCTCCACCTGGTTGGACAGGTTGCGATAGGATTGCGGGCGCGCGTAGCGGCGCCACTTGTCCTCGATCTCCTTGTCCTTGGCCAGGGTGTTGGTGACCAGCGCGAACAGCGCGGCGTTCTCGCCCAGCACCTTGCCCAGGGTCTGGGCGGCGGCCTTGCGCCGGGCCGGGTCGCGGTCGCTCATCAGGTGCAGCGCCTCGGCCGAGGTCAGCATCCTGCCGTCCAGCGGGAAGCGCAGGCGCGCCATGGTCTCGTCGAACAGGCGGCTCCAGGCGGCGCGGCCGGCCACCGACTTCTCGTGCAGCATCTGTTCCAGCTCGTCGGACAGCTGGTGCGGGCGGAACACGCGCACGTCGCGCAGCCAGGGCGCGTAATGCCTGACCTTGGGCGAGGCCAGCTTGGCCGCCAGCACGTCGTCGTCCAGACGGTTGATCTCCAGGGTGAAGAACAGGGTATTGGTGGAGATGTCGGTGACCCGCTCCTGCATGCCCTGGTAGAAGCGGCCGCGCTCGGGGTCGGTCTGGTCGCCGGCATAGAGCAACTGGGCGTAGGACATCACCCGGTACATGATCTCGCCCATGCGCTCGTATTCGACGATGGCCTCGCCGAACCGGTCGCCGGACAAATCCGCCAGCCGACCGTTATAGGCAGCATGGAAGGCGGCGGCCATGCCTTCGACCTTATCAAGGTCGGCCTCGAGTTCAGGGGCATCGGGGGAAACGTAAAGATCGGAGAGGTCCCACTCCGGGAGGCTGCCGAGATTGTCGATGACGGTCATACAGTGACTCCTTGCCCGGGACGGGATATGGGTATGTTTGCCGGAACGGCCAAGAACGGCGCCTATCAAAAGGCGCTTTCGTTGCGTAATCAAGGGTGCGGCAACAGTCCAGGAAACAGGGATGGCCATGGAGTCCTCCACCAGCCAAAGCGTCACCGCCTTGTTCATGGCCCAGGCCGGGCAACGGGCCGATACCCCGTTCCTCTGGGCCAAACGCCAGGGCCAATGGGTCGCCCGCACATGGGCCGAGGTGCGCGCCGACGTGCTCGACCTCGCCGCGGGCCTGAGAGCCCTTGGGCTGCAAGGCGGCGACCGGGTCATGCTGGTGTCGGAGAACCGCCCGGAATGGACCATCGCCGATCTGGCCATCATGGCCGCCGGCGGCATCAGCGTGCCGGCCTACACCACCAACACGGTGGCCGACCACCTGCACATCCTCAACAATTCCGGCGCCCGCTTCGTCATCTCCTCGACCCGCGCGCTGACCGAGAAGGTGGTGGCCGCCGGCTGGCAGGCCGATTGCCCGCCCACCGTGATCGCCATCCAGCCGCCGCCGGTCAAGCAGTCCAGCGGCGGCGGCCTGATCTCGTGGGCCGACGCCCTGAAGCTGGGACGCGGCGGCGATGCCGGCCTGGCCGAGACCATGGCGTCCATCCAGCGCACCGACACCGCCTGCATCATCTACACCTCGGGCACCGGCGGCGCGCCCAAGGGGGTGATGCTGTCCCACGGCGCCCTGCTGGCCAACGCCCACGGCGCCGAGAAGGTGCTGGAGGCCATCACCGACGGCCACGACGTCTTCCTGTCCTTCCTGCCGCTGTCCCACGCCTACGAGCACCTGGCCGGGCTGATCCTGCCCATCATGGTGGGCGCCCAGATCTATTACGCCGAGAGCATCGAGGCGCTGGCCGCCAACATGGTCGAGGTGAAGCCCACCATCATGACCGCGGTGCCGCGCCTGTACGAGACCATGCGCGGCCGCATCCTCAACGCTCTGCAACGCCAGGGCGGCATGAAGCGGCGGCTGTTCCTCAAGGCGGTGGAACTGGGCTCGAAACGCTATCACCAGGGCCGCCTGGGCCCGCTGGACACCCTGCTGGACAAGGCGCTGGACCGGCTGGTGCGGTCCAAGGTGGCGGCCCGTTTCGGCGGCCGGCTGAAGGCGCTGGTGTCGGGCGGCGCGCCACTGTCCTTCGAGGTGGGCCTGTTCTTCACCGCGCTGGGCGTGCGCATCCTGCAAGGCTACGGCCAGACCGAGGCAGCGCCGGTGATCAGCGTCAACCTGCCGTACAAGTCCAAGCTGGACACCGTCGGGCCGGCCATGGCGTGCTGCGAGGTCAAGATTGCCTCCGACGGCGAGATCCTGGTGCGCGGCGAGAATGTCATGCAGGGCTACTGGAACGACCCCGCCGGCACCGCCAACGTGCTGCGCGACGGCTGGCTGCACACCGGCGACATCGGCGAGCTGGATGCCGACGGCTTCATCCGCATCACCGACCGCAAGAAGGACCTCATCGTCAATTCCGGCGGCGACAACATCTCGCCCCAGCGGGTCGAGGGCTTCCTGACCCTGCAGCCGGAAATCGCCCAGGCCATGGCCTATGGCGACCGCCGTCCCCATCTGGTGGCGCTGCTGGTGCCCGAGGCGGAATGGGCGGCCGAGTGGGCCCAGGCCCACGGCAAGCCGGCCGAGTTGGCCCAACTGGCGCAGGACGCCGATTTCCGCCGCGCCGTGCAGGAATCGGTGGACCGCGTCAACAAGACGCTGTCGCCGGTCGAGAAGGTCCGCCGCTTCGTGCTGGCGACGGAAGCCTTCAGCACCGAGAACGGCATGCTGACCCCCACCATGAAGATCCGCCGCCACGTCATCCGCAAGGTGTGGAGCGACCGGCTGGACGCCCTGTACGGTTAGGGTCAAAACCCCATTAATCCATCGTCAGCGTTGGTGCTCCAAGTGCGCCATGGCAGGCGCATCGCGACGGTGATGCTGGTGGCATCGCCGAGGGATGCAACGAACCAAGGCGCCTTGGAGCACCAACCCTCCGGGCCGGGCGAAACGGCGCTGACGGGGTTTTGACCCTAAGCCGCCGCCAGGTGCAGTCCCACCGCCAGCAGGCCGATGAAGAAGCAGCGGCGGAAGGTGGCGGGCTTGACCCGGCCGCGCAGCCATTGCCCCAGCCCCATGCCCAGGGCGGCCGGCAGCAGCGCCAGCACCGACGAGCCCATCACCGCCGGCGCCATGGCTCCCCCGCCGCCAGGGCCACCGCCAGGGTCAGGGTGGAGACGGTGAAGGACAGGCCGAGCGCCTGGATCAACTCGTCCCGGCTCAGCCCCAGGGCGCCGAGATAGGGCACGGCGGGAATGACGAACATGCCCGTCGCCAGGGTGAGCGCGCCGGTGACGACGCCCACCGGCAGGGCCAGCCAGCGTTCCCACGCGGGCGGGACGCGGAAATGCAGGTCCGTCAGGCCCAGCCCGGCATAGACGACCAGGATCACGCCCAGGGTGCGCCGCGCCTCGGCCGCCGACCATCCGTCCAGCAGCCCCACCCCACCCCAGGTGCCCAGGCCGATGCCCGCCAGCAGGGGCCACAGCCGCCCCGCCAGGGCAAGGAAGCGAGGCCCGGCCGCCAGTTGCCACACATTGGTGACCAGGGAGGGGACCACCAGCAGGGCGGCGGCCTGGACCGGCGGCATGACCAGCCCGAGCAGGGCCATGGCCACGGTGGGCAGGCCCAGTCCGATCATGCCCTTGACCAGCCCGGCGAGGACGAAGGTGGCCGCCACCGCGGCCCAGAGGGAAGCGTCGTGTTCCATGCCCCCACCCTGCCCGCGCTGGCGCCGTACGGAAATGTGGGATTTACTGATCCAGCCTTCGCCCAAGCCGAAGGCTGGAACGGGAGAAGGCGCATGCGCTTCGATCTGGTCGATTTGCGATTGTTCCTGAACGTGACCGAGACCGGCAGCATCACCGCCGGCGCCGAGCGCTCGGCCCTGGCGCTCGCCTCGGCCAGCGCCCGCATCCGCGTCATGGAGGAGATGCTGGGCATCGCCCTGCTGGTGCGCGGCCGGCGGGGGTGGAGCCCACGGCGGCGGGCCGCGCCCTGCTGCACCATGCCCGCACGGTGACGCACCAGATGGAGGCCATGCGCGGCGAACTGGGGCAGTACGCCAAGGGATTGAAGGGTCACGTGCGGCTGATGTGCAACACCGCCGCCCTCAGCGAGTACCTGCCGGAAGCGCTGGGCGCCTTCCTCGCCCGCCATCCCCACGTGGACGTGGACATCCGGGAACGTCCGAGCCGTGACGTGGTGCTGGCGGTGGCCGAGGGCCTGACCGACCTGGGCATCGCCGCCGATTCGGTGGACACGGGGGGACTGGAGATGCTGCCGTTCCGTCTCGACCGGCTGGTGCTGGTGGCGGCCCGCGATCACCCCCTGGCGACTCGGCGGGAGCTTGCTTTCGCCGACACCCTGGATCAGCCATACATCGGCCTGGACGAAGGCAGTGCCCTGCAGGATTTCCTGGCCGGCCACGCCGCCCTGGCGGGAAGACGGCTGAGCTATCGCGTCCGCGTGCGCGGCTTCGATGCGGTGTGCCGCATGGTGGAACGCAATGTGGGCGTGGCCGTAGTTCCCGACGTGGCCGCCCGGCGTTGCCAGCGCGCCATGGCCCTGCGCCGGGTGACGCTCCGCGATCCATGGGCGACTCGCCGGTTGAACCTCTGCCTGCGCAGCCTGTCAGCCCTGCCCGCTCATGCCCGCCAGCTGGTGGACGCGCTCACACCCGGTGATACTGCTTGAACCACTCGATGAACTTCGGCACGCCCACCGAGATGGGAGTGGTGGGGGCGAAGCCGACGTCGCGCTGGATGGCCGAGATGTCGGCATAGGTTTCCTTGACGTCGCCCGGCTGCATGGGCTCGAACTGGTACTGGGCCTTGATGCCCAGCGACTGCTCCACCAGGCCGATGAAATCCATCAGCTTTTCCGAGCGGTGGTTGCCGATGTTGTAGACCCGGGCCGGCGGCGCCCCGCTGTCATCGGCCATGGGGTTGTCCAGCACCCCTACCACGCCCGCAACGATGTCGTCCACGAAGGTGAAGTCTCGGCGCATGTCGCCGTGGTTGAACACGGTGATGGGACGCCCCTCCAGGATCGCCTTGGCGAACAGATAGGCGGCCATGTCGGGCCGGCCCCAAGGACCGTACACCGTGAAGAAGCGCAGGCCCGTGGTGGGGATGCGGTAGAGGTGGGAATAGCAATGGCTCATCAGCTCGCCGGCCCGCTTGGTGGCGGCGTACAGCGAGATGGGATGGTCCACCCGGTCCTCCACCGAGAACGGCAGCTTGGTGTTGGCGCCATACACCGAGGACGAGCTGGCATAGACGAAATGCCGGCACTTGTCGTTGGCTCGGGCCAGTTCCAGCATGACCAGATGCCCCTCGATGTTCGAGTGGGTGTAGTCGTGCGGCGCCTTCAGCGAATGGCGCACACCGGCCTGGGCGGCCAGGTTGATATAGCCGGTGATGTCGGGATGGGCCTTGGCCACCTCGGCCATGGCGGCGCGGTCGGCGATGTCGGCCTGGTGGAAGACGAAGCCGGGCCTGTCCAGCAACTGGGCCAGGCGGGCCCGCTTCAGCGCCGGATCGTAATAGGCGTTCAGGCTGTCCACGCCGATGACCGTCTCGCCGCGCGCCAGCAGGCGCAAAGAGGTGTGAAAACCGATGAAGCCGGCGGCGCCGGTCACGAGCACGGACATGAACGAACCCTTGGCATGCGAATGAAAGCCGCCCTGATATAGCTTGAACCGGCGGCGGAATCACCCCCGGATCGCTGTCCGGGACGATCTTTCATTTCGCTTGCCACGTACCGTGATGTTGGCATTACCGACACGCCGGGGGACGGGTGCTTTGCTCTTGACCCCTTGCCCGAGCCGCGCTTGACTGCCCGGGGGTGCCTGGGAACGTGGGAATGGGGAGAGCGTGATGGGGCTGACGGAGGAGCGCGCGCCCGGGGCGGTGCCCGAGCAAATGGCTGCCACGCCGCCCTCCTCCCCGCTGGAGGCCGCCGAGCGGGCTCGCGCCGCCGGCGACCACCATACCGCGCTCGGCCTTTACGATGCCGCCCTGGCCGTGAGCCCGGATCGAGCCGACGCCCTGGCCGGACGCGGCGCCTGCCTGCGCGCCCTGGGCCATCCCCACGAGGCGTTGGTGGCCCTGCTGCAGGCGTTGAGCCGCGATCCCGCCCGCATGGACGCCCGGCTGGACCTGGCCCTGGCTCTGCGCGAAACCGGCCGCCGCGACGAGGCCCGCACCCTTTATGGATTGCTGCTGCGTTCCGCCGACGCCCCCGCCCAGGCTTGGCACGGGCTGGCCCTGCTGGTGCTGGCGGAAGGCGGCGAGGCGGCGGCGGAAGCCTGTCTGCGCCGCGCCGTCGCCCTGGCCCCCGACGGCATCGGCCCCCGCCTGGACCTCGCCGACCTGCTGGCCCGCCGCGCCGACCTGCCGGCCGCCGTCGACCTGTACCACGACGTGCTCGCCATCCGCCCCGGCACCGCCGCCGGCCATGCCGGCCTGGCCCAGGCACTGATCGGGCTGGGCCGGCTGGACGAGGCCGAGGACCAGTTGGAGCGCGCCCTGGCCCTGGACGCCGACGCCGCCATCGCCCATCTGGCCCGCGCCCGGCTGAACCTGCTGGCCGGCGACCTGCCGGCCGCCTGGGACGACCTGGAATGGCGCTGGTCGATGCGTGGCCGCAGGCGGCCCGAGCCGCCGGGCGTGCCGTGGGACGGCAATGCCGACCTGCACGGGCACACCGTCCTGCTGTGGGCCGAGCCGGGCCTGGGCGAGGCCATCCACCTGCTGCGCTATGTGCCCCTGGTGGCCGAACGGGGCGCCAAGGTGGTGCTGGGCGTGCCCGCCGCGCTGGCGCCCCTGGCCGCCGGCCTGCGGGGCGTCGCCCACGTGGCCGTTTCGGGCCAGCCGATCCCCGACGGCGTGGAGATCGATTTCCATGCCTCGCTGACCGACCTGCCGCGCCTGTTCGGCACCGCCCTGTCCCAATTGCCGCCGGCCCCCTATCTGAGCGTGCCCACCGGCCACCGGCCGCCGGTGCAGGCGCCGCCCACCGCCCTGCTCAAGGTCGGGCTGGTGTGGGCCGGTCCGCGTGCCGCCTGGACCATCCCCCTGACCCAACTGACGCCGCTGCTGGCCCAGCCCGGCATCGCCCTGTTCGGCCTGCAGACCGGCAAGCGCGCCCACGACCTGGCCGAGACGCTGCATCCGGCGCTGGTCACCGATCTGTCCCCCTCCGTCTCGGATTACGCCGATCTGGCGGGTCGCCTGGCGGAAATGGACGTGGTGATCACCGTCGACGGCCCCGCCGCCCATCTGGCCGGCGCGCTGGGCGTGCCGGTCTGGGTGCTGCTGCCCGTGGCGCCCGACTGGCACTGGATGCTGGAGCGCGAGGATCGCCCTGGTATCCCTCGGCCCGGCTGTTCCGCCAAACCCGGCCGGACAATTGGAATGCCCCGGTCCAGGCGGTCTGCCGGGCCCTGCGCCAGTCGGTGGCCGAGGCCCGCGCCCGCCGCCAGCAGCAATCCCTGGCCCATGCCAGCCCGGCCGCCGCCCAACGCGCCTTCCTGACCGCGCATCTGCAGGCCGGCGACCTGCTGGTGGAGGTGGGCGCGGGGGCCGGCAACGGCGCCCACGCCCTGGACGCCGCCGCCCACCCGGCCGGGGACGTCCGCGTCCTCGCCGTCGAGGCCCGCCCGGCCGAAGCGGCCCTGCTGGCCGACATTGTCGCCGACGCCGGCGCCGGCACCGAGCAGACGGTCGAAGTCATCCGCGCCGCGCTGTCCGACCGCCCGGCGCCGGCGGTGGTGGCGACGCGCCAGCGCGCCGGCCGCACCGTATTCCCGCTGCCGGAATGGGTGCGCGGCGGCAACCGCACCACCACGCTGGACGCCCTGCTGGCCGAGCGGCCGGACCTATCCTGGCGCCGTCTGGTCCTGCACCTGGGCGGCACCGGCACCGAAGCCGAAATCCTGGCCGGCCTGACGGCCGACCCGGCCATCGTCGCCTTCGAGCACCGGGAGGGTGCCGCCACCGCCGCGCGCCTGACCGCCGCCGGCTACCGTCTGTTCCGCTTCCCCGACGGTGTCGTCGCCGGCCCGGTGGCGCCTTTCGCCGGGCAGCCCGGCCCGGTGCTGGCCCTGGCCCGCGGGCTGGAACCGGCCAGGCTGTACGGCGACGTAGGCGACCCCACCTCGCCCGCCGCCATGGTCCGCGCCGCCGCCGAGGCCCGCCACCTGGCCGCCGAAGGCACCCGCGCGCTGGTGTCCGGAAGGTTCAACGAGGCCGGAGCCCGCTTCGCCGAGGCCCTGGCCATGGACCCCGACAATGCCGAGGCGCTGGCCAACCTGGCCGGGCTGCTGCGCCGCATCGGCCGCCGCGACGCCGCCGCCGCCTGCTGGTCACGCGCGCTGGCCAACGGGGCCGGCCCGGCCGTGCGAACCAACCTGGCCAATGTCTTGCGCGAGTTGGGCTATCTGTTCGCCGCCGAGGGAGAATTCGCCCGCGCCCTGGAAGCCGAGCCGGCCGATGCCGGCATCCTGTACGGCTTCGGCCTGCTGGAGCGCGAGCGCGGCCGCTCGCGCGAGGCGGTGACGCTGTTCGAACGGGCCGAGCAGCTGGCGCCCGGCACCGTGCCCCGGCGCGAATGGGCGGCGGCGCTGCTGAAATCGGGCAACCTGGCGCGCGGCATGGCCGAGATGGCCCACCGCCCGGCGGCGCCCTTGCCGCCGGTGGAGGCCCCCGCCTGGGATGGCGGCCGGCTGGATGCCCGCACCATCCTGGTGCGGGACGAGGGCGACGCCATCGACACCCTGATGCTGGCCCGCTTCATTCCCCAGGTGGCCCGCCAGGGCGGTCTGGTAGTGGTGGAATGCGTGCCCGAGGCGGCCCCGCTGCTGGCCGGCCTGCCCGGCGTGGAACAGGTGGTGCCGCGCGGCCAGACGCTGCCGCCGGTGGACGTGGCCGTCAACCTGCTGGACGTGCCGCGCCTGCTGGGCACCACCTCGCGCACTACCCCGCCGCGCGACGTACCCTATCTGCGCCTGCCCGAGGGGATGCCCGCCCACCTCACGGCCAAGGACGGCCGCTTGCGCGTGGGCATCGCCTGGAGCGGGCGCCCCACCGACAGCGCCGTGCCCCTGGGCGCGCTGCTGCGCTTGGCCGCCGATCCCCGCATCGTCCTGGTCAGCCTGCAACGCGGCCCGCGCGCCGCCGATCTGGCCGCCAACGGCGGCGATCCCTTCGTCGCCGACCTGGGCAAGGATTGCGCCGATCTGGCCGGCAGCGCCGCGGTGATCGCCGGGCTGGACCTGGTGGTCGCCGCCGACACCGCCGAGGCCCATCTGGCCGGTGCCATGGGCAAGCCGGTCTGGGTGCTGCTGCCCCATGGCTGCGACTGGCGCTGGGTGGACGGCCGCGACGACTCGGTATGGTACCCCACCATGCGGGTGTTCCGCCAATCCATGGACGGCACATGGTCGGCGGCCATGGCCCGGGTGGCGGAGGCGGCCGGCGCCATGGCGGCGGGAAAAAGCCGCGCCTGATCCGGGATCAGGCGCGGGCTGAACGCCGGACCAGCCCCGCCGCCGCCACGGCGGCCAGGGCACCACCGACGCCCAGGGTCATGAAAGCCCAGCCCCATTGCCCGGTGGAATCCAGGGTGGCGCCGAACACCACCGGCGCCAGGGAGCCGGCGCTGAAGCCCAGGATGGAGCGCAGCGCCAGCGCGGTGCCCAGGTGGCGCGACGGCACCGCCTCGGTCATGGCCGCCGAGAGGACGCCGGAATCCGCCAGGACGAAGAAACTGGCAAGGCAGGCCAGCATCAGCGCCGCCCAGGGCCCCCACTCGGCACTCCAGCCCAGGGCGAAGGAACACAGGGCCCCCGCCAGGGCGATGCCCAGCAGCACCACCGGGCGGCCCCAGCGGTCGGAGGCGGCCCCCGCCATCAGATTGGCCGCCATGCCGGACAGGTGGACCGCGCAGGCCACCACCAGCCCCGTGGGCACCGCCCCCAGGGCCAGCCCCGCCAGGGCATGGGCCAGGAAGGCCGGCGCCCACGCCCAGGTGCCCAGCAATTCCCAGCAATGGGCGGTATAGCCCGCCAGCAGCGCCAGGGAAACGGGCGTGACCATGATGCGCCACAGGCCATCCCCGGCCCCGTCCTGACGTGGATGGACGGTGTTGGGGTGACGGCGCAGGGCCAGCGACCCGGCCGCCGCCCCCGCCACCGGCCCCACGGCGCAGAGGGCGAACCCCCAGCGATAGTCCAGCAGCGCGGCTCCGCCCAGGGCCGCCGAGATGGACAGCACATAGCCGAACGAGGCCGCCGCCAGCACGCCGCCGATGGCGCCGCCGCGCCGGGCCGGCGGCTCCATCTCGGCCACCAGCATCAAGGCGGGTGTATAGGCCCCGCCCTGGCTGGCCGCCACCAGCACCGCCAGCACCAGGGCACTGCCGTGCGAGCGGGCGAACAGGGCGAACAACGCCATGGCCGCGACGCCGGCCCAGATGGAGAACAGATAGACCCGCTTGGCCCCCAGCCGGTCGGACAGCCACGAGGCCAGCAGCAGCGCCACCGCATTGGCGAAGTTGTAGGCGGCCTGCACGCTGCCCGCCGCAGCCCCGTCCATGCCCCACGCGGCCTGCAGGAACGGCAGCGCCCCGGCATAGGCCATGGCGGCCATGCAGATGCCGGCGCGGCTGAGACAGAGAAGGCGGAAGGGTGTAACCATGGCCCCACTGTCGGCGACAGCTTGAGATTTCCGCAAACGAGTTTCCCGCCGGGGTTGGTTGAGATAAACTCAACCAATGTCCAGCCGCCTGCCCCCGCTCAACGCCCTGCGCGCCTTCGAAGCCGCCGCCCGCCACGGCAGCTTCACCCTGGCCGCCGAGGAACTGTGCGTCACCCCCGGGGCGGTCAGCCGCCAGATCAAGGCGCTGGAAGAGCATTTCGGACTGGCGCTGTTCGCGCGCGGCCACAAGCTGGTGACGCTGACCGGCGACGGCGCCCGCTATTTCGCCCAGGTCACCGGCCCGTTCGCGGAACTGGCGCGGGCCGGCGAGACCCTGTGCCAGGCCAACGGGCCAAGACAGGTGCGCCTGGATTGCGTCCCCACCCTGGCCATGCATTGGCTGCTACCCCGGCTGGAGCGCTTCCGCGCCGCCCATCCCGGCATCGAGGTGGTGATGCAGACCAGCGTGGGACCCGTGGACGCGGCCAGGGATTTCCACCTGTCCGTCCGCCGCGACCCGGCCCACTTCGCCGGACTGGCGGCCACGCCGCTGATGACCGAGTGGTGCCTGCCGGTGTGCAGCCCGGCCTATGCCCGCGACCACCGGCTGACCAGCCTGTCGGCGCTGAGCCGCGCCACCGCGCTGGAAATCCGCGCCCGCGAGGATCTATGGCCCGGCTGGTGCCGTGCCCAGCGCATCGGCCCGGCGGCGCTGGGGCCGCGTCTGGTGGTGGACCACACCTTCGTCGCCATGCAGGCCGCCGAGGACGGCCTGGGTGTGGCGGTGGTGCCGCTGATCTTCGCCGACCGCCTGCTGGCGGCCGGCCGGCTGGTCTGCCCCCTGCCCGGCACCGAGGCGGTGTCGGGTACCTATTCCCTGCTGCACCGCCCGGGAAAGGAGGCGCCCGAAGTGGAAGCCTTCGCCCGCTGGCTGGCCGGGGAATGCGCCACGGTGACCGCGCCGCCGAGGACGTGACTGTCCTGGAGACCGTCATCCCGAGGCTTGCCGAGGGATCTCATCCTGGCAGGGCGTTGCCAGTCTGACACGGTGTGCCAGACGGCGGTCCCTCGTCGCGCGCTCCTCGGGATGACACGGAAAAATAAAGGGCATGTCAGCAGGAGCTGCGGGTAATCCACCCGTTTGGTTTACGTCATGGCCGGGCCTGACCCGGCCATCCACGCGCGTCCATCGGCAACGTGCCGGACGGCACAGCGGTCATGCGCGGATCAAGTCCGCGCATGACCGCTGTTGTTGGTGGTGAAAGGCCCTCATGCTGCCAGGCATGGCCGAGTCCGAGGCCCCCAACAGCCTGCGCATACTTACCCAAAATAAAACCCGGCAAACCTCAACCGCCAAGCTCTCCCTTTTGCGCCCGTCACGCCAGATTGATGGTCGGCGCCACGTCGTCGTACTCGCGCAGGGTCATGTCGGTCTCGGCGTCCACCTCCACCAGCCGCACTTCGTAGCCCCACAGGTTGGCGATGTGGCGCAACACCAGGATGGCCTCGTCCTCGTCCAGCAGGATGCCGTTGGCGACCCGGTGCTGCAGCACCAGCCGGCGGTCGCCGGCCAGGTCCACGTCGACGATCTGGATGTCGCATTCCTGGCGGCTGAGGTCGTAGGAGCGCGCCAGCGCCTTGCGCACCTCGCGGTAGCCGCGCTCGTTGTGGATGGCGGTCACCTGCATGTCCGGGGCGTCGTAGTCGTTATGCACCTGGAACAGCCGCATCTTGCGGATCAGCGCGGGCGACAGGTACTGCTGGATGAAGCTCTCGTCGCGGTAATCGGCCCAGGCCGACCGCAGGGTGCCCCAGGGGTCATCGTTGCCGGCGAATTCCGGGAACCATTCGCGATCCTCCGCCGTCGGCTGCTCGCAGATGCGCTTGATGTCCTCCATCATGCCGAAGCCCAGGGCATAGGGGTTGATGCCGCCATAGCGGGGATCGTCGAAGCCGGGCTGGAACACCACGTTGGTGTGCGAGTGCAGGATCTCCATGAACGTGCCGTCGCTGATCTGCCCGCGTTGGTGCAGCTTGTTGAGGATGTGGTAGTGCACCATGGTGGCGCAGCCCTCGTTCATCACCTTGGTCTGCTTCTGCGGATAGAAATACTGCGAGACATTGCGCACGATGCGCAGGATCTCCCGCTGCCAGGGCGCCAGCTTGGGCGCGCTCTTCTCCAGGAAATAGAGGATGTTCTCCTCGGGCAGGCGCAGGCGCTTCTTGCGCTCGGCCAGTTCGCGCCCGCCCTGGTAGGTGGAGGCCGACTTGGGCACCGTGCGCCACAGGTCGTTGTAGGTCTGCTCGAAATAGGCCTGGCGCTCCTTCTCGCGCTCCTGCTCCTGGCGCAGGTCGTAGCCGCGCTTGCGCGGATAGCGGTGCACGCCGTGGTTCATCAGCGCGTGCGCCGCATCCAGCACCCGCTCCACCAACGCATGGCCGTAACGTTCCTCGGCGCGGGTGATGAAGCCCTTGGCGAATTCCATGTAGTCCAGGATGCCCTTGGCGTCGGTCCACTGGCGGAACAGGGCGTTGTTCCTGAAGAAGTGGTTGTGGCCGAAGGCGGCGTGGGCGATCACCAGCGTCTGCATAGCCATGGAGTTCTCCTCCATGATGTAGCTGATGCAGGGGCTGGAGTTGATGACGATCTCGTAGGCCAGGCCGCGCATGCCCCTGCGGTACAGCGTCTCATCCTGGGCGAAACGCTTGCCGAAGGACCAGTGCTTGTACATCAGCGGCAGGCCGATGGACGAATAGGCGTCCAGCATCTGCTCGGCGGTAATCACCTCGATCTGGTTGGGATAGGTGTCCAGCCCCAACTCGCCCTTGGCAATGGCCTCGATGGCGTCGTAGGCACGCCAGACCCTGTCGAAATCCCAGTCGGCGCCGTCGAACAGCAGGGTATGGGTGTCGATCATGGGCACCTCTCAAAGCCCGTTCCCCCAGCCTGCCGGGGGAGGGTTAGGGTGGGAACTGGCGCCCGCCTCCCCCGCCGGTGGCGAGGGAGGGAAGAGGCGTCACGGCGCGCCATGGGCGCGCTCCTTGGAGAACAGGTCGCGGAACACCGGGAAGATCTGGCTGCGCACCCGCACCTTGCGCATGGCCAGGTTGCCGCCGGGCTTGAGCACGCTCTTGTAGGTGCGCCAAAGGTCGGTCTCGCGGCCCAGCCAGTCCTTGTACTCGGCGCCCACCTCGATATAGGCGAAGTACTGGCACAGCGGCAGGATCGAGTTTTCCAGCAGGTTGGCGGCGTGGGCGTTGTCCGACGACGTGTTGTCGCCATCGGACGCCTGGGCGGCATAGATGTTCCAGTCACCCGGCGGATAGCGCTCGTCGATCACCCGCTTCATCTCGGTCAGCGCGGTGGACACCACCGTGCCGCCGGTTTCGGTGGAATAGAAGAAGGTGTCCTCGTCCACCTCCTTGGCCTCGTGGGTGTGGCGGATGAAGACGATGTCCACATGGTTGTAGCGCCGCGTCAGGAACAGGTAGAGCAGCATGAAGAAGCGCTTGGCCAAGTCCTTCATGTGCTCGGTCATGGAGCCCGACACGTCCATCAGGCAGAACATCACCGCCTGGGTCACCGGCTTGGGCACGTGTTCGAAGCGGTTGTAGCGCACGTCCAACGGGTCGATGTAAGGCACCCGCTTGGAACGGGCCAGCAGCCGCTCCAGGGCGAGGCGCAGCTCGGACAGGGCCTCGGGATTGTCGCCGTTTTCCTCCAGCGCCCGGATCTGGTCCTCGATGGCCTGGATGTCGGCGGGCTTGGGCCGGCGCAGGGCGATGCGCCGCGACAGCGAGTTGCGCATGGTGCGCACGAGGTTGAGGTTGGACGGCGAACCGGTGACCGAGAAGCCGGCCCGCGTCAGCGTGTAGGATTCCGACTGGCGGATCTTCTTCTTCACCAGGTCGGGCAGCTCAAGGTCGTCGAGGAAGATGTCCAGGAACTCGTCCCGCGACAGGACGAAGCGGAAATCGTCCTCGCCGTCGCCGTCCGGGCTGCCCTCGGAACCGCCCTCGCCGCCGCCCGACGGCGGCTTGGGGATCAGGTCGCCCTCGACATATTCCTTGTTGCCCGGCACCACGAAGTCACGCACGCCCCCCTGCGAGGTGCGGCGGAAGGAGGGCTCGCGCAGGCCGTCCATGGGGATGGAGATGCGCTCGCCATTGGCGATGTCGGTGATGGAGCGTTCCCCCGACGCCTCGCGCACCGCCTTCAGGATCTGTTGGCGGGCGCGCCGCAGGAAGCGCTGGCGGTTGGCCAGGCTCTTGCCCTTGGGATTGAGGCGACGGTCGATGATGTTCATATGGCTTTGTTCCTCAGTCGCCGGAGCCCCCCCCCCCAACCCTCCCCCGTGAAGGGGAAGGGCGCGGTCCCCCTCCCCCTTCACGGGGGAGGGCCGGGTGGGGGTTAGCCCGCCTGCTTCACCCGCATGTACCACTCCACCAGCCGGCGCACCTGGCGCTCGGTGTAGCCGCGGCTCATCATGCGCTCGACGAAGTCATGGTGCTTCTTCTCGGTGTCCGAGTCCTTCTTCGACCCGAAGCTGATGACCGGCAGCAGGTCTTCCACTTGGCTGAACATGCGCTTCTCGATGACCTCGCGGATCTTCTCGTACGAGGTCCAGGACGGGTTCTTGCCCTTGTTGGATGCCCGCGAGCGCAGGGCGAACTTCACCACCTCGTTGCGGAAGTCCTTGGGGTTGGCGATGCCAGCCGGCTTCTCGATCTTGGACAGCTCCTGGTTCAACAGCTCGCGGTTCAGCAGCTGACCGGTATCGGGATCCTTGAAGTCCTGGTCCTCGATCCAGGCGTCGGCATAGTCCACGTAGCGGTCGAACACGTTCTGGCCGTAATCGTGATAGCTCTCCAGATAGGCCTTCTGGATCTCGTTGCCGATGAACTCGGCGTAACGCGGCGCCAACTCGCCCTTGATGAACTCCATGTACTTCTTTTCCACATCCTCGGGGAACTGCTCCCGGCGGATGCTCTGTTCCAGCACGTACATCAGGTGCACCGGGTCGGCCGAAACCTCGGCGGTGTCGTAGTTGAAAGTGGACGACAGCACCTTGAAGGCGAAGCGGGTGGAGATGCCGTCCATGCCCTCGTCCACGCCGGCGGCGTCCTTATACTCCTGCATGGGCTTGGCCTTGGGATCGGTCTCCTTGACGTTCTCGCCGTCATAGACCCGCATCTTCGAAAACAGGTTGGAGTTCTCGTGCTCCTTCAGGCGGCTCAGCACGGTGAAGCGGGCCAGCATCTCCATGGTGGAGGGCGCGCACGGCGCCTCGGCCAGTTCCGAATTGCGGATCAGCTTCTCGTAGATCCTCTGCTCCTCGGCCACCCGCAGGCAATAGGGCACCTTGATGACGCAGATGCGGTCGATGAACGCTTCGTTGTTCTTGTTGTTCTTGAAGGTCTGCCATTCGGCCTCGTTGGAGTGCGCCAGCACGATGCCCTGGAACGGCATGGCGCCGATATTCTCGGAGCCGGCGTAGTTGCCCTCCTGCGTCGCCGTCAGCAGCGGATGCAGCATCTTGATGGGGGCCTTGAACATCTCGACAAATTCCATCAGGCCCTGGCTGCAGCGGTTCAGCCCGCCCGAGAACGAATAGGCATCGGGATCGTTCTGGCTGAACATCTCCAGCTTGCGGATGTCCACCTTGCCCACCAGGGTCGAGATGTCCTGGTTGTTCTCGTCGCCCGGCTCGCACTTGGCCACGCCCACCTGCTTCAGCCGCGAGGGGAACACCTTGACCACGCGGAAGCGCGAGATGTCGCCGCCGAACTCCTCCAGGCGCTTGACCGCCCACGGGCTCATCAGGCTGGGCAGGCGGCGGCGCGGGATGCCGTACTTGTCCTCCAGCAGGTCGCCCATGGTGTCGGGGTCGAACAGCCCCAGCGGGCTTTCGAACAGCGGGCTCATTTCCTTGCCCGCCTTCAGCACGTAGATGGGATGGCGCTCGATCAGCGCCTTCAACCGCTCGGCCAGCGACGACTTTCCGCCGCCCACGGGCCCCAGCAGGTAGAGGATCTGCTTGCGCTCCTCCAGGCCCTGCGCCGCGTGGCGGAAGTAGCCGACGATGCGCTCGATGGTCTCCTCCATGCCGAAGAAGTCGGCGAAGGCGGGGTAGACCTTGATGGTGCGGTTCATGAACACGCGGGACAGCCGCGCGTCCCTGGCGGTGTCGATGATCTCGGGCTCGCCGATGGCCGCGATCATGCGCTCGGCGGCCGAGGCGAACATCATGGGATCGTCGCGGCAGCCCTCCAGATATTCCAGGAGGGTCATCTCGACGTCCTTGCGACCCTCGTAGGTGCGCGCGTATCGGGTGAAGATATCGTCGGCGTACATCGCTCACTCCATCGAGAGGGCCAAGCTGGCCACGTCAGGCCGCGCCGGCTTCGGGCCGCCCGCAAGCGGCCCCGTCCACGGGCGCGGCAAAAATCCGTCCATTCCAATCAGATGTTCACGCCGCGCGCCCAATTCATCAGGCGACACCAATAAATCGGCGATAGCCCGATGCATGGCGGCGGTATCGCGCCGCACGGGGGCGGCAACCGGTGAGAACGGGTGCAAGCCCCGGCTGTGGATGCAAAGAGTGGAAGTCACCATGGGCCTTCCCTTCGTCTAATGCCTCTGAGAGTCATTATTACCACTTGGTCGTTACCAATCTGCTTATGCAGCGGGGCCCCTATACGTTTTCGCCATCCGCGCCCCGGTTGCGTTCGCCCCCGCCCCTTCGGCGCGCACCAAGCGGGCAGCGCCCATGGCTGCGCATGGGAAAGGACGAGGGCGCGGTGAAGATGGAAGGCCATGCTTGCGGTCACCCCTGTTGAGGTGATGTTGGTCCGTCACCGCGGTGAAACAACCCGCCTTTCGCCGCGCTCGGGCTTTGCACCCGCGCTGCTTGGCGATAGGCTGGCAGGCGAAGACAAGCGGGGGTGTCCATGAGTCTGAGCGTCCTGTTGGCCGAGCGCGCCGCCACCGGCCAGCCCATTCGCGTGGGCCTCATCGGCGCCGGCAAGTTCGGCACCATGTTCCTGGCGCAGGCGCGCTACACCCCCGGCCTGCATGTGGCGGCGGTGGCCGATATCGACCCCGAGCGCGCCCCCACCGCCCTGGCCCTGGCGCAATGGCCGCCGGCCAAGGCGGTCGCCCGGTCGCTGACCGATGCCCTGGCTGGCGGCGGCACCTGGGTGACCACCGATCCCCTGGCCCTGTTCGAGCACCACGGCCTGGACGTGGTGGTGGAAGCCACCGGCCATCCCGCCCATGGCATCCGCCATGCCCTGGCCGCCATCGACCGGGGAGTGCATGTGGTGATGGTCAACCTGGCCGCCGATTCCCTGGTAGGCCCCCTTCTGGCCGACCGGGCCCGTGCCAAGGACGTGGTCTACTCGTTGGCCTATGGCGACCAGCCGGCCCTGCTGTGCGAATTGGTGGATTGGGCGCGCACCTGCGGCTTCGAAGTGGCCGCCGCCGGGCGCGGCGCCAGATGGCGGCCCGGCTGCCAGAACGCCACGCCGGAAACCGTGTGGCGCCATTGGGGCCTGACGCCCGAGCGGGCCCGCGCCGCCGGCATGAACGCCAAGGTGTTCACCGCCTTCGTCGACGGCACCCGTCCCGCCATGGAACTGGCGGCGGTGGCCAATGCCACCGGGCTGAAGCCGCCGGTGGCCGGCCTGACCGCCCCGCCCTGCGGCGCCCACGATCTGGCCCGCATCTTCAAGCCCGGCTGGGATGGCGGCCGCCTGGACGACATGGGCCAAGTGGAACTGGCCTCGTCGCTGGAGCTGGACGGCCGCGCCGTGGTGGGCGACCTGCGCTGGGGTTCGTTCATCACCTTCCGCACGCCCTCCCATTATTCCAGCCTGTGTTTCGGCGAATACGGCCTGCCCACCGACGAAGAGGGCGGCTATGCCGCCCGCTGGCGCCCCCACCACCTGGTGGGCATGGAGGCCGGCGTCTCGGTGGCGCGGGTGGCGCTGCACCGCGTCCCCACCGGCAGCCCGCAGGATTTCGTCGCCGATGTGGTGGCGGTGGCCAAAACCGACTTGGCCGCCGGCACCGAACTGGACGGCGCCGGCGGCCATACGGTATGGGGCAAGCTGCTGCCGGCCGAGGATGCGGTGCGCCAGGGCTTCCTGCCGCTGGGCCTGGCCTACGGCACCACGCTGGCGCGGCCGGTGGGCGCCGGCCAGGTGCTGACCTGGGCCGATATCCGGATGGACGAGGACGACCCGTCGGTGGCGCTGCGGCGCGAATTGGAGGGCTGGCTGCGCCGCTGACAGCGCCGCCTTTGCCGCATTCGGTCCAGGCCTTATACTCCGCCCATCCCAGCGCCGGAGAATCCTGATGGCCGCCATCCCCACCTTCGCCCTGCCCCCCAGCTTCCTGGGCACCACCAACCGCGACCCCAAGGCGCGCTTCGCCGTGGCCGGCGTGCCCTTCGACCTGGGCACCACCAACCGGCCCGGTTCGCGGCTGGCCCCCAACGCCATCCGCGCCGCCAGCCGCATGCTGGTGGATGGCGAGAACCCGGGCAACTGGCGCGATCCCTCGGCCATGAGCGTGGCCGACATGGGCGACTTCGCCATCGCGCTGGGCGACATCCCCGCCTCGCTGGCGCTGATCGAGGAACAGGCCTCGGCCTATCGCCACCTGGTCACGCTGGGCGGCGACCACACCATCACCCTGCCGCTGCTGCGCGCCCTGACCCGGCGCCTGGGCGGGCCGGTGGGACTGGTGCATTTCGACGCCCACGTGGACACCTGGCCCGACAATTTCGGCCAGGTGCTGGCCCATGGCTCGGTGCTGTGGCATGTGCTGGAAGAGGGCCTGGTAGACCCCAGGCGCATGGTGCAGATCGGCATCCGCAGCCCGGTGCAGCGCGAGGTGCACGACTGGGCGCCGGCCCGCGGCGTCACCGTCATCACCGCCGAGGAGGTGCACCTGTCCAGCCCGGCCGCCATCGCCGAGCGGGTCCGGAGCATCGTCGGCACCGAATCCACCTATCTCTCCTTCGACATCGACGCCCTCGACCCCGCCTTCGCCCCCGGTACCGGCACGCCCGAAGTGGGCGGTTTGGCCACCTGGCAGGCCATGGGCATCCTCAAGCGGTTGGGCGGGCTGAAATGGGTGGGCATGGACGTGGTCGAGGTGGCGCCCCCTACGACCATGCCGAACTGACCGCCTTGGCCGCCGCCTCGGTGGCCTGGGCCTACCTGTCGCTGGTGGATTAGAGCGCGATGGCAACGGGTTGGCGCGGTATCGCGCCAACCTCACGTCTGAACCGCCCTCCAATTTACTGATGAGAGGCGGTCTCTCCCGATGCGCAATCGCCCCCCCACCCCATTCAGGGTATTTCCTTCGTGGAGGGACGCGAGCTATTGGGGCTTGATTACCGTTTGGCGTCAGCGTATATAGGCGTCCAGACGCATAACGCACGTGCCCATGGCCCTGGCGGCGCATTGCCGCGAACCAGTGGGCTGACAGGAGAGTTTCCTGTCAGAGGGTCAAGCAACGACGGACGCGTCCTTTTCGGTGGAGAGTCGGTCTAGTGGGCCGGCAGCCCCTTAAGGGAGGTGGACATGGTCGTTACGACCCACGGGATGAGCCCGACCCTCATCAGCATTTCCAGTACCTAGCGGCAGCCGGCTGGCGCGCTGAAGCGCTTTTGTCCGAGCTGTCGTCACCTTCGAGCCGTGCTCTTGGGACCATTCGTCCCCGGAGAGCGCGCCCCGTCGCTGTCTCGCCAATGCGAGGAGGTCCTGGCCATGAGCCACATGCGTTTCCGTACCAATGTCGCCCCCATCCGCCGCTCCCAGGAGTCGCGGATCGGTATCCGCCCCCACCCGCTGCCCGGGATCGCCGAGACCGTGCTGGCCGAGCGCCCCTCGGTGCCGCTGCACTGCCTGCGCCCCGCCACCCTGCGCCACGCGGCCGAGCGTTTCGTCGGCCTGTTCCCCGGCCAGGTGCTCTATGCCGTCAAGTGCAATCCCGAGCCGGCGGTGCTGCGCGCCCTGTGGGCGGGCGGCGTGCGCCATTTCGATTGCGCCTCGGCGGGCGAGGTGCGGCTGGTGCGCCAGATGTTCCCCCAGGCCCGCATCCACTTCATGCACCCGGTCAAGGCGCGCGCCGCCATCCGCGAGGCGTGGGAGTGGCACGGCGTGCGGGACTTCGTGCTGGACAGCGCCGCCGAACTCACCAAGATCCTGGAGGAGACCTCGGGCAGCTTCGCCGATTTGGGCTTGGTGGTGCGCCTGGCCCTGCCCAAGGGCTCGGCCGTCTACGACCTGTCGGGCAAGTTCGGCGCCGAACCGGCCGAGGCGGTGCGCCTGCTGCGTCTGGCCCGCTCGGTGGCCGCCCGCGTCGGCCTGTGCTTCCACGTGGGCAGCCAGTGCCTGGACCCCGAGTCCTGGCGCCGGGCGCTGGAACTGGCCGGCGACGTCATCGCCCAGTCCGGCGTGGAACTGGACATCCTGGATATCGGCGGCGGCTTCCCGGTCAGCTATCCCGACGTCACCCCGCCGCCGCTTGAGGACTTCATCGCCGCCATCGGCACCGGCCTCGCCCGGCTGGCCCTGCCCGCCTATACCGAGGTGTGGTGCGAACCGGGCCGCGCCCTGGTCGCCCCCGCCGGCTCGGTGGTGGTGCGGGTCGAGGCCCGGCGCGGCGACACCCTGTTCATCAATGACGGCGTCTACGGCAGCCTGTCCGATGCAGGCGTGCCCGGCTTCCGCTTTCCGTGCCGGCTGATCCGCGCGAGCGGCCCGGCACCTTCTTCCGAATTGGTTCCTTTCTCTTTCTTCGGCCCCACCTGTGATTCGGCCGACCGGATGAAAGGACCCTTCCTGCTGCCCGCCGACACCCGCGAGGGAGATTGGGTCGAGATCGGGCAGCTCGGTGCCTACGGCACCTGCTTGAGAACCGCGTTCAATGGGTTCGACCAGGCGGTCATGGTCGAGGTTCGTGACCAGCCGCTGTTGGAAACCCCCGGCTACTGCCGGATCGAGCGCGCCGCGTAACAAGAACGGCCGGGAGTGCGGCCGGCGCCCTGGGCGGGATCACCGCGCGGGGCGTCGCCGCGTTTCACCGGCGCGTAGGTATTGAAGGGGAGTTATTGGAGATGAGCAAGCATGCCACCTTCGCCGGCCGTTTGGTCTTCGTCGGCTTCGGCAGCATCGGCCAGGGCGTCCTGCCGCTGATCTTGCGGCATTTCGACATCGATCCGGCCCGCATCAGCGTCATCACGGCCGACGAGCGCGGCCGCGACATCGCCAACCAATATGGCATCCGCTTCCTTAACCATCCCTTGACCCGGGACAATTATCGCGACGTGTTGACGCCCATGCTGGGCGCCGACGACTTCCTGCTGAACGTGTCGGTGGACGTCTCCTCGCTGGCCCTGGTGGAGCTGTGCTGGGAGCGCGGCGCCCGATATCTCGACACCTGCATCGAACCCTGGGCCGGCGGCTATACCGACCCATCGCTGTCGCCGTCCCTGCGGTCCAATTACGCCCTGCGCGAGCAAGCGCTGAAGCTGCGCGCCGGCGCCCCCGCCGGCATGCCCACCGCGGTGCTGACCCATGGCGCCAATCCCGGCCTGGTCAGCCACTTCATCAAGCAGGGGCTGCTGGACATCGCCCGCGACACCGGACTGGTGGCTGATATTCCGCGCGACCGCGACGGCTGGGCGGCGCTGGCCGAGACCCTGGGCGTCAAGACCATCCACGTGGCCGAGCGCGACACCCAGGTATCGTCCGTCCCCAAGAAGGTGGGCGAATTCGTCAACACCTGGTCCATCGACGGCTTCGTCGGCGAGGGCTGCCAGCCGGCCGAGCTGGGTTGGGGCACCCACGAGCGCCACTGGCCGGCCGACGCCATGCGCCACGAATTCGGCTGCGGCGCCGCCATCTATCTGATGCGGCCGGGCGCCAGCACGCGGGTGCGCACCTGGACTCCCAAGGAGGGCTCGTTCCACGGCTTCCTGGTCACCCACAGCGAGTCCATCTCGACCGCCGACTATTACACGGTGAAGGACGGCGGCGGCGTGCGCTACCGTCCCACCGTGCACTACGCCTACCACCCGTGCGACGACGCGGTGACCTCGCTGCACGAACTGGCCGGCAAGAACTGGCAGATGCAGCCCGAAATCCGGCTGATGTCCAAGGAGATCGTCGCCGGCGTCGACGAATTGGGCGTGCTGCTGGCCGGCCATAAGAAAGGCGCGTACTGGTACGGTTCGCAATTATCCATCGACGAGGCGCGCGGCCTCGCCCCCCACAACAGCGCCACCAGCCTGCAGGTCACCGCCGCCGTGCTGGGCGGCATGGTGTGGGCGCTGGAAAACCCCGACCGGGGCGTGGTCGAACCGGAAGACGTGGATTTCCAGCGCGTGCTGTCCGTCGCCACTCCCTATCTGGGGCCGGTGGTGGGCGCCTATACCGGCTGGACGCCGCTGGAAGGGCGCGGCCAGCTGTTCCCCGAGGATGTGGACCACCAGGACCCCTGGCAGTTCAAGAACATCCGGGTGGGATGACGGAAGGGGCCGAAAGGCCCCTTTTTCACGGTTTATATCCAAGGTACTAAGGTCAACACATTGGCGTAGTTTAAAAATATTGTTCTGTGCACATAAAAGTACTCATTCTCAGGTTTGCACCTGATTGTCAGACAAGAACGTCAAGAGCATGGTCCCCCTCCACCAGGGGAGTTCCCTTGTAAAGGACCTATGCCATGCTCATCGCCTGGAATGACCACTTCGCCGTGGGCATCGACACTATCGATGCCGGGCATGCCTTGGTAATCGAAGCGATCAACCAGTTGAACCAGGCCGAGACCCCGGCGGCGAGCGCCACGGTGGTCGATCGCATGCTGCCGCTGCTGCGGACGCATTTCGACGAGCAGTTCACGGCCGAGGACAAGCTGCTGCAAGGTGCCGGCGCCGAGACGCGCGCCGAACACGAGCGCGAGCATTGCCGTCTGCTGACCGTGCTGGACGTCATCGGCCAGTCCCATGCCGGCGGCGGTGATATGGCCGGCCTGCTGCTGCTCAATCTGGTCTGTTTCCTAGTGTCGCACCTGCGCGGCACCGACGGCGACGCCTTCGCCGCCCATCGCCACAGCCGCCGCGCCGCCTGACGGCAGCGGCCAACGGGTTCCCGCCTCCACCTCATTGCAGGACACCCCCGTGAGGCGGGAACGGGGAGGAAGTTTCGGGGGGCCGAGCTTCCTCCCCGCCATGCCTGGGGCAGCCGGCGGGAAAACCGTTGGCGAAAGCGGCCGCCCGGCTATCATGGCCGGCGTGAGCACCGATCCCGACGCCCTGTTAAATGCCGCCATTGCCCGGCGCCGCGCCGGCGACCGCGGCGGCGCGCTGCATCTCGCCCGGCAGGCAGCCCAGGCCGCGCAGCAAAGCTGCCGCCCGCTCTACTTGCTGGCCACCCTGCTGTCCGAGGACGGCCGCCCCGACGAAGCCTTGCCGTGGTTCCTGGCCGCCGCCGCCACCCCTGACGCCGACGCCATGGCGCTGGGCAAGGCCTGGTTCGAAGGTGCTTCGGCGGTGGAATGGGACGCCATCGCCCACATCCCGGCCCGGCTGAGCGAGCGCCTGGCGACCGGCTTCGCCAATCCCTACCATCTGCTCACCATCCCCTTGCCCCCCAAGGACCTGCGCCGCAATGCCGAGGCGGCCTGCGCCCGCCGCTGGCCCGCGCCGCCGCCCCCGGCCCCCCGGGCCGAGCCCAAGGCGCGGCTGCGGGTGGGCTATCTGTCGGCCGACTATCGCGACCATCCCACCACGCATCTGCTGTCGGACCTGTTCCGCCACCACGACCGCTCACGCTTCGAGGTGCGGCTGTACGGAGCGGGACCCGAGGACGGCGGTGGGGAAGGCCGCGCCATCCGCGCCCTGGCGGACGGCTGCACCTGGATCGAGTCCCTGGGCGACCGCGATGCCGCCCGGCGCATCCGCGACGACGGCGTGGACATCCTGGTGGAACTGGGCGGGCACACCAAGGGCAGCCGCCTGGGCATCCTGTGGCACCGGCCCGCCCCGGTGCAGATCCACTACCTGGGCTTTCCCGGCACCCTGGGAGCGCCCTTCGTGGATTATATCGTCGCCGACCCGGCGACAGCTCCCCTCGGCCGGGACAGCCTGTTCAGCGAAAGCGTGATCCGCCTGCCCCCGACCTACCAGATCAATTCAGCCCGCCCGGTACCGACCATCATCGACCGGGCCCGCTGGGGACTTCGCCGACGGCGACGTGGTCTATTGCTCGTTCAACCATCTGCGCAAGCTGACGCCCGCGGTGTTCGACACCTGGTGCGCCATCCTGGCCGAAGTGCCCAAGGGCCTGCTGTGGCTGCTGGTGGACGACGGCCGGCAGGCCGCCAATCTGCGTGCCCAGGCCCAGGCCCGCGGCATCGACCCGGGGCGACTGCGTTTCGCCGCCCGCCTGCCCCGGGTGCAGCACCTGGAACGGCTGGCCGCCGCCGACCTGCATCTGGACTGTTTTCCCTACAACGCCCACACCACCGGCAGCGATGCCCTGTGGGCGGGGGTTCCGCTGCTGACCGCCCGCCATGGCGCCACCTTCGCCGCGCGGGTGTCGGTGGGCCTGCTGGCCGCCGCCGGCCTGGGGGAATGCATCGCCGACGATCCCGCGGATTTGCAGCGCTTGGCCGTGCGGCTGGGCCGCGATCCGCTGGCGCTGGCCGCCCTGAAGGCGCGCTGCCGCGCCGCCCGCAGCAGCCCCCTGTTCGATTCCGCCGCCTTCACCCGCCGGTTCGAAACCGGGCTATGGCAGGCGTGGCAGCGTGCCGTGCGCGGGGAAAGGCCCGCCGCCATCCATATGGGCAAATGAAAACCCCCGGCGCGGGACCGCGCCGGGGGTCGGCAGGCCGCAACGGCCGCAATCAGGCGTGCAGGGCCTTGTACTTGGCCATCAGCGCATCGTGGGATTCGGATACCCCGGCGATAATGGCATCGGCCGGACAGACCAGCTGGCACTGGGGCGAATCTTCGGCGCCGACGCATTCGGTGCAGCGGTCGGCGTCGATCACGTAGATCACGTCACCAGCCGAAATGGCGGTGTTCGGGCACACGGAGACGCAGGCGTCGCAGCTGGTGCAATCGTCGGTGATCTTGAGCGACATGGGCTTTACCTCTCTTGAAATCCCCCGTCGGGCCAACCGGATGTTAGCCTCGCCTGCCTGTCATATCCCCCGGAGGCCCAGGTTGACAATGACAATTCATCATTCCCTGAAGCCACACCGCAACCGGTAGCAGAGCGATATGCATTTCCCGCGTGCACCTGCCCGAATGCACGGGTATTATCCCCACTCTCCGGTGTTGGGCGCCCGTACTCCCCACCGGAGTCCGGGCCGGCGACAGACGAGGAAATCGCAACGGCGACCCGACGATAGAGAGGTCAACCTATGGCTGAGCCCGTCCGACGCGGGCCTTCGGGGGTAGTGAGCATGACCAAGAGTTCGGGTGCTTCTTCGAGTTCCGTTTCCATTGCCATGTGCGGTAGCGGCGGCGCCGGTGTGATGACCGCCGCCAACATGCTGCTGGATGCCGCGGCCGATGCCGGTTACTACGCCTTGTTCGGCCGGTCGGCCGGCCCGCAGATCCGCGGCGGCGAGGCGGCGGCCCTGGTCCGCCTGAGCGCCGAACCGGTGACGTCGGTGGACGACACCACCGAAATCCTGCTGGCCGTCGACTGGCAGAACGTCCATCGCTTCGCCGCGGAACTGCCGCTCGACGGCAAATGCGTCATCATCACCGACCCCGCCCAGGGCGAGGTACCCGAAGTGCTGGCCAAGTCCGGCGCCCGCATCGTCGAACTGCCCATGAAGGACCTGGCCAAGGAGATTCCCGGCGGCCGCCCCAACATGATCGCGCTGGGCGCCATCAGCCACCTGATCGGCCTGCCGGTCGAGGTGGTCACCGAGGTGCTGGGCAAGTCGCTGAAGAAGAAGCGAGCCGATGCCTACGAGGCCTCGGTGGCGGCGGTCAAGAAGGGCGCCGAGGCGGCGCTCTCCATGGGCCAGACCAAGCGCCTGCCGCCGGTCGCCGGCGCCAAGCCCCAGCGCTGGTCCATCACCGGCAACGAGGCTGCCGGCCTGGGCGCCGTGCGCGGCGGCGTCACCTTCTGTGCCGCCTACCCCATCACCCCGGCCACCGAAATCCTGGAATGGCTGACCGGCGCCCTGCCGAAGATCGGCGGCACCTTCGTCCAGGCCGAGGACGAGCTGGCCTCCATCAACATGTGCGTGGGCGCCTCGTACGGCGGCGCGCCCTCCATCACCGCCACCGCCGGTCCCGGCCTGGCGCTGATGACCGAGGCGCTGGGCATGTCGCTGGCCTCGGAAACCCCGGTGGTGGTGGTGGACGTCCAGCGCGGCGGCCCGTCCACCGGCATTCCCACCAAGTCCGAGCAATCGGACCTGAATATCGCGCTCTACGGCATGCATGGCGACGCGCCCCACCTGGTGGTGGCGCCCAATTCCATCGGCGACTGTCTGTTCACCACCCAGTGGGCGGTGCATCTGGCCGAAACCCTGCAATCGCCCTGCATCGTGCTGTCCGAGCAGTCCCTGGGCCAGAGCCGCGGCATCATCCCCGCCCCGGCCGACGTGGCCTTCGTCGGCAAGCGCGTGATCGCGCAAGCGCCGGCCGAGGGCGAGGTGTTCAAGCGCTATGCCCTGACCAACACCGGCGTGTCGCCCATGCCGCTGCCGGGCACGCCGGGCTGCCAGTACACCGCCGACGGCCTGGAGCACACCGAGACCGGCCTGCCGTCGTCGCAGGCGGGCGATCACTTCGCCCAGACCGACAAGCGCCTGCGCAAGCTCACCGGGCATGAATACGGCGACCATTGGGCCACCGTCGAAGGCGATGGCGACATCGCCGTCATCACCTGGGGCTCCAGCACCGGCGCCGCCCGCGAAGCCGTCCAGCGCGCCCGCGCCGACGGTGTCAAAGCCAAGCTGATCTCGTTGCGTCTGCTTGCCCCCTCCCGCCCCGAAGCCATGGGCAAGGCCCTGGCCGGGGTCAAGAAGGTACTGGTGGTGGAAATGTCCCAGACGGGCCAGTTCCACAAATACCTGCGGGCCGAATACGACCTGCCGGCAACCCAGCTGCTCAATCGTGCCGGCCCGCTGCCCTTCCGCCCGCACGAAATCCATTCGCGCCTTCTTGCCATGGGGGGAAGTAAGCCATGACCACCGAAAACTGCGCTGTCGCCTATACCGCCAAGGACTACAAGTCCGAGGTCAAGCCGGTGTGGTGCCCGGGCTGCGGCGACTATGCCGTGCTGTCCTCCATCACCAAGGCCTTCGCCGACCTGAACCTGGAGCCGCACAACACCGCCGTGGTGTCGGGCATCGGCTGCTCGTCGCGCATCCCCGCCTATACCAACTGCTACGGCTTCCATACCATCCACGGCCGTTCGCTGGTGGTGGCCACCGGCCTGAAGCTGGCCCGTCCCGACCTGACCGTGCTGGTGGCCGGCGGCGACGGCGACGGCTTCTCCATCGGCGGCAACCACTTCCTGCATTCGTGCCGCCGCAACGTGGACATGACCTACGTGGTCATGGACAACCGCGTCTACGGCATGACCAAGGGCCAGCCTTCGCCCACCACCGAAGCCGATTGGGACGCCTCCGCCATGGCGCCGCCCGGCGGCACCGGCCTGACCCCGTTCAACCCGCTGGCCATCGCCTTGGCTGCCGGTGCCAATTTCGTCGCCCGTGGCTTCGCCGGCGACCCCAACGGCACCGCCGCCATCATCGCCGAAGCCATCCGCCATCCCGGCTTCTCGTTCGTGGCGGTGATGAGCCCCTGCGTCACCTTCCGCGAGGAACAGCGCGAGTGGAAGAATGTGGTGCGCCCGGCCCCGGCCGAGGCCACCTCGGACGCCTCGGAAGCGGCCAAGCGGCTGATGGTGGACGACGGCTACAACATCGGCGTGCTCTACAAGGGCGACCGCCGGCCGTACAAGCCGGTCACCGGCAGCGGCAAGACCGTCGCCGAACTGGACGCCCAGTTCGTCCTCTGATGGCCGCCTCGGTCACCCAGATCGCGACCTCCGCCGACCTTCTCGCCATCGCCCGCGCGGTGGCCGAGCGGTCGGCGGAGCGCTATGGCGAAATGGCGGAAGCCTTCGAGATGGCGTGCAACCTGGACACCGCCGGGGCGTTCCGCGCCCTGGCGGCGGACCAGAACGCACAGGCGGCCGCCCTTCCCGCCGGGACGCCGGTTCCGCCCGGCAGCCTGGACTGGTTCGAGCGCCTGCCCGAGATCGCCGACCCGGATTCCGTTCACTACCTCATGCTGCCCTGGCATGCCCACGACCTCGCCCTGCGGGCGGCCGAAAGGGCCCAGGCCTTCTTCGCCCAACTGGCCGCCACCGCCGCCGGGGACGTGCGCGACATGGCGCAGGATCTGGCCAAACGCGGCCAGGCCCAGGTGGAACACCTGCGTGCCGGCCGCGACGCCTGTCCCGAACCCCATCCCGGCTGGTGGGAAGACCAGGACGGCCCCAACTGGGATGCCGATTAGGGTTTGTCCGCTTCGGGCTGAAATGTTCTCAACGTCACCCTCGGGCTTGACCCGAGGGTCCACGGATGGCCGGGTCAAGCGCACGGGCATCCGGTTAAGGATTGCGCAACGCACCTGGAATGCCCAGCTGCCCTTGGCCTCACGGCCATCAGCCGTTCAAGAAACACAGATAAACACAGGCGCCTACGGCGCACACGGATGAACACAGATAACGAAAACATATCTGTGTTCATCCGTGTTTATCGGCGTTCATCCGTGTCCCATGAAACCGATATCGCCGGAATCCATCCAGGTTTGCTCCGCTCCCGAATTAAACCGGACGTCCGTGGGTCAAGCGCGGGCATGACGACAAGGGAGAGCGCTTCCCTAAAACTCTAAGCCACCATCGGCACCCGATCCCTGCGGATCGCCGGGTTGGCCGCCGCCTTGCGGCAGAGCCCCGGATAGGGCGGGTACTCCAGGCCGATGAGCGGCAGGCCGTGCGCCTGGGCGAAGGCCTGTACGTGCTCGGCGGTGAAGTCCGCCGGCATCACGCCCCGGCCTTGCGCCCAGTCCACCATGTCCAGTTCCTGCCCCCAATAGCCGCAGCGCGCCGCCGGGATGTTGGCGTACATGCGCGCCATGTCGGCCAGCATGCAATCCATGCGGTAATAGGGCCAGATGTCGGCATAGAGGAAATCCACCCCATCCAGCCGGAACTCGCAGGCATCGGCCTGCACCAACTCCACCTTGGCCCGCTGCGGCCAGCTGTCGAAGGCGGCGAACTGGTGGAACATGGCGATCACCTCGGGGTCGCGCTCCACCACCACCAGCCGCTCCACCGCCCGGCGCGCCGACACCGCATAGGCCATCAGCCCCATGCCCAAGCCGCACACCACCACGGTGCCGCGGGCGGCGGCCAGATGGGGCATCTGGCTTTCCACCTCCATGGGGACCAGGCTCATCCAGGTGACGCCGTCGCGCACCAGCAGGTGGTTGTCCCAGCCCAGGGGATGCGGTCCCGAGAAGTAGCCGGGCGCCGCCACGATCATCGCCCGCTCCAGGCGCCAGCGCTCGCCCTGCGCCGGCCGGTAGGGTGGCGCCGGCATGGCCGGATAGGGCAGGTCCGGCGCATCGATGATCAGGCCGGCGGCAGCCAGGGCTGCCGGCTCGTATCCTTCCAGCTTGTCCATGCGCCCTCCCGAAAACGATTTTCAAGAGAGTACATGGACCAGCCCACCTAGGAAAGATTGCGGACGCGAAACAGCATGTAAGCGATAGAATCCTGTAGCGCTTCCAGCGACGCCTCCAGGACGTTGGTATGGACGCCCACGGTGGTCCAGCGGTGCCCCTGGCCGTCGGTGCTTTCGATGGTGACGCGGGTCTTGGCCCCGGTGCCGGCGGTACTTTCGACGATACGCACGCGGTAATCGGCCAACTCCAGCCCCACCAACTCGGGATAGGCGCCGGCCAGCACGGCACGCAGCGCCACGTCGAAGGCGTGGACCGGACCGTTGCCCTCGCCCACCTGCATGTATTCGCGGCCCCCCACCTCGACCTTCACCGTGGCTTCGGACAGGGTGACCCAATCGCCCTTGGCGTTGCGCCGGCGCTCATCGATGACGCGGTAGCGCTCCAGGGTGAAGTAGTCGGGCACCTGGCCCAGGGCGCGGCGCACCAGCAGGCTCGAAACTGGCGGCGGCGGTGTCGTAGGCGTAGCCCTCGTGCTCCAGCCGCTTGATCAGATCCACAAGGTCGGCGACCTCGCGCGGGTCGAAATCCACCTGCATGGATTCGACCACGCGGACCAGGGCGTCGCGCTTGACCGTCTCGATGTCGATGCCGAGATCGGCCATGCGGGCGACGATATTGGAACGCCCGGCCTGGTCCGACACCACGATCTGGCGGACGTTGCCCACCCGGGCCGGATCCACGTGCTCGTAGCAGGCGGGGTCCTTGGCCACCGCCGAGACGTGCAGGCCGCCCTTATGGGCGAAGGCCGAGGCGCCCACATAGGGCTGGCTGCGGTTGGGCTTGCGGTCCAGCACCTCGTCCAGGGTGCGGCTGACCGACACCAGGCTTTTCAGCCCCTCTTCCGTGATGCCGGTCTCGAAGCCCATCTTCAGCATCAGATTGGGGATGATGGAGATCAGGTTGGCATTGCCGCAACGCTCGCCCAGGCCGTTGATGGTGCCCTGGACCTGGCGCACGCCCGCCTTCACCGCCGCCAGCGAGTTGGCAACGGCGGAATCGGTGTCGTTGTGGCAGTGCACGCCCAGGCGCTCGCCGGGGATGCCGGCGGCGATCACCTCGGCCACGATGCGCTCCACCTCGTGGGGCAGCGATCCGCCGTTGGTGTCGCACAGCACCATCCAGCGGGCGCCATTGCTCAGCGCCGCCTTCAGCGCCGCCAGGGCATAGCCCGGATTGGCCTTGTAGCCGTCGAAGAAATGCTCGGCGTCCAGCATGACCTCGCCCACCAGCTTGCCGGCATGGGCGACCGAATCGCCGATCATGCGCAGGTTCTCCTCCAACTCGATGCCCAGCGCCACGGTGACCTGGAAGTCCCACGACTTGCCCACCATGGTGACCACCTGGACGGCATCGTGGGCCTTCAGGGCGTTGAGGCCGGGATCGTTGGCGGCCGAGCGGCCGGCGCGGCGGGTCATGCCGAAGGCGGCCAGCTTGGCGCGCTCCAGCCGGGGCGGATTGGCGAAGAACGAATCGTCGGTGGGATTGGCGCCCGGCCAGCCGCCCTCGATGTAGTCCAGCCCCAGCGCGTCGAGGGCGCGGGCAATGCGCACCTTGTCGGCGGCGGAAAAATCCACCCCCTGGGTCTGCGCCCCGTCGCGCAGGGTGGTGTCGTACAGATAGACGCGGTTGCTGGTGCTCATCGGGCTTCAACTATGCTGGCAGAACTCCCCGCCCGCGCGGGGGAGCAGCAGCATAGAGGATGGGCGGGGCGGACGCCAACCGAAACGGTTTGGCGCGAACTGACATGATGTAAGCCCGCCCCAAACTTAATTGCCCATTTGCGTGAACACCACCCGCATGCGCGCCAGGGTTTCAGGCGTTAGCTGACGCGGGATCATGAACGGGTAATCGCGGCCCGATGCGGTGATACGGCCGGAAACGATGCCCCGGCTGATCAAGTAGGCCCGCACCGCACCGGCCCGGCTTTGGCTCAGTGCCGCCTGTTCCGACGCCGTCGGCGCCTCGACCGTGTCGGCATGCCCCACCAGTTCGACCGGAGCATTGGGGAAGCGGGCCAGGACGGCCGCCTGGCGGTCGAGAATGGCCTGGGCATCAGCGGACAAGTTCGCCGATCCCGAGGCGAATCCAATGACGGCGTCCTCTGCCGGGATCGGGCTGTGCCAGGCGCAGGGCAGCGAGAAGTCCAGCCCTCCCCTTCGCTCGCTCGTATAACATGGCTGATCGGCGGCAATCGCCGTTTCCGCCAGCATGCAGAAGCCAAATGCTGCGACGACTGTCTTCATGACTTCCCTGCCTTGGTCATCGTGGCGTTTCAATAAGGCCCTTTCGGAGGACGCACCCGGCGCGGTGCGAGAGGGCCAGGATCGTTAAGAATAAGGTTGCCGTTCTCGTCAATATACGGCCCCGGAAGCTTCTCCAGCTTTCTTATTACAGGCATGTTCGGATCGGCAAAAGGCGGAACAATGACCGGCATGTTGTTTCCAGGCTCACGAACCTGCCCCTTACCGCCTGTATACGGCGGGGTTTCTCCTTCTCCCAATCCGGGCTTGTTCTCGTTATCTGCCAAACTGGCATTCATCGCCCGCTCGATCGGCCCACCCGGCCGCATGAAGCCGTCCACTTTGAGGCCATTGTCTTTCTGGAACCGCTTGATGCCACTGAAGGTTGCGTCGTCGGTCCAGTCGTCGATGCCCCGATGGGGCGGAACGTCGTAATAACCGAGATCGCTGGCGGGGGCGAACTTACCTGATGTAAGCCCGTGAGATCATGGGGACGGATTCTGGGACGCGCAATCGGTCCAATATCGGTCGCATGTTTGCAGGGTTTCCGGTCCAGGGGCAACGACTTCGTCCCGCACCGTCATGACATACCCAATCCCATGACGTCGCTGAAAATAGGCCGCCATGGCTCGGGCAATTTCAATGCGCCGTTCGCATGCGTCGAAAAACAGGAGGTAGATTTCGCCGTTCCGGCCGTGTCCCGCTTCAAATCGAGCGCGCGGTTCATGATTCGCGGCGTACCGGACAAAGGCATCGCGCCATTGGTTCCACGCAACGTCGTATCCAATCCCCAATTTGGTGTCTATCCGCACCAGACATTGCGCGCGCGAATAACGCGGGCCAGGCTATCCGGCCTGCCATTCCCGTTCGATCTTCCGCTCATCGATGGGGCCGTATTCCTGCTGCCAATACTGGTAGGCAGCCAAGCCGCCAAGGAGGATCGCCGCAAGGCCAACGGCAATGATGACTTTGCGGCTCATCGGCATGGTTACTTCGTCCTATAGACCTTCAGATACGGTGTGCCGGGATGGTTTGAATATTCCGGCTGTTGGGGATACCAAACCCGGACACGGTGACCGTTGGGACTGGGATAAGGCGGCTCGAAAACTTTTTCATTCGTCCCAAAAGAGAGCATGCCAATCCACATGATATCGCGCGCCGTTGACCCCTGCCGAAGGGTTATGAGTATCGACTTTGATCGGCCCCTTGACATCAAATTCCTTGTCGTCGCCAACATCCATGTCCGACTGATGCTCCCAGCCGCCGCCATTTGTGGCAGCCCCCATTTTCATATTCATCTTCTGTTCCGTCGGCCCGCCAGGCCTCATGAAGCCATCCACCTTGAGGCTGTTGTCTTGCTGGAACTTCTAGATGCCCGCGATAGTGGCGTCGTCAGTCCAGTCGTCGATGCCGCGATGGGGCGGAACGTCGTAATAGCCGCGATCGCTAAGGGCGCGTTTGGTGTCCATGAGGTCGTTGGGATCGACACGGTAATTGGTGCCGATGGGGGATTTTAGGTTGAGCATGGCGCTGGCCCCGTGTTGCTGACTGGGGGAGGTTTATGGCGAGATAACATATACTAACACGCGCAAAACCTCAAGAACATAACACGAACCTTCCGGCCACCAGCACCCCCGTCAGACGCAATTCACTCGCCATCGGCAAGACCATACCAGGAACCACGGCACATATACCCCTAATAGGATATTTGTGCACCGCAGTTCATTCATCTGCGGTTTAAGTTGCGCCGACTAGCATCCCTCCGGCCGGCTCGCCGGCTCATCGCCCAACGAAATCCGAGGAGATGCACAGATGCGCTCAGCCATCCTCACCGCCACGGCGCTGGTCGCCGTGAGTGGCGTGGCCCATGCCGCCGACGACCTGATGAAACGGTCCAGGGAATTGTTCTCGCCGCTGCCCGGCGTGGGAACCGAAGCCAAGGGCGCCGACCCGGCGCTGGTCGAACTGGGCAAGAGCCTGTATTTCGAGCCGCGCCTGTCGGCCAGCGGCCTGATCAGCTGCAACACCTGCCACAACGTGGGCGCCGGCGGCGTCGATGGCATGGAAACCTCGGTCGGCCACGGCTGGGCCAAGGGTCCGCGCAATGCGCCCACCGTGCTGAATGCCACCTTCAACACCTCCCAGTTCTGGGACGGCCGCGCGCCCAACCTGAAAGAGCAGGCGAAGGGACCGGTCCAGGCCGGGGTGGAGATGAACAACTCCCCCGATCGGGTCGAAACCACGCTGAAAAGCATTCCCGGCTATGTCAGCCAGTTCACCAAGGCCTTCCCAAAATCCAAGGACGCGGTGAGCTTCGACAACATGGCGACCGCCATCGCCGCCTTCGAGGCAACCCTGGTCACCCCCGACGCCCCCTTCGACCGCTACCTGAAGGGCGACGCCAAGGCCCTGGCCGCCCAGCAGAAGAAAGGGCTGGCGACGTTCATCGACAGCGGCTGCGCCAACTGCCATTCCGGCGTCAATCTCGGGGGCGACGGCTTCCAGAAATTTGGTCTCGCCAAGGCCCCGCCAACGACGGCCCGGCCGGAGGGCGACAGGGGGCGTGAAAAGATCACCTCGAACAGCGACGATGCCTTCGCCTTCCGCGTCCCCACCCTGCGCAACATCGCCCTGACCGGGCCGTATTTCCACACCGGCAAGGTGCGGTCTTTGGAAGAGGCGGTGCGCATCATGGGTGAAAGCCAGCTCGGCAAGACGTTCTCCGATGCGGAAACCGCCGACATCGTCGCCTTCCTGCACAGCCTGACCGGCACGCAGCCCCAGGTAACTCTGCCCGTCCTGCCGGCAAGTTCGGCGACCACGCCGGCCCCGGTTCTTTGAGGGTTCGTGCGAGGGGAAGGCGACGCGCGCGCCCCTCGCACGGCCGCCCCCGCCTAGGGCCGCCCCGCCCGCAGCAGCAGCGCCTCCACCCGCAGGATGGTCCAGGGCAGCGCCGCCGCCTCGCGCAGATGGGCCAGCCACCAGTCCCGCGTGGGCTGTTCGGGGCGCACCCCGGCCACCGCCACGCTAAGGCCGAAGCGGCGGAAGATGTAGCGGGTGCGCGGCCGGTGGAAGCTGTCGGTCACCACCAGGGCGCGGCGCCAGCCCTGCCGGTGCAGGATGCGCGCCGAGAACAGGGCGTTCTGGATGGTGTTGGCCGCCTCCTCCTCCAGGTGCACCCGTTCGGCCGGCGCGCCCAGGTCCAAGGCAATCTCGCGCATCACCCGCGCCTCGGGCACCGCCGAGGTGGTGGCGCCGCCGGTCATCAACAGCGCCCCGGCCCTTCCGCCGTGCAGCAGCGCGACGCCATGGGAGACACGGCGGACCATGGCCGGTGACGGCGTGCCGTCCGGATCGATGCGGGCGCCCAGGATGATCGCCACGTCAAAGGCGTCGACAGGGAACGGGGACATCGGATAAGCAAAACCTGATGTAAAGCGGAGGAAGGCCCATGGACAGGCGGCGCAATGCGGACGTGATCGTGGAGACCCTGGCGCTGGAAGGCAAGCGCGTCATCGACGTGGGCTGCGGCGACGGCCACTTGGCCCGCCACATGGCCGGGTTCGGCGCCCGCGTGCTGGGGGTGGAATGCTCGCCCCGCCAACTGGCCAAGGCGCGCGCCGCCGCCCCCATGGACCGCGTCACCATTGTCGAGGGCGTCGGCCAGTCCCTGCCCGTCCCCAGTGGCGAGGCCGATTACGTGGTCTTCTTCAACTCGCTGCACCATGTGCCGGTGGCGGTCATGGGCCAGGCGCTGCAGGAAGCGGCGCGCGTGCTCAGGCCCAGCGGCGCCGTCTATGTCTCGGAACCCGTCGCCGAGGGCAAGTTCTTCGAGACCTGCCGCCCGGTAGACGACGAGACCGAGGTGCGGACGCGCGCCTACCGCGCCCTGCAAAGCTGTCCGGCGCTGCAGCCGGTGCGCGAATTCCGCTACGTCCACACCGTGCAGATGCGCACCTTCGACGCCTTCCGCGAGCGCCTGATCTCGGCCAATGTCGAGCGCGAGGCCCGCTTCGACGCCATAAAGGACGAACTGCGCACCCTGTTCGAGACCAACGGCCGCCGCACCGACACCGGCTGGGAATTCGACCAGCCCATGCGCGTCAACCTGCTGGAACGGGCGTGAGCTAATGGCGCTCCACCAGGTCGCGCGCGCTGTGGGCGGGATCGGGGTCGGGGTGCCAGAAATTGCGGATGTTGTAGCGCCAGATGGCCACCGCCTCCTGCACGTAGCGCCGGCCGCCCACCTCGCCGCTCGACAGGCGGCGGTTCAGGTCGGCAGTTTGCTTCAGACACAGGCTGGCGGTCTCGCCGGTGCGCAGCACCATCTTGGACCCGGTGCGCAGCACCACCTTGGACAGGGTGTTCATGGCCTTCCTCCCTGAGACTTTTTTACCATTTGACCGCGCCCACGCCCGCCGCCGCAACCGTGCCTTGGGCGTATTGCGTCTGGTGTAGCGCCGAAGCCGACGGTATTGTCGCCGCAGCTTCGAGACGGCCAGCGAAACGGAATCCATCGACCATGCCCGATGCCATGAGCGAGGTGCTGAACTGGGTGGCCCTGCACTGCCCGGCCTCCCTGCGCCCGGAATTGCTGCCGGCGCTGTCGGCGGCGCAGCAGAGCGAGGATTGCGACGCCGCCGAATTGTGGCGCACCCTGGCCGAGCGGCTGGTTTCCGCCGGCCACATGGATCTGGCCCGCGAGGCGCTGAAGCGCTGGCAGGTGCTGGCGCCGGCCGACCATCCGCTGCATGCGGTGCTGAACGGCGGCACCGCGCCCGCCACGGCCGAACCGCCGCCGCCGTCCAAGCCGGCCCGCCCGGCCAACCCCATCCCCAAGCGCGAGGAACCCAATTCGCGCATCGTCCGTGTCATCGACACCACCTACACCTTCCACCGCGTCGACGCGCAGATGGAGAAGGTGCAGGGGCGCCAGGTGGTGTGCGGCTGGGAAACCTTCCTGGACGAGGACGACAAGACCTCGCGCGCCGTGCTCAATCAGTTCGCCGACGGCTCCTACGCGCCGTGGGCGGTATCGGGGTGTTCTCGGACTTTGCCGGCGCTGCGGCGGTGGAGGTGGTGGTGCGCACCATGCAGCGCCATTTCGTCTTCACCGCCAAGAAGACCGAGACCACCCGCAAGACCCTGACCAACATCGTGTTGCCCGCCACCGCCGTGCTCGGCGTTCTGGCCGGCTATTTGATGGGCATACTGCACTAGACATGACCGAGACCAATGTGACTTCCCCCGGGCCGGCGATCATCCTGGTCCGGCCGCAGCTGTCGGAAAACATCGGCACCGCTGCGCGGGCCATGCTCAACAACGGCCTGACCGATTTGCGCCTGGTGGCGCCCAAGCCCGACTGGCTGAGCGAACGCGCCATCGCCGCCGCCTCGGGCGCCGACCGGGTGGTGCTGGGGGCCAGGGTGTTCGACACCACCGAGGCGGCGGTGGCCGGCCTGAACCGGGTGTGGGCCACCACCGCGCGCAACCGCTTCATGGTCAAGCCGGTGGACACGCCCAAGAGCGCCGCCACCACCATGCGCGCCATCGCCGCCGAGGGACAGAGCTTCGGCGTGCTGTTCGGGCCCGAGCGCACCGGCCTGCACAATGACGACGTGGCCATCGCCGACACTGTCGTCACCGTGCCGCTGAATCCCGACTATTCGTCGCTGAACCTGGCGCAATGCGTGCTGCTGGTGGCCTATGAATGGTACCAGGCGGCCGACCCGGAGCTGCCCGAGCGCCACATGACCAAGGGCGCCCAGCCGCCGGCCACCAAGGAAAAGCTGCTGGGCTTCTTCGACCACCTGGAGCGCGAACTGGACGAATGCGGCTTCCTGCGCCATGCGGACAAGCGGCCGGTGATGGTGCGCAACATCCGCAACCTGTTCCAGCGCGCCAACCTCACCAACCAGGAGGTGCAGACTCTGCACGGCATCATCCATGAGTTGGTGACGTATCGCCATCGAAAGGCCGGCGGCGATAATTAATTCAGTGAAAACTTAGGACTATTCGAAAGCATAATTATCCGGAAGGACTTGCGGTTTTCCGCAATATACAGACGGACGCCACAAGCGTAGTCAAACCTGCCCCCGTTTGCGCACAAGAAATACCCAGGGGTCAGGAGAAGCGTTCATGCTGCAAGGCATCAAATTCGGCGCCCGTCTGGCGATCCTGCTGGCGGTCAGCGTGCTGCTGGTGGCCGCCATCGGCGCCGCCGGCCTGCTCGGCGGACGCCAACTGTCCCATGGCCTGGAGACGGTCTACGGCGAGCGCGTGGTGCCGCTGGGCCAGCTGGCCCAGATCCAGGATGGGCTGAACCGCATCGGCACCAGCGTCACCACCATCGTCCTGAGCGATTCGCGCCTGACCCTGGAGCGGCTGCAGGGTGAGATCGCCGCCAACGAGGCCGAGGTGACCCAGCTGTGGAACGCTTATGGCAGCGGCCCGCTGACCGCCGACGAACGGGCCCTGGAAAGCGTCTCCCACGAGGCGGTCAAGGCCTTCCTGGCCGCCGCCAAGGAGACCCTGGAGCTGATGCGCCAGGGCGATTCCTTCGGCGCCCGCAGATCGCTGGAGGAGAATTCCAGCCGGCGCTACGGCGAGGCCGCCGAGGCCGTGCGCGGGCTCATGGACCTGCAGATCAGCCTGGCCCGCCAGGAATACGACGACGCCCAGGCCGCCGCCCGCACCGCCACCGTGACCGGCCTCGCGGTGGGGCTGGCCGGCCTGCTGGCCCTGGCGGGGGCATCGGTGCTGATCACCCGTTCCATCACCGGTCCCATGGGCGCCATCATCGCCGCCATGACCCGCTTGGCCCAGGGCGACACCGGCGTGGTGGTGGAAGGCGACCGCCGCCGCGACGAGATCGGCGACATCGCCCGCGCCCTGACCGCCTTCAAGGAGGCCGCGCTGGAGCGGGAAGACCTGCGCCGGGCCCAGGCGGAAGCCGACGAACGCGCCGCCGCCGAGCGCCGCGTCGCCCGCGAGCGCATGGCCGCCGATTTCGACGGCTCGGTGCGCGGCGTGGTGGACACGGTGGCCCAGGCCTCCGGCCGCATGGAGGGCGCCGCCCGCACCCTCGGCCGCCTGTCCGAGGAAGCCCGCCAGGATGCCGCCGAAGTGGACGAGGCCGCCCGTGACGCCGCCCAATCAGCCACCCAGGTGGCCAGCGCCACCGGCCAGCTGTCCGCCTCCATCGGCGAGATTTCCCGCCAGGTGGACGAATCCAGCCGCATCGCCCGCTCGGCGGTGGAGGAATCGCGGCGCACCGGCGCCATCATGCACGATCTGGCCGCCAGCGCCGCCCGCATCGGCGAGATCGTCTCCATCATCAACGCCATCGCCTCGCAGACCAACCTGCTGGCCTTGAACGCCACCATCGAGGCGGCGCGGGCCGGCGAGGCCGGCAAGGGCTTCGCCGTGGTGGCCGCCGAGGTCAAGGCCCTGGCCAACCAGACCGCCAGGGCCACCGAGGAGATCGGCGCCCAGGTGGCCAACGTCCAGGGCGAGACCGAGAAGGCGGTGGCGGCCATCGGCCATGTGGACGATATCATCGAGCGCATGAGCGCCATCTCGGCCGCCGTCGCCGCCGCCGTGGAAGAGCAGGAAGCCGCCACCGGCGAGATCGCCCGCAGCATCGAGCGGGTGTCGGCCGGCACCGCCTCGGTCAGCACCGGCCTGGGCAGCGCGGTCAAGGCGGTGGAGGCGGCCGGCGCCGCCTCGGCCGACGTGCTCGCCACCGCCGAGGAATTGTCCTCCGGCGCCCGCTCGCTTAACCAGGCGGTCGACGGCTTCCTGGCCGATCTGCGCGCGGTGCGGCGGGATTAGGGGGCGTCGACACCGCCTCAGTCGTCGTCATGGCCGTGCTTGTCACGGCCATCCACGTGGTTCCGCACGAAAATCCAATGAAATACTGGCTGTGCGGCGCCGCATGGATGCGCGGATCAAGTCCGCGCATGACGAGCAAGGGAAGAGACAAGGCATGTGACGGCTTAAACAAGAGCCGCCATGCCAATGCGGCGGGGCCCGCAGGCCCCGCCGCGTCCCGGTCGTCCTTGGGCCGGATGCGTGCGGGTCGAATCGCCTTGCGATCCGACCTGCACGCTGAATCCGTCTCTTATCAACAAGGTAGAGGGCGATTCAGACAACAGGTTGGCGCGAGGCCGCGCCAACCTGTTGTCATCGCGCTCTAGGCGATGACCGGCTTGCCCACCGGCAGCACGTCGCGGCCGAACAGGTCGGCCAGCAGCACGTGGGCCATCATGTACCAGGCCAGCAGGGCGCAGACCATCAGGTCCCAGCCGGCCAGCTGGGTGAACAGCTCCTTGGGCGCGCCGAAATGGGCCAGGTCCAGCAGGACGAAGCCGATCTCAAGCGTGGTGAAGGTGGCGAACATGGCCTTGCTGACGCGCATGGAGCCCACCCACAGCACGGCGCTGAACAGCGTCCACGCCACCAGGAACCAGCCCAGATCGGTTTCCGACGACTTGAACAGGTCGAACTTGTTGCCCAGCAGGATGGCGCAGAGCGAGATCCAGAAGCAGCCGTAGGAGGTGAAGGCGCAATAGCCGAAATTGTTGCCGCACTTCTGTTCCTGCAGGCCGGCGATCATCTGGGCCAGCCCGCCGAAGAACAGGCCGAGATAGACCACCGGGCCGATGCCGGCCCAGCCCACGTTGTGGAACTGCAGCATCAGCGTGGTCAGGCCGAAGCCGGCCAGGCCGACCACCGCCGGGTTGCCCAGCTTGGGCTTGGGCGGATGGGCGGCAAGGGTGTCGACGGTGATAGGGGCGATCTGGGACATTGTTTTCTCCCTTGTGGCGCCGCGGCCATCGTGGCGTCCGGTCATGTCCTTCGCCGTGAGCGTTCCCTGATTCTTTTTAGCCCGTTCTAAATTAGATTATTGTTCGGGCACTCCCTGGTAGCGTAATAAGGTTGCCTGCGCAAGCAAATATCCTTTCCGTCCGTGTCGCCTTTGGTCGGGATTAGGCGCGCGCGCATAGGCGTGCTAAAAGAAAACCATTGGGGTTTGCTGGAGGACTCGGCCCGTGGCCGACACGACATCCATCGCCATGGGGGGCACCGCGCCGCACACGCAGGAGGATTGGGAACGCATCGCCCGCGCCCTGCTGGACGAGGGCCAGAACTTCCTGGTCCACGACGTCTGCCGCGATGGCCTGCGGGCCTACCCCGACAGCTTCAAGCTGATCACCTACGGCGCCATCGCCCTGTCGCAAACCGGCGCGGTGGACGAGGCCCGCCGCCTGCTGGCGCCGCTGCTGGACGCCATCCTGGTGGACGAAGGCCCGTTCCGCCGCCTGCAGGATTCCCTGCGCGCCGCCATCGACAACCTGGGGGATGCCGGCGGCGAAAAGGGCCTGGGGGCCATCGCCGATCTGGCCGAGGCGCTGGATCTGGTGCGTGGCAAGCGGCTGGTGGCCACCGCCGACGCGGAAACCTACTACGCGCTCGCCCGCGTGTTTCGCGAAGCCTGGCTGGCGACCGGCTTGCGCCGCGACCTGGAACATTGCCGCGAACTGTTCCTGCGCGCCTTCCATTCCGGCAACCACCCCCGCGACGGCATCGAGGCGGCGGTGATGAGCCTGCTGCTGGGCGACCACGCCGAGGCGCAGCGCCTCGCCGCCTGCGTCAACGCGCTGGTGGGCAACGGCGAGGTGGACCCCGAACTGGGCCCCGACGACCGTTTCCGCCTGCTCTCCACCCTGGGCCAGGCCCAACTGCTGCTGGGCCAGACCGATGAGGCCATCGGCACCTACCAGTGGGCCCGCGCCCTGGAGGGCGTGCATTACGGCCGGGTGGTGTCGGCGCTGAAGCAGCTGGACCTGCTGCGCCAGGGCGGCATCGCGGTGCCGGCCGAACTGGACGACATCATCAAGCCGCCCACGGTGGTGGTGTTCACCGGCCACGCGCTGGACCGGCCGGGCGAAGGCCCGCACTTCCCGCCGGCGCTGGAGGCCGAGGTGCGCGCCGAGATCGCCCAGCAGGCTGGAGGAACTGGACGCCCAGGTGGGCTATTCCACGGCCGCCTGCGGCGCCGAGCCTGCTGTTCATCGAAGCCATGCTGGAACGCGGCGCCGAGGTCAACGTGGTGATGCCGTTCGCCCTGGACGACTTCATCGCCAACGACGTGCGCTATGGCGGCCCGCGCTGGGAAATGCGTTTCAAGAACGCCCTGAAGCTGGCCGCCTCGGTGACCTACGCCACCGAGGAACGCTATCTCGGCCACGACATGCTGTACCGTTTCGCCAACCAGTGCCTGCACGGCCTGGCGACGCTGCGGTCGGGTTTCCTGGGCACCTCGCCCTACCTGCTGGCGGTATGGGACATGATGCCCGGCTCACTGGTGGGCGGCGCCGGCGACTTCATCGACCAGTGGGAAGACATCTCGCGGCTGCGCCTGATCGACCTGGACGGCCTGCTGCAGAAGCATCCCGAGCTGCTGGGGCCCGACGGCCCGGCCCTGCCCAACCTGGATTTCGGCACCGACGAGGAAAGCCAGCAGGGCCGCGTCATCCGCACCATGCTGTTCTGCGACATCGCCGGCTATTCCAAGCTGAAGGAGGAGAACACTCCCGACTTCCTGGAATTCCTGGCCCGGCTGAAGGAAGGCCTGGCCGCCGCCGGCGTCGAGCCCACCAGCATCAACACCTGGGGCGACGCCATCTTCGCGGTGATGGACAAGGCCACCCCCATGGCGGAGTACGCCCTGACCATGCAGGAGGTGGTCACCCGGCTGGGCGAGGAAATGCACAACCAGTTCCCCAAGCCGCTGAACCTGCGCATCTCGCTGCACGCCGGCCCGGTGTTCGAGGCCATCGATCCCATCTGCGGCCGCAAGAACTTCTACGGCAGCCACATCAACCGCGCCGCCCGGCTGGAGCCGGTGACGGTGATCGGCCACGTCTACGCCACCCAGCAATTCGTCGCCGTGCTCACCGCCGAGCAATCGGCGGCGCGCTCGGAGGCGGTCAACAACGGCGAGCCGTTCGAGGAGAGGTTCGTCAGCGAGTATGTGGGCGTGCTGTCCCTGGCCAAGGATTTCGGCAAGCAGACCGTCTACCACCTACGCCGCCGCGGCCCGACGGAAACCGCCGCCGAGCCCGAGGCGCTGCCCGAAACCGCGCCCGAGCCGGAACCCGTGCCCGCTCTGGAAGCGGAAGCCGAGGCCGGCATCATCGAACGCCCCGCCCCCGGCGTGGAAACCGTGCTGGCCACCGTCGCCAAGATGATGGAACGGGCGGAAAACGGCGAAGGCAAGAACCACAGGGGCCGGAAGAAGAAGGCCAAGGATGCCCCCGCCGCCGACATCGCCTTCGATGGCGAGACCCATTGGCCGGGAACCTGAGCGTACGCGAGCGTTGACTTTCGTCCTCTCCAAATGCGAGCATTGCCCTGCGGCGCAGAAACGCGCCGGTTAACCCCTGGCAGGTGACAGAAGGGTCCATGCCATGCTCGACCATCGTCGCGCCACCGTCGCAACCCTGCCGCACCAGCGGCCGGTTCCCTTCCGCTCACCCACCACCCGCTCCACAGAAACTGACGAGCCCGTGAGGCGCCCCAGGCGCACGCTCGCGGCCAGGAGGGTGAGAACATGGACATCCAATCCGCCGGCATAGGCGCCGGCACGCCCCTGCCCCCGTCATCCCTGCGCGCCCTGGCCGCTGCCGATGCGCCTGCCGGCGACGTGCCGCTGTTCCAGGCGGTCAGCGACACCATCGACCTGGCCCGCACGGCCGGGAGCGAGAGCACGCTGACCCAATCGCTCACCCAGGGCAGCGCCGCCATCGAGCGGGCCATGAACGACTTCGCCGCCGACATCCAGAGCGCCGTCGACGACATCGCCTGGCTGCTGGGGGCGCTGGGCATGAAGACGGAAGACCTGCCGGACGCCACCGCCCGGGTGGGCGCCGGCATCCGTGGCCGCCTGCACGAGCTTGCCGGCGACCGGGCCATAGTGGTGGAAAGCACCACCAGCCTGCGGATGGAGATGAGCGAGGTTTCCATCACCGTCGCCGACGGCAGCCGGGTAACCGAGGTCAACATGCGCAGCGTCAGCATCGTCGCCACCACCACCACCTCGATCCGCGTCCCGGCAACCGAAGAACGCCCGAAAAAGGCGATCGACCCGCTGGTGCTGGACCTGTCGGGCGACGGCATCGACCTGACCCGGCCAGAGGACGGCAAGCGCATCGACCTGGACGGCGACGGCAAGACCGAGCAAAGCGCCTGGGTACGGGGCGACGACGCCCTGCTGGCCATGGACCGCGACGGCGACGGCAAGATCACCTCGGGCCTCGAACTGTTCGGCGAGGCCAATGGCGGCGTCGACGGTTTCGCCGAACTGGCGGCGCTGGACGAGAACAAGGACGGCATTATCGACGCCCAGGACAGCGGCTTCACCAGCCTGCTGCTGCTGCGCGAGGGCGACCGCCTGGACCGACTGGCCGATCACGGCATCACCCGCATCCGGTTGGACCTGATCCGTCCCATCTCGCAGCAGGCCGGCGAAGGCGGCCGGCTGGTGGCTGCCTCGCTGTTCGAACGGGCCGACGGCAGCGCCGGCCGCATCGCCGACGGGTTGTTCGACGTCACCGTCTGAAGGAAGACGCCGTCCCCGTCAGATCAGGGGGCGGCGCGACCCTCAGGCCAGGAAGCCCATCAGCACGCCGATCTGGTCCAGCGTGTTGAGCATGGGGGCGTGGCCGCAGCCCGGCACGGTCACCAGTTGAGCCCTGGGCCCGCAGCGGCTCATCCGCTCGGCCACCTCCGGCTCCAGCAGGTCGGAATGCTCGCCGCGCATCACCAGCGTCGGGCAGCGGATCGCCTCGTAAAGCGGCCAAGCGTCCTCGACGGCGCCGGGCTGAAGCAGCGCCCGCATCACCGCCGGATCATAGTGGGCCGAGAAACTGCCGTTGTCGCGCCGGCGCACCGACGCCTGGGCCATGGCCCGCCATTCGGTATCGGTCAGCTTGCCGAACGGGGCGTAGGCCATGCGTATGAACGCCTCGAAGCGCTCGAAGGTCGGGTATTCGGGCACCACCGTCACATAGGCCTTGATGCGTTCCACCGCGTCGGCGTTGAGCTGCGGCCCCACGTCGTTCAGCACCAGCCGCTCCATCCGGGCGGCGGTTTCCGGGCTGCCGGCCAGGGCCATGCCCACCAGCCCGCCCATGGACGTGCCCACCCAGCGGACCGTATCCAGCCCCAGCCGCTCCATCAATTCGATGGCGTGGCGGCAATAGGTCGGGATGGCGTAGTCCTCCAGCGGAGCGGAAGACCAACTGGACAGCCCGCGCCCGATAGTGTCCGGGCACAGCACGCGGTAGAGCGGCGCCAAGTGCCGGGCGGCCACGTCGAAGTCGCGGCCCTGGCGGGCCAGGCCGTGCCACATGATCAGCGGCGGCGCCTCGCGGTCGCCCCATTCGGTGACGTGGATCTCGTGGCCGCCGATAGGCAGGAACAGCGAGCGCGGTTCGGGATGAAGGGCAGTCATGTCGGCTTCGGGCCTTTCCGTGTCGGTACGGTCTTAGTATATGTGCACGAATGCTTTCGCCTATGGGAAGGACGCCATGCTCGACCTTAAGGACCCCCAGCTGCTGCGCCACCATGCCTATGTGGACGGACAATGGATTCACGCCGATTCGGGCGAGAGCTTCGCCGTCACCAACCCGGCCGACGATTCGGTGATCGTGCGGGTGGCCTCGGTGGGCGTGCCCGAAACCCGGCGCGCCATCGAGGCGGCCGCCCGCGCCCTGCCCGCCTGGCGGGCCAAGACCGCCAAGGAGCGCGGCGCGCTGTTGCGCAAGTGGTACGAACTGATCCTGGCCGCCGCCGACGACCTGGCGGTGCTGATGACCGCCGAGCAGGGCAAGCCGCTGGCCGAGGCCCGGGGCGAGGTCACCTACGGCGCCGCCTTCATCGAGTGGTACGCCGAGGAAGCCAAGCGGGCCTACGGCGACATCATCCCCGAACCCGCCCCCGGGCGCCGCATCCTCGCCACCAAGGAACCCATCGGGGTGATCGCCGCCATCACGCCGTGGAACTTCCCCAACGCCATGATCACCCGCAAATGCGCCCCCGCCCTGGCGGCCGGCTGCACCGTGGTGGTCAAGCCGGGCGAGGACACGCCGCTTTCCGCCCTGGCCCTGGCCGAGCTGGCGGCGCGGGCCGGCATCCCGGCCGGCGTGTTCAACATCCTGCCCACCGCCGATTACGTGGCCGTGGGCAGCGAGCTGACCGCCAACCCCACCGTGCGCAAGCTCAGCTTCACCGGCTCCACCGAGGTGGGCAAGCTGCTGATGAAACAGTGCGCCGACACCATGAAGAAGGTCAGCTTCGAACTGGGCGGCAACGCCCCCTTCATTGTCTTCGACGACGCCGACCTGGACGCGGCGGTGGCCGGCGCCATGGCGTCGAAGTACCGCAACACCGGCCAGACCTGCGTCTGCGCCAACCGCATCCTGGTGCAGGACGGAGTCTACGACGCCTTTGCCGCCAAGCTGGCCGAGGCGGTCAAGCAATTGACCGTCGGGCCTGGCCTGGCCGGCCCCACCCAGCAGGGCCCGTTGATCAACGCCCAGGCGGTGGAAAAGGTGGAGCGCCACATCGCCGATGCCCTGTCCAAGGGCGCCAAGGTGCTGGTGGGCGGCAAGCGCCACGCCTTGGGCGGCACCTTCTTCGAACCCACCATCCTGACCGGCGTGACCGCGGACATGCTGTGCGCCCGCGAGGAAACCTTCGGCCCGGTGGCGCCGCTGTTCAGGTTCCGCACCGAGGACGAGGCGGTGCGCATGGCCAACGATACCGAATTCGGCCTGGCCGCCTATTTCTACACCCGCGACGTGGGCCGTTGCTGGCGGGTCTCGGCGGCGCTGGAATACGGCATCGTCGGCGTCAACGAAGGCATCATCTCCACCGAGGTGGCGCCTTTCGGCGGCGTCAAGGAATCCGGCATCGGGCGCGAAGGCTCGAAATATGGCATCGAGGAATTCCTGGAGGTGAAATACGTCTGCATGGGCGGCCTCGGGTAATCACCCTACAACCAACAGGCAGCCTTTTATAGAACTTCCAAACCACTGGTTTGCGCCCGAAAAAGGCGGGTAAAGTGTGTCCGGATTGTTTCTGTCGAAGGATGCCGGTGGGTGGATAGCTGGGTCGCCGATCTGACCTCTGACTTGCTGTGGGCCGAGGACATTCCCTCGGCCCAAGCCTCGTTCCGGCGCTTCGCCAGGCTGGCCAACGTCGATTACTACGCCTACGGCAATTCCCGCCCCGGCCTGGAACACCCTTACATCGACAGCACCTATCCCGACGCCTGGATGGCCCATTACCTGGCCAACCGCTACCAGTACATCGATCCTGTGGTGCTGGAGGCCCAGCGGTCGCACCTAGCCTTCGCCTGGCGCTTCCTGCTCAACCGCCCAGGCGGGCTGAGCGCGGACCAGCGCAAGCTGTTCGCCGAAGCCGCCGAGTTCGGCATCCGCGACGGCTTCACCATCCCCTTCCACACCGCCGAGGGCTGCATCGCCATGCTGTCCTACGCCTTCGCCTCGCTGGACGAGTTGAAAGAGGTGATGAACGCCCAGAGCAAGCTGAAGCTGCTGGCGGTCTACTACCACACGGCGGTGGAGCGGCTGCTGGACGTGCAGATTCCCGAAGACGAATTGTCGGCCATGGAACGGCAATGCCTGACCGGCATCGCCAACGGGCACAGCCTGTGGGAAATCTCGGGCCGCATCCACCGGCCCGAGCCCGACGTGGCCGGGGCGTTGCGCTCGGCCCGCGAGAAGCTGGGCACCGCCACCACCGCCCAGGCCGTCGCCAAGGCCATTACCCAGGGTTTGATTGCGCCCTGACGGCGATCAGGCTTTCCGCCTCGGCGCGTCCGGCGGCATGCAGCTGTTCCAGGAAATCCGGCCGCGGATGCAGTGCGCCGCCTTCCTTGTCGTTGAAGAAGTCGGCGCCGATGGTGGCGCGCAAGAGAGTCAGGTCGCGGATGCGCCGCAGGTCGGGCGACAGCAGCGCCGTGCGCCGCAGCAGCCCCTGCATCTGTGCCAGGGCATCCAGCTCGCGCATGAGGGGCGTGTTGAACAGGATGCGCTTCAGCCGGCTGAAGATGGCCGGTGCGGTGGTGGGGTGCTCGGCTTCGGCGTCGGGGGTCAGCTTGACCACCAGCACCGAGCGGCAGTTGGTCTCCAGCACCATGGGCAGGATGGGGGGTTGGCCGAGAAGCCGCCGTCCCAATGCTGGCGGCCCTCCATCTCCACCGCGTGGTGCAGGTAGGGGATGCAGGTCGACGCCATCAGCACGTCCACCGACATCTCGCTCTCGCGGAAGATATGCAGGTCGCCGCTTTCCACATCGGTGGCGGCGATGAACAGGGCGTGCGGGCATTCCCGGCGCAGACGCTCGAAGTCGACGGTCTCGGCCAGCAACTCCCGCATGGGGTTGATGTTGAGCGGATTGAGCTGGTAAGGCGAGGCCACCCTGCTCAGCAGGTCGAAATGCAGATGCGCGCCGGGCAACCCCATGAAGCTGAGGCGCGACATCTGCCCCACCGATTCCCAGAACCGGCGAAGGACCTGCCGGGCGCCGTCCCGCCCGCCGGTGAGCAGACCCCAGGCGGTCAGGATGGCGTTGACGGCCCCGGCGCTGGAGCCGCTGAAGGCGACCGGATCGAAATCCTCCTCCTCCAGCAGACGGTCGAGCACTCCCCAGGCGAAGGCGCCATAGGTGCCGCCGCCCTGCAGGGCGACGGCCTGCGGCTTGTAACGGTCGCGGCCGTCCCGCGCTTGAACCATGCGTGCTGCCTGCATACCCATTGTATATGATCTCACCAATGACAGATTGCCGGCGAACGTTCGGCCTTCGTCATTGTGCTGCATTGCAGCATGGAGCCGTCCATAAAACATACGCAGGGCTGCGATGCATTAATCAAATGCGGGAATTGTGCCTGGCACCCCTTATTAGCCTGCCACCATCCCCCATATATATAGGCCTCTTACAACAAACAATTTTAGGCGGATTTGCCATCAATTCCTGACTGCTGAGCCCGGGCCGCCTACGCGCGGCCATTGCCTTCCCGCTATCTTTAGCGGTACACCCCCCTATCCGCCGCCAGAGCGGAACCGTGCCGGAGAAGGGGGAGAGAGGCCATGACCGCAGCCGCGGCAGCCACTTACATGTACGCGCCCGAAATGGAGCGCCTGGACCGTGCCGCCCTGAAGCGGCTGCAACTGGAGCGGTTGCGGCGGAGTCTGGCCCACGCCTACGCCAACGTACCGCACACCCGCGCCGCCTGCGCCGCCCGCGGCGTCACTCCCGACGACCTGCGCTCGCTGGAGGATCTGCGTCGCTTCCCGTTCACGGTGAAGACCGACCTGCGCGACAACTATCCCTTCGGCCTGTTCGCCGTGCCGCGCGAGCGGATCGTGCGCCTGCACGCCAGCTCCGGCACCACCGGCAAGCCCACCGTGGTGGGCTACACCAGGGAAGACATCGACACCTGGGCCGACCTGATCGCCCGTTCGCTGGCCTGTGCTGGCGCCCGGCCGGGCGACGTCATGCACAATGCGCTCGGCTACGGCCTGTTCACCGGGGGCCTAGGCTTCCATTACGGCGCCGAGCGGCTGGGCTGCACCGTCACCCCCATCTCCGGCGGCCAGACCGAGCGCCAGATCGCCCTGCTGCAGGATTTCGGCGCCACCGTGCTCAACGCCACCCCCTCCTATGCCCTCAATTTGGCGGAAGCGGCCGAGCGCATGGGCGTGAACCTGGCCAACGGCCCGCTGCGCGTGGGCGTGTTCGGCGCCGAGCCGTGGTCCGAGACCATGCGCGCCGAGCCTGGACCGCCGCCTGGGCATCAAATCCGTGGATTCCTATGGCCTGTCCGAGGTCATGGGGCCGGGCGTCGCCATGGAATGCGAATACCGCCTGGGCCTGCACGGCTGGGAGGATCATTTCCTGTTCGAGGTGATCGACCCGGAAACCCTGGAACCCCTGCCCATGGGCGGGGCCGGCGAACTGGTCGTCACCACGCTGACCAAGGTCGGCCTGCCCATGATCCGCTACCGTACCCGCGACATCACCCGCCTGACCGAGGAACCCTGTCCGTGCGGCCGCAGCCACCTGCGCATCCTGCGGGTGACCGGCCGCAACGACGACATGCTGATCATCCGCGGCGTCAACCTCTACCCCAGCCAGGTCGAGGCGGTGCTGGTGGATTTCCCCGGCCTGTCGCCCCACTACCAGCTGGTGGTGTCGCGCCAGGGCAGCATGGATCACCTGACGGTCGAGGCCGAAGCCGCCGACGCCCGCGGCGAGGACGCCCGCACCCTGCTGGCCCATCAGGTGCGCCACCACCTGAAGACCATGATTGGCGTCAGCTGCGAGGTGATCATCCGCCTGCCGGGCGAATTGCCGCGCAGCCAGGGCAAGGCCATGCGGGTGCGGGACTTGCGGAAGGTGGTATGACCTCCAACCTATTTATGGGTACCTGGGCACATGTTGAACGTGTACCATATGAAAAGCCGACAACCGCCGAATGGGATAGCCCATGCTCCAAGCGAAGCTGGCCGCCCTTGATGCCAAACTGGCCGAAGCCGCCACGGTCGAAGACGTGGCGGCGGCGGTGATCGCGGTGGGGCGCGGACTGATCGGTTCGGACGGCATCACCTTCGTCACCAACGACAACGGCTTCTGCCATTACATGGACGAGGACGGCATCAGCCCCCTGTGGAAGGGGCAGCTGTTCCCCGCCGAGATCTGCATCTCCGGCTGGGTCATGAGCCATCGCCAGGCGACCGTCATCCCCAACATCTTCCTCGATCCGCGCATCCCCCAGGACGTCTACCGGCGCACCTTCGTCAAGAGCATGCAGATGGTGCCGGTGGGTGACCGCGCCCTCGCCGCCATCGGCGCCTATTGGGCCGAATACCACGACCCCACCGACACCGAAAGCATGGCCCTGCACGCTTTGGCCCGCTCGGCCGCCGTCGCGCTGGAGCGCATCGCCGGGCTCGGCTGAGGCCCCGCCCGGACCGTGTCGGCCGCCAAGGCGGCAGGGGCCGGCTCCCCCTGCCGGACGCAGCCCTGACCTGACCGGGATCAAGGCGCATTCCGCTTTCGGCAACGACCTTAATGATGATAGGGTCTAGCCCCTTCGCGGGGGGCTTAAGCCGCGACTGAAATAAAACCAAAGAGAGGTGAGGATTTCCATGTCCGCTGCCGTCCAGGCGAAGGCCGCCAGCCGCCTGCTGCTCTCGGGCAACGAAGCCATCGCGCGTGGCGTGTGGGAGGCCGGGGTCAAGGTCGCCGCCGCCTACCCGGGCACGCCGTCCACCGAGATGCTGGAGCAGATTTCGCTCTATCCCGACCTTTACGCCGAGTGGTCGGTCAACGAGAAGGTCTCGCTGGAAGTCGCCATCGGCGCCTCCATGTCGGGCGCGCGCGCCTTCTGCGCCATGAAGCACGTGGGCATGAACGTGGCCTCGGATGCCTTCATGACCCAGACCCTGGCCGGCGTGGTCGGCGGCCTGGTAATCGCCGTGGCCGACGACGTCGGCCTGTCCTCGTCGCAGAACGAGCAGGATTCCCGCTTCTGGGGCCGCTTCGCCCATGTGCCCGTGCTGGAGCCGGCGGACAGCCAGGAAGCCTACGAGATGGTCAAGGTCGCCTTCGACGTCTCGGAGCAGTTCAACACCCCGGTCATCCTGCGCCTGACCACCCGCGTCTGCCACGTCAAGGCCATGGTCACCGTGGGCGAGAAGGACATCCGCGCCATCGCCGGCTTCGACATCACCCAGAAGCGCTGGGTGATGACCCCCAACAACGCCAAGGCCATGCTGCCCAAGCAGATCGCCCGCGAAGGCGAACTGCGCAAGGCGGCCGAGGCCTCGGCGCTGAACCTGGTGGATGCCGGCTCGGACAAGCGCGTCGGCTTCCTCACCTCGGGCCCGGCCTTCATGCATGTGCGCGAAAGCTTTCCCGACGCGCCGGTGATGAAGCTGGGCTTCTCGTATCCCGTGCCGGTCGAGGCGGTGAAGGCGTTCCGCGCCACGGTGGACAAGCTGGTGGTCGTCGAGGAGACCGAGCCGCTGGTGGAGAACGAGCTGAAGGCCGCGGGCCTCCAGGACATCCACGGCAAGGACATCCTGCCCCGACTGGGCGAGCTGACCCCCAACGTGCTGATCCCGGCCATCTACAAGCTGCGCGGCGAGGAGCCCCCGGCCACCAGCACCTATCCCAAATACGAGCCGTTCCCGCGCCCGCCGACCATGTGCCCGGCCTGTCCGCACATGGGCGTCTATTACACCTTGTCGCGCCTGCGCAAGCGGGTGCAGATCTCGGGCGACATCGGCTGCTACACCCTGGGCGCCGGCCATCCGTGGAACGCGCTCGACACCACCATCTCCATGGGCGCCTCCATGGGCATCGCGCTGGGCATGGACAAGGCCCGCTCGGAAGAGACCAAGGACAAGGCCATCGTCTCGGTCATCGGTGATTCCACCTTCCTGCACATGGGCATGCAGGGCCTGCTGGACATCGTCTACAACCGCGGCAACGTCACCACCTTGCTGCTGGATAACCGCACCACCGGCATGACCGGCGGCCAGAACCATGCCGGCACCGGCAAGGACCTCAACGGCCAGGAGGCGCCCCGCGTCGACTTCGCCCAGCTGTGCCACGCCCTGGGCGTCAAGGCCGAGCGCATCCACAAGGTCAATCCGTACCAGCTGCCGGTGCTGTTCAAGCTGATCCGCCAGGAAATCGAGATCAACGAGCCGTCGGTCATCATCACCGACCAGCCCTGCGTGCTGTCGGAATTCTACGGCAAGCTGAAGCCGTATCTGGTGGTGGACGACAAGTGCACCGGCTGCGGCAATTGCGTCAACGTCGGCTGCCCCGCCATCTCGGTGAAGAAGACCGAGGTGATCAAGCGCGACGGCGCCCCCGATCTGGTCAAGAAGTTCACCACCATCGACACCGCCATGTGCACCGGCTGCCACATGTGCGTCGAATCCTGCGGCCCCAAGGCCATCCTGCCGGCCCAGCCGGTCGCCGTGGAGTGAAGGCAATGAGCGATATCATCACCAACATCCTGGTGTGCGGCACCGGCGGCCAGGGCGTCATGACCGCAGCCGAGATCCTGGCGCAGACCGCCATCGCCAAGGGCTATGACGTCAAGAAGTCGGAAGTGGCCGGCATGGCCCAGCGCGGCGGCGTGGTCACCAGCCATGTCCGTTTCGGCCGGAAGGTGTGGTCGCCGGTGATCACTCCGGGCACCGCCGACATCCTGGTCGCCTTCGAGGTGGCCGAGGGGGGCTCGCTGGGCCGACATGCTGCGTCCCGGCGGCGTCGCCATGGTCAACACCATCCGCCTGACCCCGCCGGTGGTGTCGGCCGGCCTGTTCAAGTACCCGGAGGACCCGGTGGCGACCATGCGCGCCGCCGGCGTCACCGTCTACGACTTCGATGCCGGCGCCATCGCTCGCGGCCTGGGCGACCTGCGCCTGGTCAACACGGTGATGCTGGGCGCCATCGCCGACTACCTGCCCTTCCCCGCCGAGGACCTGGAAGAGCAGATCGTCGGCCGCTTCCGCGCCCGCAAGCCGGCCATGGTTGAGGTCAACCGGAAGGCTTTCGACCTGGGCCGCCAGGCCGCTCGCGAGCGCGCCGAGGGCACCCGCAAGCTGGCCGCCAACCAGTAAGGTCTTCGCCTTAAAGCGAAAGACAGGGGAGGCTCTACGCCTCCCCTTTTGCTTTTGCGAAGGCATCTGCTAGCATTGGGGGAACTTGTCACCCAGGGGGGAAGCTGATGCCCGACGGAGTCGATCTCGCGTCGCTGAAGGTGCTGGTCATCGACGATCAGGAATTCGTGCGCACCATCGTCAAGAAGATGCTGAGCCAATTAGGCGTGGGCACGGTGATCGAAGCCCATGACGGCAATTCCGGCCTGGACGTGGTCAGCAAGGAAGCTCCCGATCTGGTGATCTGCGACATCCAGATGCGTCCGGTCGACGGTTTCGGCTTCGTGCGCCAGCTGCGCGCCACCCCGGCGGTGTCCCAGACCCCGGTCATCATGCTGACCGCCCATACCGACGCCACCACCGTGGCCCGCGCCAAGGAACTGGACATCGGCGCCTTCCTGGCCAAGCCGGTGCTGCCGCCGGCCCTCAAGGACAAGATCATCAAGGTGCTGAACCACGAGGCGGCGCTGTAGGCGCGGGGAAGTTCCGTCTCTCCCCGGAATGACATTCCCTGGTTTGTCATTCCGAGCGGAAGCGAGGAATCTCATCCTGGCACCACGGCAGCCAAAGGCCCGATAGCGGAGCAAACCGAGATTCCTCGTCGCTACGCTCCTCGGAATGACAGGGGAAGTGGCTGCGCCCTACGCTGTCTACATGGTCGCCAGTGTCTCCAGCGTCCTGTACGTCGGCGTCACCAACGACCTGGCCCGCCGGGTCTCCGAACATCGCTCCGGGGCCGTTGACGGGTTTTCCCGCCGCTATCACTGCCATCGCCTGGTCTGGTACGAAACCTTCGACGACGTCCGCCTTGCCATTGCCCGCGAGAAGGAGATCAAGGGATGGCGCCGGGTGAAGAAAGACGCGCTGGTGCGCAATGCCAACTCCGCATGGCGGGATTTATGGGAAGACTTGAACCGATAGGATGACTTGTCCGCGGTACCCAACAGCGGAGCAGGTGGAGGCTCCTCGTCGCGGCATTCCTCGGAATGATACTCTAGGAAGTGTCATCCCGAGCGAAGCGAGGGATCTCATCCTGGCACTACGGCAACCAAAGACCCGACGGCAGAGCAGGCGGAGATTCCTCGTTGCTGCGCTCCTCGGAATGACACGATCCGGAAATGTCATCCCGAGCAAAGCGAGGGATCCCCTCCTGGCACCACGGCAGCCAAAGGCCCGATAGCGGAGCAAACCGAGATTCCTCGTCGCTCTCGCTCATCGGAATGACAAACGGCGCGTCCTAAAGCTCAGCGATCGCCTGCGCCGCTTCCTCGAACGCGGCCTCCATGGGAGCCAGCAGGGTTTCCGCGAACTCGCCATCGCCACGGGCACAAGCCGCCTCGATCTCGGCGGCTAGGCGGCCGAAGCGGTAGCAGCCGGCGGAATTGCCGGCGCCCTTGGCCCCGTGGGCGGCCTCGCGGGCGTCCTCCACCTTGCCGCCCTCCAGGGCGGCGCGGGTTTCCGCCACCAGCGGGCGGGTGCTGTCCACGAACAGCGTCAGCAATTCGCGGGCATCGTCGGTAACGCCGCCGAAAATCTCGCGGATGGGCGTCAGGTCGAGCACCGGCAGGCGATGGTCCTCGGACACCGCCGGCACGCCACGGGCGGGGGCCTCGGCGCCGCCCTCGGCCGCGCCGCGCCGCCGCCGCAGCGCCACCGCGCGGGGCAGCAGCTTGCGCATGGTGGCATCCAGTTGCGCCAGGTCGATGGGCTTGGCCAGGAAGGCATCCATGCCGCATTCCTGGCACTTCCTGGCGGTGCCGGTCAGGGCGTCGGCGGTCAGCGCCACGATGGGCATGCGGTTCAGCGTTTCCTGCTCCCAGGCGCGCACCCGCGTGGTCAGTTCGTAGCCGTCCATTTCCGGCATATGGCAATCGGTGAGCAGCAGGCCGTAGTCGCGGATCTGCATGCGCTCCCACGCCTCCAGGCCGTTGCCCACGATCTCGATGGCATAGCCCAGGCGCTCCATCAGCCGGCGGATCACCACCTGGTTGGTGGGGTTGTCCTCGGCCACCAGGATCAGGGCGCCGGCGGCGGCGGCCTCCTCCAGGCTGGGCGGGATGTAGGTCTCGTCGACGCGGCCGTTGTCTTCCTCCAGCTCCTCGAGGAAACCGCGATTGGCCGCCGCCGCCACCACCCGCCACAGGGCGCCGCGGCGCACCGGCTTGGCCAGGGTGGCGAACAGCCCGGCCTCGCGTGCGTCGCTGGCCGCCGCCGAGTAGGTGGCGTGGGGGGCGACCATGACGATGCGGGTGGGCGCCGCCGAGCCGGCCGCCGCCAACAGGGCGCGCGCCACCGACACCCGCAGCTTGAAGTCCTGGGCGCCGTCCATCAGCACCACGTCGTAGCACCAGCCGGCCAGGGCGGCGGCGCGCACCGCCGCCAGGGCCCCGTCGGTGGAGGCCACCACCGCCACCTGGGCCCCGAGATGCCCCAGATACTGGCGCATCGCCTCGGCCGCCACCGGCCCTTCGGCCAGTACCAGCGCCGCCACACCGGCCAGATCGGGCCCCTGTTCCGGCCAGTCGGAGGCTACCTCCAGCGGCACGCTGAACCAGAAGGTCGAGCCTTCGCCCACGCGGCTTTCCACCCCGATCTCGCCCGCCATCATGGCGACCAGCCGGCGGCAGATGGACAGGCCCAGCCCGGTGCCGCCATAGCGCCGGGCGATGGTGGCGTCGGCCTGGGTGAAGGGCTCGAACAGGCGGGCCTGCTGCTCGTCGTCCAGGCCGATGCCGGTATCGGTAACCGAGAAGCGCAGGGTCAACGGCCGGGCGCCGTTGTCCACCGCCTCGGCGGCGATGCGCACGCAGCCTTTTTCGGTGAACTTGATGGCGTTGCCGGCCAGGTTGGTGATGATCTGGCGCAGCCGCACCGGGTCGCCGCGCAGCCGTTCCGGCAGGCCGGGCTCGACGAAGGTGATCAGGCCGATGCCTTTTTCCAGCGCCCGCGGGCTGAGCAGTTCGGCCACCCCCTCCACCAGGTCCACCGCATTCATCTCCACCGTTTCCAGCTGGAGCCGGCCGGCCTCGATGCGCGAGAAGTCCAGGATGTCGTTGATGATGGTGAGCAGCGCAGTGGCCGAATCGCGGATGACGCGAGCCATCTCCTTCTGCTCGGGCGGCAGGTTCATCTCTTCCAGCAACTGGGCCATGGTCAGCACGCCGTTCATGGGCGTGCGGATTTCGTGGCTCATGGTGGCGAGGAACAGGGACTTGGCCTGGCTGGCGTCCTCGGCCATGCGCTTGGCCTCGGCCAGCGCCTCCTCCTCCTCCTTGCGCTTGGTGATGTCGGTGGTGGAGACGCAGATGGCCGGCTCGCCGTCCATGTCGATGGCGGCGGCCGAGATCAGTGCCCAGAATTCCTGCCCGTCCTCGCGCCGCATGCGGCTTTCGAAATCGGCCAGATAGCCGTTCTGCCTGACCAACTGGACCACGCGGGCGCGGTCCTCGGGGGCGGCGTAGAAAGCCGAGGCATCCATGCCCACGGCACCGTCCTCGGACACCTGATACAGTTCGGCCCAGCGCGGGTTGACGTACTGGATCAGGTTGTCGGACACCCGCGAGATGGCCAGCGCCAGCGGCGAGGTGTCGAGGATGGTGCGCATCCTCTGCTCGCTCTGCTTCAGCAAGTCGCTGGATTCCTGCAGCCGCGCCATGGCGTCCTGGAAGACCACCAGCTCGCCGGCCATGTCGGCGATCTCGTCGTCGCCGGAGCGGGCGACCCGGGCGGTGAAATCGCCCTGGACGATGCGGTGCATGGTGGCCGCCAAGCCGGACAAGCGCACCACGATGTTGCGCCCCAGATACAGCCAGACGAACAGCAACGGCCCCAGGAACGAACCGAAGGCGATCAGCAGCATGGTGCGCCGCCCGGCCGACAGCGCTTCCTCGGCGCGGCTTTCGCTGGCGGCGGCGGCGATCTCGGCTTCGGCCACCAGATGGCCGACGGCGGCCGAGGTGCGGGCCACCAGATCGCGCCCCTCGTCGCTGGCGACGGCCAGCCGCGCCTCGGTCAGCAGCACCTGGCCACGCAGTTCGAAGGCGTTGTCCGGGCCGGTGCCCAGGGCCACCACCTTGCGGGCGGCGGCGCGCAAGGCCTGGTCGCCCGGCCCCGAGGCCTCGACCAGCATGACGATACGGCGCGCATGCTCGTCGTAGCTGTGGCGCACCTGGGTCAGCGAGTCCTGATCCTCGATGGCGGCGCATTGACGCAACGCCGCCACCGCGTCGACGATCAGCGGCAACGAGCTGTCGAAAGCCGCATGCTGCCGGTCCAGCAACGCGTGGATTTCATCGTCCACCTCGTTCAGTTCGCCCACCAGCTTGCGCAGGCGCTCGTTCAGTTGCAGCCGGCGCTCCACCAGGCCGTTGCGGGCGACAAGGTTGTCGCCGATGGCCCCGATCAGGGCGCGCAGTTCGTCCAACTGGGCCGCGCCCACGCCGCCCATGTCCCCGATCATGCCGCCCAGCCGGTCCGATTGCTGCTGCAGAGCCATGAAATTGCTCTGGCGCTGGAACTGGGTGTGGGACGCGTCCAGCGCCGGAGCGGCGGCGGCCAGGCGGGCGGTGGCCTCAGACAGCTTCAGCGCCGCCGACACGTGGGGCAGGTTGTCGCGTGTGGTCGTCGCCAGCAGGCGCTCGATCTCGGCATAGCTGGTCCAGGCCAGGGCGCCGGCCAGCAGGGTCATGGCGGCCACGGTGCCGACGGCCACCAACAGCTTGGCGCGTATGCCGAAACGCCAACGACGATTTCCGCCACCAAGCGCCGGGGGCTGCGCCTCAGTGTGCGGATGGGTTGAATGGGTCAAACTCCGGCCTCCCCCCGGGGTACTGTCGCACCTATATACCGCGATGGTAGCAGCCACGACAATGATGGAAGCCCATACCCAAACGGCTGGGGGCTTTGCTAGGATGCCGCCCCACCAGTCCGGGATGTTCCATGAGCCGCCGCCCCTCCCGCAAGCCCACCACCGCCCGCCCCAAGACCGCCGCCGAGGCCCTCGGCCAGGCCCAGCGCCTGTCCATGAACCAGCGGCTGGAAGAGGCCGAGGCGCTGCTGGCCGCCTTCCCCGACCATCCCGATTGCGTGCTCCACCGCGCCGCCCTGCTGGCCACGCTGGAGCGCTGGGCCGAGGCCGAACGCGGCTTCACCCGCATCCTGTCCATGGCGCCCAACCATCTGGACAGCATGATGGGGCTGGCCACCTGCCTGATCGAACAGGGCCGCGCCGCCGAGGCGGTGCCGCTGCTGGACGCGGCGGCGCGGGCGAAGTCCGATCACCGCATCCGCTACCGCCGCGCCGTCGCCCTGGACGAGGCCGGACGGCAGGACGAGGCGGCGCGCGACCTCGCCGCCGCCCGCGGCACGCTGGTGGATTGGCTGGAGGCGCGCGACCTCGCCCCCGTCGAGGTCTACGTCCAGATCGCCCGGCGCTGCAACCTGCGCTGCACCATGTGCGGCCACGAGGTGTGGCAGTCCAATTCCGGCTTCATGGAACCCGAGTTGTTCGACCGCGTGCTGGCCGAATGCGCCGCCAACGGCGTCAAGCGCCTGCACGTTCTGTCCGGCCAGGGCGAGCCGCTGCTGCACCCGCAGGTGTTCGAGATGCTGGAAAAGGCGGTGGCCCAGGGGCTGGAGGTGGGCATCGTCACCAACGGCACGCCGCTGACGCCCGAGCGCTGCGAGCGGCTGGCAGGCCTGGGCCTGTCCTACATCCAGTTCTCCTTCGCCGGCTGGGACAAGGACAGCTATGAGCGCACCTATGTGGGCGCCAAGTTCGAACGGGTGATCGAGAACCTGAAGCGCATGGCGGCGCTGACCCAGGGCGGCAAGACCAATTTCATGATCAAGGCGGTGTGCTCGGGCGATAATTGGGCCGAGGTGCGCGACCGCACCCGCGCCTTCCTGGCCGAGCACGGGGTGGAGCGGGTGTTCACCGTGATCGCCAACAATTTCGGCGGCCACGTCCAGCACGGCCGCTTCTTCGAGGACCACCAAGTATGGTCGCTGAAGAACCTGGCCCACCAGCGCCGCATGCCCTGTCGCGTCTTCCTCAAGGCGGTGGGGGTGTTCTGCGACGGTACGGTGACCGCCTGCGGCTGCTACGATTCCAATGCCGAACTGAAGATCGGCCACATCCTGGAGAACTCGCTGGCCGACATCCGCAAGGGCGCCGAGTTCCGCCGCATCCTCCAGGGTTTCCGCACCGGCGAACTGGCCGACGTGCCCATGTGCGGCAAATGCGACGACTGCTTCGGGTGACGGAGAGGCATTAATCGGACCTGATCAACGCGCCCCCTCACGCATCGGATGGGCAGCGCTCCCGCACCTGGGCATTAAAATCACCCCGCCCTTCGTCATGCCCGCGCTTGACGCGGGCATCCACGTGGCGCCCGCCACCCGACACGGTACCAAAAGGCTTAACGTGGATGGCCGGGTCGAGCCCGGCCATGACGATACCTCCACATAAGCGAACAAGCCCTAGACCGGAAAACCGGCCCTTTCCAGCCGCTTGACCATGGCGTCCTCGGCCTCGATGGTCAGGTCCACCAGCGGCGGACGGGTGATGCGCCAGACCTGATCGCCGGTAGCCCGTGCCACCAGCGCCTTCAGGGCGGCGATGAGCGGGAAGTCCTGGGTGGCGACACGGAAGGCGGTCAGCGATTCCTGCAACCCCTCGGCCTCGGGATCACGCCAGCGCTTGATCAGTTCCACCATGGCGGCGCCGTTGACGTTGGCATTGGCCGAGATGATGCCGGCGCCGCCGATGCGCAGCATCTTCAGCCCCAGCGCCTCGGTGCCGGTGAACACGTCGAAGCCGGGGAAGGCCTTGCGCATGGCCTCCATGTTGGCGAATTCGCCCGAGCTGTCCTTGATGCCCACCACGGTGCCGGGATAGGTCTTGAGCAGCCGCTCGATCAGCCCCAGCGACAGCGGCACCTGGCTCTGGCGCGGGAAGTGGTAGAGATAGAGCCTGAGACGGGCATCGCCCACCTTGTCGATCACCGCGGCGTAGGAACGGAACAGCCCCTCCTCCGTCACCCCCTTGTAGTAGAAGGGCGGCAGCACCAGCACACCGCCGCAGCCCAGCTTGACCGCCTGGGCGGTCAGCCGCACCGTCTCGGACAGGGCGCAGGTGCCGGTGCCCGGCATGACGCGGGACATGTCGATGCCGCCAGCCGCCAGGGCCTCCAGCAGCATCGCCTTTTCGTCCGCCGACAGGGAGTTGCCCTCGCTGGTGGTGCCGAACGGCGCCAGCCCGATGCCCAACTGCGCCAGCACGCGGGAGAAGGCGACGAAGCGTTTGGGATCGGGCGACAGGTCGCGATCGAACGGGGTGAGGACGGGAGCGAGAACCCCCTGATCCGATCGTCCTTGATCGCAGCCGCCATCGCCCGAATGCTCCTTGGTCGCCATCCCGTGCCCTAACCTAACGTCAAATCAACCCCGGCGATAGGCACTCGCACAGGAGCCCCCTTTGTCGCCGGCGCAGGCGCTTTCCCCTCGCCTCCTGGGGCGGGACATGACAATCATGCCGCATGCTCTTCGAGTCCGCCCTCGCCGTCAAACTGGTCCCGCTCTACCTGCTGGTCGCCATCGGCTTCGCCCTGGGCCGTTTCCTGCACGTGAAAAGCGCCGAGATCGGCAAGCTGGCCCTGTTCGTGTTGTCGCCGGCGGTGGTGTTCAAGGGCTTCTATGCCGCCAAACTGCAAGGCGCCATGCTGGCCCTGCCCTTCGGCGTCATGGCCGCCGCCTGCCTGGCCGCCTTGGTGGCCCAGCCGCTGTCCGCCCGGCTGTGGTCGGACGGGCGCGAGCGTATCGCCGCCTTCACCGCCGCCACCGGCAATACCGGATTCTTCGGCATTCCCGCCTGCCTGTCCTTGATCGGCCCGGAAAGCCTTCCCTATGTGGTGCTGGTGTCGTTCGGCTTCACCGCCTACGAGAATTCCATGGGCTTCTTCGTGGTGGCCCGCGCCCAGGCCAGCTGGGGCGGCGCGCTGATGCGGGTGCTGCGCTATCCCGGCCTGCACGCCTGCTGGCTGGGGCTGACCCTGAACGCCGCCGGCATCGCCCTGCCGCCCGCCATTCCGCAGACGGTGGACCTGCTGGCCGGCGGATTTTCGGCGGTGGGCATGATGATCGTCGGACTGGGCCTGGCCGGCCTGAGCCGGCTGCGCCTGGACTGGGGCTTCGCCGCCTTCACCTTCGCCTGGAAGTTCCTGGCCTGGCCGGCCGCCGCCGCCCTGTTCATCGCCCTGGACCGGGCCTGGCTGCACGCCTTCGGCAGTGTCGCCCACAAGGTCCTGCTGGTGGAGAGTCTGGTGCCCATGGCCGCCGTCACCGTGGTTCACGCCACGCTTCACAACATCCATCCCGACCGCGCCGCCGTGGCGGTGGCCGCCAGCACCCTGTTCGCCCTGGCGTGGCTGCCCCTGGCCTTCAGTGTCCTGTGGTGAAGCTGTCATTGGAGCATAGCGCTTATTAGTGGTAGCCTGCGCACCGCCTTACGCCCCCAGTTCCGGGAGACGAGCATGAGCGCCATCTATCGATCGCTGGTGAAGACCCTGGGCCTGCATTGGCCCACCGTGGACGACGTCGCCGTGACAGGCGAGGACCCGTGGGTGGACTCGGTGTTCCGCGTGGGCGAATGCGCCGCCGCGGCGCTGGGCGCCCAGGCGGCGGCGGTGGCGGAAATCTGGCGGCAGCGCACCGGCCAGCGCCAGGGCGTGCGGGTGGACGCCTTGGCCGGCGCCCTGGCCACCTTCAGCGTCGGCTACCAGTCCCAGCACGGCTATCCCATTCCGCAGAACGAACCCAGCTATCCGCTGGTCACCCTGTACCCCACCCGCGATGGTCGCTGGTTCTTCCCCCACGGCGCCTTCCCCGCCCTGCGCAACGGCCTGCTGAAACTGCTGGACTGCACCATGGAGCCGGAATCCATCGCCGCGGCCATCAAGGGCTGGGACGCTCAGGCGCTGGAGGACGCCGTCGCCGCCGAGGGACTGTGCGGGGCCATGGTGCGCTCGCACGCCGAGTGGCTGGCCCATCCCCAGGGCAAGGCGCTGGCGGACATTCCGCTGATCGAGATCGTCAAGATCGGCGAGTCCGCCCCCGAGCCGTTCCGGCCGGCCCCCCGGCCGCTGTCGGGCATTCGGGCGCTGGACCTGACCCACGTCATCGCCGGCCCCACCTGCGCCAAGACCCTGGCGGAACAGGGCGCCACGGTGATGCACGTCACCTTCCCCGGCCATCCCGGCCTGCCGCCCTTCGACGTGGACACCGGCCACGGCAAGCTGGCCGCCCTGTGCGACCTGACCCGCCCGCAGGACGCAGCGCGCATGCACGACCTGGTCAAGGGCGCCGACATCTTCGCCCAGAGCTACCGCCCCGGCGGCATCGCCCGGCGCGGCTTCGGCCCCGAGGAAGTGGCGGCGCTGCGCCCCGGCATCGTCTATCTGTCGCTCAACTGCTACGGCTGGAGCGGCCCATGGCGCGACCGGCCGGGCTGGGAACAGCTGGCCCAGGTGGCCACCGGCATGACCGTGGCGCAGGGCTCGGCCTCCCAGCCGGCCATCCAGCCCACCTATCCCAACGATTACGTCACCGGCTTCCTGGCCGCGCTGGGCATCCTGACCGCCCTGCTGCGCCGCGCCGAGGAAGGCGGCAGCTACCATGTGCGGGTTTCCCTGTGCCGCACCGCCATGTGGCTGCAGGAGCAGGGCATCCTTCCCCATCAGGTGCCGCCGCCGGTGATCCCGCCGGAAAGCATCGCCAGCTACCTGCACACGCGGCCCTCGCCCTTCGGCTCGCTGACCTATCTGGGGCCGGTGGTGGATTACGAGCACACCCAGTCCTATTGGGAGCGCATGACCGAGCCGCTGGGAGCCAGCCCCGCCATGTGGCCGGATTTGGGTTGACAGCCTAGGCCCGCCAGGGGAAGGGATGGGCCATGAGCGCCTCTTCCTCCCCTTCCGTCATCGTCGTCGGCGCCGGCCCCGCCGGTTTGATGGCCGCCGAGCAACTGGCCCTGGCCGGAATGGGCGTGGACGTCTACGACGCCATGGCGACACCGGCGCGCAAGTTCCTGCGGGCCGGCATCGGCGGCCTCAACCTGACCCATTCCGAACCGTTCGAGCGCTTCGTCAGCCGCTACGGCGCCGAAGCCGAACGCTTCGCCCGCTGGCTGGCGGAATTCGGCCCCGAACAGCAGCGCACCTGGGCGGCTGAGCTTGGCATCGACACCTTCGTCGGCAGTTCCGGCCGCGTCTTCCCCACCGATTTCAAGGCGGCACCCCTGCTGCGGGCCTGGCTGAGGCGGCTGGGCGCCCAGGGTGTGCGCCTGCATGCCCGCCACCGCTGGCTGGGCTGGAACGGAGACGGCACCCTGCGCTTCGCTGCCCCTACCGGAGAGATCGCCCGCCCGGCCGATGCCGTGGTGCTGGCCCTGGGCGGTGCCTCGTGGCCGCAATTGGGATCGGATGGCGCCTGGGCGGGGATGCTGGCGGCACGGGGCGTCGCCCTCGCCCCGTTCAAGCCTGCCAATTGCGGCTTCGACGTGGCCTGGAGCGACCATTTCCGCCAACGCTTCGCCGGCCAGCCGGTCAAGTCGGTGGGCATCGGCCTGGGCGAACGCCGCCTCAAGGGCGAGTTCGTGGTCACCGAGCACGGCATCGAGGGCAGCGCCGTCTATGCCCTTTCAGCCCCGTTGCGCGATGCCGGCCCGGGCGCGGCCCTGGTGCTGGACCTCAAGCCCGACTGGAGCGCGGAAAAGCTGGCCGCCGCCCTGGCCAAGCCGCGCGGCAGCCGCTCGCTCGCCAACCATTTGGAGCGCACCATCGGCCTGAAGGGCGTGGCCGCCGGCCTGCTGCGCGAACTGGCCGCGCCCCTGCCCGATGCCCCCGCCGCCCTGGCGGCCCGCATCAAGGCGCTGCCCCTCCGGGTCCTGGGCCCGCGCCCGCTGGCCGAAGCCATCAGCGCCGCCGGCGGCATCCGCTTCGACGCCGTCACCGACGGACTGATGCTGACGGCCATCCCCGGCACCTTCGTGGCCGGTGAAATGCTGGATTGGGAAGCGCCCACCGGCGGCTACCTGCTGACCGGCTGCTTCACCACCGGCCGTCTGGCTGGCCGTTCGGCAGTGGGCTGGCTTAAAGGCTGATCGCCCTCCGGTGGATTGATCGCGACGGCCCGCACCTCGATGTTGAGGGGGAACCCTGGAGGTGCGCCATGCTGACCGACCTGCTGCTCGCCCGCGCGCAATTACGCCCCCACCTCGACCTGCAGGCGGCGGGTCGCTTCAATTGCTGGTGGACCGGCCTGCGCCGCCGCTGGGGGTGGTGAGGTTCCTGCGCCTTCATCTTTCGTCATCGCCGGGCTTGACCCGGCGATCCATGGATGCCCGTGTCAAGCACGGGCATGACGAGGAAAAGGAGGCGTATCCGTCGGCGGAAAGCCGCCTTAATACACGCCCTTGGAATTGAGGAAGTGGCTGTAGCGCCGGTCGTCGGTGCAGATGTGGTTGACCAGCCAGTCCTTGAGGAAGGACAGGATATGGGCGCTGTCCACGCCGCCCCGCTCCAGCAGGTGATGGCGCATTTCCGCCAGCTGATCCATCAGGCGGGCGTGGCGGGTGCGATGGGATTCGGCCTCGGGATAGAGGTGCCGCGCCATCAGCCCCTCCTCCTCGCCGAAATGGTAGCGGGCGTATTCGGCCATGGCGTCCAACAGCGAGACGATTTCGCCCAGGTCCCGGCCTGAATCCACCGCGTCCAGGATGGCGTTGGCCTGCTCGAACAGGCGCCGGTGCTGGGTGTCGAGCCGCAGCACGTCGACCCGGTATTCCTCGTGCCATTGCAGGATGACACGGCCCATGTGCTCGCCCTCGAAGATCGAGGTCATGCGCTTGCCCAGCGTCTCGAACAGCTTCCACCGCACCGAGGGGATGCCGGCCAGCAAGGCGGCCGGCACCAGGAAGACGTCGGTGGTTTCCACCGGCTTCAGGCGGAACATGCTGGGCGTCCAGAAGATGGACAGCTCCTCGCCGAAGAAATCGCCCGAGCCCAGCAGTTCCACCACGTGCTCGCCCAGGATGCGCGCCACCGTGCCGGCCACCACCAGCGCCATCGCCTCGGGCCCGATGTCGATGGTCTCGCCCACCTCGAAGCGGCGCAGCGTCATCTCCTTGGCGATGCGGTTCAGCGTGCGGGTGGACACCACCTCGCCGAACAGCCAGGTACGCTGCAGGAAGTCGCGGTTCTCGAAGATGCGGGTGATCTCGGCCGACAGGTTGTTGCGGCGCACGAACTCGCCGTACAGCGAGCACGGAATCTCCAGCGCCTTGACGAAGCCGATGGCGCGGTAGGTTTCGGACACCGCCGAGCCGAACAGGGCCGACAATTCGCCGATCATGGCGCCGGCAGACAGCACCGAACGGCCGCCGCCGGTCATGTGGATGGCCTCGACGCTGCCCGACAGCAGCAGGAAGATGGCCGGGGCCGGGGTGCGCTCCTTCACCAGGATGGTGCCGGGATTGAAGGTACGCACCGGATTGTTCAGCAGCACGCGGATCTGGTGATGGGCGATGTCGGGGAAATAGCCCATCAGCAGCTCGTAGGCCGCCCGCCAGATGAAGTCGTGGTTGGACGGGATCAGCACGTCCACGGTGCCGAAGGACGCGGTCGAGCCGATGGCCTTCTGGGCGATGGTGTGGCGCGCCGAGGTATGGGCCAGGATGACCTTGCCCGAGGTGTCGTCGCGGAAGTCGTAGGCGTCGCCGTGGATCATGCCGCCGCCCACGTCCACCTTCTTGATGTCCACCGGGGTGGCATAATCCTCGACGATGCGCTTGTAGGTGGCCTTGGTGATGCCGGGCTGATCGTCGTCGCCGGTGATGAAGCCCTTCAACACCTCGAGGCGGCAGATGTCGGCCAGATGGGCGTAGGTGCGGAAGCCGCCCTCCCACAGGGCGCGGAACAGGAACACCGTGGTCTCCACCGGGTGGGGCGAGAACAGCGGCTTGACCTCCAGCCCGTCGATGTCGTTCCAGATGTCCTCGACCAGGTCGTGGCACTCGAAATAATCGGCGAAGGCGGAAGGCTCGATGGACAGCAGCGCCGCCATCTTGCGCGCCACCGAGGCACGCACCAGCGGGGTGGCGTAGTACTTGATGCGGTGATCGGCGCGGATCAGCGTGGTCAGGCCGGCGAAATGGTCGTCGTGGGAATGGGTATGGAAGATGCCGTCGATCTCGTTGACGCCGATTCCCAGGGCGTCCAGCGTGTGCAGGATGTTGGGGCCGGCGTCCAGCAGGTAGACGCGGCCCTGGAACATCAACACCGCGCCCATGGACGGGCGGTTGATGTCCCAGCCGTCGCCCTCGCCCGAATGCACCACCGCGAAATACTCGCGCGGCATGTGGTAGAAGCCCAGCGGATAGGGGCATTCGTAGGTTTCGAAGGGTTGCAGGTTCAGGTCGACGATGACCGTCTCGTCGCCATGGCGGAACTCGAACACGTTCAGCCGGAGGCGCCGCACGCTGACGCCGCCGCGGATGTCCACCGGCTCGCCCTCGATGACCTTGGTGTCGATCAGCTCGGAGGGATGGTAGATGCGGCCGAAGGCGAATTTCAGCTTGAGGCGCATGCGGGCGCGCGCCTGTTCCGGCGTGGCGCCGGCATCGACCAGTTCGTCCTCGCTGATCAGACCGTAATTGCCGCGGTAGATGTATTGCAGCTGGGCGTGCACCTGCTCGGGCGAGCCGACGATCAGCGGCTTGACGCCGGTATTGCCGGGATGGCCGGGGATGATCATGCCCTGGCGATAGAACATCTGCAGCACCGGGAACTCGCCCAGATTGGCGAAGGTGCCGTTCTGCACCATCACGTCGGACAGCAGGATGACGTTGGGGCCGGTTTCGAACGACACACCCTCCGCCTCGGTCGGCGCGATCAGGCCACGCTTCATCAGATGCTTGACCGCGTCGGCCGGACATCCGCACAGGACGCGCACGTCGGCGGCGGGTACCTCCACCCACCAGACGCCCGTACTGACCTCGATCTTCCGAATCGACTGCATCTAACGACCGAACCCCCCGTAAGTTGTCATGCTAGGGCTTGAGGCTGTGCGCATCAACCGGAACAGTTCGTCCGCCGGTTGTTTTTGCAAATTTCTGACGCGCGCAACCGGCCCCCGGGCCGCATACGGCGGACGCCCTTGGACCGTTCGCCCCACCCGTCAGGGCGGTATCTCCCCGCCCTCTTTCCTTGACTCCCGTTCCGCACACCCTTTATACGACAGGCTACTTACCTATCCTTTAGGGTCAAGCCTTCATGAGCGAGCCGTCCGGCACCCCTCCCCCAACAAGCGCGATGCGGTGCTGCGCATGCTGGTGCTGGGCGCCGTCTATGTCTTGGCGCTGTCGTTCGTCATCGCCTTCTCGCCCTACCTGGCCCTGGTGCCCAACCACCCCACCGGCCAGATCGGCACCGTGGCGGAAGCGCCCGAGCGCGCGGCCCGCTAGTTTTCCCCTGCCGTCTCCTCCTTAAGGGGCAAACCCGCGCGCGCACCGGCCCGCTGCCATGCGTTTGCAGTATGAAATTGCGAACGAATTGCACTTGCACACCTTACTAAGTTCATGGTTATTGCTGTGGGAGTGTTCGTCCGTCCCGAGGCTTGACCATGCATCGTCGCCGTTCCCCGCTTGCCCCCTGGCTGATCGCCGCGCTGCTGTCGCTGACGGCGGCCCCCGCCCTGGCCGACAGCAGCCATTGGCAGGCCCAGGCCGACAGCGTCAACAAGGCGGTGATGGCGGCCGAGGCGGCCTTCGGCAAGGGTGACCTGGAGGGCGCCAAGCGCGCGGTCACCGAGGCCTACTTCCACAATTTCGAGGATTCCAAGCTGGAATCGGCCATCCGCAAGCATGTCAGCGCCAAGCGGGCGGCCGAGATCGAGCGCTATTTCGCCAGCATGCGCAAGGCCATGACCGCCAACGACGCCACCCAGGTGGCGTCCATCTCCAAGACCCTGCGCGAGGCCATTTCCGCCGAGGCCAAGGGCCTGGACGCCGCCAACGTCGCCCCCGGCGTGTTCGAGGTGAACCAATGATCCGCGCCGTCTGCAAGCTGTTCGCCCTGCTGCTGGTCCTGGTACCGGCGGCGGCCCACGCCGAAGGCGCGGCGCTGGATCATCGCGCCGTCGCCGCCCGCATCGTCACCGAAGGCAACGCCCTGGTGGCGGCCTATGACGCGGCCAAGGGCGGCGACACCGCCGACGGCTTCTCCGACCTCTATTTCGGCGTGTTCGAGGATACCGGCCTGGAGGCCGACATCGGCGCCGCCGATCCCAGCGCCAAGACCGAGATCGAATCCCAATTCGCCGCCGTCATAGGCCTGGCCAACGCCAATGCCCCCAAGGACAAGGTGGAAACCGCCTGGCGCAAGCTGGAGGGCAGCGTGGTCGAGGTGGCCGACAAGCGGGCCGAGGCCAGCGGCGCCGGCTGGATCGGCGCCTTCCTTCAATCCCTGCTGATCCTGCTGCGCGAAGGCTTCGAGGCCATGCTGGTGGTCACCGCCCTGGTGGCCTATCTCAAACGCGCCGGGGCCGAGGACAAGGTGCGCGTGGTCTGGCAGGCGGTGGTCCTGGCGCTGATCGCCAGCGGCCTGACCGCCTGGGCGCTGAACACCCTGGTCAACCTGTCCGGCGCCGGGCAGGAGGCGGTGGAAGGCGCCACCATGCTGGTGGCCGCCGCGGTGCTGGCCTATGTCAGCCACTGGCTGTTCGCCCGCCGCGAGGCCCAACGCTGGCAGGGCTACATCAAGGACCAGGTGAGCAAGGCGCTGTCGGGCGGCCAATTGTTCTCGCTGGGCTTCGCCGCCTTCCTGTCGGTCTACCGCGAGGGCGCCGAAACCGTGCTGTTCTACCAGGCCCTGATGGGCAGCGCCGCCGAGCACGGCACCGCCATCGCCGCCGGCTTCGCCGCCGCCCTCGTCGCCCTGGGCGCCGTCTACTGGATCATGCGCCGCGCCTCCATGAAGCTGCCGCTGGGTCCGTTCTTCGCCGGCACCGCCGTGCTGCTCTACGCCCTGGCGGTGATGTTCGCCGGCAACGGCATGCTTGAGCTGCAGGAGGCCCGGCTGATCTCGACCACGCCGATCGCCGGCATGCCCTCGGTCCCGGCCATCGGATTGTTCCCCACCCTGGAATCGGTGGCGGCCCAGGCCGTTCTGCTGACGGCGCTGGTGCCGTTCGTCGGCATCTGGGCGATCAGGAGGCGTCGGGCGGCATCATGAATTACGACTTTCACCACGTCCACGACCGCAACATCCCCGATGAGGAGCGGGCGCGCCTCTCCAGCCGCTTCGCCGGCCCCATCGAGGCGTTCTTCGTCCGCCACATCCGCTGGCTGCCGTGGATCCACGCGGTCATGTTCGTGGTGTTCGTCACCCTGATCCTGGTGCCCCCCTTCCTGCCCGACCCGGCGGAGACCGACGGCCCCCTGGACCACCTGTCGGTATTCTCCAACTTCGCCATCTGGGGGCTGTGGTTCCCGCTGCTGCTGCTGTCGGTGCTGGCTACCGGGCGGTCGTGGTGCGGCATCCTGTGCCCCATGGGCGCCGCCTCGGAATACGCCTCCAAGCACGGCATGCGGCTTACGCCGCCGCGCTGGCTGACCTGGCCGGGCACGCCGGTGCTATCGTTCCTCGTGGTCACCATCCTGGGCCAGACCGCCGGCGTGCGCACCCATCCCGAGGCTTCAGCCGAGATCTTCGGCGGCACCATGGCCGCCGCCATCGTGCTGGGCTGGCTGTTCGCGCCGGGCAAGCGCCCGTGGTGCCGCCACGCCTGCCCCATCGGCCTGCTGCTGGGCGTGTTCAACCGCCTGGGCGTGGTCGAATTCACCCCCAAACGGCCGGAGCCGGGCGGCGACCGCTGGAACGACAAGACCGCCTGCCCCACCATGATCGACCTGAAGCGCAAGACGGAAAGCCGCCACTGCATCGAGTGCTTCCGCTGTGTCAGTCCGCAGGCCTCGGGCGGCCTGTACCTGCGCCTGCGCCGCCCCGGCGAGGAAGTGGAGCAGATCGCCGGGCGCAATCCCAACATCTCGGAAATCCTGTTCCTGTTCCTGGGCGGCGGCGTCGCCCTGGGCGGCTTCCTGTGGGGCGTGATGCCGCTGTTCAACACGGTGCGCGACGCCCTGGGCCTGTGGGCCATCGAGAACGACGTGACCTGGCTGCTGCACTCGGGTCCGTCGTGGCTGATGAGCGTCCATCCCGAGCGGCGCGAGGTCTTCCTGTGGCTGGACTTCGTCATGATCGCCGGCTTCATGGCGATGACCATGGCCGTCTTCACCGCGGGCCTGTCGGCGCTGACCCTGGCGGCGGCATGGCTGTCGGGCAAGCTGGGCGGCGGCCGCAGCCTGTGGCAGCGCTTCCTGGAATTGGGCTACCAGTTCACTCCCATCGCCATGGTGTCGCTGGTGATCGGCCTGGGCGGCGGCCTGTTCAAGTCCATGACCGTCATCGGCATTCCCGCAGAACTGGTGTCGCTGCTGAAGATCGGCCTGTTCGCCGGTTCGGTGACCTGGAGCCTGTGGCTGGCGTGGCGCATCCTGGTGCGCCAGGGCGTCACCGGCGCCAAGGTGCTGCCCGCCCTGGTGCCCGGCCTGATCGGCACGGTGGCGGTGGCCCTGGCGTGGTGGCCGGCGCTGTTCTAAGTCAGCGCCTCGCCCGCTGCGGCAGCCGCCGGCACCAGCCGTTCCGGCGGGAAGGTCACCCTGACCGTGGTGCCGTGCTCGGGCCGGCTGTCGATGGACAGCACGCCGTCATGCATCTCGGCCAGGCTGCGGGCGATGGGCAGGCCCAGGCCCGAGCCGGGATGGCTGCGGGAATAGGCCGATTGGGCTTGTCCGAACAAGGCCATCACCCGTTGCAGATCCTCGGGCCGGATGCCGATACCGGTGTCGCTGACCACCAGGCTGACCCCACCGCCCGGCGCGTGCTCGCCGCGCAGGCTCCACCCGCCCGCCCGCCGGGGTGAATTTGATGGCGTTGGACAGCAGGTTCAGCAAGATCTGCCGCAACCGCCGGGGATCGCCGCGCAGGGCGGGCAGACCGGCCTGCGGCTCCACGTACAGCATGACCCGCTCGTTGTCCGCCTTGGGGCGCATCAGCCGGCCGACGCTTTCCATCAGCTCGCCAAGGAGCACCGGCTCGTCGCGCAGGACCAACTGGCCCGCTTCGATGCGTGAGACGTCCAGGATGTCCTCGATCAGTTCCAGCAGGTGCTGGCCCGATTCCTCGATGCCGGCGGCGTATTCACGATAGCGGGTGCTGCCCAGGGGACCGAGGAACTCGTGGCGCATGACCTGGGCGAAACCGATCACCGCGTTCAGCGGCGTGCGCAGCTCATGGCTCATATTGGCGAGGAAGTTGGTCTTGGCCTGGTTGGCGTGATCGGCCTGTTCCTTGGCCTGGCGCACCGTCTCGGCCATGCCGGCGGCGGCCACCACCCAGCGCCCCACCAGCACGACGCCCGCCACCACCAGCAGCGCGACCACCCAGCCCACGCCCTCGGCCACCGGATCGAGCGCTTCCCCATCGGCCCAGTGCCGCAGCGACAGCACCGGCCGCACCACCATCAGCACAAGGGCGGCGGCCAGAAGCGACCACGCGGCCGCCCACCCGGCGCGCCGCGCCAGCACCAATGCCTGCGCGGCGGCTGCCACGTGCAATGCTACGGCAGACGCAACGATCCCAACCATGTCCCACCCCGTTTGGTAGGACCAGTCTCCCTCTCATGCGCATAAATTGCAATCCATACGCATGTTCAGATCACGGGAGTCTTGACGTGGGTGGAAACCAGGCCGGCAAGGCCGGCGAAAGCCGGCTGGGGATGCACCACCAGCCAAGTGGGAATGGGCGCCAGATAGTCCATGAACCGCCCCTTGTCCTCGAAGCGGCGGCGGAAAGGGGATTGGGCGAAGGCGTCGCGCATGCGCGGCAGGATGCCGCCGGCGATGAAGACGCCGCCCCGCGCGCCCACCGACAGGGCCAGATTGCCGGCGATGGTGCCCAGCATGGCGAAGAACAGATCCAGGGTCTCGCGACACAGCGGGCACGAGCCGTCCAATCCGCGCTGGGAGATGGCGTCGGGCGTGCTGTAGGCGGCGGGACGGCCGCGCAGGGCGGATACCGCCTCGTACAGGTTCACCATGCCGGGGCCGGACAGGATGCGCTCGGCCGAGACATGGCCGAAGCGCTGGCGCAGCCATTCCAGCACGGCGTCCTCCTGGGCGCTGGCGGCGGCCATGGTGACGTGCCCCCCTCGGTGGCCAGTGCCGTCCAGTGGCCGGCGGAATCGGGGACCAGCGCCGACACGCCCAGGCCGGTGCCCGGCCCCAGCACGGCGACGGGACACCCGTCGGCGGCCACGCCGCCGCCGACCTTCAGCAGATGCTCGGGGCCCAGATGGCGCACCGACAGGGCGACGGCGGTGAAGTCGTTGATGACGTCCAGGCGCTCCAGGCCCAACTCGCGGCGCACCGCCTCGATGGAGAAATGCCAGGCCGAATTGGTCAGGTCCACCACGTCGCCGGTGATGGGCGAGGCCACGGCAAAGGCGGCGCGGGCAGGCCGGACGCCGCCCTGGGCGGCCAGGAAGGCTTGGGCCGCCTGGGCCGGGCCGGGAAAATCGGCGCACCGCATCACCTGGGGAGCCCCTGCCTGGCCGCGGTCATCCACCAGGGCGAAGCGGGCATGGGTACCGCCGATATCGGCGATCAGGGCGCGAGCCTCGGTCATCGAATGGTTCCGTATCCCTGTGACGCTCAGCCGGCCAAGGCCCGGTACAGCGCGATGTAGCGTTCGGCCGAGCGGTTCCAGCTGAAATCCTGGCAGACGCACGAACTCTGGACCTTGCGCCACGGGTCCTTCTGGCGGAACGTGTCCAACGCCCGCTCGATGGTCCATTGGAATGCGCCGGCATTGGCATGCTCGAAGGCGAAGCCGGTGGCGGTGGCGGTCATCAGTCCGTCATAGGTGGTGTCCACCACCGTATCGGCCAAGCCGCCGGTGACATGGACCACCGGAATGGTGCCGTAGCGGAAGGCGTACAGCTGGGTCAGGCCGCAAGGTTCGAAGCGCGACGGCATCAGCAGCATGTCGCCACCGGCCATCAGCTTGTGGGCCAGCGGCTCGGAATAGCCGATGCTGACCGCCACCTGCGACGGATTGACGGCGGCCACCGCCTGGAAGCCGTCCTCCAGGCTGTGGTCGCCGGCACCCAGGACCGCCAGCTGGCAGCCCTGCTGCAGGATGGCCGGCATGACCGACAGCACCAGATCCATGCCCTTGAGGTCGTTGAGCCGGCTGACGATGACCAGCAGCGGCGCCTCGGGGTCCTGGGCCAGCCCCAGTTCCGCCTGCACCGCCGCCTTGTTGGCGGCCTTGCCGGCGACGAAGTCGGCGGGCTGGTACTTGTGCGGGATATAGGCGTCGTCGGCCGGATTCCACACGCCGTAATCGGCGCCGTTGAGGAAGCCGGTCAGGTCGGCGGCGCGGGACGCCAGCACGCCCTCCATGCCGCAGCCGAAGGGGGCCGACTGGATTTCCTTGGCGTAGCGCGGGCTCACCGTGGTCAGGCGGTCGCTGTAGACCAGGCCTGCCTTCAGGAACGACAGGGTGTTCCAGTATTCGAGGCCCGCCATGGTGTACATGTCCCAGGGCAGCCCCAGGCGCGACACCGTATCGGGCGGGAACTGGCCCTGATAGGCGATGTTGTGGATGGTGAACACCGTGGCCGGGCGGTCAACCACGTTCCACGCCTTCAGATAGGCCGGCGCCAAGCCCGACTGCCAGTCGTGGCAATGCAGCACGTCGGGCCGCCACGCCAGCGGGCTGCCCTCGGTGCACAGATGCGCCGCCGTCCACGACAGCAGGCCGAAGCGCAGGGCGTTGTCCTCGTAGTCGAAGCCGTTGGCGTCCTGGTAGGGGCCGCCGTCCCGGTCGTACAGCTCCGGGCAGTCGATCAGCCAGACCGGCACGCCCGAGCCCGGCAGGGTGGCGCTGACCAGCCGGGCTTCGGCGCCCACGCCCAGCGGATCGCCCAGGCTGCCGGCCGGCTGCTTGTTCTCGGCCTTGGCCATGGCGCCGGCATAACCCGGCAGCAGCACGCGGACGTCCTGGCCGGCTTCGATCAGCGCCGCCGGCAACGCCCCCGAGACATCGGCCAAACCTCCGGTTTTGACCAGCGGGAACACCTCGGACGAAGCGAACAACACGCGCATGGGGCCTCCCCTTGGGATGTCCTTGTGATTAGGACCAAAGGTAGCCCAAGGCGAGCAAGGACGAAAGCCGCTTCGCCATCAGTATTACCCCCTGATGAAGGAAGCCCCCTCTGCTTGAGCGCCTGTTGTACCACCGGTCGATCTATGGCACCGTCCATATTCGGCTCCCGGGGAGGGCCAGTTCGCATCGAACATCTTGGAGAGACGTGCTGATGTTGGAGCCTCAGGATCGGGTGATGCATGATATCGAGGTCAACCTGCGATTGCGCCGCACACTGGCGCTGGTCCTGGCCGGCGGCCGCGGTTCGCGCCTGAAGGCACTGACCGACTGGCACGCCAAGCCGGCCATCCCCTTCGCCGGCAAATTCCGCATCATCGACTTCGCCCTGTCCAACTGCATCAATTCCGGCATCCGCCGCATCGGCATCGTCACCCAGTACAAGGCCCACTCGCTGATCCAGCACATCCAGCGCGGCTGGAGCTTCCTGCGCGGCGAGTTCAGCGAATTCATCGAACTGCTGCCCGCCCAGCAGCGCACCGAGGGCGAGAACTGGTACAAGGGCACCGCCGATGCGGTCTACCAGAACCTGGACATCATCCGCGAGCACAACCCTGAATTCGTGCTGATCCTGGCCGGCGACCACATCTACAAGATGGATTACGGCAAGATGCTGGCGCACCACCTGGCGCTGGGGGCCGACGCCACCGTGGCCTGCCTGGAAGTGCCCATCGAGGACGCCAAGGGCTTCGGCGTCATGGCGGTGGACGACGACGACAACATCATCCGCTTCGACGAGAAGCCGGCCAATCCGCAGCACGCCCCCGGCAAGCCCGACAAGGCCCTGGCCAGCATGGGCATCTACATCTTCAACGCCCAGTTCCTATACGACCGCCTGAACCTGGAAGCCTGCCGCCCCGGCACCGAGCACGATTTCGGCAAGGACATCATTCCCCAACTGGTGGGCAAGCATAAGATCGTCGCCCACCGCTTCCAGGATTCCTGCGTCATGCACGAAGGCGCCAAGGGCCATTACTGGCGCGACGTGGGCACGCTGGATGCCTATTGGGAAGCCAACATCGATCTGACCACGGTGACCCCGGCGCTGAACCTGTACGACACCAACTGGCCCATCTGGACCTACCAGGCCCAGGTGCCGCCGGCCAAGTTCGTGTTCGATTCCGACACCCGCCGCGGCATGGCGGTGGATTCGCTGGTGTCGGGCGGCTGCATCATCTCGGGCGCCACGGTGCGGCGCTCCATGCTGTTCTCCAACGTCCGGGTCAATTCCTACTGCCTGGTGGAGGATTCGGTGGTGCTGCCCAATTGCGACATCGGCCGCCACGCCAAGCTGAAGAAGTGCATCGTCGATCAGGGCTGCGTCATCCCCCCCGGCCTGGTGGTGGGCGAGGACCCGGAACTGGATGCCAAGCGCTTCGACCGCACCGAGCGGGGCGTCACCCTGATCACCACCGACATGCTGAAGAAGCTGGAGAGCTGATCCCCTGGACCGGCTGCTGGAGCGCCTGCGGGCGCTGAAGCGGGAGACGCTGGCGGTGACCATGGCCACCCGCGACCCGCGCACGCCGTGGGCGGCCAAGGTCCTGGCCGCCCTGGTGGTGGCCTATGCGCTGTCGCCCATCGACCTGATCCCCGATTTCATTCCCGTCCTCGGGCATCTGGACGACCTCGTCCTGGTGCCGCTGGGCATCTGGCTGGTGCTGCGCCTGATCCCGTCCGAGGTGATGGCGGATGCCCGGCGGCAAGCCGCCGTGACGGACCGTCCGGGCAAACGCTGGCAGGGATTGGTGCTGGTGGTGGCGCTGTGGGCGGCGGCGGCCGGCCTCATCTGGTGGTGGTGGGCGGCACGCTGAGCAGGACCAGGCCGCCGGCCAGGAAGAAGGCCAGGATGACCGCCATGCCCGCCTGCTGGCTGGCGAAGGCCGAAGTGGCCGCCGCCACCGCCAGCGGCCCCAGGAAGGCCGTGGCCTTGCCCGACAGGGCGAACAGGCCGAACAGTTCGGTGCGCCGCTCCGGCGGCGCCAGCCGGGCCAGATAGGTGCGGCTGGCCGCCTGGGCCGGCCCGACGAACAGGCCCAATGCGCCGCCCAGCACCCACACCATGGTGACGTTCGTCGCCGCCAGCACCCCTGCCCCCGCCACCAGCAGGCCGGCCAAGGCCAACAGGATGGTGGTGCGCGAGCCCAGATGGTCGTCGAGCCAGCCGAAAGCCGCCGCGCCCAGGCCGGCGGTGACGTTGAGCACGATGCCGAAGGCCATCACCTGTTCCAGGGAAAAGCCGTACACGCCGGCCACATAGACGCCGCCCATGGCGAACAGAGTGGCCAAGCCGTCTGCATACAGCATGTGCGCCAGCAGGAAGCGGCCCACCGCGCCCATGCGGGCCAGTTCGGCCAGCGAGCGGCCCAGCAGGCCAAGCGCGGCACGCACCCGCCGGCCCGCCGCCTCGGGCGCGGGCCGGTCGGGCACCCACAGGAACAGCGGCAGGGAAAACAGCAGCAGCCACAGCCCCACCAGGGGACCGCAGGCGCGCACATGGGCGGCACCGTCCTTGGGAATGCCGAACCAGGGTTGCTCGGGCAGCACCAGCCCGGCCAGGGCGAGCACCAGGGCGGCAAGCCCGCCGCCATAGCCCAGCCCCCAGGCCCAGCCGGAAATACGGCCGAGGCGATGGGGCGGCGCCACGTCGGGCAGCATGGCATTGTAGAACACGCCGGCAGCCTCGAAGCCCCAATTAGCGAACACCACCAGGACCATCGCCAATGCCACGGCGGAGGCGTCGGGACGGACCCACCACAGCGCCATGGAGGCCAAGGCGCACAGCAGGGTGAAAGCCAGCAGCCACGGCTTGCGCCCGCCCCCGTATCGGCGATGGCGCCGAAGATGGGACTGGTCAGGGCCACCACCAGGCCCGACAGGCCCATGGCGAAGCCCCATTGCGCCTGCCCCGCCACCTGGTCGCCCACCACGGCGGTGGCGAAATAGGCGGGGAAGACGAAGGTGACGACAAGCGTGGCAAAGGGCGAATTGGCCCAGTCGTAGAGAGCCCACGACCAGGCGGCGCGGCGGGAGGGTGGCGGCGGTGTCATGGCCGCCATCCTGCCCGAAACGAACCGGCCGGGCTACCGGCCGTCGGCCTTAGGCCAAGCCTTAATTCAAAAACGTATCCAGCGCCTTGTCCACCAGATCCACATTGCGCGGATGGTGCAGGGTGATCTCGCCCGCATCGGACTCCACCGTCACCCAGGCGTTGCGTCCGTCCGCCTTCACCATCACGGAAATGATGGTGTAGGGCGTGTCGTGGCGGGTGATCTGCATGGAAATGCCGTCGGCATGGTAACGCCGCTCGCCCTCATGCGGCAGGGCCGTCATCAGGCGGCGGAACATGGGCTTGGTACGCATTTGCGCCAATCCAATCCAGGAAAGTTGCGAATGCAACGAACCTTAGCGCGAGCAAGACCAGGCCCACCAATCGCCAAAATGCATGGCCCCATGTGCAGGAGGGGCCACGCCGTCGCCACATTCCCGTCCTAGGGTGTCACAGAGACCCCCGTGCCCACGAACTCGCGCACCATCAGGGTGGGGCCGTGGGGCATGCGCCGCAGGGCCTGGAAACCCAGGCGCAGGAAGCTGCCGGGATGACGGCTGGACACCACCACGGTGCCGGGGCCGGCATGCTCGGCGGCGATGGCGTCGAGGCGGCGCTGGATCAGCAGGCTGCCCAGGCGGCGCCCCTGCAGGTCGGGGCGCACCGCCGCCATGTACAGCGACCAGGCGCAGGAGCACCAGCTTTCCCGGCTGAAGCCGCCCACCGCCACCACGTCCCCCCGCAGTTCGGCCACCAGGAAACGGGGGCGGGTGACGCGCCGGTTTTCCAGGCCGGACGCCAGGCGCTCGGCCACCGCCGAGGGCCGGTAGCGTTCGGGCACGGTGCCGTCCGCCTCGCGGAAGGCGGCGGCGACGATGGCCGTCACCGCGCCGATATCCGCCGCCATCAGCGGCCGCACCAGAGCGCCCAACGACGCCAAGTCCTGCATCCCCGTCAGATCCATCATCCCCTCCAGCTAGGTGTCATCGCCGGAAGAGTAGGGAAAGGCGGCCCGCAAAGGGTGGGCGAAAACTAGGGCAAAGCCGGGCCTTTATTGGCCGGCGCGGCGGGCCTTTTCCACCTTGCGCCAATTGGCGACGTTCTTGTTGTGCTCGTCCAGGCTGCGTGCGAACACATGCCCGCCCGAACCGTCGGCGACGAAATACAGGGCATCGGTGTCGGCGGGATGCAGCACCGCCTCGATGCTGGCGCGGCCCGGATTGGCGATGGGCGTGGGCGGCAGACCGTCGATGACGTAGGTGTTCCACGGATGGGGATTGTCCAAGTCGGCGCGGGTGACGGGGCGGTCCAGCACGCCCAGCTTGTCCGAGACGCCGTAGATCACCGTGGGGTCCGATTGCAGCTTCATGCCCAGGCGCAGCCGGTTGATGAAGACGGCGGCGACCATGGGGCGTTCAGCCTTGATTCCGGTCTCGCGCTCGACGATGGAGGCCAGCACCAAGGCCTGCTCCTTGCTCTTGATGGGCAGCTCGGCGGCGCGCTGCGGCCATAATTGCTCCATCAGCGCCCGCATGGACTTCTCCATGCGCGCCACCACCTCGTCGCGCTGGTCGTCGCGGGACAGATACCAGGTTTCGGGCAGCAGGGTTCCCTCGGCCGGGCTCCGGGTCACGCTGCCGGCCAGGTAATCGGCCTCGTCCACCAGGGCCAGCACCTGGCGGGTGCTCAGGCCCTCGGCGACGGTCAGCTTGTGCACCACGGTGCGGCCCTCGGCCATCATGGCCATGGCCTCGGCCGGGCTGACATGGGCGGGAAAGGCGTATTCGCCCGCCTTCAGGCTGGCGCCGCGCAGTTTGGCGCCGACCATGAAGCTGTAGGGATCGGGCACGACGCCGGCTTCAGTCAGCTTGCGGGCGATGGCCTCCAGCCCCGTCCCCTTGGGGATCACCAGCGTCACCGGCTCGGCCGCCGGGCCGGGGCCGGTAAAGCGGCGGTGCCCCTCCAACGCGGCCCAGGTGGCGACGGCTATCGCCAGGATAGCGAGGATGAAGACAGAACGAAGAACGGTGCGCATCTTTCGTCCCCGAAAATGGAAGAAGGCCCCCGCGCGCTGGGCGTGGGGGCCTTCGACGTTCCGTGCCGCGGCTCAGGGCGCCTTGGTGAAGATCAGCGAGGCATTGGTGCCGCCGAAGCCGAACGAGTTCGACATGGCGTACTTGATCTCGCGCTGCTTGGCGACCTTGGCCACCAGATCGATGTCGCAGCCCTCGTCCGGATTGTCCAGGTTGAGGGTCGGCGGCGCCACCTGATCGCGGATGGCCAGCAGCGAGAAGATCGCCTCGACCGCGCCGGCGGCGCCCAGCAGGTGGCCGATGGCCGACTTGGTGGAGCTCATGGACACGGTGTTGATGGCGTTGCCGAACAGGCGCTTGACCGCGCCCAGGCTCGATCACGTCGCCCATGGTGGCGGTGCCGTGGGCGTTGATGTAGTCGATGTCGCCCGGGGTCAGGCCGGCGCGGTTGAGCGCCGCCTGCATGGCGCGATAGGCGCCGTTGCCGTCCTCGGCCGGGGCGGTGATGTGATAGGCGTCGCCGGACATGCCGTAGCCGACCACCTCGCCGTAGATCTTGGCGCCGCGGGCCTTGGCGTGCTCCAGCTCTTCCAGGACCAGGACGCCGGCGCCCTCGCCCATGACGAAGCCGTCGCGATCCTTGTCCCACGGACGCGAAGCGGCCTGGGGATCGTCGTTGCGGGCGGTGGACAGCGCCTTGCAGGCGGCGAAGCCGGCGATGCCCAGGCGGCAGACGGCGGCCTCGGCGCCGCCGGCGACCATGACGTCGGCGTCGCCGAAGATGATCAGGCGGGCGGCGTCACCGATGGCGTGCGCGCCGGTGGCGCAGGCGGTCACCACCGCGTGGTTGGGGCCCTTGAAGCCGTATTGGATGGAGACGTGGCCAGAGACCAGATTGATCAGGGCCGACGGGATGAAGAACGGGCTGACCCGGCGCGGGCCGTTGTCCTTCAATGTCATCGCGCCCTCGGCGATGGCCGGCAGGCCGCCGATGCCGGAACCGATCATGACGCCGGTGCGTTCGCGGCCTTCGTCGTCCTCGGGCTTCCAGCCCGAATCCTCGATGGCTTCCTGCGCCGCCGCCAGGCCGTAGACGATGAAATCGTCCATGCGGCGGCGTTCCTTGGCGGGAACCACCTTGTCCAGGTCCAGTTCGCCCTCGCCGGTGCCGCGTGGGATGACGCCCGCGACCCTGGCGGCCAAATCCGAGACGTCGAAATGCTCGATGGCGCGAATACCAGACTCACCGTTGATGAGCCGCTTCCAGGTGTGCTCGATGCCGCAACCCAGGGGGCTGACGATGCCGAGGCCGGTAACGACAACACGTCTCATGCGAAGGTTCCGTTGCTGTACCTAGAAAAAGGGCGCCGAGTCCCCTGTGGGTTCGGCGCCCCGACCAACCTTACGCGTTGGTGTTCTTGGAGATGAAGTCGATCGCGTCCTTGACGGTCAGGATCTTCTCGGCCGCGTCATCGGGGATTTCGCAGCCGAACTCTTCCTCGAAAGCCATGACCAGCTCGACGGTGTCGAGGCTGTCAGCGCCCAGGTCGTCGATGAAGCTGGCGTTCTCGGTCACCTTGGCCTCTTCCACGCCCAGGTGCTCGACAACAATCTTCTTAACCCGCTCGGCGACGTCGCTCATTTGAATTCCCTCGGAAGTCTTATGGTGCCAGTTAGTGAACCAGGGTCCCGCGACCGGTGGCGGAAGCCCCCGAACCGGCGGAAAGTGGCCCGTACCTAACACACTTTTTGCCCCATGACCAGCACTGGAACACCATGTGTAGGGTTTGTGCTTTCCGCGCGGAAGCATGGAACCGGCGGGGTGCCCGAGCACCCCGCCGAAGCCTTAGATCATCGCCATGCCGCCGTTGACGTGCAAGGTCTGGCCGGTGACATAGGCGGCCTCGCTGGAGGCCAGGTAGAGCACGGCGGCGGCGATTTCCTCGGACGAGCCCATGCGGCCGGCCGGGATCTGCGCGTTGATGCGCGCCTTCTGCTCGTCGTTCAACTCGTCGGTCATGGCGGTGGCGATGAAGCCCGGCGCCACCGCGTTGACGGTGATGTTGCGGCTGGCCACTTCCTGGGCCAGCGACTTGGTCATGCCGATCATGCCGGCCTTGGAGGCGCAGTAATTGACCTGGCCGGGATTGCCGGTGACGCCGACGATGGAGGTGATGTTGACGATGCGGCCGGTGCGGCGCTTCATCATGCCCTTGACGGCGGCGCGGCACAGGCGGAAGGCGGCGGTCAGGTTGACGGCTATCACCGCGTCCCAGTCCTCGTCCTTCATGCGCAGGATCAGGCCGTCCTTGGTGATGCCGGCATTGTTGACCAGGATGTCCAGCGAGCCCATGGCCGCCTCGGCATCCTTGGCCAGCTGCTCGACCTCTTCCGGCTTGGACAGGTTGGCGGGCAGCACGTGGACCCGGCTGCCCAGTTCGGCGGCCAGGGCGTCCAGGGCCTCGCGGCGGGTGCCGTGAATGGCGACGGTGGCGCCGGCGCCGTGCAGGGCCTTGGCGATGGCGCCGCCGATGCCGCCCGAGGCGCCGGTCACCAAGGCGGTCTTGCCGGTAAGATCGAACATGGTCAGGTCTCCCCTGAGAGATGATGCAAGGCCCCTCTCCCGTCATGGCCGGACTTGATCCGGCCATCCACGTCCGTCCACCGGCACGATGCCGGGCGGAACCGCGTGGATGCCCGGGTCACGCCCGGGCATGACGCAGAAGGGAAACGGTTACAGAGAAGCCAGGAACGCTTCGATGTCGGCGGGCGCGCCCACGGCGACACCGGCCAGTTCCTTGTCGATGCGCTTGGCCAGGCCGGACAGCACCTTGCCGGCGCCCAGTTCCACCAATTGGCCGACGCCTTGCTCCTTCATATAAAGGACGCCTTCGCGCCAGCGCACGGTGCCGGTGACCTGCTTGACCAGCAGATCGCGGATGGTTTCCGGCTCGGACACGGCGGAAGCGACCACGTTGGCCACCACCGGCACTTTGGGCGCCTTCATCGCGACCTTGGCCAGGGCCTCGGCCATGGCGTCGGCGGCCGGCTGCATCAGGGCGCAATGGAAGGGGGCGGAGACCGGTAGCAGCACGGCGCGCTTGATGCCCTTTTCGCCGGCGATCTTGATGGCGCGCTCCACCGCCTCCTTGTGGCCGGACACCACCACCTGGCCGGCGCCATTGTCGTTGGCGGCCTCGCACACCTGGCCCTGCGCCGCCTCGGCGGCGATCTGCCGGGCCTGCTCGTATTCACTGCCCAACAGGGCGGCCATGGCGCCCACGCCCACCGGCACCGCCTTCTGCATGCTCTGGCCGCGCAGTTTCAGCAGGCGTGCGGTGTCGGCCAGCGAGAAGGTGCCGGCGGCGGCCAGGGCGGAATACTCGCCCAGGCTATGGCCGGCGACGAAGGTGGCCGCCTGGGTCAAATCCAGCTTGCCCTGCCCTTCCAGCACGCGGACCACCGCCATGGACACCGCCATCAGCGCCGGCTGGGCGTTCTCGGTCAGGGTCAGTTCGTCCTCGGGGCCTTCGAACATCAGCTTGGACAGGTTCTGCTTCAGCGCCTCGTCCACCTCCTCGAAAACCAGGCGGGCCTCGGCGAAAGCCTCGGCCAACTCACGGCCCATGCCCACGGCCTGCGAGCCCTGGCCGGGAAAGACGAATGCGCGCGACATGCTGGGCGACCCCTTGACGATGACAAAAGAATGGCGAGAAGGAACAGGCGCCAGGGGGCGATGTCAAGCGGATTGGGGGCGGCCCGCCGGGGCCGTCGGCTTTCCGCTTGCAGCCCCGGGCGTTTCGTGTATATTCGCCCGCTCCCAAATCCCTTGCCGGCATTCTCCTCGGGGAGTGTCGGCTATGCCCGTTTCCCCATGGTGGGGTCCACGGGAAGAGAAAAGCCAGAAGGGTTCATAAGAATGCCTTTGTATGAATGCGTGATCCTCGCGCGCCAGGAAGTTTCGGCCCCGCAGGTCGAATCCCTGGTCGAGGAATTCTCCGGTGTGCTGGCCCAGGGCGGCGGTTCCGTCGCCAAGAAGGAATTCTGGGGCCTGCGCAACATCGCCTACCGGGTCAAGAAGAACCGCAAGGCTCACTACGTCCTGCTGAACCTGGACTCGCCGTCGGCCGCCGTGAAGGAGCCTGGAGCGCCAGATGTCCCTGAACGAGGACGTGCTGCGCTACCTGACCGTCCGCGTCGAGGAGCCTGGAGGAAGGCCCGTCGGCCATGATGCAGGCCAAGAACAGCCGCGACGACCGTCCGCGCCGCGACGACCGTGGCCCGCGTGACGATCGCGGCCCCCGTGAAGACCGTCCCCGCGAGGACCGTCCCCGTCGCGCCGAGGGAGGTGAGTGATGACCGAAGTCAAGGCTGAACGTCCGCGCGCCGCCGCCGGCGCCCGCCGTCCGTTCTTCCGTCGCCGGAAGACCTGCCCGTTCTCCGGCGTCAACGCGCCGAAGATCGACTACAAGGACACCAAGCTGCTGAGCCGCTTCATCTCCGAGCGCGGCAAGATCGTGCCGAGCCGCATCACCGCGGTGTCGGCGAAGAAGCAGCGCGAGCTGGCCCAGGCCATCAAGCGCGCCCGCTTCCTCGGTCTGCTGCCCTACGTGGTGAAGTAAGACCGGAGCTTATGGAGTTCTGCCGGTGATACGGCAACTCGGCCTGATGCTGGCGGCGGGACTGCTTTCCGCACTGATGTTCCTGTCGCTGGCCAAGGGCATTGCGTTGGGTGCCCTGCTCTCGTACCTGGCGCCGCTGCCGCTGATGATGGCGGGATTGGCGTTGGGGACGAAAGCGGCGGTGGCCGCCGCCGGGGTGGCGGCAGTCGCGGTGGCGGCGGGATCGGGGTGGTTTGCCGCCCTGCCCTTCGCGGTCGCGGCGGCTGTTCCCGCCCTGCTGGTGAGCAACCGAGCCTTGCTGTGGCGGCGTGCCGCCGACGGCTCGGCCGAATGGTACCCGCCGGGACTCGTCCTGGCATGGCTGACCGCCGCCGGGTTGGGGCTGATGCTTTGCGGCACGGCCTTCCTGCTCGGCAGCGCCGACGGCATCGAGGCGAACGTGGCCCAGCTTCTGGGACGCACCCTCGACCTGATGGCCGGCCACTTCCCCGCCCAACAGCGGGAAGCGCTGGTCAAGCTGGTGGCGCCGCTGTTCCTGGCCCTGATGGCGACATCGTGGCTGGTGATGGTGGTGCTCAATGCCGTGGCGGCGCAGGGATTGCTGGCCCGCCTGGGCCACGCCCGGCGGCCGAGCCCGGCCTACAGGGAGCTGCGGCTTCCCGACTGGCTGGGCTTCGCCCTGGTGGCCGTGGTGGTGCTGGCGGTGGCGGTCAGGGGGGATGTGGGATACGTCGCCGGCAATGCCGCGGGCGTCCTGCTGGTCCCCTTCATGTTTCTGGGGCTGGCGGGCATTCACCGCTGGGCCCGGGGACGGCCGAACGGGGGCTTGTTGCTCGCCGTGGCGTACGGGTTGCTGTTTCTGGCCAATGGCTGGGCCGCCGTGGCGGTCGCCGGGTTGGGACTGGTTAGGTTCTGGACGATGAGGTTCCGCCGCCACGACAGCGGCGGCGGTATGGAGGGATAGAATGGAAGTCATCCTGCTCGAGAGGATCGAGAAGCTCGGTCAGATGGGCGACGTGGTCAAGGTCAAGCCTGGCTTCGCCCGCAATTTCCTGCTGCCCAAGAAGAAGGCGCTGCGCGCCAACAAGGACAACCTTGCCTTCTTCGAGAAGCAGCGCGCCCAGCTGGAGGCCATCAATCTGAAGCGCCGCGACGAGGCCCAGGCCGTCGCCGGCAAGATGGAAGGCCTCAAGGTTCTGATGGTTCGTCAGGCCGGCGAAGGTGGTCAGCTGTACGGCTCGGTGTCGGGCCGCGACGTGGCCGAGGCCGTCAAGGCCGCCGGCTATACCATCGAGCGCAACCAGGTCAACCTGGACAGCCCGATCAAGACCCTGGGTTCCTACCCGGTCCGCGTTTCCCTGCACCCGGAAGTGGCGATCACCGTGACCGTGACCGTCGCCCGTTCGCAGGAAGAGGCCGAGCGCGCCGCCGCGGCCGCCTCGGAGGCTGCCGAGCAGCCCGCCGAGGAGGAAGTGGTCGAGGTCGTCGAGGTCGAAGAGACCCCCGAGGCCTAGAGTGCGATGACAACGGGTTGGCGCGGGCTGCGCCGACCCGCTGTTTGAAATCGCCTCCGGTCCAGGACTTGTCTTGTCGGCGCGCCGGAAGGGATAGCCCCCTTCCGGCGCGTTCGCATGTCCGTGTCTATACCTAGGATCGTATTGCGCACTCCGCTGTCCCAACCATCTCAAGCGGTGGACAGGGGAGAATCGCCATGCACCTGCTCGATCTGCTGTTTGGCCAACTGATCCACCGCGGTTCGCTGCGCATCATCGACCATTCCGGCCGCCGCCGCGATTTCGGCGACGGCAGCCCGCCCCAAGTGGCGGTGCGCTTCGCCGATGCCGCCACCGAGCGCCGGGTGTTCCTGGCCCCCCACTACCACCTGCTGGAGGCCTATACCGACGGCACGCTGGAGGTGGAGGCGGGCAGCTTCCACGAATTCCTCGACATCTGCTGCATCAATCTGGCCGAAACCGGCTTCAGCACCGCCCGCCGCCTCTATCACGGCCTGGGGGCCCTGTTCCTGGCCTGGGAGAACTACAACCCGGCCCGGCTGGCGCAGAAGCGGGTTTCGCGCCATTACGACCTGCGCGAAGACCTGTTCCGCCTGTTCCTCGACGACGACATGCAATATTCCTGCGCCTACTTCCCCGACGCCGCCGCCAGCCTGGAAGACGCGCAGAAGGCCAAGAAGCGGCATATCGCCGCCAAGCTGCTGCTGGCCGACGGCCAGCGCATCCTCGACATCGGCTCGGGCTGGGGCGGGCTGGCGCTGGAACTGGCGCGCCTGGCCGAGGTGGAGGTGCTGGGCATCACCTTGTCGGCGGAGCAACTGGCGGTCGCCCGCCGCCGCGCCGCCGAGGCCGGGCTGGACCACCGCGTCCGCTTCGAACTGATGGACTACCGCAAACTCACCGGCCGCTTCGACCGCGTCGTCTCCATCGGCATGTTCGAGCATGTGGGGCCGCCCCACTACCACACCTATTTCCGCTGCATCCGCGACCTGCTGACCGATGACGGCGTCGCCCTGGTGCACAGCGTCGGGCAGATGGACAAGGGCGGCAACAATCCGTGGATCCGCCGCCGCATCTTCCCCGGCACCTATACCCCGACCCTGTCCCAGGTGCTGCCCCACCTGGAGCGCCAGGGACTGCTGACCACCGACGTCGAAATCCTGCGCCTGCACTATGCCGATACCCTGCGGGAATGGCGGCTGCGCTTCCTCGCCAACCGCCAGCGCGCGGCCGAACTGTACGACGAGCGCTTCTGCCGCATGTGGGAGGCCTATCTGTCCGGCTGCGAACTGGGCTTCCGCCGCCTGTCGCTGATGGTGTTCCAGGTGCAGTTCGCCAAGGACCGGTACGCGGTACCGCTGACACGGGACTACATCACCGACCAGGAACGCGCATGGGCGGCACCCCGGCACCGACTGGAGGCGGAAGAGGTCGAGGCCTAAGGGTTTCCCCAGGTTCCACAGCCTGGGGATAACTTCTTCCCTCGCCGGACGGCGGCAATCTGCTACCCTTTGCCGTCATGTCAGCGCTGAACCAAACCACCGCTTCCGGCGAGGCCCCGGGCTTTCGCACCCCGCCCCACAATTACGAGGCCGAGCAGGCGCTGCTGGGCGCCGTCCTGCTCAACAACCGCGCCTTCGAAAAGGTGTCGGAGTTCCTGCGCGCCGAACATTTCGCCGACCCGGTGCACGGGCGCATCTTCGCCGCCTGCGGCAAGCTGATCGAACGCGGCCAGATCGCCAATCCGGTGACGCTGAAGACCTATTTCGAGGGCGACGGCGGCCTGGCCGAGATCGGCGGCACCCAGTACCTCGCCCAGTTGGCCAATGCGGTGGTGTCCATCATCAACGCCGAGGATTACGGCAAGCTGGTCCATGACCTGCACCTGCGCCGCGAACTGATCGCGCTGGGCGAGGACATGGTCAACGACGCCCACGAGGCCCAGATCGACCGCCCCGCCATGGACCAGATCGGCACGGCGGAAGCCAAGCTGTACGAGCTGGCCACCACCGGCGAGACCGAGGGCGGCTTCGAGGCGTTCGGCGCCGTGCTGATCGAGACGGTGAAGCAGGCGGAAGCCGCCCACAAACGCCAGGGCAAGCTGTCGGGCGTGCCCACCGGCCTGATCGACATGGACCAGCGCCTGGGCGGCCTGCACCCCTCGGACCTGCTGATCCTGGCGGGACGCCCGTCCATGGGCAAGACCTCGCTGGCCACCAACATCGCCTTCAACGCCGCCAAGGCCTATAAGGAAGAGATGGATGCGGTGGGCAACAAGAAGGCGGTGGACGGTGCCGTCGTCGCCTTCTTCTCGCTGGAAATGTCGTCGGAACAGCTGGCCGGCCGTATCCTCGCCGAGCAGGCGGAAATCTCGTCCCACAAGATCCGCCAAGGCGAGATGAACAACGACGAGTTCGAGCGCCTGGTCATCGCGGCGCAAGAGCTGAATCGCCTGCCGCTCTATATCGACGACACCCCGGCGCTGTCCATCTCGGCAGTGCGCACCCGTTCGCGCCGCCTCAAGCGCCAGCATGGCCTGGGCCTGGTGGTGGTGGACTACCTGCAGCTGCTGCGCGGCAGCGCCACCCATTCCGAGAACCGCGTGCAGGAAGTGTCCGAAATCACCCGCGGCCTGAAGGCGCTGGCCAAGGAGCCTGGACGTCCCGGTGATCGCCCTGTCCCAGCTGTCGCGCGCGGTGGAACAGCGCGAGGACAAGCGCCCGCAGCTGTCGGACCTGCGCGAATCGGGCTCCATCGAGCAGGACGCCGACGTGGTCATGTTCGTCTATCGCGAACAATACTACCTGGAACGCGCCGAACCCGGCCGCCGCCCCGAGGAATCGGAAGAAAAGTTCAACGAGCGCTACGATTCCTGGCACAAGCGGCTGATGGAGGTGGTCAACACCGCCGAAGTCATCATCGCCAAGCAGCGTCACGGCCCCGTGGGCACTGTGCGGTTGTCATTCCAGGGCGAGTTCACCAAGTTCGGCAACCTGGACACCCACCACTCCCACGACGAACCGGGGTTCTGAACGTTTACCTGTGATAGTCCGTCACCCCCGCGGAAGCGGGGGTCCATGCTACCGCCCGAGCAAATGCCAGGCATGGATTCCCGCTTTCGCGGGAAGGACGCCAAAAGGAAATCGCGATGCGCCCCTGCGTCTACATTCTCGCTAGCGGCAAGAACGGCACCTTTCACGTCGGCGTCACCAGCGATCTGGCTCGGCGCGTTTCGGAACATAAATCCGACGCAATCGAGGGCTTTACCACGCGTTATGGCATCCACACACTGGTCTATGCTGAATTCCATGAGACAATGCCGCTCGCCATTGAGCGCGAGAAGCAGCTCAAGAAGTGGCGGCGGGCCTGGAAGATCGAACTGATCGAAAAGGAAAATCCCAACTGGCGGGATTTGCATGGAGATTGGAATCTCTAGCGTCAGGCCCGCGAAAGCGGGCATCCATTGTGCAACTGCCATGGACCCCCGCTTTCGCGGGGGTGACGCAGTAGGAAAGACCGGAAAGCTCCCATGACCTCCTTTGACCGCGCCACCGCCTTCCTGACCGTCGATGCCGGCGCCGTGGTCGCCAATTGGCGCCTGATCCGCGACAAGGTCGGGCCGGCGTGCGAGGCCGCAGCGGTGATCAAAGCCGATTGCTACGGCCTGGGGGGCGGCGCGGCTGGCCCCGTTGCTGGCCGCCGCCGGCTGCCGCACCTTCTTCGTCGCCACCATCGACGAGGGCATCGCGATGCGCAAGGTGCTACCCGAGGCCGCCATCGCCGTGCTGGGCGGCCCCCTGCCCGGCGCCTGCGCCGACCTGGCCGGGCACGGGCTGATTCCGGTGCTCAACAGCCCCGAGCAGATCGGCCTGTGGGCCGGCTACGCCGCCGCCGCCGAACGCCGGCTGGACGGCATCCTGCACCTGGATACCGGCATGAGCCGGCTGGGCCTGGATGCCTCCCAGGTGGAACGGCTGGCCGCCGATCCGTCGCTGCTGGCCGGCATCAAGCCGGTGGTGGTGATGAGCCACATGGCCTGCGCCGACGAAGCCGACCACCCCAAGAACCCCCACCAGTTGGAGACCTTCGCCGCCCTGACCGGCCGCCTGGACCTGAAGGCGCGGCGCAGCCTGGGGGCGTCGTCCACCATCTTCCTGGGAACTCCCTACCACTTCGACCTGGTGCGGCCGGGGGCGGCGCTTTACGGCCTCAATCCCACGCCGGACCGCCCTAATCCCATGGCCAGGGTGGTCGGCCTGAAGGCCCGTATCCTTCAGGTGCGTGACGTTGACACCCCTATGACCGTTGGCTATGGTGCCACCCACCAATTCGCGCGCAAGGGCCGCGTCGCCGTCGCCGCCCTGGGCTATGCCGACGGCGTTTTCCGGTCGCTGGGCAATCGCGGTTTCGGCTTCATCGAGGGGGAGCGGGTGCCGGTCGTGGGCCGAATTTCCATGGATCTGACCACCTTCGACGTCAGCGCGCTGCCGCCCGAGCAGGCGCGGCCGGGAGCGCTGATCGAGGTACTGGGCGAGCACCAATCCGCCGACGACTGGGCCGCCCGAGGCGGCACCATCGGCTACGAAGTGCTGACCGCTCTGGGCGCGCGTTATCACCGCACCTATGTGGGCGAGGCCGCCTGATGGAATTCGTCGCCACCGTCGGCCGCGTGTTCCTGGCCTTCCTGTCCCAGGTGGGCCGGCTGTCCGCCTTCGCCGGCGTGGCCGTCTCCCACGTGGTGCGCCCGCCCTTCTATCCGCGCCTGATCGTCCGTTCCATGGTGGAGATCGGCTATTATTCGCTGCCGGTGGTCGGCCTGACCGCCGTGTTCACCGGCATGGTGCTGGCGCTGCAATCCTATTCCGGCTTCTCCCGCTTCGCCGCCGAGGGCGCCGTCGCCACCGTCGTGGTGCTGTCGGTGACCCGCGAACTGGCCCCGGTGCTGGCCGGCCTGATGGTGGCGGGCCGCATCGGCGCCTCCATGGCCGCCGAGATCGGCACCATGCGGGTGACCGAACAGATCGACGCCCTGACCACGCTGTCCACCAACCCGTTCAAGTACCTGGTGGCGCCGCGCCTGCTGGCCGGCCTGCTGATGGTGCCGCTGCTGGTGCTGGTGGCCGACATCATCGGCGTGTTCGGCGGCTATATCGTGGGCGTCTACAAGCTGGGCTTCAATCCGGCCACCTATATCAGCCGGACCTGGGAATACCTGAAGCCCATCGACGTCATCTCGGGCCTGACCAAGGCCGCCGTGTTCGGCTTCCTCATCTCGCTGATGGGGTGCTACCACGGCTACTACTCGCGGGGCGGCGCCCAGGGCGTCGGCGCAGCCACCACCAATTCGGTGGTATCGGCCGCCATCCTGATCCTAGTGTTCAATTACGTCATCACCGCCCTGTATTTCGGCCAATGAGTCACATGAGCGACAGCCCCCCGCCCAAGATCCAGCTGACCGACGTTCACAAGTCGTTCGGGCCCAAGGTGGTGCTGGACGGCGTCGACCTGTCCATCGCCAAGGGCGAATCGGTGGTGGTGATCGGCGGCTCCGGCTCCGGCAAGTCGGTGATGCTGAAGAGCATCCTGGGCCTGCTGCGCCCCGAGCGCGGCTCCATCCGCATCGATGGCGAAGAGGTGGTAGGCCTGCGCGGCAAGGCCCGCGACCGGGTGCTGTCGCAATTCGGCATGCTGTTCCAGGGCGCCGCCCTGTTCGATTCGCTGAAAGTGTGGGAGAACGTGGCCTTCGGCCTGATCCAGGGCCGCCGCATGCCCCGCGCCGAGGCCAAGGAGATCGCCCTGGAGAAGCTGACCCAGGTGGGCTTGGCCCCTGCGGCCGGCGAGCTGTTCCCGTCGGAACTGTCGGGCGGCATGCAGAAGCGCGTCGGCCTGGCCCGCGCCATCGCGTCGAGCCCGGGGATCATCTTCTTCGACGAGCCGACCACCGGCCTGGACCCCATCATGGCCGACGTCATCAACGACCTGATCGTCAAGTGCACCAAGGAACTGGGCGCCACCGCCCTGTCCATCACCCACGACATGGCCTCGGCCCGCAAGATCGCCGACCGCATCGCCATGCTGTACAAGGGCAAGCTGATCTGGGTCGGCCCGGCCAAGGACATCGACCATTCCGGCAACGAATTCGTCGACCAGTTCATCCATGGGCGGGCAGAGGGCCCGATCAAGATGGAACTGCGTGCGTAAAGCCGCCGTTCTCCCCCGTCATGGCCGGGCCTTGACCCGGCCATCCACGTCTGCTCGCGCGGCACCACGTGGATGCGCGGGTCAAGCCCGCGCATGACGAGTGGCTAAGTTCGAGGAAAAACCTTGTCCAAATCCGCCCCCCGCTACGTCTGTCAGGAATGCGGCGCCGTCACCGCCCGCTGGGCCGGCAAGTGCGAGGCCTGCGGGGCGTGGAATTCCATTTCCGAGGAGGCGCCGCGCGAGTCGGCGCCCAAGGGGCTGGGCGGCAAGCCGGGCAAGAAGATCGAGTTCGTCGGGCTGGAGGGCGCCACCACCGCCGACCTGCCGCGGCTGATGACCCGCATCGGCGAGTTGGATCGGGTGTGCGGCGGCGGGCTGGTGGCCGGGTCCGCCCTGCTGGTGGGCGGCGATCCCGGCATCGGCAAGTCCACCCTGCTGACCCAGGCTACCGCCGCCCTGTCCACCCAGGTGCCGGTGGTCTACATCTCGGGCGAAGAGGCGGTGGACCAGGTACGCCTGCGCGCCCGCCGGCTGGGCTTGGCCACAGCGCCTGTGCAACTGGCCTCGGCCACCAATCTGCGCGATATCATCCAGACCCTGGATGTGGCCGACGCCCCCAAGGTGGTGGTGATCGACTCGATCCAGACCATGTACGCCGACAACGTGGAAGCCGCCCCCGGCACGGTCAGCCAGGTGCGCATCTGCGCCCACGAGCTGATCCGGCTGGCGAAGCGGCGCGGCTTCGTGCTGTTCCTGGTCGGCCACGTCACCAAGGAAGGCACCATCGCCGGCCCCCGCGTGCTGGAGCACATGGTGGACACCGTGCTCTATTTCGAGGGCGACCGCGGCCACCAGTTCCGCATTCTGCGCGCCGTCAAGAACCGCTTCGGCGCCACCGACGAGATCGGCGTGTTCGAGATGACCGACGGCGGCCTGACCGAGGTGCTGAACCCTTCCGCCCTATTCCTGGCGGAAAGGCGCGGCAACGTCTCGGGCTCCTGCGTCTATGCCGGCGTGGAAGGCACCCGCCCCATGCTGGTGGAAATCCAGGCATTGGTGGCGCCCAGCACGCTGTCCAGCCCACGCCGCGCGGTGGTCGGGTGGGATTCGAACCGCCTGTCCATGGTTCTTGCGGTACTGGATGCACGATGCGGGCTTGCTTTGTCGGGCAATGACGTTTATCTGAACGTCGCTGGCGGCTTACGGATCACCGAGCCCGCTGCCGATCTCGCGGTCGCGGCCGCGCTCGTGTCCTCCGCCACCGATGTGCCCGTTCCCGCCGACATGGTGGTGTTCGGAGAAATCGGCCTTTCCGGCGAGGTGCGCGCGGTCGCGCAAGGCGACGCCCGCCTGAAGGAGGCGGCGAAGCTGGGGTTCGCCCAAGGCCTGGTGCCGGCGAGCCCGCGCAAGGGAAAGGCGCAAGCCGCAGGCGGCCCGTTGGCGATTCGTCCCATCGGGCATTTGCAGGATTTGCTGGGACTGTTCCGTCCCGGCCAGTGACGATCTGAAGTCGAGAGAGCCGTCCCCGATCATGGGCAACTTCACCGCCGTGGACATCATCGTCGCCGTGGTCATGCTGGGACTGGCGGCGTTTTCGTTCTTTCGCGGCTTCGTCCATCAGGTCCTGGCCATCGGCGCCTGGATCGGCGCCGTCGCCGCCACCTTCTACGGGTTCGGCATGGTGCGGCCGTTCTTTCGCAGCCATATCGATTCGGCGCTGGGTGCCGATTTGGCGACGGGGGCCTGCCTGTTCCTGGTGTCGCTGCTGGTGCTGTCCATCCTGACCAAGGCCGTTTCCGACCGGGTGCGGCGCAGCGCGCTCAACAGCGTTGATTCCTCACTGGGCTTCGTGTTCGGATTGGGCCTGGGCGCGGCTGTGGTCAGCCTGGGCTTCATGATGGTGACCATGGTCGCCGGCCCCGAATTGCCCGACTGGCTGGCCGGTGCCAAGACGCGCCCCTGGCTGGAGCGCGGCGCCAACCTGCTGAAGGGCATCGCCCCCGAAGGTTTCGGCACCGCCGAGCAGAAAACCAACCAGGTCAAGGGCCAGGCCCGCGACCTGATGGAGGCGGAGGAACAATTCCGCCAGTTCGTCGCCCCCCTGCCGGCCGGCGGCCCGGCCGAGGGCGCGAAGGCCCCGGCCAGGCCGGGCGAGGCTGTCCCCGCGGCCAAGGCTGACGGGGGCAAGCCGGCGAAAGGCTATGACAAGGAAAGCCGGGGCCAGATGGACCGGCTGTTCCAAACCAACCAGTGATGCGAGTGGCGGTCCCCATGTTCACCACCAATCCCTTCGACGACGATCATCTGCGCGAGGAATGCGGCGTCTTCGGCATTCACGGCCATCCGGAATCGGCGGCCCTGGTGGCGCTGGGCCTGCATGCGCTCCAGCACCGCGGCCAGGAGGCGGCCGGCATCGTTTCGTTCGACGGCGAACACTTCCACAACCACCGCGACCTCGGCCACGTCGAGGATTGCTTCGGGTCGGAAGCGGTCATCCGCAAGCTCAAGGGCACCAAGGCGGTCGGCCACGTGCGCTATTCCACCACCGGCGAAACCCTGTTGCGCAACGTGCAGCCGCTGTTCGCCGAGATGGAGTTCGGCGGCCTGGCGCTGGCCCATAACGGCAACCTGACCAACGCGGCGGCACTGCGCCGCCAGCTGGTCAAGCGCGGCTGCCTGTTCCAGTCCACCACCGACACCGAGGTGATCATCCACCTGGTGGCCATCAGCCTGTATTCCACCGTCGAGGACCGCCTGATCGACGCCCTGCGCCAGATCGAGGGCGCCTATTCGCTGGTCTGTCTGACCAAGGACAGCGTCGTCGGCGTGCGCGACCCGCTGGGCATCCGCCCGCTGGTCATCGGCCGCCTGAACGGCGCCTGGATCCTGGCTTCGGAGACCTGCGCGCTGGACATCATCGGCGCCGAGTTCGTGCGCGACGTGGAACCGGGCGAGATCGTGGTGCTGAACGACGCCGGCATCCGCTCGCTCAAGCCGTTCGGCAACAACCGCCGCCGCTTCTGCATCTTCGAATACATCTACTTCGCCCGTCCCGATTCCATCATGGAAGGCACCAGCGTGTACGAGGCGCGCAAGCGCATCGGTGCCCAGCTGGCGCGGGAAAGCGGCGTCCCCGCCGACGTCATCGTGCCGGTGCCCGATTCCGGCGTGCCGGCGGCGCTGGGCTATGCCACCGAGGCCGGCATTCCCTTCGAGCTGGGTATCATCCGCAACCACTATGTGGGCCGCACCTTCATCCAGCCGACCGACCGTACCCGCCATGCCGGCGTCAAGATGAAGCATAACCCCAACCGCGCTTCCATCGCCGGCAAGCGAGTGGTGCTGGTGGACGATTCCATCGTGCGCGGCACCACTAGCCGCAAGATCGTCGAACTGGTGCGCCAGGCCGGCGCCACCGAGGTGCACATGCGCATCTCGTCGCCGCCCACCAGCTTCCCCTGCTATTTCGGCATCGACACGCCCGAGCGCGACAAGCTGCTGGCGGCGCGCTACGACGTGGAGGGCATGGCCAAGCTGATCGGCGTCGACTCACTGGCCTTCATCTCCATCGACGGCCTGTACAAGGCGGTGGGCGAGGAAGCGCGCAATCCCGATGCACCCCAGTTCTGCGACGCCTGCTTCACCGGCGACTATCCGGTGGCCCCCACCGACTACCTGGAGGGCGGCAAGGACAAGCAGACGTCGCTGCTGACCGAAGAGGCCTCGTGATGGGCCGCCTGGCCGGCCGGGTGGCCCTGGTCACCGGCGCCTCGCGCGGCATCGGCCGGGCGATCGCCAAGCGCTTCGCCGCCGAGGGTGCCGAAGTGATCTGCGTCGCCCGTACCCAGGGCGCGCTGGAGGAACTGGACGACGAGATCGCCGACGCGGCCCAGAACGCCGCCTCCGGTAGCCACGGCAAGGCCGTCCTGGTGCCGCTCGACCTGCGCCGCTTCGACGACATTGACCAGATGGCCGCCGCGTTGTACCAGCGCTTCGGCCGCCTGGACATCCTGGTGGGCAATGCCGGCGACATCGGCGGCGGGCTGGCGCCCGTCGGCCATGTGGACCAGAAGCATTTCCAGGCCGCCTTCGACATCAACGTCACCGCCAACTACCGCCTGATCCGGGCGCTGGACCCGCTGCTGCGCACCTCGGATTCCGGCCGCGCCATGTTCGTCACCTCCAGCGTGGCCCACCGCAACCAGCCCTTCTGGGGCGTCTATGCCGCCGGCAAGGCCGCCCTGGAATCCCTGGTGCTGACCTGGGCGGCCGAGGTGGAGCGCATCACCAAGCTGCGCGTCAACCTGGTCAATCCCGGCCCGGTGGCCACCCGCATGCGCGCCATCGCCTTTCCCGGCGAGGACCAGGACAAGCTGCCCCAGCCCGAGGACATCACCGACACCTTCGTCGCCCTGGCCGAGCCCGGCTGCGAGCGCCACGGCGAGATCGTGTCCGTCCGCTAAACTTCTCACTACGAGATCGGCCCGATTGACCGGCTTCCGGCTCTGGCCCATGCTACGCCTGGGGTTCGGGAACGGTCCGTAGAAAGCATGACGGGCCGGGGGTCAACGATCCGTCGGGCGGAAATCGCCCGTGACGGGCCGACGAGGGTGGGATGAGCAGCAATCCTCAGGACAACAAGACGTTCGAGGCCAAGGTCGGCAACCTGATCGCCGCCACCAAGCACCTGGAAATCCCGCAAATCCTGCTGCTGCGCCGCTTGACCATGGCGGATCCGGAAAGCCGGCGCTGGGCCACCGAACGCCAGTTGCAGGTGGTGTTCAGCGTCATCGTCGCCAAAGCCATCGAACGCATGGGCCTGGATCGCCTGCGCGAGGCGCGCGACAAGGATTTCGCCCCCCTGCTGCCGCCGGGCAACCCCGCCACCCGGGCCGAGGACCTGCAGGTGCTGGGCGAGGTTGCCGGGCAGATGCTGGGCAATCCCCAATCCCCCATGTCCGAGCACGAGGCGGCGCTGGAAAAGCTGCTGTCCATCGGCCCCGCCCAGGCGCCCGCCCGCACCTCGCGCCAGGCCAATCCCATCAAGGAGCCGCCGCCCCTGTTCGCCGCTCAGCCTGGGGCCCGATTACGAGCGGGTCATCCTGCCGGGCCGCCTGCGCGGCGCCGACGGCGAGCTGGTGGACGAGAAGCCGTTCACCGACTTCCCCACCCTGTTCGACGATACCCTGTGCGGCTTCTCCCGCAAGCTGATGGGGTTGTTCCATGTGCGCGCCACCGAGCGCACCGAGCGCCTGCCCTTCCTGCTGGCGCCGCAATTCGCCGCCTGTTACGAGGACGTTCTGCGCCGCATGGTGCTGCCGGCCATGCGCACCTCGCGCCACATCCAGCAATTGGGCGTCAACTACAACTGGGCCGAGGTGGGCGGCGCCAAGCTGATCGATATCATCCAGTCGGGCGAGGTCAACAATCCCGTGCTGCACCACTGGGACGCCCGCTGGACCGCGTTCAAGCCCAAGGGCAGGAAGTCCAAGCCCGAGGACAATCCGTGGCCGCTGTTCCGCGAGGACGCCACCCGCTCCAACTACGACCCGCCGGACGAGGACGACCTGGTCATCATGCAGGACCTCATCCGCTACGAGGCGGAGTCCTTCGCCAAGGCCTGGCGCGAAATCAGCCAGTTGTACGAGCAGGAATTCACCCCCAATGCCCGCCAGGAGCAGGCGCGCGAGGGCGCCTTCCGCGACGGTCTGATGAAGTGGACCAGCAAGCTGCCCGACCATGTGGGCGAGTTGTTCGCCATCAAGGCCTATTTCGTCTTCCCCCGCATCGACGGCCATTTCCTGCGCCGCCTGATCAACAATTTCGGCCGCTCCGACGCCGAGCGGCGGCGCAACGCCCCCTACCTTCTCAGTTTTGTGCATAAAATGAACGGCTGAGCCGCAGCCAAGGCTTGCGAGCGCACAGGGGCTGCTGCTATGCCCTGAAGATAAGAGGGAGGACGGTGCGGGCGTGACGATGTCCGCGCCGGAGACGAGGGCGAGATGGAGAACAAAGGGTTCGAATCCAAGGTCGCGGAACTGGTGGCCGTCACCCAGAGGCTGGACGTGGCGCGCATCCTGATGGTCCGCCGCATGACGCTGACCGATCCGGAGACCCTGAAATGGGCCACGGCGCGCCAGCTTGACCTGATTTTCAGCGTCATCCTGGAAAAGGCGCTGGAGCGGAGCGGCGCCACCACGGTGCTGGCGGCCAGCCAGGACCAGTTCGAAGCCATGCTGCCACCCGGCGACGACAGCGTGCGCGACCAGGAACGCTGGATGCTGTTCGACTTGGCGCGGCCCATGCTGGCCGGCCTGCAGCCCAGCGCCGAAACCACCACCGAGGCGGTGATGGGAGAACTGGCCGCCGACGAGACCCCCATCGAGGCCAGCGACTTCGCCACCCTGTTCGATGAAACCATCGTGCGGCATATCCGCAAGGTGCTGGGCGCCCTGGCCTGCACCGGCACGCGTCCGCACATCCCGCGCCCCTTCGTGCTGGCCCCCCCGTTCGCCGCCGTCTACGAGCGTGTGCTGCGCGAGCACGTGTTGAAGACCATCCGCTCGGCCCGCCGCATCAAGGAAATGGCCGCCAGCCGCAACTGGCAGGAAAAGGGTAGCGCCGAGCGGCTGGTGGCGATGATCCTGGCCGGCGGCGACAACAACCCCATCCTGCATTACTGGGACCAGCGCTGGCAGGGCTTCGACCCGGCGCGGGCCACCGCCAAGGGCAAGGGCACCATCCGCCCCGAGGACAATCCGTGGGACGCGTTCAAGGAGGACGCGGCCAAGCACGACTACCTCCCGCCCTATTTCACCGACATCCCCATGCTGCAGCGCATCATCCGCTATGACGGCGAGGACCTGGCCGAGCAGTGGCAGCAGATCGCCCAGATCTACCAGCAGGAATTCGCGCCCAAATCCAAGTCCGACCAGGCCCGCCAAGGCGCCTTCCGCGACGCCCTGCTGAAGGCCGTCGACAAGCTGGACCTGCATGCCGGCGACCTGATGGTCATCCGCGCCTTCTACGACCTGCCCAAGGTGGACCGCATGTTCCTGAAGCTGCTGATCCAGAGCCTGGGACGGTCGGACGTCGAGCGCGAGCGCAAGGCCCCCCTGCTGGTGCAGTTCTACAACGACCTGCCGCGCTGATGGCCGGGCTGGACCACATCAACGTGGTGGTGAGCGACCCCGAGCGCTCCATCGCCTTCTATACCCATTTGCTCGGCCTGTCGGTGATCTTGGACCGCACCCTGGACGGCCCGTGGTTCGAGGAACTGACCGGCATCGCCGGGGCGCGAGCCCGCTGCGTCATCCTGGACGTCCCCGGCGGCGGCTGCCGCATCGAATTGCTGAAGTTCCTGCATGCCGACGGCACCGCCATCGCGGCCAATGCCCTGCCCTCCACCGTGGGCTTGCGCCACTTCGCCGTGCGGGTGGACAATCTGGAAGCCAGCCTGGCGACCTTGTCCGAACCGCCGCTGATCATCGCGGTCCCGCGCGACATCGTGCCGGTGGGCAAGCGCATGGCCTATGTGCGCGACCCCGACGGCGCCATCGTCGAACTGACCGAATACGGCGGCACCCCGACCTTCTGCTGAGGGAGAAGACCGCCATGTCCGACCCGCGCCTGATCGTCCGCCACGCCGACATCACCACCCTGGCGGTGGATGCCATCGTCAATGCCGCCAATTCCTCGCTGCTGGGCGGCGGCGGCGTGGACGGCGCCATCCACCGGGCCGCCGGCCCGGACCTGCTGGCCGAATGCCGCCGCCTGGGCGGCTGCCTGCCCGGCGAAGCCAAGGTGACCCTGGGCTACCGGCTACCCGCCAAATGGGTCATCCACACCGTGGGACCGGTGTGGACCGGCGCACCGCACGACGACGGCATGCTGGCGGCGTGCTACCGCAACTCGCTGGCGTTGGCGCGCGCCCTGCCTGCCCGCACCATTGCCTTCCCCGCCATCTCCACCGGCGCCTACCGCTTCCCGCGCGACCGCGCCGCCGCCATCGCCGTCGCCACCGTGGCCGAGGCGCTGGCCGGCGACGACGTCTTCACCCAGGTGGTGTTCTGCTGCTTCGACGAAGCCAGCGCCCAACTCCACGCCCAGGCGCTGGCGAATCTGTAGCCTCTCCCCTTAAGCCAATTCGGCCGCCAGGACAGCGCGGGCGCGGCTGACGAAGGCGGCTTCGCCCGGCCGGGGAGGCAGCAGGCGGAACTCCACCGGCGGCAGCTCGGGCAGGCCCAGATCCTTCGCCACCGGCACCAGGCCCGGACACACCGACGATTCGTTGAGACAGGCCACCCCCAGGCCGGCAGCCAGGGCCAGCTGCACCCCGGCCACGCCGGACGCCATGTGGGCGACCACATGGGGAACCCGGCGGCGCTGAAGCTGCGCCACCGTGTACTGGTGCAGCGAACAGGAGGCGGGCAGGATCACCAGCGGTACCGGCGGCGCCCAATCGGCCTGCCGCTCCGCCGCCGTCACCCACACCAGCCGCTCGCGGCGGATCAGGTCGCCCGGCGCCGGGGCGGCATCGGGCTCGGCGATGCGCATGTACACCCCCACGTCATGGCTGCCGAATTCCTCGGCCCGCAGCACATCGGCGCTCTTGAGGATGGCGACGTGCAGGCGCAGCCGCGGATGGCTGTCGTTCAGGCGGCGCAGCATGCGGGCCATGTCGCTGGGCCGGAAGTAGTCGGTGACGGCCAGCCGCAGCTCGCCTTCCAGGGCATGGCCGCGCAGATCGCGATAAGCGGCGTCGCCCAGGGCGAGGATGCGGCGTGCGTAGTCCAGCAGCATCTCGCCCGCCGGAGTCAGTGCCGTGCCCGCCTTGCTGCGGGTGAACAGCGGCAACCCCACCTGCTCCTCCAGCTTGCGGATCTGTTCGCTGACGGTGGATTGCGACAGATAGACCCGCCCGGCGCCCGCCGTCAGACTGCCGGCCTCGGCCACGGCGACGAAGGTGTTCAGCTGGACCGCATCGAAACCACGCATGGCATATCCATCGCATAAAACGATGCAAGCCATCGTATCTTCCCGCTTTTCCGATGGCAAGACTGCTTCTAGAGTGGCGGCACCATCTCAGCGAAGGAGGATGCCGTGCCCCACATCAACGTGCAGATTTCCGGTGCGGAGCAGGCCGGCCTGACCGCCGGCATCGTCGAGGCCATCGGCGGGTTGTCGGAGCGTATCCTGGGCAAGCGCCGCGAGGTCACCTCCATCCAGGTGACCTACGTGCCCCCGGCTCCTGGTTCATCGGCGGCCGGTCCCTGGCGGCCCAGGGCAAGAACGCCTTCCACCTGGACATCAGCATCACCGACGAAACCAATACCAAGCAGGAGAAGGCCGAGTTCATCGCCCAGGCCCATGCCGCCCTGGACGGCCTGGTGGGCAATCTGCACCCGGCCTCGTTCATCCACGTGATCGATGCCCGCGCCAGCGCCTATGGCTATGGCGGCAAGACCCAGGAATACCGCTACCACCGCGACTGAGGGCAGTGGGGCCGGGGGATTCACCTGCCCTCGGCCTTGGCCTTGATCACCGCGTCCAGCGGCTGGCTCAGGCTGCCGGCCTTGCCGGCGGCGGCGGCGCCCAGGCGGACGGCCTCGGCCTTGAAGGCGCCGGCCCCCAGGGCGACACCCAGATCGGCGGCGTTCACCAGCACCGCCACGTTGAGCGCCACCACCTGCGGCTGGCCGTTGCGCCAGACCAGCACGGGGCCACCGGAATCGCCCTGCACGGCATCGCAATCGTTGACGAACAGCCCGCCCCGGCGCTCCAGCACGGCACAGCCCAGATGGGCGGTGGGAACGTGGGCCTTGTCCTTGCCGTAGCCGGCGGCGGTGATGCGCTCTCCCTGTTGCGGCTCGCCCCCCAGCGGCACCCAACCCACCTCGTCGCCCAAAGGCTCGGCCAGTTCCAGCAGCGCCCAGTCGTCCACCCGGCCCGCCAGCCCGCCGGCCCCGCCCTGGTTGGTGGCGTAGTTCCAGCCCGGCGCCGGGTGCATGGCCGTCACCTTGGCGGCCTTCAGATAGCCGCCACGGTCGTAGCCGGCGACGAAGGTCAGGCTGGATACCGGAATCTGCTGGCGGGTGCGCTGGTTCCACAGGCAGTGGGCGGCGGTGGCCAGCAGGCGCGGCCCCACCATCACCCCGCTGCAATGGCCGCCCAGGCCGTTGTTCAGGCGGCCCATGGCGCTCCACGGATACTGGCTGGCGCTCACCGCCACGCGGTCGTCGCCGCCCTTGAGCCCGTGCAGTTCGCGGTTCAGGCGCTGGCTCTGGTCGCCGGCCCAGGCGGGCACGGCCAGCAACGCGGCCAGGGCCGCACCGATCAGTGGACGAATCATCCCCATTTCTCCCGGATGGCGGCGGCAATGTCCGCGGCGGCGTTGAGTGGCGCATGGTTCCAGTTTTCCAGGCCACCGCCCACGGGCAGCGGCCTGGCCAGGCCACGGGCATAAAGTTCGGCATGCAGGCGGGCATGCTTGGGCACCACCAGCTCGGCGGGCGCGAACAGGTAGACCGGCGCGGGCGCGGCGCAGGCCTCGCACGCCATGGACACCGAATCGCCGGTCACCACCAGGGCGTCGGCCAGGGCGAGGAAGCCGAAATAGGGGTTGTCGCCGCCCGCCTGCCAGGAATGGACGAGGCGCGGTTCGGGCAGCGCCGCCAGCAGGGCGGCCTCGGCCTCGGTCCCGGTGCGCCGGCTGGTGGTGATCAGCACCGAGCCGCCGGCCGAGGCGGCCAGGGCCCCGGCCCGCTCGCCCAGGCCGCGGGCCATGGCGGGGGTGAACTCGCGGCTCTTGGTGGAGCCGCCGACGATCAGCCCGACCCACGGGCGCGGCAAGTGGGAGAAGCGCGGGCGCCAGATTTCGGCGGCCTCGGCCAGCTTGGCGGCGGTGACCCGGTGAGGGGCGCCGATGACGGACAGGATGTTGGCCCCCGCGAGCCCCTTGCCGTCATGGGAGGGCACGGCGATCAGGTCGAACTCGTCGCGGCCGCCGGGACCGGGGTCCATGATCTGTACCAGCCTGGCGCCGCATTGCCGCTTGAGCCAACGCGCCACCGGGGCGGTGCGCCGCCCGGCGGCGATGACCAGGCGCGGCCAGGGGGCCACCAGCCCCGCCCGCGACTCCGCCGCGAGCCCCACCAGCGAGGCGCCGCGCAGCAGGTTGGGCAGCCGCGCCAGCCGGCCGTAGCGGATCGCCTTGACGGTGAAGGGGCGCCCCAGCGCCTCGGCCACGCCCAGGCACTGGCCCACATTGCCGGCGCGGTCGTCGGCGAGCACCCAGACATCGGCGCCGTCATTGTCGAACAAGGCAAACGTCCCTACATGGTGGCATGTCGGCAGGCAGGGTCCGACAAAGCCGGCATCTTTGCAACCCGGACCCGCGCCCAATGGCGGGGTTTCACCGCCGTTGCGGCGTTATCATGGTCACCCATCGGTTCTCCAGCCCAGGAGCCTCCGCCATGCTGCCCACCACTCCCGTGACCCGTCAGACCGTCGAAGAGATCATGGGCCGCCTTGACGACCTCAAGATGGCCGAGATCCTGGAAACCGGCGCATCCACCGCCGAGCCTGGCGGAGGCCAAGCGCTGGACCGTGGGGGAAAAACGCACCCTGCCCGCCACGGAACCGCTGCGCCTGGCCGTCATCGACCGCCTGTGCGACATCATCCGCATGGATGAGCCGGAGTGGTACGATCCGCAGTGACGGCGGGCCGCAGTGACCGGGCGCCCCGGCCCTACTCGCCCTTGAACACCGGCCTGCGCTTCTCGCGGAAGGCGGCGACGCCCTCGCGGTAGTCGGCGGTGTCGAGGAAGGCGTAGCACTCGTCCACTTCAGCCTCGCTGATCGGGCTGGAATCGAGGCTGAGGCGGCGGATGAAGCGCTTGTGCCAGCGATTGGCCAGGGGCGCGCCGTTGGCGATGCGCTTGGCGGTGGCCTGCACCTCCTCTTCCAGCGCGTCGTCTTCCACCACGCGGGTGAGCAGGCCCTTGGCATAGGCTTCGTCGGCGTCGAGGATGCGGGCCTCCAGCAGGATTTCCGAGGCCACCGCCGGACCGGCCACGCGGGCGATGGCAGCCAGTTCGGGATAGGCCATCACCACCGAGATCTTGTTGATGGGCACGCCGAAGCGGCCCGACTTGGCGGAAATGCGCAGGTCGCAGCAGCAGGCCAGTTCAAGCCCGCCGCCCACGCAGGGGCCGTAGATCATGGCCACCACCGGGGCGGGACAGGCGCTTACCGCGTCCAGCGCCCGGCGCATGACCTTGTCGTAATCCTTGGCCTGCCGGGCATTGGCCCGCAGGGTGTCGAACTCGTCGATATCGGCGCCGGGGGCGAAGGCCTTGGTGCCGGCACCGCGCAGCACCACCGCGCGCACCGAGGCATCGGCGGCCAAGCCCTCGAACGCCTCGGCCAGGCCCTGCCACATGGGCAGGTTGAGCGCGTTCATGCGCTCGGGCCGGTTCAGCGCGACGACGGCCACCGGGCCGTCCTTGACCACCTGGATCAAATCGGACATGTCCTCTCCCTTGTTTTGCCTGCTTGCAGGAATTGGCGATTGTGGCCTATAGAGCCCCAAGCCGGCAAGGCGACCTCGACCCATGGCATAGGTGACTCCTCATGCAAACCGCGTCCCGCACCCCCGAGCAGAAGCAGGCGGCGCTGACCACCGCCCGCATCCTGCTGGAAATCAAGGCTGTCAATTTCCGTCCGGAGGAGCCTTACACCCTGACCTCGGGTTGGGCCAGCCCGGTCTATGTGGATTGCCGCAAGGTGATCAGCTTCCCGCGCGCCCGCCAGAAGATCAGCGAGCTGGCCTCGGAAGCCATCCTGCGCGAGGTCGGCTACGAGACCGTCGACGCCGTTGCGGGCGGCGAGACCGCCGGCATTCCCTATGCCGCGTGGATTTCCGACCGCATGATGCTGCCCATGCTGTACGTGCGCAAGAAGCCCAAGGGCTTTGGCCGCAACGCCCAGATCGAGGGCGACTTCCAGCCGGGCGCGCGCGTCGTGCTGGTGGAGGACTTGGCGTCCGACGGCGCCTCCAAGGTCAACTTCGTCAACGCCCTGCGCGATGCCGGCGCCGAGTGCAACCACGCCTTCGTGGTGTTCTTCTACGGCGTCTTCCCCGGTGCCCTGAAGCACCTGAACGAGATCGGCGTCCACCTCGGCTATCTGTGCAATTGGTGGGATGTGCTGGAAGTGGCCGAGCAGGACGGCCTGTTCGACAAGCGCACCATCGAGGAGGTGCGCAGCTTCCTGCACGATCCGGTGCAGTGGTCCAAGCTGCACGGCGGCCGTTCGGAATAAAGCGGCGGCAAGAATGCGGGGCTGCGCCGGCAACCGCCGCAGCCCCTTTCTTTTTGGCCCGGTGCAACGGGTATTTTTCACTCCGTTCACAGCCGATTCATGGACGGCACGATCGCCGTTGACAGCACCCCCTTAAGATGGAGCGCATTCTGTTACCGGGCGGGGTCTTCCGCTGGAGAGCGTTCCATGAGTTTCATCCTGCTGTTCGCATTGCCCGTGGCGCTGGCCACGCTGACCGCAGCCCTGCTGGGGCCGCCGCAGGCGCGGGTTCCGCTGCGCGTGTCGGCCCGGCGGAAGCGGCCATGAGCCCGGACCTGCTCCGCACCCTGGCGACGGGAAACCTGTCCACGGACGACGACGGCCGGGACAATCCCGATTACGCGGAATTCGCGGCCATGATCGCCGACGGCCAGATTCCCCTGGACGTGGCCCGCATGGCCGCCGAAATCTTGCTGGAACTCTCGGGGATGGACGCCCCGCCGCCGGCCGTCATGACCGGCAACGTCATTCCCTTTCCCGTACGCCGCCGAGGTTAGAGTTTGTTCGGTTCAGCCGGGTCGCTTTCTTCTTGCCGTCACCCTCGGGCTTGACCCGAGGGTCCATGGATGGCCGGGTCGTGAAGTTTACCGCCGGGCTGGCTTTTAGCCAGACCCGGTGGCCCGGCCATGACGAGAGGGAGAGCGCTTCCATCAGAATTTAGGGTTTGTCAGGGCCTGACAAATCCTAAATATCGCAGGCGGCCAGATGCACCAGGAACTGGCCGATCAAGTGGTGCGGATCGGTGCCGAACTCGTCGAGGAAGCGCTTTTCGTCCACCTTGTCCATCTCGGTCAGCGGCGAGAACAAGGCCTGGAAGAAGGCGCAGAAATGATGGTTGCTGAAGACGCGCGGCTCCAGCCCGTGCTCGTGCTCACGTACCACAAAGGCGCTCTGGCCCAGGCTGACCGTGCTGGGCGTGTACTGCATCAGCTTCATGAACCAGTCCTTGCGCACGTCCCAACGCTTGAACGAACTGGCGATGCGCACCAGCGTGCGCCACAGCACCAGCTTGGCGCGCGGGTCGGCGTAGAAGGTGTCCCAGGTGAATTCGTCGCCCAGTTCGTCGCGCAGTTCCCCCACCAGGTCCAGGCAGCGTTCGCCATAGGTCTCGGCTTCGTCGCCCAGCACGAGGTGAAAGAACGAGAACACGTTGGGCAGGATCTCGCGGTCCAGGATGCCCTTGTCGAACAGCTCGCTGAGGGAATGCACCATCAGGCGGCCGAAAGCGTTTTGCCGCCTCTGCTCCAGCTTCTCCTGCTCGACCACGTCCATCAGGTCGTGATAGGCGCGGCGATAGAAGTCGTCGAACTGGCTTGAGATCTTCAGCCCCTCGACGATGTCGTGCAGGGTCTCCTTGGTCAGCGGCTTGCCGTGATAGGCATGTTCCGCCGCCTGCAGCAAGGCATCGAGGATGACGTTGGTCGTCCTGCGCAAAAGCTTGGGTCCACGCGAGCCCATCATACCCTCCCGGGAGGCCGCGCTTTCTTGGCGTCCCTGCCCATAGACTCAGTATAGTCGTCCAGCGCACAGCTTCCAATGGCAAGGCGCCAGAAAAATACTCACAATTTTACCATTTTTTACTGCGCCTCAGTCCCGCAGCCATTGCACCAGCGCGTCGCTCACCGCCTGGGGCTGCTCCAGCGCCGACAGATGGCCGCATTGTTCGACCACCACCAGCCGGGCATCGGGGATGAGGTCGGCCATTTCCTCGGCCCGCGCGGGCGGGGTCAGCGCGTCGTCGGCGCCCACCAGCACCAGGGTGGGGCACTGGATGCGCGGCAGGCCGGGGCGGGAATCGGGACGATGCATGATGGCGTTCTGCTGCCGGGCGAAGGCGTCGGGGCCGACGGCGCGGGCCATCTCGTTGGCGACGCCGCCCACCCGCTCCAGCGCCAGGTGATCGGGGTGGACCAGATTGGGCAGCATGGTCGGCATGATCTTCTCGAAGCCCCCGGACCGCGCCACGGCGACGGCATCGCGGCGACGCTGGCTCTGTTCGGCCGTGTCGGGCTGGGCGGTGGTGTCCAGCAGGGCCAGCCGCTCCACCCGCTCGGGCGCCCGGCGCAGGATTTCGAAGGCGACGTAGCCACCCATGGACAGGCCGGCCAGGGCGAAGCGCCCGGGCACCGCCGCCAGCACCCGTTCGGCCATGCCGGCCAGGCTGTCGTCGCGGGTGAGATCGCCCACCACCGGGGTGGCGAACGGAGCCACCGCCGCCACCTGATGGCTCCACAGGCGATGGTCGTTGAGCAATCCGGGCAGCAGCACCAGGGTCCGGGTCATGGACGGCCCTCCGTTACTTGATCAGCGCGATGAGGTCTTTGAACTCGGCCGTGCCGGCGCGTTGCAGCCATTCGAACACCACGCTTTCGGTCGCCGCCACCTCGACGCCGTTGGCCGCCATGCGAGCCAAGGCCGACTGGTGGTTGGCGGCCAGTCGCGAGGAACAGGCGTCGCCGGCGACGAAGACCTGATAGCCGGCGGCCTTCAGCCCCAGGGCGGTCTGCAGGACGCAGACATGGGCCTCGATGCCGGCCACCACCACCTGGGGCCGGTCCAGCCCGGCCAAGCGGGCGGCGATGCCCGCATCGGCGGCACACGAGAAGTGCAGTTTTTCCAGCACCGCGCCTTCCGGCAGCAGCTCACGCAATTCGCCCAGGGTAGGACCCAGCCCTTTGGGGTATTGCTCGGAGACGGTGACCGGAATGCCCAAACGGGCCGCCGCCCGCAGCAACAGGGCACAATTACGGTAGACCGCGCGGGGATCGGCCATCACCGGCCCCAGGTTTTCCTGCACGTCCACGATCAGCAGCGACGAAGCCTGCGGGTCGATCAGCATGGCACACCCCCAAGAAATGCGACGAAGAACGGTAGCCTAGCGGGAACGCCGCGCCAACCGCGGCGTTCCGTCGTTGACAGGAACGATTGAACTTCTATTATCCCGGCGCATATGACCAATACTATCGACCCCAGCCGCCTGGACGGCTCTCCGAACCCCATGGACTTCGCTGATCTGGGCCTGAGCCCTGAACTCCTCAAGGCCGTCGAGGAATCGGGCTACACCAAGCCCACCCCGATTCAGGAACAAGCCATCCCCGTCGTGCTGATGGGCCGGGACGTGCTCGGCTGCGCCCAGACGGGCACCGGCAAGACGGCGTCCTTCACCCTGCCGATGATCGAGATCCTGGCCGCCGGCCGCGCCAAGGCGCGCATGCCGCGCTCGCTGATCCTGGCGCCGACCCGCGAACTGGCCGCCCAGGTCGCCGAGAATTTCGACAAGTACGGCAAGTACCACAAACTCAACAAGGCGCTGATCATCGGCGGCGAGTCCATGAGCGACCAGGTCGCCATCCTGGACCGCGGCGTCGACGTACTGATCGCCACGCCGGGCCGCCTGCTGGACATGTTCGACCGCGGCCGCATCCTGCTGAACGACGTCAAGGTGCTGGTCATCGACGAGGCCGACCGCATGCTGGACATGGGCTTCATCCCCGACGTCCAGCGCATCGTCTCGCTGCTGCCCAAGATCCGCCAGACCCTGTTCTTCTCGGCCACGCTGGGCCCGGAAATCCGCAAGCTGGCCGACGAGTTCCTGATGAACCCCAAGGAAATCACCGTCGCGGCGGCCTCCTCGACGGCGACCACCATCGAGCCGTTCCTCGCCGTGGTCGAGGAGATGGACAAGCGCGAGACGCTGCGCCACCTGATCCGCATCGAGAACGTCAAGAACGCCTTCATCTTCTGCAATCGCAAGCGCGACGTGGACGTGCTGTTCCGCAGCCTGAAGAAGCACCATTTCGAGGTGGTGCAGATGCACGGCGACATGACCCAACCGGCCCGCCTGGAGGCCCTGGGCAAGTTCAAGTCGGGCGAGGCCAAGCTGCTGGTGTGCTCGGACGTGGCCGCGCGCGGCATCGACATCAAGGCGGTCAGCCACGTCTTCAATTTCGACGTGCCGATCCATTCCGAGGACTACGTCCACCGCATCGGCCGCACCGGCCGCGCCGGCGAGACCGGCCGCGCCTTCACCATCGCCACCCCCGATGACGGCAAGTTCGTCGCCGCCATCGAGAAGCTGACCGGCAAGCCGATCCCCCGTCTGGAGATCGAGGGCGTGCCGGCGCTCGAACTGGACATGGAAGGCAGGAAGCGCCGCCGCGGCGGCAGCAGGGACAAGGCCGAGGGCCGCGGCGAAGAGCGCCGCCCCCGTCGTCCCCGCCGCGACGAGCAACCGGCGGAAGCGCCGGCCGAGCCCGCCGCCGCCGAAGAGAGCGCCGCGGAACCCGCACCCCGTCCGGAACGGGCCGCCCGGCCCGAGCGGGGCGAGCGCAGGCGTCCCGCCCGCGAGCGCGAAGAGGCCCGGAGCGTCGATGACCGTCCGCGCCGCGACGAGCCGCGAGGCGGCCGCCGCGATGAGCGGCGCGACAACGGCCGCCGCCGGGGCCGCGTGGATGAACTGGGCATCGGCGAGATGCTGCATCGCGACGGTGTGGCCGGCTTCGGCGACCACGTCCCCGACTTCATGCTGCGCGAGGTGCCCAAGATCGCCCCGCGCAACGCCAAGGACGACGGCGAGGAGTAAGTCTGATGCAGACCATCTTCGTGCAGGTGAAGTGCGAGCTGGGCCGCGCCTACGAAGTGGCCGACGAGGCGGTGGACCTGGAACAGGTGTCCGAGGTCCATTCCATCTCGGGACAGTACGACCTGCTGCTGAAGTGCTTCCTGGAGGACGGCCACGATATCGGCCAGTTCGTGGTGGACACCATCCAGACCCTGCCGGGGGTGAAGGACACCTTCACCATGATCGCCTTCAAGGCCTTCGTTTGAAGGCCGGCACCATGATCGCCTTCAAGGCCTTCGTCTGAAGGCATCGGGCTCGTGGGGCCGCCCCCCACCCCTTTTAACTCCTGCCCCTTCTCTCTTGACTCGTCACCCCCGCGGAAGCGGGGGTCCATGCCGGGCCGAGGTAGGGTGTGTGGCGCCATTACCGTGCCGGCGGATACATGGTTCCCGCTTTCGCGGGAATGACGGGAGAACCCGCTCCTACGTCAGGATCGAATAGAACATCCGTAGCGAGGTGAAGCCCAGGAACAGGGCGAACACCCGCTTCAGCATCTTGGTGTCCAGCCGATGGGCCAGCCGGGCGCCCAGCGGCGCGCACAGCACCGAGGTGGGCGCGATCAGCGCCAGCCCGACCAGGCTGACGAAGCCCACGCTGCCCGGCGGCAGGTTGGGCGCGTTCCAGCCGCCGATCACGAACCCCACCATGCCCGGCACGCCGATGATGAAGCCGGTGGCGGCCGCCGTGCCCACCGCGCGGTGGACGGGGGTGCCGTACATGGTCATCACCGGCACGGTCATGGAACCGCCACCGATGCCCATCATGGCCGACAGCGCGCCGATGGTGGTGCCGATGACCAGCTTCAGCCAGCCGCCCGGCATCTTGTCGCCCAGCCGCCAGTCGGGATTGCCGAACGACAGCTGCACCGCCACCACCAGCGCCACCACGGCGAACACCGCCGTCAGCACCGGCCCCTTGACCAGGGCGGCGACGGCCGAGCCCAGCAGGACGCCGGCCACGATCACCGGCCCGTAGCCGCGCAGGAACTCTCGGTCCACGGTGCCGCGCAGATAGTGGGCCCGCGTCGACGACCAGGCGGTGGCGACGATGGTGGCCAGCGAGGTGCCCACCGCCACCTGCATGCGCACCGCCTCGTCGATGCCCAGGGTGGTGAACAGGTGGAACAGCACCGGCACCACCACGATGCCGCCGCCGACGCCCAGCAGGCCGGCGATGATGCCGGCCCCGGCGCCGGCGGCCAGCAGCAACGCTGCGAAGGGGAGCAGTTGGGAGATGTCCGTCATGATGCAAGGCGTATACGTGCTTTCCCGCTCCAGTGATAGAGTGCGAGCAACGTCGTTCTGACAAGTGTGGAATGCATGGCCGACGGGCCCACGCCGGAACAGCAGGCCGAATACCTTGTGCGCAAGCTGGAACAGACCATCCGCGACAACCGGACGGTCAAGGGCATGTCGTTCCGCACCTGGCAGGCCATCGCCCACGAGGAGATCGCCAACGCCCTGCGCGCCGCCGAACGGCACCACGCCGAGCACGACCGCACGGTGGGGCGCATCCTGCTGGTGGGCTCGGCCTCGCTGGTCAGCATCGGTTTCTGGGGCGCGGTGGTGGCGGTGGACCACGCCTATGGCGGCATCGCCGCCCTGGTGGCGTTGGTGGCCGGGGCCGCCCTGTTCTTCGTCGGCGCCGAATGGGGCATCCGCCGCGTCGGTTCGGGCTACGCCCGCCGCAAGCGGGTCGAGCGCTTCGTCCGCATCGAGGACCTGGATCGCCGCATCAAACGCATGGAGGACGCGCTGAAAAAGAAGCACGACCGCCTGAAGGAACGCATGGAGGAAGTGGGGCCGCTATGACCCGCCTGCTGCTGTTCCTGGTCCTCGGCGCCGTGGCGGTGGGCCTGGCCTCGCTGTCCGGCTGCTCCACCCGCCCGATGGAATCGGCGCTGCTGCTGGCCGACCTGGAAGGTGGCGACAGCAACAGCCTGTACAAGCGCATCACCCCCCGCCCCGACCGCCAATCCCTGACGGTCGCCGTCGACGGGCGCCGCCTGACCGGCGACCTCTATCTGCCGGGCGAGCGGGCCCGAGCCGGGCTGGTCCTGGTTCCCGGCGCCGCCAAGGAGGGCAAGGACGATCCCCGCTTGGTGGCCCTGGCGCAGGCCCTGGCCCGCGCCCGCTTCCTGGTGCTGGTGCCGGAGATCCCCAACCTGCGCGCCCAGGAGGTGACGGCCGGCGACCGCCAGCCCATCCTGGACGCCGCCCGCTTCCTGCTGACCGAGCGCCGGGTTCCCGGCGTGGGCGTGGCCGCCGTCTCCTATGCCGGTCTTCCCGCCGTGCTGGCGGCGCTGGAGGAACCGCGCATCGATTTCCTGGTCCAGGTGGGCGCCCCCTACGACCTGACCGCCATCATCACCTTCTTCACCACCGGCGCCTATCGCGAAGGGCCGGGCCAGGACTGGCGCCACGCCCAGCCCAACGCCTACGGCAAATGGGTGTTCGTGCGCGCCAATGCCCGCCGGCTGGACGATTCCACCGACCGTGCCCTGCTGGCGGCCGTCGCCGAGCGCAAGATGGCCGACGAGGCGGCGGCGGTGGACGACCTGACCGCCAAGCTGGGGCCGCAGGGCCGTTCGGTCATGGCCCTGCTGGACAACACCGACCCCGCCCGGGTGCCGGCGCTGATCGCCGCCCTGCCGCCCCGCATCCAGGCCGAGATCGCCGCCATGGACCTGGCGCCGCGCGATCTGTCCCGGCTCAATGCCAGGCTGTACCTGTTTCACGGCCGCGACGACCGCATCATCCCGTGGACGGAAAGCGCCGCCCTGGCGCGCATGGCACCCCATGCCGAGCTGATCCTGCTGGATAATCTGGCCCATGCCGACCTCAAGCCCGGCCAGGCGGCCGACGCCTACGCCCTTTGGCGGGCCATGACGCATCTCCTGGCCGAGCGCGACGAACTGGCCGAGCGGCGTTCATGACAGCGGCGGGAGTCGCATGCTACGCTGAGAACCGTAAGCTCCCCGCCTGAAGGGAGCGCAGCAGGCAGGGAGTACCGCCATGGCCGCGTCTGTTCTGGTCGTGGACGATGAACCCAACATCGTCCTTTCCCTGGAATTTCTGCTCCGGCAGGTGGGATACGACGTGCGTGTCGCCCGTGACGGCGAACAGGCGCTCGATTCCATCGCCCAGGCCAAGCCGGGCCTCGTGCTGTTGGACGTGATGATGCCCAAACGCGACGGCTACGACGTCTGTCGGACCATCCGGGCCAACCCGGACTGGGCCGACGTGCGCATCATCATGCTGACCGCCAAGGGGCGCGACGTGGAGCGCGAGAAAGGCCTGGCGCTGGGCGCCGACGAGTACATCACCAAGCCCTTCTCGACCCGCGACGTGGTCGAGAAGGTCCGCAGCTTCCTGGGCGCGCCCTAGACCATGCCCAAGCGGGAGCGGCGCCCGCGCCCGGCCCGCAGCAGCGGCAGGAACGAGCGGTTGGTGGCCGCCTTCCTGCTGGGGCTGCTGCTGTTCATGCCGCCTTTGCTGGCGGTGGCGTCCCGCGACGTGGCCGTGGGCGGCATCCCCCTGTTGTACCTATGGCTGTTCGGCGGCTGGGCGGCGCTGATCGCCGTGCTGGCACTGGTGGTGGAACGCTGGCGCGACCCGGACTCCCCGCCATGAACGGCCCGCTGGTCGCCGCCGTCTCGTTTGCCTATCTGCTGCTGCTGTTCGCCATCGCCTGGGTCGGCGACCGCCGGGCCGAGCAGGGCCGCTCGCTCATCGCCAATCCCGCCACCTATGCCCTGTCCATCGCCGTCTACCACACCAGTTGGACCTTCTACGGCAGCGTCGGCCGCGCCGCCGCCACCGGCATCGGCTTCCTGCCCATCTACCTGGGCCCCACCCTGATGGCCTGCCTGTGGGCGGTGCTGATGGTCAAGATGGTCCGCATCGCCAAGGCCCACCGCATCACCTCCATCGCCGACTTCATCGCCGCCCGCTACGGCAAAAGCGGCCTGATCGCCGGCCTGGTGACGGTGGTGGCGGTGGTGGGAATTATGCCCTACCTGTCGCTGCAGTTGAAGGCGGTTTCCACCACCTTCACCGTGCTGCTGCACTGGCCCGACCTGGACGCCTCACCCACGCCGGTGCTGGGCGACGGCGTGCTGCTGGTGGCCGGCACCCTGGCCGCCTTCGCCATCCTGTTCGGCACCCGCCACATCGACGCTTCGGAGCGCCATGAGGGCATGGTGCTGGCCATCGCCTTCGAATCGGTGGCCAAGCTGGTGGCCTTCATGGCGGTGGGCGCCTTCATCACCTTCGGCCTGTTCGACGGCCTGGGCGACATCTTCGGCCGCGCCGCCACCCATCCCAACCTGCACCGGCTGTTCACCGTCCAGAACGCCGGAGCCTATGGCGACTGGGCGGCGGTGACGCTGCTATCCATGCTGGTGGTGGTGTGCCTGCCCCGCCAGTTCCAGGTGGCCGTGGTGGAGAACGTGGACGAGCGTCACGTCACCACCTCCATATGGCTGTTCCCCCTCTACATGCTGCTGATCAACCTGTTCGTGCTGCCCATCGCCATGGCCGGGCGTCTGGATTTCGGCGATGCCGTCAACCCGGACATCTACGTGCTGGCGCTGCCGCTGGCGCACGGTGCCCAGTCCATGGCCATGATCGCCTTCCTGGGGGGCTGTCGGCGGCGGCCAGCATGGTCATCGTCGAGACCATCGCCCTGTCCACCATGGTGTGCAACGACCTGGTCATGCCGGTGCTGCTGCGCATCCGCCGGCTGAGGCTGGCCGAACGCGCCGATTTGTCCGGCCTGCTGCTGGCCATCCGCCGAGGCACCATCGTCGCCGTCATGCTGCTGGGTTACGTCTATGTGCGGCTGACCGGGGAATCCTACGCCCTGGCGACCATCGGGCTGGTCAGCTTCTGCGCCGCCGCCCAGTTCGCCCCCGCCCTGATCGGCGGCCTGTTCTGGAAGGGGGCCACCGAAAAGGGCGCGCTGGCCGGGCTGAGCGCCGGTTTCCTGCTGTGGCTGTACACCTTGCTGCTGCCGTCGCTGGCGCGCTCCGGCTGGATCCCCATCGCCTTCGTGGAATCGGGCATGTTCGGGCTGGACCTGCTGAAGCCCTATGCCCTGTTCGGCCTGGACGGCCTGGAACCGGTCACCCACGCCCTGATCTGGAGCCTGCTGGCCAACCTGGCCGCCTATGTGGGCGTGTCGCTGCTGACCAGCCAGAGCACCATCGAACGCATCCAGGCCACCCTGTTCGTGGACGCCTTGCGGCCAGCGGGCGAGCGCGGGCCGCAGCGCTTCTGGCGCGGCACCGCCGGCATCGACGAATTGCGGACGCTGGTGGTCCGTTTCGTCGGGCGGGACCGGGCCAACCGCGCCTTCGAGGACTGGGCGGCGGCGCGCGGCATCGATCTGGCGCGCCAGCGCGAGGCGGATTCCGAATTGGTGGAACGGGCGGAGCGGCTGCTGGCCGGCGCCATCGGCAGTTCCTCGGCCCGGGTCATGGTGGCCACCGTGGCCAAGGGCCAGACCATGGGCCTGGACGAGGTGATGGAAATCCTGGACGAGGCCAGCCAGCTGATCGCCTATTCCCAGAAGCTGGAGGCCGCCACCGCCGAACTGAAGGCCGCCAACGAGCGGCTGAAGGAGCTGGACCGCCTGAAGGACGATTTCATGAGCACGGTCACCCACGAGCTGCGCACGCCGCTGACCTCGATCCGCTCGTTCTCGGAGATCCTGTTCGACACTCCCGAGTTGGACGAGCCCCAGCGCCAGCATTTCCTGTCCATCATCATCAAGGAAAGCGAGCGGCTGACCCGGCTGATCAACCAGATGCTGGACCTCGCCAAGATCGAATCGGGGCGCATGCAATGGAGTTGGAGCGAAGCCGATCCGGCGGGCGTGGTGGAAGAGGCGGTGTCCGCCACCTTCGCCCTGTTCGAGGACAAGAAGGTGACGCTGGAGACCCGGCTGACCCGCCTGCCCGCCATCGTCACCGACCGCGACAAGCTGATCCAGGTGGTCATCAACCTGCTATCCAACGCGGTCAAGTTCGCCCCGCCCGACAGCGGCGTGGTGCGGGTAGCGCTGGAACCGGCGGCCGGCGGGCTGATGCTCAGCGTGGCCGACAACGGGCCGGGCATCCCCGCCTGGGCCCGCGACACCGTGTTCGAGAAGTTCCGCCAGGTGGGCGACACGCTGACCGCCAAGCCCCAGGGCACCGGGCTGGGCCTGACCATCTCGAAAAGCATCGTCGAGCGACTGGGCGGCCGCATCTGGGTGGGCGAGGCCAAGGGCGGCGGCGCCTGCTTCCACGTCTTCGTCCCGCAGGACGCCAGCACCCCGGCGGGGTTGTGACGCACAAGAGAAATAGGGCATAACCCCTTTGGTCAGAGAGCTACCAAAGGAGCGCGTCCATGCCGGTCTTCGGCCGTCTTCTCGCCGCCAGCCTGTTGCTGGCCTTCGGCTCGGCCCATGCGGCGGAAACGGGCGCGGACCCGTTGACCACGCCCAATTCGCCCCTTTACCAGCCCAGCCCCGAGGTGCGTGCCCAGGTGCGCGAGGTCATAGGCAAGGGCAAGGCGCCGCAGACCCAGGTGGTGGCGCCCCCCGCCGGCGAGACCGCCCCACCCCAGCCCGGCGGCGGCAATCCGGTGCCCCACGACTTGGTGCCCCACGACTTGGTGGCTGCGGCCCAGCGGGAGCTGGCCGCCCTCGGCTACGATCCCGGTCCGGCGGACGGTGTCGTGGGAGCCAGGACGCGCCGGGCGCTGATGGCGTTCCAGGCCGACAAAGGCCTGCCCGCCGACGGCAAGCTGACCTATGATCTGTTGTCCAAACTGATGGTGCGCGCCACCGCTCCCGTGGCCGCGCCGCCGCCCGCGCCGCCGCCGGCCGAACCGGCGGCCGTCCCCTTCAGCGTGCGCCGCGCCCTGGGCAAGACCGTGCACGCCTTGCCCGGCGACCTGCTGGGCACGGTGGACGATTTCGTCGTCAATCCCGACCGCAGCTTGGGCGGGATGGTCGTCGCCACCAGCAACGGCTACGGCACCCACGAAGGCAAGGTGGTCGTCCCCTTCGCCCAGGTGCGCCATGCCGTTACCCGCGCCGCGGTGGTCCTGCCGCTGGACGCCGACAAGGCGCTGCCGTTGCGTGACAAGGCACAGAAGATGGAGCTAGCCGAGGGCCAATGGCTGCTGAGCCACGTCACCGGCGGCGCGGCGCGGCGGAACGGCGAGACCGTGGGCAAGGTCCAGGACGTCACCGCCGACACCGACGGCCGGCTGGTCAGCCTGTCCATCCGCCAGGGCGATGCCGCCAGGGAGGTGCCGGCGGCCGACGCCATCCCCGCCGAGCACGGCGTGGACTTGGCCCGCTGAGTGTCCCCCTCATGCTTTGACGTGGTGGTCATCGGCGCCGGTGCCGCCGGGCTGATGGCCGCCGCCGTGGCCGGCGGGCGCGGCCGGCGCGTGCTGGTGCTGGACCACAACGACAAGCCGGGCGCCAAGATCCTGATCTCGGGCGGCGGCCGCTGCAACTTCACCAACCGCAACACGGCCGCCGACCGCTACCTGTCGGCCAATCCCCATTTCGCCAAGTCGGCGCTGAAACGTTTTACCCATACCGATTTCATCGAATTGGTGAGGCGCCATCGCATTGCCTTCCACGAACGCGACCTGGGCCAGCTATTCTGCGACGAGACCTCGGCCCACATCGTCAACATGCTGATGGACGAGTGCGGCGCCGGCTCGGTGGAGTTCCGCCTGGGCGTCCCGGTGAGCGAAGTGGAGGGCGACGGCCCGTATCGCATCGGTACTCCGGCGGGAGCGGTGGAAGCGGCCAACGTGGTCGTCGCCACCGGCGGCCTGTCCATCCCCAAGATCGGCGCCACCGGCTTCGCCCATCATCTGGCCCGCCGCTTCGGCCTGGGGGTGACCGATCTGCGCCCGGCCCTGGTGCCGCTGACCTTCACCGCAGCCGACCTGGATTTCATGCGGGGGCTGGCCGGCATCGCCGTCGACGCGGTGGTCTCGTGCGGCAAGGCCCGGTTCCGTGAGGCGGTGCTGTTCACCCATCGCGGCCTGTCGGGGCCGGCCATCCTCCAGATTTCGTCCTATTGGCGCGAAGGCGGCGAGATCGCGGTGAACCTGGCTCCGGACACCGACGCCACCGCCTGGCTGGTGGACCGCAAGGCCTGCCGCCCGAAGGCCGAGGCCAAGACCGTGCTCGCCGAACTGCTGCCCGCCCGGCTGGCCGAGGGCCTGAGCGCCCGCTGCGGCCTGGACGGCAGACGGCTGGCCGACCTGCCCAACAAGGCCCTGGCCGGTCTGGGCGCCATGATCAACGGCTGGACGCTGAAGCCGGCCGGTACCGAGGGCTACCGGACCGCCGAAGTCACCCTGGGCGGCATCGACACCGTCGGCCTGTCCTCGAAGACCATGGCGGCCAAGGCCCATTCCGGCCTGTTCTTCGTCGGTGAGGCGGTGGACGTCACCGGCTGGTTGGGCGGCTACAACTTCCAATGGGCATGGTCCAGCGGCTGGGTGGCGGGACAGGAATGTTGAGTTTGGGTTGACACCGCCCCCGCCCTTTGCCTATAAGCACCGCTTCATTCCCGAGAATGTTGGGTGACGTGTGTGTTCACCACGCCTCCGGCTTGCCGGGTCAGGACTATCGGGACAAACCCAACCGGCATCAGCCGGGGCGATCAAGGACGTAACATGACCAAGCGCGTCGAAGCGAAATTCAAGATCAACCGCCGTCTGGGCGTGAACCTGTGGGGCCGCGGCAAGAGCCCGCTGGCTCGCGGCAAGGAGAACCCGCCCGGCCAGCATGGCGCCCGCCGCAAGAAGCCTTCCGACTTCGGCACCCAGCTGATGGCGAAGCAGAAGCTGAAGGGCTATTACGGCAACATCTCGGAAAAGCAGTTCCGCAAGCTCTATGACGAGGCCGTGCGCCGCCGTGGCGACACCTCCGAGAACCTGATCGAGCTGCTCGAGCGCCGCCTCGACGCCGTCGTCTACCGCATGAAGTTCGCGGTGTCGCCGTTCCAGGCCCGCCAGATCATCAACCATGGCCACATCCAGGTGAACGGCAAGCGCCTCAACATCGCTTCCTACCAGGTCAAGGACGGCGACCTGATCCAGGTGAAGTCCAAGTCCAAGGACCTGGCCATCGTCGTCGAGGCCGCCGGCTCCACCGAGCGCGACGTGCCCGAGTATCTGGACGTCGACCTGAAGGACATGAAGGGCAAGTTCATCCGCGCGCCCAAGCTGACCGACGTGCCCTATCCGGTGCAGATGGAACCCAATCTGGTCATCGAATTCTACTCGCGCTGATCCGGCGCGACGCATTCCGACCCGAAACGCCCCGGCCTCACCGCCGGGGCGTTTTTGTTTGCCCCACTTCAGGCGCATGCCTGCCCCGGCAAGTTTCCGTTCCTGCCCAGCGCGCGGAGACAATACCCTACAGTTGACTGGGGCGGCACAAAGGTGCGCACATGGATAGATCATCGGTTGCGCACGACATCGCGGTGCAGCCCGTGCCGGGAACAGCACCCCGCGAGTTCTCCGAGCCGCACGTGGTATTGGAGATGTTGCGGCAGACCGCCGCGGACCTGGACCGCACCACGGCGGAGCCTGGACCATCTGGCCCATGTGGTGGCCCACGATCTGCGCGAGCCGCTCCGCATGATGACGGCCTATGCCCAACTGCTGGCGCGGCGTTACCAGGACCGGCTGGACACCGATGCCGACCAGTTCCTGGCCTACCTGGCCGACGGTGCCCAGCGCATGCAGACCCTGACCGAGGACCTGCTGGAATATTCCAACGTCGCGCGCTGCGCCCTGGCGCGACACCCTTGCGACAGCCGCGCCACGCTGGACGAGGCGCTGGCCGTACTGGCGCCGCTCATCGCCGAGAACGCCGCCGTCCTCCATGTCGGCCCCATGCCCGAGGTCATCGCCGATGCCGGCCAGTTGACCCGCCTGTTCGCCAATCTGGTCGAGAACGCCCTGCGCTACCGCCATCCCCAGCGCCCGCCGGAAATCCACGTTTCCGGCGCCGTGGTCGAGGGCGGCTGGCAGTTCCAGGTCAAGGACAATGGGGAATCCATCCCCCGGGGGAAGGCGACCGCATCTTCATGGTGTTCCAGCGCCTGCATGGCAGCGAAGTGCCGGGAACCGGCCTGGGCCTGTCCATCTGCAAGCGCATCGTCGAACGCCACGGCGGGCGCATCTGGGTGGAGCCGCAGCCGGGCCAGGGGTCCACCTTTCACTTCACCCTGCTGCGCCTGGGCTAGGGTTTGTCCGGTTTAGGCCGAGTCGCCTTCTTTTTGTCGTCACCCTCGGGCTTGACCCGAGGGTCCATGGATGGCCGGGTCGTGAAGTTTACCGCCGGGCTGGCTTCTAGCCAGACCCGGTGGCCCGGCCATGACGATAGGGGTGAGCACTTCCATCAAAACCAGACTAACGTTAAACCAGTTCACCCCGCGCCAGCGTCAGCGGCACCACCCCGGCGGCGACGGGCCGGTCAAGGTCGTCGGCGCGGTCCATGGGCGGGCCCGACCGCGCCTTCATCGTGCCCTCGGCGATCCTCAGGCGGAACACGGCGGTGACCGCCAGCTCCCTGTCGTCGGGGGAGCGCACCAGGGCCGAGCGGCCGGGCACCACGTGGTCCACCAGGGCGGTCAGCACCCGCGCCTTCTCCTCGGGCGCCTCCACCGCCTCGGCCACGCCGAACAGCATCACCGAGCGGTAGTTCATGGAATGGTGCATGGCCGAGCGGGCCAGCACCAGGCCATCCACCAGGGTGACGGTAACGCAAAGCTGCGCGCCCGAAGCCATGACCTGGGCCAGCCGGCCGCGCGGCGCCAGATGGAAATGGAGAAACTCGCCGACGCGCCAGGCGTTGGCGGGCACCACCATGGGCAGGCCATCCTCGACGAAGCCGACATGGGCCACCAGCGCCTCGTCCAGCACGGCGGCGATGGCCTGGGCGTCGTGGCTGACCCGATCCGGCTTGCGGCGGGGCGTGGTTCGCGGCGTTCTCGGCAGATCGGTCATGGCCTCTTCCTTCGGACAGGGGGGCCAGTGTGCCGCGAACGGGACAAAGGGTACACAAAAACAAGGGCCGCTCCCGGTGGGAGCAGCCCCTCGTCCGTTCATCCGGAACGGCGCGCTCAGGCGGCGGTGGCGACGCCCTTTTCCGCCATCAGGGCCTTCAGCTCGCCATTGGCGAACATCTCGCGCACGATGTCGCAGCCGCCGACGAACTCGCCCTTGACGTAGAGCTGCGGCAGGGTCGGCCAGTTGGTGAACTGCTTGATGCCATCGCGCAAGCTGGGATCGACCAGGATGTCGATGCCCTTGAACTTGACGCCGAGATCGGTCAGCACCTGCACCACGGCGGCCGAGAAGCCGCATTGCGGGAACATCGGGGTGCCCTTCATGTAGAGAACGACGTCGTTCTCGGTGATGTCCTGCTTGATGCGCTCGAAGACGGGGTTGCTCATGGATCGGCCTTCAGGGTGGGGGTGTTTAGAATAACTTCAATCTAAGCCGCGCGGAAACGCAGCGCAACATCACTTGCACCGGACCACATAAGCGCGGCCTTGAGCACGGTCAACCCGGCCTTATTCCTTGGCCCAGTCGGGCGCGGTCTCGGGCGTGGCGGTCTGCAGGGCCAGGGCGTGCAGTTCGCCGCCCATCTTGCCTTGCAGGGCGCCATAAACCAGCTGGTGCTGCTGCACCCGGCTCTTGCCCTTGAAGGCCTCGGACACCACCAGGGCCGAGTAATGATCGCCGTCGCCGCGCAGATCCTCGATGATCACGCGGGCGTCGGGAAACGACTCCTTGATCATGCGTTCGATGTCACCGGCTTCCATGGGCATGGGGCAAACTCCTGGATGAGGGTTGGGCGGACCCCCATCAATAAAGCGGCCGCCCCCAGACATCAAGACGATGCCGTGACGCCTCTCTCGTCAGCCTGCTTACGGAGATATTGGTAGATCGCCCCAGTCGCGAAAACGATCACGAAACCCAAGTACCCGACGGACGATTCCGTCAGGGTGGCATTGTCAAAAAAGAAAGCGAGGATGGGAAACAGCACCCCGAGCGCCACGTCCTGGACAAAATGCTGCGCCCGGTCATTGTAGATCATTATCCCGCCGAGGACTGCCGTCGAGGTGAGGTTGGCACCTCCAAACGCGGTTATAGCGATGATGATCTCGGCGTAAAACTTAAGCGTCAGCACGGCCCCAATACCGAAGCACACAATATAGAACAACAGCCGGTAGGTCCAACCCAGGCCAATCAACTCAATGACACCGAGCTTGTTGAAAACGGCAGCCACGACCATTCCCAATAAACCGCCGCAGAACACCCGGACGTATTTCTGCCAGCGGCCGGAAAGATAGAAAGCCACCACCATCGCCACGGCTGCCGCCACATGAGGCGGGATGACGACGAACTCCACGGACACCCAGATGGTCGCGCAAATGCTGAAAACCAGCCCTTCGATCAAGGCCTGCTTGCGCCCCTTCAGCTTGCGTCCCCAATAGGCAGGCGGGATTCCCAGCGCCAGCGCACCGATGCAAATGGCAACAGCAATGGTCAGAAACATTTGTTTCCCCTTCGCCCCCGTCACGCCTTTAGGGGGAAACTAAATCGGTCACTCTCTCCCATCAAGAGTAGAAGGCATCGCCTTTGCCGGCCACGCATACAGCGCCACGCCGCACCAGATGGCGCCGAAGGTGACGGCGTGGGCCGAAGTGAAGGTTTCGCCCAGCACGAACACCGCCACCAGCATCTGGACGGTGGGGTTCATGTACATCATCAGGCCGAGGGTGGAGAGCTTGAGCCGGCGGGCGCCATAGGCGAACAGTGCCAGCGGCACCGCCGTCACCGGCCCGGCCAGGGCCAGCAGGGCGATGGTGCCGGTGCCGGCCGCCGGGGCCTCGCCGCCGCCCTGCCACAGCAGATAGAGCACCGCCAGCGGTATAAGCCAGGCGGTTTCCACCAGCAATCCGGCCAGAGCCGGCACCGCGATGGTCTTGCGCAGCAGGCCATAGAGGCCGAAGCTGAAGGCCAGGCCGAGCGCCACCCAGGGCACCCCGGCCCCATGCGAGACCTGCCAGCCCACGCCCACCGTGACCACGGCGATTGCGGCCATCTGGCGGCCGGTCAACTGCTCGCTCAGCACCACCCGGCCCAGCAGGACCGACACCAGCGGGAAGATGTAATAGCCCAGCGACGCCTCCAGCGCCCGGCCATGGGCCACCGCCCACACGAACAGGCCCCAGTTGACCGCCACCGCCAGGGCCGAGGCGCCCAGGCGCAACGCCACGCTCCGGTCGGTCAGGATGGGGCGGACTTCCTCCATGCGCCCCAGGATGGCCTGGACAAGGAGTGCGAACAGCGCCCCGCCCAGCACGCGATGGGCCAGCACCTCGGCCGCCGGCAGGTCGCCCAGCGCCTTGAAATAGAGGCCGAACAGGCCCCAGCACAGGAAGGCGCCAAAGGCGGCCAGCGCGCCGGCCCGGGTGGTGTATTGCATCCGTCACCCCTCAATGGCCCCTCCCCTGCGTAGCGGGGGAGGATGGAGTGGGGGCAATGGACCGTCGGCGCCTGCACGGGCGTCTACGCCCCCCACCCCGGCCCTCCCCCGCTACGCAGGGGAGGGAGAAAAAAAAAAAGGCACCGGCCGTTCCCGGCCGGTGCCCAGTGTGCGGTATTACCAAGCCGTGCTCAATGCCCCGACATCTCGGCACCCATGTAGGACGGCAGCCAGCCTTCGTTGGCCTCGCGCAGTTCGTCCACGGTGACCGCGCGGCCGCCGACGCTGATGACGTGGCCGCCGGTCTTGCCGATGACGCGGGCACCGACCTCATGCTCCTCGGCCGCTTCCAGCACCGAGACCAGATCGTCGTCCGAGACCTCCAGCACGTAGCGGCCCTGGTCCTCGCCGAAGCACCAGGCATGCAGCGGCAGGGTCGAGGGTGCCTCCAGCGCCGCGCCGATGCGGTCGGCCGAGGCCATGGCCATCTCGGCCACCGCCACCAGCAGGCCGCCGTCGGAGACGTCGTGGCAGGCCCTCACCATGCCGTCCTGGATCAACTGGCGGACCAGGCTCGCCCTTGCGGCGTTCGCGGTGCAGGGCCACCGGCGGCAGGGGCGCCTTCCTCGCGGCCCAGGATCTCGCGCAGGTACAGCGAGGCGCCCAGCCAGCCCTTGGTCTCGCCCAGCAGCACGATGTTGCTGCCGGTGGACTTGAAGGCCAGCGTCATGTGCTTGTTGACGTCGTCCAGCAGGCCGACGGCGCCGATGGCCGGAGTCGGCTGGATGGCGGCGCCCTGGGTCTCGTTGTAGAGCGACACGTTGCCCGAGACGACGGGGAAGTCCAGCTCACGGCAGGCTTCGCCCATGCCTTTGATGGCTTCCACGATCTGGCCCATGATCTCGGGCTTTTCGGGATTGCCGAAGTTCAGGTTGTCGGTGACCGCCAGCGGCACCGCGCCGGTGGCCGACAGGTTGCGATAGGCCTCGGCCACCGACTGGCGGCCGCCCTCGTGCGGGTCGGCCTGGCAGTAGCGCGGCGTGCAGTCGGTGGTGATGGCGATGGCCTTGTCGGTGCCGTGGATGCGCACCACGGCGGCGTCGCCGCCCGGACGCTGCACGGTGTCGCCCATCACCATGTGGTCGTATTGCTGGTAGATCCAGCGCTTGGAGGCCAGGTCAGGGCAGGCCACCAGCTTCTTCAGGGCCTCGGCGGGGCACTGGGCCTCCACGTCCTCGGCCTTGATCACCGGCTGCTTGGCCGGCGACACCCACGGGCGGTCGTATTCCGGCGACGCCTGGGCCAGCGGGTCGATGGGCAGGTCGGCCACCACCGCGCCGTGGCGCTTCAGCACCATGCGGCCGGTGTCGGTCAGGGTGCCGATGACGGCGAAGTCCAGCTCCCACTTGTCCATGATGGCGCGGGCCACGTCTTCCTTGCCCGGCTTCAGGATCATCAGCATGCGTTCCTGGGACTCGGACAGCATGATCTCGTAGGCGCTCATGCCTTCCTCGCGCATGGGCACGAGGTCCAGGTCCAGCTCGACGCCCAGGCCGCCCTTGGAGGCCATCTCGAAGGACGACGAGGTCAGGCCGGCGGCGCCCATGTCCTGGATGGCAACGATGGCGTCGGTGGCCATCAGCTCCAGGCAGGCCTCGATCAGCAGCTTCTCGGTGAAGGGATCGCCGACCTGCACGGTGGGACGCTTCTCCTCGGAGTTCTCGTCGAACTCGGCCGACGCCATGGTGGCGCCGTGGATGCCGTCGCGGCCGGTCTTGGAGCCGAAATACACCACCGGATTGCCGATTCCGGCGGCAGCCGAATAGAAGATGTTGTTCTTGTCGGCAAGGCCCACGGTCATGGCGTTGACCAGGATGTTGCCGTTGTACGAGCTGTGGAAATTGGTCTCGCCGCCCACGGTGGGCACGCCGACGCAATTGCCGTAGCCGCCGATGCCGGCCACCACGCCCGCCACCAGATGGCGGGTCTTGGGATTGCCGGGGTCGCCGAAGCGCAACGCGTTCATGTTGGCGATGGGACGGGCGCCCATGGTGAACACGTCGCGCAGGATGCCGCCCACGCCGGTCGCCGCGCCCTGGTAGGGCTCGATGAAGGACGGATGGTTGTGGCTTTCCATCTTGAAGACGATGGCCTGGTCGTCGCCGATATCGATGATGCCGGCGTTCTCGCCCGGGCCGCAGATGACCCACGGGGCCTTGGTGGGCAGGGTCTTCAGCCACTTCTTCGACGACTTGTACGAGCAGTGCTCGGACCACATGACCGAGAAGATGCCCAGCTCGGTCAGGTTGGGCTCGCGGCCCATGATCTCCAGGATCAGCTTGTACTCGTCGGGCTTGATGCCGTGCTGAGCGATGACGTCAGGGGTAATCTGGCTCACGACAGCGCCTCCACCAGCGAATCGAACATCAGCTTACCGTCGGACCCGCCCAGCAGGTCCTCGGCCAGGCGCTCGGGGTGCGGCATCAGGCCCAGCACGTTGAACTTGGAATTGTAGACGCCGGCCACGTTGCCCAAGGAACCGTTGGGATTGGTGTCGGCCGACACCTTGCCGTCGCGATCGCAGTAGCGGAAGGCGATCTGGCCGTTGTCCTCCATCTCGCGGAAGGTGTGCGGCTCGACGAAGTAATTACCCTCGGCATGGGCGATGGGGAAGCGCACCACATCGCCCGACCGGTAGTAGCGGCAGAAGTCGGTGCGGTCGTTTTCCACCTTCAGGAACACGTCCTTGCAGATGAACTTCAGCTGGGCGTTGCGCATCAGCACGCCGGGCAGCAGCCCGGCCTCGGTGATGATCTGGAAGCCGTTGCAGATGCCCAGCACGCGGGTGCCCTTGGCGGCGCGGGCCTTGACCTCGCGCATGATGGGCGAATGGGCGGCCATGGCGCCGCAGCGCAGGTAATCGCCATAGGAGAAGCCGCCGGGAACCACGATCAGGTCGACGGCGGGCAGATCGGTGTCGCGGTGCCAAACCATGTGCGGCTTGGCCCCCATGCTGGCCTCCAGCGCCACCGCAACGTCGCGGTCGCAGTTGGAGCCGGGGAAAACGATGACGGCGGCTTTCACGGGCGATCCCTGCAGAATTGGGTCGGAAGCCGTCTTCTTAATACGGAACCTGCCGAACTTCCAGCCCGAAGGGGGACGGGTCGGCCATGCCGGCAGACACCGCATTGCGTATGCCAATCATTTTCAATAACCTGCCTCCGACACCATCCACCCGAGCCCCCATGCCCACTCCGCTCTCTCCGCAAGCCGGCTCCCGGCCCCGCCTCGCCCTTGCCCATATCGTGCCCCGCCCCAACCCCTGGGTCTTCGCCGTCCTGGCCTTGGCGGGGCTGGTGGCGCTGCCCGTGCTGGCGGTGGCGGGCAACCTGCTGACGCCCTCCGGCCCGCTGTGGTCCCACCTGGCCGCCACCGTGCTGCCCAGCTACGTGGCCAATTCCCTGTGGCTGATGCTGGGCGTCGGCGCGGGCGTCGGCATCGGCGGCGTCGGCACCGCCTGGCTGGTCACCCTGTGCCGCTTTCCCGCCGGCCGGATGCTGGAATGGGCGCTGCTGCTGCCCATGGCCATGCCGGCCTATGTGGTCGCCTACGCCTATACCGGCGTGCTGGACTATTCCGGCCCGGTGCAAAGCGCCTTGCGCGCCCTGTTCGGCTGGCAAACGGCACGGGACTACTGGTTCCCCGAGATCCGCTCGCTGGGCGGGGCGATCGCGGTGATGACCATGGTGCTGTACCCTTATGTCTACATCCTGGCCCGCGCCGCCTTCCTGGAGCAGTCGGTCTGCGTGCTGGAGGCCAGCCGGACGCTGGGCCGCCGGCCGTGGCGCGCCTTCACCGACGTGGCATTGCCGCTGGCGCGGCCGGCCATCGCCGCCGGCATCGCGCTGGCGCTGATGGAGACGCTGAACGATTTCGGCACCGTGCACTATTTCGCCGTGGACACCTTCGCCACCGGCATCTACCGCACCTGGATGGGCATGGGCCAGCCGGCGGCGGCGGCCCAGCTGGGTGCCCTGCTGATGCTGTTCGTGCTGGTGCTGATCGTGGTGGAGCGGCGTTCGCGCGGAGCGGCCCGCTCGCACCACACCACCAACCGCTACCGCGCCCTGCCGCGCATCCGCCTGCGCGGCCTGCGCGGGGGCTGGCGCTGGCCTTCTGCGCCCTGCCGGTGGTGCTGGGCTTCCTCATCCCCGCCGCCATGCTGGCGGCATGGGCGGCCGGCAGTTCCGCCGCCCATGAGGGCTTCGCCACCCTGGTGCTGAACTCCCTGCTGCTGGCCGGCCTGACCGGCGCAGCGGCGGTGGCGGTGGCCCTGGTGCTGGCCTATGCCCGCCGCCTGCATCCCGGCCCGCTGGTGGACGGCGCGGTGCGGCTGGCCGGCCTGGGCTACGCCATCCCCGGCGCGGTCATCGCCGTGGGGGTGCTGGTGCCGTTGACCGCCCTGGACCGGGCGGTGGCCGGCGCGCTGGAGCGGCATTTCGGGCTGTCGGTGGGGCTGCTGCTGACCGGCAGCATCGCCGCCCTGGTCTACGCCTATCTGGTGCGCTTCCTCGCCATCTCGACCAATACGGTGGAGGCCAGCCTGGCCAAGGTGACGCCCAGCATGGAGGCCGCCTCGCGCACCCTCGGCCTGGGCACGCTGGCGACCCTGCGCCGGGTCCACGCCCCCATCATCCGCGGCAGCCTGTTCTCGGCGGCGCTGCTGGTGTTCGTGGACGTGATGAAGGAGTTGCCGGCCACCCTGATCATCCGGCCGTTCAATTTCGACACCCTGGCCACCCGCACCTTCACCCTGGCCTCGGACGAGCGGCTGGCCGACGCCGCCCTGCCGGCGCTCGCCATCGTGGTCGCCGGACTAGTGCCGGTGATCCTGCTGAGCCGCGCCATCGCCCGCTCGCGCCCCGGAGACAGCCCATGAGCGAAGGATTGGCCATCGAGTCCCTGTCCCATTTCTACGGCGAGCGGGCGGTGGTCACCGACCTGTCGCTGCGGGTGGGTCCGGGCGAACTGGTCTGCCTGCTGGGGCCTTCGGGCTGCGGCAAGACCACCACCCTGCGCATCGCCGCCGGCCTCGAGGCGGTGCGCCACGGCCGAGTGCGGCTGAACGGCCGGCTGGTGTCGGGGGACGGCGTGCACATCCCGCCCGAGCAGCGCCATGTGGGCTTCCTGTTTCAGGACTATGCCTTGTTTCCCCACCTGACCGTGCGCGCCAACGTGGAGTTCGGCCTCGACGCCCTGCCCCGGCCGGAACGCCGGCAGCGGGCCGTGGAGATGCTGGCCCAGGTGGGCATGTCCGACTACGCCGACGCCTGGCCGCACCAGCTGTCGGGTGGCCAGCAGCAGCGGGTCGGGCTGGCCCGCGCCCTGGCGCCGCGCCCCGGCCTGATGCTGCTGGACGAGCCGTTTTCCGGCCTGGACAAGCGCCTGCGCGACCAGATCCGCGACGAGACGCTGGGCGTGCTGAAGGCCAGCCGGGTCGCCACCCTGATGGTCACCCACGACCCCGAGGAGGCCATGTTCATGGCCGACCGCATCGCGGTCATGCGCGATGGCCGCATCGTCCAGTTGGACAGCCCCACCGCCTTGTACAACCGTCCGGCCGACCCGTTCGTCGCCTCGTTCTTCGGCGAGGTCAACGTGCTGCCGGCCACGGTGCGGCAAGGCGGCGTGCACACCCCGCTGGGACAGTTCAGCGCCGGAAACCTGCCCGACGGCGCCAGCGCCCAGGTGGTGGTGCGGCCCGAGGCGCTGAGCGTGCGCCCGGCCGCCGACGGCGCCGCGGTGATCCGCGCCGCCCGCCTGCTGGGCCACGCCACCTTGCTGCACTTGACCATCGACACGCCCGGCCAGCAGCCCTGCGCCCTGCGCTGCCGCCAGGGTGGCGACGCCATCCCCGGCGAAGGCGAGCGGGTGGCGTTGTCGGTCACCCCTGGGCACGTCTTCGTTTTCCCGGCACCGGCGTGACCGCTTGACATTTTTTTCGAGGGCTGGCTTGGAAAAGCCATAATTGTGATTAATTCGCATTATCATTCAGAACAAGGGGGAGCCCCACATGCGTCTGTCATCCCGTTTCGCTGCCGCCGCGCTGGCCGCCGCGCTGACCGCCGGCGCCGCCCAAGCCGCCGAGGTCAACGTCTATTCCGCCCGCAAGGACCACCTGCTCAAGCCGGTGCTGGACGAGTTCACCAAGCAGACCGGCATCAAGGTCAACCTGCTCTCGGCCGGCGAGGACCAGTTACTGGAACGCCTCAAGGGTGAAGGCAAGGACAGCCCCGCCGACCTGTTCATCACCACCGACGTGGTCCACCTGCACAAGGCGCGCGTCGCCGGCGTGCTGCAGCCGGTGCAGACGCCGGCGCTGGCCCAGGCCATTCCGGCCGCCTATCGCGACCCCCAGGGTTATTGGTACGGCCTGTCGGCGCGTTCGCGCGTGGTGTTCTACGCCAAGGACCGAGTCAAGCCGTCGGAGATCACCACCTACGAGGAGCTGGCCGATCCCAAGTGGAAGGGCCGCATCTGCGTGCGCAGCTCGTCCTCGACCTACAACCAATCCCTGCTGGCCGGCCTGATCGCCGTGGACGGCCCCGCCAAAGCCGAGGCCTGGGCCAAGGGCATCGTCGACAACATGGCGCGCAAGCCGCAGGGCGGCGACCGCGACCAGATCAGCGCCGTGGCCGCCGGCCAGTGCGACATCGCCATCGCCAACACCTACTACTACGGCGGCATGCAGACCTCGGACAAGGCCGAGGAGCGCGCCGCCGCCGCCAAGGTGGGCCTGGCCTTCCCCAACCAGCAGGGCCGCGGCGCCCACATGAACGTGGCCGGCGCCGGCATCACCGCCTCGGCCAAGCACAAGGCGGAGGCGGTCAAGCTGCTGGAATTCCTGGCAGGCCCCGACGCCCAGCGCCTGTTCGCCGAGGCCAACAACGAATTCCCGGTGCGCCCGGGGGTGAAGCCCTCGCCGGTGGTGGCCGCCTGGGGGCCGTTCAAGGGCGAGGACATCAACGTGGCCATGCTGGGCGAGAACTCGGCCGAGGCCATCCGCATTTTCGACCGTGTGGGCTGGCGCTGACCGGCGGCGAGCGGCCCGGCATGGCCGCTCAATCCCTCAAAAAAGCTGTTGCCATATGTCTATGAGAATGATTATCATCCGCGCATACATTCGGACTACCCCGCGAGAGGGAGAACTTTGATGAGCTTCAAATCTGTGCTTGCTGCCGGTGCCGCCCTGTGCCTGGCTTCCACCGTGGCTGTGGCGGGCGAGCGCCCCATCGGCGAGCCGGTCGAGAAGAACGGCATGGAGATCGCCGGCGTGTACCTGCAGTCGGTGATGATGGAGCCGCACATGGCCATCCATGACAACACCGACATCCACATCGAGGCGGACATCAAGGGCATCAAGGGCAACAACAACGGCTTCGGCGAAGGCGAGTGGATCCCCTATCTGGAGGTGTCCTACGTCCTGACCAAGCAGGGCTCCAACTTCAAGAAGACCGGCACCCTGTACCCGATGGTGGCTTCGGACGGCCCCCATTACGGCGACAACGTCAAGATGGACGGCGCCGGCAAGTACCACGTGGCCTACACCATCAAGCCGGCCGCCCACAACTTCCTGCGCCACACCGACAAGGAAACCGGCGTCGGCAAGTGGTGGGACCCCTTCACCGTCGAATGGGACTTCGCTTACGCCGGCACCGGCGCGAAGAGCGGCTACTAAGCCGCCCCCGGCGGGGAGGGGTCTCCTCTCTCTCCCCTTCCCGCCCCCTCGCCTTGGACTGCTCCGCGTCACCCCCGTCGAGGACACCATGTACGTTTGCCTTTGCCATGGACTGAACGACCGCCAGGTTCGCGCCGCCATCGACGAAGGTGGCGCCGGAAGCGCGGCCCAGGTGTACCAGCACCACGGATGCCGGCCCCGCTGCGGCAAGTGCGTTCCCACGGTCCGCGACATGGTCAAGGCGGCGCGTCCCGAAGAAGCCGGATGCGGCCGTTGCGGCGATTCCTGCGAGTGCCTGGGCGGCTGATTTTCAGGCACCCCCACCCCCGGGAATTGCTCATTTGTTAATCAGACACCTCTGCCATGCGGCCTAGCGCTGCGCACAGGTCTTGCAATCCCAGCCTTTCACATGGCATCCCAATGCGATTTTGTGGCATACCGATTGCCTTGCGGTGTGTCCACCGACAGTCAGCTCGCGCGTGAGGGGATGCAGAACTTGGACGGCGGCGACGCCTTGACCGACCATACGGCGCGCAAAAGCGCGCGCGCGGCGCCGTGCCACGCGCTCGACCAGTATCGGTCGCTGTTCGAGAACGCCATCGAAGGCATCTACCGCACCACGCCCGATGGCCGCTATCTGGCCGCCAACCCCGCCCTTGCCCGCATCTACGGTTATGCCGGCCCCGAGGCGCTGATCTCGGGCCTCACCGATATCGCCCGCCACCTCTATGTGAATCCCGAGGACCGCAACCGCTTCAAGCGCGCCCTGGCCCACGATTCCGAGGTGCGCAATTTCGAGGCGCAAGTCTTCCGCAAGGACGGCAGCACCATCTGGATCGTCGAGAACGCCCGCGCCGTGCGCGACGAGAGCGGCGAGGTGGTGTGCTACGAGGGCACCGTCCAGGACATCACCGCCCGCAAGCTGGCGGAAGACCGGCTCCGCCTGGCGGCGGCGGTGTTCGACAATGTGGGCGAGGCCATCATGGTGGTGGACGGTTCCCACCGGGTGCAGGCGGTCAACTCGGCCTTCGAGCGCATGACCGGCTTCGCCGCCGAGGGCGTGGTCGGCCAGCGCCTGTCGTTCTTCGCCGCCGAGGTCAACGAACCCGAGGTGATCGAGGAGGCCTGGGCCACCGCCGCCCAGGGCAGCATCTGGCAGGGCGAGCTGTGGGCGCGGCGCGCCGACGGCGACGTCTTCCCCGCTTCCATGGCGGTGACCGGCGTGGTGTCCGAGGACGGCAGCGTCAATTCCTACGTGCTGCTGGCCCACGACGTCACCCGGCGCAAGATGGATGAGCAGCGCATCCGCTTCCACGCCAGCCACGACACCCTGACCAAGCTGGCCAACCGCCACACGGTGATGGAAACCCTGGCCGACGCCATCGTGCGGGCGGAACTGGGCGGCCACCGGCTGGCGGTGCTGTTCCTCGACGTCAACCGCTTCAAGGACGTCAACGACAGCTTCGGCCACGCCGCCGGCGACGAATTGTTGCGCCAGGTGGCGCGGCGGCTGAAGGGTTGCGTGCGCGCTTCCGACATCATCGGCCGCCTGGGCGGCGACGAGTTCGTGGTGGCGCTGCCCAGCATCCAGGAGCCGTCCGGCGCGGTGGCCTGCGTCGAGAAGATCCTCTACGCCTTCTCCGAGCCCTTCTCGGTGGCGGGGCGCGACCTCTACGCCTCCACCAGCATCGGCGTGGCGCTCTATCCCGACGACGCCGACACCGCCGAACAACTGCTGTCCTCGGCCGATGCCGCCATGTATCACTGCAAGGCGAGCGGCCGCGGCTACCGCTTCTACGATCACGACATGAACCGTCAGGCGGTGGAGCGGGTCAACCTGGAGAACGACCTGCGCCACGCTTTGGCCGAGCGTCAGTTCCGCCTGCACTACCAGCCCAAGCTGGACGCCCGCACGCGACGCATCGTCGGCGCCGAGGCGCTGATCCGCTGGTCCCATCCCGAGCGCGGCGAGGTCAGCCCGGCCCTGTTCATCCCGGTGGCCGAGCGTGCCGGTCTGGTGGGCGCCATCGGCGATTGGGCGTTGACCGAGGCGTGCCGGCAGATGCGCTCGTGGCGCAACCAGGGACTGGATTTCGGCTGCGTGTCGGTGAACCTGTCGCCGGCCCAGTTCCACGACGCCGGCCTGAAGGAGAAGGTGGAGCGCGCCCTGGCGCTGAGCCGGCTGGAACCCAGCGCGCTGGAGCCTGGAAATCACCGAGACCATGATGGCCACCGAGGTGGACCGCGCCATCGCCATCCTGACCCAGCTGGGGGCCATGGGCGTGCGCATGTCCATCGACGATTTCGGCACCGGCTATTCGTCGCTGGCCTATCTGAAGCTGTTCCCGGTGGACGCCCTCAAGATCGACCGCGCCTTCGTCAAGGAACTGCCGGGCAACGCCAAGGACGGCGCCATCGTCGCCTCGGTGGTGGCGCTGGCGACCAATCTGGGCTTCGACGTCATCGCCGAGGGCGTGGAGACCCAGGACCAGGCCGATTACCTGCTGGGCAAGGGCGTTTCCAGCATGCAGGGCTATCTGTTCAGCCCGCCGGTGGATGCCGCCCGTTTCACCGCGCTGCTGCGCGACGGGGTCTGATCCCCCCTTCCCCCGCTCCCCCGGAAGCCACAGCGCCATCGGCCAGGGTCGGAGGGGACAGTCTCCCAATGGAGGAGGCTTTGGCAAAGGAGGATACCCCCCACTTCAGGGCTGGCATCGATCCCCCGTCAGGAATACCTAGAGGGGGTCACGACGACCCGCCCCTGGAGTTCCCGCGATGCACGAAACCCCGGACCGGACCACCCTGGCACGGCGGACGCCCTCCCTCCGCCCGCAGGATTTCGTGGTGCGCAAGGACGGCAAGCCCTTTGCCATCCTGAACGCCACTCCGGCCCTGGCCAAACGCACGGTCGCCGGCTTCGCGCTGGCCAATCCGGCGGCTTCGTGGAGCTTCGAGCGCGTCTGACGGACCTTCTTGTGTCTCCCCTCGAAAACTTCGGCCCCGTTCCCGCAAGGAACGGGGCCTTTTTCTGGCTTTTCGTGCAGTTCAAAGACCGCGTCATCCCGGCCAAGCTTAGCGCTGAGCCAGGGGCCATGGTGGGGCACCAATATGGATCCGCGTCTCCGCTATTGCCCCGCCCGGAATGACGGCTGATCTGAAACGCGCCCTCAATGCCCCGAAGTCTTGGAGAATAGGTTCATCACCAGGATGCCGGCGATGATCAGCGCCATGCCCAGCATGGCGGGCAGGTCCAGCTTCTGGCCGTACATCAGCCAGCCCACCGCCGCCACCAGCACGATGCCCACGCCCGACCATACGGCGTAGGCCACACCCACCGGGATGGAACGCAAGGTCAGCGACAGGAAATAGAAGGCGGAGGCGTAGCCCGCCACCACCAGCATCGACGGGCCCAGGCGGGTGAAGCCCTGGGTCCCCTTCAACGCGGACGTCGCCACCACCTCGGAGGCGATGGCGACGGCCAGATAGAACCAGTCGAGGCCGGGCTTGGGCATGGCCGCCCCGGCCTCACTCGTCGTCGAAACGGCCGGGATGGGCGCCCTGGGGCACCACCACGTCCTCGTCCGGCTCGCCCACCGCCTTGGCCTTCAGAGCCCGGCGCAGGATCTTGCCGGTGGTGGTCTTGGGCATGGAATCCATGAACTGGATTTCCCGCGGCGCGATGGCCGAGCCCAACTGCTGGCGGGCGAAATACAGCAGTTCCAGCCGCAACGCCTCGCCTTCCTCGAAGCCGGGATTGAGCGAGACGAAGGCCACCGGCACCTCGCGCAGCAGCAGGTCGGGCTTGCCCACCACGCCGATCTCGGCCACCGCCGGATGCTCCATCAGGGCGCATTCGATCTCGAACGGACCGATGGTGTGGCCGGCCGACTTGATCATGTCGTCCGAGCGGCCGACGAACCAGAAATAGCCGTCGGCATCGCGCCGCACCAGATCGCCGGTCAGGTACCAGCCATCCGCGAAGGCCGCCTGGTAACGGCCGGGATCGCCCACATAGGCGGTGAACAGCGAGGGCAGGTCGGCCTTCAGCGCCAGTTCGCCCACCGTCTCGGGATCGTCCACCACCGTGACCTTGGACAGCGAGCGGGTGAGCACCGCCGCCTCGACGCCGGGCAGCGGACGGCCCATGCTGCCGGGCTTGCCGTGGCCGGGCGGGTTGGCGATGGCGATGGCGCCGGTTTCGGTCTGCCACCAGGTGTCGAGGAAGGGCGCGCCCAGCGCCTTGTCGCCCCAGGTCACCGCCTCGGGATTGAGCGGCTCGCCCACGCTGGCCGCCAGCCGCAGCGAGTTCTCGCGGTAAGTCCGCGCCAGGGCGGCGCCATAGCGCATCATCATGCGGATGTTGGTGGGCGTGGTGTACCACACCGTCACCTTCTCCTCCTTGAGGATGCCGTACCAGCGGCGCGGGTCGAACTCGGCCTCGTCCACCATAGCGGTGCAGCCGCAAGCCAGCGGCAGGATCAGGGCGCAGGCGGTGTTGGTGATCCAGCCGGGATCGGCGGTGCACCAATAGATGTCGTCCGCCTGCAGGTCGAAGACCTGGCGGCCGGTAACCAGATGGGACAGCACCGCGCCATGGCCGTGCACCGCCCCCTTGGGCGTGCCGGTGGTGCCGCTGGTGAAATGGACGAAAGCCGGCGACTTGTCGGTGGTCGCCACCGTGGCGGCCGGCGCGGTGGCCACCACCAGGGCACGGAAATCCCGGCAGCCGGCATGGTCGCCCATGGCGGCGTCCGGCTCGTCGGCCACCAGCAGGACGTGCTCCAGGTCGGGCAGGTTGCCGCGCACCGGCAGCACCTTGCGGGTGTAGAGGGATCTGCCGGCGATCAGCACCTTGGCCCGCGACAGTTCCAGACGCGAGCGCAGCGGGCCGGGGCCGAAGGCCGAGAACAGCGGGCAGAACACGCCGCCCGCCTTCCACACGCCGAAGGCGGCCTGGTAGAGCTCGACCGAGCGGTCCAGCAGGACGGCGACGGTATCGCCCGGCTGCAGGCCAAGGCCCAGCAGCACGCCGGCGACACGCGACGAGGATTCGGCAAGCTGTGCGTAGGTGACAACGCGGCGCTCGTAGCGCTTGCCCAGGCTGATCAGCGCCCGGCGCCCGCCGGCCCCTTCGGCCACATGGCGGTCCACCGCCTCGTGGGCAATGTTCAGGCCGCCACCGGGCAAGCCCGCCAGCAGGTTGCGCGCAGCGTTCCAGTCAAGACGAGATTCGTCCGCGGTCGTGCCGTTGGTCGGCAGGGCCATTTTTCCTCCCGCATTTGCTTCTCGCGGGAACCGTACAATGCGGCTCCCGTCCTCCCTGAATTGAACAGCATTCTGCTGAGAGGGCCTGCCCTTCGCAACCCGCCGATTTGCAAAGCTGCGATGCACGGGCTCAAGCCCGTCGCGATCTTCTCCGGGTTGCCAAAAACAGGCCGGCGAAAATCAGCCCCCCGCCCAGGGCGTGATACCAGTGGAACTCTTCACCCAGCAGGGGAATGGCGAGCAGCGCGGTGAACAGCGGAATGAGATAGGAATACTGACCGGCGGTGGCGGCGCCCACCGCCGCCACCCCGCGGTTCCAGAAATAGAACGCCACCAGCGAGGCGAACACCCCGGTATAGGCGATGGCGGCCAGCATGGCGCCGCTCACCGGCCGCACCGGCCCGGTGACGGCGTGCCACAAGAACGGGGGCGTCAGCGCCGCCAGGCCGACGATGATCAGGGCCGTCAGCAGGGTGGCGCCGGGCACGGCCAGGGGAAACCGGCGCAGCATGACCGAATAGACCGCCCAGGCCAGGGTGGCCAGGATCATCAGGCCGTCGCCCGGCGTCAAAGCGAGGTCGAGCAGGCGGCCGGGCTCGCCCCTGGTGACCACGGCCAGCATGCCGAAGGCCGACACGGCGATGCCCAGGGCCTGGGCCGGCCGGATGGGATCGCCCAGCCACAGCCGCCCGAGGAGCAGGATCATCAGCGGCATCACCGCCCCCATCAGGGTGGCGTTGATGGCGGTGGTGGTGTGCATGGCCATGTAGAGCAGCGTGTTGTAGGCCGACACCGAGCAGACGCCCATGACCGCCACCACCTTCCATTGGCGCAGCAGCAGGGGGGCGTGGGCCAGCAGGCGGTCGACGGTGAAGGGCAGCAGGATCGCCAGCGCCAGCAGCCAGCGCCAGAACGACAGCTCGATGGGGTCCATGGTGCCGACGACGGCGCGCCCGACCAGGGCATTGCCCGCCCACAGCAGGGGCGGCACCACCAGCAGGACCAGCCAGACCCGGCGCTCGTTCACGGCAGCAGGGAGGCGTCGAGGATATGCCGGCCGATGACCTCGGCCAGGGCACGGTTGAAGCGCGGGCTGTAATGCACCGTGTCCACGTAGGCGTTGCCCTCGGCGGGCTCGACCTCGGCCAGCCACAGGGTGTTGTCGGTCAGCAATTGACCGGCCGCGCGCATCTCGGCCATGCGGGGATAGCCCTTGGCCGAATTCATGTGGTGGGCCAGCAGTTCGGTCTTCACCGGCAGCGGACGCTTGGAATTGTCGTAATGGAAGGTGGGTACCGGCTGCTGCACGAACACCGCCTTGAAGCCGAGCTTCTCGGCCAGGGCGGCGATGATGCGGCGATTGGTGTCCAGCCGGCGGATCACCTTGTCCACCTCGGCGTCCGACGAGCAAAGGGCGGTGCGGTTGGGCGCCTCGGCCGGTTCGTCGCCCATCAGCCAGCGGCTCAGCGCCAGCAGGTTGGAGCGGTTGGCCAGTTCGGCGGTCAGCGGCAGCCGGGCCGCCACCTGGGTGGCCTGGCTCAGGCGGTCGCTCCAGGCGGTGCGGTCGGGCAGCTGGCACGACTGGAAGTCCGCCAGGCCGTCCACGAACACCGCCACGTGGGGACGGATACCGTTGGTCAACAGGCGCTCCAGGGCGATGCGCTCTTGGCTCGAATAGTAGGAGGGGGCACCGAAGTTGAAGACCTCCACCTCCTTGCCGGCAGCGCGCAGGACCTCGCCCAGGTAGGCCGGCAGGGTCTCGCCGTCGGGCACGCCGGTGCCGAAGGTGGTGGAACCGCCGAACACGAACACCTTGGCGCCCGGCCCGCCCAGATCCTGGAGGCTGCCATTGCCGCGATAGCCGTCGGCGGCGATGGTGAAGTGCCTGCCCGCCCGCTGCGGCAACCGATATTCCACCAGCGGGCTGTAGACCGCCTCGTCCAACTGGTCGCCTTCCGCCAGAACCGCGCGGTAAAGCGCCGGGTTGTCGGTGTCGTACAGGCGGGCGATGTCCTGGTCGCTCAGCGAGGGCGTGGCGGCGCCGCGATTCTGGCGTATCTTGCCCATGGCGAAGCCGGCGCCCCATTCGGCCAGGGCAAGGAGCACGATGATCCCCACGGCCAATCTGGCCAACTTGGCAAAGACTTGCCCGAAGGAACTGGCTTCGTCACGGTTGCGGGAGCGGCGTCGGCGCATGGATCGACTCGGTGCATAAAAATTTGACTTTGGTCATAGCGCGAAAGCGCGGCCAGGGCAATCGAGGAGGGTCGGAACGGATGTTCGTTTTGCATGAAAGACTGGATGCCGACTGCGTTTTTCTGGCCGATTGGCCGCTGTGCCGCGTGCTTCTGCTCAACGATTCCAACTATCCCTGGGTGGTGTTGGTGCCGCGCCGCCACGGGGTTTCCGAAATCCACGAGCTGGACCAGGGCGACCGCCAAGTCCTGATGGAGGAAATCGCCGATGCCGCCCATCGGCTGCAGAACCACGCCAAGGCCCACAAGATGAACGTGGCCGCCCTGGGCAACGTGGTGCCGCAGTTGCACGTCCACGTGGTCGCCCGCTTCACCGGCGACCCGGCCTGGCCCAGGCCCATCTGGGGCGTGGTGCCCACCCGCCCCTACGAACCCGACGCGCTGGCCGAGACGGTGGCCCGGCTCAAGACCGTGTTCGCCTGACGCCATGCTGCTGAACGGGGTGCACCTGTTGCCCGACCTGTCGGGCGCCCTGATCTTCCCCAAGGAACGGCTGGTGGCGGTGTCCGACCCCATCGGCGATCCCGCCGCCCGCCAGGCGCCGCGACTGGCCGCCGAGGCGCTGAAGCGCCTGGGCGCCGTGCTGCGCCAGCGCCGCCCGGCTTTGGTGGCCTGGCTGGGCGGTTCGCTGCCGCGCCTGCTGGCCGAGGGCAGGCTGGCCAAGCGCGAGGCAGACGAACTGGCGCGGCTGGCCAAGGCCCATGCCTGGCACTGGCTGGCGACGGATTTGCCGCCGGACCTGCCGGGCACGGCCGGCACCGAGTTGAAGGCCGGCGGCCTGACCTTCCGCCATGCGGCGCTGACCGGCGCCGGCGTGGTGGGCGAGGTCTCGGCGCAGGGCTGGCCGGTGGCCATGGCCGACGGTACCACTTGGCCTTGCTTCGTGCTGGATGGCCGCCGGCTGGTGATCCCGGCCTTCGGCGGCCGCACCGATGGCATCAACGTACTGAGCGCCCACTTCCAGCCGCTGTTTCGCCGCCCGTTCTCGGCCCTCATGCTGGCGGGCGGGCGCATTCTCACCCGCCCGCGCCCCCGGCTGGAGGCGCCGCCCCTGCCTCCCGCTCCGCTCGGGTTGGCGTGAGTGGGAGCGCAGGCTAGCCCGGCCAGCCGGAAATGCGCCTCTTCACCGTGCGGATGATGGCACGCAGCACCGGCAGCTTCTCGTAGACCTGCTCGCCGGAATCCCAGTGTTCCCAGTGGGCGAGCACGCGGCCTTCGGCATCCAGGCGAATTTCGGTGACGCCGTCGCAGATCCACGGCAGGCCGCGGCGGATGCTCTTGGGGCGGCAGGTGAAATGCCAGCGCAGGAAACAGGTATCGCCGTCGCAAGCGCAATGGGTGAAGGTGTAGCGCGGGTCCTCGATGTCGTCGAAGACGCGGGAGAACACCCGTTTGACGCTGGCGCGGCCGCGCGCGTCGACGAAAGGATCGTGGTAGTGGATGTCGGGCGCGGCCAGCGCGTCGATGCGGTCCATGCCGTCGGGGCGAAGGGTTTCCAGGAAGGTGCGCCAGGCGTGACATCTGCCGTCGTCGGTCATCACCGCTGATCCCACGGGTTGCTTCCTCCTAGATGGCACCGGCGCGGTTGCCCGCTAGAGCGCGCTCTAGCTTATTGATAAGAGACGAATTCAGCTCGCAGGTCGAAGCGCAAGGTGCTTCGACCTGCGAGCATCCGGCTCCAGGGCGCCCCTCCTCGTCCGACCCCATACCCAACCACCGCAGCAGGCCGAAGGATGGGCCTGCGAAGGTCTTACCCCTTCAGGGTGTCGCCTCTTACGTCGGAAGCCGAATGTCCCCATCTTCACCGAGAGGATAAGGTCGAGTGGTTATCGGCACCCGGGAGGGGAACATGGAAGATCGCGATTGGACCGGCACCGCCGCCGCCCTTGCCGCCCTGGCCATGACCGCCGGCGTGTGGCTGTGGGCGCCCGACGAGGCGCCGCCCGCCCGCAGCGGGGGAGAAGAGCAGATGGCCGGCGACCTGCAGCAATGGCGCGACGAAGCCCGCCGGTGGAGCGACCTGAACGGCCAGGACCCCGCCGCCGTGCAAGTGTCGTCGGCGGGGTTGGAAACTTGGCTGGTCCGCCTGGGCGAGGAAGCCGGCCAGACGGCGGTGCGCTAGGCCGTCAGCGACCGCTCCTGGGCGGCGCCAGCAGGACGCCGCCGCAGGTGCGCATCAAGTCGGTCCATTCGTTGATCACGTTGTGCACGCCCACCGACAATTCGTCGGAGACGGTCAGCAGATCAGGCGGATCGAGGGCAAGAAACGCCTCGGCGGTGCCGCTTTCGCGATGGACCACCATACCCAGCTTGGCGGCAAGAGCCAGCATGGCGCGGTTGTCGGTCTGGCACAGGGTGTAGAGCTTCTGGGCCCGGCGGTTGCGCGCCCAGTGGCTGGCCCGGCGGAACAGTTCGGCGCCGATGCCTTGAGCGCGATGGTCGGGGTCCACCGACAGCCCCACCTCGGCAACCTCGCCGGTGAAGGCCACGTGGGCGCCGCCCACCAGCCGGTCCTCGGCCAGACAGCCGAGGATGAGGTCGTCGTGGTCGATGCGGCCGACATAACGGGCGATGGCCTCATCGGTGACGTGGGCGTGGGCGAAACGGAATTGCCGGTCATTGGGCGGCAAACGCCTGAGGTGCTCGACGAACAATGGTCGTTCGTGCAGGTGCAGCTTGCGGATCAGCATCATAGGCCTCCGTGTCCTGCCATGGTGAATGGTATGACCGCCCGTTGTGCAGCGCAACACGAATTTGTGCGTTCGCGAAATATTCACAGTGGTGGGGAGGGTCGGGGCTGATCTGTCGGTTCGTGTCCCGTCTACATGCGGCCCTGCTTGGCGTGCGACGAGCCGGTGCGGCCCGGTTGCGTGCGCCCCACAAAAAAGGGCGCCGCGAGGGCGCCCTTCAATGCCTCAAAAGGGGGAAGGACTATTCCAGACGGCCAAGGGCCCGGGCCAGCACGAGGTAGAGCTTGCCCACTTCGGAAGAGGTGAAGGTGCCGGTGAGCACGTCGGCGTAATCCGACTGGCGAGCCTGATTGAGCAGGGCCTCGAACTCGGACAGGTAGCGGGTGACGTATTCGCGGAACTCGCCGTCGTCCTCGAACTTGTTCTTCATGGCGGCAATCTGGTGCTTGTCCAGATTCTTGAGGATCTTGCGGACGAACACACTCTGGTCGCCGGCATGGAATTCCTTCCACGCCTTCTCGTCGATATTGGCCGAGAAAATGCGGCCGATATCCACCGACAGCGATTGCAGCTTCTCGACGATGAAGGCGGCGTTCTGCAGGAAGTGCTCCACCGAGGTGGCGGCGCGACGCTCCTCCAACTGCTCGGCCCGCACTTCGGCCAGCTTGGAGGCGCTGACCAGATCGGCGGCCTGGCGCGAGAAGGTGGCGGCCATGCTCTCCGCCTGCTGGGCCAGACGGTCGCCGGTGATGCCCAGGTCGTTGGATTTCTGCCGGATCATCTCGAACGAGCTTTCCAGCTTGGCGCCGGTCCGTTCGGTGGATTCCTGCAGTTCCTGAGCCTGGCGGCGCAGGCCGTCGCCGGCATTGCGCACGCTGGCGGTAATGCGCTCGGACGCCTGGGTAAGGTCGCGGATGCCGGCGCGCAGCATGTCGCCGGCGGCGGTGACCTGGGCGGCCGTCTTGTTGGAGGTTTCCTCGAAGTCACGGCTGATCTGGCGGAGCGCGTCGCCGGCGGTCTGCGAGTTGTGGAACACCCGCTGGGCCGCCTCGCCCACCGCCACCGCGTGGGTGCCGATGGCTTGGCCGAATGCCTTGAGCATTTCCGACGAATCGTCGGCCACGCGGGCCAGCGAGGCCGCCTGGTCGCCCAGCGTCTCGCCGGTGGCGCCGACGCTGGCCTGGGCCTGGTCGGCGGCAGCCACCACCTGCTCGGTCTGGCGCCGCAACACCTCCGACACCGCCTTCATGCGACCGGTGGCCTGTTCCGAGGCCAGGGCCAGCTGGTCGGTGGTACGCTCCATCATATCGGCCACGCCGGTGGTCTCGGCGGTCGCCTTGGTGGCGGCGACGCCCACCTCGGTGGTGCGCTGGCGCAGGCCCTCGCCCACGGCCTCCAGTTCCACGCCGACGCGCGACGACATGGCGATCAGGTCGTTGGTGTTCTGGCGCAGGGTGTCGGCAATGGTCTTGACCTTGGCCATGACCTGGTCGGCGGTGCTGATCAGGTGGCGCGACTGCTGGTTCAGCGAGGCTTCCGACAGGCGGGACTGGGTCGACACCACGTTGGCGGCGTCGGCCAGTTCGTCGGCCTGCTTGCGCAGGGTCTGACGGATGGCCTCGGCCTGGCCGGCCGACTTCTCGGCGCCCTTGCCCAGATCCTCGATGTAGAGGCGCAGGGTTTCCGACACCTCGCGGGCGCGGGACTGCATCTGGTCGGAGGCCGCCGACAGGGCGCGGGTCTGGCCCTGGAAGGCGTCGCCCACCTCGCGCACCTGGGCCACGGCCCGTTCCACCGCAGCATCCACATCGGTGCGGCGCTGGCTGAACACGTCGCCCACCTGCCCCAACTGAGCGCTGGCATCGTCGGCGGTGGACCTGAGGTGGTCGGCGTGCCGGCCCAGCACGTCCTCCATCTCGCGGAAGCGGGTCATGGCCTGGTCGGAGGCCGAGGACAGCTCGCGCGACTGCACCGACAGGGCTTCCTCGACGATCTTGATGCGCGACAGCACGCGGTCGGTAGTCTGGTCCAGGCTGGTGGCCTGGGTCTGCAGCGAGGCGGCGATGCGGCCGGTCTGCTCGGCCAGACGGTCGGCCGAGGCGTCCAGGTCGGCGTTCTGGCGCACGAACAGGGTATCCAGCGCTTCCACCCGGCCCGACAGGGTATTGGCCACTTCCTCGGCGCGGTTGCCGGCGCGGTCGGCGGCATCCTGCAGGCGGGCGGCCTGGGCGGTGAACACCGTGCCCACCTGCTCGGCGCGCTCGACGGCGGCGCGGGGAGACCTGGTCCAGGCCCTCGGCGTGCCTGCGGATCTGCGCCGACAGGGTTTCGGCGCGCTGGGCGGCGCCGGTGGAGGTCTCGTCGATGGCGGCCACCTGCTTCTGCATGACCTCGCCGAACTCGCGCACCTTGGTGGCGGCGTTCTCGGTCACCAGCGACATTTCCTGGGTCTGCAGGCGCAGCAGGTGCTCCACCTCGCGCGCCCGCGCCGTGGCCGAATCGGCGGCCTGGGTCAGCCGGTCCACTTCGCCGCGCAGGGCGTCCAGGGCCGAGCGGGCCTCGCCGTTGATGCGGCCGACCAGCGAGGACATGGAGTCCACCTGCTCGGCCATGACCTTGCGCACCGCCTCGGCCTCGGCCAGGGCCTGGCCCGAAGCCTCGGACAGTTCGCGCGCCTGGGAGCGCAGCGCGTCGGACACCGCCTTGACGCGGGATTCGGCCCCCTCCGCCGGATAGGTCAGGCGCGCCAGCTGCTGCGACAGTTGTTCGCCCACCGCCCGCACGGCGCGGCCGCGGTCGAACCAGGCCACCACCAGCCACAGGAAGGCGGCGGGCACCAGTGCGGCGCCGGCGATGCCACCCAGTTCCTGCGGCTGCAGCACCATGACGTTTTCCCAGCCGATGCTGGTGGTGACGTAGGAGGCGCAGAAGCCGAGCCAGCCGATGGTGAGGGCGAGCGCGCCGAGATTGACGGCGGTGGCCAGGCCGGATTTGGGCTTGGGCGGCACCGGGGACGGCAATTCGGGCACCAGGCGCGGCGGCACGGGCGGCGCCTTGACCGGCTTCGCGGCTTCCGCCTCGCTGGCCGCTTCCAGCACCAGCTCGTCGGCCTCGCCGCGCACAATCGTCGTGTCACCCATGGGCAGCCCCGTCTCCTTGCGCACGCATGCGCCATTGCCTGGGCCGCGACCTTGGAAACATCCGCGAAGGCGACCCACGCTCCGCTGATGCCGTGCCCCCAAAACAGCGGCAGTAACCAAGCATCAACTGCCCGGCCACCGCCGAAGAACCGGAGGAAATCTCGCGCTGCGCCGCAGCAAGTTCCTGAAACCGGTGTCAAAATCGACGCGAGATCGCTGCACCTCTGTTGAAGCGCCAGTCAGCGGCGCGGCGAAATCCTTGCATCCCCGCGAGAGAATGCCTTTCCCCGGACGAAAAATCAAATACTTGGAACGGCGGCGTCCACACCCAAGAAGCGCTCTAAACCGCGGCGCGCATCGGGTTGCGCGGGGAGGGTACATTCGTTTAGTATACTGATCTTGTAGATTTATAAAATAAGTTGACGCAGTGTTTTGTGTAAATTAGTCTACAAGGGCAAGCGCAGGAGAAGCCGCCATGTCCGCCCCCCACCCCCATCTCGACACCATCGCCCGCGTCGCCCGGGCGGCGGGCCTTGCGCCGGCAGACCCGCTGACCCAGCCGCTGGCCGAGGCCCGCGCCAACGCGCATGCCTATCAGATGCTGTGGAACCAGCCCCTGCCCGAGATCGGCGGTACGGAGGAGGTCGAGCTGCCCTCACCCCATGGCGGTACTGCCCGGCTGCGCATCCATTATCCCGACCAGCGCCGTGACGACCTGGGTGTGCTGCTGTACTTCCACGGCGGCGGCTTCGTACTGAACAGCATCGACACCCACGAGCGGCTGATGCGCCTGCTGGCCTCGCGCTCGGGCGCGGCGGTGGTGGGGCTGGGCTATACATTGGCGCCTGAACTGCGCTTTCCCGGCCAACTGGACGAAGCCCTGGCCGCCATCGCCTGGGTCCGGCGATCGGGCCGCGAGCGCGGATTGGACCCCGCCCGCATGGCGGTGGGCGGCGATTCGGCCGGCGCCAATCTGGCGCTGGCGGCCATGCTGGCCCTGCGCGACCAGGGGGTACCCCTGCCCTCCCTGGGCCTGCTGTTCTACGGCATGTTCTCGGCCGACTTGGCCACCGCCTCGCACCGGGCCTTCGGCGGCGGCCGCTTCGGCCTGACCACCGCGCGGGTGGACTGGTTCTGGTCGCAATACGTGGCCGACCGCGCCCAGCGGGACAACCCGCTGGCGGCGCCCCTGCTGGCCGACCTGAGCGGCCTGCCGCCCCAATTCGTCATCGGCGCCGGCCTGGACTGCCTGCTGGACGACAGCCTGGCCCTGGCCGACAAGCTGAGCCGCGCCGGCGTCGCCAACACGCTGTCGGTCTATCCCGGCGTGCCCCATTCCTTCATGCAGATGAGCGCCCATCTGCCGCCCGCCAGCACCGCCATCGGCGAAGCGGCGACGGCATTGCGCCGTGCCCTCACGCCATCGCTTCCCCTGGCTGCGGAATAGGCGCCGCCTGCCGGGCCTGGGCCGCTGCCTCGTCGGCGGCGTGGCGGTCGGTGACGTCCAGCGTCCAGGCCACCAGGGCATGGCGGCCGGCAAATATCTGGTGAGCCCAGGTCACCCTGTACCAGCGCAGCCCGTCCTTGCCGGAAAGCCGGGGAATTTCGGCCGAGACCGGCCGGCCCGTGGCCAGGGCTTCGGCCACCGCCCGGTCGCGCCGTTCGGGTTCCAGATGAAAGTCGCGGGCATTGCGCCCCAGCGCTTCGACAGCGCTTATGCCCAAAATGTCGGCGTGGCGCTGGTTGCAGAACAGGATGCGCCCCGACGGCTCGCTCACCAGGATGCCCATCGGGCTGCCCTCGAACAGCCGCCTGATCTGCATTTCGGCGCTCCGCGACGCGACGGCGGCGGTCTCGGCCGCTTCCATGCAAGACACCATCTCCGCCTCGGAACCGAGCGTCGCGAACGAACGCGTGGTCAGGTAGACGCGAACAAGGGCGTGGCTGAGCACGAGGAAGCCGGCGGCGAAGAGGGCATGAGCCAGCCACCATTGATGTGTCCACGCCGCAGTCAGCATGAACGCCGCCGACGAGGCGGCGAAGGCGGCCAGGGCCAGTTGGATCGCCCCGATGGCGCCGGAGCGCAGCCGGCGGAGGCGAATGGTGGCGATGCCGGCCAGGCACAGGAACAAGGCCAGGGCCTCCAGGCTTAGGCGGAGCCTGGGCTCTCCCGCCACCGGCAGGCCCGCCACCACGGCCACCACCCCGTCCACCACCAGTATCGCCGCCACCCAGCACAGCCAGCCCTGGACGCAGGTTCGGCCCGCCACCGGATGGGGAGCCTCGCCATGGCGTAGCAGCGCCTCCAGCAGGAAGGCGCCCACCACCACGCGGGACGCTGCCCCGTACAGCAGGAACAGCCAGGGATGGTGCTCGCCCAGCCGGGTCAGCAGCCCATGGGGAGCATAGACCAGGGCGAATCCCAGGAAGGCCAGGGCGATATAGCGCAGGGTGGGTTCGCCGCTGGCGCGGTAGCAGCGAAAGGCGACCCAGGCGGCAAACAGCGACAGGACAAGGGAGATGCCGGTGGCGGCTTCGTGGAACAGGTGATGGCGAAAGACCAGGGACGGCGTCTGGTAATGCTGGACATAGGCCACCAGCGCCAGGGGCGCGAGCATGAACACCAGGCTCGACCGCCCCCTTGTAGTGCGAAATCAGCCGCAGCAGCCGCTTCGGCTCGCCGTGTCCGTCCACCTTGGACGCCCCCCTGATAACGCTTGTTTGACAAAATGTAATGTCAAGCGAGGGAGCTCAGCAAGGAAAAGCGCAAGAGCGCAGGGTTCACTTGATTCAGCCGCCAGATCGCGCAACCATCCGCTTCATGACCGTCGATCCATCCACTTCCGTGGCGCCGTACACCGAGCGGCGCTCCATTATCGTCCGTGCCTTCCTGCTGGGTGAGCGTCTGGACACCCGAGGCTTCGAGCAAAAGCAGGCCCTGGCCACCACACCCCTGACCGTGCGCATGGGCCGCAACGGCTATGCCGTGCTGTTCCGCTATGGCGTGATCGTGCTGTTCGACGTCACCGCCGAGGAGGAGGCCCACTGTCTGGCCGACCTCACCCGGCTGGTCACCGACCCCTTGCCCGAACCCGGCCGCGACCAGGCCCACCTGGACATCATCCCCGGCAGCAGCGAATACGTGGACCCGGAAGGGAACATCGTGCTGTCCGAGATGACGCCCGAGCGCATGCAGATCGTCGCCGATGTGCTGGCCAAGGACGTCATGCTGGACTATTTCGAAGTCAAGGTCGCCAACGTGTTCGACCGCGTCGAGCCGCTGGCCGCCCGCCTGAAGCACCACGGCAACCGCAATTTCAAGGTCCGCGAGCTGCTGTCGCAGATCGGCGACGTGCTGCTGACCCAGCATCGCATGGTGGGGCGCGCCGAGGTGCTGGAGAAGCCCGAGGTGCTGTGGTACACGCCCGAACTGGAAGGCCTGTTCGGCCGCCTCGAACGCGAATACGAGATCCGCGAGCGCTCGCGCGCCATCGACAACAAGCTGGAAGTCATCGGCGACACCGCCGAAACTCTGCTGGACCTGGTCCACACCAGCCGTTCGCAGAAGATCGAGTGGTACATTGTCGCCCTGATCCTGTTCGAAATCCTGCTCAGCCTGTACGAGAAGGTGTTCCGCTAGAGCCGGATGCGTGCCGGTCGAATCGCCTTGCGATCCGACCGGCACGCTGAATTCGTCTTTTATCAATACGTTAGAGTGCGATTCCTCCCTTGCCTGCCCGCTGCCCACCGGCCACCCGAAGGACGGCGCCGGCCATCGTTGGGACGAAGGCGCGAACCGCCCCGTGCCTGACTTGTTCCCAGGGCAGGCCCCAAGACGGCCTCGCCAGGAAAAGGGAGATGCCAATGATCCGTCTGCTCACCGCGGCCGCGCTTGCGGCCCTGCTCACCACGCCAGTGATGGCCCAAAGCGTGTCGCCCAGCAGATCGGGTTCGCCATCCGGTTCGACCATGCAGAACCAGGGCACCACCACCCCCGGTTCGCCGTCGCCCGGCGCCGGTTCCCCTTCGGGCAGCCCCGGCCTGTCCGGCCAGACGCCCATCGATTGCCTGCCCAACGACCCCCGTCCGGCCTGCCAGACGGCGCAGCTGCCGGGCCAGGAACCGGGCAGCAGCAGCGGTTCGGCCACCAGTCCGTCGACACCGCCGGCCGAGCGCGAGGCGCCGTCCGGTTGGGGTGGTCAGGGTTCATCGGGAACGCCTGGCGGAAGCTCGGGCGGCTCCGGCAGCATGGGGCGCTGACCGCCCCCGGTCCAGCGGCCCCCGTGATGCGGGGGCCGTTGCGCCGTCAGGTGGCGGGGAACAGCACCCGGCGGGTGACCGCCCAGTTGGCCAGGGTGCGGTCGAAGGCGCGGTTGTGGCGGAGCGTCCAGCGGGTCACCGCCTCGCGCACCACCTGGCGGTCGCGGTCGGCGCAGACACCGGCCTCCTGCATGGCGGCCAGTTGCTCCTTCAGCAGGGCGTGTTCTTCCTGATGGTCGCCGGCCAGCGGGTAATCGGCCGCCGCCATCAGATGCTCCTGACGCTGAAAACTGCGATTCATGAAGGTGAGCACGGCGGCGATGCGGGTGCATTGGCGGTGGTCGCATTCGCCATGGCGGCGGCGGCACTCCACGAGGGGGTCGAAAATGCGCGCCATCAGGTAACACAACCCTTCGGTGTCGGCATCGATTTCGCGGACACCCGTCGACAATTCCTCGGGCCCTAGATCGGGCATTGGTTCAACCCCGGCCGTCTCGGTTCTTGCGGGACAAGACTGTACGCCCGCGCGCCCAGGCGCAGCAACCATAGAATGTGCGCAATTTGGCGCGCATTTGAATGATCCCTCGTTCGGAGGAGAGGCCGCAGAAGGAATGCGGCTTGATTTTTCCGCCGCCTGTGGCATCCTCCCTGAGCGTTATGCGAATCATTCGCATTTGCATTATGGAGAGGGCCATGGGCTTCGTCGGAAACATCGACATGGCGGCACTGACCAAGCGGGAAATGGGCACCCGCGACTTCATCTGGCTGGCGGCGCTAGGCACGGCGGCCCGCGGTCCGGCCGGCTTGGACGACATCTGCCGGGCCATCGACGTCATCACCCTCGGCCAATGGCTGCCGGTGGGCGAACTGATCACCGCCAGCGTGGACGAGATGATGCGCGGCGGCCATCTGCAGGCGGTGAACGGGTTACGGACGGCCAGCAGCACCGAATTGCGCCTGCGGCTGACCGGGCGCGGGCGCGAAACCCTGTCGCTGCTGCTGGCCCAGCCCACCGCGCGACCCTCTTCCGTATTCGGCCAAGTGGGCCTGCGCATGAAGCTGGCCTTCCTCGACCTGGTGGACGGCGGCGAACGCCGCGCCCACCTGGACAGCCTGATCGGCCTTTACGAGGACGACCTGAACCGGCGCATGTCGCCGGGGGAAAGCTGCCCCGCCCGCGGCAACTTCGGCGACCTGTGGCGCAGCCACGACATCGAGCGCATGCGGCGCGACATCGCCCTGCTGCGCAGCATGGCGGGAATGGCCGGCCCCGGCGCCGGCGCTACCCGCCACTGACCCGCTACCAGCGCCACTCCTTGACGAAGAAGGCGAAGGCGCTGGCATCGCGGCTGAAGAAGATGCAGCCGGTACCCCGGCTGCGTTCGTGTTCGGCGACCATGCCATGCCGGCACACGCCCCGATCCCAATAGGCGCACTTGGCGCAAGGCCTGGCGGATTTGCCCTGATCGGTCATGGTACCCTCGCACTGCGATATCGCTGTTGGCGCGGCGGACTCTATGCGGCCCGGCACCCGGCAGACCAGTGACGGTTTGTTTGCAATTTCGACGACGGATTTGTGTGTATCCGTTGCGCAGGGTTTGGACTGAGTTTAAACTGCGCGTGGTCCATATCGTCGGCAGAGAGGTGATCGTGCATTGCAATGACGAGGCGGTGCTACGCACCGCCCAGATCTGCCCCACCCGTCAACGCCTGACGATCCTGCGTCTGATCCGCGAGGGTGGGCATCGCCACCTCACCCCGGACAGCCTGTACCAGGAGGCCCTGTCCTCCGGCGTGCGCCTGTCGCTGGCCACCGTCTACAACACGCTGCACGAATTCGCCGCCGGCGGTCTGGTCAAGCACGTGGCCGTAGGCGACCGCAGCTGGTTCTGCACCAACACCGCCGACCATCATCATTTCTACGACGTGCAGACCGGCCGGGTGCAGGACATCCCCGGCGCCCAGCCGCGCGTTCTCGACCTGCCGCCGCCGCCGCCCGGCATGGAGGTGGAAGGCGTCGACGTCATCGTCCGGTTGCGCAAGGCGTCCTGACGCCGCCGCCCCGCGCGGCGGCACGGCCCGCTGTTGCCACAGACCGCGTGCTTCCCTCGGCCACGGGGGCGGGCCATGATGCGCCAGCCCCCTCCCCCTGCCGGAAGCGCGCCATGAACAAAATCCTGCTGCTGGTCCTGCTGATCGCCGCCACCTTGGGCGGCTTCTACGCCCTGTCACGGCCGGCGCCGGAAAAGGCCCTGCGCACCAACGGCGTCTACGCCGACGATTGGCAAACCAATTGCGGCCCGCTACAGGGTGCCGCCCAAAGCAAGTGCACCGCCCGCCTGGACGCCGCCTACGGCCGCAGCGCCAACGCACCGGTCCCGGCGGGGCGCTGATCCCGCCCCATGACCAGCGTCAGCCCGGCTGCTCCGCCGCCCTCCATGCCCCGCCTGCTGGGCCTCGGCCTGCTGGCGGCCGCCCTGTTCTCGGTCACCTTCGTCCTCAACCGCGCCATGAGCCTGGAGGGCGGTCATTGGGCGTGGAGCGCCGCCCTGCGCTACGTGGACATGGCCGTTCTGCTGGGCGCCTGGCTGATCCTGCGGCACGGCATCGGCCATCTGCTCGCCGTGCTGAGGAACTTCGTCCGGCGGATGCCCTTCTGGCTGGGCACGGGCGGCATCGGCTTCGGCGTGTTCTATGCGTGCTGCTGCTTCGCCGCCGACCACGCCCCCGGCTGGATCGTCGCCGCCACCTGGCAGGTCACCATCCTGGTCAGCCCGCTGGTTCTGCGGGGCTTCGGCCTGCCGGTGCCGCGGCGCGGCATTGCCTTCCTGCTGGTCACCTTCCTCGGCATCGCCGCCGTGAACGGCCAGCGCGTCATGGAGGGCGTGACCACCGGCCAGATGCTGTTCGGCGTCATTCCGGTACTGGCGGCGGCGGTGGCCTATCCGGTGGGCAACCAGCTGCTCAATCGCGCCCGCCACCAAGGCGGGCCGCAGGCGGCGCTGCTGGCCGACCCGGCCACGGCCGTGCTGCTGCCCACGCTGGGGGCGCTGCCGTTCTTCGCCGCGCTGCTGATGGTGACGGCGCCGCCGCCGCCCACCGCCGGACAGGTCGCCACCACCGCGGTGGTGGCGCTGTTCGCCGGCTGCCTGGCCACGGCGTTGTTCCTGCACGCCCGCAACCGATCCAACGATCCCTACCGGATCGCGGCGGTGGACGCCACCCAGGCCGGCGAGGTGGGCTTCGCCCTGGTCGGCGAGATGCTGTTGCTGGGGGCGGCGGCGCCAAGCCCGTGGGGCTGGCTGGGACTGCTGGCGGTGACCGCCGGCCTGATCGGCTTCGCCCTCGACCGCAAGCCGGCCTGAAGCCTCACCCCGCCAGTTCCGGCCCGGAAGCGATGGTGCGCAGCGAGGCGGCGTCCTCCAGGAAGAAGGTCATGCCGTGGCTTCGCACCCCGTGGGAACGCAAGCTCGCCAGCACGCGGGACAGGCTCTCCCGCCTCAATGCGCGGCCTCGGCGCAGCGGCGGCGCAGCGAGCCGACGTCATCGATGCGCACGGCGTTGCCCTCGGTGCGCACCCCCACCTCCTTCAGGCGCGCCAGCACCCGGCTCAGGGATTCGCGGCGGATGCCGAGGCGGCTGGCCAGCACCTCCTTGTTGAAGGGCAGGGCCACCAGCGCCGTGCCCTCGGCGGCCTCGGTCAGCGCCAGCAGGAACTCGGCGACCCGCTGCCACGGCTGGGAATGCTTCAGATGGTGGATCTCGCCGGACAGCCGCTGGTGCCGGCGGCACATGTTGACCAGCATGCGGTAGGCCACGGCATGGTCGTCGCGCAGGGTGTTGACGAAGGCGCGGCGGCCGACGCGGATCAGGGTGGCGTCCTCGATCACCTCGGCGTGCAGGGGGAAGGAGCCGGTGGACAGCATGGCCGCCTCGCCGAAGCTGGAGACCGGGGTGAACACCTCGACGATGCTTTCGCGGCCGTCGGAAGTCAGGGCGAACAGCTTCACCTGTCCGTCGAGCACGATGTAGAAGCAGTCCGCCTGGGACCCGCCCGAGAACAGCATGCTGCGCCGCGCGCAAGTCAGGGCGCTGGCGTCGGCCATCAGCTTTTCCAGCACGTCGTGGTCAAGGCCGCTGAACAGCGGCAGGCCCATGACCTGGGCCGCCAGTTGCGGGCCGGCGGTGCGGTGGCGCGGCAGGCTGCCGTGCGGGCGGGTGCAGCCCGGCTTCGGCACCAGGCAGATCTGGCGGCACGGACAGGTCATGGCATCCCTCCGTCGCCCAGCATGTCCGTCGCGGCGGCGACGCGGCGCAGGACGGCGACGTCGGCGATGTCGACGCGGTCGCCGCGCCCGGTCTCGACGCCCCATTCACGCAGCTTGGCGAAGGCACGGCTGAGCGTCGCCGGCTCCATCCCCAGCCGGTCGGCCAGCATCCGCTTCTCGAACGGCAGACGCACCGCTGCACGCCCCCTGGCCTCGCCGGCCAGTTCGAGCAGATAGCCGGCCAGCCGCTCGGTGGTGGATTGCAGCTTGAGTTCGGTGATTTCCTTGATCTGGCCGCGCAGCGATCCGGCCATCTCGCCGATGATGGCGATGGCCTGGTCGAAATGGGCCTCGAAATGGGTGGTCAGGCGGGCGCCGTCCACCACCACCGCCAGGGTGGGCGCGGCGGCGCGGGCGGTGGCGGCATGGCGGCAGCCGGGCAGGATGGCGTCGGCGCCCACGGCCTCGCCGGCGGAGAGGCGGGCCAGCATCTCGGGGACCTGCCCCGGCCGTTCGACCACCAGTTCGACCGCGCCCCGGACTATCAGGTACAGCCGCCGGGCGGGTTCGCCCTGGCGGAACAGCGCCTCGCCAGCGGCGAACGTCCTGGTGGCCGGATCATCCAGTACGGCGGGCAGGTCCGTCCTCGGCACGATACCGAACAGCGGATGGTCGCTCAGCGCTTCCAGGACGTCGGACGTCATTCCCCCCTCCGTTCTGGCTTCAGAGTCCTCTGAAGTCCCGGACGCATCCTTGACGTTGGTTAAGGGTGCGGAAAAGCCCGGGAAGACGAGGCTTCCCGGGCTTTCCCAACAAAGATTTATTACTTTTAGTAAATATCGTGCTGCGTGTTATGCACGTTAAACTTGCCGGTCGGAGTGATCAGCTTGGGATCCTTGATCACCGCCTTGAGCTTCAGCGTCTTGTCGTCGATGACGACGATGGCCGAAGGCTCGGTCTTGCCGGCCCAGATCGAGTACCACACCTCGTCGCCGGCCTCGTTGTACTCGGCCTGCACCACGCGCTTGACCGACTTGGAATCGGGCAGGCCGGCCATGGCGGCGACGTTGATGACCTGCGGCCCCTTCTCCAGGTTGTCGATGTCGAACACGGTCACCGACTCGGCGGCGTCCTTTTCCGGCATCAGCGGCGCGTCGGCCCACAGGTGGTTGGACTTGGGATGGGTCTTGACGAACAGCGAGCCCGAGCCGTGGTTCTTCAGTTCCTGGACCACCTTCCAGGCGTATTCGGGGTGCTTCTCGGGGTCGGTGCCGATCAGGGTGATGACGTCCGAACCCAGGTGCGAGGTCGCCCACACCGGACCGAACTTGGGATGGACGAAGTTGGCGCCGCGGCCCGGATGCGGCTTGGCCTTGGTGTCCACCAGGGCGGCCAGCTTGCCTTCCTTGGTGTCGACCACGGCGACCTTGTTCGAGGCGTTGGCCGCCACCAGGAAGTAGCGCTTGGTCGAGTCCCAGCCGCCGTCATGCAGGAACTTGGCGGACTCGATGGTGGTTTCCTTCAGGTTCTTCAGGTCGGAATAGTCCACCAGCTTGATCTGGCCGGTTTCCTTGATGTTGATGACCCATTCGGGCTTGATCACCGAGGAAACGATCGAGGCCACGCGCGGTTCGGGATGGTATTCGCCGTCCACGGTGACGCCGCGGGTCGAAACCACCTTCAGCGGCTCGAGCGTCTGGCCGTCCATGATCACGTATTGCGGTGGCCAGTACGAGCCGGCGACGGCGTACTTGTCCTCGAAGCCCTGGAACTTGGAGGTGTCCACCGAGCGGGCGTCGAGGCCGGTCTTGATGGTGGCGACCACGGCGGGCTTTTCCATCCACAGGTCGATCATGTCCAGCTTGCCGTCGCGGCCGATGACGTAGACGTAGCGGCCCGACGCCGACAGGCGCGAGATGTGCACGGCATAGCCGGTCTTGACGATGCTGACGATCTTCTTGGTGTCGCCGTCGATCAGGGCGACCTCGCCGGCATCGCGCAGCGTGACCGAGAAGATGTTCTGCAGATTGATCTTGTTCATCTGCTTGGTCGGCCGCTTTTCGGGCGGAACGATCACCTTCCAGCTGGCCGTGAGATCCTTCATGCCCCATTCCGGCGGCGTGTCGGGGGTCATCTGGATATAGGTGGCGATGTTCTTGATCTCATCCTTGGTCAGGATGTCGTCGAAGTTCACCATGCCGCCGTCGGTGCCGTAGCTGATGATCTTTTCCAGGCGCGCCTGACCCAGCTTCTTGGTCGCCTCGGGCTCCAGGTTCTTGCCGGTCGCGCCCTTGCGCAGCACACCGTGGCAGCCGGCGCAGCGCTCGAAATAGATCTTGGCGCTAGCGTCCTTGGCTTCCTTGGCCAAGCTCGGCTCGTCGGCGAGCGCGGCACCGCTCCACGCCAACGGCAAGACCGACAGCATCAGCGCTGCCTTGAGTCCCTTCCTCATCCTTGTACCTCCACTCGTGTTCTGGTTGCCGGAATTCCCCCCGGGGACCCAGCGCTAAGGATGGCGGCAGGATGCGCCGGGCCGGCGGGCGCCTCTTTAACCAAAGTCAAATAGCGGCCGGGAAAAGTTGAGAACGGTTTTCAGCACCCTCCAGGCCCCACCGAGCAAATTGACCAAGGTCACAAAGCCCGTCCCGACCCCGCGATAGGATCGCCCGCATCGCAGGCAGCAGCGGCGAGCGCCGCTTGCCCAACGTCACATCCGCGGAGCGGGCCGCCATGCCATGGCTGGTGGGAAATTCCGAGAAAGGAGACCCTTGGGGGAACGGTCATGGCGTCCACACCATCCTTGCTGACCCGCCTGTCCAGGACGCGCATCCTGGGCGCCACCCTTATCGGGGCGCTTGTGCTCTTTATTGGGGGAATTGTGTTCTGGGGCGCCTTCAATACAGGCATGGAGGCGACGAACACGCTGGATTTCTGCATCTCGTGCCATGAGATGCGGGACAACGTCTATCAGGAATACAAGAAGACGATCCACTTCACCAATCGCTCGGGCGTGCGCGCCGGCTGCCCGGACTGCCATGTGCCCCGCGACTGGACCCACAAGATCATCCGCAAGATTCAGGCGTCCAACGAGCTTTACCACAAGGTGCTGGGCACGGTCTCGACGCCGGAGAAATTCAACGAGCACCGCCTGGAGATGGCCAAGCGCGAATGGGCGCGGATGAAGGCCACCGATTCCCGCGAGTGCCGCAACTGCCACGCCTTCGACCAGATGGACCCGGAGAGGCAGAAGCAGCGGGCGCGCAAGCAGCACGAGAACGCCCAGGAAGACGGCATGACCTGCATCGACTGCCACAAGGGCATTGCCCACAAGCCGGTCCACCAGGGCCTGGAAGAAGAGGAGTAGGAGAGGATGAGCACACGTCGCCTGTTGACCGCCCTGGGGACCGCCGCCTGCGCCCTGACGCTGGCCGCCGCCGTGCCGATGTTTGGCGCGCCCAGCGCGCTGGCCGCCGGCAAGACCATCGACTGGTCCAAGGTACCCGAGGCCAAGACCGTGCTGTTCTATCCCGGCCAGGCCTCGTTCGAGTGGATCCAGACCGGCACCGACCACGGCGGCGCCCGTTCCTTCACCAAGAAGGGCGAGACCTGCTCGGGCTGCCATGCCGAGGAAACCGCCGACATGGGCAAGAAGATGGTCACCGGCCAGAAGATCGAGCCCACCGTCATCCCCGGCAAGCGCGCCTCGATCCCGCTCAAGGTCAAGGCGGCCTACGACGCCGATACCCTGTACATGCGCTTCGAGTTCCCCGCCGGCCCGCACAACGACGCGCCCAACGCCACCGGCGGCAAGATGGACCCGGACAACGAGGTCAAGCTGGCGCTGATGATCGACGACGGCAAGGTCGAGGCCGCCGACCGCTCGGGCTGCTGGGCCAGCTGCCACGCCGACGCCCACGACATGCCCAGCGCCCCGGCCACGGACAAGCTGGCGGCGATCAAGGGCATCGACACCTCGGGCGGCTACGTCACCAAGTACCTGCCGGAATCGCGCACGGCCGTCTCGCTCAAGGACGAGCCGCGCGGCGGCTGGGACAAGCTCAAGTCCCAGGCCGAGCTGGACGCCCTGCTCAAGGAGGGCAAGTTCCTCGACCTCGCCCGCTTCAAGAGCGGCAAGGGCGGCCAGTCCGAGGACGGCTACGTGCTGGCCGAGCGCGTGCTCAAGCAGAATGCCGGCGCCACCTTCACCGGCAAGAAGGAGGGCGACGCCTGGGTGGTCACCATGACCCGCAAGCTCAATTCCGGCCAGCCCGGCGACCATGTGCTGCAGCCGGGCAAGAGCTACACCGTCGGTTTCGCCGTGCACGACGACTACGCCCGCGGCCGCTTCCACCACGTCTCGCTGAACCTGCGCCTCGGCCTCGACGCCGACGGCGACATCAAGGCGGTCAAGCAGTGATGTCGCGCCGGCTGCCCGGCGCCATGCTCGCCCTCTCGCTGGCGGCGACGCCGGCGGGAGCGGAGGAGGTGGTGCAGGTGGTCATCGACAAGTACCGCTTCGAGCCCCGCGAGGTCACGGTCAGGCCGGGCACGGTGGTGGAATGGCTGAACGCCGAGAAGCGCACCAGCCATTCCATCATCGTCGAGGGCCAGCCGGAATCGGAGCGGCTGTTCCCGGACGAGGTCCACCGCCAGCGCTTCGACCGGCCGGGGCGCTTCCCCTATCGCTGCGGCCCCCATCCCGAAATGGTGGGCGCCGTGGTGGTGCGGTAAAGGAAAAGCCATGGTACGCTTCGGCAAGGTCTCTCTGGTGGGCGCCGGCCCCGGCGACCCGGAACTGCTGACGGTCAAGGCCACACGGCTGATCGCCGGCGCCGGCCTGGTGGTCTACGACCGCCTGGTGGGCGAGGCGGTGCTGGACCTGGTTCCCGCCGCGGCGCGGCGCATCGACGTGGGCAAGGAAAGCGGCCGCCACGCGTTGCCGCAGGACGAGATCAACCGCCTGCTGGTGGACCTCGCCCGCAGCGGCCAAGACGTGGTGCGCCTGAAGGGCGGCGACCCCTTCGTTTTCGGCCGCGGCGGCGAGGAAGCGCTGCATCTGGCCCGCCACGGCATTCCCCACGACATCGTGCCCGGCATCACCGCCGCCTCGGGCTGCGCGGCGGCCGTGGGCATCCCGCTGACCCATCGCGGCCTGTCCGACGGCGTGCGGCTGGTCACCGGCCACCGCCAGGACGACGGCGAGTTGGACCTCAACTTCACCGCCCTGGCCGACCCCAACTGCACCCTGGTGGTGTACATGGGAGTGGGCAGCGCCGTGCGTCTCGCCGCCAGCCTGATGGAAGCGGGGCTGCCCGGCGGGACGCTGGTCGCTGTGATCGAGCGCGGCACCACGCCGTCGCAGCGCCTGCTGACCGCCACCCTGGATACTCTGTCCGAGCAGATGCGGATCTGGACGCCCAAGCCGCCCGCCTTGCTGATGATCGGCCGGGTGGTGTCGCTGGCCCTGGAACGCCCGCGCATCGGCGAGCCGGCCGAGGTCGCCCATGCCTAGGGCGATCCTGGCCCTTGCCCTCATCCTGGCCGCCGCGTCGGCCCATGCCGACGGCGGCATCGGCCAAACCAGGATCAAGGAATTGCAGGCCCTGGTCGAGCAGGATTGCGGCTCATGCCACGGCCTGAGCCGCCAGGGCGGCCTGGGCAGCCCGCTGACCCCGGACGCCCTGGCCGGCAAGCCGGCCGAGGCCCTGGCCTTCGCCATCCTGGACGGGCGGCCGGGCACGCCCATGCCGCCCTGGCGCGGGCTGGTGAGCGAAAGCGAGGCCGAGTGGATCGCCCGCATGCTGAAGGGAGAGGCCGACAATGTCCGTTAAAGCCGTCCTTGCCGCCCGCACCGTCCTGTCGTTTTTGGCCCTGCTGGCGCTCGCCGCCTGCGCCGCCCCGCCGCCGCGCGGCACCGGCGACCTGGGCGTGGTGGTGGAACGGTCCGACGGGCGGCTGCTGGTGGTGGAGAGCACGCGCAACACCCGGCTGGCCGAGATCGACGGCCTGGGCGACCTGTCCCACGCCTCGGTGGTGTTCTCGCGCGACGAGCGCTTCGCCTTCGTCTTCGGCCGCGACGGCGGCCTGACCAAGGTGGACCTGCTGGAAGGCCGCATCGCCAAACGCGTCATGCAATCGGGCAATTCCATCGGCGGCGCCATCTCGCAGGACGGCAGCCTGGTGGCCGTGGCCAACTACACGCCGGGCGGCGTGCGCGTCTTCGACACAGAAACCCTGGACCTGGTGGCCAACATTCCCGCCATCGGCGCCGACGGCGTGCGCTCCAAGGTCATCGGCCTGGAGGACGGGCCGGGCAACGTCTTCGTCTTCTCGCTTTATGAATCGGGCGAGATCTGGCTGGCCGACCTGGGCGAGCGCGCCCGGCCGAAGATCACCCGCTATCCCGGCATCGGCAGCCTACCCTATGACGGCCTGATCACCGAGGACGGCCACACCTATCTGGCCGGGCTGTTCGGCGAGGACGGCATCGCCATGCTGGACCTGTGGCACCCCGAGGCCGGGGTGCGCCGCATCCTCGACCATTACGGCAAGGGCGAGCAGCCCCTGCCCGTCTACAAGATGCCGCACCTGGAGGGCTGGGCGGTGGCCGGCGACGTCGCCTTCCTGCCCGCCATCGGCCGCCACGAGGTGCTGATGGTGGATACCCGCAGCTGGACCTCGCTGGGCGCCATCCCGGTGGCCGGGCAGCCGGTCTTCGCCATGGCCCGGCCCGACGGCCGGCAAGTGTGGGTGAACTTCGCCCTGCCCGACAACGGCAAGGTGCAGGTGATCGACGTGCCGCAGCGCCGCGTGGCCGCCACGCTGGAGCCGGGCAAGGCCATCCTGCACATGGAATTCACCCCGCGCGGCGAGCGCGTCTGGCTGTCGGCCCGGGACTCGGACAAGGTGGTGGTCTACGACACCGCCAGCCTGAAGCCGGTGGCCGAACTGCCGGCGAAGAAGCCCTCGGGCATCTTCTTCACCGCCCGCGCCCATCGGATCGGGCTGTAGCCATGACGCTCATGGACGACATCGACCGCCGCCTGCTGTCCGACTTCCAGCGCGGCTTCCCGCTGGAGGAGCGCCCCTTCGCGGTGCTGGCTGAACGCCTGGGCATCAGCGAGGACGAGGTGATCCGGCGCCTGGACCGGCTGCGCCGCGACGGCGCGGTCAGCCGGCTGGGCGCGGTGGTGCGCCCCAACGCCGTCGGCGCCAGCACCCTGGCCGCCATGGCGGTGCCGCCCGCCGCGCTGGAGATGGTCGCCGCCCTGGTCAGCGCCTACGCAGAGGTCAACCACAACTACCAGCGCGACCATCGCCTGAACCTGTGGTTCGTGGTCGCCGCCGACAGCCGCGAGCAGGTCGCCGCCGTGCTGGAGGAGATCACGCTGCGTACCGGCATCGAGGTTCTGGACCTGCCCATGATGCAGGATTTCCACATCGATCTGGGGTTTCCCATCCAATGGAACTGACCTCGCGAGACCATGCCCTGATCGCCGCCCTGGCCGACGGCCTGCCGCTGGTGCCGCGCCCCTACGACGCCCTGGCCCGGACCACCGGCATGAGCACGGACGAGGTGATGGCCCGGCTGGCGGAACTGACCGAGGCCGGTATCATCCGCCGCATGGGGGTGGTGGTGCGGCATCACGAACTGGGGTACCGCGCCAACGCCATGGTGGTCTGGGCCATCCCCGACGACATGGTGGCCGAGGTGGGGCGGCGGCTGGGGGCCTGTCCGGAAGTCACCCTGTGCTACCGCCGGCCGGCACGGCCGCCGCATTGGCCCTACACCCTGTTCACCATGGTCCATGGCCGCGACCGCGCCACGGTGGCGGCCCAGGTGGCCACCTTGGCCGAACGCGAAGGCGTGGCCCATTACCGCCACGAACTGCTGTTCAGCCTGCGCCGGTTCAAACAGTGCGGCGCCCGTTACGGAGCCCGCCAAGCTGCGGAGTGAGTGCCATGGATGCCATCGACCGGGCCATCATCAACGCCTTGCAGGACGGCTTCCCCATCGGCCCCCGCCCCTTCGCCGAGGCCGCCGCGCCCCTGGAACTGAGCGAGGAGGAGCTGATCGACCGGCTGGCCGCCCTGCGCGACCACGGCGTCCTGACCCGCTTCGGCCCCCTGTTCAACGTCGAGGAATTCGGCGGCCACATGACCCTGGCCGCCATGGCCGTGCCCGAGGATGTGTTCGACGGCGTCGCCTCGCTGGTCAACGCCTTTCCCGAGGTGGCCCACAACTATGCCCGCGACCACCAACTGAACATGTGGTTCGTGGTGGCGGCGGAAAGCCGCGCCCGCGTCGAGGGGGTCTTGACCGAAATCCAGGAATGCACCGGCCTCGTGGTGCATAACATGCCCAAGATCAGGGAGTTCCGCGTCCACCTGAGGTTCGAGGCATGACCCTTCCCGAGGATTTCGACCGCCAGCTCGTCCTTGCCACCCAGGCTGGCCTGCCGCTGGTGCCGCGCCCCTATCACGTGGTGGCGGAAACGCTGGGCGTGCCGGTTGAAAGGGTGATGGAACGCCTGGCCGCGCTGCAGGAAAGCGGCGCCATCCGCCGCATCGGCGCGGTGCCCAACCACTACACCCTGGGCTACCGCTTCAACGGCATGACCGTGTGGGACGTGGACGACGGGAATATCGAGCAGGCGGGGACCATCGTCGCCGCCCTACCCTTCGTCAGCCATTGCTACCAGAGGCCCAGGCGGCCGCCGGCCTGGCCCTATTCCCTGTTCGCCATGGTCCACGCCCGCGACGAAGCCGCCGCGCGCGAGAAGGTCGTCACCATCGCCCAGGCGCTCGGCCCCCTGTCGCGCGGCCACGACGTGCTGTTCAGCACCCGCATCCTGAAAAAGACCGGCCTTCGCCTCAGCCCCTAGGGAATGCCATGTTCCGCCTGACCCATTTCGTGCGCGAGCTTCGTTCCCCCACGCCGGCGGGGCCGCGCCGCCCGCCGCCCGGCCCGGTGGTGATCTGGAACCTGGTGCGGCGCTGCAACCTGTCCTGCCGCCATTGCTATTCCGCCTCGACCGACAAGGATTTCAGCGGCGAGCTGTCCACCGACGAGGTCTTCGCCACCCTGGCCGACCTGAAGGCGGCGGGCGTGCCCGCCCTGATCCTGTCGGGGGGCGAGCCGCTGCTGCGCCCCGACCTGTTCGCCATCGCCGCCGAGGCCAAGCGCCTGGGCTTCCACCTGTCGCTGTCCACCAACGGCACCCTGATCGACGAGGACCTCGCCGACCGCATCGCCGCCGCCCGCTTCGACTATGTCGGCATCAGCATCGACGGCCTGCCCGGCCTGCACGACCATTTTCGCGGCAAGGACGGCGCCCATTCCGCCGCCCTGGCCGGCATCCGCCGCTGCCGCCGCCGGGATCTGAACGTGGGCCTGCGCTTCACCGTCACCCAGGACAACGCGCCGCAACTGGACGACCTGCTGGCGTTGATGCGGGCGGAAGGCGTCGGCAAGTTCTATCTGTCGCACCTGAACTATGCCGGGCGCGGCAACCGCAACAAGGGCGAGGACGCCGGCATGGCCCTGGCCCGAAGCACCATGGACCGGCTGTTCGAGGCGGCGCTGGCGGACGTGGAAGCCGGTGGCGGCCATGAATTCGTCACCGGCAACAACGACGCCGACGGCCCCTATTTCCTCGGTTGGGTCCGGCGCCGCTTCCCCGACCGCGCCGAGCACATCCGCGCCAAGCTTCACCAATGGGGCGGCAACGCCTCGGGCATGAACGTGGCCAACATCGACAACCTGGGCTGGGTCCATCCCGACACCATGTGGTGGCACGAGCGCCTGGGCAACGTGCGCGAGCGCGCCTTCGGCGACATCTGGCGCGACACCTCCAATCCCTTGATGGCGGCGCTGAAGACCCACCCGCGCACCCTCGGCGGGCGCTGCGCCGGCTGCCGCCATCTCGCCATCTGCAACGGCAACAGCCGGGTGCGGGCCGAGCGCGTCCACGGCGACCGCTGGGCCGAGGACCCCGGCTGCTATCTCACCGACGAGGAAATCTCATGCGCCTGATCCCGCGCCTGCTGGTGGCCGCCCTGTGCCTGTCGCCCCTGGCGGCCCAGGCGGAAGACGACCCCGCGCGCCTCTATACCCAGCATTGCGCCGCCTGCCACGGCGGCGACCGCCTGGGGGCGATCGGCCCGGCGCTGATCCCCGACAATCTGGGCCGCATGAAGAAGGCCGAGGCGGAACGAGTGATCGCGCAAGGCCGCCCGGCCACCAACATGGAGGGCTTCGCCGACCGCCTGGGCGCCGACGAGATCGCCGCCTTGGCCGGCTACATCTTCTCGCCGCTGGCGCAGGCGCCGGAATGGGGGCTGGCGCAAATGCGGGCCAGCCACGTCAAGGGCGCCGATTCCGCCAGCCTGCCCAAGGCGCCGCCTTTCGCCTCGGACCCCCTCAACCTGTTCACCGTGGTGGAGGCGGGCGACCATCACGTCACCGTGCTGGACGGCGACCGCATGGAGCCGCTGGCCCGCTTCGCCACCCGCTTCGCCGTGCATGGCGGCGCCAAGTACTCGCCCGACGGCCGCTTCGTCTATCTAGCCTCGCGCGATGGCTGGGTGTCCAAGTACGACATGTGGACCGGCGCCGTGCTGGCCGAGATCCGCGTCGGCATCAACACCCGCAACATCGCGGTCTCCCATGACGGCCGGCTGGTGCTGGCGGGTAACGGCCTGCCCAACACCCTGGTCATGCTGGATGCCGGCGACCTAACGCCGCTGGCGGTGATCCCGGTGCAGGGCGAGGACAAGACGCCGTCACGGGTGTCGGCGGTCTACGACGCGCCGCCGCGCGCCAGCTTCATCGTGGCGCTGAAGGACATCAAGGAAATCTGGGAGATCCCCTACGGCAAGGGGCGCGAGCCGGTCTATCACGGCTTCGTCCACAACCACGAGGCCGGCATGGCCGAGGGGCTGGCCGACCGCAGTCTGTTCCCGGCCCGCCACATCCGCACCGAGGAGGTGCTGGACGACTTCTTCTTCGATCCCGGCTACCGCAACATCATCGGCGCTGCCCGGGACGGCAAGTCGGGCCAGGTCATCAACCTGGTCACCGGCCAGCGCATCGCCACCCTGCCCCTGCCCGGCATGCCGCATCTGGGCTCGGGCATCACCTTCACCTGGCAGGGCCGCCCGGTGCTGGCGACGCCGCACCTGAAGGAGGCGGCGGTCAGCTTCATCGACATGAGCACGTGGCACGAGATCAAGCGCCTGCCCACCTGCGGCGGCGGCTTCTTCATGCGCGGGCACGAGAACAGCCCCTATGCCTGGGTGGACTGCTCGCTGGGCCAGGCCAAGGACAGCATGCAGGTCATCGACACCCGCACGCTGGAGATCGTCAAGACCATCACCCCCGAGCCGGGACGGGCGCTGGGCCATGCCGAATTCACCCGCGACGGCCGCTTCGTGCTGCTGTCGGTGATGGAACGGGACGGCGCCCTGCTGGTGGCCGACGCAGACAGCTTCGCGGTGGTGAAGCGCCTGCCCATGGTCCATCCGGTGGGCAAGTACAACGTCTTCAACAAGATCACGCTGTCGGCGGGGACCAGCCATTAGCAGGGAGAGATCAGCCCATCCATTGCCCCGTCACCCCCGTGAAAGCGGGAATGGCAGCAGGAATTCGCCCCTTTTCCCAACGTATCACTCGTGAAAAGGACAGGACCTCCCGGTAAAGGGTGTCGGCATCGTGCCGAAGCGCGAGAAACGGCGTCCCGATGCCATCGTCGCCGCCGTTACGCCAGTCGGGCGCCAGCAGATCCTCCATATCCGCCGGGGTGGCCTCGCCCCGGGCTTCGCCCACCGCGCAGATCAGCCACGACAGGACGCGCATGATGATCTGGCCCGACACCGCCAGGTGCAGGGCCTCGTCGGCGTGACGCGACGCATCCATGGGAGTGGCCGCGACAGGGATGCGGCCCATCTCGCCGCCCAGGCCTTCGGCCCGCTGCGCCAGTTGCACGCCCCGCGCGACGAGGTCGCTGAGATAGCGAAGGTGAAGGTCGGACGACATCTCGAAATTCCGGAAAAATGAGGGGCGGGCCGGAGTTCGGCTGCAGCCCGCCCCCGAAGGGGCATGCGGCCGCCCCGAGGGAGGGGGAAAGCCGCATGCGGGAGAGGTGCGGCGATGCGGAAACCCGCATCGCGACTGAAGATCACAAGCCGATGGCGGCCAGACCGGCCTGGGCGCAGATGCTGTCCTGCTCTTCGGAACCGCCGGAACAGCCGATGCCGCCCACCACCTCGCCATCCACCACGATGGGATAGCCGCCACCGAACAGGACGATGCGCTCGCGCAGCATGATGCCGTCCCGCAACGCCGCCGGCTCCTTCACCGCCTCGTACAGGGCGGTGGTGGCCATGCCGAAGCCCGCCGCCGTGTACGCCTTGTCCTGGGCGATGGCGATGGAATGCAGGAAGGCGCCGTCGGCGCGGCGGAAGGCCAGCAGGTTGCCGCCCGCATCCACCACCGCCGCGTTGAGGCGGCAGCCGATCTCAAGGCCTTTGTCCACGGCCGCCCCCACCGCGACGAAGGCGGCGGCGCTGGAGATGGACCGGGTCCCGATGGTCAGTTTCACGTCCGCCACTGCGTTGCTCCATGGGCTTGGTGACTCGACAAACCGTCGAAGGGCAGGAAACCACAGATAAATATCGTCTGTCTATATTTTTATCGATATTTTATGCCTGCCGAACCTGATCGAGGAAACGCCGGATTTCGGCGGTCAGCGCCGCCGCCTGCCCGGCCAGGGTACGGGCCGAACCGAGCACTTCCTCGGCGGCCGTGCCGGTATCCTGGGCGGCGCTGGTCACGCACCCGATCACTTGCGACGCCTGCTGCGAGCCCGCGGCGGCATGACGGGCGCTCTTGGCGATGTCGGCGGTGCTGACCGACTGGCCTTCCACCGCCGCCGCCACGGCGGTGGAAACGTCGTCGATCTCGCCGATGCGGGCGACGATGCCGGCGATGGAGCGCACGGCCTCATGGGTGGCGCCCTGGACCGCGGAGACCTGGGCGCCGATGTCCTCGGTGGCCCTGGCGGTCTGGGTGGCCAGGTTCTTCACCTCGTGGGCCACCACGGCGAAGCCCTTGCCGGCCTCGCCCGCCCGCGCCGCCTCGATGGTGGCGTTCAGGGCCAGCAGGTTGGTCTGCTGGGCGATGGAACTGATCAGATGCACCACCTCGCCGATGCGCGACGACGAATCGGCCAGAGCCCGCACCATTTCGTCGGTGTGCGCGGCCTCCTCGCGGGCGGCCTGGGCCAGCCGGTTGGAATGATGCACCTGCTGGCGGATGGATTGCACCGAGGCGGACAAGTCCTCGCCAGCGGCGGCCACGATCCGCACGTTCTCGGCCGAATGCCCCGTCGCCTCGCTCACCTCGGCGGCCCGCTCGGCGGTGGCCGCCACGCTGGCGCACATGGTGCGGGCGGTGTCGTGCATGTGGTCGGCGGCGCGTACCACCGAGTCCAACAAACCGGCCACCGCGCCATCGAAATGTTGGCAGCAGGCCTCCAGCTCGCGCGCCCGGCGGTCGCGCTCGCCCTGCTCCGCATCCCGTTCGGCGGCGAGCCGGCCGGCCTCGCGCAGCCCATCCTTGAACACGCCGAGGGTCTCGGCCATGGTGCCGATCTCGTCTCGGCGCCCCAGGGCCGGCACCGCCGTTTCCAGCCGGCCGGCCCCCAGGTCCCGCATGGCCGAGGTCAGGGCGCGAATGGGGCCGATGATCGAACGCGCGATACGCCAAGCCAGCAGGCCGGCCACCACCAGGGCCAGCAGGGCGATCAGCAAGGCATGGCGCTGCTGCGCCGAGGCGGCATCGCCCGATTCCGCGTCAGCCGTGCCAGCCGGTCGAGTTGAGCCTGCTTGACCGCCGCCGCCGATTCGGCGATGCGCGCCAGGATGGCGACGTTGTCCTTGGTCAGGATGCGCTCGATCTCGTAGCTGTCGCGGGCCACCTCGTCCAGCACCGCGCCGAATTGGGGCAGCCGGGGCTGGACCACGTCCAGGGCGCGACGCTGGCGGGGCTCCTCCACCCGTTCGGACAGCAGCGCCAGAGCCTCGCCGGTGCGCCCCAGCTGCGCCCGCGCTTCGTCGGCCAGCGCCACGCCGGGAGCCGCCAGGAAACGCTGTACCGCCAGCAGCGCCTGCATCAGCCCTTCCTGCGCCTTGCCCGCCAACGCCGCACTCTGCCAGTCGCCATTGGCCAGGCTGCCGTTCAGCACCCCGGAAACCTGGACCCGCAGGGTGTTGCCGAGCGGCAGCAGGGTCTCACCCACCAGCCGCTCGCGCCGGGTGCGCAGCTCCGCCACCCGCTGGAAATTGGCGCCGTAGCGCTCGACCTGATCGCGCACCTCGGTCAAGGCGGTCCGGATGTCGCCGTCCCCAGCCTCGGCCAAGGCCCCGTCGAAATCGTTCAGCAGCTCGGCCTGCAGGTCCCGCACCCGGGCGATGGCGGTCAGGTCGCCGGGCCCGCCGGCAAAGGCCATGACGTGGCGGTGCATGTCCGCCACCTTGCCGTCCACCGCCAGCACCCGGGTGGTGGCCGCGGACACGCCGCCCAGCCGTTCCGTGTTGTCGGCCACCCGCCCCAGGGCGTGCAGGCCGATGACCGCCACCAGCACCAGCAGCGACGACACCGCGCCGAAGCCGATCCAGATGCGGGCCTTGATGCTCAGGCCGGCGCGCCAACCCATGGCCGCCCCTTCTCAGCCGCCGAACGGCGGCAGCGCCGCATCCATGATGCGCAGGTGCAACCGGGTGAAGCGGTCAAGTTCGGCCTTGTCCTGGCCGGGCTGCTGGGCCTGCTCCAGCGTGGCGTCCAGCGCATCCCAGGCGGCCGGCGACAGCAGGTGTTCGGCCTGGGCGAACAGCTGGTGGTCCTCCAGGTGGATGTGCTCCTCCAGATAGCGGGCGTAGTCCTTGGCCACCCCGGCCAGGTTTCCCCCGCCGTCCCGGGCATAGGCGGCCACGGCGTCGGCCAGGCACTGGACCAGGCGGCCCTCGTCGGCGTGCTCGCTGGTCAGGCGGACGATCAGCGCGTCGGCCTCGGGCGAACGGCCGCTGAGGGCGGCGAACAGGGTCCGCTCCTCCTTGGGATGGTGGAAGCGCATGGGGAACTCGCGGACATAGGCGACGATGTCCTTCAGCACGTCCAGATCGACCCGGCCGCCGCGTTCGAGCACCAGCGCTTCCATCTTCAGAACCCGGGCGATGCCCCTCAGCGCGAGATGCTCGCCCTTGAGAATGCGTAAGGTCGACCTCATGGCAGCTTTCCTTTGTCGAGCAGGCGCAGACGGCGCTGAACGGGGAAGAAATCCAGGCGGAAACGCCGCGCGGCATAGCCGTAGAGCCCCTCGGGCATCTTCAGCATGACCAGCGCCGCCAGCGCACCCAGCACGATCAGGTAGGTGGCGCCGTAATCGGCCAGCAGGGCGCGCAGCCCGAAGAACACCACGGCGCCGATGATCGGCCCCTCGATGGTGCCGATGCCGCCGATGACCACCAGGAAGACCATGGTGGTCATCCAGTCGAGCGAGAACGCCGCCCCCGGCGCCACGCGCAGCTTGGTGATGAAAGCCAGCGCGCCGATGGCGCCGCAGCCGAAGGCGGCGGCGACGAACACCGCCCATTTCACCGTCGCCACCTTGACGCCGACGCTTTCCGCCGCCGCCTCGGAATCGCGGATGGCCTTGAGCGCCAACCCGTGGCGCGAGCGCAGGATCAGGTACAGCGCCAGCGTCGCCCCGCCGCCCAGCGCCACCGAGAACCACAGGATCATCGACTCCCGCCACCATTGCGGAATGTCGATCAGGGCCGCGGTGATGGACAGGCCGTTGCCGCCGGCCAGCCACATGCTGTTGGTGACCAGCAGGCGGAAGACCTCGGACACCACCCAGGTGCCGACGGCGAAATAGGCGCCGCGCAGGCGGAAGACCACGGCGGCGGTGGGAACCGAGATCACCGCGGTGACCAGCCCGGCCAGCGGCACGGCGAGGAACGGATTGATGCCCAGTTTCATGCTGAACACCACCAGGGCATAGGCCCCCAATCCGACGAAGGCCTGCTGGCCCATGGAGATCAGGCCGCCGTAGCCGGCCAGCAGGTTCCAGGTCTGGGCCAAGGCGAGCACGTACAGGATCTCGCCGGCGGTGCGCATGTCGGCGCGCGAGGCCCACCAGGGCATGCTGACCATGGCCGCCAGGACCACGGCCAGCACGACGGCGCCGACGCGGGCGGACGTGGTGGCCCGCTCGACCCGGTAGGCCGGCTTGTCGGCAGGGGCGACCGCGACGGCCGGCATGACGTTTTCCAAGGACATGATGGCTCCTGCCGTTAGCGGTCGCGGGTACGGGGGAACAGGCCGTTGGGCTTCAGCACCAGCACGGCGAGGAAGGCGAGGTGGCTGGACAGGGTTCCCCAGCCGGGATCGAGGCGGAAGCCAATGGCCTGCGACACGCCCAGCAGCATGCCCCCCGCCAGCGTCCCCCACAGCGAACCCAGGCCGCCGATCACCACCGCCTCGAAGGCGTAGAGCAGGCGCGACGGCCCGGCCGCCGGATCGAAATTGGTGCGCATGCCGAGATAGAGGCCGGCGATGGCGACGATGGCCATGGCGATGGCCATGGCGAGGCCGTACAGCACCTTGTTGTCGATGCCCATCAGCTGCGCCGTCGCCTGGTCGTCCGAGGTGGCGCGGAAGGCGCGGCCCAGGCTCGGTCCGGCCGAGCAGCAACTGCAGCCCGACGATCACCGCCACCGCCGTCGCCATGACGATCAGCGGATAGAGGCCCAGGGTGATGCCACCGCCCAGGTGCACCGCCGCCGTCTCGATGCCGCCGGCCTGGATGGCGCGGCTGTCGGCCGAGAACACGCCCACCAGCACGTTCTGGGTGATGATGGACAGGCCGTAGGTGACCATCAGCGGCGTGAGGATACTGCCGCCGAGCGAGCGGCCGAGCACCAGACGTTGCAGCAGGTAGCCCCACACCGCCATCAGCGGCACCACGACCAGCAGCGCCAGGAAGGGGTTGAGGCCCAGCTGCGAAACCACGACGAAGCCCAGATAGGCGGCCAGCACGATCATGTCGCCATGGGCGATATTGACCAGCCGCATGATGCCAAAGGACAGCGACAGCCCGGTGGCGAACAGGGCGTAGAGGCCGCCGAGCAGCAATCCCTGCAGGATGGTGTTGGTCCATTCGATCATGGTTTCACACTCCGAAATAGGCGGCGGAGACCTGATCGCGGCTCACGTCGCCGGGCCGGCCGCCCAGCGACACCCGTCCCTCCTGGAAGCAATAGAAGCGGTCGGCCATCTTCATGGCTTGGCCGATATCCTGCTCGACCACCACCACCGAGGTGCCCTCGGCGATGATCCGCGGCAGGCGGGCATAGATGTCGCGCACCACGATGGGGGCGAGGCCCAGCGAGATCTCGTCGCACAGCAGCAGGCGGGGATTGGCCATCAGCGCCCGGCCGATGGCCACCATCTGCTGCTGGCCGCCGGAAAGCGTGGTGGCGGGGGCGTTGCGGCGCCCGGCCAGATCGGGAAAGACCTCGTAGACCCGCTTCAGCGTCCACGGGCCGGGACGCTTGGCATAGCCGCCGATCAGCAGGTTCTCCTCCACCGACAGGCTGGGGAACAGCCGCCGCCCCTCGGGAACCAGCGCCAGGCCCAGCTTCACCACCTTGTGGGCGGGCATGCCGGCGATCTCGGCGCCGTCGAATTGGATAGTTCCCGAGCGTCCTGGGCGCGGCGAGGCCGGAGAGCGTGCGCAGGAAGGTGGACTTGCCGGCGCCATTGGAACCGATGATGGCGATGACCTCACCCTCCTCGATCTCCATGTCGACGCCGAACAGGGCCTGGAAATCCCCGTAATGGGCGACGACCTGACGGGTGCTGAGCAGGGTCATTGGACGTCGATCCCCATGTAGATTTCCTGCACCGCGGCGCTGGCCATCACCTCGGGCGGGTCGCCCTCCTGCAGCACCTGGCCGAAATTGATGACGATGAGCTGGTCGACCACCGCCATCAGGGCGTGGACGATGTGCTCGATCCAGATGATGGAGATGCCGCGGTCGCGGATCTCGTTGATGGTACCCACCAGCTCGTGCACTTCCTGGTCGGTCAGGCCGCCGGCGATCTCGTCAAGCAGCAGCAGGGTCGGCCGGGTGGCCAGCGCGCGGGCCAGCTCCAGCCGCTTGCGGTCCAGCAGGGTCAACGAACCGGCCATGCGGTTGAGCTTGGGCAGCAGGCCGGTGTCGTCGAGGATGGAGACGCAGTAGTCGATGGCTTCCCGCTCGCTCATGCCGGCGCCGAAGGTGCTGCCGACCAGCAGGTTCTCCAGCACGGTCATGCCGGCGAAGGGATGGGGAATCTGGTACGAGCGGCCGATGCCGGCACGGCAGCGCTCGGACGGCGCCTTGGTGTCGATGCGTTCGCCCTTGAACAGGATGCGCCCGGAATCGGGGCGCACGTCGCCGCTGATGAGGTTGAACAGGGTGGTCTTGCCGGCGCCGTTGGGACCAATGACGCCCAGTGCCCGGCCACCGGCCAAGGTGAACGACACGTTCTGGGTCACCGCCAGACGGCCATAGGATTTGCACACGTTTTCCACTGCCAGCAGCGCCGACATGGGGGCCTCCGCTCGATGACGGTCAGGAATGGGGACGGCGGGGAACGGGGCGGGCGGCCGCAAAGGGTCGCCCGCCCGCACCCAATCAGGCGAGAGGCTTGAGCTTGGCCTGCACCGGCACCATCGGGGCCTGGCTGTTCTCGACCACGACCAGTTCGAGGTCGCGGCCGCGGCGCTGCCACTGGCCCGCCACCAGCGGGGTCTTGGAGACGTTGGGCACCGGCCCCTTGCGGAAGTTGACCGGACCGACCACCGAGGCGTAGTCGGTGTCGCGCACGGCGTTGCGCAGGGCCTCGGGATTGCCGGGACCGCCCGAACGCTTGAGCGCGTCCAGCGCCACCTCGAACAGCGAGTGCTTGAACGCCAGCGGCATGGTCCACGGCTTGCCGGTAGCCTCGGTATAGGCCTTGGCCAGTTCGGCCGAGCTCTGCCCCGTCATCCCCGATTTGAAGGGATGGGCGGGCGACCACCACACCTCAACCGACAGGCCCTCGGCGCGGTCGCCGAAGGACTGGATGGCGGCGGGGAACTCGCACGCCTTGGCGCAGGTGACGATCTTGGGCTTGAAGCCCTGCTGGCCGGCCTGGGACCAGAAATTGGCGAAATCGGGCGGCGGCACCACACCGGTGACGATGTCCACCCCCTTGGCCTTGAAATCGATGATGTAGGACGAGAAATCGTCGGCCGGAGTCTGGTAGCGGCCGATATCCACCAGCTTGAAGCTTTTCTGCCCCAGCACCGGCGGGAAGCCGATGGTCTTGTCGCCCCAGGCGTTGCCGTCGGGATCGTTGGGCCACAGCGAGCCCACCGTGCGGTTGGTCTCGATCTGGCTCCACAGGCTGGTGAACGAGCCGATGATGTCTTCCAGACCCCAGAAGAAGTGATAGGTCCAGTTGAAGCCCTTCTTGGGGTCGCCGCCGCGGCCGAAGAAATGGGGCTGCCACGGCGTGTCGTTGGTGATGCAGGGCACGCCGTTGAGTTCGGCCTGGTCGGCCACCGGATTGGTGGTGGCCGGGGTGCTGGCGGCCACCAGGATATCGACGCCGTCGTTGAGGATCAGCTCGGACGCCACCTCGGCGGCGCGGTTGGAGTTGGACTGGGAATCCTTGTAGATGATCTCGACCGGAACGGTCTTGCCGTCCACCTTGATGCCCTGCGCCACCACCTTCCTGACCTGGGCCAGGGTGAACTCGTCCGGGTCGGCGAACACCGCCAGCGGGCCGGTGCGCGGGCTGACGAACCCGATCTTGAAGCTGCGCGCGGCATGCACGTAAGGCGCCGGCAACGCCGACGCCAGACCGGCGGCGGCCAAGCCGCCGCCCGCTTTCAACAGGGTACGGCGACTGATCTGGAAATCCTTGCTCTTCATGACACGTCCTCCCTGGTCAAGCCCCGTCTTGTGCGGAGCCTCTTTTCCGGGCGGTATCCGCCCGGTTTTTCGGAACCTTGGGACAAATGTCGATGAGAGTCAATAATATCGTTTTTAAGCAACCAAAGCGACGAGCAGTGGCAGGCTAAGGAACGACAAGGTGGTGGACAGCAGCACCAGACCGGCCACTTTCCTCGGGCTGTTCGCCATAGAGCGAGGCGAACAGATAGTTGAACACGGCCACCGGCATGGCGCTCTGGATCACCAGCACGCCACGGGCGGCGCCGTCGAGGCCCAGCGCCACGGCGACCACCCAGCCGCCGGCGGCGCCGAGCAGCAGGCGGCCGGCCGAGAGCACCAGCTGCCGCCCCCATCCGCCGACGCGGAACTGGGCCAGCGCCGCTCCCAGGGCCATCAGCATCAGCGGGATGGTGACGTCCCCGACCAGTTCCACGGTGCGCATCAGCCACTCCGGCGGCTCGACGCCGGCCCCGCCCACGCCCAGCGCCAGCACCGCCGCATAGAGGAACGGCGTGCGCGCCACCAGGTCCAGCCGCAGCCGGCCCGCCGCGATGGCGGGGCCGAAGCAGAACTGCAGCAGCGTGCAGACGGTGAAATAGATCATCGCCAGCCCCAGGCCGTGCTCGCCGAAAGCGAACAGGCAGACCGGCAGCCCCATGTTGCCGATATTGGGAAACACCAGCGACGGCAGGTAGACGCGCTGCTTCAGCCGGGCCAGGCGCAACGCCGCCGCGCCAACCACGGCGAACAGCAGCAGGCAGGCGGCGGTGGCGCCGCCCATCACCGCCATCTCCCCGGCCGACAGGCGTACCTTGACCAGGGTGGCGAAGACCAGGCACGGGGCGCCCACCAGGGTGACGACGTTGGTGACGAAGGCCTGGTCGAAGGGCCGGCCCAGCCGCGCCCAGGCGTAGCCCACGGCCGAAACCAGGAAGACCGGCGCCACCACGCCGGCCAGATGGGCGATGAGGTCCGCCGCCGCCATCCCCGCCGCGCCTCAGCCCCGGCGGGCGAACAGCCAGCGCGCCAGCAGCCGCGTCAGGCGGGGCATGACCACATAGGTCATCAGCACGGTGACCAGACCGGTGACGATGAGCGTGCCGACCAGGAACGGCACCCGGCTGAGTACCGGCTGCAACACCGTCAGCAGCAGCGACACCAGGGGGAACAGCGCCGCCCAGGTCACCAGCGCCATCTTCGGCCGGGGCGGCGGCTTCGGCGTGATTCCGGGCAGGGTGAACCAGGATTCCAGGCCGTTGAGGACGGCGACGCTGGCCTTTTCCTCGGTCAGGCCGTCCACCTTGGCGATCAGGCCGGCCACCTCGGGACTGGCGCGCCAGGACTCGTAATTGGTCTGGCTGTCGAACTTGAACAGGATGCGATAGGCGGCCTCGCCCGCCGCCGGGCGGAACACGGTGACGCCCAGATGGCCGGCATAGCCCAGGGAGCGGTCGGTCAGCTCGCGCATGGCCGCCTCGAACAGATCGCGGTTGGCGGGGCTTACGTCGCGCGACACCATGATGGTGACGGGCGGATCGGCGATGGTTTCGGCCAAGGCGGCACTCCTTTTGATCGCAGCCCCGCCACCATGCCCGAGCCCGATTCGCCGCTCAACAGAAATATCGTTTTTATCGCCGCCTGGGCGGTGGTGCGGGTTTCTGCTAGGGTTTATCCGGTTCTGGCAGAATCGCTTTCTTCCTACCGTCACCCTCGGGCTTGACCCGAGGGTCCATGGATGGCCGGGTCAAGCCCGGCCATGACGATGAAGGAGAGCGCCTCCATCAGAACCTCGCAAACTCTAGGCTGCGCCCCATGGAAATCGCCGATTCCTTCGACTTCGACGACGCATCGCCGCAAAGCGCGGCCGAGTGGATCGAAAACCAGATCCTGTCCGGCCGGCTGGCCCCGGGCACGCGGGTCGAGCTGCGCATGCTGAGCGCCCGCTACCAGATGGCCGCCTCGGAATGGACCGAGGCGCTGGCCCGCCTGTCGCTCGCCGGCTTGGCGGTGCCCGCCGGCGATCAGGCGTTGCGGGTGGCGCCGGTGTCGCTGGCCGATCTGGAGGACCTCACCTCCACCCGCATCCTCATCGAGGGGGCAGCCCTGCGCGCCGCCATCGGCGCCGGCAACGCGGCCTGGGAAGACGGCATCCGCACGGCCTACGCCCAACTGGCCGAGCTGGATCCCCTGCTGGCCCAAGGCGCGCCGCCGCCGGGATGGGAGGACGCCAACCGCATCTTCCACCAGGCCCTGACCGCAGCCTGCCCGGCCCGGCGGCTGCTCCACTTCGCCGGCCAGCTATACCTGCAACACGAGCGCTACCGCCGCCTGTCCACCGCCCGCCCCCACAGCCTGCGCGACGTGGCCGGCGAACACCGGGCCCTGCACGAAGCCGCCCTGGCGCGCGACGCCGACCGTGCGGAGCGGCTGCTGGCGGACCACATCCAGCGTACCGCCACCATCGCCGCCGAGGGCATCCGCGACGGCAGCTGGTTCGGCCAGTCGGGCGATCACTCCCGTCCCTTGCGGTAGCGATAGGCCAGTTGCGGCCGGGTCAGGCCCAGCCGCCGCGCCGCTTCCGACAGATTGCCGTTGGTACGCCGGACCGCCGCGTCGATCAGCAGGTCCTCCAGCACCTCCAGCGGCACCTCGCGCGACAGGATTTCGTCCACCACCGCATCGGCGACCATGCCGTCGGCGCGGCCCTGGCGGCCGTCCACCACCAGCGCCCCGTCCCCACCCACCCCGAGGAACGGCGAATCCACCTCCTCGCCGTGGACGAACAGGTGGGCGACGTCGATGGCGCCGCCATCCTCGGGGGCCATGATCACCGCCCGCTCGATGATGTTCTCCAACTCGCGCACGTTGCCTGGGAAGCCGTAATCCAGCAGGCAGTCCAGCGCCCGCTCGCTGAGCCGGCCGACCGCCTTGCCGTAGCGGGCGCCGTACTTGAGAAGGAAATGGCGCACCAGCGGCGGGATGTCCTCGCGCCGTTCGCGCAGCGGCGGGATGCGCACCGGGAAGACGTTCAGGCGGAAGAACAGGTCCTCGCGGAAGCGGTTGGCCCGCATCTCCTCGCGCAGATCCACATTGGTGGCGGCGATCACCCGCACGTCCACCTGGCGGGGGGCGACGCCGCCCACCGGCTCGAATTCCCGTTCCTGCAACACGCGCAGCAGCTTGCCCTGGGCGGCCAGATTGAGGTTGCCGATCTCGTCCAGGAAGATGGTGCCGCCATGGGCGCGCTCGAAGCGGCCGGGCCGCGACGCCACCGCGCCGGTGAAGGCGCCGCGCTCGACCCCGAACAGCTCGGCCTCGATCAGGTTTTCCGGGATGGCGCTGCAATTGATGGCGACGAACGGGCCGCCGGCGCGGTCGCTGAGCCTCGTGCAGGGTGCGGGCGAACATTTCCTTGCCCACCCCGGTCTCGCCCAGGAACAGCACGGTGGCGTTGGTGCGCGCCACCCGCTGCAGCAGTTGGTAGGCATTCTTGAAGCCGGACGAGACACCGACCAGGCGCGAGGACGGCTCCGGCGCCTCCGCCGCCACCGTGGCCTCGCCGGCGCGGCACTCGCGCGCCACCAGGCCGTTCACGCCGTCGGGCTGGAAATAGACCATGTCGGGCGCGGGATCGTCCCATTCATGCACCGGCTTGCCGACGATGCGGCACGAACGGGCGCCGGTGCCCCGGCATTCCACCTCGCGGAACAGCACGGGAAAGCCCATGAACATGCTGGTGTAGCCGGTGGCATAGCCGATCTGCATCCAGCACACCGGCTCGCTGCTGAGCCCGAAGGCGGCGGTATGGGCGTCCACCTCGGACGAGGCGTGCCACAGGAACTCGCCGTAGAAACGGCCGGTGGCGGCGTCCATGTCCAGCGCCACCCGCTCCACCTGGACGATGCCTTCCAGCGCGTGCAATTGCGGGCCGGCGGAAAAGCTGTGGATGGGATCGTCCGGCCGCAGCTTCAGCGCCAGCTCGGCATCCTTGCTGCCCGAGGTATAGCCCATGCGGGTGAGCAGCCCGCGCGCCGCCGGCACGCCGAGCGCCGTCACCAGGCCGCGGCGGAGGTCGGCGAACGCCCCCAGGTGCAGCAGCAGCATGCGCTGGTCGTCCAGCCAGATACGGCCGTCGGTGGGACAGAAGCGCAGACGGCACGACAGGTCGCCCACATCGGCGACGCCGGTGATCCTGGACTCGGGCGGAATCAAGGGACGGTTCCGCCCTTCCGACCGGCCACGCCGAGCGGTTGAACCTGTTTCCTTCACTGTCCGTCTCCGGCGCGCGACCGCGCCCCCTGTAGCGCGGCCCTTTTCCGCTCTGGGGCGGATTGATGACGGGCCGCTGGTCTTCCTTGCATCCACCCTACATTGAGCGTCGCACGGCCTGCTAGTGACGAAATGGTCATGTCCCATCGGACGGCGGCACGCCCCGTTTCATGAATTGATCAAGTCCCGCCGTGCTGCATTGCGGCAAACGACAGCAGAGGCGCGCGCGAAAATCCAAGCGGCAAATCGCATACAAGTATCTTCGCGCCGCACAATGGCCGAGATGGCACATGCCTTGCTGATGATGAAATCGAGCGGGGACGCAAAAAGATCCTCGCCACGTGGGCAGGGACAACGTCTAGGACAAACAGCATGCCGCAAGCTATGCCCGTTTTCGTGCGCGTCATGGGCATCAGGCGCGAACGCTATGTCGAATTCCAATACATGGTTGGCGATCCCGACCTTTGTATAGAACTGATCATGCCGTTTTCGGCATTTTCCGAATTCTGCGAACGCGAGAACGCCGTCATCGACGACGAACGCGGATTGCTGGCCGGCGGCCACTGCGCGCCCTCGGCCCCCGGCCTCTACCACCAGCCGTCCTGGCACCGGATTCCGCAGGGGCATTAAGCCCCGGCGCCCGGCGACCCGCCTCTCCCGCCGCCGGGAGAAGACAAGAGGAGAGGATGGAGGATAACGTGACGATCGATATCAAGACGATGAAGGTGGAGCCACGGCGCAACACCTTCGGCCATATCGCCCGCCGCCTGGGAGCCGACAAGCCCGCAAGCCGCTACGAGGAAGGGACGCTCGACGTCCAGGCCACCGACAATTTCCATTACAAGCCGCTGTGGGGGCGGATTACTGGCATTACGACGAGCGCCGCACCGCCATCCGCATGGCGGACTGGTACGCGCTCAAGGACCCGCGCCAGTACTACTACGCCACCTACAACATCGCCCGCGCCACCCAGTACCAGGCCACCGAGCACAATTTCGACTTCGTCGAGAAGCGCAACCTGCTGGCCCTGGTGGATCCGGCCTGGCGGGAAACCGTGGCCTTCTACCTGCTGCCGCTGCGGCACGCGGAATGGGGCGCCAACATGAACTGCGCCGACATCTGCGACCGCGGCTTCGGCACCGCCGTCACCGCGCCCAGCATGTTCTCGGCCGGCGACCACCTGGCCATGGCCCAGGTTATCGGCCGCATCGGCCTGATGCTGGACGGCAATTCCGGCGCCTCGCTGGAACGGGCCAAGGCCGACTGGATGGAGGCCGAAGCCTGGCAGGGCGTGCGCCGCATGGTCGAGGACAGCCTGGTGATCGGCGACTGGTTCGAACAGTTCGTCGCCCAGAACCTGTGCGTCGACGGCGTGCTCTATCCGCTGGTCTACGGCCGCTTCGAGACCGCCGGCCAGGCCCATGGCGCCGCCGGCCTGTCCATGCTGACCGAGTTCATGTCCGAGTGGTTCACCGAGCACAGCCGCTGGGTGGATGCGGTGATCAGGGTCGCGGCCGCCGAATCGGCCGAGAACAAGGCCCTGATCGAGGGCTGGTTCGCCACCTGGAGTCGGCGCGCCGCCTCCGCCCTCGCCCCGTTGGCCGCCAAGGTGCTGGGCGCCGACGCCGCCAGGACCGCCATCGACCAGACCGCCGCCGAGCTGCGCCAGCGCGCCGCCGGCCTCGGCCTGTCCGCCTGATCGGGAAGGAAGAGCATCCATGCCCCGCATCGTCTCCATCACGCTGCAGACCACCGACGCTGCCCGCCCGATCATCGACGCCATCGTCGAGGACAACCCCGGCGCCGTCGTCCATTCCCTGCCCGGCATCGTCAAGATCAACCGCGACGACAGCCTGACCATCAACCGCGCCTCGGTGGAAAGCCGCATCGGCCGTTCCTGGGACCCGCAGGAACTGCACCTGTCGGTGGTCTCCATGGCCGGCAACGTCGACGAGGACGACGACTACTTCAACCTCTCCTGGTCGCGCTAAGACCGAAAGGAACCGCCCGATGAACGTGATCAAGAAACTGGGGCTGAAGCAGCGCTATTCCCTGCTCAGCCGCGACCTGGACTGGAACCCGACCTACCAGCCCGCCAGCAAGATCTATCCCTACGCCGAGTTCGAGGGGATCAAGATCCACGACTGGTCCAAATGGGAGGACCCCTTCCGCCTGACCATGGACGCCTATTGGAAGTTCCAGGCGGAGAAGGAGCGCAAGCTCTACGCCGTGCTCGACAGCTTCGCCCAGAACAACGGCCAGATGGGGCTGACCGACGCCCGCTACGTCAACGCCGTCAAGCTGTTCCTCACCGGCGTGTCGCCGCTGGAATACCAGGCCCATCGAGGCTTCGCCCATGTGGGCCGGCACGTGCCCGGCGTCGGCCCGCGCATCGCCGCGCAGATGCAGTCGCTGGACGAACTGCGCCACGTGCAGACCCAGATCCACACGCTGAGCCATTACAACAAGTTCTTCGACGGCCTGAGCGAGTTCCGCCACATGCACGACCGCGTGTGGTACCTGTCGGTGCCCAAGTCGTTCTTCGACGACGCCCGCACCGCCGGCCCGTTCGAATACTTCATCGCCATCGGCTTCGCCTTCGAGTACGTGCTGACCAACCTGCTGTTCGTGCCGTTCATGTCGGGCGCCGCCTATAACGGCGACCTCGCCACCGTCACCTTCGGCTTCTCGGCGCAGTCGGACGAAAGCCGCCACATGACGCTGGGCATCGAGGTCATCAAGTTCCTGCTGGAGCAGGACCCCGACAACCTGCCGATCGTGCAGAAATGGGTGGACAAGTGGTTCTGGCGCGGCCACCGCGTGCTCGGGCTGGTGGCCATGATGATGGACTACATGCTGCCCAAGAAGATCATGTCCTGGCGCGAGGCGTGGGAGATCTACTTCACCGAGGCGGGCGGCTCGCTGTTCCAGGATTTGGCCCGCTACGGCCTGCGGGTGCCCAAATACGCCGACGTGGCCACCGCCGAGGCGGACCATATCTCGCACCAGAACTGGGCGACCTTCTACCAGTACACCCAGGCCGCCGCCTTCCACACCTGGCTGCCCGGCGAACAGGAGATGGACTGGCTGTCCGAGAAATACCCGACCACTTTCGACAAGTACTACCGCCCCCGCTTCCAGCTGTGGCGCGAGATGGAGAAGGACGGCCAGCGCTTCTACAACAACGCCCTGCCGCAGCTCTGCTCGGTGTGCCAGATCCCCATGGTCTACACCGAGCACACCGATCCCGGCGTGATCTCGTTCCGCAGCTCGGAATTCCGCGGCGAGCGCTATCACACCTGCTCGGACGGCTGCAAAGACATCTTCGACAACGAGCCCGAGAAGTACGCCCAGGCCTGGCTGCCGGTGCACCAGATCTTCCAGGGCCATTGCGGCGGCGCCTCGCTGGAGGAGGTGCTGGACTGGTACCGCCTCAACCGCGGCGTCGACAACATGGATCAGGCCGGCTCGCCCGACCAGGCCCTGTGGAACCAGTGGATGGCCGCCCGCAGCCAAGTGGCCGGCTGACGGCTCCCCTGCAAGCAATCGGAGGAAACCATGGCGATCGTCGCCCTTGAGAAAGACTACGCCGAGAAGATCGACGTCCGCGACCGGCAGGACAACTTCCACGGCAACATCGTGTCCTACGTGCACTGGGAGGAGCATCTGTCCTTCTGCGCCGCCCTGGCGTTCCCGCTGCCGCCGGCCATGCCGTTCCAGGCGCTGGTGTCCGACGTCATCGGCACCTACTACCGCGCCCATCCGGACTTCGCCCGCATCGACTGGTCCCAGGTCACCTGGACTATCGACGGCAAGCCGGTACAGCCGGACATGGCCAAGTCGCTGGCCGAGAACGGGGTCGGGCACAAGTCCCTGATCCGCTTCTGGACCCCGGGCCTGGACGGCTACTGCCACTCCCGGAGCTGACGTGACGAGCCCCCTCTTCCCCACCGGGGAAGAGGGGCGCCCCAAGCAAGAACAAGACGAGGGAGTGCCGACCATGACCCACAGTCTGACCATCGAGCCCATCGGCGAGACCGTCGCCGTCGAGGACGACCAGACCATTCTCGACGCCTGCCTGCGCGCCGGAGTGTGGCTGCCGCACGCCTGCGGCCACGGATTGTGCGGCACCTGCAAGGTGGAGGTGGTCGACGGCGAGGTGGACCATGCCGACGCCTCGGGCTTCGCGCTGATGGATTTCGAGCGCGCCGACGGCAAGACCCTGGCCTGCACGGCAAGGCTGCTGTCCGACGCCACCATCGAGGCCGACCTGGACGAGGACCCCGACGCCCGCCGTCTTGCCGTCAAGGACTTCCCCTGCTCCGTCATCGGCCTGGAGGACCTGACCCACGACATCAAGGGCGTCCACCTCAGGCCGGAAACCGGTGGCATGGACTTCCAGGCCGGCCAGTACGTCAACCTCACTCTGCCGGGCATTACCGGCTCGCGCGCCTTCTCGCTGGCCAACCCGCCGGCCGAAGCCGACCATCTGGTGCTGCATGTGCGCCGGGTTCCCGGCGGCATCGCCACCGGCCACATTCACGACACCCTCAAACTGGGCGACCGGGTGACGGTCACCGGACCCTACGGCCGCTTCTTCGTGCGCAAGTCGGCGTCCCTGCCCATGATCTTCCTGGCCGGCGGCACCGGCCTGTCCAGCCCCAAATCCATGATCCTCGACCTGCTGGCCGAGGGCTGCGCCGAACCCATGACCCTGATCCACGGGGTGCGGGCGCGCCGCGACCTTTACGACCAGGCGTGCTTCGAGGACCTGGCGGCGCGCCACCCCAACCTGCGCTACGTCCCGGTGCTGTCGGAGCCGCGGCCCGGCGACGAATGGCGGGGCGAAACCGGCTTCGTCCACGAAGCGCTGCAGCGGGTCTTCCCGGGCGGCTTCGCCGGCCACAAGGCCTATCTGTGTGGCCCACCGCCCATGATCGAAGCCTGTCTGCGCACGCTGATGCAGGGCCGCCTGTTCGAGCGCGACATCTACACCGAGAAGTTCCTGACGGCCGCCGATGCCGGTGGCGGCAAGGTCCGCAGCCCGGTCTTCCGCCGCCTGTGAGCGGGGTGACCACGCCACTCGGAGCAGAGTTCTCGTCTTTTTAAAAAATATCGTTATTTTCGTTGACAGCCGACATGGGCGCATGGTCATCTTGGCTCAATCGCATGGGTCAAAGCCCAGCCAAAACGCCAGTCAGCGCCAAACGGGGCGAACCAACGCCCCGCTTCATTCAGGGAGGATGAACGGTGTCCGACGATAGGAATTTCACCATCCGCCTCGCCGATGCGCCCACCTTCGGCTGCCGCGCCGGAGAATCGGTGCTGGCGGCCATGCAGCGCCATGGCATTGGCGGTTTGGTGTTGGGGTGCCGCTCCGGTGGCTGCGGCGTCTGCCGCGTCCACGTGCAGGCGGGCTGCTACCGGCTGGGGCCGGTTGGCCGCAACCACCTCAGCGAACAGGACCAGGAAAACGGCTTCGCCCTGGCCTGCCGGTTGTTTCCCGAGGCCGACCTGGAAATCGTGGCCGCGCCGTACTCGAAGACGGCCCGAACCAATCAACAATAGAACCACTGGGAGGAATGATTATGGCTTTGAAAGGTGTGCTGCGCCCCGGCATTTGCCAACTGCGCGTTCTCGACATGGATGCCGCCATCAAGCACTACGTGGACCTGATGGGTCTGTCGATCGTGGACAAGGGAGCGGACGGCCGGGTCTATCTCAAGGCCTGGGACGAATTCGACCATCACTCCGTGGTGCTGCGCCCGGCCACTGAAGCCGGCGTCGACCTGTTCGCCTTCAAGGTGGACAGCGACGCCTCGCTGGCCGAGTTCGAGAAGCGCATCCGCGACTTCGGCATGGCGGTCGAACACATCCCCGCCGGCGAGCAGCCCGGCATCGGCCCGCGCATCTCGGTCAAGCTGGCCTCGGGCCACCGCATCGACCTGTACCATCAGGTCGAGCGCGCCAAGGAAGCGCCGGAAGTACTCAACCCCTACATCTGGCCGAAGCCGCCGCGCGGCGTCGGCGCGATCCGCATGGATCACATCCTGATGTACGGCCCGGACATCGAGAAGAACCTGGAGTTCTTCACCAAGTGCCTGGACTTCTCGCTGGCCGAGAAGATCGAGCTGCCCGACGGCCTGCTGGCCATCTGGCTGACCTGTTCCAACAAGGCGCACGACATCGCCTTCGTCAGGCACCCCGAGCCGGGCAAGCTGCACCATCTGGCCTTCTTCCTCGAGGACTGGAACGCCATCGGCAATGCCGCCGACCTGATGATCCACACCAACACCCCCATCGACATCGGCCCCACCCGGCACGGCGTCACCCGCGGCCAGACCATCTATTTCTTCGACCCCTCGGGCAACCGCAACGAGGTCTATGCCGGCGGCTACACCTACTACCCCGACGATCCGCTGCGCGCGTGGGACCAGAACGAGTTGGGCCGCGGCATCTTCTATTACGAGAAGCAGCTCAACGAACGCTTCCTGAGCGTGGTGACCTGATGCGCGAGCGGCATCGGTTCGTCCGGGGCAAGCAAGAACAAGACAAGAAATGTGCCCGGGCGGCCGGTGCCGCACCAGGTCTCGGAAAGGAGTGACAAGAGTGAAGGAAGTGCAGAACTTCATCGGCGGCCGCCACGTCAGAGGGACGAGCGGCCGCACCTTCGAGAACCGCACGCCGGTGGACGGTTCGCTGATCTCCATCGTCCACGAAGCCGGTGCGGCCGACGTGGACCAGGCCGTCGCCGCCGCCCGCGCCGCCCTGTCGGGCGAGTGGGGGCGCATGGACGTCCCCGAGCGGGCGGCGCTGCTGCACCGGGTCGCCGACGAGATCAACCGCCGCTTCGACGAATTCCTGGAGGCCGAGGTCGCCGATACCGGCAAGCCGGCAAGCCTGGCCCGTCACATCGACATTCCGCGCGGCGCCGCCAACTTCAAGATCTTCGCCGACATGGTGAAGAACGTGCCGACCGAGAGCTTCGAGATGAAGGCTCCCGACGGGTCGCGCGTGCTCAACTATTCCATCCGCACGCCCAAGGGCGTCATCGGCGTGGTGTGCCCGTGGAACCTGCCCCTGCTGCTGATGACCTGGAAGGTCGGTCCGGCGCTGGCCTGCGGCAACACCGTGGTGGTCAAGCCGTCCGAGGAAACCCCCACCACCGCCGCCCTGCTGGGCGAGGTGATGAACGCGGTGGGCGTGCCGCCCGGCGTCTACAATGTGGTGCAGGGCTTCGGCCCCAATTCCGCCGGCGAATTCCTGACCCGCCACCCGGGGGTGGACGCCATCACCTTCACCGGCGAGACCGGCACCGGCACCGCCATCATGAAGGCGGCGGCCGAAGGCGTGCGGCCGGTGTCGTTCGAACTGGGCGGCAAGAACCCCGCCATCGTCTTCGCCGATTGCGATTTCGACGCCGCCGTGGAAGGCACCATGCGCTCGGCCTTCGCCAATTGCGGCCAGGTCTGCCTGGGCACCGAGCGGGTCTATGTGGAGCGCCCCATCTTCGAACGCTTCGTCGCCGCCATGAAGCAGCGCGCCGAGGGGCTGAAGCTGGGCCGCCCGTTCGACCCCGAGACCGGCATGGGCCCGCTGATCAGCCGCGGCCACCAGGACAAGGTGCTGTCCTATTACCGCAAGGCGGTGCAGGACGGCGCCACGGTGGTGACCGGCGGCGGCATCCCGGCCATGGCTCCCGAACTGATGGACGGCGCCTGGGTGCAGCCCACCATCTGGACCGGCCTGGCCGACGATGCCGCCTGCGTGCGCGAGGAGATCTTCGGCCCCTGCTGCCACATCCGCCCCTTCGACAGCGAGGACGAGGTGGTGCGGCTGGCCAACGACACGCCCTACGGCCTGGCGGCGGCGGTGTGGACGTCCAACCTGAGCCGCGCCCACCGCATGGGCGCGGCGCTGGACGTGGGCATCTGCTGGATCAATTCGTGGTTCCTGCGCGATCTGCGCACGCCGTTCGGCGGCGCCAAGCAGTCGGGCATCGGCCGCGAGGGCGGCGTCCATTCCCTGGAATTCTACACCGAGCTGCGCAACGTCTGCGTCAAGCTCTAGGAGCGCGCCATGAGCGGAAAGAACAATACCCAACAGGCCGCCGACCTGCTGTGGGCGGCGGCCCACGATCTGGCGCCGTGCGCCCCCGTGCGCGAGCTGCTGGCCGAAGGCGGCGTGGAGGCCGCCTATGCGGCGCAGGACATCAACACCCAGCGCTCGCTGGCCGCCGGCCGCCGTCTGGTCGGACGCAAGATCGGCCTGACCAGTGTCGCCGTGCAGAAGCAGCTGGGCGTGGACCAGCCCGATTACGGCATGCTGTTCGCCGACATGGCCATGCCCGACGGCCTCGACATTCCCCTCGGCCGGCTGATCCAGCCCAAGGCCGAGGCCGAGGTGGCGTTCGTGCTCGGCCGCGACCTGGACGACCCGCAACTGACCGTGGCCGATGTGGTGCGGGCGGTGGAATACGCCCTGCCGGCGCTGGAAATCGTCGATTCGCGCGTCGCCAACTGGGACATCCGCATTCTCGACACCATTGCCGACAACGCCTCGTCCGGCCTCTACGTGCTGGGCAACCAGCCCAAGCGGCTGACCGACCTGGACCTGCGCAGCTGCGGCATGGTGATGGAGATGCGCGGCGAGCCGGTGTCCACCGGCGCCGGCGCCGCCTGCCTGGGCCACCCGCTCAATGCCACCCTGTGGCTGGCGCAGGTGATGGCCAAGGTGGGCCGCCCGCTGAAGGCCGGCGACACCGTCCTGTCGGGGGCGCTCGGCCCCATGGTTCCCGTCAAACCCGGCGATGCCGTCGAAGCCCGGATCTCCGGTCTGGGCACCGTGCGCGCCCTGTTCGCCAAGGAGTGAGGGCGATGAAGCACAAGGTTGCCATTCTGGGGTCGGGCAATATCGGCACCGACCTGATGATCAAGATCATGCGCACCGCCAAGCACCTGGAAATGGGCGTGATGGTGGGCGTGGACCCCGAATCCGACGGCCTGGCGCGGGCGCGGCGGCTGAACGTCGCCACCACCCATGAGGGTCTGGACGGCCTGGTCAAGATGCCCGAGTGGAAGGACATCCGCGTGGTGTTCGACGCCACCTCGGCCTACGCCCACAAGCGGCACAGCGAAATCTGCATCGCCGCCGGCAAGCAGGTCGTCGACCTCACCCCCGCCGCCATCGGCCCGTTCACCATCCCGGTGGTCAACATCGACGCCAATCTGGACCAGCCCAACGTCAACATGGTGACCTGCGGCGGCCAGGCCACCATCCCCATGGTCTACGCGGTGCGCCGCGTCGCCACGGCGGTGCCCTATGCCGAGATCGTCGCCTCGATCTCGTCCAAGTCGGCCGGCCCCGGCACGCGGGCCAATATCGACGAATTCACCGAGACCACCTCGCATGCCATCGAGAAGGTGGGCGGCGCCAGCCGCGGCAAGGCGATCATCATCCTCAACCCGGCCGAGCCGCCGGTGATCATGCGCGATACCGTTTTCACCCTGAGCCAGGGCGCCGAACCGGAGCAGATCGAGGAATCGGTGGAGGCCATGGTGCGGGACGTGCAGAGCTACGTCCCCGGCTACCGCCTGAAGCAGAAGGTGCAGTTCGAGCGCTTCGGCAGCAACAACCCGCTGCTGATCCCGGGCTATGGCGAATTCACCGGCATCAAGTCCTCCATCTTCCTGGAGGTGGAGGGGGCGGCCCACTACCTGCCCTCCTACGCCGGCAACCTGGACATCATGACTTCCGCCGCGCTGGCCACCGCCGAGCGCTGGGCCGACCGCAAGCTGGGACACTGACCATGGGCAAGAACCTCTACATCCAGGACGTCACCCTGCGCGACGGAATGCATGCGCTGCGCCACCGCTACGGCCTCGACACCGTGGTGGAGATCGCCAAGGCGCTGGACCGCGCCAACGTGGACGCCATCGAGATCTGCCACGGCGACGGCATTTCCGGCGCCAGCATGAATTACGGCTTCGGCAGCCACACCGACCACGAATGGATCTCGGCGGTGGCCGCCGCCGTGCACCATGCCCGCGTCACCGTGCTGCTGCTGCCGGGCATCGGCACCAAGGAGGACCTAGCCGCCGCCTACGACGTGGGCGCGCGTTCCGTGCGCGTCGCCACCCACTGCACCGAGGCCGACGTCTCCAGGCAGCACATCGAGCACGCCCGCAAGCTGGGCATGGACACCATCGGCTTCCTGATGATGGCGCACATGATCCCCACCGCCGAGCTGGTGAAGCAGGCCAAGCTGATGGAATCCTATGGAGCCCAGACTGTCTACGTGGTGGATTCGGCAGGCGCCCTGCTGCCCGCCGGCGTGGTCGAGCGCGTCGCCGCCTTCCGCCAGGAGCTGAAGCCGGAAACCGCCATCGGCATCCACTGCCACCACAACCTGTCGCTGGGCGTGGCCAATTCCATCGCCGCCATCGAGGCCGGGGCCACCCGCGTCGACGCCTCGCTGGCCGGCATGGGCGCCGGCGCCGGCAACGCGCCGCTGGAGGTGCTGGTGGCGGTGCTGGCGCGCATAGGGCTGGACCACGGCTGCGACCTGTTCGCCCTGATGGACGCCGCCGACGACCTGGTGCGGCCGCTGCAGGACCGCCCGGTGCGGGTGGACCGCGAGTCGCTGTCGCTGGGTTATGCCGGCGTTTATTCCAGCTTCCTGCGCCACGCCGAGAACGCGTCGAAGACCTACGGCATCGACGCCCGCGAAATCCTGGTGGAACTGGGGCGGCGCAAGATGGTCGGCGGCCAGGAGGACATGATCGTCGATGTCGCCCTGGACCTGTTGAAGAGCAAGCAAGGAGCCGCATGATGAGCAATCTCGCTTCCCTGGCGGAGATCGTCGACACCGCCGCCTTCACGGCCCGCGAGATTCCGCAGCTGTCCGAGACCGTCGCCCTCGACGTCGCCGACGCCTATGCGGTGCAGGCGCTGTCGGTGGCCCGGCGCCATGCCCGCGGCGAGCGCCTGGTCGGCTACAAGATGGGCCTGACCAGCCGCGCCAAGATGCAGCAGGTGGGCGTGTCCGAGGTGATCTGGGGCCGGCTGACCGATGCCATGCGGGTCGAGGAGGGCGGCCGCGTGTCCATGGGGCGCTATGTCCATCCGCGCGTCGAACCCGAGATCGCCTTCCTGATGAAGGCGCCCCTGGCCGGCGAGGTGTCAGCCGCCGAGGCGCTAGCCGCGGTGGGGGCGGTGGCGCCGGCGCTGGAGATCATCGATAGCCGCTACAAGGACTTCAAGTTCTCGCTGCCCGACGTGATCGCCGACAATTCCTCCTCCTCGGGCTTCGTGCTGGGGGGGTGGCATCCGCCCGCCATCGATTTCGGCAATCTCGGCATCATCCTGGAGGCGGACGGGCGGCCGGTGCAGATCGGCTCGTCCGCCGCCATCCTCGGTCACCCCCTCCGCTCGCTGGTGGCGGCGGCCCGACTGGTGGCCGCCGGGGGTGGCCACATCGAAGCGGGCACCATCATCCTGGCAGGCGGCGCCACCGCCGCCCATCCGCTGGTGGCGGGAATGGCGGTGAAGTGCCATTTCGAAGGATTGGGAAGCGTCGGCTTCGGCGTCGACGCCTGACCCTGCGGCTATAGCGACAATCGACTCCACAAGCCGTAGACTCCGGGGCGGGAAGCCTGGCCTTCCCGCCCCACCCTTTTCACCTTCGACAGGAGACCCGTCATGAACATCCGATTGGACGGCAAGAAGGCAGTGGTCACCGGCTCGACCCGGGGCATCGGCTTCGCCATCGCCAAGGGCCTCGCCCTGGCCGGCGCCGAGGTGGTACTCAACGGCCGCAGCGAGGCGGCGGTCGCCGAGGCCAAGGCGGAGTTGGCCACCCTGGCGCCCGGCGCCACGGTCACGGCCGTCGCCGCCGACCTGTCCTCCGTCGAGGGCGTCGCCGCTTTCGCCGCGCGGGTGCCCAGCGCCGACATCCTGGTCAACAACCTGGGCATCTTCGATCCCAAGCCGTTCCTCGACATTCCCGACGGCGACTGGGAGCGCTTCTTCCAGACCAACGTCATGAGCGGGGTGCGGATGTCGCGCCTCTATCTGCCCGGCATGCTGGCCGCCAACTGGGGGCGCGTGGTGTTCATCGCCAGCGGATCTGCGTTGAACATCCCGGTAGAGATGATCCATTACGGCATGACCAAGACTGCACAGCTGGCCATTTCGCGCGGCCTGGCCGAGATGACCGCCGGCACCGGGGTGACGGTCAACGCGGTGCTGCCCGGCCCCACCCGCTCCGAAGGCGTCGCCGATTTCTTCGGCAAGATGGCGGCCGAACAGGGCGTGCCGACCGAACAGATGGAGCGCCAGTTCATCGCCCAGCACCGGCCCACCTCGCTGCTGCGCCGGCTGGCCGAAGTGGACGAGGTGGCCAACATGGTGGTCTACGCCTGCTCGCCCCAGGCATCGGCCACCAACGGCGCCGCCCTGCGGGTGGACGGCGGCGTGCTACGGTCCATTGCCTGATGGCTGGCACCTAATGGGTAGCCGCTCAGGCCTCGCCGGAGAGTTGCGCGGCGAGCCACTGCTCGACCACCCGCGCGGTGTTCTGGATGTGCTCTTCGATCTGGCGGCGGGCGGCGTCGACGTCCCGGCCGATCACCGCCTTCATGAGCGCCTCGTGTTCGGCGTGGATGTTGCGGGCGGGGCCGGAGCGGCGGGAGCCGCCCATGGTGTTGCCCAGGGCGTGGATGCGGTAGCGCTCGTGCTGGCGGTACAGGATTTCCACCAGCCAGCGCAGCCGCGACGACGGGCAGGCAGAGATGATGGCTTGGTGGAATTCCTTGTTGCACTCTTCCCAGTGGAACATGGCCTGGGCGTCGTTGGGGACCAGGTTCTCCTCGGCGCGCGACAGGGTGTGGAAGGCAGCCACCACCTTGCCCTCCCAGGCCACGTCGCCCAGGCGCATGGATTCCACCATGGCCTCGGTTTCGAGGATCATGCGCAGGCGGGTGATGTCGCGCAGGTCGTCCACCGACATGGGCGCCACGCGGAAGCCACGCTGGCCCTCGGCGGTGACCAGGCCCTCGGCCACCAGCCTGGCCAGGGCCTCGCGGACGGTGCTGGCGGCGACGGCATAGCCGGCGCGGATGTATTCAACCCTCAGCTTTTCTTCCGGGCGGTATTTCCCAGAGATGATTTCGCGCCGCAGGTTCTCGTATACAAAACTGATCAGCGTCGTGGCGCCCGCGGCGGCGGCTTCTTCTCTGACGTTACGTTGGGCTTTGGCCGGCATCTCTGCATCTCTGACGACATTCTGGCGTTTCCCGCCGCGTCTGCTCGCGCCCGGGCTGACGAACGTTAATCCGAAATTCATTCCATTTCCATTGTTCATCATGGAACTCATACGAAGGAAAAAATATCGCTAATTATCTCACACGGCGATAAAATCGTCCCATGCAATAGGAGGAGAGGTCCCATGCCGCTGTGCGAAATCACCCTGATCGAAGGCCGCAACGCCGAGCAGAAGCGCGCGTTGATGAAGGAAGTGACCGAGGCGATACACCGCAGCATCAACGCCCCCAAGGAAGCCATCCGAGTGGTCCTGCGCGAGGTTCCCGCCGCTCATTGGGCGGTGGGCGGCGTCCCCAAGGGCTGATACGATTTTTTCAGAATTAGCGCCATATCAATAATATGGCGCTTTTTCAAATAATATCGTTATTATGTTGAAGCCTCACCCACCCCCGTGTATACCAGGGTTGGCTCAGTCTTCCTGGGCCTAGCCAAACCAAACACAGAATGGTTCCGCAAAGGCTCGCAGGAACCGAAACAGGGGTGGAAACAATGTGGACTTTCATTCGAAACAACGGCATTGCGTTGACTGCCGGATTGGCGGCCGTCCTCGCCTCCGGCCAGACCCTGGCCGCGGAAAACTGGACCCCGCACCTGCCCGGCGTGACCGAAGGTCTTCCGGCGGGCGCCCTGCCGCCGCCCGGCTTCTATTTCCTCAACACCACCATGGTGGCGCCGTTCTCGCTCTACGATAACAACGGCGACACCAACGGCGTGAAGGCCGACATCTTCGTCGACGTCCCCATGCTGCTATGGAATCCGGGAGTGAAGGTGCTGGGCGCCGATTACGCCGTGGGCGTGGCCCAGCCCATCACCCATGTCAGCGCCAGCGGCGGCGGCCTGGACGAATCGTCCTGGGGCCTGTTCCAGACCATCCTGATGCCCGCCAAGCTGGCGTGGCAGCTGCCCGCCGACTTCCATGTCTCCGCCGGCCTGGCCGTCTACGTTCCCGACGGCACCGCCCAGAAGACGGTGATCAGCTACCAGAACGGCACCTACCGGGGCGTACCCAACAGCACCAATTACTGGGCGCTGGAACCGTCGCTGGGCATCAGCTGGCTGCATGATGGCTGGAACGTCTCGGCCAGCTTCAACTACGACATCAATTTCAAGAACCAGGATTCCGGCTACACCTCGGGCAACGCCCTGGTCGGCGACTACACCATCACCAAGGCGATCGGCGCATGGACGGTGGGCGTCGGCGGCTATTCGGTGAACCAGTTGGAGGACGACAAGTCCGAGGTCGCGGCGATCCAGGCCGGCATCAATGCCGCCGACGGCAACCGCCAGACCAAGTACGCCGCCGGCCCGATCGTCGGCTACGATTTCGGCAAGGCGTCGGTGACCGCCTATTACAATCACGGCTTCGGCGCCAAGAACGTGCTGAGCGGCGACACCCTGTGGACCCGCCTGGTGGTCCCCTTCTAACACCTCGGCCGGCGCGGAGGGCATCACGCCTTCCGCGCCACCGCCTCAAGGGGACGCCCATGAACCCCGAGATTTCGCACTCCCTCAACGCCGCCGGCATCGCCACCAACTACCACGACGTCGGCGACGGCTTTCCCACCATCCTGATCCACGGTTCCGGGCCGGGCGTCAGCGCCTGGGCCAATTGGCGGCTGGTCCTGCCGGACCTGTCGCGCCACTTCCGCCTCATCGCGCCCGACATGGCCGGCTTCGGTTTCAGCGAGCGTCCGCCGCAGGCCGGTTACGGCCTGGACCTCTGGGTCCGCCAAGTGGTGGGTTTGCTGGACGCCCTGCAGCTTCCCCAGGTCAACCTGGTGGGCAATTCCTTCGGCGGCGCCATCGCCCTGGCGCTGGCCGTCCGCCATCCCGACCGGGTAAGGCGGATGGCGCTGATGGGCAGCGCCGGCGTGCCCTTCGCGCTGACGCCGGGGCTCGACGCGGTGTGGGGATACCAGCCGTCCTTGCAGGCCATGCGCGGACTGCTCGACATCTTCGCCTTCGACCGTTCGCTGGTGACCGACGAGCTGGCCGAGCTGCGCTATCGCGCCAGCATCCGGCCGGGCTTCCAGGAATCCTTCGCCGCCATGTTCCCGGCCCCGCGCCAGCGCTGGGTCGACGCCCTGGCCAGCGCCGAGGCGGACATCCGCGCCCTGCCCCACGAAACCCTGCTGATCCACGGCCGCGAGGACCGGGTGGTGCCGCTGGAAACCTCCATGACCCTCAACCGCTGGATCGACCGCTCGCAGCTGCACGTCTTCGGCCGCTGCGGCCATTGGGTCCAGATCGAGCACACCGGGCGCTTCGTCCGCCTGCTGGCGAATTTCTTCAGCGAGGCGCAGCCGGGCTCGACCTGAGCCCGGCTGCGGGCCCAGGGTCAGGCGGCGCGGCGCACGGTTTTCCGCCAGTCCGGGTAGAGCCGGTCGGCGTCCTCGGGGAAGGAATCGAAGGCGCGGGCCAGTTCGGGGAAGTCGGCGGCATATCGTGGCAGGTCGATCCCGGCCTTCCAGGCGTCATAGGCCTGGCGCAGCGACCTGGCTCCCGCCACCGGCCCGTCCATATGGCCGAAGACGCCGCCGCCGCAGGTGTTGATGACGTTGCCGTGGCCGAGATTGTCGAAGAAGGCCGGCATGCGCAGGGCGTTCATCCCGCCCGAGATGATAGGCGTGGTCGACTTGATGCCCAGCCAGTGCTGGCGGTAGTGCGGGCCGTCGGCGACGTCGCGCTCCAGCATGAAGGCGATGGCGCGGTCGGCCAGGTCACCCTCCATCTTGCCGAAGCTCATGGTGCCGGTATGGATGCCCGAGGCGCCCTGCAGCCGCGCCAGCTTGGCCAGCACGAAGGCGGTGTAGCCGCGCTTGGACTGGGGCGAGGTGACAGCGCCGTGGCCGGCGCGATGGTAATGCAGGAACTGGTTGGGGAAGCGCCGCCGGGCGGTGGTCACCGCCGCCGGGCCAGCCACGTAGCCGTCCACCAGGAAGGCCAGGTGGCGGGAATTCTCAGCGAAGGTCTCCAGCAAGAACTCGGCGCGCGCCACCATTTCCCACGGGTCGTCGGCGGTGATGTTGGCCGAGAACAGCTTGGCCTGGCCGGTCTCGTCCTGGGCCCGGCGCATGGCGTCGGCCACCTTGCGCATGGTCTCCTTGTAGGGGGCGAAGACCTGGTTGCCCTGCGGCTCGTCGTTCTTGACGAAATCGCCGCCCAGCCAGAACTGGTAGCAGGCATCGGCAAAAGGCTGCGGACGCAGGCCCAGCTTGGGCTTGATGATGGTGCCGACCACCAGCCCGCCGTTGTCGTAGGGGCGCCCCAGCACCCGCCACAAATCGGCGATGTTGGCCGAAGGGCCGTCGAACAGGGTGAGCAGCGCCGGCGGCACGTAGAAATCGTGCAGCTTGGCGTATTCCACGTCGCCCATGCCCTGGTTGTTGCCCACTGTGAGCGTCAGGAACGAGGCCACCATGGCGCGGCCGTCGGTGATATTGCGGTCGAACAGGGCGATGGGATAGGCGATCTTCGTCAGTTCCCGCGCCTCGTCGATCTCGTAGACCAGGGCGTCGACGCCGCGAGTAAAGTCGTCGGTGGTGCACACCTCCACATTGGTGCCGGTCGAGGATTCGGCGGCGAAATGGGCGGCGGTGGCGGCATAGCCGTGACCGGCCTTGGGCTTCATGCGATAGGCGCACAGGACGTGGCCGTTGCCGGCGATCAGATCCGCCTCGCGCAGGTCGAGATTGAGATAGCGTCCAGCCTGATCCATGGGGATCCTCCCTGATTATGGTTGGCTGCGACGGTAGCCGCGTGCCTTCATAAGTTCGAGAAAAGACTTTCCGCATTTCCATAAGAATAACTTATTTATGCCGCGACCGCCGCCGGCTCGGCGGACCGGCCCGGGTGGCCGCCTCGATGCGCGCCGCCCCCTCCTCCTGCAGGAAGCGAACGAAGGCAGCGGCCACGGGCAGCAGCTGCTTGCCCTCGCGGGTGACCACGTACCAGTCGCGCTGGATGGGCAGTCCCTGGAGATCCAGCACCGCCAGCCGCCCCACCGACAATTCCAGGCCGATGGTGTGGCGCGACAGCAGGCTGACGCCCATGCCGGCCATCACCGCCTGCTTGATGCTCTCGTTGCTGGCCATCTCGATGGTGTGGCCCGGCACCACGCTGTGGCTGGCCAGCAGGCCTTCCATCAGGATGCGGGTGCCCGAGCCCTGCTCGCGCACCAGGAAGGTCTCGCCGCCCAGGTCGGCCATGCGCGCCTTGCGCCGCGCCAGCGGATGATCGGGCGGGGCGATCATCACCATGGGATGCTTGGCGAAGGGGACCGACTGCACCGGGAAATCGGTGGGCGGGCGCCCCATGATGGCCAGGTCCACCTCGTTGGCGGCCAGCTGCGCCAGCACCTGCTCGCGGTTGGCGATGGCTAGGCTGAGATCGACGCCGGGATAGCCGGCCAGGAAGGCCGACAGCAGCGGCGGAGCGAAATACTTGGCGGTGCTGACCACGGCGAGGCGCAGGCCGCCGGCCCGGCGCCCGCGCATGGCCGCCATGGCCGCCTCGGCGTCGGCCACCGCCGCCAGCACGGCGCGGAAATGACCGAGCAGCGTCTCCCCGGCAGCGGTGAGGTACAGGCGCCGCTTCAACTGCTCGAACAGCGGCAGCCCGGCCAGCCCCTCCAGTTGCTTGATCTGCAGCGACACCGCCGGCTGCGACAGATGCAGCTCCTCGGCGGCGCGCGAGAAGCTCATGTGCCGGGCCACGGCCTCGAACACCTGCATCTGACGGATGGTGGCGTAGCGCATACCCCTCCCCGCATCTAGAGCATTGTGCGATCAGATTGACCCACCCTCTTTTCCGTCATGGCCCCCGGGTCAAGCCCGGGGGTGACGTTACGGGGGCGGTGATCCGACCTGATCACATACCGATCTATAAGCTAAACCTTGTAAGATCAGAAAAATTACTCATTGGCGTTTATATTCGCAACATCTTTAGCGTGGCCCCACACGGCCCCGCTCCAGAGGGCCGGCCGAACATCCCCCGGGAGGTTTCATGGCTCGCTCGATCGAGATCGCCCCCAGTCTGCTTTCCGCCGATTTCGCCCGCCTGGGCGAGGAAGTGGCGGCGGTCGCCGCGGCCGGCGCCGACGCCCTGCATTTCGACGTCATGGACAACCACTACGTCCCCAACCTGACGGTGGGGCCGCTGGTCTGCGCCGCCCTGCGCCCGCTCTGCCCCATTCCCATCGACGTGCACCTGATGGTCAGGCCGGTGGACCGTCTGGTCGCCGATTTCGCCAACGCCGGAGCCGACATCATCACCTTCCATCCGGAAGCATCGGAACATGTCCACCGCACCATCGGATTGATCCGCGACCACGGGTGCAAGGCCGGCCTGGCGCTCAACCCGGCGACGCCGCTCTGCGTGCTCGACCACGTGCTTGACCAGCTCGACCTGGTGCTGGTGATGAGCGTGAACCCCGGATTCGCCGGCCAGGGGTTCATCTCCGCCGCCTTGGACAAACTGCGCGCCGCCCGCCGGCGCATCGACGAAGGCGGCCGCCCCATCCGGCTGGAGGTGGACGGCGGGGTGAAGGTGGACAACGCCGCCGCCATCGCCGCCGCCGGCGCCGACATGCTGGTGGCCGGTTCGGCGGTGTTCAGCCAGCCCGACTATGCGGCGGTCATCGACGCCCTGCGCGCCGCCGCCATCGCCGGCCGCGACGGCCGCTTCGCCCCCGCCGCCTGACCAGGAGGACAGCGCCATGTTCACCACCGAACGCACCACCCTGGCCCAACATCTGGCCGCCCAATGCCGCGACCTGCCCGACGCGGCCGACCTGCCCGCCCTGCTGCTCGACGTCGCCCTGGCCTGCAAGTACGTCGCCAAGGCCGTGGCCACCGGCTCGCTTGGGGGCGTGCTGGGCTCGGCCGACACCATCAACGTGCAGGGCGAGACCCAGAAGACCCTGGACGTGCTCAGCAACGACCTGTTCCTGCGTCAGGCGGAATGGGGCGGCCATCTGGCCGCCCTGGCCTCGGAGGAAATGGAGGACCCCCACCCCATTCCCGCCCATTACCCTTGCGGCCGCTATCTGCTGGTTTACGACCCGCTCGACGGTTCCTCCAACATCGACGTCAACGTGGCGGTGGGCAGCATCTTCTCGGTGCTGCGCGCGCCCGGCGACGGCACCCCGGCCGACGAGGCGGCGTTCCTGCAGCCGGGCACCGCCCAGATGGCCGCCGGCTACGCCCTCTACGGCCCCTCGACCATGCTGGTGCTGACGGTGGGACGCGGCGTCCACGGCTTCACCCTCGACCCGCTGGTGGGGGAATTCATACTCACCCATCCGGCCATGACCATCCCGGCGGACACCTGTGAATTCGCCATCAACGCCTCCAACAGCCGCTTCTGGGAGGCACCGGTGAAGCGCTACGTCGAGGAATGCCTGGCCGGCCGCTCCGGCCCCCGCGCCAAGGACTTCAACATGCGTTGGATCGCCTCGCTGGTGGCCGACGTCCACCGCATCCTGGTGCGCGGCGGCATCTATCTCTATCCGCGCGACAACAAGGACCCGGACAAGCCGGGCCGGCTGCGCCAGCTGTACGAGGCCAATCCGGTCGCCTTCCTGGTGGAACAGGCGGGCGGACGGGCCAGCACCGGCACCGCGCGGCTGCTGGACGTGGTTCCCACCACCCTGCACCAGCGCATCCCGCTGATCTTCGGCGCCCGCCACGAGGTGGAGCGCATCGACGGCTACCACGCCGCCCAGCCCGAAGCCGCCCTCGACACCCCGCTGTTCAACACACGCAGCCTGTTCCGCGTGGCCACGTGAAGGGAAACGCCCCATGTCAGCCCAGCATCCCATCATCGCCGTCACCGGTTCGTCGGGCGCCGGCACCACCTCGGTCTCGCGCACCTTCGAGCAGATCTTCCGCCGCGAGAAGGTCAATGCCGTGTTCATCGAAGGCGACAGCTTCCACCGCTACGACCGGGCCGAGATGAAGGCGCGCATGAAGGAGAGCTCCGAAAGCGGCGACCTCCGCTTCAGCCATTTCGGCCCCGACGCCAACCTGCTGGCCGAACTGGAACAGCTGTTCGGCACCTACGCCGCCACCGGCGCCGGCCAGCGGCGGCGCTACCTGCACGACGCCGCCGAGGGCGCCGCCGCCGGCCAGGACCCCGGCACCTTCACCCCGTGGGAGGACCTGCCCGCCGACAGCGACCTGCTGTTCTACGAGGGGCTGCACGGCGCGGTGGCGACGCCCGAGGTGGACGTCGCCCGCCATCCCGACCTGATGATCGGCGTGGTGCCGGTGATCAACCTGGAATGGATCCAGAAGCTGCATCGCGACAAGGCCATGCGCGGCTATTCCACCGAGGCGGTGACCGACACCATCCTGCGGCGCATGCACGATTACGTGCACTACATCTGCCCGCAATTCACCCGCACCCACGTGAATTTCCAGCGGGTGCCGACGGTGGACACCTCGAACCCGTTCATCGCCCGGCACATTCCCAGCGCCGACGAGAGCTTCGTGGTGATCCGCTTCGCCAACCCCACCGGCATCGATTTCCCCTACCTGCTCACCATGCTGCACGACTCGTTCATGTCGCGCCCCAACACCATCGTGGTGCCCGGCGGCAAGATGGAACTGGCCATGCAGCTGATCTTCACGCCGTTCATCTGGCGGCTGATGGAACGGCGCCGCAAGGCGCTCGGGCAGTGACCCCACCCACCGGAGACCCGCCGATGACCAATCTCGTCCCCCTGCCCTCCGCCGTCACCGAGGCCCTGGCCGCCGACGCCCTGCGCATGCTGGCGGCGGACGCCGTCGAGGCCGCCCAGAGCGGCCATCCCGGCATGCCCATGGGCATGGCCGACATCGCCGTCGCCCTGTGGGGAGTGAACGGCAACGGCTTCCTGCGCCACAACCCCGCCAATCCCCACTGGTGGAACCGCGACCGCTTCGTGCTGTCCAACGGCCACGGCTCCATGCTGCTGTACGGGCTGCTTCACCTGACCGGCTACGACCTCGGCATCGACGATCTGCGGCACTTCCGGCAATTGCATTCCCGCACGCCCGGCCATCCCGAATGGGGCGTCACCCCCGGCGTGGAGACCACCACCGGCCCGCTCGGCCAGGGGCTGGCCAACGCCGTCGGCATGGCCCTGGCGGAAAAGCTGCTGGCGGAGGAGTTCAACCGGCCCGGCCACACCGTCGTCGACCACTGGACCTACGTCTTCCTGGGCGACGGCTGCCTGATGGAGGGCATCTCGCACGAGGCCTGCTCGCTGGCCGGCACGCTGTCCTTGGGCAAGCTGGTCTGCCTGTGGGACGACAACGGCATCTCCATCGACGGCGAGGTGGACGGCTGGTTCGGCGACGACACGCCCGCCCGCTTCGCCGCCTATGGCTGGCAGGTGATCGCCGAGGTGGACGGCCACGACGCCCGCGCGGTGGCCCGCGCCATCGCGCAGGCCAAGGCCGACCCGTCGCGGCCCAGCCTGATCTGCTGCCGCACGGTCATCGGCAAGGGCAGTCCGGGCAAGGCCGGCACCCACGAGGTGCACGGCGCCCCGCTGGGCGCGGCCGAGCTGACCGCCCTGCGCCAGGAACTGAACTGGCCGCACCCGCCGTTCCACATCCCCGACGAGATCTACCGCGCCTTCGATTTCCACGAGCGCGGCCTCCGGCTGGAGGAGGAATGGCGGCAGCGCATGGCCCGCTATGCCGCCGCCCATCCTGACGCGGCCGCCCAACTGCACCGCCGCATGGCGGGCGACCTGCCGGCGCAATGGGCTGAGGCGGTGCGGGCCATCCAGGGCCGGGCCGCCGCCCGCGACACGCCCATCGCCACCCGCAAGGCGTCGCAGGAGGTCATCGCCGCCCTGGCCGCCGTGCTGCCGGAACTGTTCGGCGGTTCGGCCGACCTCACCGGGTCCAACCTGACCGACTGGCCCGGGGTACCGCGGGTCAACGACGACGGCAGCGGCCGCTATCTCAGCTACGGCGTGCGCGAATTCGCCATGGCGGCGATCATGAACGGCATGGCCCTGCACGGCGGCTACCTGCCCTTCGGCGGCACCTTCCTGGTGTTCTCGGACTATGCCCGCAACGCGCTGCGCATGGCGGCGCTCATGCGGCAGCGGGTGGTGGCGGTGCTGACCCATGATTCCATCGGCCTGGGCGAGGACGGCCCCACCCACCAGCCCATCGAGCACGCCGCTAGCCTGCGCCTGATCCCCAACCTGTCGGTGTGGCGCCCGTGCGACGCCGCCGAGACGGCGGCGGCCTGGATCGACGCGGTGGAGCGCCGCGACGGCCCCACCGCCCTGCTGCTGTCGCGCCAGGCGCTGCCCTGCGCCGACCGCAGCAGCCAGCAGATCATCGACATCCGCCGTGGCGGCTACATGCTGTCCGCCGACCCGCTGGCCAAGGCGGTGCTGATCGGCACCGGTTCCGAGGTGGGACTCTGCCTAGCCGCCCAGGAAAAGCTGCGGGCCGAAGGCATTCCAGTGTCGGTGGTGTCCATGCCGTGCCTGGAGCTGTTCCTGCGGCAACCGTCCGCCTATCGCGACACGGTGCTGCCGCCCGGCCTGCCCCGCCTGGCGGTGGAGGCCGGCCATCCCGATCCGTGGTGGAAGGTGGTCGCCGGCGGCGGCGTGATCGGCCCGGTCGCCAGGGGCGACGTGATCGGCATCGACACCTTCGGCGAGTCGGGACCGGCGCCCGATCTGTTCCGCCATTTCGGCTTGACCCCCGACAAGGTGGCCCAACGCCTTGTCCAACTCGTGCGCGGCTGACCCCCGGGCATCCGCGCACGCAGGCGGCGTAGCTCCCTCCCTCTTGCTACGCCGCCTCCCTTTTTCCACTTCATCGGGGATTTGCGGGACGGCTCGTCGAGTGCTTGCCGTCATCCCGAGAAGCGGCGGCGGCGAGGGATCCCCGCTTGGCACGACCCGCCCATGATGGCCTCGGCCTGCCAGGCGGAGATCCTTTCTCCCGTTGGTCGTCAGGATGACACCGGGGAAGAGCCGCCCTTGCCTCGGGGATGAGCCTTTATTCCAGGGAGATCAGATCGCCTCACAGGCGTCATCCCGCCTAGCCGCTCCGCTACGACCGGGATGACGCCTTGAGACGTTCTCTATTTCCCCGCCAGCGCCCGAGACCGCCTGCACATGGCGTTGCCGAACGCCACCATCAGGTTGAGCATCTGCAGCGTCTCGGGCTTGGACAATTGCTTCCACAAGCCCCACAGGCTGGTGGGCTGGGGATCGGCCGAACAACTGGTGACCGCATCGTAAAGGGCCTGCTCGGTCTCGCGGGCCAGTTCGGCGATTTCCTGGGTGGCCAGGTTGTTGATCATGGTCTCCATGAACAGGGTCAGGCGTTCGACCATGCTGTCGGTGGCGGCCACCCGCATGGCATGGGCCAGCGACACCATCTCCATCAGGGTGTCCAGCGCCCCGGTGCCGTGCAGGGCGGTGACGCCGTCGAGCAGGCGGTGGATGGCCGCCTTGGTGTCGGGGTCGTTGAGACGGTCCAGCAGTTCCAGGCCGGTCGAGCCGGTGGTCACCAGCCGCTCGACCATGCCGTCGGTCAGGGCGTAGGCGGCGGCCTGCCCGACATCGGCCAGCGGTGATCCATTGGCGGGCAGCGGGGGCATGGTGGACATGGCTTCCCTCCCCTACAGCAGGCCGGATGCCGACAACCAGTACATCCGGTTGTAGGCCAGCTTGAACCAATGCAGCGCTTGCGACGGCGGGCTGGGGCGCGGCGGCGTGGTGTAGTTGAACCAGACGTAGGTGCCCGAATCGAGCCCGGTCTCGATGAAACAGAACACCTTGCCGTCATAGTCGCGCGCCCACCTCCCTTCCTGCACCAGCAGCGACAGGTTCTCGATGATGGTGTCGGCCTCGAAATGGGCGGTGGAGCCGGCCTTGGAGATGGGGATGTTGGTGGTGTCGCCCACCACGAACACGTTCTTCGAGCCCTCGCGCAGCAGGGTCTTGGTGTTGGTGGGCACCCAGCCCATCTTGCCCAGGCCGGAATCCTCGATCACCTGGGCGCCGCGATGGGGCGGCACGGTGATCAGCAGGTCGTAGGGCAGCGTGTCGCCCTCTTCCGAGGTGATGGTCTTGGCCGCCGGATCGACGCTCGCGGTGTTGAAGAAGGTCTGGTACTTGATGCCCCGGCGGTCGAATTCCGGCACCGCCCAGGTGGCCACCGGCTCCAGGGCGTGCAGCCGGCCGATGGGATAGGTGTAGGTGATCTCGAACTTGTCGGCGAGCCCGCGCTGGCGCAGGTGCTCGTCCAGCATCAGGGTGATCTCCAGCGGCGCCACTGGGCATTTGTGCGGGGCATTGACGTTGATGACGATCTTGCCGCCCTGGAACTCGTCGATGGCCTGGCGCAGCCGGTGGGCGTTCTCCAGGTCGTAGAAGCTGTGGGCGCCCTCGGCCAGGCCGGGCACGGCGCCGAAATTCAGCCGCGATCCCGTGGCGATGACCAGGTAGTCGTACTCGTAGACCTTGCCCGACTGGCCGGTGACCTTGTTGCCCTCCACGTCGATGTGCTTGGCCGGATCGACGACGAAGCTGACGCGGCGGTCGAGCACGGTGCGCTCGTCGCGGAACAGCTCGGCCTCGCGGATACGGCCGAAGGGGATATAAAGCAGCCCCGGCTGGTACATGTGCTTCTCGGTGGCGCCCAGCACGGTGATCTGGGCCTGGCCGGTGCGGACCTCGTGGCTGAGCCGGCGGCACAGGCCGTTGGCGACGATGGTTCCCGCCAAGCCGCCGCCGACGATGACGATGCAATGCTTCATTGGTTCAACCTCCCCGAATTTAACCCGTCTGGTGTTGGCCGCGGCTCTTCTTGCGGAGCCGGTTGCGAACGGCCGGTTACTTCATCTTCTTGATGGTGATCGCCCAGTGGTCGCCCCGGTTTTCCGAGGACACCAGCGCATGGCCGACCTTCCTGGCCCAGGCCGGGATGTCGTCGGCCGAGCCCTTGTCGGAGGACAGCACCTCGATCTCGTCACCCACGTCAGATTGCTTGATGGCGGCGATCAACTCCATCAAGGGGCCGGGGCAGAAGGTGTTGCGGGCGTCGATACTCTGCTTGGTCATGACTGCTCTCCTCGAAAATGGTCCATGGGATGAAGGCCGGGCGGGCGGTGGCCCGGCAGGCCCGGATGAAGGCGGCGAAACGGCGCGGCCAGGGATCGCTGCCGACCCCGCGCAGGTGGCAGAACGACGCCAGCGTGTTACCCACCACCAGCCCGTCATGGCCGCCGCCGATGCCGTGGCCGCGCACCACGCGATAGGCGAAGCGGGCCTCGGCGGCGATGTCGACCAGCCCGGCGTAATGGAATTCGTGGGCGGCCAGCCGGCCACCGGAGCCGGGTCGCGGCCATGGCGATGCCCCGGTTTCCTCCAGCACGGCGTAGCCGCGCCCCTGCGGCCGCTCGCCCATCACCGCGTCGGCCGGCAGCGCCCCCACCATGGCGGCGCGGCGGCCCGCCCAGCCGATGGAGCGCGACAGGTACATCATGCCGCCGCATTCGGCGTAGGTGGGCAGGCCACCCGCCAGCGCGCGGCGGATGTCGGCGCGCAACGAGACGTTGGCCTCCAGCCCGGCCATGTGGGTCTCGGGGAAGCCGCCGCCCAGGAACAGCCCGTCCAGGTCGGGCGGCAGGCACGGGTCGCGCAGGGTGTCGAACGGCACCAGGGCGAAGCCCTCGGCCTCCAGCATGTCCAGGTCCTCGGCGTAATAGAAGCCGAAGGCGGCATCGCGGGCGATGCCGATGCGCCCCTGCGGCAGCACGGTGGCCCGGGCGGCGGGCATGACGGCCGCCAGCGGCCGCGCCCGGCCGGCGGCCCGCAACACCGCGTCCAGGTCCACCTGCCCGGCGACCAGGCGGCCGGCGCGGGCGATCGCCCCCTCGGCGGTGGCCAGCTCGTTGGCCGGCACCAGGCCGAGATGTCGTTCGGCGATCTCCAGGCTCGGCCGAGCGCGCCACCGCTCCCAGCACGGGGATGTCGGTATGGGCGGCGATGGCGGCGCGCAGCTTGGCCTCGTGGCGGGAACCGGACACCTTGTTGAGGATCACCCCGGCGATGGTCACCGCCGGATCGAAGGCCTGATAGCCCAGCAGCAGCGGCGCGACGCCACGGGTGATGCCGCCGCAATCGATCACCAGCAGCACCGGCGCCTTGAGCAGCTTGGCCAGCCCGGCGCTGCAATCGCGGCCGTTCTCCGACAGGCCGTCGTGCAGCCCCTTGTTGCCCTCGACCAACGCCAGGTCGGTGGCGGCGGCGTGGCGGGCGACGGTAGCGACGATCTCACCGTCGCTCATGGTGAAATGGTCGAGGTTGCGGCATTGCCGCCCCGAGGCCGCCGACAGCCACAGCGGGTCGATGTAATCCGGCCCCTTCTTGAACGGCTGCACGGCGACGCCGCGCGCCGACAGCGCCGCGCACAGCCCGATGGATACCGTCGTCTTGCCCGACGATTTGTGCGCCGCCGACACCAGAAGCCGTGCCATGCCCGCCTCCGTCACGCTGGCTGTCCGGGCGGGCAGCGGCTGCGCTCCCGCCACATGGCGGCGGCGAGCGCCGCCGCCTGGTCACGGTCGGCCGCGCGCCCCAGCGCCTTGAGGGCGACGGCGGCGGTGCCCACCGCCGCCGCCTCGCCCTCCGCGTCACTGTCCTCGCCCAGCCACACCCGGCGCAGCACGTCCAAGTCGCCGCCGGCGGGCGGGGGCGGCTGAGCGTCGGCCAGGGCCGGCCACACCTCCTGCACCGCCCCGCCTTCCACCAGCCCCACCACCTGGCACGGATCGGCCGGCGGCCGCTCCGCCTCGCCGCCGTCGCCACGGAACACGGCCAGGCGGTTCTGCCCCAGCAGGCGGGCGGCCTGCTGGTGCAGGATGCGATAGGGAGCATGGGCGACGCCGATCATCTGGCAGCGGGCGTCGAAGGGATTGAGCATGCGCACCATGGTATGGACGGGATTGCGCAGGCCCAGCAGCGGCTTGAGTTCCATCAGCCGGTACAGCGGCGGACACAGCCGCTCGATGGACATATAGGCGAAACCGCAAGCCCGCAGCCGGGAGGCCGCCTCGTCCAGGCCGGCGGCGGGGCGGATGCCCAGCGCCGCCAGGGCGCCGCCGATATACAGGCGCCCGGCGGTGTGGCCGTCCAGGCCGTGCATGAACACCCGCATGCCGTTTTCCGCCAGCAGCAGGGCCGACAGCAGGAACCACGGCGGCCGGCGGCGCTTGCCGGCATAGGCGGGCCAGTCGAAATCCACCGCCGGCGCATCGGCGGGGCGCGGAACGGTCTCGCGGGCGGCGCGCACGAAGCCGGCCAGTTCCTCGGGCGTCTCGGTCATCATGCGGACCAGGCAGAGGAAGGCGCCCAGCTGCACCGGCTCGACGGCACCGGCAAACACCATGCGGGCGGCGGCGAAGGCTTCCTCCTCGCTCAGGGTCCGCGACATGTGCGGCCCCTTGCCCAGGATGCGGACGAAGGGGGCGAAAGGATGCTCGGGACGGTCGGCGATGGCCACGGTCATGGCGAGTCCTCGGCTAGGCTGGAGGGCAGGAAGCGCAGGGCCAGGCATCCCGCCAGCACCAGCGCCAGGGCCAGCGCCACGCCGCCGAGGCCAAGCGCCAGGCTCGTAGACGGACGGGCCGTAGCCGGCAACGGCGCCGTCGCCGAAGGCGGAGTGAAGCTGCCGGCCGGGGATGAGCGGCATGGGGACCACCTGCCCGCCGATCACCTGGACGTACAGCTGCGCCAGCCCGCCCAGGACCACCAGCGCGGCTGCCAGCCGCCGGGCCGCCGCACTCCGCCCCCACCACAGCAGGACGAGCGGCAGCAGACCGCCCAGGCCCACCTGCCCCAGCCAGAACAGGGCGGTGTAGACGCCGCCTTCGGCCAGCAGGAAAAGCTCAAGGCCGCGGCCGTTGGCGGCGTAGAGGTTGGTGAGGTGCCAGACGGCGACGAAATACAGGTTGGCGGCGACGAAGACGCCAAGCAGCCGCCCCAGCCGCCCGCCCAATTCGGGCTCCGGCGCCGAGCCCCCCAACGCCGCCAGCAGGTCGAGCACCAGCAGGAAGACCGCCAGGCCGAAGGCCAGCGACATGGCGATGAACAGCGGCGCCATCAACGCCGAATGGAAGGCGTCGCGCGCCACCAGGAAGCCGAAGATGGAGCCGGTGCCGGTGGTCAGCACCAGCCGCCAGACGAAGGCGGCGGTGCCCGCCGCCCTGACCCGCGCGGCCAGGCGGGGCGCCATCATGCAGGCCAGATACAGCGCCACGATGGCGACGAAGCCGCTGTAGAGGACCACGTTCCAGGCGAAGATCGAGGTGGGATTGAAGTTGGTCACCGCCACCATCAGGCGGTCGGGCCGGCCCAGGTCCAGCACCAGCACCGCCAGCCCGCCGGCCAGCAGGGCGACGGCCACCAGGCCGGACAGCCGGGCCAGCGGCTTGTAGGCGGCCTTGCCGAACACCGAGGCGACCGAGGCGACGTTGAGCGCCCCCGAGGCGGCGACGATCAGGAAGATGGCGAAGACATGCGGCAGCCCCCACACCACGTGGTTGGTCATGCCGGTGACCCAATGGCCCTGCTCCTCCATGTGCAGCGCCGCCGCCAGGGCGACGGCCAGTACCAGCGCCAGCCCCGCCGACAGCAGGGCCAGCCGGCCGGGCCGGGGAGCGAGGGTGCCGAAAATCGCCAGGGCCATGGATGTCTCCCCCTCCTACAGGTCCAGATAGGCGACGCCGGCATCGAGCCCGAGATCGGGCCGCAGGCGGGTCGCGGCGTGGCGGCGCACCGCCTGGGCGATCTCGCTCGCCGGGTCGTTGAGGTCGCCGAACAGCATGGCGCCGGCCTGTCCAGCGCAGGCCTCGACGCAGGCCGGCAGGCGGCCGGCATCCACCCGGTGGGCGCACAGGGTGCAGCCCTCGGCGGTGCCCTTGCCGCGCGGCGCGTGCCCGTGCTGGCCGGTGATGGTGTCGTGCACGAACGAACGCGCCTTGATCGGGCAGGCCATGATGCAGTAGCGGCAGCCGATGCAGCGGTGGCGGTCCACCAGCACGATGCCGTCCGCCCGCTGGAACGACGCCGTGGTCGGACACACCTGGACGCACGGGGCATCGCCGCAATGCTGGCACATGACCGGCGCCGAGCGGGCCGCGCCGCCGCCGGAGAATTCCACTTTGCGGATCCAGTGGGGATCGGCGGCACCCAGGCCATGGCCCCCCCAGCCGTGCTCGGCCTGGCAGGCATCGACGCAGGCGTCGCAGCCTTCCCGGCAACGGCCGGCGTCGATCAGCAGCCCCCAGCGCCGGCCCGGCGCGGCGACGGGCGCGGCCCGCAGCAGCGTCACTCCGGGCGCCAGGGTCAGCGCGGCGCCGGCCAGCAGGCCGTGAACCACGGCGCGCCGGTTCATGGCCGCCCTCCCGCCGTCCGGTCGTCGGGGGTGGAGCGGTGGCAGCCGAAGCAATCCACCGACACCGCCGCCGAGCGGTGGCAGCCGGCGCAGAAATGGCGGTCGTCGGACACGGCGACGGCGCGGCCGTCGTCACCGGCCACCGCGTGGCAGGCGACGCATTCCCCCAGGCCGGCGCCCGACCGGCGCAGGCCCAGCCGCACCACTTGGTCGCGCTGGTGCCGCAGCATGTCCATGTGGGTGCGGCGCATGACGTCGCGGGACGCCAAGCATTCCCCTTTCGCCGCCGCCGCCGACAGCATATCCGCCGTGGGCTCGGCCGCCGGGGCGGCCCCCGCCGCCCCCAGCACCAACACCACGACCATCAGCAGGGCCCGCCACCAGACCGCCATGGGCTCACTCCCCCATGCCCATCTGGATGTAGCCCGCCGGGCAGACGTCGTGGCAGATGTGGCAACCGATGCAACGGCTGTAGTCGGTCTGCACGTAGCGCCCCGGGGCGCGTTCGGCCTTCGGCACCCGCTCGATGGCGTCCTGGGGGCAATAGACCAGGCAATTATCGCATTCCAGGCACAGGCCACAGCTCATGCAGCGCTTGGCCTCGGCCACCACGTCGGCCTCGGAAAGCGGGCGCAGGCGCTCGTCGAAATTGCCCAGCACCTGATCACCATTCACCCCCTCGTGGCGGCGTTGATGGCGCGGGGTGTGCTGGAAATGGCCGAGGAACAGGTCCTCGTGCGTGACGATGTCGTATTTCGAGCGGTCGTCGTAATTGTGGACGGCGAATTTGGACTCGCTGGTGCCGCGGGTGGGGCCGGGCGCCGGTTCCGGCGCCTTGCCGTCGGCGGCCAGGCGGTCGATCATGTCGAAATAGACCACGTCCACCCGGGGGCGCTTGTCCATCTCCTCGCCGCGCAGATAGAGGTCGATGCTTTCAGCGGCGATGCGGCCGTGACCGATGGCGGTGGTGAGCAGATGGGGCCGCACCACGTCGCCGCCGACGAAGTGGCCCTTGCGGCCGGGCACCCGCATCTGGCGGTCGGCGGCGATGAAGCCGTTGCCGGAATCCAGTTCCTTCAGCCCGTCGAGATCGCCCTTCTGGCCAATGGCGGCCACCACCAGCTCGCACTCGATCTCGTATTCGGTACCGGCGATGGGCCTGGGCGTCATGCCCTCCATCTCGCAACGGCACATCCTGAGCGCCCGCGCCCGGCCCGAGGCGTCCTTCAGCACCTCCAGCGGCATGACGCCCCCCTCGATGCGCACTCCCTCGCGGCGGGCGTCGTCGATTTCGTGCTGGGCCGCCATCATGCGCTCGACCGGGAACAGCGAGGTCAGCACCACCTCGGCGCCCTGGCGACTGGCCGTGGCGGCCACGTCATGGGCGGTGTTGCCCAGCACCACCGCCTCGGGCCGGTCTTTGTCGTGGACATGCTCGATATGGCCGAGGCGGCGGGCCACCGAGGCGACGTCGATGGAGGTGTCGCCGCCGCCCACCACCACCACCTTGCCGGTGACGGCCTGCAGGCGTCCCTCGTTGAAGGCGCGCAGGAAGGCGACGCCGGTGACGCAATTGGGGGCGTCGGCGCCGGGAACGGGCAGGCCACGCCCGGCATGGGTGCCCACCGCCCAGAAGATGGCGTCGTAGGTTTCCTCCAGTTCGGCGATGGTGACGTCGCGGCCGGCCCGGGTGTTGAGCCGCACCTCCACCCCCATGTCGAGGATGCGCTGGATCTCGCCGTCCAGCACGTCGCGGGGGGTGCGGTAGCCGGGAATGCCGAAGCGCATCATGCCGCCCAGCCGGTCGTGGTCGTCCAGGATGGTCACGCCATGGCCGCGCCGACGCAGGTGATAGGCCGCCGACAGCCCGGCGGGGCCGCCGCCCACCACCACCACCCGCTTGCCGGTCTCGGCCGCCGGCCTGGCGAAGCCCAGGCCGTTGGCCAGCGCCCAGTCGCCGACGAAATGCTCCACCGCGTTGATGCCGACGTGATCCTCGACCTCGTTGCGGTTGCAGCCATCCTCGCACGGGGCCGGGCAGACCCGGCCCATCACCGCCGGGAACGGATTGGCGGCGGTCATGCGGCGGAAGGCGAATTCCTGCCAGCCGGTGCCGTCCTTGGCCTTGTCCTGGCCGCGCACCGCCGCCAGCCAGCCGCGCACGTCGTGTCCCGACGGGCAGGCGCCCTGGCAGGGCGGCGTGCGGTGCAGGTAGGTCGGGCATTTGTGCGACCAGCCGGCCTTGAAGATTTCCTCCTGCCACGGCCGATGGGCGCTGTCGCCATCCCTGAAGCGGCGGAAGGTGAGCGCTGTGGACGGGGTCGAGCCCTGTTCGGTCATCCTTGGTGTCTCCTCCACAAAACCGTTTCTTGTTTCAGCCCAGCCGGATGGCGTTGCCGACCAGTTGATGCAGGGACTGGATCATCCCCATGTCGAAGCCGTAATAGGGCAGCACCTTGCTGAACTGGCTTTTGCAGATGGCGCAGATGGCCACCATGTGCGTCACCCCGTGGTCCTGGACCACCTGGGCCAGCGCGTCCATGCGCGGGCGGGCGCCCTTGACCCGCAGTTCGATCAGGTCGTCGGTGAGCAGCCCGCCGCCGCCGCCGCAACAGAAGGTCTTGTCGCCGATGGTGTCGGGATGCATGTCGACGAATTTCGGCACGCAGGCGCGGATCACCTCGCGCGGGATGGCGAACTGGCCGCCGGGGGCCTCGCCCATGCGGGCGCCGCGGGCGACGTTGCAGCTGTCGTGGAAGGTCACCGTCATGCCGGCATTGGCGTCCTTGTCCAGCCGGATGCCGCCCGAGCGGATCAGCCCCAGGGTCACCTCCAGGATGTGCTGCGGCACCGGATAGCGCGGGTCGAGGAAATCCCACGGCCCCACCAGGGTGTTGAGGAACGAGTACGCCACCCGCCAGGCATGGCCGCATTCGCCGAAGACAATGCGCTTGACCCCCAAATCCAGCGCCGCCTGACGGATGCGCAAGGCGATCTTGTGCATCTGCTCGTACGAACCGATGAACATGGCAAAGTTGGCCGCTTCCGAGGCGTAGGAACTGAGCGTCCACGACAGTCCCGCCTGGTGGAACACCTTGGCGTAGCCGATCAGGCCGTCCACGTGCGGCTCGGCGAAGAAATCGGCCGAGGGGGTGACCAGCAGGACGTCGGCGCCGTGGACGTCGAGGGGGAACTTGACCGCCACCCCGGTGGCGTCGAGCACATCCTCCTCCAGCCCCTCCAGGGTGTCGGCCAGCGCCGGTTCGGGCAGGCCCAGATTGTTGCCGATCTTGTGGACCTTGCCGATGATCTCGTTGCAGTACTTCTGGCCCTGGCCGATGGCGTCCATGATCTCGCGCGCCGCCATGGATATCTCGGCGGTGTCGATGCCGTAGGGGCAGAACACCGAGCAGCGGCGGCACTGCGAGCACTGGTGGAAATAGCTGTACCATTCGTCCAGCACCGCCCGGTCCAGCGGCCGCGCCCCCGCCAGCCCGCCCAGCACCTTGCCGGCGGGGGTGAAGTACTTGCGGTAGATGCTGCGCAGCAGGTCCTGGCGCGCCACCGGCATGTTGTTGGGGTCGCCGGTGCCGAGGAAGAAGTGGCATTTGTCGGCGCAGGCACCGCATTTGACGCAGATGTCGAGATAGACCCGCAGCGAGCGGTAGCGGCCGAGCAGTTCCTCCAGCTTATCCACCGCGCGGGCTTCCCAGCCCTCTGCCAGTTCGCCGGGGAAGCCCAGCGCCTGATTGTGGGCGGGCTGCGCCACGAAGGGCTTGAGATGCCCGGCAGCGCCCGGAGCCAAGGCGGGAACCGGCGCCAGCTCGGGATCGGCGGTCAGGACGGGGGTCTGGAAATCAGCCATGGCCGGCCTCGTCGAAGGAACGTGCCCAGGGGGCGACATGGCGACGGTCGCGGGCATCGTCGGCCTGGTTGCGGGTCGGGCTGAAGAAGATGCCGGGGATGTGCAGCAGCTTGGAGAACGGCAGCCCGAGGGCCAGCGCCGCCACCAGCGCCAGATGGGCGACCAGGGCAGGGTCGCCGGGCAGCGGCCCGTTTCCGGCCAGGAACGCCTTCAGCCCCATGATGTCGGTATGGACCAGGAAGGTCATGGCCAGGCCCGAGCCGCCGATGGCCAGCAGCAGCAGCAGCCAGCCGTAATCGGTGGCGCGGCTGACATGGCGCACCGCCGACAGCACCAGGCGGCGGGCGAGCAGCAGCGCCAGCCCGGCCATCATGGCGAAGGACCCGTAGAGGCCCAACGGCTGCACCAGCACCACCGGCAGCGGCGCCGGATCGAAGGCGTAGCGCAGGTGGCGGGCCAGCACCAGGGCCAGACCGGCATGAAACAGCATGGAGGCCAGCCACAAAAGCTTGTCCCCCCGGAACAGGCTGTGGAACAGCACCACCTCGCGGGCGACACGCAAGGCGGCGCCGCGCCGGGTCAACGGCGCCGGCATGGTGGGGATGCGCAAGGGGGCCGGCGTCACCCAGTACAGGCGGATGCGGAGCGCCAGCCCCACCACCAGCACCACGGCCGCCGTCGCCAGCAGAATGCCCATCGCCATGCTCAGCACCAATTCATCCTCCTTGCCCTCTTTGCCGCGCCCCTCCCCTCGCCGCAGGCGGGGGAGGTCGGGAGGGGGCCTGCATCCGCCGGCATTCCCGTTCCCGCCAGCCCCCACCCCGGCCCACCCCCAGCTCTGCCGGGGGAGGGAGCATGCCCTCGGTCAGCGACGCCCCAGCGGCTGAAGTCACACGCAGCCAGTCGGCTTGGGCAGGCCGGCGATCTTGCACGCCTGCTTGGCCGGGCCGTACGGGAACAGCTCGTACAGGTATTTGTTGGAGCCCTTCTCGGCCCCCAGCTTCTTGGTGATGGCCTTGGTCAACACGCGGATGGCCGGGGCGATCTGGTATTCGGCGTAATATTCGCGCAGGAAGTTGATGACCTCCCAGTGCTCGGCCGTCAGATTGACCCCTTCCTTGTCCGCGATCATCTTGGCCAGCGGCTCCGACCACACCGAGATATCGGTGAGGTAGCCTTCCTCGTCGTGATCGACGTCCTTGCCTTCAACCATGTAACCCATTGTTCTTTCTCCCTCTTCTTTCACAACCAGGATTGGACCAGTCCCTGTTCCACCGCCAGATCGACGAAACCGGCGTAGTCGACGCTGCGCAGGCCGGTCACCAGCGGCGCCTCGGCCAGGCCGCGGGCGGCCAAATCGGGGCCGAGCACGTAGATGTCGAAGGACTTGGCCGCCTCGGCCATGGCCCCGGCCAGGGTGGAACCCTGGGTGGCGGCGTAGACGGCATCCTCGATCAGCAGGATGGCCGAGCCCTTGACGGCGCGCTTGAGGCAGGCCTCCAGCGTATTGCGCTCGAAGGGCGACTTGTTGACGGTATGCAGCATGGGCCCCTCCTTCAGGCGCTCAGAACCACGTCCATGGTGTCCATCAGCCCGGACAGGGCGGCGCGGTCGATGACCTCGACCGGCACCACGAAGTCGGCCTCGGTCAGGCCGCGCTCCTCCATGGATTCCCGTTCGACGAACAGCTTCTCGATGCCGTAGCCATCGAGGGCGCGATAGGTCTTGGAGAAGTCCTTCATCTCCAGCGCCGCCGGGGTCTGGCCCTTGCGGATCTGGAAGACGCCGTCGTCGAGGAAGGCGAGGTGGACGTCCTGGTCGAACATGGCCGAGATGAGCACCATCTCCAGCACCTCCAGGGCGTAGATGCTGCCGTGCGGGGCCTTGCGGTTGACGATCATGAACCGCTTGACCACGGGGTCTTCGGTGTCGCTCATGGTCTTCTCCTTCAATCGCCGAACACGACGGTGCGGTCGGCATCGATGCCGGCCTCGATCAGCTGGCCCAGGCCGGTGATGCGGAACCCCTTGGCCAGCACCTCGTCCTTGATGCCCCGGCGCAGGCCGGCGGCGACGCAGACGGCCAGGTCGGTGCCGTGCGCCTCGGCCAGCTTGCTCCAGCGGGCGACGATGTTGCGGTCGTCGGATTGCGGTTCCGACAGGCGGTTGCCGTTCAGCACGCCGTCGTAATAGAAGAACACCCGCAGCACCTCGTGCCCCTTGGCGAGCGCCGCCTTGATGAACTGGTAGGCGGAATCCGAGGCCTGGTGGTTGAACGGCCCCTCGTTGACCAGAATGGCGAACTTCATCTCGGCTCCCCCTTAGAAGCGCAGCTGAGCGGAGGCGTTGAGGCTGCCGCGCGAACCGCGCCAGCTGTCCACGTGGAACTTGGTGAACGGCAGGTCGGTCAGCTCGAAGAAGCGGGCCCAGCCGATGCGGTCGATCCACTCGCCCATGCGTTCCCACGCCTTGGCGTTCTCCTTGTAGGCGTGCAGGATCTTCAGCACGATCTCGGTCGCCTCGGGCCAGCGCGGCGGGTTGTTGGGGATGCCGGCGGCCACCAGCTTGTGGAAGGTGGGCTTGGAGCGGGTCGAGGAATGCTTGCCGCCCACCCAGATGGCCAGCTTGGTGTGGACGGGATCGTTGATCTGCATGGGCGGGCACGGCGGATAGCAGGCGCCGCAGCAGACGCATTTCTTCTCGTCCACCTCCAGGCTGGGCTTGCCGTTGACCATGGCCGGGCGGATGGCCGCCACCGGACAGCGGGCCACCACCGCCGGGCGCTCGCACACGTTGGCGACTAGGTCGTGGTTGATCACCGGCGGCTTGGTGTGCTGGATGTTGACGGCGATGTCGCCCTGGCCACCGCAATTGATCTGGCAGCACGAGGTGGTGATCTTCACCCGGTTGGGCATCTCCTCGCTGACGAACTCGCGGTGCATGGCGTCCATCAGCGCCTTGACCACGCCCGAGGCGTCGGTGCCGGGGATGTCGCAATGCAGCCAGCCCTGGGTGTGCGACACCATGGACACCGAATTGCCGGTGCCGCCCACCGGGAAGCCCGCGGCCTCCAGCCGGGCGATCAGCGGCGCCACCTTGTCGGCCCGGCTCAGCAGGAACTCGATGTTGGAGCGCACGGTGAAGCGGACGTGGCCCTCGGCCAGCTCGTCGGCGATGTCGCACAGCTGGCGCACGGTGAAGACGTCCAGCTGGCGCTGGGTGCCGGCGCGCACCGTCCACACCTCCTGCCCCGAGTACGAGACGTGATGCAGCACGCCCGGGCGCGGGCGGTCATGCCATTTCCAGTTCCCGTAATTTTGCTTCAGCACGGGATGCATGAAGGGAAACGGGTCGGGGACGCCGCTTTCCACCGGTCGACGCAATTCGGCCAAGGTGTCCTCCCTCGATCTGTCTGGTTATTCGGCGGCCCGGCCGCCGGTAGTTGCATGCGCGGCTTCGCCGCCGGGATGGCGGTCGCGCCACTTCTGGGCTTCCTCGTCCCACGTGTCGGTGCGCACGTAGGAATTGGTCCGCGGGTGGTTGATCATGTTGGGGTCGAGATCGACACCGATGCCTTCGAGGAAGTTCACCAGGCCGATGCGCTCGATCATCTCGCCGGTGCGCTCGTGCTCCAGCGCGTTGTCGATGAAGAAGTCCATGACCCGGCGGGCGAGGTCGAGCAGCGCCTCGTAATCCTCGTCGGTCTTGAGCGGCTGGAACGCCGTCACCACCGTGCCCATCAGGTCGCCGATCTTCAGCGTGCGCTTGCCGCCGATCAGCACGGTGCAGCCGCGCTCCTTGCCCGGCTTCAACGCCTTGGTCAGCACGTTGATGCAGTGCATGCAGCGCACGCAGCTCTTGTTGTCGACCGCCAGGGTATCGTCGTCGTTCAGCGACAGCGCCGTGGTCGGGCACAGGGTGATGACTTGGTCGATCATCCATTTGCGGCCGTTCCTGGCGACGTAGGCCTTGAACGCCTCCTGGTCCACCTGGATGTCGTCCTTCCAGGTGCCGATGACGGCGAAGTCCGAGCGCTGGGTGGCGTTGGCGCAGTCGTTGGCGCAGCCGGCGAACTTGAACTTGAACTTGTAGGGCAGCGACGGCCGGTGCATCTCGTCCAGGAAGGAATTGACGATCATGCGCATGGCCCGCGCCTCGTCGTAGCACGACTGCTCGCAGCGCGCGGCGCCGACGCAGGAGACCGAGGTGCGCACCCCGGCCCCGGCGCCGCCAAGGTCGAAGCCCAGTTCGTTGATTTCATCGAAGCAGGGCTGCACGTTCTCGGTGCGGGTGCCCTGCAGCATGATGTCGCCCGACTGGCCGTGCAGGGCGATCAGGCCGGAGCCGTACTTCTCCCAGATGTCGCACAGCTTGCGCAGGATCTCGGTGGAATAGTGCATGCCGGCCGGGGGCATCACCCGCAGGGTATGGAACTCGGCCGATTCCGGGAATTCGTCGGCGATCTCGGAAAAGCGCGGGATGACGCCGGCGCCATAGCCGAACACGCCGACGGTGCCGCCCTTCCAGTAGCCCTTGCGGGTCTCGTAGGACCGCTCCAGCTGCCCCAGCAGGTCCTTCATCATCGGGGCGTAGGGCTTGCCGTCGGATTGGGCTAGGCGCTTCAGGCCGCTGACGAAGCTGGGCCACGGGCCGCCTTCCAGCTCGTCGAGCATCGGCGTCTTGGGCAACTCATTGGACATCCATGCCTCCCTGTCGTCATCACGGTCCGTCACCGGCGGCTGGCGGCAGGCAAAGGGGGAGCGTTCGGAGTTCCGTGCACGGCACAGAATTTTCCGTTTGCGGCAAGCATTCCTGCGCACCGCATAAGATCGCTCAAAGACCAACGATGCTAGACGTGTTGGCCTTCCTTAGACTAAGCCTACCCTCTGCCCCCGGTTGTTCCGGCGGTCACTCGGTTTGACCCCATTTTTTCTGAGGCCATAGGAAACATTAGTATAATCTAATTTACAAAACAAGTGAAAAATCGTATCGCTTGAAGCGTATTCACTAGGCGATAGCCGCAGTCACGGAGACCCGACCATGGACGAACCGACCGGAGCCCGCGTCATCGAGGTGGACAGCGCCACCGCCCCCTGGGGCAAGACGCTGACCGTCCAGGCGCTGGCCTTCGACAGCGGCATGGCCATGGCCCGGCTGCGCATCCGCGAGGGCCGCCGCTTCACCATGTTGGACCTGGACGCCGCCACGGCGGCCTGGCTGTCGGAAGCCCTGGCGCAGGCGCTCCGTCTGGCGGGCAGCGGCGGTCACGACACCACCGCCGGCTGAGCGGCGGCCTCGCCAGCGCCGGGCAGGAACCAGTCCAACTCGGCGGCCAGTTCGACCACCCTGCCGATGACGATGAGGGCGGGCGCCTCCAACCCGTCGGCGCGCACCCGCTCCGCCAGGGTGGAAATCGAAGCGACCACTCGGCGCTGCCGGCCGGTGGTGCCGCTTTCGATGGCAGCGGCGGGCGCGGCCGGGTCCAGTCCCGCCGCCACCAGCCGCCCGGCGATGTGCCCAAGCGCGGCCAGCCCCATGTAGATCACCAGCGTGCAGGCGGGGTCCACCAGCGCGGCCCAGTCGTAATCCACCTCGTGCCCGTCCTGGGCATGGCCGGTCAGGAAGCGGACGCCGTCGGCCAAGCCGCGATGGGTGAGCGGGATGCCGGCATAGGCGCTGCAGCCGGCGGCGGCGGTGATGCCCGGCACCACCTCGAAGCGCACGCCGTGGCGGGCCAGATGGAGGGCTTCCTCGCTGCCCCGACCAAAGACGAAGGGGTCGCCGCCCTTCAGCCGCACCACCCGCCGGCCGCCCTGGGCCAAGCGCAGCAGCAACTGGTTGATGTCGTCCTGGACCATGTGGTGACGGCCGGATTCCTTGCCGGCGAAGATGCGCGCGGTGCCCACCGGCACCAGGGCGAGGATGGCGGGGCTGACCAGGCGGTCGTACACCACCACGTCCGCCTCGCGCAGCAGCCCTCTGCGCCTTGACGGTCAGCAAATCGGGGTCGCCGGGACCGGCGCCCACCAGATGAACGATTCCCTCGGACATTGAGCCTCCCTGCACGGCCTTTCGGCCATCCGCGTTTTAGCGTTTTTGAATATGCTTATTTTCGAATATAGTGAGCAACAATAAAGCGCGGGTGCAAGCGGAATCTTATTGCGCAGCGCAGCAATCGGCACCGGGCGAAGAACCCACTCCAAAAGTAGATATCGCCCTTGAGGGAGGCATAATATGAGTATCAGCGCCACTGAGCACTCGCACAAAACATCGCGTTTGCAAATAATATCGCAAGGCATCGCCGCGAATTTCCCCGGCGTGATCGCCAGCCTCACGGTGGGCGTGGCGGCGACTTTCCTGTCCGAGCATTACGGCGGCCCCACTATGCTCTATGCCCTGCTGCTGGGCATGGCGTTCTATTTCCTGTCGCAGGAGGGCCGCTGCGCCAAGGGCATCAACACCGCCTCCAAGACCATCCTGCGCGTCGGCGTGGCGCTGCTGGGCATGCGCATCACCATCGACCAAGTGGCCAGCCTGGGGATGGAGCCGCCGCTGGTGGTGTTCGGAGCGGTGGTCTTCACCATCGTGGTGGGCGGCCTGGGCGCCCGCCTGCTCGGCCTGCGCCACGACTTCGGCATGCTGACCGGCGGCGCCGTCGCCATCTGCGGCGCCTCGGCGGCCCTGGCCATCGCCGCCGTGCTGCCCCGCCACGAGGAATCCGAGCGCGACACCATCTTCACCGTCATCGGCGTGACGACGCTGAGCACGGTGGCGATGATCGTCTATCCCATGATCGTCCACGCCTTCGGCCTGGGACCGGCCAGCGCCGGGGTGTTCCTGGGCGGCACCATCCACGACGTCGCCCAGGTGGTGGGCGCCGGTTATTCCATCTCGCCCGAGACCGGCGACACCGCCACCTTCGTCAAGCTGATGCGGGTGGCCATGCTGCTGCCGGCGGTGATGGTCATCTCCATGCATTTCCGCGCTCGGCGGAGCGACGGGCACCGGCCGCCGCTGCTGCCGACCTTCCTGATCGCCTTCGCCGTGCTAGTGGTGGTCAACAGCACCGGCATGGTGCCGCCGCCGGTCAAGGCCGGCATCGAGGAGCTGTCGCGCTGGTGCCTGGTCACCGCCATCGCCGCGCTGGGCATGAAGACCTCCATCAAGTCCATGGTCCAGCTGGGCGTCAGGCCGATCGTGCTGATCGTGGGCGAGACCGTGCTGCTGGCCGCGCTGGTGCTGACGGTGCTGCTGTTGCGGGGCGCCGGGGCATGACGCCGCTGCTGCTGGCGGCGCTGTGCGGCGCCTTCTCGGGTCTCAGCCTCGGCCTGATCGGCGGCGGCGGCTCGGTCCTGGCGGTGCCCATGCTGATCTATGTGGTGGGCCTGCCCGTGCACCTGGCCATCGGCACCAGCGCCCTGGCGGTGGCGGTCAGCGCCGCCGTCAACCTGGCCACCCACGCCCGCTGCGGCCACGTGCGCTGGCGCACCGCCGGCCTGTTCGCCCTGGCGGGAGCCGTTGGGGCCTATGGCGGCTCCACCATGGGCAAGGCGTTCGACGGCGGCCACCTGCTGTTCCTGTTCGGCCTGGTGATGATGACGGTGGCGCTGCTGATGGCCCGCCGCCGCGCCACCGCCGGCCGCAAGGGCGAGTGCTTCAGCAGCCTGTGCCTGGTGCGGCTGGGCGGCACCGGGGCGGCAGTGGGCGGCCTGGCCGGCTTCTTCGGCATCGGCGGCGGCTTCCTGGTGGTGCCCGGGCTGGTGTTCTCCACCGGCATGCCCATGGTCGAGGCGATAGGCTCCTCGCTGCTGTCGGTGGGTGCCTTCGGCCTGACCACCGCGGCCAATTATGCGCTGTCGCGGCTGGTGGACTGGCCGGTCGCCGCCGCCTTCATCGGCGGCGGCTTCGTCGGCGGCCTGGCCGGCGTGGCGGCGGCCCGGTCGCTGGCCGACCGCCGCGGCGCCCTCAACCTGGTTTATGCCCTGATGGTGTTCGGAGTGGGTGTCTATGTGGCCGCACGCAACCTGCCGCCGCTGGGCTGAGCGGCCCTCAGGTGCCGGCCACGCGGTCGTGGAAGCGCGCCCGCAGCAGCAGGCGCGGCTGCGCCGGGTCGTCGACAAACGCCTCGCGGGTATGCAGGACGTTGTTGCACACCAGCCCCTGCCCGGCCTCCAGCCTGTGCTCGAATACCTCCGCACCACCGTCGGCCAGCAGCCGGCGGATGGCGGCTGCCGCCGCCTGAACAGCCGGATCGGGCGACCATTCCACATTGCGGGCCCGCGCCGTGTAGCGCATGGCGAGCCTGCCGGCACCGTCCAGGAAATAGACCGGCCCCACCGTCGCCGACCGCACCAGCCCTTCCTCCTCGTTGCCGGGAATGGTCATGGCGTCGGGCCGCATGAGCGCGGCGACGTGGCCCGGATTCTCATCGCGCAAGCGGATATACAGCAGTTCGGGGTCCATCAGCCGGTTGGCGCCGCCCTGGCGGGCCGGCCGCGTGCAATGCAGCATCAGGCCCAGCACGGCGTGGCCGCCGGTGTTGTAGTAGCCGTCCGTATGCCAGGCGATGGGGCGGTCGGTGTAGGGGATGTAGCGCGACCGGGCGCCATCCCGATGCACGCACAACGGGGTGATGCCGTCGCCGTCGGCCAGGGCGTTGCCGTCAAGGCGGACCAGGCCCAGTTGCCCGGCGAGCCGGCGGATCGCGTCCCGGTCGTCGCCACCCGGCCTGGGAGCGGCCGCGTACACCGCCATGTTGGCCCGGCGCACCCGCGCGAGGATGGCATCCCGTTCGGCGGCGGTGGGCGCGGCGATGTCCCCCATTTCCACCACCAGCGCATCGACATTTGCCGGCGCTGCCACAAGCTTGGCGTCGCGCCAGACCGCATAGGCGGCGGCATCATCGAGATCGAACGGTCCCATGGCCAGCCTCCCCGGCGCTTCGGCGCCCATGGCGCCAAGCAGAATTCATTATATTAATAATATACAATGTATTGGAGGAGAGGATGACGAGCAAGGAAAACGGCATGGTGGACGCCCGGCGGCTTCCGGGCACCCTCTACCACGCCACCAATGGGGAATGGCGGGATTTCATCCTGCAGAACGGACTGAAACCGACGGCCCCGCACGGGCGCCTGCCGAAAATCCTGCTGTTCCTCGCCGAGGAGGATGCGCGGAGCTTTGCCGCCACCCTGTTCGGCGTCAGCCCCCATTCCGCCTGCGTCCTGGCCATCGACGCCACCGCCCCCGAGAGCCTGGCATTGCAGCCGCCCGAGTCCGGCAACGGGCTCGGCCCGCACGTCTATGCGACGGTGGAAATCCCGGCCGACAGGCTGGCGCTCGCCGAACCAAGCCATGGGGCGGTGCCCGGCAGGGAATAGCCGGACGGCACGTGGAATGGCGAAATCGGGGCGAACCGGAACGGAAACGGGGCGTTAATGGGAATACCCCGGTTCTGCCGGGAGGCGGAGCGATCCCATGCAAATCCCGCAAGCCCGAACCATCGTCGCACATACCCGCCGGTGGAGCGCCAGCAGGCGCTATCTGGCCGCCACCGGCCTGGTAGCCATTGCCGCCACGCTGCGGTGGGCGCTGGACCCGTGGCTGGGCGAGGCCAATTACATCCTGTTCCTGCTGGTGGTGGCCCTCAGTTCCCTGTTGTTCGAGCGCGGCTCCGGCCTTTGGGCGTCCATCCTCAGTGCCGTCGTCGTCGCCTACCTGTTCGCGGAGCCGCGCAACAACTTCGCCCTGACGGAAGGCGACACGATTTCCCTCTTCGTCTTCCTGCTGTCCTGCTTCCTGGTCTCGCTGGTCGCCGAAATGGTCCGCACGCTCGCCGACAAGCTCCTCGCCGCAGACCAGGAGAAGGAAACCCTCTACCGCGAACTTCACCATCGGACCCGCAACAACCTGCAGATCATCGGCGCCACCATCGCCGTTCAGATGGCAAAGACCGCCAGCCGGGAAACGCGGGACAGCCTTCAGACCGTGGCCGACCGCATCAGCAGTATCGCCCGGCTGGACCAATTACTGTTCCGGCCGGGAATGCCGGACGAGATCGAAGCGTGCGCCTACCTCGAAGAGATAACCGACGACATCAACGCCGCCCTGGTGGGCCACCGGCCCATCACGGTGTATTGCGATGCCGAAAAGCACTATATCGATCGCGCGCTGGCGGAAACGCTGGGCATCACGGTCAACGAACTGGTCACCAACGCGCTCAAATACGCCTTCCCGGACGAGGCCGCCGGCTATCTGGCGATCCAGTTCCGCGCCGAGGCATCGGCGCTGGTGTTGACGGTGCAGGACAACGGCAAGGGCTGTCCAACCATGGCGCTCGGCGGTTCCGGCTGGAAGCTGATCCAATCCATGCTGGGCCGGCACCAGGGAACCATGGCCGTCGAGGACGCGGCACCCGGATGCAAGGTGGTGATCCGCATACCGTCAAAGGGGCGCGCCGCCCAAAGCGCGGCGTGAGGAGGCATGCTTCCGTACTCCCGGGAGCGGCGCGAAACCTAGGCTCGGGACTCATTGATCAGAGCCGGAAGATGACGGTGGCGGCAAGTGCGATGGATGCAGGCAGTGATATCGCGGTTCGCCGCGACCATCGCAGATCAATCAATCAACCAACCGTCGCCAACGCAGGCCGCTTAATTGGTCCTGAACCTAGTTCGTCAGGACGCAGCGTCAGCACCGACACGCCGGAAGCTGTAACGGCAACGGTGTGCTCGAACTGTGCGGAAAGCGCCCCGTCTCTCGTCACAACAGTCCAACCGTCAGCCTCAGTTCTCACGCTCCGCCGTCCTCGATTGAGCATCGGCTCGATCGTGAAAACCATACCCTCACGGAGGGCGAGGCCAGTTCCCGGCTTCCCGAAGTGCAGAACCTGTGGTTCTTCATGCATCTCCCGGCCGATGCCGTGACCGCAATATTCACGCACCACAGAATAGCCATTTCGCTTGGCATGTCGTTCGATCGCCCAGCCGATGTCTCCGAGCCGCGCGCCCGGGTGAACCGCCCGGATGCCCATCCACATGGCTTCATAGGTGGTCTGGACTAGCCTCCTAGCGGCTGGATTCACCTCACCGACGAGATAAGTTTTGCTGGAATCCGCGATATAGCCGTTCTTCTCAAGCGTGATGTCGAAATTGACGATGTCGCCATCCCGAAGCACGTTCGATTGCGATGGAACGCCGTGACAGACCACGTCGTTCACCGAAGAATTCAACACAAAACCATAGCCATATTGGCCCTTGCTCGCGGGTCGGGCCTGGAGATCGTGAACGATGAAACGCTCGACCATGTCATTGATCTGAAGCGTTGACATACCGGTGAGCGAGGTTCGATCCAGAAGCCCGAATACGGACGCCAGCAGCCGGCCGGATTCGGCCAGCAACGCCAGTTCCTGAGGCTGCTTCGTCATGCTTCACTCACGGCCAGTGATTGAGCCGAAACGCCTGCGGAACGAAGCTCACGCTCGATGATTTCAGTGAAACTGAGGGTCGGATTGGTCTCGCATAGCATGCCGACCTTGATCCAATAGGCAGCCTGCGCATTGATCGAACGACACGACACTTTGCTCGCCCTGCGCACCTGATCGCGCAAATCATCATCTATGTTCACAATGCCCATTGGGACCCTCATACATGATTCGCATATATTTCGCATATATAACGTATATATGCCGCATATGAGAAAGCCAAGGGCAGCGTCGGAAGCACGTCAGTTCGAGAACGCGCAGCCTGACACCGGTCCATAGGAAACGCGACGCTACCGAGCAACGCATCATGGCCGCCACCGCAAGCCGCTCAATAGGCCCTGAGCCTAGATGGCGCGCGGAAATTCCGAGGGCTCGACGATCGCTTCGAGGGCTTCGGCGGACAGCACCTGCTGCCCGGCTCTGGCGAGATCGGCAAGGCTGATGATGCCCACCAGCCGGTCGTCGGCATCAACCACCGGCAGGCGGCGCACTTGGTGCGCGCACATCTGCCGCTCCGCATCCTCGACGGAATCATCCTCCCGGACGGAGCAAACGCCTATGGACATGACCTCGCCGATGGAAACGTTGCCGAGCGGCCGGTTCAGGACCGCACCGCGCACGGCGATGTCGCGATCGGTCACCATGCCGAGCATCTGGTCTCCATCGCACACCGGAACGGCGGAACGGCGCCAATGCCGCCGTCCCGCATGAGCAGGGCAGCGTCACGGACGCTGGCCCTGCGGCTGAGCGTGGCGACATCGGTGCTCATGATCTCGCGAACCTGCATTTCCTCTCCTCCTCCTGCGCCCCTGGTCGCCTTACCGCCGCTGATAGGTGCCTACACACTCGGCTTGGGCCAGGATATGGGGCCGGGCCGCCTTCCACACTTCGGCCACCTTCGGAGAAGGGTTGACCGGCAGCTGATCCACGTCCAAGGCCACGACGTGGAAATGGTAATGGTGGAGGCCGTGCCCCTTCGGCGGAGCCGGCCCGTCATATCCGGCATGGCCAAAATCGTTCACGCCCCGCCCCGGGCCCGCGGCGCTCACGCCTTCGGGCAATTGAGCCCGCGTCGGCGCGACGTCGTACAGGGCCCAATGGCGGAATATGCCCGAGGGGGCATCCGGATCCTCCATGACGACGACGAGGCTGCGCGTGCCGTCCGGGATGCCGGACCATTCCAAAGGCGGCGACAGATTGTCGCCGTCGGCGGTGAACCTGCGGGGAATTTCGCTGCCATCTGAGAAAGCGGGACTGCGGACACGCAAGGCCATGACCTGCCTCCCGTGGCTGTTCGGACGATGCGGGTGATATGGCTACATATGGGTGGTCGGAAGGAAACGGGCATCTCATTGGGCGGGATACCTCGTCAGGGACCGCCATCCTTGCCCCCTAACCGGCCCGTAGGACGCCATCCCGCACCAAGGCGAAACAGAGGCCTCACTCCCACTTGCCCTGGAGCAGGGCGCCGAGCGGATGGGAGCCCCGTCCCGCCTTCAGGCCGCTGGTCCCCAGCCGCTCGCTCGGTCAGCAGCCGGACGCCCAGGTCACCGGGGGCCTCGTCGCCGACGCGGGGGCGGTAGAAGAACCAGATGTCGCCGCTTTCCGCGATGTTCCGGCCATCGCCTCCGGTCACCCGCTGCGCCATGCTTGCGCTCCCTTTCACCGCCTCATCTCCAGCATGGCATCGAGGAGGCTCAGGCTCGGACTGTGGTCGCCGCCTCGCCCTCCAGGTCCAGCCGCAACGACAGGTAGTTGAGCAGGTCGCGCAACGACAGCACGCCCGCAAGCTGGTCGCCCCGGGCGACGAACAGGCGGCTTCGACCGGTCCGCTGCATCATGCCCAGGGCCTTCACCGCCTCACTGTCCTCGGAAACGGTATTCTCGGGGCCGCAGGGCTCCATGACGTCGCCGACTTTCTGCTGGTGCCAGCGCGCTCTGTCGATCGATTTGACCTGCTCCACCGACACGTACCCCACCAGACGGCCGTTTTCGGTGACGGGAAAGCTCTTGAAGTAGAAGCGGTAAAAATAATCCCCGATCAGGTGGTCGAGAGAAAGATCGGGGACCACCGCCACCGGGTCGCGCCGCATGAAGCGGCTGACCGGGAGGCCGGACAGTTTCGCCTGCGCCACCTGCTGGCGGAAACCGCCCACGGCGGCGGCCCGCACGAACATGCCGATCAGCAACCACCACAGGCCGGTGATCAGATAGCCGGCAAATAGGCTGGCGATGCCGAAAGCCATCAGCAGGAAGGCGAAGATCGAGCCGACGGCGGCGGCGATGCGGGTGGCCTGCACGATGTCACGTTTGTAGAGCCACAGGACGGCCCGCAGCGCCCGCCCTCCGTCCAGCGGGTAGGCCGGCACCATGTTGAAGGCGGCCAGCAACAGGTTGATGAACACCAGATAGGCCAGGACGACGGCCAGCGGGTGTCCGGGTCCCAGGCCGCCGGCCGCAATCAGGCCCACCCCATAGAAGATGCCGGCCAGGACCACGCTGGTCGCCGGCCCCGCCAGCGCCATCAGCAATTCGTCCTTCGCCCGCGATGGCTCTCCGCTCATTTCGGCGATGCCGCCAAAGACGAACAGGACGATGTCGTGGACCGGCATGGCATGGCGCCGCGCGACAATGGCATGGGCGAATTCATGGACGATGATGGAGGCCGCCAGACCGATCAGCCCGATCATCGCCATCGTCCAGTAAGTGCCGGCCGACAGGCCCGGGGCCGCGAACGGGAAATAGCCGACGGCAAGGCTCCAGGCGATCAGCACCGCCAGCAGCAGCCAACTGGCGTCGATCTGCACGCGGATGCCCCGCAGGGTGAACAAGGTGATACGGTGAGCGAACATGGGCCCCGCCTCGGTTGAAACCGCCTCCCCCACCAACAACGGAGCGGAATGACGGTTCCGCCTGGACACCCCTCGCATAGGGAATGGGACGGACGGGGAATCCGCCCATGTCTTCACCCTGAAGGAGGGCAAGGCGACGCCCTCGGGAATCGGGCGGCACCGCCACATGGAGGGGGGCTGTCCTGCAAGGCATTGGAGACGGAGGGCGTGATGGCCACCGGGCCGGACGGCGTTCTACACACCGACCTTTACCAACTCGCCATGGCCCAGGCCTATCTGGGCGAGGGGATGGCCGGAACGGCCGCGTTCGAGCTGTTCTTCCGCACCCTTCCGCCGCAGCGCAACTTCCTGGTGACGGCCGGGCTGGCGCAGGCCCTGGACTTCCTGGAGGCTCTGGCCCCCGGCGCGGCCGAACTGGACTGGCTGCGCTCCCTCGGCCGGTTCGATGACGCGCTGCTCGATTGGCTGGCCGGGCTGCGCTTCACCGGCGCGGTGGATGCCATGCCGGAAGGCACGATCGTCTTCGCCGACGAGCCGGTCCTGCGGGTGACCGCCCCCATCGCGATGGCTCAGTTGGTCGAGACCCGGCTGATCAACCTGCTGCACTTCCAGACGCTGATCTCCTCGAAGGCGGCGCGGCTGATGCTGGCGGCGCAGGGCCGGCCGCTGGTGGATTTCGGCTACCGCCGCGCCCACGGCGCCGAAGCCGGGGTGATGGCCGCCCGCGCCGCCTACATGGCCGGCTTCGCCGGCACCGCCACGGTCGAGGCCGGCCGCCGCTTCGGCATTCCCCTCTACGGCACCATGGCCCATTCCTTCATCCAGGCCCATGCCGGCGAGGCCGAGGGCTTTCTGGCCTTTGCCCGCGCCCGGCCGGAACGGCTGGTGCTGCTGATCGACACCTACGACACCGAACAGGCCGCGACCCTGGTGACAGAGTTGGCGCCACGACTGGCCGCGCAAGGGATCACGGTGGCCGGCGTGCGCATCGACAGCGGCGATCTGGCCGCCCATGCCGGGGCGGTGCGAGCGATCCTCGATTCCGGCGGCTGCCGCGACGTCACCATCTTCGCCAGCGGGGGCCTCGATGAAGACAAGATTGCCCGGCTGCGCGCCGCCCACGCCCCCATCGACGGCTTCGGGGTCGGCACCAGCCTGACCACCTCGTCGGATGCGGCTGCCCTCGACTGCGCCTACAAGCTGCAGGAGTATGCCGGCGAAGCAAGGCGCAAGACCTCGGAAGGCAAGGCCACCTGGCCGGGGCGCAAGCAGGTCTTCCGACGCTTCGACGCGGACCGGCGCATGGCCGACGACCTGCTGGCACTGGAGGGAGAGGACGCGCCGGGCGAACCCTGCTGCGGCCGGTGATGCGGGACGGCCGCCGCCTCGCTCCGCCCGAACCGCTGGATACCGTGCGGGCACGCGTCGCGGAAGGACTGGGACGGCTCCCCACGCCCTTGTTGGGACTTGAGACGGCACCAGCTTTCCCGGTGGTGCCCTCGGCCGCGCTCAGGACTTTGGCCGACGAGGTGGACCGGCGCATTGCCGAGGGGAGGCAGTGATGGCGGGCCTGGCCATTTCGGCAAACGATCTTCTGCTGGTGGCGGACGTCCAGAACGATTTCTGCCCCGGAGGCACCTTGGCGGTGGCGGGGGGCGACGCGGTGGTGGCGCCGATCAATCGGCTGGGCCGCCGGTTTCCCCATGTCGCCCTGACCCAGGACTGGCACCCACCCGGCCATACCTCCTTCGCCAGCAGCCATCCCGGCCACCAGCCGTTCGACACCATCGACCTTCCCTACGGTCCGCAGGTATTGTGGCCGGACCATTGCGTCCAGGGCTCGCCGGGTGCCGCGTTCCACCCCGGCCTCGACCTTCCCCATGCCGAATTGGTGATCCGCAAGGGCTTCCGGCAGGACATCGATTCCTATTCCGCCTTCCGCGACAACGACCGCCGCACCCCGACCGGCCTGGCCGGCTACCTGCGTGAACGGGGCTTCCGCCGCGTGGTCCTGGCCGGCCTGGCCACCGATTATTGCGTCCGCTTTTCAGCCATCGACGCGCGCGAATACGGTTTCGAGGCGCTGGTGATCGAAGATGCCTGCCGCGCCATCGCCGGCGGCGACGCTTACATCCAGGCCCTTGGCGAGATGCGCGCGGCGGGCGTACTCATCCTCAATGAGGCGGATTTCCCGGCGTGACCTCAGCCCGGCTGCTCCTCGCCCTCCACCTCCAATAGCTCGACCTTTTCCGGATAGAAGGCGAGGTGTCCCTTGATCCGCGGGCATTCCGGCAGGGGATCGAGATAGGCCCAGGCCACGTCTTCGGCCGATTGCGGCCCCACCTGCAGCGACCAATAGGAAGCTTGGCCCTTGTAGGGACAGAGGGTGGTGCTGGCCGAAGGCGTCAGCATGTCCATGCGCACATCGGCAGGCGGGATATAGTATCGGGTGGGCAGGCCGGTCTCGAACAGAAACAGGGCGCGCGTCGTCCGGGCGATGGTCTCGCCGGCGAAACGGACGCGCACCTGACGGCAACTCGGACGGACGTCGACGCGGTGGTGGGGGTCACGGGGGTGCCCGAAGATCTCCTCATCCTCCTCAAACCAGTGATCGGCCTTGGCCCAGTCGAAGGCGAGCCAGTCCCTGACGGCGGCGAAATCGGGCGGCGGATCGTCATAGCTCCACGCCGCGTTCTCCACCTGCCGGTTGCCGGATTGGACCGTCCACCACGTGACCTCGCCCCGATGGGGGCAATAGGTGAGATGAGGGCTGCGTTCGAGCAGGTCCGTCCGCACATCCTCGGGTGCGAAGAGATAGATCGGCATGCGCCCGCTCTCGCGCATCAGGCCGGCGCACAGGGTATCGGCCACGGTCTTGCCGTTGACGACGACGCGCACGTGCTTGGGGCTTGGCTCCACGGTGACACCGTGGCCGGTGGCCGACCGGAAGGAAATGGATGGGCTACGGGTGGGTGAAGCCTTCATGTGTCACCTCTGGCCTCTGTCGACAGGGGAAGTCCACCGGCTTCGGAACCGGACGCTCGATCAGGGGCAGGAGCGGCGCCCGCGACGATGACGATAAGGCCAGTGTCGGCGGCGGAATTCCTCCCATTTGCGCTCCAGCGCCAGCATCGCCCTGCCGACCGGCCGGCGGAGGACGGGCACGTCCTGCGCGATCAGAACCACGCCGATCAGCAGCCATTCGAGCCCGAACACCGGCAGGAACCACAGGAACCCGCCGAGGATGAAGAACACGCCGACGGGAATGCGGACCCATCGGACCTTCGGATCGCGCAACCAGCGGATCGCCCGGCACAAGGGATCGGGCACCTCGGCCTGGAGGGTTTCCAGCGCCCGGTTCAAGTCCTTTTCTCCGCGGCCCATCGCCTCGCCCTCGTCGGCTTTACCGTCAAACATGGCCGGGGAAAGCCATGTTCCGCCGCTGTCGAGACCACTCGCCCGAAAGAACGCAACGGGCATCGGCAGCCAACCTTCACGGCGATGGCGACCTGTCCACGGCCCGTGCGCAGTCACACCACCTCCGGCAGCCGGTCGAGGAACTTGTCGAGCGTGATCGGGTAGCTGCGGACGCGGATGCCGGTGGCGTTGTAGACCGCGTTGGCGATGGCCGCGCCGACCCCGCAAAGACCGAGTTCGCCGACTCCCTTCGCCTTCATCGGCGAGGAGATCGGATCGGTCTCGTCCAGGAAGATCACCTCCTGGTGGGGAATATCGGCGTGGACCGGAACCTCGTAACCGGCAAGGTCGTGATTGACGAAGAAACCGGTGCGCTTGTCGACCGCCAGTTCCTCCATCAGCGCCGCCCCTACCCCCATGGTCATCGCGCCGATCACCTGACTGCGGGCCGACATGGGATTGAGGATGCGGCCGGCGGCGCACACCGCGAGCATGCGCCGCACACGCACCTCGCCGGTGGCGGCATCGACGCCGGCCTCGACGAAATGCGCGCCGAAGGTCGATTGCTGGTACCTCTGGTCAAGATCGCCGTACTCGATCAGGTCCTCGGCGGTGATGCCATCCTCGCCCGCGGCCTGACCGAGCGGCACGCTGCGGTTGCCCGAACGCACCCGACCGTCGGCGAAGCTCACATCGGCGGATGTGAAGCCGAGCCTTTGGGCCACGGCCTCCCGCAGCTTGACACAGGCGGCATAGACTCCCGCGGTGGCGTTGTTGGCGCCCCATTGCCCACCCGACCCGGCCGATACCGGGAAGGCCGAATCGCCCAGGCGCACCACGACCCTGTCCAGCCCCACGCCCATCATCTCGGCGGCGGTCTGGGCGATGATCGTGTAGCTGCCGGTGCCGATGTCGGTCATGTCGGTCTCGACCGTCACCGCGCCGCGCCGGTCAAGCCGCACCCGCGCTCCCGACTTGGTCAGGAGGTTGTTGCGGAACGCGGCGGCCATGCCCATGCCGGTCATCCACCGCCCCTCGCGGCCCTGGGCCGGCCGCGCATTGCGCGCCTTCCAGCCGAAACGGTCGGCGCCCGTGCGCAGGCACTCGACCAGCTGGCGCTTGGAGAAGGGCCGATCAGGGTTGGATGGATCGACCTGGGTGTCGTTGAGGATGCGGAACTCGACCGGGTCGAGCCCCAGCTTTTCCGCCATCTCGTCCATGGCGATTTCCAGCGCCATCATCCCCGGCGCCTCGCCCGGCGCGCGCATGGCGTTGCCCTCGGGCAGGTCGAGCACCGCCAGCCGCGTTCCGGCCAGACGGTTGGCGCCGGCATAGAGCAGGCGCGTCTGGTCGACCGCCTTCTCGGGCTGGCCGCCGGGCAGGTCGCCGGACCAGCTTTCATGGGCGATGGCGGTGATCTTGCCGTCCGGGGTGGCGCCGATGCGGATGCGCTGGATCGTCGCCGGCCGGTGCGTGGTGTTGTTCATCATCAGGGCCGCGCCAGCGCCACCTTGACCGGCCGCCCGGCCGCCCGCGCCCCAAGGGCGGCAAGCAGAACGTCGGAGCGCAGGAACAGCTTCCCGCCGAACCCCCGCCGATGAAGGGCGAGATCACGCGCACCTTGTCCTTCGGAATGCCGAGCGTGGTGGCGAGATCGCTGGCGGCCCAGTCGATCATCTGGTTCGAGGTCCACACCGTGAGCCGGTCCCCGTTCCAGGCGGCGATGGTGGCGTGCGGCTCCATCATCGCGTGGCTCTGGTCGGGCGTGGTGTAGGTGGCGTCCAGTTGGACCGGCGCCGCGGCGAAGGCACCGGCGAAATCGCCCACGGTGGCGTCGGGCTTGTCGTCGGCGGATTTCGCCATGGAGTCCTTGGCGCCCGCCAGATCGAAGGCACCGGCGGCGGGGGCGTAGTCGACCCGGACGAGTTGCGCGGCGGCGCGCGCCTGCTCGAAGGTCTCGGCGACGACCAGGGCGATCGCCTGATGGTAATGCTCGATCTCGGGGCCGCCAAGCAGCGTGGCGGTGTTGCGTTCTCCTTGGCGAGCTTGCCGGCATTGTCCGCCGTCACGACGGCGAGCACGCCCGGCGCCGCCTTGGCCTCGGCCAAGTCGACCGCAGTGATCCGCCCCTTGGCGATGGCCGAGCCGACCACGGCCCCATAGGCCTGGTTGGGCGCCGCGTCGTGCCGTTCATAGGCATAAGGCGCGGTGCCCGTCGTCTTGAGCGGGCCGTCGATCCGCTCGGTCGGTTGGCCCACCACCTTGAGCTGGTCGATGGGGTTGGTGGTCGCGGGAGTATCGAATTTCATGGTTCAGCCCTTCGCTTCGGCCAGCACCGCGCCGAGCGTGCGCTCGGCCAGGGTCAGCTTGAAGGCGTTGTCGTGCGTCGGATTGGCGCCGGCCAGCAGTTGGGCAGTGACCGCCTTGGCGCCGCGCGGCATTTCAGCCTCGGCGGCCTCGACCCGCCATGGCTGGTGGGCCACCCCACCCAGGGCAACGCACCCGCTGCCGTCGCGCTGCACGACGGCAGCGACCGAAACCAATGCGAACGCATAGGATGCGCGATCCCGCACCTTGCGGTAGATCTGCGCGCCGCCGAGCGGCTTGGGCAGCGTGACCGCGGTGATCAATTCGCCGGGGGTCAGCACCGTCTCGATGTGCGGCGTGTCGCCAGGCAGGCGATGAAACTGGGCGATGGGGATGCTCCGCGTCGCGCCGTCGGGTCCTACCGTCTCCACGGTGGCGTCGAGCACGCGCATGGCCACCGCCATATCGCTCGGATGGGTCGCGATACAGGACTCGCTTCCCCCACCACGGCAAGCTGGCGGCTGAACCCGCCAATCGCGGCACAGCCGCTGCCGGGGTGGCGTTTGTTGCACGGCTGGCTGGTGTCGTAGAAATAGGGGCAGCGGGTGCGCTGGAGCAGGTTGCCCGCCGTGGTCGCCTTGTTGCGCAGTTGGCCGGAGGCGCCGGCGAGAAGGGCGCGCGCGAGCACGGCGTAGTCGCGTCGCACCCGCCGGTCGGCGGCGAGGTCGGTGTTGCGGACCAGGGCGCCGATGCGCAGGCCACCCTCGGGTGTGGCTTCGATCTTGTCGAGGGCGAGGCGGTTGACGTCGATCAGGTGGGTGGGCGCCTCGATCTCCAGCTTCATCAGATCAAGCAGGTTGGTACCGCCGGCGATGAACCTGGCGCCCTGGATGCGCTGGGCGGAAGCGGCGGCTTCGGCGGGCGTGCGGGCACGCTCGTAGGTGAAGGATTTCATACCCGCCTCCCGGCGACCTCGGTGATGGCATCGACGATGTTGGAATAGGCGCCGCAGCGGCAGATGTTGCCGCTCATGCGCTCGCGCAGTTCGCTGACCGTCAGCTGTGGCGACACGTTCAGGTCAGCGGTGACGTGGCTGGGAATGCCGGCCTTGATCTCGCCAAGCACCGCCACCGCCGAGCAGATCTGCCCCGGCGTGCAATAGCCGCACTGGTAGCCGTCATGCGTCACGAAGGCGGCCTGCAGGGGGTGCAGATCCCCGGCGTGCCCAGCCCCTCGATGGTGGTGATGCTGTCGCCCTCGTGCATGACGGCAAGCGTCAGGCAGGAATTGATCCGCCGCCCCTCGACCATCACCGTGCAGGCGCCGCACTGGCCGTGGTCGCAGCCCTTCTTGGTTCCGGTGAGGTGCAGGTGCTCGCGCAAGGCATCGAGCAAGCTGGTCCGCGGGTCGAGCGCGAGCGTGCGGGCCGTGCCGTTGACCTTGAACGACACCCGCGACAGACCAGGCTTTCCAGCCGGCTTGGCCGGCTCCGTGCCCACGGCCGCCTGGGCGGACACCGGGAACGGTGCCGTCATCGCCGCAACGGCGGCGGCGCTCCCAAGCAACAGACCTCGCCGCGATATTTCCATGCTGCCGGGATTTTGCATGTCGTGCTTCCACCCTTTCGCTGAGCGCGTGCCGATCTCGGCTGATGTCGTCGGCTGAGAAGGGACGAACGGAGCACCTGCTTCCGGCGTCCAACCCACTCCTCTGCCAACACGGCAGCCGGCAAACGGTGCTTAGCCTCTGCTTATGAGCGGCGCGGGCTTCGATGGGATCTTCGATGGGGTCATGGATAACCTTCTGATCTACCCATCCAATCCCCTGGTCCCGAGACCGAGGACACCCAACCTCAGCAATCGGGACGACGGAAAATGCAGGTGCGGATCGGAACCGTCGATGCGGAGTTCTCCTGTGGTGCTGGTGCTGGCGGCGGGCCGGGGCGAACGTTTTCGGGCCGCTGGCGGTGCCGGCCACAAGCTGTCCGCGCTCCTGGGCGGAATGACCGTCCTGGAGCGCACCCTTGCCGCCGTGCGGGCTAGCGGGCTGCCCTCGCATGTGGTCGACGCGCCGACGGAAGGCATGGGCTGGTCCATCGCGGCGGGGGTGAGCGCGACCATCGGCGCGGGTGGCTGGTTGATCCTGCCCGGCGACATGCCGCTGGTTTCCCCCGCCACCATCCGGCGGGTGGCCTCGGCACTGGCCAAAGTCCCCGTCGTAGCGCCTGTCCATGGGGGCAGGCGGGGCCATCCGGTGGGGTTCGGCCCGCCTTGCCGCGGCCATCTTCTGGCCCTGTCGGGTGACCTGGGAGCGCGCCGCGTCATCCAGGCCTTTGGCCGGCTCGACCTTCCCGTCGAGGACCCCGGCTGCGTGCTGGATATCGACACCCCCTTCCGACCTGGACCATGCAAGGAAGACCCTTGATGGACAATGACCGGGACATCCTGGCGCAAGCCGTGGACTGGCACAGGGCGGGTGAACAGGTGGCCCTGGCCACCGTGATCTCCACCTGGGGCTCATCGCCCCGTCAGGTGGGCAGCCATATGGCGGTGCGGGCCGATGGCGTCTTTGCCGGCTCGGTGTCGGGCGGCTGCGTCGAGAATGCCGTGGTTTCCGGGGCCCTGGCCGCCATCGATGCGGACAGGCCATCGATCCTGGAGTTCGGCGTCAGCGCCTGGAGGAACGGCCTGGTGCCTGCGGCGGCAAGATCGCCGTCCTGGTGCATCGGCTGGCCGACGCGGCACCGCTGGTACAGATCTCATCGACCCTGGAAGCGGGACGAGGCGGAACCCTGGCCTTCGGCCTCGCCGATGGCGCCGTCACTTTCCATGCCGACGGCGGGCCGGCCGGGGAGACTTCGGGACGCTTCCTCCGTGTCTACCGGCCGGCGCCCCGGCTGGTGATCGCCGGTGCCGTGCACATTGCGGAAACCCTGGCGCGGATGGCCGAGATGAGCGGTTTCTCGACGATGGTCTTCGACCCCCGGCGGGAATTCGCCCGGCGCGGCACCTTCGACCGGCATCCCTATGTGGGGTGGCCGGAAGACTTCTTCCGCGATCATCCCATCGACACCCGGACGGCGATCGTCTGCCTGACCCATACGCCCAGGATCGATCATCCGACCATGGCCGCCGCGCTTGATTCGTCCGCCTTCTACGTCGGGGCGCTGGGAAGCAAGGCGACCCATGCGAAAAAGGCTGGCGCGGCTGCAGGGCGAAGGCTTCGGCCCCACCGACCTGGAGCGCATCCACGGCCCGGTGGGCCTGCCCATTGGAGCCCGCTCCCCGGCGGAAATCGCCGTCGCCATTCTGGCCCAAGTGATCGGTGCGTGGCGAAGCGGCGCATAAACGGGCCGAACTGCCCCGCCCCCCTGCGCGTTGCGGGATGGTCTGATCCTGCACCACCCAAGGGATCGCCTTCAAGGCCCGCTCCAGGCTGCTTTGCACCAGATCGTCCTCGGTCCAGGGATCTTGCAGCAAGGCGCGGGCGTAGCGGCGCAGATGGGGAATCTCCGCCAACAACTGCGATCGTTCCGAGGCCATGCGGTCTCTCCCGGCCTAGCGGGCCTGGGCGTCCTTTTTCATGGCGTCCTTGACCATGGCGCCGCTCGGCGGAACATTCCGAGTCATGGCGTCCCCGGTCATGGCGCGGGGGACCATCGCATCCTTCGCCATGGTGCCGACCGGCGGGGCGGTCCGGCTCATGGTGCCGGTGGGCATGGCAGCCTTGCCCGTGGCGTCACGGGACACAGTCCCCTTGCCGATGGTTTCGATGGCATAGGCACCGGCCACGGCCACCCCCAGGCAGAGGGACACGGACAAGATGGTGGAGACGACGGCGTTCATGGCTTTTTCCTCGAATGGTCAGGCCGGCAAGGTGCGCATGCCCTTGCCACGCCGCCCAATCTCGGTCGCCGCCGGTCGCCAAATCCTCGCAGAGAGTTAAACAATTCGTGATTCCTGAAACGCTCGGGAATGGAGGACAATGGAGCACGCCATCCCGCCGAGGAGCCCCGATGGAACGGACCAAACGTGTCCTGGTCGTCGAGGACGACGCCCATATCGCCGAACTGCTGCGCCTGCATCTGGCCGAAGAGGGCTTCGCCGTCGAGCACGCCGCCGATGGCGATGCCGGCATGCGCCTGCTGCAAATGGGGCAATGGGACCTGCTGGTACTCGACCTGATGCTGCCCGGAATCGATGGGCTGGAAATCTGCAAACGCGCCCGCACCATGGCCCATTACGTGCCGATCATCATCATCAGCGCGCGCTCCAGCGAAGTGCACCGCATCCTCGGCCTGGAATTGGGCGCCGATGACTACCTGGCGAAACCGTTCTCCATGCTGGAACTGGCGGCACGCGCCAAGGCCCTGCTGCGCCGGAGCGACGCCCTGGCCCGCAACGCCCGCATCGAGGCCGGGCAACTGGAATGCCACGGCCTGACGCTGGACCCGCTGGCGCGCGAGGCGCGGCTGGGGGGCCATCTTCTCGACCTGACGCCACGGGAATTCGACCTGCTGTATTTCTTCGCCCGCCACCCCGAGCGAGCGTTTTCACGCCTGCAACTGCTCAACGAGGTCTGGGGCTATAGCCATGACGGCTACGAACACACCGTCAACACCCACATCAACCGCCTGCGCGCCAAGATCGAAGCCAATCCGGCGGCTCCCAAACGTATCCTGACCGTCTGGGGGCGCGGCTATAAATTCGCCGCCAACCCCGGCGGCGGGGAGCCGTGATGAAGCGCCTGCCCCTGGCCCAGCGTCTGTCGCTGGCTTTCGCCGCCCTGCTTTTGGCGTGCAGCGCCGCTTCCGTGGCCCTGCAGATCCATTCCAGCATGCGCCATGAACAGGCGCTGGCCCAGCAGTTGTCCATCGGATTGGCCGGCCACATCGCCGGCACCGCGCAGTTGATGGACCGTGACGGCTGGCGCCCCGATTCGATCTGCGCCCTGTTCGACAACCTGATGGCGGTCAACCCCTCGGTAGAGGTGTACCTGCTCGACAACGACGGCCGCATCGTCGGCAACGCCGCGCCCCCGGCCATCTGAAGCGCGACCGGGTGGACCTGGAACCCGTCCGCCGATTGCTGGCCGGCGCCGCGCTGCCGATATTGGGCGACGATCCCCGCACTTCGGCCTCAAGGAAGGTGTTCAGGGCCGCGCCGGTGCTGATGGACGACCGCCAAGCCGGCTACGTCTACGTCATCCTGGAGGGAGAAGCCCGCCACGCCCTGGCCACGCGGTTGGCCAACGATGCGGTGCTGCGCACCACGCTGTGGATTTCCGCCCTGGTCGTCCTGCTGGGATTGGGTATGGGCCTGCTGTCGTTTCGCCTGATCACCCGGCCGTTGCGCACCCTGGCCAAGGCGGTGCGCGACTTCGACGCCAACGGCGAAATGGCCGCCACCCTGGCCCCCGGAACCTCCCTCTCCCGAAGCGGCGACGAGATCGACGTGCTGCGCGCCGCCTTCGCCCAGATGGGCCGGCGCATCGGCGAACAATGGCGCGACCTGTCCCGCCAGGACCAGCAGCGCCGCGAACTGATCGCCAACATCTCACATGACCTGCGCACGCCGCTGACCTCGTTGCACGGCTATCTGGAAACCCTGAAGCTGAAGGGGGACGCCCTAGGGGCCGAGGAACGGCGGCGCTATCTCGACATCGCGTTGGAGCAAAGCGGCAAGGTCGGCCGCCTCGCCCAGGAACTGTTCGAACTGGCGCGGCTGGAGTCCGGGCTGGTGCAGCCGGAGATGGAGACGTTTTCGCTGCCCGACTTGGTCCAGGACGTGGCACAGAAGTTCGAGTTGGTCCTGGCGGCCCGCCGCCAGACCCTGGACATCGACATCCCGCCGTCGTTGCCGCCGGTACGCGCCGACCTGGGCATGATCGAACGGGTGCTGACCAACCTGATCGACAATGCCGCCCGCCACACCCCCGACGGCACCCATATCACCGTCACCCTGCGCCCCAAGGGACAGGCCGTCGAGGTGGAAGTGGCCGACGACGGCCCTGGCATTCCCGCCGCCTTGCGCGCCGGCCTGTTCACCCGCGCCTCGGCCTTCGGGCGCGACCTTCGCCACAGCGGCGGCCTGGGGCTGGTGGTGGTGCAGCGGATCCTCGCCCTGCACGGCGAAACGGTGACGGCAGCCGACGAACCCGGCCGCGGTGCCGTGTTCCGCTTCGATCTCCCCGTTTGAGCATCACGATTTGTTTAACTCTCCGTGAGGACTTCGCCACCGGAACGCCCCTAGCCTGACGTCATCCCCCTTCCCGTTCCGCGAGGACACGATGACGTCGCGACGTTCCTTCCTGATTGCCGGCAGCGCCCTCGCCCTGGGCGGCGGCCTGACGACACGCCTTGTCCGGCCTGCCACGGCCACCGAAACCTTCCCCGTCACCCTCAGCGACTCCGTATGGCGGCAACGGCTGGCCCCGACGCAGTACCACATCCTGCGCGAGGAAGGCACCGAACCTCCCTATTCCAGCCCGCTGAACGCCGAACACCGTACCGGCACCTTCGCCTGCGCCGGCTGCGGCCACAAGCTGTTCTCGTCCGCCGCCAAGTTCGACAGCCGCACCGGCTGGCCCAGCTTCTGGGAACCACTCCCCGGCGCGGTCGGCGAGCGCACCGACACCTCCTTCGGCATGGTGCGCACCGAGGTGCATTGCGCCCGTTGCGGCAGCCATCTCGGCCACGTCTTCGACGATGGCCCCCAGCCCACCGGCCTGCGCTACTGCATGAACGGCCTTGCGCTGCTCTTCGCCCCCGGCCAGGCCTGACGCGCCAGGAGACCGCCCCATGTTGCTGTTCCTGCTGTCCTATCTGGGTGGCGCCCTGACCATCCTCAGCCCCTGCATCCTGCCGGTGTTGCCGTTTGTCTTCGCCCGCGCCGATCAGCCCTTCGTCCGCTCCGGCCTGCCGCTCCTGGCGGGCATGGCGACGACCTTCGCCGCCGTCGCCACGGCCGCTGCCATCGGCGGCGGCTGGGTGGTGGCGGCCAATCAGGCCGGCCGCTGGGCGGCGTTGGCGCTGATGGCCGTGTTCGCGTTGGCCCTGCTGCTGCCCGGCTTGGCCGAACGGCTGACCCAGCCGCTGGTCGCCGCCGGAGCGCGACTGTCGGAAACGGCGCAGTCCCGTGGCCGGGGACATCCCGGCGCCGCCTTCCTGCTGGGCATCGCCACCGGCTTGCTGTGGGCGCCGTGTGCCGGGCCGATCCTGGGGCTGGTCCTGACCGGGGCGGCGCTGCACGGCGCCTCGGCCGGCACCGCGCTGCTGCTGCTGGCCTATGGCGCAGGGGCGGCGACATCCTTGGCCCTGGCGCTGCTGGTGGGCGGGCGGGTGTTCGCCGCCATGAAACGGTCGCTGGGTGTCGGCGAGTGGATTCGCCGGGCCTTGGGTGCGGCCATGCTGGCCGGGGTCGCCGCCATCACCCTGGGCCTCGACACCGGCCTGCTGGCCAATCTGTCCACCGCCTCCACCGCTGAACTGGAGCAGCGCCTGGTGAATCGCCTTGCCCGGCGCGACACGGCGGCGAACCTGCCGGTGGAAGGCCCGGCCCCCTCCCTCGACGGCGCGGTGCAATGGCTGAATTCCCCGCCACTGACCGCCGCCGACCTGAAGGGCAAGGTGGTACTGGTGGATTTCTGGACCTATTCCTGCATCAACTGCCTGCGTACCCTGCCCTATGTGAAGGCCTGGGCCGAGAAGTACCGCGACCAGGGGCTGGTGGTGGTCGGTGTGCACGCCCCCGAATTCGCCTTCGAACGCGACCCGGACAACGTCGCCCGCGCCATCCGCCAGTTCGGCATCACCTATCCGGTGGCGCTCGACAACGATTTCGCCATCTGGACCGCGTTCGGCAACCAGTACTGGCCGGCGCACTATTTCATCGACGCCCAGGGCCGCGTCCGCCATCGCCATTTCGGCGAGGGTGAGTACGCCCAGTCCGAACGAGTGATCCAGGACCTGCTGCGCGAGGCCGGCGCCGCCGGAATCGCCACCGATGCCGCCGCCGTCAGCGGCCAGGGCGTGCAGCAGGCCGCCGCCGGCGAGGACATCCGCTCGCCCGAAACCTATCTGGGATACCAGCGGGGCGAGCGTTTCGCCTCGGCCCCGGCACGGCCCGACACCGTCACCGACTATGCACTGCCCAGCACCCTGGCACTGGACGAGTGGGGACTGACCGGCACGTGGCGCATCGAGGGGGAACGCTCACAATCCACCACTGCCGGCGGACGCATCATCTACCGCTTCCACGCCCGCGACCTGCATCTGGTGCTGGGGCCCGGAGCCGACGGCAAGCCGGTGCGCTTCAAGGTCACCATCGACGGCGCCGCCCCCGGCGACGCCCACGGCACCGACGTCGCCGCCGACGGCAGCGGCACGGTAACCGAGCAACGGCTTTACCAGCTGGTCCGCCAGCCGGGCGTGGTGTCCGACCATACCTTCGCCATCGAATTCCTCGACCCCGGCGCCGCCGCCTACGCCTTCACCTTCGGCTGACGGCAACGGTACCGCCCCTGTCTTGAAAGGATCATGTCCATGACCGCCAAGCCCTTGTTCGTTGCCCTTGCCGGCCTGCTGCTGTGGCAGGCCCCCGCCCGGGCCGAGACCACCGTCCTGGTGGCGCCTCCCGCCCGCGACCAAGCGGCCGGTTCCAGCCACAGCGAAACCGCCGTGCTGGCCGGAGGCTGCTTCTGGGGCGTGCAGGGGGTGTTCCAACACGTCCAGGGCGTCAACCAGGTGGTGTCGGGCTATGCCGGCGGCACCGCCGAGACGGCGCAGTACGAGACGGTTTCCAGTGGCCGCACGCGACATGCCGAATCGGTCGAGATCACCTTCGACCCGACCCAGGTGTCCTACGGCACGCTGCTGCAGATCTTCTTCTCCGTCGCCCACGACCCCACCCAGGCTCGACCGCCAGGAGCCGGATGTCGGTCCCCAATACCGTTCCGCCATCTTCCCGCGTTCGCCGGAACAGGAGCGGGTGGCCCGCGACTACATTGCCCAGCTCGACGGCGTCCACGCCTTCGCCCAGCCCATCGCCACCCGCGTCGAAACCGGCACCCGCTTCTTCCCGGCCGAGGATTATCACCAGGACTTCCTGACGCACAATCCCGCCCTGCCCTACATCACCACCTACGACCTGCCCAAGATCGCCGACCTCAAGCGGTTGTTTCCCGCCCGCTACCGCGAGCAGGCGGTCCTGGTGTCGCCGGCCCGAAAATAATCCGTTCCCCCGGGAATAAGCCGCCGCCCTGCGGCGTATGTCACCTGAACCAATATCCATAATCACCTAGAGAGAGAGGGGATCATGCGCTTTCCCGCATTCCGCCATTTGGCCGCTCTGACCGCACTGGGCCTGGCCCTGCCGCTGGGTTCCGCCCTGGCCGGCGACGAGCCGGCGCCCGAGGACGTGGTCGGCGCGCTGGAAAAGATTTCCGGTGTCCATGCCGGCCTGCGCCGCAACCATGCCAAGGGGACCTGCGCGGTCGGCAGCTTCCAGGCCACCGAGGCAGCCAAGTCGCTGAGTTCGTCGCAACTGTTTTCCGGCCAGGCGGTCCCGGTGATCGCCCGCTTCTCGCTGGCCGGCCCCAATCCGGCGGTGCCCGACACCACCCGCAACCCGCGCGCCCTGGCCTTGCAGTTCCAGTTGCCCAACGGCGAACTGCACCAGATGGCGATGCTGAACACGCCGGTGTTCGGTGCCGCCACGGTGGAAAGCTTTTACCAGCGTCAATTGGCCGACATTCCCGATCCCGCCACCGGCAAGCGCGATCCCGAGAAATTGGCGGCCTACAAGGCCAAGTTCCCCGACAGCAAGGGACAGGGTGACTGGCTGGCCAGCCACAACCCGCCGCCGTCCTTCGCCGAGACCGCCTATCACAGCCTCAACGCCTTCAAGTTCATCGACGGCGCCAAGCACGAGCGCTGGGTCAAGTGGCGGTTCGAACCCCGCGACGGCGTCCACTTCCTCAGCGACGAGGAACTGAACAGCCTGCCCAAGGATTTCCTGGTCCAGCGCATCACCGAGCGGACCCGCAAGAGCCCGGTCCAGTGGGACATGGTGGTCAGCCTGGGCGAGCCCGGCGATCCCATCGACAATCCCGCCGTGGCCTGGCCGGCCCAACGTAAGGAAGTCAAGGTGGGCACCCTGACTCTGACCCGCGCCGGCAACGACGCCGTGGGCCAGTGCGAGGACATCAACTTCGATCCCAACGTACTGAGTGCGGGGGTCGAGCCGTCGCCCGACGCCATCCTGGCCTACCGCTCCGCCGCCTACGCGGTGTCGTTCGGCAAGCGTCTGGACGAAAAGGCCAAGTAACGGGGCCGGGCGGCGCAGGATTGCGCCGCCCCAGCCGCGTCCTTCCCATCCGAGACCGCCCCATGCCACGCCTCAACATCCAAGGAAGAATGCTCTGCGTCGTGTTGACGCTGGCCGCGGTATCGCTGGCCCTCGCGGCGACGGCGGCCAACAGCCTGCGCTCCTATGCCCGCGTCGCCCAGGCCATGGAGCGGGCGTCGGCGAGCGCGGTGCTGGCGGAGCAGGTCTACGGCCTGACCCTGGCGGGCACGGTGGACGCCCGCGGCATCTACCTCTCCCGGACCACGGCCGAGGCCGAAGGCCATGCCGCGTCGCTGTCGGCCAACATGGAACGACTGCACGCCCGGCTTGTGCAATGGCGCGATTCGGTGCCCGAGGAGCGCCGCGCCGGCTTCTCCGCCGCCGAACGCATGGTCGAGGCCTATATCGGCTATCGCGACGAGGTGGTGCGGCTGGCCCGCCAGCACAGCATCGAGGCGGCCCGCACCTTCGGGGCCGGCGCAGGCATGCGCGACAATCGCGTGGCGCTGGATGCCGTCATCGAAGGCCTGGCCGCCGACAGCCAGCGCGAGGTGACGGAATTGCGCGACCACCTGGACCGGGAACTGGAGACGGAGCTGAAGCTCCTGCTTCTCACCCTGGCCGTCGGACTCGGCTTCGGCCTGCTGGCGGCCGGCCGTGAGCTGGTCGTGAACATCGTCCGCCCAATCGGCGCCATCACGCGGACCATGCGGCGGCTGGCCGATGGCGACGTGATGATCGACATCTCCCATGTCGGCAACCATGACGAGATCGGCACCATGGCCGCCGCCATCGCCGTGTTCAAGCAGAACGCCGTGGAGGCTGCCCAACTGCGCGCCGCCCAGGACGAGGAGCGCCATCGAGTCGAAACCGAAAAGCAGGCGGCCTTGCAATCCATGGCGGAAACCGTCGAACGGGAAAGCTCGCAGGCGGTCGCCTTCGTCGCCGAGGAAACCGGGCGGATGGCCGACAGCACCCGCGACATGGCGGCCTCGGCCGAACTGGTCGGCGTCAACGCGCAAGGGGTGGTGGCCGCCGCCGCGCAGGCGCTGACCAATGTCCAGTCGGTGTCGGCGGTGTCCGAACGTCTTTCCGGTGCGATCGCCGAAATCAGCCATCAGGTGAGCACCGCCACCAGCATCACCGGCCGCGCGGTTACCGCCGCCAACGGCGCCGAGGAGATCATTTCCCGGTTGGCTCATTCCGTCGACCGCATCGGCGAGGTGACCCGCATGATCGCCACCATCGCCAAGCAGACCAACCTGCTGGCCCTCAACGCCACCGTCGAGGCGGCCCGCGCCGGCGAGGCCGGCAAGGGTTTCACCGTGGTCGCCGACGAGGTCAAGAATCTGGCCAACCAGACCGCACACGCCACCCGCGAGATCACCCGCCAGATTGGCGACATCCAAGCCGCCACCGGCACCGCCGTGGGGGCGGTGCAGGATATCGCCCTGGCCATCCGCGACGTCGAGGCGGTGTCGTCCGCCATCGCCGCCGCCGTCGAGCAGCAGAGTGTCTCGACGGCGGAAATCCGTCGCAACGTGGACGAAACCATCCTCGCCGCCCAGGAAGTCGCCGGCCGCATCGCCGTCGTCTCGCATGAAGCCCACGACAACAGCACCCGCGCCCGCCACCTCGCCGAAGCCGCCGGACAGGTAGTCCGTTCGGTTGAGGCCTTAGGTGGAAGCATGGTCGACGTCGTCCGTATAGCGATTACCCGTTGAACAATGGCGGCATTGCGCGGACCAAATGCCGAAGGGCCATCATTGCCGGGCTCATTGCCCCCCTTGATCGCCCCGTCAGCCCTCACTTCACTTGGGGGGCGAGACTTCTCCCTCATCATCACGCAGCCCCATGCGAAAAGCCTTAATTCCCTTCGCCATGTCCCCCATCAATCCCGGAATTTTATTCGCCCCGAACAGGAGCAGGACAATTACCAGAACAATCAGCCAATGAACGACGCTCATGTTTCCCATGCCACTCCCCCACTACGACAACTTGACTACGCCGCTGGCGCGGGTCGCGAGCACGTGAACGCCACGAATGTTGTCCATCACGGCGCGGATTTGAGCCTCGTTCATTGTGCTGAAGGCCGTCGAGAGGGCGTCCGCGGTGGTGGCACGGGGCGCGATGACGGTGACGGACTGCCAGGCGTTGGCACATTGCCCGGTGGCGGGATCGAAGAGGTGGTGGCAGCGCCCCTGCTGGTCAAAGACGGTCCCCGCAGGAGATGAGGTGGCGATCGCCGCATCCGCCAGTGACACCACCTTGTCCTCCTCCGCCAGGGGATAAGGCGACTCGATTGCCACCGACCATGGCCTGCCGTCGGGATGGCGGCCCAGGCTGCGGATTTCCCCCATGTTCACCAGCACACGCTCAAACCCGGCGGCTTTCAGCATGTCGGTGATGCGGTCGGTGATGTATCCCTGGGCGATACCGTTGAGGGTCAGCTCCATTCCCGGCCGGACAAAGGCGATGCGCCCCGGTTCGGCGACCATGTCCCGCCAGCCAACCCGCGATAGGGCGTCGGCGATCACTTGGCGTGGAGGGCCATCGGCGCTGCGCCCAGGCACACCGAAATGGTCCGCGTAGGCGCGGAACAGGGGTTGGACCGTTGGGTCGAAAGCGCCGTTGGTCCGGCCGGCGATGGCCATGCTTTCGCCCAGCAGGACGACGAGATCATGCGCGGGGGCGTCGAGCACGCCCGCCTTGTTGAGGCGGACGAGTTCCGAATCGGAGCGATAGAGGCTGAATATCTGCTCCAGACGCTCGGCCTCGGCCGCACAGCGTGCCAACACCCGCCGGACTACGGTCGCATCCGTATGATGATACAGCCGGATCGAAGCGCTGCTGCCCATGGCGCTGCCCGCCCAGGTTTCGACCTGCTGGGCTGCAGCGGAGCGCCCCCGCGAAACCGCCAAGGCTGCTCCAGCCACGGCGCTGATCGTCAGGAAACGCCGGCGAGTGAGGGAAGTTTTCTGCATCACTGATTTCCTCGCCGAAGGTCAGATGGGACGCCGGGAAAAGCGCAGGCAGGCGGCCGCGAGCGGCACCAGAGCCCAGGCGGACAAGGCGGTGGCAAGTGCCGCCGCCGACGGGCGGGCTCCAGGGTCCAGTCCCACCAGGCCCGAGAGAAGCTGTATCTTGTCCGATCCCGTGAGGTTGAGGACGCGATAGGCGTCGGCAGGATTGAAGAGGATGAGGGCACCCACCACCGAGCCGCTGAGGTGCTTGCCCTGATCGGCGACCAGAACGCCCAGCAGTGCGAGATCGAAAATGACCACCAGCAACAGCCACGCGGTCACCGCCAGACCAGCCGCCGCGCCACGCTCGCGCACGCTGGTGCTGATAAGGTATCCCAGTGCGAGGAAGGCCACACCGAGAAGCGTGGACGTACCGATCAGCGCGGCAAAGGCGCCCCAGCCGGCCAGCGCCGCGAAGCCATGCTTGAAGCCCAGCACCGCGCCTGCCGAGCCGTACCCGGCGGCGGTGGCCAGGGCGAGGATCGCCACGTGGCCGGCGAACTTGCCCAACAGCACCTGCCAGCGCACCACCGGATAGGCCAGCAACAGCAGCAGAGTGCCCCGTTCATGCTCGCCGACCACCGCGTCATACGACAGCAGCAGGGCGATCAGCGGCACCAGGAAGGTGGTCAGTGACGACAGCCCGACCACCAGAAGCTCAAGCGGGTCGGCCGCCAACTCGCCCGTCGGCGCGTTGCCCACGAAGGACAGGGTCAAGGCCAGCGCGGCCAGCAGCGCGGCGGTGGCCACCACCCACTTGTTGCGAAAGCCGTCACGGAACTCCCTGACGGCCAGGACGAAGACGGTGCGCATCACGCGTTCTCCCGGCGGAAATGGACGTAGACGTCGTCGAGCGACGGCGGGATGGCCTGAATATCGCAAGCGGCAGTGAGCTGAGGGAGCGAGCGCAAGGCATCCGCAACCTGCGCTGACGGTAGGCGGGCCTCGAAGCTGTGGGGGCACCAGCCGATGGCCGCAGCCAGTCCGGCAGGCCCGCGGGCGCCGCCCCAAAGCGCAACCGAAGGTGCGAGGGCAGGCACGCCAACTGGCGCAACTCGTCCAGCGTGCCGCAAACCCGCATGCTGCCCTGGTGCATGATGATGACCCGGTCGGTCCGCCCCTCCAGTTCCGCCAATGCATGAGAGGACATCAGCACGGTGGCCCCTGCCTGACGCAGCTCATAGACGATGTCGTAGAAATTCTGCCTCAGGGCCGGATCCAAGCCGGTGGTCGGCTCATCCAGCAGCAACAGCCGCGGCTCTCCCAGCAGCGCCTGCGCCAGGGCAAGACGCTGGCGCATGCCCTTGGAATAGGTCCCCACCCGCTGGCGACGAGCCTCGCCGAGCCCGACGCGATCCAGCAACTCGCCATTGCGCCTGCTGTTTTCGCCTTTCAGTCGAGCATAAAAATCGAGCACCTCCACACCGGTCATGGCGTGGTGGAAGGCGACGGTTTCGGGCAGGAAGCCGGCAGCCAGGCGCGCACGACTTCCCCGTGCCTGGGCCGGGTCGCCGCCGAGGACACGGACAGTGCCCGAACTGGGGCGAATCAGGCCCAGCATCAACTTCATCAGCGTGGTCTTGCCGGCGCCGTTATGGCCCACCAGCGCCACCGTCTCTCCCGGAGACAGGCTGAAGGAGACGGGGCCGACGGCGCGGCCGGCCGAAAAGGCCTTCACCGTCTCGGACATCACTACGGTCGGTTCCATGCAATTCTCCCGTTGGGGATCTGGCGCGGCGGTGCCATCAGCGGCGCGCTGTCGACGATGCTGCCGGGCAGCAACCCCGGCATGGTCGCCTGGGCCCACCGCAGCAATTGGGCGGCGGGGCTGTTGAGTGTGACCTTGGCCAGCGGCGCAGCAGCCAGAAGCTGGTCCATCACGTCATTGGGACGATAGGTCTGGTCGGCGATGCCATCGCCGTTCAAATCAAAGGCCGGATTGTCGCTGTAGTAGTTGCCCCGCCCCGACGCGCCCCAGTCCATCTTGCGGGTGCCGGTGTACCTGACCTGGGTGCGATTGTTGATGAAGGCGTTGCCGCTGATCAGGTTGCGGTCGGAACCGGCGGTATAGTGAATTCCGACAGGGCAGCCTTCGAACCAATTGTCGGTGACGGCGTTCTTGTTCGCATTGAAGATGAACACGCATTTCTCACCGCCACGCCGAACGACGTTCCCGCTGATCTGCGAGTTCTCCAGCGTGCTCAGCATCAGGCCGTGGTCGCGGTCCCCTTCCGAGACGTTGTCGCGCACCACCAATCTCTTCGAGAACATCAACGCCCAGCCCACGTCGTTGCCCGTCGACGTGTTGGAAGAGACCTCGCTGTCCTCGGTGTACATGTAGTGGATGGCGTAGCGCAGGTTCTCGATGCGGTTTCCCGTGAACACGTTCCGGCGGCTGACATTGGTGAAGATGCCGTCGCGGGCGTCGTGGATGTAATTCCCTTCCACCCGCGATCCGGGCGTGTTCCACAGGTTCACCCCGTTGCCCCGTTCGCTCATGCGCAAATCGGTGCGCCCGGTGATCTCGTTGGCGCGGACAAGGGCATCGTCCGGGCCGTGCAGGTAGACGCCGAAAAGCGTGTGGTCGAAGAAGTTGTCTTCGATGACCGCGCGGTCACCCTCCTGGGTGACGAAAATGCCGGAATGCATCTCGGGCAGGCTGCTGCCGGACCCACGGATGGCGATCCCCCGTATCAGCACATCCGGCGCCGACACGGTGATGACGCTGCCCTGGCCGCCCCCATCGACCACGGACTTGCGGGACCCGCGGATGGTCAGCGGCACCCGTACCTCGATAGGACCGGCATGCACACCGTCGGCGAGGTTGAGGACGTCCCCGGCCGAGGCCGCCGCCACAGCCCGGCGGAGATGATCTCCGCCGGGCTCGACGGCACGCTCCGCCGCCCACCCGATCGAAGGTGGGAAGAGTGCCAGCAAGGCGGCAAGAAGCGTGCGCATGGCGGCCTCCCTACTTGCGCGGTTCCACCAGCATGCGGCCACGCATTTCCATGTGCATGGCGTGGCAGAACCAGGTGCAGTAGAACCAGTGGACACCAGGGCGGTCGGCGGTGAACGTCACCGAAACCGTCGCCTGCGGCGGAATTTCCATGCTGATGTCGTGGTTGGACAGGCAGAAGCCGTGGGTCAGGTCCTCGACGTCATCGATGTTGGTGATGAACAGCGTGACCTCGTCGCCCTGTTTGACAGTGAATTTCTCCAGGCTGTAGGCGGGTGCCGCCGAGTACATGTAGACGCGCACCTTGTTGCCGTCGCGGATGACGTTCTCGCCGCTTTCCAGCTTCACGCCGTCCTTGGCCGCCCATTTGCGGGCGTCCTCCCACATGGGGTCGTTGCGGTCCCACACGTGGCGCGGCTTGATGATGTCGGAGCGCACGATGATCACGTCGTGGGGCTCGGCGAAGCTGGGGCCGTCATGCACCAGCGTCATCTTGTCGTCGCCGATATAGATGAGCTGATCGTTCTCGGGCTTCAGCGGACCCACGTTGAGGAAGCGGTCCTTGGAGAACTTGTTCAGGGAGATCAGCCATTTGCCGTCCGCCTCGCGGGTTTCGCCCATGGAGGTGTGGTTATGGCCCGGCTGGTAGTGGACGTCGATGCGCTCCAGCACCGGATCGACCTTCTCGCCGGCGAAGGCACGCTTGGCCTTGTCGATGTTCCACTTCACCATCTGGCTGTCGAGGAACAGCGTGGTGTAGGCGTTGCCGCGACCGTCGAAGGCGGTGTGGAGCGGGCCGAGACCCGGCTGGGGTTCGGCCACCACGGCGGAACGCGGCTCGGCCTTGCCCTCGAACAGGGCGTCCAGCTTGCGCACGTCGATGACGGTGACGGTCGGCGACAACTTGCCGTTGGCGACCAGATGAATGCCGTCCGGGGCGGCATTGCAGCCGTGCGGGCTGTTGGGCACCGGGATGTAGGCGGTGTAGGGCGAGCCATGGTAGCCCTCCAGCACCGGCACACCGTTCAGCATTTTGGCCTTGCCGGCCTTCACCGCATCCTCGATGCGCTTGATGTTGAAGACGACCACCCAGTCCTGCTCGTTGGCGGACATTTCGGCGGTGTTGGTGCCCTTCTCCGAGTTGTAGCAGGTGGAGAAGGCGTACTTTCCCTGGTAGTCGGCGTCCAAATTGTCCAAATTGCCGTCGACGAAGACCTGCCACGCCACCTTCATGGTGTCGCCGTCGAGCGCGGTGAAGATGGCCTTGTACTTCTTGGGATCGTCGAGCACGGAACCGTCGTTGGGGATCGGGATTTCATGCTCGCCGTTGCAGAACAGGTAGCCGGTGCGCGGGTAGCGCTGCGGCCGCATGCCGTGGATGTCGCTGGCGTTGGGCACCTCGACGACCTTGTCGACCTTCATCACGTCGCAGCGGATGCGGGCGACGCGGGTGTTGCCCTTGTCCTGGATGAAGACGTAGCGACCGTCATAGGTGGCGTTGGTAAACGACATGTGCGGGTGGTGGGCGTCGCCGGTGTGCGGCACGACCTGACCGCGCTTCTTCAGAAACTCCTTGGTTTCCGGCAGCATGTTCTCGGTCAGGATCTTCCGGCTCTCGTTGGTCAGACCCCAGCCGGTGGCCGAGCAACGGTTGAACACCGGGATGCGGACCAGTTCGCGCATGGACGGCAGGCCGAGGACGCGAACCTCGCCGGCCTGGCCCGAACTGCCGAAGACGTAATAGTCGTCCAGTTCGCCGGGAGCGACATGCACGCGCGGCCCCTTCCCCGCCGGTGCCGCCTGGGCGGCGCCGGCGATGGTCGATGTCACCAAGCCAGCCCCGCCAGCACCGGCGACACCGGCCAATCCCGCCAGGGTCGCGACCTTCGCGCCGCCGCCCAACAGGCCGCGACGGCTGATCTCGCCTTTGTCTTCTCGTTTCGACATAAAATGAACTCCCTCTCCTCAGGAAAAACCGTCAGAAATTGGCGGGCGGCGGCAGGACCTCTGCAGGCTTCCGCACGTCTGCGTCGGCGGACCGGACCGCCCGCTTCTTGCGCGCCTTGACCAGCCGCACGGGGCAGTGCTGGTCGTGGCTGTACAAGACTTGGCAGTGCATGCAGTAGATGCACTCGTTGGGATTGATGGCGCCCTCGGGGTGGATGGCCTGGATCGGGCATTCCACGCCGCAGCGGCGGCACGACGCGCCGCATTCGCGGTAGCGCTTGAGCCAGTTGAACATCCGCAGCCGGCCGGGAATGGCCAGGGCGGCGCCCAGCGGGCACAAGTAGCGGCAGAAGAAGCGTTCGATGAACAGACCGGCGGCAAGCAGGGCGACGGCGAACAGGACGAACCACCAGTCGCGCAGGAAGTGCAGCACGATCGCGGTCTTGAAGGGCTCGATCTCGGCCAGACGCTCGGCCTCGGCGACCGAATAGAGCGACACCGCCAGCAGCCCGAGGAAGATGACGTATTTGAGCGACCACAGGCGCTCGTGCAGCCCCCAGGGAACCGTGACCTGGCGAATCCCCAGGCGGCGCGCCGCCATGGCGGCAAGCTCCTGCAGGCTGCCGAACGGGCACAGCCAGCCGCAGAACGGGCCGCGCCCCCAGAACAGCAAGGCCGCCGCGACCGCACCCCACAGGATGAACACCAGCGGGTCCATCAGGAAGTAGTCCCAGCGGAAGTCGGTCACCACGGCGTGGGCCAGGGTCAGGACATTGACCACCGACAGTTGGGCGCTGCTCCACCAGCCCAGCCAGACCAGACTGAAGACCAGGAAAGCGAAGCGGACGCCGGTGACCAGACGCGGGCGCCGCACGAACCAGTCCTGGAAGAAGAACAGGCCGGTCAACACCGCGATGGCGACCATCAGCACGGCAATGCTGACGGTCCGTTCTTGCCAGATCCGCTGCCACAGCGCGTTTTCGGACGTGACGGGCGCCGCCTTCTCCACACGGACGAAGCGATCGGGCAGCGTGTAGCCAAGGTCGAAGGTCAGGAACGCCTTGTCCAACGCCGCCAACTGGCGTTGCACCAGCAGCCGCAGGGTCCAGTCGCGCGCCGGATCGAACTCCACCTCCTCGGGGATGGCGAAGATGCTGATTTCCGGGAATTGCGGTGCGCCAGCGGCGGCAAGCTCGGCCAAACGCTCGTGGTGCCGGTCGCGGAAGCGGATGGTCCCGCTTTCCTGGGACAGCTCGACACGGTCGAAGATGCCGCCGCGCACATAGCCCGAGCCTTTGAACGAGTAACGCCCGCCGCCCATGACGATGATCGCCTGCTGGCCGGGCTTCAGGCGCTGCTGCAGGGTGTTCCAGCCCGCCTCGCCCAGCAGCGAGAGGCCGATGGCCGGCTGGCTGACCAGGGCGGCATACAGCTCGACGAAGGCGTCGTCGCCGTTGCCGCTCTCGGGCCGGCTCGCCGCGCCCGCATTGCCCGAGGCGGCAAAGGCCCGGTTGACCTCGTCCACGGTCACGTGCAGGCGGCGGATCGCCCCCTCGCCCACCAGGGTCTGCCAGTCGGAAACCGTCCGCACGGATTCGTCGAGCACGCGCTTGTCGGCGCTCTCGGCACTCTGTTCGGCACCTGGCAGATGCTTGAGGCGGGCGACCTTCATGGCCGAGCGCGAAATGGAATCGCCGATCACCATGACGGTGACGGTGGCGCCGCTGACGATGTCGACGCCGCCGGGGCCTCCCGCCGCAGCCTTGGCCAGCGCCCCAACGTTGCGCCCCACATAGCCCTGGATGAACCCGGCGATCTTGGCGACGGGGATCCCGATCAGCACGATCGGCTCCTTGTGGTCGACCAGCTTGGCGCCCGTCACCACGCCCGCCAGATCGAGACCGACCAGCACGTGGATCGGCTTGCCGGAATAGCCCGTAGTGTTGGAGTGATCCGAGGTCAGGAAGGCGTAGCCGGCCAATTTGTCGCCGGCGAAGACCTCGATGATGCGCCCATCGGGGTCGACGGTGCCGTATCGCGTCGCTCCGGGAACCAGTTCCGCCGGCCGGGCCTTGTCGACGAACCCGGAGAGCAATACCGCGGCAGATGCTTCCGTCAGACAGGAAAAAATGAATCCAAATGTTAGAATGAACGCAGAGACTACATGCGCAACACACCCCAAGTTCATTTTCTTAAGGGGCTCGCAATATAAGAATTTGTCTAGTTTTATATTCATATCAGTGCGCGCCAAACTGGTCACAACACTTGATGCATACACCTCTCAAAACTTACACAGCAATCCGTACATTATGCATTCATTATGACCTAAGTCGCACTGCCTTCCCGACTGCCCAGGAGGTCGGCCAGCACACGCAAGGCCTTCGACAGGCGCGCCCGCTCGCTCACGGCACCAAGGGAAAGGCGGACGGCCGCCGGCGGCGCCAGCGAGACGGCGAACGCGTCGGCGGGGACGACGGACACGCCCAGGGCCGCCGAGCGGTTGGAAAAGGCCGATGCCGACCAGCCGGCAGGCAACGGAAGCCACAAGTGGAAACAGTCGGGATGCGCACGCACCAGCCCAGGCGGCAGTTCGGCCGCCGCCAACGTTTGACGGGCCGCGCTTTCCGCCCGGATGGCGGCAAGATCTCGCCGGCTGTGCCGTCGGTGATCCAGCGCGTCGCCAAGGCTGTCATCAAGGGTGCGGTCATCAGGGAGGTCGCCCGGAGACGGGCACTGACCCGCCCCGCCGCAGTGCCGTCCGGGGCCACCAGATAGGCGATGCGCAGGCCCGGCGCCACCACCTTGGACAGGCTGCCGACGTAGTGGGTGATTTCGGGGGCCAAAGCCGCCAAGGGCGGGGGGAGTGCCGGGGCAACAAGCCATAGGCGTCGTCCTCGACGATGGCAACGCCGTAGTTTCGCGCAACGGCGACAATCTCGCGCCGCCGCCCGGGCGGCATCACTTCGGCGGTGGGATTGGCCAAAGTCGGACAGCAATAGATCACTTTGACCCGATGCCGCAGGCAGGCGGCTTCGAACGCATCGGGAAGCACGCCATCGGCGTCCAGGGGCAGGCCGACGAGGTCGAGGCCCAGCTGCGTTCCCAACATGCGCAGGCCCGGATAGGCCAGGGACGGACAACAGACGACGTCGCCGGGAACCACCAAGGCGGACAGGGTCGCCGCCAGGGCGCCCTGGGAACCGGGGCATACGACCACACGATCGGGGCAGACCTCACCCAGCCTCGGCTTGAGCCACAGCGCGCCCGCCTCGCGCGAAACTTCCGACCCGGCGGAATCGCCGTATGCCAGCAAGTCTGCGGAATCCTCGCGCGCCAACACATCGGCAATGCCGGCCCGCAGGCGTGCATTCACCAGCCCGCCCGGAATGTCCGGCGGCCGGTTCATGGTCATGTCGATACCAGGCAGCTCGACCTTCGGAGCCGGATCGACGGTGGCGGACAGGCGGATGAAGGTCCCCCGGCCGACACAGCTGTCGACCAGCCCCCGGCGCCGAGCTTCGGCATAAGCCCGCGTGACAGTGGTCACGTCGACCCCAAGGCGAAGCGCCAGATCGCGATGGGCGGGCAACCGGTCGCCGGCGCGCAGGCGCCCATCGCGAATATCACCAGCAATCGCGTCGCTGATGGCGAGATACAGCGGCCCCTGCGATTGACTAATGTCGGGCGACCAAGCGCATTCGGCCTTCGATCTCATCGGGGTTCCATCCGGTGACCTGCCGCCCCGGGCCTATGCTACCGGGCTGCCCCTGATATTGCCGATCATTGGCCTCTGGAAAATTGACGGAGGTCAATACGATCCTCACAATGATCGCATCACTAACCACTCATCCAGCCACACCACATTCGGGGCGCCGGAATTCCCGCACGGGCGAGACCTGTTCCGCCACCCCGCGCAGCACCCCCACATCCGCAACCTTGATGGAATTGCCCTGCACGCTGACCCCGAGATCCTTCATGCGCCGGAGCAGACGCGATAGTGAAGCGGGGTCGACGCCGATCTTCGCGGCCACGGTCTTTTTCAGCAACGGGAGTTCGCCGTTCGCCGAACCGGATCGGGGGCCGACATGGTCCAGCAGCAAACGGGCAAGACGCTGGAAGGGCGGGACGGACTTGAAGACGACGATTTCCTCGGTCAGGTCGGAAAGCCGGCGATAGAAATGCTCGCTCACGTCGCTGGGCGGCAAATCCAGAACCGAGGGATCGATGGCGATCAATCGGCTAAGGTCGACCGTGCGCGCGGTTGACAACCGGCGCCCGTGGATCAGGGCTTCCTCACCACAGAACCCTCCCCCTTGGCACAGATGCAGCAGGGTCTCCTGGCCTGGCAGAACCGAGGCGTTGATGGCGACGCCCCCATAGGCCACGACATAAAGGCGGCTCGCCGATTCACCCTGTCGATACAAGGTCGTTCCCTCGGCGCAGATAACCACCGATACGCCCGCCTCGACCTTCTCGGGACTTGAACGGAAGGCCCCGCGGAAGAGAGGGATTCCCTCAAGACAGGCGAGGTCCCGCGACGTCACCGAAAGGCTGCGATGGGCGTGGAAAGGATGTGGCGGCTTAGCGCTGACGGCTGTCATTTCCTGAGCCTGCGAAATAGGGGGTCCTGGGAGAGGGAGCGGCGCCGCCGCCCAGGCGGGCCTACTCCATCCGAACATGACGCCCCGACAAATTGAAGGCACACATTGTGCCATCATTTTGCCCTCACCCCGCATTCAGACCATGACCGCACCCTCACAGACTCCTCTTCAGTAGTCCTTCGACGCATTCCCCGGAGCGGCCCACGGGGCGGATGTATGTACATTTAATCATACAATTTTCTTGCCATGCCATACAATGCGCACTAATGATGCCGCAGATCCATGGACATGAATGGACATGCCCTTCCTGCGTCGAGGTGCCCCGTGACCGATCAAGCCCCACATTCGATCAAACCAACGACGAGCAGCGAGAGCAGCTTGTATGCGGCTTCCCAGAGGATTCATCCGCGTAAGGTGAAGGGCGCGAACCGGACCGCCAAGACGGCCATCGCCTGGATCTCCATCCTGATCGTGGCCTTGGTTCCCTGGCTGCGCTGGGATCGCGGCGCGGGCCATCCCGACCAGGCGGTGCTGTTCGATTTCGTCGCCATGCGGGCGCACTTCTTCAATACCGAGATCTGGCCACAGGAATTCTACTTCCTCACCGGCATCCTGGTGATCGCGTCCATCGGGCTGTTCCTGGTGACGGCGCTGTATGGCCGTGTCTGGTGCGGCTTCGCCTGCCCACAGACGGTTTGGACCGACATCTTCGTCTGGATCGAAGACATGGTCGAAGGCGATCGCAACGCCCGGCTGAAGCTGGACAGGGCGCCCTGGTCGGCGGGCAAGATCGCCAAGAAGGTGGTGAAGCACGGCGCGTGGCTCGCCGTTTCCCTGTTCACCAGCGCATCGTTCCTGTTCTTCTTCAACGACGCACCGACCTCGGCCAAGGGCCTGCTCACCGGCGAAGCCGGTATCGTCCTCTATGGCTTCGTCGCGTTCTTCGGCTTCATGACCTACATGATGGCGGGATGGGCGCGCGAGCAGATGTGCATCTACATGTGCCCGTGGCCGCGCTTCCAGGGCGCCATGCTGGACCAGGATTCCGTGGTGGTTTCCTATGACGAGCGGCGCGGTGAAGGCCGGGCCCATGCCCGCGTGGGACAGAGCTTCGAGGGACGTGGGCATTGCGTGGACTGCCGGATGTGCGTCCAGGTCTGCCCGGTCGGCATCGACATCCGCGACGGCATCCAGATGGAGTGCATTGGCTGCGGCCTGTGCGCCGATGCCTGCGACTCGGTCATGCCGCGCTTTGGCCTGCCGCAGAACCTGGTGGGCTGGCGCCCGTTCGCCCACACCGCCGCCGAGACCGCGACGCCCAAGCGCCCGTGGCATCGCCGCCCGCGCCTGATCGTCTATGGCGCCATCATCTTGGTGACGTTGGCCGGCATGGCCGTGGCCGGCGGCCAACGCAAGCTGCTCGACATGAACGTGCTGCACGACCGCTCGCCGGTTTCCGTCATGCTGTCGGACGGGTCGATCCGCAACGACTACACCTTGAAGATCATCAACCGCGAGCGCGCGGTGCGGCACCTGCGCCTGGCTGTCGACGGCCTTGCCGACGGGCAGGTGGAGGTGCAGGACCTCGGCCGGTCCAACGACGGACGGACGCTGGTCGCCGCCCCCGACGACGTCACCCTCTACCGCGTCTCGGTGCGCCGTCCGGCCGGCCAGACGGCGGGCGACGTCATCCCGGTCGAGTTCCGCCTGATCGACCTCGCCACCGGGCAGGAATCGACGCGCTCCACAACGTTCATCTCGGGGAGCGAACAGTGACCGGCAGCGCGACCACCTGGTTGGTCACGGCCAGTCGGCTGAGTGACGGCGCCGTCGTCTATCTGGGTCGCGACGGCGCCTGGGAACAAGACATCGATCGGGCCGCCCGCCTGCCGGGGCCGCAGAAGGATGCGGCCCTGGACCAAGCGAGCCGCGACGTTCTGCATGTCATCGGCGCCTACGCGGTAAACCTGGATGGTGAGCGCTCGTTGCGGGAACGGATCCGCGCCCAGGGACCGACCGTCGCCTTGCCGGCGCACGGGCCCGAGTTCCAAACACCGGCGGCCGGCAACACCCAGCCACCCTGGGCCGGCGCCTATCGCTACGACGACATGGATCGCCAGTTCATCCAGGACCGGGTCCGCCAGTTCCGCCAGCAGGTACAGCGCCGCCTGGCCGGCGATTTGAGCGAGGACGAGTTCCGCACCTTGCGCCTGATGAACGGCCTTTACCTGCAGAACCACGCCTACATGCTGCGCGCGGCCATCCCCTACGGGGTGATGACCTCGACGCAAATGCGCCGCCTCGCCCGGGTGGCACGGATGTACGACCGTGGCTACGGCCATTTCACTACCCGCCAGAACCTGCAGTTCAACTGGATCAAGCTGGAGCAGGCGCCGGACGCGCTGGCGGAATTGGCGGATGTGAACATGCACGCCATCCAGACCAGCGGCAATTGCATCCGCAACGTCACCACCGACCAGTTCGCCGGGGCGACAGTGGACGAAGTGGCCGACCCGCGCGTCTATGCGGAAATCCTGCGTCAATGGTCGCTGGACCACCCAGAATTCTCGTTCCTGCCCCGCAAGTTCAAGATCGCGGTGAGCGGCGGGCGGCAGGATCGCGCCGCCATCCGCGTGCACGACATCGGTTTGCTGGTCAAGGCGACGGAGGGCGGGTCGCTCGGGCTGGAGGTGTGGGTCGGCGGCGGCCTGGGGCGCACGCCGATCATCGGCAAACGCCTGCGCGAGTGGCTGGCGGAGGAAGACCTGATCGCCTATCTGGAGGCCATCCTTCGCGTCTATAACGCCCACGGGCGGCGTGACAATCTGTACAAGGCACGCTTGAAGATCCTTGTCCAGGACCTCGGCATCGAAACCTTCGCCCGCCAGGTCGAGGAAGAATTTGCGCGGCTTCCACGCGACATTTACCGATTGCCGGCCGAAATCATTCAGGCCATCCGCGAACGCTTTCCTCAGCCCAATTTCGAGCGCCAGGACGAGCAGTCGGCGGCCCTTGCCAGCCTGGCGGCCGGAATTCCCGGCTTTGCCCGCTGGCTGAAGCGCAACGCCCACCCCCATCGCGAAACCGGCTATTGTTCGGTGGTGGTTTCGCTGAAGCCGCCGGGAGGAATTCCCGGCGACCTGCGCGCCGACCAGATGGATGCCTTGGCGGCGCTGGCCGATTTCTATTCCTTCGGCGAAATCAGGGTCACACACGAGCAGAACCTGGTGCTTCCGCATGTGCGGCAACACGATTTGCTGGTCCTTTGGCGCGAACTGGCTTCCTGGGAGCTGGCGACCGCCAATATCGGGCTGATCGGCGATATGGTGTCGTGCCCGGGCATGGACTATTGCAGCCTGGCTAATTGCCGCTCCATTCCCGCCACCCAGCAATTGGCGGCCCGTTTCGGGTCGGGCCCGGTCCAGGAGGATTTCGGCCCGCTGACCCTCAACGTCTCGGGCTGCATCAATGCCTGCGCCCATCACCATGTGGCCAATATCGGCCTGCTGGGCGTCGACAAGAAGGGACAGGAATTCTACCAGATCACCCTGGGCGGCAGCGCCGGCGAGACCGCCGCCATCGGCGAGATCCTGGGCGCGGCGGTTCCCTTCGACCAGGTGGCCGACGCGGTTGAGACCGTCATGGCAACGTTCACGAAACACCGAATGGGCGGCGAAACCTTCATCGAAACCTTCCGCCGTATCGGCATCAGGCCGTTCAAGGAGGCCGTCTATGCTGCTGATTGAAGCTGGAGGCACCGGCAGCGACACCTGGACCGTCGTCATCGGCGAGCCGCTGCCGCCCGTGCTGGACAAACCGATCATCGTCGATCTCGACGGCTTGACGTCGGGCAAGCCCCGCTTGGCCGCGTGCGGCCTGCCCGTTGGCGTTGTGGTGGATGGCGCGCGGCCGGCGGAGATGCTGGAGGGGGGATCTGCACTGGCTGGACCTGGTGGTGATCGACTTTCCCCGCTTCCGCGACGGGCGGGGGTTCACCCTGGCCCGTACCCTGCGCGAGCGCTATGGCTTCACCGGCGAGATCAGGGCGCAGGGCAACTTGTTGCCCGATCAATTGTCGTTGTTGCAACGCTGCGGGTTCTCGTCCATCGCCGTCCCCCCGAGCGGCGGGCACACTGGGCGGACGCCGAACAGGCGCTGGCCGAGCCGGCGCGACCGGCGGCCGTTCCCATGCTCCGGCGTCTGTGGCCGGGCATCCGCTGAGCCTGGCTTGCGGCAGGGACAACTGTGCTGCCATACTTGACGGGTTTATGATGGAGCGATCATGCGAGGTGTGATGGACGCGGACAGCGGATGGATGCCCAAGCTGGAAAAAGGGGGCAAACCCGTCTATCAGGCCATCGCCGACGCCATCGCCGACGACATCCGGGACGGCGTCCTGCCGCCGGGCGCCAAACTGCCTCCCCTCAGGACCCTGGCCGAGGTGTTGGGGCTGGACTTCACGACCGTTTCGCGCGCCTACGGCGAGGCGCAGCGGCGCGGGCTGGTGGTCGGCAAGGTCGGACAGGGCACCTTCGTGCAGGCCCGCAAGTCTCCCCGCCCGAGGGCCGAAGCGTCGCCCTCCGCCTTCATTGACATGGCCATGAACGCGCCCCCCTTGCCGGACGATCCGCAACTGCTGGCACGGATGCGCCAGGAAATGGCCGATGTGGCGCAGAGCTTTTCCGACCACCAATTGCTGGGCTATGGCGACAATGCCGGGTCCGAGGAAGACCGCGCGGCCGGCGTGCGGTGGCTGGCCGGGCGCATTCCCAACCTCTCCCAGGATCGACTGATCGTCTGTCCCGGCGCCCAGGGGGGCTTGCTTGCGCTGCTGACCTCGCTGGTCCATCCCGGCGATACGGTCGTGACCGAGGAACTCACCTATCCCGGCATGAAGTCGCTGGCGGCTCACCTCGGCGTGCAGTTGGCCGGGGTGGCCATGGACGCGCACGGCCTGCTGCCCGACGCATTCCGGTCGGCCTGCGAACGGCACGCCCCCAAGGCGCTGTATTGCAATCCGACCCTGCACAACCCCACGACTGCGACGCTGACGGCGGAACGCCGGGTTGAGATCGTAGAGATCGCGCGCCAGCACGGCGTCGTCATCATCGAAGACGACGCCTACGGCATGTTGCCCGAAGACGGTCCGCCGCCGCTGGCCGCCATCGGCCCCGATGTGGTCTATCACGTCGCCGGGCTGGCGAAGTGCCTTTCCCCGGCCCTGCGCGTCGCCTTCCTGGTGGCCCCGGATCGGCGGCAAGCCATGCGCATGGTTGGCGCCGTACGTGCCACCATGATGGCGGCATCCCCCATCGGGGCGGCCGTCGCCACCCGCTGGATCGGCTCCGGCGTTGCCACGGATGTCCTGGCGGGCATCCGCAACGAAGCGAAGCGGCGGCAGCGCGTCGCCGCGGAAGTCCTGCCCGCAGGGTCGTATGTGGGCGCCCCCGAAGCGTTCCATCTGTGGCTCCATCTGCCCGAGGACTGGTCGCGGGCGGAATTCGCCGGGCAGCTGAGGGCCCGGCGCCTGCTGGTGGCCGCCAGCGATGCCTTTTCGGTGACACCGGTAGCCCCCGAGGCGGTGCGCCTGTGCCTGGGCGCGCTTTCGGACGAGGCGGAAACCCGCCGCGTGCTGGCCCAAATGGCCGACCTGCTGGATCAGCCTCCGACCATGGCGCTTTCGGTCGTCTGAGCCTCCCGAGGAAACGCTCTGGGGCGGACGGGCCGCGCTCCCCGACTGGGGAACGTGGCCCGTCCCTCATTCTACCAGACGGATTTCAAAGCCCCGACCAGGGTGCGGATGTCGTCCTCGCTGTGGGCGGGGGTGACGGTCAGCCGCAGGCGTTCCGCTCCCTTGGCAACGGTGGGATAATTGATGGGCTGCACGTAGATGGCGTGCTGGCGCAACAGGTCGTCGCAGATGCGGCGGCAGCGCGAGGCGTCACGCACCATCACCGGCACCAGGTGAGCCGGCGTCCGAAGGGTGGGAATGCCCGCATCCGCCAACCCCGTCTTCAGCGCATCCACCCGGGCCCACAGGGTGTCCCGCTCGGCCGCGCTGGCGGACAGGTGGTTGATGGCGGCCTGGGCGGCGGCGATCGCCGAAGGCGGCAGCGAGGTGCTGAAGATGAAGCCGGCCGAGGCACTGCGCACCGCGTCCACCAGGGCGGCCGAGCCGGCGATGTAGCCCCCAACCGCCGCGAAAGCCTTGCCCAGGGTTCCCTGGATGACCGAAATGCGGTCCATCAGGCCCAGTTGCTCGGCCACGCCGGCGCCGTGCGGGCCATACAACCCCACCGCGTGGACCTCGTCGAGATAGGTCAAGGCTTGGTAGCGCTCGGCCAGATCGCAGATTTCGGCGATCGGCGCGATGTCGCCATCCATGCTGTAGACGCTCTCGAACGCGATGATCTTGGGCGCGTCGCGGTCGGCGCTGGCCAGCATCTGCTCCAGGTGCCGTACGTCGTTGTGACGGAAAATATACCGGTCGGCACCAGAGCGCCGAATGCCCTCGATCATGGAATTGTGATTGCCCTCGTCCGAGAAGATCACGCATCGGGGCAGGAGCGATCCCAGAACGGACAGCGCGCCGAGATTGGCCACATAGCCGGAATTGAACAGCAAGGCGGCTTCCTTGCGGTGGAACCGCGCCAAATCCTGCTCCAGGTTCACATGGCTGTTGGTGGTGCCCAAGATGTTGCGGGTGCCGCCCGACCCGGTTCCAAACCGCTCGAGGGCGCCACGGGCGGCATCCAACACCAGGGGATGCTGGCCCATGGCCAGATAATCGTTGCTGCACCATACGGTCACTTCGGCAATTTCGCCGGATGGCGCACGCCACAGAGCCTTGGGGAAACGCCCCACGCAACGTTCGAGATCGGCGAAGGTGCGGTAGCGTCCCTCCAGCTTCAGGCTGGGCGATATAGGCGGTGAAAATCCGATCTAATCCATGAGGCCTCGCTCGCCGGCGGCGACATCACCGCCGGTATGTATGAATTGTATGTCTATCGCAGACACACTATTACATGCCGCAGAAATTCACATATTTTTGGAGAAATTGCCGTCGAATAGCGTTATCCGCTTGCGGGCCAATGCCAACATGTGACAGATACAATCCATCAATAGAACCATTGATCGGCATATTGTCTGATTGTGATGACATACGAGTAAGGAGTTCGCGGGATGACCTCAGCATGTGCCGTCCTGTCGCGTGGCAGAACGCCTGCATATCTGGACGACAGCGTCGCCCTGTTCGTGCTGGCTGCCGTGTTCTGGGCCATCATCGGCTTCTGCGCCGGCGACCTCATCGCCTGGCAGCGATGATCGCGGGCCTGATCCAACTGGTCTGCTTCAATCTGGCGGGGGAAGCGGTGGTCACGCTGCTGGGCGTCAACTTCCCCGGCGCGTTGGCGGGCATGCTGCTGATGCTGGCCGTCATGTGCGTGTGCGGCCGGATCGCCCCCGATGTGGAGCAGGTGTCCGGGGCCATCCTGCGCCGGATCGGCCTGGTCTTCGTCCCCTCGGCTGTGGGAGTGTCGCTGCACATGGACACGCTGCTTCGCGAGGGAGCCATCGTGGTGGTGGCGATCGTGGGCGGGACATCCTGCGCGCTGATCGCCTCCGCCTGGCTGTATTATCTGGCTCAGCGGGAGAAGCAGCCGTGATGCAAGCCTTTCTCCACCTGCGCGACCATCCGCTGACGGCCATCATGGTCACCGTCATCACCTTCCTGGCCGGCGAGATGCTGCAACGCTGTCTGCGCGGCAACGCCCTGGCCAATCCGGTGATCTTTTCGATCATCGTGGTCAATCTCTACCTGCTGTCGGTAGGGCAGGATTACTTCTCCTATCTGAAGAACGCGTCGCCCATTCAATTGATGCTGGGCCCGGCGACGGTGGCGCTGGCCGTTCCGCTCTATCGCCACATGGCGCTGATCCGCAAGGCATGGGCCTGGGCTTTGCTGCCGACCTGCGCCATCGTCTTCAGCGCCGCGGCCTTCGCCGCGTTGATGCTATGGCAGGGCGGCGGCCGCGAACTGGCGCTGGCCTCCCTGCCCCGCTCGGTCACCACCCCGGTGGCGCTGGCCCTGGCTGGGCCGCTGGAGGTCAGCTCCTCGCTGGTGGTGTTTTTCGTCTTCGCCACCGGCCTATCCGGCGTGCTGTTCGGCGTGCCGTTGCTGCGCCTCTTCGGCATCCGATCGGAACAGGCAACCGGCCTTTCCCTGGGGCTGACCTGTCATGCGCTGGGCGTGATGCGGGCACTGCAAATCAGCGAGAAATGCGCCGTCTTCGCCGTTCTGGGGATGGGGCTCATGGCCGCGGCCGGCGCCCTGCTCATCCCCCTGGTTGCCCGTCACCTCTGATCCCCGATGCGATTTGGCTCCGCCTCCGTCAGTTTTGGTCGCGACAGGTAAGGCCAATAGGCCCGGAGCCAAATCAGGAAGGTCGCCGACCACAGCAGCGCCGCCAGGGCATGGGGTGGTCCAGGCGGCCAGGGAATGACGCCCAGGGCAGGCAGCGTGCGCAAGCCGACCGCACCGACCGTCAGCGCCAGCGCGACCGAGACAGAGCGTGGCACCGGCAAGCTACGCCCCGTATGCATCAGCCCGGCAATGGCGAACACCGCCAGCACGCCGAGTCCAAGGCCGCCCATGAAGGCCAGATGCAAGGCCGTGATTCCGTCCCAGGGCGCCCCCAGTCGTGCCATTCCGGCCAGGATCAGGCCCACGCCGCTGAGCAGGCTGGCCCCCACCAGCGCCAAGATTTCGGTACGGAAGGTCTCGCGGCCAATGAGCAGATCGGAGATACGGTCGAGAAACGCGGCGCCGGCAGCGACCAGCAGGTAACCGGTGACCCCGTCCGACCAACCGGCCAGGACGCCGCACACCGCCACCAGGACCAGCCCCGGCGCCAGGTTGATGCGGCCAGGGTGGGGGCGGAAGGGGAGAGGTAGTGCGGCTGGGGTCGAGCACGATGTTGGTGACCGGCACGCCGATACGCGCCAGCACCAGGCCGAGCAGGCCGACGAACAGCAGGCCGGTCACCAGCAGGGCCTTGTGCGCCATATCCTCATTCCCCGCCACGAAGGCCAGGCGCAGCCCGCCTCCCGCCAACGCCAGCAGGGACAACCACAACAGCGGGCCGAACAGACGGGCCTGCGGCTTGCGATACCAGCAGCGGGCGACATAGGCCACCAGTGCCGCCAACCACAGAAGATCAGCCAGCACCGCCATACCAAGAACATCGCCGCCAATGAAACCGGCCAGCCGGCCGATGCCCCACAGGCCGGCCAGCACGAACAGCGGCCGCCCGCGCAGGCGCGGCGTGTCGGTCCATTCGGGCACCGCCGTGGTGATGAAGCCGATCAGGGCGGCGCCATAGGTGCCCAGCAGCATCTCGCCGCCATGCCATGCCGAGGCCGGCAACCGGCCGTTCACCGGCATATCGAGGCCGTTCAGCGCGGTCCACAGCAGCGGCCACAAGGCGGCGTGCAGCGCCGATAGCGGAAAGAACAGGCGCAGCCCCTCGTCGCCGAGAACGCGCCAGGAGAACCCACAAGTCATGCCAGCCGTCTTTCATCCACGTCATGGATGTGGCGGAACAGGTCGTCGTCCCGGAGGAACGCCGTCACCACCCGGAACAACTCGCCATCGTCGCGTTGGCCAGGCTGGCCGGGAATGGCGCGTTCACCGCTGATGCCACGGCCGTGCACGTCCATCACCGCGACGCGGTGGGCGATGCGCGCCGCCTCCATCAGGTCATGGGTGATGAACAGCGCGCCGAAATGGGCGGCACGGGCGGCGGCGATGACCAGATCCTGCATGCGCCGCTTCAACGCCACGTCCAGCGCGGTGAAGGGTTCGTCGAAATAGACGAAGTCGGGCTCCACCGCCAGGACACGGGCGATGGCGACGCGCTGGCGCATGCCGCCGGACAGTTCGACCGGATACTTCCCCAGGTCGGCCGCGTCCAGCGCCACCCGCGCCGCCGCCGCCGTCACCCGCTCGTGCCGTTCGCCCCGTTTCATCCCGCCGATGCGCAGCGGATAGGCGATGTTGTGGCGCGCCGTCGCCCACGGCAACAGGCGCGGTTCCTGGAACACCATGCCATGGCGGCGATAGCCTCTTTCCACCCGCCCGCGCAACGGCGCGATCACCCCGGCGGCGATGTGGGCCAGGGTGCTCTTGCCGCAGCCGGAAGGACCGACGAGGGCGACCACCTCGCCGGCCGCCACCGTCAGGTTGGCGCCGTCCACCACCGTCCGTCCCAGATAGGCGTGGGAAACCCCGCGCAACGACAGGGATGGGCCGACCTCCGCCGCCGCCATCTAGAACTTCGCCTTCACGCCGGCATAGAAGGCGCGGCCGTCAGCCGGCAGGAAGGCGGCCTGGTTGGCCTGGGCCTGGTCGACGACCAGCGTCGACGCGGCATAGGTCTCGTCGAAGATGTTGCGGGCCTCGCCATAGACGCTGACCTGCTCGGTCAGGGCGTACGAGGAACGCAGCGCCACCGTGGTGTAAGGATCGGCGTACAGGGTGTTCATGTTGTCCACCGGCGTCCTGGTCGGCGACCAGGTGACGTCGGTCTGCACCATCCAGGCCGGCGTCAGGTCGTAGCGCACCACCGCATTGACCAGGTGGCGGGGCGCGCCGGCCAGCCGGTTGTCGCCGCGCACCGGGTCGTCCTGGAAGCGGAAGTCCTGGTAAGTGTAGGCCATCCGCAGCCCCAGCTTGTCGGTGGCCTGCACGTTGCCGCCCAGTTCCAGGCCGAGATGACGGGTGCGGTCGGCGTTCATCGCCCCCAGCGACACGCCGGTGGCGTCGCGCAGGCTGAGGATCTCGTTCTTCAGCCACGAATAATAGGTGACGGCATCGACGCTGACGATGCCCGCACCGCCGCGCCAGCCCGCTTCCACCGTGGTGCCGGTCTGGGCGTCCAGGTCGGGGGTGACGAAGCCGGTGGGGCTGCTGTTGGGCGTGCCGCCATTGGTGGCCAGCAGGTCGTCGTGCGTGGGCGGCTCGAAGCTACGGCTGACCGCGCCGAACAGCATGTGGTTCTCGGCCGGGCGATAAGACAGGCCCAGGCTGGGGCTAATGCCGGTATAGTCACGCGAATAGCTGGTATCGCGCGCGGTCTGGCTGCCGTTCCCGGTCATCACGTTATAGGTGGGACGGGTGGCCGCACCGTAGACGTCGTCGTTGTCGCGGGTGGCATAGGCAATGGTGAGCGCCGGCGACAGCACCACCTTTTCCGCCACCGGGAGGTTGAACCCGGCATTGACCGCCAGGGTCGAGGAATCCAGTTCATTGCGGCCGAACAGCGCCCCCTTGGAACCGTTCCGGTTGATGTAGTATTCGCGGTCGGCGTTGACCGCAGCCGCGGCGGCGGCCAGCCCGGCCTGCAACGCCTCGACGGCCGGCCCATGCGCGGCCAGGAAGCCCTCGGTCACTCCCATGCCGGCCTGCGGCAGCACCGGCCCCAGGCCGGTCGCCTCTCCCCAGGCACGCTGGACGTCGATGGTGCGGTACAGCGGCTTGGTGATCTTGCCGCTGCTCATCAGCGCGGCGGTCGCGGTCGGTTCCGGCAGCAGCGCCGCTTCCACCCGTCCGGTCGCCAGCATCTGCACCGCCTCCATGGGCGAGCCGACGAACTGGAGGGTCAGATCGCGCTCGGGGTCCATGCCCTGGGCGACGAGAAGGCGGCGGAAGATCACCTCGGGCGTATCGTTGCGGTAAGGCACGGCGACGCGCCGCCCTTTCAGCGCCGAGATCGAGGTGAGTGCCTCATCACTGGCGACCACCTGCAGCAAGCCATTGGTCATCACGTTCAGCAGGCGGACACCGAGGCCCCGGTTGAACAGGTTGGCCGCAGTCTGGGTCGGCAGGATAAAAACGGCCATGGTCCGGGAGGTCAATCCTGCCCGCAACTCATCGGGCGAACGCCACGTCTTGAACGAAACGTTTTCCGCCACGCCCCGGAGCAGGCCGGCGGCGATGGCATGGACGACCGTGATCGACGGGCCTGCCGGCGGCCCCCACAGGGTCAATTCACTCAAGGCCGAAGCCCGTCCGACGATCGGCATTGCCAGGCTGACGGCGAACCCGGCCAGCGCTGCGCGGCGTGAGCATCTGGTCATTGCTTTCGTTCCCCTCCTCTTCCGGCTTCAGCTTCACCGGGGTGGAAAGCCGATGGGATGCTCATGACGCCCTCCTCCCCCGCCATTCCCGGCACCCCGTACAAGATCGTCACCGCCCAGACGATGTGCGATTAAGTCTTAATTGCGACACACATCGAACGCATGACATTGACGTTGGTTAAGCCACCGGTGCCGGTGCCAGTCGTAGCGATGTTGGTCACTGATGAAGACGCGGCCTGCGGCTTGAGGGGGATCGTCCCTGGGTCCACACGCGGTTTACCGAAGCGGATGGCCTCGGCGCTTGGCCCCACCGCGCCCGGCAAGCGCTTCCCGAGCATGAAAAGCAAAAGCCCCCTGGCCTGGGGTCCTAGCCATTCACCTAAGGTGGGGAAAATTTGAACATCAGAAGCACGTCATGCTCGGACTTGATCCGGGCATCCACGCTTGGTGCCGCCTAAGCGATTGTTTCCAAACATGTTCGGGCGGAGCGCGGAGCCGCGTGGATGGCCGGGTCAAGCCCGGCCATGACGGCTTTGAGATGTCTCCCGGTGATTTCACCGGGAGATGGAAGCCCCTCAACGGCAGAAGGCGCCTCATTTTCATGAGACGCCTTCCACACCTTAGGTGAATGGCTAGGCCTGGGGCCAGGGGCTTTCACCCATTTGGTTGCGGAGGCACGCGGCCATCTCAAATTTCTATCCCCGGCTGCCACCTCACGAAGGGCAACCATGGACACTTCGCTCCAAAGCGTTTCCCAAATGCTCCTCGCGCCGGCCGCGTTCGAACGGTTTTCCCGCGTCCAGCCTCAGCCATCGGAAGGAATGCATTTCAGTCCAATTTCTCCACCTCACCGCTCAGCAACAGCGACAGAATGACGTCGGCCTCACGGTCGCACTCCTCGGCGCGCCGCTGCCAAAGCTCGGCGCTTTGGCGATGGCCGCGCATCAGCGCCTTGGCCACCATGTCGCGGGCCAATCCCACCCTTTCCCGGTGGGTGCGGACCGCCGACCACAATGCTTTTTCCACCGCCGAGCCATAGGCTTCCGACATGCTGTCCGCCGTCAGCGCATGGCCGGTGTGGCAGCGATAGCGCAGCATGTCGCCGTCGGGAATCCTCCACAATGTCCCACCGCATTCCGGACAGGTCAGAACCGAACGTTCGCCGATGCGGTCTTCGCCTTCCATGCTGGAAAGCCCGCTCTCCATGGCACTCTCCAGTACCTGGCCCGGCGGCGGCTGGTTTGCCCGGGGAGGCGGCTGCTTTACGAGGCGGTCGAGAAGAGACGCCATTTGGGTGGATTCGGTCACGTGGTCCACGTCGCAGAAGCCCAAGGCGCTCTGCGGCATGTCGGCCGCCTCGGCCTCGGCCGGATCCTGGACGACCGCCAGCCCGCCAGCCCGTTTGATGGCCCGAAGTCCGGCGGTACCGTCGTCAAGCCGCCCGGACAGCACCACCCCGATGGTGCGTGCCCCCCACGATACCGCGGCCGTGCGGAACAGCGGATCGATCGCAGGCCGGGCCAGATTTTCCTTGGGGCCGCGACTGAGCGCCACGGCGCCATCCTTGACCAGGAGGTGAAAATTTGGCGGCGCCAGCAGGATAGTCCCCGGGGCCAAGGTCTGCCCATTGCGCGCGAATCGAACATCCCTCCCCGTAATCCGTGCAAGTGCCGCGGCGAGCCCGCTGGGCTCGGTGGGGGATAGATGGATGACGGCCAACACGGCGGCGGGAAAGTCGCCGGGCAGAGTCTCGATCACACGCTGCAGAACGGGTACGGCCCCAGCCGAACCTCCCACGACGATCAACCGTTCAAGGTCCCCGCCCATCCTTCCCGCTCCGCCAATGTATCCTGAGGAACAGGTGGCGGCAAAAATGACACAGGCTAGGCACAAAAAGGGGGAGTGCCGCTGTCGCCGGAGCAGGCTGTCCAAAGTAGTGCGCTTCCTGGACTGACGCTATAGTCCTTTCATTCCGTGATGCGCACCTTGGTCCGAGGTGTCATCTTCCGCCTTGAAAACAGGAATAGACCTATGACCGGAGAGCAGGAACACAGCGGCGGCGCCGATTCCAGTAGGACGCGCCGACACGACACCCTTTGCCCGATCATCGGGCTGGGCGCCTCGGCGGGCGGGCTGGAAGCGTTCGAGGCATTCCTGCGGGCCCCCCCTCCCCATTCGGGCATGGCCTTCGTGCTGATCCAGCACCTGGACCCCACCCATAAAAGCATGCTGTCCGACCTGTTGGGCCGCTGCACCGCCATGCCGGTCCTGCAGGTCACCGGCAATACCAGGCCGGAGGCGGATCACGTCTACCTGATTCCGCCCAACAAGGGGATGATCATCGAAGACGGCGTGCTGAAGCTGCTCGAACCGTCGGAACCGCGCGGGCAGCGGACGCCTATCGATCTGTTCTTCCGGTCATTGGCCCAGGACCAGGGTGACAATGCCGCGTGCGTGATCCTGTCGGGAACCGGCAGCGACGGAACCATGGGCTTGCGGGCGGTGAAGGAAAGTGGCGGCCTGACCATGGCCCAGGCTGAAGGCTCGGCCAAATTCGACAGCATGCCGAAAAGCGCCACCGCCACGGGGCTGGGCGATTATGTGCTGCCGCCCGAGCAGATGCCGGCCATCCTGATCGACTATTTCCGCAATCTCGGCTATCTGGAGGCGCGCAAAGGGGCCGAGGGACTGCTGACCGATGCCGCCGATTTCCTGACCAAGATCTGCGCCATACTCCAGACGCGCACCGGGCACGACTTCAGCCGCTATAAGAAGAATACCCTGATCCGCCGTATCCAGCGCCGCATGCAGGTGCTACAGCTGACCGAGGTTCCTGAATACATCGGTGTGCTGCGCAAGGGCGACGACGAAGTCCACCAGTTGTTCCGCGATCTGCTGATCAATGTGACCCAGTTCTTCCGCGACCAGGATGCCTTCGCCGCCCTGGGGCGCGACGTCATTCCCAAGATCGTCGATGGCCGGGGGCCCGATCCGCAGATCCGCCTCTGGGTGCCCGGCTGCTCCACCGGCGAGGAGGCCTACAGTCTGGCCATTCTGCTTTCCGAACGGATCAGGGAAGCCGGTCTGGGAGCCCGGGTACAGATCTTCGCCTCGGATATCGACGAGGAGGCGCTGGATATCGCCCGTATCGGCCGCTACCCCGACACCATCGTCAAGGATGTCACGCCCGACCGGCTGGAGCGGTTCTTCACCCCCACCGATAGCGGCTACCTCATCAACAAAGAGATCCGCGACATGTGCATCTTCTCGGTGCACAGTGTCATCAAGGACCCGCCCTTCACCCGCCTGGACCTTATTTCCTGCCGCAACCTGCTGATCTATCTGGGTGGCCCGCTGCAGGACAAGCTGATCCCGATCTTCCACTACGCCCTGCGTCCGGGCGGCTTCCTGTTCCTCGGGCCGTCCGAGAATATTTCCCAGCACAGCCGCCTATTCTCGCCCATCGATCCGGCCAATCGCATCTTCAGCCGGCGCGACACGCCCAGCCCGCACGATTTTCACTTTCCTCTGGGCGGCCCCGTAACCTTTCAGCCGGAACTGCGTCCCCTGCCCCGCCGGGGCGGCGAGCATGAGAAGGAGGAACAGCAGCGTCTCGCCGAGCGGCTCATCCTCGATGGGTACGCTCCGGCTTTCGCGGTGGTCTCCGAGAACGGCGACATCGTCCAGGTCTCCAACCGCACCGGCAAGTATCTCGAACTGCCCGGCGGCACTCCCAACCTCAATGTCGTCAACATGGCCAGGCCCGGGCTGCGCAACGACATCCGCGTCGCCTTGCGCAAGGCCGTGCGCGAAAGCCGGCGGGTGGTGCAGACCAATATCGAATTCGGCGTCAATGGTGGCCGCCAAGTCATCGACCTGGTGGTCGATCCGGTTTCGCGCACCGGCCACTACATGGTGGTGTTCCAGGACATCGGCGCGCTTCGCGCCGAGATCGGCGGTGACGCCCAGGCTCGCGCCGAGCCCCCGGAAAGCGAGGATAGCCGCATCCATGAATTGGAGACCGATCTTCAACTCACCAAGGAAAGATTGCGCACCACCATCGAGGAACTCGAAACCTCGAACGAGGAACTGAAATCCTCGAACGAGGAAATGATGTCCATGAACGAGGAACTGCAATCCACCAACGAAGAGCTGGAATCCTCACGGGAAGAACTGCAATCCATCAACGAGGAATTGGAGACGGTCAACACCGAACTGCGCCACAAGGTGCAGGAGCTGTCGCGCGCCAACAGCGACCTGCAGAACCTGTTCGACAGCACGCAGATCGCCACCATCTTCCTGGGCAACGACCTGCGCATCAAGAACTTCACCCCGGCTGCCAAGAAGATATTCAGCCTGATTGAGAGCGACCGGGGACGACCCCTGGTCGATCTCGCCGCCAAGTTCCCATTGGATGGCCTGGAAGAGGCGGCGGCGGGTGTCGTGCATGCGCTGATGCCGGTGGAACGCGAGATCGGCCACGACAGCGAGGGCCCGCACCTGCTGATGCGCATCGTTCCCTATCGCACGGTGGAAAACGCCATCGAGGGAGTCGTGCTGACCTTCGTCGACGTCACCCGGCTGAAGCTGGCGGAGCGTTCGGTGGCTCAAAGCGAGGCGCGCTACCGGGCGGTGTTGCAGGGCGCCCATGATACCGTCCTGATTTTCCCGCTGGATGAAACCAACAAGGCCGGGACGATTCTCGAGGCCAACGCAGCCGCCCGCCGCCTGCTGGGCTATGCCGACGAATTGGCGCGTCTGACGCTGGCCGATCTCGTCGCTCCCGCAGAGCTTGCCGGTTGGCTGGACGAGTTGTTGCGCAAGGGAACGGTCGTCGCCGAACGGACCTACCGCGCCAAGGACGGCACGCAGGTCCCGGTCGAGGAGAGCGCGGCCCTGGTCAATACGCCCGGCCAACGTTTGGTGGTCATCCTGGCGCGCGACATCCGCGAGCGCAAGGAGAACCAGCGGCGCCAGGAGCTGCTGATGCGCGAGTTGCAGCACCGGGTCAAGAACACCATGGCCACCGTCACCGCCATCGTCACCCATACCGGACGGCGCGCCGAAGACTTCGACACGTTCAAGGCGTTGCTGGACGGCCGCATCCAGGCGCTGGCCGCCACCCACGGCCGCCTGACCGAAAGTAATTGGGAGCCCGTACCGCTCCGGACCATCGTGCAGGACGTACTGAAGGCCTATGCCGGCGAAGACCGGATTTCGATCACCGGCGACGATATTACCATCACCCCCAAGGCGGCGCTGACGCTGAGCATGGCGTTGCACGAACTCGCCACCAACGCTGCCAAATATGGGGCATTGTCGGTGCCGTCAGGCGACATCCACATAACGTGGACACAGGTGCGCAATCCATCCCCGGCGCTGGAAATTCAGTGGAAGGAGCAGAACGGACCGGAGGTCCCCGCTTCGCCCGGCCGCGGATTCGGCCGCTTCCTGCTGGAAAAGGGGATTGCCCACGATCTCGATGGCGAGGTCGACCTTCGCTTCGAACCGCAGGGCGTGCGCTGCCGCATTCTCGTGCCCTGGTCTCAAGCAGTCGGCGGCAGGCATCAGGCGCCGAAACTCACTTAAGCATGACATCATAAGGAGATAGGCATGCGCGTTCTGCTCATCGAGGATGAATTCCTGGTCGCAACCGCCGTGGAGGCCGTACTCGACTCGATGGGCTGCGAGGTTGTGGGGCCCGCCGCCACCGTCGAGGCAGCCCTTTCCCTCTTGAGTGATGGGGAGGCCCCGGACGTCGCCATCGTCGATCTGAATCTGCGCGGGGAACCTTCCGAACCGGTGGCGCTGGAATTGGACCGCCGGCACATCCCTTTCGTCTTCGCCACCGGCTATGACGTCGACGATGATTTAAGCGCGCGTTTCCCCGCCGCCCAATGGCTGCGCAAGCCCTATACCGATCAACAAATTCGGGCGTCGCTGATGGAGATCATGAATGTGTAAGGGCTGGCTCCACATCGGCCCCCTCGCTCGCCCTCGCGACTAGCAAAGGCAAAGCCCTGCGGCCCGGCCTCCCCCAATGAAGCGCGGCGCTTTGTTCATTAACGTGATCGCGTGGAGGACCGGGTCAAGCCCGGCCACGGCGGTGAAGAGTTAGGGGTTCTCAAACCTCTTTCGGCAGCGTCACCGTCACCAGCAGGCCGCTACCGGCTGCATCGCCCAGCGCGATGCAGCCGCGATGGGCCAGGATCACATCCTGTGCGATGGTCAGGCCCAGTCCGGTGCCACCGGTTTCGCGGTTGCGCGAAGTCTCCAGCCGCGAGAAGGGCCGGAAGGCCTCCTCGCGCTGGTCGGCCGGGATGCCCGGCCCGTCATCGGCCACGGTGACGGCGATGACCTCCGCCGCCTCGCACAGCCGCACCTGCACCCGGCTGCCGAACTTGCAGCCATTGTCGATCAGGTTGGCGAAGGCCCGGCGCATCGCCACCGGCTGGCCGGTCAGGCCGGCATGGTCTGGCCCGTCATAACTCACCGCACAGCCGGCATCGGCGGCGGTGTCGCACAGGCTGATCAGCATGGCGGCGAGGTCAATCACGCTGCGCGGCTCGTCCTTCAACTGATTGCTGCCGAAGGTCAGCGTCGCGCTCACCATGGCTTCCATGTCGTTGATATCCGACAGCACCTGCCGGCGCTGGTCCTGGTCGGGCACATATTCGGCGAACAGCCGCAGGCGGGTCAGCGGCGTGCGCAGGTCATGGCTGATGGCGGCGATCATCTGCAGGCGGTCGTCCACGAAGCGCTTCAGCCGCTGCTGCATGGCATTGAAGGAATTGCCGATGGCCTGCAACTCCGGGGCGTTGAAATCGCCGACCAAACTGAGTTCGCGGTCGCGGCCGAGCTTTTCGGCAGCCGCCGCCAGGTCGTCGAGCGGCCTGACCACGCCGCGCGCCACCCAGATCGAGAACAGGGCGATGGCCACCACCGCGCAGAGCGGCAACAGCACGTTGCGGATCATGCGCATGCCTTCGTTGCCGTCGCTCCTGGGGGTGACCACCAGCCAGTCTTCGGGACCGATGCGGAAAGCGATGCGCAGGTCGCTGCTCAGCATGTTGCTGCGCCGCTCGTCGAACACATCCACCATCACCGTCGGCAATTCCGGCAGGATGATGACGAGCGAACGCACAGACCGCTCGGGATCGTCCAATTCATTCGCCATCAGCACGACGTCCTCCGGCGTCAGGCCGAGGGCCGCCGCGAGCTCCAGGCGCAGTTCGCCGAAAGCCCCCATGCGCGCGGTGTCGTCATGGAAATACTCACCGAGCAGTCCGCGCCACATGGCGTTGCTGAAGTCCGGTCGCCCGCGCAGCGCCGCCACGTCCAGCCAGCGCCGCGCCGGCAAATCTTGCAGCTGGGATTGCCGGCCGGCGGCCGGCGCGGCGACGCTGCGGTCGCGGATGTCGCGCAGGGTCTCGATCAGCCAGTCGTGCTGGAAGAACATGATCTCGGGCGGGCGGATCACCAGCGGCATCGCCTCATCGGCGGCCTTCACCGCCAGCAGGCTGAAGACGATGACGACGGCGATGCGCGGCGCCAGCCGCAGGCGCGACCAGAGCGGAATCCTCACGCCGCAGCGTCCCGCAGCAGGGCGACCGGCGCGGTGAAAAAATAACCTTCATTGCGGATCGTCTTGATGAAGACCGGATCCTGCGGATCGACCTCGATCTTGCGGCGCAGCCGGCTGATCTGCACGTCGATGCTGCGGTCGTAGGAATGGTGGCTCGTGCGGCCATGGGCGAGGTCCAGAAGCTGGTCGCGCGTCAGCACCCGCTGCGGATATTCCAGGAACGCCAGCAGCAGGTCGAATTCGCCGCTGGTCAGGTCGGTGAGCGCGCCGGCCGGAGAGGTCAGGGTCCGCCGGCTGGCATTGAGCTGCCAGCCGCCGAATTCGTAGACGGCCGCCGCCGGGCGTTCGGCATTGGTGCTGGCGGCGCCCAGCCGGCGGGTGACGGCGCGGATGCGCGCCAGCAACTCGCGCGGATTGAACGGCTTGACCACGTAATCGTCGGCGCCGATCTCCAGGCCGATGATGCGGTCGGTGTCGCCGCTCATCGCGGTCAGCAGGATGATCGGCACCGGGCTCCGGGCCCGCATGCGGCGGCAGAGCGACAGGCCGTCCTCGCCCGGCATCATGATGTCCAGCACGATCACGTCGATGCGCGCGCTGTCGCAGATGGCGAACATCTCGCGGCCGTCGCCGGCCTGGCTGACGCGCAGGCCATGGTCGATCAGGAACCGCGCCAGCATGGCGCGGATGCGATGGTCGTCGTCGACGATCAGGACGTGGAAATTCGTCTGGCTCAAGGCGGGCCCCCGTGTCTCCGTACCGGTAGTATAACAGCCGGCCCCGCGCCTGCCATGGCCCGGCAACAATCTGAAACATATCGACACGCCGCTGACACGGACCCGGCCGGTCAGCCGGCTAAGATGCGGCCGTTTCCAGCTGCGGTTTCAATAGAACGAGTACCCTCCGATGAAGACTACCCGTCATCCCGCCGCCGCGGCGGCGGTTCTGCTGCTGACCCTGCCGGCCGCCGTCCAGGCCCAGTCCACACAGGTCCGGACCGCTCAGTCCCAATATTATCTGGCCCAGCAGCCGATCACCGAGCCGGTCGCGCCCTCGCCGGCCGAACCTGCGAAGAAGGACTGGAATATCCGGCTCGGCGCCGGCGCGCTCTACCAGCCGGAATACGAAGGCAGCGACGAGTATGAAGTCACGCCCGTGCCGATGGTGATGATCAACTACCGCGACCTGATCTTCCTGCGCGGCCCGACGCTGGGCGCCAACGCCGTCACATGGCAGGGCCCGCGCCCCAGCGACAAGCTGCAGATCGGCCCGCTGGTCCGCTACCAGTTCGGCCGCGACGAGGACGACAGCGACGATCTGCACGGCATGGGCGATATCGACGGCGCCGTGGAACTAGGCGGTTTCGTTACCTATGCAGTCGGCCCGTGGTCGGCCGGCCTCACCGTGTTCCGCGATGTCAGCGGCAGCCACGACGGCCTGACGGCGAAACTCTCGGCCGGCAACCGGCTGCCGCTGGGGCCGAAGCTGACGTTGCGCAGCGAAATCGCCGCCACCTGGGCGGATGACAATTATACGGAGACCTTCTTCGGCGTCACGGCCGTGCAGTCGGCGCGCAGCGGCATGCGGCAGTATCGGCCGGAAGGCGGTTTCAAGGATGCCGGCATCACCTTCGATCTCGATTACAACTTGACGGAAAACTGGGGCCTCACCGGCCGGCTGGGCTACAAGCGCCTGCTGGGCGACGCCGCCGACAGCCCGCTGGTGGCGGATCGGGGTTCCGCGGACCAACTCAGCACCGGCCTGTTCGTCAACTACAAGTTCTGAGCGGAAAAGACCGTCGAAACAAGACCAAGCCGGAGAGGCCGCTTCCCGCTCGACCGTGGAGATTGAGTGCCGGTCCCCGTCCCTCCTTCAAGCGGCGCCCTCCGTCCATCAGAGAGCGAATTTGTCACCGCGGACCCCGGCCAGGAACATCGTGACGGCGGCGTGCAGATCACCGGATTGCTTGGACAAAGTCGCCGACGCCTCCGTGAGTTCGCTGGCGCTCTCGCCCACGTCCAGGGCGGCACGGGTGACGCCGCCGATGTTCATGGACACCCCTTGGGTGCCCATGGCCGCCTGCTGGACATTTTGCGAGATTTCACGGGTGGCGGCGCCCTGTTCCTCCACCGCCGCCGAGATGGAATGGGAAATCTCGCTGATGTGGCCGATGGTCGTGCCGATGGCAGCGATGGCGGTGGCGGCTTCGCCGGTGACCGCCTGAACCGAGTGGATGTGGCTGGTGATCTCGGCGGTGGCCGACAACGGCCCCGGCATCCCGGGAGCACGCCGCCAAGACGTACTGCGCCGCTTTGTCCGCCTCGATGCCAGCCGACAGGAGCCTGGAACCGGACTCGGTCTCAGCGTCGTGCATGCCATTGTGCGGCACCACCATGCGGACCTGCTGCTCGAAGACCACCGTCCCGGTCTGCGGCTATCCATCCGCCTGCCCATCACAAACGTGTAAGACGGCGGGCAATCCTGCCAGCGGCAACCCGATTTCAGACGTGGATGATACCGCTCGAGACCCGGCGATCGTCGACACGGCGGGCGCCAGGCCGATTACGTGGAAGGTGCGGTTCGATCGCTGCCCACTGCTGATTGCTCAGCCCGGAGTCCCCGGCCCTAATCCAAGCCCCACTGTTTCTTAGCTTGGATCACGACAGACATATCAGATCAATAGGTTAATTGGGTTTTGACCCTAGGTAGGGGACTCATTGAAATCCAGGCGATGAGGATGGAAACGAGGGCAATGGCGGCGAGGTAGTTCTCGGCCAACCGGTCATACCTGGCTGCGATCCTGCGCCAATTTTTCAGGCGGCAGAACAGACGCTCGATGACGTTGGGCCGCCGGTAAGCAGCTGTGTCGAGTGGATAGGGTCTGGCGCGTGATGCGGTCGATGGAATGACGGCCTTGATGCGACGTTTCTGGAGCCATGAGCGTAGCTTGTCGGCGTCATATGCTTTGTCAGCAAGAAGGCGCTTTGGTGTAGCGATCCCCTCTAGCAGCGGGATCGCCATGGAGATGTCGGCGATGTTTCCCGGCGTCAGCGCGAAGGCTACCGGTCGGCCTTGAGCATCGGCCAAAGCATGGATTTTTGATGTTCTTCCGCCGCGTGAGACGCCAATCGCTTCCGCCCGGGCCCCCTTTTTGAGCCGTGTGCCGAGCGGTGGGCCTTCACATGGGTACTGTCGAGCGACAATTCGTCAGGAACCGCACCCGCCGCAGCCACCTTCTCGAATATCTTCTGCCAGATGCCGCGGCGTGCCCAGCGATGGTAGCGATTGTAGACCGTCGTGGGAGGACCGTATTCCGCTGGAACGTCCCGCCACCGACACCCGGTCTTCAACACATGCAAGATGCCTGAGATCACGACCCGATCATCAACGCGCGGCTTTCCTGGCAATCCTTTGGGTAGGTGGGGGGTCGAGCGCTGCCCATGCCTCATCCGACAGCCAGAAAAGCCGAGCCATAGCCACCCCTCGCCCAAAACTCAATGCAAAGGAAATATAGTACATGAAATCAATGCGCTGTATGAGTTCTCACCCTAGTCCTCGGCCGAGGCCGCCTCGGCCAGCTTGTGGCGCTGGATCAGCGGCATTTGCGCCAGCATGAAGACGAAGGTGAGCGCGATGCTGCCCGGCACTTTCCACAGCACCCACACGTCGTCCGAGGCGACGCGGCGCACCACCTCGTTGGTCAGGGCCATGGCGATGAAGAACAGGCAGAAGCGCAGCGACAGCCGCTTCCAGCCGCCCTCGTTCAACTGGAAGGCCTCGCCCAGCACCACCTTGACGGTGGGCTTGCCCAGCGCCAGCCCGCCGCCGATGACGGCGGCGAACAGGCCGTAGATGATGGTGGGCTTCATCTTGATGAAGGTGTCGTCGTTCAGCCACAGCGTCAGCCCGCCGAACACGCCGACGATCACCGCCGTCACCAGCGGCATCAGCGCCAGCTTGCGAGTATAGAAGAACGACAGCACCAGCGCCACCGCCGTCGCCGCCATCAGGGCCGCGGTGGCCGGCAGCATGCCCTTCAGCCAGTAGACGCCCAGAAACAGCGCCAGCGGGCCGAAATCGACGGTGGGTTTCAACCAGGATGGGGCAGCGCGCATGGGCGGTTCCTGCATGGTATCCGGCCTGTTACGCCAGTTCAAAGGCGCCCCGGTTCAAAGGTGAACGGCATCGGCCCGTGGTGATGGTCGGGGCGAGAGGATCTGAACCTCCGGCATCCAGCTCCCAAAGCTGGCGCTCTACCAGGCTGAGCTACACCCCGAGAGCGCCTGTCTTACGGGGTTTCGCGCCCCAGCGCAAGGGCGCCTTGCGAGGCTGGGCGCCGTTCCCCGGCCCCGTCCAGGGAGTAAAAGTCATACGAGCGGTGAGGATTTTGCCGTTGCACCTTATTCGTAATTTCACGAAGGTGTGAGGGCCGCCGCCGCACCAATCCAAAGGTAATAGAGTGACCCATTCCACCATCCGGCGAACCGACCAGCCCCTGCCCCTGGGCACGCTCGGCAAGGGCACCCGCGCCGAGATTTGCGCCCTCGACGAAAGCGGCATCGTCACCACCCTGCCCCAGGGCGAGCTTGAGCGCCGGTTGATCGAAATGGGCTTCGTCGAAGGCGCGCGGGTGGAGATCCTGCACGAGGGCTTTCCCAAGCGCGATCCCATCGCCGTGCGGGTGAACGACCACACCGTGGCGCTGCGCCGGTCCGAGGCCGCGGCCATCCTGGTCAGGCATGTCAGCGGCAAGGCCAAGTGATGGGCGAAGACAAGGCGCCGCCGCGTCTGGCACTGGTGGGCAACCCCAATAGCGGCAAGACCGCCCTGTTCAACGCGCTCACCGGCAGCCGCCACAAGGTGGCCAATTATGCCGGCGTCACCGTCGAGAAGAAGGAAGGCAACTTCGTCAGCCCGGCCGGCACCCGGGTGCGGATCATCGACCTGCCGGGCACCTATTCCTTGCGCGCCCGCTCGCCGGACGAGGCGGTCACCCGCGACGTGGTGCTGGGCCGCATGGACGGCGAGGAGGTGCCGGATGCCATCGTTTTCGTCGCCGACGCCACCAATCTGCGCCTGAACCTGCGCCTGGCGCTGGAGCTGAAGCAGTTGGGCCGCCCGGTCATCCTGGCGCTCAACATGATGGATGCCGCCGAGAAGCAAGGCATGGCGGTGGACGCGGGCGAGCTGTCGGCCGAGCTGGGCATGCCGGTGGTGCCCACCATCGCCATCCGCAAGGGCGGTATCCAGGCCCTGCTGGACCAGATCGACCGCACCGTCAGGGTGGCGGAGAGCGAGGGCTGGGGCCACGCCCAGGCCGAATGCGGCTGGCGCGAGCCGTCGTCCCACCAATTACGCGATTATACCCGCGAGGTGGAGCGCATCCTGGCCCGCGCCATCCAGGCGCCGCCGCGCCCCCACACCGCCACCCGCCGGTTGGACAAGGTGCTGCTGCATCCCTTCGCCGGGCTGATGATCCTGTTCGCCGTGCTGTTCCTCATGTTCCAGGGCGTGTTCAGTTGGGCCCAGCTGCCCATGGAGCTGATCGACGCCGCCCTAGCCGCCGTCACCGGCTGGCTCACCGCATCCATGCCCGACGGCCCGCTGCGCAGCCTGGTCACCGACGGCGTCATCGCCGGCGTGGGCAGCGTGATCATCTTCCTGCCGCAGATCCTGGTGCTGTTCTTCTTCATCCAGGTGCTCGAGGATCTGGGCTACATGGCCCGCGCCGCCTTCCTGCTGGACAAGCTGATGGGCGGCGTCGGCCTGCACGGCCGTGCCTTCATCCCGCTGCTGTCCAGCTTCGCCTGCGCGGTGCCGGGGATCATGGCGGCGCGCACCATCGAGAACCGTACCGACCGCATCGCCACCATCATGATCGCGCCGCTGATGACCTGCTCGGCCCGGCTGCCGGTCTATACCCTGCTCATCGCCGCCTTCGTCCCCGACCGCACCGTCCTGGGCGGCTGGGTCGGCCTGCCCGGCCTGGTCATGTTCGCGCTCTACGCCGCCGGCATCCTGTCGGGGCTGCTGGTGGCCTTCGTCATGAAGCGCACGGTGCTGAAAGGCGCGCGCGAGCCGCTGCTGATGCAGCTGCCCGCCTATCGCCTGCCCCATCCGCGCAACGTGGCGCTGGGCCTGTACGACCGCGGCAAGGCGTTCCTGCTGCGCGCCGGCACCACCATCTTCGCCCTGATGGTGGTGGTGTGGTTCCTGGCCAGCTTCCCCGCCGCACCGCCGGACGCCACCGAGCCGGCCATCCGCTATTCCATAGCCGGCGCCATCGGCCACGCGTTGGAGCCGCTGCTCGCCCCCATCGGCTTCAACTGGCAGATCGCCCTGGCCCTGGTGCCGGGCATGGCGGCGCGCGAGGTGGCAGTGGGGGTGCTAGGCACCATCTACGCCCTGTCGGAGACGGGCGATTCCCTCCGCGGCTCGCTGGCCACCGTGCTGGCCCAGTCATGGAGCCTTCCCACCGCCCTGTCCCTGCTGGCCTGGTACGTGTTCGCGCCGCAATGCATGGCGACCCTGGGCGTGGTGCGCCGGGAGCTCAACTCCCGCTTCTGGCCGGCGGCCATGTTCGTATTCCTGACCAGCCTGGCCTATGCGGCCGCCTTCGCCACCTACCGTATCGCCGCCGCCGTGCTGGGAGTCTGACCGCCATGCAGGAAATCGCCGTCGCCGCCATCGTCGCCCTTGCCGCCGCCGTGCTGGCGGTGAAGGTCGGGCGCGCCATCCTGCGCCGCTGCCGCCCGCGCAAGCCCGCGGGCTGCGACAAATGCTGCAAGTGCGGTTGAGCCCCGTCCTCCGCTTGCGCGCGTGACACAGGTCCCGTCCGTCGCCATGTCACCCTGAGGTGCGGCGAACCGGCGCCAACCTGTTGTCATCGCGCTCTAGACCACGGAGGCTTGTCATGGTGCATGTGGGTGTCGCCGCCATTCTCTTGACCGTGCCCGCCGTTCAGCCGGTGGAGATGGTCTGCGCCGAGCGCGAAGCGCTGCTGACGTCGCTGTCGCGCGAATTCAAGGAAGCGCCCAAGGAGCTGGGCCTGGCCAACAACGGCAGCGTGGTCGAATTGCTGACCACCCGCGACGGCAAGACCTGGACCATGCTGATGACCCGGCCGGACGGCACCGCCTGCGTCATCGCCGCCGGCGAAGCCTGGGACAGCATTCCGGCCCAGATGGCCGCCACCGGCGACCCCATGTAGCCCTTGGGTCTAGGGTCCGGACTTAATTGAGCCACCATACGAGGGTGGCGACGATAAAAACTGCGGACAGGGACGTGTCGGCGCATTTGCCGTAGCGGGTCGCGATCCTGCGGAAGTCTTTGAGGAAGACCCGTCGCATTTAACGCATTTAAAATGACGGCCGGGCAATCGGGAGATATGGCTCTCCCGGCTCCACGGCCCTCCGGACGCTTCTGTGCGGCCGACATCGCTTATGACAGCGATGGATTGCGCCAGTTCTTGATCGAACGCGGTACGCTGCCGGCGATCCCCAATAAACCCACCCGAAAACGCCATCATCCCTTCGACCCGACAGCCGACAAACAGCGCAACCTCATCGAGCGCATGCTTTGTCGACTCAAGGATTTCCGACGGATCGCCACGCGCTACGGCAGACTCGCGGCTAACGTCGCCGCTACCGTCGCATTGGCGGCAATCATCATCTGGTGGACCTGATTGCGCCTCGATCCTAGCCGGTTGAGTTTCAGGCCAATGTGAATGATAATGCCGCCCGAACGCGCCTAGACGCAAATAATGGCAAGGAGACGGTAACCGCCGGCGCCACCCCAGCCCTCCGTTTTCGCTGCTCACCGCCCGCTGCTTCGGGGGGCGGGTGCCTGTCGCGGCAGCCGACGAGGGGCGCGCCCCAAAGGGGTAGACCGGCCCTATTTCCGCCATGGAGATCCGCTACCCTGCCGATACTGGACGGCTCAGCCGCTCCGGGGCCGGCGCCAAGGATGTTGCGTTCGGACTTCAACCCTTGAGAAGACTTCTGGAGATCACGATGCTGAACAAGAAGGTCGGTCTGGCTCTCGCCGCCATGCTGCTCGCCCCCGTCGCCGCCACCGCCGCCGATGCTCCGGCCGCGTTCAACCAGTGCAAGGCCTGCCACAAGGTGGAAGCCGGCAAGCACGGCGTCGGCCCGTCCCTGTTCGGCGTGTTCGGTGCCAAGGCCGGCCATGCCGAGGGCTACAAGTACTCCGACGCCCATCTGAAGTCGGGCCTGACCTGGGACGAAGCCAGCCTGTCCAAGTACCTGGCCGACCCCAAGGGCACCGTTCCCGGCAACAAGATGGCCTTCGCCGGCCTGAAGAAGCCCGAGGACGTGAAGGCCGTCGTCGACTACCTGAAGACCCTGAAGTAGTCCGAAGGCGTCCGCACGCGGACGGGAAGCGCCGCAGCCCCCTGGGCGGCGGCGCTTTTTATTTGGCCAGTTCGGCCGTCAACGCCTTGCGCCACAGCGCCACGTCGATGGCGGCGTGCGAGGTGATTTCCAGCCGGTCGTCGTTCAGGGCGTCGCCGCCATGGGCGCCGGCCCAGGCCCCCACCGCCTCGTCGCGGCGGCGAACCAGAGTGACCACCAGCGGCAGGTACAGCCGCAGCAGCGCCGTCAGCCAATGCCCGACACGGCCGCCGAGCGTGCTGCCGCCGGCACGGAAGAACGGCAGCATGCGGGCCACCGCGTCGGCACCGTACCAGGATTCTCCGGTGACCCAGCGGTTGGTGGTGAACAATTCGGTGGCGAAGCCGTGATGCCCCAGCCCCACCGCCACCAGATGGCAGGGGGAATCGTCGCCGCCCACCGCTACCAGCGGGTGGCAGCCCGGCGGCATGCCCAGGGGCCGCAGGAACAGGTGGATGTGGCCGTATTCGCCGTCGCGGTGGCAGTGCAGGTAGAACTGGGAATGGCTGGCAAAATCGTAGACGTCGCCGGCCGGGTAATGCTGGAACGGCACCGGTTCGCCGCCACCCGTCAGCAGGGCGCGCGGGCTGACGCCCTCGGCGCGCATGGCCGCCTCGAGGGCGGCCACCTCCTCCCCCGCCTCAGCCATGGCGGCAAGCTCGCCGGGCGTGAGATGCGAGGGGTCGAGGGTCATTTCGCCAATCCCTGCTCCGTGTAGAATTTCTCGGCACCATCATGGAGCTTGATGACGATGCCGTCCTTGGCGGTTTCGCCCTTGCCCAGGCCCTTGAGCACCGGATGCAACCGGGTCAGGGCCGGGAAGTTGGCGTAGACCGCCTTCAGCAGGTCGTACACGTCCTCGGCCGGCATGCGGGTGGTGGTCGCCAGAACCGCCTTCATCTGCAAGGTGGCGACGTCGTCGTTGATGCCCTCATAGGTGCCGCGCTTGACGGTGGCCCGGCTGAGCCACGGATTGCGCTTGAGATAGGCGTCCAACGCCTTGCCCTTCACCGGCACCAGGATGGCGTTGCACTCGTCCACTGCCAAGGCGGCCTCGGCCATGGGATGGATGCCGGTGAAGAAAGCCGCGTCGATATTGCCTTCACATAGGGCCGCCGCCTCTTCGGCCAGGTCCAGTTCCACCACCGGAGCAAGGTCGCCTTCCGACATGCCCGCCGCCTCCAGCGCGGCCTCGGCCATGGCCCGCTGGAACGAGCCGGGGCGTCCCAGATTGACCCGCTTGCCCTTCAGATCGGACAGGGTCTCGATGCCGGCGCCCTGGCGGGCCAGCACCGCCACCGCCTCACCATGCAGACTCATCACCGCGCGCAGTTCGGGCATGGGGCCGGCCTCCTTGAACCCCTCGCCGCCATTGGTGGCCAGCACCGCCGCCCGCGCCTGCAGGATGGCCAGATCGGTCTCGCCCGCCTTCAGCGCCGCCACATTGGCGGCCGAGCCCGAAGAGGGCGACACGGCGCAGCTGGCGCCGCGCGGATGCTCCTTGTTGACGACGCGGCACAGGGCGCCCGCGGTGGGGAAATAGAAGCCCGTCACCTCGCCCGAGCCGATCACCAGGGTATGGCGCTCGCCGGCGGCCAGGGGGGAAACGGACAGGGCGCCGCCCAACAACGCCGTGGCAACAAGGGTCTTGACCTTCACCGATCCTCCTTGGGCACCGCCGTGCCTGTGTGTATCGCACCCCCGATCATAGCCCGAGCGCCAGGGCCACCGGAAGGGGCCGCCTGACCGACCGTGTTAACGCCAAAGATTCGGAAAAATTTAGGGAAAACATGCAGATCCGGGTTGCCATCGGCATCATTAATGGTAACAATCGGGTTGTTCGATAAGAGACGGGCCGAGAAGAAACGGGGGAGGGGAAAACGGTGAGGAAGTGGGCGCTTCTGATCTTATCCGCGATCGCAATGTCCGCCGTCGCGGTTCCGGCTTCCGCCATCCAGTGCGTGCAGTACGCGCGCGAAATCTCCGGCATCAACCTCAAGGGTGACGCGTGGCAATGGTGGAATGCCGCCAGCGGTCTGTATGACCGTGGCCGCACGCCCAAGGACGGCGCCGTCCTCGTATTTACCCGCCAGGGCAGCATGCGCTACGGTCATGTGTCGGTGGTCACCCGCGTGATCAGCAGCCGCTTGGTGCTGGTGGACCACGCTAATTGGGCTCCGGCCCGCACCTCCGGCCGTGGCGCCGTCACCACCGCCGTGCCGGTGCTGGATGTTTCGCCCAAGAACGACTGGACCCAGGTGCGCGTCTGGTTCCACCCCACCAACGATTTCGGCACCCGCGTCTATCGCACCGACGGCTACGTCTACCAGCCGCGCGACCCGCGCGCCGGCCGCCCGGCCGTCCATCAGGCGGCGCTGAACAAGGCGGCGCAGATGTTCCCCGGCGACCGCAGCCTGAGCCGTCAGGCCGCCCATTCCAAGCCGCTGGAAACCTCGAAGGGCGAGACCGCCGCCCCCAAGGTGGACGCCATCGCCGCCGAAGCGGTGGTCAAGGCCGCCGTCGCCACCGCCGAACCGGCGGCCCTGGCCCAGAACGAGGCCGCCCCCTCGGCCGAGGGCATGGTCAAGGTGGCCAAGCACGTCTTCCGCCCTAACCGCGCCGCCAGCCAGCCGGCCAACCTGGACAGCCTGCTGTTCAACTAGGCTCCTGCAGCCACCCGCAATCCACCGGCCGCCGCCCTGCGACGGCCGGTTTTTGTTCCCGCGCAGCCCGCGATGCGGGCATTTTTCCGCCCCATCCTTTCGGGCGGTTCTAAAGTGAACAAAACCTGCCCATGGGTAGGCAAAAACCCACACTTTACATTTGCGCTTCCGCCCAAGCCGCGTATGATGACGCTCGCTCGGGTAGGGTTTCACGAGGGACCCGAGACATTGGGAAGGAAGCCATGGGCGTCCAGCAAAGCAAACCGATTGATATCGTCATCGCCGAAAAGAACCCGCTGCTGCAAAGCAGCCTGGTCAAGTTGTTCGCTGGCGACGAGCGCTTTTGCCTGGCGGCGGTGACCGCCGATGGCGAGAAGTTCATCGAAGCGGCCGACCGCATGCATTTCGACGTCGGCATCATCGGCTGGGAAATGCCGGGCCTGGATGGTCGCGGCGTGCTGCAGGCCCTGCGCAACCGCGCCGACGGCCCGCGCATCATCGTCTATACCGGCAGCCCCAACCCGGACGTGCCGCGCCAGGCCATGACCCTGGGCGCCGCCGGCTTCTGCTCCAAGCGCGAGGCGCCCGAGCAACTGCTCGACACCATCCTGGCGGTGGCGGCCGGGCGCATGGTGTTCCCCTTCATCGACGTGTCCAGCCTGGCCTCGGACCCGCTGGCCGGCCTGACCCCGCGCGAGCGCGAATTGCTGGCCGCCCTGGCCGGCGGCCTGACCAACCAGCAGATGGCCAGCCAGTTGGACATCTCGCTGAACACGGTGAAGTTTCACCTGAAGAACCTGTACGACAAGCTGGGCGTCGGCAACCGCGCCCAGGCGGTGGCCTTCTACCTCAAGGGTCGCGAATCCCGCTAAGCGCCTAACGCCTTCGTCCAGTGGAAGCGGGGCTCGCGCCCCCCATGTCTGAACCTTGCCCCCCTGGTTCGGACGTGCCCATGGACCACGAGATTCTGTCGCTTGATCTGAACGCCCATACCCTGCTGGTGCTGTCGCGCCAGCAGGTCAAGGAAGTCTTGGACTGGCTGCGGCCCGAACACCCCTACCACCCCGATTGGGGGTTGCGGCGCGATTACGGCTGCGACGCGGTGGACATGGGCTACATGCTGGGCATCATCGAAACCCGGCTGGACCGCGAGCTGGGCATCTGGATCAACCTGCGCCGCTCGCTGGACGTGGACGCCTGCCTCAACGACGATGTGGACGGGCTGACCGGGCGCCTGCACCACGTGCTGTGCAACCATTTCCAGCTGCGACGGCAATAGCCGTTCAGGCTGGGTTCATGCGCGAGGCGGCATGGTGGCGCCAGTCTGACAACCGGAGCCGCCCGCCATGTCCGCATCCCCCCTGTCCTACGACCCCGTCGCAAAAAGCCTGCACTGGTTGACGGCCCTGCTGATCATCGTCCTGTGGGGCGTCGGCTTGACCCTGGAGGACCTGCCCAAGGGCGACCTGCGCGGCCAGGTGATCGGCCTGCACAAGGCGTTCGGCGTGGTGGTTCTGGCCCTGGCGGTGCTGCGCCTGGCCTGGCGCGGAAGCAAGGGGGCGCCCGACTTGCCGGCGGACATGCCGGCATGGGAGAAGCTGGCCGCCAAGCTGGGCCATGCCGGCCTGTACGTCCTGATGATCGCCCTGCCCCTCGACGGCATCCTGATGAGCCAGAGCGGCGGCCGCCCGGTCTCCGTCTTCGGACTGGAGCTGCCGACCCTCGTCGGCAAGGACGAAGGCCTGCACCACCTGTTCGAGGAAGGCCACGAACTGCTGGCCTGGGGGCTGGCCGTCGTGGTCGTGGTCCACGTGGCCGCCGCCCTGCGTCACCATATTGTACTGAAGGACCAGGTTCTGCGCCGCATGTTGCCGGGGCGCGGCTGACCGGATTTAGGGAATCGTTGACTCCCTGCCTCCCGTCGGGCAGTTTTCCGCCCGCCTGCCTCGTGGTGGCGAGTGCGGGCCTCGATGGGAGGATTTCGTGCGCATGGCCGAAGCCACCAAGGCTTTCGAGGCAGCCGCCCGCATTGGCGGGCATGCCCCCGATTCGGGGCTGACGAATCCACCAATCCGCCTTATGTCCGCGTCCTGCGCGCCCGTCCCTGTGGGGATGTCGGCGCGCATCGGCGTGCCCCCTGCTCTTTTCAAGCCAAGGACCTGATGATGACCGCACCCGCTCCGGCGCTCGCAACCCATGCCGAAATGGCCAACGCCATCCGCTTCCTGGCGGTGGACGCCATCGAGAAGGCCAAGTCCGGCCATCCCGGCATGCCCATGGGCATGGCCGACGTGGCGACGGTGCTGTTCACCCGTTTCCTGAAGTTCGACGCCAAGGCGCCCAAGTGGGTGGACCGCGACCGCTTCATCCTGTCGGCCGGCCATGGCTCCATGCTGCTGTACGCGCTGGGCTACCTGACCGGCTTCGAGGACCTGGACATCGAGCAGATCAAGAGCTTCCGCCAGCTCGGCTCGCGCACCGCCGGCCACCCGGAATTCGGCCACGTCGCCATCGCCGACACCACCACCGGCCCGCTGGGCCAGGGCATTGCCAACTCGGTCGGCTTCGCCCTGGGCGAGGCCATGCTGGCGGCCCGCTACGGCAAGGGCGTGGTGGACCACTACACCTATGTCGTCGCTGGCGACGGCTGCCTGATGGAGGGCATCAGCCAGGAGGCCATCACGCTGGCCGGCCACCTGAAGCTCGCCAAGCTGATCGTGTTGTGGGACGACAACCGCATCTGCATCGACGGCGACACCGCCCTGTCCACCTCGGATGACCAGAAGGCCCGCTTCGTTGCCGCCGGCTGGAACGCGCTGTCCTGCGACGGCCACGACCCCGAGGCCATCGCCCGGGCCATCGAGGCTGCCCGCCAGTCGGACAAGCCCACCCTGATCGCCTGCCGCACCACCATCGGCAAGGGCGCCCCCACCAAGGCCGGCAGCGAGAAGGTCCACGGCGCCCCCTTGGGCGGCGACGAGATCAAGGCGGCGCGCGATGCCGCCAACTGGCCCTACGAGCCCTTCGTCATTCCCGACCACGTGCTGAGCGCCTGGCGCACCGCCGGCGCCCGCGGCCAGACCGAGCGTGCCGCCTGGGAAGGCCGCTTCGGCAAGTTGGACCTGGCGAAGAAGGCCGAGTTCGGCCGCACCCAGGACGGCAGCCTGCCCGAGGGCTGGCAGCAGGCGGTGCTCGCCTTCAAGCGGAAGATTTCCGCCGAACAGCCCAAGCTCGCCACCCGCAAGGCCAGCCAGGACGCGCTGGAGGTGCTGACCGCCGCCATCCCCGAGATGATCGGCGGCTCGGCCGACCTGACCCATTCCAACCTGACCAACACCAAGGCCTGCGCGCCATCCATCCAGCCCGGCGACTACGTCGGCCGCTACATCCATTACGGCATCCGCGAGCACGGCATGGCCGCCGCCATGAACGGCCTGGCGCTGCATGGCGGTTTCCTCCCCTACGGCGGCACCTTCCTGATCTTCGCCAACTACCTGTGGCCGGCGCTGCGCATGAGCGCCATGATGGAGCAGCGCGTGCTCTACGTGCTGACCCACGATTCCATCGGCCTGGGCGAGGACGGCCCCACCCACCAGCCCATCGAGACCCTGGCGGCGCTGCGCGCCACCCCCAACGTGCTGGTATTCCGCCCCGCCGACGCGGTGGAAACCATGGAGGCCTACGAGGCCGCCCTGCTCAACACCAAGGGCCCCTCGGTCTTCGCCCTGTCGCGCCAGAACCTGCCGACGCTGCGCACCGACCACACCGACGAGAACCTGAGCGCCAAGGGCGGCTACGTCCTTGCGGAGGCTGAGGGCAAGCGCCAAGTCACCCTTATCGCCACCGGTTCGGAGGTGTCGCTGGCGCTGGAAGCGCGCAAGCTGCTGGCCGAAAAGGGCGTCGCGGCGGCCGTGGTGTCGCTGCCGTGCTGGGAGTTGTTCGACCGCCAGTCGAAAGAGTATCGTGACGGCGTCCTGGGTGAAGGGACCGTGCGCGTCGCCGTCGAGGCGCTGGGCACCTTCGGCTGGGAGCGCTACGTCGGCCTGGACGGCGCGGTGATCGGCATGACCGGCTTCGGCGCCTCGGCCCCGGCCGACAAGCTGTATCAGTATTTCGGCATCACCGCCCAGGCGGTGGCCGACGCCGCGTCGGCTCGTTTGTAAGCTTCGGGCGCGCCTGTAAAACAAGAGCTTAGGGAGAAAAGGTATGCCTCTCGTTTCCTTGCGGCAGCTTCTGGATCACGCGGCCGAAAATGGCTACGGCATCCCCGCTTTCAACGTGAACAACCTGGAACAGGTCAAGGCGATCATGGAGGCCGCAGCGGCCACCGACAGCCCGGTGATCCTGCAGGCCTCGGCCGGCGCGCGCAAGTACGCGGGCGAGCCCTTCCTGCGCCACCTGATCCTGGGCGCCCTGGAGGCCTTCCCCAACATCCCGCTGTGCATGCACCAGGATCACGGCACCAGCCCGGCGGTGTGCGCCCGCGCCATCCAGTCCGGCTTCTCGTCGGTGATGATGGACGGTTCACTGCGGGAAGACGGCAAGACCCCGTCCGACTGGGACTACAACGTGGCCACCACCGCCCACGTGGTGAAGATGGCCCATGCCTGCGGCGTCTCGGTCGAGGGTGAGCTGGGCTGTCTCGGCTCGCTGGAAACCGGCATGGCCGGCGAGGAGGACGGTGTCGGCGCCGAGGGTAAGCTGGACCATTCCAAGCTGCTGACCGACCCCAACGAGGCCGCCGAATTCGTCAAGCTGACCCAGGTGGACGCGCTGGCCATCGCCATCGGCACCAGCCATGGCGCCTACAAGTTCACCCGTCCGCCGACCGGCGACGTGCTGGCCATTTCCCGCGTCAAGGAGATCCACGCCCGCATCCCCAACACCCATCTGGTGATGCATGGTTCCTCCTCGGTGCCGCAGGAATGGCTGCGGATCATCAACGAATACGGCGGCGCCCTGGGCGAGACCTACGGCGTGCCGGTGGAAGAGATCGTCGAGGCCATCAAGCACGGCGTACGCAAGATCAACATCGACACCGACCTGCGCATGGCGGTGACCGGTTCCATGCGCAAGTTCTTCCATGACGAGCCCAAGAAGTTCGACCCGCGCGACTACAACAAGGTCGCCATGGCCGGCATGAAGGAGGTCTGCAAGGCCCGCTACGAGGCGTTCGGCGCCGCCGGCAATGGCAGCAAGATCAAGGTTGTCGGTCTGGAAGAAATGGGCAACCGCTACGCCAAGGGCGAGTTGGCCGCCAAGGTGGTGTAAAGCGGAGCTCTTCCTTCTCCCGCTCTGCGGGAGAAGGTGGCGCGAAGCGCCGGATGAGGGGGCCGCAGACTCCGAGTCTCCGGCTCCCTCACCCTCCCATGCTGCGCATGGGCCCCACCCTCTCCCGCTTGCGGGAGAGGGTCGTCGTCTAGGAGCAAGCATGACCGTCAAGATCGCCCCCTCCATCCTGTCCGCCGACTTCGCCCGTCTGGGCGATGAGGTGAAGGCCATCGACGGCGCGGGCTGCGACTGGGTCCACATCGACGTCATGGACGGCCATTTCGTCCCCAACCTGACTTTCGGCCCACCCATCATCAAGGCCATCCGGCCGTGGACCGCGAAGACCTTCGACGTCCACCTGATGATCGATCCGGCCCAGCCCTATCTGGAAGACTACGCCAAGGCCGGTGCCGACATCATCACCGTGCATGCCGAGGCCGACCCGCACATCGACCGCTCGCTGCAATTCATCCGCTCGCTCGGCAAGAAGGCCGGCCTGTCGCTCAACCCGGCGACGCCCGAGGGAGTGATCGAATACGTGCTGGACAAGCTGGACCTGATCCTGGTGATGAGCGTCAATCCCGGCTTCGGCGGCCAGAGCTTCATCGACAGCCAGTTGGACAAGATCGCCCGCATCCGCCGCATGATCGGCGACCGCCCCATCGAGCTGGAGGTGGATGGCGGGGTCACCGCCGAGAACGCCCACAAGGTGGTCGCCGCCGGCGCCACCGCCCTGGTGGCCGGCTCGGCCGTGTTCAAGACCCCCGACTACGCCGGCAACATCCGCGCCATCCGCGAGTCCAGGCCGGCACGCTGAACCAGCGCGCGATTGTGACAAATGTGACAGTTGGCCGCCCTTATGGCGGCCGGGGCGATGGCGCGCGCCCGCCCCGCCGATTGGGGCAAAAGCCTGAAATCCCGCCGAACCGAGCCCTCCGCCCGCGCCGGCATTTGTTACACGGATTGTCACATAACTTTAACCCTGACGTCGTGGTGCTGTAACACTCGGCGACTAGAGTGACGGCGCGGAAATTCCTTTGGATTTCCCCGCCCCCTCTACGACCGACTCGGAGATTTCCCCATGAACAAGACCCTGGCCGTCGCGGCCGTTGCTCTTGCCGCCGTCGCCTTCGGCGGCGCTGCCCAGGCCCGCGACCAGATTCGTATGGCCGGTTCCTCCACCGTCTACCCGTTCGCCACCTCGGTGGCCGAGCAGTTCGGTAAGGGCGGGAAGTTCAAGACCCCGGTGGTGGAAAGCACCGGCACTGGCGGCGGCTTCAAGCTGTTCTGCTCGGGCGTCGGCCCGGACTTCACCGACATCTCCAACGCCTCGCGCGCCATCAAGTCCTCGGAAGTCGAGATGTGCACCAAGAACGGTGTCGGCGACATCGTCGAGGTCAAGTTCGGCTATGACGGCATCGTGCTGGCCAACTCGAAGAAGCACTCGCGCTACACCCTGAGCCGCAAGCAGATCTTCCTGGCCCTGGCCAAGACCGTTCCGGTCGGCGGCAAGCTGGTAGCCAACCCCAACACCACCTGGAACCAGATCGACCCGAGCCTGCCCAACGACAAGATCGAAGTGCTGGGCCCGCCGCCCACCTCGGGCACCCGCGACGCCTTCCTGGAGCTGGTGATGGAACCGGCCGCCGAATCCTTCCCCGAGCCTGAAGGATCTGAAGAAGAGCGACGAGAAGGCCTTCAAGGCGGTGTTCAGCAGCCTGCGTGAGGACGGCGTCTACATCGATGCCGGCGAGAACGACAACCTGATCGTCCAGAAGCTGGAAACCAACCCCAAGGCCCTGGGCATCTTCGGCTATTCGTTCCTCGAGCAGAACGCCGACAAGATCCAGGGTTCGGTGGTCGACGGTTCCGACCCGACCTTCGACAACATCGCCTCGGGCAAGTACGTCGTGTCGCGTCCCCTGTTCTTCTACGTGAAGAAGGACCACGTGGGCCAGATCCCCGGCATCAAGGAATACCTGACCGAGTTCACCTCGGAGAAGGCCTGGGGTGCCAACGGCTACCTGGTCGACAAGGGCCTGATCCCCATGCCGGACGCCGAGCGTAAGGAATGGGCCAAGAAGGCCGCCGACCTGACCCCGATCAAGAAGTAATCTACGGGCGGCCGCCCCCGGCGAAAGCGGGGGCGGCCGTTTCATTGTCCTGCTTTTTCAGTGATTTGTTGATATCTGTGTTTCCGCCAGGCCCGCATTTTCGGGCACACGTTTCCCACAGGAAAACGGACTTCCCATGCAATTGCTCACCCTGACGGTCGTCCTGTTGCTGCTGACGTCCATCGGCTACCGGCTGGGGCGCGGCAAAGCGCTGGCCACGGCCGGCGGCAACCCGCGTCTGCTGCATTCGTTGCCGCGTTATCACGGCTATTTCGTCGCCTTGTGGTGCGGCCTGCCCGCCCTGCTGGTGGTGGCGGGCTGGCTGACCGCCGAACCGGCGCTGGTGCGCCACCTGGTGGTCTCCAACCTGCCGGCCGACACCCTGTCCATGGGCGACGAGCGCCTGAACCTGCTCTACAACGAGGTGCGCAACGTCGCCCGCTACGGCATGCCGGCGTCCTCGCCGGTGGTCGAAGCGGCGGCGCAGCGCTACCTGGACATGCGCGCCACCCTGTTCGCCGCCATCGCCGCACTGGCCCTGGCGCTGGCCTCGGGCGGCCTAGCCTTCGCCTATCGCCGGGTGAAGACCGACCTGCGGGCGCGCAACCGGGTCGAGGGCGTGGTGCGGGTGTTCCTGGTGGCGTGCTCCACCGCCGCCATCTTCACCACCATCGGCATCGTGCTGTCGCTGCTGTTCGAATCGCTGCGCTTCTTCCAATCGGTGTCGGTGACCGAGTTCCTGTTCGGCATCACCTGGAGCCCGCAGATGGCCATCCGCGCCGACCAGGTGGGCAGCTCGGGCGCGTTCGGCGCCGTGCCGCTGTTCGCCGGTACCGCGCTGATCTCGCTGATCGCCATGGTGGTGGCCGTTCCCCTGGGCCTGCTGTCGGCCATCTACATGGCCGAATACGCCGCCCCTCGCTTCCGCGCCATCGCCAAGCCGCTGCTGGAGATCCTGGCGGGCATCCCCACCGTGGTCTACGGCTTCTTCGCCGCCCTGTCGGTGGCGCCGCTGGTGCGTGACCTGGGTGCCTCGCTGGGCCTGTCCATCGCCTCGGAAAGCGCGCTGGTGGCCGGCGTGGTCATGGGCATCATGATCATCCCCTTCGTGTCGTCCCTGTCCGACGACATCATCACCGCCGTTCCCAATTCCCTGCGCGAAGGCTCGTACGGTCTGGGCGCCACCAAGTCGGAAACGGTCAAGCTGGTCATCCTGCCGGCGGCGCTGCCGGGCATCGTCGGCGGCGTGCTGCTGGCGGTCAGCCGCGCCATCGGCGAAACCATGATCGTGGTGATGGCGGCCGGCCTGTCGGCCAACCTGACCGCCAATCCGTTCGAGGCGGTGACCACCGTCACCGTGCAGATCGTCACCCTGCTGGTGGGCGACCAGGAATTCGACAGCCCCAAGACCCTGGCGGCCTTCGCCCTGGGCCTGGTGCTGTTCTTCGTCACCCTGGCCCTCAACATCGTCGCCCTCCACGTGGTCCGCAAGTATAGGGAGCAATATGACTGAGATGGTCGAACAAACCTCCGCTCCCGCCGCCGAGGTGGTGGCGAGCCGGCTCAAGCGCCGTTATGCCGCCGAACGCAACTTCAAGTTCATGGGCATGGCCGCCATCGCGGTCGCCCTGGGCTTCCTGGCGCTGCTGCTGACGAGCATCGTGGCCAAGGGCGTGAGCGCCTTCGTCCAGACCCAGGTGCAGGTCGAGGTGACCTTCGACGCCGGGGTACTGGGCGTGCAGCCGGGCGCCGACAAGCACGACCTGGCCGCCGGCGACTATCTGGGCCTGGCCAAGGCCTCGCTGTGGGCCCGCTTCCCCGAGGTGAGCGGCCGCGGCCCGCAGCGCCAGCTCGCCGCCCTGCTGTCGCCGTCGGCCGGTGACGACCTGCGCGACATGGTGGTGGCCGACCCGTCGCTGATCGGCTCCACCCGCAAGGTGTGGCTGCCCGTCGCCGACTCGGTGGACATGACCGAGAAGGGCTTCCTGCCCCGTGACCCGGCTGTGGAGGGCGCCCGCCTGAACGAGGCCCAGCGCTGGGCTGGCTGGACGCGCTGAAGGCGTCGGGCTCGCTGTCCAAGCGCTTCAACACGCAGTTCATCACCTCGGGCGATTCCCGCGATCCCACCCAGGCCGGCGTCTGGGGTGCCGTGGTCGGTTCGTTCTACTCGGTGCTGGTGACCCTGCTGTTGTCCTTCCCGCTGGGCGTGGCCACCGCCGTGTACCTTGAGGAGTTCGCCCCCAAGAACCGGTGGACCGACCTGATCGAGGTCAACATCAACAACCTGGCCGCCGTGCCGTCCATCGTCTTCGGCCTGCTGGGCTTGGCGGTGTTCCTGGCGGTGTTCGGGCTGCCGCGCTCGGCCCCCTGGTGGGCGGCCTGGTGCTGACCCTGATGACCCTGCCCACCATCATCATCGCCGCCCGTGCCTCGCTGAAGGCGGTGCCGCCCTCGATCCGCGAGGCGGCGCTGGGCATGGGCTCGTCCAAGCTGCAGATGGTCACCGACCACGTGCTGCCCCTGGCCCTGCCGGGCATCCTGACCGGCACCATCCTGGGCATGGCCCGCGCGCTGGGCGAATCGGCGCCGCTGCTGATGATCGGCATGGTCGCCTTCATCGTCGACATTCCCGGCGGTCCCATGGACCCCGCCACGGTGTTGCCGGTGCAGGTGTACCTGTGGGCGGACTCGTCCGAGCGCGCCTTCGTCGAGAAGACCTCGGCCGCCATCATCGTGCTGCTGCTGTTCCTGGCCGCCATGAACTTGGCCGCCATTCTGCTCCGCAAAAAATTCGAACGTCGCTGGTAGGAACTGAACCCATGGCTCAATCTTCCGCTGCCGCTGCTGTTGTCAGCACCCCCGCCGCCGAGACCGAGCGCCGCCTGGCCAAGGTTTCCGCCCGTGACGTCAACGTGTATTACGGCGAGAAGCACGCCCTGAAGCACGTCGACCTGGACATCCGCGCCAACGAGGTGACCGCGCTGATCGGCCCGTCGGGCTGCGGCAAGTCCACCTTCCTGCGCTGCATCAACCGCATGAACGACCTGATCGACATCGCCCAGGTCAACGGTTCGCTGACGCTGGACGGCGACGACATCTACGACAAGAAGGTGGACGTGGTGCAGCTGCGCGCCCGCGTCGGCATGGTGTTCCAGAAGCCGAACCCCTTCCCCAAGTCCATCTACGACAACGTCGGCTACGGTCCGCGCATCCACGGCATGGCCAAGGATCAGACCGAGCTGGACGAGATCGTCATGACCAGCCTGGAGAAGGCCGGCCTGCTGGCCGAGGTCAAGGACCGTCTGGACGAGCCGGGCACCGGCCTGTCGGGCGGCCAGCAGCAGCGCCTGTGCATCGCCCGCGCCATCGCCGTCAGCCCCGAGGTCATCCTGATGGATGAGCCCTGCTCGGCACTGGACCCCATCGCCACCGCCAAGGTGGAGGAGCTGATCGACGAGCCTGCGCGAGAACTTCACCATCGTCATCGTCACCCACTCCATGCAGCAGGCCGCCCGCGTATCCCAGCGCACCGCCTTCTTCCACCTGGGTGAACTGGTCGAGGTGGGCGACACCGAGCAGATCTTCACCAACCCGCAGCATCCGCTGACCCAGGGCTACATCACCGGCCGCTTCGGCTGACGGGGACGACATGACCGAACACACCGTCAAGTCCTACGACGAGGAACTGGCTCACCTCACCAACATCATCGCCCGCATGGGCGGGATGGCCGAGGCCCAGTTCGCCGCCGGGCTGCAGGCGCTGTCCAAGCGCGACAGCGATCTGGCCGCCCGCGTGGTGGCGGGCGATTCGCGGGTGGACGAGCTGGAACAGGAAATCCAGAGCTTCACCGTGCGTCTGCTGGCCCTGCGCCAGCCGGTGGCCAGCGACCTGCGCCACATCGTTGCCGCGCTGAAGATCAGTTCGGAACTGGAGCGCATCGCCGACTACGCCGCCAACGTGGCCAAGCGCACCCTGGTGCTGAACCAGCTGCCGGCGGTCAAGCCGGTTTCGGCGGTGCTGCATCTGGCCCGCATCGTCCAGGAGATCCTGAAGGACATCCTGGACGCCTATATCGAGCGCGACGTGGAAAAGGCCGTCCGGGTGTGGAACCGGGACGAAGAGGTGGACGACATGTACACCGGCCTGTTCCGCGAGCTGATCACCTACATGATGGAAGACCCGCGCACGATCACCGCGTGCACTCACCTGATGTTCATGGCAAAAAATATCGAACGCATCGGTGACCATGCCACCAACATCGCCGAAACCCTGCATTTCCTTGTGGTCGGCACGCCGATCAAGGGCGCCCGCCCCAAGGGCAATGCGGTGGAATCCGACTGAGCGTCTTGAAGGGGACATTGGCTAGATGAAGCCGCTCATCCTGATCGTCGAAGACGAGGCCGCCCTCGTCACCATGCTGCGCTACAACCTGGAAAAGGAAGGCTATCGCGTCTGCGAGGCCGGCGATGGCGAGGAAGCCCTGACCGTGGTGGCCGAGCGCAAGCCCGACCTGGTGGTGCTGGACTGGATGCTGCCCAGCCTGTCCGGCATCGAGGTCTGCCGTCAGTTGCGCCGCAAGCCGGCCACCCGCGAGCTGCCCATCATCATGCTGACGGCGCGCGGCGAAGAAGGCGACAAGATCCGCGGCCTGAACACCGGCGCCGACGACTACATGACCAAGCCGTTCAGCCTGCCCGAGCTGATGGCCCGCATCCGCGCCATGCTGCGCCGGGTGCAGCCGGTGCCGCTGAAGGGCGTGCTGCAGTTCGCCGACATCGCCATGGACCTGGCCGCCCACCGCGTCACCCGCGGCGACCGCCCGGTCCATCTGGGCCCCACCGAGTTCCGCCTGCTGCAGTTCTTCATGCAGCACCCCGGCAACGTGTTCTCGCGCGAGGAACTGCTGAACGCCGTCTGGGGGCCGGACATCTATGTGGAGCCGCGCACCGTGGACGTGCACATCCGCCGCCTGCGCAAGGCGCTGAACGGCGAGAACGAGGACGACATCATCCGCACCGTGCGCGCCGCCGGCTATGCCCTCGACATGGGCGGGCAGGCGGCCTGACGGCCCCGCCGGCTGCCCAATTCGCGGGCAGCCGGGCGACAGGCCGCTTAAACTTTTGCCAGAGCCCCTGGTGATTATGAAACAGGCAGAAGCCGTCCATCCCCCGGATGGGCGGCTTCTTCCGTTTGGCACGCTCCTTGCTTTCATGTGGTCAGACTGACGGGTCGTCCGGGACGGCCCAACCCAGAGGGGGTCCCATGAAGTACATCACCGCCATCATCAAGCCGTTCAAGCTGGACGAGGTGCGCGACGCCCTGGGGGCGGCCGGCATCCAGGGCCTGACGGTGACCGAATGCAAGGGCTTCGGCCGGCAGAAGGGTCAGACCGAGATCTATCGCGGCGCCGAATACGTCGCCAACTTCGTCCCCAAGGTGAAGATCGAGATCATCGTATCGGCCGCCGAGGCCGACAAGGCCGTCGAGGCGATCATGCAGGCCGCCCGCACCGGCAAGATGGGCGACGGCAAGATCTTCGTCGGCGACGTTGCCCACGTGGTGCGCATTCGCACCGGCGAAACCGATCAAGACGCCATCTAGGAGCCGCAATCATGCATATCCTTCGCAAGATGGCCCTCGCGGCCGCCACCCTGGCCCTGACCTCGGGCGCCGCCCTGGCCCAGGAGGCCGCCGAAGCCGCTCCCGCCGCCGCGCCGGTGCTCAACCCCGGCGACACCGCCTGGATGCTGACCTCCTCGGTGCTGGTGCTGATGATGCTGGTACCCGGCCTGGCCCTGTTCTACGGCGGCCTGGTGCGCAAGAAGAATGTCCTGGCCGTGCTGATGCAGGCCATGTTCGGCGCCGGCCTGCTGTCCATCCTGTGGGTCGTGGTGGGCTATTCGCTGGCCTTCACCGAAGGCAACGCCTTCTTCGGCGGCTTCTCCAAGGTGCTGCTGGCCGGCATCACCCCGGACTCGCTGACCGGCACCATTCCCGAATACGTCTTCGTCATGTTCCAGATGACCTTCGCCATCATCACCCCGGTGATCATCCTGGGCGGCCCGGCGGACCGCATGAAGTTCAGGCTCGGCCATGGTGTTCCTGGCCCTGTGGCTGGTGCTGGTCTACGCCCCCATCGCCCACATGGTGTGGGGCCCCGGTGGCTACCTGGCCGGTGACGGCGTGCTGGACTTCGCCGGCGGCACGGTGGTGCACATCAACTCCGGTGTGGCCGGCCTGATCGCCGCCATCCTGGTGGGCAAGCGCTCGGGCCTGGGCACCGAGAACCTGGCCCCGCACAACCTGATCCTGACCATGGTCGGCGGCGCCCTGCTGTGGGTGGGCTGGTTCGGCTTCAACGCCGGCTCGGCGCTGGCCGCCGGCGGCGGTGCCGCCATCGCCATGATCAACACCCAGATCGCCACTGCGGCGGCCGTGGTGTCGTGGACCGTGGCCGAATGGATCATCCGCGGCAAGCCGTCGCTGCTGGGCGCGGTGTCCGGCGCGGTGGCCGGCCTGGTGGCGATCACCCCGGCCTGCGGCTTCGTCAGCGTCTCGGGTGCCCTGATCATCGGCGTGATCGCCGGCCCGGTGTGCTATTGGGGCGTGTCCGGCCTGAAGAAGATGTTCGGCTATGACGACGCGCTGGACGTGTTCGGCGTGCACGGCCTGGGTGGCATCCTGGGCGCCCTCCTGACCGGCGTGTTCGCCGTCTCCGCCATCGGCGGCACCGGCAAGTCGGGCCTGATCGACGGCAACCCGGCCCAGGTGTGGCTGCAGATCGAGGGCGTGCTGTTCACCCTGGCGTGGTCGGGCGTGGTCAGCCTGGTGCTGCTGAAGCTGATCGACCTGACCATGGGCCTGCGCGTCAGCAAGGAAACCGAGGTGGAAGGCCTGGACCTCGCCCTGCACGGCGAAACCATCCACGACTGACCCTCATTTTTGCGGAGATGAGAGCACCGGGCCCGGCAACGGGCCCGGCGTTTTCTTTGGCCTCAGGCCGGAGAGTGGGAATTGCGGCCGTGGCCGAAGGCGGCCAGGGCCACCACGTCGCTGCCGGCTTCGCGCAGGAAGCGGGCCAGCATGCCGTCATGGCGCAGCATGCCGCGCAGATAGGCGGTGGAATACTGATCCAGGGCATCCATCAGGCTGTCCATCCGGCCGGCCGCGACAATGCGGCCCAGCCCCAAGAGGGCGAAACGGGTGCGCTGGTGGTCGGCCACATGCTCGGCGGCGGCGGGGTAGTCCAACCGCGCCATCAGCGCCTCTTCCTCGTCGAGGTGCTCCAGGGTGGCGGCGCGGAATTCATCGAACAGCGCCCGCACCCCCGAGGCGTTGCCCTGCAGGGTGTTGGTGCGCAGTTCCGCCAGCACCTCGACCAGATGACGATGGTCGGCATCGAAGCCGGCCATTCCCAGATTCATGCCCGACAGCCACGGCATCGGCATGGTGATGCCCTCCCACTTTTGATTGCTTCTAATGTGAAACATCAAAAGCACGAAAGACAATAGGCCGGCCGTTACCCCATACCTAAGTTGGGGCACGGTATCACCGCGCCCCTTTACCTTAGGCCACCCGGCGCCCCATCAACGCTTCCAGGTGGGCGTACAGGGCCGCCGCCGTCTCGGGATGGACCAGCGCCGCATCGACGATGGCGGTCACGTAGCCGGCCTTGTTGCCGCAGTCGTAGCGGGTGCCGACGAAGCGCAGACCCGACAGGCCCACCTGTTCGATGGTGGCGGCGATGGCATCGGTCAGTTGGATCTCGCCGCCCTGGCCCTTCTGCTTGCGGTCCAGATAATCGAACACCACCGGGTCCAGGATATAGCGGCCGATCACCGACAAGGTGGACGGCGCCTGATCGGGGCTGGGCTTTTCCACCATGCCGCGGGCGCGGGCGACCTGCCCCTTTTCCTCGATGACGTCGAGGATGCCGTAGCGGTTGACCTGGGACAACGGCACGTTCTCCACCGCCACCAGATGGCCGCCGGTGCGGTTCCACTGCTCCACCATCTGCTTCAGGCAGCCGGGCTGCCCCATGATCAGGTCGTCAGGCAGCAGCACGGCGAAGGGCTCGTCGCCCACCACCGGCTTGGCGCACCACACCGCGTGGCCCAGGCCCAGGGGCGCCGGCTGGCGCACGGTGGTGATGGTCACGCCCTTGGGGCAGGTGGCCCGGGCGATCTCCAGCAGCTCCAGCTTGCCGCGCGCCTCCAGCTGGCGCTCCAGCTTCGGCCGAGGTGTCGAAATGGTCGGCCAGCAGTTCCTTGCCCTTGGCGGTGACCAGCACGATCTCGGTGATCCCGGCCTCGGCCGCCTCTTCGACGGCATATTGGATCAGCGGCTTGTCGACCACCGGCAGCAGTTCCTTGGGCAGCACCTTGGTGGCGGGCAGCACGCGGGTACCGAGACCGGCGACGGGAAGAACGGCTTTGCGGATCATGGACGTCTCTACTCACGAAGAGTTATGCGATGGAGGGGAGCTTCTACCCCCATTGCGCCTGCGCTATGTTCAGTTGATGGCAAGATGATGGCATGTGCGCCATTGGAAACGGCAAGGAGGCACGGACATGCTGACGACCTACCGGGCAAGCTGCCACTGCGGCGCCGTGGCGATCGAGGCGGAGCTTGACCTCGCCCAGCCCAGCTTCCGCTGCAACTGTTCCATCTGCCGGCGCACCCGGTTCTGGGCCGCCATCGCCACGCCCGACCGCTTCCGCATGCTTGCGGGCGAGGATTTCCTGACCAAGTACGTCTTCGGTTCGGCGAAGAACCACCATTTCTTTTGCCGCCAATGCGGCGTCCGCGTCTTCGGCATCGGCAACGAAACGCCCATCGGCAAGATGTACGGCATCAACATCGGCTGCCTGGAGGGGGTGACGGAGGAGGAGCTGTCCAAAATCCCCGTCACCACTATCGATGGAATGAACGACCGCTGGGCTTCCGCTCCCGCATTCGCTCGACACCTTTAGGCCCCTTGGGCGGGCGAGGCGCGGTCGCCGATTTGTGGCGCCGCCCGCGATGTGTGGGGTATAGTCCGCCCGCCATGCTCGACCACGCCCGTTCCCTGCTGCGCTCCGTCTTCGGTTTCGACGGCTTCCGCCCCGGCCAGGACGCCATCATCGAAACCATCCTGGGCGGGGCCGACGTGCTGGCCATCATGCCCACCGGCGCCGGCAAGTCCCTGTGCTACCAGTTGCCCGCCCTGGTGGGCAACGGCCTGACCGTGGTGGTGTCGCCGCTGATCGCCCTGATGCGCGACCAGGTGGCGCAGCTGACCAATTACGGCATCAACGCCGCCGCGCTGAATTCCGCCAACGCCCCGGCCGAGACCCGGCGCATCTTCGACTCCTTGCGCGAGGGCGATCTGCGCCTGCTCTATTTGGCGCCCGAGCGGCTGGCCCGGCCCGACACGGTGGAACTGCTGCGCAGCGCCGGCGCCACCCGCCTCGCCATCGACGAGGCCCATTGCGTGTCGCAATGGGGCCACGACTTCCGCCCGGAATACCTGGCCCTGGGCGAGCTGCGGCGCGAGCTGGGCGGCATCCAGACGGTGGCCTTCACCGCCACCGCCGACGCCGCCACCCGCGCCGACATCATCGCCCGCCTGTTCGACGGTGACCCGCGGGTGTTCATCGGCGGCTTCGACCGCCCCAACCTGCTGCTGTCCATGGCGCCCAAGAACAGCGCCCGCAAGCAGCTGCTGGATTTCCTGAGCCTGCGCAAGGGCCAAAGCGGCGTGGTCTACTGCGCCTCGCGCCAGGGCTGCGAGGACCTGGCCGAGACCTTCAACGCCGCCGGCCACCACGCCCTGGTCTACCATGCCGGGCTGGACAAGCAGGTGCGCGAGGCCAACCAGGACGCCTTCCTGCGCGAGGACGGCATCACCATGGTGGCGACGATCGCCTTCGGCATGGGCATCGACAAGCCCGACGTGCGCTTCGTCGCCCATGCCGATCTGCCCAAGAGCATCGAGGCCTATTACCAGGAAATCGGCCGCGCCGGCCGCGACGGCCTGCCCGCCGACACCCTGACCCTGTACGGCCTGGGCGACGTGCGCCTGCGCGCGCTGCAGATCGAGGAAAGCCAAGCGTCCGACGAGCAGAAGCGGGTCGAGCGGGCCAAGCTGAACGCGCTGCTGGCCCTGTGCGAGGCACCGCGCTGCCGGCGCCAGACCCTGCTGGCCTATTTCGGCGAAAGCAGCGAGCCCTGCGGCCATTGCGACCTCTGCATCCACGGCGTGGCCGTCTACGACGGCACCATCGACGCCCAGAAGGTGCTGTCGGCCATCTACCGCACCGGCCAGCGCTTCGGCGCCGAGCACCTGATCAACATCCTGGTGGGCACCGAAAGCGACGCCGTGCTGCATCACGGCCACCACGCGCTGCCCACCTTCGGCGTCGGCAAGGACCGCTCGCGCGAGCAGTGGCGCTCCATCTTCCGCCAGCTCTATGCCGGCGGCCTGATGACCCAGGATCTGTCCGAGTTCGGCGCCTGGCGCCTGACCGAGGCCGGTGGACAGGTGCTACGCGGCAAGAGCCGCATCGAGATCCGCCTGGACGCCCTGCGCGGGCGCCAGAAAAAGGCCAAGGCCCCGGCCGCCCAATTGCCGGCGGACTACGATTCCGACCTGCTGGCGGCGCTCAAGAAGCTGCGGCGCGAACTGGCGGCGGAACAGGGCATCCCGGCCTATGCGGTGTTCCCCGACCGCACCCTGATGGAACTGGCCGCCCACCGCCCCTCCTCGCTGGAGCAGATGCGCGGCATCCACGGCATCGGCGAAGCCAAGCTGGCCCGCTACGGCGAAATCTTCCTGGAAGCCCTGCTGGACTAGCTTCTAGGCGGCCAGCCGACGCCCTCGCCCGGCGGCGGCCAGCAGATAGAGCCCGCGCACCACGCCATACAGGGCCACCGCCGTCACCAGGCTGAAGCCACCCTCCAGCGGGGTGAGGATGGCGGGCAGGGCGATCAGGACGATGCCGGCCACGATGGACACCGCACCGCCCACCCCCAGCAATGTGGCCGAGGCCACGCGCCGCGACAGCAGAACCTCGGCGATGCCCTGCCAGATGGCCCAGGCGGCCACGGTCCACACCAGCGAGAGCAGCGACGCCCCGGGCAATGCCAGCACCAGGGTGGCGAGGACCAGGCTGGCCAGCGCCTGGGCCAGGGCGATCGCCCGGGGCGCCTCTCCCCGCCCTGCCCACACTCCGCTCAGCAGCGCCACCACGCCGTCCACCACCAGCCACATGGCGACCACCGCCACCAGCGTCACAAGACCGCCCAGCGGGGCGAACAGCAGCCACAGGCCGATGACCAGCGCCAGGGCGCCACGCGCCGCCAGGGCCCAGCGATGGCGGCTGACCGTGATGATGGGATCGAGGATGGGTTCGGGCATGGCCGACCTCCACGCGATTGCCAAATGGGCAACACGCCGAAGCCACCGGATGTTTCCGCCGGAACCAGCTCCTGCAGATGGCCCGCTCAGCGTCCCCGCCGCGCCCCGGTGCGCGGCGCTCCCACGGCCGGCCGCGTATGCTGGGTCATGAACGGCTTGCCCTTGCCCTGAGGCGCCCCCTTGCCCGCCGGCTGGTGCGCCGGCACCAGGCTGGTGCCGGCCCGGGCCGATCAGGTCGGCCCGCCCCATGGCCTTCAGGGCGTCGCGCAGGAGGGGCCAGTTCTCCGGGTCGTGATAGCGCAGGAACGCCTTGTGCAAGCGGCGCTGCCGCTCGCCCCGCGCCGAGAACACCACCTCGCCGCCCTGGCGCCGGATCGGGGCCAGCGGGTTGCGGCCGGAATGGTACATGGCGGTGGACAGCGACATGGGCGACGGCAGGAAGGTCTGCACCTGGTCGGCCTTGAAGCCGTTTTCCTTCAGCCACAGGGCCAGGTTCATCATGTCGCGGTCGGTGGTGCCGGGATGGGCGGCGATGAAATAGGGGATCAGGTAGTATTTCTTGCCCGCCTCGCGCGCCGCCTGCTCGAACAATTGCTTGAAGCGGTCATAGGCGCCCATGCCCGGCTTCATCATCTTGGACAGCGGGCCGTCCTCGGTGTGCTCGGGGGCGATCTTCAGATAGCCGCCGACATGGTGGGCCACCAGTTCCTTGACGTAGGCCGGGCTCTTCACCGCCAGGTCGTAGCGCACGCCCGAGCCGATGGAGATGCGCTTCACCCCCTTGACCGCGCGCGCCTTGCGATAGAGCGCGATCAGCGGGTCGTGGTTGGTTTCCAGATTCTTACAGATGTCGGGATAGACGCAGCTTGGCCGGCGGCACACCGCCTGGATTTCCGGGTCCTTGCAGTTCAGCCGCCACATGTTGGCGGTGGGGCCGCCCAGGTCCGAGATGGTGCCGGTGAAACCTTTGGTCTTGTCGCGGATGGCCTCGATCTCCTTCAGGATCGAGGCTTCCGACCGGCTCTGGATGACGCGCCCTTCGTGCTCGGTGATGGAGCAGAACGAGCAGCCGCCGAAACAGCCGCGCATGATGTTGACCGAGAAGCGGATCATCTCCCACGCGGGAATCTTGGCCTCGCCATAGGACGGGTGCGGCGCGCGGGCGTAAGGCAGGTCGTAGACGCCGTCCATCTCGGCCGTGGTCAACGGGATGGGCGGCGGGCTCAGCCACACCTCCTTGTCGCCGTGGCGCTGCACCAGGGCGCGGGCGTTGCCGGGATTAGCCTCCTGATGGAGGATGCGCGAGGCGTGGCCATAGAGCACCGGATCCGCCGATACCCGTTCATAGGACGGCAGGCGCACCACCGCCTTCTCGCCCTTGGCGCGGGGCAGTTCGGCCGGCTCGGGGTCGCTCCAATCGGCCACCGCCCAGTCGTCGGGCACGCGGTCGCGGATCACCGCCACGCCCCGGATGTCGTGCATGCCGCGCGGGCTCTCGCCGGCCGCCACCCGGTGGACCAGGTCCACCAGGGCGCGCTCGGCATTGCCGTACAGCAGGATGTCGGCCTTGGCGTCCACCAGCACCGAGCGGCGCACCTTGTCCGACCAGTAATCGTAATGGGCGATGCGGCGAAGGCTGGCCTCGATGCCGCCCAGCACGATGGGGACGTCCTTGAATGCCTCGCGGCAGCGCTGGGCGTAGACCAGCAGCGCGCGGTCGGGCCGCCGGCCGCCCTCGCCACCCGGTGTATAGGCGTCGTCCGAGCGAATCCTGCGGTCCGAGGTGTAGCGGTTGACCATGGAATCCATGTTGCCGCCGGTGACCCCCCAGAACAGGTTGGGCCGCCCCAGCGCCCGGAACGGCTCGGGCCCGTGCCAGTCGGGCTGGGAGATGATGCCGACGCGGAAGCCTTGCGCCTCCAGCAGGCGGCCAACGATGGCCATGCCGAAGCTGGGATGGTCGATATAGGCGTCGCCGGTCACCAGCACCACGTCGCAGGAATCCCAGCCCAACGCCTCCATCCCGGCATGCGTGGTGGGCAGGAACGGCGCCGGGCGCAGGTCGCGGTGGCGCGGGTACGAGAACAGGCTTTTCGGTGGAGAGGTCATGACCAAGCATATCGGCCACCCGGGCCGAAGCCGTCAAGGGAACGATGCGGTCCCGTTCGCGGCCATGGTGGGAACAGGGGGCGTGGCGCCCCCTCGGCCCCGGCCGACGGTCATCGCGCCGCGGTCTTGTTCCAGGGACAGTTTGCCTTGGTGGCGATGGGCGTGGTGTACTCGCCCTTGTCGTTGGAAAGCTGGCGCCACGCCACCGAACCATCCGGCATGCAGACCGGGTTGAGGAACGAACCTTCCGGCTCATTCCGGCCGGCACAGCCGGCAAGCAGGACGAGCATGCCGAAAGCGGCAAAGGTCTTCATCATGCCATTCCTCCTGGAATAGGATAAACCTCTATCGAGGTATGACTTCGGATCTGCAATTACAACCAACGGGCCCGACCATCCGGTGATTCACCTGATCAAGCTCGCCGTCGGCTGCGACGGCATCGCCATGCTGAAGGACTTCCAGGCCGAACGCCTGCGCAGCCACGGCCACCTCTTCCACCTGACCCGCATGGTGCCCAAGCGGGTCGAGGAGCTGACCGGGGGCGGCTCCCTCTACTGGGTGATCAAGGGCCAGCTCTGCGCCCGCCAGCGCATCCTGGCGGTGGCGACCGAACACGACGACGAAGGCCGGCCGCGCTGCCGCCTGACCCTGGATCCCGAAGTGGTGGAGGTGCACGCGCGCCCCACCAAGCCGTTCCAGGGCTGGCGCTACCTCAAGCCCGAGGACGCCCCCACCGACCGCCGGCCGGGCGAGAGCGAGCCGCCGCCCGAGATGGCCGAGGAATTGCGGCGTCTCGGCTTGCTCTAAGTCAATTGACTCCATGGGGTCTTGGCCCCATGGTTCACCATCATGCGTGGGGCCATACGCCAAAAGTGCTACGACACCGCCAGCGACCCGTCCTTGGGACGGCGCCGCCGTACGTTGTCGGCATGGATGGGCCTGGTCCTGCTGCTGTTCAACGTGGTGGCCGGCGGCGCCCTGCCCGCCCAGGCCGCCGTTCCCTCGCTTTCCGATGACCATCTGATCGTCTGCACCGCAGGCGGCATGGCGGTCATCGACCGCAACGGCACTCCGGTCTCCCCCGACCATGCCGGCGAGAACGGGTTCTGCGGCGCCTGCCTGCCGTTCTCCCATGGCGCCGTGCTGACCCCGCTAGCGGTGCCGCTGCCGGTTCCCTTTGTCCAGCCCCTGCCCCGCGCCCCGCTCGCCGACGCCGAACCGGCGCGGGTGGCGCGGCCGCTGCGGCTGGCTTTCCCCCGCGCGCCCCCGGCCGCCTGATCCACCCGACAGCTTGAACCTGGCCGCCGCAACGCGGCCGTCGTTGGATTACGCCCAAGGCTTGCCGCCTTGGCCGTGGGGATCGATCTATGCCATTTCATGCCCATCACAGGCCCAGCCGCCTGCGCAAACCCTCGTGCGCCCTGTTCGCCCTTGCCCTCGCCCTGCCGTCGGCGGCGCTGGCCCAGTCCGCCATCGAACTGCCGCCGGTGCCGGTGGATGCCGACGCGCCGGACAGCAGCGAAGCCGCCCCCTGGGGCGCACCGTCCTCGACGCCTCCGAACTGTCCTCCAAACGGAAGGCGTCGGGCGACACCGCCGGCCTGCTGAAGGACATTCCCGGCGTCAGCCTCTACAGCGGCGGCGGCGCCTCCAGCCTGCCGGCGGTGCGCGGCCTGGCCGACGACCGTCTGAAGGTGGAGGTGGACGGCATGCCCATCACCGCGGCCTGCCCCAACCACATGAACCCGCCGCTCTCCTACATCGCCCCCGATCAGGTGGGCGCCATCGAGGTGCTGTCCGGCATCACCCCGGTCAGTGCCGGCGGCGACAGCATCGGCGGCACCATCAAGGTGGACAGCCCCGAGCCCAAATTCGCCGCGCCGGGACAGGATCTGCTCACCACCGGTCGGCTGTCGGCCGGCTACAGCAGCAACAACCACGCCATCAGCACCGGCGGCGAGGTCACCGCCGCCACCGCCAACGCCAGCGCCAAGTATTCCGGTTCATGGACCCGGGCCGGCGACTACCACCGGGGCGGCGACGGCGCGCCGGTGCAGACCAGCCTGTACCAGATCGAGGACCACACCGTCAGTCTGGCCGGCCGCCGCGACGGCCATCTGGTGGAACTGCAGGGCGGTTGGCAGTTCTCGCCCTATGAAGGCTTCCCCAACCAGCGCATGGACCTAACCGAGAACTCCAGCAAGTTCCTCAACGGCCGCTATGCCGGCCAGTTCGGCTGGGGCAAGCTGGACGCCAACGCCTATTGGCGCGGCGTCGAGCACGAGATGGATTTCCTGGGCAAGGTGAAGAGCGCGAACACCATGCCCATGAACACCGAGTCCGACGAGTTCGGCTACAACCTCAAGGCCGAGCTGCCGTTGAACCCGCGCGACACCCTGCGGGTGGGCAACGAATTCCAGCGCTACACCCTGGACGACTGGTGGCCACCGGTGACCCAGACGGTGGGCATGATGGGGCCCAACAACTTCTTCAACATCCACGACGGCCAGCGCAACCGTATCGGCACCTTCGCCGAATGGGATGCCCGCTGGACCGAGAAGTGGAGCAGCCAGTTGGGCATCCGCAACGACACCGTCTGGATGAATACCGGCGAGGTGCAGGGCTACAACGGCGGCATGATGTACGGCCCCGACGCCGCCGCCTTCAATGCCAAGGACCGCTCGCAGACCGACGTCAATTTCGACCTGACCGCCCTGCTCCGCTACGACCACGACAAGACCGCCTCCTACGAGGCGGGCTACGCGCGCAAGACCCGCTCGCCCAATCTGTACGAGCGGTATGCCTGGTCCACCAACAGCATGGCGTCGAGCATGAATACCTGGTTCGGCGACGGCAACGGCTATATCGGCGACGTGAACCTGAAGCCCGAGATCGCCAACACCGTCAGCGTCGCGGCCGACTGGCACGACGCCGCCAAGAAGACCTGGGGCTTCAAGGTCAGCCCCTATTACACCTACGTGCAGGACTACATCGACGCCGATCTGGTGGCGAACTACACCGGCACCCTGGCCGGCTATGGCCTGTACCGCTTCGCCAACCACGATGCGGAGCTGTTCGGCGTGGACATCTCCGGCAACCGCGAGCTGATGGACGACATCAGCCTGGGCCGGGCGGTGTTCAAGGGCAGCCTGTCCTGGGTGCGCGGCCGCAACCTCGATACCGGCGACAACCTGTACAACATCATGCCGCTGAATGCCCGCCTGGGGGTGGACCACCAGTTGGGCGGCTGGTCCAGCGGCGTCGAGCCTGCAATTGGTGGACAGCAAGGACTTCGTCTCCGGCAACCGGCGGGAAAACACCACGCCGGCCTATGCCCTGCTGAACCTGCGCACCGCCTATGAATGGGACAACCTCGTCCTCAGCGCGGGCATCGATAACGTGCTGGACAAGCGCTACCACGAGCCGCTGGGCGGCACCGACCTCACCACCCGCGGCCTCAAGCCGGATGCCCCCAATGTCTACGGCATGGGCCGGACCTATCTGGCCGGCGTGACGGTGAAGTTCTGACCAGGAACGGCTCCGGGCCTTGGGCCCGGAGCCTCTTTTCAATCGGGTGACCGCATGATCGCCATCGCCATGCCCCGTGACGCCATCAGCCTTCCCACCCTGCGGCGGCACCCCGCCCTGGCGCTGTCGGCACTGCTGCACGGGGCGCTGATGGCCGCCTGGCTGCTTGCCCCGGCATCGCTGCCCCACGATCCGGGCGATGGCGCCCTGTCGGTGGAGCCTGGTGCTGCCGCCCCCCTCCCCCGAGCCACCGTCGCCGCCGGAACCGTCGCCAGAACCGCAGCCCGCCAAAACCATCGCCCCGCCGGCACCGCCGAAGCCGGCCCCCCAAACCGCTGCCGGCCAAACCGGCCCCGGTGGCGGCTGCGACGATCAGCGCCCCTGCGGCCGTGGAGACCGCCGCCCAGCAGCCCTTGCTCACCGAAAGCAACGCTCCCGTCGCCGAACCGGCGACGACGCAGGCGGCCCCGCCAGTGGCGGTGGGAGGCCCGGCCGGCCGAGCCGCCGAGCGCGACGACTATGTGCGCCTGCTGTGGAGCCGCATCATGCGCTTCCGCCCCGAGAGGGTGCCCTTTGCCGGCACCGCCCGCCTGCACTTCACCCTGGGGGCGGACGGCAGCCTGCAGGCGGTGGAAATCAGCGCGAGTAGCGGCAGCGGCCTGCTGGACCGCATCGCCCTGGACGCGGTCAAGCGGGCGTCTCCCTTTCCGCTCCCGCCCGCCGACCTGCCGATGGACATGCTGACCTTCGAGATTCCGTTCCAGTTCCGCTAGGGGCCGGTTCCACTGGGAGCGGAAGCGGCCATGGCCAGTTCCAACTCCAGGCGGGCCAGGGCCGCATCCAGCGGGGCGCGCAGGGCTTCGCTCTCGCCCGGCCCTCCCTGCCGCACGCGGCGCAGCAGATCGTCCACGTCCTGCATGGCGGCGCTCAGCGCCGGATTGGGTGGGGCGGCCGCGAGGCGCATTCGCATGATCTCCACCTCCAGCGTCTTGGCGGCTACATAGGCATCGCCCTCGGTCGCCAGGACCGGCGATGCCGCCAGGATCATCATGGCCAGCGGAAGGGTGGGCGTCATTGTCGCCTCGCGTGCACCACTTCCTTACAAATGTTCTCTCGGCGCGCCGTTTTCACCACCCCTACCCCGCCAGCGCCTGACGCAGCAGCACGGCGATGTGAACCGGCTTGCGCCCTGCCCCGTCCTCGATCTGGTGGCGGCAGGAGAAGCCGTTGGCGACGATGGCGGTGTCCGGCGCGGCCGCCCGCACGGTGGGCAGCAGCGACAGCTCGGCCATGGCCTGGGAGGCGTCGTAATGCTCCACCTCCAGCCCGAAGGCGCCGGCCATGCCGCAGCACGACGACTCGATCAGGCTCGAACTGGAAATCCGGGATCCAGCCCAGCACCTTGCGCATGGATTTCATGGTGCCGAACGCCTTCTGGTGGCAATGGCCATGGATCAGCGCCTTGCACGGCAGCGGCTTCAGCGGCAGGGTCAGACCCCGGTGGGACTCGCGGGCCAGGAACTCCTCCAGCAGGAAGATCTGCTTGCCCAGCCGCGCCACCTCGGCGCCCAGGCCGAGGGAATAGAACTCGTCGCGCATGGACAGCAGACACGACGGCTCCAACCCGATGATAGGGATGCCCGCCTCCAAGGCAGGGGCCAGGGCGGCCAGCACCCGGCGAGCCTCGGCACGGGCCTTCTCCACCTGGCCGGTGGACAGGTAGGTGCGGCCGCAGCACAGCGAGCGGTCGGGCTCGGAATCGCCGGATGCCGGGCGCGCCACGGTGACGCCGTAGCCGGCGGCCTTCAGCACCTCCAGCGCGGCTTCGGCGATCTCGGGCTCGAAATGATGGGCGAAGGTGTCCACGAACAGTACCACCTGGCCCCGACTGCCGGCGGGGGTAGGGGCCGGCGGCCGGAAGGAAGCGGCGGCCGGGACGGGAATGCGCCGGCGCGCCGCCAGACCGAGGAATTTTTCCGCCGCCTTGCGCAGTAAGGGCGAGCGGTTACGCCAACGCACCAGGGCACGCACCGGCCGGTGCCAATGCCCCACCCAGGCCGGCAATCCACCCAGCAGGCGCGAACGGCGCCTTACCCCCATCAGGTCGTTCCGCTGGGCCAGGAACTCGGTCTTGATCAGGGTCATGTCCACGGCGCTGGGGCATTCCTTCTTGCAGCCCTTGCACAGCACGCACAGGTCCAGCGAGGCTGCCAGTTCCGGCCCGGTGAAGGGCGACGGCCCCAGATCGCCGTTGAGCGCCGCCTTGAAGGCGGCGACGCGGGCCTCGGTGGAATGGGCGGGGTCGCAGGTGATGCGGAAGCTGGGGCACATGACGCCGCGCCCCTCGCGCTGGCATTCACGGTTGTGCATGCACACCGCCACCGCCTTGGCGTAGTTGCCGCCGGTAATGGGCACGCCGGAAAAAGCGTCGCCGATGCCGTAGGTGTCGTAGGCCGACCAGTCGAGATGCGTCTTCATGGGAAACCTCCGCCCCCGGGGCAAGCAAAGGCCGGGCCAGCGGATTATGCCTATTTTTGGCGCAAACCCGACATTCCTGCCCAAGCCTTGCCTGACCGTCGAAGCGGGGCTAGTCTCGTGCCACGTTGCCTTGGTACCCCACCACAGGAGACTTCCATGGACCTGACCACGCGTTACCTCGGCCTTTCCCTGAAGAACCCGCTGGTGGTTTCCGCCTGTCCCCTCGGACTGGACGTGGGCAACATCCGTAAGCTCGAGGACAACGGCGCCGCCGCCATCGTGCTGCCCTCCATCTTCCAGGAGGACATCGAAAGCGAGCTGGAGGAGATCGAGCATCTGGTCGCCCTGGCCGACGCCGAGGCGTTGACCTATTTCCCCGACCATCTGGCCGAGAATGCCGGGCCGAAGAATTACCTGGAGCTGATCCGCAAGGCCCGCACCGCCGTGGACATGCCGGTGATCGCCAGCCTGAACGGCACCAGCCGCACCGGCTGGATCGACTACGCCAAGCAGATCGAACAGGCCGGCGCCAGCGCCATCGAGCTCAACGTCTTCTTCCTGCCCACCGACCTGACCCTGTCCGGCGCCGAGGTCGAAGCCCGCCATGTGGAGATCCTCAAGGCGGTGAAGCAGACGGTGTCCATCCCGGTGGCCATCAAGCTCAGCCCCTATTTCAGCTCGCCCGGCACCATGGTGCAGACCCTGGACAAGGCCGGCGCCGACGGCTTCGTGCTGTTCAACCGCTTCTACCAGCCCGACATCGACCTGGAGAACCTGACCCTGGTGCGCGACCTCAAGCTCAGCAACCGGGGCGAAATCCGCCTGCCCCTGCTGTGGATCGGTGCGCTGTATGGCAAGGTCAAGGGCTCGCTGGCCGCCACCTCGGGGGTGCAGAGCGCGGCCGAGGTGATCAAGTACCTGTTCGCCGGTGCCGACGTGGTGATGACCGCCTCGGCCCTGCTGCGCCACGGCATCGACTACATGAAGGCGCTGCACGACGGCATGGTGGCCGACCTGGCCGAGCGCGAGGTGCAGTCGCTGTCCCAACTGCGCGGCTCCATGAGCCGGGGCAAGGTGGCCGACCAGACCGCCTTCGACCGGGTGAACTACATCCGCATCCTGCGCGGCGGCAAATACGTCGCCTGACCCAACCAGAGAGGGAAAGACAACAATGGCTGACCAGGATCTGATCTCCGCCGGCAACATCGCCAAGGAACTGGGTGTGTCCGATGCCAAGGTGAAGAAGGCGATAAAGGACTTGGCCCTTGAACCGGCGGCCAAGCGCGGCGTGTGCAATTTCTATAGCCGCGACGCCATCGCCAAGGTCAAGGCCAGCCTGGGCTGAGCCCTCGGGCAAAGGAAAAGCCGGCCTTCCACGGGGAGGCCGGCTTTTTTCATGCGATTAAGGCGAACAACCGAAAACGGCGCCGGTGATTACCGGCGCCGTTTCGTGTCTTTGTCGTGTATAGGTTAATCGTTTCCTTTGAAGACCAGGCAGCGACCTACTCTCCCGTGCCTTAAGACACAGTACCATTGGCGCTGGGGGTTTTCACGGCCGAGTTCGGGATGGGATCGGGTGCAGGCCCCCCGCTATGACCACCTGGTCGTCGAAGGAAACGAAGCATTCCTGATTTGTGATACCCACGTGCTGTATTTTGTTTCGTTGTCCGGGCTTGCCGCTGTGTAGGAGCGATCAAGCCGGTCGAGCGATTAGTATGGCTTAGCTTCACACATTGCTGCGCTTCCACATGCCACCTATCGACGTCGTGGTCTACGACGGCTCTGATAGGGAAACCTGGTTTTGAGGGGAGCTTCCCGCTTAGATGCATTCAGCGGTTATCTCGTCCGCACGTAGCTACCCGGCAATGCCGCTGGCGCGACAACCGGTACACCAGAGGTGCGTCCATCCCGGTCCTCTCGTACTAGGGACAGGTCCTCTCAAGTTTCCGACACCCACGGTAGATAGGGACCGAACTGTCTCACGACGTTCTAAACCCAGCTCACGTACCACTTTAATCGGCGAACAGCCGAACCCTTGGGACCTGCTCCAGCCCCAGGATGTGATGAGCCGACATCGAGGTGCCAAACCTCCCCGTCGATGTGGACTCTTGGGGGAGATCAGCCTGTTATCCCCGGCGTACCTTTTATCCGTTGAGCGATGGCCCTTCCACTCGGGACCACCGGATCACTATGACCGACTTTCGTCTCTGCTCGGCTTGTCAGCCTCGCAGTCAGGCGAGCTTATGCCATTGCACTCAGCAGCTGATTTCCGACCAGCTTGAGCTCACCATCGCGCGCCTCCGTTACTCTTTGGGAGGCGACCGCCCCAGTCAAACTACCCGCCATGCAGGGTCCCGGGCCCCGGTTCAGGGGTCGCGGTTAGATACCAGGAAACAGAAGGGTGGTATTTCAAGGATGGCTCCGCACCGGCTGGCGCCGATGTTTCATAGCCTCCCACCTATCCTACACATCCATTCCCTAGTACCACTGCAAAGCTGTAGTAAAGGTGCACGGGGTCTTTCCGTCTAGCCGCGGGTACTCCGCATCTTCACGGAGAATTCAATTTCGCTGAGTTGGTGTTGGAGACAGCGGGGAAGTCGTTACGCCATTCGTGCAGGTCGGAACTTACCCGACAAGGAATTTCGCTACCTTAGGACCGTTATAGTTACGGCCGCCGTTTACCGGGGCTTCAATTCAAGGCTTGCACCTCTCCTTTTAACCTTCCGGCACCGGGCAGGCGTCAGACCCTATACGTCGTCTTACAGACTTCGCAGAGCCCTGTGTTTTTAGTAAACAGTCGCCACCCCCTGGTCTGTGCCACCCCCAACCGCTTGCGCGGAAGAGGGTACCCCTTATCCCGAAGTTACGGGGTCAATTTGCCTAGTTCCTTCAACACCATTCTCTCAAGCGCCTTGGTATACTCTACCAGTCCACCTGTGTCGGTTTCGGGTACGGTCTATACACTGGAGTTATTTCCCGGACCCTCTTCGCTGCACGGACAATCCGATAAGCCCGTACAACTTACGAAGGTCGTCACTTCCAGCAGGCCCACGAATATTAACGTGGTTCCCATCGACTACGCCTTTCGGCCTCGCCTTAGGGGCCGGCTCACCCTGCGCGGATTAGCCTTGCGCAGGAACCCTTGGACTTTCGGCGAGAGTGTTTCTCACACTCTTTGTCGCTACTCATGTCAGCATTCTCACTTCCGATACCTCCAGCGCACCTCACGGATACGCCTTCGCAGGCTTACGGAACGCTCCGCTACCACTTCTTTCGAAGTCCGCAGCTTCGGTGCATGGCTTGAGCCCCGGTACATTTTCGGCGCAGGATTGCTATTAGACCAGTGAGCTATTACGCTTTCTTTAAAGGATGGCTGCTTCTAAGCCAACCTCCTGGTTGTTATGGCCTTCCCACATCCTTTCCCACTTAGCCATGACTTGGGGACCTTAGCTGGCGGTCTGGGCTGTTTCCCTCTTGACGATGGACCTTAGCACCCACCGTCTGTCTGCCAGATAGTACTCACGGGTATTCGGAGTTTGGTTAGGTTTGGTAGGTCTTTGGGACCCCCTAGCCCATCCAGTGCTCTACCCCCCGCGGTATTCGTCTGACGCGCTACCTAAATAGCTTTCGCGGAGAACCAGCTATTTCCGAGTTTGATTGGCCTTTCACCCCTTACCACAGATCATCCCCGACTTTTTCAACAGGCGTGGGTTCGGTCCTCCAGTGGGTGTTACCCCACCTTCAACCTGTCCATGGTAAGATCACCCGGTTTCGGGTCTAACGCATGCAACTTGGCGCCCTATTCAGACTCGCTTTCGCTACGCCTACACCTACCGGCTTAAGCTTGCTGCATACGCTAACTCGCTGACCCATTATACAAAAGGTACGCCGTCACCGCTCAAGGCGGCTCCGACTGCTTGTAGGCATTCCGTTTCAGGTTCTCTTTCACTCC
>JANQAI010000013.1 GCA_024707145.1 Magnetospirillum sp. | reverse complement strand
CATCGACCCGTCACATTTTTTCGCCGCCCACATCCGGCGCACCGAGGGGGGCTTCTCTATATATGGGGCCACTGATTTGAACCTGCCCACTGCCCCTATGGGGGATGTCCGCTACATCAGAAAAACCATTTTATTTCCGATAGTTATGACATTTTTCAGAGCAATGCCAGCATAGCTCTGAGCGCCGACAGGGGCGAAGCCGGAGGCCGCCAATGCACGCCAGTCTTACCGTGGGACGTGCAGCACAGCCACAGTCAAGAGCAAAAATATGGGATTATTCCTTGCCTTGCTTCGTTTGGGCTGCGATAAACACCCCATACCTTTTCCATTGGATGGACGAGACCATTGCGCAGCCGCGTTTCGGCCAAAATCAAGCGAACCTTGAAGGCGGCAGGAGTGGTTGGCCTGGTGGGCATCGGCGCCATGTTCGTGGCCCGTCCCTTCGTTCAGTTCGGCTCGGTTGACGAACCGCTGGACCCCACCCCGCCCGCCTATGTCGACCTGGAAGCCGAGCGCTCGGGCTGGGCGGAGCAGGTCGCCTCGGACAGCGAGTTGGAGGATCGGGCCAGCCGCCCGGTGGATCGCCACGTGCAGGTGGGGTCGGGCGACACCCTGATGGACGTGCTGACCCGCGCCGGTGTCGACGTCTCGGACGCCAATCTGGCCATCGACGCGCTGAAGGACGTCTTCAACCCGCGCGCCCTGAGGGCCGGACAGAAGGTGACCGTCACCTTCGACAAGCCGCCGCACGGTTTCGGCGTCGGCGGCTTCACCCAGGTGTCGCTGAACGCCGATCCCATCCGCGAGGTCACCGCGCGGCGTGCCGAGAGCGGCGGCTTCGAGGGCGTGGAATCCAAGCGCCAGGTCAGCCGACAGATCGCCCATTACAACGGCGCCATCAAGTCGTCGCTGTTCGAGAGCGCGCAAAACGCCGGCATCCCCGCCCCCGTCATCATCGCCATGATCAAGGCGCTGTCCTATGACGTGGACTTCCAGCGCGACATCCAGGCCGGCGACACCTTCGACGTGATGTTCGAGGCCTATTACGACACCAAGGGCAAGCTGGTGCGCAACGGCGACATGCTGTACGCCAGCGTCGCCCTCGGCGGCAAGCCCATCGCCATGTACCGCTTCGAGAACGAAGGCGGCGTGGTGGAGTATTTCAACGAGAAGGGCGAGAGCATCAAGAAGGCCCTGCTGAAGACCCCGGTGGACGGCGCCAAGATCACCTCGGGCTTCGGCATGCGCAACCACCCCATCCTGGGCTACACCAAGATGCACAAGGGCGTGGATTTCGGCGTGCCCACCGGCACCCCCATCCAGGCCGCCGGCGACGGCACCATCGAGATGGCCGGCTTCAACGGCGCCTACGGCAATTACGTGCGGGTGCGCCACGGCAACGGCTATGCCACCGCCTATGCCCACATGAGCCGCATCGCCGCCGGCATCAAGGTGGGCAAGCGTGTCGGCCAGGGCCAGATCGTCGGCTTCGTCGGCGCCACCGGGCGCGCCACCGGCCCGCACCTGCATTACGAAGTGCTGCAGGGTAATGCCCAGATCAACCCGCTGTCGGTGAAGATGCCCACCAACGTCAAGCTGGCCGGCCGCGACCTGGAGCGCTTCCGCGTCGCCAAGCGCGAGACCGACACCCTGCTGGCCCGGATCGCCCCGGCCACCCGCATCGCCGCCAACACCATCAAGGGCGGCGCCCTGACCAACTGAGCGGGTCAGGCATTTTCGTCGGCATCCGAGGATTTGCGTCGGCCGGGGTCCCCGTCGTAACGGGAACCCCGCGCCTTGCGGCCAGCACCCCTAGGGGGGGGGGGGACGGAGCACCGGCCAAGAGGTATATGACGGGTGGGTTATCCACCTTAGGGCGCCCTTCTAGCACGCCCCCGGCACGTTGCAAACATGTTACGCACATGAAGCTGGATGGCATATATGCGTTTCATGTAATGCTCAACCGTCAGTCCACGGCCACCGGCTGGCCATTGATGAGCAAGCCGCCCTCGCCCGCGGACACGGTAACGGTGTCACCGTCGTTGATGCGCCCCTCAAGGATCAGGCTGGCCAGCGGGTTCTGCAACGTGCGCTGGATGACCCGCTTGAGCGGCCGCGCACCGTAGACCGGGTCATAGCCCTTCTCGCCCAGCCACTCGCGTGCCGCCTGGTCCAGCTCCAGGGTGATCTTGCGGTCGGCCAGCAGCTTGCGCAGCCGTCCCAGCTGGATTTCCACGATACCGGTCATGTGGCCGCGGTTGAGGCGGTGGAACAGCAGGATCTCGTCCAGGCGGTTGAGGAATTCAGGCCGGAAGCTGGCCCGCACCACCTCCATGACCAAGTCGCGCACCTCGGACGAATCGTGGCCTTCGGCCTGGTTGGCCAGCACCTCGGAGCCCAGATTGGAAGTCAGCACGATCAGCGTGTTGCGGAAGTCCACGGTGCGGCCCTGGCCGTCGGTCAGGCGGCCGTCGTCGAGCACCTGCAGCAGCACGTTGAAGACGTCGGGATGGGCCTTTTCCACCTCATCGAACAGGATGACTTGATAGGGCCGGCGCCGCACCGCCTCGGTCAGCGCGCCGCCCTCCTCGTAGCCCACATAGCCGGGCGGCGCGCCGATCAGGCGGGCCACCGAATGCTTTTCCATGTATTCGGACATGTCGATGCGGACCATGGCGGTCTCGTCATCGAACAGGAACTCCGCCAGCGCCTTGGTCAGCTCGGTCTTGCCCACACCGGTGGGGCCGAGGAACAGGAACGAGCCGATGGGCCGGTTGGGGTCCTGCAAGCCGGCGCGGGCGCGGCGCACGGCATTGGCGACGGCCACCACCGCCTCCTCCTGGCCGACCACGCGGGTACGCAGGCGGTTCTCCATGTCCAGCAGCTTCTCGCGCTCGCCGGCCAGCATCTTGTCCACCGGAATACCGGTCCAGCGCGACACCACCGCGGCGATCTGCTCCTCGGTCACCGCCTCGTTGAGCATGTGTCCCTGGGCGCCGTCGCCCCTGGACAGCTTCTGCTCCAGATCGGGGATGACGCCGTAGAGCAGCTCGCCCGCCTTTTCGTAGCGGCCCTCGCGCTGGGCCTTCTCCGCCTCGATGCGGGCCTGGTCCAGTTGCTCCTTCAGCTTGGTGGCCGAGGCGAGTTGATCCTTCTCGGCCCGCCAGGCGGCGGTGACCCGGGCGCTGTCGGCCTCCAGGCTCGACCAGTTCGTCCTCCAGCCTCTCCAGCCGGTCGCGGCTGGCGGCGTCGGTTTCCTTCTTCAGCGCTTCGCGCTCGATCTTCAGCTGGACGATGCGGCGGTCCAGCTCGTCCAGTTCCTCGGGCTTGGAATCCACCTCCATGCGCAGGCGCGAGGCCGCCTCGTCCACCAGGTCGATGGCCTTGTCGGGCAGGAAGCGGTCGGTGATGTAGCGATTGGACAGCGTCGCCGCCGACACCAGGGCCGAATCCGAGATGCGCACGCCGTGGTGCAGTTCGTACTTCTCCTTGATGCCGCGCAGAATGGAGATGGTGTCCTCCACCGTGGGCTCGGAGACGAAGACGGGCTGGAACCGCCGCGCCAGGGCAGCGTCCTTCTCCACATGCTTGCGGTACTCGTTCAGCGTGGTGGCGCCGACGCAGTGCAGCTCGCCGCGCGCCAAGGCGGGCTTGAGCAAATTGGAGGCGTCCATGGCCCCCTCGGCGGCGCCGGCGCCCACCAGAGTGTGCATCTCGTCGATGAACAGGATGATGTCGCCGTTGCTGGCCGCCACCTCGTTGAGCACCGCCTTCAGGCGCTCTTCGAACTCGCCGCGGAACTTGGCACCGGCGATGAGCGAGCCCATGTCCAGCGACATCAGGCTCTTCATCTTCAGGTTCTCCGGCACGTCGCCATTGACGATGCGGATGGCCAAGCCTTCCACGATGGCGGTCTTGCCCACGCCCGGTTCGCCGATCAGCACCGGGTTGTTCTTGGTACGGCGGCTGAGCACCTGGATGGTGCGGCGGATTTCCTCGTCGCGGCCGATGACCGGGTCGAGCTTGCCTTCGCGCGCCACCGCCGTCAGGTCGCGGGCATATTTCTTGAGGGCCTCGTAGGAATCCTCGGCCGAGGCCGAGGTGGCCTTGCGGCCCTTGCGCACGTCCTCGATGGCCTTGTTGAGGCCCTGCGGACTGACGCCCGCTTCCGACAGGATGCGGGCGGCGGCGGTTCCGGCGGCCATGGACAGCGCCAGGAACATACGCTCGGCGGTAACGTAGGAATCGCCCGCCTTCTCGGCCATCTGCTCGGCCTGTTCAAACACCCGGGCCAATTCGGTGGTCAGGTGCAGGCCGCCGGCCCCCGGGCCCTCCACCTTGGGCTGCTTGTCCAACTCGGCATCCACCGCGGCCAGCGCCTTCTTGGGGTCGCCACCGGCGGCCCGCATCAGGTTGGCGGCCAACCCCTCCCTGTCGTCCAGCAACACCTTCAGCAGATGCTCAGGCAGCAGCCGCTGGTGGCCGCGCCGCACCGCCAAGGTCTGGGCCGACTGAATGAACCCCTTGGAGCGCTCGGTATACTTCTCGAAATCCATCCATTCCTCCCAGGCGACAGGACCTCCCCGCCCCATGCGTGCGGCTGCGGCGAGATCCCTCTCGGAACCGCGGATAGATATGGACGGGTTTTGCCGTCCCGCAACCTGGACAGGGCAAACTCGGGTTCGTCAGCCCGCTCATGTTGCCGTGAAAAAGAAGCACAAGTGGAACGAGCTTCATTTTTAACCACAAACAAATGAAGGTTGTAGAACAGGTATTTTCGTTACATGCTTTCGGCCGAATTTGAGGAAATGCCGCGATGTGTACCTTTAATGCACACTGCGACCGCGCCGCGCCAGGCACGTCCTTCCCAGGTTTCCGGCCTTCCATCGGCCAGGCCGGCCGTTGCGGCTGTCCCTTGCCGCAGGCCGTGGCCGAATTGTCCTTCCCCAAAGGCCGGCATCTCTATCACCAGGGCGATGCCGTGCGCGGCGCCTTCAGTCTGACCGCCGGCCTGGTCGTGCTGGAACGGGTGAACGAAGAGGGCGAGATGGTCATCCTGAAACTGCTGAAGCCGGGAGCCCTGTTTCCCTGCTCCGACCTGTTCACCGACGGTCTGCACGCCACTGGAGCCCGTGCGATGACAGACAGCGCGGCCTGCTTCATCCCCGGCGACCGCCTGGCGGCGTCGCTGGCCGATCCGGCCATCAGCCGGATGGTGGTGGAGTGGGGTTGCCACGAAGCCAAGGAAAACGAGAAGATCATCTTCCGCCTGTGCGGCGCCGATCTGGGCGAACGCATCCTGGCGGTGCTGCGCGATCTGGCCGCCGGCACACCCCGGGCGGCGGACGGCACGCTGTCGTTGACGCTGCCCATATCATGGCGGGATGTGGCCGCCATGGTAGGCACCAGCCCGGAAGCGCTGAGTCGGACCTTGCGCCGCATGGCGGAACACGGCCGGCTTTGCTTCACCGGCCGCAGGGTGACGCTGCCACCCGAAAACAGCACCGGCGCCCGCCGGGCGGTATAGAAAAACCCCCGGCTTTCACCGGGGGTTCGTCACTCAGGCATTGACCGTTTCCGGCGAACTGCCTTCCTCGTCGCTTTCGGCCGGTGGCTGGGCCGGCTGGCGCGGGCGGCGGGGACGGCGCTCGGCCCGTTCGCCACGTTCGGCCCGTTCGCCACGCGGGGCGCGCTCGGCCCGCTGCGGGCGTTCGGCGGGCGCCGCTTCCGCCTCGGGCTGCGGCTCGGGTTCGGGCTCGGCCACCACCGGTGCGACCTCTTCCACCTCGACCGCGGCGGCGGCAGCGGCGGGAACCTGCTCCTCGCCCTCCTCCTCGTCGTCGCCGGTCATGTCGTTCTGGTCTTCCGCCGGGGTCGGCAGGTTCTGCGGCCGGCGCTGGCCGTTGTTCTGGTTGTAGGCGTTGATCAGGCGGAAATAGTGCTCGGCGTGCTGATAGAAGTTCTCGGCTGCCACGCGGTCGCCCTGGGAGGACGCATCGCGGGCCAGCGCCAGGTACTTCTCCATCACCTGATGGGCATTGCCGCGGATGCGCCCCTCGGGTCCGTTGGAATCGAAAACCTGGGTTCGCACGTTGATATGACGCGGGCCGCCGCCACCGCCATGGCCGCCGCTGCTGAAGTTGCCACGATTAGGATTACCGCCGTTGTTGCCACGGCCACGGGAGCGTTGCTTCGGGTTCACGGGTCCTGCCTTCACATGATACCAGTGCACAGTTTTCAGGCGATCCACCCGGATGTTGTGCCGGGCCCGGCCATGACCTCGCCACGGGCGAGGTTGGGCGATGGAGGGATCGGTAGGCGCTGCGGTGAGGGGCGGAGCCACTGGCTCGACGCGGGACCTCGGCTCGGTGGCGCTCGACGGGGGCCACCCTATCCGGGAAGCCTGCTCTTTCCAACTCTTTTTTCGCCTATCGTTCCGGTTTTTGGCGACGCCCCCTCAGGCGGTGCCGATGACGCAACGCTCGACCCCGGCAAGGTCGCGTTCCAGGGCGGCAACCTGCAACCCCGCCTGGCGAAAAAGCGCCGCCACCTCGGGCGCCTGCCCCTTGCCCACCTCTACCCCGATAAGTCCGCCGGGGATCAGCAAGTCGGCCATCTGCGGCACCAATAGTCGATAACAGTCCAACCCGTCGGCACCGCCGGCCAGGGCCAGGCGGGGCTCGAAAGCCGCCACCTCGGGTTCCAGGCCGTCAATGTCCTGATCCGGAATATAGGGCGGGTTCGAGACGATTACATCGAACCTTTCGTCCAAGGCCCTCCCCCAATCGGAAAGCACGAACCGCGTGCGAGGGGTCAACCCATGGGAAAGGGCGTTTTCCCGGGCTACCGCCAAGGCGGCCGGACTCTTGTCCACCCCCACCCCGGTGGCATTGGGCAATTCCGACAAAAGGGCGAGCAGGATGGCGCCGGTGCCGGTGCCGAAATCCGCCAGCTTGAGCGGCGCCGAGCGGTCGGGCAGGCGCCTGAGGATGGCCTCGATCAGCGTCTCGGTGTCGCCGCGCGGGTCCAGGGTGTCGGCGGTGACCTTGAGCGTCAGCGTCCAGAAACCGCGCCGCCCGAGAATGTGGCTCATGGGTTCACGCGCCAAGCGGCGGCGCGCCAGGGCCTCGATGCGCGCGGCCTGCTCGGGGCTGACGGGGGTGTCGGGGGCCAGCGCCACCCGGTCAGCGGCGATGCCCAGCACCTCGGCCACCAGCAGGCGGGCATCCAGGCGGGCGGTGTCGATGCCGGCGGCGGCGAAGCGTTCGGCCAGGGAGCGGGCCGCAGTGCCCGCTTGCCCCCACCGGTCTGAGGCTTGCCCCCACCCCGGCCCTCCCCGGCTGCGCCGAGGGAGGGGGCGTGCACTCCCTCCCCTGCGCCAGCGGGGAAGGGCCGGGGTGGGGGCTGCCTGGCCACCTACGCCATCTCCGCCAGACGCTCGGCCTGATCGGCGGCGATCAGCGCCTCCACCACCTCATCCAGCGCGGTGCCGTTCATGACGTCATCGATCTTGTAGAGGGTGAGGTTGATGCGGTGATCGGTGACGCGCCCCTGCGGGAAATTGTAGGTGCGGATGCGCTCGGAGCGGTCGCCCGAGCCCACCTGGCTCTTGCGGGCGGCGGCGCGCTCGGCGTCCTTGGCGGCGCGCTCCATCTCGTACAGGCGCGAGCGCAGCAGCTTGAGCGCGGTGGCCTTGTTCTTGTGCTGGCTCTTCTCCTGCTGGCAGGCCACGGCCAGGCCGGTGGGGAGGTGGGTGACGCGCACCGCCGAATCGGTGGTGTTGACCGACTGGCCGCCCGAGCCCTGCGAGCGGTAGACGTCGAAACGCAGATCGGCCTCGTTCAATTGGATGTCCACCTCTTCCGCCTCGGGCATGATGGCCACGGTGGCCGCCGAGGTGTGGATGCGCCCGCCCGCCTCGGTGGCGGGAACGCGCTGGACGCGGTGGACGCCCGATTCGAACTTCAGCCGGGCGAACACGCCGCGCCCGGTGATGGTGGCGCTGGCCTCCTTGACGCCGCCGATATCGGTCTCGTTCATGTCCATCACCTCGAAGCGCCAGCCCTTGACGCCGGCATAGCGCTCGTACATGCGGAACAGCTCGGCGGCGAACAGGGCCGCCTCCTCGCCGCCGGTGCCGGCGCGCACTTCCAGGATGGCGTTCTTCTCGTCCGCCTCGTCCTTGGGCAGCAGCATCAACTGGACCTCGCGCTCCAGCGACGGCAGCCGTTCCTTGAGGTCGTAATATTCGGCCTCGGCCAGATCCTTCATCTCGGGATCGGCCATCATGGTCTCGGCCTCTTCCATGTCGGCGCGCGCCTTCTTCAGCGCCTGCACCGCGCCCACCACCGGCTCGATCTCGGAGAATTCCTTGCTGAGCTTGGCGAAGGACGAGCCGTCGGCGGAGGACAGCAACTCGCGCAGTTCGTCGTAGCGGTAGAGGACCTTGTCCAGTTGGGCGTCGAGGTTCATCAGTATCCAGCCATCTTCGTTGTGACACGGATGGACACGGATGAACACGAATGGCGGCTCTTTCCCCTTCGTCATCGCCGGGCTCGACCCGGCGATCCATGGATGCCCGGATCAAGTCCGGGCATGACGATACGGAGAGTTCCTATCCGTGTTTATCCGTGTCCATCCGTGTCAAATCCCTCAATCCAAGCGGAACAGGGTCCGCAGTGTCTTTTCCATCTGCTGCCATTCGGCGCCTTCGGCCGCCACCGACTTCATGGCCTCGGACGGCGCGTGCAGCAGGCGGTGGATCAGCAGGCGGGTGGCGGCGTCGGCGTCGCCGTGGGTTTCGGCCAAAACGGCGTTGCGGGTTTCCTCGAAACGCTGGCGCAGCGAGACGATGGCGGGCACCGCCACGCGGGCGGCGCGCCCCTTGAGGAAGCCCGTTACCTCGTCGCCGAGGATGGCCCAGGCGGCGCGGGCCGCCTGCTCGCGGGTGGCGCGGCCCTCCAGGGCGACGCGCTCCAGGTCGTTGAGGTCGTAGAGGAAGGCGCCGTCGACCCGGTTCACCGCCGGTTCGATGTCGCCGGGAATGCCGGCATCCACCAGGAAGATGGGCTTGCGCCGACGCTTTTTCAGCGCGGCGGTCACCGCATCGGCGGTCACCAGGAAATGGCGCCCGGCGGTGGAGGCGACCACCACGTCGGCCCCGGCCAGGGCGTCCTTCATCTCGTCGAAGGGCACCACATGGGCGTTGAGGGACTGGGCCAGCGCCTCGGCCCGGCTGGCGCGCGGGGCGGTGACGGTCAGCCGCGCCAGCCCGGCGGCCAGCAGGCTTTCCGCCACCAGTTCGCCCATGTCGCCCGCCCCCACCACTAGGCCACTGCAGCCCGACAACTCGCCGTGCAGGTCGCGCGCCAGTTGGACGGCGGCGGCGGCGATGGACACCGGGCCCTCGCCGATACGGGTCTCGCTGCGCACCCGCTTGGCGGCCCCAAAGGCGGCCTGCAGCACGGTTTCCAATTCGGGTCCACAGGTGCCCGCGTCGCGGGCGAGGCGATGGGCGGTCTTGACCTGCCCGGCCACGTGGGGCTCGCCGATGACCAGCAGATCCAACGCGCTGGCGACGGCGAAGGCATGGTGCACCGCCTGGTCGCCGGCCATGGTGTAGAGCTGGCCCGACAAGGCGGGCGCCGACAGGTCGGCGCGGACGGCGAAGGCCTCGCAGATCAGGCCGGCGGCCATGTCGTTGTCATGGTGGCTGGCCCAGACCTCGACGCGGTCGCAGGTGGACAGCACCAGCGCCTCGTGCAGGCCCCTGGCCTTCAGCGCCACCAGGAATTCTCCCGCCCCGGCATCGTCCACGAACAGCTGGTCGCGCAGACTGAGCGACGCCGACCGGTGGTTGGCGCCGACGATGACGAAACGGGGCGAGGCGGGACTCATGACCGCAGCAGACGCTCCTCCAGCGCCGCCAGGGCAATCTCTTCCTGGGCGCCGCTGTCCAGGTCACGCAGGGTGGCGGCGCCGCGCGCGGCCTCGTCCTCGCCCAGGATGATGGCGAAGCGGGCATTGGCCTTGTTGGCGCGCGCCATGCGCTTCTTCATGTTGCCCGAGAAGCCCAGCTCCACCGCCAGGCCGGCGGTGCGCAAGCGGTCGGCCAGCACCAGCGCGGCCATGGCATCGCCCATGGGGATGACGGCCACGGGACGCTCGGGCTCGGGCGCGGTCTCCACCAGCATGGACAGGCGCTCGACGCCGGCCGCCCAGCCGATGCCGGGGGTGGCGGGGCCGCCCATCTGGCCGACCAGCCCATCATAGCGGCCGCCCGCCAGCACGGTGCCCTGGGCCCCCAGGGCGGTGGTGGTGAATTCAAAGGCGGTGTGGCAATAGTAATCCAGCCCGCGCACCAGCTTGGGGCTGACCACGAAGGGCACGCCCAGCGCGGCCAAGCCGTCGGTGACCTGGGTGAAGAACTCCTTGGCCGCCGGGGTCAGGCAATCCTGGATCAGCGGCGCATTGGCGACGATGCGCTTGTCGTTCTCGTCCTTGGAATCCAGCACCCGCATGGGGTTCTTGTCGAGACGGGCGCGGCTGTCCTCGGACAAGGCGTTGCGGAACGGGTCCAGGTACGAAACCAGGGCGGCGCGATAGGCGGCGCGGCTGTCGGCGTCGCCCAGGGTGTTGATCTCCAACTGCACCTTGTCCCCGAACCCCAGCGCGCACAGCAGCCGATAGGCCATGGACACCACTTCCACATCGGCCTGCGGGCCCTCCACGCCCAGCAACTCGACGCCCACCTGATGGAATTGGCGCAGGCGGCCTTTCTGCGGGCGCTCGTGGCGGAACATGGGGCCGCGATAAAACAGCTTCAGCGGCAGCGATTGGGCCAGCCCGCCCGAGATGAAGGCGCGCGCCACGCCGGCCGTGCCCTCGGGCCTGAGCGTGATGGAATCGCCGGAACGGTCGGCGAAGGTGTACATCTCCTTGGTCACCACGTCCGAGGTTTCGCCGAGGGTGCGCGAGAACACCTCGGTGAACTCGAAGATGGGGGTGACGATCTCACCGTAGCCGTAGCGCTTGACCACCGAGAACGCCGTCTCCTCGACGAAGCGGTGACGGCGGGAATCGTCGGGCAGCAGGTCATGGGTGCCGCGGACGGGTTGCAGGCTCGACAAGACGATTATCCCTTCTGTTTGGCCGCATCCAGCGCGGCCGCTTTCTCTTCCACCAGGGTGACGATGTGATTGATCATGGCGTCGCCGTCGATCTTGTGGTCCGGCGTCCCGCTCACATAGACCATATGATTGTCCTGGCCGCCACCCGTAAGGCCGATCATGGTTTCGCGCGCCTCGCCGGGGCCGTTGACCACGCAGCCGATGATGGACAGCGTGACCGGAGCGGTGATGTGGGCCAGCCGCTTCTCCAGGATGGCGACGGTGTTCACCACGTTGAAGCCCTGCCGGGCGCAGGACGGGCACGAGACGATGTTGACGCCGCGCGTGCGCAGGCCCAGCGACTTCAAAATCTCGTAGCCGACCTTGACCTCTTCCTCGGGCGCCGCCGACAGCGACACGCGGATGGTGTCGCCGATGCCCGACCACAGCAGGTTGCCGAGCCCGATGGCCGACTTCACCGTGCCGCCGATCAGGCCGCCGGCTTCGGTGATGCCCAGGTGCAGCGGGTAGTCGCAGGCCTCGGCCAGGCCCTGATAGGCAGCCACCGCCAGGAACACGTCCGATGCCTTGACGCTGATCTTGAACTCGCGGAAGTCGTTGTCTTCCAGGATCCTGGCGTGCTCCAGCGCGCTTTCCACCATGGCCTCGGGGCACGGCTCGCCGTATTTCTCCAGCAGGTGCTTTTCCAAGGAACCGGCGTTGACGCCGATGCGCATGGAGCAGCCATGGTCCTTGGCCGCCTTGACCACCTCGCGCACCCGGTCGGCCGAGCCGATATTGCCCGGATTGATGCGCAGGCAGGCGGCGCCCGCCTCGGCCGCCTCGATGGCGCGCCGGTAATGGAAATGAATGTCGGCCACCACCGGCACCGAGACCTGTCTGACGATCTCCTTCAGCGCCGCGGTGGAGCCCTCGTCCGGGCAGGACACGCGGACGATGTCCACGCCCGCCGCCTCGGCCCGCCGGATCTGCGCCACGGTGGCGGCCGCGTCGGTGGTCAAAGTGTTGGTCATGGTCTGCACGCTGATGGGGGCATCGCCGCCCACCGGCACCGAACCCACGTGGATCTGGCGCGACCGGCGACGCTGGATCTGGCGATAGGGACGTACGCTCATGACTGCACCATAGCAAAACGCCCCGGCGCCGAAGCGGCGCCGGGGCGGTTGATATAGCGCATTTCAGAAGAACGTGTCACCCCGGGCAAGCGGGTGGCTGCCCCGCCACCCAACCTATTTCCTGGCCGGGTCGTGGGAATGGTGGCGGTCGCGTTCGCCCCCGCCCCCGGACCGGCGGCTGGAATCCTCGTTGGTGGGCTCGCCGGGTTCGGGCTTGGCCTGGCGCGGCGGCGGTGGTTCGGTGGCGTCCTCGTGGCTGCTGCCCGGCCCGCCGTGCGAGCGGTCGGTCTGCGGTGCTTTGCGTCCCATGATCACCGGTCCTGCTGATAGCCCTGATGGGTGGTGTTCTGCCGGATGTTGCCCTGCTCCCCCTGATGGGCGAGGCCGTCCTTTTCCGGACCCTCGTGCTGCCGGTCCAGATCCTGGGGATTGGCCGAACCTCCATGGGGGGTGCGCTGCTCGGGCGGCACCGGCGGCATGTGCTTGCTCATGGATCATCCCTTCGTCCATCGGTCACCTATCCCGGAGAACGATGAAGCCGCGCGGATGGTTCCGGACCAAATCCGATGCCGGAGAACTCAGCCCTTGACGCCGAACAGCATGTAGTTGACGTCCAGGTCGGCGGTCTCGTGCCATTCGTCCCTGAACGGCACATAGGCCATGCCCTTGAGCTCGCGCACCTCGATGCCGGCGGCGCGCAGGAAGCCCGCGAATTCCGACGGCTTGACGAACTTGCGCCAGTCGTGGGTGCCCGCCGGCAGCCAGCGCAGGATGTATTCCGCCCCCATCACCGCCAGGGCGTAGGACTTGGTGGTGCGGTTCAGCGTCGCCCCCATGAAGGCGCCGCCCGGCTTGCACGCGGCAGCGGCCAGCGCGATGAAGCGGGCCGGGTCGGGCACGTGCTCGATGACCTCCATGGTCAGGACCACGTCGTAGGAGTTGGGGGCGACGTCCTCGGGCCCGCCGACGCGGTAATCGATGGACAGGTCCGATTGCTGGGCATGCACCTTGGCGACGCCGATATTCTTGTCGCCGGCATCCACGCCGGTGACGGAGAAGCCCATGCGGGCCAGCGGCTCCGAGAGCAGGCCGCCGCCGCAGCCCACGTCCAGCAGGCTCAGCCCCTCGAACGGGCGGGCGGCGTCGGCATCGCGGCCGAAATGCTCGGCCAGCTTACGGCGCATGAAGCCCAGCCGCACCGGGTTGAACTTGTGCAGCGGCTTGAACTTGCCCCACGGGTCCCACCAGGCTTCGGCCATGGCGGTGAAGCGGGCGACCTCGTCCGTGGAGGCGGTCCCTTCACGCTCCCGGATTCGGGCGGGCGGAATGCGCTTGGGCGCGTTCGAATTCGACATCAGGGGCTCCTACTGGCGCGGCCGGTTTCCTGGGGTGGCCGCACTTGCTTCCTAGTTGGCGACAGAGTATGAAGAGGCGCCCTTCGGGCGGCAACCGGGCAAACAAAAGATTTCTGGAACCGACCGTACGCGCCAATTCCTTAAGGAACGCGCCAGGTCCAAGAGGAATTCCTCATGGCTCGCATCGTCATGAAATTCGGCGGAACTTCCGTCGGCGACATCGACCGTATCAAGAATGTGGCCAAGCGGGTCAAACGCGAGGTCGAGGCGGGCAATCAGGTCGCCGTGGTGGTTTCCGCCATGTCCGGCGCCACCAACCAGCTGGTGGAATGGTGCCGGCAGATGGCGCCGCTGCACGACGCCCGCGAATACGACCAGGTGGTGGCCACCGGCGAGCAGGTGACCACCGGTCTGCTGGCCATCGGCCTGCAGGAGCCTGGGCATCGAGGCCCGGTCCTGGTCCGGCTGGCAGCTGCCCATCCATACCGACGGCGTGCATGGCAAGGCCCGTATCCTGTCCATCGATACCGAGGACATGGTGCGCCGTATGGAGAAAGGCCAGGTCGCGGTGGTAGCTGGCTTTCAGGGTGTCGGCCCCGACAATCGGATCAGCACCCTTGGCCGTGGTGGCTCGGATACCTCGGCGGTGGCGCTGGCGGCAGCCCTTCAGGCTGACCGTTGCGACATCTATACCGATGTCGATGGCGTCTACACCACCGATCCCCGTATCGTGAAAACCGCCAAGAAACTGGATAAGATCACCTACGAGGAAATGCTGGAACTGGCCTCGGTGGGGGCCAAGGTCCTGCAGACCCGCTCGGTCGAGATGGCCATGAAGCACCGCGTGCGCGTGCAGGTCCTGTCGAGCTTCGAGGACAAGCCCGGTACCCTGGTTTGCGATGAGGATGAGATCGTGGAAAAGGAATTGGTGAGCGGCATCGCCTACAGCCGCGACGAAGCGAAGATCACCCTGGTCAAGGTGCCGGATCGTCCGGGCGTCGCCGCCTCGATCTTCGGCCCGCTGGCGGACGCCGCCATCAACGTCGACATGATCGTGCAGAACGTGTCCGAGGACGGCAAGTCCACCGACATGACCTTCACCGTGGGCAAGGCCGACCTGGAGCGCGCCAAGAAGGTGGTGGAAGAGGCCGCGCTGGGCTACGAACGCCTGGTCGCCGACGCCAACGTCGTCAAGGTTTCGGTGATCGGCGTCGGCATGCGCAGCCATGCCGGCATCGCCCAGAAGATGTTCCACACCCTGGCGGCCGAGGGCATCAACATCCAGGTGATCTCGACCTCGGAAATCAAGATTTCCGTGCTGATCGAGGAGAAGTACACCGAGTTGGCACTGCGGGCCCTGCATACCGCCTACGGGCTGGACGCCGCCTGAACCGGCAACCTGCGAGGGGGAGAGGAATGGCCTTTCCGCGCGAACGCCTTGACCAGCTGTGGCAGCGCGGTCGTGACTTCCTCGGCACCGACGTCGCCATCATGGGCGGCGCCATGTCGTGGATTTCCGAACGCCACCTGGTGGCCGCCATCTCCAATGCCGGCGGCTTCGGTGTCATTGCCTGCGGGTCGATGGCGCCCGACCGCCTGGCCGAGGAAATCGCCGCCACCCAGGAACTGACCGCCAAGCCCTTCGGCGTCAACCTGATCACCATGCATCCCGAACTGGACCGCCTGATCGACGTGTGCGGCGAGCTGCAGGTCAGCCACGTCGTGCTGGCCGGCGGCCTGCCCTCGGGCGCCGCCATCAAGCGGGCCAAGGACACCGGCGCCAAGGTGGTGTGCTTCGCGCCCGCCCCGGTGCTGGCCAAGAAGCTGGTGCGCTCGGGCGTGGACGCCCTGGTCATCGAGGGCACCGAAGCCGGCGGCCATATCGGCCCGGTGGCCACCAGCGTGCTGGCCCAGGAAATCCTGCCCGACATGGCCGCCCAGGTGCCGGTCTTCGTGGCCGGCGGCATCGGCCGCGGCGAGGCCATCGTCAGCTACTTGGAGATGGGCGCCGTCGGCGTCCAGTTGGGCACCCGTTTCGTCTGCGCCACCGAATGCGTGGCGCATCCGAAGTTCAAGCAAGCCTTCATCAGGGCCGCCGCCCGCGACGCGGTGCCCACTACCCAGGTGGACCCCGCCTTCCCGGTCATCCCGGTGCGCGCGCTGGCCAACGAGGGCACCAAGCGCTTCATCGAATTCCAGCACGAGGTCATCCGCCGCTTCCGCGCCGGAGAGCTGGAACAGAAGGAAGCGCAGCTGGAGATCGAGCATTTCTGGGCCGGAGCGCTCAAGCGCGCGGTGATCGACGGCGACGTGGAAAACGGCTCGGTCATGGCCGGCCAGAGCGTCGGCATGGTGACCCGCGAGGCGCCGGTGGCCGACATCCTGGCCGAACTGATCGAACAGGCGCAGGCGGCCATCGGCCAGCGCGCCGCCGTGCCGGAAACGGTGGCGTGATGCAGGCGGCGGCGCCCTCCGTCTCGCGCCGCCTGCTGGCACGGCTGCGCGACGTCATGGCCGGCGGCGGCACCGCCGAGGAGCGCCTGGACAAGGTGGTGACGCTGATCGCCGCCGACATGGTGGCCGAGGTGTGCTCGTGCTACGTCATGCGCGCCGGCGAAGTGCTGGAACTGTTCGCCACCGAGGGCCTGAAGAAGACCGCCGTCCACAAGACCCGCCTGCGGGTCGGCGAAGGCCTGGTGGGCGACGTGGCCGCCCACGCCCGCCCCCTGGCCCTGGCCGACGCCCAGTCCCACCCCATGTTCGCCTACCGCCCGGAAACGGGCGAAGAGATCTTCCATTCCCTGATGGGCGTGCCCATCATCCGCGGCGGCCGCGTCATCGGCGTGCTGGTGGTGCAGAACCGCACCATGCGCCATTACACCGACGAGGAGATCGAGACCCTCGAGACGGTGGCCATGGTGCTGGCCGAGCTGGTGGCCTCGGGCGAGCTGGTCAACCGCGAGGAGCTGGTTCCGGTCGACGGCAACGCCCTGCTGCCGCTGCGCATCGAAGGCATCAAGCTCAATGCCGGCGTCGGCATCGGCGTCGCCGTGCTGCACCAGCCGCGCATCACCATCCGCCGTTTGGTGGCCGAGGACCCCGAGGCGGAACTGGCCCGCCTGCGCGCCGCCCTGGCCAGCATCAAGAATGCCCTGGACGAGCTGTTCTCGCGCCCCGAGATGCGCGACGGCGAGCACCGCGACGTGCTCGAAACCTATCGCATGTTCACCGAGGACAAGGGCTGGCTGGGCAAGATCGGCGAGGCCATCCGCTCGGGCCTGACCGCCGAGGCGGCGGTGCAGAAGGTGCACGACGACATGCGCGCGCGCATGAGCCAGATCACCGACCCCTATCTGCGCGAGCGCCTGCACGATTTCGAGGACCTAGCCAACCGCCTGCTCCAGCACCTGTCCGGCGGCGAGGAGGGCGCGCCGCGCGGCGAGCTGCCCCACGACGCCATCCTGATCGCCCGCACCATGGGTCCCATGGACCTGTTCGACTACGACCCCAAGCGGCTGCGCGGCCTGGTGCTGGAAGAGGGCTCGCCCACCATGCACGTGGCCATCGTCGCCCGCGCCCTGGACATTCCGGTGGTGGGCCGCGCCAAGGACGTGCTGGACAAGGTGGAATCCCACGATCCGGTCATCGTGGACGGCGACAACGGCCAGGTGTTCGTACGCCCGAGCGACGACATCCGCGACATCTTCTCGGAAGCCCTGACCCAGCGGGAGCAGCGGGCCGCCCATTACGCCCGCTTGCGCGACCTGCCGGCGGTCACCCGCGACGACGTCTCCGTCAAGCTGATGATGAATGCCGGCCTGTTGCTGGACATGAGCCACCTGCACGATTCGGGCGCCGACGGCATCGGCCTGTATCGTACCGAACTGCCGTTCATGGCGCGCTCTGCCCTGCCCGACGTGGCCGCCCAGACCCTGCTGTACCGCAAGATCCTGGACCAGGCCGCCGGCAAGCCGGTGGTGTTCCGCGCCCTCGACGTGGGCGGCGACAAGATCCTGCCCTACTGGAACCCGTACGAAGAGGACAACCCGGCGCTCGGCTGGCGCTCCATCCGCATCACCCTGGACCGCCCGGCGGTGCTGCGCCACCAGTTGCGCGCCCTGCTGCGCTCGGCCGTGGGGCGCGAACTGCGGCTGATGTTCCCCATGATCGCCGAGGTGGCCGAGCTGGTTCAGGCCCGCCGGATCCTCGACCTGGAAATCGAGCGCGAGCGCGCCGCCGGCCGGCCGCTGCCCGATTCCATCCAGGTGGGCACCATGCTGGAGGTGCCGGCGCTGGCCTTCCAGATGGACGCGCTGCTGCCGCTGGTGGATTTCGTCTCCATCGGCTCCAACGACATGACCCAGTTCCTCTATGCGGTGGACCGGGGCAATCCGCGCATCGCCGAGCGTTACGATCCGCTGGCGCCGGCCATGCTGACCTTCATCCGTTACGTCGCCGCCAAATGCGAGGCGGCCAGGGTGCCGCTGTCGGTATGCGGCGAGATGGCCGGACGTCCGCTGGAAGCCATGGCGCTGATCGCCTGCGGCGTGCGCATCCTGTCGGTGGCGTCGCCCTCCATCGGTCCGGTCAAGACCATGATTCGCACCCTGGCGGTGGCGCAGCTAAAGGATTACCTGGACGGGCTGCTGAAATCGCCCGATCGCAGCTTGCGGGACAAGCTGAAAAGCTTCGCCATCGACCATGGCGTGACGTTGTGAGCATTTCGTCAGCGTTTGAGTCAAGGTTGCCTTCTTTGCCGCCGATTTGATACACACAGGATCGGCCGGTCGTTTTCCCCATTATTTCCGGGAAGGGTCATCCATCGTGGCCAGCAGCACGCAAGACAATGTGAACTTGACTCAAGGGGCGCCCACCATCGCCGTCGGGCAGACCCTGAAGACCGCCCGCGAGCTGATGGGCAAGGATATCGGCGAGGTCGCCGAACAACTGCGCATCCGCCAGCCCTTCCTGCAGGCGCTGGAGGACGGACGCCACAAGGATCTGCCGGGCGGCACCTACGCCATCGGCTTCCTGCGCACCTATGCCGAGTTCCTGGGAATGGACGGCGAGGAGATGGTACGCCGCTTCCGCGCCGAGGCCGCGGGCGAACTGAACGCCCGCTCGGAACTGGTGTTCCCCTCGCCGGTGTCGGAGGGCCGCATTCCCGGCGGCGCCGTGCTGTTTCTGGGTCTGGTCCTGGCCGGGTTGGCCTATGCCGGCTGGTACTTCCTGTCCTCGCGCAGCGCCGACGTGGCCGAGATCGTGCCGCCGCTGCCCGAACGCCTGGCCTCGGTGCTCAACCGCCAGGCCAACCTGACCGGCGAGGCGCCCAAGCCGGCCGAGGCCCCGAAGGCCGAAGCGGTCCAGCCCAGGCCGGACGAGGCCAAACCGGAAGAGACCAAGGCCGAGGAAGGCACTCCGGCCCCCATCGCCGCCGGCAAGGAAACCGAAGTGGTGCCGCCGCAGGAGGAAGAGGAAGCCAAGGCTCCCGCTCCCGTCGCCAAGAGCGAGCCCGGCAAGCCGGTGGTTCCGACTGCCGCTGTTCCGGCCAAGCCGGAGACGGCCAAGAGCGGCCCCGCGAAGCCCGCCGAGGCTCCCAAGCCGGCAGCCCAGACCGCTGCGCCGGCCGCCACGACCACGCCGCCGCCCCCGGCTCCCGCCGCCCCGCTTCCCGCCGTCATCCCGACGCCGGCAGCCCCGGAGGCAACCGCCCCGGTGCCGGATGGCAAGGTGATCGGCCAGGAGCATACCGACGCCCGCATCCAGTTGAAGGCCAGCGCCGACGATTGCTGGGTGCAGGTGCGCGAGCTGGACGGCCAGCTGCTGCTGTCACGCCTGCTGCGCCGGGGCGACAGCTACATGGTGCCCAACCGGCCCGGTCTGACCCTGATGGTGGGCAACGCCGGCGCCCTGGACGTGATGGTGGACGGCAAGAAGGTCCCGGCACTGGGCAATGCCGGCCAGGTCCGCCGCGACATCAAGCTGGACCCGGACAAGCTGCTGGGCGGAAGCTGAGGCACGGGGAGGCGTTTCCCCGCATCGAACCCTCTCCCCTCGGGAGAGGGTTTTTTGTTGGGGCAATGGCGCGCTCATCACCCCTGTGTATCGTCATGCGCGGACTCGACCCACTGCTGTCCGGTTGAGCTTTCCCGTGTCATCCCGAGGAGTGTGCGCCGAGGGATCCCCGCTTGGCACACCGGGCCAGTACTGGCAAAGACCTGCCAGGATGAGGTCCCTCGCTGCCGCTCGGGATGACAGCAGAGAGACCGATAGGTCCGCCAGAAATCAGTTCTCTCGCAGCCAAGGGATGCGGCCCACGGCGATCCCCTCTTCCTCCAACTCGGCGGCCTGTTCGTTGGAGGCTTCGCCGTAGATGGGACGGGCTTCCACGTCGCCGTAGTGGATCTTGCGGGCCTCGTCGGCGAAGCTGCCGCCCACGTATTCGCAATGCTGCTCGATCTTCTGGCGCAGGTCGCCCAGCAGGCGGCGCATCTCCTGCGCCGCACCCTGGGCGTCCAGGGATTGGCCGGTGGCCTTGTTCAGGCGCGGCGCCATGATGGCCTTGCCCACCTGGGTGTCGCCGCACAGCGGACAGGCGATCTCGCCCGCCGCCGACTGGGCGTCGAAGCCGGCATTGTCCCGGAACCAGCCCTCGAAGTGGTGATCGTTGGCACAGCGCAATTCGAACAGGATCATCTCTTCCAACCCTTGCTGTCCCCCTTTATAGGAAAGTTGGTTGGAATGACAACGGGATTACAGTCATGAGCGTCCATGCCGGCCTTGCTGCCTCGCCTTGGGTCGTCCGCTTCGCCCCGCTGGCACGGCCCGGCGGCGCGGTGCTGGACGTGGCCTGCGGCGGCGGCCGCCATTCGCGCCTGTTCCTGGCGCGCGGCCACGCGGTCACCGGGCTCGACCGCGACGTGACCCAGACCCGGGCCGATGGGGCCGAACTGATCGCCGCCGATCTGGAGGATGGCTCGCCCTGGCCCCTGCCGGGACGGCGCTTCGACGCGGTGGTGGTGACCAACTACCTGTGGCGGCCCTTGTTTCCCGTCCTGACCGAGGCGCTGGCCGAGGGCGGCGTGCTGATCACCGAGACCTTCGCCGCCGGCAACGAGCGTTTCGGCCGCCCGCGCAATCCCGACCACCTGCTGGCGCGCGGCGAGTTGCTGCGGCTCGCCGCCGGCCTGTCGGTGGTTGCCTATGAAGACGGCATCGTCGAAGACCGCGCCGTGGTCCAGCGCCTGTGCGCGGTCAAGGGCGCGGAGCCGCAGGCCCTTCCTCCGGCGGCGTAGGGGGCGCCGGCCCCTCGTCTCCCTCGGACGGCGGGATCATCTCCTGCTCGGGCGGCGGGGCGCCTTCCAGCTCCCCCGGCTTGTCCTCGGCGGTCAGCGCCCGATAGCCGTCGGCATCCATCTGCGGCAACTGCCCGATGAAGGCCACCAGCGCCCAGATGTCGCCCTCGGCATAGGACGACTGCCAGGACGGCATGCCGCTGAATTTCAAGCCGTCGCGGATGATCCAGAACAGCTCGGCCGGAGTCCACGCCGCCGCCGAGGTGGCCAGGTCGGCCGGCTCGGGCCGCATGGCGCGGGCGAAGGGAAGGGACCGCACGCCGGGCGCGCCGTGGCAGGGGGCGCAATCAGCGGCGAAGCGCCGGGCACCTTCCTCGATCATCAGCCCGTCGGTCAGGCTGGGCGGCTGGATGCCTTTCGCCGCCGTCCGCACGGACTGGCGCACCACCATGGCGGCCAGCCACTCGGCGACGGGGCCGCCGCCCTGGCGGGCCGAGACATCGACGCGACCGGTATAGACCGCGGCGCCCAAGCCGGCCGCGATCAGCACCACCACCAGCACCAGCGCGAGGATGAACCGCATGCCCGCCACCTTCCCAAACCGACGCCAGAGCGCGATGACAACAGGTTGCCGCGGCCTCGCGCCAACCTGTTGTCTGAATCGCTCTCTAATTTATTGATAAGAGACGGATTCAGCTTGCAGGTCGGATCGCAAGGCGATTCGACCTGCAAGCATCCGGCTCTGAGGAAGGTGGGGAACGTCCGCCTCAATCGCGAGGGGGCATGGCGAATGGCCTATCGTGCTCCAGGCACGGCACCTTCTTGCGGGCGTCCTCGACCTTGCGCGGGTCGATGTCGGCCATGATCCAGCCCGGCTGCTCCAGCGCATCCGCCAGGATCTCGCCCCACGGCGCCACGATCAGGGCATGGCCATAGGTCTCGCGGTTGTTCACATGGGTGCCGCACTGGGCCGGCGCGAAGACATACGCCCCGGTCTCGATGGCGCGAGCCCGCAGCAGCACGTGCCAATGGGCCTTGCCGGTCACCCGGGTGAACGCCGCCGGCACCGCCAGGAAGTCGCAGCCGGCCTTGGCCAACGCACGGTACAGGTGGGGAAAGCGCAGGTCGTAGCACACCGACAGGCCCAGTTTGCCCCAGGGCAGCCGGGCCAGCACGGCGCGGTCGCCGGGTTGGAAGGTGACGCTCTCGCGGTAGACCTCGCCCAGCCCCAGATCCACGTCGAACATGTGGATCTTGTCGTACTTGGCGATGGTCACCCCGTCAGGCCGCAGCACGTAGGTGCGGTTGGCGACCATGCCGCCTTCCAGCAGCACGTGCAGGGTGCCGGTATGGATGTAGCAGTTCAGCTCGCGCGCCAGCTCGCGGAACGCCTTGAGCGCCAAATGGTCGTCCTCGGGCATGGCCTTGAGCACGATGTTGGAGCGCCCCCACTCCATCATCGCCACGTTCTCGGGCATGAGGATCAGGTCGGCGCCGGCGGCGCGGGCCTCGACCGCATAGCCCATGGCGGCGTCGATGTTGCGCTGCAGGTCGTTGCCGGCATTGACCTGCAGGCACGCCGCCTTGAACGTCGGATTCACGCGCTCTGCCCCAGCTTGGCGTCGAGGCCGCCGCGCGCGTCCAGCGCATACAGGTCGTCGCAGCCGCCGATATGCTCGCCATTGATGAAGATCTGCGGCACGGTGCGGCGCCCACCGGCCCGCTGGGTCATGGAGTCGCGCAAGGCGGCGTCGTGGGACACGTCGATTTCCCGATAGGCCGCGCCCTTCTTGTCGAACAGCCGCTTGGCGCGGACGCAATAGGGGCAGACCTGGGTGGTGAAAATCTCGATCTCGGCCATCAGGCACTCCTTTTGAATACCCGTCCTAATATAGCGGTTCATTCGCCGAACACCACCCGCCCCAGCGTCAACACATCCACCGACGCGGCGCCGCCCTCCAGCAATACGCGGCTGCATTCGTCCACCGTCGCCCCGGTGGTCAGCACGTCGTCCACCAGCAGCACCCGGCGCCCCTGCACCAGGGCCCGGCGCCGTTCGGGCAGCACGAAGGCTCCCTTGACGTTGCGGCGGCGCTGCTCGCGGTCCAGATGGCCCTGGACAGGGGTGCGGCGGGCGCGTACCAGGGCGTACGGGGCCACCGCCACGCCGCTCAGGCGACCCAACGCCAGGGCCAGCACGGCCGCTTGGTTGTAGCGCCGCGCCAGCAGGCGCCAGCGGTGCAGCGGCACCGGCACGATCAGGTCGGCCTCGGCCAGCAATTCGGCGCCGGCGCGGGCCAGCCAGCGGGCGAAGGCCGGGGCGCCCTCCAGCCGGTCGGCATGCTTGAAGCGCAGGATCAGCGGCTTGGAATGCTCGTCATAGCGCAGCACCGCGCGGGCGCGGCGCCACGGCGGCGGCTTGTCCAGGCAGGGGGCGCACAAGGCCTGCTCGGCCGCGCCCGCGTCGAAATCGAACGGATGGCCGCAGGCGAAACAATGGGGAGCCCCCAGGAATCCCATGCGCCCCCAGCAGTCCGGGCACAGGGTTCCGGGCTCGGCCACCACCGCGCCGCAGGACAGGCACAGCGGCGGCAGCACCGCATCCAGCACCCGGCGAAGCACTGCCCGGCCATGCATGATTCGTCCTTCCCCCTCGCCCGCCCGGCATGTCATATAGCCGGCATGGCTGATACCCTCAGGATCTTCGACCGGTCCCTGCTGCGCAAGCGCCGCGACCGCGCCGCGCACGGTTTTTCAACCCACGACTTCCTGGTCCGCGAGGTGGCCGAGCGGCTGGCCGACCGGCTGAACGACGTCACCCGCCAGTTCCCGCTGGCGCTGGACCTGGGCTGCCATACCGGCGAGATGGCCGACACCCTGGCCGGCCGGGGCGGCATCGAGACCCTGGTGCAATGCGACCTCAGCCCTCGCATGGCGGCGCGCGCCGCCGCCAACGGCCGCCCCACCCTGGCCGCCGACGAGGAATGGCTGCCCTTCGCCGAGCACAGCTTCGACCTGGTGATCTCGTGCCTGTCGCTGCATTGGGTCAACGACCTGCCCGGCACCCTGGTGCAGATCCGCCGGGTGCTCAAGCCCGACGGCCTGTTCCTGTGCGCCATGCTGGGCGGCGAGACCCTGAAGGAGCTGCGCCAGTCCCTGGCCGAGGCGGAAATGGCCGAGGAAGGGGGCTTCAGCCCGCGCGTCTCGCCCTTCGCCGACGTGCGCGACCTGGGCGGCCTGCTGCAACGGGCCGGCTTCGCCCTGCCGGTGGTGGATTCCGACAGCGTGGACGTGGCCTATGCCGACCCCATGCGCCTGCTGGCCGACCTGCGCGGCATGGGCGAAACCAACGCCGTGGCCGAGCAGCGCAAGGGCCTGAGCCGGCGCGCCACCCTGCTGCACGCGCTCAGCCGCTACCAGGACGCCTTCGCCGACGCCCACGGCCGCGTTCCCGCCACCTTCCAGGTACTGACCATGACCGCCTGGACGCCGCATCCCTCCCAGCCGCAGCCGCTCGCGCCCGGCGCCGGCCAAGCCTCGCTGGCCGAGATGCTGCGGGGAGAGAACGGCATCCGCCGCTCGTGCGCCGACTGACATGCGCTTCCCCTCGCCCCTGGTGCGCGGTCGCCTGATCCGCCGCTACAAGCGCTTCCTGGCCGACGTTCTGCTGGACAGCGGCGAGGAGGTCACCGCCCACGTGGCCAATTCCGGCGCCATGCTGGGCACCAGCACGCCGGGCATGGAGGTGTGGCTGTCGCCCGCCGCCAACCCGGCCCGCAAGCTGGCCTGGAACTGGGAGCTGTGCCGGGTGGACGGCGCCCTGATCGGGGTCAACACCGCTTGGCCCAACCTGATCGCCGCCGAGGCCGTCGCCGCTGGCGCCATTCCCGAACTGGCCGGCTACGCCACCATCCGGCGCGAGGTGAAGTACGGCAGGAACTCGCGCATCGACCTGCTGCTGGAGGCGTCCGGCCGCGCGCCCTGCTACGTGGAGGTCAAGAACGTTCACCTGAAGCGGGGCGACTGGGCGGAATTCCCCGACGCGGTGACGGTGCGCGGCGCCAAGCACCTGGTGGAACTGCGCGACATGGTGGCCGAGGGCCATCGCGCCGTCATGCTGTACCTGGTGCAGCGCGAGGACTGCGCCGGCTTCCGCCCGGCCGCCGACATCGACCCCACCTACGCCGCCGGCCTGCAAACTGCCATGGCTGACGGCGTCGAGGCGATCTGCTACACCTGCCGGATGAGCGTCGAGGGAATCACGGTGGGCGGCGCACTTCCCGTCGCAACGCCGCGGGCGGTTGCGGAAGCGTGAGTGTGGACGCGCATTGCGCCGCCGCCGTTGCGATCCGATATAGACGAATGCCCTGTTCTCGCCCCAGGATGAGCGACGGCATGGCGGCAATCTGTTATACCGATACTCACTTTGGAGGCATGGGCGCCCATCACCTTGGGCGGCACCGGGAATAGAGAAGATGGAAAGCGAAGACCGCGAGTGGGGACGCGTTCCCCTGCATGGCCCCGAGGATTTCGAGGGGATGCGTAAGGCCGGCCGGTTGGCCGCCGAGACCCTGGATTTCATCGGCCCTCATGTGCGCCCCGGTGTCACCACCGCCGAATTGGATCGCCTATGCGCCGAGTTCGTCGGCGAGCGCGGCGGCATTTCGGCGCCGCTGAACTATCGCGGCTTCCCGCGCTCCATCTGCACCTCGGTCAACCACGTGGTGTGCCACGGCATCCCCGGCGACAAGAAGCTGGAGGACGGCGACGTCGTCAATATCGACGTCACCCCCATCGTCGATGGCTGGCACGGCGATTCCAGCCGCATGTACTACGTCGGCAAGCCGGGGGTTAAGGCGCGCAAGCTGGTGGAAGTCACCTGCGAGGCGCTGATGCGCGCCATCGAGGTGGTCAAGCCGGGCGCCACCCTGGGCGACATCGGCTGGGCCATCCAGAGCTTCGTCGAGAAGCAGCGCTTCTCGGTGGTGCGCGATTTCTGCGGCCACGGCCTGGGCCGGGTCTTCCACGAGCCGCCCAACGTCATGCATTACGGCAAGCCCGGCCATGGCCTCGTGCTGAAGGAAGGCATGTTCTTCACCATCGAGCCCATGATCAACGCCGGCAAAGCCGAGACCAAGATCCTGTCGGACGGCTGGACGGCGGTGACCAAGGACAAGTCGCTGTCGGCCCAGTTCGAGCATTCCATCGGCGTCACCGCCACCGGCTGCGAGATCTTCACCCTGTCGCCCGCCGGCCTGTTCTGCCCGACGGCCTGACGGCGGGTGAGCGCTGTAGGCCCTGACTTTTCGGGGCAACACGGGCGGCACGGACGCGGCTTCGCCGCCACGGACCACACGACCCCTCTTCTGCATATCGTCACCCCGGACGCGCTTGCGCGATCCGGGGGCCATGGCCGGGGCACCACGATGGATCCCGGCTCTCCGCTTCGCGGAGCCTTTCCGTGGGCCGGCCGGAGGCCGGACCGGAGGGCCAGGATGACACCATTTTGTCCGTGTGGTCCGTGGCCCGCATCAGCGGGCTTCCGTGCTGTCCGTGTTGCTCATGGCGAGAGGGCCCGACCGGGTGCACGCTCAACCGGACTGCCGAGGGTCAAGCGCGGACATGGCGGAAAAGGCCGGGGCACCCCATTCTTCCAGGATCGGCCAAGCTTCGTCCCCAGTTCAGCAAGTGGCCCCGAGTCACACCATAAATGGGCACAAGTCACCCGATGACAAACGACATATTGACATTCCCTCGATGATTTCGTTTTGATGACTCGCGTTTGTGCGCAATGAATCGCGCTCAGGGAAAGTATTTATTTTAATAAAATTGTTGGCATTTGCACGGGAACGGAAGCGATGTCGGCCATGGTTTCGGGAGTCCATGGGGTGGATTGCGGCACGGCGGTGCGCAGGGTCAACGATTCCCTGCAAGGCCCGGTGGCTGAGATTCTGGCCCGGCATGTGCCGGAACTGCGGCGGTTGCCGGCCGGCAAGGCCTATGAGCGCACGCTGGACGACATCGGCCTGCTGCAGCGCTGCTTCGAGGCGTTCCGCAGCCAGCGCGACAGCTTCCGCACGGTGCTGGTGGACGCCCAGCAGCACCCGGTGGCCGACGACCGCGCCGTGCTGTCCTGCGGCCGCACCCTGGAAGAGGTGGTGGCCATGATCGTGCGCACCGCCGCCAAGCGCTATTTCCGCCGCAAGCTGGGGCCGCCCGGCCATCATGCCCTGCTGGCCTCGCCCGTGCGCGCCGACATTCCGCGCAAGGGCGTGGTCCACCGCGTGGTGTCGCTGCTGGGCGACACGGCGCCGCTGGTGCCCGCCACCCAGCACGCCAAGCCCGTGCGTTCCCGCGCCGACGAACTGTACGACGCCATCAAGGAGCATCTGCTGCACGACTGGCAGGTGCCGCTTGTGCCCACCTATGCCGACATGAGCCCGACCCTGGCCCGCGCCCTGGGTGAAAAGCTGCTCGACATCCGCTCGGCCGAGGAACTGCGCCGCATCGTCGACGATCCCGCCGAGGCGGCCAAGCTGTTCGACCTCGCCCCCGAACAGGCGGCCGAGGCCGGCGCCGAACCGTTGGCCGCCAGCGCCGGCCGTCGCGACGATCGGGCGCGGCTGTCGGATATCCTGACCCCGGACGGCCGCCGCCTGCGCTCCGAGGCCTTCGGCCCCGCCTTGCTGCGCCCCGACGTGCGCGCCCAGCTGGCCGCCCCCACCGGCCTGCGCCTGAACGACGCGCTGAAGGGTGTCGGCGGGCTGGCCGCCAAGCTGATGGTGGCCGAACTGGGGCTGAGGGTGGAGCAGCTGGCGGTGGTCCTGCTGGTGGCCCGCGAAACGGTGGGCGCCGACATCTTCGAGCGCATTTTCGGCCAGCCCGGCGAGGCCGAACTGATCATGCGCATCACCCAGAAGGCCCGTCTGGCCGGGCTGAACCAGCGCAGCCCCCTGGCGGAATGCGCCGCCTTCGTGCGCCAGCTCTTCGCCCGCGGCGGCGGCGCGCGTTAGCGATTGGGTAAGCCGTTCGCGCCATAGTTTCCACTGCGACAGTGCGCCCGAATCCTGGACTGGCAGGGGCGCGGCGTTTCGGATGGGAGTTCATGCCGGCACCGCGGGAAGGTCATAACAGCGTCGTCCGCCGCCTCAGCGCCACCCTGCAGGGGCCGGTGGTGGAGGTGCTTGGCGAGCTGCTGCCCGAGGTGCGCCGCCTGCCCCGCCGCAACACCCTGGAAGCGCTGCTGGACGACATCGACCTGCTGCACCGCTGCTTCCTGGCCTTCCGCACCAATCCCGACCGCTTCCGCCACCTGCTGGTCAACCGCCACAAAGTCCCCGTCGAGGACGCCGAGGCGCTGCTGGAATGTGGCCGCAGCCTGGACCAGATCATCGCCATGGTGGTGCGTACCGCCGCCAAGCGCCATTTCCGCCGCCGCCTGGACGGCAGCCCCAAGCCGCGCCCCCGGCCGCTGCAGCGCATGCAGCGGCGCGATCTGCTGTCGCGCCTGCGCGCCCTGCTGCTGTCGGAACCGATGCTGCCGCCCCAGTACCGGCCGCCGAAGACCCGCGCCGAAGCGCTGTACGAGGCCTTCCAGGAGTACCTGCTGCACGACTGGCAGGTCCCCATGATCCCGGAATACTGCCAGCTCGCCCCCGCCACCGTGCGCCGGCTGGGGCCGCGCATCCTGGATTACCGCATCGCCGAGGACATCCGCCGGCTGCGCGCCGATCCCGACAACCCGCCGCCGCCCACGCCGCTGGTGGAACCGGACCAGCAGGGCCGCGCCGGCACCGCCCTGCCCGCCTTCCTGACCGGAGGGGCGCCCGCGGCCGAGGCCGACGGCCAGCCCACCCCCATCACCGTGGCCGAACGGCGCGTCAGCGAGGGCATGGCCAAGCTGGCCTATGACACCGCCGACCGCACCGTGCGCGACGAGCGCGCCCGGCTGGACGACATCCTGGCGCCCGACGGCAAGCGGCTGAAGGCCGACGCCTTCACCGCCGCCCTGCTGGACCCGCAGGTGCGCGCCGCCCTGCCCCATTCCGAGCAGACGGTGCGCATCACCGGCATCCTGGGCACCGTCAACGGCCTGGCCGGCAAGGTGCTGGTGGGCGAACTGGGGCTGCGCATCGACCAGTTGGCCGTGTTCCTGATGACCGCCCACGCCGCCCTGGGCGACAAGCGCTTCGAGACGGCCTTCGGGGTGCCCGGCCGTCCCGAATACGTCGCGCGCATCGTCGAGCGCGCCAAGGCCTACAAGATCGGCCAGGACACGGCACTGCCGGAAATCTCGGCCTTCGTGCTGAAGATGTTCAAGGCCGGCAAGGGCTGACGGCTGGGCGTACTTGGGGACACGGCCTTGATTCCACCATCAAGGCACCAGGAAGGCCCACTATCTTTGGCGGCGAAGGCTTCCTTTGGCGGCGAAGGCTTCCCGATCGCCGCCCAGCCAATAGGCGAGGGCGTCGGCTTCGGTCATGTCCCGATCCAGTGCATATGTCTCGCCAGCTCGGATGGTCGGGCCAATGATGCGCCAGATCGACGGGGCATCGTTCATGTGAGCAGGGCGAATGTGCATGCCGGTCATCATCCTTTCTGGGCGCAATGGCCTCCGGATTTATAGCCGAGAGCAAACCGTTTTCACGTTCCCAAGTCATCCCGAAGGAGTCGTGCGACCGAGGGATCTCCGCCTGGCAGGATATTGCCGTCTCTGACACGATATGCCAGGCGGAGATCTTTCGTCGGCTGCGCCTCCCAAGATGACACGGGAGTGTGAGGACATCATGCGGAGAACCCGCCCATCCCCCCTCGTCAAGCCCGGCCATGACGCGGAAAGGGAGCGCGAAGACTTCTTCCTGTGGGGAGGTGGCCGATTTGGCCCGAAATAGTCAAAAAAGTCCCGTGGGGTGGGGTATTTGGCCCCTAACCGCTCGCGCTTCCCCACCCGGATCTAACGCTTCGGCGTCGCGGCCAACATGCGGGCGGCGCGCAGCAGCTTGTTGATATTGGCCATAAGATCGACCAGTTCCGAGTTCGTCAGCGTATCGACGCCGTTTCTGCCGTAGGCGTGTTCCAGTTCCTCCCGGAATGCCTTGGCGACCGCGTCACCCTCTGCAGCTAAATAGCCTTGGAGCCGCGCCTGCAGGGTGAGCCGCTGGATGGTGGCATCCAGCCCATCGCCAATCGCAACGTTAACGGTCACCGGCCCGTGAAAGTGAATGCCGGACGGGCTTGCTTCCTTCTGGGCATTGTCATTGTTTCCGCCCATTTGGGCCAGAAGTCGCCGGGCTTCCATCTTCCAGTCGTTATTCATCGGCATGCCGCATCGAGGAGGTCACCAACAAACTCCTTGTCGATTTGGCCATTCGCGCCGACCTTGGTCAACTGCTTGTATATGATCGCGGTTAATTGCGCGCGTTTGTCGAACGAAAAGTTCTTCAATTTCCGTTCTTGAATCAACTCATCAACCGCAGCCATGGCGCCGGCCAGTGCATCGGTGTTGACGTCCGATCCCGGCGACGGAAACGGCCGACCTGGTACCCCGCCACGCTCCAATTCTTCCAGCGACTGGAGCAACTGGGCATTGAGGTCGCGCATCTCCCGCCAAAGGGATACCTGCCGCGCCACCTCCGGGTCAGGCGGTGTTCCGGCGCGCTCGATGAGCATAGCGAGATAACGGTCCTGGGCGCGTGCATCCGCCGCCGCGGTGACGATACCGTCGGCCAGCCATCCCAGCGTAACGCCGCCCACTTGGGCCATCCGGCGCAGGGTGGACAAGCCAGGATCGTGCTTGCCGGTCAGCCAATTTTTTAGCCCAGCCTCCGAGCTGCCGAGGTCAGTGGCGAACGTCGCCTGCGACATCCCGTCTGGGATGAGGCTGCGCAGGCGGTCGCCGAATTCCTTGGCATCCTTACGGTTCCGTTCTTCATCCGTAAGGCTCGCCCTGACGCTTCCGGGCGTTACGTCCGTTCCAGCTTTTTCTTTTCCCCTCAAGGTCATAGATACTTTTCTCGCCACGTATTGGTCAAAATCTAACCGGCTGGCTGGAAAACCGCTTGATTGCAGCTAATTTTCTAGCTATTCTCGTTGTCATGCCACCTGACAAAACAACCTTTAATATCCCAAAAGAACCCGCCAAACGGCGGGTGTGGGTCTGTGCCAGCCTGAAGCTGAAGGGGAAGTCCCTCCGTCAGTTGGCTGAGCTGGAAGGGGTCAGCCCCCAGGCAATGGGCAACGCGCTCATGGCGCCGTCTTATCGACTGGAAACGGTGATCGCAGAAGCCCTCGGCCTAGACCCTCGCAAGTTGTTCCCCGAACGCTATGACGACGCGGGCAACCGCATCGTCATCGTGCGCAAGCCCAACCGTACCACGGCCCGGCAGGCACGCAACGTCAATCCGGCGGAGGCCGTCTGACATGACCAGGCGCCGTCGTGACGACCATGCTCTGGACATACCGTCCTGGCAGGCGCGCGTCCCTGCGGTCAGCGACTCGGATATCCGGCAGGATGTCGGCATGGCCGACGGCGGGTCGGGCCGTCCGGCCTCCGGCCCCGCTTGCTGCCGCCCCGGCCCGCCCCCCGGTCCTCCCATGCCCCTTTCACGATGCCGCCCCGGTAGCGGGGCGCGCCTGCGCCTGCCCGGAACCAAGGAGCCCTCGCCGTGTCCGTTCTTCCCCCGCCACCGCGTCGCCGCCGGCCGGTCGATCCCATCGACGCCCACCTGGGCGCTCGCATCCGCCTGCGCCGCACCCTGATGGCCCTGTCCCAGACCGAACTGGGCCGCGCCCTCGGCGTCACCTTCCAGCAGGTGCAGAAATACGAGCGCGGCACCAACCGCCTCTCGGCGGCCATGCTCTACCGCCTGACCCGCGTGCTCGACGTCCCCCTTGGCTTCTTCTTCGACGATCTGCCCGACGACATCCCCCTGCCCGCCGCCGCCGGTTCTCCGTCCTGGCGCGAGACCCTGGACATGCTGCGCGCCTACGCCACCATCCCCGAGGATCGCCGCCGCTCGGTCTGCTCCCTGATCCGGGCCCTGGCGGGCAAGCAGGGCCGCCGGGTTTGATGGTTAGGCCTTCGCGGAGAGTGCCCGCGCGGTGAGGCTGTGCCATGAGACGCGAATGGACATCTGAGAGTGTCATCCTGAGTGCAACGACGGAACTCGTTGACGCAGGGTTTCGGCACGACGCATTCGCCCTCCCCTGTCATCTTGAGGAGGCGCAGCCGACGAAAGATCTCCGCTCGGCAGGTCGCGTCAGAACCGGCAACGTCCTGCCGGGGGGAGATCCCTTCCGTGCCATCCGTGTTGCTCATCGTGCCCGACCGGGCGCATGCGAAACCGGACAACCGTGGACCTACCCCGGCCACCCATGTGGGACCGTTTGGCGTCGTGCTGGTCGGAAGTGCATGTGTCGCTACCCGGCGGCGCCGTCACACCAGCACGATATCCGACGAGGCCACGCCGTCGCCCTGCACCGTGGCGACCACCACCGGTTCGGAGTCGCCGCTGCCGTCGGGGTCCCACAGCAGGTGGTTGCTGGCGTCGTCGAAGCTGACGGTACCGTCGCCCACCACCGCGCGGTCGATCTCGATGCGGTCCAGCCCCGACTGGAAGTCGCGGATGGTGTCGCCGAAATCCAGCCGGTCGGTGAACACGAAGGTGTCGGCGCCACCGCCGCCGCGCAGGGTATCGGCCCCGACGCCGCCGGTCAGGCGGTTGGCGGCGCCGTCGCCCGTCAGCACGTCAGGGCTGAGCGAGCCGACGAGGTTCTCGATGCCGCTGAGCCGGTCCACCGCGCCGCCCTCGTCCACCGCCTCGCCCGATTGCAGGCTGGCGCGCACCGGCCCCGCGCCGGAATAATCGGCGGTATCGATGCCGGCGCCCCCTTGCAGGGTGTCGGCGCCGGCGCCGCCCACCAGGATGTCGTCGCCACCCCGCCCGGCCAGCAGGTCGCCGCCGGCACCACCCTCCAGGCGGTTGGCGGCGGCGTCGCCGCGCAGGGTGTCGTCGAAATCCGTGCCGATGGCGCCGACGATGGACACCAGGGTGTCCTGCCCGCCATCCCATTCGGCGGCGGTACCGGCGGCCAGGTCCACGGTCACGGCGCCGTCCTCGCCGGCCCAGGTGGCGTAGGCGCCGTCGCGGCCGCCATCCAGCAGGTCGTCGCCCAGCCGGCCGCCCAAGAGGTCGAGGCCGCCGCCGCCCACCAGCCGGTTGTCGTTGTCGTCGCCCAGCAGGGTGTCGCCGAACACCGAGCCGGTGACGTTCTCCACGTTCTGGACGAACTCGAAGACGCCTCCCGAAACCGCCGACGAGGTGTCCAGGTCCACGTTGGCGGGGCCATCGGCGACGCCGAAGGTGAGCGTGTCGCCGCCCGGCCCGCCGTCATAGGAATCGAAGCCGGGGCCGCCCTCCAGCCGGTCGTCGCCGATGCCGCCGTCCAGCTGGTCGTTGCCGGCCCCGCCGAACAGGATGTCGTCGCCGCGGAAAGCCAGCATGTGCTCGTCGTCGGCGCCGCCGATCATCACGTCGTTGCCCGGCGTGCCACGCACCTCGACCGGTTCCTGGAAGGGCGGGAAGATCTCGGGGCTGGCGGTGGTGCCGCCGGTGCTGCCGCCGACCGTATCGGCGCCGGTGGAGCCGGCGGTGCCGGAGGAACTGCCGGCGCCGACCACGCCGGACGGAGGCAGGGTGGAGCTATTGGCCATGACACTCTCCTTCGGACGAAACCTGAAGGAGAGGTGGCGCCACCGGCGGGTAGGCGCCATTGCCCTGAGGGAGAGGGCGAGCGCCTGGGACCACGGCGCCCCTTTCGGGGGCCGCTCAGGCACCGCGCGGGCTTGTCGCATTTCCCACCCGGACCGCGTCAGGGCGGAAAATGCTCTACCCGACCCTGCGGAACACCAGGTTGGTGCAGTCCAGCACCCGGGCCAGGCGGTCGAAGGTGCGGTCGTTCTCGATGGCGAAGGCGGGATTGCCCGCCGGCACCTCCAGCACCAGTTCGCCGTTGTCGGAGTACAGCCGGGTCTCGCGCAGCAGGTTGGGCGCGCCGCCCGACAGGGTATGGGCCAGACGCAGGGCCAGCCCGATCACCCGGCATCGCTGCAAGCGCGTCTCGTCCAGCAGATGGGCGGCCATCTGGGCGTGGGGATTGTCGTCGTCGCCCTGGTAGCGCTGGAAGATGCAATACGCGATGGCGGCGCGGTCGCGATGGGCCACACCCATGAAGGGCAGCCGCAGGATGCGCAGGAAGGCCTGCTCGGCGCGGTAGTCCGGGTGCTCGTTCCAGAAGATGTCCGACACCAGGCAGGCGGCGTGGCGCAGGCGGGCCTGATGGGGCGTCTCGCCGGGGAACAGCGGCGCCATCCACGCCAACAGCTCGTCGCCATGCTCGGGGAAACGCGAGTTCATCTGCGCCATCTGCCGGCACACCGACAGCAGCGGGTCCTCCTGGCGCAGGCGTTCGGGCAGGCGGCGGTAGAACTGGCCCTCGCGCATGCCGTAGATGGAGAACACCAGCTGGTCGGGCTGCGTCGCGCGGATGACCTTCTCCAGCGTCAGCGCCGCCAGCGGCAGGTTGGCCACCCGCTTCTTGGAGACGCCGGGCACCTTCTCCAGCGACTTCTTGCTCTGCGACGAAACCAGTTCGACGATGCGCAGGCCCTCGCGGGCGTCCAGGGCGAAATTGTCCAGCACCGTCAGCGGATGATGGGTCTGGGCGATGCAGATGCGGGCGATGGCGCGCCAGGCGCCGCCCACGGCATACAGATGGCGTCCCTTGCCTTCCTTCAGCCAGGGAACCGCCTTGAGGTGCTTGTCGACGATGTCGGCGGCCTTGGACTTGTCGTCTCCCGAGGCCTCGGACAGCCGCAGCACGCCCAGCGGCATGGTGACGTGCTCGCCGAAATCGCCATCCTGCACGGTGACCAACTCCAGCGAGCCGCCGCCCAGGTCGGCGACGATGCCGTCGGCGTCGGGGGTGCCGCACAGCACGCCCATGGCGGCCCCCTTGGCCTCCTGGCCGCCGGATAGCACCTTGACCTCGACGCCGTAGCCATGCTCGATCGCGCGGACGAAATCGTCACCGTCCGAGGCGTCGCGCACCGCCGCCGTCGCCAGGATGTCCAGGCGCTCCACCTGCATGGCCCGCGACAGGGCGATGAAGCGGCCCACCACGGCAACGGCCTGGGCGACACCGGCGGGGTTGAGGCGACCGCTGCTGCCCAGGCCCAGGCCCAGGGCGCACACCGCTTTCTCGTTGAACAGGGGCACCGGCACACGGCTGGCGCCGTCATAGACGCAAAGACGGATCGAGTTGGAGCCGATGTCGATGATCCCTACCGGCTCCTGACGGCGCTTGATCTTCATGCCCTCGTCAATCCTTGCCCAGCACCAGCTTCGGCCGGCGACCCTTCTCCAGCGCGCTGCCGCGGCCCGACAGGCTGGGGTTGGTCATGAAGTAAGTATGGGCGTTGAAGCCGTTCTCGCCCACGACCATGCGGGTATAGGTGCCATCGGGGCCGAGCAGCCAGCTTTGCTCGTTGTCCTTCAGGTTGGCCACCATGATCTGTTCCAGGATTTGGCGGTGCACGGTGGGGTTCTCGATGGGCACCAGGGTTTCCACCCGGCCGTCCATGTTGCGCTGCATCCAGTCGGCCGAGGAGATGAATATCTTGGCCTGACGCGAGGGCAGCCGCGCCCCGTTGCCGAACACCATGATGCGGGAATGCTCCAGGAAGCGGCCGACGATGGACTTGACCCGGATGTTGTCGGACAGGCCGGGCACGCCGGGGCGCAGGCAGCAGATGCCACGCACCACCAAGTCGATCTGCACGCCCGCTTGGGAGGCGCGGTAGAGGGCGTCGATCAGCGTCGGGTCGACGATGGAGTTCATCTTGGCCCAGATGGCCGCCGGCTTGCCGGCCTTGGCATTCTCGGTCTCGACGGCGATCAGCGCCAGCAGCTTCTTCTTCAGGGCCAGCGGCGCGATGGCCAGCTTCTCCATCTGCTCGGGCGTGGCGTAGCCGGTCATGTAGTTGAACGCCTTGGCGGCATCCAGGGTGAGCTGGGGATCGCTGGTGAAGAAGGACAGGTCGGTATAGATCTTGGCGGTGATGGGGTGGTAGTTGCCGGTGCCGAAATGCACGTAGGACACCAGCCCACCGCTTTCGCGCCGCACCACCAGGCTGATCTTGGCGTGGGTCTTCAGTTCCAGGAAGCCGAACACCACCTGGGCGCCGGCCGCCTCCAGGTCGCGAGCCCAGCGGATGTTGGCCTCTTCGTCGAAGCGGGCCTTCAGCTCCACCATGGCGGTCACCGACTTGCCGGCCTCGGCCGCCTCGACCAGCGCCGTGACGATGGGGCTGTCCTTGGAGGTGCGGTACAGGGTCTGCTTGATAGCCACCACGTTGGGGTCGCGCGCAGCCTGGCGGATGAACTGCACCACCACGTCGAAACTTTCGAACGGGTGGTGGACGACGATGTCCTTCTTGCGGATGGCGGCGAAGCAATCGCCGCCGAAATCGCGGATGCGCTCGGGGAAGCGGGCGTTGTAGGGCGGGAACAGCAGATCGGGGCGCTCGTCGGTGATGATCTGCTTGGTGTCCACCAGGCCGATGGAGGATTCGAACTCGTACACGTCGGCCTCGGCCACGTGCATTTCGGCGATCACCAGCTGCTTCAGTTCCTCGGGGATGCCGGAATTGAAGGTCAGGCGGATGACGTGGCCGCGGCGGCGGCGCTTCAGCGCCGTCTCGAACACCTGGACCAGGTCCTCCGCCTCTTCGTCGATGTCCATTTCCGAGTCGCGGATGACGCGGAACATGCCGTGGCCTTCCATGCGGAAGCCCGGAAACAGGTGGTCGAGGAACAGTAGGACCAGGTTTTCCAGCGGCAGGAAGCGGATGGCCTCGCCGGGCAGGCGGATGAAGCGCTCGATCTGCTGCGGCAGCGGCACCAGCGCGCGCAGCACCTCGCCGTCATCCAGGCGGAACAGGTGCAGCACCAGGGCGATGCCGGCATTGGGGATGAACGGGAACGGGTGGGCCGGATCGATGGCCAGCGGCGTCAGCACCGGGAAGATATGCTCCATGAAGCGGGTGTCCAGCCACTTCATGTCCGCCTTGGTCAGTTCATCGCCGTCGATGACGGCGATGCCGGCGTCGCGCAGCTCGCCCTTCAGTTCGCCCCAGCAGCGCTTCTGGGCGGCCAGCAGATCGCTGGCCTCGCGGTTGATGGCGGCCAGCTGCTGGGCCGGAGTCAGGCCGTCCTCGGAAGTGGTCATCACCCCGGCATCCACCTGCCCCTTCAGGCCGGCGACGCGCACCATGTAGAATTCGTCCAGATTCGAAGCCGAGATGGAGAGGAAGCGCAGACGCTCCAGCAGGGGATGGCGTGGATTGAACGCCTCCTCGATGACCCGCAGATTGAAGGCGAGCCAGGACAGCTCGCGATTGATGAACCGGTCCTTGGACTCGATATCGATGGCAAGGCTCTCGACGGGCTGCAGGGTTGTCACGGATTCTTCTCCGATTGGGGTGCGCTAGCGTCGCGTCAGCCCTTTATATATTCTCGCACTGGCCGTGTCATGGCCGCGAGGATGACGGAAATGCGACAGCTTTTCTTACTTCGGCACGCCAAATCCAGTTGGGACGATCCCTCCACCGACGATTTCGACCGCCCGCTGAACCAGCGCGGCCGCAAGAACGCGCGGATGCTGGCCAAATACCTGAAAGGCGCCAAGCTGCATCCGGCCATCATCCTGTGCTCGGCGGCGCGGCGCACCCGCGAGACCTATGACGTGCTCGAACCCGCCCTGGAGGGCATTCCGGTCAGCTTCGAGGCGGAACTGTACGAGGCGGCAAAGCACGACCTACTGGCCCGGCTGCGCCGCCTGGACGACCATCTGGGCTCGGTCATGATGATCGGCCACAATCCGGGGCTGGAACGGCTGGCGGCGGCGCTGAGCGGCGGCCACGGCGAGGCCCAGGCCGTCGCCCGCATGGCCGAGAAGTTCCCCACCGGCGCCTTGGCCGCGCTGGACGTCGGGATCGGCCATTGGGGCGCGCTGGAGGATGGCAGCTGCCGCCTGAGCGGCTTCCTCCGGCCGGCCGACCTGGAATAGGAACCCCGCCCGCGCATCCGGTGTTGACTCCCCAGGCACAGTGGGCCGGGCACAGTGGGGAGGACCCATGTCCACGCGAACCCGCATTTCCCTGGTGATCTACGGCATGGTCCAGGCGGTGCTGTTCTTCATCGGCACCATCGCCACCCTGATGCTGACCGACCAGTCGGACCAGCGCGCCTGGGGCATCGTCACCACCATCGCGCTGTCCATCCTGATCGGCGTGCCGCTGACCTGGTGGCTGGCGCCCCGCCTTCGCGCCCGCTACGTGCGGGAGAACGTGCCGCCCCTCCGCGAGGACGACCTGTGACCGGCCAGCCTAGTCCCACAGCTCGCCCTGGCGGTCGTCGCGCTCCAGGCGTTCCAGCACGGCACGGGCCAGCGGCACGGTGATGGAGCGGCGTCGCGCCAGCGCGGCGGCGTCCAACGCCTCGACCACCGCGCCGACGGCGGCGAAGCTGCGGTCCATGCGGCTCAGCACATAGCTCACCACGTCCTCGCCCACCCGCAGTTGGCGGTCGGCGAAAAGCTTGATCAGGATGGCGGCCAGCAGGGCGTCGTCGGGAGCGCCGATACCCACCGCCGGGGTGGCCGACAGCCGCGAGCGCAGGTCGGGCAGGCGGATCTTCAGCCGCGCCGGCGCCAATCGGCCGGCCAGCACCAGCCAGCGGCCGGTTTCCTTGGTCAGGTTCCACAGGTGGAACAGGCCGGTCTCGTCGGCCAGCCGATCCAAATCGTCCACCATCACCACGCTGGCCTGGGCCACCAGATGCGGCACCCGCTCCGCCGTCAGCGCCCCGGCCAGCAGCGACACCACCTGCCCCAACCCATGATGGGAGGCGAAGGCGGCCAGCAGGTGCGACTTGCCCGAGCCGGGCGGCCCGAACAGGGCCAAGGCGTGGGACGGCCAGTCGGGCCAGCGCTCCAGCCACGCCACCGCCTCGGCATTGCACGGCGCCACCAGAAAGTCGTCGCGCCCCAGGGCCGGCCGGTGCCCCAGGGCGAAAGCCAATTGGGTTTCCGTCATTTCGGCGGAGTTCCGTGATAGATCGGGCTTTGCAGGTAATGGCTCAGCGCGAAGCGCACCAGCACGCCGATGACCGCCGCCACCGGCACCGCCAGCAGGATGCCGACGAAGCCGAACAAGGTGCCGCCAGCCAGCAGGGCGAACATGATCCAGACCGGATGCAGCCCCACCTTGTCACCCACCAGCTTGGGCGTCAGGAAATTGCCCTCCAGCACCTGCCCGACCAGGAAGACGCCGGCCACCAGGGCGGGCAAGCGCCAGTCCGAGCCCTGGGCCAGGGCGAGGCCCATGCCGGTGACGAAGCCGCTGATGGTGCCCAGATAGGGGATGAAGGACAGCAGGCCGGCGCCCATGCCGATGACCAGACCCAGATCAAGGCCCACCAGCGACAGCCCCAGGCCGTAGATGGCGCCCAGCACCAGGCAGACGGTGGCCTGACCGCGGATGAAGCCGGACAGGGTGCGGTTGATCTCGCGCATCTGGACGCGGATGGTATCGGCATGGTCACGCGGCAGCCAGGCGTCCACCCGCGCCACCATCTTGTCCCAGTCGCGCAGCAGATAGAAGGTCACCACCGGGGTGATGAACATCAGCGACAGCACGTTGAAAACCGCCAGCGACCCGCTCAGCACCCCGCGCACGGCCCCCAGCGCCCACGAGGCGACGGTGCCGATATACTCGCTGGCCGACGAGCGCAGTTTCTCCAGATCGCGTGGCGACAGGTGGCGCTTGGCCTCGGCCAGCAGGGGCTGCAGGCGCTGGTTCAGGGTGTCCAGGTAGCTGGGCACCTTGTGGGCGAAGGCCAGAACCTGATCCTCGACGATGGGAACCAGCACGATCAGCGCCAGCACCACCGCCAGGAAGAAGGCGCCGGTGATGACCGAGGTGGCCAGCATGCGCGACAGCCCCGAGCGCTCCAGCCGGTCGGCCAGGGGGTCGAGGAAATAGGCCACCGCCATGCCGGCCACGAAGGGCAGCAGCATGCCGCGCAGCACATAGAGCAGCGCCAGCGTCACCGCCAGGCCGATCAGCCAAAAACGATAGCGTTGCGCCGAAGTCATCGTTTGTCCCCCTTACGGATCACGGGCCACCACCTTGCGGCTGGCCGCCAGCAGATAGGCCGCCCCCGACGCCGTGGTCGTCGCCGCGACCACGATGACGAACACGTCCACCAGCACCGGCCCGCCCCAGCCCAACCCCAGCTGGGCCAGCACCAGCGCCGCCAGCGCCAACTGGGCCGCCGTGTTGATCTTGGAGATGAACAGCGGCGTCCCGCTGAACGTCCCGGCCAACACGTAGACCACGGCATAAAGCACGATGAGCACGTCGCGCAAGACCACCAGCACCACCAGCCACAACGGCAGATGGCCCTGGGCCGCCAGCGCCACATAGACCGACACCAGCAAAACCTTGTCGGCCAAGGGGTCCAGCCAGGTGCCCAGCTTGGAGCGGGCATTGGCCAGACGAGCCACCGCCCCGTCCACCGCGTCGGTCACCCCGGCGCCCACGAACAGCCAGAAGGCGGATGTGGCGTGGCCGTGGGCCAGCAGCCAGACGGTCAGCGGCACCGACAGCAGGCGCAGGATCGTCAGCGCGTTGGGAACGTGCCGAACCACCCGTGCCCCCATGCTACTTGCGGGTCCCCTGCGGCCGCATGATCCAGAAGCCTTCGCCCATGTCGAGGCGGAGGCCGGCATTGGCCATGGCGGCGTTGATCTGTTCCTGGTCGCCCACCGTGTGCAGCAGCAGCGCCGCCTCGGTCTTGGACAGGCTGACCAGCTCCCAGCGGCGCACCTGCGCCACCCGCCCCAGCCGCTCACGCACCGCCAGCCAGTCCTCGATCCCGCTCAGCGGGACCATGGCGGACAAGGTGCCGGTACGGTCGAACTGCAGCAGGTTGGGTTGCTTGAACACGGTGTCGATGCCGCGGTCGATGTCGCGCACGGCGCGCAGCATCATGGCCTCGGGCGTCTCGCCGTCGTTCAGTTGGTAGGCGATGGAATCGAACGGCTTGGGCGCCCCCTGGGTGCCGAGCAGGCTGACGTCCAGCGTCTTGCCGTTGGGGCTGAGGCCCGCCACCGCCACCAGCACGTCCGAGGTACGCCAGCGCGCGCCCAGCGCCTGCATGGCGTCGGGGTTGCCGGCCTGGGCCTGCTCGGGCGTCATGGTCTGGATGTCGGTCAGGTCGCCGCTGGGCACCACCACCGGCACCAGCCCGCCGCTGCCCAGGCCCTGCCAGGCGGCCCGCCAGGGATTGGGGTCGTCCCACAACACCGCCCGCCCGGCGGCCGGCTTGAACACCGGCACCACCACCAGCACGCGGTTGCGCGGCTCGGCATAGGCGATGCCGGCGCCCTGCAGCAGCTTGCGCACGGCGGCCGGGTTGTAGCGGACGCTGAGGGTGGCGATGTAGCGGGTGGCGGGCTGCGCTCGGCATCGACGCTGAAGTCGCGCACGTACTGGGTGCCGTCGGCCTTGGGCAGCCGGGCGTGGTCGGCCGGCTGGGTCAGACGCTCCAGCAGCAGCCGGAAGCCGCGGTTCTGGCCCTCGGCGATGGCCTGGTCCTTGGCCGCCTGCGGGTTGGCGGCGGTCACGTCGACATCGATTCCGCGCACGGTGAAGGCATCGCCCACGGCCTGCGCCTGCACGGGGTGGGCAACCGCCAGCGCGGCCCACGCCACCAGCAGCAGCGCCCACGGCGACCAGGGGCGTGGTAAGCGGAGAGAAGGCATTGAAAACCGTCCGGGTTGGAGTATCTTCGGCCCGCCCGGGGCTCTGATTCTGAGACCGGTCACCATACCACACGCTAGCCGACGAGGAAGACCATTCCCGCCCCCACCGAAAAGCAGGGCCTGACCTACCGTGACGCCGGTGTCGATATCGACGCCGGCGAGGCGTTGGTCGAGGCCATCAAGCCGCTCGCCAAGTCCACCGCCCGTTCCGGCGGCGCCGCCGGCCTGGGCGGCTTCGGCGCGCTGTTCGACCCCAAGGCCGCGGGCTTCAAGGACCCCATCCTGGTCGCCACCACCGACGGCGTCGGCACCAAATTGAAGGTCGCCATCGATGCCGGCAAGCACGACACCGTCGGCATCGACCTGGTGGCCATGTGCGTCAACGACTTGGTGGTCCAGGGCGCCGAGCCGCTGTTCTTCCTGGATTACTTCGCCACGGGCAAGCTGGACGTCAAGGCGGGCACCGCCATCGTCGCCGGCATCGCCGAGGGCTGTCGCCAGGCGGGTTGCGCCCTGGTGGGCGGCGAGACCGCCGAAATGCCGGGCATGTACGCCAAAGGCGATTACGACCTGGCCGGATTTTCCGTCGGCGCCGCCGAACGGGGCAGCCTGCTGCCCTCCGAGGACCTCAAGGCGGGCGACGTGCTGCTGGGCCTGGCCTCGTCGGGCGTGCATTCCAACGGCTATTCGCTGGTGCGCCGCATCGTCGAGCGCGGCGGCCTATCCTACGACGCCCCTGCCCCCTTCGCCCCGGGCAAGACGCTGGGCGAGGCGTTGCTGGAGCCCACCCGCATCTACGTCAAGTCCACCCTGGCCGCCATCCGCGCCGGCACGGTGAAGGCCATGGCCCACATCACCGGCGGCGGCCTGATCGAGAACGTGCCGCGCGTGCTGCCCGAGGGCGTGGTGGCGCAGATCGACGGCACTGCCTGGACCATGCCCGAGGTGTTCAAGTGGCTGGCCAAGGAAGGCGGTGTCGCCGACCATGAGATGGCGCGCACCTTCAACTGCGGCATCGGCATGGTGGTGGTTGTGGATGCCGCCAAGGCCGCCGAGGCGACCCGCATCCTGACCGAGCACGGCGAAACCGTGTTCACCATCGGCAGCCTGCGTGCCCGTCAGGGCGACGAGGCGCAGAGCCAGGTGACGTTCTAAATCAAACAAAACCCTCTCCCGCCGAGCGGGAGAGGGTGACCGCGAAGCGGTCGGATGAGGGAGCCGGAGACGAGGTGCTGCGCGGCTCCCTCACCCTCCCATCTCCGATGGGTCCCTCCCTCTCCCGCCTGCGGGAGAAGGGAAACAGGAGCAATACATGAAGAAAAAGTCGGCGTTCTCGTGTCCGGGCGTGGCTCCAACCTGCAAGCCCTGCTGGACGCCGCCGCCGATCCCGCCTTTCCGGCCGAGATCGCCCTGGTCATTTCCAACATCTCCGGCGCCTACGCCCTGGAGCGTGCGGCCAAGGCCGGCGTGCCCACCGAAATCATCCCGCACAAGCAATACGCCAGCCGCAAGGAATTCGACGCCGCCGTGGACCGCGCCCTGCGCGCCGCCGGGGTCGAGATCGTCTGCCTGGCCGGCTTCATGCGCCTGCTGACCACGGGCTTCGTGGAAGGCTGGAACGGGCGCATGCTCAACATCCACCCGTCCCTGCTGCCCAGCTTCAAGGGGCTGCACACCCACGAGCGGGCGCTGGAGGCCGGGGTCAAGCTGCACGGCTGCACCGTCCACCTGGTCACGCCCGAACTGGACGACGGCCCCATCGTGGTGCAGGCGGCGGTGCCGGTGCTGGCCGGCGATGATGCCGACGCTCTGGCAGCCCGCGTGCTGGAGCAGGAACACCGCGCCTATCCGTTGGCCCTGCGGCTGCTGGTGGAAGGCAAGGTCGCGGTGGATGGCGCGCGTGCAACCGTCGATGCGCAAGGCGCGGGCAGCCTGATCAGTCCGCTGCCCTGACCCGCGCCTGGAACATGGCCGCATTCGGGCAAAGGCCATGATCTTGCCCCAAAGGTAGGGTACTTAGGCATAATCGCGCGTAAGGTAAAAACCCCACCCGAAAGGTCCGATGATGGCCCTCAACCAGTTCACCATCCCCCGCCGGATCGCCGGCGGCTTCGCCTTGGTGCTTGCCCTGCTGGTCGTCGTCGCCGTGATCGGCGGGCGCGCCATGGACAAGGGGCGCGTCGCCATCGACGCCTATTCCGACATCGCCGAGGCGGCGCTGCAGATCAAGGACGCCGACGCCCGCTTCGAGGAACTGCGCCGCCATGTCATCTCGGGCGATTACGACAAGTCCGACGAGACGCTGAAGCAAATCGAGAAGATCCTTACCGACACCGCGCCCATCGCCGGCACGGCGAAGTTGAGCGAGGATATGAAGTCCATCGCCCCGGTGCTGGAGACCTATCGCCGCGCGCTGGACAAGCTGCGCGCCGGCGGCGGCGAGATGGGCGAACTGATCACCATCGGCAACGCCGCCCAGCAGCGCATCGACCAGGTGGAGGACGAGCAGCTGACCTATCTGCGCGCTATGGAGGACGAAGCCAAGGGCTCGGCGCTGCAGTCCGAGGTGGTCGACGGTGTGCTGTCCGCCGCCGCCGTCATCTTGGGCGCGCTGGTGGCCTGGATCATCGGGGCCGGTATCGCCAAGCCGCTGCACGCCATGACTGCCGCCATGCGCCGGCTGGCCGAAGGCGACCACGACGCGCTGATCCCCGCCGCCGAAGGCAAGGACGAGATCGCCGAGATGGCCGAGGCCCTGGCGGTGTTCAAGGCCAACGGCAAGAAGCGCGTGCAGTTGGAAGAGGCCAACCGCATCGCCGCCGAACGCCGCGCCCAGCGCCAGGAAACGGTGGACCGGCTGACCGCCGAATTCGACGTCCGCGCCGCCCAACTGGTGCGGACCGTCGCCGACACCGCCTCGGCGCTGACCCACACGGCCACCGGCATGTCCGCCGCCGCCGACCAGACCTCGCGCCAGGCCACCGCCGTGGCCGCCGCCTCGACCCAGGCCAGCACCAATGTGGAGACGGTGGCCGCCGCCGCCGAGGAACTGGCCGCCTCCATCGGCGAGATCGGCCGCCAGGTCGCCCATTCCAACGAGATCTCGCGCCGCGCCGCCGACGAGGCCGGCCGCACCGACGCCGACGTGCAGGAACTGGCCAAGACCGCCCAGCGCATCGGCGAGGTGGTCAAGCTGATCAACGACATCGCCAGCCAGACCAACCTGCTGGCGTTGAACGCCACCATCGAGGCCGCTCGCGCCGGGGAGGCCGGCAAGGGCTTCGCCGTGGTCGCCAACGAGGTGAAGAGCTTGGCCAACCAGACCGCGCGCGCCACCGAGGAGATCGGCGCCCAGATCACCGCCGTGCAGGACCAGACCAAGGCGGTGGTGGACGCCATCCGCTCCATCGGCGGAGTGATCGACGAGGTGTCGTCCATCGCCGGCGCCATCGCCGCGGCGGTGGAGCAACAATCGGCCGCCACCCAGGAAATCGCCCGCAACGTGGAGCAGGCCGCCGCCGGCACGGCCGAGGTCAGCACCACCATCACCGGGGTGCAGCAGGCCGCCGGCGATACCGGCAGCGCCGCCACCTCGGTGCTGGACGCGGCCCGCCTGCTGTCCGGCCAGGCCGGCGATCTGCGCCAGGCGGTCGACCGGTTCCTGGAAGACGTGAAGAAAGCCTAGAGTTTGTCTGGTTCAGGCTGAGTCGCTTTCTTCCTATTCTTCCTACCGTCACCCTCGGGCTTGACCCGAGGGTCCATGGATGGCCGGGTCAAGCCCGGCCATGACGGTGAAGGGGAATGCTTCCACTCGAAACAGACAAACTCTAAGAGCCGGCCTCAAACGGCGGCTATCAGCCCCCGCACTGGGCCCGATGGCGCAGCAGGTGATCGGCCAGCGTCACCGCCATCATGGCCTCGGCCACCGGCACGGCGCGGATGGCGACGCAGGGGTCGTGGCGGCCCTTGGTGATCACCTCGATCTCGTGGCCCTGGCGATCGATGCTCTTCTTGGGGATGAGGATCGAGCTAGTGGGTTTGACCGCCATGCGCAGCACGATGTCCTGGCCGGTGGAGATGCCGCCCAGGATGCCGCCGGCATTGTTGGAGAGGAACTTCACCTGGCCGTCATTGCCCATGCGCATCTCGTCGGCATTGTCCTCGCCCGACAATTGGGCGGCCAGGAAGCCGGCGCCGATCTCCACGCCCTTGACCGCGTTGATGCTCATCATGGCCTTGGCCAGGTCGGCATCCAGCTTGTCGTAGACCGGGGCGCCCAGACCCACCGGCACGCCCGAGGCCACCACCTCGACCACACCGCCGATGCTGGAGCCCGCCTTGCGCACGCCGTCCAGGAAGGATTCCCAGTGCGGCACCGTCTCGGCATCCGGGCACCAGAACGGGTTCTCGCTGCGCTGGTCCCAGTCCCAACGGCCAGGATCGATGGCATGGGGCCCCATCTGCACCATGGCGCCGCGAATCCGCATGCCGCCCGGCACCAAATGGTCCAGGACGACGCGGGCCACCGCGCCGGCGGCCACCCGCATGGCGGTCTCGCGCGCGCTGGAGCGCCCGCCGCCGCGATAGTCGCGCAGGCCGTATTTCTGTTCGTAGACCCAGTCGGCGTGGCCGGGACGGAAGGTGTCCTTGATCTCGCCGTAATCCTTGGAGCGCTGGTCGGTGTTCTCGACCAGAAGGCCGATGGAGGTGCCGGTGGTCACCCCCTCGAACACGCCGGACAGGATCTTCACCTGATCGGGCTCGCGCCGCTGGGTGGTGAAGCGGTTCTGGCCCGGCTTGCGGGCATCCAGCCAGGGCTGGATATCCGCTTCCGACAGGGGCAGGCGGGGTGGCACGCCGTCGATCACGCAGCCGATGGCCGGGCCATGGCTCTCGCCGAAGGTGGTGAAGCGGAAGGTGTTGCCGAAGCTGTTACCGGACACGGCATGCCCCTTGTCTGAAAAGCGTCACCCCCGCGAAAGCGGGGGTCCATGCTACCGCCGTCACGGGCGGCCGGGTATGGATTCCCGCTCGCGCGGGAACGACGGCAGCAAATTACTCCTTGGCCACCGAGATGTCGGGGGCGTCCACCGCCTTCATGCCGACCACATGGTAGCCACAATCCACATGGTGGCACTCGCCCGACACACCGGACGACAGGTCGGACAGCAGGTACAGGCCCGAACCGCCGATGTCTTCCAGGGTGACGTTGCGCTTCAGCGGGCTGTTGTACTCGTTCCACTTCAGGATATAGCGGAAGTCGCCGATGCCCGACGCGGCCAGGGTCTTGATGGGACCGGCCGACAGCGAGTTGACGCGGATGTTCTGCTTGCCCAGATCAACGGCCAGGTAACGCACGCTGGCTTCCAGCGCCGACTTGGCGACGCCCATGACGTTGTAGTGGGGCATCACCCGCTCGGCGCCGTAATAGGTCAGCGTCAGCAGCGAGCCGCCGTCGGGCATCAGATCGGCGGCGCGGCGCGCCACCGAGGTGAACGAGAAGACCGAGATGTGCATGGTCTTCAGGAAGTTGTCGAGCGTGGTGTCGGCGTAGCGGCCGCGCAGCTGCTCCTTGTCGGAGTAACCGATGGCATGGACGACGAAATCCAGCTTGCCCCATTCCGTCTTCAGGGTCTCGAACACGGCGTCGATGGAGGCCTCGTCCGACACGTCGCAGGGCAGCACCAGCGTGGAACCGACTTCCTCGGCCAGCGGACGCACCCTTTTCTCCAGCGCCTCGCCCTGATAGGTGAAGGCGAGTTCGGCCCCCTGGGCCCACGCGGCCTTGGCGATACCCCAGGCGATGGAGCGGTCATTGGCGACGCCCATGATGAGGCCCTTTTTGCCGGCCATCAGGGGGGTGGGAGCGGTCATGCGATCCTCTTTGCGTAATGCTATGGTGGGGCCCAGTATAGCGATCCGCAAATCCACCTTTCGAGATGGATTCACGGGTCGCCATACCCTGCAGATTGCGGAGCGCCCTGCCTGTCCCATGGGTCCGCGGGGCGGATATCGGAGGGCAGGACGCCGGTAAGGCGGCGGGCATCCTACACGAAAGAGAACGGGGGGCAAAGGTGGAGACAAACGCAGCAGACCGCCGCAATGGGCGTCGCCACGCCGCCGCCCTGGCTGCCCAAGCGCGCGCCCGCCACTTGGGCGAATTCGCCCGCTACGCCTTCGACCGCTATCGCCGGGACAATGCGTCCCGCATGGCGGCTGCGCTGTCCTATACCTCGCTGTTGTCGCTGGTGCCGCTGCTGGCCATCGCTCTGGCCATGCTGGCGGCATTCCCGGCTTTCGACCCCATCCGCCGGGAACTGATGAGCATGGCGTTCCAGAACCTGGTGCCGGCCATCGGTTCGGTGGTGCAGGACCAGGTCAACCGCTTCATCGCCAACGCCGGCCGCCTGACCGCCGCCGGCGTGGTCGGCCTGGGCTTCACCGCGGTGATGCTGCTGGTCACCATCGAAGGTTCGTTCAACATGATCTTCCGGGTGGCGCGGGAACGCTCGGTGCTGTCCAAGGTGCTGGTCTACTGGACCGGCGTCACCCTGGGCCCGCTCCTGATCGGCTCCGCCCTGTCGCTGCAGGGCTACATGACCGCGGTCAGCAGGTGGGAATACACCCAGGCGGTCAGCCCGGTGCTGGCGCTGCCAGTGCCGTTCCTGCTGACCGTGCTGGCCTTCACCGGCCTGTTCGCCGCCATTCCCAACCGCCGGGTGCGGCTGCGGGACGCCCTGGTGGGCGCGGCGGTGGCGGCGGTGCTGTTCTCGGTGCTGCGCTGGGGTTTCGGCATCTACATCATCTCGTCCAAGGCCTATACCAGCATCTACGGCGCGGTGGCGGCGGTGCCCATCTTCCTGTTCTGGATGTTCCTGTGCTGGGCGGTGGTGCTGGTGGGGGCCGAGGTCACCGCCGCCCTGCCGGAATGGCGGGCCGGCTACCACAAATCCGAGCTGCGCGCGCGCGGAGCCCGCCGCCTGACGCTGGCGCTGGACGTGCTGGCCCTGCTGCTGAAAGGCCTGCAGACCAACAGCAGAGGGGTCAGCCGCCGCGAATTGCTGAACGCCACCGTCGTGTCCGAGCGCGATCTCTTGCCCGTGCTGCGCAAGCTGTGCGCCGCCGGCTTCGCCGCACCCCTGCCCGGGGGGCGATTCCTGCTGGCCCGCGACCTGGACATCGCCACCCTGGACGATCTGACGGTGGCGCTGGAACTGGAACTCGCCCTGGACGACGCCATCGCCGCCGGATCGCCCTGGCGCGCCCGCATCGAGCCGTTGGTCCAGGCCGCCCGCGACGCCCACCGGGCCACCCTGGCGGTGCCGCTGAAGGCGCTGCTGTCGGCGCCCGCGCCCTGAGACGCCGAGCGCGCTGGCATCCGGCCGGGCAGATGTCCATATTGGGGAGCGATGACGTCCATTCGCTTCCCCTCCCCCATGCGGGTCGTCGTGCGTGACTGGTCCAACGCCAACCACGTGCTGTTCCTCGGCCGCGAAACCACCCTGGTCGACACCGGCTATGGCGATTGCTTCGCCGACACCCTGGCGCGGCTGCACGATCCCGAGGTGCTGGGCGAACGGCGGCTGGACCGCATCGTCAACACCCACGGCCATTCCGACCATATCGGCGGCAACGCCGCGCTGAAACGCCTGTACGGCAGCCGCATCAGCGTGCCCGAGGGCGAGGCGGCCCATTTCGCCGCCTGGGACACCCGCGCCCTGTGGCTGGATTATGCCGACCAGAAGGCCGAGCGGTTCGTCCACGACGACGTCCTCCGCCCCGGCGAGGTGGTGGAGATGGGCGGCATGGATTGGCAGGCCCTGGCCGCGCCGGGCCACGACATGGACGCGCTGGTGTTCTATTGCCCCGAGGAGCGCCTGCTGATTTCGGGCGACGCCCTGTGGGCCAACGGCTTCGGCGTGGTCCTGCCGTCCGAGGGGCAGCAGCGCCTGGCCGCCACCCGCGCCACCCTGGAGATGATCGCCCGCCTGGACGTGCGCGCCACCATTCCCGGCCACGGCGCTCCCATGGCCGATACCGGCGGTGCCCTGGAGCGCGCCTTCGCCCGCGTCGAGGCGTTCGAGGCCGATCCCGGCCGCATGGCCAGGAACTGCGTGCGCGTCATGCTGATGTACGCCCTGATGCACCGCCGCCGCCTGAAGCTGGCCGACCTGCCCGCCTATGTGCAGCGCATCGACGTGCACCGGGAGTACAACGAGGCCCATTTCCGCCTGCCGCCGGAACGCTATGCCGAGATGCTGGTGGGCGACCTGGAAAAGGCCGGCGCCGCCCGGCGGGAGAACGGCTGGCTGGTGCCGGCCTGAGCGCGCTCACCCTTCCGTCTGGCCATCCGCCCGCCGCACCATGCGCATGATGGTGGTGGGGTGGACACCCACCGAGCGCGCCACCGAAGCATAGGTGTGGCCCTGGGCCAGATCCTCGCGGATGGTGCGGAGCAGGACGTCGTCCAGCTTGCGCGGCCGCCCGAGCGGAGCGCCCCGCAGTTCCGCCTCGGTGCGGCCCTTGCGGCGGCGCTCGTCCTGCTGGCGGCGGTCGTACTCGGCCACCGCCACCAAGGCGTTGCGGGCGGCGGCGATGGAGGTGTCGATGCGCTCGGCTGCCAGCCGCAAGGTCGCCCCCGCCCGGTGCACCCGCGACACCACCCCCAGCAGATCCGTCGCCGATTCCGCCAGATGGGCGATGGAAGGGGATACCAGCACATCGCCGCTACCAAGGTCGGCCAGGAGGGCGGAACGGGCCTCGCGCCGGCCCGGCGCGTCGGTTTCGATGCGCAGGCACCGCTCCGCCCGTAACAAGGCTGCCGGCGCCATGGTCTCGCTGCTGTCGATGCGACGGAAATACCCTACGATCATGCTCTGTCTTGTGTCCCGGCCTTCACGCGCGGCCACGCTGGGCAACTTTCCACGGCTTGTCCACATATTTTGCATGAATATTTTGCACGAGCTGGAGCCCTCCTCCCCTGGAAAGCACGCCAGCTCTCATCCCCCAGGTTGCGGGCCCTCCTTATTTTTGCATGGTATTTTTGCACGACACGCAACGAGAAAACACACGATCTTGCGATAAAGATTATCAACAACCACCAATGATGGACTTTCAGAGGGCCTGAGCGGAGGAAAGGCGGCGTCCGCGCGCCGGCATCGCCCGAGAATCCCCGCGGAACGGCCGGTGTCGGACCGCAGGGTAAATGAGCAGGATTGCCGGCATCAAGCGCTGGCAACGCATCTTTGGTGAGCAAGCCTGCGCACCGTTGATGAGCAGGCCACGCGAGAGACGGCGTGTTCGTGAGCACACCTTCTCGAAAAGACTCAGGAGCACAGGCGCTTAGATAATCGAGGGGCACAAGCAGGGCGACGCAGAAACCACACCACCACCGACGTTGCTTTCGCCCTCGCCGTTTAAGAGAATGAGGGGCGTCCCCTTACTAGCACGGGCACTCTCATGATCCCCGGCGTCTGCGCGTCCCTGACCCTCATATTCGTCGCCCTGGCCATCTCGCCGGCATCCGCCGCCGAGCAGAAAGCGACCGACCTCCTCACAGGGTTCAAAGGCACCAGGAGCATATCGGCCGAGACCGCGACCAGCACCTGCATCGGCAAACCGCAAACACCGCTTTGCGCGGCCGAGACCTTTTTCGCCTGCATGCTTCGAAACGCCCCATCCTTGTGCCAGGCCGTGGGCGTGTCGCCATTTGGCCCGGATAAGGCCGTCAAGGAACGCTATAAATTCAAATCCGCTCGTGTCCTAACCGCCAAGAACGTTGAGGCTGCGAAAGGTGCGGGTTGGGCTCGCCCCGGCAATGTGGACATGCATTTCCTGACCCGCTCGTGCTTCGCCGACAACACCTGCACTACGTACCAGCGCTATGCCGTGGTGTTGGCCCCAAGACCAGACGGCACGTGGAGCGCCGTGTCGTGGAGTTCCGAGGCGGACGGTGAGGATTTCGCTGACTGAGGGAGGGGCCAAGCCCCTCCCAATTTGCTTTAACGGCCACGCCGCTGAGGCCGGATCTCCGGTTCGGGGTCGATCGTGCGACCTTGCCGATCGCGAATTTCCACGTGGACGTGGTTTTGCATGCGCCCGCTTCGGTCCTGCCGGGCACGATCCTGGACCGTTCCGACGCGGGCTCCCTCATTGATCCGTTGACCGGCCTGGATCGCCTGGCCGTTCTGGCCTTGCGGTTCCACGTAGCGCATGGTGTAAAGGCGCCCGTCATCACCGCGGATATGCACAGCCCGGTACTCGCCGCCATAGGCATTGGGGTCTCGGTATGCCGGGCCAATGCGCTCGACCCTGCCATTCACCGGACTGACAACCTCCATGCCGGGGGCGGCCTGAATATCAACGCCCTGATGCTGGCGGCGGCCGCCATCTCGTCTGGCGCCGAATTCGCCGCCACCAGCGCCGTCGTTACGGAGCACTGGGTTGGCGACCGGTGACCGTACTGCTGGCGCAGCCTGGCCACCGCCTGGTGGCGGCGCATTCTGGGCAGGCTGTGGCGCTTGAGCAGGATTAGGGGCTGCATCCTGGCCAGCAGGAACTTGGGCATTTCCGCCAGGGTTCGCCGGCGCTGGCGTGGGGGCCGGCGGAACCGGCACGGGGAAGGTACTGGGCGGTTGCGGCTGGTCGCCGGATTGAGTTTGCCGGGGCGGCTGTGAAGACGGGGGAATCGGGATGGGCCACGCCGAGCACATCACAAAGTTCCGTCAGAAACAGGGAATAGTTTGCCCTCTCCTGGCCACCTTCGCGGTTCGCCCAGCGCTGTATGAACGCGTCAACAGGGGATGGCAGAGTATCATTCATACTCAAGAGCTTGCGCGCCACCCTTAAAAATTTAGTTAAACTCGCTAATATCATCCTTTCGGTATATTGTGCGGCATGACCATCCTGTTCGTCCAGATGACCACCGGCGAAGCATATATTTTTCGCTGTATCTATACGTGGCATGTGCCTAGCCGCTACAGCCTTCTCCACAAAATTCTCTCAATGAGCGCAAAAGCTTGGAGCTGACGGAAAGCAGCTCTTCCAGCGCCGGTTGGCCTTGGGCGGAATATTCGGCGCGGTGCCCCAGCTCTCGATCTTGGCTCGCGCAGCATTGCTACCGTAGCCCTTGTCGCCATTCAGGATGCTGGCCTTCGCCAAGGTGTCGGCAGCGATGCAGTCGGCCACTTGGCCGCCGGTCAAATGAGGCGGCGGGGGGCGGCAGGATGATCTGAGACCGGAGTTTCCTCCGTCGGATAGCGACCCCTGCGGCAGCAAGCGTCCCCACTACGGCACCAATTCCAGCGGGCAAGTTCCAGAGGGTACGCCATATGAGCGTTGAGCGCCCCGGCCGTCCGCTGTTTATGCGCCAAGCTATGTAGAGGGCGGCTCCGAAGGAAAGCGTGGGGATTCCGACAGCCAACCCAATGGCGAGTACAGTCTGGTAAGAAAAAGACAATGCCCCCTCCTTCACGCGCACCAACGGTACCTAAAGCTCTTTTGTGCGGTCTTGGCGCACTTACCTCATTAGCGCGGTGTTCGGAACTGTACCTTCTTTGCCACGCCCTCCGCTTCCGTGGTTGAGCTAACCGTCAGAAGGGAGATGAGATTGCCGCGTTCCAGGACGTATGCGGCATGGGTAAATGCCGTTGGCGTTCCATCCACAATTACAAGCACGGGTTCAGGGCAGGCGTACTGCGGATCTCGTGCAATCGCCCGCATCTGCTCGACATCCTGTCGGCTGGGAGTGGGCATTCCGCCTGGATGGAAGTGCCATTCCCCGAGATAGTGGTCACCAGCTTTCCAGAGTTTGGCCAGCAAGTTATGAAGGCCAGCGGTACCTCTACGGAACCAAGCATGGCCGCTTCTGGAATCTGGTGGCGGAGCGGTTGCAAGTGACACATTGGCTGTTCGAAGTTCGAGGTCGTAGCGGCCGACCAGGATGCCTCCAGTCTCGGTCTTCTCTCGTCTTTGACACTCGGCCAACATTGCGGAGAGTACGCGCCAGGGGATATTTATCCCGAAACGTCCGTCCAAAGAGCGATGGCAGGCCATCATTGAAAAGGTCTAGCGAGTTTTAACGTGGATGGCTCCAGGCTGTAGACCTGGAAGTGGTCCCCTTTGTCGCCAAGGACTGCGGCTTCGACGAATTTCACAGCCAATGCCGCTCCAAGCATTACATCCTCTGCTCGCGCGGGAAATACAGGATGCCAGCAACCAATCCCTTCCCAGGGGATTTCCTCGTGCGAGGCGTCAGCCAATTCAAGCGCTTTCCACGGCGCATAGTGTTCGCGGAATATCTGTACAGAAAAATAAGGGGCGAGGCAGGAAAAGTAATAAAGCCGCGCCGCCTTCCAACCGAGCGAGAACGATACAAATTGCCTCGAATTTGGCCATGGATATTCCTGTAGTTCTAACAGAGCCTCATCGTCTCCTGTGCACTCGATGACCATGTCTGCGTCGTCAATCAAAGCTCGCCACTCGTTTTTCGCCGGAGGGAACGCAACATTCATTGCGACAGGTTCGCCTCTCGGCTGGATCGCTTTGATGTCTTCGACAATGGATGAGCTCCTGCGCATATTTCCTCGTCAACGGCCCAGGCACGCGGCCAACCGGACAACTTAAGATATATCTTATGGTGTTTGCGACAGCAACGCCCGCGTCATGCCCACATGGACATCCGCGAGCAGTTCGGTCGCATCCTCCGGGAAACGCGCACAGCCAAAGGCCTCACTCAGGAGGAACTGGCTTTTCGCGCGGGGATGAGTGTGCCTTATCTAAGCGACATCGAGCGGGGGAAATCAGCGCCCTCGCTGTCGATGCTTGCGGACCTCGCGCTGGCGCTGGAAACGCATCCCTCCGACCTGCTCAAAGGCTTGAGCCTGGAGGGTGCCCCCGCTAGCCGCAAGCGATCGAAGATCACTTAGACGTCACCATCCCGCTGCTGCATTGCCCCCACCGCCACCACACTCGCCGACACGCCCTCAGTTTGAGTAGAAAAGCAGCTTCAAAATCTCACAAATTTGAGCCGGCTCAAACCGCATCACACAAACAGACATTTGCAAGCATGTGCGGCAACATGCTTGCATGTTGAGTCGTGGGCAGTCTAATATTGCAAGCATGATAGGTCGAAAAGGATGCTTGCAAATGGCCGAGAATGAGCCTCACGGAAAAGCAAAGGGGGGGGGATTGCTCGAGCCGCCGCCCTGTCTCCCGAGAAAAAGCACGAAATTGCAAAAAAGGCGGCCCTCGCCAGGTGGGGAGCCCCGGCACTAAAGGCGACCCACAGGGGAAACTTCAAAGATGAACTAGGCCTCGATGTCGAGTGCTTCGTTCTAGGCGACGAGAACAAAACGGCCGTTATAACCCAGCTTGGCATGGGGCAGGTTCTAGGGCTTGGGTCTGGCGGAAGCAGGTTGCCGCGGTTCGTATTCAACAAGACGATGTCCACCTACATCTGGCCAGAACTCGAGGAAAAGCTCAAAAATCCCATTGTTTTTCAAACCGTTATAGCTGGCCAATCTGCCGGATCAGGTCCCAAGGCGCATGGGTACGACGTCACCATATTAATTGACGTTTGCAAGGCAATTCTAAAGGCAGATGCGGACAAGAAATTAACAAAATCACAATTAAATGTCGCAAAGCAGGCCGCAATAATCGTCGGAGCTTCCGCAAAAGCAGGCATCCAAGGGCTTGTGTACGCGCTGGCCGGCTACGACAGGACAAAAGAAGAATTCATTGCCGCGTACAAGATGTATGTCATGGAAGAGGCTCGAGAATATGAGCGAGAATTTTCACCAGAACTATATGAACAATGGTACAGGCTCTACGGACTAACAAAGCCAGAGCGAGGGCGGCCTTGGGAATTCAAATACCTAACAATCGACCACATTTATAAACCTCTCGCCAAGAGCAACGGAAAGGTATTCTCACTGGCTAAATCAAGTAAGAAGACCTATGGAGATAAAAATGACAAAATTCATCAGTTTTTGTCGGAGATAGGGGTCAAGGCGCTGCGCACCCAAGTTGGTAAGATATTGGGTATCGCCATGGTTTCAAAAGACCGCGATGAATATGAAAAACATATTGAAGAAAAAATCTATGGGGAAAAGAGGCTTATATAGGAGGTGAGCTCTTCGATGTGCCTCAGGGGGGGGCACCCAAAGCCTCCTGGCAACTCCAATTTGAACCGCCCAAATTCCTTTCCGGAGATGCTGGTCGAACCAAAAAGCGGTGCCGGTTACGCCGGCCGCTTTTCGTCTCTTATAAGTGGCGCCCGGCAGCATTCCCCTCTGCAGAGCAGGAAGCACAAAGGTCAGACCTACGGTTCCCAAGCTTGTTGATGGCGCCGGCATTAGTTAGCACTGCCGCCCGATAACTCCCGCGCTCCGAATTTGGACGTGGCCGAAGAGCCACCGAATCAACGACTTACGCCCGCCGCATGCTCAATTCACCTTCGGAATTGCTCACTTACCCTGCGGTCCGACAGCCGGAGTTACCTACAGCCCCACCTTGGCCCGGGGGTCGTAGCCATGGCGGGGGCCCCACTTTTCCACCAGCTTGCGGAATTCGGGGTCGTGCTCGGGCAGCACCACCCTGAGGGTGACGAGTTGGTCGCCCTTGGCGTCGCCCGGGCCGGCGACGCCCTTGCCCTTGAGGCGCAGCACCGCGCCGGTGTTGCTGCCGGGCGGGATGGTGATCACCACCTTGCCGTCGATGGTGGGCACGGTCACCTTGCCGCCCATGACCGCCTCCTGCACGCTGATGGGGAGGTCCAGCAGGATGTCCAGGTCGCGCCGGCTGAAATGGGGCGGCAGGTCCACCTTGATGTCGATATAGGCGTCGCCGTCGCCGCCGATGCCAGGATTACCCTGGCCTTTCAGGCGCAGGGTCTGGCCGTCGGTGGTTCCCGGCGGAATGCGCACGTCCAGCGACTTGCCCGACAGCAAGGTGACCCGCTTGGTGATGCCGCTGGCCGCCTCGGCCGCCGAGATGGTCAAGGTATGGCGCACGTCCGAGCCACGATTGCCGTCCGCCGCCCCTTGCCGTCCCTTGGCCTTGCGCCGCAGCATCTCGGCCAGGATGTCGTCCACGTTCTCGCCGAAATTGAAGCTGCCGCGCGGACCCGTGCGGGTACCCGCCCCGCCATGGGCGCGCCATGAGCGACGGCGCTGGGCACCGGTGGCGTCGATCTCGCCGTCATCGTACTGGCGGCGCTTATCGGCGTCGGAGAGGAAGTCGTAGGCGGCGCTGACTTCCTTGAAGCGTTCCTCGGCCCGCTTGTCGCCGGGATTGAGGTCGGGATGCAGCGTGCGCGCCAGCTGGCGGTAAGCCTTCTTGATCTCGTCGTCGGAGGCGGATTTGGCCACCCCCAGCACCTCGTAAGGATCCTTCACCGCACCCTCGGCCCTGACAAACGAAAAGGGCGGCGCCCAGGCGCCGCCCCTTCCTTGTGCCAGATTTCCGGCCGGGGCGCTACTTCACCACCTTCCAGCTGCCGTCGGGCTGGCGGCAGGCGGTGCCGTACGCCTGTTCGCTCTGTCCGCCGATATTCACCGTGGTCTGGTACTCGCGGCAATACTGGCCGGGCGAAGCCTCGTAGGTGCGCGTCGGCGTCACGGTGCCGGAATGGCCGCTGTCCGGGTTGGTCCACGCAATGGCCTGCCCCACCGGGGCGGTCTCGAAAGCACGCTGGCCGGCTTGGTGGGCGTATTGCTGGTCGGCGCGATCCAGGGATTTGCCGACCTCGGACCCCACGAAGGCGCCCAGCAGGGTACCCAGCGCGGTGGCGGCCAGTTGGCCCTTGCCCTTGCCGAACTGGGCGCCAGCCACGGCGCCGCCGACGCCACCCAGAATGGTGCCACCGGTCTGCTTGGGACCGTAATCGTTGGCACAACCCGCCAACAGGCCGGCGACGACGGCCACAGGCAGAATTCGCTTGAGGATCGTGGTCATCATGGTCTTCTCGTTCCCGCATCATCCCCTCTCATACGGGGGACGCTTGCAACACTGTCATGGATTTGGGGCTTTTTATGGGCAGCCCGCCGGGCTAGAAACATCCAGGTTCCGAGTCCCAGATTAGACCTGCCGCCCCACAACCGCCATCGACCGAAGCTCATGCCCAGCGCGCCCACCGATCCCTTTTCGCTATTCGCCAAATGGATGGCGGAAGCCGAAAAGTCCGAGCCCAACGATCCCAACGCCATGGCCCTGGCTACCGCCGACGCCCAGGGCCGCCCCAGCGTGCGCATGGTGCTGCTGAAGGGCGCCGACCCGCAGGGCTTCGTCTTCTACACCAACCTGGAAAGCCGCAAGGGCGAGGAGTTGACGGCCAATCCCCACGCGGCGCTGTTGTTCCACTGGAAGAGCCTGAAGCGCCAAGTGCGGGTCGAGGGCCCGGTGCGGCCGGTCAGCATCGAGGAGGCCGACGCCTATTTCTCCAGCCGGGCGCGGGCCAGCCAGATCGGCGCCTGGGCGTCGAGCCAGTCCCGCCCGCTGCAGGGCCGCTTCGAACTGGAGAAGCGGGTGGCCGAATTCACCGCCAAGTTCGGCTTCGGCGCGGTGCCGCGCCCGCCCCACTGGTCGGGTTTCCGCCTGGCGCCGGAGCGCCTGGAATTCTGGCAGGACCGGCCGTTCCGGCTGCACGACCGTTCGGTCTACACCCGCCGCGGCGACGGGTGGGACGTCACCCACCTGTTCCCGTGAGGAGCGGCCCATGACCACCGCCCAAGCCACCGACGGCGCCCGCCTGATGCGCCTGGCCACCTACGCCTCGGTGGCCACCGCGGTAACGCTGATCGTGATCAAGCTGGCGGCCTGGGGCCTGACCGGCTCGGTGGCGCTGCTGTCCACCCTGATCGATTCCACCATGGACGCGGCGGCCTCGCTCATCAACCTGTGGGCGGTGCGCCACGCCTTGACCCGGCGGACCACGAGCACCGCTTTGGCCACGGCAAGGCCGAACCCCTGGCCGGGCTGGGCCAGGCCGCCTTCATCATCGGCTCGGGGGCGCTGCTGCTGGCCCAGGCGGTCAACCGGCTGCAGCATCCGGTGGCGGTGGACAACGCCGACATCGGTACCGGCGTGATGGTGTTCTCCATCGTGCTGACCTTCGCCCTGGTCCGCTTCCAGAAATATGTGCTGAGCAAGACCCGCTCGGTCGCCATTTCCGCCGATTCGCTGCACTACACCGGCGACGTGCTGATGAACGGCGCGGTCATCGTCTCGCTGGTGCTGGGCCAGTTCCTGGGCTGGACCTTCATCGACCCGGTCTTCGCCATGGCCATCGGCGGCTATCTGCTGTGGAACGCCTGGACCATCGCCCGCTCGTCCATGGACATGCTCATGGACCGCGAGTTGCCCGACGAGGACCGCCGCCGCATCGAGGAGATCGCCCGCTCGCACCCCGAGGTGCGCGGCATGCACGACCTGCGCACCCGGCTGTCGGGCCAGCAGGGCTTCATCCAGCTGCACTTGGTCATGGACGACGACCTGCCGCTGATCAAGGCCCACGACATCGCCGACGAGGTGGAGGGGGCCATCCTGGCCGCCTTCCCCCATTACGACGTGCTGATCCACCAGGACCCGGCCAGCATGCACGAGGAAACTCCGGCCTTCGAGCCGCCGGCGCGCTGACAAACCAAAAAGCCCTCCGCCCGGGGCGGAGGGCTTTTTCGCGGGAGCGGGAAGACCCCGCTCACGCCTTGTCGATGGGGCCCAGCACCCGGGCCAGTTCCTGCACGCGCTTGCGCACCTCGGGATCGCGGATGCGGTAATAGGCGCGCACCAGTTCCAGCGTCTCGCGCTGCACCATGGTGCCGTCGTCGAAGGTGGGCGGATCCTCGGTGGCGCGCACCATGTGGCGGGGGCTGGCCGCCATCAATTCCTCGTCCATGTCCTCGAAGAAATAGCTGACCGGAACGTCCAGCACGCGCGACAGATCGTACAGGCGCGACGCACCGATGCGGTTGGCGCCGCGTTCGTACTTCTGCACCTGCTGGAACGTCAGGCCCAACGCCTCGCCCAGCTTCTCCTGACTCATGCCGAGCAGGGTCCGGCGCAGGCGCACGCGGCCGCCCACATGGACATCGATGGGATTGGGGCGGCCCGAGGGCGTGCGGCCGCGGCTGGCTCGCCGCGAGACACCGGAGGTGCTCTTGCGAATGGCCTGGGACATAAGTTATCACCTCTACGCAGAAACGCCCGTCTCCGGGCGTCAAACCGGGGGTAGAAGACTCCTCTCCCGCAGGGCAGTCTGGCGATGCCCCGGTGTGAGGCTCGGGAAAGGGAGTCGCTACGCACAATAGCTGCATCTCGCAGGCATGTGTAGGGCGAAGTGGAGTCCCTTATGGGAAGTTTGCATGATCCCGTGGAAACCCTGGCCGTGGAGCTGGCCGGAATCCGCGACAGCGAGCACCGGCGCCGCACCTTTCTGACCCACGCGGCCGAATTCGGCGTCTTGCGTATCGCCTATGTCAACACCGCCCCTTCCCGGCAGTCCCCCTACATCGAAACCGACTACCCCGCCGAATGGGTACGGCGCTACCTGGAGCAAGGCTATGCCGACGTGGATGCGGTGGTGCTGGAGGGGCAGCGCAGTCCGTTGCCCTTCCACTGGCGCACCGCCCTGGCCCGGCCGGATTACGGCGCCACGGCGGAACGGGTCTTCCACGAAGCGGCCGCCTTCGCCATCCATGACGGTTTCTCGGTGCCGGTGCACGGCCCCGGCGGCTTCGCCATGCTGAGCATGGTGGTGGACGACCCTTCGCTGTTCCAGCCCAACGGGGCGCGGCGGCGCCAGACGCTGCATCTGATGGCCATGCACTTCCATTTGTCGTGCGAGCGCGCGCTCGGCGCGGCGTCGCAACCGGCCGTCCAACTGACGCCGCGGGAACGCGAGGTGCTGCTGTGGACTGCCAAGGGCAAGACCGGCTGGGAAATCAGCCAGCTTCTGCGGCTGGCCGAACGCACCGTCACCTTCCACATGGAGAACGCGCGAGCCAAGCTGGGAGCCTCCAGCCGCAGCCATGCGGTGGTCAAGGCGGTCACCCTGGGGCTGATCGACCCCTGACCTGTAATAAATGATAGGGTGCCAACCGGGTGCCGGGCTGTAACAATATGGACCCATTGTTCATCCGGGGGGAGTGAACGTCCATGACCGTCATCGCTTTTCCACGCCAGGAGCGGCACGAAGAACGCCTGCGCGGCATCGAACATTGCCTGGACGCCCTGAGCGTCGAGGCCGGCGAAATGGGCCTGGAGCTGCTGGCCCACCTGATCGCCGTGGCCCGCGAGGCCGCCCACGACAGCCTGGAAGAGGGCCTGCGGGCCTGACCCCGAACGACGACGCCCCCGGAGAGAGTCTCTCCGGGGGCGTCTGAACGTCCGGTCGGACCGGAAGGCTTAGCCGACGATCTCGCACTGCGAGAAGAAGTAGGCGACCTCGATGTTCGCGTTTTCCAGCGAGTCCGAACCGTGCACCGAATTGGCCTCGATGGACTCGGCGAAGTCGGCGCGGATGGTGCCGGCGGCGGCGTTGGCCGGGTTGGTGGCGCCCATGATCTCGCGGTTCCTGGCGACGGCGCCTTCACCCTCCAGCACCTGCACGACCACCGGGCCGGAGGTCATGAAAGCCACCAGTTCGGGGAAGAACGAGCGCTCGCGATGGACGGCATAGAAGCCTTCGGCCTGCTCCTTGGTCAGGCGGACGCGCTTCTGGGCGACGATGCGCAGGCCGGCCTCTTCGAAGCGGGCATTGATCTTGCCGGTGAGGTTGCGGCGGGTCGCATCCGGCTTGATGATCGACAGGGTGCGTTCGGTAGCCATTGTGGTCGAATCCTTTACGGCGGTTGGCGCGCCCTCCGCCTTCCTTCCCATCGGTTCCCGAAGACGGGCGCGCTTAAAGGCCCCGGTCCGGCCGGCGGCCCGGGGGTCGGCGGGTTATACAGCCTTCGCCGGATAAGGGCAACAGGGATAGCGCACACGGTGCCTGGGGGATGGCGCAGGGCCGCCGGCCGTGCTATTCGGACCCCGCCATGCTGCATATCAACAACCTCGTCTTCCGCATCGGCGGCCGCCCCCTGTTCGACGATGCCACCGTCCATGTGGCCGCCGGCGCCCGCGTCGGCCTGGTCGGGCGCAACGGCGCCGGCAAGTCCACCCTGTTCAAGCTGGTCCTGGGCGAACTGGCGCCGGATGCCGGCGATATCGTCATCCGCCCGCGCGCCAAGGTGGGCCGCGTGGCGCAGGAAGCCCCCGAGGGCGAGACCGTGCTGCTGGACTGCGTTCTGGCCGCCGACCAGGAACGCACCGACCTGCTGGCCGAGGCCGACCATTGCCGGGACGCCCACCGCATCGCCGAGATCCACGAGCGGCTGAATGCCATCGACGCCCATTCGGCGCCGGCCCGCGCCGCCGCCATCCTGGCTGGCCTGGGCTTCGACGCCGAGGCCCAGGCGCGCCCGGTCTCGTCGTTCTCGGGCGGCTGGCGCATGCGCGTGGCCCTGGCGTCGGCCCTGTTCGCCCGCCCCGACCTGCTGCTGCTGGACGAGCCCACCAACCACCTGGACCTGGAAGCCACCCTGTGGCTGCAGAGCTTCCTGGCCGGCTATCCGGGCACGCTGATCGTCATCAGCCACGACCGCGAGCTGCTGAACGAGGTGTGCTCGCGCATCGTCCATCTGGAAGGCTGCCGGCTGAACCTGTATGGCGGCAATTACGACGACTTCGTCCGCGTGCGCCGCGAGAAGATGGATCTGGCCGCCAAGGCCCAGGCCAAGCAGGCCGAGCAGCGCAAGAAGATCCAAGCCTTCATCGACCGCTTCCGCGCCAAGGCCACCAAGGCGGCCCAGGCGCAGAGCCGCATCAAGATGCTGGAGCGCATGGAGCCGGTCGTGTCGGTGGTGGAGGAACGCTCCATCAGCTTCGACTTTCCCGACCCCGAACCGTTGAGCCCGCCCATCATGGCGCTGGAAGGCGGCATCGCCGGCTACGGCGACACGGTGGTGCTGCGTGGGCTCAACCTGCGCATCGACATGGATGACCGCATCGCGCTGCTGGGCGCCAACGGCAACGGCAAGTCCACCCTGTCCAAGGTGCTGTCGGGGCGCCTGGAACTGCTGGGCGGCGAAATGCGCCGGTCGGGCAAGCTGAAGGTGGGCTATTTCGCCCAGCATCAGACCGAGGAACTGCGGCTGGACCGCACGCCCTACGACCACATGGCCGAACTGATGAAGGACGCGCCCGAGGCCAAGGTGCGCGCCCAGGCCTGGGCCGCTTCGGCTTCGAGCAGGACCGCGCCGACGTGCGGGTGGAGAACCTGTCGGGCGGCGAGAAGGCGCGGCTGCTGTTCGCGCTCATGAGCCGCGACGCCCCCCACCTGATGATCCTGGACGAGCCCACCAACCACCTGGACATCGATGCCCGCGAGGCGCTGGTGACCGCACTGAACGCCTATGAGGGCGCGGTGGTGCTGGTCAGCCACGACCCCCACCTCATCGAGCTGGTGGCCGACCGCCTGTTGCTGGTGGCCGACGGCAAGGTTGCCGGCTTCGACGGCGACCTGGCGGATTACCGTAAACTACTGCTGGAAAGGGCGCGCGAGGCCCGCCGGGGCGGCGAGGCCAAGGCCGACGGCCCCAGCCGCAAGGACGAACGCCGCGCCGCCGCCGAGAGCCGCGCCCAGCTGGCCCCCCTGCGCAAGAAGGCCTTCGAGGCGGAAAAGGCGCTGGAGAAGCTGATGGCTCGCAAATCGGCCATCACCGAGAAACTGGCCGACCCCAAGCTGTACGAGGGCCCCGCCGACAAGGTGACCCAGTTGCAGCGCGAAGGCGGAGAGGTGGACAAGGCCCTCGCCGAGGCCGAGTCCCTCTGGCTGCTTGCCCATGAAGAGTTGGAGCAGGCGCAAGGGGGCGCCTGACCCGCTCACGCCGCTGATGGACCTTGCCAAATTCCCAGGGGCCGTTAGGGTGGTAATATTATCGGCAGATTAAGGACCAGCCGTGAGCCCTCGGCCTCCAGCGTCCGGCCCCCACCGTTCCCGGCTGCGGCAGATGCTGCGCCTGCTGGTGCTGTTCGCATCGGTGCTGGCGGTGGGCCTGACCGCCCTGCTGGTGGTGTCCCAGTACAACGCGGCGCTGGACGATGCCCGCACCCGGGCCAGCGACGCCGCCCGGCTGCTGCAGGAACATCTGGTCCGCACCTTCCGCGCCTCGGACTTCATCGTCGGCCGGGTCGCCCAACTGGGCCGCTCGCGCCCGATGGAAACGCTGAACGGCGACGAGCGCGCCTGGCGCGAACTGATGGCGCTGAACCAGGGGCTGCCCGAGCCGGGAACCCTGTGGGTGGTGGACGGCGACGGGCTGGTCCGGCTGGGCACGCTCCAATTCCCCGCGCCCCCCAGCAACGTGTCGGATCGCTACTACTTCACCGCCCACAAGGAAGCGCGCCGGGACTTGGTCATCGGGCCGCTGGTGCAGACCAAGGGGCGCGACAAGCAGGCCTTCCACATGAGCCGGCGCATCGACGACGCGTTCGGCACCTTCCTGGGCGTGGCGGTGGCCGGGTTCGACGCCGGCGCCTTCACCGATTTCTATCGCACCTTGCCGCTGGGGCCCGAGGCCTCCATCAACGTCGTCGACCTGGAAGGCCGCATCATTCTGCGCCAGCCCGAACCCGAGCGCTGGGCCGGCCAGTCGGTGACGGACGGTCCGCTGATGGAAGCCATCAAGCTGGGCGAGCCGGCGGGAACCCTGATGGCGCCCTCGCCGCTGGATGGGCAGGAGCGGCTGCTGGCCTATCGGCTGGTACCCGAATTCGGCCTGCTGGTCACCGCCGGCATCTCGCTCCACGACGCCCTGGCCGACTGGTACCGCATGCTGTGGGTGACCGCAGGGCTGGCGGTCATTCTGGGCGCCCTGACCTGGGCCCTGGTGACCTTCACCTTCGCCAGCCTCGACCGTGAGGAGGCGCTGGTCCACGGCCTGGAGCAGACCGTGCGGGACCGCACCGAGGAAACCCGCGCCCAGGCCGAGGAAGCGCGGCGCGCCAACGAGAGCAAGACCCGCTTCCTGGCTACCGCCAGCCACGACCTGCGCCAGCCGCTCCAGGCCGCCGGCATGTTCGTCGAGGTGCTGGCGGCGCGGCTGGCCGATAGCCCCAATGCAGCGGTGGTGGAAAAGCTGCGCCAGAGCGTGGACGCCACCCAGACCCTGCTGACCACGCTGCTGGACCTGTCCACCCTGGAGGCGGGCAAGATCGAGCCCCAGGTCAGCCGCTTCCCGCTGATGCCGCTGCTGGCCAACCTCTACGACCAGATGGAGCCCGAGGCCACCGCCAAGGGACTGCGGCTGAAGGTGGTGCCCACCGGGGTGCGGGTGATCAGCGACCCGGTGCTGCTGGAACGCATATTGCGCAACCTGCTGGTCAATGCCATCCGCTACACCCAAGGGGGCGGCGTGCTGCTGGGCTGCCGGCGGCTGGGCGACCGGGTCGCCATCTGCGTGATCGATACCGGCATCGGTATTCCCGAAGACAAGATGGAAACGATCTTCGAGGACTTCACCCGGCTGGGCGACAAGGGCAGCGGCGCCAATCGCGGGCTGGGCCTGGGCCTGGGGGTGGTGCGCCGCACCGCCCGCCTGCTGGACCATGCCATCGAGGTGCGCTCGATCCCCGGCAAGGGCTCGTGCTTCGCCCTGCTGGTGCCGGCGCAGTGACCCCTTGTTTCCATTAGGAAACACTTACTTTCATACAAGCACGGTTTCATTCGAACCTGAAACCGCGCACATTCGTCCATCCAGTCTACCCGAGGGGAGAAAAACCGATGAAGAAGCTGGTTCTGCTGGTCTCGACCGTGGCCGCCCTGACCGCGGGCGCCGTCGCCGCCCAGGCCGATGAGACCAACCCGGCCATCGTCCACCGCCAGGCCATCTACAAGATCGTCTCCGGCCACATGCAGAGCCTGAAGGCGGGCCTGCTGCTCAAGGGCCCGGTCGACAATCTGGCATGGAACGCCGAAGGCATCGTCGACGCCTTCAAGCACATGGGCGCCGCCTATCCCGAGGGCTCGGACAAGGGCGAGACCAAGGCCAAGGCCAACATCTGGACCGAGCAGGCCAAGTTCCAGGAAGCCGGCAAGAAGGCGTTCGGCGCCGCCGTCACCCTGGCCGAGGCCACCAAGGCCGGCGACCAGGCCAAGTCGGTGGACGCCTTCAAGGCCCTGGGCGGTGCCTGCAAGGCCTGCCACGAGGACTTCCGCAAGGACTGAGGCGGCATCCTCGCCATCTTCCAAGGCGCGGGGGCTGCCTCCGCGCCTTTTTTCATGCCCGGCGTTCGTACCAGCCCTTGCTGGCATTGACGATGCGCACCACCGACAGCATCACCGGCACCTCGATCAACACCCCCACCACCGTGGCCAGGGCAGCGCCGGACTGGAAGCCGAACAGGCTGATGGCGGCGGCCACCGCCAGTTCGAAGAAGTTGCTGGCGCCGATCAGGGCCGACGGGCCGGCGACGCAATGGGCCACGCCCAGCCGCCGGTTCAGCAGGTAGGCCAGGCCGGCATTGAAATAGACCTGGAGGGTGATGGGAACCGCCAGCAGCAGGATCACCAGCGGCTGGGCGACGATCTGCTCGCCCTGGAAGCCGAACAGCAGCACCAGGGTCGCGAGCAGCGCCAGCAGGGACAGCGGCCCCAACCGGGCCAAGACCGCGGCCAGGGCCGTGGGGCCGCGGGACAGCAGGGCCTTGCGCCATGCCTGGGCGACGACCACCGGCACGACGATGTAAAGCACCACCGAGAGAAGCAGCGTGTCCCACGGCACGGTGATGGAGGACAGCCCAAGCAGCAGGCCGACGATGGGGGCGAAGGCCACCACCATGATGGAATCGTTCAGCGCCACCTGGGACAGGGTGAAGTGGGGCTCGCCGTTGGTCAGGTTGCTCCACACGAACACCATGGCGGTGCAAGGCGCCGCCGCCAGCAGGATCAGTCCGGCCACGTAACTGTCGATTTGCCCGGCGGGCAGCAGCGGACGGAACAGGGTGGACACGAAGAGCCATCCCAGCAAGGCCATGGAGAACGGCTTGACCGCCCAATTGATGAACAGGGTGACGCCGATGCCGCGCCAGTGCTCCCTGACCTGATGCAGGGCGCCGAAATCGATCCTCAGCAGCATGGGGATGATCATCAGCCAGACCAACCCCGCCACCGGCAGGTTGACCTGGGCCACTTCCAGCCGGCCGATGGCATGGAACGGCGCCGGAAAGACATGGCCGAGCCCGATGCCCGCCAGGATGCACAGGCCCACCCACAGGGTGAGATAACGCTCGAACACTCCCATGGGGGTGCCGCCGGCCGCCTTGGCCGCCACCTCGCATTGTGCCGACATCACGCCTCTCCCGCCCGTTCGAGCCCCAGCGCGATCAGGCGCCGCACCTTGGCCTCGATTGAATCGTAGACCTGCCGGAACGCCGCCAGCCGCTCCTCAGGGCTGCCCCCGGCCGCCGCCGGGTCGGGGAACCCCATGTGCAGCTTGGCCGGATGGCCGGGCCACACCGGGCACACCTCGCCGGCGGCGCTGTCGCAGACGGTGATGACCAGATCCATCCGGGGCGCGCCGGGCTGGGCGAACTCGTCCCACGACTTGGAGCGCAGGCCGTCGATGGCGTGCCCCTTCTCCTTCAGGATGTGGATGGACAGCGGGTTCACCGTGCCGGTGGGATGGCTGCCGGCACTGTAGGCTTTCCACCGGCCGCCACCGAGGTCGTTGATCAGGCATTCGGCCATCACCGAACGGGCGCTATTGCCGGTGCACAGGACGAGAACATTGATGGGTTTGTCAGTCATGGTGCCTTCTTGTCAGTCCCCGGCCCTGCCGATGTCGTCGAGGTGCTGCTGCAGCGACAGGCGGTCGAGCGCACGCAGCGGCAGCGCCGAAAAGACGCTGATGCGGTTATGGAGCATGCGCATGACATCGCCGCAGAACGCGGCCTTCTCGGGCTCGCTGCCCTTGAACCTGGCGGGATCGGGCACGCCCCAATGGGCGTTCATCGGCTGGCCCGGCCACACCGGACAGACCTCGCCGGCGGCATCGTCGCAGACGGTGAAGATGAAATCCAACTGGGGCGCATCGGGCTTGGCGAATTCGTCCCAGGATTTGGAGCGCAGGCCCTCGGTCGGATAGTTGGTCTTCTTCAGCAGTTCCAGCACGGTGGGGTCCACCTGCCCTCTGGGACGGCTGCCGGCGCTGTAGGCCTTGAACTTGCCGCTGAAATCGCGGTTCAGGATGGCCTCGGCCATGATGCTGCGCGCCGAATTGCCGGTGCACAGGAACAGGACGGTGTAGGTTTTGCCGCTCATGATGGTCCTCCACAGCAGGTGGATGGCTCACGCGCTTGAGCATCCGGCCTCAGCGCCGCCCGCCCCTGGTCGCACAGCACCTGCAACGGCACCGCATTGATCTGGGCGAGAACCCGGCGATCCTCCGTAATGGCCGGGTCGTCGGCAAGGACGCCGCCCAGCAGGGCCAGGAATGAGCGGGCATAGGCATTCAGCTCGCGCTCGGCCAACCGATAGTAGACCCATTTGCCATCCCGCCGCTGCTGCACCAGCCCCGCCACCTTCAGGGCGGAGAGATGCTTGGAAATAGTGGCCGGCGCCAGATCCAGCACGGTGGTGATCTGGCACACGCACAGCTCGCTCGCCTCCAGCAGCTTCAGGATGCGGATCCGGCTGGGATCGGCGACGGCCTTGGCGACGGTTTCGAAAGTCTCAAGCATGGCCCTTCGATACCATCAATTCGCCAATCAGAAAAATGATATTCGCGAGACAGCACCCCGCCGCCGGCCCACTCCCTGCCAGGACGGCGCCCTGTTGGGCATCCTTCACTGGCAACGCCAAAGCCGCCTTCTGAATTTCCAACGTGCATCGTGCAAGTTCACAGCCTTGACGGCGCACGGCGTTTGTTCTATAAACGTTCTCATCAACACCACAGATGCGCCCGGAGGCCAGCTTTGGTCCCGGGCGTTTGCTTTATCTGTCGCCGCCGCTCGCATCCTATTCGGGGCGGCGGAAATGGCACTCTTGGTTCCATCCGTCTCCCAGGAAGGATGTCGGAACGGATTTGTACTTGATGTCCGGATGGCAGGTTTTGGAACCGCGCCAGACCCGGCGCAAGGCTTCGTCGTCGCTCTTGCTCCAGTCGAAGCCCTTCAAATCCTCGTCCTCGGGCCAGCATGAATTGACACCGATCGATCCGCCCCACGCTTCCAGACGCCGCAGGATCCAGAAACGGAAAATGAACCCGTCTTTAAGGTCGGGTTCGCGGACCATCAGAACCACGTAATAGGGCGTCTCTTCGATCAGCCGATAATGGGTGGGCATTGATGGATCACGTTTGCGGTAGCTGATCCGGCCATCGCTATGCAGGGTCATCGGCCCATGCGCATCCTTGCCGGTGCCATTCCAAATCCCGTTGTTACACTGCGGTCCCCAAGTTCCCAGAAAGAAACGCATCCCGGCATTGTCGGGAATGGGCGGCCAGTTTTCGTCCCCCGGCGGATAATCGAGCCAGGCCCAGGCCGGGTGATTGCTGGACAGCAGCAATGCCACCAGCACCATCGCGAGCAACCGCATATCCCCTCCCTGGCACAACAACCATCGTAAGGAGTGTATCATGGGCAGCACGGCCGTGCAGCGCATGCGCGAGCACATCAAAAAGAACGAAGGCGTCATCGACAGGCCCTATCGCGACAACAAGGGGCTACTGACTGCCGGCTCCGGATTCAAGGTTGATACCGAGGACGCATTCGCGGCCTTGCCGTTCCAGGTCAAGGACGCGAAGACCGGCCAGTGGCGGGACGCCAATGAAGATGAGAAGCGTGCGGAATTCAAGCGCGTTCAATCCTTGTCCGAAACCCAACTGAAAGAGGACAAGAATGCCTTCCGTATCCCCGAGGAGCGGATCAACGCCAAGGTTGAGACGGAGATTGCAGATCGCATCGGCAAGATCAAGAACGAGGTTGGCGCCGAGAATTGGGATCGTCTGAGCGACGGACAGAAGACAGCCATCCTCGACGTCCACTATGCCAACGGCAGCCTGAAGGACTTCACCAACCTCAAACAGGCCATCAAGGATGGTGACGCCGAGGCAATTGGCAAGAACGTCGATTTCCACAGCGGCGGCGCTCGCAATTGGGAGCGGATCGAACGCAACCGGGCAAAGGCGCAGGGTATTTCCAGAGAAGAGGCCCATCGCCAGGTCGAGGAAGACAAGCAGAACGGAGTGTTCGGCTTGGAGCATCTGCGTCCGCAGCCGAGGCCGGAAAGCGAGGGCCAGAACGGCAATCAGGCGCCCACGCCCCCTACCACCCCTGGTAACGGTGAGCCGCCGCAGCCCGCCCCGGAACCGCCCCTGGTCTCGGCGATACCGCCCCAACCGCAGCCCGAAGCTCAGCAGCAACCCGGCCCGGAAATGGGACAAAACGCGCCCGAACCGCCCGCCGACCCCAAGGTCGCCTCGATGGTGGAGATGGCCTCCACGCCCATCGACAATCCCGGCCAATCCGCCCTGCTGAAGCCGGTGGAAAAACTGACCCAGCCCGAGATGATGGACATGATCCATTCGGCGCAGGAGGATTATCGCGGCTGGCGCTCGGGTGATCCGCTCAAGGCACACACCTACGAGAAGGTGCAGGACTGGCACGTCGCCATCTATGGCGATCAGCCGCAAGGCAGCGACGGCGGCAAGCCCATAGAGCCGACGCCGATCCGACCGATCCCCGATCGGCCATCGCCCCATACCACACCGCAGGGCGAGGATTTGTGGCAGGCCACCGCCCGCATCGGGCAGAAGGTCGCCGACGCCGCCGGGAGTGACGGCCCTGCCGATGCGGTCACGGGCCTGCAGCGCGGCCTCAACATGCTCAGCCAGGCCAACCCGCTGCCCCAGCGCTCGCCGGTCTACGCCCCCTACACCAAACTGGGGCCGGTGGACGAAGACGGCCAATACGGTCCGCAGACCGACTTCGCCCTCAAGCACGCCGCCGCGCGCCTCGGGCCGGACAGGGTGGACGAGGCGTTCGCGCTGGGCCGCTTCAACACCTTCGCCCGCAACGCCCAGAAGAGCGGCAATCCCGAGGGGCTGGAGGACAAGACCCATGCCATCTTCGCCCCGCTGTTCCGCGATCCGGCAGACGGCAAGGCCTCCAAGGTGGAAGGCGGGGCGTTGCAGGAGACGCTGAACGGCTTTGGCCAGGACCTCAAGGTGGACAACTGGATCGGCCCCAAGACCACCGAAGCCTTCGGCAAGGTGCTGAAGGAGCAAGACGCCGACGACCTGACCCGTGCGTTCGGGCGGGGGCTTGGGATGCTGTGACGGAACAGGCGGGGAAGGACCACCTCTCCCACCTGCACGGCACGTCAATCAATGGCGTATCGCTTAAGTCCGTGCCTTCTCTTCCCAGCCGCCGGACGCGGTCTGCTGGTAATAGACCAGTTCGTGCCCGTCCGCCTTCCACGCCTTCCAGCGCTCGCGGGCGGCCTGCACCGCGTCGTCGTCCTTGCCGTCGAACAGGTCGAGGCAGCGGCTCCAGGCCGACATGTCGGCGGGGGTGACGCCGTCGCACAGCACCAGCACGGAAGCGCCGTTGGGGTTCTCGTCGGCCTCGGTCAGCCAGATGGGCTGCAGCGCCGCCTCGCCGTCGGCCCTGGCGCCGTGGGGCAGCCAGCTGTCCTCGGAGTAGGTCCACAGCAGGCCGTTCAGGTGCTCGACCCGCTCCTGGCTGCCGGCCATGACCACCACCTTCAGCCCTGCCGCCGCCGCCTTTTCCAGCAGGCGCGGCAGGGCCTGGTCGAGGGCCAGGCGGGTCAGGTGGTAGAAGCCGATCTGGGTCATTTCTCCTCGTAGCTTTCCGCCACCAGGGCGTCCAGCAGGCGCACGCCGAAGGCGGTGGCGCCCTTGGAGCAGGTGGCGGCGTCCTTCTTGGACCAGGCGGTGCCGGCGATGTCGATGTGCGCCCACGGCGTGTCGCCGACGAAGCGCTTGAGGAACTGGGCGGCGGTGATGGAGCCGCCCTCGCGGCCGCCGACGTTCTTCATGTCGGCGATGTCCGACTTGAGCTGCTTGTCGTAAGTGTCGCCCATGGGCAGGCGCCACACCTTCTCGTCCACCGCCTTGCCGGCGGCGTCGATCTTGCCGGCCAGAGCGTCGTCGTTGCTGAACAGGCCGGCGTAGTCGTTGCCCAGCGAGATGATGATGGCGCCGGTCAGGGTGGCGAGGTCGATCAGCGCGCAAGGCTTGAACTGCTCCTTGGCGTACCACAGCGCATCGGCCAGCACCAGCCGGCCTTCGGCGTCGGTGTTGATGACCTCGATGGTCTGGCCCGAGGCCGAGGTGACCACGTCGCCGGGGCGCTGGGCGGTGCCCGACGGCATGTTCTCCACCAGCCCGACGATGCCCACCACGTTGGCCTTGGCCTGGCGGCCGGCCAGCGCCTTCATGGCGCCGATCACCGCGCCGGCGCCGCCCATGTCCCACTTCATCTCCTCCATGCCGGCGGCCGGCTTGATGGAGATGCCGCCGGTGTCGAAGCACACGCCCTTGCCGATCAGCGCCAGCGGCGCCACATCCTGGTTCTTGGCGCCCATCCAGCGCATGACCACCAATTGGCTTTCCCTGTCCGAGCCCTGGCCGACGCCCAGCAGCGCGCCCATGCCCAGCTTCTTCATCTGCTTCTCGCCCAGCACTTCCACGTCCACGCCCAGACTCGGCCAGCTTCCGGCACTCGGCCGCCAGGCTTTCCGGATAGATGACGTTGGCCGGCTCGCTTACCAGGTCGCGGGTCAGGAAGACGCCGTCGGCCACCTTCTCCAGCGGCGCGTAGGCCGTCTTGGCGGCGCCGTTGGCGGCGGTCAGCACGGTCAGCTTCTTCACCGACGGCTTGTCTTCCTTCTTCTCCTTGGTGAAGTACTTGTCGAAGCGGTAGCCGCGCAGCCGGGCGCCATAGGCCGCATGGGCGGCGAACTCCGCCGGGCTGATCTTGGCCCCGTCGATGCCGTCGGCGGCGATGGCCAGCGCCGCGTCGCCGGACGTCGCCACCTGGGCCAGGGCGGTGCCGCCGAAGGACTGGGCCGCCAGGGCGTCGATGGCCTCGGCCTTGCCCAGGCCGACCAGCACCACGCGGTTGAGTTCGGTCCCGGCCGGCGCCAGCACGGCCAGGGTCTGGCCGGCCTTGCCCTCGAAGCGGCTGGCGGCGATGGCGCGGGTCAGCGCGCCGCCGCCCTGCTGATCCAATTGCACGGCGGTGGCGGTCAGAACCTTGCCCTCAAGCACGCCGACGACGACGGCGCCCTCGGTGGGAAGCTGGGGCTTGGCGAAGGCGATCTTCATGACGGGGAAGTCCTCTCGGGGGAAACGATTGCTCCCAATGTAGCGATCCCGGCGACGAAGGGAAGCCCGAGAACGGGAGGAAAAGGGTCTACGTTCGCGCGATTTCCACAGCTGCATGCAGTTTTTGCGTTTGACCCTTCGGCCAAAACCCGACACTTTTCGCGCCATGCCTTACCTTCACCGGCTACGCCTTCCCATCGCACTGCTGGCATCATTGGTCATGGTGCTGATGGCGGCAGGCGCCGGCATGCTGGTCTGGCAGGCGCGCGAGGCCGTCCTGTCCGAGGCCCACGCCGTCCATCGCGGTACCGCCCGCGCGGTGTCGCGCCACGTTTTCCACGTGATCCGGTCCAGCGCCGTGCTGCTGGACCAGATGCTGGCCGAGGTCAACCGCAAGGGCGGCATCGCCGCCCTGCGCCGCGACGATTCGGCCCTGCATGAGACCCTGCGCCAGCTGGTGCGCCCGCTGTCCGAGGTGAACACCGCGCTCATCGCAGACGGCAACGGCAATCTGGTGGGCTCCAATCACTTCTTTCCGGTGCCGGAGATCAATTACACCGACCGCGCGTGGTTCCTGGCCCACCTCACCGGCCAGGATTTCGTCATCGGCCCGCCAGTGGTCGGGCGCACCAGCGGCGCCTCCATCATCACCATCTCGAAGGCGGTGCGCGACGCCGACGGCCATATCCTGGCCGCCGCCCTGGTGGGGGTGGAGATCGGCTACCTGGAGCAGCTGTTCGCCGACATCCACACCGATGACGGCCGCGCCGTCACCTTGTTCCTCCGTGACGGCACCCTGATCGCCCGCAACCCGCCCGAGCCGCCGGGCAGGCAATATCCCAACGCACCGGCGGTGCGGCTGGCGGACAGCGAACCCAGCGGCAGCCGCATCATCCCCAATACCGCAATAGACGGCCAGGAGCGCCTGAACGCCTGGGACCGGGTGGGCGACTACCCGCTGGTGGTGGTGGCCGGCCAGTCCATGGAGCGCCTGCTGGCGCCCTGGCGCGCCTTCGCCTGGCAGGTGGGCCTGCTGCTGATGGTCATGCTGGTGGCGCTGACGCTGGCCGCCCGCTTCGTGCTGGTCAGCATCCGTCGCGAAGAGGCCGCCCTGGCCGCCGCCGAACGCAACGCCAAGGATCTGGCGCGGGCCAATGAAAGCCTGTCCTCGGTGCTGGCCGCGGCGCCCGAGGGCATCGTCGGCATCGACGCCGCCGACCGGGTGATCTTCGTCAACGACGCCGCCCTGCGGCTGACCGGCTACGACCGCGACGACATGATCGACCAAGTGCTGCACGACCTGGTCCACCATCACCGTGCCGACGGCTCGCCCTATCCGGCAGCGGAATGCGCCATGCGCAACGGCGTGCGTGATGCCGAGCTGTGCACCATCGCCGACGAGGTGTTCTGGCGCAAGGACGGCAGCTCTTTTCCGGTGGAATACACCGCCGGCCGGCTGGACCTGCCCGGCGGCGGGCACGGCTGCGTGGTGGTGTTCCGCGACATCGGCTCGCGTCGGCGCATGGAGGACGAGCTCAAGCGCTCCAACACCGACCTGGAGCAGTTCGCCTACGCGGTCTCGCACGACCTGCAGGAACCGCTGCGCACCATCTCGGGCTTCGTCGGCCTGCTGAAGCGCGGCTTCCGCGACAAGCTGCCCGACGAGGCGGTGGAATACATCGACATGGCGGTGGACGGCGTCATGCGCATGAGCCGCATGATCGACGACCTGCTGGCCTATTCCCGCATCGGCCGCACCGACATCACCCCCGAGGCGGTGGATCTGGGCCGCTGCGCCGCCCGCGCCCGCGACAGCCTGCTGGCCGCCATCGACGAAACCAACGCCACGGTGGAACTGGGGCCGCTGCCGGTGGTGGCGGCCATCGAGACCCAGATGGTCAGCCTGTTCCAGAACCTGCTGAGCAACGCCATCAAATACGCCGACCCCTCGCGCCCGCCGCACATCACCGTGACCACCCGGCGGGCCGGCGGCGACTGGATCATCCGCGTCGCCGACAATGGCCTGGGGATCGTCCCCGCCGACCGCGAACGCGTCTTCCAGGTATTCCAGCGCCTGCACAAGCGCGGCATCAGCGGCAGCGGCGTCGGTCTGGCCCTGTGCCGGCGCATCGTCGAGCGCCATCGTGGCGCCATCTGGATCGAGGGGCGCGAGGACGGCCAGCCCGGCTCGGTCTTCGCCCTGCGCTTGCCGGCGGTTTAAGCGATTCTGTTGAAATCGCCCGCCCGTTGGTGGCACCCTGTGCCGTATCAGAATGGACCGCGCCACCGGTCGGCAGAAGCCAAGGCAGTGGAGCATGTATTATACCCACGTCGATCCGAACCCGCTTGAGGTGTTGCACACGCGCCTGATGTTCCTCGGCAAGGTGCTGAGCGCGCTGTGTTGCCTGTGGATCGCCGTGGTCGGCACCGTCCTGGTGCGGGAATTGACCCCCAACGACCTGGAACATCACCGCGCTCCCGTCATCCAGGAGCGGGTGAGCCAATGCGAGGGTGATTTCGCCCGCCGCTACGCCTGCGCCGACACCATCCTGATCAACGGCCAACACACCGGCGCCACGCAATTGCTGGCCCGGCTGGGCGTCACCCTGATGCTGCCCAGCATCGCCTGGGTGATGTGGCGGGGCGTGATGAACCGCGCCGAACGGCTGCGCCACGCCGTGCAGCTGCACAGCATGGCGTAAGAAGGAATGCCCAAGACAAAAGAGTGAAGTTGGCAGGAGGATGGCGATCCCGTCTTGTCGCCGTGCCGGGCAGCCTCTACCATCCGCAAGGATAGCCAGCCGGGACCATCGCCAAAGTCTCGCCCCCCAACTGTGCGCGTTTGAGAGGCCTTCTTCATGCCCATCTCGCAGCGGCTCAAGGACAAACTGCTCGAACGGCGCGCCAAGCTGCGCGAAGGCGGCGGCCGTGCCAAACAGCAGGAACGCCACGACAAGGGACTGCTGACCGCCCGCGAACGCCTGGAACTGCTGTTCGACGCCGACACCTTCCAGGAAAGCGGCCTGCACATCCGCCATTCGGGCACCGGCTTCGGCATGGCCGACAAGGACCTGCCGGCCGACGGCGTCATCGCCGGCACCGGCTTCGTCGACGGCCGCCAGGTTTCGGCCTTCAGCCAGGACTTCACCGTCGCTGCCGGCACGCTGGGCCGCATGCACGCCAAGAAGCTGGTTCAGGCCATGAAGGCGGCGCTCAAGCTGGGCGTACCCCTGGTGACCTGCAAGGATTCCGGCGGCGCCCGCATCCAGGAGGGCGTCGACGCCCTGTCGGGCTACGGCAAGGCGTTCTACATGAACGTGCTGCTGTCCGGCGTGGTGCCGCAGATCGCGCTGATCATGGGTCCCTGCGCCGGTGGCGCCGCCTATTCGCCGGCCCTGATGGACTTCGTCATCATGACGCGCAAGAACGCGCACATGTTCATCACCGGCCCCGAGGTGATCAAGGCGGTCACCGGCCAGAGCTTCACCATGGACGAGGTGGGCAGCGCCGAGATGCACGCCACCGTCAGCGGCAACGCCCATTTCGTCGCCGAGGACGACGCCCACGCCATCCAGATCGCCAAGGCGCTGCTGAGCTATTTCCCCGCCAACAATACCGAGGATCCGCCGCACCGCCCCTGGGCCGACATCCCCGTCGAGGAGGACGAGGCCCTGAACCAGCTGGTGCCCGAGGACCCGTCCGAGCCCATGGACGTGCGCCAGGTGATCGACCGCATCGTCGACCCCGACACCTTCCTCGAGGTGCATGCCGGCTGGGCGCGCAACCTGATCGTCGGCTTCTGCCGTATCGGCGGCATCGTCACCGGCCTGGTGGCCAACCAGCCCAAGGAAATGGCCGGCGCGCTGGACATCAACGCCTCCGACAAGGGCGCCCGTTTCATCCGCTTCTGCAACGTCTTCAACATTCCCATCGTCACCCTGGTGGACGTCCCCGGCTTCCTGCCCGGCATCGAGCAGGAGCGCGGCGGCATCATCCGCCACGGCGCCAAGATGCTGTTCGCCTACGGCTCGGCCACCGTGCCCAAGATCACCATCGTCCTGCGCAAGGCCTATGGCGGTTCGTATCTCGCCATGTGCAGCCAGGAGATGGGCGCCGACTGGGTCTATGCCTGGCCCACCGCCGAGATCGCGGTGATGGGCGCCGAGGGCGCCATCAACATCCTCTACCGCAAGGAACTGGCCGAGGCCGAGGACCGCCGTGCCAAGGCCAAGGAACTGGCCGCCGCCTATCGCGACGAGTTCGCCTCGCCCTATCTCTCGGCCGCCCATGGCTACGTCACCGACGTCATCATGCCGTCGGAGACTCGGGGCGTCCTGGCCCTGGCGCTGCGCAAGTCGCTGGCCAAGCGCGAAATGCGGCCGCCGAAGAAGCACGGCAATATCCCGCTGTGAACGGGCCAAGGGGAGACCGGATTTGAACGAAACGCTTTCCCAGATCGGGCCCTACCTGGCCATCGCCCTGGCCGGCGCCGTGCTGATCAGGCAGCTCCTCCGTGCTTCGGCCCGGAGCCGTGAGCAGGAAGGGCCGGCCCCCACCCCTTCGGAAACGCCCGCCGCCGTCGCTGCCAGCGGCATTCCCGCCCATCATCTTGTGGTCATCTCTGCCGCCGCCTATGCCATGGCGGGCGCCCACCGCATCGTGCACATCGGCACCGCCCCCACGGGCCAGAGCTGGTCGGTGGAGGGCCGCATCGCCCACCATGCCTCGCACCAGATTTCCCACCACTGATATCCTCCGCTCCAAGGACCGCGCCATGTACAAGAAGCTTCGGATCACCGTCGAGGGCAAAACCTACGACGTCACCGTCGAGGAATTGGCCGAGAACGGCCATTCCGCTGCCTATTCGCCCGTCGCCGGCACCTCGGGCGCCCCCCTCGCCGCTCCCCAGCCGGCCGCCCCGCCCCCCGCTCCGTCCCCCGTTCCGGCAGCCACGGTCACCGCCGGTGCCGGCGATGAGGTGTGCCCGCTGGGCGGCGTGGTGGATCTGATCGAGGTCAAGGTCGGCCAGGCGGTGGCCGAAGGCGACAAGATCGCCGTGATCGAGGCCATGAAGATGAAGACCCCCGTCTACGCCCATCGCAGCGGTACCGTCGCCAGCATCGCCGTCAAGCCGGGCGATCCGGTGGAAGCCGGGCACATCCTGCTGAGCATCGGCTAGGCGGAGGACCGGGCGAAGGGCAAGCCATGGAGTGCCTTGATCCCCTCCGCTCGCTCCAGGGCATCGCCATGCGGCTGGCCGCCTGCGCCATTGCCCTGTGGCCGCTGGCGGCGACGGCCGAGAAAACGCCGGCGCCCCGCCGATTATGGTGTGCGTATAACCGCGAAATGATGGCTTTCAACAAGCTGGTGGACCGCGATTACGGCAGCGGCTTCGCGGACAGTTTCATTGCCGGCGACGAGATCACCGTGCACGCCGACATCCCCACGGCCGCCAGCCCGGAACAGCTGGCTTCGCCCACCGGCACCCTGCCGGCGCAGACGACCATCTTCGTCCAGGAACGTATCTGGAGCGGCGATACGCTGGTCTACCGCATCGGTTCGCCGGCCGGCACGGCCTTCATTGACGAACGGGCGCTGGACCACCTGGGCAAGGATCTGGACTACCAGATCCGCCAGGACAGCCGCCGCCGCATGGTGCGCTACCGCTACCACGACGCCCTGGTGGCCCGCTTGTACGCCCCCTCGGGACTCGTCGCCGAGGAGGTCTATCGGCAGTCGCAACGGGAACGCTGGACCTGCTGGCCGGCAGAATAAAAATCCCCCCGGCAGGCTTGGGAACCTGCCGGGGGGTCGCTGACCGAGCCCAAAAGGGGGGATGGCTCAGGCCGCGTTGGCTTCCGCCACAGGAGTGCGGATCAGGTAGTCGAAGGCGGACAGCGACGCCTTGGCGCCCTCGCCCATGGCGATGATGATCTGCTTGTAGGGCACCGTGGTGGCGTCGCCGGCGGCGAAGACACCAGGCACCGAGGTCTGGCCGCGGGCGTCCACCTCGATTTCGCCGCGCGGCGACAGCGCCACCGTGCCCTTCAGCCATTCGGTGTTGGCCACCAGGCCGATCTGCACGAACACGCCCTCCAGTTCCACCCGGTGCACCTGGTCGGTGGTGCGGTCCTTGTAGGACAGCCCGGTGACCTTGGCGCCGTCGCCATGCACCTCGGTGGTGAGCGCCGAGGTGATGATGGTGACGTTGGGCAGGCTTTGCAGCTTGGCCTGCAGGACCGCATCGGCGCGCAGCTTGGCGTCGAACTCGATCAAGGTCACGTGGGCGACGATGCCGGCCAGGTCGATGGCCGCCTCGACGCCGGAATTGCCGCCGCCGATCACTGCCACGCGCTTGCCCTTGAACAGCGGGCCGTCACAATGCGGGCAGAAGGCGACACCCTTGTTCCGGTACTCGTCCTCGCCCGGCACGTTCATGGTCCGCCACCGGGCGCCGGTGGACAGGATGACGCTGCGCGCCCGCAGGGTGGCGCCGCTGGCCAGCCGCACCTCGATCAGGCCGCCCGGCACCTTGGCCGGTACCAGCTTTTCCGCCTTCTGCAGGTTCATCACGTCCACGTCGTAATCCTTGACGTGGGCCTCCAGCGCGGCGCCCAGCTTGGGCCCCTCGGTGTGCGACACCGAGACGAAATTCTCGATGGCCATGGTGTCGAGCACCTGGCCGCCGAAGCGCTCGGCCGCCACGCCGGTGCGGATGCCCTTGCGGGCGGCATAGATGGCCGCCGCCGCGCCGGCCGGGCCGCCGCCGATGACCAGCACCTCGAAGGGCTCCTTGGCCTTGATCTTCTCGGCGTCGCGGGCGGCGGTGCCGGTATCGAGCTTGGCCAGAATCTGCTCCAGGCCCATGCGGCCCGAGGCGAAGGGCTGGCCGTTGAGGAACACCGCCGGCACCGCCATCACCTGGCGTGCCTCGACCTCGTCCTGGAACAGGGCGCCGTCGATGGCGACGTGCTTGATCCGGGGGTTGAGCACGCTCATCAGGTTCAGCGCCTGCACCACGTCGGGGCAGTTCTGGCACGACAGCGAGAAATAGGTCTCAAAGAGGTATTCGCCCTCCAGCGCCTGCACCTGCTCGACCACTTCCGGTGCGGTCTTGCTGGGGTGGCCGCCCACCTGCAGCAACGCCAGGATCAGCGAGTTGAACTCGTGGCCCATGGGCAGGCCGGCGAAACGCACGGCCACGTCGGTACCGGCGCGGCGGATCAGGAAGGAGGGCTTGCGGGCATCGTCGCCGCCGCGCACCACGGTGATGCGGTCGGACAGCGCGGCGACGCTGTCCAGCAATTCACCCATCTCCTGCGAACTGGCGCCGTCGTCGAGCGAGGCGACCAGTTCGACAGGCAAGGTGATCTTGTCGAAATAGGCCTTCAACTGGTCCTTGAGACCGGTGTCGAACATGTCGAGTGCTCCCCTGGAGTTGGATGGCACGGCAAACCCCGAGGGGGCACCCTGGACCCGGAAGCTCCGGGTCCAGGGACGGCCGCGACGATGACGCTTACAGGCCGGACCTTAGATCTTGCCGACCAGGTCGAGGGACGGAGCGAGGGTCTTCTCGCCTTCCTTCCACTTGGCCGGGCAGACCTCGCCGGGATGGGCGGCGACGTACTGGGCGGCCTTGACCTTGCGCAGCAGTTCCTTGGCATCGCGGCCGATGCCGCCGGCGGTGATCTCGACGATCTGGATCCTGCCCTCGGGATCAACCACGAAGGTGCCGCGGTCGGCCAGGCCCTCGGACTCGATCAGCACGTCGAAATTGCGGCTGATGGTGGCGGTGGGATCGCCGATCATGGTGAAGTTGATCTTGCTGATGGCCGGCGAGGCGTCATGCCAAGCCTTGTGGCTGAAATGGGTGTCGGTGGAGACCGAGTAGATCTCGACGCCGAGCTTCTGGAATTCCGCGTAGTTGTCGGCCAGATCCTCGAGCTCGGTCGGGCAGACGAAGGTGAAGTCGGCCGGATAGAAGAACACCACCGACCACTTGCCCTTGAGATCGGCGTCCGAGACGTCGATGAACTTGCTGGCCTTGAACGCCTTGGCCTTGAAGGGCTTGATTTCGGTATTGATCAAAGACATGGCTTGGTCGCTCCACGGCGTTGGTGATTGAACGAGGGCGATCCTACGGGGCGCACACTCATTAGTGAAATTGGAATTTACGGTTATATTAATTGACTCACTCGATAATAAGTGAGCTCCCCAAAACCGCCAGTTCCCATATGGGTAAGCGTCCCCACCAGTACCAGAAGGTGCCCTGACAGGGGCCGCCAGCCTCGCCATCTGCCAAGGATGGCACGGCTGTCCCTGCTTGCCGCGGCGGCCATCCTCGCCGCCCTGGCCTGGATCAATCACCGCCGGACTCGGCGGGCCGAACGGGCGCGCCCACCCCGAGGCCGCTTCATGGAGCTGGCCGGCGCCCGGCTACACCTGCTGGAAGCCGGCGCCGGGCCGCCCGTGCTGCTGCTGCACGGCAACGGCGCCAGTGCCGAGGATTTCGTCGCCGGCGGCCTGTTCCACCGCCTTGCCCGCCGCCATCGGGTGATCGCCGTCGACCGCCCCGGCTTCGGCCACAGCCCGCGTCCGCCGGGCGCCTGGACGGCCGGCGCCCAGGCGGACCTGCTGGCCCAGGCCATCGCCGGGCTGGGCCTCGGCCGTCCGCTGGTGCTGGGCCATTCCTGGGGCGCCACCGTGGCGCTGGCCCTGGCGTTGGACCACCCCGAGGCGGTGGGCCGGCTGGTGTTGGTGTCCGGCTATTACTACCCCCAGGCGCGCGCCGATATCGCCGCCTTCTCGCTGCCCGCCCTGCCGGTGCTGGGACCACTGCTGTGCCACACGGTATGGCCGATGGCGGCGGCGCGGCTGCTGCCCCATTTGGTGAAGCGCGTCTTCGCCCCCCGGCCGGTGCCGCCGGGCTTCCTGGCCGGCTCGGCCGCCGCCATGCTGCTGCGCCCGAGCCACTTGCGCGCCGTGGCCGAGGACACCGCCAGCCTGAACGCCGCCGTCGCCGCCATGGCTGGGCGCTATTCCGCCCTGACCCTGCCGGTCGCCATCGTCACCGGCGATGATGACCGCGTGGTGGACCCGGCCCGTCATGCCCGGCGCCTGCACCGGGATATCCCCCACAGCCACCTGCTCGTCTGCCCGCAAACCGGCCATATGGCCCATTACCGGCGTGCGCGCTGAGGGCGGGCGGCAACGTCCTCCTCATGCTCCAGGAAACCGGGGAACACCCGATGCCGTTCGTGTTGCAACTGCACAGCAAAGCGGAGGTTTCCGCATGGCCATGGGATCGCCCCGCATCGTCGTCATCGGCGGCGGCTTCGCCGGCACCACCGCCGCACGGCACCTGCTGCGCCGGCACCGGGACATGTCGGTGCTGCTGGTTTCCCAGGAGAACTATTTCGTCTACCAGCCCCTGCTGCCCGAGGTGGTGGGCGGCGCCATCCACGCACTGGACACCGTCGCCCCCCTGCGCGAGATGCTGCCCGGGGCCGAGCTTCGCGCCGCCAGCGTGCGGACAGTCGACCTGACGCAGCGCTGGATCGAGGTGGTGGAGGGCAGCGCCGGCCGGGTGGAACGCCTGGCCTATGACCATCTGGTGCTCGCCATGGGGCTGGTGGCCGACCTGTCGCGCTATCCGGGTCTTGAGGAGCACGGCTTCACCGTCAAGGACGCCGCCGAAGCCTATGCCCTGCGCAACCACGTGATCGGCTGCCTGGAACAGGCCGCCATCATGGGCGACGAAAGCCACCGCAAGCGCTTGCTCACCTTCGTCGTGGTGGGCGGCGGCTATTCCGGCATCGAGGTGCTGGGCGAGATGCACGAGCTGGTGCGCCGCGCCCTGCCCTTCTATCCCACCCTGCACGCCACCGCGCCGCGTTTCGTGCTGGTGGAGTACCAGAACGCCATTCTGCCCGAGGTGCCGCAGGACCTGGCCCATTACGCCCACCGCGTGCTGCACGGGCGCGGGATCGAATTCATGCTCGGCCACGGCGTCAAAGCGGCGGCTGCCACCGCGCTGGAACTGGACGACGGCACCATCATCGACACCATGACCGTGGTCGCCACCATCGGCAACGGTCCCACCCCGCTGGCGCGGGAATTGGGCCTGAAGATGGAGCACGGCCGCATCGTCACCGAACCGGACATGCGCGTACCCGATTTCGATAACGTCTGGGCCATCGGCGACGCTGCCTCGACCCCTTTGGCCCGCTCGGACCGGCCGGCACCGCCCACCGCCCAGGCGGCGGTGCGCGAGGGCGAAATCCTGGCCGCCAACATCCTGGCCGCCATGGACGGCCGGCCGACCCAGCCGCTGACCTTCAAGTCGCGCGGCGCCTTCGCCTCGCTGGGCGGGCGGCGGGCGGTGGCCCTGGTGTTCGGCCTGCGCCTGTCGGGCCTGTCGGCCTGGCTGCTGTGGCTGGTGGCCTATGCCGCCATGCTGCCCACCTGGTCCACCCGTATCCGCGTCACCCTGGAGCGCCTGCTGGACCTGGCCCTGCCCCGCAGCGTCACCCGCACCCGCATGGGCGGGGTGGCGCCCAGCCGATACGTGCGTCATCGCGCCGGCGACGTCGTCCTGTCGCCGGGCCAACTGGGCGACGGCGTGCATCTGGTCATCGAGGGGTCCTACGAGCAGGCGGCGCCCGAGGGCGCCGGGAAGGTCTTCCTGCCCGGCGACAGCTTCGGCCAGGCGGAGATCGCCGCCGGCATGCCGCACAAGCGCTTCGTCCGGGCGCGCGAGCCGTCGCGCTGCTTCATCCTGGGGCGTGAGGAATACCTGAACATCCAGGAGGCGTTGCGGCAGGCGCGCGAACGGCTGCCGGCCGGACAAGGCGCCGCCGGGTCGGCGGCCATCCCCTCCGAGGGCTGAGCGCCTGGGGAGGAGAGGATGCCGCGGCAATCCCACGGATTGCCTATTCACCATGCCCGAGAAGGCAGCGGAACCGATGCTGGCGAGGCCGGGTTGGTTTGGCATCGTTCTAAAATTCCGGAGCCAGCCCCATGTCCTTCAACCCACTGCGCGAGCGCGGCATCCCGCTCGACAAGCAGACCCGCAACTGGGCGGAACTCAACGTCGCGCCCTACGACAAGCACGACGTCCACCCGTTCAGCCGCTGCCGGGGCATCGTCATGAACGGCATCGAGACCGAAGCGGTGATGTTCTCGCACCAGATGAGCCGCAACACCCTGGACCCCGAGGTGAAGAAGCAACTGGCCAACGTGCGCCGTGTCGAGGCGCAGCAGCAGAAGGCCGTGAACTGGCTGATCCCGGGCGACGAAACCACGCTGGAAGTGACCATCGGCTACGAGCAGGTGGCGGTGGACCTGACCGCCTGGGTGGCCCAGAACGAGCCCGACCCCTACCTGCGGCAGGTCTACGAATTCGGCCTATTGGAGGATTTCGACCACCTGTACCGTTACGCCAACCTCTACAGCCTGCTGCAGGGCAAGGAAGCCGACTGGATCGTCGGCCGGCTGACCGAGATCATGCCCGGCCGCCCCACCATCTTCGAGCACCGCTACCCGGCCGACGAAATCCGCCGGCCCATGACCAGTCTGGCGGCCGATCCGCAATCGGTGCTGAACGCGCTGACCGTCATGTCGGCCGAGCAGCAGACCATGAATTACTACATGAACATCGGCAACCGCTTCACCGAGCCGCTGGCCCGCGCCACCTATCTGGAGATCGGCCAGATCGAGGAGCAGCACGTCACCCAGTACGAATCCATCCTCGACCCCACAGTGTCGTGGCTCGAAAACCTGGTGTTCCATGAATACAACGAGTGCTGGCTCTATTACTCGTTCATGCAGACCGAGCCCGACCGGCGGGTGAAGGCGCTGTACGAGCTGCACCTGCATATGGAGATCGAGCACCTGCGCATTGCCTGCGAACTCATGCGCCAGGTGGAGAAGCGCGATCCCGAGGCCATCCTGCCCAAATCCATCGACCGGGTGATGACCTTCCAGGAGAACAAGGCCTGGGTGCGCCAAATTCTGGCCGACCAGGTCGACCTGATCGCCAAGAACGCGCAATTCATCAACATCGTCGAACTGCCCCCACGGGACCCGTATTACGCCTACCAGTCCCAGGTGAACGAGAACGGCTGCCCCACCGAACAGATCATCGACGACATCATCGCCACCAAAGGCGACGAATACCGCCTGGAGACCGAGGGCGAGCACCCGGTGCCCGGCCTGCGCCGCGCCGAGCATCGTGAGGGCCATTCCACCGAATACTCCCGCTGCCTGGGCCAGCCGGCCGGCTTCGCCCAGACCGCCACCGGCGCCGCCATGCCGCAGAACCCGGGGAGGCTGACATGAACGCCGCCATGCCCCTGGTGGCTGATCGCGGCATGGGCGAGCCCATCTCGCTGCCGGCCCTGCTGGCGGCGGGCAAGAAGGTGGCCCCCGACGCCACCCGGCTGCTGGAGCAGGACCATCGCGAGGCCATGGCCGACTTCGACTGGTACGAACGCAGCCCCGACCCGGCGGTGAAGGCCGAAGTGGCGGCCAAGCTGTGCACGGCGCTGAAGGCCCACATGCAGACGGAGGAGGAGATCTTCTATCCGGCCGCCCGCGAGGCCACCGGCAACGACGCTCTGGTGGACCATTCCATCGAGGAACACGCCGAGGCCAGGCAATTGGTGGCCCGCATCCTGGCCGGCGCTGGCGGCGGGCAGGTGGACGACGACGCTGTCAAGGAACTGAAGGCCGTCATCGAGGATCACGTGGAGGACGAGGAGGAGAAACTGTTCCCCGAGGTGCGGGACAAGGGCCTGGACCTCTACGCCATCGGCTGCCGCCTTGCCGCGCGGCGGGCGGAACTGCTGTTCGATTTCACCGGAAAGGAGGCCAAAGTGGCCGACGCCCCCTGCACATGGACAGCCCCCAGGTGTCCATCGCCGCCGACCAGGCATTACCCCTGTTCGCCGACGGCCTGCGCAACGTCCACGCCCTGGACAAGAACTGCCGCGAGATGCTGGAGCGCCAGGTGGAGCGGCTGGAGGACTACCCCCAGGTGGAAGCCCGCCTGCGCGAGCACCTCAGGGACAAGGCCGCCCAGTTGCAGCGCATCGAGGGCATCTTGCAGGATTTGGGCGAATCACCTTCAGGCCAGAATGAGGCCGCCGCCCTGGGCGGCCACCTGTCAACCATGACGAACGCCCCGGCCACGGACGGCATCCTGAAGGACAGCTGCGCCGCTTACGCCATGGCCAATCTGGAGATCGCCACCTATGAATCGCTGCTGGTGCTGGGCGAGGCCGCCGGCAAGGTCGACGCCATCCGCGCCCTGCAGACCTCGCTGAGCGAGGAGCGCGCCATGGCCAACTGGCTGGCCGAGCACATGCGCGAAACCACCGTGATGTTCCTGAAGACGAAGAGCGAGAAGGCCCGCAGGCCAGCCACTGAGCGGAGGAAAGATGTCTTGGAATTGGGGGAAAGGATGCAGCCCGGTCGCACTGCGTCATGCGCGGGCTTGACCCGCGCATCCACGTGGCGCCGTTCAACCGGTCGCTTTGCGGAAACGCATGGATGGCCGGGTCAAGCGCGGCCATGACGATCCAGGGGGCTTTCCGGAATTCCGAAAAACAAAAAAGTAGCCGCCGCCCCGGCCTGGGACGGCGGCTTGCCTTCGTGCGCGAGAAGCGGACTACTCGCTCTTGTAGTTCGGCGCTTCCTTGGTGATGGCGATGTCATGGACATGGCTCTCACGCAGGCCCGCCGAGGTGATGCGGCGGAAGGTGCAGCGGGTCTGCATCTCGCCGATGGTGCGGTTGCCGGTATAGCCCATGCCGGCGCGCAGGCCGCCCACCAGCTGGTGGATGACGTTGCCGGCGGGCCCCTTGTAGGGCACGCGGCCTTCCACGCCCTCCGGCACCAGCTTCAGGCTGTCGGCCACGTCGGCCTGGAAATAGCGGTCGGCCGAACCGCGCGCCATGGCGCCGATGGAGCCCATGCCGCGATAGGACTTGTACGAGCGGCCCTGGTACAGGAACACCTCGCCGGGGCTTTCCTCGGTGCCGGCCAGCAGCGAGCCGACCATGACGCAATCGGCGCCGGCGGCAATGGCCTTGGCCAAGTCGCCCGAATACTTGATGCCGCCGTCGGCGATCAGGCAGATGCCGGCCTTGCGGGTGACCTCCGCCACTTCCATGACGGCAGACAGCTGCGGCACGCCGACGCCCGCCACCATGCGGGTGGTGCAGATGGTGCCGGGGCCGATGCCCACCTTGACCGCGTCGGCGCCGGCATCGGCCAGGGCGCGGGCGGCGTCGGGGGTGGCGATGTTGCCACCCACCACCTGGGCGTCGGACGACAGGCGCTTGATGATGCGCACCGCCTCGATGACGCCTCGGGAGTGGCCGTGGGCGGTATCGACGACGATCAGGTCCACCTCGGCCTCCAGCAGCGCCTCGGCGCGCTTGATGCCGTCGGGGCCGACGCCGGTGGCGGCAGCCACGCGCAGGCGGCCCTTGGCGTCCTTGCAGGCGTTGGGATGGGCCTTGGCCTTCTCGATGTCCTTCACGGTGATCAGGCCGGTGCAGCGGTACTCGGCGTCCACCACCAGCAGCTTCTCGATGCGGTGCTGGTGCAGCAGGCGCTTGGCCTCTTCCTTCTCGACGCCTTCGCGCACGGTGATCAGCCGGTCCTTGGTCATCAACTCGGCGACCGGCTGATGGACGTCGGAGGCGAAGCGCACGTCGCGGTTGGTCAGGATGCCCACCAGCTTACCGGAACCGCGCTCGACCACCGGAATGCCCGAGATCTTGAAATCGGCCATCAGGCGCAGCGCCTCGGCCAGGGTCTGGTCGGGGTGGATGGTCACCGGATTGACCACCATGCCCGATCTGAACTTCTTGACCGAGCGCACTTCGGCCGCCTGGGCGGCGATGTCGAGATCTCTTGTGGACCACGCCGATGCCGCCGGCCTGGGCCAGGGCGATGGCCAGCCGGGCCTCGGTCACGGTATCCATGGCCGCCGAGACCAGCGGGATGCCGAGTTCGATGGACCGGGTGATGCGGGTACGGGTATCGACTTGCGTCGGCAACACGTCCGATTCCGCCGGGACCAGCAGAACGTCGTCGAACGTGAGGGCTTCCTTGATTTCCATGCCACCTCCGGGGAGTAGTGGCGCGCCATCATACACAATATGGCCCGCCTCTCAAGCATGCCATGGCAGCATTATCAGCTTGGATATGGTATGTTAGGTATGCTGGTGCGAGAAGTAAGCCCGGCGCACGGCGGCGCGCCTGGAGCTAGAGCCGCTTCCCGGCCGGCATCCGAACGGGAGGATGCCATGCGTACATCCGAGACGTGGATCTGCCTGGCCGATGGCGACCACGCGCAATTCTTCCATTGCGACGCCCCCAGCTATGCCCTGGAACCGGTGATGGGCTTCGGCCTGCCCCCCAGCGGCCAGACCTTTGCCGGCCGGTTGGCCCGCCAGTTGGACCGGGCGGCGCGCGAAGCTCTGTTCGAGGCGCTGGTGCTGGTGGGACCGCTGGCGGTGTTGCGCGAGGTCGAGGACCAGATGGCCCCCGACACCCGCCGGAAAGTGGTGCGCGAGATCGAACGCGACCTCTGCGGCCGCTCCCCGCGCGAGGTGGAAACCCACCTGTCGGGGATGCTGCCGCACTAGAGCCGGATGCCTGCAAGGCGAACGTCTCTAGAGGGCTCGCGCCTCAGTCCTCCGCGTCGTCCCCCGACGGGGCCGCCGCGCCCTTGAAGCCGGTCGCCACCACATAGGTCTCGGCCGATTCCTTGCGGCTGGCCGGCGGCTTGGCGTGGCGGACGGTGGCGAAGTTCTTTTTCAGGGTGTCCAGCAGGGTCTTCTCGGTGCCGCCCTGGAATACCTTGGCGACGAAGGTGCCGCCGGGGGCCAGCACCTCCATGGCGAAGTGCAGCGCCACCTCCACCAGGCCGATGATGCGCAGGTGGTCGGTGGGCGGGTGGCCGGTGGTGGGCGCGGCCATGTCCGACACCACCACGTCGGCCAGGCCCTCCAGCGCCTGCTTCAACCGATCGGGCGAATCGTCGGCCAGGAAATCGCCCTGCATGCAGATGGCGCCGGGCACCGGGTCGTATTCCAGGATGTCCATGCCGACCACCTTGCCCTTGGGGCCGACCCGCTCCACCGCGATCTGGGTCCAGCCGCCGGGGGCGGCGCCCAGATCCACCACCCGCGAACCCTTCTTGAGGAAGTGGAACCTGTCGTCCAGGCTCCAGCAGCTTGAAGGCGGCGCGCGAGCGGAAGCCCAGCTTGCGGGCCTCGTGCACATAGGGGTCGTTGAGTTGGCGCTGGAGCCAGCGGGTCGAGGACGGCTTGCGCTTCTTGGCGGTCTTCACCGCCTCGAACATCATGCGGCTACCGGAGCCGCGACCGCTGCTCGACTTGGTGGGCGGTTTGCTCATGCTCAGACTTCTCCCATGGCGGGACGGCGGGCGTCCTCGGCCATCATGGCCAGCAGCAGCCCCTCGCGCACGCCGCGGTCGGCGACGCGCAACGAACTTAGCGGCCACAGCCGGCACATGGCTTCCAGAATGGCGCAGCCGGCCAGCACCAGATCGGCCCGCTCGGGGCCGATGCAGGGATGGCGCGAGCGTTCGGCGGCGCTCATGGCGGCCAGCCGGGCGGTGACGTCGGCGATGTGCTCGAACTGCAGGTCGACCCCATCCACCAGATTGCGCTCATAGCGGTCCAGGTCCAGATGCAGCGCCGCCAGCGTGGTGACGGTGCCCGAGGTCCCCAGCATCTGCACGCTGCCATCCTCCAGCCGCTCGGAAATGGCGTGGCGCGCCTCGAAGGACGACAGGCGCAGGCCGAGTTCGGCCACCGCCTCCTCATAACCGTCGGGCGTGTTCAGCCGCTCGCCCATTTCCTCGGCCAGGGTGACCACGCCCACGGGCAGCGACTGCACGCCCTGCACCTCGTGGCGGCCGTCCGCGTTCCTCACCCACACCAGTTCGGTGGAACCGCCGCCGATGTCGAACACCAGCGCCCACGGCACCTCGGGTTCCATCAGCGAGGCGCAGCCGGCCAGGGCCAGCCCGGCTTCCTCGTGAGCGGAAATGATGTCCAGGTCCAGCCCGGCCTCGTGCGAGACACGGGCGGCGAATTCGGCATGGTTGGCGGCGCGGCGGCAGGCCTCGGTGGCGACCAGGCGGGCGCGGGTGACGCGGTTCTTCGCCATCTTCTCGGCGCAGGCCTTCAACGCCAGCACGGTGCGGTCCATGGCCGCCTGGGACAGCCAGCCGCTGGTGGCCACCCCCTCGCCCAGGCGGGTGATGCGGGAAAAGGCGTCGATGACGCGGAAGCCGCGCCCCTGCGGCCGCGCCACCAGCATGCGGCAATTGTTGGTGCCGAGGTCCAGGGCGGCATAGACCGGCTCGGCGGAAGAGGACTGAACAACAAAACTCAAAGGCGGCTCGCTTACGGGAAATGGGGCCTGGCCGGTCGGTCCGATGTTACCCGCCGCCGTCCGCCGCCCCAAGGAAAATGTCTTCCGCCGAAGGGCCGCTACCGCCGGCACGGCGGCCCCGCATTTTTCCCCTTCCCAAGCGCGAATTTCCTGTGATAGAAGGTGCGCCTCTCGCGGCGGCCCGGCCTTCCAACGAAGACCAACCCGCCGCCCGGCCGGCCCAAGCCGCCTGCTGGGGGATCGTCTAACGGTAGGACAGCGGACTCTGACTCCGCCAGTCTAGGTTCGAATCCTAGTCCCCCAGCCAATCTTTTCCGAATCGCCGATCTCTTTGAGGTCGGCTTTTTCATTTGGAATCAATGCTTTCGCCATCCGCCACGAAATTGGCGGCGGACCGCTTTACGCGGGGTGTAGCACATCCATGATGCACATCCGTGTGGCACCGCCGCCCAGCAGGGCACGGCACGATGGCGATCACCAACCACCTGTTCCGGCGCGAGGCGACTTACTACTGGCGCTCCCGTCTTCCCCTGTCCCTCGGCTCCATCCTGGGGCGCTCGCACCTCGCGCGCTCGCTCCGCACCAAGGAGCCCAACCGCGCGCGCCGGCTTGCCCGTCGATTGTCGGCGGTGGTAGAGGAGGTCAGCCACTTGCTGAAAGTCGAGGCCATGACGGGCCGCAAGCCACCCACCCGCGCCGACCTGGACCGCATCTTGCTGGACCTGTTCACCGAGGTTCTGGAAACCGGAGAGGTGATGCGGGCAGCGCGCCCCGCCGGCTACTCGCCCTTTACAATCAGCGACGATGACGAGGACGCAGCCGCAGCAGTCGCCGGGCAGACTGACCCGCACACAGGCGAGCCTTTGGACGCCCGCGATCTGCAAGAAGATCAGATGGAGCCGGACACTGGCAAGAATTGGCGGACCAACCTGAAACACAATGTTCTGACGCCGATTATTCCCTCCGTTGAAGCCATGCTGTCTGAACGAAACCTCGACAGGCTGGCCGACGATGCCGATTGGCGTCTTTTCCTTCGCAAGGCCATGGCGACGGTCGGCGCCGCCCTGGACATCGAGTCCGAGCGCGAGCAGGGCATCTACCGCGCGCCTACTTGTTTTTGTACGTAACCGGCATCTGCCCCAGATCGACGTGGACGTTGGAGGGATTGTGGATCTGCGCATAGAACTCGCAGACATTGACCATGACCGGGCTTTTCTTGATAAAAAACATCACGTTGAGAGTTGCCGAAGGGTTGGTTCCTGCGGGTTTCATCAGAAGAGGAGAGCCGGATTGCCCAGCCCCCAACTGACTGAAAATTTGTCCTAGCGGATTGCTATTTTGCTGCTGCGCTGACGCATTGCTTGCGAGCGTGCAAAGCAGAAGCCCCAGCATCAAACATTTGTCTTTCACGATTTCCCCCTGCTATCGCACCAGCGCACACAGGTATGACCCGGATAGCGGTCATAACCTTATGTTTCAAATGTTATGGCTTGCCGGATGGCAATCGTTTCAGATCAATGGCTTACAATAACCGCCTTGCCGTCAGCATTGCGCCATGTCCAGAAACCCCTGCGCGGGGAAAGGTCGCGGAAATCCAATGAAAATGGATAGACTTCTGTTGTGTGCGAGCGTCAATTCTGCTATCAGATTTGAAACATTTTATTATAAAATACGGAATCAGATCGCACAGTTTCCTTCCAGGCGATATCGGCGATTCCCCATATATTTTGTTCTATGCTCTGGATTGGCTGCACCTATCTATCTCAGATGGGTGGATGTGCAGCAGGGGCAGGACGATGAAGCAGGCCAAGGTGCTGAACGAAGGGGAGTTCGCCAGAGTATTGGCGGCAATCGGGACCACACGCCATGCCGCCCGCAATCGGACGGCAATCATGCTGTCTCATTATGCCGGGCTGCGGGTGGGCGAAATCGCCGCCTTGGTGGTCGGTGACGTGCTGGATAGCCGAAACGAAGTGCGGGAAAGCCTCACCCTCCGCGCCGCCATCACCAAGTCGGGGGAGACGCGGATAGTGTTCCTGGGAGAGCGCCTGCGGAACGAATTGAAAGCCTATCTGTCAAAGGACAAGCCCCGCCCGACCGACGCCCCGTTGCTGCCGTCCCAACGGGGCGCAGCATTCAGTGCCAACAGCCTGTGCCAACTGTTCGGTAGGCTATATGCCCTGGCCGGGATCGATGGGGCCAGCAGCCACAGCGGGCGGCGCTGGTTCATTACCCAACTGGCCCATTCCGGCGTGTCCTTGAAGGTCATCATGGCCCTGGCCGGCCACAAGAACCTCGCCACCACCCAACGCTATATCGAGGTCAGCGATGCGATGATGCGCGACGCCGTGCAGCGTCTCTGATGCTCTTTCAGAGGGGCGCTGTTGGTTGAACATCGATATCTTGGCATCAAGCGAAGATCAGAAGCCGGCATGGTGGCGCAAACGCACCCAATCCATGCCGCCGCTCCATGATATTGAATATTCTCTATATGTTCCGCGTTGGCCCATGGAGGCCAAATCATGGACGGTCAAATCCGCGCCGCCGGATTTCTCTTTGTTGCCGATATCGCTGGGGCACACGGTGGCGAGCCATTCCGCTTTGGGCGGATTCTGTTGAAAAACTCCCGGTTGCTGAGGTGCCGATGCTCTGATTCAATCGATCTGAGCAGCGGGAGTCGAGCCAATGATGGGTGAGCGTCACACCGACCAGCCGGCGTTGTTCTACGAGTTCAGTCTCGAGCGACACGTGCCCCCGCGGCGCCCAGGCTCTTGCCGAACAGGACAAGCTTCGGCCGCCGATCCGGCGGGAGTCTTGACCACCGCGCACGAACGGCGTTGAAGAGTGTGATCCCCTCTTCGTTCGCGAGCCCGGCGTCCATGAAGATGGCGAGCGGGCTAGGCAGGAAAGAGTATTGCGTCGCAACGATCGCCGTATCGCCATGGTGCAGCTGCTCGAGCGAGGCCGCGGCTTTGGGGACGATCCAGCCCGTGCCGGTAGGCACCCATACGACCAGCACTTTCCGATCAAACCCGCCAGCGCGCTCGAGCTCGCGGACCGCGAGCTGCGCGCGCTGCTCGGCGGAATCCGCAGAACGCACCCCGACATAAACCCTCACCGGATCGACGAGCTTGGTATCAGTCCCGTGGAACATCGCAAGCTCCTGCGCGCTTGTGGCTGCTGCCACGAAGTCGCGCCCCATGCGTCCCAAGGTGTCCCATGCGACGAACGATGCGCTGCTGCCGGACACCGCTGACGACTCGGGCGCCACGATGCCCTCGGTCGTTTCCTCGTTCACCGACGCGTGGACGAAGTTGGCGGCCGCGGTGAGGGCGGGAAGCACCACTCCGCGACCGAGCGCGATGCCAATCACGACGATGAGCAGTGCTGTTGCCGGCACCGACACGATCGACGGCACGTGGCCCTGGATGACCCGCCTTCCTGTGGCGACACTGCGGGCCATCCCCCTCCCGACGACGACCAAGAGCACTGCAGCGAACGGCGACAGCACGCCCATCAGCACGCCGTCCAACCAGACGATGGGCGCCATCTCCATGAAACTGCGTTGCTCGTTCTGCCAGCCGAGCCAGAGCTTCGAGCCGAGGGGTATCGCGACGAGCCAGGCCGCTGCCAGAACGATCCAGCACCGCCGGCGAATCGTGCTGCCGGGCAAGCGCCCCCACCGCTCCAAGAGCCGATGACCCCCACAGCCGGCCGATGTGCCTATCCCATAGCCGATGGCCAGACAGATCGCGCCGATTACGGTCTGCGTTTCCCACGACCGCGGAATCAATGTTGGCGTCAGTGACTGCCACCAGAACAGAAGCGCGAGCAACGAGCCGCTGAGCGTCGGCGTCCCGAGTGCGCCTCGGAGCTTGGCGGCTACCAGTTTGTGGGAGTTCTGCATGCGCGCTCGCTCAGATTGATGCAACTTGCACCCCGTTCCCGCGGGTCAGCTGCGAAAAAATTGAGGCCGCGAGCAGGCTTGATCCTGACAGCGTTTGCATGGATCGTGCGCAACCTACTTGCGGGCTGCCCCAGCGAAACTGTCCCGGACGGGCAAAGTCGGCATGAGCAGGGTTTGCGCAACGGTGCGTTGCGCAGGAGGTTTCCGCGCCCATTCGTCGTTCTGGGCATCGTCTGCCTGCCGCTCCTGCTGGGGGCGTGGGGCACCGTGTCGCTCGGCTCGTCCATTCATATGTTGATGAGTCCCCGAGCAATAAAAGCAGGTTATCCGAGAGGTCGGCGGCGGCCAGCCTCCGATGTCGCCTGACGCCGCCCAGGCGTCCGCTTGGCACCTTCGGGCGGCGTCTGCTAAGCATGGCGCATGAAACTTCTGGCCATCAGCGACTTGCATCTGTCCGCCGCCGTCAACCGCCACGCGTTGGAGGGCCTGCGCGACCATAGTGAGGATTGGGTGATCCTGGCCGGAGACGTGGCCGAGAAGATCGAGCACCTGCGGCTGGCCTTCAGCCATTTCACCCGCCGCTTCGCCCGGGTGATCTGGCTGCCCGGCAATCACGAATTGTGGAGCGTGCCGGAAGACGACGGCGAGCCGCCCCTGCGCGGCGAAACACGCTATCGGGCGCTGGTGGAACTGGCGCGGTCGTTCGGCGTGGTCACGCCGGAGGATCCCTATCCCCTGTGGACCGGGCCGGGCGGGCCCTGCGTGGTCGCCCCCCTGTTTCTGCTGTACGACTACAGTTTCCGCCCCGCCGACGTGCCGCGCGACGAGGTGGTATCGTGGGCGGCGGCCATGCGCAACGTCTGCGCCGACGAGATGATGCTGGACCCCGCCCCCTTCCCCAGCCGCGAGGCATGGTGCGTCGACCGTCTGGCCCGCACCGAGGCTCGGCTGGCCGCGCTCGATCCCGACCTTCCCACCGTGCTGGCCAACCATTTCCCCCTGCGCCGGGACGTGATCCACATTCCCCGGGCGCCGCGCTTCACCCCCTGGTGCGGCACCACCGCCACCGAGGAATGGCATCGCCGCTTCCGGGCCAAGGTGGTGGTCGGCGGCCATCTGCACGTGCGCCGCACCGACATGCGCGACGGCACCCGTTTCGAGGAAGTGTCGCTGGGCCATCCCCGCCAGTGGGACCAGCGGCGCGGCATGGAACACTACTTGAGGGAAATCCTGCCCGGTCCGAGCCTGAGCGCACAGGCGCTCCACCTCCATGGCCTCGGCCGCCACCGTCACCTCCGACGTCTGGGGGTGGCGCAGGGCCAGCGCCATCAGATGGCCGGCGCCGGGGCGCAGCCGGCGGAACAGCCAATGGGCCGCCTCGCCGGCCAGCCGGCTATCGCCGAAACGGATGGCCGGCGGCTCCAGGGTGAAGGCGAAGGAATCCAGCGGCTGGGCCAGCCCCTTGCCGATGGCCTTCACATAGGCCTCCTTCAGCGTCCAGAACGACAGGAAGGTTTCGTTGAGCTGGTCGGACGGCACCGCCTGCAACTGGGCGCATTCGGCCGGGGCGAAGAAGCGGCGGGCCACCTCCAGGCTGGCCGGTGCGCGGTCCAGCCATTCCACGTCGATGCCCACGTCGTGCTCCTCGGTCAGTACCGCCGCCGCCAGCCCGCGGGTATGCGACAGATTGAGACGCAGGCGGGCGCGCGCCGGCGGGCGCGATCACCTCGGGCTTGCCGTGCTCGCCCACCTGGAACCGCCACGCCTGCGGAGCGCCGCCGGCCCAGGCCGAGAGCAGGCCGCGGCCCAGGGCATGGGCGGCCAGATAGGACTGCCGGTCGCGCTCGAAATGGAAGCGCCTGGCGCGGGCACGCTCGGCCTCGTCCAGCATGGCCTCCAGGCGCGGCCACTGGGCGGCACCCACGCCGTCCACCGCCAGCCACCACAGCGCCACCACGTCCCCGGCCATGCCGTTCTCCCTGCCCCGCGACGCCTGATTTGTCGCCCGCCGCGCCGCCGTTGCAAAGGGAAAAGCGTCGCCCTCGCCCCACCCTACCCGGGTAGGGCTTGCCTTGCCGGGCGAATCCGCTTACCAATGAGGGTTCGCGCGCATGCCTCCCATTCCCCCGGCGGTCCGACTGGATTTCCGCGCCGGATTGGCGCTAGGCTTGCCGCCTTTGGTCACCTGTAAGGACGTTTGATGGTCATGGATTGGTCCGAGCGCTTTTCGCCTTATGGCCGCCGCGCCAAGGCTTCGGAGATTCGCGAACTGCTGAAGCTGCTGGACCAGCCGGACATCATCTCCTTCGCCGGCGGCATTCCCGACCCCAAGCTGTTCCCGCGCCAGCTCATGGCCGACGTGCACGCGGAAATCTTCGCCGACGAGGCGCTGTCCAATCAGGCGCTGCAATATTCGGTCAGCGAGGGCTACGGCCCCCTGCGCGACCTGCTGGTGGCCGAGATGAAAAGCCTGGGCATCACCTGCACCAAGGACAACATCGTCATCACCAACGGCTCGCAGCAGGGCCTGGACCTGCTGGGCCGGCTGTTCATCGGCCCCGACGACAAGGTGCTGGTGGCGCGCCCCACCTATCTGGGCCTGCTGCAGGCCTTCACCGCCAGCGGCCCCACCTATGGCGACATCGCCGCGCTGACCGGCCCGGCGCCGGTCAGGGCCAAGCTGGCCTACGCCATGCCCGACTTCCAGAATCCCAGCGGCGAAACCATGACCCTGGCCGAGCGCGAGGCGCTGCTGGAGGGCGCCCGTCGCTCGGACCTGATGGTGATCGAGGACACCGCCTACAACAAGCTGAGCTTCGACGGCCCGCTGCTGCCCAGCCTGATGGAACTGGACATCGCCCGCGAAGGCGACATCGAGAACAGCCGCGTGATCTATTGCGGCACCTTCTCCAAGTCGGTGGTGCCGGGCCTGCGCGTGGGCTGGATCGTCGCCGCCACGCCCATCGTCCAGAAGCTGGTGCTGATGAAGCAGGCGTCGGACCTGCACACCTCGACCCTGGCCCAGATGACCCTGGCCAAGGTGATGGAGTGCCTGCCCGCCCACCATGCCGACACCCTGTGCGACACCTACCGCCCGCGCCGCGACGCCATGGTGCAGGCGCTGGAGGAGTTCATGCCAGAGGGCGTGACCTTCACCCGTCCCGGCGGCGGCATGTTCATCTGGGTGGAACTGCCCGAGGGCTTCGACGGCGCCGCCCTGCTGGCCCGCGCCATCGCCGAGGAGCGGGTGGCCTTCGTGCCCGGCTCGGCCTTCTACGCCACCCAGCCCAAGCTAAACACTCTGCGCCTGAGTTTCTCGGCCACCGCGCCCGAGAAGATCCGTGAAGGTATCCGCCGCCTGGGCGCGCTGATCGCCCGCGAGCACAACGGCATGAGCCGCGCCGCCACCGCCTGACGCGCGCGACGCCGGACCCTTTTCCTTTCCCCCGCCCCTCGCCGCGCCCGCCGGGATGCCGCGAGGGGCGGACTTGTATGGACATCCGCCCATGACCCCCGCCGCCCGCCTTGCCGCCGCCATCGAGTTGCTGGACGAGATCGAGAGCACCCAGCGCCCCGCCGACCAGGTGGCGTCGTTCTATTTCAAGGGCCGCCGCTATATCGGCTCGAAGGACCGCCGCGCCGTGGCCGAGACGGTGTGGCGGGTGCTGCGCCGCAAGGCGCGCATCGACTGGTGGCTGGAATTCCTCAACCATCCCAAGGAGGCCCGCGCCCGCGCCTTCGCCGATCTGGCCTTCGAGGGCGGCAGCCTGACGCCCGAGCTGTTCGAGGGCGCCCATTCCGCCCCCAAGCCCGGCAAGGAGGAGCGCCGGCTGGTGGACCAGCTGAAGGGCAAGGACATCTTCAACCGCGACATGCCCGCCTGGGTGAAGGGCGAATTCCCCGAATGGCTGACCCCGCGCCTGGAGGCGCTGTGGGGCGAAGCCATGCCGCGCGAGGTCGCCGCCATGCGCGACGAGGCGCCGCTGGACCTGCGCGTCAACACCCTGAAGGCGACGCGCGAGGAAGCCGTCATCGCGCTGAAAAAGGAAGGCATCGCCGCCGAACCGTGCGCGCTGTCGCCGCTGGGCCTGCGGCTGAAATCGCGCGTCGCGCTGGTGCAGGTGCAAGCCTGGCGCGACGGCCTGATCGAGGTGCAGGACGAGGGCTCGCAACTGGTCGCCCTGCTGACCGACGCCCGGCCCGGCCAGGCGGTGGTGGATTACTGCGCCGGCGCCGGGGGCAAGACCCTGGCGCTGGCCGCCGCCATGCAGAACAAGGGCCGGCTGGTGGCCTGCGACGTGGCCGAATGGCGCGTCGACAAGGCGCAGGAGCGCCTGCGCCGCAATGGCGTACACAACGTCACCCGCCGGGTCATCTCGGGCGAGTCCGACAAGTGGATCAAGCGGTCGGCCGGCAGCTTCGACCGCGTGCTGGTGGACGCGCCGTGCACCGGCACCGGCACCTGGCGCCGCAATCCCGACGCCAAGTGGCAGCTGACCGAAACCGGCCTGCTGGAACTGGTGGACCGCCAGCAGGCGATCCTGACCAGCGCGGCCCGGCTGACCAAGCCGGGCGGGCGGCTGGTCTACGCCACCTGCTCGATCCTGGCCGAAGAGAATGAGCGCCAGGTGGAAGCCTTTCTGGCCAGCCACCCCGACTATGTCGCCCGGCCGGTGGCCGAACTGTGGGCCGGCCTGGCCGCCACCCCCTGCCCGGTGACCGGCCCCTGGCTGCGGCTGTCGCCGCTGTCGCACGGCACCGACGGCTTCTTCGCCGCGGTGCTGGAGCGCAAGGCCTAAAGCCGCGGGCGCCGGCCGCGGAACAGGCCGACGACGATGGACACGACGAACAGCACCAGGAAGATGAAGAACAGCACCTGGGCGATGTCGCCGGCCGCGCTGGCAATGCCGCCGAAACCGAAGACGGCGGCGACGATGGCGATGATCAGGAAGACGGCTGCCCAATACAGCATGCACTCCTCCATCGGTTCGATTTCCACCCCTCGCCATATGGCGCCCTGGCAAGCGGGCGTGTAGAGAGGCGATCCGGCGATTAGGGGGAGGACGGACTTGCTGCCCCTTTCGCGCGCGGGCATCATCCGGCTGCCAAGCCGTCCAAGGGGAACCCATGCCCGCCCGCCTGCCCCTGCTGGCCGCCGCCCTGCTGGCTGCCGGCTGCTCCACCGTCATCGACGGCACCCGCCAGACCATCCGCGTCAATTCCGACCCCGCGCGGGCGGCATGCGTGCTGACCCGCGACGCCCAGATCATCGCCGAAACCGTCACCCCCGGCCGGGTCGAGGTGGAGAAAGACAAGCGCGACATCCAGATGGTCTGCTCGGCCGAGGGCTACGAGGACAAGCTGCTCACCCTGCGCTCGGGCCTGGCCCCCGCCGCCTTCGCCAACATCGTCGGCACCGCCGGCATCGGCTGGGCGGTGGACTCGCTGACCGGGGCCGACAATTCCTATCCCGAGGTGGTCACCGTCATCCTGCGCAAGCCCCGGCCCAAACCGGCGGGGGCGGCCCCATGAGGCGCGCAGCCCTTGCCGCCGCCCTATGCATGCTGGCGGCCTGCGGCGAGGTGGCCGGGGTGTCCGCCAATGCCGCCCTGAAATCCCATCAAAGCCGCAGCGCCGAAGAGCTGGAAAGCCGCATTGCCCAACGCTTCGCCGCCGAGCCTGCGCTTACCGGCCTGAAGGTCTCGGTGGCGCGGGCCAACGGGTGGCGCGACGGCTTCCAGACCCGCACCAGCGTGCTGCTGGCCGGCACCGCCACCGATGCCGCCGCCCGCACCCGGGCGGCCGAGCTGGTGCGCGAGATCATCGGCGGCGACCCGGCGGCCATCGCCATCCTCGACCGCAGCCGGATGCCGGCCGAATGACGCCTTACCCCGGCAGCGAGCGGAAGATATCCCAGCCCTTCTGCACCAGGGATAGCCCCTGTTGCAGGCCGTCGGCGGCGCTGCCGGTGTTGAACGCGTCGGCCGCGCTGTCCTGACGCGACTTCAGCAAGGCGGTCGAATCGGCCAGATCCGATTCGCTGTCCCGAACCATGCCTTCCAGCAGCGCCCGGCTGGATCCGCCCCCCACCCCCATGCCGCCAGCCGCCAGCCGCGCCCGTGTCGATGCCAACTGACGCGCCATCAGGTCGCGCTGCTGCTTCGCCTTCAACTCCTGCTGCTGCGCCAGATACTGGTTTTGCGCCGCTACCTGATTGGCCTGCGCCTGCGCCGCCTTGCGCGCCTGCTGCTGCCCCGCCGCCAGTTGGGCCACCTGCAGGCCGGCCTGAACATAGCCACCCATTCTTCGTCTCCCGCATGAAAAGTTCTTTATTTGTTCTACCAAAATGCGAGGGCTGCCGTCAAGGAATACATTCACAGACCCGACAAACGAAAGGCGGCGCCGGCCGAAGCCGACGCCGCCCATTCAGGCCCAGATGGCCGGGATTTCAGACCGCGCGCACCTTGACGTAGGCGCCAGGCGCATCCTCCAGCGCCTTGAGCTTGCCATCGCCCGGCTTGCGGGCCGGCACCTGGGAACCGGCGAACTTGGCGGCCCAGGCGTGCCAGTCGGGCCACCACGAGCCTTCCTCCTGCTTGGCGCCGTTCAGCCAAGTGTCGGGATTCTTGACCTTCTTGCCGTTGGTCCAGAAGCAATACTTGTTGGCGGCGGGCGGGTTGACCACGCCGGCGATGTGGCCCGAGGCCGCCAGCACGAACTTGACCGGACCCGAGGTATTCTGGGTCAGGGCGAAGGTGCTCTTCCACGGGGCGATGTGGTCCTCGCGGGTGGACAGCATGTAGATGGGCGTCTTGATCTTGGACAGGTCGATGTCGACGCCGTTCAGCTGGATGCCGCCGGGAACCACCAACTGGTTCTCCTGGTACATCTTGCGCAGGTAGAAGCTGTGCATGGCCGCCGGCATGCGGGTGGAATCCGAGTTCCAGTACAGCAGGTCGAACGGGAACGGATCCTTGCCGAGCAGGTAGTTGTTGACCACGAACGACCAGATCAGGTCGTTGGCGCGCAGCATGTTGAAGGTCATGGCCATGTCGCGGCCGTCCAGATAGCCGTGCTGGCTCATCAGCCCTTCGATGTTGGTCAGCTGCTCCTCGTCGATGAAGACGCCCAGCTCGCCCGGCTCGTGGAAGTCGGTCATGGTGGTGAGCAGGGTGGCCGACAGGATGCGGTCGTCGCCCTTCTCGGCCATGTAGGCCAGGGTGCACACGGTCAGCGTGCCGCCCAGGCAATAGCCGACGATGTTGACCTGGCGCTCGCCGGTGGCCTTCTCGATGGCGTCCAGCGCGGCCAGCGGCCCTTCGAGCATGTAGTCGGTGAAGGCCTTGGCGGCCAGCGCCTCGTCCGGATTGACCCAGGAGATGACGAACACCGTATGGCCCTGGTCCACCGCCCACTTGATGAAGCTGTTCTTGGCGCGCAGGTCCAGGATGTAGAACTTGTTGATCCACGGCGGCACCACCAGCAGCGGCGCCTTGAGGGCCGTCTCGGTGGTGGGGGTGTACTGGACCAACTGCATCAGGTCGTCCTGGAAGACGACCTTGCCCGGGGTGACGGCGATGTTCTCGCCCACCTTGAAGGCGTCGTAGTCGGTCATCTTGATGGACAGCTTGCCCTTGCCGCGCTCCAGGTCGTCCAGCAGGTTGTTCAGGCCCTTGACCAGGTTCTCGCCGCCCGATTCCACGGTGGCGCGCAGCACCTCCGGGTTGGTCAGCACGAAGTTGGAGGGCGCCATGGCGTCCACGAACTGGCGGGTATAGAAATCCACCTTCTGGGCGGTGTGTTCATCCAGCCCCTCGACGCCGTGGACGACGCCGTGCAGGTAGCGCGCCGACAGCAGGTAGGACTGCTTGATGAAGTCGAAGATTTCGTTCTCTTCCCACATCTCGTCCTTGAAGCGGCGGTCGGCGGCGTCGGGCTTGGCCACCGGTTGGGCCTGCTCACCCAGGAAACGCAGCGCGGTGTTCTGCCACAGCGCCATGTAATCCTGCCAAAGGTTGAAGTTCGCCTCGACCAGCTTGGCCGGGTCGCTCATCAACTTCGTCGTCATCTCCAGGAAGGCGTGGCCGATGTTCAGCGGATCCAGGTTGACCGCCGACGGCTCGGCCGCCTGGCGGCTGAGGAATTCCGCAACGATGCGTTGACTGCGTTCCGCGATGTTGGCCATCGCTTTGGATAATTCGGCGGCGTCTACCAGCTTGATATCGGTGCCCATCTGTTCGGCCATATGATTCCTCGTTAGGGAGCGATGTAGGGAACGCTAAGGGACATTTCGCGGCAACACCGCAGAGGGAATAGAACGCTGGCAGAAAGGCACTCTCCCCCTTCGCAACGTTCATATAGCCCTATATACTTTCGATCGCTGGCCTGTTAAACGTGAACTTGCCGTAAAAGTTGGCTGCGCGTCCATTCTCTATGTCATCTGGGGTGGTGGGTCATACCATGTTGGGTCGCTTCGATCTGGGCTTCGGCCGCAACCGCGAACGCGCGCTGACGGCCGGCAAGGCCGTGTTGGCCGTGGTCATGCTGGCCGGCTGCTCGTCCATCCCCGACGCCGTCAACCCGGTCGAATGGTATAAGAGCGCCGAGGATCTGGTGACCGGCAGCGACCGCACCGAGGCGGCCGCCACGGTTCCGCCCAAGGGTGAGTACCCCGACGTCTACAAGACCCCGGCGGACACCCGCAAAGACCTCGCCAAGGGCCTGCCTGCCGACAAGGGCAATTTGAAATACGCCGAGCCGGTGCGTCGCGAGGTCAGCCCGACCAGGCAGTTGGCCCGCAAGGCCCCCGCCGACACCCAGGTGGCCGCCGCACCCCAGAACACGACGCCCAAAACCACGGCACCCCAGGCCGCCACCGTCCAGCCGGCGGTGCCGCCCAAGCCCGCCGTCACCACCCAGGAACTGCCGCCGCCATCCCAGGTGGCCCAGGCCGCCGCCAACCGGCTGTCGCCCGACCGCCGCACCCAGCAGGCGCGCGACGAAGGGCCGACCGCTCCGCCCGCCAGCGTCAACATGACGCCGCCGCAGCCCGCCGATGTGCCCGAGACCGTTCCGGTGCGCGGCCGCGGCCGTCCGCTGCAGGAACAGTTCCAGAAGCGCCTGGCCGAATCGGCCAGCCAGACTGTCCATCCGGGCATGGTGGACATGCCCCAGGCCGTCGCCACCGCCAGCACCGGCACCAGCGCCGCCTTCGGCGTGCGCGAGGACGAGCCCATCCATCTGGTGCCGCCCTCGTCCAAGCGTGCGGTCAAGGGTGGCGGCAAGGGTCTGGCCGCCCCGGCGCCCCAACCGGCGGCCAGCTTCCAGGTGGCTTCGGTGGATTTCCGCGCCGGCTCGTCCGAGCTGACCAGCGCCGACCGCTCCGCCATCGCCGAGGTGGCCCGCCTGTACAAGCAGACCGGCGGCATCGTCCGCGTGGTCGGCTATTCGCCGTCCGCCGCCCTCGGGCACGGCGACGCGGTGCAGCAGATGATGGGCGGGCTGGAGGCTTCCATGCAGCGCGCCAACGCGGTGGCCCGCGAACTGGCCAAGCGCGGCGTGCCCGCCCGCAAGATCATGGTCGGTGCCGACGGCGCAGCCGACGGTGGGACCGGCGCCCAGGTCTATATCGACGTCCTGTAGGCGGGTGCTGGGGTGACGGCGCGCCGCACCGCCATCGCCGAGGCGCTGGCGGTCATCGCGCCGACGGTGCCGGGCTTCGACCGCGCCGCCATCCTGGACCACGCGCAGGATTCCCCGGCCTGAAGCACGCCTCACCGCAAAGTGCGGCCTGGGCCTCGCTGGTGGCCTATGTGCGTCACACCTACACCGAATACGGCGACCTGCTGGCCGAAGGCTACGACAGGGATTCGGCGCGCCACTTCGTGCTGGACGACATCAACCGCGTCCTCGCCGAATGGGGCTGCCGCCGTCGGGTAAGCGGCGAAGCACCGGACGAGTAATGCCCCGTCCTGCCGCTTGCCAAGGCCGGGTCCGGGCCCGCACCTTACCCCGCGCCAACTCGCCCCAGGGATGACAAGTTCGTTGCGCGCCTCTACCCAAAAAGATATCGATTCTTAACCCTGGCCGCGCTAGATATGGCCCTTCCCAATCCTCGCGGCCGCCCTTTCGGGCCCAGAATTTGTGCGAGGCTCGGATTGGCGGATGAAAGATCGGCATCATGAGCACGGAACAGGAATTCCATCGGATCAAGCGCCTTCCCCCATATGTGTTCGCGGAAGTGAACGCCATGAAGGCCCGAACTCGTGCCGCCGGCGACGACATCATCGATTTCGGCATGGGCAATCCCGACCAGCCCACCCCCGCCCACATCGTCGACAAGCTGGTGGAGGCCGCCCGCAATCCGCGCGCCCACCGCTATTCCATGAGCCGCGGCATCCCCGGCCTGCGCAAGGCCCTGGTGGGTTACTACCACCGCCGCTTCGGCGTCGAGTTGGACCAGGAAAGCGAATGCATCGTCACCCTGGGCTCCAAGGAAGGCTTGGCCAATTTGGCCAACGCCATCACCAGCCCCGGCGACGTGGTGCTGGTGCCCAACCCCAGCTATCCCATCCATCCCTACGGCTTCATCATCGCCGGCGGCTCGTGCCGCTACGTGCCGGTGACCCCGGACGCCGAATTCCTGAAGGCGCTTGACCGCGCCGTGCGCCACTCGGTGCCCAAGCCCATCGCCCTGGTGCTGAACTATCCCAGCAACCCCACGGCGCTGCTGGCCGACTTGGACTTCTATGGCCAGGTGGTGGATTTCTGCCGCCATCACGGCATCTGGATCCTGTCGGACCTGGCCTATTCCGAGATCTATTTCGATGTCGCCCCGCCGCCGTCCATCCTGCAGATTCCCGGCGCCAAGGACATCGCGGTGGAGTTCACCTCCATGTCGAAGACCTACAACATGCCGGGCTGGCGCATCGGCTTCGCCGCCGGCAACAAGAAGCTGATCGGCGCCCTGGGGCGCATCAAGTCGTATCTGGATTACGGCGCCTTCACCCCCATCCAGGTGGCGGCCACGGCGGCGCTGAACGGCCCGCAGGACTGCGTCGAGGACATCCGTCAGATGTACAAGGCGCGCCGCGACGTCCTGATCGAGGGACTGCACGCCGCCGGCTGGGACGTGCCCTCGCCGCCCGCTACCATGTTCGCCTGGGCGCCCATCCCCAAGGCCTTCGCCCATCTCGGCTCGCTGGAATTCTCCAAGCTGCTCATGCGCGAGGCCCAGGTGGCGGTGGCGCCCGGCATCGGCTTCGGCGAATACGGCGACAATTACGTCCGCATCGGTCTGGTCGAGAACCGGCATCGCACCCGGCAGGCGGTGCGCAACATCAAGTCCTTCCTGACCAATTACGACAAGGTCCTGGAGGAATCGGAGAAACAGAGGGCGGTGGCTGGCTGATGAAACCCTTGAAGATCGCTGTTGCCGGACTGGGCACCGTTGGTGCCGGACTGATCAAGCTGCTCGCCGACAATGCCGGGGCCATCGCCGCCCGTTCGGGCCGCGCCATCGAGGTGGCGGCGGTGTCGGCGCGCGACCGCTCGAAGGATCGCGGGGTGACCATCCCCGCTTCCGTCGTCTGGTACGAGGACGCCGCCAGGATGGCCGCCGAGGCCGAGGTGGACGTGGTGGTCGAGGTCATCGGCGGCTCCGACGGCATCGCCAAGACGGTGGTGGAAACCGCCATTGCCAAGGGCCGCCACGTGGTCACCGCCAACAAGGCGCTGCTGGCCCATCACGGCACCGCCCTGGCCGAGGCCGCCGAGGCCAAAGGCCTGTCGCTGGCCTTCGAGGCGGCGGTGGCCGGCGGCATCCCCATCATCAAGGCGCTGAAGGAAGGCTTGGCCGGCAATTCCATCAGCCAAGTCACCGGCATCCTCAACGGCACCTGCAACTACATCCTCACCACCATGCGCGAGACCGGCCGCGACTTCGCCGACGTGCTGGCCGAGGCGCAGGCGCTGGGCTATGCCGAGGCCGATCCCAGCTTCGACATCGACGGCGTGGACGCCGCCCACAAGCTGTGCATCCTCACCAGCCTGGCCTTCGCCACCCCGGTGGACTTCAAGTCCATGCACGTCGAAGGCATCCGCCACGTCTCGGCAGTGGACATCGATTTCGCCGAGAAGCTGGGCTACCGCATCAAGCTGCTGGGCATCGCCCGGCGCACCGCCAAGGGCGTCGAGCAGCGGGTCCATCCCTGCATGGTGCCGGTCAAGACCCCCATCGCCCATGTGGACGGCGTGTTCAACGCCGTGGTGGCGGAAGGCGATTTCGTCGGCCGCTCCATCTACGAAGGCCGCGGCGCCGGCGCCGGCCCCACCGCCTCGGCCGTGGCCGCCGACCTGATCGACATCGCGCGGGGCTGCCGCACGCCGACCTTCGGCGTGCCGGTCTCGGCGCTGCAGGCGCTGCCCGCCGCCCCGCTGTCGGGCCGCCAGGGCGCCTATTACATGCGACTGATGGTGGTGGACCGCCCCGGCGTGCTGGCCGACGTGGCCGCCGCGCTGCGCGACGAGCAGGTGTCGGTGGAGCAGATGATCCAGCCCGGCCGCGCGCCCGGCGAGACCGTGCCCATGGTGATGACCCTGCACGACACCGACGAGGCCGCCATGGAGCGCGCGGTCGCCCGTATCGGCGCCCTGGGCGCGGTGGTGGAGCCGCCGCGCATCATCCGCATCGAGCATCTGTAACCGGGAAGGACGAGGCCCCCATGCCCAACCGCATCTTCGTCCCGCCGCCGCAGGCCCTGGACCGCAACCTGGCCCTGGAGGTGGTGCGGGTCACCGAGGCCAGCGCGCTGGCCGCCGGCCGCTGGGTCGGGCGCGGCGACGAGAAGGCCGCCGACGCGGCGGCCACCGCGGCCATGCGCGAGGCGCTGAACAGCTTGGCCATGGAAGGGATCATCGTCAACGGGGAGGCCGAGGAGGCCACCTGCCCGCTGCATACCGGCGAGCGGGTGGGCAGCGGCAAGGGCCCGCGCGTGGACATCGCGCTGACCGCCATCGAGGGCGTCACCATCTGCGCCAAGGGCAGCCACAACGCCCTGTCGGTGGTGGCCGCCACCGATTCCGGCTCGTTCCTGCACGTGCCCGACAACGTCTACATGGAAAAGATCGCCGTGGGCGGCCGCCTGCCCAAGGGTATCATCGACCTGGACCGCGAGCCCGAGGAAAACCTGGCCCGGGTAGCCGGGGCCAAGGGCGTGGCGGTGACCGACCTGACCGTGTGCATGCTGGACCGCCCGCGCCATTCCGACCTGCTGGGCCGCATCTACGAAGCGGGCGCCCGCGTCGTGCTGATCGACGACGGCGACGTGTCGGGCGCCATCGCCACCGGCCTGCCGGAAACCGGCATCGACCTGTACATGGGCTCGGGCGGCGCCGCCCAGGGCGTGCTGGCCGCCGCCGGCCTGAAGTGCCTGGGCGGGCAGATGCAGTGCCGGCTGATGCTGCGCAATGAGGACGAGCGCGCCCGCGCCCGCCGCGCCGGCATCGAGAACCTGAACGCCAAGTGGGATGTGGACCAGATGGTGCGCGGCGAGGTCATGTTCGCCGCCACCGGCATCACCGACGGCCACCTGCTGAAGGGCGTGCGCTTCCACAAGGGCGGCGCGGTGAGCCATTCCATGGTCATGCGCTCCATGACCGGCACGCTCCGCCACCTCACGGCGCGGCACGACTTCGACAAGCACGTGAAGCTGCATAGCCGATGAGCCACCAGGCCGCCGCGCAAGCGCTTTCCGGCGACGCCTTCTTGGGCGTCGAACGCTCGGTCACCGGGCGGCGCTGGCAGGCGGCGGCGGCGGATGAACGCCTGGCCCTGACCCTGGCCCAGCGGCTGGGATTGCCCGAAGTGGTGGGCCGTGCCCTGGCGGCGCGCGGCATCGGCCTGGACGAGGCCGAACTGTTCCTCGCCCCCACGCTCAAGCACCTGCTGCCCGATCCCAGCCACCTGAAGGACATGGACAAGGCGGCCGAGCGGCTGGCCCGCGCCGTCATGGCCGGCGAGCCCATCGGCATCTTCGGCGATTACGACGTGGACGGCGCCACCTCGTCGGCGCTGCTGCGGGTGTTCCTGGAAGCCTCCGGCGCCACCGTCCGCGTGCACATTCCCGACCGCATCGCCGAGGGCTATGGCCCCAACGCCCCCGCTTTGCTGCGGCTTCGGTCCGAAGGCGTCGGCGTGGTGGTGACGGTGGATTGCGGCACCACCGCCTTCGCCCCCCTGGCGGCGGCGGCCGAGGCCGGGCTGGACGTCATCGTCGCCGACCACCATGAGGCCGAGCCGGAACTGCCCCGCTGCTTCGCCATGGTCAATCCCAACCGGCTGGACGAGGACAGCCCGCACGGCCATCTGGCCGCCGTCGGCGTCGCCTTCCTGCTGGCGGTGGCGGTGAACCGGGCGCTCAAGGCCGCCGGCTGGTACGGCGAGCGCCGCCCGCCCGACCTGCTGCAATGGCTGGACATCGTGGCGCTGGGCACGGTGTGCGACGTGGTGCCGCTGAAGGGGGTCAACCGCGCCCTGGTCACGCAGGGGCTCAAGGTCATGGCCAAGCGGGCCAATGTGGGCCTGTCGGCCCTGGCCGACGTGGCCGGCATCAAGGAGCGCCCCGACGCCTACCACCTGGGCTACGTGCTGGGGCCGCGCGTCAATGCCGGCGGCCGCGTGGGCAAGGCCGAACTGGGCTCGCGCCTGCTCGCCACCGACGATCCGGTGGAGGCGGCCGAGATCGCCAAGCTGCTGGACGGCTACAACAAGGACCGCCAGGAAATCGAGGCCGCCGTCCTGCAACAAGCCATCGAACAGGTGGAGGCCTGCGCCGATGACGGCCTGCCGCTGGTGTTGGCCGCCGGCGAGGACTGGCATCCCGGCGTGATCGGCATCGTCGCCGGTCGGCTGAAGGAACGCTACAACCGGCCCGCCTGCGTGGTGGCGCTGGAAGGCGGCGAAGGCAAGGGTTCCGGCCGCTCGGTGCCCGGCCTGGACCTGGGCGCCGCCATCATCGCCGCCCGCCAGGCCGGCATCCTCAAGGCCGGCGGCGGCCACGCCATGGCGGCGGGGTTCACCGTTCTGCGCGAGAAACTGCACGACTTCCGCGCCTTCCTGGCCGAACGGCTGCAGGCGCAACTCAGCGGAGAACTGGTGCCGGTGTTGGAACTGGACGGCGCCCTGGATTGCGCCGGCTGCACCACCGCCCTGATCGAGACGCTGAAGCAACTGGGGCCATTCGGCGCCGGCAACCCCGAGCCGCGCTTCGCCGTCATCGCCGCCCGCATCGTCAAGGCCGACGTGGTCGGCAACGGCCACGTGCGGGTGATCGCCAAGGGCGCCGGCGGACAAAGCCTGAAGGCCATCGCCTTCCGCGCCGCCGATTCCGACCTGGGCCAGGCCTTGCTGACCACCCGCGGCGGCGCCTTCCACCTGGCAGGCACCCTGCGGGCCGATACCTGGCAGGGCTCCACCTCGGTGCAGTTGGTCATAGACGACGCCGCACCGGCACGTTAGGCCCCTCTTTCAGGCGCTTAAAATCAAAACCACGCCCTGCGCGTCATGGGGCGCGTCATGACCGGACTCGACCCGGCCATCCACGCGGAGCCGTCTGACACCGTGCCATGCAAGTCGACCCGCACGACGCCCCAAAGCGGCGTAGGCAAAATCTTAAGGATAATACCTATGAAGATAATACAACTGCGCGATGGGATTGCCTTCCGCAAGCAGAATTACCATCTCCTAAAGTTAGCAATTGTCAAATGCCGTCACGACAAACCTGCCCTCATGCGTGCGCGGTTTAGCACCTAGTCCATTGGTATTACAACTAGTAATCCGAAAAATCCGGGGGGAGCCCTTCCCATGTCCAATTCCATGAAACGCCTGGGATGGCTCGCCGTGGCAGCGCTCGGTGCCGTATCGCTCGGCATCGTCGCCCTGTCCCGGGGCGAGACCATCAACGCCATATGGCTGGTGATGGCTGCGGTATGCAGCTATTTCATCGCCTATCGCTTCTACGGCCTCTTCATCGCCAACACCGTCTTGGGCGCCGACGCCAACCGGCCGACCCCGGCGGTCCGCCGCAATGACGGCCTGGACTACGTCCCCACCAACAAATACGTGCTGTACGGCCACCACTTCGCCGCCATCGCCGGCGCCGGCCCGCTGGTCGGCCCGGTGCTCGCCGCGCAGATGGGCTACCTGCCCGGCACGCTGTGGATCATCGGCGGCGTGGTGCTTGCCGGCGCGGTGCAGGATTCCATGGTGCTGTTCTGCTCCATGCGCCGCGACGGCCGCAGCTTGGGCGACATGATCCGCTCCGAGATGGGCCCGGTCGCCGGCACCATCGCCTCGATCGGCGTGCTGCTGATCATGATCATCATCCTGGCCATCCTGGCCCTGGTGGTGGTCAAGGCCCTGGCCGGCAGCCCGTGGGGCACCTTCACGGTGTTCGCCACCATTCCCATCGCCATCCTGATGGGTATCTACTGTCGCTTCATCCGCCCCGGCCGCATCGCCGAGATGAGCGTCATCGGCTTCATCCTGCTGATGAGCGCCCTGGTGTTCGGCCGCAACGTGGCGGAAAGCCCGACGCTGGCCCCGCTGTTCACCTTCACGGGCGAGCAGTTGGCGCTGATCATCATCGGCTACGGCTTCGTCGCCTCGGTGCTGCCGGTGTGGCTGCTGCTGGCGCCGCGCGACTATCTCTCCACCTTCCTCAAGATCGGCGCCATCATCGCCCTGGCGCTCGGCATCGCCTTGGTGCTGCCGCCGCTGAAGATGCCGGCCGTCACCCAGTTCATCGACGGCACCGGTCCGGTGTTCAAGGGCTATTGGGCGCCGTTCCTGTTCATCACCATCGCCTGCGGCGCGGTGTCCGGCTTCCACGCGCTGATCAGCTCGGGCACCACGCCCAAGATGATCGAGAACGAGCGCCAGGTCGCCTTCATCGGCTACGGCGGCATGCTGATGGAATCCTTCGTCGCCGCCATGGCGCTGGTCGCCGCCAGCGTCATCGAGCCCGGCGTCTACTTCGCCATGAACAGCCCCGGCGCGGTGGTCGGCACCGACGTGGTCAAGGCGGCGGCGGTGATCTCGTCGTGGGGTTTCGTGATCACCCCCGAGATGCTGACCGAAATGGCCAAGGACGTGGGCGAAACCACCATTCTGTCGCGCACCGGCGGTGCCCCGACGCTGGCGGTGGGCATGGCCTACATCTTCTCGAACGTCATCGGCGGCAAGGCGATGATGGGCTTCTGGTACCACTTCGCCATCCTGTTCGAGGCGCTGTTCATCCTCACCGCCGTGGACGCCGGCACCCGTGCCTGCCGCTTCATGGTGCAGGACATGATCGGCGCGGTGTACCAGCCGTTCCGCGCTACCCGCAACTGGGCCAACAACCTCATCGCGACCGGCATCTCGGTGGCGCTGTGGGGCTACATCCTCTACACCGGCGTCATCGATCCGTTCGGTGGCATCAACAGCCTGTGGCCGCTGTTCGGCATCTCCAACCAGATGCTGGCCGGCATGGCGCTCATCATGGTCACGGTGATCCTGTTCAAGATGAAGCGTCAGCGCTACGCCTGGGTCAGCGCCGTGCCTGCAGTGTTCCTGCTGATCTGCACGACCTGGGCCGGCCTGCTGAAGATTCTGTCCGACGTTCCGGCCATCGGCTTCTTCGCCCGCGCGCGGCAGTTCAGCGCCGCCATGGACGAAGGCAAGATCCTGGCGCCGGCCAAGACCATGGAGCAGATGGCCCAGGTGGTGCACAACGAAACCCTGGACGGCGTGCTGGCCGTCCTGTTCGTGATGGTGGTGGTGTCCATGGTCGTCTATGGCATCGCCAGCATCCGCAAGGCCAGGGTTTCCGAAAAGCCGACCGCCATCGAGGTGGGCGGCCCGGTCGCCGCGGAGTAAGCACCCATGTTGAACGACCTCAAGACCTTGAAGGACCGCTTGGTGCAGATGAGCCGCCTGATGGTGGGCATCCCGGACTACGACGCCTATGTGGCGCACCGTTTCGTCCAGCACCCGGACGAGCCCATCATGACCTATGAGGAATTCTTCAGAAATCGCCAGGACGCCCGTTACGGGGTCGGCACCGGCACCGTGCGCTGCTGCTGAGGCAGCACACAATTCAGGCGGCTTCCGGCCCCGGAAGCCGCCTTTTTCTTTTTCTGCGCGGACCGTACGAAAGTGCGAAATCACCCCTTGCTTTCCCCGCCGGGCACGGGTATTAAAGCGCCCTCCACGCCTCGTCCCCTTCGTCTAGAGGCCTAGGACACCGCCCTTTCACGGCGGCGACACGGGTTCGAATCCCGTAGGGGACGCCATCCTCTCATAGCCGACGAATCCAGTGGCTGTCATCCACAGCCAGATGCCCGTCTGTGGGACATCGAGGCCATCGAGAAAGCCCGCCATCACCTGAACCGGTAACGACGGCCTGACCCATGGTTCTGGCGGCGGCATGCGTTGATGCCGCATTGAAGTATCCCCTTCCAAACGGAACGCAATACGCGCCGAAAGATCGGAGGAGGCGGGGATACCGCCTTTTCGTTCGCCTGCCGCATGACCAACCACTGGCTACAGCGAATCCGGCCCCCAAATCGGCTTCAGGCAAAGGTGTCCCGCCAGGAGGTCGAGCATCATGGTCATGCCCGCTAAAGCTGAACGCGCGCTCATCACGCAGGAGGAATTCGAGCTTCTTGCTCCGACCCATTACCCCACCCTTCCTGAGCTGGCTGACGACGCGATTTCCGCCGCACAGCGGCGGATCAGGGATCTTCGCGCAAAAGAGAGAACGCTGCTCCACCAGATGCGCCGGAGCATTCGCGGCAAAAGCGGAGTCGCGCGGCGCAAGTTTCCCAGGGAATGTCGAAAAACCCTCTCGCCGCAAGCAGGTCTTCGCGGGAGCATTGAAGCGGCTCAACCGGGAAGCCGCGCGGCGCCACGCCCTGAGGGCGCGGGAAGCCTTGAAGGATTCGGCGCATCGGGCGCTCACGCTCAAATCCGCCGAAGCCGCCTCCCCTCTCCCCTTTTCTTCTGGCCGTCCGAGCAATACGGGGATGAGGCCGGTCAAAAGCGACAAGCGGCGTACAACGGTCAATCCCGGGAAGATCGGCAGCGTCTCGCAGGCAACGAAAGTGGCTCAAGCGGCGAAGGATGCGCGAGAAAGCTAGGATGGCTTGGCCCAATTCCCTCGGCGCAGCCACATTGTCCGCGCGGATTTGCGGAAAAGTGGAAAGTCGCCATGGCGGTGAATGCCACGACCTTACCCAGTCCAAGATGACCGGCCTCTGCGGGCGGGGATTGGGCTTGCTTTAGCCAGCTCCCGCTCCCCCGATGCTGTCGGCGGCGGTTGCCGCCGACAGCCCTCCCCGCTCCCTACTTGGCGCCGAACACTTTGTCGATGCCGGCCTTGGCGCACACTTCGTCCTTGTCGCCGCCCGGCGCACCGGACACGCCGACGCCGCCGATCACCTCGTCACCAGCCTTGATGGGCAGGGCGCCCTGGGCGGCCACCACGTTGGCCAGGTGAACAGCGCCCGAGGTGGGGTTGTCCTTGATGCGCTGGGCGAAATCGCCCGACGGCACCCGGAAGGTGCGCGCCGTATAGGCCTTGCGCAGGCTGTTCTCGAAGGTGTGCGGGCCGGTGCCGTCGCCGCGCACCGCCGCCAGCACCTGGCCCTCGCGGCCGACCACGTGGACGGACACCTTGTAGCCCTGCTGGCCGCAGCTGTTATAGGCGGTCTGGGCGATGGTCAGCGCCGCATTGGCGGACAGATTGGCTTCCTGCACCAGTTGCGCGCCGGCGGGCGCGGCGGCGGCCATGGCCAAGCCGGCCACGGCGACGAATGCTTTTACGTTCACGATCCTCACTCCTTCTGGATGAAAGCCACCCGGAATTGGGTGACGATTGCGCTCAATATCACACAACTGGCGAACATAAACATTATTTGACTAGTAGACTATAGATTTGTAAGCTGCGCACCACCCAAGTTGATGGAGGGTCGCCGTGTTGAAACGCCTGTTGTTCAAAATCCACCGTTGGGCCGGCGTGGCGCTGGCCCTGGTGATGGTGCTGTGGCTGGCCTCGGGCCTGGTCATCGTCTATGCCGGGTCGCTGCCGGCCAGCCGGGGCGAGCAACTGGCCCACGGCCAGACCCTGGCCCCCGAAGAGGGCTGGCTGAGCCTGGGCGAGGCCTGGCAGCGCAGCGCCGAAGCTCGCAAGATCCGCAACGGCGGCACGGCCGTCCTGGAGGGCCGGCTGACCCGCGTGGACGGCCAGCCGGTCTGGCAGGTGGAAGACGAGCGCGGCCAGCGCTTCGCCCTGTCCGCCATCGACGGTGCGGTGCTCAATTTCTCGGGCCCGCAGGCGGAACGCATCGCGCAGGCTTGGCTGGGCCAGTCGGCGGATGTGGCGCAGGTGCGCTTCGTCGACACCCAGCCCGCCTACAGCAGCCTGCGCAACTACACCGCGCTCAAGCCCTTCCACCGGGTGGCGGTGGACGACGGCGCCGGCACCGAGGTGCTGGTCTCGGCCCGTAGCGGCGACGTCCTGCAGGTGGCCAACCGCTGGGAGCGCGGCCTGTTTCTGGCCGGCAACTGGCTGCACATGTTCCGCTTCCTCGACGGCCTCGGCCTGGAGGACAGCCGCCGTGACGTGCTGACCTGGGCTGGCGGCCTGGCCTTCGCCGCCGGCCTGAGCGGCCTGATCGTCGGCTGGCTGGTGTGGCGTCCGGGCTGGGGCGGCCGCGCCACCTATTCCCAGGGACGCACCCAGCCCTATCGCGCCTTCTGGTTCCGCTGGCATTTCTGGAGTGGCCTGATCGGCGGCACCGTCGCCGTGCTGTGGGCGTTCAGCGGCTATCTGGTCAACAATCCGTTCCAGCTGTTCTCGGCGGCCACCGCCAGTCGCGACGAGGTGGCGCGCTACTACGACCGCCAGTTGCCCGAGGTGGCGGCCCAGTGGCGGCCGGCCCCCTGGCCGAGGCCGGCAGTGCCGGCGTCGTGGAACTGAGCTGGCGGCGCCTGGGCGACCAGGCGGTGCTGCTGGCCCATTCCCGTGACGGCAGCCGAGCGCCACTGGCCATTCCCGGTGCGGTGGCCGGCTTCGACGAACAGGCGGTGCGCGTTGCCGCCGAACGGCTGGCGGACGGCAAAGCCCCGGTCGCCTCGCTGAGCCGGCTGGACGAGTACGACAGCTACTACTACCCCAACCATCGCCAGGGAGCGCTGGAGAAGCCGCTGCCGGTCTTCCGCGTCGATCTGGCCGATCAGGCCGGCACCCGGCTGTACGTCAATCCGCAGGACGGCGCCTTGCTGCTGAAGCAGGATGCCAGCCGCCGGGCCTATCGCTGGCTGTTCTCGGCCCTGCACCATTGGGATCTGGGCGTGCTCTACGCCCGCCCGCTGTGGGATACCTGGATGCTGACCTGGATCGGCTTCGGCCTGGTCCTGTCGGTCAGTTCGGTCGTGCTGGGGTGGCGCCGCCTGCGCATCACCTTCCGCCGCAAGCGGCCCGAACCTCAGGTGATCCTGCCAGAAGCGGCCCTGGCCGAGATCGGCAACGAGCTCGCCGCCGCCCCCTCCACCACGTCGTAATCACCCTTCCGCGCACCAAACCTCTGGAGAGCATTGTTCATGAAGACGCTTTCGACTACCACCCGCCGCCGGCTCGGCCTTGCGGGCATCGTCCTGGCCCTGGGCGCTTCGGCCGCCGTCTCGGCCTATGCCCAGTCGGCTTCGCCGGCCCGTCAGGCCGTCGAGGCCCGCAAGGCCGCCTTCACCCTGATCGGGGCCAATTGCCGCACGCTGGCCGATGTGGTGAAGGGCAACAAGCCGTTCGACGCCAAGGATGTGCAGAAGCGGGCCACCCGCATCGCGGTGCTGTCCGACGTCCTGAACGAGGTCTTCCCCGAAGGCTCCAACCTCGGCGAGCCCGACAGCAAGACCAAGCCCGAAGCGTGGACCAACCAGGCCGACTTCAACAAGCGCATCAAGGAGTTCCAGGACCACAGCGCCGAGCCTGGTCAAGGTGGCGGCGGTGGAAAAGGACACCTCCGAGGCGTTCAAGACCGCCTTCGGCGCCGTGGCGCAGGATTGCAAGAGCTGCCACGACACCTACCGCGTCAAGTGAGCCCCGAGGGGCGGGCTGCGGCCCGCCCCGTCCCCCTCCCTCATCACAGAGCTTCGCCATGCTTCCCTCGCCACGGCTGGTCTGGGACCTGCCCGTCCGCCTGTTCCACTGGCTGCTGGCCGCCTCGGTGGTCGGCGCCTTCGTCACCAATAAGCTCGGCGTCGCCTGGTTTTCCTGGCACGCATGGTTCGGCTATGCGGTCATCGTGCTGGTGTCGTTCCGCCTGGTCTGGGGCGTGGTCGGCACCCGCCATGCCCGCTTCGCCAGCTTCGTGCGCGGCCCCGCCGCCATCCTGGCCTACCTGCGCGGCGGCGCCCCCGCCACCCCCGGCCACAACCCGCTGGGCGCCCTGATGGTGCTGGCGCTGCTGGCCGGATTGCTGACCCTGGCCGCCCTGGGCCTGTTCGGCAACGACGACATCATCAACACCGGACCGCTGGCCGGCTATGTCGGCAAGGAGACCAGCCTGCTGCTGACCTCGTACCATCGCCGGCTGTTCTATGGCATCGCCGCGGCGGTGGCGGTGCATGTGCTGGCGGTCCTGGCCCACCGCGTGGTCAAGGGCGAGAATCTGGTGCTGCCCATGATCACCGGCCGCAAGCCGGTGGCCGACGCGGACACCATCCCGTCGTCGCGGCCGTGGCTGGCGCTGACGCTGGTGCTGGTCCTGGCCGGTGCACTGGTTCTGGGTGCTGACCCATGCGCCGGCGGTCGAAGGCGATGCCTTCGGCTGATCCCTCTCCTTCGCCCAAACAAAAAGGGGGGGCGTCCGGCCGGACGCCCCCTTATCGTTTTCCGGCCCGGCTAGCGCTTGAGCCGCTCCACCGCGGCCAAGGCCTTTTCCACGTTGTCCAGCGGGCCCAGGCCCGTCAGGCTGGCGGCGATGCGGCCGTCGGACCCCACCACGAAGGTGGCGCGTTCCACCAGACCGTGCTCGATCGGGGCGCCGCGATTGTCGGCGCGCCCGGCCGAGGCCTCGCGCACGGCGAGATCGTAGCTTTTGGCGATGCGGCCGTCGGCATCCGAGGCCACCGCGAACTTCCCTGCGCAGGTCTTGGGATCGGCGGAGAACTCGTTCAGCCGGGCGATGGGATCCAGCGATACCCCGACGATGGTGGCGCCGGCGGCGGTGAAGCGGTCCAAATTCTCGGCGAAGGCCTGCGCCTCCAGGCTGCACCCGGAGGTGAAGGCGGCGGGGTAGAAATAGACCACCACCGGCCCGCGCTTCAGCGCGTCGTCCAGGGAATAGGAGAACGCCTTGCCCGCCTGCGAGGCCTGGGCGGTGAAGACCGGCGCCGGGTGCCCCTCCGGCAGGGCGGCGTCGGCCGGCAGGGAAGCCGCGCCGAGCAGGGCGGCAAGAGCGAGCGATCTGACGAGCGACATGGCCTCTCCCTATTTCTGCGACGACCGGTAGATGTCGTGGCAATTGCGGCACGTGCGGGCCGCCTCGCGCGCCGAGTTGACGGCCGAATCGAAATCCTTGTTCTTCACCGCGCTCAGCGCCGCCTCCACGTGGAACTGGCCGTCCTGGGCGATCTTCACCGCCTGCGGATGGCCGCCCTTCCTGGCGAAATAGTCCTCGGAATACTTGAACCCTTCCAGCAGCAACTCGGCGTCCTCGGAGACGCGGGCGGCGTTCTTGGCCGCGATGTCGGGTTCGAAATACTTGATGGTCTTGTCCAATGATCGCATCAAATCGTCGTCGTAATCGCTGAAATCAAGGGCGGCGTGGGCGCTGCCGGCCGTCACGACCAGCACCGCGCCGAGAAGACGCAGGGTCTTGCGCATCGCATCTCTCACTTCGCAGAGGGGAAAACGACACTGCCCGGCGGACGGGTCCGCCGGGCAGTGATCCACGGGCGGTGGCCTAGGCGACCAGGTTCTTGACCACGTCGCCGAACACCACGGTCGGGCGTTCCGATCGACCGTCGTGCAGGAAGGTGACCTTCAGATGGTCGAGGCCCAGCTGGTTGAGGATGGTGGCATGCAGGTCGTAGGTATCGACCTTGTTGTCCACCGCCTGCAGGCCGATCTCGTCGGTCTGGCCGTGGGTGTAGCCGGCCTTGACGCCGCCGCCGGCGATCCACTGGGTGTAGCCCCAGGGATTGTGGTCGCGGCCGTTGCCGCTTTCGCCGTAGGAGGTACGGCCGAACTCGGACGTCCACACCACCAGGGTCTGGTCCAGCAGGCCGCGCTGCTGCAGGTCGGACAGCAAGGCGGCGATGGGCTTGTCCACCTGGCGGGCGTTGCGGCCGTGGTTGTCGTCCAGGTTGCGGTGGGCGTCCCAGTTGCGGTCCTCGCCGGTGGCTCCCGGCGCCGGGCCGGACACCACGTGGACGAAGCGCACGCCGCGTTCGATCAAGCGGCGCGCCCGCAGCATGTTGGTGCCGTAGCCGCGGGTGGCGTCCTCGTTGAGGCCGTAGGCTTCCTTGGTCGCCTCGCTCTCGCTGTCCAGGTTCACCGCCTCGGGGGCCGAAGTTTCCATGCGGTAGGCCAGCTCGTACGAGCGAATGCGGGCCTGCAGCTCGGTGTCGCTGGGATAGCGGGCGGCCGCCTTCTCGTTCAGCTTCTTCAGCAGGTCGAGGGCGCTACGCTGCTCGGTGGCGGTCATCCACTTGGGCCGGTCCAGGTTGAGGATCGGCGAGTCGCCCGGCCGGAAGGTGGTGCCCTGGTAGACGGCGGGCAGGAAGCCCGAGCTCCAGTTCACCGAACCGGCCGAAGGCTCCTTGATGTCGTTGTAAAGCACCACGTAGGTGGGCAGGTCCTGGTTGAGCGAACCCAGCGCATAGGACACCCAGGCGCCCAGCGAGGGACGGCCGGGATTCACGTCGCCGGTGTTGAGCTTGAGGATGGAGATGTCATGGGTGGCGCCCACCGTCACGCTGGATTTGATGAAGGCCAGCTTGTCGGCGTGCTGGGACAGATGGGGCAGCAGGTTGGAGAACCAGGCGCCGCTTTCGCCATGCTGCTTCCAGGTGCGTTCGCCCGACACATAGAGCTTGCCGACGCCGCCCTGGGTGCTGGTCTTGATGCCCTTGAGGAAGGATTGCGGCACAGGCTGGCCGGCCAGCTTGGCCAGTTCGGGCTTGTAGTCGTACAGGTCCAGCGTGCTGGGCGCACCGTCCATGTGCAGCCAAATGACCGACTTGGCCTTGGCCGGGAAATGCGGTTCACGGGTGGCCAGCGGGTCCACCGGGGCGGTCGCGGCGTGGGCGGCGGGGGCGAAGATCGCCCCCCCCGCCGGGAAGGAACCCGCCCACCGCCAGGCCACCCAAAGTGGCGCCGGCCGTGGCAAAGAAACCGCGACGAGATGTGTGAGTCATGATCAGATTTCCCTGCTCGTGATTTCGTTGATGGCCGTTAGAAGCGGTAGATGAACTCGTTGGCGTTCACCGCCGTGTGCACCAGGTCCACGAAGGCGGCGGCACGGACGGGGTTCTGCACCTTGGCGTCCTTGGGCACGTTCAGGGCGAAGGTGCCGTTGGTGTCCTTGTCCCGGATCAGCTTCTCCTGGGTGTCCAGGAAGGTCAGCAGGCTGGCCTTTTCCTGCTTGTCCGGATTGCGGGCGTAAAGCAGCTGGTACAGGCGGTCGATCTGCGCCGACTCGTTGTTCCCCGCCTCGCGGAGGACGCGGCCGGCCAGGGATTGCGACCAGCTGAAGACCACATCGCTGTTGAACAGGGACAGGGCCTGCAGCGGCGAGGTGGTCACCTCGCGCTTGCTGTGCACCAGCTGCGGGTTGGGCGCGTTGAACACGTCCAGCAGCGGATAGGGCACCGAGCGACGGACGAAGACGTAGACGCTGCGGCGGTTGTGGTCCTTGGGGTCGGCGGAGACGGTCCACAGGCGGTTGCCGTCGAAAACCGATTCGCCGGGGGTCAGGGCCGACGGAATGGGCGGGAACACCGCCGGGCCGCCGAACTTCTCCTCCAGCTTGCCCGAGGCAGCCAGCAGCGAGTCGCGGACTTCCTCGGCCTCGAGGCGCTTGCGCGGGAACACGCCCAGCAGGCGGTTGTCCACGTCCGCCTTCAGCACCTCCTCGCGGGGGTCGGAAGACTGGCGGTAGACGCTGGACAGCAGGATCTCGCGGTGGAGGTTCTTCACGCTCCAGCCGTTCTTGACGAAATTGCTGGCCAGGTAGTCGAGCAACTCGGGGTTGGACGGCTTGGTGCCGGCCTTGCCGAAGTCGCTGACGGTCTCGACGATGCCGCGGTCGAAATACTGGGCCCACACGCGGTTGACGTAGACACGGGCGGTCAGCGGGTTGTCGGCGCTGGCGATCCAGTTGGCCAGGGTAGTGCGGCGGCCGGTGGAGGTGGCGGTGGGCTTGATCACCGGCGCTTCCGAGGTGACCACTGACAGGAAGGCGGGCTGCACCTCCTCGGTCGGGCGCTCATGGATGCCCGAGAAGCGGATGAAGGTGGGCGGCGCCTGCAGGCCCAGGCTCGGTGGCGGCGGTGACGAACTTGGAGCCGGACGGCCGCAGGTTGTCGTACTTCTTCAGGTCGGCGTCGAGCTTCTTGTACTCTTCCCACTTCGGAATGTTTTCCGGGTTGTAGTCGGGGAAGTCCTTGCCCTCGGCGGTCAGACGCAGGTAGTTGGCGACGTCGCGATCGGTGCTGACATTGGCCAGGCGCCAGTTGACCCAACGGTCCAGGGGCGTCCACTGGGCTTCGGCCTTGAAGATGGATTCGCGGCTGTCGTCCAGGTAGCGTTCCTTATGGTACTTGACCGCCTTCTCGCGCAGCGGCTCGAGGATCTCCTTCTGACGCGCGCGGATGGTCTTGGTCGCCGCCTGCCACTTGGCGTCGGCTTCCTCGTAGGCGGCTTCCTGCTCGCCCTTGGCCGCCGGAATCTTCTCGTTGAAGGCGGTGTTGGCGAAGAACGCCTGGAACGAGAAATAGTCCTTCTGCGAGATCTTATCGAACTTGTGGTTATGGCAACGGGCGCAGCTGAGCGTCTGCGCCAGCAGCGCCTGGCCCACGGTGTCGGTCATGTCGGTTTCGATCTGGTACTTGCGCTGGACCAGGTCGCGGGAATTCAAATTGTCGGGATAGCCGGCCAGGAAGCCGGTGGCCACCAGGGCGTCCTGCTCGTTGGGCCACAACTCGTCGCCGGCCAGCTGCTCCTTGAGGAAGCGGTCGTACGGCTTGTCCTGGTTGAAGGCGTTGATGACGTAGTCGCGGTAGCGGAAGTTGTTGCGCCGCGTCTGGTCACCCTGGAAGCCGGTGCTGTCGGAATAGCGCGCCAGGTCGAGCCAGCGGCGTCCCTGCCGCTCGCCGTAGCGCGGCGACGCCAGCAGGCGGTCCACCAGCTTCTCGTAGGCGTTGGGCGACTTGTCGCTGACGAAGTCCTTCACCTCCTCCGGGGTGGGGATCACGCCGGTGACGTCCAGCGTGGCGCGGCGGATGAAGGTGGCGCGGTCGGCATCGGCCGACGGCTTGAGATTCTGTTCCTCGAGCTTGGCGAGGATGAAGGCGTCAACGGGCGTGCGCACCCACGCGGCCTGCTTGACCTGGGGCGCCGACGGCGACTGCACCGGCTGGTAGGCCCAGTGCTTGGCCGCCTGACGCGCCTTGGCCTCGGGCGAATCGTAGTCGGCCGCCAGGGTAACCCCGGTGCCCAGACTCAATACAATGGCCACTGCGGCCGTCCTCTTCACGCTCCTCATCTCATGCCCCCAGGCTGGAGTAATCCCAAGGTCCGGCGTTTCCACCCGACCTTACGGCGCCGCAAAACCGGCGATTGCCCATGAATGCAGGTTTCACACCTGTCGCTCTTTTTTTAGTCTAGTTATCTAGTAGAGTCTATCGAAATGAGTCGAGAAAGTGTCATTTGGGTGGGAACAGATCGTGCATACCGTCGAAGCGGTGGAAAAACTCATGGCATGCCAATCGGTTGGCCGCGATGACCGCCCATTCTGCGACCACAAAATATGATAATTGACCAATCTAGTAGATAAATCTAACATCGCCGACGATGCCGCCGCAGCCCAATGGGCGCCGGCAAACCACAGGGGGAAACCACCATGGCCCGTAAGACCGCAGCGGACTTTGCTCCGGGCGTCCTCAGACTGTTCGACTCCTATGTGCACGGCCTCTCCAGTCGGCGCGAATTCCTGGAAGGCGCCGCCAAGTTCGCCGTGGGCGGTGTCACCGCCGCCGGCCTGCTGGAGGCCCTGAGTCCGCGCTTCGCCGAGGCGCAACTGGTCTCGCCCCAGGATGGCCGCATCACCGGGCGGCTGACCGAGTTCCCCTCGCCCGACGGCAACGGAACCGTGCGCGGCTATCTGGTCCGCCCCGCCCAGGCCACGGGCAAGTCGCCGACCGTCCTGGTGGTGCACGAGAATCGCGGCCTGAACCCGCACATCGAGGACATCGCCCGGCGCCTCGCCCTGGATGGATTCATCGCCTTCGCCCCCGACGCCCTGGCTCCGCTGGGCGGCTATCCCGGCGATGAGGACAAGGCGCGCGAGTTGTTCCCCAAGCTGGACCAGGCCAAGACCCGCAACGACTTCCTGGCCGCCGCCGCCGCACTGAAAACTCTGCCCGAGGGCAACGGCAAGGTGGGCGTGGTGGGCTTCTGCTATGGCGGCGGCATCGCCAACTTCCTCGCCACCCGCTTGCCTGATCTGGGCGCCGCCGTGCCGTTCTACGGCAACCAGCCGCCGGCCGAAGACGCGGCCAGGATCAAGGCCCCGCTGCTGATCCACTACGCCGAGAACGACGACCGCATCAACGCCGGCTGGCCCGCCTACGAGGCGGCGCTGAAGGCGGCCCGGGTCGACTACCAGGCCTTCGTCTATCCGGGTGTCCAGCACGGCTTCAACAACAACACCACGCCCCGCTACGACGAGGCGGCCGCCGCCCTGGCCTGGCAGCGCACCATCGCCTTCTTCAACCAGCACCTGAAGGGCTGACCGCCATGAAACACTTCGCCTCGCTTGCCCTCGCCGCCCTGGTGGCGGCCGCCCCGCTGGCCCAGGCCGCCGAGCCCGCCGCCAAGCCGGCCGCCAGCTTCGAGTACAAATACAAGACGCCCAAGCTGAACCGCGCCCAGATCGACGCCCTGCTGGCGAAGCCGGAGAACCTGCTGGTCATCGACGTGCGCCGCCCCGACGAGGTGAGCGCCATCGGCGGCTTCCCCGTCTATCTGAGCATCCAGCCTAGCGAACTGGAGCGCAGCCTGGCCCTGATCCCCAAGGAGCGTGCCATCATCACCGCCTCGAACCATGCCGGCCGCGCCGGCAAGGCCGGCGACTTCCTGGCCGAGCACGGCTTCAAGGTGGCGGGCGCCGTCGGCGTGCAGAACTACGAGGAGGAGGGCGGCAAACTCACCCGCGTCGCCCCGCCGCCGCCCAAGCAGTGATGTCATGGGGCGCCCCGAAGGGCGTCCCTTTCTTCCTTGGCCCAGCGTGGGCGAGCGGGGCACGGGACCGCCCCGCTTCCAGATGCTGTCATCCCGAGGAGCGACAGCGACGAGGGATCCCCGCTTGGCACGACTTGGCCGTAGCGGTCCCGACGTGCCAGGAGGAGATCCTTCCTCCCGCTGGTCGTCAGGATGACACCCAGGGGGATACCCCCAGGGCGACAAACCGTTCTTTAAAGGCTGCCCACATACTCGGCCAGGGCGGCGATCTCGTCGTCGGTAAGCGGCTTGGCCACCTCGTTCATCACCCCGCCGGCGCTGTTGCGGCGCCCGCCGTTGCGCCAGTTGCGCAGTTGCTCGCGCAGGTACACCACCTGCTGCCCGCCGATGGCGGGATAGATGACCGAGCCGCTGACGACGCCCCGGCCGTTGGCGCCGTGGCACCCCACGCAGGCCGGCACGCCCTTGCCGGCATCGCCGTTCAGGAACAGCTCGCGCCCGCGGGGATTGTCCCTGCCCTCGCCGGGCACCGGCTTGCTGACGGCGAAGTGGGCGGCGATGTCCACGAAGGCGGCATCGCTCAGGCCACGGGCCATGATGGTCATCACCGCATTCTCGCGCGCCCCGCTTTTGAAGTCGCGGATCTGCTTGATCAGGTAGTCGGCGTACTGCCCCGCCAGCTTGGGATAGGAGGAAGAGAGGCTGTTGCCGTCCTCGCCATGGCATTCGTGGCAGGTTTCGGCCAGCAGCTTGACGCCCCCTTGGCCGGGTCACCCGTCCCGGCACGGTCATCCGGCGGCTCCGCCCGGACCGCACCGGCCAGAGCGACGAAAAGCAGGCTGAGGGTGGCAACTTTGAACGGCGGAAAGGGCATCGAACCTCCGAACCTAAGCAGGAAAATCCATCATGAGTCTGATTATTATATAATTCCAGTAGAAATATGGCTTCAGTAGATTTATGCTCCGCCGCGCTGCCGCAGAAGCCGTCCCGAGGGGAAACGATGGGAAAGAAGACCTGGATATCGATCGCCGTTCTCGCCACGACAGCCGGCGGCATCTGGCTATCCCAGGGTGCCCCGTCGCCGCCCGCCGGCGCCAAGGCGCGCGATGCCGCCCCGGTTCCGGTCACCACCATGGCGGCCGCACACCGCGAGGTGCGCGTGGAGCCCGAGCGGCGTCGGCACGGTCCGCGCCTGGCGCACCGTCTCGGTGCGCCCCCAGGTGGACGGGCAATTGCTGTCCACCTCGTTCGTTGAGGGACAGGAGGTGCGGGCAGGCGACGTGCTGGCCCGCATCGACCCGCGCCCCTATCAGGCCGCCCTGGACCAGGCGCTGGCCAAGCGGGCGCAGGACAAGGCCCAGCTGGCCAATGCGCGCGAGGACCTGCAACGCTATGCCCAGTTGCTGGACAAGCAGTTCGCCAGCCGCCAGCAGGTGGAAGCCGTTCGGGCCCGCGTCGCCGCCCTGGAAGCCGCCGTGCTGGGAGACGACGCCGCCATCGAGGCCGCCCGGCTGCAACTGGACCACACCACCGTCCGCGCGCCCATGGACGGTCGCGCCGGCTTGGCCCAGGTGGATCCCGGCAACATCGTCAGCGGCAGCCGCTTCGACGGCCCCCGCAGTGGTGGCGGCAGTGGTGGTGGAGCCGGCGGCAGCGGCGGCCCGGGCGGCTCGGACACCATCGTCGTGCTGACCCAGACCCGGCCCATCTCGGTGTCCTTCACCCTGCCCCAGGACCAGCTTCCCCAGGTGCTGGCGGCGCAAGGCAAGGGCCGGCTGGAAGTGGCGGCGTCGGTCGGCGGCGACGACAAACCCATCGATCGCGGCTGGCTGGAAGCCATCGATAGCCAGGTGGATTCCGCCACCGGCACCATCAAGCTGAAGGCCCAGCTGCCCAACGCCGACAACCAGCTGTGGCCGGGACAGTTCGTGACCGCCCGATTGCTGGTGGGTGTCCGTCCCCAGGCCATCGCCCTGCCCGCCACCGCCGTGCTGCGCGGCCCGCAGGGCGAGTACGCCTATGTGGTCAAGGAAGACAGCACCGTCGATCCCCGGCCGGTCGTCACCGGCATGGCCGACGAACATCAGGTGGAGATCGTCAAGGGCATCGAAGCCGGCGAGACCGTGGTGGTCTCGGGGCAGAGCCGGCTGCGTCCGGGCGCGCGCATCGCCGCCCGCGCGGTCAAGGGCGACGACGTCATCAGCCGGGCGGACTAGGCCATGAGCATCTCGACTCCGTTCATCCACCGCCCGGTCGCCACCACCCTGATCATGCTGGCGATCATGCTGGCGGGCATCGTCGCCTATCCCCACCTGCCGGTGGCGCCGCTGCCCCAGGTGGATTTCCCCACCATCCAGATTTCCGCCAACTTGCCGGGTGCCAGCCCGGTGACCATGGCATCGTCGGTGGCAGCCCCGCTGGAGCGCCAGTTCTCGCAGATCCCCGGCGTTGCCCAGATGACCTCGACCAGCAATCTGGGCGGCACCACGGTCAGCCTGCAATTCGACCTGGAGCGCAACATCGACGCTGCCGCCCAGGACGTGCTGGCCGCCATCAACGCCGCCGGCGGTCAGCTGCCCAAGGACATGCCGAGCCCGCCCACCATCCGCAAGGTCAACCCGGCGGACACGCCGGTGGTGACCCTGGGCGTGCATTCCGACCTGGTGCCGCTGCCCCAGGTGTCGGACGTGGCCGACAACATCCTGGCCCAGCAGATCAGCAGGCTGCCCGGCGTCGGCCAGGTGACCATCAACGGCGAACGCAAGCCGGCCATCCGCATCCAGATCATCCCCGACCGCATCGCCGCGCTGGGGTTGAGCCTCGAAGACATCCGCGCCATCATCGGCCAGGTCACCGTCGACCGCCCCAAGGGCGCGCTGAGCGGCCCCCACCGGGCGCTGACCATCTATGCCAACGACCAGCTGAGCGAGGCCGCCGGCTGGCGCGACACCATCATCGCCTACCGCAACGACGGCCCGGTCCGGCTGGGCGACGTGGGCCGCGTGGTGGAGGGCGCCGAGAACGAACGCCAGGGCGGCTGGCCCAACGGGCATCCCGGCGTCACCCTGTTCGTGTTCAAGCAGCCCGGCTCCAACGTCATCGAGACCGCCGACCGGGTGAAGGCCAGCCTGGAGCAGATCCGCACGGCCATCTCGCCCGCCATCCACGTCGAGGTGCTGACCGACCGCACGCAGACCATCCGCGCCTCGGTGCTGGACGTGCAGTTCACCCTGCTGCTGTCCATCGCCCTGGTGGTGATGACCATCTTCGTCTTCCTGCGCAACCTGTGGGCCACGGTCATTCCCAGCATCACCGTCCCCCTGGCGCTGACCGGCACCTTCGCGGTGATGTACCTGGCCGGCTACAGCCTGGACAACCTGTCGCTGATGGCGCTGACCATCGCCGTGGGCTTCGTGGTGGACGACGCCATCGTCATGCTGGAGAACATCTACCGCTACCTGGAAGAGGGGATGCGGCCGCTGGACGCGGCGCTCAAGGGCGCCAGGGAGATCGGCTTCACCATCATCTCCATCAGCCTGTCGCTGATCGCGGTGTTCATCCCCGTGCTGCTGATGGGCGGCATCGTCGGACGCCTGCTGCGGGAATTCGCCTTCACCGTGTCCATGACCATCGTGGTCTCGGCGGTGGTGTCGCTGACCCTCACCCCCATGCTGTGCGCGCGCGTGCTGAAAAGCGAACACAACGTCCGCCACGGCCGCTTCTATGCCCTGTGCGAGGACGGTTTCAACGCGCTGCTGGAATGGTACCGCCGCGGACTGGACTGGGTGCTGAGGCACCAGGGCGTCACCCTGGCCAGCTTCGTCGCCACCGTGGCGCTGACCGGCGCGCTGTTCGTCGCCATCCCCAAGGGCTTCTTCCCGCAGCAGGACACCGGCCTGATCGCGGGAACCACCGAGGGGCCGCAGGACGTCTCGTTCGAGCAGATGCGCAAGTATCAGCTGGCGCTCAACCAGGTGATTTCCGAGGATCCCGACGTGCTCAGCTTCTCGTCGGGCATGGGGGGCGGCACCCAGAACAACGGCCGCATCTTCATCATGCTGAAGCCGCATGACGAGCGCACCGCCACCGCCGACGAGGTGGTGGCCCGCCTGCGCCGCGCCACCGCCAGGGTCGAGGGCGCGCAGCTGTTTCTGCAGGTGGTCCAGGACATCAACATGGGCGGCCGTTCCAGCCGCACCCAGTACCAGTACACCCTGCAGCACATCAACATCGACGAACTGAACGCCTTCACCCCCAAGATGCTGGAAAAGATGCGCGCGCTGCCGCAGTTGCGCGACGTCGCCACCGACCAGCAGACCGGCGGCGGCACCCTGGCCGTGACCATCGACCGCGCCCAGGCGGCCCGCTTCGGCATCTCGCCCGCGACCATCGACGAGACCCTGTACGACGCCTTCGGCCAGCGCCAGGTGGCGCAGTACTTCACCCAGCTGAACAGCTACCGCATCCTGCTGGAGGTCGTGCCGGAAATGCAGGGCGATGCGGCGGTGCTGGACAAGCTGCACGTCAAGTCGCCATCGACCGGCCAGCAGGTTCCGCTGTCGGCGCTGGTGCGCTACGACACCAAGCAGCAGAGCTACCTGTCCATCAACCATCAGGGACAGTTCCCGGCGGTCACCCTGTCCTTCAACCTGGCGCCCGGCGTAGCCCTGGGCGACGCCATCGACGCCATCAAGGGGGCCGAAGGCGAGCTTGCCCGCCCCGACAACCTGATCGCCACCTTCCAGGGCACCGCCCAGGCGTTCCAAAGCTCGCTGGCCTCCACGCCCTATCTGATCCTCGCCGCGGTGGTGGCTGTCTACATCATCCTGGGCGTGCTGTACGAAAGCTTCATCCATCCCCTGACCATCCTGTCCACCCTGCCTTCTGCCGGGGCGGGCGCACTGATCTTCCTGATGGCCTTCCGGCACGACCTGTCGGTGATCGCCATCATCGGCATCCTGCTGCTGATCGGCATCGTCAAGAAGAACGGCATCATGGTGGTGGATTTCGCCATCGACGCCCAGCGGCGCCTGGGCCTGGGCGCCCACGAGGCCATCCGCCAGGCCTGCCTGCTGCGCTTCCGCCCCATCATCATGACGACCTTCGCCGCGCTGCTGGGCGGCCTGCCGCTCATGATCGGCCATGGCGCCGGCTCGGAACTGCGCCAGCCCCTCGGCGTGGCCATGGTGGGCGGCCTGGCGGTCAGCCAGATCCTGACCCTGTTCACCACGCCGGTGATCTATCTGGCCTTCGAGCGCCTGCGCCGGGACCGCAGGGCACCGGCTCCGCTGCTGGTCGAGGACGGCCTGGAGGCGGCGGAAGCCGCCGAATAGCCGGGAATCCCCCCATATCGGCAAAAAGGGCTGCGCGGCGATTGCCGCACCTGCAAATTTCTGTTTGACTTATTTTATACTGAATCGATAGATTTATGGTCTATTGGTTTTATGAAGTGTGGAATATGCCGCACATCGTCTGCGGCGGCATGAAGTCCGGGGGCACTATGGATACGACCAGTTAGCGGAAAGCCCGCAGGCGGCCAGGGGCCGGTCGCCGATCCACCAGCCACTTTTCGAACACGCAGCATGCCGCCACACGCGGGCGGCCAAGGGGGATAGTCATGTCCGTTCACCAGCAGCAGGCGCATGGGCGCCCGGAGTTTTCGCAGCGCCATTGGCGGGGAGTCAGCCTGGCCGCTCTCGTGGTTGCGCTCACTTGCGGCGGCAGCGCCCTGGCCGCCGAGGACGAAGTGGCGCAAGCCGCCCCCACCCAGGCGCCCGCCGCCGTGGACGGCTCGTCCGGCAACATCGAGGAAATCGTGGTGACGGCCCGCCGGCGCGAGGAAAAAGCCCAGGACGTGCCCATCCCCATCACCGTCATCGGCGGCGACGACCTGGCCAACAAGGGCACCGTGCGCATCGAGGACATCGGCCGCCTGCTGCCCAGCACCAACGTCACCTATTCCAACCCCCGCCAGAACTCCGTCGCCGTGCGCGGCCTGGGCAACAACCCCGCCAACGAGGGCCTGGAATCCAGCGTCGGCCTGTTCGTGGACGGCGTCTATTACAGCCGTCCCGGCATGGGCGTGATCGAACTGACCGACCTGGAGCAGGTCGAACTGCTGCGCGGCCCCCAGGGCACGCTGTTCGGCAAGAACACCACCGGCGGCGCGCTGAACATCACCACCAAGCGGCCGACCTTCACGCCGGGAGTGACCGGCGAGGCCAGCTACGGCAGCTACAACGAGCGCGCCTTCCGCGCTTCGGTCAACGGCGGCATCACCGACACCCAGGCGGTGCGCGTCAGCCTCTACGACACCCGCCGCGACGGCATCCTGCAGGGCTTGGCCCGCCCGGACCAGAACGACCGCGAGCGGCAGGGCGTCCGCGGCCAATGGCTGTTCGACAACAAGGAAAACTTCGATCTGCGCCTGATCGCCGACTACCATCAGGAGGACGACCAGCAGGGCGTCAGTTCCCAGGCGTTCCGCTTCACCAACAGGAAGCAGACCTACCTGACCAACCGCGCCAATCTGGCCGCGGCCGCCGCCGGAGCAGGCCAGACGCTGCTGGCGCCGGACGGCAATTACAACGCCTGGGACCGCACCTCCTTCGCCAACGACAGCTACGAAAAGAAGGTCCACCAGGGCGGTGCGTCCGCCGAAGCCAACTGGAAGTTCGGCGACGGCTACAACCTGACCTCACTGAGCGCCTTCCGCCGGTGGGACTTCCGCCCCTACAACGACGGCGACAACCTCAACCTGAACGTCATCACCAATTCGGGCGGCGAAGTGCTGGCGAACCAGATCAGCCAGGAAATCCGCCTGTCCTCGCCCACCGGCAATCTGGTGGACTACACCACTGGCCTCTACTACTACCTGTCGCGCCAGAAATATCACAACTTCTCGGAATATGGCGACAATGCCGCCATCCTGAATGCCTACGGCTATGCCAACCGCTACGTGGGCAAACAGGTGATCTCGGACGCCCAGCTGGGTACCGACAGCTATGCCGCCTTCGGCCAGGCCAACGTCCACGCCACCGACGCCCTGACCATCACCCCGGGGGCCCGTTACACCTACGAGCGCAAGAACATCGTCGCCAACCGCGACCTCGACGGCACCAGCCTGACGCTTCCCGACACCCAGGTCACCGAAGAGAACGTCAAGTCCTACAGCCTGACCGCCTTGCTGGCGGCCGACTACAAGGTCAACGACAACCTCAACCTGTTCACCAGCGTGTCGCACGGCGCCAAGGCCGGCGCCACCAACGCCACCTATCCCACCGGCGCGTCGCTCAACCGCGAGAACCTGATCGTCCGCCCTGAGAAGATCAACGCCGTCGAACTGGGCTTCAAGAGCAGGCTGCTGGACCGGCGGGCCACCCTGAACGGCAACATCTATTACGAGGTGGTGCGCGACTACCAGGCCCAGGGCCAGGTATGGAACCCCGCCACCAACGGCTATACCGGCACGCTGGTCAACACCGGCTGGGTCGACACCAAGGGCGCCGAACTGGAGGGCAGCTACAAGCCCCTGCCCGGCCTGACGCTCCGCAGCGGGTTGTCCTACAACCTGGCCAAATACCGCTCGTACCGCAACGGTGCCTGCGCCCCGGAAAACAACCTGCCCGGCGGCAGCGTCTGCGACCTGTCCGGACGGGACGTGCAAGGGGCGCCGCGCTGGATCGGCTCGGTGGGCGCCGATTACACCCAGGAGGTCGAGGACGGCATCGAGGCCTATGTCGGCACCGACTTCACCTTCCGCAGCGGCAGCTTCGGCACCAACGACAATTCCGAGTTCGGCCGCATCGACGGCTACGGCCTGGTCAACCTGTTCGCCGGCACCCGCCTGAACGACGGCCAGATCGACGTGCAACTGTGGGTCCGCAACCTGTTCGACAAGGAATACGTCAACAGCACCGGCATCGGCAGCCAGTTCTGGACCGGTACCTACAGCGCCAACCTGGGCGATCCCCGCACCGTCGGCGTGACCGGCAAAGTCAAATTCTAGAGCGCAAAGGACACGGACATGGCAAGACTGAACAGATGGAGCCTGGCCGTCGGCGGTGCCGTCGCCTGGCTCGGCATGCAGGGAACCCTCGCTGGGGCCGCCGAGGTGCTGCCCAAGCCGCCGGCGCCGTTCAAGGGCAAGATCGCCGCCGATCGCGACCAGGCCGCCCCCGATTGGCCACAGCGCGTCAAGGCGCCCGCCGGCGCCCCCAACGTGGTGCTGGTGCTGCTGGACGACGTGGGGTTCGGCGCCGCCCGCACCTTCGGCGGCCCGGCGGCGACGCCGGAACTGGACAAGCTGGCCGCCGACGGCCTGCGCTACAACCAGTTCCACGTCACCGGCCTGTGCTCGCCCACCCGCGCCGCCCTGCTGTCGGGGCGCAACCACCATCAGGTCGGCTTCGGCACCGTGGCCGACATCGGCGCGGGCTATCCCGGCTACAACGCGGTGTGGAAGAAGAACTACGCCTCGGTGGCCCAGGTGCTGAAGGGCAACGGCTATTCCACCGCCGCCTTCGGCAAATGGCACAATACCGCGCCGTGGGAGATCAGCCCCGCCGGACCGTTCGAGCGCTGGCCGGTGGGACTGGGCTTCGAATATTTCTACGGCTTCCTGGGCGGCGCCGACAACCAGTGGGAGCCTCGCCTCTATCGCAACACCACGCCGGTCGAGCCGTCCTCCACTCCGGCCGAGGGCTACCACCTGACCACGGACCTAGCCAACGACGCCATCAAATGGCTGCGCCAGCATGACGCGGCGGCGCCCGACAAGCCGTTCTTCCTGTATTTCGCCCCCGGCGCCACCCATTCGCCGCACCACGTGCCGAAGGAATGGATCGCCAAGTACAAGGGCAAGTTCGACCAGGGCTGGGACCGCTTGCGCGAAGAGACCTATGCCCGCCAGAAGCAGCTGGGGGTGATCCCCGCCAATGCCGAGCTCGACGCCCCGGCCCAAGGAGCTGCCCGCCTGGGAGTCGCTGCCCGAGGACCAGCGCAAGGTGTTGGCCCGCCAGGCCGAGGTCTGGGCGGCGTTCCTGGAGCACACCGACCACCAGGTCGGCCGCGTGCTCGACGCCATCAAGGAGGAAGGCAAGGCCGACAACACCCTGGTGCTCTACATCGTCGGCGACAATGGCGGCGAGGCCGCCGGCGGCCTGGACGGCCAGGACCAGAAGAACGCCGACGGCAGCCAGGTCACCGACCCGCAGGCGCGGCTGAAGCGCCTGGACGACCTGGGCGGCGAGTCCTTCAACAACCTTTATGCCGGCGCCTGGGCCTGGGCCACCAACACACCGTTCCAATGGTCCAAGCAGGTAGCCTCACACCTGGGCGGTGCCCGCGACCCGCTGGTGGTGTCGTGGCCGGCCCGCATTAAGGACAAGGGCGGACTGCGCAGCCAGTTCCACCACGTCAACGACATCGCGCCCACCATCTACGAGGCGGCCGGCATCAAGTTCCCCGAAGTGGTGGACGGGGTAAAGCAGGCGCCGCTGGAAGGCAAGAGCCTCGCTTATTCCTTCGACGACGCCAAGGCGCCCAGCAACCACCGGGTCCAATACTTCGAGATGGTCGGCAACCGCGGCATCTACAAGGACGGCTGGTGGGCCGGCGCCCGCCACCTGGTGCCCTGGCGGGCCGCCGGGTCCTATAACGACACCCCCATCGGCCAGCATCCGTGGGAGCTGTACAACCTGAACCAGGATTACAGCCAGGCCCACGACCTGGCCGCCAGCAACCCGGCCAAGCTGAAGGAGTTGGTGGCCCTGTTCGACGCCGAAGCCAAGCGCAACGACGTCTACCCGCTGGTGCCCAAGCGCGCCCGCCTGCCCTCGCCGGCCGACGGCAAGAGCGTATTCACCTACCGCCAGGGCGTCGAACGCATCTCGCTGAAGATCGCTCCCGACCTGAGCCGGGGCTCGCACACCATCACCGCCGACATCCGCGTTCCCGCCGAGGGCGCGCAAGGCGTGATCATCGCCGAGGGCGGCCGCTACGGCGGCTTCTCGCTGTACGTCAAGGACGGCCGCCTGGTCTACGACAACAACGCCTTCGGCGCCGCGCACGACCGCATCGTGTCGTCCGAGCCGCTGCCCACCGGCAAGATCCAGGTGGCGTTCGAGTTCGTCGCCGACCCCAAGTCGGCCACATCCGACGCCTATCCCGGCCGCAGCGTGGTGTCGGGCACCGGCCGCCTGCTGGTCAACAGCGTGCCGGTGGGCGAAGGCCGCCTGCCTCGGTTCGGCGGCTTCACCTACGAGACCCTGGACGTGGGCAGCGACCTGGGCTCGCCGGTGCCGGCCGGCGACTACGCCAGCCCGGCCCGCTTCACCGGCACCATCGACAAGGTGACGGTGGAGCTGGTCAAGGAGAAGCTGACGCAGAATTGATGGCTTCCATCCCCATCGGTTTGCGCAAGGCGGCGATCGCGGCCAGTCTGGCCATCGCAGCGATCGCCGCCATAGCGCTCGGCTCCAATATCGGCGAAATCGCCCGCGACACCGCCCAGGCCGGCCCGGTCCAGGTGGTGACGGAACGCCCTGCGGGTTACGTCGGGCGCGAGGCCTGTGCCGCCTGCCATCCCGACCAGACCCGGCGCTGGCAGGACTCCCACCACGCCAAGTCCATGCAGCCGGCGGAGGGCGCCGCCGTCCTCGGCCGCTTCGATGGCGCCCAGTTGGCCGTCCACGGCCGCACCACCACCTTCTTCAGCCGCGACGGCCGCCCCTGGGTGCGCACCGAGGGCAGCGACGGCACGCCGCAGGACTTTCCCATCGCCTATACCTTCGGCGTCCATCCCCTGCAGCAATATCTGGTGGCCTTTCCCGACGGCCGCTTCCAGCCCCTGCCGCTGGCCTGGGATGCCCGCCCGGCCGCCCAGGGCGGGCAGCGCTGGTACAGCCTGTATCCCGACGAGGCCATCCGGCCCGGGGATCCCCCTGCACTGGACCGGAAAGAACCAGACCTGGAACTTCATGTGCGCCGATTGCCATTCCACCGGCCTGCGCAAGGGCTACGACCTGGCCGCCGATAGCTACCACACCACCGCCTCGGACCTGGACGTGGCCTGCGAAGCCTGCCACGGGCCCGGCGCAGCCCACGTGGCCTGGGCCAAGGCCGGCGCCAAGCCGGGCGGCAACGGTCTGACCGTCGCCCTGCACGCCCGCCCGGACCGGTGGGGCGAGACCGATTCCCGCGGCATCCGCCGCCACCTGGGAGCGGTGGACGAGACCGAACAGCAGGTGTGCGCCCCCTGCCACGCCCGCCGCCGCACCCTGTCCGACGGTGCCGATGCCGGTTCACCCCTGCTCGACACCCACATGCCGTCCCTGCTGGACGAGACGCTGTACCATGCCGACGGCCAGATCCAGGACGAGGTATTCGAGGTCGGCTCGTTCCTGCAAAGCCGCATGCAGCGCGCCGGCGTCACCTGCTCGGACTGCCACGAGCCGCACGGGCTGGCCCTGCGGGCCGAGGGCAACGCCCTGTGCGCCCAGTGCCACCTGCCCGAGCGGTTCGACGCTCCGGCCCACCACCGTCACGCCGAGGGAACCGAGGCGGCGCAATGCGTCACCTGCCACATGCCCACCCGCACCTATATGGGCGTGCATGTCCGGCGCGATCACGGCTTCCGCCTGCCGGCGCCCCGGCAGGCGGCCGCCGTGGGCGCGCCGGATCCGTGTACCCGCTGCCACGCGGACAAGGGCGCCGAATGGGCGGGCAAGGCGGTCGCCGCCTGGACCGGCGGGAAGCGGAAGCCGCAGCCACCCGGCTTCGCCGCCGCCCTGGCGGCCGGACGGCGGGGCTCCCCCCAGGCGGCCCAAGCCTTGGCGGCGGCGGCCGGCGACGGCGTCAATCCCGCCATCGCCCGCGCCACCGCCCTGTCCCTGCTGGCCCGCACTCCCGACCCCAAGACCCTGACAGCCCTGCAAGCAGGTCTCGATGACCCCGACCCGCTGGTCCGGCTGGGCGCCCTGCGCGGCCTGGAACCCTACCCTCCGGGGGAACGCCGCCGCGCCCTGGGCCTGCTGCGCGACCCCGTGAAGGCGGTCCGCATCGAGGCCGCCCGCCTGCTGGCCGCCACCATCCATCCCGGAACCGAGGGACTGAAGCCGGCACTGGACGAGTGGGTGGCGGCGGAACGGGCCAATGCCGAACGGCCGGAAAGCCACCTCAACCTGGGCACCCTGTGGGCCGAGTTGGGGCGCCTGCCCGAGGCCGAGGACGCCTTCCGCACGGCCTTGCGGCTGGACCCGCGCTTCGCCCCAGCCATGCTGAACCTGGCCGACCTCTACCGCGTTCAGCATCGCGACGGCGAGGCCCACTCCCTGCTGCGCCAGGCGGTGGCCACCGCCCCCGACGACGCCGACGCCCATTTCGCACTCGGGCTGTGTCTGGTCCGCCTCGGCCAACGTGCGGAGGCGGTGCCCCCCTGGCCCGGGCGGTGGCCCTGCGCCCCGGCGACCCCCGCTTCACCCGCGCCTACGAACTGGTCCTGCAGGCGGTTGGAACGCGGTGAACAAGCCGTGAAGCTCTCCCCCGGTGTCATCCTGACGACCAGCGACGAGGGATGACATCATCTGGACGCAGCTAAAATCCGCCACAAACAAAAAGGGCATGTCAGCAGGACCTGTTGGTGGTCCACTCTGCGTTGGCTTTCGTCATGGCCGGGCTTGACCCGGCCATCCACGTCTTTCCGGCGGCACGATGCGGGATGGCACTGCGTGGATGCGCGGATCAAGTCCGCGCATGACGACTGCCTTTGGTGGCGAAATCCCCTCAAGCCATCGTTATTGGCTCGCTGGCTGAACCACCAACAGCCTCCGCAGACATGCCCAACAAAAAAACCGGCCGCCCCCCGGGGAGGGGCGGCCGGTGGAAGTCCGACCCTTTCCTCGCCTGACTTCTTAAGCCGAACGCCTGGCGTGCAGCGCCCACAGACGGGCCAGATCGGCCGTGCCGTCGTCGCCCTGCACCGACTTGAACGCGTCCACCGCCTTGTCCTTCTGGCCGGCGGCCAGATAGGCGATGCCGAGATGCAGCCTGGCTTCGTCCGGCCGCTTGAGGCCGCCCTTCTGGATGCCCTGCTCGATGAGCGCCGCGCCCTTCTGCGCCTGGCCATGGGCCAGATAGCCCAAGCCGGTATTAACCAGCCCCACACCCTCCTTCTGGGCGGCGGCCTCCGCCTCGCCACCGGACAGCGCCTTCAGGTCGGCGTCGGCATTCTTGGCCGCTAGGTCGCGCAGGCGCTTGTGGCGGTCGGCGTCGGCGCCGCTGCCCAGCAGGCCGGCGGCGAAGCCCTTGTCCAGCACCGCCTTGGCTTCGCCGGGCAGGCCGGCCTGCAGGGCCAGCTCAGCGAACTCCACGTATTGGGGGTGGAGGTCAGGGTGCCGGTGGCCAGCGCCAGCCGGCTGGCGTCCAGCGCCAACCGCGACGAGAAGCCCGGACGGCTGCTGACGTTGCGCAGCGCCTCCGCCCAGTAATCGGCCTTGGGATAGCGCGCCACCAGCTTCTCCAGGGTGGCGCCGTAGCCGGCCACGTCGTTCTGCTTGAGCTGGCTGTTGAGCAGCACCTGCAGCTGGTACTCGGGCACCGGCTGGCCGGCCTGCTCCTGGGCCCGGATCACCTCCTGGGTTTCCTTGGCGGCGTTGGCGTAGTCCTCGCCCAGGTAATAGGCCTGCGCCACCAGCGCCCGGCTCTGCAGGTCGGTGCCGCCTTCCTTGAAGTAGCGGCTCGACCACGAAATGGTCTTGGGATAGTCCTTGGCCTGATAGTACAGGCTGGCCACCGCCTGGATCAGGCGCAGTTGGTCCGCCCCCTGCACCCGCCCCGACGCGAGCACCGCCTCGAACGCCTTGGCGGCGGTCAGGTAGTCGCCGGCCCCCTGGGCGGCGCTGCCGCGCAGTTGGGCCACCAGCGATGCCTCCAGCGGCGTCAGGCTGCCGGCCTTCTCCGCTTCGGCGATCCTGCCCAGGGCATCGCGGTATTTCTGCTGCTTGATCAGGTCTTGCGCCGCTTGCAGGGGACGGCCCACTTCGGGCCGGACCGTCCCCTGCTCGTCGGCGGCAGATGCCGGGGCGACGACCCCAACCAACCCCGCGCCGACCGCCAACAATCGCAAGAAGTGCTTCGCATTCATCGCCATCGAGCCCCTAGTCGAGAAATTGTTCGTTGCCGACCACGCCGATCTTGGTCACCCCCAGCCGCTGCGCCGAGGCCATGACCGCCGTCACGTGCTTGTAGGTCACCAGCCGGTGGGGCCGCAGATGCACCTCGGGCGGCACCGGCGCGGCGGCCGCCTGCCGGAAGCGCGCTTCCAGGGCGCCGTGGTCGGCCAGGACCTCCTTGTTCCATAGCACGGTGCCGTCGAAATCCACGTCCAGGTTGACCACTTCCGGCAGCGTGCTGGCCGCCGGCGGATTGCCCACCGGCATTTCCAGCTTCACCGCATGGGTCTGGATGGGGATGGTGATGATCAGCATGATCAGCAGCACCAGCATGACGTCGATCAGCGGCGTGGTGTTGATGTCCACCACCACGTCGGGTTCGCCGGAGCCGCCGCCCCCGCCTACGTTCATTGCCATGATCGCTTCCTTCTGTTCTCAGCCGCCGCGCGACGGCGGCTCGGTGATGAAGCCGACCTTGGCGATGCCGGCGCGCTGGCAGGTCAGGATCACCTTGCCGACGAATTCGTAGCGGGCGTCCTGGTCGCCGCGGATATGCACCTCGGGCTGGGGCGACTGCCCCGACAGCGCCGACATGCGCTCGAACAGGGCCTTGGTGTCGGGCACCCGCTGATCGTTCCAGAAGATGCCGCCGTCCCTGTCCACCGAGATGTTGATGTTCTCGGGCTTGGTCTGGGTCGGCTGGTTGATCTCCTTGGGCAGGGTGACCGGCACCGTGTGGGTGACCACCGGGATGGTGATCAGGAAGATGATCAGCAGCACCAGCATGACGTCCACCAGCGGCGTCGTGTTGATGGCCGAGATCATCTCGTCCTCGCCGGTGCCCTCGGCGGGGCCGACATTCATGGCCATGGCGTCACGCCGCCCGGACTGCGGCGCCGTGACGGGCGGCGGCGTGCTGGACCAGGGTGGGCGAGCCCGACAGCAGCACCGAATGCAGATCGTTGCTGAAGGCGCGCAGGTGATCGACGGCGGCCTTGTTGCGGCGCACCAGCCAGTTGTAGCCCAGCACCGCCGGCACGGCGACGGCCAGGCCGATGGCGGTCATGATCAGAGCCTCGCCCACCGGGCCGGCCACCTTGTCGATGGAGGCCTGGCCGGCGATGCCGATGGCGGTCAGGGCGTGGTAGATGCCCCACACGGTGCCGAACAGGCCGACGAACGGAGCGGTGGAGCCCACGGTGGCCAGCACCGCCAGCCCGGATTGCAGGCGGTTGACCACCTGTTCGACCGAGCGCTGGACCGACAGGGTGACCCAGGTGTGCAGGTCGATCTTCTCCACCAGCGAGCCCTCGTGATGCTCCAGGGCGTCCACGCCGGTGGTCGCGATGTAGCGGAAGGGAGACCCGTCCTTCAGCGAGCTGATGCCCTCGTCCAGCGAGCGGTTCTTCCAGAAGCTGTTGCGCACGGACTTGGCTTGGTTCAGCAGGCGCTGCTGCTCCACCAGCTTGGTGACCAGGATGTACCAGGTCGCCATGGAGCCGATGATCAGCACCACCAGGGTGCCGCGGGCGACGAAATCGCCCTGCGACCACAGGGCGTCTAGGCCGTAGGGATTGTCCACCGCCACCGTGTCGGCGGCGAAGGCCGCCACGGGCGCCAGGGTCAGGGACAGGGCGGCGGCGGCGCGCGCCATCAGGCGAGAAAGCAGGGACATTGGACTTCTCCGGATCGGATGTAGGGAGGAAGGGGCGACGCCTTGCCGGCTAGTTCAGTCGCCAGGTGTAGCGGTAGGGCAGCCAGGCCCGCTCGGGCTTGCCGTCGGCCGTGCCGGGCTTGAAGCGGCATTTGGACAGGGCGGCGCGGGCAGCCTCGTCCAGGCGCGGAAAGCCCGACGACTGGGTGACCTTGGCCTCGGCCACGGTGCCGTCCACGTCCACCAGCAAGGCCAGCTGCACCGTGCCGGTTTCCTCAAGACGGCGCGAAGTGGGTGGATATTCCGGCTCGCGATAGCTGGCTCGATCGAGCACCGGAGCCACCCGCACGGGCTCGCGCACCTCTTGCGGCGGGGGCGGCGGGGGTTCTACGGGTTTGGCGGTGGTCACCGCAGCGATGGCGTTGGTGGCCGGCGCGGTGGACTGGATGCGCACTTCGGGCGGCGGAATATAGGGCGGCGGCGGCGGAGCCAGCTTGGGCGGCGGGGCCTTCTTGGCCTCGGGCGGCGGCGGGGGCGGCTTCCTTGATGACCTGGGTCTGCAGGGGTTGGCGCAGGACCTCGACGACCTGACGGCCCAGTCCGGTGAGCAGGGCATAGACGATCCCCACGTGCAGCAGCACCACGAAGGTGATGCCGCCGAACTGGCGTACGGGGTTGGCCTGGCGGGACAGGTCCATGAGACGCTCCGCGAAAAAGATGGTCTGCCGGCGGGTGCGCATGCGGCACCCTGGGTTGAACCAAAAATCTAGTAGACTAAAGGATTTTTAGCAAGCCATTTCCATGCACCCCGTTCCCTGAAGGTTGCGAGGGCGCTTGCGGCGAGGCTCCAGGATAGGAGAAATCCTATGGTTTCAGCCGACTTGGCGCCAATCGCGCAACCATGAATCTATCCATTTGACAGAGCGTCTATCATATAATCTACTATTGTGTAGATTTAATCAGGAGCGAGACCCAATGACACGCATCACCCTTTCCCGGCGCAATACGTTCGGCGCCGCCTTCCTGGCGCTTACGGTCGCCGTCGGCATCGGCGCGGCCCCGGCCGCCCAGGCCGCCGAGCGCACCCTGCTCAACGTCTCCTACGACCCCACCCGTGAGCTGTACCAGGAAGTCAACACCGCCTTCGCCAAGCAGTGGAAGGCCAAGACCGGCGAGGACCTCAAGTTCAACCAGTCGCATGGCGGCTCGGGCAAGCAGGCGCGCTCGGTCATCGACGGCCTCGAGGCCGACGTGGTCACCCTGGCGCTGGCCTACGACATCGACGCCATCGCCGAGAAGGGACTGCTGGACAAGGCCTGGCAGAAGAAGCTGTCCTATAACAGCGCCCCCTACACCTCGACCATCGTCTTCCTGACCCGCAAGGGCAACCCCAAGAAGATCAAGGACTGGGACGATCTGGTGAAGCCGGGCGTGTCGGTCATCACCCCCAATCCCAAGACCTCGGGCGGCGCCCGCTGGAACCATCTGGCCGCCTGGGGCTTCGCCCTGAACAAGTGGAACGGCGACCAGGCCAAGGCCCAGGATTTCGTCGGAGCGCTCTACAAGAACGTGCCGGTGCTGGATCTCGGGCGCCCGCGGCTCCACCATCACCTTCGCCCAGCGCGGCATCGGCGACGTGCTGCTGGCCTGGGAGAACGAGGCCTACCTGGCCATCCAGGAATTCGGCGACAATTTCGAGATCGTCGCGCCGCCGCTGTCCATCCTGGCCGAGCCGCCGGTGGCGGTGGTGGACAAGGTGGTGGACCGCAAGGGCAGCCGCACCCAGGCCGAGGCCTATCTGAACTATCTGTACACGCCCGAGGCCCAGGCCATCATCGCCAAGAACCACTACCGGCCGCGTGACCCCGAGGTGTGGAAGAAGGTCCAGGGCGAGTTCGCCCCCATCAAGCTGTTCACCATCGACGACGTGTTCGGCGGCTGGACCAAGGCGCAGACGGCCCACTTCTCCGACGGCGGCATCTTCGACAAGATCTACACCGCCAAGTAACCCCTCGGGCCCGGCGTCCGCCACGCAGCGGACCCGGCCACAGGTGACCCATCGCCCCACGGGCGGCAGCGGAGCCGACAGAGCCGCTGCCGCCCGAATATTTTCAAGCTGGTCCTCATCCGCCTCATGGGAGGACGGGGACACGAAATCGAGGGGGAACGTTGAGATATGGAAGTTCCACTCCCACGCTATAGGCGTGCAGTAATGACAGGCAGCTCAGATGGAAAACCGGGCTTCGCCGAATGCGCTCCATCCAGAGGACCCTGTCGCCCCCGCCGTTCGTCTGGAAAAGGGGCCGGACCGCGTGCGGGTCGTGCTGTCCGGCACCTGGACGCGGTCGGCGGGACCGGTTCGCGGGGACGTGCCGTTCGGCCGTTCGTCTGACGCCCTCGCCGCCAGCCGGATTCAGGTCGCCGCCAGCGACCTGCGCGGCTGGGACAGCATGCTGATCGCCTTCCTGCTGCGCCTGAGGGCCGAGGCCGCACGCACCGGAACCCCCGTGGAATGGGAGGGCATCCCCACCGGCGTCATCCGCCTGCTGGACCTGGCCTCGGCGGTGCCCGAGCGCAAAGGGGCGGCGCGGACCGGCCAGCGCGCCGGACTGCTGGCGCAGGTGGGGAACCGGGCGCTGTCGGGCGTCGAGGGTGGGCGCCGCACCGTGCGCTTTCTCGGCCAGGTGGTGCTGGCGCTGGGCGCCTTCGTGCGTGGCCGCGCCATCTACCGCCGAGAAGACCTGATCCGCACCATTCAGGAAACCGGCGCCCAGGCATTGCCCATCGTCGGCACCATCAGTCTGCTGGTCGGCCTGATCCTCGCCTTCATCGGCGCCATCCAGCTCTCCCAGTTCGGCGCCGCCATCTACGTCGCCGACCTGGTCGGGCTGGCCATGACCCGCGAGATGGCGGCGGTGATGACCGCCATCGTCGTCGCCGGCCGCACCGGGGCGGCCTTCGCCGCCCAGTTGGGCACCATGCAGGGCAACGAAGAGATCGACGCGCTGACCACCCTGGGCGTCCCGCCGGTGGAATTCCTGGTGCTGCCCCGCATGCTGGCGCTCGCCCTGATGATGCCGCTGCTTTACGTCTACGGCTGCTTCATCGGCCTGTTCGGCGGCTATCTGGTCGGCATCGGCATGCTCGACCTGGGCAGCCAGGCCTATCTGGACCGCACGCGCGAGGCGGTGGGTGTCCCCGATTTCGCCATCGGCCTGGTCAAGAGCATGGTGTTCGGCGCCATGGTGGCCTTCGCCGGCTGCCAGCGCGGCATCGAGGCGGGACGCAGCGCCGCCGCGGTGGGCCAGGCGACCACCTCGGCCGTGGTCACCTCCATCGTCTACATCATCGTCATCGACGCGATCTTCTCGGTCCTGCTCAACGTCATGGGCATCTGACATGGAAAAAGCGGTCGCCCAGATCGCCGTCCGCTCATTGACCATGCGGTTCGGCAGCTTTCTGGTCCAGCGGGACATCAGCTTCGAGGTCGCCCAGGGCAGCGTCTTCGTCATCATGGGCGACAGCGGATGCGGCAAGAGCACCCTGCTGCGCCACATGGTCGGCTTGGTCCGGCCCGCCGCCGGCCAAGTACTTTACGGCGGCGAGGATTTCTGGGCGGCGGACGAGGACCGGCGCGCGGCGGTCTCGCGCCGGTTCGGCATCCTGTTCCAGAGCGGCGCCCTGTGGAGCTCCATGACGCTGGCGGAGAACGTGGCGCTGCCGCTGGCCCAATACACCAAGCTGCCGCCGGCGGAGATAGATGAACTGGTGTCGCTGAAGCTGGCGCTGGTGGGGCTGCGGGGATTCGAGGACTACTACCCGTCGGAAATCTCGGGCGGCATGCGCAAGCGCGCCGGTCTGGCCCGGGCGATGGCGCTGGATCCCGATATCCTGTTCTTCGACGAACCCTCGGCCGGCCTCGACCCGCTGTCGTCCCACCGGCTGGACGATCTGATCCTGGAACTGCGCGACAGCCTGGGCACCACCGTGGTGGTGGTGACCCACGAACTGGCCAGCATTTTCGCCATTGCCGACGATTCCATCTTTCTCGACGCCGAACAGCGAACCGCCATCGCGCACGGCCCGCCCCGCGACCTGCTGCGCGACAGCCCCAATGCCAAGGTCCGCGAATTCCTGGCACGCGGCGAACCGGCCGGCGTGGCCTGAACGGAGGGAAGGATGGGCAAGAAGTACAGTCCGTCGCTGATCGGCGGGTTCGTCCTGGGCGGCATCGTCCTGCTGATCGGCGCGCTTTTCCTGTTCGGCAGCGGCGACCTGTTCAAGGAAAAGCGCCACTGGGTCACCTATTTCGAGGGCTCGGTGGGAGGCCTCAATGTGGGTGCACCGGTCACCTTCCGCGGCGTCCGGGTCGGGACTGTCACCGATGTGCAATTGCAGCTCGACCCCAAGACGCGGACCGCCCGCATTCCCGTCTATTTCGAGCTGGATCCCGACCGGGTCACCTGGGTGGGTGGCAAGATCGCCCAATCCCCCAAACTGGCGGCGGAAGCCGGCGTCCGCGCCAAGCTGAGCATGCAGAGCCTGGTCACCGGACAGATGCAGGTGGATCTGGACCTGCTGCCCGACACCCCGGCCGAACTGGTGGGCGCCGATCCCAACGTGCCGGAAATCCCTTCGGCTCGCTCGGAACTGGATGTGTTCAAGCAGCAATTGTCGGAACTGCCCCTGAGGGAGCTGCTCGCCTCCATCGACCGGGCGGTGGGGAACATCGACCGTCTGGTCAGTTCGCCAGAAATGCGCGACAGCCTGCGCGCCCTGTCCGCCGGCTTGGAAGAGTCCCGGCAGCTCCTCGCCACCGTGAACCGCGAGGCGGCTCCGCTGCTGCGCGAGATGACCGGCACCGCCCAATCGGTGCGCCAGACCAGCGATCAGGCCCGCACCTCGTTGCGGACCGTCGAGGGCGATCTGCACTCCACCATGGGCGAGGTTCGGCAATTGTCGTCCTCCACCCGCACCGACCTGCGGGCGACGCTGCAATCGGCGGACAAGGCACTGCAACAGGCGCGCACCACCCTGGCCAGCATCGACGGCCTGGTGGCCGACGACACCCGCTCGCGCGCCGACATCGAGAGCACCCTGCAGAACCTGTCCGAGGCCAGCAGTTCCTTGCGCTCCTTCGCCGACACCGTCGAGCGCAATCCCAATTCCATCATCGTCGGCCGTTGAGAAGGAGACACCCGATGGTTCGGCCCGGAATGGCGGTCGTTCTCGTCCTTGCCGTGGCGGCCTGCTCGTACAAGGCAGAGCCGCAACTCTACGTCATGTCGGCGGAGCCGGAAGCGCTCGCGGCCGGCCCGGGCAAACCCGAACCGGTGGTCGCGGTGATGCGGGTGCGCCTGCCCGAATACCTCGACCGCCCGGAACTGGTCGCCCGCAGCGGCGCCAATGCGCTGGTGATCGACGACGACAACCGCTGGGGCGAACCGCTGTCCGAGAGCGTGCCCCGCGTGCTGGCCGAGAACCTGAGCCGCCACCTGCCCCAGGGCCGCGTCGTCGTCGTTCAGGAGGCGCGCGGGGAAAGGCCCCGATACGAATATCTGGTCGCGCTGGATTCCTACGAGCCCGACGGCACCGGCAACGCCGTCATGCGCGGCCGCTGGCATCTGCGCGACACCCGCACCGGCAAGGTGGTCGAGGAAGGACTCATCGACGAGCGGCGCGGCATGGCCTCGACGGCGGCTCCGGACGTGGTGGCGGCGCTGAACGAGAACCTCAACGACGCCAGCCGCCAGATCGCCGAAGCCACCGCCGGCACGGTCTGGCAATAATGCCCGCCCGCCCGTCACTTCACGCTGTAGCCGCGCCCCTCCATGCAGGCGGCGAAGGCGCGCTCGGGGCCATCCTGCTGCTGTTGGCGCCGTTCGTCACGCCGACGCATGATTCCGGCCGTGCCGCCTACTGCCGCGCCGGCGGCGGCGGTGTCGCCGGCATCCCGGTCCGTCAGCCCACCGGCGATGCCGCCCAGCACGGCGCCGCGCGCCGCCCCGCGCGCCGGCCCGGTGGTCTGCGGCTGCGTCGGCGCAGCGGCGGCCGATTGCTGGCTGGCCCAGGCGCGGCACTCGGCCTGGTCTTGCTGCGTCTGCTGCGCGCTTTGTCCCTGTTTGGGGTAGACGTAGGTCTGCGCCAATCCGGCGGCGGGAAGAAAGACGAGCAAACCCCACACCCATCCGTACCGCATGTCAGCCTCCAGCAAACCTTGGGAAGCGACAGCATAAGCGTACCGGCCAATGCCCGATGGAAGCACCTGTGGGAGGCATCGGCGAGGAAGTGCAAGCCTCTACCCGGAAAGCGGGATGCCGCGATGGCCGTGCCCCGACTTCGGCTGGCTGGCGTATTTTCCTGTGCCCACGGTCCATTACGGAGGGTCGGCCCATGAGATGCTCTCGCGCCGCCGTGGCGGTGTTGGCGCTGGCGGTCGCATCCTGCGGCCGCGACGACGACAAGCAGGCCCAGCAGCAGGCTCCCGCGCCGGGCGTGGTCGTTGCCAAGGCCGAACGCCGGGACGTGCGGCCGACCGAATTGTTCACCGGCCGGGCCGAGGCCAAGGATCGGGTCGACCTGATCGCGCGGGTGGAAGGCTTCCTGGAACAGCGCTATTTCACCGAGGGCACGCAGGTCAAGGCCGGCACTCTGTTGTTCCGGCTGGAGCAGGCGCCCTTCATCTCGACGGTGGAACAGCGGGAAGCGGACCTGGCCCGCGCCCAGGCCGAGGAACGCAATGCCCGGGTCCAGTTGGAACGCGCCCAGCAATTGCTGCGCACGGCGAACATCCCGCAATCGGAAGCCGACCGGCGCGAGGCCCTGCACCTGACCACGCAGGCGGAAGTGAAACAGGCCCAGGCGGCCCTTGATGCCGCCCGCATCGACCTGGACTACACGGAAATCCACGCCCCCATCGACGGCCGCATCAGCCGCTCGACCTACACCGAAGGCGCCCTGGTGGGGCCGCGGGCCTCGACGCTGGCCACCATCGTCAACTACGACCCCATCTACGTCACCTTCCCGGTCAGCCAGCGCCAGATGCTCGACTTCCGCCGCAAGGCGGCCAAGCAGGGGCGCTCGCGCGACGTCGTCGTGCGGCTGCGGCTGGCCGACGGCACCCCCTACAGCGAGCCGGGCACGGTGGATTTCCTGGACGTCACCGCCGACCCCGGCACCGACACGGTGACCGTCCGCGCCGTGTTCCCCAATCCCAACGCCGTCATCGTCCCCGGGCAGTTCGCCAGCGTTTCGGTGGAGAGCGCCCAGCCGATGGCCTCGGTGGTGGTGCCGCAGGCGGCCTTGCAGATCGATCAGGCGGGCGCCTTCGTGATGGTGGTGGACAGCGGCCGCAAGGTGGAGGTGCGCCGCATCCAGACCGGCCCGTCGGTCGAGAGCGTGATCGTGGTCGAGAAGGGCATCCAGCCCGGCGACCAAGTGGTGGTCGAGGGGGCCCAGAAAGTGCGGCCCGGCCAGGAAGTCCAGGTGGGTGAGATGCCCGGCGAGACGCCGGCCACCCCCAAGGGAGATCCGTCATGATCTCGCAGGTGTTCATCAGGCGCCCCCGCTTCGCCATGGTGATCGCCATCGTCACCGTCCTGGCCGGCGCCCTGGCGCTGGCCCGCCTGCCGGTGGCGCAGTTCCCCGACATCGTGCCGCCCCAGGTGGGCGTGACCGCCTCCTATCCGGGCGCCAGCGCCGAGGTGGTGGAGGCCACCGTCGCCCAGCCCATCGAATCGCAGGTCAACGGCGTCGACAACATGCTGTACATGCAGTCGACCAGCGGTTCGGACGGGTCCTACCAGCTGACCGTCACCTTCGCCCTGGGCACCAATCCCGACATCAACACGGTCAACGTCCAGAACCGGGTGCAGCTGGCCGAGAGCAAGCTGCCCGAGGAGGTCACCCGCCAGGGACTGACGGTCAAGAAGAAGTCCTCGGCGCTGTTGCAGGTGATTTCCCTCCATTCCCCCAGCGGCTCGCACGACGCGCTCTACCTCAGCAATTACGCCACCATCAACATCATCGACGCCCTGGCCCGCGTGCCCGGCGTCGGCCAGGCCAACCTGTTCGGCGCGCTGGAATACAGCATGCGGGTCTGGCTGGACGGGGACCGCCTGACCGCGCTGGACCTGTCGCCGGCCGAGGTCGCCGCCGCCATCCGGGGACAGAACGTCCAGGCCGCCGTCGGACGCCTCGGCGCGCAGCCGTCGCCCGAGCTGCAGCAATTCCAGATCACCCTGCAGACCAAGGGGCGCCTGACCTCGACGCAGGAATTCGAGGACGTCGTCCTGCGCGCCAATCCCGACGGCTCGGTCGTCCGCCTGCGCGACGTCGCCCGGGTGGAACTGGACGCGCGCACCCGCGACGCCTTCTCGCGCCTCAACGGCCAGCCCACGGCCTCCATCGCCATCTACCAGGCGCCCGGCGCCAACGCGGTGGCGGTGGCGGAGGGCATCCGCAAGACCATGGAGCAGTTGAGCGCCCGCTTCCCCGAAGGGGTGCAGTACAAGGTGATCTACGACACCACCATGTTCGTGAAGGACACCATCCACGAGGTGGTGAAGACCCTGGGCGAGGCCTTCGTCCTGGTGGTGCTGGTGGTCTTCCTGTTCCTCGGCAGCCTGCGCGCCACCCTGGTCCCCACCATCGCCGTGCCGGTGTCGCTGGTGGGCACCTTCGCCTTCATGGCCCTGTTCGGATACTCGGCCAACACCATCTCGCTGCTGGCCATGGTGCTGGCCATCGGCATCGTGGTCGACGACGCCATCGTCGTCGTCGAGAATGTCGAGCGGGTGATGCACGAGGAGAACCTGCCGGCGCCCGAGGCCGCCGCCAAGGCCATGGAACAGATCACCCCGGCCATCATCGCCATCACCCTGGTGCTGCTGTCGGTGTTCGTCCCGGTGGCCTTCATCCCCGGCATCACCGGCCAGCTGTTCCGCCAGTTCGCCGTGGTGGTGTCGGTGTCCATGCTGCTGTCGGCCATCAACGCCCTGACCCTCAGCCCGGCCCTGTGCTCGCTGCTGCTCAAGTCGGGCCACCGCCCGCGCGGCCCCATCCGCTGGGTGCTGTCGGGGATCGACCGGACGCAGAACGGCTATGCTAGCGTGGTCGGCTCGGTAGTGCGCAAAAGCGTCCTCAGCCTGGTGGTGCTGGCCGGGGTGCTGCTGGCGTCCGGGGCATTGCTGAAGAGCACCCCCACCGGCTTCCTGCCCGAGGAGGACCAGGGCGCCTTCTTCACCGAGATCAAGCTGCCGGAAGGCGCCTCGCTGAACCGCACCCTGCAGGTCACCGAGCGGGTGGAGAACGCCATCCGGGCGGTGCCGTCGGTGGCCGACGTCACCTCGGTGGTCGGCTTCAGCATGCTCAACAATCTGAACCAGGCCAACAGCGCCTTCCTCATCGTCTCGCTCAAGCCCTTCGCCGAACGGCTGGAGGATGCGCACGGCTCGGTCGCCAGCATCCTCCAGCGCCTGCGGCAGGAGCTGTCCAGCCTGCCCGAGGCCAGCGTGCTGCCCTTCAACCTGCCGCCCATCATCGGCCTGGGCACCAGCGGCGGCTTCGAGTACCAGCTGCAAGCCCTGGGCGGCAGCAATCCCGCCGACATGGCCGCGGTAATGCGGGGACTGGTGGTGCGAGCCAACCAGACGCCGGAACTGGCCAACGTCTTCAGCCTGTTCGCCGCCAACACGCCCCAGCTCTACCTCGACATCGACCGCAACAAGGCGCAGACACTGGGGGTGAAGGTCGAGGACATCTTCACCGCGTTGCAGGCCACGCTGGGCGGCCTGTACGTCAACGACCTCAACCTGTTCGGCCGCACCTGGCAGGTGACGGTCCAGGGCGACGCCAAGGACCGCGACCGCGTGGACGACATCAACCGCATCCACGTCAAGAACGCCAAGGGCGAGATGGTGCCCATGAGCTCGCTGGTCACCATCCGCCCGCAGGTGGGGCCGCAATCCATCACGCGCTACAACAACTACCGCAGCGTGATGATCACCGGCACGCCGGCGCCGGGGGTCAGTTCGGGCGACGCCCTGGCGGCGATGGAACGGTTGTCGGCGGAAACCCTGCCCGCCGGCTATGGCTTCGAATGGACCGGCACCGCCTTGCAGGAGAAACAGGCGGCGGGCCAGACACCCATCATCCTGGGCCTGGCGATCCTGTTCGCCTTCCTGTTCCTGGTCGCCTTGTACGAGAGCTGGTCCATCCCCATCCCGGTGCTGCTGTCGGTGTCGGTGGGCCTGCTGGGCGCCATCCTGGCGCTGGCGCTGGCCTCGCTCAGCCTGGACGTGTTCGCGCAGATCGGCATCGTCGTGCTGATCGCCCTGGCCAGCAAGAACGCCATCCTGATCGTCGAGTTCGCCGAGGAGCAGCGCCTGGCCGGCCATTCCGTGCAGGAGGCGGCGACCCAGGGAGCCCGCCTGCGCTTCCGCGCGGTCATGATGACGTCGCTGGCCTTCATCATGGGGCTGGTTCCCCTGGTCATCGCCGAAGGCGCCAGCGAGGCCAGCCGGCGCGCCGTGGGCACCGCCGTGTTCGGTGGCATGATCGCCGCCTCGGCCCTGGGCATCTTCCTGATCCCGCCGCTCTACGTGGTATTCCAGAACGCGCGGGAGTGGGTCAAGCGGCCGCGCCGCCGGCGGTCGCTGAAGCCCCACCCCGGAGAATAGGAGCAGCCCATGGCGACGGTTCCGCTGTCCGCGACCCTGACCCTGGCGGCCTGCATCGCCGTCAGCCTGCTCAACGAGGTGTCGGGGGCCGTCCTCACCCTTGCCATGCCGGAAGCGGCCCGCGACGTCGGCGCCTCGCAGGCGGCGGCGCAGTTCGTCCTGCTGGCCGGCAAGCTGAGCCTGGGGGCGCTGATGCTGGCGGGCGGCGGCGCGGGCGACCGCTTCGGGCGCAAGCGAACCATGCTGGTGGGCATCGCCCTGGTGGCGCTCGCCGCGATCCTGTCGGCGGCCGCGCAATCCACCGGCATGCTGGCCGGTGCCCGCATCCTGGACGGCATCGGCAACGCCTTGGTCGGCCCCCTCGCCCTCGCCCTTGCCCTGGCGGCGTTTCCCGAAACCATGCGCGCCCGTGTCATCGGCCTGTTCCTCGGCATCAGCGGCCTGGGCGTCGCCATCGGCCCGCTGATCGCCGGAACCCTGGTGGAACTGGGCGGCTGGCGCGCCGGCTTCGCCGCGCCCTTCACCCTGGCACTGGCGGGGGGCGCCGCCATCTTCGTCCTGTCCAAGCCCGAGCATTCGCAGCCTCGCCGCCCGCCCTGGGACCCCGTGGGCATGCTGACCTGCATCCTCGGCCTGGTGGCCGTGGTGCTGGGCTTCATCCTGGCCGGCCGCCACGGCTGGGTGGCGGCGGATACGCTGGGCGTGCTGGGGGCGGGACTCGTCTGCCTGGGCCTGTTCGCCTGGTGGGAGACCAGCCGCGCGCCGGTCCCCATGATGGACCCGGCGCTGCTGCGCTCGCGCGAGGTTCTCTGCGCCCTGGCCGCCGCATTGCTGGCCGCCATGGTGCTGAACGGCACGGTGCTGCCGCTGCTGTACTTCCTTCAGCGCATCCACGGCTATGGCAAGGTCGCCTCGGTCGTCCGGCTGCTGCCGCTGATCGTGGCCGCCATGACCGTGGCTCCGTTGGCGGGGAAACTGGCGGACAGCCATGGCCGGCGGCTGGTCATGCTGGGCGGGCTGGTAGCCATGGCGGCCGGCAGCGGCGTGATGACCACGCTCGCCTCCGACACCCCTTACGGCGTGATCGCGCTAGCCCTGGCGTTGATCGGCGCCGGAGTCATGGCCGTGATCACCCCGGCCGCCGACCTGGTGATGGCGACCTCCGGTTCCGAGCGGTCGGGATCGGCGGCAGCCCTCAACGGCGCCGTCATGCAGGTGGGGGGTGCCATCGGCATCGGCGTCATCACCTCGATCTTCCTGACCGAGGCGCTGGGGCGTTTCGCCGCCATCATGGCGGCACGCGGCTACACCCGCGAAGAGATCATCGAGCCCGTCCGCAAGATGCGCGAAATCGCCCGCCAGACCGCCCTGGACCGCATGCCGCCCCTGCCCGACATCCCGCCGCAGATGCAGCACGACATCCTGGACGCCTACGCCCAGGCCTTCGCCGCCGGGGTCGCCCGCAGCTTCCTGGTGGCGGCTATCCTGGCCGTGGTGGCCATGCTGGTTCTGATGGTGGGGATGAGACGGCCGCCGTCGCAGGAGCCGGCGGCCGCCATCAGGCCATGATCACCGTTTCTCGGCCGTCTGCGGCCCGCTACGGATCTCGGCCAGTTGCCGCTGGAATTCGGCACGGGTGATCTTCTGGTCGCCATTGCGGTCGAACGCCTGGAACTGGGCGCCCGGAACATCGAACAGATCCAGACCGTCCACCACCCCGTCGGGACCGGCATATTGCTGGAATGCCTCGCGCGTCAGCTTGGTTTCGCTCTGTTCGATCTTCAGGTCGTGGTTCTTGTCGATCAGGTAGAACAGCACCCCCTTCTGGAGGGTGAACTCGGTTTCATCCACCACGCCGTCACCGTTGGTGTCCAACTCGCGGAAGAAGGTTTCATCACGGGATTGGGCATGCGCGGCGGCGGCCATCGCCGAGACGGCGATGGCCAGGACGACCACCCTTGCGGTCTTCATGGAGCTCTCTCCTTCCCTTGCACCAGTGACCGGGTGTCTTCCGCGATGACGCGGTTCTCGTCGGTGGGCACGACCAGCACGGCAACCCTGGATTCCGGGCGCGAGATGGTCGCGGCATTGGCGGCATTGGCGGCGTCGTCCAGCTCAACCCCCAGCCAGTCAAGACCGCGGCAGATGGCGGCACGGATGGCGGCCGAGCGCTCGCCGATGCCGGCGGTGAACACCAGGGCGTCCAGCCCGTGCAGCGCCGCCGTCAGCGAACCGATTTCCCGGCAGCATCGGTGGACGAAGAAATCCACCGCCTCGGCCGCTTCCGGGGCGTCGCTCGCCAGCAATTCCCGCATGTCGTTGGAGATGCCGCCGGACAGGCCGAGCAGGCCCGACCGGCGGTACAGGAAATCCTCCATGGCGCGGGCATCCAGGCCTTTGGCCTCCATCAGGTAAAGCAGGATGCCGGGATCGATGGCGCCGGGACGGGTGCCCATGGGCAGGCCGTCCAGCCCGGTGAAGCCCATGGTGGTGGCGACGCTCCGCCCACCCTCCACCGCGCACATGCTGGCGCCGCTGCCCAGATGGGCGATGACCACCCGCCGCCCGGCCACCTCCGGGGCGACCTCGCACAGCCGGCGTGCGACGTATTGGTAGGACAGGCCGTGGAAGCCGTAACGGCGCACCCCCTCGGCGATCAGCGCGCGCGGAATGGCGAACAGTTGCTCCACGCGCGGCATGGTGCGGTGGAAGGAGGTGTCGAAGCAGGCCACCTGCGGCAAACCAGGCAACAGGCGCCGCAGGATGTGGATAGGCGCCAGATTGTGCGGCAGGTGCAGCGGCATTTGCGGGATCAGCGCCTGCAGTCGCACCAGCAGGTCGTCGGTGACCAGGCTCGGCCCCGGAGCCGGATCGCCGCCATGCACCACGCGATGCCCGACCGCGCTCAGGCCCGTCCCCGGGAATGCGCCGCGCAGCCACGAGGCCAGGAAGGCGATGGCCGCATCGTGGCCCGTCGCCGGGATGGTGTGGGATTCGGCCTCGCAGCCCTGCCGCCGGGCCTGGAAACGGGGTGCGGTCAGCAGCCCCTCCGCCTGCCCGGAACAGATTTCCTCCAACCCGTCCCCATAGGCGGCGAACTTGACGCTTGAGGACCCGGCGTTGAGCACCAGCAGCAGGGTGTCCATGTCAGGCCCCCGTCACCTGGGGAGCGGCGGTGCGGCGGGCATGGGCGAACAACTGGGCGATGGCGGCCGAGGCGACCCGGGCGCGCACGCTGTCGGCGCGGCTGGTCAGGATGATGGGCACCCGGGCGCCCAGCACGATGCCGCCACCCTCGGCGCCGGCGAAATAAGACAGCTGCTTGACCAGCATGTTGCCCGATTGCAGGTCGGGCACCACCAGCACGTCGGCCCGCCCGGCCACCGGCGAGACGATCTTCTTGATCTTCGCCGCCTGCTCGCTGATGGCATTGTCGAAGGCCAGCGGGCCATCGACGATGGCGCCGGTGATCTGCCCGCGCTCGGCCATCTTGCACAGGGCCGCCGCTTCCAGGGTCGAGGGAATCTTCTCGTTGACCGTCTCCACCGCCGACAGCAGGGCCACGCGCGGTTCCGGCAGCCCCAGGGCGGCCAGCAGGTCGACCACGTTCTGGATGATGTCGCGCTTGTCCGCCAGGGTCGGCGCGATGTTGATGGCGGCATCGGTGATGAACAGCGCCCGGTCGTAGGCCGGCACGTCCATGGCGAAGACATGGCTGATGCGTCGGGTGGTGCGGATGCCGCTGGTTTTCGACACGACCGCCGACATCAGTTCGTCGGTGTGCAGGCTTCCCTTCATCAGGCACTCGGCCTCGCCCCCGCGCGCCAGTTCCACGCACCGGGCCGCCGCCGCCGCCGGGTCGGGGCAATCGATGATGCGGCAGCCCTCCAGCGACTCGCCCTGCTGCCGGGCGATGTCACGGATGGTGGCCTCCGGCCCCACCAGGATGGGCGTGATGATCGTTTCCTTGCTGGCGGCCAGCGGCCCCAGCAGGGCGTCACCGCTGCACGGCCAGGCCACCGCGCACGAAACCGGTTCCAGCGGCCGGGTGCGGGCGATCAGGGCGTCGAAGCGCTGGTGCCGCCGGACCTTGACCTCGGGAACGTCGCCGATCTCCATGCTCAGCGGGCTGTCGGGCGGCGTCACCACCGCCACGCCGTCAAGAATGTTGTCGTCCCGGTCGTTCACGCAGCGGCAGTCCAGGACCAGGGTGCGATCCGCGTCGCGCTTCTCGCGCACCGTCACCGAGGCCCGCACGGTGTCGCCGATATAGACCGGCTTGTGGAAATGCAGGTCCTGCTCCACATAGCGGCTGCCCGGCCCGGGAAGCTGCATGCCGACGAGATTGGAAAACAGCGCCGCGCCCCATTGGCTGTGTCCGGCCACGTGCTCGAAGCCGGAACGCCGGGCGGCCTCTTCGTTCAGATGCCACGGGTTCACGTCGCCCGACATGACCGCGAACAGCTCGATATCGGCCATGGTCAGGGTACGCGCCAGCGTGGCACTGTCCCCCGGAGCGATCTGGTCGAAGGTCCGGCCGTGAATGGTCGCCATGTCATCCCCCGGTTGATTTTTACGGCCTGATCGGCCCATGCAGGCAAGGTGGGAATCCGTCCCGGAGGCCGGAATAGGCCTCTCCTTCTGCGTGGGCGGATCAATCGCCCGCGCCTACCCGCCCGCCCACTCGACCCGCGATCACGCACAGCGGCCACGCTCATTGGGGCGGGCCGCCCGTCGTTGGAATTGGTGAACGGCGTGCCCTTGACCACCTCCCGCGTACCGCCATAGGCAACAGGGGAGAAAAAAGACCATGGATCCCGTCGCAGCCAATACGGCCGCCGCCCTGGAGGAGTACCTGATCGACAGCGCCCAGCGGACCATCCTGACCTGGGACGTCCTCCGACGACGCGGCAATTCGTATATCGAGCACACCGTGAAGGGACGGCCGCCGGTCCTAATCTTCGACTATGAGACGGTACTGGACGGCCGCACGCTGGACGAGCATCCGGTGAACTACCTGCTGCTCCGCATCCGCCCCGCCCCCGATCATCCCACCGACATGGCCAAGCGCCCCATCGTGGTGGTGGATCCCCGCGCCGGCCACGGCCCCGGCATCGGCGGCTTCAAGGCCGACAGCCAGATCGGCCTGGCGCTGAAGAACGGCTATCCCTGCTATTTCGTCAGCTTCACCCCCCGCCCCGTCCCCGGCCAGACCATCGAGGACGTGGCGCGGGCCGAGGCGGCGTTCCTGGCCAAGGTCGCCGAGTTGCATCCCGATGCCGAGGACCGGCCGGTGGTGATCGGCAACTGCCAGGCGGGCTGGGCCGTGGCCATGCTGAGCGCGGCGGCGCCCGAGCTGATGAGCGTGGTGATCCTCAACGGCGCGCCGCTGTCCTATTGGGCGGGCGAAGTTGGCCACAATCCCATGCGCTACACGGGCGGCCTGCTGGGCGGCACCTGGCTCGCCAGCCTGGCCAGCGACCTCGGCGACGGCCTGTTCGACGGCGCCTCGCTGGTGACCAATTTCGAGAACCTCGATCCGGCCAACACGCTGTGGAAGAAGCCCTACAACCTGTTCAGCAACGTGGATCACGAGGCCGAGCGTTTCCTCACCTTCGAGCGCTGGTGGGGCGGCCATTTCCTGCTGACCAAGGACGAGATCCGCTTCATCACCAACGAATTGTTCGTCGGCAACAAGCTGGCGCTGGGCGAAATCCACGGATCCGGCGGGGCGACGGTGGACCTGCGCAACATCAAGGCTCCCATCGTCGTCTTCGCCTCGAAGGGCGACAACATCACCCCGCCCCAGCAGGCGCTGAACTGGATCCTCGACACCTATGCCAGCCTGGACGACATCCGCGCCAGCGGCCAGGTGATCATCTACATGCTGCACGAATCCATCGGCCATCTCGGCATCTTCGTCTCGGCCTCGGTGGCCAAGCGCGAGCACCGGGCCATGATCGACAACCTCGACGTCATCTCCACCCTGCCGCCCGGCCTCTACGAGATGAAGGTCGAGAAAGGCGATGGCGGCACCGACTGGAAGGTCGGCTTCCAAAAGCGGGACCTGGACGACATCCGGCGGCTGGACGACAGCCGGCGTGACGAACTCGCCTTCTGGCCGGTGGCGCGGCTCAGCGAACTCAACAACGCCCTCTACAACAGCCTGCTTTCCCCCTGGGTCCGCCTAGCGGCGAGCCCGCTGAGCGCGGAAATCCTGCGCCGGCTCAATCCCGACCGCATGGACCGCTGGTTATGGTCCGAGATCAACCCGTTCATGTCGGCGATCGGCGGCCTGGCCGAACGGGTCCGTACCGAACGCCGCCCCGCCAGGGAAGACAACCCGTTCCGACGTATGGAAAAGCAGGTCGGCGATATGATCGTCAGCTGGCTCGACCATTATCGCGAGGTGCGCGATCAGGCGGTGGAATCGTTCTTCTTCTCGGCCTATGCGCCACTGCAGACCGCCCTGCGCACCGAGGAGGAAGAATTGCTGGAGCGGCGGCGGCAGCGCCTGGATCAACGCAGCCATGATTCCCGTGCCTGGATCGAACAATCCATGCGGCCCCGCATGGCGGAAGGGGGCATGCCCGAGGCGACGCTGCGCATCCTGCTGTGGCTGGGCCGGCGGCGGCCGGTGGTGGACACCCGCCGGTTCCACCTTGCCGAGGCGGCGTTGTCCCATTCGCCGCTATTCCAGGGGCTTGGCAGCCAGCGCATGCGCGACGCCCTGCGCCAGCAATTCTTCCTGCTGATGATCGACGAGGCGGCGGCGCTGGCGGCACTGCCCCGCATGGCCGCCACGGCGGAAGACCGGGCCGCCGTCCTGGATCTCGTCAACGGCATCGCCGCCGATATCGGCGGCGTCACCCCCGAACAGCAGGAGGATATCGACTGGCTGCGCGAACTCCTGCCCACCACCACCGCGGCGGCGGGAGACACCCCTCCGGCCTCACCGCGGCGCGGGCGTCGGCGCGGCCAGTCCGGCACCCCGCCCGAACCACGACCCCTGCACTGAAGGGAGGCTAGACGATGGCATCCGAAACCCACACCGAACCTGGCGAAAACATCATGGCCGGCCTGCTGACCGCCGAGGACCTCCAGCGGCTTATGGCGCGCCATGAAGTGGAGCAAATGGAACAGCGCAGCCACGCCCGCGACGCCGCCACCGAGGCCAAGCGCGAACGCATCGACCTGCTGCGGCAGCGCCGCGAGCTGACCCCCGACATGGTTCAACGGGCGGTCCAGCGCTGGCAGACGGCCGCCAGCCAGGGCGTCTCCGAGATCGAGTTGATCCGCTTTCCGTCGGAGCTGTGCAGCGACGACGGCCGCGCCATCAACAACAACGAGTCCGACTGGCCGCGTACCCTGGTGGGCGTCCCCGCCCAGATTTACGAGATCTGGGACCAGAAACTGAGGGCGCGAGGGTTCAAGCTGAAGGCCTATGTGGTCGATTTCCCCGGCGGCAAGCCCGGCGATATCGGCATGTTCCTGAGCTGGGGCTAGAGCCGGATGCGTGCCGGTCAAATCGCCTTGCGATCCGACCGGCACGCTGAATCCGTCTCTTGTCAATAAATGAGAGGGCCCGGCGCGCCGCCGGCGAGATGCGGATGGCATCCCGCCGGCGGCGCGCCTTCACCGTGTCATTGCGCGGACTGCCGGCCCGCCTCATAGGCGCGCTCTTCCGACCGCTTGTGATAGTCGTACAGCAACCCGCCGGCGAGGCCTGTGCCGGCGCCGATGGCGGCGCCCATGCCGGCATTGCCGGCAATGGCGCCAATGAGGGCACCGCCGGCGGCGCCGCCAGTGGTGCCGGTCAGCGCCCGCTGCTGGCTTTCGGTCATGCCGGCGCATCCGATCAGCATCGGCGCAACCACCAGGGCCGCCAGCCAGGAACGGTGGGATTGGGGTTTGGCCGACCCGGACGAGCCGGGATCAGCCATGGCAGGGAAAGGCCTTGGCGAGGAACTCGAACATTCCCGCCACGGGAGATGTCTCCAGGACGGCTTCATGGGTTTTGCTCCATTGAACGAACCGGGCCACGCTTTCGTTGCGGGAAGGCGGTGGGCTGGGAGGACAGACCAACGGCGGACGCCCTTCCGCTTTGACCGAAAGCGTGTGGTACTGATAGGCCCCCACCACGAAGCCCTGGCAGAAGTTTACCGCGGCCGTGTGCAGGGGATCGTTGGGCGGCGTATCGCACAGGGTGACCAGATCCCGTGTCGTCTTGACCTGGAAGTCCGACTCGGTGGCTGCCGAACCGGCCGACGGCGACATCGCCCAGGCGACCGCCATGGCGCAGGCCAGCCGCCATGCCGTGGTGACGCGAAGGAAGCCCATGCCGTTTCTCCTTCGATCCAGATGCACCCTGCTCAACGCGGCGGAAGCGTGGCCGTCTGCGATCTCTGCAAAGCGTCGCGCAGATCGTCCGCCGTCCCGGTGATCGCCGCCTCTTGCGCATCGCGGCTGGTCAACGTGGCCCCCAGGTCGAAGGCCGCCGGCGCCCGCGTGGTGACGAAGGTGGCGATGGGTTCGCCCGAAGCCGCGTCGAAGAACTGGCCCTGTATGGTAACGGTGCCGGTGAAGGTCGGGTTTCCACCGGCGGCGGAATTGGCGATGTTGGCGACGATGCCGACGGGGGCGATCCGTGACGCCGTGGCGGCCACGGGCACGTTGTCGGAAACGCCGACCAGGGTAAGCTGCAAACGCGCGGTCTGCCCGGCGGCGCCCTGGTTCATGCTATAGCGCTCGCTGAGGGCGCGCTGGAATTCCCGCCCGGTATAGGTGGCCAACGCCTGCTTGTCCGCTTCGGTGGCGTCGCCGAAATGGGCGTCGCTCCCCCGGTAGATATCGACCGGGCTGATGATGAAGCTGGTGTAGCGGGCCGGTTCCAAGCCCGGCTTCTTCCAGACCAGGGTGCCCGGCATGTTGGGCGCTTCCTGCATGGGTTGGCTGGCCTGCGACAGGCCGGCCGGGACTTCTGCGGACGACGTGCACGCCGCCAAGGCGGCGGCAATCATCCCACAGGCGATAAGGCGCGGGCGTATGACCTCAACCATGGAGAAGGCCCTCCTCTTTGACGTGGTCATAAGAGTGGGGGCCCACCAACCGCATGCCAATCGGCTCGTCCACACGCGCGCCATCATAGGACGAATGGCGCCAGCGCCATGTTCAACCCGGATTCCCCTTGTGGCTGGGCACCCGCACGCCAGAGCGTCCGTCGGTCAAAGCGTCACCAGGCTTTGGTTCCTGACGGCGGACGCGGCTCGCTCCAATGCCCTGAAATCCAGGATTCTCAGCGACGTGTAGGCGGTGCCGACGATGCCCTTGCGTTTGAGTTCCTGAAGCACCCGGCTGACGGTCTTCAGGGACAGTCCGCACATGCGGGCGATGTCCGCATGGGACAGTTGCAGGGTGTCGACGCCGCCCTCCGGGGGAGTCCATCGACAAGCTGTTGCAACAGACACGCCACCACCGCTTCGCTGGGCACGGTCAGCAGCCCCTTCAGCCTGCGGATGACATCGCGGCTGACACAGATCAGCGAGCGGATCACGAACAGCGCAACCTGGGGGTCGGTGGCGATCAGGCTGCGAATCTGGTTTTCGGACACCACGAACACTTCGCTCGGCACCATGGCGATGGCCGAAACCGCAGGGGGGCCGTCGAACATGGTTTGCCCGAACCAAGTTCCCGCATATCCGATGTGGATGATGATCTCGCCGCCGCTCTCGTCGATCGATGAGAAACGCAATTGGCCGCGAACCAGACAGCACAAGCCGGGCGATTGCTCGCCTTCCCATTGGGCGTACTCGCCGCTGTCGAGCTTCAGAACACGACCAGCGGCCACAAGGCCAACTCGCGAGGCCGTCGACATGGGTGCCAACACGCCGAACCTGTCGAGGATACCGCACAGGTCCGGGATCTGCAGGGATTCTCCCTCCAATTTCGGTATCCCTTTATAGGCCCGGGGATCCAGGGGGAATTGGGACAAGTGGCCAAAACGGTTCCGCCGGTTTGTGGTGAGCTATGTCCAGGATGCCATGTGGGACCGGCCCCACCGCAATTTCGGTGAGCGCGGGCCCTGCGGCATGACCCTTCGTCGCCACCCCTCAGCACACAACCATAGACACTCAAACCCAGTGGAGGATCGCCGGAACGCCATGTTCGCGAAGGAGCACGTCGACTGCGCCTCGAAGGTTTCAATCCTGTATGCCACGCTGTCGGCGGCATGGATGCTGCTGGCCCACGGCATCATCCTGAACCTCGCTGCCGGCGAGAAGCAGCTGGGTTGCCTCAGCGCCATCAGCGGCCTTCTCTTCATCGGCGTGACCAGCGTCATCCTCTTCGTGGCGGTGTGCAAACTGGCCAGCGACATCGCGTCGATGCGCCGTGAGCTAGACCAGAGAAAGTCCCAGGAGGACGAGGTCCGCTCCAGCAACGAAATGGTCCGCGCCATCCTGGAGACGGCCGTGGACGGCATCATCACCATCGACGAACGGGGACACATCCTGTCCGCCAACCGTGCCGCCGAGCGTCTGTTCGGCTATTCCAGCGACGAACTCATCGGCCGCAACATCGCCATGCTGATGCCGGAACCCTACCGTTCGGCCCATGACGGCTATCTGTACAATTACCGGAACACCGGCGAGCACCGGATCATCGGCGTGGGGCGGGAAGTGTCGGGACGGCGCCGGGACGGCTCGGCCTTTCCCATGGAACTGGCCGTCGGCGAGGCGAGGATCGGCGGGGCCCGCATCTTCACCGGCATCGTGCGCGACGCCACCGAACGCAAGCGGGCGGAAGAGGCGCTGCGGCAGGCGAAAGAACGGGCCGAGCGCGCCGATCTAGCCAAATCCAAGTTCCTGGCCGCCGCCAGCCATGACCTGCGGCAACCCGTCCAGGCGCTGATGCTGTTCGCCTCGACTCTGGAGGACACGGTGGAGGGGTTGGCCGGGACACCCGGTTGGCGCTTCATGAAATCGGCGCAGGAATCCCTGCGCACCCTGCTCGATCCGCTGCTGGACATCTCGCGGCTGGACGCCGGCATGGTCGCTCCGAAGCTGACCAGCTTCCCCGTCGACGCCCTGCTCTCCCGCCTGGCCGGCGAGTTCGGGCCGGCGGTCGCCGACAAGCGGCTGAGCCTGCGGAGGGCCACCTGTTCGGCCGAGATCCGCAGCGACCCGGTGCTGCTGGGGCGCATCGTCCAGAACCTGCTGGCAAATGCCGTGCGCTACACCCGGCAGGGCAAGATCCTGCTGGGATGCCGTCGGACCGCGCAGGGGGTGCGGATCGAGATATGGGACAGCGGGATCGGCATCCCCGCCGACCAGTTGGACGACATCTTCCAGGAGTTCCACCAGGTCGGCAATTTCGAGCGAGATCGCAGCCAGGGACTCGGGCTGGGACTGGCCATCGTGCAGCGCCTGGCGCACCTGCTCGGCATCACGGTGCGGGTCCGGTCGTGGTACGAACACGGCTCGGTGTTCAGTGTGGAGGTACCGTTGGCATCGGTCGATCGGCAAGGTTGAACCGGCACGCGCCGCGCCCCTGATAACCGCCATGCGAGACTCCATCCGCCTGTTCGACAACCCCTTGCTGGAGCGCCTGACCAAGGCGCGGCCGACCACCGTCGTGCTGGTCTACGCGCCCGTGGTCGCCGCACTGCTGGCCATCTCGGGGCCGGCGCTGGGTTGGGCGGCGGCGGGGTGGGCCGCGCTCGGGCTGGCCGCATGGACGCTGTTCGAATACGGCATGCACCGGGTGGCGTTCCATTGGCCGGCGCGCTCGCCCTGGGGGCGGCGGCTGGTGTTCCTGATGCACGGCTGCCACCACGCCGACCCCGGCGACCCCGAGCGGGCGGTCATGCCGCCCGTGGCCTCGCTGCCGCTGGCAGCGGCATGCTATGGGGTGGCCGCGCTGGCCCTGGCGGCGCCGCTGCGCGATGCCGCCTTCGCCGGCTTCCTGTTCGGCTACCTCCATTACGACCTGACCCACTGGGCCTGCCATCAGGCCCACATGGCCGGGCCGTTGGGACGCCGGCTCAAGCGCCACCACCTGCGCCATCACTACGCCGGCGCCGACGGCAATTACGGGGGTGGGCACTCCTTCTGGGACTGGGCCTTCGGCTCGGTGCTCGGGCCGCGCCGGCCGTCGTGACGGCCTACCCCAAGGTCCTCCCCTCACAGGCCTATTTGAGCGGCCCCGGCCGCCTCCCAAATGCAGGGAAAATTCGTTTCGGGACCTTCCATGAAAGCCATCATCCTCGCCGCCGGCCAGGGCCGCCGCCTGCTGCCCTGGACACGGGACCTTCCCAAATGCCTGCTGCCCTTCGCCGGGCGTTCCCTGCTCTCGTGGCAACTGGCCGCCCTGGCCGCCAATGCCGTTCGGGACGTCGTGGTGGTGACCGGCTTCGCCGCCCACGCGATCGAGGGCGAGATCGCCCGGGCCACCCCGGCGGGCATGACCGTCACCACCCTGTTCAACCCCTTCCACGGCGTAGCCGAGAACATCGTCAGCTGCTGGATGGCGCGCGACCACCTCGGCGGCGATCTGGCGGTGATCAACGGCGACACCCTGTTCGAGCCCCGGGTGCTGACCCGCGCCCGCAAAGGCGCGAAATATCCGGTCAACGTCACCACCGACATCAAGGCCGCCTACGACGTCGACGACATGAAGGTGCAATTGGCCGGCGACCGGGTGGCACATATCGGCAAGGTCCTGCCGCCCGAGCAGAGCGACGCCGAATCCATCGGCCTGCTGCTGCTGCGCGGGCCGGGCGCCAGTCTGTTCACCGATGCAGTCGAGGCGGTGATGCGGCAGCCGGGCGGGGTGTCGCGCTGGTATCTCTCGGCAGTGGAGGAATTGGCGGCACGGCAGGTGGTGGGGGCGACCTCCATCGCCGGGCTGGGCTGGACCGAGGTGGACTACCCGGCAGACTTGGCCCGTGCCGAGGCACTGGCCCGCAGTTGGGCGGGGTCCGATACCCCGTGCGAGGATCGTCTTGCTCAGTAGGACGTGCGGCGCGCCAGGATGGCCTGGGCGAGCCGCACGTCCTCGGGCTTGTCCACGTCGATGGCCGCCTCGGCACGGCTCATCTCGACCACCGCCAGCCGGGCGCCCACCCGCCGCGACAGCCGCCGCGCCGCGCCGTCCACCGTCAGCAGTCCCAGGCTCCACAGCGCCAGCGCCCGCAGCCCCAGCGCCCGCGCCATGGCCGCCGGGTCCTTGCGGCGGGTGTCCATCCGCGTCCAATAGCGCACCACCTGGCGGGATGGCGGGCCAGCCAGCAGGAACAGGTTGCAGCCGGTGACGCGGGCGCAACGAAAGCGTAGCCAGGTCCGCCGGGCCTCGGGGTAAGCGCCCAGCACGGTATCGGCCCGGGCCACCGCCACGGCGCAATCGGCCCCGGCCGGAACCTTGTCCAGAAACTCGGCGATCATGGCCGGGGTCAGCAGGGGATGGTCGATGGTGGTGACCAGGAGCGGCGTCCCGAGGGCATCCAGCGCCGCCTCGACGGTGGCGCCGATGGTGTCCGCCGCCGCCATGGCCTCGACCCCGGGCAGGCCCAGGCCGTCGCCCGCCACCACCACGCGGCCGACCGCCGGGCAGGCGCGCAGAGCCTCCACCACCCAGGCGCCCATGGGCCGGCCTGCCAGCGGCAGCGCCGCCTTGTGGGGTAGCGCATAGGCCCGCGCCAGCGGATCGCCGCCCGGCCGCCGGCCCGCCAGGACCAGGGCGGACAGGCCGCTCACGGCAACACCCGTTCATAGATGCGCCAGCGCTTGCTGACGGTGCCGCCGACGGCTTCGGCCAGGCGGCGCATGGGCTGGTTCTCCTCCAGGATCCACGACATCTCCACCCGCCGATAGCCCAGGGCATGCAGGTGGGGCCGGATCGCCTCGACCATGGCGAAAGGCAGCACCGCCCCCAACGGCGAGCCGGCGAGGGAGCGGCGCACCCCCATCAGCGGCACCCGCGCGCCCTTCAGCCCCCGCACCTTCAGCCGCCACAGCAGGCGGACCCAGCCGAACGGCGCCAGCCGGCCACCCAGGCCGCGGATGGCCTCGTTCAGGTCGGGCAGGGCGATGATCATGCCCACCGGCTCGCCATCCAGTTCGGCCATGCAGGTCAGCCGCTCGTTGAGCAGCGGCGCCAGCGTGTCGGCCAGCGCGCGCATCTCGTCCTGGGTCAGCGGCACGAAGCCCCAATTATCCTGCCAGGCGTCGTTGAACACTTCGATGGCGCGCGCCACCTCGGCGGTGAGGCGGGACAGCCGGAACGGACGCAGCTGAAGCCGGCCGTGCAGCCCGGCGGCCATGCGGCCGGCCAGCCTGGGCGGCTGCTCCGCCACCGGCGCGGAATAGGCCAGCAGGTCGCGCACCTTGCCATAGCCCAGGGCTTCCAGCGTCGGGCCGAGATGGGGCAGGTCGTGCGGCGTCAGCATGGCGGGGGCGGTGTCGCGCCCCTCCACCAGCAGGCCGGCTTCCTGGTTGATGGAGAGGTTAAAGGGGCCTCGCACCCGCAGCATGCCGCGCATGGACAGAAAATCCTGCACCGCCCCCATCAACGCCGCCACCGCCTCCGCATCCTCGGCGGCCAGCAGGCCGAAATGGCCGATGGGACCGTGGCGCTCCACCGTGTGGTGGTCGATCTGGGCGCTGGCGCGGCCTACCGGGCGGCCATCCCGCCAGGCCAGGAACAGCGCCACTTCGGCATGGCGGAAATACGGATTGCGGCCGTTGTCCAACTGGGCCCGGCGCTCGATCCGCAAAGGCGGCACGTACAGCGGATCGCCGGCATGCAGGCGGTCGGGCAGCCGCATGAACAACGTACGCTCGCGCCGGGTCTCTGCGGGCGTCACCTCGATGGACACCGGATCCTCCTATCCCTCGACATAAAGCAGCATGGCCCCGCCCACGCAGGCGAAAGTGGCATGGGACAGCCAGGCGGCCAGCAGCGGCGGCAGGGTGCCCGCCTCGCCCAGCACGCCCAGAATCCCGTCGAGCAGCAAGTAGGACAAGCCGGCCGCAAGGCCCAACGCCATTCCGCCAGGGATCCTGCCGCTGCGGGGAGTACCCCCGGCGACCGGCGTAGCCAGAACGATCATCAGAAGCGGTGCCAGCGGAACGGCCAGGACACGCATCAACCGGGTTTCCAGCGTCTGGGGCGAGTCGCGGCTGGCCCAGCGGCCTTGCAGCGCCGCCACCAGCCGCCGGCTGGACAGCAGCGGCGGCACCGGTTGCGCCAGTTCCATCAAATTGGCCGGCACCAGCCCGGTGGTCCACGGCATCCGGTCGAACGGCCGCATCTGGCCGTCGGGAAAACGGACGCCGCCGGCCAGCAGCGTCCAGCGGCCGCCGCGCCACTCCGCCCGCTCGGCCATGATCCATTGCGCCAGCCGCCCGTCAGGCTGGCGGCGCACCAGTTCGATGCCGGACAGCGAACGTCCGTCGGCCGCGACCCGGTCCACCGCCACCACGTCCATTCCGTCGCGGAACCACAGCCGCCCCCCAGGGGCGGACTCGGCCGGGCCGGTGGCACGCCACCAGCGGGTGAAAGCGGCATCGGCGGCGGGAGCCACCTGATCGACGAGCGCGAAGGCCGCCGCCGCCGCCGCCAGCCCGGCGGGAATCAGCCACGCCACCAGCCGCGCCACCGACACGCCGGCCGCGCGCAAGGCGGCAATCTCGCCGCGCCGGGCCAGCGCCCCCCAGGTCAGCAGTGCCGCGATCAGCACGGCGATGGGCTGCACCGGCCCCAGCAGCAGCGGCAGGCGGTAGAGGCCGAAGCGCACGATCCCGACGGTTCCCAGGCCACGCGCCAGGATCTCGTCGGCCTTGTCCATCAGCTCGACCAGTTGCAGCAGGCCAGCCAGGGCCAGGGTCGCCACGATCAGCCGCAGCAGGAACAGCCGGTTGAGGTAGAGGCCGAAGGTCACCGCCGCCTCCAGGCGAGAACCGGCGCCGGCCCACGATCCAGCAGCAGGTAGAGCAGCAGGTTGAGCGCGGCGAACAGGACGAACAGTCCCCACAGCGCGGCCACCGGGTCGGCCCGCCCGGTCTGGGCCAGGCTTTCGCCGGTGAGCAGGGCGTGGTGGTAGAGAAACAGCACCAGCCCGCCGGCTACCGGCGCCAGCCCGCGTGGCGTCCGCTTGGCGCCGATGCCCAGCCCGACCGCCAGCATGGGCAGGAAAGGCAGCGACGCCACCCGCACCAGACGGGCATGGAATTCCGCCGCCAGCCCCTGGCGGGGAATGCCCGTCTCCAGGCGGCCGGCCAGGCCGTCGGCGAGTTCGGGCAGGGTCAGCTCGCGCTCCTCGGCGCCGCGGGGGCGAAACGGCTCGGGCACCACCCGCACCGCCACCACGTCAGTGAGGCCGGTGAAGCCGATGACCCGGGTATCCCCGCTGCCGCTCAGCCGCAGCTGCTCGCCGTCCTCCAACTGGATGCGCATGTGCACGCGGTCCTCCGCCATCACCATGCGGCCGGACCTGGCCGTCGTAACCACCTGCTCGCCGCCCGCCTCGGTCTGGCGCACCAACACCCGCTCGAGCCGCCGCCCGCCGCCCTCCACCCGCTCGGCCGAGATCAGCAGGCCGTCGCCCGCCCGCACCAGCGTGCGGGGAGGCAACGTGCCGTCCCATACCTCCTGGCTGACCGCGTGGGCAAGCGCGCGGTACTCGTAGCGCCCCAAGGGCTGCAGCCATCCCACCACCGTCATGGTCAGCGTCATCAGGCCGAGGGCGAGCACGAGGAAGGCGCGGCATGACCGGCTCAGCGGCACCCCGGCGCTCCTGACCGCGTCCAGCTCGCTGTCGGCGTCCATGCGCCCCATCACCGCGTGGACGGCGAAGAACAGCGCCGCCGGAATGGCCAGGCCCAGATAATGCGGCACCAGGTTCAGCGCCATCCAGCCGACCAGGTCCAGCGGCCCGCCGCCACCGGCCACCAGGCGGAACAGGCGCAGCAGCCGCTCCATCAGCAGCGCCAGCAGGATCACCGCCAAAGCGGAGGTCAGCGGCCGCAAGGCGGCTGCCAGGAAATAGCGGTCCAGGCGGTTGAGGACGGGGGTGGACATGGACCACATATGGTCCGCCCATGGCGCCGCCACGCCCCTGCCCTTATGCCAGGAGCGCGACCTACGACGATCGGGGCATGACGCCGCACCATCCACATGCGGTACCCCCGAAGGCGCGGACGCCGCGCCGGATGGAGGGTCGCGCCCGGAACCCGGCTGGAGGTATCGGTGGAAGGATCGGTGAAAAGACTGACCTGCCGGTTCCCGCCATGCCCGCACCCAAATCCCTTCTTCTCGCCGCCCGCTGGATCGGCGGCTCCCCCGTCCCTATCTGGGGACTGCTCCCGGACGAGCGGTTGCGCCGCCATCTCGGCCGCGCCGGACTGGGCGATGCCGGACCGTGGACCGGCTCGGTGCCGCCGGAGCAGGAAACCCTGCTGTTGCGCGGCGACCACGTCTATGACGACGCGGTGGTGGGGGCGCTGATCCGTGCGCCCGCCACCGTCCTGCTGGACGCCTGCGGACGCCCCCTGGCCGCCCACGTGCAGGGCCTCCAAGCCGAGGCCATGGCCCGCGCCTTGGCGGGCGAGGGCCCGATGCCCGAGGGCCTGAGTCGCCTCACCCCCGACCAGCTGGTAAGCGCCCACCGCCCCAAGCTGCGCAAGCGCCAGGCAGCCTTCGTCCTGCCGGTCACCGCCGATGGCGCCCGCGCCGTCGAGGCACGGCTGTTCGCCGCCTCGTACAAGGGGGTGACCGACGCGGTGACCAAATATCTCTGGCCCCTGCCGGCCCGTTTGGCGACCCGCTGGTGCGTGGCGCTGGGGATTTCGCCGAACATGGTGACCCTCGCCAACCTGGCGCTGGCGGTTCTGGCCGCCCTGCTCTTTCTCGGCGGCCACCTGTGGAGCGGGTTGGCCTGCGCCTGGGCGATGACCTTCCTCGACACGGTGGACGGCAAGCTGGCGCGGGTGACGCTGACCTCGTCGCGGCTGGGCGACGTGCTCGACCACGGCCTGGACCTGGTCCATCCGCCCCTCTGGTGGTGGGCGTGGTGGGTGGGCTGCGGCGCGCAGGGCAGCCTCGCCCTTGTCGTCGTGCTGGCCGGCTATGTGCTGCTGCGGGCACAGGAGGGATTGTTCCTGTGGCGCTTCGGCATGGAACTGCACGTCTGGCGCCGCTTCGACAGCCTGTTCCGCCTGATCACCGCCCGGCGCAATCCCATCCTGGTGATCCTGACCGTGGCCCTGGCCGCCGGCCAGCCGGTGCTGGGGTTCCAACTGACCGCCGCGTGGACCGCGCTGTCGGTCCTGGTGCACGGCGCGCGCATGGTGCAAGCGGTACGGGCGAACGGGCCGCTGCGCTCGTGGCTGGAGGCGTGATGCGCATCGGCGTGATCCGCAACCCGCTCACGCCTCAACGCCGCCGGACGGCGCCCGGCCCTGCGGCTGCCCACCGCCGAGCCGCGCGGCATCGCCGAACTGCGCCAAGCCCTGGCCGGCTTCCGCGCCGACGGCACCCAGGTGGTCGGGGTGGATGGCGGCGACGGCACCGTGCGCGAGGTGGTGACCGCGCTGGTGGAACTGGATTGGCGGCCGCGTCTACTCGTTCTGCCCTCGGGCAAGATCAACCTGATCGCCCGCGACGTGGGCTTCGCCCGGCCGCGCCCGGACCATTTCGCCCGGCTGGCCGGCGGTGCCGTGCAGGTGCGCCGCCGCCGGCTGCTGCGCCTGGACCATGCCGGCGGAACCAGCTTCGGCATGCTGCTGGGGGCCGCCGGTTTCCGCTTGGCGTGGGAGATGGCCAACCGCCACCTCCATCGCCATGGACTCGCCAGCCGGATGGCGGTGGCGGCGGTGCTGGCGGTGTCGCTGGCACAGACGGCCGGCGGCGGCCTGTTCGCCGCCGGCGAGCCCATGCGGGTCCGCGTCGACAACGGCGAGGTGACGGGCGGCAGCCGCTTCCTGCTGCTGGCGACCACCCTGAACCGGCTGATGATGGGGCTGTGGCCGTTCTGGGGCGAGGGCGCCTCGGAATTGCGCGTGCTGGACATGGCCGCGCCACCCCAACGGCTGCTGGCGGCGCTGCCACGGCTGGCGCGCGGCCGGCCGGCGCCGTGGATGGAACGGGCCGGCTATCGCAGCGCCCGCGCCCAGCGGGTGGAAATCGAGCTGCCGGGCCCGGTGATCCTGGACGGCGAGCCCTTCTTCCCCGGCATGGACGGCCGGCTGGTGCTGTCGCTCGGCCCCGAAATGGAGTTCATCCGGCCATGATCGACACGTTCGCCCGCGCGCTCGCCGACGAAGTGCCGGGGGCGATGGCCGTGCTGTTCTACGGCTCGTGCCTGCGCGATCCCCAGGCCGGCGGCATCCCCGACCTCTATGTGCTGACCGACGCTCCGCGCGGCCTCGCCGACCGGCTGTTGCCGCCGACCGTGCGCTTTCGCGACCGCGGCGGCATCGCCGCCAAGGTCGCGACGATGCCGGCCGCCGCCTTTGTCCGTGCCATGGACAGAAAAGCGTTGGCCACCCATCTGTGGGCCCGCTTCTGCCAGCCGGTGGCACTGGCATGGTCACGCGATCCGACCGCCGCCGACGCGGTGCGCGCCGCCCTGCGCGAAGCCCAACGCACCGCCGCCTGGTGGGCCGAACGCCTGGCTCCCGCAAGAAGCCCGGCCGAGACAGCCTTCGAAACCCTGTTCCGCCACACCTATGCGGCCGAACTCCGGGCCGAGCGGAAGGACCGCCCGCGCCAATTGGTACAGGCGGCACCCGCGCACTGGCGTGGCTTGGCGCAGGACTGGTTCAGCGCTCCCAGCGCCGCCGAACGGCACGCCGCCGCCCGCGCCTGGACGCTGCGCCGCCGGCTGGGCAAGCCCCTCGCCGCCCTGCGGCTGGCCAAGGCCGCCTTCACCTTCGAAGGTGGAGCCTCCTATCTGGTGTGGAAGATCGAGCGGCATACCGGCTACCGGCTGGCACTGACGCCGTGGCAGCGGCGCCATCCCCTGCTGGCGGCGCTGCCGCTGTTGCTGCGACTACGCCGCGCCGGGATCATTCGCTGACGGCGCGGCGGCGCGGTGTGATCACGCCCAGTTCGGCCCCGATGGAGACGGCGGCGCTGACCGCCCGGTCAAGCTGCTCCCGGGTATGGGCGGCCGACACCGACGAACGGAGCAGGGCGAGGCCGCGCGGGGTGGCGGGCGGCAGGGCGAGGTTGATGTAGATGCCGGCCTCGATCAGCCGGTTCCAGAAGGCGATGGCCAGTTCCGGGCTGGGCAACTGGATCGAGATGATCGGGGTGGGCTCGGGCCCGACGACGAAGCCGGCCCGCGACAATGCGCCGTGCAGGTGGCGCGCGTTGTCCAGCAGCAACCGCCTGAGGCCGGGGTCGCGCTGCAGCCGGTCGAGCGCGACGGTGACCGAGGCGATCACCGCCGGCGGCAGGGACGCGGTGAACATGTAGGGCCGCGACGCCAGGCGCAGCAGATCGAAATCCGGCATATTCGACACGCAGAAGCCGCCCACCGCCCCCAGGCTCTTCGAGAAGGTGCCGACCACGAAATCCACGTCCGCCTCAACCCCGGCGTACTCGGCCAGGCCGCGCCCGGTCTCGCCCAGCACGCCCATGGAATGGGCCTCGTCCACCAGCAGATAGGCGCCATACCGCCGTTTCAGCGCGGCGATCTCGGCCAGCGGGGCGGTGTCACCCAGCATGGAATAGATGCCCTCGACCACGATCAGGGTGTTGCCGGTGGGCGGCATGCGGCTGAGCCGGCGGGCCAGGTCGTCGGGGTCGTTGTGACGGAAGCGGGTCACCGTGGCGCGCGACAGCTTGACGCCGTCATAGATGCTGGCATGGCTGTCGGCGTCGATCACCATGTGGTCGCCGGGCCCCACCAGCGAGGACAGCACACCCAGATTGGCCTGGTAGCCGGTGGTGAACACCATGGCCGAACGGCGACCGTAGAATCGGGCCAGCCGGTCTTCGAGGGCGCGGTGGCCGCCATAGGTACCGTTGGCGATGCGCGAGCCGGTGGTGCCGGTGCCCCGCTGCTCCAGCGCCTGGGTGGCGGCGGCGATGCAGGACGGATCGAAGGTCAGGCCGAGATAATTGTTGGTGCCCAGCAGCAGCACGCGCCGCCCGCGCAGCACGCCCTCGGTGGGTGAGGCGATGGCGTCGAAACGCACGTCGAAGGGATCGCCGCCCGCCTGGATGAGACGGTCATAGGCCTCCCGCAGGGGAGCGAGGTGGGAGAGCAGGCTCATGTCTACGCCATCCGCTCTTGCACCAGGGTGCGCACCACCCGGGCCAGGTCGTCGACGGTCTCGACCTCGGACAGGCGTTCCAGCGGGAAGATCAGGTCGAACTGATCCTCCACCGCCATGATCAAATCCATCAGCGCCACCGAATCCAGACCCAGTTCGCGGATGCGCGTCTCTCCGGCGACCGTTCCCCGGTGGGGAACCCGCTCGGCCGCCAGCCCGGCGATGCGAGCGGCAACCTCGTCGGTCTCGTCGGCCATCATGATCCTCCGTGAAGAGCTGATGACAAAAGCATGGCATTCATCCGCCGCCCGCCCAATTGGACGAAAGGGCGCGCCGCCTGTTCCTTCGGGCGCGGCGGGGGCTACAGCCATTTATGGAGCCGGTACCACGAGACAGTGGCGGCGAAGCCCTCGCTTAGACCGATGGTGGGACGCCACAGGTCACCGGGGGGCAGCCGTTGGGGGGCGCATGTCCAATCGGCGTGCAGCAATTCGGCCAGCTTGCCCGGCGAGGAGAAGGGCGAAACCACGCCCAGCCGGCGCGCCAGTCCCATCAGCCCGGCCAAGGCCCAGCGCGGCACCGGCAGCGTGGCCACCTCACGGCCGAGTGCGCGGGCCGCGGCATGTACGATGGCCTCCCACCCCAGGCAGCCGTCGCCCACCTCCCATACCTGGCCGCCCACCGTCGACCCGGCGGCGGCCAGCACGGCGGCAGCGGCATCGTCCACGTGCAACAGCGCCAGCCGGGCCGCCGGCTGGCGCGGGATGGGCACCAGCGGCATCCGCGCGGCGCGGAACACCGGCAGGGTGGCGACGTCGCCCGGCCCGTAAAGGGCACAGGGGCGCAGCACCACCCAGCCGCCGGCATCGGCATGCTCCAGCAGCGCCTCTTCGCCCGCCGCCTTGCTGACGGCATAGGGCGACAGCCCCGGCTCGCGCGCGGCCAGCGACGACACCGCCACGATGCGGGCGCCGGGCGCGGCGCGGCGGATGGCGCGCCCCAGCCGGGCCGCCCCCGCCACGTTGACCGCCTGGAACTCCGCCGCCGTGCGGGCCTTGGTCAGGCCGGCGCAATGCACCACCACGTGAGCGCCGGCCACCAGCGCGTCCAGCGCCGCGTCATCCTCCAGCGAGCCGGCCACCGCGTCGGCGCCGTTCCCGGCGGAGTGGCGGACCAGCACGCGCACCCGCCAACCGGCCGCGCGCAGCCGGTCCACCACGGCGCGGCCGAGAAACCCGGTGCCGCCGGTGACCGCCGCCACCGGGCGGAGGCCGTTCACCGGAATCCCCCTCGGCCAGCAGGCGGCGGGCATGGGCGCGGGCCAGCTTTCCCGACGAGGTGCGCGGCAACGAGTGGGGCGGAACCAGCACCACCCTGCACACCACCCCGGACGCCGCCACCGCCGCCGCCGCTACCCGATCGGCCAGTCGGGCCCGCGCCTCGGGATCGGCGGTGCGGCACTGCACCAGCAGCACCGCCTGTTCGGCGCCGTCCTCGCCCTCCCCGGTCACCGCCACCACATCGCCGGCACGCAGCGGCTCGACCCGCTCGGCCGCCCATTCCAGGTCGTGGGGCCAGACGTTGCGGCCGTTGACGATGATCAGATCCTTGGCCCGGCCGGTGATCAGCAATTCGCCGTCCTCCAGCGCGCCAAGGTCGCCGGTGTCCAGCCAGCCGTCGGACGACAGCACGCGGGCGGTTTCCTCGGGTTCGTGGAAATAGCCGTCCATGACCGAAGGGCCACGCACATGGATGCGGCCGACGTGGCCGTCGGGCAGCGCCCGCCCGGCAGCATCCCGCACCTCCAGTTGGAAGCCGTCGATGGGCGCCCCGCAGCGGGCGAAGGCGCGCCTGCGCCCCTGGCCGGCGGGATGCAGGCGGCTCCGGTGCTCCAGCGCATCCAGATCCAGTTCACTGACCGCCAGGCCGGCGCCAGGCCGGCCCAGGGTGACGGCCAGCGTCGCCTCGGCCAGTCCGTAGGAGCCGAGAAAGGCGTCCGGGCGAAAGCCGGCGGGCGCGAACACCTCGGCGAAACGCGCCAGAACGTCCGGCCGGATCATGTCGCCGCCCAGGCCGGCCACCCGCCAGCGCGACAGGTCGAACCCGCGCACCGCGTCGCCGCCCCCGCGCCGCGCCGCCAGGTCATAGCCGAAGGCGGGGCTGTAGCTGATGGTGCCGCCGGTTTCGGTCATCAGCCGCAGCCACAGCAGCGGGTTGCGGATGAACTCGCGGGTGGGCAGCAGGTGCAGGTCGCAGCCGGCAACCAGCGCGGTCAGCAGGCAGCCCACCAGCCCCATGTCGTGATAGAGCGGCAGCCACGAGACGCAGACATCGTCCCGCTCCACCCGCAGCGCGGCGCTGATGGCGCGGGCATTGGCCATCAGGTTGTGGTGGCGCACCACCACGCCCTTGGGGAAGCGGGTGCTGCCCGACGAGAATTGCAGGAAGGCGATATCGTCCGCGCCGATCGCGGGCAGGGATTGGGCGGCCTCGGGCAGGGCGTCGATATAGGCCGGAGTCGCCGCCAGATGCTCCCCCCCGGGGCAGCAGCGGCAACAGGGGGGCCGGCGCCACCACCGCGCGGGCATGGCAGGCCGCCAGCAGCCGGGCCAGCTTGTCGGCATGGGCGTCGCGGTCGCCGAACGCCCCCGCCAGGGGCAGCGGCACCGGAACCAGCCCGGCGCGCTGGCAGGCAAGGAACAGGCGGATGAAGGCCAAGTCGCTTTCGGCCACCAGACCGACGCGGGCGCCGGCCGGCAGGCCGATGGAGAGCAGGCGGCGGGCAAGGCGGGGCGTGCCCTCGGCAACGGCCGTCCATGTGCAGGTGGCGGCCACGGCGCCACCCGGCCCCCGGATAGTGATCCGCGCCGGCCCCAGGGCGGCGGCGGCCAGGGCGTCGAGCACGGTGCGGCTGGCATTGGTCATGGGCATTCACGGTTGCAGTGGCTCATCCCTTCCAATTTCGGGACTCCGTCTCCGGCCTCAATTGCCCCGTTGGTCTGCCTTTCCCAACGCCCAGGTCCCCCACTCCCCGGGCCGGTGTAGGCTCGCCGGATGATGGGATTGCGCGTGGCCCTGCTGATGCATTCGCCGTCGGGCGGCGGCGCCCAGCGGCGCACCCTCGACCTTGCCGAGGCGCTGGCCAGGCAAGGGGTGGCGGTCACCCTGCTGCTCGCCTCGGCCGAGGGCGCCCTTGCCGGCCGACTGGCCCGGCTGCCCGAGGTGGTGGTGCTGCGCTCCCCCCTGCTCCGCCCGCTGCGGGACCACCGCATGGCGCAATGCGCCGCCATCATCCCCGCCCTGGCGTGCTGGCTGCGGCGCCGGCGGCCCCAGGTGCTGATGGCGGCGGCCAACCACGTGCACCTGACCGCCCTGGCCGCCCACGCCCTGGCCGGTGCGCCCGGCAAGCTGGTGCTGCGCGCCAGCAACCATTTGGCCGGCGGCGGGCGCGGCCGTCCGCTGAGGGACGCGGCGAAGCGGCTGTCGGTGCGGCTTTACGCCCGCGCCGACCGGGTCGCCGCGGTATCGGCGGAGATCGCCGCCCAGGTCCGCCGGCTGTGCCCGGCGGCCCGGGTCGAGGTGATGCCCAACCCGGTGGTGGATGCCGGCTTCGACGCCCGCATGGCGGCGCCCACACCCCATTCCTGGCTGGCCGGGCCGGTCCTCATGGGATGTGGCCGGCTGGAGCCGCAGAAGGATTTCGCCACCCTGGTGCGGACGGCGGCGCGCCTGGACATGCGTCTGGTGATCCTGGGCGAGGGAAGCGAGCGGCAGCGGTTGGAGACCCTGGCGGCCGAACTGGGCGTTCCCCTGCTGCTGCCCGGCTTCATCGCCGACCCGCTGCCCTGGCTGGCACGCTCGGCCGCCTTCGTGCTGAGCTCGGCCTGGGAGGGCATGCCCGGCGCGCTGATCGAGGCCATGGCCTGCGGCCGCCCCTGCGTGGCGACGCGGGCGCCGGGCGTCGCCGAGATCCTGGCCGGGCTGGGACCGCTGGTGCCGGTGGGCGACGACGCGGCCATGGCGCGCGCGGTGGCCGCGGCGCTGGCCACCCCGCCGCCGCCCGAGGCGTTGCGCCGCCGCGCCGCCGCCTTCTCGGTGGAGGCCGGCGCCCGCGCCTATGCCGCGCTGTTCAACGCGCTAGCCTGCGCCGGGCCATCCCCCACAACAGGCTGACCGACAGGCACGACGCCGCCAGCGCCGCCCAGCCCGCCCCGGGCAGGTCGGCGAGACGGGCGAAGACCAGCAGCAGGACTACATGCAGCCCGGCCGCCGCCGCCTTGACCGCCACCACCGATCCGGCGGCGCCCATGGCGATCAGGATGGGCTCCAGCGGCGCCGCCGCCATGGTCAGCGCCGCCGCCATGGTCAGCCATTCCATCACCGGCGCCGCCTCGGCGAAGGCGGGGCCGGCCACCACGGTGACCAGCCAGGGACCCAGCACGAAGACGATGGCGACCGCGCTCAGCGCCACCCCGCCCGCCACCAGGGCGAGGCGGGCGAGCACCTGGCGCAGCCGCTGGCGGCGGCCCTCGGCATCCAGGCGCGCCGCCTCGGGATACAGCGCCTGGGCCAGGAATTCGGCGGGCTTGGCGGTGGCGTCGGCGATCTGCTTGGCAACCCGGAACAGGCCGGCGGAGGCGGCACCCAACAGGCTGCCCACCACCAGCAGGGCCAGATGGCTGGGCACCAGCCCGACCACCGCGTTGGCGCTGGTCAGGACGAAGAAACGCAGGATGCCGGGATGGCGCGCACGCACGCCGCGCGGCCAGCCGAAGCGGAAGGCCAGTCCACGCCCGGCCAGCAACCGGGGCGCCAGCGCGAAGGGCAGCAGGCCGGCGGCCAGCGCCGCCATCCACCACACCAGGGCGAAGGCGGCCAGACCGCCGCCCAGTCCCCAGGCAAGAGCGGCGCCGGCCAGCCGTACGGCATTGCCGGCGGCCGACTGCGCCGCCAGCAGGTCGAAACGGTCGAGCAGGCGCAGCACTCCCGAAGCGGTGCCGGGGACCAGCCCCACCAGAGCGGTGGCGTAAAGGGGAAGCAACTCGGCCACCTCGGCCGGCCAGCCCAGCCGGTGCGCCAGCGGCGGCCCGGCGATTTCGAGGAAGGCGAAGCCGGCCAGCACGGCGACGCCATCCAGCAGCAGCGAGAAATTCAGCACGCCGGCAAGCCCGCCCTTGGCGTCACGGCCCAGTTCGGCGGCGCCGAAGCGCACCACGCCCTGCCACGACTGGAACTTGGCCAGTTCGGCCACGATCTGGACCAGGCCGTGCAGCAGGACCAGGGCGCCCAGGCCCTCGGGCCCGAGGGCACGCGCGGTCAGGGCCAGCGCCCCCAGCGACAGCAGCGCGTTGGCAGCCTTGCCGCCCAGCAGCAGGCCGGCATTGCGCAGCAAACGGATCAGGATGGTGTCGTCGCCCCAGCCCATCCCGCGCAGATACGCCGTCCGCCGGTGCTCCGCCACCGGCCAGAAGTCCAGCAGGCCCGGTGACCAGCGACGAGGATGGAGTATTGGGGGCCCCTACAGCACGGGCGTTCCGTCGCGGCGCTTGCGCGCCGTCTCGTGGATATGGTCGCGCAGGGCCGGGCTGGTGGCCAGCAGGGCCTGGAAGGCATCGGCCTGCAACACCAGCAGCGAGCAGAAACCCAGCGCCGTGATGTCGGCGGTGCGGGCGGTGCCGGAGATCAGCGCCATTTCGCCGAAGTAATCGCCGCTGCCCAGGCGCACCGGTTTCGGGCTCAGGCCCACCTCCACCGCGCCGGAGGCGATGAAGTACATGGCGTCGCCCACATCCCCCTTGCGCACGATCAGTTCGCCCGGAACCACCAGGCGGGGCCGCAGCAGGCGCGAGATCTGCGCCAGTTCCACCGCCGACAACCCGCCGAAGGGCGGCACCCGCGCCACCATGGCCTCGGGCTCCAGGTGCAGGTTGATGCGCGGCCGCCGGGACAGGCGGGCGGCCCGCTCGGCCAGATCGGCCATCAGCCCCTTGAACACCCCATGCCCGATCATGGCTTCGGCACGCAGGCGGCGGTATTCGTCCTCCTCGATGCGCAGCGCGGCGCGTTCGAGATATTGCTGCTGCAAGGCGCGCGAGAAGTCGGGGTACTGCAGGCGCAGGGCGGCCAGCGCCATCTCGACGGCGTCCAGGCGGGCGGCGATGACGGCGGCCACCTCGGCGGCCGCCTCGGGACCGATGAAGGCCGGCAGGTTACGCGCCGCCTGGTCGGTCAGCTCGCCCACCGCTGCCTGCAGCATCAGCAGGATCTCGAAACGGTCGGCGATTTCGCTGGCCAGCAGGGCCTCGATGCCGAAACGCCGCTGCAGCCACAGCGCCAGGCGGAAGCGGAAGGGAAAGGCCAGAATCGCCTTGTGGGCGGCCACATAGCCGGCCACGCCGTCGGTCTTGATGCCGTCCTGCAGCCGGGCGGCGGCGGCCAGCAGGCTGCGGGTGATCTGGCCCGACACCACGCCCTCGCGGTAATGGCGCATGTAGACGGCCTGTTCGCGGTCGGCCAGCATGGCCAACCCGCTCCGCTTCTCCTCGGCGGCGCTCAGCACCAGTTGGCCCTTCACCCCGGTTTCCGCCACCTCCAGCCGCTCGGTATAGGTTTCGGCCAGTTCGGCAGCCAGGGCGCGGTCGATGCCATAGCCCTCGGCGGCATCGGAGACGCGCTGGCGCACCGCCGCCAGGCCAGTGGCGATGGCGCGACCACGCACCGCCAGGTCGGCGGGAGACAGCCGGTCCAGCCCCAGCAGGCGGATCATGGGCCGCAGCAGCGGCGCATTGACGAACAGGGTGAACAGCACGAAGCCGGTGCACAGCACCGAGACGAAGGACTTCACCTCGGGCGGCACGCTGGGATTCTCCACCACCGCCAGGGCCAGGGCCAGCGAGATGGCGCCGCGCAGGCCGCCCCACCACACCACCGCCCGCAGCGGAATCGCCACCGGCTCGGCCCAGCCGATGGCGGCGAGGCCGGGAAACAGGCCGAAAAGGACCAGGGCCCGGGCCGCCAGCGCCGACAGGATCAGCACCGCCAGCAGGGCTAGATCGGCCACCCCCATGCCGGCCAGCATCCCCGGCGCCCGCATGGTCGCCAACAGGAAGATGAGGGCGCTGGCCCAATAGCCCACCTGCTGCCAGACGTCCAGCAGGCTGGCCCAGGTCTCCGCCGACACCTGGGTGCGGCCATAATAGCTGATGACCAGGGCGGTGGTGACCACGGCGACCACCCCGGAAACATGCAGATAATGCTCGCCCAGCAGGAAGGACAGATAGGCGGCGGCCACCGTCACCGTGACCTTGGCGAAGCGCTGGCCGCGCAGCAGGGTCACGCCCCAGCATACGGCGCGGCCGCAGGCATAGCCGAACAGCAGGCCACCGGCGAACCCCCACAAAAACGACAGGGTGCCGGCCAGCACGTCGGGCTGCCGCTCGCCGGTCAGCATGCCGAGGAACAGCGCGAACAGCGAGATGGCGGCGGCGTCGTTGAACAGGCTTTCGCCTTCCACCAGCAGGCTGAGCCGGTGGGGAACGCCCAGGTCGCGGAAGATGGCCACCACGGCGATGGGATCGGTGGTGGAGACGATGGCGGCCAGCAGCAGACAGGCGATCAGCCCCATCTCCGTCACCGCCCCCAGGGCAAAACCCACGGCGAAGGTGGACACCAGCACCGCGACCACCGCCAGCAGCAGGATGGGAGCAAGGTCGTCGCGCAGGCGGCGGACGTCGATGACCACCGCCGTCTCGAACAGCAGGGCGGGCAGGAAGACCAGGATGAAGGCGTCGGAGGACAGGTCGAAGCCGGCGATGGCGGCGACAAAGTCGCCCAGCGGCCCGCCCATGGCCCACCCGCCGAACAAATGGACGATCAGGCCCAGGCTGATGCCGGCAAGGGCAAGGACCAGAGAAAAGGCCATGTTGGCCCGGGCGGCAACGGGAACCAGCAAGGTGGCCAGGGCCAGCAGGCCGGTCACCCCGAATACGGCCATCGCGATGTCATGCATGAAGAATTCGCCCGCCCCCGCGTCTGCGCCCCTCTGTAACGATTCTACAAGGAGGCGAGAGCGTTGAAAACGGGCGAATGCCCGAGGCTAGAGTTTGTCTGATTTAGATGGAAGCATTCCCCTTCGCCGTCATGGCCGGGCCACCGGGTCTGGCTAAAAGCCAGCCCGGCGGTAAACTTCACGACCCGGCCATCCATGGACCCTCGGGTCAAGCCCGAGGGTGACGGTAAGAAAAAAGTGATTCAGCCAGAATCGGACAAACTCTAGTCCTCGGCGAAGATGTAGGCCAGTTCGGCCAGCTTTTCCCCGACCACGTAAGGCACCGCCTGGGCATAGGTGTCCAGCGACACCAGGGCGTTCACCACCGCGTCCCCGGGAAAGGCCGCGCGCATGCGCTCGGCCATGGCCCGGTTGACCTCGGCCGCCGCCCGGTAATTGGCCGCCAGATCGTCGATGGCGAGGGTGCGGCCGTTGATCCAGTCCCCCAGCAGATGCAGGGCGAAGGCGCGGACCAGGGTTTCCTCTTCGCTGGAAAAGGGCAGATGGAAGCGGGCCATGGGGCGGAAGAAGGCCAGGTGGGGACAGCCCGACGTGGCCCCCACCAGGCCGATCAGCGAAGCCAGCCCGTGCTGCAGCGCCCGCTCGGCCACCACGTCGCGCTGGGGCGAGCGCGCCACCACCTGCACGCGGTCGTAGGACGCGAAGGCGGCAAAACGCTCGGCGAAGGGAGCCAGCCCGGTGGCGAAGGGGCAGTGATCCGCCGTCTCCGGCAAAGGGCAATGGCCGCAACGGTGGGCCGCCAGCGCGGTCCACGGGCGCTCGGCATGGTCCTCCAGCAGCATCCGTTCGTCGAAGCCCAGGCGCACCTGCTCTTCGCGGCCATCGGCGAAGCGGAAGATGTAGAGGATTTCCTTCACGTCACCTCACCCTACCCTCACGCGTACCGGCTCGACGAAGCTGTAGATCTTGCCCAGGCTGCGCAGCCGCTCGATCTGGGCGGCGGACAGCATGGTATTGCGCGCCAGGACCAGATGGCCGTTGGTCAGCTTGATGTCGGACAGCACCAGATGGCCGACCCGCAGGGCCGACACCGGCACATCGGCCTCCACCGGCGCCGTGCTGCTGAGCAAGGTCATCAGGCACGACCGCACCTTGGCCATCAGGTTGATGTCATACTGGGCGCGGTTGCGGTCAAGGGCGGCGAAGGCGGTGGGGTCGGGGATGCCCGAGGGGCAGGCCTCGGCCAAGTCCTTGAGGATCTTCAGCAGGCGCGCGTCGAAGGGGATGTCGTTGCCCCTGGGCCCGTCGGTGGGGAAACCGCTGCCGTCATAGCCGCGGTCCTGCAGCCAGATGGTCTCGGCCACCTTGCTCAGACGGGGGATGTTGGCGATCAGGTTGCGCCCGGCCTCGGGAGCCCGGGTGATGATGAATTGTTCGGCCTCGGTCAGCGGTTCGCCCCGGCGCTTCTTGGCGATCAGCTCGGGCGGGATGGAGACTTGGCCGATGGGCAGCAGCATGGCCGCCAAATCCAGCTGCCAGCGCTGCGGCAGCTTGAACTCCACCGTCAGCAGCCGCACCCATTCGCGCAGGCGGGTGGCCAGGCCATGGGCCACCGGATCGTTGACGGCCACGATGTCGGCCAACACCTTCACGCTGCCGGCCAGGGTGTTTTCCAGCAACTCCCGTTCGGCGGTGATCAGACGGTACTGGTCGATTCCGGCCTGCAGCCCCACCGCCAGATCCTCGGCCGGGCACGGCTTGGTGAAGAAACGGAAGATGGCGCCCTTGTTGATGGCGTCGATGGCGGTCTGCTGGTCGGCATTGCCGGTCAGCATCATGCGCACGGTCTCGGGCGCCTGGGCACGGATGCGCGACAGCACCTCGATGCCGTCCATGCCCGGCATGCGCATGTCGCACAGCACGACGGCGAAGGGCTCGCGGCGAAGGCCGGCCTGTTCGACCGCCTGCAGGGCTGCGACGCCGCCCTCGGCCATGGTCAGGTCGAACTGCTTGCGCAGCTGCCGCTGCAGGCCCGACAGCAGGTTGGGATCGTCGTCGATGAGCAGCACCCGTTCAGGCATGGTCCACTTCCTTGGCATATTGGGCGGCGATGGCTTTCCAGCGTTCGAGGCGCAGGTCCTTGCGGGCCTCGCATATATAGGCCATGTCCAGCGCCGGCTGGGCCGGCAATCCGGGGGGGGATGAGCGGGAAACGCGGCCCATAGACGCGGGCGGCGTGAACGGCGGTCAGCAGCAGGTTGTCGCGCACGGGACAGGCCGAGGGGGCACACGCATGGGCCACCGCCTCGACCATGGGATCGGCGAAGTTCCACAGCCCCAGCAGATAGGCGCCCACCAGCGCATGGTTGGCGCCGAACGCTTGTGTCTCCGCCGCGAAGGCGGACTGGTCGGCGCTGCCTTGGATGAACAGGGCGGGATAGGTCTGGGGATGGGTGTCGAGCAGAACCAGCGCCCCTACCGAGGACAGCATGCCGGCGCAATAGGCCGTCTTGGCAACGGCGGTGTCGGCCCCTTCGGCAGCGGCGATGCGTTCGGCCAAGCCCGCCACCCGCAGGCTGTAGTCGTTCAGCAACGCCATGATCGCGCCCTGGATGCACGTGCTTTGCAGATGACGGAAGATGCCGATGCGCAGCACCAGGGCGCTGATGATGTCCATTCCCAGGGTGCGCACCGCCTGCAAGGGGGTGCTGGCCCGCCCCGACACGGCGAAGTACGAGGAATTGGTCAACTTCAGCAGTTCGGCGGTCATGGCCACGTCCTGGCCGATGATGGCCGCCACCGAAGCCGCCGAGGCCCGCGGCGAGCGTAGTTCCTGTTCCAGGCGGAAGAACAGGTCGGGCGGCGTCGGCAGGTCGATCAGTCCGGCCAGCGCCGTACGCAGCCCCTCCGAGGCCAACAGGCGGCGCAGGGCCAGCGGCCGGGCGACGGCCGCCAACAGGGTGGCCGGATCGCAGGGCTTCGCCAGATAGAGGTGGGCCGGCCCGACGGTGCGCAGGATGCTCTCGGCATCCGCATAGCCGGACAGGATGACCCGGATGGTGCCGGGATGGCGTTCGCGCACCTTGGCCAGGAACTGGGCGCCATCCATTCCGGGCATGCGCATGTCCGACACCACGACGTCCACCGGGTGGTCGTCCATCAGGGCCAGCGCCTCCTCGCCGCCCAGGCAGTACTGACCGACGCATGCCGGATGTCCCCGCATCAGCCGCTTCAGGCCGGACAGGATATTGAGGTCGTCGTCGACGAACAGGACCTTGACCTCGCCGCTCATGGCTGGCCTCCCCAATGCTCGGCGGCATCGTCCTCGGGAGGGGCCACCGGCAGCAGGACGGTGAAGACGGTTCCCCGCCCGTGGCGGCTTTCCACCTCGATGCGGCCGCCATGCTTGACCACCACCACGTCGCGGCTGATGGCAAGCCCCTGCCCGGTGCCCTTGCCCACGTCCTTGGTGGTGAAGAAGGGATCGAAGATCTTGTCGCGAATGTCGTCGGCAATGCCGGTGCCATTGTCGCTAAGGCGGATGGACACGGAGCCGTCGCGCAGGCTGGTCGCGATGGAGATGCGCCCCTCGCCGGCCCGGCCCGCCGCCTCGATGGCGTGGGCGGCGTTGACGATGATGTTGAGGAAGACCTGGTTCAGCTCGCCAGCGTAGCAGGGTACCGGCGGCAGGTCGGGCTGGTAGTCGGTAACCACCTCGGCCACGTGCTTCCACGTGTTGCGGGCCACGGTGACGGTGTTGTCCAGCGCACGGTTGATGTCCACCATGGTCTTGCTGGACGAACCGGGATGGGAGAACTCCTTCATGGACAGCACGATGCGGGCCACCTGCCCGACCCCTTCCAGGGACTGGTCCACGGCGCGGGGGATTTCCTCCACCAGGTAATCCACGTCCTCGTTCGCCAGGGTTTCGGCATAGGTGGCGGCCGCGGACGCCTCGGCGGCGGCGGCCAATGCGCGGCCCGCCGCCACCGCCTGGGCGACCGAATGAATGGATTCGGAAATGAAGCGCAGGTTGTCGCCGATGTACTGGATGGGCGTGTTGATCTCGTGGGCGATGCCGGCGGCCAGTTGGCCGACGCTGGCCATGCGCGAGGATTGCAACGCCTCGCGCTGGGCCGCCTTCAGCGGCGAAATATCGCGGAACGAGATCACCACCGCCTTGACCTCGCCCCCCACGCGCAGGCCGGTGCAGCCATAGGCCACGTCCAGCGCCCGGCCATCGGCGGTGACGAAGACGGCGTCGTTGTCGCAGATGTTCTCGCCACCCTCAAGGACCGCGGTCCAGGGCGGAACGGAAGCCTCCGGCCGGCCGCGGCTATCGAGGGACAGCACCGCATCGATGGGCAGTCCCTCGGGATCGCCGTCCAGGGCCAACAGCGCGCGGGCCGACGGATTGGCGAAGCTGAGCCGCCCATGGCGGTCCACCACCACCACCCCTTCGAACAGGCTGTCGGTGATGCCCTTCAGGCGCTCGCGCGATTCCCGCAGTGAACTTTCGATGCGCGCCCGGTTGGACACTTCCTGGGTCAGTTCGCGGGTGCGCTCGGCCACCAGCCGCTCCAGCTCCCGGTGAGAATCGGCCAAGGTCCGTTCGTAGCGCAGGCGCAGGGTCGCGTCGCGAAAAACCACCACCGCGCCGGAGACGCCGCCATCCTCGTCGATGGGGGCGGCGTAATAATCCACCGGCAGCGAGGCCCCCTCGGCCGTATGGAAGACGGCCCCCGACACCTCGCCGGCGGCACCCTGCCCATAGGCACGCGCCATGACGGTATCTGCGGGAACGCAGGGGGTCCCGTCCCGGCGGAAGGGCTGCACCAGGGCATGGAAATCCTGCCCCACCATCTGCTCGGGCGGGTATCCCAGCAGATGGGCGGTGCTGCGGTTGGCGAAGATGACGCGGCCGCCGCGATCAAGGCCAACGATGCCTTCGCCAGCGGCATCCAGGATCAGCCGGTACAGCCGGCGCAGGCTTTCCAACTCCTGCTCGCGCCGCTTCAACTCGCTGATGTCGGTACGCAGGCCGACGGTGCCGCCGTCGGCCATGCGGAACTCGCGATGAAGGATCCAGCGGCCGTCGGCCATGCGCACCACGAACGGCTGGCCCGAGGCGTCGCGGTGGTATTGCAGGCGCTTGGCCACCCATTGTTCGAACGGCATCCCCTCGGTGTCGAACACGGCGGGGTTATGCCGCACCACTTCCTCGAAATGGACCCCCAGCTTGATGACATGGGACATGCCGGCGAACACCCTGCGGTATTCGGGGTTGAACAGCACCAGCCGGTCGGCGGCGTCGTAAACGGCCAAGCCATCGACGATACGCTCGATGGCGTCGGCCAACAATTGCTGGGCCTGGCGGGCGCGGCGTTCGGCCGCCACCTCGCGGGTGACGTCCACACCGACACCGCGATAGCCGACGAACTCGCCGCGATCGAGAATGGGGATGCCACTGATACGGATGACGCGGCTGTCGTGCCCCTCGGGCGGTCCCACATGGAAGACCCGGTCGCGGAATGACCGGCGCTCGGCCAGTTCCTGACGGTACTCTTTCGCCGCCGTCCCGTCGTCGGCCAGGCCGAGGTCGAAGAAGGTGGCGCCGACGATGGCCGAGGCCTTGACCCCCAGCACATTGGAGATGCGCTCGGAAACGAAGGTCAGCCGGCCATCCGCATCGGTTTCCCAGAACCAGTCCGAGGCCGACCCGACGAGGTCGCGGAAACGGCCCTCGCTTTCACGCAGCTGGCGCTCCGTCTCCACCTGGGCTGAGATGTCGCGGATGACGCCGACGAAACAGGGCCGGCCGCCCAACTGCACCTCGGCGATGGCCAATTCGGCAGGAAAAAGGTCGCCATCCTTCCGCCGGCCCTCGCTCTCGCGCAGGGCTTCCAGCGGGCGGGCATCGCCGGTATGGGCATATTCCGTCAACGCGGCCCGGAACCGGCTGGCCCGCTCCTCGGTGGTCAGGATGGCGATGTCGTGGCCCACCAGTTCGACGGCGTCGTAGCCGAACATCTCCTCGGCGGTGCGATTGAAGGTTTCGATCCGGCCGTCCATGTCGATGGTGATGACCGCCTCGCCCACGTTCTTCATCACCGCGTTGAAGCGGGCGTCCGCCTCGGCCTGGATGCCGGCGCGCAAATCGTCCAGTTGGGACTGGATGTCCTCGGAGGCCTGCTGTTCGCGGTGGCGGGCACGGTCGGCGGCATCGTAGGCGCGGCTCACATCGGCCAGCAGGCGATCAAGGTCGACCGTGCCGTCCGTGGCCGTCGCCTGTTTCAACTGCTGCGCCAGAAGATGATGCATGCCGCCCCCTGCCAACCGCCCGTCAGCGCCAAGGCGGCGACGGGGCAAGGTGATCTGGACCCGGGCACCATCGTCCGCCATAGACAGGACAATAGCATAGCCAAGTAATCCCGACGAGGGCAAATACAACCAAGTATTGAATATACAATGAACGCAGGCAGCAGAAAATTAAACGGAATGATCGCCTTGTAAACGGGATGCGAACCGGCGGGAGGGTCGATACCGGCTATCCCTCGATCAGGGCCGGCACCGCCGGCTTGGGCGCCACCTTGGGGAAGCTGAGGGTGAAGGTGGTGCCCTTGCCGACCTCGCTGGCCACCTCCACCTGGCCGTTCAGCGAACTGGTCACGACGTTGAACACGATGTGCAAGCCCAGGCCCGAGCCGCCCTTGGTGCGGCGCGTGGTGAAGAACGGATCGAAGATGCGGTTCAGGTTCTCGGGCGGAATGCCGTTGCCGTCGTCGGCGAAGACCAGCATCACCCTGCCGTCCGCCGTGGTCCTGACGCGGATGGAAAGGGTGCCGCTCTGGTGGTCGCTGTAGGCATGGATCAGGGCGTTCATCACCAGGTTGGTCAGCACCTGCGACAGGATGCCGGGATAGGAATCCATCTGGATGCCGTCGGGGCAGTCGACCACCACGGCATGCTGTGTCTTCTTCAGCGTGGGATGCAGCGAATTGAGGATCTCGTCGATGTAGCTCTTGAGGTCGAAGCGCCGCCGCTCGGCGCTGGTCTGGTCCACCGCCACCTGCTTGAAGCTCTGGATCAGGCTCGGCCGCCCGGTTCATGTTGGTCATCAGCAGCCGGGCAGTCTCGTTGGCCACTTCCAGGTAATCCAGGAAGGCGTCCTCGGTCATGGACTGGTCGGCGTAGAGCTTGCGCAGCTTCTCGGTTTCCGCCGCCAGGGTGGAGGCGCCGGTCAGGCCGATGCCGATGGGCGTGTTGATCTCGTGGGCGACGCCGGCCACCAACCCGCCCAGAGAGGCCATCTTCTCCGCCTGGATCAGGCTCTGCTGCGCCTGCTGAAGCTGTTCCAGCGTGGCTTCCGCCTTGTCCTTGGCGGCGCGCAGCTCCTCTTCCATGCGCTTGCGCTCGGTGATGGGCGTGATGGTGGTGAGCAGCGCCTGCTCGCCCTGGTAGGACAGCAGGCGCGCCGACATCAGCGCCCAGAAATGCCCGCCGCCGCGCGCGGCGATCTCGGTCTCGAACTCGTTGACCGCGCCGTTGAGCGCCAGCAGCTCCACCAGGCGGGCGCGCTTGTCCTCGGGCAGGTAGTCGTCCAGATGGCTTTCGCCGCTGCCGTCCACCCCCAGCAGCACCGAGGCCGGCTGGTTGATGTGCACCAGGGCGTTGTCGGACTGGCGGGTCACCGTCAGCGGAGTGGGAATGGCCTCGATCAGGTCGCGCTGGGCGGCGGCGGCGCGGGTCTGCGCCGCCAGTTCCTCGCGGCGGGCACCCTCGGCCTGCAGGCGCTCCAGCATGGTGTTGAAGATATCCACCAGCCGGCCGATCTCGTCGGCGCTGTCCCACTTGGCGCGCAGGTTGTAGTCGTTGGTGCGCCGCACCCGGTCGGCCACCTCGGCCAGATGGCCGATGGGCACGGCAATGCGCCGGGCCACCAGCAGCACCAGCGTCAGGATGATGCTGAGCAGGCCGCCGGCCATGGCGAAATGCTCCCACATGCGGCTGAAGAAGCCTTCGATGCGCACCTGGACGAGGCGCCGCAATTCCTGGCTGGTCTGCACCCAGATGGCCCGGGTGGCCCGCAGGCTCTCGGCGATGGCGCGATCCACCGGGGCGGTGTCGATGTCGCCGCCGCGGTCGATGACGCTGGCGCGCAACGCAGTGACCACGTTGGCCAGGGCGCCGTCCAGCACGGCGAAGCCAGGAGTGAGGGCGCGCTCCAGCGACCCGTCGGGATTGCCGCTGTACCCGGCGGCGCGGTCGCCCTCGATACCGCGGATGACGTTGGTCAAGCGGCCTTCCAGGATCAGGAATTCGGTGCGGTCGTCGGCGGCGATGGCCCCGTGCCCGGCCACGCTGTGCATCTTGGCGCGGATCTGGATCAACTGATCCACCAGTTCGGGGAAACGCAGCAGCACCAGCGACATGGAGTAATAGCTGTCCAGGTCGGGATCGAGGATCAGGTTGGACTGGTCGCCCACCCGCGAGATCAGCCGCCGGGTGGCGACGATGCTCGCCGCCGCCCGCTCGGGAACGTGCTCCGCCGAGGCCACCGCCAGCAGGCGGCCCTCGCGCTGCAGATCGTCGGCGGCGGCGCGGCTGGACATGGCGGCGCCCCAGTCCTGCTCGGCCCGTTCCATGTCGGACATGACGGCGTTCAGCGCCACCGCCCGCGCCGGCTCGGCTCCCGGTCCGTTGGTGTTGTCGGCGATGGTGAACAGGGTATCGCGCGCCGCCTCGATATAGGCGATGCCGGCCAGTTCCTTGCGGGCGAAATTGATGGCGATGTACTTCTCTTCCGCCAGCGAGAAGCCCAGGAAGATCACCGCCACCATGTCCAGGGCGTAGATCAGCAGCAGTTTGCGCGACACGCTGATGCGCGAGATCATTGGCGTTCTCCCTCGATCAGCGGACGGAGGACAGGACCCGGCCGATGGCCGCGTCCACCGCCGGGAACAGCCGGCGCAGCTCGGCCACCGTCTCGTCCAGGCGTCCAGGCAGCTCGGCCATCAGGTGCAGCGCATCGCTCCAGCGGCCTTCCTGGCAGGACAGCTCGATGGCCTCGGCCAGGTTGCGCAGGCTGGCCAAGCCGAAATTGGCCGAGTTGACCTTGAGGTCATGGGCGCTGGCCTGCACCCGGGCGCGGTCGTTGGCGGCGGCCCAGCGGGCCATGTCGGCCCGTTTGGAGCGAGTGTCCATCAGGTAGTCGGCCAGCAGCGCCCCCACCTGCTCGGCGGCGAAGCGGTCGTGCAGGTCGTCCAGGGCGGCGCGCTCCACCGCCGGAGTGCGCGGCACCTCGGGCGGGCGGGTGTTGGAAGTGCGCTTGTTGTCGGCCATCACCCGGGCGATTTCCGAGAACAGCACCTCGATCTGGAACGGCTTGGTGACGAAGCCGTCCATGCCGGCCACCATGCAGCGCTCGAATTCGGCCGCCAGGGCGTTGGCGGTCAGCGCCAGGATGGGCACCAGGCTCTTGGGCGGCGGCAGGGCGCGGATGCGCCGCGTCGCCTCCAGCCCGTCCATCTCGGGCATCTGCATGTCCATCAGCACCAGGTCGTAATCCACCGCCTGCACCGCATGCAGCGCCTGTATGCCGTTGCCGACGGCGGTGACCCGGTGGCCGCCACGCTCCAGAATCAGGGTGGCCACCTTCTGGTTGACCGCGTTGTCCTCGGCCAGCAGCAGGTTCAGCGGGCGGCCGCTCCTGGCCTCCACCGGCTGGCCGCCGCGCTCGGAGACGTTCTCGGCCACGGGCAGGCGGATATGGAACCAGAAGGTGCTGCCTTGTCCCGGCTCGCTGGCGACGCCGATGTCGCCGTCCATCACCTGCACCAGCTTCTGGCAGATGGCGAGCCCCAGGCCGGTGCCGCCGAAACGCCGCGAGATGGACGCGTCGGCCTGGACGAAGTTCTTGAACAGGCGTTCGCACGCCTCGGCCGAAATGCCGATACCGGTGTCGCGGACCTCGAAGTGCAGGGTGGCCTTGCCGTCGCTCACGCCGTCCACCCACAGCCTCAGCGTCACCGATCCGGCTTCGGTGAACTTGATGGCGTTGGACAGCAGGTTCAGCAGCACCTGGCGCAGGCGAGTGGGATCGCCCATCAGCCGGGGCGGCAGGTCGGGCGCCAGTTCGCTGACCAGGGTCAGGCTCTTCTCCTTGGCGCGCGGCATCATCAGGTGGACGACACTGTCGGCCACCTTGGGCAGGTCGAAGGCGATCTTCTCCAGTTCCAGCTTGCCCGCCTCGATGCGCGACAGGTCCAGGATGTCGTTGAGGATGCCCAGCAGCACCTCGCCCGAGGACAGCACGGTTTCGGCGTAGTCGCGCTGCACCGCGTTCAGGTCGGTGTCCAGCAGCAGGCGGATCATGCCCAGAATGGCGTTCATGGGCGTGCGGATCTCGTGGCTCATCACCGCCAGGAACTCCGACTTGGCCACGCTGGCCGCCTCGGCGGCGGCGGAGCGCAGGCGCTCCTGCTCATAGCGCTTGCGGTCGGTGATGTCGCCGAGCGAGCCGACCAGGCGTTCCGGCCGGCCATCCTCGCCATAGGCGATGACGCCGCGCATGCGCACCCACAAATCCTGACCGGAGAGGTGGCGCATGCGGAACTGCAGGTCCAGGGTTTCGCTGCGCTTGGTGAAGGCGGCATCCAGGCCGGCCTGCAGCAGCAGCCGGTCCTCGGGATGGATGTGGCGCCGCCAGGTCTGGGTGGCGCCGTTCAGGCTGCCGGCGGCCACGCCCAGGATTTCCTCCATGCGCGGGCTGAAATAGATGCTGTCCACGTCCACCAGCCAGTCCCACAGCGCCTCGTTGGCCCCTTTGACCGCCAGGGCGTAACGCTCCTCGGAGCGCTTGAGGTGCTGCAGCCGGTCTTCCAGCGCCTGGATCAGGTGGACATTGTCGTAGCCCAGCGCGACCTTGCCGCCGAAGACCTCGACCAACTGGCGCTCCACCTCGCCGATGGCGCGGCTGGTGGGCAGGTAGATGGCGAGGTCGCGATAATTGGGGCTGTGCAGGTACAGGCACAGATAGGTGTCCTCGTAGCGGCTGCGCCGCTCGGTCAGCGCGGCGGTGACGATGGCCGCCACCTCGGGATCGGCGGTGGTGGCGAGCGCCCGCCCCGCCGCCTGCTCGTAGCGGCCGGAACCGGCCAGCACGCTGATGCGCGGCGGCGCCTCTCCCGAGGCCTCGTCCTCGACCACGCACAGCAGTCCGTCCTCGCGGCAGCCCACCAGCGCCGACATCTGGGTCAGCACGCCGGCGGTGAACAATTGCAGCGAGCGCAGTTGGAACAGCAGGGTGGAGCCTTCCAGGATCTTTTCCAGGCCGCGCCGGCTCATCTCCAGCGCCATGATGTCCTCATAGGCGCGCAGGGCGGCGACCACGGTGGTGTACAGACGGTCCTGGGTCAGCTCGGTCTTGGACTTGTAGTCGTTGATGTCGTAGGCGGCGATGACGTCCTTTTCCGGCGCCTGACCCGGCTGGCCGGTGCGCAGCACGATGCGGATGCGGCGGTTGCGCAGCTCCTTGCGCACGTATTCCACCAGCCGCAGGCCGGCGTCGTCGGTCTCCATCACCACGTCCAACAGCACCAGGGCGATGTCGGGCTCGGCCTCGATGATGCGGCGGCCCTCGGCGGCGGAATGGGCATCCATGAAGCGGGCCGGACGGCCGCCGAAGGTGAAGTTGCGCAGCGCCAGCTTGGTGATGGAATGCACTTCCGGGTCGTCGTCGACGATCAGGATGGTCCAGGGCGGTCCCGCCGCCTGCGTGCTTTCAACCGGGTCCCGCTTCTCGGCGAACACCAACCCCTTCGACATGAGTCCCCCTTGCCGGCGCCGTTTCGTTCCCCCAATGCACTCAATTTGAGCGCCGGCACCGATGTGCACATAATTACGGCAGCCGTCGGCAGGGAGCAAGACAGGAAGCTGGGACAATCCGGTGTCGGGGTGGAAAATCACCGCCCGGCGAACAATTCCCGGGCGCGGTAGGCCAATCCGCTGGCCACCGAGACGAACTCGCCGCCGGCCACCACCTTCCCGGCGCCGAAGCGGCTGTCGAAGATGGCGCGCACCGCCGGAACCAACGACGAGCCGCCGGTCATGAACACCCGGTCCACCGTGGCCGCCGCGATGCCGGTCGAGGCCAGCAGGCCGTCCACACAGTCCTCGATGGCTTGCAGTTCGGGGGCGATCCAGTCCTCGAACTCGGCCCGGGTGATGCGGCGTTCGATGCGGATGGGGGCGTGGTCGAACACCAGGGTGGTTTCCCCGCCCTGGGACAGGGCCACCTTGGCGGCCTCCACCGCACGGTACAGGTGGTAGCCCAGATTGTACTCGATCAGGGTCAGCAGGTCCTCGATACGCTCGGGGTGGCTGGCGTGGCGCTGGATGTCGCGCAGCATGCGGAGCGTCGAGGCGGTGCCGAGGAAGCCGATATGGTGCCAGCGCGAGAACTTGCCGTAGATCCAGTCGGGAACCGGCAGGTCCTTGCGGTTGCTGTGATAGGTGGTGTTCTTGCCGAAGAACTCGGCCAGCCCGCGTTCCACCATGCGGCGGTCGAAGCTGTCGCCGGCGATGCCAACGCCGCCGGTGCCCAGGATGGCGTCTTCCGGCCGCGCCATCCCGGCCCGCGCGGGGCCCAGCCGCACCAGGCAGAAATCGCTGGTGCCGCCGCCGAAATCGGCGACCAGAACGGTTTCGTCATGATCGAGACTGCGTTCGTAGTAATAGGCGGCGGCGATCGGCTCGTATTCGAAATGAACCTCCGCGATGCCGGCCTGGGCGAAGGCATCGGTCAGCCGGGAGACGGCGAAGTCGTCGGCATCCTTGCCGTCCTCGGCGACGAAGCGCACCGGCCGGCCCGCCACCACCCGCGTCACCGGCGCCCCGCCCGCCGCCTCGGCCGAGCGCTTGAGGTGCTCCACCACCAGGGCGATCAGGCGCTCCAGGCTGTACGAGGCGTTGAAGATGTTGGCGCTGGTGAACAGCTTGCTGGTCAGGTGGCTCTTGAACGATTGCAGCAGGCGGGTTTCGCCGTCACCGGCCAGGTAGGCGGCGATGGCCTGCTGCCCCACCAGGGCGGCGAGGCGACCGTCCTCGTGGCGGTGGGCGCGGTCGAAGGCGACCATGGAACGCAGCGTGTCCGAGGTGGCCGAGACCGACAGCCCGGCATTGTCGTGGACGACGATGCGGGCGGCACCACCGCCGTCGATCACGCCGACGGCGCTGTTGGAGGTGCCGAAATCCATGCCGACGTACATCTGCAAGCCCTCGCGGAAAATGGCGGGTAGGGGTGATGCCCCATCGGTGGCCGGAAAGCAACCGTTCTCGGGCCCCGCCGGAAATTCGAAGGCCGGAAATTCGAAAGCAAGCAGCGGAGTGCGCCCCGTCGGTTCGGGGTCTACCGTTCTTCCTGGAAACGGCCCACAATGTCCGACGAGGATGATCATGACCACCCACACGGAACAGGACCCCAGATGGCGCGCGGTGATGGCGCGTGACCGCGATGCCGACGGCACGTTCGTCTATGCGGTTCGCACCACCGGAATCTATTGCCGGCCATCCTGCGCGGCGCGGCGGGCCAAACCCGCCAACGTCAGCTTCTACGAGACCAACGAGGCGGCGGAGGCGGCCGGGTTCCGCCCCTGCCAACGGTGCCGGCCCGAGCAGGCGCCGGCCCGGCAGCGGCAGGCCGCCACGGTGGCCGCCCTGTGCCGGATGATCGAGCAGGCCGAGACCGCCCCCAGCCTCGACGAACTGGCCGCCGCCGCCGGATTGAGCCCGTCGCACCTGCACCGCCAGTTCAAGGCGCTGACCGGCGTCACCCCCAAGGCCTATGCGCTGGCCCATCGCGCCCGGCGGCTCCAGCAGGGACTGGCCCACCCGGACTCCTCGGTGACCGAGGCGATCTACGACGCCGGCTACAATTCCAGCGGCCGCTTCTACGAACAGGCCGACCAGTTGCTAGGCATGACCCCCACCGCCTACCGGCAGGGCGGCGCCCAGACCGACATCCATTTCGCCATCGCCGCCACCTCGCTGGGCGCCGTCCTGGTGGCCCGCAGCGACCGGGGGTGTGCGCCATCCTGATGGACGATGATCCCGAGCGTCTGGTCCGCGACCTGCAGGACCGCTTCCCCAGCGCCCGCCTGATCGGCGGCGATGCCGGCTTCGAGCATCTGGTCGCCCGGGTGGTGGCCCATGTGGAAGACCCGGCGCAGGGGCTCGACCTGCCGCTCGACGTGCGCGGAACCGCTTTCCAGCAACGGGTCTGGCAGGAGCTTCGCCGGATACCGCCCGGCTCCACCGCCACCTACACCGAGATCGCCGAGCGCATCGGCGCGCCCAAGGCGGTTCGCGCGGTGGCCGGCGCCTGCGCCGCCAATGCCATCGCCCTGGCCGTCCCCTGCCACCGGGTCGTGCGCACCGACGGGTCGCTGTCCGGCTATCGCTGGGGCGTCGAGCGCAAGCGGACGCTGCTGGAACGCGAGGGATCGCGGCCCAAGGAAAGATGATGAGCATCGTCAGCGCCATCGAACTGCCGGCCGGCTATCGTCAGACCGAACTGCGGGCCTTCCACGGACGTGATCCGCAGGGAGTGGCGGAACAGGTCACCGCCGAGGGAATCCGCAAAGGGTTGATCTGGGGCGGCCACCCCGCCTGCCTGAGCCTCGCCTTCACCGGCGGCCGGGTGCGGGCGGAGCTTCATGTGGACGGCCCCGCCGCCGGTGCCGAGGCCGCCTTGACCTCCATGGTGCGGCGTATGCTGGGCCTCGACCAGGCGGTCGAACTGTTCGAGGACGCCTATCGCAGACACCCGCAATTGGGGCGGCTGATCGCGCAAAATCCGGGCCTGCGCCTGCCGGTCGCCGCCTCGCCCTTCGAGGCGCTGTCCTGGGCCGTCACCGGCCAGCAGATCAGCGTCGCCGCCGCCGTGACCATCCGCCGCAACCTGATCCAAGCGGCCGGTATCCGCCATTCCGGCGGATTGCTCTGCTATCCGGACCCGGCGACGCTGCTGCGCCTGGACGAACAGGATCTGCGCTCGGCCGGCTTCTCGCGCGCCAAGGCGGCGGCTTTGCGCGAGGCCAGCCTGCGGGCCATGGACAGCCGGCTACCGCTGGACCTCGCCCCCACTCCCACGGCGATGGCGGCCATGGCCGAAAAGCTGCTGGACACGCCGGGGATCGGCCCCTGGACCGTCAGCTATGCACTGCTGCGGGGGTTCGGCTGGCTGGACGGCTCGCTGCACGGCGACGTCGCCGTGCGCCGGGGGCTGCAATCCCTGCTGGGAGCGCCCGGCAAACTGGGCGAACGTGAGGCCGAACGCTGGCTCGCCCCCTTCAGCCCCTGGCGCGCCCTGATCGCCGCCCATTTGTGGGCCTGGAACGCATCCCCCCGATCCGCCCAGCCTTAGACGCCAATTCCCGATAGCCGGTGCAGCCGTTCCAGCTCATCGAGGAAGCGTTCCTCGGCCACCCGCATGGGCCAGGGCTCCCACGGCTTGCCGCCGTAACGGCGCACCAGCGGGTCGGCCTCCAGCGGGGCCAGCCGAATCTTCAGGGTGGAGCGGATTTCCTCGCGGCTCCATCCGGCCACGTGCAGGGCCTCGCCGGCGGCGGCGCGGCGGTCGGCGTCCTTGATGGCCTTCTTCCATTCAACCGGCAGGTCGCCGGGCAGGCCCAGGCGGATGTGGATGGCGCGCTGGATGGCGCGGTCCATGCGGTGGAAGCCTTCGCCCAGGAACGGCTTCACCGGGGTGATGGGGTCCCAACGCACACCCAGCGCTTCCGAGCCATCATGCACCAGATTGGCCAGCTCCAGCGCCGGAGCGATGCCGTTGGGGGCGCCCTGGCGCTGGATTTCCAGCGTCAGCAAACTGTGCTGGGCCACCGACATGGGCCAGTCCCACACCGACGAGCCGCCCCAGCGGAAGGTGCGCGCCTCGCCCTCGGCCAGATCGAACAATTCCCAATCGAAGGGGGTGGGGTTCAACAGGTCGAAACGGCGCTTCGACCGCAGCAATACCCAGGCCCGCGCCTCGGTCATCGCATTCTCCTTCGCATGCGGCCCATGACTCTTCCCCAAGCCGGGCCGCGCCGCAAGCCGAACCCGACCTTGGCGTCCACGCTTCCGCCATAATCGTGTGTCACAACCGGGGGCCACCAGGAGATGCCATGCCCCGCGACGACGCCCATATTGCCGCCAACCGTTTCGCCATGGGCATGGCGCCGGGGGATCGGGCGGCCATTACCGGCGACCCGCGCGGCTGGGTCCTGGCCCAACTGGCCCAGCCCGACGCCGCACCCGGCCTGGACCGCTTCGCCGATTCCGCCACCCTGCTGGTGCGCGCGCTCAAGGCCCGCCGCGACAAGGATCCCGACGCCCGCAAATCCCTGCGCCAGGACTACATGGCCGAGGCGGCAGCGCGCACCCGTGCCGGCGCGCTGAGCGCCACGCCGGCACGCGAGCGGCTGGTGCGGTTGTGGAGCAACCATTTCACCATCTCGGTGCAGCGGCCGGCGGTGCTGCCGCTGGCCGGCGCCTTCGAGCGCGAGGCCATCCGCCCCCATGTCACCGGCCGTTTCCTGCACATGCTGCGGGCCGTGGTGCGCCACCCGGCCATGCTGCTGTACCTGGACAACGCCCGTTCCATCGGCCCGCAATCGGCGGCGGGGGAGCGGCATGGCCGCGGCCTGAACGAGAACCTGGCGCGCGAACTGATGGAACTGCACACTCTGGGTCCGGACGGCGGCTATTCCCAGGCGGACGTGGAGCATCTGGCCCGCATCCTCACCGGCTGGACCCTGGATGCCGAAGCCGGCGGTTTCCGCTTCGCGCCGCGCCTGCACCAACCGGGTGCCAAGACCGTGCTGGGGATCGCCTTCCACGAGGCCGGCGAGGCCGAGGGCGACCGCGCCCTGGAAATGCTGGCCCGCCATCCCGCCACCGCCCGCATGGTCGCCACCAGGCTGGCTCGCCATTACGTGGCGGACGACCCGCCACCCGCCCTGGTCGACCGGCTGGTGCGGCGCTACCTGGACAGCGACGGCGACCTGGGCGAGGTCACCCGCCTGCTGGTGGAGGGCGACGAGGCCTGGGCCGAGCCGCTGGTCAAGATGCGCGCGCCCGACGACCTGCTGGCCGCCACCCTGCGCGCCTTCGGCGGCGCCCCCGAAGCCGAGGACAGGGCGCTGGTGAGCTCGCTGGCGGTGATGGGGCAGACGCCCTGGGCCGCCCCCTCGCCCGCCGGCTGGCCCGACCGGGCCGAGGCCTGGGCGGCGCCCGAGGCGCTGATGCTGCGGCTGGAATGGGCGCGCAAGGCCGCCCCCGCTTTGGCCCGGCGCGGCCATTTCCTGTGGCCCGACGCCGATCTGTCCGAAGCCACCCGCCGCATCGTGTCCGGCGCCGCCACCAAGGCCGAGGCCCTGTTCCTCATCCTTGCCAGCCGCGACTTCCAGAGGAGATGAGCATGCCCAGCCGCCGCGAGCTTCTGGCCGGCGCCGGTGCCGGCCTGCTGCTGGGGCTGGTGCCCGGCCTGTCGGTAGCAGCCCTGCCCGGCGGGCGCCGGCTGGTGGTCGTGCTGCTGCGCGGCGGCCTGGACGGCCTGCACGCGGTGCCGCCCATCCGCGACCCCGACTACGCCCAGGCGCGGGGCAGCCTCGCCCTGCCGGAGGGCGAAGTCCTGCCGCTGGAGGCACCGTTCGCCCTGCACCCCGCCCTGGCGCCGCTGCTGCCCTATTGGCAGGGGAGCGAACTGGCCATCGTCCACGCCGTCGCCTCGCCCTATCGTGAGCGCTCGCATTTCGACGGCCAGGACATGCTGGAGGGCGGCGGTACCCGACCGCACGAGCTGTCGGACGGCTGGCTCAACCGCGCCCTGGACAGCCTGGGGGCCGGCCGGGGCGTCGCCCTGGCGGTGGCGCAGGGGCTGCCGCTGATCCTGCGCGGCGCGACCCCGGCCTCGTCCTGGGCGCCCTCGCCTCTGCCCGGCCTGCCGGCCGGACTGGTCGAGAAGGTGGCCGCCCTCTATGCCGGCGATGCCCTGCTGGCGACCGCGTTCGAAGAGGGCGTCCAGGCCAATGTCACAGCCGGCGAAGCCATGGCAGACGAACCGCCCGTCCGGGGCAGGCTGCGCGACTTTCCGGCCCTGGCCCACGCCGCCGGCCATCTGCTGGCCGCCGCCGAGGGCCCGCGGGTGGCAGTGCTGGAACTGGGCGGCTGGGACACCCATGCCGGCCAGGGCCTCACCCAGGGCCGCATGGCCGATTCCCTGGCCCGGCTGGCCGGCGGGCTGGACGCCCTGGCCAAGGCGCTGGGCCCCGCCTGGCGCGACGCCGTGGTGGTGGCGGTCAGCGAATTCGGCCGCACGGTGGCCGCCAACGGCACCGGCGGCAGCGACCACGGCACCGGCGGCGTGGCGCTGGTCATGGGCGGCCGTGTGGCCGGCGGCGCCGTCCTCGGCCAGTGGCCGGGACTGGCCCCCAACGCGCTGTACCAGGGCCGCGACCTGCGCCCCACCACCGACCTGCGCGCCGTGCTGAAGGCGGTCCTGCGGGACCATCTGGGCGTCGGCCCGGCGACGCTCGACACCACCGTGTTCCCGCACAGCGCCGGTGTCGCGCCGCTGGCCGGGCTGATCAGGACCTAGCCCGCACGTAGTCGATGAACGCCCTCAGCGGTGCCGACACGGTGCGCCGGCTGGAGAAGTAGAGGAACGGCGCCGGCATGGGCGCGGCCCAGTCCTCCAGCACCGAAACCAGCCGGCCGGCATCCACCTCGGCCCGCACGTACTCCTCGAACACGAAGGCGAAGCCGGCGCCGTCCAGCGCGGCCCGCACCTGCAGCAGGGGATCGTTGCACACCAGCGATCCCGTGGGCGTCACCGTCAGCGCCTCGCCCTCCTTGGCGAATTCCCAGCCGTAGATGGCACCGCCGGGGAAGCGGTGGGCGATCAGGCCGAGGCCGGCCAGGTCGCGCGGCGTGCGGGGCCGTCCCACCCGCTCCACGGTGGCCGGCGCCGCCACCACCAGCCGGCGGCAGGGGCGATGCAGCGGCACGGTCACCATGTCCTGGGCCATGTCCTCGCCGAAGCGCACCCCGGCGTCGAAGCCCTGGCCCAGCACGTCGCTGAAGGCGTCGTCGGCGGTGATTTCCAGCTGGACGTCCGGATAGGCGGCCATGAAGCCGGCGGCCAAGGGCGCCAGGGTCAGATGGACCACCGGCAGCGGCGCGTTGAGGCGCAGCCGCCCCGACGGCCGCCCCCGCAGGTCGTTCAGGGCTTCGACCGCCTGGTCGATGCGGGCCAGGGCGGGGTCGAGCCCGGCCAGCAGCACCTCACCGGCCTGGGTCAGCGACACGCTGCGGGTGGTGCGCAGCAGCAGCGCCACCCCCAGCCGTTCCTCCAGCCGGCGCACGGTCTGGCTGAGCAGGGATGCCGACACCCCGCGCTCGGCCGCCGCCCGGCGGAAACTGCGGCGGCGGGCGACGGCGGCGAAGGCTTCCAGATCGTTCAAAGGAACCGGGCGCATTGTTCATCTCTCTGCACAGGCCATTCACCAATGTGCAGCTTACCAAACAATGCCGGAGGCGCCATGGTTTAGTCCATGGACAGACAGGAGGACGCCATGAACTCATCCCGGAAGGTTGCCCTGGTCACCGGCGCCTCGCGCGGCATCGGGGCCGAGATTGCCTGCCGGCTGGCCGCCGACGGCTTTGCCGTGGCGGTCAATTATGCCGGCAATGCGGCCAAGGCCGACGCCGTGGTGGCGCAGATCGCCGCCGCGGGTGGCGAAGCCATCGCGGTGCAGGCCGATATCGGCGAGGAGGCGGCGGTGGACCGCCTGTTCCAGGCCGTGCTGGAGCGCTTCGGCCGGCTGGACGCGGTGGTCAACAACGCCGGCCTGATGGCTAATTCCCCCATCGCCGCCGGTGACGTGGCCGCCTTCGACCGGCTGGTCGCCACCAATTTGCGCGGCACCTTCCTGGTGCTGAGCCGGGCGGCCCGCCATGTGGGCGAAGGCGGGCGCATCGTCGCCTTCTCCACCAGCGTGATCGCCAAATCCCTGCCCAGTTACGGCGCCTATATCGCCACCAAGGCGGGCGTGGAGGGGCTGGTGCGGGTGCTCGCCAACGAGATGCGCGGCCGCTCGGTCACCGTCAACGCCGTCGCCCCCGGCCCGGTGGCGACCGAACTGTTCCTCACCGGCAAGAGCGACGAACTGGTGGCCCAGCTAGCCAAGGCAGCGCCGCTGGAGCGCCTGGGCCAGCCGGAAGACATCTCCGGCGTGGTGTCGTTCCTGCTGGGGCCCGACGGCGGCTGGGTCAACGGACAGGTGCTGCGCGCCAACGGCGGCTTCGCCTGAGCAGCTTGTAATCGGCCCGCTCCGACGTCATGCCCGGACTTGTTCCGGGCATCCACGTGGCCCCGTCTGGCGTCGTGCCCGCGGAAAGGCGTGGATGGCCGGGTCGAACCCGGCCATGACGGAAGGAGCAGGGGGCGCCTGATCAGTTCCGCAGGCTTTGCAGCGCCTTGCGGCAGGCCTCTTCGCAAGCCCGGCACTCGGCGGCGCAGATGCGGCAATGGTCGTGGGAGCCGGCGTGGCGCTCGCACTCCTCGGCACACAGGGAACAGGCGGTCTGGCAGGCCTCCAGCATGGCGCGGATGACGCCCTCGTTGGAGCCGCTGCGCCGGGTCGCCACCGCCCCCGCCGCCGCGCAGACGTCGGAACAATCCTGGTTCAGGCGGATGCACTGAACCAGGTCCGCCACATCGGGCTCGCCCAGGCAGGCGTCGGCACAGGTCACGCAGGTCTGGGCGCAGTCGAAACATTCCTCGATACAGGTGATCAGGGCATCGTTGGCGCTGCCGCGAACATGGGGATGGGTGGTGAGCATCTGACGGGCATGCATAGGCTGAGGCTCCTGGCGGGGGGTGGGCTACACCCCACCAACGGCACCACCGCCCGCCCGGTTCTCCGCGTCCCGGCCTTTATTCCACCAAGTCCCAATAGGGGCGCGGCCCAAACCGTTCGGCCAGGAAATCCACGAAGGCCCGCACCTTGGGCGACAGGTGGCGCGCATGGGGATAGACCGCGTGCATGGCCGAATCCTGCGGCACGTGGCGGTCCAGCACCGAGACCAGGGTGCCCGCCTGCAGGTCGCCGCCGACGATGAAGGTGGGCAGGTAGATCAGCCCCAGCCCCCGCAGCGCCGCCGCCCGCAGGGCGTCGCCGTTGTTGGTGCGCAGCGGCCCCGACACCTCCACCGCCCAGGGCTGGCCCTCGGCCGTGACGAAAGGCCAGTCATTGGTCGAGGTGGCGTTGCCGTAGCTCAGGCAGTCGTGTCCGGCCAGCTCGGCCGGGTCCTGCGGCACGCCGCGACGGGCCAGGTAAGCGGGGCTGGCGCACACCACCCGGCGCATGGGGGCGATGCGCCGGGCCACCAGGCTGGAATCGCCCAGCCGGCCCAGGCGCACCGCCACGTCGAAGCCTTCCTCCACCAGGTCCACGTAGCGGTCGTTCATGGTCATGTCGATGTCCACCTCGGGATAGCGGGCCAGGAAGTCGGGGATGGCCGGCGCCAGGTGCAGGAAGCCGAAGCTCATGGGCGCGTTGACCCGCAGCCGGCCGCGCGGCGCCGCCTGCAGGCTGGTGACCGAGGCATTGGCCTCCGCCAGATCGGCCAGCAGGCGCTGGGCCCGCTGGTAATAGCCCGCGCCCGCCTCGGTCAGCGTCAACGAGCGGGTGGTGCGGTGGAACAGCCGCGCGCCCAGGCTCGGCCTCCAGGGCCGACACCTGCCGGCTGACCACCGACTTGGACAGGCGCAGCCGCCGTGCCGCCTCGGAAAACGAACGGCTTTCCGCGACCCGCACGAAGGCCTCCAGCACTGCGAACCGATCCATCATCGTTGCTCCATTGACAACAATATAGTTCGAACAAGGTGAATTGTTGTTTTGGAGGGATCAAGGCTAAATCCCGGTCAGACGCCGGGACGGCCCGGCCCCTGAAACAAGGAGTTTCGCCATGTCCCTCGCCCGTACCTCCGCCGCCCAGCCGCTGGTCCCCGCCCTGCGTCCGCTGACCGACACCCTGTCCCCCCTGGCCGAGCCGCTGGTGCGCGTCACCGCCGGCCTGCTGCTGGTTCCCCATGGCGCGCAGAAGCTGTTCGGCTGGTTCGGCGGCTACGGCCTGGAAGCCACCGGCCAGTTCTTCGCCGCCAAGCTGGGCCTGCCGCCGGCCCTGGCCCTGCTGGCCGGCGTGATCGAGTTCTTCGGCGGCCTGGCGCTCGCCGCCGGCCTGGCCACCCGCGCCGTCGCCGGCCTGGTGTTCGGCCTGATGGCGGTCGCCGTCCTGCAGGTGCACCTGGGCGCCGGCTTCTTCTGGACCTCAGGCGGCTACGAATACCCGCTGATGTGGGCGCTGGTGGCCCTGTCCTTCGTCCTGCGGGGCGGCGGGCGCTACTCGGCGGACGCCCTGATCGGCCGCGAACTCTAAATCTTCAACCCGGCGGGCGCGCCCCTCGCGCCCGCCCCTGACGGGAGAACCGCCATGACCATCGCTCTGCGCCCCTCGGAAGCCCGTGGACATGCCAACCACGGCTGGCTGGACAGCTTCCACACCTTCTCGTTCGCCCATTACTACGACCCCGCGCACATGGGCTTCCGCTCGCTACGGGTGATCAACGACGACGTGGTACGGCCGGGCGCCGGCTTCGCCACCCACGGCCACCGCGACATGGAGATCGTCAGCTACGTGGTGCGCGGCGCCCTGGCCCACGAGGACACCACCGGCGGCAAGGGCGTGCTGCGCCGGGGCGACGTGCAGGTGATGTCGGCCGGCACCGGCCTACGCCACAGCGAATACAACGGCTCGCGCCAGGAGGAGGTGCGCTTCCTGCAGATCTGGATCCTGCCGCCGGCCGAGGGCCTGCCGCCGTCCTATGACCAGCGCGCCATCCCCGAGGCGGACAAGCGCAACCGGCTGGCGGTCATCGCCGCACCGGACGGAGCCGGCGGCACCCTGCCGCTGCACCAGGACGCCTGGGTCTACGCCAGCCTGCTGGACCAAGGCGCCACGGTGACGCACAAGCTGGCGGCCGGGCGCGGCGCCTGGGTCCAGGTGGTGGACGGCGCCCTGACCGTCAACGGCAGCGCCATGAAGGGCGGTGACGGCCTGGCGGTGGAAGACGTGGAACGGCTGGACATCGCCGCCCAGGCGGACAGCGAGTTCCTGCTGTTCGATCTGGCGTGACGACCTCCTGTCATCCCGAAGGAGCGGTGTGACCGAGGGATCTCCGCCTGGCACACCGGGTCGGACCCGGCACAGGCCACACCAGGCTTCGCCTCAGGATGACAATGGTTCTAGAGATAGGGCGGCCCGGGGAACCCCGGGCCGCCCGTTTCCTTCACCGCTTCAGCCAGTTGCGCCAGCCGCCACAACCGGTGATGTCGGTGGCGCCCTCGACCGCATGGGCCTCGCACAGGAAGCCCTTGACCTGCGAGCCGTCGGCCAGGGTCAGGGTGCCGATGCCCAAGGGCGGCGGGATCAGCGCGACGAAGCTGCCGAAGGCCGCGTGGTCCATCTCGTAGACCTCCACCTCGATGTTCCCCGCCCCCTTGCCGTCGAACACCAGCCCCGGCTTGGCCGGCACCGTGCCGGCCAGGGCGTAGAAGCTGTAGCCCGGCGCCGTGCGGGTGGTGGCGAGCAGCCGGGCGCGGCGTTCCACCAATTGGGAATGCAGCGGTTGGCCGGCCAGATGGGCGCCCACCACGGCCACCGCCACCCGGTCGGGCGCCGGCACCGGGACCACCGCCGGACTCTGCCCCAGGGGCAGGCCGGTGCCGCCGATGGAGGCATCGGCCAGCGCACGGTGCAGGCGGTCGCCCAGGACGGCCAGCCGGCCGTCCTCGAAGGCGCGCCCGATCAGGGTGACACCGAAGGGCAGGCCGTTGGCGCGGAAGCCCGACGGCACCGCCAGCGCCGACAAATCCATCAGGTTGACGAAATTGGTGTAGGTGCCCAGGTTGCTGTTCAGCCGGACCGGATCGGCCAGCACCTCGTCGATGCGGTAGATGGTGCCGGTGGTAGGCAGCAGCATCACGTCCATGCCGGCCCATTGCGCCTCGGCTTCGCGGATGTACTCCGCCAGCTTGTAGAAGCCGAGAAAGCCGTCGGCGGCGCCGATGCCCTTGGCTCCCAGGATGATGCCGCGCACCACCTCGTGAATGGACTCGGGATGGTTCTCGGCGAAGGCGCGGATGGCGGCCAGCCGCTCGGCCACCCACGGGCCGGAATAGAGCAGCCGCGCCGCCTCGCGGAACGGCGTGAAGTCCAGGTCCACCTTGACGCCGCCCAGGGATTCCAGCCGGGCGATGGCTTGGCGGTACAGGCTGGCGGCCTCGCCGTCGCCGAAGAATTCCAGCCCGGCCATGGGCACACCGAAGCGGAACCCCGTGGCCGGCGCCACCGGCGCCGTGGCGGCGGCGGGTGCCGGGCGGGAATAGGCGTCCTCGCCGTCGAAGGCGGCGGCCACCTGCAGCACCGTCAGCGAATCGGCGACCGTGCCGGCGAACACCGAGACGCAATCCTGGCTGCGGCAGGCCGGCACCACGCCCCTGGCGCTGATCAGCCCCTTGGTGGGCTTGAGGCCGACCACGTTGTTGAAGGCCGCCGGCACCCGCCCCGAGCCGGCGGTGTCGGTGCCCAGCGAGAACGACACCAGCCCCGCCGCCACCGCCACGCCGGAGCCGGAGGACGAGCCGCCCGACACGTGTTCGGCGCTGAAGACCGACGAGCAGATGCCGTAGGGGCTGCGGGTGCCCACCAGGCCGGTGGCGAACTGGTCGAGGTTGGTCTTGCCGATCAGGATGGCGCCGGCCGCCTCCAGCCGCTCCACCACCGTGGCCGAGCGGCCGGGGGTAGTGGCGAAGTCGGGGCAGCCGGCGGTGGTGGGCAGGCCGGCCACGTCGATATTGTCCTTCACCGCAAAGGGAATGCCCCACAGCCGCCCCCTGGGCGCGGCCTTGAGGCGGGCCAGGGCGGCTTCCTTGGGCAGCAGGGTGATCCACACCGGGCGCTCGCCTTTGGCCGCAATGCGGGCATAGACCTCGTCCAGCACCCGTTCCGGGGTCAGCGAGCCGTCGGCATAGCCGGCCGACAGGGTGGCGATGTCGAGCGAGAGCATCATGCCGCCTCCTTTCCGCCGGCGACGATCACCGCCAGCATTTGTCCCAGCGCCACGGTGCGCCCTTCGGCGCAGCGCAGCTCGGCCACCACGCCGTCGCACGGCGCCGTCACCGGGATTTCCATCTTCATGCTTTCCACCACCACCAGGGTGTCGCCGGCCTTCACCGCCCGCCCGGCCTCGACGGCGATCTTCCACACGCTGCCGGGCACCGGGCTGTCCACCGGAGTGCCGCCGGGCGGCAGGGCGTGGTCGTCGGCTTCTTCCATGGCGTCGGGCAGTTCGGCGCCGTAGCCGATCTGGCCCGAAGCCTCCCAGCGGGCGCGCTCTTCATCGAAGGCCTGCTGCTGGCGGGCCTTGAAGGCCTGAATACTGTCGGCATTTTCGGCCAGGAAGCGGCGGTACTCCGCCAGCCGGAAGGTGCTTTCCTCGATCTTGAGGCGGGCTTTGCCGCGCGGGAAGTTCTCGCGGAACTCCAGCAGCTCCTCGGCCGACACCTCGACGAAACGGATCTGGTCGAAGAAGCGCAGCAGCCAGGGCTTGCCCGGTTCGAACTCGGCCGTCGCCTTGTGGGTGTTCCACATCTGGCAGGTGCGGCCGACGAACTGGTAGCCGCCCGGCCCCTCCATGCCGTAGACGCACAGATAGGCGCCGCCGATGCCCACGGCGTTCTCCGGCGTCCAGGTGCGGGCCGGGTTGTACTTGGTGGTCACCAGCCGGTGGCGCGGGTCCACCGGTGTCGCCACCGGAGCGCCCAGATAGACGTCGCCCAGCCCCAGCACCAGATAGCTGGCGTCGAAGACGATGCGCTTGACCTCGTCGATGCCGTCCAGCCCGTTGATGCGGCGGATGAATTCGATGTTGCTGGGGCACCAGGGGGCGTCGGCGCGCACCGACTGCATGTACTTGGCGATGGCCACCCGGGTGGCCTCGTCGTCCCACGACAGCGGCAGGTGCACGATGCGGGTGGGCACGGCGATATCGTCGTTGTTGGGCAGCGACACCTCGGCCTGGCGCAACAGCTCCAGCAAGGCATACAGCGGCAGCACCCGGCTGTCGTAATGCAGTTGCAGCGAGCGGATGCCCGGCGTCAGGTCGATGACGCCGACGGGCGCCATCTCGCGCAGCCTGGCCATCAGGGCATGGACGCGGAAACGCAGTTCCAGGTCCAGCACCAGCGGGCCGTATTCCACCAGCAGATACTTGTCGCCGGCCCGGCGATAGACCACGCGCGGACGCTCGCCTTGGGCGGCGATCTCGCCGACGATGGGGCTGTCGTGGATGCCCGGGTCAAGCCCGGGCATGACGGTCCTTTCAAGGTCGTCATTGCCGGGCTTGACCCGGCAATCCATTTCGCCGAAAGCCAGCGCCTCCTCTTGCGCGGCTTCCAGCGCTTCCGCCTGGGCAAGGTCCAGGCGCCGGAAGCGGACTTTGTCGCCGGGGCGCAGTTGGCCCATCTTCCACAATTCGGCCTGGACGATGGTCGCCGGGCAGACGAAGCCGCCCAGGCTGGGACCGTCGGGGCCCAGGATCACCGGCATGTCGCCGGTGAAGTCTACCGCGCCGATGGCATAGGCGTTGTCGTGGATGTTGCTGGGATGCAGGCCGGCCTCGCCGCCGTCGGTCCGCGCCCATTTGGGCTTGGGACCGATCAGGCGCACGCCGGTCCGGTTGGAGTTGTAGTGCACCTCCCACTCGGCGGCGAAGAAGGCGTCGATGTCCTCCTCGGTGAAGAAGTCGGGGGCGCCGTGGGGACCGTACAGCACGCCGATCTCCCACCGGTGATCGATGGCCGGGGCGATGGCGGCGGGGATGGCCCGCGGCGCCACGCCCTCGACCGGCCGGCCCAGATGGAGCACGTCGCCTACCATGAGGGCGCGGCCGGCATGGCCGCCGAATTTGCCCAGGGTGAAGGTGGACTTGGAGCCCAGGTAATCGGGCACATCGAAGCCGCCGCGCACCGCCAGATAGGCGCGGCAGCCGGCGCCGGTGACCGGGCCCACCGCCAGCACCTGCCCGGCCTGAACCTCCTGCGGCCGGCCGAATTCCATCGGCTTTCCGTCCAAGGTGGCGGCCATGGCCGCGCCGGCCAGGCACACCACGCCGCCCACGTTGAACTTCAGCGTCGGGCCGGAAACGGTGATCTCCAGCGCGGCGGTGTCGGCCGGATTGCCCACGGCGCGGTTGGCGAGGCGGAAGGACAGGTGGTCCATGGGACCCGAGGGCGGCACGCCCACGTCCCAGTACCCCACGCGGCCGGGATAGTCCTGAATGGTGGTCTGGGTGCCGGCCACCAGCACCTCGACGCTGCGGGGGGCATAGGCGAAGCTTTCCAGCGTGCGCGTGGTCACCTGACCGGCGACGAAGACCGGGCTGCCGACCAGGGCGCGCAGATAGGCCAGGTTGGTCTCGATGCCGGCCACACGGGTCTGGGCCAGCACCTCACGCATTTTCGCCAGAGCCTCGGCGCGGTCTGCGCCGGTGACGATGATCTTGGCGATCATGGGGTCGTAGAAGGGCGAGACCTCGGAGCCGCTTTCCACCCAGGTCTCGACCCGCGCCCCCTGGCTCCATTCCACATGGGTCAGCAGGCCCGAGGACGGACGGAAGTCGCGTCCCGGGTCCTCGGCATAGAGCCGCACCTGGATGGAGGCGCCGCGCGCCCGCTCGGCATGGTCGGCCAGCGGCAGGGCCTCACCCGCCGCCTGGCGCACCATCCATTCAACCAGATCGATGCCGGTGACCTGCTCGGTGACGCCGTGCTCCACCTGCAGGCGGGTGTTGACCTCAAGGAAATAGAATTCGCCACTGTCGGTGTCGTAGAGGAACTCCACCGTGCCGGCATTGGCGTAGTCCACCGCCTGCCCCAGCTTGACCGCGGTGGCGCATAATTGGTGACGCAGCCCGGCCGGGATGCCGGGGGCCGGGGTCTCCTCCACCACCTTCTGGTTCCGCCGCTGGGCCGAGCAGTCGCGCTCGCCCAGCGCCACCACGCCGCCCTTGCCGTCGCCGAAGATCTGCACCTCGATGTGGCGGCCGCGCTCCACGTACTTTTCCAGGAACAGGCCGGCGTCGCGGAAATTGTTGCGGGCCAGGCGCTGCACCCGCTCGAACAGCGGTTCCAACTCGGCCTCGGAGCGGCACAGTTGCAGGCCGATGCCGCCGCCGCCCGCCGTGCTCTTCAGCATCACCGGATAGCCGATGCGCGCGGCCTCGGCCTTGGCGTGGGCGGCATCCGCCAGCAGGCCCGAGCCCGGCGCCAGCGGCACGCCCGCCCGTTCCGCCAGTTCGCGGGCGGTGTGCTTGAGGCCGAAGGCGCGCATCTGCGCCGGAGTCGGGCCGATGAAGACAACGCCCGATTCGGCGCAATCCTCGGCGAAGGCCGGGTTCTCCGACAGGAAGCCGTAGCCGGGATGGATGGCCTGGGCCCCGACAGTGCGCGCCACCTCCAGCAGGGCGTCGGCGCGCAGATAGCTTTGCGCAGGCGCCGCCGGGCCGATGCACACCGCCTCGTCGGCCTCGGCCACATGCAGGGAATGGCGGTCGGCCTCGGAATAGACCGCCACGCTCTTGATTCCCATCCGCCGGAGCGTGCGGATGATGCGGCAGGCGATGGCGCCGCGATTGGCGATCAGAACCTTGGTGAACATCAGGCGGCCTCCCCATCCCAGACCAGAACCTCGATGGGGGTGGGGTTGTAGGCGTTGCACGGATTGTTGAGCTGCGGGCAGTTGGAGATGAGCACCAGCACGTTCATCTCGGCCACCATCTCAACGTACTGGCCCGGCCCCGACACGCCATCGGCGAAGGTCAGCCCGCCCTCGGGGGTGATGGGTACGTTCATGAAGAAGTTGATGTTGTGGCCGATGTCGCGCTTGGTCAGGCCATAGCGGTCGTGCTCGGCCAGGGCCAGGACATAGGAATCCCGGCAGGCGTGCATGGTCTTCTTCTCCAGGGCATAGCGCACGGTGTTGGACTCGGTGGCGCAGGCGCCGCCCAGGGTGTCGTGCCGGCCCACGGTGTCGGCGGTGATGGTCAGCATGACGTTGCCATCCTGGCTGAACAGCCGGCTTCCCACGCCCAGGTAGACGTTCTTCTGCTCACGGATGGTGTCGACGGCCGAGTAGCGCTCGTGCGGGTCGTCGGCGTTGTAGAACAGGGTGTCGGCAGCCTGGTTGCCCTCCACGTCGACGATGCGGAAGGTCTGGCCCTTCCTGACCTCGTGCAGCCAGTAGTCGCCGGCCGGAACGGTAAAGCGATAGACGGCCGCCTCGGCGGCCAGGGTGCTTTGCTTGAGCATGGCAGCGTCCTCCTAGCCGATCAGGTGATAGAGGCGGTTGTTCTCGAAGCCCCGGCGGTTCTCGGGCCGGAAGTTCAGGCAGAAATCGTCGTCCCCCACCGGCTCGGCGCGGCGGAACTGATAGGTCACCGGCTTCCTGGGATAATCGGCGGCCGGGTTGAGCGGATGCGGGCAGGTGTGCATCAGCACCAGCGTGTCCATCTCGAAGCGTAAATCGACATGAGAGCCGGCCGGCGCGTTGGCCGGGTCGAACACCATGGCGCCGTCCCCCATCACCTGGACCTTGGAGAACCAGTTGACGTTGGCGGCCAGGTCGCGGCGGCCCAAGCCGTACTTGCCGCCCTCCACCAGGAAGCTGTCATGGCCGTTGAGGAACCAGTCGTTGCGGCATGCCTGGTAGGTCTTCACCCCCCAGCGGGCCGCCACCTTGGCCTTGGTGGTGTTGCCGCAGACGGTGTCGTGCCAACCGACGCTGTCCTCGACGATGGAGCAGAAGATGCGCCCCATGTCCGAATACAGGCAATTGCCCCTGGTCAGCTTGAAGGTGTGCTGGCACTTCAGGGTGTCGGGCGCGTTGTAGCGCTCCAGCAGATTGGCCGGGTTGTGGAACAGCATGCCCGCATTGGCGCCGCCTTCCACGTCGATCAGCCGCAGCAGGGTGCCGCGCTTGACGGTGAAGGACCAGTGCTTGCCCCCGGGCAAGGTGTCCTCGTACAGCAATTCGGTCATGGCACGTCTCCGTCGATCCGGGTCGTCCCGGCGGAAGCGAAAGGCCGGCCCGGGGTCGTCCCCGGCGGCTTGGAAACAGGTCCTAATCCTCGTCGGCCGTCACCGGCAAGGCCGGCAGCGGGGCCACCACCTCGGCCCGCACCGCCTTGTCGTCCAGCGGCAGGTTCAGGGTGATGGTGGCGCCGAAGGCTCCCGGCTCCTGGGGATCGTGGCGCACTTTGTCAAAGGCCAGCACGCGGGTGCCCAGGGTGAAGCCCTCCTTCAGGTCGTGGGTGACCATGAACACGGTCATGCGCTCCTGCTTCCACAGGGTGGTCAGCAGTTCGTACATCTGCGCCTTGGTGCCGGGGTCCAGCGCCCCGAAGGGCTCGTCCAGCAGCAGGATCTTGGGCTTGACGATCAGCGCCTGGGCGATGGCGAGGCGCTGCTGCATGCCGCCCGACAGCTCGGCCGGATACTTGTCGCGGGCATGGGACAGGCCCACCGCCTCAATCAGCCTCTCGCCCTCCTCCACCGCCCGGCGCCGGGCGGCGCCGAACAGCCGGCCGAGGAATTTCGAACCGGCGAAGTCGCGGCCGAGGATGACGTTCTCCAGCACGGTCAGGTGCGGAAACACCGAGTAGCGCTGGAACACCACGCCGCGGTCGGGACCGGGCTCGGCGGCGATGGGCTGGCCGTCGATGAGGATCTCGCCGCGCGTCGGCGTGTCCTCGGACAGCAGCATGCGCAGGAAGGTGGTCTTGCCGCAGCCCGAGGGCCCCACCAGGGCGCAGAACTCGCCCGAGGGGATTTCCAGGTTGACCCGCTCCAGCACCACCTGGTTCGGGTATTCCTTCCACAGATGGCGGACGCTGACGTGGCTCATGCCTCCCCCTTCCCCGCCGACAGCCACGGGAAGGCCTGGCGGTTGAGCTGCTTCAGGGCGAAGTCGAAGGCGAAGGCCAGGAGCGTGATCCACGCCACATAGGGCAGGATGACGTCCATGGCCAGGTAGCGGCGCACCAGGAAGATGCGGTAGCCCAGGCCGTCCTCGGCGGCGATGGCCTCGGCCGAGATGAGGAACAGCCAGGCCGGCCCCAGTTGCAGCCGCACCGAGTCGATGAGGCGCGGCAGCATCTGCGGCACCACCACGCGGGTGACGATCTGCCAGGTGGAGGCCCCCAGGGTCTGCGCCTTGATCAGCTGTTCGGCCGGCATCTCGCCCACCCGCTGCTCCAGGGCGCGGATCAGGCAGGGGGCGACGCCGATAACGATCAGCACCACCTTGGACAACTCGCCCAGGCCGAAGACGATGAACAGGATGGGCAGCACCGCCATGGGCGGCACCATGGAAACCACCGCCACCAGCGGCGACAGGCCGGCCCGCACCAGCGGGATCAGGCCGTTGCCGATGCCCCAGGCCAAGCCCAGGGCGGTGGAGATCAGCAGCCCCTGCCCCAGCCGGCCGAGGCTGGAGGCGGTGTCGGTCCACAGCAGCACGACGCCGGTGCGGCGGTCGGCATCCACCGCCACCCGCACCACGCCGTCGGCCAGCGACGCCAGGCTGGGCAGCAGCTTGTCGTTGGGATTGTCGGCCAGACGGGCCGCCGATCCCAGCAGGTAGAGAGCCAGCACGATCACGAACGGCAGGGCTCCCAGCAGGAACCTGCCCATGCGGTCCGGTCGGCGGTTGATGATGCGGCCCATGCGTTTTCCCTTGGTCGCTTCGCATTCCCGTCATCGCCGGGCTTGGCCCGGCGATCCATGGATGCCCGGGCCAAGCCCGGGCATGACGGGACAGGTTTACAGCTTCCCTTCGGCCGCCATCTGCATGTAATCGGCGTCGAAGCGCATCTTTACATTCTTGCCATCGCCCAGCACCTTGCCGCCGGGGAAGGCGATGCCCACCGCGTCCTTACTCTTGGCGCCCTCGCCCAGCAGGCCGTGGTCGAACGAGAAGGTGCGCACCAGGTCCATGGTCTTGACCAGATCGGGGCCTTTGGTGAAGGCCACCGCCGCCTTGGGGTCGGTGTACAGGTAGGTGGTCTTGAGTGGGCATCGTAGCCCGCCAGGTCGGTGCCCGAGGCCTTGGCCATTTCGGTGCGCGCCGCCTTGCCCGCCTCGTCGTTCCGGCTCATCAGCGCCAGGGTCTCGAACCAGGCGCCGGACAGCGCCTTGCCCAGCGCCGGATTGTCCTTGAGCGTCTGGGTGTTGACCACCGTGAGGTCGAGGATCTCGCCGGGGATCTTGGCGGAGTTGAACACCTCGGTGGCGCCCTTGGCCGCCTTGATCTCGGACAGCTGCGGATTCCAGGCGGCCACGGCGGTGACGTCGGCCGAGGCGAAGGCGGCGACGATGTCGGCGTCCGAGGTGTTGACCGTCTTGACGTCCTTTTCCTTCAGCTTGGCCGCGTCCAGCGCGCGGGCCAGCAGGTAGTGGGAAACCGACAGCTCGACCAGATTGACCTTCTGGCCCTTGAGGTCGGCCAGAGCCTTGCCCTTCTTCAGCACGATGCCGTCATTGCCGTTGGAATAGTCGCCGACGATCAGCGCGGTGGTGTCCACGCCGCCGGCGGCCGGAATGGTCAGGGTGTCCATGTTGGTGACGGTGACGCCGTCGAACTTGCCGGCGGTGTACTGGTTGATGGATTCCACGTAGTCGTTGATTTGCACCAGTTCGATGGAGATGCCGTACTTGTCGGCCCATTTCTTGACGATGCCGGCCTGCTGGGCATAGGGCCACGGCATCCAGCCGGCATAGATGGTCCAGGCGATCTTGAAGTCCTTCTTCGGCTCGGCCGCGGCAGGGCCGACGGCGGACACCGTCACGGCCAGCGCACAGAGCGCCGTGGCGATCATCTTGCCCATGGGCATCTTGGTAACGGGGAGCTTCATCTCTCAACCTCCTTGCACACCGTTCGATCGATATGCCGAGGAGGGGAGTCGCGGGACCGGCCGGACAGGCGAGACCATCAGACGGGACCTAGATCCCCCCTCGGTGCACTGCCTCCCGGGCTTTTATCCCGCCGTGTGTCCGGCCGTCCTGCGTTGACCGGATTGCCACTCTCGGACCAGCCGCGCCTAGACGGCGCCGGAACCCTAGTGGCGTCTGCATACCAGCAAGCGGCATGCCATCCCTTCGACCGCCGATTTCCTGGCCCCGTCCCGTCCCGCCTGCGCGTACTGCCCAGCCAGGAAGCAGCCGGATGCCCGCCATTTGGGCAATCGCTCACCCTTGCGCGCGGTCGCGGCCGAACTGGACGGAGGGCGGCGCCATCACCTTGCCTGCCGCGGCCGCCTGGTGGCGCAGATAGCGGAAGGTGCGCATGGTCTGCGCCTCCAGGTGCCGCCCGGCCTGGAGCGGCGGGAAGCGCGGCGCCTCGCCGGGCGGCACGCATTGGGGCAAAGGCTCGACCACCGTGTCGTAGTCCGTGGCGAAGAACAGCGGGAAGGAATAGCGCTCGCGCCGCGTGTTGATCACCCGGTGGCTGGTGGCGACGAAGCGGCCGTTGGACCATGCCTCCAGCATGTCGCCGATATTGACCACGAAGGCGCCGGGCAGCGGGGGCGCGTCCACCCACTCGCCGCTGATGTCCACCACCTGCAGGCCCGGCCCGGTGGCATGCAGCAGGGTAAAGCACTCGTAATCCGTATGGGAGCCGATGCCCAGATGATGCTCGTCCACCGGCAGGTCATTCTCCGGATAATGGATCAGCCTTAATTGCGAAGTGGGCTTGGTGACGAAGCGGTCGAAATGGCCCTCGGGCAGGTCCAGCGCCAGGGCGAAGGCGTGCAGCAAGGTACGTCCCACCCCCATCACCGCCTGGTAATAGGCCCGCACGTCCTCGGCGAAGCCGGGAAGCTCGGGCCAGACATTGGGGCCGAGCAGGCGATTGCCGGCCCGGTAGTCGGGATCGTCGGCCGGCAGGTCCAGGGCGGTGTCGAACGCCTCCTTGTAGTCCTTGCGGCCGGTGCCGTCGTCGGTGAAGGTTTCCTCGCCCGGCGGCACATAGCCGCGATGGTTGGTGGAATTCCCGATGAACCAGCGCTGCTTCACCTCGGCCGGCTGGGCGAAGAACTCCCGTGCCCGGCCCTCCAGCCGCTGGAACAGCTCGGGCGGCACGCCGTGATTGGTGACGTAGAGGAAGCCGATGCGCTGGGCGGCGTGGCGGACCTGCTCCACCAGCCGGACCCGCGCTCTGGCATCGGTGCCGAACATGGGGCCAAGGTCGATCACCGGCAGGGTCATGGGGCACCTCCGTCCAACAGGGCCAACGGCTCGTCCGCGCTGCTTTCCGCCACCTGCCAACGGGTGCCGTCGACTTCCACCACCTCGCCGCCGTGGCGGACGAAGGAAAGGGGCAGGCCGATGCGCGACGGATCGGTGGACCGCGCCACCGCCGCCGCGCCGGCCGGCCAGTAATCCACCGCCCGCGCGCTGGCCCGCAGCACGCAGATTCCGACGCCGACCAGCAGGGCGCCGGGCCGGCGCAGCACCAGGGTGGGGGCCACAGCGGGCTCGCGCAGCCAATCCTCGCGGTAGGCCGTCAGCACGCCGTCCTCCAGCAGGGCGGTGTCGGACACCCGCATCAGCCGGCCCATATCGGGGGGCACTTGGCGGGCTGATGTCCACCTCGCGGTGCCAGGTGCAGACGTCGCCCTCGACGGCGATGGTGCCGGCGAAGCCCTCGGCGTGGCCATCCGTGCCCAGGCGGATGTCGGCGAAGGCGGTACGCGCCTGCAGCCACAGCACCCAGGTGGTGCCGTCACGCCGGCCATCGGGCCAGGCAATGGCGGCGCGGCGCCAGGCGCCGACCAGATCGTCCGGGCTCATGATGAGGCCCCCGTGGACAGCACGGCGACGCCGCCGAACACCAGCGCCACCCCAAGCCAGCAACGAGGGGTGACCTGTTCCTTCAAGATTACCCGGCCCAACAGCACCGCCACCACCATGAAGCCCGAACTGGCCACGGCCGCCGCCGCCGCGTCCTCGCCCCGGCTGCCCAGGTAGAAGGCCAGGTAGCCGGCGGAATCCAGGATGCCCTGCAAGGTCAGCAGCCGCCACCAGCGGCGCGGCACCTGCGGACGCTCGCGCGCCGCCAGGATCAGCACCACCAGCAGGGCGACGCCGATGCAGCGGCCCAGCCACAGCGAGGCCGCCGCGCCGATCTCCAGCACCGCCTCGCGGCCCACCAGCAGGGCGGCGGCGAACATGGCGCCGGCCGCCACCGCCGTGACCGCGGCGCGGCGGCGGTTGGTCCGGTCGGCGGCCACCCGCCCGTCGGGATCGTCGCCGGCGCTTTTCGCCACCACCAGGGCACCCAGCATGGTCACTCCCATGGCCGCCCATTCCAGCGCCGAGGGGCGGGCGCCCATGATGACGGTGACCGGCACCACGAAGGCGGGATAGGCGCCGCAGATAGGCCCCACCAGCGACAGCGGGCCGTAAGTCATGCTCTTGTAGAACAGCAGCGGCGCCAAAGTGGCGGTGATGCCGGCGGCGACGGCCAGCGCCGCCTGCCGCGCGGTCAGGGCGGGCAGGCCGCCGGTGGCGAGGCCGTGCAGGCTGAGCAGCACGGCCCCCACCACCATCAGCCCCAGCATGGCGTGGCGCGGCCCCAGGGCACGGCCGCTGAGACGGCCGCAGAAATCGGCGCCGCCGAAGGCCAGGGCGGCCATCAGGCCCCACAACCCGCCGTTCACGACACGCTCTCGGGAAAGGATCGACGCAACCTCATGGCGTTCACATGCGTGCGGGCGGCATGCCCGCTCTGTCCGGGTCGTCCCGGGTGAAACCACGCGGAGGCCGGGTCGTCCCGGCGCGCTCGATCAGGCTTCGATCATGCCAGAGCCGGCGCGCGGACGGCAAGGGGCCAGGCGCCCTACCCCTCCCGTTCGGCGGCGCACAGCAGGCCGGCATGCCGACGGCACAATTCGGCCAGGAAGTCGGCCACGGCGCGCACCCGCGGCACCGCACCCAAATCGGGACGCACCAGCAGCCACAATTCCGCCGACGGGGGTTCGGCGCCCAGGGAGACAGGCGCCAGGACGGGATGGAGCGCCGCCAAGTAATGGGGCAGCAGCGCCACGCCCGCACCGGCAGCGGCGGCAGCCGCCTGGATCGCCCAACTGTCGCTGCGCAACGCCATGGGCCGGCCGGCGGCGAAACGCTCCAGCCACGCCGCCTCGGGAACATGGCGGCTGGCGGCATCGAAACCGATCAGCCGTGGCGCCTCGCCCGCGGCCAGGCGCATGCGCCATTCCTCGCCGGCATAGAAGGCGTGCCCCACCGTGGCCACCTGCCGGCCGCGCAGGTCGCTGTCGCGCGGCCGCCCCAGGCGCAGCGCCAGATCGGCCTCGCGCCGCGCCAGACTGAAGGGGCGCGAGCCGGTGACCAGTTCCAGGTCGATGGCGGGGTGGCGCCGGGCCAACTGCCCCAGATGGGCAGCGAGGAAGGCGTCGGCGAAGATGCGGGTGGCGGTCAGCCGCACTGGCCCCGCCAACTGGCCGCCACGGTCCAGCCGGCAGGCCACCGCCAGGGCCGCCGCCTCCATGGGTTCGGCCTCGGCCAGGATGGCCTGTCCGTCGGCCGTCAGGGCATAGCCGTCGGCGCGGCGGTCGAACAGCACGCGCCCCAGCACGGCCTCCAGCGCGGCGACACGGCGGGACACGGTGGCGTGATTGACCCCAAGGGCACGGGCGGCGGCCGACAAGGTGCCGAACCGGGCCAGCGCCAGGAAATGGCGCAGGTCCTCCCAATCCGGGCTACCTGTGCGTTTTCTATCAACCATCGCGCAAGAATATCGTATTTCCGCACAAGGCGGCAGGGACCAAACTGGGCCGTCCTTACCCAGGAGCCTTTTCCATGAGCCCCCCGCCCAAGACCCTGCTGGACTTTGCCGGCGCCCCCCGCCATCCCGCCCCGCTGGAGCGGGCCGCCTTGGTGCTGATCGACCATCAGCGCGAATACGTGGACGGAGCCCTCAGGCTGCCCGACGTCGACGGCGCCGTGGCCGAACTGGCGCGCCTGCTGGCGCTTGCCCGCTCCCACGGCGCGCCGGTGTTCCATGTGCTGCATCACGGCCGGCCCGGCGGGCCGCTGTTCGATCCCGCCGGCCCCATGGCGGCGGTCATTCCCGCGCTGGCGCCAAGGGAAACCGAAGTGGTGGTCACCAAGGCGCTGCCCAACGCCTTCGCCGGCACCGAACTGCATGCCCGGCTGCAGGCCGCCGGCCGTCCCGAACTGATCGTCGCCGGCTTCGCCACCCACATGTGCGTCAGCGCCAGCGTGCGCGCCGCCCTGGACCTGGGCTACCGCACCACGGTGGTGGCCGGCGCCTGCGCCACCCGCGACCTGCCCGATCCGGCCGGCGGCGTGATCCCCGCCGCCCAGTTGCACCGGGCGGAACTGGCCGCCCTGGCCGACCGGTTCGCCGTGGTGGTGGAAAACGCCGCCGCCTGGTCCACGGTGAATTTTCCTCTTACGCACGATTGACCGGCGAGCATTTACCTCTGGTTTGAGACTATACTTTCGCTTCATGGTGAAAATGCCGCCGCATTGGCTTCGCCGTGGGGGAAAGGGCATGTCGTTCCGCATACGCTTTCAGGTCAGCATCGTCACCGCCATCCTGCTGATCATCACGGCCATGACGGCGGCAACCCTGGTCAGCGTCTACCTGGCCAGCGACCGCACCGCACGCGAGACGGCGGGACAGCTTTTCGCCCGGGTGGCCGATGCCGCCCATGCCGGGATCGACCGCCAGGTGGGGCAGACCCTGGCCCTCGCCGATCTGGGTGCCGCCCTGCCCGGCACCGAGTCCCTGGGCGCCCAGGGCGCGGACACCCCCGCCCTGCCCTTCATGCTCGCCGCCCTGGCGCAGGAGCCGGCGCTCTATTCCTTTATTACGGCTTCGCCGACGGCGGCTTCCTGCAGGTGATCGCCACCCGTGGCGACCAGCGCGTACTGGCCGCCCACGAGGCACCGGCCGAAACCCGCTGGATCGTGCGCGTCATCGCCGGCGAAGGCGAAGCCCGCGCGCAGACCTGGCTCTTCCTGGACGACGGCCGCCACGAGATCGGCCGCCGCGCCGAGCCCACCCCCGGCTACGACCCGCGCCAGCGCCCGTGGTACGCCACCGCCAGCACCGCCGAGACCGCACAATTATCGGCGCCCTACGTCTTCAACTCGCTCGGGGCGCCGGGCATCACCGCCTCGCGCCGGCTGCCCGGGGGGCGCGGCGTATTCGGCGTCGACGTCACCCTCACCGGCCTGGACTCGCTGATCGCCCGGCACGCCATTTCCGCCCATGGCGGCGTGGTGCTGTTCGACGACGCCCAGCGGGTGCTGGCCGTCAGCCCCGTCCTGGTGGAAGGGCCGGTCGCCCCGCTCACCAGTCTGCGCGACCTGGGCTCGCCGCTGCTGCGCACGGTGGCCGACGCCAAGGACGCCTCGGGCGACGGCGCGCTGCGCGAGGTGGAGCTGGCCGGCAACCGGCTGATGGTGCAGTTGAGCGAATGGCAGGCCGGCGGATCGCGCCGCATCGGCATCGGCATCATCGCCCCGGCCGACGACTTCGTGGACCACATCCGGGTCATGCGCACGCAGATCCTGCTGCTGGCCCTGGTCGGCCTGGCGGTGTTCGTGCCGGCGGCGGTGGTGTTCTCCAGCCGCATGGCAACGGCGGTGCGGGCCTTGGCCGCCGACGCCGACCGGGTGCGCCAGCTGGATTTCACCGCCGCGCCGCCGCTGCCTTCGCGCATCGTCGAGTTCGACAATCTGGGCCAGGCCTTCAGCCTGATGAAGCGGACTCTAGCCACCCGCCAGAAGCAACTGGACGAAACCCAGGGCAAGCTGGCCCGCCTGGTGGACTTGGGCATCGCCATGTCGGCCGAGCGCGACAGCAACCGCTTGATGGAAATGGTGCTGCTGGGCGCCAAGGAACTGACCAACGCCGACGGCGGCACGCTCTATATCCGGGGCGAAGACGACAAACTGCATTTCCAGATCGTGCGCAACGACACTCTGGACGTGGCGCTGGGCGGCACCTCGGGCAACGAGGTGACCATTCCGCCGGTGGCCCTGTACGACACCGAGGGCGCGGCCAACCACCGCAACGTGGTCAGCCACGCGGTGCACGAACAGCAGACGGTGACCATCGCCGACGCCTACGATTCCTCGCGCTTCGATTTCTCGGGCACGCGCCTGTTCGACGAGCGCAACGGCTATCGCTCCAAGTCGTTCATGACCGTGCCGCTGAAGCCGCGCGGCGGCGACGTCATCGGCGCCTTGCAATTGATCAACGCCCGGCCGCCCAATTCGGACACGGTGGTGCCGTTCTCGCCCGAGATCCAGCGCTTCGTCGAGGCCCTGGCCGCCCAGGCCGCCACCGCGCTCTATAACCGCGAACTGCTGTCGGCGCAGGAGCGGCTGATGGATTCCATGATCCAGCTCATCGCCGGCGCCATCGACGCCAAGAGCCCCTATACCGGCGGCCATTGCGCGCGGGTCCCCGAACTGGCGCTCATGCTGGCCGAGGAGGCCTCCGTCCAAAGCCGTGGCCCGTTGGCCGGGTTCCGCTTCGAGACCGAGGAGGAATGGCGCGAGTTCCGCATCGGCGCCTGGCTGCACGATTGCGGCAAGGTGGTCACGCCGGAATACATCGTCGACAAGGCCACCAAGCTGGAGACCATCTACAACCGCATTCACGAGGTGCGCATACGCTTCGAGGTGCTGCTGCGCGACGCCGAGATCGCGCGGCTGGAGGCGGTGGCGGCCGGCACCGACCCGGCCGAGGCGGCCGCCGTCTGTGCCGAACGCAAGGCCCGGCTGCTGGACGATTTCGCCTTCGTCGCCGAATGCAACGTGGGCGGTGAATATTTCGCCCCCGAGAAGGTGGAACGGTTGAAGCGCATCGCCGAGACCACCTGGACCCGCCATTTCGACGACCGCCTGGGCCTGGCCCACGAGGAACTGAAGCGCTATGCCGGCGTTCCCGCCGCGCCGCTGCCGGCGGTCGAATCGCTGCTGGCCGACAAGCCCTGGCACGTCATCCCCCGCGACGGCGGCATCCACCGCGCCTATGCCGACCTCGGCTTCCAGGTGAAGGTGCCGGAGAACCTCTACAATCTGGGCGAGGTCTACAACCTGTCCATCGGCCGCGGCACCCTGACCGAGGAGGACCGCTTCAAGATCAACGAGCACATCATGCAGACCATCGCCATGCTGGAGCGTCTGCCCTTCCCCAAGCACCTGAAGCGGGTGCCCGAATATGCCGGCACCCACCACGAGACGCTGACCGGCTCGGGCTATCCGCGCAAGCTCGATGCCCAGAGGCTGTCGGTGCCGGCCCGCATCATGGCCATCGCCGACATCTTCGAGGCGCTGACCGCCTCGGACCGTCCCTACAAGAAGGCCAAGACCCTGTCGGAATCCGTCAAGATCCTGTCCTTCTTCAAGAAGGACGGCCATATCGACCCGCACCTGTTCGACCTGTTCCTCACCTCGGGCGTCTATCGCCGCTACGCCGAACGCTACCTGCTGCCCGAACAGATCGACGAGGTGGACATCGGCGCCTATGTGGGCGCCGCCTGACCGGGCCGCCCTTCGCGCCTGCACACAAAAAAGGCATCACCCCGTGACAGGCGCGTGACATAATTTTGGGCAAGATGTTTGCAAGTCAAACTGACCAAAGCACGCGCAGCCCAAAGGGAAAAACGCATCAATTCTAGGCAAACGCACAGCGAAGACAGCGGAAGCTCAGACCACGCATGCGCAATGCTCTTATGCATTGCACGCATGGCACAGTCACCAATTCGACCATTCGAATGCCCGTCTCCGCCACTTGCGGTAGGCCGCCCCCACCCTTGCGAGGGGGAGGCGCACCCTCCCGCATGCCTCCTCGTTAGGCACGCAGCCCTGACCGGATGTTTTTTGGGGACATAAACACGGCTCCTTCGCTAACATGACTTCCGGCCTGGACCACACGAGACAAACGGCGTCGTTTGCCTCGCTATTCGGGCCTTGCCAGTTTCGACCCAAAGCGACACCCCGGCAGGTCCCGGGGGGAGGCATATTCGCGATGACCGTCAAGATCACCCGCCGCCGTCTGATCACCGTGGCCGCCGCTGCTGCCGGCCTGCCGCTGGTCCTCAAGGCCGGCGGCGCCCAGGCCCGCCTGGTCACCTGGGAAGGCACCACGCTGGGGGCGCCGTCCTCCATCAAGCTATACGCCACCGACGAGGCCAAGGCCCGCGCCGCCATCGAGGCCGCGCTGGCGGAACTGGCCCGGCTGGAGCAGATTTTCAGCGTCTATCGCGCCGATTCGGCCATCTCGACCCTGAACCGCGACGGCAAGCTGGACGAGGCGCCGGCCGATTTCATCGCGCTGCTGGACAAGTCGCTGGACCTGGCCCGCCTTTCCGGCGGCGCCTACGACCCCACCATCCAGCCGGTGTGGCAGGCCTATTTCCGCCACTTCACCACCGGCAGCGCCGATCCCGCCGGCCCGTCGCAGCGCGACCTGGACGCCGCCCTGGCCCTGGTGGGCTGGCAGGGCGTCGGGATCAGCGGCCGCTCCGTCGCCTTCGCCCGTCCGGGCATGGGCCTGACGCTGAACAGCGGCGCCCAGGGCTTCATCACCGACAAGGTGGCCGAGGTGCTGCGCAGCCACGGCTTCGACCGCATGCTGGTGGACATGGGCGAGCCCCGCGCGCTGTCCACCAAGCCCGACGGCTCGGCCTGGCGCATCGGCATCGCCAACCCGGCCGATCCCACCAAGGCGGTCACCGAGATCGACGTGGTCGACAAGGCGATCTCCACCTCGGGCGGCTACGGCACCCTGTTCGACGAGCAGGGCCGCTTCACCCACCTGATCGACCCCCGTTCGGGCCGCACCGCGCCGGCCCTGCTGGGCGTGTCGGTGGTGGCCGACACCGCCACCCGCGCCGACGGCCTGTCCACCGCCCTGCTGCTGACCGCACCCGAACGCCAGCGCGAGGTGCTGAAGGCCGCCGGCGGCCTGATGGCGCTGACCGTGACGCCCGACGGCGTGGTCAACAAGGTCGAGGCCTGACCCCATGGCGCATGCCGCTTCCAGCCTGCCCGACGCCAACGACCGCGACCTGATCGAGGGCGTCGCCCGCGTGGTTTCGATCGACGGCGGCATGGCCTGGCTGGAGCCGGAACAGACCACCGCCTGCGGCTCGTGCCATTCGGCCGCCGTGTGCGGCGCCAAGCCGGGCAGCGCCCGGCTGGTGGCGCGGCGCTTCCAGATGCGCAACGACCACGGCTTCCAGGTGGGCGAGCGCGTCGTCGTCGGCATCCCCGAGGACACCCTGCGCCGCGCCTCGCTGACCGCCTACGGCATCCCGCTGCTGTTCATGCTGGTGGCCGGGGTGACGGTGCAGAAGCTGGGCGGCGGCGATTTGGGCGCCGCCCTGGCGACCATCGCCGGCCTGGCCATCGGTTTGCTGCTGGTGCGGTTCAAGTCGCAACGGCTTTCCCGGCGGGGCGAACTGGCCCCGCGATACCTTCGCCGCGCCTTCGGCTCCGATGCCGAGTGCGGACATGACCGCTCATAGGGACTCTACCCATGCAGGACATCATTTTGCTGATCGTCGGCGCGGCCCTGGTGAACAACGTCATCCTGGCGCGCTTCCTGGGCCTGTGTTCGTTCATGGGCGTGACCACCCGCGTGGACACCGCCATCGGCATGGGCGCCGCCTGCACCTTCGTCATCACGGTTTCGGCCATGGGCGACTGGATGCTGGAGGAATTCCTGCTGAAGCCCTATGACCTCGGCTACCTACGCACCGTCACCTTCATCCTGGTGATCGCGGCGGCGGTGCAGTTCACCGAAGCGGTCTTCCGCAAGTTCTCCCCTTCGCTGTTCAAGCTGCTCGGCATCTATCTGCCGCTGATCACCACCAACTGCGCCGTGCTGGGCGTCTGCCTGCTGCTGGTGGAAGGCCGGTACGGCTTCATGGATGCGACCCTGTTCGCCTTTGCCTCGTCCCTGGGCTACAGCCTGGTGATGGTACTGTTCGCGGGCCTGCGCGAACGCGTCGCCCTGGCCGATGTGCCGCGCCTGTTCGCCGGCCCGCCCATCGGCTTCATCACCGCCAGCCTGCTGGCGCTGGCCTTCATGGGCTTTTCCGGTATGGGCGCCAAGTAGGAGACCGCGAGAATGTTGATCGACGTTGGTTCCCTGACCATCATCGGCGTGACCCTGGGCGGTCTGCTGGGCGTCGCCGCCAAGCTGCTGCACGTGGAGGAGGACCCCATCGAGCAGGAGCTGGCGGGCATGCTGCCCGGCTCCCAGTGCGGCCAGTGCGGCTATGTGGGCTGCGCGCAATATGCCGCCGCCCTGGCCCACGAGCATGCTCCGGTCACCCTGTGCGCCCCCGGCGGCAAGGCGGTGGCCGAGGCCCTGGCCAAGCGCCTGGGCGTGTCCGCCGACCTGGACGGGCATGAGGATGCCGGCCCGCAATACGCGATGATCGACGAGGATCTGTGCATCGGCTGCCTGCGCTGCATCGGCGAGTGCACCTCCGACGCCATCGTCGGTTCGGTCAAGCACGTCCACACCATCATCACCGACCAGTGCCACGGCTGCGCCAAGTGCTTCAAGATCTGCCCGACCGAGGCCATCAGCATGTGCAAGGTGCCGGTGACCCTGGGCACTTGGCATTGGGACAAGCCGCCCGTCGACGCGGTGCACTAAGGAGCCATCGGTCATGAAGCTGTTCCCCGTGCGTGGCGGCGTCCACCCCGACTACCGCAAGGATCGCACCAGCGAATCCGCCATCGTCGCCCTGCCGCTGCCCCAGGCCCTGTACCTGCCCCTGCAGCAGCATATCGGCGCCCCGGCCGAGCCCGTGGTGGCCGAGGGCGAGCACGTGCTGAAGGGCCAGTTGCTGGCCCATGCCGGCGGGGCGGTGTCCGCCCCCACCCACGCCCCCACCTCGGGCGTGATCACGGCCATCACCGACGTGACCGCGCCCCATCCGTCGGGCCTGCCGCAGAAGACCATCATCCTGGAGCCCGACGGCAAGGATGAATGGGCCGTGCTGCCGGCGCCCATCGCCGATCCCTTCGCCGCAGAGCCCGAGGCCATCCGCCGGCGCGTCGCCGAGTCGGGCATCGTCGGCATGGGCGGCGCCACCTTCCCGTCGGCGGTCAAGCTGGGCCTGGGAACCCAGAAGAAGATCCACACCCTGCTGCTCAACGGCGCCGAGTGCGAGCCCTACCTGACCTGCGACGACCGCGTCATGCGCGAATACGCCGCCGAAGTGGTGGATGGCGCCCGTATCATGGCGCGCGCCCTGGGCGCGCCCAAGGTGGTGGTGGGCATCGAAGAGAACAAGCCCCAGGCCATCGCCGCCATGACCGGGGCCGCCAAGGCCACCCCCAACGTGGAGGTGGTGGCGGTGCCGGTGCAGTATCCCATGGGCTCGGAGCGCCACCTGACCCAGGCCATCACCGGCCTGGAGACGCCCGCGCGCAAGCTGACCGCCGACCTGGGCGTGGTGGTGCACAACGTGGGCACGGCGCGCGCCGTCCACCACGCGGTGCGCTTCGGCCGCCCGCTGCTGTCGCGCGTAGTCACCGTCTCGGGCGGCGCCATCGCCAAGCCCGGCAACGTGGAGGCCCCGCTGGGCACCCTGGTGTCCGAGCTGGTGGAATTCTGCGGCGGCCTGAGCGAGGCGCCGCGCCGCATCGTCAATGGCGGCCCGATGATGGGCCAGCCGCTGCCCAACCTGGACGTGCCCGTGGTCAAGGGCACCTGCGGCATCCTGGCGCTGACCGCCGGCGAGACCGACGAACAGCCGCCGGGCCCGTGCATCCGCTGCGGCACCTGCGTCACCATCTGCCCGTGCGGCCTGGTGCCGGTGGAGATGGCGTCGTACATCCGCAAGGACAACCTGGAAGCCGCCGCCAAGACCGGCGTGATGGATTGCGTGTCCTGCGGGTCGTGCTCGTACATCTGCCCGTCGCACATTCCGCTGGTGCATTACTTCAACTATGCCAAGGGCGCGCTCAACGCGCTGGACCGCGAGCGCCGCAAGCAGGACGCCACCAAAGCCCTGGTCGAGGCGCACACCATCCGCGTCGAGAAGGCCGCCGCCGCCAAGAAGGCCGCCGCTGCCGCGGCTGCCGCCAAGCGGGCGGCCGAAGCGGCCGCCGCCCAGGCTTCCGAAACCTCCGCCGACAAGCAGGCCAATCCATGAGCGCCTTTACCGACAAGAGCGGGCCGTTCACCCACGCGCCCACCTCCGTCCCCAAGATCATGAACACGGTGCTGCTGGCCCTGGTGCCGGCCACCCTGTTCGATCTGTGGCTGTTCGGCTGGCCGGCGGTGTTCCTGTTCCTGCTGTCGGTGGGCTCGTGCCTGCTGGCCGAGGCCATCTGCCTGCACGTGGCCGGCAAGCCCATCAAGCCGACGCTGACCGACGGCTCGGCGGCGCTGACCGGCTGGCTGCTGGCCATGAGCCTGCCGCCGTGGGCCCCCTGGTGGGTCCCCGTGCTGGGCTCGGTGTTCGCCATCCCGCTGGCCAAGCACTTTTTCGGCGGCCTGGGCCAGAACGTGTTCAACCCGGCCATGGTGGCCCGCGTCGCCCTGCTGGTGTCGTTTCCGGTGCAGATGACCCTGTTCGTCCCGCCGCACCCGCTGTTCGCCGCCGGCTCGCCCGGCTTCCTCGATGCCCTGGCCATCACCTTCGGCGCGGGCACGGTGGACAGCATCAGCGCGGCCTCCGCCCTGGGCTACGTCAAGACCGAGCTGTCGCGCGGCATCGCCGTCACCGAGTCCATCCGGCACGTGCCCGACCTGATGGACCTGGCCCTCGGCTCCAAGCCGGGCTCCATGGGCGAGACCTCGGCCCTGCTGGTGCTGCTGGGCGGCCTGGTGCTGCTGGCCCGCAGGATTATCTCGTGGCACACCCCGGTGGCGGTGATGGCCACGGTGTTCGCACTGGGCACCATCTTCAACGCCATCGATCCCGCCCGCTTCGCCCCCGGCGCCTTCCACCTGCTGTCGGGCGCCACCTTCCTGGGCGCGTTCTTCATCGCCACCGACTACGTCACCTCGCCGGTCTCCAAGAAGGGCCAGCTGGTATTCGGCTTCGGCGTCGGCCTGCTGACCTGGGTGATCCGTACCTTCGCCGGCTATCCCGAGGGCATGGCCTTCGCCGTGCTGCTGATGAACGCACTCACGCCCATCATCGACCAGAACTTCCGCCCGCGCGCCTTCGGCCGCACCCGCAAGGGCGAACCCTTGCCGCTGAAGGGGGAGCAATGAGCAAGCCCACCTATATCCACGCCATCATTCTGGGCGCCTTCTGCCTGGGCTTCGGCGTGATGCTGGCCGCCACCGACATGGTCACCGCCGAGCCCATCGCCCAGCGCGCCCTTGAGGACAAGCAGAACGCGCTGGGCAAGGTGATCCCGGCCGCCATCCACGACAACAACCCGGTCCAGGACACCTTGGTGGTGAAGACCCACGAGGGCAAGGACCGCACCATCTACCGCGCCACCCGCGGCGGCAAGGTGACCGGCATCGCCTACCAGATCGAGGGCAGCGGCTATGCCGGCGAAATCCGCTTGATGCTGGCGGTGGATGCCGAGGGCAAGGTGCTGGGCGTGCGCGCCCTGGCCCACAAGGAGACCCCCGGCCTGGGCGACAAGATCGAGGTCGCCAAGACCGACTGGATCACCCGCTTCACCGGCCTGAGCCTCGGCAACCCGGTAGTGGACAAGTGGAAGGTCAAGAAGGACGGCGGCCAGTTCGACCAGTTCTCGGGCGCCACCATCACCCCGCGCGGCGTGGTCAAGGCCATCCGCGAGGGCCTGGAATTCTTCGCCGAGAACAAGACCCAGCTGTTGGAGACGCACTGATGGCGACGCAATACCGCACGATCATCAAGGACGGCCTGTGGGACAACAACGGCGTGCTGTGCATGCTGCTGGGCATGTGCCCGACCATGGCCATGACCACCAGCGCCACCAACGGCTTCGGCATGGGCCTGGCGACGGCGGTGGTGATGGCGGCCTCGAACCTGCTGGTGGCCACCTTCCGCGGCTATATCACCCACGAGGTGCGCGTGCCGGTCTACATCCTGATCGTCGCCGCCATGGTGACGCTGGTGGACCTGACCATGAACGCGTGGATGCACGAGCTGTACAAGGTTCTGGGCCTGTTCATCCCGCTGATCGTTTCCAACTGCCTGCCGCTGGCCCGCCTGGAGGCCTTCGCCGCCAAGGAGCCGGTGCTGCCCTCGCTGGTGGACGGCATATTCATGGGCCTGGGCTTCACCCTGTCGCTGACCGCCATCGGCGCCGTGCGCGAGATCATCGGTTCGGGCACTCTGTTCGCCGACGCCTCGCTGCTGCTCGGCCCGGCCTTCAAGTTCATGGAAATCCGCGTCCTGCCCTCCAACATGAGCGTGCTGATGATGGTGCTGCCGCCCGGCGGCTTCCTCGCCACCGGCCTGCTGGTGGTGGGCAAGCGCATGCTGGACCTCCGCGCCGGCAAGCAGATTTCCATGGGCGGCGCCCATGCGGTGGGTTGAGGAGCGCTGAGAGATGAACGTGCGTGTGGTTTATGCCAAACCCGAGCGCCAGGTGGTGCTGACGGTGGAGCTGCCGGAAGGCGCCACCATCAAGGACGCGCTGGAGAAGTCCGGCATCCTGGCCCGCTGCCCGGAGATCGACCTCGCCACCCAGAAGGTGGGCGTGTGGGGCAAAGTGGCCGAGTTGGATGCGGTGCTGGAGCCCGATGCCCGGGTCGAGATCTACCGCCCCATCACCGTCGACCCCAAGACCGTGAAGCGGCGCGCCCGCCCGGAAGCGACCGCCGGGGGCGAGGGCTGATCCCACGGCCGGGCGAGGCTCGTTCCCGCCCGGCTCAGCGCCCCAGCCGCAGCCACGCCAGCAAGGCGGGCACGCCCATGATGACCTCCCGCGCCCGCTTCAACACCGAAAGCGTCAGGGCCACCGCCGGCGGAACGCCCAGCAACGGCCCCAGCACGGCATAAAACCCCTCTTGCAGGCCCAGGGCACCGGGCACCATGAAGGCGGCGCTGCGCAGGGCGAACACCGCGCTTTCCAGCATCACCGCCTCGGCCACCGAGATGGGATGGCCGAGCAGGCGCAGGGCCACCCACGCTTCGGCGCAGGCTGCCAGCCAGGCCAGCAGGTGCAGGCCCACGCCTCCGGCCAGCCGGCGTGGCCGGCGATACAGCGCCATCAGTTGGGCATGCAGCCCGGCCACCGGCCGCCGTCGCGGCAGCAGGTGGGCCGCCAGCCTTTCCACCAGCCGCAGCCCGCCGCCACGCTGCACGGCCACGAAGGCGCCGGCAACGGCGGCGGCGGCCACCACCCCCGGCAGTCCCCAGCGCAGCACCCCGGCGCCGGAAGCGTGGGCCGCCCACAGGGCTAGGCCGATCAGGCTGAACAGGATCTGCGCCACCACCTCGGCGGTCAGGTCGGCCACCATGCCGGCCGTCGCCGGTGCCGGCTTGACCCCACGGCGGCCGAGCAGGCGCAGCGCCGCCGCCTCGCCCGCCAGCGGCACCACCGCCAGCATCTCGTTGAAACCGTCACGGATCCACCGCACCAGCACCATGGCTGCCACCGGGGCATGGGGCGCCACCGCCGCCCAGGCCATGCCGCACAGGGCGACCGGGACCGCGTGCACCAGCACCAGCAGGGCCGGCGCCGTCCATCCGGCAACCGCCAGCAAGCCGGGCAGCTCGGCCAGGGCCGGCGCCAGGACGAAGCCCGCCACCGCCAGGACCGCCGCCGCCAGCACCAGGCGGGCAATCACGGCCTGGGGCTCCGCCGCCGTTCCACTAGGGCGAAGACCGCCGGAAGAAACAAGGCCGAGGCCAGCACCATCAGCGCCAGCCCCACCATCAGCACCAGCCCCAGCGAGGCGGTACCGCGATGGGACGACAAGGCCAGGGCGCCGAACGACACTCCGGTGGTCAGCGCAGAGAACAGCACCGCACGCGCCGTGGCCGAACTCAGCAGAGCAACGTCTTTCCGCCAGCCCATGACGAAATAGACGTTGAAGGCGACGCCGATTCCCAGCAGCAGGGGGAAGGCGATGATGTTGGCGAAATTGATGGCCACGCCCGACAGGGCGAGTGCCGCCAGGGCCAGCAGGACGCCCAGGAGCAGCGGCGCCAGCACCAGCACGGTCTCCACCGGCCGGCGCATCACCATGGACAGCAGCAGCACCGCCGCCGCCAGCGCCGCCGCACCGGCCTGGGCGAAGGCGGCCACCGCTACCTGCCCGCTGTCGACGATGGCCACCGGTGCTCCTGAAACCATGGGCTCCACCGCGCGAACGGCGGCGACGAAGCGGTGCATCTCGGCGGGCGAGGACAGCGGGCGGGCCGGCTGCACCGAAACGCGTCCCTCGCCCCCCTGCCCCACCCAATCGCGCACCAGCCTGGGCGGCAGGCTGTCCGCCGTTACCGGCTCGCTTGCCAGCAGCCGGCGCAACTGGGTCAACAGGGGCGGCACCCCGCCCGCGACCGCTTCGGCGAAGGCCTCGACCCGGCCGCGCGCCAGGACCTGGCGCAACACCAAGGCCGGCTGGGTGAAGCCGGCGCTCTCCCAGGCCCGTGCCGCTTCGTCCAGGCTGGTGGACAGCTCGGTGGCGGTGGGCGCCGGCATGGTTTCGGGCGGGTTCAGCGTCGGCCCCAGCAGATGATCCAGGTCGGCGATCACCGCCAGCTTTTCGCCCTGATGGTCGGGCACCAGGCTGGACAGCGTCAGGGCGAAGGCGATCTCGGGCTTGCCCTCCAGCCGCCGGGCCAGAGCGTCAGCCGCCGACGGATCGGCGACGGTGATCTCGATGCCGTAGGGGCTGCTGGCCGGGTCGGCGGCCAGGTCGCGGAAAGCCCCCACCGATTCGGCGCGCGGGTTCTGCAGGTGCAGGGGATCGAAGTCGAAGCGCAGGGTCAACGCCACCGCCGCCGCCGCCACACCCAGGGCCACGGCCGCCCCCACCACCACCTTGGGGCCGGTGCGCAGCACCTGCTCCACCGGCTCCAGGGCGGTGAAGCCGGCGGGCTTACGGGCCGGCGGCGGCCGCAACAGCCCCAGCAGGGCCGGCAGCAGGGTCAGGGTCAGGGCGATCCCCACCAGCATGCCGCCGGCAGCGATTAGGCCCAACTGCGACACCCCCACGTAATCCGTGGGCAGAAAGGACAGAAACCCGAGCGCGATGGCCACCGCCACCACGGTGAGCGGACGGGCCACCTTGGCCGCGGTAACCTGCATGGCGCGGGTGGCGTCGCCCAGGCGATGGTGGTCGTCACGGAAGCGCACGGCGAACTGGATGCCGAAATCCACTGCCAGGCCCAGGAACAGGACGACAAAGGCCACCGACAGCGGGTTGAGCACGCCCACCGCCAGGGCGGCGAAGGCCGAAGTGAACACCAGCCCGACGGCCAGGGTGACGAGGATGGCGGCGGTCACCCGCAGCGATCCCACCGCCGCCAGCAGCAGAGCGGTGACCAAGGCCAGGGACAGCAGCAGGGTGGGCGCCACCCCCTCCGCCACGGTACGGAAATTGTCGTCGCTGAGCGCCACCGGACCGGTCAGCCGCACCCGCGCCGGCAGTCCCTCGGCGGCAGCGCGGACGGCCTGGGCGGCGGCCTCGCCGGGGACCAGGCTGGTGTGGTCAAGGCGCGGCCGCGCCAGCACCAGACGGCGGGTGTCCGAACCTTCGCGGCCGCTGACCAGCCCCAGCAAGGACAGCGGCCGGGGCCGCCCGGCCAGCACCGTGCGCCCGGTTTCCGCCACCATGTCCAAGACCGGTGCCACCTGCTCGCGGGGGACCTGCCCCAGCCTTACCCCCTCGGCCATCAGCGACAGCACCGCCAACAGGCCGCGCGCCGACGGATCGGCCGCCAGCCCGCCCAGCAGGGGCTGGGCCTGGATCAGCCGGTCGGCCACCTCCTCCAGCTCTCGTGGCGGCAGGAACAGCAGGGCGTGGTCGCGGAAGAACGCCTCGGTGGCCGGGCGCTCCACCGACAGGAAGCGCTGGTCGCCGGCCAGCCGCGCCACCAGGGCGTCGGCCGACACCTCGGCCTGTTCGGCGCTGTCGCCGTCAACCACCAGCAGCAGCAGCTCGCGGTACTGGGGAAAGGCGGCGTCGAAGCGCTGCTCGGCCTGGCGGAACGGCAGGTCGGCCGAAAGCATGTGGGTTTCGTCGCTGTCCAGCGACAGCCCGGTGGCGGCCAGCCAGCCGGCGGGCAGCAGCAGCAGCAGCACAACGGCCACCACCCAGCCGCCGTGGCGCCAGCACCATGTCACCACCCGCGCCGCCATGGAAGTCCCGCCCGTGATCGAGTTGCCGCGCATCTAGGAAGCGCGTCCCCCATGGGAAAGGGGGCCTAAGCCATGCGACCGGGCGCCTTATCCCTTCTGTCCCCGCCGTTTCCCGCCGGCCGCGCCCCATATGAGCGCTTGAAGGCAAAGGACGGCGGATGTGGCCGAGACGGTGCTGGTGACCGGAGCGAGCGGTTTCGTGGGCAGCAGGGTGGTGCTGGCCCTGATCGCGCACGGCTATGGAGTGCGGGCACTGGTCCGCCCCGCCTCGTCCCGGCGCAACCTGGAAGGTCTTCCGGCCCATCCGGTGGTGGGCGACTTGACCGATCCGGTCTCGCTGGCGACGGCGGTCGAGGGCTGCGACGCGCTGGTCCACGTGGCCGCCGATTACCGGCTGTGGGTGCGCGATCCCGACGCCATGATGCGCGCCAATGTGGACGGCACCCGGGCGCTCATGGAGGCCGCCTTGGCCGCCGGTCTGAAGCGTGTGGTCCATACCAGCAGCGTCGCCACCCTGGGGTGGCGCGCGGGCGGCCCCGCCGACGAGGCCCTGCCGTCGCGCCTGGACGACATGATCGGCCCCTACAAGCGCTCGAAATTCCTGGCCGAGCAGGTGGTGCGCGCACTGGTGGCCGAGCGCGGACTGCCCGCCGTGATCGTCAACCCGTCCACCCCCTGGGCCCCGGCGACGTGCGCCCCACCCCCACCGGCCGCATCGTCGTCGAGGCGGCGTCGGGCCGCATGCCCGCCCACGTGGATACCGGCCTCAACATCGTCCATGTGGACGACGTCGCCCAGGGCCATGTGCTCGCCCTGGAACGCGGCCAAGTGGGAGAGCGTTACATCCTGGGCGGCGACGACCTGACCCTGTCCACCCTGCTGGCGGAAATCGCCGCCCGCATGGGCCGCCCGCCCCCGCGCATCCGCCTGCCCCTGGCGGCGGTTGTGCCGGTGGCGCTGGCGGCGGAAGGCTGGGGCCGGGTCAGCGGCCGCGAGCCGTTCGTCACCCTGGACGGGCTGCGCATGGCGCGACGGCCCATGTTCTTCACCTCGGCCAAAGCCGAGCGGCTGCTGGGATACACACACCGCTCCGCCGCCCAGGCGGTGGCGGCGGCGGTGGAGTGGTTCCACCAAGAAGGGATGCTGGGATGAAACTGGCCTTTCTGCTGTCCCTGCTGCTGCTGTGGGCGGTCATCGCACGCGCCGACGAGCCGGCCGACCCGGTCAACCGCCTGCACGACGCCTTGCTGGCCGTGATGAAGGACGGCCCCCAACTGGGATTCGACGGCCGGACGCAGCAGCTGACCCCGGTGATCACCCAGGTCTACGACATGCCGGGCATGACCCGCACCGCCATCGGCTCGCAGGCCTCCAAGCTGACGCCCGAGGAATTGGACCGCGTGGTGCAGGCCTTCACCCACTACACCATCGCCACCTATGCCCGCCAGTTCGCCAGTTGGGACGGCGAGCGCTTCGAGACGGGCACACCCGGCCCGGCCCATGGTGGCGGCACCCTGGTGCCCACCCGCATCATTCCGGCCGGCGGGGCGGTGGCGAAGCTGACCTATCTGCTGCGCCCCAGCGAGTCCGGCTGGCGCATCGAGGACGTGCTGCTGGACGGCACCATCAGCCAGCTGGCGGTGCGCCGCGCCGAATTCCAGGCGGTCCTGAAGGTGCGCGGCGCCGACGGCCTGGCCGAAATGCTGGAGAGCCGGGCGTCCGAACAGGCCAAGCCATGAGCGTTCTGACCATGGTGCTTGCCGCCGGCACCGTGGCCGGCATGACCTTTCAGCTGGCCGCCGGCCGGCTGGCGGCCCGCTTCGCCAGCCGGCGGCCACCACCCACCGGCCACCGCCCGCCGGTCACCCTGCTCAAGCCCCTGTGCGGCGCCGAACCCGGCCTCGCCGACGACTTGGCGACGTTCTGGCGGGACGACTGGCCCGGCCTGCGCATGGTGTGTGGCGTGGGCGATGCCGACGACCCTGCGGTGGAAGCGGTGCGCACCCTGCAGGCCCGCCTGCCCGCCGCAGACATCCGGCTGGTGGTGGGCGGCCCGGCACGCGCCGGCAATGCCAAGGTGGCGAACCTGATGAACATGCTGCCCCATGCTGGCGCCGGCATCCTGGTCATGGCCGACAGCGACATGCGGGCCGGCCCCGGCTACCTGGAGGCGGTGGTCGGGGCGCTGGCCGCGCCGGACGCCGGCCTGGCCACCTGCCTCTACGTGGGCCGGCCGGAACAGGGGCTGCCCAGCCGGCTGGGCGCCATGGGGATCAATCACGGCTTCCTGCCCTCCGTCCTGGTGGGGCGCGCGCTGGGCCGCAGCGACGGCTGCTTCGGCGCCACCATGGCGCTGGCCCGCGACACCCTGGACCAGGCCGGCGGCCTGGCCGCCTGCGCCGAGGTGCTGGCCGACGACTACCAATTGGGCCGCGCCGTGCGCGGCACCGGCCGGTCCATCGCCCTGGCGCCCACGCTGGTGGACACCCGGGTGGACGAATCCGGCTGGGGCGACCTGGCGGCCCACGAGCTGCGCTGGTCGCGCACCATCGCCAGCGTGGCGCCGCTGGCGGCGCTGGCCTCGGTGGTGACCCAGCCGGCCCTGGCCTGGGCGGCGCTGCCCACGGTGGCATGGCCGCTGCTGCCGGCGGCGCTGGCCTGCCGCTGGTGGGCGGTGCGCGCGCAGGAGCGCGCACTCGGCCTGCCGACGGCCCCGCTCTGGCTGATCGTGTTGCGCGACTGGCTGTCGTTGGCCCTGTTCACCGCCGCCTTGTGCGGCCGCTCCGTCACCTGGCGCGGCCGGCGCTATCGCATCCGCCGCGATGGAACACTGGAGTCCCTGGCATGATGAAGACGCTGTTCCTCAACCCGCCTTCCTTCGAGGGCTTCGACGGCGGCGCCGGCTCGCGCTTCCAGGCGCGGCGCGAGATCCGCTCGTTCTGGTACCCCACATGGCTGGCCCAGGTGGCGGCGCTGGTGCCGGACTCGCGGCTGATCGACGCCCCGGCGCGCGGATTGTCGCTGGAGGACATCGCGCCGCTGGGCAAGGATTTCGAACTGGCGGTGATCTACGCCAGCGCCCCCACCTTCCATTCCGACGTGGCCATGGCCGAGGCGCTGAAACGGGTCAACCCAGCCTTGCGCGTCGGCTTCGTCGGCGCCCTGTCGGCGGTGGAGCCGGCACGCACCCTGGCCGCCACCCGGGCGGCGGAGTTCGCCGCCCGCCACGAATTTGATTTCACCATCCAGGAGATCGCCGCCGGCCGCCCCCTGGCCGAGGTGGACGGCATCAGCTGGCGCCGAGGCGACGAGATCGTCCACAACCCCGACCGCGCCCTGATCCACGACATGGACAGCCTGCCCTTCGTGGCACCGGTCTATCACCGCGACCTGGTGATCGAGGATTATTTCATCGGCTACCTCAAGCACCCCTACATGTCGCTTTATACCGGGCGGGGCTGCCGCTCCAAATGCAGTTTCTGCCTGTGGCCGCAGACCATCGGCGGACGGGTCTACCGCACCCGCTCGGTGGAGAAAGTGGTCGAGGAAGTGGCGCTGATGCGCACCACGTTCCCCCAGGTGAAGGAGTTCTTCTTCGACGACGACACCTTCACCGACGATCGCCCGCGGATCGAAGCCATCGCCCGCGAGTTGGGCCGCCTGGGCCTGACCTGGTCTTGCACGGCCAAGCCCAACGTCCCCTACGACACGCTGAAGGTCATGCGCGACAACGGCCTGAGGCTGCTGCTGGTGGGCTATGAAACGGGCGCCCAGCACATCCTCAACAACATCCGCAAGGGCACCCGGGTGGACATCATGCGGCGCTTCACCGCCGACTGCCACCGCCTCGGTGTGCTGATCCACGGCACCTTCATCCTGGGCCTGCCGGGAGAAAGCCGCCAGACCATCCGGGACACCATCGCCTTCGCCAAGGAAATCAACCCCCGCACCCTCCAGGTGTCGCTGGCCGCCCCCTATCCGGGCACCGAACTGTACGCCCAGGCCGAGGCCAATGGCTGGCTGGCCGATACGGACGTGGTGGAGGGCGGGCTGGTGCGCGGCGACGGCCGCCAGTTGGCGGCGCTGGGCTATCCCGAGCTGCCGGCGGCGGAGATCTTCGCCGCCGTCTCCGACTTCTACCGCCAATTCTATTTCCGCCCCGCCAAGGTCGCCGAGATCTGCGGCGAGATGCTGAGCGATTGGGATATGGCCAAACGCCGGCTGCGCGAGGGAGTGGAATTCCTGTCCTTCCTGCATCGGCGCAAGGCGGCATAGCCCCATCCGTGCTGACCCATCCATGCGGAGTGCCCCCAAAGGGCCGGGCCTTCGGCCGTGCGGCAGGATTGAGCCTGCCCCCGTCCGCTTCCCACCTGCCATGGGACGCGCGGAGGGGAGGACATGAACCTGATCGATCTGGGCGATTCCCAATCCCAGGCGGCGGCCAAGGCCAAGGCCGCCTCGTCGTCGTTCTACTGGGCCATGCGGGCGCTGCCGGCGCAAAAGCGCCTGTCCATGTACGCCATCTACGCCTTCTGCCGCGAAGTGGACGACGTGGCCGATTCCCTGCTGCCCGCCGAGGAGAAGCTGGCGGCGCTGGAACGCTGGAAGGCCAATGTGGACCGGCTGTTCCGCCCGGCCAGCAGCCCTATCTTCCTGCTGGAGCCCCCCTGCGCCGCGCCATCGAACTGCACGGGCTGCGGCGGCGGGACTTCCTGGCGGTGATCGACGGCATGATCATGGATGCCCAGCACCCCATCGTGGCACCCTCGCTGGTACAGCTGGACCTCTATTGCGACCGTGTCGCCGGCGCGGTCGGCCGGCTGTCGGTGCGGGTGTTCGGCCTGGGCGAGGCCGAGGGCGAGGCGCTGGCGGCGGCGCTGGGCCGCGCCCTGCAACTGACCAACATCCTGCGCGACCTGGCCGAGGACGCCAGCCTGGGACGGCTGTACCTGCCCGACGAAATCCTGGCCGAGCACGGCATCGTCGTGGCGGACGACCTGGACGCGGTGCTGCGCCACCCCGCCTTGCCCGCCGCCGCCCAGGCCCTGGCGGCGCGGGCGCGGCGCCATTTCGCCGAGGCCCTGGCGGTGGCGCGCCGCTGCCCGCGCGAGGCGGTGCGCCCGGCCATGGTCATGGCGGCGGTCTACCAGGCCCTGCTGGACCGGCTGGAGGCGGACGGCTGGCGCCATCCGGAGCGGCGGATGGAACTGGGGATGCTGCGTAAGGCCTGGCTGGTGGTCCGCCATTCCTGGGGCCGCCAATGAGAGCGCTGCCCACCGAACCGCTCCCCGCCGCCGAGCAGGCCCTGGCCGCCGGGCTGGCGGCACTGGCGGAGCGCCAGAAGGACGACGGCCACTGGTGCTTCGAACTGGAGGCCGACGTCACCATCCCGGCGGAATACATCCTGCTCGGCCATTACCTGGACCGCATCGATCACGGCTTGCAGGCCCGCATGGCGGAGTATGTCCGGGCCGCCCGCACCGCGGGGGGCGGCTGGCCGCTGTTCGCCCACGGTCCCTTCGACATCAGCGCCTCGGTGAAGGGCTATTTCGCCCTCAAGGCCGCCGGTGATTCCCCCGACGCCCCCCACATGGCCGAAGCCCGCGCCGCTATCCTGGCCCATGGCGGCGCCGCCCGGGCCAACGTGTTCACCCGCATCCTGCTGGCCCTGTTCCGCCAAGTGCCCTGGCAGGCGGTCCCCGCCATGCCGGTGGAGATCATGACCCTGCCGCGCTGGTCGCCCTTCCATCTGGACAAGGTGTCGTACTGGTCGCGCACCGTGATCGTGCCGCTGCTGGTGGTGATGGCCAGGCGCCCCGCCGCCCGCAACCCCTTGGGCGTCTCCGTCGCCGAGCTGTTCATCGAACCGCCCGGCCAGGTCCGCCAATGGCTGCACCGCCCCCAGCCCGGCCCGGCGGCCGAGGCGTTCCGCGCCCTGGATTCCGTGGTGCGCTGGATCGAGCCGCACCTGTCCCGGGACAGGCGCCAGCATGCCATCGCCGACGCGGTGCTGTGGGTGCGGGAGCGCCTGAACGGCGAGGACGGCCTGGGCGCCATCTTCCCCGCCATGGTCAACGCGGTGATGATGTTCGACTGCCTGGGCATGCCGCACGAGCTGACCTCCGGCCTGGCCGCCCTGCGCCGGCTGGTGGTGGATGGCGAGCGCACCTATTGCCAGCCCTGCCTGTCGCCCATCTGGGACACCGGCCTGGCCGCCCATGCCCTGTTGGAGGCGGGGCAACGGCCGCTGGCCGCGCTGGACTGGCTGGCCGCCCGCCAGATCACCGCTCCCGGCGACTGGATGGCGCAGCGGCCCGACGTGGTGCCGGGGGGCTGGGCGTTCCAATACGCCAACCCCCACTATCCCGATCTGGACGACACCGCCCTGGTAGCCATGGCGCTGCATCGCGCAGATCCCCACCGCTACGGGCTGGAAATCGCCCGCGCCGAGGCCTGGGTGCGCGGCCTGCAAAGCGTCAATGGCGGCTGGGGCGCCTTCGACGCCGACAACACCCACGAGCACCTCAACGCCATCCCCTTCGCCGATCATGGCGCCCTGCTCGACCCGCCCACCGCCGACGTCACCGCCCGCTGCCTGGGGCTGCTGACCCAGCTGGGCGCCACCCGGCGCGACCCCGCCGTGGGGGCGGCCGTGACCTTCCTGCTGCGCGAGCAGGAGCAGGACGGCTCATGGTTCGGCCGCTGGGGCACCAACTACGTCTACGGCACCTGGTCGGTGCTGTCGGCGCTGAACGCCGCCGGCATCACCGCCAACCACTCCTCGGTGCGCCGGGCGGTGGACTGGCTGCTGGCCCGCCAGCGTGGCGACGGCGGCTGGGGCGAGAGCGGCGAAAGCTACTGGCCCGAACGGCGCGACAAACCGTTGGAGGCCAGCACCCCCAGCCAGACCGCCTGGGCCCTGCTGGCGCTGATGGCGGCGGGCGAGGTCCACCATCCCTCGGTGGCGCGGGGAATCCGCTACCTGGCGGAAACCCAGGCCGAGGACGGCACCTGGGCCGAAAGCCATTTCACCGCCGTCGGCTTTCCCCGCGTGTTCTACCTGCGCTACCATGGCTATCCGCTGATCTTCCCCGTCTGGGCGCTGGCCCGCCACCGGGCGCTGAGCCACGGCAACCGCGCTACCACGCCATGGGGGGTGTGAATGGCCCCGCCCCGGAACGGGGGACGCTGACCGGCATCGTCACCGGCCTGCGCGCCGAGGCGCGGCTGCTGCGCCGCTCGCCGCTGCTGGCCTGCGCCGGTTCCGAGCCCGAGGTGGCCGCCCGCGCCATGGTGGCGGCCGGCGCCACTCGCCTGCTCAGCTTCGGCCTGGCCGGCGGCCTCGACCCCACGCTGACGCCGGGAACCGTGATCCTCGCCACCGAGGTGATTTCCGGCGGCGACCGCCTGCCCACCGACGAGGCCTGGCGGCAGGGCATCGCCCGCCCGGCCATGATCCAGGCCCCCCTGTTGGGAGCCGGCGAGCCGCTGGCCCGCTCGGACGCCAAGCTGGCGGCCGGCGCGGTCACCGGAGCGGTGGCGGTGGACATGGAAAGCGGGGCGGTGGCCCGGGTGGCGCGGGAAGCCGGGTTGCCCTTCCTGGCCCTGCGCGCCATCGCCGATCCGGCCTGGCGCGACCTGCCGCCCGCAGTGCTGCGCATCATCGACGGCCAAGGTCGCATCCGCCTGCGCGCCGCCGCGCTGGCGCTGGCCCTTCACCCCTGTCCATGGCCCTGCTGGCCGCCGATATGCGGGCGGCCATGGCGACCCTGCGCGGCCTCACTCCCGTGCTGACACCTTCTCCACATTCCGGCTGAACACGAATTCCGCCGGCCGCTGGCGATCCAGCGGGATTTCCGGCGCCATGTCGCCTTCGGTGCGGGGCCCCTTGCGCGCCGCCCGCAACGCCTTGAGCGGGTGGCGCAGCGCATCGGCCACCGCCGCCGCCTCGTAGCCGCTGTGGACCATGCAGTCGGCGCATTTCTCATAATTGCCGGTGCCCCAGCGCGACCAGTCGGTCTCCTCCATCAATTCGCGGAAGCTGTCGGCATAGCCTTCGCCCAGCAGATAGCAGGGGCGCTGCCAGCCGAACACGTTGCGGGTGGGGTTGCCCCAGGGGGCGCATCGATAGGATTGGTTGCCGGCCAGGAAATCCAGGAACAGGGGCGATTGCGAGATGGGCCAGTTCCTGCCGCGGCCGTGGCGGAAGACGGCGCGGAACAGTTCCTTGGCGCGGCGGCGGTTGAGGAAATGCTCACGCTCGGGCGCGCGCTCGTAGGCATAGCCGGGCGACAGGGTCACCCCGTCCACCCCCAGCGCCGCCACGCCGTCGAGGAAGCGAGCCACCCCGGCCGGGTCGGCACCATCGAACAGGGTGCAGTTGACGTTGACGCGGAACCCAAGGCTCTGAGCGCGGCCGATGGCGGCGACCGCACGGTCGTAGGTGCCCGGCTGGCAGACGGCGCGGTCGTGCTCCTCGCGGTCGCCATCCAGATGGACCGACCACGAAAAGCGCGGATGCGGCGCGAAGCGCTCCAGCCGCTTGGGCATCAGCAGGGCATTGGTGCACAGATAGACGTACCGGCCCTGGGCCAGCAGGCCGGCGACGACGGCGTCGATCTCGGGATGCAGCAGCGGCTCGCCGCCAGCGATGGACACTACGGGGGCGCCGCATTCCGCCGCCGCCTCCAGGCATTGCGCCACGCTGAGGCGCCGGTCGAGGATGTGGGGCGGGTAATCGATCTTGCCGCAGCCGGCGCAGGCCAGGTTGCAGCGGAACAGCGGTTCCAGCATCAGCACCAGGGGATAACGGTCGATGCCGCGCAGGCGGCGGCCCAGTACATAGGCGCCGATGCGCAATTGCTGCCCCAGGGGGATGCCCATGCCGCCCCTCACGCCAGTTCGCGCGGCAGGCGGAAGGCCACGTTTTCCTCGACCCCAGCCACTTCGTGCACCTGGACCCCGCCGGTCAGCCGGTCGAGGGCCGCGATCAGATCCTCCACCAGATGTTCGGGGGCCGAGGCTCCGGCGGTCACGCCCAGCGTCCGCAGGCCGTCGAGCCAGGCCGGGTCGAGTCCCTGGGCGTCGTCGATCAGATAAGCGGGCGTGCCGCAATCGGCGGCGATCTCGCGCAGACGGTTGCTGTTGGAACTGTTCCTGGCGCCGATCACCAGGATGGCGTCGACCATGCCGGCCATCTGGCGCACCGCCCGCTGGCGGTTCTGGGTGGCGTAGCAAATGTCGTTGGTGTCGGGGCCGGTGATGGCGGGGAAGCGCGCGGTCAGGGCGTCGACCACGGCGCGGGTATCGTCCAGGCTCAGGGTGGTCTGGGTGATATAGGCCAGCTTAGCCGGATCGGACACTTCCAGCCGCGCCACGTCGTCCACGCTGGCGACCACGTGCACCCGGCCGGGGATCTGGCCCACCGTGCCCTGCACCTCGGCATGGCCGGCATGGCCGATCAGCACCACCTCGCACCCGGCCTTGGCGTAGCGGCGGCCCTCCAGATGTACCTTGGACACCAGCGGACAGGTGGCGTCGATCACCGCGAGGCCGCGCTCCCGCGCCTCGTCCTCCACCGCCCGCGACACCCCGTGAGCGCTGAAGATGGTGATGGGGGCGTCGGCCGGCACCTGATCCAGCTCGTCCACGAACACCACCCCCTTTTCCCGCAGCGAGCGGACGACGTGCACATTGTGGACGATCTCGTGGCGCACATAGATGGGTGGGCCGAAGCGGGCCAGGGCGCGCTCGACGATTTCGATGGCCCGTTCCACGCCGGCACAGAACCCTCTGGGACGGGCTAGGTATATTTGCATCCTCGCGCACCCACTTCGGCTGACCACAGACAGCAGGTTGGGCGCGAGGACAGCCCGATCAATTCCGCCGGGAGATGGAGGAGGCAGCCCATCCGGCTAGCCCCTATTCCCGCGAAAGGGAACCTTGGCGGGGCTGCTCGCCACCCATACCTGTCAATTCGCCCAAGAGTTCGAGCGGAGGAGTCCCCAGTTGATCCACCACCGGCGCTCCTCCCTGCTGGATTCCGTGCAAAACCCCGGCGATCTTCGCCGCTTGCCGGCAGACCTGCTGCCCCGTCTGGCCGATGAACTGCGCGACGAACTGGTGACGGCGGTGTCTACCACCGGCGGCCATCTGGGTGCCGGCCTGGGCGTGGTGGAGCTGACCATCGCGCTGCACTATGTCTTCCATACCCCGGAAGACCGGCTGGTGTGGGATGTCGGCCATCAGAGCTACCCCCACAAGATCCTGACCGGACGGCGCCACCGGCTGCGCAGCCTGCGCCAGAAGGGCGGCCTGTCCGGCTTCACCAAGCGTTCCGAGTCGCCTTACGACCCGTTCGGCGCCGCCCATTCCTCCACCTCCATCTCGGCGGCCCTGGGTTTGGCGCTGGCGCGCGACGCCACCAACGCCCGCCACCGGGTGGTGGCGGTGATCGGCGACGGGGCACTGAGCGCCGGCATGGCCTACGAGGCGCTGAACAATGCGGGGGCCAGCGCCACCGGGCTGGTGGTGGTGCTGAACGACAACGACATGTCCATCGCCCCGCCGGTGGGCGCCCTGCGCGACCATCTGGCCACCTTGCGCCGGGGCACCGGGCGGCGCGCCAACCTGTTCACCGCCCTGGGCTTCCGCTATGTGGGGCCGGTGGACGGCCACGATTTGGAGACGCTGGTGCCCGCCTTGCGGGCGGTGCGCGACACCGACGAGCCGGTCCTGCTGCACGTGGTCACCGAAAAGGGCTATGGCTACGCCCCCGCCGCGGAATCCCGCGATCGCGGCCACGGCGTCGGCCGTTTCGACATCGCCAACGGCCGCCCGCTGGAAGCCAGCCGCCCCGGCTACACCGCCGCCTTCGCCCGCGCCCTGATCGCGGAGGCCGAGGCCGACCCGCGCATCGTCGCGCTGACCGCCGCCATGCCCGACGGCACCGGCGTGGCCGAGTTCGCCCGCCGCTTCCCCGCCCGCGCCTTCGACGTGGGCATCGCCGAGCAGCATTGCGTCACCTTCGCCGCCGGGCTGGCGGCCGAGGGCCTGAAGCCTTTCGCCGCGCTGTATTCCACCTTCCTGCAGCGGGCCTACGACCAGGTGGTGCACGACGTCGCCATCCAGAAGCTGCCGGTGCGCTTCGCCATCGACCGTGCCGGCCTGGTGGGGCCCGACGGCGCCACCCATGCCGGCGCCTTCGACGTGGCCTATCTGGGCTGCCTGCCCCATTTCGTGGTGATGGCCGCCGCCGACGAAACCGAACTGATGCACATGGTCGCCACCGCCGCCGCCATCGACGACCGGCCCAGCGCCTTCCGCTATCCGCGCGGCGGCGCCTGCGGCCCGCACCTGCCGATGCGCGGCCGCGCGCTGGAGATCGGCCGCGGGAGGGTGGTGCGCGAGGGCGGCGACGTGGCGCTGCTGTCGTTCGGCGCCGGCCTGGGCGACTGTCTGGCAGCGGCGGGCCTGCTGGACGCCCGGGGCATCGCCGCCACGGTGGCCGACGCCCGTTTCGCCAAACCGCTGGACACCGACCTGGTGTCCCGGCTGACGCGCGGCCACTCCCTGCTGGTGACGGTGGAACACGGCAGCACGGGCGGCTTTTCCGCCCAGGTGCTGACCCATCTGGCCCGCAGCGGCAGCCGCTGTCCGGTACTGCCGCTGACCCTGCCCGACGCCTTCATCGACCACGCCACCCCGGCCGAGCAGGCCGAGGAATGCAGGCTGACGGCCCCCCGCATCGCCGAGGCCGTGCTGCGGAGGCTCCAGCCACGGGGATAGGCGGAGATGCGACGCTTCGTGCACGACAACGGGCTGTCGCTGTGCCTGGGCGCCCTGTTCCTGGCCTCCTTCATCGGCCAGGCGCTGACCGGCTGGCGCAGCCTGAACGAGGAATTGGCACAGCACGCCGAGCCCGCTCTGAGCCTGGGCGCCTATGTGCTGAGCGGCCATTTCCAGTCCTCGCTGTTCGAGAACTGGGAAAGCGAATTCCTGCAGATGGCCATCTACGTGGTGCTGACCGGACTGCTGGTGCAGAAAGGCTCGCCCGAATCCAAGGAACCCCAGGGCGGGGAAACCTCCCCGCTGACCGCCGACTCGCCCTGGCCGGCGCGGCGCGGCGGCTGGGTGAAGAAGCTCTATGCCCATTCCCTCAGCCTGGTGCTGGCGCTGCTGTTCGCCCTGTCGTTCTGGCTGCATCTGGACGGCAGCACCCGCCAGGCCAACGAGGAGGCCCTGCGCCACGGCCGTCCGCCTACCACCATCGCCGAGCACCTGGGCAGCGCCGAGTTCTGGTTCGAGAGCTTCCAGAACTGGCAGAGCGAGTTCCTGTCGGTGGCGGTGCTGGTGGTGCTGGGCATCTGGCTGCGCGAGCGCGATTCGCCCAGAATCCAAGCCGGTGGAGGCGCCCCACCACCTCACCGGCCGCTAGTACATCCGCCGCCGGAACAGCCAGGCCGCGCCGGTCAGCGTCACCGCCGCCACCGCCGCCATGGGCCAGACCGATTGCCACACCAAGGCGGCGGGCAGGTCCTTGAGGAACACCCCCCACAGCACCACCAGGAAATGGCGCACCGGGTTGACCAGCGTCACCGTCTGCAGCCAGTCGGGCATGTTCTGCACCGGCGTGGCAAAGCCCGACAGGATCATGGTGGGGACCAGGAAGAAGAAGGCGCCCATGATGGCCTGCTGCTGGGTCGAGGACAGCGCCGAGATGAACAGCCCCACCCCGATGGTGCACAGCAGGAACACCGCCAGCGAGCCGTAGAGCAGCAGCAGCGAGCCGGTCAGCGGCACGTGGAACCACAGCTGGCTGGCCAGGATGATGATGGAGCCCTCGGCCAGGCCGATGAGCAGGCCGGGCGCGGTCTTGCCCACCAGGATTTCCCACGGCCGCAGCGGCGTGACCAGCAATTGCTCGAAGGTTCCGAGTTCACGCTCGCGCGCCACCGACAGGCCGGTGACCACCAGCGCCACCACCTGGGTCAGCACCCCCACCAGACCGGGCACCACCACCCACAGGCTTTCCAGATTGGGGTTGAACCACACCCGCGTCACCAGGGCCGGCCCGGCGGAACCCCCGGCCCGGGCGGCGATGGCGGCATTATGCTCGATGATCATGGTGGTAAGGTAGCCGGCGGCGATCTGCGCGGTGTTGGAGCGCCGGCCATCCAGCACGATCTGCACGCTGGCGGGAATGCCGGCCTCGACCCGGCGGGAGAAGTCCTCGGGGATGCGCAAGGCGGCCATGGCGTCGCGGAATCGATGGCCGCCGCCAGCGCCGCCTCGCTGTCCACGGGCTGGAGCCTGGCGAAAGTGGGCGAGCCCTGGATGCGCGCCACCAGCTCGCGCGAGGCCAAGCCGGTGTCCTGGTTGTAGAGCGCCAGGGTCACGTCGGTGACGTCGTAGGTGGCGGCGTAGGAGAACACGGCCATCTGGATCAGCGGCGGCACGATCAGCACGAAGCGGCTTTTCCGGTCGCGCCACACTGACAGCAGTTCCTTGACGACCAGCGCCCAGATGCGTCCCCACATGGCGTCACTCCAGGCTCTTCTTGGTGCGCCGCAAGGTGAGACCGCCCAGGATGGCGGCGATCAGCAGCAGCGCCCCGGCATTGGGCAGGATCACGCTCCACACGTCGCCGGCCATGAAGATGGTCTGCAGGCAGGTGACGAAATAGCGGGCGGCGACCACGTGGGACAGGGCCTCGATCCACAGCGGCATGCTGGACGGCTCGAACACGAAGCCCGACAGCATGAAGGCGGGCAGGAAGGCCGAGACGATGGCGATCTGGCCGGCGACGAACTGGTTCCGGGCGACGGTGGAGATCAGCAGGCCCATGTTGAGCGCGCCCACCAGGAACAGCGCCGACACCGCCACCAGCACCCACAGCGAGCCCCGCAGCGGCACGTGGAACAGATACAAGGCCAGCAGCACCGACAGCGCCATGCCGCCCATGCCCAGCACGAAATAGGGCAGCAGCTTGCCCACCAGCAGCTCCACCGCGCCGACGGGCGTGGCGATCATGGCCTCCATGGTGCCGCGCTCCCATTCCCGCGCCACCACCAGGGCGGTGAGGATGGTGCCCACCAGGGTCATGTTGATGGCGATCAGGCCGGGCACCAGGAAGTTGCGCGATTCCAGCGCCTCGTTGAACCATACCCGCGTCTCGGCGGTGACCGGCACCCCCAGCCGCTGGCCGGCGTCGCGGGCCTCGTGGCCCAGCCAGACGGCCCAGACGCCCTCGGCATAGCCCTTCACCAGCCGGGCGGTATTGGCGTCGGTGCCGTCCAGCAGCACCTGGATGGGCGCTTCCGCATTGCGCGCGGCCTTGGCGTCGAAATCCTCGGCCACCAGCACCACACCGCGATAGCGCCCGGCCACCAGCCCCGCTTCCGCCGGCTGGCGGAAACGCAGTTCCTCGACGCGGAAATAGGGCGAGTTGGCGAAGGCCGACACCAGGCTGGCGGTGCGGGGCGTCGGTTCCGGCACCACCACCGCCAGGGTGACGTGGCGGGCATCCAGCGACACACCGTAGCCGAACAGCAGAAGCAGCACCACCGGCAGCACCAGGGCGATGACGATGCTGGAGGGATCGCGCACGATCTGCAGCATCTCCTTGCGGACCAGGGCCCAGAGGCGGCGGATCATGACGGCACCTCGCGGTCGGCGGTTTCCACCAGGGCGACGAAGGCGTCCTCCAGCGTGGGGTCGGGGCGTTCGGGCGTGGCCTGCCCGGCCTTGATCTCGTCGGGACTGCCCAGCGCGATCAGCCGGCCTTTGTAGACGATGCCGATGCGGTCGCAATACTCGGCCTCGTCGAGAAAATGGGTGGTCACCAGCACGGCGACGCCGTCGGCCGCCATGGCGTTGATATGGCCCCAGAACTCGCGCCGCACCAATGGATCGACGCCCGAGGTCGGCTCGTCCAGGAACAGGATGTCGGGACCGTGCAGGATGGCGGCGGCCAAGGCCAGGCGCTGCTTGAAGCCCAGCGGCAACTGGCCGGCATCGGTATCGGCCAGGGGCGCCAGCCCGAACACCTCCAGCATGGCGGCCGAGACCTCGCGCCGGCGCCGCCCGGCCAGGCCGTAGACCCCAGCGAAGAAATCCAGGTTCTGGCGCACCGACAGATCGGGATAGAGCGAGAATTTCTGCGACATGTAGCCCAGGCGCTGCTTGGCCTCGGGCGCCGCCGTCGCCAGGTCGATGCCGGCGACGCGGGCGGTGCCCGAGGTGGGTTCCATCAGCCCGCACAGCATGCGGAAGGTGGTGGACTTGCCGGCGCCGTTGGGGCCCAGCAGGCCGAAGATCTCGCCCGGCGCCACGGTGAAGCCCACATGGTCGACGGCGGTGAAGTCGCCGAAGCGGCGCACCAGGCCGGCAGCCTCCACCACCGCGCCCGCACGCGGACGCGGATGGTGCACGATGTCGGGCAGCACCGGCGGCGGGCCGGCGTTGCGGTCCAGCAGGGCGATGAAGGCATCCTCGAAGCGGGGCGCCACCGGCTCGACCACCGCCTCGGGCGCGCCCAGGTCGGCGGAACTGGGCGGCGCGGCGCCCGCCGCCGTCACCAGCCGCACGGCGGCGCCCTGGATCAGCGCGTCGGCGATGCCGGGAAGGCGGCGGGCGGCGGCTTGCACGGCACGGCGGTCGTGCCCGCCGCGCACGGCGAAGCTGCGACCGGCCACCCGCTCGGTCAGCGCCTTGGGCGGGCCGCCATAGACCAGCCGGCCCTGGTCCAGCAGCAGCACGCCGTGGCAGCGCTCGGCCTCGTCAAGATAGGCGGTGGACCACACCACGCCGACACCCTCGCCGGCCAGTTGGTGGACCATGCGCCACAGCTCGCGCCGAGACACCGGGTCGACGCCCACCGAGGGCTCGTCCAGCAACAGCAGCCGGGGCGTCGCCACCAGGGCGCAGGCCAGCCCCAGCTTCTGCTTCATGCCGCCCGACAGCTTGCCGGCCAGCCGGGCCTCGAACCCGCCCAGGCCGGAAAAGGCCAGCAGGCGTGCGAAGGCGCCGGCCCGGTCGGCCGGGGCCAGGCCGCGCAGATCGGCATAGAGCGACAGGTTCTCGGCCACGGTCAGGTCTTCGTAGAGACCGAAGCGCTGCGGCATGTAGCCCATCTCGGCCACCGCCGCCACCCGCCCGGCATCGGGCTTCAGCAGCCCGGCCATCAGCCGCAGCAGGGTGGTCTTGCCGGCGCCGTCGGCCCCCACCAGACCGGTCACCCGCCCCGGTTCGATGGACGCGGTGATGCCGGCGACGGCGCTCACGGCGCCGAAGCTCTTGACCACGTCGTCCAGGCGGACCAGCGGTTCCATGAAATGTTTCCTCAGGGTAGCAGCCGCACCGTCACCGGCATGCCCTGGCGCAGACCGTCATCAGGGTCCGACACGATGACCCGCACCCGATAGACCAGCGAGGTGCGCAGTTCCGGCGTCTCCACCGTCTTGGGGGTGAACTCGGCCACCGGCGAGACGAAGCCCACCTGGCCGTGATAGACCTTGGCCTGGCCGTCGGTAACGATCTCGGCCCTGGTGCCGGGGACTACCTTGCCCAAGGCCGGCTCGGCCACCCAGGTGCGCACCTGCATGGGCTCGGCCAGCGCCAGCGTCAGCACGGTGGCGCCGGGCAGCACCATGGAGCCCGGCTCGCGGACCCGCGTCATCACCTGGCCCGAGGCCGGGGCCGTCAGTTCGGCATCGGCGAGGCGGCGGCGCATGAGGTCCAGCGTGCCCTCCTCGGACTGCAATTGCGCCTTGGCCACGGCGATGTCCTCGGAGCGGAAGCCTTTTTCCTGCAGCGCCAAGGCCTGGCGGGCGCGGTTCAACTGGGCCTCGGCCTGCCGCATGTCGGCGCGGGCATTGTCCAGCGCCTGGCGCGACACCACCGAATCCAGGGGAATGCCGGCGCGGCGCTCGTAGGTCGCCTTGGCATTGGCGAAGGCGGCCTCGGCGCGGGCCACGTCGGCGCGGGCCTGGGCGATCTCCTGCGGGCGGTTGCCCGCCTCCAGCTTGGCAAGATTGGCCGCCGCCGCCACCACCCGGCCCTCGGCGATGCGCACGGCGTCTTCCAGATAGCCCTTCTCCACCACCGCCACCACCTGGCCGGCGGCGACGCGGTCGCCCTCCTCCACCAACAGCTTGTCCAGGCGCCCCTCGACCCGGAAGGCCAAGTCCACCTGGCGGATGTCCACGCTGCCGTTGAGCACCAGGGCACCGGTATCGGCCGGCTTGCGCAAGGCCAGCCACAGCGCGGCGCCGGCAATCACGGCGAGCACGACGACGGCGAGAAGGACGGGGGCTTGCGGCGCATGGCGGCCTCGGATCGCTGTTCGAGCGTCGTTTTCAACAGTAACGCGCGGAAGGCGGGGCGTCGCCCCCCGAAATCCGCATTCCCCCCTCCCCCAGCACGCTGGGGGAGGGGGGAAGGTTCTGGTCATCCCGGACGCCATGGGCTAAATCTGCACCCAAGCAAGTTCATCCGGGAATCACCGCCATGCCTTCCTTCGACATCGTCTCCAAGACCGACATGGCCGAGGTGGACAACGCCATCGCCGGCATCCAGCGCGAGATCGGCACCCGCTTCGACTTCAAGGGCTCCAAGTGCTCGCTGGAGCGCAAGGAGCAGGTCATCACCATCGTCGCCGACAACGATACCCGGCTGGAGTTGATGCACGAGTTCCTGCGCACCTATTTCACCCGCCGCAAGGTGGACCCCAAGTGCCTGGACCTGTCGGCGGCGCCGCAGAAGGCGTCGGGCGATACCCTGCGCCACGAGGTCAAGATCAAGCAGGGCATCGACCAGGCTGTCGCCAAGACCCTGATCAAGGAGATCAAGGACAGCAAGATCAAGGTGCAGGCCTCGATCCAGGGCGACGAGGTGCGCGTCTCGGGCAAGAAGCGCGACGAGTTGCAGGAGGTCATCGCCCTGTGCCGCAAGCTTGAGGTGGACCTGCCGCTCCAGTATGTGAATTTCCGCGACTAGCCCGGGCTACACTCCGTTACCAAGTCGCACTCGACGGAAACGGGCCTCTCCCCCAATATCGCGGACATGCACAAGCCCCGTCCGAAACGTCCCCGCCTGATCGCCGCCCTTGCGCTCGCCCTGGCCGTGTTGGCCGCCGGCGGCGCAAGCTGGTGGTGGCTGAGCCGTGGGAACAACGCTGCCAAATGGATCACCGCCAAGGCCAGCCGCGGCGACATCGAGGACACCACCACCGCGCTGGGCACCCTGCAGCCGCTGGAATACGTGGACGTGGGCACCCAGGTGTCGGGCCAGCTGCGCCGCATCTTCGTGCAGGTGGGCGACCAGGTGACCCAGGGCCAGCCCCTGGCCGAGATCGACCCCACCGTCTACGGCAGCAAGGTCGAGGCCGGCCAGGCCAACCTGCAGAACCTGCAGGCGCAACTGACCGAAAAGCAGGCCCAGGCCGCCCTGGCCGAGGAGCTGTTCGGCCGCCAGCAGCGCATGCTGGCCGCCAACGCCACCAGCCAGGAGGCGTTCCAGAACGCCCAGACCACCCTGAAGGCGGCCAAGGCGCAGGTGGCGCAGTTGCAGGCCCAGATCGTCCAGGTGCAGTCCACCCTGAAGGGCGACCAGGCCAATCTGGGCTACACCAAGATCTACGCCCCCATGACCGGCACGGTGGTCAGCCAGGCGGCCCGCCAGGGCCAGACCCTGGTGGCCAGCCAGCAGGCCCCCACCATCGTGCGCATCGCCGATCTGTCCACCATGAGCGTGTGGACCCAGGTGTCCGAGGCCGACGTGGGCAAGCTGAAGCTGGGCCAGCCGGTCTACTTCACCACCCTGGGCAACCCCGAGCGCAAGCGCACCTCGACCCTGCGCCAGATCCTGCCCACGCCGGAAGTGCTGAACAACGTGGTGCTGTACGACGCCCTGTTCGACGTCCCCAACCCGCAGGGCGACCTGGGTATCCAGATGTCGGCGCAGGTATTCTTCGTCCACGCCAGCGCCGAGAATGCCATCCTGGTGCCGGTATCCGCGCTGAACCAGACCCAGGGCAAGGGCAAGGGTGCCGGCAAGCGCGACAAGGGGCAGGGCGGCGACACCGTGCTGGTGATGCAGGACGGCGTGCCCCAGCCCCGCGCGGTCACCGTGGGCGTGCGCAACCGCGTGCAGGCGCAGGTCGTTTCGGGCCTGGAGGAAGGCGAGGAGGTGGTCGTCGGCCAGCGTCTGGCGGAGGCCGGCAAGGCGCCGCCATCCCAGGGCCAGCGCGGCGCCGTGCCGCCACCGCCGCGATGAGCGCCGACCTGGCCCATGTGGCGCCCGGCGAGCCGCTGATCCAACTGGAGGCGGTCACCAAGACCTATCGCAGCGGCACCCTGGACGTGGAGGTGCTGCACGGCGTCTCGCTGACCATCCGCCGTGGCGAGTTCGTCGCCATCATGGGCGCCTCGGGCTCGGGCAAGACCACCCTGATGAACCTGATCGGCTGCCTGGACCGGCCCACCAGCGGCCGTTACCTGTTCGCCGGCCACGACGTCTCGGGCCTGGACCGCGACCAATTGGCCCTGCTGCGGCGCGATGCCTTCGGCTTCGTCTTCCAGCAATACAACCTGCTGGCCAACGCCAACGCGGTGGAGAACGTGGAGGTGCCGGCCATCTATGCCGGCATGCCCAAGGCGGCGCGGGACGAGCGTGCCGCCCGGCTGCTGACCGCGCTGGGCCTGGGCGAGCGCCTGGACCACCGCCCCAACCAGCTTTCCGGCGGCCAGCAGCAGCGGGTTTCCATCGCCCGCGCGCTGATGAACGGCGGTGCCGTCATCCTGGCCGACGAACCCACCGGCGCCCTGGACAGCAAATCGGGCCGCGAGGTGATGGCGCTGCTGCACCAGCTCAACGCCGACGGCCACACCATCGTGCTGATCACCCACGACGCCCAGGTGGCCGCCCAGGCCCACCGGGTGGTCAGCATCGCCGACGGCGTGATCGTCGGCGACGCCCAGGGCGGCACGGCGCCCGCTCCGGCGGCACCCGGCATGCCGCTAGAGCGCGATGACGACAGATTGGCGCGGCCTCGCGCCGATCTGCTGCCTGAATCGCCCTCTACCGTATTGATAAAAGACGGATTCAGCTTGCCGGTCGGATCGCAAGGCGATTCAACCGGCAAGCATCCGGCTCTGGCGCCGCCGCCGGCACGCGATACCAGCGGCATGACCGATGTGTCCGAGGCGGTGAAGATGGCACTGCGCTCGTTGCGGGCCAACCTGTTCCGCACCGTGCTGACGCTGCTGGGCATCGTCATCGGCGTCGGCTCGGTGGTGGCCATGCTGGCGCTGGGCGACGGCGCCAAGCAGGACGTGCTGAGCCGCATCCAGGCCATGGGCACCAACCTGCTGCTGGTGCGCCCCGGCGCCCCCAACATGCGCGGGCCCGAGGCCGGCACCATCGCCACCCTGAACGCCGAGGACGCCGAGGAGATCGCGCGGCTGCCCAACGTCAACGTGGCGGTGCCCGAGATGGGCGGCACCGTGACCATCCGCTACGGCAACGCCGACTACCAGACCTCGGTCACCGCCACCTCGGGCGATTATCCGGTGGCGCGCGACTGGGTGGTGAAATCGGGCGTGTTCTTCGGCCCCGAGGAGGTCAAGAGCTACGTCCCCGTGGTGGTGCTGGGCCAGACCGTGGTGGACAACCTGTTCAGGAGCGGCGAAGACCCCATCGGCCGCTACGTGCTGATCAAGAACGTACCCTTCCAGGTGATCGGCATACTGGCGCGCAAGGGCGCCTCGCCCTTCGGCAGCGACCTGGACGACGCCGCCTTCGTGCCGCTGTCCACCGGCTCCCTGCGCCTGTTCGGCCAGCGCTACCTGCGCGCCATCACGGTGCAGGTGGAGGATCTGGCCGGCATCGACGGCACCCAGCAACAGATCACCGAACTGCTGGTGGGGCGCCACCGCACCAACGACGTGCAGATCCGCAACACCGCCTCTATCATGGAAATGGCCACCGCCACGCAGGACACCATGACGGTGCTGCTGGGCTCCATCGCCGCCATCTCGCTGCTGGTGGGCGGCATCGGCGTGATGAACATCATGCTGGTCAGCGTCACCGAACGCACCCGCGAGATCGGCATCCGCATGGCGACCGGCGCGCGCACCGCCAACATCCTGCTGCAATTCATCACCGAGGCCGTGGTGGTGTGCGCCATCGGCGGCGGGCTGGGCGTGGCCGGCGGCCTTGCCACCGCCTTCGCCGCCCGCGCCTTCGGCTCGGCGGTGGTGTTCTCCACGCCCCCGGTGGTGCTGGCCTTCGGCTGCGCCTTCATCACCGGCCTGGTGTTCGGCTACATGCCGGCGCGCAAGGCGGCCAATCTCGACCCGGTCACGGCCCTGTCGGCGGAGTAAGCATGCGTCGCCCCCTCCTCCCCCTGCTTGCCCTTCTCCTCGCCGGCTGCTCGCTGACGCCCGACCTGACCATGCCCGAGATGGCGCTGCCCGCCAGCTATGGCAACGACCAGCCGGCCACGCTGACGGCGCCGGCGGCATGGTGGACGCTGTTCGGCAGCCCGGAACTGGACCGGCTGGAGCAGGCGGCGCTGGCCGCCAACCACGATTTGCGCGCCGCCATCGCCCGCATCGAGCAGGCCGAGGCGCAGTTGAAGATCGCCGGCAGCCCGCTGCTGCCCACCATCGGCGCCGCCGGCAGCGGCGCCAATCGCATGACCCATGGCTCGTCCTCGGCCACCTCCACCGTCGCCCGGTCGTCCTCGGCCACCACGGCACGCTCGTTCCAGGGCTCGCTGACCGCCTCCTACGAGGTGGATTTCTGGGGCAAGACGCGCGCTTCGATCCAGTCGGCCGAGGCGGCGTTGCGGGCCAGCCAATTCGACCGCGACACGGTGGCGCTGACACTGACCGCCGACGTGGCGACCACCTGGCTGCAGGCGCTCGCCCTGGGCGACCGCGTCCAGGTGGCGCGGCGCAACCTGGAGATCGCCCGCCAGACCCTGGACCTGGCCGAGAAGCAGGCCGCCTTCGGCAAGACCTCGGACCTGGAGGCGGCCCAGCAGCGCAGCACCGTGGCGTCCATCGAGGCGCAACTGCCGGCGCTGGAGCTGCAACGCCAGCAGACGGTGGACGCGCTCGCCATCCTGACCGGGCTGGCGCCGTCCCAACTCAGGCTGGAGAACACGTCGCTGGCCGGCCTGCCCGCCCCCGTGGTCCAGGCCGGCCTGCCGTCGGACCTGCTGCGCCGCCGCCCCGACATCGCCCGTGCCGAAGCCGACCTGACCGCCGCCAACGCCAATATCGGCGTCGCGCGGGCCCAGTTGTTCCCCACCTTGTCGCTGACCGGCGAGGGCGGCTACAGCAGCCCCTACCTGATCTCGCTGGTGGACGCTCACAACACCTTCTGGTCCCTGGGCGCCAGCCTGACCGCCACCCTGTTCGACAACGGCAAGTTGCAAGGCAACGTGGAACTGGCCGAAGCCCGCCTGCGCGAATCCGCCGAAGGCTATCAGTCCACCGTGCTGACCGCCCTGAAGGAGGTGGAGGATTCCCTGGCCGGCGTGCGCTGGCTGGCCGAACAGGAGGACGCCCAGGCCCGCGCCGTCACCGCCGCCCGCGAAGCCCAGCGTCTGTCGGACGTGCGCTACCGCGAGGGCGCGGTGGAATACCTGACCGTGCTGGAAGCCCAGCGCACCCTGCTGAACACCGAGGACAACGCCGTGCAGGTGCGCCTGTCCCGCCTCAACGCCTCGGTGGGTCTGGTCAAGGCGCTAGGCGGCGGGATGGAATAAATTGCCCCTCTCCCGCAGGGTGGGAGAGGGAGCTAACTCAACCGACCAGTTCCCTGGCCAGCTTGACCGCCGCCTCGAAATCCGGCTGGACCGGATGGGTGCCGGCGGCCAGCATCAGGTTCTCGGTCAGGCCGAAATCCTCGACGATCATGCCGTGCTGACGGCACCAGAAGGTGCCCTGGCCATCGGGATCGGCGGGCACCCGCGAGCGGTAGTCGCCGGCCTCCTCGCTCCACGCCACCACCGGCTTGCCCAGCGCCTCGGCGAAGCCCATCTCCCACGCCGTGCCGGCATCGGTGCCGGGGCCGCGGAAGGGGGAAATGCAAGCGATCACCCCGTCGGCGGCACGGATCTTGTCCACGTTCTGGGCACGGATGGCCGCCGCCTTGCCCGCATTGTCCAGCGCCGACAGGTCCAGGTCGCCGAGTTCCGGGGTGATGCCCGCCAGTCCGTGCTTGGCGCACACCTCCACCAGATACTCGAACACCGCCTTGGCGGCGGGATGGAATACGGCCGGGCCGGCCAGATAGACCTTCTTGCTCATGAACGGGCTTTCACGGGGCGATGACAAGGCGATCGCGGCCCTGCTCCTTGGCGTGGACCAGGGCGGCGAAGGCGCGGGCGATCAGGGTTTCGGCATCCTCGGCCGGGCGGGCCTCGGCCAGGCCGGCGCTGAGGGTGGCGGCGAAGCGGCCGTCGGGGGCGGCATGGGAAAGGCCGGCAAAGGCGGCGCGCACGGTCTCCACCACGACCGCCGCCTCGCCGCTGCTGGTGGCGGGCAGGATCAGGCCAAATTCCTCGCCGCCGAAACGACCCGCACGGTCGTCCGGCCGGGTGCGGTGGCGCAGCAGGCGGGCCAGGGTCTTGATCACGGCGTCGCCCACGGGATGTCCGTGGCTGGCGTTGATGGCGCGAAAGCCGTCCAGATCCAGCAACGCCACGCAGGCAGGCCGCTGGGCCGCCAGAGCCTCGTCCACCGCCTGCTGGAAAGCGGTGTGGGTCAGCAGGCCGGTCATGCCGTCGGTGCGCAGGTGGCGGCGCAGTCGGCGCATGCGCTCGGCCCGCGACCGGATCAGCGGGATTATCAGCGCGGCCGGCGTGCCCTTGGCGACGAAATCGTCGCCGCCGGTGGACACCGCGTTCATCTGGGCGGCCAGTTCGGCTTCCGACGACAGGAAGACGATGGGCAGGGTGTCGAAGGACGACATCTGGCGGATGACCTGGGCCAGTTCGGTCCCCGAGCATTGCGGCATGTAGAGGTCGACGACGGCCAAGTCGGGCTGGAAGCTGCGCATGCTGTCGAGCACGCGGCAAGGCTCCTCCACCGTCACGACCCGCATGCCGGCCAGTTCCATCTGGCGGCCCGTCACGCGGGCGGCGATGGGATCGTCGTCCACGATCAGCACCTTGATGGGATCGTCGGCCGAGACCGGCGCGCGATCCTCCATCAGGGCGAAGATGTCGGCCGCCGCCAGCGGGCGCTCCAGGAAACCGGTGGCGCCCAGCCGGGCCGCCTGCAGCCGGGCATGGAAACCGCCGCGATCCACCAGCGCCACCACCTGGCCGAAATGCTTGGCCAGATCCTGGTTGGGCAGGCCGGCGGCCAGGGGCGCCAGCATGCCCAGGTCGGCGGCCAGGGTCCAGGCGGGCGAGCGTTCCACCGGCATCTCATTGGACAGGCCGTAGCCCAGGCTGGAGAAGTAATCCGCCGCCTCGGCCTTCAGCGCCTCGTCGCCGGTGACCAGGACCAAGCCCTTCATTCCGTGCCTCCTGTCGGCCGGGGACGCGCCTGAAGTTCGCTCAGCAATTCGCGGAACACCTCCAACTGCTTTACCGCCCGCTCGGCCAGATGCCGCGCCAGCGCCATGTCCTGTTCGGACAAGGCGTCGTCGATGGCGCCGAACACCTCGGCCAGCGCGTTGGCGCCGACCGAACGCGCAGTACCGCGCGCCGTGTGGGCGTGGCCTCGGCCTTGTTCGGCATCACCGTCGGCCAGCGTGGCCTGCAGGCCGGACAGGCGGCTTTCGGTGGTCGCCCGGAAATCGTTCAGCAACGCCATCGCTTCGTCATCCAACCCACCAAAAATCTCTCCCAGCACGGCGGTGTCAAGGATTTGCGACGCCGGCTGCGGCGCCGGCCGCTCCGGCGCGGCCGTCGACACCTCGTCCACCGGCTGGCGCAGTTCCAGAGCGCGGGGCAGATGCTGGGCGATGGCATCGTCCAGCACGTCCAGAGACACCGGCTTGGTCAGGTAGCCCTGCATGCCCACCGACGCGCACAGGGCGGCGGTTTCCGGCATCACGTCGGCGGTCAGCGCCACGATGGGCACGCCGGCGCCGGCACGCCCCGCCCGGATGATCCGGGTCAGGGTGACGCCATCCATCCCCGGCATGTGGAAGTCGGTCAGCACCATGCCGTAATGCCGGGAGCGGAACATGGCCAGCGCCTGGGCGCCGTCATCGGCCAGGTCGTAGACGATGCCCAGGCGGTCCAGCATCTTGGACACGACCATGCGGTTGATCGCGCTGTCCTCGACCACCAGCAGGCGCACGCCCTCGGCATCGGCCAGGGTGGCGGCCGGGGCGCGGTAGGCGCGCGCGCCGGCGCGGAGCCTGGAGCGGGGTGGCCACGGCACGGCCGGCGGCGCGGGCCACCGCAGCCACCAAGTCCTCGCCGCGCGCCGGCTTGCGCAGGACCAGACCGCTTCCCCCGCCATCCCCCAGATGGTGGAACGGCACCAGCGCCACCACCGGCACCTCCGACTCGCCCGCGCGCCCATCGCGCACCTCCACCTGCGCCCGCTCGGCCACGATGTCGGCGCCGCGCGCCTTCAGCACCCGCTCCAGCGCCGGGCGCAGCGGCTCGGACGCCCGCACCGATACCTTCAGGCCGGCCAGGGGCGAAGTCCGCTTGGCGGCCGCGTCCACCGGCACCGGCACGGTGAACTGGAAGCGGCTGCCCCGGCCCGGCTGGCTGTCCAGCTGGATAGCGCCCCCCATCAGTTCCAGCAGCCGCTTGCAGATGGACAGGCCCAGGCCGGTGCCGCCATAGCGGCGCGCCACCGAACCGTCGGCCTGGGTGAAGGGCTGGAACAGGCTGGCGTGCTGGTCGGCGGGAATGCCGATGCCGGTGTCCTCGACGGCGAACAGCAGGCCGGCGCCGGTGCCGGCCGAGGCGGTCAGGCGCACATGCCCCCGCTCGGTGAACTTGACCGCGTTGCCGGCCAGGTTCAGCAACACCTGGCGCAACCGCGCCGGATCGCCCAGCACCCGGGCAGGCAGGCCGGGGTCAAGGTCGACCACCAGTTCCAGCCCCTTTTCCGAAGCGCGCGGCGCCACCGTCTGGGCCACCTCCTCGATGATCCGACCGGGGTCGAAGGGCATGTTGTCCACCACCAGGCGGCCGGCCTCGATCTTCGAAAAATCCAGGATGTCGCCGATGATGGTCAGCATGCTTTCCGCCGACTGGCGCAGGATCCACACCATGGAGGCCTGCTCGCTGTCGGCGCTGGTCTGGCCCAGCAATTCGGCCATGGCGGCCACGCCGTTCATGGGGGTGCGGATCTCGTGGCTCATCACCGCCAGGAATTCCGACTTGGCGCGGCTGGCGGCCTCGGCCTCGGACTTGGCGCGCTGCAGATCCTCGATCAGACGCTGGTTGTCGAAGCGCAGGCGCACCGACTGCACCAGCACGTCCTCGGCGCGGCGGCTGGCCAGGAAGATCACCACCAGGAACACCACCGCCATCACCGACAGCAGCACCAGGGTGCGCTCGCCCGAGACCGCGAAGGGCAGGACGATGCCGGCCATGGTGGGCAGGGCGAAGGCCATCTGCGCCGGCATCAGGCACGACAGGCTGGCCAGCGAGGCCGCCGTCAGGCCGGTCTGGATGATGGCGACGAACAGGGCGTGGGCGGCATTGTCGGGGACGAAGCTGATCAGCCCGAAGACCAGCCACATCAGACCGGACACCAGGGTGTTGATGGTCAGGAACAGACCCCAAAAGCGGGGCCGGGAATCACGGCCGGGGGAGCGCCAGTACAGCCGCAGGGCCGCCAGCCGGCCGAAGCCCACCACGGCGAAGGCGGCCGCCCACTGCCAGATCCAAGTGCCCAGGGTCTCGGAAGCCCCGGCGGCCGACAGCACGGCGATGACGATGCCGGTCAGCGTGGTGAAGGGCAGGTTGCGGGCCAGGATTTGCACCTGCTCCGCGCGGACCCGGTCCTCGACTGCGCTCGCCCCCACACTTTCCTCCGTCGGGATTCGGGGCGATTGTGGCCGACAAGGGGCCGAGGTCCAAGCGGAAAGGGCGGAACCGGCCCGAGATCAGGCCAGCGCCTTGGCCACGATCTCGCCCACGTCGCGCGACAGCCCCGGCTTGGCGGCGATGCGCTGCAACTGGGCACGCATCAGCGCCTGGCGCCCCTGGTCGTAGCGCCTCCAGCGCATGAGCGAGCGGACCATGCGCGCCGCCACCTGGGGATTGGAGGAATCCAGCGCGATCACCCTGTCGGCCATGAAGGCGTAGCCGCTGCCGTCGGTGGTGTGCATCCATTTCGGGTTGCCGGCGAAGCCGCCCACCAGGGCATAGACCTTGTTGGGCTCCTTGGCGTCGAAGGCCGGATGCGCCAGCAGGACCTGCACCCGCGCCAGCACGTCGGGCCAGTCGGCGGCGGCCTGCAACGCCAGCCACTTGTTCACCACCAGCCGCTCGCCCTTCCACTGGTCGTAGAAGGCGGAGAGCGCCGGCTCGGCGGCCTCGGCGCCCAGCACGATCAGGGCCGACAGCGCCGACAGCTGGTCGGTCATGCAGGTGGCGGTCGCGAACTGCTCGGCGGCCACCCGGCGGGCGACGTCGCCGCCGGCATAGGCCAGGAACATCATGGCCACGTTGCGCAGGCGCCGCCGCCCGATGGAATCGGGCGTCAAGGCATAGCCATCCTCGGCCAGGACCTCGCGCAGGCGCAGTAATTGCGGCGCGAAGCGGCTGCCCAAGGCGGCGGCCAGGAAGGTGGTGGCGGCATGGATACCGTCCACGTCGATCACCTCCATGCGCTCGCCCAGCACCGAAAAGCCGGGCAGGCCCAGCGCCTCGGCGGCGAAGGCGGGGTCGGCGGCATGGTCGGCCAGCACCCGCCCCCAGGCGGCGGCGAACTCCTCGTCCAGGCTCCAGCGGCCGGCCGGCGGCATGGTCGGCCACCAGGGCCAGCACCACCCGCACCGCCAGGCTCCTGGCCGGCATCCCAGCGGTTGAAGGCGTCGGAATCGCCCGCCATCAGATAGGCCAGGTCGGCCTGGCCGTAGGGCGCCTCCACCACCACCGGGGCCGAGAAACCGCGCAGGAGCGAAGGCAGCGCGGCCTCGGCCACGTCCTCGAAGACGAAGCTCTGCTCGGGCAGCACCAGGTTGAGCACGCGGGTGGCGCCGCGCGCCGCGTTCTCCCCCTCCAACCGCAGGGGCAGGTCGCCCGCCTTCCCCACCAGCCCCACCGCCACAGGAATGTGGAAGGGCAGCTTCTCGGGCTGCCCCGGCGTCGGCTTGGTGGACTGGGCCAGGGTGAGGGTCAGGCGGCGGGCGGCGGCGTCATGGCTCCAGCGGGCGGTGACCTTGGGCGTGCCGGCCTGGGAATACCAGCGGCGGAACTGCCCGAGGTCGATGCCCGAGGCATCCTCCATGGCGGCGACGAAATCCTCGCAGGTGACGGCATGGCCGTCGTGGCGGGCAAAGTACAGGTCCATGCCCTTGCGGAAGGCCTCGGCGCCCAGCAGGGTATGGATCATGCGGATGACCTCGGCGCCCTTCTCGTAGACGGTCGAGGTGTAGAAGTTGTTGATCTCCACGTAGGATTCCGGCCGGATGGGGTGCGCCATCGGCCCGTTGTCCTCGGGGAACTGGGCGGCGCGCAGGGCGCGGACGTCCTCGATGCGCTGCAGCCCGCGCGAATTGACGTCGCCCGAGAATTCCTGGTCGCGGAAGACGGTTAGCCCCTCCTTCAGGGTCAGCTGGAACCAGTCGCGGCAGGTGACGCGGTTGCCCGTCCAGTTGTGGAAATACTCGTGGGCGATGACCGATTCGATGCCCAGGAAGTCGCCGTCGGTGGCGGTCTCGCGCTTGGCCAGCACGTACTTGCTGTTGAAGATGTTGAGGCTCTTGTTCTCCATCGCCCCCATGTTGAAATGGGAGACGGCGACCACGTTGTAGACGTCCAAATCGTATTCCAGCCCGAACACCTGCTCGTCCCAGGCCATGGCCTTCTGCAGCGAGGCCAGCGCATGCCCCACTTGGTCCTGGTTGCCGTGCTCGACCCAGAACCTCAGCCCCACCTTGCGCCCGGAGCGGGTGGCGAAGTCGCCCTCCACCAGGGCCAAATCGCCGGCCACCAGGGCGAACAGGTAGCAGGGCTTGGGGAACGGGTCTTCCCATACGGCGCGATGGCGCCCGCCCTCCAGTTCGCCCTGCTCCACCAGGTTGCCGTTGGACAGCAGGATGGGGAAACGGGCGCGGTCGGCCGAGATGGCGACACGGAAGCGGGCCATCACGTCCGGGCGGTCGGGATACCAGGTGATGCGTCGAAAGCCCTCGGCCTCGCACTGGGTGCACAGCATGCCGCCCGAGACGTACAGCCCCTCCAGCGCGGTGTTGGCGGTGGGGTCGATCACCACCACCGTGGTCAGGATGCAGCGGTCGGGCAGTTGGTCGATGACCATCCGCTCGTCCTCGATGCGGTACTCGCCCGGTTCCAGGACCCGGCCGTCCACCGCCACCGAGCGGGTGTCCAGCGCCTGCCCGTCCAGCACCAGCGGCCGGTCCTGAGCGGCGTCGGGATTGCGCGCCAGGCGCAGGCTCGGCCAGCACCTCCACCAGCGTGTCGCCGATGCTGAAATCCAGCGCCACCGCCTCCACCAGGAACGCCGGCGGGGTGTAGTCGCAGCGGCGGATGGCGGCGGGAGCGGTTTCGGCGCGGTCGAGGGGCATTTCATCTGCCTTGTCTGGTTGTTGGCTGCTTCGAACATAAGCAAAGCGCGGCCACACCGGAAGGGACGGAAACGCATATCGTTGGCGCGCACGCCACCGATGGTTTGCCATCCGTTCATAGCCACCCGAAAGGTTGTTTAAACCTCTTTGCTATTGAGAAGCGGGGGCAAGGAGGGGGAACACGCATGCTGATCCAGATCGTCGATGACAACGACACCAATCTGACCCTGTTCGAGCAGTTGGCGCTGCACGTGGCCGACGACGTGGAGGTCGATACCCACGCCGACCCGATGGCGGCGCTGGATGCCTGCCGCCAGACCGTCCCCGATTTGATCGTGGTGGATTACAGGATGCCCGGCATGGATGGCCACGAATACGTCCAGGCGGTGCGCCAGTTGCCCGGCACCGGCGACGTCCCCATCGTCATGGTCACCCCGACGGCCGAGCGCGGCGTACGCCAGAAGGCGCTGGAACTGGGGGTCACCGACTTCCTGGCCAAGCCGGTGGACCCGTCGGAGGTGCGGGTGCGCTTCGGCAACCTGCTGAGCCTGCGGCGCGGCCACCTGCAACTGCGCGACCGCAACCGCTGGCTGGCCGACGAGGTGCGCAAGGCCACCGCCACCGTGTTCGACCGCGAGCAGGAACTGATCCTGCGCATGTCCAAGGCGGCCGAATTCCGCGACCCCGAAACCGGCGCCCACATCGTGCGCATGGCCCGCTATTCCGAACTGATCGCCCGCAACCTGGGCAAAGGCCCCGAATACTGCACCCAGATCCTCAAGGCGGCGCCCATGCACGACATCGGCAAGCTGGGCATTCCCGACGCCATCCTGCTGAAGCCGGGCAGGCTGAACGACGAGGAATTCGCCATCATGACCCAGCACCCGCTGATCGGTTACGAGATCCTGGCCAAGAGCGAGTCGCAACTGATCCAGCTGGGCGCCGAGATCGCCCTGACCCATCACGAGAAGTTCGACGGCACGGGCTATCCCAACGGGCTGGCCGGCGAAGCCATCCCGCTGAGCGGGCGCATCGTCGCGGTGGCGGACGTGTTCGACGCGCTGACCTCGGAACGGCCGTACAAGGTGGCCTGGTCGTTGGAGCGAGCGCGCAAGCTGCTGGAAGACACCGCCGGCAGCCATTTCGACCCGGCCTGCGTCGCCGCCTTCCTGGCCGGGTGGGAGACGGTGGTCGGCATCCAGGCCGAACTGGCCAGTGCCGGCGAGACGCCCCTGTTCTAAGGCAGCAGCCAATCCGGCAACACCACCCCCTTGCCGTCATGCCCGTGCTTGACACGGGCATCCATGGATCGCCGGGTCAAGCCCGGCGATGACGAAGAAAGGACTGCCCGCTGGCGCACCGCCCCCTACCCGGTATTGCGCAGCCCCTGGGCCAGGGCGTTGATGGAGCGCAGCAGGGGAACCAGCCATTCGCCGCGTTGGGAATCGCCCTCCGGCAGCTTGCGATACCGCCGTAGCGCCGTGATCTGGATGTGGTTGAGCGGGTCCAGATAGGGATTGCGGCGTGCCAGCGACAGGGACAGGCGCGGATTGTCGCTCAGCAGTTCGGTCTGTTCGGTGATGCGCAGCACCCATTCCACCGTCAGGCGGAACTCCGCCTTGACGCGGGCGTAGATGACGTCAGCCTCGACCGCGTCGTCGCACAGGCGGGCGTATTCGTGGGCGATGGACATCTCGCTCTTGCTGAGCGACATGGCGATGTTGGCCAGCAGCCCCCGGAAGAACGGCCAGTCGCGGACCATCTCACGCAGGGTGGCGAGCCGCCCCGCATCGCGGCCGCACCAGCCTTCGAGCGCGCTGCCCAGCCCGTACCAGGCCGGAATGGTCTGGCGCGACTGGCCCCAGCCGAACACCCAGGGAATGGCGCGCACCGAGTATTTGGAGCGGTCGCCCTTGGCCCGGTGGCTGGGGCGCGAGCCCATGTTGAGCTGGCCGATCTCGGAGACCGGCGTGGCCTCGTAGAAATAATCGATGAAGCTGGGCGTATGGTCGGTGAGGTCGCGATAGGCGGCCTCGCCCAGGCGCGCCAGTTCGCCCATCACCGACATGAAGTCGCCCCGGTCGATGGCGCAGGCGAAGGCGATGCCGCAGGACGCCTTCATCAGGCCGGTCAGGCCCATGGTCAGCTCGTACACCGCCGTCTCGGGATTGGCGTACTTGGCCGACAGCACCTCGCCCTGCTCGGTGAACTTGATGTCGCCGGCCAGGGTGCCGGGCGGCTGCGACAGGATGGCGTCGTGGGTGGGGCCGCCGCCGCGGCCCACGGTACCGCCGCGGCCGTGAAACACGCGGGCCTTGAGGCCGCGGGCGGCGGTCACCCCTGCGATCACCTTCTGGGCGTTGTACAGCCCCCAGCTGGAGGCCAGGATGCCGCCGTCCTTGCACGAGTCCGAGTAGCCCAGCATGACCTCCTGGATGTCACCCGAGGCGGCCAGCAGGGCGCGATAGGACGGCAGGTCCAGCAGGGTTTCCAGCACCGGGCGGATGCGGCTGAGATCGTCGATGGTCTCGAACAGGGGCGAGATTCTCCAGCGCGCAATGCCAGGTGCCGTCGGGCCGGCGGCCGGCCAGGCCGGCGAAGCCCATCAGGAACATCACCTCCAGCACGTGGCTGGCCTGGTGGGTCATGGAGATGACGTAAGCGCCGAAGGCCCGCGGGCTGATCTCGGCGCTCAGATCGCGCACGGTGTTCAACACGTCGAGGATCTCGCGCGTTTCGGGCGAGAGCTGGTCGGCGAAGAGCAGCGGCGTGCCGCCATGGGACAGCAGCTCGTCCAGCACCTTGACCCGTCCGGCCTCGTCCAGGGACAGGTAATCGGGCAGGTTGGGGGCGCGGGCGAACAATTCCGCCACCGCCTGGGTGTGGCGGCCGGATTCCTGGCGGATGTCCAGTTGGGCCAGGAAGAAGCCGAAGGTGCGCGCCTGCAGGATCAGGTCCTTGAGGCCGGCCTCCGCGAGATTGCGGTCGCCGTGGCTGGCCAGCGAGCGGCCGATGATCTCCAGGTCGGCGATGAAGGCCGCCTCGTCGGCATAACACCCCTTGGTGCCACGGTCGGGGCGGCCGTCCAGCAACGCCTCCAGCCGGGCCATCTGGCGGCCCAGACGGTGGTGGACGACGTGCAGCTTGAGGCGATAGGGCTCTTGGGCGTAGCGCTGGGGATTGCCGTCCAGCACCGACGGCATGACGTCGGCATCGGCGTCCAGGGAGCGCAGGAACTCCTCGGACGGGGTGACCAGGGTGGAGGAATGGGTCAGCTCCAGCGCCAGATGCTCGACCTTGACGCGATAGCGCTTCAGCACCTCGCGCGCCTGCAGGCGCAGGCCCAGGCCGGGTGACGTCGTGGGTGACGAAGGGATTGCCGTCGCGGTCGCCGCCGATCCACGAGCCGAAGCGCAGCAGCGGGGGCACCACGACGGGCGCGTCGGCGCCATAGGCCGAGCGCACCGCCCGCTCCAGGTTGCGATGCAGGCGCGGCACGGCATCGAACAGGGTTTCACGGAAATAGAACAGGCCGTTCTTGATCTCATCCTCGACCCGGGGACGGTGGACGCGCACCTCGTCGGTCTTCCACAGCACCTGGATCTGGTTGCGCAGCCTCCTGCTCCACCTCGGCGCGGTCGGGGCCGGGCGCGGTGGCGTCCAGGCGCTTGGTCAGCACGTCGATGCGGCGCTGCACCTCCAGCACGGTACGCCGCTTAGCCTCGGTGGGATGGGCGGTGAACACCGGCTGGTAGCGCAGGGACCCCAGCAACAGGTCCAGTTGGCCAGCCTCTACCCCCTGCTCCCTGAACAGGTGCAGGGTGTGGTCGAACGAGCCGTACCACAGCCGCTCGCCCCGCTGCACCCTGCGGCGGCGGTCCAGATGGGCGCCCTCCTCCTCGGCGATGTTGGCGAGCAGGAAATACATGGAGAAGGCGCGCACCACATGGGACAGCAGCGCCGGATCGCAGCCGTTGATCAGGTCCATCAGGCGCTGGCGCTTGGCCGGGTCCTCGTGGCTGCGCAGGTCGATGAAGCCCTTGCGCAGGATCTCCACCGTCTCCAGCACCTCGCCGCGCTCCTGCTGATGCAGAACGTCGCCCAGCATGCTGCCCAGCAGTTTCACCCGGGCGCGCAGATCCTTGTCATCATGCACAGACATAGGAACCCTTTTCGGCTAGTCCCGCTGTATGTGGGATGGTGCCCCTTCTGCCGCAACGCAGCAAGGGTTCAGGAAACCGCAACCCAGGCCCGCAACCACTCGGCCACGCTCCAGCCCTGGGCGGTGCAGCCGCGCGGAGCATGGGGCGGGTCGCCGTCGAACACCTCGGCGATGGTGCCGACGCAATACTCCGACAGATGGGGCAGCATGGCCTCCAGCACGGCACGGGCGCCGGCTCGGTCCTCGGGCCACACCTTCAACCAGGCATCCACGAACGGTCCCAGCAGGAACGGCCACACCGTGCCCTGGTGGTAGGCGCCGTCGCGCGACAACTGGTCGCCCTCGAAGCGGGGGCGGTAGGCGGGGTGGTCGGTCGGCAGCGAGCGCAGGCCGCGCGGCGTCAGCAGGCGGTCGCGCGCCACCTCCACCACCCGGCGCCAGCGCTGGCGGTCCAGCACGGCATTGGGCAGGGATACGGCGAACAGCTGGTTGGGACGCAGCAGCACCGCCTCGGCCGGGTCGCCGTCGACGACGTCGTAGAGATAGCCGCCATCGGCATACCAGAAGCGGGCGTTGAACGAGTCGCGCGCCCGCTCGGCCGCCTGGGCGATGCGGTCGGCGGCCTCGGACTTGCCGGTTTCGGCCAGCCAGCGCGCCATCAGGCACAAAGCGTTGTACCACAGGGCGTTGATCTCCACCGGCTTGCCCCGGCGCGGCGTCACCACCCAGTCGCCGACGATGGCATCCATCCAGGTCAGCTGGTAGCCCTCGGCCGCCGCCCGCAGCAGGCCGTCCTCGGGGTCCACGCCGATGCCGTAGAGGGTGCCGGAGAGGTGGCGTTCGATCACCTCCTCCAGCTTGGGCAGGATCAGGTCCAGGGTTTCGGTGTCGCCCGTATGGGCGACGTAGCGGTCGAGCGCATGGAAGAACCACAGGGTGGCGTCGGCGGTGTGGTAGACCGGCGGCCACGGCCCGTCGGGGATGTTGTCGGGGATCAGCCCGTCCTTCAGGTAGCGGGCGAAGGTGCGCAGGATGTCGCGGGCCTCGGTCCATCGCCCGGTCACCAGGGTCAGCCCCTCCAGCCCGATCATGGTGTCGCGGCCCCAGTCGTTGAACCAGGGATAGCCGGCAATGATGCTGCACAGGCCGTCGCCCTCGGCCTGGACGCGGGCCAGCAGTTCCGGCCGGTTGCGCGGGGTGAAGACGAAGGCGTCCGCCGCCAGGGCGACCACCGCCGCCTCGCCCCGCCGCAAGGCCGGCCGGGCCCGCGACAGCAGGCGGCGGCGGCGCTCGGCCTCGGCCGCCAGCGCCTCCTCCGGACGCAAGGCCAGGGCCACCGGCCAACACTCGGTGGAAGCGACCAGCGCCGCCCCCTCCTCGTCCAGGGTGGTGCTCAGCGTTCCGGGACTCCATAGCGGCCCGTGGTCCAGATAGCCGCGCCCGGTTTCGATGGGGTAGACCGCCTCGCGCTGCGCCGGATCGGCCCAGGTGGGAGTCCAGCCGGCGGCGTGCAGGCGCAGGACGGGCCAGGGCGCCATGGTGATCTCGACCCGCCCGCCGTCCAGGCTCGGCCAATCGTGCCTCCGGCACGGGCTGGTCGAGGCCGCCATCGGCGTGGCGCGCATGCAGCCAGGGGCGCACCGCCAGGCCGACCGGTTGGCCGGACAATAGACGGTAGCTCACCGCCGTGGTGTTCTGCCGCCAGGGCATCGCCACCCGGCGCTCGATGACCCGGCCGAATCCTTCGAACCGCCACACCGGCAGGCCGGCGTCGAGCTGGAATTCCGCCAGCAGGTCGAACAGCGGCACCTCGCCGTCGGCCAGGATCAGAATTTCATCGACCCCGTCCAGCATCACCGTGCGGCCATGGGGGGCATCCAGCGCGGCCACCAGCAGGCCGTCATGGCGCCGCGACGCGCCGCCGGCCAGGGTGCCCGAGGCATAGCCGCCCAACCCGTTTGCCACCATCCATTCCTTGTCGCCAAGGTCCTGGGCGCGAATGACGATGGGGGGAACGTTCATGGCCGGTCTCCGCAAAGGATCGCGGCCATGGTGCGGCCGGGCGCCGTCCCTGTCCAGCGCGGCCTGCCTTGAACGCATATGGGCTAATGCCAATGTCAATATTTGACTCGTCTTTGGGGTGGGGCTCCATGGACTTCGCGCGCGCCGCCTTCGTCGGCCGCATCCGCTCGCAGGGCTGGCTTGTCCTGGGAGTGCTGACGGCAGCCATTCTGGCCACCTTCACGCTGCTGGCGTGGCGGGACCTGCAGACGCGCTATGCGGCGGCGGCCCGCCACGGACAGGACACCGCCTGGTTCATCGCCCGCAATGTGGGCGAGAAATTCCACCAGTTCGACCGCGAACTGGCCGCCCTGGCCGGCGAGGTCGAGGCCGGCGAAGACTTCACCAGCGAGGCGGTGTGGCGGCTGATGGCGCTGGCCATCCAGACCACCCCCACGGTGCGCTCGTTCGGGCTGTACGACGCCCAGGGCCGCATCGTCCAGCACAGCGACCGCAAGGGCGGCTTTCCCCACATCTCGGTGGCCGACCGCGACTATTTCCTGCAGGCTCAAGGCCGAGCCCGGCCGCAGCCCGGTGATCACCCGGCCGTTCAAGAGCCGGGTCTACGGCGACACCATCATCGGCCTGGCCCGCGCCATCCGCGATGGCGAGGGCGGTTTCCGCGGCGTCGCCCTGGCGGCCGTCTCGCCCGAGGCCTTCGACCTGCTGGGCGACCTGCCCAACCTGCCGCCGGGCAGCGCCATTTCCATCAACCGCCGCGACGGCATCAACCTGTTCCGGGCGCCCCTGCTGCCCGACCAACTGGGGCGCGACCTCTCCGCCACGCCGCTATTCGCCCAGGCGCTGCCCTCGGCGCCGGCCGGAATCGCAGTCACCGGCCCGGGCGGCAGCCTGATGGACGGCGAAAGCCGCATCCTGGCCTACCGCACCCTGGAGAGCTGGCCGCTGGTGGTGGTGGTCGGCGTCCCCCGCGCCGCCATCGTGGCCGACTGGCGGCAGGACTGGACCCGCAACGCCATGCTGGTGGGGATGGCGCTGATCGGCTTCTCGTGGCTGGCCACCATCGTGCAGCGCCAGGTCACCGGCCGGCTGGAGGCCGAACTGGCGCTCAGCCGCCAGGAACTGGAGTACCGCGCCAAGGTCGAGGAGGAACTGCGCCGCTGGGCCACCACCGACGCCCTGACCGGCTTGGCCAACCGGCGCCACTTCATGGACAAGTGCGAGCGCGAAATGCAGCGGGCGCTGCGCTATGCCCGGCCCATGGCCGTGGCCATCTTCGACGTGGACCTGTTCAAGCGCATCAACGACGGCTACGGCCATGCCGTCGGCGACGAGGCGCTGAAAGCCATCGCCCGCACCGCCGCCGCCGCGCTGCGCGAAACCGATCTGACGGGCCGGCTGGGGGGCGAGGAATTCGGGCTGATGCTGCCCGAGACCGACCTGGCGGGTGCCGCCGACCTGGCCGAGCGTCTGCGCGCCGCCATCGCCCGCATCGCCTTCGAGGCCCACGGCCAGCCCATCCCCCTGCGCATCAGCATCGGCGTCGCCGCGCTGCTGAGCGAGGATGCCTCGGTGGACGCCCTGTTCGCCCGCGCCGACCAGGCGCTGTACCGAGCCAAGCACCTGGGCCGCGACCGCGTCGCCCTGGCCGAGGCGCCCTCGACCGACTCGCTGGACCCGCACATCTGACCCCTGGGTGGAATTGCGCACTGCACACTGATCCATGTCAAGGCACGGAAGGATGGGCGCTGCTAGTGTCGCAGCCACCATCAAGCGAAAGTCCCTTGAAGGGGGAGATCACTATGCATCTGGACAATGAGGCGCTCATCGCCCTGGGTTTCCTGGTCAGCATCCTGGTGGTTACCGGCGGATTGGCGTATTTCGTGGTCAGCCGCCTGAAGCGCTAGCGCTTCCCGGTGCGGCCCGAGCACCCCAGAAAAATCCTCGGGCATCGCGATGGGAACGCCTCGCGGACTTCATCCACCCCCGGCCAGGGACCCGCCGGGGGTTTTCTTTTGGAGATATTCCAGCACGTACACCCGCACCGCCGAGGACAGGTTGCCCTGCCGGCTGCCGTCGATCTCGGCCACCAATTGGTTGAGCGAAACGCCGCGGACATCAGCGATGCCCCTGAGCGCGTCCCAAAATTGCGGTTCCAGCGACACGCTGGTGGCGTGGCCGGCGATGACGACGGAGCGTTTCTTGAGCATGGCGGCGCGGAACCTCGCCCCCCTCTTCCGTGTTGGCGGGATGAACCAACGGACGGAGGACGGCATGAACTGGGATCAGGTCAAAGGCAATTGGACCGAATTCAGGGGCAAGGTCAAGGAGCAGTGGGGCGAGCTGACCGATGACGACCTGGACCGCATGGCCGGCCAGCGCGACCAGCTGATCGGCCAGATCCAGAAACGCTACGGCACCACCCGCGAAGAGGCCGAGCGCCGCGTCGCCGAATGGGAGCAGGTGGTGCACTGACCCCTGTGCCTAGAGTTTGTCTGTTTTAGATGGAGGTATTCCCCCTTCACCGTCATGGCCGGGCTTGACCCACACCTGTCCGGTTGGGCTTTCGTGGAGAGTCCTTGCACGGCAGCGTGGTGCCAAGGGAACACGGATGCCCGCTGGCGCGGGCCACGGACGAACACGGACGGGTGTTGCCGGTGCTTCCCCTGAAAGAGCCGGAATTCATGGGTGGTGCCCCCGGCATGGACGCCCACTTTGCGGGCGTGACGAAGGAATATTTTTTCTTCCGTGCCATCCGTGGCCGCGGAACGCGGCATCCGTGTTCCTATGGCAGGGCGAAAGCCGCGAATGCCAAGCAGGCTAGAGCTCCGCAGGCAGGCATTCCATCGGCTCAACCGGACAGCCGTGGGCCTGAGCCGGCCATCCATGGACCCTCGGGTCAAGCCCGAGGGTGACGGTAGGGAAAAAGCGATTCAGCCCAAAACAGACAAACTCTAGCGCGGCCCCAGCATGTCCTGGGGCCGCACCCAGGCGTCGAACTGTTCGGCCGTCACCGAGCCCAGGGCCAGGGCGGCGTCGCGCAGGGACAGTCCCTCGGCATGGGCCTTCTTGGCGATGGCCGCCGCCGCGTCATAACCGATATGGGGATTGAGCGCGGTCACCAGCATCAGCGAGCGTTCCAGCAGATGGGCGATGCGCTCGCGGTCCGGTTCAAGCCCCTCGACGCAACGCAGGCGGAAGCTGTCGGCCCCATCGGCCAGCAGGCGGATGGAATTGAGCACGTTCAGCGCGATCACCGGCTTGAACACGTTGAGCTGCAGGTGGCCCTGGGCTCCCGCCACGCTCACCGCCATATGGTTGCCCATGACCTGACAGCACACCATGGACAGGGATTCCGCCTGGGTGGGATTGACCTTGCCCGGCATGATGGACGAGCCCGGCTCATTGGCCGGCAGCACCAGTTCGCCCAGGCCGCAGCGCGGCCCCGAACCCAGCAGGCGCACGTCGTTGGCCACCTTCATCAGCGCCACCGCGAGGCCGTTGAGGGCACCCGAAACCGCCACCAGGGCATCATGGGCGGCCAGGGCAGCGAACTTGTCGGCGGCCGGGCGGAAGGTCAGGCCGGTGAGCGCCGACATCTCCTCGGCGAAGGCCACGTCGAACCCCTTGGGCGCGTTCAGGCCGGTTCCCACCGCCGTGCCGCCCTGGGCCAGTTCGCCCAGGCCTTCGGCCGCCTGGGCCAGGCGGGCGGCGCCGGCACGCACCTGCGCAGCCCACGCCCCCACCTCGTTGCCCAGCGTCAGCGGCGTGGCATCCTGCAGATGGGTGCGGCCGATCTTGATGATGTCGGCGAAGGCCGAGGCCTTGGCCTCCAGCGCCGTGGCCAGGCGATCCAGGTTGGGCAACAGGGTGCCGGCGATCTGCTCGGCGGCGGCCACGTGCATGGCGGTGGGGAAGCCGTCGTTGGAGGACTGGCTGCGGTTGACGTGGTCGTTGGGATGGACCGGCGCCTTGGACCCCAGCGGCGCACCCAGCGCCTGATTGGCGCGGTTGGCGATGACCTCGTTGGCGTTCATGTTGCTTTGGGTGCCCGAGCCGGTCTGCCACGGCACCAGCGGGAAATGGTCGACCAGGGACAGGTCGGCCACCTCGGCGGCGGCACGCTCGACGGCCCGTGCCAGCTCCGGGTCCAGCACGCCCAGCCGGGCATTGGCCCGCGCCGCTGCCTGCTTGACCAGGCCGAGGGCGCGGATCAGGGGCGGCGGCAGCCGCTCGGCGCCGATGGGGAAATTGTCCAGGCTGCGCTGGGTCTGGGCACCCCACAGCCGATCGGCGGGGACCGCCACCTCGCCCATGCTGTCCCTTTCCATTCGGATAGCACCCATTCCGTTTCTCCCAGGCCAGAGGTTCTCGCCCCATATGGTAGCGCACGGAGGGCGGCCCCAGCATCCCCCATCCGAATGGCGGGGATGGTCCGCCCCCCGTCTCCGCCGGACGGATACGCGCCCCCTGCGAAAGGCATAAGTTTCTGTTTTTTCTTAATAATTTTTACTATTTTTTCCCGAAACCTTAAAGCACTTCCCCTTGAAATACGAGGTGGCCGGGGGCTACCATCGGGTATGTCAACGGGAAAGATCGGCACCACCGATAAGGGAGGAGGAGCATGGACCGCGCCCACCGCAATGTCTTGACCCTCGCCGAAAGCGGGGCGCTGGCGCTGGCCGATGCCGCCACCCAGTTGGATAATGCCGACGACGCTGGAAAGTTCCTGCGGGCGCTGGAACGCAACCGCAAGGTCTGGCAGACCATCAAGGATCTGGCCGAGCGCCACAACTGGCGCGTGCCCAATGCCCGCTTGGCCGATTACGCCCTGTCCACCGCCCGCAAGATGGGCCGGGGCGTCGACGACGAACAACTGAACACCCTGATCGATATCAACCGCCGGGTCTCGGCCGAACTGGCTGGCGGCAACATCGACCAGATCCGCGAACGCGCCTATTTCCTGTGGGAAAACCAGGGCCGGCCCGACGGCAAGGACCTGGATCACTGGCTGATCGCCGAGATGGAGAGCGTGGCCGGTAAGCCCTGCTGAAAGCGGGGCTCCTCCAGCGGCCTCCCCCTTCTATCCTCCGTAGGGATAATTGTCGCGAAGTTCAACCGCTTATAACGTTACGCAGAGACCACAAGAAACCAAGGGGCTTGGCGAAGCCCCAACAAGCGGGGAGAGAAATCGATGGGTAGCGTTTCCATTCCAGTCCGCCTGACCCTGCCGGAGAGCAGCGCCGTCGCCCTGACCCGGGCCGCCGACGAAATGGCCGATGCCTGCGACAACCAGCGCTTCCTCGCCGCGCTGGACGGAAACCATCGCCTGTGGCGCGCCCTGAACGAGATCGCCCACGCCAAGGGCTGGCGCATTCCCGACCGGCGCATCGCCGACTACGTGATGTCCACCACCCACAAGGCCGGCCGCGCCACCAGCGACGACCAGATCGAGACGCTGATCGCCATCAACCGTGACATGGCCGCCCAGTTGGCCGGCGGCCAGGACCTGGAACTGGTGCAGCGCCGCGCCGAGTTGGCCTGGCGCGAACGCGGCCGCCCCTACGGGGTCAGGCTGGACCACTGGCTGATCGCCGAAATGGAGCGCAAGGCGCGCCTGCGCCACGTCTTCAACGGCCATCCGGCCTGACATACCTGACATAACAGCGGAAACGTCCAACCGGGCGGACGCGGGCTTGTTCCCACGCCCGCCCGCCGCTATTTTGCCGCCACCATGCGACGCACCACCTTCCTTTCCACCCCGCCCAAGCTGACCGGCGAAATCCGCCGCTTCTGCGCCACCCTGTCGGCCGCCGAGCCGGTGGTGCTCAAGGCAGTCCCCTTCCCCGGCTGCGACGGCGACTGCTTCGCCAACCTGCCCGGCCACGTGGGCCGCTTCGGCGGAACCGCCCTGGCCGGCTGGCGGGTGGTGGTGTGGCCGCGCGTCATGCTGCACGCCGAGCCCCATCTGGTCTGGGCCAGCCCCAAGGACGAGGTGATCGACGTCACCGCCACCCCCGACCGAGCGGCGCATTCGCTGTTCGTGGCCGACGAACAGGCCGCCCCGGGCGTCCGCCCGCGCCGCCAGGCGCTGACCAAGGATGCCGACCTGGCCGCCTGGATGGACCTGGCCGACCAGGGCGAGGAAGGCGGCGACGCGGCGCTGGACCTGTTCCTCAAGGTGCTGAGAAAGCACGCCCGCCCCGACGATCCGTGCTATTGCGGCAGCGGCCGCCAGATGCGCAAGTGCCACCCGCTGAGGAAGTGATCACCGCTCCGACGGCTGATCGCCATGCATCTCGCCGCCGGACAGCTTCAGCGCCCACATCAGCCCCACCATGGCGCCCTTGAAGGCGGGCAGCAGCAGCCAAGTCAGCCCGGCGGTCGCCACCAGGGCGCCGATGACGAAGGGCACCAGCGGCGGCGACCATTTCTGCTCCACCACCAGCGCGCCCGGCACCACGATGTGCCCCACCGCCAGGATGGTGAAATAGGCCGGCCCGTCATCGGCGCGGATGTGTCCCAGCTTTTCCCCGCAGTGGTCGCAATGATCGACCACGGTCAGGTAGCGCACCAGCGACCGTCCGATGCCGCAACGGGGGCAGCGCTGGCGGAAACCGCGGCCAAGGGAAACCAGGATGCGCTGGGTGCGGGGAGACAGGGACATACCCTGAAGGTGGGCAGCCCCTGGGCAAACAAAAAGCCCCCGGCCTCGTGGCCGGGGGCCCGCGTCTCTTCCTGACCGACGGTCAGAAGCTGTAGCGGATGTTGCCGATCAGCGAATACGCTTCGGTATTCTGGCGGAACTGGGTGCTGGTCGCGGTCAGGTTGAGCGTCAGATCGTCGGCGATAGCCGCATCCACGCCCACGCCGAACACCGCGCCGGTACGGTCGGCCGAACTCATCCAGTTGTTGCCCACCATCACCGAATGGGACGCGGGCGTATCGTATTCCACCCGCACGAAGGCGTTGGGGGACAAGACGCCGAAACCGGTGGCGATGTCGTAAGAACCGCCCACGGTGGTGCGGATCTGGCCGAAATTCACCTGGGCTTCTTCCACCTGGGCGCCGGTGCTGTCGCGATAGGCATCCTGCCGCTCGTACAGGCGCAGATAGCCCAGGCTGCCGCGCAGCTTGAAATCGCCCATGCGATGGACTGCGTTCACATTGGCGGAACCGAACCAGCGGCCCGCATTGGTGCTGCCCTTCACCGCTCCCGAATTGCGGCTGAAATCATAGTCGATCCAGGTATGGCCGATGGTGGCGTCCACCGACAGCCAGCCGTTGATGATGTAGCCCAGATAGGGCGACACGCTGACGCTGCTGCCTTCCACCGTTCCCTGATTGTATTCGGTGGTGATGTCCACCTCTTCGTAGCCAGTGGCCAGGCCGAGGATCAAATCCTTGGTGACTCGGCGGTCGTAGCCCGCCACGCCATTCTTGACGTCGCCGTTGTAGCGGCCGTTGACGTCGTCTTTCTTGATATGATTGTAGGACCCGCCGGTCCAGACCGAGTTATAGCGAATCCGGTCGCTGCCGTTCGCTTCCGCCGAAGTGCTGGCGCCAAGCGCCTGATCCAGCGCGTCGGGAACATTGCCTACCAGGCTCGGGCAGTGGGCATTGGCGCGGTCGCCAGTCTGCGAACCAGGGCCGGTCCCGGTGGCACCGGCGCCGCCCACATTGATGGAGGACACCACGGTGGCGACGCGATCGGCAATCAAGCCCGCGGTGGCCGACGCCGACTGGCGCGAGGTGTCCGGCGTCACCGCCGGCGCCTGATTGGGCGCCGGTGCCGGTCCAGGGCAGGACACTCCCGCAAAGGCACCCTCCACCTGAAACAGAGAAACCAAGGAAGCAGAAACAAAAATCAGGCGCCGCATGGACAATCCCCCGCAAATTTGCCTCAGCAAGGCTAGAGGGAATCCCATGCCAAATAGAAGAAACGAGTTGTAACGAGGCGTTGTGAACAGATCAAAACAAAGAGCGTGAGGGAGACACCCTCACGCTCCGTTAATAGACTTACTTCAATCTTCGGTTAATGAGCGAAGTCGGCGAAGAAGTCGTTGCCCTTGTCGTCCACCACGATGAACGCCGGGAAGTCCACCACCTCGATGCGCCAGATGGCTTCCATGCCGAGTTCGGGATACTCCACCACTTCCACCTTCTTGATGCAGTCCTGGGCCAGGCGGGCGGCGGCGCCGCCGATGGAGCCCAGGTAGAAGCCGCCGTGCTTCTTGCAGGCGTCGGTAACCGCCTGGGAGCGGTTGCCCTTGGCGATCATCAGCATGGAGCCGCCGGCGGCCTGGAACTGGTCCACGTAGGAATCCATGCGGCCCGCCGTGGTCGGGCCGAACGAGCCCGAGGCGTAGTTGGCCGGGGTCTTGGCCGGGCCGGCATAGTAGACGCCCAGCTGCTTGAAGTAGTCCGGCAGGCCCTCGCCCCGGTCCAGGCGCTCCTTGAGCTTGGCGTGGGCGATGTCGCGGGCGACGATCATGGGGCCGGTCAGGCTGACGCGGGTCTTGATCGGGTACTGCGACAGGGTCTTGCGAATCTCGTCCATGGGGCGGTTGAGGTCGATCTTGACCACGTCGCCCGACAGCTTGGAGGTGTCGATATCGGGCAGGTATTTGGCCGGGTCCTTCTCCATGGCCTCCACATAGACGCCGTCCTTGGTGATCTTGCCGAGGATCTGGCGGTCGGCCGAGCACGACACGCCGATGGCCACCGGGCAGGAGGCGCCGTGGCGCGGCAAGCGGATGACGCGGACATCGTGGCAGAAGTACTTGCCGCCGAACTGGGCGCCGATGCCCATGTCCTGGGTCATCTTCAGCACCACCTGCTCCAGCTCGCGGTCGCGGAAGGCCTGGCCGGCCTTGTTGCCCTCCGACGGCAGGCTGTCGAGATAGCGGGCCGAGGCCAGCTTGACCGTCTTCAGCGTCATCTCGGCCGACAGGCCGCCGATGACGATGGCCAGGTGATAGGGCGGGCAGGCCGAGGTGCCGAGCGTGCGGATCTGGGCATCGAGGAACTTCAGCAGGCTCTGCGGGTTCAGCAGCGCCTTGGTCTGCTGGTACAGGAAGGTCTTGTTGGCCGAGCCGCCGCCCTTGGCCATGAACATGAACTTGTAGGCCTCGCCCTCGGTGGCGAACAGGTCGATCTGCGCCGGCAGGTTGGTGCCGGTGTTGACCTCGTCGTACATGTTCAGCGCGGCGGTCTGGGAATAGCGCAGGTTCAGGTCGGTATAGGCCTGCTGCACGCCCTTGGAGATGGCCGCTTCGTCGTTGCCGCCGGTGAACACCTGCTGGCCCTTCTTGCCCATGACGATGGCGGTGCCGGTATCCTGGCACATGGGCAGCGTCCCGCCGGCGGCGATGCAGGCGTTCTTCAGCAGGTCGTAGGCGACGAACTTGTCGTTGGGCGAGGCCTCGGGATCGTCGATGATGTTGCGGATCTGCTGAAGATGGCCGGGCCGCAGCAGGTGCGAGGTGTCCTTGAACGCCTCGTAGGTCAGCCTGGTGATGGCCTCGGGCTCGACGGTCACGACGGTCTTGCCGTTGAAGGTGGCGGTGCCCACACCCTCGGCCGTGACCTTGCGGTACGGGGTGTCGTCATGGGCCAGCGGGAACAGCTCGTGGAAGACGAAGTCGGACATCGGCGCCCTCGGGATGTGCGGTCGAGAAAAGGGTAGGCATGCCCCACCCCGCGCGGGTGGGGGCAGCCGCGTTCGACAAACACCTTTTTGCGCGGAAGGTCAAGTGGATTGCCCCTCTCCCGCCAGCGGGAGAGGGCGAATTTCACTTCTTGCGGAAGGCGTCCAGGGCGATGACCTTCGCCCCCTCGGCCGGAACGTCGTCCTCGGGCTCGTCCTGGGGCAGGCCGGCGGCGGCCGGCGCCTCGTCGGGCAGGTCCTCGTCGTCGTAATCCTCGTCGTCCTCGACCTGGAACTGCAGGCCGAACTTGGCAGAAGGATCGGCGAAGCCGGTGATGGCTGCGAACGGGATGGACAGCCGCTCGGACACGCCCGAGAAGGACAGCGTCACCTCGAAATGCTCGTCATCCACCTCAAGGCCCCAGAACTGGTGCTGGAGCACGATGGTCATCTCGTCCGGATGGCGGGCGAGGATGTGGCCGGGCAGGTTGATGCCGGGAAAGCGGGTGCGGAAGGTGATGTAGAAATGGTGGTCGCCGAACAGCCCGTGCTCGGCGGTCTGGGCCAGGGCATCGCGCACCACGCCGCGCAAGGCGTCTTCCACCATCTTGTCGTAACGCAAGGAATCTTCCGACATTTACCCGCGAGGCCCCCAAAATTCCCAAACGAACCTAAAATCCTTAATAAAGTGGGGGGACTTCTGTTGCCCGGCGCCCCCCGGACCGCGCTTACCGATTAAGCGGCAGCGGCAAGAGCAACGTTGTCGTTGGCACTTGTTTGAGTCGGCCCGATAACGGTGGATACCATGCCGAGCGCAAGCCATACCTTTACTACCCGCGTCGATCCTGTTTCGCCCCCATGGACCGGCCCGATCAGCCGGAAGATGGTGGAGGCGCCGGGTACCGCCCCCGGGTCCGCAAGGCCTATTCCGTATAACGTTTAGCGCCATAGTCGGGCGAACCCGACGGGGCACAATATAGTGCAGCGCCACAGGCATTGCCAGCGCCGGGTTAGACCACATGCGGAATTGCCACAGGCCGTCCACTCTAGTCCTACGGCTTGCGGGCGAACCACTGGGCGGCAAAGGCCTTGTCCAGCGTGTCCACGATCCTGTCGAGGACGTCGGAACGGTAGACGAAGCGCCAGAGCCCCTTGATCGCCAGACGCATGAGGAACGACGACCCGAACTCGACCAGCAATCCGCCGACCACCCTGTCGAGGCGGTCGCCCAGGGGATCATGGAAGGATTTGGGGTCCGGCGCCTCGGGCCACGGGCATTCGGGGATTTCGTCGCGGACCCCGGGCATCAACGGCACCAGCGGCACATAGGTCACGCCGTCGCGGCCGTCGAACGCCCAGCCCAGGTCCTTGGCCTTGGCCTGCTGTTGGGGCGTCAGGCGGTTCCACCACGACCGGACCACCACGTTGTCGCACGGCACCGCCAGCTCCCGGCGCAGGAACTGCTGGGTATTGCGCCGCCCCAACTGGAAATCGTGCACCCGGAAGGCCCGGTCGAAAAAGCCGAGGAAGGCCCCCAATCCGTCCGAGGCCAGCGGATTGGGGGGTTCGCCTTCGGGCCTTCCGGGCGGGCGCGGCGGCAGGCTGCGCTTGGGTGCGATGATGAAGCGGCTGAAGATGTCCTGCTGCCCCGCCATGGCCAGGTCTTCCGGCTTGAAGCGGCACTGCGCCTTCCATGCGTTCAGCAGCGGCATGACCAGGGCGGGCAGCGGCACCTCCTCGGTGGCATGGCTGATGTCGGCCGGGTCCACGAAGGGATCGATCATCACCACCGCGCGGGTGGCGTTGACGCCGTCGCGCGGATTGGAATCGGTGAGATGCGTCAGCAGCAGGGTCCGCCCCAATTCCAGCGGCTCGTTGTTCATGATGCCGCCGTCCATGCACATGAAGGCGTAATCCGGCGGCATGGTGGGCAGGGGCGGGATGGCGATGGCGCGTTTGGGAAAGGTCAGCCCGTCGCCCGGATCGAGGAACTCCCGCCCCCGGTAGTCGCTGGCCGGCCGCTCGACCAGCCGGGGCCGCAGGGCGAAGGGAAAAGCCGCCGAGGCCTTGGCCGACTGCCCCAGCGCCCCCCATCGGATGCGGTCGTTGTTGGCAAGCAGGGGAGTGTAGCCGGCGTTCAGGCTGGCGGGCCATGCCCCCCGCCCCTGGACGGCGAAATCGTAATTGTCGGCATGCAGGGTCATCTCGTGGGTGATGGCCGACCCGTGCCCCAGGGCGAAGCCGTAGGGAACGCCGCGCAGATTGCCCAGGGTCAGCCGCACCGCCAGCGGATCGGCCACCCAGGCGCGCCGCTTGTCCGGCGCCCGCATGTCCAGCAGGTCGTCCACGGTCGCGTCGATGGCGGTGCAATCCAGCAGCGACAGCACCTGACGGCCCGGCAGGCGGGACGCCGTCTTGAAGTCGCGGTGTTGCAACAGGCTGTCGATATCGACGCGGTTGACCCACGCCTCGAAGAAGGGATTCTCGGATTTCTCCGACGGATTGGCGCCCGGTTCCGCCTGAGGGTCGACCACCGGCGGAAAATCGTAGCGCAACGCCACCGTGGCGATGGCTGCGGTGTAGCTTCCCGCCGAGGTGCCGGCAAAGCCGCGCAGCACCACGTCGTGGTCGGGCACGGGCACTCGGTCCTCGTCGGGAGCCCCGTCGGGTTCCGCCTTGGCGCGGGTCCAGGCGTCCACGGCCTGGATGAGGAAATCCATCGCACCACCCTGGTAGGCGCCGCCGGAAACGGCGCCGGCCATGACGATGGACAGCTCGAAAACCCTGTTATCGGCTGGACGAGACGCGTCAGTTCGATCCGGCATGACCCACCCCCTGGATTGCGCCAGGGAAGCGTATCACACCTTATGATCGGAACAGCACCCCATTAGGGTTGCAGTCCCGCGACGGATTTCCTACTCGAAGCTGATCTTCGGCCCCTTGCGGCCGCCCTGCAGCATCTGCACCTTGTCCCACACCTTGCGGGCAATGGCGCCGTAGGCCTGGGCATGGGGGCTGTCGGGCCGCGACACTACGATGGGTTGGCCCTGGTCCGAGGTTTCGCGGATGGCGATATCCAGCGGCACCTCGCCCAGGAACTCCACCGACAGCCGCGCGGCCTCGGCCTTGGCGCCGCCATGGCCGAAGATGTGGGCTTCGTCGCCGCAATTGGGGCAGACGTAATAGCTCATGTTCTCGATCAGGCCGAGCACCGGCACGTCCACTTTGCGGAACATGTTGAGGCCCTTGCGGGCGTCCAGCAGGGCGATGTCCTGCGGCGTCGAGACGATGACCGCGCCGGTCAGCGGCACGTTCTGGCTCATGGTCAGCTGGGTGTCGCCGGTGCCCGGCGGCATGTCGATGACCATCACGTCCAGTTCGCCCCACTCCACGTCGCGCATCAGCTGGTTCAGGGCGCCCATGACCATGGGGCCGCGCCAGATGATGGGGCTGTCCTCGGGCACCAGGAAGCCGATGGACATGCACTTGATGCCGTGGTTCTCCATGGGCAGCAGGGTCTCGCCGTCGGGGCTGACCGGCTCGCCGGCGATGCCCAGCATGCGCGGCATGGAGGGGGCCATAGATGTCGGCGTCGAACAGGCCGACCTTGAGGCCCATGCGGGCGAAGGACAGTGCCAGGTTGGTGGCGGTGGTGGACTTGCCCACGCCGCCCTTGCCCGAAGCCACGGCGATGATGGACTTGACGTGGGGCAGCAGCGGCCGTTCGGCGCCCTTCTGCGGGGCATGGGCATGACCGTGCCCCTGCTGCGGCGCGCGCTGGGCGGTCAGCACCGCCGACACGCTCAGCGCGCCGGGCAGCGCGTGCACCGCCTTCTCGGCCGCCGCGCGCACCGGCTCCATGGCCTGGGCGCGGGCCGGGTCCACCTCGATGGCGAAGGCCACGTGGCCGTTCTTCACCGCCACGCCCGAAACCATGCCCAAGGTGACGATGTCGGCGCCGCGATCGGGATCGGCGATCCGCTTGAGCGCATCGAGCACAAGGGCTTCGTTCAGTTCGGCCATTGACTTGGGTCTCCGCTGGTCCCGGCAAGGGGGGGGGTGATGATGGATGGCGTTTCAGCTTCGCCTGAAGGAGTGCTTAGCGCCCCTGATATAGGACCGTCGCCAACTTTTGTTAAGGACGTTGGTCAAGTGGACAGTGCGGGGGCAAAGCGCCTCGCCTTGAAAAGGCCATGGTCTTCTCCATATGGGCGGAATTCCTGGCGGCCACCCCCTCCCGCGCGTTGCCTGCCCCCTTTTCCTGGCCTATAAGGCGAGAGGGGGCCCGCGGACAAGGCGGCCGACGGGACCGACCTTTGGACGTGAAGGGAGAGCGTATGCCTTGGAATCCTCAAGGGGGCGGCGGAGGCCCCTGGGGTGGCAATAATGGCGGCAATAGCCCCTGGGGCCGCGGCCCCGGTGGCGGCAACCAAGGCCCCGCCCCCGATTTCGACGAGATCATCCGCCGCGGCCAGGAAAAGCTGCGCCGCGCCATACCCGGCGGCGGCGGCTTCGGCGGCGGCCGTGGCATCGGCCTAGTGGTGGCATTGGCTGTCGCCGCCTGGGCCGCCACCGGCATTTACAAGGTGCAACCCGACGAACAGGGCGTGGTCCTGCGTTTCGGCAAGTGGGTGGACACCACCGAGCCGGGCCTGCACTACCACCTGCCCTATCCCATCGAAACCGTGCTGCTGCCCAAGGTGACCAAGGTCAACCAGTTGAACCTGGGCTTCCGCACCTCGGCGGAAAGCCGCTTCGAGCGCACCCAGGCCGGCCGCGACGTGCCCGAGGAAAGCCGCATGCTGACCGGCGACGAGAACATCGTCGAGACCGATTTCACCGTGTTCTGGGTGATGAGGGACGCCGGCAAGGTGTTGTTCAACATCAAGGACCCCGAGGGCACCGTGAAGGTGGCCGCCGAATCGGCCATGCGCGACGTCATCGGCCGCAACCCCATCCAGGCCGCCCTGTCGGACAAGCGCGAGCAGATCGCCGCCTCCGCCAAGGTGGAATTGCAGCGCCTGCTGGATTCCTATGACTCTGGCATCCTGATCACCCAGGTGCAGTTGCAGAAGGTGGAACCGCCGAGCGCGGTCATCGACGCCTTCAACGACGTGCAGCGTGCCCGCGCCGACCAGGAACGCGCCCGCAACGAGGCCGAGGCCTATCGCAACGACATCATCCCGCGCGCCCGCGGCGAGGCCGAGCGCCTGGTCCAGGAGGCGGAAGCCTACAAGGAGCAGGTGCTCAATCAGGCGGAAGGCGAAACCAAGCGCTTCCTGGCGCTGTACAACGCCTATCGCCAGTCCCAGGACGTCACCGAGCGCCGCCTGTATCTGGAGACCATGGAAAGCGTGCTGAAAAACACTCCCAAGGTGGTGCTCGACCCGGCCGCCAAGGGCCAGGGCGTGGTGCCCTATCTGCCGCTGCCCGCCCTGAAGCCGGCACCCCAGCCCGCCGCCCCTGCCGCCCAGGGAGGCGCCCGATGAACCGCCCCGCTCTCATGGGCGGTGCCGCCGCCCTGGCCGTGCTGCTAGTGGTGGTCGCCTCGTCGCTGTTCGTGGTGTCCCAGGCCGAACAGGCCCTGGTGCTGCGCCTGGGCGCCCATCGCGCCACCATCAAGGATCCCGGCCTGCACGTGAAATGGCCGCTGATCGAGGAAGTGGTGCGCTACGAGCAGCGCCTGCTGTCGCTGGAGCCGCCGGCCGAGGAAATCATCCTGGGCGACCAGAAGCGCATCGTGGTGGACACCTACACCCGCTACCGCATCGCCGACCCGCTGAAGTTCTACCAGACCCTGCGCAACGAGGCGAACGCCCGCAACCAGTTGACCCAGGTGGTCAGTTCGGCCCTGCGCCAGGCCATGGGCCAGATCATGCTGCCCTCGCTGCTGTCCGACGAACGCACCCGGCTGATGCAGGACATCCAGAAGGAAGTGGCCGACCGCGCCGCCACCTACGGCATCGCCGTGGCCGACGTGCGCATCCGCCGCGCCGACCTGCCCGAGGAAACCAGCCAAGCCATCTACGACCGCATGAAGTCGGAACGCGAGCGCCAGGCCAAGGAGCTGCGCGCCCAGGGCTACGAATGGGGCCAGCAGATCCGCGCCCGCGCCGACCGCGAGCGCACCGTCATCCTGGCCGAGGCCACCCGTGCCGCCAACGTGCTGCGGTCCCAGGGCGACGCCGAATCCTCGCGCGTCTATAACGAGGCCTATGGCCGCGACCCGAAGTTCTACGACTTCTACCGTTCGCTGGAGGCCTATCGCGCCACCCTGACGGATGGCAACACCACCATGGTGCTGTCGCCCGACAGCGAGTTCTTCCGGCACTTCAACGGCGGAGCGGCCGGCCGCCGGTGAGGGACTTCCTGACCGCGCTTTGCCTGGCGCTGGCGTTGGAGGGCGTGGCCTACGCCCTCTTTCCCGGCGCCATGCAGCGCATGATCGCCGCCGTACTGGCCATGCCGCACGCCCACCTCAGGCTGTTCGGGGTTGTTGCCGCCGCCGCCGGCGTGACGGGTGTCTGGCTGGTTCGCGCTGCCATAGTGAGGCCATAGTCTCGTCCGATGGTAGACTTTGCCTTAATCGCTTGACGGCGGCAGGCGCAGAACCAAATCTGAGACGCCCGGGCCGACGGCTCGGGCCTATCCCCTGAGGAGGGTCTCGTCGGTGCAGAACCCAAGAAACGTGAACGACGCGCGCGTCCGCGCGGCAACCGCTGACATGCGCTTGCCCGCCATGGTCCTGGCGGCCCTGGTGGCCATCGCCCTGCTGCTGCAATCGGTGGCGGCCAGCGCGCGCGAAGCCCCCGCCGGTTTCTCGGACCTGGCGGAAAAGCTGCTGCCGGCGGTGGTCAACATCTCGACCACCCAGACCATCAAGAACCCCGAGCGCATCCCCGAGATGCCGCAATTCCCGCCGGGCTCGCCGTTCGAGGAGTTCTTCAAGGAATTCTTCGAACGCCAGATGCGCCCCGACGCCACCCCGCGCCGGGCCACCTCGCTGGGTTCGGGCTTCATCATCGACGGGGGCGGCTACGTGGTGACCAACAACCACGTCATCGCCGACGCCGACGAGATCACGGTCACCCTGCACGACGATTCGGTCTACAAGGCCACCCTGGTGGGCCGCGACACCAAGACCGACCTGGCGCTGCTGAAGATCGACCCCGGCAAGAAGGCGCTGACCGCGGTGGGCTTCGGCAATTCCGACGACTCGCGCGTGGGCGACTGGGTACTGGCCATCGGCAATCCGTTCGGCCTGGGCGGCACCGTCACCGCCGGCATCGTCTCGGCACGGGCCCGCGACATCAACGCCGGCCCCTACGATGACTTCCTGCAGACCGACGCCTCCATCAACCGGGGCAATTCCGGCGGCCCCATGTTCAACATGGCCGGCGAGGTGATCGGCATCAACACCGCCATCTTCTCGCCCTCGGGCGGCTCCATCGGCATCGGCTTCGCCATTCCGTCCTCGCTGGCCAAGCCGGTGGTGGAAGACCTGAAGAAGTTCGGCAAGACCCGCCGCGGCTGGCTGGGCGTACGGATCCAGTCGCTGGACCAGGAGCTGGCCGAGAGCATGGGCCTGCCCGAATCGCGCGGCGCCCTGGTGGCCTCGGTCAACGAAGGCAGCCCGGCGGCCAAGGCCGGCATCAAGGCAGGCGACATCATCCTGAAGTTCGACGGCAAGGACGTCACCGAGATGCGCAAGCTGCCGCGCATCGTCGCCGAAACCCCCATCAACAAGAGCGTGCCGGTGGAATTGTGGCGCGACGGCAAGCGCCAGAACCTGAGCGTCGCGGTGGGCGAGATGGCGGACGAGCAGCCCGAGCAGGCCAAGGCGCCGGAGAAGGCCCCGGCCAATCCCGGCGGCCAAGTGGTGCCCGGCACCGGCCTGTCGGTGGCCACGCTGACCCCGCAGCTGCGCGAAAAGTTCGGCCTGGACGAGGAAACCTCCGGCGTGGTGGTCGTCGACGTCAAGGACGGCCCGGCGGCGGAGAAGGGCATGAAGCCCGGCGACGTCATCACCGAGGCCGGCCACAAGCCGGTGCGCAACCCCGGCGAGTTGGTCAAGCTGATCGACCAGGCCCGCGGCGCCGGACAGAAGTTCCTGCTGCTGCGCGTCGAGACCGCCCAGGCGCCCCGCTACGTGGCGCTGACCCTGGGCGAGGCCAAGAAGAAGTAGGGCCGCACGGCCACGCATCGGGAAGAAGGGGGGCGAAAGCCCCCTTCTTTCATTTCCGCCCCCCGTTCCGCTAGAGCGCGATGACAACAGGTTGGCGCGGCCTCGCGCCGACCTGCATGCATCCGGCTCCAGGCGCCACATCCCATCACAAATCATCGCAGAGTGTGGTTTGCGGCCGGACCTCCCCTTTGGTCATACTGACCCGCAGAATGCACCTTTAGGGTGGTCGCCATGACCCACAAGATCATCGTCTGCACCGATCATTCGGTTAGCTGGGAATGTCTGCGCCGCTTCTCGGCGTCGTGCCCGGTGGCGCTGGAGCGGGTGTCACGGCTGGAGGATCTGGCCGGGCGCGAGGGGCTGGCGGTGGACGCGGTGGTGGTGGACGACCGTTTCCTGTCCATCATCGCCCAGGTGGAACGCTCGGCCCGCCGTCATTCGCCGGTGTTCGAGAATGCGGTGTTCATGACCGCCGGCGAGGCGCTGAACGCCCTGTGGAGCGGCCCGCTGGGCACGCCGGAAGGCTTCTCCCCGGACGAGCTGTCCCATTGGGTCGCCCTGGGCCGGCTCGACGGGGATATCGCCGCCCTGTCCGCCTGAGGCGGCGGCCCCGCGTCAGTCGCGGCCCGCCCCGGTATAGGCACCCACGTCACGCTCCAGATTGCCGATCATGCGGCGCAGCAGATCCTGGGCCAGGGCCTTTTCGTGCTCCTCCAGGCCTTCGGTGGCCGCCGCATTGGTGGCGATCGCCTGTGCCAGCACCTCGTCTCGCAAGGCCATGGCCCGCTGGCTGGGATAGACCAGCACCCGCCGGCGGTCGTCGGCATCGGGATGGCGCTCGATCAGCCCTTCCCGCTCCATCCGATTCAAGGTGTTGGCCATGGTCGGCTGTTCCACGCAGACGCGCTGGGCGATCTCGCCCTGGGTCAGGCCGGGCTGGTTCCACAGCATCAGCAGGGCCGGGAACTGGCCGTGGCTCAGGCCATACCCGGCCAGCCGCCGATCAAGGCCGCGCGCGAACAGGCGGGCCAGCATGTTGACGAGATAGCCGAAAGAGTCTTCGCGGCGGAGCATGACGCGAGCCTAAAGGGCGGGACGGCTCCGATCAAGCCGCCACGCCAGTGCCGGGCGGAAACAAGCCAGCGCCATGCCCGCCAGCGCCACCAGCAGATTGATGCCCCCCGCCACGTCCTCCAACAGCTTGGTGCGATCCCACTGCGCGGGGACGAAGACGCCATCCACCATGGTTTGGGCCTGCGCGGCCAGATCGAGAACCGCTGGAGTCAGCACCGCCAAACCGTTGGCGACCGCCACCAGTCCCAGCGCCACATGGCAGCTCAGCCAGCGGCGGCGGCCCGCCTCCCACCGCGCCGCCCGCCAGCGCAGCAGGCCGGTGAGCGCCAGCAGCACCAATCCCGGCACCGTGGCCACCAGGGTGATGACCTTCATCACCGTACGGGCGAACAGGATGCCCTGGGACGGGATGTCGCCGCCCGGGGCGATGGCGCCCAGGATGATGTGGGCCGGCAAGCTGCCCAGGAACAGCGCCAATCCGAGCAGGTGAAGGAATTTCAGGGTCGGGTGCATGACCGCCTCCATGAAAATAGCTAGCTATGAATAAACCTGGGGCGACAGCATAGCAAGCTATCTAATAGAGGAAGAGCGGCCGAAACCCGGCTATCCCCTTCGATCAGGCGGGAACGAAATCCTCGTCGCGGTAGCCCTGGGCGTAGAGCAGCGCGGTCAGGTCGCCGTGGTCGATCCGCACGCGGGCTTCCGCCGCCACCACCGGCTTGGCGTGATAGGCGACGCCCAGGCCGGCGGCGCGCAGCATGTCCAGGTCGTTGGCGCCGTCGCCCACCGCCACCGCCAGGGACAGCGGGATCTTGCGCTCGCCGGCGGTGCCGATGAGGGTCGAGAGCTTGGTCTCGCGTCCCAGGATGGGGTCCTCGACACCAGCCAGCTTGCCGTCGGTGAAGATGAAGCGGTTGCCCAAATCCACGTCGAACCCGCAGGCCTCACGGACCCGGCTAGTGAAATAGGTGAAGCCGCCGGATACCAGCACGGCATAGGCGCCGTTGGCCTTCATGGTGCGCACCAGGCTCCACCGCGCCCGGCATCAGCCGGGTGCGTTCCCAGGTCTCGGCCAGGGCGCTTTCGGGCAGGCCGTCGAGCAGGCCGATGCGCTCGCGCAGCGCTGCCTCGAACACCAGTTCGCCGTTCATGGCCCGTGCGGTGATGGCGGCGATCCTGTCCTTGATGCCGGCATAGTCCGCCAGTTCGTCCAGCGTCTCGCCCACCACCATGGTGGAATCCATGTCGGCCACCAGCAGCTGCTTGCGCCGGCCTTCCAGCGCCTGCGCCACCACGTCCACCTTGAGCTCGCCCAGCCGGTGGCGGGCGGCGGCCTCCGCCTGCTCGGGCGCCAGATGGCCGAAGCGCAGGTCCAGCACCCGCCCCGGCGACAGCCAGTCGGGCGGCGCCACGTTGGCCCCCAGCCCCTTGAGGGCAGCACGCAAATCAGCCACCAGACCGTCATCGAGGACGATTCCGGCAGCGCCGATCAGGGTGAGCACGTTTTCCATGACAGGCGCTCTTCATCAAGAGAGGGGCGAACCGCGCCTCTTTACGGTGCCTTGGCCCCGCTTGCAAGGGGAAGCGCTCGTCTGCCGCCCGGAGGTCTGCTAGGAAATGAGGAATCACCACCAAGACACCAAGGCACCAAGATGCCCAGCGAGCCAAAGCACCTTGATCCCCTTGCGCAGTTGGTCGTCGATGCCGCCTTAAAGGTGCACCGCGAGTTGGGGCCCGGCCCGCTCGAATCCGTATATGAGCACTGCCTTGCCTATGAAATCGGGAAACGGGGCCATAAAGTCGCCCGACAGGTACCAGTTCCCATCGTTTATGACGGCGTTCGCCTTGACGCGGATCTTCGCCTGGATTTGCTGGTCGAGGATGCGCTTATTGTCGAGGTCAAAGCCGTTGAGCGCGAGCTTCCCGTATTCCGAGCCCCGCTTCTGACGTACATGAAGCTCACGGGGAAGCGCCTCGGCTTCCGTATGAACTTCAATGTGCCGCTCATCAAAGACGGCATTCGCCGATTGGTGCTCTAGCCGCAACCCTCCCGCTCTCTTGGTGCCTTGGTGGTGAATCAAAAATCATCCCCTCTCCCCGCCATCGTCATCGCCGGCCCGACCGCGTCGGGCAAGTCCGGCATGGCCCTTGCCATCGCCCGCCAGTTCGACGGCGTGGTGATCAACGCCGATTCCATGCAAGTTTACGACGTGCTGCGGGTGGTCACGGCACGGCCCTCGGCCGAGGACGAGGCCGTGGCGCCACATCGGGTCTACGGCGTGCTGCCGCCGGCCACCGCCTGTTCGGCCGCCCTGTGGAAGGACTTGGCCGCCGAGGCCATGGACCAGGCCTGGGCGGCGGGCAAGCTGCCGGTGGTGGTGGGCGGCACCGGGCTGTACCTGCGCACGCTGATGCACGGCATCTCACCCATCCCCGACATTCCCGACCCCATCCGCGCCGAGGCTCGGGCTCGGTTGGAACGGCTGGGCAACGCCGTCTTCCATGCCGAACTGGCGGCGCGCGACCCGGTGATGGCGGCGCGCCTCGACCCGGCCAACAGCCAGCGCCTGTCCCGCGCCTGGGAAGTGCTGGAGGCCACCGGCCGTTCCCTGGCCGAATGGCAGGCCGAACCGTGGCAGGGGGCGGTGCCGGCGCGCTTCCTCACCTTCTCCCTGGCCCCCCGCGCGAGGCGCTGTACGCTAATTGCGACCTGCGCTTCCGGCTGATGATGGATCAGGGCGCCGTCGACGAGGTGCGTGCCCTGCTGGAGCTGCGGCTGGACCCCGCCCTGCCGGCCATGAAGGCGTTGGGGGTGCCCGAGATCGCCGCCTTCCTGGCCGGCACCATGGACCGCGAAACCACCATCGCCCGCGCCGCCCAGGCCACCCGCAACTACGCCAAGCGCCAGCTGACCTGGTTCCGCCATCAACTCGAAAAACCGGAAGTGCTATTTACGCAATTTTCGGAAAGCCTTTCCCCTGGAATCTTTGCGATTATTCGCCAGTTTCTATTGACCGGGGACATTTGAGGGGCTAGTTTGTGCCGCTCGCGCCATCCCGGCCCGCGCGCATGCTTGCGCGCCCGCCAAGGCCCTCCGCAAAGGGCGAGGGGGTGGTCCGACAGCAATAGGAAAGGGTGCGTAGATGGCACAGCAGGACACGTTGAACGGAGCGGAAATCCTCTTGAAGGCCCTGGTCGACCAGGGCGTCGAGGTAATTTTCGGGTATCCGGGCGGCGCGGTACTGCCCATCTATGACGAGCTGTTCAAGCAAAACCGCCTGCGCCACATCCTGGTCCGCCACGAGCAGGCCGCCGTCCATGCCGCCGAGGGCTATGCCCGCTCCACCGGCAAGGTCGGCTGCGTCCTGGTGACCTCGGGTCCCGGCGCCACCAACACCATCACCGGCCTGACCGACGCGCTGATGGATTCCATCCCGCTGGTGTGCATCACCGGCCAGGTGCCCACCAGCCTGATCGGCAACGACGCCTTCCAGGAAGCCGACATCACCGGCATCACCCGGCCGTGCACCAAGCACAACTACCTGGTCAAGGACGTGAACAACCTGGCCAAGACCATCCACGAGGCCTTCCACGTGGCCCGTTCCGGCCGCCCCGGCCCGGTGCTGGTGGACCTGCCCAAGGACGTGGTCCAGAGCAAGGGCGAGTACCAGGGCCCGTCGCGGGTGAAGTCCAAGTACAAGCCGCAGGTCAAGGGCGACCTGAAGGCCATCGAGCACGCGGTCGAGATGATCGCCAAGGCCCGGCGCCCCATCGTCTATGTGGGCGGCGGCGTCATCAATTCCGGCCCGGCGGCCTGTCAGCTGCTGACCCAGTTCGTGCGCATGACCGGCTTCCCCTGCACCCAGACCCTGATGGGCCTGGGCGCCTTCCCCGGCTCGGACCCGCTGAGCCTGGGCATGCTGGGCATGCACGGCACCTACGAGGCCAATCTGGCCATGCACGGCTGCGACCTGATGATCAACATCGGCGCCCGCTTCGACGACCGCGTCACCGGCCGGGTCAACGCCTTCTCGCCCCATTCCAAGAAGATCCACATCGACATCGACCCCAGCTCCATCAACAAGAACGTGCTGGTGGACCTGTCGGTGGTGGGCGACGCCGCCCATATCCTGGAAGACCTGATCAAGGTGTGGAAGGCCAAGCAGGCCCGCGTCGACGACAAGGCGTTGAAGGCGTGGTGGTCCGAGATCGAGGGCTGGCGGTCGCGCAACTGCCTGCACTACGAGAACTCGAACAAGATCATCAAGCCGCAATACGCGCTGCAGCGCCTGTACGAGCTGACCAAGCACCGCAATCCGTACATCTGCACCGAGGTGGGCCAACACCAGATGTGGGCGGCCCAGCACTTCAAGTTCGAGCAGCCCAACCACTGGATGACCTCGGGCGGCCTGGGCACCATGGGCTACGGCCTGCCGGCGGCCATGGGCGTGCAGACGGCGCACCCGGACGCCCTGGTCATCGACGTGGCCGGCAGATCCTCGATCCAGATGAACATCCAGGAGATGGCCACCCTGTGCCAGCACCGCCTGCCGGTGAAGGTGTTCATCCTGAACAACCAGTACATGGGCATGGTGCGCCAGTGGCAGGAGCTGATCCACGGCGGCCGCTACTCCGAGTCCCACATGCACACCCATCCGGACTTCGTGAAGCTGGCCGACGCCTTCGGCGCCGTCGGCCTGCGCGCCGAAACGCCCGGCGAGGTGGACGGCGTCATCAAGGAGATGCTGGCGGTGGACCGCCCGGTCATCGTCGACGTCCGCACCGACGCCTCGGAGAACTGCTTCCCCATGATCATGCCCGGCATGGCCCATAACGAAATGGTGCTGGGGCCGGAGGACCGCTCGCTGGACAAGCCCGGCTCCGAGCAAGACGGCATGGTTCTGGTTTGAGATCGGGGGAAAGAAAGTGACTCACATGGTCGAAGCCATCGAACGCCACACCATCGCCGTCCTGGTGGACAACGAAGCCGGCGTGCTGGCCCGCGTCATCGGCCTGTTCTCGGGCCGGGGCTACAACATCGAAAGCCTGACCGTGGCCGAGGTGGACAACCGCGAGCAGCTCTCGCGCATCACCATCGTCACCACCGGCACCAAGATGATCGTCGAGCAGATCAAGAACCAGCTGCGCCGCCTGGTGCCGGTTCACAAGGTCAGCGACCTGACCATCGAAGGCGCCCATGTCAGCCGCGAACTGGCCCTGGTCAAGGTGGCCGGAACCGGCGAGAAGCGGGTGGAATCCCTGCGCATCGCCGACATCTTCCGCGCCAACGTGATCGACGCCACCAACGAATCCTTCGTGTTCGAGGTGGTGGGCGCCACCGACAAGGTAGACGCCTTCATCAAGCTGATGGAGCCCCTGGGCTTGGTGGACGTGTCGCGCACCGGCGTCGTCGCCATTGCACGCGGCGCCAATCCGCTTTAGAAGGCAGCAGTAACACACTCATCTCGTCATGCTCGCGAAAGCGGGCATCCACGATCCGCGATGGCGGCCCCCATGGACCCCGCTTGCGCGGGGGTGACGGACTAGGTTAGGAACCGTTCGCCGGAACGGAGCAGAAAGGGAAGACAATGCGCGTCTATTACGATCGGGATGCCGACGTCAATCTGATCAAGGGCAAGAAGGTTGCCATCATCGGCTACGGCAGCCAGGGTCACGCCCACACGCTGAATCTGCGCGATTCCGGCGTCAAGGACGTGGCCGTCGGCCTGCGTCCCGGTTCCGCCACGGTCAAGAAGGCCGAGGGCGAGGGCCTGAAGGTGCTGTCGCCGTCCGAGGCCGCCGCCTGGGCCGACGTGGTCATGATCCTGACCCCCGACGAGCTGCAGGCCGAGATCTACTACCGCGACCTCGCCCCCAACCTGAAGCAGGGCGCCGCCCTGGTCTTCGCCCACGGCCTGAACATCCATTTCGGCCTGATCGAAGCCCGCAAGGACCTGGACGTGTTCATGGTCGCCCCCAAGGGCCCCGGCCATACCGTCCGCGGCGAATACCTGAAGGGTGGCGGCGTGCCGTGCCTGGTGGCCGTGGCTCAGAACGCCACCGGCAACGCCCTTGAGATCGCCCTGTCCTACGCCTCCGCCATCGGCGGCGGCCGTTCGGGCATCATCGAGACCAGCTTCCGCGAGGAATGCGAAACCGACCTGTTCGGCGAGCAGGTGGTGCTGTGCGGCGGCCTGACCAAGCTGATCCAGTACGGTTTCGAGACCCTGGTGGAAGCCGGCTACGCCCCCGAGATGGCCTATTTCGAGTGCCTGCACGAGGTGAAGCTGATCGTGGACCTGATCTACGAAGGCGGCATCGCCAACATGCGCTACTCGATCTCGAACACCGCCGAATTCGGCGACTACGTGACCGGCCCGCGCATCATCACCGAGGAGACCAAGGCCGAGATGAAGCGCGTGCTGGAAGACATCCAGTCCGGCCGCTTCGTCCGCGACTGGATGCTGGAATGCAAGGCCGGCCAGCCGTCCTTCAAGGCGACCCGCCGTATCCAGTCCGAGCACGCCATCGAGCAGGTGGGCGAACGCCTGCGCGGCATGATGCCGTGGATCGCCAAGAACAAGCTGGTGGACAAGGCCAAGAACTAAGGCCTCTCCCAGCACCGTTCTTCCGGCAAGCCCCGCCCTCACCGGCGGGGCTTGTTTTTTTGGCGGCCATGCGCAGGCCTCGACCATGCGGAGCGGGGCCATTATAGTTTCCCGGCCCCCGGTTTCCCCAGATACGACGGACGATGGCCGACCCCAAGACGGCGCTGATATTCCTGATCTCCACAAGCGCAGTCAGCGGCTTCGTCGCCCTGCTGCTGTGGAAGCTGCACAAGGGCCTGCGCGGCCTGGGCATCCTGGCCGCCAGCAACCTATTGCTGTGCGTGAGCTTCGCCACCGTGATCGACCGCAGCCCGGCGGGCATCACCGTTCACAACATGCTGATCGTCGCCGCCCAGTTCACCCTGGCCGAGGGCATCCTGGTGTTCATGGGACGGCGGCCCGCCTGGAGCCTGCTGGCCGGGCTGGAAGTCCTCACCGCCGCGCTGTGGGCGGCCATGCTGTGGGCGGCCCCCGCCGACCTGCCCCTGCGCGTGGCGGCCATCACCGTGCTGACCGTCTTCATCTTCGGCCGTCTGCTGGCCCTGATGCTGAGGCGGCGGGGCGACCTGGGGGTGCCGGAATGGGTGATCGTCACCGTCCTCGCCCTGCACATCGTGCTGCTGGTGGCGCGCATGGCCATCTCGCTGCTGCACCCCGACTCCCAGTTCGTCTGGTCCCCCGCCCTGCTGGGCTGGGCGTTCCTGGAAATGACGCTCGTCACCGTGCTGATGTTCTTCGCGATCCTGCTGATGGTCGGCGGCCGGCTCGCCAGCGATCTCCAGCGGCAGGGCGCCGCCCTCGCCACCGAGCGGCGGGTGAAGTCGGAACTGCGCCAGTTCCTGCACATGCTGGGGCATGAGCTGCAGACGCCGCTGGCCGTCATTGCCCGTTCCGCCGAAAGCGTGCGCACCCTGCTCGACCCCGCCCCACCCGAGGCCGAGCGGCAGCTTGCCGCCATGCGCGACACGGTGAAGCGGGTGGAGCGTCTGGCCGAAAACCTGCTGATGGCGGAGCGGGCGGGCATGGAGCAGCCCAGGCCGGAGATCCTGGACCTGGCCGCCGTCATCGCCGAGGCGGCGGACCTGCTGGGCGGCAAATGGGGCGAGGGCCGCCTGCGCGCCACCTTTCCCCCGGCGCCGATCCAGGTCGTCGGCGACCGCGAATTGCTGTTCACCGCCGTCACCAACCTGCTGGACAACGCCCTGAAATACTCGCCGCCGCACTCGCCGGTGCTGGCGCTGCTGGAGACGGTCGGGGGCGAAGCGCTGCTGCGTGTCCGCGACCACGGCATCGGCTTCCCCGAGGAACAGCTGGCGCTGCTGGGGCAGCGCTTCTTCCGCGCCGACAACGCCCGGGCCCATGCCGGCACCGGCCTGGGCCTGTACATGGTCAAGACCATCGCCCAGCGCCATGGCGGGCGCGTGGAACTGGTCAACGCCGCCGGAGGCGGCGCCGAGGTGACGCTGAGCCTGCCGGCGGCCTGACGGAAAAGGGATTCCGCGGATGGGCGGGGCCGCGCGGCCCCGCCCATGCCGCTTACGCCTCGGCTCGAAGGCGCAGGGCTTCGCGGACGCCGGCGCCATATGCCGGGTCGGCCTTGTCGAAGTGGGCCAACTGGCGGTCGACGATCGCCCGCGGCACGCCGGCCATGGCCGCCGCCAGATTCTGGAACAGCCGCGACTGCTGGGCCGCGTCCATCAGCCGGAACAGGGCGCCGGCCTGGCAGTAGTCGTCGTTGCCGGCGCGATGGTCGTAGTGGTCGGCGTCGCCGCTGATCTTCAGGGGCGGTTCGCGGAATTCCGGCGCCTGCACCGGACCGCCGAACGAATTGGGCTCGTAATAGGCGTCCGGATTGGGGTTGTTGGCGAAGAACCGCATGGCCCCGTCCTTGTGGTAGTGGTGGAACGGGCATTTCGGCGCGTTCACCGGCAGCGCCTCGTAATGGGTGCCCAAACGGTAACGATGGGCGTCGGCGTAGGAGAAGATGCGGGCCTGCAGCATCTTGTCGGGCGAAAAGCCGATGCCGGGCACAATGTTCGACGGCGAGAACGCCGCCTGCTCGATCTCGGCGAAGTAGTTGTCGGGATTGCGGTTCAGTTCCAGCACGCCGACCTCGATCAGCGGGTAGTCGCCGTGCGGCCACACCTTGGTCAGGTCGAACGGATTGTAGGGCGTCTTGTCGGCGTCGGCCTCGGGCATGACCTGGACGCAGAACTTCCAGCGCGGGAAGTCGCCGGCCTCGATGGCGCCGAACAGGTCCTCCTGGGTGCTTTCGCGGGTCCGCCCGATCACCTCGGCGGCTTCCGCGTTGGTCCAGTGCTTGTGGCCCTGAAAGGTCTTGAAGTGGAACTTGACCCAGAAGCGCTCGCCGGCGGCGTTGATGAACGAATAGGTGTGCGCCCCATAGCCGTTCATGTGCCGCACCGTCTGCGGCAGGCCGCGGTCCGAGAACAGGATGGTGACCTGGTGCAGGCTTTCCGGCGACAGCGACCAGAAGTCCCACATGGCGGTGGGCGAACGCAGGTTGGTCTTGGGGTGGCGCTTCTGGGTATGGATGAAGTCGGGGAATTTCAGCGGGTCGCGGACGAAGAATACCGGCGTGTTGTTGCCGACCATGTCCCAGTTGCCCTCGTCCGTATAGAACTTGAGCGCGAAGCCGCGCACGTCGCGTTCGGCGTCGGCCGCCCCCAGTTCGCCGGCGACGGTCGAGAAGCGGGCCAGGACCGGCGTCTTCTTGCCCACCTGGGCGAACACCGAGGCGCGGCTGAAGCGGGTGATGTCGCGGGTGACGGTGAGGGTTCCGTGCGCTCCCCAGCCCTTGGCATGCACCACGCGCTCGGGAATGCGCTCGCGGTTCTGGTGCGCCAACTTTTCCACCAGTTGGTAGTCCTGCAGCAGCAGCGGCCCGCGCGGTCCCGCCGACAGGGAATTCTGGTTGTCGATGACGGGGGCGCCGGCCGAGGTGGTTAACCGGGGGGGCTTGGTCATGGTGGTCAACTCCATTGCGTGGGTGGTGAATGCGCACCTACGGTAGTACCGATGCCGACGTTCTAGTAAATAGGTTATATTGGATATACTGATCGACTAAATCGATTTTAATATCATCCGCAAATTGATCCGATAGATTCCGGCCGGATTTCCGCGCGGGCTCCGCCGCGCACCGGCAAAGGTCCCATTCCTATCCCCTTTTTCGTACAGGCGCGGCTCTCCCGTTTGAGGTAGAAAGGGCCCCGGCAGCACCCATAACGCATACGATCCAGTTGACAAGCCTGTGCAACTCGGACTTCCTAATGCGGCGGTGGGACTGCTCTTGACTTCGATGGCCGTTCCAACCACAAAGCCAGGCGGACAATGATCGAAAGGGATCGGAGCGACGCGAGGACGAGGTGCCGAGGCGGCGCCGTCCTCGGGGCCTTCTTCTCGCTCTTCCCCGCCTTGCCGCGCTCCTCGTGTTCCGGTCATGCGACTGTCGGCGCTCCCGGGCGTGAGCCGGGTGCGGTGCCGTTGTCCGCAGGCAGTGCCAGATCATAGCTTGGGCGTAGACATGGATAAGAACCGGGTCATCATCTTCGACACCACGCTGCGCGACGGCGAGCAATCGCCCGGCGCCTCCATGAACCTTCAGGAGAAGGTCAAGATCGCCCAGGCGCTGGAGGAAATGGGGGTCGACGTCATCGAGGCCGGCTTCCCCATCGCTTCCAACGGCGATTTCGAGGCGGTGCAGGCGGTGGCCCGCGTGGTCAGGAACGCCACCATCGCCGGCCTGGCCCGCGCCACCAAGGGCGACATAGAGCGCTGCGCCGAGGCGGTGAAGCTGGCGCCCCGCCACCGCATTCACACCTTCCTGTCCACTAGCCCGCTGCACATGAAGTTCAAGCTGCAGATGGAGCCCGAGAAGGTGTTGGAGAAGGTCCGCGACTCCGTGGCCTATGCCCGCACCCTGGTGGAAGACGTGGAATGGTCGGCCGAGGACGGTTCGCGCACCGAACACGATTTCCTGTGCCGCTGCGTCGAGGCGGCCATCGACGCCGGGGCGCGGACCATCAACATCCCCGACACCGTGGGCTACGCGGTCCCCGAGGAATACGCGGCGCTGATCGCCATGCTGATGAACCGGGTGCCCAACATCGACAAGGCCATCCTGTCCGTTCATTGCCACAACGATCTGGGCCTGGCGGTGGCCAACTCGCTGGCCGCGGTCAATGCCGGCGCCCGTCAGATCGAATGCACCGTCAATGGCTTGGGCGAGCGCGCCGGCAACGCCGCCATGGAAGAGATCGTCATGGCGATCCGCACCCGGCCCGACCTGCTGCCCTACCAGACCGGCATCAAGACCGAACACATCACGCGGACCTCACGGCTGGTGTCGGCGGTGACCGGCTTCGTGGTCCAGCCCAACAAGGCCATCGTCGGCAAGAACGCCTTCGCCCACGAATCGGGCATCCACCAGGACGGCGTGCTGAAATGCGCCCAGACCTACGAGATCATGACCCCCGAATCGGTGGGCCTGAACCGGTCGAGCCTGGTAATGGGCAAGCATTCCGGCCGCGCCGCCTTCAAGGACAAGCTGAAGCAGCTCGGCTACGAGCTGGGCGACAACGCCGTCGAGGACGCCTTCGTCCGCTTCAAGGATCTGGCGGACCGCAAAAAGGACATATTTGACGAAGATATCGTGGCCCTCGTCGACGAGGCGGTCTATCGCGAGAACGACCGCGTCCGCTTCCGTTCGCTGGAGGTGTTGTGCGGCACCAAGCACAATCCGCCCAAGGCCGAACTGGAGCTGGAGATCGACGGCGAGAGCAGGATCGTCAAGGCCACCGGCGACGGCCCGGTGGATGCCACCTTCAACGCCATCAAGGCGCTGGTTCCCCATGAGGCGCGGCTGCAGCTGTATCAGGTGCACGCGGTGACCCAGGGCACCGACGCCCAGGCCGAGGTGACGGTGCGGCTGGAGGAAGACGGCAAGACCGTCAACGGCCAGGGCGCCGACACCGACACCATGGTGGCTTCGGCCAGGGCGTATGTAAACGCCCTGAACAAACTTTTGGTGAAGCGGCAAAAAACCGCTCCGGCGGCGCTTGCGGGCTGATATAAGTCCGGGCGTCGTACCTCTGGGACAGGCCGATTGCGGGCACCGCGCCCCGCAGGCGGCTCACGGCAACGCTGGATTTCGAGTGAGGGATTATGTTTTCGAAACTGACGGGTTGGATGTCCGCGGACATGGCGATCGATCTCGGGACCGCCAACACGCTGGTCTATGTCAAGGGCCGCGGGATCGTCCTGAATGAGCCGTCAGTGGTGGCCATCGCCGAGGAAAAGGGCAAGAAGAAGGTCCTGGCCGTCGGCGACGAAGCCAAGATGATGCTGGGCCGCACGCCGGGCTACATCCAGGCCATCCGCCCGCTGCGCGACGGCGTCATCGCCGACTTCGAAGTGGCGGAAGAGATGATCAAGCACTTCATCCGCAAGGTGCACAACCGCCGCTCTTTCGCCAGCCCGCTGGTCATCGTCTGCGTGCCGTCGGGCTCCACCGCCGTGGAACGCCGCGCCATCCAGGAATCGGCCGAAAGCGCCGGCGCCCGCCGCGTCTTCCTGATCGAGGAACCCATGGCCGCCGCCATCGGCGCCGGCCTGCCGGTGACCGAGCCCACCGGCTCCATGGTGGTGGATATCGGTGGTGGCACCACGGAAGTGGCCGTGCTCAGCCTGGGCGGCATCGTCTATTCTCGCTCGGTGCGCGTGGGCGGCGATAAGATGGACGAAGCCATCATCGCCTATATCCGCCGCAACCATAACCTGCTGATCGGCGAAGGGTCCGCCGAGCGCATCAAGAAGGAAATCGGTTCGGCCTGCCCGCCCGAGGACGGCGAGGGCCGCACCATGGAGATCAAGGGCCGCGACCTGATGAACGGCGTGCCGAAGGAACTGATCGTCTCCGAGCGCCAGATCGCCGAGAGCCTGGCCGAGCCGGTGGGCGCCATCATCGAGGCGGTCAAGGTGGCCCTGGAGCACACCGCGCCCGAACTGGCCGCCGACATCGTCGACAAGGGCATCGTGCTGACCGGCGGCGGCGCCCTGCTGTCCAACCTGGATTACGTGCTGCGCCATGCCACCGGCCTGCCGGTGTCCATCGCCGACGATCCGCTGTCCTGCGTCGCCCTCGGCACCGGCCGCGCCCTGGAAGAGATGCCGAAGCTGAAGAACGTGCTGACCAGCATGTACTAGTTTTTGCTTCGCTAGATGTAGTACCTTTGCTCACGGCACGGCCGCCCTGTCCCGGCGGCCGTACCTCTAGGGAACGGAGGGAATCCTCGTGAAGCAGTCCGGTGCGGTCGGACGTCTTGCCACATTGCGGCTGCTGGCCCAGCGGTTCGCCTTTGTCTCCCTGATCATCGGCGCGGTGGCGCTGATGATCGTCGGCAAGGCCGATATCCTGCTGATGGAGCGCACCCGCACGGTGGTGGCCGACGCCCTGTCGCCCATCCTCGACGCCATGAGCCGGCCTGCCGCCACCATCGCCGAAGTGGTGGAGAGCGTGCGCGAACTGGCCAACCTGCGCGCCGAGAACGCCCGTCTGAAGGCCGAGAACCAGCGCCTGCAGCACTGGCAGACGGTGGCGCGCCGGATGGATGCCGAGAACGCCATCCTGCACGAGCAGTTGAACGTCGTCCCCGATCCCGATCCCGGCTTCGTCACCGCCCGGGTCATCGGCGACCTGGGCTCCGCCTTCGGTCATTCCATGCTGCTGAATGCCGGCGCCCGCGAAGGCGTGCGCAAGGGCCAGGCGGTCATGGCCGGCGAGGCCCTGGTGGGCCACATCGCCGAGGTGGGCGAACGCTCGTCGCGCCTGCTGCTGATCACCGACATCAACGCCAAGATCCCGGTGATGGTGGAATCCTCGCGCACCCGCGCCATCCTGTCGGGCGACAACAAGGACCGCCCCAAGCTCAATTACGTGGCCGGCAACCCCACCGTCGCCGTCGGCGAACGGGTGGTGACCTCGGCCTCGGGCGCCGCCTTCCCGCCGGGCATTCCCATCGGCGTGGTGGCCTCCACCGGCGACGGCGTCATCCGGGTGGAGCCTTTCGTCAAGCGGCACGAGCTGGAATTCGTCTCCGTCGTCGATTTCGGTCTGGGCGGCATCCTGCCCTTCGAGAAGCCGCCGGCCCCCGATCGCCGCCGCCGAGGCGCGCAGGGACCGGAGTGACTGCCTTGATCGCCGGCTTCCCCCCACCCCCGGCCCTCCCCCGCAAGGGGGGAGGGCGTTTCTGGGCACCCGGAGCGAGCGAAGCGAGGGACTGGCCCGCTGAGGGCCCGCGAGCTTATGCTCGCGAGAGCCAAGCGCGCGGAGGCGCGCGCCCGGCGCCTGAGGGCAGAATATAATGATGAAACCCTCCATCTGGGTGCGCATGGACACCTGGGTGCGGCATCTGGTGCCCATCAGCGTCACCATCTTCCTGCTGCTGCTGACCGCGGTGCCCACCCGCCTGCCCGGCTTCGCCGGCATCGCCCCGGTGCTGCCGCTCATGGGGGTCTATTACTGGGCCATCTACCGCCCCGATCTGCTGCCGGCGTGGATGGCGTTCCTGGTGGGCTTCCTCTACGACATCATCGCCGGCACGCCGCTGGGCGTTAACGCCCTGGTATTGCTGTTGGTGCAGGGTGTGGCGGCGTCGCAGCGCAAGTTCTTCCTGGGCAAGTCGTTCATGGTCGCCTGGTGGGCCTTCGGATTGCTGGCGGCGGGGGCCATCGGCCTGTCCTGGCTGCTGGTGGTCATACTGTCCGGCCAGGTGGTGGACGCGCTGCCGGTGATCTTCGAATATTTCCTGACCATGGGGTTGTTCCCGGTGCTGACCTGGGCCCTGGCCCGCACGCAGATGGCGTTCCTGAAGGACGTGTGACCCCGTGTACCACGACAACGACCGCGCCAAGATCTTCACCCGCCGCGCCCTGATGCTGGCGGGCGGCAAGGCCGCCCTGATCGGCACCCTGGCCGCGCGGATGTATTACCTGCAGGTGCTGGAAGCCGACAAATACGCCATGCTGGCCGAGGACAACCGCGTCAGCATCCGCCTGCTGCCGCCGCCGCGCGGGCTGATCCTGGACCGCAACGGCATCGCCATGGCCATCAACCAGCACAATTACCGTGTGCTGGTGGTGGCCGAGCAGACGCCGTCGCTGTCCTACACCCTGGACGCGCTGGCCACCATCATCACCCTGACCGACCACGACCGCGCCCGCATCGCCAAGGAGGCCAAGCGGCGCCGTTCCTTCGTGCCGATCACCGTGCGCGAGAACCTGTCGTGGGAGGAAGTGGCACGCATCGAGGTGAACGCCCCCGACCTGCCCGGCGTGCTGATCGACGTCGGCCAGAGCCGCTATTACCCGCTGCAGCACCTGGGCGCCCACATCCTGGGTTACGTCTCGGCGGTATCCGAGAACGACCTGACCGGCGACCCGCTGGAGGAACTGCCCGGCTTCCGCATCGGCAAGGGCGGCGTCGAGAAGATCTACGACATGGCGCTGCGCGGCAAGGGCGGCACCAGTTCGGTCGAGGTCAACTCGGTGGGCCGCGTCATCCGCGAACTGGAACGCAACGAGGGCGAATCGGGCGTCGACCTGGCGCTGACGCTGGACATGCGCCTGCAGGAGTACGCCGCCCAGCGCCTGGGCGAGGAATCGGCCGCCTGCGTGGTCATGGACATCTTCAACGGCGACGTGCTGGTGATGGCCTCGACGCCGTCCTACGACCCCAACGCCTTCAACCGCGGCCTGACCGGCGAGGAGTGGAAGGAACTCAGCACCAATCCACGGGCGCCGCTGCAGAACAAGGCGCTGTCGGGCACCTTCGCACCCGGCTCCACCTTCAAGCTGGTCACCGCCATGGCGGCGCTGGAAGCCGGCGCGGTGACGCCGGATCAGCGGGTGTTTTGCCCCGGCCACATGCAGATGGGCAACATCCGCTTCCACTGCTGGAAGAAGGGCGGCCACGGTTCGCAGGACCTGGTGGGCGGGCTGAAGAACTCCTGCGACGTTTATTTCTACGAGATCGCCCGCCGCGTCGGCATCGACAAGATCGCCGAGGTGGCGCGCCGCTTCGGCCTGGGCACACCCACCGGCATGGACCTGCCCAACGAGCGCCCCGGCCTGATCCCCGACCGCGCCTGGAAGCGCAAGGCGCTGTCCCAGGTGTGGCACCCGGGCGAGACGCTGATCAACGGCATCGGCCAGGGCTATACGCTGGCGACGCCCCTGCAGTTGGCGACCATGACCGCGCGCATCGCCAATGGCGGTTTCGCCGTGGTGCCCCACGTGGCCCGCGACCTGGTCACCGACAAGAGCGCGACGCCGCGCCCGGCGCCGCAATGGCCGTCCTGCGGCATGGCCCAGAAGCACATCCAGTGGGTGCGCAAGGGCATGTTCGCGGTGTCCAACGAACCGGGCGGCACCGCCTACCGCGCCCGCATCGATCAGGAAGGCATGTGGCTGTCGGGCAAGACCGGCTCGGCCCAGGTGCGCCGCATCACCATGCGCGAGCGCGAAAGCGGCGTGAAGAAGAACGAAGAGCTGCCGTGGAAGGAGCGCGACCACGCCCTGTTCGTGGCCTACGCCCCCGAGGACAATCCCCGCTACGCCATCGCCGTGGTGGTGGAGCATGGCGGCGGCGGCTCGGCGGTGGCGGCGCCCATCGCGCGCGACATCATGATCGAAGTGCAGAAGCGCGAGCGCGCCCGCATGGCCGGCATGGACAGAGGACAAGGCTGATGATCCGCCCCACCCCCCGGCTGTCGACCCACCTCAACCGCACCGAAATGGGCTGGCGCGACAAGATCTGGCAGATCAACTGGTCGCTGATCGCCGTGCTGGCCGCCATCGCCAGCGTCGGCTTCCTGACCCTTTATTCCGCCGCCCAGGGCTCGCTGGAGCCATGGGCGCTGAAATCCATGATCCGGTTCGCCGTCGGCATCGGCATCATGATCACGGTCGCGCTGGTGGATCTGCGGGTGTGGATGCGCTACGCCTATGCCCTCTATCTGGTTTCGGTGGTGCTGCTGGTGGCGGTGGACATCAAGGGCACCATCGGCATGGGCGCCCAGCGATGGATCGACCTGGGCTTCATCCAGCTGCAGCCGTCCGAGATCATGAAGATCGCCATGATTCTGACGCTGGCGCGTTATTTCCACGGCGCCACCTACCAGGACGTGGGCCGTCCGCTGTTCCTGCTCCCGCCGCTGCTGATGGTGCTGGCGCCCATCGGCCTGGTGATGAAGCAGCCCGATCTGGGCACCGCCATGATGCTGCTGATGACGGCCGGCGCCATCTTCTTCATGGCCGGCGTGCGGTTGTGGAAGTTCGGCATCCTGATCGCCAGCGGCCTGGGCGCCGTCCCGGTGGCCTGGCAGTTCCTGCACGACTACCAGAGGAAGCGCGTCATCATCTTCATGAACCCCGACCAGGACCCCCTGGGCGCCGGCTACCACATCACCCAGTCCAAGATCGCACTCGGCTCGGGCGGCATCTTCGGCAAGGGATACATGATGGGTACCCAGTCCCGCCTGAACTTCCTGCCGGAAAAGCAGACCGACTTCATCTTCACCATGTTCGCCGAGGAATGGGGCCTGATGGGCGGCCTGTTCCTGCTGGCGCTGTATGCCGTCCTGACCGCCTTCGGTTATGCCATCGCGCTACGCTGCCGCTCGCAATTCGGCCGGCTGACGGCGCTGGGCATGACCACCACCTTCTTCCTGTACTTCTTCATCAACACCGCCATGGTCATGGGCCTGGTGCCGGTAGTGGGCGTGCCGCTGCCGCTCATCTCTTACGGCGGCACCGCCATGCTGTCGCTGCTGTTCGGCTGGGGCTTGGTGATGAGCGCCTATATCCACCGCGACCTGCCCATCGGCCGACGCGGCTCCCACGACGACTAAAACCGCCATGCCCTGAAAAAGCACCGAGCCCGACGCCGAACGGCGAACGGGCTCGGCAGGAGGCCGCGAGGGGGAGTACGGCCTCACTGCTTTGCATGTGGGAAAGACCGGCGGTGGGTCAACCGCCCTCCCCTTCGGATACATAGGCCCCCACCTTTCGGTGGTTCAGATGTCCCGCTCGGGGTCGATGTCGTGGGCGCGGCGGCCGTACTTGTCCAGGAACGACGCGCCACAGGCGATCTCGACATGGTTGCGGTGGTGCTGTTGCGCCTGCTGGAGGAAATGCTGCTGGAGCTCCGCCATGTGGCGCCAGCACTGGAAGACGTGCTGCGCCGAGGTGACCCAGGCTTCCAGCCACGCGGTCTGCAGATCAGTCAGGCTTCGATATGGATTATTGGCCATGGCAACCCTCCCGGGTTCGAACGGCCATTGTTCATGACCGTCCGGTTTCAACCATGATACCAGAATCTGAAAAAACCCGCCATCGGCGGGCGATGGCGATTCCGGCGAGCGGGCAGGTCCCCGCCTAGACGGAAGCGGCGGCGCGGTCGGCGTGGATGGACAGGATCTTGGCGAAACCGGAAACGTCGAAGACTTCGCGGATGTGGGGCTTCATGCCGCACAACACGAATTTGCGCGGGGCGCGGGTCATCTTGGCGCCCACCAGGACGACGCGCAGGCCGGCGCTGGAGATGTAGTCCAGTTCGGAGAAATCCAGGATGATCCGCGAGACGCCGGAATTGACCACTTGCAGAACCCTGGCTTCGAAGGCCTTGGCCGTTGCGCTGTCCACGCGCGCCACCGGCACCAGCACGGTGGCTTCGCCGAAGGTCTCTACCTTGATCTCCATATCCTCGCAGCTCCTCTCTCGCCTTCGGCCTCATGGGGGAAGAAGCCGAAGGACATATCCCTAATCTAAGTGTTCTTCCACAACGTGACCACATTCCGATCGCCCTCGCGGCGGTATTCGGTGCGGTCCATGAATTCCTTCACCAGGAAGACGCCCAGGCCACCAATGGGGCGGTCGTCCACCTCGGCATCCAGATCGGGCTCCGGCGCCTCGACGAACGGATCATATTCCTTGGCGTCATCGATGATCTGACACATCAGCACGCCATCCTCAAGACCCAACCGGACATGGATGTCGTGATGCTGGTCATTGTCGTATCCGTAGGAGACGATGTTGGTGATCAGCTCGTCCAGGCACAGGTTCAGGTTGAAGCTGATGCGCTCGGGCAGGCCGTTCTTCTCGACAAAGTCGTCCACCACCGCGGCAAGGCGGCCCAGTTCGTCCAGGTCGTTGCCGATGGTGACGTCGAGATGGGCGCGCGGCACGGCAACCTCGGGCTCAGGTTCAGGCGCAGGCACCGGGACGGGTGGCGCCGTCGGCGGCACCTCGGCAGGCGTTTCGGCGGATTCCGGATTGGCCGGGCGCATCTTGGCGCGGATGGGCCCCAGTTGGATGACCAGAGGCTGCGAACCGCCGGCCGGCTGGGCCGTCACCTTCGGCCGTGCCACGGGCGGCGGCGCCACCCGTTGCGGAACGGGAGCGGGCTCGGGCGCCGGCTTGAAGCCGGTGAGCGTCAGGCGGCGCTGCGGCTCGTCCGCGTCATCGCCGGCTTCGGACGGCTGGTCGAAGCGCAGCGACAGCATGGTGATGTCGTCGAATTGCGGTGCGTCGCCCACGAAGCCCTCGACGGCGCTCTGCACGCGGGCGATGACCTCGGACGGTTCCAGCTGGCCCAACTGGCCCAGTCGGTCGATGAGGCGGTATTCCTCGTACAGCGCCTCCGACATGTCCTGGGCCTCGGTGACGCCATCGGTATACAGCAGCACGGTGTCGCCGGGGGACAGCTGGAAGCTGCCGGTATCGTAGTCCAGGTCCTCCATCACGCCGAGCGCCACGCCCGAGACGTCGCGGATGGCCTCTACCGTGCCGTCGGCCCGCTGGATGAGCGGCGGCGGATGGCCGGCGTTGCAGAAGGCCACCTCGCCGGTGCGCACGTCCAGCACCGCGTAGAAGCAGGTGGCGAACAGCGTCTGTGGGTTGTCGGCGGCCAGCATGGTGTTGACGAAGGCCATGCACTCGCCGGGGGTGGAGGAGAGCGGCGCCACCGCCTTGATCAGCGAGCGGGTGATGGCGATGAACATGGCAGCCGGCACGCCCTTGCCCGAGGCGTCGCCGATGACGAAGGCGAGATGGCTGCGGTCGATCAGGAAGAAATCGTAGAAGTCGCCGCCCACCTCCTTGGCTGGAACCATGGAGGCGTGAATCTGGAATTCGTGGCGATCGGGGAAAGGCGGGAAGACCTGCGGCAGCGACGACAATTGCAGCTCGCGGGCAAAATCCAGTTCCTGGCGCAACGCCGCCAACTGGTCGCGGGTGCGCAAGGCCTCGCGCAGCACCTCAACGTCGCGGGTGCGTTCGGCGATCAGCGCCTGCAGGCTCTCGTGCTGCTCGCGGATACGGTCGGACATGGTCTGGAAGGCCACGCCCAGCACTTCCAGTTCGCCCTTGCCGCTGCCGTGGTCGTCATCGGCGTCCGACTTGCGGCTGGCCAATTCCTCGATCTGCCTGAGGTCGGCCAGCACGGCGGCGCGGGCCTCTTCCTCCAGCATCTCGGACAGGCCCTGCATCTGCATGCGGATGAACAGTTCCTGCCGCCGGCGCTGGCGTTCGCGCCGCTGCTGCATCAGGTCCAGCTTGATGGTGTTCTCGCGGAACACGCCCACGGTGCCGGCGATGCGGCCGATCTCATCCTGCTCGTTCCGCACCTCCAGGCTGACCGAGGTGTCGCCGCGCGACAACGCATTGAGCACGGCGATGGCCTCGTTCAACGGGTGGAACGAGCGGCGCAGGTAAACGGTGAACAGGCCCAGCACCAGCACCAGGAAGCCGGCCACCGCGCCCATGGAGACCTTGCGGATCAGGTTCTGCCGGCTTTGGGTGGCGGTGAAGTCGCGGGCGGTGACCAGGGCGCCGATGACCCTCCCGACGCCGTCGTGCAGCGGCAGCACCACCATGGAATAGAAACGGCCGCCCTCCTCGCGCGTTTCCATGCGGCTCTTGCGCGCCGAAACCTTGCCGGCGAAGTTCTGCCAAAGCCCGTCGTCGGTGCCTACCGCCATATGGCCGGAATGGTCCACCAGGAAGATGTCGGAGCCGGTGGAGGCCTTGAACTCCATCAGCGGCGGGCGCAGGTCGGCGGCCAGCACGGCGACGCCGACCACGTCCTTCTCGCCTTCCAGCGGAAAGGCCAGGGTGGCGGTGAAGGTGCGGTTGGCGTCCTGGATGACACCGCGAATGGGGCGATGGCTGTCGACGATGCCGCGCAGGGTGCCGGCGTCGATGGTCGCCGGTTCCAGCAGCGAGCGCGAGGAATACAGCAACTCGCCGTCGCGGGTCATGACCTCGAAGCGGGCAATGGAATTGCGCGCCTTGAGCGCCTCGGCGATGGGGCCCACCGCCACCAGGACCGCAGTGGGGTCCCTGCGCTCCACCGCCTCCACCAGGCGGGAATCGGCCGAAATGGTGTTGGCGTCGGTTTCCAGGCGCTGGACGGCGTTTTCCACCAGCTTGCGCCAGAAGATCTCCTGGCCGTTCAGGGTGGCCTGGGAATAGCGCTCGTCGGCCAGTTCCTCGCTCTTCCAGCCGGCGAAGACCAGACCACCCACCAGCAAGCAGTAGGTGAACGAGACGATCAGCGTTACGCGCGTGCGCAGCAGCATGGCGCCCCCACCCCTTCCGCGGCCTGGTCGGCCGATCCCGTCAAACTCGCCCCAAGGGCCGGCGCCGCCAGGCCGGCGGCAGGAAGTCCCGCACGATCTCCATGTACTCGGCGGGATCGTACAGCCGCATGCCGCGCTCATGGAAGGCGCGGAACTGCTCGACCGGCGGCATGGAGACGTAATGGCGCTGGGTCACGTCCTGGGCCACGGGGCGCGGCTCGCGCCCGACCCGCAGGCCCGCCAGCATGTCCAGGAACAGCTGGATGCCGGGGTGGTAGCTGTTGACCACGTGCCACAGCAGCGAGCGTTCGCGCTCCACCGGCAGCCAGCCGATGCCCAGCACCGGCCCGGTGTCGATGCCGTCGTCCACCCGGTGCAGGGTGCAGCCGATGCGCTCGCCGCCATCCAGCAGGCAGCGGAACGGCGCGAACAGCCCGGCATAGCGCGGCAAGGCGCCCGGATGCACGTTCCAGGTGCCGAAACGGGGAATCTCGAAGACGTGGCGCTTGAAGATCAGCGAGAAACGCGCCGACAGGATGAGGTCGGGGGCGAAGTCGCGGATCAGCGCCGTGCCGTCGGCGTCGTTGATGCTGGAGATCGCCTTGACCGGCACGCCGTAGCGGCCGGCGATGCCAGCGAAGGTGGCCAGCCTCTGGCCGTGATCGCCCAACTGGTCCACCAGCGGGAACAGGGTGTCCACCGGCAGCTCGCGCTCCAGGAACTTCATCTCGGCCAGTTCCGGCTGCGCCTTTTCCGCCGGCCGGGTCTTGTCCGACAGCAGGACCATGACCTGGTCGCCGGCCAGGTGCGGCATCAGCTGGTTGAGCACCAGCGCCCCGGCGAGGTCGCGCTTGGTGCAGATGACGAGTCTCACGGCCGCACCTCCGGGTCGATGACCTCGGCCAGTCCCAGCAGGTTCATGGGCGGATAGAAGCCCAGCGTGCGGACCACCGGCATGTTGATGATGATGGACAGCCGCCGGGGCGCGTCGATGGGGATGTCGGCCGGAGCCCGTTTCTGCACCAGGATCTGCTCGGCCTTGTAGGCGGTCAGCTGGCCCACCGGGTAGTAGTGGTAGATGCCGCCGAACAGCGCCTTGGAATTGACCACCGGGTTCTCGGCGGCGGCGAAGGTGGGCAGCCTGAGGTCCAGGGCTGCACCGGTCAGGATGTCGCGGTTGACGTTGATGAAGGTGTCCGGCGGGATGTACAGGAACTCGGCCCCCGCCGCCTTGACCTCGGCCACCTTGCCGGGGATGGACGCCGCCGAGGGCTTGCCCTCGGCCACCTCCACCGGCACCGCCACCAGCTTGAAGCCCTGCTGCTTGCCCAGCCGGGTGAACTCGTTGATGGTCACCCGCGAGTTGGGCTCCAGCGGGTTGTAGACCATGCCCAGGACAGCGAAGGGACGGTAGGACTGGATCAGCGCCACCTGGGTCTCCTCGGGAACCAGATAGGTGGTGCCGGTGATGTTGCGCCCGGACGAGGCCAGGTTGGGCACCACCTTGGCGCCTACCGGCTGCGACACCACGGCGAACACCGCCGGGATATCGGTGATGTGGCGCGCCGGGTCGGGCGCGTCCCACGGCCCCAGCATCTCCTGCGTCACCGTGGTGCCCCAGGTGAACACCAGGTCCACGCCCAGTTCCCGCGCCTCGGCGACGAAGCCGGGCAGCTTGCTCTTGTCCTGGCCGGCGTCGCGGACGATCAGCTCCACCGGGATGCCCTGGTTGATGAAGTAGTCCTTGAAGCCCTGGGCGCATTCCTCCCAGCCGCGGTAAAGCGCCATGTAGATGCGGTAGGGTTTGGCCGGCGCCGGCTGGGCCAAGGCGGGCGCGGCGCAGACCGCGCCCAGGCCCGCCATGCCGGCAAGCATCTCGCGCCGCTTCATGCCGCGTCCTCCTCGGTCTCGATATGCGGGCCCGGCCCGTAGGCGGCCGAAGCGATGGCGAACACCACCGCCAGGGCCAGCACCACCACCCCCAGCGCCACCCCGGCGCCGGCCAGCCCCAGGCGGGAATGAAGGCCGCCGCCAGCAGCGGCCCGGCCACGGAACCGACGCGTTCGACAAAGCGCACGAAGGCCAGCACGCTGGTGTAGCCGAGGCTGCGGCATTCGGTCCAGCACAGGTCGGGCAGCATGGCCAGTTGCGGCGAGGCCGACATGCCGTGCGAGATGCCCAGGGCGACGATGGACACCGCCACCGGGATGAAGCCGCCGCCCAGCACCAGGGGCGCCAGCAGGCCGATACCGCCGATCAGCCCACCCAGCGCCACCTGCCCGGCGCGCCAGCCCAGCCGGTCGGCCAGGCGGGCGGCCAGGGGCGACACCACCACCATGACCACCGGATAGAGCACCATGACGCGGGCGATGTCGGCGATGTCCCAGTTCTGCCGGGCCAGGCTGACCGGCACCAGGAAGAACAGGAAGCCGGTCAGGGCCATCTTGGCCGGCACAGCGGCGAACAGCATCAGCACGGTGAAGCGCCAGTTGCGCAGCAGCGTGAGCGGGCGGCGCCTGCCGGCGGCATGGGCTTTGCCATCGGCCGCACCGGTTTCCGTATCGGCCAGCAGGCGCGACACCAGCAGGCCGGCCAGCAGCACCACCACCGCCGAGACGAAGAAGCTGACGCGGAAGCCCACCCGTTCGGCCAGCACGCCGCCCATGGCGTTGCCGCAAATGCCGGCGGTGAGCACGGCGCCCACGTAGACCCCCAGGCCCTGGGCCCGGTTGTCCTCCTTCAGCGCGCCCGAGATATAGCTCTGGCAGGCCATGGTGACGATGGCGTAGCCGATGCCGGTGAGCGCCCGCCACAGCAGCAGGTCGAACACGCCGAACGAGATGCCGGTCATCACCGAGCCCAGCACGGTGGGAGCCAGGCCGATCAGAAAGACCCGGCGCGCGCCGAACCGCTCAGCCATCTGGCCGCCCCACGGGCTGGCCACGGCGATGGCCGCCATGAACACGGCGATGGGCAAGGCCATCACCATGTCCACGCCGACGCCCGGCAGCGACGGCGCCAAGTTGCCGGCGAACAGCGGCATGAACGAGCGCGACAGCTCCTCGGCGAAGACGAAGAGGAACAGCGCCAGCCGGATGTCGGTGGCGCGGCGCTCGAACAGCACCTCGGGCTTGCCGGTGGGCGAGAACTGGAAGAGGAAGTTGATGCGGTCGGCGATCTCGCCCACCTTGGCCACCACACCCTTGTCGAAATGGGCGCTTCGCACCTCGTCCACATAGGCGATCAGCTGACGATAGCGCTCGTCCACCTGGCGGATGGTGGCCTGGATGGCGCGCACGAAACGCCCCACCTCGTCGCCCGACAGCCCCCCCGGCATGTGTACGAAATTGCCCCGCCGCGCCCGGTCCACCACGTCGGAAACCAGCTTCAGCGGACCGGTGATGTTGAAGAACACCACGAACAGCAGGATTTCGCAGGCCACGATCAGCGAGGCGGCGATCACCACCAGCACGTCGTAAAGGATGTCGAACAGCCGCGCGCCCACGTAGCCCTGATCGAATCCCACATGCACCTGGGCCACCGCCTCGCCGCGGCTGCTCACCGGCAGGGCGAGGTCCAGGTAGTCGCCGATGCTGGCCTTGGCGCCCTCCGCCGCGACCGTGTCGAAATCGGCCGAACGGTAATGGGGCTCCAGTTCCGCTTCGTCGGCGCCCTTGAGGAACAAGATCCGGCCGCCCCGGTCGGTGACCGCCAGGTAGCGGATCTCCGGATTGGCTGCCAGGACGGGGGCGAAGAACTCGTCCATCCCCACCAGTTGGTCCACCGGGATGCCGTAGCCCACGGCGCGCGACACCTGGGCCGCCACCTCGCGGCCCACCGTGGCGGCCTTCTTGTCCATTTCGGGAATCAGGCCCTGCTCGAACTCGCCCATGGCGCGGAACGAGATGATGGCCAGCGGCGTCACCAGGACCAGCACGGCCAGGGCGATCAGGCGGATGAGCAGGGAGCGCGAGCTGTCGAGCTTCATGATGTCCTCACGCCAACCGGTCCAGGCGCTCGACCTCGGCAGAGGCGTCGCCGATGTGTTCCATCGCCTCGCGGGCCTTGCCGCAGAATTCGGCGAAGCGGGCCTCGAATTCCTGGTCGCCGGGACCGGGGATCACCTCGCCGCCCTCGCTGACGGTGGCTTCCAGCGCCCGCTGCATGGACACCAGCCGATGGTGCACGCTGCGCAGCAGCAACGCCGAAGCGGCCACGCCGAGAATGCTGAAGCCCGCCAGGATGGCGGCGAACTCCGCCGCCAGACCGCCCAGCAGCTTGCCCAGTTCGCGGTCCAGATAGGCGGCGGGATAGCGCAGCACCACCGCCCCCTCGGCCTTGCCCAGGGTGTTGACCAGCGGCAGCCCGACCAGCAGCGCCTCGTCGTCGCTCAGGCTGAAGGGCTGGGCGGACTGCCCGTCCAGCGGTTCGATCCAGGCCGGCGGCACCCGCGAACCGATGGCGCCGCGATCGGTGTCGAACAGCACCTCGCGGTTGGCGTCATAGACCTGGATGCCGAGAATCTGCTCGTCGCGGGCCTTTTCCAGTTCGATGATATCCTGCACCTGGCGCTGCTGGCGCAGGGCGAAGCCCAGGCCCAGGCTGGCCTCGACCTTCTGCTTGATGGTGAAGACCACGAAACTGTAGCGCGAGCGCACCAGCGAGGACAGCACGTCCTCGAACTTGTAATAGCCGAATGCCGCCGTGATCAGCATGGTGGACAACAGGATGCCCAGCAATGCCGTCGAGACTTTGCGCGCCAGGGACCACGACATGCCTCACCAGCCTTCCGGCGACGGCACGCCGGCGGCGCGGCCATCCCATGCCAAGATTGCACTGCGCTTCACGTCAGACCCCGCGATATTCAGAGGCGCCATCCCCGAAAGGGGTTGCCTCTCCCCGCCCGAGTTTATAGGACATTTGTGCGCACCGGCCAAGGCGGCTCTGTGCTGGAAAAGTGAAATAGCTGTGCAGATCAGCGTAAATTGATTGTGGCAAATATCAAATCTCCTGGGATCGTTGTGGATAATCGAGACTTGGCTCCGGTGAATACCGTAGCCCCCCCTCGCCGGGGCTTCCCATCGGTGTTTTCGACTCCGGCGTCGGCGGCCTGACGGTGGCGGCGGCGCTGCGGCGGCGATTGCCGGCCGAACATCTGCTGTACCTGGGCGACATTGCCCGACTGCCCTATGGCACCAAGTCCCCCGCCACCGTGACCCGGTATGCCATGCAGGCCGCCGATTTCCTGACGGCGCGCGGCATCAAGATGCTGGTGGTGGCCTGCAACACCGCCTCGGCCCATGCGCTGGACGCCCTGGCTGCCGCCCATCCCGGCCTGGCTGTGCTGGGGGTGGTGGAGGCGGGCGCCGCCGCCGCCGTCCGGCAATCGGCCAGCGGCCGCATCGTCGTCGCCGCCACCGAGGGCACCTGCCGCTCCGACGCCTTCGCCCGCGCCATCCTGGCCCGCCGACCCGACGCCCAGGTGATCCAGGTGCCCTGCCCCATGTTCGTGGCCCTGGCCGAGGAAGGGTTGACCGAGGGTTCCATCGCCGAGGACATGGCGCGCCACTATCTGGGCGCGCATTTCCAGGGCAGCCAGGCGGCCGATTGCCTAGTGCTGGGCTGCACCCATTTCCCCCTGCTGATCACCGCGCTGCGCCGGGTGCTCGGCCCGGCTCCGGCCATGGTGGACTGCGCCGAGGCGGTGGCGGCCCAGGCGGACGCCCTGCTGGCGCAATCCGGACTGGCGGTGCCGGTGGGATCGGGCGGCCTCGCCCTGGTCGCCACCGACGCGCCCGACCGCTTCGCGCGTATCGCCACCCGGCTGTTCCCCTCGTTGGGAGAAGTGCCGGCGGTGGAACTGGCTAATCTGTAGAATTCACCGACCTGTCACTTGCGGCCGGCCCCGCACGGTCCTAGGCATGCGGAGCCCAGACATGGAGGCCCCCCGGGATGCGCATCGCCATCGTGACCGACGCCTGGCACCCGCAGCGGAACGGCGTCGTCCGCGTGCTTTCCACCCTGGCGGATACGCTGCGCGAGTTGGGGCACGAAGTGGCGGTGATGGAACCGGGACAGTTCCACACCATTCCCTGCCCCAGCTATCCCGAGATTCCCCTGTCACTGTGGCCCCGGCCGCGGTTGGAGCGGCTGCTGGAGGAGTTCCAGCCCGAGGCGGTGCATCTGGCCACCGAGGGACCGCTGGGCTGGGCCGCCCGCGCCTGGTGCCTGAAGCACGGCCACCCGTTCACCACCGCCTACCACACCAAGTTCCCCCATTACGTCCGCGCCCGCACCGGCGTGCCGCTGTCGTGGCCCTATGCGGTGATCCGTCGCTTCCACGCCCCCTCGGCGGCGGTCATGTGCCCGTCACCGTCGGTCTACGCCGAACTGGGGCAATGGGGGTTCAGCAATGCGGTGGAATGGTCGCACGGCGTCGACATTCGCACCTTCCACCCCCAACCCAAGGCCTTCCTGGACGTGCCCCGGCCGCTGTTCATGTATGTCGGCCGGGTGGCGGTGGAAAAGAACCTGCCGGCCTTCCTGGGGCTGGAGCTGCCCGGCACCAGGATGGTGGTGGGCGACGGCCCGGCCCGCGCCGGCCTGATGAAGCGCTTTCCCCAGGTGGACTGGCGCATCGCCAACGGCGACCGCGAATTGTCGCGCTATTTCGCCGCCGCCGATTGTTTCGTCTTCCCGTCGCTCACCGACACCTTCGGCCTGGTCATGCTGGAAGCCCTGGCCTCGGGCGTGCCGGTGGCCGCCTTCCCGGTGCCCGGCCCGCTGGACGTGGTGGGCGGCGCCCCGGTAGGCGTGCTGAAGGAGGACCTGCGTCAGGCCGCCTTGGACGCCCTGTCCATTTCCCCCCAGGCCTGCCGCGATTACGCCGCCCAATTCTCATGGGAACGGGTGGCGCGCCAATTCCTAGGCTTCCTGCAGCCATTGAACGGGGCTGCCCGCACCGCAGCCTGAGGTGGTTTTCGTCTGAGAAAGCCGCGTTACCCCCGATGCCCGGATTGAGGCGCCGAACGGAGGCGCTGACAATTCGCGTGTCCGCCCCCCACCTTTGCGCATCGGGCTGGCGGAAGAGCGAGAGGGCATTCCCAGCATGCGGATCGCAGTCATCGAGACGCTTGGAACGCAGGGTCCGGCGAGCGACGGCATCGACAAGGCATTGCGGGAAATCTGCCCCCGCTTGGCCCTGCGCGGCCACCGTGTCGATCTGTTCCGCGAACGCCGCGCCGACACCCGCGTGGCGCCCGAGGGCACCCGCGTCTTCCGGCTGCCGCGCCTGCCCCTGCTGATGGGCGATACCGCGCCCCACGCGGTGCTGGCCTCGCTGCTGAGCGCGCTGGCCGGCTATCAGGTGGTCAACTTCTTCGCCGCCGAAGCCCAGGGGCTTTACAGCCTGGCCAGCAAGCTGGGCCGCGCCCGCTCGGTGGTCAGCATGCACGGCCCGGGCGCCATGGCCGGCCCGGTCAAGCTGGCCGCCCGTTTCGCCGACGCCGTCACAGTGTCGTCGCGGCGGCTGGAGCGCCAGTTCCTCGCTACTTTCGGCCGCGACGCGGTCTATATTCCCAATGGTGTCGATCCGCCGGGCCGGCAGGCCGACGCCACCCTGCTGCAGCCATTCGAACTGGTCCCGGACAGCTATGTCCTGTTCGCCGACCGGCTGGAGCCGGAGACCGGTGCCCACATGGCCATCGCCGCCGCCACCGCGCTGCCGGCCGACCGCCGGCTGGTGGTCGCCCAGGTGGGCGGCGGCGACGCGGAATACGCCCGCCAGCTCCGCCAGGGCTGCGATCCCCGCCGAGTGGTGTTCACCGGCCCGGTGGCGCCGACGGTTCTGGACGCGCTGATGGGGCATGCCTATCTGTACCTTCACCCATCCCAGGCGGACGAGGCTCCCGAGACCCTGCTGGCCTCGCTGACCCACGGCCGCGCGGTGGTGGCGAGCGACGTGCCCGAGCATCTGGACGTGGTGGCCGGCGACGGCTTCACCTTCACCGCCGGCGACGTGGACGACCTGCGCCGGGTTCTGTCCTGGCTGTCCGCCGACCCGGAAGTGGTGGCGCGCATGCGGCTCAGGGCGTCGCAATCGGCGGCGGGGCGGTTCGGCTGGGACCGCATCGCCGACGCCTATGAACAGGTCTACCGGGCTATCGTTTAGCGGAGTCAACATGAGCGCGATCGCCGGACTGGTCAGTCTCGACAGCGGCGCCATCGAAGTGGAGCCGGCCGAAGGCATGGCCGCCGCCATGACCTGGCGCGGCGGCGACGAGGACGGCTCGTACCGCTCCCCCGACGGCCGCGCCGCCCTGGCCGCCCGCCGCCGCCCCGCCGCCGCCGCGGGGGCGGCCCAGCCGCTGACCAACGAAACCCACGACATCTGGCTGGTGCTGGACGGCGAGATCCTGAACCATCGGGCGCTGCGCCACTCGCTGGAACTGGTCGGCCACCGCTTCCGCACCAGCACCGACGCGGAAGTGGCCCTGCACGCCTATGAGCAATGGGGACTGGAATTCCCCGGCCACCTGCAGGGCGCCTTCGCCCTGGCCCTGTGGGATGACCGCCGCGACCGCCTGGTGCTGGCGCGCGACCATATGGGCCGCAAGCCCCTGTTCGCCGCCCGCTATCGCGGCCGCGTGGCCTTCGCCTCGGAAATCGAGCCGCTGCTGCGCGAACTGGGCCTGCCGCGCCGGCTGGACCCGGCGGCACTGGGACATTATCTCGCGCTCGGCACGGTGCCCGCCCCCGCCACCCTGGTGGCTGGCATCACCAAGCTGGGAGCCGGCGAGATGCTGGTGGTCGACCGCCGGGTGGCGCCGCGCCGCCTGCGCTGGCGCGCGCTTCCGCCCGATGGCGGCCGCGCCGCCACCATTCGCGGCCTGCCCGTCGAGCGCCATGCCGGCAATTTGCGCACACTGCTGGAATGCGCCGTAGCCGACCGCCTGACCGGCAGCGGGCCGGTGGGCGTGTGGCTGACCCCATCCGCCGGCAGCGGCGCCATTGCCGCCATCTGCACCCGCCTGACCGGCAGCCCGCCATCGGCGGTGGCTGTGGTCGACTCGGTGGATTCCGCCGCCGCAGAGGCCATCCGTCACCTGGCCGGCAATGCCGGGGTGCAGCCCACCGAACTGGCGGTGGATGCCGGACGACTGGCCGCCGCCCTGCCTGCCATGGTGGCGCGGCTGTCCGAGCCGGTGGCGGCGCCGGCCCTGGCCGCCGGCTGGTTCGCCGCCGCCGCCCTGGGCGAAGGCCGCAGCCAGGCCCTGCTGGCCGATACCGGCGCCGAGGAATTGCTGCTGACCCACCCGGCCTATGAGGGCGCCCGCCACGGCCGCTGGCACCGGCTGCTGCAACGCCTGCGCCCGCGCCGGAGCGCCGGGCGCTCGCTACCGCCCGCCCTGCGTCCGTTCCAGGGCGACGCCGCCCAGGTGCTGGTCGCCGCCCTGCCCCTGGCCGAAATTCCGTTCCCGCCGGTGCCGCTCTGGATGGGCGAGGACGATCTGGCGGTGCTGGGGCTGGACGATCTGGCCCTGCGCATCGCCGATGGCGTCGCCCCCGGCGTCGACGCCATGGCCCAGGCGCACGGGCTGGAGGCCCGCCTGCCCTTCCTTGACGACGCCCTGGTGGATTTCGCCCTGGCCATCCCCGGCCGCATCCGCTCACCGGCGGCGGCCCCCCGCCAATTGCTGCGGCGCATGCTGGGCGATCTGGCGCCGGCCGGTGCCCTGGCGCGCGGCCGCCCGCCCCTGCCGCTGGCCGCCTGGCTGGCCGGCCCCCTGGGCGAGACGGTGGGCGAGGTGGCGGGCCGCTGGCCGCTGCTGGACCCGCGCGGAGTAGCCGCCCTATTGGCCACCCACCGCGCCCAGCCCGGCTATGGCCAATCCCTGTGGGCGCTGCTGGTGTTGGCGCAATGGTGTGCCACCCTCGGCCTCGACCAACTGGCCGAGGCCGGCGAGCGCGAGGAAATGGCCCAGACGGAAACCGGCAAGGCGTGAGCGGAAGCCGCTCGAGCAGACTGAGAAAAACCTCCGCCAACCATCCATTATCTCGTCACCCCCGCGAAAGCGGGGGTCCATGTCGGGTCGGGAGAAGTTGCGTGACGGTATATGCCGTGTCGACGGATGCATGGATTCCCGCTTTCGCGGGAATGACGGGAGACGTTCAAATTTTCCGCGCTCTTCACAGCCGGTCGTAAAGAGCCTTGGGCACGTAGCGCCGCCGTTTGTTCAACACCACGCCCAGGATGTTGGCGCCGCCCGCCTGCAAGGCCGACTTGGCCTCCAGGGCCTCGGCCGTGCGGGTGCGGTCGGCCTCCACCACCAGGATGACACCGTCCACCGTGGGGGCCAGCGCCTGGGCCAGGGGCGACGACAGCAGGGGGGCGCGTCCAGGATGATCAGTTCCGCCTGTTCCGCCAGACGCTGCCAATAGGCTTCCAGCAGGCGGGGATTGAGGGCGCGGGCGTCGCCGGCCCGCCCCGGCAGCGGCCCCAGCGCCACCTCGCCGCCATCGTCCATGCGGGTCTCGCTTTCCACGCTGTTGAGCAGCAGCACGCCGCCGCCCATGGAGCGGCCGGCCAGGCGGGCCAGCCGCACCGCCACCGCCGGGTCCTGCTCGGCCTCGCCGCAGGGGGCGATCTGGATGACCCGGCAGGGCTTGTCGGGCAGCCGCACGCCCACCGCCTGCCACAGGCGCAGCAGCGGCAGGTCGCTGGCCGCCGCCCCGCCGGGCAGGCGGGGCGGCTCGGCGATGGCGCGCCCCTTGGCCGCCGTGGCGGGGACCAGGGCGCGGGCGTTTTCCAGGGCATCGTGCATGCGGCTCATGGTGGTCCTCAGTTCGCGGTGTCGGGGAATTCGATCAGCTGCCCGACCTGGATGCGGTCGATGTTGATGATCTCGGGATTGTGCTGCTTGACCGCCTCCAGCAGGGGCCGGTCCACCCGGCCGTAGACCTGGAAGGCCAGCCCGGCCAGGGTGTCGCCGGGAGCGACGATGCGCAGGGTGCGGCGCCGTTCCTCGGCCTTGGCCGGGGTGGTCCCGGGCAGATTGGCCACCGGCGCCAAGTCCACCGGGATGGCGGGCGGCAGCGGAGGCAGCGCCGCATTGGTCAGTTCGGGCACGGGCTCGGCCGACGCGGGAGGGGGCGCGGGAACAGGTTCGGATTTGAGATGGAGCGGCAGCGGTGCCTCAACCTTGGCCGTCTTGGCGGGTGCCGGCGGCAGCGGCGCCGACACCAGCGGAGACGGCGGCGAGGACGGCGGAATACCGTCACGCAGGGCGATGCCGCCGGTCAGTACCAAGCCGGCGGCGGCCACCGCCCCCAGCCCCATGCCGATCCCCCGCCACGGCACGCCCACGGCGAACCAGCGCCGACGGCGTCCCTTGGTCCCCGGCTCCTTCAGGTTGAGGTCGCGCACCACCTCGCGCACCACCTTGGGGGTGACCGGGCGGATCTTGTGGCCGAAAGCGGTCAGCAGGACGTTGTCCGCCACCACGTTGATGCGGCGCGGGATGCCGCCGCAGACCCGCACGATCTCGGTGATGGCGGTGTCGGTGAAGGCGGGCTTCTCGTCCAGCGCCACGCATTTCAGCCGGTGGCGGATGTAATTGGCGGAATCCGCCCGGGACAGCGGCCCCAGCCGGGTGCGCACGGCGATGCGCGATTCCAGCTGGCGCAGTTGCCGTTCGGCCAGCAACGCCTCCAGTTCCGGCTGTCCCACCAGGACGATCTGCACCAGCTTCTCGGTGGCGGTCTCCAGGTTGGACAGCATGCGGAGCGATTCCAGCGTGCCGATGGGCATGTTCTGCGCCTCGTCCACCAGCAGGACCAGGGTCTTGCGCCGGTCGTGGTGGGCGATCAGCCAGGCCCGCAGGGCGTCGACCATGCCGGCGATGTCGTCGCCGGGATAGTCCAGCCCGATCTCCTTGAAGATGTGGCGCAGCAGGGTCTGGAACGAGACGTTGGGATTGTAGACATAGACGAAGGTCAGGCCGGGCTCGTCGACGCTGTCCAGGTAGGAGCGCAGGATGGTGGTCTTGCCCACCCCCACCTCGCCGGTGATGCAGACGAAGCCCTTGCGCTTGGCGATGCCGTAGATGATGGCGGCCAGTGCCTCCTTGTGCTGGTCGGTAAGGTAAAGGAAGCCCGGATCCGGTGTTACGCGGAAGGGCTCGGCCGAGAAGTTGAAGAACTCCTTGTACATGGCTGTCAGCTCTCGCGTGGGATGGAGGTCAAGACGGGGAGTCCCAGCCGGCGCTCCACATCGGCCGGAGAGGACAGTCGGGACGACCAGCGCTGGGCGGCCAGCGCCAGCAGCAGGGCGAGCACGGCGCCAAGGGCGCCGGCGCCGCCGACAATCTGGGCGGGGGTGGGGCCGACGGGCCGCGAGCCGGCGGTGGCGGACTGGACGATGCCGATGCCGTCGATGGCGGCGGCGGGAACGCGGTTCGGCCCCAGCCGGGCCTCGGCCGCCGCCACGGCGCGTTCCAGTTCGGCCAGGTTGCGCTCCGAGCCGGTCAGCACATCAAGCCGGCGATCCAGTTCGGCCAGTTGACGCTGCGCCGACTTGGCCCGCGCCTTGGCCGCCGACAGCGCCGCCTCGGTGCGCACGCTTTCCTTTTCCAGTTCCTGGTGCACCGGGTTGGTACCGCTGACCACCCGGTTCTGGGTGGCGGTATCCAGCTTGTCCAGCAGACCCTCGACCTTGCGCTTCTCGTTGCGCAGGTTCTGCACGAAGACGCTGCCTTCCTGGTACTTGCCCAGCAACTCGGCTTCCTTGGCCTGCAGGCTCGAACAGCTTGCCCCGGGCCTCCTCGGCCACCTTGGAGCGCTCGCTCTCGCTGCTGATCTCGATGGTGGGGGGCGTCGCCGCCAGCCGGGTCTTGAGCACGCCCAGGCGCTCGCCAAGCGCGCCGGCCTCGGCCTCGGCCACCGTGATGTCGCTGTCCAGTTCGCCCCGGCGCTTGAGCAGCGCAGCCTTGTCGGTACCGCCCTCGGCGATGCCGGCGCGCTTGCGGAAGGCGGCCAGCGCCTCGCGCGCCTCGGCCAATTGCCGGGTGGCCTCGGCGTCGGGAGTGACGGCGAACACGGTGCGGTTCTTTTCCGCCAGCCGGTCCAGCAGGTCGGCCAGGGCCCTGGCGGCACCGTCGCCGTCGGAACCGTCCAGCCACAGCCTGACCAGGCCGGCGCCCTCGGCGGGGATCACCGCAAGGTCGCGGGCGAAGGCGTCGGCGCGGCTCTCGCGCGGCAAGGTGGGATACAGCCGGTCGCCCCAGCGCGCCAGCACCTGGGCGTGGAGGTCGCGGCTTTCCAGCATGGCGGCCAGGGCGCGGGCGCCGTCGGCGCGGCCCGCCTCCACCAGCAGCGACGCCTCGGCGCGCCACAGCACCGGCCGCCAGTGGACCACCGACCCGCCCACCGCCAGGGACAGGGCCAGTGTCATCAGCATCAACCGCTGGTGACGGAACAGGAATTGGGCGACGGCGCGGGCACTCATGGCCGGTCTCCGGTCAGTAGGCGTTGGTGGCTTTGAGGCAGGCGAGCGGGGTGCGGGCCAGGATCATGAGGTCCAGTCCCAGGCTCCAATGATCGATGTACCAGAGGTCGTGGATGACCCGCTTGCGCATCAGCTCCACGGTGGCGGTCTCGCCGCGATAGCCGTTGATCTGGGCCCAGCCGGTGATGCCGGGCTTCATGCGGTGGCGACAGCGGTAATCGTCCACCAGCCGGGCGTAATGGTGGTGGTGGGACACGGCATGGGGACGCGGTCCCACCAGCGACATGGTGCCGTTGACCACGTTGATAAGCTGCGGCAACTCGTCCAGCGAGGTGCGCCGCAGCAGGCGCCCCACCCGGGTGACGCGGGGATCGTCGCGGGTGGCCTGGCGCACCTGCAATTCCTCGGGCCGGTTCACCATGCTGCGGAACTTGAAGCAGGTGAACGGGCGATTGTCGTAGCCGTAGCGGCTCTGGCGGAAGAACACCGGGCCCGGACTGTCCAGCTTGATGGCCAGGGCGACCGCCGCCAGCAGCGGCGATACCAGCGCCAGCAGCAGCGCGCCCAGCACGCGGTCCTCCGCCGCCTTGACCAGGACGCGCCAGCCCGACAGGGGCCGGGTGGCGATGCGGGCCATAGGCACGCCGCCCAGCACCGACAGGCCGTTGCCGTCCATGAAGGGGGCGGGGGTTTCGGGGAACAGGTGCACGTCCACCGTCAGCGGCCGCAGCACCGACAGGCAATCGCTCAGACGCGCGGTGTCGGTCCACGGCACGGCGACGATGACGTCGTCCACATCCTCGTCGCGCACCATGCGCTCGGCCTCGTCCAGTCCGGCTACGAAGCCGCCGAACAGGGCCTTGGCCGGCGGGTCGCGGTCCAGGCAGATGCCCACGGGAAAGGCCCAGCGCCGTTCGTCGCCGGCGATCAGCGACAACGCCTCGAGGGCGCGGGTCCGGTCGCCGATGACCAAGACGCGCCGCGCGGTCTGCCCCCAGCGGGCAAGCCGGGCCAGGGCCAGGGCGAAGGCGGGACGGGCCGCCGCCACCCCCAGCGCCGCCAGAACCGCCCAGGCCAGCAACGGCGGCGGCGGTTCGCCGCCCAGCCAGGCAGCCAGGGAAGCGGCCGGCGGCACCACCAGAAAGGTGAGGAAGGCCGAGGCCAGCACCGTGCGCCGACGGCCATAGCCGGCCTCGGCCTCGTAGAGCCCGGCGGCGGCAAGGGCGTGGGCCGCCAGCAGCGCCACGCCCGCCACCGCCAGGGGTTGAGGCATCGCCCCGCCGGCCAAGAGCGGGGCAGACAGGCCGGCGGCGGCCACCGTCAGCCCCTCGATCAGGCGGCCGACGGTCAGCAGCACGGCCCGCAGCACATGGGCCACCGGACGCGGGCGGGCGGCGCCCCCTCGCCCCGGCGGGGGTTAAGGAGATCGGGCCAGGTTCGGACGCTCGGCTGACGGTCGATGTCGAAATGGCGCATCGGCCTGCACCCCCTGGCTTGGTTTCTCGACGGAGTGAACGAAAGTCCGAGGCAATGCTTGCTCCGACATATGCCCCCGCCCCAGGCCATCGTGCAGGCTCTCAGGGGTATGGGCGCCATCGGGCAAAGGAGGCACGCAAGCGGATAGGCCGCCCGGGCGCGCGGTTGACACACTCGGAGTGTTGCTATTTCGGGTGCGCTTCTCCAAACTGTCGCCCGCACCGCCCCCTTTGATGAACGAGGTCTTCGTTGATCCGCATCCCCTGCGCTGCCGTCGCCGCGTTGCTCGTCGCCTCTGCCTCCCTTCCCGCCCTGGCCGGGGGTTGCGTCAACCCGGCCGAGGCGCGAGCCCTGCAGGTGCGCCAACTGCATGTCCAACTCCAGGTGGCCTCGCTCAACTGCCGCGGGGACGACCCCAGCCTGCCCGGCAAGTACGCCGCCTACATCCACCGCTTCGGCAATTCGCTATCCGACAATGCCAAGGTGCTGCGCGGCCATTTCGCCCGCAACGGCGGCAACATCGACCGCTACATGACCGTGCTGGCCAACGACGAATCCCAGCGCGCCCACACGGTGGAAGGCTATTGCGAAAGCCACACGCCGCTGTTCGACAAGCTGTCCTCGCTGAAGGCCAGCGAACTGGAGCATTTCGCCGCCACCACCGTGGACAAGCCGGACACGCCGGTCTGCGGCGGTTCGCCCATCCGCCAAGCCAGCGCCGAAATCAAGCCCAAGGCCAGCGCCAAGCTGCCCAAGAAGACCAGCGAGTAGGTCGCCGGGCCCAAAGGCCAAGCGCTGTCGCCTTCCAGATGGAAAAGGCCCCGGGAGACCGGGGCCTTTTTGTTGGGCATGTCAGCAGGAGGTGTGGGTAATCCACCCGTTTGGTTTACGTCATGGCCGGGCCTGACCCGGCCATCCACGCGCGTCCATCGGCAACGTGCCGGACGGCACCGCGTGGATGCGCGGATCAAGTCCGCGCATGACGGCTGTTGTTGGTGGTGAAAAGCCCCCATGCTGCCAGGCATGGCCGAGTCTGAGTGCCCCCCAACAGCCTGCGCATACATACCCTTTTTGTTTGTGGAGACTGACCCACCGTCACGGCTGGGCTTGGCCCACAGATGTGCGGTTTAGAGCGGCGCGCCCTACATCTGGCTCGTTGGTGCCGTCCCTCTCGTCATGCGCGGACTTGATCCACGGGCATCCGGTTAAGGATTGCGCCGCGCACCTGGAATGCCCGGCTACCCTTGGCCTCACGGCCATCAGCCGTTCAAGAAACACAGATGACACAGGCTCCGGACGGCGCACACGGATGAACACAGATAAGGAAAACATATCTGTGTTCATCCGTGTTTATCGGCGTTCATCTGTGTTCCATAGAACCGAGGGTGCCGGAGCCCACACAGGTTTGCCCCGCTCCCAAATTAAGAGGGAACGGGATGCAGATTAGGGCACACCGCTCCAAGCGGCCTCACGCCTTTCCAAAACCACCCAAACAAAAAACCCCCCGGCCGAAGCCGAGGGGTTTTCTTTGCGGATCGTTGCCGGATTAGGGCAGGACGATCTCGACGCGGCGGTTCTGGGGCTCGCGGACGCCGTCCGGAGTGGCCACCAGCGGCTCGCTCTCGCCCTTGCCGACGACCGAGATCTGGTCGGCCGGGATGCCCTGCTTGACCAGGACGTCCTTCACGGCATTGGCGCGCTTGAGCGACAGGGCCTGGTTATACTTGTCCGAACCCGAGCGGTCGGCGTGGCCGGTCAAGCTGACGCGGGCGGCGTTGCCCTGCTTGGCGGCGCCGGCGGCCTGGGTGATGACCTTCTGGGCCTCGGGGGTGATGTCCGCCTTGTTGAAGTCGAAGAACACCAGGTAGTTCTTCTGCAGCGCCGGAGCGGGCTTGACCACCGGAGCGGGAGCCGGGGCCGGAGCCGGGGCGGCCACCGGAACCGGAGCCGGGGTCGGCGCCGGGGCGGCGAACTTGTAGGTGAAGCCGACCAGGATCGAGTGGTTGCTGTAGTCGGCGTTGTGGTCGTTGGCCGGGCCCAGGTCGCTGTCCAGGGTGGCGAAGTAGCGATACTGCGCCTTCAGGGCCCAGTTGGCGTCCACGTCGTAGGACACGCCGGCGATACCCTGGTAGGCGAACTGGTTGTCGCTGTTGTTGGCGGCCGGGCCACCGAAGTCGCCGTCAAGCCAAGCCCAGCCGATACCGGCGCCCAGGAAGGGATGCCACTTGCTGTTGGGCAGGAACTCGTAGATGCCGTTGACCATGGTGCTCCACGACGAAATGCTGTCGTTGTCACGATAGCCAACTTCGAATTCCACCTTCGGGCCGCCGAAGTTGTAGCCGACCTGACCCAGGCCGACCCAACCCCAGTCGGAGTCGGAATTGGCGACACCCGGATCCTCCAGGTAGTTGGCGCCGGCATCGAGGCCGACATACCACTGGGCATTGGCGACGGCCGGGGCGGCGATGGTCAGCGCGGCGGCGGCAAAAAGAGACTTCATGGTGCGCATGTCTGCGGCCTTCCTTTGGGGCTGGTTCGCAAGTTTGTAAGCGTTCTACCCCAGGGAGACGGCATGCTCAAGTGACCAAGGGTCTACCTCGTTAGATTTGACGCAACTGTGGCATTCCTGCAACGCTGTGGCGCGCACACCTCTTTTGTGCACAATCAACCACCATAAGGACTAGGGAGCACCCCCTCTTCGTGCGGAGGTTCCACCGTTTCGGGCGACGGCTGCACCATGCGCTCGGCCTGCTCCTTCAACCGGCGGAACGAGCGGATGCTGACCGGGATCAGCGCCACATAGGCGGTCCCCACCACCGCCAGGGTCTTCCACGGCTCGGTGACCAGGAAGGCCGCCAGCAGGCCGATGATCAGCAGGATGGGCAGTACCCAGGTGTTGGGAATGCGCACCTTCTTGAACGAGAAGGTGGGAATGGTGCTGACCATCAGGAAGGACACCCCCAGCAGGAACACCGCCACCACCGTGGGGCTGCTGAAGAAGCCCGGGCCGAACTCGAAGCTGGCGACCATGGGCAGCAGCACCACCCCGGCCGCCGCCGGGGCGGGTACGCCGGTGAAGAAGTTGTAGGCATAGGGCGGCAGGTCGGCCTGGCCCAGCATGGTGTTGAAGCGGGCGAGGCGCAGGCCGCAGCACACCGTGTAGAGCAGCACCATGGCCCAGCCCAGGCCGCCGGCCCCCTGCATGGTCCAGAAATACAGCAGCATGGCCGGCGCCACGCCGAAGCTGACGAAGTCGGACAGGGAGTCCAACTCGGCGCCGAACTTGGACGTGCCCTGCAGCAACCGCGCCACCCGCCCGTCCAGGCCGTCGAGGATGCCGGCCAGGATGATGGCCAGCACGGCCTTCTCCCAGGCGCCGTGCAGGCCGAAGCGGATCGAGGTCAGGCCGGCGCACAGCGCCAGCAGGGTCAGGATATTGGGAATCAGGTGGTTGATGGACAGACCGGGAATGCGCGGCGGGCGGATCACCCTGCTGCGCCGGATGCGGTCGGGCCGTGGCTTGAACATCAGCGGAATTCTCCATGCCGCGCGGGTTCGCTCGACTGAACGTCGGCCAGCACGGTTTCACCGGCGATGCAACGCTGGCCGCAGGCCACCAGGGGCTCCACCCCGTCGGGCAGATAGACGTCCACGCGCGAGCCGAAGCGGATCAGGCCGAAGCGTTCGCCGGCGCGCACCTGCTGCCCCTCGTTCAGGTCGCACTTGATGCGCCGCGCCACCAGACCGGCGATCTGGACGAAGGCGAATTCGGCGCCTTCGGCGGTCTGCATGCGGATGGCCATGCGTTCGTTGTCCTCGCTGGCCTTGTCGAGCGAGGCGTTGAGGAACTTGCCCGGCTTGTAGGCGACCTTGGCGATCGTGCCGTCGATGGGGGTGCGGTTCACGTGCACGTCGAACACGCTCATGAACACCGAGATCCGCATGCGCGGCTCGCTGCCCATGCCCAATTCCTCGGGCGGCACCGCATGGCCCACCAGGCAGACCACGCCGTCGGCGGGGCTGATCACCAGGCCGGGGCGCACCGGGGTGACGCGTTCGGGATTGCGGAAGAAGTAGACGCACCAGGCGGTCAGCACCAGACCGAGCCAGCCCAGCGGGCCCCACAGCAGACCCAGCAGGCCCGAGGCGACGGCGAACAGGGCGATGAAGGGCCAGCCCTCGCGATGGATGGGCAGCCACAGATATTTCGCCAGGGAGATTTCTTGAGCCTGCAAGATGACCTCGTTCCTCTCGTGCCCTGCCCGCGCCGCCACCGGACGAAACGCGGAAACGGCAGGGTACTCGCTATGTTGAATGGTGCGGCGATCGCCGGATCGCCATACCGGAAGGCGCGCATTCTAGACCGGCGCGGCGGCGACGTTAATACCCAGGAATAGCCGGCCTTCCCGGTTCAATCCATTACGGCGTCATGATAGTGTGTGCGCTGCCGACAAATTTCGACCCGTGGACGGGCATGCCCGAAGCAAAAACGTTGACGAAGCAGTTGACCCTGGGCGGCTGTGCCCTGCCGCTGGACATCGAGGCTCTTGAGTCCTTGCCGGTATCGCCGGGCGGGATCATCCAGTTCGATTTCAGTTACCGCCAGATCCGCTTCGCCAGCCGCTACCAGGAAGGGCCGGAGGGCGGCACCCTGCGTCTGGCCGGCGACCTGGGCCCCCTGCCCTTCACCGCCGAAAGCCCGGCGGCGCGGGCCGGCCTGGGATACATCGTCGTCGACGCCAACGACCTGCTGGGCCCCACCTTCCGCTTCAGCCAGGGCCGCATCCTGCTGATCGCCGGCCATCCGGTGGAAAAGCCGCTGACCGCCACCCACGTGTTGGCCGCCGCCGCCGCCATCCTGATTCCCGCCACCCCCTATCTCGACCTGATCTCGGTCTACATCCGCCCGCCGCTGGCCCCGGCGCGGCCGGGAGAGAGCGCCCTGCGGCCGGAATGGCGCAAGCGCGCCCCGGCCAAGTCCACCATGCGGGCCTGACCGCCTCACTGGTTTCTCGGCACCTGCACGACCTGGCCCGGATAGATGCGGTCGGGATCGCGGATGCGCGTCTTGTTGGCTCCGTAGATGACGGTATAGGCCATGCCGTCGCCATAAAGCCGCCGGGCGATGGTCCACAGGGAAGCTCCCGGCTCCACCACCACGCTGTCCGTCCCGGACGGCGAGGCGGAAGGCGGTGCCAACGGGGCTTCGACCCGAACCACCACCTTGCCCTTGTCGTCCACCTGATCGGCGCGCAGCAGCCCCGAGGGCGCGGCACGGTCCAGGGCCAGCCGCCAAGCCCCCTCGGAATCGCCCCGGGCACGGCCGAGAAAGCGGTTGTCGAGATAAAGATGGATCGCCGCGCCGGCGGGAGCACGGCCGCCCACGAACAGAAGCCCGGCCTCGTCGCGGTCGACCAGGTCCACCGTGACCGGCCCCGCCTCATCCGCCGGCCCCAGCATCAGCCGGGCTCCGCCCTGCGCACGCGGGGCCAGGGCGAGGGTGGGCTGCGCCGTCCCCTCGGGCACCACCAGAATGACCGGGTTGGCCGAGCGCGCCACCTGGCCCGAGGCGATGCGGGCCTCGACGGACAGGACGCGCGCACCCGGCGGCAGCGGCACGCTGGGCACCAGCACCCATTCGCCGCGGTCGTCGGCGACGGTGTGCCCCACATTGTCGTTGCCGTCCCGCAGGGTGATGTCGGCCCGCGGCTCCGCCCGGCCGGCCAGGACGGCGTCGCCCTTTTCGCCGATGCGAACCACATCGAAGCTGGGGGGCACGCCCTCGGGGACAGCGGCCGGTTCGCGCACTACCGGCGCCTGCTGGGCCGGGCGGTGTGCATCGCCCTCGGAATCCAGCGACATGGTCAGGCCGATGGCAGCAACGGCGGAGGAGAAGCCGATGGCGGCAATCAGAACGGCACGAGACAAGAAGCGATGCCCACCACGCTGCATGGAGAACCCAGGCTCACCCTAGTTGGCCTGCCGGCAGATTCCTAGGACGAATTTCACCCGTGCCCGACCCGCGGGCAGGGCAGCCTTTCCCGTTCCGCATGTTGACCTTGGCCGCCGGCCTTGGAACATTGGAAAGGACGCGCAGGCAAATCCGGAGGGGGACCATGCACCACGGCGACAAGATTCTGGTCAAGGTGTGGGACCAGCCGACCCGCCTGTTCCACTGGGCGCTGGTGATACTGGTGGCCGTCCTGTGGGCCAGCGGCGAGCTGGGCAACCTGGACATCCACATGAAGCTGGGCGTGTGGGCGCTGGCCCTGCTGCTGTTCCGCCTGGGCTGGGGCGTGGTGGGCAGCCCTACCGCCCGCTTCACCCATTTCGTGCGCGGACCGGCCGCCATCGCCGACTATCTCCGCGCGGCGCGGACCGGCGCGGTCCGCTCGGTGGGGCACAATCCGCTGGGGGCACTGAGCGTGCTCGCCTTGCTCGGGCTCCTCATCGCGCAGTCCGTCAGCGGCCTGTTCACCACCGACGACATCTTCACCAACGGCCCGCTGGTCCATCTGGTGCCGTCCAAGACCTCGGCCCTGCTGTCGTCGCTGCACCGCCTGGGCGGCAAGCTGGTCCTGGCCCTGGTCGCCCTGCACCTAGCGGCGGTGGCCTTCTACACCCTGATCAAGAAGGACGACCTGATCCGCGCCATGATCACCGGCACCAAGCGGGTGCCCAAAGGCGTGGAAGGGGTGCGTTTCGCCCATCCCCTGATCGCCCTGGCGCTGTTCGCCCTGGCCTGCGCGGTGGTCTGGGGCGGCCTGGCCCTGGCCGGACGTTAGGCCGGGTTCAGCCCCCGCGTCCTCAGCCCATATGTGAAGGAGCGCGATACCTTCGGAGCCGCAAATGGGCAAACCCCGCCTGAGATCCCTGTGCGTATTCTGCGGCTCGTCCGTCGGCACCGATCCCCAGCTGGCCGCCGCCACCGCCCGCCTGGGCGCCCACATGGCCAACGAGGGGGTGCGGCTGGTCTATGGCGGCGGCCAGCTGGGGCTGATGGGCATCCTGGCCAAGGCCGTGATGGAGAACGGCGGCCAGGCCATCGGCATCATCCCCGAGCACCTGACCCGGGTGGAGAAGGCCTATGACGACCTGACCGAGCTGCAGGTCGTGGATTCCATGCACACCCGCAAGCACCGCATGTTCAACCTGGCCGACGCCTTCGCCGTGCTGCCCGGCGGCATGGGCACGCTGGACGAAACCTTCGAGATCCTGACCTGGAAGCAGTTGCGCCTGCACACCAAGCCGATCATTCTGGTGAACCAGGCCGAGTACTGGCGCAAGTGGCTGGACCTGACCACTCATGTCATCGCCAGCGGCTTCGCCCACCCCGACACCCAGCGCCTGTACAGCGTGGTGGAGGACGTGGACCAGGTCATCGCCACCGCCAATGCCGAGCTGCGCTACGCCCAAAGGGGCGAGCCGGGACTGTTCTGACGCTCCCTCCATCTCGGCGGCACGGGCGGCACCGTCCGCGCCCTGGAACGAACCGCCCGCTCACCGGGCCATCAGCGACCGGTGGCACGACGCCACCCGATGCCAGGCTTCGTCCAAGGGATGGCGTTCCAGTTCGTCGGCCAACATCCCAAGGAAGCGCCGCGCCTGGTCCAGCGGCAGGCGGACGATCCCGAAGGGCAGCCAAGCGTCGTTGAGCGCGTCTTCGTAGGCCTGGACGACGGCCAGCAGATAGCGTCCCGCCTCGGTCGTGCGGAAGGCCCCTAGCGCCTCGGGCGAGGCGACGCGCTCCGCCAAGCCGGGGATGCCGGAAGCACCCGGCGCGTCCGGCCGCTCCCACCGCTGACACGCCTGGAACTCGCGCGCCACGGTAATCAGGTGATGCAGAATGGCACCTATCTCTTCCGGGTAGGATCCTGCCATGCCGCCCCGCCGCCTCCCGTCAGTCGCCACTCCTTCTACACGCCTCGCCGCCGAGGAGACCAGAAACGTTTCCCGACTTGGGGCCGCGCCGATGCAAACGGGTGGGTTAGCGCGGAAGGCTGCCCCACCCGTTTCCCACACCAAGGTGGTGCTTTCCGGCTTGCGTTCGCCGCCCGCGATGCTATCGTCCCCGGCTGTCCGGCCACGCGACCACCCTGCGGGAAGAATGGGGCTCGCCCTGGCGGACACCCAACGACAGGCTTCAACGGGGAGCATGAGAAATGTCCGACGCGAAGATCATCTGGACCCAGGTCGACGAGGCTCCGGCGCTCGCCACCTATTCCTTGCTGCCCATCGTCCAGGCCTTCACCAAGGCCGCCGGCATCGCCGTCGAGACCCGCGACATTTCGCTGGCCGGGCGCATCCTGGCCAACTTCCCCGACACCCTGAAGCCTGAGCAGCGCATCGGCGACCAGCTGACCGAGCTGGGCGAGCTGACGCTCAAGCCCGAGGCCAACATCATCAAGCTGCCCAACGTCAGCGCCTCGGTGCCGCAGCTCAAGGCCGCCATCAAGGAATTGCAGTCCCAGGGCTTCGCCGTCCCCGACTATCCCGAGGACCCCAAGACCGACGCCGAGAAGGAGGTCAAGGCCCGCTACGCCAAGGTGCTGGGCTCGGCGGTGAACCCGGTGCTGCGCGAGGGCAATTCCGACCGCCGCGCCGCCGGCGCGGTCAAGCAGTACGCCCGCAACAACCCGCACAAGATGGGCGCCTGGGCGCCGTCGTCCCAGTCCCACGTCGCCCACATGCAGGCCGGCGACTTCTACGGCAGCGAGAAGTCGGTGACCGTGGCCCAGCCCACCACCGTGCACATCGAACTGGTGGGCAAGGACGGCGCCACCACCGTTCTCAAGGAAAAGACCGCGCTGAAGGCCGGCGAGGTGATCGACGCCGCGGTGATGAGCGTGCGTGCGCTGCGCGCCTTCTACGCCGAGCAGATCGCCGACGCCAAGTCCCAGCCGGGCCTGCTGCTGTCGCTGCACCTGAAGGCCACCATGATGAAGGTGTCCGACCCCATCATGTTCGGCCATGCCGTCACCGTTTTCTTCAAGCCGGTGTTCGACAAGCACGCCGCCGTGATCAAGGAGCCTGGGCGTCAACGTCAACAACGGCCTGGGCGACCTGCTGGCCAAGATCGAGACGCTGCCGGCCGGCAAGAAGGCCGAGATCGAGGCCGACATCCAGGCCGCCTACGAGGCCGGCCCGCCGCTCGCCATGGTCAATTCCGACAAGGGCATCACCAATCTGCATGTGCCGTCCGACGTCATCGTCGACGCCTCCATGCCGGCCATGATCCGTGATTCGGGCCGCATGTGGGGTCGTGACGGCAAGCTGCACGACGCCAAGGCGATCATTCCCGACCGCTGCTATGCCGGCGTCTACCAGGTGGTCATCGACGACTGCAGGAAGCACGGCGCCTTCGACCCCAAGACCATGGGCAGCGTGCCCAACGTCGGCCTGATGGCGCAGAAGGCCGAGGAATACGGCAGCCACGACAAGACCTTCGAAGTCCCCGCCGACGGCGTGGTCCGCATCGTCGACGCCTCGGGCACCGTGCTGCTGGAGCAGAAGGTCGAGCAGGGCGACATTTTCCGCGCCTGCCAGACCAAGGACGCGCCGATCCAGGACTGGGTCAAGCTGGCCGTCACCCGCGCCCGCCTGTCCGGCACCCCGGCGGTGTTCTGGCTGGACGCCGAGCGCGGCCACGACGCCCAGATCATCGCCAAGGTCGAGACCTATCTGAAGGACCACGACACCAGCGGCCTGGACATCCGCATCCTGGCGCCCGAGGAGGCCTGCGCCTTCTCGCTGGAGCGCATCCGCAAGGGCCAGGACACCATCTCGGTGACCGGCAACGTGCTGCGCGACTACCTGACCGACCTGTTCCCCATCCTCGAGCTGGGCACCAGCGCCAAGATGCTGTCCATCGTACCGCTGATGGCGGGCGGCGGCCTGTTCGAGACCGGCGCCGGCGGCTCGGCCCCCAAGCACGTGCAGCAGTTCCAGGAGGAAGGCTACCTGCGCTGGGATTCCCTGGGCGAGTTCCTGGCGCTCGGCGTGTCGCTGGAGCATCTGGCCCAAACCTTCAAGAATGCCAAGGCGCAGGTGCTGGCCGAGACGCTGGACCAGGCCAACGGCAAGATCCTGGAGAACAACCGCTCCCCCGCCCGCAAGGTGGGCGAGCTGGACAACCGCGGCAGCCACTTCTACCTGGCGCTGTACTGGGCCCAGGCCCTGGCCGCCCAGGGCAAGGATGCCGAGCTCGAAGGCCCGCTTCGCCCCGCTGGCCAAGGCGCTGAGCGAGAACGAGGCCAAGATCAATGCCGAGCTGATCGCCGCCCAGGGCAAGCCGGTGGACATGGGGGGCTACTACCACCCCGACTTCGCCAAGACCGCCGCCGCCATGCGCCCCAGCGCCACGCTGAATTCCGCCCTCGCCGCCATCTGACCGCGCAATAATCGGCTTCTCGCCGCCGTCTCGAACGAGGATGTCATCATGAAGAAGATCAAGGTTGCCAACCCTATCGTCGAACTCGACGGCGACGAGATGACCCGCATCATCTGGAAGTTCATCAAGGACAAGCTGATCCTTCCTTATCTGGACGTGGACCTGAAGTACTACGACCTGAGCGTCGAGAACCGCGACGCCACCGAGGACAAGGTCACCATCGAATCGGCCGAGGCCATCAAGACGTACGGCGTGGGCGTCAAGTGCGCCACCATCACCCCCGACGAGGCGCGGGTGAAGGAGTTCAATCTCAAGAAGATGTGGAAGTCGCCCAACGGCACCATCCGCAACATCCTGGACGGCACCGTCTTCCGCGAGCCGATCATCTGCAAGAACGTGCCGCGCCTGGTGCCGGGCTGGACCCAGCCCATCGTCATCGGCCGCCACGCCTTTGGCGACCAGTACAAGGCGACCGACTTCAAGGTGCCCGGCCCCGGCAAGCTGACCATCAAGTTCGTCGGCGAGGACGGCGAGACCATCGAGCACGAGGTGTTCAACTTCCCCGGCGCCGGCGTCGCCATGGGCATGTACAACCTGGACGAATCCATCCGCGGCTTCGCCCGGGCCTGCATGAATTATGGCCTGCTGAAGAAGTGGCCGGTGTACTTGTCCACCAAGAACACCATCCTCAAGGCCTATGATGGCCGCTTCAAGGACATCTTCCAGGAAGTCTACGACAAGGAATTCAAGGCCGAGTTCGACAAGCACGGCATGACCTACGAGCACCGCCTGATCGACGACATGGTCGCCTCGGCGCTGAAGTGGTCGGGCGGCTTCGTCTGGGCCTGCAAGAACTACGACGGCGACGTGCAGTCCGATACCGTGGCCCAGGGCTTCGGCTCGCTGGGCCTGATGACCTCGGTGCTGATGAGCCCCGACGGCAAGGTGGTCGAGGCCGAAGCCGCCCACGGCACGGTGACCCGCCACTACCGCGAGCACCAGAAGGGCAAGGAAACCTCGACCAACCCCATCGCCTCCATCTTCGCCTGGACCCGCGGCCTGTACTACCGCGCCCAGTTCGACAACACCCCCGAGGTGGCCAAATTCGCCACCACCCTGGAAGAGGTGTGCGTCGAGACGGTGGAATCCGGCTTCATGACCAAGGACCTGGCCATCCTGATCGGCCCCGGCCAGTCCTGGCTGACCACCCAGCAGTTCCTCGACAAGCTGGACGAGAACCTGCAGAAGAAGATGGGCGCGTAAGCCGCCATCGCATGGAAAACCCCGCCGGTGCGAACCCTAGCCATTCACCTAAGGTGTGGAAGGTGTCTCATGAAAATGAGGCGCCTTCTGCCGTTGAGGGGCTTCCATCTCCCGGTGAAATCACCGGGAGACATCTCAAAGCCGTCATGGCCGGGCTTGACCCGGCCATCCACGCGGCTCCGCCCGAACATGTTTGGAAACAATCGCTTAGGCGGCACCAAGCGTGGATGGCCGGATCAAGTCCGGCCATGACGAGCTTCTGATGTTCAAATTTTCCCCACCTTAGGTGAATGGCTAAGGTGCGAACCGGCGGGTTTTTTGTTTTGGGCATGTCTGTGGAGGCTGTTGGTGGTTCAGCCAGCGAGCCAATAACGATGGCTTGAGGGGATTTCGCCACCAAAGGCAGTGGTCATGCGCGGACTTGATCCGCGCATCCACGCAGTGCCATCCGGCATCGTGCCGCCGGAAAGACATGGATGGCCGGGTCAAGCCCGGCCATGACGAAAGCCAACGCAGAGTGGACCACCAACAGGTCCTGCTGACATGCCCTTTGTTTTTCCCTCAGCCTTCCCTCAGGAAATAGATCAAATCCAGCGGTGGCGGCGCCACGGCGGTGGCCGACAGCATGTCGTGCACCTGGCCCCGGTGGTGGGTCTGGTGGTTGAACATGTGCAGCATGGTCAGGCCCAGCGGCGATTCCACCTTGTTCCCGGCCATGATCCGGTACTGGAAGGGCCGCCCCAGGTCGCTCTCCAGCGCATCGAACCACTCCACCAGATGGACGTCATAGGCGGTCCGCGCCGCCGCCAGCTCGGCGAAATCGGCATGCAGCATTTGGTCGAGGCTGGTGATGCCGGTGTCCTTGACGCCCTTGAAGCGGCCCATCCACACCCGGTCCACCACCAGCAGGTGATTCAGCGTGGCCAGGATCGAGCCGAAGAAGCTGGGGCACGGACGCGCCAATTCCTCCGCCGTCAACTGGCCGCAAGCGGCATACAACCGGCCGTTGGCCCAGGCATTGTAGCGGGCCAGCCGGCGCAGCAATTCGGGTGTCATGGGATCAGAACTTGTAGCCCAGTCCAGCGCCGAAGCGCAGGCTGTTCTCGGTAGTGCCGTCCTCGTCCTTGTTGCGGCCGGCGGCGGCGAAGCCGCCGAAGCTGAGCGACGGGGTGACCTCGCGGGTGAACGACAGGGTCAGCGACAGGTCGCCCACCGGGCGACCCGGCTCGGTAACGCCGGCAAAGGCGGATAGGCCGGCCTGGGCCGGATTCAGGCTGAACGCCTGGGTGCGGCCCCATTCATAGCCCAGCCGCAACGCGGCGACGTTGTCGACGCCGAAGCCGGTATAGGCGGCGGAGAAGCTGGCAGCCGAGGTGTCGGCATCGCCCTTCAGCGACGAATACAGGGTGACGTCCTGGAAGGCATAGGCGGCATAGCCACCTAGCGCCAGACGGTCCTGCCCGCGATCGGTGGGAGTGCTGTCGGACACCGCGCCGGCCGAGAACGCCCCGCGGCTGAACAATTCAGTCCGCACTTCCGGTTCGGCCGCGCTCATGCCGCCGGCCACCAGCCGAGGCCGGGCATCCTCCGCCAAAGCGGGAGCGGCGGCCAACAGGCACAGAAAAAGGTGAGAGCGGAACGGGACAACATCATGGCAACTGGGGACTAACCAATATCTCGTAGGATTCATATAGGCTGCACGCCCCCTATGGGAAGAGAGAATACGCAAAAGCGATTCAAACGAGTCACAGTGTTGCCGTGGAAGCACACCAATTCAACGCACTACCACCGCCGAGCACGGCAGGTCATCCAGCGTCAGGCCGACATCGGCCGGCAGCACCAGCACGGCGTCGGCGGGCAGCGCCGCCAGTAGGGTGGTGGGCCGGCCGACGGCGCGCAGCCCCGCCCGCACGCCGCGCCGCTGAAGCGCTTCCACGGCATCGACGCCGCGGCGGGTGCCTTCGATGCGGTCGGTGGCCGGCACCAGCACGTCCACCCGGCCGCCGTCCTGGACCGCCAGTCCGGCCGCCATCTCCAGCCCCTTGCCGTCGCCGTCCCACCACAGGCAGACCGGCCCCGCCGACGGCTTTTGCAGCAGCAGGACGGACCCGGCCGCCGCCTCGGTAACCGCACGGGCCACCGAACCCAGGCGGGGCCGGGCGCCGGGATCGGCGCGTCCGCTCCAGCCCAGGCACACCAGATCACAGCTCCGCGCCGCCTCCAGCAGCTCAGCCTCGACCCGGCCTCGGCGCACGGTGAAGGCGCCATGGGTACCGCTGGCGGCCATGGCCGCCTCCAGCGCCCGGCGTGCCGCCACCATCTGCAATTCCAGCGCCTTGCCGATCAGCGTGTCGTCGGCCGATTGCCGCCGCGCCGCCGCCAGCGAGATGGTGTGCACGAAGGGATGCGCCACCAGACGGACGACGTTGATGTCCTCGACGAACAGCGCCTCCAACTGCGCCCCCAGCCTTCCGGCCAGACGGCACGCGGCCTCGGCGGCGGCCAGCGACAGTGGGCTGGCGTCCACCGCCACCAAGATGCGGCGGATGGGCCCGCTCATCGCCCGTTCCGCCCGTTGTCGCGCCCACCGCCCACATTGGTGCCGGCATGGGCGGCCTCCAGGCGGCGGTGGAAGGTGGCAAGCCGGGCCAGCACCTTGCGGTTCACCGTGCCCGGCGGATAGTCGCCGCGGACGTCGCGCTCGCCCGCCGGCACGCCGGTCAGCAGTTCGATACCCTGGTCGATGGTGGCGATGGGATAGATGGCGAAGCGCCCCTGCCGGCAGGCCTCGACCACGTCGCGGCGCAGCATGAGATGGCGCACGTTGGTGGCGGGGATCAGCACGCCCTGCTCGCCGGTCAGGCCGCGCGCGGCGCACAAGTCGAAGAAGCCTTCGATCTTCTCGTTGACGCCGCCGATGGCCTGCACGGTGCCGTTCTGGTCCACCGAGCCGGTGACGGCGAAGCCCTGGCGGATGGGCACCTCCGCCAGCGCCGACAGCAGGCAGTAGAGTTCGGTGGACGACGCCGAGTCGCCGTCGATGCCGCCATAGGATTGCTCGAACACCAGCCGCGCCTCCAGCGACAGCGGCCCGTCCAGGCCGAAGCGGCCGGCGAGGAACGAGGTCAGGATCATGACGCCCTTGCCGTGCAAGGGCCCGCCCAGATCCACCTCGCGCTCGATGTCCACCACCTCGCCCTTGCCCAAGGATACCCGCGCGGTGATGCGCGACGGCCGGCCGAACGAGAAGCGGCCCAGCCCAGCACCGCCAGACCGTTGATCTGGCCGACCACCGCGCCCTCGGTGTCGATGTGGACGATGCCCCGGCGGATTTCCTCCTGCACATGCTCGCGCACCCGGTCCTGGCGATAGGTGGAGGCGTCCACCGCCTGTTGCACGTGCCCGGCGGTGATCACCGCCGCATTGCCGCGCCCGGCCCAGTAATCGGCCTCGCGCACCAGGTCGGCCAGGCTGGCCATGTGGGTGGACAGCTTGTCGGCATCCTCCACGTGGCGCGAGGCCTGCTCCACCACCCGGGCCACGCCGGTGCGGTCCAGCGGCCGCAGGGATTCCTTGCGGGTCAGCGTCGCCAGCGAGCGCGCCAGCCCCAGCACGGCCGAGTCCGAGCGCTCCATGCGCCAGTCGAAATCGGCGGCGACCTTGAACAGTTCGGCGAATTCCGGGTCGTAGTGGGACAGCAGGTAGTACAGCATGGGATCGCCGATGAGGACGACCTTGACGTCCAGCGGAACGGGCTGGGGTTCCAGGCTGACCGTGCTCATCAGCCCCATGCTCTGGCCGGGGCTTTCGATGCGCAGCTCGCGCGCCTTCAGCGCCCGCTTCAGATCCTCCCAGGCGTAGGGGTTCATCAGCAGCTTGTGGGCGTCCAGCACCAGATAGCCGCCATTGGCCCGGTGCAGGCTGCCCGGCTTGATCAGGTTGAAATCGGTGATCAGGGCGCCGTAATGGGCGAAATGCTCCACCCGGCCGACCAGATTGGGCTGGGTGGGATGGTCCTCGTGCACCACCGGGGCGCCGCCGGTGGCGGCGTTGTTGACCAGCACGTTGACCCGGTAGCGGCGGATGCCACCCTCGGCCGCCGCCGGGCGGCGGCGCGGCTTGGCGCGGTCGCCGCCCTCCTCCTCGTCCTCGTCCAGGAAATCGCCCACGTTCTCGGCGATGTCCTCGGCCACCGCCGCCAAGTAGTCCTGCACCTCGGGCAGGTCGGAATAGCGGTCCTTCAACTCGTCCATCAGGTGGCTGATGGCGAAGGACACCACCTCCTGGTCCAGTTCGCGCAGTTTGGCGCGGGTTTCGCGCTCCCATTGGGGGACCTGCTTGACGGTGGCCTCCAGCTTTTGCTGCAAGGCCTCCATCTCGGCCTTGAAGCGGGCCTGCTCTTCCTCGGGCAGTTGCTTGAACTCATCGGGCGACAGCACCTCGCCGTCGCGCATGGGCGCCAGCGCCAACCCCACGGGAGTGCGGATCAGCGCCACCCCCTTCTCGTTGGCTTCCTTGCCGACGGTGCCGAAGGCCTCCTCCTGGCGCTCCTTCAGGCCCTGTTCCAGCACTTGCTTCTTGTTGCGGTATTCCTCGGCCTCGAAGCCGGCGGGCAGCGCGACCGCCAGTTCCTCCACCAGCCATTCCATGTCCTTCTTCAGCCCCTGGGCCCGCCCGGCCGGCAGGCGCAGCGCGCGCGGCCGGTGGCCGTCGCCGAAATCATGCACGTAGACCCAGTCGTCGGGCACCGGCTGGCGGGCGGCCGCCTGGAGCAGATACTGCATGACCAGCGACCGCCGTCCGGTCCCCTCGGGCCCCAGGGCGAACAGGTTGAAGCCGCGATGGCGCATGCCGATGGCGAAGCGGATGGATTCCACCGCACGGTCCTGGCCCAGCGGCTCCTCGCTGTCGGGCAGTTCTGCGGTGGTGCCGAAGGGCAGGCCGTCGGGGTCGCAGACGCGGTAGAGCTGATCGGGGGACAGCGCGGCGGGGACAGGCAGGGTCACGACACCTCCGGAAACGGTGGGCCGGCCGCCTTAGCCTTCGTCCTCGATACGCTCCATGTCGTCGTCGCTGAGGCCGAAGTGGTGACCGATCTCGTGAATCAGGACGTGTTTGACCAGACTCGTCAAGTCCTCGCCGGTTTCGCACCAATAATCGAGGATGGGACGGCGGTAGAGAAAAATCATGTCCACGCCGGAACGCGGCACCGTTTCACCGAAACTCTGGTGCGGCAGCGCCACGCCACGATACAGGCCCAGCAGGTCGAAGGGCGATTCCAGGCCCATTTCCTGCTCGGTTTCCTCGTCGGGGAAATCCTCGACCCGGATCACCACGTCGGCGGCGTAGCCCCGCAGCTCGTCGGGAATCTCGGCATAGGCCGCGTGGGCGATGGTTTCCAGATCGGCCAGTGTCGGGGCGGTGGTGTGGGGCGGAATGACGCGCGACATGACCGGAACCTTATCCTGCCTTGATGAGGACGCCAAGAGCGCCCATTGAATCTATCGGTACGATATCCGGCTTTCGCCACCCGTGGAGAAGACGATGACTCAGGTTCAGCCCCAGACGGCCCAGCTTCTTCGCGGCTCCGAGCGCGCAACCGCCCTGCTGGGCCTGCCCGGCTGGCAGGAATGCCAGGGCCGCGACGCCATCCAGCGCAGCTTCCGCTTCCACGACTTCACCGAGGCCTTCGGCTTCATGGCCCGCGTGGCGCTGAAGGCCGAACGCCTGAACCACCATCCGGAATGGAGCAACGTCTACGACCGGGTCGAAATCACCCTGTCCAGCCACGATTGCGGCGGCCTGACCCAGCGCGACATCCGGCTCGCCCATCTGATCGACGACGCCTACCAGGTCGCCAGCCTCCCCCCGGCCCGACAGCCCTGACCGGCAGAGGCGGCCATTTACAGGCGGAGGGCGCTGTGGAATCATGCGCCCCAGAAGCTCCCGCCTGATTGTGAAAGCCGCTGCCCCATGAGGATCGCCCTCGCCGCCGCCCTGCTCGCCACGTTTACTGCAGGTTCGGTTCTGGCGCAGACTCTTTCCCCCTCGTCCAAGACTCCGGCCAAGCAGGCCCCCGCCCGTCAGGCGCCGCAGGCCCGGCCAAGCCGAGCCTGAGCCAATTGGCCGCCCAGGGCGACGCCGAGGCCCAGTTCCAACTGGCCCAGGCCTACCGCTCCGGCAAGGGGATGAAGAAGAACTTGTCCGAGGCGGTGTCGTGGTTCGCCATCGCCGCCGGCAACGGGCAGAAGGGCGCCGCCGTCGAGCTGGCCAAGCTCTACGAGCAGGGTGCCGGAGTGAAGCGCGACCTGTCCCAGGCGGCGCAATGGTGGTTCCGCGCCGGCGCACTGGGCGACGAGGCCGCCAAGGCCCGCTTCCTCGAGCTGTTCCTGGCGGGCGAAACCACCGATATCGGCGGCCCCACCGGGGCCGGCTGGCTGGAGGCGGTGGCCGCCGGCGGCCAGATCGAAGCCATCCTGGCCCTGGGCCAAGCCTATGAGAAGGGCGAGGGCGTGCCGGCCGACCTGGGCAAGGCGCGCCGCTGGTATCAGGAAGCCGCCTTCGCCGGCGATGACGAGGCCAAGTTCCGCCTGGGCCGCATGCTGCTGTCCGAGCCGGGTGCCTGGCGCCTGATCTACAAGGACCCCGAGCGCGAGGCCAAGAACACCGAGCGCGACAAGTACTACGCCACCCGTGACGAGGCCGCCAAGGCCGCCGGCGACGACCGCTTCCCCGACCCGGTGCGTCCCGGCATGGTGGACGGCGAGTTCTGGCTGCGCGAAGCCGCGCGCCAGGGCCATGCCGAAGCCCAGTACGCCCTGGGCATGGCCTTCCTGGGCGGCATGGAACTGCCCTTCGATCTGATCGAAGCTGTCCACTGGCTGTCGGCCGCCGCCTGGAACGGCCACGCCCAAGCCCTGCTGCAACTGGCCGACTTGGCTGCCAAGGGCCAGGGCTTCGGCGGCAAGGACGCCGTCCGCGCCTGGGTCGCCTACGACCTGGCCGCCGCACGCGGGATCAAGCCGGCCGAGGAGGCCCGCGACCGCCTGGCCAAGGGCATGAACCAGCGCCAGCTAGGCCGCGCCCGCCAGGTGGCCCAGGACCTTCGCGGCAACTGAGCCGCACGCATCCGGTCGGCCGCCTTGATACGGGGGCGGCCGTTCTTACATGCCCGGGCATGATCACCGTCAGTTCCGACCGCTTCTGGGACAAGGTCCGGCGCACCGCCGGCAAGGTCCCCTTCATCGACCAGATCGTCGCCATCTGGTTCTGCGCCATGGACCCGGCCACCCCGACCCGCGTCAAAGCCATCCTGCTGGGGGCGGTGGCCTATTTCGTGCTGCCCTTCGACGTGGTTCCCGATCTGCTGGTCGGGCTGGGCTACGCCGACGATCTGGCGGTGCTGATGGGGGCGTGGCGCGCCGTGCAGCCCCACGTCACCGACGCCCACCGGGCCAAGGCGCGCCAGGTTCTGGACAGCGGGAATTATCCCGCCTGACCGCCCGATAGCTTGGCGGCGGCCTCCCTTTCTGCATTACACTGGCCGAAAAAATCAGACCGGGAGACTTCGCCATGTCCGCACCACTGTGGCAGCCCGCGCCCGAGCGCATCGCCGCCGCCAACCTGACCGCCTTCATCCACACGGTGAACCGGCGCTTTGGCGCCGCCGTCGCCGACTACCCCAGCCTGTGGCGCTGGTCGGTGAGCGCCCCGGCCGAATTCTGGCGCCTGGTGTGGGAGTTCACCGGCGTGATCGGCGACGGCCCCGGCGAGGTGGCGGTGGACGACATCCGCAAGATGCCCGGTGCCCGCTGGTTCCCCGAGGCACGGCTGAACTTCGCCGAGAACCTGCTGCGCCGCCATGACGGTGCCGACGCGCTGGTGTTCTGGGGCGAGGACAAGGTCAAGCGGCGGCTGTCCTTCGCCCAACTGCATGCGCTGGTATCGCGCCTGCAGCAGGCCCTGCGCGCCGCCGGTGTGGGTGTGGGCGACCGGGTCGCCGGCTACATGCCCAACATGCCGGAAACGGTGGCGTTCATGCTGGCCACCGCGTCCTTGGGGGCGATCTGGTCGTCGGCCTCGCCCGATTTCGGCGTGCAGGGCGTGCTCGACCGCTTCGGCCAGATCGAGCCCAAGGTGCTGGTGTCGGCGGACGGTTATTTCTATTCCGGCAAGCGCCATTCCAGCGTGGACAAGCTGCCCGCCATCGCCGCCGGCATGCCCAGCCTAGCCCGCGTGGTCATCGTTCCCTATACCGAGGAGCGCGCGGACATCGCCGCCATCCCCAAGGCGGAGCACCTGTCCGACTTCATCGCCCCCTTCGCCGCCAAGGCGGTGGAATACACCCGGCTGCCCTTCTTGCAGCCGCTCTACATCATGTTCTCCTCGGGCACCACCGGCGCGCCCAAGTGCATCGTCCACTCGGCCGGCGGCACCCTGATCCAGCACCTCAAGGAGCATGTGCTGCACTCGGATGCCAAGCCGGGCGACCGGGTGTTCTATTTCACCACCTGCGGCTGGATGATGTGGAACTGGCTGGTCAGCGCCCTGGCCGCCGAAGCCACGGTGCTGCTGTACGACGGCAATCCCTCGGCGCTGGAGGGGCGCATCCTGTGGGATTACGCCGACGCCGAGGCCATCACCTTCTTCGGCACCTCGGCCAAGTGGCTGGACGCCATTGCCAAGATGGGGCTGGAGCCAGCCAGGACCCATAAGCTGGCCGCCCTGCGCACAATCGCCTCCACCGGCTCGGTGCTGGCGCCGGAAGGCTTCGACTACGTCTACGACAAGATCAAGCGGGACGTGCAACTGGCCTCCATCTCGGGCGGCACCGACATCGTCTCGTGCTTCATGCTCGGCAATCCCGTTGGACCGGTATGGCGGGGCGAGATCCAGGCGCGCGGCCTGGGCATGAAGGTCGAGGTGTTCGACGACGAGGGTAAGCCGGTGCAGGGCGAAAAGGGCGAGCTGGTGTGCACCCAGGCCTTCCCCTCCATGCCGGTGGGCTTCTGGAACGACGCGGGCGGCGAGAAGTACCGCAACGCCTATTTCGCCAAATATCCCGGCATCTGGTGCCACGGCGATTGGGTGGAACTGACCGAGCATGAGGGCATCATCGTCTTCGGCCGCTCCGACGCCACCCTGAACCCCGGCGGCGTGCGCATCGGCACCGCCGAGATCTACCGCCAGGTAGAGCAGTTCGACGAGGTGCTGGAAAGCCTGGTCATCGGCCAGGACTGGGCCGGCGACGTGCGCGTGGTGCTGTTCGTGCGCCTGCGCGACGGCGTCAGGCTGACACCCGGACTCACCGACGCCATCAAGAAAAAGATCCGCGACAACACCACGCCACGCCACGTGCCGGCCAAGGTCATTCCGGTGGCCGACATCCCACGCACCAAATCGGGCAAGATCGTCGAGCTGGCGGTGCGCGACGTGGTCCACGGCCGCCCGGTGAAGAACAAGGAGGCGCTCGCCAACCCCGAGGCGCTGGAGCTGTATTCGGGAGTGCCTGACCTGCAGGCCTAAAAACCTACCAAACGTCAAAGACCGCCCCTCCCTTTCGGGTTAACCGAAAGGGGATAGTGAAGGAGGGGCGGTCATGCGTCGGCTGGTTCTGGTGGTGGGCATGGTTGTGGTGGGTGCCGCGGCGCAGGCACGCGAACCGGGCATCGCGCCGCAATTCCCGCCGGGCCAGACCCTGGGCTTGGCGAACGCGGTCAGCCCGCCGCCCGGCCTGTACCTGATGAACCGGCTGGCGTGGTACGACGCCGAACTGCGCGATAACGACGGCCGCGCGCTGGGCCAGCACGCCACCGTGCGCTCCGAGGCGATCCAGCTGACCTGGGTACCGGGCGTCAAGCTGCTGGGTGCCGACTACAAGGCGTTCGTCAACCTGCCGCTGGTGGACATGACGGTGACCCGTACCTCGCCCGCCACCGGGCGGCCGGGCCGCTACCACACCTCGGGCATGGCCGATCCCAAGGTGCAGCCGCTGGACCTATCGTGGTCGCTGGGCGACGGCTGGTACGCCGCGACAGGCGTGGGCGTCTACCTCCCCATCGGCACCTACCACACCGGCGCCGACATCAATATCGGCCAGCATTTCTGGACGGTGGAGCCGAGCGTGGCGGTCACCTGGCTGAAGGATGGTTGGAACGCCTCGCTGCACGCGCTTTACGACATCAACAGCCAGAACAAGGACAATCACTACCGCTCGGGCGACCAGATGTTCCTCAACGCCACCCTGACCCACAATGTGGGCGGCTGGGACCTGGGGCCGGTGGGCTATTACCAGAAGCAGGTTACCGAGGACGTCAACAACGGCGGCCGCTCGGTCTTCCGCGGCACCACCGCCTCGCCCCGCGAGCAGGTGGCCGCCGGCCTGCTGGCGAGCCACGCGCTGGGGCCGGCGAAGGTCACCGCCTTCGTCACCCGCGACATCGAGGCGCGCAACACGCTGGGCGGCGACAAACTGTGGCTGAACGTGTCGTTGCCGCTGCAGTAAGGACTGCCCCCGCGTGGGGGCTCGCGCCTCCACACCTCCCCTGCCTTTTGAAAGACGAAGGGGGACTGGGGCATCGCCCCAGGCGGGCGCGGGCGGCAGCCCGCAATTAACGTCAAGCGAAGCCGCCTGCCGCCACCGCCGGATCGACGCCCATGCGGCGCAGGAAGTCGTGCAGCGTGCGCCCCTTCTGCGGGCGGAAGACGCGGTCTTCCAGGCGAAGATCGGCCATGCGGTCGGGGCGGAAGGTGCGAAAGTCGTCGCGCAATTCGCACCACGCCACCAGCGTCCACACCTTGCCCCAGAAATAGAGGCCGAGCGGGTGGCAGCACCGGCTGGAGCGCTCGCCATCCTCGCGGGCATAGTCGAAGCGGATCACCCGCATCTCGCCGATGGCCTGCCGCAATTGGTCCAGCACCAGCCGCTGGTCGGCGCAGACCATGATGTCGGGGACGTAATGGCGAGAGCGGGCGATACCGTCGCGCAAGCGCTCCGGCACCACCGCCTCGATCTTGGCCATGGCCTCGGCCGCCGCCTGGGACAACTGGTTGCCGCTCCAGGCACGCACCATGCGCACGCCCACCAGCACCGCCTCCAGCTCGTCGGCGGTGAACATCAGCGGCGGGACGTCGTAGCCGCCGCGCAGCACGTAGCCGATGCCGGCCTCGCCGGTGATGGGGACGCCGGTGCCGATCAACTCGGCGACGTCGCGGTAGACGGTGCGCTCGGACACCTCTAGGCGCTGGGCGAGGTCGCGGGCGGTCAGCAGGCGCCCACCGCGCAGGAACTGCACGATCTGGAACAGCCGATCCGCCCGCCGCATGGGTTACCTCCCCCAGGTTACGCCATGGAATGTAGCCCGACGCGGTTGCCCTCGCTATCGATGAACAGGGCGATGTGGCCGTACGGACCGATGGCGGTCTTGGGCATCACCACCCGGCCGCCCGCCGGCTCGACACGCGCCAGCGGCACCGCCAGGTCATCGCCGCCGTTGAAGTAGACCAGGGCGCCGTTCATGCCGGGCGTATAGTGCTCGCCCTTGACCAGCGCGCCTTTGAACTCGGCGTCGGCGGGGTCGAAGATGGACATTTCCAGGCTGCCGTCGGGCGAGGTTTCACGGCGGAACGGGTGGCCGAGCACGGCGCGGTAGAAGGTCTCGGCGCGGGCTAGGTCGGCGGTGGGCAGTTCGAACCAGACAGCGACAGGATACATGGTCATCTCCGTTCTTGGGTTGTGGGCTCCTGGAATAGCAAACCCCTCCTGACAGCATGGTGTCAGGAGGGGTTTGGAAGCGGCAGCGCGTTACGGCCGCGCCGCGTGCCAGATGTCCTTGAAGCCGTCGCCGCTGATGTCGCCCGGCTTCATGTCCTTGCTCCACAGATAGAGCGGCTTGCCGCGATAGGCCCATTGCATGGCGCCATCGGGCCGCTTCACCAGCGAATACTCGCCCATGGCCTTCGCCCCCTTGTCGGCCAGCAGCGGCGGCCAGTTCTGGGCGCAGGCGTCGACACAGGCGATCTTGCCCGCCTCGTCCTTGTCGAAGGTATAGAGCGTCATGCCCTTCTCGTCGGTCAACACGGGCCCCTTGGCGGTGGTGCCCTGCATCACCGACCCCGCCTGGGCAGCCAGCGGCACCAGCAGCGCGGCGGAAAGAACCAAGATGCGCATGGTCATGGGAAGCCTCCGGTGGAAGTGCGCGGGACAGCACCCGCGCATCCTTCCATAACGGCATTCGAAGGATGGCTTTCCAGACCCGGAAGGGGGAATTTTTCGCTGGAACGAAAAACGCCGGACGCAGTTTCCCGCATCCGGCGTTCGGAAACAGCCCCCACCCCGGCCCTCCCCGGCGCAGCCGAGGGAGGGGGTGAAGAACCTTAGCCGCGTGCCATCTTGGCCAGGCGCATGCGCAGGGCGTTCAGCTTGATGAAGCCCTGGGCGTCGCGCTGGTCGTAGACGCTGTCTTCCTCGAAGGTGACGTAGTCCATGCGGTAGAGCGACTTCTCGGACTTGCGGCCGACCACGGTGACGTTGCCCTTGTACAGCTTCAGGCGGACCACACCGGTGACGTTCTGGCTGATGTGGTCGATCATCTGCTGGAGGGCGATGCGCTCGGGGCTGAACCAGAAGCCGTTGTAGATCAGCTCGGCGTAGCGCGGCATGATGTCGTCCTTCAGGTGCGCCTCGCCACGGTCGAGCGTGATGCTCTCGATCGCGCGGTGGGCGACGATGAGGACCGACCCGCCGGGGGTCTCATAGACGCCGCGCGACTTCATGCCGACGAAGCGGTTCTCCACCAGGTCCAGACGGCCGATGCCGTTGGCGCCGCCCAGTTCGTTCAGCTTGGTCAACAGCTGGGCCGGGGTCAGGCGCACGCCGTCGATGGCGACGGCGTCGCCCTTCTCGAACTGGATTTCCACATAGGTCGGCTTGTCGGGGGCCTTTTCCGGGCTGACCGAGCGGCTGAACATATCCTCGTCGGGCTCCACCCAGGGGTCCTCCAGCGCCTTGCCCTCGTAGGAGATGTGCAGCAGGTTGGCGTCGGTGGAGTACGGCGCCTCGCCGCGCTTGTCCTTGGCGATGGGAATCTGGTGCTTCTCGGCGAAGTCCAGCAGCCGCGTCCGGCTGGTCAGGTCCCAGATGCGCCAGGGCGCGATCACCTTGATGTCGGGCTTCAGCGCGTAATAGCCCATCTCGAAGCGGACCTGGTCGTTGCCCTTGCCGGTGGCGCCATGGGCCACGGCGTCGGCGCCCACCTGGTTGGCGATCTCGATCTGGCGCTTGGAGATCAGCGGCCGGGCGATGGAGGTGCCGAGCAGGTAGACGCCCTCGTACAGCGCGTTGGCGCGGAACATGGGGAAGACGAAGTCGCGGACGAACTCTTCACGCAGGTCGTCGATGAAGATGTTCTCCGGCTTGATGCCCATCAACTCGGCCTTCTTGCGGGCCGGCTCCAGCTCCTCGCCCTGGCCGAGGTCGGCGGTGAAGGTCACCACCTCGCACTGGTACTGATCCTGCAGCCAGCGCAGGATGATGGAGGTATCGAGGCCGCCGGAATAGGCCAGCACAACCTTCTTGACTTCGCCCTTCATGGGAAAACGCCCTTGGAAATGGGAAAACGCGAAGGCCGAAGTATAGGCCTTGCGGCGACGGGAGCAAGGGTTGAGGGCGCCACTGGATGCGCACACGTCGTTCATGTCACCTTCGCTCCGACACCGGCTGACAAACTCGACTATGGCGCCCCCCACCAAACTGCCCAAGGAACTGGACCTGCCGACGGCGTTCGAGTTGACGCGCAAGCTGCTCGTCGACGAAGTGGCGCCGATGGCCGAACCGGCGCGGCAGAGCGCGACCGACCGTCTGCGCACCTGGCTATGGCGGCTGGGCGGGCGGAGACGGCCGGCGCTCATCGACGGCAACCACTTCTCCAAGCTCGCCGACAGATACGAGCGCGACCTTGCCCGCCAGCGGCATCGGGTGGCCGAACTGGAGCGGCTCACCGCTCAGTTGCAGAAGGCGTTCGCGGCGGAACTGGCGAAACTCGAAGCGCGGCATGCCCATGAACGGGTCCAGTGGGAGGCCAAGCGCTCGGAGGCCGCCGCGCTGGCCGAGGCCGAACAGCGCGCGCGGCTGGCCGAGAACAAGGTGGAGATGCTCAAGGACGCCCTCGATATGGCGCGCGCCCGGTCGGCCGGGGACACCGCCGCAGCGGTGGCCGATTCCGCTTCCGCGAGGCCAAACGCGCCTTCGCCCGCGCGTTCCACCCGGACCAGGGCGGTCGCGGCAGCGCCGAGAGGCAGCACGCCTTCCTGGAGTTCTGGCCCGAACTGGAACGCATCGAGCGCGAGGGCTGACCTACTCCGCCGGCACCTGGGCGTGATGCTCGTCGGGGATGCCGGCCTTGAGCCGTTCGGCCAGGCGCGAGCATTTCTGCCGCTGGCTTTCCGAACGCAACTGGCCGCAGGCGGCCAGGATGTCGGCGCCGCGCGACTTGCGGATGGGGGCCGAATAGCCGTTGTCCTGCAGGATGTCCGAGAACGCCTTGATGTGCTTCATGTCCGAGCATTCGAACTCGGACCCCGGCCAGGGGTTGAAGGGGATCAGGTTGAACTTGGCCGGCAGCCCCTTGAGCAGCTTGAGCAACTGGCGGGCATCGGCAGCCGAATCGTTCACGCCCTTCAGCATGATGTACTCGAAGGTGATGCGCCGGGCGTTGGAGGCGCCGGGATACTCGGCGCAGGCCTTCATCAGCTCGGCCAGCGGGTATTTCTTGTTGATGGGCATGATGCGGTCGCGCACCTCGTCGGTAACCGCGTGCAGGCTGATGGCCAGGTTGACGCCCAGTTCCTCGCCGCACCGCTTCATCATCGGCACCACGCCCGAGGTGGACAGGGTGATGCGGCGCTTGGAGAGCGCGATGCCCTCGCCATCCATGATGATCTTCAGCGCGGTGGCGACGTTGTCGAAATTGTAGAGCGGCTCACCCATGCCCATCATGACGATGTTGCTGAGCTTGCGCGCCTGGTCGTCGGGAGTCGGCCACTCGCCGTAGGAATCGCGGGCCACCATGAACTGGCCGACGATCTCGGCCGGGGTCAGGTTGCGCACCAGCAGCTGGGTGCCGGTGTGGCAGAACTTGCAGGTCAGGGTGCAGCCCACCTGCGACGAGACGCAGACGGCACCGCGCACCTCGTCCTCGTCGGGGATGTAGACGGTTTCGGCCTCGTTGCCGTCCGAGAACTTCAGCAACCATTTGCGGGTGGTGTCCACCGAAACCAGATCGCGCTCCACCTGCGGGCGCTCGACCACGTAATGCTCGGCCAGACGCGCCTGCATGACCTTGGAGATGGAGGTCATCTTGGCGAAATCGGTCTCGCCGCGATTGTAGAGCCAATGCCACAGCTGCTTGGCGCGAAACGGCTTCTCGCCGATGGTCGCCATTTCGGCGGCCAGTTCGTCGCGCGACAGGCCGATGAGATTCTTTTGGGTGCCGGTGTCCATGTCCGCAAGAGATAGGGATTGCCGCGCCCAAACGCAACGATTCTCGCCGACGGCCTAGGACGATGCCTTTGCCGGCGTCCAGAAGCGGACGGCCAAGCCCAGACCGGCCAGCGCCACCACCACGACGATGGCGACGCAGCCGGGCCAGCCCACCGCGTGCCAGGCCGGGGCCGGCACCACCGCCCCCAGGCTGCCGCCCACGTAATACAGCGTCACGTACAGGCCCATGGCCGCCGAGCGCGATGTCTTGGCGGTGGTGCTGACCGTGCTGATGGAGGCGGTCTGGCAGATGAAGATGCCGCACACCATCAGTGCCAGCCCGGCCACCACCACCGGCAGCAGCGGCACCAGGGTCAGAATCTGGCCGACGCAGACTCCCGCCACCGCCACCGCCATGCCGCGCACCGGCCCGATACGGGCGATCATGCGCCCGCCGATGGGCGCCGCCACCATGCCCAGCAGATAGACCAGGAAGACCAGTCCCTGGGCGGTGGTGGACAGGTTGAAGGGAGGGGCCGCCATGTAGAAAGTGCCGTAGGTGAAGGTGGCCACCAGCGAGAACAGGATGGTGAAGCCGATGCCGAAGGTGGCGACCAGCCGGGAATTGCGCAGGTGGCCGGCCGCCGCCCGCAAGGTGGAGCCCAGGGAATCGGAGGGGCGGAACCCTTTGGCCGCCGGCAGCAGGACCCAAATGGCCAGGCCGGCGGCCAGGTTGACCGCCCCCAGCACCAGGAAGGCCTCGCGCCAGCCCAGGAAATCCGCCGCCACGGCGGTGACCAGACGGCCGGACACGCCGCCCAGCGCGGTGCCGGCGGTGTACACGCTGACCGCCTCGGGCACCTGGGCCGGCGGCCATTCCTCGCCCACATAGGCCATGGTGACGGTGAAGATCGCCGGCATGCACAGGCCCTGCAGGAAACGCAGAGCCAGGATGGCCGGCAGGCTGTCCACCAGCGCGATGGCCAGAGTGGGCAGCACCAGGGCAAGGGCGCCGGCCACGATCACCCGCTTGCGCCCCACCATGTCGGCCAACGCCCCGATGACCGGGGCCACCAGGGCGGTCGCCAGGGTCGCCATGGTCACGGTCAACCCCACCTCGGCCGGGCTGGCGTTGAAGTGCTCCGCCAGATCGGGCAACAGCGCCTGGGTGCAGTACATGTCGAGAAAGGCACTGGCACCAGCCAGGAAGACGGCGATGCGGCGGCGGTCCAGGGTGATCATCATGGCTCCTTGACGGGCATTGATGCTAGCCGGCCGCGCATCCTCCAATCCAATATATTACAGCGGTTACGGTGATATTTTTTAAATATCAACAACCTTCCCGGCGGGATGCCCAGAGAAGCAGCGCGTCCAGCGCCGGGCAAAGCGCCTGCCCCCAATCGGTGAGGCAATATTCCACCTTGGGCGGCACCTGCGCATGCACGATGCGGCGGACCAGTCCGTCGGCTTCCATCTGCCGCAGCTGCTGGGCCAGCATCTTCTGCGAAATGCCCGGGACCGCCCGTTCGAGATCCGAGAAACGGCGAAGCTGGCCATCGAACAAATGGAAGAGAATTTCAAGTTTCCAGCGGCCGTTGAATGCCTTGATCACCTCGCCGATCGCTTCGGCAGCGGAATGCGGCGTGTGCCCGCGGTCCTTACTCTCAGGTAAGTAGCTCACTTTTTTGTGCGTTCTTGTCATCACGAACGATCCGTTGCCATATCCTTTGCAGGAGATTTCATCAATTCCAGACAGGGCGGCAGCAATGACGGACAAAATACCGGAGGCCATTCGCGACTATTTTATATCAGAGAACGCGCACGACCCGGAAGCGATCGACCGCTGCTTCGCCCCCGACGGTATCGTGCGGGACGAGGCCCGGACGATCCAGGGGCTGGCCGCCATCAAGGCATGGCGGCGGGAAACGGCGGCCAAATACGCCCACACCGTCGAAGTGACCGGATGCGCCCATCAGGACGGCAAGGTGGTGGTGACGGGCCGGGTGTCCGGCAACTTCCCCGGCAGCCCGATCCTGCTCGACCACACCTTCACCCTGGCCGACGGCAGGATCGCCTCGCTGGAGATCGGCTGACGACGGGGAACTGTTTCGCTGGTGCAGGCGCCTCTCTATATTACCGCGCGTGTACTGATATGCGCGAGATATCATGGAACTGCGCCACCTGCGTTACTTCGTCGCCGTCGCCGAGGAGCGCCATTTCGGCCGCGCCGCCGAGCGGCTGCGCATGGCCCAGCCCCCGTTGAGCCAGCAGATCAAGGCGTTCGAGGCCGAACTGGGCGCCCGCCTGTTCGACCGCAACCGCCGCAAGGTGGAACTGACCGCCGCCGGCGCCGCCCTGCTGGACGAAGCCCGCCTGATCCTCGCCCGAGCCGGCGAGTTGGGCCGCCTGGCCCGTGCGGCGGCGGCCGGCGAGGCCGGGCGGCTGGATATCGGCTTCACCGGCTCGGTGCCGTTCAACGACGTCATGCCGCGCATCCTGGGCAATTTCCGCCGCCGCTATCCCGACGTGCTGGTGTCCCTGCGCGAGATGCCCACCGGCAGCCAGATGGAGGCGGTGGCCGAGGGCCGGCTGGACATCGGCTTCGCCCGCCCGGCCGACAGCAACCTGCCGCCCGGCGTGGCGGCCCGGCGCATCCTGCGCGAGCCGCTGATGCTGGTGCTGCCCGCCGACCACCGGCTGGCCGGGCGCGGGCGGGTGTCCATGGCCGAGGTGGCCGGCGAGGGCCTGGTGATGAATCCCCGCCACATCGGCACCGGCCTGTACGACAAGATCGCCCTGCTGTGCGGCCGCGCCGGCCACACCCCGCGCATCGCCGTGGAAGCCCACCAGATGTCCACCATGATCAGCCTGGTGGGGGCCGGGCTGGGGCTGGCGGTGGTGCCGCAGACCATGCGCCGCATGGGGGTGGGCGGCGTCGCCTTCGCCGCCATCGACGACGACCAGGCGTTCATCGACCTGCTGCTGATCCACCGCACCGGAACCGTCGCCCCGGTCATTGCCAACTTTCTCTCCACCGTTGCGGCAAGCGACGAATGAACAAAATTTAGGCGTTACGCACAGAAATGACGCATGGCATGCTTGCCCCGCCGTTCAGCTTCGCATATGCGGTACGGCCATGGACAAGTCGCGGGGGAAGCCATGCGGGTCAACGAGCCGATCACCGACCGTGAAATTCAGCTTCCGGATGGAGAGCTGCTGGTCAGCCGCACCGATCCGGGTGGCCGGATCACTTTCGTCAATCGCGCCTTCGTCGCCATCAGCGGCTATGGCGAGGACGAACTGATCGGCCAGCCCCACAACCTGATCCGCCACCCGCACATGCCCGCCGCCGCCTTCGCCGACCTGTGGGCCACGGTCAAGGCCGGCCGCCCGTGGGAGGGCCTGGTCAAGAACCGCGCCAAGAATGGCGATTTCTACTGGGTGCGCGCCAACGTCACCCCGGTCATCGAGGACGGCCGGCTGACCGGCTACATCTCCATCCGCTCCAAGCCCAGCCGCGAGCAGGTAGCGGCGGCCGAAGCCGCCTACCGCCGCATCCGCGAAGGCGACACCTCGCTGCGGGTCGAGGAAGGCGACGCCGTTCCCGGCGGCCTGTCCCACCGCCTGGGCGTCTTCGTCGCCGCCATCACCGGCCGGCTGACCGTGATGTTCGGCGGCCTGATCCTGCTGATGATGCTGGTGGGCGGGCTGGGCCTGGCCGGCATGAGCGATTCCAACAATTCCCTGCGCGAGGCCATCGAGAACCGCGCCGTGCCCACCGGCCAGCTGGGCGACATCGTCGACCGTATGCGCGACAACCTGCAACAGACCACCCAACTGGTCATCGACCTGCGCGACGGCGGCGAGGAGAAGCTGATCCAGGGCCGCATCAAGCGCATCGAGGACAACATCGCCCGCATCAACGACCTGTGGCAGCAGGTGACGGCGCGGCCGATGACGGCCGAGGAGAGCGAACTGGCCGCCCGCTTCGCCGAGCAGCGTGCCGCCTTCGTCCGTGAGGGCCTGGTGCCGGCCATGGAGGCGGCGCGCAATGCCGACCCCCTGCGCATCGAATCCCTGTATGCCAAGAAGATCACCCCGCTGTTCGAGGTCGCCCACGCCACCAACCGCGACCTGCTGCAGATGCAGATCAAGGTGGCCGGCGAGGATCTGGCCGAGGCCAAGGGCGATTTCCGTTTCCATCTGATCCTGATGCTCGCCATCCTGGCGGCGGCGACCGTGGTCACCGCGCTGGGCGGCCATTTCCTGCTGGCGGCCGTCCGCCGCCCGCTGACCCGCTTCGAAGCCCATTTCGACTCCATCGCCCGCAGCGACTTCTCCCACGACATCGAGACGCCGGCGGCGGCCGAGTTCCGCCGCCTGACCGTGCTGCTGCGCGCCATGAAGGCCAAGCTGGCCTATGGCGCCCAGGAGCGCGCCGAGCACGAGCGCAAGGCGGCCGACGAGCGCACCCGCGCGCTGGAGGAAATGGCCGAGACGGTGGAACGCGAGGCCGGCGCCGCGGTGGAGAACGTGGCCGGGCGCACCGGCCAGATGGCGGGTGACGCCGAAGCCATGGCGGCCTCGGCCGAACGCGTCAGCGAGCACAGCCAGGGCGTCGCCGCCGCCGCCGAGCAGGCCCTGGCCAACGCCCAGGCCGTAGCCGGTGCCGCCGAGCAGATGGCCGCCTCCATCCAGGAGATCGCCGCCCAGGTGGCCTATGCCGGCGAGGTCACCCGCAGCTCGGTCACCGACAGCGAGCACGCCCAGGCCACCATCGGCTCGCTGGCCGACGAAGTGGCCAAGATCGGCGAGATCGCCACCCTGATCACCGCCATCGCCGGCCAGACCAACCTGCTGGCGCTCAACGCCACCATCGAGGCGGCGCGGGCCGGCGAGGCCGGCAAGGGGTTCGCCGTGGTCGCCAACGAGGTCAAGACCCTGGCCACCCAGACCGCGCGCTCCACCGGCGAGATCACCAGCCAGATCGCCAAGATCCAGGCGCTGACCCACGAGGTGGTGGACGCCGTGGCCGGCATCGGCGGCGCCATCCGCCGCATCGACGAGGTGTCGTCGTCCATCGCCGCCGCCATGGAGGAACAGAGCGCCGCCACCACCGAGATCACCCGCAACGTCATCGAGACCAGGCTCGGCGGCCCAGGAGGTATCGACGCTGATCGCCTCGGTGTCGCGCGACGCGGGCGACACCGGCGCCCAGGCCGACGACGTGCGCCGGGCCTCGGCCGACGTGGCCCATTCCATCCAAGACCTGCGCCAGGTGCTGGTGCGGGTGGTGCGCACCTCCACCAAGGAGGCCGACCGCCGCATCTGCCCGCGCCTCACCGTCCACGCGCCATGCACCGTCACCTTCGGCGGCGACACCCACGAGGCGCGGCTGGAGGATATCTCGGCCGGCGGCGCCGCCGTCCTCGACATGGCCGCCGCCGTCACCCCCGGACGCCAGGGCAAGCTGACCGTCGCCGGCCGGTCCATTGCCGTCGAGGTGCGGGCCCAGGTGGACGGCACCCTGCACCTGGTGTTCACCGAAGGGCCGGAACGTGGCCAGGCGCTGGTCAGCGCGGTGGCCGGCCGGGAGGCCCCGTGCCGGGCGGCGGCGCAGTGAGAACCGCCTGATTGTGACGTTATTGTGCAGTGCAAAAAGTTCTTGCGTTGGCCGACGAACGGGGTATGCTGAGCCCATGTTGCAGTGCACAAAGACCCCGAGGCGGTGGTCGGCGGCAAGACACAAGGACGAAGACCATGACTCTGAAGATCGACGGTTTTGAAAAGTTCGTTTCCCTCGGCAAGGACAACGCCGAGGCCGTGGTGAAGAGCTCCTCCCTGGCCGTGAAGGGCTTCGAGGAGATCGCCAAGGCTTCTCAGGTCTATCTGACCCAGTCGGTGGAAAAGACCGATGCCGCCGTCAAGGCGCTGTTCGCGGTCAAGACCCCGGCCGAGTTCGCCGACCTGCAGGGCAAGCTGGCGCGCGAGTCCATCGAATCGGCCATCGCCGAGGGCCGCAAGTTCGCCGAGCTGTCCCAGTCCGTGATCACCGCCGCGCTCGAGCCCCTGAACGCCCGCATCGCCGCGTTCCAGTCGCTGGTCAAGTCCGCCGCTTGATCTGACGACCGGGTTGAGTGCGGTTGGGGACCGGGTACCTCCTCCCACCCGGTCCCCAGCTTTTTTGAAAGCGTACGCACTCCCTTGAACGCCCGCCCCATCGGGGAGCGGGCGTTTTTTTCATGTCATTTTCCGGGCTTGGCGCCGCGCGCCCCTCCTCTACCTTGGGACGAGGAGGATACCCCCCATGCGCTTCGCCGGCACCGACAGCTACATCGCCACCGACGATCTGATGGTCGCGGTCAACGCCGCCCTGACCCTGGAGCGGCCGCTGCTGGTCAAGGGCGAGCCGGGCACCGGCAAGACCGTGCTGGCGCAGGAAGTGGCGCGGGCGCTGGACCGTGCGCTGATCGCCTGGCACATCAAGTCCACCACCAAGGCGCAGCAGGGCCTGTACGAATACGACGCGGTGGCGCGCCTGAGGGATTCCCAACTGGGCGACGGCCGCGTCCACGACATCGCCAACTACATCGTCAAGGGCAAGCTGTGGCAGGCCTTCGAGGCCGAGACGGCGCCGGTGCTGCTGATCGACGAGATCGACAAGGCCGACATCGAGTTCCCCAACGACCTGCTGCTGGAACTGGACCGCATGGAGTTCCACGTCTACGAAACCCGGCAGGTGGTCAGGGCGCGCCAGCGCCCGCTGGTGATCATAACCTCCAACAACGAGAAGGAGCTGCCCGACGCCTTCCTGCGCCGCTGCTTCTTCCACTACATCCGCTTCCCCGACCGCGACACCATGGCCCGCATCGCCCAGGTGCACTTCCCCGGCATCAAGCCCAAGCTGCTGCACGAGGCGCTGAGTGTGTTCTTCGAGGTGCGCGAGGTACCGGGGCTGAAGAAGAAACCCTCCACCTCGGAACTGCTGGACTGGCTCAAGCTGCTGCTGGCCGAGGACCTGGCGCCCGAGGAGCTGCGCGACAAGGACGCCCGCTCGCTGATCCCCAAGCTGCACGGGGCGCTGCTGAAGAACGAGCAGGACGTCCACCTGTTCGAACGCCTGGCCTTCGCCAGCCGGGGCGGACGATGACGAAGGCCCACCGCACTCCCTCCCCCCTTGCGGGGGAGGGCCGGGGTGGGGCTTGCCATGTTTCTGACCCTCTTCTTCGCGTTGCGCGACGCCAAGGTGCCGGTTTCCTTGCGCGAATACCTGACGCTGCTGGAGGCGTTGGCCAAGGGGGTGGCGGAGTTCTCGGTGGAGGCTTTCTACTATCTCGCCCGCGCCACCCTGGTGAAGGACGAGCGCCATCTGGACAAGTTCGACCGCGTCTTCGCCGCCACCTTCAACGGCCTGGGCGAGGCCGGCGAGGGCCGCACCGGCGAGGATCTGCTGCTGGCCCTGCCGGCGGACTGGCTGCGCGCCATGGCCGAGAAGCTGCTGACCCCGGAGGAACTGGCGCAGATCGACGCCATGGGCGGCTTCGATGAACTGATGCGCACGCTGCGCCGGCGACTGGAGGAGCAGAAGGACCGGCATGAGGGCGGCAACAAGTGGATCGGCACCGCCGGCACCTCGCCCTACGGCGCCTACGGCGCCAATCCCGCCGGCGTGCGCCTGGGCCAGGAGCGCAACCGCAACAACCGGGCGGTCAAGGTGTGGGACCGCCGCGAGTTCCGCAACCTCGACGACGGCATCGAGCCTGGGCACCCGCAACTTCCGCCTGGCGCTCCGCCGGCTGCGCCGCTTCGCCCGCGAGGGCGCCGCCACCGAACTGGACCTGGACGGCACCATCGCCTCCACCGCGCGGGCCGGCGGCTGGCTCGACATCCGGATGCGCCCCGAACGCCATAACAGCATCAAAATCCTGCTGCTGCTGGACGTGGGTGGTTCCATGGACGAGCACATCGCCACCTGCGAGGAATTGTTCTCGGCCGCCCGCTCGGAGTTCAAGCATCTGGAGCATTTCTACTTCCACAACTGCCCCTACGGCACGCTGTGGAAGGACAACCGGCGTCGCCACGGCGGCCACGTCTCCACCTGGGACGTGCTGCACACCTTCCCGCCCGACTGGAAGCTGGTCATCGTCGGCGACGCCGCCATGAGTCCGTGGGAGATCACCACTCCCGGCGCGGCGGTGGAGGAATGGAACGAGGAGCCCGGGCAACTGTGGCTGGACCGCCTGCTGACGGCGTGGCCCAGCGCGGTGTGGCTCAATCCCGCGCCACAACGCCTGTGGGACTGGACCCAATCCACCCAGATGCTGCACCAGGCCATGGGCGGCCGCATGTTCCCGCTGACCCTGGAGGGCCTGGACCTCGCCATGCGGCACCTGCACCGCACCCCATCCGCTCGCGGGACAGGCCAATACCCTCGGTGAAGCATGCGCTCGCCGGATGGAGGCCGTCTTCAGGTAGTCCCCCCCCCCCCGCTTGGCCGGTTTAAAATTGGGTATGTATGCGCAGGCTGTTGGGAGTCACTCGGACTCGGCCATGCCTGGCAGCATGAGGGCTTTTGACCACCAACAACAGCCGTCATGCGCGGACTTGATCCGCGCATCCACGCGGTGCCGTCCGGCACGTTGCCGATGGACGCGCGTGGATGGCCGGGTCAGGCCCGGCCCTGACGTAAACCAAACGGGTGGATTACCCACAGCTCCTGCTGACATGCCCTTAAAATTCCCGTGTCATCCTGAAGGAGTGCCGCGATTGAAGGATCCCCGTCTGGCACGCCGCATCAAAACTGGCAACACCTTGCCAGGATGAGATCCTTCACTTCGTTCAGGATGACAGTCTCCTTACACCGTCAGTACCACCTTGCCGGTGGCGGCGCGGCTCTTCAGCAGGTCCAGGGCGGCCGAGGCCTGTTCCAGCGGCAGGGTCTGCGACACATGCGGCTTCAGTTTGCCTTCGGCCCACCAGCCCACGCATTCCGCCAGCGAGGACTGCACCAGCGCCGGATTGAGCTTGCGATAGGCGCCCCACCAATAGCCGATGACGGTGACGTTCTTGACCAGCAGGATATTGGCGGGAATCTGCGGAACCGTACCCGAGGCGAAACCGATCACCAGGATGCGGCCATCGGGCGCGACCGCACGTAACGAGGCATCGAACACGGCGCCGCCCACCGGATCGTAGACGACGTCGGCGCCGCGGCCCTCGGTCAGCGCCTTGACCTTGTCGCGAATATCCTCGGCCTTGTAGTCGATGCCGTGGTGGGCGCCGTGGCCGCGCGCCACTGCCACCTTGTCGGCGCCGCCGGCGGTGGCGATGACGGTGGCGCCCAGCGCGGCGCCGATCTCCACCGCGGTCAGCCCGACGCCGCCGGCCGCCCCGTGCACCACCAGGGTTTCACCCGCCTTCAGCCCCGCCTTGGCGATCAGGCCGAGATGGGAAGTGCCGTAGGCCACCGGAAAGCCGGCGGCATCGACGAAGTCCAGCCGGTCGGGCAGACGAACCACGTCAGTGTGGTTGGCCACCGCCTGTTCGGCGAAGGCACCGCCGGTGACCACCGCCATGACACGGTCGCCGACCTTCAATCCCTCCACCCCCTCGCCCAATTCGGCCACGGTGCCGGCCAATTCCATGCCGGGCACCAGCGGCGGCGCCACCTTTTCCTGATACTTGCCGCTGATCAGCAGGGTATCGGCGAAATTGACCCCGGCGGCGGCCACGTCGATGCGGACCTGGCCGGGCATCAGCACCGGGGCGGAAATGTCGCGCACTTCCAGCGGGGCGCCGAAGGCGGGGCAGACGATGGCGCGCATGGGGGCTCCTATGCTGTCATCTCACGGGCGCAGGCACCCGGAGGCTTCATCCTGACGCGCCGCAAGGCGGCTGGCAACGCCGCAGCGGAAGGAGGCACATCCTGCGGTGAGCGACCGGGAGGTCAGGCGCGGGCCCGCGCCGGCACCTTGCGCTGAGCCGCCCAGGCCAGCTTGAGGGTGGTGAACAGCATGATCTCGGTCAGCTGCTCGCGGTTCATCGCCCCGGCAGCCTCCTGGCGGGCGTAGCGGATCAGTTCCGGCTCGGCCGTGGGCGAGGACAACAGGTTGGTGATCAGCTCCTTGCGCACCAGCGGCGGGTATTTGCATACCTCGCGCAACAGCGACACCTTGACCAGGATGGGAATGCGGGTGGACACGAACAGCCGGTCCACGCACAGCGCGTAGATGCCGAAATCCAGCTTGCCGGCCACGGTGCGGGTGAAATCCAGGAACTCGTCCAGGAACAGCGCCTCGCTGATCTTCTTCTGGGTCAGCAGCTTGACCACGTCCAGGAAGGCGCGATAGCGCTGCCGTGCCGGGCCGATGGTGCCGCCCAACTCGGCGGCGATCTCCTTGATCTGGCTCTCGCGGAAGCGGGCGGCCAGCAGCGCCTCGGCGTTTTCGCGCACGCCCTCGTCAAAGGCGGTTTCCTCGATCAGGGCGAACAGACGTTCGTACTTGGCCCGATCCTTGGGCTTGACCTTGCTGGCGGCCATGCCCAGCGGCAGCACCGCCGCCTTGGCCACTTGGCCGTCGCGGGCGACGATGGCCGCCATGGACAGGGCGGCCACGTCCATCACCCGGCCGCCCAGCAGGTCGTCGGTGATCACCATGCGCTCGCCCGGCGCCAACGTCAGGTTGGTGTTGAGCGCCCCGCATTCCATGAAATGCGCCGCCAGGTCGTTGGCCTGGGGCGAGACACCCGGACGCGGAGGGGCGATGGTGGTAGTCATGCACGCCATTTAGCCTCAGACCGGAGTCAGGAGCAAGACTGTCGGATGGACCACCCCTCCTTGGCGAACAGGTGCCGTTCGTGGTAAGCTGCGTTTCGCACGTTCGGACTTTGGGGTTTCTATGGCCGACGATTCCAACCGCATGAGTGTGTCGCGCGTCGCCAGCGGGGTGACCAGCGGAACGCCGGCCTTGCGCCCGGCGTCCGGCGCCACCTCGGTCGGCTCCGCCGATTCCGGCTCCGTCGCCCCCTTCTCCGGCGGTGGTTCGGCCGCGCGTAGCGGCCTGGGCGCCCCGCGCGGCAGCCGCATGCTGCCGGCCGATTATCCGGTGGACCAGCTGGACCGCAACGCCGCCCGCGGCACGTATCTGGATATTCTTGTCTAAATCCTTGCCGGTACGGCGCGGCTTGGTCAAACTCTCGCCATGAGCCCGCAAGGACCCACCATTCGCAGGATCCCCGATGGCGACGACCGCGAGCGGCTGGTCTGCGGCGATTGCGGCTTCGTGCTCTACGAGAACCCCAAGGTCATCGTCGGCGCCGTCTGCACGTGGGGCGACAAGTACCTGCTGTGCCGGCGCGGCATCGAGCCCCGCCTGGGCTACTGGACCATGCCGGTGGGTTACATGGAGCTGCACGAGACCACCGAGCAGGGTGCCCTGCGCGAGGTGTGGGAAGAGGCCGGCGTCCGCGCCGAGATCGACGCCCTGCTGGCCATCTATTCCATTCCCGAAATCAGCCAGGTGCACATGATCTACCGGGCGCGCATGGCCTCGGCGGATTTCGCCGCCGGCCCGGAAAGCCTGGAGGTCGCACTGTTCGACTGGGAGGGGATCCCGTGGAGCGAGCTGGCCTATCCCAACGTCCGCTGGTCGCTGGAATACGAGCGCGAAATGAAGGGCAGAAGCGGCTTCTCCCCGCGCGGCCGACCTGATCTTTGAAAGTCTTCCCGACCTTTGGAACTCTTATTGACAGCGCGGCCGGGGAAGGCGTTTAACCCCACCCGAAGCCTTCCGACCGCCGGATAACTTTCGGACACCCAGCATGCACAGTCGCACCCCCCCTCCTGCTCGCCGCCGTCCTGGCGGCCGTCGGTTCCGCACCCGCCTTGGCCGAGCCCAGCAAGCCGCTGGTCAGCACGGGCAACTGGGAGGCCTATGCCTATACCGAGGGTGGCGCCAAGGTCTGCTATGCCGCCGCCCGCGCCGACAAGCCGCGCGAAAAGGATCGCGTCGGCACCGCCATCGCCGTCACCCACCGGCCCAAGAGCCCGGGCGAGGTCAGCCTGATCGGTTCCTACGGTTTCAAGAAGGATTCCGACGCCGAGATCCAGATCGGCGGCATGAAGCACAGCTTCTTCACCAAGGGCGGCTCGGCCTGGGCCAAGGACAGCAACGCCGACAAGGCCATCATCGCCGCCATGGCCAAGGGCCGGGAGGTGGTGGTGAAGGCGACCCCCGCCAAGGGCTCCGCCTTCACCGACACCATTTCCCTGAAGGGCTTCGCCGAGGCCCTGGCGGCCATCGACAAGGCCTGCGGCGTCAAGCGCTAGAGCCGGATTCAGGCACCAGGTTGGCGCGGTACCGCGCCAACCTGGTGCCATCGCGCTCGAAGGATCAACGCGTGACGGCGAAGTCGCGCAGCACCGCCTTTTTCCATCTCCGCCTCGTTGAGGCGGTAGTTGACGGCGTCGCCGATGGAGACGATGCCCAGGATGTCCTCGCCGTCCACCACCGGCAGATGGCGGATGCGCCGCTTGGTCATGATCTCCATGATCGCCTTGACCGAATCGGCGGGCGAGCAGGTCACCACCGGGCTGGACATGATGTTGCGCACCGGCATGTCCAGCAGGCCCTTGCCGTACTGGGTGATGCCGGCGACGATGTCGCGCTCCGACACCACGCCGTGCAGCCGCCCCTTGGCATCGCAGACGATGGCGACGCCGACCCGCTTGTTGGACATCAGCGCCGCGGCGTCCGCCACCGAATGTTCCGGGCGGATGGTGAAGACGGTCGTCCCCTTGGCTTTGAGAATCGTCTCGACGGACATGGTCACTCCCCTGTTCCTGTGGTGCGGCCCCTTTTGGATGACGAGGCCTTACCAACAGGATGGCGTGATGGCGCCGCGATTTCAACGCGCCTGGCAAAACAAAACCCCTTCCCCTCCCGGACGGGAGGGGAAGGGGCCTCGAACCGGCGGTGCTTCAAAAGGGGGGGGGGCGAGACGCCGCCGGACCGAGTGATCGGGATGGTCGCGCGCAGGCGGGTGGCGCCCTCAGTGCGCGGTCACCTCGATTTTCTTTTCGCCGGCACCGTCCGGACGTTTACCAATGGCCACCGTCAGCACCCCCTTCCCGTAATCGGCCTTGGCGGTGTCGGGGTCGGCGTTCTCGGGCAGCCGCACCGAGCGGGTGAACGCGCCGTAGGACCGCTCGGTCAGGTGCATTTCACCGTTTTCCTCGGTGCGCTCCGCCTTCTTCTCACCGGAAATGGTCAGCATGCCACCCATAACCTTGACGGTGACGTCCTTGTCGTCCATTCCCGGCAGCTCGACGCTGATCTCGTAATGGTTGGCGCATTCCTTCACGTCCATCTGGGGAGCGATACCCCCCAGCGAACGGAACGGGCGCTCCCGCCACGGATCGAGGTCGAACAGCGAGCGACCGAAGGCGGCGGGGAAGAAGTTGTCGAACAACCGGTCGACCTCGTCGCGCAGGGTCATCAGCGGATGATGGGCCGCAGGCGCCGGGGTGGAGGCGGCTTCGCCAGCAGGACGCGTGAGTTTGTCGGCCATGGCTCCCTCCTTGCGCTAGGTTGCCGTGGGGCTGGTATCCAGCCTTGAGTTGTATTATAGCACCGACGGCCGGCTCCGGCCGTGCGCGAAGGGTATGGCAGCCCCTTGATCACGCCGGTCCGACGCAAGGATAGGTTGGCAAGAGGCCGCTCAGCCGGGGCCGAAGCTCTGCACCAGCGAGCCGACGACCATGAACCAGCCGTCCACCAGCACGAAGAAGATCAGCTTGAACGGCAGTGCGATCTGCGCCGGCGGGATCATCATCATGCCCATGCTCATCAGGATCGAGGCGATGACCATGTCGATGATGATGAAGGGCAGGAAGATCAGGAAGCCGATCTCGAAGGCGCGGCGCAGCTCGCTGATCATGAAGGCCGGGATCAGGGCCTTCAGCGGCACGGCGTCGACCGTGGCGGCCTCGGGGCTGTGGGACAGGTCCATGAACAGCTTGAGGTCCTGCGGCCGGGCGTGGCGGCCCATGAAGGCGTGCAGCGGCTTCACCGCCTTGTCGAACGCCTCCATCTCCTCCAACTGCCCCTCCATGTAGGGCTGGATGCCCTGGGTCCAGGACTGCTCGAAGGTGGGCGCCATGATGAAGGCGGTCAGGAAGACCGCCAAGCTGACCATCACCATATTGGGCGGGCTTTGCATGGTGCCCAGCGCCTGGCGCAGGAAGCCCAGCACGATGACGATGCGGGTGAACGAGGTCACCATCACCAGGATGGATGGCGCCACCGACAGGATGGTGGTCAGCGCGATCAGTTGCACCACGCGCAGGGTGGTGCTGTTGGGATTGTTGCCGCCGCCGCCCACGCCCAGGTCCAGGGTGAACTGCTGCGCCGCCGCCGGATGGGCCAGCGCCACGCCGGCCAGCACGGCCAGCGCCAGCACGCCGGCTCCGCGTCCACGCCAGCTTCGGATCATGCCCCGTCCCTCCCCGTATCGGCCGCGGGCGCCGGTTCGGGCGAGGCCGCGATGCCCCGCTCCACCACCAGATCGTGCGGTCCGCCGATCAAAATCAGATGTTCCATCCCGTCGCGGCGCACCAATACCAGGCGCCGGCGGGAATCCACCGCCATGGTCTCCACCACCGCCAGGCGGCGGCGCAGGCCGGGCCGCGCGACCATGCCGCCAAAGCCGAAACGGCGCAAGGCCCACAACACGCCGGCCATCAGACCGAGAACCAGTACCAGCGAGGCGACGAAACGCAGGTAAACGGTGGCTTCCATGCCGGGTCAGGCCTGCCGATAGGGATTGCGGCGGGGATTGGGCGGCGGCGGTTCGACGCGCTGCTGGATGGCCTCGGCCAAGCGGTCGAGGTCGCCGATCAGGCTTTCCATCACCGGCACCAGCGGCCGGCCGTCCTCACGCTCCATGGCCGCCAGGCGCTCGCAGATGCGGCGCACCTTGCCCTCCAGGGCGGACAGGTCGACCATGGTTCCGGTGGTGAGCAGGCGCTGCGCCGTCAGCACCAGCGAGGCGGCCTTGTCCAGTTCCTCGCGCACGGCCGAGGCGCTGTTGGCGGGCGCCGCGTTCACGGCTGGGCCTCCCCGCTTTTCACCGGCACCGCCTGGTTGTTGGCGCGATAGACATAGGCGAGGATCTCGGCCACGGCGGCGAAGGCCTCAATGGGAATCACCGTGTCCACCTCGACCGCCGCCAGCACCTGGGCGAGGTCGGGGTCGGTGCGCACCTTGACGCCGTTGGCGAAGGCGAGGTTGAGGATCTGCTCGGCCAGGGCGCCCTTGCCCGACGCCACCACGCGCGGCGCGTCGGCTTCGTCGGGATCGTATTGCAGGGCCACCGCCACCGGGCGCGGCGGCGCGGCGCCGGGCCGAGCGGCGTGCTCGGCCGCGGTCCCGGCCCGCTCGTCCCACAGGTCCCGGCCTGCGCCCATGTCCGTCCTTGTCCGCTTGAAAGGTTGTGCCCATCGGGCCTAGGATTACCTTCGGCTGGCGCGCTTTAAAGAACGGTTAAGCCCGCCCCACTCCTCCCCCTTTCCATGGATTCACCGTTTCTTAAGCGCCCGCTTCCATACTGCCTGGAATGGGGAACGTTGCCCGTATAAGGGCCGTCCCATGCGGAATATTCGAGGGGCTGGGCCGCCATGTTCGACAAGCTGAGTGTCATCGCTCTGGCCAAGAGCCGCATGGACTGGGTCGCCAAACGCCAGGAAGTGCTGGCCGAGAACGTGGCCAACGCCAACACCCCGAAATACATTCCCAGCGACATCAAGGCCTTCGACTTCAAGGCGGTGCTGAACAGCACCAACCCGCCAGTTCAGGTCGCCGTCACCAACCCCATGCACGTGCAGCCCATCGTCACCGACCCGCAGACGGTGATCAGGGACCGTCGCGATTTCGAATCCTCGTCCGACGGCAACGCCGTGATCCTGGACGAACAGATGGCCAAGGTCGGCGAGGCCAAGTCCGCCTACGACACCGCCGCCTCGCTGTTCCAGAAGCAATACAAGATGCTGCGCACCGCGCTCGGCAAGGGCATTTGAGGGCTTGAGCCATGGATGAGCTGAAGAAGGTCCAGGGCATCGCGTTGTCGGGCATGAAGGCCCAGACCGAGCGCCTGCGCGTCATTTCGGAAAACCTGGCCAACGTGGATTCCACCGCCCAGACCCCCGATGGCACGCCCTACCGCCGCAAGGTGGTGTCGTTCAAGAACGAACTGGACAAGACCATCGGCGCCCAGAAGGTCAAGGTGGACAAGGTGCGCCCCGACACCTCGGAATACCAGCGCCGCTACGACCCCCACCATCCCGCCGCCGACAAGGACGGCTATGTGCTGGCGCCCAACGTCAATCCGCTCATCGAGATGATGGACATGCGCGAGGCCCAGCGCTCGTACGAAGCCAACCTTGCCGTCATCAGCTCGTCGAAGCAGCTTTTGTCGCGCACCGTCGATATGCTGAAATAGCCGTCCCATAGGGAAAAGCCGTCATGACCAGCATTTCCAACGCCATCAATGCCTATTCCTCGCTCGCCAAGGCCGTCGGCGGCGGCGATGGGATGGAGGCGCGCGACACCCCGGCCCCGGTGCCCGGCGCCGATTTCGCCAGCGTGCTGAAGGATGCGGCCAAGGTGGCGGTCGGCACCATGAAGGAGGCCGAGACCCAATCGGCCGCCGCCATCGCCGGCAAGGCCGACATCAAGGAAGTGGTGGCGGCGGTGACCAACGCCGAGATGACGCTGGAAACCGTGGTGACCGTGCGCGACAAGGTCATCAACGCCTACAACGAAATCATGCGCATGCCGATCTGACGGCGCCCGCATGACCGAAGCCGAACTCATCGACGTGGCCCGCGAGGGCATCTACACCATGGTCCTGGTGGCCGCCCCGCCGCTGCTGACCGGGCTGGCCGTGGGCCTGGTGATCTCCATCCTGCAGACGGTCACCCAGATCCAGGAAATGACCCTGACCTTCGTGCCCAAGGTGCTGCTGGTCTTCGGCTCGCTGATCCTGTTCCTGCCGTTCATGCTCAACACGCTGAACGATTTCTGGAAGGCTGTACTCGACCGCGCCGTCGCCGGCGGCGGATGACCGGCGCGGCCCCGTGCTCAACGAGATCCTCACCCTCGACATCTACCGCTTCTTCATGATCTTCACCCGCCTGGGCGCGGCGCTGATGCTGATGCCCGGCTTCGCCGGCCAGCTGGTGTCGGCGCGCATCCGGCTGCTGCTGGCATTGGCGTTGACGCTGGTGCTGCTGCCGGTGGTGGGTACCCTGTATCCGCCCCTGCCACGCCAGGTGGGCAGCCTGGTGGTGCTGATCGTGGGCGAGGCGCTGGTGGGCATCTATCTGGGCGTGCTGACCCAGATCCTGATGGCGGCGGTGAACGTGGCCGGCACCTTCATCGGCTTCCAGGTCGGCCTGACCAATGCCTTCTCGTTCGACGCGGTAGCCGAGCAGCAGAGCTCGACCATGACGGCGCTGCTGGCCAACATCGCCCTGATGGCGCTGTTCGCCACCGACATGCACCACCTGATGCTGCGCGCCCTGGCCGATTCCTACGCCACCTTCGTGCCCGGCCAGCCCCTGCCGCTGGACGATTTCTCGGAGACCCTCGGCCACCTGATGTCGTCCAGCTTCGGCCTGGGCGTGCAGTTGGCGGCGCCGCTGCTCGCCTTCGGGCTGATCTTCAACGCCGGTCTGGGCCTGCTGTCGCGCCTGGCGCCGCAGATCCAGGTGTTCTTCGTCGCCCTGCCGCTGCAGGTGATCGCCGGGCTGGCCATGCTGATGGTGGCCCTGCCGCTGATGATCATCATCTTCCTGCGCTGGTTCGAGGCCAGCCTGATCCCCTTCCTGCGCTGAGGGGACCATGGCCGAGGAATCCGAGGACAAAACAGAGGCGCCGACAGGCAAAAAGCTGAGCACCGCGCGCGAGGAGGGCAACATCGCCCAATCGGCCGAGGCCAAGATCCTGGCCTCGCTGATCACCGCGCTGATCCTGGTGGGCATGCTGGCGCCCATGGTGGCGCGCAAGCTGCAGGCGGTGATGGCCCCCTGATCGAGCGGCCCCACGCCTTCGCCATGGACGTCAACGCCCTGCGGGGCCTGATCGTGGAGCTGTGCCTGGGCGTGGCCGCCGCCCTGGCCTGGCCCTTCGCCCTGGTGGTGATCCTGGCGCTGGGCATCTCGCTGCTGCAGACCCAGGGCTTCCTGTGGGTGCCCAAGCGGCTGGCGCCCAGCTTCGACAAGATCAATCCGCTGGCCGGCATCAAGCGCATGTTCTCGCCCACCCAGCTCATGGAGCTGACGAAGGCGCTGCTGAAGATAATCCTGATCGGCGGCCTGCTGTTCTGGGTGACCTGGCGCCACCTGGGCGAGTTCCAGAACCTGCCGGCGCTCAGCCTCGAAGACCTGCTGGCCTACCTGCGCGACCAGATCTACTGGCTGGTGTTCATCACGGTGCTGGCGGTGGTGGTGATCGCCGTCGCCGACTACCTGTTCCAGCGCTGGCGCTGGATGGAAAAGATGAAGATGACCAAGCAGGAGGTGAAGGACGAGCACAAGCAATCCGAAGGCGATCCCCAGGTCAAGGCGCGTATCCGCTCGATCCGCCTGTCTCGCGCCCGCAAGCGCATGATGTCGGCGGTGCCCAAGGCGGACGTGGTGGTGACCAACCCCACCCACTTCGCCGTGGCGCTGAAATACGATGCCGAGACCATGAACGCCCCCACCCTGGTGGCCAAGGGCGCCGACCTCATCGCCAAGCGCATCCGCGACCTGGCCACCGAGAACGATGTACCCATCGTCGAGAACCCGCCGCTGGCGCGCGCCCTTTACGCCGCGGTGGAACTTGACGAAGAGATTCCGCCGGAGCACTACAAGACGGTGGCCGAGGTCATCGGCTACGTCATGCGCCTGAAGGGAAAAAGTGCGACCTGAGTGGTGGACATCCCCGCTGCCCTGGAGTCTGGGCATGGCGGTATCGGCGTTGGCGGGCCTGGCGATCGCCGACGGTGGTTCCTTGTTGCTGCCCGTCTCGGCCAGCGCGGCCGCCGCCCTGGCCGCCACCGGCGTGCTGGCGCGGCGCTGGGGACAGGCGCGCCACACCGCCCAGCATGCCCACCAACTGGCCGGCGCCCTGGAATCCGAAACCCGCGCCTGCGTCATCGTCGGCGAGGGAGGCCGGGAGATTTATCGCAACCATTCCGCCCGCCGCCTGCTGGGGCCGCCGGAACAGCCGTTGGCGCCGTTGCTGGAGCGGGCCACCGGCGACGACCGCGCCGTGGCCGAGCTGGAGCGGCTGGTGGCGGCGGCCATCGTGGGCGCGGTGCGCCGCACCGAGGTCGCCCTGCCCGCCGAAGGCGGCGGCCGCGAATGGCTGGCGGTGGAGGTTCGCCCCGCCGGCAAGGGCGCCCTGGCCTGGTTCGCCGAGGATGTCAGCGCGCGGCGGGCCATCGAGGAGACCCTGCGGCGCGAGAACGAGTGGCTGGCCGATTTCGTGGATTTCCTGCCGGTCGGCTGCTATTCGGCCGATTCCGACGGCTTCATCCGTTCGGTCAATCACCGCCTGGCCGAGTGGCTGGGCCGCTCGCCCGCCGAGCTGATCGGCCAGAACCTGCTGGACGTGCTGGGCTGCGTGCCCGACCCCGAGGACGAGCGGCGCGAACTGCGCCTGGTGGGCCGCGGCGGCGAGGTGTTCCAGGCCCTGCTGGCCCATTCGGTATTCGACGACGGCGGCGAGATCCGCACCCGCTCGGTGGTGGTGCGCGACATGGTGCCCGAGCACCAGTGGGAACGCGCCCTGCGGGCCGCCGAGCGCCGCTTCCGCTGGCTGTTCGACGATGCCCCCGTGGGCATCGCCCTGATCGAGCTGGACGGCACCGTGGGCACCTGCAACCTGGCCTTCCAGGCCATGATGGGCATCGACCACGACGGCATCGCCGGCCGCCAGCTCACCGACTACATCGCCGAGGACCAGCGGCCGCTGGCGTCCGAACAATTGGCCAAGGTGCTGCTGGGCTCGCTGCCCGGCACCCATCTGGAGGTGCGCCTGAAGGGCCGCCGCGACGTCATCGCCCAACTGTTCGTCAGCCCCACCCACGAGGACGGCGACATCTCGGGCCTGATCGTCCATTTCATCGACGCCACCGAGCAGCGCAACCTGGAGATCCAATTCGCCCAGTCGCAGAAGATGCAGGCCATGGGCCAGCTGGCCGGCGGCGTGGCGCACGACTTCAACAACCTGCTCACCGCCATGATCGGCTTCTGCGACCTGCTGCTGCAGCGCCACGGCCCCGGCGACCCCAGCTTCGCCGACATCATGCAGATCAAGCAGAACGCCAACCGTGCCGCCTCGCTGGTGCGCCAGTTGCTGGCCTTCTCGCGCCGGCAGGCCCTGCAGCCCCGTCTGCTGAACGTCACCGACGCCCTGGCCGAGCTGAACAACCTGCTGCGCCGCCTGCTGGGCGAGACCATCGAGCTGAAGATGGTGCATGGCCGCCAGTTGGGCCTGGTGCGGGTGGACCCCGGCCAGTTCGACCAGGTAATCATCAATCTGGCGGTCAACGCCCGCGACGCCATGCCGGGGGGCGGCACGCTGACCATCCGCACCGGCACCGTCACCGTGGACGAACCGGTCCAGCGCGGCCCCGAACTGATGCCGGCCGGCGACTACGTGCTGATCGAGGTGTCCGACACCGGCACCGGCATCCCCAAGGAAAACCTGAGCCGCATCTTCGAGCCGTTCTTCTCGACCAAGGAGGTGGGCGCCGGCACCGGCCTGGGCCTGTCCACCGTCTACGGCATCGTGCGCCAGACCGACGGCTTCGTCTTCGTGGAAAGCGAGTTGGGCCAGGGCGCCAGCTTCTCCATCTACCTGCCGCGCATCGAGGCCGAGCCCGACGTCGAGGCCCGGCGCCCCGCCGTGCCGCCCGAAACGGCCGCCACCGACCTGACCGGCACCGGCACCATCCTGCTGGTGGAGGACGAGGACGCGGTGCGCATGTTCGGCACCCGTGCGCTACGCAACAAGGGCTACCGGGTCATCGAGGCGCGTTCGGGCGAGCAGGCGCTGGACGTGTTGCGCGGCGACGACACCATCGACGTGCTGGTGTCGGACGTGGTCATGCCCGGCATGGACGGCGTCACCCTGGCCCGGCTGGTGCGCATGGAGCGGCCGGCCATCAAGGTGATCCTGATTTCCGGCTATTCGGAGGACGTGGCCCGCAATGGCATCGACCCCGACGCCGGCATCCACTTCCTGCCCAAGCCGTTCTCGCTCAAGCAGCTGGCCGGCACCGTCAAGCAGGTGATGGCCGAGGATTAGCCCATCCTGGCGGCATCCGTCACCTGCTGCTGGGCGCGGTAGGCGGCATTGGCATCATACCACCGCTGCACTACCTGGCTCATGGGCTGATAGGGTTCCGCCGGCCCCACCGCCGCCTCCACCTGGGCGGCGGCCAGCACCGAACCGTCGGCGAAGGTCATGGTGGGGATGCCGTGGCGCTGGACGTCCTTGAGGGTGATGCTGTCGGACGCCCCCACCTGGATGACCAGGTCGTTGCCCTTGCGCTGCATGACCAGGTCGGCGGGAGCGATGCCGGTGCCGAAGGACAGGATGCTGGACGACAGATTGTCGGTGGCCGCATAGGCCTGTCCGAACTCGCCGCCGCCGATGCTGTCGTTGCCGTCGCCGCGGTTGAAATGGATGGTGCCGCCACCCCCCACCATCAACCGGTCGTCGCCCAGACCGGTCGTGACCTCGCTGCCGCGTCCCACCTTGACCAGATCGTCGCCGCTGCCGCTGCTCACCGTGCCGCCATCGCCGGCCATCACCATGTCGGCGCCGTCGCCGCTGGTAATGGTGGCTTGTCCGCCGGCCGTCACGAAGTTGAAGCCGTCGCCGGCATCGACGACGGAGCGATCGGACACTTGGATGCGGTCGTTGCCCGCCCCCGCGGTGACGCGCAGAATCGTCGTAGACCTGGATGTCGTTGTCGCCGTCCGCGTCCGCGACCCGCGTCTTGTCGTAGCCGGAAATGCGGTCGTCGCCCGTGCCGCCGTCCAGCACCGAGTTTCCATAGGCCGACAACCGGTCGTTCCCCGCGCCGCCAACCAACGTCGAGTCCTCATAGGCGCTCAGCACATCGTCGCCGTCGCCACCGTCCAGCACCGAGCGTTCGTAAGCCGACAGATGATCGTTGCCGGCACCGCCGTACAAGGTTGAATCCTGGAAGGCCGACAGTACGTCGTCGCCGTCGCCACCGTCCAGCGTCACCTGTTTGTCCCCCACCAAGCGGTCGTTGCCGCCCAGGCCGTAGGCGGTGAAGCCGCGCAGCACGGCGAAGAAGTCGTCGACGGCGCTGCCGGTCAGGCTGACCTTGCCTCCCTCGCTCCTCACCGACGGGGTGGTGGCGTCGGGGGCCGGCGCCGACTGCGCGGCCCGAGTGATTTCCGGCATCCCCTTGCTGGGGTCGAAAATCTTGCTCGGGTCGAATTCGTCGGGATTGTTCTTGCGGTAGGTCTCGAACATGGCCCGGCCGGCATCGCCGCCCATGCGCGCCGCCTCGTAGGCGGCGGCCATGGCGCGCATGGACACCTTGGCGGAACCGACCATCTTGAACATGTTGCCGCGCCGCTCGACCACCACGCCGTTGCCCAGATCGGTGACCTCGGGCGTCATGGATTCGGCTTCCTTCACCAGATCCGCACCACGCAGCACCGGGGTGTTGCCGAGTTGAAAACCGCGTGGCGACATGCTGTCGATGGTCGACATGGGCCGTTCCTCCTGTTCGCCCGCCGCCACACGCAATGGGCGTGCCGAATGACAAGATCGCGGGCTTCCCGGACACGAGGAAGAACAGTTATGACGAAAGGGAGAGGAAAAATTTTCCCTCCCGAGGAGAATCTTGCCCAGCAGGCGGCAGATTTTTGCCGGTATCGGCCCGGCGTTTACCCCCGGTTCGCATCTTCGCCACAGCATGACGCGCCCAGTTGTTAAGGCGTTCATATTCCCGACTTTTTTACTCAGGCATATTGCAATAATTCAAATTCGCGCTCATGCTATACCCAGATCATACGGAAAAGGTCATAACCATGCGTGACAACGGCCCCGTTACCAACCGTGAAATCCATCTTCAGGAGGGTGACCTGCTGGTGTCGCGCACCGATACTGCAGGCCGAATTACCTTTGTAAACAATGCATTCGTGAAGATCAGCGGCTTCTCGGAAGAGGAGCTGATGGGCGCGCCGCACAATCTCGTGCGCCATCCCCACATGCCCAAGGAAGCCTTTGCCGACCTGTGGTCTACCATCAAATCCGGACGGCCGTGGGAAGGGTTCGTCAAAAACCGCACTAAATTAGGTGACTTCTATTGGGTGCGGGCCAACATCACCCCCACCACCGAAAATGGCACCATCACCGGCTTCGTCTCCATCCGCTCCAGGCCCAGCCCCGCCCAGGTGGCGGCGGCCGAACAGCTGTACGCCGAGTTCCGCGCCGGAGCGGCCAGGGGCCGCAAGATCAGCGAGGGCCGGATTGTGGAAACCGGCATCGCCGCCTTTCTTTCCCGTGCACGCCGCAGCGTGGCCGGGCTGCTGGTGGGCGCCCTGGCCGTACTGACCGTGGTCATGATGGTTTCAGTGGGCACCACCTTGCGCGGCATGTCCGATTCCAACGAATCCCTGCGCGGGGTCTACCAGGACAGCACCATTCCGGCCGGGCAGTTGGGCGACATCATCGCCCACACCCGCGAGAACATCCAGCTCATGACCACCCTCGCGCTGCATCTGCAAAGCGGCCGGGCCACGACGGGCGAGGTGCGGGAAACCCTGGCCGCCGCCCGGGCCAACAGCGCCCACATCAACGCCACCTGGCAGAGCTACAGCACCGCCCCGGCCAGCGCCGAGGAGCGCTCCTTGGCCGGTGCCTTCGCGGCCCGCCGGGCCACCTTCCTGGAACAGGCGCTGAAACCGGCCATGGAACGGGCGGAACGCAACGATACGGCCGGGCTGATCGAACTGGTGGACGGCCCCTTGCGGCAGTTGTTCATCCCGGTGGAAGAGGCCGCCGGCGCCCTGCTCGACATGCAGATCCGCGAAGCCAAGCTGACCGACGAGGCCGCCGAGCGCAACTTCCGCAACGACATGCTGCTGTCGCTGACCATGATGGCGGTGGCCATCGCCTGCGCCATCGTGCTGGTCCGCATGCTGTTGCGCTCGCTGAAGGCGTCGCTGCTCCGCATGGAGGAGCACTTCGACACCATCAGCCGGGGCGGCGTGACCGCCGAAATTCCCGACGCCCAGGTCATCGAATTCCAGCGCGTCACCGCCCTGCTGCGCGGCATGCAGGCCAAGCTGGGCTATGCCCAGATGGAGCGGCACGAAAACGAGGCGCAGGCCGAACGGCAGCGCCGCGCCGACCTTGAACGGGTGGGCACGCAGTTGAACCAGCGGGTGCAAGGCATCGTCGAGCCTGATCTCCATCTCGTCGGGCAGCCTGCTGGGCAATTCCCAGACCCTGTCGGACAACGCCCACAAGACCATGCACCAGGCCGGCAACGTCACCTCCATGACCCAGCAGGTCACCGCCAACGTGCAATCCGTCTCGGCGGCGACCCAGGAGCTGTCGTCCTCGGTGGTGGAGATCTCGCGCCAGGTGGCCCATGCCGCCGCCATCTCCCAGGATGCGGTGGTCCAGGCGGCCGATACCGACCGCATGGTACGCTGCCTGGCCGAATCGGCCCAGCGCATCGGCGAGGTGGTCAAGCTGATCACCGACATCGCCGGCCAGACCAATCTGCTGGCCCTGAACGCCACCATCGAGGCGGCGCGGGCCGGCGACGCCGGCAAGGGCTTCGCCGTGGTGGCCGGCGAGGTCAAGAGCCTGGCCAACCAGACCGCCAAGGCCACCGGCGAGATCGCCGAGCAGGTCGCCGCCATCCAAAGCGAAACCCGTACGGCCGTGGACGCCATCCACGCCATCACCGACACCATCCAGTCCATCAATCAGGTCTCCAGCGCCATCGCCGCGGCGGTGGAGGAACAGGGCGCCGCCACCGCGGAAATCGCCCGCAGCGTGGAACAGGCGGCGGAAGGCACCCGGTCGGCGGCCGGCGACGTGGCCGAGGTGGCGCAGGCGGCCGAGGAAACCAAGCTGATGGCCGACCAGGTCTACCAGGCGGCGGAAGGGCTGCAGGAGTCTCCAGCCAGTTGTCCGCCGAGGTGGCCGCCTTCATCCGCGACGTCCAGGCGGCGTGAGGGACGGCGGAGGGGTCAGCCGCCGATGACGCGTTCGATGAACGGCACGGTGCCGTCCCGGCTGTCCACTTCCAGCACCCAAAGGTCGTAATCGATGTCGCGGGCGCGGGAGATGACGGCCTCGGCACGGGCGTCCTCCACCGGCTGCGGCCCGGTGGAGCGCAGCCAGCCGAGGCGCCCCTCGGCGTCGCGGGCCTGGGTGTAGATGTCGGCGGTGCCGTCGCCGCGATTGACCTTCACCAGCACGGTGCCGGCATCCTCGTCGCCCTTGCGCGCCACCACCACCGGCATGGCCGCCAAGCCGCAGCGCCGGATGGCGGCGTGGACGAACAGCTTGGCTTTCAACTTGGGTTCGCTCATGCGGCGCACTATAGCCTACGCGTCCCAATAGGGAACCGGCCCGAAGCGCGCGGCCAGGAAATCCACGAAAGCGCGCACCTTGGCGGACAGATGGCGGGTGGCCGGCCACACCGCATGGATGCCGAAGCCGCTGTTTTCGTATTGCGGCAGCACCCGCACCAGGGTGCCGGTCCGCAGGGAGGGGCCCGAAATGAAGGTGGGCAAGGCGGCGATGCCGGCGCCGGCCAAGCAGGCCGCCAGCAGGATTTCGCCATTATTGGCGTTCAGCCGGGCCTCCAGCCGCACACTCTCCTCGCCGTCGGGGCCGGTGAAGCGCCATTCGTCGCCCGAGGCGAGATAGGAATAGGACAGCACGTCGTGCCCGGCCAGGTCGGCCAGGTCGGCGGGGCGGCCGCGGCGGTCCAGATAGGACGGCGCCGCCACCATGACCCGGCGGGCCGGCGCCAGCTTGCGCGCCACCAGCGACGAATCGGCCAGCCGGGCGATGCGCACGGCCACGTCGTAGCCTTCCTCCAGCAGGTCCACCAGCCGGTCGTTCAGCGCCATGTCCACATTGAGCTGGGGATAGAGCGCCAGGAAATCCGGAATGGCCGCGGCCAAATGCATGGTGCCGAAGGTCATGGGCGCGTTGACCCGCAGCGTGCCGCGCGGCTCGGCCTGCAAGGCGCCGATGGCGCTTTCCGCCGCCTCGGCCTCGGCCACCACCCGGCGGCAATGGACCAGGAAGCCGGCGCCGGCCTCGGTCAGGCTCATGCGGCGGGTGGTCCGCTGCAGCAGGCGCGCGCCCAGCCGGTCCTCCAGCGCCGCCAACTGCTTGGACACCGCCGATTTGGACAGGCGCAGGTCGCGGGCGGCCGCCGAGATGCCGCCGGCGTCCACCACGCGGGCGAACACGGCCATTCCGGCCAGCAGGTCCATGGGAACCGTTTCGCTCATGGAAACAATCTTGTTCGTTGCACGCGGATTGTCCAGCGCCTTCGGCAACTCAATATGCGGAGGAGCGAAACCGCGAGGAGGACGGCCGCCATGGCGCGCATCCTGATCCTGTACTATTCCACCTGGGGACATATCGAGAGCATGGCCTACGCCGCCGCCGACGGCGTGCGCGAGGCCGGGGCGGAAGCCTTCGTCAAGCGCGTGCCTGAAACCATCCCCGGCGAGGTGCTGGCCCATATCCGCGCCAAGATCGACCAGGGCGCCCCTATCGCCGACCCCAATGAACTGGCCGATTACGACGGCCTGCTGATCGGTACGCCGACGCGCTACGGCAACATGGCCGGGCAGATGCGCACCTTCCTCGACCAGACCGGCAAATTGTGGGTCTCCAACGCGCTGGTGGGCAAGCCCGCCGGCGTGTTCACCTGCACCGGCACCCAGCATGGCGGGCAGGAAACCACGCTGATCTCCACCATCGTTAACCTGATGCATTTCGGCATGGTGGTGGTCGGCCTGCCCTATTCCGCCAGCCAGCAGACTGTCATGGACAAGATCACCGGCGGCAGCCCCTACGGCGCCACCACCATCGCCGGCGGCGACGGATCGCGCCAACCCATCCCGGAAGAGTTGGACATGGCCCGCTTCCAGGGCCGCCACCTGGCCGAAATCGCCAAGAAGCTGAAGGACTAGCCGTCATGCTGGATCTGCGCCCCTTCGCCCGCCTGGGCACCTTCGACAACGACTGGCTGCACGCCCATTACCATTTCAGCTTTGCCGACTATTTCGACCCGGCCCGCATGGGCCTGGGCAAGCTGCGGGTGTGGAACGACGACACCATCGTGCCGGGTACCGGCTTCCCGCCCCACGGCCACCGCGACATGGAGATCGTCACTTATGTGCGCGAAGGGGCCGTCACCCATGAGGATTCGCTCGGCAACGTCGGCCGCACCGAGGCCGGCCAGGTCCAGGTGATGAGCGCCGGCACCGGCATCCGCCACGCCGAGTACAATCGCGAGAACGAGCCGACCACCCTGTTCCAGATCTGGATCCTGCCGCGCGCGACGGGCCTGCCGCCGCACTGGGAAACCCGGCAGTTCCCGCGCCAGCACGGCACGTTGCAGGTGCTGGCCTCGGGCGTGGCGGGCGACGACGCCCCGCTCATCCACCAGGATGCCCGCGTGCTGGGCGCCACCCTGGGCAAGGGAGACCGCATCCAGCGCGACTTGGCCGGACAGCCGGCCTATCTGGTGGCGGCACGGGGGCGGCTGACCGTCAACGGCTTGGCGCTCGGGCCGCGCGACGGTGTCGCCATCACCGACGAAACCGCCCTGACCATCACCGCCGAAGAAGAGGCCGAACTGGTCCTGGTCGAAATGGCGTGACCACCGCCGGATGCAGGGCTGCCCCGCCCCTTTCCGCCCTGTCCCGCCCCCCACGGCGGGGGTATGATGGACAGCAACGGAAGGATAAAGAGGGGGGGGGAAGAACAGGCATGCCCGTCATTCAGTGGACCGAGGACATGAGCGTCGGCGTCGCCCGCCTGGACGAACACCATCGCCGTCTTATCGACCTGACCAATCAACTGGGCGCGGCCGTTGCCGCCGGCGACACCGAACGGGTCACCGGCAGCGTCCTCGGCGAATTGATCCGTTACGTCTATTATCATTTCGGCGAGGAGGAACGGCTGATGGAAGAGGCGAACTACGCCGACCTTCCCGGCCACCGCCAGCACCACCGCACCATGGCCGAGCACGTGCGTGGCCTGGAGCAGCGGTTCGACCGCGACCCCGGCGCCGTGGTGACCGCCGACCTGCACGAGTTCCTGGCGGACTGGCTGGTCAACCACATCCGCTCCGAGGACCTGCTGTACAAGCCGGCGCTCGCCGGCTTGGCGGCGGTTCCCGCCTAAGGTCATAGGAGGGGGCTTACGCCCCCCTTATCCTCTAGTTGGCCTGCCTCATTCGCCCGGATAATTGCCCGCCGGGGGACATATGGGCCATCCTTTGCGCCAGGGCCACCGCCTGGACGGTGGTCGTGGCGACGTGGAGGCACTCATGCTCAACACCTGCCCCTATTGCGGCAACCGCGTCCCCAGCCACGGCAGCTGCTGCCGCGTGCCCACCGACCTGGATCGCTTCGAGCGGGTCTTCCAGCGCCTGTCCGCCGTGCACGACAACGAATTCCTGCAGCGCAACCTGCGGCGCTACCTGGTGGCCTATGGCCGCCATGCCGAAGACGACGAGGCCATGGTCGAGGCGGCTCAGGCCCCCTTCGGCGGCGCGAATTCGGCTACCAACGGCGCGTGGTAGGATTCCGGGCTGCCCCAGATGGTGGCCGGCGACACCAGTTCGTCCCCCAGCGCCTCGTTGTGGATTTCGGCGCCCAGATACCAGCCCAGCAGCGCCCGCGACACCAGGATGTGGTCCAGCAGCACCTTGCGGCCGTGATGGATGACCGAGAAGCGCTGGCTTTCCGCCAAGGTGCGCTCCACCGGCACCAGCACGCGCGGCGCCAAGTGGCCGTTGCCGGTATCTTCCTCGTCGCCGCGGATGGTGCGCACCGGTGCCTCGCCTCCGGTCGGCGGCGTTGAAATCCCCACACACGCAGATCAGCGCGTCGGGCTGGTCGTCCAGGATGGCATCCACCAGCAGGCGCGCCTCCAATGCCTGACCGGCCTGCTTGACGGCGGCCAGGAAGAAGCCCTCGGCCCAGCCGGGCACGCTCTGCCAGCAGCCCTGCCCCGCCTTCTGGCCGGGCAGCCAGGCGGCACGCGGCGCCCGCAGGTGCAGGTTGACCACGTGCAGCAAATGGCCGCCGGGCAGTTCCAGCTCGGCGTGCAGTAGGGGACGGTCCCATTCCACCGCCGCCGGCTCCTCGGGGCGCGGCTGGGCGGTGGCGGGGCGATAGCACGGCGCCTCCACCAGGTCGTGCCAGAGCTGACGGGTACGGCGCACCGGATAGCGCGACAGGATGACCATGTTGTGGCGGTCGGCCGGGCGCACCCCGCCCCGGTTCATGGACACCACGCGGTGGAAATGCTCCAACTCGGTGCCGGCCACCACCCGGTCCAGCGCCCCCAGCCGGCGCGGCCCCTTCCTGGTGGAGCCATGGGCGTTGATCTCCTGCAGGCAGACCACGTCGGCGCGCAGGCGCTGCAATTGCGGCCGGAACACCGCCACCCGGTCGGCGAAATCCCCCTCGCGCTGGTGCTCGTCCAGGCTTTCCATGTTGAAAGTGGCGATGCGCAGGCGCTTCACCGTTTCCGCCCCCGTCCCGGGTGTTCGTCCATATTGTGACCATATCATCAAACTGGCGCCGGACCAGCCCGCTCCGCTTGTGCGCATCCCGTGGAACGGTATAGTGGGCTGCGAGTTGGCGGCAAGGGCGCGGGCGATGGCGGTGACGGCTTGGAGCGAGGCATACGGCGTCGGCAACGCCATGCTGGATGCCGACCACCGCATCCTCATCAACGTGATCAACCAGTTGCAGGACGCCATCGAAACCGGCCAGAGCCGCGAGGTGGTCGCCACCGTGCTGAACGTGCTGGCCGAGTACACCGAGCATCATTTCCGCCGCGAGGAAGCGTTGATGGCGGCTGCCGCCTATCCCGAGCTGGACCATCATCGGCTCGCCCACCGCGCGTTCGAGGAACGGGTCCGCAACCTGCGGGATCGGTGGCTGGGAAGCGAGCGCGGCGCCCTCGACGAGGAAGTCCTGGAGCTGCTCAAGAAGTGGTTGACCGAGCACATTCTGGGCGCGGATAAATCTTATCGTCCCTGGATCGAGGGCGTCGCCGATAACGGGGGTTCGGCGGAGCCGTAGCACTCGTCCGGGACTCGCAATCGTCGCAGGGGAAGGGCGCGAAACCGATCATGATGACCGAACGCAAGCTGTTTACCGCCGAGCCTGCAGCGCCTCAAGGCGCTGTCCGCCAAGGGCGAAGCCCCGCAACTGCCCGGCGCCCCCTCCAACAGCGAGGTCCTGAAGGCGCTGAACGAGATCCGCGGCGACATCAAAGCCCTGGAACACCTGATCAAGGGCGAGGAACCGCCGCCGCCGTCGGCCCAACTGGCCAGCATGGACGATCTGGTCAACCAGAAGCAGGCCGAAGTGTCCATGCTGAAGACCGAGCTGCGGGCGCTGGCGGTCTGCATCGAACAGACCAAGCATGAAATCGCCGCGCTGCGGCCCAAGGACTCCGACGACGACCGCCTGATGGCGGTGACCTTCGAGCTGGACGCCATCGTCTCGGCCACCGAGACCGCCACCCAGGGAATCCTGGAAGCGGCCGAGAAGATCGAGGGCCTGACCAAGGAAATCCAGGCCCACGGCGTGGATTCCTACGTGGGCCGCCTGGCCGAGGACATCAACGAGACCATCATCGGCATCTTCGAGGCCTGCAACTTCCAGGACATTACCGGCCAGCGCATCACCAAGGTGGTCAAGACGCTGCAGTACATCGAGGCCCGCATCAACGCCATGATCGACATCTGGGGCCCCGACAACATCGCCGAAATCGTGCCCAAGCCGATGGACGACCACCGTGACGACGACGCCAAGCTGCTGAACGGCCCCGCCCTGGAAAACCAGGGCATCAGCCAGGACGAAATCGACAAGCTGTTCGGCTGAAGCCTTCGCCCCCCGCACCACCAGGGGCGAACCTCCACCTGACCGAAAGGAACATCCCCTGGACGACCCGCCGGGCGGCGCCTTCCCTGCGGGATACGCCGCATGCCCAGGCGGAAGCCGAGACTGAATTGAGTACCTTCTGTGGGCCGGCCATATCGAGCCAGCCCAGGGAAGGAGAAAAAGATGAGCGAGCGTAGAAGTGAATTGAAGGCCGTGCGCACCGCCGAAGCCGCGGTAGAGCAGAACGGCCGCAACGCCAACCAGTTGGCGGCGGTGTGGGTGGACAACTGGAACCAGATCAACGGCCAACTTATCGCGCTGACGCAGAACTCGCTGCGCCATTCCATCGGCGCGGCCGAGCAACTGCGCCAGTGCCAGTCGCCCAACGAATTCGTCGAGACCCAGTTGCGCCTGGCGCGCCAAGCCTATGACGAATACCTGGACGACGCCCGCCGCCTGAGCGAACTGGTGGTGAAGCTGTCCTCCGAGGCGCTGTCCTCGGCCGCCACCGCGGCCCAGCCGCGCGCCTGAGACGGACACCCCGATGTGGAAGCGCCCGGCCGGGGGGAGGCATCCCCCCGGCCGGGCGCGTTCCGCCAGGGAATAGCCCCGACATGGGGCCACATCGAGAAGATGGACCAGGACGGGGACGAAAAAATCAGGCCAACACCCGACCCGGCCCAAAGACCATGGCAAGTAATACCAATGGCGGAGACTTGCCGTTGACCTGACCTGTTGCGCGCCGATGCCACCCCTTGACGCCGCATGCCATCCGGCCCACATTGCGCCCGCGCCAGATGGCCGGACGGCCGCTCCCAGGCTTGACCTGGGGGAGGAAAGTCCGGGCTCCACGGAAGTACGGTGCCGGATAACGTCCGGCGGGGGCGACCCCAGGGAAAGTGCCACAGAAAGCAAACCGCCGGCCCCGGCCTCGCTTGCGAGACACGGCCGGTAAGGGTGAAAGGGTGCGGTAAGAGCGCACCGCGCGACCGGCAACGGAAGCGGCACGGTAAACCCCACCGGGAGCAAGACCAAATAGGGGCGGCAGCCTTCCCTACGGGGAAGCCAAACGCGCTTCCGCGTAGCCGCCCGGGTCGGTCGCGAGAGGCGTCCGGTAACGGGCGTCCCAGATGAATGGTCGTCACCCGTGGGAAACCATGGGAACAGAACCCGGCTTACAGGCCATCTGGCGCAAATCCCCATTCCTTCCCGCCCATGATTTCCCATGGCCCGCCCGGCCGGTGGGAAATCATGGGCGGGCAAGATGTTCCTGATTTGTATCCACCGCCAGCATTGCCACCATTTCGTCGTGAATGGCAAAAATCGCGGCAGACTCAATGGCTTGCGGAACAATCTTCGACTACTTTGACAACAACTTAGGGAAAATTGTAAGAAACCCGCACAAGCCCAGAGTTTTACTACTCGATACCATTGACGCCCATGATTACCCATGATATCCCATAAGCACCCACCGACGAGCGGCCCACGGGCGAAGTGCGTGTCGTTTGGCGAAGGGGTTGGGGTATCGGGCAGTTATTTCGGCAAGGCGGACGAGGATGGGGCTCTTCCTCTCCACATTCGTGAACAAGGTCGACAAGAAGGGACGCGTCAGCGTGCCCGCGACCTTCCGCGCGACCCTTGCCCAGCAAAGCTTCCAAGGCATCATCGCCTACCGGTCCTTCACCGCGTCCTGCATCGAGGGCTGCGGCATGGATTTCATGGAGCGGCTGTCCGACAGCACCCAGGACTTCGCTGCCTTTTCGCCCGAGCAGGAAGACCTGTCCGCCCTGATCTTCGCCGATGCCCGCCAACTGGCCTGGGACCCCGAAGGCCGCATCGTCCTGCCCGAGGACGTCATCGCCCATGCCAGCCTGACCGAGCTTTGCGCCTTCGTCGGCAAGGGCCAGACCTTCCAGATCTGGGAGCCCGAGGCCTACAAGGCGGTGGAGGCCGAAATCCGCGCCCGCGCCCTGAAGAACCGCCCCACCCTGCCCCTGAAGAAACCCGGAGGGGACGGCAAATGACGCCAGCGCGCCCCGCCGCCGACGCCCCGCACATTCCGGTCCTGCTGGACGAAGTCCTTGACGCCCTGGCGGTCAAGGACAACGGCGTTTATGTGGACGGCACCTTCGGTGCCGGCGGCTACACCCTGGCCGTGCTGGGGCGCGCCCGCTGCCGCGTCTACGCCATCGACCGCGATCCCAACGCCGCCGCCGCTGGCCGCGCCCTGGCCGAAGCCAGGGACGGCCGCCTGACCCTGCTGGAGGGCCGTTTCGGCGACATGGACCGGCTTTTGGCTGAGTCGGGCGTCAATCGGGTTGACGGCGTCGCGCTGGACATCGGCGTGTCCTCCATGCAGTTGGACCAGCCCGAGCGCGGCTTCTCGTTCGCCAAGGACGGGCCGTTGGACATGCGCATGGAACAGGCCGGCCCCAGCGCCGCCGACGTGGTCAACACCGCCGGCGAAACCGAACTGGCCGACATCCTGTTCCGCCTGGGCGAGGAGCGGCAGTCCCGCCGCGTCGCCCGCGCCATCGCCGCCGCCCGCGCCGAAAAGCCGTTCGAGCGCACCCTGGAACTGGCCGAGGTGGTCGCCAGGGTGGTGAAGAAGTCGGCCGACGGCATCCATCCCGCCACCCGCACCTTCCAGGCCCTGCGCATCCACGTGAACGACGAACTGGGCGAGTTGGAGCGCGGCCTCGCCGCCGCCGAGAAGGTGCTGGCCCCAGGCGGCCGGCTGGCCGTGGTGACCTTCCATTCCCTGGAGGACCGGGTGGTCAAGGGCTTCCTGAAGCAGCGTTCCGGCGACATGCCGGCGCCGTCGCGTCACCTGCCGCAGGTAGCCGGCGGCCCCGCCCCCACCTTCACGCTGGTGAACCGCAAGGCCATCGCCGCCGGTGCCGCCGAGGTGGCGCGCAATCCCCGCGCCCGCTCGGCCAAACTGCGCGCCGCCACCCGCACCGCCGCCCCCGCCTGGACCCAGCCGGCCGGAGGTGCGCGATGATCCGCGGCCTGCCCACCACCATCTTCGCCGCCTGCCTGGCCGGCGCCGTCGGCGTCGGGCTGTTCTTCGTCAAGCATGAGGTCAAGGAACAGGAAGCCCGGCTGGCCGAGCTGAACAACGAGATCGAATCCAATCAGGAAGCCATCCACGTGCTCAAGGCGGAGTGGAGCTACCTGAACGACCCGACGCGCCTGCGCGCCCTGTCCGAGAAGCACCTGTCCATGAAGGTGCTGGGCCCGTCGCAGATCGCCAGCCTGGATGCGCTGCCCGCCGGCGGCCCGGCCTATGCCGCCGCCCGCGGCGGCGCCCCGGCGCCGGCCGCCCTGGACAAGGCTGAGGCGCCCTCCGCATCGGTCGCCGCCAAGGCCGAAGCCAAGGCCCCCGCGCCTAAGCTGGCCGCCATGGCGCCGCTGAAGGCCGAGCCCAAGCCGGCCGCCGCCCATCCGGCCAGGCCGGCGCCACCGGCGCCCACCAGGCTTGCCGCGGCCCCCAAGCCGGCACAGTCCAGGCTGGTGCCCGGACAGGACACCACGCCGCACGGCATCGCCGCCCCCGTGGCCGTCACCGCCGCGCCTGTCGCCTCCAAGGTGGCTGCCGCCCCGGCGCCGATCCGTCCCGCCGCCACGGCTCCGGCCGCCGGCCGGCCCATCGTCATTCAATCGCCTGCGCTCGCCTCGACGCCGGCCCTGCCAGGGGAGGTCCGGTGAGCTTCTTCGCGCCCAAGCCCCGCATCCCCGGCTACCACGCAGGCGAGGATCTCGGCAATACGCCCGCGGCCGTGCGCCTGGACGGCGTGCGCAAGCGGGCCATCGAGACCGGCCGGGCGCGGCTGGTCGCCACCGCGCTGGGTTTCCTGGGCGTCTTCGGCCTGATCGCCGTGCGCATGGTCGATGTCGCCGTGCTGGATTCCAACCCGGCCAAGCCCCGGGCCCTGCCCACCGCCCGCACCGAGGGGCTGGAGATGGACCGGGCCGACATCACCGACCGCAGCGGCGTCATCCTGGCCACCAGCCTGCCCACCGTTTCGCTTTACGCCAAGGCCAACGAGATCCTCGACCCCGCCGAGGCCGCCGCCAAGCTGGTGGCGGTGCTGCCCGACCTGGGCAAGGGCGACGTGCAATCCAAGCTGGCCAGCGGCAAGCCGTTCGTCTGGCTGCGCCGCAACCTGACGCCCCGCCAGCAATACGACGTCAATGCCCTGGGCATTCCCGGCCTCTACTTCGAGAAGGGCGAAAGGCGGGTCTACCCCCATGGCAACCTGGCCGCCCATATCGTCGGCATGACCGACATCGACAACAAGGGCATCGCCGGCATCGAAAAGCGCTTCGACCAGGGCCTGCGCAGCAGCCACGAGGCGGTGCGCCTGTCCCTCGACGTGCGTGTCCAGACGGTTGTGCGCAACGAACTGCTGAAGGCCATCGCCGAGTTCCGCGCCCTGGGCGGTCTGGGCATGGTGCTGGACATCCATACCGGCGAGATGCTGGCCATGGTGTCCCTGCCCGATTTCGACCCCAACGATCCGCCGGCCGGCCAGTCGGAGGCCCTGTTCAACCGCGCCACCAAGGGCGCGTACGAAATGGGCTCGACCATGAAGCTGTTCAACACGGCGCTGGCGTTCGACTCGGGCAAGTTCAACATCAATTCCACCGTGGACTGCACCAAGCCGCTGGTCTTCGCCGGCCACACCATCCACGACGACCACGCGCTGAACCGCTGGGCCAGCGTGGCGGAGGTCCTGGTGCACTCCTCGAACATCGGCTCGGCCCGCATGGCGCTGGACGTGGGCACCGAGGTCCAGCGCGCCTTCATGGCCAAACTGGGCATGCTGCAGGCGCCGTCCATCGAGCTGCCCGAGGTGGGCGGCCCGCTGGTGCCCAATCCATGGCGCGAGATCAACACCGTGACCATCTCGTTCGGCCACGGCCTGTCCATTACCCCGCTGCAGATGGTCCAGGGCGTCTCGGCCCTGGTCAACGGCGGCACCTTCCATCCGGTCACGCTGCTGGCGCAAGCGGATGGGCAACCCGTTATCGGCGAAAGGGTCATCAAGCAGAAAACCTCGGACCAGGTGCGCAGCCTCATGCGCCTGGTGGTGACCGAGGGTACCGGCAAGAAGGCGGACGTCGCCGGCTACGACGTGGGCGGCAAGACCGGCACGGCCGAGAAGGCCGTAAACGGTTCCTACAAGAAGAAGGCGGTATTGTCCTCCTTCGTCGCCGCCTTCCCCATGGACAATCCCCGCTACGTGGTTCTCGCCAGCATCGACGAGCCCCAGGGGACCAAGGAAACCTACGGATTCATCACCGCAGGCTGGAATGCTGCGCCGGTCGCCGGGCGAATCATCGCCCAGGTCGCGCCGCTGATGGGTCTGATGCCGAAGGCTCCGCCGCCGGCCCAGGCCCCTGGCGGCAAGGGCTTTGTCGCTGGAACCGGGAGCAAAGACGTTGCCGCGGTTGATTGATCTTCTTGGCCTCCGTCTGGCCGCCAACCCCGAAATCACCGGGCTCACCGCGGATTCGCGGAAAGTGGGACCCGGCATGCTGTTTGCCGCCTTGCCGGGCACGAAAACGGATGGCCGCGCCTTCATCGCCGACGCCCTGTCCAAAGGCGCGGCCGCCATCCTGGCCCCCGAGGGTACCGAATTTGACACGGGCGCGGCCCCCCTGGTGACCGTGCCCAACGCCCGCCAAGCCTTCGCCCGCGCGGCGGCGGCCTTCCATGGCGCGCAGCCGGCCATCATGGCAGCCGTCACCGGCACCAACGGCAAGACCTCGACGGTCAATTTCGCCCGCCAGATGTGGGCCCGCCTGGGTCTCAAGGCGGCGTCGCTGGGCACGCTCGGCATCGTCGCCGAGGGCTGGCCGGCCCGCTCCAGCCTGACCACCCCCGACCCGGTGGACCTGCACGCCGCCCTGGCCGAATTGGCGGGTGCCGGCATCACCCACGCGGCCATGGAGGCGTCCAGCCACGGCCTCGACCAGTACCGGCTGGACGGCGTCAGGCTGAAGGCCGCCGCCTTCACCAACCTGACCCGCGACCACCTGGACTACCACGCGGACATGGAGGCCTATGGCGCCGCCAAGCTGCGCCTGTTCGCCGAACTGCTGCCCGCCGGCGGTACCGCGGTGATCAACGCCGACAGCGATTTCGCCCCCGTATCGAGGCCGTGGCCCGCCAGCGCGGCCAGCGCCTGCTGCGCTTCGGCCGCAACGGCGTGGAGCTGAAGCTGGTGGAGAGCCGCCCCGATGCCCACGGCCAGGTGCTGGCCCTGGAGGTCCTGGGCCGCCCCCATCAGGTGCACCTGCCCCTGGCCGGCACCTTCCAGGCCGCCAATGCGCTGGCCGCCCTGGGTCTGGTCGTGGCCTGCGGCGCCGAGGCCGAGGCGGCGCTCGCCACCCTGGAGCGGCTGGACGGCGTACCCGGCCGCCTGCAGAAGGTGGCGGTGACCGAGGCCGGAGCGCCGGTCTACGTGGATTACGCCCACACCCCCGACGCCCTGGAAACCGTGCTGGCGGCGCTGCGCCCCCACACCAGCGGCCGGCTGATCGTGGTATTCGGCTGCGGCGGCGACCGCGACCCCGGCAAGCGGCCCCAGATGGGCGCCATCGCCGCCGCCCGGGCCGACGTCGCCATCGTCACCGACGACAATCCGCGCGGCGAGGACCCCGCCCTGATCCGCCGGGCCATCCTGGCCGCCTGCCCTCAGGCCACCGAGATCGGCGACCGCGCCGCCGCCATCCGCGCCGCAATCGCCCAGGCTCGGGCCGGCGACGTGGTGGTGCTGGCCGGCAAGGGCCACGAGGCGGGCCAGATCGTGAAAGGCGTGGTGTTGCCCTTCGACGATGCCGAGCAGGCCCTGATGGCCGTGCGAGGTGCCGCATGAGCTTGTGGACCGCGACCCAGGCACAGCAGGCCACCGGCGGCACCCTGATGGGCGCCGACTGGACGGCCCAGGGCGTTTCCATCGATTCCCGCTCGGTGGGCAAGAGCGATCTGTTCATCGCGCTCGCCGGCCCCAACCATGACGGCCACGCCTATGTGAAGGCCGCCATCGCGGCCGGTGCGGCCGCCGCCCTGGTGCACAAGGTGCCGGAAGGCTGCGAGGACCTGCCGCTCTTGCTGGTGGGCGACACCATGGCCGGCCTGCAGGCGCTGGGCAAGGCCGCCCGCGACCGCTCGGGCGCCCGCATCGTCGCCGTCACCGGCTCGGTGGGCAAGACCGGCACCAAGGAAATGCTGGCCCTGGCGCTGTCGGCCCAGGGCGCCACCCATTATTCGGTGGGCAGCTTCAACAACCACTGGGGCGTGCCGCTGTCGCTGGCCCGCATGCCGGCGGAATCGCGCTACGCGGTGTTCGAGCTCGGGCATGAACCATCCCGGCGAGATCACCCCGCTGGTGGCCATGGTGCGGCCCCACGTGGCCATCGTCACCACCGTGGAACTGGTCCATGCCGGCCATTTCGCCTCGGTGGAGCAGATCGCCGACGCCAAGGCCGAGATCTTCACCGGGCTGGAGCCCGGCGGCGTCGCCGTGCTGAACCGCGACAACCGCCACTGCCGCCGCCTGGCCGAGGCCGCAAAAACGGCCGGCGTGACCACGGTGCTGACCTTCGGCAGCCACATCGACGCCGACGCCCGCCTGCTGGACTGCGCGGTGGACCCGCTGGAGACGGCGGTGTTCGCCCTGCTCAAGGACAAGGCGCTGGCCTATCGCATCGGCGTTCCCGGCCTGCACTGGGCCATGAACTCGCTGGCAGTGGTGCTGGCGGCCGGCGCCCTGGGCGCCGATGCCGAAGCCGCCGCCCGTTCGCTCGCCGCCATGACCCCGCCCAAGGGCCGGGGCGAGCGCCACCGCGTGACGGTGCCCGGCGGCATCGCCGAGGTGATCGATGAAAGCTACAACGCCAGCCCGGTCAGCATGAAGGCGGCCATCGCCACCCTGGCGGCGGCCAAGCCTGGCAAGGGCGGCCGGCGCATGGCGGTGCTGGGCGACATGCTGGAACTGGGCGAAGACTCGGCGGCTTTGCATGCCGGCGTCGCGCAGGCGGTGCTTGCATGGGACATCGACGTGGTTCATACCGCCGGCCCCTTGTCCGCGGCGTTGCGCGAGGCCCTGCCCGCCGGCAAGCGCGGGCTTCACGCCGCCAATTCCGAGGAACTGGCGCCGCTGGTGAAGGCCGAGGTGAAAGCGGGAGACGTGGTGATGGTGAAGGGTTCGGCGGGCAGCCGCATGGGCCGGGTGGTCAAAGCTTTGCAGGAAGGGGCCTAAGCGGACGATGCTCTACAATCTGCTCTATCCCCTGGCCGACGAGATCGCGGTCTTCAATCTGTTCAAGTACCTGACCTTCCGCACGGGCGGGGCGGTGCTGACGGCGCTGATCGTGTCGTTCCTGATCGGCCCTGGCCTGATCACCTGGCTGCGCAAATGGCAGAAGCAGGGCCAGCCCATCCGCGCGGACGGCCCCGAATCCCACCTGCTGACCAAGAAGGGCACGCCCACCATGGGCGGCTTCCTGATCCTGATCGCCCTGACGGTCGCCACCCTGCTGTGGGCCGACCTGCGCAGCCATTACGTCTGGATCGTGCTGATGGTGACGCTGGGCTATGGCGGCATCGGCTTCATGGACGACTTCCTGAAGGTATCCAAGAAGAACCCCAAGGGCCTGCCCGGCAAACTGAAGCTGGTCGGCCAGATCGGCATCGCCCTGATCGCGGCGGGCTGGATCTACGCCATCCAGCGCGAGCCCATGGCCGGCTCGCTGGCGGTGCCGTTCCTCAAGTCGGTGCTGCTGCAACTGGGCTGGTTCTTCATCCCCTTCGCCGTCTTCGTCATCATCGGCGCCTCCAACGCGGTCAACCTGACCGACGGCCTGGACGGCCTGGCCATCGTGCCGGTGATGATCGCGGGCAGCGTATTCGCCCTGATCAGCTATCTGGTCGGCCACGCGGTGTTCGCCAACTACCTGCAGATCCACTACGTGCCCGGCTCGGGCGAGCTGGCGGTATTCTGCGGCGCGCTGGTGGGCGCCGGCCTGGGCTTCCTGTGGTTCAACGCGCCGCCGGCCATGGTGTTCATGGGCGACACCGGCTCGCTGTCCATGGGCGGCGCCCTGGGCGCCGTCTCGGTGGTGACCAAGCACGAACTGGTGCTGGCCATCGTCGGCGGCCTGTTCGTGCTGGAAACCGTATCGGTGATCGTCCAGGTGGCCAGCTTCAAGCTGACCGGCAAGCGCGTCTTCCGCATGGCGCCGCTGCACCACCACTTCGAGAAGAAGGGCTGGGCGGAACCTACCGTGGTGATCCGCTTCTGGATCATCGCCGGCATCCTGGCCCTGGTGGGCCTGTCCACCCTGAAGCTGCGGTGAGGAGGCGAGCATGATCCGCGTCCCCTCGCTCTCGGGTCGGAAGGTGGTGGTCATGGGGCTGGGCAAGTCCGGCACCGCCACCGCCCGTGCGCTGGCCGCCAGCGGCGCCAGCGTCACCGCCTGGGACGACGGCGAGGGTGCGCGCAAGGCCGCCGCCGAAGCCGGCGTGGACGTGGTCGAGCCCCGGCTGGACGGGGTCGATCTGGTGGTGTGGAGCCCCGGCATCCCCCACACCCATCCCGTGGAGAAGGTCCATCCGCTGGCCGCCAAGGCCCGCGCCGCCGGCATCCCGCTGGTGTGCGACGTGGAGCCTGCTGGCCCGCGCCAAGCCCGACAACAGCCTGTTGGCGGTGACCGGCACCAACGGCAAGAGCACCACCACCACCCTGCTGGCCCATGTGCTGGCCGAGGCCGGGCGCGAGGTGGCGGCCGGCGGCAACCTGGGCACCGCCGCCCTGGACATGGCCGATCTGGGACCGCAGGGCCGCTATGTGCTGGAGCTGTCCAGCTATCAGCTGGAACTGATCCGCAGCCCGAGGTTCAAGGCGGGCGTGCTGCTCAACATCACCCCCGACCATCTGGGCCGACACGGCGGGATGGGAGGGTATGTAGCGGCCAAGCGCGGCCTGTTCGACCATCTCGCTCCCGGCGGCACCGCCGTGGTCGGGGTGGACGATGATTACTGCGAACTGATGGCCGACGAGTTGGCCGCCAAGGGGATCAAGGTGGTCCGCATCTCGGCCGAGCAGACCCTGGCCGAGGGCGTCTCGGCCGCCGACGGCATCCTGCGCGCCGACGGCGTGCCGGTGACCGACCTGCGCGCCGTCGCCCGCCTGCCCGGCCGCCACAACTGGCAGAACGCCTGCGCGGCGTTCGCTCTGGCCCGCGCCGACGGCATCGCCGACGACGCCATCGTCAGGGGGCTGGAAAGCTATCCCGGCCTGGCCCACCGCCAGGAACTGGTAGGCACTATCCGCGGCGTCACCTACATCAACGATTCCAAGGCCACCAACGCCGACGCCACCGAGAAGGCGCTGGCCTGCTACCAGAACATCCACTGGATCCTGGGCGGCCAAGCCAAAGAGGGCGGCATCAACAGCCTGGTGCACTACTTCGACCGCATCAAGCACGCCTACCTGATCGGCGAGGCGGCCGAGGACTTCGCCCAGGTGCTGGAGGGCCGGGTCCCCCACACCCAGTGCGGCTCGCTGCTGATGGCGGTGACCAAGGCCGCCGCCACCGCCGAACCGGGCGACGTGGTGCTGCTGAGCCCGGCCTGCGCCTCGTGGGACCAGTTCAAGAGCTTCGAGCATCGCGGCGACGTCTTCCGGCAGCTGGTGGAGGCGCAGCGATGAACGGCGTTATCCATAGCGGCATCACCCCCCATGCGTCATGCCCGCACTTGTTGCGGGCATCCACGTGGCTCCACCCGACACTTCGGCTGTGGAACCGCGTGGATGGCCGGGTCTGGGCCCGGCCATGACGGCTACCTTTGTCCCCACCTCCATCAGCGGGGGACAGCGATGAATTTCGGCCGCACCGATACCTCTGTCCTTGGTCGCTGGTGGTGGACGGTGGACCGCTGGACCATCGCCGCGCTGTTCCTGCTGGCCGGCATCGGCGTGCTGCTGACCATGGCCGCCAGCCCGGCGGTGGCCGACCGCATCGGCGCGGATTCCTTCCACTTCATCCGCCGCCAGTTCATGTTCCTGGCCCCGGCCCTGGCAGTGATGGTGGGGGTGTCGCTGATGAGCCCCCGCCAAGTGCGCCGCGCCGGCGTGATCGGTTATACCGGCTGCGTGCTGCTGCTGATCGCGGTGCTGCTCGTCGGCCCCGAGGTCAAGGGCGCCACCCGCTGGATCAACGTCGCCGGCATCTCCATCCAGCCGTCGGAATTCACCAAGCCCACCTTCGCCATCATCTCGGCCTGGATGTTCGCCGAAAGCCGCCTCAACCCCGGCTTCCCCGGCAAGGCCATCGCCACCGGCATCTTCCTGCTGACCGCGCTGCTGCTGCTGCGCCAGCCCGACGTCGGCCAGACCCTGATCATCTCGTCCATCTGGGGCGCCCAGTTCTTCCTGGCCGGCCTGCCCATGATCCTGGTGGTCGGTCTGGTGGCGCTGGGCGTGGTGGGCGGCGTCGGCGCCTATTTCACCTTCAGCCACGTCCAGGCCCGCGTCGACCGCTTCCTCGACCCCACCGGCGGCGACGCCTACCAGGTCATGACCGCGCTCAACGCCTTCAAGAGCGGCGGGCTGTTCGGTCGCGGCCCCGGCGAGGGCCGGGTCAAGCTGGTGCTGCCCGACGCCCATACCGACTTCATCCTGGCGGTGGCGGGCGAGGAATTCGGCATCGCGCTGTGCCTGGTGGTGGTGTTGTTGTTCGCCTTCATCGTGCTGCGCGGCTTCTCGCGCCTGATGAAGGAGGAAAACCTGTTCGTCGTGCTGGCCACCGCCGGCCTGCTGGTGCAGTTCGGCCTGCAGGCCATCATCAACATGGCCTCGACCCTGCGCCTGATGCCCACCAAGGGCATGACCCTGCCGTTCATCAGCTACGGCGGCTCGTCCATGCTGGCGCTGGCGCTGGGCATGGGCATGGTGCTGGCGTTGACCCGCACCCGCTATGGCACGGAGGGCCTGGAACGATGAGCGCCGGTTTCGCCCTTCTCGCCGCCGACGGCCGGTCTGCAAGCGGTTTGTGCCGCCGGAGGACGCCATGAGCGCCGGTTTCGCCCTTCTCGCCGCCGGCGGCACCGGCGGCCACGTCTTCCCGGCCGAAGCGCTGGCGAGTGCGCTGATGGAGCGCGGCTGGCGCCTGGGGCTGGTCACCGACCGGCGCGGCCACGCCTATGGCGGCACGCTGGGCAGCCTGGAAACCTTCCGCATCGCCGCCGGAGGCATCGCCGGGCGTGGGCTGGCGTCCAAGGTGCGCGCGGTGGCCGAGCCTGGGCCTGGGCGTGATCCAGGCGCGCGCCCTGCTGAAGCGCCTGCGCCCCGACGTGGTGGTGGGTTTCGGCGGTTATGCCTCGGTACCCACCATGGTGGCCGCCACCATGCTCGGCATCCCCTCCGCCATCCACGAACAGAACGGCGTGCTGGGCCGCGCCAACCGGCTGCTGGCCGGCCGCGTGCACCGCATCGCCACCTCCTACGCCCATGTGCGCCACGTGGACCCGGCATGGAACGTCAAGCTGGTCTATACCGGCATGCCGGTGCGCGCCGCCGTAGCCGCCCTGCGCCACGCCCCCTACCCGGCCCTGGCCGAGGGCGAAGCCATCCACCTGCTGGTGCTGGGCGGCAGCCAGGGGGCGCGGGTGCTGTCCGAGGTGGTGCCGGAAGCGCTGGCCCGCCTGCCCGACCATCTGCGCGTTCGCCTGAAGGTGTCGCAGCAATGCCGCCCCGAGGACCTGGAGATGGTGCGCGCGGCCTATGCGGACACCGGCATCGCGGCCACGCTGGAAAGCTTCTTCGCCGACGTGCCCGAGCGCATGAGCGCCGCCCATCTGGTCATCGCCCGCTCGGGCGCCTCGACGGTGGCCGAGCTGACCGCGCTCGGGCGGCCTGCCATCTTGGTGCCATATCCCCATGCCATTGACGATCACCAGACCGCCAATGCCCGCGCGGTCGACGAGGCCGGCGGCGCGTGGCTGATGCCGCAACCCGCCTTCACGCCGGAAGCGCTGGCCGGCCGTCTGGAATCCCTGTTCACCCAGCCCGGCACCCTCGCCCGGGCGGCGGGGTGCGCGCGTGCGGCCGGACGGCCTGACGCGGCGGCGCGCCTGGCCGACCTGGTGGCGTCCCTGCCCGGTGCGCAAAAGGAGTCTGTGTCATGAGGACGATGCCGCTTTCCATCGGCACGATCCATTTCGTCGGCATCGGCGGCATCGGCATGTCGGGCATCGCCGAGATCCTGGTCAACCTGGGCTATACGGTTCAGGGCTCGGACATCGCCGACAATTACAACGTGGAACGCCTGCGCAAGAAGGGCGTGACCGTCCACATCGGCCACGCCGCCGAGAATTTGGGCGAGGCCCGCGTGGTGGTGGTGTCGTCGGCGGTCAAGCCCGACAATCCCGAGCTGGTGGCCGCCCGCGCCAAGCTGGTGCCGGTGGTGCGCCGCGCCGAGATGCTGGCCGAGCTGATGCGCCTGAAGAACGCCATCGCCATCGGCGGCACCCACGGCAAGACCACCACCACCTCGATGATCGCGGCGCTCCTGGACGCCGCCAGCCTGGATCCCACCGTCATCAACGGCGGCATCATCAACGCCTACGGCACCAACGCCCGCCTGGGCGCCAGCGACTGGATGGTGGTCGAGGCCGACGAATCCGACGGCACCTTCACCAAGCTGCCCTCCACCGCCGTGGTGGTCACCAACATCGACCCCGAGCACATGGACCATTACGGGTCCTTCGACCGCTTGCGCGACGCCTTCCGCACCTTCGTCGAGAACATCCCGTTCTACGGCTTTGCCGCCTTGTGCATCGACCACCCCGAGGTGCAGGCGCTGATCGCCCGCGTGCCCGACCGCAAGATCGTCACCTACGGCTTCTCGCCCCAGGCCCTGATCCGCGCCACCAACGTGCGCATCGGCCCCGGCGGAGCCCGCTTCGACGTGGTCATCACCGACCGCGTCACCGGCAAGACCCGCGTCATCGACGATCTGCGCCTGCCCATGTACGGCGAGCACAACGTGGCCAATTCCCTGGCGGCGGTGGCGGTGGCGCACGAGCTGGGCCTGCCCAACGACATCGTGCGCAACGCGCTCTCCAGCTTCGCCGGGGTCAAGCGCCGCTTCACCAAGACCGGCGAGGCCAAGGGCGTCACAATCATCGACGATTACGGCCACCATCCGGTGGAGATCGCCGCCGTGCTGAAGGCGGCGCGCTCGGCCACCACCGGCAACGTCGTCGCCGTGGTGCAGCCGCACCGCTATTCGCGCCTGTCCAGCCTGATGGCCGAGTTCTGCACCTGCTTCAACGATGCCGACACGGTGATCGTGGCCGACGTCTACGCCGCAGGCGAGCACCCCATCGAGGGCGTGGACAAGGACGCCCTGGTCAAGGGGTTGCAGGAGCACGGCCACCGCCATGTCCAGGCGCTGCCCGAGGCCAAGGCCCTGGCCGTCATGGTCAACGACATCGCCCAGCCCGGCGACTTCGTGGTCTGCCTGGGCGCCGGCAACATCACCCAGTGGGCGCATGCCCTGCCGGGCGAACTGGAAACCCTTCCCAAGAAGGAGGCCGGCGCGTGATGGCAGCACTTCGACGGGACCACTGGGCCGATACCCTGCCGGCGGTGCGCGGCCGCATCAGCCGCAACGCGCCGCTGGGCGGGCTGACCTGGTTCCGCGTCGGCGGGCCGGCGGACGTGCTGTTCCGCCCGGCCGACGCCGAGGACCTGTCCCAGTTCCTGGCCGCCCTGCCGCCCGAGGTTCCCGTCACCGTCATCGGCGTCGGCTCCAACCTGCTGGTACGCGACGGCGGCGTGCCGGGCGTGGTCATCCGCCTGGCCGGCCCCTTCGCCGCCGTCGGCGTGGACGGCACCACCGTCAGCGCCGGTTCGGGCGCGCTGGACCTGACCGTCGCCATGACCGCGCTGGAAACCGGCGTGACCGGGCTGGAATTCCTGTCGGGCGTGCCCGGCACCATCGGCGGCGCGCTCCGCATGAACGCCGGCGCCTTCGGCGGCGAGATGAAGGACGTGACCCTGTCGGCCGAGGCGCTGGACCGCGGCGGCCGGCTGCACACCCTGTCGCTGGAGCAGCTGGATTTCGGCTACCGCCATTGCGGCGTGGACGACAGCTGGATCTTCACCAGGGCGGTGATGCGCGGAACCGTGGGCGACAAGGCCGCCATCTCGGCCCGCATGGCCGAGATCTGCGCCGCCCGCGAGGCCAGCCAGCCCACCCGCACCCGCACCGGCGGCTCCACCTTCGCCAATCCCCCCAACGCGAAGGCGTGGGAGTTGATCGACAAGGCCGGCTGCCGGGGCCTCACCCGCGGCGGCGCCCAGGTCAGCGAGAAGCACTGCAACTTCCTGCTCAACACCGGCGAGGCCACTGCCGCCGACATCGAGGATCTGGGCGAGGAGGTGCGCCGGCGGGTGCTGGAGACCTCGGGGATCGAACTGCGTTGGGAAATCCGTCGAATCGGCGTCAGGGAGCATAAGGAATGAAGCGCGTCACGGTCTTGATGGGCGGAGCCTCGACCGAGCGCGAGGTGTCGCTGAACTCCGGCAAGGCCTCGGCCAGAGCGCTGGGCGAGGCCGGCTACGCGGTCACCTTGCTGGACGTGGGCCGCGACCCCGGCGATCTGGTGCGCGAGCTGCTGGCGTCCAGGCCCGACGTGGTGTTCAACGCGCTGCACGGCCGCTTCGGCGAGGATGGCTGCGTCCAGGGCGTGCTGAACCTGCTGGGCATCCCCTACACCCATTCCGGCCTGCTGGCCTCGGCCGCCGCCATGGACAAGGCCTTCGCGCGGCGCCTGTTCGAGCAGGCCGGCATCCCCGTGGCGCGCGGCGAGGTGGTGAGGAAGGGCGGCACCACGTCCATACCCCGCCCGCACGTGGTCAAGCCGCTGAACGAGGGTTCGTCGGTGGGCGTCTACATCCTGCAGCCGGGCGACAACCGCGACCCGCTGAAGGAATGGCCGTTCGATGCCGACGAGGTGCTGGTGGAGGCCTTCATCCCCGGCCGCGAACTCACCGCCGCCGTCATGGGCGACCGGACGCTCGGCGTGCTGGAAATCACCTCGGATCGCGGCTGGTACGACTACGAGGCCAAGTACGCCCCCGGCGGTTCGCGCCACATCTTCCCGGCGCCCATCCCGCCCGAGGCCTATCAGGAGGCCGCCCGCCTGGCGCTGGAGGCCCACAAGGTGCTGGGCTGCCGCGGCGTGTCGCGCACCGACCTGCGCTACGACGACACCGTGCCCGGCCAGGCGCCCAGGCTCTACGTGCTGGAGGTGAACACCCAGCCGGGCATGACCGCGACGTCCCTGGTGCCGGACATCGCCGGGCAGTTGGGCATCAGCTTCCCCGAATTGGTGCGATGGATGGTGGAGAACGCCGCATGCGACGCATGAGCAGCAGCGACATCGTCATCACCGCCGACGACCGGCTGCCGCCGTCGTCGCAGCCGGCCCGCCGGCCGTCAGCCGCCACCGGCCGACGTGCCGAGCCGCGCGCCGCGGGTGAGGCCCGCCCGAAGAAGGCCAAGCGCAAGCTGCCGCGCCTGCGCCTCTCCGCCTTGCAGAAGATGGCGGCCGGCGGCGTCGCCATGACCGCCCTGGTGGTGGGTGGCGCCGTGCTGTGGCATTCCGGCGTGATCCAGCGCACCGCGCAGAGCGCCGTGGCCAGCGTCCTGAACGCCACCGCGCGGGCCGGCTTCCGCATCGAGGAGGTCACCATCACCGGGCGCGGACGCACCGCGCTGGAGGACGTGGCCGCCGCCCTGGGCGCCCCCCATGGCTCGCCCATCCTGGGGGTCGACATCGAGCGCGTGCGCGACCGGCTGGAAGCCATCCCATCGGTCAAGGTGGCGGCGGTCGAGCGCCACCTGCCCGGTTCCATCCATTTGGCCATCGTCGAGCGCCAGCCGGTCGCCATCTGGCAGAACAACGGCGAGCACGTGCTGGTGGATGCCGAGGGCCACCAGATTCCCGGCGCCATCGCCGGCTTCGAGGAGTTGCCGCTGGTGGTGGGCGACGGAGCCGGCATCCGCGCCGAGGAACTGCTGACCATGCTGTCCAGCGAGCCGCAGCTGGCCACGCGGGTGAAGGCCGCCGTGCGGGTGGGCAACCGCCGCTGGAACCTGATGCTGGACAACGCCGTGCACGGCGTCGAGGTGCGCCTGCCCGAGGACCAGGCCGAGGCCGCCTGGCACCGGCTGGCCCAACTGGAGCGCGAGAAGGGCGTGACCAACCGCCAGGTCAGCATGATCGACCTGCGCACGCCCGACCGCATGGTGCTGAAGACGGAACGGCCGGCCAGCCCGGCGGAACTTGCCAAGCGCAAGGACAACGGCGCCTGACGGCGCGCGGATCAACATTCAGGTGCGGCGCTTGGGGCGCCGCCGGGGGGAACCAGGGGAATGCGTAACGGTCTGATCGCCGCGTTGGATGTGGGCAGCACCAAGGTGTGCTGCTTCATTGCGCGCGTCCAGGACGACGGCACCCCCCGCATCGTGGGCATCGGCCACCAGGTGGCGCGCGGCATGCGCGGCGGCGCCGTGGTGGACATGGAGGAGCCTGGAGCATTCCATCCGCGCCTCGGTGGAAGCCGCCGAGGACATGGCCGGCGAGCGCACCAAGGCGGTGGTGGTCAACGTCTCGGGCGGCACGCCGCAATCGGCCAACGTGAAGGTGGAAGTCTCCATGAACGGCCACGCCGTCAACGAGGCCGACATCCGCCGCATGCTGGACCACGGCCGCGCCCACCACGAGAGCGCCGACCGGGAGCTGATCCACGCCATCCCGGTGGATTACACCATAGACGGTAACGAAGGGATTAAGGACCCGCGCGGAATGTATGGCGAGCGCCTGGGCGTCGCCATCCACGTCATCTCCGCCGGGGTGGGCCCGGTACGCAACCTGCAGACCGTGGTGCACCGCTGCCACCTGGACATCGAGGCCCGGGTGGTCAGCCCCTATGCCTCGGGCCTGGCCTGCCTGGTGGACGACGAAAAGGAACTGGGCGTCACCTGCATCGACATGGGCGGCGGCACCACCTCGCTGGCGGTGTTCCTGGCTGGCCAGTTGGTGCATACCGACGTCATCCCGGTGGGCGGCCACCACGTCACCAACGACATCGCCCGCGGCCTGTCCACGCCGCTCAGCTACGCCGAGCGCATGAAGACGCTTTACGGCAGCGCCATTCCGTCCCCGGCCGACGACCGCGAGATGCTGAAGGTGCCGCTGGTGGGCGAGGACGAGGACGGCGCCTCCAACCAGGTGCCGCGCTCCATGCTGATCCAGATCATCCAGCCCCGGCTCGAGGAAACCTTCGAGCTGGTGCGCTCGCATCTCGAACAAGGTGGCTTCGACAAGATGGCCGGCCGCCGCGTGGTGCTGACCGGCGGCGCCAGCCAGATGCAGGGCGTGCGCGACCTCGCCGGACTGGTTCTCGACAAGCAGGTGCGGCTGGGCCGCCCTGTCGGTTTCCAAGGGCTGCCCGAGGCCGCGGGCGGCCCGGCTTTCTCCACCTGCGGCGGACTGATCCGCTACGCGCTGGCCCACACCCCCCCAGTGCCAGGGGCGGGCGCAAGGCCAGCGCGGGCGAAGGGTCCGGCTCTCGCTGGGGAAAGCTGGGAGGTTGGCTCAAGAACAATTTTTGAGAAGTAAAAACAAAAGCAAAGACGACCCCATCAAAACGGCCGCAAACGACGGCCATCAGCGCGGAGGGTACAAGATGCTTAATTTTCTTCCGGGTTCGCCCAGCGAACTGAAGCCTAAAATCACCGTCGTCGGTGTCGGTGGCGCCGGCGGCAATGCCGTCAACAACATGATCGCCTCCAAGCTGGAAGGCGTGGAGTTCGTCGTCGCCAACACCGACGCCCAGTCCATCAGCCAGTCGCGCACCGAGCGCCGCGTGCAGCTGGGCACCGTCGTCACTCAAGGCCTGGGTGCCGGTTCGCGCCCCGATATCGGCCGCGCCGCCGCCGAAGAGAGCCTGGAAGAGATCATCGCCCAGATCGGCGGCGCCAACATGGTGTTCATCACCGCCGGCATGGGCGGCGGCACCGGCTCGGGCGCCGCTCCGGTCATCGCGCGGGCGGCGCGTGACCAGGGCATCCTGACCGTGGGCGTGGTGACCAAGCCCTTCCACTTCGAAGGCGCGCACCGCATGCGCACGGCGGAAGCCGCCATCGAGGAGCTGTCGAGCTATGTCGACACCCTGATCATCATCCCCAACCAGAACCTGTTCCGCGTCGCCACCGAGCGCACCACCTTCGCCGATGCCTTCAAGATGGCCGACGACGTGCTGTATTCCGGCGTGCGCGGCGTCACCGACCTGATGATCATGCCCGGCCTGATCAACCTGGACTTCGCCGACATCCGCACCGTCATGAGCGAGATGGGCAAGGCCATGATGGGCACCGGCGAGGCCGAGGGCGAGAAGCGCGCCATCGCCGCCGCCGAGGCCGCCATCAGCAACCCGCTGCTGGACGACACCAGCATGAAGGGCGCCAAGGGCGTGCTGATCAACATCACCGGCGGCATGGACATGACCCTGTTCGAGGTGGACGAGGCCGCCAACCGCATCCGCGACGAGGTCGATCCCGACGCCAACATCATCTTCGGCTCCACCTTCGACGAAAAGCTGAACGGCAAGATGCGCGTCTCGGTGGTCGCCACCGGCATCGAATCCGAGGCCGCCGCCCAGCCCAAGCCGACGGTGATCTCGCTGGCCGCTGCCCAGCAGCCCGCCCCGGCCCAGGTGCGCACCGCCCCGCAGCCGACCTTCCGTCCCACCGTGGTGACCTCGCAGGCCGCCCCGGCCCTGGCCGAACCGGTGGTCGCCCGCGCTGCCGCCCCGGCCGCCACCGCCCAGGCCAAGGTCCTGCCGGCCGAGCTGCCGGTCGACGACCTGCTGGCCGAGGAGCTGCCCATCGCCCGTCCCGAGCCGCGCATCGAGCGTTCCGAGCCGACCTTCCGCAGCGAACCCCGGATGGAGCGTCCCGAGCCGCAGATGCGCATGGAGCCGAGCATGGGCCGCCCCGCCGTCCGCGACGAGCTGCCCCAGCGCGACCTGGGCATCCGCGCGCCTTCCGAGCGCTCGCAGCAGGAGATGCCGCTGCGTTCGGAACCCGCCCCGCGCCTGGAGCGTGAGGTGGAGCCGCGCGCCAGCCACGACATGGCCGCCCTGTCGCGCGCCGTGGCCGACATCGCCGAGTCCGAGCCGGCGCACCACCAGGCCCCGCAGGCCCGCCACCAGCCCGAACCCGAGCCCCGCCGCGGCCTGTTCGACCTGCTGCGCCGCCCCGCGCGCCATCCGGTGCAGGAACAGCAGGCCCAGCCCGCCGCCCCGGCTCCGCAGCCGTCGCAGCCCCGCATGGCGCCCCGCGGCGAGCCCACCGTGAGCCGTGCGTCCGAGGACCTGGACATCCCCGCCTTCCTGCGCCGTCAGGCCAACTGACGACCAGAAGGTAAAGAGGAACAGTCCGCGCTGAAACTTCGACTTGGGTCCGGCCGCCGCATGGGCCGCCGGACCCGCCCTTTTCCTTGGGTTCAAGCCGATGTTGCAGTGTAACAAAGCGAAACAATGATTGATTTGAGAGGTTGCCCGGCGAGGCGTAGAACAGGAGCATCGAAACAGGGCCCCGGGTCGCCAGCCGCAAGGCTTAGCCGAGCGCAGACCGGGGATGAGATGGGGTGAAGTCGTGAAGCTTTCCAAGTCCGACGTTGTCGCCGCCTTCAAGTCCTCCCCCGAACTTTCCGAGCATACTGCCATTCGCCAGCGTACCCTGAAGACGGCCATAGGCTGTACCGGCATCGGCCTGCATTCCGGCGCCAAGGTCACCATGGTCCTCCACCCGGCCGAGGCCGACACCGGCATCCGCTTCAAGCGCACCGACATCGCCGGCCGTGGCGCCATCGTTCCCGCCCTGTGGTCGAACGTGGGCGACACCCGCATGAACACCTGCCTGGTCAACGAAGCCGGCGTGCAGGTGGGCACCGTCGAGCACCTGATGAGCGCGCTGGCCGGTTCGGGCATCGACAATTGCCTGATCGAGATCAACGGCCCCGAAGTCCCGGTGATGGACGGTTCGGCCGCGCCCTTCCTGTTCCTCATCGAATGCGCCGGCACCGTCGAGCAGGTCCTGCCGCGCCGTGCCATCCGCGTGCTCAAGCGCGTCACCGTCACCGACGGGGAGAAGATGGCCAGCCTGAGCCCGGCCTCCGCCTTCTCGCTGCGCTTCGAAATCGATTTCGCCAGCCAGGCCATCTCGCGCCAGGAATTCGCCGTGACCCTGACGCGCGGCGCCTTCAAGTCCGAGATCAGCCGCGCCCGCACCTTCGGCTTCGAGCAGGAAGTGGCCATGCTGCGCGCCCACGGCTTGGCCCGCGGCGGTTCGCTGGACAACGCGGTGGTCATCGACAGCACCGGCACCAAGGTGCTGAACGACGACGGCCTGCGCTACGGCGACGAATTCGTGCGCCACAAGATCCTGGACGCCGTCGGCGACCTGTCGCTGGCCGGTGCCCCCATCCTGGGGGCCTTCCACGGCGTCCGCTCGGGCCACGCGCTCAACAACCAGTTGCTGCGCGCCCTGTTCGCCGACCAGACCGCCTGGACCTATACCACCGTCGCCCCCGGTTCGGCCGCCGCCAACGGCTTCGCCGCCCTGCCGGCCCCCGAGCCCATGGTGGTGAACGGCTGAGGTTCGCATAGGACCCTCCACCGGACGGACAGCCCCCGCCCCCGTCGGAAGGCGGGGGTTTTTCTTTGCGGCCACCCGCGAAGGGCGGGGCGTGCCACGAGAACGGAGATGGCCCAACGGCCTCTTCCCCTCTCCCCCTCACGTGGTATAGTCGCCGCCACCAGGGATACCGCGTTGGCCCAAGGATATTCATGACCGGTCTCGTCTCCGCCTTCCGCCGCCCGCGCCTCGGCGTGCTGGCCCTCGCCGTCGCCGCCATGCTGGCCGCCTGCTCCGAAAAGAAGGAAGAGTATGTGGAGCGCCCGGTGGAGGAGCTCTACAACGAGGCCATGGACCTGCTCGACAAAGACGAATACATGAAGGCGTCGAAAGCCTTCGAGGAAGTGGAACGCCAGCACCCCTATTCGGTGTGGGCGACCAAGGCCCAGTTGATGGCCGCCTATGCGCTGTACGAGCGCAACAAATACGACGACGCCATCATCCAGCTGGACCGCTTCATCCAGCTGCATCCAGGCAACAAGGACACGGCCTACGCCTATTACCTCAAGGGCCTGTGCTATTACGAGCAGATCACCGACGTCCAGCGCGACCAGAAGATGAGCGAGCAGGCCATGAAAAGCCTGCAGGAAGTCATCGACCGCTTCCCCGCCAGCTCCTACGCCAAGGATGCCCGCCTGAAGGTGGACCTGGCCCGCGACCACCTGGCCGGCAAGGAAATGGCCATCGGCCGCTACTACCAGAGCAAGGGCCAATGGCTGGCGGCACTGAACCGCTTCAAGGCGGTGGTGGACAACTTCCAGACCACCACCCATGTGCCCGAGGCGCTGCACCGCATGGTCGAAATCTACCTGACCATCGGCCTGGACGACGAGGCCAAGCGCACCGCCGCCGTGCTGGGCCACAACTTCCCGGGCAGCGACTGGTACGAAGACAGCTTCGCCATGATCAAGACCGGCAGGGCCGCCAACGCCAAGGGCGAGTCCTCGGGCTGGCTGGGCCTCTGGTAAGCGGCGATGCTGGTCTCGCTGTCGATCCGTGACGTCGTCCTGATCGAAAAGCTCGACCTGGGCTTCGGCCCCGGCCTGTCGGTGTTCACCGGCGAAACCGGCGCCGGCAAATCCATCCTGCTGGACTCGCTGTCCCTTGCCCTGGGCGCGCGCGCCGATTCCGGGCTGGTGCGCCACGGCGCCGGCCAGCTGACCGTAATCGCCGAATTCGATCCGCCGCCATTCCACCCCGCCCGCGTGCTGCTGGCCGCCCAGGACATGGACGTGGCCGACACCCCGCTGCTGCTGCGCCGGGTGGTCACCGCCGACGGCCGCTCGCGCGCCTATGTGAACGACGCCCCGGTCAGCGTCGGCCTGCTGCGCAAGGTGGGCGACGAACTGGTGGAGATTCACGGCCAGTTCGAAAGCCACGGTCTGCTGGACCCCGACACCCATCTGGCGGTGCTGGACGCCTTCGCCGGCTCGGGCGAGGCCCGCCGCGCCGTCAAAGCCGGCTGGGACGCCTGGCGCCAGGCCGCCAAGGCCCGTGCCGAGGCCGAGGAGACGCTGAAGCGCGCCCGCACCGAGGAAGAGGCCCTGCGCCACGCCCATGACGAGTTGAAGGGGCTGGCCCCCAAGCCGGGGGAAGAGGCCGAACTGGCGCAGAGCCGCGCCCTGCTGCAGCACAGCGAGAAGCTGGTGGAGGCACTGAACGCCGCCATGGGCGCGCTGCGGCAGAAGGGTGAGGTGGAGGCCTCGCTGCGCACCGCCCAGCGCTGCCTGGAGCGGGTGGCCGACAAGGCCGAGGGCAAGCTGGAGCCGGTGATCGCCGCGCTGGACCGCGCCGCCGTGGAAGCGGCCGAGGCCGTCGGCCTGCTGGAACACGTCTCGGCCGACATCGACCTGGATCCCCGCCACCTGGAAAAGGTGGAGGAGCGCCTGTTCGCCCTGCGCGCCGCCGCCCGCAAGCACATGGTGGAGGTGGACGGCCTGGCGGCGCTAAAGGCCGATCTGGAACGGCAACTGGCCGCGCTGGAAGGCGGCGGCGACGATCTGACCAAACTGGCCAAGGCCGAACAGACCGCCCGCGCCGCCTATGTGGAGGCCGCCCGCACCCTGTCCAAGCTGCGGGTCGAGGCGGCCAAGCGCCTGGACGCCGCCGTGGCTGCCGAACTGCCGCCGCTGAAGCTGGACAAGGCCAAGTTCACCACCGGTCTGAAGGCGCTGGAGGAAGGCGGCTGGGGCGCCGACGGACTGGACGCGGTGGAGTTTCTGGTCTCCACCAATCCCGGCAGCCCGCCCTCGGGCTTGGGCAAGATCGCCTCGGGCGGCGAGCTGTCACGCTTCATGCTGGCGCTGAAGGTGGTGCTGGCGCGCACCTCGCCCACCCCGACCATCGTGTTCGACGAAGTGGATTCCGGCATCGGCGGCGCCGTGGCGGCGGCCGTGGGCGAGCGCCTGGCCCGGCTGGGCACCGACCTGCAGGTCCTGGTGGTCACCCACTCGCCCCAGGTGGCCGCGCGCGGACGCCAGCACTACCGCGTCGCCAAACACGAGGTGACGGCCGGCAAGGTGCTGACCAGCGTCGAAGAACTCCCCCAGGACGCGCGGCGCGAGGAAATCGCCCGCATGCTGGCCGGCGAGATCGTCACCGACCAGGCCAGGGCGGCGGCGGAAAGCCTGATGGCGTAAACTACCCTCTCCCGCTAAAGCGGGAGAGGGAGGGGCCCATCGAAGATGGGAGGGTGAGGGAGCCGCACAGAACCTCGTCTTCGGCTCCCTCACCCGGCGCATTCGCGCCACCCTCTCCCACGTATGGGAGAGGGTCAGTCGCTACCCACCAGATCCCGATAGGCGTGCCACGACGCATGGGCGGCGATGGGCAAGGTTACCGCCAGGCCGACGAACAAGGCGGCCACTCCCAGCACGCCCAGGGTCGCCAGGGTGGCGGCCCAGCCGATCATGTTCATGCGGTTGAGCCATGCCGCCTTGAGCGAGGTGCGCATGGCGGTCAGCGCCGAGACGTCGCGGTCCAGCAGCATGGGCATGGACACCACCGACACCGCGAAGACGATGGCCGCCACCACGCCGCCCACCACCGTGCCGGTCAGCAGGAAGGCCGGCCCCTGCGGCGCCAGCACCACCTGGCCGAAGAACTCGTCCAGCGCCGGCGGATGGCCGCCGAAGAACAGGGCGAAGATGATCATGGCCAGTTGGAACCAGACGAAGAAGGCCAACAGCAGCACCAGCCCCATGTCGGCCATCTGGCTGTTGCGGCGCAAGGCGCCCACCGCCTGGAGCAAGGTGACGCCCTGGCCGTCCTCGCGCCGACGTGAGACCTCGTACAGGCCCACGGCCAGGAACGGCGCCACCAGCATGAAGCCGGCGGCCAACGGCAGGATCAGCGAACCCAGGCCGATCTCGGCCAGGCCGAAGGTGAGCAGCCAGCCCATCAGCGCGAACACGCCACCATAGGCCAAGCCGATGCCGGGATGGGCGGCGAAGTCGCGGAAACCGCGTTCCAGCCAGGTGGTGGAACGGTCGAGCGATACCGGCTTGAGCGCCGGCAAGGGGGTAGTCCCGCCATGGCGGGATCGGATAGAGCCGCGCGAGGCGAGCTGCGCATGGAAGCCTCCTGAAATCCCTGGGACGAATTGCGGGTTAGCCGCTTTTGATATTGGAAGGAAGGCTACGCTTCGCGAGGGGTCGGCGGCAATTCCGCGAAAGGATGGCCCAACAATGATCACAGCCGGGGCCACAAGCGCGACCACATGCTGATGTCCAGGGTGGCGCCGCGCCCTCTTTTCGCCGCCGCACCGCCTCCCCACCTCACCAGAAGGGCAGGCCGGCTGCCCGCTCTCGCGATTTTGGGGGAGGTTGGACATGCGGCACAAAGCACAAAACCTGCGGGCGAAGGCGACCCTGATGCTGCTGGCGCTGGTGGCCATCGGCCTGTACGGCGCCACCCTGATGCGCTTCGGCGTGATGATGGGGGGCGGCCTGTGACCCTGGCCGCCTGGCTGCCGCACCTGACGGCGGGGCTGAACGCCGTCGCCCTGGTGCTGATGCTGGGCGGTTTCGCCTTGGTGAAAAGCGGCCGGCGCGACCTGCACCGCCGCCTGATGCTGGCGGCGGTGGCCGCCAGCGCGCTGTTCCTGGTGGCCTATCTGGCCCACCACGCGCTGAACCCCATCTTCGTGTTCCGCGGCACCGGCATCGCCCGGCCGTTCTATTACACCCTGCTGATCAGCCACGTGGCGCTGGCGGCACTGGTCACCCCCATGATCGGCCTGACCCTGTGGCGCGCCCTGGCCGGCCGCTTCGAGCCCCATCGCGGCCTGGCGCGCTGGACCCTGCCGGTGTGGGTCTATGTGAGCGTCACCGGCGTCATGGTCTACGCCCTGCTGTACCACGTCACCATCTGACCTGAACCAGAGGTCGCTGCCCGCCAAGAGGCGGCACCCGGGAGGAGGCGGTCATGACCCTGAAACAAAGCCTGGAACTCATGAAGCTGCGCATCGGCTTCATGATCGCGCTGACCGCGGTGACCGGCTATGCCGCCGTCGCCGATACCGTCGACCCCGTGAGCGCCATCCTGCTGGTGGCGGCCATGGTGCTGGGGTCGGGCGGGTCGGCGGTGTTCAACCACGTCTGGGACCGCGACATCGACCGGCTGATGACGCGCACCATGGCGCGGCCGCTGGCCGCCGGCCTGACCGAGCCGGCCCAGGCTCTGTGGCTGGCGGCGGCGCTGACGGCGGCGGGGCTGGCCCTGGCGGTGCTGGCCTTCAACTGGGTGGTGGCGCTGCATCTGTTCCTGGGTGCCTTCGTCTACGCCGTCGTCTACACCGTGTGGCTGAAGCGGCGCACGTGGTGGAACATCGTCTTCGGCGGCGCCGCCGGCAGCTTCGCCGTGCTGGCCGGGGCGGCGGTGGTCGAGCCGACGCAATGGATGCTGCCCGCCTTGCTGGCGATCACCCTGTTCCTGTGGACGCCCAGCCACTTCTGGTCGCTGGCCATCCTGCTGGCCGAGGATTACCGCGCCGCCGGCGTGCCCATGCTGCCGGTGGTGGCGGGCGAGCGTTTGACCGCGCTCGCCATCCTGGCCAATTCGGTGGCGCTGACCGCTTCCAGCCTGCTGCCGTGGGGCCTGGGCTATCTGGGACCCGTCTATGCCGCCATGGCGGCCGCGCTGGGGCTGGGCCTGCTCGGCCTCAACGTGAAGCTGGTGTCCCAGCCCACCCGCAAATGGGCGGGCTGGAACTTCGCCGCCTCCATCCCCTACCTGCTGGGGCTGTTCGTGGCGGTCTTCCTGGACAAGCACTGGGTCTGAAGGCGGGACGCCGCCACCGCCGGCCGGCCCGTGGGCCGGCGCGGCACCGGCAATCCCACCGGCACCGCCGGACGAGCGTCCGCTACGGCTCGGCCGGCCCTCAGCAGGCGCCGCCACGTGCCGTTCAGGGCCCAGCGGCGCAGGCGCCCGGCCACGCGGACGTAATGGTCGAGGTCAGTCATGGCTTACCTCCAACACAAAGGTTTGCAGCATCAGCGGCGGGCCCCAGGGCGAGCCGGGCTCCTCCGCCGCAAGGACGAAGCCGTGGCGGCGATAGAGGGCATGGGCCGCTTCCAGGCCTTTGAAGGTGTGCAACACCACCCGGCGGAAACCGGCCCGCCGGCAGAAGTCCAGGGCAGTGGCCAGCAGCCGGTCGCCCACGCCGCGGCCGTGGCAGGCGGGGTCGACGATGAACCAGCGCAGCCGGGCTTCCCCATCCTCCATGCCCTGAATGGCGACGCCGCCCATGGCGATGCCGTCAGTCTCGGCGGCCACCCACAGGCCGTCCCTGCCCGGCCGCAAGGTCCGGCAGAACACCCCCAGTTCCTCGGCCACCTCGGCCTCGAAGGTGGGCGAGAGATCCCAATGGGCGCTGTAATAGCGTCCGTGCAGTTCGACCAGCCGCCCCAGGTCGCCCGGCCGCCACTCCCGTATGTCCATGCCGCCGCTCCATCGGTCTTGGGCGATTGTGCGCGCCGTGCTACCGTCGCGAAAATGCCAAACATTGCCGGATTAATCTGCATATTCGCATGATCGAGCACCGCATCGACGATTGGGACGACCTGCGCTTCTTCCTGGCCGCCGCCCGCGCCGGATCGTTCATGCGTGCCGCCGACAAGCTGCGCACCAACCAGACCACGGTGGGCCGCCGCATGGAACGGCTGGAAGCCGGGCTGGGGGTCAAGCTGTTCGACCGGGTGGGCCGCGGCATGCGGCTGACCCCGGCGGGCAAGCGGCTGGTGACGCTGGCCGAGGCCATGGAGGAAGCGGCCGGCGGCATCGAACGCGACTTGGCCGGCCACGACATGGAATTGTCGGGCACGGTGACCATCGCCTCGCCCGAGGGGTTGGCCTCCTTCGTGCTCACCCCCTGGCTGGCTGATCTGCGCCGGCTCTACCCCGGCATCGCGTTGCGCATCCCGGTAGGCAACCAAGTGGTGGACCTGCGCACCCGCGCCGCCGACCTGGCCCTGCAGGTGGCCCCGCCCACCGACCCGCGTGCCGTGGGCGTGCGGGTGGGCACCTTCCGCATCCACCTGTTCGCCGCCGCGCGCTACCTGGACGAGGCCGGCACCCCGGCCAGCGTCGGGGATTTGCACGACCACGCGGTGCTGGACCATTTCGGCTATGGCGCCCTGCCCGGCCTGGAACCGTGGCAGAAGCTGGTGGCCGGCCATCCCCGGGTAGTGCTGGCCACCGATTCGGCGCGCACGTATCTGGAGGCGGCGCGGTCAGGCCACGGCATCGCCTTCCTGCCGGTCTACTACGCCCGCACCATGCCGGAACTGCGCGAACTGGACCTCGACGTGGCCGTCGCCCTGCCGCTCTGGCTGGTGTCGCACAGCGAGACCAACGGCAGCGCTCGCGTGCAGGCGGTCTTCCGTTACCTGCGCGGCCGCTTCGCCGCCCCCGACGAGCGCCGCTTCGTCTAAAAGATCCCATCAGGCCCGGTTCAGCCGTCAGGCAAATCGGACCGGCCATTTCGACCTTCCATCGTCATGCCCGCGCTTGACGCGGGCATCCACGTCACCCCCGAACCGGCTGTCATCGACAGATTTCGTGCGTCGACGCGTGGATCGCCGGGTCAAGCCCGGCGATGACGAAAGGGGGGGCGGCCCGACCTCACACCCAGTTCTTGCGCTTGAAGTACAGCACCACGGCCACGGCCAGGGCGACCATGCCGATCATCACCCACCAGAACGAAAATTCGTCGTGCAGGCCGGGCAGACCGGCCACGTTCATGCCGAAGATGCTGGCGACCAGGTTCAACGGCAGCATGATGGTGGACAGGACGGAAATGATATAGAGGTTGCGGCTGGACCGCTCGGCATTGCGGGCGGCGAACTCGTCATGCAGCAGGCGGGACTGCTCGACGCATTCCTGCAGGTCGCCGGTGCTGCGCTCCACCCGCGCCAGCAGCGGCTCGAAGCGCTCGCCCTCGTCGTCCCTGACCCAGGCCGGCAGGGCGTTCTGCAGGCGCGCCAGCAGCATGCGCAACGGCATGGCGCGGCGCCGCAGCTTGATGGCGTCGCGGCGGATGGCGCCCAGGCTCGCCGGCGATGCCGTCCAGTTCGTCGTCCAGCACCGCGTCCTCCAGCACGTCGAAACGGCGGCGAATCTTGCGGCCGATGGCCTCGATATCGGCGATGCTCTCCTCCAGCAGCGCCATGAACAAGGCCGAGGCCGAACCGGGCGCCGCCCCCACCTCCAGGCGGAAGCGCAGCCGGTCGGTAGCCGCCAGCGGGCGCCAGCGCGCGGTGATCAGGCGATTGGGCTCCAGCCACGCGCGCAGGTCGGACAGGTCCTGGGCGTCGGCGTCGAACTCGCGCAGACGGTCCTCCAGCACGATCAGGCATCCGCTGCCCAGCACCTGGGTGCCCACCTCCTCGTTGCGGTCGATGATGGTGGAAGCCAGTTGGGCCGGCAGGCCGGAATGCTTGAGAATCCACTGCCGCCCCGGTTCGGTGGCCAGGTTGACGTGAATCCATACGTAGTCGGCGACACGAACGGCCTCGCCATCCACGCCGGTACGGAAGGGCGTGGCCTTGCCGTCCTTGACGGCGAAGGCATAGACGATGCCAGCATCCTCGATCGCCGAAGTTCCGCCGGTTCTGGCGTCCTGGGTCACGGCAGAAATCCTTTCGGCAGGCGCGGGCAGGGAAAGTGCCCTTATATCCGCCCCCGCCCCCTTTACGATCAAGTTAATTATATGACAGCGGCGGCGGGGGCGTGCAGCCGCCGCACTTGCTCCGCCGGGACGCCATGGTTAAAGTCCGCCGCAACCGCGCGCCCTTTTTCCGCCAAAGGCCTTTGTCCATGACCGACCGCGTCCTCATCATCGATTTCGGCAGCCAGGTGACCCAGCTGATCGCGCGTCGCGTGCGCGAAAGCGGGGTCTATTGCGAAATCCACCCGTTCAACAAGGTCACCGCCGACAGCTTGGCCACCTTCGCGCCCAAGGCCATCATCCTGTCGGGCGGCCCCTCCTCGGTCACCGAGGCCGACAGCCCGCGCGCGCGTCGGAAGCGGTGTTCAGCTTCGGCGTGCCGGTACTGGGCATCTGCTACGGCCAGCAGACCATGTGCGAACAGCTGGGCGGCAAGGTGGAACCGGGCGACCATCGCGAATTCGGCCGCGCCTATGTGGACATCAAGGAGGACTGCGCCCTGTTCCACGGCGTGTGGGCCAAGGGCGGCCGCGAACAGGTGTGGATGAGCCACGGCGACCGCGTCACCAAGCTGCCCGAGGGCTTCCGGGTGGTCGGCACCTCGGAGGGCGCCCCCTTCGCCGCCATCGCCGATGACGAGCGTCGCTTCTATGCCGTGCAGTTCCACCCCGAGGTGGTGCACACCCCGCACGGCGCCCAGCTGCTGAAGAACTTCACCCACGACGTGGCCGGCTGCAAGGGTGATTGGACCATGGCCGCCTTCAAGGCCCAGGCCATCGACAAGATCCGCGCCCAGGTCGGCAGGGGCCGGGTGATCTGCGGCCTGTCGGGCGGCGTGGATTCGTCGGTGGTGGCCGCGCTGATCCACGAGGCCATCGGCGACCAGCTGACCTGCGTCTATGTGGACCACGGCCTGATGCGCCTGGGCGAGTCCGAGCAGGTGGTCAGCGTCTTCCGCGACCGCTTCAACATCAACCTGGTGCACAAGGACGCGTCCGACCTGTTCCTGGGCCGGCTGGCGGGGATGACCGACCCCGAGCAGAAGCGCAAGACCATCGGCGCCCTGTTCATCGACGTGTTCGAGGAAGAGGCCAAGAAGATCGGCGGCGCCGACTTCCTGGCCCAGGGCACGCTGTACCCCGACGTCATCGAGTCGGTCTCGGTGATCGGCGGCCCCAGCGTCACCATCAAGAGCCACCACAACGTGGGCGGCCTGCCCGAGCGCATGAACATGAAGCTGGTGGAGCCGCTGCGCGAACTGTTCAAGGACGAAGTCCGCGCGCTGGGCCGCGAACTGGGCTTGCCCGACGAAATGGTCGGCCGCCATCCCTTCCCCGGGCCGGGCCTCGCCATCCGCATCCCCGGCCAGGAGATCACCCGCGAGAAGCTGGACATCCTGAAGAAGGCCGACGCGATCTATCTGGAAGAGATCCGCAACGCCGGCCTGTACGACGCCATCTGGCAGGCCTTCACCGTGCTGCTGCCGGTGCGCACCGTCGGCGTGATGGGCGATTCCCGCTCCTACGACTATGCCTGCGCGCTCCGCGCCGTCACCTCCACCGACGGCATGACGGCGGACTTCTACCACTTCGACATGGAGTTCCTGGGCCGCGTCGCCAACCGCATCATCAACGAGGTCAAGGGCATCAACCGGGTGACCTACGACATCACCAGCAAGCCGCCGGGCACCATCGAGTGGGAGTGATCCCGGCATCTTCCGAGGCTATCGGAAACTATTGCCGGAATGCACATAACGCATTGAAATTCAACGATAATTCTCCCTGTGACTATCGACATCTATCGCCGGCAAGCGGAACCACCTGACGGTATGGCTGACGGTAAGGTTCCGGCTCGGCCGGAGCCCCCATCCTCATACCGTCAGCCGAAATTCCCGTGCCTCGGCCGATTTTTCAGCGCAAGTCATTGAAATTACGCGGAAAATCAGATCGGTTGACGGTAATTTTGGTGACGGTAAAATAGGGTCCCTGACAGCCGGAATCTCCCCCCGAGGAGGCCCTTGAGATGCTGACCGACACGGCACTTAAGAAGCTGAAACCAAAGGAAAAAACATACAAGGTCGCTGACCGTGACGGTATGTACGTCACGGTGGCGCCCTCTGGGCTGATCACCTTCCGCTACGACTACCGTCTCAACGGCCGCCGCGAGACGTTGACGATCGGCCGTTACGGGCCGGACGGCGTCTCCCTTGCCCGGGCACGAGAGCTGTGCCTGGTCGCAAGAAAATCGGTTGCGGAGGGGCGATCACCCGCCCATGAGAAGCAGCGCGAAAAGCGACGGCTGACCGCGGCGGACACCTTCGGCGAGCTTGGCAAGCGCTGGCTCAAAGAGGCGCGCATGGCGGAGAGCACCCGGTCAATGCGCAAGGCGATATTCGACCGCGACATCGTCCCGGTCTGGAAAAACCGCCTACTGACCGAAATCACCCCCGATGATCTCCGCGCCTTGTGCGCCAAGGTGAAAGACCGGGGCGCGCCGGCGACGGCCATTCATGTCCGGGACATCGTGAAGCAGATCTACGGCTTCGCCATTCTCCACGGCGAGAAGGTCGCCAATCCGGCGGACGATGTCGGCCCGTCCTCTATCGCGACCTTCGTGCCGAAGGACCGCGCGCTGTCGCCGAACGAAATCCGCATCATGCTGCGCGAAGTCGAGCACATCGCAACGCTGCCCACCATCCGGCTCGGCCTCAAGCTGATCCTGCTCACCATGGTGCGCAAGAGTGAACTTCAGGACGCCATTTGGGACGAGGTCGATTTCGAGAATGCGGTGTGGAGCATCCCGAAGGAACGGATGAAGCGCGCCAAGCCGCACAACGTTTATCTCTCGCGGCAGTCGCTGGACATCATGATCGCGCTCAAGACCTGCGCCGGAAACTCACCCTATCTGCTGCCGTCCCGTTACGACGCCGATGCCCCCATGTCGCGCGCAACCTTCAACCGGATAACGACGGCGCTGGCCGAGCGCGCAAAGAAGCAAGGATTGCCGCTGGCGCCGTTCACCGTCCACGATCTGCGGCGCACGGGATCGACGCTCCTGAACGAACTCGGGTTCAATCGCGACTGGATCGAGAAATGCCTCGCGCACGAGGACGGACGCAGTTCGCGCGGCGTCTACAACAAGGCCGAATACGAACAGCAGCGCCGCCACATGCTACAGGAATGGGCCGACATGATCGACGCTTGGGCGGAGGGGCGGAAACATACGCCGACGCTTTATCCGCCTTCCATGCAGTTGGTCGCACCGGAGGCTACCGGCTGACCGGCCGGTTCTTGCGCTGGCGCACATCAGGATGAGGAGCGCGCTCAATTTCGCCGGCGTTTGACGCGCGGCGGCGCTCCTCGATCCAGGCTTCGACCTCGGCCAAATCCCAGACCACGCAGCGTGGCGTAAGATGGAAACGCTGCGGAAACTCGCCCCGCTGTTCCATCTCGTAGATCGTGGTATCCGCGAGCGGCACAATCTCCCGCAACTGCGCGCGCCGGATGGTGCGTCGAACCGGGCGGGAGGAAATATGCGGCAGCACAGGAAGCGGCCCCCTGCTTACAGGGTCTTGTCGGTCCTCGTGAAGATCAGGCTGTCGCCGCTCGGTCATTTCACTTGTTCCGAAAATAGGTGTGCGGGCCACGCCTGCCCATCAGGACAAGGATCGATCAAAGCGCAGGAAACCCGCATAGCCTTTATGAACGACCGTGTACGCCTTACTGTGATAACCGTCGAGTGGCCTTCAAACGGTGACGAGCATCGCCTCAAATGCATCGATTGGGCATAAAGTGCAGGGTTGTCTTCAGCAGGCATGGGCATGAATCTAAATCAAATAGTCGATCAATCATTAAACAGCGGTTTTTCTGGCGTGCAAACCGACAATTTGGTTTGGCGTCTCGGCATTAATTTCATAATGCATGAACTCGTATCGCCGGTGATCGCAATTGAGCTTCGCTCTGCGGAACATCTCTTGCGAATGGCATCAGATGGTCATCCGATATCTACATTGTTTGACCTTACGCTGCGTTATTCCGTGATTTACCCTCCTCAAGAGGGCGCATTCCCCGTCGCGAGGGTATATTTTTTGGCTCTGTTCGCGTTAGCTGTTGATTTTCGGATCGATCGCGCAGCGAAGGACGATATGCGGCGTGAGCCCTCTGCCGTGCCGCTCCAGCAGCCGCCGCCAGCCGAGGTAGTTGGGGAGGTAGAAGGTCGCCACACCCTTGAAGCGCCTCATCCACTCCTTCAGGCGGCTGTCGTAGGCATTCACATTCTGGATGTGGAAGATCCGCTCCTGGCTGTGCTGACCGGCCTTCTGGTTCAGCGCCCGGTGTTCCAAGCCGCGCTTCTTGGCGATAACGCGATAGGCGCTTGCGCCATCCGTGCATAGGACGGTTTCGTCGCCCAGTAGCTGGGGCAGGACCAAGTCGATGGTCTTCGCGTTGGCCAGGGGGATGACCATGTCGAAGTGATGGCCGTTTCGATCGCGCGCGACCAGGACCGGGATTTGCTCGCGCGAGAGGCCGCGCTTCAACGCCGCGCCACCTCGTTTCCGAGGTTTTCTCGGTATCTGACCGGGGGCGTGCCAGCCAACTTGGCCTTCACCCAGGCGCGCGAGCCTTTGAACGATTCGAGGAAATAGGTCTCGTCAGCCTCCACGATGCCCGACAGCTGGAGATCACGGACCCGCTCAGGCAGCTGTAGGAACCGGTGCCGCCACCGGAAGGCCGTTGCCGGGTGGATGCGGCATTTCTCCGCCGCCCGCCGAACGCTCAAGCCGGAAATCATCGCCTCGCCGTAGGCGACCCAGCGGTCCTTGTTCCGCAGACGTGCCAGCGGTGTGCCCGTCAGCGCGTTATAGGTCTTCCCGCAAGCCGCACAGCGGAAACGCTGGACCTCATCCATGGTGCCCCACCGATGGGGCTTCTCGGCCCCGCAAGCCGGGCACGGTGGCCGTTCCACGGCCCGCTCCGCGATGGCGGCGATGGCGCCGTCCTTGGCTGAGCATTCCTCGATCGCGGCCGCCAGCTTCTTGCGCTGATCCATCGACAGCGCTGACACCTGGTCGAGCAGTTTGTGGAAATCGGCAGCTCGCATGGCGGGAACCTCCGGTCCCCACAATCATACCCGATTTCAACGCTTAACGCGAACAGAGCCTATTTTTTTACAGAGAAGGATGGGCGGGTTTTGGATCAGCTAATCCCTCGGCTGCTGGCATCTCCGGAAGCGCCCCATATTTTGAACGTGGACCAAGCATCTTTCCCCGTCGTTGATGGTGATACATTCGGAAAGCTGATCCAACATTCAGGATTCGAGGAGCGCGTCAGACAATATGTCGCCCGCATACGTAGTCAGAATAAGGAGTTTAATGGACTGTTTGATGGACGCCTGGAGTCATCATTTGTTGAGCGAGGCATCATTCTATCGTCAGTCGGCTGTATAATTTGCGGCAACGATGCAGGCCTTGCCATATCGACAATTGGATATGAAGAAGCGCTTATGATCGGATTTTATCTTTGCCCATCGCACTTGGGCGAAGCCAGAGCAAAATCAGAGACTTTTATCCACTATATATTTGACGCTCTCGGCGCAACTTTTCCAATAAACACATTGCCACCGCCGCCAGATTTCTTAGTTGTTGCGGCCCGACACGTTTTAATAAATCAATTTGCGTGTCATATTGAAAAGCATACAAACTGCACAATCACAGGAATATGTCCATCGGGATTCAAAATAATTATGAGAGTGAATTCAGTAGATGATTACGCATATATGATATTTTCGCCAGATGGCGCGCAAATTGCGCGCATCGATTGTGCGGAGCATCATGACATCCCATATGGCCCAGACCACATGCACATTGCTCCAGAGGTAGATAACAAGAACGTTGTTCCGAGTTTTACGTACGGAATCCCGCTCGCAGATATTAAAGCAATTAGGCGCATACTTGATGATAATAAAGGGTAGGCGCACCACACAACCATCGGCGCCGCCGCGATTAATTTGATACATATTCTCGTTGCACCTCAGTCATTCTCACTACGGCAAATGAATTCCTTGGAGTCGCCCCTCGGCAATGGTGGTAAGGCCGTCGTTTGATCCCCACATCTCGGCCAGGAGCCTGACCGAGATGCCATGATGGGGACCCGGACCCGAAAGCGCGGGAACCGCCGGAGACGCCGCCGTGAGGGGCAGGTCAATGGCGGGGGTGGGGATGGCGGCGATCCGGTTCGGAGCCCACCAAGCCGGCCCGCCGCCCGTTTACCGCCGGCTCCAGACCAGCTGCGCCTCCTGGCCATCCGAAGCCGCGAACAGCGCCGCGGTAACCGGCTGCGGCAAGGCCGGATCGTCGAGGCGGACGCTGAGGTAGTCGCGGGGCGTGTCGCCGCCCGAGCGCTCGGTCCAGGCGGCACCGATCTCGGAGCGGCCGGCGAAGATGCGGAAGGCCGGGGCGCGCTCACTGTCCTTGTTGTCGTTGGGGACGAAGCGGGCCTTGAGGTCGAGGGTGAGGGTGCGGATGGCGCCGGTCCAGCCGCCATCCTTGGTGGGGGTGAAGATGCCGATGATCATGATGTCCTCCGATCAGGTGGTGGGAAGGGATGGCTCGCGGCCGGACGCGGTCTCCGGCGCCGCCCGTGGCGGGGCGGATTCTAGGCGTGGCGGGCGGCCGGGACGCTTGAGCGGCGGCGGGACTACTGGTGCCTCGCCGACATCCTTCCGCGCCTTGACGAAGCCCTTGTCGGCGTCGAGGAAGCCTTCCAGCATGTAGGGGATCAACTCGGCCACCGGCTCGGTGGTGCCGTAGGCGGCGCGGTAGAGGGCGGCGTAGGCGGCGAGCTTGCCGTTGAGCTCGGGACTGACGGCAATGGTGATCTTGACCGGGGTGCGGTCGGGAAGCTTGGCGAGTTTGAGCATGGGCGTTCTCCTTCAGCCGCGGTACGGGCGCAGCACCAGGTCCGTGTGGACGATGACGCGGAGCGGCCAGCCGGGGCGCACGGTGAGGCTGGGCTGGATGTTAAGGTTCTTCTCGGTGATGCGCTGGCCGGCCTGGTTGGCGCTGTTCTGGGTCGACTGGCGGATGGCGCGGGCGAGGTCGCTCTCCTGGCTGCCGAAGCTGATTTCGGTGCCGACGCCCAGCAACGTCGACATGGCGATGCCGGCGAGCAGCCGCCCGGTGTGGTAGTCGACGCCGTCCTCCAGCCCGGCATAGCCGGCGGTGTCGGTGGCGGGCAGGTTGTCGATCAGCACCGACGAGCCGTCGGGCATGATGAGGCGCTGCCAGGCGACCAGGGCGCGGCGCTGGCCGTAGGCGACGACGCTGTCATAGCTGCCGATCAGCCGCGACCCCTGCGGGATCAGCAGCACCGTGCCGGTGACGGTGTCGTAGACGTTCTCGGTGACCTGGGCGGTGACCAGGCCGGGCAGGTCGGAATTGAGGCCGGTCAGCAGGCTGGCGGCGATGACGGTGCCAGCCAGCACTTGGTAGGCCGAAACCGGATCCTGCAGGGCGTGCGGGTTATAGATGCCCCGGTCGCCCTTCCGCTCCAGGAAGTCGAGCTTGCGCTGCTGGCCGTTGGGATCACGCTCCAGGTCGAGCAGCGGTCGGTCGGCCGCAGGCATGGCCGTCACCGGCTGCGAACCCGGGTTGGCGGCCGCACCTTTCGGCGTCTCCGCCCGATGCGCGGTCTGGAATATCACCCCCGCCTCCCGGGCCTGGCGGGCCTGCTGGGCGAGGCGCAACGCCTCGGCCCTTGCGGCATCGTCGACCGGGTTGGGGCGGAAGCCGGTGCCCGGCGTCGCCGGCGGCGCCAGGCCGAGGCTCCGTTCCTGGCCAACCACCGCCGGGCCGAGGTCGCCCGGCAGCGGCGCACCCAGGCGCGGCGGCGGCAGGTCGCCATAGGTGCGTGGCAGGCCGGCCAGCCCGTCGGGGGTCTGCTTGCGGTCAGTGTTGATCAGCTCCTGGCCGGGCTGGTCCTTGCCGAGACGGGGCGGTTGCAACGCGAACCACGTCGCGCCCACGATCACCAGGCAGGCCAGGGCGGCGAGGATCACCACCACGCGGCGGCTGATGCGGGTGACGGCCGGCGGGGCCGCGCGCAGCACCAGGGCTTCGGGATCCGCCTTGGGCGGATCGGCATGGAGGTCGGTCATGGCGCACCTCCCTGGGCGAGGGGATCGACATGGGCGGTCTTGATGCCGTCGGTGCGGGTGATGCGCACCACCTGCTGCGGGTCGGTGCCGAGCCGCAATTCGGCGGCGGCGAACAGGCGGTCGACCACGTACCAGTTGCCGCGGACGCGGTAGTTGACCAGTTCCGCCCCGCCGTCCGGGCCGACGATGAACAGCGGCGGCGCCTCGCCCTGGTCGAGCCGCGCCGGGAACTCGATGTAGACCTTGGCGCCGTCGTCGAAGGCGCGTAGCGGCTTCCATGCCGGGGTGTCGCCGGAGATCGCATAGCGGAAGCGCAGGCGGTCCAGGGCAATGCCGGATTCCACCGTGCTCGCCGCCGAGGCCTCCGCCTTGGCGTTGCGCGCTTTGAGCGCCATCAATGCATCGGCGGGATAGGTCCACGACACGGCCGCCATGGCGGTGGCCTTGGTGCTTTCCAGCGCCAGATGGTAGGTGCGGCGGTCGGTGGTGATGACCAGGTTGGTCTTGAGCGAGGGGACGAACGGCTTGACCAGGATGTGGACGCGCTTGGAGGCGCCGGCGCCGCTGAAGGTGTCGCCGATCACCCAGCGCACGGTGTCGCCGGCCGAGACAGCAACCAGCCCCTCGCCCGGCTCCAAGGCGATGTCGCTGACCTGCTCGGGCGCGGCATAGAGGCGGTAGAGCGCACCCTCGGTGAAGGGATAGACCTGGACGGCATTGATATAGCCGTCGCGGCTGGGTTCCAGCAGCGCCGCCTGGTTGGCGGCGACGACGCGGGCGGCCGGCTTGCGCTTGTCCGGCTTCGCCGGTATTGGGGCCGGTGCCGGCAGCAGTTGGCCGGGCAGCGGCAACGGCTCGGTGATGGTGACGATCTCCACCGGCCGGGGCGGCTCGGGAATGGCGACCGCCGGTCGTTCCTGGTCGTATGTGATGGCGGGGGGCGGTGCCGTCATGGCGCAGGCGCCGAGCAGGAGGACGGACATCAGCGGGACAAGGCGAAAAAGGATCATGGCGTTTCTCCGGGGTTGAGTTCACGCGACCAGTTGAGGCCAGCGACGAACAGGCCGAGGGGGTTCTGGCGCAGGGCGTCGACATTGGTCGGGGGCCGGATGAGGATGGTGAGAATGGCGGTCCAGCGCTCGGTCTTGGCGAGGCTGCCCTGGCGGAAAGGTCTGCTCGGCCCACTTCACCTGGAAGGACTCGGCCGACACCCGCACCACGCTGGTCACCTGGACCGAGACGCTGCGCTCGCCCACCGCCTTGAACGGGTCGTTGGCGCGGGCATGGTCGTTGAGGAAGGCGGCAGCGCGGTCGGTGGCGTAACCGTAGGCGTCCAGCCAGTTCTGCCGCAGCACCACCGGATCGATGGGAAGCGACCGCACGTCGACGATGAAGCGGGCCAAGTGGTACGCGATCTGGGTATCGGTCGGGCGGTAGGGCTCTGTGGCCGGGCCCACCGCCTGCACCCCGCCGAGCTTGTCGACCTCAACGACGTAGGGGGTGACGCGGCTCTTGCCCAACTGCCAGACCAGTCCGCCGGCCAAACCCATAGCAATCACAAGACAGCCGAAGGCCATCAGGCGCCAGTTCCTCGCCTGCACCCGGGCTGAGCCGATACGCTCGTCCCAGGCCTGGGCGGCTTTCTGGTAGGGAGTGACCGGCTCGGGTGTCCGGCCATAGCGTTGGGATGCTCGTTTGAACATGGGTCAGTGCTCGTGTGTCAGGGGTTGATGGGAAAGGAGGGAAAAGCTCATCGCAAAGCTGTCAGTAACCTCGCGGGGTGAGAGGCCCTGCAGATCGTGCAACGCAGTGCGCGGCGACAAGCGGACGGGTGAGGTGAACCGGGTGCTT
>JANQAI010000004.1 GCA_024707145.1 Magnetospirillum sp. | reverse complement strand
CATCTACTACATCACCATGGAGCGGGACGAGCAGCCCGGCCTGGCGGTCAAGATCCACTCGCTGGACGAGCTGAAGGCCGGCATCGCCAAGGGCACGCTGTTCTTCTACAACCGCGCCAACCCGGCCGAGAAGCTGGACCTCAAGGATATCGAGGGCCTGATGGGCAGGATCGGCCGCCGTCAGGTGACCGCTCACCGCGCCGTCCAGGTGCCGTCGCGCGAGGCGCTGGAAGCCGGCCTGTCTTCCGGCCTGCTGCGCATCTTCAATGCCGAGAACCCGGGCACTCCGGTGACCGCCACCGCTCCGGCCGAGGTCGAGAAGCTGGTCAAGGACGGCAAGGCGGTGCTGTTCCGCCTGCCGGTGTTCGGCACCATGGCCGAAATCGAGGAAGCGCTGACCGAGAAGGTGCTGACCCTGCACCAGAAGATCCGCGCCCGCTACAACAACATCGATACCGAGGGCAACCCGATCGTCGAGGTGGTCGAGACCACCGCGGGCCGCATGATGCTGTCCGAGATCCTGCCGCGTAACCTGAACGTGCCGTTCTCGTCCATCAACCGTCTGCTGACCAAGAAGGACATCCAGAACGTCATCGATCTGGTCTACCGCCATTGCGGCCAGAAGGAGACGGTGATCTTCGCCGACCGCATCATGGGCCTGGGTTACCGCAACGCGTTCAAGGCTGGCATCTCGTTCGGCAAGGACGACATGGTGGTGCCGCCGGCCAAGGAAAAGCTGGTCAGCGAGACCGAAGCCAAGGTCAAGGAATACGAGCAGCAGTACCAGGACGGCCTGATCACCCAGGGCGAGAAGTACAACAAGGTGGTGGACGCCTGGTCCAAGTGCACCGACGACGTCGCCGACGCCATGATGAAGGAAATCAGCCGCGTCGAGCCCGGCCGTTCGGTGAACTCGGTGTACATGATGGCCCATTCGGGCGCCCGTGGCTCGGCCGCCCAGATGAAGCAGCTGGCCGGCATGCGCGGCCTGATGGCCAAGCCCTCGGGCGAAATCATCGAAACCCCGATCATCTCGAACTTCAAGGAAGGCCTGACCGTGCTGGAGTACTTCAACTCCACCCACGGCGCCCGCAAGGGTCTGGCCGACACCGCCTTGAAGACCGCGAACTCGGGCTACCTGACCCGCCGTCTGGTGGACGTGGCCCAGGATGCCATCATCACCGAGGAGGATTGCGGTACCACCAACGGCCTGACCGTCTCGGCGGTGGTCGAGGGCGGTGAGGTGATCAGCCCGCTGAACGAACGCATCCTCGGCCGTTCGGCTGCCCGCGACATCGTCCATCCCGCTACCGGCGCCGTCATCGTGCCGGCCGGCGAGATCATCGGCGAGGCCGAGGTGGAAGCCATCGACGACGCCGGCATCGAAGAGGTCGCCATCCGTTCGGTGCTGACCTGCGAAGCGGCGGAAGGCGTCTGCGGCGCCTGCTACGGCCGCGACCTGGCCCGCGGCACCCGCGTCAACGTGGGCGAGGCGGTGGGCGTCATCGCCGCCCAGTCCATCGGCGAGCCCGGCACCCAGCTGACCATGCGTACCTTCCACATCGGCGGTGCGGCGCAGCGCGGTGCCGAGCAGTCGTCCATCGAGGCGACCGGCGAGCTGACCGTGCAGGTGCTGAACAGGAACGTCGTGACCAACTCGTCCGGCGCCAAGATCGTCATGAGCCGCAATTGCGAAATTGCCCTGCTCGACGTCAACGGCCGCGAGCGTGCCCGTCACCGCGTTCCCTACGGCGCCAAGCTGCTGGTGGAAGAGGGGGCCAAGACCCAGAAGGGCACCAAGCTGGCCGAGTGGGATCCCTACACCCTGCCCATCATCACCGAAACCAATGGCGTGGCCCACTTCCTCGACCTGGTCGAGGGCCTGTCCATGCGCGAGGTGGTGGACGAGGCCACCGGCATCGCCAGCAAGGTGGTGGTGGACTGGAAGCAGCAGCCGCGCGGCTCGGACCTGCGTCCGCGCGTCGAGCCTGCGGGACGAGAAGGGCCAGCCGGTGACCCTGCCCAACGGCCTGGAAGCCCGCTACTTCATGTCGGTGGACGCCATCCTGTCGGTGGAGAACGGGGCCAAGCTGCATGCCGGCGACGTGCTCGCCCGCATTCCGCGCGAAGGCTCCAAGACCCGCGACATCACCGGCGGTCTGCCGCGTGTGGCCGAACTGTTCGAGGCCCGCAAGCCCAAGGATCACGCTATCATCGCCGACATCGACGGCCGCGTGGAATTCGGCAAGGACTACAAGTCCAAGCGCCGCATCCTGGTGGTCCCCGAGGATGGCGATCCGGTGGAATACCTGATCCCCAAGGGCAAGCACATCTCGGTGCAGGAAGGCGACTACGTCCGCCGTGGCGACCCGCTTATGGACGGCAACCCGGTGCCGCATGACATCCTGAAGGTCCTGGGTGTCGAGGCGCTGGCCCAGTACCTCATCAACGAGATCCAGGAGGTCTATCGCCTCCAGGGTGTGAAGATCAACGATAAGCACATCGAGGTGATCGTTCGCCAGATGCTGCAGAAGATCGAGATCACCGACGGCGGCGATACCACCTTGCTGGTGGGCGAGACCGTGGACCGCGTGGAGTTCGAGCAGGAAAACGCCAAGGCGATCCGCGAGCAGGGCCGCCCGGCCTCGGGCACCCCGGTGCTGCAGGGCATCACCAAGGCGTCGCTGCAGACCCACTCGTTCATCTCGGCGGCGTCGTTCCAGGAGACCACCCGCGTGCTGACCGAAGCCGCCGTGTCCGGCAAGGTCGATACGCTGAACGGCCTCAAGGAGAATGTCATCGTCGGCCGCCTGATCCCCGCCGGTACCGGTGCGGTGATGAACCGCCTGCGCGAGCTGGCCGCCAAGCGCGACCGCGAGATGCAGGTGGAGGGCGGCGAGGAGACCCCGGTGCTGACCGGTGGCGAAGCCGACGCCCAGCCGCCGGCTGCTCCCGCCGAGTAAGGCGATCCGGACCAAGCAAGAAGACCCCCGTCGGGAAACCGGCGGGGGTTTTTGTTTGTCCGGCACGCACCCCAGGGAAGGGCGGTGGGATGAGGGATTTCCCGTATGGGTGTTGTCTCTTGTCTGGCGGCGGGCTTCGCGATTTAATCCTTTTTCAAAAGAGGGGCAGGGGGTGGTGCGCGGGGCCTTGCCGTCCCGCCGCCGGAAGGGGGAAGCGTGGTCATACCTTGGCGACGGCTGCTACGGCCCCGCGAGCTGCTCATCATCATGACGGTGTTCTACACCGTGGTGAGCGGCGTGGTGGGGGCCATGGTGGTGCTGACCGACCTGCGCGAATCCCGCCAGGCGCTGGAAACCCGTACCCGCGAAGTGGCCCAACTGCTCGACGAGCACGCCAACCGCACCCTGGATGCCACCGAACTGGTGGTTCAGCGGGTCGCCGACCGGGTGGCTCTGCAAGGGGTCAAGGCGGCCACCACGACGATGGCCGACCGGGCCGCCATCGCCGGCATGATCGAGGCGGTCCCCTATATCAGCAATCTCTATCTGGTGGGCGTGGACGGCCGCATTCTGTTGGACGCCAAGGGGTTCCATCCCGTCGGCACCGCCTTCGCCGAGCGCGAGTGGGTGCGGACCGCCCTGGCGGATGCCCAAGCCGGCACGGTCATCGGCCGGGTCGCCTTCGACGATGCTTCGCGCGCCTTCACCTTTCCCCTGGTGCGGCGGGTGAGCGATTCGTCCGGCGCCTTTCAGGGACTGGTCGCCGCCCAGGTGGACGTGGATTACTTCAAGCGCTTCTATCAGCGGCTGACCCTGGGTCCGGCCCAGGCCATGGGCATCTACGGCCTGGACGGGACGGTGCTGGTGCGCCAGCCGCTGAAGCGGGACGACGTGGGGCGCAATTTCGGCGGCACCGGCCTCTATCTGGCGCTGGAGAAGAGCCCGGAAGGGAGCATTCGCGGCAACTCCCCCTATGACATGCTGGAGCGCGTGCTGTCCTATCGGCTCCTGCCCACCCGCAAGCTGGTGGTGTGGGTGGCCGTTGCCGACGATGCGGTGGTCGAGGCCTGGCGCCTGCGCGCCCTGCGGACCTTCGGGCTGGCCTTGGCCGGCCTGGTGGTGATGGCCGGTTTGGCCGCGCTGCTGGTGCGGGAGTTGTCGCGCGAGCGCCAGGCCTCCAGCGCGCTGGTCGATCTGAACCGGGAACTGGAGCGCTCCAACGCGGATTTGGAGCAGTTCGCCTACGTCGCCTCGCACGACCTCAAGGAGCCGCTGCGCAACATCGCCTCCTATGTGCAACTGCTGCAGCGCCGCTACCAGGGCCGGCTGGACCCCGACGCCGACGCCTTCATCGGCTATACCGTGGACGGGGTACGCCGGCTGCAATCCATCATCAACGAGCTGCTGGCCTATTCCCGCATCGGCACCGGCCATCTGACCCTGGCGCCGGTGCAGGCCGGCGTGCTGGTCAGCACCGCGCTGGCCCATCTCAAGGGCGTCATCGCCGAGGCCCAGGCGGCGGTGGAGGTCAAGGGGCCGATGCCGGTGGTAGTGGCCGATGCGGCCCAACTGGGCAGCCTGTTCCAGAACCTGATCGCCAATGCCTTGAAATACCGCCGCGACGACGTCCGGCCGGAAGTGGCGATCGGTTGCGAGGATGGCGGCGCCACCTGGGATTTCTACGTGCGGGACAACGGCATCGGCATCGACCAGCAGTACCACCGCCAGATCTTCGATCTGTTCAAGCGGCTGCACACCCGCGACCGCTATACCGGCACCGGCATCGGCTTGGCCATCTGCCAGCGGGTGGTGGAGCGGCATGGCGGCCGCATCTGGGTGGAGTCCAAGGCCGGCCAGGGCTCCACCTTCCGCTTCTCCCTGCCCAAGCGCGCCGAGGAATAGAGCTTATCCCTGGTCCTCGTTGGCCGAGATCAGGCTGCGCAGAGTGGCGGCGTCGGCCCGTGCGCCGCTGACCGGCGGCGGCAGTGCCACCGGATAGGGCTGGCCGGTGACCGGGCCGCCGTCCTTGGTGGCGTGCACCGCGCGGGGCGGCAGGCGGGTGGGGAAGCTGGTGATGGTGGCGGGGATGTCGGCCATGGTCAGGGCGACCGCCGAGGGTGCGGCCGGGGGCTGGGTTTCCGCCAGGGTGGCGATGGCCTCGGCTGCGGAATTGGGGTCTGCCGGGCGGGCCTCCGGCTTCAGTGCCGCCAGGTCCACCTGCGGCTGCATCTTGCCGGCCACCCGGTTGGCCTCGGCCATGGCGCGGCGGAACTGCTTCTCCACGGCGGCATAGACCGAGCCCAGCGAGCGCTGCTCGCCCGAGGCGGGATCGCGAAAGACTTCCGGGTTGGCCTGGGCGGCGCCGGCCAGTTCCGCCGGCTGCTGGTCGCCCTCGGGATCGTGGCGGCCGCGCAGCACCCTGAGGGCGCCGCCGGCGCCGAGGAAGTGGGCGAGGTAGAGGTCGTGGGTGGAAACCTGCCGGCCCAGCTTGGATTCCAGCACCCGCTCGTTGTCCTTGGCGTATTCCGCCGCCATCAGCGCCGACAGCCTGGGGTCGCGGCGCATCTCCAGGATTTCCTTCTTGAGCTCCTTGTCCTTCACCGTCCAGCGCCCGTCGGCGCCCTTGGTGATGGCGTCGGCATACTTGCTGTCCAGGCCGTGCTCGCTCCCATGGTTCTTCACCATCTCCAACCAGGTGCCGGCGGTGAACTGGAACAGCCCCATGGCCGAGGAGCGGCGGCTTTTGGCGTCGGGATCGAGCCGGCTTTCCTGGTTGGCCTGGGCGAGCAGGAACTCGAAGGGCACGCCGGTGGCGTCGGCGGCGTCGCGGATATGCGCGGCCATCCGGTGTTCGGGCCGCTGCACGGTGGGTATATCGGTGACGGGGGTCGCTGGCGTCGTCATGGGGGCCGGCTCCGACTCGAAATCGCCAGCGTACCATAGCACGAAAATGGTTACCGGAACCTGTCCGTCGGGGGGCGGCGAGGCCGGCGGTTTCCGCCGGCTGCGAGTCCGTTCGCGCGCGGGCGGGGGCGACTCTTTCTCTTGACGAGGGGGTGGGGATCAATAGGATGCGGCGCTCTCGGGGGACTGGGTGTCGTGTCCTCGTGGCCGATGCTGCGCTCCTCCTGGAAACCTGAACCAATTGTCTAACGCCGGACGGGTCGGCGGCCGCAACCCGAAGGAAGCCCCGGTGGCACGCCACCAGCGGGTTTTTTTCTGGTTATCCGCATCCCGTTTCCGAAGGGAATGACTGAATGCCCACGATCAATCAATTGATCCGTAAGCCGCGCCAGCCTTTGACGGCGCGCAACAAGGTGCCGGCCCTCGAGGCCTGCCCGCAGAAGCGTGGTGTTTGCACCCGCGTTTACACCACCACCCCGAAGAAGCCCAACTCGGCGCTGCGTAAGGTTGCTCGTGTGCGCCTGACCAACGGCTTCGAAGTTACCAGCTACATCCCGGGCGAAGGTCACAACCTTCAGGAACACTCGGTGGTGATGATCCGTGGCGGCCGCGTGAAGGACCTTCCCGGTGTCCGCTATCACATCATCCGCGGCACTCTGGATACCCAGGGTGTGAAGGACCGTAAGCAGCGTCGTTCGAAGTACGGCGCCAAGCGTCCGAAGTGAGGTATTAGACCATGTCCCGTCGTCACGCCGCCGAGAAGCGCGAAATCAATCCCGACGCCAAGTATGGCGATCTGGTGATTGCCAAGTTCATGAACTGCCTCATGCTGGACGGCAAGAAGTCCGCCGCCGAGGCTATCGTCTATGGTGCCCTGGAGAAGATCCAGAACAAGACCGGCCAGGATCCCCGCCAGGTCTTCCATGACGCCCTGGACAACGTGAAGCCCGCCGTCGAGGTGCGCTCCCGCCGTGTCGGCGGCGCCACCTACCAGGTGCCGGTCGAGGTCCGTCAGGACCGCCGGCAGGCCCTGGCCATCCGCTGGCTGATCGATTATTCGCGCAAGCGCTCCGAGACCACCATGGTTGACCGTCTGTCGGGCGAGCTGCTCGACGCCGCCAACAACCGCGGTGCCGCGGTGAAGAAGCGCGAGGATACCCATCGTATGGCGGACGCCAACAAGGCGTTCTCGCACTACCGCTGGTAAAAGGTCGGGGCCGCGAGAGTTCCCAATGGCTCGTCTGACGCCACTCGATCGTTATCGTAATATCGGCATCATGGCTCACATCGATGCCGGTAAGACGACCACGACCGAGCGGATCCTGTACTACACCGGAAAGTCCTATCGTCTGGGCGAGGTGCATGAAGGCACCGCGACCATGGACTGGATGGAGCAGGAGCAGGAGCGGGGCATCACGATCACCTCCGCGGCCACCACTGCCTTCTGGCGCGACCACCGCGTCAACATCATCGACACCCCCGGCCACGTGGATTTCACCATCGAGGTGGAGCGCTCGCTCCGCGTCCTCGACGGTGCCGTGGCCGTGTTCGATGGCGTTGCCGGGGTGGAGCCCCAGTCCGAAACGGTGTGGCGGCAGGCCGACAAGTACGGCGTGCCGCGCATCTGTTTCATCAACAAGATGGACCGCGTCGGCGCCGATTTCGCCGCCACCGTGGACATGATCTCCGACCGCCTGGGTGCCCGCCCGCTGGTGCTGACGCTGCCCTATCTCAAGGACGGCCAGTTCCTCGGCGTCATCGACCTGCTGCGCGACGTCGCGGTGGTGTGGAAGGACGAAACCCTGGGCGCCGAATTCATTGACACGCCCATCCCCCCGATCTGGCCGGGGCCGCCGCCAACGCGCGCAAGAGCCTGATCGAGGCCGCCGTCGAACAGGACGATGCGGCCCTCAATGCCTATCTGGGCGGGGCCGAGCCCGACCTGGTGATGCTGAAGCGCTGTATCCGCAAGGGCACCCTGGCCATGGCCTTCGTGCCGGTGCTGTGCGGCGCCGCCTTCCGCAACAAGGGCGTCCAGCCGCTGCTGGACGCCGTGGTGGATTTCCTGCCGTCGCCGCTGGACCTGGCGGCGGTCAAGGGCTTCGCCGGCGGCCGTGCCGCCGATATCGACCGCGCCGCCAATGATGACGCTCCCTTCGCCGGGCTGGCCTTCAAGGTGCTGCATGATCCGCTGATCGGCAACCTGACCTTCCTGCGCGTCTATTCCGGCACCATCAAGAGCGGCGGCACCGTGTTCAACAGCAGCAAGGACCGGCTGGAGAAGCTGGGCCGCATGCTGCTCATGCACGCCAACATGCGCGAGGACATCGCCGAAGCCCGCGCCGGCGACATCGTCGCCCTGGCCGGCCTCGACGACATCGGCACCGGCGACACCCTGTGCGCCCCCGAGGCGCCGGTGGTGCTGGAGAGCATGGATTTCCCCGAGCCGGTTATCGAGGTGGCCGTCGAGCCCAGGACCGAGGCGGACGGCGAGATGCTGGCCCGCGCCCTGGCCCATCTGGCCGCCGAGGATCCGTCCTTCCGCGTCGCCACCGACGGCGAGACCGGGCAGACCGTGATCCGCGGCATGGGCGAACTGCACCTGGAAATCATCGTCGACCGCCTGCGCCGCCAGTTCCGCGTCGAGGCCAATGTGGGCAAGCCCCAGGTCGCCTATCGCGAGACCATCACCAACGCCGCCGAGGTGGACTACACCCACAACCGCCAGGCCGGCGGCGTGGGTCAGTTCGCCCGCGTGCGCATCGCCCTGGAGCCCGGCGCGTCCGGTTCGGGCGTGGTGTTCGAGAACAAGTCCGCCGCCGGCGCGGTGCCCAAGGAATACGTGCCGGGCGTGGAGAAGGGCGTGCATGCGGTCATGGAGGGCGGCGTGGTCGCCGGCTTCCCGGTGATCGACGTGCGCGCCGTCTTGACCGACGGCGCCGCCAACGACGTGGATTCGTCGGCGCTGGCGTTTGAGATCGCTTCCCGGGCCGCCTGCCGCGAGGGCCTCGCCAAGGCCGGTCCGAAGTTGCTGGAACCGGTGATGAAGGTCGAGGTGGTCACTCCCGACGACTACCTGGGCGGCATCATCGGCGACCTGAATGGCCGGCGTGGCCAGGTCACCGCCATGGAAACCCGCGGGTCCGCCCGCGTGGTCACCGCCATGGTTCCGTTGGCCTCCATGTTTGGCTATGTGAACACCCTGCGCTCGATGTCGCAGGGCCGTGCCCAGTACACGATGGTCTTCGACCATTACTCGGACGTCCCCGGCACCATCGCCGAGGAAGTGCGGGCGCGACTGGCCGGCTGACCCAATGAACCTTTATTCGAGGACGGAGTAAGAGAGACATGGCTAAGGCGAAATTCGAGCGC
>JANQAI010000007.1 GCA_024707145.1 Magnetospirillum sp. | reverse complement strand
TCTGGTTGACGTTCAGCCGCTCGATGTAGCCTTCGAATTTGGGTGCCACCACATGCAGTTGGCGCTCGTCCACCTGCACGGTGCCGACGGCGCGGATGGGCCGGGTCAGGGTGCGCAGCACGGCGGGCTCGGTGCGCACGCCCAGCTTCTGCACCTTGTCGATGCTGACCTTCAGCGTGCTGCCGCCGTCCTCGTCGCCTTCGTAGACGGGCACGTAATCCATGCCCATGGGGTCCTTCTTCGGCACCGGCGAGGTGTCGGGCAGACCCATGGGGTTGCGGTAATAGAGGATCTTGCCGGTCTTGGGCGCGGGCGGCGGGGCCGGTGCGGGCTCGGGATCGGCATGGACGGGAATGTAGTTGCGGCCCTGAGCGTCCTTCTTGGGCACTGGGGAATAGTCGGCCGAGCCGTCGGGGGCCTGATAGTAGAGGATGGCCCGTTCGGCGGTAACCTGGGCGGCGGCGTGCGCGGCCGAATCATGGCCGCTTGGTGTCGGCGAGGAGGCGGCCGGGGCCTCCGCCACCGGCGCAGGCGCTGATTGCCGACCCAGCCAATAGCCGCCCCCCAGGGCGACGACGACGGCCGCGCCGGCGACCAGGGTTCCCGCGCGCTTCACAGCTCGCCTCCGATCAGCTTTTCAATTTCCGCCAGCCGCATCTGCTGGTCGAACTGCACCTTCAGCAGGTCGATCTGCGTCTTCCACAGCTGCTGTTCGGCGGTCAGCACGTCGACGAATTCGGTGCGGCCCAACTCGTAGGACTTGGCCGCCGCCTGGAAGCCGATCTCGGCCTGCGGCAGGGAATTCTCCCGCAGCAGCGTTTCGACCTGGCGGGATGCCTCCAGGCTGATATGCGCGTCCTGCACTTCGTTCCCCAGTTCAATCTCGCGGGCCTGGCGGCGCTGGCGGGCGGCGGCCGACATGGCCTTGGCCTCGCCGATCTCGGAATTGCGCAGCCCCCAGCGGATGGGGAGGTTCATGGTCACCATGGCCTCGTAATTGTCGAAGCGGCCTTCGCGGCGCATGGCGCCGACGCCGACCTCGAAGTCCGGGTACCAGCTCTTCTCGGCCAGGGCGACCGACTTGTCGGCGCCGGCGATGATGGCCTCCTGGGCCAGAAGCTCGGGATTGGCCGATTGCGCCCGGTCGGTCAGCGCCGCTACGTCGAGCGCTTCCTTGGCCGGGATGGGACGGGGATGCGGTTCCTCCACCAAAGGCGCATTGAGGTCGCGATTGAGCAGGCGGTTGATCTTGACCCGCGCCTTTCGGCGCTCGGCCTGCATGCGGGCGATCTCGGTGTCGAGCATGGACTTCTCGACGCCCGCCCGCGTCACGTCCTGCTGGCTGCCGAGGCCCTGGCCGTAACGCGCCCGGGCCAGCTTGGTCAGGGTGTCCAGACGCCCGCTCAGGTTCTTGGCCAGGTCGATGGCCAGATGCGCCTGATGGTACTCGGCATAGGCCACCTTCACCTTGGCGACCAGATCGTTCTCGACCGCCGTCTTCAACACCGCCGCCTTCCTGGCGCCGGCCTCGGCGATTTCGCGCCTGAGGTCGCGCTTGCCCCAGAACGGCAGCTCCTGAGTGACGCGGATGGTCTTGTCGGTTCCGCCCGAGCTGCCACGCGGCAGATAGCTGGGGAAGTCGCGCTGCCAGCCCTCCACCAGGAAGGTCACCTTGGGATCCATCAGACTGTCGGCGCCCTCGACCTTGGCGGCGGCGGCATCCGCCTCCAGGGCCACGACCTGAAGCTCGGGATTCATCGCCTTGGCGATGGCGACCAGGTCGTCGACGGACGCGCCCACGGCACCGTTGTGGCTATGCTCCTGCGCCCATCCAGGCAAGGGCAATCCCAGGGCCAGCACCAGGGCAAGGGCGGCGGTTGTCTTCATGATCCCCTCGGAGGATTAGTGGCTATGCGAACCGCTGGCGGCGGTGAACGGTACCGAACCGGCGATCGTGGCGGTCTCGCCCTGGACCTTGGCGGCGACCTGCAACAGCCACGGCCCCGCCATGGACAGGTCGGCGGTGAACGTATAGGCGCCCTTGCCGTCGGGCTTGGCCGGCGACACCTTGGTGACCATCGGCGCCATGCCGGTCATGGGCATCTCCATCCTGGCGGGCAGGATGATGGCGTCGGTCACCGGCTTGCCGCTGGGAACGTGCACCAGGCGAACGCTCACGGGAGTCTCGGGGGAAGCCGCCACATGCGGCTGCACCGCCTCGAAGCGGTAGTCCTTGGGATCAGCCCAAGCGGTCCCGATCGTACCGCCCAGCAGAGCCAACAGAACAAGAACGCCACCAGCCTTACGCATCTCCGTCTCCTTCTTTTACAGACGCTGCCTTTTGACCATCGCCCACCTATACACCGGCCTTTTCCCGGCCTCGTGTGTGCGATTGTAATTTTATGTAAACGGCACGTCCCGCCTCTCGCCAACTCTCGGGGACAGCGCTATTCCTGGAAGGGTCCACGGTGTCCGGGGTGAGGAATGAAAAGGTTGCTGCCTGATTCCATCGCCGGGCGGACCACGCTGGTCCTGCTGGTTGGCCTGACCCTGTCGCATGTCCTCAGCACCGCTGTCTATTCCACCGATCGACAGACGGCCGTCTTGGAGGCAAACGAGAGCCAATTCGCCGACCGGGTGGCGTCGGTGGCTCGCCTGTTGGACCGCGCCGGTAAAGATGAACGCCAGGAATTGGTCGGGGCGCTGAACAGCCCGATTCTGAGCGTCACTTGGACACCCGAACCGGCCTTTCCCCCTGAACACGAGGAAAGCGAGGAGTTAAACGCAGTTCGCGCAGCCTTGACACCTTACTTCGGCCAACTCGATAAGAGCCGCATCCATGTCATGGACCGCAGGGCAGGCGATCTTTTCACGGAAAATCAATCCCATTCCGGCCCGGGTTGGACCGGGTTCATGGGTTTGGCCCACAGCGGACCTGAGAACCAGACCATTCAGGTGTCGTTGCAACTCAAGGATGGCTCTTGGGCGAATTTTGGCCTGACCTTGGTGCGCTCTGCGTCATTGCTGTCGCACCGCTCCATCCTGTCGACTTTGATCATGGCCGTGGGGGTGGCGCTGTTCTCGGTGCTGGCAACTCGCTGGATCGGCCGCCCGCTGGCGACCTTCGCCCAGGCCGCCGACCGTCTGGGGCGCGACGTCAACGCGTCGCCGCTGCCGCCGGACGGCCCCAAGGAGGTGCGCAGCGCCGCTGGCGCCTTCAACGAGATGCAGGACCGCATCCGCCGCTTCGTCGAGGACCGGACGCGCATGCTGGCAGCCATCTCGCACGACCTGCGCAGTCCCATCACCCGGCTGCGGCTGCGCACGGAAATGCTGCCCGAGAGCGAGGCCCGCACCCGTATGCTGGCGGACTTGACCGACATGGAGGACATGGTTTCCTCGACGCTGGAATTCGCCCGCGGCGAAGCGAACGACGAGGCCGTCCAGACCGTCGACCTGGCCGCCACCCTGGAGGCCATCTGCGACAACGCCACCGACATGGGGCTGGCCGCCGAATATGAATGGTCGGGCCGGCTGGTCTGCACCTGCCGGCCGCTGGCCCTCAAGCGGGCGCTGACCAACCTGATCGAGAATGCCGCCCGCTACGGCGGCAAGGCCATGGTGCACGCTGCGCACCATGGCCGCGACGTCCGCGTGGTCATCGAGGACGAGGGACCCGGCATTCCCCCGGAAGCCATGGAAAAGGTCTTTACCCCCTTCTTCCGGCTGGAACAGTCGCGCAACCGCAGGACCGGCGGCATGGGGCTGGGCATGACGGCGGCCCGCACCATCATCCGCGCCCACGGCGGCGACATCACCCTGGAAAACAGGCCCGAAGGCGGATTGCGGGTTGTCGTCACCCTCCCTCAGGCACACGAGGGCGAATGAAGGAGGCGCCATCGATGGACCACCGGACCCGCATCCTCATCGTCGACGACGACCCCGAGATTGCCGCCCTGGTTTCGGAATTCCTGTTCCAGTACGGCTTCCAGGTGATCGCCGTGGGCGACGGCAAGGCCATGCGCGAGGCGCTGGCCGCCGGAGCCTTCGATCTGGTCATCCTCGACCTGATGCTGCCCGGGGAGGATGGCCTGTCGCTGTGTCGATACCTCCGCGATGCCACCCAGCTTCCGATCATCATGTTGACTGCCATGGACAGCGAAACCGACCGCGTCGTCGGCCTGGAAATGGGTGCCGACGATTACATCGCCAAGCCGTTCAGCGCCCGTGAATTGCTGGCCCGCGTCAAGGCGGTGTTGCGCCGCGGCATTCCCCGCCGGCATGGCGAAGGAGAGGACGGCACGAAGATCGCTCCCGCCAAAGAGATGCTTGAATTCTCGGGGTGGCGCCTGGATGTCGGGCTTCGGCAACTGCGCTCCGCGGACGGGGTTCTGGTCGAGTTGACCAGCGGCGAATTCGACCTGCTCCATGCCTTCCTGCTCAACCCGCAACGCATCCTCAACCGCGATCAACTGCTTGATCTGGCCCGTGGCCGCGTCTCCGGTCCATTCGACCGGACGATCGACGTCCAGGTGGGCCGTCTCCGCCGCAAACTGGAGATCGACCCGAAGAAGCCCGAGTTGATCAAGACGGTGAGGGGTGGCGGCTATATGCTGGCGGCAGAGGTCAGGGGGCAGCGTTAAGCATTGATCGGCCGCTCCCTTGGCGCGGCCCGGCACCCATTGTGGACGCGCTCAGTTTCCCGCCGCTGGCGGCGATGGCGGTGGAGATGGCATCGGCCTCGGTTGCGGTTTCCGCCTGGACCACCACCAGGCAGGGGCTGGCGGCACTGCGGCCGGTGGCGGGGTCGAACAGGTGATGGCAGAGCGGGCTGAAACGGGTGCCGTCGGGCATGGACACCGCCAGGGCGCCGTCCGACAGGGCCCGTTCGCCGCCATCGGGCAATCCCACTCGCCAGGCGTGGCCGTCGCCGGCCAGGCCGAGCGCGGCGATCTCGCCCAGATTGGCCAGCACGTGCCGCATGCCCTGGCTCCGCAGCAGGCCGACGATGGCGTCGGTGACGTAGCCCTGGGCGATGCCGTTGAGCGTCAGCGCCGTCCCCGGCGGCAGCACGACCCGCTCGGCGGTGGCGTCCACCTTGGACCAGCCCAGCCATGGTCGCACCCGGTCCAGGACTCCGCCGCCGGCGGGCCGGCGGGGTCGGCGCCCGGTTGTGAGAAGTGGCGGGCGTACAGCTCCCACAGGGGCTGGACGGTGGGGTCGAAGGCGCCGCCGGACAGGTGCCAGACCCGCCCCGCCGTCCCCAGCAGGCCGAGCAGATCGAGTGGCGGCCCGTCCAGCCGGCCGTCGCGGTTCAGGCGCACCAGGGCGGAATCGGGATGGTACAGGCTGAAGATGGCCTCCAGCCGGGCCAGTTCGGCCTCGCAGCGGGCCAGCAGGGCAAGCGCCACGTCGCGGTCTTCGTGGTGGATGGTCAGGCTGGCGGCGGCGCCCAGGGCGGTGCCGCGCCATTCCACCGGATCGAGGTGGAAGGCGCGGGCCGGCGAGGCGGCCAGCGCCCCGGCGGCGGCGGTGATGGCGAGGAAGCGGCGGCGCTTCATTGGTGGCTGGCTCCATGGCCTTGGCCGGCGGGCGTGTCCTCGCCCAGCACCTGCTCGTGGGGAATCTTGTCGAAGGCGTAGACCTGGCCGCCGTGTTCGATGCGGAACGCCTCGGCCGCCTGGGGCGTGCTGAACGGGACCATCTCGCGCTGGCCCATGCCGCCGGTGGCGTCGCTGCCCACCACGTAGGTCGCCGCGCGGGCGTCGATCCAGCTTTCCGGTCCCGGCTTCTCCCAGGTGGCGGCCTTGTCCATGGCGGTGACGTAGATGGCGGCGATGTCCTTGGGTTCCTCGGGCAGTAGGGTGAAGGCCAAGGTGTCGCGGGCCGAGGAGAACCAGAACACCTCCTTGCTGCTCTTCACCTGCACCTGTCCCTTGGGGCCGGGATGGTCGGCGAGGGCCATGCCGCAATAGCGCCCCATCGCTTCGGTGGTCATGGGGGCCGGCGGCGGCGCAGCCGACTGCTCCTTGCCGCAGGCGGCGAGGAGCAGCAGCAGGGCGAGGCCGAGGCCAAAGGCTCTGGTCATAGCGTCCTCCGGGCGAACAGGGCATGGGCGGCGATCAGCGGCGCCAGCACCCAGGCGGCCAGGGCGGCCGCCAGCACGGGTATCGGCAGCGCCGCCTGTTCCGACAGCCCGGCCATGCCGGCGAACTGGCGGATGTCGGCGAAGCCGGTCAGATTAAGCAGGCGGAAGGCGTCGGCCGGGTTCAGCAGCAGCACCCAGCGGAACAGCTCGGGCGGGATGCCGCGGCCTTCGGTGGCGGCCAGGAAGCCCAGCAGCGCCAGGTCGAACAGCAGCACGAACACCAGCCACAGCCCCACCGCCACCCCGGCGGCGGTGGCGCGTTCGCGCACCAAGGCGCTGGCCAGCAGGCCAAGGGCGAGGAAGCTGGCGCCCAGCAGGATGGAGGTGGCGATGAGCGCCAGGAACGCCGCCCAATCACCGAAGCCGGCCTGCCCGCCGGCCAGCACGATGCCGAGGCCCGCCGCGCCGTAGCCCACCGCGGTGGACACCGCCAGCAGCACGAACAGGCCCAGGAACTTGCCCCACACCACTTGGCCGCGGCTGACCGGATAGGACAGCAGCAGCAGCATGGTGCCCGCTTCCATCTCGCCCACCAGCCGGTCGAAGGACAGCAACAGGGCGATCAGCGGCAGCAGGAAGATGGTCAGGCTGGCCAGGCTGACCACGGTGACCGCCAGCCGCGACGCCCCCACCGACCCGGTCGGCGCGCTGCCGAGGAAGGCCAGCCCCACCGCCAGTGCCGCCAGCACCAGCGTGGCGGCGATGACCCAGCGGTTGCGGACCCCGGCGCGGATTTCCTTGAGCGCGATGGCGAGCAGGGCGGTCATGCGGCCTGTCCTCCGGTGAAATGGCCTCCGGTGAAATGGGCATAGATGTCGGCCAGGCCGGGCGCCTCGATGGACAAGTCGGCCAGGTCGGGCCGGGCGGCCAGGGCGCGCAGCCGCGCGATCTTGTCGGCGGCGGCGCAGGATTGTTCCACCACGCCGCCATCGGCCAGGGTGGCGCGCAGCCGCAGCGGCAAGCCGGCCTGGGCGCGCAGTTCCTCCAGGGTGCCGGCTGCCGCCAGCCGGCCACGATCCATGATCAGGATGCGGTCGGCCGGCCCCTCCAGTTCGGTCAGCAGGTGCGAGGACAGCATTACTGCCACTCCCTGGGCGGCGCGCTCGGCCAGGATGGCGTAGAACGCGGCCCGCAATTCCGGGTCGAGGCCGCTGGTGGGCTCGTCCAGCAGCAGCAGGCACGGGCTGCCCAGCAGCGCCTGGGCCAGCCCCAGGCGTTGGCGCATGCCCTTGGAATAGGTGCCGACCCGCCGGCCGGCCGCCTCGGCCAGGCCCACCCGCTCCAGCAGCTTGCCCACCTCGCGCATGGGCCGGTGCTTCAGCGTGGCGAAGAAGGCCAGCATGTCGCGGCCGCTGACGGCGGGATCGAAGGCCACGTTCTCGGGCAGGAAGCCCAGCGCGCGGCGCACCCCGGCCGGCGCGGCGGCGGGGTCGTGGCCGAGCACGCGGATATTGCCGGCCGAGACCGGGGTCAGCCCCAGCATCATCTTCATCAGGGTGGTTTTGCCGGCGCCGTTATGACCCAGCAGGGCCACCCGTTCGCCGCCGGCCAGCGCAAACGAGACGTCGCGGACCACGGTGCGGGCACCGTAGGCCTTGTCAACGCCGGCCAGCTCGGCCGCCACCGCGCTCATGGTGCCGCCACCGGCCGCATGAGCGGCGCCGGATCCACCACGCCGCCGGGCGTGATGGCAGGAAACTGCGCCTGCGACCACCGCACCACCTGCACCGCCGGGCTGTTGAGCAGCAGCTTGGCCAAGGGCACCGCCCACACCACCCGGTCCACCAGGTCGTTGGGGCGGTAGGCGGTGTCGGCGATGCCGTCGCCGTCCAGGTCGAAGGCGGGGTTGTCGCTCCAGTAATTGCCACGGCGGCCTTCCGCCCACACCACGTCGCGGGTGCCCACGTACTTGACCTGTATCTGGTTGCCGATGAAGGCGTTGCCGGTCATGACGTTGCGTTCCGAACCGGCGGTGAAGTGGATGCCGATGCCGCAGTCCTCGAACAGGTTGTCGGCGATGCGGTTCTTGTTGGCGTTGTAGACGAACACGCACTTCTCGCCGCCCTCCACCCGGTTGCCGGTCACCCGGGAGGCGTTGGTGTAGTTCAACAGGACGCCGTGGTCGTGATCCCCGCGCGAGACGTTGTCCGCCACTGTCAGGCCCGAGGAATACATCAGGGCATAGCCGACGTAGTTGCCCTGGGACAGGTTGCCCGACACCTCGCTGTCGTTGCAGTACATGTAGTGCACGGCGAAGCGCACGTGCTCGAAGCGGTTGCCGACGAAGCGGTTATGTTTGCTGGTGGCGACGAAGATGCCGTCGCGGCCGTGGCTGATGGTGTTGTCGACGATCTGGGCGCCGGGCGAGTTCCACAGGCTGATGCCGTTGCCCCGCTCGTTCACCCGCAGGTCCTGGCGGCCGACGATGATATTGCCCTCGACCCGCGCGTCGGCGGCGCCCCAGACGTAGACGCCCACCAGGTTGTCGAGCACGCGGTTGCCCGTCACCACCGCCCGTACCGCCGCCTTGTCGAGGAAGATTCCCGCATCCATGGTCTCCAGGTCGAGGCCCGAACCGGTGACGTCCAGTCCCCGAATGGTGACGTCGGCGGCGCTCACCTGGATGACCCGGCCGCGGCCGCCGCCGTCCACCACCGCGCCCTCGCCCCCCTCCAGCGTCAGGGGTTTGTCGATGACCACCGGGCCGGCATGACGCCCGGCGGCAAGCCGCAGCACGTCGCCCGGGGCGGCGGCAGCCACCACCGGTCCCAGTTCGCCGGGCGGCACGTCGATGGTGGCGGCCGCCGCCGCCAGAGGCAGGGCCGCCGCCAGCAAGGCCAGCCGCATCATCATGCCGGCCGTGGCTCCACCAGCATGCGCCCGCGCATTTCCATGTGCAGGGCGTGGCAGAACCACACGCAGTAGAACCAGTGCACGCCGGGCTGGTCGGCGATGAAGGTCACCGACGCCGTGGCCTGGGGAGCGATCTCGAACTGCACCCCGTAATTGGACAGGGTGAAGCCGTGGGTCAAATCCTCCACGTCATCCATATTGGTAATGAAGATGGTCACCTCGTCGCCCTGGCCGACGGTGAATTTCTCCAGGCTGAAGGCCGGCGCCACCGTATACATGTAGACCCGCGCCTTGCCGGGCTCGCGGATCACCGTGGCGCCTTCCTCCAGCTTCACTCCGTCCTTCTGGGCCCATTGGCGGGCGTCCTCCCACATGGGGTCGTTGCGGTCCCACACATGGCGCGGCCGGATCTTGGAATGGTGGACGATGGTGGCGTCGTGCGGCTCGGCATAGGTGGGGCTGTCGTGGACGATGCGCATGACGTCGCCCGAGATGTCGATCAGCTGGTCGTTCTCGGGCTTGAGCGGGCCGACGTTGAGATAGCGGTCCTTGGAGAACTTGTTTAGTGAAATCAGCCACTTGCCGTCTGCTTCCTTGGTCTGGCCCATGGAGGAGTGGTTGTGGCCGGGCTGGTAGTGCACGTCCAGCTTCTGGACGATGGGGTCCACCTGCTCGCCCTTGTAGGCGCGGATGGCCTTGTCGATGTTCCACTTGCACACCTGGCTGTCCAGGAACAGCGTGGTGTAGGCGTTGCCGCGCCCGTCATAGGCGGTGTGCAGCGGTCCCAGGCCCAGTTGCGGCTCGGCGACGATGACGTCGCGGGGCTTGATCTTGCCCGCGAAGGCGTCGTCCAGCTTGCGCACGTCCATCACCGAGACGGTGGGCGACAGCTTGCCGTTGACGGTGACGTGGATGCCGTCCGGCGCGGTGTTGATGCCGTGCGGGCTGTTGGAGATGGGGATGTAGAGGGTGTAGGGCGAGCCGTGGCGGCCATCCAGCACCGGCACCCCGTTCATCATCCGCGCCTTGCCGGCCTTCACCGCCTCTTCGATGCGCTTGATGTTGAACACCACCACCCAATCCTGCTCGTTGGCGGTCATCTCGGCGGTGTTCACGCCCATTTCCGAGTTGTAACAGGTGGAGAAGCAGTATTTGCCCTGGTAGTCGGCGTCCACGTTGTCCAGGTTGCCGTCCACGATCACCTGCCACGCCACCTTCATGGTGTCGCCGTCCACCGCGTTGAACAGGGCGCGGTATTGCTTGGGATCGTCCAGGCTCTTGCCGTCGTTGGGCAGGGGCGCCTCGTGCTCGCCATTGGCGAAGACATAGCCGGTGCGGGGATATTTCTGCAGCCGCAGGCCATGGATGTCATGGGCGTTGGGCACCTCCAGGATCCTGTCGCATTTCATGGTGTCCAGGCGGATGCGGCAGATGCGGGTGTTGGCCTTGTCGTTGGCGAACAGGTAGCGACCGTCGTAGGTGCCGTCGGTGAAGCTGGGATGGGGATGGTGCAGGTCGCCGTTCATCCAGATGCCGCCGCGCTTTTCCAGGCGCTTTCTGGTCTCCGGCATCAGCCCCGAGGTCAGCACCTTGAGCGATTCGTTGGTCTGGCCCCAGCCGGTGGCGCTGTCGCGGTTGAAGACGGGGATGCGCATCAGCTCGCGCATGGAGGGCAGGCCGAGGATGCGCACCTCGCCCGACTGGCCGCTGGACGAGAACACGTAGTATTCGTCCAGCTGGCCGGGAGGGACCTCGGCGCTTTGCTGGCCGGGACGGGCCTGCTGCTGGCGCTGCTGGGCCTCCGCCGCCCCGGGCAGGATACGGCCCGCCCCGGCCGCCAGCGCCGCGCCGACACCGCCCGCGGCTGCGAACTTGAACAGGTTGCGGCGCGACACGCCACTGTCGTCGTGCTCGGACATCATGTTCCTCCTGGCTGAGGGGCCGCCTGGTCTGGGGGCGGGCCGGCCGCCTGGGACGGCCGGGGTGGTGGGGACATGGCGTCGCGGCGCTCGCGCCTCAGGCGCACCTGGATCATGTGCGGGCAGCGGTGCTCGTCCCAATAGAGCTCCTGGCAGTGCATGCAGTAGATGCATTCGTTGGGATTGATGCGGCCGTCGGGGTGGATGGACTGGACCGGGCATTCGTTGGCGCAGCGCTGGCACGGCGAACCGCATTCCCGGTGCCGCTTCAGCCAGTCGAAGGTGCGCATGCGGGCGGGAATGGCCAGGCCGGCGCCCAGCGGGCAGAGGTAGCGGCAGAAAAAGCGCTCGATGAACAGCGAGCCGACCACCAGCGCCGCCGCGTACAGGACAAAGGGCCAGTCGCGCAGGAATTTCAGGATGATGGCGGTCTTGAACGGCTCCACCTCGGCCAGGTGTTCGGCCGTGGCCAGCGAGTAGAAGCTGACGCCGAACAGGCCGAGGAAGAGGATGTATTTCAGCGGCCACATCCGCTCGTGCAGGCCCCAGGGGACCGTGACCTGGGGCAGCTTCAGCCGTTTGCCGGCCAAGTTGGCGAATTCCTGCAGGGCGCCGAACGGGCATAGCCAGCCGCAGAAGGCGCCGCGCGCCCAGAACACCAGGGCGGCGGCCGTGGCCGACCACAGGATGAAGATCAGCGGGTCCATCAGGAAGTAGTCCCAGCTGAAATCGGTGGCCAGCGCGTTGAACAGCGCCAGCACGTTGACCACCGACAGCTGGGCGTTCCACACCCAGCCCAGCGCCGCCAGGGTGAAGGCGAGGAAGCCCAGGCGGAACCATTTCAGCACCCGCGGGCGGCGCACCAGCCAGTCCTGGAAGAAGAAGGCGGCGGTCAGCAGCGCCAGCGCCGCTGTCAGCACGCCCACGGCGGCCAACTTGGCCTGCCACATCTGCCGCCACAGGCGGTCGCGGGATTCGCCGGGGCTTTCGGCTTCGCTCGCCGCGGGCGCCGGTGCTGCCGCTGCCAGTGCCTGGGGCGGTGGCGGGGCCAGGTAGCGCTGGGGCAGTTCGTAGGGCAGCTGGAAGGTCAGGAACGATTTCTCCAGCGCCCCCACCGAGCGGGACACCAGCAATTGCAGGGTCCACGGCGCGGCCAGATCGAAGGCCTGGCCCTCGGGCACGACGAAAAGGCCGATCTCGGCAAAGGCGGGCGCGTCCGCCGCCGCCACATCGCCCAGACGCTCGTAGTCGCGGTCGCGGAAGCGGATGGAACTTTCGCCCTGGATCACCTCGAAGCGGTCGAACAGGCCGCCGCGCACATATCCCGAGCCGCGGAAGGAATAGAGGCCCTCGGCCATCAGCAGCAGGGCCGGCCGCTCCTTGGGCAGGCGGGCGTAGCCCTCCTCTCCCAGCAGCGAGCGGCCGATGACGGGGACGCTGACCGGCGCGGCGTAGAGGTCGATGAAGGTGTCGTCGGGCTCGCCCGGTTCGGGCCGGGCGGCGGCCCGTTCGTCCTTGGCGAAGGCGGCATTGACGTCGGCCACGCTGAGCCGCAGCCGCCGTACCGAGCCGTCGCCCACCAACTCGGCCCAACTGCGGGTGCCGGCCTGGGAGAGGTCGAGGGCGCGCGCTGCCGCGCCGGGGGGCGCCTGGCCGGGGGGCACCTGGGTAGCGCTGCCCTGATGGGCCCGCACCACCTTGGCGGCGGTGCGGGTGATGGAATCGCCGATCACCACCACCGTCACGGTGGCGCCCGCGATGATGTCCACCGGCGGCTTGCTGTCGGTGCGGTGGGCCAGCACGTCATAGCCCACGTAACCCTGGATGAACTCGACAATCCGCCGTTCGGGGATGCCCACCAGCACGATGGGCTCGCTGTGCTTCAGCAGCTTGGCGCCGACGATCTTGCCGCCGGTGTCCACCGCCACCGCCACGCGGATGGGCTTGCCGGAATAGCCGGTGGCCGCCCCCCAATCGGTGTTCAACGCCACCCAGCCCAACAGGCGGTCGCCCGCATAGGCGGGGGCCGAGGCGGGCGAACCTTCCGGTGGCCCCAGCCGGTCGGCGCCCGGGAAGATTTCCCCAGCATTCAGGGCCGGCAGGAATTCGGCCAGGGTGGTTTGAGCGTTCACGGGACCGGTGAAGGCCAATATTCCGGCCAATACCGCAAGCCCCAGGACCATGCGGATGAGCGGCATTCGGACGTCGTTCCTCCCTCCAAAACGATTGGGGGAGGCGGGTTGGCTTTCAATTACCGCCGAGGGGGGAGGCACCCGGGCACCCGTTTCGGGCGTTTTCCCAGAGGGCGCTTTTCTAGACAGGAGGTGAGCTCGTCCGTGCCCCCGCCCATCAACCCGCTTTATCCGCTGCGTCGCATCGGTTCCATCGATGAACTGATGGGCCTCGCCATCGCCATGGAACGCGAGGCGGCCGATCGTTACGGCCAACTGGCTCAGGCCATGCGCGCCCAGGGCGAAGGCGACTTGGCCGAGTTGTTCCTGCGCCTGGCCGAGCTGGAACGGGATCACCAGAACGGCCTGGGCCGTTGGGCGGATCGCGAAGGGCGGGTCCCCTCCGAGCCGGAAATTTCGTGGCGGCTTCCCGAGACGTTCGGCGACGAGGGCGGGCTCGCCAGCCTTACCCCCTATCGGGCGCTTGGCCTGGCGGTGGCCAATGAGGAGCGCGCCTTCGCCTTCTACACCTACCTGGCGGCCCTGGCCGAGCACCCCGACATCCAGCGTCGCGCCGAGGCGCTGGCGCGCGAGGAATTGAACCACCTGCAGACCCTGCGCCGCATGCGCCGCCGCGCCTTCCATGCCCAGCGCGGGGCCCAGGGCGGGGAACGGGAGGGGCTGCCGCGTCCGCGGGACTCCGCCCATTTCGCCGCCCTGGTCCACGGCCTGGAAACCGCCTCCGCCCAGGTGGACGAGGAGGCCTCGCACCGCCTGCACGCCGAGGGCGACGCCGAAGCCGCCGCGGTGCTGATGCAGGTCGCCATGGCGGACCGTCGGCGGGCCGGACCTCAGGTCGATGCGGCTTCCGCCCCGGCCTCGCCGTCGGTGGAGGCGGCACGGCGGGCGGGGCTGCTGGAGCCGGCGGCGCTGTCCACGGCAGGCGCGCTGCAACTGTCGTTGCGCAACGCCGAAGAGGTGGCGGAATTCTATCTGGCCGTCGCCGAACGTCCCCTGGACGAGGCCATGCTCGGCCGCGCCCAGCACTTGGCCGAAGAAGCGGTGGCGCGGCTGGCGGTGGTGCGGACGCTCATGACCCAACGGGAAGGGAAACGACCATGAATGTGAAGGCCGTTCCCCGGCCGGTCTTCAGATTTTATGCGTCCAGTTTCGCATCTTACGGGTCAGGCTGGCATGTCATGCCGCTGTAGGGCGGCATGATTCTGCGACCTCTTTCGGGGCAGCCCCTTAACCGCCCTAACCAGCTTTCCCCAATGATTTGGCCAGATCATAGATCCGCTTCCGCACCCCGGGATCGGTGATTTGATAATAGGCACGCACCAGGCTCCAGCGTTTCCCGCTTGGCCATGACATCGACCTCTGTGGCCTCCCCGTGACCATCATAGTCGTCGACGCAGCCGGGTGACCGATGCATCAAGCCTTCCGGCATGTCGTCGAAAAAGAAGGAAACCGACACATCCAGCACGCGCGCCATGTCGAAGATCCGGCTTGCAGCAATCCGGTTCGTGCCGCGCTCGTATTTTTGTACCTGCTGGAAGGTAAGGCCCAGGCGCTTGGCCAAATTCTCTTGGCTTAAGCCAAGCAAGGTTCGCCGCAAGCGGACTTGGCCGCCGACATGGACATCGATTGGATTGGGCGCCCCGGACTCCATCCGAGCACGCCGACCACGGCCAGTCTTCTTCATTCCCTGATCCTTTTATACGCGGAACGCGGGCAGAAGATAATCGCAACGGTCGCGCCTGAATACCGGGATATTCACTTTGGGGAGAAGTTTTCTATCGGCGCTGCCGGAACCAAGTGGACTGCAGAAACATGCTGGCGAGCAGATCGTACATGGTCCGGATTGCCGGCTCGCGCAGTTTGTCCTCGTGCGCGACGATCCACAGGGAGACGGCGAGGATCGGAGTCGGAATGTCGAGGGCGACCAGGCGTGGCTCGTACAGCACCGAATAGGGCGGAAGCACCCCAACTCCCCTGTTCTCGTCGAGCAGCGGCCTGTACATCGCGGGTGTTGTCGGGGAGACGATCACCTCATCCTCGGGCTTTTCGGCGACCAGCCCATTCCAATCATCAAGGGCGCGAATGGCGCGATAAATGCTGACGTCCAAGAGCACACGGTGGCGCAGATCATCGAAGTGAGTGATGGCGGGGTGCGCATCCAGATAGGCTCGACTGGCGACCGGCACGAAGTTCATCGTCCCGATGCGCCGCACCCGCATGGCGCCGCGCACCTGCGGCAATTCCCCGGGATTCGTGGCAAAGATCGCGATGTCGCCTTCCGCCAGGGACGTCGTGAAGGCCAACGCCGGCAACGGCTCGCGGATCAAGCTGCGGTCCAGCGGTACGATACTTTCCGAATTGCCAAGCAGTGTCGGGATGATGGTGTAGGTCAGCAAACCGTCGCTCGACGCGATGGTGACAGCGGGCGGCGGCACCGTCTCCAGCCCGTTCATCGCCCGTTCGAACTCTTGCGTGGCGGCTTCGATCACGCGGGCCCGCTCAAGCAGCACCAGTCCGAGTTGGGTGGGGGCGGCGCCCGAGCGCCGACGCGTAAACAGCGGCCGCCCAATGGCCGCTTCCATATGGGCGATGCGCCGGCTGACGGTGGTCTGATCAATGCCCAGAGCCGTCGCGGCAGCGGCAAAGCTGCCATTCTCGGCGATGGCGATCAGCAACCGCACATCGTTCCAGTCGTGCAGGCGAAACTTGCTCATATACCGACTATTCCGGCCCACGCGGTATGCAGATCATACGGCATACCGCTCCAGGTGACACGCTCGCAATATCCCTTATAGGACAAACTGCAATCTGTAGGTTGCGAGCCATGACCATCCACCATCCAACCGCTTACTACCGATCCGGCCCGGTGGAGGTGCGGATCGTCCGTACCCCCGAGGAATTCTCGATGGTATGGGCGATCCGGGGAGCTGTCTTTCTGGGCGAAGAAGACAACATCACCTATTACGACGAATTCAACGGCAACGACTTCAGCGCCACGCACATGCTTGCCTTCGTCGACGGCGCCCCGGCCGGAGTGATCCGGATCCGCTACTTCGCGGAATTCGTGCTGCTTGAACGAGTCGGCATCCTCCGCCGCTATCGTTCGTTCGCGGTGTTTGCCGCCCTGGCCCGTGCGGCCCTCCAATTGGCCCGCCAGAAGGGCTACCGCACCGCCGCCGGACGGGCCCGCAAGGACACCGTCAACCTGTGGAAACGCTTCGGCGGCCGCATCTCCGGTCAGGCCATCGAAATGTATCGCGGGACCTTGATCCCCGTCGTCCACGACATCCGCCCGCTCACCGAAAAGGGCGAGATCCCGTTCGGCCCGTTCGGCGATCCCGCCTTCGAGGATCTCATCGTACAGCCGGAGGGCAACTGGGACTTCAGCAAAGCGCAGGCAGGACCCCGTGCACTGCAGGCGGCGGAATAACCGTGCGGTCAAAATTGCTGCTGCCGAAAGCCACGGACGACCTCTTGGGCCTGCGCATGGAACTGCGGCGCCTTTGCGCAAGGGCGTTCGACCAAGGTGACGGGGTCATCGCGACCATCTTGGAAACCGCCGTGCGTACCGTCGACCAACGCATTTCCGAGGCCGGAGAACGCCAGGCGCCCAATCCGATTCCTGCCATCGTGACGGCACTCGTCGCCCGCAACGTCCGGATCGGGTGCCGCCGCACCACCGTGAAGCTTGAGGCCGATTTCTGGCGGGCGCTGGAGGGGCTTGGCAGTGAACTGGGGTGCAGCGTCGATGATCTGTGCACCAAGGCCCATGCCCTCTATGACGGCGGCAATCTGGCCTCCGCCATCCGGATTTTCACTCTGCGCAGTATCGGTGACATCGCCGACGGGCTGCCGCCACGCGCCAAGAGACACAAGGAGAAGAAAAGTGAGACAGATCCAAGCACCGCGCTTTCCCAAGCCCAGCGACGCCTTCCAAGTGGCACGGGGGCTGGGCCGGCTGGCGCAGGACGCGCAGGCCCTCGGCTACCGCGAACTGGCCGAGTCGATCCTGTCCGTGCGGATTGAAGCGGAAGAGGCGGCGCGGCAGGCGTCCAATCTCGGAAGCTGAACGCTTATGGCGCTTGCTCCTGATTTGGCGAAGGCGCGTCGCGGTTTGACGCGCACCCAGCACATTGTCCAGCGGCTGCAGTGCGACGTTTCCGCCGGGACGTTTCCGCCGGGGATGCGGTTGAACGAGGCGGCGCTGGCTGAGCGTTACGGCGTACCCCGCACTTCGGTCCGTGAGGCCTTGTCCATCCTGGTTGGCACCGGGGCGGTGGTGCGCCACGATAATGGCGGCTGCACGGTGGCCGACCCCTTGGCCAGTGTTGGTGAGAACGCTGGTGAATGTCCGCTTTGCGAAAGTTCGAACTTCCGCCTCCTCAGCGACGACCGGGGTTCTGTGCGCTGGTGCCAGACCTGCTTCCGCGTCTGGTAGGTGCCGGGGGGAAGCGACGGTGCCGCCGCCGAAATCATCCATCGGATGAGCCGGCTTCCGCATGCCGCCAGACGGGCCGGCAAAAGCAGCATCGTTGGAAATCGATCCTTTGGAGAAATCCGCGCCGGAAAGGCGCGTCCGACCGCAGCGCCCGGTCCAATTCGTCCCGCACCAGAAGCTTGTTGACCGTCCCATCCATGCCGGCAAGACGGTATTTCCGCCCGATCGCGAGGTCGATCCGGGAGCGTAGATGCGGCTGTAGCTACTCCCGTCCCTTGAGGCGGTAGCCGACACCGGGTTCGGTGACGATCAGGGTGGGCTGGGCCGGATCGGTTTCCAGCTTCTGGCGGAGCCTGGTTGACGTAGACCCGCAGGTAGGCGGTGTCCTCCACATGGGCGGGGCCCCACACCTGCCTGAGGATTTCCTTGTGGGTCAGCACGTGGTCGGGAGTGCGGGCGAAGAATTCCAGCAGGTCCCATTCCTTCCTGGACAGGTGCAGCTCCTCACCGGCGCGAGTAACCAAGCGGCGGGCAAGGTCGATGCGGAGGGTACCGATTTCCAGGACTTCCGTCTCTTCCTTCGGTGCCCGCTGGCGCAGCACGGCGCGGACGCGCGCCATCAGTTCGGCGACGCCGAAGGGCTTGGTGACGTAGTCGTTGGCGCCGCGGTCGAGCGCCTCGACCTTGTCCAACTCCTGCGCCCGCACCGACAGCACGATGATGGGCGCATGAGAGAATTCGCGCACGGCGCTGATCACCTCCTGGCCGTCCAGGTCGGGCAGGCCGAGGTCGAGGATGATCAGGTCGGGGGATTGGGTCCGTGCGGCTTCGATGCCCCCGGCCGCATTCTCCGCCTCGACCACGTCGTAGCCGTTGGCCACCAGGGAGATGCGCATGAACTTGCGGATCTGCGGCTCGTCGTCGATGACCAGGATGCGCGACATCAGGCGTGCTCCTTGGCGGTAAGGCCGAGATCGGGCGGCAGCGGCAGGTGGATGATGATGCAGGTGCCGGCCCCGTGCAGGCCTGGCTCGGCCTTGATGGTGCCGCCATGAGCCTCGATGATGCCACGGCAGATGGCAAGGCCCAGACCGGTGCCGGCGGTCTGGCTGTCGGCGGCCTGGACCCGGTAGAACATGTCGAACACCTTCTCGCGATCCTCGGGCGGGATGCCCGGCCCCTGGTCGGCCACCTCGATGGCGATATGCTCGGCCGTCCGCATCGCCCACACCTTGATGGGGGTTCCGGCGGGCGCGTACTTGCAGGCATTGTCCAGCAGGTTGAAGAACACCTGCTCCATCAGCACGGCGTCCAGGCACAGCAGCGGCATTTCAGGGGCGATCTCGACACGGATGGAATGGCGCCGGGCCAAGCGCTCGGTGCGCTTGACTGCCGCCGTCGCCACGTCGCGCAGGTCGACCCAGTCCACCCGGGGCTTGAGCGCGCCCGAGCCCAGCTTGGTCATGTCCAGCAGGTTCTGGACGAAACGGTTCAACCGTTCCGCCTCGTCCTGGATGGTCTGGGCGAGATCGCGCCGGCTGGCGTGGTCCAATGATTCGTCGTAGCTGAGCATGGTGCCGGCGGCCCCCATGATCGACACCAGCGGCGTGCGCAGGTCGTGCGACAGCGACGACAGTAGGGCGGCGCGCAGCCGTTCCCGCTCGGTGGCGACGCGGGCGGTTTCGATGTCGGCCGCCAGGGTGGTGCGCTCGATGGCGACCGCGGCCTGGTCGGCCAGGGTTTCCAGCAGCCGCAACTGCGCCGGCGAGGGCATGTCGGCGTCCTCCATCATCTGCACGCCCAGCACGCCCACCGGCCCGCGCCCGGTCTTCAGCGGCAGGAACAGCCAGTCGGCGACCGGCAGGGTGGCGGATCCGCGCCCGGCCAACTGGCCATGGTTCCACGCCCAGTCGGCGGCGCCGGCCGATTTGTCGTCGATCTGGTCCTCGGGCGGATAGCCGGCGGCGATGGCCAGTCCCTGCTCGCCCGGCATCAGCACCAGCGACTTGCCGTGGATGGTGGCGGCCACGTGGTGGACCACCGCCCACAGCACGTCGTCCAGGGTGGCGGCGGCGGTGATCTTGCGGCCGAAATCGTACAGGTTGGTGGTGCGCCGCACGCTCTCGCGGGTGGTGCGGACCTGGGCGCGCAGGCGCGCCGCCATGTTGCTGATGATGACCGCCGCGATCAGGAAGAACACCACCGTCAGGATGTTCTGGGTGTCGGTGATGGCGAAGGTCCGCCGCGGTTCGGTGAAGAAGAAGTTGAAGGCCAGGAAGCTCCAGACCGAGGCCAGGATGCCGGCCCGCAGGCCGGACTTCATGGCGACGATCATCACCGCCAGCAGGTAGGCCACCGAGATGTTGGCGATGGGCAGCCACAGGTCGATCAGGAAGCCCAGTCCGGTGGCGGCGGCGGTCGCCGCCAACGCGAACAGATACCCCAGCCACAGCCGCCAACCAGCGGAGGTGGGCGATGCGGCGGCCGCCGCACGGGACTTTTCCTCGTCTTCGCCGCCGACCACCAGGACGTTGAAGTCGCCGGAGCGCTCGATCAGCCGTTCCGTCACCGACTTGCCCAGCCGCCCGAACCAGCCCGCCTTGCGGGCGCGCCCCACCACGATCTGGGTGCAGTTGCGCTCGCGGGCGTAGTTCAGCACCGTATCGGCGACGTCGTCGCCTTGCAGGGTCGTCGTCTCGCCGCCCAATTGGGCGGCCAGCCGCATGGCGGCATCGATACGGTCGATGTCCGCCTCGGACAATGTATGGGCATGCGAGGTTTCCACCGTCACCGCCACCCAGGCGGCGCCGCGCCGTTCGGCCGCCCGCTTGGCGACGCGCACCAGCCGGTCGGCATCCACCTTCTCGTCGATGCACACCAGCACCCGCTCCCGCGCCGGCCATGGGCCGGGGATGGCGTGGGCCCGCATGTAGTCGACCATCTGGCGGTCCACCCGCTCGGCGGCGTGGCGCAGCGCCAGTTCGCGCAAGGCCGTCAGGTTGCCGGGTGAGAAGAAACTGTGCACCGCCCGCTTGGCCTGTTCCGGCACATAAACCTTGCCCTCCTCCAGCCGCTTGATCAGGTCCTGGGGCGGCAGGTCGATCAACTCGATCTCGTCGGCGGTGGCGAGTACGGCGTCGGGCAGGGTTTCGCGCACCTTGACGCCGGAAATCTGCTCGACGATGTCGTTGATGGATTCCAGGTGCTGGATGTTGAGGGTGGAATAGACGTCGATGCTGGCGGCCAGCAGTTCCTCGACGTCCTGCCAGCGCTTGACGTGGCGTGAGCCGGGGATGTTGGTGTGGGCTAGCTCGTCCACCAGGGCGATGCGGGGGCGGCGCGTCAGCAGCGCGTCCAGGTCCATTTCGCGGAAGCTCTTGCCGCGGTACTCGGTCATGCGGGGAGGCAGGACCTCCAGGCCCTTGAGCAAGGCTTCGGTTTCGCGGCGCCCATGGTGCTCGACGATTCCGGCAACCACGTCGATGCCTTCGCGCACGCGCTCGTGCGCCGCCTCCAGCATGGCATAGGTCTTGCCCACGCCGGGGGCGGCCCCCAGGAAGATCTTCAAATGCCCGCGCCCCTCACGCTGGGCTTCGGCGAGAAGGGCATCGGGTGACGGTCTGTCGTCGCGGTCGTCGGTCATGGGCTTCAGTTCATTTCATTGGCCAGCGTTCGTCCAGCGCCTCATTGAGTTTTGGAATATCGACGCGCTGCCGGCCTATCATCGGTCCGTCGCGGCCGATCGTGTATTCCCCCATCAGACGGCGAACCTCCTGAACCGGAACATGGCGGCTGGCGGCGACACTCTTCACCTGGATGGATGCGTAGCCCAGATCGGCAAACTGACCGGACGCCCCCGGGCGGGGATGGAAATAGCGCAGATCGACGGCCGGGGGCTGCGGGCCTTGCCGGTCAGCCAGGACGACAGCGAAAACGATGAAGGCCAGCACCGCGATCAGCGGGACGAGCGCGGGCCATTTGGCCTCACGCTTCATAGGGATCGCTGTCGATGACGAGGATGCGTGCCATGGTCCAACCCCGGTCAAAGCTGTGCGGGCGGCCGTTCCCAGGCCACCCGCAAATGTCCTTCGTTCACTTCGCCAACGGCCACTTTTCGTCCAGGGCCAGGTTGAGGTTCAGCACGTTGATCCGGGGTTCGCCAAGGATGCCCAGTTCGCGTCCCTCGATGTGTGCGGCCAGCAGCTTCTGCACCTCCTCGATTGGAATCCTCCGCGCCAGGGCCACGCGCTTGACCTGATACGAGGCGGCGGCCGGCGAGATGTGCGGGTCCAGTCCCGAGGCCGAGGCGGTGACCAGATCCACCGGCACCGGCCCCTTCTGGTCGGGATGGGCGGCCTTGGCCGCCTCCACCGCCGCCGCCACGCCCTCGGCCAGCGCCTTGCTGGTGGGGGCGAGGTTGCTGCCCATGGAATTGGCGGCGTTGTAGGGGGCGGCCACGGTCTTGGCCGGATCGGCCGGATCGGCCCCGGTGGTGGCCGACGGGCGGCCCCAGAAATAGGCCGGGCCGGTGAAGGACTGGCCGATCAGGGCCGAACCGGCCACATGGCCGTCCTTCTCGATCAGGCTGCCATTGGCCTGCCAGGGGAAGGCGAGTTGCGCCAGGCCGGTGACGACCAGCGGATAAAGGATGCCGGTGACGATGGTCATCGCGACCAGCAGCACCAAGGCGGGGCGGAATTCCTTCAACATGGGGATGCTCCGATCAGGCCAGGCCGAGGGCGGCGACCACCAGGTCGACCAGCTTGATGCCGATGAAAGGGACGACAAGGCCGCCCAGGCCGTAGACCAGCAGGTTGCGGCGCAGCAGCGTTTCGGCGCTGGCCGGCTTGTAACGGACGCCCTTCAATGCCAGGGGAATCAGCGCAATGATGATCAGTGCGTTGAAGATGATGGCCGAGAGTATCGCGCTCTGCGGGCTGGCCAGGTTCATGACGTTGAGCGCCTGGAGCTGCGGGTAGGAGGCGACGAACAGCGCCGGGATGATGGCGAAGTACTTGGCCACGTCGTTGGCGATGGAAAACGTGGTCAGCGAGCCCCGGCTCATGAGCAATTGCTTGCCGATCATGACGATCTCGATGAGCTTGGTGGGATCGCTCTCCAGGTCCACCATGTTGCCGGCCTCGCGCGCGGCCTGGGTGCCGGTGTTCATGGCGACGCCCACATCGGCCTGGGCTAAGGCGGGGGCGTCGTTGGAGCCGTCGCCGCACATGGCCACCAGCCGCCCGCCTTTCTGGGTGTCGCGGATCAGCTCCAGCTTCTTTTCCGGCGTCGCCTCGGCCAGGAAGTCGTCCACGCCGGCCTCGGCGGCGATGGCGGCGGCGGTCAGCGGGTTGTCGCCGGTGATCATCACCGTCTTGATACCCATGGCGCGGAGCGTGGCGAAGCGTTCGCGGATGCCGGGCTTGATAATGTCCTTGAGGTGGATCACCCCCAGCAGCCGGTCGTCGCGGGCCACCACCAGCGGCGTGCCGCCGGCCTTGCCCACGCGCTCCACCGCCTGCACCAGCTCCTTGGGCACTCCGACCGGCGCGCTTTGCGCGCCATTCACCGTGTTTGGCGGGCTTCGCCAGCCGGGGGTGCGGCCGACCTTCTCGGCCACATGGGCGGCGATGGCGTCGCCGGCGCCCTTGCGGATCGTGGTTCCGTCCATGTCGATGCCGCTCATGCGGGTGTGGGCTGAGAAGGGGATGAAGGTCATGTCCACGCCCACCGGCTCGACCAACCCAAACCGGCTTTTGGCCAGGGCGACGATGGACTTGCCCTCCGGCGTGTCGTCGGCCAGCGAGGAGAGGAAGGCCGCTTCGGCCAAGTCGCGCTCGTTGACGTTGGACAGCGGGATGAACTCCGCCGCTTGGCGGGCGCCGAGCGTGATGGTGCCGGTCTTGTCCAGCAGCAGCACGTCGATGTCGCCCGCCGCCTCGACCGAACGGCCCGACTTGGCGATGACGTTGAACTTCACCAGACGGTCCATGCCGGCGATGCCGATGGCGGAAAGCAGGCCGCCGATGGTGGTGGGGATCAGGGTGACGAACAGCGCGATCAGGAACACCATGGGCACCATCGTACCCGACCACGACGCCCAGGCCGGCAGGGTGGAAACCACGATCAGGAAGATCAGGCTCATGCCCACCAGCAGGATGGTCAGCGCGATCTCGTTGGGGGTCTTCTGCCGCTTGGCGCCTTCGACCAGCGCGATCATGCGGTCGAGGAAGGATTCGCCGGGATTGGTGGTGATGCGCACGACGATGCGGTCGGACACCACGCGGGTGCCCCCCGTCACCGCCGACCGGTCGCCGCCCGATTCGCGGATGACCGGGGCGGATTCGCCGGTGATGGCGCTTTCGTCCACCGTGGCGATACCAAGGACGACGTCGCCGTCGCCGGGGATGGTGTCGCCGGCTTCGCACACCACCAGGTCGCCGGCGCGCAGGGCGTCGGCCGCCACCTCCTGATGCCGGGCGGCATCGACGGCCGCCACCTTCTTGGCGACGGTGCCGGTCTTGGTGCCGCGAAGCGCGGCGGCCTGGGCCTTGCCGCGCCCTTCGGCGATGGCTTCGGCGAAGTTGGCGAACAGCACGGTGAACCACAGCCAGGCCGAGATCTGCACCATGACGGCGAAATGCTCGGCACCGGGATTGGCCAGCGACAGCACGGTGGATAGCAGCGCCACCAGGGCGGTGGCGAACATCACCGGATTCTTGATCAGCTGCCGCGGGTCCAGCTTGACCACGGCATCCCGGGCCGCCGGGCCCAGGATGGCGCCGTCGAACAGCGACAGCGATTGCGGACGATGGATGCTCATACGGGAGCTCCCTAGAATAGGGTGCCGACGCCGAGCATCAGATGCTCGACGATGGGCCCCAAGGCGAGGACGGGGAAGAAGGTCAGACCGCCGACCACCAGGATGACGCCCACCAGCAGGCCGATAAACAGCCCGCCATGGGTGGGGAAGGTGCCGGCCGAGGCGGGCACCGTCCTCTTGGCCGCCACCGACCCGGCGATCGCCAGGACCGGAATGATGACCACAAAGCGGCCCAGCAGCATGGCGAAGGCCAGCAGGGTGTTGTGCAGCACCGTGTTGGCGCCGAAGCCGCCGAAAGCCGAGCCGTTGTTGGCGGTGGCCGAGGTATAGGCGTACAGCACCTCGGACAGGCCGTGCGGCCCGCCCGCCGGGATGGAAGCCGGCCCGGCCAGCAGGCCGGCGGCCCCCAATCCCAGTGCACCCAGCGGGAACACCAGCACGGCGATGACCGCCAGCTTGACCTCCTTGGACTCGATCTTCTTGCCCAGGTATTCCGGTGTGCGGCCGACCATCAGCCCGGCGATGAACACGGCGTGGATGACGAACACCAGCATGCCGTACAGGCCGGCGCCGGCGCCGCCGACGATGATCTCGCCCAGCATCATGTTGACCATGGGCACCATGCCGGCCAGCGGCATCAGGCTGTCGTGCATGGCGTTGACCGCGCCGCAGCTGGCCGCCGTGGTGACGACGGCGAACAAGGACGAGAGCGCAATGCCGAAGCGCACCTCCTTGCCTTCCATGCTGCCGCCCGGCTGCAATGCGGACAGCACTTGGTCGGCGCCCGCCGCGGTCAGCGCCGGGTTGCCCTGGGCCTCGGCCCAATAGGTGGCCGCGACGCCGGCGACGAACAGCACGCCCATGGCGGCCAGGATGGCCCAGCCCTGGCGTTGGTCGCCGACCATGCGGCCGAAGGTGTTGGTCAGCCCGGCGCCGATGGCGAAGATCGCCACCATGTGGATCAGGTTGACCAGAGCGGTGGGGTTCTCGTAGGGGTGCGCCGCGTTGGCGTTGAAGAAGCCGCCGCCGTTGGTGCCGAGGTGCTTGATCATCATCTGGCTGGCGACGGGGCCTTGGGCGATCACCTGCCGGCCACCCTCAAGCGTGGTTGCCTCCACGTAATCGTTCAGGTTCTGCGGCACCCCCTGCCATACCAGCACCAGCGCGCCGACGATGCACAGCGGCAGCAGCACGTAGAGCGTCGCCCGCACCAGATCGGCGTAGAAATTACCCACGACCCGGGCGTTGTGGCGGGAGAAGCCGCGGATCAGCGCGACGGCCACGGCGATGCCGGTGGCCGCCGAAACGAAGTTCTGCACCGTCAGCCCGGCCATCTGCACCAGATAGCCCATGGTGCTTTCGCCGCCATAGGCTTGCCAGTTGGTGTTGGAGATGAAGCTGACGGCGGTGTTGAAGGCCAGGTCGGGGGCCACGTTCAGCATGCCGGCGGGATTGAGTGGCAGCCAGAACTGCAGCCGCTGAAGCGCGTAGAGCGCCAGCAGGCCGGCCAGGTTGAAGGCCAGCAGGGACAGGGCGTAGCCGGTCCAATGCTGCTCACGGTTGGCGTCGATGCCGCAGAGCTTGTAGATGCCCCGCTCCAGCGGGCCGAGCACCGGCGACAGCCACACCCGCTGCCCCTGGAACAGCCGGGCCATGAAGCCGCCGGCCAAGGGCGTCAGCGCCACGATGAGGACGATGTAGATGAGGATCTGAAGGATGCCGGTGGCGTCCATGGCAACCTCCTTAGAAGCGTTCCGGGCGGATCAGCACGAAGCCGAGATAGCCCAGCAGGCCGAGCGCGGTGGCCGCGCCGAGAATGAGATCGAGCGACATGGAAGGCGCCTTTCGTCAGATGCGGTCGCAGGCATGGACGAACAGGGCGCCCAGGGCGAAAGACGCCACCACGGCGCCGAGGAACACGAGGTCGAGCATCGGGCTCTCCGGTTGAAATTCCAGCACTGGAACCGCTACACCCGAAGCGCATCAACGTTCCATGCGGGAAGGCATAAAGACCGCGTTTATGCGCGGGGTGGGGGTATGACAGCGCCGCCGAGTGCCTCCGGATTCAGCCGTAGCCAGCCGCCTCTACGGCGGAAACCGGCAATGATGCGGTCGGCCCCCCATTCCGCCTCCCTCTTCCGTCGAATGGCGGCATCCCTGGCCGATGCCGAGTTCTGTTCAACACGCGCGGGAGCTTCCAATGACAGCGGACGGACGGCGTGCCTCACCCCTGATCCCTCTGCACGTCGCGGTGCCGGGCCGCGTGCGGGTCCGTGTTCCGGCTCTGCGCCACGACGCGGATGCCATCCAGGGTTTCCTGAAAGCGCTGTTGAATGACCACGTGGTGATCACCGCTCACGCCAACCCGCGGACCGGTTCGGTGCTGGTGCGCTTCGCGGTGGAAATTCCCGTGGACCAGATGCTCGAGCGCCTGGTTGCCGTGGTGGGGCGGAAGAGCGTGCCCACGTCCGATACGACACCCTGCTGGCACGCGATGGATGCCGAAGCGGTGGTGGCTGCGGTGGAATCGGACGGCGGGCAGGGGTTGGCCGAGGAGGATGCCCGGCGTCGGCTCGCCCAACAAGGCCCCAACCGCCTGCCCATTCCCCGGCGGCGCAGTGCGGCTGCCATTCTGGCTGGGCAGTTCACGTCGCTGCCGGTGATGTTGCTGGCAGGCTCCGCGATCGTTTCGCTCGTTGGCGGGGCCGCCTTGGAGGCAGCCGCCATTCTCGCCGTCGTCGCCCTCAACGGTGTCATCGGGGCCGGCTGCGAAGTGCAGGCGGAACGGATGATCGCCAATCTCGATCGTCAGCGCCGCCGCGTCGCGGTCGTGCGGCGCGACGGCAAACTGCGCACGCTCGACGCCGAATCCGTGGTTCCCGGCGACCTGCTGGTATTGGCGGCCGGCCAATTTGTCCCCGCCGATGCCCGGTTGATCGAGGGTAGCGGGCTTACCATCGACGAATCGGTGCTGACGGGCGAAAGCCTGCCGGTGGCAAAGGATGCCCGGACCACCGTGGCCGCCGCCTGTCCCTTGGCCGACCGAACCAACATGGCATGGCGAGGCACCTTGGTGGCTGGCGGGTCGGCCTTGGCGGCGGTGGTGGCCACGGGGCGCGATACCGAGATCGGCCGCATCCAGACATTGGTGGGAAATCTCGACGCACCGCAGACACCCCTTCAGCACCGGATGGACCTTTTGGGGCGGACATTGGTGATGGGCAGCCTGGCTTTGTGCGCGCTCATGGTGGTGATCGGTCTCGCCCGTGGCCTCGCCCTGCCGGCCTTGTTGCGTTCGGCGGTGGCGCTGGCCGTCGCCGCCATCCCCGAAGGCCTGCCCACCGTGGCGACGCTGTCGCTGGCCCATGCGGTGGGGCGTCTGCGGCGTAAGGGGGTGCTGGTGCGTCGGCTGGAGGCGGTCGAAACCCTAGGCGTGGTTACCGTCGCCTTCTTCGACAAGACGGGGACATTGACGTTCAATCGCATGTCGGTGGCGGAGGTCGCGCCTCATGGCGATTCCACCCATCTATGGCAGATCGCCACCCTGTGCTCCGACGCCAGCGTGGCAGGGTGGCCCTGGCGGGTCGAGGGCTCCCCTACGGAAACGGCGCTGGTCATGGCCGCGCTCGACCACGGCATCGATGTTCCCGCTCTGCGGGCGGCTCGGCCGCGGCTGGCGGAGCGCTATCGCGACGAACGCCGGCAAAGCATGGCCACCCTTCACGACGTCGGCGGTGGCCGCCGGTTGTTGGCGGTGAAGGGCAGCCCGCTGGAGGTGCTGGCGGCCTGTGCCCTTTCCGATCCGGAACGGGCCGAAGTGGAGGCGCGGAACCATGCCATGGCGGCCTCGGGACTGCGGGTGCTGGGTTTTGCCTGGGCCGAGGGGACCGAAGAAAATCTTGAGGATAAGCCCTTGCGGTGGCTGGGGTTGGTGGGGCTGGCCGATCCCCTGCGGCCGGGCGCCAGCGAATTGCTGGCGCGTTTGCGTGCCGATACGGTGGAACGGGTGATGCTGACCGGGGATCAGGCGGCGACCGCCGTGGCGGTGGCCCGGTCGCTGGGCATGGTCGATGCCGATGCGCCGCCGGTCGCCGATGCCGCGACGGTCGAACGGCTGCCGCCCGATCAATTGATGGCCGTGAGCCGCGACACCCGGTTGTTCGCCCGCATCCAGCCGGGGCACAAGCTCAAGGTGGTTGAGGCCTTTCGGCAAGGTGGGCATGTGGTGGCCATGGTTGGGGACGGTGTCAATGATGCCCCGGCTCTGAAGGCTGCCGACATCGGTATCACCATGGGGCGCAAGGGCTCGCCGGCCGCCCGCGATCTGTCCGACCTGGTGCTCGAGAACGACGATCTGGCCGGTTTGGCCGAGGCTGTCGAGCAGGGCCGGCTGACCCACGTCAATATTCGCAAATCGGTCCACTTCCTGGTCGCCACCAACCTGTCCGAGATGGTGCTGATGCTGGCGACCACCGCCCTGGGCGCCGCTGGCGGGCTGACGCCGCTGCAATTGCTGTGGATCAATCTGGTGACCGACGTCGTCCCCGGCTTGGCCCTGGCCCGTGAGCCGGCCCAGAGCAGCGAGTTGCGCCGGCCGGGGCAGGCCGGCGCGCTTCTGGGAACGCGTGCAGGGAAGCGGGTCGCCGTCGACGCCGCGATCATGGCGGCGGGGGCCCTGGGCGCCTTCACCTGGGGCGGCGGGCAGGCGGGCGGCTTGCGGGCCTCCACCCTGGCGACCACCAGCCTGGTGACCGGTCAGCTGCTTTATGCGTTTTCCGGCCGTTCCGAAGGGCGCTTCAGCGGCGGTCCCAACCCGGCGCTGTCGCTCGCCGTCGGCGCCACCCTGGCACTTCACGGTGCCGCCCTGGCGGTTCCCGGACTGCGTACCGTCCTTCGTTTCGCGTCACTGGGCTTGGCCGATCTTGCCGTCGGCGCCTTGGCCGGTGCCGGCAGTTATCTGCTGACCGAAATCCGCAAGCCGATGACCTAGATGATCGCGGCAAGGAGGAGAGAGGTGCCACGGCCGAGCAGGTGGTCCATGGCCAGCGACACGGCCGCCTGGGCGAGGCGGTCCGCGGGTTGGGCATGCTCGCGCGGCGGCGCGAAGCCTGCTGCCGCCAAGGTGTCGAGGATGGCGCGCCCGCTGGTGGCTTGCGTGTCGTAATGGACCAGCACGCTGCCGGTCAGGTCATTGGCATCCACCTGGAAGACGCCGCATTTGCCGACCAGCAAGGTCCTGACGCGGGCGATGGCCACGGGATTGCGGCGCAACACTTCCATGCGGATCCGCAAGCGGCCGGGCAGGTGATGGATGGTATCGGTCATAGAATCTCTCTCGCCATGCTGGACGACCATACCTGTCGTCCATGACGGCCTGGGGACACTTGGGTGACAGTTTTTTTGCGCAAAGTGGTAGATCGCGAGTTCGCCGCGGGCATTTCAACTTCAGTGCGTCCGCACCTCTCCCGGTCAGGCGCGGATTGGCCGGCGAACACCCGGGGAGTTGCGGCGTTCTAAGAGCGGAAGCGCAATAGGAGGGCGGAACGGTGAACCGTGACATGGTGAAGGGCTTGGCGCTGGGGTTGGGTATGGGGTTGCTGGCGCCGGTCATGTTTCCGGCCGTGGGCCGCGCCATGCGGCCGACCATGAACGCCGCGCTGCGTGCCGGCGTGCTGGCTTGGGAGCGTGGTCGCGAGAAGCTGTCGGAAATGGGCGAGTATGTCGAAGACATGGCGGCAGAGGCGCGCGCCCAGCATCTCGCCGAAGCGCCACCACCCGCCCCGTCTGCAGAAGGTGGAACACCGGAGGGCAGCGGTGCCTGAGCCTCCTGGAGGAGTCGTGCGCGCCAGGGTCGTTCACGCCATTCCCGGCCGCGTCCGCATTCGGTTGACCGACGTCGATCCGACGGCTTTGCTGTCCCTGCGCCAACGTCTGTCCACACTTCCGGGGGTGCAAGAGGTGCGTGCCAATCCGCGCACCGGCAGCCTGCTGCTCCGGGGCGATGCGGTCATGCCGCAATCGCTGACGAGCACCGCCAATGGACTTGGGTTCCCACTCGACGACCTGCCTGAGGTGAGGCCGTTGGTCGACCATTTCCTCGACGGCTTCGATGCTGCCGACGTCGGGCTGCGTCGCGCCACGGGGGGCCAGTTGGACATTGCCAGCGTCGCCATGCTCGCGCTTCTGGGGACCGCCGTGGTTCAGATTGTCCGGGGGCGGTTTGCGGCTCCGGCGATCACCATTTTATGGTATGCGGCCAGTACGGTCCTGATGGCGCGGTCGGTGCGCCGTGCCCCCGGTTAGGTCGCGCACCGCAACGCTGGAATTGGAGGACTACCATGGCAGAAAAGCAGGCAGAGAAGCTTCAGCCGGATCCAGCCCAAGAGCAACGGCGCGAGGACGCCCGACAAGCTTTCGGCGAAGAGCCAAGCGGGTTGGGGCGCACGGCCGAAAGCGTGCGGAGCGGCGTTGTCGGCGGACTTGACGGCGTCCATTCGGTCGCCACGGAAAGCGTGAACATGGTCCGTGACGTCGCCTCGGACACTGTCCGCGCCATCGGCGACGTCGGCACCGTTGCCATCGGCACCACCCATGATCTGCTGGTCGGTGTAGCCGATGGGCTACGGGACGTGATCACACACGTCCTTCCCTTCGGTTCCGGTCGCCGCCAGCCCCCTGCGGAACAGCCGGGCCAGCGTCCATAACCGAGGGCACTAGGATACTGGGGGGCAAGTGTAAGGGCGCCGGAGCCGTGGGAGTTGCGGCGTATCGAGAAGGCCGCCCCCTGAGAGGGCGGCCTTGTCTCCCGGTTCAAGAGGAGGATCGGATCAGGCGCAAAAAGCCCGCCCGCGCCGATGGCGACGACGCGGCGAACGCCGTTGGTACGGTAGAGTCCATCCTCGAACACGAGCCCGACATTCTTTCCAACCGTGCCAAAAAATTGCTGGAATTGGCATTGGGTGCGCTCCAAGGCCGGGCCACCTGTCCCGAGACATGATACCAAGATGACGGTACGCGCTACGGCAATACCGTGGAATTGCGCCATAACACCGAGCTTTTCAGCCATGATCCATCTTGCCTCCTCACTCATTCGAATGCGATGAATCTCAACAAACCCTAGTGCCAGGATGATGAAAGAGCCGGCTCTAAGGAGTTCAGCTCCTCATTGAGCAAATCCACTGAGATATACGGGAGGGCTTGCAAAGGCTCGCGCAGCCGGAAGCGTGGACATGCAGGGATAAAATGCCGCCGGCGCATGAAGTTTTTCCTAGAAGAAGGTCGCAGCCCTACTGAGTTTTTCTCTAGTGAAATGGCAGGTTATACAAAATTAATTCCAGTTTGCTGCAATAATGGGCATCAATTGCTCCTGATAGGCGGCGGGCAAAGTTGTCTGGCCGGCCTGCGGTGGCGCAAACGCTGCCATGGCATTGACGAGGTTCTGTACGTCAGCTTCCAACAAGGTCTGGCCCCCGGACACGCGGAATTGCTGAATGTGGTTCGTGCTACTGGAAAACCACTCCTGGATGGTCACGGTATTGCCGCTGCCGATAACGCTGATCTTAAGATCGTTGGCAAGACGCTCGAACCACAACTGATCCTGCGAGACACCAGCGTCGAACAACACCTTATCGCCATCGGCGGCACGACCGCGATTGTCGATGGTATCGGCGCCGCCCCCCGGCTCCAGGACATAGGTATCAGCCCCCGCCCCACCGATGAGCGTATCGTTGTCGGACCACCCGCCCAACCGGTCGTCCCCCGCTGTGCCGGCTGCCACGCGGATGTCGACATCCTTCACCCGCACCTGGGCCAAACCGTTGGAGAAAGTGTAATAGCCGGCCGCGTCGGCGGTAGCCGAGCGGTTCCAGCCGGCATCGGCCAACACCACCCGGTCGGCGGCGTCGCCGTCGATGGTCACCACGTTGCCGCTGTCGGCCAGGTCCATGACCTGGTCGCGGGACAGGCGGACGCTCTGGCCGCCGTTGCCGGCCAGATCAAGGATCTCGATGCCGCGCACCCGGCCATCGCCCAGGGTGGTGAAGTCGAGGGTGGTACCGGTGAATTTCAGCGTGTCGGTGCCGCTGCCGCCGTCCACCCGCCGGAAGGCATCGTCGGCCACCACCAGCAGGTCGGCGCCGTTGCCGCCATACAGCACGTCGGCCCCGCCGCCGCCGATCAGGGTGTCGTTGCCGAGGTCGCCCACCATCTTGTCGGCCCCGGCGGTGCCGGCATGCAGGTCGGCCCCCGCCGTTCCGGCCCACACGTCCGAATCCAGGAAGGTGTGGCCGTAGACCACGTGGACGTTCCCCACCTGGGTGTTCCCCCCGGCGGTGTTGTGCGGAGCCCCCACCATCAGGTCGGCGACACCGTCGCCATCCACATCGCCGGAATTGAGGCCGAGAGCGACCCCCCACGTTCCGCTGCCCCATGAATAGTCGCCGGCCGACCCGAGGATGCGGAAGCCCCATCCCTGTTCCATTTGGGTCGGGTCGAACACGGCAGGCATGGATCGGCCGCCATACACCACGGCCAGTTGCGAGCCCTGTTCGGCCGTGCCCACCACGCTGGTGACGATATCGTCATAGCCATCGCCATTGATGTCTCCGCCATTGGCAACGGCGTTCACGCCGCTCAATCTGAACCCGTTGGTGCCGTCCAACTGGGCAAGATCAAGGTTGGGGGCCCACCCTCCGCCGTGGCCATAGACCACGTAGACCCCCGTCCCGCCGCCGATGGCGAAATCCGCGACACCGTCACCGTTGACGTCGCCAAGGTCGGCAATCCACCACCCGAGACTCGCCCCGACGGTGACAGATCCGCTGATCGTGAAACCATTGCTTCCGTTCAGCCATTCGGGCGTGATCGCCGAGGGCATGGCGCCGGAACGGCCGAAGACCACCATGGCGCGCCCCGCATCCACCAAACCATCGGCGTCGTAGCCGGGCGCCCCGATCAGCACGTCGTCGTAGCCGTCGCCGTTGATGTCGCCGACGAATTGCGCGGCATAACCCGATTCCTCGCCGGCTTGCGAGCCGAATACCTGGAAACCGTTTAGGCCGTTTAACGAGGTCATGTTGGTGATGCCGGCCTGGCCGAGCACCACGGACACTACGCCAGCAACGCTACCGTGGGAGTTGTCTGCAACACCATTGAACCCGACAAAATCCTCTCGACCATCGCCATTGAAATCACCAGCCCCCCGGCCGATAGCGCGAAACTCCAATGGATGGAAATCGCCGGTGGTGCTCGTCGATACGGCAACGCTGTAGCCGCCGCCGGCCAGCAGGGAATTCGCCGCAATGCCGTTGCCCCATGGCCGGTTATCGAGCACGTAGGCTTTCGCCCAATACCCCCCACCCAGCCGGTGACCCCAAGTACCAACTCGCGGGTGCCATCACCATCCACGTCGGCAGCCGAGGCGGATTGTATGCCCTGCTGGGCGCCAGCCTCGATCTCGAAGCCGGCGGCGCGCACCTCGGTGGAGGCGGGCCGCGCGCCGCGCGCCCCCCGGTGACCACGTGCAAATCGGCCCAATCGCCCTCTTCCTGATACACGCTCGCAATAAAATCGCCGAAACCGTCGCCGTTGATGTCGCCCAGATATTGGGTCGACTGCCCCAGGTAAGTTTCAGAAACGGGTGGGTTCGTATACAGCGTGTATCCGGTCAAGCCGTTGGTGAGGTCGCTCATCCAATAGGTCGGGGCAGGATCTGCCGCATTGCCCAAAGCGACCTGCGCCCCTTTCACCCGCACCTGGGCCAAACCATTGGAGAAAGTGTAATAGCCGGCCGCGTCGGTGGTAGCCGAGCGGCTCCAACCGGCATCGGCCAACACCACCCGGTCGGCGGCGTCGCCGTCGATGGTCACCACGTTGCCGCTGTCGGCCAGGTCCATGACCTGGTCGCGGGACAGGCGGACGCTCTGGCCGCCGTTGCCGGCCAGATCAAGGATCTCGATGCCGCGCGCCCGGCCATCGCCCAGGGTGGTGAAGTCGAGGGTGGTGCCGGTGAATTTCAGCGTGTCGGTGCCGCTGCCGCCGTCCACCCGCCGGAAGGCATCGTCGGCCACCACCAGCAGGTCGGCGCCGTTGCCGCCATACAGCACGTCGGCCCCGCCGCCGCCGATCAGGGTGTCGTTGCCGAGGTCGCCCACCATCTTGTCGGCCCCGGCGGTGCCGGTATGCAGGTCGGCCCCCGCCGTTCCGGCCCACACGTCCGAATCCAGGAAGGTGTGGCCGTAGACCACGTGGACGTTCCCCACCTGGGTGTTCCCCCCGGCGGTGTTGTGCGGAGCCCCCACCATCAGGTCGGCGACACCGTCGCCATCCACATCGCCGGAATTGAGGCCGAGAGCGACCCCCACGTTCCGCTGCCCCATGAATAGTCGCCGGCCGACCCGAGGATGCGGAAGCCCCATCCCTGTTCCATTTGGGTCGGGTCGAACACGGCAGGCATGGATCGGCCGCCATACACCACGGCCAGTTGCGAACTCTGGTCCGATGTGCCTTGCATAGAGATTACGATGTCGTCATAGCCATCGCCATTGATGTCGCCCGCACTGGCCACAGGACCTCCGCCGAGGATCCTGAAACCGGTGGTGCCGTCCAACTGGGCAAGATCAAGGTTGGGGGCCCATTCTCCGCCGTGGCCATAGACCACGTAAACAGCGCCTCCCCCGTTCATGGCGAAATCTGCGACACCATCGCCGTTGACGTCGCCAAGCTCGGAAATCCACCACCCGAGGCTGGCCGCGGCGGTGACAGGCCCGCTGATCGTGAAACCATTGCTTCCGTTCAGCCATTCGGGCGTGATCGCCGAGGGCATGGCGCCGGAACGGCCGAAGACCACCATGGCCCGTCCCGCATCCACCAAACCATCGGCGTCGTAGCCGGGCGCCCCGATCAGCACGTCGTCGTAGCCGTCGCCGTTGATGTCGCCGATGAATTGCGCCGCGTAGCCCGATTCCTCGCCGGCCTGCGAGCCGAATACCTCGAAGCCGTTGCTGCCCGTGAGCGAGGCGACGCTGGTGGTGCCGGTCTGGCCGAACACCACGGCGGTGGCTCCGGCATAGGTCCCGTAGGACGTATTGGTGACGCCCTCGGAACCAACGAAATCGTCGCGGCCGTCGCCATTGAAATCGCCGTATCCCCGGCCGATGGTGCGAAATTCCATATGGGCACCGTAGCTGGGCGCACTGGACGGCACGCCAACGGTATAGCCGCCGCCGGCCAGCAGGGAGTTCGCCGGAACGCCGTTGCTCCATGCCCGATTATCGAGCACGTAGGCCTTCGCCCAATACCCATTCACCCAGCCGGTGACCCCAAGTACCAACTCGCGGGTGCCATCACCATCCACGTCGGCGGCGGTCGCCGTTTCAATTCCCTGCTGGGCGCCCGCCTCGATTTCGAAACCGGCCGCCCGCACCTCGGTCAAGGCCGCCCGCGTGCCGCGGGCACTCCCGGTGACCACGTGCAAATCGGCCCAATCGCCCTCTTCCTGGTAAACGGAGGCAACAAAATCGCCGAAGCCGTCGCCGTTGATGTCGCCCAGGTATTGGGTCGACTGCCCCAGGTAGGTTTCACGGACGGGCGTGTTCGTATACAGCGTATACCCGGTCAAGCCGTTGGTGAGATCGTCCATCCAATAGATTGGCGCCGGAGCGTCGCTCAACGTAATCACGCCCTGGCCATCGGCCACGACCGCTCCGCTCACGCCGGTCAGGTTGACCAAGACCGTTTCCGAACCCTCGGATACTCCATCGTCATGGGTGAGGACGGTGATGGTTTTACTCGTCTCGCCCGCCGCGAAGGTTATCGTTCCCGAAGCAATCTGGTAATCACCCGATGCTGCCGTGGCCGAGCCGTCGGCCGAGGACCAGGTCACCGTCACCGGACTGGTCGGCACCTGGTCGAAGACCAATGTCAGGATCGCGGTGCTGCCCTCCTGCACGCTCACATCGGAAATGGAGAGACGCGGCAAGCGGGCGACTTCCAAGGTGGCCGTGTCGGAAGCGACGCTGAAGGGCGTGCTGCCGCCGATGCCGTAAGCGGTGACATCGGCATAGGTGTGGGCTGTGCCGGCGCTTTTGTCCCAGGCGCGGAAGCTGATGCCGGCGGTGCCGCTCCAGTTGGCGGCGGGGATGAAACGCATCCGATCGGCGGCATCCAGCAGCAAGGCATTGTTTTCGCCGACTGCTCCCACAGCCGTCCAGGCCGACCCGGTCCAGTACTGCCAAGTGCCGTTCCCGGTCATTCCCACGACGGCAATCGCTTCGACCGCCAAACCGTCCGGATCGGTAATGCTGCCATCGACGATCATCGCGGCGACGGTACCGCCTTGCGGATCGACGGCATTCTCGAAGATGGCGGCAAAAGCGGGGGAAGCTGAGGGGTCGAGCACCGGTGCCTCGTTGACGTCGGTCACCGTCAGACTGAAAGTTTGAGTATTGGACAGGCCGGCGATGTCGGTGGCGGTGATGCTCAACGTCACGGTGGGCTCCGCCTCATGATCGAGGCTTTGGCCCGCTTTCAGCTTCAACTGACCATCCGCCACCTCGAAACGGTCATCGCTCAGGCTGAAGGTGTGGCTGTCTCCCGTGTCGGGATCGCTTACCGCCACTGTGCCAATGGTTGCACCCGCGGCGTTCTCGGCTACGGTGGCGTTGGATAGGGCGATCAGCCCGGGCGCGTCGTTGACGGGGATGACGTTGACCGGCAGTTCGGCCAGGGTGACGGCAGGGGCCGCACTGCCGTCGGTGCTGATGGCGCGCACGGTCAGGGTGAAGTCGGTTTCGTGGTCGGGCGGGGGCTGGATGGTCAGGCCGGCCAGTTGGTCCGAAGTGAGCGTGGCGGTACCGTCGACGATGGCGATGACGGTTTCGCCCGAGCGCAGTACCGAGCCGGTGGGGATGTCGGAAATGCTGACCGACAAGGTTTCCGAGCCGTCGATGTCGGTGGCGGCGGCGCTGATGGCGAGCGGAATCCGGGTGTCCTCCAGCCCTTCGGCCGGCTGCACGTCCAGGGTGGGCAGGTCGGAGACCGGCCGCACGGTGACCGGGATGACGCGGGTGCGGGTGGCCGGGGCGGCGGTGCCGTCCTGGCTGGTGGCGGAATAGGTGATGGAGAAGCTGCCGGAATAATCCTGCTTGGTCTGGAGCGTCAGGTTGGCGCGCAGGCCGATGGGCAACAGGGCGGTGCCGTTGGTCACGAGGATGACGGTCTCGCCCGAGCGCAAGGTCGCGCCGTCGGGAATGCCCGAGATCACCACCTCGGTCAGAGTTTCCGATCCGTCGGTGTCGGCCAGGGTGGCGGTGGGCAGGACGATGCGGCTGTCCTCGTCGTCGCTGAGCGCATTGGCGGGGATGTTGGGCAGGTCGGAGACCGGCAGCACGGTGACCGGCAGCAGCACTTCCTGGCTGTGCGCCGGGCTGGCGCCGCCGTCCCGGCTGAAGGCCTGGACGCGCAACACGAAATCCACGTCGGAATTGCCGCGCGGCTGGATCGACAGCGACAGGCCGGAAAGCTGCGCCGCGTTCAGGGTGGCGACGCCGTTGGTCACGGTGATACGGGTGCCGTTCCACCACAGGCTGGCGCCGGACGGGATGTCGCTGATGGTAGCGGTCAGGACTTCTGAGGCGTCGGTCAGCGAGGCACGGACGTCGAGCGGAATCCGGGTGTCCTCGTTGCCGCTGGCCCCGGTGACGGACAGGGTGGGAGCGTCGGACACCGGATTGACGTGTACCACCAGGGGGCTGGCTTCGCCGTCGCGCGTGCTGGCGCCGTCGCTGGAGACCGGCGTGACCTCGAACGTCCAGGTACCCTTGCCGTTAGGAGGCGGCACCAGGGTCAGGCCGGCCACGTCGGCGGCGTCGATCAGCCAGGTGGCGGTGCCGTCGGCCGTCGCCACCAGCGTGCCGACCGGCTGGCCGTCGCGGGTGAAGGTCGCCCCCGCCGGCACGCCGGCAATGCGCGCGCCCACGGTCTCGCTGTCGTCGCTGGCGGCGAGGTGGAGCGACAGCGCCACCGGCACGTCCTCGTCGGTGGTGACGTCCACCGGGTCGGACACCGGCTTGTCCGCCACCGGCGCCACCTGCACGGTCACCGGCAACGACACGGAACTCACCGCGCCGCTGCCACGCTCCAAGCTGGTGGCGGTCACCGTCAGCTCCAGCGTGCCGCTCCAATCGGCCGGCGGCCGCACGGTCAGCCCGGCCAGCTGCGACGGGGTCAGCAGCCAGTTGCCCTGCTCGTCGCGGATGCCGGCGCTCAGCACCGACCCGTCGGGCAGGCCGGAGATCATCACCGACACCACTTCCGAGCCGTCGGTGTCGGCATGGATCAGACTCAGGTCCAGCGTGATGGCGGTATCTTCCGCCCCGGCGCTGGGTTGGCCCTGCGCCACCATGGCCGTATCCGCCACCGGCGTTACGGTCACGTCGATGTTTCGCGTCACCGTCAGCGGGTCGGCGGCGCCGTCCTGGCTGGTCACCTCCACCCCCAGGCTGAGGGTGCCGCTCCATTGGGCCGGCGGGGTCAGGGTGAGGCCGGCCAGCTGGACGGGAGTCGGACTCCAAGTGCCGTCGCCGGTTTTGGTCCCGGCGCTGAGCGAGGCACCGGCCGGCACGCCGTGGATGCGGATGGCGGTGATGGTTTCGGGCACGCCGGTGGTGTCGCCGGGTGTCACGGACAGAGTCAGGGCGACGGGCTGGTCCTCCAGCCCCTGCGCCTGGGCCGACACAATAGCGGCGTCGCTGACCGGCGCCAAATGCACCGTGACGGTGAAATCGTCGGTGCGCACGTCGCCGCCGGCCTCGGTCACGATCACCCGCACGCCGACGCTCATATCGCCGGAGAAATTGTGCGGCGGCAGCACGGCAAGGTCGGCCAGATCGGCTGGCGACAGCACCCAGGAACCGGTGCTGACGTCGAAGCTGCCGTGGTTGAGCCGGGCGCCGGCCGGCAGGCCGGTCACCACCACGTCCACGGTCTCATTGCCGCCGTCCAGGTCGGCGCCGGATGGGGTGAGGTTCAGCGCAATCCAATTATCCTCGGCGCCCGAGAAATCGGTGGCGATGGTGCGGGGGTCGGCTACGTGCTGCGCGGCTTCCGCCCCGGCATCCCAGGTGACGGTCAGGCTGGCCACGGCGTCGCCGTTGAGTGAGCCGTTGGCCTCGTGGCTGACCGCACGCACGCTCAGCGTGAACCCGGTGGCGGGGGCGAGGCCCCAGGCGGACGCATTGGGCACACTGGCCGTCAGCCCGCCCGCGGCCAGGGCCTGGGCGTATTGCGTGGCGGTAACGTGCCAGACGCCGCCGCCGAGATTGCTGCCGTGGGACAGCAGCACGCCCTCGGGCACGCCGGCGATCTCGTAGGACAGGGTTTCCGAGCCGTCATCGTCGGAGCTGGTGGCGGTGATCGGCAGCACGATGCCGGTGGCCGAGGCGCCGTGGACGTCGGCTAGGGCATAGGCGATCTCCGCCCCGCCGGCATCGTGGGAGACGGCGATGTCGGCCACCGCCGCCACCTGGATGGCGCCGACCCAATCGGTGACCCGGCTGTCGCCGTTGCTGTCGCGGATGGTGACATGGATGCCGATGCTGGGAACGGCGCCGCCGAAATCCTCGGGCAGCAGCACCTGAAGCTGTTGCAGCAAGGCCAGATTGCCGAGGGTGGCCGGGTCGACCTGATAGGCGCCGTTGCCCAGCGGTTGCAGCAGGTCGGCGATGGTGGGATGGGTCAAAGTCGCCCAGGCGGGCAGGCCGTCGATGATGACCGACGTCACCGTCTCGCCCGCCGGATCAGTGGCGCTGGCGCCGTCGCTCACGGAGATGGACAGGGCGAAGGGCGTGCCGGCGTCCTCGGTGCCGTTGGCATCAAGGGTGATGAGTGCCGCGTCGGCGACGCCGTCCACCGCCACCGAGACCGAGCGGCGATCCACCCGCACCGCACCGTCGCTTTCGGTGACGATGACGTCGGCGGTGAAACTGCGGCTGCCGGAGAAATCGGCCGGCGGCACCAGGCTGAGCACGCCCAGGGCCGATGGCGCCACGATCCAGCGGTTGGGACCAGCATAGATCAGCGCGTCCTCGTATCCCGCCGGCACCGTCAGCTGGAAGCCGGCGGGCAGCCCGCCCAGGACCACCGACAGCCGCTCCGACCCGTCCGCATCACGGGGCGCCAGGGCCGAAAGGTCCAGCGCCACCGCCTGGTCCTCCATCCCGGTGAAGGCGAAGCCGTCCGCCGGCAGGCCGAGCGGTGTGTCCGCCACGCCGCGCACCTCCACCGCAAGGTCGCGGCAGGCCGAGGCCGTGCTGCCGCCGTCCTGCGACACCAGCGTCACCGACAGGGTGAAGCCGGCGTTGCTGTCGGCCGGGGGCACGATGGTCAGGCCGAAAGTCGCCAGCGCCGCCGTCACCGTGGCGTCGAAGCTCCAGCGGCCGCCACCGAGATCGGTGCCCACCGCCACCCCGTTTTGGCGGAACACCGCCCCGGCGGGGACGTTGTCCATGATCAGGCTCAGGGCTTCCGATCCGTCGGCATCGGTCTGCGCCGCGCGGATGTCGAGCAGGATTTCCCCGTCCTCCTGTCCGCGCGCGTCGCGCACGACCAGGCTGGGCACGTCCGCTACCGGCAGGATGGTCACCGGCACGTCCAGCGTCACGGTACGGCTGTCGGAGCCGCCCGGCGTGTCGTCGGTATCCGTCACCACCGCCTCCAGCCGCAGGATCGTCGCCGCCTCGGCGCCGAAATCCGCCGGGGCCTCCACCGTCACCGTGCCGAGCAAGGCGGCATCGAGGACATAGCCATTGGCGCCGGCCGTCAGGGTGATGCCGTTTTGGCGCACGATCCAGTCGGCGGGGATATCCCGTAGCCGCAGCGCGCTGAAGCTCTCGCTGCCGTCCAGGTCGCCCAACGCCGCCGACAGGGACAGCGGCACCACGCTTCCCTCGGCCGATACCGGCGGCGCGGCGGACAGAACGGGCGCATCCGCCTGGGCCAGCACGCTGATGCGGCCATCGCCGATCACCTTGCTTGCGCTCTGGCCGCCATCGATCGTTTCCACCAGCAGGGCGAAATCGACGTCGCGGCTGGAATGGGCCGCAGGCACCGCCTCCAGGCCGGCAATGCTCCAGACGCCGTTACCGGAATCGACCAGCGCGTCGGCCGGCAGGGTCAACTCGTAACGGTTCGTGGCTGCGTTGAAGACGGCCTGCCCCAGCGAGACACCGTCAAGCCACCACGTCACCCCGGCCATGTCGGCGTCGCTGCTGACCAGCGTGACGGCACCGAGCGTCTCCGAGCCGTCGGCGTCGGTAATGCGGAACTGCGGCGCCACCGCCAGCGCTTGGTCCTCGAGCGTGGCCGCGGCGAATCCGCCCTGGGCCGAAACATCGCCCGCCACCGCGTCCACCGTCAGGGTGAAATCCGCCGTCGCCGAGGCGGTGGAGCCGTCGATCTCGGTCGAGATCGCCGTCGCCGTCACCGCGAAGGTGCCGGCGAGGTCGGCCGGCGGCCGTATCCACAGCCGCACCTGCCCGTCGGCGACGCCCATCTCCGACTCAAGCAACGTCACCGAGCCATCGCCCGCCAGCACCCCCACCGGCGCCGTGGCCCCGGCGTCGCCGAACACCTGCGTCCCCGCCGGCAGTCCCGCCAGCACCAGCGACAGCGCCTCGCCCGGATCCACCTTCTCCAAGGCGACCTGCAGCGCGATCACCCCGTCCTCGGCGCCGCTCACATCGGCAACGGAGAGAAGTGGTGCATCCGCCTGGGCCGAAAACGACGACGCGCCGCCACCTTCCGGCGCCAGCACCATGGCCCGGTAACCAGACAGAATGTGACGCATGAATGCCCCCCTCGATAGTCCAACGCAACCAATGCATAGCATAAAGTCAATGGCACGCGCGGTTGTTTTCCGTTGCTGCACATGCGCCCCTAATAAGGGTGGGTGATTTTATGAAAAGGTGCAACCGATCGGATACTGCATCACAGTGTATTCTCTCTAAACGCCATGCCCCCAGGACGCCGTCCTTATTGCGGCTTATGGGTCAATGGCTGCGGCGCTCTGCATCAAATAGGTGTTTGCGAATAATGTGTCGCCCTACAAACAATGTCGGGCGACGCATAACCTGCAAAAGCCCATCCGCTAACGCTTTGATCTGACAGTATGCCGTGACGCATTTCCTGCAAATGGGTTGACCCATAAACTGCAAAGAATCGCGGCCGTTGTCTCATAAACTGCAAAAGCTGTGGTTCGATCCCGCACGGCTTGCTTGTTGACTCCCGCTTCAGCATGTTCCATATATGTTCGCATCAACGCCACAGCCATGCTTGGAAGCAGGTTAGCCAGGCTCATGCGGTGAATGGTGCAGCGTCAACACCGCCATCGCGCGGACCCGCCTGACCCGTTGGTCCGGAGAACCGAACGGGCCGATAGATCAACGGCCCCGTCACGTCATTGGCTCGCCGGCCCCGCAGTGACATAGGGGCAATACTGGTCCCAGCCTTCACCCCAGAAAGGCTGGCTTGTGGTTTTACCGGTATTTGCCTGATTGCATTCATGGCTGTTCCAGTAGGCCTTCAGGTCGGCGTCGCTCATGGTCCAGACGCCGTCGTGCAAAAGGTCCGGGTGCCAGGATTTTCCGGGAGGCAACTGTCCTTGCCGGTTGTCGCCACATTGCCCGACCCGCATGGCCGTGACGGCCCCGTCGTGGACTAAAGGACCAGAAGCGATAATTGCCATGGCCGCCACCTTGGTCCTCCCGGACAAGGATGACGGCGTAGGAACCGGATTCGGCAACCGCTCTGTAACGCTCTGAGGGCCAGGGCTGCTTTGCGGCTGCCAGATAGCGTTCATGAACCACCTGCCCGTCCGTCGTGAGCCGGAGGAAATACCCTCCGTAAGCCGCGCGGTCGCACTGTGGCACCCATTTCTTCGAGACGAAGGCCGACAGCCCGCCTCCATGCGGGATCGGCGGCCAACGGGGCTCTCCGGGCATCGGCTCATCCCAAGCGAATACTGGAGATGCCGTGGCGGCAATCACAGCCGTCGCCATCAGAGCAGCACGAAACATCGTCTGTGTCCCCTGAACGCCGTCGGGATTTCCGGCGGCGGTGCGTTTTCATCAACTTATGGAGATGACCATGGATACCCCAACAACGCAACGCATGCGTGAGCATATCAAGACCAGCGAAGGCATCAGAGAACAGGCCTACAAGGACACTAAAGGCAAAATTACGGTTGGAGTCGGATTTTTGGTGAACGATGAGAAGTCGTTCACCTCGATCCCATTCCAGGTCAAGGACCCGGTTACCAGAGAAACCCGCCCAGCCACCGTGGAGGAAAAGCAGGCCGAATTCCGGCGCATGAAGTCGTCCGCCGACCCCAAAGTCACATCGACCATGAAGATGCCGCGTGACGAGATGGAGAAACGCCTCGACGCCGAGATCACGGCCCGTGTCGACAAAGTGAAGAAGGAAGTCGGGGAAACGGACTGGAACAAGCTGACCGACGGACAGAAAACCGCCCTGGTCGACATCCATTACGCCAACGGCAGCCTGGAACAGTTTCCCAAGCTCAAGGAAGCCATCAGGAACGGCGATGCCAAGGCCATGGCCGAGCAATCGGACTTCCACGGCGGGTACCGACACTTACCATCGCAACTTCGACCGCATCCGACGGAACCGCGCCGAAATGCAGGGCATCGATCCCGAAAGCCCCGAGGCCTATCGCGCCGTCGCCGACAAGTACCGTGGCCATCCCAGCCTGAACGACAAATACAAGCAGAACGCCTCACCAACCGGGGCGACACCCCAGCCGGAGAAGCCGGGACAACAGCCGCAGGCGCCATCCGGCGGCGGCGCGACCATCCAACCCGGCGACACCCTGTCGAAGTTTGGATAGACAAAGAATTTGAAAAAATTTCACGCCTAAGCAATTAATATTATTAGAGAGTGTGTCTGCCGCATTGCAACCTTCCTGACGCAGAAAGTGAAAACTTAAGCGGGATCAGACATAGAACGTGAAAAGGCGGATATTCCCGGCTCTCCCATCCGCGGCGCCCTATACTCCCGCAAAGCAGGATATGGCTTAGAAAGCTGGAAGCCCTGCCAGCCATCTAAGCACGTTGCGGCCCTCCTGCATTTCAGTGCGCGAGGCCTCTTGGCTTGGGCACTCCGTAAAATTGCACTGGCAGGGTGGTTGGCGAGTATCGGGCCACACGGGACACCGACACCTTACACATCCAGATTCGACACCTTCAGGGCATTGGTCTGGATAAAGTCGCGGCGGGGTTCGACGACGTCGCCCATCAGGGTGGAGAACACCTCGTCGGCGTCGTCGCCGTGGGCGACCTTGACCTGGAGCAGCGAACGGGCCTCGGGGTCCAGGGTGGTTTCCCACAGCTGTTCCGGGTTCATTTCGCCCAGGCCCTTATAGCGCTGGATTGAGATGCCCTTCTTGCCCTGGTCCATCACCGCGTTGACCAGCGCCACCGGGCCGCTGATGGCGGTCTGCTTTTCCTTGACGGTCAGCGTCGCCGCTTCCCGGTAGGTGTCGCGCAGGGTGGCGGCCAGTTCCGACAGGCGGCGCGCCTCGGCCGAGCGGATGATGGCGGAATCCAGCAGGTGGGTTTCGGTGACGCCACGCAGCGTGCGGCGGAACACCCAGCCGGTGCCCTCGTGCCATTCGCCGGTCCAGCCGCGCTCCAACTCGTTCTCCAGCGCGTCCAGGCGGGCCGCCACGGTGGCGGCCATGGCGCGGCCATTCTCCGCGTCGGTCAGCAGGGCGGGCGACAGGGCGCCGGCGATGGCGGCCTGCTCGACGATGCGCGTGGGCACGCGGCGCGACAGCGGCAGCAGCAGGTTGCGCACGGCGCGGGCCTGCTCGGTCAGTGCCCGCAGGTCGGCGCCGCCCACTTGGCTGCCGTTGGACAGCGTCATCACCGCGTCGGCCAGACCGCCGTCGATGAGGTATTCCTCCATGGCCCGCTCGTCCTTCAGGTAGACCTCGCTTTGCCCGCGCTTGGCGCGGTAGAGCGGCGGCTGGGCGATGTACAGATAGCCCTTTTCGATGATCTCGGGCATCTGGCGGAAGAAGAAGGTCAGCAGCAGGGTGCGAATGTGGGAGCCGTCCACGTCCGCATCGGTCATGATGATGATCTTGTGGTAGCGGGTTTTCCCGATGTTGAAGTCCTCGCGGCCGATGCCGGTGCCCAGCGCGGCGATCAGCGTGCCGATTTCCGCCGAGGACAGCATCTTGTCGAAGCGGGCGCGCTCCACGTTCAGGATCTTGCCCTTGAGCGGCAGGATGGCCTGGTTGGCGCGGTTGCGGCCCTGCTTGGCGGAGCCACCGGCCGAGTCACCCTCGACGATGAACAGTTCGGACAGGGCGGGGTCGCGCTCCTGGCAATCGGCCAGCTTGCCGGGCAGGGTGGCGATGTCCAGCACGCCCTTGCGCCGGGTCAGTTCGCGCGCCTTGCGGGCGGCCTCGCGGGCGGCGGCGGCCTCCACCACCTTGGTCACCACCTTGCGGGCCTCGGCCGGGTGCTCCTCGAACCATTCCGCCAGTTTCTCGGCGACGACGTTCTCCACCACCGGACGGACCTCGGAGCTGACCAGCTTGTCCTTGGTCTGGCTGGAGAACTTGGGATCGGGCACCTTGACCGACAGCACGCAGGTCAGGCCCTCGCGCATATCGTCGCCCGACAGCGCCACCTTCTCCTTCTTGGCGATGCCGGATTCGTTGGCGTAGGTGTTGATGGTGCGGGTCAGCGCGGCGCGGAAGCCGGCCAGATGGGTGCCGCCGTCACGCTGAGGGATGTTGTTGGTGAAGCACAGCTGGCTTTCGTGGTAGCTGTCGGTCCATTCCATGGCCACTTCCACGGTGATGCCGTCCTTTTCGCCCTTCACCGCGATGGGCGGGCTGTGCAGCGCGGTCTTGGAACGGTCCAGGTACTTCACGAAGGCCTCGATGCCGCCCTCGTAATGCAGTTCGATGGTCTGCGGCTCGGCATGGCGCAGGTCGCTCAGGCGGATGCGCACGCCGGAATTGAGGAAGGCCAGCTCGCGCAGGCGGTGTTCCAGGGTGGTGAAGTCGAACTCGGTCTTGGTGAAGGTCTCGGTCGACGGCAGGAAGGTGACCTCGGTGCCGGTCAGCAGGCCCCGTTCCGGGTTGGCCTCGTCGCGCAGCGGCGCATCGCCCACCACCTTGAGCGGCGCGGTCGCCTCGCCATGGGCGAAGCGCATGGTGTGCTCTTTGCCGGCGCGCCAGATGCGCAGGTCCAGCCATTCGGACAGGGCGTTCACCACCGACACGCCGACGCCGTGCAGGCCGCCCGACACCTTGTAGGAATTCTGGTCGAACTTACCGCCGGCATGCAGCTGGGTCATGATGACCTCGGCCGCCGACACGCCCTCTTCCTTGTGGATGTCGGTGGGAATGCCGCGGCCGTTGTCGCGCACGGTGCACGAGCCCTCGCCGTTCAGCGTCACCTCCACCCGGTCGGCATGGCCGGCCAGCGCCTCGTCGATGGCGTTGTCCACCACCTCGTAGACCATGTGGTGCAGGCCCGAACCGTCGTCGGTGTCGCCGATATACATGCCCGGCCGCTTGCGCACGGCGTCGAGGCCGCGCAGCACCTTAATGGAATCCGCGCCGTACTCGGCTTCGGGAACGGGCTGGGTCACAGGTTCGGTCATGACGCTCTAAACCTTCCAAACACTCTGCAAGGTGGCAGGATAATATCAGACATGGATGGACACCGATAAACACGGATGAGGGGACGGAGCATTTTTATCCGTGTTCATCCGTGTCCATCCGCGTCACTTCACTCAACCTGGGTGACAGACGCGTCGGCCACCCGGAAAAACTGGGCCCTGTCGCCGAAGCCGTCGAACAGCAATTCGTCGGTCCCGGTCAGCCAGCTCTGGGCGTTCAGCCCGGCCAACTCGTCGAACAAAGCGGCGCGCCGGGTCTGGTCCAGATGGGCCGCCACCTCGTCCAGCAACATCAGCGGCGCCAGGCCGGCCAGCCCGGTGCGCACGCGGGCCTGGGCCAGGACGATGGACACCAGAACCGCCTTCTGCTCGCCGGTCGAGCATTGCCCGGCCGGCAGGTCCTTGCCGGCGTGACGCACGCTCAGGTCGCTGCGATGCGGCCCGAAGGTGGCGGCGCCGGCCGCCTCGTCACGCCCGCGGGCGGCGCGCAGGGCCGCCCGCATCCTGTCCTCCACCTCGGCCGGCACGGCCTCGGTCAGCCAGCCCTCCACCTCGCCCGCCAGGGCCAGCCGCGCCGCCGGGAACGGCCCCAGCCCCTGGGCGCAGGCCTCGTCCAGCCGGGCGACGGCGCGGAGCCGCCCCGCCGCCAGCAGCACGCCGTGGCGGGCCATGGCTTCCTCCAGCGCGCCGGTCCAGCCGGGATCTGGCCTGCCCGCCTTCAGCAGCCGTGTGCGCTCGCGCATGGCGTGCTCGTAGGCGCTGGCATGGCCGGCATGGCCGGGCTCCTGCCCGAAGGCCAGGCGGTCGAGGAAGCGGCGGCGGCCACCGGCCCCCTCGATGAACAGGCGGTCCATGGCCGGGGTGAGCCATAGGGCCGAGGCGATCGCGGCCAGATCCTGCGCCTTGGCCGGCTGGCCGTCGATTCGGACCGTGCGCCGCTCCGACCCGATCTCCCGGCCGGTGCCGATCTCGATGCGTCCCGCCGGGCCGTCCAGCGTCGCCGCCACCGCCCAGGGCACGTCGTTTCGTTCCTCCGCTCCGCTGGGGCTCTCCGCTCCGCTGGGGCTTCCCGCGCCCTTGCGGGCGACCTCGGCCAGGGTGGCGCGCCGCATGCCGCGGCCGGGGGTGAGGAAGGAGAGGGCTTCCAGCAGGTTGGTCTTGCCGGCGCCGTTGGGCCCGGTCAGGACCACCGGGCGGCAATCGGCTTCCAGGCGCAGGCGCTGATAGCAGCGGAAGTCGGTCAACGTCAGCCGGCGCACCGCCAGGCGGGGCGAGCGGCCGAGAGCCTCTCCCTGGTCCTCGGCGGCCGGACTGGTCACACCCGCATCGGCATCAGCACGTAGATGGCGCCGGCATCGGCCAGGTCGCGGACCACCGTCGGGCTGGCGGCGTCGGCCATGGCAAAGCGGGCGGTGTCGCCCTCTACCTGGCCCAGGATGTCCAGCAGGTAGCGCGAGTTGAAGCCGATCTCCAGCGGCGTGGACTCGTACTGGGCTTCCAGTTCTTCCTCGGCGCTGCCGTTCTCGGGGCTGGAGGCGGACAGCCGCACGGTGCCCTTTTCCAGCGACAGCTTGATGGCGCGGCTCTTCTCGGTGGAGATGGCCGAGACGCGATCCACCGCGCTGGCGAAGGTCTTGACCTCGGCATCCAGATACTTGTCGTTGTCGGCGGGGATGACGCGCTCGTAATCGGGGAAGGTGCCGTCGATCAGCTTGCTGGTCAGCACGGCGTCGCCAAAGGCGAAGCGCAGCTTGGTGTCGGACAGCGACACCGTTATCTCGGCGTCGGTCTCGCTGATCAGCTTGTAGATCTCGCCCACCGTCTTGCGCGGCACGATGACGCCCGGCATGCCGGCGGCGCCCTCGGGCAGGGTCACCTCGACGCGGGCCAGACGGTGGCCGTCGGTGGCCACCGCACGCAGCACGTCGCCCGCCGTGCCCGTGGCGGCATGCAGGTAGATGCCGTTCAGGTAGTAGCGGGTCTCCTCGGTGGAGATGGCGAAGCGGGTGCGGTCGATCAGCGTCTTGAGCTCCGCCGCCGACAGGACGAAGCGGTGCGGCAGCTCGCCGCCCGACAACACCGGGAAATCCTCCACCGGCAGGCAGGCCAGCGAGAACTTGGAGCGGCCCGACCGCAGGGTCAGCAACCCGTCTTCGGCGGAATGGTCGATCTCGACCTGGCTGCCGTCGGGCAGCTTCTTGACGATCTCGAACAGCGTGTGGGCCGGGGCGGTGGTGGCGCCCGGCCGGGTCACGTCGGCGGTCACGGTCTCGACGAAGTCCAGGTCCATGTCGGTGGCGTTCAAGGACAGCGAACCGGGCCGGCCCTCCAGCTTGACGTTGGACAGGATCGGAATGGTGTTGCGGCGTTCGACGACGCTCTGCACGTGGGCCAGAGACTTCAGCAGCTGGGCGCGCTCAATGGTCAGCTTCATGGCGTGGCTTTTTCAAGTCCGTTCAAGGCCGTTTTCCCACCCCTAAGGCAGGGTCGCGCAGTATATCACAGGCCTTTGGACGGCAAAGCGCTTTCCGCGTCGCGGCGGGCGCGCTGACGAGATGATTTGATGACCGCGGGAAAGGCTTAGACCTATGGCCTAGCCCTGCAGCATGCGCCGCAGCAATTCCACGTCTTCCGAGAAGTTCTGGTCGGCGCCCTTCAACTCCTCGACCTTCTTCACCGCGTGCATGACGGTGGTGTGGTCGCGGCCGCCGAACTTGCGGCCGATTTCGGGCAGCGAGCGGCTGGTCAGCTGCTTGGCCAGGTACATGGCGATCTGGCGCGGCCGGGCCACCTGGCGCGAGCGCCGGGCCGAGGACATCTCGGCCAGCTTGATGTTGAAGTGCTCGGCCACGCGCTTCTGGATCTCCTCGATGGTGATCCGGCGGTCCGACGCCTTCAACAGGTCGTGCAGCACCTCCTGGGTGCTTTCCAGGGTGATGGCGCGGCCCACCAGCTGGGCGTGGGCGACGACGCGGTTCAGGGCGCCTTCCAGCTCGCGCACGTTGCTGGCGATCTTGTGAGCCAGGAACTCCATCACCTTCTGCGGCACCGCCGCGCCCATCTGCTCGGCCTTGGAATGCAGGATGCCCAGGCGGAGTTCGTAGGTGGTGGCGTGGATGTCGGCCACCAGGCCGGAATTCAGCCGCGAGCGCAGGCGGTCCTCCATGCCCTCCAGGTCCGACGGGCTCTTGTCGGCCGAGATGACGATCTGGCGGCCCTGGTCCACCAGGGCGTTGAAGGTGTGGAAGAACTCTTCCTGGGTGGCGTCCTTGCCGGCGATAAACTGCACGTCGTCCACCATCAGCACGTCCACCGAGCGGAACTGCTCCTTGAACGACATGGTGTCCTGGCTGCGCAGCGCCCGGATGAAACGGTACATGAACTTCTCGGCCGACAGGTAGAGAACCCGGCGGCTGGGGTTGTGCTCGCGGATGTGCCAGGCGATGGCGTGCATCAGGTGGGTCTTGCCCAGGCCGACACCGCCGTACAGGAACAGCGGGTTGAACGACACCGCATCGGCCTCGGCCACCCGGCGGGCGGCGGCGTAGGCGAACTCGTTGGGCTTGCCCACCACGAAATTCTTGAAGGTATAGCGGGTGTCCAACTGGGCGCCCAGCTCATCCACCTCGGCGGGCGTGCACGGGGCGGCAGGGCGGATGGCGGGACTCTCCTCGATCACGGGGGCGGCGGCCACAGCGGGGCTGGCCGGCACGGTGGCGGCCGGAGCGGAGACGGCGGGAGCGGAGACGGGGCGGGCGGCGTTGCCGACCACGATCTCGACGGCGCGGATGGCGGGATTCTCGGCCCCCCACAGGGATTTGATGCGTTCGCCGTAATGGGTGGCGACCCAGTCGCGCATGAAGCGGGTGGGCAGCCCCAGCCTTACCGCCCCGTCGCGCACGTCCTGCAGGGTGATCGGTCGCAGCCAGCTGCGATAGGCGGCGTCGCCGACCTCGTCGCGCAGCCGCCCCTTGATCCGATCCCACTCAACGTCGATCATTTCCGGTCCCCGACATCTACCAACACGCCACCATCCGCCCTTCGAACATTTGGAGGGACAGGTCGCATTCCTTGCCAACGCCAAGGCGCCAAACGGAGTGCATTCCCCCCAATCCTGCGGACGGTGCCGCCTGGCGCCGCCGCGCCTGGCGTCCTCCGGCGGGCGGCGCGGGGTCCCCAACCCTTGCGTCGCCCGGGCCGAAAGGGCCCGCTTCCTACGCACTGCCCACCCTATGTCAAGAAGAACATAAGTTCTGTCCGACATTGTTGCAGTAAAGAATGAATAAAATTTTACAAGATGTGTGAGAGGGAGCGGCGCCAGTCTACCTATACTTTGGTCGGAGGAAATATTTCCGGTCCATTTGACTGCCATCCATCTCACAAGGCCTGCGACTCTAGCGACGCCTCCGACGACTCGCAACAGGGCTGGAACAGGAACATGGAAAATTTTTCGCTTGCTTTTCCACAGGCCCCGGAATCCCTGGCTTGTCAAAAGACAAGGGCCGCACCCTGGGGGCGCGGCCCTTGAAATTCCTCGGATTTCGGCTTCTGGCCTAGGCCAGCGGCTTCATGTCCTTGACGCGGGCGGCCAGGCGGGAAACCTTGCGCGACGCGGTATTCTTATGCAGCACGCCGGCCTGGGCGCCCTTCACCAGTTCGGGCTCGGCGGCGAGGAACGCGGCCTTGGCCTCCTCGGCGTTGCCGGAAGCGATGGCCAGCTCGACCTTCTTCACGAAGGTGCGGATGCGGCTCACGCGGGCGCGGTTGACCTCGGTGCGGCGCTCGGTCTGGCGGATGCGCTTCTTAGCCGACTTGTGATGAGCCATGGTAAAACCTGTTCCGAGAAGTGTTCAGAAATCGAAGGCGCGTTTATATGTGTGGCTGCGGCGGCCGTCAAGCGAGAATCGCATCAAGGGCTTAGGGGGGCGGATTCATGCTGGATGAGAGCGGCTTGCCACTGGATTTGCCCGAACCGGCGCGGGGCCACCTGGCGGCGGCGGTGGCCGCCTGGGGCGACGAGGCGGTCGCGTCCGGCCATGTGGCGGCGGCGCTGCGGGCCGCTCCCGACAGCCTGGCCGTGCGCATGGGCGCCTACAAGTTCTATCTCTATCGTCACCGGCTGGCGGAGGCGGTGGCCCAGGCCGCCGCCATCCTGGAGCAGGCGGCGCGCCGCCTGCAGTTGCCCCATGATTGGCGCGCGGTGCAGCCGGACCATGCCGCCTTCGACCGCATCGAGCCGTGGCCGCGCCTGTTCCTGCAGGCGCTCATCGGCATGGGCTACGGCCTGGCCCGGCTGGGACTGGCGGACGAGGCGCGGGAGGCGCTTCGCAAGGCCATGGCGCTCGACCCCCACGACCGCTTCGGCGCCGCCCGCCTGCTGGCGGTGGTCGAGCGCGGCGGCGCAGAGGAAGAGGCCGACTAACGCTCGGCCTTCTGCTGCAGGCTTTCGATATAGGCGGTGACGTCGTCGATCTCGCGGGTGGTCAGGCTGAAGCCGCGCATGGGCCTGGCGTGGGGCTGGGCCAGGAAGGCGCGGATCTCGGGCGGGCTGCGCCGGTTGGCGATAGTGGTGAAGGCGGGCGCCGCGTCGGTGCCGGCGCCCGACGGCGCCACCACGTGGCAAGCGGCGCACCAGCGCGCCGCCAGATCGGCCCCGGCCTCGGCCGAAGGCGCCACCGCGCCGGCCGGCGAGGCCGACAGCCACAGACCCGTCCCCAGCACCCCGAGACCGCCCACCACGGCCAACAGCGCGCGCATCGCCTTGCTCCTTAAGTTTGGACTGGAAAGATTCGAGGGCCGGACAATGGCGGTTTTGCCGCGGTGCGGCAAGCCCCAGTTCCGCATGCCTCGTGGATGTCACGGGCATGGATTGTAGGTAGGCGAGGTACCCCGCGCGGGCCATCGCGACAAAGGGGCTAGTCCCCCCTCGCCATGGGTCGGGCCCCGCCGCTGCCAGCCGTTGATGGCCGGCAGCGGCAAAAGATGCTGGAGGCCGCGTCTCGGCCTTTTGGCCGGCCTCGCGGTGGCCCGTCTACGCTAGACAGCCGGGGGGCCGGCGCCCTCGGCTTTCTCGCGTGGTTCTCCGGTCCCGGCGCCCTCCTCCGGGGAGGCCTGCCGGCGCAGCCGGTGTTCCCCCAGGTAAAGCAGGATCGGCGCGGCGATGAAGATCGACGACGACGTCGCCAGCACGACGCCGAACAGCAGCACCCATGCGAATTCCTGCAGCGCCTCGCCGCCGAACAGGGCCAACGGCACGGTAGCGAGGAACAGCGCCAGCGAGGTGCCCACCGTGCGGCTCATGGTCTCGTTGATGCTGAGGTCGATCAGCTCCCGCAGCGGCATGCGGCGATACAGCCGCAGGTTCTCGCGCACGCGGTCGTAGACCACCACCTTGTCGTTGATGGAATAGCCCATGATCGTCAGGATCGCGGCGATGGCGGTCAGGTTGAACTGCATGCCGGTGACGGCGAAGAAGCCCACCGTCTTGGTGACGTCGAGCAGCATGGTCACCACCGCGCCGACGCCGAACTGCCATTCGAAGCGGAACCAGATGTAGATCAGCATGGCGACGGCGGCCAATCCCAGGGCCAGCATGCCGTCCTGGAACAGCTCGGCGCTGACCGAGGCGCCGACCGTCTCCACCCGCCGGACAGAGGTGCCGGGGAACTCCTCGGCCAGCTTCTGCTGGACCAGGGTGACCGCCTTCTGCTGCGCCTGGTCGCCGCCCTGCTGCTGCTCGAAGCGGATCAGCACGTCGGTGGGGGCGCCGAACTGCTGGAGGGAAACCTGTCCCAGCCCCAGCTGGCCCATGGACTCTCGCAGCTTAGCGAAGTCCGCGGCGCCGCCGGTACGGATTTCCACCACCGTGCCGCCGGCGAAATCGACGCCGTAATTGAGCCCCGGCTTGAAGAACAGGACGACCGAAGCCGCGCTGATGACGACCGAGAGGATCAGGCCCAGGTTGCGCCCCTTCATGAAGGGGATGCGGGTCACGTCGGGCACCAGGCGCAGGCAGTGCGACAGCGGCAGGCTCTTGCGGCGGCGGGCGCGGAACCACGTCACCATCAGCCAGCGGGCCACCACGGTGGCGGTGAACATGGAGGTGATGATGCCCAGGCTGATGGTGACCGCGAAGCCCTTCACCGTGCCGGTCCCCACCGCATAGAGCAGCACCATCTTGATCAGGGTGGTCAGGTTGCTGTCGGTGATGGTGGCGAAGGCCCGGCGGAAGCCGGAGTCCATGGCCATCATGGGCGAGGCCCCCTTCCGGGTTTCCTCGCGGATGCGCTCGTTGATCAGGATGTTGGCGTCCACCGACATGCCCAGGGTCAGCAGGATGCCGGCGATGCCCGGCAGGGTCAGCGTCGCCTGGAGCAGGGACAGCGCCGCCAGCGTCAGCGCCAGGTTGAACAGCAGGGCGATGTTGGCGAAGACGCCGAACAGGCCGTAGCTGACCGTCATGTAGCCGACGACGAGGGCGAAGCCGACCAGGCAGGCGATCACGCCCGCGCGGATGGCGTCGGCGCCGAGGTCCGGGCCGACCGTGCGCTCCTCGACGACGGTGAGGGGCGCGGGGAGGGCGCCGGCCCGCAGCAGTACGGCCAGGTCGTTGGCGGACTGGGCGCTGAAGTGTCCGCTGATCTGCCCCTGGCCGCCGGTGATGGGTTCCCGGATGACGGGGGCGCTGATCACCTTGTCGTCCAGCACGATGGCGAACGGTTTGCCCATATTGGCCTTGGTAATCTCGGCGAAGCGTTTGGCGCCCACCCCGTCGAAGGTGAAGTTGACCACCCATTCGCCCGTCTGCGCGTTCATGGTGGCGGAGGCGTCGCGCAGGCGGGCGCCGTCCAATTCCACCTTGGACCGGACAGGGATCTTCTCGACGCCGTAGGCGGGGTCGGCCGAGGGCAGCAGTTTCGATCCGGGCGCGCCCGGCCCTTCGGCCAGCAGGTGGAACGTCATCTTCGCCGTCTGTCCCAGCAGCCGCTTGATCCGCCCGGGATCGTCGATGCCGGGAAGCTGGACCAGGATGCGGTCGCGGCCCTGGCGGGCGACCACCGGCTCGTTCACGCCGGTCTGGTCGATGCGTCGCCGCACGATCTCGACGGACTGTTCCACCGCCCTGGATTGGGCGTGGCGGACGGCGTCCTCGGTCAGGGTCAGGCGGAACCGCCCATCCGCCACGTTGAGGTCGAAATCCCGCGCGCCCGCCACCGCCCCTTCGAGGACCGGGCGAATGGCGGTGCGGGCGGCATCCACGCGGCCGGCATCCACCAGGGCGAAGGAAACCGCGTTATTGGCGGCCGTCAGGTCCCGGTAGCCGATTCCCGCTCCCCGCAGGCTGGTGCGGATGGCGTCGACGGCGCCGTCAAGGCGTTCCTTGACGACGGCAGGGCTGTCGACCTCAAGCAGAAGGTAGGCGCCGCCTTGGAGGTCGAGGCCCAGGTTGAAGCGCGAAAGGGGCAGCCAGCCGGGTATTGCCTCCGGCTTGATGAAATTGGGGATGCTCAGGAGGATGCCGAGGGCGCAGATGGCCCAGATCAGCATCGACTTCAGTTTGGAAAAATGGAGCATGGTCATATCCCTGGCGCACGCCCGCCAGGGCGGGAGTGCCGGTCTCGCAATGGTCCGCGGCACGAGGCGGCCCGCCAGCGCGGGCCCCGGCTCGACGAATGCGGCGGAAATTATCGTCGCCTAGGCGGCGGGAGACACCAGGGCGGGGGGACCCGTCGGGATGCGGGAGGTCGATTGGCCGCTGGCCGCCATGTGCTGGATGGCGATGTGGAAAGGCACGATGGCCGAAGCGCGGGCGCCGATGGCGCAGTTTTGACCCGAGGGAACCAGGGCCGCTTCCGGGGTGGACTTCGGGTTGGAGCCGCCGCCCCCCAGAAGCTGCGGGCGGCCGGGCTTGGCGCAGGCGGCCGAGCGCGCCCATGCAAGTCCATTCTCGCCGCTGCCGACCGCCAAGCCGGCGGAACGGTCGCCGCCACCCCCCATCAGCAGTAGGGCGGACGGCGAGCGGAACGCCAGGGGATTGCCGACGGCCGCCACCAACGCCAGCAGCAGGGCGGCCAAGGTCGCCGTCATCAGGCGGTTGCCACCCGTTTGCTGGTTGATGGAACGTTGGGTCGGTTGCACATGGAACTCCGCAGCGGAACGGCCATATGACCACAGGCGGCATGGCGTGAGAAGCGTCTTTCCCCGCCCGCTACCGGTGAGGGGCCTTACCTATCGGTAATGTTTTGATCGCTTTTCCCGATCGTTGAGTTCGCTCATAATGACTTGCAGCTTCTACCACCGATGAGCGCATTGGTGCCATCCGACGACGGCCCGGAATCAGAGCCTCCCAGTAGGACGCCCGCGTCGCAGCTTCTGACCGAGTTCGTCACGCAATGGCAGGGCGAGCGAGTCCGCCTGCAGGACGTCGTCGACGTCCTCGAAGACCGCGCCTACGGTCTCCTCATCCTCATATTCGCTTTTCCCAACGCCATCCCCAACCCGGTGCCGGGTCTGTCGGCTATCCTCGGCGTGCCGCTGGTGCTGGTTGCCGCGCAGCTGATGATCGGGCGTCCGCACCCATGGTTTCCCAAGGTATTGGCGGAACGGTCGATGGCGACGGCCGACTTTCGGCAGGTGGTCGAGAAGATCGTTCCATGGCTGCGCAAGCTGGAGCGTCTGACCCGTCCGCGCTTGCAGTGGCTGTGCCAGCAGCCGTTCGAACGGCTGCTGGCGTTTTTCTGCATGATCCTCGCCATCGTCCTCACCCTTCCCATCCCCTTCGGCAACATGCTGCCGGCGCTGGCCATCTCGCTGATCGCGCTCGGCCTGATCGAGCATGACGGCATCGCCATCGGCGCAGGCATCGCCATTGGCGTCACCAGCCTCGTCATCGCTTCGGCGGTGGTCGTCGCCATGGTCGAGGCGTTCCTGTTCTTCCTTCGACAAGCCTTTTAAAGCGGAGTCTTCCCCCAGCCATGTCCCTCGCCTTCGAAATCGCGGTCATCGTGTTCCTGGTCGTCCTGAACGGCTGGTTCGCCATGTCCGAGCTGGCCATCGTTTCCTCCCGCCGGGCGCGTCTGGCGGCGAAGGCCGCCGAAGGCAGCAAGGGTGCCGAACTGGCGTTGGCGTTGGCCGAGAACCCGGCGCGGTTCCTTTCCTCGGTGCAGATCGGCATCACCCTGGTGGGCATCCTGGCGGGCGCCTATTCGGGGGCGACGCTGGCCGAGCAGCTCGGGGCCTGGATCGCCGCCGAGGTCCCGGTCCTCGCCCCGGTGTCCGAAGCCATGGGCATCGCGGCGGTGGTGGGGGCCATCACCTATGCCTCGCTGATCGTCGGTGAACTGGTGCCGAAGCAGATCGCCCTTGCCGACCCCGAGGGCGTCGCCGCCCTGGTCGCCCGCCCCATGGCCGCCGTGGCGAAATTCGCCTCCCCCGTGGTGTGGGTGCTGGAAAGGTCCAGCCGCTTCACCCTCTCGGTGCTGGGCATCCGCAAGTCGGACGAGCAGACCGTGACCGAGGAAGAGGTGAAGGCGATGATCGCCGAGGGCACGGAAACGGGCGTCTTCGAGCCGCAGGAAAAGGAACTCCTGGCGGGGGTGATGCGTTTCGGCGATCGCAAGGCCCGGGCGATCATGACGCCGCGCAGCGACGTGGTGTGGATCGACCTGAACTGGGACGCGGACAGGATCGTGCGCACGGTGCGGGAATGCCACCATTCCCGCTTTCCAGTGTGCAAGGGCGACGCCAACGAGGTGATCGGCGTCGTCCAGGCCAAGGACCTGCTCGATGGTTTTCTCGACGGCAAACCGTTCGACGTCGCGGCCGCCGTCAAACCTCTGGAAGTGGTGCCCGACAACGCTCCCGCCCTGAATGTGCTCGACACCCTCAAGCAATCCACCATCCACATGGCGCTGGTGGTCGATGAATACGGCAGCGTCGAAGGCATCGTGACGGCGACCGACATCCTTCTGTCCATCGTCGGCGGCCTTTCGGAGCATGGCGAGGAATACGAGGGCAGCATCGTCCGGCGCGAGGACGGCTCGTGGCTGATGGATGGCGACGTGGCGGTGGACGTGGCGGTCGAGAGCATCGGCTGCCGTGTGATGGATGGCGAGGATGGCGATTACACCACCGTGGCCGGCTTCATCCTGTCGAAGTCCCGCAGCCTCCCCTCCGCCGGGGATCATTTCGACTGGGAGGGCTGGCGCTTCGAGGTGATGGACATGGACGGCCGCCGCATCGACAAGGTGCTGGTCTCCCGTCTCCTGGATGCCTGAGGATTGGCAGCGTTTTTCCGCACCCTGCTAAAGGGCGTCGGGCTCGGGTGCCAGCCTCCTGTGCGCCAGCATGGGGGTTTCCGGCGCCAGTCCCTCGGCTTCGGTGAAGGCCAGCAGCGAGGGTTCGTCGGCCAGCAGGAAATCCAGCACCGCCGCCAGGAAGCCGGGATCGGCCATGCGCGCCTTGACCTCGTCCAGGCCGCAGCCGGTCAGGGCCACGAAGCGTGACAGCAGGGCGTCGTCGCCGGCGATGAAGGTCAGCGCCTTCAGCGCCACGATCTGGGCGTCCTCGACGCTCAGCTTGGGCGGAACCAGGGGGCGGACTTTCGGTTGGTAGGGCTTGAACGGGTCCATGGAAGCTCCGACGTTGGCGCGCTGGCATGATAGCATGGTGCCGGTTCAGCGGAGATGAGCATGCGACGACTGGGTGCGGCATTGGCCGGGCTGACCGCCCTGACCCTGGCGGCATCGGCAGCCGCCGAACCGGTGGCTGACAAGGGCTGCGCCACCCTGGCCGCGCGGGTGGACGCGGTGTCGGGCGGCGGCCCCGTCTTCCTGGCCAGCTACGACGACGTGGACGACGAGCCGGCATTGCTGGGCGCCGCCTTCACCTACGACAACGCCCTGGCCGCCATCGCCCTGGCGGCCTGCGGCGACGTGCCGCGCGCCCGCCGGGTGGGCGCGGCCCTGTTGGCCGCCGCCAGCGCCGACCGCGCCGACCCGCTGGGGCGGCTGCGCAGCGCCTATCGCGCCGGCGCCGCCAGCCGGGTGCCCCAGCCCCATGGCTGGTGGGATGCCGAAGGCGGCCATTGGGCCGAGGATCCCATGCAGGTGGGCACCGCCACCGGCAACGTGGCCTGGGCCGGGCTGGCCCTGCTGACGGTGGGGCAGGCCACCGGCGACGCCCGCTACCGTGCGGCCGCCGTCCGTCTGGGCCAATGGGCCGAGGTCCAGGCCTGGGATCGGCTGTGGGGCGGCTTCAGCGGCGGCGTCCACGGCGATGGCGCCGGTACCCGGCGCCTGGGCTGGAAATCCACCGAGCATAACGTGGACCTGGCCGCCCTTTACGCCTGGCTGGGACGCAGCGACAGCCGTTGGCGCCCGGCGGCCGAGGCCGCCCGTGCCTTCGTCGCCGAGCAATGGCAGCCGGCGGACGGCCATTTCCTGACCGGAACGCTGCCCGACGGCCACAGCCCCAACCGCGCCACCTCGGGGCTGGACGCCCAGGTGTGGCCGCTGCTGCTGCCCGACGCCCCGCGCGATTGGCGCCGGGTGCTGGCCTATGTACGTGCCGCCCACGGGGTCGGCGCCGGCTTCGATTTCAACGACGACCGCGACGGCATCTGGTGGGAAGGCACCGCCCAGGTCGCCCTGGCCCTGGCGGCCACCGGCGATCAGGCCGGCTGGAACACGGCACTGGCGACGCTGGCCGGGCAGTTCAGCCCCGGCGGGTTGATCTGGGCCAGTTCGGTGCCGCGCCTGACCACCGGCCTGGCCCTGGCCCCCGACAGCGGCGAGGCCGATTTCGTCTATTACCGCCGCCCCCATCTGGGCGCCACCGCCTGGGCGGTGCTGGCGGCCCGCCGATGGAATCCTTTCGTCGGACGCCCTCTCCCTTAAGAAGGAACGCTGCCCGGTTGTTCGCGGGGGGTGGGCGCGCTATACTCCCGGGCGTGGGGACAGGGTTTTTGAACGGGTTCGTCCAAAGGACGGTACGCCCCGGGGGTCGTTATGGCTGTCGGCAGAATTGCCTCCCTCCTGAGTTCGCTATCGCCCAGCGCCGACGCGGCTGCTGCGGCGTCGTCCGCCGATCAGGTTCCTGAGGAAAGCGAGCGCCGGGTCGATTCCCTGTCGCAACAGGAGCAGCTGGATCTGGATCGCCGGCAGGGCGATGCCAACGACATTGCCGCCCAGTTGCAGACCATGGTCACCGCCGTGCGGGCCATCAACGAGAACGCCATCCAGCAGGGTGCCGCCATGGCCATGTCGCCGGCCGGCACCGAGCTGCGCAACGCCGTCAGCGGCCTGGGCCATTTGCTGGCGGCGGTGGATGCCCAGGCTCTGGCCAAGGGTGCCGCCGCTCCGGCGCGCGAGGCCGGCGCGGTGATCGACGCGGTAGAGGCCGGCGTGGCCGGCAGCCAGGCCGCCGCCGAGCAATTGCTGCGCAGCCTGCCTGCCGCCCAGGCGGAGCGGGCGCAGGAGATGTCGGCCCGTTTCCAGGCCGAGATGCGTGCCGCCATCCGCCAGGTGCGCACCGTGCTGAGCGACCTGAAGGTCGTCAGCTAAAGCCCATCCCGCTTTGAATTCCCAGCGTCATCCCGAGCGGAGCACAGGATCTCATCCTGGCAGGGCATTGCCGGTTCTGACACGGTGTGCCAAGCGGAGATCCTTCGGTTTCGCCTCAGGATGACGTGATTCGATGGCGTGGGCAGGATTATGCCGCTATTGCGCCGGTGATGGTGAAGGCCACGTTGCCGACGCTGGCCGTGGCCGGGCCGAGGGGGCCAGGCCTGGGCCAGTTCGTCGCGCGGGCTGGGCAGGAAGGCCAGGGTGGCGCTGCCGCCGACGAACGGCCCGGCGACCATGCCCTCCACCACCGCGCGGGCCAGCACCGGCGTGCCGGGCTGGGCGCCGCCGATCAGGCTGGGCGAGGCCACCAGGCCGAAGGTGGGGGTGGCGAGGAAGCCGAGGCGCCGGCCCTCGGCTCCGTCCAGGGTGACCACCGCCTCGGCCAGCCGGCGGTCCTTGACCGCCAGGGTGGCGCCCAGGCGGGTGCCGGCGCGGCGCGGGGCGGCCGCCACGTGATCCAGGTCATACGAGCGGGTCACCCACACGCTGCCCAGCTTCTTGGGCCAGCCCTGCAGCCAGCCCCGCGCCAGCGAGATGTCCTGGTCCACGTAGATGAACGGGCAATAGAGGCCCAGGCCGCCGGCCCGCTCGGCCTCGATCAGCACGAAGAATTCGCGGTATTGGGCGTAGGCCGGATCTTCCAGCTCCCAGCCCTCGGTGGTGGCCTGCCAGTCGCAGAAATGGCCGATGGCCCGGCCCGTCGCCGTGCCGAACCCGCCGGGCAGCAGCGCCTGCGCGGCGGCGGCCTCCACCGGGAAGGCCAGCGACAGGATCTGCCCCGCGTAATGCCAGGGTGGCGGCGCCACCAGGGAGGAGCGGCCCGAGGGCGTGTAGGGCGGGGTCAATCCATTGAGCATGATGAGGTCTCCAGGGTCAGGCCACGACCAGCTTGACCCGCCGTCCCGGCTCCAGCCGGTCGCCGGGTTGCAGGCCGTTGATCACGCGGAACAGCTCGGCCTTCCATTCGGCCGGCGCCATGCGCTCCGCCAGTCCCTCCGCCGTGTCGCCGGCCTGGGTGCGCACCACCTTGATGCGCCAGGGCTTGACGGCGGCGCGTTCCTCAGCCGACAGGCGGCGGAAGGAATAGGTGGCGCGCCGCAATTCCACCGACAGCGCGCTGGTCTGATTGGGCGGGGTGGCGAAGGTGAAGCGGTAGATGGTGTCGCCGTTGAAGCGGATGGCCACCACCCGCACGTCCACGTCGCCCTGCTTGGTCCGGCCGCGGGTGGCGGCGGTGGCGGCGGGCATGCCGCCCACCTCGATGCTCTCCAGGTTGCTGACCGGCGAGCGGGGCAGCCACACCTGGCTGATGTACTGGGCCATGTCGGTCACGCCGCGCGCCTGGGCGCCGTCGAAGATGATGGCGGCGCCCGACGGATGGGTGGCGACCACCGCCTTGTCGCCATTGACCAGGCGGAAGCCGGTGGGCACCTCGAAGCGCAGGCCCAGGCCGGGATGCAGGAAGACGCGGTCGCGCACCACGCCTTCGGCCACGTCGTCGCCATAGGCCATGCCGTCGATCCGGTCCAGGAAGGTGTCGACGCCCAGTTCGCCCGTCGGCGAGGCGCCCGCCACCTCGGCGGTGGCGGCATGGACGCGGTCGATGGTGCGTGGATGCGACGCCATGAAGTCCAACTGGTCGATGCTGTCGGGCGAGCGCCCGGCCATCAGGGCCTCCAACCGCGCCTGGTCGCGCAGCTTCTCCAGCATGGTGACCATGGCCTGGGGGTGCCAGCCGGCCCGGACCATGTAGCGCAGGCCCAGATGGTCGGCCTCGCTTTCCTGGTCGCGGGAAAAGCTTTGCAGATAGGCCGCCGCGCCCATCTGGGCCACGTCGGCGACGCCGGGCACGCCCACCACCGCTCCCAGCACCGCCGCCAGCAGGCCGCCGGCCTGGGCGCGGCTGACCCGCTCGGCGGTGTGGCGGGCCAGCACGTGGCCGATTTCGTGTCCCAGCACGCCGGCGATCTCGGCCTCGTTTGAAACCAGCGCCAGCAGGCCGCGGGTGACGTAGATGTAGCCGCCGGGCAGCGCCATGGCGTTGACGATGGGGCTGTTGAGCACGGTGAAGCGGAAATCGGCCGCCGGCGTCTCGCTTACCCGTACCAGCCGCTGGCCCAGCCCGGCGACATAGGCCGACAGCGCCGGGTCGTCGTAGGCGCCGCCGAATTCCTTGAGGATCTCGGGATGGGTCTGCTGGCCCAGGCTGCGCTCGTCCTCCTCGCTCAACAGGTTGAAGCCCGAACGGCCGGTGCCGGGGGCCACCTGGCATCCGCTCAGGGAAAGCGCGGCGAGGCCGGCAAGGGCTTGGCGGCGGGAGATGAGCATGGCGCGTCCCCATCCTGTGGCGATCTCCGCCCGAGGATAGTTGTATCGGCGGGCAAGACAATGGCGAATGCGGCCTCGCCCGGCCGGCGCGCAAAATGGGCGGGCATACCAATGGAACCCCTAACGGTTGCCGAGGGTTGGCCCATCGGGTATACACCCTGGCGGATGGGTATGGGGGAGCATGGTTCGATGCGGAAGATCGTTTCCTTTGTCCTGGCGTTGATGGCGTTGCCGGCTGCCGCCCAGGCCGGCCCGTGGTACGTGCGCGCCGATGCCGGCTATGGCTGGGGCCGTGACGCCGAGATCGAGGACAAGGATTGCGGCAGCGCCAATTCGGCTTTCGGCTGCGGCAACATCGTCACGGGAGATTTCGGCAATGGCGGCGTGGTCGATTTCGGCGTCGGCTACCAAATCAAGCCGTGGCTGCGCACCGACGTCACCGTGGCCTATCGCGGCGGTTACAGCTTCGACGGCTCGGCCGGCGGCACGCCGGTGGAAGAGGACCTGCGCGCCTGGACCGGGATGCTCAGCGCCTATGTGGACGTGCGCGGCCTGACCGACAGGAAGATGGGGGTGTTCCATCCCTATGTGGGGGCCGGCATCGGCGCCTCCAACAACCACCTTGGCCGGCTGACGGCCAAGGATGGGAGCTATAGCACGCCCGGCGGCACCGAGACCGATTTCGCCTGGTCGCTGACCGCCGGCACCGGCATCATGGTCATCAACAAGACGCTGATGTTCGATATCGCCTACCGTTACGTCGATCTGGGCCAGGCAAGCGGCGATGCGGGCCTCGATTCCTTCGGCGGTCCGGTGGATGGCACCAAGACCGACATCCAGATGCACGAGGTTACCGCCGGCCTGCGTTATCTGTTCTGAGCCCGCGCCTAAACGGTAGCCGATCACGGCGGAATGCCTTACAAGTCGGCAATCCGTTGCAGGCCGAGGGGATGATGGAGGCACGGGTCGAGGACTTTCTGACGGGCATGCTGGACGGCTGCACCCAGCTGATGGAACGCTGGCAGCGGCGCCATCGGGCCGGCCAGGACTGGCAGCTTGCCCGTCTGAGCTGTTGGGAAGGACTGGCGCGGGTGCTGCCCGAGGGCATGACCGGACCCAACGGCCCCCGCCTGGACCTGGACGCCGCCGAGTACCGCCTGATGTGGAGCGAATCCCGCGCCCTGCACCTGCTGGAAAAGGCCGGGCCGGTCGCGCCCGAGGCCATGCCGGCGCTGGTTGAACGGCTGTACGGCGTGGTCGCCTCGCGCTTCGATCCGCCCGAAGCCTTCCCCGACGACGCCTCGCGGGCGGCCACCGTGGTGTGGGCTGCCGACCATGCCGCCCCGGCCGGGCTGCCGCAATCGGCCATGGCCCTGGTGGATTTCGTGCAATCGGCCCTGCTGGCGGCGCGCAACGCCCAGGTGGCGGCCCTGCTGGCCTCGGCGCTGCCGGCCTGGGCGGGGGCGCCCATGGTCCACGTGCTGCCCCCCGATGGCCGCGCCGAGGAAGGTTTCCTGCATGCCCTGGCCGCCGCCTGCGACGGCGAGGACGGCGCCTGGATCGCCTATTACCTGGGTCAGGCGCGCCGGATGCTCAAGCGCATGCCGACCCTGCTGGAGGGAGTGGAGGCCATCCGCGGGCGCTGGATCGGCCTGTTCCGCAAGGCGCCGTTCGACGCCGCCACCGCCGACCGGCTGGCTTCGGCCCTGGTGGCGCTGCCGGTGATCACACCCAGCTTCGTCGCCGATACCGGCATCGCCTCGGACGTGCTGAGCGACGCCCTGGTCATGCTGATCGCCGCCGACGAAGCGGTGGAGGTGGACCTGCCCGGCGGAGGCTTCACCGTGCTGCCGGCCCCGCTACGCCTGCTCACCGTCTGACCGGCGCTTGCGCCCGGCCCGGATCGGTCGCACCATGGTCGCAAAACCAGCGGACGAAGCGTTGCGCCAGCGGGGAGGGGGCATGCGGCTGTATCTCGACGTGGACGGAACCTTGCTGCGCCGGAGCGGGCATGCCCGCCTGCGCGGCGATCTGGCCCCGGCCGACCATTTGCCGGAATTCCTGGAATGGGCCACGTCCCACTTCGACTGCGTCTGGTTGACCAGCCGCGACCGTGACGGTGGCGCCGCCGCCATCCGCGCGGCCTTCCGCCAAGCCATCGGGCCGGGCGACGAGGCTGACCGGGTGGATCGCCTGCTGGCGCGGGTGGCGCCCTCCAATTGGCACCGTTGCAAGGCGGACGCCATCGACTTCGCCGCGCCGTTCCTATGGCTGGACGACGCGCCGGAAGAAGATTCGCTGGACCTGCTAGAGCGGCACGCTGCCACCGACAGGTGGGTGCCGGTGGCGGTGGACCGCAATCCCGGCGACCTGCGCCGGGTGATGGAGATGTTGGAACGGCGCCGCGCCGGATGGGCGGCGCCGGTGGTTCAGGGCTAGTGCAATTCCGGCTTCGACGGAATTGCGAGAAGCCCGCGCGGCGCCTGAGCGGGGCCGGGACGGCCCAAGGCATGGCGCTTCCGCGTCAAAGACGGAAGCGCCCTAATGTACGCTCAGGGGCTCAAGCTCGTGCTGCCGGATGGCGGCGAAGGCGATCTCGCGCGAAGGCGCCAGCCCCATCTGGGTACCGTCGGCGGCATGGATGGACCAGCCCTCCGCATTCTCGCCCTCCGCATTCTCGAACGCGATGCGCTTGACGAAGGCCATATCGGGCATGCCCCAACTGGCGAAATCGGCTTCGCTCATGGGCTTGGGCCGTGCGGCCTCGGGATTGGCGTGGGGATTTTGCATATTCAGACCTCCTACTGGCCGGTCTTGGATCGGGGCCGGACACAGTCCTCGGCCCCGACTTCGATGGTCCGGGGCGAAGCGGTCTGGCCCGCGCCAAACGACGCCCCCTGAATGGGAATGCTTTTCACCCTGGGTTCCGGCCGGGGCCGCATCAGATCCACATGCAGCAGGCCGTTGTCCAGGGTGGCTGCCTTCACCTCGATGCCTTCCGCCAGCACGAAGCTGCGCTGGAATTGGCGGGCGGCGATGCCGCGATGCAGGAAGATGCGCCCGGGATCGTCCTCCACCTGACGTCCGCGGATGACCAACTGGTTGTCTTCCAGCGATACCGACAGGTCGTCCATGGAGAAGCCGGCGACCGCCAGCGTGATGCGCAGGCCGTTATCACCCACCTGCTCGATGTTATAGGGCGGATAGCCTTCGGCCTGGCTCTTGGAGACGCGGTCGAGGGCCCGTTCGAAATGATCGAAACCGAGCAGAAGCGGGCTGTTGAAGACGGATAGGCGGGACATGGGACTGCATCCTCCTCTCAGGAGAGCGAGAATTGCGATGGTGGGCCCGGCAATCGGCGCCCTGGCTTCGGCGCCGCCCCTCCATGGGGAAGCAACGGCGCCTTGCCCTCATATTTTGGTGGGAAACCGCCGGCCGTCAAGGCGGCCACCTCACCCGCCGGCCGCTGGCAGGCGTCCAGCACCTGGGCCTGAGACAGCGCGCCGTGGCGCTCGCGCTGGGCGAACTGGGCGGATACATAGGACCGGAATTCCTGGGCGCTGACGCGGAAATCCGCATTGGAATCGGCCTGCATCACCGGATCGGGGCGCGCCTGTGAACGAAGCGTCGCCTCGCGGCCGCGCGGGCCGAGCCTGGGCTGCTCGGGTTCGGGTTCCGGCGCGGGCAGCAGTTGGCGGCGCACGGCGGCCAGTTCGTCGGCGGTGACCTGGCCGTCATGGTCCAGGTCGGCGGCCCCGAACCAGCGGGCGGCATCGGTCTGCATCTCGCCGCCGTCCAGTACGCCGTCGCCATTGGCGTCGGCACGGGCGAACCAGGCGGCCAGGGCGCCCCGGCAATCGTCCTGGCCGGCACGGAAGGGCAGCGGCTCGCCGTTGGGGCTGACCGTCCACAGTTGCGGCGGCGCCTTGGGCGCCGGCGGGCGGGCAGGGGCGCAGGACGCCAGCGCCAGGGCGGCGACGGCGGCGAACAGCAGGCGCAGGTTCATGGCGGTTCCTAGCGTCGGGCCGGCAGCGGCTCGGACCGGATTTTCTCCACCGGGGCCGGCTTGGGCGCGTCATAGGCGCCGTAATTGGCTGCCGGGGCGGGCTGGGTGGCGTGGCGCTGGCCGACGATCACCGACACCGTCGAGCCCCACATGGAATTGCTCTCGATCTGCACGGTGGCGGCGCGGTCGCCGCGCACATAGGCCATCACGCTGACGCCGGAGGTGGCGGCCATGATGGCCTCCCAGCCGAAGGCCGGCATCTGGGCCTGGTAGAACTGGTTGGCCTCGGCGGCGCCCTTCCACAGCTTCATCACCACCCGGCCGGTCCAGCGGTCCTTCTCGCCCAGGATCAGCGAGCGGTCGTTGTCCATGGTGGCGCCCGACGGAATGGGAATGTCGGTCAGCAGGTTGAAGTCGGGCTGCTGCTGCGGGTCGCCCGCCTGGGTGCGCGGCAGCGACGTGCTGCTGCCGCAGCCGACCAGGGCCAGGACGGACAGACCGAGGAAGGCGGCTCGAAGGGCGCGTGTGTTCATAGCCCGAAAGGTACAGGGAAGCCCCGCCCTGGACAAGGGCGGAGGCTAGGCCAGCGGGTATTCGGCCAGGGCCTCGTACTCGGCGCCCGAGCGGCCGAGATGGCTGCGGAACAGGACGAAGTGGTCCACCCGCCAGGGGCCGCCGCGGAAGGGCGAGTTGCGGGCGATGAAGTCCTGCACGCGGGCCACCGGCGCATCCTTCAACCGGGCCAGGGTGATGTGGGGCAGGTATTTGCGCCCCTCGGGCGCCAGTCCCAGGCGGTTCACCGTGGTCTCCACCTTGCCCTGCAGGTGCAGCAGGCCGGGGGCCTTGTCCACCCCCGCCCACAGGTGGTTGGGGGCCGAGCGGCCGAAGGTGCCGAAGCCTTCGAGCGACAGCTCGAAGGCCGGCGCTCTTACCTCGGCCAGCGTCTCGTCGAGTCTCGGCGGCCAAGCCTTCCTCCACCTCGCCGATGAAGCGCAGGGTGACGTGCAGGTTGCGCGCTTCGACCCAGCGGGCGCCGGGGATGCCGCCGCCCAGGCTTTCCAGCCGCACCGCCAGGCCGGCCGGCAGGGACAGGCCGACGAACAGGCGGATCATGGCGCCGTTCCCACCAGCAGGCTGAGCACGCCGGTATAGGCGTAAAGCCGCTCGCCCGAGAACTCGCCATGGCCGAAGAAACCGACCAGGGGCACCGGGCCGAGGGCCTTGCGCACCATGGCCAGGCTCGGCGCCGTCCTCGCCGAATATGTGGCGGCCGCGGCCCAGGCAGGAATGATAGAAGGCGGCGCGCACCAGGCGCCCGTCCAGGCGGCGGGTGACGTCGGCCAGCATGCGCTGCATGTCGGCGCGGGCTGATTGCGGGTCGCGGCGCACGAACATGACGCCGTCGCCTTCCTCCACGTGGTCGCCCATGGCCAGCCAGCCCTGGCGGGGATCGATGCCCAGCAGCAGGCGCACCTGATAATCGCCCCGGTCCGAGCCCGCCACCGGCAGGGCCACGTGGATGTAGCCGGCGGCGCGCTTGAGGTCGCGGGCGATCAGTTGGCCGGCCTCCTCCTTCAGCACATCCAGCGCCGGCCGGCCGTCCAATGCCATCAGCACGCCTTCCGAGGCCCCGGTGACCCGGTGGACGGGGCCGATGGGGCTGCAGCCTTGGGTCAGGCCGGTGACCACCTCCACCTCGCGGCCCAGCAGCAGGCCGGCGATGCCGCCCGCCACCACGCTGTCGGCCAGCCGGGCCGGCGGGCCCGAGGTGGAAATCAATCCGCCCACCAGGAACCCGATTTCATGGCCCAGCGCGCGGACCAGCCCGGGCACGCCGGGCGAGCGGGCGTCGCCGTGGGCAATGCCGAAACAGGGGCGGTGGGCGGCCAGCCAGGGCGCCAGCCGGTCGATGATGACGCTGGCCTCCAATCCCCAGAAATTCTGGAACGACCCTTCCGGCAGCAGGCCGGTCATCACCGCCAGGGCACCCACGTCGCCGATTTCGTCGTCGCCCGCCATCAGCCCCGGCACCACCGCGCCGGCCCAGTGGGCGATGCGGGTGGTCTCGCGCAGGAAGGTCAGGATGCTTGATAGGTTCTGGTTGAACGGTTCGGTGACGTACAGCAGGCCGAGATTGGCGGGCTGCCCGCCCAGCTGGGTCCAGGCAGGACTTGGCCGCCAGCCCCCAATGCTCGCCCTGGGCATAGGCCACGGCGAAGGGGGCGGCGGTCGGGCTGGGCTGGGGCAGGTTCATCCCTTGCCTCCCGCGCCGGGGGGCGGTCCCAATACCGCCTTCACGCTGGGCAGGATGCGCTGCACCACTTCGGCCACCCCGGCCGGGTTGGGGTGCAGGCCGTCGGGCTGGGTATAGCGGGGGTCGCGGGCCACGCCCTCCAGGAAGAAGGGATAGAAGGGGACCTTGTGGCGTTCGGCCAGGCGCGGGAACAGGGCGGCATAGGCCTGGGCATAGTCGGGGCCGTAATTGGGCGGCGCCAGCATGCCGGTGAGCAGCACGCGGATGCCCGCCGCCTTCAGCTTGGTCAGGATGGCGTCCAGGTTCTGCTCGGTCAGCTTGGGATCGAGCCCGCGCAGGCCGTCATTGGCGCCCAGTTCGACGATGGCCACCTGCGGCTTGTCGGCCAGCGCCCAGTCCAGCCGCGCCCGGCCGCCGGCGCTGGTGTCGCCGGATACGCCGGCGTTGAGCAGGGCGACGTCATAACCCGCGGCCCTCAGCGCCCGTTCCAGGCTGGGCCGGAAAGGCATCGGCGGCGGCGACCCCGTAGCCGGCGGTGAGCGAGTCGCCCAGCACCATGATCCGTACCGTCTCAGCCATGGCGGTTCCGGCTCCGACGTTGACAAGTAGGGCAATGGCGCCATATCGGACCCATTCCCACAAGCGAGCATCAAGCCCCATGCCGTCGTCCACTCCCGTCCAGACGCCTCTCGTCCATCTGACTGGCGTCACCCTCAACTTGGCGAGCTTGGCCGGCGAGGTCAACGTTCTGCGCGGCATCGACCTCGGCGTGCAGGACGGCGAGACGGTGGGCGTGGTCGGTCCGTCGGGGTCGGGCAAGTCCACCCTGCTGATGGTCATGGCCGGGCTGGAACGCGCCACCGGCGGTCTGGTCCAGGTGGCCGGGCGCGACCTGTCGGCGCTCAGCGAGGACGAATTGGCCCGCTTCCGCCGCTCGCATGTGGGCATCGTCTTCCAGGCCTTCCATCTGGTGCCCACCATGACGGCGCTGGAGAACGTGGCGGTGCCGCTGGAACTGGCCGGCGCCCGCGACGCCTTCGCCCGCGCCGAGGCGGAACTGCGCCAGGTCGGGCTGGCTCACCGGCTGGACCATTATCCCGGCCAGCTGTCGGGCGGCGAGCAGCAGCGCGTGGCGCTGGCCCGCGCCTTTGTGGCGCGTCCCCGCCTGCTGCTGGCCGACGAGCCTACCGGCAACCTGGACCAGAGCACCGGCCGTACCATCGTCGATCTGCTGTTCGATCTGCACGATCGCCACGGCACCACCTTGGTGCTGGTCACCCATGACCCCGGCCTGGCGGCGCGCTGCGGCCGGGTGGTGCGGGTCGAGGATGGCCGCATCGCCTCGGACCTGCCCGCCTCGCTGGTGCCGGCGTCATGACCTCTCTCCCCATTACCTACGCCCGGCGGGAACTGCGCGGCGGCATCAAGGGCTTCCGCATCCTGATGGCCTGCCTGGCCCTAGGGGTGGCAGCCATCGCCGCCTCGGGGTCGTTGCGCGCCGCCTTCCACACCGCGCTGAACGAGGATTCCCGCACCCTGCTGGGCGGCGACCTCGACCTGCGGCAATCCTACAAGCCCATCGATGCCGAGCAGCGCAAGGCGCTCACCGGGCTGGGTACCCTGTCGGAAGGCATGGAGATGCGGGCCATGGCCCACGCGCCGGGCAACGATACCCGTCGGCTGGTGGAATTGAAGGGGGTGGATCAGGCTTATCCCCTGGCCGGTACCCTGCAGTTGGATCCGCCGCTGGACCCGGCCGCCGCCTTCGCCCGCCGCGACGGGCTTTGGGGCGCCGCCGCCGACCCCAACCTGCTGGCCGGGCTGGGGTTGAAGCTGGGCGATACGGTGGAGGTGGGCGCCGCCCGCTTCCAGGTCCGCGCCCTGATCGCCAAGGAACCCGACCGTGTCGCCACCGCCCTGGCCTTCGGGCCGCGCCTGATGGTGCCGCTGGCCGCCATCGGCGAGACCGGGTTGGAGCAGCCCGGCAGCCTGATCCGTTGGACCTACAGGCTGGCCCTGCCGCCGGGCGCCTCGGCCGCCGAGGCCAAGGCGGCGCTGGCGCGCGCCTTCCCCGACGCGCCCTGGCAGATGCGCGACACCTCGGATGCGGCGCCGGGGGTGGGGCGCTTCCTCGACAATCTGGCCTCGTTCCTCACCCTGGTGGGGCTGACCGCCCTGCTGGTGGGCGGCATCGGCGTCGCCAATGCGGTGAAGGCCTATCTGGACGGCCGCACCCCCACCATCGCCGTGCTGAAATCGGTGGGGGCGCCATCGCGGCTGATCTTCGCCACCTATGCCAGCCTGGTGGCCCTGCTGGCCGGAATCGGCATCCTCGCCGGTCTGGCGGTGGGCGCCTCGGTGCCGGCGGTGGTGGTGGCGGTGGCCGGCGACAAGCTGCCGCTGGCCGCGCGCGCCGGCCTCTATCCCGGCCCGCTGGCGGTGGCGGCCGCCTTCGGCGTGCTGACGGCCGGGGTCTTCACCCTGTGGCCGCTGGCCCGCGCCAAGATGGTACCGGCCACCGCCCTGTTCCGCCAGGTGGTGGCGCCGCTGTCCCACTGGCCCGACCGACCGACCCTGGCGGTGCTGGGCGTGGCCGCCGCCGCGCTGGTGGCGCTGGCCATCCTCACCGCCGACCGGCCCGACTTGGCCGCCGCCTTCGTCGCCGCCGCGCTGGCGACGCTGGTGCTGTTCCGCGGCCTGGCGGCACTGCTGTCGTGGGCGGCGGCACGGCTGTCGGCCCGGCGGCGCGGCGTGTTCGCCCATCCCACCGGCCGGTTGGCCCTCGCCAACCTGCACCGGCCGGGCAGCGCCGTGGTCAGCGTGGTGCTCAGCCTGGGCCTCGGCCTCACCGTGCTGGTGGCCATCGCCCTGATCGAGGGCAATCTGGCCCGCCAGTTCGGCGAGCGCATGCCGGCCGAGGCGCCCAGCTTCTTCTTCATCGACATCCAGCCCGACCAGTTGGAGGAATTCAGCCGCGTGGTCCAGGCCGCCGATCCCTCGGCCCGGCTGGAAGAGGCGCCCATGGTGCGTGGCCGCATCACCCATATCAACGGCCGCCCGGCCTCGGAGGTGGTGGTGGCGCCGGAAGCGGAATGGGCGCTGCGCGGCGATCGCGGCTTGACCAGTGCCGTCACTCCGCCCAAAGGGGTGCGGCTGGTGGCCGGGGAGTGGTGGCCGGCGGATTACCAGGGGCCGCCGCTGGCCTCGGTGGACGCCGGTATCGCCAAGGGTTTTGGGCTCAAGGTGGGCGACACGCTGGGCCTCAACGTGCTGGGCCGCGAGATGGAGGTGCGCATCGCGTCCTTGCGCGACATCGAGTGGTCGACGCTGAACATGAACTTCACCTTCATCCTGTCGCCCGGCGCCTTGGCCGGGGCGCCGCACACCTGGATCGCCACCGTGCACGCCCCCGACGCCGCCGAGGCGGCGGTGGAGAAGGCGGTGACCGACCGCCTGGCCAACGTCTCGGCCATCCGCGTCAAGGAAGCCCTGGTGGCGGTGCGCGAGATGATCGCCAATGCCGACATGGCGGTGCGGCTGGCGGCGGCGGTGACCCTGTCGGCCGGCGCCCTGGTGCTGGCCGGGGCGGTGATGGCCGGCCATCGCCGCCGGGTCTACGAGGCGGTGGTGCTGAAGGTGCTGGGGGCCACTCGTGCCGATCTGTGGCGGGCGTGGCTGCTGGAATTCGGCATCATTGGTCTGAGCACCGGGGTGTGCGCCGGACTGATCGGCGGGGTGTCGGCCTGGGCCATCCTGGTCTTCGTCATGCGCGCCGACTGGGTGCTGTTGCCCGGCATCGCCGCCGCCACCGTGGTCGCCTGCGTGGTCGCCAGCCTGCTGGCGGGATTCGCCGGCACCTTCGCCGCCATGCGGGCCAAGGCGGCGCCGCTGTTGCGGGGCGAATGAGATTCCTTCGCCCTTCGCTTGATTCCCTTTCGGACTGCGCCATATTGGGTTGGCCGAAATTCAACTTCAACCAGAGGTACGACCATGGCCTTCGGTTCCGATCGCAAATATATGACCCCGGCGCAAGCAGAGGCCGCGCAGATCGACGTGGGCCTGCGCCGGTACATGCTGCGGACCTACAACTTCATGGCGTCGGGCCTTGCCCTGACCGGCATCGTCGCGTTCCTGATCGCGTCGTCGCCGGCCGCCGTGCAGCTGCTGTTCGGCACGCCGCTCAAATGGGTGGTGATGTTCGCCCCCCTGGCCCTGGTGTTCTTCTTCAGCTTCAAGATCGAAAGCATGAAGGCGTCCACCGCCCAGGGCATCTTCTGGCTTTACGCGGCGCTGATGGGCGCCTCGCTGGCCACGGTGTTCCTGGTGTTCACCGGCGCCTCGGTGGCGCGCACCTTCTTCGTCACCGCCGCTGCCTTCGCCGGCCTGTCGCTCTATGGCTACACCACCAAGCGCGACCTGTCGGCCTTCGGCACCTTCCTGGTGATGGGTCTGATCGGCCTGATCATCGCCAGCATCGTCAACATCTTCCTGGCCAGTTCCACGTTGCAGTTCGTGATCTCGGCCGCCGGCGTGCTGATCTTCGCCGGCCTGACCGCCTGGGATACCCAGAAGATCAAGGAGATGTATTTCGAGGCTGACGGCGAGGAAGTGGCGGCCAAGAAGTCCATCCTGGGCGCGCTGACCCTGTACCTGGACTTCATCAACCTGTTCATGTTCCTGCTGCAGTTCCTGGGCGTGCGCCGCGACGAGTAGTCGCCGGCCGGATCGGGAGCGGATAGGGGCGGCCACCGCGGCAAGCGGTGGCCGCTTTTTTTCGCCCTCGATGGGTCTGCCCCGGGGTCATGGCAGATATGTTACCTTCTTGGCGCAAGTTCTCGCTCTTCCGGCGCCAATTGCGGTACGCTGGATTTCGAGGGCTTTACGCGCAGGAGCTGATCATGGCCAAGGTGGTGTCTTGTGAGCAGTTCCTGTTGCGGCGCGTCGCCGCCGAACAGTTGCGTGCGGCGGAATCCATGCGCGACATGGTCACCGCGGTCGAACAGTTCATCGAGGTGGTGGACCAGGCCTGCGCCGAGGCCCGCGGCGAGTTGGAGCAGGCGCTGGCGCGCACCAACGCGCTGCAGGAATCCGGTGCCGCCGAACGCCGCCGCTCGTGGGAAGCGCTGGAGAATGGGGGGCTCGAGGCGATGATCGCCGAGCGCGACCGCCTGCTGGCGGGGCGCCAGTCCAAGGGATGACCATTTAGGGCTCGCCCGGGCCCGGCCAAGCGGGTAAATGTCGTCCGCGACAGCCGCCGAGACGACCCGCATGCGCCCCTTCCTGCCTTCCATCGCCGTCAGCCCGGACCTGCGCCCCAATCTGTGGGACGCGGCGCTGCTGCCCATCGTGTTCGGCCTGCTGGCGCTGATGGCGTGGGGCGCCCTGCAGATGGACGCGCCCTACGACGTGGGCACGCCGTTGCCGCTGTCGCTGGACCCGTCCAACCTGCCCTACTACCTGCTGCGCAGCGCGCTACGCATGCTGGCGGCGCTGGGCCTGTCCATCGCTTTCACCCTGACCTACGCGCTGCTGGCCGCCAAGGTGCCGGCGCTGGAGCGGGTGCTGATCCCGTTCCTGGACATCCTGCAGTCGATCCCCATCCTGGGTTTCCTCTCCATCACCGTCACCGGCTTCATCGCCCTGTTCCCCGGCAATCTGCTGGGGGTGGAATGCGCGGCCATCTTCGCCATCTTCACCTCGCAGGCGTGGAACATGACCACGTCGCTGTACCAGTCGCTGCGCACCGTGCCCACCGATCTGATCGAGGCTTCGTCCATGTTCCACCTGTCGCCCTGGCGCCGGTTCTGGCGGCTGGAGCTGCCCTTCGCCGTGCCCGGCCTGGTGTGGAACATGATGATGTCGGTGTCGGGCGGCTGGTTCTTCGTGGTGGCGTCCGAGGCCATCACCGTGTCGGGCCAGACCATCATGCTGCCCGGCGTGGGCTCGTACATCGCGCTCGCCATCCAGGAACGCGACCTGGCCGCCATCGGCTGGGCCATCCTGGCGGTGCTGGCGGCCATCCTGGCCTATGACCAGCTGTTCTTCCGCCCGCTGGTGGCGTGGGCCGACAAGTTCAAGTTCGAGCAGAGCCAGGGCGAGGAGGCTCCCGAATCCTGGCTGCTGACCCTGATGCAGCGCGCCCGCTTCTTCCGCGCCACCTCGCACCTGCCGCGGGCGGCGTGGCGCGGCCTGCTCAACGTCATGCCGCGCCGGCCGGTCCGCCTGCGCGCCCAGGCGGTGGAATGGGTGCTGCCGCCCTGGCTGGACCGGGTGTGGAACGGCCTGCTGCTGGTGGGGTTGCTGGTGGCGGTGGGCTGGGTGTCCATCTTCGTGCACGGCGCCGTCGGCTTCACCGAGATCTTCCAGGTGCTGGGCATGGGCGCGGTGACGGCGCTGCGCATCGTCGTGCTGATCGCGCTCGCCTCGCTGGTGTGGGTGCCGGTGGGGGTGTGGATCGGCCTGCGGCCGCGCTGGGCCGGCCGCCTGCAGGCGGTGGCCCAGTTCCTGGCCGCCTTTCCCACCAACCTGGTGTTCCCGGTGGTGGTCATGCTGATCGTGCATTTCCGCCTGAACGTGGAAATCTGGACCAGCCCGCTGATGGTGCTGGGCACCCAGTGGTACATCCTTTTCAACGTCATCTCGGGGGCGTCGTCGCTGCCGTCCGATTTGAGGGACGCCTCGGGCAATCTGGGCCTCAAGGGCTGGATGAAGTGGAAGCGCTTCATCCTGCCGGGAATCTTTCCCGCCTACCTGACCGGGGCCATCACCGCCTCGTGCGGGTCGTGGAACGCCTCCATCGTCGCCGAGCCTGGTGACCTGGGGCGACACCCGCCTGGTGGCCACCGGCCTGGGCTCGTACATCGCCGACGCCACCGGCAACGGCGACTTCCCGCGCATCGCCCTGGGCATCGCGGTGATGTGCGTGTACGTCATGGGCTTCAATCACTTCGTCTGGCGCCGGCTGTACGTGCTCGCCGCCGAACGCCTGCGCATCGCCTGAACGGAGGGCTCGACCAAATGACCGGCCAGACCCCATTGCTGTTGCTTGAAGGCGTGCGCAAGACCTTCCGCACCCCCGACCGGCGTGAGCGCACGGTGTTGGAGGGCGTGGACTTCCGCCTGGCCGACGGCGAGATCGTCGCCCTGCTGGGCAAGTCGGGCTCGGGCAAGTCCACCCTGCTGCGCATCATGGCGGGGCTGGTGCGCTCCAACGGCGGCAAGGCGCTGTATCGCGGCAATCCCATCCTGGGACCGGTGCAAGGCATCTCCATGGTGTTCCAGAGCTTCGCCCTGTTCCCCTGGCTGACCGTGCAGCAGAACGTGGAACTGGGGCTGGAGGCGCTGGGCGTGCGCCCGTCCGAGCGCGAGGACCGCGCCGCCGCCGCCATCGAGATGATCGGCCTGGACGGTTTCGAGGGCGCCTATCCCAAGGAGCTGTCGGGCGGCATGCGCCAGCGCGTCGGCTTCGCCCGCGCTCTGGTGATGGATCCCGATGTGCTGCTGATGGACGAGGCGTTCTCCGGCCTCGACGTGCTGACCGCCGAGAACCTGCGCGAGGACCTGCTGGAGCTGTGGCGCGAGCGCAAGATCCCCACCAAGGGCATGCTGCTGGTCTCGCACAATATCGAGGAAGCGGTCTACATGGCCGACCGCGTGCTGATCTTCTCCAGCGACCCGGGGCGGGTGAAGGGCGAGATCAAGGTGGCGCTGGACCATCCGCGCGATCCCGAATCCGCCGCCTTTCGCCAGATCGTGGACGAGGTCTACGGGCTGATGACCGCATCCACCCGTATGGCCGGCGGCGGCATCGCCGAGCCCATCCACATCGGCTACCGCCTGCCCGACGCCACCCCCAACCGCATGGCCGAGCCTGCTGGAAACCATCGCCGAGCCGCCGTTCCAGGGCCGCGCCGATCTGCCCGCCCTGGCGGAATTCACCGAACTGCCCGACGACGCCCTGTTCCACCTGTTCGAAGGCGTGCGCGTGCTGGGCCTGGCGCGGCTGGCGGTGGGCGACATCTTCCTCAGCCCGGCGGGCAAGGCCTTCGTCGAGGCCGAGCCGGCCAAGCGCAAGGAACTGTTCGGCGAGCACCTGCTGCGCGCCATCCCCCTGGCCGCCCGTATCCGCCGGGTGCTGGACGAGCGCCGCGACCACCGCGCCCCCGAGGAGCGCTTCCTGCAGGAATTGCAGGACTACCTGACCCCGGACGAGGCCGAGCGCGTGCTGGAGACGGTGATCACCTGGGGTCGCTACGCCGAACTGTTCGACTACGATTACAATGCCGGCGTGCTGATGCTGCCGGAAGAGGACGACGAGGACGACAAGGAGCCCGACGAGGACTCCGCGTCCTCGGAACCGTCATAAGCCGCGAGGAACACCGCCATGACCGAATCCGCCGCCGCCCCCTGGCCCATCGGCCTCGTCACCGTCTCGGACCGCGCCTCCCAGGGCATCTACCAGGACCTGGGCGGGCCGGCCATGGCCGAGTGGCTGGGCAAGGCCCTGGTCACCCCATGGCGGGCGGTGACGCGGGTGATTTCCGACGACCGCCCGGTCATCGAGGCGACGCTGAAGGAACTGGCCGACGTGGAGCGCTGCGGCCTGATCCTGACCACCGGCGGCACCGGCCCGGCGCCACGCGACGTCACCCCCGAGGCCACCGAGGCGGTATGCGACAAGATGATGCCGGGCTATGGCGAACTGATGCGCGCCGCCTCGCTGAAGGTGGTGCCCACCGCCATCCTGTCGCGCCAGACCGCCGGCATCAGGGGGCAGAGCCTGATTGTCAACCTGCCGGGCAAGCCCAGCGCCATCGCCGATTGCCTGGATGCGGTGTTCCCCGCCACGCCCTATTGCCTGGACCTGATCGGTGCTCCCACCCTGGAAACCGATCCCGCCTTCTGCCGGGTGTTCCGCCCCAAGCAGAAATAGTGTCTTGGCGCGATCCGCGCAAAACCAAGCCGGGACACCCGAAGGCGTCCCGGCTGGTCGTACATCATTACGAGGGGCACGGTTCAGATTTAACTGAACACTGTCGCGCGGTCCAATGACAGCTTGGTGACGATGTTTGTAATCGCAAAGTTCACCGCTCGGTCATGCAGCCCCCGAAGCGGCCTTGCTATGCTGTTACGCACAGTAAGAAGCGAGGACGCCATGCCGGTCACCGTTACCGTTGCGCCCAGTCCGAAGCGGCGGAAATCGTTGCGTGCGCCCGAGGCCCAATACTTGGTGGACCTCGCCACGCAGATCGCCGAGGACCATCCCCAGGCCACCGTCCTGGCCCGCTATGGCGAGCGCCAGGATGAGGTGCTGCTGATCCGCAAGACCGGGGACGAGGACACCGAGCTATTCTGAGCTCAGGGCGCGATGACGACGAAAAGCCCTGCCTTTACTCCGTCATTCCCGCGCAAGCGGGAATCCATGTTTCCGTCAGCACGGCATTTGCTTTGCGCAACCAGTCTCGCCCCAACATGGACCCCCGCTTGCGCGGGGGTGACGAGAGGATAGAGGGTTGGCGGAGTTTTCCCGCACCCTGTCAGGGCAGGAGCGGCATCATTTCCACCGGCTCGCACGCGCGCGCCGTGAGTACGGTGTTGCCGGGAACCACGATCCAGTTCTCGTGGTCGCGCTCCAGGGGCTCGGACACCACCACCACGTCGTTGCCCGATACCCGGTAATACAGGCTGTTTGCACGGTCGTTGGCGGCGTAGCGGAAGGCGTAGAGGTCGTGCCCGTTGGCCAGCGCCGCGGTGAAGCGGAAGCGTGCCCCGCCGCCCAGGGTGTTGACCAGTTCGGTTAGGCTGGCGACCGTCCGCGCCACCGCCGCCACCGGGTCCCTGTCCTTGCCGTTGCCGTGGGCTTGGCCCATCAGGCCGTTGCCCAGGATGGCGAGGAAGATGGCCTCGGAATCGGTGGTGCCGGAGCGTCGGGGATACAGCTCGTCGGGGATCAGCGCCTCCACGTGGCGGCGCAGGCGGGGCCATTCGTCCACCAGGCCGTTGTGCATGAACAACCATGGCCCGCAGGCGAAGGGATGGCAGTTGGTGCGGTTGACCGCCGTTCCCGTCGCCGCCCGCACATGGGCGAAGAACAGGCCGGAGCGCAGGTGGCGGCACAGATGGCGCAGGTTCTCGTCGGACCAGGCCGGGCGCAGTTCGTGGAAAAGGCCGGGCTCGGGATGCTCGCCGTACCAGCCCAGGCCGAAGCCGTCGCCGTTCAGCGCCGCCGTGGATTCGAAGGCGTGCATGCTTTGGGCGACGAGCGAATGGGAAGGCTGGGTGACGTAGTATTCCAGGGCGACGGTGTCTCCCCGATAGGCGATCCAGCGGCACATTCCTCGCTCTCTCCAGGCGGCGGGCTCAGACGGGGCGGCCCGGGAAATCCACGGTGCTGTCGGCGATCCAGCCCAGCACGTCGGCCAGGGCGGCATCGGTTTCACCCTCGCGCCCGTGGAAGATCTCCAGGCTGGGCGTCGGCCGAGGTGCCGCCCGCCACGATGGTGCGGCAATGGGCGACCTCGTGGGCGCAGCCCAGCGCGTCGGCGTCCTCGGCGGTGAGCGCGATGGCGCGCTCCAGGAATTCGCCCACCGGTATCGCGCCCTCCTCGGTGACGAAAGTGCACTGGATGCCGTAGCGTTGCGCCCGCCACCGGTTCTCCTGGGCGATGGCATGGGCGACCATCGACAGCCCGTCCCCGCCGTCGGGGTGGAAATAGAGGTGCCGGGCGATCACCCGGTACAGGGCGGCGATGGCCAGGGCGTCTTCCACCCGCGTGCAGCAATCGGGCGTGCGCAGCTCCAGGGTGGGGTAGCGGACGGATGGACGGATGGCCCACCAGATATGGCTGCCATCCTTGATGGCACCGGCCCGCACCAACGCGTCCACATAGGCCTGGAATTCCCCCTCGGTGCGGAACGGGTCGGGCAGGCCGGTGCGCGGCAGCTCGCCGAAAGCGGCGAAGCGGTAGCTCTTCAGCCCGGTTTCCCGCCCCTGCCAGAACGGCGACGAAGTGGACAGGGCGAGGAAGAGGGGCAGATAGGGGAGCAGCCGGGTCATCACCTCGACGCGCCGGCCGGTATCGGGCAGTTGCAGGTGCACATGCATGCCGCACAGCATGCTGCGCTGCCCGATCATCCGCAGTTCGCCCATGATGGCGTCGTAGCGCTCCTTGCCGCTTTGCACGGCGGAACGCCAGGAGGCGGTGGGATGGGTGCCGCAGGCCAGCACCGCGAGGCCGTGGCGCGCCGCCACCGCCTGAAGCACCGAGCGCGCGAACACCAGTTCCGCCCGCGCGTGGCCGGGGGTGACGCACGGCCAGGTGTCGGCCTCCGCCTGGGTCTGCAGCAATTCGCGGCCGATGCGCCCTTCGCTGGCGGCGAAGGCCTGTTCGAACAGGGTTTCGGGCGTGCGCTCCACCGCCTGCCGGGTCCGGGCGTCGACCAGGAAGTATTCTTCCTCGATGCCGAACGAGAACGCCCCGTCCGTTATCGTCTCGGCCGCGCCCAGTTCCTCGCGCAGCCCGTCCAAGAGCGCATCAGATGCCATTCACCGCACTCACCGCCAGACCTTATGGCCAGACCCTATGGCAGGTGAGCATGCCGCTGGTGGGAGGAAAGTCCCGAAATGGGCTACCTCCTCCAGAGCCGGCAAGCTGAATCCAGATGGGGGCGGTTACGGTTTCGCTTCGTCGTCGGGTTCGTTGAGGCCCTTCTTGAAGGCCTTGACGCCCTTGGCCATGTCGCCGGCCAGGGCGGGGATCTTGCCGGCCCCGAACATCAGCAGGACGATGGCCAGCACGATCAGCCAATGCCAGACGCTGAAACTACCCATGATCTTCTCCTAGAATTCTAGCACGGCGCCGTCGGCCGATTGCAGCACGGCGGTGGCGCCGGGGAAGCGGGCCAGGATGCCGCCGGCCCGCGCGGGGCCGGCCACGGCGAGGGCGGTGGACAGGCCGTCGGCCAGGGTGGCGCTGGCGGCGCGCACGGTGACGCTGGCGACCTCGAGCCGGGGCCGGCCGCTGGCTGGGTCGAGCACATGGCCGAAGGCACCGCCGGGAGCGAAGGACGATCCCAGCGCCTCGCTGGTGGCCATGCCGCCACCGGTCAGGCTCAGCCGGCGCAGGGTGCGGGTGTGGTCGGCGGGATCGCGCACGGCTACCTGCCAGGGGCGCAAATCCGCGTGCGGTCCCGGTGCGCTGATCTCGCCCAGGTCCACCAGGGCGTGGGCGAAGCCGTGGCGGCGCAGCATCTCGCTGACCCGGTCGGAAATGGTGCCCTGGGCCAGCCCGTTCAGGGTGACGGCCATGCCGGGGCGGGCCAGGGCGATGCGAGCGGGCGAGACCTCGATGCCGCGCCAATCCACCAGATGGCGTGCCGCCTCGATCTCGGGCGTGGCCGGCGGCCGGCCGGTGGCGGCCAGCGTTTGGGCGTAAAGCCGCCACAGCGGCTGGACGGTGACGTCGAAGGCGCCGTCGCTGGCGGCGGACAGAATGGCCGCATCGCCCAGCACCCGCACCAGGTCGAGCGGCGGCGCGTCCAGCGCCCCGGCGGCGTTGAGCCGGCACAGGGCGGAATCGGGCCGGTACAGGCTGAACACCGCCTCCAGCCGTTCCAGGCTCGGCGACGCAATCGGCCAAGGCGGCGCGGGCGGCGGCGCCATCGGGATGCTCCAGGATGATCTCGGCCTCGCCGCCCAGGGCGCGGCCCTGCCAGCGCAGGGCGGCCGGCGCGGTGGCGCGGGCGGAGCCGGCGGACAGGCAGGCGGTGGCCGCGGCGGCGATGGCGAGAAAGCGGCGGCGGGGCAGGGCATGCTCAGTCATGGGCGGTCTCGCGGTGTTCGGTGGCGGCCAGCACCTCGCGGGTGATGTCGCCGAAGCCCATCACCTTGCCGCCATGGCTGGCGGCGAAGGCGGCGGCGGCGGCGCGGTCGGCGAAGGGCACGAATTCCGATCCGCCCATCTGCGCGCCCTTGTCGCTGCCCACCACGAAGACGGCTTGGCGGGCCTCGACCCAGGCGCCGGCGGCGGGCTTGTCCCAGGCGGTCGACTTGCCCATGTCGTTGACCCAGATGGCGGCCAGGCCGGTGCCCGGCCTGTCCTCGATCAGCAGCCAGGTGAAGGTGTCGCGCACCGACGAGAACCACAGCGGCTTGTCCTGCGCGTTCAGGAACACCTGGCCCTTGGGGCCGCCATGTTCCGACAGCGCCATGCGGCAGATGGTGCCGATGGCGTCGGGCCCCGGCTCCAGCGCCTGCGGCACCCGGCCGGAGCCGCCCTGGTCGCAGGCGGCCGCCAGCAGGCCGGCGGCCAGGGCGATGACGAGGCGGAAGGGGCTCATAACTCGCGTCTCCGGAACAGGATGAGGGCGGCGCCCAAGGGGGCGGCGATCCAGCCGCCCAGGACCGCCAGCAGGGCGGGCGCCGGCAGCGATACCTCGGCCACCGCTCCAGCCATGCCCGAGAACGACCGCACGTTCTCGAAACCGGTCAGGTTGAGCAGGCGGAAGACGTCGGCCGGGTTGAACAGCAGCAGCGTCGAGAACAGGCCGGGGCTCAGGCGGTCCTGGGCGGCGACCAGCAGGCCCAGGGCGGCCAGGTCGAACACCACCACGAACAGCAGCCATAGGGCCACCGCCAAGCCGGCGGCGGTGCCGCGCTCGCGCACCAGCAGGCTGGCCAGCGTCGCCAGGGCGACGAACACCGCCCCCAGCAGGATCGAGCTGCCCAGCAGCAGGCCGAAGGCGGCCCAGCTTTGCGGGTCCGCCCCGCCCTCGCCCAGGCCCACCGCCAGACCGGCGCCGCCATAGCCGACGATGGTGGCGATGGCGATGATGGCGCTGTGGCCCAGCACCTTGCCCAACAGCAGCTGGGCGCGGGTGATGGGATAGGTCAGCAGCAGCAGCATGGTGCCGCGCTCCACCTCGCCCACCACCGAATCGTAGGACAGCAGCAGCGCCACCAGCGGCACCAGGAAGATGGTCAGGCTGGCCAGCGAGACCACGGTGACCGCCAGCGGCTTGGCCCCCAGGCCGCCGCCGGCCGGGGCGCTGCCCAGCAGGGCCAGGGCGAAGGCCAGCGCCGCCAGCAGCAGGGTGGAGCCGATGATCCAGCGGTTGCGCAGGCCGTCGCGCAGTTCCTTGCCGGCCACCACCAGAATGGCGTTCATGCCGAGCCCTCCTCGTGGCCGAAATGGACGTAAAGGTCGTCCAGGCTGGGCAGGTGGATGTCCATGTCGGCGACCAGGGCGCCCACGCCGGCGATGTGGCGCAGCACCTCCATCTTGTCCGGCAGGGCGCAGCTCAGTTCCACCGCGTGTTCGTTGACGTGGTCCAGCGCCAGCCCGCCCAGGCGGTCGGCCACGGCGCGGGCGCCGCCGGGGGTGGACAGGCGGATGCGGATGGGCAGGCCTGCCTGCCGGCGCAACTGCTCCAGCGAGCCCCAGGCCGCCAGCCGGCCCTGGCGCATGATCGCCACCAGTTCGGTGCGGGCCTCCAGTTCGGTCAGGATGTGCGAACTCAGCACCACCGTGCTGCCGCTCTTGGTCAGCTCGGCGATGATGCGGAAGAACTCGACCCGCAGCACCGGGTCCAGGCCGGTGGTGGGTTCGTCCAGCAGCAGCACGCGCGGACGGCCCAGCAGGGCCTGGGCCAGGCCGAGACGCTGGCGCATGCCCTTGGAATAGGTCTTGACCCGGCGGTGGGCGGCGAAGGCCAGCCCCACCCGCTCCAGCAGGTCGTCGCAGGCCGCGCCGCCCTCGCCCTTCAGGCGGGCGAAGAAGCGCAGGGTCTCGCGGCCGGTCATCTCGTCGTGGAAAGCCACGTTCTCGGGCAGGAAGCCCAACTGCCGGCGGAAATCCAGGGCGGCCCCGGCCGGGTCCCGGCCCAGCACGCGCACGCTGCCCGCCGTCGGGCGGATCAGGCCCAGCATCAGCTTCATCAGGGTGGTCTTGCCGGCGCCGTTATGGCCCAGCAGCGCCAGGCAGGCGCCGGCCGGCAGCGAGAAGCCGACCCCGGTCAGCGCCGCATGGTCGCGATAGAACTTCGACACGCCGTCGACGGCGATGGCGGTACTCATGATACGGGCCTTTCACGATTGACCGCGGCGGGCGGCGCCATCAGCGGATGGGAATCCACCACGCCGCCGGGCATCAGCGCCGGGAACTGGCTCTGGGCGAAGCGCAGCGCCTCCATCAGCGGGCTGGACATCAGCAGCTTGGCCAGGGGATAGCGCCACACCACCCGGTCCATCACCGTGTTGGGGCGATAGGCGGTGTCGGCCAGCCCATCGCCGTCCAGGTCGAAGGCGGTGTTGTCGCTCCAGTAATTGCCGCGCCCGCCTTCGGACCATTCATAGACGATGGTGCCGGTGTATTTGACCTGGGTGCGGTTGTTGACGAAGGCGTTGCCCGAGATCAAGCCCTTTTCCGAGCCGCCGGTGAAGTGCAGGCCGATCTGGCAGCCCTCGACCCGGTTGCCGCGGATGAGCGCGTTGCTGGAGGCATAGACGAACAGGCATTTGTCGCCCTTGCCGCGCCGGATGGTGTTGTCGATCAGCTTGCTGAAATGGGCCGAATGCAGCATCAGGCCGTGCTCGGCATCGTCCTCGGACAGGTTGCGCTCGATGTCGAGCTGGTTGGAGTACATCAGGGCGAAGCCCAGCTTGTTGCCCACCGAGACGTTGTCGAACACCCGGCCGCGGTTGGAATTCATGTAATGAACGGCGAAGCGCACGCCTTCCATGCGGTTGCCCTGGATCAGGTTGCCGTGGCTGACGTCGACGAAGATGCCGTCGCGGCCGCCGCCCAGGGTGTTGCCGACGATCTCGGTGTCCTTGACGTTCCACAGGTGGATGGCGTTGCCGCGCTCGGTCTCGTACGGGTCGGTGCGGCCGTGGATGCGGTTGGCCCGCACGCGGGAGCCGTTGGCGCCGTGCAGCACGATGCCGAACAGGTTCTCCTCAAGGGTGTTGTTCTCGGCCACGAAGCCATCCGCGCCCTGTTCCACCAGGATGCCGGCATCGTATTCCGTCGGGCGCGAGCCCGACTTGCGGATGGTCAAGCCGCGTACCGCCACATTGCGGGCGGTGACGTGCAGCACGCTGCCGCTGCCGTCGCCCTCGACCACCGCGCCGGGTCTGGCGTCCAGCATCACCGGCTTGGACAGGGCGAGGGGACCCCGGTAGAGGCCGGGGGACAGTACCAGGGTGTCGCCGGGGGCGGCCTTGGCCAAGGCTTGCGCCAAGGCCGCCGGTCCCGGTTTCACTTCGCGGGTGGCTGCCCGCGCGGCCGGCGCGGGCAGCAGCATCAGGGCGACGGCCAGCGCCGCCCCCAGGCTCCCCCGATCCGTCCGCGCGGGCCCATGATCAGGGCTCCACCAGCATGCGGCCCTGCATTTCCATGTGCAGGGCGTGGCAGAACCACTGGCAGTAGTAATACCACACGCCGGGGCGGTCGGCGGTGAAGGTCACCGAAGCGGTGGCCTGCGGGCCGATCTCCATGGCGAGGTTGTGGCCGACCAGGGTGAAGCCGTGGGTCAGGTCGGCCACGTCGTCGGCGTTGGTGATGGTCACCGTCACCTCGTCGCCGCGCTTCACCTTGAAGCTGTCCAGACCGAACTTGGGGGCCTGGCTGGTCATGTAGACGCGCACCTTCTTGCCGTCGCGGATGACCTTGCTGTCGTTCAGCAGGTCGACGCCGTCCTTCTTGGCGCGGGCCACCGCCTCGGCGAACATCGGGTCGTCGCGGCGCCAGGTCTCCACCGGCTTGATCTTGGATGCGTGCACGATGGTGGCGTCATGGGGCTCGGCGAAGGTCGGGCCGTCATGCACCAGCTTCATCTCGTCGCCCGAGATGTCGATCAGCTGGTCGTTCTCGGGCTTCAGCGGTCCGACGTTGAGGAAGCGGTCCTTCGAGAACTTGCACAGCGCCACCAGCCACTTGCCGTCGGCGTCCGAGGCCTCGCCCTGCGACGCGTTGGTGTGGCCCACCTGGTAGTGCACGTCCAGCTTCTGCTTGATGGGCTTGGCGGTCTTGTCGCCCTTGTAGGCGCGGATGGCTTCTTCGATGTTCCACTTGACGATCTGGCTGTCCAGGAACACCGAGGTATAGGCGTTGCCGCGGCCGTCATACGAGGTGTGGAGCGGGCCCAAGCCCACTTCCAGGATGGCGGTGATGGCCTGTTCCGGGGTGATCTTGTTGGCGAACAGGTCGTCGAAGCGGGCCCATTCCATGATGGTGACGGTGGGCGACAGCTTGCCGGCGGCGATGATGTACTTGCCGTCCGGGGTGGCGTTGCAGCCGTGCGGGCTGTTGGCCACCGGGATGTAGCGGGTGAAGTCGGAATTGGCCTGCTTGCGGCCGTCCACCACCGGCACGCCGTTGATGGCCTGGGCCTTGCCGGCCTTCACCGCCGCCTCGATGGCCTTGATGTTGAACACCACCACGTGGTCGCGCTCGGCCGACATCATGCCTTCGGTGGTGACCGCCTCTTCCGAGTTGTAGCAGGTCGAGGCCACGTACTTGCCGGCATAGTCGGCGTCGTTGTTGTCCAGGTTGCCGGACACCATCACTTGCCACGCCACCTTCATGGTGTCGCCGTCCACGGCGGTGAACACCGAGGCGTACTTGGTGGGCTCGTCCAGAATCTTGCCGTCGTTGATCAGCGGGATGCGGTTCTCGCCGTTGCAGAAGACGTAGCCGGTCTTCGGATAGCGCTGCAGGCGCAGGCCGTGGATCGAGTGGGCGTTGGGAATCTCGATGATCTTGTCGGTCTTCATCACATCCAGGCGGATGCGGGCGATGCGGGTGTTGGCCTTGTCGTTGATGAAGACGTAGCGGCCGTCATACTTGCCCTCGGTGTAGGACGGGCGCGGATGGTGGCAGTCGCCGTTCTCGTAGGTCACCAGACCCTGCTTCTTCAGGTATTCCTTGGTCTGCGGCAGCAGGCCCTCGGACAGGATCTTCAGGGATTCGTTGGTGCGGCCCCAGCCGGTGGCCGAGCAGCGGTTGAACACCGGGATACGCATCAGCTCGCGCATGGAGGGCAGGCCGAGGATGCGGACCTCGCCGGAATGGCCGCCGGACCAGAAGCCGTAATATTCGTCCAGCTGGCCGGGCTTGACCTCGGCGCTGTTGCCGGCGCCGGCCGCCTCGGAGCGGCTGGCGGTGGCAAGGGCGCCGACGCCGCCGGTCAGCGCCGCGGCGCCGGCCAGAGTGGCGACCTTGGCGGTGCCGCCGAAGAGATTACGGCGGGAAATTCCACCATTTTCGGAAGACATGGTCGTTCTCCTCTTCACGATGACGGGCTGATCCCCCTTGCCGGCCCCCGTCATACGGCCGGTTGGGTGTCGGGCTGAGCCTGGGCCTGCTGGGCCTGCGCTTGGGCCTTCTTGCGCGCCTGTGCCTTCAGCAATAGCGGCGTGCACTTGCCGTGGTCCTGGTAGACCACTTGGCAATGCATGCAGTAGAGGCACTCGTTGGGATTGATCTGGCCGTTGGGATGGATGGCCTGGACCATGCATTCCTTGGCGCATTTCTGGCATTCGAAGCCGCATTGCTTGCGCCGTTTCAGCCACTCGAACAGGCGCATGCGGCCCGGAATGCCCAGCGCGCCGCCCAGCGGACAGAGATAACGGCAATAGAAGCGCTCGACGAACAGGCCGGCAGCCAGCATCAGCAGGGCATAGGCCACCCACACCCAGTCGCGGGCGAAATGCACCAGCCAGACGGTCTTGAACGGCTCGACCTCGGCCCAGCGCTCGGCCAGGGCCAGGGAATAGAGCGACAGGCCCAGCAGCGCGATGAAGATGACGTATTTCAGCGCCCAGAAACGCTCGTGCCAGGCGAATTTGGGGGTGAACTGACGCACGCCCAGCTTCTTGGCGATGGCGTTGAGGATCTCCTGCAGCGCGCCGAACGGGCACAGCCAGCCGCAATAGGCGCCCCGGCCCCAGAACAGCAGGGACACGGCGGTGGCGCACCACAGGATGAAGATCAGCGGCTCCAGCAGGAAGAAGTCCCAGCGGAAGCCGGTCATCAGCGCCTGGACGAAGGTGAAGACGTTGACCACCGACAGCTGGGCGCCGGCATAGGCGCCGATCCACAGCACGGTGAAGGCCAAAAAGCCCATGCGCAGGCGCACGAACAGCTTGGGGTGCTTCACCAGCACGTCCTGGAAGAAGAAGATCAGGGTCAGGATCGCCAGCGACACCGACAGGATGGCGATGTCCACCGCGCGCGTCTTCCAGATGCCCTGCCACAGAGCGGTGCGGCCGGAATCCTCGGCGGTGGCGGAAGCGGAGGCCGGTGTGGCCGCCTTGGCCGGCTCAGGCGCGCGCTCGATCATGGCCGGCGGCAGGCTGTATTCCAGGGCGAAGCTGGTGAACGCCTTCTGGCGCGTGCTGGTGGCACGCTGCGCCAGCAGCTCCAGCCGCCACGGCCGCGCCGGGTCGAAGCCCATGTCCTCGGGAATCTTGAACAGGCCGATCTCGGGGAAGTCGGGGGCGTCGCTCTGCAGCCGGCCGATGCGGCGATAGAGCTTGTCGGAGAAGCGCACGCTCATGCCGTCCTGGATGAGCTGGATGCGGTCGAAGATGCCGCCGCGCACATAGCCCGAGCCGCGCCACGAATAGGCGCCCTGGCCGGCCACCACGATGGCCGACTGGCCCGGCTGCAGCCAGTCCTGCAAGGCCTTGTACTCGGCGTCGCCGAGCAGGTTGCGGCCGATCAGCTCAGGGCTGACCAGGGCTATGTTGAGATCGATGAACTCTGCGGCCGGATCGGCGGGCGCACCATAGGCCTCGCCGGCGCCCACCCCGATCTTGGCGAAGGCGGCGTCCACCTCGGCGTTGCTCAGGGACAGCCGCCGCACCATGCCCTGGCCCAGCAGGTCCTGGAACGGCAGGGGGGCGAACGGCTTGGCCGCCAGGCGGTCGCGGCCGGAGCCCGTGCTGGCCTGGAACCCCGCCAGCCCGCGCGAGCGGGCCACCTTGAGCGCGGTGCGCAGCAGGCCGTCGTCGATGACGATGGCGGTCACGGTGGCGCCGGCCACCACGTCCACGGCGGGACGGGGGGCGCCGTCGGCGGTGACCGCCAGCACGCTCTTGCCCACGTACTTGGCGACGAAGTCCGTCAGCTTTTCGTTGGGGATGCCGGCCAGCAGGATGGGTTCGTGATGCTCGGTGACCCGCGCGCCGACGATCTTGCCGGTATTGTCCATGCCGGCCATCACCTTGATGGGCTTGCCGGAATAGCCGATGTCGCTGGTTTCGAACACATAGCCCAGCAGGGTGTCGCCCTTGAAGGCGGCCTGGGCCTCGGGCGTGCCCTCGGGCGGCCCGAAGCGGTCGGCACCGGGGAACACGTCGGCGGGCTTCACGTCATCGCGCCAGGCGCCGATCTCGTGCGCCGGAGCGGGGACGGGGGACGTGCTCAAGAACAGGATCAGAATCAGGCCGAAAAGGACTGTAAATCTGACCTTTGCTGCGCCGTACCGGTTCAGCATCGGGTTCTCCACCTCAGGCATAGGAAAATATGCCTGAATTCTGCCAAATAAATAGGGAAACATGTGGGGAGGTATACTTCGCAGGAGGTATGCCGCCCTTCTGGTCCCCTTTTCGTGGGAACCGGAATAATTCCCCTAGGGCAGAAAGGGATAGATCAGGGGAGTAGGAGTGTATTTGACCATGATCAAGACGGATGGAGTTCATCCAATTCGGAAAAAGTTCTTCCTAATATTATAATATACACTGATATTAATATATCGGAGGCGATAACCGCACGAACAATGCGTGTTTTTCCGTGATTACTTTTCTCCAACATTACGTGGATGTCACTTGACCAGTGTTAAGTATCCGAGCGGGACGCTTGGATATGGTGCGGCTCAAGGGGATCTCGAGCACCTGAGCGGCGGCTTCTCGTCCGCGCTGGGTGGTGACGACACCCTCTCTCTAGAGGAGAAGCCATGTCCGAAACACTGACCAAAGCGGCCGCCCGCAACATCTTCTATGGGGGCACCGCGTTCTTCTTCATCATCTTCGTCGGCCTGGTGGTGCACAGCGTGTCCAAGGCCAATGCCGTCGCCGATGGCAATCCCATCACCGCTTCGGTCAAGGCCGGCAAGCACGTGTGGGAAAAGCACGCCTGCATCGACTGCCACACCCTGATGGGCGAGGGCGCCTATTACGCCCCCGAGCCTGGGCAACGTGTGGGTGCGCTATGGCGGCCGGGAAGATCCCGCCAATGCCCGCGAGGGCCTCAAGGCCTGGATCAAGGCGATGCCCACCGGCATCGAGGGCCGGCGCCAGATGCCCCAGTTCAATCTCTCGGATACCGAACTGGATCAGCTGATCGACTTCCTGAAGTGGACCAGCGAGGTCGACACCCAGAACTGGCCGCCCAAGGTCTCCGGCTGACGCTCCGCGAAAGAGGCACGACATGAAATACACATCCCAACGGGTCGCCCTGTACTGGTTCGGGGGCGCGCTGGCCCTGTTCATCGCCCAGGTGCTGTTCGGCGTGGTCGCCGGCACGGTGGTCGTGTTCCCCAACACGCTGTCCGAGCTCCTGCCCTTCAACATCGTTCGCATGATCCACACCAACGCGCTGATCGTGTGGCTGCTGATGGGCTTCTTCGGCGCCGCCTACTACCTGATCCCGGAAGAGGCCGAAACCGAGCTGTACAGCCCCAAGATGGCGATATTGCAGTTCTGGCTGTTCCTGTTCGGCGCGGCCGCCGCGGTGGTCGGCTACGTCTTCCGCATCCATGAGGGCCGCGAGTTCCTGGAACAGCCCCTGTGGATCAAGCTGGCCATCGTGGTGGTGGCGCTGCTGTTCCTGTTCAACATCACCATGACGGTGCTGAAGGGTCGCAAGACCGCCATCACCAACGTGCTGCTGCTGGGCCTGTGGGGCATCGCCATCTTCTTCCTGTTCTCGCTCTACAACCCGGCCAACCTGATCCTGGACAAGATGTTCTGGTGGTGGGTCGTCCATCTGTGGGTGGAAGGCGTGTGGGAACTGGTGATGGCCTCCATCCTCGCCTTCCTGATGATCAAGCTGACCGGCGTCGACCGCGAGGTGGTCGAGAAGTGGCTCTACGTCATCATCGGCCTGGCGCTGTTCTCGGGCATCCTGGGCACCGGCCATCACTATTACTGGATTGGCACCCCCGCCTACTGGCAGTGGATCGGCAGTGTGTTCTCCACGCTGGAAGTGGCGCCGTTCTTCGCCATGGTGGTGTTCACCTTCATGATGGTGTGGAAGGGTGGCCGCACCCATCCCAACAAGGCCGCGCTGCTGTGGTCGCTGGGCTGCTCGGTGTTCGCCTTCTTCGGCGCCGGCGTGTGGGGCTTCCTGCACACCCTGGCTCCGGTGAACTACTATTCCCATGGCACCCAGGTCACCGCCGCCCACGGCCACCTGGCCTTCTACGGCGCCTATGTGATGGTGAACCTGGCTATCTTCACCTTCGCCATGCCCAACCTGCTGAAGCGTGAGCCGTACAACCAGATCCTCAACATGTGGGGTTTCTGGGTCACCTCGGCCGGCGTCTCCTTCATGACCTTCTCGCTGACCTTCGCCGGCGTGGTGCAGACCCATCTGCAGCGCGTCCTCGGCATGGGCTTCATGGAGGTGCAGGAGCAGCTGGGCCTGTTCTACTGGTTCCGTCTCGGGGCCGGCGTGGTCACCTTCTTCGGCGTGGTGCTGGTGGTGTGGTCGCTGGTGGTGCCCGGCCGGGTGCGTGCTCCCACGCGCTCCCAGCTTCAGGCCGCCGAGTAAGTGAACGGGTGCATCGGGGGCGGCCATTGGCCGCCCCTTCTTTATTCCGGAGTTTTCATGAGCCAGCTGCCCTTCTACGTTCCCGTCGGCAACGAATGCGCCCTGTTCGAGATGGCCTGGCGGCACAAGCTGCCGCTGCTGCTCAAGGGACCCACCGGCTGCGGCAAGACCCGCTTCGTCGCCCACATGGCGGCGCGGCTGCAGCGCGATCTGTTCACCGTCTCCTGCCATGACGACCTGACCGCCGCCGACCTGACCGGCCGCTATCTGCTCAAGGGCGGCGACACCGTGTGGACCGACGGGCCGCTGACCGAGGCGGTGCGCAAGGGCGGCATCTGCTATCTGGACGAGGTGGTGGAGGCCCGCAAGGACGTCACCGTGGTACTGCATCCACTGACCGACGACCGCCGCATCCTGCCGCTGGACCGCACCGGCGAGACCCTGGAGGCGCCGGACGGATTCATGCTGGTGGTGTCCTACAATCCGGGCTACCAGAACGTCCTCAAGCAGTTGAAGCCGTCCACCCGCCAGCGCTTCGTCGCCATCGAATTCGATTTTCCCCCGGCCGAGCTGGAGACCCGCGTGGTGGCCGAGGAAAGCGGCCTGCCCCGCGACAAGGTCGAACCCCTGGTGGCGCTGGCCGCCCGCTTGCGGGCGCTCAAGGGCCACGACCTGGAGGAAGGCGTCTCTACCCGCCTGCTGATCTACTGCGCCACCCTCATCCAGGCCGGGCTGTCCCTGCGCGATGCCGTGCAGGTGGCGCTGGTGGAGCCGCTGACCGACGATCTGGACGTCAAGCGCGGCCTCGAGGACGTGGTCGGCGCGGTGTTCGGCTAGAGCTGACTCCGTCTCTTATCAATAAGGTGGAGGGCGGCCCATGGGCGTGCTGGACTGGCTGGAACTGGAAGAACGGGTGGGCACCCTGTGGCACCGCCTGATCGGCGACGCCGCCAGTTATCCCCGCCATCCCGAGGCGGCGGTGCGGCTGGACCATGTGCGCGGCAAGCTGGCGGTGTTCTTCCGCGCCCTGGGCGGCGACCCCGGCGTCGAGATCGGCGCGGCGACGGGGCGTACCTCGCGCCACCGCCTGTCCCTGCGGCAGATGCTGGCCATGGACGACGAGCGGCTGATGACGCCGACTCTGGACGAGGCAGCCTTGTCGCTGCCGCCGGTCATCGACCTGTTCCCCCGGGCCGAACTGAACCACGACCTTTATCTCTGGCTGGCGGCCTTCTTCACCGCCCTGGAACCGGGGACGGAACGCCCGGCCGACCCCCTGGCGGCGGATATGGCGGTGGTGGAACGGGCCGAACGCGCCACCCGGCTGGCGCTTGAGCGCTATCCCGGCCTGCGCGGGCGCTACCAGGCCCTGGTGGAGGCTTTCCTGCCGCTGCGCCCGGCCCGCCGGCTGAGCGGGGTGGAGCAGCGGGTGGAGACGGCCATCCAGGCCGTGCTGCGCGGCCAACCCCGCCAGCCCCTGGCTTCCGCGCGGGTGCCGGCGGAATACCGCCCCTTCCTGCCGGTGCCGCTGTGGGGAGAGATCGTGAGCCGGCCGGCGGCCTCCCAGGCCGAGGGCGATGCGGCGGCGCCCGCCGGCAAGCGCGAGGAAGACAATGAGGAGGGCCCCCGCAAGCGGGCCAGCCGGCGCCGCCAGGACCAGGCGGAACGCAAGGATTCCCTGATCCTCAATCGCTTCGAGAAGATCCTGTCCTTCGCCGACATGGTGAACGTCAACCGCGCCGCCGACGACACCGACGAGGAAGAGGCGAAGAAGGCCGCCGACGACATGGAGGAAATGGTCCTGGCCCAGCACGGCCGGAAGGCGGCCACCAAGCTGAAGTTCGACCTGGACCTGCCGCCCAGCGCCACCGACCCGGCCCGGCTCACCGGCACGCGGCTCTATCCGGAATGGGATTGCCGCGCCAAAGCCTACCGCCCCGATTATTGCTCGGTGCTCACCGCCGTCGCCGCCGAGGAAGGGGAACGCTGGGAGCCCGACGAGGCCGCCCGTCGCCGCATCCGCGCGGTGAAGCGCCAGTTCGAGGCCCTGCGCTCGCGTCCGCTCATCCTGCGCGGCTTGGCCGACGGCGCCGAACTGGACATGGAGGCGGTGGTGCGCTCGCGCTGCGATCTGCGCGCCAGCGGCGTCGGCTCGGACCGGCTGTGGCAGCAACGCCGAGCCCAGGACCGCGACCTGGCGGTCACCGTGCTGGTGGACAGCTCGCTGTCCACCGATGCGTGGATCGAGAACCGTCGGGTGCTGGACGTGGAGAAAGAGGCGCTGGCGGTGCTGGGCGCCGGGCTGGCGGCCAGCGGCGACGACTTCTCCATCCTCTCCTTCACCTCGCGCAAGCGCGCCTGGGTGCGAGTCGAAACGGTCAAGGACTTCGCCGAACCGTTCAGTCCCACGGTGATGCGCCGCATCGGCGCGCTCAAGCCCGGCTACTACACCCGTATCGGCGCGGCCATCCGCCATGCCGCCAAGGGCCTGGAGGACCGCCCCAACCGCCACCGCCTGCTGCTGGTGGTGACCGACGGCAAGCCCAACGACGTGGACCATTACGAGGGCCGTTACGGCATCGAGGACACCCGCCGCGCCATCCTGGACGCCCGTGCCAAGGGGGGTGGGGGTGTTCGGCATCACCGTGGACCGCAAGGCCCAGGCCTATTTCCCCCATCTGTTCGGCCGGGGCGGCTTCGCCATCGTCCACCACCTGGCGCAGCTGTCGGCGGCGCTGCCGCGCCTGTACCGCCAAGTGGCCGCACAGTGAGGCGCCCGCGCCCCCAACCGGAGTGTCTTGTGCCATGAACGAGAAGCAGTTGGGCATCCTCGTCATCGCCCCCCTGGTCGTGGCGACGGCCGCTTTGCTCATGCGCCAGGGGGCATTGGGCTGGAAGGGAATGGCGCTGGTGACGCTGGCGACGCTGGCCGTCGCCACCTTCATGTTCACCACCCTTTAGGGGCTTCGCGATTGGATGAAAGATTCTTTGCAGGTGCAG
>JANQAI010000012.1 GCA_024707145.1 Magnetospirillum sp. | reverse complement strand
CTGGACCCCAACGCCGCGGGCTACGATTGGGGGTTCAGGGCCCAGCCTTTTACGGCTCGGACGCCCGCTACACCCACTACATCGGCATCTTCGACGACAATACCCGCAGCCGCTACCAGTTCGACATCACCGAGGCCAACCTGCTGGGGCATCTTCCGCTGCTGACCCCGGGCGGCATCGACGTCAAGGCCGGCCTGTACAGCACGCCCATGGGGTCCGAGGTCATTCCGGCCAGCGGCAATACCTTCTATTCCCACTCCTACATCTTCAACTTCGGTCTGCCGTACAAGCACACCGGCATCCTGACCACCACCCACGTCAATTCCATGGTGGACGTCTATCTGGGCGTGGATACCGGTGTGAACACCACGGTGGGCAATCGGGGCGACAACAACGACCGCATCGCCGGCCTGGCCGGTTTCGGGCTGAACCTGCTGGAGGGCAAGCTCACCATCCTGGGCTTCAGCCATTTCGGCCCCGAGAGCCCCAGCCGCGGGCCCAACGGCACGTCCGAGGCCAACCACCAGGGGCGCTACCTCAACGACATCAGCGCCGTCTACAAGGCCACCGACCAACTGACGCTGACCACCGAGGCTCAACTACATCAAGGACGACCTGGCCGAGGCCCAGGGTTACGGCATCGCCCAGTACGCCGTCTATGCCGTCAACGACTGGCTGTCGCTGGGCGCGCGCGGCGAGGTGTGGTGGGACATGAACGGCTTCTTCGTCGCCGGCTTTCCCGGCAACCGCGACTTCGTCAATGCCCAGCGCGGCGAGACGCTGGACCGCGACCTGATCACGCCGGGTAAGCGCACCACCTACGGCGCCGTCACCATCGGTGCCAATATCAAGCCGCAGGGCCTGCCGTCCCGGGTGGAGGGGCTGACCATCCGCCCGGAAATCCGCTACGACCGCGCCCTCAACACCGTCGACGCCTTTGATGACCTCAGTTCGCGCGACCAGTGGAGCTTCGCCATCGACCTGGTGATGCCGGTCACCTTCTAGGTCCCGCCCATCGTCAAAAGGCGGCCCCTTGGCGGGCCGCCTTCGGCGCTTCCGCTTGCCGCCAATCACTGCCATATTAGCCGGATTCAGCGACCTGCTGTCTCCGCCATAGCCCTGTGCCCACAAGATATGGTATAGGCAGCGCCAAATCATTCCTTCCAAATCAGGATCAGTCTGAGTATGGCCGGCCATTCCCAGTTCAAGAACATCATGCACCGCAAGGGCGCGCAGGATGCCAAGCGCGCCAAGGTCTTCACCAAGCTCATCCGCGAGCTGACGGTGTCCGCCAAGACCGGGCAGCCCGACCCGGTGGCCAATCCGCGCCTGCGTGCCGCCATCCAGGCCGCCCGCGCCGCCAACATGCCCAAGGACACCATGGAGCGCGCCATCAAGCGTGGCGCCGGCGGCGAGGACGGGGCCAATTACGAGGAAGTGCGCTACGAGGGCTACGGCCCCGGCTCGGTGGCCATCATCGTCGAGGCGCTGACCGACAACCGCAACCGCACCGCCTCGGAGGTGCGCTCGGCCTTCTCCAAGAACGGCGGCGCGCTGGGCGAGACCAATTCGGTGTCGTTCATGTTCGACCGCGTCGGCGCCATCCGCTACCCGGTGTCGGCCGCCTCGGCGGAAGCCATGTTCGAGGCGGCGCTGGAAGCGGGCGCCGACAATGTGGAATCCGACGACGAGGGCCACGAGGTCACCTGCGCCCCCGACGACCTGGCCGCCGTGCGCGACGCCTTGGAAGCCGCCTTCGGCACGCCGGAACACGCCCGCCTGGACTGGCGCCCGCAGACCACCGTGCCGGTGGCCGACGAGGATACCGCCAAGACCCTGCTGAAGCTGCTGGACATCCTTGAGGACAACGACGACGTCCAGCGCGTCCAGGCCAATTTCGAAATCCCCGACGACATCATGGAGCGTCTGGGCTGATCGAGAAAACGTCATGCGTCACCCCCGCGAAAGCGGGGGTCCATGTTTGGCGCGGTTTCTGCGGCGGCCATGGTTTCCCGCTTTCGCGGGAATGACGAGTGAAAGGCGTGAGGGCCATGAGAGTTCTGGGACTGGACCCAGGTCTGCGCATCACCGGCTGGGGCATCGTCGATGCCGATGGCAGCCGGCTGCGCCATGTGGCCGATGGGGTCATCAGGTCCGACGACAAGCTGACGCTGGCCGAGCGGCTGGTGCAGCTGCACCAGGGCGTGCTGGCGGTGATCGCCCAGTGGGGCACCGAGGAAGCGGCGGTGGAACAGACCTTCGTCAACAAGAACCCGGAAAGCACGCTCAAGCTGGGCCAGGCGCGCGGCGCCGTGCTGCTGGCCCCGGCGCTGTCGGGCCTGATGGTGGGGGAATATGCGCCCGCCTCGGTCAAGCAGGCGGTGGTGGGCACCGGCCGTGCCCAGAAGGAGCAGGTGGGCATGATGGTGCGCACGCTGCTGCCCGGCTGTCTGGTGCAAAGTCCCGATGCGGCCGATGCCCTGGCGGTGGCCATCTGCCACGCCCATCACCTCAACACGGCACGCCGGCTGGCGCGGGCGGTGGTGTCATGATCGCCCTCGTTAACACCTCCCTCCCTCGGCTTTGCCGGGGAGGGGCGGGGCGGGGGCTAAGCGGTTGCATCCCCTCGGCGTGGATTGGTGCGCACGGCCACAGGCCCCCACCCCGACCCTCCCCCACGCAGTGCGTGAGGGAGGGGGGAGAACAATCATGATCGCCAAGCTCAAGGGACTGGTCGATTCCGTCGGCGAGGATTACGCGGTCGTCGACGTGAGCGGCGTCGGCTATCTGGTTTTCTGCTCGGGCAAGACCCTGGCCAAGCTGGCGGTGGGCGAGGCGGCGGCGCTGCACGTGGAAACCCACGTGCGCGAGGATCACATCCACCTCTACGGCTTCCTGGAGGTGGCCGAGAAGGAATGGTTCAACCTGCTGACCACCGTGCAGGGGGTGGGGGCCAAGGTGGGCCTGTCCATCCTGTCGGTGGCCACGCCCGAGCAATTGCTGCAGACCATTGCCGCCCAAGACAAGACCACGCTGACGCGGGCCAGCGGCGTCGGCCCCAAGCTGGCCGTGCGCATCCTGACCGAGTTGAAGGACAAGGCCGGCAAGATCGCGCTCGGCGGCTTCACGCCCCAGGGCGTGGCGGCTGCCGTGGCGGGTGCCGCCCCCATGCCGGCGGCGGCTGGCGGGGCCATGGAGGATGCCATCTCCGCCCTGGTCAACCTGGGCTACCGCCGGCTCGAAGCGTTCGAGGCGGTGGGCAAGGTGGCCCGTGAGCAGGGCGAGGGCGTCGATAGCTCCACCTTGATCCGGCTGGCGCTGAAGCTGCTGGGCAAGGAGCTGGCGCGATGACCGCCAAATCCCCGGACGGCCGCATGGTCTCGCCCCAGCAGGCGGCCGGCGACGTGGAGACCCATCTGCGGCCGCAGGCGCTGGACGACTTCACCGGCCAGCGCCAGGTGCGCGAGAACCTGAAGATCTTTATCGCCGCCGCCCGTTCCCGCGGTGAGGCGCTGGACCACACTCTGTTCTACGGCCCGCCTGGCCTGGGCAAGACCACGCTGGCGCAGATCGTCGCCAAGGAGCTGGGGGTGGGCTTTCGCGCCACCTCGGGGCCGGTGATCGCCAAGGCCGGCGACCTGGCCGCGCTGCTGACCAACCTGGAGCCGCGCGACGTCCTGTTCATCGATGAAATCCATCGCCTTAATCCTGCCATAGAGGAGGTTCTCTATCCGGCTATGGAGGATTTCCAGTTGGATTTGATCATCGGCGAGGGCCCGGCCGCCCGCTCCGTGCGAATCGACTTGCCGCCGTTCACCCTGGTGGGGGCGACGACGCGCTCCGGGCTGCTGACCACACCCCTGCGCGAACGCTTCGGCATTCCTTGCCGCATGACCTTCTACACTCCCGACGAACTGGAACAGATCGTTCGCCGTGGCGCCCGCGTGCTGGGCTTCGACATCACCGCCGACGGCGCCGCCGAGGTGGCGCGCCGTGCCCGCGGCACGCCCCGCGTGGCCGGCCGCCTGCTGCGCCGGGTGCGCGACTTCGCCGCCGTGGCCGGCCGCAGCCCGGTGGACCGCGCGGTGGCCGACGCGGCGCTGACCCGGCTGGAGGTGGACCAGATCGGCCTGGACGCCATGGACCGCCGCTACCTGTCCTGCATCGCCGAGAATTACGGCGGCGGGCCGGTGGGCGTGGACACCCTGGCCGCCGCCCTGTCGGAAAGCCGCGACACCCTGGAAGAGGTGATCGAGCCCTACCTGCTGCAGCAGGGCCTGATCCAGCGCACCCGCGCGCGGGCGCATGCTGTCGGCCCTGGGGTTCAAGCATATCGGCCTCAACCCGCCGCGCGAGGTGCTGGTCCAACTAGACCTGCTGGCGCGCGAGGAGGAGGGGGATGAGTGTGCACACCGCACATCGCCTCCCCTCGCGCAAAGCGCGGGGGGAGGCCGGGAGGGGGCTTGCCGGCCAGCGGCTCTCCGGTGGACGCCTGCCCCCACCCCGGCCCTCCCCCGGCCGGGCCGAGGGAGGGAGGAGTCATGACCCACCTCCACCAGATCCGCGTCTATTGGGAAGACACCGATGCCGGCGGCATCGTCTATCACTCCAATTACCTGAACTTCGCCGAGCGGGCGCGCACCGAGATGGTGCGCACGCTGGGGCTGAGGCAGTCGGACCTGGCGGCCGAGGGCTACGCCTTCGCCGTCCGCCATATGACCATGGATTTCCTGAAATCCGCCAAGCTGGACGACCTGCTCCAGGTGGAGAGCACGCCCAAGGCCCTGGGCGGTGCCTCGCTGGAGGTGGGGCAGGTCATCCGCAGACTTGACGACGGCGCCGAATTGGTGCGTCTCGACGTGAAGCTGGCCTTCATTCGATTGGACGGCAAGCCGGCACGCATTCCGGCGGAATTGAAGAACTCTTTGCAGGCTTTGGTAAGCGAAAGGCGATAGTGTCATGGATCCCGTTCAGACGGTTCAGCTGGCCGGCTCGGTAGCCGCCGAACACGACTTGTCCATGTGGGCCCTGTTCATGCGGGCCGACATCATCGTCAAGTGCGTGATGGTCGCGCTGCTCGGCGCCTCGTTCTGGTGCTGGGCCATCATCTTCGACAAGGTCATGCGCCTGCGCGCCCTGTGGCAGCGGGCCGAGCAGTTCGAGGAATCGTTCTGGTCCGGCGGCTCGCTGGAAGAACTGTACGACCGCATCGGCTCCCGTCCGCTGGATCCCATGAGCGCCATCTTCGTGGCCGCCATGCGCGAATGGCGCCGCTCCGCCGCCAAGGGCCTGGCGGACAAGGAAACCGCCCGCGTCAGCCTGCCCCAGCGCATCGACCGCGTCATGCACGTCACCCTGGGCCGCGAGATGGACATCCTGGAACGCCATCTGGGCGTGCTCGCCTCGGTGGGCTCGACGGCGCCGTTCATCGGCCTGTTCGGCACCGTGTGGGGCATCATGAACTCGTTCCAGTCCATCGCCGCCACCAAGAACACCTCGCTGGCGGTGGTGGCGCCTGGCATCTCGGAGGCGCTGTTCGCCACCGCGCTCGGCCTGGTGGCCGCCATCCCGGCGGTGATCGCCTACAACAAGATCTCCAACGACCTCGACCGCTATTCCAAGCGCCTGGAGAACTTCTCGGGCGAGTTCGGCGCCATCCTGTCGCGCCAGTTGGAGGAGAAGGTCTGATGGGAGCCGCCATCGGTCCGAAGAAGGGCGGGCGCGGGCGCCATCGCCCGGTGTCGGACATCAACGTCACGCCCATGGTCGACGTCATGCTGGTGCTGCTGGTGATCTTCATGGTCACCGCGCCGCTGCTGACCGCGGGCGTGCAGGTGGATCTGCCCAAGACCGAGGCCGCCCCCATCAAGGGCGACGACCAGCCGCTGTCGGTGACCGTGGACGCCCATGGCGAGGTGTGGATCCAGGAGACCAAGGTCTCCATGGAGGACCTGGTGCCCAAGCTGCAGGCCATCACCGCCCAGAAGCCCGACACCCGCATCTTCATCCGCGGCGACAAGACCATCGATTACGGCCGCGTCATGGAGGTGATGGGGACGCTGGGCGGCGCCGGCTTCACCAAGGTGGCCCTGGTCACCGAGATGCGCCAGGGCGATGCCGGTGCGGCCAAGCCGGCCAAGAAGGGGGCTCGCTAAGGGCAGACCCATGGAATTGAGGCGCGAAAGTCTGATCTTTTCGGGCGTGCTGCACCTGACGCTGGCGCTGCTGGCGATTTTCGGGCTGCCGTCGTTCTGGAGCAAGCCGCCCGAGATGGAGGCGCCCTTCGTGGTGGATCTGGTGCCCATCGGTGCCAAGACCAACCCGCCGCCCAAGCAGGCCGAGACGCCCCAGCCCGAACCGGCCAAGCCGGAACCGCCCAAGGCAGAGCAGCCCAAGCCGGAACCGCCGAAGCCCGAGCCTCCGAAGCCCGAACCGCCCAAGCCGGCACCCCCGCCTCCGCCGCCGCCGCCCAAACCGCCGGAGCCTGCGCCCGCGCCGCCGGTTCCGAAGCCCGAGCCGAAGCCCGAGCCGAAGCCGGAACCCAAACCCGAGCCGAAGCCCCAGCCCAAGCCCGATACGCAGAAAATGCTGAACGATCTGAAGCCGCCGCCCAAGCCGCAGCCTCAGAACGACCTGGATTCGCTGCTGAAGTCGGTGGAGAAGCAAAAGCCCAAGCCGGCCAACCCGCTGGACGACCTGATGAAGGCGGCCGACAAGGCCAAGCCCAATACGCCGTCTGCCGACCAGGGCACCAAGTCCACGCCGCAGAGCGTCCGGGGCTCGGACATGCACAACCCCAACGAGCCCATCTCCATGACCGAGATGGACGCCATCCGGGCGCACGTGTCCAAGTACTGGAATATTCCCGCCGGCGCCAAGGACGCCGCCAACCTGATCGTGGAGATCCGCGTCACCGTGCTGCCCGACGGCACCGTCACCGACGCCCAGATCGTCAATCGCCCGCTGATGGCCGATTCGTTCTGGCAGGCGGCGGCGGATTCGGGGCGCCGCGCCGTGCGCCTGGCCAGCCCGCTGCCGATCCCGCGCAACAAGTACGATCAGTTCAAGGATTTCGTGCTGGTGTTCAATCCCAAGCAGATGGTGGGGGGCGCTGATGTCCATCCGCCATCCTGCCGTTGTCTCGACCCACCCAAGACTTAGGACGATGACCATGCTCACGCGCCTTCGCCTTGCGGCCGCCGCCCTGGCCGTTGCCTGTGTCGGATTGCTGGCCGTGGAGCCGGCTTCCGCCCAAGGTGTCCGCATCGACATTACCAAGGGCAACATGCGGCCGCTGCCCATCGCCATTCCCGAGATGTTCGGGAATTCCGCCCAGGAGGCCCAGGCTGGCAAGGACATCGCCCGCGTGGTGGCCGCCGACCTGGAGCGCTCGGGCCTGTTCAAGCCCATCGACCAGCGCGCCTTCATCCAGACCGCCGCCGCCCTGCAGGCCGGTCCGCGCTTCGCCGACTGGAAGCAGATCAACGCCGAGGCGCTGGTCAGCGGCAAGGCCGAGATCGGTCCCGATGGCCGCATGCGCGTCGAGTTCCGGCTGTGGGACGTGTTCAACGAGCAGCAGATGACCGGCATGGCCTATACGGCCACCCCGCAGGGCTGGCGCCGGCTCGCCCACATGATCTCGGACGCCATCTACAAGCGCATCACCGGCGAGGATGGCTATTTCGACACCCAGCTCGTCTACATCTCGGAATCCGGTCCGAAGAACGACCGCAAGAAGCGTCTGGCCATCATGGACCAGGATGGCGAGAACCACCGCTTCCTCACCTCGGGCGAGGAACTGGTGCTGACGCCCCGCTTCTCGCCGACCGCGCGCGAGATCACCTACATGTCCTATTTCCGGGGCACGCCGCGCGTCTATCTGCTGCAGATCGACACGGCGCGGCGCGAATTGCTGGGCGACTTCCCCGGCATGACCTTCGCCCCGCGCTTCTCGCCCGACGGCAACAAGGTGATCATGAGCCTGGCGCAGGATGGCAACACCGAAGTCTACGAGATGAACCTGCTGACTCGGCAGAAGCGTCGCCTGACCAATCATCCGGCCATCGACACCTCGCCCAGCTATTCGCCCGACGGCGCCAAGGTGGTGTTCAACTCCGACCGCGGCGGCACCCCGCAGCTGTACACCATGGATGCCGATGGCGATAACGCCAGCCGCATCAGCTTTGGCGATGGCCGCTACACCACTCCGGTCTGGTCCCCGCGCGGCGACCTCATCGCCTTCACCAAGCAGAAGGGCGGCGAATTCTTCGTCGGCGTCATGCGTCCCGACGGTTCCGACGAGCGTCTGCTGGCCAAGGGCTGGCTGGTGGAAGGCCCGACTTGGGCGCCCAACGGCCGCGTTCTGGCCTTTTGGAAGGAGACTCCCTCCGACGATCGGGGGCGTGGCGGCACCTCGAAGCTCTACACGGTCGACCTGACGGGCTTCAATGAAAGGCAGGTCCTCACACCTTTGGATGGCTCGGACCCTGCTTGGTCCCCCTTGATTCCCTAAAACTTACTTAGTATAGTCCGCCCCGATTGAGATTTTTTCCGAAGACAGCGGGTCCTACCTTTCGGTGTCTGAGGAAGGGCGTGCCGGCTCCCAGTGGGCCGGCGCGGCGTCTCCAAAGGTCCAATCTGCATTCCCTACGGCGTTCCATTGAGGGGGAGTCCTCAAATATGAAGCTGCGTTTTCTGAGCATTGTCGCTGCCGCCGCCCTGCTGGCCGCCTGTGAGTCGGCCCCCGAGGAGAAGGCGACCACTGGCGCTTCGGCTACCCCGCCGGCCGCGACCAAGCCCGCCGGCATCGTCCCGGGTTCGGAGCAGGACTTCATCGCCAACGTTGGCGATCGCGTCTTCTTCGACTTCGACAAGTACGCCCTGCGTGCTGATGCCAAGGCCACTCTGGACAAGCAGATTGCTTGGCTGAAGAAGTATCCGACCTACAACCTCACCGTCGAGGGCCATGCCGACGAGCGCGGCACCCGCGAGTACAACCTCGCCCTGGGCGAGCGTCGTGCCAACTCGGTGAAGGAATACCTGGTCGCTGGTGGCCTGCCGGCCGCTCGCGTTAAGACCATCTCCTACGGCAAGGAGCGCCCGGTCGCCCTCGGCTCGAACGAGGCCGCCTGGTCGCAGAACCGCCGTGGCGTGACCGTCCTCAGCAAGTAATCTGCTGAAGCGATCACGACCGTGATTGGGGCGCCCGCCCTTCCGATGGCCCTATGGCCGTCGGAACGGGCGGGCGTCTTATTTTTGCCCTGATCCCGCGCTATTTCTTTCTGCGCTTTCTACCGCCTTTTCCAGACGAGGTCCCCGTGCGTCGCATCGTCCTCATCCCCGCGCTTGGCCTGCTGCTTTCGTTCGGTGCCGGCGCCGCGCACGCCCAGTACGACAGCCGTGGCATCTACGACCGCATCGATCGCCTGGAACGCGATCTGCAGGTCATGCAGAGCCAGATGTCCCGGGGCGCCGGCGGTTCCACCGTCATCACCTCGCCCGCCCTTGGCGGCGGCAGCGCCAACCGTGCCCCGGTGGGCAGCGACGGCCCGTCCCTGTCGCCGGCCTTGGCCACCCGCCTGGACGAGCGCGTCGACCAGTTGGAGGAGATGGTTCGCCAGCTGACCGGCAAGCTCGAAGAGGTCCAGTTCAAGAATAACCAGCTGTCCAAGCAGATCGAGCGCATGCAGGCCGACATCGACCTGCGCTTCAAGGATCTGCAGGCCGCCGGTCCCGCCGCCCAGGGCGGCCAGCAGGCGTCCGTGCCCGCCACGGGGGCCGGTTCGGGCGACAAGGTCAACCTGATCCCGCCGAAGGGCGCCGATGCTTCCGGCCCGGCGCCGGGACCGCAGACCCTCGGCACCATGCCTGAAAAGGACATGAAGAAGGCGCTGTCCGGGCAGGCCGCCTCGGCGCCGGCCAAGGCGGCCGATCCGCAGGCGCAGTACGATGCCGCCTATGCCGCCGCCCAGTCGGGCGACTATGCCACCGCCGAGGCCGGCTTCCAGGATTTCCTGGCCAAGAACCCCAGCAGCCCGCTGGCCGGCAACGCCCAGTACTGGCTGGGCGACATCGCCTATTCCAAGAAGGATTTCGGCACCGCTGCCGCCACCTTCCTGGATGCCTACAAGAAAAACCCCAAGCACACCAAGGCGCCGGACATGATCTACAAGGCCGGCTCCTCCTTCGGCCAACTGGGCAAGAAGAAGGAGGCCTGCACCGCCTTCGCTATCCTGTTCGCCGACCACCCGCAGATGCCCGACCGGGTCAAGCGGGCAGCCGTCGCCGAAAAGCAGAAATACGACTGCAAGTGAGTTTGAAAGGCCCCTCCCTGGAGGGGCTTTTTCATGAGTCACCGCCAAGATACCAAGGCACCAAGAGGGTGGGGGCTCGGCACCGGCTACGCCCAACAAATCTCTTGGTGTCTTGGTGTCTTGGTGGTGAATTCTCTTCCCATGACCCAACCGCTTAGCCTCGCCGAATTCGCCGCCCTGATGGCCCCCCCTGGGGCCGTTCGAGGCGCGTCCGCGCGTGGCGGTGGCGGTGTCGGGCGGAGCCGATTCCCTCTGTCTCGCCTTGCTGGCCCGCGATTGGGCCCGGTCCCTGGGCGGCGAGGCGGTGGCGTTGACGGTGGATCACGGGCTGCGCCCCGACTCGGCGGCCGAGGCCGTACGGGTCGGGCAGTGGCTAGCGGCGGCCGGCATGGCCCATGGCATCCTGCGCTGGCAGGGCGACAAGCCTGCCGTCGACCTGCAGGCCGAGGCCCGCGCCGCCCGCTACGACCTGCTGGAGCGCTGGTGCCGGGAGGAGGGCGTGCTTCACTGCCTGCTGGCCCATCACCAGGACGACCAGGCGGAGACGTTGCTGCTGCGTCTGGGGCGCGGCTCGGGCGTGGATGGGCTGGCCGCCATGGCGCCGGTGGCCGAGGGTTTCGGCCTGCGCTGGCTGCGGCCGTTGCTGGCGGTGCCGCGCGGCCGCTTGGCGGCGGCCTTGGCGGCACGGGGGCAGGACTGGATCGAGGACCCCTCCAACCGCAATCCCACCTTCTCCCGGGTGCGCATGCGCGGCCTGATGCCGGCGCTGGCGGGCGAGGGGATGAGCCCCAGCCGCCTGGCCGCCACGGCGCGCCGGCTGGGGCGGGCGCGGGCGGCGCTGGAAGGTGTGGTGGCGCAGGCGGCGGCGCGCTGGGTGGAGTTCCATCCGGCCGGCTTCGCCCGGGTCGATCCCGCCGTCTTTCGCCATAATGAACCGGAGATCGGCCTGCGCCTGCTGTCCCGTCTGCTGCATGCCATCGGCGGCGGGACCCATCCGCCCAGCGAGGATCGCGTCGAGTCCCTGTACGACCGTGTGCGCCTCGGCCTGGCCCGGGCGGTGACGCTCGGCGGCTGCCGGGTGGCGCCTCTGGGCGGGGCGCTGCTGATCTGCCGCGAGGCCGGGCGCATGGCGCCGCCGTTGCCGTTGGTGCCGGGCGCCGTGATGGCCTGGGACGGCCGCTTCCGCCTGGAGGTCGCCGAGGACGCACCGGCCGGGTTGGTGCTGGCGCCGCTGGGGGCGCAGGGCTGGAACCGGGTGGCAGCGTTGGCGAAACCGCGCCGCCTGCCCGCGCTGCCGGCCGCGGTACGTCCAACATTGCCGGCCATATTGGACCACCAGGGTATTTGCGCCGTCCCCCACCTCGGCTATAACCGGGGGACGGTCGTCGGTTGCGCACTACGATGGATCGTCGCCGCGCCATCTTCCCCGGTGACGCCGGCCGGGCATTGCCTTGTCTAGGACGGGGCCGGCATTATCTTCTAGGGAACCGCATTTCGGCGCGGTGAGCTCCTCCCGACGGGGCGCCACCGGGTCAAACGAGGAAGGGCCTGACCTTGAACTTCAGCAAGAACCTGGCGCTGTGGATCATCATCGCCCTGTTGCTGGTGATGCTCTTCAATCTGTTCCAGACGAACTCGCCGCAGCGGGGCGCCGGGCAGCAGACCGCCTTTTCCGACTTCATGAGCGAAGTCGACCGTGGCCAGGTGGCTGACGTCACCATCCAGGGCTACAGCGTGACGGGCCATTATTCCGACGGCCGGCCCTTCAGCACCTATCTGCCGCCCGAAGCCAACATCGTGCCCAAGCTGCGCGATACCGGCGTGCGGGTGGCGGCGGTGCCGCCGGCCGACGACCAGCCCACCCTGTGGGGCGTGCTGGTGTCGTGGTTCCCCATGCTCCTGCTCATCGGCGTGTGGATATTCTTCATGCGGCAGATGCAGTCGGGCGGCGGCAAGGCCATGGGCTTCGGCAAGAGCCGCGCCCGCCTGCTGACCGAGAAGACGGGCCGCGTCACTTTCGAGGACGTAGCCGGCATCGACGAGGCCAAGCAGGAGCTCGAGGAGATCGTCGAGTTCCTCAAGGACCCGCAGAAGTTCCAGCGCCTGGGCGGCAAGATCCCCAAGGGCGTGCTGCTGGTCGGCCCGCCCGGTACCGGTAAGACCCTGCTGGCCCGCGCCATCGCCGGCGAAGCCAACGTGCCGTTCTTCACCATCTCGGGCTCCGACTTCGTCGAGATGTTCGTGGGCGTCGGCGCCAGCCGCGTGCGCGACATGTTCGAGCAGGGCAAGAAGAACGCGCCGTGCATCATCTTCATCGACGAGATCGACGCCGTCGGCCGCCATCGTGGCGCCGGCCTGGGCGGCGGCAACGACGAGCGCGAGCAGACCCTGAACCAGCTGCTGGTGGAGATGGACGGCTTCGAGTCCAACGAGGGCGTCATCCTGATCGCCGCCACCAACCGGCCCGACGTGCTGGACCCGGCGCTGCTGCGCCCCGGCCGCTTCGACCGCCAGGTGGTGGTGCCCAACCCGGACATCCTGGGCCGCGAGAAGATTCTCAAGGTCCATATGCGCAAGGTGCCGCTGGCCCCCGACGTGGAACCCAAGATCATCGCCCGCGGCACCCCCGGCTTCTCGGGCGCCGACCTATCCAACCTGGTCAACGAGGCCGCCCTGCTGGCTGCCCGCGCCGGCAAGCGCGTGGTGACCATGGCCGAATTCGAGGCCGCCAAGGACAAGGTGATGATGGGCGCCGAGCGCCGCTCCATGGTCATGAGTGACGACGAAAAGCGCCTGACCGCCTATCACGAGGCGGGCCACGCCGTGGTGATGATGCACGTGCCGGGGCACGAGCCCCTGCACAAGGTCACCATCATCCCGCGCGGCCGGGCGCTGGGCGTCACCATGTCGCTGCCCGAGCGTGACCGGCTGTCGCATTCCCTGCGCCAGTTGAAGGCCATGATCGCCAGCTTCTTCGGCGGCCGCGTGGCGGAAGAGATGATCTTCGGCGCCGAGGCGGTAACCACCGGTGCCTCCAACGACATCCAGCGCGCCACCGACCTGGCCCGCAAGCTGGTGACCGAGTTCGGCTTCTCGGAGAAGCTGGGGCCGCTGCGCTACAACGAGAACCAGGAAGAGGTCTTCCTGGGCCACTCGGTGACCCAGCACAAGAACATGTCGGACGCCACCGCCCGCCTGATCGACGAGGAAATCCGCCGTTTCGTCGAGGAAGGCGAGCAGACCGCCCGCGGCATCCTGACCGAGTACATCAACGAGCTGGAGGCCATCGCCAAGGGCTTGCTGGAATACGAGACCCTGTCGCGCGAGGACATCGACACCCTGATCAAGGGCGACCCGCTGGTGCGCGATGGCGGCTATGCCCGGGCCAAGGATGCCCCCCGCCGCTCCTCGGTGCCGAGTTCCGGCCCGCAGGCCGGCGGCTTCGGCACCGACCCCGAGCCGCAGCCGGGGCAGTAAATAGGCAGTGTTGAGCGTCATGGCCGGGCTCGTCCCGGCCATCCACGCGTCTCCGTCTGGCAAAGTGCGGTAGAACCACGTGGATGCCCGGACCAAGTCCGGGCATGACGTTTTGGGACTTTGCTCAACGGAAAGACCTATGACCATCCCATCCGCCTTCCGCCGCGCCGCCGGGCTGCCGCGTGGCCTCGACTGGGCCGCCGCGTCGCTGGACGGCCGTCTTTACCTGCTGCCCGCCGGCATCGTCGCCGGCGAGCAGGCTGCCGCCGCCATCGTCGCCGGCCACGGTTGGCCCATCGCCGACAGCGGTCTGGCCTTCACCGCCGGGGCGGTGGTCTGGCGTGACGGCGACACCGCCTGGGTGGCGCTGGCACCCTATGCCGAGATGGTGGATTGGGCCGAGGCCGAGAGCGAGGAGGTGGCCCGCCATCTGGGCCGGCTGGTGCGGCGCATCGGCGGCCGGCGGGTGCCTTGGGCCGGGCTGGTGCTGGACCGCCCGCAAATCATGGGCATCGTCAACACCACCCCCGACAGCTTTTCCGACGGCGGCAAGCATCTGGCCGCCGAGGTGGCCGTCGCCAGCGCATTCGCCATGGTCGAGGCCGGCGCCGACATCATCGACGTGGGCGGCGGATCGACCCGTCCCGGCGCCGCCCCGGTGCCGCGCGACGAGGAACTGGCCCGTGTGCTGCCGGTGGTGCGCGCCGTGGCGGAAAAGGGCGTGGCGGTGTCCATCGACACCCGCCATGCCGCGGTGATGGAGGCGGCGGTAGCCGCCGGCGCCAAGATCATCAACGACATCACCGCACTGGAGGGCGAGGGGGCGCTGACGGCAGCGGCCCGCAGCGGCGCGGCCATCTGCCTGATGCACATGCAGGGGCAGCCGCAGACCATGCAGGACAACCCCACCTACCGCTGCGCGCCGCTGGACATTTACGACTATCTGGCCGGGCGCATCGCCGCCTGCGAGGCCGCCGGCATCGACCGGGCACTGATCGCCACCGATCCCGGCATCGGCTTCGGTAAGACCCCCGCCCACAATGCCCAGGTGCTGGCAGCACTGGCGCTCTATCACGGCCTCGGCTGTCCCATCCTGCTGGGGGCCAGCCGCAAGCGCTTCGTCGCCGCCCTGAGCAACGGCGAAGGCCCCACCGAACGCCTGCCCGGCACCCTGGCCGCCCATCTCGCCGGGCTGGATGCCGGAGCGCAGATCATTCGCGTCCACGACGTTCCCGAGACGGTACAGGCGGTCAAGGTGTGGCAGGCTGTCAAAAGCGGGACGTGATCGCTAAATGGTAGAAAATATCCGCATGATACCGCTAAGGTGATGGTGCGCCGGGGGGCGTATCGATCAAGAGGGGGGCGTCATGGGAAGGATATTCTCGCGGTCTGCGGTTCTTGTCGTTACCGCCATGCTTTCCGGATGCGCGGTGGCCAACGCCATCGACGCCGAGGATACCAACGTGATGATGGCGGGCACGCCGCAGGTGATCGGCAAGCAGGAGCTGTACCGGGTCAATCTCACGGCCGTGCTGGTCGAATACGGGAGGGGGTGCATCAGGGAGGACGAGATGAAGACGGTGCTGCCCGAGCAGCGCCTCGTCAGAGCTTTCGCCGCCTTCACCACCTGCGCTCAGCCCGACATGGAGGTGCGGCGCAACGCCATCCAGCGGCACATCATGATGGCCGCCGACCGCCGTTGTGAGATCTACAAGCAGACGCTGTCGACGGTGGACAGCAACACGAACTTCATTTTCGGCTCCGTTTCAACCATCACCGGCGTCCTGGGCGGCCTGATCGAGGAATCTTCGCAGGCCCTTTCGGCGGCGGCTGGCATCAGTTCCGGCCTGAACGCCGAGTTTTCGCGGTCCTTTTTCAAGGATACCGCAGTGCCGGTGATCTTCGCCGGCATGGACATGAAGCGGCAGCAGATTTCCACCACGATCGCTTCGCGCCGTGCTTCGACCATGGCGGAATACCCGCTGGCCGAGGCGGTCTCCGACGCCATCCGCTACAACGGCGCGTGCTCGGCGGTCGAGGGCATGAAGCATGTCCAGGACACGCTGGCGCGGCCGGTTGGCCTGGACGAGGCGCGGCGCATCATCGCTTCGGCCAGCGATGGCATCCAGGAGGCCCGGATCGCGGCGGAAGCCGATCCCGCGGCACGCGCTACCTTGTGGCGCCAGCTTCAGGTGGAACGCCAGGCGCGGGACGCGGCGGGTGGTGTCTCGGGCTCGTCCGACGCCACGTCCGCCGTCGCCCAGGCGCAAAACCAATTGCGGGTCGCCTTGGCGGAAAAGGCCCGCCTGCGCCAGCAGGCCCAGCAATTGCTGGGCCTCAAGGCGCCGACGCCGGAGGAGACGGCCTTGCTCGTCTCGGTGCAGCAGGCGCTGGCCTCCAATACCCGCCTCGACAAAGCGCAGGAGGAATTGAAGGCAGCCTCGGATACGGTGTCGCGGACCCAGGCCTGCCTGGTGACGCTGTCCGGAGACGCCGAACTGGCCGATGGCGGCAAGGCGAGCAAGCTGCTGGCGGCGCTTGGGCGCACCGACGGCTTCGGCAGCGGCGCCTCGGCGGGTGAGGTGGCGGCACGGAAGAGCGCCCGCCAGACAGCCTTGCAGGGACTGATCGTCACTACCGCCAATGCGGGCGCCGCCGAGTTGCAAATCCTCGACAAGACCTGCGCCGCCATGTAGGGGCGTGGAGGGCGGCCATCACGCTGCTGCCCTCCCTCCCACTGGCCGCAGCCGCTCCAGCACATTCCCGATCAAGGCCAGTCCGATACCGTCGCCCAGGCTGAGCAGGCTTTCCGGATGGAACTGCACGCCGGCCACCGGCAGGGTACGGTGCTCCAGCGCCATGACCATGCCGTCCTCCAGTTCGGCCGTGACTTCCAGGCAAGCGGGGAGGGTGGCGTGATCCGCATGCAGGCTATGGTATCGTCCGGCCCGGAAGCCGGCCGGCAGGCTGGCGAACAGGCGGCCGCCCAGCACCCGGATATGGGCCGGCTTGCCGTGGGCCGGGGCACCCAGCGCCAGGGTGCCGCCGAAATGCTCGGCGATGCCCTGCAGGCCCAGGCAGATGCCGAACACCGCCGTGCCGCTGTCCAGGGCGGCATCCAGCGTATCCGACAGGTGGAAGTCCTGGGGGCGGCCGGGGCCGGGCGACAACACCATCAGGTCGGGGGTGAACTCGGCCAGGGCGGCGCGGGCGGCGGGCTGGCGCACCACCCGCGTTTCCGCTCCCCATTGCCGGAAATAATCGGCCAGGGTGTGGACGAAGCTGTCCTCGTGGTCCACCACCAGCACGCGGCGGCCCGCATAGGCGGGCGGCGGCGCCGTGCTCACCCCCTTGGGGACATCCTCCAGCGCGTCCAGCAGGGCCGAGGCCTTCAGCCGGCATTCCCGGTCCTCGGCGTCAGGATCGCTGCCCATCAGCAGGGTCGCACCCACCCGCACCTCGGCGATGCCGTCGTGCAGGCGGATGGTGCGCAGCGTCAGCCCGGTATCCAGGCCGCCATCGGCCAGCACGGCGCCAAAGGCGCCGCCATACCAGCGGCGCGGGCTGGCCTCGTGGTCCTCGATGAACTGCATGGCCCATTTCTTCGGCGCCCCGGTCACCGTCACCGCCCAGGCGTGGGACAGGAAGGCGTCCAGCGCGTCCATGCCGGGCCGCAGGGTGCCCTCCACATGGTCCACCGTGTGGATCAGGCGGGAATACACCTCGATCTCGCGCCGGCCCAGGATGCGCACGCTGCCCGGCGCGCAGACGCGCGCCTTGTCGTTGCGGTCCACGTCGGTGCACATGGTCAATTCCGCCGCTTCCTTGGCGTTGCCCAGCAGCGACAGGATGGCCTCGGCATCGGCCAGGGCGTCGCGGCCTCGCGCCACCGTGCCGGAAATGGGGGCGGTCTCGATGCGGTTGCCGTCCGAGCGCCCTCCCTCTGCACGAACAAACATCTCTGGGCTGGCCGAAACCAGGGCCTCGCCTTCGCCCAGATTTGCCAGCAGCCCATAGGGTGCCGGATTGGCCTGGCGCAGGCGGGCGAACACCGCGCTGGGGGCCTGGGTGCAGTGCCGGGCGAAGGTCTGTGACGGTACCGCCTCGAACAGGTCGCCGCGCCGGAAATGCTCCAGCGCCTGCCGAACGACGGCCGCATAGGCACCGGGAAGGTGGTCGTCGGCCGCGCCGGAGCCGTTGCCGCACTGCACCGGCGAGGGCTCGGCCTCGCGCCGGCGGCCGGCGGTGGAGGCCAGCCCCAGGCTGAAATCGTAGCTGATCATATGGGCGGGACCGCCCTCGGGATCGGCCAGCACGATCTGGTCGGGCAGGTACAGCACCATGTCGCGCTGGTCCGGGTCGCGCTGCAGCCGCTGGCGGATGGGGTCGATCTGCAGGCCGAGATCGTAGCCGAACACGCCGTAGAGGCCGAGGAAATGGTCGTCCTCCGCGGCGATCAGGTCGCGCAGCCGCCGCACCAGGGTGAAGGCCGAGGCGCGGCGGGTGCGGGCCAGCTCGTCCGCCGGCTCGCCGCTGTCGGCGACGGTGCCGGAGGCCAGCGTGGGCGAGGACTGCTCAAGCTCCAGGGCGGTGGCGAGGATGGGCAGCAGCATCTGGCCGCGCCGGTTCAGCGCCTCCACCGTCACGTGGCGGCCGCGCGCCGTCACCGCGATGGGCGGAGCGGCGAAGCCGACGGCGCGGGGGCGGTAGCGCCCAGCCACCGTCACGTCGCAAACCATCAGCAGGCCGCGGGTCTCGTCCAGCCGGTGGGCCAGTTCGGCCAGGGCGGCGGGGCCGTCGGGCAGCATCCGCACCGAACGGTCGACGGTCAGGCCGCCCTGGGTGGTGAAATGCCCGTTGGCGGGGGCGAAGCGGGGGATCATGCAAGGTCTCTCCTGGATGCGCCGCCAGGGGGAGACCGAAAGGCATGGGATCAACAAGAAGGCCGCCCGGTTCCCCGTGGCGGCCTTTGGTGGTGCTTCAGACGCGAAGACAGGTGCGGCCGCCGATTATCGGAGCCACCACCAATACTGCGCGTGGGAAACATGGGCGTTCATGGCGGCCATGCTGCGCCCGGACGGAGGCGTTTGTCAATCACCGCGCGATCAGTTCGGCCAAGGGCGTGGGCTGCACCGCACTGGGCTCCAGATAGGGATTGCCCTGCACCAGCACGATGGCGGCAGTGGGCGCCGCGGCGGCGGCGAACAGCAGCACCGCCAGCAATTCGGCCTTGGGCTGGTCCACGTAGACCATGGCGACCGAGATCATGGTGAGCAGGCCGAGGAAGGCCATGCCCAGCCATTTCAGCGGGTTCACGTGGGTCTGGCTGAGGGCCATGCGCTGTTCGCGGGCGCCGCGCACGCCGACGGCTTGTTCCAGCACCTGGGCGTGGCTGGTGGGGTGGAGGGCCGCCGCCACGTCCGGGCCGGACAGAACCTCCAGCAGCCCGGCCAGGGCCTCGGAGGTGGCGGGGCTGCCATGCCGTTCGGCTAGACGCGGCCATTCGTCTTCCACCGCCAGCCGGACGTAGCGCTGCAGCGCCGCGTCCACCTTGGCGCGGGTGGCGGCGGGCAGGTGGCGCGACAGCGCCTGGATGCTGTGCAGGGCGCCGGCCTCCTGGAACACCGCGTTGGTGGCGCGATCATGGGCGTTCCAGGTGTCGTTGGCCAGGAAGGCCAGGGTCAGGGCGAACAGCACGCCCACCACGTTGACGAAGGGCGGCGACAGGCCGCGATAGGCGCGGATGGCCGGCGCAAAACGGGAATGGCCCAGCCAAAAGCCGATGGCGCTGGCCGCCAGGGTCCCCACCAGGGCGATGGCGGCCAGCAGGTAATGGTCATAGGTGTGCAGCATCTGGGGCATCCGGTATCTCGTTCGGATGGGGGTGCCCCATGGTGCCCTGGCTATGCCGGCCTGTCACTCGTGCGATGCCATGCCCATCGGCCGCACCGTGTCGGCATTCCGGGTCCTGACTCCCGATGGATTGAGAAAATCATGGGATGGCGGCATCTCATCGGGATAGCGCGATTGTTGCAGAGTGAAACAATGATTGACCGTAAATTCCTTCCCCTCGCGGGGAGAGTCGCGCTATGCAATGCCCCACCGAGATATCACCAGGATCGATGACAGGCATGACCCGCACGCTTTTCGGCACCGACGGCATCCGAGGCACCGCCAACCTGGACCCGATGACCGCTGAGACGGCGCTGAAACTGGGCATGGCCGCCGGCCGCCACTTCACCCGTGGCAGCCACCGCCATCAGGTAGTGATCGGCAAGGACACCCGGCTGTCGGGCTATCTGCTGGAGCCGGCGCTGACGGCGGGCTTCGTCGCCGTGGGCATGGACGTGGTGCTGCTGGGACCGCTGCCCACCCCGGCGGTGGCCATGCTGACCCGGTCCTTGCGCGCCGATCTGGGCGTGATGATCTCGGCCTCGCACAATCCCTACCAGGACAACGGCATCAAGCTGTTCGGCCCTGACGGCTTCAAGCTGTCGGACGAGGACGAGAGCGAGATCGAGCACAAGATGTTCAACGGCCTGGAAAGCTACCGGGTGGGCTCGGACCACCTGGGCAAGGCCAAGCGCCTGGACGATGCCGTCGGCCGCTACATCGAATACGCCAAGAACACCTTTCCGCGCGGCCTGCGCCTGGACGGCCTGAAGATCGTGGTGGATTGCGCCAACGGCGCCGCCTACAAGGTCGCCCCCACCATCCTGTGGGAACTGGGCGCCGAGGTGATTCCGGTGGCGGTCAACCCCGACGGCTTCAACATCAACAAGGATTGCGGTTCGCTGCACACCGAGGCCCTGCGCACCCAGGTGGTGGCCCATGGCGCCCATCTGGGCGTGGCGCTCGACGGCGACGCCGACCGGCTGGTGCTGTGCGACGAGAACGGCGCCATGATCGACGGCGACCAGGTCATGGGCCTGATCGGTGCCAGCTGGAAGAAGGCGGGCCTGCTCAAGGGCGATGCGGTGGTCGCCACCGTGATGTCCAACATGGGGCTGGAGAAATACCTGACCGGGCAGGGCGTCGCGCTGCACCGCACGGCGGTGGGTGACCGCTATGTGCTGGAGCGCATGCGCAGGGAGGGCTTCAACGTGGGCGGCGAGCAGTCGGGCCACATCATCCTGTCCGACCATTCCACCACCGGCGACGGTCTGGTGGCGGCGCTGCAGGTGCTGGCCGCCATCGTCGAAGCGGGCAAGCCGGCCAGCAAGGTGCTGCGCCTGTTCGATCCCTTCCCGCAGGTGCTGAAGAACGTGCGCGTCGCCGGCCAGCCCAACGTGGTGCTGGACAACGCCGCCGTGAAGGCCGCCATCGCCGAGGGCGAGGGGCGCCTCAATGGCTCGGGCCGGGTGCTGATCCGCAAGTCGGGCACCGAGCCGCTGATCCGCGTCATGGCCGAGGGCGAGGACCAGTCCCTGGTGGGCGCCGTGGTGGACGACATCGTCGCCGCCATCAAGGTCGTGGCGGCGTAGGTCCGCATCTCCTATCATCGTCATGCCCGGACTTGATCCGGGCATGACGTTTTTAGGGTGAGGGGCGTGCGCATGAAAGGTCGCGTTCTCATCGTCGCCGGCTCGGATTCCGGCGGCGGCGCCGGCATCCAGGCAGACATCAAGGCGGTGTCGGCGCTGAACGGCTATGCCGCCACCGCCATCGCCGCGCTGACCGCCCAGAACACCCATGGCGTGTTCGGCGTGCACGAGGTGCCGCCGGAATTCGTTGCCCGGCAGATGGAGCTGGTGCTCACCGATATCGGCGCCGACTGCCTGAAGACCGGCATGCTGGCCACCGTGCCCATCATCGAGGCGGTGGCCGGCGCCATCGAGAGTTTCGCCCCCGCCGTGCCGCTGGTGGTGGACCCGGTCATGGTGGCCAAGGGTGGCGCCAGCCTGCTGGCCAACGACGCCGCCAGCGCGCTGGTGGAACGGCTGGTGCGCCGCGCCGCCTTGATCACCCCCAACATTCCCGAGGCCGAGGTGCTGCTGGGCCGCTCCATTCCCGACCTGCCGGCCATGGAGCAGGCGGCGCGCGACCTGCTGGCGCTAGGCTGCCGGGCGGTGCTGCTGAAGGGCGGGCACATGGAGGGGGGAGGAGGTGGTCGACCTGCTGGCCGAGCCCGGCAAGCTGACCGCCTATGGCGGCCCGCGCCTGCACACTACCTCGACCCACGGCACCGGCTGCACGCTCGCCTCGGCCATCGCCTGCGGGCTGGCCCAGGGACTGACCCTGGCCGACGCGGTGGCGCGCGGCCGCGCCTACGTGCGCAAGGCCATCGAGACGGCGCCCGGCCTGGGCGGCGGGCACGGCCCGCTCAACCATCTGCACACGGTCGGGGAGTTCCTGGCATGAGCACGGCGCCGTTCTGGCAGGTGGACGCCTTCGCCGACCGTCCCTTCACCGGCAACCCGGCGGCGGTGGTGGTGCTGGCCCATTGGCCCGACGACGCCTGGATGCAGGCGGTGGCGGCCGAGAACAACCTGTCCGAAACCGCCTTCCTGGTGAAGGAGCCGGCTGGCTGGCACATCCGCTGGTTCACCCCCAAGGTGGAGGTGGAGCTGTGCGGCCACGCCACCCTGGCCTCGGCCTGGGTGGTGCTGAACCACGTGGAGCCGGGCGGGCAGGTGGTGTTCGCCTCGAAAAGCGGGCCGCTGGCGGTCAGCCGGGACGGCGAGCGGCTGGTGCTGGACTTTCCCGCCAATCCGCCCCGCCCCGCCATCTTCCCCGACGGCATCGAGCGCATCCTGATGAAGCCGGTGCGCGAGGTGCTGGCCACCCGCGACCACCTGCTGTGCGTGCTGGATTCCGCCGAGGCGGTGGCCGCCCTGGTGCCCGACATGGCGGCGGTGGCCGGCCTCAGCAAATGGGCGCTGATCGCCACCGCGCCGGGTGTGGGCGAGGTGGATTTCGTCTCGCGTTTCTTCGCCCCCCGCAAGGGCATCGTCGAGGACCCGGTCACCGGTTCGGCCCATTGCGTGCTGACGCCGTTCTGGGCCAAGCGCCTGGGCAGGCGGCGGTTGCTGGCGCGGCAACTGTCGGCCCGCGGCGGCACCCTGCACGTGGAGGATGCGGGCGAGCGGGTGCGCATCGGCGGCACCGTGCAGCCCTTCGTCCAGGGGCACATCCAGTTGTGAAGGGTTACGTCCTCAACCTGGCCCGCCGGCCCGAGCGGCTGAGCCGCTTCCTGGAATGGAACGGCGGCCGGCCGGGGTTGGAACTGGAGGTGGTGCCGGCGGTGGAAGGCGTGGGCCTCGACCGCGCCGCGCTGGTGGCCGAAGGGCTGCTGGATGCCGGCCATCAGGGCTTTAGCGACGGCGCCCTGGGCAATGCGCTCTCCCATCGCGGCCAATGGCAGGCTTGCGCCGCTTCGGGCCAGCCCCGGCTGGTGTTCGAGGACGATTCCTGCCTGCACCACAGCTTCGTTGCCCAGGCGCCCGCCTTGCTGCGCGGGCTGGAGCAGGCGGACATGGTCCTGTTCGGCTACAACACCAACGCCGCGCTGACCCTGGTGCTGCCTGACCACATGGTGTCGGCGGTGTATTTCGGCACCGCCGCCGAGGTGACGCCCGACTATTACCGCGACTTCGCCGGCAAGGCGGCGCCACGGCCCCGTTCGGTGCTGCATCCCGCCCTCATGGCCTGGGGGACGCTGGCCTATGCGGTATCGCCGCATGGGGCGGACCGCCTGCTGCGGGCCTGTTTTCCGCTGTCCTCGGCCCGGCCGGTGCGCGCCCATGCAGAGAACCGCGAGGTGTTTCCCGGCGCGCTGGACGGCATGGTCAACGTCGCCCTGCAGGCCGGCGCGGCGCGTGCCCTGGCCTGCTTCCCACCGCTGGCGCTCAGCCCCAACGACCTTTCCGACGTGGAGGCGGCGCCATCTTCTTCCCCGTAGTGGCCTGGCCGCTTTGATGGTATTCGGGAAACGGGAAGAGGTGGAGACGACCCGGTGGACTACGCGGCAACCGTATCGGCAACCCCGCAAATCTGGCTGACGCTGGCTCTGCTAGCGCTGGCGCTGGTGCTCTATGTCAGCGAGCGCCTGTCGGTGGAGGTGGTCTCCATCGGCATGCTGTCCACCATGATGCTGGCCTTCCACCTGATGCCGGTGACGGGGCCGGCCGGCCGGAACCTGCTGTCCCCCGACACGCTGCTGGCCGGCTTCGGCAACCCCGCCCTGCTGACGGTGATGGCCCTGCTGGTGGTGGCCGAGGCGTTGACGCGCACCGGCGCGCTCGACCGCCTGGCCGACGGCGTCGGCCATCTGCGGCTGCCGCGCTGGGCGGTGGTGCTGGCGGCGCTGGCGGCGGTCACCCTGACCAGCGCCTTCATCAACGACACCCCGGTGGTGGTGATGTTCCTGCCGGTCATGCAGGCGCTGGCGCTGCGCTCGGGCATGTCGCCGGCGCGGGTGATGATGCCGCTGTCCTTCGCCGCCATCCTGGGCGGCATGACCACCCTGATCGGTTCCAGCACCAACCTGCTGGTCTCGTCGGCGCTGACTACCCAGAACGTGCCCGGCCTGGGCTTCTTCGAGCAGACGCCCATGGGCGTGCTGTTGGCGGGCGTGGGCTTCCTCTACGTGGTGCTGGTGATGCCGTGGCTGCTGCCGCGCGGGTCGGCGGGGTTCGTCGCCCAGGTGCTCAGCCAGGGCAAGCAGTTCGTGTCGCAATGCACCATCGCCGCCGGCTCGCCGCTGGAGGGCGAGGTGGCCGCCGCCGGCATCTTCCGCTCGCTGCCCGACATCACCGTGCACCTGATCGTACGCGACGGCGAGCCGGTGTTCCCGCCCTATGACGACACCCGGTTGCAGGCCGGCGACGTACTGATGATCGCCGGCACCCGCAAGGCCCTGGCCGACGTGGCCGCCCGCTTTCCCGGCCTGGTGTCGCTGCCCGACAGCAGCGACGAGGATTTCGACGAGGACGAGGTGGCGCCGCCGCGCCCCGACCTGGACGCCTCGGCCGACGAGCAGGTGATGGTCGAAGCCATGATCCCGCCCACCTCGCGTTTCACCGGCTTCTCGGTGGACCAGTTGGGCCTGCAGCGCCAGAACCTGGTGGTGCTGGGCATCGAGCGGCGCGCCCGCATGATGCGCGGCCCCACCACCGAGATCCGCCTGCAGGCGGGCGACGTGCTGCTGCTCATGGGGCGCTGGGGCGCCATCGACGAATTGCGCGCCGACCGCGACCTGGTGGTGGTGTCGGGCAGTGCCGGCACCCTGCCCAAGGTCCACCATGCCCGCCGGGCCGCTCTGGTGTTCCTGGCCATGGTGGGGCTGTCGGCGTTCAACCTCCTGCCCATCGCCATCGCCGCCCTGATCGCCGCCACCCTGCTGGTGGCCCTGGGCACCCTGACGCCGCGCCAGGCCATCCGCGCCATCGACCACAAGGTGGTGCTGATGGTGGGCAACGCCCTGGCCCTGGGCGAGGCGCTGGACGCCACCGGCGCCGCCTCGTTCCTGGCTCAGCACCTGCTGGCGGCGGTGGGCAATGTGGGGCCGTGGGGGGCGCTGGTGGCTTTCTTCGGGCTGGTGGCCGCCGTCACCAACGTGCTGTCCAACAACGCCTGCGCCGTGCTGTTCACCCCCATCGGCGTCGGCATCGCCCGCCATCTGGGCCTGGATCCCCACCTGTTCGCCATCGCCACCATCCTGGCGTCCAACTGTTCCTTTGCCACTCCCATCGGCTACCAGACCAACCTGCTGGTCATGGGGCCGGGCCATTACCGCTTCGTCGACTATGTCAAGGCGGGCCTGCCGCTGTGGTTGCTGCTGTGGGCGGCGTTCGCCGTGGGGGTGAAGGTGGTGTGGGGGCTGTGAGGCCCCCACATGGTCAGGCGAGCATGGACAGGATGGGCGCGATATTGGGACCCTCGCGCTCCGGCCCCCATTCCTCGGCGCCGATCGGGCCGAGTTCCTGCTGCAGGGCACTGATGCGCTGATCGATCTCGGCGACCTGCGCCTCGAACGCGCCGGACGCCAGCCGGGCGGTCCTGTCCTGGTGCGATTTGTTCACCATCGCCCATTGCTCGGGCGTATACACGTCCTTGTCGCTGCGGGTGATGCGGCCGTCGCCGTAGGCCGTGTAGGTGTATTTGTCGTCGCTGAAGACGAAGCTGTCTCCCGGATGTGCGGGGGGAAGTGGACCCCGGATTCCTGCGCGATTTTCTTCGCCAGCGTCAGCGCCCGGGCGGCTTCCATCCCTTCCAGCACCTTTGCCGGCACGGGCGGGTTGGCCAATTTCCTGGCCTCGGCCTCCGCGACACGTTGCTGGAGCAGGTGGAGGGCCTCGAGCGCCTTCTTCTTGCTGGCGATGCCTTGAAGCTCCGCCACCTTCATGCGGCGCTCCCCGGCGGCGAATTCGGCCTGGGATTTTGCCAGCAGGTCATCGGGTGTCGACGGGACAGGCTTGTCGTCCTGGTCGGCGACGGCCAGCCTGGGGGTCTGCGCGTAAGCAAGGGATGAACTGCTGAGGCTGATCGATTCGCTCATGGTCTTCTCCATTGGCAAGTCTGCATTCTGCAGGGCGATCGATGAACTGTATGGTTGAATGATAATCGATAGTTGATGCGGCTTGTACATTTATTGCGCGCAGTGGTTCTAGGCCTTGCGTATGTCCGCCCGCAATGGATGGGCGAGGCGACGTCATTCGGCCGGGGTGATGGCCGGCTTTCGACCGCTCGCGGGCGCCAGGGCGCCGCTCGCGGCGCATTCGGCGCCCTTGACGAAGAGCGGGCTTGCTTGCCCCCCTGGCCCTGCTACACTCCGCCGCGGGCCACGGCCCCCCAACGGGCCGCGTCCCTTCTGCAAGGGAGGGTTTCCTTATGAGTGAGCTTCCGCGGCCGGCTGTTCGGCCCGCCAATCCCAATTTTTCCTCCGGTCCCTGCGCCAAGCGTCCCGGCTGGTCCCTCGAGGTCCTGGCCGATACCCCGTTGGGGCGGTCCCATCGTGCCAAGATCGGCAAGGCCAAGCTGGAGGAGGTGATCAACCGCACCCGCTCCGTGCTGGGCATTCCCGAGGACTACCGCATCGGCATCGTGCCGGCGTCCGACACCGGCGCTGTCGAGATGGCGTTGTGGTCGCTGCTGGGCGCGCGCGGCATCGACATGCTGGCCTGGGAAAGCTTCGGCGAAGGCTGGGTGACCGATGTCACCAAGCAGCTCAAGCTTGAAGATACCCGCGTCTTCAAGGCGGCCTACGGCCAGCTGCCCGATTTGTCCCAGGTGGATTTCGCCCGTGACGTGGTGTTCACCTGGAACGGCACCACCGGCGGCGTCCGCATCCCCAATGGCGACTGGATCAAATCCGACCGCCAGGGCCTGACCATCTGCGACGCCACTTCGGCGGTGTTCGCCATGGAGATGCCGTGGGACAAGCTGGACGTGGTCACCTGGTCCTGGCAGAAGGTGCTGGGCGGCGAAGGTGCCCACGGCATGCTGGTGCTGAGCCCGCGCGCGGTGGAACGGCTGGAGAGCTACAAGCCGGCCTGGCCGCTGCCCAAGATCTTCCGCATGACCAAGGGCGGCAAGCTGATCGAGGGCATCTTCAAGGGCGAGACCATCAACACGCCCTCCATGATCGCCGTGGAAGATCAGATCGACGCGCTGAAATGGGCCGAGTCCATTGGCGGCCTGCCGGCCCTGATCAAGCGGTCCGAGGCCAATCTGGCCGCGCTGCAGGCGTGGCTGGACAAGTCCGGTTGGGCCGAGAACCTGGCCAAGGATCCCAAGGTACGCTCGTGCACCTCCATCTGCATGGTCATCAAGGCGCCGTTCTTCGCCAAATTGTCCGCCGACGATCAGGCGGCGGCGGCGAAGAAGATCGTCTCGCTGCTGGACAAGGAGAAGGTGGCGTACGACATCGGCGCCTATCGCGATGCCCCCTCGGGGCTGCGCGTGTGGGGCGGTGCCACCGTGGAAACCCGGGATATCGAGGCGTTGACGCCGTGGCTGGACTGGGCCTTCGCCCAGGTCAAGGCGGAGTTCGAGCCCAAGGTTCAATAACGTAAAACCATCGGGGCGGAGCGCCGGCACCCGCGGCCGGCGTTCCCTTCCCGTCGGGGGAAGGACAAGCAATGCCAAAGGTTCTGATCAGCGACAAACTGAGCGCCGCCGCCATCCAGGTCTTCAAGGATCGCGGCATCGAAACCGACGTCAAGGTTGGCCTGGCCCCCGATGAGCTCAAGGCCATCATCGGCGAATACGATGGCCTGGCCATCCGCTCCAACACCAAGGTGACCGCCGACATCCTGGCCGCCGCCGCCAACCTGAAGGTGGTCGGCCGCGCCGGCATCGGCGTCGACAACGTGGACGTGCCCGCCGCCACCGCGCGCGGCATCGTCGTCATGAACACCCCCTTCGGCAATTCGGTGACCACCGCCGAGCACGCCATCGCCATGATGTTCGCCCTGGCCCGCGACATTCCCCAGGCCAACGCCTCGACCCATGCCGGCAAGTGGGAGAAGTCCAAGTTCATGGGCGTCGAGCTGACCGGCAAGACGCTGGGCATCATCGGTTGCGGCAATATCGGCGCCATCGTCGCCGACCGCGCCCTGGGCCTGCGCATGAAGGTGGTGGCCTATGATCCCTTCCTGTCGGCCGAGCGCGCCAAGGATCTGACCATCGAGAAGGTGGACCTGGACACCCTGTTCGCCCGGGCCGACTTCATCACCCTGCACACGCCGCTGACCGAGGCGACTAAGAGCATCGTCGACGCCAAGTCCATCGCCAAGATGAAGAAGGGTGTGCGTATCATCAACTGCGCCCGCGGCGGCCTGCTGGTGGAAGAGGACCTGAAGGCGGCCATCGACTCCGGCCAGGTGGCCGGCGCCGCGCTGGACGTGTTCAAGACCGAGCCGGCCAAGGAGAACATCCTGTTCGGCAACGAGAAGGTGGTCTGCACTCCCCATCTCGGCGCCTCCACCTCGGAAGCGCAGGAGAACGTGGCGCTCCAGGTGGCCGAGCAGATGGCCGACTACCTGCTGACCGGTGCGGTCATCAACGCGCTCAACATGCCGTCGGTGTCGGCCGAGGACGCGCCCAAGCTGAGGCCGTACATGAAGCTGGCCGGCCAGTTGGGCAGCTTCGCCGGCCAGTTGACCGAGCACGCGCTGAAGTCGGTGTCCATCGAGTACGAGGGCGGCGTCGCCGGCCTCAACACCAAACCGCTGACCGCCATCATCCTGGAGGGGCTGCTCAAGCCCATGGTGGAATCGGTCAACATGGTCAATGCGCCGGTGATCGCCAAGGACCGCAACATCGAGGTGGCCGAGACCAAGAACGCGCGCGAGGGCGACTACCACACCCTGGTGCGCCTCACCGTCACCACCGAGGCGCGCTCGCGTTCGGTGGCCGGCACCCTGTTCGGCGGCGACAAGCCCCGCCTGGTGGAGATCAAGGGCATTCCCATCGAGGCCGAACTGGGCCCGCACGTGCTCTACGTCACCAACCAGGACAAGCCCGGCTTCATCGGCGCCCTGGGCTCGCTGCTGGGGCGGCACGGCGTCAACATCGCCACCTTCCACCTGGGCCGCGCCCAGCCGGGCGGCGACGCCATCCTGCTCGCCCAGGTGGACCAGCCGCTGACCGACACCATCATCGAGGAAGTGCGCTCCCTGCCGCAGGTGGTCCAGGCCAAGGCGCTGTCGTTCTGATCGCCGGTTCGAGGTGATGGCAAAGGGGGAGCGCATGACGCTCCCCCTGTTGTTTTCGCGCTGTTCGGCGATCTTCGCATGGCCGCCGTGGCGGGGACGGGACGCACATTCCGTTTGCCGTTGCCGGGCAAACGCGATAAACCGTGCTGTTGCCGTCCCGCCGCCGGCGGGTGATTGCTTCTGATACGGTCCAGACGTCTTCACATGAACGAATTTGCCAACCGGGCGCTGCTTCCCGCGGGCCTGCGCGACATCCTTCCCCTTGATGCCGAGCACGAGGCCAACGTGGTTTCGCGGCTGATGGCGCATTTCGCCGCGCAGGGGTACGAGCGGGTCAAGCCGCCGCTGATCGAGTTCGAGGAGACCCTGCTGGCCGGGGCCGGCGCGGCCACCGCGTCGCAGAGCTTCCGCGTCATGGACCCCCTCAGCCAGAAGATGATGGGCGTGCGCGCCGACATGACGCCGCAGGTGGCCCGCATCGCCACCACCCGGCTGGCCGGCGCGCCCCGTCCGCTGCGCCTGTCCTATGCCGGCCAGGTGCTGCGGGTGAAGGGCTCGCAGCTGCGTCCCGAGCGCCAGTTCGGCCAGGCCGGCATCGAGCTGATCGGCAGCGATTCCGCCGCCGCCGATGCCGAAGTGGCGGTTCTGGCGGCCGAGGCGCTGATGGAGCCTGGGCGTGGCCGGCGTCTCCATCGACCTGTCGCTGCCGACCCTGGTACCCACCCTGTTGGACGAGTTGAAGCTGAGCGCGGGCGACGCCCTGCGCGGCAGCCTGGACCACAAGGACGCCGCCGCGGTCGCGGCGATGGGGGGCCCTGCCGCGCCGCTACTGTCGGCGCTGCTGTCCGCGGTCGGCCCGGCCGACCGGGCGTTGGGCATCCTCGCCGGGCTGGATCTGCCGCCGGCCGCCGCCGCCGCGCGCGACCGCCTGGCCCAGGTGGTGGCGCTGATCGGCGAGGCCGCCCCGGAAGTGGTGCTGACGGTGGATCCGGTGGAGAATCGCGGCTTCGAGTACCATGCCGGCATCGCCTTCACCCTATTCGGCCGTAACCTGTCGGGCGAGCTGGGCCGGGGCGGCCGTTACCTGGCGGGCGGCGTCGAGCCGGCCACCGGGGCCACGGTGTTCATGGATTCGGTGCTGGCGGTGCTGCCGGGCTCCAATCCGCCCCGCCGCATCTATGTGCCCGCCGGCACGCCGCGGGCCTGGGCCCAGGCGCTGCGCGCCCAGGGCTGGGTGACGGTGGCGGGGCTGGCGGCGGCCGCCGATGCGGATGCCGAGGCGAAGCGGTTGGGCTGCGGCCACGTGCTGGCGGCCGATGGCGTCAAGTCTGTTGAGTAGGGGACGTTAGATATGGCGAATGTTGCGGTGGTCGGCGCCCAGTGGGGCGACGAGGGCAAGGGTAAGGTCGTCGACTGGCTGAGCGAGCGCGCGGATGTGGTCGTGCGCTTCCAGGGCGGCCACAATGCCGGCCACACCCTGGTGATCAACGGCGTCACCTACAAGCTGTCGCTGCTGCCCTCGGGCGTGGTGCGCGGCAAGCTGTCCATCATCGGCAACGGCGTGGTGGTCGATCCCTGGGCGCTGCTGGCAGAGATCGAGCGCGTCCAGGCCCAGGGCCTGAACATCACCCCCGACGTCCTCAAGATCGCCGAGAATGCCTGCCTGATCCTGCCCGTGCACGGCCACCTGGACCGCGCCCGCGAGGAGGCCTCGGGCTCGGCCAAGATCGGCACCACCGGCCGCGGCATCGGCCCGGCCTACGAGGACCGTGTCGGCCGTCGCGCCATCCGCGTGTGCGACCTGGCCGATGACGCCCTGCTGGAAGCCAAGGTGGAAAAGCTGCTCAAGCACCACAACGCCCTGCTGGCCGGACTGGGCGCCGCCCCGGTGGACGGCCAGGAGATGCTGAAGCAGGCTCAAGGACGTCGCCCCCAAGATCCTGCCCTTCGCCGACGTGGTGTGGCAGCGCCTGGACGATATCCGCCACACCCGCAAGCGGGTGCTGTTCGAGGGCGCCCAGGGCGCCATGCTCGACGTAGACCACGGCACCTATCCGTTCGTCACCTCGTCCTCGACGGTGTCGGGCAATGCCGGTACCGGTTCGGGCGTCGGCCCCGGCCAGGTGGGCTACGTGCTGGGCATCTGCAAGGCCTACACCACCCGCGTGGGCGCCGGCCCGTTCCCCACCGAGCTGGACAACGAGATCGGCCACCTGATCGGCGACCGCGGTCACGAATTCGGCACCGTCACCGGCCGCCGCCGCCGTTGCGGCTGGTTCGACGCGGTGCTGGTGCGCCAGGCGGTCAAGGTGGGCGGCATCGACGGCATCGCCCTGACCAAGCTGGACGTGCTGGACGGTTTCGACGAACTGAAGATCTGTACCGGCTACAAGTACAAGGGCCAGGTCATCCACCACCTGCCGGCCAGCCAGAGCGCCCAGGGTGAGGTGGAGCCCATCTATGAAAGCATCGAAGGTTGGAAGGATTCCACCCGCGGCGCCCGTTCGTGGATGGACCTGCCGGCCACCGCCATCAAGTATGTGCGCCGTATCGAGGAACTGATCGAGGCGCCGGTCTCGTTGCTGTCCACCAGCCCCGAGCGCGATGACACCATCCTGGTGCACGATCCCTTCGCCTCTTAAGTCGGCGATTGCATGGAGTAAGGCCGGCGCCCTAGGGGGGCCGGCCTTTTTGCTTTGTCGCTTGAGCCTTGGGCCTTCGCCCCGTACAAAGGATGAAGGTCCACGAACCGACGCCCACATGGACGGACGCGAGAATGGCGGAAGCCGCTGAGGCGATGAGTGAAGAGCAGGAGGCTGCGGCCCCCGCCGGCCCCCCGGGGGTGTTGCGGGATCGCTATCTCATTCGCTCCAACCAGCCGCTGCCCGATATGTCGACGCCCAATGCCGAGGCCTTCGTGGCCGAGGACAAGCGCGACGCCAAGCGCCAGCTGTTCGCCCTGATCTGCCGACCCGATCTGCCGCCGCGCGTCAACATCATGCGCGCCATCAAGGGCATGCAGTCCACCGGCATGATGCAGTTGGTGGAGTGGGGGGCGATGAACTGGCCGCCCGCCGGCCGCCAGTGCATGACCGTGGTCTACGAGCGCCCTCTGGGCAAGCGCCTGATGACCAGTCTGCGCGCCGAATGCCGACGCATCGATGAATACGCCCTTACCCCCAAGGTGGTGGAGCCGCTGGTCTCGGCCATCCGCGAGATGACCAATCGCGGCATCACCCACCGCGCCATCCGCGCCACCAACCTGTTCTTCATGGACGAGGGGGCGAGCGCATCGCGCTCGGCGACTGCGTCACCGCGCCGGCCGCCTTCGACCAGCCCATGGTGTTCGAGACCGTCGAAGCCGGCATGGCCTCCAACGTGGCGCGCGGTTCGGGCACCTATGCCGACGACCTTTATTCGCTGGGCGTCACCGTGGTCTTCCTGCTGCTGGGGCGCAATCCGGTGGCACACCTGGATGACGACACCCTGCTGAAGCTGAAGATCCAGCAGGGCAGCTACTCCACCCTGGTGGGCGACGAGCGTCTGCCGCTGGCCTTCGTGGAATTGCTGCGCGGCCTGCTGTGCGACGATCCCGAGCAGCGCTGGGACGTGGAGGCGCTGGACCTGTGGCTGTCCGGCCGCCGCCTGTCGCCGCTGCAGCCGCGCCACGAGAAGCGGGCGGCGCGCGGCTTCCCCTTCAACGGCAAGGAATACTTCAACTGCCGCGAACTGGCGGCCGCCATGGCGCGCAACTGGGAGGCGGCCATCCCCCCGGTGCTGGAAGGCAAGCTGGAGCTGTGGCTGCGCCGCGCCGTGGAGGACAAGGAGCGCGCCCAGGTGGTGGCCGACATGGTGCGCACCGTGCTCAACGGCGGCACCGAGCGCCGGGTGGCGGCCGACCTGCTGTTGTGCAAGGTCCTGATGCTGTTGGATCCCACCGCGCCCATCCGCTACAAGGGCTTCAACGCCATGCCCGACGGCGTCGGCACCGCCCTGGCGGCGATCATGGCGCAGAAGGGCGACACCCGGCTGGTGGCCGAGGTGATGGTGCGCGAGGTGCCCAAGCTGTGGTTCGAGGCGCGCAAGTTCTATTCGCCCGACAACTCGCTGATGGAAGGCAACTTCCGCGAGCTGAAGAACTATCTGACCCAGACCGGCATGGGGTTCGGCCTGGAGCGCTGCCTGTACGAGATGAACGATGCGCTGCCCTGCCAGAGCCCGCTGGTGGGCGAGGAGTACATCACCGAGTTGAAGGAACTGCTGCCGGCGCTGAACGCCGCCGCGTCCAAGCGCTCCGATTCCAAGCAGTGGCCGGTGGACCGCCACGTGGCCGCCTTCATGGGCGCCCGTGCCCGCTCGGACATCGACCGCAACCTGATGCAGCTGAGCGATCCCGACCAGTCGCGGGCGTTCATGGCGCTGCTCAACCTGTTCGCCGTGTTCCAGTACCGCCTGGGGCCCGAGCAGCTGCCCGCCCTGGCGGCCTGGGTCGGTTCGCTGGCCCAATCGGCGGTGGCCCTCTATCACTCCCGCGAGAAAAGGCGCGAGTTGGAAAAGGAACTGGGCAAGCTGGTGCGGCGCGGCTCGGTGGTGGAGATTTTCAACCTGCTGGAAAATCCCGGCGAGCGCGACAAGGACGAGAACGACTTCGCCTGGGCCCAGGCCCAGTACCAGGCCGCCGAGGAAGAGGTCAAGCGCATCCAGGGCAATGACGACGACCGCGACAAGGAGGCCACGCGCATCGGCAAGCAGACGGCGGCGGTGACCGGCATCCTGGTCGCGCTGATCACCACCACCATCGTCGTCATCCTCAAGGTGTGGTAGGCCATGGCCAAGAAGAAATCGGCGGTGGCGCAAGCGAGGGCCGCGGCGAAAGCCAAGAAGGGTGGCGGCGGTGGCGGCATGAACAAGATCGTCGTGCTGATGATCCTGGCCGCGCTGGTGCCGTTCTCGCTGCCCACCGTTACCCTGCTGTTCTTCACCATGCTGCCCACGGTGGCCGCCTGGGCCACCGAGAAGGGCGCCGGCAAGTACGCTTGGCTGTGCGTGGGCGGGCTGAACTTCGCCGGCGTCATCAAGTTCCTGTTCGACCTATGGTTCGGCGTCCACACCCTGGACGAGGCGTTCAACCTGCTGTCCGAGGCCAGTGTGCTGCTGTGGGCCTATGGCGCCTCGGGCATCGGCTGGCTGCTGTATCTCAGCATGCCGCCCATGGTGGCCTCGTGGCTGTCCTTCACCACCGACCGCCGGGTGGCGGCGCTGAAGGCGGCGCAGAAACGCCTGATCGAGGATTGGGGCGACGAGGTCGCCAAGAAGAACGCGTGAACAAAAAGGGCGCCCGCTGGGCGCCCTTTCCGCTGTTGTTGCCGCAACAGGCTGTCAGCCGTGACCGATCGGGTCGATGGCGGCATTCTTCATGGATTTCTGCAGCTTCTCGAAGGCGCGCACCTCGATCTGGCGCACGCGTTCGCGGCTGATGCCGTATTGCTGCGACAGGTCCTCCAGTGTCACCGGATTGTCCTTCAGCCGCCGCTGGGTCAGGATGTGGCGTTCACGCTCGTTGAGCGAGCGCAGCGCGGTGGTCAGCATCTTGCGCCGCCGGCCCAGTTCCTCGCGCTCGGCCAGTTCGGTTTCCTGGTCGTCGCGCTCGTCCACCAGCCAGTCCTGCCATTCGCCCTCGCCATCGGCGCGCACCGGCGCGTTCAGGCTGTGGTCGGGGCTGGACAGGCGGCGGTTCATGCTGACCACGTCGGCCTCGGCCACGTCCAGTTCCTCGGCGATGGCGCGGACGTTCTCGGGGCTGAGGTCGCCGTCCTCGATGGCCTGCATCTGGCCTTTCAGCTTGCGCAGGTTGAAGAACAGCTTCTTCTGGGCGGCGGTGGTGCCCATCTTCACCAGCGACCAGGAATGCAGAATGTATTCCTGGATAGCGGCGCGGATCCACCACATCGCGTAGGTGGCCAGGCGGAAGCCGCGGTCCGGGTCGAACCGCTTCACCGCCTGCATCATGCCCACGTTGCCTTCCGAGATCAGCTCGCCCATGGGCAGGCCGTAGCCGCGATAGCCCATGGCGATCTTGGCGACGAGGCGCAGGTGGCTGGTGATCAGCTTGTTGGCGGCGGCGTAATCGGCGTGGTCGCGATAGCTTTTCGCCAGCATGTACTCCTCTTCCGGAGCCAGCATGGGGAATTTGCGGATTTCCTGAAGATAGCGCGAGAGGTTGCCCTCGGGCGCCAGGGACAGGGCGGGAGATATGGCCGTCATCTCACGATCTCCTCTCTCTTCCGCGCCGGAGGCAAGGGGGGGGGCTTCCGGCGCCGGGGACTGCCCGAGCCAGGGCGGTCCTGTGATTTAATATCACATCAATGTTTGTGAGAGAATGGCATAGTAGGGTGGTCAAGTATATAGGGAATTTATACAGCTTCTAAGAATTTAAGCAAGACGCAGATATCATTGGGTAATTCGCTCTCAAAGCGGACTACCTCACCGGTTGTGGGGTGCGTAAATCCCAGCAGGTAGGCGTGGAGCGCCTGGCGTGGGAAGGCCGCCAGCGACGCCCGTCCTTCCTCTGGTATAGCCCTGAGCTTGGCGGCACGCGAGCGACCGTAAGTCTGATCTCCCACAAGGGGATGGCCGATGGAGGTCATGTGCACCCGGATCTGGTGCGTGCGCCCGGTAGACAAGCGGCACTCCACCAGGCTCAAAGCGCCTGTGGCGTATGGCCTGATCACTCGGTAACGGGTGTGCGCATGCTTCCCGCCATGGCTGACGATAGCCATTTTCTTGCGATCATTGGGCGATCTCCCGATGGCTCCTTCAATCTCGCCTTTGGGCGGATTGGGCACGCCCCAGACCACCGCCTTGTAGGCGCGTTCCAGCGAGTGGGTGGCGAACTGCTCGGACAGGGCGTGATGGGCGCGGTCGTTCTTGGCCACCACCAGCAGGCCGCTGGTGTCCTTGTCGATGCGGTGGACGATGCCGGGGCGGCGTACCCCGCCGATCCCCGACAGCGATTCGCCGCAATGGGCCAGCAGGGCGTTGACCAGGGTCTGGTCGGGGCTGCCGGGGGCGGGGTGCACCACCATGCCGGCGGGCTTGTCGATGACGATGAGGTCGTCGTCCTCGTACACCACCGCCAGCGCGATCTCCTGGGCCTCGGGCTCGGCAGGGGCGTCGGGCGGCACCGCCACGGTGAATTCCTGGCCGGCTTTGACCTTGGCGGACGCGTCGGCTATGGTCGCAACGCCCAGGCTGACCTGGCCCTGCTCGATCAACGACTTGACGCGGGTGCGCGACAGCTCGGGCAGTCGCGCCGACAGCCATTTGTCCAGCCGCTGGCCCGTCTCTTCGGGGGTAACGGGGGCGGGGGTCAGCATGATGGTTTCGGCGGGCATGGGCGCTCTCGGTGAATTTCCGTGCGGGGATTGAAGTGCAAGGCATCAAGGCGATCAAGGCTCTGGTTGCGTTCATGGGGTTTCTGCTGCTGGCCGGGCTGGCTTTGCTGGTCTACGGCCTGATGACCACCAGCAAGAGCGGCGGCAAGCCGCGACCGGCGGCATCCGTCAGCGCGCCGGTGGCCGAGTTCGGCGCGGTCGCCATTCCGGTGCCCGCCGGCAGCCGGGTGGAGCAGACCCTAGTGGTGGGCGAGCGCGTGGTGCTGCGCTTGGCCGGGGGCGGCGCCGACCGCCTGCTGGTGCTCGATCCCGCCGAGGGCAAGGTGATGGGCAGCTTCGTACTGGCGCCGGAAGCGCCGGCGGGACGCTGACATGATCCTGCAGATCGACGCCCAGTTGCTGAAACAGGCGGTGGATGCCGCCGAGGCGGCCTTTCCGGCCGAGGCCTGCGGCCTGATCGTCGGCCGCGGCAAGGGCCAGCTGGTCCGGGTCACCCGGGTGGTGCCGGCGGCCAACCTGCTGGCCGCCACCGGCGACCGCTTCGAACTGGACCCGGCGGCCCGCCTGAAGCTGGAGAAGGAACTGCGCGAGGCGGGCGGCAAGGACCGCATCGTCGGCCACTACCATTCCCACACCGACGGCACCGCCGAACCCTCGGCCACCGACCGGGCCATGGCCTTCGAACCCGATCTGGCGTGGGTCATCGTCGGCGTGCTCGACGGCCAGGCCGTCCTGACCCAGGCCCACCGCCTGGATGCCAAGCGCGGCGCCTTTCGCCCGGTGCCTTTGCAGAATCCCGAAAAAAGTGCTTGCGCCCAGCCCGTCCTTTCGGCATAAAGCGGGCCTCGCGCCGAAGACGTCCCCATCGTCTAGAGGCCTAGGACACCGCCCTCTCACGGCGGCAACCGGGGTTCGAATCCCCGTGGGGACGCCAGCGCCGATTTTTCCAATAAAATCAGGTGATCGGTATGCGGGCGTCCGCTCGCATAATCCACCTCTGTTCCCCATGCCCTTACCCAGATTCGACGACCGAAAAAGCCTGCACCAAGATCGGCGCGGGCCGGCTGTGTTTCCGGGGGCCGACTGGGGGAATCCCTCTTGGAATGCTTTCCTGGCCTCCTCGCCGGCTTGGCTCACGCGGGGCTTGCCATCCATGCCGCGATGGGCATGCTGGCGTTGTTGCCCTTGTCTTGACGCGTTCGCCCAAAGGAGGCCTTTTGCCTTATTCCGCCCCCACGGCGGTTCTAGACGCCGCCGCTGCCGCACTGGCTCATGGCCGCGTGCCCGATGCCCTGCGCTTGATCCAGACGCGTTATCCGACGCCCAGGGGGTGGGTCCCCGCCATCGAGCGCAACGCGCCGCGAGAGTGGGGCAGGGGGGAGCGCCGGATCGTCACTCAGCGCAACGGTGTCTTGTACGCCGGCAGCCGGGACTGGTTCACCAAGACCGGCACCGGCCTGCACAGCGCCGATCAAGTGAACGCCAATCCGGCGGGAGGGCAATACATTCTCAGGCAGACTGCGGCCCATACCGCGCTGGTGGCGCCCCGGCCGCGCCGCCAGTTGCCCGAGGGCGCGCCTTATCTGATCGGCAGCGCCACAAACTACTATCACTGGCTTTTGGACTACCTGCCGCGCGTGCCGCTCGCGCTGGCCGCCGATCCGCGTGCCCGGCTGGTCGTCGGTGCCGACATGACGTCTTTCGAGAGCGACAGCTTGGCCGGGTTCGGCATCGGCCCCGATCAATTAGTGACATTGGGTCGCCACTAGGTAACCGAGTTTCGCCGCCTGCACATCCCCGATTTGGGCACGATCGACCGTGTCCCGCACCCGCATACCCTGGAATGGCTGCGCTCCACCTTCGTGCCTGTCGATATGGGCCGGCGGCGCCGTCTCTGGCTATGCCGGCCGAGTGCCACGGCGCGGCACGTGGTCAATGAGGAGGCCGCCCTCGATGCCCTGCGGCCCCTCGGTTTTGAGCCGGTGACACTGGATGGCCTTTCAATCGCCGCTCAAGCGCGGCTGTTCGCCGCCGCCGACGTGGTCGCGGGTCCCCACGGCGCCGCCTTCGCCAATCTGGTCTTTGCCGCCGCCGGCACCCGTGTGGTGGAGTTGGTGCCGGGGGACTACCGCCCGGCCTTCTTCCCTGCGCTGGCCCAAGCCGGTGGGCAGGCATACATTTTCTTGCCCTGCGCCCCCCGGCCCAGCCCGCAGCAGGTCAGCCGCAGCCATCCCCGCGATTGGAACATGGTGGTCGATATCCCCACCTTGGTCCGCGCCGTTCAACAAGGGGAGTGAGGCGAGGCGGGGCGCCGTCGCCATCCCGGGGAAAATTCGGCTGACCCTAGGCCTTCCGCGTCTTGTGCGGCATTTCGCGGGCGGTCCAAAACTTGCGCAGGGTGGTTTCGTCGCCGCGGAAGTAGTTGCGGTCGCAGCTCTCGATGCCGGCTACCTTGCGGGCCATGGCGCCGCGCAGGCCGCCGTCGCGGGTGTCGCCGGCATATTGCCAGAAGTGCCATCCCTTGCCGCGCCAGGCGCTGGGCAACTCGGGCCGGACGCGGTAATCGGCGATCCACAGCGGGCATTGGGCCAGGATGGAATCCTCGGTGACGCGGCCGCCCAGCCGCTGCTGGCGCGCGCCGACCGGCTCGTTGTCGGCCCAGGCGGCGGTGGTGTAGATGAGCGGGCGCCGGCCCGTGGCCGCCGCCACCGCGCGGACGAAATCCTCGGCTTGCCTGATGCCCATGGTGTTGGCCGGGTTCTGCTCGTTGTATTCCAGGTCCAGCGCCAGCAGGGTGGCCGGGCCGGGCTTGGCGGTACGCAGGAACAGGGCGGCCTGGGCCGCGCCGGAATATTCCCGCGTGCCGAAGTGGTAGGCCCCCCACAGCAGGCCGGCGCCTTCCGCCTCGGTCCGGCGCCGGGCATACAGGGGATCCACCCAGTCGCCCCCTTCACTGGCCTTGTGGATCACCGCGAGGACGCGGCTGTAGTGGCGCGCCAGACGGAAATCCTTGACCCGGGTGGAATGGCTGATGTCGATCACCGCATCCAGGCCGGGATGGCTGGCCTGGCGCCGGCCCGCGGCCCAGCAGGGTGCGGCCGCCAAGCCGGCCAGAACCGCCAGAAGGTTTCTGCGTGTGAACATTTTGCGCCGCCGGATCCCCCGAATGGGCGTGACCCGCGTACTCTAGCAGAATCGAAGGGGGCTAGAGGCAGACCGGTTTCGCGCCCCGCCCGCGCACGAAAAGCATGCTTGGGGGGCGTCCGATCTGATGTTCAGCGGGCCGGCGCTGCCTGCGCGCCCGCCTGGTCCTGCCAGTCGATCACCCGCACGTACAGTTCCAGCCGGTTGCGTTCCAGCCGCTCCAGCAGGGGATTGTCGTGATAGGGGGCGAGGATGCTGCCGGCCTGGGAGGCGTGCAGCGGGTCCACCAGCACGCCCAGGCCGAGGGCCGCAGGAATGCGGAAGAAGGCTAGGTCGCCGGCTTCCTTGAGGAAGTCCTCGATCGCCGTCAGCACGCCGTTGCCGCGTCCGCCTTCGTGCAGGGCCACCGCATAGGCGCCTTCGCCGCGCATGCCGCCTTGCCAGACCCCCGGATCGCCCGGCCGCATGCCCAGGTCCCAGGTGTGGGGATGGCGGTGCTCGGGGGGGATGGCGTCGGGGGAATAGTAGTGGTCGCGCCGGCCGCACGGCCAACCGATGTCGTGCAGGAGCACCAGCGGGAAGGGGCGGCCGGTGATGCGGGCGGCGGCCGCGATCAGGCGCAGTTCGTTCAGCACGGTGAAGTGGTTGTGGTCGCCGTCCACCAGATAGGCGTCCATGGCCGGCAGGGAGGCCAGCACCTCCAGGCTGCGGCCTTCGCACAGGACGCCGTGAAGATTGTCGAAATGCTCCAGAGCCTCGGGTTTGGGTGCGGGGTCGATGCCCACGTGGACCCCGCCCGCCGCCCGCGCCCTGTCCACCAGCAGCCGGGTCAGCGGGCCGTATTCCACGCCGATCTCCAGCGTGTCCCGCACATGCAGGGCATCCATCAGCGGCAGGATGACGGGGGCGAATTCGGCCATGGAATGCAGCAGCAGGTCAGCCATCTCACATTTCGCCTTCCGTCTGGGTCAGCACGCGGCCCCCGTCCAAGGGGGCCACCGTCAGGGTCACCACGCCCACCGCCCGCTCCAGGAGCGGCAGCGGGACCAGCAGGTGTCCGTCGCCATCGCCGCTCTCGTAGACGCCGCGGTCCATGCCCAGGCCGATGGCCTGGACGGCGTGTGCGGGGATGCTTTCCACCAGGGTGGCCCGCATGGCCTCGGCGGTGGTGTCGCCCTGCTGCAGGGTGGCGGAGCGGACAACGCCCCGCTCCGGCAAGGCCGAGATGGGGACGGCCAGGGCACGGACGGCGCCGGTGCGCAGCACGGGAACCCGCAGGCGGACGTCGCCGAAGCCGTTGCGCAGGCAGGTGACGGTCAGGGCGTGGCCGTCCCGATCGTCCACCAGCACCACCTCGGCCGCGCCGCAGGGCAGGTCGCCGACCACGTCGGCGGGCAGATGCCCGGCCCCCATCAGCGCGTAGAGGTAGCCGTGCAGCGGCGACAGCGCCGCCATGCTGGCCGCCATCCACATGGGCGGCTCGTGCGGGGCGCAGGCGGCGGGGAAGCGGCTTGGCGCCGGCGATGGCATGGGCGGCGCCGGCATCGGCCATGGGCGCCAGGGCCTGTGAGCCCAGGTTGATGTCGTGCTTCAGCCCGCCCAGCAGGACCAACTCGTCGTCGGTGGGCAGCAGCAGGGCGCGGGCCAGGATGGCGCCGGCCCAGGGGGCGGCCTCCTCGCCTCGGGGCAGGGCAGGGAAACCGGACTGCGGCAGGGCCGCCAGGCGCTGGGCATAATGGACGGCGCCGGCACGGATGGCGGCGCACAGGTCCTGCTGATGGGGGGAGCGGGGATCATCCTCGCGGCTGATCGAACCGTCGTCCCCATAGTCGCGCACCGATCCCTGGGGGGCGCTGCACACCTGTTCCAGGATGGCCACGTTGGACAGTACGGCCCGCTTGGCATGAGGAACCATCGCCGCGTCGGACAGGAAGCCCTCGGCGCTGTCGCCCTCGGCGAGGTCGGAAAAGGATCTGTCCGCCGTCAGCAAGTAGAGGCCGTGCAGGCGCTGCGGCAGCCCTTCCACCGCCAGCACCGTGCGCAGCGCCTTCTGCACCGTGCCGGAATAGCCCAGATCCACCAGGACGATGTCGGTGCAGTCGTCGAAGCCCGGGACGGCGCCGCGCAGATGGGCCAGCAGGCCCCGGCGCAGGCGGGCGGCCAGCGGTTCCAGGTCGGCTTCGGCAAGCAGCCCGGGCAGCGCCTCGGCGAAGCGGGCGCCCTCGATGCCGCCGTCCTTGAGCTGGCGGAAGTAGCGGCGCATGCGCGGCGTTTCCGTCTTCAGGAAGCCGGTGGCGACGGCGCGGTTGACCCGGGGAACCCGGCGGAAGAACTCCACCACCGGCTCCAGCGACACCGAGCCGGCAATTAGGGCGATGCGGCGGTTGATCTCCACATAGGCGGCCGGGCGCCGGCGCAGAGCACGCCAGACCTCCAGCGGCGCCAGCCCGTCGCGGGCCAGGAAGGCCACGCCCACCTTGGCGCCCGCATGCTCCAGCCGCGCCACGCGCTCGGCGACGAAGCCGTCGAAGGCGGCCAGGACGGGGCCGAGCACCTGCACGCCGAAGGTGAAGGCGGCAGAATCCGATGGCGCGCGGGCGGCGATGGCGCGGCGCGCGGTGCGGGCGCCGCCGTCCAGCCGGCACGAGGCCCCGTTGGTCGCGCACATCAGGTCGAATACCTTGGCTTCGCGCTGGAACAAGGCCGCCAAGGCGGGGCCGGCCTGGGGATAGCGGATGGCATGGATGCCCAGCTTGCGGGCGGGCAGCACGTCGGCGGCATCGTTGTCGCCCAGATGGGCCGCGGCTTCGGCAGCGATGCCCAGGTCGGCCAGATAACGGCTGAACAGCTTCTCCGCCTTGCCGCTGCGGTGGTCGCAGGAGGCGTAGAGGAAGTCCCATTCCAGTTCCGGCGCCCGCGAGCGCAGCAGCTCGCCCAGTCGCCGTCCGTCCCAATAGGTGTCGGACAGGAAACCCACGCGGATTCCAGAGGCGCGCAGCTCGCGCAGCAGTTCGAGCATGTCGGGATTGGCGAAGCACAGATCCTGCTCGGCCCGGTATTCGGCCTCGGCCAGCCGCGGCCGGTCGTCGCGGCCCAGGCCGAAGACGTGGGTGGGGAAGCGCTGGTAGATTTCCCCGATGGTGACCTCGGGCGAGCGGTGTTCCGCCAGACCGGCCTTGCGCGCCTTGGCCTCGGCCAGTTGTCGGTGCTGCACGAAGGCCTCCACCATGCCGCGCTGCTGGGTGGGAATGGGGGCCAGCGCGAAGGCGCGCTCGAACACGCCGTCCGGGCTGGTGCAGCGGCGCAGCAGGACAGTGTCGAAGACGTCGAAGGAAAAGGCGGCCACCGGGCCGGTGCGGGCGGTGGCGCGTGCCTCGTCGAGACTTTGGATGTGCATGTCAGCCCGCTCCTGTTCGGCCTTTGCCGTTGAACGGGCGGGCGGCGGAAATCAGGCGGGGACAGAACCTACAGGTATTTGGCCAAGCTGAGGCTGCTGAGATTGCCCAGCGCCGAGTAGGACGCGGTCAGCTGGGTCTCGTATTGCGACAGCTTGATGGTCACCGCCGCCACGTCCACCGCCTTGATGTTGCCGGCCATGGTGTCCAGCAGGTCGAGTGCGGCGGTCTGACGGGTCGAGGCGGTTTCCAGCCGGCTGGCGTTGTTGGACAGGCCGCTCTGGGCGGCGATCAGCCCGTCCAGCGCTTCGGTGGCGAGGTCATAGGCCTCGTCCAGGGCGTCCTCGTCCAGCGGCGTGGTGGTCATGGTGGCCACGATGTTGGAGGCGCGTAGCGCCTTCTCGAAGGCGGAGCCGCCGGCGGTGACGCCGTAGGTCAGGGTCTGCTGGCCCGAAATGCGCACCGACGCCAATTCGTCATTGCCGGTGTAGTAGGCGGCATCGGCCGAGGAGGGGATGGAGGGCGTGGACAGCAGGCTGGTGTCCACCGGCGCGGTCCCGGTGTTGCTGCCGGCGAACAGGTAGCGGCCGTCCTGACGCAGGTTCATCAGGTCGGCCAGATCCTCCAGCAGGCCGGCGCCGGTGTCGTTCAGGGTGGCGGCGTCGGCGGCGCCCGACTTGGCGGCGGACAGGGTGCTGCGCAGGCTGGTCAGCTGGTCGATCATGTCGCCCATCGCCGAATACATGGCCTGCACCCGGTCGTTGGCGGTCTGGGTGTTGGTCTGCCAGGTGGCGAGCTGTTGCGCCGAGGATTCCAGCGAGATCAGCGTGGTCGACTTGCCGCCCAGGCTCGCCATAGGTCCCGGCCACCAGGCCCGAGGATTTCTGGGTGGCGGCGGTGGCGTATTTGGACTGCACCGCCAGGGTAGAGTTCAGCATGGACTGGCCCAGGCCGAAGGTGGAGACGCGTTCAACCATGGCTTACCTCACCGCCTGCAAGAGGTCCTCGAACATGGCCTTCACCGCGCTGATCACCTGGGCCGAGGCGGAATAGGAGTTCTCCAGCTGGGAAATCAGCGCCGTTTCCTCGTCCACATTGACGCCGTACTTGGAGGAAAAGCTGTCGATCAGGGTGGTCAGGCCGGTCTCGGCCGAGCCGGCATAGGTCTTGGCGCTGGACAGGGCCGAGCCCACCTTGCCGACGAGGTCGCCGGCGGCATCGGCCAGATCGGCCTTGCGCATGGCGTCGGCCATGGACTGGGCCAGCGTCCCGGACCCCGTGCTGACCGCCACGTCGCCCGCCGCCAGGGTGCCCGACGTGCTCATGGCGCCGACGGGGAAGCGGGTGCTGTTGGCGGCCAGGTCCGCCTTCACCGTCAGGTCCGAGGCGCCGCTGCCCACCAGCACGTCGTTCAGGCCGAAAGTGCCCGAGAAATTCTCGCCGCCGATGGTGCCGCCGGCCACCGCCACGCCGTTGGCGGCGCTGTCGGCGGCCAGCACCAGATGGCCGTCGGCATCCAGGCTGGCCGACAGGCCGGGGATGGCGTCCAGATCGGCGACCAGGTCGCCCACGGTGGCGTAGCCGGCCAGCGGGATATCCTGGGTGGACACCACCTTGCCGTCGGCATCGGTGACCGCCACCCGCAGGGTGCCGCTGGCCGACAGCGAGTCGGTGGCGGCGAAGCTCTCGGAGCCGGTCAGGGTATTGGGTGGTGGCGCGGCGCTGCCCTGGTTGGCGATGGCGTTGATGGTGTCGCGCAACGAGGCGGCCAGATCGTCCAGTTCGCCCTGCACCTCGGGCAGGGTGGTGTCGCGCAGGGTTGCCAGGGCGGCGATGTTGCCCGAGCCGATGGACTTGGTGATATCCTGGCCATTCACCGTGATGCCCGACAGGGTGCCCGGATAGGTGCTTCCCGCGTTGACGGTGCCGGCGGCGGTGAAACTCAACTCGTGCACCTCGGCGCCGACCAGTACCTGGCCCGAGGCGGTGTAGACCTTCATGGCGCCAGTGGAATCGGTAAAATAGCTGATGTCCAACTGCTCGGCGACGGTTTGCAGGGCGGCGTTGCGCTGGTCCTCCAGATCGGCGGTGGATTTGCCCGCCGCCTGGGCGCGGGCGATGCTCTCGTTGAGCGCGTCGATCTGGTGCAAGGCGTCGTTGACGGTGTCCACCGCGTCGGCGATGGCGTCGTCGGCGTTGCCGCGTAGCGTCTGCACCTCGTCCGAACTGGCGCGCAGGGTGGCGGCGGCATCCTCCAGATCGGTGACCGCCTGGCCTTTCAGCGTCGCGCTCTCGGGCGTGGTGGCCAGTTCGTCCAGGGTGCTTTCCAGGCTGGACAGGTGGGTGGCCAGGGTGTCGCCCGCCCCGTCGCTGGACAGGCTGCCCAGGGAATTGCTGAGGGCCTGAATGTAGTCCAGGAAGGTCTGCGCCGCCGCATTGGTGGAGGTGGCGCCGACGATGCTGCGCACCAGATTGGCGTCCACGTTGCTGCCGATGCCGATGACGTCGACGCCGGTGCCGACGCCGCCGTTGATGCGAGTGGCCTGGTTGGCGGACTTGGCCGTGTAGTTGACGTTGTCCGCGTTGGCGATGTTGTTGGTGGCCACCGCCATGCGCGTCTGGAGGGCGCGCAGCGACGAGGTGGCGGAGCCTGGAGTGCGGCGGACAGCGACATGGCGGTCTCCCGGCGAAGGTCCTAGGCGTGGAAGTCCTTGCCGAAGGCGGCCAGGCGGGCGCCGATGGGCACCTCGCCCTTGGCGCTGTAAGGGCCATCCTCGGCGATGGTCGAGCGCATGGCGGCCATCACCGCCTCGACGCGGCGGCGCGACGCCTGCATGGCCGCCTCCAGGCGGGCCATGTTCTCGGTGGTGACCTCGCGCAGGTGCAGCACCGCCTCCATCAGGCGGTTGGCGAAGGCGGGATCGGCGGTCAGGCAGTCGCGCCGGTTCTCCACCAGCTCGGCGTACAGGTCCTCGTAGGCGTCGGACAGTTCCAGCTTGCGGTCGATGGTGGCGGTGACCGCCGCCGGCATGCCCTCGGCCATCAGGGCGTTCTCTTCCTCGATGACCTCGGTCAGGTCAGTGACCACCGACATCAGCATTTCGGTCAGGTCGGCGTGCTGGGTGTCGACCATGTGGATCAGGGGGGCGGACGGGAGCATGGGGGTCACTCCTTTACGAGCGGTGGTCGGAGGGACGGCGCGCCATGCGGCCGTAGGCGGTGGCGGCGCTGCTGTGGGTGGACACCTTGCGCAATTCGTCGGCCAAGCCGTCCAACTGGGCTTGCAGGGCATCCACCAGCCCCTCCAGGTCGTGCACCGCCACCAGCACCTTGCGGCGCAGCAGCGGGCGTTCCTCGGCGGGCAGGGCGGCCAGTTGGGCGGCGACCCGGCGCGACAGCTCCTCCGCCGCCAGCGGTTCGTCCGCCTCGGGCAGCAGCAACGCCTGGGTGGCGGCCAGGGTGCGGGTGGCGCGCGCTTCCGCCAGGGCGACGACGGTTTGGGGAGGGGAATTGCGGCTCATGGCGGGGTCTCCGATGGTCATCAGCGCACGGCGCTGATCAGGGCGTCGTACATGTCCTTGGCGGTGGTGATGACCTGTGACGCGGCCGAATAGGCCTGCTGCGCCACGATCATGCGGGTGAACTCGTCGGCGGTATCGACGGTGGAGCTTTCCAGGCTGCTGCCGTCCAGCGTTCCCGAACCGCCTTCGCCGGCGATGTGCAGGCTGGGGTCGCCCGAGGTCGACGAGGTTTCGTAGACGCCGTGGCTCAACTGCGACAGGCCGTCATAATTGGGGAAGGTGGCGATGGCGATCTTGTAGATCGGAATGGCCTGGCCGTTGTCATAGCTGGCGGTCACGGTGCCGTCGGCGGCGATGGCGACGCCCAGCAGTTTGCCCGACGTGTGACCGTCGGTGTCCACCGAGGACTGGCTGACGCCCGCGCTGCCGTAGGTCTGGGTCAGGCTGGACAGGTCCACGTCGATGGCGCTGGCGGAGGCACCGTTGCTCCAGGTGAAGTTCAGCGCCACCGAGGCCGGCGAGGGCGAGGTCAGCTTGCCGGTGCCGTCGAAGGTCAGCGCCGTGGTGCCGGTGGTGGTGGTGCCGTCGGGGCAGGAAAAGCTCAGGTTCCACTGGTTGGTGGCGGTCTTTTCCCAGGTCATGGTGACGGTGTGCAGGTTGCCCTGCGCGTCGTAGATCTCCATGGACGTGGTGTAGTCGTCGCCTGCGGTGGTGTTGGGGCCCAAATCGGCGTCGATGGTGGCCTTGGTGGTGGCCGCCACCGACGAGACGTTGTTGGTGACGTTGATGCGTTGGAGCGCGGCCGTGCTCTGATTGCCGCTGACCGTGCCGTCCGAATTGGTGGGCCAGCCCATCAGGTAGTAGTTGCCGTTGACCAGGTAGCCATTCTCGTCCTGGTCGAACTCGCCGTTGCGGGTGTAGTAGACGGACTCGTTGTCGCTGCCGTAGCGCACGACGAACATGCCGTTGCCGTCGATGGCGATGTCGGTGGTATTGTCGGTGCCCTGGATGTTGCCCTGGGCACCCACGTTCTGGCGTGCCGACGAGGTGACGCCGGCGCCGGTATAGGTGGTGCCGTTGTACATCTGCGTCACCAGCGACGAGAAGCTGGTGGTCACCCCCTTGTAGCCGGTGGTGCCCGAATTGGCGAGGTTGTTGGAGATCACCGACAGGGCTTGGCTTTGCGCTTTCAGGGCCGAGACGGCGTTGTTCATGGCGCTGGAGAGGCTCATTTTCGATCTCCCGGTCAGGCGGCGAGGCGGACGATGGAGCCCAGGCCGATCCGGGTGTCGCCCAGTTCCAGCACCGTGCTGCCGTCGGAGGAATCCACCGCCGTGACGGCGCCGCGGATGTGGATGGTGGCGTCGATGTCGGCGTTGTCCGCGTCGGTGGCGGTGACCTTGAGCGTGTAGTCGCCGGCGGCGACGGCGTTGCCCTTGCTGTCCTTGCCGTCCCAGGTGAAGCTGTGGTCGCCCGACGCGGTCTCGCCGGTGCCGCTCCACACCACATTGCCGTCGGAGTCGAGGACCTCGAGCTTCACCTTGTCGGCGGTGGCGCCGAGCGAGTACTTCCAGGTGGCGTCCACGGTGCCGTCGTCGCCCATGGTCAGGGTGTCGGTGTCGGCCTCGACGTTGCGGCCCAGGTAGCCGACGCCGGTGGAGAAGGACAGCGAGTCGAAATTGCCGAGGACCGAATCCAGCTTGTCGTTGGTGGCGATCTGCTGCTCCAGCCCGGCATAGGTGGCCAACTGCTGGGTGAATTCGGTGGCGTCGGCGGGGTCCAGCGGGTTCTGCGTCTGCAACTGGGTGACGAGCAGTTGCAGGAACATGTCGTAGCTGGCCGAGAGGCTGCTGCTGCTCGCGCTGGTCGCGCCGTTCAGCAACGACGAACTGGAGGAACCGACCGAGTCAACCATGGCGACGCACTCCGCTTCTGCCTTGGGACGTCATCGGCGTCTTTGCCGCGTCCCTTCACAGGCTTCTACGGAGCGGTCATGCGATCCGGTCGGTGAATTTCCTTTCCGTTCAGATGCTTAGCTCGGCGGCAAGCAGAATGGCGCGGCTACGCCCGGGGCGTGTCGCGGTCATTGTTGATACGGAGGATGGACGGTTTCCGGGCGGCTTTTCAGTCCTGCCCGTCATCCTTTCCGAGGGCCGTCTTGACGATACGGTCGGCCAAGCCCTTGGGGGCGCTGGGCGGGCGGCTCAGACCGGCATCGAGGCGGCGTGCCTCGGCCAACATCTGCTGGGCCTCGGGCGATTGCTCGATGAGGGCGGTGGCGGCCTGGCGTTCGGGCGCCGGCCAGCAGGACAGGTCACCGCCCAAGCGGTCGAGCAGGTCCCGGAATCCCTCGACGGAGAGGGTGGAAGAAGTCATGGCGCCTCGATTTCTTCGTCGGCAGAAGACGCCCGGTCTTTGCCGGGCGCATGACTTTAGCCCAATCGGTTGGGTCTTTACAACCTCAGGCGACGGGGGAAGGGGCTGCCGTGGGCGGCATGCCGGCGATGTCGCTCCAGGCGTTGCGCAATTCGCGCAGGCCGTCGGCGATGCGGTGCAGGCAGTCCTCGGCATTGGGGCGGCCCACCGTGGTCATCATCGCCCGCATGTTGGCTTCGTAGGTGTCGCGCAGGCGTTCGGCCAGGCTGCCGCCTTGGCCGGAATCCAGTGCCGCCAGCAGGCCGCGCAAAAGGTCGGTGGCGCGCAGCACCTGATTGAACTGCTCGCCGTAATCGCCGCGGGCGGCGGCGGTGGCGGCGTTGTGCAGGCGCATCAGGATACCGTCGTACAGCAGCACCACCGCCTGCAGCGGCGGCGTGGTCTGGATGGCGTTCTGATAGGCGGAAATGGCATGGCGCGGGGTCATCGTGGCCTCCTAGTTGCTGTCGGCGTTAAGCAATGCCTTGAGCAGGTCGAGGGTCGTCTGGGCGGTGGCCAGCCGTGACGCGATGTTGGCGTACATGGTGGTCAGCGACGACTTGTAGGAACTGGTGGAGCTTTCCAGCGCCGAGATGCGGTCGTCGAGATCGCTGTTGGCGCTTTTCAGCGAACCGATGAGGTCGTAAAGGGTGCCGCCGCTCTCGTTGGCGACCTTGTCGACGCGGTTGTAAAGCTGGTCGGCGATGCCCTGGCTCAACTCCACCGTGATGGCTTTCGAGGTCCTGCCGGTATAGACCAGGGTCAGGCCCTCGTACTCGGTGCCGGCCTTGCCGGTCAGCGTCCAGCCGCTGCCGGCCGAGCCGCTGACGTCGAACAGCGCGGTATTCCCGCCGACGGCGGCGGTCAGGGTGTCGCCGCTCACCGTCAGGTCCAGGGTGAAGTCCAGGCTGCTGTCGGGGTGGCGCACCAGGCCCAGGTCCCCCGACGAGGCGGTCATGGAATAGCTGAACAGCGTCCGGATGGCGTCGAAGTCGTTCAGCAGCGCGTTGGACAGGGCGCTGTCGTCCACCGTCAGCTTGTTGTTCTCGTCGAAGGTGATGCCGAGCAGGGCCAGGCTGGCTTCGTCCACCCCGGAGCTCAGGATGCCCTGGACCTGCTGGGCGGTGTCGCGCAGGGTGGCGTCGCCGAACAGGGTGGCGCCGTCGCTGGCCGTGCCGTCGCTGGCGGTGGACTGGTTGGTCAGCACGAAGTCGCGGAAGGCGTTGTAGGCCTCGACGAAGCTGTTGATGGCCTTCTTCACCCCGGTCAGATCGTTGTCGATCTCCAGCGTCAGGGTGGTGGCGGTGGTGGGGGCCGCATAAAGGTGCAGGGTGACGCCGTCCAGCACGTCGTCCACGTCGTTGGTGGCCCGCGTGATCTGGACGCCGTCCACCTTGAAGACGGCGTCCTGGGCCGCCTGCAGGACGTTGTCGGCGTCCACGGTGATGGTGCCGTCGGCCGCCGCGGTGCCCATGCCCAGCGTCGAACTCAGCGCCGTGCCGCTGGTGTCGCTCATGATGATGGTCTGGCCGGTCTCGCTGGTGGTCAGCACCAGCAGGTACGAGCCGTCGGATACTTGCATCACCGAGGCCTTCACGCCGGTGGTGGTGGTCTCGGCGTTGATGGCGTCGGCCATATCGGCCAGGGACATGGTCCTGGTGATGGTGATCTGGGCGGTGCCGCCGGCGGTGGTGCCGCGCTTGGTGCCCAGGGTGATGACGCCCTCCACGTCCAAATCGTCGTATTTCGAATCCTGGGCCGCGCTGGCGACGATGTTGGCCTTGGCGATCTGGGTGATCTCGACGGTGTGGGTGCCGATGTCGGTGCCTTCCTCCACCGTGGCCGACATGTACGTGTCCGCCGAGGCCGAGGTCGACGAGGTCAGGTAGGCGGCGCGGTCGCGGAAGACGTCGGTGGTCTTGCCGGCGCTGCTGGGATTGGCGCGCAGGGCGTCCAGGCTGGTGGTCAGGGTCTGCAATAGATCCTGCATGTCCTGGTAGGCGGCGATCTTGGTCTCGTTGGCGCTGGCCTCGGCCTCCAGGCTGTCGATGCGGGCGTAGCGGGAGGCCAGCTTGGCCTCCACCAGCGCTTCGGTGTCGAAGCTCAGGTAGTCGGTGCTGCTGGTCGACGTGGTCGAGGTGGATGACGTCGAACTGCTGACGGTGGTCATGCCACGCCTCCTCGGAAAAGATGGGCGGAACGGTGGTCAGGCCGTTCCGCCCGGCGCCTCGGAACGCTCCGGCGGAGTTGCCTTAGCTTTTCAACAGGCTGAGAAGGTTCTGCGGCATCTGGTTGGCCTGGGTCAGGGCGGCGATGGCCGCCTGGGCCTTCACGTCGGCCGATGCCAGCTTGGACTTTTCCGACGCCACGTCGGCATCCATGACCGCCGACTGCGCCGCGCTCAGGTTTTCCTGCGAGGTGGCGATGGTCTGCGAGCGGAAGTCGAAGCGCGACATGCTGGCGCCCACCGAGGCGCGGGCGCTGGACAGCGTGCTGATGGCGGTGTCCAGCAGGCCGATGGCGGTGGCCGCGTTGGTCTGGCTGCCGACGGCGCTGGTATTGATGCCCAGGGCGGTGGAATCCACGTCGGCGACCTTCACCTGGATGGTGTCCGAGGTGGAGGTGCCGACCATGAAGTTGACGCCCGAGGCATAGACGCCGGTGCCGTCCAGCAGCGACACGCCGTTATAGCGGGTGGACTGGGCGATGCCGTCGATTTCGTTCTTCAACTCGGTGTATTCCGAGTTGATGTAGGCACGCTCGCTGTCGGTCACCGAGCCGGAATTGGACTGGGTGGCCAGGGACTTCATGCGCTGCAGGATGTCGCTGATGCGGGCCAGGCCGCCGTCGGCGGTCTGCAGGATGGCGGTGGCCTGGCTGGCGTTGGTGGCCGCCTGGCTGAGCACGGTGACGTCGGACTGGATGCGGGTGCCGATGGCCAGGCCGGAGGCGTCGTCCGAGGCCTTGGTGATGCGCGAGCCCGAGGCCAGCTTCGAGGTGATGCTCGATTCGGCTTCGGAGTTGAGGTTCAGGTAGCGAAGGGCCGAATTGGCGGCCGTATTGGTGGCGATGACGGGCATGACGGGGTCTCCTTCTGATCCATTCCATCCCGCTTGCGGGATTGGGCCATCGTCGGACGGCCTTCAGGGTTGGAACGGAGCCGCGTCGTCATCCAGGCGGTGATTCTTCAGCCCCCTCAGCGAAGCGGAGATTTTCAACCCCCTCAGCGAAGCGGAGATTTTCAACCCTCGGCGAAAACGTGGCGGATGTCGCGCTCGGCGCGGCGCAGGCGCTCGCGCAGGCCCTGGCGGCCGCGCTTGAGCAGGCTTTCCACCGCCTGCACCGTGGTGCCCAGGACCTGGGCGATCTCGGCGTTGCCCATGTCGTCGAAATAGGCCAGCGTCAGCGCCGCGCGCTGCTGGTCGGGCATGGAGGCCATGGCGTCGCCCAGCCGGTCGTAGACCTGGCGGCGGTGGATGGCGTCCACGCTGTCGGGCTGGCCGTCCTCGGGCTCGGCCACGTCGTCCAGGCAGGCGTTGGACGGCAGCCGCTTCAGGTCGATGCAGCGGTTGAACACCACCCGGTACAGCCAGGTGGAGAACTTGGCCTTGCCCGCCTGCCAGGAATGGCGGTGGGTCCAGGCCTTGACCAGGGCCTCCTGGGCCACGTCCTCGGCGTCGGCGGGATTGCGCAGGGTGCGCAGGGCCAGCGCGTAGGCGCGGTCCACGTGACGCTCCACCAGGATGCGGTAGGCCTCGGCGTCGTCGGCCTTCATGCGCTCCAGCAGGGTGTCGTCGTCGGCCTCGGTCAGCATGGCGGGGGCCGGGCGGCTGTTCAGCGAGGGGTGTGTCATCATCGCGCTGGGCTTCCGTCTGGTTCCTGTGTCGGCGCGTCGGACGCTCCTTGTTCCTTTATACGCCCCATCGGGCCGAAGCTGGCGCAGAAAAAGACAGAAAAATCAAACATCTAGCTAGGAAATACTTGCCGGGTGGCGGGCAGGAATTGCCGGGCGGGCCGGCAAAATCTGCCGAGCTGGCTGCGGAGAAACCCGAATTCCTCCCGTCATTCCCGCGCAAGCGGGAATCCATGCACCCGCCAGCACGCCTTTTACCGTTACACGGCAGATCTTGGCCCGGGATGGACCCCCGCTTTCGCGGAGGTGATGAGACGGCAGATGGCTGGTGGAGTTTTTCCGCAGCTTGCTGACCTCCGCCCGGCTTCAGCGCGGCGGGCGCGGCGGATGGTCGGCCAGGTGCCGGCGGCCCTCGGGCGACATGCGGGGCAGGGCGTCCGCCATGATGGCGGTGATGACCTCGCCCCGGCGCTCCTGTCTGGCACGGAATTGGCTAGACATGCGCCTGAACGCCTCGAGGTCGAACGGATCGGCCGACAGGACCTGGCGCATCTGCTCGCTGCCGAGCCGCGGGTCCTCGTCATTGTCCAACTCCGGGCGATGGGCTTCGAGCGCCTGGCGCAGAATGCGTGCATCCGCTTCCGGCAGGCCCTGGGCCATGTCGAGGATCATGTTTTCCGGCCGGGGGGACCCTTCGGCCCGCGGAAGAAGTGCGTGCCCACGGCGACGCCCAGGAAGACGTTGAGCGCCAGCGAGGCGACGAGAAGCCACAGCCACGGTTTCGAGTTGGTCATCGCGCGTCCAGCGGCAGATAGGTGTTCGACATGGCCAGCAGCTCCGCCGCCGACATTTCCTGGCTGTCGCCGACGGGCAGAATGCCGCCGGCAACCAGTCCCAGCACGGCCGCCGCCGCCGCCGAAACGGCGAAGCGGGGGCCCCATTCGCGGCCGGCGCCCAGCACCAGGCCCAATCGCTCCAACGTTGCCTGCCACCGCGGGCGGCGCCGTGTCCCCATGGGCGGAAGCTTGGCAAGGACCGAATGGGAAAGCCGGGCCACTGCGTCCGAGTCGATGGTTCCGCCGGGGTCGCCGGCCCGCATCAGCGCGTCCACGCGCCGGGCGGTGGCCAGCAGGGCTTCGGCCTCGGGCGATAGGGCCAGCAGCCGGTCGGCCTTGGTTCCCTCGGCTGCCGGCCAATCCTCGCGCCGGCTGCCGAACCGGTCGAGCAGGTCGGCGAACTGGTCCAGCGTCATAGCACGTCTCCCGTCTTCTTCAGGCCCCGGCGGGCGAAATAGGTCCGCAAGGCCCGCCGGCCGCGAACAAGCAACGATTCCAGGGCCGACAGCGAAATCTCCAGGCTGTCGGCGGCCTCCTGGCAGCTGACCTCGCCGAAATAGCACAGCGAGACCGCCGCCCGCTGACGGCCGGGCAGCGCCGCCAGCGCCGCCGCCACCAGCATGTGGGCCTGTCCGGCGGCGCAGGAGTCCAACCCCGACGGGGTAGGATCGGCCGGCTCGGCCACGTCGTCCAGGGCCAGCATGGGCGCGCGGCGCTTGCGGTCCAGGCACAGATTCACGACCACGCGGTACAGCCAGGTGGTGAAGCGGGCCCCGCCCGGGCGCCAGCGCCCGGCCATCGACCATACCCGCAGGAAGGCCTCCTGGGCCACTTCCTCGGCGTCCTGGGGATTGCCGGTCATGCGCATTGCCAGGGCCAGCGCGAAGGCGCCGTGCCTTTCCATCAAAGCTGCGAAAGCCCGGTGGTCTCCGCGGCCCACGGCCAAGAGCAGGCTTTCGTCGTCCATGGTCAGGGTTACTGTCTCCGTCGCACGCCGGCCGGCGCCCAAGTCCTTGTCGGCTTATACGCATGGTGAAGCCATCGCCTGCGAAAAAAATGCGGCGGGCGGCACCGTCCCCCGGAGACGGGGAATGCGAAATTCGTGCCCGATCGATCAGTGGAGGTGGTGATGGTGCGACGGGTGGTCGCACTGGGCATGGTCGCGCTGCCATTGTTCGAAGGCCCGCATCATCACGCCGCGCAGTTCCGAGGCCTTGATGGTGGGGAACAGATCGGCTAGGCGGTCCCACATGGCGCCGTTCTGCAGGAAGTTGCGCCCGAAGGTCTCCAGGTCGCCGGCATTGTCGTGGTCCAGCGAAGCGTAAAGGTGGCGGTAAAGTCGCTCGGCGGTGGCGTCATCCATGGGATCGGGCCCTTGCGCGTGGGTTATGTCTGTCGTTCCAGCCACGCCTGCCGCTCGAAGCGACGGCAGACGTCCTTCAGTTCTTCCGGCGACAGGAAAACGCCGAAGCCCATCAGGTCGTTGCGGATCTTCAGCATCAGGAAGCCTTCCTCGGCCCTGCTTTCCACCTTGGCGAAATCGGCATCCAGCAGCAGGCGCAGATAGGCCTGGTTGTTCTCGTCGGTCAGGTCGCAGGCCCAATCGGCCAGCAGGCGGTTGCGCCGCGCGCGCACCCAGAACGCCGTCTCGGCGTCGCCGACGAAATTGGCCAGAGAGGTGGTTCCCTTGGCGGCGAAGGTGTCGAGGATGGACATGGAAATCGCGGGGGGAGCGGAGCCGGGCCCGCGGATCGGTCGGGCCCGGGGATCGTGCGCCTCAGTGGTGACCGTGGCCGCCGTGCCCGCCATGGCTTTCGCCGCCCGCCTTGGCCTTCAGCGAAGCGATCAGGCCGTAGACCACCACGCAGCCCACGGCGAACAGCACCAGTCCCTGCAACAATCCGGGCATTTCCAGCTCCTTAGCATCTCGGTTGCGCCCAACCTCTCACCTTGGGCGCCGGCTGTCAACGCGACCGGCCCGAACGGGTGGGATAAAACCCTACCGTCGCACTTCCCTATCCCGCCTTCAGAACGTTCTCTCCAATGTCATATGACGTATTGGTATGGTCAATAACGTATAAAGCATGCGGTATAAAATCCTTCATTGGCGGCCGGATGTGGTTGATGGATGATAATTGTTGCGCCGTGCAAATCTTGCTGCAATGCAGCGAAATCTGGTGCGACCTGCTTCATTGAATCTGCAATATAGGAAAATATACTGAAAGCGCTGGGATTATCGGCGCATAATTTTTGGCTTACGTTGACGTAAACGTAAATGTATATCTGATAACCGTGGAAACGTGTCGGAAAGGCCATTGCCATGAGTGATGTGGAGGATCGCCTGCGTGAGAGTTTGCCCAAGCTGACTCGGCTGGGTGCGGTCGTGCGTTTCGACCTGGGGGGCGACGGCGTCTGGGTGGTGGATGCCCGCGGGACGTCGCCCAGCCTGACGGAAGGAGATGACGGCGACAGCGATCCCGCCTGCACGGTGAAGATCACTGCGGACAACCTGATCAAGCTGATGGATGGCCGGCTCGATCCCATGCTCGGCTACACCCTGGGCAAGATCAAGGTGGCGGGCTCCATGGGCGTGGCCATGAAACTGGTCGGCGCCATCGGCTGAGGGGAGGGCGATCATGCGTCTGCCTTTGTCAATCGCCACTCTGACCCTGGTGCTGCCGCTGGTCGCCGCCGCCGAGCCGGTGGCCCTGGCCTACGACATCCGCAAGGAGGGCGAGCCCATCGGCCGCGAGACGGTGCGGATCATCGATCAGGGCGGCACCACCGCCGTGCAGGTGGAAACCCGCACCCGGGCCAAGGTGCTGTTCCTGGAATTTCATTACGACCACAGCCGGCACGAGGAGTGGCGCGACGGCAAGCTGCTGCGCATGGCCGCGCGGACCGATGACGACGGCAGCAAGACCCAGCCGGAGGCCAGCGCGGGCGAGGCGGGCTGGACGCTGACGGTCAACGGCCAAGCCACGCAGCGTGCCGGCGATTCCCTGCCGCTCACCCTGTGGGGGCGGGCGATCCTGGGCAAGGCGGAACTGTTCAGCGTGATCGACGCCAAGCCCTATCGCGTGCAGGTGGCTTCGCTGGGGGCGGAAAGCGTGGATGTGGGCGGCAAGGCGGTCAAGGCCGAGCACGTCCGCATCAGTGGCGATGTGGAGCGCGACCTGTGGTATGGCGCCGACGGCTATCTGCTGCGCGCCACCTTCCAGCGGGCCGGCTATCCCATCGAGATGGTGCGCCTGGACCGGTAGTCCTTCCGTCCAGGTGTATATCGAATGGTCAGTTAACGTTTACGTTAACGTTATTACATTGACGTCATACTGTGAGTTGGCTAGGCTTCACCATAAAGGCGGCAAAAGTTCGCCACGGGAGGAAACACAATGTCGATGAAGAGCTGCAGCAAGGCGCTCACCAGCGTCCTTGGTTTGATGGTGGCCCTGGGGGCCGCGGGCGAGGCGCGGGCTTCGGGCTTCCAGTTGCGCGAGCAGAGCTCGGAGGGTCTGGGCAATGCCTTCGCCGGCTCCACCGCCAAGGCCTATAACCTGTCCACCATCTTCTACAATCCGGCCGGCATGACCAAGCTGGAGGGCAACCAGGTCGCCGGTTCGGCCACCTGGATCGCGCCGGTGGCCAAGTTCGAGGGCACCAATACCGTCGGCCTTGCCCGTACCAGCGGCGGCCAGGGCGGCGACGCCATCAAGGACGCCGCCGTGGGCGCCGTCTATGGTATGTGGGACGCCCGTCCCGACCTGAAGTTCGGTTTGGCGGTGACCGCGCCCTTCGGCATGCGCTCCGAGTACGAGGACGACTGGGTCGGCCGCTACCATGCCCTGCACAGCGACGTGACCAACATCAACGTCAGCCCCTCGGTGGCCTACCGCGTCAACGACCAGCTGTCGCTGGGCGCCGGCCTGCAGGTCGGCTACATCAAGGCGCGGCTGTCGCAGGCCCTGAACCTGAACGCCTTGGCGCCCGGCATGGGCGACGGCCAGGCCAAGGTCGAGGGCGACGACATCGGCTACGGCTTCGACCTCGGCATCCTCTATGAGTTCACGCCGCACACCCGCGTGGGCCTGAACTGGCGTTCGTCCATGGACTACACGCTGGAGGGCGACGCCACCTTCCAGAAGCCGGCGGCGCTGGCGGGCGTTGCACAACTGCGTGACAGCGCGGCCACCGCCGACCTGACCACGCCCGACATGGTGTCGTTGGGCCTCTATCACGAGATTTCGCCGCAATGGGCGGTGATGTCGGACATCCAGTGGACTCGCTGGTCCACCTTCGACGAGCCTGCGCATCAAGTACGCCGATGGCCGCGCCGACACCGTGACCCAGGAGAAGTGGAACGATTCGTGGTTCTTCTCGCTGGGCGCCACCTACACCATGGACGAAACGAGCAAGTTCCACTTCGGCGTGGCCTATGACATGACGCCGGTCGAGGATGAATATCGTACGGCGCGCATTCCCGATTCGAGCCGCTATTGGCTGTCGGCCGGCTATACGTATGAGTTCAGCCCGAACCTCCAGGGCAATGTCGGCTACACCTACATCTTTGCTGACAAGGCGAAGATCAACGAAGGCTCGGCGGCGTCGGCGGCCGGCCTGCTGACCGGCGAGTACGACGCCCACGTCAACATCGTCAGCGCCAGCATGGTCGTGAAGTTCTGACCCCGGCCGGTGGAGGAACGTGATCGTGACCGATACCATGACTCCGTCCAGGCCGGCCCTGCCGGCCCAGCCCGTCGCCACCATCCTGGAACGGGCGGCCGAGCAGTTCCATGGCCATTGCGCCATGGACTTCCTGGGCAAGCGCACCACCTATGGCGAACTGGGTGAACTGGTGGAACGCGCGGCGCGCGGCTTCCAGCAGCTGGGGGTGCGCAAGGGTGTGCGGGTGGGCCTGTGCCTGCCCAACACGCCTTACTTCGTCATCTGTTATTTCGCGGTGCTGAAGGCGGGCGGCATCGTCGTCAACTACAACCCGCTCTACGTCGAACGGGAGCTGAAGCACCAGATCACCGATTCCGGCACCACCATCATGGTGACGCTGGACCTGCGCCAGATCTATCCCAAGGTCGCCGCCATGCTGGAGGAGACCTGTCTGGAGCGGGTGGTGGTCTGCCCCATGGCCGACATCCTGCCGGCGGTGAAGAGCGTGCTGTTCTCGGTGCTCAAACGCTCCGAGATGGCGGAAATTCCCGAGGATCTGCGCCACGTTCCGTTCGAGCGGTTGATTGCCAACCAGGGCAAGCCACGCCCCGTCGCCATCGATCCGCTGGTCGACGTGGCGGTGCTGCAATACACCGGCGGCACTACCGGCGTACCCAAGGGCGCCATGCTGACCCACGCCAACCTGACGGCCAATGCCGAGCAGCTGCGGCGCCGGGTGCCGGAAATCCATCTCGGCCACGAACGCATGCTGGGCGTGCTGCCGCTGTTCCACGTCTTCGCCATGACCGTGGTGATGAACCTGGGCATCAGCATCGGCGCCGAGCTGATCCTGGTGCCGCGCTTCGACCTGGAGCAGGTGCTGAAGCTGATCGGCAAGCGCCGGCCCACCCTGTTCCCCGGCGTGCCCACCATCTACACCGCCATCAACAACGCCGCCGCCCACGGCGGTTTTGACCTGTCCTCGATCCGCCACTGCATCTCGGGGGGCGCTCCGTTGCCGCTGGAGGTGAAGGCCCGTTTCGAGGAACTGACCGGCTGCCAGCTGGTCGAGGGCTACGGCCTGTCCGAGGGCGTCGCCGGTGGTGACCTGCAACCCCATCGGCGGCATGGTCAAGGCCGGCTCCATCGGCGTTCCGCTGGACGACACGGTGGTGGAGGTGCGCTCCACCGCCGATCCCACCCAGGTCCTGGGGACCGGCGAGCGCGGCGAGATCTGCGTGCGCGGGCCCCAGGTCATGGCCGGCTACTGGCTGCGTCCGGAAGAGACCGCCAACGCTTTCGTCGACGGTGCCTTGCGCACCGGCGACGTGGGCTACCGCGACGAGGACGGCTATTTCTTCCTGGTGGACCGCATCAAGGACGTCATCCTGTGCGGCGGCTTCAACGTCTATCCCCGCGTCATCGAGGAAGCCCTGTACCAGCACCCGGCGGTGGCCGAGGCGGTGGTCATCGGCATCCCCGATCCCTATCGCGGCCAGGCCCCCAAGGCGTTCGTCCGCCTGCGTGACGGCGCCGAGGTCGAGCCGGAAGAGCTCAAGTCCTTCCTGGCGACCCAGGTTTCGCGCATCGAGATGCCCAAGGCCATCGAGATTCGCGACGAGCTGCCCAAGACCATGATCGGCAAGCTGTCCAAGAAGGAGCTGGTTGCCGAGGAAAAGGCCAGGGCGGACGAAGCGCAACCCGAGTCCCAGACTCGCCACGCCTCCTGATCTGCAAGGTTCGAGATGATGGCTATGCCCGTGACGATTTTCCATGGTATCAAGGTGACGTGTGGGGAAACTTGCGCCCCTGCGCGTTACCGGACGTACCAATGGGATGAGCCCCGTCATGGAAAAGATTTATTCGGTCACCGAGCTGGCGAAGGATTTGAACGTCACGCCGCGGACCATCCGCTTCTACGAGGATCAGGGGCTGATCCTGCCGCAGCGGGCGGGCAACACCCGCGTCTACACCCATCGCGACCGGGCGCGGATGATCCTCATCCTGCGGGGCAAGCGGCTGGGCTTCTCGCTCAAGGACATCAAGGAATTCCTCGACCTCTACGTGGTCGACACCACCCAGGTCGAGCAGTTGCGCGTACTGGTCACCAAGGTCCGCGGGCGCATCGCCCAGCTCGAGGACCAGCTTCAGGCGGTGCAGACCAGCCTGGACGAATTGCGCGAGATCGAGCGCATGAGCCTCGACTCGCTGAAGCACAAGGGCGCGGACATGAACTCGGCCTAGGGAAGCACGCCGGCGCTGCTCGCGCCTTCTTCCCGACGGCCTCCCATGAAAAACATCATTCGGAGAATCGTCGATGAAGAAGGTGGTTGTCGCCGGCTACGTGCGCTCGCCGTTCACCCCCGCCAAGAAGGGCGAACTGGCCTCCGTCCGTCCCGATGAGCTGGCCGCGCAGGTGGTGCGCGCGCTGGTGGCCAAGACCGGCATTCCGGCCGATGACATCGAGGACCTGATCCTGGGCTGCGCCTTCCCCGAGGGCGAGCAGGGCTTCAACGTCGCCCGCCTGGTCAGCCTGATGGCCGGTCTGCCGCGCTCGCTGGGCGCCATGACGGTCAACCGCTTCTGCGGCTCGTCCATGAGTTCGGTGCACATCGCCGCCGGCGCCATCCAGATGGGGGCGGGCGAGGCCTTCGTCTGCGCCGGCGTGGAAAGCATGACCCGGGTGCCCATGATGGGCTTCAACCCGCTGCCCCATCCCCAGTTCGCCGCCGAGATGCCCGGCGCCTACATGGGCATGGGCGATACCGCCGAGAACGTGGCGGCCAAGTGGGAGATCAGCCGCCGCGAGCAGGAGGAGTTCGCCGTCCGCTCGCATCAGCGCGCCGCTGCCGCGCAAGAATCCGGCAAGTTCGCCGACGAGATCGTCGCCATCACCGGCAGGAAGGGCACGGTCTCGGCCGATGGCTGCATCCGCCCGGAAACCACCCTTGAGTCCCTGGCCGACCTGAAGCCGGCGTTCAACGCCACCGGCGTGGTCACCGCCGGCACCTCGTCGCCGCTGACCGACGGCGCGGCGGCCGTGCTGGTGTGCACCGAGGATTACGCCAAGGCCCACAACCTGGACGTCCTGGCCGCCATCAAGGCGGTGGCGGTGTGCGGCTGCGATCCCGAGATCATGGGCATCGGCCCGGTGGGCTCGTCGCTCAAGGCGCTGTCGCGCGCCGGCATCGAAGCCGGCCAGCTGGACGTGGTGGAACTGAACGAGGCCTTCGCCAGCCAGTCCATCGCCTGCATCCGCGAGCTGGGCCTGGACCCGGCCAAGGTGAACATCGACGGCGGCGCCATCGCGCTGGGCCATCCGCTCGGCGCCACCGGCGCCCGCATCGTCGGCAAGGCGGCCAGTCTGCTGAAGCGCCAGGGCGGCCGTTACGCGCTTGCCACCCAGTGCATCGGCGGCGGTCAGGGCATCGCCACCGTGCTGGAGGCCGTCTGACATGGCCGACATCAAGAAGGTCGCCGTCATCGGCGCCGGCGTCATGGGGGCGGGGATCGCCGCCCATGTCGCCAATGCGGGAGTGCCCGTCGTCCTGCTCGACATCGTTCCGGCCGGGGCCGGGAACCGCAACGCCATCGCCGAGGGCGCGGTGGCCCGGATGCTCAAGGCCGATCCGGCGCCGTTCATGAGCAAGGCGGCGGCCAGGCTGGTGACCACCGGCAACACCGAGGATCACCTGGAACTGCTGGCCGAGTGTGACTGGATCGTCGAGGCGGTGGTGGAGCGTCTGGACGTCAAGCAGTCGCTCTATGCCAAGGTCGAGGCGGTGCGCAAGCCGGGCAGCGTGGTGTCGTCCAACACCTCGACCATCCCGCTGGCGACCCTGGTGGAAGGGCTGCCCGAGCGCTTCGCCGAGGACTTCATCATCACCCACTTCTTCAACCCGCCGCGCTACATGCGGTTGCTGGAGGTGGTGGGCGGCGCCAGGACCCGGCCCGAGGCGCTGGAGATCGTGTCGCGCTTCGCCGACGTCATGCTCGGCAAGTCGGTGGTGCGCTGCAAGGACCGCCCCGGCTTCATCGCCAACCGCCTGGGCGTCACCTGGCTGCAGGCGGCGGTGGTGGAAGCCTTCGATGCCGGCCTGGATATCGAGGACGTGGACGCCATCATCGGCAAGCCCATGGGCATCCCCAAGACCGGCGTGTTCGGCCTGCTCGATCTGGTCGGCCTCGACCTGATGCCGCACGTCAACGCCTCGCTGGCCGCGGCGCTGCCCAAGGACGACGCCTTCCACACGCTCAACCGGCCGCTGCCGCTGGTCGAGAAGATGATCGCCGACGGCTATACGGGGCGCAAGGGCAAGGGCGGCTTCTACCGGGTCAACCGCGAGAAGAACAAGGCCAAGGAGAGCATCGACCTTGCCACCGGCGAATACCGCGCCACCCGCAAGGCCGAGGTGGAGGCGGTCAAGGCCATGGGCCGCAAGCTGACCGCGCTGCTGGAGCACGACAGCAAGCATGGCGCCTATGCCTGGCGCGTGCTGGGCCAGACCCTGTCCTACGCGTGCGCCCTGGTGGGCGATGCCGCCGACGAGGTGGAGGCCATCGATGAGGCCATGCGCCTGGGCTACAACTGGAAATTCGGCCCGTTCGAGCTGATCGACCAGATCGGCGTGGACTGGCTGGCGGCCAAGCTGGCGGCGTCGGGCATGCCGGTGCCGGCCATCCTGAACACCGCTTCGGGCCGTACTTTCTACCGGGTCGAGGACGGCCGCCGCCAGGTGCTCGGCCTGGACGGCCGGTATCGTGACCTGGTGCGCCCCGAGGGCGTGCTGATGCTGGCCGACGTCAAGCTGTCCGGCCAGCCTCTGCTGAAGAACGGTTCGGCCGCCCTGTGGGACATCGGCGACGGTGTCGCCTGCTTCGAGTTCACCAGCAAGATGAATTCCCTCGATCCCGACATCATGGACCTGCTGACCAGGTCCATCCGCCGGGTGAAGAAGGACTTCAAGGCGCTGGTGATCTACAACGAGGGCTCCAACTTCTCGGTGGGCGCCAACCTGGGCCTGGCCCTGTTCGCCGCCAACATCGCCGCCTGGACCGAGATCGACAATCTGGTCGCCACCGGCCAGGCCACCTACAAGGCGCTGAAATACGCCCCCTTCCCGGTGGTGGGCGCGCCCTCGGGCATGGCGCTCGGCGGCGGCTGCGAGATCCTGCTGCACTGCGACGCCGTGCAGGCCCATGCCGAGACCTATATGGGCCTGGTCGAGGTGGGCGTCGGCCTGCTGCCCGGCTGGGGTGGCTGCAAGGAGATGCTGACCCGCTGGTCCACCCTGGGCAGGCTGCCCAAGGGACCCATGCCGGCGGTGGGCAAGGCGTTCGAGAGCATCAGCACCGCCACCGTCGCCAAGTCGGCGGCCGAGGCCAAGGAGCTGCTGTTCCTGCGCCCCGGCGACGGCATCACCATGAACCGCTACCGCCTGCTGGCCGACGCCAAGGCCAAGGCGCTGCAATTGGCCGAGGATTACGTGGTGCCGGAACCGCCGGCGCCGCTCGCCCTGCCGGGCCCGTCGGGCAAGGTGGCGCTGGACATGGCGGTGGCCGGCTTCCGCCGCCTGGGCAAGGCTACCGCCCATGACGAGGTGGTGTCGGGCGCCCTGGCGGAAGTGCTGACCGGCGGCGACACCGACGTGATCCTGACGGTGGACGAGGACGGGCTGTACGAGTTGGAGCGGGAACGCTTCATGCGGCTGGTGCGCCATCCCGGCACCCTGGCCCGCGTCGAGCACATGCTGATGACCGGCAAGCCGCTTCGCAACTGATCCCGCGCTCCCCTTTCCTCGTCATCGCCGGGCTTGACCCGGCGATCCATGGATGCCCGGGTCAAGCCCGGGCATGACGAAGAGAACGATAGGAAGAACATCATGGCCAGCTACAAGGCTCCCCTGCGCGACATGCGCTTCGTCCTCTTCGAGCTGATGGGCGGCGACGACCTCGCGTCGCTTCCCGGCTACGAGGAATTCACCCGCGACCTCATCGACCCGGTGCTGGAAGAGGCCGCCAAGGTCTGCGAGGAGGTGCTGCATCCCCTCAACCGCTCGGGCGACGAGGAGGGCTGCACCTTCGAGAATGGCGTGGTGCGCACGCCCAAGGGTTTCATCGAAGCCTACCGGACCTTCCGCGAGGGCGGCTGGACCTCCATCGCCTGCGATCCCGCCTATGGCGGCCAGGGCCTGCCCAAGGCGGTCAACACCCTGGTCGAGGAGATGATCTGCTCGGCCAACCTGTCCTTCGGCATGTATCCCGGCCTGTCCCACGGCGCCTACGTCTCGCTGCACGGCTACGGTACCGACGCGCTCAAGGACGCCTATCTGCCCAAGCTGGTGGACGGCACCTGGTCGGGCACCATGTGCCTGACCGAGCCCCATTGCGGCACCGACCTGGGCCTGCTGCGCACCAAGGCGGTGCCCCAGGCCGACGGTTCCTACAGGCTGACCGGCACCAAGATGTTCATCTCGGCCGGCGAGCATGACCTGACCGAGAACATCGTCCATCTGGTGCTGGCACGCCTGCCCGACGCCCCCAAGGGCGTCAAGGGCATCAGCCTGTTCCTGGTGCCCAAGTACCTGCCCAAGGATGACGGCACGCCGGGCGCGCGCAACGGCGTGGCCTGCGGTTCCATCGAGCACAAGATGGGCATCAAGGCCTCGGCCACCTGCGTCATGAACTTCGACGACGCTACCGGTTGGCTGATCGGCATGCCCAACAAGGGTATGCAGGCCATGTTCGCCATGATGAACACCGAGCGCCTGTCGGTGGGCATCCAAGGCCTGGGCCTGGCCGAGGCGTCCTATCAGGGCGCCGTGGCCTATGCCCGCGAACGCCTGCAGGGCCGCTCGCTGACCGGGACCAAGCATCCCGACAAGCCGGCCGATCCCATCATCGTGCATCCCGACGTGCGCCGCATGCTGCTGACCCAGCGGGCCACCATCGAGGGGTGCCGCGCCCTGGGCGCCTGGGCGGCGCGCAGCCTGGACCTGCAGAAACACCATCCCGACCCGGCGGTGCGCGAGGAGGCCGAGGATTTCGTCGCCCTCATCACCCCCATCGTCAAGGCGTTGATGACCGATCTGGGCTTCGAGGCCACCAATCTGGGCGTCCAGGTGTTCGGCGGGCACGGCTACATCCGCGAGCACGGCATGGAGCAATACGTGCGCGACGCCCGCATCGCCCAAATCTACGAAGGCACCAACGGCGTGCAGGCGCTCGATCTGGTCGGCCGCAAGCTGCCGGCCAATGCCGGCCGCTCGCTGCGGCGCTTCTTCCACCCCGTGAGCGACTACATCGCCGCCAAGGTGGAGGACGAGACCATGGGCGAGTTCGTCCAGCCTCTGGCCAAGGCCTTCGTCCGCCTGCAGCAGGCCACCGCCCAGGTGGCGCGCGCCGGCCTGGCCAATCCGGACGAGGCGGGCGCCGCGGCGAGCGACTACCTGCGCCTGTTCGGCCTGACCGCGCTGGCCTATCTCTGGGCCCGTATGGCCGAAATCAGCCTGCCCAGGCTGGGCGAGGGCGATCCCGACGGTTTCTACGCCGCCAAGGTCAACACCGCCCGCTTCTTCATGGAGCGCGTCCTGCCCCAGACCAGCGGGCTCTTCTCGCAGGTCATGGCCGGCGGCAAGTCCATGATGGCCTTCGACGAGGCCGCGTTCTAACGATCCCTTCCTCCCCCGGCATCGCCGGGGAGGAAGGGATGGGGGCCCTGACCATGAATCTCTGGCTTCGCATGCTCTGCGTGCTGGTGGCGTCGCTGTTTCGGCCGCGCCTGGCCATGACCGACCCGTCGGTGTTGCGGTTCCGGGTGATGCCCCACGACCTCGACATCAACGTGCATATGAACAACGCCCGTTATCTGGCGCTGATGGACCTGGGCCGTTTCGACCTGATCGCGCGGGCCGGCCTGTGGCGGCCCATGTTCCGTAAGCGCTGGCAGGCGGTCATCGGCGGGGTGGTGGTGCGCTACCGCCGCCCGCTCAAGCCGTTCCAGGCCTTCGCCCTGCACAGCCGCATGCTGTGCTGGGACGAGCGCTGGATCTACATCGAGCACCGCATCGAGGCCGGCGGAGTGCCCGCCTGCCTGACCCTGGTGCGGGCTGCCTTCCTGAAGAACGGGGCCATCGTGCCGCCGCTGGATGTGGCGGGCGAGTTGGGCTTTGCCGGACCGGTGCCGCCGGTGCCGGCCTGGGTGGAACAATGGCGCACTTTGGACGGCGCCTTCGACGATCAACCGGTCCTGACCGTGGCCGGAAAGGAGAAGACATGCGCTCGCTGAAGGGAAAGACCCTGTTCATCACCGGCGCCAGCCGGGGCATCGGCAAGGCCATCGCGTTGCGGGCGGCCGGGGACGGCGCCAATGTGGTCATCGCCGCCAAGACGGTGGAAAGCCATCCCAAGCTGCCCGGCACCATCTACTCCGCCGCGGCCGAGATCGAGGCGGCGGGCGGCAAGGCCTTGCCGCTGGTGGTGGACGTGCGCGACGAGGCTTCGGTGGCCGACGCCGTCGCTCAGGCGGCCGAAGCCTTCGGCGGCATCGACATCGTCGTCAACAACGCCAGCGCCATCAATCTGACCGGCACCGCCGACACGCCCATGAAGCGTTACGACCTGATGATGTCGGTCAACGTGCGCGGCACCTTCGCGGTGACCCAGGCCTGCCTGCCGTTCCTCAGGCTGGCGGCCAATCCGCACATCCTGACCCTGTCGCCGCCGCCCTCGCTGGACCCCAGGTGGTTTGCCGGCCACGTGGCCTACACCATCAGCAAGATGGGTATGAGCCTGTGCGTGCTGGGCTGGGCGGGCGAGTTCAGGGAGGCCGGCATCGCCGCCAACGCCCTGTGGCCGCGCACGGTGATCGACACCGCCGCGCTCGCCATGCTGGGCGGCGCCATCAAGCCCGGCCATTGCCGCACCCCGGACGTGGTCGCCGACGCCGCCCACGCCATCCTGACCCGGCCGTCGCGCGCGTGCACCGGCAACTTCTTCATCGACGAGCAGGTGCTGGCCGAGGAGGGCGTCTCCGACCTGTCCGCCTATGCGGTGGATCCGGCCGGCACCCTGCTGCCTGATTTGTTCGTGGAGTAGGACCATCTCCCTCCCCTTTGCCGGGGGAGGGCCGGGGTGGGGGAATGCTCCCCTCCCAGCCTCCCCCCGTGCTGCGCCCGAGGGGAGGGGAAAAGACAATGAGGAGGACGCATCATGAAGGCGCTGGTCGCGGTCAAGCGTGTGATCGACTACAACGTGAAGATCCGGGTGAAGCCGGACGGGAGTGGGGTGGATACGGCGAACGTGAAGTACTCGGCCAACCCGTTCGACGAGATCGCGGTGGAGGAGGCGGTGCGGCTGAAGGAGGCCGGAATCGTCGCCGAGGTGGTGGCGGTGTCCATCGGCCCGGCGGGGTGCCAGGAGATCCTGCGCACGGCGCTGGCCATGGGCGCCGACCGCGCCGTTCTGGTGCAGACGGACGACGAGGTGCAGCCGCTGGCGGTGGCCAAGATCCTCAAGGTGCTGGCCGAGCGCGAGCAGCCCGGCCTGGTGATCCTGGGCAAGCAGGCCATCGACGACGATGCCAGCCAGACCGGCCAGATGCTGGCGGCGCTGCTGGGCTGGCCCCAGGGGACGTTCGCTTCGAAGGTGGCGATCGCCGACGGCCGCGCCGAGGTCACCCGCGAGATCGACGGCGGGCTGGAGACGGTGTCGCTGGCCCTGCCGGCGGTGGTGACCACCGATTTGCGCCTGAACGAGCCGCGCTACGCCTCGCTGCCCAACATCATGAAGGCCAAGAAGAAGCCGCTGGAAATCGTGCCGGTGGCCGCACTGGGAGTGGACATCCGGCCGCGCCTGGCGACGCTGAAGGTGGAGGAGCCGCCGAAGCGCAAGGCCGGCATCAGGGTGGCCGACGTGGCCGCCCTGGTGGACAAGCTGAAGACCGAAGCGAAGGTGATCTGACCCCCCACTTTCCGTCATCCCCGCGAAGGCGGGAATCCATGTCCGGCGCCGCACCAGGCGGCTCCATGGACCCCGCCTTCGCGGGGGTGACGAGGAGAGGGACGAGGAATGCACGGAGGAAATATGACCAGTCTCGTTCTCGCCGAACACGACGGCCGCGCGCTGAAGCCGGCCACGCTGAACACCATCACCGCCGCCGCCAGGCTGGGCGGCCCCGTCCACCTGCTGGTGGCGGGCGAGGGCGTGCAGGCGGTCGCCCGGGCGGCCGCCCAGGTGGCCGGCCTCGCCAAGGTGCTGGTGGCCGACGACGCGGCCTACGCCCACCCGCTGGCCGAGGCGCTGGCGCCGCTGCTGGCCGCGCTGGCGCGGGAATACGCCGCCGTGCTGGCCCCCGCCACCACCACCGGCAAGAACGTGGCGCCGCGCGTGGCCGCCATGCTGGACGTGCAGCAGATCTCCGAGATCACCGCGGTGGTCGCCGCCGACACCTTCGTGCGCCCCATCTATGCCGGCAACGCCCTGGCCACGGTGCGCTCCGCCGACGCGCTCAAGGTGATCACCGTGCGCGCCACCGCCTTCGACGCCGCCCCCGCCGCCGGCGGCGCGGCCGAGATCGTCCCGGTGGCGCCGGTGGCGGCCATTCCCGGCGCCCGCTTCGTCGGCCAGGAACTGGCGCTGTCGGAACGCCCCGAGCTGACCAGCGCCCGCGTCGTCATCTCGGGCGGCCGCGGCATGCAGTCGGGCGACAATTTCCGCCTGCTGGAGCCCATCGCCGACAAGCTGGCGGCGGCCATCGGCGCCAGCCGCGCCGCCGTGGACGCCGGCTTCGCCTCCAACGACCTGCAGGTCGGCCAAACCGGCAAGATCGTCGCCCCCGACCTCTACATCGCCGTCGGCATCTCCGGCGCCATCCAGCACCTCGCCGGCATGAAGGACTCCAAGGTCATCGTCGCCATCAACAAGGATGAAGAGGCTCCCATCTTCCAGGTCGCCGATTATGGCCTGGTGGCGGACCTGTTCAAGGCGCTGCCGGAACTCTCCGCGGCCCTCCCGTCTCCCTGAGGCCGCACCTGGAGGGGGCGGGGTTCTCCCGGCGGCATCGCTCCCGCCCCCTCTTTTTTCTGCAAAGGACGCATCGCCATGGACCAGCACGTCGTCGTCACCGCCGAGGCCGGCATCTGCACCATCCGCATGAACCGGCCGGACAAGAAGAACGCCCTGACCCATGCCATGTACGCGGCCATGGCCGAGGCGGTGAGCCGGGCCGAGGCCGATCCATCGGTGCGCGTGCTGGTGTTCGCCGGCACCGGCGACGCCTTCACCGCCGGCAACGACCTCAACGACTTCCTGGGCATCACCGACATCGAGACCACGCCGGTGGCCGGCTTCCTGCGCGCCCTGTCGCGGGCGGCCAAGCCGGTGGTGGCGGCGGTCAACGGCACCGCCATCGGCATCGGTTCCACCATGCTGCTGCATTGCGACCTGGTGGTTGCCGTGCCCGAGGCGCGGCTGCAATTTCCCTTCATCAATCTGGCGCTGGTCCCCGAGGCGGCCGCATCGCTGCTGCTGCCCCGTCTGGTCGGCCATCAGCGCGCCGCCGAGCTGCTGATGCTGGGCGAGCCCTTCGATGCCGTGGCCGCCCATGGACTGGGGTTGGTGAACCGGATCGTGCCGGCCGAGAAACTGGCCGCCGCGGTGGCCGAACTGGCCGGCAAGCTGGCCGACAAACCGGCCGAGGCGCTGCGCCGCACCAAGGCATTGCTGAAGGCCGAGGGCGACAGCGTCCCCGCCCGGCTGGGCGCCGAAGCCCAGGCCTTCACCCGCTGCCTGCATTCGCCCGAGCTAAAGGAAGCGGTGGCCGCCTTCTTCGAGCGCCGCCCCCCTAACTTCCGTACCCTCTAGCGGCGGCGTGGGGGCCGCCATCACCCGGTTGCGGCCCTGGCGCTTGGCCTGATACAGGGCATGGTCGGCACGTTTCAGCGCCGGATCGATGGCGGTGTCGTCCGGCGCCACCGTGGTGCAGCCGACGCTGATGGTCACCGGGATGGCACCCGGATCGGCGGAGACCCGCAGGGCGCCCACGGCGGCGCGGATGCGTTCGCCGATTTCCACCGCGTCGCCCAGGGTGGCCCCCACCGCCAGCAGTACGAATTCCTCGCCCCCGGTGCGGGCCAGCACGTCGGTTTCGCGCGCATGCGGCCTCAGTTGTTCCGCCACCGCCGTCAGCACACGGTCGCCCGCGTCGTGGCCCCAGGTATCGTTGACGTGCTTGAAATGGTCCACGTCCATCATCAGCACCGCCAGGGCGGCGCCCGAACGGGTGCGCCGCGCCAGCTCGCCTTCGGCGCGCCGGAAGAAATGCTCGCGGTTGGCCAGCCCGGTCAGGGCGTCGGTCGAAGCGCGCCGTTCCAGCGCCCGCTCGGCCAGGAAGGCGCGCAGTTGGCCCTGTTCCAGCAGGTGACAGACCAGGGCGCACATGAGTGCTGCCATGATGAGGAAGGCGTCGGCCTCCAGCACGCGGACAGGCTCCATGCCGCCGGCCAGCAAGGTGATGGTGGGGACCACCACCAGCAGGGCGATGACGTAGGCTGCCGAGCGGATGGTGGGGGCCATGCCGACGGCGGCGATGAACAGGGTGATCAGCCCGGGCACGTGGCGCAGGGTGTTGGTGTCCATCAAGGTGATGCGCGCCATCACCCAGGCGCCGACGCACCCGGCGGCGCCGACCATCCAGGCCAACCCATCATGGCTGCGCGGGATGCAGGTCAGCAATACGCCGCTCAGCAGAACCGCCGACCACGTGGCGCGCAGGGGCAATGTCTGGGACAGCGGCAGGTCAGCCCAAGAATCGAACAACAAGAATAACATGTTGAAAGCGATACCGGCGATAAAACCAGCGCGGACGATGGTCCTTGCCAGAATTCTTCGCCGCTTCACGTAAGCGTCGAATTCATCGCAGCAAAGCAGCGTTCTCATCCCGCCCCCTTATCCCCCGTTGTGCACATCTTATAGGCGGATAATGTTCCGTTCAATTATATCCGATGGTCGATGTTGCTGGCTGCGTCGCTTTCACCTCATCCCCCGCTTGAGGCGGGGTGCATAATCGCGCCCCAGACCTGCGTGGAATTTTCTTCCCTTGTGCGCCGGGGGCGTCTATGGTCCGCCCCGTTCAATCGCTGGAGGCCTGCCGCGTCTCTTGAGTGCGAGACGCTGCCGATAGGTTGGGGTGCGCCGTAATGCCCATCCCCCGCGAGGACGCTTCTTCCTCTTGACCTCCTCCCGCACACATCCGCCGCTTGGTCCGCCTTCCGGGCCGAGCCGCACCGTCTTTGTCAAAAGGAAGTGTCTTTGTCCTTCTCCGATCTCTCGCTGCATCCGCTGATCCTCAACGCCCTGATCGAGGGCGGCTATTCCGAGCCGACTCCGGTGCAATCCGCCGCCATCCCGCCCGCGCTGGAAGGCCGTGACGTCCTCGCCACCGCCCAGACCGGCACCGGCAAGACCGCCGCCTTCCTGCTGCCCTCGCTGACCCGCCTGGCCGCCAACCCGCCGGCGCCGCGCCGCGATGCCGCCACGCCGCGCATCCTGGTGCTGGCTCCCACCCGCGAACTGGCCCGCCAGGTGCTGCAATCGGCCCGCAAGTACGGCAAGTTCCTGCGCCTCAACACCGTCGAGCCTGGTGGGCGGCCTGCCCTATCGCGAGCAGCTGCGCATGCTGTCGCGCCCGGTGGACATCGTGGTCGCCACGCCCGGCCGCCTGATCGACCATCTGGAGCGCCAGCGCCTCAACCTGTCCGAGGTGGAGGTGCTGATCCTGGACGAGGCCGACCGCATGCTGGACATGGGTTTCCTCGACGACGTGGAGAAGATCGCCGCCGCCTGCGCGCAGTCGCGCCAGACGCTGCTGTTCACCGCCACCCTGGACCGCCGCATGGCCAAGCTGGCCGAGGGCCTGCTGAACAATCCCGTGCGGGTCGAGGTGGCGCCCACCGTCACCCAGGTGAAGATCGAGCAGCGCCTGCACCATGCCGATGATCTGGAGCACAAGCGCCAGCTGCTCAACCACTTCGTCGGTCTGCCCGAGGTGGAGAAGGCCATCGTCTTCACCGCCACCAAGCGCGACGCCGACACGCTGGCCCGCGACCTGTGGCAGGCCGGCCACGCCGCCGGCGCCCTGCATGGCGACATGAACCAGAGCCAGCGCAACCGCACCATCGAGCAACTGCGCACCGGCCGCATCCGCCTGCTGGTGGCCACCGACGTGGCGGCGCGCGGCATCGACATCAAGGACGTCACCCACGTCATCAACTTCGACCTGCCGCGCCAGCCCGAGGATTACGTGCACCGCATCGGCCGCACCGGCCGCGCCGGTGCCGAGGGCGTGGCCATCTCCTTCGCCGGACGGGTGGACCGCGAGGCGCTGATCCGCATCGAGCGCTATACCAAGTCCACCATGGACGTGCACGTAGTGCCCGGCCTGGAGCCGCGCCGGCCCATTTCCACCGCTCCCGCCGGCCGGCCGCACGGCCCCAAGCGCGGCTTCCGTCCCGATGGTGCTCCTTCGGGGAACAAGTGGGGGCGTTCGGCTCATCCCCAGGGTAGCCGCCCGGCAGGCGGCGGCCGTCATGACCACATGGCGGGCAAGGGGGGCGGTCCCAAGCCGGCCGCCCGCGTCGCCAAGTAAGGAGGCATCCTCATGGGTCGCAGCAGCAGCAACAGGAAGGCCAAGGCCGAAAGCGAGTTTGTGCTGTTCGACGTGGTGTACGAGGACGGCACCCGGCGGTCCAACCGCCGGGTGCCGGGTTCCGCGCTGGGCGGCCTGGACGGCGATGCGCCGGCCCTGGCCGTCATCGAGGAAGAGGACCGCAGGCTGGGCGAGATTTCGGGCAATCCGCGCCCGGCCATCAAGTCCATCAGCCGCTCGCCGGTGCGCTGAGCGGGAAGCGGCCCATGGACGACCGTCAGGAATGCCGGCTGGTCGAGCTGGAAGCCCGCATGGCTCATCACGAGCGCATGGCCGAGGAGCTGTCCTCGGTCATCGCCGAGCAAGGCCGCACCATCGACCTGCTGGGCGAGCGGGTCCGCCGCCTGATCGAACGGGTCCGCGAGCTGGAGGCCGGCTGGGATCGCTCGCCCCAGGACGACAAGCCACCGCCCCATTATTAGGCGGAATGGGCTAGTGTACTACGTTTACGTCCTGCTGAACTCTGCCCAGCTCGCCTATACCGGCGTCGCCAAGGACGTGGCGGCGCGTCTGGCCCAGCACAATGGCGGCAGTGGTGCACGCTTCACCCGCGGCCGCGGCCCCTGGCGGGTGGTGCATGTGGAAGGCCCGCTGCTCCATGGCGACGCCTTGCGCCGCGAAGCCGCCATCAAGCGCGACCATGCCTTCAAGGCCCGGCTGAAGGCGCTCCCGTCAGGGGGCGATTGACCGCATTTCCTTGAACACCTTGTTGGCCGGCAGCAGCTGTCCGGTGAACAGGGCCAGGATCTGGTCCAGGGTGGGTTGGATGTCTACCCCGTTGACCAGTTCGGCGCTCATGCGCAGCAGCAGGGCGCTCATGCGTTCGTGGCCGAGCCGCAGGTCCTCCAGCAATTCGGGACGGTGGCGTTCCAGCACCTGCTGGGTGCGGATGGCGTGGCGCCCGAAATCCCGGCGCAACTGGGCCAGACGCCCCGCCACGGGCTGGCCGGCCGACAGTTCGTCTTCCAGCAGGTCCAGCAGGAAGGCGAGGTGGAGATGGTCCTCCTCGACCATCTCGGCGACGGTGCGCGGAAGCAGATTTTCGCGTGGCATCGGCGGCGTCTCCTCAGTCGCCGCCTGTATAACACTGCTATCCGGGGTTGCCCAAGTATGAGGCGCCCCGTGCTTTGGTAGGAGGCCTCTACCCCTGCGCCAGAGCGTCTCCCAGGCTGGTCAGCACGGCAATGCCGAGAATGGCGAAAATCATCGCGGAAATTCCGCGTACAAGTTTCAGTGCTACCTTGGTGGCCGCCACCTCGCCCAGCAGCACGGCGGGAACGTTGGCCAGCATCATGCCCAGCGTGGTGCCGGCGGTGACCGGCGCCAGCGACTGGAAGCGGGCGGCCAGGGCGACGGTGGCAATCTGCGTCTTGTCGCCCATTTCCAGCAGGAAGAAGGCGGTCAGGGTGGCGAGGAAGGCTCCGGCGCCGGTCTTCACGCCGGGCTCGTCGTCGACCTTGTCCGGCACCAGCACCCAGGCGGCCATGGCGATGAAGGACAGGCCCAGCACCCAGCGCATGATGTCGGGGCCCGCCCAGGCGGCCACCAGGGCGCCCAGCGAGGCGGCCAGGGCGTGGTTGGCCAGGGTGGCGACCAGGATGCCGAGGATGATGGGCACCGGCTTGCGGAACCGCGCCGCCAGCAGCAACGCCAGCAATTGGGTCTTGTCACCGATCTCGGCGATGGCCACCACGCCGGTGGAGACGAACAAGGCTTCCATGAAACACCAAAGAGGGCCAGGCGGACATGACCAATGGCTCGCCGTCCGCCCGGCCCCCGGGAATGACGGTCGAAGCCAAAGGTCTCGCCAAGCATGCTTGCCGGATGCGCCATGGGCCGAAGGCCCAAGTCTGTTGACGCGTCCCCCTCTGTAAACGAGGGCGGCTACTCCCCAATGACGGCGCGCACCATAAGGGCAGGCGCCCCCGTGCGCAAGGGCTAGATGACGGCGCCGGCCAGGCGTTCCAACCCGCGGTCGGGAATGCCCAGCTGGCGCAGGGTTTCCACCGTGCGCCGCAGATAGTCCAGGTTGCGGCCCAGCGGTCCGCTGGCGTGGGCAATGGCGCAGGCGGCCTGCTCCAGGTCCAGGTCGGCGGCGAAGGTGGGATGGCGCGGGTTGGCGGCAAAGACCAGGGCGTGCACCGTTCCGCCTTGGCTGCGCACGGGCAGCAGGCGGGGAATGTAGGCGCCGGTGAGCATCTCGCGCCGCCATAACAGCGGCAATTCGGTCCCGGCCTGCTTGGGAGCGATGCGCAGCAATTGGCCCCGGCACGAGCCGCCGGGCAGCAGGCCCATCATCAGACCGGGCGTTTGGGGCGAGGCGCGGCCGGCATGGATCCAGAAGCAGAAGCGGCGGTGATAGCCGGGCAGAACGGCGGCGCGGCATTCCACCGGGGTGAAGACCGGGTTCCACAGCAGCGAGCCGTAGGCGAACACCCAGCAAGCCTCGTCGGGCGGACGCACAGCCTGCAGCGACCGTTCCAGCTCATCGTCGTCCAGCAGCAGGTGGCTCCATCCGGACTGGGCGATCATGCGGCGCAGTTCGCCGTTCTCCAGCCCGGTCCGGGAAACGCCGACCTCGCAATCCTCGTCCATCACTCCGGTGTCCGGCATAAACTCCAACTTTATAGGGCACGATAGCACGAAGCAGGCTGATACGGCGCCAAGCCGTCAGGCGATGGGGGGGCCGAACACCAGGGTGACACCGCCCGGCAGGACGGCGCGGTCGCGGCCAGTCTTCTTGGCCTGGTACATACGCTGGTCGGCGGCCTCTATGAGCTCCGGCCAGTCCTTGGCCTGGTCGGCGGAACGCTCGGCCACGCCGACCGAGGCGGTCATGGGCTTGCCGTCGGGCCGCATGCCCAGCCCCGCGTCGCGCAGGCGCTGGATGACGATGCGGGCGCCTTCGGCGTCGGTGTTGTTGAGGATGGCCAGGAATTCCTCGCCGCCCCAACGCACCAGCACGTCGCCCTTGCGCAGGCCCGCCTTCAGGGTTTCGGCCAAGGCCTTCAATGCCCGGTCGCCCTCGTCATGGCCGAAGGTGTCGTTGATGGACTTGAACTTGTCCAAGTCGAAGAAGGCCACCGACAGCGGCGAGTTCTGCAAGGCCGACAGGCGGAACAGCAGGTCCAGCGTCTCGCCGCCCGACCGGCGGGTATAGGCGCCGGTCAGCGGGTCCACCATGGCGCGGTTGACCAGCGCGGCCATGTAGTGGAGCTGGCTCATGCCCGAGAACATGGCCACGCCCATGACCAGCACCATCAGCCACAACTCGGGGCCGTGCTGCGCCAGCGACAGGGCCTCGCCGTTCATGACGTAGCCGATGACGGCGAAGGCGAAGGCGGGGGTCGAGAACAGCAGCACTTCCAGCGCGGTCAGCGGGAAGATGGCCAAGCCCGCCAGCACGATATTGGGCATCAGTGCATAAAGCTTGGTCGCCAGCAGGCTGAACGGGTCCAGCGGCAGGCCGGAAATGATGCGGATGGACATCAGATAGAAGATCGGCGGCACCAGCAGCATGGCCATCAGCATGCCATCGGCCTGCAGCCGCGACTTGGACATGTTCCACGGCCATGCCAGGCCCAGGAACACCAGCGACGAGGCCAGGCGCATGGCGGTCATCTGCGCCCATTCCGGCCAGGGGAAGACGAACCAGTCGACGATGGAGCAGACGGGCACCAGCACGGCGAACAAGGCGGCCACCAGTTGGACGCGGGAAATGGTCACCGAGGCGGCATGGCGCCGGATATGGGTGGAATGGCGGAACGGCACCAACAGATCGATGAACTGGTCCCAGGTGATCTTGATGGGTGCGAAGATATGCGCGGCGAAGGACCGCCGTGGCGTGGCCGCTTCGTCGATCGAACTGTCGGACATGATTAAAGTGTTCCCCCAAACCCACCCTCGAAAGCGGCAAGACCTTAGATCAGGTGGGGCGGCGCAAACAATGCGGTGATGGCCTGATTTGGAGGCATTTCGACACTTTGCCCATGATTGGTTGTTGTACCTATCTTATCCGCAACCGGCAGAATTTGAAAAACTGGCCCGCGGATTGCGAGGAGGAACCCGACACGGGATGGCGAGGGCGTTGATGTCGGATATCTATCAACGGCTGATGGCGGTGGAAAGCGGCGAGGACGGCTTCGACCGCCACGTCTTCGCCTGCATTCTGGCCAAGGGCGCCTCCGAGGCGCCGCGGCCGCTGGGCCGGGCGGTGGGGCTGGGGCGGGCCGAACTGGAGCGCCTGCTGGCGCGCTTCTTCCCCGCCGCGCGCTGGCTGCTGGACGGGGCGGGCGAGGATGCCGGCGAGGATGCGCTGGAAGAGCCTGACCTGCGCCGCCTGCTTGTCGGCAACGCCACCCGGCCCGGTGCCGAGGAGGCGGGCTGGCTGGCCGCCATGGTGGCCCGCCGTTCGCTGGAAGCCGACCACCTGTGGCAGGACCTGGGCCTGACCCGGCGCGCCGACCTGTCGGGGCTGCTGAACCGCCACTTCGCCCCCCTGGCCGCGCGCAACATCCGTGACATGAAGTGGAAGAAGTTCTTTTATCGGCAGATGTGCGAGGACGAGGGGGTGAGCATCTGCAAATCGCCCGTCTGCGACACCTGCACCGATTTCGCCAAATGCTACGGACCCGAGGAATGATCATCGCCGATTCCGACCTGGACCGCTGGCTCGCCGAAGACGTGCCCTACGGCGACCTCACCACCCATGCCCTGGGCATCGGCGCGCGGCCGGGCCGCATGGTGTTCCGGGCGCGCGGCGCCATGGTGGCGGCGGCCACCGAGGAGGCCGCGCGGCTGATCGCCAAGGCGGGCGCGCGGGTGAATGATGCGATGCCCAGCGGCATCGCCGCCGAGGCGGGGGCGGTATTGCTGGTGGCCGAGGGGGCGGCGGCGGCGCTGCTGGCCTCGTGGAAGGTGGCCCAAACCCTGATGGAGGCGGCGTCCGGCATCGCCAGTGGCGCCCGCGCCATCGTGGACGCCGCCGGCGCGGTCAATCCCGACGTGGTGGTGGCCTGCACCCGCAAGGCCGTTCCCGGTACCCGCGCGCTGGCGGTCAAGGCCATCCTGGCCGGCGGCGCGGTGCCCCATCGCGTCGGCCTGTCCGAAACGGTGCTGGTCTTTCCCGAGCACCGCGCCTTCCTGGATGGCGAGGCCGTGGAGGCGATGATGGGCCGCCTGCGTCGCGCCTGTCCGGAAAAGAAGATCGTGGTGGAGGTGAATTCCATCGACGATGCCGTCGAGATGGCGATCGCCGGTGCGGACGTGGTGCAGTTGGAGAAATTGGCTCCCGATGCCGTCGCCCATGCGGCGGCCCGGCTGCGGGAGGTGGCGCCCCACGTCAGGATGGCCGCCGCCGGGGGCGTCAACGCCGCCAATGCCGCCCAATACGCCGGGGCGGGGGCGCACATCCTGGTGACCTCGGCGCCCTATCTGGCCCCGCCCCGCGACGTGGCGGTGAGCATCCTGCCCACATCATAGGCGGGGATTTGCCCCACCCGCAGTTGCAGCCGGGTGCATTTGCCGCTAATAATGCAAATGCGTCGCAATTGAAGGGTGGGCCGTGACCGTCGAATCCCAAATGCAGGCCGCCGGCATCCGGCCGACCCGCCAACGCAAGGCTCTCCTGGCGCTGATCCAGAAGGGCGGGCCGCGCCACCTGTCGGCCGAGCAGCTGTTTCGGGATCCACCCAGGCCGGCCTGCGGCTGTCGCTGGCCACCGTCTACAACGCGCTGAACCTGTTCGCCCAGGTCGGCCTGCTGCGCCGGGTGGATGTGGGCGAACGGACCTGGTTCTGTAGCAACCAAGCCGATCATCACCACATGTACGACGAGGGCGCCGCCGAACTGAGCGACTTGTCGGCGGAGACCTTGACCGTCCAGGGCGTGCCGGACCTGCCGCCCGACATGCAGCTTGTGCGCACCGACATTATCGTCCGGGTGCGAAGGCTGAAGGTCTGACCAGTTTTGAGAATGGTTCTTATTTGTTTAAAAATGAATTCTAAATCAAAAAGTTAGCTTGAAGCGTGCGCCGTTCGTGGACACACTGGCTTCAGTTTTTTCTGAAGCCAGAGGCCTGCCATGAAGGGCATCCCCAGCGTCATCGATCGGCTGAACAAGCTGCTCACCGGAGAGCTGACCGCCGCCGATCAGTACTTCATCCATTCCCGCATGTACGAGAACTGGGGCTTCAAGAAGCTCTACGAGCGCGTCGAGCACGAGCGGGAGGAGGAGAGCTGGAGCACGCCAGCCGCCTGATCCGCCGCATCCTGTTCCTGGAAGGCATTCCCGACGTGGCCTCGCGCTCGGCGCTGGCCATCGGCGCCGACGTGCCCACCATGATCAAGAACGACCTGGCCTACGAGCTGTCGGTGGTCGCCGCCCTCAAGGAGGCCATCGCCCATTGCGAGACGGTCCAGGACTACGAGACCCGCGCGCAGCTGCGCGAGCTGCTGGACGACACCGAGAACGACCATACCCATTGGCTGGAACAGCAGCTGTTCCTGATCAATGCCATGGGCCTGGCCAACTACCAGCAGTCCGCCGCCGGCGACATCGATTCCTGATCACACGGGGAAAAGACCATGAAGGGTGACAAGGACGTCATTGCGGCGCTGAACGGTCTGCTGAAGACCGAGCTGACCGCCATCAACCAGTATTTCCTGCACGCGCGCATGCTCAAGAACTGGGGCCTGCGCGACCTGGGCAAGGCGGTCTACAAGGGCTCCATCGAAAAGATGAAGTCGGCCGACGAGATCATCGAGCGCATCCTGTTCCTGGAGGGCCTGCCCAATCTGCAGGACCTGGGCAAGCTGAACATCGGCGAGAACGTACCCGAGATCATCGCCGCCGACCTGAAGAGCGAACTGGCCGAGCGCGACGAACTGATCGCCGCCATCGCCCTGGCGGAAACCAAGCAGGACTACCAGACCCGCCACGAGCCTCAACGAGATTCTGGAAGAGGTCGAGGAATACATCGACTGGCTGGAAACCCAGCAGGGCCTGATCACCGATCTGGGCCTGGCCAACTACCTGCAATCGGCCATGGGCGAGATCGAGGGCAGTTAATCTCCCCCTTGACCAGGGATTGTTTTTGGCTTCCCCTTCTTCATCTGATGTGTGGAAGGGGAGCCTGTTTCCGGCTCCCGGCTCGACGGAAGCACGGATGCGGACGCCTTCGGCAGCAATGGTGGATTTGAGGGAGGGCTGGCTTGGCCGGCTCGGCGCCCTGGCCGCGCTGCTCGGCTTCCTGTTCACCGCCACCACCCCGGGTTTGGCCCTGGTCAACAGCGCTGGGCGTTCGGTCGTCGTCAACGGCGTAGTCGGCGTCTACGTCTGCCACGCTCCCGATGCGCCGCGGACGCTTCCGCCCGCCGACGAGCCGTCCACCCGCGACGAATGCTGCGTGGTCTGCCAGGCGGCCCATCTGGCCGCCGGGGCGCTGCCTCCCCAAGGCCCGCTTCTTGCCATCCGGGACGGAACCCCCCTGCGCTGGCCGGCCGAAGGCAATTCGGACGGAAAGGGCGGGGTGGTCCGCCATGCCCAGGCACGGGCGCCGCCGGCCGGCTGATCCTTCATTCCTGCATCCGACTCCACACGGATCGCGCCCCCGGTTGGCGCGCGCCCGTTCCCTTTGCTGATAAGGATCATCCCATGAAGAAGTTCATGCTGGCCGCCCTGCTGGCCACCCTTCCTATCGCCGTCTCCGCCGCCGAGCCTGGAAATCAGTGGCGCTTTCCTGCGCGCCTCGCCCATGGTGGCCAATGCCGGCGCCGGCTTCGTGACCATCAAGAATAATGGCGCCACCGACGACACGCTGGTCGGGGCCGAGGCCGACATCTCCAGGGCGGTGGAACTGCACACCCACGTCAAGGACGGCGATGTCATGCGCATGCGCCAGGTGGAAGCCATCCCGGTGCCGGCCGGCGGCACCGCCCAACTGAAGCCGGGCGGTGACCACATCATGTTCATCAACCTGAACAAGCCGCTGGCCGAGGGCCAGAAGGTGCGCGTCACCCTGGTCTTCGCCAAGGCCGGCAAGCAGGTGGTGGAGGCGCCGGTGCTCGGCGTCGGTGCCATGGCGCCGGCGGCCAAGCCCTGAAGCATCCGGCTCTATTAAATAAATTGGAGGGCGTTTCAGACATCGGATCGGCGCAGCGTTGCGCCGGTCCGATGTCATCGCACTCTAGCGCGCCGCCCCCGCCCTGATCAGGGGCGGCGCCATGGCCGGCGCCAAAGGCCGGCCGGCCTTCAGGGTGCGCAGCAGGGCCACGGCCTCCGGGCCGTCCCAGGCGGCCGGGCCGATGAAGCGGGCCACCTCATGGCCGGATGCATCGATCAGCAGGGTGGTGGGCAGCACCGCCACCGACAGCGCGGCTGCCGCCCGCTCGTCCGCGTGCACAGCCAGGTTCTTGATATTAAGGCGCTCGAAGGTGCGGCCGGCGCCGGTGCTGCCGGACCGGTCCAGGCACAGGGCCATGACCGCGATGCCCTCGGGCTCGATGGTCAGTTTCAGCCGGTCCAGAGCCGGCAGCTCGGAGACACAAGGCGTGCACCAACTGGCCCACAGGTTCAGCAGCAGCGGGCGGCCGCGAAACTGCTCCAGCCCGGTGACGCGGGCTTGGTGGTCGCGGATGTGCAGGGCGGGGACGGACTTGGCTTGGGCATGGACGAACAATCCCTGTTCGGCCATGACCGCCCGGGCGGGCAGGGGAAGCAGCACGGCGCTGGCGGCGATGAGGAAATGGCGTCGCTCCATGGGTGGAGACCCTTGTCGGGGTTGCCTGGACTTTCATCATAGCCGGTTCGGATGGGCTGTCGATCGCCTCTCTTCGCTTGCTCCCGGCGGGCAGGCCGGCGCGCGACCGGATCATGCTCTGGCCTTTTCAGCCATGCTCGGGCACCCTGTTCTTCGTATATAAGGAGCGACGCATGAGGCTGGAATTTGGCCGTCCCGAGGGCCGCGCCCCCACCTGCGGCCAGCCGGCCAGTCCAGCGGCAGCCCCGCCCACCGGATTGCGCCTGTGGCTGGCGGCGATCCGGCCCCGCACCCTGACCATCGCGGTGGCGCCGGTGGTAGCGGGGGCGGGGCTGGCATGGCACCTGACGCACGACTTGCGCGTCTGGCCGTTGCTGGCGACCCTGTTGGGGGCGCTGCTCATCCAGGCCGGCACCAATCTGTGGAACGACGTGGGCGACGCCGCGCGTGGCGGTGACCAACCGTTGCGGCAGGGACCGCCGCGGGTGACGGCGCAGGGCTGGGTCAGCCCCGAGCGCGTGCGCGCCGCCGCCCTGCTCAGCTTTGCCGCCGCTGCCCTGGTGGGACTCTATCTCGCCTGGGTGGGCGGCTGGCCCATCGTGGCGCTGGGAGGGGCCTCGCTGGCGGCCGGGTGGGCCTATTCCGGCGGCCCCCGGCCCATCGCCTACACCCCCTGGGCGAGCTGTTCGTGTTCGCCTTCTTCGGCCTGGCGGCGGTGGGCGGCACGGTGTGGCTGCAGACCGGCGTGCTGCCGCCATCCGCCCTGATGGTGGGGGCGGCTATCGGCCTGCCCGCCTGTGCCGTGCTGATGGCCAACAACTGCCGCGACCTGGAGCCCGACCGCCTGGTGGGGCGGCGCACCCTGGCCATTCGCCTGGGGCCCGAGGGCTCCAAGGCAGCCTATGCCGGCATGGTGCTGGGGCCTTTCGCCATTCTCATGTCTCCGGCGGCGCCGGGCGCCGGCTGGGTGACGCTGGCGGTGGCGCCGCTGGCGGTCAAGCTGGTGCTGACGTTCGCCGGCACGCCGCGCGGGCCCCAGTTCAACCGTATCCTGGGCGCCACCGCTCGCTTCCAGCTGGTATTGGCGGTCCTGGCCGCCGTGGGGTGCCTGCTGTGATCACCGAAATCTTCATCCCGGCTGGGCTGGCGATCATCATGTTCGCCATGGGATTGACGCTGACGGTGGGCGATTTCCGCCCGGTGCTGCTGCGTCCCAGGGCCATGGCGGTCGGCCTGCTGTGCAAGATGGTGCTGCTGCCGCTGCTGGCCTTCGCCCTGGTCGCATTGTTCCGCCCCAGCCCCGAATTCGCCGTCGGGCTGATCATCCTGGCCGCGTGCCCAGGGGGCATCACCGCCAACCTGCTGACCCATCTGGCCGGCGGGGCCACGGCGCTGGCGGTGTCCCTGACCGCCTTCACCAGCGTGGTCGACACCGTCACCGTGCCCTTCGTAGTCAACTTGGCCCTGCACGTGTTCGCCGGCCAGGCCGAAACGGTGGCGCTGCCCATCGGGCGGATCTCGTTGGGCGTCTTCGCCGTCGCCACCTTGCCGTTGACCCTGGGGATGATGTTGAACGCCCGTGCTCCCCGGATGGCGGCGCGGATCGAACGGGTGGCCCGCCCGCTGGCCACCGCCTTGTTCGCCCTCATCGTCGTCGGTGCCTTCGCCAGCCAGTGGCGGGTGATGTGGGCCAATGCCTCGGAAGTCCTGCCGCCGGCCTTGGCGCTCAATGCCGGCTGCATGGCGGCGGCGGTGCTGCTGGGCCGGCTGGGCGGCCTGGAGCGGCGCGAAACCATTGCCGTGGTGCTGGAGACCGGGCTGCAGAACGGCGCGCTGGGCATCTTCGTGGCCGCCACCCTGCTGGGCAACCAGGCCATGATGGTGCCCAGCATCGTCTATGCCCTGGTGATGAATGTGACGGCGATCGCCTTCATCCTTGTGGTTCGGCGCATGACACGAAGGAAAGCGTCCGCTAGCCTTTAGGGATGTTGATCGTCGATTCCCTCAACCGGGCCGGACTGCATCCGGTTTCCTTCACCCTGGCCGATGGCGAATGCCTGGCGGTGCGCGGGCCTTCCGGCTCGGGCAAGTCGCTGATGCTGCGCGCCATCGCCGATCTCGATCCGTCCCAGGGGCGCGTCAGCCTGGACGGTGCCGAGCGCTCCTCCATGCCCGCCGCCCAATGGCGCCGGCTGGTGGGCTACCTGCCGGCCGAGCCGGGCTGGTGGGCTGAGCATGCCGCCGAGCATCTCCTAGACTGGTCCGCCGTGCGGCCGTTGGCTCATCGGCTGGGCCTGGGCGAGCATGTGGGCGAGTCGCCGGTGGCTCGCCTGTCCACCGGCGAGCGCCAGCGCTTGGCGTTGCTGCGGGCGCTGGAGCGGCGGCCGCGCGTGCTGCTGCTGGACGAGCCCACGGCTGCGCTGGACCACGCTTCCACCCTTGCGGCCGAGGCGCTGCTGGCCGAGTGGCGGGGCGAGGGGATGGCGGTGCTGTGGGTCAGCCACGACCCCGCCCAGGCGGCCCGGGTGGGCAGCCGCACCCTGATCGTCGACCACGGCAGCGTGCGCGAGGAGGCGGCATGAACTACATCCGCCTCGACCTGTTCGATATCCTGGCCGCCGGCCTGCTGGTGCTGGCCAACGGCGCCCTGTCGCTGGCCCTGGGCCTGGGCATCGCCCGCAAGATGCTGCTGGGTGCCGTGCGCATGGTGGTGCAATTGCTGCTGGTGGGCATGGTGCTGACCTGGCTGTTCTCCACCATGTCGCCCTGGCTCACCTTCGGGCTGGCGCTGATCATGGTGCTGTTCGCCGGGCGCGAGATCCTGGCCCGCCAGGAGCGCCGCCTCAAGGGCTGGTGGGGCTACGGGTTGGGCACCGGCTGCATGCTGCTGGCGGCCGGTGTGGTCACCGTGTTCGGCCTGACCACCCAATTGCGCCCCGACCCGTGGTACGACCCGCGCTACGCCATCCCACTGCTGGGCATGGTGCTGGGCAACACCATGACCGGCATCGCGCTCGGCATGAACACCCTGTCCAGTCTGGTGAAGTTGCGCCGTCCCGCCATCGAGGCCCGGCTGGCGCTGGGCGACGACCGCCGCCTGGCCATGGCGCCGGTGGTGCGCCAGGCCCTGTCCACCGCGCTGACCCCGGTCATCAACACCATGGCGGCCACCGGGGTGGTGTCGCTGCCCGGCATGATGACCGGCCAGATTCTCGGCGGTGTCGAGCCGGTGGAAGCGGTGAAGTACCAGATCCTGGTTCTGTTTCTCATCGCCGGCGGCACCGGCCTGGGCGCGGTGGCTGCCGTGCTGGGCGGTGCCCGCCGCCTGACCGACGGGCGCCACCGCATCCGCCTGGACCGGCTGGCTTGACCTGGAGACGGATTCAGACAACAGGTTGGCGCGAGGCCGCGCCAAGCTGTTGTCATCGCGCTCTAGCGGCCGAACAGCCCGCCGGGATTGAGCGGCAGCGGGCCCGACTTCTTTTCCTCGCCCGAGCCACTGCCGCCGTCGCCCCCCAGCAGGCCGCCCGGCACCTTGTCGCCAAGCCTTTTCTGGATCTCCGAGCCGACCTTGCCCTTGGCCAGCGCCTCCAGGTCGGGGCGGAAGGTCAGGTTGTCCCACGGGCCTTCCACGATCACCGGCACGGCCACGCCGCCCAGATCGCTGCGACCGCCCTGCCCCTGCAGGGTCGCCACCGCCTTGGGTTCCAGGCGGTAATGTAGGGTGCGCGGCGGCAGTTCCACCGTTCCGGCGCCTTCCAGCCGCAGCAGCGGCGATTTCAGCGCCAGGTCCTTGTTGCTGAGAATGCCGTTGGCGATGGTAAAGGTGCCGCCCAACTCGGCGAAATCCGTCTTCTGGGCGGCGGCGCCGCCGGTGAAGGCGGAGGTGACGTTGCGCACCATCTCCGCCAGGTTGATCCCCTTGATGGCGCCGTCCAGGAAGCTGAGGGCGCCCTTGCCGTCCAGGCTGGAAACCAGCGCCCGCTGGCTGCGGCCCCGGCCCGCCACCTGGATGTCGGCGTTGCCGGTGCCCTCCAGCCGCTCGAAGCCTGCGGCATCGGCGAGGAAGGGCTCGGCCGCCAGTCCCTTCAAGTTGAATTCCGCCTCCAGCCCGACGCCCGGCTGGCTGCCGTCCAGGCCCAGCCGGCCGCGCCCGGCACCCTGGTAGAGCTCCAGTTGCGACAGGTCGGCCACCAGCCGCCCGTTCTGCAGGGCCAGGTGCAGGGCGCTCTTGCCGATCTTGATCTTGCGGACGGTGATGGAACCGGCCGAGAGGGCGAAGTCCACATCGGCGGCCTTGAGGCCCGAGGCGTCGATGGGCTCGTCGCTCCAGTCCGACTTGGCCGCTCCGCCATTGCCGCCGCCTGCGGTCCCGCCGCCGGCGCCAGCCGGCTGTTCGGGTGGGAGGTAGGGGTTCACGTCCAGCGCATCCACGTCCAGCTTGCCCTTCAGGCTGGGGCGGGCGCCGCCGGTATCCACGGTGAAGTCGCCGTTGGCCTTGATGGCGTCTAGCGAAATGGCCGCCTGGGTCAGCGCCACCTTGGTGCCGCCCGCCGCCAGCTTGCCGGTGAGGGCGAATGGTCCCAGGCCCGAGCCCGGTACGTCCAGCGGCTTGCCCGTGGCCCATTGCACCAATCCGCGCACCGACGGCACCGACAGATCCAGGTCGCCGCGCGCCGAGGCGCCGCCCGCTTCACCCTTGAAGCCCAGTTTGAGCGCTTCGGTAGCCACCGACAGCTCGGCCGGCGAGGCGGTGCCGTCCATCAGCGCCCGCGGCCGCGCCACGTCGGCGGTCAGGTCCACCGGCTTGCCGCGATAGTGCAGGCTGCCCTTGGCCTTGAGCGGGTCGTCCAGGGACTTCAGGCTCACCGAGAGATTGATGGCGTCCACCTCCTCGCGGGTGCCGGAGCGGGCATCCAGATAGGTGAGCTTGCCGTTCTCGATGCGCACCTCGCCCAGCGCCAGGTCGGACAATCCGCCGCCCTTGCCCTGCTCTTGCGGCGCCTGATTGGGCGCGGCCTTCTCGGCCGGCTTGCCCTGGTCGAACACCCAGTTGGGGCGGCCCTGGCGGTCCACCTCCAGCATGATCATCGGGTCCACCAGCACGAAGCTGTCCACCTCGACCTTGCCGCTGAGGATGGGCAGCAGCTTCAGGCGCACGTCCAGGGCGCCCAGCCGGGCCATCTCCTTGCCCTGGAAGCCGGGCGGGTTGGACAGGCCCACATTGGCGACCTGCACCGACAGGGCGGGAAGGACCGAGACCGACACCTTGCCGTCGATGGCGAGGTCGCGCCCGGTGGCCGCCTTGACCTGGGACACCACCTCCTGGCGGATACGGTCGGCCGGCACCAGGCTGGGCAGGATGACCAGGGCGGCCACGAGCACCACCACCACGGCGCCGATGATGACGACAAGTTTCTTCATGGTCTTGGTCCTCCCCTTCTGTCGCAGGAAAACTATGTCCGGCCATTAGAATTATTCGCTCGGTGATGGTACTGCAGGTGTGGTGTGCTCATCCATCCTTCAACCATCCGAGGCGTGCGCGGAGGTCCCATGAGTGGTGTGCTGTACCTGGAAGATTTCGCCGTGGGCCAGACCTATGGGTCGGGCAGCTATGCGGTGACGGCGGACAACATCAAGGAATTCGCCGGCCTGTGGGACCCTCAGCCGTTCCATCTGGACGAGGCCGCCGCCGAGGACAGCTTCTTCCAGGGACTGGCCTCCAGCGGCTGGCACACCGCCTGTGTCACCATGCGGCTGCTGACCACCGGCGAGCTTCGCCCGGCCAACGGCGTCATCGGCGCGGGCGTCGAGGAATTGAAGTGGCACCGGCCGGTGCGGCCGGGCGACGTGCTCACCGTGCGTTCCGAGGTGCTGGAGGTGCGCCCCATGCGCTCGCGGCCCGGCTTCGGCATCGTGCGCGTCCGGACGCAGACGCTGGATGCCGAGGGGCATGCCGTCCAGACCTTCACCTCGCCGCTGGTGGTGGCGGCGCGGGGAGATGCCTAAGCGGCCTCAATGGGCCATGAGTACCGGCAGTGTCATGTGCTTGAGGATGTGGCGGGTGCCGGCGCCCTTGAAGAAGGGCAGGTGATAGCCGCCATGGGCCCCCATCACCAGCAGGTCGGCGCCCTGGTCGAAGGCGCGCGACAGCAGCAGGTCCATGACCCCGATATCCTCGCCCGCCAGCACCTCGCGGGTGACGGCGACGCCGTGGACGGCCAGATGGTCGTGGATGGACAGGGGCGGCAGGGGGACGCCTTCGCCCGGCTTGCCAGCGGGCTGTCCGCGCACCGTCAGGATCTCCACGTTCTCGGCCCCGGCCACCAGCGGGATGGCGTCGTGCAGGGCGCGGGCGGCCTCGCGGCCGCCGTTCCACGCCACCAGCACGTTGGTGCCGATGGTGGGATAGGTGCCCACCGCCGGCAGCACCAGCGCCGGCCGGCCGGATTGCAGGATGATGTGCTCGACCAGTTCCTCGGGCGCGTCCTTGCCCTCGTGATGCTGGCCCAGCACCACGAGATCGTGGAAGCGGGACGCCACCAGGGTTTCGTGCAGCACGTGGCCGGTCTCGCCATGGGCCAGCCGCCACCAGCGCACCGTCACTCCGGACGTGGCGGCGGCGGCCTGGAACTGCTCTTCCGAATGCTTGGCCGCCGCCTCGTAGGCGTCGGAGGCGCGCCGCGCCACCAGGGCGGCGGGCATGTTCTCGGACCGCGCGAACAGGCCGGTGAGGCGGCTGCCGAAGCGCTTGGCGAGGTTCAGCGCGGCGCCGATGCGCAAGGGGTCGCGGTCGCCGCCATCCAGATGGACCAGGATGTCCTTGATCATGCTGTTCCCCTTTCTCAGGCCTGGATGCCGCGCTTCTTCAGCCACGGCGCCAGCACGCCGACGATGCCGCTGCGGAAGGCCAGAACGCAGATGACGAAGATGACGCCCTGGATGATGGTCACCCACGAGCCCGCTTCCGAGAAGTAGTTCTGGATGGTGACCACCAGGAACGCGCCCACGGTGGGGCCGAACACGGTGCCGACGCCGCCCAGCAGCGTCATCAGCACCACCTCGCCCGAGGCGTGCCAGTGCACGTCGGCCAGCGAGGCGAGCTGGAACACCAGGCTCTTCATGGAGCCGGCCAGGCCGGCCAGGCTGGCCGACAGCACGAAGGCCAGCAGCTTGTAGCGCTCCACCTGGTAGCCCAGCGACACCGCGCGCGGCTCGTTGTCGCGGATGGCCTTGAGCACCTGGCCGAAGGGCGAATGCACCACGCGGTAGAGGAACAGCAGGGCGGCCACGAACACGGCCAGCACGAAGTAGTACATGACCATCATGTTGGACAGGTCGAACAGCCCGAACAACTGGCCGCGCGGCACGCCCTGGATGCCGTCCTCGCCGTGGGTGAATGGCGCCTGCACCGCCAGGAAGAACATCAGCTGGGCCAGCGCCAGGGTGATCATGGCGAAGTAGATGCCCTGGCGGCGGATGGCCAGCCAGCCCACCACCGCGCCCATCGCCGCCGACAGGGCGACGCCGGCCAGCACGGCCAGTTCCGGCGTCAGCCCCCATTCCTTGGCGGCGTGGGCGGTGACGTAGGCCGACCAGCCGAAGAACACGGCATGGCCGAAGGACAGCAGGCCCACATAGCCGAGCAGCAGGTTGAAGGCCGAAGCGAACAGGGCGAAGCACAGCCCCTTCATCAGGAAAACCGGATAGACCCCCAGCGGCGCCACCAGGGAAAGCGCCAGCAGCACCAGCACGAACACGGTCTGGCGCGAGGTGGGCTTGGGCGGGGCGGCGGCGGGCGCGGTCAGGGTGACGTCGTGCTTGGCCATGGATCAGGCTCCCTTGCCGAACAGGCCGGCGGGCTTGATGAGCAGCACCACCACCATGACCATGAAGATGACGGTGGCGGCGGCTTCCGGGTAGAACACCTTGGTGAGGCCCTCCAGCAGGCCCAGCATGAAGCCGGTGACCACCGAGCCCATGATCGAACCCATGCCGCCGATGACCACCACGGCGAAGACGACGATGATCAGGTTGGAGCCCATCAGCGGATTGACCGAATAGACCGGGGCGGCCAGCACGCCGGCGATGCCGGCCAGCGCCACGCCGAAGCCGTAGGTCAACGTGATCATCAGCGGCACGTTGACGCCGAAGGCCTGCACCAGGGTGGGGTTCTCGGTGCCGGCGCGCAGGTAGGCGCCCAGCTTGGTCTTCTCGATGGCGAACCAGGTGCCCAGGCACAGCACCGCCGAGGCCAGCACCACCCAGGCGCGGTAGATGGGCAGGTACATGAAGCCCAGGTTCCAGCCGCCGGCCAGCTCCTTGGGCACCGAGTAGGGCATGCCGGAAATGCCGTAGAGCTGGCGGAAGATGCCTTCGATGATCAGCGCCAGGCCGAAGGTCAGCAGCAGGCCGTACAAATGATCCAGTTTGTAGAGGCGTGACAGCATGGTGCGCTCGATGACGATGCCGATGGCGGCCACCAGGATGGGCGCCAGCACCAGCGCCACCCAATAGCCCGCTCCCGCATAGGTCAACAGCAGCCAGGCGACGAAGGCTCCCATCATGTACTGCGCGCCGTGGCTGAAATTGATGATGTTGAGCAGGCCGAAGATCAGGGCGAGGCCGAGACTCAGCATGGCGTAGAAGGCACCGTTGATCAGGCCCAGCAGAAGCTGGCCGAACAGCGCCGCGGCCGGTATGCCGAAGACGGTCATCATCGTGTCGAACTCTCCTTGCCGGGGCGTCCGCCCGGTGCGGACGCCCCGTTATGGTCTTCTTACTTCTTCACCAGCGGGCAGGTGCTTTCGGCCAGCGGCTTGAACGCCTCGTCGCCCGGAATGGTGCGCAGGATGTTGTAGTAATCCCACGGATACTTGGACTCGGACGGCTTCTTCACCTGGGCCAGGTACATGTCGTGGACCATGCGGCCGTCGGGACGCACCTTGCCGTTGACGGCGAAGAAGTCCTTGATCGGCAGGGTGCGGATCTGCTCGGCCACCTTCACGCCCTCGTCGGTCTTGGCCGCCTGGATGGAGCGCAGGTAGTGCAGCACCGAGGAATAGACGCCGGCATGGACCATGGTGGGCATGCGGCCCTTCATGCGCTCGCTCCAGCGCTTGGCCCAGGCGCGCGAGGCGTCGTCGCGATCCCAGTAATAGCCGGTGGTCAGCATCATGCCCTGGGCGGTGTCCAGGCCCAGCGAGTGGATGTCGGAAATGAACACCAGCAGGCCGGCCAGCGACTGGCCGCCCTGGGTGATGCCGAATTCCTTGGCCTGCTTGATGGCGTTGATGGTGTCCGAACCGGCATTGGCCAGGCCGATGATCTTGGCCTGCGAGGCCTGGGCCTGCAGCAGGAAGGACGAGAAGTCGGAATTGGGGAAGGGATGGCGCACCGCGCCCTTCACCGTGCCGCCATTGGCCTTGACCACCTTGGCGGTCTGCGCCTCAAGGTCGTGGCCGAAGGCGTAGTCGGCGGTCAGGAAGAACCAGGAATCGCCGCCCTGCTTGACCACCGCATTGCCGGTGCCCACCGCCATGGCGTAAACGTCGTAGGTCCAGTGGAAGCCGGTGACCGAACACTTGTCGTTGGTCAGCACGGTGGAGCCGGCGCCGGAATTGATGTCGATCTTGCCCTTCTCGCGGCTGACCTCGCGCACCGCCACCGCGGCGGCCGTGGTCACCAGGTCGAAGATGGCGTCCACCTGCTCGGTGTCGTACCATTTGCGGGCGATGCTGGACGCGATGTCCGCCTTGTTCTGATGGTCGGCCGAGACCAGTTCGATGGGCATGCCGTTCAGCTTGCCGCCGAAATCCTCGATGGCCATCTGCGCCGCCACCACCGAACCCTGGCCGGCCAGGTCGGAATAGGTGCCGGACAGATCGGTCAGCACGCCGATCTTGACCTTGTTGTCGCTAAGCTGCGCCTGGGCGGTGCCGGCCGAGAGCGCCAGCGCCGTAACGGCGCCTACCAGAGCCTTCCTGAGCATCGTGAATCTCCTCCTGTGTCTTTATTGACTGGGCTTTTTGCCCATTGGTGCCTTCTTCTTTCGTCATCGCCGGGTCACCGGGTCTGGCCAAGGGCCAGCCCGGCGATAAACTTCACGACCCGGCGATCCATGGATGCCCGGGTCGAGCCCGGGCATGACGGAGTGGAACGATCCGTCAAACCCCCAGGTAAGTCTTCAGCTTCTCCATATTGGCCGACAGGTCGGCATTGGGGATCATGTCCACCACCCGGCCGTGCTCGACCACGTAATGGCGGTCGGCGACGGTGGCGGCGAAATGGAAGTTCTGTTCCACCAGCAGGATGGTGAAGCCGCGTTGCTTGAGCTGGCGGATGATGTCGCCGATATGCTGGACGATGACCGGGGCCAAGCCCTCGGTGGGTTCGTCCAGCAGCAGCAGCTTGGCGCCGGTGCGCAGGATGCGGGCAATGGCCAGCATCTGCTGCTCGCCGCCCGACAGCTTGGTGCCCTGGCTGCCGGCGCGCTCTTGCAGGCGGGGGAACAGGCCGTAGACCTCGTCCACGCTCAGGCCTCCCGGCAGCACCACCGGCGGCAGCATCAGGTTCTCGCGCACGTTCAGCGACGAGAAGATGCCGCGTTCCTCGGGGCAGTAGCCTAGCCCCAAGCGGGCGATCTTGTTGGAGCCCAGCTTGATGGTCTCGACACCGTCGAACGCCACCGAGCCGTCGCGCTTGGCGGTGATGCCCATGATGGAGCGCATGGTGGTGGTCTTGCCGACGCCGTTGCGGCCCAGCAGGGTCACCACCTCGCCGGGCTGGATGTGGAAGGTCATGCCGTGCAGCACGTGGCTTTCGCCGTACCAGGCCTGCAGCCCCTCGACCTTCAGCAAAGCGCCGCCGTCACGCATGGCCGCCCACTCCGTGTCCCATATACGCCTCGATCACCTCGGGGTTCTTGGAAATCTCGGCATAGGGCCCTTCGGCCAGGACCTTGCCCAGCTTCAGCACGGTGATGGTGTCCGACAGGTCGGCCACGACCGAGAGATTGTGCTCCACCATCAGCACGGTGCGGTCCTTGGCCACCCGCCGGATCAGTTCGGCGGTGCGGGCCACGTCCTCGGTGCCCATGCCGGCCATGGGCTCGTCCAGCAGCAGCATCTCGGGGTCGAGCGCCAGGGTGGTGGCGATCTCCAGCGCCCGCTTGCGGCCATAGGACAGTTCGCCGGCCGGCACGTCGCGCCATTCATCGACGCCCACAGCGGTGAGCAGTTCGTCGGCGCGGTCGTTGAGCACCGGCCAGGCTGCGGTCGGATTTCCAGAACTGGAACGAGGTGCCCAGCTTGCGCTGCAGCGCCACGCGCACGTTCTCCAGCGCGGTCAGGTGGCCGAACACCGCCGAGATCTGGAAGCTGCGCACCATGCCCTGGCGGGCGATGGCGGCCGGCTTGGCGTGGGTGATGTCGTGCCCGTTGAACAGTATCTGCCCGCGCGAGGCCGGCAGGAACTTGGTGATCAGGTTGAAGCAGGTGGTCTTGCCGGCTCCGTTGGGCCCGATCAGGGCATGGATCGAGTGCCGCCGCACCTTGAGGTTGACGTCGGATACAGCGACAAAACCTTTGAACTCTTTTGTCAGGTTGCGGGTTTCGACGATGAAATCGTCTCCCATTGCGGCCTCCCGGAGCCATTTTACTTTGTTGCGCCGCAGCGTCATTTGCTGCGCTGCGATATAAGCGTTTCATTATGTTGTAGTATTACCCATGATCTCCTGTCATGGTTCCCAAAATTTTCAAAAGTAGGCCACGACTCCTTAATCCTGTCAAATAAGGAGTATGGGAACGTTTCAGGCGCGGGGCAAGTGAGGTAAACAACCGATGCCCTGGGCCGCCGGTGGCCCATGGCTTCGTCAGGACAACCCGGCGGGCTGGTTTCGTCAATCCGCCAGGAGGCAGGGCGCATCCCGGACGGAGGTCGCGCTCCACCTGACGCAGGGGCGTGTGCGGCTGGGCAAGACTGGTTTTCCTTTTGCGCCACCCCCATGTCCAAGCGAAAGGGGAAGACGTCCATGCGGATGGCCTGCGAGGAAACCGGGGTGAACCGTGCAGCCCGCGCCGAGATGCGCGGCTGGCTGCTGCTGGCGCTGGGCGCTTTGGCGGTGGCCGGCGCCCTGGCCCTGCTGCTGGCGGCGTCGCGGACACCCGGCGCGCAGGAATGGCTGCCCTGGGGCACCGACTTCTTCCACAAGGGGTTGGTCACCCACGTGGTGTTCTCGTTCCAGATCTGGCTGCTGGCCATGCTGGGCGCGCTGACGGTTCCGGCCGCGCCCGCCGGACGGAGCCTGGGGTTCGCCGCTCTTGTCCTGGCGGTGGCCGGCAGCGTCATGCTGCTGGTGCCGACCCTGGCCGGGGCGGGCGAGGCGTCGCTGAACAATTACGTGCCGGTGCTGGTGCATCCCCTCTATTACCTGGGGCTGGCGCTGCTGGCCGGCGGCATCGGGCTGGCGGCCGCACGCACCCTGGCGGCCCACGCCGCGGGAGTATTTGCCGCCGGCATGCGGGCGGCTTCGGCCTGTCTGCTGGTGGCGCTGCTGTGTTTCGGGCTGGCCACCGCGCTGATCCCCGCCGGAACGCCCATCGAGCATCTGAACGAGCGCCTGTTCTGGGGCGGCGGCCATGTGCTGCAATTCGTCAATACCGCCCTGTTGCTGGTGGGCTGGCAGGTGTTGTGCCAGCGCGCCTTCGGTCGGGGAGCCCTGCCGCCGCTGACGGCGCGGACCGCCTATGCCGCCCTGGTGGTGGTGGCGCTGGCCGCACCCTTCGCCTATCGCCTGGATGTGCTGGGCCTGCCCCATCGGCAGGCCTTCACCGCGCTGCTGTGGGTGGGGCTGCCGCTGCCCCCTCTGGTCATGGGGGCGGGGGTGGCTTGGCGCCTATGGGCTTATTGGCGGGCCAGAGACGGATTCAGCTTGCAGGTCGGGTCGCAAGGCGATTCGACCTGCAAGCTGAATCCGTCTCTTATCAATAAGTTAGAGGGCGATTCAGACAACAGGTCGGCGCGGTGCCGCGCCGACCTGTTGTCATCGCGCTCTAGGGGACCCCGTGATCCGGCTTCGCCGGCGGTGCTGGCTTTGGCGCTGTCGCTGGCGGTGTTCGGCCTGGGCGGCTTCGCCGGCTTCGCCCTTGGGGTGGCCGACACCCGCACGCCCTCGCATTACCACGCGGTGATCGGCGGCGTGAACTTGGCGCTGATGGGGCTGATCCATACGGAATTGCTGCCGGCCCTCCGGCGTTCGGCCGGCGGCGGGCGCTGGGTACGGGCGCAGTTCCACCTGTACGGCTGGGGGCAGCTGCTGCACGCGCTCGGTTTCTACATGGCCGGGGTGGCCGGGGTGGCGCGCAAGACCGCCGGCGCCGAGCAGGGGCTCGACAGCGCCGTCAAGCTGGCCGCCATGGGCGTGGTGGGGCTGGGCGGCGCCATCGCCGTGCTGGGCGGGGTGATCTTCGTGGTTCAGGTGCTGGGGTGCCTGCTGCGGCGGGAGGGCGGCCATGGCTGAGGAGGCGCGGTTGGACCGGTGGGGCGCGGCATTGCTGGCCGCCGCGACGGCGGCGCTGATCCTGGCCTGGCCGGGCTGGCACCTGGGCGATGCCGTGCCCGAGGACAGCTATCCCCAGGAGCCCGAACTCTTTGCCGCCGCCGCCGAAAGCTATGTGGACCTCCATCGGGTGGGCGAGCGCGACGGCGTGCCCCTGGTGCGCCCGCCGCCGGACGCCCATGTGCCGGTGGTGGCGCGCCGCTTCGAATTCTGGCCGGCGCTGGAGCTGCAGGCCGGCCGCACCTACCACCTGCATGTGGCGGCGGTGGATACCGTGCATAGCGTGGTGGCGCAGGGGCGCGAATACGCCCTGGTGCCGGGGCAGGTTCAGGTCATCACCGTGGTGCCGGGCGAGCAGGTGACGCTGCAATGCGGCGAATATTGCGGGCTGGGCCACAATCGTATGCGCGGCCTGGTGTCGGTGGTGGCGCCTGACTAAAGAAAAGACCCTCTCCCCAAAGGGAGAGGGTCAGTGGACCATGGCGTTCAACGTCGCCTCATGGGGATTACATGGGGCGGCCGGCGGCGGGTTTCCAGTCTCATTCGCACAGCCAAGACACCGGTCGGGTCCGCCATGCCTGGGCCAGCCGAACGGCGTGCACGGCCAGGCTGACCAGCAGCCAGAGGGCTGCCGCCTGGAAACCCGCCAACGGTTGGCCGGCCATGAGCCCGACGGTCAGGAAGACCAGCAGCACGTTGCGCCGCCCCGCCACCAGCCGGAACAGGCCGTCGAAGCGGGACCATTCGGGCAGGGGAAAGCCGAAGCGCCAGCGGAACAGTATCTCCTGTGCCCGCAGCAACGGGCTGCCGCCCACCATCGCCACCAGTGCCGCCCAATCGCCGCCGCCGCATCCCACCCACCACGCCCACCACCACAGCGGCGGGTGCAGCAGGTGGAGCAGCCGTTCCAGCCCGCTGCCCACCTGCGAGAAGCTGAGGGTCACCCGTGCCAGCCGGCCGTCCACCGCGTCCAGCAGGCTCATGGCCCAGGCCACCGCCAACCCGGCCGCCAGCCCTCCGGCGGCGAACAGCAAGGTGGCCAGCACGGCCAGCAGAAGGCCGACCAGGGTGACCAGATTGGGCGAGATGCCGGCATTGGCGGCGATGCGGGCCAGGGCGCGCGCCGGCAGTGGCCAGACCACGCGGTTGACGACGTCGGTCGTCGCCCGGCTGGCGGTGTCGAACAGCCGGTTCTCCACCGTTCGTCGGGTTTCCGCGCTGACGGGCATGACCAGCGGTCCGGGCCGCCGGGCGCCGCGCAATTGGGCCGGTGGTACCAGATCGCGCCCGCGCCGGCGCGGCAGGTCGGGCGGCGGCTCGTCGCCTGCGGCCAGGGTTTGGGCCAATTGTTCGGCGCGATCGCTGGGGACGTGGGCGGCCACCGCGCGGCCGTCGCCGCGCACCAGCACCAGAGCGGGCGTGTGCACCAGGGCGTGGACCACCGCGTCGTTGTAGACGTGGTCGCCCAGCACCAGCAGGACCATGCCGGATTCCACCGGCGCGTGGCCGGTCCACGGGCCGGCATCCCACAACCCGGCGCGGGCCAGGGAACGCCGCAGCCGGTCCACCGGCACCATCCCCCAGATGCGGATGGGCGACCATCCGATCCAGCGTGCGGCGAGGCGGCGGGTTTCGGGCATCCCCCTGCATAATCCGTCCGGAACGGCGGCGCGAGCGGACAAGCGGAGTACCGCTGTCGGTGCAGGGCGAACCTGGACGCGTGCCGGCCGTTCTCTTCCATGCCCCCACATCAATGAGAGGGCACCGATGAGAGGGCACGCCATGAGGGCGCCGACGCTGACCGCCTTGGTGCTGGCCGGGCCGCGCAGCGGCGGCGATCCGCTGGCCAACGCCTTCGACGTGCCGCACAAGGCGTTGCTGCCGGTGGCCGGCCGGCCCATGGGCGAATGGGTGGTGGAGGCGTTGCGCGCCAGTTCCGGCGTGGATCGCGTGCTGATGGCGGCCGACTGGCGCTCGCTGGGGGACGTGGCCCTGATGACGCCGGAAAAGGTGGTGCCGGTGGCCGCCCAAGCCACCATCGGCGCCACCATCGAGGCGGTGCTGGACGCGGTGCCGCCGCCCCTGCTGATCACCACCGTCGACAACCCGTTATTGACGCCGTCCATCGTCGCCGAATTCCTCGCCAAGGTTCCGGCCGAGGTGGACGGCGCGGTGGCGGTGGCGCGGCGCGAGGTGGTGCGGCAGGCCTATCCCCAGGCCAAGCGCGCCTACATGCGCTTCCGCCGCGCACGGGTGACCGGCTGCAACCTGTTCCTGCTGGCCAATACGCCGGCGCGGGCGGCGGTGCGGGTGTGGACCCGCATGGATGCCGCCCGCACCGATCCCGCCGCCATGATCGGCGCCCTGGGGATCGGCTCGCGGCTGTGGTGGTCGCTGGGCCTGCTGACGGTGGACGGCGCCGCCCGCCGACTGTCGCGCCGCATCGGCGCCCGCCTGGCGGTGGTGGAGATGTCGGCTCCCGAAGCGGCGCTGGACGTGGACTGGCCCGAGGACCTGACCCTGGCCGAATCCATCCTGAGCGGACGAAGTGCGCCAGCCTGATCCGAATTCCCCATGTGTCATTCCGAGGAGCGGAGCGACGAGGAATCTCCGCCTGCTTTGCTGCCGGGCCTTTGGCTGCCGGTGTGCCAGGAGGAGATCCCCCGCTTTGCTCGGGATGACACGAGGGGACTTGATTTACGGCGCCAAAGCGGCGGACCGGCGGCGCCGTTCGGAATGGACCCAGCCGCGCGCCAGCATTTCGGCCCGGCCCAGATCGCCGGGATAGTCCACCTCGGTCCAGTCCAGGCCGGCGATGGAGACCGGCGCCACCATGCCGCGCGCCGCCAGATCGTCCACCGCTGACAGGTACCAGCGCGACACGCCGCGCGGCTGGTGCATGACCGCTTCCACCGCCGCCGCGAACAGCGCTCCGCCCAGGCCGCGCAGGTGGATCAGGCCGATGGATTCGGCATCGGTGGCCTCGGCCGGCAGGGTCTTGCCGATGCGCGCCACCTTGCCGTCCTTGATCTGCACCTTCATGTCGTCGGCGTCGTAAACCGGCTTGACGTCGGTGGTCACCGACACCGGCCCGGGGGCGCGGTCGCGCACCTGCGCCAGCACCGCCGGCTCGAACAGGGTGTCGCCGTTGACCACCGCCACTTCGCCCATCAGGTGCTGCCGCGCCGCCCAGCAACTGGCGATGTTGTCGGCGACCCCGTAGAAGGGGTTGAAGATCGTGGTGACGGTCAGGCCGGGCGGGGTCAGCCGGGCCAGTTCCGCCTCCACCAGGGTGGCGCCGAAACCGGTCACCACCACCACCTCGTCAACCCGGTTGGCGGCCAGCGCCTGCAATTGCCAGCCCAGCAGTGGCCGCTCGGCGAAGGGCAGCAGGCATTTCGGAAGGTCATGGGTCCAGGGCAACAGCCGGCGGCCTTGGCCGGCGGCGAGGATGATGACTTTCATGGGTGGGCTTCCCGCCGTGATACTCGCCCTTGCATCTAGGGGCGGGGCGGGGCCGGTGAAATCAGGCCGGACCGCAGTGGCCGGCCGGTTCGGCATAGGCCGAGCGGGGGCGCGCGCGGGGATAGGGCAGGGGGCGCCAAGGGCTAGCCCCTCCTCCCGTCGGAGAACCATTGGCGCGTGCGGGTGTTGGATGGCGCGTGGAATGAACCGGAGGTCTAACACCATGGCGAACGGCACGCCCTCTTCGGCGATCGAGGTCGGCAGCGGCACCGGTACGGTGGCCGGCACCGGCGGCGACGACATTCTGGTGGCCGAACCGCAGGTCTATGTCGCCGGTTTCCAGGCGGTGAACGGCTCGGGCGTGACGGGAACCGCGCGCATCAGCCTGGACGCCGAGTCCCTGCGGGTGCAGGTGGACGCCACCGGCCTGGAGGCCGGCCAAGCCCACGAGATACAAATCCATGGCTTGAGCACGGGCGGCGACACTCCGTTGGACTCGGTTGCCCTGACCACCAGCCTCGACGCCGACGCGGACGGCTTCATCGAGCCTGCAGGAGGCCCAGCGCGGGGTCGGTCCGGCGCTGATGAACCTGGGCAGTCCCACCGCCGGGGCCGACGGCAGCGTGCATGTGGACCAGACCTATGACCTCAATGCGCTGACCGGCCTTGCCGACGGCGCCGAATTGTCCGACCTGCTGCCGCTGGACTTCCGCTCGGTGGAGATCCACGGCCTCTCGGTCGCCTCGGGGGCCGGTTCGGGAACGTCAGGCGAGGTTGACGGCACCGCCGGCTACAAGGCCACGCTGCCGGTGGCCGGCGCCGATCTCCAGGCCGAGGGGGCGTCCGGCACTGTCGACACCTCCGCCAATATCCCCGGCGCCTACCTGCTGGGCGGCGACGGCAACGACCGGCTGATCGGCGGCCATGGCGACGACGTGCTGGTGGGGGGGCTCCGGCGACGACGTGTTGGCCGGCGGATTGGGCAATGACGATCTGGCCGGCGGCGTCGGCGCCGACCGCTTCCTGGTGGGACAGGGCAAGGACGTGATCACCGATTTCAATGCCGCCAGCGGCGACCGGCTGGTGGTCGGCCACGACAACGGCGTGCCCGCGCTGGTGCTGCACGACACCAACCAGGGCACCTGGATCATCGAGGGCAACGGGGCGGTGGAGGACCCCGACAGCCAAGGGGTGCTGCTGCTGGGCATTCACGTCGGTTCGGCGGCCGACGCGGCGGACTGGTTCGCCTGAGGGTCCCCCGATGGGGGGCTGAAAGGAGGGTGGGACCGGCCGTTGGCACAGGGAGCCCGGTATCCCACCCTCCCCGAGGCTTCCTTCCGTTGGCGGCGGAAGGAAGTGACGCCCCTATAGCGCGCCTGCTTCCCTGGGCGCGAGCGCGCATTTGGGGATCACCGGCCGAAGGGCCACCATTGCTGGGAACAATCGCCCAGCGGCACCGGCCCGGCGGTGCCGACGGGCGGCGAGGTGGGCAGGCGCGGCGTCACCCGCTCGGTTCCCGACAGGGCCGGCCGCTCACGCAACGCCTGGCAATAGGCGGCTCGGACCTGGGCGCGGCGCACCGCCACTTCCAGGGCGGTGCGCTGGGCATGTTCCACCTGGGCCCAGGCCGAAGCCACCGGGACGGCGGCAGCGATGATCGCCGCCGCCAAGCCGACAACCTTGGTTGTCATCGAAAGGCCTCCTTGCTTGCTCGCAAGGATGGACGCGTCCGCCGGGGAATGGTTCCCGTCATTGACAACAGCGTGAAACACTACCCGGCAGGGCTGTCAGCCGAGTTGACGGTTGCGCCGCGAAAAGGTGGTGGATCAGTGCGTTAAGGGGTGATGCTGCGGTAGTTTCTCGTGGCGTCAGGCCGGGGATGGGGCCGATTGTCCGGTTTAGATTCGGGCCGACCATTCCTCCCTAGTGTTCGTCATGCCCGCGCTTGACGCGGGCATCCACGTGGCACCGCCTAACCCGCTATCACCAACGGATTTTGTGTGGCGACGCGTGGATCGCCGGGGCGTGAAGTTTACCGCCGGGCTGGCCTTCGGCCAGACCCGGTGGCCCGGCGATGACGAAAAGGGATGGGGAAAAATCATGTCCCATACGACCGCCCGACCTCCGACGCCGACTGAACACCTGACCTTCCACGCCTTCACCAAATTTTAAACTGGGCAGCCGGGGGACAGCCCGGCCATGACGCGACGAGCGGAGGAGACTTACTCCGCCACCTCGGCCGGTTCGAAGGCCGCCTTCTTGTGGCTCTTGGCGTCCATCTCCTCGCGGGTCGGCTTGCGGCGGTCCGAGGCCAGCAGGGTGTAGATCACCGGCAGCACGAACAGGGTGAACAGCGTGCCGATGCTCATGCCGGCGACGATCACCACCGCGATGGAGAAGCGGCTGGCCGCGCCCGCGCCGTCGGCCATCAGCAGCGGAATCAGGCCGGTGACCATGGCGGCGGTGGTCATCAGGATGGGGCGCAGGCGCAGGCCCGCGGCCACCTTGACGGCCTCCATGCGGCTCAGGCCCTCCTGCTCCTGGCGCTCGCGCGCCACCTCGCAGATCAGGATGCCGTGCTTGGTGATCAGGCCGATCAGCGTCACCAGTCCCACCTGGGTGTAGATGTTCATGGTGGCGACGCCGATGGCCAGCGGGATCAGCGCGCCGCAGATGGACAGCGGCACCGACACCATGATCACCAGCGGGTCGCGGAAGCTTTCGAACTGGGCCGCCAGCACCAGGAAGATGATCAGCAGGGCGAAGACGAAGGTCACCACCAGGGCGTTGCCCTCCTGGATGTACTGGCGCGACTGGCCGGCATAATCGGTGGTGTAGCCCTGCGGCAGCACTTGTTTGGCGGTGTCCTCCAGGAAGCTCAGCGCCTGGCCCAGGGTCACGCCCGGCATGGGGAAGGCCGAGATGGTCACCGCGTTCAACTGGTTGAACTGGTTCAGCGATACCGGCTGCACCGCGTGGCCCAGCGACACCAGCGAGGACAGCGGGATGGCGCCGCCATCGGCCGCACGCAGGTGGAAACGGCCCAACTGCTGCGGGTCCAGGCGGTATTCGCGCGGCACCTGTGGGATGACCTGATACGAGCGGCCCTGGAGGTTGACGAGGTTGACGTAATTGCCGCCGGTCATGGTGGCCAGGGCGTCGCCGATCTGCTGCATGGTGATGCCGTAGGCGGCCGCCTTGTCGCGGTCGATGGTCACCTTGGTCTGCGGGCTCTCGTATTTCAGGTCGGCGTCGATGAAGGCGAACATGCCCGAGGCCTGGGCCCGCTTGACCAACTCCGCCTGCACTTCCTCGAGCTGGCGGTAATCGGCGATGGCCGAAACGATGAACTGCACCGGCAGGCCGTCCACGCCGGGCAGGGCCGGCGGCGGGAACACCGAGGCCTTCACGCCGGACACGCTGTTCAGTTCCATCTGGAAGTCGGCGGTCAGCTCCTTGGCCTGGCGCTTGCGCTCGTCCCAGGATTTCAGCACGGCGCCGCCGAAACCGTTGCTCATGGCGCCGACACCGTTGATCAGGAAGGTGTCCTCGATCTCGGGGAACTTGCCGCGCAGCTTGTTGTCGATCTCGTGGCTGAACACCTCCATGAACTCGGTGTTGGCCGAGGCCGGGCCGTTGAAGGCGGTGAACACCACGCCCTGGTCTTCCTCAGGCGCCAGTTCGGTGGGCACGGCGAGGAACAGGAAGGGCAGGCTGACCAGCACGATCAGGGCGAACAGCAAGGTGGTCGGGCGGTCGTCCAGCGACGACGCCAGCCAGCGCTCATAGGTGGCGCGCACCCGGTCGAAGGCCGAGTCGATGCGCGCCGACAGGCCCTTGCGGTCGGTGTCGTGCTTGAGGATCAGCGACGACATCATGGGCGACAGCGTCAGCGCGATGACGCCCGAGATGATCACCGAGCCGGCCAGCGTCAGGGCGAATTCCTTGAACAGCGAGCCGGTCAGGCCGCCCATGAAGGCGATGGGGGCGTATACCGCCGCCAGGGTGATGGTCATGGAGATGACCGGGCCGGCGATCTCGCGGGTGCCGACGATGGCCGCCTGGAATGGGCTGAGGCCTTCCTCGATGTGGCGGTGGACGTTCTCCACCACCACGATGGCGTCGTCCACCACCAGGCCGATGGCCAGCACCATGGCCAGCAGGGTCAGCAGGTTGATGGAGAAGCCCAACGCCATCAGGAACAGGCCGACGCCCACCAGCGACAGCGGCACCGTCACCACCGGAATGGCCACCGAGCGCAGGCTGCCCATGAACATGTAGATGACCACCATGACGATGATGGCGGCCTCGACGATGGTCTTGACCACCTCGCGGATGGAGGCGTCGATGAAAATGGTGGAATCGTACGCCACCCAGGCCTTCAGGCCGGGCGGCAGCTGGCTGGTGATGGCGGGCAGGGCGTCGTCGCGGACGTCGCGGATGACCGTCAGCGGGTTGGCCTCGGGGGTGGTGTAGACGCCGACGAAGATGGCGCGGTTGCCGCTGGCGAACACGCTCATGTCGTCGTTCTCGGCGCCCAGGCCGACCTCGGCCACGTCGGCCAGGCGGATCAGCCGGGTGCCGACGTTCTTGACCACCAGTTGCTTGAATTCCTCCACCGTCTTCAGGTCGGTGTCGGCCTGGGTGGTCACCACGTCGAACGACCCCTTGGTGGAGCCGGCGGCGGCGCTGAAGTTGTTGGAGGTCAGTGCCTGGTTGACGTCCTCGGCGCTCATGCCGTACTGGGCCAGCTTTTCGGGGTCGAGCCAGACGCGCATGGAGAATTTCTGGCCGCCGAACAGCTCGGGGTTGGCCACGCCCGGCACCGCCGACAGCTTGGGCTGGACCACGCGGGTAACATAGTCGGTGATCTGCTGCTGGCTCATGCGGTCGGACGAGAACGCCAGATAGGCCGAGGCGAAGGTCTGGCCGGTCTCCTTCTTGATGATCGGGTCGTTGATGCCGCGCGGCAGCACCGAGCGCACCTCGTTGAGCTTGCTCATCACCTCGGTCATGGCGGCGTCCGGGTCCTCGTTCAACCGCACATAGGCCTTGACCTCGCTCATGCCCTGGAGCGAGCGCGAGGTCAGGTAGTCCAGCCCCGAGGCGGTGGCCACCGCCTTCTGGATGGGCTGGGTGATGAAGCCCTGGATCAGCTCGAGGATCAGCGCCCGGGAAGGTGGTGGTGATGGTGATCACCGTGTTCTTCATCTCGGGATACTGGCGCACCGGCAGCATCATGAAGGCGCGCAGGCCGATGAACAGGATCAGCAGGCTGACCACGCTCGCCAGCACCGGGCGCTTGATGAAAATGTCGAACATGGCGGATCCCCTACTCGGCCTTGGCCGACTGCTTGATGCTGGTGGTGGTGGCAGCCGCCTTCAGCGGGTCGTCGGCGCGGATGTCCACCTTGGAGCCGGTATCCAGCTTGACCTGGCCCGAGGTCACCACCAGGTCGCCGACGGACAGGCCCTTGAGCACCGCCACCTTGCCCTCGCGCCGGTCGCCCAACTGTACGAAGGTGCGCACCGCCTCCTTGCCGTCGGCGCCGTCCTTGACCACGAAGACGCTGTCGCCATGCAGGTTGTAGGCCACCGCCGACACCGGCACGGTCACCACCTCGGCCACCGTCGGGCGGGTGACCTCGATGCGGGCGAACATGCCTGGGCGCAGGGCGCCGTCGGCATTGGGGAAGCGGCCCTGGACGGCGATCATGCCGGTCTTCTCATCGACCTTGGGCTCCAGCGCCGCGATGACGCCGGTGAACACCCGGCCCGGCCAGGCGTCGGTGGTCATGGCGATGGGGGCGCCCACCTGGACCACGGCCAGGTCCTTCTGCGACACGGTGAAGTCGGCCAGCATGACCGACAGGTCCTGCAGGTTGACCATGGCTTGGCCGGGCTGCACGTACTGGCCCAGATCCACCTTGCGCACGCCCAGCACGCCGTCGAAGGGGGCGAACACCGCCTTCTTCTCGATGGTGGCGCGGATGCCGGCCACCTTGGCCTCCTTGACCTTTAACTCGGCCTCGGCCTTGTCCACCGCCGACTGGCTGACGGCGTCGGTGCGCACCAGGGCGCGCTGGCGGTTGGCCGAGATGCGGGCGAGGTCGGCATCGGCCAGGGCCGAGCGCAGGTCGCTCTGCTCCACGTCGCTGTCCAGGCGCAGCAGCAGCTGGCCCTTCTTGACGCTCTGGCCCGACTGGAAGCCGATCTCCTTGACCAGACCCGAAAGCGAGGCGGCGATGTCGACGCCGTTGACGGCCTGCAGGGTGCCCACCGCCGGGACCACCTCGCGCCACTGCTCGGTCTGGGCGGGCAGGGCGGTCACCGTCACCACCGGCTTGGGCATGTTGGCGAAGTAGTCCTTGATCATGGCGTTCTTGAATTGGACGAAGCCGAAGACCCCGCCGAAAATGACGCCGGCGGCGACCAACATGATGACCATGCGCTTGATATTCATCGTCAGCTCCGTCTTCTTACTTCAGCAGGTCGAGCATGAAGGTCTTCATCTGCTCGCGTTGGGCGTTGTCACACAAATCCAGGCCGAGAATGTTCTCGAAACAATGCCCATCCATGGCCATGCAGATCATGCCGGCCAGCATGGGGTTGGGGCTGTCGGACTCGATGCGGGCGGTCCACGTGTCGTATTGCGCTTGCAGGGGGGCCACCAGGGCGGGATTGACGGCGATGCTGGCCAGCAGGGCGCTGGCCAGCTTGTCGCTGGCCGGGCCGTTGGGGTCGAAGCCGGTGCGCACCGCCGCCCGCGCCCAGCGGTAGGGCCCCTCGGGTTCGCGATCATAATAGGATTGCTGTAACGCGTCGGCCTGCACGATCAGGCGCTCGACCATGCCCCGGATCAGGTCATCCTTGGTCTTGAAATGATAGAGCACGCCGCCCTTGGACAGGTTGGCGCATTTGGCCGCCTCGTCCAAGGTCAGCTTGGCCACGCCCTGCTCGCGGACGATGGACATGGCCGCGTCGATGATCTTGTCGCGGGTCGAGAGAGGTGCGGACATGGATTCCGATGCTTCTGTACCGACTGGACGGTACTGTACCGTCTGGACGGTATATGGCACCGATGAGGGGCGGAGTCACCCCCTATTTTCGTCCAGGTGGCATGCCCAGCCGTCAAAGCCCGAGGCGGGCGATTTCGCCCACAGGGCCTGGAACAGCGGCTGGCGGGCCAGCAATTGCTCCAGGCTGCCGTTGTCCACCACCCGTCCGGCCTCCATCAGCACCACGCGGTCGAAGCGGGGCAGCAGGTGCAGGCGGTGGATGCTGGCGATGATGGCGGCGTGGGGGTGCTCGTCCAGCACCGCCTGGGTAACGCGGGCCTCGGTCACCGGATCCAGGGCCGAAGTGGGTTCGTCCAGCAGCAGCAGCGACGACTCCCGCGCCGCCAGCAGGCCGCGCGCCAGGGCCAGGCGCTGGCGCTGGCCGCCCGACAAGTCGAAACCCCGTTCCCCCACCGGGGTGTCGAGGCCCTCGGGCAGGGCGGCCAGCACGGTATCGAAGCCGGCCAGCCGGCAGGCCCGTGCCACGGCGTCGGCCGAGGCGTCGCGCCCCAGGGTGATGTTGAAGCCGAGCGAAGCTTCGAAGATTTCCGCGTCCTGCGGGATCAGGGTGGCGACACCGCCCAAATCCGACAGGCCCAGGCAGGCCACTCCATCCACGGCGATGCGGGCCCGTTCCGGCTGGTACAGGCCGGCCAGCACCTTGAGCAGGGTGCTCTTGCCCGAGCCGCTTTCGCCCACCAGGGCGATGCGCTCGCCCCGTGCGATGTCGAGCGACAGTTCGCTCAACGCCGGGCCGCCGCCGCGCTTGATCCCGTGGTGATAGGTCACGTGCTCGACCGACACCCGGCGCCAGTCGTTCAACAGCGGTAGGGCGGCCGGGGTGGGAGCGGGCAGCGCCTCCAGCACTTGGTCGGCGCCGGAGATATCGGCGGAATAACGCACCAGGTCGCTCCAATGGCCGGCCATGGAGCCCACCACGTTGCCCACCTGCTGGGAATACTGGTGCACCATCACCGCGCTGCCCAGCAGGAGCACGCCGCCCTGGCGCCAGGCCAGCCAGCCGTACAGCACCACCAGCCCGGTGCGGATGGCATTGTTGAGCAGGTCGATGGCGCACCACTTGCTTTCGTTGACCACGATGTTGCGGCGCAGCGGCACGGACACTTGGCCATAGCGTTCCGCCACCAGCCGGCGGATGGGGCCGGCGATGCGCAGGGCACGGATGGTGGCTATGTTGGCCAGCCCGTCCAGCAGCGCGGCCTGCCAGCGCCGCTCGGCGGCGTTCTCGTCGCGGATCAGGCGCACCATCACCCGGTCGAAGCGCACCAGCAGGATGAAGATGAAGACATAGGCCAGCACCGCCGCGGTGCCGGTGGTCCATGAAATCATGGCGATGGCGGCCAGCGGCCCGACCAGGCTGACCACGTTCTGGAGATAGACGAACTGATGCTGGGAAAAGCCGAACAGGGCGGTGACCGCCTTGCTCATGCGGGTGGCGACGTCACCGGTATGGCGCCCCTCGTGCCAGGACAGCGGCAAGTTGGCGGCCTGGGCGTAAAGGCTGTCGGCGAAGCGCTCGCGCACGGTCACCGCCAGGAAGCGTTCCATCACCCGGGCCGGGCCGTGCAGCAGCCAGCCCAGCACCACCGCCCCGGTGGCGAGCGCGACGTGCCGGCCGGCCTGGGCCAGGTCCTGGCCGGAGGATTGCTGCAGGTCGTTGACCGCCAAGCCGAAATAATAGGGGATGGCGAGGCGTACCGCCTGGGCGGCGAACAGCAGCGAGAGAAAGGCCACCAGCCGCGGGCGGTGGCCGGCGGCATAGGCCCACAGGGTGCGGTACAGGCGGGCGATGCCCGCCGGGACGTTGTGAGAGCGGTTGTCGTCCAAGGGCGCGGCCTCCGGATCGGGAGGCCGGCACTATGGCGGGCCGTGGTTAACAATCCGCTCGCGTCACACCCTGACCAGGGCGTAGGGGCGGCCGCCGTCCTTCACGACCGGAATGGCGCAGTTGTAGACCGGCACGCCGGCCTTGGTGCGGCCGTAGGCGGCGCCGTGGTGGGCGTGGCCGTGGAAGACCGCCTTGACCGGAAAGCGGTCGATGGTCTCGGCTAGGCGGCTGGAGCCGAGGAACGGCCAGATCTCCTTGGGTTCGCCCTCGACGGTGTCGGAAATGGGGGCGTAGTGCAGCGCCACCACCAGCCTGTCGGTATCCTGCAGCAGCGTGTGCAGTTCGTTTTCCAGGTGGAAGGCCTCGTTCACCGCCTCGCCGACGAAGGCCTTGATGGCGTCCTCGCCGAAGGGGCTGAGCATGCGGGCGCCGAAGCCGCCACCGAAGCCCTTGGCCCCGGCGAAGCCGACACCGTGGATGATCGGGCTTTCCTCGTCCAGGAAGGTGACCCCGGCCTGTCCCAGGATGGTGCGCACTTCCGCCCCGTGGCCGCATTCAAGGTCGTGGTTGCCCAGCACCGCCACCACCGGGATGCGGCAGGCCCGCAGGTCCTCGGCCAGGATTTCCGCCTCGTGCGGGCGGCCCAGATTGGTGAGGTCGCCGCACAGCGCCAGCACCTGGGCCTGCTCGGCGATCTCGGCGAAGAGGTCTCGGTAGGGGTGCTGGTTGCGTTCGGTCACGTGCAGGTCGCCCAGGCCGGCGACCGTCAGCGCCCCGTTCTCCTCGCTCATGTACGCCTTCCTCGCTCATGTGCGGCGCTGGCCTTCGCCCACCACGTCGGCGAAGCCCCATTGGGTGACGTCGATGGCGTAGTCGGCGCGCGAGAACATACGGCCCCGGCACACCTTGACCTGAGGCACAGGCATGTTGGCGTGGGCCTCCAGCCGGTCCATCAGTTCATCCAGCAGCCAGCGCGGCACGCATTCACGCTCGGTGGGGTAGACGAAGCGGAAGGTGACGATGTGCATCAGCAGCACTTCCCAATACTGCTCGAACAGCGACAGCAGGCGGCGCCAGTCCACTGCCCGATGGGTGCGCAGGATCAGATGGGCCACGTCGGCGCCGTCGTATTTCATGCGGTCCTGCACGAAGGCCTTGGACCAGATCAGTTCGGTGGGTGGGATCAACTGGGCCTCGACGCCGCAGATGGTGGCGCCGTGGGCTTCGGCGAACCAGGCGTCGGTGACCGGATTGATGGCGATGGTGGAATTGAAGATGACGTCGAAGAACCAGTCGCCCTGCCAGACCTTGGCAATCCATCGGGCGTCTTCGACTTCCGTGTGAAAGCCGGCCCGCGCGAAATGGCTGAGGATGCGCGGATAGTCGCCGGCGCGGCAGAATACGTCCATGTCCTTGGTGGGGCGGCTGATGCCGGTATAGGCGGCCACCGCATAGGTTCCCCCCAGCAGGAAGGGAATGCCCGAGCGGTGCAGGTGCATCAGGGATTGGGCGTAAAAATCTTCCGCCTCGGGCGATGCCGCGCCCGAAGCTTGGCGCATGGGATTGCTCATGGGGCTTACGGGTACCCTTTCCGGTTCATCCCTGACAAACAGGAGTGCGCTTGGTCCGGTTCCCAACGGAGGCGCGGTGGACTACCTTGGGCGCCGGAGACAACGGAGGAGCCATGGCGCGGATCGTGGTGGTGGGCGGCGTCGCCTCGGACGAGGTGGTGCATCTGAGCAGCCGGTGCCGCGAAGGCGCCCATCTGGATGGGGTGCCCGCCAAGGTGCGGTTGGGCGGTGGCGGCGCCAACACGGCGGTGGCGCTGGCGGCGGCCGGTCACCAGGTGGCGATGGTGACGGCGGTGGGCAACGACGCGGCAGGTTCCTGGCAGCTGGCCCAGTTGGCCGCCCGCGGCGTCGACATCTCGGCGGTGGTGCGGGTGGCCGGACGCAGCACCCGCTCCATCCTGCTGGTGGACCCGGCGGGCGAGCGCACCATCGTCAATCTGGGCCGCGTGCAGGAGGCCTCACCGCCCGTCCGCCTGCTCGACCTGCCGGCCGACCTGGTCTATGTGCGCAACCGCTCCACCGCGCTCGGCCCGTTGCTGGCGCGGGCGGCCGCCCGCCAGCCGGTGGTGGCCCACGTGCCGCCGGTGGGTGAGGGGCTGTATCCCGCCCAAGTGGTGTTGGCTTCGCAATCGGACGTGCAGGCCGATGATCCGCTGGCCCTAGGCCGGCTGGTGGCGGGGGAATGGCTGCACTGGATGGTGTTGACTCGCGGCGCCCACGGCGCCCAGGCCTTCGACGTCGGCGGTGAGACGCTGGAGGTGCCGGCGGTCCCGGCGGCGGCGGTGGACAGCACGGGGGCGGGCGACGCCTTCGCCGCCGGCCTGTGCCATGCCTTGGCGGGCGGCCTGAACATGCCTGCGGCGGTGGCCGAGGCGGTGCGCTGGGGCGCCGCCAAGGTGGCCGAGGACGGCTCGGCCCTGAGCGCGCGGAGCGTCAGGCGGCTGCTGGGATAAGTTCACCACCAAGACACCAAGGGGGCCAAGCGATCTGCCGGGAGGCCGGCCGGCTACCCTCTGGCACGTCTTCTTGGTGCCCGTGGTGAAAAACAACGGGTATGTATGGGTAGGCAGTTGGTGGTCGCTCGGACTCGGCAATACCTAACGGCATGAGGGCTTTTCACCGCCAACAATAGCCGTCATGCGCGGACTTGATCCGCGCATCCACGCGGTGTCGTCCGGCACATTGCTGGCGGATGCGCGTGGATGGCCGGGTCAGGCCCGGCCATGACGTAAACCAAACGGGAGGACTACCCACAGGTCCTCCTGACATGCCCAAAACAAAACGCCACCCCGGACGGACCGCCCGGGGTGGCGCCTGTTTTAACAGGGGCTCTTACTCGGCGGCCTGCCTGGTGGCGGTGGCGGCCTTGCGCATGTCGCCGTGCTGCTGGGCGGCCAGATGCCACGAGAACGCCTTTTCCAGGCAGTGCGGCGTGTGGCCGCCCCGCGCGGTGGCCTCGGCCACGTAGTCGCGCATCATGTCCTTGTAGGCGGGATGCACGCAGTTTTCGACCACGACCTTGGCGCGCTCGCGCGGGGCCAGCCCACGCAGGTCGGCCAGGCCCTGCTCGGTGACGATCAGGTCCACGTCGTGCTCGCAGTGGTCCACGTGGGTGACCATGGGGACGATGGAGCTGAGCTTGCCGCCCTTGGCCACCGACTTGGTGACGAACACCGACAGATAACAGTTGCGGGCGAAGTCGCCGGAACCACCGATGCCGTTCATCATGTGGGTGCCGTTGACGTGGGTCGAGTTGACGTTGCCGTAGATGTCGGCTTCCAGCGCGGTGTTGATGCCGATCAGGCCGAGGCGGCGGATGACCTCGGGGTGGTTCGAGATTTCCTGCGGGCGCAGCACCAGGCGGTCCTTGTAGCGGTTGATGTTGCCGAAGAACTTGCGGGCGCAGGGTTCGGACAGCGACAGCGCCGAACCGGAGGCGAACTTCAGCTTGTCGGCGTCGAACAGCTCGAAGGTCGAATCCTGCAGCACTTCCGAGTACATCTTCAGGTCATGGAAGGGGCTGTCGATGAAGCCGTGCAGCACCGCGTTGGCGATGGAGCCGATGCCAGCCTGCAGCGGCTGCAGGCTGGTGGACAGGCGGCCCAGCTTGACCTCGTGGCGGAAGAAGTCGACCAGATGGCCGGCGATGGCGTTGGTTTCCTCGTCCGGCGGGGTGATGGTGGCGAAGCTGTCCATCTTCTCGGTGATGACGATGGCCGCGATGCGCGAGGGATCCACCGGGATGTAGGGCAGGCCGATGCGGTCGTGCGGCTGGGTCAGCGGAATGGCCTCGCGGTGCGGCCGCCGGGTCGGGATGTAGACGTCGTGCAGGCCCACCAGGTCCAGGCTCTGGTGGATATTGATCTCGACGATGATCTTTTCCGCCAGGATGGCGAAGGTGGCCGAGTTGCCGATGGAACTGGTCGGCACGATGCCGCCGTCCTCGGTGATGGCGACCGCCTCGATGACCGCCACGTCCACCGGGGGAAGCTGGCGCGAGCGCAGCATTTCCACCGTCTCGGACAGGTGCTGGTCGACGAACATCACCTCGCCGGCATTGATGGACTTGCGCAGCACCGGGTCGGCCTGGAAGGGAATGCGGCGCGACAGCAGCTTGGCCTCGGCCAGGGTCTTGTCGATGTCCGAACCCAGCGAAGCGCCGGTCAGCAGCGAGATCTTCATGGGGCTTTCCGTGGCACGCTCGGCCAGGGCCATGGGCACCACCTTGGCGTCGCCCGAACGGGTGAAGCCGCTCATGCCGACAGTCATGCCGTCCTTGATCAGCAGAGCCGCCTCCTCGGCGCCCACCACCTTGCCCCACAGCGACTTCAAGCCGATCCGGTCCCGATACATCCGTTGCCTCGCTTTATTGAACGTCTTGGTAGGCTCAACCCTAGGGCTTCAGACGGATACGACGGAAGCGCGAAGGACGCGCCCGGCCAGGGCGAATTTATCTGTTGCAATTTCAAATTTCGGCGGTTAATTGAAACGATTTTGCGTCCCTGCGCCCAAATTCGTGCATTTACAAATAATTCCCCGGCCATGCCGGTTTGCTCCCGCCGGGGCGCGGAAGCCGGCTGGAAGCGTGGATTTTCACGGCGAAATGACAAGGGCGGCCCCCGCGAGGGAGCCGCCCTTTTCCGTGTCCGGTCGCCTGTGGGGCGCGGCCTACAGGATGCTCTGGCCGGTCTTGGCCCAATCGGCGGTGAAGGCAGCCAGGCCTTTGTCGGTCAGCGGATGGGCGTACATCTGCTTCAGGATGGCCGGCGGCATGGTCACCACATGGGCGCCCAGGCGGGCGGCGTCGGTGACGTGCATGGGGCTGCGCACCGAGGCGACCAGCACGTCGGTGGTGAAGTCCGGGTACTGGGCGTAGATCTCGACGATGTCGGAAATCAGCTGCATGCCGTCCTGGCCGATGTCGTCCAGCCGGCCGACGAAGGGCGAGACGAAGGCGGCGCCCGCCTTGGCCGCCAGGATGGCCTGATTGGCCGAAAAGCACAGGGTGACGTTCACCAGCACACCGTCATCGGACAGCGCCTTGCACGCCTTCAGCCCGTCGGCGGTCAGCGGCACCTTCACCGCCACGTTGGGGCGGAGGCCGGCCAGCTTGCGGCCTTCCGCCAGCATGGTTTCGTAATCGGTGGCGGCCACCTCGGCCGAAACCGGGCCGGGGATGAGGTCGCAAATCTCGCAGACGACGTCCAGGATCTTGCGGCCCGACTTGGCGATCAGCGACGGGTTGGTGGTGACGCCGTCCACCAGGCCGGTATCGGCCAGCGCCTTGATTTCGGAAATTTCGGCGGTATCGAGGAAGAATTTCATGAAGCCCATCCGTGTGGTCGCGAAGGTGGCAAGACATTCAGGGTAGCGCGCGTTGCGCCACGGTCAAGCGACAGCCCCTTGAATATGAGGCCGCGCTGACAATGGTGCAGTACGCTTCCGGGGAGGGTACACCCGCATGAGGTAGTCTACCTCTTTCGCGGAAGCCAATTTTGGGAAACGGCTAGCCATTCTTAACCGAGTGGTAACCCGGAGAGGGCCGATGGACGAAGCCGAAGTGGTCGGAAAGTTAGACGACTACTGGGTCGTGACCGCAGTAGGTCGCCGCTACTATCTGCAGGAGGAGCAGTTCGCCTGCAAGGATGCCCCCCACGTAGGCCAGCGGGGGCTGCTGGGCTATGTGCAGCACCCGGCTTCCAAGGTGCTGATGTTCACCGACGGCACCCGGCCGCTGATCTAGGTCAGTCGGCGGCGCGCTTCAGCACCTCGGTGATGGTGACCGCCAGGTGGTCCTCGACCACCACCACTTCCGCCTTGGCGATCTTCTTGCGGTTCACGTAGAGATCGACGGGATCGTTCACCTTGCGGTCCAGCTCCACCACGGCGCCGCGGCCCAGCTTCAGCAACTGCGCGATGGGCAGGTCGGCGGTGCCCAGCACGGCATAGCATTCGACGGTGACGTCGTAGACCGCCTCGGACGGCTTGTCGCCGACCATGATATCGTCGCTCATGGGGCCGGGTTCCTCAAGGACACTTCTCCGGCCCCATTACTTCACGCGAATGGTTAATGTCCCGTTAGAGCGCGACGACAAGAGACGGATCCTGCGTGCAGGTCGGATCGCAAGGCGTTCGACCTGCACGCATCCGGCTCTACGGCATCAGCACATAGGCGCCGGGCGCGTCGGCCACCGCCGGGTAGCCCCGCTCGGGGGCGCCCAGTCCGGGCGGCGCGGTGCGTTCGCCCGAGGAATTGCGGACCATCCACTCCTCCCACGCTTCCCACCACGACCCCTCGTGTTTGGGCGTCAGCGCCGCCCAGCTGTCGGGGTCGATGTACTTGTCGGCGTCGGCGCGGGTGGCGATCTGGTAGGACCGGTGCTTGTGGCCGGGCTCCGAGACGATGCCGGCATTGTGGCCGCCGTTGCACAGGATGAAGGTGACCTCGGTGTCGGTCAGGATGCCGATCTTGTAGACCGACTTCCACGGCGCCACGTGGTCCTTGGTGGTGCCGACCGCGCAGATGGGCGCGCGGATGTCGGTCAGGGCGATGGGGCGGCCCTCGACCGTATAGCGGCCCTTGGCCAGCATGTTGTTGAGGAACAGCCGGCGCAGGTACTCGGTGTGCATCTTGAAGGGCATGCGGGTGGCGTCGGCGTTCCAGGCCATCAGGTCGTTGGCGTGCTCGCTCTCGCCCAGGAAGTACTGGCGTACCATGCGCGACCAGATCAGGTCGTTGGAGCGCAGCATCTGGAAGGCGCCGGCCATCTGCTTGGTGTCCAGGTAGCCCTGGTCCCACATGATGTCCTCCAGGTAGGTGACTTGGCTTTCGTCGATGAACAGCATGATCTCGCCGGCATCCTCGAAATCGGTCTGCGCCGCCAGCAGGGTGACCGAGGCCAGCCGCTCGTCGCCTTCCCGCGCCATGGCGGCGGCGGCGATGGACAGCAGCGTGCCGCCCAGGCAATAGCCGGCCGCATGCACCTTCTTTCCAGGCACGACGGCGTTGATCGCGTCCAGCGCCGCCATCACGCCCAGCCGGCGGTAGTCGGCCATGCCCAGGTCGCGGTCCTCGGGGCCGGGATTCTTCCACGAGACGACGAACACCGTATGGCCCTTGGACACCAGCCAGCGGACCATGGAATTGGCCGGCGACAGGTCCAGGATGTAGTACTTCATGATCCAGGCCGGCACGATCAGGATGGGCTCGGCATGCACGTCCGGGGTGGTGGGGGCGTACTGGATCAGCTCGATCAGCTTGTTGCGGAACACCACCTTGCCCGGCGTCACCGCCACGCCCTTGCCCACGGCGTAGCGCTCGTCCGGCGCGTAATCGCGTCCGGTCAGGTTGCGCATGACGTCGTCGCAGAAATTCTGCCAGCCGCGCACTAGGTTCTCGCCGCCTTGATCGGCGGTGACCTTCAGCACGTCCGGGTTCAGCCAGGGCGAGTTGGACGGCGAGAACATGTCCAGCAACTGGCGGGCGGCGAAACTGACCATCTGCTGCCGGTGCGGGCCGACGCCGCGCACGCCGGTGGTGGCGTAGTGCCACCACTGCTCGGTGTACAGGAAGGCCTGGGACAGGACGTTGTAGGGGAAGCGCTGCCATTCCGGACTGGCGAAGCGGGAATCCTGGGCCAGCGGCACGAAGGGGTCGGGATCGGTGCGTCCCATCAGCGAATCAACGGCATAGCGGGTCAGCGGCAGCGCCTTGGACAGCGCATTCTGCGCCAGTTCGCCTGCCTTGCCCGGTGAGTTGAGCAGGTGGACCTGCCAATCCAGATAGGCCAGCAGCAGCGAGGCCGGCGACAGCGCCATGGTGAAGCGCCCCTGGGCGGCATGCATCAGCCGGTCGGTGGACTCGGTGAAGATGGGAAAGGGCGGGGTGAAGTGCTCGACACGCGGCGGCAGGGCGACCAGCGGATGAACGGGCTGCGGCGCGGCCGGGCCGGGGATGTCGCGCGTGCCGTCGGGCGTGCCCTCGGCATGGGGGCTGGGCTGGGCGACGATGGTGGCCTGCTGGCGGATCTCGTTCATGGGCGCTCCTTGGACGACGATGGAACGGCCGCTCGATTCCGGGTGGCCGGTTCGCGACGTCGACTATAAGCCACGGCCGTCCAAGGGTTTATGAAAATTTTGCAACTGCGAGATGGGGCGGGGCGGCGAGGGCTTCCGGCGCCGCCGTCGAACATTTCTGCCGCCGCTACTGCCAAATTTCTTGCGACTATTGTCGGGTATTTAGCTGGGCGAGGTGGAGCACCTGTGCGTAAAGCTGAGAATTTAAAAAAAAATCCCGGAAATCACTGGAATTGGGTGGTCCGGAACCCTATACTTAAGATCGGGTTAGTCTATTTTCTCAAAAGGTTGGGTGCCATCATGGCCCTGGGGTCCAACAGAGTCTCGGCGATTGCATCGCCCGGCATGGCGGCGGCGGCCACGGCCCGCCCCGCCTCGGGCGGCCGCAACGTCGCGTCTGTGGGGCCCGGGGTCGAGGGCGCCGACTTTTCCCCCCAGATCGGGGTCAACGACAACCGGCTGTGGCGCTATGACGAGGAACGCTCGTTCGACCAGGAACGGGACGGGCACGAGCAGGAAAAGGCCACGCCCTTCGTCATGCGCGCGGCCAAGGGCTTCCAGGTCGAGGAAAGCGAGGACGTGTCCGAATCGGGCGGTGCCGGCCGGGTATTCCTGGCGATGGTGCTGCGTGGCATCGGCATCTATGAAACCAACATGCGCCTGACCACCGCCGGCGCGGTGCGGCCCGGCAGCGTCCTCAATTTCCGCTTCTGAAACGGATCCGCGCACTGTCCGGCCCGGCCCCTCGCGAGGCCGGGCTCGCCGCGTCAATAGAGACCGAGATCCTCGGCGGGATAGCCGGGTGGGAAGCCGGGCGGCGCTTCGCCCACCTGAACGTCGTTGCGGCTGATAGTGAGGCCGGCGTTGTTCTGTACCGGCGTTTCCTGTGCCCGGGTTTGCGGGCTGCTCATGTGGGTATCGCGTTCCATCACCTGCCTGTAGGCTGGCGGTATGACCACCGGTTCGGCTGGCGGCGGCAGCATGGCCGTGGTGGGGGGCGCCACCCCGACCGGCTGGACGTTGATGCCGAGCGCGCCGATGGTGGACATGTCCACCTCGCCGGTAGGGCGCAGGCCGTTCGCCGACTGGAAGCGCAGCACGTTGTTGCGCAGGTTGGCGTCGTAATTGCCGTTGACCTCGGTGCTGTAACCCACTTGGTTCAAGCGCTGCTGGACGGCCCGGATGACGTCGCGGTTGGGGACGTACTCGCGGGTGGTCTGGGCCGCCGCCAAGGGCTCTCCCGGGCTCTGCCACGGCGGCCGTCCGGCGGATGAGGGGGTCTGTTGGGCCCAGGCGGTGCTGGCGGCCAATGCCCCCAGGACGGCAACGGCGAAACTCGACTTCATTGATCACCTCCTGACCGAAACGGAAGATCTTCGGGACATTCCGGGGAGCGTTTCCAGGATGCGGCGCTTCGGCCAGGGCGGCCGGACGCCGATGGGGCGGGGGCGGCCCGCCATGGGGCAAGAAGAGAAGACGGGCGGGGGCCGTGGCCGCCCGCCCTGACGGCCACGTCAGCGGCCCATCCATCCACGGCCCTGCTGCTGCTGCTGGTCCTGCGAGCGGCCACCCTCGGGGGTCTGGGCCTGCTGGGCGCTCTGGTCGATTCCCAGGGCCGCCATAGTCTGCTGATCCGGCCGTCCGCTGGCCTGCAGATTCTGGTCGCGCTGGAAATTCATCAGCGCCTGACGCGAGCGAGCGCCCCAGATGCCGTCCACCTGACCCACGTCATAGCCCTGCTGCTGCAACTGCTGCTGCACTTGGCGGGCGGTGTTCTGGTCCAGCTGCGCCGAACGGCCGGATTGGCTCTGATAGCCGCTGTGCTGCTGCTGCTCGCCCATGCCGGCGGCCATGGCCGGGCTGATGGCCAGGGCGCCCAGCAGGGCGAGGGTAAGGGCCTTCGTCATCTGATTTCCTCCGCTTGATATTCCGGTGCGGGAGCGGCGGCGGCGGCCACGCGGTCCCACGCGGTCAATGTCCAGGACCGGCGATGGTTCCAGGGTGCGTCCCTCTGCGCGTTTCCGCCGGCCCCTCGGCCACGGTCACGGACGGGGCACCGCTCCCTCCAACTGGCGCTTCGACTCGCCGCGGTCCTGCGCTTCAGGCACGCCGGTATTGGGGTTTTCCGGGACCGACTCGCCCCTGACGTTGGGCGAACTCATCGAACGATTGCGCAGCTCTTCCACCTCGCCGCTCCGGCGCTGGTCCGGCCTCTGGGCCTGCTGGTCGTCGGTGGGGGTGGTGGATTGCTGCGGCATCGGCGTGGCTTCGCGTTCGGACTGGGTTTGCGCGAGTACGGGCGATGCCGCCAGGGCGGACAACAGGACGGCGACGGCCAGGGAAGTGTTCATGGGTTTGCCTCCATGCGGTGATACCCCATGAATGCAAAGCGGGCGGGGATGTTCCTGACTAAATCGCCATCAGGGCGAGAACGCCCAGCGCCGTCACGGCCAAGGCCAGCGCCAGGATTCTCCGGTCGCGCCGCCGGCTTTCCACGGGGTGTACCGCCGGAGGGGGCAAGGGCGCGTCCACGGGCGGCGGCAGAAGGATGGCGTCCACCGGCATGATGGGGGGCGGCAGGCGGATGGCCGGGCCGGCGGCGGACGGGGCGGCCAGGCGGGCGGGCCGGGCAGGGGGCGGCAGCACCAGCGGGGGCGGCGTGGGGCGAGGCGTCTCCGCCGCCGGCTGCGGCGGCGCGGCGGGCGGAGCCTTCCTGCGCCGGGGGAGGGTTTGCGCCGGGCGGCGCGTTCCACCTTGCGCTGCTGCGCCTCCGTTTCCTGTTGATGCTTGGCCTGACGGCGGTCCTGGATGGCGGCGATCATGGCCAGGGCCTCGGCATGGGAAACCCCCACCGGGCGCAACCGCCGCAGCGCCGCCTTGTCGGCGGCCAGCGCTTCCAGCCGCTCGTCGCTCAGCGCCTCCAGCGCATAGCGGAACTCGTCGTCCATGGCGCCGACGATTTCCTCAATGCGCAGCATCGCGGGACTCACAAATGGCTGATGACGCCGTCGATGATATCCCAGGCGCGGTGCAGTTCCATATCCGTGATGCAATAAGGCGGCAGCAGGTAGAGCACGTCGCCCATGGGCCGCATGAGCAGACCCTTCTCCAGGAAGGCGTTTTTCATCCGGGTGCTCAGCGCCCCGCCATAGCCCTGGCCGGCCAAGTCGAAGGCGGCGATGGTGCCGCAGAGGCGGGCCTTGGACACGCCCGGATGCCGGGCAGTGCCGGGCAGCCGCTGACGGTGGATCGCCTCGATGGCCTGGATGCGGGCCTGGCACTCCGTTCCCTCCAGCAGGTCCAGCGAGGCCAGGCCGGCGGCGCAGCCCAGCGGGTTGGCGGTGTAGGAATGACCATGCAGGAACGCCTTGGATACCTCGGTGCCCAGGAACCCTTCGTAGATGAACTCCCGCGTCACCGTCAACGACATGGGCAGGAAGCCGCCGGTCAGTCCCTTGGACAGGCAGACGAAGTCGGGCAGGATGCCGGCCTTGACGCAGGCGAAGATTTCGCCGGTGCGGCCGAAGCCGGTCATCACCTCGTCCAGGATCAGCAGGCTGCCGGCCTCGCGCACGCGGGCCTCCAGCGTCCGCAGGAAGTGCGGGCGGCACATGCGCATGCCGGCGGCGCCCTGGATCAACGGCTCGATGATCACGCCGGCCACCTTGCCGGCATTGCGCTCCAGGATCTCGTCCAGCGCCAGCAGGGCGCGCTGCTCCTTGGCCTCGGCCTCCTCGTCGCCGTCCCAGGTCACCGGGAAGGGCGCCACCTCCACCGGGAACATCATGTTCTCCCAGGCGGCGAAGATGCCGCAGGAGCGGCCCACCGACATGGAACCGGCCGTGTCGCCATGGTAGCCGCCGTGGAAGGCGACGTAGACGCGGCGGTCCTGGCCCTGGTTGCTCCAGTATTGGCGCGCCATCTTCAGTGCCACCTCGACGGCGGTGGAGCCGTCATCGGAAAAGAACACCCGGTCCAGGTCGCCGGGCAGGTGGCCAGCCACCCGCGCCGCCAGCCGCACGGCGGGCTCGTGGGTGAAGTCGGCGAAGATTACCTGCTCCAGCCGGGCGGCCTGCTCGGCGATGGCCTTGGCGATCATCGGATTGGCGTGGCCGTGCAGGTTGACCCACCACGACGAGCAGACGTCCAGGTATTCCCTGCCGTCGGCGCCATGAATGGTCGCTCCCTTGCCGCCCCGCGCCAGGATGGCCGGCGGGGCGGTGCCGGCCTGGGTGAAGGGGTGCCAGACGTGGCGGGCGTCCAGGGCGCGCAGCTCGTCGGAGGACAGGTCGGACATGGCTTCACTCTCCCGGCGGTTGGAAGGCGGGCGGCGGCAGGCTGGCCACCACCGAGGCGGTCACCGCCGGCAGCGGCTGGATCTCGGCCAGCACCGGCACGCCGCCGAAATGCTCGATGGCCTGGCGGTTGGCGGGGTTGCGCTGGCCATTCATCACCACGCCCAGGATGGGAATACGCCGGCGTCGCAGCACCTCCAGCGTCAGCAGGGTGTGGTTGATGGTGCCCAGGGACGAACGCGCCACCACCAGGGCCGGCAGCCCCAGGCGTTCCATGAAGTCCACGGTCAGCGCCACCTCGTTCAGCGGCACCATGGCGCCGCCGGCGCCTTCCACCACCAGAGGACGCTCGGTCGCGGGTGGAGCCAGGGCGGACAGGTCGATGCGGGCGCGCTCGCGCCGGGCCGCCTCGTGGGGCGACAGCGGCGCCTGGAACACGTAGGCCGAGGGGTGGATGACGGCACCGGGCACCAGCCTGCCCACCGTGCCGTAATCGGTGATGTCGGCCGCGCCGGTCTGTACCGGCTTCCAGTAATCGGCGCCCCAGGCCTGGGTCAGCCAGGCGGCCACCAGGGTCTTGCCCACATCGGTGTCGGTGCCGGTGACGAAGACGCCGCGCATGCTCTACTCCGCAGGGATCAGCGCATAAAGGATGTCATAGGTGATGCTCACCGGCGAGCCCATGGCACGCGCCACCCGGCGCAGGGCGCCGGGGCTCAGGGGGGTGTGGCCGGAGGCCGGGGTGTCGGCGCCGATGCGCTTCAGCGCCGTCAGGAAGGCCAGGGCGTCGTCGTGGCGCACCGTCACCGTTTCTTCCCGCACCCGCGCCCCGCCGGGCAGTTGCGCCGCCAGCGCGTCGGCGCTGGGGTAGGCGGGCGTGCCGCAGGTCAGGCCCAGGGCCTGGTGGGCGGCGCGCCATTCGGCGAAGCTGCCGGCGCCCAGGGTGGACAGCACCAGGCGGCCGCCCGGCGCCAGGCGGGCGCGCAGCTGGCAGACCGCGCGAGCCATGTCGGCGAACCATTGGGCCGCCATGTTGCTGACGACCAGATCGTACAGGCCCAGCGGCGCGTCGGGATGCTCGCCGTCCATGACGCGGAACTGGGCCTTGTCGGCGCCGACGGCGGCCTGGGCGGCGGCCACCATGGCCGGCGACAGGTCGGTGACCAGCCAGTCGCCGCCGATGCGCGGCAGCAGCCGGCGGGTCAGCAGCCCGGTGCCGCAGCCCACTTCCAGCACGGTGGGGTGGGCGGGCAGCGGCTCGGCGGTGACCAGTTCCACCAGCCGGTCGGCGGCCTTGGCCTGCGCCTCGGCGGCGCTGTCATAGGTAGTGGCGGCGGCGGCGAAGGCGGCGGCCACCTTTTGCTTGCGTGTCATCTCAGGTTCGCGGCGAACAGGCGGATTTGGCTGGCGACCCAATCGGGGTGGCTTACCGGCAGCAGATGGTCGGCGCCCTCGGCCAGCACCAGCGGGATTTCGGCGAAGGCCTCGCGGCTCATGGCCTCGGGCACGATGGCGTCGCGAGTGCCGGCCAGCGCCAAAGCGGGGCAATCCAGCGCCTTGAAGGCGGCGCGCTCGTCGCAGCCGGCCAGCCAGGACAGTGCCTCGCCCAGGGGCGCCGGGCGGATGTCGGCCACGTCCGGCCGGGCCACCCCGCAGCGGGCCAGGAAATCGGCGGTCACCGCCGCCGGGTCCTCGGCGAAGCGCGACACCATGCGCTCGACCATGCGCGGCGCCACCCCCGAGACGTAATCGGGCGAGCGGGTGAAGCGGGGGAAGGCGTTGACGGCGACGGCCCCGGCCCATGGCCGGGGCAGGTTGGCCAGGGCCCAGGCGAAGCCCATGGAATGGCCGACCACGATGGCCCCGGGCACCTTGGGGTGATGGGCTGGATTGGTGCGGAAGCCGAAATCCACGAAGACGCGGGCGAATTCCGGCAGCCGTTCGGCCACCGGCTGCCAGAAGCCGGAATCGAAGCCCCAGCCGTGCACGAACACCAGGGTGCGCATGGCGCTCATCAGGCGGCCTTCGCCGCGTCGATGGTGGCGTGGATCAGGCGTTCGATGTCGGCATCCGTATGGGCGGCCGACAGGGCGAAGCGGATGCGGCTGGTGCCGTTGGGCACCGTGGGCGGGCGGATGGCGATGCCCAGCAGGCCCTGTTCCTCCAAGGCGGCGGCCACCCGCAGGGTGCGGCTCTCCTCGCCCAGGATGACCGGCACGATCTGGGTGGAGGAGGCGCCGGTGTCCAGCCCGGCCTCGTGGAAGCGGGCGCGCACATGGGCGGCCATGGCCTGCAGGCGGGCGCGGGCGGGGGCCAGGTTGGGCACCAGGTCGATGGCTGCGTCCATGGCGCCCAGTACGGCGGGCGGCAGGGCGGTGGCGTAGATCAGGCCCGACGCCTTGTTGACGAGATAGTCCTTCACCGCCTTGGAACAGGCCACATAGGCGCCGAAGCTGCCCATGGCCTTGGAGAAGGTACCCATGGCGATGTCCACGTGGGCGCCCACCGACAGGCCGAAGCCGTTGACGCCCAGCACGCCGGTGGCGTGGGCCTCGTCCAGGTAGAGCAGGGCGTTCCACTCCTCGGCGATGGCCGCCAGCTGGTCCACATCGGGGACGTCGCCGTCCATGGAGAAGACCGATTCGGTGACGATGATGCGGGGGCCCGGCTCGCGGGCGGTGCGCGCCAGCAGTTCCTTCAGGTGCCCCAGGTCGTTGTGGCGGAAGCGGTTCTGCTTGGCGCCGGCCACCTGGCAGCCCATGTGCAAGCTGGCGTGGTTCAGGCGGTCGGCGAACACCAGCGGCTCGGTCCCCCACAGCGAGCGGTCCAGCAGGGCCGACAGCACCGACACATTGCACTGCCAGCCCGAGGCCAGCACCAGCGCCGCCTCGACGCCCTTGGCGGCGGCGATCTTCTCCTCGATGGCGGTCAGCGCCTCCAGGTGGCCGCTGACCAGCCGCGAGGCGCCCGAGCCGGCGCCCCAGCGAGCGGCCCATTCGCGGGCCCGCTCGATCACCTGGGAATGGCGCGACAGGCCCAGGTAATCGTTGGAGGAGAAGTTGACCAGTTCGCGGCCCTGGACGCGGATGCGTCCGCCGTCCAGCGGTTCGACGCCGCGCAGGCGCCGCTGGCGGCCCTGTGCGGCAAGGTCTTCGAGGGCTGCGTGCAGCCGGGAATCGAGGTCGTGCATGGGGCACGTTTTCTAGAGGCTTTTCGCTTCTGTTGCAAAGGCGGCGTAAGCGGGCCTAATCTGCGCACCCCGCGTGAAGGGCCAAGACCCTTTGCGCAGTAAGGCTTTAAGGAGGTTGGCAAGGTGACGGCAGTGGCGCAGATCGCTCCCGGCGAAGAAGGCTTGAGGCACGACTGGACGGTGGAAGAGGTCGAGGCCCTGTTCGCCAAACCGTTCATGGACCTGATCTTCCAGGCCCAGACCGTCCACCGCGCCAATTTCGACCCCAACCGCATCCAGGTGTCGCGGCTGATCTCCATCAAGACCGGCTCGTGCCCCGAGGACTGTTCGTATTGCCCGCAATCGGCCCATTACGCCACCGGCCTGGAGAAGGAAAAGCTGATGGCGGTGGAGGAGGTGGTGGACGCCGCCCGCAAGGCCAAGGAGGAGGGTGCCTCGCGCTTCTGCATGGGGGCCGCCTGGCGCGGGCCCAAGGGCGACGACTTCGAGGTGGCGGTGGCCATGATCGAGGGCGTCAAGGCGCTCGGCATGGAAACCTGCGCCACCTTCGGCCTGCTGGACAAGTGGCAGGCCCAGCGCCTGAAGGAAGTCGGGCTGGACTATTACAACCACAACCTGGACACCAGCCCCGAGCACTACAAGGAAATCATCACCACCCGCACCTACCAGGACCGTCTGGATACCCTGGAGAACGTGCGCGAGGCCGGCCTGCACGTGTGCTCGGGCGGCATCATCGGCCTGGGCGAAACCCGCACCGACCGCGCCAAGATGCTGGCGGAGCTGGCCAACATGCCCAAGCATCCGGACAGCGTGCCCATCAACCTGCTGATTCCCATTCCCGGCACGCCGCTGGCCGATGCCGAGCGCCCCGACCCGTTCGAGTTCGTGCGCGCCATCGCCTGCGCCCGCATCATGATGCCCAGGTCCTTCGTCCGCCTGTCGGCCGGCCGCGAGGGCATGACCGACGAGATGCAGGCCCTGTGCTTCCTGGCCGGCGCCAACTCGGTGTTCTGTGGCCACAAGTTGCTGACCGCCAGGAACGCCTCGCCGGGCAACGACAAGAGCCTGTTCGGCCGGCTGGGCCTGGCGCCACTGTAAGAGCGTCTCGCCGAGGCGAAAAAGAAGGGGCCTTCCAGCGGAAGGCCCCTTTCATTTTGCCCGGGACGGCGGAGGGTCAGCGGTGTCCCAGGCCAGTGAACGCGGCGTCGATGCCCATCTGGGCGGCGCGGCTGTTGCCGTACCACGTCCGACTGACCGCGTCGAAACCCGGCAGGCCGATATTCACTTCGGTGGTGTGGTTCAGGGATACGTTGCTCTTGCTGTTGGCGATCAGGGTCTGGATCTGCCCGGCGATCACCTCGTGCATGATGGTGGTGGTGGGCAGGTTCAGGTTCACGCCGCCGCTGGGGGTAGTGGTCACGGTGGCGTTGGAGGTGTCCCCGATGGGGGTGGTGATGGCGCTGCCCAGGCCGCCCCTGTCGTTGACCGTCAGCAGCGTCTGCAGGCCCTGGGCGACGGCGCCCTCGACGGTGGTGCGTATCACCACGGCGAAGTCCATGGGAATGCCGTTCACCATCATGCCGCCGCGATGAGAACCCAACTCGGCGGCATCCATGGGCTCCAGTCCGGCGAAGGGGTCGAGCGCCGCCGCCGCCGCCGGCAGGGCGAAAAGTCCGGCCGCCAGCGTCAGCGCCGCGGCAAAGGGGGTGGGCACGGTCGTCATGGTCGGTCTCCCCGATTGCTTAAAACTCGTGGAGTCCGGGCAGGTTTCCGGAAATCGCGGCCTGCCCATTGCGGGACAAGGCGGTCCCGAATGGCGCCTTGCGGCGCACGGCCCAGTCGGCGGGCCGGTTGAAGCTGTCGCGGCCGCGGTCGATGTCGTCGTGGATGACGAACATCACCCCCTGCCACATGCCCTCGAATTCCGCCCGGGACATGGCCTTCAGGCCCAGGGCGGGATCGCCCACCAGCACGTCGCCCCCCTTGACCCCCTTGATCACCACGAAGTGGCCTGTAGCCCTTGGTGTTGATCAGGGTGATGGCGGGCACGCCCACTTCCACCAGCTTGTCCAGGTTGACCCGGTAGCCGTCGGATTTGAGGCCCAGGCTGGTGAGGTAGCGCTGCATGTCGAACATGGAGAAGCCCTGGCGCTGGATGGCCTGCTGGTCGCCGGTGGCGAACATGGCCTCGAACGTCTGGGCCTCGCTGGTGGGGCGGCCGTAATGATGGGTCAGCAAGGTGGCCAGCGCCGCCGAACCGCAGGAGAAGTCGTGCTCCTGGCGGACCACCGACTGGAAGCGGGCCTCACGCAGGCTGACCACCGGCACCCTGACGGTGCCGCCGGCGAAGGTCAGCGTGGTTTCCGCCGCAAGAAGCGGGTGGGGCAGCGTCAGCATGAGGGCCACGGCGAAGGCGCGGGGTGTCATAACGGTACCCCTTTATCGCGTGTACACGTTGACGCTGGTGATGTTGTTCATGTTCACCAGATCGCCCGTGTTCTGCATGACGGCGGTAATGCCGTTGTTGCCGTTCACCTGGGCCGGGGCGATGGTGCCGGAATACTTGGCGCCGCCACCCAGGCTGATATTGCCGGAATTGGTGCCGGCGGCCATCGATTCGTTGCCCTGAAGCACACTGCTCGACCAGTCGGCGGTCTCGGTGCCGCCCCGCTTGGCCTGCAGGTCCTCGGCCGACATGGCCGCGACCTGGCCGAACAGGTCGGCTTCGGCCGCCTGGGCGGAGGTGGAGGCAAGGGCGATCACGGCGGCGGCGATGAAATGCGCGCGCATGGCAGTCCTTTCCTTGGCTCGCGAAAAAGGAGCCGGCGGGCCCGTTCAGGGCCCGCCGGTGGAGGCATCAGTAGTTGACGTGGGCGTTGATGCTGAACGAGCTCAGCTGGCTGTTGGCCACACCGGTGCTCTGGGCGATGTTGGCGATGCCCGACATGGTGCCGATGGCGATGCCGCCGATGGCGCCGGTGCTGAAGGCGGTGGTCAGGTTGCCGCCGTTGCCGCCCTGGGTGGCGCCAGTGGCGGCGTTGAGCACCTGGGACGACTGGGCGGTCTGGCTCGAATTGCCGCCATTGCCGCCGCTCGCCGCCGCTTCGGCGGTCTGCTTGGCACCATTGCCGGTCCTGCTGGAGATATCGCCGCCGGCGCCGCCGGTGCCGCTGGCCGCCGAGGCGACTTCGTTGCTCGACTTGGCGATGGGCTGCGCCCACGCCTTGGCCCAGGACGAGGAATCCTGGTTATTGCTGGCGTTGCCCTTGGCTTCCGCTTCGTTGCTGGCGGCGCTGCCGCCGTTGGAGTGGCCGTGCTTGCCGCCGTAGCCGGTGGTGGCCACGGGATAGCCCGAGCCGCCGGCGCTGGCGGAGGTGTCATTGCTGGCACCGCCCTTGTTGCCCGAGGCGGAGCCGGCACCGGCCAGACCGTTGGCCGAAGCCTTGGACCAGCCATGGGCCGAGGAATAGCCCTTGCCGTCGCCGCCGGTGCTCTTCGAGTAGGACTCGGCTTCCTGATTGGCGAGGTTGCCGGACACGGAGGTGGCATTCCCACCGTCGCCACCGCGGCCCACGTTGCCGGTCAGCCCGACCTGGTTGGGCGAGGCGTCGCCGCCGAAGGCTGTGCCGCCGTTGGCGCTGCCTTCGGTTTCCAGCCTGATGGCGCCCGATTCCAGGGTGTTGGAGGGAGAGAAGGTGGTGGTGTTGCTCTGGGTGACCACGTTGTCGCCCAGGATGGCCAGGCCGGAGATGCCCGAGGCCGCCCGGCTGCCCAGGTTGGCCAGCGAGGTCGGGCCGGACGAACCGGTCAGGGTGGGAGACTGCAGGGAGTTGTCGTAGGCACCTTCGCCCACGGTGTTGGAGCCCGCCCCGTCGCCGCTCGGGCCGGCGGCGCCGCCGCTGCCGGCGGTCGGGGTGGCGACGTTCACGGTGATGTCGGGCAGGGTGACGGACTGGCTCTGGCTGCCGGCCACCACCTGGGCCTGACCCTGGATCTGGGCCGATTCAGCGTCGGCACCGCCGCCGCCATGGCCGCTGGCCGAGCCGGAACCACCCGAACCGCCACCATAGCTCTTATGGCCGTTCGAGTTGCCGCCCACGTTGGCGGACCCGCCGCCACCGCCGCCGGCCGAGAGCTCGGAGCCCTGGGCCTGGCCCTGGAGATTGGCGGCGAAGAACTCCTGGGACTGGCTCACCTCGCCCTGCGCGAAAGCCTGGGTAGCGAACATCAGAGCCGCACCCGACACGCCCATCAACAAAGCCTTCTTCATTTCGCCTCCTATTGGCATTGCCTAACGAAGTCGACATTCGTTACCGCGTCATGACGGGGGCCCCTTCTTGGCAAGGAGCCTGTCCGCCACCGCGGCGGCCCTATCAAGGCAACCGCCGTGCCAGAACCACGGACAGGGGCTAACACGTTGAGCAGGCAGGAAAAAACGAACGCCGCCCCGGGGCGTTGCCGGGGCGGCGCTGTAAGCGGGGCGCAACGCGCTGTTCAGCGCGCGTGACGTCAGGCCGGTTCGGCGATGGCGACCGCCAGTTCGCCCAGTCCGTCGATGCGGCCCACCAGCCGGTCGCCCGGCCGGACCGCGCTGACGCCGTCGGGCGTGCCGGTGTAGATCAGGTCGCCGAGGCCCAGGTGGTAGTACTGGGACAGGTGGGCGATCACCTCGGGCACCGACCAGATCATGTCGGCGACGTCGCCGCGCTGGCGGATCTCGCCGTTCACCTCAAGGGTGATGGCGCCCGCCAGGATGGGGGCGGCGCCGCGCCGGATGGGGGTGATGGGCGCCGAGAACTCGAAGGACTTGCCCAAGTCCCACGGGCGGCCCTTGTCGCGGGCGGCGAATTGCAGGTCGCGCCGGGTCATGTCCAGGCCGATGGCGTGTCCGAACACCGCCTTGGACGCCTGCTCGGGCGTGGCCCTGAACACCGCGGCCCCCAGGGCGACCACCAGCTCGACCTCGTGATGCAGGTTGGCGGTGGCCGGCGGATAGGGAATGGCGCCGCCGCCCGGCACCAGCGAATCGGGCGACTTGGCGAAATAGAACGGCGGCTCGCGGCTGGGGTCCGAGCCCATCTCGCGGGCGTGGGCGGCGTAGTTGCGGCCGACGCAGAATACGCGGCGGACCGGGTACAGCGCGTCCTCGCCGACCACCGGCACGGCAGGCTGGGGAAGCTCGAACAAGACGGACATCGGACGGATCTCCTGCGAACGGAAGCCTCCCCAGCATGCACCCCCGCGCCGCCGCGATCAACCGGCCGGGGGCAGGAGGCGGCATAAGATTCTTGACTTCCCTTGCGTCGGAAATCATTGATCGATTCCAAGAACACGTCCCAACAGAGGACGGTCAGGGAGGATAAAAACGTGCGCTTTCGGCTTGGGGACTACGTCCCCTATCTGCTCAGTCGTGCCGGCGTGTCGCTGGCCAACAACGTCTCACGCGAACTGGACCAGTTCGGCATCTCCCTGCCCATGTGGCGGGTGATGGCCGCGCTGCTGGACGAGGGCGAACAGCGCCTGGGCGACCTCGCCCGGCTGACCGCCATCGAACTGTCCACGCTTTCCCGCATCGCCGCCGCCATGGAAGCCAGGAATCTGGTGACCCGGCGGCGGTCGGGCCAGGACGCCCGTGCCGTGATCATCGCGCTGACGCCCGAAGGGCGCCACAAGACCGAATCCATCGTGCCGCGTGCGCTGGATTGGGAAAGCATGGCGGTGGCCGGCATGAGCGAGGACGAAGTGCGGGTCCTCAAGGGGCTGCTGCACCGGCTGTACGGCAATGTGGCCGGTCCCGATCCGCTGATGGGGCTAGAGAAGGCCTGACGTCTCGATTGCGTGCAATTTCACATTGTACGTAATCAGGGCGATTGGATGTATACGGGTATGGAAGGAGGACCTTCCATGCCCGTATCCATGCTGCATGCTCCGGCGGATGCCTTCCCGGCCCTCGATCTGCCGCGCGCCTACAACGCGGCCACTTGGTTCATCGACCGCCATCTGGCCGAAGGCCGGGGCGGCAAGGCCGCCTATGTGGACCGGCAGGGACACCACACCTACGCCGCCCTGTCCGAGCGGGTGAACCGGGCCGGCAACGCCCTGCTGGGGCTCGGCCTGGAGATGGAGCAGCGGGTGGCGCTGATCCTGCCCGACACCATCGACTTTCCCGCGGTGTTCTGGGGAGCGGTGAAGGCAGGCCTGGTGCCGGTGCCGCTCAACACCCTGCTGACCACCGAGGATTACGCCACCCTGCTGGCGGACAGCCGTGCCCGCGCCCTGGTGGTGGACGCGTCGCTGCTGGACAGGGTGGCGCCCGCCCTCGACGGGCAGGCCTTCCTGCGCAGCGTCGTGGTGGCGGGGGGCAGTGGCGGGCCCCATCCCGTCCTGGACAGTCTGATGGCCGCCGCTTCGCCCAAATTGGCGCCGGCCCCTACCACCGCCGACGACGTGGCCTTCTGGCTGTACTCGTCGGGGTCCACCGGCGCGCCCAAGGGGGTCATGCACCTGCACCGCCACTTGGTCGCCACCGCCGAGTTGTTCGGCCGCGGCGTGCTGGGCTTCCGCGAGGACGACGTGGTCTATTCGGCGGCCAAGCTGTTCTTCGCCTACGGCCTGGGCAACGGCATGAGCTTCCCGCTGCACGTGGGCGCCACCACCGTGCTGCTGGCCGAAAGGCCGACGCCCGACGCGGTGATGGGGGTGCTGGCGCGCCACCGCCCCACCGTGTTCTGCGGCGTGCCCACCCTGCTGGGGTCCATCCTGGCGGATCCCGCCTCTGGCGGCGGCGATCTGGGCCTGCGGCTCGCCGTGTCCGCCGGCGAGGCCCTGCCCGAGGAGATCGGGCGTCGCTGGGAACAGCGTTTCGGCGTCGAAGTGGTGGACGGCCTGGGCTCCACCGAGATGCTGCACATCTTCCTGTCCAACCGCCCCGGCCAGGTGCGCTACGGCACCACGGGAGTGGCGGTGCCGGGCTATGATCTGCGCATCGTCGACGAGGCGGGGCAGGACGTGCGACGGGGCGAGGTGGGCGAGCTGCTGGTGCGCGGCCCCACCGCCGCCCAGGCCTATTGGAACCGGCGCGAGCAGTCGCTGCGCACCTTCCGCGGCGAGTGGACCCATACCGGCGACAAGTACTGGCAGACCGTCGAAGGGCATTACGTCTATGCCGGCCGGGCCGACGACATGCTGAAGGTGGGCGGCATCTGGGTGTCGCCCTTCGAGGTGGAAAACGCCCTGCTGGGCCACGAGGCGGTGCACGAGGCCGCCATCGTCGGCCAGGCGGACGCCGACGGCATGATCAAGCCCAAGGCCTATGTGGTGTTGATGCCGGGCGTCGCCGCCGGCCCGGAACTGGCGGCGGAGTTGAAGTCCTTCGTCAAGGGGCGGCTGGCGCCCTACAAGTATCCCCGCTGGATAAGCTTCGTCGACGAGCTGCCCAAGACGGCGACCGGCAAGATCCAGCGCTTCCGCTTGCGGGTGGGATAGAGACAGGGCGGGGTCGGGCGGGTACAGTGCCGGTCCCCGCCACTGCCCGGAGTCCCGCCCATGGAGTTCATCCACGTCGACGGCGTCAGGTTGGAATGCCGCTGGATCGGCATCCGCCGCGACGATGCGCCGGTGCTGGTGTTCCTGCACGAGGGGCTGGGTTCGGTATCGCTGTGGCGCGACTTTCCCGACCAGGTGGCGGCCGCCACCGGCCTGGCCGCCTTCGTCTATTCCCGTCAGGGCTACGGCGCCTCGTCGCCGGTGGCGCTGCCGCGCCCGCTGGATTATCTGGAGCGGGAGGGGCGGGACGTGCTGCCCCGGGCGCTGGACGCGGCCGGCATCGATTCCGCTATTCTGGTCGGCCATTCCGACGGCGCCACCATCGCCCTGGTGCACGCCGCCCTCGACCGTTCGGGACGGCTGCAGGCGGTGGCGGCCCTGGCGCCGCACACCTTCGTCGAGGAGGTCTGTGTGGCCGCCATCGCCCAGGTCAGGGAAACCTATGACGACGGCCTGCGGTCCCGGCTGCTTCGCCACCACGGCGACAACGTGGATTGCGCCTTCTGGGGCTGGAACCGGGCGTGGCTCGACCCCGGCTTCACGGCCATGGATTTCCGTCCACTGTTGCCGGCCATCCGCCGGCCGGTGCTGGTGATCCAGGGCGAGGAGGACGAGTACGCCACCCGCGCCCAGGTGGATGCCGTGGTGGAGGGCGTGGGCGGGCCGGTGCGGGCGCTCATGCTGCCCCAGTGTGCCCACTCGCCCCATCGCGACCAGCCGCAGGCGGTGGTCACGGCCTTGGCGGAATTCGCCGGCTCTTTCCGTCGTGATGGGGCTTGATATTGTCATCCCGAACGGACGTGAGGGATCTCATCCTGGTGGGATGGGTGCCAATCCGGACGCGGCATCCCAGGAGGATATCCCTCCTTCCGTTGGTCGTCGGGATGACAAAGCGGGTGATCGTCCGGCCCTATCCAGCGTCCTGCGGTGCCGTCGCAAGGGCCGTGGGCGCCGCGCTTTCTCTCGGCGCCTTCAGGGTGAAGAAGAACGTGGTGCCCTGGTCGGGGGCCGATTCGATCCAGATGCGGCCGCCATGGCGATCGACGATCTTCTTGCAGATGGCCAGGCCGATGCCGGTGCCCTCGTAGCGGTCGCGGCTGTGCAGGCGCTGGAAGATGCCGAACACCCGGTCGAAATCCTGCGGTGCGATGCCGATGCCGTTGTCGGCCACCCAGCATACTATCTCGTTCCCGTCGCGACGCCAGCCCACCCGCACCCTGGGGGTGCGGTCGGGGTGATGGTATTTCAGGGCGTTGCCGATCAAGTTGAGCATCAGCCGCGCCAACTCTTCCTCGCTGCCCAGTACGGTGGGCAGGTCGGGGGCCACCTCGATCTCGGCCTTTTCTTCCACCACGGCCACCGCCAGGCCTTGCAGGGCGTGGGTCACGGCATTGGCCAGCGAGACCTCGGTCATGGCCCGTTCGATCCGGCCCACGCGGGAATATTCCAGCAGGTCGCGGATCAGCCGGTCCATGCGCACGGCACCATCCTGGGCATAGGCGATGAACTCGTGCGCCTCCTCGTTCAGCTGCTGGCCGTAGCGCCGCTCCAGCATGGCAATGAAGCTGCTGATCATGCGCAGGGGCTCGCGTAGGTCGTGCGAGGCCACGTAGGCGAACTGTTCCAGTTCGGCGTTGGAGGCCTCCAGCTTGGCGGTCTTCTCCGCCAAGGTCGCCTCGGCGGCCTTGCGCTGGCTGATGTCGCGCACGAAGGCGCAGACATAGTCGCCGCCGTTGAAGTTCACGTAATTGGCGGCCACCTCGGCCGGATAGGGGATGCCGTAGGCGGTCAGGTTGGTGGTTTCGAAGCGGACGTGGCGCCGACGCTTCAGGACCTTCAGGTAGCGCGGCCAGCGGGCGGCGGCGAAATGGGGATCGATGCTCTCGATGGGGCTGCCGATCAGCGCCGCGGACTCGTAGCCCAGGCGGCGCCAGGCGGCTTCGTTGAGATAGAGGATGCGCGCCTTGGCATCCAGCCAGAACACCATGTCGGCGGCATGGTCCAGGGCGAACTGGGCGAAGCGCAGGCGTTCCTCGCTGCGCTTCAGGGCGGCAGCCTGGGCCTTTTCGACGCGGGCGTGCCGGGCCAATACCACCACTGCGCCGCCCAGCAGCGCGGTCGCCAGGGCGGCGGCCATGCCCAGCCGCATGGCATTGTCGCGCCAGGACGCCAGCAGCACGTCCTCGCGCAGCGAGACGTTGACCACCAGCGGGTAGAGGTCGAGGTGGTGGTAGGCGAGGATGCGCGTCACCCCGTCCATGGGGCTGGGGCCCCAGCCCAACCCGTGGGCGGGGGCATCGGCCTGGAAGATGGCGAGGCGGCTGAAATCCTGCCCCAGCTTCATGCTGTCCACCGGCGGCGTGCGCGCCAGCAGGATGCCGTCGGCGCGGAAGATGGCGCTGGCGCCGCCCTCGGAGGGCAGTACCCGCCGGAACGAATTGTGGAAGTAGTCGGGATCGACGGCGGCGGCGATGATGCCCTGGAACGAGCCGTCGCGGCCGCTCAGCCGCCGGCTCACCGGCACGATCACCGAATCGTCGACCACGGATTTGCGGGGCGCCGAGATGTGGAGGTGGGTCGAGGGGTCGTCGCGGTGCTTGGCGAAGTATTCCAGGCCCGAGCGGTTGTCGCGTGGGGGCGGAAACAGCTTGGCGCCGTTCACCACCCGGCCGTCAGGAGCGATGATGGCCAGCCCGACGATCTGCGGGATGCCGGTCATGCGGGCGCGCAGCATGCGGTGCATGTCCTCGCCGCCAGCGCGGCCGATGCCGCCCGCCGCTTCCACCGACTGGGCAGTGGCGTCGAGCACCAGTTCGACGGAATTGAAGGCGCGCTCGGTCTGCTGTGCCAGTGCCAGGGAGATGGCTGCCAGGTTCCGCTCGGCCGAAGCCACCGTGGAAGTCGCGCTGCCGCCAGATCTCGTACCCGGTCAAGCCCACCACCGCGACCATGGCGATGAGGCCGAGAACCATGAAGGTTTGGCTTGAGGACGGCCGCATACGGCCGCGTAACGGTCCTGATGTCACCCCTCGCCCCCGCAGGGAGCCTCAACCATAACAGGGTAACACAACCATAATAGGTTGGCACCCCTCGTCTGTGCGCAAGGAAAACCCCGCCGCTGGCGCGGCGGGGTTCGGCAGGGGCGGGAGGCGGGCTCAGCCGTGGACCGGCGCCCGGGCGCCGGCCGCCCGCGCGGCCAGCGGGCCGGCATCGTCGTGGATGGTGGTGACCTCTTCCGGATAGGCGGTGATGTGGTGCAGGGCCAGGTCGGCCCCCATGAACTCCTCCTCGTCGGACAGGCGGATGCCCACGGCGGCCTTCAGCCCGCCATAGACCGCCAGGCCGGCGACCAGGGCCAGCACGACGCCGGTGGCGGTGCCGGTGATTTGGGCGCCCAGGCTGACGCCGCCCAGGCCGCCCAGGGCCTCCTGGCCGAACACGCCGCACAGGATGCCGCCCATGAAGCCGCACAGGCCATGCAGCGCCCAGACGCCGAGCACGTCGTCGATGCGCCACTTGTTCTGGCACAGATTGAACGCCACCACGAACAGGGCACCGGCCATGCCGCCGGTGATGAAGGCGCCGATGGGATGCATCACGTCCGAGCCGGCGCACACCGCCACCAGGCCGGCCAGGGCGCCGTTATGGACGAAGCCGGGGTCGTTGCGGCCGGCCACCAGGCTGGCCAGGATGCCGCCGACCATGGCCATCAGCGAATTGATGGCGACCAGGCCCGAAATGTTGTCCATGGTCTGGGCGCTCATGACGTTGAAGCCGAACCAGCCGGCGCATAGGATCCACGACCCCAGCGCCAGGAAGGGGATGTTGGAGGGCGGAATGGCGACGACGTGGCCGTCCTTGCGGTAGCGGCCGCGGCGGGCGCCCAGCATCAGCACGGCGCCGAGGGCGACCCAGCCGCCCACCGCATGCACCACCACCGAGCCGGCGAAATCGTGGAAGGCGACGCCGAACAGAGCCTTCATGGCATCCTGGAAGCCGAAGCGGCTGCCCCACACCATGCCTTCGAACAGGGGGTAGACCAGTGCCACCAGGATGGAGGTGGCGGCCAACTGCGGCCAGAACTTGGCGCGCTCGGCGATGCCGCCCGAGATGATGGCGGGAATGGCGGCGGCGAAGGTGGCCAGGAAGAAGAATTTGACCAGGTCGTAGCCGCTGGCGGCGAAGGCGCTGCCCTCGGCCTTGCCCACCAGGGTGGCGGCGGAGCCGAAGAAATCGATGCCGTAGGCCACGCTGTAGCCGATGAAGAAATAGGCGGTGGTCGACACCGCGAAGTCGGTCAGGATTTTCACCAGGGCATTGACCTGGTTTTTCTTGCGCACCGTGCCGACCTCGAGAAATGCGAAGCCGGCATGCATGGCCAGCACCATGACCGCGCCCAAAAGGACGAAAAGTACATCCACCCCGATCTTCATCGATTCCATTGCAATGACCTCGTTAGAATCCGCTTCCGCCGCCGGCGGAGTCGGCCCGCGCTATCAATCTCCGTGCCATTGGGCGGATGAGGGGAAATATCCTTTCTAATCAATTGATTGCCGATGTGCCGTAAAAATAGGCGGCAAGGTTGCGCTCAAAATTTGATCACGAATTCGTGGGAATGGAGCAAAATTCGGGCGATCTGCGCATGATCGACCGGCGGTTGTCCCTCCGCTGTCCGCCGTTTGTGCAGTTTCCATTACTGTGCGAATTTTGTGCAGGGCTCGATACCGGGGCGAAGGGGGGCGGGGGCAAACTGGCACGCCGGCTGCAACGCTTGGTCCAGGTTACGGCGGAACCTGGGCGGATTGCCCGGGGTTTCGCCCCAGCACACGGAGAAAAATGCCATGTCCCGGGAAAAGATTGCCGTGCTCTATGGGAACAATACGCTCGACATGAAGCTCGAGGCGGCTCGGCTGATGTCGGAGGCGCTCAACCAGCCGGACAAGGCGGATTCCCGATCAGCATGGCCATCCAGCTGTTCGACCACGCCAACGCGGTGCAGGAGCGCCGGGCCTGATTCCTGGACGAGCCTGATCCCTAGGCGGGCCGCAGCCCTTCGGCGGCGGCCCGCAGGATCGCGGCGCTCCGCTTCAGTGCCGCGCGCTCGCCATCGTCCAGGTCGGGCCACAGGGCGTCGCCGGCGCCGCCGGCGCCTATGACGCGCGGCAGCGACAGGGCGATGTCGCGCACCCCTTCCACCTCTGGCGTCAGCGTCGACACCGTCAGCACCGCCCGCTCGTCGGCGGCGATGGCCTGCACCAGTCGGGCGATGCCGCCACCGATGCCGAACCAGGTGGCGCCCTTGCCGGCGATGATCTTGTAGGCGGCGCCGCGCACCCCCTGGTCGATGGCCTGGCGGTCGGCCTCGGTCAGCGGGCGGCCGTGCTGGCGGGCCAGCGCCTCCACCGGGATGGCGCCCACCGAGGCGCTCGACCAGCACAGCACTTCCGAATCGCCGTGCTCGCCCAGCACCCAGGCATGGACCGATTTGGGGCTGACGCCCAGGAATTCCCCAGCAGGGCGCGGTAGCGCGCCGTATCCAGGATGGTGCCCGATCCCACCACGCGGGCGGGCGGCAGGCCCGACAGGCGGGTGGTGATGGCCGTCATCACGTCCACCGGATTGGTGGCCACCAACAGCACCGCGTCGGGGGCCGCGTTCAGCACCCGGGGCACGATGTCGGCGAAGACCGCCTGGTTGCGCTCCAGCAGTTCCAGTCGGGTTTCGCCGGGCTTTTGGCTGACGCCGGCCGACAGCACGACCACGCCCGAGCCGGCCACGTCGCCCCAGTCGCCGGCGCTGACGCGGGCGGGATAGGCGAAGGGGGTGGCGTGCAGGATATCTTGGGCCTGGGCCTCGGCCAAGGCCCGGTTGCGGTCCACCAGCACCACCTCCGAGGCGGCGCCGCGCATGATCATGGCGAAGGCGGCGGAGGCGCCCACCATTCCGGCGCCGACGACGGTCACCTTCATTCCGATCTCCTGGCCAAAGTGGCGTGACCAGTCAAAGGTAGACAGGAAGGGGGAATGCGCCAGGGGCTAAGTGCCGCGCCCGGCAGCGATAAGGAAAGTGGCGCGAGTGACGGGGCTCGAACCCGCGACCTCCGGCGTGACAGGCCGGCGCTCTGACCAACTGAGCTACACCCGCATCCAAACCCTGGCCCAAGGGACCCGGGGAAACCTCACACGAGAGTGGCGCGAGTGACGGGGCTCGAACCCGCGACCTCCGGCGTGACAGGCCGGCGCTCTGACCAACTGAGCTACACCCGCTCCGGTGTGAGGGCCGGGGATATAACAGGCTCTTTCGGGCTGCGCAAGCGGTGTTTTGCCGCCCCCATCGATTTATGACGCCCTGCGCGCCCTGGGCGCTATAATTGGGTCGTACCGTCAGGCAGGAGCCGGTTCATGGCAGAGATCGTCAACCTCAATCGCTGGCGCAAGGCCAAGGCCAAGGAAGAAAAGGCGCGCCAGGCCGATGCCAACCGCGTTGCCTTCGGCCGCACCAAGGCCGAAAAGGACGCCGCCCGCAAGCAGGCCGAGCGCCAGGCCGGCGAACTGGATGGCAAGAAGGTCGAGGAGTAGCAGGGTGAGGAAAAACTTCGTCAACCCTCTATCCTCTCGTCATTCCCGCGTACGCGGGAATGACGGAGTAACGGCAGGTTTTTTCCGCAGCCTGTCAGCCCTTCCTCCAGAATTTCCGCACCTTGCGGAAATCTGTCCATAATTCGTCGGCGGCGGCGATCAGGGCTGGGCGGCGCGCCTCGTGCCAGCCCGTCACCAGCCCCGCCGCCCAGGCGGCATCGCCCAGATGGTGGCAGCCGGCCAGGCGGGGGCCGGCCACGGCGATGTCGTTGATCTCGCCCAGGCGATCCTGCAGGTCCGCCAGCGCCCCCAGATAGGCCTTGGCCTCGGATTTGGCGTGAAGGGGGGCGAAGAATTCGCCGGCATAGCGCAGCCGCTTGCCGTGGATGCGCACCTGATGCAGATCAGGCGGCGCCAGCGCGGCCAGATGACGCCCGCCGGCCTTGTGCAGCTTGCGCGCCAGCCGGTCCAGCACGCCACGGGCGAAGGGGCCGAGCGCGTCGTTCCGGTGGGCGAAGCCGGGCAGTGCCGCGTCGCTGGACCAATCGCCGGCCTCCACCCAGGCGCCCAGGTCCAGCAGCAGCAGGGTGAAGCGGCGGTTCTCCACCGCCTGGCGCGCCGCCTCCAGATCGGCCTGCCGCTCGGCCCGCCAGTGGTCGCGCAGGGTGGACAGGCCGGTCCGGTCCGGCAATCCCTTCACCACCGGGTCGATGATCTCGGCCAGGAATACCTCGGCGTCGCGGGCCGGGCCCAGCAGGTCCAGCAGCCAGCGGACCTCCTCCTTCAGGGCGTTCAGCTGGGGGCCGTCCACCAGCGGGCGGAACACTTTCAACGCCGAGCGCAGGCGGCGCAACGCCACCCGCATCTGATGCACCGCCTCGCCGTCGCCATGGGCCAGCAGGGCGCGTTCGTTGGCCAGCAGATGGTGCAGGCAGTTGCGGGCGACGGCGCGAAAGGCCTCGGCCAGGGGCATGTCGGCGCTCAGTTCGACCGGCCGCGCTTTCACCGCCGCCGGCTCGCGTCCGGCTGCCAGGGTGTGGCCGCGGTCGGATTTCGACGTCGCCATCAACCGCACCGGCACCTGATCGGCCAATTGCCGGGCCAGGGCGAACAGGTGCGCCGGTTCGCCGTCCTTCAGTTCCAGGCTCGGCTTCGCAGATGGGTTCGCGGCGCTCTCCGGCCCGCACCTCGCCCACGTCCAGCGCCAGCTCCAACCGCCAATCCTCGCCCGCCAGCAGATAGAGCGTGCGTTGCACGTCGGTGGCGAAGATGGGGGCGAGGGACTGGCACACGGCCTCGTCCTGCAGCGGCGCCAGGCCGGTGGCGGCCAATTGTTCGGCATCGGGATCGGGGCCGCCGACGGCGGTCTCCCATTCCTGCCGCGAGAACAGCCCCGAGGCCCGGCTGCCAGCGGTCTTCACCGTCTGCACCAGGCCGCCGTTGCTGCCGTCCGAGCGCAGCCGCACGGTGATGCCGGCCTTGGCCAGGGTCTGGGTGGGGGTGTCGAAATAGACCGAACGCAGCGACGCGCTGGAGGCGCGGCCCTGGCGGTGGGCGGTCAGCAGCTTGAGGTGCTTGAACTTGGCGACCGCCTCGGGCGCCAATGCCAGCTTCAGCTCGATTTCCCTGCCGCCCATGGGACCTCCCGTTATCGGCGCCTGCTCTTATACCATCCGCGGGCCGGCGGTTGAATTGCCGCTGCGGAAACGTCTTGTCTCTTTAACAAAGTATGAACTCCCTCGGCCCCATCCTGGCGCCGGAGATGCGCTGTGGCCTTGCCGGCGTCGTCGGTGTATCACCAAGGGGGAGCCGGGCCCGGTGCGTCGGCTGGAAGAGCGACAGCGCCCATAGTCGGGGAGCAGGATGAGGACCGTTTCTCGTCTCGGACGCACGGCGGCCGCCGTGATGGTATTGGCGGCCATGGCCGGCTGCGCGCCGCTCAAGGATCCGCGCGGTACCCAGGATACGGTCAGCGGGATGGTCAATGCCGGGGCGACCGACGCCGCCATGGCGGCGCTGACCCGCGCCGACTATGCGGCGGCCGAGCGCTACGCCATCACCGCCCTGCGCTACAATCCCAAGGACCCCACCGCGTTGCTGGCGGCCGGCCTCGCCTATCAGGGCATGGGCCAGTACGACTTGGCCCGCCAGTATTACGAGGTCATCGTCACCAACCAGGTTCCCGGCACCATCATGAGCCCGGGCGACGGCGGCGTGGTCATGCCGCGCTCGGTGGTGGACGTGGCCCGCGCCAACATGGCCGCCATCGACAAGATCACCGGCCGCTCGGTGCCGCGCAGCATCCAGGAATCGGGCCGTCCGCCGGGGGCGCCCGGCGTGGGGGCGCCGCCCTTTCCCGATATCGCCCCCATGAATCCGCCCGGCCGTCCCCTGGTGTCCGCCGGCCAGCTGGAGCCCATCGCCGCCACCGCGGTATCGGCTCCGGGCCGGGTGTCGGATGCCGAGGCCAACATGGCCGGCCGCTTCCGTATCCTCAAGCGGCTGCTGGACGAGGGGCTGATCGCTCCCGAGGAATACAATCGCCGCCGCGCCGCCAATGCGGGCGCCCTGCTGCCCTTCACCCAGCCGCCGCCCTCCACCGGGCTGGATCGGCCCACTCCCGGCGACGAGGCGGTGGCGCGGCGCCTGCGCGATCTGGCAGACGCGCTGGAACGGCGCGAGATGACGCCGACCGAGCATAGCGGCGAGCGCACCACCATCCTCGATGCCCTGCTGCCCGAGCGGCCACGTCGGCTGGAGGTGCCGCCGCGGCCGCCCAAGGACATGATCGAGGCCGGGCAGGCGGTAGGGCGGGCCGAGCGCCTGCGCGCCGCCGGCCTGGTCAGCGACGCCGAACTGCGCCAGGAACGCGACGCCATCGAACGCTCGCTGGACGCCCAACTGAACGGGCAGCGCGTGGCCGGCACCGCCACCGGCTTGCGTCCCGGCGCGCCCGGTTCGGCCGGGCCGGCGGCTGCGGCCCCGGCCGCCACGGTCAGCGGCTGGGGCGTGGCCCTGGCCTCGGCCAAGAATGCCGACGCCGCGCAGAAGGCGTGGGCCGGCATCAAGGCCAAGTTCCCCGACGATCTGGCCGGGCTGGAGGCCCACTTCAAGGCCCAGGGCAGCCGGACCAGGATCATCGCCGGCCCCCTGGCCAGCAAGGACGCCGCCCGCAAGCTGTGCAAGACGCTCAAGCTGCACCGCCAGGCCTGCGATCCCGCCGCGCTTTAGGCCCGCCGCGCTTCAGGACGGGGCAGGGGGATAACCGCGGACTTGCGTCGCCCAGCCCAAGGGCATATATTGAAATTTCGTCCGCGCCCTCTGGCGACTGCAACAAAGTGGTCACGAAAGGGGTTGACGGCGAGGGTTCTGCGGCGT
>JANQAI010000003.1 GCA_024707145.1 Magnetospirillum sp. | reverse complement strand
AAGACCCGGACGGTTTTCTCACAAACCTCCTGGTCTACCCTTCACAACGGCCGTCGCCGTCTTCGCATCCCTTCCTCGATGATGTATTGCTAGACCCAAACAAGGGCCTGTAGCTCAGCTTTTTAGAGCACACGCTTGATAAGCGTGGGGTCGAAGGGTCAACCCCTTCCGCCCACCACCTTTCTGATCGGATTTTGCCGGGTCGCTCCCGAGCGAAGCGACTGGGCCGTTGGAGGCCCCGCGAGCTTGTGGGAGCGTAAGCCATGTTCACGGAGGGGGGCGCCGGCGCCTGAGGCAAAAGAGATAAAGTAAAGCCATAGCTCAGTTGGGAGAGCGCTAGCTTTGCAAGCTTGAGGTCGTCGGTTCGATCCCGACTTCGGCTCCACCAATGCCGGTCTAGCGAAGCGAAGAAAAGCACGACACGCTTGCTCCTCTTTACATCATCGTTGGGAAGTGGAACTTTCCCTTGCCGTCGACATTGTCGAAGGCGTTCCCCTTATGGGGCAAGGCTCTTTGTCATCGTGAATAGGTTTTTCCTGATCTGTCCGCAGATCGTCCGGCTTCGGCCGGGTGTTTTGCGGGCCGTGATACACACATTCGCTGAAGTTTTGTTTCCTTGCCGGGCTTGTCCCTGCGTAGGAAGCGATCAAGCGCCATAAGGGCATTTCGTGGATGCCTTGGCACTGAGAGGCGATGAAGGACGTAGCACGCTGCGATAAGCGTCGGGGAGCCGCGAGCAGGCTTTGATCCGACGATCTCCGAATGGGGAAACCCCACCGTAAGGTGATCCCTTGCTGAATTCATAGGCAGGGAGGCGAACCGGGCGAACTGAAACATCTAAGTAGCCCGAGGAAAGGACATCAACCGAGACTCCGCTAGTAGTGGCGAGCGAACGCGGACCAGGCCAGTGCTGTTGTGTACATAATCTGAACCGTCTGGAAAGTCGGGCCATAGAGCGTGATAGCCGCTTAAGAGTAAACCGCACAGCAGCCTCGAGTAGGGCGGGACACGTGAAATCCTGTCTGAACATGGGGGGACCACCCTCCAAGCCTAAGTACTCCTCAGTGACCGATAGTGCACAAGTACCGTGAGGGAAAGGTGAAAAGCACCCCGACAAGGGGAGTGAAAGAGAACCTGAAACGGAATGCCTACAAGCAGTCGGAGCCGCCTTGAGCGGTGACGGCGTACCTTTTGTATAATGGGTCAGCGAGTTAGCGTATGCAGCAAGCTTAAGCCGGTAGGTGTAGGCGTAGCGAAAGCGAGTCTGAATAGGGCGCCAAGTTGCATGCGTTAGACCCGAAACCGGGTGATCTTACCATGGACAGGTTGAAGGTGGGGTAACACCCACTGGAGGACCGAACCCACGCCTGTTGAAAAAGTCGGGGATGATCTGTGGTAAGGGGTGAAAGGCCAATCAAACTCGGAAATAGCTGGTTCTCCGCGAAAGCTATTTAGGTAGCGCGTCAGACGAATACCGCGGGGGGTAGAGCACTGGATGGGCTAGGGGGTCCCAAAGACCTACCAAACCTAACCAAACTCCGAATACCCGTGAGTACTATCTGGCAGACAGACGGTGGGTGCTAAGGTCCATCGTCAAGAGGGAAACAGCCCAGACCGCCAGCTAAGGTCCCCAAGTCATGGCTAAGTGGGAAAGGATGTGGGAAGGCCATAACAACCAGGAGGTTGGCTTAGAAGCAGCCATCCTTTAAAGAAAGCGTAATAGCTCACTGGTCTAATAGCAATCCTGCGCCGAAAATGTACCGGGGCTCAAGCCATGCACCGAAGCTGCGGACTTCGAAAGAAGTGGTAGCGGAGCGTTCCGTAAGCCTGCGAAGGCGTATCCGTGAGGTGCGCTGGAGGTGATCGGAAGTGAGAATGCTGACATGAGTAGCGACAAAGAGTGTGAGAAACACTCTCGCCGAAAGTCCAAGGGTTCCTGCGCAAGGCTAATCCGCGCAGGGTGAGCCGGCCCCTAAGGCGAGGCCGAAAGGCGTAGTCGATGGGAACCACGTTAATATTCGTGGGCCTGCTGGAAGTGACGACCTTCGTAAGTTGTACGGGCTTATCGGATTGTCCGTGCAGCGAAGAGGGTCCGGGAAATAACTCCAGTGTATAGACCGTACCCGAAACCGACACAGGTGGACTGGTAGAGTATACCAAGGCGCTTGAGAGAATGGTGTTGAAGGAACTAGGCAAATTGACCCCGTAACTTCGGGATAAGGGGTACCCTCTTCCGCGCAAGCGGTTGGGGGTGGCACAGACCAGGGGGTGGCGACTGTTTACTAAAAACACAGGGCTCTGCGAAGTCTGTAAGACGACGTATAGGGTCTGACGCCTGCCCGGTGCCGGAAGGTTAAAAGGAGAGGTGCAAGCCTTGAATTGAAGCCCCGGTAAACGGCGGCCGTAACTATAACGGTCCTAAGGTAGCGAAATTCCTTGTCGGGTAAGTTCCGACCTGCACGAATGGCGTAACGACTTCCCCGCTGTCTCCAACACCAACTCAGCGAAATTGAATTCTCCGTGAAGATGCGGAGTACCCGCGGCTAGACGGAAAGACCCCGTGCACCTTTACTACAGCTTTGCAGTGGTACTAGGGAATGGATGTGTAGGATAGGTGGGAGGCTATGAAACATCGGCGCCAGCCGGTGCGGAGCCATCCTTGAAATACCACCCTTCTGTTTCCTGGTATCTAACCGCGACCCCTGAACCGGGGCCCGGGACCCTGCATGGCGGGTAGTTTGACTGGGGCGGTCGCCTCCCAAAGAGTAACGGAGGCGCGCGATGGTGAGCTCAAGCTGGTCGGAAATCAGCTGCTGAGTGCAATGGCATAAGCTCGCCTGACTGCGAGGCTGACAAGCCGAGCAGAGACGAAAGTCGGTCATAGTGATCCGGTGGTCCCGAGTGGAAGGGCCATCGCTCAACGGATAAAAGGTACGCCGGGGATAACAGGCTGATCTCCCCCAAGAGTCCACATCGACGGGGAGGTTTGGCACCTCGATGTCGGCTCATCACATCCTGGGGCTGGAGCAGGTCCCAAGGGTTCGGCTGTTCGCCGATTAAAGTGGTACGTGAGCTGGGTTTAGAACGTCGTGAGACAGTTCGGTCCCTATCTACCGTGGGTGTCGGAAACTTGAGAGGACCTGTCCCTGGTACGAGAGGACCGGGATGGACGCACCTCTGGTGTACCGGTTGTCGCGCCAGCGGCATTGCCGGGTAGCTACGTGCGGACGAGATAACCGCTGAATGCATCTAAGCGGGAAGCTCCCCTCAAAACCAGGTTTCCCTATCAGAGCCGTCGTAGACCACGACGTCGATAGGTGGCATGTGGAAGCGCAGCAATGTGTGAAGCTAAGCCATACTAATCGCTCGACCGGCTTGATCGCTCCTACACAGCGGCAAGCCCGGACAACGAAACAAAATACAGCACGTGGGTATCACAAATCAGGAATGCTTCGTTTCCTTCGACGACCAGGTGGTCATAGCGGGGGGGCCTGCACCCGATCCCATCCCGAACTCGGCCGTGAAAACCCCCAGCGCCAATGGTACTGTGTCTTAAGGCACGGGAGAGTAGGTCGCTGCCTGGTCTTCAAAGGAAACGATTAACCTATACACGACGACAAAATCGCTGACGCAGGCCCCTAAAGCCTGCGTTTCGCGTTTCAGAGCCAAAACATTTAACGCGGGGTGGAGCAGCCCGGTAGCTCGTCAGGCTCATAACCTGAAGGTCGCAGGTTCAAATCCTGCCCCCGCAACCACCGATACCGACACTCCCGTGAGCTCCGCTCCGGGAGTGTTCGTTTTTTTGGCCTTTCCAACGGGTTGGCGCTCGATCCAGGTCAGGATCGTGCCCAGATCCCCGTAAAGCGTCGCCAGAATCTCGCCGCGTTCCGGGCCGGGACGCAGGACGATCTTCTCGATCAGAGCACGCAACGCCTCCGCTGCTTCGGTCCGTTCTTCGGGGTGGTTGAGTGCTTCCGTCAGCCGGGCGACCTTCTTCGCATAGACGGGCGCCGCGGCCGGCAGAAGATCCGGGATGTCCTGGGGAATATCCGCAAGCAGGCCGATCAACTCGGCCTTGCGCGCTTCCAGGGTCTCCATGCGGTCCTTGAGCTTCAGCGGAGGAATGCCGGCAAGGATGGCGTCGACGGCTTTGTCGAGTTCGTGATCGACCTGTACCAGCTCTGCTTGCCAGGCGCTGCTGTTGAGGCGGCGCTCCCGGTTGAGCCGGTTCGTTTCCTCGGCATAGGCGCGCATGGCTTCGGCCGCGACCTCGGGGGTCATCATCCGGTCCTTGAGCCCCGCCAGCACCCGCCGCTCCAACTCTTCGCGCGGGATCGTCCGGCTGTTCGAACAAGAGCCGTTGGTCACATGCGCCGAGCAGGCGAAGCGATCGGCGCCGCGAAGCGAGTAGGGGCCACCGCAGCAGCCGCAGAAGATCAGGCCGGAAAGGAGCGATTTGGGGCGGCGGACGCCGTTCAGCCGGTTCTTGGCGTGGTGCGCGCGGACCGCCTCGGTGACGTTGACGTATTTCTCGGCGATCTCACCCTGGCGCGCCTTCACGGCCTGCCAGAGGCCATCATCGACGATGCGGAGTTCCGGAACCTCGGTGACGATCCATTCCGATTCCGGGTTGAGGCGCGATACGCGCTTGCCGGTCGACGGGTCCTTCACATAGCGCTGGCGGTTCCAGACGAGACGGCCGATGTAGAGCTCGTTGTTGATAAGGCCGGTGCCGCGCTTGACGTGCCCACGGATGGTGGTGTCGTTCCAGAGCTTGCCTGCCGGGCCAGGAATGCCTTCCTCGTTCAGTGAGCCGGCAATGGTGCGGGGACCGATCCCGGCGGCGAATTCCCTGAGGATGCGCCGCACGATCTCCGCCTCCCGCTCGTCGATCTCACGATCGCCCCGGATCGGCTCGCCACGCTCGTCCAGCTTCTTCACCACCCTATAGCCATAGCAGAGACCGCCGCCCGACTTCCCGTCCTCGACACGGCCGCGCAGGCCGCGCCGGGTCTTGTCCGCCAGATCGACGAGGGCCAGGGCGTTCATGGTGCCCTTGAGCCCGACGTGCAGCGCGGTGATCTCGCCTTCGGCCAGGGTAAAGATCGGCACGCCGGCGAATTTCAGATACTTGTAAAGCGTGGCCGTGTCGGCCTGGTCGCGGGAGATGCGGTCCAGGGCCTCGGCTAGCACCATGTCGAATTTTCCGCCCCGGGCATCGGCCAGCAGCGTCTGGACGCCCGGCCTCAGGATCATGCTGGCCCCGGAGATCGCCGAGTCCTTGTAGCAGGCGATCACCTTCCAGCCTTGGCGCTTGGCCTGCTCGCGGCAGATGCGGAACTGGTCCTCGATCGACGCCGATCGCTGATTGTCGGAGGAATAACGGGCATAAAGCGCAACGCGAGTCATCGGGACGCTCCTTCCGTCACGTCTTTCTGGTCAGCGGCGCACCGCGCCACTCCTCTTGGCTCTTACCAACTCCAGGAAGCTGGCCTTGATCTTCGCAAACAGACCCGGCGGGATAAAGCCGTAACTGAATTCGCCCGGCTTGCCGGGCACCGGCGACAGGCCGCCGTTCGGCCATTCGTCGATATTGTGCTCCGAGACGATCACCCAACTCGGTTCGTCATCAAGGCCGATAGCCAGCTTCACCCTGGCCGGAATCTCGATCCCGACCGTGTCGCCCGAGGGGGGCGTATGGGTGATCGGCAGCAGCACGACGTAACGCGGCCGTGCCGTCGCGTCGCTTGCCGCAACGAGACAGGTCGGGCGATCCTTGCCTTGCTCCCGACCCGTGGCCGCTTCATGTGTCCAGACATAATCGTAGCGGACGACGAGCCCCGGCTTCGGATCGGGAAAAGCCAATCGCTTTGCCTCACTTCAGGAGTTCGTCGAGCGCAGCGTGCTCGGGGTCCATCTCGGCCCGTTCCACCGCGTCGACGACAATATCCAGAGCGTCGGCCGTGCGGTGCGATCGCTGCGCCGCGGCCTTGAGCCAGTCGTAATGGTCGGCCGACATCAGAACGAACTCGCGCCGGCCGTGGCGGGTGATCTCCACCGGCTCGCGCTGCGCCTGGTGCTGGAACTCTCCGAACTTGCGCTGGAACTCGAGGGAACCGACCTTGGGCATCTCGGATATCCTCATGGCCATCGACCCTCGTATTATACGTATAATTTGCGCAAAGGCAAGCCCTGTCAAACTTTGCTGGAGGCCGCCGCCTTTGCCCGCGCCAGGGCCTTGCGTTCCAAGGCCATCCGTCGTTGAAACTGCTCCCGCGCGATCTGGCGCCCGATCAGGCGGGCGAGAGCTACAACCGCTTCGTCGGCGGCCTGTCGGCGCAGGCCATCCGACTCCCCGTTGCCGGAAGCGGGATAGATTTCGATCCTGATCCTGTCGCGTTTGGGGTTCATGGTTTCCACAGCCCGCCGGAAGGTCGGCAAAACCATCGAAACTCGAAACTCGAAGCAGGAAAAGGGGGCCAGCAAAGGTGTGCGGCAATCGGGAGGTCATGGCGTAGAAATGGGACGGTCCGGGTTTGCGGCGCCGGTGAGAGGAAGAGGGGGGGGAGGGGATTCCGTGACGGGATGAGGCTGGAGAAGAGGTTTCCGGCGCCCGTCGTGGAGAAGACCCATGACCCAAGTCGAGATTCTGGACGCCGCGCGCGATTTCTCCGGCGGCTACAAGGTGGATGCGAACCGCGGCGGCCGGAGCGGTCGCGTGTCCTCGGAATGGTTCTCGCGCCCGGCCGACGAGCGCTATCTGTCGCTTTCGGACCTCTACGCCGCGGTGCGCGGCCGCACCGAGCGCAGCCGGACGCGGACGGTGGAGAGCGCGGCGATCCGGGTGGAGGCGGCCCGCGACGACGCCGAACGTCTGGCGCTGATGCTGCCGGGGACGGACGCCCCGGTGGCGCCGACGCACTGGTCGTTCGGCCAGCTCGCGAGCCTGGTCGGCGCCCCGGCGGCCTACCTGCGTCAGCTCCCTGCCCCGCTGGCCGGCATCAACCTGCAATACGGCCTGAGCACGCATCGGGCCGAGCAGGTCAAGACGCTGGAGATCGAGGACGGCCGCGTCGAACTGCGCGCCGTCACCGGCCCCGACTATGGCCGGATCTTCGACCACGAGCTGGTGGAGGCGGTGCAGCGCATCGCCGGCAACGGCACCGGGGATACCCGCTGGAAGGTGCCGGGGGTGCTCGACTGGTCGACCGGCATCTACAATCCCCGCGTCGACATCACCAAGGATTCGACCACGCTTTATGCCTCGGACCGCGACGTCTTCCTGTTCCTGGTCGACGACCTCAACCCGATCGAGGCCGGCCGTCTGCCGGACGGTAGCCCTGATCTGTTCTTCCGCGGGTTCTATTGCTGGAACAGCGAGGTCGGCGCCAAGACGCTCGGCATCGCCAGCTTCTATCTGCGCGCCGTGTGCCAGAATCGTTGCCTGTGGGGCGTGGAGAATTTCGAGGAGATCACCATCCGCCACTCCAAATACGCCGCCTCGCGGTTCGCCCATGAGGCCGCGCCGGCGCTGACCCGGTTCGCGGATTCGTCGCCCATGCCCTTCGTCAGCGGCATCAAGGCGGCACGGGAGAAGATCGTCGCCCGCAACGACGAGGACCGCGACGAGTTCCTGCGCAAGCGCGGCTTCTCCAAGGTCGAGACGGCGAAGATCATCGAAACGGTGCTGGCGGAAGAAGGTCACGCCCCCTCCAACGTCTTCGACTTCGTGCAGGGGATCACCGCCATCGCCCGCGACAAGCCCCACCAGGACGCCCGGCTGGAGATGGAGACCCGGGCCAAGAAGCTACTCGACCGCGCGGCCTGATTTCCGCGAAGCCGGAGATGCGGATTTCCGTATCTCCGGCTCTACGCTTTTACGACTTTCCTGATCGCCGGTTTTCCGGCTTCGCGTAAAGCTGCCTTTACGGTTTTACGTCTCCACGCCGATCCGATTCCGTGCCTTTCCGGGTCCGTGCGGTCCCGGCTTTACGCTTCGGCGGTTTTCAGGTTCCGCGGCGCCGTCCTCAAGAGACAGAGGGCGGCGCTTCGCTTCGTGACGGGTTTGGAGGCTCGGGAGAGGTTCCCGGCCGCCCGTCCGGAGTGAATGAGATGGCTACCGTTCAGAAGATCACGTTGCCGCCCTCGCGCGACATCCCCTTCAACAAGCTGGTCCTTTCCCAGTCCAACGTCCGCCGGATCAAGTCCGGCGTCTCGGTCGAGGAGTTGGCCGAGGACATCGCCCGCCGCGGCCTGCTCCAGGGCCTCAGCGTCCGCGCCGTCGTCGACTCCGACGGCGCGGAGACCGGCATGTACGAGATCCCCGCCGGCGGCCGGCGCTACCGGGCGCTGGAGCTTCTGGTAAAGCAGAAGCGCCTGGCCAAGACCGCGCCGGTGCCCTGCGTCGTGCGCGAAGGCGGCATCCCCGAGGAGGACTCGCTCGCCGAGAACGTCCAGCGGGCGCCGCTGCATCCGCTCGACCAGTTCCGCGCCTTCCTGGCGCTGAAGGAGAAGGGCCAGTCCGAGGAGGAGATCGCCGCCGCTTTTTTCGTCTCGGTCAACGTCGTCAAGCAGCGCCTCAAGCTCGCCTCGGTCTCGCCCCGGCTGCTCGATGTCTATTCGGAAGACGGCTTGTCCCTCGACCAGCTCATGGCCTTCACCGTCTCCGGCGACCACGAGCGCCAGGAGCAGGTGTTCGAGCGGCTGGCCCAGTCCTACGACAAACAGCCCCACACCATCCGCCGCATGCTGACCGAGGGTTCGGTGCGCGCCGCCGACAAGCGGGCGCAGTTCATCGGCATCGACGCCTACCTCGCCGCCGGCGGCACGGTGATGCGCGACCTGTTCCAGGGCGACGACGGCGGCTGGCTCCAGGACGTGGCCCTGGTCGAGCGGATGGTCGCCGAGAAACTCGGGCATGAGGCAGAGGTGGTTCGTGCCGAGGGCTGGAAATGGATCGACGCGGCGCCCGACTTCCCCTACGGCCACACCTTCGGCCTGCGCCAGGCTCCGCGGCGAACCGATGCCGATGACCGACGAGGAGATGATGGCCCGCGACGCCCTCCAGGCCGAGTACGACCGGCTTTCGGAGGAGAACGACAGCATCGAGGAACTGCCCGAGGTGGTCGACGAACGCTTCGGCGAACTGGAGACGGCGCTGGCGGCGTTCGAGGAGCGGCCGCTCTCCTTCGATCCGGCCGAGGTCGCCCGTGCCGGCGCCTTCGTCAGCATCGACCAGAACGGCCGCCTGCGGGTCGAACGCGGCTACGTCCGCCCCGAGGACGAACTGCCGGTCGAGCCGGAGGTTGACCCGACCAGGAGCGATGAGGCGCAACCGGCCATGGCCGCCGACGCCGGGGACGGCGACGTCGTCACCGCCGAGGCCGACGTTCCGGAGCCCGAGGAGGAGGACGGCCTGACGCCGATCTCCGACCGGTTGATGGGCGAGCTGACCGCGCATCGCACGCTGGGTCTGCGCCGGGTGCTCGGTGAGCATCCTGACGTCGCCTTCCTGGCGGCGCTGCACGCCCTGGCGCTGAAGGTGTTCTATCCCTACGGCTCCGACTCCTGCCTGGAGCTGGAGATGAAGAGCGTCGCCTTCGGCAACCAGGCACCGGGCCTCAACGACAGCGCCTGTGCCGAGGCGATCCGCACCCGTCACGACGCCTGGGCGAAGCGGCTGCCGAAGGAGCCGGCCGACCTCTGGGACACGCTCAAGGGCTGGAACACCGACGACCGTTCGGCGCTGTTTGCCCACGTCGTCAGCCTGTCGGTCAACGCGGTGCACGAGGCGTGGAACCGGCGGCCGCGGGCGCTGGCCCATGCCGACCGGCTGGCGCGCGCCGTCAGCCTCGACATGGCGGCGATGGGGTGGACGCCGACCGTGGACAACTTCCTCGGCCGGGTGACCAAGGCCCGCATCCTCCAGGCCGTCGCGGAAGCCAAGGGCCAGCGGGCCGCCGACCGCATCGAGCATCTGAAGAAGGGCGACATGGCAATCGAGGCGGAAACCCTGCTCGCCGGTACCGGCTGGCTGCCCGAGCCGCTGCGGACCACTTGGCCGCAGGTCACGTCGGAACCGGTCCAGGCCGGGGGCACGGCCGAAACGTGATGGTGGGCGTGAGGCGATGGCCGATCTGGAGCAGGATGCTGATCGGCTCGCCCCGTCCTCGGAATCGACGTTGAACGGCACGCCTGTCGCAGCGACGCTGTTCGTCGGGCGTTGGCGATCGGCGGTTCCCACGCACGGGAGGTCCTCATCCGATCACCCCGGCAGCGACCCATCGGCCGACGCGGAGCCCTGACGATGCGCGCAGTCCCATGGGCAGATCGCCGGGCGCAGCCATCGGAGGCAGCAGGAGCGGACGGGGCGGAATCACCGGGTCAGAACGAGGGCAAGATTAAAGGGAATGGCACCCTCCGGCGTCATTCCCGCGAAAAGCTGAGGTCTGCACACTGGTTGGGGCGGCACCGTGCCGAGGAGGGCAGGGTGCCGTTCGGTCTCGCCATCCCAGCGTCTGCGGGATTTTTGACGGCACCCCGACCTGTTTTTCATCGTTTTGGCCCGGATTAGCGGCGATGAGCGACGACGACCGCTTCCGGCCGCGGCTGGGCCGCATCCGCTCCGACGCCCGCGGTGGGGCGCCCACCAAGAGCTTCTTCACCAAGGTCCGCAAGGCCGCCCGCCACCACGGTGCGAAGCCAGCTGGCTCCTCAGGCCAAGCCAAAAGCGGAAGGAGGGGAAGCCACGGCGTGCGGCGTGGACGGGGCGCCGCCTTCGTCCGTTCCCGCACCCTCGGTCGCGACTGGAGCTTTCGCCGGCCCGGCATGCGCCGTGTCGTGGTCAAGGCGCGCTTCGTTCGGGGCGCCGGCCAGGGCGGTCGGGCCGCCGCCCATCTGCGCTACATCCAGCGCGACGGTACCGCACGCGATGGCCTGCGCGGTCAGCTCTATTCGGCGACGCAGGATCGCGCCGACGGCGACGCCTTCCTCGACCGCGGCAGGGACGATCGCCACCAGTTTCGTTTCATCATCTCCCCCGAGGACGGCGCCGACCTCGCTGACCTCACCGGTTTCACCCGCGACCTGATGCGTCAGATGGAAGCCGATCTGGGGACCCGGCTCGACTGGGTGGCGGTCAACCATTTCAACACCGGCCACCCCCATGTCCATGTCGTCGTCGCCGGCCGCGACGAGTTGGGCGAGGATCTGGTCATCAACGGCGACTATATCGCCTATGGCATCCGCGAGCGCGCCAGCGAACTGGTGACGTTGGAGCTTGGTCCGGAGACCGAGGTCGAACAGCGGCGCAAACTTGCCCTGGAGATCGGCCAGGACCGCTTCACCCGCATCGACCGGGCGCTGATCGCCGAGGCCGATGGCGGTGACCTCGATCTGCGTCACGAGCCGGCCGATCCGCGTGGCATCTCCGACCGCGCCCTGCGGCTGGCCCGGCTAGGCAAGCTGAAGCGCATGGGCTTGGCCTCCGAGTTGGCGCCGGGGCAGTGGCGGTTGAACGCACGGCTGGAGCCGACCTTGCATGAGCTGGGCGAGCGTGGCGACATCATCAAGACCATGCACCGCGCCATGAAAGCGGAGGGGCGGGAGCGCGATCCGGCCAGCTTCCAAATTCACGATGGCGTTCCCGACGCACCGATCATTGGCCGGGTGGTCGACAAGCACTTGACCGACGAGTTGGGCGAGAACCTGACCCTGATCGTCGACGGCATCGACGGCCACGCCCATCACGTCGCCGGCATCGATCCGGTCTGGGCGGAGGCCGCGCCGGTCGGCGGGATCGTCGAGATCGGTCCGCCCGAATCCGGACGCCGGCCTGCCGACGGCACCATCGTGGCGATGACGGAGGACGGCATCTATCGGCCGAGCCGCCATCGTGAACAGGCGCGGTTCGAGGGCCGCGTCTCCGGAGGCGATGTCGACGGCTTCGTCGAAGCGCATGTCCGCCGGCTCGAAGCCCTGCGCCGCGCCGGGATCGTCGAGCGGATCGATGCCGATCACTGGCGCATCCCGGAGGATTTCGAGAGCCGGGCCGCCGCCTACGATGCAAGCCGGAACCGCCAGGTCATGATCCGCACCCTGTCGACCTTCGATCTCGAATCGCAGATCTGTGCGGAAGGCGCGACCTGGCTCGACCGCCGGTTGCTCGGCCCAGCTCCCTCCGACATGGTGGAGGCTGGCTTCGGTCTCGATGTCCGCCAAGCCATGGACCAACGCCGCGAACGCCTGATCGAGCAGGGCGACGCCATCCGCCAGGGCGATGGCCGGGTCTTCTATCGGCGCAATCTACTCGCCACCCTGCAGCGGCGCGACGTCGCCGGCGCCGGCGCAGAACTGGCCCCAGGCCAGGACGTGCCGTTTCGCTTTCTGGAGGATGGCGACACGGTCTCGGGGAGGTTCAAGCGGACCGTCCAGCTTTCCAGCGGCAAGTTCGCGCTGGTCGAGAACGCCCGGGAGTTCACCCTCGTCCCGTGGCGGCCGGTCATCGAGGACCACCTCGGCCGCGAGGTGAGCGGCATTCTCCACGGTGGATCGGTGTCGTGGCAACTCGGGCGGAAACGCGGGCTGGGAGTGTGATCGTCATGGTCCACGAGGAAACCACCAAGATTTTCTCAGCCTAGAGATGCGATGGATCGATGTATGGGGTTCGGGAAGTCTTAAACCCCCGAGCTACTAATTCCCGATACAGTGCTTGTTGACATTCCAATCGCTTCTTTATGAGGCCATGCAACTTGTTGTCCACGCGGATCATTCCGCTTGTGCCGAGCGTGTCGAAGTAATGTTCATGTTCATTGCATGCGGAGATCATCGCGTCAATCAAGTCGGGCAACGGATCGTCGGGTACTTTCCTCCCCATCCATTCCTCCAGCGATATCCCAGCCTTTTCTGCACGCCTTAACTCATATTGGCGCTGCGCGGGCTTCATCCGGGAAATAGTCTCAGCGGAGAACCTCACTTTGTCAGGCGCTTCATAAATGCGTTGACGCCTGTTTCCCGGCCTATCGTCGAAATTAAAGGTCTGTGGAAAGTGGGGGGCGGCGACAAAAAGAATCGAGGTCTCTCTGCCGGGTTTGGGCGTGATATCAATCAAATTTCCGTCTGGATTCCTCCAAATATCATGGAATTCTGCTGTCCACAAGACTTCAGGCCATTCCCAAATCGTCCAGCCAAAGGCGTGACTTCCGCCATCCACTTTAATTTTTTCCGACACTCCGTCGCAGCACCAACCATAGAGGCCGTAGGGATCATCTATGACCTGAACGAATTCGGGTTTTTCCGGCGATAGGGTCGAGCAGAAAGTCACCAGTGCTTCAGACAGCGATACCGGTGTCGTCTCCAGTCTGTCAGGTGCCGCAGCTCTCTCCCGAGAGAGCATGTCGGCTGACATGGTCCTGATTTCATCTAGAGATGGCATACAAAACACCTCACTTTTATGAAATGTTTTTCTTAGATAGCCTATTATCTGAGAAAGAAATTATCCTGTTTCTTAGGTAGTTCGTCGCAGCAATTCTCCCGGCTCAATCCCTAGCGCGTCCGCAATTTGCCCCAAGACGGTGACGCTGGCCGAGACGTCGCTCCGTTCGATCGCCCCGATATAGCGGGCGCTCAAACCGGCGAGATCCGCCAATTCTTCTTGCGTCAGGTTTCGGTCGTGGCGGAGCCGACGCAGGTTGACCGCCATGACGTCGTTGAGATCCATAACGCGATGGGAGTGGAATCGGAAGGATAGTTCCAGGAACGATCATTCTGATTCGTTCCCGCCGATGGTATTGTTGAAACACAAACACGGTAATTTACTGCATTGGCTCCGTCCCCGAGGAGAGCCTGGCGATGCGCGTGAGACCCGAGCTCGACCCCGATGTCGATGACGAAGCTCCCGTCGGTTCCCGGATCACCCCTTACGACAAAGCGCACTTCGTAACCTATCTCCGCCTCCTCGATGCCGAGGCGGAAGATGCTGATTGGGAAGAGGTGGCGCGAATTGTCCTTCACCGCGATCCACAGGTCGAACCGGCGCGCACCAAGAGATGTTGGGCTTCCCATCTGGCGCGGGCCCAGTGGATGACGCGGGAAGGCTATCGCCGTTTGCTCGAACAGGCAGTGGCGGAGCGAGGGCCGTATGGTCCTCCCCTCCAATGAAACCCACCTTTTTGCACGCCATGCCATCCGATAGCGCGACTGGATGCTTTTCCGGTTGTGATGCCGGCTCTGCACGTTTTCTGATCGGCTCCGTCCCTTTCATTGAGCGGAGCTTGTCATGTCCGGCACGCGCATCCTCTGGGGACAGGTCCTCGTCGTCTGCCTGATCGTGCTCGCCTCTACCTGGGGGGCGACGCAGTGGACGGCGTGGCGCCTCGGCTATCAGGCGCAACTCGGCACACCATGGTTTCTGTTGATGGGCGTGCCGGTCTACATGCCGCCCGCCCTGTTCTGGTGGTGGTACGCCTATGACGCCTATGCGCCGGATATCTTTTTCGAAGGCGGCATGATCGCGGCCTCCGGCGGCGTGATCTCGATCGCGGCCGCCATCTCCCTCTCGGTATGGCGGGCACGGGAGGCGAGCGACGTCGCCACCTATGGCTCGGCCCACTGGGCTGAGGGAAAGGACATCCGGGCCGCCGGTCTGCTCGGCCACGACGGTGTGGTGCTGGGCAGGTTTGAGCGCGACTATCTGCGCCATGACGGGCCGGAGCATGTGCTGTGCTTCGCGCCGACACGGTCCGGCAAGGGTGTCGGCCTGGTGGTGCCGACGCTGCTGACCTGGCCCGGCTCCGCCATCGTTCACGACATCAAGGGTGAGAACTGGCAGATCACCGCCGGCTTCCGCTCGCGCTTCGGCCGCGTCCTGCTGTTCGACCCGACCAATCCGAACTCCACCGCCTACAATCCGCTGCTGGAAGTGCGCCGCGGCGATAGGGAGGTCCGCGATGTCCAGAACATCGCCGACATCCTGGTCGATCCCGAGGGCGCGCTCGACCGGCGGAATCATTGGGAGAAGACCAGCCATTCCCTGCTGGTCGGCACTATCCTGCATGTGCTGTACGCCGAGCCGGACAAGACCCTGGCCGGCGTGGCCAATTTCCTGTCCGATCCCAGGCGTTCCATCGAGAAGACCTTGCGGGCGATGATGTCGACGCCGCATCTCGGCGCGGCCGGCGTCCATCCGGTCGTCGCCTCCGCGGCACGCGAGCTTCTGAACAAGTCCGAGAACGAACGCTCGGGCGTGCTGTCCACCGCCATGTCGTTCCTGGGCCTGTACCGCGACCCGATAGTGGCGAAGGTCACGGCGCGCTGCGACTGGCGAATCGCCGATCTGGTCGCCGATGCCAGGCCGGTCAGCCTCTACCTCGTGGTGCCGCCTTCGGACATTAACCGCACCAAGCCGCTGGTCCGTCTGGTACTGAACCAGATCGGCCGGCGTCTGACCGAGGACCTGCACGACAGGAGCCGCCGCCATAGGTTGCTGATGATGTTGGACGAGTTCCCGGCGCTGGGACGGCTCGATTTCTTCGAATCGGCGCTGGCGTTCATGGCCGGATACGGCATCAAGAGCTTCCTGATCGCCCAGTCGCTGAACCAGATCGAGAAGGCCTACGGTCCCAACAACTCGATCCTCGACAACTGCCACGTCCGCGTCGCCTTCGCCACCAACGACGAGCGCACCGCCAAGCGTGTGTCCGACGCGCTCGGTACCGCCACAGAACTGCGCGATTCCACCAACTATGCCGGCCATCGGCTGTCGCCGTGGCTCGGTCATCTGACGGTCAGCCGCCAGGAAACGGCGCGGCCGCTGTTGACTCCGGGAGAGGTGATGCAGCTTCCACCCACCGATGAGTTGCTGCTGGTCTCAGGCTCCCCTCCGATCCGCGCGAAGAAGGCTCGCTATTACGAGGACCGTCGTTTCACCGAGCGGATCATGGTGCCGCCCATGCTGCCCCATACGGCCGCGCCGGACCGGCCGGGAACCGACGATTGGCGGGCGCGGATCGTTCCCGCCGCCGCCGGTATTGTGACGGACGAGCCTGCCGAGTCTGACCCCGCTAATTCCGGCATCCGCCGCGAGCCAGACCTTCCCGAGCATGAGGAAATCGCTCCGGAACGGCCTGTCGGGGACCACGAGTTCGACGTGCTCGACGACGAGCCGGATGTCGATGCCACCAAGGCGAGAGCGATGCGGTTGCATCTGCGCGCCGTCGCGCGTCAGGCCACCATGGATCCGGCCGACGGTCTGGACCTGTAGAAGAGGAGGGGGATCATGCCGACCAAGGCCCGCATGAACGTCTATTTCGAGCCCGACCTCCTGGAAAAGGTCGCGGCGCTGGCGCTTCGTCGTGATGTCTCCAAGTCCGCCGTCGTCGAGGCGGCCGTGGCATCCTTTCTGTCGGCCGACGCCTCCGAGCGGCTCGAAGCCGTCTTCGCCCGCCGTATGGACCGGCTGGGCCGTCAAGTCACCGGACTGGACGAGGATCTCGCCATCCTGGGGGAAACGCTATCGCTGTTCATCCGCTTCTGGCTGAGTGCGACGCCGCCGCTGCCGGAGAGCGCGCAGGCTTCGGCTCGGGCGAAAGGAACGGAGCGCTTCGAACGGTTCATCGAAGCCCTGGGACGGCGGCTCGCGACCGGCGACCGGTTCCTCAAGGACTTGCCTCGCGACGTTCTCGGAGCGGCCTTCCCGAATGGGGTGGGGGGAGAAGAGGTATAATGCCTGTTGCGGCGACGTTGATGGGCGGATTCCGGAATGTTTCTTGTCCTACAGGGGATAGGGTGAGCGGACATTGGCGACGATCACGGTTTCGACCGTAGCTGTGAATCAACCCCTATCTTCCGCCGGCACGATCGACGCAAGCTCCGCTTCCAAGTCGATCCTGTAGAATACTGCTAGGCTGGCAACATGAGCACCAACCGTCGCTCTGAATTCGCCAAGCGCAGTGAAGAACTCTGGTCCTTCCGGCCCATAAAAATCGCGCTGGTGAAAGCGGTGGCTAGTTTTCAGCGGCTCATCAAGGAAGTAACGGCATGCGGCGCGGATTCCTCCGGAGGGCGGGTATGGCGGGCGAATTGTCTGAAAGCCCACCAATTGTGTCTGTGCAGTGTTCTCGGATTTGCTGGATGGATTGTCGTACTTGGTACTCGACTTCCAAGTTGAACGGATTGAATAGCACGCGTCGGTCTTCGAGAAACGTGAGGAAGGCCCGCACCGCGTCACGATCCGCGACCAAGGGTTCCCCGCTATGGGTGCCAAGCGTAGCCGAGAAACCCATAAGTCGTTTTGCCAGTTCCCCAACAGTGATCCGTCCTTTTCTCGCATTTGTCATTCGTCGGTTTCCTCGCTTGCGATCAAATATTGCGCATCCTGGATATCCTTAAACAATATTTGTGCCCCTGACGTCGCCGCATCCGCATTGATTTCTTCGCCTAACCACTCAAATACCGAGTCGCCAACTGCCCCGACCTCAAGGGTCCTGCGACTGACCGTTGGATCTCGACCTCTGTCCAATGCGTAGTCGTCAAAGTGCTCCGCAATATCCCGCAGTTTCTTTGACGCGGGAATTGCCGCGTCAAATCTTGCCAGCGCTTTTCGCATCTCGTTTGCCAGCACGGGCACCTTGGCCGCCAACGTCGCGGCCCGTCGCAACCGCCTGAGTGCCACGATCAGGAACTGGAAGTCCGACCATCGCCGGAAAAGGAATTCCGCGTCTTCCGGCTCAGTGGTCTTCAAACGGCGCCTTTGGAGCGCAATCGTCCACATGGCCAGATTGGCGTGTCGCCGCGCCCGCTCGTATGTGGCGGCGTCGGAGGGGCCGTCCGCCCGGCTGCGGGCAGCTTTCGGATCGTGCATGTGTTGCGCTCCCGTCCGAAGGCAGGGTAGACGAACCTGTTTGGGGGCGCCAGGGACTGCTTGTCGGACGGCATGGAAAACTGAACCCTTTCCGGCATTGAAAACTGGTCCCTTCCGCCCGTCGCAGGGCCTCCGACCGTCAAAGCGCATGCCTCTGCCGCGGGCCGTCGCCGGGATCGAAGGCCCGCCACCAAAGGATCGACCGTGCGGCGATCTGGGTGAAGGGCAGCTTCTGGTTGCCATAGGATACGGTCAAATCGATCGTGTCCGCGACGTAGCTTTCCGTCTCTCTTACACCGGTCTCCTTGATCTGTAGCCGGACTTCTCCCAGCATGCCTTCGGATGGTACCAGGTTCATTACCAGCGTGACCGATGTGACCAGTTCGTTTCGCTCGTGCCGCTGGTAATGCTTGAATGTGTTTGCAATTTCAGCAAGCGCGGCGGTCTCTACCGAGGCATTGCGTACCCACCGGGCGAACCTCACCGCACCTTGCTTCCCAGAATAGCCGTGCCAAGCGGGGTGGTCCGCAACGAGTGAATGGTAGGCCCAGTCGGTCACGATGCTGATCGCCAGGGAACACTCGAAGAACAGTCCGGGGACATCAAAAGGATTTCGATTCGCAGCGTAGGTCTGCAACGCCTCTTCGGCCCTGTCGAGCGCGAATTTGACATTGGCGATCCCGCGGAAGAAATCATCGACCGACTGCGTGCGGGGCGACCCTGCCGATTTAAACACTTCGCCTTTGCTCCTCTGTCGGGATCACGGTTCGGCACTAAGTGCAGGAATGAAAGATTACCGTTCAGTCATTTCACGTCCAGCGCCCATGATCACCGGCAGAATGTCGCCGCAATTGACATCCGTTATTGAGAACCGGACCACCTCGACTGAATGACCAACATGAGCGTAGAGCAGTAGTTCTGAGGGGTCGGGTGACATCAAGGGGAAAAGGCGCGTCGACGGGGCCTACACTCCGCTCGGCAGCTTGGAGCGCATCGCCTCTCTCCGGTCGAAATGCCGGCCGTCCGCAACGAACGTGCCGTCGCCGACGGCGTGGATCAGCTTCTTCTCCTTGCGGTCGCCGTCGACATGGGCGGCGACACCCTGAAGCACCACGATGTTATGGCGCTCGACGATGTCGGCAACGCGGCATTCGATGTTGGCCAGGCACTCCGCGATCAGCGGCGCCCGGACCTGCTTTGCCTGCACGCGGGTGAGCGCGAACTTCTCGAACTTGTCCGTGTCCTCGCCCGAGCACGTTCCCACCCCGATGACGGCATCCAAGAGGTCTACCGTGGGGATCGCGATCACGCACTCCTTCGTCCTGGTGAGCGCGGCGTAGGAGTGGTTCCAGACCCCGGTGGTGATGGCGAATCTTGCCGTGAAGTCCAGCACCATCGTCCAGGAGATGGTCATCACGTTGTCCCTGTGGCCCTCGTTCGTCGTCACCAGGACGACCGGCCCCGGCTCGATCAGCGTGAACGCCTTGCCGAGCGGCAGATCTTCCATGCCCGCCTCCTTTTCGAACCCCCATCGATGTGCCAAAGCAGTTTGGCTCTGCATGATCCGTCAGAATAACTGTAGCGCGGTTTGGAGGTGCCCGTCCCACCGATTACCGCCTTTTCTACGCTAGGATACGCCAGCCTTTTATGGTTGTTGCGCCACCCAATTTTCTGCCTTCTCTAATTATCCCCGGCACGTTCAGACGGGGATAATCATGGCGGCTGTTGCCACCCATTCCGAGGCCTTCCGGCGCAGCGCGCGGATGCTGCGCACAGCGCTGGGGCCGGTGATCGCCGGGTTCCTCGAAGATCCGGGCATTGTCGAGGTGATGCTCAACCCCGATGGCCGGCTGTGGGTGGACCGGCTCGTGGGTGGGCTTTCCGACACCGACGCCACCCTGCCGCCCGCCGACGGCGAACGGATCATCCGCCTGACGGAGTGAAAAGATGGGAAAGGCGGGATGACGCGCTGGGGACGATGGCTGACGGCGGCGCTCGCGACCTTGTCGCTGGGTGGGACCGCGGCGGCGCAATCGACGCCCGTGCCGGCGTCGTGGAAGAGCTATGCCGGCTTGGTCGGCCACCAGTTCCAGGCGTGGCTGATGGCCGATGACGACGTCGCTTGGCGGCTGCACAAGTTCCTTGAGGATCGGGCCGTCAGCGCTGCAGATACACCGCCCGGCCCATTGCTGGTCAAAGTGTGGATCAACTCCGAGGGGCAGGTGACGCAGCTCGATTTCGCCTCGCTGGGATCGTCCCAGGCCGACGTCGATCTGCGCCAGCTTTTGACCACTAACCCCTTGAGCGAGCCGCCGCCGCCCGACATGCGCCAACCGCTGATGCTGCGCCTCGATCTTCAGTTCAAATCGTAGGGCCGGGGGGATGGGGAAGGGGCGTGCGGGCGCACGATACTTGCCTGTCCTAGTCCTGGCCGCTTTGATCGGCATGACCCGGCTGGCGCCAGCCGAGGACTTGGCCATCGGATTGCCGCCCCGCACCGAGTTCGCACCCAACGCCACCGGCTTCTTCATCGACATGGAGGGGACGGTGCTGACCGCGCGGCACGCGGTCGAAGGGTGCCGAAATCTCTATACCCTGAAGGACAGTCGGGTGGCCCGCGCCGAGTTGGTGGCGGTCAGTAAAGACTCTGACCTTGCGCTGGTGAGGAGAGTGACCTGCCATGGGCAACTTCCTCCAGTTTGAAGTTAGAGTCCGGCCTACCAGAGGACGGACGAAATGAAGCGCAGCAGACGGAGGCGCAAATCACCTTTATCCCGAAACAGGGGGAAGGTCACATCCACGCCCTCGGCGGCGACGCCTAGCTGGGCGTGATAGATTCTGAACCCGGGGCAGGGGGGCCGGAAGCGCGACCTGCAGCCAGAGGTGCCATATCGCAATTGGACCGGGCTCGTCCTTAGGAGGGTGTCGATTAGGGTATTTGAATGCGCGATTGTGCGCGGTTCGCGCAAGATCGAGAGTCGGATGACTGGCCGATGGCGGAAGGTCCACGATTGCGTAGGGTTCAGGTTCCAGCGTTCGACTTCCTTGTAGGAAAGGGCTGAGGCACGATGCCGTCGTGGACTGATCTCTGACATAGGCGAGCATGAAGGATTCACGCACACCCCAGCCATAGTCTCCTGAAAGAAAACGCTTCAAACCGTTGTTGCAATAGAGCGTGTTGGTTTTGCCGCTGGCGGGGTCGATCAACTTACACTCGACGATGAGCGGAAACGACGGCGTCCTCGTCGAGAGGTGGATGGAAAGGTCCGGTCGCATTTCGAGCCGGCTGCCATTGAAACTGACCGTCTCCTTTCCCCGTGTGACTGTTCGCACGAGCTGCTGCCACAGTGGATCTTCGTCCAGCAACTGGCAGAGGCGAGTTTCCATCAGCGCATTGATCTCGGCCTCCGAGCCGGTTGCCAACACAGCTTCCTGCGTATCGCTTAAATCGGACCAAGCGCGCGCGAGCGCCTCCCCGATGAGTCTGAGATGTTCCTCGTCCAGCGCGGCAAATGGCAACTCCAGCCCGCGCGTGAGTTCATCAATCTGTTCCAGCCGAGGCGTATAAGCAGTCGAAGTCACGCCGATGCTCGCCCCTTTAGCAGGTCCATGTGTTCCCATGCGAGGCGCTGCGCGACCAGCCGAGCCTGGGTTTCCGACCAATAGCGTGCCTGATTGAGACGTCCTAGCCAGAGACAGTCCGACCTTTCCGCAAACATCACCTCCGTGGCGGCGAAGTGATCCGCCAGAGGCAGGAACTTTGCCCAGTCGACCGGTTGGGCTGCAACCTCCTGCGTCGGGGTTGACCCAAAGCGAATGCGCACGCCGCGCCAAGGGGAGGCGTCCAGCTTGTTGATCGGCACCGCTTCGATCGGATTCCCCAAACCGCTCGGCCCAAGGCGCGAGTTCCGTGCTCAAGACGTCGCAGAAATGCTGAACGACCGAGTCCCTCAGACGCAACGCCGCCGTGTCGGCTCCGTAGCGTTGAAGCTCCGCAACGAAATCTCCCTGGGGCATGGCTGTCATGTCCCAGTCTCCGCCACGCACGTACAGCCGAGCGTTGCGGCTGGACGCCGTCGCGCCTGATCAGACATCGTGCAGCGGCGGCCAGCGCCCTTGCAGGCGCAGCCCCTTCAATCATCATCCGAAGGGGGAGGCCATTATCCCGCCTTCAAGACGCGAGGCGGGAAGGGAAGGGCGGTTTGGTTAGATCCGGGCGACACCGGCATCATGCGACCACCAATCCGGGCCAAGATCGGATCACATGGGACGACGAACGTGGGCTCCACGAGTTGCCGTAGGCTGAAGTCGCCGGATGTGAATAGGCGCGCGGCATTTCTCGAGAGCAGAACGAAGATGCCTTCGAGATGCAGTGGTCGGGCGTCGGCAAGGGCGCGAAACAAGGCGTCGACACCCGTTCCTATGTCGCTGATCCGGACACCGTACCGGCTGGTCAACTCACTGGTGATCGCCAAGCCCACAAGGTCGGCGAAGGTAAACCGCGCGGACTTGCCCGGCTTGCTCGCAAGATAAGGTACGGCCTTTCGCCAAGCGCGCACATCGCCCGGCGACACCTGGGCGATGTCCCGAGCCTGCTCCTGCGTGAACTGAATTGTTTCCGCTGACATGCTTACTCGTCGCTGACGACGAGAAAAAATGCAAGAGAATTCGCGGCCGGACACTGTAGCTATACGCCCCAGTACGTCATAACTCGTTGATGAATAAAAAAATGAGATAGTTGCGCCTTCGGGACGCGTGACAGGTTCGAACTATCCGATCTTGTGCAATTCGGCGTCTTCTGTGGAATGAAGCCGAAAAAGGCGGAAGGCATCATCCGCGAGATACATCAGCATGTCGAACGCTGGATGGCCTACGCGGACAGGGCCGGCGTTCCCGAAAGCACAGCCACCGCGATCCATCGCGCCATGCGTCGGAAGATCGTCCTGCCGGCGTGAAAAGGACCGATTCTGGCTATTTTCTTGCTTTATTTCCCTTAGATAACAATGGTCTATATCTCAGTCGACAGCGAATGTCGGTATCGGAGGCTGCGTGCCCCCGCAACCAATCAAAAGCCCGTTATCTCAATGAGATAACGGGCTTTTCGATTCCGCAATCACCCCGTCCAGAAATCGCTCCGGAATCATATCGGAATCAGCCGCACCTCGTCGATCAGCCCGCGCAGCAATTCGGCGGCTTCTGTGGCCGTTCGGGCTGGCTCTCCCCTACATCACTCCGCTTCGTTGCCCCATTGTGTGATCAGGCCGATTCCGGGCAGGCCTTGCCGTTGAGCAGCCGCCAGAACCTCGATCACTTTGGCGTGGGAGACCGAACGGGCTGGGTGGAGTTGGATCGACGGGAACGATGCGGTGTTGGCCGCCGTGTACAGGCGGGTTTCCAGGGCGGCCAGGCCGGGGAGCGCTTCGCCGTTCCAGCGCAAGGTTCCATCTGACGCGACATCGATCCGGATAGGCGCCTGTTGCGGCGGTTGCCCCGTTCCCCGGCTGGCCGGTGCGGTGTCCAAAGAGTGCAGGGGAACGGGGATGGTGACGATCAGCATCACCAGAAGCACCAGCAGCACGTCGATCAGCGGCGTGGCGTTGATGTCGGGCTCGGCTGCTCCCTCTTCGTCGGCGAAATAGCTCATGGCCGTCCTTCCGGTTGGGTGACGAAGCCCACCATGGCGATGCCGGAATCGCGGCAGGCGTCGATGGCCGCCGCGACCGCGCTGAACGGCGTCATCTCGTCGGCACGCAGGTGAACGGAGGCGCGGGTGGGCGCCAGGGGGCAAGGCGGGCGCGCAGCTCGTCCGTATTCGCCATCGGCATGTCGTTCCAGTACAGCCGGCCTTCGGCATCCACCGTCAGGGTGACGGCGGAAACGTCCGACACGGGCGCGTCCTGGCGCGGCAGCGACACCGGGATGGTGGCGCTGACCGCCGGCACGGTGATCAGGAAGATGATCAGCAGCACCAGCATGACGTCCACCAGGGGCGTGGTGTTGATGGCGACCAGCACCGCCTCGTCGTCGTCCCCGTCGCCGAGCGGAAAGGAGACGGCCATCTCAGGCCGTCCCGGTGGCGTAGAGGGCTGCGGGGACCGGCACCGGTTCGGGCCGTTCGCTCACCCGCCGCGCCAGCAGCAGGGCATGGGCGCCGGCGGTGAAGTCGCGCAGGGTCTCGGCGGCCACCTTGTTGCGCCGCCCAAGCCAGTTGTAGGCCAGCACCGCCGGCACCGCTACCGCCAAGCCGATGGCGGTCATCACCAAGGCTTCGCCCACCGGTCCGGCGACCCTGTCGATGGACGCGTGCCCGGACAGGCCGATGGCGCCCAGCGCGTGGTGGATGCCCCACACCGTGCCGAACAGGCCGACGAACGGGGCGGTCGAGGCGATGGTGGCGAGTACCGCCAAGCCGCCTTGCTGCCGTCCCAGCGCGCGCGCCAAAGCGCGGCCGAGGGCGAGGGACAGCCAGGTGTGGCGGTCCACCTCGCCGCTCAGCGGGCCGCCGAACCGGCGCAGCGCCTCCAGGCCGGCGGTGGCGATGGCGCGGAAGGGGCCGGTCGCTGGCAGCAGGTCCATGGACAAGGCGCCGCCCAGCGCCGCTTCGGCGGCGTGGGCCTGGTGCAGCAGGCGGGCCTGCTCGACCAGCTTGATGGCCAGCACGGTCCAGCTGGTCAGCGACATGATCAGCAGGATGACCAAGGTGGCGTGGGCGATGAGGTCGCCCTGGGCCCACAATTCGGGCAGGTTGGTGGAGAAGGGTTGCATGGGCATCACTCCAGTTTCCAGACATAGCGCAGCCGGGCCCAGGCCTGCTGGGCGCGGCCATCCACCGTTCCCGGCGTGAACTTGCATTTGGCGAGTGCGTTCAGCGCCGCCTGATCGAGCGTGTCCGAACCGCTGGACTGCTCGATGCGGCGGTCGATGACGCTGCCCTCGGTATCGATGAGCAGGCCCAGCATCACGGTGCCGGTTTCGCGGCGGCGCTTGGCTTCGGGCGGATAGGCGGGGGCACGGCAGGCGATGGCGGCCGGTTCGCGCATGGGTGGGGACCGTTCACCGGCGGTGGTCGGAGGGGCAGCCAACGCGCTGTTTGCCGGGAGTGGTGCGGACGCTGTGGCCGGGGTGGCGGGCTCTATCACGGACCTTTCGAACGGCCGAGTCGGCGACGGGCTGGGGTGCGGCTTGGCCATGTGCCTAGGCTTGGGCGGTGGGGGCTGTTCTGGCGCCGGCTCCGGCGCTGCCGCCCGTATGGGGGCTGGTGCCAGTTCGGTGATCAGGCTGACTGCCAGCACCGGCGGTGCGATGACCGGGGCTGCCTCGTGCCGTCCGGGCGCCAGGGCGGCGATCGCAGCCGCGTGGAAAAGCAGGACCACGGCCAGGATGGCCCAGCGCCAGTGCTTCATGGGGCGCCTCCGCCGGCGGCGCGCCAGGGCGCCGCCGAAGCGGGGGCAAGGCGGCGGGGCGGGTGGCGCAAGGCGGTGTGGATGCGGGCGGCCAGGTTGACCACTCCCTCATAACCCGACAGGGGCATGTGGCGTTCGTGGCTGATCTCGATCCACGGCACACCGGTGCGCATGGCGGGATAGCGGATGGAATTGGCCGACAACACCACGTCGATGCGCCCGCTCATCAACTCGGCTTCCACGCGGTCGTCATCGGCGCTGTCCCACAAGCGCTCGGCGTCCAGCCGGCGCCGCTGCGCGGCGGCGGTCGTCGGTGGAACTCTTGCGCAGGGTGGTGGCGGCCACCGCCATGCCCATTTCCCGCAAAGCATCGGCCAGCGACCATGTCTTGACGCCGCCGGTGAGCAACAGCGCCAGCTTGCCCGTCAGCAGGGGCCGCAAGGGGCGCAGTCGCGCCTGGGTCATGGTCTGGTGGCGGGCGATCATCGCCTCGGCGCGGGCAGGCAGGTCCGCCGGGCCGCCTTGGGTGGCCAGCAGGGCGGCGATGCCGCGCAGGATGGTTGCTATGTTGCCCATGCCGTAGAAGCTTCCCTGTACGAAGGGGATGCCGTAGCGGGCCTCCAGCTTGGCCGCCAGCCCGCCCATGGCCTGCGAGCAGAGCGCGATGGCCGCCCGGGCGCGGTGGGCGGTGGCGATGGCCCCCATGCGGCCGTCGCCGGGGATGGAGGCCAGCACGCGGATGCCCATTTCGCTGAGCAACCGGGCGGCCTGCCACACCTCGCCGGCTACGTTGTATTCGCCGATCAACACGATGTCGGTGGCGGTGCGCCGCTCGGGTTCCCGTGTGCCGATAAGCTGATCCAGCAGCACGTCTCCGGCCGCGTTCGAGCCGGTGTCGCGGCCACCTGTGAAGCCGGGCACGTCCACCGCGAGGATGGGGCGGCCGAAGCGCGCCGTAAGCCTCTGGCACACCGCCTTGACGTCGTCGCCGATCAGGGCCGGCACGCAGGTCTGGTAGACGAGCACCCCGGCCGGTTCGCGGGCGGCGATGACTGCTTCCACCGCCGCCGCCAGCCGCTCCTCACCACCATGGATGATGTCCATCTCGCCCAGATCTGTGACCAGGGTGTCGCGATGGAGGCGCGGACCGGACGAGGCGGTGGGGCGCACGTCCCATGACAGTCCCTGGCAGGTCACCGGGCCATGCACCAGATGGGCGGCATCGACGATGGGCTGCAGCGCCATCTTGGCGCCCCGGAAGGCGCAGCCGCCATTGTTGACCTTGGAGGCGCAGCCGCCATTGTTGGCCTTGGTGCAGGACGTGGTCGTCATGGGCCGCCTCAATTATTCATGGGGTTGAAGCGGCTGCCGTCGGGGGACTGGCCGCGCAGCAGCTTGGTCGCGTCGTCATCGGACAACGTGGTCCGGTAGAAGCGGGCGTAATAGGCCTTGATCTCGGCGGCCATGTCGAAGTCGCGGAACAGCTCGGGATAGAGCAGCTTGGCGATGAACTGCAGGGTCAGCACGGTCTCGGGGCCGCCGTCCCAGTAGAACACCCCTTCGGGCATGGAGTGGACGCGGCCCTGGCGCACCGCCGCCACGTCGCGCCAGCGCGGATCGGCGGTCACCAGGTCCAGCGGATACTGGCGGCCCACCAGCACCACTTCGGGGTCCCAGCGGACGATGTCCTCCATGGACGCCGCGCCCTTGTCGGCCAGGGGGGCGTCCTTGACCACCATGTCGGCGCCGGCCAGGGTGCCGGCCCAGAAGGTGTAGCTGCCGCGCCCCTGGGTGCTGAGCGCTTGCGGGCCGCGCACGTAATAGAGCCTGACCCGGCGGTTGGGCGGCACCTGGGCCACCCGCCCGGTGACGAAACGGACGCGTTCGTCGAAATAGGCGCACCATTCTTCGGCGCGGCGCGGCGCCTCGCCGCCCAGCACCTGGCCGAACAGCCGCACCATGGCCTTGGCTTCGTCGACGAAGTCCTGGGCGTCGTTGCGGGCATGCCTGAGCGGCTGGCCGAGAAGGGCGGGGAGGCCGGCCTCGGTGAGCTTCGCCAGGGTTTGCTCGGGCGAATAGCGGTAGAACACCACGTCCACCCGCCGGGCCAGCAAGTCCTCGATATTGGCGTCACCCGTGGTCTTGGGGATGGCGGCGATATTGGGATTGGTGGCTTTTCATCCACGGCGCGGCGGTGTCGACCATCACCGCCACGCGACTCTCTGCCCCCAGCATCAACATCTTAGGGTAGCACAGCACCTCCAGGCAGGCCACGCGCTCTACCTGATCGGGGATGTCCACCACGCGGCCGGCCATGTCGACCACGCTGCGCCCCTGGGCCGGAGTGGCCAGCAACAAGAACAGCATCAGCAGGCGGCGCATGGGCGGTCCTCCCGTCCCAGCGGCAGGCACAGCCGGCCGTCGCCCTCCACCGCCACCAAGCGGGTGCGGACACCGTAGGTGTCGCGCAGGTAGGCCTCGGTGACCATGTCGGCCGGCGCTCCCACCGCCAGGCCGCCCGAACGGTCGAGGCAGGCGACGCGGCTGGCATAGCACAGGGCGTGGTTGGGATCGTGGCTGGTCATGATGACGGCGATGCCGGTGCGCCGGGTCAGATCGCGCACGTGGTCGAGCACGCCCACCTGGTTGCCGTAATCCAGGTTGGAGGTGGGCTCGTCCATCACCAGCAGGCTGGGCTGCTGGGTCAGCGCCCGGGCGATCAGCGCCAGTTGGCGCTCGCCGCCGCTGATCTCGGTGTAGGCGCGCTCGGCCAGGTGGCCGATGGAAAGGCTGTCCAGGGCTTGCCCGGCCAGGGCCATGTCGCTGCGCGACGGTTGGGCGAAGGGGCCCAGATGGGCGGCGCGCCCCATGGACACCACGTCCAGCACGCTGAACGGGAAGGGTGGGGTATGGGCCTGGGGCACGTAGCCGATGGCGCCGGCCAGCCGGGCCACGGGCCAGCGGGCGATGTTGGCGCCGTGGATGCGGATGGTGCCGGTCTTGGCCGGCAGCAGGCGCAGGATGGTCTTGAACAGGGTGGTCTTACCGACGCCGTTCGGGCCCAACAGGCACAGGAAATCGCCCTGGCGCACCGACAGGTGGATGCCCGCCAGTATCGTGCGGCCCCGATAGCCGCAGGCGACGCCGTCCAGTTCCATCACCACGGGTGGGACCATCACACCCACCCCTTGCGGCCGTTGGACAGCAGGGCGAGGAAGAACGGCGCGCCGATCAGCGAGGTCAGGATGCCCAGCGGCACCTCGCCGGCGGCCAGGACGCGGGCGCAATCGTCCACCGCCAGCAGGAGGGCGGCGCCCAGCACGGTGCAGGTGGGCAGCAGCACGCGGTAATTGGGCCCCACCAGCAGGCGCGCCAGATGCGGCACGATCAGCCCCACCAGCCCGATGACGCCGCTGATGGCCACCGAGGCGGCGGTCATCAGGGTGGCGGCCACGATCACCACCGCCCGGGTGCGGGTGACGTCGACGCCGAGAGCGCGCGCCTCGTCGTCGCCGAAGGACAGCAGGTTGAGGCGCCAGCGCAGCAGGGTCAGCATCGCCAGGCCTGCCAGCATGGGCAGGGCCGCCATCGCCAGTTCGGCCGCGGTCACCGAGGCAAGGCTGCCCATCAGCCAGAAGGTGATGGCGGGCAGGGTGTTGTGCGGGTCGGCCAGGTATTTAACCAGCGAGATGGCGGCCGAGAACACCGTGCCGACGATGATGCCGGCCAGCACCAGGGCGAGGGTGCCGCCGCCCGCCCGCCAGAGGCCGATGGCAGTGGTGGCGAGCACCGCCGCCAAGCCGGTCAGAAAGGCGCAGAGCTGCACGCCGGCCGCGCTCCACCCCAGCAGGATGGCTAGGGCGGCACCGAAGCCGGCCCCGGCGGCGACGCCCAGGATGTCGGGCGAGACCATGGGATTCCTGAACACTCCTTGGAAGGCGGCGCCCGAACTGGACAGGGCGGCCCCCACCAGCATGGCCGCCAGGATGCGGGGCAGCCGGACGGTCAGCACCACGGTTTCCGCCTGGGGCGGCCAGAAGGGGGCAAGCGGCAGCACCTTGGCGGCGAGGATGGCCATCACGGTGTGCGGCGCCACCGGATAGCGGCCGATCAGGAATGATCCCAGGAACAGGGCCGCCAGGATCGCCGCCAGTCCTACCCGGCGGGTCGCCGATCTTCCGGCCAGCCGGATGGCTTCCACGCGTTCCACGGCCGTCACCACGTGGTCTTGAGCGACAGCGACACCACGCGCGGCGCCCCCAGCAGCAGGCCGTCGCCGCTGCGGTAATAGGCCCAGGTGGCGGTGTCGAAGACGTTGGCGACGGTCAGGTTGACGTCCACCTTGTGGCCGTAGACTTCGGGCTGGTAACGCAGGCCGGCGTCGACGGTGGTGGCCGCGTCGATGTAGTCGGTGTTGAGCGGGTTGACCGGGCGCTTGCCGTAATAATTGGCGCCGCCGGTGACGGTCAGGTCGGGGACGAAGGGCAGGGCGTATTCCAGGTACAGGCGGGCCTGCTTCTCCGGCACGTTGACCGGAATCTTGTCCTGGGTGGCGGGATTGGCGACGGCCTTGTCGATGAAGGCATCCATCCAGGTGACGCCGCCCACCAGGGTCAGCCGGTCGGTCAGCTTGCCGCTGGCCGTCACCTCCAGGCCCTGGTGGATCTCGCGGCCGTCCTGCTTGAAGGTGTTGTCCGCCGGATCGACCTCGGAATTGACCTTATCGATGCGGAACAGCGCGGTGTTGACGTCGATTCCGCCGAAGGTGGCCTTGGCGCCCACCTCATATTGCTTGCTGACGCTGGGCGGCAGCACCTGGTAACGGTTGGTCACGCCGGCCGCGCTGCTGCTTTCGCCACCGACCAGCGCCTCCATGTAGGAGGCGTAGGTCGAGACGTCGGGCGCCGGCTTGTAGATGAGGGCGTAGGACGGGGTGGACTTCTTTTTGGTGAAGTTGCTGTTGCTGATGACCGCCGTGCTGCCCCACGCCATCTGCTTGAGCACGGCATGGTTGACGCCTATCAGGGCGGACAGGGAATCGGTCAGGGCGATGCGGTCGCCGATCAGGTAGCTGTCGAAATACTGCTTCTGCCACTGGGTCTTGCCGCCGACCGCCAGGGCTGGCTGGGCATAGGTGACCGGATTGCCGATGGTCGAGGTGCCGAGGGGGGCCGTCGTGTCGTTGGCGCCGCGGATGTAGAAGTAGTCCGTACCCGAGTAGCCGGCGGTGATGGTATGGCCGATGTCCCAGGTCTTCACGTTGGCGTCCACCAGCGCGTATTCCGAATGGGTCGTCTCGTATTGCTGGGGGCTCGCGCCGGCCGTCTCGCTATACGTGCCCGAATCGTTGAGCAGCGTGTTGGAGACATAGGCGTAGCGCCGCCACATATAGCCGTAGCGATAGCCTGCCCGCAGGCTGAAGACGTCGTTCAGCCGGGTGTCGAAGCCGGCGCCCGCGACGGTCTTCTCCGCCTTGTTGTAGGTCCAGTCCTGGCCGTACTGGCGTGAGGCGTCGAATTTCGCGGCGTCGGGCACCCGCACACCGGCTCCCAGGGCGAAATAGCTCTGCAATCCTTCGGCGTGGTATTGCTGGCGCCAGAGGTCGGCCCACACCTTGCTGTCGGGCGCCAGCTTGTAATGAAGGCGCGCCGAAACCAGGGTGCGTTCCTGGTCGCTGCCGTCGATGAAGGTCTCGCCGTCCTCGCGATAGGCGTTGAAGCGATAGCCCAGCCGGCCGCCGGTTGCCTCCACCGGACCGCCGAGATCGGCATGGACGTAGTTGATGCCGCCGCCGTAATTGCCCAGCGCCAGACTGGCCAGCGGCGTTTCGGTCGGCTGCTTGCTGACGTAGTTCACCGACCCGCCCAGGGCGGAAAAGCCGTAGAGGAAGCCGGAAAAACCGTTCAGGACCTCGATGCGCTCGACGTTCTCCAGCGGCGGGAACGAGAAGCTGCGGTCCACCAGCCCGTCGCGCATCTCGCTCTGGTCGGCGGCGGTGAAGCCGCGCACCATCATGCGGGTCATGGAACTGGCGGTGTTCGGCGACATCAGCAGCGTCGCGGTGGGATTGGTCTTGAGCGCGTCGCCCAGGGTGTGGGCGTTGCTGTTCTCGATCAGCTCGCCCGAGGTGACGTTCAGCGAATAGGGGGTGTCCTTCAGCGCCGCCTTGCCCAGTGGCCCGATCGTCGCGGTGGTGGCGCGATAGCCGCTTTCGGCGCTGCCCTCGGGCTGTTCCGGGCTGTCGGTGACCACCACTTCGGGAACGGCCTCGTCTTCCGCCTGGGCAGGAGCGGTGCTCTGGGCGGCGGCGCTGCCCATCAGGGCGAGGATCAGCGCCACGGCGGTTCCGGCGAAAAGGGCAGGGCGGGACGAAACAATAACGGGCACGCGCATTCCGGGCTCCATCGCACCACGCGCCGACGGCGTGGAGATCACGAGTGAAAGTCCGGCTCAGGCCGTGCTCCGGCACAATATACCGCCATGCGGTTGTGCCATCTGAATGGATCAATGCGAAGATGATCCGAGCATCACGTTTTCAAGGATTGTCACATTATGTCAATTGTTATTTTTCAAAAACTAATTATTGTTCGAGAATGTACGCCGTACGCAAATGTATGTTTGCGAACTTTGTTTATATGATCCAGCGTGAGTGCTGCCGCATGGCCTGCTGGCGGGCCAGGCTGAATTCCACCACATGGGCGACCAGGTCGCGCCGGCTGAAGCCCCATTGCCGTCCCGCCAGCGCCAGCGCGCCCTGCCGGCCGAGATAGCAGCAGATGTTGATCTCCAGCAGGGTGCGCCGGCCGGTGGCCGGGTCCCAGCGGTAATCCGCCCGGAAATAGTCGATGGGTCCCAGCGCGCGCCACAGCGTCGCCACGTCGCCGGCCATGGCGCCAGCGCTGGCGCCCACGTCCACCAGCTGGTTGCCCAGGTGGTCGTCCGCCTTCAAGCCCTCTGTCAGGATGTGGCCGACCTGATCCGACTGCGGCGCCACATGGCCCAGAATCAAGTAGGGGGCGTGGCCGATGACCGGCACGGTGACATCGATGCCGGGGCAGTAGGGCTCCACCAGAGCCTCGCGGCCCTGGCCGTGGAAGCGACGCACGATGACGGCTGCGCCTTCCCAACTGTCCTGCAGGCTTTCCGGGGTGATGCCTTCCGAGGCGGCGCCGAAGCGGTCCTTGACGAAATAGGGGCCGGGGAAGTCGGGCGGGGCGAGTTCCTGGCCGATGGCATAGGCGCGGCCCGGCGCCACCGGCAGCCCCAGCGAACGGAAGGCCAGCTTGCTCAGGTACTTGTCCTCGGCCAGGGCGCGGATGTTGGGCGGCGCGCCCAGATAGGGGATGCGCAGGTACTCGCACAGGCTGGGAATGTGGACCTCGGGGTTGCGCATGGGCATGCGGTTGAGCAGCGAGAAGACGAAATCCACGTTCCCGCCCGCCACCCAGGCGGCATAGGGCTTGGAACTGGAGCGCACGTCGTAGCCGATGGCCTGCAATTCCTTGAACAGGTTGAAGTGATACTCGGCATAGCCTGAAGCGACCCCGTCCGGCTTCATTTCCAGTACCGGCTCGTCCGGCGCGTAACGGGCCAGATAGAGGATGCGGGTACGGCCGGGATCGTCGGGCGCTCTGAGGCGGTGGGGCATGCGGCTCTCTTCCGAAGTTACGGGAATGTGCAAAATGCGCTCGTTTTCACCATGGTGTAAAAAGTACAAAATCGTTCAGTGTTGCAGATGGAACAAGGAATTTGTTTGTTGTTTGACAATATACAATTGGATAGTCCTAAAATTATTATTGACATTCATTGTATCGGAACGGAAGGATTGTCCAGATATTTTTCCATTGCGAGACGCACCATGTTTCTTGGCAAGGCGCCGCGTCCCGACGACTGCGCAACCTGGCTGCCCCGTCAGCGAACCTCCGCTCCCGCGCTGGAGCGCCTGGACTTGCTGGCGCGCATGCCCATCCCACTGCGCCGCCCCTTCAAAATGGGGATGGAGCGCGTGGCGGTTCAGCATTCCCTGGAGGGTATGCGCGCTCATGGGGGGAATGGTACGCCCCCTTCGACGCCCTGATGGCGGCGCCCGGTCTGCGCCCAGCAATGGTGGCGACGCCGTGGTCGCCCGATTCCTGCTGCGACCACCTCCTGGCCGGGGCGGAGCCGGTACACCTGGCGCCGCCGTCCGTCCATGCCCCCTGCACTGGCTTGATGGACCCGCTGGGGATATTCACGGTCTTCGCCGCCATTCCCCTGGTCTTTCTCATCGACCATCGCAAGCTGGGGGAGCGTTCGGCGCCGCGCCGCTGGAGCGACCTGCTGGAGCCGGGCCTGCGCGGGGACGTCGTGTTCGGCGGCTGGCGTCCCCATGCCGGGGTTCCTTTCACCGACTACAACCAGTTCCTGCTGCTGTGCCTGCTGGAGGAATTCGGCGCCGACGGCATCCGGGCCTTCGCAGCCAGCGTCAAGGGGCTGCAGCACAACGTGGTCAGCGCCCGTACCGCCGGTGCCGACAACGCGCCGGGCGGCGCGGTGGCGGTGCTGCCGTGGATGCAGGCCGAGATGGCGCCCCGGCGCGCTCAGGTCTCGGTCGTGTGGCCCGATGACGGCGCCTACGCCATGCCCATCGGCTTCGTGGCGCGGCCGAACCGGCTGGGGCGCGTCCGCCCGCTGGTGGAGACGCTGATCGGGACCGAGCTGGGCGGCGTGCTGGCGCGCAACTGTTATCCACCCGCCAACGGCGCGGTGGCCGGCGCCTTTCCTCCGGGTGCCGGGCTCAAATGGCCGGGCTGGGAGCGGGTGCGCGAGGGCGGCATGACCGCGCAGGCCGAGCGGGCCGGCCGCCTGTTCTTCGACGCCTGGGGCGGTTGATGGCGATCCGGCTGGTCACTGTCGCCGGCCCGCCGTCCGTGGGCAAGACCTCGGTCATCCTGCGGGTGCTCGACCTGCTGCGGGAAGAGGGCATGGCGCTGGGCGTGGTGAAGTTCGACTCGTTGTCCACCGCCGACCGCGAGGCCTACGAACGGCGCGGCCTGCCGGCGCTGGTGGGGCTGTCGGGCGGCCTGTGCCCCGACCATTTCTTCGTCACCAATATCGAAGACTGCTTGGCCTGGGGCGAGCGTCGGGGCCTGGATTTGCTGGTCAGCGAAAGCGCCGGCCTGTGCAACCGCTGCTCCCCTCATATCGACGGCGTGCTGGCGGTGTGCGTGGTGGACGCCCTGGCGGGCATCCACACGCCCAAGAAGATCGGCCCCATGCTGCGTCTGGCCGATGTGGTGGTGATCACCAAGGGCGACATCGTCAGCCAGGCCGAGCGCGAGGTATTCGCCTTCAACGTCCGGCTCGCCAATCCCAGGGCGCCGGTGGTGTTCTGCAACGGCATCACCGGGCAAGGCGCCATGGACGTGGCCTGGCATTTGCGCCGGGCGCCCGCCACCGAGACGCTGGACGGCCGCCGGCTGCGCTTTTCCATGCCGTCGGCGGTGTGTCCCTATTGCGTGGGCGAAACCGCCATCGGCGAGACCCATCATCGCGGCAACGTCAAGAAGATGAGCTTCGACGACCATGACCGCGCCTAGGCTCGGCGACCTGCTGGCCGCCCATCCCGGTGTGGCTGAATTCCTGGCCACGCTGCCGCTGCCACCGGCACCGGAGGCGACGCTGGAGCAATGGCTGGACGGCTTCGGCGAGGAGGCGCTGGCCGATCTCGGCCTGGACCGCGATCAAGTGCTTGCCCATGTGGCCATGCTGCTGGAGCGCGAAATGGCCACCGGCCCGGAATGCGTGCGCACGCTGACCATCCGGGGCGGCCGCGACAAACTGGGGCGTGACGAAGGCATCGGGTTGACCCTGACAGCGGGGGAGGTGGTCTGCATCGTCGGCCCCACCGGCTCGGGCAAGAGCCGCCTGCTGGCCGACATCGAATGCCTGGCCCAGGGTGATACCCCCACCGGGCGGGTCGTCCTGATCAACGGCCGTCCGCCCGAGCCCGAGTGCCGCTTCGCCCCCGAACGCAAGCTGGTGGCGCAACTGTCCCAGAACATGAATTTCGTCGTCGACCTGTCGGTGGCCGAATTCGTCGCCATGCACGCCCAGGTGCGCCGGGTGGCGGAGCCCGAGGTGGTGGCCGCCCGCGTCGTCGCCTGCGCCAATGACCTGACCGGCGAGAAGTTCGCCGCCGAGGTTTCGCTGACTCAATTATCCGGCGGCCAGACCCGGGCGCTGATGATCGCGGATGCCGCCTTGCTCTCGGCCTCGCCGGTGGTGCTGATCGACGAGATCGAGAATGCCGGGGTCGACCGTTCCCGCGCGCTGGAGCTGCTGGTGGCCGGCGACAAGATCGTGCTGATCTCCACCCACGATCCCCTGCTGGCCCTGCGCGGTGGTCGCCGGCTGGTGATCAGGAACGGCGGCATCGCCGAGGTGATCGAGACCTCGGCGGCCGAGCGTCGCAGCCTGGCCGTGCTGGAACACCTGGACGCCACCCTGATGGCTTTGCGCGACCGCCTGCGCCATGGCGGCCGCATCGAGGAGGAATTGCCGCCATGGACATGAGCTCCGGGCTGTCGCTGCTGCTGAACCGGCGCTCATGCCATGCCCTGACCGGGCCCGCGCCCTGCGGCGAGGCGCTCGACCTGATCTTCCGCGCGGCGCTGCGGGTGCCCGATTTCCTGCGCCTGCGGCCGTTCCGCTTCCTGGTCGCCACCGGCGACGGGCTGGACCGGCTGGGCGAGGCCATGCTGCGCGCCGCCCTGGCCGCCGGCAAGCCGGCCGAGGTGGTGGAGCGCGCCCCGCGCATGCCGCACCGCGCGCCCATGGTCATCACCGTGGTGGCCTCCCCCAAGATCAGCGACGTGGTGCCGGTGTTCGACCAGCACCTGGCCGCCGGCTGCACCGTCATGGCCATGCAGATGGCGGCGCAGGGCCTGGGGTTCGGCGGGGTGTGGCGGTCGGGCTGGTTCATGCATGACGACGGCTTCCACCGGGAGCTGGGCCTGGCGGCGGGGGAACGCATCGTCGGCTTCCTCTATCTGGGCACGCCCAGGCATCCGCCGGAACCGCCGCCGGCGGAAGACCCGTCTCCCCTCATCCACTGGCTCTAGAGGCGCTCATGGAGATCGTGACCGACAACCAGCGTTTTCACCTGATCCTGGCCGACGTGGCCATGGCCATGGCCATCAGCACCCTGGACGGCGGCAAGCCGGTGTGCGAGGGCGATTACCAGCCCGGCGCCGTGCGCGACGGCTGGCTGGCGCGCGTTACCGATCCCGCCCTGCGCCAGCGCGTCACCGCGCTCGCCAATGCCGGCCTGGGGGCCTTGCAGGCGGTGGCGGGCGAGGATCTGGTGGAGAAGGCGCGCCGCTTCGGCGTGCCGCTGTCGGCCGAGCTGGCGCGGGAGATCTGCGAGCATTTCGCCGTCCGGCGGGAGCGGGTGCTGACCTATCGGCGGTGATCCCATCCCCCTTTGCCCTCCTCCCCCGGCGGCCCGGGGGAGGAGGGCAAAGGTCCTCACTTGACGATGGCGACCGACTCGGGCCGGTCCTTGGTGATGGCGGCGATCCACGAACGCACGCGGTCCACGTCGGCATCCACCGACGGGATGAAGGCCTCGGCGCGGAACACCTTCAGCGCTTCCGCGTCGTCGACGCCGATGAAGGCCTTGCGGATTTCCTCCTTGAAGGCGGGGTCCAGGCCCTGGCGGAAGGTCCACATGTATTCCGGGATGGCCGGCGATTCCGCCAGTACGCGCACTGCCTTGGGGTCGATCTTGCCTTCCTTCAGCAGGCGGTCGTAGATGGGCTTGGACAGCCCGCCCGCGTCGGCCTTGTGGTTGACCACCGCCAGGGCGACGGCGTCGTGGGCGCCCAGCACCCGCAGGCTGTAGTCCCGCTCGGATACCAGCCCGGCATCGGCCAGCATGTAGCGCGGCACCCAGGTGCCCGAGGTGGAGGCCGGGTCGCCGAACGCCACTTCCTTGCCCTTCAGGTCGGCCAGGGCCTTGGCCGGGCTGTCGGCGGGAACGATGACCACCGCCTGGAAGGTGGGGCCAACCACTTCATGCGAGGGGCGCGCGAACGGTTCCAGCTTGGCGTGCTTGCTTTGCAGGATGTAGGTCACCGGCCCCAGATAGGCGATGTCCAGGCGGTCGAAGCGCAGCGCCTCGCCGGTGGCGGCGTAGTTGGCGCCCACCACCAATTCCACCGGCAGGCCCAGGCGCTTTTCCAGATAGGCGCGCAGCGGCTCGTTCAGGCGCATCACCGTGGGCGCCGATTCGCCGGGCAGCAGGCCGACCACCAACTTGTCCGGCCGCTCGGCGGCGGTGGCCGGCAGGGCGGCGGCGATGATCAGGGCGGCGGCGACGCCGAGACGTTTCAACGATGCGAGCATGGGTCAGTCCTTTGCGGTGTTGGGGAAGGGGAAGATGGCGGCCTCGGCCTCGGCGTCGAACGCCTCGGCAGCACCGTCGAAGGCGATGCGGCCGTCCACCAGGCCGACGATGCGGTCGGCCAGCAGGCGGGCGGTTTCCAACTGATGCAGCACCAGAACCACGGTCAGGCCGTTGCGCTGGGCGAGAGTGCGGAATTCAGCGCTCATCTGCCGCACCAGGGCCGGGTCCACCGAGGCGAAGGGCTCGTCGCCCAGCAATAGGCTGGGGCGCCGCACCAGGGCGCGGGCGACGCCGACGCGCTGGCGCTCGCCACCGCTCAGGGTCGCGGTGCGGGCGGTGGCGCGGTGGAGCAGGCCGACCTCGTCCAAGGCTTCGGCGGCGCGGCGGCGCAGTGCCTCGGGCCAAGGCAGCGGCGACAGCGGGTGGCGCTGGTCGGCCAGCCCCAGCAGCACGTTGTCGATGGCGCTGAGGCGATCGATGAGGGCGTGGTCCTGGAAGATGGTGGCCGTGCTGCGGCGGTGCTCGCGCAAGGCGCCTGGGTCGGCCAGATCACCCACGCCGGGGGCCAGGACGGCACCGTCTGCGGGGCGGATCAGGCCGTTCAAGGTGGCGACCAGGGTGGTCTTGCCCACGCCCGACCGCCCGACGATGGCGGTGATACGGCCGGCGGGGATGGCGAGGTCGATACCCTTGAGCACCAGCACGTCGCCGCGCCGCACGGAAACCGAGCGCAACGCCAGGGCGGTGGTATCCAGGGCAGGGGTGAGGTGCTGGTTCTCGATCACCGGCGGATATCCGTCAAAGGCGGTCATGGTCGGGGGCTCCGTAGCGCAGCACCCGGCACATCCATAGCGGCGGGTCGCGGCGCATGAGTTGTTGCAGGCGGGTGATGACGTCGTGGATGGGGCGGCGGTGCTCGATCACCACCGGGAAGGTGCCGGCGGCGGCCAGCGCCATGGCGGCGCGGTCGGACAGGCCGGTGGTGAACAGCACGCCGGCCCCGTCCAGACCCTTCATCCTGGCCGCCCACTGGTCGGCCATGCCGATGGCGCCGGGATCGCCGGGGCAACCGGCGGCGGGCTGGCGCGCCGTTTCTCCCGGCCTGCGGAACGCCGATGCATCCAGCAGATCGGCCTTGCCCGGCATCAGGTCGTAGACCACCAGGTGGCGGGCCCAGGCGAAATCAGCATCCACCCAGGCCAGGCTGTCGGTGGCGAAGGCGGTTTTCAGATGGGGAGGGGTGTCGAGCATGCGGCCGTCCGGGACTGCGATCACCGCCTGCGGCCGTGTCGAGACGACGCGCCGCCGGGGTGTTTTCGGGTCCGGCTCAGGCCGTCCTCCGGCACTTCATCGATTATGATGAATGCCAAAAATATTTCCTATGGTATCTGTATAAAGTTATGCGTCAACAATAATGATATAAAAATATCGTCTGTACATTTTTGTTCATTGTGCACTTTCGTGCCGAGAATTATTTCTCCGCCTGCCAGTGAACATAACGTCCATAGCGGGTGAATTCACGCGGGCCGGCGCCGGCGCGGATGGCGGCGGCCAATCCCGCCGGATTGTGCACCACCAGGCCGCCCAGCGTGCCGATGCCATAGGCGTGCAGGCGCTCGGTCAGCGGCGTGGACGGGCCGATGAGTGCCACCGGCGAGGTCTGCGCCAGCCGCAGGATGCGCGGCAGCGAGCGGTTGATCAGAGCCGAGGAATTGACCACGGCGCCGCCGCAGCCGGGCAGCAGGGTATCCATGGCCACCGGGGGGAATTCGCCGGGACGGGGGTCGGTCTCGATCACCGCCGAGTGCGGCAGGATGTCGGCCAGGCCGGGGAAGGCGCCGATCACCACCACCCGGCCATCCGCCTTGGACAGGGCCTGGGCGCCGTTGCCGCTGGGCAGGTCCAGATCGGCGCGGTTGTAATGAGCGTTGATGGCGGCGATGCCCAGGGCCATCTCGGCCGGATCCCACGACCGGCTGAGGCCGGCGAGGCGCCGCAAGCCCTGGCGCCGCAGGCCGGCGAGGCGCGGCATCAGGTCCTTGGCCGAGCGGGGCAGATAGGCGAGGCCGGTGCCGTAGGCGCCCTCGACCATGATCCAGCGCCCCCCACCGCGATGGCGTGCACCTCGTCCTCGGCCACCCCCAGGGCAAGGTCCTGGTACAGCCGCTCCGGCCCCCACCAGCGCCACAGGGCGGCCAGGTCGGGGGCGATCATGGCGCCGTCCTGCTGCATGGCGCCCAGCCATTTCTGCACGCAGCGGCCGGCGATGGAGGTCAGCACCGGCATGCCCTGGGACTGGCCGGCTGCGACGGTGGCCTTGACGTTGGCGGAAGCCGACTGGAAGGCCTGGAACCGGCTGATCACCAGCAAGTCGGCATCCTCGCGCATGGCCTTGCGCAGGTAGAACTCCGCCTCGGAGCGGTCCACCGCCACCACCTGGCCGGAGGCCACGTCGAAAAATTCGATGCGGGCGGCGCAGCCATGGCCCATTTCGGCCCCGGCGGCCCCGTTGTTGCGCTGGACGTAACCGGTGACGTTGAAGCCCCGCGACCGCAGCCGCAGGGCAAAGTCCGCCAGCAGGCCGTCCACCGGGGTGGCGGGCTCATGCACCACCACGCCGGGGCGCAGCCAGGGCGCCTGCACCGGCGCCAACACCGACAGGCTGTCGGCTGCGGCCGGCTGCGGGCGGCCGCAGGGGCGCGGTTGCCCGGTCATGCGCTGTCGCCTCCCGAGGCGCGGTAGCGGCAGGTTCCGGCGGCCGGCGCCTCCTCGCGGCGCAGGTGCAGGTAATGGCCGAAACGGCCGAATTCGCGCGGCAGGGCGCCGGCGCGGATGGCCTCGGCCAGGCCGCGGGCGTCGCACACCACCAGCCCGCCCAGGATCTCGCAGCCGTAATGGAACAGCCGGTGGGTCAGCGGCGTCGCCGGCCCCACCAGGGCGAGGCGCGAGCCATGGGCCAACCGCAGGATGCGCGGCAGGTTGCGGTTGATCAGGGTCGAGGACGCCACCACGGCCGCCGCGCAGCCCGGCAGCAGGCTGTCCATGGCGACGGTGGGGAATTCGCCGGGGCGGGGATCGGCCTCGATCACCTGGGGATGGGACAGGGTCTCCGACAGGCCGGGGAAGGCGCCGATCACCACCACCCGGCCGGCCTCGCGGCCGAAGGCGGCGGCGCCGTTGCCCATTTCGCCCTCCAGGTCGAAGCGGTTGTAATGGGCGTTGATGGCGGCGATGCCCAGCGACATCTCCAGCGGGTCCCACGACCCCGACAATTCCGCCAGTTGGCGCAGGCTCTTACGCTTCAGTTCGGGGATGCGGGCGATCAGCTCGCGGGCATTGCGCGGCAGATAGGCCAGGCCGGCGCCGGCTGGGCCCTGCACCATCAGCCAGCGCGGTCCCACGGCGATCTGGCGCACCTCGTCATTGGCGACGCCCAGGGCGAGGTCGCGGTACAGCCGCTCCGGCCCCCACCAGCGCCACAGCGCCCGGGTGGTGGGAGGGATCATGGTGCCGTCGTGCCCGGCGAAATCGTGCCATTCCCTGACCTTTCCGTCGGGAATGGTGGTCAGCACCGGCATGCCCTGCGAAGCGCCATGGCCCACCGTGGCGGCCAGTTCGGCGGCGGCGTTGCGGAAGACGTCGAAACCGCCGATCACCGCCAGATCGGCATCGTCGCGCATGGCCCTGCGCAAGGTCGCCGCGGCGGCTTCCTGCGCCGAGCCCGGCAGAGGCTGGTCGGTGAGCAGGTCCACCATGATGTCGTCCCGGCGGGCGCAGGCGGCCACGTTGAAGCCGCGCTTGGCCACCGAGCGGGCGAACTTGGCGATCAGCTCGTCCACCGGCGCGCTCGGCTCGTGGATGACCACGCCGGGATTGATCCAGGGGGCTTGGGCTGGCTGGAACATCTTACCCCGCGACCGGCACGACCATGACCGGGGTGTCGAGCACCTGCATCAGGCGGCGGCGGATGCCGCCCAAGGTCTGGCCCGCCAGGGCGCAGCCCATGCGGGCGCCCTTCAGCGACACCTTGACCCGATCGCCCCCGACGGCGACCAGGGCGATGTCGCCACCGTCGCGCTGCAAGGCGGGGCGCGCCTCGGCGATGGCGGCGGTGATGATTTCCAGGCGTTCGGCATCGGTCATGCGATGAATCCTCAGCGGGTATCGATGGGCAGGTAGGTGTCGGCGACGAAACGGGTGCCGCGGCGCAGGGCTTCCAGCGACAGGCCGGAAAGTTGTTTTTGCACAACGGAAACCCAACCGAAATAGCTGATGGCGGCTAGGTGCCGGCGCAAATCCGCATGATCGATGCGGCCGGTGGAGCCGGCTACCACCAGGTCGGGTTCGTCGGCATGGAAATGGTCCAGCCGGCCGCGCACGGCGGCGAAGGTGGCGTGGCCCATCTCGCCGGTGGCGGCCAGGGCGGCGGCGGACAGGTGCAGGCCGAGGGCGGGGTGGTCCACCGCGTTGGTCAGCAGATAGCAGCTCTTGGCGGTGGCGCAGAAATCCCCCTGTTCGGGCGCCAGCGGCGCCAGGCACAGGATGGTGCCGTGGGCTTCGATGCGCGGCAGCAGGCGTTCCAGGAAGGCGCGCCCGGCCTTCCACGCCTCACGCTCCGGCAGGTCGTGGACCCAGCGGGCGCCCAGGATCAGGGTGCGGCCGCCGAGGTCGCGGCACAGGGCCGAGCGCTGCGCCAGCGTGTCGATGGTGCGTTTCTGGGTGTCCGTGTCGGTGAACATACCCAGGTCCTGTTCGCCGTCCAGCACCCCATGCAGCCCCACCACTGCCAGCCCGGCGGTCTCGGCCGCCTGGCGATAGGCGGTCACCTCGGCCGCGCTCACCTGATTGGGATCGACCCAGGTGTGGGTGGGGGCGATCTCGATGCCGTCCAGGCCCATGGCCTTGACCTCGGGCAGCAGACCGAGATGGTCGAAGGCGGGCAGGGCCAGGTTGGAAGCGCAGAGCTTCATTCCAGTTCGTCCACCGAGGCCACCAGCCGGCGGCTGTCGTCGTCGATGCGTGCCTTGGACGTCGCCTCTTCCTTCTCGGCGCTGGCCTTGGCGCGGTCCACCCAAGGCAGGCCGCCATAGACCATGGCGAGGCTGACCTCGTTCAGCAGGTCGAGGATGTCGTGCCCGGCATCGACGATGACGGGCTGGACGCCCATGGACATCAGCCGCTTGATGGAATTGGCGCCGATGGAGGCGGCGTAGACGGCGGCGCAGCCCTGGACGAAGTCCAGCTTGGGGATGACCTTGTCCTGGGTGGTGCCGGCCAGCCCGGCGCGGCCGTCGGTGCCCACCTGCTCGGCCTTGACGAATTCCGCCACCCCAACCAGATCGGCGCGGCCCGGCGCCACGTCGAAGATCACCAGGCTCTCGGCGCCGCCGAAATGCAGGTCCACATGGGCGCGGTCGGTGGAGGCGAAGGCGATTCTCAGCATGGCCGGGCTCCGCTCTCCAACTCGCGCGGCGTGCCCTGCCAGTAGACCGAACGGTAGGGCGCGATCTCCTGGTGATAGGCGGTCATCAGGTTGGCGAGGTGGAACAGGGTCTGCCGGCTGCCGCCATAGCCCACCCAGCACTGCGCCGGGCCGCCGTAGATGTCGTACAGCGGGAAGCCGGCGCGCAGTAGCGGCACGCCCAACCGGGCGGCGATGTCGGCACCGTGGGAGTTGGTCACCACCAGATCGGCGCCGCGTTCGCGCGACAGGGTCTCCAGGTCCTCCAGGTCGCCCACCTGCACCTGGGCCACCGGCAGATCGGCCAGGCCGCGGGTGCGGGCCGAAGCCACGGCGGCCACCACGTCCATGCCCACGTCGGTGACGAAGCGGGCGAGGCCGCCCAGCAGATCGGCATCGGCGGCGATGGCCACGCGCGAGCCGCCCAGGGTGAAGTGGCAGTCCACCATGGCATCCTGCAACTGCGCCCGTTTGCGCTCGATGCGCTCGGGCACCGGCTTGTCGGAGATGCGGGCCAGCGCATGGGTAAAGGCATCACACTCGTCCAGCCCCATCAGGCCGGCGAAGCGGTGGTCGGGGACGCCGGTGCGGGCGCGCAGCAGGTCGGCGGCGCGGTCCAGCGAACGGCCGATGACCAGGGTGGCGATGGATTCGCCCATGGCGGCGATGCGCTCCACCGGCGTGCCGCCATAGGTCAGGGTGGAATAGCCCTCGTCGATCAGGTGGCCGTCCAGGGAATCGGCCAGGTCGGGCAGCACGATGGCGGACAGGCCGAAGGCCTCGATCCACTCCTTGATCGCCTCGATGTCGCCGGGGGTAAGCATGCTTGAAGCCAGCACGTTGACCTGCCGGGGCCGTTTCACCGTGGCGGGCTGCGCCGGCACCAGGGTGGCGATGATCGCTTCCACCGCCAGGGCGAAGCCGGTTTCCAGGCAGCCCTGGGTGTCGGTGGCGTTGACCGGCACCACCGCCACGCCGCCGTACTGGGGATAGGTGGCGCGGAACGCCTTGATCGTGCGCGGGATGTCGGCGCCCTGTGTTTCCGACAGGCCGGTGGTGAGCAGGCCGATGAGGTCGGGCGCATCCTTGGCGCAGATGGTGGCCAGCGCCTCGACCACGTTGTCGTCGGCGCCGATCACCGTGGTCACCTGGTCCATGGCGGTGGTCTGCAACGGGATCGGCTCGCGGAAATGCCGCATGAAGAACAGCTTGTTGAATGAGGTGCAGCCGCGCGCGCCGTGCTCCAGCGGCATGGTGCGCGCCAGCCCGAGGAAGGCCAGCGAGGCGCCGACCGGCTGGCTGACCTTCAGCGGGTTCACCGACAGCGGCTTGGTGGGCAGGACAATCTCGGCCATTTGCGCTCTCCTCACGCCGCCCGTTCCGACGACCAGCGCGACGGCACCCGCACCTGCTCCCAGACCGGGCTGGACAGCGAGCGCTCGAGGTTGCTGCCCAACTCGATCATGCCTTCGTAGCCGGCATAGCCGATGGCCCGGACATGGTCGATGTCGAGGAAAGGGATGCGCGATTTCAGCGTCGGATAGATGTAGCGATCGCCGGCCACCAGGATATGGGCGCCGGTCTCGTGGAAGGTGCTGATCAGGGCGCGCTGGTCGTTGTCGGCGATCATCCGGGCGTCGGGGCCCATCAATTCCAGGATGCGGGCCTTGTCCTCCTCGGTGGACTTCTCGGTGCCGGTGGCGACCACCACCATGCCGAGGTCCTGCATGGCCGAGACGATGGACCACGATTTGTAGCCGCCGGTGAAGATCAGAACCCGCTTGTCGGCCAGCCGCTCGCGATAGGGCGACAACGCCGCCTCGACCTTGGCCTCCTCGCGGGCGATCACCGCCTCGGTGCGTGCCGTGAGGTCCGGGTCGTCCAGCAGCCGGGCTATGTCGCGTAGCGCCTGTGAAGTGTCCTTGACGCCATAGAAGCTGCCCTCGAAGAACGGCGTGCCCCAATCCTCGTTCAGCTTGCGCGCCACATGCAGCATGGCTTTCGAGCACACCACCATGTTGGCCTCGGCCCGGTGCATGGTCTGCACCTCGCGGAAGCGCGAATCGCCCGAGAAGGTGCACAGCACCCGCAGGCCGAGCTCGTCGAACAGCGGCGCCACGTTCCAGAACTCGCCGCCCACGTTCCATTCGCCGATCAGGTTGATGTCGTGGGTGGTGATGCCGGGGCGCCGCGCCGCCTCGGGCACCGGATCGGGCTCGCGGGTGCCGATGACGTGCCTGTAGATCACGTCGCCGGCTATGCGGTTGCCCAGGTTCTTGTTGCCGTAGAAGCCGGCGGCGTCCACCGGCACCACCGGAACGCCGAAGCGGGCAGCGGCGGCCTTGGCCACCGCCTCGATGTCGTCGCCGTGCAGCGCCGGCACGCAGGTGGCGTAGACGAACACCGCGGCGGGGGAATAGCTGTCGATGGCCTGCCTGATCGATCGGAACAGGCGCTTCTCGCCGCCGCCCATGATCACGTCCATCTCGCCCAGGTCGGTAGTCATGCCGCGGCGGTACAGGTCGGCGCCGGAGGACCGGGTGCCGCGATTGTCCCATGACGAGCCGGCGCAGCCGATGGGGCCGTGCACCACATGCGCCACGTCGGCGATGGGCAGCAGCGCGTTGCGCGCGCCGTCGAAGCAGCAGCCGCCTTGGGTGGCGCCGGGCTTCGGCCGGGCGCAGCCGGACTTGCTCTTGTTGTTGTGGGCGCAGGCGGGCTCGTTCAGCAGGGCCTGGATCTCATCCGCGTTCATGCCGCACTCCCGATTGCGCAAATCCTGAACTGAATTCAGCAAGCCCTGTGCCATGGCCGCGATTCGGGGCGTTTTCTGGCTGTGAAGGGGGGCAGTGCCGGGAAGGGGCTGTACGCAGACGTGCTTCAGAGTTCAGATCGTACATTTATGTGAAAAATTGAGGATATGTGAAATCAGGATGCTGAAGATGCACGGTTAATTGCGAGTTTGTATCGGGGTCAGTGACGGGTGAATATGGAGTTTATGCTTATGATTCTATGTAGAGAATCAGACAATGGCTGTTAGATACCCGACAAATGCGAATATATGTGGGTATAAATGACATTTATGTTGACCTCGATCTTTCGTTATGTTGTACGTGTATATCACGAGCGCCCGCCATGTACGCAACGGTTCGAAATCCTTGGCAAGGCAGGGTGCGGCAGCGGACCGGGGCTGATCCGAGATGCACATGGACTATACCTACGCCATCGACCTGGACGACTTCGTCGACGACTTCACCGACTGCAAGACCGGTGAGTGTCGCGTCAACGTCCTGCCCATTCTGTTTCAGATCAGCCAGGTCATCACAGAAAGTGAGGATTTGCCCAGTTCGCTGGCCATCATCCTCAAGGTGATGCAGCAGCGCATGCGCATCGTGCGCGGCACCGTCAGCCTGTACGACCGCGAAACCGGCAAGATCTTCATCCACGAAAGCTTCGGCATGACGGATGAACAGAAGGCGCGCGGTATTTACCAGCCCGGCGAGGGTATCACCGGCAAGGTGGTGGAGACCGGCAAGGCGATCATCGTGCCCGAACTGCGCGACAGCCCCAGCTTCCTCAACCGGACGCAGGCGCGTACCGACGGCACCGATCTGAGCTTTTCGTTCTTCTGCGTGCCGATTTTGCACGGCAAGAAGGTGCTGGGCACCATCAGTGCCGAGCGCGTCTACGCCAATCGCCGGCTGCTCAAGCAGGACGTGGAGCTGATGGCGACCATCGCCTCGATGATCGCGCCGGCGGTCGAGCTGTACCTGCTGGAAAACATCGACAAGGTGCGGCTGGAGAACGAGAACCGCCGTCTCAGCAACGCGCTGAAACAGCGGTTCAAGCCAACCAACATCATCGGCAATTCCAAGCCGATGCAGGAAGTGTACGAGCTGATCCACAAGGTGGCGGCGACCAAGGCCACCGTGCTGGTGCTGGGCGAAAGCGGCGTCGGCAAGGAACTGGTGGCCAACGCCATCCATTACAACAGTGCCACCGCTGACGGCCCGTTCATCAAGTTCAACTGCGCGGCGCTGCCGGAAAGCATCGTCGAATCGGAGTTGTTCGGCCACGAGAAGGGCTCGTTTACCGGCGCCGCCGCCATGCGCAAGGGCCGTTTCGAACTGGCCGACGGCGGCACCATCTTCCTGGACGAGGTGGGCGAGTTGAGCCTGCCCATGCAGGCCAAGCTGTTGCGCGTGCTGCAGGAAAAAACCTTCGAGCGGGTCGGCGGGGCGCGGCCGGTCAAGGTGGACCTGCGTATCATCGCCGCCACCAACCGCGACCTGCCGGACATGGTGGAGAAGGGGACCTTCCGCGAGGATCTCTATTACCGCCTCAACGTCTTCCCCATCACCATTCCGCCGCTGCGCGAACGCGGCAGCGACGTCATCCTGCTGGCCGACCATTTCGTCGCCCATTACGCCGAGGAATCGGGGCGCGAGGCCAAGCGCATCTCGACGCCCGCGCTCAACATGCTGATGGCCTATCACTGGCCGGGCAACGTGCGCGAACTGGAGAACGTCATCGAGCGCTCGGTAATCCTATCCGAGGACGGGGTGATCCACGGCTACAACCTGCCGCCGTCGCTGCAGACCTCGGTGGAAAGCGGCACTACGTTCGGCTGCGGCCTGGAGGCCAAGCTGAACGCGGTGGAATACGAGATGATCGTGGAGGCGCTGAAGACCCATGCCGGCAACATTACCGAAGCCGCCAGGGAACTGGGGCTGACCCGGCGCATCCTGGGCCTGCGCATGGAAAAATACGGACTGGATTACAGGCCGTTCCGCAAGAAGTGAGCCGAGAGATGGGGCCACCCACCTCTGCTGCGTCCCCCCCCTTCCGCTTGCGGGAGGGGGGGGGACCCGCGAAGCGGGAGGGTAAGGCGGCCACGGACTCGGGCATCACATGGGCGTGATGCCGTGCTCCTGGTAAATCTCGTCCTGCGCCTTCTTGAACTCCACCATGGTGAAGTCGTAGCCGTTGGCGCGGATATGCGCCCAACTGGCCTCTTCGTCGTCGCTGATGTCGTTCATGACCTTGCGGAAGGCCTCGTCCTCGCGCATGCGCTTGATGTAGCTGACGGCGGATTCGACGGACATGGGCGCTTCTCCTGTCAAAGGATTAAGGAGATGAAGCCGTCATGGCCGGGCTTGACCCGGCCATCCATGTGGATGCGCGGGTCAAGCCCGCGCATGACGGAAAGAGATCAGGCAGAGCAGAGGGACTTTTCCTTGGCGGCCAGTTCGGCCAGCTGCTGCTCGTCGGTCTTCATGATGCCGAACTCGATGAGCATGTCCTCGAGCTCTTCCATGGTGATCGGGGTGGGGATGGTGCCCTTGCCGCCGTTGCCATGGATCTTGGTGGCCAGGGCGCGGTATTCCTGGGCCTGCTGCGAGTCGGGCTTGTACTGGATCACCGTCTGGCGGCGGAGTTCGGCGTGCTGGACGATGTTGTCGCGCGGCACGAAGTGGATCATCTGGGTGTTGAGGCGCTTGGCCAGGGTCTCGGCCAGGTCCAGCTCGCGGTCGGTCTGACGCTCGTTGCAGATCAGGCCGCCCAGGCGGACGCCGCCGGTGCCGGCATACTTCAGGATGCCCTTGGCGATGTTGTTGGCGGCGAACAGCGCCATCATCTCGCCGGACATGACGATGTAGATCTCCTGGGCCTTGTTCTCGCGGATGGGCATGGCGAAGCCGCCGCACACCACGTCGCCCAGCACGTCGTAGGACACGTAGTCCACGTCGTCATAGGCGCCGTTCTCTTCCAGGAAGTTGATGGCGGTGATGACGCCGCGGCCGGCGCAGCCGACGCCCGGCTCGGGGCCGCCCGACTCGGTGCACTTGATGCCCTTGTAGCCGATCTTCATCACGTCTTCGAGTTCCAGGTCCTCGACCGAGCCCGCCTTGGCGGCCAGGTGCAGCACGGTGTCCTGCAGCTTGGTGTTGAGGATCAGGCGGGTGGAGTCCGCCTTGGGGTCGCAGCCGACGATCAGAATCTTCTGATCCATTTCGACCAGGGCCGCCAGGGTGTTCTGCGAGGTGGTCGACTTGCCGATACCGCCCTTGCCGTAGAAAGCGATCTGACGAGGCATGAAGAAATCCTTCGTGAAACGTGGGAGGGAGTAGGGGGATAACAGCAAGCGTCGTGCCAAGCGGTCAGGACGGCAGTTGAACCAGTTCGATGCGATGGCCATCGGGGTCCTCGACGAAGGCGACGATGTTCTCGCCGTGGCGCTGGCTGCGCGGCGGGCGCGGCATGGGCACGCCAGCGGCGGCCAGCCGGTCGCACAGGGCGGTGATACCGGTGACCTGGATGGCGACGTGGCCGAACGAATTGCCCAGAACGTACGGCTCCTCGTCGGTCCAGTTGAACACCAGGCTTCCAGCGCCATGCCGTCCCAGCCGGCGCCATAGCCCAGATAGGCCTGGGTGAACTGGTTCTTCTTGTGCTCGCGCACCTCCAGCACCCGCATGCCCAAGTGCCGGGTATAGAAGTCCAGCGAGCGCTCCATGTCGGCAACCCGCAGCATGGCGTGCAACAGGCGGAACTCGGTGGAATCCACCGGGACTTCGGATACGGCGGCGGCCTTGGCGGCGAACATGTCCACAAGCGTCGGCAACACGTCCTTGCCGGCGTACAAATCCGTCGCTTCGATGCCGAGACCGGCCAGACGTTCCTGCGGCACCGGGCCGATCTTGGCCACCAGCAGCACCCGGCAATCGGCCAGCATGCGGCAGATGGTGTCGCGGCGGTCCTCGTCGCCCGGCCGTTCATGGGCGGCGACCGAGCGGCGCTCCACCAGTTCCGGGCCCTGCGCGCCCTGGCGGTAGATCAGGAAGTCCTCGGCCTGGCCGAAATGCTTGTCGATGCGGCCGCCATCGGTGCCGGCTACCGCGATGAGCAGCGGGGCGGGTGGGGTGTCGTCGTACATGGTCGCTCCTTGCCGTTCCGTGGGCTCATGCCCCCTTTGACAAAGGCAACCGGCGTGCCAGCGGGGAAACGGCGGCGGCGGAGCGCCGTTCGGGCCGGCGGGCGCACGCGGCGGAACTCTCGATTCCTGTTCGTACCGGCGTGAACTTTCGCTGCCGGCCTCCGTCCCGGCCGCCGGGAAGCGGCAAAACCCACCGATTCCGCCATCGACGGCAGGCATCCCCAGGCTTTGCGGCACTTGGCACGCTTCATGCGTTTATGGGGCATCAGCTTCCGCGTAAAGCAAACAGCCTGTTTGCGATGAATATCCGCAATGAGGCTTAAGGAGAAACCGCCATGCCTATGGTACTGCTCGAGTGCGACAAGGATATTCCTGAGCGCGAAAAGCACATTTATCTGAAGGTCGACGGTGAAGACACCCGCGATTTCCTGCCCATTTCCAACGCGCCCACCATCCCCGGCACCCTGTCCGAGCGCGGTTGCTCGTTCTGCGGCGCCAAGCTGGTGATCGGCGGTGTCCTCAAGGACACCATCCAGATGATCCACGGCCCCATCGGCTGCGCCTACGACACCTGGCACACCAAGCGCTACCCCACCGACAACGGTCACTTCAACATGAAGTACGTGTGGTCGACGGACATGAAGGAAAGCCACATCGTCTTCGGTGGCGAGAAGCGGCTGGAGAAGTCCTGCCACGAAGCCTTCGACGAGATGCCCGACGTCAAGCGCATGATCATCTATACCACCTGCCCGACCGCCCTGATCGGCGACGACATCAAGGCGGTGGCCAAGAAGGTGATGCAGGACCGCCCCGACGTGGACATCTTCACCGTCGAGTGCCCCGGTTTCGCCGGTGTGTCCCAGTCCAAGGGCCACCACGTGCTGAACATCGGCTGGATCAACGAAAAGGTCGGCCAACTCGACGCCGAGATCACCTCGAAGTACACCATGAACTTCATCGGTGACTTCAACATCGGCGGCGACACCCAGTTGCTGCAGAAGTACTGGGACAAGCTGGGCATCCAGGTCATCGCCCACTTCACCGGCAACGGCACCTACGATGATCTGCGCCGCATGCACAAGGCGCAGCTGAACGTGGTCAACTGCGCCCGTTCGTCGGGTTACATCGCCAACGAACTGAAGAAGCAATACGGCATCCCCCGCCTGGACATCGACTCGTGGGGCTTCAGCTACATGGCCGAGGGCATCCGCAAGATCTGCGCCTTCTTCGGCATCGAGGAGAAGGGCGAGGCCCTGATCGCCGAGGAAGAGGCCAAGTGGAAGCCGCAGCTCGACTGGTACAAGGAACGCCTGCAGGGCACCAAGATGGCCATCTGGACCGGCGGCCCGCGTCTGTGGCACTGGACCAAGTCGGTTGAGGACGATCTGGGCGTCCAGGTGGTTGCCATGGCGTCCAAGTTCGGCCACCAGGAGGACTTCGAGAAGGTCATCGCCCGCGGCCAGACCGGCACCTACTACATCGACGACGGCAACGAGTTGGAATTCTTCGAGATCATCGATCTGGTCCGGCCCGACGTCATCTTCACCGGCCCGCGCGTCGGCGAGTTGGTCAAGAAGCTGCACATCCCCTACGTCAACGGCCACGGCTACCATAATGGCCCGTACATGGGGTTCGAGGGCTTCGTCAATCTGGCCCGTGACATGTACAACGCGGTTCACAACCCGTTGCTGAAGCTGGCCGCCACCGACATCCGCGGCGATGCCGCCGCCCCGGTCAAGGAGGCCGCGGAATGAACAGCGAAAAGATCGACCAGCTGTACAACTACGTGCAGGAACGCTGCCTGTGGCAGTTCTTCTCGCGCTCGTGGGACCGCCAGGAAAACATCGACGGCATCTTCAAGACCGCCACCGACCTGCTGACCGGCCACCCGCCGGCCAAGGAGACTCCCCAGGACCGGCTGTTCTATGCCGACGCCAAGATCATGGTGCAGGACTTCAAACAGCGCTTTCCGTGGATCGAGGAGGCGGGTCCCGCCCAAATCCGTGAGCTCATCGAGGGGGTCAAGGTACGGCTGGTGGAAATCGCCATCACCAAGTCCCAGAACCACGAACTGAACCACACGCTCTACTAGAGCCGAACGGCGGGCGGCCCGCCCCACAACAGCACTTGGGCGGGCCGCCGCCAACCGATCGAGAGGTAAGCCATGGGTTGCGAAATTTCCACCAAGGAGCGGGCAGGCGTCATCAACCCGATGTACGACTGCCAGCCCGCCGGTGCCCAGTATGCCGGCATCGGCGTCAAGGACTGCATTCCGCTGGTCCACGGCGGCCAGGGTTGCACCATGTTCGTGCGCCTGCTGTTCGCCCAGCACTTCAAGGAGAACTTCGATATCGCCTCGACCTCGCTGCACGAGGATTCGGCGGTGTTCGGCGGTCACCAGCGCATCCAGGACGGCGTCATGACGCTGGCCAAGCGCTATCCCGACCTGCGGGTCATCCCGCTCATCACCACCTGCTCGACCGAGGTCATCGGCGACGACATCGAAGGCAATATCGCCGCCTGCAACAAGGCGCTGAAGGCGGAGTTCCCCGGCCGCAAGATCCATGTGGTGCCGGTGCACACCCCCAGCTTCAAGTCGAGCCAGGTGGGCGGCTATTCCGAGTGCATGCTGTCCATGTTCAAGTCCATCGCCACCCACAAGGCGGCGCCGACGGGCAAGCTGAACCTGTTCCCCGGCTGGGTCAATCCGGGCGACGTGGTGCTGCTGAAGCACTATCTGGCCGAAATGGGCGTCGACGGCACGGTGTTCATGGACACCGAGGATTTCGACTCGCCCATGCTGCCGGACAAGTCCATCAGCACCTATGGCCGTACCACCGTCGAGGATATCCAGGCCTCGGCCAGCGCCTCGGCCTCGCTGGCCCTGGCCCGCTACGAGGGCGCCTCGACCGCCCAGTACCTGCAGAGCGAGTTCGAGGTTCCGGCGACCGTCGTCAACACCCCCTACGGCATCGGCAACACCGACGCCATGCTGCAGGAAATCAGCCGCATCACCGGCAAGCCGATCCCGGAATCCCTGATCAAGGAGCGCGGCGTCGCCATCGACGCCCTGCAGGATTTGGCGCACATGTTCTTCGCCAACAAGAAGGTGGCGCTGTTCGGCCATCCCGATCTCGTGATCGGCCTGGCGCAGTTCTGCCTGGAAGTGGAACTGGAGCCGGTGCTGCTGCTGCTGGGCGACGACAACAGCAAGTACAAGAAGGATCCCCGCATCCTGGCGCTCAAGGAAAAGTGCACCTGGGACATGGAAGTGGTGTGCAACGCCGATCTGTGGGAACTGGAGAAGCGGGTCAAGGACCCCGACACTAAGATCGACCTCATCATGGGTCATTCCAAGGGTCGCTACGTGGGCATCTACAACAACGTGCCCATGGTCCGCGTCGGTTTCCCCACCTTCGACCGGGCCGGCCTGTACCGCAAGCCGACCATGGGCTATGCGGGCGCCATGGAGTTGGGCGAGAGCATCGCCAACACCCTGTTCGCCCACATGGAATACAACAAGGACCGCGAGTGGCTCCTGAACACTTGGTAGGGCGGTTTGCCCGGGGGCCGGCATCGGCCGGCCCCCGACCAGTTGCGGGAGTACCGGGTCCATGAAGTTGTTGAACGACCTTCTCGCCGGTCTGGACCGGATGGCGGGCTCGCGCCTGCGTCGGCCGGAATACCGCCAGATCGAGCTGTACACCAAGAAGAAGAACCTCTCCTTCGCCGCCGAGCCGTCCGTGCCGTCGCCGGCCGAAGCACCCGCCGCAGGAGCCCTGTGGGCGGCGCTGCTGCTCGACGCCGCGCTCGACGCCCGTCATCCCGAGGCCGAGGGCAAGACCGGCTGGCAGAAGTACCTGGCCTTGCCGCGCAAGAGCGGCATCGACAAGGTGGTGGCCGAGTTGTTCCGCATGCTGCGCATCGTGCGCGCCGTGGCGGTGCATCCTCACGGTCATGTCGAGTTCGACGACGGCATCGTCAAGCTGAACGGCGCCATCCATCAGGTGGCGCTGACGCTGGAAATCACTCCGGCCGGCCTTGGCCTGCTGGAATCGGCGGTGGCCTGGTTCCTGGAGAGCCGGGAGCAGCCCTACCCCGAGGCCTATGTCGAGGCCATGCTGTACCAATACCTGAGCGACATCGTCGGCGAGGTGAAGCGTTTCGCCGACGAGGACAGCATCCTTTACCAGTACCGGCCGCCTTTCTTCTTCAACCGGCATTTCCGCTTCGACTGCGACAATCCGAAGATGACCGTCGGCGACGGGAGGATGTGTTTCGAAGTGGGACCCATCCACCGCGACCCGGTGCGCACGCCCATCGACTTCTTCGTCCTGCACGACAATGCCCTGCACATCGTCCCGGTTGAGGCGCTGACCGATTTCGCCCTGCCGCTGGATGAACTGCCGCGCTGGCGTGCCCGCACGCCCGATGGCTTCACCCTGCCTGCCGCCTTCCGCCAGCGTTTCGGCCGCGAGGTGATGGTGCAGGGCCTGCCGATGACCTGAGGATGTCTGCCATGAACGATACCCATTTGCGCATCGCCATCACCACCAACAGCCTGATCGCGCTCGACGCCAATTTCGTCGCCGCGCGGCAGATGGTGTTCTACGACGTGTCGCAGGATTCGTCGGAATTCGTCGACGTGGTGCATTTCTCCCGCTCCGGCAAGGCCAACAACAAGGGCCCGGGTGGCGGCAAGGGCTGCGTCATGGATGATATGGACGACGACGACGGCACCGGCCGCGACCCCATGGTCGAGCGGGTGGCCTCGCTGGCCGATTGCTCGGTGCTGTTCACCATGGGGCTGTCCGATCTGGCGGCGGTGCGGGTGCATGCGCTGAGGGTGTTCCCGGTCAAGGCCGAGAAGGCGCGGCCCATCGATGAGGTCATCGCCAACGTGCAGCGCATGATGAGCGGCACGCCGCCCCTGTGGCTGCGCCGCCTGCTGCGCGACAAGGACGGCAACCGGATCGGTGTCAGCAAGGAGTTGCAGGAGGAATGAGCCTGCTGCGCCGATTGCTCGGCTGGCTCATCCGCCGGCCGGAACCGAGCGAAGCGCCGGCCTGGCGCCAGGCGGCGGAGCGGATATTTCCCTGACGGAGGAGCCCATGACGGATCCCATGGCGACGGTACTTGCGGCCGGGCGGCGTTCGGCCCGCCAGGACGCACTCTTCACGGTGCTGGGGGTGACGGTAATCGCGCTCGCCTTCGCCTATGCCGGGGTGTTCGACCTGGGCCGCTACAAGGGGGCGCTGACCACCATCCTGACCTTGGCCGGCGACGCCTCGCCGCCCGATTTCAGCCGCTGGGCCAAGTGGGGCAAGCCGCTGGTGGAAACCCTGGCGATGAGCATCGCCGGTACCGTCCTGGGCGGGCTGGTGGCGCTGCCGCTGGGGGCTTTGGCCGCGCGCAACGTGACGCCGTCCTGGGCCGGCGAGCCGGTGCGCCTGATGCTCAATGCCATGCGTTCCATCCCCGGCCTGATCTGGGGCGTGCTGTTCGTCGCCGCCGTCGGCTTCGGGCCGCTGCCCGGCATTTTCGCCCTGGCCTGCCATTCCACCGGCGTGCTCGGCAAGTTCTATTCGGAAATCTTCGAGCACGTGGACCGCGCTCCCGGTGATGCCCTGCGCGCCCACGGCGTGTCGCCGCTGGGCGTGTTCCGCTTCAGTGTCTGGCCCCAGGTGCTGCCCCGGCTGATGGACGCCACCATCTACCGTTGGGAACACAACGTGCGCGCCGCCACCACTCTGGGGGTGGTGGGGGCCGGCGGCCTGGGCCTGGAGATCGTCACCGCCTTCCACCTGTTCGAATACCGCGAGGCGGCCGCGCTGGTGCTGGTGCTGCTGGCCATGGTGACCGTGCTGAACGGCGGCAGCGCCTTCATCCGCCGGCGCTTCCTGGGCGCTTCATAGGGCCGACGGGTCATCCAGCGGACACTAATCACGTGCAAACAACGCCGGTTGCATGCCCCCGCAACCAGGGTCCCGTGATGGAGCCAAGCCCCCGGCCCATAAGCTGGGGGGCTTTTCGTTTTCCGTTCCGGTATTTTGCCTTGTTGTGCCGCTTCGAACATGCGACAGAACCCAATAGGGATGGCTGTGTCGGGGCGGATGGTGATGGCTGTTCGGCGACTTCGCAGCGCAGGTTTCCTTCGCGGCTTGGCGCTTCTGGCGATGTTGGCGGGGGCCATGCCGACGCAGGCGGAGGGCAAGGACCAGATAGCGCCGGCCTGCTGGTTCTATAAATACCAGTGGGCCTATTTCCGCATGGTGCCCAACACCTGGCCACGCACTACCTTTTCCACCGCCGGCATCGGCACCGGCCTCATGGTGACGGACGGCCGGCCGCCCAGCGCGGCGGAAACGGACGCCATCATCGCGGACATCCAGAAAAACCTGCCGCGCGGCGATGCCGAGGCTCCGCCGCCGCGGGCGTCCATCCAAAGCATCAGCCGCATCGCCTGTCCGAAACCCCTCGACGGCATGGAACTGGCCGTGGCCAAGATCTGGCTCCGCCAGCCGGAGGTTCCGGAAAACGCCGACCCGAAGGGCGGAGCGCGGCCAGGTAATTGACCCAACGCTGGGGCGGCGGCCCCCCGCTCCTACGCGCGAGGTGCCGCGCTTCTCCTTCGGGCTATCCCGTCCGGGGGATGGTGGCGGCAGGGGGGCGTTTCCATATGAAAGGTAAGGATGGCGAGGATCATATCCGAACCCATCCGAACGGAAGGTCCGCCCCTACGGGGACGGGCCTTCTGGCTTTTTGGCCATGGCGATGCGGTTCCGCTGCTTTCGCATGGCCAGGAGGATGGCGGCCGCTGCCGCCATGGCCGGCGGCACCCAGGCGTCGGGTGCCCCCAGGGTCCACAGGGTGGCCCCGGCCACCAGGCACCAGAGCATCGGGATGGGGACGAGCAGCCAGGCGAGCCGACCCGGCAGCAGGATTACCAGGCCGAGCGTTCCCAGCGCGGTCGGGTCGGGCATGATGCCGAAGAGTTCGGCCTGCCGGAGCGGTCGGCCCGCCAGCAGCCCGGCCATGGGTTGGGCGAGCAGGAAGACCAGGAACAGGGCGGTGCCGGCATGGTCGCGAAGCGGCCGAAAGTCCGTTCGCATCGACACGATGCTTCCGAACAGCAGCAGGGCCGCCTCGACGGCGAACAGTAGGGCGAACCACGGCGCCGCCCAATTGATGGTGGCGGTGCGCGCCAGAAAGAAGCTGGCCGCCACCCACAGCCAGCAGGCCGCCAGGATGAAGGCCGCCACGGCACGGCGGGCGCGGGTTGCGCCGCGGCACAGAAAAGGCAGGCTCAGGCCGGCCGCCAGCGTCACCAGATGAAGCGGCCACAGGGCGGCGTTGTGGGCCTCCAGCAGCCGGCCCCAGGTCGCTGGGGAGAACAGCAGGAAATCTTGCAGGCCATAGGTGGACCATTCCTCCATCAGGCTTTTCCGGCGTCGTCGGCGATGCGGCGGCGTAGGTCTTCGTCGGGCAGCGGCTGGCGGGCGGCGTCGAGGTTCTCCACGACGTGGTCCACCCGCGTCGTGGCGGGGATGGCGCAGGTGACGGCGGGATGCGACACGATGAACTTCAGGACCGCCTGGGCCCGGCTGCGGCAGCCGATGGCGGCGGCCCAGCCGGGCAGCGGCGTGCGCTCCAGGGCATGGAGCAGGGCGCCCTGGCGGAACGGCCGGTTGACGATCACGGCGATGCCGCGGTCGCGCGCCAGCGGCAGCAGCCGCTCCTCCACCTCGCGGTCGAGTGGGTTGTAGGTCAGCTGGACGAAGTCGATGGGCTGGCCGCGCATGATTTTCTCCATGTCGGCGTGGCGACGGCCTTCCGACGTGGTGATCCCCACATAGCGCAGCCGGCCCTCGGCCTTCATGGCGAACAGGGTCGGCAGGTGTTCCTCCCAGGCGCGCAGATTGTGCACCTGCAATAGGTCGAAGCGGGACACGCTCCAGCGCCGCCGCGTTTCCTCGATCTGCTCCGGCCCGCTGCGGCCCGAGCCGATCCACACCTTTTCCGCCGAGAACAGGGCCGGCGGCATTCCCAGCTCGTGCAGGCCCTGGCCGATGACCGCCTGGGACGAGCCATACATGGGCGAGGAATCGATCAGCCGCCCGCCGGCCCGGAAGAAGGCCGCCATCACCTCGGCACACGAGCGCCGGGCGGCGGCATCGTCGCCCACGTTGAAGGTGATCCATGATCCCAGCCCCACCGCCGGGATGGGCTCGCCGGTGGACGGGATCGGGCGGGTGAGCGGCTTCTCCTGGGCCCGCACGGCGGCGGGGAAAGCAGTCATTGTCGCCCCGGCGGCGAGCAGGTGGAACAGGCTCCGGCGTGAAATATCCATGGTGGCCCCCTTCCCCGGCGGCGGCGCGACGTCATCTGGATATGTGGGATTCATTGCGGCGGCGCGAAGGGGGGGCGGCGAGGACGGGGCCATGACGGAGGTACGCCGGGCCAGGACGGGCGATGCGGCGGGCATCGCCGCCATCGAGGTGGAGACGTGGCGCTCCACCTATGCCGGCATCCTGCCCGACCGCACCCTGGTGGGCATGTCGGTGGAACGCAAGGCGCAGCAATGGGCCTGCGAGTTGCGGGACGGCGGTGTCTGGGTGTGGGAGGACGGCCGCCTCGACCTGCTGGGTTTCGGCCATTGCGGGCCGGCGCGCCTGCCCGCCACGGGCTGCGAGGGCGAGGTCACCACCCTCTATGTCCATCCCGACGCCCAAGGGCGCGGCATCGGTCGCGCCCTGGTCCGGGCCATGTTTGCCGATCTGCGGGGCCACGGCATGGACTCCGCCGTGGTGTGGGTGCTGGAGGGCAATCCGTCGCGCTTCTTCTACGCCCGCATGGGCGGTCAGTTGCGGTGGCGGCGGCCGATCGGGGTGGGCGGCCGCGAGGTCCCGGCGCTGGGCTTCTGCTGGATGGACTTGGCCGCCGCGCTGGCGGGCTAGGCTCTGTCCCCATAAATTCCACCGGGTGGCGCCGAGGCGAATTCGGCCGCCGGGCAGGCAGGCGGCGCAGCGCGATGCTGGACGCATCGCGCAAGCCGGCTAACGAACCCGGAGGCCGAATTCGCCCGGCCTTGCGGGTTGGTGTCCAAGGGGCGCCCTGGTTCGTTGCGTCACTCGGCGATGCAGACGGCATCGCCGTCGTGCCGCGCCTGCCATGGCACCCCTTGGACGCCAACGCACGCGATGGAATTTATGGGGACAGAACCTGGGCCTCATCAGCGGGTGAGTAGCCCCAAGGCGCGGGCATGGTGGCGCAAGTGGTCGTCCATGAAGCTGGCGACGAAGAAGTAGCTGTGGTCGTAGCCGTCCCGCAGGCGCAAGTCCAGCGGATGCCCTGCGGCGGCGGCGGCCCGCGACAGCGCCTCGGGTTTCAGCTGGGTGTCCAGGAAGGGGTCGGCGCTGCCCACGTCCACCAGCAGGGGCAGGCGCTCGGCGGCGTCGGCCAGCAGGGCGCAGGTATCCCATTGCCGCCAGCTTTCCCGGTCAGGTCCGAGATAGCGGCTGAACGCCTTTTCGCCCCACGGGACCGCCATGGGATCGACGATGGGAGAGAAGGCCGACACCGAGCGGTAGCGGCCGGGATTGCGCAGGGCGCACACCAGGGCGCCATGGCCGCCCATGGAATGGCCGGCGACGGCCCGCTCCGCGCTGACGGGCAAGTTGGCCTCCACCAGGGCCGGCAGCTCGGACACCACGTAGTCGTACATGCGGTAGTGGCGCGCCCACGGCTCTTGGGTGGCGTTGAGGTAGAAGCCGGCGCCCAGGCCGAAATCCCAGGCGCCGTCCGGGTCGCCCGGTACCCCGGGGCCGCGCGGGCTGGTGTCGGGGATGACGATGGCCATGCCCAGTTCCGCCGCCAGCCGCTGGGCTCCGGCCTTCTGGGCGAAGTTCTCGTCGGTGCAGGTCAGGCCCGACAGCCAATACAGCGCCGGCACCGGATCGTCCGCCGAGGCATTGGGGGGCAGGAACAGCCCGAACACCATGTCGCAATCCAGTACCCGCGAGGCATGGCGGAAGCGCTTCTGCCAGCCGCCGAAACAGCGCGAGGCGGAGATTTCGCTGATCATGGCGCGGCTTTCCTCAGTACAGGATGACGGAGCGGATGCTCTTGCCTTCGTGCATCAGGTCGAAGGCGGTGTTGATCTCGTCCAGGCCCATGGTGTGGGTGATGAAGGTGTCCAGGCTCGAACTCGCCGCGCAGGTATTGCTCGACGATCTGCGGCAGCTCCGAGCGCCCCTTGACGCCGCCGAAGGCCGAGCCGCGCCACACCCGTCCGGTGACCAGCTGGAACGGCCGGGTGCGGATCTCCTCGCCGGCGCCGGCGACGCCGATGATCACCGATTCGCCCCAGCCCTTGTGGCAGCATTCCAGGGCGGCGCGCATGACGTTGACGTTGCCGATGCATTCGAACGAATAGTCCACGCCGCCGTCGGTCAGCTCCACCAGCACCTCCTGGATGGGGCGGTCGTAATCCTTGGGATTGATGGTGTCGGTGGCGCCCAATTGCCGGGCGATGGGGAACTTGGACGGGTTCACGTCGATGCCGATGATGCGGCCGGCCTTGGCCATGACGCTGCCGATGACGGCGGACAGGCCGATGCCGCCCAGGCCGAAGATGGCGACGGTGGAGCCCGGCTGCACCTTGGCGGTCTTCAGCACCGCCCCCATGCCGGTGGTGACGCCGCATCCCAGCAGGCAGACCTTTTCCAGCGGCGCCTCCTTGTTGATGCGGGCGACGGCGATCTCGGGCAGCACGGTGTATTCGGAAAAGGTCGAGGTGCCCATGTAATGGTGGATGGGCTGGCCCCGCGCGTGGAAGCGGGTGGTGCTGTCGGGCATCAGGCCCTTGCCCTGGGTGGCGCGGATGGCTTGGCACAGGTTGGTCTTGCCCGACAGGCAGAACTTGCAGCGGCCGCATTCCGGCGTGTAGAGCGGGATCACGTGGTCGCCGGGGACCACCGAGGTGACGCCGGGCCCCACTTCCTCGACCACCGCGCCGCCCTCGTGGCCCAGGATGGCGGGAAACAATCCCTCGGGATCGGCGCCCGACAGGGTGAAGGCGTCGGTATGGCAGACGCCGGTGGCCACCACCCGCACCAGCACCTCGCCCTGCTTGGGGCCGTCGACCTCGACCTCCTCCACCGACAGCGGTTCGCCTGCCTTCCAGGCGATGGCGGCGCGCGACTTCATGCTGACCTCCTCGGGAACGGACCGATGAGGCCAATGTAGCGAGCCTCTGCTCCGGCGCAAAGACCGGACCAATGGTTGGGCGGCGAGGACCCGTTCCTCCCACCCTGCTAAGGCAGGAAGAACTGCACCGGTACCCGCATCTCGATCTGGTTGCCCGCCACTTCCGGCGGCGGAGCCGGCAGGGGCTGCGCCCGCTCGAGCAGCGCCAGCGCTTCCTCGTCCAGCGCGCCATGGCCGCAGGAGCGTTCCAACTGGGCCGACAGCACCCGGCCGTCACGGCCCATGATGAAGCGCACCATCGGCACACCTTGCTGGCGGCGGAACTGGGCGGCCGAGGGATAGCGCTTGTGGTGTTCCAGATGGGCAAGCACGGCGCCCTGCCACGTGGGCACCGCATTGGCGGGCGGCGCTGCCGTTCCCGGTGCGGGGGCGGTGGCCGTACGGGCGGCGGAGGGCTCGGGCGTGGGTGGCGTCTTCTCCACCGGTTCGGCGGGGGGCGCCTCCAGGGCCTTCGGCGGTGGGGGGGGCGGCAAGGCGACTTCGGCCTTCTTCACCACCGGCGGCGGCTTGGGCCGCGACGGCGTCACCACCTTCTCGGGCGGGCGGGGGAGGAGCCTGGGCGGTTCCGGCGCCGGCGGGGGTGGCGGGGCGGGCGGGGCCGGCAGGGGGGCCAGCTCGATCATCATGGCGCCCGCCGGTGGGTGGGTGGGTTCATGCCGGGGCTGCCACAGCACCGCCCCCGCCAGGGCGCCGGCATGCAGGCCCGCCGCCACCGCGGCCGAGGCCAGCCACAGGCGGGAACCATGGGCCGGCGCCGTGTCGGGAAGGGGGAGCTGGGGCTCCGTCCGGGGCGCGTGCCGCGCCGCCACGGCCGCGTTCCTCATGACGGCGTGTCCAGGCCGACCAGCGCCACCTTCAGGTACCCGGCCGCGCGCAGGGAATCCATGACCGCCATCAGCGCCGCATAGTTCACGGTCTTGTCGGCGCGTAGGAAGATTCTGCGTCTCCTTGTCGCCGCCGGTGGCGCCGTCCAGGGCGGCGCCCAGGGTTTCCTTGACTACCGCGTCATTGCCGACGCTGAGGGATTCGTCGGCCTTCACGGTGACGGTGAGCGGCTTGTCCGGCTTCGGCGCCGGCTCGGCGGTGGAGCTGGGCAGGTCCACCTTGACGTCCACCGTGGCCAGCGGCGCCGCCACCATGAAGATGATCAGCAGCACCAACATGACGTCGATGAAAGGGGTGACGTTGATCTCGTGCAGTTCGTCGAGATCGTCACCCTCGGAAGCGAGGCGGCCCGCCATTATTCGGCCGCCTCGTGCAGGGGCAGCGACCGGCGGTCCAGGTCGCGGCTGACGATGCGCAGGATGTCGGCGGCGGCGTCGGTGAGTAGCGCCCTGTAGCCCGAGATGGCGCGGGCCAGGGCATTGTAGATCAGTACCGCCGGGATGGCGGCCACCAGGCCCAGGGCGGTGGCCAACAGCGCCTCGGCGATGCCGGGCGCCACCACCGCCAAGTTGGTGGTCTGCGCCTTGGAGATGCCGACGAAGCTGTTCATGATGCCCCATACGGTGCCGAACAGGCCGATGAACGGGGCGGTCGAGCCGATGCTGGCCAGGATGCCGGTGCCGAGCGCCATTTGTCGTCCGGCCGCCGCCTGCAACCGCTCCAGGCGCGATTCCACCCGCTGCTGCAAACCGTCGACCGCGGCGCCGGCCGACAGCCGGGCCTCGGCCATGGCGGCGCGCACCAGCGCGGCCTCGGGGCCGCCGGCACCGTCGAGGCGGCGTACGGCGTCCACCAGGGTGCGGGATTCGGCCAGCCCGGCCAGCAGGGCGCGCACCCGCTTGCGGGCAAGGCGCAGCTCGATGACCTTGGTCAGCCACACCGTCCAGGTCGACACCGAAGCCAGCGCCAGGCCGACCATCACGGTCTGCACCACGATGTCGGCCGACATGAACATGCCCCAGGGCGACAATTCATGGGGTAGCGGCGCGCCGGGAAGGAGGAGATCGGTCGGTTGCATGTCAGGGTCCTTTCGAACGGGTCAGGGGCCGACGGCCCCGCTGTAAAGATCAAAGAGGGGGGAATGCGGGCGGGTGGATCACTGGGCCGCCTCGGCCACCGGTTCGGCCGTGGCCGCCGTCGCCTCCATGGGTGTCCGCGCCCAGACGCTGTCCCGTGGGCCGGACCGTGCGCGGCGGCGGGCGGCACTCCCCACCCAGACCAGGGCCAGGGCGCCGGCCAGGGCGGTGGCGTCGACGCCCCAGCTGCCGTCCCGCGCCCACAGGCCGAGGCCGGGCACGGCGACGGCCAGCAGGCTGGTGGCGGGAATGGCGGCGGTGGCGGCGGCGGCCAGCCACGGCAATTCGTGGCCGGCGCGACCGGCACCCCGGGCGAAGGCCCAGGCGACGGCGCTCACGAAGACGGCGTAGTAGACGCAGCGCAGCCAGAACTCCAGGTTGCCCACCTTGCCGCTCAGCCATTTGCTGGCGACCACGGCCGCCGAGATGCCGGCGACGCAGCCCAGGCAGACGCCCACGGTCAGGGCGGCCATCCACAGCGTGTTGCGGCTTTGGCTGACCGGTCCGCCGGCCCGCCGTTCGCTGCGGCGCCGGCTCTCGACCCACAGCAAGTTGCCCGAATAGAACAGGAAGGCGCCGGCCAGGCCGAGGGCCAGGTAGCCCCACTTCACCGGCGGTCCGCCGAAGCTGGCGAAGTGCAGCGAGAAGAAGGCCGCCACCGTGGCGGAATAGCCGCTCTGGTGGCCGGGCAGGTAGTCGGTGTTGACGATCTCGCCGGTAACCGGGCTGATGACGACCATGCCCTTGCCGCGCATCAGGTAGCGCTCGTCCTTGCCCCACACCCGCACGCTGGCGCCCTTGGTGCCGGCGTCGCGGTACTGCAGGGCGTAGGGCCTGAACTCCGGCGCCAGGGCGTGCACGCGGGCCAGCAGGTCCTGGGGCGGCAGCATGTCGGCGGGGCGGCGGTCGCGTGGGATGGCGGCGAGGGGGCTGGTGTTCTTCATCACCTTCTGCAGGTTGCCCTCGTACACCACCCGGTCGAGCACGTCGTAGATCTGGTCGTGCAGGCCGAACACCACCGCGCTCAAACCGATGACCAGGTGGAAGGGCAGGCTGACCAGCCCCACCAGGTTGTGGGCGTCCATCCACATGCGCTTGAGGTTGGGGCCGATACGCAGCGCGAACAGGTCCTTGACCAGCGATGGCAGCAGGATGATCAGACCCGACACCAGGGCCAGCACGTACAATCCGCTGACCACGCCCATGACGGCGGCGCCCACCTCTTCGTCGCCCGGCAGGCCGCCGGTGCGGTGCAGGTCGTCCACCAGCTGGGCCAGCCCCGGCGGCCGCAGCCGGGTCACCAGGATGCCGCCATCCTCGGTCAGGCTGGCCGACAGGGGCTCATCGTCCTCACGCGACTTCTGCCAGGTCAGCCGGGCGGGAATTTCCTGGCTTTCGCCCAGGTGCAGGGTGAAGTCGCGGCGCGATTCCGGCCGCACCGCATTGGTCAGGGTAATCAGCTCGTGGGCCTGTTCGAGCGTGGTCGCCTCCAGCTTGGCCGGCGGTGACGACCAGCGCTCCAGCGGCTTTTCGAACACCGTGATGGCGCCGGCATAGAAGGCGATGAACAGGAACAGGCCGGCGACGATGCCGGTCCAGGTGTGCACGCTCTTGTAGGTGCGGATGATGTCGATGCGCATGGTCACCGCGAGAAATGTCGGCAGACGAACAGGCCGGCATAGGCCAGCAGGTTGGCTCCGCCCAGCCACAGCCACGCCTGCGGGCCGTTGCGGAAGAGGAAGGCGGCGCTGAGCACGGCCAGCCAGACGGGCGCCACCAGCCACATGGCCAGCTGATACTTGCCCGGCCCGGCGGGCCCCACCCAGACGAAGATGCCGGCCAGGGCGATGGCCAAGCCGAAGCCTCCCACCGACCCGGCCAGCGTCCTGCAGCACCAGCAATCGTCGCGGTGCGCGCTCATGCCTTGCCCTTCCTGCTCGGCGCCCACAATGCCGCCGAACCGGGCAGGGCCACGAACAGGGCCATGCACACGGTCAGTCCGGTGAAGAAGGCGGTGACCGGGTGCAGCATGGCGCACCACATCAGCCAGCCCAGCAACAGCAGCACGCCGCCGCCCGCCCTGGCCGGCAGAGCCGGCCAGGGCCGCGGCAGCCAGTGCTGGCGCGGTGCGCTGAGATACAGGCACACCGCGCCGGCGCCGGTGGTGGCCAGGGCCGCCAGATGAAGCGCCGCGTCCATCAGAATCCGACCGTGGTGGACAGCATGAAGGTACGGCCCTCGCTCAGGTTCACCATGTTGTCCGAGAAGCTGCCGACCCAGTAATTGGCGTCGAACAGGTTGGTCACGTAGCCGCGGAAGGTGACGTCGGTGCCGTAGACCGGGGTGGCGTAGCGGGCACCGATGTCGAAGCGCCACCATTCCGGGATGGTCAAGGTGTTGGCCGAGTTGGCGTATTGCTCGCCGGTATAGACGGCGCGCCCCTCAAGCGTCAGGCCCGACACCATGGGGGTGTCCCATTCCAGGCCCAGATTGCCCTGCCAGTGGGGGACGCCGTAGGCCTCGTTGCCGACATAGGCCGCGTTGGCGTGCTTGGTGTATTCGCTGGTCAGGTAGACCAGGCCGCCGAGGACGCGCAACTGGTCGGTCACCGAGCCGAAGGTGCTCCATTCGATGCCGCGGTTGCGCTGCTCGGCCTGGGTGTAGAGATACGAGTTGGGCGCCACCTCGGCGTTGGACAGGCTGCGCTTTTTGATCTGGAACAGGCTCAGCGTGCTGCCGACGTTGCCGCCATCCCACTTGACGCCGGTCTCAATCTGCTTGCTGACATAGGGCGAGAACACGGCGAAGCGGTTGACGGCGTTGTTGGCGGTGACCTGGGTGCCCTTGGTCAGGCCCTCGATGTAGTTGCCGAACAGCGAAACCTGTTCGACCGGCTTGACCACCAGCCCGGCGGCGGGGGTGATGATGTCCTTGTCGTATTCGGAGGTCTGGGCGCCGGTGGCGTTGTAGTATTTGGACTCCACGGTCTGATGGCGGGCGCCCACGGTCAGCTGCACCCGTTCGTCGAGGATCGACAGGGTGTCGGCCAGCGCCAGGCTGGACAGGTCGCTACGCTCCGACGTGTAGATCGGACCCGCCAGGGGGGCGACGAGGGGCGGCACCGGTGCGTAGATGTTGGAAGGAACGGCAGGGTCGGAGCGAACGGAGTTGGTGCCGAGGTCCTGGCTCAGCAGGCTGTAGGACAGCACGGTCTGGTGCTTGACCGGGCCAGTGACGAAGTTGCCCTTCACGCCGAATTCCGACGACAGCGAGTTCATGTCGTCGCGCTGGGAAACGCTGAGCGCGTTGTAATTGCCGTTGGCCTGCGCCGACTGGGCATGGGTCGAGGTGATGTTGTAGCCGGCCTGGCGGAACTTCAACGCGCCCACCGCCGCATAGGCGGTCAGGTTGCGCAGGATGTCGTACTCGCCGCGCAGCAGCACCGCGTTGCTTTCCTGCTGGCCATGGGCGCCGGGGAACAGGTTGGTGTCGGAATCGGGGGCGCTGGGAATGGACCTGGCGTTTGCCGCCATCTGGATGTCGAAGGGCTGGCCGCCTTCGAATTCGTCGCGGTTGCTATAGGCGTCCAGCGACAGCCGCACGTCCTGGCCGCGATAGTCCAGGGCGATGGCGCCCAGGTTGTTTTCCTTCTTCTCGCCCTCGACGCCGGTCTCGCCATCGCGATAGACGCCGTTGACGCGGACGCCGACGCGGCCGTCGGTGCCGAAGCGGCGGCCGAAATCCACGTGGGTGCCGACCTGGGAATCCGAGGTGTAGTCGACGGTGACGTTATTGGTCGGCGTGTCCTGGGCCCGCTTGGTGGTGACGCTGATCAGGCCGCCTACCGAGCCTTGCGGGCTGAGGCCGGTCAGCAGGGCGTTGGGGCCCTTGATCAGCTCGACGCGTTCCAGAAATTCGGTGGGCGTGTGGCCTTTCGGCAGAAGGCCGTACATGCCGTTCAGGGCCATGTCGGCGGCGGAGCTGTCCAGGCCGCGGATGGTGAACTGCTCCTGGACGTGGCCGCCCGGCGTGCTGAAGCGCACCGAGGGGTCGTTCTCCAGCACGTCGGCGACGGTGCGGGCTTCCTGGTTCTTGATCAGCTCCGAGGTGTAGCTGGCCGTGCTGAACGGGGTGTCCATCATGTCGCGGTTGCCCAGGATACCCACCTTGGAGCCACGCGCCACCTGGCCGCCGGCAAAGGCCGGGGGCAGGTTGTCGATCTCGGCCTGGGGTGGCGCCATGGTGCGGCCTTCCACCGCTACCGGGTCCAGGGTCATGGCGTTGCCGCCCTCCGGCAGCTTATCCAGCGCCACCGTGTCGGGGCCGGTGAAGTGGAAGGCCATGCCGGTGCCGGCCAGCAGTTTGCTCAGCCCCTGCTGGGGGTGTAGGTACCGGAAAGGCCCGGGCTCTGCTTGCCCTTGACCCAATCGGCCTCGTAGAACACCTGAAGCCCGGCAGTGCGGGCGAAGCTCAGCAGGGCCGCGTTGAGGTCCTGGCCGGCGATATTGAAGGCGACCTCGCGCTGGGCGACGGACGACGAAGCTTCGGCGGTTTGCGCCGCTGCCGGATGCGACAGCAGCATGGCCCCTGTCAGCAAAGCCGCCAGGCTCGCACCGGAAACCAATCCCTTGCGGAAGGCACCCCCTTCCGGACCAAGTTTTCAACCCCCATTCTCCACATCCTTTCGTCCAGGCGAAGCTTAAACGCGAATGAGTGTCAATTGCACTCTTAGGATGGGACGGGATTGGCGCCCGGAGTCGGTAAAAGTTTTTTCAGGTCAGTACAGCAGGGTCGCCAGCGGCGGCAGCGAGGCGCTGCGGATTCCCAGGACCCGGGTGATGGTGTCCAGGGTGGCGGCGGGATCGGTGGTCGTGAACACGCCGCTGACGGTGCGGGCCGCGAGCGCCGTGTCGCCGATGACGATGCGGTCGCGCCGGTAGCGGTTCAGGATGGCGGCCACCTCGGACAAGGGCACGCGGTCGAAGACCAGGGTGCCCTCCTGCCAGGCGGCGGCTTGGCCGTAGCGCACGCTCGCCACCGGTCCCAGCCTGGTCTGGCCGTAGCGCACGGCCTGGCCCGGATTGACCAGTACGCGGGCGACCCGTCCGCTGGCATCGGGCAGCGCCACCTCGACGGTATGCTCGGCTACGGTCACCTCCACGGCGTCGGGCAGGCGGTCGACCATGAAGCGGGTGCCCAGGGCGCGGGCGGTGCCGTCGCCGGCCGCCACCACGAATGGCCGTTTCTCGCTGGCGGTCAACGGCGCGGCGGTGAAATCGGCCTGTCCCGACAGCAGCTCCACCCGCCGGAATTCGGCGCCATACCGGACCGCGATGGCGCTGGCCGGGCCCAGGCGGACGACGCTGCCGTCCATCAGGGTCACGGTGCGCATCCGGCCCGGGTCGGTGCGGTGGTCGGCAGCCAGAAGGGTCAGCGGATCGCCGCACCAATAGGCCACGCCGGTGAGCATGGCGATCAGCACGCTGGCGGCCAGGGCGGCCGCGCGCGCCCAGTTCCAGGCCGGGCGCGTATGCGCCGGCAGGGGCGGGAGTTCCATCTCCAGTCCGTCGGGGCCGAGCCGGCACATCTGCGCCCAGGCGGCGCGGGCCTCGGCCAGGGCGGCGCGATGGGCCGGCGACCGGGCCATCCAGCGCACCAGCGCGCGCCGTTCATCTTCGGTCAGCGCGCCGCCGCCCAGGCGCGCCGTCCAATCGGCCGCCGCCGCGTCGATGTCGTCCTGTCGCTGGGGAGATGGGCTCACGCTTCCGTCCGGGTCATTTCTTGCTGCTGGGCCCTCAACCGATGGTACCCGCTCCTCTATAGGACGGGCGGCCGTACCGGATTCGGTAAAGGCGGTGGCAGTTTTTTCTTGTTCAAGGTGAACGCAGGCGTTGCATCACGTGCTGGATGGCCTTTGCCAGGTGTTTCTGCACCGAACTGTCGGAAATGCCCAGGCGTTCGGCCACGGCGCGATAGGTCATACCCTCGATGCGGGCCAGCGCAAAGACCTGGCGGGTCCGTTCGGGCAGTTCCCGCAGGGCGGCGCGCACTCTCTCAAGCTCGTCCTGTCCGGATACGGCCTGTTCGGGCGTCGGGTGATCGTGGGGGATCTCCGCCAGGGCCTCGTCGGGCACCGGGTCGGTCTGCTCGCGCTGCTGCTGGCGGACATGGTCGACCGCCAGGTTGTGGGCGGTGCGGTACAGGTATGAGCGCTCGTGGGTGATGGCCGCCGTCATTCCCGCCTTGTGCTGCTCGGTGAAGCGCAGGAAGGTCTCCTGGGTCAGGTCGGCGGCGACTTCGGCGTCCCGCAGCTTTCTGGTCAGATAGGCCTGCAATTCGCGCCGATGGGCGAGGAACAGGCGCTTGATTTCCCTATGTGGCACTCATTTCGCCGTATCAGTTCGCGCCAATGGATGAACATGCCTAGCATATATGCGAATTATTCTCAATTGCATAGCTGCCCATGGCGGCCGGCGCCGCCCACGCCCCTCCTGCGGAAGAAGGAGGCGGCTGGGGGCGACGGGTGATTGACCACAATAACCTTATGGCATAAGAGTAGAAACTGCATGTGCGAATGATTCGCGCCCGCAGCGTCACGGCGGAGGATGGGTTGAAGATGTCGTCACCGGGGGAAGGGGTTGGCCCATGAGCCCTTCGCCGATCGCGTCCCGCCTGCCCGGGCGCCTGCGCCTGCGCCATCCGGCGCTGCGGCGGTCGCCGGCCAACCGCCATCTGTGTGATGAACTGGGCGGTTGGGACGGCGTGACGTCGGCAGAGGGCAACCCGGCCACCGGCGGCGTCCTGCTGCGCTACGATCCCGTCCAAGTGGAACCGGCGGCGATGGAGGCGCGGGTCGAGACGCGCTTGGCGGAACTTTTCGACGCGCCGCCCGCCAAGGCGGCCGCTCCCGGGGGAGCGGGCCTGGACATGCGGCGCCTGAACCGCGCGGCGAAGGTGGGCATGCTGACCAGCCTGACGGCGTCGCTGCTGGCCCTGGCGGTGGGCAAGCGCCTGCACGCCGCGTTCGGCGCCGCTCATCTGGCCTTCCTGCTGGTCCACCTCGCCCATCATCGACGGAAAATGCTGCAATGACCCTTTCTCCCGCCGTCGCGGACGAGCCTGAGCATCCGCTGTGGCGTTTCGCCGCGCTGGTACATATCGCCCATCACATTCCCGGCCGCGTCCGCCTGAAGGTATCGGCCGATGCCGACGGCGCCCTGGCCGCCGAGGAGGCCAAGCGCTTTCTGCGCGACGCCGCCCAGGCCGCCGGCATCCGTTCGGTCAATCTGAACCTGCTGGCCCGCTCCTGCGTGGTCGAATACGACGCCAAGATGATTCCGCCGGCCGCCTGGAACGATCTGGCCGAGGGCCGGCGTTCGGCAGCGGCCGAAGCCCTGCTGGGCAGCATCGCCCGGGCGGGCGGATGATCAAATCGGGCCCGCCGGGGCGGGCTGGGGATTCACTCTACGCGAAAGGCACCACCATGCTTCCTCTGCTCACTTTCGCTTCGGGATTGGTGGCCGGCATCGTCGGCGTCCGACTGTTGAAGACCGTGACGGCGCCGGAAGGCCTGAAGGCGGCCACCGGAAGCCTGGGCGACAAGGCCCGCCAGGGCCTGGACCAGGCGCAAAGCGGCTTGCGCAGCGCGGCCCTGTCCAGTCTGACCGCCATCGAGAAGTCGTCGGCTTCGCTGCGCGGCAAGCTGGAGACGCCGCCGGTGGAGGCCGTGCCCGAGGCTGCCGAGGCGGCCCAGCCCGCGCGTAAGGCGGTTCCGCGCAAGGCCAAGGCGGCCAGCCCGGCCAAGTCCGCCGAAACTCCCAAGCCGGTCCGCAAGCGTGCGCCGCGTAAGGCCGCCAAGGCCGAGCCCACCCCCGCCGTGACCAAGGACGGAGAGGGCGCGTGAAGCGCTCGCGCGGCAAGCGCACCAAGTCCATTCCGCCGGATGAGGTCGCCGTCGTCTTCGCCCGCGGCTTCCTGGTGACCGGTCTGCTGGTGGCCCTGCAGGACCGTTGCGAGGCGGGGAGCGCGGCTCCTGCGGGCCGCAAGATCATGCGCCATGCCCTGCAGGGCGGTGCGGCGCTGGCTGCCGGCACGGTGGCGGCCGAGGCCTTGGGGCGGCGCGACCTGTCCCTGGCGGCCGGCGCCGTGGCCGCCGGCGCCGCCGGGGTGCTAGCGGCGGAAATCCTGCTCAATTCCCCACCACCCGATGACCACGAGGAGAAGCGCCTTGGCCAAGAAGAAGGGTAAGAAATCCAAGGAGATGAAGCGCCTGATCCGGCAGATGCAGGCGTGGAACGGCAGCACGGGCCCGGCCGCCGGCCAGGGCGCCGGCGTGTCCGGCGGCCTGTCGGGCCTGCTGCCGGCGCGGCGTTCCGACCAGTTCCTGCTCGGCCTAGCGTTGGGTGCCGGCGCCGCCTACCTGCTGGCGGACGAACAGTTGCGCGGCAAGATCATGAAATCCGGCGTCAAGCTTTATGCCAGCCTGGCCGGCGGCTTGGCGGAAATGAAGGAGCAGATGGCTGACATCCAGGCGGAAGTGGCGGCCGAGCAGAACGGCACGCTATGACCACCCCGGTGTGGCTGGGCGCGGTGGAACCGGTCCACCGCGTGTCGGGCCGGGTTCGCCTGCGCTGTCGCTTCCGGCCCGACACGCCGGCCGACGGCGGCGCGCTCGAACGGGCGGTGGCCGCCCTGTATGGCGTGACGTCGGCGCGGGCCAACCTGGCCGCCCGCTCGCTGGTGGTCACCTACGATCCCGAACAGACCAGCCAGGACGCCGTCGTCGAGGCAGTCGCCGCCTTGCCGCCGCCCGTCGCCGCCCGGCAGGGCAAGGCGGCGGCGGTGGAGGGCAAGGGAGCGGTGGCGGCCAGTCTGGCGACGCTGCTGGGCACCCCGCTGCTGCCGCGGCAGCTGCAATTCCCGGTTACCCAGGCGGCGGCGCTGCCGGTCATGCGCCACGCCGTGAAGGAATACGCCGGCAACGGCATCACCTCGCACGTGCTGGAGGGCATGGCGGTGTCCATCTCGCTGGCGCGGTCCGACTACACCGCCGCCAACACCACCACCTTCATGCTCACCCTGGGTGAGTACCTGGAAGACTCCATCGCGCGGCGTTCCGATGACCTGCTCAAGCACCTGCTGCGCCCGGCCAGCGACCTAGTCTGGGTGATGCAGGGCGGGGACGAGGTGCAGGTGCCCGCCGACAGCGTCGCGGTGGGCGACAGCGTGATCGTCGCCACCGGTTCGGTGGTGCCGGTGGACGGCACCGTGCTGGGCGGCGAGGCGGTGGTCAACGAGGCGGCCATGACCGGCGAAAGCGTCTCGGTCCCCAAGGCGCGGGGCGCCTCCGTGCTGTCGGGCACCCTGGTGGAGGAAGGTCGCCTGGTGGTCTATGCCGAGCAGGTGGGCGCCAGCACCGCCGCCGCCCGCATCGCCGATTACGTGGAGCAGTCGCTCAGCGCCAAGAGCGAGGCCCAACTGGAGGCTGCCCGCATGGCCGACCGACTGGTGCCCACGGTGCTCAAGCTGGCGGGCGCGTCGTACCTGATCTCGGGCGACTGGCGCCGCGCCGCCTCGGTGTTGCAGGCCGACTATTCCTGCGCGCTCAAGCTGGCGACGCCGGTGGCGTTCAAGTCGGCCATGTACGCCGCCGGCCGCTCCGGCATCCTGGTCAAGGGCGCCAGCGCGCTGGAGCGCCTCGCCCAGGCCGACACCTTCATCTTCGACAAGACCGGCACGCTGACCACCGGTTCGCTGGCGGTGACCGACGCCATCACCTTCGACAAGCATTACACGCCCGAGGATCTGGTCTGCTTGGCCGCCTCGGTGGAGGAACACTACTTCCACCCGCTGGCCATGGCGGTGGTGGCGGCGGCGCGCGCCACCCACAACCGGCATTTCGACCATCAGGAGGTCCAGTTCATCGTCGCCCACGGCGTCGCCAGCGTCATCGACGGCAAGCGGGTGGTGGTGGGGTCGCGCCATTTCATCGTCGAGGACGAGGGCATCGACATTTCCGCCCATCAGGCCGTGGTGGACCGCCTGTACAGCGAGGGCAAGACCCTGCTGTTCATCGGCTTCGGCGGCCGCCTGCTGGGGCTGATCGCGCTGAAGGATTCCATCCGCGAGGCCAGCGCGCGGACCATCCGGCGGCTGCGCGCCCTGGGCGCGCGCCGGATCCTGCTGCTGACCGGCGACCACCGCGACCGCGCCGCCGAACTGGCGGCCGAGCTGGGCCTGGACGGCTTCCATGCCGAATTGATGCCGCAGGACAAGGCCCAGATCATCGAGGCGCTGAACCGCGACGGCGCCCGCATCGCCTTCATCGGCGACGGCATCAACGACGCGCCTGCCCTGGCCGGCGCCCACGTGGGCATCGCCATGCAGAAGGGCGCCGACATCGCCCGGCTGACCGCCGACGTGGCGTTGCTGGAGGACGACATCGAGCGGGTGGCCGATGCCAAGCAGGTGGCCAACGCGGTCATGGCGCTGATCGCCAAGAACTATCGCATGACCGTGGGGCTCAACACCGCCATCCTGTCGGCGGCCGCCCTGGGCGTGCTGTCGCCCATCGCCACCGCGGTGCTGCACAACGGCACCACCATCGGCATCCTGCTCAACGCGCTTCGGCGGCGGGGTTTGCGGGCGGCGGAATAGCGCCAAGAGGTGGGGGCCGCTCCTTCCTTGCGTCATCGCCGGGCTTGACCCGGCGATCCATGGTGGCGGAGCCGCCTTCGGCAGCATGGATGCCCGTGTCAGGCACGGGCACGACAAGGAGAAAACGAAGCCTGTCGGCAAAACGATTCCATCCGCGACGAACCCAAAAGAAAAGGGGCGGTGGGATGGCCCGCCGCCCCGGCATGCGACTTGCGTCGTGCTGATTACTTCTCGAACGGCGTCGGGCGCGGGGTAGCGTCCGACGACGGCGGCAGGATCGGCATCTTGAAGCTGGGCTGCTCGCCAGTCAGGCTCTTCAGGAACGCGACGATCTTGGCATTCTCGTCGGCGGTGAAGTTCTTGCCCAGCTGGATACGGCCCATGGTTTCCACCGCCTTGCTCAGGGTGGCGGCCTCGCCGTCGTGGAAGTAGGGATAGGTCAGTTCCACGTTGCGCAGGGTCGGGACCTTGAAGTTGAAGCGGTCGGCCTCGTCCTTGGTCACGGCCACGCGCCCCTCGGCCGGGCTGGTGGCGGTGTAGGGCTCGACCACGCCCATCTTCTGGAACGAGTTGCCGCCCACGGCCGGGCCGTTATGGCAGGCGGTGCAGCCCGAATCCTTGAACAGGTTGTAGCCGGCCAGCTCGGTGGCGGTCAGGGCCTTCTTGTCGCCCTTCAGCCACTTGTCGAAGCGCGAGTTCGGGGTGACCAGGGTCTCCTCGAAGGCGGCGATGGCCTTGGTCACTTCGTCGATGGTGACCTTGTCGCTGCCGAACACCTTCTTGAACTCGTCCACATAGCCCGGAATGGACTGCAGCACTTCCACCGCCAGGGCGTGGTTGGAGGCCATCTCGCCCGGGTTGGCGATGGGGCCGCCCGCCTGGGCCTTCAGGTCGGCGGCGCGGCCGTCCCAGAACTGGGCCAGGTTCATGCTGGAATTCAGCACGGTCGGGGCGTTGATCGGGCCCTTGTTCCAGTTGTGGCCAATGGAGGTCTTCAGGTTGTCGGTGCCGCCCATGGACAGGTTGTGGCACGAATTGCATGAGATGAAGCCCGACTTGGACAGGCGGGTGTCGAAGTACAGCTTCTTGCCCAGTTCGACCAGGTTGGCGTCCTTGACCTTGGCCGCCGGGATGGGCTGGATCGGCTCATCCGCGGCCGGCGCGGCGATGGCGACGCCCGCCGAGAAGGTCAAGGCGGCGGCCAGAGACAGGGTAATGCGCAAAGACATGGGTAATCCCCCTTGGCTATCGGGCATTCCCGCCCCCGTTAGAGGCGGGACGCGATTGCGGATCCCGACAGGACCGTCCCAAGTCCCGAGCCCCCGGTCAGGACACGGCCATGACGAGCATCCGACCTGATTAAGCCAGAGGGAATGACGTAGGTGCATTGATTTAGCGCAACGATTAAAGAGATTCCAAACTGCGTTTCAGGAATCCGTGAAGCCCTTGCGCCGCCTTGCTTAGAGGCTGTCGTGGGGCAAGGCGTGGCGGCGCAGCCGGGTCAGATCGGGCACCAGCCACTGGGTCCGGCCGGTGCGGCTGAGCGCCCCGGCCTTGATCAGTTCGTTGAGCACCGCGGAGGCCGACTGGCGGGTGGCGCCCACCAGATTGGCCAGGTCCTCGGTGTTGCAGTCCATGTCCAGCACGATGCCGCCGGGGGTGGTGCGGCCGTGTTCCTCGGCGCGGTCCAGCAGGACGTGGATGATGCGCTGGCGCACGTCGCTGAACATCAGGTCCTCGATGATGCGCAGGGTGCTCTTCAGGGTGCGCCCCAGCGTGGCGATGACGGTGCGGGACAGCGAGGGATAGGCCTCCAGCGCCTGCTCGAAGGTGGCGATGTTGGCGAACAGCAGTTCGGTGGGCCTGCGGGTTTCCACCAGGGCGCCGGAATGCAGGCTGAAGATATCGCCCGGCTCCAGGAAGAACAGGGTGAACTCCTTGCCCTCGTAGGACAGGAACACCCGCATTTGGCCGGCCAGCACCACGAAGACGCCGTCGTCGTCGCTTTCCATCAGCACGCGCTCGGCGATGCGCCGGCGGCTGAAGCCTTTGACGAAGGCCTGGTTCCTGGGGTCGCTCAAGGCGTCGAGGATGGTCTGGCGATGGGGCATGGCGCGACCGTGTCCAAGGGCTCCTGCATCCAGCTCCATTGGACCCGGCCGGGCCGGCGCCGTCAATCCTTCTGGCGTGGCAGCGCTGTGGCAACGCGGGCCAGGGCGTCGGCGCCGGCCACGAAGGCGTCGAGGGCGGCGGCGAACTGGCGGGCCGCCTCGGGCCCGGCCGCCACCGCCTCGGTCTGCCAGTGCCGCATTTCCGCGATATGGGCGTGGGTGTGCTCGACCCAGTGCGGCACCAGCACGGCCAGCTTTTCCTGTGGCGTCTTGGCGCTCATGGCGCCGTCTCGGCCAGGGTGACGACGGCGTTCATGCTGTCGATGCGCTGGATGGCGGCATGGGCCACGGTGATGGGTTCGTCGAACAGCGGCAGCAGGACCACGGCGTCGTCCCGGCTTTCCACGCTGGCGACGTCGCGGGCCAGGACTTCCTCGTGCCCGTGGCGGGTTATCTTGACGGTCAACTGGCACATAGCGGTTGCTCCTTACTTGTCGGGCAGCAGGGCGGCCAGACGGTCGATGATGGCGGCTGTCTCGTCCAGCACCGGGCCGCCCAGGTCGTAGGGCGCGGCGCCGCGGCGGTCGCAGTCGCGGATGGCCTCGTTCAGGCACAAGGTGCCCAGCAGGCGTTCGGCCGGCAGGGCCTGGGCCAGGAAGGCGCGGTCGCCGTCGTCGGCCACCTTGCTGGCCACATAGGCCACGGCGGGGATGCCGATATCGGCGGCCAGTTGCTCGATCTGGCGGGCGGTCTGCAGGCTGCGTTGGCCCGGCTCCACCACCACGATCAGCAGGTCCACCGATTCGGCGGTGGCGCGGCCCAGATGCTCGATGCCGGCCTCCATGTCCAGGATGACCACGTCGCCGCGTTCCACCAGCAGGTGCTTCATCAGGGTCTTGACCAACGTATGCTCGGGGCAGACGCAGCCCGAGCCGCCATGGTCCACCGTGCCCATGAGCAGCAGGCGCACGCCCTGGTCCTCGACCACGAAGCGGTCGGGCAGGTCGTCCACCTTGGGATTGAGCACGAACAGCGCGCCGTAGCCGCCGCCGGCGCCGGTGCGCTCCTTGGCGAGATCCTTCATCTTGGCGATGGGGGTGAGGGTGGCCAGCCGGTCGGCAGGGACGCCCAGGGCCGAAGCCAGGTTGGCGTCGGGATCGGCATCGATGGCCAGCACCTTGCGGCCCCGCGCCGCGTAGGCCCGGGCCAGCAGGCCGGCCAGCGTGGTCTTGCCGACCCCTCCCTTGCCGGTGATCGCCAGCTTCATGGCGTGTCCTCCCCTTTTTCAGGAAAGAAAGGCCGGGAGTTTGCGCCTCCCGGCCTTCGGCATAGCTTACAGACCAAGGCCGGCCCGCCGCTCCTCGATGGCGGCCAGCAGCTTGTCGGCGGCGGTTTCCGGGTTGGGATCCACCAGGAAGTAGCCGCCGAACACCTCCTTCACCCCTTCGGTGACCAAGTCCACCACCGCCTTCGAGCCGGTGATCTGCGGCACCGTGCCGATCAGGGTGGGCAGGCCCAGCGCCACGCTCCAGGTGCCGATGGCCACCGCCTTCTCGCTCATGGCCTCGGGTGCGCAGGCGACGACGGGCAGTTCGGACAGGTCGACGCCCAGCTTATTGGCCAGCGCCACCGCCACGGCGACGGCGCGGCTGTTGTCCACGCAAGAGCCCATGTGCAGCACCAGCGGCAGCGGGGCGCCCAGGCCGGCGGCCTTGCCGATGGCGGTCAGCACAGCCTTCAGGCCGGGACCGGCATATTTCTCGGTGGCTTCGCTGGTCATCAGGCCGTGCTTGGCGAAGCACGCCGCGCCGCAACCGGTGGCCAGCAGCAACACATTCTGGGCGGCCAGCTTCTTGGCGATGACCTGGAAGCTCTGGTCCTGGGTGCTCTGGGTGTTGTTGCAGCCGGCGAACAGGCACACGCCCTTGATGTTGCCGTTGACGACGTTGTCGATCAGCGGCTTCAGCGGATCGTCCGCATCCAGCAGCGACAGGGCGCCGACGATGGCTTCGGCGCTGAAGCCGACGATGGCGGTATGTTTGACGTCGGGGATGCGCACCGCCTTGGGGTCGCGGCGGCCGAAGGCGCCGATGGCCATGCGGATGATCTTGCGGGCGGCGTCCTTGGCGTGCTCGGTGGTGAACGGCACGTGGACGGCGCCGGGGATCTTGTTCTCGGCCATGGTGGTGATGACCTGGGTGTGGAAGCACGCCGCCACCCGGGGCAGCGACGGCATGATGCATTGGACGTCCACCACCATGGCGTCCAGCGCGCCGGTCAGCACCGCCATCTCCTGCGACAGGTAGTTGGTGGCCAGCGGGATGCCGTGGCGCACCATCACCTCGTTGCCGGTGCAGCAGATGCCGACGATGTTGATGCCGTCCTTGGCGCCGGCGGCCCTGGCCTCGTCCTGCATCTCCAGGGCGATGTCGCAGACCACGTCCGACAGCAGCGGGTTGTGGCCGTTGACGGCGATGTTGACGGCCGAAGGCTTGATGACGCCCAGGTTGGCGGCGGTGACGACCGGCTTGGGTGTGCCGAACAGGATGTCCGACAGTTCGGTCGCCAGCGTCATGCCGTCGTAATCGGCCATGGCGGCGCGCACGCCGCCCAGCACCACGTTGGTGGCGTCGGCGTCGCAGCCCACATGGGTGCGGGCCAGCACGCCGGCGATGGTGGCGTCGATGTTGTGGGCCAGTACGCCCACGTCGTGCAGGCGTTTCAGCCGGCGCTGGGTCAGGGTGGCCTGCAGCCAATGGGCGCCGGTGTCGGCGTCCTGGTTCTGGAAGTCCTCCAGGCTGATCCTGGCCACGTCGCGGACGACGTCCATGACGGCGCGGTCGGTGGTGGGGATGCCCAGCTTGGCGGCCACCGCCATCAGCTTGGCCTCGTCGCGGATCTGGTAGTCGGGGGCCTTGCCATCGGCCATTTCCAGCAGGGTCAGGGCGATGTGGCGGCCGTGCTCGGAATGGGCGGCGCCGCCGGCGGCCATCATGCGCACCAACTGGCGGGCCACGATGGTGTCGCGGTCGGCACCGCAGATGCCGTAGCGGGGGCCGTCGCCGAACGGGTCGATGCGGCAGGGGCCCTTCCAGCAATTGCGGCAGCACAGGCCCAGGCTGCCGAAGCCGCATTGCGGCTGCTGCGCCTGGTAGCGATCCCACACGGTGTCCACGCCGCATTCGCTCGCGCGTTGCAACATGGCGTTGGCGCCGGGATCGGACGACGGAGTGTGGTACGTCATCGCTTGATCCTCCGTTCAAAGGGGAAGGCGCATGTGGCGATGGGATTGCGCCAGCTCACGCGCACGAGCCTCGGCCAGGGCCAGGCGATAGGCTCCCAGGTCGACCAGCCGGATGGCGCGGGTGGGGCAGGCCTCGACGCAGGCGGTCTCGGTCTTGCCGTTGGCGCCGCGCCAGGAAACGCAGAGGTCGCACTTCTTGGCGACGCCGCGATGGGTGCGGGCGCCGTCCTCGACCACCTCTTCCGAGCGCACGGTGATCGCGCCGAAGGGGCAGACCAGGGCGCACAGCTTGCAGCCGACGCAGGCCTGCTCGTTGATCTGGATCTGCCCGCCGGCCTGGCGGCAGGCCCCGGTGGGGCAGGCGAAGGTGCAGGGGGCGTCCTCGCATTGCCGGCACTGGATGGGCATGGTCACCCCATCGCCGAGCACCACCCGGTTGCGCGCGCGCAACGGCAGCTCACGGGCGACCGCCTCGACCAGGTCGTGGGCGTCGCTGTGGGCCATCGCGCAGGCCAGCTCGCAGGAATGGCAGCCGAGACACCTCTCGGGATCGGCGTAGATGATGACGTTCTCGCGGATGGGCTCTCGGGTGGGTTGCATCGCAGGGTCTCCTCCGTCTGACCCGGCGTCCCGGCCATGGTGGCCTGGTCGTCTGGCTAAGCCTCAATGCTTTCGATCCGCAATTCCCTTCCGGCCACGATGTCCAGCCGGCTCCCCTGGCAATACGAACAGTGAAAATCGAAATTCTCGACGGCACTTTCCCTATCGCAATCGCGGCAACGGACGCGGATGGGAACCGCCTCGATGACCAGTTCGGCTCCGGCGGCGGGAGTGTCTTCCGCCAGGATGTCGAAACAGGCCGCCAGCGCCGCCGGCTCCACCGCCGCCAGCCGGCCGACCTTCAGGGTCACCCGGCGGATGGCGGCAAGGTGGTGAAGGGCGGCCTGGTCGCACAGCAGCGAAACCAGACTGCCGACGACGGTGGCCTCGTGCATGGCGGCACTCCCATCGTTTCCCTTGTTCCCGCCATTATGGGGCGGCGGAGCGCCGAAATCTGTCGGGTGGCTGACAGAAACGGCCGTTTGTGGCCGGCACGGGCGGGGCCTTGGTTGCGCACAAGGAATGGGTGGGTTGCGCGGGTAGGACCGCGAAAAGAACTGGTCCTACCAGCAAGGCATCCCATGTGAAAAGCGGGATGGTGCGCCGCACAAAATCAATGATCGAGGGGGTTCTGCCATGCATACGCGGAAAAGGGTCGGTCTGGTCGCCCATGACGGGCGTAAGAAGGACCTGATCGAGTGGGCCAAGTTCAACGAAGGCACCCTGGCGCGCCATGATCTCTACGCCACCGGAACGACCGGGCACCTGCTGATGAAGGCCTGTCCCAGCCTGGCCATCACCTGCCTGAAATCCGGTCCGCTGGGCGGCGACCAGCAATTAGGGGCGATGATCGCGGAAGGGCGTCTGGACGTGCTGATCTTCATGACCGACCCCATGACCGCCCAGCCCCACGACGTGGACGTCAAGGCGCTGACCCGGCTGTCCACGGTCTACAACATCGTGCTGGCCATGACCCGCTCCACCGCCGACTTCGTCATCAACAGCGAGTTCTTCGACCGGCGTGAGTACACGCCGGTGCGCGCGGACTACGAAAGCCACACCAACCGCCACGCCTCGCATTGAGACGTCAGCGCTCCGTGCACGAGATGCACGGGTCGATGCTGTTGACGATCAGCGGGATGTCGGCCACCGCCGCCCCCGTCATCATCACCGCCAGGGCGGCCCAGTTCATGTAGCTGGGCACCCGCCAGTGCAGGCGCTCGGGGCGTTCGCTGCCGTCGGTGCGCAAGTAGTACAGCAATTCGCCGCGCGGCGCTTCCGAGCGCGCCACCGCCTCGCCGGCCGGGATCGCCGGCAGCGGCGTGACCGCCCGCGGGCCCGCGGGCAGCAGGTCCATGCACTGGCGCAGCAGGGCGATGGCGGCTTGGACCTCGTCCAGGCGCACCATGGCGCGCGACCACACGTCGCCGTCGGCGCGGGTGATGGAGGGCACCTCCAGCTTGTCGTAGGCGCCATACGGCGCCTTGACCCGCAGGTCGAAGGCGATGCCCGAGGCGCGGGCCACCGGCCCGACGACGCCCAGCGCCACGGCGTCGCCATGGGGCAGCACGCCGACGCCGCGGGTGCGCCCGGCGATGGTGCGGTCATGGGCGTAAAGCCGGCGGATCTCGGCCAGGTCCGCCTCCACCTTGTCCAATTGGGCGGCCAGATAGGCCAGCCCGGCGGCGTCCAGGTCGTAGCGCACGCCGCCGATGCAGTTGGCGCCCAGATCCATGCGGTTGCCGAAGAGGGTCTCCTTGACGTCCTGCATGAGCTCGCGGGTCTGCATGACGTGCATGAACAGGGATTCGAAACCGACCAGATGGGCCAGGATGGCCACGTTGAACAGGTGCGAGGCGATGCGCTTGATCTCGTCGGCGACGGCGCGTAGCACCTGGGCGCGCGGCGGCGGCTCGATGCCGGCGATGCGCTCCAGCGCCATGCAATAGGTCACCGGGTGGGAATTGCTGCACAGCGAGCACACCCGCTCGGTCAGCACCAGGTTCTGGTGCAGGTTGCGCTTGGTCGCCAGGTACTCGATGCCGCGATGGACGTGGCCGGCGGTCATCTCCAGCCCGGTGACGGTCTCGCCCTCCACCTGGATGCTGAAGTACATGGGCTCTTCCAGGGCCACGTGCAGCGGCCCGATGGGAAGGGTGGTCATGGCGTGTCCTCCCCCTTCGCCGCCAGCAGGGTCTCCCACAGGGTCTTGGTGCTGGCGGCGTTGGCCAGGGTGGAAAACGGGATCAGGCGGTCCAGCGCCGCCCCGTCCACGGATTCGTCCACGAACAGCCGGCGCGGATTGGGGTGGCCCTCCAGGGCGATGCCATACAGTTCGGCGAATTCCCGCTCGTTCCAGTCGGCGGCGGGGAACAGGGGCACCAGCGACTTCACCGCGCCGCCGGGCGGCACGGTGACGGTGACCGTCAGCAGGTCGCCGCCCAGGTCGAAGTGATAGGCCAAGGCGTGCTCGCCGCCGGGCGGCGCCCGGTGGGGCGACAGCGCGGTGATGGTGATCAGCCGCGCGCCCAGGCTCCGCAGCAGGGCGGCCACCGGCGGCAGGTCGTCCTTGTCGTCCAGGGCGAACCAGGCGGTCAGCACGCCGCGCGCATCCCGGTCGGCGCGGAAGCGGCCCGGCGCGACGGCATTCAGCGCCTCGGCCAGCACGGTGCCCTGGTCAGTGGTGGGTGCGGACATGGCGGCCTCCCTCGATGCTGGCCTTGGCCCGGCAATCCGGGCACAGCCGGCGCAGCGCCTCGGTCTCGGCGGTGCGCTGGCGGAACGCCAGCGCCATCACCGCGTCCGACGCTGGAAGCCAGGGCTTGCCGCAGCGGGCGCACGGCACCTTGGCCACGCGGGTGCGTTCGGCCAGGGCGAACTTGTCGGCCTGGGCATGGGCCAGATGCCAGTCGGTGGTGCAGGCGATGGCGTGGGACAGGCAGTAATGGGCGCACAGCCCGCAGAAGACGCAGGTGTTGTGCCAGATGGTGATGTCCAGCCCGGCCGCGTCCTCGTCGATGCGGATGGCGCCGCCGGGGCAGACATGTTCGCACAGGCGGCAGCCGGTGCATCTGGAGGCGTCCAGGCTGACGCGGCCGCGATACCGGTCGGGCGTGGCCGCCGGGCCGAAGGGGAAGGCTTCGGTGGCCGGGCCCTTGCGCAGGTTGGCGAGCAGGATCTTGAGGAATCCCATGGCGGCCTCCTCCCTCACAGGCGCTCGCGCCAGATGGCGATGGCCTTGGCGATGCCCTCGATGATGGCCTGGGGGCGCGGCGGGCAGCCGGGCACGTTGACGTCCACCGGGATGAAGCGGTCCAGCGGCCCGGCGATGGCGTAGCTGTCGCGGAACACCCCACCCGAAATGGGGCAGACCCCCACCGCCACGGTGACCTTGGGCTCGGGCACCTCGGCCCACAGCCGCAGCACCTTGTCCTTGACCCGCACGGTCAGCGGCCCGGTGATCAGCACGATGTCGGCGTGGCGCGGGCTGCCGCAATACTGGCAACCCAGGCGTTCCACATCGTAGCGGGGAATGCAGGCGGTGGTCGCCAGCTCCACGTCGCAGCCGTTGCAGGAGCCGGCGTTGATGCGATAGAGCCAGGGCGAGCGGAGCGCGATATTGGCGAGGAGCGTCATGGCGTCCTCCCTCAGGCCAGGGCCAGGACCAGCGCCAGGCTGGTGAAAGCCAGCGCCAGGGGGCCCCGCAGAAAGAAGCGGAAGGCCTGGTCGATGCGCATGCGCCCCATGGCGGTGCGCACCAGGGAAACCCCCAGCACGGTCAGGACCAGATATTTGCCCAGATGCGCGGCCAGGGCGGCCCAGCCGGCCTCGGGGGCGAGCGGGAAGAACAGGGCGATGCCCAGGCCCAGCACCACCACCGCCTTCAACGCCGACATGACCTTGAACAGGCCCAGCGCCGGGCCGGAATATTCCACCAGCGGGCCTTCCAGCACCTCGGTCTCGGCCTCGGGGATGTCGAAGGGGACGATGCCCAGGTTGGCCGGATAGAAGGCGAGGAAGGCCAGCAGTGCCGGCCACAGCAGCGGCTCGGCCGCCAGCGGCCCGTTGGCCTGCTGCCAGGCGACGATGTCGGCCAGCGAGAAGGTGGCGAGCTGGCCTTCGGCGCGGCCGACGAACACCGCCACGGCGGCGACCAGCAGCAGCAGCGGCCCTTCGTAGGCCAGCACCAGCGCCATCTCGCGCGAGAAGCCGAGGGCGCCGAAGGGCGAGGCCGAGGACGAGCCGGCCAGCATCAGCACGATGGCGGGGACGGTCAGCAGGTACAGCAGTACCAGCAGGTCGCCCAGCACGGGCGCCGGGGTGTACAGCCCGGCGATGGGGATCAGGGCGGCGGCCAGCGCCATGGCGACGGCTCCGGCCAGCGGCGCCCCCAGGAACAGTCGGCGGGGAGCGGCGGCGGGCACCAGGGTATCCTTGCGCGCCAGCTTGACCAGATCGAACAGCGGCTGGGCCAGGGGCGGGCCGACGCGGCGCTGCAGGCGCGCCACCACGCGGCGATCCACGCCTTTCAGCGCCAGCCCCAGGGCCAGGGCGAACAGTCCGCCGGGAAACAGCAGCACGGCGACGGGAAGCGACAGCTCAGGCATGATGCGTCCCTCCGTGACCAAGCAGCGCGCGGATCAGGCGCACCGGCGCGGGGTACAGGCCCGAGGCCGGCACCCGTGTGCGGGCCGGGTCCAGGTCGCCGACGCCACAGGTGTGGATGGCGGTGCGGCTGACCCGGTGCCTGCCGGCGGCCAGATAGGCGAGGGCGGGTAGCGCCAGCGCCAGCAGCGCGGCCGCCAGCACGGCCGGATGCCAGCCGGCGGCGGCCGGCAGCGGGCCGGTCCAGCTGGCGTCCACGGCGGGCAGCCCCAGGGTGGCCTGCACATGGGCAATGGGCACCAGCGCCAGGCCGGGCAGCAGGCTCAAGGCGACGCTGGCGGCCACCAGCACGGCCATGGCGGCGCGCATGGCCGGCGGCGGCTCGTGGAAGGTGGCGGTCAGCGGCGAGGGCTGGCCCAGGAAGGCGGCATGGGCGAATTTCAGCACCGCCGCCAGGGTGAACAGGCTGGATGCCAGCGCCGCCAGACCCAGGAAAGGATGGCCCGATTGGAACGCCGCCACATAGATCAGCCATTTCGAGGCAAAGCCGTTGAGCGGCGGCACCCCGGCCAGGGACAGCCCGGCGAACAGCATCAGGCCGAAGGTGACCGGCATGCGCTTGCCCAGGCCGCCCAGCTCGTCCAGGCTGGTGACGTGGGCCTGGCACAGGATGCAGCCGGCGGCCAGGAACAGGGTGTCCTTCAGCAGCATGTGGTTGACCGCGTGGAACAGCCCGCCGGCCACGCCCAGCGCGCCGCCCAGGGACAGGCCCAGCAGCACGTAGGCCAACTGGCTGACGGTGCTGTAGATCAGCAGCCGCTTGATGCCGGTCTGCACCACCGCCATGGCGCCGGCATAGAGGGTGGTGACGGCGGCGATCACCGCCACCGCCTCCATGGGCAGCGACAGGCCGGCGACCATGCCCAGCCGGGCGAACAGGGTGGCGCCGCCCAGGATGGCGAACAGTTTCAGCACGCCCCACGGGCCCGCCTTCAGCAGCACCGCCGAGATGTAGCCCGACACCGGCGTGGGCGCGGTGGCCGGATGCATCTGCACGTCGATGCGCATGGGCAGCATGGCCGCCTTCATCAGCAGGCCGAGCAGCAGCAGGGCGACGATGGCGCCCAGCACCGGCAGCGGCAGGGCGGCCACGCCCATGTCCAGCCCGGCGAAGCTCCAGCCGGCCTTCACTCCCAGCATGGCGACGCCGAGGAACAGGGCCGAGGCGCCGACCACGTTGAACAGGTAGTACTTGAAGCCCTCGCGCAGGGATTCCGCACTTTCCGGGTGGATGATCAGGAAATACAGGGTCCAACTGCTCATCACTTCCCAGAAGGCGAAGAAGCTGAACAGGTCGGGGGCGGCGGCCAGCCCCAGCAGGCCGGCCATCATGCACAGGAACAGGAAGGCATAGCGCCCGCGCGCATGCTCGTGCGCCATGTAGCCGGTGGAATGCAGCAGGTTGACCGCGCCCACCCCGGCCACCAGCAAAGCGTACCAGAAGCCCAGCGCATCGGTGCGCGGCGCTTCCACCAGGACGGCACCGACTGCGGCCACCGCGATCACGACGGCCAGCCCGATCGCCCAGGCGGGACGGCGGCGCCCCACCAGGAAGGCGGCGACGGCGCCCACGGCGGCGATCGCGGCGGCGGCGCTCCACGCCATCTCTAGCGGCGGCAGGGCGGGCGGCGCCAGACCGCCGCGGGCGACCATCTCGGCCACCGCCGGGGCTACCAGCGCCAAGCTGGGGCCGGGCAGCACGCCGTTGACCACCACCAGGGCGGCCAGGGCCAGGCAGGGCAGCAGCATGGCCGGCGGCGCCTCGCGGATCTCGGGGCCGGCATAGGGGGCGAAGAACATCAGCCGCACCAGCCGGGCGTAGTACACCGCCGCCAGCACGCCGCCGGCCAGCACCAGGACGGCCAGCGGCCATTGCCCGGCCTCGACGCAGGCGACGACGACCAGGAACTTGCTGACGAAGCCGGCGAAGGGCGGCAGACCGATCAGGCTTAGCGCCGCCACCGCCAGGCAGCCGGCGGTCACCGGCATGACCCGGCCGATGCCCTTCAGGTCGTCCAGGCGGTGGGCGCCCAGGCGGAAGATCAGGGCGCCTGCGGCCAGGAAGGCCAGGCTCTTCATGGTGGCGTGGTTGACGGTGTGCAGCAGGGCGGCGGTCAGGCCCAGGCCGGTGCCCAGGCCCAGCACGATAGCGATCTCGCCCACCTGGGCCAGGGTGGAATAGGCCAGCATGCGCTTGGTCTCGCCCTCGCGCAGGGCCTTGACCTCGCCCAGCACCAGGGTGGCGGCGCCGGCCAGGCTGAGCGCCAGCCCGAAGGCCGAGAACGGGCCGGCGGCGGCGATCTGGCCCAGCGTCCCGGCGCCTACCAGCACGAACAGCAGCTTGAGCAGCCCATAGAGCCCGGCCTTGGTCAGGACGCCCGACAGCGGCGCCGAGATGGAAGACGGCGCCACCGGATGGGCGTCGGGCAGCCAGGAATGCAGCGGGAACAGCGCCGCCTTGACCGCCAGCCCCACCATCATGGTGGCGATCAGGGCGGCGGCCACGCCGGCGGGCAAAGCGGGAGCCTGGGCGGCCAGAGCCGCCATCTGGAAGCTGCCCAGATGGGCGTGGGCCAGCAGGATGCCGAAATGCAACACATAGGCTCCGGCGGTGCACATGACGAAATACTTCAGGCCGGCGCGCAGCGCCTCGCGGCTGCGCTCGTGGACCACCAGGAAGTACGAGGTCCAGGTCATCAGCTCCCAGAACACGTAGAGGCTGGCGAAGTGGTCGGCGGTGACCACGCCCAGCAGCGAGCCGGCCATCAGGAACAGGAAGAACCAATAGCGGTTGGCCCCCGGCTTGCCGGCCATGTAGCCCAGCGAATAGACCACCACCACCGCCAGCACCACGGCGAACAGGCGCACGAAAAGCTGTGACAGGGCGTCCAGTCCGGGCGCCGTCCAGGCCAGGGCCAGGGTGGCGGCGGCTAGCAGCAGGGCCAAGCCGTCGCGCGCGCCGGCGCGCCAGCGGCCCAGACCCCACAGCACGAAGCCGCCGGCATAGGGCACCAGCACCAGGGCCGACCACGGCGTCTCGTAATCGGGCAGGCCGGCGGCCTCCAGGCTGCCGACGGCCCATTGGGCGGCGTGCTGGAAGGGCAGCGGCGCCAAGCTCATGGCCACGGTCAGGGCGGCCAGCAGCGTCAGGCCGGCACGGGCGCCGACGCCCAGCGGCCGGGCGCGGGCCGGGGTGGCGGGGCCGGGCTCCAGGCAAATCCGCTGGATGACGATCATGTAGTAGAGGGCGGCGACGATGCTGGCGATGGTGCCGGCGGCGGCCAGCGCCCAGTGGCCTTGCTCGATGGCGGCATAGAGCACCAGGAACTTGGTGTACGAGCCCTTGAACGGCGACAGCCCCATCACCGAGAACATGGAAAAGCCGAACAGCAGCGTCACCCAGGGGCGGCGCCGGGCGCTGCCCGCCAGCGCCGACAGGGCCTGGGAGTCCACGTCGCGGACCAGCAGCAGCGCGCTCAGGAACACCAGCCCGCGCATGACCGCCTGGTAGCCCAGGTGCATGGCGGCGCCGGTGTCGCCGGCGGCTCCGCCTAGCCCCAGCCCCATCAGCACATAGCCCGCCTCGGCCAGGGTGGACAGAATGAGGGCGCGCAGCACGAAGCGCACATTGGCCAGTGCGGCCAGTTCGCCCGCCAGCAGCAGCAACGCCCCACACCACGCCAGGATCGGAAAGTCGCTCATGGTGCCCCCGCTTCATGACCTGCGATCGACGGGACTTCAGGCAGCTTAGGCCGGTGGGAGCGCGGCGTCTGTCGCTTAGCCGACAGGGGCGCATTTCCGCCCCACCGTTGATTCTTGCGTTTGCCAGCATCCTGTTGCATGGTCCGGCCCCCCAGCAAAAGGACGGTCCATGGCGGGCGAGGAGCAGGCGGTGCGGCAGATGACCAGCATGACCGAGGCGGCGGCGCCGTTTCAGTTGCGGGCGGCGTCCATGACCCTGCTGACGCTGAAGGTGATGGACCCCGCCGATCCCGAATTCTTCCCGCGGCTGAAGACCATGCTGTCGCTGGCGCCCGGCTTCTACCGCAACGCTCCCATCATCCTGGATTTGTCGGCCACCGGGGCCAAGCCGCCGGTGGACATGGCGGCGTTCTGCGCCGAGCCTGAAGGCGCTGGGCATCCATCCGGTCGGCGTGCAGCGGGCCAACGCGGCCTGGGAGCGCGCGGCGGCGGCCATCGGCCTGCCGCCTTTCCCCGCCGGCCGCGCCACCGAAGCCGCCGCCGTCCAGGCCGCCGCCAAGGCGCCGGCCAAGGCGACGGGGGGCACCCGCATCCTTTCCGAGCCGGTGCGCTCGGGCCGGCAGGTCTATGCCCACAAGGGCGACCTGATCGTGCTGGGCCCGGTCAGCCACGGCGCCGAACTTCTGGCCGACGGCCACATCCATGTCTACGGACCGCTGCGCGGCCGCGCCCTGGCGGGCATGAGCGGCGACAAGTCGGCCCGCATCTTCTGCCGCGCGCTGGAGGCCGAACTGGTGTCGGTGGCCGGCATCTACATGGTCAGCGAGCAACTGGAGCCGGCCCTGGTCAAGAAGCCGGCGCAAATCCACCTGGACGGCGACCGGCTGGTCCAGGCGCCGCTGTAGGATTCATCTGGAAAGAAGGGGAAAGCCGTTGGCAAAAGTCATCGTGGTCACCTCGGGCAAGGGTGGCGTCGGCAAGACCACCACCTCCGCCGCGCTGTCGGCCGGCTTGGCGCTCAAGGGCTTCAAGACCGCCGTCATCGATTTCGACGTCGGCCTGCGCAATCTGGACCTGATCATGGGCTGCGAGCGCCGGGTGGTGTACGACTTCATCAACGTCATCAACGGCGACGCCAAGCTGCACCAGGCCCTGATCAAGGACAAGCGGCTGGACAAGCTGTTCGTGCTGCCCACCTCGCAGACCCGCGACAAGGACGCCCTGACCCAGGACGGCGTCGAGCGGGTGATCGACGAGCTGCGCGCCGATTTCGACTTCATCATCTGCGACAGCCCGGCGGGCATCGAGCGCGGCGCTTTCCTGGCCATGTACTTCGCCGACGAGGCCATCGTGGTGTCCAACCCCGAGGTGTCGTCGGTGCGCGACGCCGACCGCATGATCGGCCTGCTGACCAGCAAGTCGCGCAAGGCCGAGCAGGGCGAGAGCGTGCCGCAGAACCTGCTGCTGACCCGTTACGACGGCGAGCGGGTGGAGAAGGGCGAGATGCTGAAGGTCGAGGACGTGCAGGAAATCCTGGCGGTGCCGCTGCTCGGCATCATCCCGGAATGCCCGTCGGTGCTGCAGGCTTCCAACGTGGGCACGCCGGTGATCCTGGACGACAAGTCCATGGCTGGCCGCGCCTATCACGAGGCGGTGGCCCGCCTGCTGGGCGAGGACATCCCTGTCACCGTGCCGCGCCAGCCCAAGCGCGGCCTGTTCGACCGCCTGCTGCGGAGGAGCGCGTGAGCATCCTCTCCCTGTTCAGCCGGCAGCCCAAGAAGTCGGCCGACGCCGCCCGCGAGCGGCTGCAGATCCTGCTGGCCCACGAGCGCGCCGGCCTGTCCGGCGCCGATTTCCTGCCCCAGCTCCAGCGCGAGATCGTCGAAGTCATCCGCAAATACGTCGCGGTTGATGACGACCGGGTGCAGGTCAAACTGGACCGCGAGCAGCACTTGTCGGTGCTGGAGGTCAATATCGAACTGCCGTCGCCGGTGACGGGACGACGGGGCTAGGCTTGACAGCCCTGGGGGCTGATGGCGGATAAAGACAACGAAGGGCTGTGCGGAATGCGCATGCTTCGCGCCTTCGTCATCTTTGGAAGTCGTCATGTCCCAGGGGCCCGGTCCCTATCGTCACCTCGTGCTGCTGTGGGCCTTCATCCTCAGCTTCGACGCCTACGTCCTGATGGATCTTTGGAGTGCGCGCCAGGAGGCGGAACGCCAGGCGGTGCAGCTCGCTACCTCTTACGTCCGCCTGGTGGAAGAACAGGCCAGCGGCTCGTTCGACCGTGCCGATCTGGTGCTGCGGCAGGCGGCCAGCCTGCTGGCCCCAGCCGAGCCTGCGTTCGGGCCTCGCGCTGTCCGAGAACCGCCGCCGCGCCGTCGAGGCCGGCATGGCCGATCTCCAGCGGGACGGACATGGCATCGTCTCCATGACCGTCACCGACGCCGAAGGGCGGGTGGTGGTCAACTCCCTGGGGGCCGTGCCCGGCAATTCCCTGGGCGACCGGGACTATTTCCTGGCCCTCAAGCGGGCGCATGCGCCCGAACCGGTGGTGTCGCGCCTGATCCGCGGCCGGGTCTCCAACAAATGGGGCATCCAGGTCGCCCGCTCCCTGCGGGTGGACGGTCGCTTCGCCGGCATGGTGGTGGCCAATGTGGGCATGAGCGAGTTCTTCACCCCCTTCTACCAAAGCCTGCTGCTGCCCAAGTCCGCCGCCGTGTCGCTGCGCGACATGGAGCATCGGCTGGTGGTGCGCTATCCCGAGGCGGAAGCCACCATCGACCAGCGGATCCCGGCCTCGCCGGTGGATCAGGCCTTTGCCGCCGGGCAGGGCGAGGGAAACTACCGCCGCCCGTCGCCGGTGGACGGCATTTCGCGCGTGGTGGCGTTCCGCAAGCTCAGCCGTTATCCGCTCTACGCCCTGGTGGCCCTGGCCGACCGCGACTCCCTGGCGACCTGGCGCACCAATTTCACCCGCGGCATCGCCTTCGTGGTGCTGATCAGCCTGGGTGCGGTGCTGGCGACGGTCATCCTGCGCCGCAAGGAACGGCTGGAAGCCCAGATGCGCGAGAATGCCGACAAGCTGGCCGTGGCCCTGCGTGCCGCCCATGCGGTCACCTGGCATTGGGATGCCGCCACCGACGGCCTCGACTGGACCGGCGACGTGGCCGCCCTGTACGGCAGCGGCGAGCCGGCGCCGACCCTGGCCGACTGGCTGGCCTCGCTGCCCGCCGAGGACCAGATGACGGTCACCGCCGAGATGGACCGGGTGCTGCGCGTCCGCAGCCGCGAATACCGGGTGGAGTTCCGCGTGGATGACGGCCATGGCGGGTACCGGTGGCTCGCCAGCATCGGCATGCTGTCCTATGAACCCGACGACACACTGCTGGGGGCGTTCGGCGTCACCATCGACATCTCGGCGGTGAAGGGGGCCGAGGCCCAGCTGAAGGCGGCGCGCGACGAGGCGCTGGAGGCCAAGGCGGAGGCAGAGCGCGCCTCCGAGGCCCGCTCCAAGTTCCTGGCCGCCGCCAGCCATGATCTGCGCCAGCCGGTGCAATCCCTGCTGCTGCTCATCGAGGTGATGAAGATACGTCTCGCCGGCACCCCCATGGAGCAGGTGACGGTGCAGATGGAAAGCGCGCTCGACGGCCTGCGGCTGCTGCTCAACAGCCTGCTGGACATGTCCAAGCTGGATGCCGGCGTCGTCGTGCCGACCATGGAGGACGTGGACCTGGGGCAGATTTTCGACCGCCTGGCGGCCGAGTACCGCATCCGCGCCGCCGAGAAGGGGCTGCAATTCCGCTCGGTGCGCACCAGCCTGCACCTGTACACGGACACCGCCCTGCTGGAGCGCGTGCTGCGCAACCTCATCGAGAACGCGTTGCGCTACACCCCCATGGGGCGCGTGTTGCTGGGTTGCCGGCACGATGGCGGCGAGGTGCGCATCATGGTCGCCGATACCGGTATCGGCATCGCCCCCGAACATCAGGAGGCGGTGTTCGAGGAATTCCATCAGGTGGCCAACGCGGCGCGCGACCGTAACCAGGGCCTTGGCCTGGGGCTGGCCATCGTGCGCCGGCTGGCCGGTCTGCTGGATGGCCGGGTCGAGTTGCAGTCGGCCCTGGGCAAAGGCTGCCGCTTCACCCTGATCCTGCCCCGATGACGGCCGGCCCCGCCTGTGGCATCCTGGTTACGGAATTTGGGTTGGGGTGGATGGAAGCATGGCGCGGGAACCGGAAGTGGTGGCCCTGTACCGGCAGTCGGCCGAGGCGGGAGACGCCAAGGCGCAGTTCAACCTGGGTGAAAGCTATCGCCTTGGCTTGAAGGTGCCGCGCGACCTCAGGGAAGCGGTCAAATGGCTCAATCGGGCCGCTGCCCAGGGGTATGCCCAAGCGGGCAAGGCGCTGCAGCAGCTGGCCGCCCAGGGGGTGGACATCACCCCTCCGGCCGAGGATCAGGCCCAGCCCAAGCGTCAGCAAAGCCTGGAGGAACTGCTCGACAGCCTGAAACCGGCCGAGGCGCCGGAAGGCGACGGCGGCGTGGACATGCCGCTGAACGCGCCCGAGCCCGATCCCGACCCGTTGTACGAGGACGTGCCCGCCGCCGACCTGGAGACCCTGCGCAGCCAGGCGGCAGGCGGCGATGCCGCCGCCCAGGTGGCGCTGGGCAACGCCTACCGCCTGGGCGACGGCGTGGCGGAGGATTCTGCCGAGGCGGTGAAGTGGTACGGGGCCGCCGCCAGGGCGGGTGATGCCCACGGCCAGTACTCGCTGGCGGTGATGTACGACCTGGGCCTGGGCGTGCGCCAGAGCGACGCCGAGGCGCTGCGCTGGTATCTGGCCGCCGCGCAGGCGGGCGACGCCGGGGCGCAGTTCAATCTGGGCAACATGATCCGCGCCGGGCGCGGCTGCGCCGCCGATCCGGCAGTGGCGGCGCAATGGTTCCGCAAGGCCGCCGCCGGCGGCGATGCCGGTGCCCTGTTCGCCCTGGGCGCCCTCTATGAAAGCGGGTCGGGCGTCGGCCAGGACGAGGCCAAGGCGGTGGAGCTGTACCGCCGTGCCGCCGACCAGGGCGAGGCCGAGGCCCAGTTCAACCTGGCCAACATGCTGCGCCAGGGGCGCGGTGCCGAGACCGACTTGGCCGAAGCCGCCCATTTCTGCCAGCGGGCGGCCGAGCAGGGGCTTCCCGCCGCCCAGTTCAACTTCGCCCTGATGCTGTCGGCCGGCCTGGGCGTGCCCAAGGACCTTGTCGCCGCCGTCCATTGGTTCCGCGAGGCGGCGCGGGCGGGCGAGCCGCGCGCGCAATACCACCTGTCGGTCCTGCACCACCTGGGCAAGGGCGTGCGCAAGGACGAGCAGGCGGCGCTCGACTGGTGCCGCAAGGCGGCGGCCGGCGGCGACGCCCGGGCGCAGTACGACCTCGGCCTGCGCCATCTGGCCGGCGACGGCGTGCCCCACGACGAGGCCGAGGCGGTGCGCCTGTTCCGCGCCGCCGCCGGCCAGGGCCACGGCTTGGCCTGCCACAATCTCGGCATTCTGTGCGCCACCGGCCAGGGCACCGCCAAGGATGAGGCCGAAGCCCATGCCTGGCTGTCGCTGGCCGCCGAATCGGGTGAGAAGGCGGTGGCGGATTCGGCCCGCCGGGGATTGGCCCAGCTGACCGCCCGCCTGGGGCCCTCGGGCGTGGCCGAGGCGGCGCGGCGCCGGGCCCAGCTCAAGCCGGAGGTGTCGGCATGAGCTCCCCCAACGTCTCGTTCGAAATCCAGGTTCTGACCGATTCCCACTGGGTGGTGGCCGAGTTCGCCTCGGACGAGGCCAAGGCCAAGGCCTTCGCCGACAACCTGCTGCAGAAGGGCAACCACTCGGCGGTGCGGGTGGTGCGCGACCGCCGCGGCGTCGACGGCCTGCACAAGGAAACGGTGATCCAGGAGAAGACGGCGGCGGTCAAGTCGAGCGCCCCCGACATCTCGCTGTCGCCGGTGAAGGAGGCGCCGGTCTGCCGCAGCCTGGGCGACTTCTACCAACTGGAGGCCCGCCTGACCCTGGGTCGCCTGCTGCGCAAATACCTGGACGAGGTGGTGGTCAGCCCCACGGAACTGCTGCACAGCGCCGCCGAGATGAAGCGTTTCGGCGACAAGGGCACCCTGCTGTTCTCGTCCATCGACCGCATCTCCACCCTGCAGGCCACCGCCACCGGCGAAGAGGGCAAGGCCCGGCGGGACTTCCTCAACAAGATGTGGGACGAGGGCATCGCCCGGGCCCGCAAGTTCATGGCCACCAAGCCGGCGGTGCCCAAGACCTTCGCCGACGTGCTGAAGGGCGTCGAGAAGGGCGGCGACGAGCACCCCTATCTGTGCCTGTCCTTCATGGCGCTGCGGCTGCTGGAGGTGCGCTCCTGGCTGGGCAAGCTCGATATCCTGCTGGGCTGGGCGGCGGAAGAGGCGGCGGCCCCCGCCTTGGCGCTGATGGACGGCGTCGTCGCCGACATCCTCAATTCCGCTCAGTTGATCCAGGACCTGCTGGGCTATCAGGCCAATCTGGGCGCGGCCCTGTGTTCCCTGGCCGATCTGGCCGAGGGCAAGGGCACCGCCGCCAAGTTCGCGCCCGAGACCTTCGCCGGGCTGAACGTCCTGCTCTCGTCCGGCAAGCTGGAGCAAGCCCGCCAAGTGCTTCTGGGCCGCGTGGTGCGCGAACTGGGCGGACAGAACCCGTTGTCGCGCCACGAGCCCAAGCAGGAATACGAGGTCTATCAGAAGGTCATGCACCGTCTGGTCAGCCATCGCGGCGTGGTGGGCGGGCCGGCGGCGGCCGAGGCGTTGGTGCACCGCATCTCGCGCATCCATTCCCACCTGGGTTCGGTGGGGGCGGGGCACGCGGTGGAGATGACCCTGTCGGCCCTGGCCGACACCGTGCTGCGCGTCCAGTTCCTGCTGGCCCTGGCGCAGTCGCCGCTGGGCCAGGGCATGGGGCGCGCCCTGGTGGACATGCTGGCCGGGCGCGTTCGCGGGGCCAAGGGTATCGACGCCTGGGTGCCGGTGCGGCTGCCGCCGCCCGAGCGCATGGCGGCGCTGGCCGCCGTCAACCGCTCGCTGCTGGCGGCCGAATTCCTTGAGGAGGGAGGACGCAGGGAGTTGGCCGGTGCGGTCGATGACACACTGGCCGCCTATCTGGTGGACGAAGGCGTGATCGAGAAGATCGACAAGCCCGACGACCCCCTGGCCCTGCGTGCCATCCGCCTGATCAAGTTCTGCGGCTCGGGGGTGCTGATCGAGGGTAAGTCCTTGAATTTGGCTCGTGCCCGGGTGATCGACCACCTGCGCCAGCCGCAGTTCGAGGAGAAGTTTCTGGCCAGCGTGCCCGAGCCCGGCAAGGCGGAAAAGCACCTGCGCGAGTTCCATCGGCTGCTGGTGGAAACAGGATTTCGCTGAGACCCCTGCATTTCTGCCATTGACGGCCGCATGGGGCTCTGGCAATTGGGGAGGACGGATGGGTCCGAATGGATTTCACACTTTCAGGGGAATGAACACCGATGAACAAGGCTGACCTGGTTTCTCGCGTTGCCGAGCTCTCCGGCCTGACCAAGGCCGACGCCGAAAAGGCCGTCGAGGGTGTGTTCGAGGCGATCACCACTGCGCTGAAGGGCGGTGACGAGGTTCGTCTGGTCGGTTTCGGCTCCTTCTCGGTGGCCAGCCGCGCCGCCTCCGAGGGCCGTAACCCCCGCACCGGCGAAAAGATCAAGATCCCGGCCTCCAAGCAGCCGAAGTTCTCGGCCGGCAAGGGCCTCAAGGAAGCCGTCAACGGCTGATCCGCTTCGACGCGCAAGCGCCGAAGAAAAGCCCCCGAAGGGAAGCCTCCGGGGGTTTTTTCTTGGCGGCGGTTTCCCTCGCAATCTTCACGGCGCCTCCCATATTCCTTGGGCGCGCCCCCGGCGACGCAGGTCTGCGGCGGCTCGCCTTGACGCCCCGGCCGGGCCTTTCTAGAGTGTTTCGCAAATTTGGGGAGCGCCGACGCCCGTCCGCCCTCCCGTCCCGACCATGGAGCAAGGATACTGGCGATGAACAATGTGACCGATGCGACGTTCGAAGCCGAGGTGCTGAAGGCCTCGGGCCCGGTGCTGGTCGATTTCTGGGCCGAATGGTGCGGCCCCTGCCGTCAGATCGCTCCCGCCCTGGAGGAACTGTCCAAGGACCTCGCCGGCAAGATCACCGTGGTCAAGCTGAACATCGACGAAAATCCCGGCACCCCCGGCAAGTACGGCGTGCGCGGCATCCCCACCCTGATGGTGTTCAAGGGCGGCCAGGTGGCGGCCACCAAGATCGGCGCCCTGCCCAAGAGCAAGCTGTACGAGTGGGTCGAGGCCAGCCTGTAAGGTCCGCAAGGACGAAAACCCCCGCCGGCCGGCGGGGGTTTTTTGTTGCCTGGCGTTTCCCGTTAATGGAGAGATATGGGCAGAATACAACTGGAGGGGCGGATGAAGGACGAGGCCGGGCTGGTGAGGTCCATTCAGCGCCACCTGCTGGACGCCGTGGCCGCCGCGCCGTTGCGCCCGGAGCCGTTCGCCCATCTCCATTGCCCGCGTCTGATGCCGGACGCACTGTTCCAGTGGCTTTACGATGCCTATCCGCGCGAGGGCATGACTCCGCCGCCGCCCGGCGGTACCGGCGAGGACCTGCGCCGCCGTCTGGATATCGGCGATTCCCGCTGGTTCCGCTTGCCCGAGACCAAGCGGCGGCGGCTGGAACAGGTTTATGACTTCGAGTTCTCGCAGCGCTTCGGCCGTGCCCTGGTGGAACGCTTCCTTGACCATATCCCCGGCGTGGGCGTTGGCGAAGGGGGGGCGCCACCGCCCTTGCCGGACCAAACGCGGCGAGAGCTGACGCATCAATGCCTGCCGTGCCGCTGGCACTTCGTCACCGATCACCCCGGCTACCAGTTGGAGGTGCACACCGATCTGGCCATCAAGGCGGTGACCGCGCTGCTGTACTTCTCGCCTGTGGGGACGGCGGGTCAGCCTGGAACCACCATCTACCGCCCCAGGCCCGGCCTCGAGCACCTGCGGGATGCCGACGGCATGGCCCGCCTGCCCTTCGCCGATTTCGAGCCGGTGTGGGAGGCGCCGCATCAGGGCAACAGCCTGTTCGCCTTTGCCCGCAACGAGCGGGCGTTCCACGGCGTGCGGCCCGTTCCCCTGGGGAACGGGCCGCGCGAGAGCTTGATCTTCCTGGTCCATCGCCAACTGGGGCCGGCCACCCGTGCCGGCTGAGGCGTCGCGCCCGCGAAAACAGGAATCCAGGCATCCGCCGGCACGGCATGGCGTGTCGTACACCCCGTCCCGATTCGACATGGACCCCCGCTTTCACGGGGGCGGCCACACAGGGACGGTTGGTCGATATTTTTGCAGCCTGTCGGCCATCACCTCCTAGACCCCCCGGAACGCCGCCTGGTCCCAATCGTCCAGCCGGGCGTCGCGCGAGATCTCATCGATCTCGGAGCCCGACAGGGATTCCCGCTCCAGCAAGGCCTGGGCCACCGCTTCCAGCTCGGCGGAATGGGTCTTCAGGATGGTCAGGGCCTGGTTGCGGGCCTCGGTGACCAGGGCGCGGATCTCGGCGTCGATCTCGCGGCTGGTGTCGTCGGCGCGCATGCCTTCGGGGGTATAGGGGTCGCCATGGGCGCCGCCGAAGGCCACCAGGCCCAGGCGCTCGCTCATGCCCCATTCCGTCACCATCTTGCGGGCGATGCGGCTGGCCATCTGGATGTCGCCGGCGGCGCCGGTGGAGATCTCGTCGGCGCCGAAGATCAGTTCCTCGGCGGCGCGGCCGCCCATGGCCACCGCCAGATCGGCCTTCAGCTTCGAGCGCCGCAGCGCCGGGCTGTCCTTCTCCGGCAGCCGCACCACCATGCCGAGCGCCTGGCCGCGCGGCACGATGGTGGCCTTGTGGATGGGGTCCGAGGCCGGGCTGTGCAGGGCGACGACGGCATGGCCGGCCTCGTGGTAGGCGGTCAGCCGGCGGTCTTCCTCGCCCATCAGGTTGGGCCGCTCGGTGCCCATCAGGATGCGGTCCTTGGCGGCCTCGAAATCGGCCATGGTGACCGCTTCGCGGCCGGCGCGGGCGGCGACGATGGCGGCCTCGTTGACCAGATGCATCAGCTGGGCGCCGGAGAAGCCGGGACAGCCGCGGGCGACCACGGTCAGGTCGGTGGCCGGCTCCAGCGCGACCTTGGCGGCGTGCACCGCCAGGATGCGGGCGCGCCCGGGCAGGTCGGGGGTCTGCAGCACCACGTGGCGCGAGAAGCGGCCGGGGCGCATCAGCGCGTCGTCCAGGATGTCGGGACGGTTGGTGGCGGCGATCACCACCACGCCGGAATTGGGCTTGAAGCCGTCCATTTCCACCAGCAGCTGGTTCAGCGTCTGCTCGCGTTCCTCGTGGGCGGCCCGCGCGTTGCCGCCCGAGCGCTGGCGGCCCACCGCGTCGATCTCGTCGATGAACAGGATGCAGGGCGCCTTCTTCTTTGCCTGGGCGAACATCTTGCGCACCCGGCCGGCGCCGACGCCCACGAACATCTCGACGAAGTCCGAGCCCGAGATGGAGAAGAACGGCACTCCCGCCTCGCCGGCCACGGCGCGGGCCAGCAGGGTCTTGCCGGTGCCGGGCGGGCCGCTCATCAGCACACCGGTGGGAACACGGGCGCCCAGCCTGGCGAAGCGGCGCGGGTCCTTCAGGAACTCCACCACTTCCATCAACTCCATCTTCTCATGGTCGCAGCCGGCCACGTCGCGGAAGCGCACGCCGATACGCGAGCCGTCCACCAGGGTGGCCCGGTTGCCGCGCCCGAACAGGCTGGGCAGGCTGGCGCCGCGCACGCCGAAATGCCACAGGGCGAAGCCCAGCGCGGTGAAGATGGCCAGGTTGCCGGCCACGGCCAGCACGATGGCGCCATTGACGTCGGCGGCGCTGGGCGCCTCGTGCTCCGGCCGGAAGCTGACCTCGACCCCGGCGGCGGCGGCATCCTCGGCCAGCCGGGCCGCCACCAGCGGCGGCACCTGGGCGCGGTGCAGGTTGCCCGCCGCGTCGGTGGCGACGGCCAGCCCCTGGCCGTAGAAATCCAGCGCCTTGGCCTTGCCGCCGCTCAGCAAAGCACGCAGGTCGGAATAGGAGGTTTCCGCCGGCGGGGGCGCCGAGGTGGCGGCCCCCAGACCGAGGGTGAGGGGCGTGCTGACCGCCGCCGCCAGAACCAGGGCGAAAGCGGTGAGGGCGGCGAGGAGGTATTTCCGTTTGCTCAACGTCGTGGCCTTCCGTCGTATCCAGCAAGGAGTAGGCCGACACGTTAACGCTTTCCTCATGCCCGCTGGGCCGCGCAGAAGGGGTGGCGGGGCGGTTTTGCCGGGGCCATATTGGGGCGATGAAGCAAACCGCGCCCGCCACCCAACGCAACCGCGAACCCATCCTGGCAGTGTTGCGCCGCTGGTTGCCCGCCCGGGGGCTGGCCCTCGAAATCGCCTCCGGCAGCGGCGAGCACGCCGCCTTCTTCGCCGCCGCCCTGCCGGAGCCTGCGCTGGCAGCCCAGCGACCGCGACCCCGCCGCCCTGGCCTCCATCGCCGCCTGGCGGGACGAGGCGGGGCTGGACAACCTGCTGCCGCCGCTGGAACTCGACGTCCGCCGTCAGCCCTGGCCGCTGGTGGCCGCCGATGCGGTGTTCGCCGCCAACATGATCCACATCTCGCCCTGGGAGAGCACGCGGGCACTGGTGGAAGGCGCGGCCGTCGTGCTGGCGCCGGGCGGGGTCCTGGCGGTGTATGGGCCGTTCCGGGTGGGCGGCCGCCATACCGCGCCGTCCAACCAGGCCTTCGACGCCGATCTGCGCGCCCGCAATCCAAACTGGGGCGTGCGCGACCTGGAGGCGGTGGAGCAACTGGCCCAGGCGGCCGGCTTCGATCCCCTGGAAACCGTGCCCATGCCGGCCAACAATTTGAGCGTGGCGTGGCGCCGCCGTTCCGCTTGACATATGTAATCGTGTTTGTTACGTTCCCGCCATGTCAAGGAATTGCCGCTTCGCCGTCGCCGTTCATGTGACCACTGTGCTCGCCCTGCAGGGCGACAGGCCGGCCACGTCGGAATGGATCGCCGACAGCGTCAACACCAATCCGGTGGTCATCCGCCGCATCCTGTCGTCCCTGGCCAAGGCCGGTCTGGTCCGCTCCATCCGCGGCAGTGCCGGCGGTTCGGTGCTGGCCCGCCATCCGGGAGCCATCACCCTGCTGGAGATCAGCCGGGCGGTGGAGGAAGAAGAGCCGCCGCCGCTGCATCATCAGCCGCCCAATCCCGCCTGTCCGGTAGGGCGCTCCATCCAGCCGGTGCTGATGCGGGTGTTCGAACGCGCCGATGCGGCCCACGATGCGGTGCTGGCGACCACCCTGTTGTCCGAGGTGGTCGCCCAGATCCACGCCGAGACGGGGCCATAGCCGCGTATTTTTTTGCCTTCTAATGTAACGGTAACAGAAACGATTACTTGGAGAATACCATGACTTCCATCGCCATCGTCTACCACTCGGGCTACGGCCACACCGCCGCCCTGGCCCAATCCGTCGCCGCCGGTGCCGCCGCCGTATCCGGCACCCAGGTCCACCTGATCCCGGTGGAGGAGGCCGAGGCCAAGGCCGCCATTCTGGATGGCGCCGACGCGCTGATCTTTGGCTCGCCCACCTACATGGGTTCGGCTTCGGCCAAGTTCCACGAGTTCATGGAATGGTCGTCCAAGACCTGGTACGGCCGTGGCTGGCAGGACAAGCTGGCGGCCGGCTTCACCGTGTCGGCCAGCCAGAGCGGCGACAAGCTGAACACCCTGATCCAGCTCGCCGTTTTCGCTGCCCAGCACGGCATGGTCTGGGTGGGCGGCGGCCTGCTGCCGGGCAACAACAGCTCCAACGGCAGCGTCGAGGATCTCAACCGCCTGGGCAGCTTCCTGGGCGTCATGGCCCAGGCCAATGCCGACCAGGGGGCCGAGGTGGCGCCGCCGGTCTCGGACCGCAAGACCGCCGAGAAGCTGGGCGCCCGTGTCGCCGAGGCGGCTGCCCGCTGGGCGCGCGGCAGGGCCTGATCCAGCCCCCGCATGGGCACGGCCCTCTCCCGCTCACGGGAGAGGGCATTTCCCCCAATATGCGCTATGTTTGGGGCATGCGAATCCATGTCACCTTGGCCCTGCTGCTGGTCGCCGGCCCTGCTTGGGCCGAGGCTCCCCGCCTTTCCCTGCCGCTGGAATGCCGGTTGGGTGAGGATTGCTGGGTGATGAATTACCCCGACACCGATCCCAGCCAGGCGGCGCGCGACTTCACCTGCCGGCCGCGCTCCTACAACCTGCATGACGGCACCGATTTCGCCCTGCGCGACATCGAGGCCATGCGCCGCGGCGTGCCGGTGCGGGCCGCCGCCGCCGGCAAGGTGATCGCCGTGCGCGATGGCGAGGAGGACGGCCTGTGGCTGGCCGGGCGTAAACAGGAAGTGCTGGCGCGCACCCGTGAATGCGGCAACCGGGTGTCCATCGCCCATGGCGACGGCTGGGTCACCGATTACTGCCACATGCGCAAGGGTTCCATCCGGGTGCAGAAGGGCCAGATGGTGGAAACCGGCCAGCCCCTGGGCTTGGTCGGGCTGTCGGGCATGACCGACTTTCCCCATGCCCATATGGGCGTGCTCCGTTTCGCCCCCGGCGCCCGCAAGGGCGTGCCGGTGGACCCCTATACCGGCGCGCCGTTGAGCGAGGGGTGCGGCCGCCCCGCCCATCCGCTGTGGGCGCAGCCGCAGCCGTACGAGAGCGGCAGCCTGTACGCCGCCGGCGTCGCCGATCATGTGCCGGGCAAAGATATCAAGCAGGATGCCGCCGCCGCCCGGCGCCTGCCCGCCGATGCCCCGGCCCTGGTGGTGTGGGGGAGCATGTTCGGCGCCGCGCGGGGCGACACCTTGCGGATTCAGCTGACCGCGCCCGACGGGCGGGAATTGGTGGACAACAGCCACAAGGTGGATGGCGACCAGGCCTGGCGGGTGAGCGGCACGGGCAAGAAGCGTCCGCCCGGCGGCTGGGCGCCCGGCACCTATCGCGGCCGGGTGACGCTGGCGCGGCCGGGCCAGCCGCCGCAGAGCCGGGACGTGAGCGTCGAGGTGGGGCCATGAGCCCGCGTGCGGTCCGCATCACCAAGATCATCGTTGGCTGGAGCTTCCTGGTGCTGGGGGTGCTGGGGCTGTTCCTGCCGATTCTGCAAGGCGTGCTGTTCCTGGCCATCGGCCTCAGCATCCTGGCCACCGAACAGGAATGGGCCGAGCGCCTGCTGGCCTGGGCGCGCCGTCGATTTCCCCATGCCGCCCGGGTGTTCGACCAAGCGCGCCATAGGGCCGAGCGCTGGGTGCACCGCATCGTCCACCGTCGCAAGCACAAGACATGATGATGCTTGCCAGCGCCTTCCCATCCCCTCAGAGTGTGCACCCTTTCGAGCAGCCAGGGCCTTCATGAGCGACCGCCGGGACCACCTCCGCAGCCAATGGCGTCACAGCCAGTGGGAGGCCCGCGCGCGCCGCCGGCTGCGCCGCCGCACGCTGGTCGCCGCCAGGCGCACCGCCCTGGTGGGCTTGGGCTGCACCTGCATGGTGGCCGGCATCGCCTCGGTGCCGTCGCCGCTGCCCATCGGTTTCGTGCTGTTCGCCATGGGCCTGTACTTCACCGCCCGCGGCTCCAAGTTCGCCCGCCGCGGGGTGAAGTGGGTGCGCCGCGTCCTGCCGCCCTTCTCGCGTGGCCTGAACGGCATCAAGCACCGCATGCCGCTGGCCATGCGCCGCTTCATCGAGCGCAGCGATCCCAGGGGGGTGAGGGCCCGGGGTGTGAGGGCGGGCGGGCTCAACCCCCGGCGAGGATTGCCCTCAACCCCTCGCGGTAGGTGGGGTATTTCAGCGTCACGCCCAGTTCGCGCTTGATGCGCCCGTTGGCCACCCGCTTGTTGTCGGCATAGAAGGACAGCGCCATGGGCGACAGCGTCGCCTCGGCCTGCTCCCACGGGATTTCCGGCGGTGGCGCCATCCCTAGCAGGGCGCAGGCATGGGCGATGACGTCCTGGGGCGGCGCCGCGTCGTCGTCGCAGACGTTGTAGGCGGCGCCCGGCCGCGGCCGGGCCAGCGAGGCCAGCACGGTGGCGGCGATGTCGTCCACGTGGATGCGGCTGAACACTTGGCCGGGCTTGACGATACGGCGGGCCTGGCCGGCGCGCACGGTGTCGATGGCCGACCGCCCCGGCCCGTAGATGCCGGCCAGGCGGAAGACGTGGACCGGCAGGCCGCCGGCCTGCCATTGCCCCTCGGCCTCGGCGCGGCGGCGCGAGCGCTCCAGGGTGGGACGGAGGTCCGAGTCCTCGTCCACCCAGCCGCCGTCGCGGTCGCCATAGACCCCGGTGGTGGACAGATAGCCGGCCCAGGCGAGCGGCAGCGCCCGCAGTGCCGGCCCGCAGAGGTCGAGCACCGGGTCGCCCTTGCCGTCGGGCGGCACCGAGGACAGCACGGCGGTGACGCCGTCGAGCGCATGGGCGGGCAGCGGGTGCTCGCGGTCGAAGGGAAAGACCTCGATGCCCGGCAGCTCGGCCGCCTCTCCCGAGCGGGTAGTGCCGGCCACTTGCCAGCCGGCGGCCTGCACGGCGCGGGCGATGACGCGGCCGGAAAAGCCCAGTCCGAACAGGAAGAAACGGCCGTTCATCTTTCCTCGCTTGCCTTGTGGAACGTTCCCGTCAAATTAATGCCGCAAACTTCCGCTTCAAAGGCTTCCATGCGCCGCATTCTTCTTTCCGCCGCCCTTGCCCTGGGCGTCAGCCTGCCCGCCGCCGCCGAGATCATCGGCGGTCCCGAGGAATATCGTGTCTGCCTGACCCTGGCGAAGCAGAAGCCCGAGCAGGGCTGGGAAGAGGCCCTGGCCTGGCAGTCCCTGGGCGGCGGCGAGGCGGCGCGCCATTGCGCCGCGGTGGCGCTGATCGGCCTGGGCAAGTACGGCGAGGCCGCCACCCGGCTGGAAACCCTGGCCAACGAAAGCGTGCGGGCCGACGTGGTGCGCGCCGAGATGCTGGCCCAGGCGGCCCAGGCTTGGCAGATGCTGGGCAACATCCAGCGCGCCGACGCCGCCCAGCGCAGCGCCCTGATCCTGTCGCCGGGCAATCCCGACATCCTGCTGGACCATGCGGTGCTGCTGGCCCAGATCGCCCATTATGGCGAGGCGGTGGACGTGCTGTCCCAGGTGCTGCGCGTCCAGCCCAACCGCATCGAGGCCCTGACCCTGCGGGGCTCGGCGTTCCGCTATCTGGATAACCTGGCCGGTGCCGAGGACGACATCAACGCCGCCCTCAAGCTGGACCCCGAATTCCCCGACGCCCTGCTGGAGCGCGGCATCCTGCGCCGCATGAAGGGGGAGGATGCCGGCGCCCGCGAGGACTGGCTGAAGGCCATCGACCTGGCGCCGGAAAGCAGCGCCGCCGACACCGCGCGCGGTAATCTCGAAAGGATGGACATCAAGCAAAACTGATGATGCCATTGGTGGCAGATGCATAAAATTTAATCAAAACCGTGATGTTGTGGTTTGGTTAAATAAACTGCCGATGGCTGATTGTTGGTGACACGCCGACTCCATATCTGGTAGCGTCTTTACTGGTTGGCGACTATACGGACGGTGAAAGACTTGTCCCTTGCAGGTGCGCCCGATTTCCTGGTTCATCCGCCCGCACGTCGGGCGCCCGCATCGTCGGGTTGCGGCATCCTGTTTCGCCAGACCATTGCGACGGCCTTCCCCCTGGGAAGGCCTTTTTTGTTTCCTGACCCTTGGGGAGATCAGCATGGCCAAGCGTGTCGCGCGAACTGGTAAGTCCGAGTCCGTGGTCACCCTTTATCCGGCCGAGGCCGAATGGCATCCGCTGGGCGAGGATACACCGCGCGACCAAAGCTATGTGCGCAAGGTGCGGCCGCAAAGCGACGGCCAGCGCCGCCTGATGGAGGCCATTCGCGAGCACAACCTCAGCCTGGCCCTGGGCCCGGCCGGCACCGGCAAGACCTATCTGGCCATCTCGGCGGCGGTCGAGGCCTTCGACGAGGGCAAGGTGTCGCGCATCATCCTGTCGCGCCCGGCGGTGGAGGCCGGTGAATCCCTGGGCTTCCTTCCCGGCGACATGCAGGAGAAGCTGGCGCCCTATCTGCGTCCGCTTTACGACGCCCTGTCCGACCGGCTGGGCGGCAAGCGGCTGCGCAGCTGCCTGGCCGACGGCACCATCGAGATCGCGCCCATCGCCTACATGCGCGGGCGCACGCTCAACAATGCCTTCGTGGTGATCGACGAGGCGCAGAACTGCACCTACGGCCAGATCAAGATGCTGCTGACTCGCCTGGGCTGGCATTCCACCATGGTCCTGACCGGCGACCCCGACCAGACCGACCTGCTGCCCGGCCTGTCCGGCTTGGCCGATATCGCCGCCCGCCTGGAGACCCTGCCCGAGGTGGCGGTGGTGCACCTGGCCGAGACCGACATCGTCCGCCACCCCCTGGTGGCGAGCATGCTGACCGTGCTGTAGAGCGCCTTTCGATTTGATGAGCTCACTTTTTTCGTCATCGCCGGGCTCGGCCCGGCGATCCATGGATGCCCGGGTTCAAGCCCGGGCATGACGAATAGACGAATAAAAGAGAAAGCCTCCGTCAAAACGAGAGCCGCTCTAGCAAGCGAACGGGGCGCGGCAATACCGCGCCCCACCTTTTCGGATGACCTCGGGCAGGCCTAGTCGGCGGTGAAGAAAGTCCCCGCCATGCCGGCGATCTCCTCGGCCGCCACCTTCAGCAATTGCTCGCCATGGGCCGGGGTGGCCAGCGAGGGGTCCGAGCCGATGCGGCCGTCGGGGAAGCGGCTGCGGAAATCGGCGGCGCTGAAGAAGGCGCCGTACGGGGCGATGCGGGGTTCCAGCGGGCGCGGATCGGCGGTTTCGGGATGCAGGGCCCAGGTCAGCGCCACTTCGGGCGGGGTGGCGTGGCTGCCCACCGCGTCGCCGTAAAGCCGCACCGACAGCCGCTCCACCGCCGGCAATTCCCACCAGTTCAGCAGGCGGGTGCGCAGGGGCGGGCGCGGGCTCAGGCGGTCCAACTCGGTCTGGGTCTCGGCGAAGGCGGCCTGCACGGTGGCGACGTTGCCGCCATGACCGTTGATCATCAGCACCCGCTCGAAGCCATGGCGCACCAGCGAGGCCAGGCAGTCGCGCACCACCGCCATCAAGGTGGACGGCTTCAGCGTCATGCTGCCGGGAAATTCCATGTGGTGCTGGGCCATGCCCACGGCGATGGTGGGTGCCACCATCACCTCCAGGGCCTCGCCGACGCGCAGCGCCACCGCTTCGGCGCACAGGGCGTCGGTGCCGATCAGGCCGGTGGGGCCGTGCTGCTCGGTGGAGCCGATGGGCAGGATGATGGCGCGGGAACGCTCCAGATAGGCTTCCACCTGGGGCCAGGTGGCCAATTGCAGACGCATGGGTAACCTCCTTTTGGGCGATCCCTTTTCCCATTTTGGCGGGGTCCAGGGGAAGCGCGCGAAAGGATGGCGCCCCCGCGCACATCACAGACTTTTCATTTTACATGGCGGTTGTGGGCGCGCATGATCCGCCGGCACTAGATGTTGTGTAGGGAGGGGAACCCCATGGACGACATTGATTGCGCTGCCGAGCGGATCGAAGCGTTTAACGCTGGCGCGCTAAAGGCCGTGCTCAACCGTATGGACGGCCCGTCGTCCTCGGGTGTCTGCCAGGATTGCGGCTGCGTCATCGAAACCGACCGCCTGAAAGCCAATCCGCGCGCCCGCTATTGCCGTGAATGCGCCGACGAGATCGAGCAGGAAAGCCGCCGCTCGCGCCTGTGCGGGCCACGCTGACACCCGCTGTGCTCCAGTCGCCGTCGTCGACGCCCCATATCAGGCGGGAACCACGGCAAAGGCCTAAGTACTTGCCACACCCTGTGGTATGACGGGTACTCGGGCAACGGAGCGGGTGAGCGGTGAAGGGCTTGGGTGCGCGCACGACGTCGATCGGCTTTCGTCTGCTTTTGCTGGCGTTGGCTGCGTCGCTGCCGGTCATCCTGTTCGCCGCCTTCATCGTCATGCAGATGGCCGAGGACCGCCGCCAGCGCGAGCTGGAGGAACTGGTCCAGCGCGCGTCCGCCGTTTCCGCGGCGGTTGAGCAGGTCCTCTATGGCGCTTCGCGCGAGTTGGCGGCGCTGGCGGTGGACGAGGACCTGCGTTTCGGCAATCTGACTGCCGCCTACGAGGAGGCCCGCGCCTTCATCGGCCAGTCGGCCATCGGCGGTTCCATTTCGCTGCTGTCCCCCGACGGGGCCATCCTCTTCAATACCCGGCGCAAGCTGGGCGCGGCCCTTCCCTGTCGGGCGACATTCCGGGTGTGCTCGAGGTGGTGGGCAGCGGCCGCATGCGGGTGTCCAACCTGTTCATCGGCGCCATCGAGGGGCGGCCCATCTTCACCGTGGATGTCCCGGTCCTGAACGACGGGACCGTCATCTACGTGCTGCGCATGGTGGTCGAACCCGAGCGCATTCTTCAGGTGTTGCGGTCCCAAGGCTTGAACGAGCATTGGATCGCGGCGGTATTCGACCGCGACGGCGTCACCATCGCGCGCACCCGCGATTCGGAGGCCTCGGTGGGTACCAAGGCGGGCGCCGGCCTGCTGCGGGCGGTGTCCGAGGGCCGCTCGGGCACCTATGAGAACGTGATCCGCGACGGCACGCCGGTTATCGGCACGTTCCGGCGCCTGGACATGTCGCAGTGGTTCCTGGCGATCGCCGTCCCGCGCGAGCGCCTGGACGCTCAGCGCAACCGCTTCCTCGCCCTGCTGGGGGGTGGGGGCGTGCTGATCCTGGCGGCCGCCGCCGGCCTCACCCTCCAGCTTGCCCGTCAACTGGCGCGCCGCCTGGGCGAAGTGGGCGAGATGGCGGGGAAACTGGGCATGGGCCAGCCGGTGCAGCCGTCGGCCACCGGCATCCGCGAACTGGACGCGGTGGTGGATTCGCTGTCCTGCGCCGCCACGCTGATCGCCTCGCGTGAGCGCGACCTGTCGCTGGCCCGCAAGGCGGCCGAGGAAGCGCTGGCCTCCAAGGCCAAGTTCTTTGCCGCCGCCAACCATGACCTGCGCCAGCCGGTGCAGTCGCTCTTCCTGTTCCATTCGGCCCTGCAGGCCACTTTCCCGGTGGACCACCCGGCCAGCCGCATGCTGCTCCACGTGGAGCGTTCACTGCGGGCGCTGGAGCGCCTGTTGAGCGGCCTGCTGGACGTGTCGCGTCTGGACGCCGACGCCATCACTCCCGTCATCCGCGGCATCGCCATGGACGAGCTGTTGGCGCCGTTGGCCGAGGAATATCGCCTGCGGGCGGCCGAGAGCGGCATCCAGCTGCGCTTGGTGCCCTGCCGCGAGGCGGTGCGCAGCGATCCGGCCGTACTGGAGCGGGTGGTGCGCAACCTGCTGGAGAACGCCATCCGCTACACGCCCAGCGGCGGCCGGATTCTCCTGGGCTGCCGCCGTCGCGGCGGCGGCGTCCGCCTGGACGTGGTGGATACCGGCATCGGCATTCCCATCGACCAGCAGGAAGCCATCTTCGACGAATTCCACCAGGTGGGCAATCCGTCGCGCGACAGCACCATGGGCCTGGGCCTCGGACTCGCCATCGTGCGCCGCGCCTGCCAGTTGCTGGGGCACGAGGTCAGTGTGGCTTCCGTGCTGGGCAAGGGCTCGCGCTTCTCGGTGATGCTGCCGGGCCCGCCCCGGCCGGGCTGAGCGCCAGAAATCCGGCGCCCCCTTCAACGTGACACGACAATCGCCACCGTGGCCGTGCCGGCATCGTGAGTGCCGATCAGCCGGGCGGCGGCTTCCGACAGATCCAGGGTGCGCCCTCGCACGAACGGCCCACGGTCGTTGATGCATACCCTTACCGTGCTGCCGATGCGCGGGTTGGTCACCACCAATCGGGTGCCGAAAGGCAGGGAGGGATGGGTCGCGGTCAGGGCGCCGGCATCAAAGATCTCGCCGCTGGCCGTCGGGCGGCCCTGGTGGCGTGGGCCGTACCAGGAGGCGGTGACCAGCTTGGCCGGGCGGCCTGGGCCGGCCACGTCAGGAATGCGGGGAGGCGGTCCGGCCGATTGGCAGGGAAGGCGGGGCGTCGCGAACGCGCCCGCCGGCAGGGCGAAGAGCAATGTCCCCAAGCCGGCGAAGGCAAGGGCTCGGAGCACGATGGCAGGGTTGCCCACAGCGTTGCATCCCCCTGTTGTCTTGGTTGTTGACGCCAGGGCCGGCGGCCGTCAGGTCTCGTTGCGGATGCCTGCTCCGCCGGCATCGGCGGCCATCGCGGGATGATGAGGGCCCTCGCGGACGCGTCCCGGCGGTGGGATCTTGGCGAGAGATCCGCCGGCTCGCGGCAATTCCAGCCACCAGAAGCGCTGCGGTTGGAAATACACATCGGCCAGGTAACCGATCATCGCCGCCAGCGCGCCGAGGCCAAGCAACAGGCCAAGCATGTCTTCATGGGACATGGCATCCTCCGCCTTCGCCGGGGGTGCGGGCACCTTTCCCGGCTCACGGTGCCATTGTCCTGCCTCCCGCCGTTAAGCATCGAGACGGAAAGGCGCAAAGCTCTGTTTATGCGCGATTTATGGGGCCTGCTTGGGATTCCCGGGCGCCCCTGCCGGCAGGGGCCAGCCGGACAGGGGCGGCTGGCCTTCCCGCAGGGATCTCACGCGGCGAACCAGTCGGTCACGTTGGCCGGCGCGGTTTCCACCCCCATCAGGGTGACCGTGGAATCACCCGCCGTGAGCAGAAGGCCGCCCTCGGCGGAACTGACCTGGACCGCGCTCGGGGACGTGCCGTTGTCCAGCGTCAGCTTGTCCATGTCGGGCTGGAAATCGACGATCAGGTCGGCGCCCCGGCCGACGACGAAGGTGTCGCGGCCCGAGCCGCCCACCAACTGATCGTTGCCGGCCTGCCCAGCAAGGATATCGTTGCCCTGGCCGCCCAGCAGCAAATCGTCGCCCCTGGAGCCCAGCAGCATGTCGGCGCCGTTGTCGCCGCGCAGGACCGCTGGGGTGAGGGGAGAGTTGCTGACATCGGTCAATTCGACTCCGGCTACCGGCAGCATCGCCTTGTAGCCGGCGGTGCCGTCAACCTCGCCGCCGGTCGCCGTGCCGTCCTGGGCGGTCACCGACAGGCCGTGCAGTTCCACGATTCTCCAGGTCCAGCGGGAACAACTGGGCCAATTGCTGCGGCGGCAGCGTGCTCAGGTCGATGGTGGAGGTGAAGTTGAGCGTGCCGTCGGCGGCGGCGGTGGGAAACTGGCCATTGGCTTCGGTAAGATCGACCAGCGGCGGTCCTTGGGTGACGCGCGCCTCGTTCAACTCGACGAAGCCATCCAGATCGGTGTCCTGAAGTGTGGTGGCAAGGTGCGAGTCGATGGGCGCACCGCCTTGCGCGGTAAGGCCGTGGATGTGGGCGGGATGGGTCTGGCCGGCTTCGAGGCCGGATGCCTGGACCTGGACCTGCAGTTGCGTGCCGTTCAGGGTGGCGGTGGCCGTACCGGCGACGCCCGAACCGTTGATGGGGGTTAGGGTGCCGGTCCAGACCTGGGCTCCGTCGGCCAGCAGAAGATCGTCGCCGTTGCCGCCGACGATCTGGGCGCCGGTGGCCTGCTGGGCGGCGGTGGCCCCGATGATGTCGTTCTGGTTGGTCGCCATCTGTCTATCGCCTTCCGCGAGGTGGAACCTTCACAAGGGGCAACGACAGAACCTGTGCGCGAGTTGCGCGCCGGCCGTGGGTTATCCCGGAAGCGGCGTGCTTACCTCGGCGGGCCAGTCAAGGGGACCGCGGGGTTAATGCCTAGGGGTGGGTGCCCCAATTTTCCTCTCCACGGCCACCTGCACCGGGTCGTTTCAACCCACGCTCCCGTGTGGATGCAGTTCTTCAGTCTTGCGGCAGCGCGGGAATCCAGGGCGTCGCGCAGGCGGAACATCCGGTCGCGCAACGCCGCCAGTTCCCCCGCCGCCAGCCCGACGGCGCAGGCCGCCTGCTGCGGCACTGCGCGTGCGGTTTCGCGCAGGGTTCGGCCCTGTTCGCTCAAGGTGACGCGGACCACCCGCTCGTCCCCGGCGTCGCGGCTGCGCCGCACCAGCCCCATCGCTTCGAGGCGTTTGAGCAAGGGGGTCAGCGTGCCGGTGTCCAGACGCATTTGCTGGCCGATCTCCTTGACCGAGCGGCCATCCCGTTCCCACAGGATCAGCATGACCAGATATTGCGGATAGGTCAGCCCCAGCGCTTCCAGCAGCGGCTTGTACAGACGGTTGAAGGCGTGGGCGGTGGAATAGACGGCGAAGCAGAGTTGGTTGCTCAGCAGCAGATCGTCATCGGTGCACTGGCTCATGATCGGTCCGGTCCGTTTATCCCAGATGATTAGGTAGCGGGCTATTCGACCGCGCGCCATAAGAAATATATTGTGCACTATTAAATTTGACGATATATAAATGCGGACAAGGGGCCCGCGGGGCCTCCAGCAGGAAGGGATCAGCCATGTCGGTCAATGTGCTCTACACCACCAGCGCCACCGCCTATGGCGGCCGTGACGGCCGCGCCGTCATCGAGGACGGCAGCCTGGAAATCGAGTTGTCCACGCCCAAGGAACTGGGCGGTGCCGGTGGCCATGGGAACAACCCGGAACAGCTTTTCGCCGCCGGCTACTCCGCCTGCTTCATCGGTGCCATGAAGTTCGTCGGTGCCAAGACCGGCGTGAAGGTGCCGGCGGACACCCGGATCACCGCCTTCGTCGGGATCGGTCCGCGTTCGGAAGGCGGCTTCGGCCTGCAGGTGGAACTGGAGATCGCTCTGCCCGGTCTGGAGCGGGAAGCTGCCGAAAAGCTGGTGGCCGAGGCGCATCAGGTGTGCCCGTACTCCAATGCCACCCGCAACAACGTGGATGTGCGTCTGGTGGTCCTCTGACCCGACCCGCACAAGCGGAAAGGCCCGCCGGGGGACCGGCGGGCCTTTCGTCATTCCTGGAAGTGGTCGCCCCAGCTGCCCTGCGGCAGGGTGAAGCCGCCGTTTTCGGGCACTGGCACCGGTGGCGGCGGCGGCGGGCCCTCGATGCGGTAAGGCGGGCTCGGCATGGCGGGGCGGCTGGCCATGCCTTCCGGGGTCAGCTGTGCTGGCGGGGGCGCTTGCGGGGCCGGGGTGGTGGCGGGCACGTCGCGGGCCGACGGGCGCTGCGGCAGGGGTTCGTCCGCCGGCGCGACCGGCACCGGTCCGGTCATGAAGTTGTGCGGCTTGGCGGTCTTGCCGGTTTCGCGCTCCCACGCTTCTACCGCCCCGCGATTGAACGGGTTCACGTACTGGCCCTTGGCGGTGAGCATCTCGGGGTCGTAGCACTGGAAGACGGCCCGATGGGGAGAGGTGGCGCGGCATTGCCAGCGCTGCACGCTGCTCTGCGGCCACACCTGCAGGCCATGGGCGGCGCAGCGTTCGGTGACCAGCGCGACCACCTCGTCCCACGGCGTCTCGTCGCTGTAGCAGATGGGGAGAGAGCCGTTGACCAGCACCGGGTCCTTGGGCTTGGCGATGACCGCCTGGTACAGGTTTTGGCCCGTATCCACGAACGGCTCGGGGTCGGCGCAGCCTGCGGTCAGGGCGGCCAGCATCAGCAGCAGGGGACGGGAAGCGCGCATGGAACGGGGCTCGGTGGTCAGGGTGCCCTTCTGTTTATCCCACCCCGGCAGCCAGGGAAAGCTCCCTGCGCACCACCGCCCGTTGTCACTGCCGGCGCCAGGGGATAAGCTGCCCTTCCTTTCGGGTGGGTAGGAGGTTGCGATGTCGGAAAATGGCAAGTTTCGTCTGGTGACCCGCAGCGATTTCGACGGCCTGGTCTGCGCCGTGCTGCTCAGGCAGTTGGACATCATCGACGAGATCAAGTTCGTGCACCCCAAGGACATGCAGGACGGGGTGATCGATATCGGCCCCAACGACATCACCACCAACCTTCCCTATGTGGACGGCGTCAGCCTGGCTTTCGACCACCACTTGTCCGAGACCATCCGCGTCGGCAAGAAGGACAACCACGTCATCGATCCCAACGCGCCCTCGGCCGCCCGGGTGGTCTATGACTATTACGGTGGTGCCGTGCGCTTTCCCGCCGCCTGGGACAAGATGATGGAGGAGGTCGACAAGGCCGACTCCGCCCACTATTCCCTCGATGACATCCTGTCGCCCACCGGCTGGACCCTGCTGAACTACATCATGGACGCGCGCACCGGCCTGGGCCGTTTCCGCGAGTTCCGCATCTCCAACTACCATCTGATGATGAACCTCATCGACTATTGCCGGAACCACACCATCGAGCAGATCCTCGACCTGCCTGATGTGAGGGAGCGCACCGACCTCTATTTCGGCCACGAGGAACAGTTCAAGGAGCAGCTCAAGCGCTGCTCCACCGTGCACGGCAATCTGGTGGTGCTGGACCTGCGCCAGGAAGAGACCATCTTTGCCGGCAACCGCTTCATGATCTATGCGCTGAATCCCCAGTGCAACATCTCCATCCACGTCATGTGGGGCCTGAAGAAGCAGAACACCGTGTTCGCCATCGGACGCTCCATCGTGGACCGCTCGTCCAAGACCAATATCGGCGCCTTGTGCCTGGAGTACGGCGGCGGCGGCCACGAGAAGGCCGGCACCTGCCAGGTGGGCAACGACAAGGCGGAAGTGGCGCTCAAGGACATCGTCGCCCGCATCAATGCCGACGGTTGAGCTTCGGAAACCCCGCCCGCCGAGGCGGGGTTTCTTTGCGGGATAAATAACATAATATAGCTGTTTTATATAAAACGTATTGACTGATAAGAATGTAAAATGGCAAATGATCCCCAGCCGAACGCAATATGCATTTCGAGAAGGGGTAGGCGATGGGTGTGAAGGGTTTCCTGGCGGCCGGCGCGGTCGCGGCGGTGTTGGCCGGTTCGGCGGTGGCGGCCGATGCCGTCTCCGACGGCGTGGTCAAGATCGGCGTGCTCAACGACCAGTCGGGCATCTATGTGGACATGGCCGGCCCCGGTTCGGTGATCGCCGCCAAGATGGCGGTCGAGGATTTTGGCGGCAAGGTGCTGGGCAAGCCGATCGAAGTGGTGGCCGGCGACCACCAGAACAAGCCCGATGTGGGTGCCGCGCTGGTGAACCGCTGGATCGACCAGGACAAGGTGGACACCATCGTCGACATCCCCACCTCGTCGGTGCTGCTGGCCGTGCAGGAGATCGGCCGCCAGAAGAACCGTCTGGTGATCGCCTCCACCGGCGGCTCGTCCGATTTCACCGGCAAGTTCTGCTCGCCGGTGGGCATCCATTGGACCTATGACACCTACGGCCTGGCGGTGGGCACCGGCCTGCCGTTGGCGGACCAGGGGCCCTGGTACTTCCTCACCGCCGACTACGCCTTCGGCCATGCGCTGGAGCGCGACACCGCCGCCGCCGTGACCAAGGCGGGCGGCAAGGTGCTGGGCGGGGTCAAGCATCCCCAGGGCACCTCGGATTTCTCGTCCTTCCTGCTGCAGGCCCAGGCCTCGGGCGCCCACATGGTGGGCCTGGCCAATGCCGGCGCCGATTCGGTGAACTCCATCAAGCAGGCGCGCGAGTTCGGCCTGGCCGAATCGGGCGTCAAGCTGGCCGGCCTCTACCTGCACATCACCGACATCCACGCCATCGGCCTGGAGGCGGCGCAGGGCCTGATCATGACCCAGGCCTTCTACTGGGACCTGAACGACGAGACCCGCGCCTGGTCCAGGCGCTTCTACGAGCGCCATCACGCCATGCCCACCATGGGCCAGGCGGGCACCTACTCGGCGGTCAGCCATTATCTCAAGGCGGTACAGGCCGCCGGCACCGACGAAGCCCAGGCGGTGGCGAAGAAGATGAAGGAACTGCCGGTCAACGACTTCTTCGCCAAGAACGGCAAGGTGCGCGAGGACGGCCGCATGGTCCACGACCTCTATGTGCTGGAGGTCAAGAAGCCCTCCGAGTCCAAGCAGCCGTGGGATTACCTCAAGCTCGTCCGTACCGTGCCGGGCGACAAGGCCTTCCGCCCGCTGTCGGAGAGCGAGTGCCCACTGGTCAAGAAGTAAGCATTAAATAAGCATTCGGGCCATGCTGGCGGCGCTCCAACCGCCGGCATGGGCCAACCGCCGGCATGGGCCCGCCGAGGTCCAACTTCGCCCGGACGGCGAATTTGTTTGATTTCCCGATTCCGCCGAATCAAACTCTCGGGGTCTAGCAACGCTCCACCCACGAGATGTCGGTTATGGACTTTTCCAAGCTTGCCAAGGTGCTGGCGTTGGCGGCCTCGGACAACCAGACCGAGGCGCTGCACGCCCTGGCCACCGCCAAGCGGCTGCTGGAGGCCGAGGGCGCCGATTTCGTCGAGCTGGCCCGCCGGCTGGCCGAGGCCGAAGCGGGGGCGGGCGACGCCGTGGACCGCGAGGTGCTGGAAGACGCCATCTTCGACCTGCGCAACGAGATCCGCCACCTGCGTTCCGAGAATGAGCGGCTGAAGCAGGCGCGCGGCGGCGCCGGTCCGCTGCCGGCCGAGCCGGCCAGCCTGCACGAGGCCGCCCGCGCCGCCGCCGATACCATCCGGATGCGCGCCGAATTGGAGCAACTGACCGGGGCGTTGGAGCATGAACGGGCCGAGGTCGCGCGCCTCGCCGCCCAGCAGGCGGCCCTGCGGCAGGCCCAGGCGGAGGGCGCGGCGGCCGCCACCCGGCTGGCCGAGGCCGAGGCCCGGCGCATGCGGCTGGAGGCCGAGAACCGCCGCCTGTTGCACGCCAACCATGCCCTGACCGTGGAACTGGAAGAGGCCCGTGCGCTCAAGCCCATTCCCTTCGACGTCATCGCCCGTCATTCCCGGCCCGAGCCGAAGCCCAACGGCAAGCTGCGCGCCAAGCCCGGCGCCAATCAGTACGCGCTGTTCTGATCCCCGCCGCCGGGGCATGGCGGTTGGCGTGGCGCTGGACTCCCGCCGCTTTCCGCCCATATAACCCCCACATGATGACCCATGGCGCCCACGACTTTCTGAAGATGCACGGATTGGGGAACGACTTTGTCGTCCTCGACGTGCGCCAATCCGGCCTTTCCCTGTCGGAGGCGGCCGTGCGCGCCATCGCCGACCGCCATCGCGGCGTCGGCTGCGACCAGTTGATCGTGGTGGAACAGCCGCGCAACGGCGTCAGCGATGCCTGGATGACCATCTACAATCCCGACGGTTCCGAATCGGGCGCCTGCGGCAACGCCACCCGTTGCGTCGCTTGGCGGCTGATGGAGCAATCGGGGCGCGACAAGGTGGTGATCGAGACCCGCGCCGGCCTGCTTGACGCGGAAGCGCGCGGCGACCGGCTGATCGCGGTGGACATGGGCCGCGCCCGCCTGGATTGGCGCGACATCCCGGTAGCCGAGGCGGTGGACACCCTGCATATGGGGCTGGAACTGGGACCGCTGAAGGACCCGGTGGGCGTCAACATGGGCAATCCCCATGCGGTGTTCTTCGTGGACGACGTGGCCGCCATCGACCTTGCCGCCCTGGGGCCGGTGCTGGAGAACCACGCCTTCTTCCCCGAGCGCGCCAATATCGAGGTCGTCCAGGTGCTGGGGCCGGGCCGCTTGCGCATGCGGGTGTGGGAACGCGGCGCCGGCATCACCCAGGCCTGCGGCACCGGCGCCTGCGCCGCCCTGGTGGCGGCGGCGCGGCGCGGCCTCAGCCCGCGCAAGGCCGAGGTGGTGCTGGACGGCGGCCCGCTGTCCATCGAATGGCTGCCCGACGACCATGTGCTGATGACCGGCCCGGTGGCGCTGGCGTTCCAGGGAACCCTTGATCCGAGTCTGCTGGGATGACCACCGAGAAAGTGCAGGTGGTGACCTTCGGCTGCCGCCTGAACGCCTACGAGTCCGAGGTGATGCGCGAGCATGCCAAGGCGGCGGAAAGCGGCATCGAGACCATCATCGTCAACACCTGCGCGGTGACGTCCGAGGCGGAGCGCCAGGCGCGCCAGAACATCCGCAAGCTGCGGCGCGAGAATCCCGGCGCCCGCATCGTGGTGACTGGCTGCGCCGCCCAGGTGGACCCGGCCAGGTTCGCCGCCATGCCCGAGGTGGACCAGGTGCTGGGCAACGCCGAGAAGATGCAGCCCGACATCTTCACCGCCCCGCCCGAGGAGCGCATCGTCGTCACCGACATCATGCAGGTGCGCGAGACCGCCGAGCATCTGGTGTCGGGCTTCGAGGGCCGGGCGCGGGCCTTCGTCGAGGTGCAGACCGGCTGCGATCACCGCTGCACCTTCTGCATCATCCCGTTCGGCCGCGGCAACAACCGCTCGGTGTCCATGGGCCGCATCGTCGACCAGGTGCGCGCCCTGGTGGCCCAGGGATTCGCCGAGGTGGTGTTCACCGGTGTCGACATCACCGCCTATGGCGGCGACCTGCCGGGCACGCCGACCCTGGGGCAGATGGCGCGCCGGCTGCTGGCCCAGGTGCCCGAGCTGCCGCGCCTGCGCCTGTCCTCCCTCGATCCGGTGGAGGTGGATGAGGACCTGCTGCGGCTGGTGGCCGAGGAACCCCGGCTGATGCCCCACTTCCACCTGTCGGTGCAGGCGGGCGACGATATGATCCTCAAGCGCATGAAGCGCCGCCACCTGCGCGCCGACGTCATCGCCCTGGCGGAAAAGCTGCGGGACTTGCGCGGCGACGTGGCCTTGGGCGCCGACATCATCGCCGGCTTCCCTACCGAGGACGAAGCCATGTTCCAGCGCTCGCTGGATCTGGTGGACGAGGCCGGGCTGACCCACCTGCACGTCTTTCCCTTCTCGGCCCGGCCGGGCACTCCGGCGGCGCGCATGCCGCGCGTGCCCGGCGACGTGGTCAAGGAGCGCGCCGCCCGCCTGCGCGCCAAGGGCGAGGACGCCATGGCCGCCTTCCTGGCCGGCCGTGTCGGCCGCGAGCTCTCTGTGCTGGTGGAGGCCGAGGCGGAGGGCTTTTCGGAACATTACCTGCCGGTGCGCCTGGGCGCGCCGACAGCGGTGGGCGCCATCGTGCGCGCCCGCGTCATCGGGGTGGACGGGAACAAGTTGAACGCAGAGCCGCTGTAAAGGCGGCCGGGGAGTGAGGCATGAGCAAGACGGGCTTTTTCGGACGGTTGCTGGGGCGCAAGGGCGAGGAATCGCCGCCGCCGGAACCCGCGGCTCCCGAATCGGCCGCGCCCGAGGCGGAGGCCGCTCCGCCGCCGCCTCCCGCTCCCGAGCCAGAACCGGAGTCCCCAGTCGAACCCCAGCCCGCAGAGTCGGAGCCGGAGGTGGAGGCCGACACCCGCCAGGGCTGGTTCGCCCGGCTGAAGACGGGGCTGTCCAAGTCCTCTTCGCGGCTGACCCAGGGCATCGGCGACCTGTTCACCAAGCGCAAGCTGGATGACGAGGCGCTGGAGGAACTGGAGGACCTGCTCATCACCGCCGACCTGGGCGTCGCCACCGCCGCCCGCGTCACCAGGCGCCTGGCCAAGAGCCGCTTCGGCCAGGACGTGGATGCGGCCGAGATCAGGACCACCCTGGCCGAGGAGATCACCGACATCCTGGCGCCGGTGGCGGTGCCGCTGGCGCCGGATTTCGGCCGCAAGCCCCATGTGGTGCTGGTGGTGGGCGTCAACGGCGCCGGCAAGACCACCACCATCGGCAAGCTGGCCAAGCACTATCGCGACCAGGGCAGGGCGATCAGCCTGGCCGCCGGCGACACCTTCCGCGCCGCGGCGGTGGAGCAGCTCAAGGTGTGGGGCGAGCGCACCAACTGCCCGGTGGTGGCGCGCGACACCGGCGCCGATGCCGCCGGCCTGGCCTTCGACGCCCTGGCCGAGGCGCGCAAGCGCGGCGACGACCTGCTGTTCATCGACACCGCCGGCCGATTGCAGAACAAGTCCGACCTGATGGCCGAACTGGAAAAGATCGTCCGCGTGATCAAGAAGCAGGACGAGAGCGCGCCCCACGACGTGCTGCTGGTGCTGGACGCCACCGTGGGCCAGAACGCCCATTCCCAAGTCGAGATCTTCCGCGAGATGGTGGGTGTCACCGGTCTGGTGCTGACCAAGCTGGACGGCACCGCGCGCGGCGGCGTGCTGGTGGCCCTGGCCGAGAAGTTCAAATTGCCGGTGCATGCCATCGGCGTGGGCGAGAAAGCCACCGACCTGCGCCCGTTCGAGGCCGAAAGCTTCGCCCGCTCGCTGGTGGGTCTGGATTAGGGTGACTGCGGTTTGATGGCGTTACTCTTGTCTTTCCGTCATCGCCGGGCTTGACCCGGCGATCCATGGTGGCGGAGCCGCCTTCGGCAGCATGGATGCCCGGGTCAGGCCCGGGCATGACGAACAGAAGGGGGCGTTAAAAACGCCGTGAACTGGGCGGAACGCCCCGCCCAGCCGAAAGGCAAGGGTGGGGGAACACTACCCTATGGCTTCGGGTGGCCCACCCCTGATGGCTCCCAGGGCCTTCGCCGGTCGAGCATATCCATTTGGGTGTGCGCAGCCTCGCCGTATTAGGGGGCCTACCCTGTCCGAACCACCCGCGAGGGTGGGGCAAAACCTCTCCCGGGTAGGGACTTTTTGAAGGAGTCCAAGGGCTTAGCCTTTTGGGGCCGCTCGGACTCCCGCAAGCCAAGGGAAAATCGTTTATATCAGGCAGTTCTAATGTTCGTTTGGGATATGCCAATCCCCTTGCCCTGAACCGCGAATCGCGTTACCAAAGCCCCCCATGGCCAGTGCTGCGCCTGAACGCAGCCCACCCGTTCGACCAGAACAACGAACACACCTGAGGGAATTTCAATGGCACGCAAGAAGATCGCTCTCGTTGGCTCGGGCAACATCGGCGGCACGCTCGCTCATCTCATCGGCCTGAAGGAGTTGGGCGATGTGGTGCTGTTCGACATCGCCGAAGGCATCCCGCAGGGCAAGGGTCTGGACATCGCCGAATCGACCCCGGTCGAGGGCGTGAACGCCCGCTATTCGGGCGCCAATGACTACTCCGCCATCAAGGGCGCCGACGTGGTGATCGTCACCGCCGGCGTGCCGCGCAAGCCCGGCATGTCCCGTGACGACCTGGTCGCCATCAACCTGAAGGTCATGGCCGCCGTCGGCGAGGGCATCAAGAACAACTGCCCCGACGCTTTCGTGATCTGCATCACCAACCCGCTGGACGTGATGGTGTGGGCGCTGCAGCACTATTCGGGCGTGCCCGCCAACAAGATCGTCGGCATGGCCGGCGTGCTGGATTCGGCCCGCTTCCGCTACTTCCTGGCGGAAGAGTTCAACGTCTCGGTCGAGGACGTGACCGCCTTCGTGCTGGGCGGCCATGGTGACACCATGGTGCCCCTGGTGCGCTACTCCACCGTCGCCGGCATCCCGCTGCCCGACCTGGTGAAGCTGGGGTGGACCACCCAGGAGAAGCTGGACAAGATCGTGCAGCGCACCCGTGACGGCGGCGCCGAGATCGTCAACCTGCTGAAGACCGGCTCGGCCTATTACGCCCCGGCGGCCTCTGGCATCGCCATGGCCGAGGCCTACCTGAAGGACAAGAAGCGCGTCCTGCCGGTGGCCACCCTGGTCAAGGGCGGCACCTACGGCCAGCCGGACGACGTGTTCGTGGGCGTGCCGGTGGTGATCGGCGAAGGCGGCGTCGAGCGCGTGGTCGAGATCGAGTTGAATGCCGCCGAGCAGGCCGAATTCAACAAGTCCGCGGATGCGGTTCGCGGCCTCGTCAAGGTCGCCAAGGGCCTGATGGGCTAAATAACTCCTAGGGGGAGTATCCAGGAATGAACATTCACGAGTATCAAGCCAAGCAGCTCTTGAGCAAGTACGGCGTCGCCGTGCTCAAGGGCGGCGTGGCCTACACTCCGTCCGAGGCCACCCAGGTGGCCAAGGAACTCGGCGGTCCGGTGTGGGTCGTCAAGTCCCAGATCCATGCCGGCGGCCGCGGCAAGGGCAAGTTCAAGGACGACGCGTCCGGCAAGGGCGGCGTCCGTGTGGTCAAGTCCATCGACGACGTGGCCGCCAATGCCGACCAGATGCTGGGCAAGGTGCTGGTCACCGTCCAGACCGGCCCGGCCGGCAAGGAAGTGAAGCGCGTCTACATCGAGCAGGGTTGCGACATCCGCCGCGAGCTGTATCTGTCGCTGCTGATCGACCGCGCCACCTCCAAGGTCACCATCGTCGCCTCGACCGAGGGCGGCATGGAGATCGAAGAGGTCGCCCACAGCCATCCCGAGAAGATCATCAAGGTCGCCATCGACCCGGTCGAGGGCTTCCAGCAGTACCATGGCCGCCAGGTCGCCTTCGGCCTGGGCCTGGAAGGCAAGCAGGTCAACACCGCCGTCAAGTTCATCGGCGCGCTCTACAAGGCGTTCATGGACCTGGACTGCTCGGTTGTCGAGATCAACCCGCTGGTGGTCACCGGCGACGATCAGCTGATCGCGCTGGACGCCAAGGTGAACTTCGACGACAACGCGCTGTTCCGCCACAAGGACATCGAAGAGCTGCGCGACGAGTCCGAGGAGGATCCGGCCGAACTGGAGGCCGCCCGCCACTCGCTCAACTACATCAAGCTGGACGGCTCCATCGGTTGCATGGTCAACGGCGCCGGCCTGGCCATGGCCACCATGGACATCATCAAGCTCTATGGCGGTGAGCCGGCCAACTTCCTCGACGTCGGCGGCGGCGCCACCAAGGAGCGCGTCACCACCGCCTTCAAGCTGATCCTGTCCGACCCGAACGTGGAAGGCATCCTGGTCAACATCTTCGGCGGCATCATGCGCTGCGACGTCATCGCCGAAGGCGTTGTCGCCGCCGCCCGCGAAGTGTCGCTCAACGTTCCGCTCGTGGTTCGCCTGGAAGGCACCAACGTCGAGCTGGGCAAGAAGATCATGGCTCAGTCGGGCCTGCCCATCATCGCCGCCGACAACCTGGCGGACGCCGCCGAGAAGGTGGTGAAGGCCGTGAAGGAGGCTGCATAAATGGCCGTTCTCGTCAATTCCAACACGAAGGTGATCTGCCAGGGCTTCACCGGCGCCCAGGGCACCTTCCACTCCGAACAGGCCATTGCCTACGGGACCAAGATGGTGGGCGGCGTCACTCCCGGTAAGGGCGGCACCAAGCACCTGGACCTGCCGGTGTTCAACACCGTCGCCGAGGCCAAGGCCAAGACCGGCTGCAACGCTTCGGTGATCTATGTGCCGCCGCCGTTCGCCGCCGACGCCATCCTGGAAGCCATCGACGCCGAGATCGAGCTGGCCGTCTGCATCACCGAGGGCATCCCGGTGGCCGACATGCTGGCGGTGAAGCGCGCGCTCCAGGGCTCCAAGACCCGTCTGGTCGGTCCGAACTGCCCGGGCGTCATCACCCCTGGCGAGTGCAAGATCGGCATCATGCCCGGTCACATCCACCAGCGCGGCAAGGTCGGCATCGTGTCCCGTTCGGGCACCCTGACCTACGAGGCGGTCGCTCAGACCACCGCCGCCGGCCTGGGCCAGACCACCTGCATCGGCATCGGCGGTGACCCCATCAACGGCACCAACTTCGTCGACAGCCTGCAGATGTTCCTCGACGACCCCGAAACCGAAGCCATCATCATGATCGGCGAAATCGGCGGCGACGCCGAGGTCCAGGGCGCCGAGCTGCTGAAGTCGGCCAAGGTGAAGAAGCCGACCGTCGGCTTCATCGCCGGCCGCACCGCTCCGCCCGGCCGCCGCATGGGCCATGCCGGCGCGGTGATCTCGGGCGGCAACGACACCGCCGACTTCAAGATCGAAGCCATGCGTTCGGCCGGCATCGCCGTGGCCGATCTGCCGGCCTCGCTGGGGTCGACCATGTTGAAGCTGCTCAAGGGCTGAGCAGGGATGATCAAAGCGGCCCGGTGAACCGCCGGAGCATCGGGCCGCTTCCTATCTTGAGTTATGCGCCGCTGATGGCGGCGCCCGGCGGCGCCGCCATCGTCCCATAAGAAGGAAAGGGACACGGGAAAAACTCGTGTCAGCCCCCGACGATGACGAAGCAAGTCGACGAAACGTCCTTCCTGACCGGCGGCAACGCCGTGTTCATCGCCGAGCTTTACGCTCGCTACGTCGAAGACCCCAATTCCATCGACCCCTCCTGGATTCTGCTTCTTTCAGGAATTGAAGGACGACGGCGCGGCCATCGCGCGCGACTTCAAGGGGACCGATTGGGCCAGCCGCGACGTCAAGATCGTCGGCGCCGTTGATCCCGAGGAAGCCGCCGCCGCCGCCAAGAGGGCCAAGGAGGCCGCCGCCAAGGGCGGCAAGCCGGCCGCCGCTCCGGCCGTGGACCCGGCCGCCCAGCGCCAGGCGGTGCTCGATTCCATCCGCGCCCTGATGATGATCCGCGCCTATCGCGTGCGCGGCCATCTGGAGGCGGACCTGGACCCGCTGGGCCTGACCAAGCGCGAGCCCCATCCCGAACTGGATTACCGCACCTACGGCTTCACCGACTCCGATCTCGACCGTCCCATCTTCATCGACCACGTGCTGGGCCTGGAGACGGCGACCCTGCGCCAGATCGTCGCCACCGTGCGCGCCACCTATTGCGGCAAGATCGGCGTCGAGTTCATGCACATCCAGGATCCCGACCAGAAGGCGTGGATCCAGAAGCGCATCGAGAGCGTGCGCAACCACACCGACTTCACTCAGAAGGGCAAGCGCGCCATCCTGGAGCGCCTGACCGAGGCCGAGGGCTTCGAGCGCTTCCTGCAGCTCAAGTACACCGGCACCAAGCGCTTCGGCCTGGAAGGCGGCGAGATCGGTCATTCCGGCGCTGGAGCAGATCCTGAAGCGCGGCGGCCAGTTGGGCGTCACCGACGTGGTGCTGGGCATGGCCCATCGCGGCCGCCTCAACGTGCTCGCCAATTTCATGAAGAAGCCCTACCGGGCCATCTTCTCCGAATTCCAGGGCAATCCGGCCAACCCGTCGGACGTGCAGGGCTCGGGCGACGTGAAGTACCACCTGGGCACCTCGGCCGACCGTGACTTCGACGGCAACGTCGTCCACCTGTCGCTGATGGCCAACCCGTCGCACCTGGAAGTGGTCGACCCGGTGGTGGTGGGCAAGGTCCGCGCCAAGCAGACCCAGTTGGACGACACCGAGCGCAGGCAGGTGATGGGCATCCTGCTGCATGGCGATGCCGCCTTCGCCGGCCAGGGCGTGGTGCCCGAGACCATGCTGCTGTCGCAACTGCAGGGCTACTGCACCGGCGGCACCATCCACGTCATCATCAACAACCAGATCGGTTTCACCACCAGCCCGCAATACTCCCGTTCGGGTCCGTATTCCTCGGATATCGCCAAGGGGGTGCAGGCGCCGGTGTTCCATGTCAACGGCGACGACCCGGAAGCGGTCGTGCACGTGGCCCGCATCGCCACCGAGTTCCGCCAGGAGTTCGGCGCCGATTTGGTCATCGACATGATCTGCTACCGCCGCCACGGCCATAACGAATCGGACGAGCCGGCGTTCACCCAGCCGCTGATGTATCGCAAGATCGCCAGCCACCCGACCACGCGGACCGTCTACGCCCGCCAGCTGGTGGCCGAGGGCTCGCTGACCGAGGACGAGGCCAACGGTATCGTCACCGGCTTCCAGGAGCACCTGGAGAAGGAGTTCGAAGCGGCCAAGAGCTTCAAGGTCAACAAGGCCGACTGGCTGGAAGGCAAGTGGCAGGGCATCGTCCAGCTGGCCGAGGAAGAGGAATTCCGCGAGGAAAAGACCGGCGTCGCCCTCGACGTGCTGAAGGAAGTGGGCAACAAGCTGGGCGAGGTGCCCGCCGACTTCAACCTGAACCGCAAGATCGCCCGTCAGCTCCAGGCCAAGAAGGAGATGATGGAGACCGGCGCCGGCATCGACTGGGCCACGGCCGAGGCCCTGGCCTTCGGCACCCTGCTCATCGAGGACCATCCGGTGCGCCTGTCCGGCCAGGATTGCGGCCGCGGCACCTTCTCGCAGCGGCACGCCCGCCTGACCGACCAGGAGAACGAGAGCCGCTTCGAGCCGCTGAACCATATCCGTGAGGGCAAGCAGGCCTATTTCGAGGTCCTCGACTCGCCGCTGTCGGAAGAGGCGGTGCTGGGCTTCGAGTACGGCTACTCGCTGACCACCCCCAACGGCCTGACCCTGTGGGAGGCCCAGTTCGGCGACTTCGCCAACGGCGCCCAGGTCATCATCGACCAGTTCATCAACTCGGGCGAGTCCAAGTGGCTGCGCATGTCGGGTCTGGTGATGCTGCTGCCGCACGGCTATGAGGGCCAGGGGCCCGAGCATTCCTCGGCCCGCTGGGAGCGCTACCTGCAGATGTCGGCGGAAGACAACTGGTCGGTGGTCAACATCACCACCCCGGGCAACTATTTCCATGCGCTGCGCCGGCAGATCCACCGCAACTTCCGCAAGCCGCTGATCGTCATGGAGCCCAAGTCGCTGCTGCGCCACAAGCTCTGCGTCAGCAAGCTGGAGGACATGGCCACCGGCACCCGCTTCTACCGCGTGCTGCCCGAGACCGAGCGTCTGGTGGCCGACGCCAAGGTGCGCCGCGTCGTGCTGTGCTCGGGCAAGGTCTATTACGACCTGTTCGAGGAGCGCCAGAAGCGCGGCATCGACGACGTCGCCATCGTCCGCATCGAGCAGCTCTATCCCTGGCCCAAGGACGCCATCAAGCACCAGCTGGCCCGCTACCCCGAGGCCGAACTGGTGTGGGTGCAGGAAGAGCCGGCCAACATGGGGCCGTGGACCTTCGTCGACCGCCGTATCGAGTTCCTCTGCGAGGAACTGGACATCAAGGCCAAGCGCGCCATCTATTGCGGCCGCCGCGCCGCCGCTTCGCCGGCCACCGGCCTGTACAAGACCCACAATGCCGAACAGGCGTGGATCTGCGACATGGCCCTGTCGGGCGACATCGTCAATCTGCCGCAGCCGTTCCGCCGGGCTTCCAAGCTCAGCCGACTGACCGCCTAGGACTACAATTAGGGAACGCCACAAAATGACGACCAAGATCACGGTGCCCACCCTGGGCGAATCCATCACCGAAGCCACCGTCGCCAAATGGCTGAAGAATGTCGGCGACGCGGTAAAGGCCGACGAGCCGCTGGTGGAACTGGAAACCGACAAGGTCACCGCCGAGGTTCCCGCTCCGGCCGCGGGCGTGCTGACGGAAATCCTGGTTCAGGCTGGCGCCACGGTCGAGATCGGCGCCGAACTGGGCGTGATCGGCGCCGGCACCGGTGCCGCTCCCGCCCCGGCCAAGGCGGCCGCTCCGGCTGCTGCCGCCGCCGCTCCGGCTCCGGTTGCCGCCGCCCCGGCGCCGGCCGCCCCGGCCGCCGCTCCCGCCTTCCCGTCGGCCGCCAAGCTGGCCGCCGACTCCGGCATCTCCACCGACAACATCGCCGGTTCGGGCAAGGGTGGCCGCGTCACCAAGGGCGACGTGCTGGAAGCCATTGCCAAGCCGGCCGTTGCCCCGGCCGCTCCCTCCGGTCCGCGCCCCAAGGCGGCGCTGGAGGAGCGCGTGCGCATGACCCGTCTGCGCAAGCGCATCGCCGAGCGCCTGAAGGAGGCGCAGAACACCGCCGCCATGCTGACCACCTTCAACGAGGTGGACATGACCGCGCTGTTCGCGCTGCGCAACCAGTACAAGGACCAGTTCGAGAAGAAGCACGGCACCAAGCTGGGCTTCATGTCCTTCTTCGTGAAGGCCTGCATCGCCGCGCTGAAGGACTGGCCGGCGGTCAACGCCGAGATCGACGGCGAGGATCTGGTCTACAAGAACTACTACGACATCGGCGTGGCCGTGGGCACTCCCCAGGGCCTGGTGGTGCCGGTGGTGCGCAATGCCGACCAGTTGTCCTTCGCCGACGTGGAAAAGACCATCGCCGGCCTGGGCAAGAAGGCCCGCGACGGCAAGCTGTCCATGGAGGACCTCACCGGCGGCACCTTCACCATCTCCAACGGTGGCGTGTACGGCTCGCTGATGAGCACCCCCATCCTCAACACCCCGCAGTCCGGCATCCTGGGCATGCACAAGGTGCAGCAGCGCCCCATGGTCATGCCTGACGGCAAGATCGAGGCGCGCCCCATGATGTACCTGGCGCTGTCCTACGACCACCGCATCATCGACGGCCGCGAGGCGGTGTCGTTCCTGGTGCGCGTCAAGGAGTGCATCGAGGACCCGCAGCGCATCCTGCTGGAAATGTAATTATTCACCACAGAGGCACAGAGAACACAGAGACGGGTTCCACTTGTTTTGTCGTCACCCCCGGGCTCGACCCGGGGGTCCATGGATGGCCGGGTCGAGCCCGGGGGTGACGAAAGGGGAAAACTCCTTTGTGTTTCTCTGTGCCCTCTGTGTCTCTGTGGTCAAATAAGATTCAGGGGACTTCTCAATGTCCGACAATTCCTTCGACGTCGTTGTCATCGGTGGTGGCCCCGGTGGCTACGTCGCCGCCATCCGCGCCGCCCGGGCCTGGGCCTGAAGACCGCCTGCATCGAGAAGCGCGGCGCGCTCGGCGGCACCTGCCTGAACGTGGGCTGCATTCCGTCCAAGGCGCTGCTGTCCGCCTCGCACGCCTTCGAGGCCGCCGCTCACCACTACTCCGCCTTCGGCGTCAAGGCCGCCAAGGTCGAAATGGACGTGGCCGTCATGCAGGGCCACAAGGAGAAGGTGGTCGCCGACAACACCAAAGGCATCGAGTTCCTGTTCAAGAAGAACAAGGTGACCTACATCATCGGCGCCGGCACCATCGCCGCCCCCGGCCAGATCAAGGTCACCAACAAGGACGGCGCCACCCAGGACGTGGCCGCCAAGGCCATCATCATCGCCACCGGTTCCGACGTGACCCCGCTGCCGGGTGTGGAGATCGACGAGGAGGTCATCGTCTCCTCCACCGGCGCGCTGACCCTGCCCAAGGTGCCCAAGTCCATGGTGGTCATCGGCGGCGGCGTCATCGGCCTGGAGTTGGGCACCGTGTGGCGCCGTCTGGGCGCCGAGGTGACGGTGGTGGAATTCCTGGACAAGATCCTGCCGACCAATGACGGCGAGGTCTCCAAGTCCATGCAGAAGATCCTGGCCAAGCAGGGCTTCCAGTTCAAGCTGGGCACCAAGGTCACCAAGGCGGTGAAAAAGGGCCACCACGTCACCCTGACCGTCGAGCCCGCCTCCGGCGGTGCGGCCGAGGAGATCAAGGCCGACGTGGTGCTGGTGGCCATTGGCCGCAAGCCCTACACCGAGGGCCTGGGCCTGGAGAACGTGGGCATCGCCACCGACCCCCGCGGCTTCATTCCGGTGAATGCCCACTACCAGACCTCGGTACCGGGCATCTATGCCATCGGCGATGTTGTCGGCGGCGCCATGCTGGCCCACAAGGCCGAGGAAGAGGGCGTCGCCCTGGCAGAGATCCTGGCCGGCCAGCACGGCCACGTGAACTACGACGCCATCCCGGCGGTGGTCTACACTTGGCCGGAAGTGGCCTCGGTGGGCAAGACCGAGGAGCAACTGAAGGCCGAGGGCGTCGCCTACAAGGCCGGCAAGTTCCCCTTCACCGCCAATGGCCGGGCGCGTTCGATGAACGAGACCGAGGGCTTCGTGAAGGTGCTGGCCGACGCCGCCACCGACAAGGTGCTGGGCGCCCACATCGTCGGCCCCAATGCCGGTGACCTGCTGGCCGAGTTGGTGATGGCCATCGAGTTCGGCGCTGCCTCGGAGGATGTGGCCCGCACCTGCCATTCCCACCCGGGCCTGGGCGAGGCGGTCAAGGAAGCCTGCCTGGCCGTGCTGGGCCGCGCCCTGCACATCTGATCACGCTGGTACCGGCCCCTCCCGCGTGTCGCGCGGGAGGGGCTTTTCTTGCCTAGAGCATTTCGCGCTCTGACGCGGTCAGGGTGCCAAATGCGACAAGCCCGCGCGGCGTTTGAGCGGCCCCCGAAGGGGGCCGCCGCAGGCAGACTCTAGAGCCGGTTCCGCGTGAGCGGAACCGGCTCTAGACGTATTCCGCCCGCTCCCGCATGCGGCGCCAGGCGTAGAGGCCGATGGGAATGGCGACGGCGAGGCCTGCCGCCACCAGGGCGGCGTTGCGTCCCGCATGGTTCTCGGTATGGCCCCAGCCGCCATGGATGGCGTCGGCTTGGGGGATGTACAGGTTGCCCCGCGACGGACCGCTGCGGCGGCGCTGGAAGTGCTTCTGGCTGGCGGCGCGTGACATCATCCGCTCGGTGGCGCCGGGAGCGATGGCGTGGACGGCCGCCCATAGCCGCCCCATGCCGATGAACGCCTCGCGCGCCGGGCTGCGCGCCAGCGCCACGATGGTGTCGGCCACCTCCTCGGGGCTGTAGACCGGCGGGATGGGCTGCACTGCCTGGCCGGCGTAATTGGCGGCGTGCTGGAACAGCGGCGTATCGATGCTGGGCGGCAGCACCGTGCAGACATGGATGCCGGGCTGGTCCATGACCTCCATGCGCAGGGCCTCGGACAGGCCGCGCACCGCCCACTTGCTCGCCGCGTAGGCGGCGGCATAGGGCTGACCCATGGCCCCGGCCATGGAGGCGATGTTGATCAGCACGCCCGATCCCTGCGCCCGGAACACCGGCAGGGCGGCGCGGCAGCCGTGAACCGTGCCCATCAGGTTCACGTCGATGACCTGGCGGAAATCCTCCAGCGGCACCTCGTCGATGCGCCCCAGCAGGTGGACGCCGGCATCGTTGACCCAGACGTCGATGCGGCCGAAATGCTGGCGGGCCGTCTCCGCTACGTTCAGCACCTCCTCGGCGTTGGTGACGTCGCAGGGGACGGGAATGGCTTCGCCGCCCGCCTCGATGCAGTCGCGGGCGGCTACTTCCAGGGCCGGTTCACTGCGGGCGGCCAGGACCAGACGGCAGCCCGCCCGCGCGAATGCCTGGGCGGCCGCACGACCTATGCCCGATGAAGCTCCGGTGATGATCACCACCTGATTGCGAATGTCGGCCGCCATTGTCGTTTCTCCCTCAGACGCTCCTGCGCTTTGGGGAACGGCACGCCGCCGGGATAGTTCCAGATGACAAGCCCTACAACAAAATCGTGCGCCTGCCATGGAGAAGTGCGCGAATTTATCGTAGTTTTGATACGGAATATGTACTACCTGAGGGAGAATTGTGGTCCGAGCCGCTCTCGGCTTCCTGCTGCTGGTCCTGTCGGCGTTGCCGGCCTGGGCCGATTTCTGCATGCTGACGCAGAACGGCCTGCGCCTCGGCCATGGCGAAGACGCCTATCGCGAGGCCAAGCGTCAGGGCTTCCGGCGCATCTTTCAGGATTACGACGAGGTCGCCCTGCAGGAGGTGATGGACCCGGACGAGGCGGTCCGGCTGGCGCCCGAGGGTTTCGAGGCCGCCGTCAGCACGGCCAAGGGCCGTGGCAGCTACCGCGAGCATTATGCCATCCTGACCCGGCGCGGCGCCGTGCGGGTGCTGGGTGCGGCCGAATATCCCGATCCCTCCGGCGCCTTCAGCCGCCCGCCCTTCGCCGTGGCGGTGGCGGACCGGGAGGGCGGGCGTTACTGGCTGGTGGACATCCATGTGGTGTTCGGCAAGGGCGGTGCCGCCCCGCGTCGCCAGGAGGTGGCGGCCATGGCCGAGGTGCTGGCCCATTACGCCGCCCGGCCGCTGCCCGACGGCTCCACCATCGAGAAGGTGATGGTGGCGGGCGACTGGAACCTGCCCGTCACCGACGCGGCCTTCGAGCAATTGCGGGCCGTCGACCCCGCCCTGAGCGCCGCGCCCGAGGTGAAATCCAGCCTGAACGCCGAGGGGCGGCCGGCATCGTCCTATGACCACTTCCTGTGGAGCCGCGAGCGCATGGGCGTCAGCTTCGCCGACGACCCCCGCGACACCGGCGGCCTGGCCACCGATGTCTATCGCGGCACGCTGTCGGACCATGTGGGGATTGCCGGCTACGTCTCTTCCGCGCCGGGCAAGGCGCCGCCCAAGGGCGCGGCCTGCCCGCCGGTGCGGGTGGGCAGCTAGGCGTTGTCGGTCAGCACCTTTCCAGCCAGGTAGAGCGAGCCGCAGATGAGCACGCGGGCCGGGCCGGGGTGGGCGGTCAGTTCGCGGAGGGCCGCCTCGATGCTTTCCGCCGCGTAGGCGTTGCCGCAGCCGTGGCGGCGGGCGGCGGCGGCGGCGTCTTCGGCGCTCAGGGCATTGGGCTCGCCGGGAATGGCGACGGCCCGCAGGGCGGCGAAGCGGCCGGCCAGCGGGGTGAAATAGCCGTCCACGTCCTTGTTGGCCAGCATGCCGAACAGCGCCAGCAGCGGACGGTCGCGCCAGCCCTCGGCATGGGCGGCGATGGCCTGGGCGGCATGGGGATTGTGGCCGCCGTCCAGCCACAGCTCCCAGCCGGCGGGCAGCATGTCCACCAGCGGGCCCCGGGTCAGGCGCTGCAAACGCGCCGGCCACTGGATGGCGCGCAGGCCGCGGGCCAGCACGTCCGGCGCCAGCCGGGGCAGCACGCCGTCGATGCCCAGGCGCTCCACCGTTGCCAGGGCAAGCCCGGCGTTGCGGTACTGGAAGTCGCCGGCCAAGGCGGGGGCGGGCAGGCGCAGCGCGCCGAACAGCAGGCTGCCGTCGGCGTCCTTGCGGCCCTGGAAATCGGTGCCCTCCCACAGCACGGGTATGCCCAAGGCGTCCGCGCGGGCGGCGATGACGGCGCGGGCATCGGGCAACTGTTCCGCCACCACGCAGGGGCAACCGGCCTTCAGGATGCCCGCCTTCTCACCGGCGATGGCGGCCAGGGAATCGCCCAGGAAGGCTTCGTGGTCCATGGCGATGGGGGTGATGACGGTGGCCGCCGGCCGCGCCACCACGTTGGTGGCGTCCAGCCGCCCGCCCAGCCCGGTTTCCAGGATCACCACATCGGCCGGAGTGCGGGCGAAGGCCAGGAAGGCGGCGGCGGTGGTGACCTCGAAGAAGGTGATGGGGGCGTCGCCGTTGACCCGTTCCACCTCTTCCAGCAGGGTCAGCAGGTCGCCGTCGGAGATGGTCTCGCCGGCCACGCGGATGCGCTCGGCGAAACGCACCAGATGGGGCGAGGTGTAGACGTGGACGCGCAGGCCCGCCGCCTCGACCAGCGCCCGCAGGGTGGCGACGGTGGAGCCCTTGCCGTTGGTGCCGGCCACGTGGATGACCGGGGGCAGGTGGTCCTGCGGCCGCCCCAGCTTGTCCAGCAGCGCCAGCACGCGGGTCAGCGACAGGTCGATGACCTTGGGATGCAGCCGGGTCAGGCGGTCGAGGATGGCGTCGATCATGGTGCTTTGCCGCTTCCCAAAAATCGTCATGCCCGGGCTTGGCCCGGGCATCCATGGATCGCCGGGTCAAGCCCGGCGATGACGATAATGAACGGGCGTCCGCTCACATCCGGGCGGCGCCCTCGGGGTCGATGTCCGGGGTGTCCACCGGCAGCATCACCAACTCGGCTGCCGGGCCCTTGTTCTTCAGCAGCGACAGGGTGCGCACCAGGGTGGCGCGCAGGTCCTTGCGCGGCACCACCATGTCGATCATGCCGTGCTCCAGCAGGTATTCCGCCTTCTGGAAGCCTTCGGGCAGCTTCTCGCGGATGGTGCTCTCGATGACGCGGGCGCCGGCGAAGCCGATGACGCAGCCCGGTTCGGCGATGGCGATGTCGCCCAGCATGGCGAAGCTGGCCGAGACGCCGCCGGTGGTGGGGTCGGTCAGCAGCACGATGTAGGGCAGGCGCTTTTCCTTCACCTTGTCCACCGCCACGGTGGTGCGCGCCATCTGCATCAGCGACAGGATGCCTTCCTGCATGCGGGCGCCGCCCGAGGCGGGAATGACGATCAGGGGGGCGTCCTGCAGCACCGCCAGTTCGGCGGCGGCGACGATGCCTTCGCCCACGGCGATGCCCATGGAACCGCCCTGGAAGTCGAAGTTGAAGGCGGCGACGACCACGCTTTGGCCGCCCATCTTGCCGTGGGCGACGACGATGGCGTCCTGCTCGCCGGTCTTGGCGCGGGTGTCCTTCAGGCGGTCGGTATAGCGCTTCTGATCCTTGAACTTCAGCGGATCCTCGGCGACCTTGGGCAGCTCGATGCGGGTATGCTTGCCGTCATCGAACAGCATCTCCAGGCGCTTCTTGACGCCCAGCCGCATGTGATGGCCGCAGTGCTGGCAGACGTTCAGCGCCTTTTCCAAGTCGCGGTGGAAGATCATGTGGCCGCAGGACGGGCATTTCTGCCACAGATTGTCGGGCACGTCCTTGGGACGCACCAGGGCCTGCAGCTTGGGGCGGACGTAGTTGGTCAGCCAGTTCATGGATCGACGCCTTCTAAAAATCGCCTGCCGTATGGGGATGGCGGGCGAATATATGACACGGATGGACGCGGATGAACACGGATGAACGCGAATAGGGGGCTCCCATCCGTGTCCTCCGTATCCATCCGTGTCTGACCTTATTTGCGCGCGCCGCGCACGCCTTCCGCCAGTTGCTTGACCAGAGCGGTCACGGCGGCCACCGGATCCTTGCCCTTCTCCCTGGCCTCGGCGCCGGCGGCGACGATGGCCGAACCGACCACGGCGCCGTCGGCCAGGCGCGCCACCTCGGCCGCCTGGGCCGGGGTCTTGATGCCGAAGCCGACGCAGACCGGAAGCCGGGTATGGGCGCGGATGCGGGTCAGGGCGTCGGCGATGGCCGACTGGCTGGCCGAGGCGGTGCCGGTGATGCCGGCAATGGAGACGTAGTAGACGAAGCCCGAGGCCTGGCGCACCACCTTGGGCAGACGGGCGTCGTCGCTGGTGGGCGTGGTCAGGAAGATGAAGTCGATGCCGTTGGCCCGGCAATGGGGCAGCAGCTCATCGGCTTCCTCGGGCGGCAGGTCGACGATGATCAGGCCGTCCACCCCGGCGGCGCCGGCCGCCTGGCAGAAGGCCTCGGGACCCCAGGCATAGACCGGGTTGTAATAGCCCATCAGCACGACCGGAGTGTCGGCGTCGGCCTGGCGGAACGCGGTCACCATCTCCAGTGTGCCCTTCAGGCTGCCGCCGGCCGCCAGCGAGCGTTCGGCGGCATACTGGATGGCGGGGCCGTCGGCCATGGGGTCGGTGAACGGCATGCCGAACTCGATGATGTCGGCGCCGGCGCCCGGCAGGCCGTTCAGGATGGCCTGCGAGGTGGCGCGGTCGGGGTCGAACGCCATCATATAGGTGACCAGCGCCGCCCGGTTCTCGGCGGCCAGCTTGGCGAAACGGGCCTGCAGCCGGCTCATGCTCACAATCCCCCCAACTGGGTGTCGCCGAGCGCGCGGGCGACGGTGTTGACGTCCTTGTCGCCGCGGCCCGACAGGTTGACCACCATCAGGTGGTCCTTGGGCAGCGCGCCGGCGATCTTGCCGGCATGGGCGAGGGCGTGGCTGGATTCCAACGCCGGGATGATGCCCTCCAGCCGGGTGGTCTGCTGAAACGCGGCCAGGGCCTCGTCGTCGGTGACCGAGACGTATTCCACCCGGCCCACGTCGTGCAGCCAGGAATGCTCGGGGCCGATGCCGGGATAGTCCAGGCCGGCCGAGATGGAATGGGCCTCGGTGATCTGGCCGTTCTCATCCTGCAGCAGGTAGGTGCGGTTGCCGTGCAGCACGCCGGGGCGGCCGCCGGTCAGCGAGGCGGCATGCTGGCCCGACGGGATGCCGTGGCCGGCCGCCTCGACGCCGATGAGGCGCACGCCGGCTTCGTCCAGGAACGGGTGGAACAGGCCCATGGCGTTGGAGCCGCCGCCGATGCAGGCCACCAGGCTGTCGGGCAGCCGGCCTTCCTGGGCCAGGATCTGCTCGCGCACTTCGTCGCCGATGACCGACTGGAAGTCGCGCACCATGGCCGGGAACGGGTGCGGGCCGGCCACCGTGCCGATCAGGTAATAGGTGTCGGCCACGTTGGTGACCCAGTCGCGCAGGGCGTCGTTCATGGCGTCCTTCAGCGTCGCCGCGCCCGAGGTCACCGGGCGCACTTCGGCGCCCAGCAGCTTCATGCGGTAGACGTTGGGCGCCTGGCGCTCGATGTCGGTGGAGCCCATGTAGATGACGCATTGCAGGCCGAACAGCGCGCACACGGTGGCGGTGGCCACGCCATGCTGGCCGGCGCCGGTCTCGGCGATGATGCGCTTCTTGCCCATGCGGCTCGCCAGCAGGATCTGGCCGATGCAGTTGTTGATCTTGTGGGCGCCGGTGTGGTTGAGGTCCTCGCGCTTGAGGTACACCTTGGCGCCGCCCCAGGTCTCGGTCAGCCGGCGGGCGAAATACAACGGATTGGGACGGCCCACGTAGTTCTTCAGCAGGGCGCGGAACTCGGCGTCGAAGGCCGGATCGCCCTTGGCCGTCCGGTAGGCCTTCTCCACGTCGAGGATCAGCGGCATCAGGGTTTCGGCCACGTAGCGGCCGCCGAAAATGCCGAAGTGCCCGCGCTCGTCGGGGCCGGCGCGGTAGGTGTTCAGGCTCTGCATGCTCTTTCAACCAGCCATCCGGAAGGGCCGCTAATAAAGCATGAAGCCGGGGGCGAGGGGGGAGCATTTTCATGCCGTTGGTACAGGACGCGGGTTGAAAAAAGGGTTAGAATATGGTCCTAGGTTCTTTCAGCCTTTAGATGACAGGGGAATTGCTGAAATGAGCACGCTTCGTATTCTCGCCGCTGCCGCCTTCGCGGTGGCCGTGGCCGCGCCCGCCCTGGCGAAGGAGGAGCCGGTGAGCTTCTCCGAGGACGTCAAGCCGATCCTGGACACCCGCTGCACCGCCTGTCATCAGTCCGGCGCCGAGGGCACCGAGAAGTCCGGCCTGGACCTCACCTCCTATGCCGGGCTCATGAAGGGCACCAAGCATGGCAGCATGATCAGCCCCGGCGATCCGGTCACCTCGAACCTGATGGTGCTGATCGACGGCAAGGCCGACAAGTCCCTGCAGATGCCCCACGGCAAGAAGAAGCTGTCGTCCTGCGACCGCGACACCATCCGCAAGTGGATCAAGCAGGGCGCCAAGAACAACTAAGTCCGGGGCCATTTCCAAAGCGGCGATGCGGCTTTGGCACGGGGGCGGGGTTCGGCGGAACCCCGCCCCCCTCTTTTGGGCGGGTAGCCCCTCTTGTGGGTGGGGGCTCGTATTAGAGCCGTCGCGGAGAGCGCCTGCGCCCGAAGCCGTCCCACAAAGCATGGATGACGCGGATGCCCGCCTGACACGCCACGTCAGAACCGGCAATGCCCTGCCAGGACGGGATCCCTCGCCGACGCTCGGGATGACACTCTTCGGTTCTGACCCTAATCCGGCCAGCGCTTGTGCAGCCACAGCCACTGGCCGGGACGCTCGCGGATCCAGTCCTCGATCATCCGGTTGACGGCGGTCATGGTGGCCAGGGTGTCGGCATGGGTGTCGCCGGTAGAAGCCAACTCCATGGGCGGATACAGGGTCATGCGGAAATGGGCGCCGGCCAGGCGCTCCACCTTGGCCGCCACCACCGGGCATTTGAACTTGTGGGCGAAGCGCGCCACCGCCGGGGCGGTCATGGCGTCGCGGCCGAAGAACGGCACCGCGATGCCGTCGTTCATTTTCTGGTCCACCAGCATGGCAACGTGGCTGCCGGCCTTCAGTACCGCCATGATCTCGCGGGCGCCTTCCGAGCCCTTCTGGATCTGGCCGGCGCCAGCATCGGCGCGGCCCCGGCGGTACAACTCCTCGACCCAGGGATTGTTGGCCGCGCGGTAGACCAGGGTGATGTCGAAGCCTTCGCGGGCGGCCAAGGCGCCGGCCAACTCCCAATTGCCGAAATGGGCGCCGACGAACAGGCCGCATCGGCCGTCGTCGCGCAGCAGATGGGCGTACTCGATGCCCATCACCTCGACACGGTCGCGCATAATTTCGTGGATGTGGGGGAATTCGCCCACCACCCGGCCCAAATTGTCCCAGACCTCGCGCACGATGGCCTCGATCTCGGCCGGGCTCTTTTCCGGGAAGGCGCGGGATAGGTTGCGCCGGGCCACGTTGGAGACGCCGAGCCACGGCCCGGCGGTGCGTGCCAGCATCCCCCCAGGCCCGAGGCCGCGTCTACCGGTAAGGCCCGGAACAGGGCCAGCAGGCCGGCGGCGGCGGCGGCTTCCAGGCGTTGGCGGGCGGGTTTGGGCAGAAGCTTCAAAATCGGCTGTCCACACGGTCGAGCAGAAGGTCGAGGGCCTCGGGTTTGTCCCATTCCAGCCGCACCGTCAAGACCGACAGGACGGGGCGCAGGTCCGACGGCACCCGCACCGCGTCCTTGGCGGTGGTGGCCAACAGGGCGCCCTGGCGCTTCGCCTCTTCCACCAGTTCCGCCAGTTCGGTGCGGGTGTAGGGATGGTGGTCGGGAAAGGAATGGGCGGCGGCCAGCTCGGCGCCGATCGCCGCCAGCGTGTCGAAGAACTTGGCCGGGCGGCCGATGCCGGCGAAGGCCACCACCTTGCGGCCGCGAAATTCCGCCGCCTCGGGGCCGGGCACCAGACGGGCGGTCAGTACCGGCGTGCCGTTCAGTTGGCGGGCGATGCCCGTCCTGTCCTCGCCGATCACCACCACCGCGTCGGCGCGCTCCAGCCCCGCTTCGATGCTTTCGCGGCAGGGGCCGGCGGGGATGACGCGTCCATTGCCGAAACCATAGGCCCCGTCCACCACCACCAGCGACAGGTCCTTGGCGATGGTGGGGTTTTGGAAACCGTCATCCATCACCAGGATGTCTGCGCCCATTTCCTTGGCCGCCACCGCGCCGTCGGGGCGCCAGCGCGCCACCCAGGTGGGGGCGTGGGCGGCCAGCAGCAGCGCCTCGTCGCCCACGCGGGCGGCGTCGTGGCGAACGGGATCGACGGCGCGCGGCCCCGCCTCGGTGCCGCCATAGCCGCGGGTCAGCACATGGGGCTGGCGGCCGCGCTCCCGCAGCCGCTCCACTAGCGACAGGCAGACCGGGGTCTTGCCGGCGCCGCCGGTGACGATGTTGCCCACGCAGATCACCGGCAGGGCCGGGCGAAAAGGGTTCGGCTTCGGCCAGCCGCCGCGCCACCGCCCAGGCGTAGAGGCGGCCGAGCGGCGCCAGCAGCCGGCTGGGCAAGGAATCGGTGTGCCAGAACTTAGGCGTGCGCATGGGCCTGCTCCGCCTGGGCCAGCAGGGGATCGAGAGCGCCCAGCACGCCCTCCAGCACGCCGGCCTCGGCCTCGACCCAGGTTTCGGCGGCGGCGCGGCGGCGATCCAGCTCCACCGGGTCGGCCAGCAGCCGCGCCACCGTCTCGGCCAGATGGGCTTCGTCCTCCACCTGCACGGCGGCGCCTGCGGCCACCATGGCCGGGGCCATTTCGGGGAAATTGTCCATGTGCGGGCCGAACAGCACGGCGGCGCCCAGGCGCGCCGGCTCGAACGGGTTCTGGCCGCCTTTCACCAGCAGGCTCTTGCCCATGAAGACGATGGGCGCCAGGCGGTAGAACAGCCCCAGCTCGCCCATGGTGTCGGCCACGTGGATATCGCCGCCGGGCGCGGCTCCGGCCGAGCGCAGGGTGGCCGACAGCCCCATGGCCGCCAATTCGCCGGCAATCTCGGCACCGCGATGGGGATGGCGCGGCACGATCACGGTCAGCAGGCCGGGCACGCGCGCCGCCAAGGCCTGATGCACGCGCGCCGCCAGGGCTTCCTCGCCGGGATGGGTGCTGGCCGCCAGCCACAGGGGGCGCACGCCCACCGCCTGGCGCAGCCTGGCCAGCTCGGCTTCGTCGGCCGGCAGGGGAGGCACCGCCATCTTCAGGTTGCCCAGGCATTCCACCCGTTTGGCGCCCAGGGCGGCCAGCCGCTGGGCGTCCTCGGGCGTCTGTCCCAGGCACAGGGTGAAGGCCGACAGCAGGCGGCCGATGAAACCGCGCGCCCGCTGCCAGCCGGCGAAGGACTTGGCCGACACCCGTCCCTGCACCAGCACCAGCGGTATGGCGCGGCGACGGATGGCGTCCAGCAGGTTGGGCCAGAAATCCGATTCCGCCCATAGCACCAGATCGGGGCGCCAATGGTCGACGAAGGCGCGCGCCCAGGCCGGGCGGTCCACCGGGACGTACTGGTGAATGGCACCCTCGGGCAGGCGCTCGGCCATCAGCTTGGCCGAGGTGACGGTGCCGGTGGTCATCAGCACCCGCCAGCCCGGCCGGGCGGCCAGGCGCTCCACCAGGGGCAGCAGGGAGAGGGATTCGCCCACGCTGGCGGCGTGCAGCCACACCAGCCTGCCCTCGGGCCGGGGCAGGGAAGGCCGGCCCAGGCGTTCGCCGAAGCGGGCGGGGTCCTCCTTGCCGCGCGCCATGCGCCGCTTGAGGTAGAGGCTGATCAGCGGTCCGCCCAGGCTGGTCAGGGTGCGGTAGAGGGTGTGGATCATGCCGGCTGCACCGGATCCATGCCCATCAGGCGGTCGGCCTCGGCGGTCTGGGCGTTCATGGCGTCCTCGATGGCCTGGCGCGCCGCCGCCTCGTCGCCGTCGCGGGCCACGGTGATGGGCTCGCCCCACAGGATGAGCCCGCGCGAGAACGGCAGCGGGATGAGGAAGCGGTCCCACGACCCCAGCCGCCTGGCTCCGGCGGCGGCATAGGTGGCCGGGATCACCGGGCAGCCCGACAGCCGGGCCACCGCCACGATGCCGTCGCTGGCCCGCATGCGCGGTCCCTTGGGGCCGTCCGGGGTGATGCCGATGCATTCGCCGCCCTTCAGCGCCTTCAGCATGGCGCGCAAGGCGCCGGCACCGCCACGGGTGGTGGAGCCTTCCACGGTGTGGATGCCGAAATGGCCGACGGTGCGGGCGATCAACTGGCCGTCGCGGTGCTGGCTGATCAGCATGTGGATGGGCATGCCGCCGCGCCAGCTCTTGGGCATCATCAACAGGCGGCCGTGCCAGAAGGCCAGGATGAAGGGCTCGCCCCGGTCCCAGAAGCGGGCGGGGATGTCACCGCCCACCACCCGCCAGCGCCCGGTCAGCCACACCAGCCGGACATACTGGGCCACCAGCCAGCATAGCGCGCCGCGGATGCGCTCGTTCTTGCCGATGCGCTTGGCCAGGCCCATGGCGCCGTCCCGTCCCTTACGCCGGCCAGCCCGAGGGCTGGTTCTCTTCGGCGAACTGCATGGCGTAGAGGCGGGCGTACAGCCCGCCCAGCGCCATCAGCGCGTTGTGGTCGCCCGATTCCACCACCCGGCCGCGATCCATCACGTGGATCAGGTCGGCATTGACCACGGTGGACAGGCGGTGGGCGATGACGATGGTGGTGCGGCCCTTCATCAGCTGTTCCAGGGCGTGCTGCACCTGGCGTTCGGATTCGGTGTCCAGCGCGCTGGTGGCCTCGTCCAGCAGCAGGATGGGGGCGTTCTTCAGCATGGCGCGCGCGATGGCCAGGCGCTGGCGCTGGCCGCCCGACAGGTTCAGGCCGCGCTCGCCCACCACGGTGTCGTAGCCCTCGGGCAGGGCCATGATGAATTCGTGGGCGGCGGCCATGCGGGCGGCGGTCTCGATCTCCTCGTCGGTGGCGCCGAAACGGCCATAGGCGATGTTGGCGCGGATGCTGTCGTCGAACAGCATGATCTCCTGGCTGACCAGGGCGATCTTGGAGCGCAGCGAGGCCACCGAGACGTCGCGCACGTCCTGGCCGTCCACCAGCACATGGCCGTCGGTGGCGTCGAAGAAGCGCGGCAGCAGGTTCAGGATGGTGGTCTTGCCGGCGCCCGACGGCCCCACCAGGGCCACCGTCCGGCCGCCGGGCACGTCCAGGTCGACGCCGTCCAGCGCCGCCTTGGCGCCGTCATAGGTGAAGAATACGCCGCTGAAATGCACGTTGCCCTCGCGCACCACCAGGTCGCCGGCGCCGGGGCGTTCGATGATGTTGGCGTGGGAATCGATCACCTCGAAGCAGCGGGCGGCGGCGGCCAGGCCTTCCTGCAGGTTGGTGTTCAGCGAGGCCAGCGCCTTCATGGGCTTGTAGGCCAGCATGAGCGCGGTAATGAACGAGAAGAAGGCGCCGGCGCGGTCGGGATTGGTGTCGGCCTGGGCGATCACCTGGCTGCCGCCATAGACGATGACCACGGTGATGGCGATGCCGCCCAGCATTTCCATGATGGGCGACGAGGCCGAGCGCACGCGCGCCGCCTTGAAGGTCAGTTCGTGCAGGGCGTCCACCAGCGAGCCGACCTTGCGCTTCTCGTATTCCTCCATGCCGTAGGCCTTGACCACCCGAATGCCCTGGATGGCCTGGTTCAGGTAGGTGGACAGCAGGCCCGTCTGCTCCTGGGTGTTGGCGGTGACCTTGCGCATGCGGCGGCCCAGCTTGCGGATGGGCAGGATGGCCAGCGGGAAGACGAAGAAGGTCAGCGTGGACAGCAGCCAGTCCTGATAAAACATCAGGCCGATCAGGAAGGCCACGCTGGAGGCGTCTTTGCCCGCGCCGGTCAGCGCGTTGGACACGGCGAAGCGCATGGCGCTGACGTCGTTGGTCAGCCGGCTCATCAGCTTGCCGGTCTGGTTGGCGTGGAAGAACGCCACGTCCAGCGCCATCAGCCGCGAGAACAGCCGGTTCTGCATGTCGGCGATGACCTTGAGCCCGACCCGCGACAGCAGCACCGACTCGCCGTAATCGCCGATGCCCTTGACGGCGAAGGTGGCGATGATGATGCCGGCCAGCGGCCACAGGTACTCCGCCTTGCGGGCCACGAAGATCTTGTTGATGATCGGGTCCATCAACCACGCGTACATGGCGGTGGAGGCGGCCGACAGGGCCATGCACAGGGCCGCCAGCGCGATCATCCGCCAATAGGGGCGAATACCCTCCCTCAGCAGGCGGCGCACCAGCACGGCGGTCGAGTAGTCCAGGGAAATCTTGTTCTTGCTCAAGGGCTTGCCTGTCATGCGGCGGGTCTGGCCGCGGGACCATAGCACGCGGGCAGCCTAAGCGCCACTGGCGCTAGAAGCGCGAATCCGGGCCTTTCAGGAACTCTTCCTCTTCCGGCGTGGTCTCGCGCTCCAGCGCCTCGTTGCGGTGGGGGAAGCGGCCGAAACGCTCGATCACCGCCAGATGCCTGCGGGCATAATCCAGGCCCTCGGGGTCGTCGCCGGCCTGCTCGAACAGGCGGACGCAATAACGTTGGTCGGGCAGGGATTCCGAATGCTCGAACGGCAAATAGAGGAAACAGCGGCGGATGGGCGGCAGGGCGCGGTCGTGGCCGCGCAGCAGCGCCGCCTCGGCGATGGCCAGGGCATGGCTGTCGAAGGCGAAGGCCTGGGCCTTGCCGCGGAACACGTTGCGCGGCACCTGGTCCAGCAGGATCACCAGGGCCAGGGCGCCGTCGGCGGACTCCACCCAATGGTCCAGCGCGCCGCTGGCGGCCTGGGCCAGGTCCTGGCCGAAACGCTCCGCCAATTCGCGGTCCAGTGCGGCGTCGGCGGCGAACCAGCGCTTCTCCATGCCCGGGGCGAACCAGAAGTCCAGCACCGCCTGGGCGCGGCCGAGGTCATGCGCCATCAGCCGGCCGCCAGGGCGCGGCGCCGGGCCATGGCGGCCAGGATGGCCAGCTTGCCGTCGTCGTCGGCCAGCTTCCAGGCGCGAATCTCGTCCAACGTGCGGCCGCAGCCTTCGCAGGTGCCGGTTTCGGCATCCATGCGGCACAAGGATATGCAGGGCGACTCGATCTCCATGGACAAGGGGGATGCTCCTTATTGCGGACGTCACGTCTCAAAATGGCGCCTTCCCCATGGTGGTTACAAGTCCCGCATGCCCCTGTCGCGGTGGCGGGATATGTCCTATCCTCGCCGTGGCAGGGGGCGTTCCCGGCAGAATCTCTGAGGAGGTGTCATGCTTCACGGCAAGGTACTGGTGGCGCAGGGCGGCGGCCCGACCGCGGTGATCAACCAATCCATGGCCGGCGTGGTGCTGGAGGCGCGGAAATTCCGCAACGTCGATTTGGTGTACGGCGCCTATCACGGCGTGCGCGGCATCGTCAACGAGGACTTCCTGGACCTGACCCAGGAAACCAGCCACAACCTGGAAATGGTGGCCGAGACTCCGTCCTCGGCGCTGGGCTCCACCCGCGACAAGCCCGACCTCAAATACTGCCAGGAAATCTTCAAGGTCCTGAAGGCCCACGGCATCGCCTATTTCTTCTACGTGGGCGGCAACGATTCGTCGGACACCGTGCGCATCGTCTCGGAAGAGGCGCGCAAGGCCGGCTATCCGCTGCGCTGCATGCACATCCCCAAGACCATCGACAACGACCTGGTGCACAACGACCATACGCCGGGCTTCCCGTCGGCGGCGCGCTTCGTCGCCCAGGCGTTCATGGGCGCCAACCTGGACAACGCGGCGCTGCCCGGCGTCTATCTGGCGGTGGTGATGGGCCGCCATGCCGGTTTCCTGACCGCCGCCTCGGCCCTGGGCAAGAAGTTCCCCGACGACGGCCCGCACCTGATCTATGTCCCCGAGCGGACCTTCTCGGTGGAGCGCTTCCTGGGCGATGTCAAGGCGACCATGGACAAGCATGGCCGCTGCGTCGTCGCCGTGTCCGAGGGTATCCACGACCAATCCGGCGCGCCCATCGTCACCCAGCTGGCCAAGGAAGTGGAGAAGGACGCCCACGGCAACGTGCAGCTGTCGGGCACCGGCGCCCTGGCCGACCTGCTGTGCGAGGAGATCAAGGGCAAGCTGGGCTACAAGCGTGTGCGCGGCGACACCTTCGGCTACCTGCAGCGTTCCTTCGTCGGCTGCGTCTCGGACGTGGACCAGCGCGAGGCCCGCGAGGTGGGCGAGAAGGCGGTGCAGTTCGCCATGTGGGGCCAGACCGACGGCTCGGTGACCATCCAGCGCACCGGCTTCTATTCGGTGGACTACAAGCTGATGCCCCTGGAGGCGGTGGCGGGCAAGACCCGCACCATGGAGGACGCCTTCATCGCGGAATCCGGCACCGACGTCACCGACGCCTTCCGCCTGTACCTGCGCCCGCTGCTAGGCAAGGGCATGCCCGACGCCTTCCGGCTGCGTCTGAACCGCGTGCCCAAGGTGCTGAACCCGTAAGTCTTCCCTCTCCCGCGGGCGGGAGAGGGAAACCCGCTCACTCCCGTTCCATGGTCAGCGACAGCTTGGCATAGTCGCTGCGGCGGAAGCTCTCGACCAATTCGTGCACCTCTTCCGCCGGCGCGCCCAGGTGACGCAGGGTCAGGCCGGCCAGTTGCAGGCTGCCCTCCAGGATTTCCGGCACCACGGCGGTGGCGCCGGCCTCCTCCAGTCCTTTGGCCTGGCGGCGGTCGCGTGCGCGGACCAGGATGTGCAGGTTGGGGAACTGGGCGTGCAGGCGTGGCACCAGCTTCTCGCGTCCCGAGCCGGCATCGATGGTCAGCACCACCGCGCGGGCGCGTTCGGCGCCCACCGCCTTCAGCACGTCCACCTTGCGGATGTCGCCGAAGAACACCGGCGACGGGCTGCTGTTGCGCAGCCGCGCCACCAGCCTCGGGTCGCGGTCGATGGCGATGAAGGGGATGTTCTGGTCGGCCAGCACGGTGGCGACGATTTGCCCGGCGCGGCCGAAGCCGACGATGATGACGTGCTCCGACAGGTCGTTCGCCTCGTCCTTGGGGGCCACGCTCTCGCCGTCGGCCAGCCGGCGCCGCTGCGCCACCCATTCGCCCAGAAACGCCATGGCCGGGGTCACCGCCATGCTGACCGCCACGACCGAGGTCAGCAGCTCGATATCGGCCGGCGAGATCAGATGGGCCTGGCCGGCGCGGGCCAGCACGACGAAGGCGAACTCGCCGCCCTGGGCCAGCAGCAGGCCGAGATGCAGCGAGGTGGCCAGGGAAAAGCGGAAGGCCAGCGCCAGCACGGTCAGCACCAGTGCCTTGCCGATCATCAGCAGGGCGACGCCGCTGGCGATGTCGGGCAGGTTGTTCAGCACCTTGCCGGGGTCCAGGGTCATGCCCACGGTCAGGAAGAACAGGCCCATCAGCAGGCCGCGTACCGGCTGCAGGTCGGCTTCCACCTGATGGCGGTATTCGGTGCTGGCCAGCATGACGCCGGCCAGGAAGGCGCCCAGCGACAGGGACAGGCCGGCGGCCTCGGTGGCGAAGCTGGTTCCCACCACCACCAGCAGGGCGGCGGCCACGAACACCTCGGGCAGGCGGGTGGCGCTGACCACGTGGAACAGCGGCCGCAGCGCCAGGCGGGCCGTCAGGAAGATGGCGGTCATGGCGGCCACCGCCTTGGCGAGGGCCAGCATTTCCGCCCACGCCACCGTCAGGCCGTCGCCGCCCAGCTGTGGAATGCTGACCAGCAGGGGAACCACCGCCAAGTCCTGCAGGATCAGCACCGCCACGGCGACGCGTCCCACCTGGGAGTTCAGCTCGCCGCGCTCGGACAGGATCTGCAGCACGAAGGCGGTCGAGGAGAAGGCCAGTGCCAGCCCGACCACGCCGGCGCCGTCCACCTGCAGCCCCACCATGCCCATCACCAGGCTGGCCAGGGCGCCGGTCACCACCACCTGGGCGGTGCCCAGGCCGAAGATGAAATGGCGGATGACGCGCAGGCGCTCCCACGACAATTCCAGGCCGATCATGAACAGCAGGAAGACGATGCCCAACTCGGCCAGGTCGCGGGCGCCCTCCTCGTCGGTCATCAGGCCCAGTCCCGCCGGGCCCACCACGCTGCCCGCCACCAGATAGCCCAGCACGGGCGAGAGCCGTAGGCGGTGGCAGACCGGCGACACCACGACGGCAATGGCAAGGAAGATGAGCGCATCGCGCAGAATGCCGTGGTCCACGGGAATGGCCTTTCATTTCGACGCCTCTTTCTAACTAAGCGTATGCGTTGCCGGAATTAAGGGAAAACGCCTATGTCGTGCTGAATCTTGGCCTGCCCCCCTGGACATCGTCGTCCCCGACCCTTACACCCGATAAAGGAGCTGTCGGGGGAACCGGTCGTGATCGAGAGTATGAACGTGGCGGTGCTGGTGTTGGCGGGACTGGTGACCGTCAGCATTTTTTCCAGCCTGCTGTCGTATCGTATCGGCGCGCCTCTGCTGCTGGTGTTCCTGGGCGTCGGCCTGCTGGCCGGCGAGGGCGGTATCGGCGGCATCCGCTTCGACGATGCCGGGGCGGCTTACATGGTGGGCAGCGTGGCCCTGGCGGTGGTGCTGTTCGATTCCGGCTTCCACACCCCGTTCCGCACGGTGCGCATGGCGGCGCTGCCCTCGCTGTCGCTGGCCACCGTGGGCGTGCTGCTGACGGCGTCCCTGGTGGCCGTGCCGGCCTGCATGCTGCTGGGGCTGTCGTGGATCGAGGGGCTGCTGCTCGGCTCCATCGTCGCCTCCACCGACGCGGCGGCGGTGTTCTTCCTGCTGCGGGTGGGCGGCATCCAGATCCGCGACCGCGTGCGCTCCATCCTCGAGATGGAATCCGGGTCCAACGACCCCATGGCCATCTTCCTGACGCTGGTGCTGATCCGCTTCCTGGTGGACCGGTCCTCCCATGCCGGCTTCGGCGGCTATATCGCCTGGCACCTGCTGTCCGAATTCGGCATCGGCGCCATCGCCGGCCTGGTGGGCGGGGCCATCATCGTCCAGGCGGTCAACCGGCTGGGCATCGAGCGCGGCTTGCTGCCGGTGGCCGGGTTGTCGCTGGCGCTGATGGTCTATGCCGCCACCGCGCTGGCGGGCGGGTCGGGCTTCCTGGCCGTCTACGTCGCCGGGCTGGTGGCGGGCAATTCGCGGCTGGTGGCGCCCGACACCATGCGCCGCTTCCAGGACGGCGCCATCTGGCTGGCTCAGATCGCCATGTTCCTCACCCTGGGGCTGCTGGCCAGTCCGGACGAATTCCCGCCGCTGATCCTGCCCAGCCTGGGCGTGGCCTTCGTGCTGATTTTCGTCGCCCGCCCCTTCGCCGTGTGGGTGGGGCTGCTGCCGTTCCACATGAGCCGCAACGAGACCGCCTTCGTCTCGTGGGTGGGCCTGCGCGGCGCCGTCGGCATCCTGCTGGGCATCCTGCCCATCATCTCGGGCATGGAGAACGGCCGGCTGTTCTTCAACGTCACCTTCCTGGTGGTGCTGGTGTCGCTGGCGCTCCAGGGCTGGACCATCGGTCCGGTGGCGCGCTGGCTGGGCCAGGTGGTGCCCCGGCGCATCGGTCCGGTGGAGCGCATGGAGCTGGAAATTCCCGGCGCCGCCCACGAACTGGTGGCCTATCGCATCGTTCCCAATTCCCTGGTGGCTCAGGGCCACCGGCTGCCCCGCTGGGCCAATCCGTCGCTGGTGGTGCGCGAAGGGCGCTCGTTGCTGGCCTCGGGCGTGACGCTGAAGCCCGGCGACATGGTCTGGCTGTTCGCCAAGCCCGAGCGCCTGCCCCATCTGGACCGCCTGTTCGCCAGTCCGGCCCAGGCGGCCGAGGCCGACCGCCAGTTCTTCGGCGATTTCCCCATCGACCCGCGCGCGCGCATGGACGAACTGGGGATCATGTACGGCCTGCCGGTGCCCGAGGATTCGCGCGAGCTGACCGTGGCGCAATGGCTGGAGCTGTCGCTGGGCGCCAAGCCGGGCATCGGCGACCGCATGCCGCTGGGCGAGGTGGAACTGATCGTGCGGGCGCTGACGCCCGAGGACACCATCAGCGAGATCGGCTTGGCCGCGGAACCCACCAGCGTGGACAAACCGCGCCTGCCGCTGTTCCTGTCGGGACGCGAGGTCAAGGCCTGGCTCAGGGCTTGGCGGGCAAAGCTCCGGGGCAGACCGATCGGATGAACTGTTGCGCGGTTGCCACACCCCCGTGCAGTTTTCAACCCACAGGCGCGTTTTCTGATTACGTATAGATTCCAGTAGCGTATGACGATTGCCTGAGATTCGACTTAAGGGGGGTGTTCATGCGTACCAAGTTTGTTGCGGCCGCCATGCTGGCGGCCATGGGGCTGGTTGCGGCCCAGGCTTCGGCCCAGGAGAAGACCGTCGTCACCTCCCCGTCCAAGAAGGTCTATGCCGGCGTGCAGGCCGGCATGGTGGTGCCGGAGGATGTGAACTTCTCTCGCACCGCCACCAGCGCGAATTCCGGCAAGATCGAATTCGAGGACGGCTACTCGGTGGGTGGCTTCGCCGGCTACAAATTCAACGACTACCTGCGCGGCGAAGCCAGCGTGACCTACGCCAAGTTCGATTATGACAAGGTCACCGTGAACGGCGTCGGCACCATCGACGTGGACGGCGATGTGAAGTCCACCATCGGCATGGTCAACGGCATCGTCAGCCCGCTAGGCAAGTCCACCATCTCGCCGCTGCTGGGCGCCGGCATCGGCATGGCCCACACCAAGGACAAGGCCTCCGCCAATGCGGGCGGCATCGCCGTGAACGTGGACCGCAACACCAACGACCTGGCCCTGAGCGGCCTGGTGGGCGTCGAGGCGGAGGTGTCCAACAGCGTCAGCCTGGGCGTGCGCTACAACTATTTCTGGGTCGACAGCAGCACGGCGGGGTTCGACGACCTCACCGCCCACAACTTCTCGGCCACCGCCGCCATCAAGTTCTGAATTCCGGCGCGCCCAACAAAAAGGGCATGTCAGCGGAGACTGTTGGTGCTCGCCATGGCGCGCCCAACAGCAACGGTTCGAGGGTTTTCAACGCCAATTCGGCCGTCATGCGCGGACTTGATCCGCGCATCCACGCGCTGCCGTCTGGTATTGCGCCGCCGGAAAGACGTAGATGGCCGGGTCAAGCCCGGCCATGACGCGAAACAAGCGTGCCGGGACCACCAACAGGTCCTGCTGACATGCCAACAAAAAACCCCTGCCGTCGCCGGCAGGGGGTCTTCGTTTCGGAAGCTTACTGCTTCAGCGACCAGTTGGCGGGCGAACGCCACATGCGGGCCTTGAGCAGCTCGCGCTGGCACTTGAACTCGCCGGGCAGGCGGTCGAGGAACTTGTCGAACAGGTCCTCCTGGCTGCGCGCCTCGGTGACACCGGCCTCGCGGTCGATGGTCATCAGGCTCCTGGAACTTGTCCTTGGGATAGTCCAGGCCCTTCCACTCCAGGTCGTCGAAGGTGGGGACGTTGCCGAACGGGCTCTCCACCGCCGGGGCGCGGCCGTGGACGCGGTCGACGATCCACTTCAGCACGCGCATGTTGTCGCCGAAGCCCGGCCACATGAACTTGCCGTTGGCGTCCTTGCGGAACCAGTTGACGCGGAAGATGGCCGGCGGGTTGGCGACCTTGCGGCCCATGTCCAGCCAGTGGCCGAAATAGTCGGCCATGTTGTAGCCGCAGAACGGCAGCATGGCGAAGGGGTCGCGGCGGATGGCGGCCTGGCCGACGGCGGCGGCGGTGGCTTCCGAGCCCATAGTGGCGGCCAGGTAGACGCCGTGCACCCAGTCGAAGGACTGGTACACCAGCGGCATGGTCTTGGACAGGCGGCCGCCGAAGATGAAGGCCGAGATGGGCACGCCGGCCGGGTTCTCCCAGTCGGGGTCCACCGACGGGCACTGGCCGACGGGCGCGGTGAAGCGGGCGTTGGGATGGGCGGCCGGGGCTTCCGAGGCCGGTGTCCAGTCGTTGCCCTTCCAGTCGATCAGGTGCGCCGGCCTCTCCTCCGAGATGCCTTCCCACCAGACGTCGCCGTCATCGGTCAGGGCCACGTTGGTGAAGATGGAGTTCTTGGCGCAGGCGGCCATGGCGTTGGCGTTGGTGTGGTAGCCGGTGCCGGGGGCCACGCCGAAGAAGCCCGCTTCCGGGTTGATGGCGTAGAACTTGCCGTCGGCGCCGGGCTTGATCCAGGCGATGTCGTCGCCGACGGTCCAGATCTTCCAGCCATCGAAGCCGGCCGGCGGCTGCAGCATGGCGAAGTTGGTCTTGCCGCAGGCGCTGGGGAAGGCGGCGGCCACATAAGTCTTCTCGCCTGCGGGGTTCTCGACGCCGACGATCAGCATGTGCTCGGCCAGCCAGCCCTCGGAGCGGCCCATGGTCGAGGCGATGCGGAGCGCGAAGCACTTCTTGCCCAGCAGCGCGTTGCCACCGTAGCCCGAGCCGTACGACCAGATGGTGCGCTCTTCCGGGAAGTGGCTGATGGTGATGTTGTCGGGGTCGCACGGCCAGACGACGTCCTTCTCGCCGGCGGCCAGCGGCTTGCCCACCGAGTGGAGGCACTTGACGAATTCGCCGTCCTTGCTCAGCAGGTCCAGTACCGCCTGGCCCATGCGGGTCATGATGCGCATGTTGGTGCAGACGTACGGGCTGTCGGTGATCTCGACGCCGATATGGGCGATATCCGAGCCCAGCGGGCCCATGGAGAACGGCACCACGTACATGGTGCGGCCCTTCATGCAGCCGTCATACAGCTTGCCCATCCGCTCCTTCATCTCGGCGGGGGCGACCCAGTTGTTGGTCGGGCCGGCGTCGTCCTTGCTGGCGCAGCAGATGAAGGTGCGGTCTTCGACGCGGGCGACGTCGCGCGGGTCGGAACGGCAGAGATAGGAATTGGGGCGCTTGGCCGGGTTCAGCTTGATCATCGTGCCGCCGGCGACCATCAGCTCGCACAGCGCATCGTACTCCCGCTCGGAACCGTCACAGATGTGGATAGCGTCGGGCTTGCAAAGCTTCGCCATCTCGTCGATCCACGCCAAAAGTTTGGCATTGACCGTGCTGCCGCCGGGAATACCGAGTTTCGTCATGATTACCGTTCTCCATCCCATTGATGGTGGCCGTTTCCACCTGGCCTCAAGGGCTCATTTTTTCGCCCGCTGGGGGCGCGAGTCCCGGTCGAGGGGCCGACCGCCGAAATTGGCGCGGAAATGCCCGCGCCGCCGCCGTGAAGAGGACGCGAAGATAGCCTCCTCGCGTGGCGCGGGCAATGGCCTTAGTGTGCCAGGGGTAGTTCGAAAGGCTTAACCCATTCCACGCCCCAGCGCCTCGGCCAGTGCCGCGCGGCAGGAAATAATGTCATCCACCGGGGCGAGAAAGGCCAGCCGGCGAAATTCCTCCTGGTTTGTCAGATCGGCGCCGTCCGGGTCCAGCGCCGCCACGCGCCAGCCGGCGCCCAGGCGGGCCAGGGTGCCGGCATGGGCGGCGTTGATCTCGGCCAACAGGCCGGCCTCGGCCTCGGCCAGGGTGGCCGCCGCCGACGGCGACAGGCCGAAGGGGGCGTCGAACCACACGGCGCGGCCGAAGCCGCCGACGAAGTGGGCGCGCTCGGGCATCACCCGCCAGAAGCCGAAATCGCCGAAGCCGGCATATTGGGTGGCGCCGGGGTGGCGGGCCAGGAAACGCGCCTGCAGCCGTTCCCCGTTGGGACCGGGCAGGCAGCGCTCGGCCCGGCCGGTGAGGGTGACGCGCGGGCCGGTCTGCGGGTTGGGGTGGCCGTCGGTACCGTCCAGCAGCAGCGACACGCGCGGGTCGGCGGCCAGGTTGCGGGTATGGTCGGCCAGGCCCGACAGCAGCAGGATGGGCGCCATGTCCACGTCGAACGCCACCGTCACCAGCGAGGCGTAAGGGGCGCCGCCTTCGGCCAGCAGCGTGGCGAGCGCGGCCTTGCGGCAGGCGCGCACCACCAGCCGCAGGGCGAGGCGGTTGTTTTCCGGCAGTTGATCTGCATCATGTGCCATGGCGTTCGTCATGCCTCATCATTGGCCCCTAAATGTTTGACCCGGCAGCTCGCGCGGCAAGTCGCCGAACGGAGCGGAAAGCCACTCGAAGGAAGGATCATCGCAGATGAAGACGTTGCTGGGAACCGTGCTCGCCCTTGCGCTGGCCGCTGCCGCCCTGCCGGCCGCCGCCGGCGACGCCAAGCTGGGGGCGCTGGAGATCAAGGATGCATGGGCGCGGGCGACGCCGCCCAAGGCGCCGGCCGGCGGTGCCTTCCTGACCGTCACCAATACCGGCGCGGCCGCCGACACCCTGCTCTCTGTCAGCGCTCCGGTGGCCAAGACGGTGGAACTGCATACCCACATCGTCCAGGGCGACGTCATGCGCATGGTTCCGGTCAAGGCCATCGAGGTGCCGGCCGGCGGCAGCGTGGCGCTGGCGCCCGGCGGCTACCACGTCATGCTCATCGGCCTCGAGCAGCCGCTCAAGGAAGGCGCCAGCTTTCCGCTGGAGCTGACTTTCGCCCAGGCCGGCAAGGTCACCGTCACCGTCGAGGTGCAGGCGCTGGGGGCCATGGGCCCGGCCCATGGCGGCATGGTGCACGACCCCGCCGCCCACCAGCAGCACATGCAGGACCCTGCCCACAAGGCCATGCACGAGAAGATGCACGGATCCGGGAACTGACAAAGTTCGAGCACGTCGCCAAGCCTTCACGTCATGGCCGGGCTCGACCCGGCCATCCACGCGCGTCCGCAAGCACTGTGCCAGACGGCGCCACGTGGATGCACGGATCAAGTCCGCGCATGACGGCTGTGGAAGGCTTTCAAACTGTCTGGCATCGCTGGGTAAGAGGGATCGCCAACAGTCTGTGCATGCTGAGCATGCTGACCAAAAACTTTTGCCCCCTTCCCTTGGGGAAAGGGAAGGGGGCGCCAGCCGGAGGCTTGGGGGGTGGGGCAGGAAACGCCCCCGGCGGGTCGTCAGGGCCGCTGTTTGTCTTGCAGCCAGGCCATCAGGGCGTAGAGGTTGATGGCCATGGCGGCCACCTCGGCCAGGCTGGGTTGGGGGCGCGGCGCCGGCTGCCCGGCGGCGGTCGCCGCCTTGTGCTCCCCGGTACGCTTGGCCGCCTCATCCATGGTGCCGTCCTCTTGCCAGATTCGATGACGCCATCATGCGGGGATGATGCGAACGGCGTTCTGGCCGAGGGTAATGGCCCAAACAACGATATATGACAAAGGTATGAACAGGGGCATTTTTTGCCCCCTTTCAGCCGTCAGGCGGCATTTTTTCCGCGATGGCGCCGGCAATACCAGAGTCAGCCAATCATGTAAAAACTGCATCTGGTCGGCCACCCAGCCGTAATCGGCGGGAATGGGGCGGCGGCCCAGCCAGCGATGGCGGGCCCGCAGGCGGTTGTGGACGGGCTCGTTGCTGTCATGGGTGGCGATGTCGTTCATCAGGCGGCAAAAAGGCTTCCGCCAGGACTTCCGCATCCATGCCGGCCAGTCCGCCGGCAAGCAGGGCGTCGAAGCGATCGGCCCAGGCGCGCAGCCAGGGGTCCAGCGGTTGCGGGCACCGGTCGGCGCGCAGGTAGGTCATAGGCATGGCATCCTCCGGTTGGATCGTTCCGGTAGAGGATGCGGGCATATCCGTCTTGGCAGGTGGGGCATTTTAGGGACAAGAATCGGACGGGTGCGTCACCCGCCCATCAGTGCCAGCGCGGCTGCGCGGTTGCGCGGCAGCGGGGCGTCGGCGGCCAGCCATCCCCGTTCCCGTGCCTTCAACCCCAGCTCCAGCAGCAGCGGCGGCTTCAGCCGGGCGCGCGCCATGGCGTCGTGGTCGGACAGCACCTCCTCGGGCGCGCCCTGGCGGATGACGGTGCCGTCCACGAACAGGGCCACCTCGTCGGCCCATGACCATGCCAGGTCCACGTCATGGGTGGTGAAGGCCAAGGTGGCGCCGCCGGCCCGCAGCTTGTCCAGCACCGCCAGCAGGTGGACGGCGCCGAACTGGTCCAGCCCGGCGGTGGGTTCGTCCAGCAGCAGCACGTCCGGGCGCATGGCCACCGCGCCAGCGATGGCGGCCCGCTTTTTCTGGCCGAAGGACAGCATGTGGGTGGGGCGCTCGGCCAGGTCGGCGATGCGCAGGGCGGCCAGCGCCTCCTCTACCCGGGCGCGCGCTTCCGCGTCCGGCAGGCCCAGGTTGAGCGGTCCGAACGACACGTCCTCGAACACCGAAGCGGCGAACAACTGGTCGTCGGGCTCCTGCAGCACCAGCCCGACCCGGCGGCGCCACCGGGCCAGGGCGGAACGGCCGTATCCCTGGACCGCGCCGTCCAGCCGCACCTCGCCCGCCTCGGGCCTCAGCGTGCCGTTCAGGTGCAGCAGCAGAGTGGTCTTGCCGGCGCCGTTGGGCCCCAGGATGGCCAGGCGCCGGCCGCGTACCATGGTCAGGCTCAGCCCGTCCAGGGCGGAGACGCCTCCCGGATAGCGATAGGCCAAGCCGCCGGCTTCCAGGATCACATCCATGCGCCCAATCCCCCCACCACGATCAGTACGGCGGCCACCGCCGCCAGGCCGGCGGCGCTGCCGGGGCGCATGGGCGACAAGGTACGCAGGCTGCCGTCGAAGCCGCGCGCCGCCAGCCCCACCTCCAGCCGGTGGGCCCGGTCCATGGCGCGCGGCAGCAAAGCGGCGGCCAGCAATCCGGTGGCGCGGATGCGCCGTCGCCACGAGCCGCCGCCCAGGCGGGCCTGCTGGCTGGCATGGATGGTGGCGGCGGTGTCCTGCAGCAGGAACAGCAGGCGATAGGTGGTCAGCGCCACCTCGGCCACTTCGGCCGGCAGCCCCAGCCGCCGCAGGCCCTGCACCAGGTCCGAGGCGGGGGGTGGTCACCGTCAGCAGCAACAACGCCATCACCGCCGCCAGGGCGCGCAGCACCAGCCGGCCAGCCTGCATCGCGCCGTCGCCGGAAAGCTGCATGCCGTCGGCTCCCACCTGCACCAGCAGAGTCAACGCCCCGGTCAGGATGAAAGCCAGCGGCCCCATGGCCAGGCGGGCCAGCGCGGCGGCCGGGGTGCCGGCGGCAAGCGCCGCCGCCGCCGCCACGGCCAGCACCAGGGCGCCCCCCGGCCATGGCGGCAGCGCCAGGGCCAGGGTCAGCAACCCCAGGGACAGCAGGGCCTTCTCGGCCAGGGCGCGGGACCGCCAACGGCTGGTGTGGGCCAGCCGGTCGGAGGAGATCATTTGCCGCGCCGCCCCCGCACATAGCCCAGGACGTAGCCCAGCACGCCGGCACCCAGCGCGGCCTGCAGCGCGAAGAGCAGGCTTTCGATTTCGCCCGAGGGCGGCGACCACAGCGGCTCGAACCACGGTTCGTAGCCGGTTTCGGCGATGGCGTCCTTGGCGGCGCCGTCGGCTCCGCCGTAGTCGCCGGGCAGCTTCAGCAACATGGGCGCGGCGATGATGGCGGCGGCCAGGGCTAGCAGCAGGGTGTTGGAGGTGCGGGTCATCACGCCTTCGCCTCCGGGCTGGCCTGGCGCGCGGCCAGGGCGTTCACGACCACCACGGTCAGCAGGCCTTCGGCCACCGCCAGCGGCAGCTGGGTGACGGCGAAGATGCCGGCGAACTTGGTGAAGGCGGCGCCGAAGCCGCCGACGGCGTCGGGGAAGGCGAGCGCCAGTTGGAACGACGTCACCACATAGGTGCCCAGGTCCCCGGCGAAGGCGCCCAGGAACACCGCCAGGGCCGCCGGCCCGCCCAGCTTGCGCGTGCCGGTCCATACCGCCCAGGCGATCCACGGCCCGGCAATGGCCATGGAGAACACGTTGGCGCCCAGGGTGGTCAGGCCCCCATGGGCCAGCAGCAGGGCCTGGAAAAGCAGCACGATGGTGCCCAGCACGCTCATCACTGCCGGGCCCATGGTGATGGCGCCCAGGCCGGTGCCGGTGGGGTGCGAGCACGAGCCGGTGACGCTGGGCAGCTTCAACGCCGAAAGCACGAAGGCGAAGGCGCCGGCGGCGCCCAGCGACAGCCGCGCCTCGGGATGTTCGGCCAGCACGCGCTTGAGCCGGCGCACGCCGACCGCGACGAACGGCACTGAAACGGCCGTCCAGCCCGCCGCATGGGCGACGGGAAGGAATCCTTCCATGATATGCATGTCAATCCACCTTCAACCGCTTGTGGCGGGCGCACCCTCCACCCATCCCGACGGGAAGGCGGATTTCACAGCCCCGGGACACCCCGCCCGGGAATGCGTGCGCACGCGGATGCGATGGCAGGTCTCCTGGCTCGCGGGTCATGGGGTCCGGCATAGCCTTCCCGGCCTTTTGTCGTCCCACGGTGGATTCTCGTGGACGGGCCAGTGGCGTCGCGAACGGCCGAAACCTCTCCGCTTACAGTTGCGGGGGCAGCCCCGGACTGGGCCGCCTTTTCGGCCGCCGCACCGGGTTCCCTTTTCACCCCTCGGGCGAATGACCGTCCTTGGGGAACCATCTGTGCGGACTATAATTTCGCCGCATTCGGGGTGTCAATTGCCGAGAAAGGGCTAGAGGCCGCGGGAGGGGTTGCCAGCCGTTTCCGATTCGGTAACCCTTCCGCCGAGCAGCCTTCCAGGGAGGTACCACTTTCGTGACGTACACCATCGCGCTGGTCGACGACGACCGCAACATCCTGACCTCGGTGTCCATGACGCTGGAGGCCGAGGGCTTCAAGGTGCGCACCTACACCGACGGTGCCGAAGCGTTGCGCGGCCTGACCGCCCAGGCGCCGGACCTGGCGGTGCTGGACATCAAGATGCCGCGCATGGATGGCATGGAGCTGCTGCAGCGCCTACGCAAGCAATCCTCGATCCCGGTGATCTTCCTGACCTCCAAGGACGACGAGGTGGACGAACTGCTGGGCCTGCGCATGGGCGCCGACGACTACATCAAGAAGCCGTTCTCGCAGAAGCTGCTGATCGAGCGCATCCGCGCCCTGCTGCGCCGCATGGAGGCCGCCGCCGAGCCCGAGCCGGCCGCCGGCTCCACCCTGGTGCGCGGCGAGCTGGTCCTCGACCAGGCGCGCCACGTCTGCGCCTGGAAGGGGCAGAAGGTGGACCTGACCGTCACCGAGTTCCTGATCCTGAAGTCGCTGGCCCAGCGCCCCGGCCACGTGAAGAACCGCGACCAACTGATCGACGCCGCCTATGGCGAACACATCTACGTGGACGACCGCACCATCGACAGCCACATCAAGCGGCTGCGCAAGAAGTTCCGCGAGGTGGACGACGGCTTCGCCCATATCGAGACCCTGTACGGCGTCGGCTACCGTTATCGCGACGATGCCGTCTGAGGCCGAGCACCCCGGCGGCCAGGCTCCGGCGCGGCGGCGTTTCCGCCGCTGGAAGCCGCTGCGCTCGCCGCTGACCCGGCGCATCCTGGCGGTCAACCTGATCGCCCCCGTCATCCTGGTGGCGGGCTTGTTCTACATGGACCGCTACAAGCAGGGACTGATCCAGAGCGAACTGGTGGGCCTGACCACCCAGGCCGAGATGGTGGCCGGCGCGGTGGGCGAGGGCGCCGTCAGCGAACAGGCGTTGGGCTTCCTGGAGCTCAATCCCGAGCTAGCGCAGCAGATGGTGCGCCGCCTGGCCGAGCCGGCCCAGGTGCGGGCGCGGCTGTTCGACGCGGTGGGCGATCTCGCCGCCGATTCCGCTTCCTGCTCTCCATCAAGGGCAACATCCAGATCGAGGAATTGCCGCCGCCGCAAGGCCATGGCTGGCAGGGCGCCCTGATCCAGTGGTGGGACCATCTGACCACCTGGATGCCCGAGGACACCACGCTGCCCCGCTACGTGGAATATGCCGACGACCGCGCCGACCATTGGCCCGAGGCCATGGCGGCGCTGGCCGGCCAGACCAAGTCGGCGGTGCGCTCGCGCCCCGGCGGCCTGATCCTGTCGGTGGCCGTGCCGGTGCAGCGCTACAAGCAGGTGGTCGGTGCCCTGGTGGTGCAGGCCGACGGCAAGGTGATCGCCAAGAGCCTGTTCCAGGTGCGCGTCAACATCCTGCAGATCTTCGTGGTCGCCCTGGCCATCACTGTCGGCCTGTCTTTTTATATGGCCGGCACCATCGCCCGTCCCATCCGCCGCCTTGCCCTGGCGGCCGAGCAGGTGCGCCACGGCCATGGCCGGCGCCACAAGATCCCCGACTTCTCCGAGCGCCATGACGAGATCGGCGAGCTGTCGGTGGCGCTGAAGGAGATGACCGAGGCGCTGTGGAACCGCATGGACGCCATCGAGCGCTTCGCCGCCGACGTCGCCCACGAGATCAAGAATCCGCTGACCTCGGTGCGTTCGGCGGTGGAGACGGCGGCGCGGCTGACCGATCCCGACAAGCAGCGCAAGCTGCTGGCCATCGTCCAGGACGACGTGGAGCGGCTGAACCGCCTGATCACCGACATTTCCGACGCCTCGCGCATCGACGCCGAGCTGTCGCGCGCCGAAACCGAACCGGTGGTGGTGTCGGCCATGCTGGAGACCCTGGGCGACATCTATCGCAGCACCGCCGGGGAGGGCGGCATCCGCTATACCGTCAGTGTGCCCGCCCAGGATCCCCTGGTGGTGGCCGGCATCGAGGGGCGGCTGGTGCAGGTGCTGCGCAACCTGATCGGCAACGCCGCCTCGTTCAGCCCGCCGGGCGGCACCATCACCCTGTCGGCCGAGCGCGAGGGCAAGTTCGTGCGCATCCAGGTGGAGGACGAGGGGCCGGGCATCCCCGACAACAAGCTGGACGCCATCTTCGACCGCTTCTATTCGGAGCGGCCGGAAAGCGAGAAGTTCGGCACCCATTCCGGCCTGGGCCTGTCCATCTCCAAGCAGATCGTCGATGCCCATGGCGGACTGGTCTGGGCCGAGAACCGGCCGCAAGGCGGTGCCCGCTTCGTGGTAAAGCTCCCAGCCGTGCGTCCTGCCTGATCCTGCCATTCTGCCGCCTTGACTCCCCCTTCCGGGCGTTCCACCCTCCCCGGTATGCATCTGGTTCACGCCACCTGTATCGAGATCGGCGGCCACGCCGTCCTCATCCGCGGCCCCTCGGGCGGCGGCAAATCCGACCTCGCGCTGCGCCTGATCGACGGTGGCGCGGTGCTGGTGGCCGACGATCAGTGCGCCGTCTCAGTGGATGGCGGGCGGCTGTTCGTCAGCCCGCCCGATACCATCGCCGGCCTGCTGGAGGTGCGCGGACTGGGCATCGTCCGTCTGCCCCATTGCGCCCGCGCGCCGCTCGCCCTGGTGGTGGACCTGGTTCCGGCCAAGGAGGTGGAGCGGTTGCCCGAGCCGTCTTCGGCGCAATTGCTGGGGGTCATGGTGCCGCGTCTGGCGCTGGCGGCGTTGGAGGCATCGGCGGCGGCGAAGGTTCGCCTTGCGATGCTTTCGGCAACGCGAGATATAATGCGGCCGTGATGACGGATTGCAGCGCCTCCACCACTGGTGCCAGCCGCACTGCCAGCCCCGCCGGGCGGGCGGTCATCGTCACCGGCTTGTCCGGCGCCGGCAAGACCTCGGCGCTCAAGGTGCTGGAGGATCTGGGCTACGAGGCGGTGGACAACCTGCCGGTGAGTCTGCTGTTCAGCCTGGTGCGCCCGGGCGAGGGGCTGTCGCGCCCGCTGGCGGTGGGCATCGACATCCGCACCCGCGACTTCGGCATCGACCCCATCAGCGACGCCATCGCCACGCTCAGGGCCGAGCAGGGGCTGGACGTGCGGGTGCTGTTCCTGGATTGCGACGACGACGTTCTGCGCCGTCGCTTCACCGAAACCCGGCGGCGTCACCCGCTCGCCACCGACCGTCCGCTGATCGACGGCATCCGCCACGAACGCACCCTGGTGTCGCCGCTGAAGCGCTGCGCCGACGTGGTGTTCGATACCTCCAACCTGCAGCCGGGCGAGTTCAAGCGGGTGCTCGCCGGCCATTTCGGCCTGGAGGCCGACAGGGGGCTGATGGTCTTCGTCACCTCCTTCGCCTACCGCAACGGCTTGCCGCGCGAGGCCGACCTGGTGTTCGACGCGCGCTTCCTGTCCAATCCGCACTACGTGCCGGAATTGAAACCACTCACCGGCCGGGACAAGGGGGTGGCCGAGTACGTCGCCGCCGATTCCGCCTTCCCGGCCTTTTTCCACTCCACGACCGCATTGCTGGCGCCCTTGCTGCCGCGCTTCTCCGCCGAGGGGAAGAGCTACCTCACCATTGCCGTCGGTTGCACCGGGGGACGTCATCGTTCGGTCTTCGTGGCCGAGCAACTGGCGGCATGGCTGAAGGAACAGGGCGTCCGTGTCGAGCCTGCGTCACCGCGAGCTCGAGGAGGGGGGACGTTGACAAGGGGATGGCTATGATCGGATTGGTACTTGTCACCCATGGCCGGCTGGCCGACGAGCTGGTCGCCGCCATGGAGCACGTGGTCGGGCCGCAGCCCAATGTGGAAGCGGTGTGCATCGGTCCCGACGACGATATGGAGCAGCGGCGCAACGATATCCTGGAGCAGGTCGCCAAGTGCGACGACGGCGCCGGGGTGGTGGTGCTGACCGACATGTTCGGCGGCACGCCGTCCAACCTCGCCATCTCCATCATGGACAAGGCGAGGGTCGAGGTGATCGCCGGGGTCAACCTGCCCATGCTGATCAAGCTGGCCAGCGTGCGCCATTCCGAACCGCTGGCCAATGCCGTCGCCTCGGCCCAGGAGGCCGGGCGCAAGTACATCAACGTCGCCTCGAAATTGCTGACCCAGGACCGCAAATGAGTGCGGACACCAAGCGCTCGGCCACCATCTGCAACCGCCGCGGCCTGCACGCCCGTGCCGCCGCCAAGTTCGTCAAGCTGGCCGCCACCTTCGACGCCCAGGTCGCCGTCTCCCATCGCGGCACCGAGGTCTCCGGCCTGTCCATCATGGGATTGATGATGCTGGCCGCCGCGCCGGGCTGCTGCATCGAACTCAAGGCGGAGGGCCCACAGGCGGGCGAGGCGCTGGAGGCGCTGTGCGGATTGATCGCACAAAAGTTCGACGAGGAAGATTAAGCGCCTACATAAGCAACAAGGCAGGCCGGGGAACAATCGGCCGGACAGGGACGGACGCGTTCGAGAAGGAGACGGATGAAGCCCATCACACCAGGCGACACCGAGACGCCCCGCGCCACCGCCGCCGTTCCCGCCGCCGAACTGACCCTCGAAGGGACCGGCGTCAGCCGCGGCATTGCCATCGGCATCATCCATCGCCATGACGCCGAGGCGGTTCGCGTTCCCGAATACAAGCTGCCCCTGGCGCGCGTCGAGGCCGAGAAGGCCCGTTTCGCCGAGGCGGCCGAGCGCGCCGGCCGCCAGGTGGCGCAGCTGCAGATGAAGGCCGAGGGGCTGGACGGCGCCGCCGCCGAGGAACTGGGTTACCTGCTGGATGCCTACCAGCAGATGCTACACGGCTCGCGGCTGATCCGCGGAGTCCATCGCCGCATCGAGACCGACCGCGTCAATGCCGAGGCCGCCGTCCAGCGCGAGATCGACGAGATCGCCCGCGGCTTCGAGGCCATGGAGGATTCCTACCTGTCGGCCCGCGTCGCCGACATCCGCGACCTTGGCCGCCGCCTGATCCGCAACCTGACCGGGGCGCCCTACCGCCCGTTCCAGGTGCTGCCCAAGAACGCCATCATCCTGGCCGAGGAGCTGACCCCGGCCGACACCGCGCTGCTGGACCCCAAGCAGGTGGCCGGCCTCGCCACCGTGCTGGGCGGCGCCGAAAGCCACACCGCCATCATGGCGCGTTCGCTGGGCCTGCCGGCGGTGCTGGGCGTCGCCGGCCTGATGCGCGGCGTGCGTTCGGGCGACCTCGCCATCATCGACGGCCGCGCCGGCAAGGTGATCCTCAATCCCCGCCCCGAGGTGCTGGAAACCTATCGCCACCACCGCGCCGAGTTCCTGCGCGGACGCCGCGCGCTCACCCGCCTCAAGGACGTGGCGGCGGTGACCAAGGACGGCGCCCGCATCCAGCTGCAGGCCAATATCGAGCTGCCGGGCGAAGTGGACTCGGTGCTGGCGGCGGGGGCCGAGGGCATCGGCCTGCTGCGCTCGGAATTCCTGTTCATGAACCGCGAGGATATTCCCGGCGAGGACGAGCAGTTCCACATCCTGAAGGATCTGGTCACCCGCATGGCCGGCCGGCCGGTGACCATCCGCACCCTCGACGTGGGCGGCGACAAGCTGGCCCAGGGCCTCGGCATCGTCACCGGGGCCAATCCCTCGCTGGGGCTGCGGGCGGTGCGGCTGTCGCTGTCGCGTCCCGAATTGCTGGACGCCCAACTGGCCGCCGGCCTGCGGGTGTCGGCCTACGGGCCGGTCAAAATCCTGGTGCCGCTGGTGGCGACGGTGGAGGAGATGCGGGCGGTGCGCGAGGCCATGGACAACGTGGTCAAGCGCCTGAAGCGCAAGGGCGTGCCCATGTCCGACCCGCTGCCGCCGCTGGGCGTGATGATCGAGGTGCCCGGCGCCGCCCTGGCCGCCGATGCCCTGGCCTGGCACGCCGATTTCTTCGCCATCGGCACCAACGACCTGACCCAGTACACCCTGGCCATCGACCGTGCCGACGAATCAGTGGCCCATCTTTACAACCCGCTGCATCCGGCGGTGCTGCGGCTGATCCAGTTCTCGGCCGAGGCGGCCCTGCGTGCCCGCATTCCCGTCTGCGTCTGCGGCGAGGTGGCGGGCGACCCGCGCTTCACCGCCCTGCTGCTGGGACTGGGCATCCGCGACCTGTCCATGTCGGCCACCAATATCCCGGTGGTGAAGCAGCGCATCCGTGCCATGGATCTGGTGGCGGCGACCCGGCGCGCCCGTGTTATCATGGACCAGAGCGACAGTGCGCGCATCGCGCAATTGCTCGACGGTTTCAATGAGGGAGAGGACTGAGCCCCATGGGCCGCATTCTTCTGTGCTGCGTCCTCGCCGTCCTGGCCGGGGCGCCTCTGGCCGCGTCCGCATCCGAGGCCTATCCGTCCCAGGTCCTGCTGGACACCGGCAAGACCGTGACCGGCGAGGATATCCGCTATCCCGCCACCGGCTCCGCCAAGGTGACGGCGCAGATCGTCACCATCGCCCCCGGCGCCGAGACGGTGCTGCACCACCATCCCGCCCCCATGTTCGCCTATATCCTGGAGGGCGAGGTGACGGTGGATTACGGCGCCAAGGGCAAGCAGACCTTCCGCCCGGGCGACGCCTTCATGGAAGCCATCCGCGTTCCCCACAAGGGCATCAATGCCGGTGCGACGCCGGTCCGCATCCTGGCGGTGTCCATGGGTGCCGACGGCACCGCCAACGTGGCGGTGGACAAGTAGGGGGCAAGTACGCCGCGATGGTGACCGAAGTCCCCTGGATGTGGATCATCGGCGGGCCAAATGGTGCGGGCAAGACCACTTTGGCCCGTGCGGTTCTGGGGGGCGCCATTCCCACCAACGCCTTCGTTAACACGGATGAAATCGCGAAAGCCCTGAAGAGGGAAGGGTGGAGAAGCGATGTCCGGGCTGGGCGCTTCAGTATCGAGGCTGTCGAAGCTCACCTTGCCGCCAGGACGAGCTTCGCCGTGGAAACCACCCTGTCGTCCCATCGCTACCTGCGCCTTATCGCGGGCCTACGACGTGAGCCTTGGCGTGCGGAAGTAGGATGGAAATTCGGCCTTCTCTACGTGGGCGTCGCCAATGCGGAAATTTCCCTGAGCCGGGTGGCGAAGCGGGTGTCCCTGGGTGGGCACGGCGTACCCGAAGTTGACGTGCGGCGACGCTTTGCTCGGTCCATATCGCTCTTGCGCGACCACGCGGCGATCTGTGATCGTGTGGTCGTGTTCGACAATAGCTCCGCCACCCCGCATCTTCTCGTGGATGGATGGCGGGAGGGATTGGATCTGCGAAGCTTAACCTTTCCGTGGGAACTGGGAGACGGCCGATGACTGATCGGGAACGTTTCGGTAGCGCCTGGGCGCGCGAGGTGGAACGCCGTTTCCAACAGCAGGTTCTTGCCGACACGCGTGGCGCCTGGACCCGCCAGCGCCTGGAAAATGTAGCGCGTGAGAACGGGCTGGCCGTGCATTGGGAAGGCGAAGCACTCTGCTTCCTTTCCAGTCCCGATGGGGTGGGGGGGCATATCGTTCTCCGTCTGGGGCAGCCGGTGACGGAAGAGGACGAATTTGCAATCGAGCGGCTGCAGCGTCAGGCCGCCGTTCATCGTCACGCCTGACAGGTTCATCCCTCTGCCAGGATGACCCGATTGCGGCCGGCCTTCTTCGCGGCGTAGAGCGCCTCGTCGGCGCGGGCCAGCAGGTCGGGGATGCCGGGGTAGGAATCGGGGCCGCAGGTGGCCACGCCGATGCTGACGGTGAAGGACAGGGTGTCACCGCCGGACAGCGGCGGACGCAGCTCCTCCACCAGTCGGCGCAGGCGTTCGGCGATGACCAGGGCGCCCTCCGCCCCGGTATTGGGCAGGGCGACGGCGAATTCCTCGCCGCCCAGCCGGCCCAGGATGTCGGGCTCGCGCAACGCGGTGCGGCAGGCGGCGGCGAAGGCCTTCAGCGCGGAATCGCCGGCGGCGTGGCCGTAGCTGTCGTTGATGCGCTTGAAATGGTCGATGTCCAGCGCCAGCAGCGCGAAGGAGCGGCCCATGCGGCGCGCATGCTCCAGTTCCATGCCGGCCAGATGGTGGAAATGGCGCAGGTTGGAGGTGTTGGTCAGCGGATCGCGGCTGGCCAGCACCTCCAGTTCGGCCACCTGCACCTGGGTGTCGCCGAAGGCCTGCAGCGACAGCGCCAGGTCCGCCACCGCGCCCGCCTCGTCCAGCACCACGGGCACTCGCTCGATGACCAGGCGCAGCAGGCCCTTGGCCGAGCCGGTGTCGATCAGCCGGGGCGGCTCCACGTCGTAGGCGCCCACCAGCAGCCGGCCGGGGCCGGCGGGCAGCACCAGCCGCTGCCAGGTCTGGCGCATGCCGTCGTCGAACTGGGCGGTATAGGAGCGCCACAGCGGCTTGCCCACCTTGTGGGCGTAGGCGTACTCGAAGGCCAGGATGCCGCGCCGGCCGGGCGTCAGCACGTCACTGGGCAGGGCGTCGATGGCCTGGCCGGTCAGGTCCTTGCCGAAGTGCAGGGTGAAGGAACGGCCGTAATGGCGGTAGCGGGTGTGCCCGTCCGCCTCCTCGATGACCAGCAGGTGGTCGCGATGGCGGTCGAAGCGGCCGGCGGTCTCGGCCTGGGCCAGTTCCTCGGGAGTGGCGGCGCGCCACAGGGTGAACAGGTCCGCTAGGTGCGAATCCATCACCTTGCCAACCAGATGCGGCATGTCCCCCTCGTCCTTGCGGCGCCGTGGTTCAGGGGTAGCACATTTGCGGACCGGCGGGAACAGACCGGCCGGACTACTCCGCCGCCTGCCGGTGGTGGCGCCGCCGTCCCTCGCCGTCGGCCGCCTTCAGCGCCGCCACCACCTGCTCGGGGGTGACGCCGCCGGCGATGTTGTGAATGGTTTCATTCGGCTCGCAGGCCATTTCCGCCACCCGCGCCAACTCGCCGTCGGTGACGTCGGCCAGGCCGATATCGGCCAGGGTGGTGGGCAGGCCGACGGATTCGCAGAAGCCATAGACCGTGGTGATGGTGGATCGCGGCCGGCCGGTGAGCATCAGCAGAGCCAGGGTGCCCATCGCCACCTTCTCGCCATGCCAATAGGGATGGGTGGCGGGCAGCGCGGTCAGGCCGTTGTGGATGGCGTGCGCGCCGGACAGCCCGCCGCTCTCGAAACCCAGGCCCGACAGCAGGGTGTTGGCTTCGACGACGCGCTCCAGGGCCGGCGACACGGTCTTGGCCTCGCAGGCCCGCTTGGCGGCGACGCCGTCGGCCAGCAAGGTGTCGAAGCACAGGCGGGCCAGCCCCAGCGCCGTCATGGTGCCGGGGCGGCCGGTCATGTTCGCCGCGCCGCTGGCGGCACAATCTTCCGCTTCGAACAGGGTGGACAGGGCGTCGCCCATGCCCGACACCAGGAAGCGCACCGGCGCGGCGGCGATGACCTGGGTGTCCACCAGCACCAGATCGGGATTGCGCGGCAGCACCAGATAGCGCTTGAAGGCGCCCTCGGCGCTGTAGACCACCGACAGGGCGCTGCACGGCGCGTCGGTGGAGGCCAGGGTGGGCACGACCGCCACCGGCAGGCTCAGCAGGTGGGCCACCGCCTTGGCGGTGTCCAGCGCCTTGCCGCCGCCGGCACCGATGATCACGTTGGCATCTAGGTCACGGGCGCGGCTGGCCAGCCGCTCGATCTCCTCGTCCGAGCATTCGCCGTTGAAGGTCTCCAGGGCGATGACGATGGCGCCGCGCCGGGCGGCCTGCGCCACCGGAAGCAGCACGGCCGGATCGACCACCGCCAGCGCGGTGTCGCCCAGGCGGCGGGCCTCCTCGCTCAGCAGCGACAGGGCGCCGGCGCCCTGGACGTAGCGTGTGGGGAAGATGGACGTGGCGATCATGGTTCGGTCTCCCTCCCGGGAGCGAACGCCCCAAGTGGTCAGTCCAAATCTACACCAAAGTGTGGGTTGCAGCTATGCGCCGGCCGGAAGCGGCCGACATGGCGGCCTGCGTAAAACGCACCTCTGGGCCCTCATGCTCACATAAACATATCTTTATGTCGTCGTTGCCTTTCCGGTGGCGGGCTGCTACAAGCAGGCTCAGGACAATTCCCAAAAAGGGCGCGAACCATGACCGACTACAAGGTTGCCGACATTTCCCTGGCCGAGTGGGGCCGCAAGGAGCTGGACATCGCCGAGAGCGAGATGCCCGGCCTGATGGCCACCCGCGAGGAATTCGGCCCCAAGCAGCCGCTGAAGGGCGCCCGCATCGCCGGCAGCCTGCACATGACCATCCAGACCGGCGTGCTGATCGAGACCCTGAAGGCGCTGGGCGCCGACATCCGCTGGGCCTCGTGCAATATCTTCTCGACCCAGGACCATGCCGCCGCCGCCATCGCCGCCGCCGGCATCCCGGTGTTCGCGGTCAAGGGCGAGAGCCTGGAAGAGTACTGGGACTACACCCACCGCATCTTCGAATGGGCCGACGGCGGCTGCCCCAACATGATCCTGGATGACGGTGGCGACGCCACCTTGCTGATCCATCTGGGCATGCGCGCCGAGAAGGACCTGTCGGTCCTGGCCAACCCCACCTGCGAGGAAGAGGAGGTGCTGTTCGCCTCCATCAAGAAGAAGCTGGCGACCGATCCCACCTTCTATTCCCGCAACGGCGTCGCCATTCGCGGCGTGACCGAGGAGACCACCACCGGCGTGCACCGTCTCTACGAGATGGAGAAGAAGGGCACCCTGCTGTGGCCGGCCATCAACGTCAACGACTCGGTCACCAAGTCCAAGTTCGACAACAAGTACGGCTGCCGCGGATCGCTGGTGGACGGCATCCGCCGCGCCACCGACGTCATGCTGGCCGGCAAGGTGGCCGTGGTCGCCGGCTTCGGCGACGTGGGCAAGGGCTCGGCCGAATCCCTGGCCAGCCAGGGCTGCCGCGTCATCGTCACCGAGATCGACCCCATCTGCGCGCTCCAGGCCTGCATGGAAGGCTATGAGGTGCTGACCATGGAAGAGGCCGCCCCGCGCGGCGACATCTTCGTCACCACCACCGGCAACGTGGACGTGATCACCGTGGACCACATGCGCGCCATGAAGGACCGCGCAATCGTCTGCAACATCGGCCACTTCGATTCGGAAATCCAGGTCGCCGCCCTGAAGAACTTCCAGTGGACCAACATCAAGCCGCAGGTGGACGAGATCAAGTTCCCCGACGGCAAGCGCATCCTGCTGCTGGCCGAGGGCCGTCTGGTCAACCTGGGCTGCGCCACCGGCCATCCCAGCTTCGTCATGTCGGCTTCCTTCACCAACCAGGTGCTGGCCCAGATCGAGCTGTACGCCAACAACGCCGACGGCCAGTACGGCAAGCACGTCTACGTGCTGCCCAAGCATCTGGACGAGAAGGTGGCCTCGCTGCATCTGGCCAAGCTGGGCGCCAAGCTGACCCGGCTGAACCCGCGCCAGGCCGACTATATCGGCGTGCCGGTGGCTGGTCCGTTCAAGCCCGAGACTTACCGCTACTAAGTCTTTCTCTTGGAAAGACAAAGGGCTCCCCCTCGGGGAGCCCTTTTTGTTCGTGCGATAAACGGAATTTTAAGCAATTCCGCGTGCGCGAAACGCAGGTGTAGGCTTCCCATTGCGCAGTGCACAATACCTAAACGATTGGTTAAGGTCGCCTCATACCTTCGTCGCATCCTTCCTTGCATGGGCCGCGTGGCGGCAGACAAGAGGAACGACAGGGGGTACACATGGAAAGGTTCCATCTGCTCGCCGAAGCTGGCGTCGCGTCCCTTCCCGGTCTGGCTTATCTGGCCCTGGGATTTATGATGGTTCTGATGTGACGTGGATGGGGCGGCACTCGATGGGCGTGCCGCCCCATTCGATTCCGCGGGTGGGGGAACACCTGCGAAAACGCGGCCCCATCAATCGCTTGACTCTCGGTTTCGCCCGAGTATAGTTGCGCCCTCTCGCGCCGGGTAGCCCTGGGCGCGCCAGTTCATTTTTGCTCAGGACGAATCGTGATGTTCGCAGTCATTCAGACCGGCGGTAAGCAGTACAAGGTGGCCAAGGACGACGTGATCCGCGTCGAGAAGCTGGCCGGCGAAGCGGGCTCCGAGGTCGTGCTCGACCAGGTGCTGATGGTTGGCGACAAGATCGGTGCTCCGGTCGTTGCCGGTGCCAAGGTGACCGCCCAGGTCGTCGCCCAGGCCCGCGGCGAGAAGATCATCGTCTTCAAGAAGCGCCGCCGCCAGAATTCGCGCCGCAAGAACGGCCACCGCCAGGACATCACCATCCTGCGCATCACCGACATCGCCGCCGGCTGAGCCGCGGGTTAAGTTAGGAGTTAAACCATGGCTCATAAAAAGGCTGGTGGCTCGTCCCGCAACGGTCGCGATTCTGCGGGTCAGCGCCTGGGCGTCAAGAAGTTCGGCGGCGAAGTCGTCATTCCGGGCAACATCATCGTCCGTCAGCGCGGCACCAAGTTCTATCCCGGCGCCAATGTCGGCATGGGCAAGGATCACACCTTGTTCGCCACCGCCGCCGGCAAGGTGACCTTCCGCCATCGCGGCGAGCGCACCTTCATCGACATCGCCCCGCTGCCGGAGGCCGCCGAGTAATCGGCCGTCCCCGACGGAGTGGTTTTGCGAAAGGGGAACGGTCCATCCGTTCCCCTTTTTGCTATTTGGAATGGTGGTGCCCCGGGCACCCGAAGCGAGCGTAAGCGAGGGACTGGGCCGTTGAGGCCCCGCGAGCTTATGCGAGCGTGAGCCAAGCGCGCGGAGGCACGCGCCCGGCGCTTGAGGGCAGACGAAAGCTATGAAGTTCCTCGACCAAGCCAAGATTTTTATCAAGAGCGGTGACGGCGGCGCCGGCGCCGTGTCGTTCCGTCGCGAGAAGTACATCGAGTTCGGCGGCCCCGACGGCGGCGACGGCGGCCGGGGCGGCGACGTCATCATCGAATGCGTCGACAACCTGAATACCCTGATCGACTACCGCTACCAGCAGCATTTCAAGGCGGCCAAGGGCATGCACGGCATGGGCCGTCAGCGCACCGGCGGCACCGGCGACCATGTGGTGCTGAAGGTGCCGGTGGGCACCCAGATCCTGTCCGAGGACAAGGAACACGTGCTGGCCGACCTCACCGAGGCGGGCCAGCGCATCGTGCTGCTGCGCGGCGGCGACGGCGGCTTCGGCAACCTGCATTACAAGACCAGCACCAACCAGGCGCCGCGCCGCGCCGATCCCGGCTGGCCGGGCCAGGAAATGTGGGTGTGGCTGCGGCTCAAGCTGATCGCCGATGCCGGTCTGGTGGGGCTGCCCAATGCCGGCAAGTCCACCTTCCTGGCCGCCGTCACCCGGGCACGGCCGAAGATCGCCGACTACCCCTTCACCACGCTCCACCCCAACCTGGGCGTGGTCTATCTGGGCGGCGAGGAATTCATCCTGGCCGACATCCCCGGCCTGATCGAGGGGGCCCACGAGGGCGCCGGCATCGGTGACCGTTTTCTCGGCCACATTGAGCGTACCCGCGTGCTGCTGCATCTGGTCGATGGCACCCAGGACGATGTGGCCGAAGCCTACCGCGTGGTGCGCGGCGAGCTGGCGGCCTATGGCGGCGGCCTGGACGAGAAGCCCGAGGTGGTGGCGCTCAACAAGTGCGACTCGCTGGTGGCCGAGGACATCAAGGCCAAGCTGGAAGAGCTTGAGGAAGCCTGCGGCCAGAAGGTCTATCCGCTGTCGGGCGTCGCCGGTATCGGGCTGAAGGAGATCCTCGGCGCCCTGCTCGGCGAGATCAAGGAATCCAAGGAGAACGATCCCGGCATCGTTGCCGCCGCCGCCACCGCCGGCGTGGGCAAGAAGGGCAACGAAGGCTTCTACCGCCGCATGAAGGATGCCGAGGCGGAGGAGGAAGACGACGGCTATTACGGCCCCAACGGCGAGTGGATCTGGTACGACGAGGAAGGCGGCGCCGACGAGGATGATGAAGGCGGGGACGAGGGGGACGAGGATGACGGCGAGTCCCATCGCTGAGGCCAGGCGCCTTATCGTCAAGATCGGCTCCAGCCTGCTGGTGGACGATGCCAGTGGCCAGATCCGCCGTGAGTGGCTGGAAAGCCTGTGCGACGACGTGGCGCGTGTCCGCGCGCGCGGGCAGGAGGTGGTGCTGGTGTCATCGGGCGCCGTCGCCGTCGGCCGCCGCCATCTCGGCCTGGCCCCGCCCTTGCGCCTGGAGGAGAAGCAGGCCGCCGCCGCCACCGGGCAGATCCAGCTGGCCCATGCCTACCAGGAGGCGCTGGCCCGCCACGGCATCACCTGCGCCCAGGTTCTGCTGTCGCTCTATGATTCCGAGGATCGCCGCCGCTACCTCAATGCCCGGCAGACCCTGGACACCCTGCTGCGCCTGGGGGCGGTGCCGGTGATCAACGAGAACGACACCGTGGCCACCACCGAGATCCGCTTCGGCGACAACGACCGCCTGGCCGCCCGCGTGGCGCAGATGATCTCGGCCGATGCGCTGGTGCTGTTCTCGGACATCGACGGCCTGTACACCGCCGACCCCCGCCGCGATCCCTCGGCCTCCTACCTGCCCGAGGTGCACGAGATCACCCCCGAGATCGAGGCCATGGCCGGTGACCCCGGCACCGGCTACGGTTCGGGCGGCATGGTGACCAAGCTGGTGGCGGCCAAGATCTGCCTGTCCGCCGGCTGCCGCATGGCCATCTGCAAGGGCGAACCGCTACGCCCGCTCACCGCCCTGGAAGAGGGCGCCCGCGCCACCTGGTTCATTCCCGACGGCAGCCCGCGCACCGCGCGCAAGCAGTGGATTTACGGCTCCATGAAGCCGGTGGGGGCGCTTACCGTCGATGCCGGCGCCGTCCGCGCCCTGGCCAAGGGCGGTTCGCTGCTGCCGGCCGGCGTGGTCGCGGTGGATGGCGATTTCGACCGGGGCGACTGCGTGCTGGTGCGCAACGCGGACGGCCGCGTGCTGGGCCGGGGCCTTATCGCCTATGCCTCCGACGACGCTCGCCGCATCATGCGCCACCGCTCGGCCGACATCGCCGGCATCCTGGGCGAGACGCGCGGTGACGAGCTGATTCACCGCGACGATCTGGTGATGGAGGGATGATGCCCGTCAGCAACTGGTCTCGCCGGGCGGGCATTTGCGGACGTCGCCTTCCGGCGGCACCACGACCGTCTGGCCCGGGGCGGGGGTAACCACCACCGTCCGCTTCTCGTCCCCGCCGCAGGCGCCGAGGGACAGCAGGGTGGACAACGCGGCGATGGCGGCGAAAAGACGCATGACCGTTCTCCCTGTGCAACCCCTGTGCTGAACGCCGGGCCGGGCGATTGGTTCGACAAGCGCATTTGTGCCGCACCGGATTTTTCCGTTACCCTGGACCCCTTGTTAGGGAAAGTGACCATGAGCAGCCAGACCGATATCCACACGCTGATGACCGAGCTTGGCCGCAAGGCACGCGCCGCCGCCCACGTCTTGGCGCTGGTGCCGGGCCCGGCCAAGGACGCGGCGCTGCGGGCGGCGGCGGCGGCCATCCGCGCCCATGCCGGGGCCATCAGGGACGCCAACGCCAAGGATATGGCGGCGGGCGAGGCCAAGGGCCTGACCAAGGCGCTGCTGGACCGGCTGATGCTGAACGACGCCCGCATCGAATCCATGGCCGCCGGCCTGGAGGTCATCGCCGAATTGCCCGACCCGGTCGGCCGCGTGCTGGCGGAATGGGACCGCCCCAACGGCCTGAAGATCCAGCGCGTCGCCGTGCCGCTGGGGGTGATCGGCATCATCTACGAGAGCCGCCCCAACGTCACCGCCGATGCCGCCGGCCTGTGCCTGAAGTCGGGCAACGCCGCCATCCTGCGCGGCGGCTCGGAGAGCTTCCATTCCTCCCAGGCCATCATGGCGGCCCTGCTGCAGGGCATCCGTACCGCCGGCCTGCCCGAGGACGCGGTGCAGATGATCCCGGTCACCGACCGCGCCGCGGTGGGCGAGATGCTGACCATGACCGAGTACATCGACGTCATCGTGCCGCGCGGCGGCAAGTCGCTGGTGGCCCGCGTCAACGCCGAGAGCCGCATCCCCCTGTTCCAGCATCTGGAAGGCATCTGCCACACCTATGTGGACGGTGCCGCCGACCCGGCCATGGCGCGCAAGCTGGTGCTGAACGCCAAGATGCGGCGCATCGGCGTTTGCGGCGCCACCGAGACCCTGCTGGTGGACCGCAAGGCCGAGGCGCAGCTGCCGCTGCTGGTGCGCGACCTGCTGGACGCCGGCTGCGAGGTGCGCGGCGACGATGCCGCCCAGGCGGTGGACGGGCGCGTGGTGCCGGCCACTGACGAGGATTGGCGCACCGAGTATCTGGACGCCATCATCTCGGTGAAGCTGGTGGACGGCGTGCAGGCCGCCATCGACCACATCAACGCCCATGGCAGCCATCACACCGAGGCCATCGTCACCGAGGACGCCGCCGCCGCCGAGACCTTCCTCAACGGCTGCGACTCGGCCATCGTGTGCTGGAACGCCTCGACCCAGTTCGCCGATGGCGGCGAGTTCGGGATGGGCGCCGAGATCGGCATCTCCACCGGGCGCATGCATGCCCGCGGCCCCGTCGGCGTCGAGCAGCTGTGCACCTTCAAGTACAAGGTGCTGGGCAGCGGCCAGACCCGGCCCGGCTGACGTCTTATGGTGACACGGATGGACACGGATGAACACGGATTCAAGGAAGGACGATTCCCCTCCGTGTTTATCCGTGTCCATCCGTGTCCTTTCCCCTGGCCCTCGCCATGAGCTCTTCTTCCCTCAATCCCTGGGGCGACCGGCGGCGGGGGCGGGTCGGGTTGTTGGGCGGGTCGTTCAACCCCGCCCACGAGGGGCACCGCCATGTGGCCGAGATGGCGCTCAAGCTGCTGGGGCTGGACCAGGTGTGGCTGCTGGTCAGTCCGCAGAACCCGCTGAAGCCGCAGGCCGGCATGGCGTCCCTGGCCGAACGCCTGGCCTCGGCGCGGGCGGTGGCGGCGGGGAACCCGCGTATCCATGCCACCGACGTGGAACAGCACCTGGGGACCCGCTATACCGTCGATACCCTGGCGGTGCTGCGCCGCCGCTTTCCCCGCCGTCGCTTCGTCTGGCTGATGGGGGCGGACAACCTAGTGCAGATATCCCGATGGGCCCGCTGGACCCGGATTTTCCAGGCCGTTCCGGTTGCCATTCTGGCGCGCCCTCCCTATTCTCAGAGGGCGTTGGCAGCCAAGGCGGCCCGGCGCCTCGCCCGATTCCGCTCGCCGGACCGGGCGGCGCGGACCTTGGCCGACCGCCAGCCGCCGGCGTGGATTTATCTGCATACCCGGCTGCATCCGGCCTCGGCCACCGCTATCCGGGCGCAACGCGATCTTGTTGGAAAAGGAGCAAACCCATAATACCCCGATCTCGACCCGCCGCCCTGCCGGCGGAAGATTTGGTCGATCTCGTCGTCGCCTCGCTCGACGGCGACAAGGCCGAAGACATCGTCGTCGTCGATCTGCGCGGCAAGTCCAGCATCGCCGACCACATGGTCATCGCCACCGGAACCTCGTCGCGTCAGGTCGGCGCCATGGCCGATCACCTGACGCGCAAGCTCAAGGAGGCCGGCCAGCACGTGGCCGCCGAGGGGCTGCCGCAATGCGACTGGGTGCTGATCGATGGCGGCGACATCATCGTCCACCTGTTCCGGCCGGAAGTGCGCAGCTTCTACAATCTTGAGAAGATGTGGGGCATCACCCGCACGGTGGCGCCGGCCGGCGTGCCGGCGGCGGGCAGCTTCCCGCACGCGCACGCGCCGGCCTGAAGGCCATGCGCCTGTGGCTGGCGGCGGTGGGCCGGGCCAAGCCCGGCCCCGAGTTCGACCTGTTCCAGCAATACGCCCGCCGCCTGACCCCGCCGCTGACCCTGCGCGAGGTGGAGGAGAAGCGGCCGCTGCCGGTGCCCGAGCGCAAGGCGCGCGAGGCCGAATTGCTGCTGGCCGCCATTCCCGCCGGTGCGGTGGTGGTGGCGCTGGACGAGCGCGGCAAGTCGCCGGGGTCGGAAGCCTTCGCCCAGACTCTGGGGCGCTGGCGCGACGACGGGGTGGGGGACCTCGCCTTCCTCATCGGCGGTGCCGACGGCCATGGCGATGCCGTGCGCGAACGCGCCCGCATGCTGCTGTCCTTCGGCGCCATGACTTGGCCGCACATGCTGGTGCGCGCCATGGTCGCCGAACAATTGTGGCGGGCCCAGGCCATCCTGTCCGGCCACCCCTATCACCGAGCCTAGAGACGGATTCAGACAGCAGGTCGGCGTAAGGCTGCGCCAATCTGTTGTCATCGCGTTCTAGCGTAGATTGTGCATAGAGTCTTGGCTTGAATTTAGAAGACCTGCAAGCCAGGATGCCGGTTGGGGGAACGAGGAGAGGGATGGTCGTGGGCGCGGAAATTCCGCCTGGGGAATTGGCCGGGTACGAGGAGTACCGTCAGCGGGTCGAGGGCACTAACATCAGCGCCCAGACTCTGCTTGCCACCGACTACCTCAACCACTTCAACGAGATCGTCATGTTGCTCGACATGCTGCCGGACATGCCGGACATGATCGAGGAATGCAAGCTGTGGCAGCCCAAGTCCTACAAGGACCATTTCGCCGATTCCAGCTTCCGCGACAAGCAGCTGGCCATCGAGGCCTATGACCGCGTGCCCACGCTCTACCGCAGCCCGTTCGAGGAAACCATCGGCCAGCTCAACCAGCTGATCACCGAGGGCGTGGATCGCATCGACGCCGAGATCGCCGGCGGCGCCTCCACCGATCAATTACAGGATTCCTGCCGGATGCTGGCCCGCGCCGCCCAGGCGCTGATGGATTGTGCCTCCTCCATCATCCACGGCTCCAACCGGGCCATGGGGCAGCAGGAAATCGACGGCCTGCTGGGCCGCTGATCACATCAGGCAGAAATCCACCGCCTCGGGCATGGCCGGCAGCTCGGTCTCGCCCAGGGCGGCGCGCAGGTCGATCTCCACCCGCCGGCACAGGGAGTCCAGCGGCAAGTCGTTGGGCAGGATGCCGAAGGGCTCCTCGATCTCGTCGCCCAGGGCATCCAGACCGAAGAAGGTGTACGACACCAGTCCCACCACCACCGGCGTGGCGAAGCCGATGGTATCCACCAGCCCGAATGGCAGCATCAGGCAGTACAGATAGGCCGTGCGGTGCAGCATCAAGGTGTAGGCGAAGGGCAGGGGCGTGGTGCGGATGCGTTCGCAGCCCGATTGGACGCCGGCCAGGGCGGTCAGGCTTTGCTCCATCTCGGCGGCCATCAGGGGTTGCACCCGGCCCTCGGCCGCCGCTTTTGCCAACTCGGCGCTGAACCGGCGCAGGACGTGGTCGGGCGCGTTGACACGGTGGGCGGGGGCCGCCAGATCGTCATCGGGCAGGAAGGCGGCGGCCCGTTCCTCGCCGCTGCCGCGCAGCACCTGCTTCATGGCGTAGGCATAGGCGATCAGCCGGTGAATCTGGCGGGCATGGCCGCCTTCGCCGGGCTGCACATGGTTCAGCCACAGCCGCGCCAGGCTGCGGCTGCGGATGATCAGTTCGCCCCACAGCCTGCGCGCCTCCCACCAGCGGTCATAGCAGGCGTTGTTGCGAAAGCCCAGGAAGATGGCGAGTGCCAGTCCGATCAGGCTGAAGGGAATGGGCGTCAGCGTCACCTTGGTGTCGAACAATTGGCCGTGCAGCATGGTCACCGCCACGGCGATGCCCACCGTGGTGATCAATTGCCCGCCGATGCGCGGCAGGATGGAGCCGCGCAGGATGAAGAACAGGTGCCAGGCCGAGGGGCGTTCGCGAATGATCATGGGCGTGCTTTAGCACCGCAGGGGGAGCGCTGACCAGACCATGGTCAAGCCTCTGCCAGCAGATCGTGCACGCGGCGGCGCAGCTCGGGCAGCAGGTCGGCGTCGAACCAGGGGTTCTTGCGCTGCCAGGCGGTGGTACGCCAACTGGGATGGGGCAGCGGGATGATCTCCGGCAGAGTGTCGCGCCACGCTGCCACCGTCTCGGTCATGGTGGGCCGGCGCCGCTCGCCCAATCCGGCCGCCTGGGCGTAGCCGCCCACCAGCAGGGTCAGGCGCACCCCGGTCAGCAGCGGCAGGATCACCGGGTGCCACAGCGGCGCGCATTCCGGCCGGGGCGGCAGGTCGCCGCCATTGGATGCGCGGCCGGGGTAGCACAGGCCGGCGGGAACGATGGCAATGCGAGCCTCGTCGTAGAAGGTGTCGCGGTCCAGTTCCAGCCATTGGCGCAGGCGATCGCCGGAGCGGTCGTTCCACGGCACCCCGGTCTCGTGCACCCTGGTGCCCGGTGCCTGGCCGATGATCAGCAGCCGCGCTGTCGGGCTAGCGCGCAGGGTGGGGCGGGGGCCCAACGGCAGGAATGGGGCGCATAGGGTGCAGGCGCGGATGCGGGCTAGGGTGGCGGAAAAATTGTCGTCCATGGGGGCAGTCTACGCCGCCGGCAGCGCCACGGTGAACAGTGAACCGCGCCCTTCCATGGATTGCAGGCGGATGCGGTGGCCCAGGATGTCCACCAGCCGGCGCACCATGGCGAGGCCGACGCCGGTGCCGGCGGTGAAGTCGCGGCCCTGGTTGCCCACCTGGTAGAATTCCTCGAAGATGCTCGCCTGCTGGGCCGGCTCGATGCCGATGCCGGTGTCCGCGACGACGACCTCCACCCGGTCGCCCCGGCGCAATCCGCCCATCAGCACCTTGCCGTGCTGGGTGTAGCGGACGGCATTGCTACCCAGATTGCGCAGCACGGCGGTCATCAGGCCGGGATCGGTCACCACCTGGGCCGAACAGGGGACGCGGACGAAACGGATGTCCTTGGCTTTGGCCTGGGTTCCCAACTCCGCCTCCAGCGGCGCCAGCAGCGAATCCACCGTTACCGCCTGGCGGTTCACCGTCACCGATCCGCTGTCCAGGTCGGCCAGGGCGATGATGGAGCTCAGCAGGTTGGCCATGCGGTCGACCGAGGCATTGAGGTGGGACGCCGCCTGCCGTGCCGCAGGCGTCTGCGCCTCGCCTTCCAGCACGCTGGCGAACAGGGCCAGTGATTGCATGGGTTGGCGCAGATCATGCCCTACGGCGGCCAGCAGGCGGGCCTTGGTGTCGGCGGCGACCCGTAGCGAGTTCACCAATTCCAGATTCTGCAGGGCCAGGGCGGCGGCATGGGCGATGGTCTCGACAGTGGCGATTTCCGCCCGGCAGAACTGTTTTGGCTGGGCCCAATAGGCGCCGATGGCGGCCACCGGCGCGGCCGTGCGTACCGGCGCCACCACCATGCTGCGCACGAAGGTGGGAGTGTAGGCCGAACGGCGGAGGCGTTTCTCCGTGCGGATGTCGGAGATGATCTGGGTGGCATGCTCATCCATGGCCCGGCCGCTGATGCAGTCGGCCGCCGGGAAGCGCTGCCCTTTCCACAGCGGGGAGGCCGAATCCTCGTCGGCGTAGTAGCAGCATTCGCCCTCCTTCATGACGAAGGTGGCGCCGTCGGCACCGGTGAGGTGGCGAACCGCGCGGGTCACCTTGGTGGTGATCTCGGCGCGGTCCGACGCCTGGGCCAAATCCCGGACCAGAGCGATCAGGGTGTCGACCTCCGGCGCCTCGGCGGCAAGGGCAACGGGCATCGCGGTTCCAACGACGTTGAGTGCGGGTCCTGAAAGATATAGCCCGGCCGGCGCGGCCAAAGGAATTACACCCAAGAGATAGACCGGCGGCGAGAGCGGAATGGAGAGAATTCGCGCGAAGGGAACACAAACCATCAAGGCCCTTCCAGGTGCGGCTGGGCTTTGTCCTGGAGACGATGGCCAAGACGTGGAAATGATCCTACGAAAACGACAGTCCGTCGGCCCGTTTCACCTGCGATTTGCCGTCTTGAGGGGAACCGCCCGGACCCGGGGGCGGCAAACCGGATCTCGGTAAGGACCAGCGAGATCGGCAGGGAGCCGTGTGTCGGCAGTGCCCGGCTGCACCGGGGCCACTGATCGCCCAGCTTCAGCAAATACCATGAAGGATGCTTCTGGGCGGCCTGCTGCACGATCCAGGCTTCGGCCGTGAGCTTCACCACGTTGTTGTAAGCCGGATGTGCGGATGTTCTTCGTCCCATTGCAGTTGTTCTTCGAATTGATCATGCTCAAAGCGTAGCGGCCGGCTCTGCGTTCAGTCAATTTAAAGATATTGTGGCATTTTGTTCTGCGATGTCGCGGACGAGTCACTTTTCCATCATTCTGTGCACAAAAGCGTGCACCAATGAAGTTGGCTCGCCATCATGGCAAGCCCTTGATCCGAATTGATTCCGTAAGAAATGTCGACCAGTGCTGTAGGCCAAAAACCACAAAGGCTTAGCAAGGCGACTTGCTAAGCCTTTGTTTTATTTGGTGGAGCCAAGGAGGATCGAACTCCTGACCTCTACAATGCCATTGTAGCGCTCTCCCAGCTGAGCTATGGCCCCGAAACTTTTTCGACGCTGGCCTGGGGTGCCGTTCGTCGGTGGAGGCGGAAAATATGGATTTCGGAGGGCGGGGTCAAGAGGAAAATTTCATCCTCGTGAAGCTCACCGGAGACCCTTTCCGGGGACGCCTAGACCTCGTCCTCGATTTCCTCGTCCAGATGTTCCATGACCTCGGCCATGTCGTCGTCGTCCTCGCCCAGGTCGGAGGCGTCCTCGATCAGGCCGCTCTCGTCCTCGTCCGAGGAATCCTCGTCGTTGTCGATGGCGTCCTCGTCCTCCTCCAGGGCGGCGGCATCGTCGCCCTCCAAGTCGATGTCGTCGGTCAGCACGGGCGCGACCACCTTGGGTTCGGCCGGGGCGGCGCTGCCGCGGCGAACTTTGAACGGCATGTCGGGCTCAACCGTGCTGCTGCACTTGGGGCAGCTGATGGGCGAGCGGCTCATGTCGTAGAAGCGGCAACCACAGCTGTTGCAGGTGCGCTTCTGACCCCATTCCGGCTTGGCCACGTCGAATCCTCCTTAAGAACTTTCGCATCCCGGGTCCCCGCCGGGGATGGTCGGGGTGGTGGGGGGCATTTGCCATGTTCGCCCCCGTGTGTCAAAACGAAAAAACCACGTCCCCATGCAGGGGGGGCCGGCCCGCCTTATTCTATGACCGGCGGCCGGCTTTATGGTAGATCAGGCGCCCGGTGGGTCATAGGGCCCCGTCGCCATTCTCGGGAGTGAAGATGAGCAAGCCGCTGAAGTCCGCCCGCGCCGCCGCCCTGTCCGGCACCGTCCGGGTGCCCGGCGACAAGTCCATTTCGCACCGGGCGCTGATGTTCGGCGCGCTGGCGGTGGGCGAGAGCCGGGTCGAGGGCCTGCTGGAAGGCGACGACGTCCTGCGCACCGCCGCCGCCATGCGCGCCCTCGGTGCCGAGGTGGAGCGGCTCGACGATGGCACCTGGGTGCTGCACGGGCGCGGCGTCGGTGGCCTGATGGAGCCAGCCGATCTGCTGGACCTGGGCAATTCCGGCACCGGTGCCCGGCTGATGATGGGCTTGGTGGCCACCCATCCCTTCACCACTTTCTTTACCGGCGATGCCAGCCTGCGCTCGCGCCCCATGAAGCGCGTGGCCGAGCCGCTGGCCCGCATGGGCGCCCGCTTCGTCACCCGTGAGGGCGGCCGGCTGCCCGGCGCGGTGGTCGGCACCGCCAGCCCGGTGCCCATCACCTACGAGCTTCCCGTCGCCTCGGCCCAGGTCAAGTCCGCCATCCTGCTGGCCGGCCTCAACACCCCCGGCATCACCACGGTGATCGAGAAGGAGGCCACGCGCGACCATACCGAACTGATGCTGCGCAATTTCGGCGCCAACGTGGAGGTGGAGCACCTGGAAGACGGCCGCCGCGCCATTTCGGTGACCGGCTTCCCCGAACTGACCGGCCGCCGCGTCGTGGTGCCCGCCGACCCCAGCTCGGCCGCCTTTCCGACGGTGGCGGCGCTGCTGGTGCCCGGCTCGGACATCACTCTGCCGGGCGTCGGCATGAACCCGCTGCGCACCGGGCTCTACCAGACCCTGCGCGAGATGGGCGCCCAGATCCATTTCGACAATCCGCGCGAGGAAGGCGGCGAGCCGGTGGCCGATCTGGTGCTCAAGGCTTCCACCCTGCGCGGCGTGGACGTGCCGGCGGCGCGCGCGCCGTCCATGATCGACGAGTATCCCGTCCTGGCGGTGGCGGCCTCGTTCGCCATCGGCACCACCCGCATGTTCGGCCTGTCGGAGTTGCGGGTGAAGGAAAGCGACCGCTTCGCCGCCGTCATGCGCGGCCTGCAGGCGTGCGGCGTCCAGGTCGAGGAGGAGGGCGACACCATGATCGTCCACGGCAACGGCAATCCGCCCCCCGGCGGCGCCACCATCGCCGTCAACCTGGACCACCGCATCGCCATGTCCTTCCTGGTCATGGGCATGGCCGCCCAGGCCCCGGTGCTGGTGGACGACGCCGAGGCCATCGAAACCAGCTTCCCCGGCTTCGCAGACCTGATGAACGGCCTGGGCGCCAGGATCGAAGCTGTTTGAGCCCATTTCTTCGTCATCCCCGCGAAAGCGGGGATCCATGGCCGCCGTAGGATCGGTGGCCGGCATGGACTCCCGCTTTCGCGGGGGTGACGGGTTTGATGAGAGTGACGCCATGACCTCTACCATCATCGCCATCGACGGGCCGGCCGCTGCCGGCAAGGGTACCCTGGCTCGCCGTCTCGCCGCCGAGCCTGGGCTACGATTACCTGGATACCGGGCTGATCTATCGCGCCGTCGGCATGAATGTGGTGCGGGCCGGCTTCGGTCCCGGCGACGAGGGCCGCGCCTCCGAGGCCGCCCGTGACCTGCAGCCCGAGGATCTGGCGGCCGGCGACCTGCGTACCGACGAGGCTGCCCAGGCGGCGTCCATGGTCGCCGTCATTCCGGCGGTACGTGCCGCACTGCTGGATTTCCAGCGCCGTTTCGCCGCCGCCCCGCCCGGCGGCAAGGGCGCCGTATTGGACGGCCGCGACATCGGCACCGTGGTGTGCCCGGAGGCGCGCATCAAGCTGTTCGTCACCGCCTCGGCGGAAAGGCGGGCCGAGCGGCGGGTGAAGGAATTGCAGGAACGCGGCCTCGCCACCACCTTCGACAAGGTGCTGGCCGAGATGCGCGAGCGCGACGAGCGCGATTCCAAGCGGGCGGTGGCCCCGCTGGTGCCGGCCGCCGACGCCCATGTGCTCGACACCTCGGACCTGGACGCCGACGCCGCCTTCCACGCGGCGATTGCGTTTGTCCGCGCAAACACGTAAAACAGCGCGGCAATCTGCGACGACGTGACCCCGGCCAGTATGGTCCGGGGTCGGTTTGCTATTTGGCGGGTCCCCATCGCACGGGGGCCAAGACCGCCGGAACCAACCGGCTGGCCGGGTAAAGATGAATGAAAGGAAGTACACTCATATGACTATGGAAGATTTCGCCACGCTCCTGGACGAGACCCTGGGCGGCGGCAACGCGTTCGAAGGCGCCGTCATCAAGGGCACCATCGTCCGCATCGAGAACGATTTCGCCGTCATTGACGTGGGTCTGAAGTCCGAAGGCCGCGTGCCGATGAAGGAATTCGCCACCGCTGGCCGCGCTCCGGAGATCAAGTCGGGCGACGCCGTCGAGGTGTTCGTTGAGCGCTACGAGGACCGCAACGGCGAAGTCGTGCTGTCCCGCGAGAAGGCCAAGCGCGAAGAGGCCTGGACCCTGCTGGAGAAGTCCTTCGAGGCCAACCAGCGTGTCAACGGCATCATCTTCGGCCGCGTCAAGGGCGGCTTCACCGTCGATCTGTCGGGTGCCGTGGCGTTCCTGCCGGGCTCGCAGGTGGACATCCGTCCGGTGCGCGACATCACCCCGCTGCTGGGCACCCCCCAGCCCTTCCAGATCCTCAAGATGGACCGCTCGCGTGGCAACATCGTGGTGTCCCGCCGCGCCGTGCTGGAAGAGACCCGCGCCGAGCAGCGCTCCGAGCCTGATCGAGAACCTCAAGGAAGGCCAGATCCTCGAGGGCGTGGTCAAGAACATCACCGACTACGGTGCGTTCGTTGACCTGGGTGGCGTCGACGGCCTGCTGCACGTCACCGACATCGCCTGGAAGCGCATCAACCATCCGTCCGAAGCCCTGCACATCGGCCAGACCGTGCGCGTGCAGGTCATCCGCTTCAACCCGGAAACCCAGCGCATCAGCCTCGGCATCAAGCAGCTGGACGCTGATCCGTGGGAGGGCGTGGAAGCCAAGTACCCGGTGGGCGCCAAGTTCGTCGGCCGCGTCACCAACATCACCGACTACGGCGCCTTCGTGGAGCTGGAGCCGGGTGTCGAGGGTCTGGTGCACGTCTCCGAGATGAGCTGGACCAAGAAGAACGTCCACCCCGGCAAGATCGTTTCGACCTCGCAGGAAGTCGAAGTGATGGTGCTGGACGTGGATCCCCAGAAGCGCCGCATCAGCCTGGGCCTGAAGCAGTGCCTGGCCAACCCGTGGGAGTCCTTCGTCGAGAAGTTCCCGCAGGGCGCCGAGGTCGAGGGCGAGGTCAAGAACATCACCGAATTCGGTCTGTTCATCGGCCTGCCGGGCGACATCGACGGCATGGTGCACCTGTCCGACCTGTCGTGGGACAAGTCGGGCGAGGCCGCCATCGCCGAGTTCAAGAAGGGCGATGTGGTCAAGGCCAAGGTTCTCGACGTGGACGTCGAGAAGGAGCGCATCAGCCTGGGCATCAAGCAGCTGTCGTCCGATCCGTTCCAGGACGCCGTCGCCAACATCAAGAAGGGCGACATCGTCACCGCCACCGTCACCTCGGTCACCGAGAACGGTCTGGAGGTCCAGGTGGACGGTCTGTCGGGCTTCATCCGCAAGTCCGAGCTGTCGCGTGAACGCTCCGAGCAGCGCCCCGAGCGTTTCGCCGTGGGCGAGAAGATCGACGCCAAGGTCACCATGATCGAGAAGGGCGCCCGCAAGGTCACCCTGTCGGTCAAGGCCCGCGAGATCGACGAGGAGAAGCAGGCGATGGCCGAGTACGGTTCGTCCGACTCGGGCGCTTCGCTGGGCGACATCCTCGGCGCCGCCATGCGCAAGGCCCAGGAAGAGAAGTAATTCTTCTCCTTCCGCTATTAAGGAAAGGGGCGTCCCCGCGGGGACGCCCCTTTTCTTTGCTCCGATGCTGCCTGCCCGCGCGCGACGCGGGCATCCACGCGGCTCCGCCTAAGGCATTGGTTCCATGGGGATACGTGGATCGCCGGGTCAAGCCCGGCGATGACGCAAGCGGGGGTGCTGCTGGCGGCCAATCATAGATACACCTCGCTCACGTCGATGGTGCTGGTCTTGCCGATGTCGTCGTAATGGCTCGCCAGCCAGACGGCGGCGGCGTTGCGGCCGGCCAGGAACAGCTGGTTCACGAAGGCCGATTCGGCGTTGAACTTGGAGCTGGCGTGCAGGCCGCTCATCAGTTCTTCATCCTGGATCATGTGGATGTGGGTCTTGCGCACCCCGGCCAGGCGGTCGATCCAGCCGCGGTCGTGCAAGGAGGTGATGAAGGCCAGCGCGTGCATCTCGCGCATGACGCTGGAGTTGAAGCTGATCTCGTTGATGCGGTGCAGGATGGCGTCGGCGGTGACTGGAACCTCGCGGTCGCCGATGGGGGTCACCTGCACGATCACCACCTCGCTGGTGCCGGCGTGGCGCATCAGCGGATAGATGGCCGGGTTGGCCACGTAGCCGCCGTCCCAGAACGGCTCGCCGTCGATCTCCACCGCGCGGAACAGGTGGGGCAGGCAGGTCGAAGCCAGGATGACGTCCTCGCTCATCTCCGCGGGCGTGAAGATGCGCACCTTGCCGGTGCGCACGTTGGTGGCCGAGACGTAGAGGTCGATGGGCGGCTGGGCGCGCAACGCCTGGAAGTCGATCAGCCCCCGCAGGGTGGCGCGCAGCGGATTGATGTCCAACGGGTTGAGCTGGTAGGGCGAGAACAGCCGCAACACCGCCTCGCCCCATTGGTAGGCCGGCGAGAATTGCAGCCCCCAGCCGGGCATCAGCCGGTCCATCGGGGTGGGCTGCAGCGGGCTGGTGCGGAACAGGTCGGCCATGTGCCACCAGAAGCGCGACAGCAGCGCCCTGGCGCCCTCGCGTCCGCCTTCCGCCATGCCGCACACCAGCAGCGCGCCGTTGATGGCGCCGGCCGAGGTGGCGCTGACCGCCTCGATGCTCAGCCGCTCGTCCTCCAGCAGGCGGTCGAGCACTCCCCAGGTGAAGGCGCCATGGGTGCCTCCGCCTTGCAACGCCAGCGTGATGGGCTTGATCGCCATCCTTGGTTCCACCCGTTCTTATTGCGTCTTGTTGCGGTGCGGCAATCGCCCCTCCCACCTAGGCCGGTGCGCGCGCGAAGGCAATCCGGCGCATGGCCGGTGCGGCTTGGACCATTGGGGGATTGACCGTGCCGAGGTCGGGGTTTTGCCCTGGCGAATCGGAGCCGGCGCTCTAATATAAAGGAGCCATGACACCGATCCCCGCCCTCGACTTCATCGAACGTCCCGAGCCTGCCCACCGGGCCGGCCAAATTCGAGCCTGGTGTCCGACTACCAGCCGTCGGGCGATCAGCCCACCGCCATCGCCGAACTGACCGAAGGGGTGATGCGGGGCGAGCGTGACCAGGTGCTGCTGGGCGTCACCGGCTCGGGCAAGACCTTCACCATGGCCCATGTCATCGCCAACACCGGCAAGCCCGCCGTGGTGCTGGCGCCCAACAAGACCCTGGCGGCGCAGCTCTATGCCGAGATGAAGGCCTTCTTCCCCAACAATGCGGTGGAGTACTTCGTTTCGTACTACGACTACTACCAGCCGGAAGCCTATATCCCGCGCACCGACACCTATATCGAGAAGGATTCCCAGATCAACGAGCAGATCGACCGTATGCGCCATGCGGCGACTCGCGCGCTGCTGGAACGGCGCGACGTGATCATCGTCGCCTCGGTGTCGTGCATCTACGGTATCGGTTCGGTGGAATCCTACGCCCGTATGACCATTCCGCTGAAGGTGGGCGAAACCTATGACCAGCGTGACCTGCTGAAGCGGCTGGTGGAACTGCAATACACCCGCAACGACGCCGCCTTCGAGCGCGGTACCTTCCGGGTGCGCGGCGATCTGCTGGAGATCTTCCCCGTCCACTACGAGGACCGCGCCTGGAAGCTGTCCTTCTTCGGCGACGAACTGGAAAGCATCGCCGAGTTCGATCCGCTGACCGGTGAGAAGACCGTCGGCCTGACCGAGGTGGTGGTCTATCCCTCCAGCCACTACGTGACGCCCCGGCCCACCATCACCCAGGCCATCAAGGGCATCAAGGAAGAGATGAAGGAAACGGTGGCGCGCTTCCAGAAGGAGGGCAAGCTGCTGGAGGCCCAGCGCATCGAGCAGCGGACCACCTTCGACCTGGAGATGCTGGAAACCACCGGCCACTGCAAGAGCATCGAGAACTATTCCCGCTACCTGACCGGCCGTCGCCCCGGCGACCCGCCGCCGACCCTGTTCGAATACCTGCCGCCCGACGCGCTGTGCATCGTCGACGAATCCCACGTTACCGTGCCGCAAATCGGCGGCATGTATCGCGGCGACTACAATCGCAAATCCTGTCTCGCCGATTTCGGCTTCCGGCTGCCGTCGTGCATCGACAACCGCCCGCTCAAATTCGAGGAATGGGACGCCATGCGGCCGCAGACCGTGCTGGTCTCGGCCACTCCCGGCCCGTGGGACCTGGAGCGTACCGGCGGCGTCTTCACCGAACAGGTCATCCGCCCCACCGGCCTGGTGGACCCGATCTGCATCGTACGCCCGGTCGAGCGTCAGGTGGACGACCTGCTGCACGAGGTGCGCGAGGTGTCGCGCAAGGGCCTCCGCACCCTGGTCACCGTGCTGACCAAGCGCATGGCCGAGGACCTGACCGAGTACATGCACGACCACGGCGTCCGCGTGCGTTACCTGCATTCCGACATCGATACGCTGGAGCGCATCGAGATCATCCGCGACCTGCGGCTGGGCGCCTTCGACGTGCTGGTGGGCATCAACCTGCTGCGCGAGGGTCTGGACATCCCGGAATGCGCCCTGGTCGCCATCCTGGATGCCGACAAGGAGGGTTTCCTGCGCTCCAAGACGTCGCTGATCCAGACCATCGGCCGCGCCGCCCGCAACATCGAGGGGCGCGTGCTGCTGTATGCCGACAAGATGACGGACTCGCTGGAATACGCCATCGGCGAGACCAACCGCCGCCGCGAGAAGCAGCAGGCCTACAACGCCGCCCATGGCATTACGCCGGAAAGCGTGAAGAAGGGCATCTCGGACGTCCTGGAAAGCGTGTACGAGCAGGACTACGTCACCGTGGACACCGGCGCTTCGGGCCTGGAGCACGGCGTCGGCCATAATCTGGCGGCGGTGAAGGCCGACATCGAGAAGCGCATGAAGGCCGCCGCCGCCGACCTGGAGTTCGAGGAGGCCGCCCGCCTGCGCGACGAGTTGCGCCGGCTGGAAGCCCTGGACCTGGGCGTGCCGGTCGATTTGATGAGCAAGTCCAGGGGCGCGCCGCAACGGGCCGACGGTCCCAAACGGAGGGGCCGCAAGCGCTGACGGGGGAGCGCATTCGAATCAAATTGCCTGGATTCTCACCCAAAAGTGAGTCATCATGCCCCCGAACGATCCCGGACCGCATTGCGGCCGGGATTTTTTTGGCCGGGAGCGAACCATGTCCGACGAGAACCAGACCCAGACCGCCAACGAGAATCCCCAGAACGCCCAGCAGGCGCTGGACGACCTCACGGTGTTGTCGGATGTCGGCAACCAGGACATGGGGCAGAGCCGCCTGAACAATGTGCGTCCGACCGACGTGTCGGAAGGCGCTTTGGGCACCTTGGCCACCATCCACCAGGGCTCTAGCGGCCACCCCGAGGTCCAGGAAGGCTTCGCCGTGCAGACCGGCGAGATCCAGTCCGCCGAAATCGTGGTGGAAACCGCCGAGGCCACGCCGGTGGATGCCACGCCGCCGTCGCCCACCATTTCGCTGCTGTCCTCCGAGCCTGAAGCCGAGCCCGACACCGCTCCCCGTCTGGAAGGCCAGAACGACCTTTACGGCGGCAACATCATTTTCGGCAATACGATCCCGGCCGAGACCATCACCAACGATATCATTCCTACCCAGACCGTCGAGGCGCCGCTGCCGGAAGCTCCCGCCGAAGAGGTGGTGCCTGCCGTCGAGGAGGAAATCCCGCTCGACCAGCAGCCGGTGTTCGCCGGCTTCGTCTATGACAGCCCGGACGACAACTCGCCCGAACTGGTGCCGCTCGAAACCCCCGTCAAGTGGAAGGAGGACCAGGTCCTCAAGTTCGGCGTCCAGGCCACCGACCCGGATGGCGGTCTTGTCAGCATCAGCTTCGAACAGCCCGGGCACGGCACCATCGTCGTCAACGACGACGGCACCTACAGCTACATCCCGACCCATAACTACTTCGGCCACGACCAGTTCACCGTCATCGTCACCGACGACGAGGGCAATCAGACCACCCAGGTGGTGCAGATCGACCTGGAGAACGTGGATGATGCGGCGGTGGTGACCGTCACCGGCGGCGGCGGTGAGGAAAGCACCACCGACGTCCCCACCGTGGTGACCGGTTCCATCAGCGCCACCGACGTGGATGGGAATATCGCTGGCTACGAGGTGGTCGGCGGCGACGATCACCAAGGCACCCTTGCCGTCGGCGCCGACGGCACGTTCACCTTCACTGCCGACGACCCCAACTGGAACGGTACCGACACCTTCACCGTCAAGGTGTTCGACGAGAGGGGTGGCGTCACTGAAGTGCCGGTGACGATCACCGTCACTCCCACCGACGACGCCGCGCAGATCACCAGTCCGGCCCAGGTGGACGTGACCGTCGGGCAGGATGGCACTGTCCATGGCGACCTGGACGCGGTCGATCCCGATGGCGACACGCTGACCTATGGCATCATCGATCCCGAGACCGGCAATCTGGTCGATCATCTGGAAACCGAGTACGGCACCGTCGTCATCAATCCCCAGGACGGCACCTACACCTTCACGCCCAACGACAACGCCAAGGCGCTGGACGACGGCGACCACGCTTCCGACAGCTTCCAGGTCGCCGCCACCGACGGCCATACCGTCAGCGATCCGCAGACCGTCAACGTCACCATCGACGGCAGCAACGATGCGCCCGTGGTGACCTCCTACACCGACGAACTGTCCGCCACCGACAGCGGCTCCGCCACCGGCCAGGTGGTCGCCTCGGACGTGGATACCAATGACCAGGTCAGCTACTACCTGCTGGACAAGGACGGCAACCACGTCACCTCGCTGGACACCGAGCATGGCACGGTGACCATCGATACCGGCACCGGCGAGTACACCTTCACCCCCAGCGGCGACCTGCGCTGGATGAACGAGGACGACAGCCTCACCGACAGCTTCCAGGTGGTGGCCAGCGACGGCACCGCGGACACGGCCCCGCAGACGGTGACCGTCACCATCGACGGCACCGACGACGCCACCGTGGTCAGCGGCACCGTCAATCTGAACGCCCCCGCCCTGGGCGGCGCCGCCAGCGAGGATGCCACCCGCTTCGTCAGCACCGCGTCCCTGCTCTCCAACGCCGAGGACGTGGACAACGCCCTGCATGTGGCCAACCTGCAGGCGGTGGATGCCGACGGCAACGTGATCGGCACCTTCGCGCCCGCCACTGTCGACGGGGTTGAAGGCTACGTCTTCACGCCCGCGGACGATTTCTCCGGCACCGTGACCATCAAGTACGACGTGGTCACCGACGACGGTGTCGCCACGCCCGCCACTGCCGGCCTGAGCGTGGTCGAAACCGATATCGACCATGTGGATTCCGACCAGGCGCTGGCCGGCACCGAGGACACGCCGGTTACCTTCACCGCCGCCGACCTGCTGGGCGATTCGGCCGATGCCGGCGCCACCCTGTCGGTGGCCCACGTCACCATCGGCGGCATCGAGCTCACCGCCAATGCCGACGGCACTTATACCTTCACCCCGCCGGCCAATTTCAACGGCAACCTGGACGTTAAGTTCGACGTGGTCAGCAGCGACGGCATCAGCACGCCGTCCGGTGCCACCCTGACGGTGGCTGCGGTGAACGACGCGCCGGTGGTGAGCGAGGCGGTGACGCTGGGCGACACGGCGGAAGACACGCCGATCACCTTCACCCGCGAGCAGCTGGTGGGGTCGGCCACCGACGTGGAGGACGGGTCCGACCTGGACATCGCCAACCTGCACTCGGACCAGGGCACCTTCACGGTCAGCGCCGACGGCGAGACCTTCACCTTCACGCCCAACGAGAACTTCAACGGCAGCGTGTCGGTCAGCTACGACGTGGTCGACCAGGACGGCGCCGCCACCCCGGCGACCGCCGGCTTCACCGTCACCTCGGTGAACGACGCGCCGGTGGTGAGCGAGGCGGTGACGCTGGGCGACACGGCGGAAGACACGCCGATCACCTTCACCCGCGAGCAGCTGGTGGGGTCGGCCACCGACGTGGAGGACGGGTCCGACCTGGACATCGCCAACCTGCATTCGGACCAGGGCACCTTCACGGTCAGCGCCGACGGCGAGACCTTCACCTTCACGCCCAACGAGAACTTCAACGGCAGCGTGTCGGTCAGCTACGACGTGGTCGACCAGGACGGCGCCGCCACCCCGGCGACGGCCGGCTTCACCGTCACCTCGGTGAACGACGCGCCGGTGGTGAGCGAGGCGGTGACGCTGGGCGACACGGCGGAAGACACGCCGATCACCTTCACCCGCGAGCAGCTGGTGGGGTCGGCCACCGACGTGGAGGACGGGTCCGACCTGGACATCGCCAACCTGCACTCGGACCAGGGCACCTTCACGGTCAGCGCCGACGGCGAGACCTTCACCTTCACGCCCAACGAGAACTTCAACGGCAGCGTGTCGGTCAGCTACGACGTGGTCGACCAGGACGGCGCCGCCACCCCGGCGACCGCCGGCTTCACCGTCACCTCGGTGAACGACGCGCCGGTGGTGAGCGAGGCGGTGACGCTGGGCGACACGGCGGAAGACACGCCGATCACCTTCACCCGCGAGCAGCTGGTGGGGTCGGCCACCGACGTGGAGGACGGGTCCGACCTGGACATCGCCAACCTGCATTCGGACCAGGGCACCTTCACGGTCAGCGCCGACGGCGAGACCTTCACCTTCACGCCCAACGAGAACTTCAACGGCAGCGTGTCGGTCAGCTACGACGTGGTCGACCAGGACGGCGCCGCCACCCCGGCGACCGCCGGCTTCACCGTCACCTCGGTGAACGACGCGCCGGTGGTGACCGAGGCGGTGACGCTGGGCGACACGGCGGAAGACACGCCGATCACCTTCACCCGCGAGCAGCTGGTGGGGTCGGCCACCGACGTGGAGGACGGGTCCGACCTGGACATCGCCAACCTGCACTCGGACCAGGGCACCTTCACGGTCAGCGCCGACGGCGAGACCTTCACCTTCACGCCCAACGAGAACTTCAACGGCAGCGTGTCGGTCAGCTACGACGTGGTCGACCAGGACGGCGCCGCCACCCCGGCGACGGCCGGCTTCACCGTCACCTCGGTGAACGACGCGCCGGTGGTGAGCGAGGCGGTGACGCTGGGCGACACGGCGGAAGACACGCCGATCACCTTCACCCGCGAGCAGCTGGTGGGGTCGGCCACCGACGTGGAGGACGGGTCCGACCTGGACATCGCCAACCTGCACTCGGACCAGGGCACCTTCACGGTCAGCGCCGACGGCGAGACCTTCACCTTCACGCCCAACGAGAACTTCAACGGCAGCGTGTCGGTCAGCTACGACGTGGTCGACCAGGACGGCGCCGCCACCCCGGCGACCGCCGGCTTCACCGTCACCTCGGTGAACGACGCGCCGGTGGTGAGCGAGGCGGTGACGCTGGGCGACACGGCGGAAGACACGCCGATCACCTTCACCCGCGAGCAGCTGGTGGGGTCGGCCACCGACGTGGAGGACGGGTCCGACCTGGACATCGCCAACCTGCACTCGGACCAGGGCACCTTCACGGTCAGCGCCGACGGCGAGACCTTCACCTTCACGCCCAACGAGAACTTCAACGGCAGCGTGTCGGTCAGCTACGACGTGGTCGACCAGGACGGCGCCGCCACCCCGGCGACCGCCGGCTTCACCGTCACCTCGGTGAACGACGCGCCGGTGGTGACCGAGGCGGTGACGCTGGGCGACACGGCGGAAGACACGCCGATCACCTTCACCCGCGAGCAGCTGGTGGGGTCGGCCACCGACGTGGAGGACGGGTCCGACCTGGACATCGCCAACCTGCACTCGGACCAGGGCACCTTCACGGTCAGCGCCGACGGCGAGACCTTCACCTTCACGCCCAACGAGAACTTCAACGGCAGCGTGTCGGTCAGCTACGACGTGGTCGACCAGGACGGCGCCGCCACCCCGGCGACGGCCGGCTTCACCGTCACCTCGGTGAACGACGCGCCGGTGGTGAGCGAGGCGGTGACGCTGGGCGACACGGCGGAAGACACGCCGATCACCTTCACCCGCGAGCAGCTGGTGGGGTCGGCCACCGACGTGGAGGACGGGTCCGACCTGGACATCGCCAACCTGCACTCGGACCAGGGCACCTTCACGGTCAGCGCCGACGGCGAGACCTTCACCTTCACGCCCAACGAGAACTTCAACGGCAGCGTGTCGGTCAGCTACGACGTGGTCGACCAGGACGGCGCCGCCACCCCGGCGACCGCCGGCTTCACCGTCACCTCGGTGAACGACGCGCCGGTGGTGAGCGAGGCGGTGACGCTGGGCGACACGGCGGAAGACACGCCGATCACCTTCACCCGCGAGCAGCTGGTGGGGTCGGCCACCGACGTGGAGGACGGGTCCGACCTGGACATCGCCAACCTGCACTCGGACCAGGGCACCTTCACGGTCAGCGCCGACGGCGAGACCTTCACCTTCACGCCCAACGAGAACTTCAACGGCAGCGTGTCGGTCAGCTACGACGTGGTCGACCAGGACGGCGCCGCCACCCCGGCGACCGCCGGCTTCACCGTCACCTCGGTGGACGATGCCACCGTGGTCACCGGCCCGGTCACCGTGGGAGCGGTGGAGGACACTCCGGTCACCATCACCCCGGCCCAGCTGCTGGCCAATGCCAGCGACGTGGACAGCACCCTGTCGGTGGCCCATGTGGTCATCAACGGCGTCGAAGTGCAGCCCGGCGCCGACGGCAACTATCACTTCACCCCGCCGGCCGATTTCTCTGGCGACATCAGCGTCAGCTACGACGTGGTGAGCTCGGACGGCCAGGTGACTCCCGCCACCGGCACCATTGCGGTGGCTGGCGACGCCGACGGCGCCGTCTTCACCACCCAGGGTGCCACCATCGACCTGAGCACCGGCAACGAGACCATCGTCGGCACCACCAATGCCGAAACCCTGGTGGGCGGTGGTGGCGACGACGTGATCAAGGGTGAGGGCGGCGACGACGTCATCTATGGCGATGCGGCGCCCACCGACAGCGGCACCTACACCGTGGCGCTGGACATCGACGTGACCAAGCTGGACGGCTCGGAGAGCCTGTCCGCGGTGACCCTGTCCGGCCTGCCGGAGGGGGCCACCCTGTCGGCCGGCGTGCAGAACGCCGACGGCACGTGGACCGTTCCGGTCGGCGAGTTGGAGAACCTGCAGCTCACCGTGGAGAATCCCACCGGCAGCGGCTTCGACATCGGCCTGTCGGTGAACACCACCGACGGCGACAGCACCGCCGTGAGCACCGGTTCGCTGCATGTCTCCTACATCGGCGAGGCCGCCGGCAACGACGTGCTGTCGGGCGGCGCCGGCAACGACACCATCTACGGCGGCGGCGGCAACGACACCCTGACCGGTGGCGCGGGCGCCGACACGCTGGATGGCGGCGCCGGCAACGATGTGTTCCGGATGACCGGCGAGGACGGCACGTACACTTCGGCTTCGTTCGCCACCAGTGAAACCGCGCCGCTCTTCGGCAAGAACGTCAATTCCGACGTCTTCGTCGGTGGCGACGGCATCGACACCATCGAAGGTTCGTCGGGCAACGATGTCATCCTGGCCCGCGCAGGCAACACCACCATGGTGTCCGGCATCGAGGTGATCAACGCCGGCGACGGCAACGACGTCATCGACATGACCAATGGCGGCGTCACCTACGGGGCCGTCACCATCGACGGCGGCGCGGGTAACGACGTGCTGTTCGGCCAGAAGGGCGACGACACCCTGATCGGCGGCACCGGCAACGACACCCTGAACGGCGCCGGCGGTGCCGACCATGTCTATGGCGGCGAGGGCAACGACCTGGTGGTCGCCAAGGGTGGTGAAACCGCCGGCGACGTGCTGGACGGCGGCGCCGGCACCGACACCCTGAAGATCAACCTGAGCACGGCGGAATATACCGACGCCGTGCGGGCCGACCTGCTGGCCTTCAAGACGTTCATGGTCGAGCACCCCGGCGAGACCTACACCTTCACCAGCCTGGGCGGCATGACCGCCACCAACTTCGAGACGCTGACGGTCAACGTCGATGGCCGGCCCATCTCGCTGAACAATCCGCCCACCGTCACCGCGGTGACGGGCGGAACCGGTTCGGAAAGCACCACGAACGCGGCGACGCAGGTGACCGGCCATATCGCCGCCACCGATGCCGACCACGACACCCTGACCTACAGCGTGGTGAACGACGGCCAGAACCACAACGGCACGCTGTCGGTGGATGCCGACGGCAACTTCACCTTCACCGCCAAGGACGGCAACTGGAACGGCAACGACAGCTTCACCGTCCAGATTTCCGACGGCAAGGGCGGCGTGACCACCCAGGTGGTGAACATCAAGGTGGATCCCACCAACGACGCCCCGGTGGTCACCGTGGTGACCGGCGGCACCGGCGCGGAGAGCACCACTGGTGCGGCCACCCAGGTCAGCGGTAAGATCACCGCCGCCGATGTGGACGGCGATACCCTGACCTACAGCGTGGTGAACGACGGCCAGAACCACAACGGCACGCTGTCGGTGGACGCCAACGGCAACTTCACCTTCACCGCCAAGGACGGCAACTGGAACGGCAGCGACAGCTTCACCGTCCAGATTTCCGACGGCAAGGGCGGCGTGACCACCCAGACGGTGAACATCCATGTGGATGCCACCAACGACGGCCCGGTGGCCCGTGCCGACGTCTTCAACGTCAGCTCCAGTGCCGACGCCAGCGCCACCGCTCCCGGCCTGACGGTGGACATCAGCGATGCGGCGGTCACTTCCAACAGCATCGGTTCGGCCCCCGGTGAACGGGCCGAGCCCGCCGACCCCGCCAGCTGGTCCGGGCTGGGCTCGCTGAGCGGGACCGCGCCGGCGCGCGACTACTCGGGCATCGTCGGTACCGACGGCGCCAACGCCTATGTCACCACCACCTGGAACGAAAATGCCCGCATGGGTGGCGGCAATGACAGCCTGTACCTGAACGGTGTCGGCACCAGCGGTTCCATCGGCATGGGTGATGGCGACGACAAGCTGAAGGTGTCGTCCAGCGTCAAGACCGTAACCCTGGGCACCGGCAACGACCAAGCGGATATCGGCACTGAGATCAGCAGCGGCGGCAGCCTGGATGCCGGCAGCGGTGACGACTTGGTCAAGGTCGGCACCAACCTCAATGGCAACGTGAGCCTGGGCGACGGCAACGACCAGCTGATCGTCGGCCAGGCCCTCAACGACACCACCATCGACGCCGGCACCGGCAACGATGTGGTCACGGTCGGCAACAATGCCCACGGCACCATCGAACTGGATGATGGCAACGACTATTTGAAGGTCGGCCAGGAGTTCAGTGGGAGCTTGGATGCCGGCACCGGCGACGACGTGATCAAGATCGGCAACAATGCTCTCGGCACCATCACGCTCGATGACGGCAACGACTACATCAAGGTCGGCCAGGAACTGCATGGCAAGCTGAACGCCGGCGACGGCGACGACACCGTGATAATCGGCGGCAACGTCACCAGCCATAATGGTGCCAATGCCACCATCGACCTGGGCGACGGCAACGACTACCTGAAGGTCGGCGGCCAGACCCTGGGCGGCGGCACCGTGCTGGCCGGCGACGGCAACGACACCGTGGTGTTCGGCCAGAGCGGCCGCTGGTCCGGTGGCGGCACCATCGACATGGGTGACGGCAACGACAGCTTGATCGTCTCCGGCCACGTGCAGAACATGCTCAAGGGCGGCGACGGCCAGGATACCCTGACGCTGAAGGACTACTCGCTGTCCGACTGGAACAACAACGTCGACGGCGTCCGCGACCACGTCAGCGGCTTCGAGAAGATCGTGCTGAGCAACGGCACGGTCGGCGGCGTCGCCGAAAGCTCGACCTACACCTATACGGTCACCGTCTCGGCCACCGAGAAGGATGCCGACAGCGAAAGCCTGTCGGCGGCCACGGTCAACAACATCCCCAGTGACGCCGTGGTCAAGCTGGGCGACCAGGTGCTCAGCCCCAACGCCGACGGCAGCTACACCGTGCCGCTGAATGCCGGCGGCGGCGCGGCGCTGACCATCAGCGCCAACCACAGCCTGAACCTGGCGGGAATCGCCACCACGGTGACCTCGACCGAGTCCAACGGCGGCGCCACCGCCGCCACCACGGTGGTCGGCGAGGGTACCCAGGCCGGCGGCACCGATGCCCCGCATAGCCAGCCGGTGACCCTCTCGGCCGCCGACCTGCTGGCCAACGACACCGACGTGGACGGCGACAGCCTGACCATCACCTCGGTCGGCAATGCCGAGCACGGCACCGTGGCGCTGGTGGACGGCAACGTGGTGTTCACCCCCGCCGACAACTTCACCGGCGACGCCACCTTCACCTACACCGTCAGTGACGGCCACGGCGGCACCTCCACTGCCACCGTCACCGTCCATGTGGCGCCCGACAACCAGGCCCCGGTGGTGACCTCGGTGACCAACGGCGTCGGCGCCGAGAGCACCACCTCGGCCAAGACCACGGTCACCGGCCAGCTGGCGGTCAGCGATGCCGACGGCGACACCCTGACCTACAGCGTGGTCAACGACGGCCAGGCCCATAACGGCGCCCTGACGGTGGATGCCGACGGCAAGTTCACCTTCACCGCCAAGGACGCCAGGCTGGGATGGCACCGACACCTTCACCATCCGGGTGTCCGACGGCCATGGCGGGACGGTGGACCAGCAGGTCAGCGTCACCGTGACGCCGGTGGCCGACACGCCCACCGTCAGCGTCTCGGTGGGCTCGCTGCAGCAGACCACCATCAGCGTCACCGACCTGGGCGGCTCGGCCGGTTACAACAACACCTACGGCTATTACGTCATCGGCGACGACGGTACGCCCGCCTACGGCGAGATCCTGTTCGTCAACGCCAACAACAGCGTCGGCTCCACCGTCACCATCGAGGGCGTGGATCCCAGCCACATCGGCTACTTCATCATCCCCGACGGCGCCTCGCGCAATTCCGGCCTGACCGCCGGCGAGCCGGTGGACTTCGTCCGCGACGCCAACGGCAACTGGCTGGTGGCGGATTCCGACGGCAAGGTGCTGAGCGGCAGGGACATCCCGGTCATCTTCAGCGACGAATCGCTGAATGCCGACGGTTACGACCACCTGGTCGACAACAGCACCGCCGGCAACCAGAACTGGGAAGACCTCGCCCACGGCGGCGACAAGGACTTCAACGACGTCAACGTCACTGTCACCGAAACCACTTCGGGCGTCGGCACCAACTCGGCGTCGCCCTACGACTACGATGGCAAGACCGGCTCCACCAACAGCAAGACCATCTATGCTGGCGACGGTGACGACACGGTCAGCGGCAACAGCTACACCAACACGGTCTATGGCGGTTCAGGCAACGACACCATCCGGGTGGGCGAGGACGACACCGCCTATGGCGGTTCGGGCAACGACGTCATCACCGCCGACCAGGGCGGCTGCGACGGCACCGTGCTGATCGGCAACAGCGGTTCCGACACCATCACCGGCAGCGCCGGCAAGGACGTGATCTACGGCGATGACACCGGTGCCAATACCGATGGCCACACCATCGGCAACGGCTTCGCCTTCGCCGCCCTCAACATCTCCGGCACCACCACCGAATCGGCCGAGACGCTGACCTATGTGATCGGCGATCTGCCCGAGGGCGTCACCCTGGTGGATGCCGCCGGCCGGGCGCTGTCCGAGAACGCCGACGGCTCCTACTCGCTGACCGCCAGCCAGCTGGCCGGGCTGGAGCTGAAGATCCCCACCGACGGCAGCGTGTCGTCGCTGGACCTGTCGGTGACCGCCGTCTCGCACGAGGGCGTGACCACCGCGTCGGCCACCACCACGACCCATATCGACCTGGGTTCCTTTGTGGTGGACGGCGCCGACAACCTGCACGGCGGTGCCGGCAACGACACCATCTACGGCGGCGGCGGCAACGACCATCTGTGGGGCGACAGCGGCGCCGATATGCTGTATGGCGGCGACGGCAACGACGTTCTGCACTACAGCGCCGACGGCACCTATGGCGCCTTCGATGCGGACTACCAGGACCAGGGCGGCTATTCCGACCACGGCTCCATGAAGACCTTCGATTCGGAAGGCAAGAACGAGACCCTGGACACCTATGTGGGCGGCGAGGGTACCGACACCCTGGCGATGACCTCGGGCGACGACGTCATCTGGATCAACAACGTCAAGAGCATCGAGAAGATCGAAGCCGGCGACGGCAACGACATCGTCGACCTGAACGATCCCGACGGCACCGTCTACGGCACCGTCACGGTGGATGCGGGCGCCGGCAACGATGCCGTCTTCACCAATGACGGCGACGATGTGGTCATGGGTGGAAGCGGCAACGACTTCATCAGCGGCAATGCCGGCAACGACACCCTGTACGGTGACGCCGGCAACGATACCCTGGACGGCGGTATCGGCAACGATACGCTGGTGGGTGGCGACGGTTCCGATACCTTCCTGTTCGACTTCGGCGACGGCCATGACACCGTCACCGGCGGCGCCGGGGCCAACTGGACCGATACCCTGGACCTGACCGCCCTGGATCGCGGCACCAGTTTCACCGTCACCCTGGACGACGGCACCAGTTGGACCAAGACCGTGGATTCCAACGAGCACACGCTCGACCTGGGCGACGACAAGTCGGGCAAGGTGGTCATCCAGCACGGCGACGGGACCAGCGATCAAGTGGACTTCCACAGCCTCGAGCAGATCAAGTGGTAGCATTCGACGGCTGATGCGTGACGGGCCCGCTCCCCTTCGGGGCGGGCCCGATCCTTGCGCATATCCGCCGCGACGCGTGCGGCGGGAAGTGCTAGTCTGCACCGGTTGGCGGGATGTGGGCGGCTGCCTCGGCGGCCGTGGGGAAGGGGAACCATGGAGCGCATCGGCAAGTACGTCATTCACAAGGCGGCGGTAACCACGGGCTATGCCCGCGTGTTCTTCTGTCACGATCCCGACTTGCAGGTGCCGGTGGCGGTCAAGGTGTTCACCGCTAAGCCCGGCGAAACCGGTCCGCTCAGCCCGGCGCAATGGCTGGCCCGTTTCCAGGCCGAGGCGCGCGCCCTGGCCGCCTTCGACCATCCGCACATCATCGCGGTGAAAAGCATGGAGGTGGTCGACGGCCACCCCTTCTTCGTGATGCCGTACCAAAGCGCCCACCTGTCTTACGCGATCGGCAAGGACCGGGCGACCGAGGGGGCACCCGCGGTGGACATCCCCCGGCGGCTGCCGGTGCAGCGCGTGTTGACGCTGCTGCGCCAGTTGTCGTCGGCGCTGGTGGCCATGCATCGCCGCGGCATGGTCCACCGCGCGGTGGCGCCGTCCAACATCCTGCTCACCACGCGCGAGAACGGACAGGTCAAGCTGGCCGATTTCAGCATGGTGAAGCTGCCCGAGCGCAATCCGCCGCTGCCCGACCATTGGCTGGGCGGTACCGATTACTGCGCCCCCGAGCAGCGAGAGAACGCCACCGGCGTCGGCCCCACCGCCGATGTCTATTCCCTGGGCGTGCTGGCCTACCGGATGCTCACCGGGGCGTTGCCCGACCCGGTCCAGGGGGCCGCCCAATTGCCGGAAGGGGCGCCGGCCGCCCTGGCCGCCCTGGTGGCCCAGGCCACCGACCCCGACCCGGCCCGCCGTCCGGCCCATGCCGGCGCCTTCCTGCAGGCGTTGGGGGCGGTGACGGTGGACGCTCCGCCCAAGCCGCAGGTGCAGGTGGTGTCGGTGCGGCGTCCGGCGGTGCGGCCTGCCCTGGTGGCTGCCGCCGACTGACCCTTTCCCGGTCTTGCCTTGCGCCGCCGGCTCGGCCATGCTGCCGGCCATGTCTGACATTCTTTCGCCCCATCTGCCCCGCGTGGCCCTTGTCACCGGTGCCGCCCGCCGCATCGGCCGCGCCATCGCCCTCGATCTGGCCGCGGCCGGGTTCGACGTGGGCCTGCACTGCGCCGGCTCGGTGACCGAGGCGGAGGCGGCGGCCGAGCAGATCCGGGCGTTGGGCCGGCGCGCCGTGGTGGCGGTCGCCGACCTTGCCCGCGAGGACGAAAGCCAAGGCTTGCTGGGAAAGGTGGAGGCGGCGCTGGGGCCGGTGGGCGTGCTGGTCAACAATGCCTCGACCTTCGAGCGCGACGAGGCCCTGACCGCCACCCGCGCCAGCTGGGACTTCCATATGGAGGTCAATCTACGCGCCCCCTTCGTTCTGACCCAGGCTCTGGCCAGCCGTCTTCCGGCCGGGGCCGAGGGCGTGGTGGTCAATCTGCTGGATCAGCGGGTCTGGAACCTGACGCCCCATTTCACCACCTACACCTTGAGCAAGGCCGGTCTGTGGACGCTGACCCAGACCCTGGCGCTGGCGCTGGCGCCGCGCATCCGCGTGGTGGGGGTGGGGCCGGGGCCGGCGCTGCCCAGTGCGCGGCAGACGCCCGAGCAATTCGCTGCCCAATGCGCGGGCACCCCCTGCGGGTGGGCACCAGCCCCGAGGAAATCTGCAGCGCTGTGCGCTTTGCCGTGGCGACGCGTTCCTTCACCGGCCAGATGATCGCGCTCGACGGCGGCCAGCACCTGCAATGGGCGGCAGGCGGGACTCCCCGGAAGAGTAAGGGCTCGAATCCTCGCCTACCCCTTCTGCTTTGCGACATAGGCCCTTGGGAAGACGTGCGAATCCGGCGAACGGGCAAGTTTTGCACAGGAATCTGAAACGGGGCGGCTAGCCCGAGCCAGGGTGGCTTGTCCAGCAAAAAACCTCAATTTTTACAGACGGTTTACTCTTGACTAACGATAACGTACTGAAAAACAAGAATTTTGACTTTTTGCTCAGAAAATGGGCAAAGCCGTCAAACCCCAGGAGTCGCTAGGGGCGGAGCAAATGCCCCCCAATTTGCCAACAGACTTATCCACAGGAATCGTGGATATTCCCTGGCCCCCAGGCGTAGCCTGGGTTTGCCCTTCCCCTACCCTATGGACGTACGTTCTTTCGCCTATGGCCGAGCTGACCCATCCTTCCGACGATAGCGCCCTCGTCCCCGCCGCCGATGCGCAGAAGGGCCCCTGGCCGTGGGCGTGACGGTGATCGTCCGCGTGCTGGAAACCATGCCCGCCAGCCCCGGCGTCTACCGCATGATGAACGCCAAGGGCGATCCGCTTTATGTGGGCAAGGCCAAGAATTTGAAGAAGCGGGTGGTGGCCTATACCCACCCCGAGCGGCAGACGCTGCGCATCCAGCGCATGATCGCCGAGACGGCGTCCATGGAGGTGGTCACCACCCACACCGAGGTGGAAGCGCTGCTGCTGGAAAGCAACCTGATCAAGAAGCTGGAGCCGCGCTACAACATCCTGCTCAGGGACGACAAGTCCTTCCCCCACATCCTGGTCACCGGCGACCATGACTGGCCGCAGATCCTCAAGCATCGCGGGGCACGCACCCGGGTGGGCGAGTATTTCGGCCCGTTCGCCTCGGCCGGGGCGGTGAACCAGACCCTGTCGGCGCTGCAGCGCGCCTTCCTGCTGCGTTCGTGTTCGGACTCGGTGTTCGCCAGCCGCACCCGCCCGTGCCTGCTGTTCCAGATCAAGCGCTGTTCGGCCCCCTGCGTCGAGCGCATCTCGCGGCCGGAATACCTGGCCCTGGTGGAAGAGGCGCGCGCCTTCCTGTCGGGGCAGAGCCAGCGCATCCAGCGGGAACTGGTGGCCAAGATGGAAGCCGCTGCCGAAGCCATGGAATACGAGCAGGCGGCCATGTACCGCGACCGTATCCGCGCCATCGCCAAGATCCAGGCCCACCAGGACATCAACCCCGCCGAGGTGGCCGAGGCCGACGTGGTCGCCCTGCACCAGGCCGGCGGCCAGACCTGCATCCAGGTGTTCTTCTTCCGCGCAGGCTGCAATTATGGCAACCGCTCGTATTTCCCGCAGCATACCGAGGCGGCCGAGCCCGGCGAGGTGATGGCCGCCTTCCTGGGTCAGTTCTATGCCGACAAGCAGCCGCCCAGGGAGATCATCGTCAGCCAGGAACCCGCCGAGTGCGACATCGTCGCCAGCGCCCTGTCGGAAAAGGCCGGCCGCAAGGTCGTCATCACCGTGCCCAAGCGCGGCGACCGCAAGCGGCTGGTGGAGCATGCCTACGACAATGCCCGTGACGCGCTGGGCCGGCGCATGGCGGAAAGCTCGGCCCAGGGCAAGCTGCTGCAGGGGGTGGCCGAACTGTTCGGGCTGGACGCCCCGCCGGAACGCATCGAGGTCTACGACAACAGCCACATCCAGGGCACCAACGCGGTGGGCGGCATGATCGTCGCCGGGCCCGAGGGCCTGATGAAGTCGGCCTATCGCAAGTTCAACATCCGCTCGGACGAACTGACCCCGGGCGATGATTACGGCATGATGCGCGAGGTGCTGACCCGGCGCTTCAAGCGGGCGCAGAAGGAAGACCCCGAGCGCGACCGGGGGCAATGGCCCGACTTGGTGCTGATCGACGGCGGCGAAGGCCAGTTGAACGCGACGCTGGAGGTGTTCGCCGACCTGGGGGTGGAGGACGTGCCGCTGGTCTCCATCGCCAAGGGGCCGGACCGCAACGCCGGGCGCGAGCGCTTCTTCATGCCCGAGAGCGCACCCTTCTCGCTGGAGCCGCGCGACCCCGTCCTCTATTTCCTGCAGCGCCTGCGCGACGAGGCCCACCGTTTTGCCATCGGCACCCACCGGGCGCGCCGTTCCAAGGGGCTCAGCCAGTCCAGCCTGGACGACGTGCCTGGCATCGGCGCCCGGCGCAAGAAGGCGCTGCTGCACCATTTCGGCTCGGCGCGCGAGGTAGCGGGGGCCGGCCTGGCGGACTTGGAAGCGGTGGCGGGCATCTCCAAGGCCATGGCCAAAAAAATCTATGATCATTTCCACCCCCAAGGCTAATATCCCACCGCCCATGCCCAAGGCCCCTTGCCGATGATGACCAGCCTGCCCAACCTGTTGACCTTGTCGCGCATCGTCGTGATCCCGCTGGTCGTCGCCACTTTCTATGTGGACGGCGCCCTCGCCCGCTGGATCGCTTGCGGCCTGTTCGTGGCCGCCGCCGTGACCGACTGGTTCGACGGTTACCTGGCGCGCTCGCGCAACCAGGTTTCGGCGCTCGGCCGCTTCCTCGACCCCATCGCCGACAAGCTGCTGGTGTCCGCCGTGCTGCTGATGCTGGTGGCGTTCGATCGGGTGTCGCCGGCCAGCGTGCTGCCGGCCCTGGTCATCCTGCTGCGCGAGATCCTGGTGTCGGGCCTGCGCGAGTTCCTGGCGGAAATCCGCATCAGCATGCCGGTCAGCCGGCTGGCCAAGTGGAAGACCGGATTCCAGATGGTGGCCCTGGCGGTGCTGCTGGTGGGCGACATGGGGCCGCGCGAACTGCCGGTGCGGCTGGCGGGCGAGGCCTGTCTGTGGGTCGCCGCCATCCTGACCATGATCACCGGCTGGGACTATCTGCAATCGGGCCTGAAGCATATGCGCGCCCCCGAGCCCAAGGCGGGGGCCGAACCCCACCGGGCGGGTCCATGAGGCTGTTCGGGGTCACCGGCCATTCCGGCAGCGGCAAGACCACCCTCCTGATCAAGGTGATCCCGCTGTTGGCGGCGCGCGGGCTTCGGGTTTCCACCATCAAGCAGGCCCATGCCGGCTTCGATGCCGACAAGCCGGGCAAGGATTCGTACCGCCACCGCGAGGCCGGCGCCCGCGAGGTGCTGGTGGCGTCGAACCGCCGCTGGGCCTTGATGCACGAATACGGCGACCAGCCGGAATTCATCATGGAGCAACTGCTCGACCGCATGACGGTGGTGGATCTGGTGCTGGTGGAGGGCTTCCGGCAATGGAATCATCCGCGCCTGGAGGTGTGGCGCCCCGAGACCGGCAAGGAACCGCTGTTCCCCGATGACCCGCTGGTGGTGGCGGTGGCCTCCACCGGGCCGGTGCCCGGCCTCGACCGCCCGCTGCTGCCGCTGGACGATGCCCAGGCGGTGGCCAACTTCATTCTGTCGCGGGACTGAGCCCATGAGCGATTTCGCCCCCAAGCCCGGCCTGCTCGGCGTCGACGAGGCCCTGGCCCTGCTGGCCGAGCGCGTGCGCCCGCTGGAGGGCGTCGAGGCGGTGACCCTGGCCGATGGGCTGGGCCGCGTGTTGGCTGAGGATGTGGTCTCCGCCGTCAACGTGCCGCCCCACGACAATTCCGCCGTGGACGGCTGGGGCTTCGCCGCCGCCTCGCGGCCGGCCGACGGCCGCCTGCCCGTGGCCGGCACGGTGGCCGCCGGCCATCCGTTCGCCGGGGCGGTGCCGGCGGGGGCGGCGGTGCGCATCCTCACCGGCGCGCCGGTGCCCGAGGGCGTCGACGCCATCGCCATGCAGGAGGATTGCCGCGCCGAGGGCGATGGGGTGACGGTGCCGGCCCTGGCGGCCGGCGCCAACCGGCGCGAGAAGGGCGAGGACGTGCGGGCCAGCACCGTGGTGCTGAGGGCGGGCATCCGCCTGCGCCCGCAGGATCTGGGGCTGGCGGCGGCGGTAGGGTGCACCACCCTGGTCGTCCATCGCAGGCTCAGGGCGGCGGTGTTCTCCACCGGCGACGAAATCCGCGAGCCCGGCAGCGAGCTGCCGCCCGGCTGCATCTTCGACACCAACCGCACCACCGCGTCCGGGCTGCTGCGCGCCCTGGGGGCCGAGGTCACCGACCTGGGCATCCTGCCCGACAGACGTGACGCCATCGCCCAGGCTCTGGCCGAGGCGGCGGCCGGCCACGACGTGGTGTTGACCTCGGGCGGCGTCTCGGTGGGCGACGAGGACCACGTCAAGGCGGCGGTGGAGGCGCAGGGCACGCTGCATTTTTGGAAGCTGGCCATCAAGCCCGGCCGGCCGGTGGCCCTGGGCCGCGTTGGCCAGGCCGCTTTCATCGGCCTGCCGGGCAATCCGGTGGCGGTGATGGTCACCTTCATGCTGGTGGCGCGTCCTTTGGTGTTGCGCCTGATGGGCGTCAAGGAAACCGCCGTGCCGCGCTATACGGTGGAGGCCGGCTTCGCCTTCAGGCACAAGCCCGGGCGGCGCGAATGGCTGCGCGCGCGGGTGCGGATGGAGGGGGCGACGCTGGTGGCGGAGAAATTCCCGTCGGAAGGCTCGGGCGTGCTGTCCTCCATGGTGTGGTCGGACGGCCTGGTCGAGGTGCCGGAAGAGCGGGAAGCCATCGCGCCGGGCGACCTGGTCGCCTACATACCCTATGCGGAGGTGCTGCGATGAAGGTGCTCTATTTCGCCTGGCTGCGCGCCAAGGCCGGCCTGGGCGAGGAAGAGGTGGCGCCGCCGGCCGGCGTGGCCGATGTGGGCGCGCTGGTGGACTGGCTGAAGGGCCGTTCGGCCGGGCTGGCCGACGCCTTCGCCGACATGACGCTGGTGCGGGTGGCGGTGAACCAGGATTACGTGGGCCTGGACCATCCCGTCAAGGCGGGCGACGAGGTCGCCTTCTTCCCACCGGTCACCGGAGGCTGAGGCCATGATCCGCGTCCAGGCCGAGGACTTCGATCCCGGCGCCGAGATCGCCCGCTTCTCCTCCGGCAGCGGCCGGATGGGCGGCGTGTGCATGTTTCTCGGGCTGGTGCGCGACTACATGGGCAACGGGACCGGGGTGTCGGCCATGACGCTGGAACATTATCCCGGCATGACCGAAAAGCAACTGGCCGCCATCGAAGCGGAAGCACGGCGGCGCTGGCCGCTGGAGGACGCCCTGATCATCCACCGCCACGGCCGGCTGGAGGCGGGCGACCGTATCGTGCTGGTGGCCACCGCCTCGGCCCATCGCGAGGCGGCGTTCCAGTCCTGCCACTTCCTCATGGACTGGCTGAAGACCAAGGCGCCGTTCTGGAAGATCGAACACACCAGCCAGGGCGATGTGTGGGTGGCGGCCAAGGAAGCCGACGATGCCCAGGCCGCCCGCTGGGACCTGGACCTGCCTGCCGGCGAATCCGGCTGCTAGAGTTTGTCCGCTTCGGGCTGAATCGCTTCCTTCTTGCCGTCACCCTCGGGCTTGGCCCGAGGGTCCATGGATGGCCGGATCGTGAAGTTTATCGCCGGGCTGGCTTTTAGCCAGACCCGGTGGCCCGGCCATGACGGTGAAGGGAGAATGCTTCCATCTAAAGCAGACAAACTCTAGCGCCGCTCCGGGAACAGGGCCGCCAATCCTTCCGGGCTGGCGGCGCAGACGCCGCGTTCGGTGATCAGGGCGGTGACCAGGCGCGCCGGGGTGACGTCGAAACCCCAATTGCCCGCCGGGCTGCCGTCGGGCGTCACCTGCGCGGTGACGATGCCGCCATCGGCGGCTTTGCCGGTCATGTGAGTCTGTTCACCGGCGTCGCGCTCCTCGATGGGAATTTCGGCGATGCCGTCGGCGACCGTCCAGTCGATGGTGGGGCTGGGCAAGGCCACGTAGAAGGGCACGTTGTTGTCGGCCGCCGCCAGCGCCTTCAGGTAGGTGCCGATCTTGTTGCAGACGTCGCCGTTACGGGTGACACGGTCGGTGCCGACGATGCAGCAATCCACCATGCCGTGCTGCATCAGATGGCCGCCGGTATTGTCGGCGATGACGGTGTGTGGCACGCCATGCCAGTTCAGCTCGCGCGCGGTGAGTGAGGCACCCTGGTTGCGCGGACGGGTCTCGTCCACCCACACATGCACCGGCATGCCGGCATCGAAGGCCTTGTAGATGGGGGCGATGGCGGTGCCCCAGTCCACTGTGGCCAGCCAGCCGGCATTGCAGTGGGTCAGCACGTTCAGGCGCTCGGCGCCCTCGGCGCGGCGCCGCGCCCAGATGTCGACCAGCAGGGCCAGGCCGTTGTCGCCGATGCTGGAATTGATGGCCACGTCCTCGTCGGCGATCTCAGCGGCGCGGGCATAGGCGCGGGCGGCACGCTCGTCCTCGGGCACCCCGGCCAGCGCCTTGATCATCTCGTCCAGCGCCCATTTCAGGTTGATGGCGGTGGGGCGGGTGGCGTGCAGGATGTTGTAGGCCACGGTCAACGCCAGGTCGGACGGATTGGCCCGCGCCGTCAGCGCCATGCCGTAGGCGGCGGTGGCGCCGATCAGCGGCGCGCCGCGCACCAGCATGGCCTTGATGGCATGGGCGGCGTCGGCCAGGCTTTCCAGCCGGGTGGTGACGAATTCGTGGGGCAGGCGGGTCTGGTCGATGATCCCGACCGCCCAGCCATCCTCGGCCAGCCAGATGGTGCGGGTGGGGACGCCGTTGATCTTCATGGCAAACCTCGTGGCGGCGGAGCGGGCACCTTACGCAAACGGATAGGGTGTTTCAATGCCGGCACCCCTGTGCATATCCCTTTGGACCTATACGCCTGCGCTCATACCTAAGTCGGTGCGGCAGTTTATCATTTTCTCAAATGGCAAGTTTTGGGCCCCAGGGGACTTTCATGCGCAACCGGTTCGGCGAACGGTGTCGCTGGCATACCGACCCGCAGGCGGAAACCGCTCTGGACAGCCTGCAGGCCATCCTGAACTGCGCTTCGGTGCAGGGCTGCGGGGACTGCGTGGTCTGCAGCGAAAAGGCGCTGGCCCTGTTCCTCAAGGCTGCGCGGAAGTGCGGCCGCGCCGTCGGCGCGACCGACAGGGGCTGAGTTCTCAGCCTAGCGTTTCAGCACCCGCCCGACCACCGCACCAGCTTGGATACCAGTGCGGCGTCGCGCCGGTCCGGATGGGTGATGACGGCGTGTTCCAGGGAGCGATATGCTTCATGGTTTCTCGCTCTTCAAAGGGCCTAATGTTTCCCGCCTTATGACAAGTGGTGACGCGTCAATTTTCCGATATTCGCGAATGTTTAAGACCATTTTCTTGGTCCGGTCGATCTCGTGGCATACGGCAACGTCACCAGATCGACCAATAAAGACATGATTTTGGTCACACATATCGTACGCTGATGAAGCTTTTGCCTCCCACTCACTACCAAAAAAGCAGCAAACAAGACCATTATACAAACGACTATAGCAGAAATGGTCCTTGTAGCTAATGCCAACTCAGGATTTTTTTCTCCACATAAATTCATCCCGATATATATGGCAAAAAATGTCGCTATCGCGCTCCAATCATCGTGGAATTGGGGCGCATGGAGAAATTTGTATGACAGCAGCCATACTGACGCATAAATTGCGCACAATGTGATTGCGACGCGATAATCCCGAAGTCTCTTAATGAGATTTGAAGCGAAGTAAACGCCAACCGCACTCATGGAAACGATCGCAAATATAAGTCCCAGCTTTAGGCCGGACATGATCAGATCTTCCATATCCGGCGGAACATCAACCTTCCCAAAGAGGGCAAATTCTCCTGCCCGGCTGGCTACGGCGAAGGCATAAAGATAACCAGTCGCCAGGGCGACAATAATCGCCTCACCCAAGAGATCTCTTCGCCCGGTCATCGTCCTAACACCCGCCCGGCCACCGCATCCAGCCTGGAGACCAGCGCGGCGTCGCGCCGGTCCGGATGGGTGATGACGGCGTGTTCCAGGGCATGGTGGCAGCCCTTGGCGCAGGCGCCGTGGCGTTTGCCTACATGGGGGACGATGGCCTTGACCAACGCGCGGGCACGGTCGGCGTTTTCCACCAGCACCTTGACCACCTGCTCCACCGTCACCGCGTCGTGGTCGGGGTGCCAGCAATCGTAGTCGGTGACCATGGCGACGGTGGCGTAGCACATCTCGGCTTCGCGGGCCAATTTGGCCTCGGGCATGTTGGTCATGCCGATGACGTCGCAGCCCCATTGGCGATAGAGGTTGCTTTCCGCCTGGGTGGAGAATTGCGGGCCTTCCATGACCAGATAGGTGCCGCCGCGCACGGCCGTGATGCCGGCATCCTCGGCCGCCGCCTCGATGATGTCGCCCAGGCGGCCGCACACCGGATGGGCCATGGAGACATGGGCCACCAGGCCGGTCTCGAAGAACGACTTGGTGCGGGCGAAGGTGCGGTCGATGAATTGGTCGACGATGACGAAGGTGCCCGGCGGCAGTTCTTCCTTCAGCGAACCCACCGCCGACACCGACACGATCTCGGTGACACCGGCCCGCTTCATGGCGTCGATGTTGGCGCGGAAATTCAGCTCGGACGGCGGCACCCGGTGGCCGCGGCCGTGCCGGGGCAGGAACACCAGCTTCTGGCCGTTCAGTTCGCCGAACAGGAACTCGTCGGACGGGGCGCCGAACGGGCTGTCCACCCGCCGCCATTCCGTGTTGGTCAGGCCGTCGATGTCGTAGACGCCGGAACCGCCGATGATGCCGAGAACGGGCTGGGTCATGGATGCCGCCTAGATCAGAGGGAACTGTGGCGGTGGTAAAACAAAAAGGCCGCCATCGCAAGGATGGCGGCCAGTTTGGTGCATGCTTCCGGGCGCGGGCGCCCCGGAAGGCGCCGGATCAGTGGATGTTCTTCCAGATTTGGCGCTTCAGCGCGTACAGCAGGGCGGTCAGGACGCCCAGGAACACCATGACCTTCAGGCCCAGGGACTTGCGGGCGTCCAGCTCGGGCTCGGCGGCCCAGTTCAGGAACGCCGAGATGTCCACAGCCATCTGCTCGGGGGTCGCCTTGGTGCCGTCGGAATAGGTCACCAAGTCTTCCATCAGCTGCGGCGGCATGCTGATGTTCCCGCCCGGGAAGTACTTGTTGTAGAACTTGCCCTCGGGGACGACGTGATGCTCGGGGATCTCTTCCGAGAAGCCCAGCATCAGGCTGTAGATGTAGTTCGGACCACCCACGCGGGCCTTGGCCATCAACGACAGGTCCGGCGGAGCGGCGCCGCCATTGGCGGCCGCGGCGGCCTTCTCGTTGGGGAAGGGCGAGATGTACTTGTCCGACGGCCGGCCGGCGCGCTTGCTGACGATGCCTTCGTCATTGGGAGCGTCGTCGATGTCGCGCTCGGCGGCCACCGCCTTGATCTCGTCGGCGGTCAGGCCGACGTCTGCCAGGTTGCGATAGGCGACCAGGCGCAGGCCGTGGCAGTTGGAGCACACCTGGTGGAACAGCTCGAAGCCGCGCTTCAGCTGGGTCTGGTTGTACTTGCCGAAGAAGCCGTTGAAGCTGAACTCCGGCTTCATCAGCGGCGCGCCTTCGCTGCTGGCCAGGGCGGCGCCGGAAGCGCCGATCAGGCCGGTGGCGACCAGGGCCGAAAGGATGAGCTTACGCATTTATGCCTTCTCCTTCAGCACGGGGGCCGAGATGCTGGCCGGCAGAGCCTTGGGCTTCTCGATCTTGCCCAAGAGCGGCATGATCACCAGGAAGTGGGCGAAGTAGTAGGCGGTGGCGATCTGGCCGATGGTGATCAGCACGCCTTCCGCGGGCTTGCCGCCCACATAGCCCAGCACCAGGCAGTCCACCAGGAACAGCCAGAAGAACTGGCGGTACAGCGGGCGGAACTTGGCCGAGCGCACCTTCGAGGTATCCAGCCAGGGCAGGAAGAACAGGATGATGATGGCCGAGAACATGGCCACGACGCCCTGCAGCTTCGCCGAGATGAACCAGATGTCCTGGGTGAAGGCGCGCAGGATCGCGTAGAACGGCAGGAAGTACCATTCCGGCACGATGTGCGGCGGGGTCACCATGGGATTGGCCGGGATGTAGTTGTCCGGCTCGCCGAAGAAGTTCGGAGCCCAGAACACGAAGGCACAGTAGAACATCAGGAACACGCCGATGCCGAACAGGTCCTTGATCGTGTAGTAGGGGTGGAACGGGATGGTGTCGGCGGGGGTTTTGATCTCGACGCCCAGCGGGTTGTTCGACCTCACGGTGTGCAGCGCCCAGACGTGGACGAAGACCAGCGCGAAGATGACGAACGGCAGCAGGTAGTGCAGCGAGAAGAACCGGTTCAGGGTCGGGTTGTCCACCGAGAAGCCGCCCCACAGCAGGGTGCGGATGGGCTCGCCGACAATGGGGAAGGCCGAGAACAGGTTGGTGATCACGGTGGCGCCCCAGAAGGACATCTGGCCCCAGGGCAGCACGTAACCCATGAACGCGGTGCCCATCATCATCAGGAAGATGATGATGCCGATCCACCACAGGACCTCGCGCGGCGCCTTGTACGAGCCGTAGTAGAGGTTCCGGAACATGTGGATGTACACCAGGATGAAGAACATCGAGGCGCCGTTCATGTGCAGGTAGCGCAGCAGCCACCCGTAGTTCACGTCGCGCATGATGCGCTCGACCGAGTCGAAGGCCAGCGAGGTGTGCGACGAATAGTTCATCACCAGGAAGATGCCGGTCAGCACCATGATCACCAGGATGAAGCCGGCCAGCGAGCCGAAATTCCACCAGTAATTCAGGTTCCTGGGAGTGGGATACTCGATGGCCGAATGGTGCATCACCGAGAAGATGGGAAGCCGCTGGTCCAGCCAGCTCACCACCTTGTTGTTGGTATTGAAACCGCTCATGACCGATCCTTACCCGATCCGGATGGTGGTGTCGGAGGTGAAGGCGTACTTCGGCACCGGCAGGTTCAGGGGCGCGGGGCCCTTGCGGATGCGGCCCGAAGTATCGTAGTGCGACCCGTGGCAGGGGCAGAACCAGCCGCCGAAGTCACCCTTGGGGTCGGCGGGCTTCTGGCCCAGCGGCACGCAGCCCAGGTGGGTGCAGACGCCGATCAGGATCAGCCATTCCGGCTTGGTCACGCGGTCGGCATCCTTGGCCGGGTCGCGCAGGTCGGCACCGTCGTCCTTGGCGGCCTGCCCGATCTCTTCGGGCGTGCGGTGACGCACGAAGACCGGCTTGCCCTGCCAGATGACCGTGATGGCCTGACCGGGTTGGATGGCGGCGAGATCCACGTCGGTGGTGGACAGCGCCAGGGTATCGGCGGCCGGATTCATGCTGTGCACGAACGGCCACAAAGCAGCGGCGGTCCCGGCCGCGCCGACGGCGGTGGTGGCGTACAGCAGGAAATCCCGCCGTGTCTGCCCGTCCGTCGACGAGGGCTGGGCATGCGTTGCCGGATCAGCCATGACATAACCTCTTGTTGGCCCGCGGAAGCGGCCCTATTAACCACATCGGCCGGTTTGGATCAACAGGCGAGTCAAGCCCGCTGAGGGATTAACCAATTCTTCCGCTTGGATTTTCCCCCCGTTCCCGCCCCGTGCACGGTGCATTGATCTGGAGCAAGCATGACCCGGCCCCGACTGGCCCTGTACCAGCCCGATATTCCCCAGAACGCCGGTGCCATCCTGCGCCTGGCCGCGTGCCTGTCGGTCGCCGTGGACGTGGTCGAACCGTGCGGCTTCCTCTGGGACGAAAAGCGCATGCGCCGCGCCGGCATGGACTATGTCGGACTGGTGGATGTCACCCGCCACACGTCATGGGACACCTTCCGTGAGTCCAGCAGGCAGCAGGGGCGCCGCCTGGTGCTGCTGACCACCAAGGCGTCCGAGCGCCTGGACCGCTTCACCTTTTCGCCGGACGATATCATCATGGTGGGGCGCGAAAGCGCCGGCGTGCCCGATGCGGTGGCCGACGCTGCCGACGGTCGCGTGCGCATTCCGCTGGCGCCCGCCGCCCGCTCGCTCAACGTGGCGCTGGCGGCGGCCATCGCCATGGCCGAGGCATTGCGGCAACTGGATGATTTTCCCCGCGAGGTTTCCCCATGACCACTCCGTCCCTGGATCGCATCTACGCTGCCGAGAAGGCCCAGGCCTACGACCGGCGCATCCGCGCCGCCATCCCGGGCTACGAGGCGCTGCACCAGTTGGCCTGCATGGTGGTGGCCGAGGCCACTGGCGGCCATGGCCGGGTGCTGGTGGCCGGGGCCGGCACCGGGGCGGAATGCGTGGCGCTGGGCCAAGCCTGCCCCGGCCTGCATCTGGTGGGGGTCGATCCGGCCGGCGACATGCTGACCCTGGCCGAGCACAAGGTGGCGGAGCACGGCCTGACCGACCGGGTGCGGCTCTATCCCAGCCAGGTGAGCGAGCTGCCCACCTTCGAGCCTTTCGATGCCGCCACCCTGCTGCTGGTGCTGCATTTCCTGCCCGATGACGGTGCCAAGCTGGGCCTGCTGACCGACATGGCCAAGCACCTGAAGCCGGGGGCGCCGCTGGTGCTGGGCGATCTGTTCGGCCCGGGCTGGGACGAGCCCTGGCAGGACGAGCTGCGCACCTATTGGCGCCACCTGCAGAAGGGCATGGGCATCGCACCTGCCGATATCGACCGCGGCTTCGCCCATGTGGACCGCGACATCCATCCGGTGACCGAGGCGCGGCTGGGGGAATTGATGGAACAGGCCGGCTTCGCGCCGCCGCGCCCGTTCTTCCGCGCCCTATGTTTCGGCGGCTGGGTGGCCCGGAGGGCCTAGGGTCAAACCCAGGGGATGCCAGTCGCTCCGGCTATCCCCGCAACGCCTCGGCCAGGGCTCGGAAATCCGCCTTGCGCGGGCTGCTGGGCCGCCATGCCAGGCCGATGCCGCGGTTGCCGCCGTCGGGGATGGGGCGGGTGACCAGATCGGTCCCCGCCAGGATGCCGCAATCCACCGCCATCTTCGGCAGCAAGGTTATCCCCAGGCCGTTGGCCACCATCTGCACCAGGGTCGCCAGGCTGGTGCCCAGCACGCCCTCGCCCCGGGAGGGGCCCGGCAGGTGGCAGGCGGCCAGGGCGTGTTCCCGCAGGCAATGGCCTTCCTCCAGCAGCAGCAGGTCGCTGCCCACCAGGTCGGCCGAATAGACCTCGGACTTGGCCGCCAGCGGGTGATCGGGCGGACAGGCCAGCAGGAAGGGGTCTTCGCCCACTTGAAGGGTTTCGATGTCGGGGGCCGGGTAGGGCAGGGCGATCAGCACCACGTCCAGGTCGCCGGTGCTCAACCGTTCCAGCAGGCGCGCCGTCAGGTCCTCGCGCAGGTACAACCGCAGCTTCGGATGGGTGGCGCGCAGGCCGGGCAGCACGCGCGGCAGCATATACGGGCCGATAGTGGGGATGACGCCCAGGCGCAACGGCCCCGACAGCGGCTCGGTGGCGGCGGCGGCCAAATCGGAAATCTCCTCGGCGCCGCGCAGCACTTCGCGAGCCCGGGCCACCACCTCCTCGCCCAGCGGGGTCAGCATGACCTTGCGCTTGGTGCGTTCCACCAGGGTGACGCCCAGCAAATTCTCCAGGCTCCTGCAGGCCGGACGACAGCGTGGATTGCGTCGCCAGGCACACCTCGGCGGCGCGGCCGAAATGCCGGTGCTCGGCCAGGGCGACCAGATAACGCAGTTGGCGCAGGGTGGGCAGAATTTTCAAGAAATCGCCTCCGTCGATTTTTAAAGAAAAAATGGCACGTAGCGTCAATAAGTCAAGGCGGCAGCCCATGCCGTCAGCCATGTGCGAGGGCGAAATATCCTTCATTCGACAGTGGTTTTGTCTACCTTAGGTCGTGATTGTCATATTTGTCTACTACCGAGGGCGTAATTCTTCTTCATCTCTTGTGATACAGGCGTCATACGGCTATGGGTAGCCCGCCGGGGATTCATCCATGCCACAAACGCGTTCTCTTCGTCTCACCGCTGTCGCGCTGTCCGCCCTCGTGGCCGGAGGTATGTGGTGGTCGGCCGCGCGTGACTACCACCAGACCCGCGAGGAGGCCGAAAGCGAACTGGCGGCGGTCACCCGGCTGATGGAGCAGCACAGCCGGGCCGCCCTGCTGGTAGGATTTCTGCAGATTTCGCGTATCGTCGATGCCATGGGGCGGCGGCTGCCGCGGGATATGGGCGGCCAGGCCGATCACGACCGGATGGTGCGGCTGACGCGGGATTTGCCGCTGTCGGACTCGGTTTGGGTGTTCGACGCCGACGGTATGGTGCGGACTACCAGTTATGACCTGCCTCCGAACAGCCTGAACATTCGAGACCGCGCCTATTACACCGCCTTGCGCGACGGTGCCCGCGAATTCATCAGCCCGCTGATCTGGGGGCGGGTGCGCTCGGCGCCGTTCTTCGCCATGTCCCGCCGGCTCGACGACGCCCAGGGCGGGTTCGCCGGCGGCGTCCAGGTTTCCATCAACACCGGCTACTTTACCGAGTTCTATCGCACCCTGCGGCGCGAGCCGGGGGCGGTGTTCGCCCTTTACAAGGACGACGGCAGCCTGGTGATGCGTTCCTCGCTGCCGGCCGGCCAGGAGGAGTTTCCGCGGATCCAGAGCCTGGTGGAAGCGTTGAAGCGCTCCGACGACGGCACGCTGGTGCTGCACTCGGTGCTCGACGGCGTCGAACGGCTGTATGCCTACCGCCGCATTCCCGGCCATCCCCTGGTGGTCACCGCCGGCATGCCGCTGGACGTGCTGTTCGCCGGCTGGCGCGAGCGCACCATCCGCAGCGGCGTGATTGCCGCCGCGCTGCTGGCCACCCTCCTGATCGTCGCCTACCGGCTGGGGAGCACCCTGCGGCGGGAAGGCGAACTGCGCGCCCGCGCCGAGGACCTGCTGGCCGACAAGGAGGTGCTGTTCCAGGAGATTCACCACCGGGTGAAGAACAACCTGCAGATCATCGCCAGCTTCCTGACCATGCAGGCGGTCCGCTCGGGTGATCCCAAGACCGCCGCCGCCTTCGAGGAAGCCTTGACCCGGCTGCAATCCATGGGATTGGTCCACCAGATCCTGTACGAGCAGAACGAGGCCACCGAGGTGTCCATGGACAGCTACCTGCGGGCGCTGTCCGCCAGCATCGGCCAGACCTTCGGCGCCGGCGACCGCGGCATCAGCATCGAAGTGCAGGCCGACGACACGCGGCTGTCCCTGGATCAGGCCGTGCCGCTGGCCCTGCTGGCCAACGAGGCGCTGACCAACGCGCTCAAGCATGCCTTCCCGCCGGGACGCGGCGGCCAGGTGCGGCTGGCCCTGGCCCGCCAGGACAGCGGCTTCAGCTTCTCGCTGTCCGACGACGGCGTCGGCATGCCCCGGACGCCCAAGCCGGGCCTGGGTATGACCATCCTGTCGGCGCTGGCCCGCCAGTTGGACGGCAGTCTCGCCTGGGGGGCGGGGCCGGGCACCAACATGACGGTCAGCTTCCCCGCCTGAGCGCGGGCAAAAAAACGGCGGCGCCCGCGCGAGCGCCGCCGTTTCCGCCGGAAGGCCCGGCGGGCCTTACTTCTTCAGGTAGTCGCGCACCAGCACTTCGGCGATCTGAACCGTGTTCAGCGCGGCGCCCTTGCGCAGGTTGTCCGACACGCACCAGAACGACAGGCCGTTGTCGATGGTGGGGTCCTGGCGGATGCGGCTGACAAAGGTGGCGTCCTCGCCCACGCACTCGATGGGGGTGATGTAGCCGCCGGGCTCGCGGCGGTCGATCACCACCACGCCGGGGGCGGCGGCCAGGGCCTCGTGGGCGGCCTCCACCGACACCGGCCTGTCGAACTCCACGTTGATGGATTCGGAATGGCCGACGAACACCGGGACGCGCACGCAGGTGGCGTTCACCTTGATCTTGGGATCGAGAATCTTCTTGGTCTCGACCACCATCTTCCATTCTTCCTTGGTCGAGCCGTCATCCATGAAGACATCGATCTGCGGGATCAGGTTGAAGGCGATGGGCTTGGGGAACTTCTGCGGTTCGCGCTGGTCGTTGACGTAGATGCCGCGGGTCTGCTCGAACAACTCGTCCATGCCATCCTTGCCGGCGCCCGACACCGACTGGTAGGTGGACACCACCACGCGCTTGATGGTGCCGAGCTCGATGCAGCGGCTTCAGCGCCACTACCATCTGGATGGTGGAACAGTTGGGATTGGCGATGATGCCCTTCTTGGTGTACTGGGCGATGGCCTCGGGGTTCACCTCGGGCACCACCAGCGGGATGTCGGGGTCCATGCGGAAGTGCGAGGTGTTGTCCACCACCACGCAGCCGGCGGCCGCGGCGCGCGGGCTGTGCAGCGCTGAAACCTTGGCGCCTGGCGAGGACAGGGCAATGTCGGTGCCCTTGAAGTCGTACGTCTCCAGGTCCTGGACCTTCAGGATCTTGTCGTCGCCGAAGGACACTTCCTTGCCCACCGAGCGCGACGACGCCAGCGCCACCACCTCGTCGGCGGGGAAATTGCGCTCGGCCAGCGTCTTCAGCATCTCGCGGCCCACATTGCCCGTGGCGCCGATCACCGCAACCTTGTAACCCATGTCCTGCTCTCCGTTGTCTGCGGGTCCCGCCGATCCCGAGCGCTTTCCCCTATACGCGAAAAGCCCGCGGCATCGTCCGCGGGCCTTTTTCGTGCAATCGTGACGAACCGGCCCGCGCTCAGGCGGTGGTGGTGGTGCCGGTTTTTTTGGTGGTGACGACGAGGTGCCCGCCCGCCCGGGCCGAAGCCGGGGCGGCGATCGTGTCGGCGATAGGCAAGCGACCAGACATGACATCCTCCGTCAGGGACGTAGCTTTACCGCAACGCGCCACGCCGGTGCAAGGGCTTTCCCTAGGGCCGGCTCGTCGCCATGGCGGACAGCCGCGCCACCGTGTTCATGTTGCGTGCCGTGCCCTTGGCCGCAGCGGCGATGCGCAGCCGCGAGCGCGCCATGCCGTCGCCGTAATGGACATAGATTTCGCGCCGGCCCGGCCGTATCTCCTCGCCCTGGCGGCCAGTCACGCCATCCAGCAGATCGGGCGGCGGCGGCGCATCCAGGAAAATGGCGACGGTGCGCCGGGGATCGGCGCCGGGAAACGGATTGCCGTCCAACACGGCGGCCATTTCCGCCGCGTTGCGGATCAGCACGTCCACCGGCGTCCCCATGTGGCGCGCCAAGCCTTGTTCGAGCGCGGTCTTGATCGCCGCCTCGCCATCGTCGCTGTCGAACACCACGTTGCCGCTGGCGAGATAGGTACGGGGCGAACGCAGACCGATCTCGACGCACAACCGGGAGAGATCGTCCATGGCCAGGACGCCGGTGCCCCCCACGTTGACCGCGCGCAGCAGGGCGACGCGAACCGCCATCCCGGCTACTGGTTCCTGATGCCGGTGCAGACGCGGGCGACGAAGGCGTCGATGTCGTCGTTCATACCCACCGTGCGGGCGGCCAGGTCGCCGGCGGCCACCAGCACCTGGTTGGCGGCCTCGGTGGCGGTGCCGGCCACTTGGCTGACCTCGCCGATGGTGCCGGCCACGGTCTGGACGCTGGCGGCCACGTCGCGGATCGAGCGACAGATCTCGGCCACGGCGGCCGATTGCTGCTCGGTGGCGGCGGCGATGCCGGTGGAGTTGTCGTTGATGTCGCGGATCATGCCGGCGATGGTGCGCACGGCGTCGGCGGCATGGGTGGTCGCCTCGCGCATGCCGTCGATCTGGGCGGAAATGTCGTCGGTGGCCTTGGCGGTCTGGTTGGCCAGGTGCTTGACCTCGTTGGCGACCACGGCGAAGCCCTTGCCGGCCTCGCCGGCGCGCGCCGCCTCGATGGTGGCGTTCAGCGCCAGCAGGTTGGTCTGGCTGGCGATCTCGGTGATCAGGTTGACCACCTCGCCGATCTTCTGCGCCGCCGCCAGCAGGCCATGGATGGCCTGGTCGGTCTCGTTGGCGACGCGCACGGTCTGCTGCGCCATGTCGGCCGAGTTCTGGATGCGGCTGGCCACCTCGCGGATGCCGCCGGCCACCTGTTCGGCCGCCGCCGCCACGCCTTCCACGTGGGACGAGGCGTTGCCCGCCGCCTGCGCCACCGTGGCCGATTGCTCGCTGGTCTGCTGGGCGATGGTGCTCATCTGCTGGGCGGTGGCTTCCAGCTCGGTGGCGGTGCTGGCGACCGCCTGGCTCATGTGCTTGATGGTGTTGCCGACGCCGGTGGCCTCGGTGACGAATTCCTTGCTCTTCTTTTCCATCCCGACCAGGGCGTCATTGATCAAGCGGGCGTGGTCCGAGAACTCGCCCACTAGGCCTTCCAGCAGGATATGGCGGAAATAACGGCCCTCGGCGGTCTTCGCCATGGCGGCGTCGGCCTCTTTGGTGAAGGCCTCGGTGAGGTCGAGCAGGCGGTTGACCGCGCGGTCGAGCTCGCCCAGCACACCGCCCTCGGCGATGCCGACCACGCGCACGTCCAGGCGCCCGCTGGCCGCCTGGTTCAGGATGGCGTTGGCGCGGTGGATGTTGGCGCGCGCCTTGGCGACGAAGGTCAGCCCGGCAAGGCCGGCCACCAGCACCAAGGCGGCCACCGCCGCCTGACCCATCTCGCCGCCGGCCAGTTCCAGCACCACTAGGACGAGCCCGGCTGCGGCGGCCAGGATCGACGCGCCCAGCGCCTTAGAGAGCGAAGACGAATTCATCGTAGGGCACTCCCAGCGCCTGCAACTTGTCCACCAGGGCCTTGAAACCGGCCTCCATTCCCACCTTGCGGTCGTCGGCACGGGCCTCGATGCCGAGCAACTCGCGGTATAGCGCCTCGGCCTTGGCCACCGCGTCGCGGCGTGGGCTGCGGCGGTTGGAATGATAGCTGACGATGGCGCCCTGGGCGTCGAAGGTGGGGGTCACATGGGCCAGCACCCAGTAATGGTCGCCGTTCTTCGAGCGGTTCAGCACGTAGGCGAAGCATTCCTTGCCGTCCTGGATGGTGTCCCAGAGCAGCTTGAACACGCAGCGCGGCATGGAGGGATGGCGGATGATGCTGTGCGGCTGGCCGAGGATTTCCCGCTCGGTGTAACCCGCCATATGCAGGAAAACCTCGTTGGCGTAGATGATGCGCCCCTTGGGATCGGTCTTGCTGACGATGATCTCGTCAGTGCCGAAGGTGCGTTCCACGCCGGTCAGGTGAACGTCAGACCGTGCCATATCCCCCCGGGTTGGCTGAAACTGCGGAAGGAGGCGGCGGCCCTACTGCCGCAGACCTCTCCAGGTATCTCCTATACCAGATTAAGGCTTAACCGACGATTAAATATTAATCAATCATCGCGCCTCGCCGTGTGCATAACATTCATGTTCCTAGATGTAATAAGTCTATCTCATTCATTGCCGTTGGATTGTTTTGCGGGCAAATAACCGTGCGTCCCGGTTGCCCCTTGCGCCGAAGCCCGATTTGACCCAAAACCATGCGCCATGAATTACCGCCATGCCTATCACGCCGGCAACTTTGCCGATGTACAGAAGCACGCAATACTCGCTTTGGTTATCGAGCAGCTGAAGCGCAAGGACGGTGCCTTCCGCTACGTGGACACCCATGCCGGCATCGGCGCTTACGACCTTTCCTCGGTCCAGGCGGAAAAAACCGGCGAATGGCGCGACGGCATCGGGCGGGTTCTGGCCGAGCCTGATCCGCCCACCGAACTGGAGCCCTATCTGCGGGCGGTCGAGGCGGTCAATCCGGGCGGCGGCGTGCTGCATTACCCCGGTTCCCCGGCGGTGGCGGCTGCATTGGCCCGGCCCGTCGACCGGCTGGCCTTGTGCGAGCTGCATCCCGAGGATGCCGCGGCCCTGCGCCGCCGCTTTGCCGCCGACGCCCGGGTGGGCGTTCATCACATGGACGGCTATACCGCGCTGAAGGCCATGCTGCCGGTGCCCGAGCGGCGCGGGCTGGTGCTCATCGACCCGCCTTTCGAGGTCAAGGACGAGTTCGCCCAGATGCGCAAGGGGCTGGCCCAGGCGTTGAAACGCTGGCCCACCGGCCTGTACGGCCTGTGGTATCCCATCAAGGCGCGCGAGCCGGTGGCCCGCTTCCACGCCGACCTGGCCATGCTGGGCCTGTCCAAGGCGCTGGTTGCCGAGGTCATGATCCACCGCGACGACGCGCCCGACCGCCTGAACGGGGCCGGCCTGGTGCTGGTCAATCCGCCGTGGAAATTGGACGAGGCGCTGGGCGTGCTGCTGCCCTGGCTGGCTCGCGTGCTGGCGCCGGGCGAGGGTTCGCACCGGCTGGACTGGCTGGTGCCGGAGCAATCCTGACTTGCGCACATACTCGGCCGTATAGGCCCCCTATCCGTTTGCCCCAGTTGGACGCGGACGGGCATGCGTGCACCCTGTTGGGGCAGTCACGCCACCAAGGGGAGGGGGCGCCCATGCTGGTACAATGGCAAAAGGATTTCGAGTCGGGCCATCCGGCAGCCGATGCCGAGCACCGCGAAGTCGTCGATCTGCTGAACGAGTTGGATGTGTGCCTGGCCACCGGCGCGGCGCCCGCGATTGTCGACCGTACCCTTGAGGCCCTGATTCGGGCGCTGGCGCGTCATCTTGCCCACGAGCAGGATGATTCCCAGCCCGAACTGGCGCATATCTACCGCCTGCACCAGGACTGGCTGCGCGGCACCGCCACCATCGATCGCGCCGAACTGCGCGCCCTGGCCCATTGGTGGCTGATCCACTTGTGCGGTCACGACGGGCGCCGACACTGAAGCTGTCTCCGCTTACGCGGAACCATCTTTAGAGTCTGCCTGCGACGCCCCTTTCAGGGGCCGCTCAAGCGCCGCGCGGGCTTGCCGCATTTTGCGCCCTGAACGCGTCAGGGCGCAAAATGCTCCAGCCGGTCAGACCGCGGTCACGTTGACGCAATCCACCCGCCAGCCGTCCTGGGTGCCGCCGATGCGGGTCAACGACAGCGGCTGGATGGAAAAGCGCAGCGCCTGGGCCGGCTCCAGCCCCAGCGCCATGGCCAGCGCGGCGCGGATGGTGCCGGCATGGACGATGGCGACGACGTCGCGGCCGGGAAACTGATCGGACAGCCGGGACAGCGCCCGGCGCACGCGGGCGCAGAGCACGGCGAAGCTCTCGCCTTCGGGCGGCGCGGTCTCGGCCGGGTCCTGCCAGAAGGCGCCCAGGTCCGGGTCCTTGGCCGCTTCCAGTTCCATCCAGCTCCGGCCCTGCCAGCGACCGAAATTCTGTTCGGCCAGATCGGGCTCGATGACCGGGGGCGGCAGCAGCAGGCCGGCGGCCTCCAGCGCCCCGGCGGTCTGGCGGCAGCGGATCAGGCCGCTTTCCACCAGCGCCGCGTTGGCGGGGATGCGCCGGGCCAGTTGCTGGAAATCCTCGTCGTCCGAAGTGTCGCAGCTGACGTCCAACTGGCCGGTGATGCGGCCGTGGGGGCAGGGGACCGGGGCGTGGCGGACCAGCCACCAGCGGGTGTCGCGCGCGCTCATGCCCAAACTCCGGCCGCCGCCAGCAGCACGGCGGCTTCCGCCGCCTGCTGCACGCCGCCCAGCACGTCGCCGGTATAGCCGCCGAGGGCACGCCGCGCCACCGCCACCACCGCCAGCGCTCCGGCCAGGCCGGCCAGCACCGCCGGCGGCGCGGCCAGCCCCAGCCCGGCGAAGGCCAGTACGATGCCGACCACCGCGGCGGCGGCGGCCACCGAGGCGTCGGGCACCCCGGCGCCGTGTCCCAGGCCGTCGGTGCGGGCGGGGGCCATTACCTGCATGGCCGCCGGGATCAGGGCCCGCGACCATGCCGCGGCGGCCACCAGCGCACCCAGGCCGGCCAGGCCGGTGGGCGCCTCCGCCAGGGCGGCGGCGCGCAGGCCGACGGTGAAGAGCAGGGCCAGTACGCCATAGGCGCCGGTGCGGGAATCGCGCATGACCTCCAGCCGGCGTTCGCGGCCGCCCCGGGCGCCCAGGCCGTCGGCGGTGTCGGCCAGCCCGTCCTCGTGCAGCGCTCCGGTCAGCAGCACCCCGGCCAGCACCGCCAGCAGTGCCGCCGCCAGGTCGGGCAGCACCGCATCGGCGAGCAGGAACACCAAGCCGGCGGCGGCGCCGATGCCGGCGCCCACCAGGGGGAACAGGCGCATGGACCGCGCCAGCCCGCCCGGTGCCACCACGCCGCAGTCGGGCAGGGGCAGGCGGGTCAGGAAGGCGGCGGCCAGATGCAGGTCCGCCAGCACCGAAGGGGGCGGCGGCGGAAGCTCGTCGGTGGTCGGTGTATCGCTGGTCATTGCCGATGATGATTTTGGAAGCCGGATGGGTTATAGGACCATTCCCCGCACTCGCGCAATATATTGGGGAGAGGTCTTTTGAATACCTCCATTTCTAGTGTCGCAGACATCCAGGCCCTGCTGTCCGACCTGCCCGCCGAAGACCAGGCCGCCGTGGCCGCTTGGTCGGCCCGCGATCCGCAGTTGACCAAGCCGCCGGGTGCGTTGGGACGGCTGGAGGAATTGTCGCGCTGGCTGGCTGGCTGGCAGGGCCGTCATCCGCCGCGCCTGGACCGCCCGCGCGCCCGCGTCTTCGCCGGCAACCACGGCGTCGCCGCCCTGGGCGTGTCGGCCTTTCCCGCCGAGGTCACCGTTCAGATGGTGAAGAATTTCGAGCATGGCGGTGCCGCCATCAACCAGCTGTGCCGGACCTTCGGCACCGAACTGGCGGTGGTCGCCCTCGACCTCGACCGTCCCACCGCCGACTTCACCCAGGCACCGGCCATGGACGAGGCCGATTTCGCCGCCGCCTTCCGCGCCGGCATGGACTCTGTCCCCGACGACACCGACCTGCTGGTGGTGGGTGAGATGGGCATCGGCAACACCACCCCGGCGGCGGCCATCGCCGGCGCCCTGTTCGGCGGCGACGCCGCGCTGTGGACCGGCAAGGGCACCGGCGTGGACGGGGCCGGCCTGACCCGCAAGACCGAGGTGGTGGCCGCCGGCATGGCCCGGCACAAGGGCCAGCCGCCGCTGGAGATCCTGCGCCGCCTGGGCGGGCGCGAATTGGCCGCCATGGCCGGCGCCGTGCTGGCGGCCCGGCTGAAGCGGGTGCCGGTGCTGCTCGACGGCTATGTCTGCACCGCCGCCGCCGCGCCGCTGGAGGCCGCCTGCAAGGGCGCGCTGGACCATTGCGTGGTCGCCCACGTCTCGGCTGAACCGGGCCACCGCCGCCTGCTCGACGCCCTGGGCAAGGAGCCCCTGCTGTCGCTGGGCATGCGCCTGGGCGAGGCCTCGGGTGCCGCCCTGGCGGTGGGCATCGTCAAAGGCGCCCTGGCCTGCCATACCGGCATGGCGACCTTCGCCGAGGCCGGCGTGGCGGCGGGGTAGTTTAGGCTGAATCGCTCTGTTTTTTGCCGTCACCCTCGGGCTTGACCCGAGGGGCCACCGATGGCCGGGTCAAACCCACCGCTGTCCGGTTTAACTTTCCCGTGTCATCCCGAGGAACGCGCGACGAGGGGGCCCCGCCTGGCACATCGTGTCGGTCCTGGCAAAGGCCTGCCAGGACGAGATCCCTCGCTGCCGCTCGGGATGACAGCCTTCGGATATTTCAGACACCTGGCCGGTATTGTTTTTTTCACCACCGAGGGCATGAAGACGGTCGTTGTGGGGCGGTCCCCTGCCTTCTGCGATCCCCTCTTAATGCTTTTCATGCCCTTGGTGGTGAAATCAGGGCCGTGCCCCCAGGCATGCTCAGCCGTCAGTGCTTGCTCAGGCCGCCGTGTCCATCTGGGCCTTCAGGCCGGCGATGCGCAGGCGGATGCTGTCGATGCGTTCCACCAGTTCGGCGATGCCCAGCGCGTCCTCGATGCGGGCGCGCTCCTCCATCAATCCTTCCAACTGGGCCGGTGATGCCGCCTTCATGCGGAGGTTCATGTCTTCCTCCACCAGAGCGTATTGCGCCACGGCGTCGTCCAGCAGCGCGTCCAGGCGCTTTCGCTCGTCTTCCAATTCGTTCAGGATCGCCTCGAACGGGTCGGTCATCCCATCCTCCTTCGCGATCAGGCTCCAGTCGCGGGCCGGTCAGAATTTTCGCCGATTATAGCAAACTCCGAAGAGCGGCGAAGCATTGGGTGGCCCAAATATTGCGTGATTTTGTTATAAATTGATGATGGTCTGGTCGATCTCACGACATTCATGAATGCCACTTGACCTTAGTGGGCGTCGTCCCACGAGGCGCCGATGCCCGTCTCCACCACCAGCGGAACGTCCAGGCTGGCCGCCGCCTCCATCACCCGCTTGACCAGGGCGCGGGTGGGATCCACCTCGGCCTCGGGCACCTCGAATACCAGTTCGTCGTGCACCTGCAGCAGCATGCGGGCGCTCAGGCCCGCTTGCGTCAGTTCACCCGGCAGCCGGATCATGGCGCGCTTGATGATGTCGGCAGCGCCGCCCTGGATGGGACCGTTGATGGCGGCCCGTTCGGCGAAGGCGCGCAGGGCGCCCTTGCCGTTGATGTCGGGCACGTAGACCTTGCGGCCGAACAGGGTGGTGACGAAGCCTTTGGCGTGCGCCTCCTCTTTGGTCCGCTCCATGTAGTCGCGGATTTCCGGGAAGCGGCCGAAATAGGCGTCGATATAGGCTTTTGCCTCGTTGTTGGCGATGCTCAACTGCTGGGCCAGGCCGAAGGCCGAGATACCGTAGATGATGCCGAAATTGATGGCCTTGGCGCGGCGGCGCAGCATGGGGTCCATGCCCTCCACCGGCACGCCGAACACCTGGGATGCGGTGATGGCGTGGATGTCGGCGCCCGAACGGAAGGCCGCCTTCAGGCCCTCGATGCCGGCGACGTGTGCCACCAGCCGCAGCTCGATCTGGGAATAGTCGGCCGACAGGATGACGAAGCCCGGTTCCGCCACGAAGGCATGGCGGATCTTGCGCCCTTCCTCGGTGCGGACGGGAATGTTCTGCAGGTTGGGGTCCGACGAGGACAGCCGGCCGGTGGTGGTCAGCGCCAGGGCGTACGAGGTATGGACGCGCCGGGTGTCGGGATTGATCTGCGCCACCAGGGCGTCGGCGTAGGTGCTCTTCAGCTTGGACAGCTGGCGCCAGTCCAGCAGGCGCGCCGGCAAGTCGTGGCCTTGGGCGGCCAGTTCCTCCAGCGCATCCGCGCCGGTGGCCCATTGCCCGGTCTTGGTCTTCTTGCCGCCGGGGAGGCTCATCTCCTCGAACAACACCTTGCCCAGCTGCTGGGGCGAGCCGACGTTGAACTCGTGCCCGGCCAGGCGATGGATTTCCCGCTCCAGCTCCGCCATGCGGGCGCCGAACTCGGCCGACAGGGCCATCAGCGCGTTGGCGTCCACCTTGACGCCCTGCCGCTCCATGTCGGCGATCACCGGCACCAGCGGGCGCTCCAGCGTCTCGTAGATGGTGACCATGCGTTCGGCCAGCAGGCGCGCCTTGAGGAAACGGTGCAGGCGAAGCGTGATGTCGGCGTCCTCGGCGGCATAGGCCAGGGCCTTGTCCAGCGGCACCCGGTCGAAGGTGACCTGGGCCTTGCCGGTGCCGCACACGTCGGCGAACTTGATGGTGGAATGGCCCAGGTGCAACTGGGCCAGCTCATCCATGCCATGGCCGTGGCTGGCGCCGTCCAGCACGTAGGACAGCAGCATGGTGTCGTCCAGGGGCGACACCTCGACCCCGCAGCGGGCCAGCACATGCAGGTCGTACTTGATGTTGTGGCCGACCTTCAGCACCGCCGGGTCGACGCACAGCGGCTTCAGGCGCGCCAGGATCTGGTCGCGCGGGATCAGCGTGGGCGTCTCGGGTGCGGCGGTATCGCCCAGCAGCAGCGAGCCCTGGGCCTCGGCCGGACTGTGCATGACGGGGATGTAGCAGGCCCGCCCCGGCGCGGTGGACAGCGACACGCCGACCAGTTGGCAGCGCATGGGGTCCAGGCCGGTGGTCTCGGTGTCGATGGCGACGGTGCCGGCCTGGATCGCCTCGGCGACCCAGCGGTCCAGCACCTCGACGGTCAGCACCAACTCGTACTCCACCACCTTGTCCGGCATCGACGCGAGGGCAGTGGAGGGGGCGGCCCGGGCCGGCGTGGCGGGAGCGGCGGCCGGCGTGGGCGTCGCCGGGACGCCCAGCCGGGCCAGGATGGACTTGAAGCCCATCTGGCTCACGAAGGCGGTCAGCATCTCCGGCGCCGGCTCGCGCTTGGCCAGCGCGTCCAGCGGTTCGGCGACCGGCACGTCCCGCTTCAATCGGACCAACTCGCGGCTGATGCGGGCCATCTCGGCATTGGCGGCCAGGGTTTCGCGCCGCTTGGGCTGCTTGATCTCGCCCACCCGCGCCAGCAGGGCGTCCAGGTCGCCGTACTCGGCGATCAACTGGGCGGCGGTCTTCACCCCGATGCCGGGCACGCCGGGCACGTTGTCGGTGGGGTCGCCGCACAGGGCCTGGACGTCCACCACCTTGTCGGGGGTGACGCCGAACTTTTCCTGCACCTCGGCCGCGGCAATGACCTTGCTCTTCAGCGGGTCGTACATCTCGACCCCGTCGCCCACCAACTGCATCAGGTCCTTGTCGGACGACACGATGGTGACGCGCGCGCCCCTGGCCACCGCCTGGGCGGCATAGGTGGCGATCAGGTCGTCGGCTTCGAAGCCCTCCTGCTCCAGGCAGGGGACGTTGAAGGCCCGCGTCGCCTCGCGGATCAGCGGGAACTGGGGCACCAGCTCCTCGGGCGGCGGCGGCCGGTGGGCCTTGTAGTCGGGATAGATGTCGCTGCGGAAGGTCTTGCGCGCCGCGTCGAAGATCACCGCCAGATGGTCGGCCTCGGTTTCGTGCAACAGCTTCAGCAGCATGTTGGTGAAGCCGTAGACCGCGTTGACGGGGGTGCCGTCGGCGCGGGTCATCATGGGCAGCGCGTGGAAGGCCCGGAAGATGAATCCCGAGCCGTCCACCAGGTAGACGTGGCGCGGCGTGGACACCTCAGTGACCGTGCGCCTTGGCGCCCTCGGCCAGCACGTAGGCGCGCGAGCAATAAGGGCAGACCACTTCCCGCGCATCGCCGAAATGCAGGAAGACGCGGGGATGGCCCAGCGGGCCGATGCCGCCGTCGCAGGCGACGGTGGTGGTGTCGACCACCTGGGTCTCGACCTTGGCGGGGGCGGCGGGGGTGCTTTCGAGCGCGACAGACATGGCGGACATCATCCGTTGACCGTGGAAACCGGCGGATGATACCCATGTCCGGCCATGGTTCAAACACTCATCCGCCAATCCGTCGCCCAATTGCCCGACAACGCCATCGAAGCGGTGGGGCTGCGCAAGGTCTATCGCAGCAAGCGCGGCGAGAAGGTGGCGCTGGACGGCGTCACGCTGTCCATCCCGCGCGGCTCGTTCTTCGGCCTGCTGGGACCGAACGGGGCGGGCAAGAGCACGTTCATCAACATCCTGGCCGGACTGGTGACCAAGACCGGCGGCGAGGCCCGCATCTGGGGCCACGACATCGGCCGCGCGCCGCGCGCCGCCAAGGCGGCCATCGGCGTGGTGCCGCAGGAACTGAACCTCGACCCGTTCTTCACCCCGCGCGAGCTGCTGGAAGTGCAGGCCGGCATGTACGGCGTGCCCAAGGACCAGCGGCGCACCATGGAGATCCTTGAGGCGGTGGGGCTGTCCGACAAGGCCGACGCCTATGCCCGCGCCCTGTCGGGCGGCATGCGCCGGCGTCTGCTGGTGGCCAAGGCCATGGTGCACACGCCCCCCGTCCTGGTGCTGGACGAGCCCACCGCCGGCGTGGACATAGAGCTGCGCCAGTCGCTATGGGCCTATGTGAAGACGCTGAACGCGGCCGGCACCACCATCGTGCTGACCACCCATTACCTGGAGGAAGCCGAGGAACTGTGCGACCGCATCGCCATCATCAACCATGGCACCCTGGTCGCCTGCGATACCACCAGCGCGCTGCTGGGTCGGCTGGATTCCAAGGCTGTGATCCTGACGCTGGACCGCATCCCCGACCCGCTGCCGGCCGCGCTTGCCGCATTGTCGCCCGAACTTCGCCGCGATGGGCGCATGATCGTCCGCTACAAGCCGTCGGAGATGCCCGTGGCCGGCATCCTCGACGCGGTGCGGGCTGCCGGGGTGACCCTGGTTGACCTGTCCACCGAGGAAACCGACCTTGAGGATATCTTCCTGCAGTTGACCTCGTCCAAGGCCAGATGACAGCCCGCGCCCTCGCCAGCCTGCTCTTCGTTCTCCTGCTTTCGGCCTGCGCCGCCCAGTACCAGCGCCCCGGCCCCGCCATCTCCCAACCCCAGGCTCAACGGCGACCACTGGCTGTCCGCCGACGGCGTGCGCCTGCCCATGCGCGGCTGGCTGCCCGCCGGCCAGCCCCGGGCGGTGGTTCTGGCGCTGCACGGCATGAACGACTATTCCAACTTCTTCGACGAACCCGGCCAGTATTTCGCCAGCAAGGGCATCGCCGCCTACGCCTACGACCAGCGCGGCTTCGGCCAGGGGCCCAAGCCCGGCACTTGGTCCAGCGCCGAGGCCATGGCGGCGGATTTGCGCGAGGCGGCCGCCCTGGTGGCGGCGCGCCATCCCGGCGTGCCGCTCTACCTGCTGGGCGAAAGCATGGGCGGTGCCGTGGTCATGCTGGCCGCCGCCGGCCAGCCGCCGGCCCAGGTCAAGGGCGTCATCCTGTCGGCGCCGGCGGTGTGGGGGCGCTCCACCATGGGCTTCTTCCAGCGCGCCGCCTTGTGGCTGGCCTATCAGTTCGCGCCCGGCTGGGAGCTGACCGGGGAGGGACTGAAGATCCAGCCCTCCGACAACATCCCCATGCTGCGCAAGCTGGCCGCCGACCCCCTGGTCATCAAGGCCACGCGGGTAGATGCCATCAACGGCCTGGTCGACCTGATGGATGCCGCCGCCCTGGCCGCCCCCGGGTGCGCCTGCCGGCCCTGGTGCTGTACGGCGAGAAGGACGAGGTGGTGCCGGCCGAGCCCACCTGGACCATGGTGGAAACCTTGCCCGATACCAGCGGCAGCCAGCGCGTGGCCCTGTACCGGAACGGCTATCACATGCTGCTGCGGGACTTGCAAGCCAAAGTGGTGCTGGACGATATTGTCGCCTGGATCGCCGAGCCGGGCCGGCCGCTGCCGTCGGGTGCCGACGCCCATGCCCGCGAGGCGTTGACGCGGCGGCACGAAGGATGACGGATGCAGCCGAACGTGGCATTCTGGCCTCCATGATCCGCGCCGCCGCCGTTCTGCTCCTGACCCTGCTCGCCCCTGCCGCCTGGGCGTCCGAGTTCGACCTCGGCTTCGCCCATCCCGGCATGACCCTGGACGAGTTCCGCGCCATCACCTGGCCGTCCGGGATGAGCGTGCGCTGCTCGGGCGAAGACGACCTGCCGCCCGAATCGGACAATGTGCGCCTGAGCGTGCCACGGCCGGTGGCGCAGTTGGGCGGCACCCGCTGCGGCCTGTTCAGCCATGGCGACGACGGCTGGCATACCCAGAACCTGGACCTGGCCGGCAGCGGCGCGGAAGTATGGGGCAAGTTCTTTCCCGATGGCGGCGGCACGCCGCGTCTGGTGCAGTTGCTGATCAAGCAGCCCCCCGAATCCTTCGAGGCGCTGGCCGATTACTTCACCGAGCGCTTCGGTCCGCCCGAACTGCGCCAGCAGGGCTTGGCCCGCTGGCAGGGCGAGGGGGCCGAGGCCACCATCATCGAGGATGGCGGCAAGACCCTGCTGGCCTTCGTCATCGACACCCGGCTGCAGGCGGCGCTGAATGCCCGCATGAGCCATCAGCCCCGGCGGGCCGGCGCCAAGGATTCCCATTGATGAAAGCCGTTTCGGTCTTCCTGCTGGCCGTCCTGGCCTGCTTGCCGGCGGCCGCCAAGGATTTCGACCTGGGCTATGCCCGCACCGGCATGATGCTGGGCCAGTTCCGCTTCGCCGCTTGGCCGGCGGGCCTCAGCGTGCGCTGCTCCGACGATCCCGACCGCCCCAAGGAGGTGGACCGCCTGCTGGCCATCCCGCGCCAGATGGCGGATATGGGCGCCGTGCGTTGCGCCCTGCTGCGGGTGGACGAGGCGGGCAAGTTCTCGCCCGCCACCCGGAATATCGGCGGCGCTCCGGTGGAAGTGGCGGCCATGTTCGGCCCCGATCCCCAGGGCGTCAAGCGGCTGGTGCAGCTGTTCCTGCAAGGGCCGCGCAGCGGCTATGACGGGCTGGTCGCCCATTTCACCGCGCGGCTGGGCAAGCCGGTGGAGACCACCGAGCGGCTGGTACGCTGGGCCGAGCCGGGAATGGAGGCGGTGGTGCTGCACGAGGACGGCGACGCCGCGCTCGCCATGTTCGTGGACTGGCGCCTGCAGGAACTGATGAACGCCAGGATGCCGGTCCAGGCCAAGCGCTAGGGAACCGCCGCCACCTGGGAATCATAGACCGCGCGGGTCACAGCCAGCCGGGTGTCGATGTCGGGCAGGCTGTCCTTGGCGAATTGCGCCACGTTGGGGTCGTCCAGGGTCTGCGCCACCTGGAACCGCGCCCGCTGCTGCTCCAGCGCCGCCATGGTGTGGCGCAGGTAGTCGCGGGTGAAGGCGGGGCCCTGCAGGCGCGACAGCCGTTCCAGGGCGGCACGGTGGGCGGGGGTGATCTGGTTGCCCAGGTGCAGGCCGCGCTGCTCGGCCAGCTTCACCAGCTTCTCATGGGTCTGCACCGCCTGGGCCCCGATCTGGCGGCCCAGGCCTGCTGCACCGAGGGGGCGGCGGTGGCGGTGCTTTGCGCCATGCGCCCGGCCTCCGCGTCGGCGATGGCGTCGGCGGCCGCCTGCTGGATGAACTCGGACGGCCCCATGGCCGGTTGGGCCAGGACCATGGCCGGCAGCAACAGGGCAAGGGCGGCGATCAGGCTTCTCATGCCGGCGCCAACACCCGTCCGCGCGCCGGGTTCCCGCAAATTGACCGGCCTCGCCGGATGTGGCATCTCCGGACGCGGATGGAGGCGCGCATGCTGGGGAAGCTGGATTGGGAGACGTGGTCCGAAGACCTGTCGGTGGGCATCGAGGCCATCGATGGCGACCACAAGGGCATCTTGGATCTGATCGGCCACCTGCACGAGGCTTACGACGGCCCCAACGGGGCGGACGCCGTACGGCTGGCGGTGGGGCGCATCGCCGCCTATGCCGAAACCCATTTCCAGCGCGAGGAGCGCATGCTGCTGGTGGCCGGCTATCCGTTCCTGATCCAGCACCGCGCCCGCCACGATACTTTCCGCGCCTATGTGGCCCACATCGTCATGGGCACGGCGCCCCTGCCCGAAGTGGGCGAGCTGTTGTCATGGCTGGTGGATTGGTGGGTGGGCCACATCGGCACCGAGGACAAGCTTTACCGCGACCACGTACGCCAGCACCCCGAGGCGGTCGGCGGGTTGGGCTAACGCTCCCTCCCTCGGCAAGGCCGAGGGAGGGAGAAGCGACGCCTATTCCTCGCCGCCCCCATGCCCCAGCGCCCGGCGCAGGCGGCGCACGCCCAGGACCACGGCGCCCAGGATGACGGGCAGGGCCGCCAGGGCGGCCACGTCGGGGTCCATGGGCAGGCCGGCGCCCTTCAGGCCCTTGGCGGCATACAGCACCAAGCCCAGCAGGTAATAGCTGATGGCGACCACCGACAGCCCCTCTACCGTCTCCTGCAGGCGAAGCTGCAGCTTCGCCCGGCGGTTCATGGACTTCAGCAGGTCGCGGTTCTTTTCCTCCAGCGCGATGTCCACCCGGGTGCGCAGCAGGTCGCCCGCCCGCGCCGCCCGGCGGGCCAGCAATTGCTGGCGCTCGGCGGCGGTCTCGCAGGTCTTCATGGCTGGCGCCAGACGGCGGTCCATGAACTCGGCCACGGTCTGCACGCCGGGAATGCGGTCCTCGCGCAGTTCGGCGATGCGCTGGTTGACGATGGCGTAATAGGCCCGCGCCGCCGACAGGCGGAAGCTGGTCGAGGCGTCCAGCCGCTCGGCCTCGGCGGCCAGGGCGGTCAGGCGGTCCAGCAATTCACGGTCGTTCTGCACCACCTCCGGGTCGGCCAGCTCGGTGACGATGCCGGTCAGTCCGCTATCCATGCGGTTGACCTCGAAGAAGGCGTGCCGCGCCACCGGGAAGGCCAGCAGCGCCATCATGCGGTAGGTCTCGATCTCCACCAGACGCTGCACCAGACGGCCGATCTGGCCGCGCGACAGGCCCTGGTCCAGCACCAGGGCGCGGCCGAAGCCGTCGGCGTGCAGGCGGAAATCGGTCCACACCTCGCCGGCGCCGCCCAGCACCTTGGCGCCCACCAGGCCGTTGCCGTCGAACCGGGCCGACAGTTCCTCGGGCGTATGGCCGCTGCCGTCCACGGTGACGTGCAGGGCGGCGATCACCGCGCCGGGCAGGCGCTCCAGCCAGTCGGTGGAGACCAGGCTCCAGCGGCGGGCCGGCGAAGGGCTGGGCGAAGGCGTCGAAGCGCAGGAAGGTGTAGGTGGAGAACTCGCTGTGGCGCTCCCACTTCAGGCGCAGGGCGCCCAGGTCGCGGGCGAAATGGGTGGCGTCGGCGCCCGGCGGCTCGGCGCCGTGGGCGGCCAGCAATTCGGTGACGAAGGCGCGCTCCTCGGCGGCGCTCAGACCTTCGTGCAGGATGGCCAGGTGGCTGGCGCGCACCGGTGCCGACAGGTGGTCATAGGGACGGGCATGCACCTCGCCGGCCAGCACGCGCCGGCTGGCGTGTTCGCGCAGGGCCCAACTCCGCCCTGGCATCGTCTCGGCCATTGCCTATATTCCCCTTGAGAGAGCGCAGGTCACATCGTTGGTGTACACTGCGTATCCATACCTGCCAACCACCCGACCAGCCCTACCCGTCCAGACAGGAGTTTCCATGCCGCACGACGCCCATGCCCACGAGCTGTTCTTCGTCCGCGCCGGCCTGGACCGGGACAACGTGCGCAAGATCGTGGCGGAATCCCTGACCGGCGCCGACGACGGCGAGCTTTTCCTGGAATACCGCCAGTCGGAAAGCCTGGTTCTGGACGACCGGCAGATCAAATCGGCCAGCTTCGACACCGCCCAGGGCTTCGGCTTGCGCTCGGTGGCGGGCGAGGCGCACGGCTATGCCCACGGCTCGGAACTGTCGGAAGACGCCATCCGCCGTGCCGCCACCACCGTGCAGGCGGTGAAGTCCGGCCGTAGCGGCCATCTGGCCGCCGGCCCGGTGGGCACCAACAAGGCGCTCTACACCGACCTCAACCCGCTGGCGCTGGTGCCGTTCGAGACCAAGGTCAAGCTGCTGGAAGAGATCGACGCCTACGCCCGCGGCCGCGATCCCCGGGTCAAGCAGGTGTCGGCCTCGCTGGCCGGATCGTGGCAGGCGGTCTACATCCTGCGCGGCGACGGCACCCACGCCGCCGACATCCGCCCGCTGGTGCGCATCAACATCTCGGTGGTGCTGGGTCACGGCGACCGCATGGAAAGCGGCAGCCACGGGCTGGGTGGCCGCTTCACCTATGACGGCGTCATGGCCACCCACCAGTGGCACCATTGCGTGGATGAGTCCCTGCGCCAGGCTTCGGTGAACCTGGACTCCATCCCCGCCCCCGCCGGCGAGCTGTCGGTGGTGCTGGGGCCGGGCTGGCCCGGCGTCATGCTGCACGAGGCAGTGGGCCACGGCCTGGAGGGCGACTTCAACCGCAAGGGCACCAGCGCGTTCTCCGGCATGATCGGCCAGCGGGTGGCGGCCAAGGGGGTCACCGTGGTGGACGACGGCACCCTGCCGGACCGGCGCGGCTCCATCACCATCGACGACGAGGGCACGCCGTCCTCGCGCACCACCCTGATCGAGGATGGCATCCTGGTGGGCTACATCCAGGACCGCCTGAACGCCCGGCTGAGCGGGGTCAAGGCCACCGGCAACGGCCGGCGCCAGTCCTACGCCCACGCTCCGCTGCCGCGCATGACCAACACCTTCATGGTGGCCGGGGACACGGAGCCGGGCGAGATCATCGCCTCGGTGAAGAAGGGCATCTATGCGGTGAATTTCGGCGGCGGTCAGGTGGACATCACCTCGGGCAAGTTCGTCTTCGCCGCCACCGAGGCCTATCTGATCGAGAATGGCAAGATCGGCCCGGCGGTCAAGGGCGCCACCCTGATCGGCAACGGCCCCGACGCCCTGACCCGCGTCACCATGATCGGCAACGACCTGCAGATCGATCCCGGCATCGGCACCTGCGGCAAGGACGGCCAGGGCGTGCCGGTGGGCGTGGGCCAGCCGACGCTTCGCCTGGACGGCCTGACGGTGGGCGGCACCGCAGTCTAAGCGCTGCCGCCCGCATCCCTGCTCAGGCGATCAGGATATCCGACGCGCTCAGGCTCCGGGTGGTTGGTCAGGGTCATCACCGATATGACGCCATCGGAGCCCGATCCGTCGATGTCGAAGCCGACCACCCCGCTGGCGCGGTCGTAGGTGATGGTCCAGTGGGTGGTGTTGGGCGTGCCGGTGGTGAAATAGGCCGGGTCCAGCGCCCCGGCGGTGCGATTGATGGGAATGCCGCCCAGGTCGATCTCCAGCTTGTCCTGGCCGTGCTGGAAATCGGTGACGATGTTGCCCCACCAGTCCCAGCTGCCGGTTCCGAAGGTATCGGCGCCGCCGCGGCCGGTCAGCGTGTCGCCATGGCCGAAGCCGACCAGCGTGTTGGCGTTGTCGTTGCCGAGCAGGGTGTCGGCGCCATAGGGGGCGGCGGTGGCTAGCCCGCAACTGACGATGGTGTCGTGGTTGCCGAAGCTGTCGATGGCCCAGCCGCCGGCCAAGTCGACGGTGATGCCCCCCGGCTCGGAGATATAGCTGACCGTGTCGCTGCCGTTGCCGCCGTCCAGCAGGTCGTCGCCTGCGCCTCCCATCAGCACGTCGTCACCGTTGCGGCCGAACAGGCGGTCGTTGCCGGCGCCGCCTTCCAGCGTGTTGACGTCCGAGGTTCCCGAGATGACGTCGTCGAAGGGCGAGCCCGAGGCCAAGCCGATGCTGATGATGCGGTCGGTGGTGCCGAACCCGTCGCTGGCGGTGCCAGCCGCCAGATCCACGGTCACCCCGGCGGGCGAGTTGTAATAGCGCACCTTGTCGCTGCCCTCGCCGCCGTCCAGGATGTCGTTGCCGGCGCCCCCCGCCAGCAGATCGTTGCCTGCCCCGGCTTGCAGGTGGTTGTCGTTGGCGTTGCCCTCCATCCGGTCGGAGCCGGGGGTGCCGACGGCGTTGCCGATGCTGACCAGGGTGTCGGTGCCGCCGGCGCTTTTGCTGACCCAGTTGTCGCCCAGGTGCAAGTCGATGCCGTTGAGTCGGCTGTAGTTGACAGTATCGCTGCCCTCGCCACCGTCCAGGGTGTCGGAGCCGGCGCTGCCAAAGATCAGGTCGTTGCCGCCCAGCGCGAAGATGGAATCCCGTCCGTCGGTGCCGGAAAGGGTGTCGTTTCCCGAGGTCCCGTTGATCGTCGCCATGGTTTTCCCACCAGGAATTGAGAGCCGACCGGTCAACAGCGGGCGGCCGCGCCGGTTCCGGCGGTTTGGCGGCAATTGCGGGTACGCCCGGCGCGGCGCGGGCGCGCGATTGGGGGCGGCGGCTTCGGCATCAAAGGGGGCGAAGGATCACGCGATCTTTTTGCCTCGCGGGAAGGGCGTGTCCCTGCTCCTTACGGTTAAATATTTATTGCGGACGCAAAATATGATGCGGCAAGCAACCAAGCTGCGCCGCAGCATAAAGCGCACTCAGAATGTGGATATTGAGATGATAAGAAATGAAAGCATGAGTGTATGCTCGCCATGCCCTGTCCGATCGATCTATGCCTATCCGTCAAATTCAAGATGGTGGCAAGCATCGGTAACAACATTACTTGCGGTTGGTTTTTGCTTCCGCCAGACGGATGGAAGAGGCGTCCAACTCGGTCGCGGCGGATAATATAATTTTGCTTTCACCGGATGCATCTTTGCGGTATTTGCGCTGAAAATTTCCGCATCGCAATAAAGATGCTTGAGGGAGCAAATATCCAATGACTGATCCAACCTACGACAAGGTGGTCGCCCACCCGAAATTCGCCGAGCCTGATGAGCAAGCGGAATCGCTTCGCCGTCCTGCTGTCGATCATCGTGTTGGGCGTCTATTACACCTACGTGATGGTGGCGACCCTGGCGCCGGACACCTTCGCCGCTCCCATCGGCGAGGGCTACACCTGGTGCATCGGCCTGCTGGCCGGCTTCCTCATCCAAGCCTTCGCCTTCGTCATGACCGGCGTCTACGTGCGCCGCGCCAATGGCGAGTTCGACGCTATCAACCGCACCCTGATCGAGGAGGCCGGACGATGAGCCGTCTGCTTCCCCTGGTCGCGCTGGCGGCCCTGATCCCCGCCCAGGCCCTGGCCGCCGGCGGCGCCATCGACGGCGCCGTCGAGAAGCAGGCGACCAATTACATGGCCATCGCCATGTTCATCGTCTTCGTCATCGGCACGCTGGGCATCACCTGGTGGGCGTCCAAGCGCACCCGCTCGGCCAGCGACTTCTACACCGCCGGTGGCGGCATCACCGGCTTCCAGAACGGCCTGGCCATCGCCGGCGACTACATGTCGGCGGCGGCCTTCCTGGGCGTGTCGGGGATGGTGTTCGGCAAGGGCGTGGACGGCGTGTTCTACACCGTGGGCTGGACCGTGGGCTGGCCGTTGATCCTGTTCATGATTGCCGAGCGCCTGCGCAACCTGGGCAAGTACACCTTCGCCGACGTGGCCAGCTACCGTCTGGGCCAGACCCCCATCCGCTCGCTGGCCGCCATCGGCGCGCTGACCGTGGTGGTGTTCTACCTGATCGCCCAGATGGTGGGCGCCGGCAAGCTGATCCAGCTGCTGTTCGGCCTGGAATATTCCTACGCCGTGGTGCTGGTGGGCGTGCTGATGATGGCCTATGTGACCTTCGGCGGCATGCTCGCCACCACCTGGGTGCAGATCATCAAGGCCTGCCTGCTGCTGGGCGGCTGCACCATCCTGGTGGCGCTGTCGCTGCTGAAGTTCGGCTTCAGCCCCGAAATCCTGATGCAGAATGCGGTGGCCAACCACAAGGCCGGCACCAAGATCCTGGCCCCCAGCTCGTCCATCTCGGACCCGCTGACCGCCATCTCGCTGAGCCTCGCCCTGATGTGCGGCCCGGCCGGCCTGCCCCACATCCTGATGCGCTTCTTCACCGTTCCCGACGCCAGGGCGGCGCGCAAGTCTGTGTTCTACGCCACCGGCTTCATCGGCTACTTCTTCGTGCTGGCCGTGATGATCGGCTTCTCCGCCATCACCATCGTCGGCACCAACCCGGCCTACCTGGACGCCGCCGGCAAGATCATGGGCGGCGGCAACATGGCGGCCATCCACCTGTCCAAGGCGGTGGGCGGCGACGTGTTCCTGGGCTTCATCTCGGCGGTGGCCTTCGCCACCATCCTGGCGGTGGTGTCGGGCCTGGCCCTGGCCGGCGCCTCGGCGGTCAGCCACGACCTCTATGCCCGCGTCTTCAAGCAGGGCCACGCCACCGAGCGCGAGGAGATGCTGGTCGGCCGTGTCGCGGTGATCACCTTGGGCGTTCTCGCCATCGTGCTGGGCCTGCTGTTCGAGAACCAGAACATCGCCTTCATGGTGTCGCTGGCCTTCGGCCTGGCCGCTTCGGTGAACTTCCCGGTGCTGCTGCTCTCCATCTTCTGGAGCGGCCTGACCACCCGGGGCGCCTTCATCGGCGGCTTCTGCGGCCTGATCTCGGCGGTGGCCTTCGTGGTGCTGGGCCCGGCGGTGTGGGTGCAGGTGCTGGGCAACAAGACGCCCATCTTCCCGTACGAGCACTACGCCCTGTTCTCCATGACCATCGCCTTTGCCGGCATCTGGTTCTTCTCGCTGATCGATCGTAGCGAGCGCGCCAGGCTGGACAAGGCCGCCTTCGCCCATCAGCGGGTGCGGTCGGAAACCGGCCTGGGCGCGGCCGAGGCCGTGGCCCACTAGGCCGCGAGGCGCAAACAGCAAACCCCTCTTCCGCGAGGAAGAGGGGCTTTTCTTCTTGGCATGTATGCGCCAGCTGTGGGTGCCTCCAATGGGCTTGGATTTCGTCATGGCCGGGCTTGACCCGGCCATCCACGTCGTTTCGCCAGCACAATCCCGGCCAGCACCGCGTGGATGCGCGGATCAAGTCCGCGCATGACGGCTATTGGGGACGTCGAGAAGCCCTCAAGCCGTCGGACATTGTCGGATCTGGGAGTCGCCAACAGCTTATGTTGACGGCCCCCTTCTTTTCGGGAATTCCTAAAGGCTGCGCAGGGCCCGCTTGACGATGTAGGCGGTGGCCTTGTCCGGCGCCTCGGCGGCCCAGCGGGCGCATAGCTGGCGCACCCAGGGGGCGTGGTCCTTGGCGGCATCGTTCAGCCAGTTGGCCACCGAATCCTGCACATAGCGCTCGGGGTCGGCTTTCAGCGGCTCCAGCACCCTCAGCCCCGGCGTGGGATCGGCGCGCAGGGCGGCGACATGGACACACCATACGCCGCGCGGGCGGGTGGCCTCGCTGGCGAAGCGGCGCAGATACGGCGAGGCCTCGACCGTCCACGGCGCCAGCAGGGCCAGCGCCGCTTCGGGGGCGGCGGCCACATGGGGGCGGATGCCCAGCCAAGCCCATTCGCGCACGCCGAAATGACGGTCCTCGGCCAGCGGCCGGATCATCGCCAGCCGCTCCTCCAGCGTCAGGTGGGGCAGGGCGCCGATGGCGTAGGCGGCCCAGCCGCGTACCGTATCGGAAGCATGCTCCGCCAGCACCACCACGGCGCCGCCACCCAGGGCCTCCACCGCCAGCCGCGCCGCCAGGGCCATGCGCCGGGTGATGCCATCCTCCTTCGCCGCCGCCAGCGGCGCCGGGTCCACCTCGGGGCAGGCGGCGGCCATCAGGGCGGCGAAATCGATGGCCAGGCCCTCGGGCAGGGTCAGGGTTTCGGCGGTGCCGGCGTTCAACGCCGCCAGCACTTCCGGCTCGATCTCGGCCCGGCTGCGGGCGCCCTTGCGGGTCACGAGGCGACCTCGTGCAGGATGGGATCGTCCGGCGTGACGCGACGGCACATGGTCACGTTGATCCGCCGGGATTCGTTCACGTAGATGACCACGGCAACCATGATGAAAAGGGAGAGCGGCATGCCCATGCCAATGGGGACGGAAGCCATTTTGGCGAAGGTTGGAATTCTGCCGACCAGCGTTGCGATCAGCGACAGCGCCGCATAAGCGAACAACAAGGGGCGGAAAATGGCCAGGCTGAACGCCAGCAAGGCGGCCAATGCCACATGGAAAGCTGCCACCGCCCAGCCGATTCCGCCCACTCCCATCAAATTCGCCGAGAAAACCGTTCCTGCCGCGTCCAGCAAGAAATAAAGCAGCAGCAGCCAGTGCCATCCTCCAAACCCATAAAGAGGATGACGGCGCGCAAGCTCCGGTGGGACCGGCACCCACTTCAACCGGGACATAAACCTCCTCCTGCAATACAACTGCGGGAAGAGGGTACACCTATCGGGCCAAGGCGCGCCAGGCGATGTCGCGGCGGCAGAAACCCTCGGGCCAGCGGATGCGGTCCACCGCCTGATAGGCCCGCTCGCGCGCCTGCTTCACAGTGGCGCCGGTGGCGGTGACGCCCAGCACGCGGCCGCCGGTGGCGATCACCTCGCCTTTGGCGTTGCGCGCCGTGCCGGCGTGCAGCACGGCGACGCCTTCCACTTGGTTGGCCTCGTCCAAACCGCGGATCACCGTGTTCTTCTTGTAGCTGCCGGGATAGCCCTCGGCGGCCATGACCACCACCAGGGCACAATCGTCGCGCCACTCGATGGAAACCTGGTCCAGGCGCCCCTCGGCTCCGGCCAGCAGCACCGGCAGCAGGTCCGACTTCATGCGCGCCATCAGCACCTGGCATTCCGGGTCGCCGAAGCGGACGTTGTATTCCAGCAATTTCGGGGTTTGCGTTCCATCCGGGGCCTTGGTGATCATCAGGCCGGCGAACAGCACGCCGGTGAAGGGCTTGCCGTCGGCCGCCATGGTGCGCACCGCCGGTTCGATGCAGCGCTCCATCACCTCGGCCTGCAGGGCGGGAGTCAGCACCGGGGCGGGGGAATAGGCGCCCATGCCGCCGGTGTTGGGGCCGGTGTCGCCGTCGCCCACGCGCTTGTGGTCCTGGGCGCCCACCAGCGGCAGGGCGGTCTTGCCGTCGCACAGGGCGAAGAAGCTGATCTCCTCGCCGTCCAGGAATTCCTCGATCACCAGTTCGGCGCCGGCCTCGCCGAACACCTTGGCGCCCATCATGTCGTCCACCGCCTTCAGCGCTTCGTCCAGCGTCATGGCGACGACCACGCCCTTGCCGGCGGCGAGGCCGTCGGTCTTGACCACGATGGGCGCACCCTTCTGGTGGATGAAGGCCTTGGCGGCGTCCATGTCGGTGAAGCGGCCGTACCAGGCGGTGGGAATGCCCGACTTCCACACCACGTCCTTCATGAAGCCCTTCGAGCCCTCCAGCGCGGCGGCCGCCGCCGACGGGCCGAACACCTTGATGCCGGCTTCCTTCAGCCGGTCGGCCAGGCCCAGCACCAGCGGCGCCTCGGGGCCCACCACCACTAGGTCCGCCGCGTGATCGCGGGCGAAGCCCACCAGCTTGTCCACGTCCTCGGCGCCGATGGCGACGCACTCGGCCACGTCGGTGATGCCGGCATTGCCGGGGGCGCACCACAGCCGGGTCAGCAGCGGCGACTGCTTCAGCTTCCAGCACAGCGCATGTTCGCGGCCGCCGCCGCCCACCACCAACACCTTCATGGTGTCCACTCCGTCAGAAGAACCTGGGGCCGGGTTTTATCATGGTGGCCGGGGTTTGCAATCCTTGGCCGCCCGCGCCATCATCGCCGCCATGACCGATCAGCCCCGCGCCCCCTCCAACGTTCCCGAGTTCACCGTCAGCGAGCTGTCCGGCTCGCTCAAGCGCACGGTGGAGGAAACCTTCTCCCATGTGCGGGTGAGGGGTGAGATTTCCGGTTTCAAGCGCCATTCCTCGGGCCATCTGTACTTCGCGCTGAAGGACACCGAAGCGGTGCTGGACGCGGTGTGCTGGCGCGGCCAGGCCATGCGGCTGGACATGAATCCCGAGGACGGCATGGAGGTGGTCGCCACCGGCCGCCTGACCACCTATCCCGGGCGCTCCAAATACCAAATGGTGGTGGAGCGCATGGAGCTGGCCGGCCAGGGCGCGCTGCTCAAGCTGCTGGAGGACCGCAAGCGCAAGCTGGCCGCCGAGGGCCTGTTCGACGCCGCGCGCAAGCGGCCCATTCCCTTCCTGCCCGAAATCATCGGCGTGGTCACCTCGCCCACCGGCGCGGTCATCCGCGACATCCTGCACCGGCTGGCCGACCGCTTCCCCCGCCGGGTGCTGCTGTGGCCGGTGGCGGTGCAGGGCGAGGGCGCGGCCGAGCAGGTGGCCGCCGCCATCGCCGGTTTCAACGCCCTGCCCGGGGACGGGCCGGTGCCGCGCCCCGACGTGCTGATCGTGGCGCGCGGCGGCCAAACTCGACCAGCTCGCCAAGTCCACGGGCGGTGAAGCCGCCAAGGTGTTCGCCGATCTGCGCGACCGCGTGCGCACCTATTTCCACTGGAGTCTCCACGCTGCGCAGCGTCTGCACGTGGTGCGAAAATGTTTACGGTTACCTCGGCGCCAAGACCGACGCCGAAAAAGCGTCCTTCGAGAAAAACCTGCAGGCCGCGATCGACTTCGAACTGACGAACATCCGCGGGCTGATCGAACTGCTTGAAACGACGCAATCCGAAGTGCTCGTGCTCTCCGGCATCGGCGAAACGACCTTCCTCTACGGCGAAAATCTCATCGATCACCTCAAGACGAAGATCCGTCTCACCGAGCAATACCGCCACCACAAGCCACGCATCGATCCCGACATCTTCTGGCGCGCCATCCCCGGCACCCAATGGCCGGCCGGCTGGGCCACCACGTCGGCACCGATCGCGTAACCAAACTACGAGGTGGAGCGCGTTGAGCCCAACGCGCTTCAGGATCGTCGCCCACCGAAAAAACGAACGCATCAGGATCAGAGCGGATCGAGGTCAATCCGCTCCCTCGCGCTTCGCAGAGCTGAGCGATGCCCGCGCGATGTCTCCGAAAGAAACCGTCACGCGCCTACCTTGCGCGCCTCCGCATTACCCGCGCACGCATCGCCCGCCAGCCCTCAATGCCCGCGCACGCGCTTGCGATAATCCGACGGCGTAAAGCCAAACTGCTGCTTGAACGCCTTGGAGAAGTGAAACACGTCGCAAAACCCGAGCATGTCCGCGATTTCCTTCAACGACGATTCACCATGGCAAATCGATGCGCACGCCCACTCCAGGCGTCGACGTTTCTGATAATGCGCCGGCGCTTCACCAGTTAAGTCCGCAAACCGTTTCCGGAAATTCTCATAACTCAGCCCGACCTGCGGCGCGACGTCCTGCGGCGCCAGCCAGCCCTCGTTTCCGCGGCGCCCAAGCAATTGCAGACTTTTTTCCAACCACGCATCCCGTCCGGGTTGGCGCGACGCGTCCGCATCGGCCGCGATCATATCGGTGAGCACATGCAGAAAACGCCCGATCGCCCGCAACGGTGCGCCTGCCCGATGCATCGGCTCGGCTTTCACGCATTCAAACAGTCGCCGCTTCCAGTGATCGGTCACGCCCAACCGCAGCAACGGCCGTTCCGGCGCCAGCAAACCCTGCGCCCGCCAGAGCTGGAACTGAGGCCCATCAAATACAAAATACACCTGCGTCCACTCACTGCCCGGCATGGGGCCATAGGCATGGGCGATCTCCGGAAAAATCATCAGCACATCCCCCGGCTCAAGGTCCAGCCGCGCCCCGCGCGCATCGCGGTAATACCCCTTCCCCTCCACCATCAGCACGAGGGTAAATCGCCTTAAAATGCGCATGCTGTTGGGATCGATTCCCGTCACATTGCGCAACAAACCGGCAAGCTCGATCTCTCCCACGGGCGTGCGAATCGGGCCCTGCAACCAGGGTTCTGAACGGTATTTGGCGGGCGGCGGCATCCGCCCAAAATTTACATGACTTCTCCCACTTCAACCATTTTTTGCCAAGGCATTCAGGTATATCTTATCCGCAACCATGAGCACTCTTACCTCAATGCCCCAGATTTACTCGTATGGTCACGCGCTCGAGATGTCGGAAGACAAGATCGGCTACCTGCGCAATTCCGCCGACGCGGTTGACGACCAGCAGGAGTTGCACCGTCGTTTCGACGAGGACGGCTACCTCTACATCAAGGGCGGCCTCGACAAGGATTTGGTCATGCAGGCGCGCGCGATGTTGTGCGACGGTCTCGCCGACGCGGGTGTGCTCGACGAAAATTTCCCACGCATCGAGGGCGTGTGCAAACCTGGCTCGGGCTATGTCTTCAAACCCGAGCTCACCAACAACAATCCCCACGTCCAAAAACTGCTCTACAGCGGCAATCTTCCGAATTTCTACCGCAAGTTTTACGGCGAAGAAATCCGCCACTACGACTTCACGTGGTTGCGCGCCATCGGTCCAGGCAAGGGCACAAACCCGCATTGCGATCTGCCCTACATGGGCCGCGGCACGCACAAGCACATGACCGCGTGGGTTCCCTACGGCGAAATATCCTTCTCTCTCGGCGGCCTCATGGTGCTCGAAGGTTCGCACAAGCGCATGGACCTGCTCGAGAATTACGTTTACCGCGACGTCGACAGCTACTGCGAAAACAAACCGCAGGACGTCGAGAAAGCCAAGGCCGGCAAATGGACCTTCAGCGGCACGCTCTCGCACAACCCGCCCGTTGTGCGCAACAAGTTCGGCGGACGCTGGCTGACGACCGAATTCGAGCCCGGCGATTTCATTACCTTCGGCATGTTCCTCGTGCACGCGTCGCTCGACAACCGCAGCGACAACCGTCTGCGCATCTCCTCCGACTCGCGTTATCAACGCGCGAGCGAACCGATCGACGAACGTTGGATCGGCATCAACCCGCCGGGCCATTCCCTCGCCGGAAAACAAGGCCGCATCTGCTAACCAGCAGCCCGGCTCGCTCCGTCCTCTCCTTCTTCTGCGCGGCCAATCGATTTTCCGCGCAGAGCCCTGTGTAAACACATCCGCGCTTCATTCCCCATGGTTGCCCCTTCCGCCAAAGCCCCCGTCTCCGCCACCTCGTCCACTGGTCGCATGGCCGCCGTGCAGGACATGGCCCGACTCCAACGCCTTCTTTTTCGAAGCCGAACGCGAGTTCGTGCGCACCGCAACCACGCTCATCTATCGCGTCGGGGAACCGGAACTGAAATACCTGCTTTGTCAGCATGTCTGGGAATCCTCCGGCCATGCGCGGTTCATCCGCGAACGCGGTCGCGAGCTCAGCGGCTTCGGCGCCGGCGAATCCGTCCGCGCAAGCCTCCGCCAGCTGTTCACCGAAGCTGTGATGCCGACGGACGCCTACGTCGCGCTCGCCGGTTTCTACCAAGTGCTCAAACCCGCACTGCTTTCCGCGTATCGCCATTACCTGCGCATCACTGATCACCTCGCCGACTGGCCGTCGAAAAAACTCGTCGAGGAATTCATCGCCGACGAGGAACGCCACGCCCGCGAGATCCAGCCTTACCTCGGCAAAGTCGACGCTTCCGCGTGGATCGCCCATCTGCAAACCGCCGTTTCCGCGCTCGGTGGCCTGCTCGGCGAAACCACCGCCGTGCCGCTGCCTGCTGATTTTAAATGGGAGAGCGTGACGGGCCCCTACCAGCATCCGGAAACCTGCAACCGCGGCATCTATCCGACCTGCTCCAGCGTGTTCAGCCACGATCCGGAGGAGACGCCGATCGTCCGCCCCTGGCTCGTTGATCCCAAGACCGACGCACGCGTCATCCGCCTGATGGTGTATGTCTGGCTGATGATGGAAATGGATGCCGTCGACTATCTCGCGACCGTCTTTTTCGACACGCCGGACGCTCCATTCGACATGCATCACGACATGGCGCGCCACCTGTGGGATGAATCCCGTCACAGCCAGTTCGGTTTCCGTCAACTTCCGAAACTCGGCGTCGATCTCATGACGCTCGAACACTCGCTCGATCTCTACAACATCCTCGTGCAGATGCCGCCGCATGAGCGCTACGCGATGATGACCATGGAATTCGAGGCCGGCAGTTTCCCGACCAAGGCGCTGGTCATGGACCGCATCCGCGAGCTCAACGATTTCGAGGCCGACACCCTCCTCGCCTTCGATCGCAACGACGAACAAAACCACGTCCGCTACGGCCATCGCTGGTTGCCGGAAATCATGGCCCTGTTTGGCGAAACACGTCCCGCCGACGAATTCGTCAAAGCCACGCAGGCTCGCTTCGCCGAACTGGCCAAAACCTACGGCGGACGCACCCCGCATGCGCTTTCGCCGGAAAAACGCCTCACGGGCACAAAAATCCTGAAGCTCGCCGGCGTCGCCTGAGCAAAATTTATAATTTAATTCATAGCCCGCGCCCACCAGCGCGGGCTTTTTTATATTGGCGGCATCGACCGAAATTTTCATCCGTTTTCAGAAAGTTTCCTATGGCGCTCACGAAAACATGCCTTCAACTCTCCTTATTAGCTCTCGAAGGTCTTGGTCGACGCCCTCCCTTGTTGGTGTTCGCTTAAGCGCCCTCCCCTCAGATTTCCGTATGAAAACTTATCGCGCCGCACTCGTCGGCACTGGTTCCATTGGCGACGCTCATGTCCGGGCGGTCGAGGCCACGCTTGGGCGTGTTGTGCTCGAAGCCGCCGTCGACATCGACCTCACCCGCGTTGAAAGTTTTGGCAAACGCCACGGCATTCCGCATCTCTACACCGACTACGCCACCATGTTGAACGAGGTGAAACCCGATTTCGTCCTCGTCGCCACCCCGCCCGCCCAACACGCGGAGATGAGCGTGGCCGCCATGGAAACGGGCGCATGGGTCCTCTGCGAAAAACCCCTCTGCGGTTCCCTCGCCGAACTTCAATTGATCAACGACGCCGAAAAACGCACCGGCAATTACACCTCGTGTATTTTCCAAATGCGTTTCGCGTCCTCCACCGCGCATTTGCGTCAGCTCTCCGACAGCGGCCAGCTCGGCAAACCGCTCGTGGCCGTGTGCAACACACTTTGGTATCGCGACGCCGCCTATTACGCGGTGCCGTGGCGCAGCACATGGAAAGACGCCCTCGGCGGGTCCACGATGTGCCTCGGCATCCACGCCATGGATCACCTCGTGCACATCCTTGGCGATTGGAAGGAAGTCCGCGCCATCGCCGCCACCTCGGATCGCGACATCGAGGTCGAGGACATTTCCATGGCGATTATCACCTTCGCCAACGGCGCCTACGCCTCCGTCGTCAACAGCGCCCTCAGCCCGCGCCAGGAAACCTACATCCGCCTCGACTACCAAAAAGCCACCGTCGAGCTCACCACCCACCTTTACCATTACACGAAGGAAAACTGGAAATTCACTCCGGTGCCGCCCGCGCAGGACGACAGTCTCCTCCAAGCCTGGCAAAGTTTCCCGCCCGATGTCGGCTCCACCCATGGCGCGCAGCTCAACGCCTTCGTCGCCGACCGCGACGCCAACCGCCGCCCGCTGACCTCCGGCGACATGTCGCACCGCACGCTCGAATTGCTCACCGCGATCTACAAATCCGCCTACACCGGAGAAATCGTAAAACGAAATTCCATTCTCCCGGGAGACCCGTTTTATACGGCGTTGCATGGCAATCTTGCTCCCGCCCGGAGAAAAAAATAATCCGCCTCGCAGGACTCTGGTGAAACCCACTCGCCACGTTCCCCTGCCGCAGAACTCACGCTCAAGCCGCGCGACGCTCCCGGAGCGGCGGCCGGCGTCCCACTCCTAATCCCATGGCCCGCGAGGCAATCGCTTCTCGCACCCTGACCGGCTATCTCTGGAACAGCCGCGGACGCCTCTCGCGCGGCCTCGGCCTCGCGCTGTTGCGCTCGCTCGCCGTCGCGCCCTGTCCGTGGTTGTTCCAACGCATGATCGACGTCGCCGTCCCGAACCGCGACGTCCCGCAGATTCTCCAGCTCAGCGGCATCTTCGTCGTCCTGCTCGGACTCCACTACATCTTCTCCGTGTGGGGCGCCAACGAGATCGCCAAGGGCATGGCGCAAATGATGGTCGAACTCCGCTCGCGTCTTTTTTTCAAACTGCAGTTCCTGAGCTTCGGTTACCTCGACCAACAAAAGACCGGCCGCCTGCTTTCGAAATACGCCTTCGACACCCAGAAAGTGGAGGGTCTGCTCTACAATATCCTCAATCAGTTTCTCCCCAACGCCCTCTACGGCTCCTGCATCTTCGTCATCCTGTCCGTGCTGAACTGGCAGCTCGCCATCGTGCTCGCGCTCGTGATGCCCGCCTACGCGATCGCGAAATACCATTTTTTTCTCCCGCATCCAGACCACCAATAACGAAGCCCGCATCGCGCAGGAAAAACTCACCGGCACCGCCAACGAATACATCTCCGCGCTCCGCCTCGTGCGCAGCTTCGGTGAGGAAAAACAGGCCGAGGCCGACCTCGATCGCTCCAGCACCGCCTTCGCGCGCAGCCGCATCGCCCAAAGCTACACCAACGCCATCTTCGGCACCTTCTGGTATGTCAGCACGCAGGTCATCTCGCTCGTGGTCATGGCGGGCGGCGCCATCCTCGCCATCCGCGGCACCATTTCCTACGGCACGCTGTTCGCCTTCGTCGCCGGGCTGCCCATCGTCCTCGGACCCATTCAGGCATTCGTCGGCCTGAGCGAACAATATTTCATCGGCCGCGAAAGTTACCAAAGCATCAAGGAACTCCTCGATTCCGCCTACGTCGAATCCTGGAACGGCACGCAACGCGTCGAACGCCTTCGCGGCGAAATCGTGTTCTCCAACGTCGCCTTCGCCTACCCGTCCGCACCCGAACGCCGCGTCCTGCACGGCATCAACCTCACGATTCGCCCGGGCGAACACGTCGCCTTCGTCGGTCCCTCCGGCTCCGGCAAAAGCACGCTCGCGAACCTCCTCCTCGGACTCTACGCGCCCAACGAAGGCCACATCCTCATCGACGGCGTGCCGCAATCCGAATGGGACATGCGCTGGGTGCGCCGCCAGCTCGCGGTCGTGTTGCAGGACAGCCTGCTTCTTTCCGGCTCCATCGCCGACAACCTCCGTTTCGCACGCGCCGACGCCACCGACGACGAAATCCGCCTCGCGGCGCAACAAGCCAACGCCGAGGAATTCATCAACCGACTCCCCGAGGGCTACAACACGCTCGTCGGCGAACGCGGCGCCACCCTCTCCGGCGGCCAACGCCAGCGCCTCGCCATCGCGCGCGCCATTCTCCGCAATCCTCCCGTGCTCATCCTCGACGAAGCCACCTCCGCGCTCGATTACGAAAGCGAACACCTGATCCAGGACGCGCTCGATCGCCTTTCCGAGGGCCGCACCGTCATCACCATCGCGCATCGCCTCAGCACGATCCGCAACGCCGATCGCATCATCGTCCTCGCCAACGGCCGCATCACCGAGGAAGGCGATTTCCGCACGCTCACCGCCAGCGGCGGCGCCTTTGCCCGACTCGTCGCCGCTCAAAATACTGGCAACGATTTCCTCCCGCTTTAAAACCAAACCCCGTCTCCCGTGCCTATGAAAACTCCCTTCCTCGCCGTCGTTCTGATTTTCACCGCCCCGCTGTGCTCCGCGCAGGAAACCTTTCCCGGTCTTAAGAGCGTTCTTTCCGCCGCCGAATGGGAGCGCTCCGGCCTGAACAAACTCACGCCCGACGAACTCGGCGTAATCGACGCCGCACTCATCCGTTACAACCTTCGCACCGCCGACCAGATGCGCCGCACAATCGCCGCATCTCAACCTGCGCAATCAGTCGCTTCCGTTTCCTCGCCGAACGCCGACAACGCCCCCAAAGGCTGGTTCGAAAAATTTGGCCTGCCCGTCTTTAACAACTCCAACTGGCGCGACCTGCCCGCGCTCAAAGCCAAGGTCGTGCGCTGGGAAGGAGGCAATCGCTTCGTCCTCGACAACGGTCAGGTCTGGGAAGGCTTCGAACGTATCACCTACGATCTCCCGGGAAAAAACATCGAAATTCAAGCCCGCCCCGCCGGCCAGTTCGCGCTCGTCGTCGAAGGCACCAACACCACGATCCGCGTAATGCGTCTGCGCTAATCGCGTCACCCGCCGCTGCGCCCCCTTTCGCGCGCCGCGCGATTCAGGTTGGCCGGGTAGCGCGTGTTGAAATTGCGCTTCGCATTCACCTTTTCTTCCCCTCTGCCGTCGACCGACCGCAGCTTTCTTTTTTCGTCCCATGCTTACCCTCGCCAACGACCAGCTTAGTCTGGACCTCCTCGATCCGATCGACGACCGCGCCAAACTCGGCCCACGCTTTTGTTGGGGAGGCTACCTCTGGCAAATCACCGACCGGACCGCGGGCCCATTGCTCACCGGCCCCGAATGGCCCAAGGCCGATCCGTCTCCGTTCAACGGACAAGGCCTGCCCGAATCCTTCCGTCATTCCTCGCGCACCGGCCAGCGCCACACGTGGAACGGCGATCAAGGTGTCACACTCGGCGCCGGCGCGCTCACGCCCAACGGAAGCGAAGTCGCCACCCCGTGCGACTGGGTCATCGCGCCCACAGCGCACGAAATCACCTTCACCACCGAACAGGCTGCCGCCGGTTTTCACTACGCCATCACACGCAAGATCTCGCTTAAGGGCCGCACCGTCACCTCGTTTTCCCAGCTTACCAATCGCGCGGCAACGCCGCTCATGCTCGAGTGGTTCGCCCATCCTTTTTTCGCGCTCACCGATCGACTGATCGAAATGGAAGTGCCCGCCGGATCCCGCCTCACCGATAATCCCGGTTTCGTTCTCGATGACCAACGCTTCACGCAAAAACGGCGCTTCGAAAGCATCACCGACGGCCACATGGATTTCCTCCGGCTCCCCGCCGCCCACCCCGTCCGAGTTCGCCTGAGTCACCCCAAACTCACGCACGTCGATTTCTCCACGAGCTTCGTCCCGAGCGAGTGTGTCGTCTGGGGCAACAGCAACACATTCTCCATCGAACCCTACCAAACCCTCGCCCTCCTCCCCGGCGAAACCAAACACTGGACCCTCCGCTACGACTTCGGCGGCACTCGATAAGTCTCCGCATCTTCCTTTTTGCCGCACCTCCGCATTGCGAGCCGCGCGCATCACGAGGTAGCACTCCGTCAAGTTTTCCCCATCCATCGCCATCCCCCAGGCAAAGTGTAACGCAATACGTTACACTTTCCTCGAGCCACCTCCTCTTCTCTCCGCCAAACGGCTCCCCCTCTCTTTATGCCGTCATTGCGAGCCGCCCCGCGGCCTAGCAATCCAGCGAACCCGGCACCCGTCCCCTCTGCCCACACGCGTAACGCAATACGTTACACTCCTTTCATCGCGTCTTCTCCATCTCTCGCCCATTCCCTCTCGACTATCCCGTCACTGCGCGCCGCGCGGCGCGGCGCAGCAAACTAGCGAACGCCTGCAGAATCGGCATGGCACGCGCCAACCCTCGTCTCTGCTTCGCCCCGAAATTTTCATAACATTCATTTTGTGAGTCCTCCGGCCACGCGTAGAAGTTGAAGCATGGCCATTGCTTCTTTCCTACCCCGGAGTGCCTGCCGCATCGCCGCCTCCGTTCTCGCAATCGGTTCGTTTCACTCTCTCGCCGCCGCCGAACGCGTCGTCGATTTCCGCTACGGCATTCCCACCTGGCATCAACCGCTCGGCGTCCCCGAAGACTGGCACAAGCCGATGGCCAACGAACGCGGCGCACTCCTCTATGATTTTGGCCCCGGCCCCTACGTCCAGGGCCTGACCGTCGTCGAAGCCTCCGCCGAGGGCGAAGCCTTTGCCTTCGCCTCCCAGGATTTCCTCGAAGCCGCGCGCGTGCCGATCATGCGCTCCACGCTCACACGCGGGTCGGATCGCATTGAAGTCACCACGCTTTCCATCGCGCCCGAAAAAGTTTCCGAGTCCATCGGCCGCACAAAAGACTACGAGCGCCTCGACGGCATCAGCGGCGCCATCGATTGGGCCAAGCCCGGCGAAGGTGTCTCTCTCTGAATTCCGCAACACCGCGTGGGGCATCACGCGCCCCATTCACTACCGCATCAAAGTTTCCCCGGCGCGGCCAAGCGCATCATGCTCGGCTTCTGCGAGAGCTACAAGGCAATGCTCTTTCAGCGCACGGCACACATGGACGTCGAAGGCGCGCCCGCGCAGATCGTCGACCTCGCGCTCAACGCTCCGCATAACCTGCCTCAAATTTTCCTCTTCGACGCCCATGACTCCGATCAGGACGGCTGGATCAACATCCGCGTCTTCGCTCCGCAGGGTCAGGATCCCAACGCTACGCTCGCGACCATCGCCGTTTACGCGCCGAAAACCGTTCTCACCCGCGCGGAACTCGTCGCCGGCTCCACCGCGCAAAATGATCGCGCCGAACTCCGCATCGCCTGCGGCACCGAAATGAGCCGCCAGGCTCCGCGCACGGACATCCTTCACGCGCGCTACTCGGGCAACGTTCAGCCGACGCTCCAAATCAAGAGCCTCCGCACCCTCGCACTCAATGACGACGGCGTCATCCTCGAACGAGGCAAACCCTTCATCCTTACCCAGCCGCGCGCAACCGGCCTCACCCGCACCGAAAAAGGCTGGAAACTTACCTTCGCCGCCAACACGCGCGAGGTCACCGCGTGGGTGCTCTCCGGCGACACCAGCGAGGCAGAGGTGCGCGCCGCCCGTAAACTCCCGCTCGCCGACGCCATCAGAGTCACCAACGCGCGCTGGAACAACTACGCGATTCCCTACGACCGCATCACCGTCGCCGATCCTGCAATCCAGCGCATGCACGAAGCCTCGCTCCGCACGCTGTATCAGGCCCGCGAAACGATCAACGGCCACACGCAGTTCAACTCCAGCTTCTCGCTTTACCGCGGACTCTGGGCCGGCGACGCCGTTTACATCACCAATCTCGCGTCCCACCTCGGCGACTCGAAATCCGCGCGCCAAACCCTCGACGCCCTCTTCAGCCACCAACTGCCCAACGGCATCATCGACGAACTCCATCCGCAGCAAATCTACCGCACCACCGCCGAAGTCATCTGGGGCGTGGAACGCGACGCGCAGATTTCCGGCGACTGGAGTTACGCGCGCAAAGTGTGGGATAAAATCGTCCTCGGCGTCTCCGGCATCCGCGGCCTCCGCGACGAAACGCTCAAACATCCGGACGCGCCCTATTACGGCATGCTGCCGCCGGGATTCAGCGACGGCGGCATCCTCGATATCAACTCCGAATACTCCTCCGTTTACTGCACCATTACCGGCCTCCGCTCCGCCGAACGGATTGCGCAAAAACTCGGCCACGTCCAACACGCCATCGAGTTCCGCCAACTCGCCGACGCCTTCCAGACCTCCTTCGAAAAGAATCGCCTCCGCGATCAACGCCGCGACCAAAACGGCCACCTCTACCTCCCTGTGCGCGTCGGCTACACGGGCGAAGATCCCATCCCGCAACTCACGCAATGGGCCTTCATGGACGCCCACCTTAACGGCGAAGGCTGGATCACCGCCGACCACGATCTCGTGAAAGGCACGCTGGCCCTCCTCGAATCCGTCGAGAAGCAAGGTCTCCCCGTCAGCATGGGCTGGATGCCCGGCGGCAACTGGGCCGGGATGGGCATGTTCTACGCCTTCCAACACCTCATCCTCGACCGCCCCGCCAAAGTCTCCGACATTCTCCACGCCGCCGCCAACCACGCCTCGCGCGTCGGCACTTGGGTCGAGGAACAATCCCTCATCGGCGAGCCCTTTAAAATGGCCGGCGACCAGCCGCACAATTTTTCCTCCGCGATGATGGTCCACCTGCCCGGCGTCAATGCTCGCCTACGATCGATTGAACGTGCTCCACCTCCTCGGAGCCGTCCCCGCCGAATGGCTCAAGCCCGGCGCGGTCAACCG
>JANQAI010000011.1 GCA_024707145.1 Magnetospirillum sp. | reverse complement strand
CCGTTCAGCGTGGTTTTCGACCAGCCCAGTTCCGTTTCCATCGGCACGACGGCGACGGTGAAGGCATAGTACAGGCTGCCCCAGGCCACCAGTTGCGCCGCCGCCAGCAACCACACGAAGGACCATGGCCGCGTGGCGGCGTCGCCGGCGGGGCGCGCCGGCAGGGTCATCCGCAGTAGCCGGGTTTAACTACCGTATCGGTGGAAGCATCGTTGCCGATCAGCTGGGCGGCTAATTCGGCAGCGCGCCCGGTATAGGTCATGCAACGGCGGTGCAGCTTGTTGTCGGTGAAGGTCTGCCGGCCCTCCGCCGTGCCGAGGTGGCAGCCGAGCAGATCGGCGCAGCCGGTGGCGCCGAACTCCTCGGTGAAGCGTTCCACCAGGGTCTGCACCGCCTCGTAGGTCCGCTGCACCGAGCCGGTGCCATCATTGCGTCCGAAGGCCAGTCCCAGCCCCATGACGGCGCCGGTGAGCGCGCCGCACGGGCCGGCGGTCTGGCTGAGGCCGCTGCAGAAGCCGGTGGCAATGGCGGGCACCTGCGGGTTGTCGATGCCCAGCCGGCTTGCCAGCGTGGCCAGGACGCTTTCGGCGCAGTAGAGCCCCTCCTTGAAACGCTGGATGGCCTGGGAATTCGCGTCGGCGCTGTCGGTCATGATTTTCTCCTTACGGCTTGCGTGCTTCGATGGTGGCCGAGGCGACGTGATCCTCCACGCCCAGGCCGGGCGCCCATTCGGCGATCAGGTCGCGGCTCTCCGGCTTGGGGTCGATGCGGATGTCGGTGAAGCCGGCCTCCTCCAACCAGCGCTCCAGGCTCCTCCACGGTCGCGGCACCGCCGACGCACCCGCAATAGAGCTCCTGCCGCGCGGCCAGGTCCGGCGTCAGGGGCTTGAGCATGACCACGTCGGACACGGCGACACGGCCACTGGATTTCAACACGCGAAACGCCTCGCGCAGCACCTGCGGCTTGTCCGGCGACAGGTTGATGACGCAGTTGGAAATGACGACGTCGGCGGTGTTGTCGGCGATGGGCAGGTGCTCGATCTCGCCCAGGCGGAATTCCACATTGGCAAGGCCCAGCTTGGCGACGTTGTCGCGTGCCTTCCGCAGCATCTCGTGGGTCATGTCGACGCCGATGGCGCGCCCGGTGTTGCCCACCTGTCGGGCGGCGAGGAAGCAGTCGAAGCCGGCGCCGGAACCGAGATCGACCACCACCTCGCCGGGCTTCATATCGGCGATGGCTTGCGGGTTGCCGCAGCCGAGGCCGAGATTGGCGCCGTCGCCGACGGCACTCAGTTCGTCGTCGCCATAGCCCATGCGCCGCGCCAGTTCGCCCACATCCGGCTCGGCGGAACCGCAGCACGATGATTGGGCAGGTGTCGGCGGTGCACAGCACGGCGAGGCCGTGCCCTGGGCGACGGCACCGTAGCGGTCGCGGACGTTGGCGCGGATCTGGTCGGCATTCATGGCAGGCTCCGGTGCAGGAGGGTGGCGGAAGCCGGGCAAAGCCCGGCGAATTGACGGGATTGGCGGATGGCTGCCGGCGCGGTTTCCCGGTCGGCGCGGGCGAAACCGAGCCTGAGGGCCAATGCCTCGGCGGTGGTGGTGAGAATCCAGGCGTCGGTGAAGCCCAGTTCGGCCAGCCGCGTCAGCGCCCAACGGGCGATCTCCAACCCTAGCCCCTGGTCTCTCCGGTGCGGGACAACGACGAAGGAGCGCAGCAGCGCATGGGTGTCGTTCACCGCTTCCCAGCCGATGAACCCGACCAATGCACCGCCGTCGCGGAAACGGAAGAACTGGCGGCCGGACAGGTCCAGATCGTCGGTGGGAAGGCCGGCCTGCGCCAGCAGGGCGGCCAGTTCACTGTCGCTGCCGGGGATTTCGTCGATAGCGGGGTCGTTCATGGTTTCGGGCATGCTGTCTGGGCCTCACGGGCAGCACGGCGACCGGCTGCAGCAATTTTCGGTCAAGTAGGCGATCACCCCTCGCATGCGGGTGTACTCGGCCGTATAGATCAACGAGCGTCCCTCCCGCCGCACGGTCACCAGACCGGCGTTCTTCAGGTGCGACAGGTGGAACGACAGGGTGTTGGGCGGGATCGCCAATTCCTCGGCGATCTGCCCGGCCGGCAATCCGTCCGGTCCCACGGTCACCAGCAGGCGGAATACCCGCAGGCGGCTTTCCTGGGCCAAGGCGGACAAGGCGGCGATGATGGCTTTTTCTTCCATGTTTCCAGATATGTTGAATTATTGGGCGCTGTCAAGCCAGCCCGGCCATGACAAGCAGATAGAGCGCCGTCAGACCGACCAGGGATTGAAGCGCGGCACCGCCAGCCAGGGTGGCGACGGCGGAGGATTCGCCCCGCCCGGCCAGGGCGTCACTGCGCACCAGCCAGTAAAAGCTGTCCGTGGGCAGGATGGCGAAGGACCCCAGGCAGATGGCGAAGACGGCGGCGACCGGCGAGATGTCGGCGCCGGCCATCAAGGGCGCCAGCACCGGGGTCACCGTGGCGAAGGTGGCGGTGGAGGCGCCATGGATCAGCTTGAACACCATGGTCACCGCGAACAGGACCACCAGCATGCCGACGCTGGAGGCCAGCGGTGCCAGCATCTGCTTCAGCGGCAGGGTGTTGCTGAGCATGGTCCCAAACGCGCTGGCGGCGCCGATCACCAACAGCAGCGAGGCAGTGCGGCGCATGGCCGCATCCAGGCATTCGCGGCGGGATTGAGGTTGTGTGTCGAATAGCGCCAGGGCAGCCGCAATAATCAGGGCGCCCTTGGGGCGGGTGAGGAAATTCGCCCAGGGGAAGGCGGAAAGGTCGGTGACGCTGCCGATCAACAGGAGCACCCCTAGCACGCCGAGCGGCAGGAGCGGCCGCAGGACGGCGCGCGAGAAAGGTGTTGTGCGACTGCCGGGAGCATTGTCGGCAGGGGTGCGGTAGCGCGACCAAACTTCGCCGGCCAGCCACACCGGAACGAGCAGCAGCAATCCGGTCAGGAAGAGCGCGGGACTGTTGACGCCCAGGCCGGTGGCGACGATCAGCGGCCCGGCGGGGAACAGCAGGCGATAACCGGCCCCGCTGCCGAAGGCCACCGACAGCTTGCGGCGGTCGGCCACCGAGGCGAGGGTGGCGTAGGAGGTGTCGGGGCAGACCATGCCAGCGGCGGTCATGGGCGAGATGGCGGCGGCGATGCGGTCGGCGCCGTCCAGCTTCTGCCGCGCCATGCAGGCCGCCAGCACGAAGGATGGCAGCAGGACCAGGGCGAAATCCCCCAGGATGCGGCCGAAGCCATTGCTGAAGGCGTGAACCACCTCGACCCCGTTCAAGCCGCTGGTCAGGCCGATGGCCAGGGCGAACAGGATCAGCCAGACCGGCTGGGGAAGCGACAGGCCGCTCCAGCGAGCGGCCGGGGAGCGGAGCGGTTCTGCATCCATGACGTGCACCTCATATAATTCGACGTTTCAAGAAATATCGAATCATTAGTGTGGGAACGTCAAGGGCGTTTTCGCGCCGACATTCGTTGGACCTGACGGAGGGGGCGGGTTCTCCGCCATCACCGAATGGGGGCTGGGGGTAGACGAAGAGAACAAGGGGCTGGAGGCCATCGCCCGGCCCTTGTCAGCCGCAGGCGAACGCTAGCCGGCGGAGTGGGGCGTGCTGCCGCGGAAGCCTCGGGTCTGCTAGTTTTTAAGCCGCCGTTTGGAACAGCAATTTGAGATGGTTGCCTGCCCCCGCAACCAATTTCCATAAATAAAATCAAGGCGCTAGACGAAAGTCTAGCGCCTTTTTCGATTCCGGCGCCATCATCCCGCCGTTGATGGTTGTGGAAGCGCCAAAGGGGCCGTCCCAACTGACCTGCCGTGGGAATCTTCCTCCAGTTTGAAGTAGAGTGCGGCCCCTAGAGAGGACGGATTTATGAAGCGCAGCAGGTTCAGCGAGGAGCAAATCATCGGCATCCTGAAGGAGCAGGAGGCCGGGGCGGCGACGGCGGATTTGTGCCGCCGACATGGGATAAGCCAGCCGACGTTCTACAAATGGAAGGCCAAATACGGCGGCCTCGACGTATCGGAGGCACGGCGGCTGAAGGCGTTGGAAGACGAAAACGCCCGTCTGAAGAAGTTGCTGGCGGAGTCGATGCTGAACGAGGCGGCGCTGCGCGATCTTCTGGGAAAAATGTATGGTCCGCCCCGTCCCTGCAAGGGTCTTGGGCGAATGGACGGGAACAGTCTGCGTAAATGTATCCGGCCTCTCGCGAGTGGGCTGCTGTTGCAGCCAGGCCATGATGAGATCGGCTCGTGCGTTCCCAAATAATGGTTCGGGCACAGGGCCCGATTTTTTGACAGGGTTTACGGCACGGCGATCAACTGCCTCGTCATCACGTCCCTTGACCTCGCAGTCTGTTGGAGCCCCTACACCATAGCCGGATCGCGGCGTTCGTAGAGGGCTCCGGGTTTGGTCAGCACTACCCAGGCGATGCGGGCGATCTTGGCTGCCAGCGCCACCGTCACCTTGTTTGGGTGCATGCGCTGTTGCAATTGGTCGATCCACCGGCCCAGCCGATCCCGGGACCTGTCCAAATGCAGCACGCAGGATCGGGCGCCATGGATGAGTAGACGCCGGATGTAGGGATTGCCGCGCTTGCTGATGCCGAGCAATGTCTGCTTGCCGCCGGTGGAATGCTGGCGCGGCACCAGTCCCAGCCATGCTGCTAAATCCCTGGCCTTGGTGAACTGATGACCGGCGCCGACAGCGGCGAGCAATGCCGTAGCCCCCAAGGCACCGATCCCCGGAATCGTCGTCAGGCGTCGAGCCACATCATTGCACGCGGCCAGGGCGTCGATCTCCCGGCTGATCGCCGCGACGCGCTTTTCCAAATGGGCGAGGTCGTCAGCCAGATCGCCCAGAAGTCGGCGCATGGTGGGCGTAAGGTCGTTGCCTTCATCAGCCAGAACCCGTTGAAGATCCAGTTTGAAGACGCCCGCGCCTTGCCGCATCGCCACGCCATATTCCAGGCAGAACGCCCGCATCTGGCAGATCAGCCGGGTCCGGTTGCGCACCATCTGGTCGCGGATGCGATGCAGAGCCTGAAGGTCGACCTGCTCGGGCTTCTTAACCTCGACGAAGCGCATCGTCGGCCGCGTCACCGCCTCGGCGATGGCGGCGGCGTCGATGATGTCGTTCTTGTTGGATTTGACGTAAGGCTTCACGAATTGGGCCGGGACGATGCGGACGGTGTGGCCGCGTTCCTGGAGCTTACGTGCCAGCCATTGCGAGCCGGGGCATGCCTCCATGCCCACGGTTGCGGACTCAGCTCGCTCGAAGAATTGCAGCACGGTGTCGCGGCGGAACTTCACTTTCTGGATCGGCTTGCCGTCGGCATCCACGCCGACGACGTGGAACAGGTTCTTGCCGATGTCGATGCCGTAGGTCACGGCTCCCTTGGGTTTATTGCGGAGCATAAGGGCGGTCTCCCCTGATTGGATTGCCGACGTCCAGTGTGCGGTTAGCTGGACGGGGCGGACCATCCCATTAATGGTGAGGCCCGCCGCCAAGCGGGAGGCTGTCGCCCATCTGCAAAGCTGCTTTGGGATGAGCGAGCGTCGGGCCTGCGCCGTGATCGCGGCGGATCGCACGATAGTCCGTTATCGGTCGGTCCGTGACGATAGTGTCCTGCGCGGTCGCCTACGTGATTTGGCTCAGCAGCGGCGCCGGTTCGGTTATCGGCGCCTGTTCATCCTGCTGCGGTGGGACGGGGAGCCATCGGGCATCAGCCGTGTCACCGGCTCTACCGCGAGGAAGAATTGGCGGTGCGCCGGCGCCGGGGGCGACGCAAGGCCATCGGCAGCCGCGCGCCGACCCTGGTGGAGGCGACGCCCAACGCCCGTTGGTCGTTGGACTTCGTCCATGACCAGATGGCTTGCGGCCGCCGCTTCCGCGTGCTCAACATCGTCGACGACGTGACGCGGGAATGCCTGGCCGCCGTCCCCGATACCTCGATTTCCGGGGTGCGGGTGGTCCGTGAGCTGACGGTACTGATCAGCACACGAGGCAGGCCAGGGATGATCGTGTCCGACAATGGGACGGAGCTGACCTCCAACGCCGTGCTGAAATGGGCGCAGGACCTCTCCGGGTCGAGTGGCACTACATCGCCCCCGGCAAGCCGATGCAGAACGGATACATCGAGAGCTTCAACGGCCGGATGCGCGACGAACTGCTCAACGAGACAGTCTTCACCAGCCTGCCCCAGGCCCGCGCCGCTATCGCAGACTGGAGGGCCGACTACAACACCACCAGGCCCCATTCGGCCATCGGATACCAGACCCCGGCGGCTCACGCCGCCAAACTCAAGGCAATGGGGCCAGCATCTCCGCCCGTCCCGGGCTCCGATCCTGGCCCCATTGCCCACACCGCGCCGGACGGCGTAACGTCGGCTCGGACTCTACCCACGGCTGGATGAAAAAACCACGGCTGGTCACAGCGTAGTTCGGCGACAGATGGATGGAAATTTCCTGGCCTGATGGGGGCTAAACCGCACCGGTTAATCGGGGCATGGCCAATATCTCCGTGTTCGGATTTCGGTCGATTCGTCGATCACGGCGTCCGAAAGCCGGACGATCCGGTGAGTGCTTCCTCCCCCATCTTCCCGCCTTCAAACGGATTGCCGAAGTGGTCTCTTTCTTGCTTCGATGAATAGTCTGGAAGGGAGATGCAGACTCCCCTAATCTGGTTATATGCATCTTAGGCGGTTGTTGAACGGCAGCCGTTTCTTAAAAAATGCACTATATAAAAAATTTGCACTCCGGTTCCGGTAACGGGCAAGCTGGGGGCAATAAAAATAAAGTCGGCCATCCCATGAAGGATGTCCTAGGGAGGAATGTACAATGGCCCGCGACGCGATCGGCCGCTCTTTGGCGACCGGCGACGACAGGGCGGTCATGATCGCCTGGGAAAAATTCCTGTCGGGCGACGGTATGCCGCATGATGCCGTGCGCCGCATGATAGAGGACTCATGGCGTCGTTGCCTTGAGCAAGGCGTCAATCCCATCCGTGTGGCCGCGCCACTGGCGGTGGACGGCGATGGTCTGCGCTCATTGCAGCATCGGCACTCCGACCTGATCGAAGCCGCGAAGCCGGTCATGGCACAGGCTCGGGAATTTCTGGCCGAATCCGGAACGATGATGATTTTGACCGATCCCACCGGGGTCATCCTCTGGGTCGAGGGCGATCCCGGCGCCAAGGATAACGGCCAGGGCATCCAACTCGTACCGGGGGCTCTTTGGGACGAGGCGGTAAGCGGGACAAATGCCATCGGCACCGCCCTGGCATCCGGTCAACCGGTGCAGATTTGTGCCGCCGAGCACTTTTGCGAAGGAATCAAACACTGGACCTGCTCGGCCAGCGTCGTTCGCGATCCCTATGATGCCCAGATCTTGGGAGCCCTGGACATTTCCGGGCTGAGCGGCAGCCACAATACCCATTGCTTGGCCTTGGCGCTTGCCTGTGCCGGGCGCATCGAGACGCGGCTGGCGGCGCTGGAAATGGAAAAGCGCGCGCGCCTGCTCGATGTGACGCTGACCCGCGCCAAGCGCTGGGGCGACAATGGGCTGGTCATCTTTGACCGCCGCGGCAGGTTGGTTCGCGCCAACGAAAATGCCGGCCTGTTTCTCGATAGTCTCGGACTCGACTTGGCGACCTGGAGAAACATCGGCATCGACGGCCTTGTCGACGGTGTCTCCGATCGTCGGCATCCTCTTCCCGAATGGATGCAAAACGACTGGCTGGAACCGGTCATCGACCACGAGGAGCGTCTCGGGACGATCCTCGCCATCCCATTGTCGCGGCGCTGGACGTCCATGGCGGCAGTGTCGCAGCCGAAGCCGGAGGGCAGGCCGCTGGCGGACCCGATAGACGGCATCGTCGGGAACAGTTCTGCCTTGGCGAAGGTCAAGAGCCGGGCCCGCCAGTTGGCAAGGATTCACGTTCCCGTCCTGCTGCTCGGCCCCACCGGCGCGGGCAAAGAGGTATTCGCCCAGGCTCTACATCGAGCCGGTCCCAAAGCTTCTGCTCCATTCGTGCCCCTTAATTGCGGCAGCATGACGCGGGATTTGTTGGCGAGCGAGTTGTTCGGCTACGTCGAAGGTGCCTTTACCGGTGCCCGGCGTGGCGGCATGGCAGGAAAATTCGAGGCGGCGGACGGCGGCACCCTTTTTCTCGATGAGATCGGTGAAATGCCGCTGGACCTGCAGGCCCATTTCCTGCGGGTCCTGGAAGAGGGCGAGGTCTATCGCCTGGGCGAAAACAAGGCGAGGAAGGTGCAGGTGCGGGTGCTGGCCGCCACCAATCGGGATTTGCGCGCGGAAGTGGCTGCCGGCAATTTCCGCATGGACTTGTACTATCGCCTGGCGGTGACCGTGCTGCGTTTGCCGGCCCTGGCCGAGCATAAGGACGACATCCCCCTGTTAATCCGCCATTTCGTCGACCAGACCGCGCGCAGTTACGGTGTCCCGGCGAAATATCCGACCGCCGAGGTCATGGATGTGCTGATGGGGTATCCATGGCCCGGCAACGTGCGGGAGCTGCGCAACGTGATTGAGGGCATGGTGCTGTTGGCCGAAGAGGATATCCTCACTTCGGACGACCTGCCGCCCGAGTTCGTCGCGCCAGCAGTTTCCTCCGCGTCGGGTGCGTTGGTGGATGCGCCCCCTCCCGCGGAAAAGAGTGGTCGCCTTGCCGACAGCGAACGGCAGGCCATTATCGCCGCCATTCGGGCCGAAAACGGCAACTTCACCCGGGCCGCCACCCGTCTTGGTATCGCAAAAAGCACCTTGTACGAGAAGATGAAGCGGTACGGCATCGACCGCTTGTCGGCCGGAGGAGGAACCGCCACCGTCTGAAAGACGGACGATCGGTCCAGACGGGCGCCCCGAGGCGGTTTCTACGAAGATTACAGCGCCCAAATCCGCTTCCTCAGCGTGTTCTGTACCCAGGTGCCGGTGGGAGAGGCATGCCCACCGGCATTTTCAATAATGCCGAACGAGGACCGACGGTCCGTCTGGGTTTCGGACGTAGGAAGGCCATGTTGCGGTCGCGAAGGAATGCCGCCAGGTCATGGAAAGGCTAGATAAAACAATCTGTTGGTGATGGATCCGTGCTCTGGCACGACGGTTGCCTTGATGGCTGGGAAGGGGCTGGACGACTGGAGAAGTTGGCCAGTCCCCCATAACCAGACCAATCGGAGGAAACCGTGGGACACCAACATATCCCGGTCCAGGTGATGGGCATCGATGCCGGCGGCACGATGACCGATACCTTCTTCGTCCGTGCCGACGGCCGTTTCGTCGTCGGCAAGGCGCAAAGTAACCCTGGGGACGAATCCCTGGCCATCTACAATTCGTCGGTCGACGCCCTGGCGCACTGGAGCCGAGGGGTTGACGACGTCTATCCCGAACTGGTGACGTGCGTCTATTCCGGTACGGCCATGCTCAACCGCATCCTGATGCGCAAAGGGTTGAACGTCGGCCTGATCTGCAACAAGGGATTCGAGCAGATCCATTCCATGGGCCGCGCGCTGCAGAGCTATCTCGGCTACGCCCTGGAAGACCGCATCCACCTCAACACTCACCGCTACGACGATCCCCTGGTGCCGGTGTCGCGCACCCGCGGCGTGACCGAGCGCACCGACGTGCAGGGCAACATCGCCATTCCGCTACGGGAGAACGAGGTTCGCCAGGCCACCCGGGACCTGGTGGCGGCCGGCTCGCAGGCGATCGTGATCTGCCTGCTGCAGTCCCACAAGAACGAGACGAGCGAGCAACGCGCCCGCGACGTGGTCAGGGACGAACTGCAGAGGCTGAAGGCCGAAATTCCGGTGTTCGCCTCGGTGGACTATTACCCGTCCCGCAAGGAAAGCCACCGGATGAACACCACCATCCTGGAGGCCTATGGCGCCGAACCTTCGCGTCAGACCCTCAAGAAGGTGAGCGACCGCTTCAAGAAGCACGGCGGCAAGTTCGATCTGCGCGTGATGGCGACCCATGGCGGCACCATCAGCTGGAAAGCCAAGGAACTGGCACGGACCATCGTGTCGGGTCCCATCGGCGGCGTGATCGGTTCCAAGCTGCTGGGCGAGGCGCTGGGCGACGAAAACATCGCCTGCTCCGATATCGGCGGCACCAGCTTCGACGTCGCCCTGATCACCAAGGGCAGCTTCGCCATCAAGTCCGATCCCGACATGGCCCGCCTGGTCCTGTCGCTCCCGCTGGTGGCGATGGACTCGGTGGGCGCCGGTGCCGGCAGCTTCGTCCGCCTCGACCCTTACAGCAAGTCCATCAAGCTGGGGCCGGACAGCGCCGGCTATCGCGTCGGCACCTGCTGGCCGGAAAGCGGCCTGGACACCGTGACGGTCTCCGACTGCCATGTGGTTCTCGGCTACCTCAATCCGGACAACTTCCTGGGCGGCGCCATAAAGCTGGACGTCGAGCGTGCCCGCCGGCACATCAAGGAGCAGATCGCCGATCCGCTCGGCCTGTCCGTCGAGGATGCGGCGGCGGGCGTCATCGAATTGCTCGACCTGACGCTGTCCGAGTACCTGCGCGCCAACATCAGTGCCAAGGGGTACAACCCGGCCGAGTTCACCTGCTTCTCCTACGGTGGGGCCGGCCCGGTTCACACCTATGGCTATACCGAAGGGGTCGGCTTCAAGGACGTGGTGGTTCCCGCCTGGGCGGCCGGCTTCTCGGCCTTCGGCTGCGCCTGCGCCGACTTTGAGTACCGCTATGACAAGTCGGTCGACCTCGGTCTGCCTCAGCTGGCCGGCGACGAGGACAAGGCGGCGGCCTGCAAGACCCTGCAGGAGGCCTGGTCGGAACTGGCCACCAAGGTGATCGACGAGTTCGTCATCAACGGGTTCAAGCCCGAGGACGTGATGCTGATCCCCGGCTACAAGATGCAGTACATGGGGCAGCTCAACGATCTCGAAATCGTCTCGCCGGTGCCCAGTGCGGCGACGGCCGACGACTGGAACAAGATCGTCGACGCCTTCGAGAACACTTACGGCCGCGTTTACGCCTCTTCGGCCCGGTCGCCCGAGTTGGGCTTCTCCATCACCGGCGCCATCCTGCGCGGCACCGTCGCTACCCAGAAGCCGGTGCTGCCCGAGGACCCCGATGCCGGCCCGACCCCGCCGGCGCAGGCGCGGCTCGGCCACCGTCCCTTCTACCGCCACAAGACGTGGGTTGATGCGGTGGTGTGGAAGATGGAGGCGCTCAAGGCCGGCAACCACATCGTCGGGCCCGCCATCATCGAATCCGACGCGACCACCTTCGTCGTTCCCGATGGCTTCGAGACCACCATCGACAAGCACCGCCTGTTCCACCTCAAGGAAGTGAAGTGAGGAGACCGACCATGAACCAGATCAATCCGACCAAGGCCATGGGCAGCTCCGTCTTCGCTGACCTGCTCAAGAACGGCCAGACGCTGAAGCAGTTCCGCGACGCGATTATCGAGCGCACCAAGGCGACCGGCCATTACAACGGCCTCGATAAGCTGCAACTGCGCGACAGCGACCCCATCGGCTACGAGAAGCTGTTCTCGAAGCTGCGCGGCGGCTTGGTCCACGCCCGCGAGACCGCCAAGAAGATCGCCGCCAGCCCGATCGTCGAGCAGGAAGGCGAGCTGTGCTTCACGCTCTACAATGCGGCCGGCGACTGCGTGCTGACCTCCACGGGTATCATCATCCACGTCGGCACCATGGGCGCCGCGATCAAATACATGATCGAGAACGATTGGGAGAGCAATCCCGGCATCAACCCCGGCGACATGTTCACGACCAACGACTGCGCCATCGGCAACGTCCACCCGTGCGACATCGCCACCATCGTTCCCATCTTCTGGGAGGACAAGCTGATCGGTTGGGTCGGCGGCGTGACCCATGTGATCGACACCGGCTCGGTCACCCCGGGTTCCATGTCCACCGGCCAAGTGCAGCGTTTCGGCGATGGCTACATGATCACCTGCCGCAAGACCGGCGCCAACGACACGCCGTTCCGCGACTGGCTGCACGAATCCCAGCGTTCGGTGCGGACGCCCAAGTACTGGATCCTGGACGAACGCACCCGCATCGCTGGCTGCCACATGATCCGCGAGCTGGTCGAAGAGGTGATCCGCGCCGACGGCATCGAGGCCTATGAGAAGTTCGCCTTCGAGGTCATCGAGGAAGGCCGACGCGGCCTGATGAGCCGCATCAAGGCCATGACCCTGCCTGGCAAGTACCGCAAGGTGTCGTTCGTGGACGTGCCTTACAAGCACCCCGACGTCCAGGTTTCCTCGGCCTTCGCCAAGCTGGATTCCATCATGCACTCCCCTTGCGAGATGACCATCCGCCAGGATGGCAGCTGGAAGCTGGACTTCGAGGGGGCGAGCCGCTGGGGCTGGCACACCTTCAACGCCCATCAGGTGGCTTTCACCTCGGGCATCTGGGTGATGATGTGCCAGACCCTGGTGCCGACCCAGCGCATCAATGACGGTGCCTACTTCGCCACCGACTTCCGCCTGCCCAAGGGCACCTGGTGCAACCCGGACGACCGCCGCACCGGCCATGCCTATGCCTGGCACTTCCTGGTGTCCGGCTGGGCGGCCCTGTGGCGCGGCCTCGGCCAGGCCTATTTCAGCCGCGGCTATCTCGAAGAGGTCAACGCCGGCAACGCCAACACCTCCAACTGGCTGCAGGGCGGCGGCATCAACCAGGACGGCGAGATCCATGCGGTCAACAGTTTCGAGGCCTCGTCCTGCGGTACTGGTGCCTGCGCCGTCAAGGACGGCTTGAATCATGCCGCTGCCATCTGGAATCCCGAAGGCGACATGGGCGACATCGAGATCTGGGAGATGGCCGAGCCGCTCCTGTATCTGGGACGCAACGTCAAGACCAATTCGGGTGGCTACGGCAAGTATCGTGGCGGCTGCGGCTTCGAGACGCTGCGCATGGTCTGGAATGCTCAGGACTGGACCATGTTCTTCATGGGCAACGGCTTCATGAACAGCGACTGGGGCATGATGGGCGGCTATCCGTCGGCCACCGGTTATCGCTTCGAGGCCCATAAAACCGGCCTGAAGGAGCGTATCGCCATCGGCGACAGCCTGCCGCTCGGCGGCGACATCGATCCCACCCATCCCGACTACGAGCGGCATCTGGACGCCACTGCGTTGGTGAAGCGCGACAAGCAATGCATCACCACCGAGGATTGCTACGACAATTACGACCTGTATCTGAATTACCTGCGCGGCGGCCCGGGCTTCGGAGATCCCATCGACCGTGATCCCAAGGCCATCGAAGACGATCTCAACAACAAGTTCCTGCTGCCGGAATATGCCCGCAAAGTCTATGGCGCGGTGTTCACCGAGGGCGCCGACGGCGTCTTCGTCGTGGACGTGGCCAAGACCCAGGCCCGGCGGGGCGAGATGCGCAAGGAACGTCTGGCCCGCGCTGTTCCCACCCGGGAATGGATGAAGGAGGAACGCCAGCGCGTCCTCAACAAGCACGCCTCGGTGCAGGTGCAGCACATGTTCGCCACCAGCTTCGGTCTGTCCGAGAAGTTCACCAGGGAATTCAAGGAATTCTGGGAGCTGCCGGCCAGCTGGGAACTGCGCGAGGGGGAACTGGACGTGCCCACCTACGGTTCCAAGCACCGCATGGACCTGTCGCTGCTTCCCGACGTCAAGACCGTCGTTCAGGTCGAGGAGTGATGCGCAGCGCGCATCGCTCACCTGACAGATGAACGCAAGGAGAAACGAAAATGTCTTACACTGACCAGCAGATTTCCCACCTGATCGACGGCACGCTCGACTGGGAAACCACGTTCCGCATGCTGTCCATGCCCAAGGACCACAGCCGTTTCGAACAGTACGTCAACGCGGCGCAGTCCAAGGTCGCCTTCAAGGATCGCATCGTCCTGCCGCTAGGTCCGCACTTGTTCATCGTGCAGAAGGCGGACACCAAGCAGTGGGTCACCAAGTGCGATTGTGGCCATGAATTCGGCGATTACCGCGAGAACTGGAAGCTGCACGCACACGTCTATGTCCGCGATACCGAAGAGGCCATGCTCGAGGTCTATCCGAAGCTGATGGCTCCCGACACCCAGTGGCAGGTCTACCGCGAGTATTACTGCCCGAAATGCGCCACCATGCATGATGTCGAGGCGCCGACCCCATGGTACCCGGTGATTCACGACTTCGAGCCGGATATCGAGGCGTTTTACCGCGACTGGCTGAACCTGCCCGTCCCCGAGCGTGCCTGACAAAAGGGGATGTCGTGGGACCGCCGCCGGCCTGCACGTCGGCGGCGGCTTCCCGCAGTCAAAAACAAGAGGGAGGAAGGCATATGGGCAAGGTCCATGACGGTGCGGACGCCGCGCTGGACGGATTGCTGTTCAACGGGATGACCATCATGGCCGGCGGCTTCGGCCTGTGCGGCATCCCCGAGACGCTGATCGGCGCGCTCTACCGCAGCGGCATCAGCGGGGTCACCGTCATCAGCAACAATGCCGGGATCGACGGTTTCGGCCTGGGCAAGCTGCTGGAAACCCGGCAGATCCGCAAGATGGTTTCGTCGTATGTGGGCGAGAACAAGCTGTTCGCCCAGCAATTCCTGTCGGGCGAGTTGGAACTGGAATTCAATCCGCAGGGCACCCTGGCCGAGCGCATTCGCGCCGGAGGGGCCGGCATCCCCGCCTTCTTCACCAAGACCGGCGTCGGCACGCTGGTGGCGGAGGGCAAGGAACTGCGCGAGTTCGCCGGCGAGACCTATGTGATGGAGACGGCGCTGCGTGCTGATCTCTCCATCGTCAAGGCCTGGAAGGGCGACGCCGCCGGCAATCTGGTCTTCCGCAAGACCGCGCGGAACTTCAATCCCATGATGGCCACCGCGGGCAAGGTCACAGTCGCCGAGGTCGAGCATCTGGTGCCGGTCGGCAGCATCGATCCTGATTCCATCCACACGCCGGGCATCTACGTGCAGCGGATCATCGTGAGCACCGAGAACCAGAAGCGCATCGAGCAGCGCACCGTGCGCGCCCGCGCCTCCTGACAGGAGAGATTTCCATGGCCTGGACACGCGATCAGATGGCCGAGCGCGCGGCCCGCGAACTCCGCGATGGCTATTACGTCAATCTTGGCATCGGCATCCCGACGCTGGTGGCCAATTACATCCCCCCTGGGATGGAAGTCACCCTGCAAAGCGAGAACGGCATGCTGGGGATGGGGCCTTTCCCCTATGAAGGGGAAGAGGACCCCGACCTCATCAACGCGGGCAAGCAGACCATCACCGAACTGCCCAAGACCAGCTATTTCTCCTCCGCCGACAGCTTTGCCATGATCCGCGGCGGCCATATCGACCTCTCCATCCTGGGCGCCATGCAGGTCAGTGTGAACGGCGACCTGGCCAACTGGATGGTACCAGGCAAGATGGTCAAGGGCATGGGCGGTGCCATGGATCTCGTGGCCGGCGTCAAGAAGGTGGTGGTGGTGATGGAACACACCGCCAAGGACGGCGAGCACAAGATCCTGGACTGGTGCAGCCTGCCGCTGACCGGCGTCGGCGTCGTCGACATGGTCATCACCGACCTCGCCGTATTCGAGGTCGACAGACGGGGCGGCGGGCTGATTCTGGTCGAGATGGCTCCCGGCGTGGACCGCGCAGAGGTCGCTGTGAAAACCGGCGCGCCATTCGACATCGCACTGGCCGATGGCACCGTGGGATCTTTCGCGCCCGCGTTGTGACCCTTTCGCTCCCTGGGAAGGCTGCCCTCCGAACTCCACGACGCCTTCCCGACTGGCCGCCGGGTGCCTCTCGCTCCCGGCACCCGGCGGCATTTTCCTCATCGAGGAGGTTCCGTGCGGCCGGCCCGCCGATCAGGGAGCAGGCGGAAATGCTGGCAAAGGAAGAACGGGAGGAGATGAAGGGGAGGTAGGTCCCAGCGGCCGGGGAGGGGGACAAGGCGGTTCTTCGACCTGTCCCTAGACGCCGAAGCGCCCCCGGTCCCGCTCTGCCGTCGTCACTGCGACAGCAGAACCGGCACCGTCGCGTGCTTCAGAATATGACGGGTGGCGTTGGCCCGGGCCGGCAGCAGGCCGTGCGGGGCATGGGCGCCCATGACCAGGAGGTCGGCACCGAGGTCGGCCAGGCGGGACAGCAGCAGGTCCATCTTGCCCACGTCCTCGCCGGTCAGGTGTTCCCGCCGGGCGGCGATGCCGTGGCGGGCCAGATGGTCCACCACGTCCACCGCCGGCACCTCGGCCATGGCGTCGCCGCGATCCTCATGGGCGCCGTGCAGGGACAGCAGCGTTACCTCGCGCGCCGCCGCCAGCAATGGCTTGGCGTCGTTGAGGGCGCGCACCGCCTCGCGGCTGGCGTTCCACGCCACCACCACGTTCTCCGCTGGCCGGGCGAAGGTCCCGGCGGCGGGGACCACCAGGACCGGGCGGCCGCAATTATGGACCAGGGTCTCGTTCAGGTCCTCGGGTACCAGATGGAGCCCGGCCTTGTGTTGCCCCACCACCACCAGATCGGCGTAGCGGGCACAGAACGCCGTCTCGGACACCACGTGAGCGGCCTCGCCATGGGCCAGTTGCCACCAGCGCCCTTCGACCCCGGCGGCGGCCACGGCGGCGGCGAACCGTGTCCGGGCCGCCTCGCGGGCGGCCGCCAGGGCATCGCTGGCGCGATGGGCCACCGCGCTGGGGGCGTGGCTTTCCAGCCGGGCGAACAGGCCGGTGAGGCGGCTGCCGAAACGGTGGGCCAGGCCCAGGGCCAGTTCCAGCCGCGCAGGGCAGCGCGGGCCGTCGTCCAGGTGAACCAGGATGTCTTTCATGGGGCGGCGTCCTTAGCCTTTGGAAACGGTGGGAAAATGCTCACAGGATGGAGCGGTAGAGCGCCGCCACCTCGTCCTTGGACATGTCGCGCGGATTGCTGGCCAGCAGGCGCTGGATGCCCACCGTCACCTCTTCCGCCATGCCGTCGATGTCGCCCTCGGCGACCCCCAGCTGGCCGAGGCGGGTCTCCAGCCCACCCGAGGCGCCCAGGAATTCGAGGGCGGCGACGAAGGCCTCGGCGGCGGCCGCCTCCGAGGCGAAGCGCCGGCCCGGCAGGATTGCCCGGGCCAGTTCGGCGTACAGACCCGCCGCCGCCGGCAGGTTGAAGCGGAACACCGGGCCCATGACCAGGGCGTTGGAATGGCCGTGCGGCACGTGGAAGCGGGCGCCCAGGGGATAGGCCAGGGCGTGGACCGCGCCCACCGAGGCGTTGACGAAGGCCATGCCGCCCAGCATGGCCCCCATCAGCATGGCCGAGCGCGCCTCGATGTCGCCGCCGTCGGCCAGCACCCTGGGCAGGTTGGCGTAAAGCAGTTCGAGGGCCTTGACCGCCAGGCTGTCGGCGATGGGGTTCTTGCGGGTGCGGCTGGTATAGGCCTCCACCGCGTGGACCATGGCGTCCAGCGCGGTGGCGGCGGTGATCTTGGGTGGCATGCCGAGCGTCAGCTCGGCGTCCAGCAGGGCGATGTCGGGCAGCAACTGGCGGGAATAGATCGCCTTCTTCTCGTTGGCTTCGCTGGTGACCACCGAGACCCAGGTGACCTCGGAGCCGGTGCCGGCGGTGGTCGGCACCTGGATCAGCGGCGCCCGCCGGCCGGTGGCGAGGTCGGTGCCGAACATCTCCTCGATCTTCTGGTCCGAATTCAGCAGCAGGGCCACCAGCTTGGCGGTGTCGAGCGACGAGCCGCCGCCCAGCCCCACCACGCCGTCGGCGCCGAACGCCCGCACCGCCTCGGCGGCGGCGCGGACCACCGCCACCGGGGGGTCGGCCCGGACGCCGTCCCACACCAGCGGCTCGATGCCGGCGCTCCGCAGGCTGGCCGCCGCCTTGCCGGCGAAGCCGCAGGCGCTGATGCCCCTGTCGCAGACCACCGCCACCCGGCGGGCGCCCAGCCCCGCCATCAGGGAACCGAGTTGCGCGAGGCCGCCGGCCTCGCACACCACCTTGGGCACGCTTTGGAAGACGTAGGACATGGCGGCCTACTCCTTGATGCCGCCGAGGCAGAGATACTTGATCTCCACGAAGTCCTCGACGCCGTACTTGCTGCCCTCGCGGCCGATGCCCGATTCCTTGATGCCGCCGAACGGCGCCACCTCGGTGGAGATGATGCCCTCGTTGATGCCGACGATGCCGTATTCCAGCTTTTCCGCCACCCGCCACACGCGGGCGACGTTGCCGGCGTAGAAATAGGCGGCCAGGCCGAAGGGAACGGCATTGGCCATGGCGACCGCCTCGGCCTCGCTGTGGAAGCGGAACAGGGGCGCGACGGGGCCGAAGATCTCCTCCTGGGCCAACGCCATGCCGGTGGTGACGCCGGTCAGGATGGTGGGCTCGAAGAAGGTGCGGCCCAAAGCGTGGCGCTTGCCGCCGGTCACCACCGTGGCGCCCTTGGACACCGCGTCGGCCACCAGCCGCTCCACCTTCTCCACCGCCTCGTCGTTGATGAGCGGGCCCTGGTTCGCCTCGCCGCCGAGGCCGGGGCCGACCTTCAGCTCGGCCACCGCCCTGGCGAGACGCCGGGTGAACTCGTCATAGACGCCGTCCTGCACCAGGATGCGGTTGGCGCAGACGCAGGTCTGCCCGGCATTGCGGTACTTGGAGGCCATGGCCCCGGCCACCGCCGCGTCCAGGTCGGCGTCGTCGAACACGATGAACGGCGCGTTGCCGCCCAGTTCCAGGCTGACCTTCTTCACCGTGCCGGCGCACTGGCTCATCAGCAGCTTGCCGATCTCGGTGGAGCCGGTGAAGCTGAGCTTGCGCACCAGCGGATTGCCGGTCAGCTCGCCGCCCACCGCCGACGGCTGGCGCGTGGTCACCACGTTCAGCACGCCCTTGGGGATACCGGCCCGCTCGGCCAGCTCGGCCAGGGCCAGGGCCGACAGCGGGGTGTCCTCGGCCGGCTTGATCACCACCGGGCAGCCCACCGCCAGGGCGGGCGCGCACTTGCGGGTGATCATGGCGTTGGGGAAGTTCCACGGCGTGATGGCGGCGACCACGCCGATGGGTTCCTTCAGCACCACGATGCGCTTGTCGGTGCCGTGGCCGGGGATGGTGTCGCCGTAGACGCGCTTGGCCTCCTCGGCGAACCATTCGATGAACGAGGCGCCGTAGGCGATCTCGCCCCGCGCCTCGGCCAGGGGCTTGCCCTGCTCGGCGGTGAGCAGGACGGCCAGGTCCTCCTGGTTGGCCATGATCAGGTTGTACCAGGCGCGCAGGATGTTGGCCCGCTCCTTGGCGGTCTTGGCCCGCCACGCCGGCCAGGCGGCGCTGGCCGCCTCGATGGCGCGCCGGGTCTCGGCCCCGCCCATGTCGGGTACGCTGGCCAGCGCCGCGCCGGTGGCGGGGTCGGTCACCAGGAAGGAGGCGCCGCTGTCGGCCGCGACCCAGGCGCCGTTCACGTAGGCCTGGCTGCGCAGCAGGGAGGAATCGTTCAGCTTCATGGTAGTCGAATCTCCGTAGGGACGGTCACGACGGGGTCGCGATCAGGATCTTTTCCAGGGCGGCCCGCAGCGCGGCCGGCAACGGGCCGGGCCGGCCGCTGGCGCGGTCGACGTAGACATGGGTGAACTGGCCTGCCGCCGCCGGCTGGTCGCGGCCGGCCACGAACAGGCCGATCTCGTAGCGGACGCTGGAATTGCCGATATGGACGACCCGCAGGCCCGCCTCCACCTCCTGGGGGAAGGCGATGGGCGCGAAGTAGTGACAGTTGGTGGTGACCACCAAGCCGATTACTGGGCTGTTCTGGATGTCCAGCACGCCCTGGTCGATCAGGTAGCGGTTCACCACCGTGTCGAAATAGCTGTAATAGACCACGTTGTTGACGTGGCCGTAGACGTCGTTGTCCATCCAGCGGGTGGGCACGGCGAGGAAATGGGGATAGTCGCCCCGGGTTTCGGTCTTGCGATGCACGGCCGGGCTCCCGTTCAGTAGACGCTGGCGTAGAGGGCGAGGGCGTCGTCGTAGGCGACGTCGCGGGGATTGTTGACCAGCAGGCGCTGCACCTTCATGGCGTCCTCGGCCAGCATGGGCAGGTCCGTCTCGGCGATGCCCACGTCGCGCAGCCGCTGTTCCATGGGCATCTCGGCCACCAGTTCGCGCATGGCGGCCAGCAGGTCGGCGCCCTTGGAGCGGCCGGGCAGGATGGCCGCGGCCAGCTCGCCGTACAGCCTTTCGGCCGCCGGCATGTTGAACTCCATCACCGGAACCAGCACCAGGGCGTTGCTGAGCCCGTGCGGCACGTGGAAATGACCGCCGATGGGATAGGCCAGGGCGTGGACCGCCGCCACGGGCGCGTTGGCGAAGGCGATGCCGGCCAGCATGGAGCCCTGAAGCATGGCCGCCCGCGCCTCGGCATCCCGGCCGTCGGCCACCACCCGGCGGATATTGGCGTACAGCAGTTGCAGCGCCTTGATGGCCAGGCTGTCGGAAATGGGGTTCTTCTTGTGCCGGGTGGTGTAGGCCTCGATGGCGTGAACCATGGCGTCGATGGCGGTCATGGCGGTGATGCGCGCCGGCAGGCCCCAGGTCAGCGTGCCGTCCAGCACCGCCAGATCGGGATAGAGCAGGCTGCTGACCACCCCCTTCTTCTCGTTGGTGGGGGTGGTGACGATGGCGATGGGGGTGACCTCGGAGCCGGTGCCGGCGGTGGTGGGCACCTGGATCAGGGGCAGGCGCGGCCCCTTGGCGAGGCCGATGCCGTAGATGTCGGGCAGAACCTGGTCGGTCCCCGCCAGCAGGGCCACCAGCTTGGCGGTGTCCATGGACGAGCCGCCGCCGAAGCCGATGACGCCGTCGATGCCGGCCTGGCGCGCCTGGGCCACCGCCTCCAGCACCGAGGCTTCGGGCGGGTCCATCTTCACGTCGGTGAAGACGGTGGCGGCCATGCCGGCGGCCTTGAAGCCGTCCAGGGCCGGTTGCAGCAGGCCGGCGGCGACCAGCCCGGAATCGGTGACGATGAGGGCGTGCCGGATGCCGAGTTCGGCCGACAGCGCCGCCAGCCTGGCCGAGGCGCGGTCCTCGCAGATGATCCGGGGGGTGGTCTCGAAGGTGAAGCTGATCATGGGGGGAACTCCTGCTATCGAGAAAGCTCAGCCGGCGGTGACCACGCCCCGCTCGATGCGGTAGGCGCGGTCCACCAGGTCGGCGGAATGGGTGTCGTCGGATTCGGACAGGATCACCGAGAGGCCGAAGCCGCGGAGCTGCGCGATGACCTCGGTCAGGCGCCGCGACAGCACCGGGGCGACGCCCTCGAAGGGCTCGTCCAGCAGCAGCAGCCGGCGGCCCGGCATCAGGGCGCGGGCCAGCGCCACCAGCTTCTGCTGGCCGCCCGACAATTGCAGGGCGCGGCGGTCGCGGAACGCGGCCACCTCGGGCATGACGTCGTAGATCCAGTCCAGGCGCTTGGCCGCGTCCTTCAGGTGGTTGGCCCAGACCGGCATCAGGATGTTCTGCTCCACCGTCAGCGACGGGATCAGGCGCCGGTCCTCGGGCAGGTAGCTGATGCCCAGGCCGGCCCGCTTGTGGGCGGGCAGGCCCAGCAGGTCGGTCCCGCCCAGTTCGATGGAACCGCCCGAGGCCGGCAGCAGCCCCATGATCGAGCGGATCAGGGTGGTCTTGCCGGCGCCGTTGCGGCCGATCAGGCCGACCATGCTGGCCTGGGGGACTTCCAGGGTGACGCCGCGCAGCACCGGGATGCGCTGGATGGCGACGTCCAGGGATTGGATACGCAGACTCATGACGCCTTCCTTCGCGGGCCGTGCCCGACCACCAGTTCGCGCACCTTGGGGTCGTTCAGCACCCTGGCGGGCGGGCCGTCGGCGATGACCTCGCCGGCATAGAAGGCCAGGATGCGGCTGACGTAGCGCGACACGATCTCCATGTCGTGCTCGACGAACAGCACGGTGACGCCGTGGCGGCGCACCACCGCCATGACGCTGTCCATCAGCGGGAACTTCTCCTCGATGGCCACGCCGCTGGTGGGTTCGTCCAGCAGCAGCATGCTGGGACTGGCGATCAGGGCCATGGCGATGTCGACCAGCTTGCGGGTGCCCTGCGGCACGGCGGTCACCGGCTGGTCGCGGAAGGCCAGGACGCCGAATTCGGCCAGCGCCGCCTCGGCCTTGGCGATGCGTTCGTCCGTGCGCAGCGAGCGCAGGAAGGACGGGCGTGCGCTTTCCGCCACCGCCAGCGCCACCAGCATGTTGTCCAGCACCGTCAGCCCGGGAAACAGCTGCGCCACCTGGAACGACCGCGACATGCCCATGCGGGTGATCTGGCGCGGCGCCTTGCCCAGGATCGAGGTCCCGTTGAACAGGATCTCGCCCGAACTGGGCGGCAGGTAGCCGGTGACCATGTTGATGAAGGTGGTCTTGCCGGCGCCGTTCGAGCCGATGACCCCCACCACCTCGCCGGCATGGATGGCGATGTTGATGTCCTTGGCCGCCACCACCGCGCCGAAGCTGCGGTTGAGCAGGCGGGATTCGAGGATGGGAGTGGCGGTCATGCGCGCGCCTCCCGGTCCTTGGCCCTGCGGAACAGGCTCCACAGCCCCTTGGGCAGGAAGACGATGATGCCCAGCAGCACGAAGCCCAGGATCATCTGCCAGAAATGGGGGACGAACTCGATGGCGTAGGTCCGCACGGTGGAGAACAGCGTCGCCGCCAGGAACGGTGCCGCCACGTGGCCGATGCCGCCCAGCAGGGCGATGAAGACGAACTCGCCCGACGTGGTCCAATAGGCCATCTCGGGATCGACGTGGCCGGTGGCCATGCCGGTCAGGCCGCCGCCCAGGGCCGAGGTGGCCGCCGCCAGCACATAGGTGGCGTACAGGGTCCAGCGGGGGCTGATGCCCAGGTATTCCACCCGCACTTCGTTCTCACGGATGGCCTCGCACACATAGCCGACGCTGGAGTGGGACAGCCGGTGCAGCAGCACAGCCGCCACCGCCGCGATGCCGCAGGTCAGCACATAGACGAACAGCTTGGCGCTGTTCCCCGGATGCCAGCCCAGCGCCGTCAGGCCGGTGACGTTGAAGCCGTCGGTGCTGCCAAGCGCCGGGCTCTTGGCCAGGACCCCGTAAAGGATCATGGAGAAGGCGAGCGTGAGCATGGCGAAGAAGATTTCGCGGTAGCGGGTCAGCAGCAGGCCCAGCACCATGGCCACCACCACCGCTGCCGCCATGGCCAGCGCCAGCAGCACGAAGACGTCGCTGATTCCGGCCATGTGGCCGCCCATGCCGACCACGTAGCCGCCGATGCAGTAGTAGAGGCCCTGGCCGAACGAGACCAGCCCGGCCCGCATCTGGATCACCACGCCCTGGATGACCAGGCCCTTGGCGAAGGCGATGGTGAGCAGGAAGGTCAGCCAGCCGGGCAGTACGGCGGCCCCCAGGGCGAGCAGCAGCCCCGCGCCCAGAAGCCACAATTCGGTTCGATCGAGGCGCATGGTCAGATCTTCCTCACCAAGGTATGGCCGAACAGGCCCTGGGGACGGACCGCCAGCACCAGCGACATGACGCCGTAGATGACGAACAGCTCCAGTTCGGGGGCCAGATGGACGGCGGCGGCGCGGGTCATGCCCACCAGCACGGCGCCGGCGGCGGCGCCGCCGATGCTGCCCATGCCGCCCACCACCACCACGGCGAAGGCCAGCACGATGACCTCGACACCGATGCCGGGAGAGACGGAGATGGCCGGTGCGGTCAGTGCCCCGGCCAGGGCGCCCAGGGTGGCGCCCACCGCGAAGGTGACGGCGAACATGGCCTTGACGTTGACGCCCATGGCCATGGACACCTCGCGGTCGTGGATGACGGCGCGCAGCAGCTTGCCCGTGCGGGTCCGGTTCAGCACCAGCCACAGGGCGCCGCCGATGGCCAGCGACACCGCCACCAGCCCGAGGTCGTAATTGGCGAAGGTCAGCCCGCCGAACGATGTGCGGCCCAGCAGCGAATAGGGCTGGTAGGTGAAATAGGGATCGACGCCCCAGGCCAGCTTGACCCCGTCCTCCAGGATCAGCAGCAGGGCGTAGGTGACGATGACCATCAGGATCTCGTCGCGGCCGTACATGCGGCGCAGCAGGCCGAACTCCACCACCAGCCCCACCACCACGCCGGCGACCAGGGCGGCGCCCACCAGCAGGAGGTAGCTGACATAGGGGTTGCCGCCGGCGCCGTTGAACCACCACCCCACCAGCGAGGCGGCGGAATACGCGCCGATGGCGTAGAAGCTGCCATGGGCCATATTGAGGATGCGCATGACGCCGTAGATCACGGTCAGGCCGGCCGCGACCAGGAACAGCCACGACGCGTAGATCGAGCCGTCCACCAGGATGGCGATAAGTGTCGTCATCGGGAAACTCCGTCGGACCCGGGGCTGCGGCGGGGAGCACCCGCCGCAGCCCCGGCAAGAGGGATCAGGTCAGTCGCACTTGGCGCCGGGCATGCCCGCCTTGATCCAGTCCTGGCCGCTCACCCCCTCGGGCGGGGTGACGCAGGTGTCCGCGTAGGTCCTGACGTTCTTCAGCACCGGCTTGCCGTTCTCGAAGTGGTACTCGCCGTAGGAGATGCCTTGCATGGCCTGGTGGCCGTTGGCGCGGGCCATCTTGACGGTGCCCGAGGGCGACTCGAAGCTCAGGTTGGCGAAGGCGGCGCTGATCTTGTCCGCGGCGGGAATGGAGCCGGGGGCGCCGGCCGCCTTCTCCACCGCGGCCTTCAGGCCCAGGATGGCCTGGACCATCTTGAAGGACGGGTAGATGGGCTGCTCGTTCCACTTGGCCTGATACGTGGTGCGCAGCCAATCCGACAGCGGGTTCTTGGGGGCGAAGGCGCCGAACGGGCCGCGGCCGCCGACGATCATGCCGTTGGGGGCTTGGCCCTTGTAATGCTCAAGGCCGGATTCGCCGCAGGTCAGCAGCAGGGCGCGGCCGTCGAACAGGCCGCGGGCGGTGCCTTGCAGCGCGAACGCCTCCATGTCACCACCCCAGAAGCTGGAATGGATCACGTCGGGCTTGGCCACCGACAGGGCCGAGATCTCGGCGCCGTACTGCCCCTGGAACACCTTGGGGAACTGCTCGGCGACGACCTTGGCCTCTGGCTTGATCTGCTTCAGCGTCTCGCTGAAGTCGGCCCAGGAATCCTGGCCCCAGGCATAGTTCTGTTGGATGCCGGCCACCGAGGCCATCTTGGGCCGGGTGTCGGCCAGATAACGGACGGCGCCGACATTGTCGACCACCGCGTCCAGGCCGGTGCGGAAGACGTATTTGGGCGACTTGTTTTCCACGAACAGGCGCGAGGCGCCGCAATCATAAAGCACGGTGGGGGTCTTCAACTCCTCGGCCACCGGCGAGATGGCCAGACAGTCGCCGGACGAGATATAGCCCACCACGGCATCCACCTTCTGGCGCTCGACCAGATTACGGTATTCCTCCACCTGCTTGGTGGCCCCGCCGTTCTCGTCGATGATCACGGTCTCGATCTCGAGGCCGTTGATGCCCTTTACGGCATAGGGTGCCGGCAACTGGCCCTTGTTGAGGGCGTCCACCACGGTCTCGGCGGCATGGGCCGAGGGGACGCCAAACGGGCCGGCGGCGCCGCCCGACAGGAAGGTGACGATGCCGAGACGGAACTTCCCGTTCTCGGCCGCCTGGGCGCTCACGGTCCCCGTAACGGCGGCGGTCAGGACCACGGCCGTAGCCAGGGTCCGGCGGAACGCGGCTGATTGGAAAATCTTCACGGTTTCACTCCCTTGTTTGTTCTACGCCTTATTGATCGCCGCCGAGGGCGGCCCGGCGCCGACGCACCACGTCGGGCGGCGGCACCAGGTCCTCGGCGGGATAGACCCGCCAGTCGCCAAGCATGACCTTGGCCGGCGGGAAATCGGTGTTGGGCACCACCCGCCCGATGGCCAGCGGCTGCACCATCTGGTGGGTGGTCCTGTCGATGTAGGAGGTGAAGCCCTCGGGGTCCTTGGGCTGGCTGAGACGCAGACCTTCCAGCACATCGACCATGGCGTCGACCGAGGCTCCGGGACCGGTGGCCATCACCGCGCTGGCGATGGCCATGATCCCGGCATAGGCCCCGGCGGCGGCATAGGTGGGGTAGCGGCCCTCCAGGGCATGGAAGTCGGCGACGAATTTGTGGTTGCGGGCGGTGTCGGGCCAGTTGTTGTGGTGGCGCGCCGACAGGATGAGGCCGGGCGGCGGATTGTCGCCAAGCGCCACCATCACCTCGTAATTGCCGCCGGTGTCGAAATTGGCCAGTTGGATATGGTCGAAGAAGCTGGTGGACGCCGCCTGGCGCAGGAAAGCCAGGAAGTCGCCTCCCCACAGGGCGGTGACCACGATGTCGGGCTTGGCCTCGATCAGGGCGCTGATATAGGCGGAATAGTCCGGTTCGTAGAGCCGCGGCCAGAACTCGCCCACCACCTCGGCCGTCACGCCCAGCATGCCGAAGCTTTCGCGCAGGTCGTTCCACGAGGCATGGCCGTAATCATAGTCCGGCCCGATGAAGGCGATGCGGCGCCAGCCGGTCTCGCGCTGCAAGCCGGCCAGATAGCGGGCGCCGGCGGCGTTGGAGGCCCAGGAATCGTTGGTGACGCGGAAATAATAGCGGTGCAGGGCGTCGATGGTGAGCCGCGACGAGGCGTGATCGGTGCCCACCAGGATGACCTTGTGGGCGCGGGCCACCCCGCTGACCGCCTGGGCGACGCCCGAACTGACCATGCCACAGAAGAAGCGCGCCTTGTCCTGGCGGACGAAGTCCTCGGCCATGCGCACGGCGAAGGCCGCCTTGGAGCGGTCGTCCTCGACGATGACGCGCAGCTTGGGTGGCTTGGGCCCCAGGACGCCCGCGGCGAGGTCAGCGAGCGCCAGGCGGATGCCGGCGGTGCTATCGCGGCCGTAGATGGCGGCGCGTCCCGACATGGGGTACATGCAGCCGACCGTGACCTCGGCCGAACCGGCGTCCGCCCCCACCTCGACGCGGGCCCAGGCCGGACCCGCACCGAACCACAGCGCCGAAGCCAACACGGCAGCGCGCAGCACGGCAGACGGACTTCTGCTGTCCCTAGAGCACATGGTCCCCGTTTCCTCGGGCTACGGTTGCACCGTCGCCATTGCCGCTCCGGCTGTTGCCGGTAACGCTTTTGTTATAGAAACGGGAACAGCAATCGCCATGCCAAAAGGGGAGGTGGCGCTTTCGCGCGCCCTGGGCGGGAATGCGAAGGGCAGGGTGAGCGAAAACCGCTCATCCCCGCTCAGCCGCGCGAGCGGTTTTCGCTCGTCAGCCCGAGGCGCTGGAGCCGGCGTTTGAAGGAATGGCGCGAGATGCCGAGAAGTTCGGCGGCCCGGCCCTTCTGCCCGCCGGCGCGGGCCAGGGCCTCGGTCAGCAACACCCGTTCGCTGAAATCCAGGCTGTCGGACAGGCTGGAACCGGTCGCCACGCCGTTGTCCGCGCCAGGGCGCAGCAGATTGGGCGGCAGTTCCATGGGGGTGATGGTCTGGCCCGGATAGAGAATGGTGAACCGCTCCATCAGGTTTTTCAGTTCGCGCACGTTGCCGGGCCAGGAATAGGCTTCCAGCAGCCTTTCCGCCCCGGCCTCCAACCTCACTGGCGCGCAACCGCTTTCGACGGCCAGGCGGCAGGCGAAATGGCGGGCTAGCGGCAGCACGTCGCCGCTGCGCTCGCGCAATGGCGGCAGGCGCAGTTGGATGACGTTGAGGCGGTAGAAGAGGTCCTCGCGGAAGCGTCCTGCCTTCACATCCTCCGCTAGGTCACGGTTGGTGGCGGCGATCACCCGCACGTCGGCGGTGCGCCCCTGGGGCGCGCCGATGGAGCGGTAGTTGCCGTTCTCCAGGAAGTGCAGCAGCTTGGCCTGCAGCGTCGGCGGCATCTCGCCGATCTCGTCCAGGAACAGGGTGCCGCCGTCGGCCAGGGCGACCAGGCCGACCCGGCGCTGGTGGGCGCCGGTATAGGCGCCCTTTTCGGCGCCGAACAGTTCTGCCTCGATCAACTGCTCGGGCAGCGAGGCGCAGTTCACCTCGACGAAGGGGGCCTTGGCGCGGGCGCTGCGGTTGTGGATGGAGCGGGCGATCAGCCCTTTGCCCGTGCCTGATTCCCCCAGAAGCAGCACGCGGGCGGCGCTGCTGGCGGCGATGCGGGTGATGGTGGCCGCCAGTTCGGCCATCACCGGGCTGTCGCCGACGACGCCATCGTCGCCCACCACGGTCTTGCGATGATAGCTGACTTCGGCGGACAGCCGCTCGCGCTCCAGGGTAGAGCGGATGACGTGGATCAGGTCGTCCAGTTCGAACGGCTTGGTGAGGTAATCCGACGCCCCCGCCTTGACCGCCTGCACCGCCGCACGGGTGTCGCCATGGGCCGAGATCATCACCACCGGCACGGCGATCTGGTCGCGGCGCAGGCGTTCCAACACCTGGACGCCCTGCATGTCGGGCAGGCGCTGGTCCAGCAGCACCAGATCGGGCACCTGCCGCTCGATCTCGGCCAGCCCTTCGGCGCCGGTATGGGCCGGCCGGGCGGCGATCCCCTCGCCCTTGAGGGCAAAAACAAGAGAACGCACCAGTTGCGGTTCGTCGTCGACGATCAGGACGGAAATGTCAGACACGGTGTTCTCCGTTGGGGATCACAGGCAGGCGCAGGCTGACGACGGTGCCGGCTCCCGCCCGGCTGGCGATGGAGATGGAGCCGCCGTTCACCTCTACCAGCTGGCGGCAGACGCTGAGGCCGAGGCCGGTGCCCATGGCCCGCGTGGTGAAGAAAGGCTCCATGACCCGGGGAAGGTCATGTTCCTCGATGCCGTTTCCGGTGTCGGAGACATCGATGCGGGCTTGCCCTTCCTCGGGCCGGGCGACCAGGGTGATGGCGCCCCCTTCGTCGCTGGCCTGCATGGCGTTGACCAGCAGGTTGATGAGAATCTGCGTCACATGGTCGCGATCGGCCAGCAGCACCAGTTCGGCGTCGCCCATCACCCCCAGATGCAGACCCTGTCGGCGAACCTGGGGGTGACCAGCGCCTCGAGGCGGCGGAACAGTTCGCGCACCGGCACCGCCCCGATCTCCGGCGGGCGCGGCCGGCCGTATTCCAGCAGATCCTCCATCACCCGGCTGAGGCGGTCGATCTCGGCGCTGACCCCATCCAGAATCTCCTTGCGTTCGGCGTCACCTTCGCTACGGGCCAAGGCCTGGACGCTGGTCTTGATGGTGGCCATGGGGTTGCGCACCTCGTGGGCAACGCCGGTGGCGAACTGGCCCAGCACCGCCATCTTCTCGATGCTGACCGTCCGCTCGATCAGTTGGCTCAGCTTGACCGACATGCTGTTGAAGGCCCGCGACACCACATTGATCTCGTCATTGCCGGTCTCGGGCAGACGATAGCCCAGCCGTCCCGCCGATACGGCGTCGGCGCCCACCACGAGATGGCGCAGTCGCCGCTTCAGCTTGCTCGACAGGCGCGCGAACAGCACCACCACCGCGATCACCGAGCTGAGCACCAGCATGTACAACCAATGCCGCGCCTGGGTGAACGGACCCAGCAGGGCGTCCGGCTGGATGGCCAGGGCCACCTGCCAGCCGGGGGCGATCTCGGGGCCGCGCATCAGATCGCCGTGGGGGGGAGATAAAGCGCCCCACCGAATCGAAAATTCCTCCCCCCGGGGTGATCAGCACCGGCTGAATCAGGCTGCCGATCTCGGGAGCCCCCATCAATTCGGTGACTGAAGCCAGCCGCACGTGCAGGGCGATGGTGCCGTTTTCCTCGCCGCTGTGCTGGTCCCGCAGCACCTGGTGCATGAGGAACCATCCCGGCGCACCGTCGCGGGGCGGGACCGGCCCCAGGATTTCCGTGCTTCCCACCCGCGCCTTGGGCAGATGGGAGATGTCCGGGGCCTCTCCCATCCAGTAAGGGGCACCCGACGCCGCCTGTCCGGCGATGACCCGGGACAACCGTCCGGCCCGGTCGAAGAACCAGATGCCATAGAGGTCGGGAACGTCCGCCTCGATCCGCAGCAGGGCGGCGATTTCGCTGTCTTCCCGTTCCGCGCGGTCCACATAGGACGCCAGCGACGGGTAGTTGGACAGGGTGTCCAGCTGGTAGATGCGGGAATCGAAGAAAGCCCCCAGCCGGCTGGCGGTCGCGGTCAGCTGCGCCGACAGCCGCTGGCCGGTCAGGGCGCGCAGCATGTCCTGGGCGTAGGTGTCGTAGAGATAGCCCACTGCGGCCAGGGGAACCATCGCTGCCACCAGCGAAACCAAGAAATAGCGGGACACCAGGGATTGCGGGCGGATCATTCCCGCAGCCCTCCAGCGCCGTCATGCTCAATATTGACCAGACCAGGCATCATCGACCTTCGCCGCAGCCATCCGCATCACCCCGCTTGCACCGCCACGCAAGCGACGGCGATCAGGTTACGCCGCGAGGTATCGCAAGGGCAATGGGGCCAGGGAGGGAGCCTCACCTGCCGGCACGGGCAAAAAGCCACCGCGCCGCCGGACGGTCGAAACGGCGAGCGACGGTGGCCACATGCAAGTGACGGCAGGCTGCCCGGTTTACATTCGAGGGGTGCGCCAAAGGTGGCGGCCAGCAAGGGCAGACGGCTGGGCATGCCTTTGGGACATTGCATTGATTTCACCACCAAGAGCACCAAGGACTTCAAGACGGTGTCGTAGAAGGCAGGGGGGCGCCCGGCGATGATCGTCTTGGTGCCCTTGGTGGTGAAAAAACGCCGATAACGGCAAGGTGCCTGCGAGGATAATTTCACCGTGGCGCGGGTCCCCTGAAACCGGAGAGTACGGAAGCCGCGATGACCGGCGAATCGGTCGTTCTCACCCGAATTCCCGCGCGCCTCGACCGCCTGCCGTGGTCGCGCTTCCATCTGACGGTCGTGTTGGCCCTGGGGATCACCTGGGTGCTCGACGGCCTTGAAGTCACCTTGGTGGGGGCGTTGGGCGGCGTGTTGCAGCGGCCCGAGACCCTAGGGCTGTCCGGCGGCGAGATCGGAGCCGCCGCGTCGGCCTATGTGGTCGGGGCGGTGGCGGGAGCCTTGTTCTTTGGCTACCTGACCGACCGCCTGGGGCGGAAGCGCATGTTCTTCCTCACCCTGGCCGTCTATCTGGTCGGCGTCCTGCTGTCGGCCTTCGCCTGGAACGGCTGGAGCCTGGCTCTTTTCCGCCTGGTCACCGGGCTGGGCATCGGCGGCGAGTACGCCGCCATCAACTCGGCCATCGATGAACTGATCCCGGCCCGCCTGCGCGGGCGCATCGACCTGATCGTCAACGGCAGCTTCTGGGTCGGCGCCGCGCTGGGGGCGGCGGGAACCGTCGTGCTGCTCGATCCGGCGCTGCTGCCGGTGGACCTGGGCTGGCGGCTGGGCTTCGCCATCGGCGCCGCTCTGGGGCTGGTCATCCTGATGATGCGCCGTCACGTGCCGGAAAGCCCGCGCTGGATGGTCACCCACGGCCAGGGCGAGGCGGCGGAGCGGCTGGTGAACGAGATCGAGCGGCGGGTGGAGGCTGAAAGCGGGCGCGCTTTGCCGGCGGCGACGGCTTCGCTCGCGGTGCATCCCCATCGGGTGTTCGGCTTCGGTCATATCGTGGCGGCGGTGCTGGGACAGTATCGCCGACGCGGCGTGTTGGGGCTGGTGTTGATGACGGCACAGGCCTTCCTCTACAATTCCGTGTTCTTCTCCTACGGCCTTGTCCTGGTGCGGTTTTACGGCGTCGAAGCGGAGGCGACGGGGCTTTACCTTTTCCCCCTGGCCCTGGGCAATTTCATGGGGCCGCTGTTGCTGGGACGTTTCTTCGATACCATCGGCCGGCGGGTGATGATCGCCGGCACTTTCACCGCGGCGGCGCTGCTGCTCGCCGCCACCGGCTGGGCCTTCGCCCATGGTCTGCTGTCGGTGCGGGAGCAGACCATGCTGTGGACCGTCATCTTCTTCTTCGCCTCGGCGGCGGCCAGTTCCGCCTATCTCACCGTCAGCGAGATATTCCCGCTGGAAACGCGGGCCCTGGCCATCGCTTTTTTCTATGCCGCGGGCACCGCCTTGGGCGGCAGCGTGGCGCCCTGGCTGTTCGGCCGGCTGATCGAGGCCGGGGCGCGGGCCGACCTGTTCATCGGCTATCTGATCGCGGCGGGGCTTATGCTGGTCGCCGCCATCACCGAATGGGTGCTGGGGGTGGACGCGGAGAACAAGGGGCTGGAGGCCATCGCCCGGCCCTTGTCAGCCTCAGACGAAAGCTAGCCGGTGGAGCGGGGGCGCGTTGAGAACCGCCACTGCCGCTCAGCCGCGATGCATCTCCTCGCTTTTAAGCCGCCGTTTGGACACGCGCCTCCCTCCGCCATGAGGGCGTCGATATCGGCAAGATGGACTTCCTCGGTCCGGGCAAGAGCTCAAGGGTGGTTTCGGGCTGGCCCGGACCCAGCCCGGTCAAGCCGGGGGCCGGGGGGCGCCAGGTCCTTGATAGTTGACGCGACCGGACAAACGGGCCGGAATGACATCATCGGGACGTGACGTACCAGGAATACCGCCATGAACCTCGTCTTCAAATGGATCAGATCGCCTGTCGGCCGGCTGAAACTGGTCGGCAATGATGCAGGTCTGGCCGCGATCCTGTGGGAGAACGACAGCCCGCGCCGAGTTCGTCTTGGCTCCCTGGCGGAAGATACTCGTCACGCCATGCTTGTCTCGGCTGAGCAGCAGCTGACCGAATATTTCCTGGGGGAGCGCAAGGTCTTCGAGATTCCGCTCGCATTTGCCGGTACCCCGTTCCAGACGATGGTCTGGCAGGCGCTGCTGACCATCCCCTACGGCGAGACCCGCAGCTACGGCCAGATCGCGCGCCAGATCGGCCATCCTGCCGCCGTGCGTGCCGTCGGTGCCGCTAATGGCCGCAACCCGATCTCGATCATTGCCCCCTGTCATCGGGTGATAGGCGCTTCCGGCGCGTTGACGGGCTTCGCCGGCGGTATCGAGGCCAAGCGCTATCTGCTCGATTTAGAATCGGTATCCGCCGTACCGCGCCGAGGATCCCCGGCACCCGGTGCAGAGGCCGACGGCTCTGCGGGCCGCGGCCTTGCTTCTACGTGCTGATGGCCATATCGCGCCGACGGGTAGCTCCACCGGCCCATGATGGGTAGGTGTGAATGTGCCTGCCGGTCAGAAACAAACTCTGCGCGAACCCTTGCTCATACCGGAGCGGCTTCTCCTCGGCGCTCACGCATGCTGACCGCGACAATCACGCCTGAGGCAAATGTGATGGCCGCGACTGTGAGGATCGCTGCAACTCTACGCCAATGTCGCCGTGGCCCTGCATTGGAACCGAAGTGCCGCCGTTGCCGCGTTCCTCTTGGCCGAGCCACCTTTTTCAGGCGCCCACGGTGGCCAGGAGTAAATGGTAAAGCGGTACCATAATCCGTTGACGGCAGTTCACTTTGCGCTCATAGCCTTTAGAGGAGCGTGAACGGAGGAGTGCCATGGCTTTGTGCGGCGAAACGCCGTGCCGCCGCCGACGTGGCCTTTCGCCCCTCAACTCGCCGCGAATGACCAGGGGGCATCGTCCTGGCCGTGGCCGACGCGGCGGAGTTCCCCGGTACCGACGAGGTGGTTGAGATGAGCCAGGGTTTCTGCCACGGCGAAGGTGGTCTGATGGTCGTCCAGCGGGCGGGGGAACAAGGTGGCCAGAACCTGGCTGGCGGTGGCCGGCCGGGCACAGCAGGCGCGAGTCTGGCGCAGACGCTTGATGTGGTGGATCCGCAACTGAGCGCAACGCTGGTGCAGGGTGGCGAACGGCCAGTCGTGCGATGGCAGCACCAAGGTGGAAGCGGGCAGCGCCTGCAGGCGCTCGAGGCCGGCGAGGAACCGCGACAGCGGTTCAGCGTCCGGCTCGCGGGGCCACACGCCTACGGTCGGGCTGATGCGGGGCAGCATCTGATCGCCGGCGATCAGCACGCCGGCCTGCGGGCACCACAGGCAGGCATGCTCGGGGGAATGGCCGCCAAAGGTCATTACCACCCATTCGCGGCCACCTATGGCCAAACGCTCGCCATCGGCGATACGGCTGAAGGAGGGCGGGATCGGCACGACGCGAGGACGATAGGTGTTGCCGACCCGGAGGAGGAACGCATCGTCGCAGCCGGCCTTGCGGTAATGATCCCGCAGATGGCGGTGATCCTCGTCCAGCCAGTCCAGGCGGCCGGCGCTCCATTCACCCTGGGTGGCGGTCAGTGGGATGCCGAAGCGCGGGCACAGCCAGCCCGCCAGCCCCATATGGTCGGGATGGAAGTGGGTGCTGATCACCCGGGTGAGCGGCCGGTCTTCCAGCGGTCCGGCCAACAGGCCTTCCCACAGCGCCTTGGTGCGGTCGTCTCCCATGCCGGTGTCCACCACGGCCCAGCCGTCGCCGTCGCGCAGCAGCCACAGGTTCACGTGGTCGAGGGCGAAAGGCAGGGGCATGCGCGCCCACAGGATACCCTCGCTCACTTCGATGACGGTGGCCGGGGACGGCCCCTCCCGCATTTCGGTCATGGCCGTGCCCTCCAGGAGACATGATGGCGATCTATGAATTCGAAGGCGTGGTGCCGGTGGTCCATCCGCAGGCCTTCGTCCACCCCGACGCCGTGCTGATCGGCGACGTGCGCATCGGTCCCGATTGCTATATCGGGCCGGGCGCCAGCCTGCGCGGCGACTTCTCGGCGGTGGTGCTGGGGCCGGGGTGCAACGTGCAGGACAACGCCGTGCTGCACGGGACACCCGGCCTGGACACGGTGGTCGACGCCGGAGGGCATATCGGCCACGGCGCCGTGGTCCACGCCTGCACCGTGGGCGCCAACGCCCTGATCGGCATCAATGCGGTGGTGTTCGACCGCGCGACCATCGGCGAAAGTGCCATGGTGGCGGCCATGGCCTTCATCCCCAGCGGCTTCGTCGTTCCTCCCCGCCATCTGGCGGCAGGCGTGCCGGCCCGGCTGGTGCGAGAGCTGTCGGAGGCAGACATCGCCTGGAAGGATAAAGGGACGCTGGCTTACCAGCGTCTGGCCGGGCGCAGCCGGCTGACCCTGCGCCCATGTGCGCCCCTGGCCGAGGCTGAACCGGGCCGCCGGCCGCTGGATATCACGGCCTTCTGGCCCGAGGATTGCTGAGCGTTCCATCAATGGGACAGCAGGATGGGCAGGGTCATGTGGTCCAGCATGAATTGGGTGGCCGAACTGTGGAACAGGGAGAAGTTGCCATGGTGGCCGTGAGCCCCCATCACCAATAGGTCGGCTCCCATGTCGCAGGCCTGGGACAACAGCAGGTCCATCTTGCCGACATCCTCGCGCACCAGATGCTCGTCGGCGGCGGGGACGCCCCAGCGGCGCAGATGGCCCGCCAAGTCCACCGGAGGAGAATCGTCGGGCACCAGGGCGTAGTCGGCCTTGCCGTGGATGGTCAGCAGCTTGACTGCGCGGGCGGTGCGCAGGAAAGGCAGGGCGTCGTGCACGGCGCGTGACGCCTCGCGACTGGCGTTCCATGCCACCGCCACGGTGTCGCCGATGGATGGGAAAGTACCGGCGCGGGGGATCACCAAGGCCGGGCGGCCCGATTGCAGCACCACCGTCTCGGCCAACTCGGGTGGCGTCGCGTTCTCTTCGCCGGCCTGGCCCATGATCACCAGATCGGCGTAGCGGCTGCAGAAAACGGTTTCCGATACCACGTGGCTGGGCGAACCGTGGGTCAGCTGCCACCATTGGGCCGTCACTCCGCTTTGCGCCGCCAGGGTGTCAAAGACGGCACGGCTGTGGTCCGCCGCCGCCGCGAGATGGCGGCTGGGCCGGCGTGACAGCGCGTTCGCGCGCGAGGGCTCGGCCTTGGCGAACAGGGCGGTCAGCCGGGCGTCGAAACGGCGGGCCAATCCGAGTGCGATGTCGCACAGCAGGGGGTGCGGGGGCCGCCGTCCAGGTGAAGCAATATGTCCTGCATCGCCAACTCCTTGTCATGCCCCGCTTTCGGCAGGGGGGACGGTGAAGCACTGTTCCAGCCGGGCCAAATCGTCGATCAGGATCTTGAGGTCGCCGGCCAGCGGGCTGGTGGGGCCGCCGCGCGCCAGGGGGCAAATGTCTTCGGCAGCGGCGGGAGCGGCTGGACGTCCCTGCCGTGCAGCGCCTCCACCAGCCCTTGCAGCCAGAGCAGACAGGCGGTCAGCGCCTCGCCGGCCCCGGCCAGGCTCGGCCGCCAACATGCCCCGGAGCGGCACGGCGTCCATGTCGAGCAGGAACTCCATGGTTTCCGCGATCGAGCGGGCCCGCTCGGCCAGGCAGCAACAGCGCTGGACCAACTGCTCCACGTCGGCCAGGGCGGCGCCCTCGACGATGGACGTCGCGGCCATGCTCCAGTCCTCCTTCTAAAAAGGTATAAAAGTACGCTAATGCATTAATCCTTGCCACGATGCCCATGCCTCCGTCAAGAGGGGGCGCCAGGGCCATTGGCGGGGGATCTTGGCACGTCGATAAAAGTCTCTTGACCGCAATTTTAGCATTATGGTACGTCAATACCATAATTAAACACCGCCTCCGACGATGGCGGACCAACGGGAGGAGAGGGGATGTCCAAGGCTCCGTACAGATGGGTGATGACCGCAATCGGCGGTCCCATGGTCCGCGAGGCCCTGGCGCTGACGGAACCGGCAGCCGGCCAAGTGGTGGTCGAGGTCGCCGGCTGCGGCGTCTGCCACACCGACCTGGGCTATTTCTACGATGGCGTGCGCACCAACCGGCCGCTGCCGCTGACCCTGGGCCATGAGATCAGCGGCCGGGTCACCGCCGCCGGTACCGGTGCCGAATCCTGGCTGGGCCGGGCGGTGATCGTGCCGGCGGTCATCCCTTGCGGCGAATGCGACCAGTGCCGGCGCGGCAAGGGCACCATCTGCGCCGCCCAGGCCATGCCCGGCAACGACATCGAGGGCGGTTTCGCCACCCACATCACCGTGCCCGCCGCCGGCCTGTGCCCGGTGGACGAGACCCGTCTGGCGGCCGCCGGGCTGACGCTGGCCGACGTCTCGGTGGTGGCCGACGCCGTCACCACGCCTTATCAGGCGGTGGTCCAGGCCGGCGTGACCCCGGACACCCTGTGCGTGGTCATCGGCGCCGGCGGCGTCGGCGGTTATTGCGTGCAGATCGCCGCCGCCTTCGGCGGCACGGTGGTCGCCCTCGACGTCGATGACGCCAAGCTGGCGGCCATCGGCCGCTTCGGCGCCGCCAAGACCATCAACGTCCGCACCGCCGATCCCAAGACCTTGAAGAAGGAGATCGCCGCCTTCGCCAAGGAGCGCGGCCTGCCCGCCCGCGAATGGGTGATCTTCGAATGTTCGGGCACCGCCGCCGGCCAGGGCACCGCCTGGAACCTGCTGGTTCACGGCGCCACCCTGGCGGTGGTCGGCTTCACCATGGACAAGGTGGAGGTGCGGCTGTCCAACCTGATGGCCTTCCACGCCCGTGCGCTGGGCAATTGGGGCTGTCCGCCCGAGTTGTATTCCGGCGCCCTGTCCCTGGTGCTCGACGGCAAGGTGGAACTGGCCGCCTTCGTCGAGCGCCACCCCTTGGACAGCATCAACCAGGTCTTCGCCGACGCCCATGCCCACAAGCTGGCGCGCCGGGCCGTCCTGGTGCCCTGACCCGCGCCGACGAACACAAAACGAAGAGAGGGATGAAATGACCGCGGACACCGCAACCATCGTCAAGGCTACCCGGCCGGCTGGTCTGAAGGACCACAATCTTCCCGACATCGTGGCGCCCGGCGTGGTCTATGAGAAGCGCCCGGCCCGCACCCCCGGCGGCGAAGTGGTTCCCGGCCTCTACAACGCCTGGATCACGTTGGACAACCAGGCCCAGTTCAATTCCTACACCACCGAGATGGTCAAGGGGGTGATCCTGGCCTTCCGTGCCGCCTCCAATGCGCGGGACGTGGTGGCGGTGGTGTTCACCGGCGCCGGCGACAAGGCCTTCTGCACCGGCGGCAACACCAAGGAATACGCCGAGTACTACGCCGGCAACCCACAGGAATACCGGCAGTACATGCGGCTGTTCAACGACATGGTGTCGGCCATCCTGGGCTGCGACAAGCCGGTGGTCTGCCGGGTCAACGGCATGCGCATCGGCGGCGGCCAGGAGATCGGCATGGCCTGCGACTTCACCGTCGCCCAGGACCTGGCCCGCTTCGGCCAAGCCGGCCCCAAGCATGGCTCGGCCCCCATCGGCGGCGCCACCGATTTCCTGCCGGTGATGATCGGCTGCGAGATGTCCATGGTGTCGGGCTCGTTGTGCGAGCCGTGGTCGGCCCACAAGGCCTACCGCCTGGGCATGATCGCCGACATCGTGCCGGCCCTGAAGGTGGATGGCCGCTTCGTTGCCAATCCGCTGGTGGTGACCGACCGCTATCTCGACGAATACGGCCGCATCGTGCTGGGCGAGCCCAAGACCGGCGCCGAGGCGGCGGCGGCCAGGGAGGTGTTGAAGCAGGGCACGGTGGACCTGTCGCTGCTGGACGCCAAGGTCGAGGAACTGTGCGCCAAGATCCTGCTGACCTTCCCCGATTGCTTCACCAAGACGGTGGAGGAACTGCGCAAGCCCAAGATCGACGCCTGGAACGCCAACAAGGAGAACAGCCGTTCCTGGCTGGCGCTCAACATGATGACCGAGGCGCGCGCCGGCTTCCGCGCCTTCAACGAGGGCACCAAGGAAGACCGCGAGATCGACTTCATCGGCCTGCGCCAGGCCTTGGCGGCCGGCGCCCCGTGGACGCCCGAGCTGACCGAGAGCTTACTGCCCAAGGCGAGGGCCGGGCGATGAACGACCAGCCGCTCAAAGTCTGGCGGGACAGGGACGGCAAGCTTCTGCGCCTGCGCCTGGCCCGGCCCAAGGCCAATATCGTGGATGCCGCCATGATCGCGGCGCTGACCGAGGCGCTGACCGAAAACGCAAACGACCGCGCGCTGCTGGCGGTGTTGATCGACCACGAAGGCCCGCATTTCAGCTTCGGCGCCAGCGTCCAGGAACATCTGCCCGGCCAGTTCGACACCATGTTGCGCAGCTTCAATGCGCTGATCCTGGCCATGGTGGGGTTCCCCGTTCCCATCCTGGTGGCGGTGCGCGGCCAGTGCCTGGGCGGCGGCATGGAGGTGGCCATCGCCGGCAACCTGATCTTCGCCACTCCCGACGCGCGGTTCGGCCAGCCGGAAATTCAACTGGCGGTGTTCGCGCCGCCGGCGTCGTGCCTGCTGCCCGAGCGCATGCCGCGCGGTGCTGCCGAGGCCATCCTGTTCTCCGGCCAGCCGGTCTCCGGCGAGGAGGCGTGGCGCCTGGGGCTGGTGCATCAGCTGTCGCCAGACCCCGAGGCCGCCGCGCTGGCCTGGTTCGACCAATCGCTGGCGCCCCACAGCCCATCGTCGCTGCGCTACGCCGTGCATGCCACCCGCTTCGACATGGTCGAGCGGGTGCGCCAGAAGCTCGCCTTCGCCGAGAAACTTTACCTGACCGGACTGATGTCGACCCACGACGCCGTCGAAGGACTGACGGCCTTCCTCGACAAGCGTCCGGCCAAATGGGAGGGCCGCTGAGCCATGACCACCACCGCTGACATCGTTTCCCATTGCCAGGCCCTGTTCGAGGACCTGGACTTCACCGCCGCCCGTGCCTGGAAAGCGGCCAAGCCGGGCCGCAAGGTGGTCGGCTTCATGCCGGTCTATGCGCCGCTGGAGCTGATCCACGCCGCCGGCTGCCTGCCGCTGGGCCTGTTCGGCGGCGGCGACCAGATGGAGGTCATCCACGGCGACGCCTATTACCAGAGCTACATCTGCCGCATTCCGCGCTCCACCATTGAACTGGGGGTGACCCGCCGGCTGGACTTCGTCGACGGCATGATCTTTCCCTTTGTCTGCGACGTGATCCGCAACCTGTCGGGCATGTGGAAGCTGATGTTCCCCGACGTCTGGTCCAAGTTCTTCGACACGCCGCAGAATTTCGACCCGGCCATTGGCGGCAGCTATTACACCGTCGAGTTGCAGGAACTGCGCGAGGGGCTGGAGCAGTTGACCGGGCGCAAGATCGCCGATGACGACATCCGCCGCTCCATCGCGCTCTACAACGAGAACCGCCGGCTGGTGCGCGAGGTCTACGCCTTCCGCGCCCGCGCCCCCTGGAAAGCGCCCACGTCGGAGGTCTACCTGCTGATGCGGGCCGGGCTGATGATGGACGTGGAGGAGCATTCGCGCCTGCTGGCTGCTTACCTGTCCGCCGCCGAGGCCGAGGAACGGCCCAAGCGCGACAACGTGCGCGTCGCCATCTACGGCTCGTTCTGCGAACAGCCGCCGCTCAATCTCATCAAGTCCATCGAGATGGCCGGCTGCTACGTGGTCGAGGACGATTACGCGCTGGTCAATCGCTTCCTCACCGCCGATGTGGCGACCGAGGGCGATCCGCTGGAGGCCCTGGCCACCGCCTATATCCGCCATTCGGTGGAAACCTCGTGCAAGTACGTGCCGAAGGAGGAGGACAAGGGCAAGTTCCACATCGAGCAGATCCGCAAGGCGGGGGCCGAAGGCGTCATCTACGCCACCCCGAGCTTCTGCGACCCGGCCCTGCTGGACCGTCCCATGATCTGCCACCGGCTGAGCGATGCCGGCATCCCCTACATCGCCTTCAAGTACGCCGAGAATTCCGGCCAGATGCAGCCCATCCGCGAGCAGGCCGGCACCTTCGCCGATTCCATCAAGCTGTGGAGCCTGAGCCATGAGCGATATCGTCAAGGAGCCGTCCATGCTCCTGCAGAAGGAGATGATCGCGCGGAACTACGACGCGATCACCTCGAAGCATGAAACCGGCCGCAAGGTGTCGTCCACCTTCGTGCCCGGCAACCTCAACGAACTGCTGCAGTGCTTCGGCATCGTCAACAACCTGCCCGAGATCAACGCCATCCAGAACGGCATGCGCAAGGTGTCGGGCACCTACATCATGGAAGCCGAGAAGTCCGGCCATTCCGAGGACGTCTGCACCTATGTGAAGGCCGACATCGGCATGATGGGCAAGGGCAACGTCGCCCCCAACGGCAAGCCGTTCCCCGAGCCCGACGTGCTGCTGCTGTCCTATACCGGCTGCTACACCTTCATGAAATGGTTCGAGCTGCTGCGCGAGCAGTACAAGTGCCCGACGCTCATGCTGCACGTGCCCTATGAGGGCGACGGCCATTCCACCAGGAACATGCGCGACTACATCGTCAAGCAGTTGAAGGAGGTCGTCATTCCCGGCCTTGAGCAGGTCTCGGGGGTGAAGTTCGACATCGACCGTCTGCGCGAGGCGCTGCGCAACTCGGCCAGGGCCGAGGACGACCTGGTGTGGGTACTGGAGCAGGGCAAGCACAAGCCCTCGCCCATCGACGCCTATTTCGGTGGCGTCTACTACATCGGCCCCATCTTCACCGCCTTCCGCGGCACGCCCGACGCCATCGCCTATTACCAGGCGCTGCGCAAGGAAGTGCAGGCGCGCATCGATGCCGGGCAGGGGCCGGTGACTCCCGAGGGGGGCAATTTCAACGACCAGAAGTACCGGCTGGTGGTGGAAGGCCCGCCCAACTGGACCAACTTCCGCGAATTCTGGAAGATGTTCTATGACGAGGGCGCGGTGGTGGTGGCGTCCAGCTACACCAAGGTCGGCGGCATGTACGACCTGGGTTTCCGCCACGACCCCGACAACCCGTTGGAATCCCTGGCCGATTATTGCCTGGGTTGCTACACCAACCGCAACCTGCCGACCCGCGTCGACATCCTGGCCAAGTATGTCGAGGAGTACCAGGCCGATGGACTGCTGATCAATTCCATCAAGAGCTGCAACAGCTTCTCGGCCGGCCAGCTGATGATGATGAAGGAAGTGGAGCGGCGCACCGGCAAGCCCGGCGCCTTCATCGAGACCGATCTGGTCGATCCCCGCTACTTCTCGGCCGCCAACGTCAAGAACCGCCTGGAAAGCTATTTCCAGATGATCGAGCAGAAGCGCCGCGGCGCGTCCAAGGCCGCGTAAGGGAGGGCCGTACCATGCGTTGTTTCATCGGCATCGATCTCGGTTCCACCACCACCAAGGCGGTGGTGATGGACGAGAACCAGCAGGTCCTCGGGCGGGGCATCACCAATTCCCGCTCCAACTACGACACCGCGGCGGCCGTCTCCAAGCAGGAGGCCTTGATCGACACCCGCCTGACCCTGTTCCGCCGCAGCCTGGGCACGGTGCCCGAGGTGGCCGGCAAGGTGGACGACATCCTGGCCGATCTGGAGCGCAACTTCCGCCACGTCCAGTTCCTGGAGCAGTTGGAGGACCTGGAGCGCACCTGCATCGGCAACATCAAGGGACCGCGCTTCGCCGGTCGCGAGCGGGCGGTGATCGAGGTGCTGGAGGAGGTGTTCAAGCGCCTGCGGGCCCACTCGGCCAAGCAGTTCGCCCCCGGCGCCAAGCGCAAGTCGGACTTTTTCCGCGACCTTGCCGGCTCGGACTTCATGCACCTGGGCGAGGCGGTGTGCCGCGAGGCCGGGCTGGGCTTCGACCTGATCCTCAACGTCTACGACAAGTCCATCATCGAGGTGGAGAACCGGCCCCCGGCCGGCGACATGGAGGGCAAGTTCATCCGCGCCCTGGAGCAGGGTTCCATGGACTCCAGCCTGATCGCCAAGCCGGTGCGCGACGCCCTCGCCATCCCGCTGGAGGAGACCTACGTGGTCGGCACCGGCTATGGTCGCGTGCGGCTGCCGTTCCCCAAGGAGCACATCCGCTCGGAAATCCTGTGCCACGGCCTGGGCGCCCACATGATGTATCCCGACACCCGCACGGTGCTGGACATCGGCGGCCAGGACACCAAGGGCATCCAGGTGGATCCCGCCGGCATCGTCGAGAACTTTCAGATGAACGACCGTTGCGCCGCAGGCTGCGGCCGCTATCTCGGCTACATCGCCGACGAGATGAACATGGGCCTGCACGAACTGGGGCCGCTGGCCATGCAGTCCAACAAGCAGGTGCGCATCAACTCCACCTGCACGGTGTTCGCCGGCGCCGAGCCTGCGCGACCGTCTGGCGCTGGGCGAGAAGCGCGAGGACATCCTGGCCGGCCTGCACCGCGCCATCATCCTGCGCGCCATGTCCATCCTGTCGCGGGCCGGCGGGGTGAAGGACCAGTTCACCTTCACCGGCGGCGTCGCCAAGAACGAGGCGGCGGTGCGCGAGCTGCGCAAGCTGATCAAAGAGAATTACGGCGACGTGCAGATCAACATCAACCCGGATTCCATCTACACCGGCGCGCTGGGCGGGGCGACCTTCGCCGTACGCGCTGTGGTGAACTGAGGCCGGAAGGGAGGACTGGAGCATGAGTGAGATCATCACCGCCGGCATCGACATCGGCTCGGGCTGCGTCAAGACGGTGCTGTTCAAGGTGGACGGCGACAAGGCCGAGTGGTTGCAGAAGGAGGCCGTGCGCATCCGCAGCCGTGATCCCTTCCAGCTGGCCGGCGAATCCTTCGCCAACATGCTGAAGGCGGCCGGGCTGAGCCGCGACGACGTCGCCTACGTGGCATCCACCGGCGACGCCGAGAACCTGAAGTTCGCCACCGGCCACTTCTATTCCATGACCACCCACGGCCGCGGTGCCGTCTTCCTCAACCCCAAGGCCAGCTCGGTGCTGGACATCGGCGCCCTCAATGGCCGCGCCATCAAGGTGGACGGTTCGGGCAAGGTGCTGTCGTACAAGATGACCAGCCAGTGCGCCTCGGGTTCGGGCCAGTTCCTCGAGAACATCGCCCGCTACCTGGGCATCGCCCAGGACGAGATCGGCACCTTGTCGCAAAAGGCCGACGATCCCGAGAAAGTGTCCTCCATCTGCGCCGTGCTGGCGGAAACCGACGTCATCAACATGGTGTCGCGCGGCATTTCCGCCTCCAACATCCTCAAGGGCATCCACGTCTCCATGGCGGTGCGCTTGGCCAAGCTGCTGAAATCCATCGGCGCCGGCGAGGGCGTGGTGCAGATGACCGGCGGCCTGGCCCTCGACGTCGGCCTGGTGTCGGCGCTGAACGAGGCGCTGGTGCAGGAAAAGGTCAACCTGGTGGCGGAGAGCCATCCCGATTCCATCCATGCCGGCGCCATCGGCGCTGCCTTGTGGGGCGCCTTCCGCCACCAGAAGCTGACGCGCCTGGAGGGGCTGGCCGCTTGAGCCCGTCGTTCCAGGTCTTCGGCCTGGCCCCGAAAGGGACACGCCGGGGATGCGTCGGGCTGACCGTGCTGGCTCGCCAGATCGCCTACGCGGCCAAGCTGGTGGGACCGGACAGAGTTTGCAGGACCTTGCGCGCATGTGCGGAGGTCCTGGAGTGCGGTGATGCCGACGCGCTCGAATCGGCCGCCGCAAGAATCTCCTGGGACTGCGACCGCTGATCGTCGGAAGCGGGTCGGGTCCATTCCTGCCCCGGGGAGGTCGACCTCTCCGGGGCCTTTTTCGTTTGGGGGCGGAAATCATGAAAAGCGGGGCCAGGCGGTCGCCTGGCCCCGGAAGTATGGCTCGTAGAGGGAGACAAGGCCGCCGGGAGCCATGCCGGCGGCGAAGCCCGGTGGGCTACAGCCGGCGCACGAAGCTCAGTCGTTGCGACGAGTGGAATCCGGTCCGGTCGAGGAAAGCCAGCAACGGGAAATGGTTCCAGTCCGCCCGGGTGTAGACGGCCTCGACCTTGAGCGAACGCAGGTTCAGCAGGAGTTGGCTGACCAGCGCCTTGCCCACGCCCTGGCGGTCGAAGGCGGGAGAGACGCCGATGGTGTCGAGAAAGGCGGAGGGGGAGGTGCGGCCGAATTCGCCGTAATCGACCCGGGCCATGGCGAAGCCGGCGAACTGCCCGTCCACCTCGGCCACCAGCGAGAGGCGGACGCCACTTTCATCGAGCACCTCGGCCAACTTGGCCTTGTAGTAGGTGGTGCGGTCCTTGCCGGTGATCTTGCGGTCGATGCCGATGATCGCCGACAGGTCGGCCTCCACCATGGAGCGGACGGGGATGTGGTCGCGGGCCAGTGCCTCGAAATCGTCACCGGACGGGTCGCTGAAATCGGGTTCGAAAGCGTTCATGGCCGTTTTCCCTTACAAGTCCGCAGAGGTTTGGCAGGCGTTCTCCAGCACCAGCTGGGGAGACAGGTGGAAGCCGGATTTAGCGAAGAAGGCGATCAGGTCCTGTTCGGTCCAGTCGGCCTCGGAGTGGATTTCCGAAACCCGCCGCGCCCGCAATTCGGCCTCCAACGCCGCCATCAACGCGCGTCCCAGTCCGTGGCCCCGCTTCTCGGGGGCGGTGCCGACGGCGTCGAGCACGGCGACGGGGGTGTCGCCGCCGAATTCGCCATCGAGGATCTGGGCCGAGACGAAGCCGGCAAGGATGCCGTCCTGCGACGCCACCAGCCAGACGAAGGCCTTGGGATCGGCTTCGGCGGCGGCGAAGCGCTTCTGGTAGAAGCCGCGCCGGGAGGTGCCGGTGACACGCTGGTCCAAGGTGATCACCGCCTCGAGGTCGCCCGCCCTGACCGGCCGGACTGTGGTGCTGCTCATGTCGCCTTCTCCGGTTGTTGCTCTTGACGAAAAATAATATTTAGGTACCTTAATACCTAATTAAGGCCGCGAGTCAAGGGTAGGCGCACATGACAATCCATCCGGCATGGGACTATCGCGACCGTGTGGCCGTGGTCACGGGCGGCGGCCGGGGCATCGGCCGGGCCATCGCCGAGGGGCTGGCGGCGGGCGGTGCCAGCGTCCACATTTTCGATCGTGCCGCTGACGCTGCTTTTTCCGGCGCCGAAACCCACGCCGTGGACGTCGGCGACGCCGCCGCCGTGACGGCGGCGATCGAGGCGTTGGGGCGGCCGGTGGACTTGCTGGTCAACAATGCCGGCATCACCCGCGACCGCTCGATCCTCAAGATGAGCGACGACGAATGGCATTCGGTGCTGCAAGTCAACCTGACCGGCGCCTTCAACCTCATCCGGGCGGCGGCGCCGGGCATGGTGGCGGCGGGATGGGGCCGCATCATCAATGTGGTGTCCATCAACGGCCTGCGCGGCAAGTTCGGTCAGGCCAACTACGCCGCCTCGAAGGCCGGCCTGATCGGCCTGACCAAGACCGCAGCCCGCGAATTCGGCCCCAAGGGGGTGACGGTGAACGCGGTGGCGCCCGGCATGGTGCTGACCGAGATGGCCCTGCAACTGGCCGAGGAATACCGCAGCAAAGCCATCGAGGAGAGCGCGCTGAAGCGGCTGCCTGCGGTGGACGACGTGGCGGCCGCGGTCTTGTTCCTCTTGTCCGACCACGCCGCCTTCATCACCGGGCAGGTGCTGCAGGTGGATTCCGGCCAGTACATCTAGCCTCAGCGCCCTCCGGCGACCTTGTGGAGAGCGGCGACGGCGGCTCCGGGCGAGGTCCGGCGGACGATCTTCAGCATGGTGTCCACCGTGATCGACGACAGGGTGGCGCGGGTGCTGTCCTCGATCTCGTTCAGGACCAGGCGCAGCGCCTGCCCCTCGCGGGTGTCGTCCCCGGGCTCGCGCCCGCCGGCGGCATTGGGGCCGATGGGTTCGAAGATGGCGATGATGTCGAGCAGGTTCAGGCGCTTGGAATTGCCGGCGAAGCGGTAGCCGCCGCCGACCCCGCGCGAAGCCTCGACCATGCCGGCGCGCCCCAGCGTGCGCAGGACCTTGGCCAGGTGGTTGGGGGAGATGGCGTACTTCTCGGCGATTTCCTGCGCCGAGAGCTGCCGCTCGGGCTGGGACGCCAGTTCGAGGATGGCGAACAGGGCGTGCCGGGTGGCGATCTGCAACTTCATTCGTCGATCTCCTTCTCCAGCTCGATGAAGGGACCGGCCATCATTCCCTGGCTGCGGAAGAACGACATCACCAGCTGGGCGTCGCGGGCGATCATGGTGCGGACCTTGGTCACGCCCTCCTGGCGGAAATGCCCGCATACCGCTTCGAACAGGGCGCTGCCGATGGCCTCCAGCCGGGTGTCGGGATCGACGGCGATGGCGAAGATCCAGCCGCAGGGCGGCGAGCCGAATTCCCATGCGCGGATCTCGCCCGCGATGAAGCCGAGCAACGCCTCGCCGCGCTTGGCCACCAGGAAGAACTGCTGGTGCGGCTGGGTCTGGCATCCTTCGAACAGGCGATGCCAGTAGGCCGGCTTCGGAGTGGCGGTGATCTGGCTGTCCAGGCGGATGATCTGATCCATGTCGCTTGCGCTGACGGGGCTTATCCTGAAATCGGAAGTCTTGGTCTTGGGCATCGTCCTACCGGCAGATATGGCCTCTGGCTGAGGTCCTACCATGCCATATTTCCACAAACCCGTACCACTTTGCTTTCATCCTGAACACCGCTTGACAGCGGGGAACGGGAAGGTCAAAGATAAAAACAGCTAAACGGTACCGTTTTGCCGTGATGGCCTGTTCTGTTACCATAGGGGGAGCGGGGCAGGCGGTTTTCGTCATGGCCCATGACGACGCGGCGGCAAGGCCGCGCAAAGCCTCGAAAACGAGGCAGGGGCCCGCATTGGCGGCAACCCCACAACGGAGGCAGAGAGGGTCACGTCCATGGAACGAGTGGTCGTCGGAGACGGAAAGGATCTGTGCTTTCCACCAGGCTTCAACGTGGCGAGCGAATTCATCGACCGCCACCTTCGCGAGGCGCGGGCGGACAAGGTGGCGGTGCGCACCGTGCGGGGCGACACCAGCTACGGCGAGCTGGCAACGGGCGTCAACCGGTGCGCCAACCTGCTGGTCAGCCAGGGCATCGGCCGTGGCGAGCGGGTGCTGATGGTGGTCAAGGACTGCGTCGAGTTCTTCTACTTGTTCTGGGGTGCCATCAAGGCCGGCATCGTCCCGGTGCCGCTGAACACGCTGCTGCGCGCCAAGGACTACGCCTTCATGATCGACAATTCCGAATGTTCGGCGCTGGTCTATTCCCCGGAATTCGCCGGCGAGGTGGAAACCGCCCTGGGCGCGGTGCCGCGCCGACCGGGCCTGGTGCTGCGGGTGGACGGCGAGGGCGAGACGCTGTCCGGCCGGCTGCATTTCTATTCGGACTCCTTCGACGTCGTGCCGGCGGGCGCCGAGGCGGAATGCTTCTGGCTGTATTCCTCGGGCTCCACCGGCAATCCCAAAGGCGCGGTCCACCTGCACCGAGACATGGTGGTGACCAGCCAGCTCTATGGCGTCCGCACCCTTGGCGTGCGCGAGGACGATATCTGCTTCTCGGCCGCCAAGCTCTTTTTCGCCTACGGCCTGGGCAACGGCCTGACCTTCCCGCTGTGGGTGGGGGCGACGTCGGTGCTGCTGGATACCCGGCCGACGCCGGAAAGCACCTTCGCCATCATCGAGCAGTTCAAGCCGACCCTGTATTTCGGCGTGCCCACCCTGTACGCGGCGCAATTGCAGGCGCTGGACTGGTCCGAGCCCGACCTGTCGTCGGTGCGCTTGTGCGTGTCCGCCGGTGAAGCGCTGCCCGCCGACATCTTCCGCCGCTGGCATGATCGCACCGGCCTCATCATCCTGGACGGCATCGGCTCCACCGAGGCGCTGCACATCTTCATCTCCAACCGGGTGGGCGAGCACAAGGCCGGCTCCAGCGGGCGGCTGGTGGAGGGCTACGAGGCGGTGGTGCTGGACGAGGACGGCAAGGAGCAGCCGCCGGGCGAGGCCGGGCGGCTGGTCATCAAGGGGCTGTCCACCGCCAAGTACTACTGGCGCAATCCGGAAAAGACCGCCTCGACCATGCTGGGCGAGTGGCTCAACACCGGCGACACCTACTACCGCGACGACGAGGGCTTCTTCTATTACTGCGGCCGCTCGGACGACATGCTGAAAGTGGGCGGCATCTGGTGCTCGCCCTTCGAGATCGAGGCGACGCTCACCGAGCATCCCGGCGTGCTGGAGGCGGCGGTGGTCGGCCGGCCCGACGGCGAGGGCCTGATCAAGCCCGAGGCGTGGATCGTGCTGGCGGAGGGAGTGAAGCCCACCGAGGAGCTGGAAGTGGAGCTGATGGCCCATTGCAAGGCCAGGATGGCGCCGTACAAGTACCCCCCGGCGCTTCCATTTCGTCGACGACCTGCCCAAGACCGCCACCGGCAAGATCCAGCGCTTCCGCCTGCGCGCCGACGAGGAGTGACGGGCATGCTGGACGCCTATCTGTACGGGGGAGTTCGGACCCCCATCGGCCGCCATGCCGGGGCGCTGGCGGCGGTGCGGCCCGACGACCTTGCCGCCCATGTCATCCGCGCGGCCCTGGAGGCTTCGCCCTTCGACGCGGCCCAGGTCGACGAGGTCATCCTGGGTTGCGCCTGCCAGTCGGGCGAGGATGCCCGCAATGTGGGCCGGCACGCGGCGCTGCTGGCCGGACTGCCGGTGGAAGTGCCGGGCGCCACCGTCAACCGCCTGTGCGGCGGCGGCATGAATGCGGTGATCGATGCCGCCCGCGCCGTCACCCTGGGGGATGCCGATCTGGTGGTGGCCGGCGGGGTGGAATCCATGACCCGAGCCCCCTTCGTCATGGCCAAGGCCGAGACCGCTTTCGGCCGCGATGTGGCCGTCTATGATTCCACCATCGGCGCCCGCTTCGCCAATCCGCGCTTGGTCGCGCAGTACGGCAATGAGTCCATGCCCGAGACCGCCGACAACGTCGCTCGCGAACTGGGGATCGGCCGGGAGGAGGCGGACGCCTTCGCCCTGGCCTCTCAGGCCAAGACCGCGCGGGCCATGGGCGACGGCTTCCTGGCCGGCGAGATCGCCGCGGTCGAGATTCCCGGCCGCAAGGGTGCGGTGACCGTGGTGGCCGAGGATGAGCATCCGCGTCCCGACACCACCCTCGATCCGCTGGCCCGGCTCAAGCCGCTGGCGCCGGGCGGCGTGGTCACCGCCGGCAACGCCTCGGGCATCAACGACGGCGCCGCTGCCGTGCTGGTGGGCAGCCGCGCCCTGGGCGCGCGGGTTGGGGCGGCGCCGCTGGCGGTGGTCCGCGCCGCGGCGGTGGCGGGGGTGCCGCCGCGAATCATGGGCATCGGCCCGGTCCCGGCATCGGTCAAGGCGCTGGACCGGCTCGGGCTCACCCTGGCCGACATGGACGTCATCGAGATCAACGAGGCGTTCGCGGCGCAGGTGTTGGGCTGTTGCCGGCTGATGGGACTGGACCCCGCCGATCTCGCGGATCAACCCCAATGGCGGCGCCATCGCCCTTGGTCACCCCCTGGGAGCGTCGGGCGCACGGCTGCTGCTGACGGCGGCGCGCCAACTGCAGCGTTGCGGTGGCCGTTACGCCCTGGTGACCATGTGCATCGGAGTCGGCCAAGGCATCGCCGCGGTGATCGAGCGGGCCTGATGTTGCATAAATGGTAAAATGGTACTAGTATACATGAATAAGCGACCGGACCTGCACGGATAGGGACGGCGAGGGAGGAATGGGCCCAAAAAGGCCCGGACGTTCGGGAGGATACCGTCATGCTGAGGATGACACGCCGCGGCGTGCTGGCGGCTGCCAGCGCCGCAACCGCTTCCGCTTTCGTGCCTGCGCGTTTCGCCATCGGTGGCGTCGCCAAGGTCAAGGTGGGACTGATGCTGCCCTATTCCGGCACCTATGCCGGCCTGGGCGAGGCCATCACCAACGCCTTCAAGATGGCCGTCGCCGAGAAAGGCGGCACGCTGGGAGGGCGTGAGGTGCAATTCGTCGCCCTGGACGACGAATCCCATCCGGGCAAGGCGCCCGAGAACACCAACAAGCTGGTCGTTGGCGAGAAGGTGGACTTCCTGGTGGGTACCGTCCATTCCGGCGTCGCCATGGGCATGCTGCGGGTGGTGGGCGAGACCGGCACCATCACGGTGATTCCCAATGCGGGGGCCAACGCCGCCACCGGCCCGCTGTGCGGCCCCAACATCTTCCGCACCTCGTTCAGCAGCTGGCAGGCCTGCTATCCCATGGGCAAGGTGGCGGTGGACCGGGGCCTCAAGAAGGTGGTGACCATCACCTGGAAATATGCCGGCGGCGACGAGATGGTGGGTGGTTTCGTCGAGAACTTCACCAAGAGCGGCGGCACCGTGGTCGAGCAAATCCAGGTGCCGTTTCCCAGCGAGGAATTCCAGCCCTACCTGACCCAGATCGCCGCGCTGAAGCCGGACGGCGTCTTCACCTTCTTTGCCGGGTCGGGGGCGTTGAAGTTCGTCAAGGACTACGCCGCCGCCGGGCTGAAGCCCATTCAGTTGATGGGGCCGGGCTTCCTCACCGACGGTGTGCTTGCCGCCCAGGGCGAGGCGGCGGAGGGGGTGCTGACCACGCTCCATTACGCCGACGCGCTGGACATTCCCGAGAACCGGACGTTCCGCGCCGCCTACAAGAACGCCTTCGGCAAGGAGGCCGACGTCTACGCCGTCCAGGGCTATGATGCCGCCCAGGTGCTGGCCCACGGCATGGCTGCCGTCAACGGCGACACCGGCGCCCGCGAGGCGCTCATCGCCGCCATGGAGAAGGCCGAGATCCGCAGCCCGCGCGGACTCTTCACCTTCTCCAAAGCCCACAATCCGGTGCAGGACATCTATCTGCGCCAGGTCCAGGGGCGTCAGGAAAACGTCGTCGGCATCGCCCACAAGGCGCTGTCCGATCCGGCGCGCGGCTGCCGGATGGCGTGACCGACGGGCGATCAAAGGGGAGGCGGGCGATGACGTCCTGGTTTCTGCTGATTCAGGTGCTGAACGGCGTCCAATACGGCTTGCTGCTGTTCCTGGTGGCCAGCGGCTTGACCCTCATCTTCGGCATCATGGGGGTCATCAATCTGGCCCACGGCTCGTTCTACATGCTGGGCGCCTACCTGGCCTATTGGCTGAGCGGCATGACCGGCAGCCTGGCGCTGGCGGTGGTGCTGGCGGTGCCCATCGCCGCCCTGGTGGGCTTCTGCCTGGAGGCGGCGCTGCTGCGCCGCCTCTATAGCCGCGACCACTTGGACCAGGTGCTGCTGACCTACGGGCTGATCCTGGTGTTCAACGAATGCCAGCGGCTGCTGTGGGGGCCGGACGTCCACAGCGTCAAGGTGCCGGCTTTGCTGGACTGGTCGCTGCCGCTGGCCGACGGGCTCAACTATCCGGCCTACCGGCTGGCGGTGTCGGCGGTCTGCCTGGTGCTGGCCCTGACCATGGGGCTGGTCATCCAGCGCACCCGTTTCGGCATGTGGATCCGTGCCGGGGCAGCCAACCGCGAGATGGTGGCGGCGCTGGGCATGAACGTGAAGCTGCTGTCGGGGGCGGTCTTCGCCATCGGCACGGTGCTGGCGGCGCTGTCCGGGGCCATCGCCGCCCCCATCAATTCGGTCGGGCCGGGCATGGGCGAGACGGTGCTGATCGTCTGTTTCGTGGTAGTGGTCATCGGCGGCGTCGGCAGCGTCAAGGGCGCCTTTCTCGGCGCCCTGCTCATCGGCCTGGCCGACACCTTCGGCAAGGTCCTGCTGCCCGGCTTCGCCAGTTTCATGGTCTATGCGGTGATGGCGGCGGTGCTGCTGTGGAAGCCGCGCGGCCTGTTCGCGTGAGGGCCGGGACATGACGACGCTGCCCCGTCCCCTCGCCATCTTATTGCTTCTGCTCATGGCCTTGCTCGTCTTCTATCCGCTGTTCGGGCCGCTGCTGTTCCCGCTCAAGCACGGTTTCGTGCTGCAGAAGCTGTCGGGCATCCTGATCATCGCCATGCTGGCCATGAGCCTCGACCTGCTGGTAGGGGTCGCCGGCCTGGTCAGCCTGGGCCATGCCGCCTTCTTCGGGCTGGGCGGCTACCTGCTGGCGCTGATGTCGCCCGACTACGCAGCCGCCAACGTGTGGCTGGTGCTGCCGGCGACCCTGCTGGCGGAGGCGGTGGCCGCCGCGGCCATCGGCTTCCTCGCCATCCGCACCGCCGGCATCTACTTCATCATGGTCACCCTGGCCTTCGGGCAGATGGGGTTCTACCTGTTCAACGACGCCAAGTTCGCCGGTGGTTCCGACGGCCTGTACATCATGGTCAAGCCGGTGGTGCAGGTGGCCGGCGTTCCGTTGCTCGATCTGGCCGACAAGCACGTCTTCTATTACGTGGTGCTGGCTGCGGCGGTGGCCGTCTACTTGGCGCTGCGCATTCTGCTGGCGTCGCCCTTCGGCCGCGTCGTCGCCGCCATCGGCGTCAACGAGCACCGGGTCCGCGGCCTGGGCTTCGACCCCGCCCGCTACAAGCTGGTGGCCTTCACCATCGGCGGCACCGTGGCCGGGCTGGCCGGCTTCCTCGGCGCCACCCAGTATGGCTATGTCAGTCCCACCATGCTGTCCTGGCACCATTCCGGCGAGGCGCTGGTGATGGTCATCCTGGGTGGCATGGGCACGCTGTTCGGGCCGGTGCTGGGCGCCTTCGCCTTCGAGCCTGGCGCGCATGGGGCTGGAATCGCTCACCGATCACTGGCCGCTGCCCATGGGCTTGCTGATCATCGCCGTAGTGCTGGTGCTGCCGCGCGGCATCGGCGGTTGGCTGCTGTCCCTGTGCTCGCGCCGGGAGGAGGAGAGATGATGGAGATGGCCGGCCGGCCCTGCGTGCTGGAGACCCGCGCGCTCAGCAAGGCCTTCGGCGGCCTGGTGGCGGTCAACGGCATTTCGCTGCGCTTCCTGGAGCGTCAGGTGCACGCCATCATCGGCCCCAACGGCGCCGGCAAGAGCACCCTGGTCAACCTGCTGACCGCCCATTTGCCGCCCTCGGGCGGGCGCATCCTGCTGCGCGGCCGCGATGTCACCGGCCTGCCCGCCCACCGGCTTCCCGGCATGGGGGTGGGGCGCTCGTACCAGAAGACCAACGTCTTCGCCCGTTTCAGCTGTTTCGAGAATTGCCGGCTGGCGGCACAGGCCCGCCTGCCCAGTTCCATGCGCTTCTTCCGCCCGGCCTCGGCCTATGCCCAGGTCAATCGCCAGGCCGAGCAGGCGCTGGCGCTGTGCGGGCTGGCGGCCAAGGCGGGGCGGCTGGCGGGCGACCTGTCCTACGGCGAGCAGCGCCAGCTGGAAATCGGCATGGTGCTGGCCGGCGCTCCCGAGGTGCTGGTGTTGGACGAACCCCTGGCCGGCATGGGCAAGGAGGAATCGGAACGCATGGTCGCGCTGCTCAAGGACCTGGCCCGCAGCTACACCCTGATCCTGGTGGAGCACGACATGGACGCGGTGTTCTCGCTGGCCGATGTGCTGACGGTCATGGTCAACGGCACCCTGCTGGAAAGCGGCCCGGTGGAGCTGGTGCGCGGCAGCCCGGCGGTGCAGGACGCCTATCTGGGCGACGGTGTGGAGGCCTATTGAGCATGGACGCCTTCGTCGAAGCCCAAGGGCTGCACACCTATTATGGTTCCAGCCACGTCCTGCACGGCGTCGACTTCCGCGTCGGCCGGGGCGAGACGGTGGCGCTGATGGGGCGCAACGGCATGGGCAAGTCCACCCTGCTGAAAAGCCTGCTGGGTATCGTTCGTCCCCGCGCCGGCGAGGTGCGTGTGGCCGGCCATGATGCCACCGGGCGCGAGCCCCACGGCATCATCCGCCGGGGCATCGCCTATGTGCCCGAGGGGCGCGGCATCTTTCACACCCTGACGGTGCGCGAGCACCTGCTGATGGCGGCGCGGCGGGGTGCCGAGGGGCGCCGCGACTGGACGTTCGAGCGGGTGCTGGAGACTTTTCCCCGCCTGGCCGAGCGCCTGGACAACATGGGCAACCATCTGTCCGGCGGCGAGCAGCAGATGCTGTCCATCGGCCGTGCCCTGATGACCAATCCCGAACTGCTGATCCTGGACGAGGCCACCGAGGGATTGGCGCCGCTGATCCGCCGTGAGATCTGGCGGGTGGTCAGGACCATCAAGGACACCGGCATCGCCACGGTGATCGTCGACAAGAACGTCCACGTCCTGCTGGGGCTGGCCGAGCGTCATGTCATCCTGGTCAAGGGCGGCGTGGTCTATGACGGCGGCCCCCAGGCACTGACGGACGATCCCGACATCCTGAAGCGTCACATCGGGCTTTGAAGCTGCAGGCGGCACTCCACCACCTCCGGCTCGGCGCTGGGCCGCACGGTGAAGCCGCATTTGCGCGCCAGTTTCAGCATGGGCTCGTTGTCGGCCAGGATCTGGGCGCCGATCTCGCCGGTGTGGCGGCCGCGGTGGTAGCGGATGATCTTGTCCATCAGGATGCCGCCCAGCCCGGTGCCCTTGAGGTCGGTGCGCACCAGGATGGCCAGTTCGGCGCGGCGGTTGTCGGGATCGGTGGCGGTGCGCACGACGCCAAGGGTTTCCACGCCGCCATCGCGGCGGACACGGGTGGCGATGAAGGCCATTTCCCGGTCGTAGTCGATCTGGGTCAGCCGGGCCAACTGGCTGTGCTGCAGCTTCTGGGTCGAGCCGAAGAAGCGGTAACGCAGATCCTGCGGGCTCATGCGGCCGATCAGTTCGGCGTGGGCCGGCTCGTCCTCGGGGCGGATGGGGCGCAGCAGAGCCTCGCTGCCATCGTGCAGGACGGCGGGTTCCTCCAGGCCCGCCGGGTAGGGCAGGATAGAGAAACGGCGCCGGTCGCTGTCGTCGGGCGGCGCCACCCGGACGCGGGCGTCCACCGCCACCACCCCCTGGTGGTTGGCGAACAGCAGGTTGATGTCGCAGGCGACGATCTCGGGGTTGTCCACCAGCAATGCCGACAGCCGCACCAGGGCCTGGGCGATGGTGTCGCGGTCGGCCGGGGGGCGCAATCCGTGGGCCTCCAGCCGGCGCGAGATGCGGGTGCGGGCGATCACCTGCCGGGCCAGCGGCAGGTTCAGCGGCGGCAAGGTGACGGTGTGGTCGCGCACCAGTTCCACCGCCCGGCCGCCTTCGCCGAACACCAGTACCGGGCCGAACAGGGGGTCGCAGGCGATGCCCAGCATCAGTTGGCGGGAATGGGGCCACAGCACCATGCGTTGGATGGCAAAGCCGTCGATGCGCGCTTCCGGCGCGGTCTCGCGGACGCGGCGCAGGATGCCGTCGGCGGCGGCGCGGACCGCCTCGGCGTTTTCGAGGTTGAGGGCGACGCCGCCCACGTCCCATTTGCGGGGCAGATCGGGCGACGACACGGTCAGGGCGACCGGATAACCGACGCGACCGGCCGCGAGGACGGCTTCCTCGCCGGTGGCGCAGAGCGTGCTTTCCACCGTGGGGATGCCATAGGCGCCCAGCAGGGCCCGGGTTTCGGGATCGCCGAGAATGCCCCCCGGTCGGCCGAGACCCCGTTCGACGATCAGGCGGGCGGCGCCGCGGGCCGGGCTGAAATCGCCGGGATCGGCCGGCGGCGTTTCCATCAGCATGGCCTGGTTGCGGCGGTGGTGCACCAGATGGCGGAAGCCGCGCACGGCCGCGCCGATGGAGTTGTAGCTGGGCAAGCCGGCCTCGGCGAACAGGGAGAGCGCGGGAGTGGCGGTCTCGCCGCCGATCCAGCAGGCCAGCATGGCGCTGCGGCAGCGCCGTTGGGTGTCGATCACCGCACGCGCGACCTCCTGGCCGTCGATCATGGCGTTGGGGGCGTGGATGACCAGCACGCCGTCCACTTCGGGCGCCTCGGACAGCACCTTCAGCGCCGCGGTATACAGCGCCGCCGAAGCGCCGATGCCCAGATCCACCGGATTTCCCGGCTTCCATTCCGGCGGCAATTCCCGGCCAAGCTTGGCCAGGGTGTCGGGCGACAGCAAGGTGGCATGGCCGCCCTCGGCGGCGGCGAGTTCGTCCATGGCCATCATGGCGGCGCCACGGCCGTTGGACAGCACGGCCAGGCGCTCGCCCTTGATTTGCTTCGAGCGGGCCAGTGTCTCCACCGTCCCGAACAGTTCGTCCACGTTCTCCACCCGAAGCGCGCCGGCCCGACGCACGGCGGCGTCGAAGGCATCGTCGGGCGCGGCCAGTGCCTCTGCCAGGAATGGGCCGATGGCGCCGCCGCTTTCGCTGTGGCCGCCCTTGATCAGCAACACCGGCTTGTTGCGGGCGGCGGCACGGGCGGCCGGCATGAAGTCGCGGCGGGCATGGATGGCTTCGATGTGCAGAAGGATGGCCTTGGTGTCCTCGTCATTGGCGAGGTAGTCCAGCATGTCGGCGAAATCCACCTCGATGCCATCGCCCAGCGAAACCACGCAGGAAAAGCCGATGCCGCGCGGCCGGGCCCAATCCAGCACCGCCGCACACAGCGCCCCCGATTGCGAGACGAAGGCGACGCGGCCCGGCCGCGCCGGCATGTGGGTGAAACTGGCGTTGAGGTTCGCCCGCGGCACCAGCACACCCAGGCTGCCACCGCCGAGCAGGCGCAGTCCGTGGGCCCTGGCTGCGGCCAGCATAGCCTCGCGGTCCCCGTTCTCGGCGGCGACGATGGCGGCGCGGGTGCCCAGCCGCCCCAACTCCTCCAGCAGTCCCGGGACGGTTGCCGCCGGGGTGCACAGCACCGCCAGATCGGGGCGGATGGGCAGGTCGGCGATGCTGCCATAGGCCAGAACCCCGGAAACGGCCTGTCGCTTGGGATTGACCGGCATGATCGGGCCGGCGAAGCGGCCCTCCAGCAGGTTCCGCATGACGATGTTGCCGACCGAGCGGGGGCGCTCGCTGGCGCCGATCACCGCGATCGATCGGGGAGTGAACAGGAACGGCAGGTTCAGGATCGACATGGTCGTTTCAGCGTGCGGTGGCGACCGCACGAATATACGGGATTGCCCGGGCTGGAACCAGTTTCCGCAGTGTCGCGAAGCCTGGGCGCGGCACCAGAGCGGTGGCCGGGCTATTCGATTAAATAGGAAAATTATTCCGCATATAAATAGGGCTGCGTGCGGTGCAATATAATGCATTGATATATCTGATATAAGTTCAGATATATGGGCGCAAAATGTGCTTATGAAATTATTGAATAATATTCTGCAAAAAATTATGGTCCATCCAGGAGCATCGCCATAAGGCATGCCCCAATAAGCAATGATGGGAGGACCATATGGATAGGAGAGGGATCGCGCTCGCGTCGGTTTCGGCCGTCGCGGTGATGACATTGGCCTCTGGCGTCCGTGCCGATGAGGTCGAGCAACTGAAGGCCCAACTGCGGGAGATGTCCGCCAAGCTCGAAGCGCTGGAGACGCAGCAGAAGAAACTGGCGGAAAAGCAGAATACCGCCAGCACCTCGGCGGCCCCGGTGCCTCCGCCGTCGAGCGGCAGTTTCCCTGGGTCGTTCCTGATCCCGGGAACGAACACGTCGATGAAGATCGGCGGCTACGTGAAGCTCGACATCATCGACGACCTGAAGGGGACCAATCAGAACGGCAGCACGGTGGATTTCTCCACCATCCAGATCGACGGCACGCCGCAGGCCAAACGCCAGAACCAGGTGGCCCTGACGGCGCGGCAATCGCGTCTGAATATCGAGACCCGCACGCCGACCGAGTACGGCGACCTCAAGACCTTCATCGAAGGCGATTTCCTGGGGGCGGGCAGCAACGAGACCTACAGCAACTCGGCCACCCTGCGCATGCGTCACCTCTATGGCGAGCTCGGCGGTGTGCTGGCGGGACAGAGCTGGAGCAATTTCCTCGATGTGCCGTCCATGCCGGAAACCATCGAGTTCAACGGCCCCGTGGGGCAGGAGCAGGCCGTGCGCCAGGCGCAGCTGCGCTATACCCATTCCTTCGGCAAGGAAGACACCGTGGCGGTGGCCATCGAGAATCCGGAAGGCGACTTCTCCGGGGCCGACCATGGCGGATTGGGGACCAATGGCAACGCCCCCAGCTCGCGCGTTTCCGACCTGATACCGGATTTGACCGCTCGCTACCTGCATACCGCGCCGTGGGGGCGCGTGTCACTGGCCGGTCTGGTGCGCCGTCTGGCCGTCGATACCGGCGGCAGTCCGCAGACGTTCCAGGGGCCCAACGGCGCCTTCACCTTTAACGGCTCCGCCGCCACCTGGGGATACGGCGCGGCGCTGGTCGGGCAGTTCCCCACCTTCGGCAAGGACACCCTGTCCGTGCGGGTGCTGGGAGGGCCGGGCATCGGCCGTTACATCTCCAACGCCAACAGCACCAGCGGTTCGGTCACCGGCGTGGCGCCGGCCGGCCTCACCAATTCCAATCCCGGCGACGGCGCCGTGCTGTCGCAGGACGGGACGCTGCACGCCATCACCCAATACGGCGGCAGCGTGGCCTATCGCCATTTTTGGACCGACACCTTACGCTCCACCGTGGCGGTGGGCGCGGTTCATCACGAGAACCCGATGAGTTACGTCCCGGTGAACACGCTGGAGAACGAATATTCGTTCCACGCCAATCTGATCTGGAGCCCCATTCCCCGGGCGGATGTGGGCATCGAGTACATTCACGGCGAAGCCGAACTTTCCGGGCAGACGGCGGCCAACAAGGCCTTGGGATATGGGAACCAGGGCTCCATGGACCGCGTCCAGGTCGGAGTGCTGTATCGCTTCTGATCGTTTAAGGGGGACGGTTCCGTCGGGTTCCGGTCCGGTGCGAACCGTCCTCCGCTACTTCCCCTCGTCCGCAACGGCATCGTGAACGGTGCGCGCCAGCTTCACCAGGCGTGGGCCGATCTCGTCCATCAGGAATTGGCGCGACAGCCGGAACGTCGGTCCATCGCAACTGACGGCCAGGGGCGGGTCCGCGCTGCCCGCCGCCGGAGGCAAGGGCACGCCGACCGAAGAGACATCCGCCGTCCATTCCCCCACATTCAAGCAAAAGCCCTGGACTTTGACCTCCTCGACCGCGCGCAGGATGCCGTCCTCGATTTTCGGCCAGGTGCGCGCATCGGTTGCCTGCTGGATGCGTTCTATCAGGCCGGCACGTTCCGATGCGGGCAGGCCGGCGAGATAGGCCCGCCCCACGGCCGATTGGGACAGTGACAGATGAAATCCCACGTCGATCTGCACGGAAACCGGTCCGTCACCGCGGGCACAGTTCAGGTAGACCATGCTCAGGTCATGGCGCCCGGCCAAGCCGATGACGGCATTTCCTCCGGCCGAGCGGGCCAATTCCACCATCAGCGGCCTTGCCAGGTCGCGCGCCCGGAAGCGGGCAAGGCTGGCGTGGCCCAGTCCGAAGACGGGCAGACCGAGCCGGTATTTGCCCATATCCTCGAGATAGTGCAGGTATCCCAGCAGGCTGAGGGTGTAGGTCAGCCGGGACACGGTCGAATTGGGCAATCCGGTCCGGTGGGCGATGTCGTGGTTGCCCAACGCCGCGTCGTGCGGCCGAAAGCAGCGCAGCACTTCCAATCCGCGTTGCAGCGACGCCACCATTTGGGCGTCTTCGGCCTGGTCCGGGGCCGTTTCGTCGCCTTCCAGATCCTTCGCCTTCCTGCCCATTGTTTTTTCCGCGCCGCGCCAAGTGGAGCGGACGGTAACGCGCCGAAAATCCAGGGTCAACACCGCAGGCCACGGCGTCCGCCCGGGTGGACCGTCACGCCTTGGCAGGCCTGCCGATCCGTGACAGGGTTGGGGCGGCTCCATACACACACACGGCAGGCTGACTTGAAGAAGCGGGTCAATCACAAATCGGGAGGCTTGCAGGTCGGAGAGGACAGCTTGGCCGGCGACCGCCAGTTCGCCGTCGCTTTGCACCGTGGCCTGGAAGTTCTGCATTGCCTGGTATCGTCGGGCGATGCTCTGGATGAACGCGAATTGGTGCGCCGGACCGGCTTGACCAAGCCCGTGGTTTCCCGTCTGGTCCATACGCTGGTCAATCAGGGCTATATGGACGGGGGCGAGGCGGAGGGAACATATCGCCTGGGGCTGGGTGTCCTCGGCCTGGGGTACGAGTGCCTGGCCGGTCAAGGGCTGGTCGGGGCGCTGCAGCCGTTCATGGACGAGTTGGCCGCCTACGCGGGCGAGGGCATCATGGTGGCGCTGGGCCAGCAGGACAACCTCAGCATGGTCTATCTGGCGTGCACGCAGAATGCCGGGTTCATCACCGTGCAAATGAAGGTGGGGTCGCGGATTTCCCTGGCCCGTTCCAGCATGGGGCGGGCCCTGTTGGCCGGCCTTTCCGCAACCGACCGGGCGGCCTTGTTCGCGCAGATCAGGACGAAAGTCGGGGAGGAGCAATGGCCGGCGGTCGGGCCGAGTATCCAGCAATCCGTGGATGAGGTGCGGCGGCAGGGATTCTGTTCCGTCCTGGGAGGCTGGCGGCCGGATGTCCATGCCGTGGCGGTCCCTTTCCATGTTCCCGAGACGGATATCCCGCCCCTGGCCTTCAGTTGTGGAGGTCCCGCCTACCTGCTGCCGCGTCAACGTTTGGAGGCGGATTTGGGGCCAAGGCTGGTGGAAATGGTCCGCCGCATAACCGCGCTTTGCGTTGGCCGGTCGGCCCCCGTTGCCGCAATTTGAGATGGTGCCGGGGCGGCAACTTTCCGGCGTTATCCAGAAGCCGTTCGACCCCGCTGGTCATGGGGCTTGGCGTTTATGGGGACGGCAATGCGCGCTACGGGACAGGGTCGGTCGCCCCCTACCTCTCCCTCGCGCTCTCGGCGCCATACTTCTTGAGCGGCGCCAGGACGTATTCGATCGGCTTCCGTGTCCCGGTCTTGACCTCGGCGGTGACGGTCATGCCGGGAGAAAGCGGCACGCGCTTGCCGTTTTCCAGGCGGATGAATGGGTCTGCCATCGAGACGCGGATGGGGAAATAGTACTCCTTGGTCTGGCTTTCCTCGTCCTTGACCGCATCGAGGGAGACCAGTTCCACCTTGGCGGCCAGGGTGCCGTATTTGGTGAAGGGGAAGGAATCCACCTTGATCTCGGCCTCCTGGCCGGCCTCGACGAAGCCGATGTCCTTGTTGGGCAGCTTGGCTTCCACCTCCATCACGGCGCCCTTGGGCACCACCACCATGAGCTTCTGGGCTGGGGTGACGACGCCGCCCAGGGTGTGCACCTCGATCTGCTGCACCACGCCGTCCACCGGCGCTTTCAGGTTCTGCACCCGCTGGCGGTCGGCGGCCTTGGCCAGTTCCTGTTCGGTGGTGGCGGCCTTGGTCTCGGCTTCGGCCAGCTTGGCGGTGAGGTCGCGGCGGAATTCCTCGCGCGCCTGGTTGAGCTGGCCGCGGGTCGACTCGATGGCGGCGCGGGTTTCCACCAGCTTGGCCTTCTGCACGGCTCGCTGGCCCTGGTTGTCGGCCAGCTCCTTCTCCGACCGCGCCCGGTCGATCTGCGAGCCGAAGCCCTTGCCGGCCAGTTCCTGGCGGCGCTCGGTCTCGTCCTTGATCTTCACCGCCACGTCTTCCAGGCGGGCCACGTCGGTCTCGGTGGTCTTGAGTTCCGCCTGCTTCTTGGCGAGGTCGGCCTCCAGCGCCGCCACCTTGGCCTGATGCTCCTTGAGCTGGCTGGCCAGCAGCGCCTTTTGCACGTCGATCAGCGCGGCCGGCACGTCGGCCGGGGCGGCGAAGGCCTTGGCCGGGTCGGGCTGCAGCAGCGCGGTCAGCCGGGCCGAATCCAGCCGGGCGTTGGCCAGTTCGGCCCGCAGGCGGGCCACGTCGGCGGCGCCGCCGGTGACCTCCAGCTCCACCAGGATGTCGCCGGCCTTGACCTCCTGGCCCTCGGTCACGTTGACGGCGCGCACGATGGAGGTCTCCAAGGGCTGGATCTGCTTGACCCGCTCGCTGGGCACCACCTTGCCCGGCGCGGTGGCGACGATGTCGAGGTCGCCGATGGAGGCCCAGGCGAGGGTCAGCACCACGAAGGCGGCGATGGTCAGCGCGGTGGCCCGCGCCAGCGGCGAGGCCGGCGTCTCCGACACCTCCAGGGCGGCGGGCAGGAAGGCCAGCTCGGCCCTGCCCATGGGGTCCAGCTTGGGGCGCAGGCGGTCGGCCGCCACCGCCTCGCGCCAGATGTCGAGGTGGTGGGCGACGCCCTCCTTGAGGGCGCCCAAGCGGACCAGGGCGGAATCGGCAAGGTCGCGGCCCCGGCTCAGGACATTTGACACGGATGGGCACGGACGGACACGGATTGGTTCCGTGGGCGCGCCAGCGCGGGCCGCGGCTTCGACCCCTCCGCGTTCATCCGTGTCCATCCGTGTCATCTCACCCCTCTCCCATGCGCAGGGGCACCGGCCGGCGCACGATGATCTCGCCGTCGGGGCCGCGGGTCACCTGGCCGGCCATGGGCGCCGGCTTCGGCGGCTGCGACACCGTGGGCGGCAACGGGCCGATCTGGGCCTCCCACAGCTTGGCGTAGCGGCCGCCATTCCGCAGCAGTTCGGCGTGGCTGCCGTCCTCGGCGATCTCGCCCTTGTCGACGACGATGATGCGGTGCGCCTCGGCCACGGTGGAGAGCCTGTGGGCGATGATGAACACGGTGCGGGCTTGGCAGATGCGGCGCATGTTGGTCTGGATGGCCTTTTCCGATTCGTAGTCCAGCGCCGACGTGGCTTCGTCGAAGATCAGGATCTTGGGGTCGGTGACCAGGGCGCGGGCGATGGCGATGCGCTGGCGCTGGCCGCCCGACAGGCTGCCGCCGCGCTCGCCCAGGATGGTGTCGTAGCCCTCGGGCAGTTCCGAGACGAATTCGTGCGCGCCGGCGATCTGCGCCGCCTGCACCACCTTGTCCAGCGGGATGGAGGGATCGGCCAGGGCGATGTTGTCCTTGACCGAGCGGTTGAACAGCCAGTTCTCCTGCAGCACGACGCCGATCTGGCGGCGCAGCCAGGCGGGGTCGGCGGTGGCGATGTCCAGGTTGTCGATCAGCACCCGGCCGGATTCGGGGATGTAGAGGCGCTGCACCAGCTTGGTGAGCGTGCTCTTGCCCGAGCCCGACGGGCCGACGATGCCCACCACCTGGCCGGTGGGCACCTTGAGCGAAATGCCCTTCAGCACCGGCGGGCGGTCGGGGCGGTAGCGGAACTGTACCTCCTTGAACTCCACCGCACCCTGGACGGGGGGCAGGGCGGCGCGGGATTCCGCCGCCGGCTCCGGTTTGGTGTTGAGGATGTCGCCGAGGCGGTCCACCGAGATGCGCACCTGCTGGAAGTCCTGCCACAGCTGGGCCAGCCGCAGGATGGGCTGGGCGACGCGGCCGGCCAGCATGTTGAAGGCCACCAGCCCGCCGATGGTCAGCTCGCCCTCCATCACCAGGCTGGCGCCGAACCACAGGGTCAGCGCGGTGGTGACCTTCTGGATGGTCTGCACGCCCTGGCTGGCCAGCGCGCCGAAATGAGTGGCCTTGAAGGCGGTCTGCACATAGGCCGCCAGTTGCTCTTCCCACTTGCGCTGCATCTGGGGTTCCACGGCCAGGGCCTTGACCGTCTCGACGCCGTTGCAGGCCTCCACCAGCAGGGCCTGGTTCTCGGCGCCGCGCTTGAACTTCTCCTCGGTCAGGTGCTTGAGCACCGGCGTCGCCGCCACCGACAGCGCCACGTAGAAGGGCAGCGAGCCGATGACGATCCACGCGAGTATTGGCGCGTACCAGAACATCACCGCGAAGAACACCACGGTGAACAGCAGGTCCATCACCAGCGTCAGGGCCGAGCCGGTGAGGAACGAGCGGATGTTCTCCAGCTCGCGCACGCGGGCCACCGTCTCGCCTACCCGCCGCGCGCCGTGATAGGCGATGGGCAGCTGCAGCAGGTGCCTAAACAGCCGCGCCCCCAGTTCCACGTCGACCCGGTTGGTGGTGTGGCTGAAGATGTAGGTGCGCAGGTATCCAAGGATCACCTCGAAGAGCGAGACGGCGATCAGGGCGAAGACCAGCACGTCCAGCGAGGTCAACGCCCGGTGCACCAGCACCTTGTCGGTGACCACCTGGAAGAACAGCGGGCTGACCAGCCCGAACAGCTGCAGGAAGAAGCTGGCGACCAGCACCTCGCCGAAGAGGCGGCGGTACTTGACGACCGCCGGGATGAACCAGGTGAGGTCGAACCTGGCCCCCATGGCTGCTAATTGCGCCCGCGTCGCCAGCAGGATCAGGCGGCCGTCCCAGCGGGATTCGAACTCCTCGCGCGACAACTGCTCCGGCCGGCCGACGCGCGGGTCCTGGATCAGGATCTTGTCTTCCGCCACCTTGGCCAGGATGAACCAGCCACCGTCCCTGTGCCGGGCCAGGCAGGGCAGCGGCGTGCGGGCGAGGCGGTCCCATTCGGAATCGATGGCCGAGGCCTTGAAGCCGATCTCCTTGGCATAGCGCACCAGCGCGACGTCGTCGGCCGCCTCGCCCGGCGCGCCGTGGCGGTGGCGTAGCTGGTCGTAATCGCCCGGCTTTTCAAAGTATTTGGCGAGCAGGGACAGGCACGCGAGGCCGGGGTCAATAGATGCAGCGCTACCGCTCGTCATCTTTGAATATCTTTTGTTTTCATGCGTCAACCGCACATCTAATTGAAACAAATTGATGGTAGGTGTATTTCCAACACAAAACTACCATTGGTAAACATAAGACATATTCACCGCCGAAGTAAACGGTGCTATTTGCTGTTAGATGAGCTTTCCATGCCGGATAGGCGAATGGATTATGCCGCCATCAAAAATCAGACAGAGGCGTTATTCCCATATGCTCAGCACAACATTTGTTAAAAATACTACGAGAACACACAAGCCATGATTGACACACTGATAAATCCAAAAAAATGGGAGCATGAAGGCGGCTGCATTTCACGCAGATCAGATACTCTGCATCGCAATGCTACTGCGTTTATTTTTTTCTCCATTGCTCTCATCTATGCATACATAATGGGTAGCGATAACTATGCCGACAATATCGTAACAACAATATTTTTTTCATCGTATACATTGACTGCATTTTTTGTTTTATTCACAAAATCATGCGATAGATTAAGCGCAATTTCTGTTTTTAGATGGGTTATACATGGCGGTTTGGTTTCCGCCATTTACGGCGTTTACCCAGATCTTCCTATTAGAAAAATTGTATTATTAGCATGTGTTTTTATCGAACCCCCACTGTCTGCCAGCTTGTTTTTCTTCAATAAGCTTATGCGAGCGACACTTGAGGGAACATCGCAGTCACCGTCCATCAGGCGATGGCAAAAACACAACGGTCACATCGTTAGACTCACCCCAAGCAGACTTAACGTACTGCTGTCTATAATTTTCATTTTACTTGCAGCGATCTACACATCAATCGCGCTTGATGAACATTTGTCATGGTCGCATATGTATTATGCATATGTAATAATAGACATTACAAAGAACATTCTTGTTGCATTTATTCTAATAATGCCATCAAGAATTGTTGTGGTAATCACCACATTTACGTGCGCGCTGGCATCAATTTATTCTTTTATTTTGATTGATAACGTCGGAGTCATTAGGCATGCATGCATCAATGTTCCTGTGTGCGTGTCAATAATTTTGTACTTGCTGTTTTCAGATAGGGTGCGACTTCAGGCATTCGGGCAAATTAGATCATAACGGAGGGGGATATGACGGAAAGTACCACATCGTCGGGTTTGCATCCGGAAACTGAGGCACTGCTGAAAAGCTGGGGCGTTTCGCCGGAAAAATTGAAGGAATTTGCCGATGGGCTTAACAATGAAGTCAACCAGCCTTCCCCCCCCCCCTCTTTGGGAGACTATATTTCTAAATTGCTTGGCGCAGTCCTTCCAGAAGGAAAGCTCCTAACAACACTCACCAGTAAAATTCTTGAAGAAGAAATAAAATACTACACAAAAAAATATGTTGAAGATCCGCTAAATGAAGAGTGGAAGCGAATTCTAAAAGACCTTGGTGTTACGGCAGATGTTCTCGATAAGTTAGTGAATGGGGATACCGGGGATACCGGGGATACCGGGGATACCGGGGATACCGGGGATACCGGGGATACCGGGGATACCGGAGACACCGGAGGCACCGGGGATACCGGAGACACCGGGGATACCGGAGATAACGGCGGCGATAACGGCGGCGATAACGGTGGGAATCCAACCAAATGGCCCACGCCCCCCACCCCGCCAAGGAAGACTGTCTCTCCGCTGGTTCTTGATCTTGACGGTGACGGAGTAGAGACACGCGCTCTGCCGACACATTTCGACTTAGACAACGACGGCTTTTCCGAGCGCACAGGATGGGCGGCGCCGGACGACGGCTTGTTGGTGCGGGACCTCAACGGCAACGGCCAGATCGACAGCGGTGCAGAATTGTTCGGCGACAACACCGTCCTGCCGGACGGCACCAAAGCTGCCAACGGCTTTCTCGCCCTCAAGGCCCTTGATGACAACCATGACGGCAAGATCGACGCCAATGATGCTGCATTCTCATCACTCCAGGTTTGGCGAGATTTGGACCAGGATGGGGTGAGCGATACTGGCGAATTGCGGAGTCTGGCAGAAGCTGGCGTGACTTCGATTGGGGTAGGCTACACCAACTCCAGCGTCGTCGACGCCAACGGCAATGCCCACAGCCAGGTGGGTACCTTTACTCGCAGTGACGGCACCAGCGCTGCGGTCGAGGACGTCTGGTTCAACACGGACATGGTCGATACGGTGGCACGTGAGACGGTAACCATGTCGGATGACATCGCCGCCCTGCCCGATATGGATGGCATTGGCACGTTATACAGCCTACGCCAGGCCATGGCCCGCGATAACACCCTGGCCAATCTGATGCGGCAGTTTGTGGCCGAAACAACCGTAGTCGGTCGCAACACGCTCATTGAACAGATCATGATACGTTGGGCCGGCGCGGATGGCGTGGCAGTCGGCAGCCGCGGTGAATACGTCGATGCTCGCCATCTGACGGTCATGGAAAAAATCTGGGGCACCGAATTTGTTCAGGAAGACGTCGGCCCCAACCCGCGATGGAACGCCGGTGCGGAGATCGAACGCATCTACGCCTGGGCCAAGGAAACGGTTTACGCCGCACTGATGGCGCAATCCCATCTGGCTGGCGAATATAACTTGCTGAAAACATTGGGATATGACACGGGCCTGGTAATCCTGGCCCTCTCCTATGCCGGTCGAACGGACGAAATCGGACTTGCCGATGAACTGAACGAATTCGTCCGTGTGTTTGTAGGCAACGAAGGGTATAGGCAGGATAGCTTCGCCGCTTTTCGCGATATTCTCTCCGCCTACGCGCCGACCCTGGCAGCAACCATGCCTTATGCCGGAAACGACACCCTGACCGGCACCGAGGAAGCCGACTTCCTCGACGGTTGGAGCGGCAACGACACCCTCTACGGCAACGATGGCAACGACACCCTGATCGGTGGTGCCGGCAAGGACTGGCTTGACGGCGGCTTTGGTGCCGACACCTACGTGTTCAACCGGGGCGACGGGCTCGACACGGTCAGCGAGAACTGGGCCGGCAGCGGCGACGTAGTGCAGTTGGGCGAGGGCATCCTGCCCTCCGAGGTGCGGCTGCGGCGGGACGGCTACGACCTGCTGGTGGTGGTGGCCGAGGGCGTCGATGTCGTCCGCCTGAAGAACCACTTCCTCGGCAGCAGCTACCGGATTCCACTGTTGCGGTTCGCCGACGGCACCACCTGGGATCTGACTGGGGGCCTGAGCTTCGTGGGGAGCGAGGGGACGGACACCCTGAGTGGCAGCGATTTTGGCGACACCCTTGCGGGCAACGGCGGCAACGACACCCTGAATGGCAACGACGGCAACGACACCCTGATCGGCGGCGGCGGCAACGACTATCTTACTGGCGGTTTTGATGCCGACACCTACGTGTTCAACCGAGGCGATGGGCTTGATACGGTCAGCGAGAGCTGGGCCGGCAGCGGCGACGTAGTGCAGTTGGGCGAGGGCATCCTGCCCTCCGAGGTGCGGCTGCGGCGGGACGGCTACGACCTGCTGGTGGTGGTGGCCGAGGGCGTCGATGTCGTCCGCCTGAAGAACCATTTCCTCGGCAGCAGCTACCGGATTCCGCTGTTGCGGTTCGCCGACGGTACCACCTGGGATCTGACCGGCAGCCTGAGCTTCGTGGGGAGCGAGGGGACGGACACCCTGAGCGGCAGCGAGTCCGGCGACGTCCTCGCCGGCAACGGCGGCAACGACACCCTGAATGGCAACGACGGCAACGACACCCTGATCGGCGGCGCCGGCAACGACTGGCTTGCTGGCGGTTTTGATGCCGACACCTATGTGTTCAACCGAGGCGACGGGCTCGACACGGTCAGCGAGAGCTGGGCCGGCAGCGGCGACGTGGTGCAGTTGGGCGAAGGCATCTCGCCGGCCGAGGTGCGGCTGCGGCGGGACGGTTACGACCTGCTGGTGGTGGTGGCCGAGGGCGTCGATGCCGTCCGCCTGAAGAACCATTTCCTCGGCAGCAGCTACCGGATTCCGCTGTTGCGGTTCGCCGACGGTACCACCTGGGATCTGACCGGCAGCCTGAGCTTCGTGGGGAGCGAGGGGACGGACACCCTGAGCGGCAGCGAGTCCGGCGACGTCCTCGCTGGCAACGGCGGCAACGACACCCTGAATGGCAACGACGGTGCCGATACCCTGATCGGCGGCGCCGGCAACGATACCCTTATCGGAGGGGCGGGGACTGACACCTATGCGGTGTCCCGTCCGTCCGGCAGCGATACGGTGGACAACCGGGGCAGGGGGGCCGATGGCGACTTGGTCGCTTTCGATAATGGGGTGGTCGCCGATCAGGTGTGGTTCCAGCGGGTCGGTAACGACCTCAAGGTCTCCATCATCGGCGAGAATGCCAGCGTGTCCCTGCTGGGCTGGTACCAGGGCACCGCCAATCAGGTGTCCGAGGTCCATCTGGCCGACGGCAGCAGGTTGTTGGCCGGGCAGGTGGAAAACCTAGTCTCGGCGATGGCGGCCATGACCCCGCCACCCATCGGCCAGACCCAGCTGACCGAACAGCAGCATCAGCAGTTGGACACCATCATCGCCGCCAACTGGCAGCACTGAGCCCGTAATTAGGAAGCCCCTCAGGCCATAACGACCTGAGGGGCTTTTTTAACTGGAGTGAGGGCAGGAAACCCCGGGGAAGCGCTGAAGCCAGAGCTCGCCATGAGGCACTTCTGCCGAAATGCTGATCACGTTGTCGACCCATTCTGGGCTGGGTTATTGACGTGTCACGATTTATGTGACCTGCCCCAGGGACCCTTTCTTTCACCCCATAGAGCCTGTTATGCCGCGCACTGGCCAAACTATGGTGCGCGGCATATTACACTCGCCTCAGGCGATCACGAGCAGCCGGTGGTGCCGCCGCAGGTGTCGCACTTCAGGCAGGTGCCGTTGCGCACCAGGGTGAAGTTGCCGCATTCGGGGCAGGCGTCGCCCTCGTAGCCCTTCATGCGGGCGTGGCGGATTTGCTCGGCGCGGGCGTCGAACTCCTGGATGGCGGTTTCGGTGTCCACCTCCAGCGCCATCACCGGCTGGGAGATCTGCCCGCTGGTGGTGGTGCTGAGATCGGCCGACAGCGAGGCCGAGGCGGCGGTGGCGCCGCCGCCCTTGACCACCAGGAACTTGGAGCGGACGTAGCCCTTGGAGGCCACGCGCTGCACCACCGCGCCCAGGGCGGCGACGCCGGGGCCTTCCGCATTGGTGCCGCGGCCCACGGTGTCGGGGGTCAGGTCGGCGGGCTCCACGTGGGCCAGGTCGTTGCGCGACAGGTACGAGATGGCCAGTTCGCGGAAGATGTAGTCCAGGATGGAGGTGGCCATCTTGATGGTGTCGTTGCCTTCCACCATGCCCGAGGGTTCGAAGCGGGTGAAGGTGAACGCCTCGACGAATTCCTCCAGCGGCACGCCGTACTGCAGGCCGATGGACACGGCGATGGCGAAATTGTTCATCATGGCGCGGAAGGCGGCGCCTTCCTTGTGCATGTCGATGAAGATCTCGCCCAGCTTGCCGTCCTCGTATTCGCCGGTGCGCAGGTACACCTTGTGGCCGCCGACCATGGCCTTCTGGGTGTAGCCCTTGCGGCGGTCGGGCAGCTTGCGCCGCGCGGCGGCGATGACCCGCTCGACGATGCGCTCGGCCACGATCTCGGCCCGTGCCGCCAGCGGCGCCTCGGCCACGTCCTCCTCCAGCGCGCCGGCATCGTCCAGCAGGGCGGCCTGGAGCGGCTGGGACAGCTTGGAGCCGTCGCGATAGAGCGCATTGGCCTTCAAGCCCAGGCGCCAGGACAGCATGTAGGCGTTCTTGCAATCCTCGACCGAGGCCGAGTTGGGCATGTTGATGGTCTTGGAGATGGCGCCCGAGATGAACGGCTGGGCCGCCGCCATCATGCGGATGTGGCTGTCCACCGACAGGAAGCGCTTGCCGATCTTGCCGCACGGATTGGCGCAGTCGAACACCGGCAGGTGCTGGGGCCTGAGGAAGGGCGCGCCTTCCAGGGTCATGGCGCCGCAGCAATAGGTGTTGGCGGCGTCGATCTCGGTCCGGGTGAAGCCCAGGTGCGCCAGCATGTCGAAGGACAGGTCGTCCAGCCTGTCGCGGGCGATGCCCAGGGTGCCGGTGCAGAAATCCTCGCCCAGCGCGTACTTGTTGAAGACGAACTTGATGTCGAAGGCCGCTTCCAGGCTTTGCTCCAGCCGCTCCAGGGCGGCGTCATCGAAGCCCTTGGCCTTCAGGCGCTCGTGGTTGACGCCCGGCGCCTCGCGCAGGGTGGCGTGGCCGACCGCGTAGCGGATGATCTCGGCGATGTCGGACTCGGTATAGCCCAGGGTGCGCAGGGCCTCGGGGACCATGCGGTTGATGATCTTGAAATAACCGCCGCCGGCCAGCTTCTTGAACTTCACCAGGGCGAAGTCGGGCTCGATGCCGGTGGTGTCGCAGTCCATCACCAGGCCGATGGTGCCGGTGGGGGCCACCACGGTGGCCTGGGCGTTGCGGAAACCGTGCTTCTCGCCGCCGGCCAGCGCGTTGTCCCAGGCCAGCCGGGCGGCGGCCACCAGGGCGGCGTCGGGGCAATTATCGGCGTCCAGCGGCACCGGGTTGATGTCCAGGCCCTCATAGCCCGAGGTCAGGCCGTAGGCGGCGCGGCGATGGTTGCGGATGACCCGCAGCATGCCGTCCTTGTTGGCGGCGTAGCCGGGGAAGGCACCCAACTCGGCGGCCATCTCGGCCGAGGTGACGTAGGATTCTGCCGGTCATCAGGGCGGTGATGGCGCCGATCAGCGCGCGGCCCTCGTCCGAATCATAGGGAATGCCCGACGCCATCAGCAGGCCGCCCACATTGGCGTAGCCCAGGCCGAGGGTGCGGAAGTCGTAGGACAACTGGGCGATCTTCTCGCTGGGGAACTGGGCCATCAGCACCGAGATCTCCAGTACCATGGTCCACAGGCGGCAGGCGTGGCGGAAGCCCTCGATGTCGAAGCTGCCGTCCTTGTTGCGGAAGCACAGCAGGTTCAGGGACGCCAGGTTGCAAGCGGTGTCGTCCAGGAACATGTATTCCGAGCACGGATTCGAGGCGTTGATGCGCCCCGATTCCGGGCAGGTGTGCCAGTCGTTGATGGTGGTGTCGAACTGGATGCCCGGGTCGGCGCAGGCCCAGGCGGCCTCGCCGATCTGCTCCCACAGCTCGCGCGCCTTCAGCACCTTCTTGACCTTGCCCGAGGTGCGGTGGGCAAGCACCCAGTCCTTGTCCTCGATCACCGCGTTCAGGAAGTCGTCGGTGACGCGCACGGTGTTGTTGGAGTTCTGGCCGGAAACGGTCAGATAGGCCTCGGAATCCCAGTCGGTGTCGAACACCGGGAACTCGATCTCGGTATAGCCCTGGCGGGCGAATTGGATCACGCGCTGGATGTAGTTCTCGGGGATCATGGCCGCGCGGGCGGCCAGGATGGCCTTCTTCAGGAGCTTGTTCTGCTTGGGATCGAAGCGGGCCTCGCTGTCGGCGGCGCCGTCCCAGGCGTTGCAGGCGGCCATCACCCCGCCCAGGTTCTTCTGGGCCAGCTTGGAGCCGGCCACCAGGGCGGCGACCTTCTGCTCCTCCTTGACCTTCCAGTTGATGAATTCCTCGATGTCGGGGTGGTCCACGTCCACCACCACCATCTTGGCGGCACGCCGGGTGGTGCCGCCCGACTTGATGGCGCCGGCGGCGCGGTCGCCGATCTTCAGGAAGCTCATCAGGCCGGACGACTTGCCGCCGCCCGACAGCCTCTCGCCGACGCCGCGCAGGCGCGAGAAGTTGGTGCCGGTGCCCGAGCCGTACTTGAACAGGCGGGCCTCGCGCACCCACAGGTCCATGATGCCGCCTTCATTGACCAAGTCGTCCTCGATGGACTGGATGAAGCAGGCGTGGGGTTGGGGATGCTCGTAGGCGGACTTGGACTTCACCAGCTTGCCGGTCTTGAAGTCCACATAGGCATGGCCCTGGCCGGGGCCGTCGATGCCGTAAGCCCAGTGCAGGCCGGTGTTGAACCATTGCGGCGAGTTGGGGGCGCCCATCTGGGCGGCCAGCGAGTAGGCCATCTCGTCGCGGAAGGTGCGCGCATCCTCTTCCGAAGCGAAATAGCCGCCCTTCCAGCCCCAGTAGGTCCAGGTGCCGGCCAGGCGGTCGAACACCTGCTTGGCGCTCTTTTCGCCGACGATGCGCTCGTTCTCGGGCAGCGCCGCCAGGGCCTGGGAATCGGGCTCGTGGCGCTGCAGCCACTCGGGCACGCCCTTTTCGACCACGCGCTTCAGCCGGGCGGGAACGCCGGCCTTGCGGAAGTACTTCTGGGCCAGCACGTCGCACGCCACCTGCGACCAGTCGGCGGGGACCTCGATGTCGGTGGCGGAGAATACCACCGAGCCGTCGGGATTGCGGATCTCGCTCGACGCCGTGCGGAATTCGAGGCCGCTATAGGCGGAGTTCCCTGCCTTGGTGAAGTGACGCTGGACGCGCATTGTAACCCCTCTTCGTGTCGGTCTGTGCCGTGGGCGCTTGCCGGTGACGAAGTGCGCGTCCAAGGGAATCCCCGTTCCCCCCTTAAACCGCGCTGCTCACAACATGTTGTGGCTCGCCCCCAAGCGACACGCAGGGTATGTCAGGCTTGTGACGGGTTCAACAAGATTTTGCCCCTATTTTGTAAATGGGACACACTATATAGATGCAAAAAATCAGGTCTTTTATGGATATGCGGCGGACCCTTGCGCCTGCCTCTGGACGCATCGCCCGGCTTTTGCCATAGTCCGCCCCTGCAATCGCCACTCTTCAACGCAGAGATCGGGGACGAGATGACCAGCTTCGGCACCCTGTTGTTCACCTGGGCCAAGGGCCGCCTGGTGGGAACCGACACCAACGGCAACCGCTATTACGTCGAGCGCAGCGCTCCCAAGGGCCAGCGCGCCAAGCGCTGGGTGGTCTATAACGGCCAGGCCGAGGGCTCGGCGGTGCCGTCCGAGTGGCACGCCTGGCTGCACTACACCACCGAGAAGCCGCTTACCGACATGCCGCGCCAGCCCTGGCAGAAGCCGCATGCGGCCAATCCCACCGGCACCAGCGGTGCCTATCTGCCGCCGGGCCACGACCTGATGGGCGGCAAGCGTGAGCGCGCCACCGGCGATTACGAGGCGTGGCACCCGTAAGGGGCGCGGTTTCGCGCGGCGGCCGTCGCGGCTGCCGGCAGGGAGAAGGACCGGCATGGCCACCAAGGGCGGACATCGAGACACCATCACCGGCGCCATCGTCGTCCTGGTGGCCGTCATCCTGTTCGGGCTGATCTATGCCAAGGAGGACGGTCCCAACCGCCAGGAGGGCGCCAACGGCTATCTGCTGAGCGCCCGCTTCAACCGCGCCGACGGCATCGGCGTCGGCAGCGATGTGCGCCTGTCGGGCGTGTCGGTGGGCAAGGTGGTGGAACAGCATCTGGCGCCGGATTTCCGCGCCGTGGTCACCCTGCGGGTCGCCTCCAATCTGATGCTCTCCGCCGACACCGCCGCCGCCATCCATACCGACGGCCTGCTGGGCGCCAAATTCGTCGAGTTGAAGCCGGGCGGCGACGACGCCGTGCTGAAGCCCGGCCAGGAAATCGCCTATACCCAGGACGCCATGGTGCTGGAGGAACTGGTCGACATGATCATCCAGCAGGCCAAGGCCAAGCGCGGCTACGCCGGCAAGCCGGTGCCGACCATCACCAACTGAGCGGTAGCCCGCGGGGGAGACATGGGACGCAATCTCATCGAAACGATCATGGGCGCGGTGGTGCTGGCGGTGGCCGGGTTCTTCCTGGTCTTCGCCTACAACCACGCCGACCTGAAGCAGGTCCAGGGCTACGAGATCAGCGCCCAGTTCACCAGCGTCGGCGGCCTGGAGGCCGGGTCCGACGTGCGCATCAACGGCATCAAGGTAGGGACCGTGGCCGGCAACGCGCTGGATCCCAACACCTTCAACGCGGTAGTCCGGTTGACCATCATGCCCGACATCCGCCTGCCCAGGGACACGGTGGCGACCATCGCCACCGAGGGCCTGCTGGGCGGCAAATATCTGAAGTTGGAGCCCGGCCGCAGCGCAGAGCGCATTCCGGACGGCGGCGCCATTACCAAGACCAAGGACTACAAGTCCATCGAGGAGATGGTGGGCGAGTTGATCTTCCTGGCCACCGCCGACAACCCGCCCGCGCCGCCTCCGGCGCCCGCGTCGGAACCGGCCGGCGAAGCGCCGGCGGTGGCCCAGTAGATCAGAACAGCGCGGCCGCGCCCGGCCACGACAGGGCAGGAATTACCGGGACGGTTTTGCCGTCCTGGTCATTCTTGCCTACCTGCTGGGCGCCGGCGACCTTGTCTTTGTCCTTGCCTTCGGTCTTGGCCTGCTCTTCCTGCAGGCGCTTGTCGACCTCTTCCTGGATCTTCTTTTCCAGGATTTCCTGCATGGTGGAAGACAGCTTGCCAAGCGAATCCTCGTCGATGCCCATCTCGGACATCACCTGCTGGCGCAGCTTTTCCTTCAGCGCTTCGATCTGGGTGTCGCGCGCCCAGGCGCTGAACCCCTTGTCCTTGATCGACTGAAGGTCGCTGGCCCATTGCTTCCGGTCTTCCTCGGCCTTCTGGGCGGCGGTCAGGGCGGCGTCGAAGCCGCCGAGGGGGGATTGGGGGGCGCTGGCGACGCCGGCGTTGGCGGTGCCCGAGGTTTTGGTGCTAATGGCGTTGATCATTTGGGTGTGTTTCCCCGATAGTCGCATCACGCAACGTGTGCAATCGGCGCGCCAGTTCGGGAGAGGAGGGGTGACGTGAGAACCATCGTGGTGGTGTGCTGCCTGGCGCTGGCCGGCTGCGTCGAGGTGACCCGCTTCACCGGGCCGGGGGGCGATGTCTACCTGGCCGAGTGCGACAACCCGGTGCGGCTGCAAAGCTGCCGTGCGGCACTGGAATCCACTTGTCCCAACGGCTACGATTTCGTCCAGACGCTGACCCGTAACCAGGACGGGAAGCAAATTCCCACCAATTCCGGATATTTCCGATGCCGATAAGCCGTTTCCGCCTTTTCCTCGCCGCCGCCGCGGCGCTGGTGCTTCCCTCGTTGGCCGGCGCCCAGCAGGTGCCGGAACTGTCGCTGGACGTGGCGGTGCTGCAGGGGCTGGACAAGGTGACCGCCCACGTGGTCACCATCGAGGCGCCGGTGGGGCGTCCGGTGCGTTTCGGCACGCTGGAGATCATCGCCCGGTCATGCAAGAAGCGCCGGCCCGAGGAGAACCCGGAAAGCGCCGCCTTCCTCGACATCTGGGAGTTGCGCCAGAACCAGCCGGCGCAGAGCGTGTTCCGCGGCTGGATGTTCGCCTCCAGCCCGGCGCTGTCGGCCATGGAACATCCGGTCTACGACATCCGCGTGCTCGACTGCGAAAAATAGGCCGAGCCTAGAGCTTGTCCGGTTCAGGCTGCGTCGCTTTCTTCCTATCGTCACCCTCGGGCCTGACCCGAGGGGCCATGGATGGCCGGATCAGGCCCGGCCATGACGATAGGGAAGGGCGCTCCCACCAAAATCTGGCACCCAGCTAGGCTTGGATGTCGTTCTCGTCCAGCGCCTGTTGCCAATCCACCGGTCCGCGCGGAAACACCGCCGGCACGTCCACCGCCGCCCCCAGGCGCTTCAGGTAGTGGTGGCGGGCGATTTCCGTCGCTCCGAAGCGGCTCAGGTGCTCGGTGACGAACTGGGTGTCCAGCAGCAGGTAGCCCGCCCGCTTCAGCCGCGCCACCAGATCCACCAGCGCCACCTTGGAGGCATCGGTCTCGCGGCTGAACATGCTTTCGCCGAAGAAGGCCGAGCCCAGCGCCAGCCCGTACAGGCCGCCCACCAGCCGGCCGTCGCGCCAGGTCTCCACCGAATGGGCCATGCCGAGGTGGTGCAACTCGACGAAGAGGCGCAGGATTTCGTCGTTGATCCAGGTGTCGGGGCGCGCCGGGGTGGATTGGGCGCAGCCTTCCATCACCGCCTCGAAGGCGGTGTCCACGCGGAGCTCAAACATCTGCCGGCGCAGCGTTTTGCGCAAGCTTCGCGGCACATGGAAGTCGTCCAAGGGCAGAATGCCGCGCTGGTCCGGGTCGATCCAATAAAGCCTGGGGTCGGTGCGTGAGCGCGCCATGGGAAAAATACCCATGGCATAAGCGCGCAGCAGTAGATCAGAGGTTAGAGGCCGCATCCTGGCCAGTCTCCCGCAGGCGGTCCGGGCGGGCACGGGCACCACCCTTCTATCAGGTATTACGCCGAAGCGGAAATTCCAGCCAGCGGGGATGACGCCTTGCGTCGACAGGAGGGCGGAACCGCGCTACCAATCCTGGCGCGGGCATGGCGTGAACAGGAAGGGGACCCGGAGTGAGCATTACCGACAAGCGTATCTTTGCCTTTCTGGCTCTGGCCTTGGCCGGGGCCTCGCTGGTTCATCCGGTGGTGCCGGCGGCCGAGGCGCCGGCCTTCGCGCTCTGCGTCGCCGCCATCGGCCTGTGGGCGACCGCTGCGCTGCCCGAGCACGTCACCGCGCTGGCCTTCTTCACCGTGGCGATGATCGCAGGCATCGCGCCCGCCCCGGTCGTGTTCAACGGCTTCCAGTCGGGGGCGCTGTGGCTGATCGTCGGCGGTCTGGTGATGGGCCTGGCGGTGCGCAGCACCGGACTGGGCGAGCGCATCGCCCATCATCTGGCCGGGCTGTTCGGCACCTCCTATGCCGGCGTAGTGGGCGGCGTCACCCTGATGGGCATGACCTTGGGCTTCCTGATGCCGTCCTCCATGGGGCGCGCCGTGCTGCTGATGCCCATCGCCCTGTCCCTGGCCGACCGCTTCGGTTTCGCCCCCGGCTCCAAGGGGCGGACCGGCGTGGTGCTGGCGGCCGCCTTCGGCTGCCACGTGCCGACCTTCTCGGTGCTGCCGGCCAACCTGCCCAACCTCGTGCTGGTGGGCGCCGCCGAAAGCCTGTGGCAGGTGGGGTTCACCTATGGCCGCTACCTGTTGCTGCATTTTCCCGTGATCGGCTTGCTGAAGACGGCGGTCATGGTGGCCCTGATCGTGCGGCTGTGGCCGGACACGCCCGGTCGGCCGGCCGTCGCCGAGGCGCCGGAGCGGCCCATGAGCGGCCAGGAGATGTGGCTGGGGCTGCTGCTGGCGGTAGCTCTGGCGCTGTGGGCCACCGATTTCCTGCACCATATCAGCCCGGCCTGGATCAGCATGGCGGTGGCGGTCGTGCTGCTGCTGCCCCGCATCGGGCTGGTGGACAACAAGGCCTTCAACCAGCAGGTCAATTATGGTTCCGTCTTCTATGTGGCCGGCATCATGGGGCTGGGGGCGGTGGTGGACCGGTCGGGTCTGGGCGCGCGCATGGCCGAGGCCATCCTGGCGGTCATGCCGCTGGAGCCGGGGGCGCCCTTCGCCAATTTCATGGGGCTGTCCCTGCTGTCGTCGCTGGTGGGCATGGTGACGACCCTGCCCGGCGTGCCGGCGGTGCTGACGCCGCTGGCCGGACACATGGCCGAGGCGGCGGGCCTGTCGGTGGAAGCGGTGCTCAACAGCCAGGTGCTGGGTTTCTCCAACCCCATCCTGCCCTACCAATCGGCGCCCCTGGTGGTGGCCATCGGCCTGGGTGGCGAGCGGCTGGGACCGTCGCAGCTGCTCTGCCTGCTGCTCGCCGCCATCACCGTGGTGGCCCTGCTGCCGCTGGACTTCCTGTGGTGGCGGCTGTTGGGCATGCTCTAGGGCGCTTCCGCCCTTTGACGGAAGCGCCATGCCTTGGGCCGTCCCGGCCCCGCTCAGGCGCCGCGCGGGCTCATCGCAATTCCGGCGAAGCCGGAATTGCTCCGGCCAAAGAAAAAGGCCCGACGGCGTGCCGAGAGCCGTTGGGACTAAGTGTGCTTCGTCATGGCCGGGCTTGCGGTGTTCGCACGAGTATGCGAGCTGGCCGCCGCATCGGCGGGCCCCGTGGACTTGCTGTGCATGGAGGGATTCCTCTGACCGTGTTGCGTTGCTTGCCAACGGCAAGGACAACGCGCTACTGTCAAACAATATGCATGACATGGTGTGTTATGTCAAACAAAAAGTATGATATTGAGCAAATTTTCTCGGCAGCCCTTTGCCGCGCGGCGAGGGGATTGGTTGGTTGGTCGCAGGGGGACTTGGCGGATCGGGCAAGGGTGGGGCGCTCGACAGTGGCAGATTTTGAGCGTGGCAGCCGGACGCCGGTGCGCAACAATCTGATCGCAATGGCGGAGGCGCTAGAGGCGGCCGGTGTGGAGTTCATCCCGGAAAATGGCGGCGGCGCGGGGGTCCGGTTCCGGGACCGGGAGAAATCCTGATCTCGCGGGAGGGGGCAATGAACCCATACGGGGCATCTGTGGGTGACCTGGGCCTTCCCCCAAGCCCCACAGGCTCTTTCATTCCGACGCGAAATCCTGCCGCAGGGCAGAGGCGCCGCCAGCCCATGTGACGACACGGTCCAACAGCGCCTTGTCGGCGGCAAAAATAGATATTCCATCGGGCAGGGAAATCAGTCCCCAGCGCCCCTGGGTTCCCAGTGCGGCCAGGGGGCGATCCGCGAACCGCTCCACGCTGTGCAGTCCGCGGACCCAGGCCAGGGTGACCGCCCAGTCCTCGGCTCCCTCGTCGTTCAGCACGGTTATGCCGATTTCCCAGTCTTCCGCTTCTCCCAAAGCCGCCGTGAAGCCCCACCAGGCGTTCATCTCCGGGCGGACATAGTCGCTCCCTCCGGCCTCGGTGCCGCCATCGCGGATCAGGTGGCCGGGGAGGACCAGGCGGTGCCACTCGGGAGGAAAGAGCTTCGCCACGTCGGGGGTGGACGACGTCGGCGGTATGGCAAAAACCGCCCGGTACGCTGGTTGCCAGCGACTCTTCACTTCCTCCTCATCCGGGATGCGGGCAAACGGCGTGCCCTGGTTGGGGTAGGTGAATGGCGTCCAGCCGAACATGGCATAGGTGTGTTCCCGCCATCGCCGAAAGCCTGTGTCGTTTCCCGGCCACGCGGGGTCCCATCCCATGCCGATGTCGAAGTCCTCGAAGCGTTTGCGGACGGCTTCGATGCCGCCCGCATGACGGAGATAGCAGGCCATGAAGGCTTCGCTCCCGCCGAGGATGGTGAGGTTGCCTTCTTCGGCGCGCATCCCCCATGTCCCCGATCGCCCGAAGACATAGGCGGTGTAATCCACCCAATGCAGCGAATCCACGCCACCCCGGGTCCCCAAGACCACCTTGGGGAAGGGAAGGAAGTCGCCGTCAATACACAATTCGGCTTCACCGAGTTCCGCAAGAGTGGCCAGGAACGTATCGAATTCATGGACGGCCAGTGGGCCGCCGATGCGCAAACAGGCTGGGCTTCCGTCCGCCCAAAGGTATTCGGGGATGGGAAGCATGCGCCACGACTGGTCGCGGAATGGATGCCATTCGTCTTCCAGGCTGAACACGGCGTCCTTGATCGGCCGCCAATCCCGCTCCCATTCATCGCTTGTCAGAGTGCGCATGGCTTTTCCCGCATGGTGTTCACGGCTCGTAACGGCGTTTGATTTTGTACTTCACGTTACCGCTTTCGTCTTTCACCTGCACCTCCAGTGTAGGAAGTTCCTTGCCGGAGGTCGGGCGGGCCATCACAGTGACTCGTCCGTCAGGGCTGCTGATCTCCAAGCCGTTCTTTTTTGCTTCGACGGAGGATGGATCGACCCCCATGTCTCGGGCAATTTTGATTTGATCTTGTTTGACCGTCTCATAGCTGCCTTTACCGAGAATATTGGTAGCCTTCCTGTCAGCGCCATTGGTCGTCCCACCTCCGAATATGGTTCCGACTACCGCGTTACGCACCTTCGGGTTCGGGATTGTATCCAATCCATTCTGAGTTTCGGGATGCGGTGCGCCTCCCTTATCGTGATCGATGGGGGCGACACTTTTTTATCTCCACCGGCTCTGGCTTCTTCGGCTGTTCAGCCGGGAAGCTCTCGACGTTAGGACCCGGCGGGTTCTGCTGGACGCTGGGTGGGACCGGCGGCATCGGCGGGGACGGCTGACTGGGCGGGGTTCCCGGCTGTGCCTGCGGTTTGGACGGATCGGGGCCGGTCAGCACCGTGGGCTTGCCCGCCTCGGGATCGACGGTGGTGGTCTGCTGTCCCGCCTGCTCGTTCTCCCGGTTTTCCCACCATTTCCGGGTCTTTTCCATGGCTTCGGGGAGTTGTTTGCCCAGGATGGCGGCGGTGGCGCCGCCCAGTGCGGCCGCGCCGGCGGCAATGGCGGGGGCGAAGGCAACCTGCTCGCCGGGGCCGTTGTCCGCAGGGGCGGGCGCCGCGTCCGTCGTGGTGTCGGTATCGGCGGCGGCCAATCGAACCTGTGGCGTCTCATCGGTTGTGTTGTGGAACAACGGCACGCCGTCGTCGTTGCTCAGTTCCGCCACCTTGACCCCCAGGGGACGCGAGGCGGGCGGATCGCCGCCCAACAGGGCCTTGGCTTGGTCGGCGGGCAACTGGCCGACGATGCCGTGCAGAACGCGGTCGGCGCGGTCGCGGCCCGACGAAGTGTTGATCTGGTCGATCAGGTCAAGGACTGTGGGGTGGGCGTCGGCTCCGGCCTGTTTGACGAAATCGGTGTAGATGGTGGGCACACTGCCGTCGACGCGGCTTCCCGACAGCGCCCGGGCGCTGTCGGTGTTGAAGGCTAGGCTCTGTTTGTCTAACTCCGTCGGCTGTTTGGGGAGCGGCAGCGACAGGCGGGCGAGGCGGATGTTCAGCAAGCCCGGCTCGCCCTGGCTCACCCGCGACTGGTGCTCGTCAACGTCATCCGGCGTCGGTGGCGTGAAGCCGCCCAGCAGGCCGCCTGCCGCCTTCTTCAGGCTGGTGATAGTGGGGCCACCCGGTTTGAGCAGGCCGTCCACCTTCAACCCGTTCTCCCCCTGCCAGGACTTCACCGCGTTTTCCTGGCGCTCCCCCCCAATAGCCCAGCGGACCGTCGGTGCGGGACAGGTCGTGGTGGCCGGTGTTGCCCAGGATGGTTTCGACCTTGATGACGTCCTCGCGCCGGTTCGGCTGGTCGGGGCCGACCGCGACGCCGAGGCTGAAGAAATCGTCACCGAACCAGGAACTTGGCCGCCGGGGGGTGGAGGCGTCGAACGGATCGTTCATGGGCATAATGGACATGATATGTTCTCCGTGACGGGGCCCGCTGAGGGGGTGGCTGATTGGCGGCGGCAAGAACATATATAGAACATAATTTCGCGCAAAAGTAAAGTCTCTGGGCGTACCGTTCCGGGTTCCCTCGATGAGGTGGCTGGACATGGTGTCAACATTTCTATAGATTGCAAAAGACGGAAATTTAATGGTGTTGCCATGTCGAGCCCGTACATGAAGGACAATGAAGGTGTTGCCGCGCGTGTGGGGCAGGCCTTGACCCAGTCGGGACTCAGCCAGTCGGACGTGGCGCGACAGGCGCAGCAGATCTGCCCCAAGGCATCGCGGGCCATATTCCACAACGCGGTCAAGCACGGCGCGCGGCCACGCAGCGTGGATGTGCGCTCGGCCTTTGCGCAGGTCCTCGGCGTCGATCCCGCCTGGCTGTGGTATGGTGCCAAGCGCCGGACGCCGAGCATGCTGCGGGACGAGCTGCTTCATGATGAGGGCGACGAGGGAACGACCGCGCCCGCCGAAGGCTCGGCTGTCCCCGTGGTTCTGGCGGTCCGGCCCGACCCCGCTGCCTATCTGGTGCCGGTGACCAACAAGGCGTGGGAGCCGATCGCCAGCCCTGGCGATTGTCTTTACATTTCACCATCCTATCCGCCGGTCATCGGGGATCGTGTCTATCTGAAATCCGCGCAAGGGGAGGGTCTTTATCGGCTTCTCGATCTCTCGGCGGACGGGTTCACCCTGCTGTCGCCCATCGGTCTGCAAACCGTTCTGCCCCGGGATGGCCTCGTGCTGCATCGGGTGGGAGGCATCGCCTACGCGTAATGTCATGCAATGTTTTGTTGTCTCGCTGAGTTGACAGAACATTTCACATGAGGCATCATGTCCGTGTTCTGCTATCGCGGAGGCGGTCATGACGGCAGTGGTGGGCGTGCAAGGGGTGCGGCTGGTCCGGTGGGCGACCGACGCGGACTCGTCCTTTCCGCACGGTGGCCATGCCCACGCGCGCACGGCGTCGGATGAACGCGCCCTGGCTCAGACACTCGCCGCCTTGCGGAGTGTGCTGGACGAAGTGCTCGCCGTGCGGAAGGCGCCCCTGACCATGACGGCCGCGCAGGCGGCGGCGTATCTCGGCATGGAGGAACGGCACTTCCTGGCGGCGGTGGCGCGTCGCGAACTGCCGAAGGCGCTGCTGAGGTCCCGGCCTGCCCGATGGTCGCGCACCCAACTCGACCTCGCTCTCGACGGCCGCCAGCAGACCGACGTCGAAACCAGCGACACCGACCCGGTAATGGAGCGCATCAATGCGTTTCAAGCTGCGCTACGTCGTTGAGACGAAGCCGGGCCACTACTACTACCGTCGCAACGGACGGTATTGGGGACGGTTGCCTGGCAAGCCTGGAAGCGTCCAGTTCGCCCAGGAATACGACCGCATCGACAAGAGCTTCCAGCAGGAGGGGCGCACACCGGCGCGGCCCGGTTCCTTCGCGGCGCTGGTCGAGGAGTATCTGGCGAGCGGGGAATTCAGGAACAACCTGAAACCCAAGACCCAGGACGCCTACCGCCGTGATCTCGATGTGCTGAGGCAGATTCTGGGGTCGGAAATCCGGCCGCAGCAGGTTTCCATTTCCCATGCACTGAAAATCCGCGAGCTGTTCGCCGACAAGCCCGGCAAGGCCAATACGCTGATGCGGACCTTGCGCGCGCTTTACGCCTGGGGAAAACCCCGGTGGAACCTGAAGGACAATCCGGGCGACCTCAAGAGCGCCAACGTCAAATCGCTGAGACTGGGCGAACACCAGCCATGGACGTCCGAGGCGCTGGCGACGTTCCGCATCGAGGGAAGGCCGCACCTTGTCCTGGCCATGGAGCTTGGTCTGTGGCTGGGGCAGCGACAGAGCGACCTCATCCAGATCCGCTGGAACCAGATCCGCGACGGCATGCTCCATGTCCGCCAGAAGAAGACCGACAAGGAGGTCTATATGCCGCTGCCGGCGCCACTGGTGGAGGTGCTGAGCAAGGCGCCCAAGGTGGCGGTGACGGTGTTGGTCAACAGCAGGGGGCAGCCCTGGGCCAAAGCCAATCCGCTGGCGCAGGCGTTCGGCGACGAACTGAAGCGGTTGGGCCTGGACGGCTTCGTCTTCCATGGTCTGCGCAAGACCTCGGCCGTGGCCTATGCCATGGCGGGATGCAGCACCAAGGAAATCGCCTCCATCACCGGCCAGTCGGACCAGATGGTGGCGTTCTATACGAAGGGTGTCGATCAGGTGGAATTGGCGCGTTCGGCGGTGTCGAAGCTGGAACACCGCCAGAACGGCCGGAAGGGAAAAGTGCTAACCGGGGGGCGGGAAAAGTGCTAACCGCCCCCGGAAAGCCGCAGAAATCCTCAGCTGTGCTGGGCGACAAATTTTTCCAGCCAGTGGATATCGTAGTCGCCGTTCTGGAAATCCTCGTCCCCCACCAAGCGGTTGTGCAGCGGCAGGGTGGTCTTGACCCCGTCGATGACGTATTCGCCCAGCGCCCGCTTGAGGCGCATCAGCGTCTCGGCGCGGGTGTTGCCCGACACGATCAGCTTGGCGATCATGCTGTCGTAGTGGGGCGGGATGCGATAGCCGGCATACAGGCCGGAATCCACGCGCACCCCCAGGCCGCCGGGGGCATGGTAGCCGGTGATGCGGCCGGGCGAGGGGGCGAAGGTCTGCGGGTCCTCGGCGTTGACGCGGCACTCGATGGCGTGGCCCTGGAAGGTGATGTCCTTCTGCTCGTAGCCCAGCGGCGCGCCGGCGGCGATGCGGATCTGCTCGCGCACCAAGTCGATGCCGGTGATGGACTCGGTCACCGGATGCTCCACCTGCAGGCGGGTGTTCATCTCGATGAAGTAGAACTGGCCGTTCTCGTACAGGTACTCGATGGTGCCGGCGTTGCGATAGCCCAGCTTGGCGATGGCCACACGGGTGGTTTCACCGATCTGGGCGCGCTGTTCCGGGGTGAGCGCCGGCGAGGGGGCTTCCTCCAGCACCTTCTGGTGGCGGCGCTGCAGCGAGCAGTCGCGCTCGCCCAGATGCACCACGGCGCCGTAATTGTCGGCCAGGACCTGCATCTCGATGTGCCGCGGGTGGCCGAGATACTTTTCCATGTAGACATCGGGGTTGCCGAACGCGGCCTTGGCCTCGTTGCGGGCCAGGCGCCACGCTTCCCGCAATTCCTCGGGGGTGCGCGCCACCTTCATGCCCTTGCCGCCGCCGCCGGCGGTGGCCTTGATCAGCACCGGATAGCCGATGGCCTCGGCGCAATCGAGCGCCGTCTGATCGGTATCCAACGCGCCCTCGGAGCCGGGGACGCAGGGAATGCCGGCGCCCTTGGCGGCCTGCTTGGCGGTGATCTTGTCGCCCATCATCCGGATGTGGTCGGGCGACGGGCCGATGAACACGAAGCCGTGCTCCTCGACCATGGCGGCGAAGTCGGCGTTCTCCGACAGGAAGCCGTAGCCGGGATGGATGGCGTCCGCCCCGGTGATGGTGGCTGCCGACAGGATCGCCGCCTTGTTCAGGTAGGAATCCTTGGCGGATGGCGGGCCGATGCAGACCGCCTCGTCGGCGAGACGCACGTGCATGGCGTCGTTGTCGGCGGTGGAGTGCACGGCCACCGTGCGGATGCCCATCTCACGGCAGGCGCGGTGGATGCGGAGCGCGATTTCGCCGCGATTGGCGATCAGGACCTTCTCGAACATTCGAGTCCTTACTCGATGATGGCGAGCGGCTCGCCGAATTCGACCGGCTGGCCGTCGGTGACCAAGATCCGGGTGATCTTGCCGCCGCGCGGGGCGCGGATCGGGTTGAAGGTCTTCATGGCCTCGATCAACATCAGCGTCTGGCCTTCCGAGACGGTCTGGCCGACCTCGATGAACTTGGCGGCGCCGGGCTCGGGCGCCATGTAGGTGACGCCCACCATGGGCGAGGTCACCGCGCCCGGATGGCTGGCGGCGTCGTCCGCGGCGGCGGCGGGTTGCGCCACCGGAGCGGCGGCGATGGCCGCCGCCGGAGCATGCTGCACGGTCACCGGCACGCCCTGGCGGGCGACGCGGATGCGGATGGAACCGGTGTCGTATTCGATCTCGGTCAGGTTGGTTTCATCGAGCAGGTGCGCGAGCGAGCGCACGAGTTCGGAATCGATCGGTTTGGTGGCCATGTGCCTCTTCAGCTTCCCCTGATCAGGCGCGCCAGCGCATCGAGCGCCAGGATGTAGCCGTGGCTTCCGAAGCCGCAGATCATCCCTTTGGCCGCCTTGGACACGAAGGAGTGGTGGCGGAATTCTTCCCGCTGGTGGATGTTCGACAGATGCACTTCGACGCAGGTCACCTCGGCCGACAGCAGCGCGTCGAGGATGGCGACGGAAGTGTGGGTATAGGCGCCGGCGTTGACGATGATGCCGGCGGCCCGTCCCCGTGCCCCCTGGATCCAATCCACCAGGTCGCCCTCGTGGTTGGACTGGCGGAACTCCACCTCCAGGCCCAGCGCGGCCGCGTGCGCGATGCACGCCGCTTCGATGTCGGCCAGCGTCTCGTGGCCATACACCTCGGGCTGGCGTTTGCCCAGCAGGTTGAGGTTGGGACCGTTGACGATCAGGATGATGGGGTTCGCCATGGGGCATTCTTATACGGCGGCCCCAGGGCAAGCGCAACGGGAACCTGAGACCCACGAAATATTGTTACCCTTATCCGCCTGGCGGCGGTGGCCGGTTGCATCCGCTTGGCCGCAGCCCCATACTGTGCACCTTCCGTTTCACGACTTTCGGCCTGGTTCGTCTTCCATGAATGTTGTCATCAATGGCGAGGAGCGCGCCTTCGCCGCGCCCATGAGCGTCGAGGCGTTGTTGCGGGAACTGGGCGTGGACCCGCGCAAGGTGGCCGTCGAACGCAATCTGGAAATCGTTCCCAAATCCACCTACGGCGCCGTCGTGGTGGGTGAGGGCGACCGGCTGGAAGTGGTGCATTTCATCGGCGGCGGATCTGGAGACGATTTGATGGAAGAAGATTTCTTCGAGGTGGCGGGCCGCAAGTTCCATTCGCGCCTGCTGGTGGGCACCGGCAAGTACAAAGATTTCGAGGAAACCGCGCGGGCCATCGAAGCCTCGGGGGCCGAGATCGTCACCGTCGCCGTGCGCCGGGTCAACCTGACCGACCCCAGCCAGCCCATGCTGGTGGATTACGTCAGCCCGAAGAAATACACCTTCCTGCCCAACACCGCCGGCTGCTACACCGCCGACGATGCCGTGCGCACCCTGCGCCTGGCACGCGAGGCCGGCGGCTGGGACCTGGTCAAGCTGGAAGTGCTGGGCGACCAGAAGACGCTGTATCCCAACATGCCCGAAACCCTGAAGGCAGCGGAAGCGCTGATCCAGGACGGCTTCAAGGTCATGGTCTACTGTTCCGACGATCCCATCCAGGCCAAGCGTCTGGAGGAGATGGGTTGCGTCGCCATCATGCCGCTGGGGTCGCTTATCGGCTCTGGCCTGGGCATCGTCAATCCCATCAACGTGCGCCTGATCAAGGAAAGCGTCGCCGTGCCGGTGCTGGTGGATGCCGGCGTCGGTACCGCCTCGGACGCCGCCGTGGCCATGGAGCTGGGCTGCGACGGCGTGCTGATGAACACCGCCATCGCCCAGGCCAAGGACCCCATCAAGATGGCGCGCGCCATGAAGCTGGCCATCGAGGCCGGCCGCCTGGCCTATCAGGCCGGCCGCATGCCGAAGAAGCTTTACGCCGATCCCAGTTCGCCCTTGGCCGGGTTGATCTAGTATCCGCTGGCACGGCATAGGGCGTCATGCCTCCGACCTCGGCCCGGCATGGCCCCCCGCTTTCGCGGGGATGGCGAGGTGACAGGGGCTGGCGGAGTTTTCCCGCACTTTACTCGGTCGGGCATTCCGCGCGCTGCGCTTGAATTGCCGGCCGAGACATTGCATCAATGGGGTGATTTCTAGGAAGGAGCTCCGTGGGGATGGGACGGCTTTCTCGCCGGCTGATGGCCGCCCTCATCCTGCTGTGCCTGGGCGATGCGGTGGCCCAAGCGGAAACGCTGCGCGTGGGCGGGACCGGCAGCGGCCTGGCGGTGGCCCGCGCCCTGTTCGAGGCGTTCCGCACCGGCTATCCCGACGTGGAGTTGTGGATGCCCGAAAGCGTGGGCACCAGGGGCGCCGTTCTCGGCCTGGAAGGCGGCAAGCTGGACGTGGGGGTGCTGCAACGCCCCCTGCGCGCCGACGAGGTGCCCGGGGGAAGGGCGCAGGAGCTGTGCCGCACTCCCTTCGTCTTCTTCGTCGCCTCGGCGCGCACCGACCTCCAGTTCAGCCGCGACACCCTGGGCGAGCTTTACGCCGGCACCCTGGCCAGCAACCTGCGGCCGGTGCTGCGCCCCGAGCAGGAAAGCTCCACCATCCAGTTGCTGGGCTATTTTCCCGAACTGAAGGCGCCGGTGGAGGCCGCCCGCCAGCGGCGCGGCCGGGTGCTGGCGCTGACCGACCAGGACGCCATGGACGCAGCCGAGCAATCCCCCTCTCTGGTCGGTGTGGGGGCGCTGGCGCCGCTGGTGGCGGAACGCCGTCGCCTGATCCCGGTGCCGCTGGACGGCGTGGCGCCCAGCATCGACAGCCTGGCCGCCGGCCACTATCCCTATGCCAGCCAATTGTTGCTGGCGGTGGGGCCGTCACCCTCGGCGGCGGCCACCGCTTTCCTCGATTTTGTCGCCGGGCCGGCGGCGGCGGCCATGCTGCGCGCCAATGGCTGTTTGCCCGGCGGGCAGGCCAGCCGCTAGATGGACGGTCAAGGCCACGACAACTTCCTGCGTTCGATCCGGCAGATCCGTCGACTGTTCACCGTGGGCATCGTGCTGATGGTGGTGTTCTGGAGCGCGGTGCTGCCGGCCATGATCATGTGGGGCCGCTACAAGGAGGCCCATTCGCTGGCCCAGGTTCGGCTGGAGCAGGCGGCCGGGATGCTGTCCAGCTTCGTTGCCTCCCACTTGGATACCTGGGAGTTCCAGAGCCTGCGGGTGCCGAGCCTGGTGGAGGAGGCCCTGCCCATGGGGGCGGCGGACATCTTCTGGCTGGAACTGCGCGACGTGGCCGGTCGCCAACTGCTGGCGCAAGGGGTTCAAGGCGCCTATTGGCCTGCCCTCAGCGTGGCCGAAGAGGTGACCGACGGCCGCCACGTGGTGGCTTATCTGCGGGCGCAGGTGTCCCTGCGCGGCGCGCTGGCTCCGGCCGTCCTCGGTGCCGCCATCGGTGTGGCCATGTCGCTGGTCCTGCTGCTGCTGGTGCGCCTGCTGGCCCGCCGGGCCCTGGACCGCGCCCTGAACCGGGTCGAGGACACCACCGCCCGCTTGCAGGAGCAGGTGGCCGAACTGCAGCGCACCCGCTCGGAACTGGCGGCCCAGTTGAGCGCGCGCGAGGTCGACCGCCAATTGCTGGCCCGCCATGCGGCCAATTTGGCCATGGCCAACCAGGATCTCACCCATGTGGCCCAATTAGCCGCCCACCACCTGCAGGAGCCGCTGCGCACCGTTCTGGCGTTCTCGCAGTTGCTGATCAGCCGTACCCAGGGCGACGAGGGGAGCGATGGCGACCCGGCCGAATGCGTGTCGTTCATCCGCGCCGGCACCCGGCGTATGCAGACCCAGCTGTCGGCGCTGTCCACCTATCTGGGACTGCGCGAAGCCGAGAGCGGCATGGAGGCGGTGGCGCTCAACGACATCCTGGCCGAGCTCAAGGTTCGGCTGGAGCCGGAGCTGCGCGCCATGGAGGCCTCGCTGGAATGGGGCGAGCTGCCGGAGGTCCATGCCAACCGCCATCATATCCAGATGCTGTTCCACGATCTGGTGCGCAATGCGCTGCGCCACCATGGGCCCGATGCGCCGGCCCATGTCACGGTGTCGGCCCGTGAGCACGAGCAGGGCTGGCTGCTGTCGGTGGCCGACAACGGCATGCCGCTGGAAAGCCGTGATCCCGAGCGTATGTTCCATCTTCTGGTGCATGACGAGGACGGCGCCATGGGCGTGGGGCTGGCGCCGTGCCGGCGCATCGTCCACATGCTGGGCGGGACCATCCGTGCCGACCGGAGGGAAGGCGGCGGCGCGGTGATTTCCCTCACCCTGCCGCGCCGGTCGGCGGGGGCGGTCTAGGCGCCCTGCCTATGGTGCGGGGGGCGTGAACGTCCGCACTATAGATAGGGGGGTTCGCCCCTGGAAAACGGCCCGTTTGCGGTCCGTCGAAATCTTTTAACTAATTGAAATATAATGATTATGTCCTTGGGGTCGAAAAAAATTCACGCGGTGGGGACATTTTTTCTCTTTTCATCCTCCGAAAACGGCGTATATAGCCGGCTCATACGAGACGTACAGCGCACGTGCCTCTGGCCCATACGCGGTTTAAGCAACGACGTCCAAGGCGTCTTCTGGGTGCAAGCGGGGTGAAAGCCCCCGGTGCTTGGAGGAACTGGCTATGAACGTGGTGGCTCGGCACACGCTGTCGATGGACTTCCATCATCTTTCTTCCGAAGAAGGTTACCGCCCCCGGCAGGCCTGGGCCATGCTGTGGGTCGACGTCCGAAGTACCTCCCGGCGGATCTGACGGCTTCCCGAATTGCCGTCACCGTGACTGCTCCTTGCCGGCCTTTCGGTCGCAAGGACCAAGCCTTTTTTCCCTTGGGCGCTGCCCAAGCTGCTTGGAGGACTTTTCGCGATGACCGCGAAGATCGCTCGTTTCCTTGAGGAAGTTCGCCCGGTCACCCCCTGCGTGGTGGTCGATCTCGACGTGGTTCGCGACAACTACCTGGCCTTGCGCCACTGGCTGCCGCTGGCCCAGGTCTATTACGCGGTCAAGGCCAATCCGGCGCCTGAGATCGTGCGCATGCTCTCCGAGCTGGGCTCGTCCTTCGACGTGGCCTCCCGCGGCGAGATCGAGCTGTGCCTCTCCAACGGCGCCCGCGCCGACAAGATTTCCTTCGGCAACACCATCAAGAAGCAGTCGGACATCGCCTTCGCCTACGACAAGGGCGTGCGGCTGTTCGCCTTCGACTCCATCTGCGAGCTGGAGAAGCTGGCCGTGGCCGCGCCCGGTTCCAAGGTGTTCTGCCGTATCCTGATGACCTGCGACGGCGCCGAGTGGCCGCTGTCGCGCAAGTTCGGCTGCGAGGTCGAGATGGCCAAGGACCTGCTGGTCAAGGCGCGCGAACTGGGCTTGGAGCCCTATGGCGTGTCGTTCCACGTGGGGTCGCAGCAGACCGACCTGAAGCAGTGGGACATCGCCGTGGGCAAGGTGGCCATGCTGTTCACCGCCCTGGACGAGGCCGGCATCGAGCTCAAGATGATTAATCTGGGCGGCGGCTTCCCGGCCAAGTACCGCACCGACATTCCCGCCGTCGAGCAGTACGCCGATGCCGTGATGGCCGCCATGACCAACCATTTCGGCAACGCCCTGCCGGCCATGATCATCGAGCCCGGCCGGTCGCTGGTGGGCGATGCCGGCATCCTGGAATCCGAGGTCGTGCTGATCTCGCAGAAGGGCTATGACGACGACGTCCGTTGGGTCTACCTGGACGTGGGCAAGTTCGGTGGCTTGGCCGAGACCATGGACGAGGCGATCAAGTACCGCATCCAGACCCCCCATGACGGCGACGCCACCGCGCCCGTGGTGCTGGCCGGCCCCACCTGCGATTCGGCGGACATCCTGTACGAGAAGGCCGGCTACGAGCTGCCGGTCAACCTGAAGGTGGGCGACAAGGTCCGCATCCTGTCCACCGGCGCCTATACCACTTCCTACTCGGCGGTCAACTTCAACGGCTTCGCGCCCTTGAAGGCCTATTTCATCTGAAGCGGGCCTCCGGCGGGCGCATCGTCCGCCGGGGAACCGGCCGAGCTTATGAAGGGGACGCGGGAACCCACCCGCGTCCCCTTCGCATTTTCTCCGCCCGGATTCGCCCGGAGCGCCGTATCAACCGTCAAGCCATGATGTCCCGGCAAATCCTGCCGGGTCGCGGCGGGACGGTGTGGGTGGCGGCAGCTCTTGCCGAGTTCGCTTTTCTCTATCTTGTTGAAAATAAACAGCTTCCAGTTTGGCACGGCGCCTGCAACCCCGGTTTCCGGGTAAATTTGCGTTCGGTGGCCTGAAGGAGGCTCGCGATGTTGTGGGGCGCGTTCAACAACGCCAGTTCGGCGATGCAGGCTTATACGATGGACCTGGGGTCCATCAGCCAGAACATCGCCAACGTCAACACCAACGGCTACAAGCGTTCGGAGATGATGTTCTCGACGGTCATGTCGGAGCATCACGCAGCGCCCAGTTCCTATGTGAACGGCCTCAACATCTTCGGTGTCCAGGCGACCCAGCGCAATCTCATCCAGGCGCAGGGCATGCTGGCTCCCTCCACCACCTGGAGCGACCTGGCCATCAACGGCCGCGGCTTCTTCATGATCGGCATGCCCAGCCAGGGGACGGCGCCGGCCACGACGATCGAAGGGGCGGGAGCGGGCACCGCCAACGTGCCTACCCAGCTGGACGTCAACAATCCCCAGTCGATCATGTACAGCCGCGACGGCGCCTGGCATCGCGCCTATGGCGCCGATACCGACCCCGACATGGCGCGCTCGTATTTCCTTAACAGCTCGGGCGGCTACCTGCTGGGCTGGATGGCCGACGATTTGGGCAATATCCCCGCCAATGCCAAGCTGGAGCCGGTCTATACCCTGGCGCCGCGCCCCATCCCCAACAACGGCTCGGCGGCGGTGGACGACACCTCGACGCTGCGGCCGTCTTCCATCACCATGCCGGGCCGTGCCACCACGTCGGCGGCGGTGCGGGCCAACCTGCCGTCCAGCGTGCCCGTCTCGCCGTCCACCTTCAGTTCGACCATGACGGTGCAGGACCCCAATACGGTTCCGCCCACCGATCAGACGGTCACCCTGAACTGGGCGCGCAGCACCACCACACCCGGTGCCTGGACCGTCACGCCCTCCGTCGATGCGGCGCTGGGCACCGTCACTTCGCCACCCATTACGGTGAACGTGGACCCGTGGGGAGCCCTGTCGGAACCGACCGCACTCAGCGACGCGGTCACCGTCGATTGGCTCAGTGGCCCGGCGGATACCACCGCCAACATGCTGGGGGTGACATCGGCGACCACCACCAGCGCGGTGGCCGATCCCAATGGCATCCAGCAGTCGGTCAACCTGACTTGGACGCGCGTGAACGGCAGCAACTGGACGGTGTCGGCGGCGTTCGCCGACCCCACCGTGGGAACCCTGGATGCGACGCCGGTCAACGTGGAACTGGACGCCAGCGGCAATATCCTGTCGCCCCAGCGGGGACTGCAGAGCCTGGGGGTGACCTGGGGGGCGTCCTACGGGGCCGCCGCCGGCGCCACCTCCACCCAGCTCAGCCTGTCGGCGCCCAGCAACGTCGTTTCCGCGCCCAAGCTCAACCTGCAGAAGCTCTCTTTCTCAGTCTATGACGACCAGTTTGTGAAGCACGACGTCACCCTGGGCTTCGAGCACGTGGGCACCAACGAGTGGAACCTCTACTTCGACGGCGGCACGGGCTCCGATGCGGCCCTGGGGCAGACGCCGGTGAAGGTCTATTTCAACGCCAATGGCTCCCTGGATACCGACGCCGGCGACGGCACGCCGGCGACCACCATGCCCCTTCCCACCACGCTGAACTGGCTTACCGGTGTCGGCAATCCGCCGGTGCAGACGCCGACCACTGCCACCTTCACCCTCGACCTGTCGAACCTGACTCAATACAACACGGCGTCCGTGCAGGAAGGCGGCGTGGACCAGGACGGTTACGGCAAGGGCACGCTGCTGCAGACCGCCTTCACCGAGATGGGCGAACTGACCGGCTATTACGACAACGGCAAGGCCCGCGTTCTGTTCAAGGTGCCGGTGGCCACCTTCGTGTCCGAGAATTCGCTGGAGCCGGTGTCGGGCACTTTGTTTCGCCGCACCGCGGAGGCAGGGGCGGTCACGGTGTCCGGTATCGACGAGGCGGAAGGCGAGGGGCGTTTCGCCACCTCGTCGCTGGAAGCCTCGACGGTGGAGATCGAGGAGGAGTTCACCCGCATGATCATGACCCAGAAGGCCTATTCCATGAACTCGCAGGTGTTCAAGACCGCCGACGAGATGACGACGACAGCTCGCGACATCAAGAGCTGATTCCGGGCCAGAACGGCCCCCTGGAGCAGCGATGAAAAAGGGGACCCTTCGGGGTTCCTTTCCTAGAGTGCGATGACAACAGGCTGGCGCGATCTCGCGCCAGCCTGTTGTCATCGCACTCTACCTTATTAATAAGAGACGGATTCAGCGTGCAGGTCGGATCGCAAGGCGATCTCGACCTGCACGCATCCGGCTCTGTGCGCGCGAGGCGGGCCGGTTTACTGGTTGGCCGGCTTGCCGCCCTTGCGAGTCACGTCGATGAGCTGGCGGAACACCTGGCCCTCGATGGCGCCCGACACGGTGCGGGCGGCATTGCCGTTGGCGTCGGCGATGACGAAGGTGGGGGTGGAGGCGATGTCGAGGGCATGGGCCAGTTCCAGGTTCTTCTGGAGCTGCTTGTCGATCTCGGGCGCCATCATCTCCTTCTTGATCTGGTCGACATTGGCGCCCGCTTCGCCGGCCAGGCGGAAGATGGTCTTCTCGTCCAGCTTGCCGCGGAATTTCATGAAGGCGCGGTGCACTTCCTCGTACTTGCCCTGTTTCTTGGCCGCCAGGGCGACGCGGGCGGCGGTGGCCGAATCCTCGGACAGGATGGGCATATCCTTGAACACCACGCGGGTCTTGCCGTCGGCCTTCACCGCCTCGAGCAAGGGGTCCATCACCACCTTGCAGTACGGGCAGTTGTAGTCGAAGAACTGGACGATCACCACGTCGCCCTTGGCATTCCCCGCCACCGGGTCGTCCTTGCCGTTGAACAACTCGTCCTTACGGGCCTCGATGGCCTTCTTGGCCTCGACCTCGGCCTGGGCGCGCATCTTCTCGCGCAGGGCCTCGACCGCGTCGCCGATCACCTCGGGATGCTCCATCAGGTAGTCGCGCACGATCTTGCGGATGGCGTCGGCCTGCTTGGGCGAGAAGGTCTGGTCTTCCTGGGCCCGGGCGGCGGGCATGGCCAGGGTCAGTCCCAGAAGGAGCGCGCCGAGGGCACGGAAAGCGGAGCGGATCATGGGTGAGGGAACTCCAGTCGCGGAAAGCGTGGGCATATTGGCCGATCGAAGGGCGGGGGACAAGCCCCTGGCCCGTCTTAGGCGGCGAGGCGGCGTCACCGCCGTTTCTGGTCTTCCTTGACCTGGCTCGCGCGTTCCTTGATGTCCTGGATGCGCAGCCAGATGGGGCCCGAACGAGGCAGCAGGCGTTCCGCCTTGCCGGCATGGTAGGCGGCGTCGGCCAGCTTGTTCTCCAGCAGGGCCTGCTCGGCCATGGCATAGGCGGCCATGCCTTCCTCGCCCAGGCGGCCGTGGCTGATGGCCAGCAGGCGCCAGGCGGTGTAGTTCTCGGGCTCGCTTTGCAGCGCCTTGCTCAGGTGGATCTTGGCATCGTTTAGTAGCGACGGGTCTTCCTGCTCCACCTCGACCTGGGCCAGCCCGACGCGAAGCAGGGCGTTGTCGGGCAACAGCGCCACCGCCTTGCGGTAAGGCTGCACCGCCTCGCTGCCGCGGCCGTTCTCGAACAGCATCTGTCCCTTCAATTCCCAGAAATAGGGGTCCTGGGGCCGCTCGGCGAGCAGTCCGTCGATCAGTGGCAGGGCGGTGTCCATGTCGGGCTTGCGGTACGAGGCGATGGCGCGGGCGTAGCGGGATTCGAGGCTGTTGTCGCTTTCCTTGTAGCGCTGGAAGGTGCGCACCGGCGATTCCAGGAAGGCGAACAGCTTGGCACGCATGCGCTTGTGCATTTCGACGAATTCCGGACGGGGCGGTGCGTCGCTGTAGGGCGACTTGGCGACGAAATCGCGCACGTTGGCGACGCGGTCCCGGGTCAGCGGGTGGGTGCGGACATAAGGGTCCTGGCGGGCCGCCACCAGCAGTTCCTGGTCGCCCAGGATATCGAAGAACTCCAGCATGCCCTTGGCGGATTGGTGGGTGGCGTCCAGGAACGACAGACCGGCCTGGTCGGCCGAGCCTTCCTGCGTGCGCGAGAAGGCCATGAGGTTGCGGGTGGCGACCTCCTGGCTGCCCATCATCACCGCCGCGCCCAGGTCGCCGCGCCCCGAGGCGGCGCCAAGCGCCGCGCCCACCAGCATGCCCATGAGCGCCTCGGTGGAGGCGTTGCCGACCGCGTCCTGGATGCGGACCAGATGGCCGCCCGAGATGTGGCCGGTTTCGTGGGCGATGACTCCGATCAACTGACCGGGGGTCTCGGACCGTACCAGCAGGCCGGTATGGAAGAACATGTTCTGGCCGCCGGCAACGAAGGCGTTGAGCGTCGGGTCGACCAGCAGATGAATGCGCACGCCGTCAGGGTCCAGGCCGGCAGCCTGGAAGAGTGGCGTAGCATAAGCGCGGATGGTATTTTCCACCTCTGCGTCGCGAATGAAGCTTCGCCTGGCCGTCTGCTGGGCGGATGCCGGCGACAGGGGCGCCACCAGCGCCAATACCAGGGTTGCCAGAAGGAACAAGCGTGTGAACAAGAGCCTTTCTCCGTCGGTCGACCGTTCCATGTTACGCCGGGCCATGCTGCGCCGGGCCGTGCCTCGCCGCTCTGCCTTCGTGCTGTCCCTGTTGGCCGTTCTGGCCGCCTGCGCCGAATCGAAACCGGTGGGAAGCATCGGCTACGTGCAGGGATTCGGCGGCATGGTCGCCGCGGACGAGCCCCGTGCCGTGCTGGCCGCCCGCGATGTCCTGTCCGCCGGCGGTACCGCTGCCGATGCCGCCGTGGTGGCCTATTTCACGATGGCGGTGACCCAGCCGTCAACCGCCAGTCTTGGCGGGGGGGCGTGTGCGTCGCTTATGACAAGGAAAAGAAGCGCGCGGAAGTTGTCGAATTTATGGCGCCGCCCTCGGCGTCCTCGGCCGCCTCGCGCAATCCCAGCGCGGTTCCGGCCAACATTCGCGGCTTCTACGCCCTGCATGCCCGCTACGGCAAATTCCGTTGGGAGCAGCTGCTGGCCGAGCCGGAACGCCTGGCCCGCTTGGGTGCGCCGGCGTCACGCTCGTTTGCCGCCGACGTGGCCCGCGCCGCCAATCTGCTGGCCGCCGACCCGGCTGCGCGCCAGGTCTTCCTGCCAGGCGGCCGTCCGCTGGCCGAGGGTCAGACCTTCGAGCAGCGCGATCTCGCCGCCCTGATCGGCCGCCTGCGCCGGTCGCCCGGCGACTTTTACGTGGGGGCTCAGGCGCGCGAGCTGGTAAGCGCGGTGGCCGAGGCCGGCGGCACCCTGACCATCGAGGACCTGCGTGACCTCAAGCCCGCCATCCGCGACGGCCTGAGCGTTCCCCTGGGTGACGACGTCGCCGTGTTCGCGCCGCCACCAGCGGTGGCCGGCGGCATCGCCGCCACCATGACCGCCGAATTGGCGGGCCGCTGGGATAGGGCCTCGGCCGACGAGAAGCCCCACCTGCTGGCGGAGGCGGCGGCCCGCGCCTATGGCGACCGCGCCCGCTGGATGCTGCCCCACGGCTGGCCCAACGAGCAGGTGGCCGGGCTGGGCGGCAAGGGGCGGGCGGATCAGCTGATGGCCAATTACAGCGCCGAGCGCCATGTGCCGGTGGAGGCGCCCAAGGCTACCGACGCCATTCCCGCCGCCAGCCTGGTGACCATGGATTCCAATGGCAACGCGGTGGCGTGCAACGTCACCACCTACGGCCTGTTCGGCAACGGCCGCATGGCGCCCGGCACCGGCATCATGCTGTCGGCCGTTCCCGGCCTGTCCAGCGGTCCGGGTTCGGTGGGCCCGGTGCTGGTGGTCAACAACAACTCGCGCGAGGTGCATTTCGCCGCGGCCGCCAGCGGTGGCGTGACCGCGCCGACCTCGCTGGTGCAGGTCCTGCTGGCCGCCACTATCGACAAGGTCCCGCTGGAAACCGCCATGGCCGCGCCCCGCGTGCATCATTCCGGCTCGCCCGACATCGCCTTCATCGAAGCGGGCGAGCGGGCCGCCGACGCCGCGCCGCTGACCAAGCGGGGGCACGAAGTCAAGGCGGTTCCCATTCCCAGCCGGGTGCAGGCCTTGTGGTGCGCCACCGGCGATCCCGATTTCAAGAAATGCCGTGTCGCCAGCGATCCGCGTGGCAGCGGCCTGAGCGTGATCGTCGGCAAGGATTGAGGGGTCATGGCATTCAAGGTTGCCGGCCGAGGGGCGATCGCCCCCTTCATCGTCATGGACGTCATGCGCGCCGCCAACGAGCGGGCGGCGGCCGGCGGCGAGGTCATCCATCTGGAAGTGGGCCAACCCGCCGGTTCCGCCCCGGCGCGGGTGCTGGCGGCGGCGCGCCGGGCGCTGGACGATCACGGGCTCGGCTATACCGAGGCCCTGGGGCTGCCGCTGCTGCGTCAGCGCATCGCCGGCCATTACCGCCATGCCCACGGCGTGGCGATCGCTCCCGAGCAGGTGGCGGTAACTACCGGTTCGTCGGGCGCCTTCCTGCTGGCCTTCCTGGCCGCCTTCGATGCCGGCGACCGGGTCGCCGTGCCGGCGCCCGGCTATCCCGCCTATCGCAACATCCTCGAGGCCCTGGGCATCGAGGTGGTGCCGGTGCCGGTGGGCGCGTCCTCGCGCTGGCAGCTGACCGTCGATGTGCTGGAGCAGGTGGAGGGCCGCCTGGACGGCGTGGTGGTCGCCAGCCCGTCCAACCCTACCGGCTCCATGCTGTCGGCCCATGAGGTGGCCGAGCTGGCCCAGTGGTGCGAGCTGAAGGGCATCCGCCTGATCTCGGACGAGATCTACCACGGCATCGTTTATGGCGCCCCCGCCGCCACGGCGGCCGGGGCGGGCGGGCACGCCGTCATCGTCAACAGCTTCTCCAAGTACTTCGCCATGACCGGCTGGCGGCTGGGCTGGATGGTGGTGCCGCCCGACCTGCTGCGGGCGGTGGAGTGCCTGCAGCAGAACCTGTTCATCTCGCCGCCCACGCTGTCGCAGCTGGCCGCCCAGGCGGTGTTCGACTGCCTGGACGAACTGGACGCCCGCGTCGCCGTCTACCGGGCCAACCGCGATGTGCTGCTGAACGAACTGCCCAAGGCCGGCTTCACCCGTCTGGCTCCCTCGGATGGGGCATTCTACCTCTATGCCGACGTGGCCGACCTGACCAACGACAGCGCCGAATTCTGCCGGCGCATGCTGGCCGAGACCGGGGTGGCGTGCACGCCGGGCATGGATTTCGACCCCTACCAGGGCGGCCGGACCCTGCGGTTCTCCTTCGCCGGCTCCACCGACGACATGGTCGCGGCGGCGCGACGTCTGCAAGAATGGCGTAAGTAGGAAGGCCAGTCCCTCTTGGGGAGGAATGGTCCATGTGCGTAGCCGGTGATATAATGCCTCGATCATGGATATATCGCCCCTGCAGCATACGGATGGGGTGAATGCGGGCAGCGCTTTGGAAACCCTGGCGCACCGCCTCGTCGCCATCCATCACCGACAGTCGGCCGACCACGCGGACCCGAGGGGGAAGCCGTCATCCTGCCCGACGGCGGGGTCGACGAAGCCGGCCTGGACTCTCTGGCCGGCAACGAGCCCGCCGGTCCGCGCGGCCTGATCGACCGCATGCTGCATTTCTTCCGGGGTTAGAGCTTGTCTGTTTTAGATGGAATCATCCCCCTGCATCGTCATGGCCGGGCCTGACCCGGCCATCCATGGACCCTCGGATCAAGCCCGAGGGTGACGCTAAGAATAAAGCGATTCAGTCTGAAACGGACAAACTGTAGGGGCTGCGGGAAAGCCGCGTTCCTCCCGTTGATGGGTCAACCTGGGACCGTCAGCCGCGCCGCCCTGATCGCAGCGACGTCGATCTTCTTCATGCCCATCATCGCATCAAACGCGCGCTTTGCTTCTTCGCCGCCGGCCGCCATCGCCTCGGTCAGCACACGCGGCGTGATTTGCCAGGAGACGCCCCACTTGTCTTTGCACCAGCCGCACGCACTCTCTTGGCCGCCATTGCCGACGATGGCGTTCCAGTAACGGTCGGTTTCGTCCTGATCGTCGGTGGCGATCTGGAACGAGAAGGCTTCGTTATGTTTGAACGCGGGACCGCCGTTGAGGCCGAGACAAGGGACGCCGGCCACTGTGAATTCGACCGTCAGCACGTCGCCTTCCTTGCCGGATGGGTAATCGCTGGGGGCACGGTGGACGGCACCCACCGCGCTGTCGGGAAAGGTTTCGGCGTAGAAGCGGGCGGCAGCCTCGGCGTCCTTATCATACCACAGGCAGATCGTGTTCTTCGCCATCACGTGTCCTTTCGCTTTGACGTCAAATTCCGCCCCTCTATCCCCACCCGCTGTCTTCTGAGTTAGGTCGTCCAAGCGCATTTCTCCACCCCAGAAGGAGCCGTTTCGCTCTGTTCGTCGCCAAGGGCGACTTCGGGCAAAAACGGGCGTGACGGGACAGGGGGGGAAGGTTTTTCGCAGCCCGTCAGGGCAGGGCCACTTCGAATACCGCTTCGCGTTTTTCGGCGGCCAGGGCGGCCAGTCCGCTCTTGCCCACCCGGCGGAACAGGTCGCGGGCGACCACGCCCCAGTGATTGCCGTGCTTGGGTAGGACGATGGCGCGGCCTTCGTCGGGGTCGAACGCCTTGACCAGTTCGGTCACCGCTTCCGGACTGATATCCGGGCAGCCGGCGGGCAGTAGCAGGGCGGCATCCACGTCCTCGGGCAGGGTGTCCAGGCCGGCGGCGGCATCGGTGCCGTCGATGCAGATTACCTCGCACGGCGGCAGCGCTTCGGCCATGGCGCCATAGTCGGCGGCGGCCAGCACCACCACCGGGTCCAGGCCGGCGGCCAGCGCCGCCTCCACCTCGGCCAGCGGTGCCTCGGGGCCGGCCGCCTGGATCAGCGCGGCGATGCGGGCGTCGCGGGCCGGCGGCTCCAACCATGCCGATTCGGGCGGCCGGGCGCCCAATTGCTTGAGCAGGCCACTCGCGCCCATGCGCATCACGTCGGCCGGGCGGATGGGCACGCCGGCGGCGAAGCGGGCCAGCACCCAGTCCAGGCCGTTGGGCTTGGCTGAACGGGCGCAGCCGGGCAGGTTGACCACTCTCGCCGCGCCCACATGCCCCAGCAGCAGCAGGTTGCCGGGATCGGCCGGCATGCCGAAATGGTCGATGGCGCCGCCCGCCCGCAGGATGGCGCTGGGCACCACGTCGCGGCGGTCCACCGTGGCCGAGGCCCCGGCGATGAGCACCAGATGGGCGCCGGCGGCCAGGGCCTTGCCCAGCGCCCGTTCGATATGGCCGGTCTCGTGCGGGCAGCGCAGGCTCCAGCACCACCTCGCCCTCCAGCGCCTCGACGCGGGCGCGGGTGACGGCGGCGGTGCTGGCCATCACCTGCTCCTTCAGGCCGGGCAGGGTGGTGGAGATCAGCACGGCGCGGTGCGGCCGAAACGGGCGCACCGACATCAGCGGCCCGCCGGAGGAGGCGAAGGCGGCGCAGGCGTCCAGCACACGGCGATCGACGCCGAAGGGGATGATCTTGACGGTGGCCGCCATGTGGCGAGGGGCGACCCGTTCGAAGGCCGGCGCGGTGGCCACGGTGACCGCCTCGTCCACCAGGTTGAGCCGGTCCAGCCGCTCGCGGTCGTAGACCAGCAGCCCGCGCTCGGCGGCGAACAGGTTGCAGCGGCCGGTGAAGGGGGCGTTGACGGTGATGCCTGGGCCGGCCAGTGCGCGGGCGATCAGCCCGGCGGCCTCGTCCTCGCCCACGTCGTCGGCTTCCAGCCGGGCGCCGGTGAGGAAGTTGATGCCGGCCGCCTTGAGCAGGCGCACGTCGTCTGCGGTCAGCACGCGGCCTTTCTTCAGCATCATCTGGGGCAGTTGCAGCGAGTGGGCCAGGATCAGCCCCACGGCGTCGTCGGCCCGCTCCTCACCGAATTTCATGAATCGTCCTCTCCTCCCCGGGGGGCGGATTGTACCCGTCCCGGTGGCCGAAGCCAGTCTTCTCCATATGAGGAAGCGGGCGCGCGTTTGGAGTGTCGGCGGAGCATTGGCGGTGTCGCCGTTCGGACGCTATCATGGCGGTCCCGGTTCGGCATATGGATGGTTCGCTTGACCGGACGAGGAGCTTGCCCATGCCGTTCGCGGTGCAATCCTGCCTGGATGTGGTGTTCTGGTTCACCGACCGGGCGCTCAATGACCGGGAGTACATCCAGCCGCAGAAGCTGCACCGGCTGATGTTCCTGGCCCAGGCCTATTATTCCGTGGCCTATCCCGGCCGCAAGCTGATGCCGGCCACCTTCGTGTCCGACAACTTCGGCCCCGTCGAGCCGACGGTGTTCCACGCCTTCGCCTACGGCCGGCCGCACATGGTGGAAGCCAATCCCATCCCCGACACGGTGGCCCATTTCCTCGACAGCATCTGGCGCCGCTTCGGCCAGTACAGCGCCGAACAGCTCAACAAGAAGCTGGCCGAGCACGCCCCCGTGGCCGCCGCCCAGGCCAAGGGCTTGGGCGAGGAAATTCCGCTGGCCGCCATGGTCAAGTATTACGGCGAGGAGGTCGCCAGCCGCCGGGGCGGCGCGGCCGCCCCCACCGCCGCGGAGGTGGTCAAGCCGCGCCTCATGCGCTCGCAGGATGGCAAGGCGGTGGCGGTCACCGCCTGGTCGCCCAAGGCCCTGGGGAAGAAGTAGCGGGGCTCAGCCCCGCGCCAGCGGCTCGTACCAGTCCTGTGGAAAGGCCGCTTCGGCACGGGCGCCGTGGTTGAACGGCGCCTTCAGTCCGCCAGGGAAGCGCTCGCCGATCAGCCGGTGGTACTCGGCGCGCCCCTCCAGGCCGCGCTTCTCCGCCAGATGAACGAACCAGCGATAGCCCGCCGCCACGTGGCGGATCTCGTCGTGGTAGATGACGTCCAGCACCGGTGGGGTGATGGTGTCGCCGTTGCGCGCCAGCTTTTCCATGGTCGCCGGCGTGGTGTCCAGGCCGCGTGCCTCCAGCGTCATGGGCACCACCGCCAGGCGCGCCATCAGATCGTCGGCGGTCTTCTCGGCCGCCTGCCACAGGCCGTCATGGGCGGGCAAGTCGCCATAGGTGGCGCCCAACTGGTTCAGCAGCGCCTCCAGCATCTCGAAATGAACGGCCTCGTCCAGCGCCACCTGCACCCAGTCGTCCATGAACGCCTTGGGCATGGTCTCGGCCGGGAAGCGGCAGATGATGTCCCAGGCCAGATCGATGGCGTTCAGCTCGATATGGGCCAGGGCGTGCAGCAGGCCGATGCGGCCCCGCTCGCCGCCATAGGCGCGCTTGGGCATCTCCTTGGGCGCCAGCAGTTGGGGGCGCCCGGGGCGGGCCGGGCGGGACGGCGGCAAGGTGTCGCCGGTTTCGGCGATGCGGCCGGCGAACCACTCCTCGGCCAGGCGGCGGGTCAGCCGGCATTTCTCCGCTGCGTCGGCGGTGGCGAGGATGGCGGCGGCACGGGCGGTCAGGGTCGTCATGGGCCGGGAGATTAGGGCGAGAGCCCTGCCGCGTCCAGGGCCGAGGATGCCGGGCGACTACGACTGTCCTAAAAATAGGCACATTTATTTTATGCTCAAAATATGTGCTGAAATGTCAACTGTCCGGCGGGTGAATTGGGGCATCCTTGTGTCATCCTGCCATGACGCCAGGGATTGCCCGTGTCCAGTTTCGTCCACACCGTCGGCCAGCACCGTTACCGCTTCGATGACCTGAAGGCCGTCCTGGCCTGCGCCTCGCCGAGCCGTTCGGGCGACGAGCTGGCCGGTGTCGCTGCGGAAAGCGATGAGCAGCGGGTGGCGGCGCGGCGGGTCCTGGCCGATTTGCCGCTCGCCACCTTCCTGGATGAACCGCTGGTTCCCTACGAGGAGGACGAGGTCACCCGGCTGATCGTGGACAGCCACGACGCCGCCGCCTTCGCCCCGGTGGCGTCGCTGACCGTGGGGGCGTTCCGCGACTGGCTGCTGTCCTACGAGGCCGACACCGCCACCTTGAGCCGGCTGGCCCCTGGTCTGACTCCCGAGATGGTGGCCGCCGTCAGCAAGCTGATGCGCAATCAGGACTTGGTGGCGGTGGCGGCGAAGACCATGGTGGTCACCGCCTTCCGCACCACCATCGGTCTGCCTGGGCGCTTGGCCAGCCGACTGCAGCCCAACCATCCCACCGACGATCCCACCGGCATCGCAGCCTCGACTCTGGACGGGCTGCTGTTCGGCATGGGGGATGCCGTCATCGGCATCAATCCGGCCACCGACAGCGTGGCGGCCGGCATAACCCTGCTGGAATTGCTGGACGAGGTGCGGACCCGTTTCGACATCCCCACCCAGTCCTGCGTGCTGACCCACGTGACCAATTCGCTCCAGGCCATGGAGCAGGGGGGCGCCGGTGGACCTGGTGTTCCAGTCCATCGCCGGAACGCAAGCCGCCAACCAGGGTTTCGGCGTCTCGCTGGCGTTGCTGGAGGAGGCCCGCCAGGCGGCGCTGTCGCTCAAGCGCGGCACCGTGGGCGACAACGTCATGTATTTCGAAACCGGCCAGGGCAGCGCCCTGTCGGCCGGTGCCCATCACGGCGTCGACCAGCAGACGGTGGAGGCGCGCGCCTACGCCGTCGCCCGTGCTTTCCGGCCGCTGCTGGTCAACACGGTGGTGGGCTTCATCGGCCCGGAATACCTGTACGATTCCAAGCAGATCATCCGTGCCGGGCTGGAGGACAATTTCTGCGGCAAGCTGCTCGGCCTGCCCATGGGCGTGGACGTCTGCTACACCAACCACGCCGAGGCCGACCAGGACGACATGGACGTCCTGATGACGCTGCTGGGGGTGGCGGGGGTCAATTTCCTCATCGGCGTGCCCGGTGCCGACGACGTCATGCTCAATTACCAGAGCCTGTCGTACCACGACATCCTCGGCCTGCGGCACCTGCTGGGGCGCAGGCCGGCGCCGGAATTCGAGGCCTGGCTGGAGCGCATGGGCATGCTGGACGGCGCCGGCCGGCTGGCCCCGCCCGAGCGCGCCGTGCGCCAGTTGCTGGCCGGGGAGCGGCGATCATGAGCGATGTGCTCAGTCCCGATCCCTGGGCCCGCTTCCGCGCGGCCACCCACGCCCGCATCGGCTTGGGCCGCGTCGGCGACGGCCTGCCCACCCAAGCCTTGCTGGACTTCCAGTTGGCCCATGCCAAGGCGCGTGACGCCGTGCACGGTGCGGTGGATTTCGCCGCCCTGAGCGCGGGCTTTCCCGATCGCCCGGTGGTCACCGTGCACAGCGCCGCCGCCGATCGCGCCACCTATCTGCGCCGTCCCGATCTGGGGCGCCGGCTGGATGAGGCCGGCCGGGCATCGCTTCACCCCGGTCCCTACGACGTCGCCTTCGTCATCGCCGACGGCCTGTCGGCGGCGGCGGTGGGCGGGCATGCCGTCGCCACCGTGCGGGCCTGCCTGAACCGGCTGTCCGGCTGGTCGGTGGCCCCCATCGTGCTGGCCGCCCAGGCCCGCGTCGCGCTGGGTGATGAGATCGGCGCCGCGCTGGGCGCCCGCATGGTGGCGGTGCTGATCGGCGAACGGCCCGGCCTGTCGGTGGCCGACAGCCTGGGCATCTACCTGACCTGGGAGCCGCGTCCCGGCCGGCGCGATTCCGAACGCAACTGCATTTCCAACATCCACGCCGACGGTCTTGGCGTGGAGCGGGCCGCCGACCGGCTGGCCGGCCTGATGGCCGAGGCCCGGCGGCTGAGACTGACCGGCATTCATCTCAAAGAAGACGCGGTAAGGCTGGACGCCCCCGCCAACCAGGGAAACGCCCTCGTCGACCATCAGCGAGGACAGGAGGCATAACGCATGTCCGAATCATCCAAGACGTCTTTGAAAAAGGGCTTGAGCGGCCTTCACCTGTGGGGCATCGCCGTCGGCCTGGTCATCTCCGGCGAGTATTTCGGCTGGAGCTACGGCTGGGCCCAGGCGGGGACGCTGGGCTTCCTCGTCACCACCGTGCTGATCGCGGTGATGTACACCTCCTTCATCTTCAGCTTCACCGAGCTGACCACCGCCATTCCCCATGCCGGCGGCCCCTTCGCCTATTCCTACCGCGCCTTCGGACCGCTGGGCGGCTTCGTCGCCGGCTTCGCCACCCTGATCGAGTTCGTCTTCGCGCCCCCGGCCATCGCGCTGGCCATCGGCGCCTACCTGAACGTGCAGTTCCCGGCGCTGGACGCCAAGATGGCGGCGGTGGGCGCCTATGTGCTGTTCATGGGGCTCAATATCGCCGGCGTCACCATTGCCGCCACCTTCGAACTGTTCGTCACCGTGCTCGCCATCATCGAGCTGCTGGTGTTCATGGGCGTGGTGACACCGGGCTTCTCGTGGGCCAATTTCGTCGCCAAGGGCTGGGCCGGCGAGGCCGACTTCTCGGTCGCCGCAATCGGCGGCATCTTCGCCGCCATTCCCTTCGCCATCTGGTTCTTCCTCGCCATCGAGGGCGCCGCCATGGCGGCCGAGGAGGCCAAGGACCCCAGGCGCACCATTCCCCGCGCCTATGTGGCAGGCATCCTCACCCTGGTGGTGCTGGCCTTCGGCACCATGATCTTCGCCGGCGGCGTGGGTGACTGGAACCAGCTTTCCAACATCAACGATCCGCTGCCCCAGGCCATGAAGGCGGTGGTGGGCGAGAACAGCGGCTGGCTGCACATGCTGGTGTGGATCGGCCTGTTCGGCCTGATCGCCTCGTTCCACGGCATCATCATGGGCTATTCGCGCCAGATCTTCGCCCTGTCGCGGGCCGGCTTCCTGCCCCCGGCCTGGCCACCGTCAATCCCAGGACCAAGACGCCGGTCTGGGCCATCATCGCCGGCGGCGTGGTGGGTATCGCCGCCATCTTCTCGGACGAGCTGATTTCCATCGGCGGCCTGCCGCTGACCGCCAACATCGTCACCATGTCGGTGTTCGGCGCCATCGTCATGTACATCATGAGCATGGCCAGCCTGTTCCGCCTGCGCCAGACCGAGCCCGCGCTGGAGCGGCCCTACCGGGCCCCGGGCTATCCGTTCGTGCCGGCCGTCGCCCTGGCCACCGCGCTGGTCTCGCTGGCGGCCATGGTCTACTACAACCTGCTGGTGTTCACCCTGTTCGTCGGCCTGTTCGCGGTGGGCTGGCTGTTCTACCGCTTTACCGCCGACCTGCGCGACGCCGCCGAGGACGACGCCCTGCTGGACCTGGCCCAGGCCGAGGCCCGCAGCATGGCCGACTAGGTCTGACGGCCATCTGACCGAAGGGGGCCGGTGCCGCCGGCTCCCTTCGGCATATGCTTTGCAGCGGTTTGCCCCGCAGGCCTCGACAGGAGGGTGTGATGGCGACTGCCCGATCAAGAATTGAGCAACGCCGGCGCATGTCTTGTGCAGTCAATGAGCAACGGAACATCCTGGCCGCCGCCGCCAACGGCGTGCGCGGCTTCATCGCCGGCAACGGCGGCGACCCCGACATGGTGTTCACCCGGGTCGGCGTGGACGAGAACCGGCTGACCGATCCCAAGCTGGCGCTGGACCTGGGCGCCTATGTGGGAATGATGGAAGAGGCCGCCGGCGAGACCGGCAACGACAATTTCGGCCTGTGGTACGGCCAGCAGTTCAAGCCCGCCATGCTGGGGCTGATCGGCGAGGTGGCGCTGGCCTCGCCCACGCTGGGGGCGGCGGTGTCCAATCTGGCCCAACTGTTCCCCTATCACCAGCAGGCCACGGAAACCCGCTTGGTACGTGACGGCGACCTGCTGCGGCTGGAATACCGCATCCTCGACGGCCGCATCCTGTCGCGCCGCCAGGATGCCGAACTGACCATGGGCATGTTCGCCAACGTCTTCCGCCACTGCCTGGGTGCCGGCTGGACGCCGGAGGAGGTGCATTGCGAGCATCCCCGCCCGGAAGGCTGGCGCGAGCACGAGCGCGCCTTCGACGCTCCCGTCCATTTCGGCCAGCGCACCAATGCGGTGGTCTTCCGCGACCTCGACCTCGACCGCCCCATGCCGGAGGGCGACCTGGGCCGCCTGACCCGCTTGCGCGACGAACTGGTCCGGGTGGCCGGCGGCACCGGGGCGGTGGGTTTCCTCGATCGGGTCAAGGGCGAGGTGCGCTCGCGCCTGCCCGACGGCACTCCGGCGGTGGAGGAGGTGGCCGAAGCCCTGGGGCTGGCCCGCTGGACCCTGCAGCGCCGGCTGGCCGACCATGGCCTCAGCTATTCCGACGTGGTCGATCAGGTACGACGCGATCTCGCCTGCCTGCATCTGCGCCAGCCCCATGTGGCGGTGGCGGAAATCGGCTTCATGCTGGGCTATTCGGAAGTCAGCGCCTTCAGCCGTGCCTTCCGCCGCTGGCAGGGCGTGTCTCCGCAGGCGTATCGGGGCGATTGTTCCCTCTCCCGCCGGGCGGAAGAGGGTGCCTGAGCGACGCGAGGGCGGGTGAGGGGACCGCAGACCGGGTGTGGGGCTCCCTCATCCGGCGCGTTCCGCGCCACCTTCTCCCGCGCGGGAGAAGGACGTCACAGCTCGTGCAGGGCGTCCAGCACCGCCTGGATGTGGCCGGACACCTTGACCTTGCGCCATTCCTTGATCAGAACGCCGTTCTCGTCGATCAGGAAGGTGGAGCGCTCGATGCCCATGTACTTCTTGCCGTAATTGTTCTTTTCCTTCCACACCCCGTAGGCCTCGCACAGCGCGCCATCGGTGTCGGACGCCAGCGGGAATGGCAGCGAATGCTTGGCGCGGAACTTCTCGTGGCTGGCGATGGAATCCTTGGACACGCCCAGGATCTCCGCCTTGTTGATGGTGAAGCGCAGGAATTCGTCGCGGAACTGGTGGGCCTCGGTGGTGCAGCCCGAGGTGTCGTCCTTGGGATAGAAATACAGCACCAGGCGCTTGCCCTGGTAATCGGCAAGCGAGCGCGGTCCTTCATCCGTCTCGACAGTAAAGGCGGGGGCGGGTTGGCCGACGGTCACGGACATGGCTCTCATCCCTCTCCTGGGTTTTTCACCTTAGGGTTCGCATGGGACCCAGCCGAGTTGTATCGCCTCGGGCGTGTCGATCAAGTGACGGTTTTACGCATCCGGGCCGATTTTTTTCGCGAATCGCGCGGCCGGGGGCGCCTACCACCCGTTCAAACACCTCCAGCGCCTCGGCGGCGCAGTCATCCATCCGGTCCACCAAGGTCTTGAAGTCGGTCAGGCCTGAGGCCTGCACCAGCACGTCCCGGAGGCCGCGCGGCGCCGCCTTCTCGTCGAAGGCGCCGGCGATGGTCTGGCGCAGCACCAGCCTGCACCGCCGACCACAGCCGCCACGCCGCCACCAGCGCGTCCAGGTCGGCGCCTGCCAGCAGGCCGGCCTGCGCCGCCCGCTCCAGGGCGTCGCGGGTGTTGGTGGACAGGATTTCCGGATGCTCGCGCCCCCAGCGTAATTGCAGGTACTGGGCGGTGAATTCGATGTCCACCAGTCCGCCACGCAGGTGCTTGACCTCCCACCGGCTGTCGGCCTTGTGTTCCCTGGCCATGCGCTCGCGCATCTCGGCCACGTCCAGCACCAGCCGTTCGCCGTCGCGCGGACGCGTCAGCGCCTCGCGCATGACCGCCTCGACCTTGGCCGACAGGGCGGCGTCGCCCGCCGCCACGCGGGCACGGGTCAGCGCCATGTGCTCCCAGGTCCAGGCGGATTCCCGCTGGTAGCGTTCGAAGGACTGGAAGCTCGACGCGATGGGGCCGGCATTGCCTGACGGGCGCAGCCGCATGTCCACCTCGTACAGGGTGCCCTCGGCGGTCTTGGCAGTCAGCGCGTTGACCACCCGCTGGGTCAGGCGGGCATACCAGGTGGGGGCCGCCAGCGGCCGTTCGCCGTCGGATTCGTCCACGCCCTCGGGGGCGTCGTAGACCAGGATCAGGTCCATGTCCGAGGTGGCGGTCATCTCGCGCCCGCCCATCTTGCCCATGGCCAGGATGCACCAGCCGCCACCGGGGATACGGCCGTGGGGGCGGGCGAATTCCTCCTCCACCTGGGGCACCAGTGCCGCCAGCACCGCGTCGCCGATGTCCGAGAAGGCGCGCGCCGCCTGGTCGGGCGTCAGCATGTTGCGGAGCGTCTGCACGCCCACCTGGAACTTGCGGTCGTTGGCCCAGCGCCGGCTGATGTCCAGCACTTCCTGATAATCGCCGGCTTCGGCCATGGCGCGCTCCAGTTCGGCCCGCAGCTCGGCCGAGGCCGGCGGCGGCTCGAAGAAGGCGGATGACAGCACCGCGTCCAGCATGTTGCTGTGGCGCGCCAGGTGCTCGGCCAGCCTGGGCGCGTTGCCCATGATCTCGGCCACCAGTTCCAGCAGCGACGGGTTGGAGTAGAACAGCGAGAACAGCGGCACGCCCGCCGGCAGGCGCGACAGGAAGTCGTCGAAGCGCATGAAGGCGTCGTCGGGCGACACCGTGGCCGCCATGGCGCCCAGCAGGGCCGGGGTCAGCTCGGTCAGCAGTTCGCGCGCGCGGGTCGAGCGGGTGGCGCGGATGCGGCCGTGATGCCAGCCGCGGATGGTGGAGCACACCGCGTCGGCGGTGGCGAAGCCCATCTCGGTCAGGGTGCGCACGGTGTCGGGATCGTTCTCGCCGCCGGTGAAAACCAGGTTGCCGTGAACGCCGAGCGCCGGCGAATCCTCGAACAGCTTGGCGTAATGGGATTCCACGGTCTGCAGCCGCCGGGTCAGCGCTTCCGCAAACGATTCGGTGTCGGCAAAGCCCATGAACGCCGCCAGCTCAGCCAGGCGGGCCGGGGAATCCGGCAAAGTCTGGGTCTGCTTGTCGTCGATCATCTGCAGCCGGTGCTCCAACTGGCGCAGGAAGCGGTAGGCCTCCTCCAGCTGTTCGGCCACCTCGGGCTGGGTATGGCCCAGCTCGGCCAGGGCGTGCAGGGCGTCCAGGGTACGGCAGCAGCGCATTTCCGGCTGGCGACCGCCCCAGATCAGCTGCTGGGTTTGGGCGAAGAACTCGATCTCGCGGATGCCGCCGCGCCCCAGCTTGATGTTGTGGCCGGCCACGGCGATGGAATGGCCGCCGCGGAAGGCGTTGATCTGCCGCTTGATGGAATGGATATCCTGGATGGCGGCGAAATCCAGCGACTTGCGCCAGATGAAGGGCTTGAGGAACTTCAGGAAGGCGGCGCCCACCTGGGCGTCGCCGGCCACTTGGCGCGCCTTGATCATGGCGGCGCGTTCCCAGTTCTGGCCGAAGCCCTCGTAATAGGATTCGGCCGCCACCAGGGAAATGGCGACGGGGGTGGAGCCGGGATCGGGGCGCAGGCGCAGGTCGGTGCGGAAGACGTAGCCGTCCACCGTGCGCTCGTCCAGAATCTTCACCAAGTCCTTGGTCAGCGCGATCATGCACTCGGGCAGGCTGCGCCGGCCGGTGTAGTCCAGCGCCTCGTGGTCGTAGAAGACGATCAGGTCGATGTCGCTGGAATAGTTCAGCTCGCGTGCGCCGAACTTGCCCATGCCCAGGACGACCAGGCCCGACCCCCGTTCCGGATCCTCGGGGTGGGGCAGGGCGAACTCGCCCTTGGCCGCCTCGCGTCGCAGTAGGAAGCGCACGGCGTGGCGGGTGGCCGCCTCGGCGAAGTCGGCCAGCGTCTCGGTGACCTGTTCCAGCGCCCACGCGCCGGCCATGTCGGCCAGCGCCGCCAGCAGGGCGGTGCGGCGCTTGGCGACGCGCAGGGCCGCCATCAGCCGGGCCATGTCGGTCTCGTCGGCGACCTGGGCGGACAATTCGTCCATCAGGGTGGAAAATGCGCTATCCGGACCGATCTCCAGCAGACGCCGCAGGAAGGCCGGTTCCTTCAGCGTACAATGGGTCAGGAACGGGGAATTGCCGAACACGCGGGACAGCAGCGCCTTCGCCTTCGAATCGCCAAGAAGCGCGCGCATCGTCTGCGCGAGTTGGACGTCTTCTTGTTCGCCCGCTGCCTCAAGCCAGCGCTCGAAGCCCAGCGCCTCGGACTGGAGGTTGGCGATCAAGGGGAGAAGTCGCTCATCTAGTGGAAAGTTCACCTTGTGCATTCCCACATGTTGTGATTGCTTCACACTGGTGAAATCGCGTGGAGGGGTCAAGTCGGACATGGAGGCTGTAGGCTAGTGGTCCATGGTGCCGTCAGAAGTCTATTCCGGACTCTGGGAGCCCTCGTCGTCGGCCTGTTGATCGCGCTGCCTTTGTTCGCCTGGCGCCTGTCCAGCGGTCCGATCGCGCTCGATTTCCTCACGCCGTACATCGAGGAGGCCCTGACCGCCAAGGATGGCGGCCTCTCCGTGCGCCTGGACACTACCGTACTGGCGCTGGGCAGGGGCAACCGTACGGTGGAAATCCGCGCCATCAACGTCCAGGCCTTCGCCAGCCCCTCGGCCGTGCCCATCGCCACGGTGCCCGAGGTGGCGCTGACGCTGAACGGGCGCGCCCTGCTCAACGGCGTGCTGGCGCCCAATTCGGTGCGTCTTTACAAGCCCATCGTTCGCCTGGTGCGGGACGAGCAAGGCAATTTCCAATGGGGGGTGGGCGAACAGGCCGAGGGTGGCCGCTCCGACGACGTGGTGCGCCGGCTGGTGGACGCCCTGGTGGGCGAGCCCGATCCCAACCAGCCCGGCCGCCACCTGCAGCGGGCCGCCATCATTGATGCCGACGTGCGCATCGAGGATCGCGGCCTGCACACCCTCTGGCATGCGCCCGACGCCGATTTGGAACTCATCCGGGTGCCGCAGGGCCTGGCCGCCTCGGCCCGCATCGTGCTGGAAGTGGCCGACGGCCAGGGGGCGGTGAACGCCAGCGGCCTGTACACCAAGGCTACCGACGCCCTGGAGGGCGAGATCTGGGTCGCCGGCATCCGTCCGGCGTCCTTCGCCGGGTTCGGTGGCCCGCTGACCCAGCTGAAGGCGCTCAATCTTCCCCTGGCCGGGGTGGTCCGCGCCAAGGGCACCGCCTCGGGCTCTTTGGACTCCGTCAGCTTCGACCTGGCCGGCGGCATCGGCGAGGTGGAGTTGCCGGCGCCGCTGGGCATGACCCGCAAGGTGGAATCGGCGGCCCTGCGCGGCCACGTCTCCGACGGGCTCAAGCGGGCGCGGCTGGACGAGTTCTCCGTCGATTTCGGCGGGCCCAAGCTGATGGTGGCCGCCACCGCCGATGGCCTGGGCGGGCCGACCCAGGTCAAGATGGACGCCCAGTTGCTGGATGTTCCCTTCGATGAATTGCCCGCGCTGTGGCCGGCCGCCGCCGCGCCCAACCCCCGCGAATGGGTGACGCAGAACCTGTCCAAGGGGATCGTCCGCGAGGCCCGCGCCACCGTATCGGGGCGCTCGCCCGCCGGCACCTTCGAGGATTTCGTCGTCGACCACGTGGACGGCGAACTGCGCGGCGAGGGCATTACCGTCAATTACCTGCGGCCCATGCCGCCGGTGCGGAACGCCGCCGCCGTCGCCACCTTCAACGCCTCGGATTTCCGCATCGGCGTCAAGGCGGGCGAGGTCTACGGCCTCAAGGTGCAGGACGGCACCATCGTGCTGTCCGGGCTGGACAAGGCCGACCAGTTCGCCGACATCGACCTGGTGGTGGCCGGGCCGGTGCCCGATGCGCTCAAGCTGATCGACAACAAGCCGCTGCGCTATGCCAGTGCGCTGGGGATCGACCCCGCCACAGTGGGCGGCGAGGCCACCACCCGGCTGAGGATGAAATTCCCGCTGCTGGCCGCCCTCAAGCTCGACGACCTGGCGGTGAAGGTGCATTCCTCCGCCAAGGGCGTGTCGCTGCCCAACGTGGTGCTGGGCCAGAACCTGTCCAAGGGCGATCTGGAGATCGACGTGGACGCCAAGGGCCTGGATGCCAGCGGCTCCATGGTGCTGGGCACCATTCCCGCCGATTTGAAGTGGCGCGAGAACTTCTCCACCAAGGGCGTGCCCTTCCGCTCGCGCTACCAGGTGCAGGCGGCCCGCGTGGACGAGGACCAGCGCCGGGCCCTGGGCCTGGACGGCCCGCCCTTCGTGTCGCCGTTCATCTCGGGCCCGGTGGGTGCCACGGTGGTGGCGACCATGCAGGGCGGCGGCCGCGGTGACATCGAGGCCCGCATCGACCTGTCGCCGGCCCATATGAGGCTGCCCGGCATGGGCTGGCGCAAGGAGGAGCGCGCCACCGGCGGCGCCCGCGTGCTGGTGAAGCTGGAAAAGGAACGCATCGCCTCGGTACCCTATTTCGTGGTGAACGCGGCCGATCTGCAGACCAACGGTTCGGTCGCCTTCAACACCGACGGCACCATCCGCCGGGTGGATTTCGACCGCCTGGCCTATGGCGGCCGCACCGATGTGGAGGGCTCCATCGGCTTCCGTTCCGGCGCGCTGGACATCGCCTTGCGCGGCCCCGCCCTCAATGCCGAGCCGCTGGTGGGGGCGGACGACTCCGAGACGCCGGCCGAGGCCGATGCGGCCGAGGCGCGCCGCCAGGGCCCGCGCAAGAAGTCCGACTTGCCGCCCATGACCATCGGCGCCCAGGTCAAGACCATGTGGCTGTCCAAGGACGGCAAGATGAACAACGCCACCGCCAACCTGGCTCGCGACGCCGACGACTGGCGGACCATGAGCGTCAGGGGCACGGTGGGAGAGGGCAAGAGCTTCCAGATGCAGTTGCAGCCGGCGGGGCCGAGGAAGCGCTCGCTGAAGATCCAGTCCGACGATGCCGGAGCCGTGCTTCGCGCCTTCGACTACTACGACCACATGACCGGCGGCCGGCTCGACGTGGATGCCGCCTATGACGACAGCCGCGAGGACCAGCCTCTGTCGGGCACCGTGCGCGTCAACGACTACCAGATCGTCAATGCCCCCGCGCTCGCCCGCCTGCTGACCGTGGCGGCGTTGACAGGCATCGTGGACGTGCTGAAGGGGCAGGGGGTGTCCTTTACCAACCTGGATGCGCCGTTCACCCTGACCGACGGCCTGCTGACGCTGAAGGACGCCCGCGCCTATGGCCCGGCGCTCGGCATCACCGCCAAGGGCGAGGTGGACCTGGACCGCAGCCGCATGGCCATGGAGGGCACGGTGGTCCCCGCCTATGCGCTGAATTCGGTGCTGGGCAACATTCCGCTGCTGGGCTGGCTGATCACCGGCGGCGAGAAGGGCGGCGGATTGCTGGCCTTCAACTACACCATGAAGGGACCGGCATCGGACCCCGACGTCACCGTCAATCCGCTGTCGGCGCTGACGCCGGGCTTCCTGCGCAATCTGTTCAACATCTTCGACGACGGTTCCGAGACCGAGGCGCGGCGGCGTCCGCCGCAGCCCCAGTCCCAGTCCCAGTCCCAGCCCGAGGCGGGAAAGCCGGCTCAGTAGCGCGGGTATTGCTGCTGGTAGTACATGCTGTCGGCGCGGTCCATGGAGGCACCGGCTTCCGAACCGACGAACGCGCCCAGCAGGGTGCCCAGCGCGGTGGTGGCCAACTGACCCTTGCCCTTCCCGAACTGCGCGCCGGCCACGGCGCCGCCGACGCCGCCCAGGACGGCGCCGCCGGTCTGTTTGGAGATGCCGTAGCCACCGCCACCCGGCTGGGCGCAGGCAGCGAGCGACAGCGTCAACGCGGCGACCAGCAAAACCTTGCGCATGGAACCCTCCTGCTCCCGGCAGGCCGCATGGCCTGCCATGGATGCCAGGAATACTCCCTTCGCGTGGCTGGATTTGGGAGGAATTGCGGCCGGATCGCGGCGGTTGATGCGCCTTAGTTCATGACCCGCCAGGAACCGTCCGGCTGCCGGCAGGCGGTGCCGAAGGAGTCCTGCTTCTTGCCGCCCACCGTCACTGTCTGCTGGTATTCGCGGCAGTACTGGCCGGGAGCCTGTTCGTAGGTGCGGGTGGGGGTGATGGTGCCGGCATGGCCGCTGTCGGGATTGTTCCAGGCGATGGCTTCGCCGGTGCGGGCGTTCTCGAAGGCCTGCTGACCGGCCTGGTTGGCATAGGTTTGGTCGGCGCGGTCCAGCGATTGGCCGACCTCCGAACCGATGAAGGCGCCCAGCAGGGTGCCCACGGCGGTCATGGCGATGTTGCCGGTGCCCTTGCCGAATTGCGCGCCGGCCACGGCGCCGCCCACGCCGCCCAGCACGGCGCCGCCGGTCTGCTTGTTGAGGCCGAAGCCGCCGCCCCCGCCCGATTGCTGGGCGCAGGCCGCCAGCGACAGGGCCAGGGTGCAGGCAATGACCACCTTTCTCATAGTCTCACTCTCCGCGTGAAGGGCACTGGGCAGAGAATAGGCGGGGTTCGGAGGGGATCGGCACGCGATTAAGGGGTAGGCCCGAGGAAACGAAAAACGCTGGAAACGAAAAACGCCCGCCGGGTGAGGCGGGCGTCTCGGGATCACACGGAGCACGGGCGGCCTATTCGGCCTGCTCGCCGTCCTCGTGGTCGATGTACTGGGGCGCCACCGTGCCGGCGCGCGGCCGGGCCAGCGCCACGGCCTTCTCCAGGTCGGCCTCGGTGCACAGGCCCAGCGTCACCGGATTGCGCGGCTTGATGTTGGCGGCGTTCCAGTGGGTCTTCTCGCGCACCGACTGGATGGTCGGCTTGGTGGTGCCGATCAGCTTGCACAGCTGGGCATCCGACAGCTCGGGGTGGTGCTTCAGCAGCCAGGCGATGGCGTCGGGGCGGTCCTGGCGCTTGGACACCGGGGTGTAGCGGGCGCCCTTGGGCTTGGCGCGCGGCTGCGGATAATCCGTGACATTGATCTTCAGGCGCAGATCGGGGTCGGATTCGCAGCGCTCGAGGTCGGCGCGCGAGATCTGGCCGTTGGCGATGGGGTCGAGGCCGACGATGCCGGTCGCCACTTCACCATCGGCGATGGCCTGGACCTCCAGCGGGTGCAGCCCGCAGAAATCGGCGATCTGCTCGAAAGTGAGCGCGGTATTCTCGACGAGCCACACGGCGGTCGCCTTGGGCATGAGCGGCAGAGCCATAAATCCTCCTTCCTGGGCATCGAACGGCCCGTCTTCACGAATGACGGGCCTGGTGCCGGCGGTGGCAACCTTCGGAATGCGCCGTAGTTATATGGGACGACCACCGTGTGGTCAAACTCTTGGGGTAAGCGCCGGCGGGGGCCGGCTAAACCGTCATATCGTCAACACGATCTTGCCGATATGGGTGTTGGCCTCCATCAGCCGATGGGCCTCGGCCGCCTGGGCCAAGGGGAAGGACGCATGCACCACGGAACGGATGGCACCGGCTTCGATCAACGGCCATACCTTTTCCCGCAGGGCGGCGGCCATGCGGGCCTTGGCGTCGTTGGATTGCGGCCGTAGCGTCGAACCGGTGAGCGTCAGGCGCTTGAGCATGACCGGCATGAAATTCACTTCCGCCGTGGAGCCCTTGAGGAAGGCGATGGACACCAGCCTGCCGTCGGGCGCCAGGGCCTTGACGTTGCGCGGGATGTACTCGCCGCCCACCATGTCCAGGATGACGTCCACGCCCTTCTTCGTCTCGGCCTTGACCACCTCGACGAAATCTTCCGTGGTGTAGTCGATGGCGCGGTCGGCGCCCAACTCGCGGCAGGCCTGCACCTTGGCGGCGCCGCCGGCGGTGGCGAACACCGTGGCGCCCAGCGCCTTGGCCATCTGGACGGCGGTGGTGCCGATGCCGCCGGCGCCGCCGTGCACCAGCAGGGTTTCGCCGGCTTTCAGCGCGCCGCGCTCGAACACGTTGTGCCAGACGGTGAAGAAGGTTTCGGGCAGGCTGGCGGCCTGGACCATATCGAAGCCCGCCGGAACGGGCAGGCAGTGGCGCGCGTCCACGGCCACGTATTCCGCGTAGCCGCCGCCGGCCGCCAGGGCGCATATCGCCTCGCCCACGGCCGGGGCGGTCACGCCCTCGCCCAGGGCGGCGATGGTGCCGGCCACTTCCAGGCCGGGCAGGTCGGAGGCGCCGGGCGGCGCCGGATAGACGCCCTGGCGCTGCAGCACATCGGGACGGTTGATGCCGGCGGCGGCCACCTTGATGACCACCTCGCCCTTGGCCGGAACCGGGCAGGGGCGGGTTACCGCCTTCAGCACCTCGGGGCCGCCCGGCTGGCTGATTTCCACGCAGATCATGCTTTCCGGCAGCATACCCCTATCCCTCGTCACCTGTCCGTCGGGCGGCCAATCTGGTACGTTCGCCCCCAGATGGCAAGAGCGGAGGCAATCATGGATTGGCAGGATCTGGAGCCCAAGAAGAAGGTTCCCGAGGCCAAGAACCTGGAAATCATGGGTGTGGCCGAACTGAATGCCTATATCGCTGAGTTGGAGGCCGAGATCGCGCGGGCGCGCGGCGCCATCGCCCGGAAGCAGGCGGCCAGGAGCGGCGCGGAAGCATTCTTCAAGAAATAGGAGGCCACCATGCTCAAGGGCAGAACCGCCATCGTTACCGGCTCCACCAGCGGTATCGGCCTGGGAATCGCCCAGGCCCTGGCCGCCCGGGGAGCCAATGTCGTGCTGAACGGCTTCGGCGACGCCGCCGCCATCGAGGCCCTGCGCGCCGAAATGGAAAGCCGCTGCGGCGTGCACGTGACCTATGACGGCGCCGACCTCCGCAACGCCGAAGGCTGCGTGGGGCTAGTTTCGCGCGCCGAGGCGCAGCTGGGCTCGGTGGACATCCTGGTCAACAACGCCGGCATCCAGTATGTCGCGCCGGTGGAGTTGTTCCCGCCAGAGCGCTGGGACGAGGTCATCGCCCTCAATCTCTGCTCGGCCTTCCACACCATCCGTACCGCCCTGCCGGGGATGAAGGCACGCCGCTGGGGGCGCATCGTCAACATCGCCTCGGCCCATGGCCTGGTGGCCTCGGCCGACAAATCCGCCTATGTGGCGGCCAAGCACGGCCTGCTCGGCCTGACCAAGGTGGTGGCGCTGGAAAATGCAGAAACCCCCATCACCTGCAACGCCATCTGTCCGGGTTGGGTGCTGACGCCGCTGGTGCAGAAGCAGATCGAGGCCCGCGCCGCGGACGAGGGGGTGCCGGTAGAGCAGGCCCGCATCGAGCCTGCTGAGCGAGAAGCAGCCCTCTCACCGCTTCACCACGCCCGAGCAGATCGGCGAGACGACGGTCTTCCTGTGTTCGCCGGCGGCCGATAACATGACCGGCACCAATCTCAACGTAGACGGCGGATGGACGGCGCAATGAGCGACAGGACGGTGCCGGCGCGGCGGGGCGATTTCCGTTTTTTCTCCACCATCCAGACGCGCTGGTCGGACAACGACATGTTCGGCCACGTCAACAACGTGGAGTACTACCGCTTCTTCGAGCTGACGGTGTGCGAGTTCCTCATGCTGGCCTGCGACCTGGACATGATGGCGGCGCCGGTGGTGCCGTTCGCGGCGGAAAGCCTGTGCCGTTTCCGCCGGCCGCTGTCCTGGCCCCATCCGGTGAGTGCCGGCCTGCGGGTCGAGCATCTGGGCACCAGTTCGGTGCGCTACGGCATCGCCTTGTTCGACCAGGGTTCCGACGAGCCTGCCGCCGAGGGCCACTGGGTCCATGTCTTCGTGGAGCGCGCCAACCAGCGGCCGGTACCCATTCCCGACGCCATCCGCGCCGCGTTCGAACGGCACCGCTGAACGAAAAAGCGCCGGCCCTGGGGCCGGCGCTCGTCTTCAGGGACCTCCTCAGGCCGCCTTGTCGGCGGTGCTGCCCTCAATGACCTTGGGGGCGGCACCGGGTGCCGCCTCGATCTTGATGGTGCGCGGCTTCATCTGCTCGGGCACCTCGCGCTTCAACTGCACGTGCAGCAGGCCGTTGGCCATGCTGGCGCCCTCCACCCGGATGAAATCGGCCAACTCGAAGCGACGCTCGAACGACCGGCCGGCGATGCCGCGATGCAGGTACTGTGCCTGCCCGTCGTCGCGGCGGGCCTTGCCGGAGATCACCAGGGTGTGGTCCTGCGCGGTGATCTCGATGTCCGATTCACCGAAGCCCGCCACCGCCATGGTGATGCGGTAGTCGTCGTCGCCAAGCTTTTCGATGTTATAGGGCGGATAGGAGAAAGCGGTGTCATCCAGCCGCTGCGCGGCGTCGAGCATGCGCGACAGATGGTCGAAGCCGACGGTCGAGCGGAACAGCGGGGAAAGGTCGAAGGTACGCATATCCAGTTCTCCTTCTCGAAGCAACCAGAGGGGAGGCGGTCGCTCCGGAGCAGTGGCCGTCGCCTTGGACCGGCCGGCGCCCGGTACGCCGCCGCACAGTCCCGTTCGGCGACCGTGCACTATGGACATAATCGGCGGCGGCGATTTGTCAAGAACGGCAGCCCTGGGCTGATCTGCCCGCCCGCCGACGTTGACGTGACGGTTCCGCAGGGCCACGTGAGCATCGAGGCCCCCGGAAGCGATGGTCTGCCACGGGGGGAAGGGCGTAAACTTATCACGTCGGCCGATGGGGCGGCTGCCGATGCAGGAGGTGTCGCGCATGCAGGCCCCTACCTATTTCCGTCGGACCTACGACGAGACCATGACGCTGATGGTCGAGGCCCGCAATTACATGGCCTATGTGGAACGGCGCGAGCGCGAGCAGGCTGGGGCGGTCGCCGGCCTGCGCATGTCGTGCGAGGCCATGCGGGTCACCTCGCGCCTGACCCAGGTGATGGCTTGGCTGATGATGCAGCGGGCCGTGCACGAGGGCGAGATCGAGCCCCATACCGCCCTGGACGAAGCCAACCGGCTGTCGGGCGGCGAAGTTTGCCTGGACGACAGCTTCAGCCGCGACGAGAGCCTGCCCGGCGGCCTGCGCAGCCTGCTGGAGCGCTCGTTCAGCCTGTATCAGCGGGTGGTGCGGCTGGAGCAGCAGATGATGCAGCGGGTCAACTAGCTTGGTTGCAGCCGGCCGTCAGTTCTTCCACACCACTTCGAACAGGGCCACCGCGTCCTTGAAGCCCTTCAGGTACTTGGTGCCCACGGCGCGGAAGGTGGCGGCGCCCTTGCCTACGGTCAGGTCCTTGACCACGCCGGTACACAGCACCTGATCGGCGTTGGTGGCGGCGCAGACGCGGGCGGCCAACTGCACGGTGGCGCCGAACAGGTCATCCTCTTCCTCGATGGGTTCGCCGGCATTGAGGCCGATGCGCAGGTGCAGGGCCTGGTTGGGCAGGCGCTGGTTGTGCTGGTCCACCTGCCGCTGGATGGCGATGGTGGCTTCCACCGCCGCCGCCGCAGTGGCGAAGGATGCCATGATGCCGTCGCCGGTGTGCTTGATCTCCTTGCCGCCGAACTGGGCCAGGGCGCCGCGCACGATGGAATTGTGGCGGCGCACCACCTCCTGCGCGGCGGCGTCGCCGCGGGCCTGGGTCATGTCGGTGGAGCCCACCATGTCGGTGAACATGATGGTGACGATCTGCGCCTTCTTGTCGCCCTTGCGATTCCATTCCAGGAAGGCGTCGCGCAGGGCCTGGTGGGCATTGGTTTCGTCGCCCAGCATGAAGTCGCCCATGGCGTCGCGGCCGGCCTGGACCACGCCCAGGTAGCGCGGCTCCATCAGGTATTCCTCCAGCTTGTCGTAGAACTTCAGCGCCAAGTCGGCGCGCGTGCCCAGCGTCTCCAGCGCCAGGGCCACCAGCTTGGACTTGGCGGCGTCGCCCAGCTTGCGGAAGTCGCACAGGGTCTCGACGGCGCCGGCCAGATAGAGGTGCAGGGCGAACTTGGTCAGGGCATCCATGTTGGGCGCCAGCGTCTTGGCCTGGTTGACCGCGCCGTTGAGGAAGCGCATCACCGTCGGTTGCACCGATCTGACGGTTTCGGCTTCCTTCTTCTCCTTGCGGGCGGCTTCGTCCTGCTTTTCCGGTTTGTCGGCCTTATCCGCCTTCTTCTCGGCCTCCTCCTTCTCCCGGGCGGCGCGCTCCTGTGCTTCCCACGCCTCCTTGGCTTCCCTGTCCTTGGCTTCGCGAGCGGCCTTCTGCTCCTCGTCCCGGCGCTTGGCACTGGCCTCGGCTAGGGGGGCCTCGGCCAGAAGGTCCTCGGGATCGGGGCGGATTTCCGGCAGGTCGTCGTCGCGGCCGGGACGGATCTCGGGCAAGTCGTCGGCCAGGTTGGGCGGGGCATCGTCCTCGGCCTTGGTCTCGGGCTTCCGGAGTTCCTCGGTGCCGCGTTCCTGTTCCGCCAGGGCCTTGGCCGCCAGCTTGTCCAGCGACTTCTTGACGGCACGCTCGCGGGCGGGGTCCTCGGGAGGCGCCGCCGCCGATCCTTCCGCGCCGCTCCAGGCGAAGGAAGGCTTGTGGAAACGGGGAATCGCGGTCTGGCGCGGCAGGAAGCGGATGGACAGCGGCACTGCCACCATCAGGAAGACGCAGACGAAGACGAAGAACAGCAGCCGGCCATAGCTTTCCGGCGTCACCGTCCAATTGAAGCCCATCTGCCACAGGATCATGATGGCGTTGGGCGTGAGCTTGATGCTGAGCAGCGCGGCGGCCAGCGCAATGGCGGTAATGGCCAGCAGGCGGCCCAACAATTGGCGTGCCTGTGCGGTTTCCTCGGGCGAGCGCTGGCGGCGCGGCCGTGCCGGCGGCGGGCGGCGCATGGGGGTGGACGTACGCCGGCCGGCAGGGGAGGTGGTGGTGGAGATGGAAGCCCTGGCACCGGTGGCGGCGGGACGCGCCATGGCGGCGCCCGCCGCCTGCTTGGGCTTGTCCGGCAGCCTGGTGCCGGTAGCGTAGACCTCGGCTTCCTCGAAGGCGTTGTCGTCGGTGTAATAGGTCTCGCGCAGCACCCGCACGCGCACGCTCAGCGTCTGCTCAAGCTCCTTGGCTTCGCCGATGGCGGTTTCCCGTTCGGTGCGCGGGAAGCGCGCATGCAGCATCCACCCACGGCCTTCGAGGACGTATACCTCGTAGTGGACGATGATCATGGCGCCTCGGTTACCCCAATCCTCCCCGTCCAATCTTCCCTAGGACTGGCCCGGGGTGACGGCCTCCCCCTGGATTTGCTCTACCCGCTTCGGCAAACGAAGTCCACGAAAAAGCAGAAAAAAAGCCGCCCTGAAAGGCGGCCGAATCCTTGGCAGGAAATGATGACGGCGGCCTGAAGGCCGCCGTCATCACATTAGGACTTGATGCCGAAGCTGGCGAAGCGCTTGTTGAACTTCGCGATCTGGCCGCCGGTGTCAACCATGCGATGGACGCCGGTCCAGGCCGGATGGGACTTCGGGTCGATGTCCAGACGCATGGTGTCGCCCGGCTTGCCCCAGGTCGACTTGGTCTTGAACTCGGTGCCGTCCGTCATGACCACGTTGATGTCGTGGTAATCGGGGTGGATATCGTTCTTCATGGCGTACCGCTCCGCAAATCGAAGGCGCCTCTATACAGAAAACGGCGCCCCCGTGCAAGCGTGGGTTTCAGCTTTTTTCCAGCCGGCAGCAAAAAGGGCGCGGTCGCCCGCGCCCCCACATCTTGTTGCCAGCCGTAGCGGCTGTCAGAACGGGTGGCGGTCCATGGTCAGGGTGACGCGCACCGCCGCCAGCAGGTCGTCGCGGCGGAACGGTTTGCGCAAGCAATGCTGCGCGCCCAGGGCGCGGACTCGTTCGGCGATGTCGTGTTCCCGTCCGGCGACGCCGCCCGGCACCGCCAGCACGCGGGCGCCGGCGAAGTCCACATGGGCCGACCCGTCGATCTGGCCGGTGACCACCAGGTCCACCGGATGGGCCGCATGCAGCACGCGGCCGGCCGGCATGTCGGGGACGGTTTCCACCTCGTAGCCGGCGCCGTCCAGGATGGCGCGCAACGAGTGGCGCGCACGCAATTCGGGTTCGATCACCAGGATGCGGGTCATTGTTGTTTCCTCCCGTTACGGGCGTACCGGATCCGCCGCGGCCGCTGTTTTGTGAGGACCAGTATTTCCGGTTCAATACCGGGATGCAAATTATACTTTAGTGGTCATACCCGTGAGGAGGAGGTTCCCCTGCGAAAGGGATAGGTGGCTTGGCGGGATGGATTGGCTGGGCTACCATCCCGCCGCAGTTTGACGGAGGCATGGGCATGAGCCTGGATGAGAGCCGTTTTTCCGCCCTGGCCGGCGAGACGCTGGAGCGCATCGGCGACGCCGTGGACGACGCCCTGGGCGACAATATCGACGTGGAGCTTCAGGGCGGCATCCTGACGCTGACCCTGCCGGATGGCGGCCAGTACATCGTCAACAAACACGGCCCCAACCGGGAAATCTGGCTGTCCTCGCCGGTCAGCGGCGCCGCCCATTTCGCCTATGACGATGGGCGCTGGGTGTCCACCCGCGAGCCGCACGTAGTGCTGGAAGAGGTGCTGGCGGCCGAACTGAAGGTCAAGTTCGGCGCGGATTTGGACTTTTAGTCCGAGGCATCGGGCCACAAAGCAAAAGCCCCGCTTTCGCGAGAGCCGTTGGGACTAGGTGTGTTTGAGGGAAGCCCCGTATCAGGCATGGTGCCGGATGCGGGGCTTTTCCTTTGCTGAAGAATTTTTCCGTCTTGGCCGGGCTTGACCCACGGCTGTCCGGCTTATTCTCACACCTCCCTTTGCCGTCATGCCCGCGCTTGACGCGGGCATCCCCGCGGTGCCGCCTAACCCATTGCCGGAGAATGTTTTTTGGCGGCGACACGGGGATCGCCGGGTCAAGCCCGGCGATGACGGAGAGGGGCGGGCGCTTACCATCCCCGCCGGTGAATGGATCGACGGCTGCAGCGGATTCCCTGGCGTTCCGCTCCGTCAATCGAATTTAAGCCGGACAGCCGTGGGTCAAAGCCCGGCCAAGACGAAGCACACCTAGTCCCAACGGCTCTCGCCGAAGCGGGGCCTTTTTTCTTTCTATTCCGGCTTCACCAGCACGTGGCGCTTCTTGCCGGCGGTCAGCTTGATGACGCCGTCCGCCAGCGCCGCGTTGCCGATCGTCTCGGCCGGGTCCTTGACGGCCACGTCGTTGACCTTGCCGCCGCCGCCCTGGATCAGGCGGCGGGCCTCGCCGTTGGAGGCGGCCAGGCCGGCGCGCACGAACAGGGCGAAGGCGGCGATGCCGGCGGCCAGCTCGGCGGCGGGAATGGTCACGGTCGGCAGGTTGTCCGACAGGGCGCCCTCCTCGAAGGTCTTGCGGGCGGTCTCGGCGGCCTCGGCCGCAGCCTCCCCACCGTGGCACAGGCGGGTGACCTCGTTGGCCAGCACTTTCTTGGCCTCGTTGATCTCGGCGCCCTGCAGGGCTTCCAGCCGGGCGATCTCGTCCAGCGGCAGCTCGGTGTAGAGCTTGAGGAAGCGGCCCACGTCGGCGTCCTCGGTGTTGCGCCAGTACTGCCAGAACTCCCACGGGCTCAGCATGTCGGCGTTCAGCCACACGGCCCCCGACACCGTCTTGCCCATTTTGGCGCCGGAAGAGGTGGTCAGCAGCGGGCTGGTCAGGCCGAACAGCTCGGCCTGGTGGACGCGGCGGCCCAGGCTCGACGCCGTTGACGATGTTGCCCCACTGGTCCGAGCCGCCCATCTGCAGCAGGCACTTGTGGCGCACCCACAGCTCGGCGAAATCGTAGCCCTGCAGGATCATGTAGTTAAATTCGAGGAAGGTGAGCGGTTGCTCGCGCTCCAGCCGCAGCTTGACCGAATCGAAAGTCAGCATGCGGTTGATGGTGAAGTGCTTGCCGTAGTCGCGCAGGAAGCTGATGTAGTTCAACTGGTCCAGCCAGTCGGCGTTGTTGACCATCAGCGCGTCGGTGGCGCCGTCACCGAAAGACAGGTACTTGGCGAACACCGTCTTGATGCCGGCCATGTTGCGCGCGATGACCTCGTCGGTCAGCATCTTGCGCGCTTCGTCCTTGCCGGTGGGGTCGCCGATGCGGGTGGTGCCGCCGCCCATCAGCACGATGGGCTTGTTGCCGGTCTTCTGCCACCAGCGCAGCAGCATGATCTGCATCAGGCCGCCCACGTGCAGGGATTCGGCGGTGCAGTCGAAGCCGATATAGGCCGCCGCCGGGCCTTCCGTCAGACGCTTGTCGAGGGCTTCCCAGTCGGTGCACTGGTGCAGGAAGCCGCGCTCGGAGACGACGCGGAGGAAATCGGAACGGGCGCTGGTCATGGTCAGATCGTTCGGTTGCTTGCGGAAAGGTGGCTCGTTTAGCACAATCGCCGCCTTGTCACAACGTGCCGGGGCTGTTTCGCACCATGACCATGCTTGCGCTCGGGCTGATGAGCGGGACGTCGCTGGACGGCGTCGATGCCGCCCTGATGGTGACCGACGGCATCGCCGTCGAGCGGCTGGGGCCCGCCCTGACGTTGCCCTATGCCCCCGAGATGCGCGAGCGCCTGCGCGGCGTGCTGGGCGGCCACGGCCCGGTGGCCGAGGTGGAGCGCGACATCACCGCCTTCCATTCCGAGGCGGTGTCTCGTCTGCTGGGCGAGGCCGGGCTGGATGCGGCGGAAGTGGACGTCATCGGCTTTCACGGCCATACCATCCTGCATCGCCCGGAGGAACGCCGCACCTGGCAGATCGGCGACGGGCGCCTGCTGGCCGACCTGACCGGCATCCCGGTGGTCAACGATTTCCGCACCGCCGACGTGTTGGCGGGCGGGCAGGGGGCGCCGCTGGTGCCGGTGTTCCACCGTGCCCTGGCGGCCGGCATCGGCCGGCCGGTGGCGGTGCTCAATCTGGGCGGTGTCGGCAACGTGACCTGGATCGGCGAGGATGACAGCCTGCTGGCCTTCGACACCGGTCCCGGCAACGCCCTGATCGATGATTGGGCCCTGACCCATACCGGCAAGCCGGTGGACGAGCACGGCCGGCTGGCCCGTTCGGGCCGCCCGGCGGCCGAGCGGGTGGCCCGTTTCGCCCAGCATCCGTTCTTCACCCGCACGCCGCCAAAATCCCTGGACCGCGACGACTTCCGGCATTTCGCCAGCGATCTGGTGGCGGGGCTGGACGCCGCCGACGGTGCCGCCACCCTGACCGCCTTCACCGCCCGGGCCGCCGGCCTGGCACGGGCTCATTTCGCCAAGCCGGCGACGCGCTGGCTGGTGTGCGGCGGCGGTCGCCACAATCCCGCGGTGATGGCCGCCCTGGCAGCCGAGTTCAACGTGCCGGTGGAACCGGTCGAGGCGGTGGGCTGGGATGGCGACGCGCTGGAGGCCCAGGCCTTCGCCTATCTGGCGGTGCGCAGCCTGCGCGGGCTGCCGCTCACATATCCCGAGACCACCGGCGGCGAACGGCCGCTGAGCGGCGGCACCTTCCATCCCGGACCGTGAGAGGCCATAAGGTGATGACCCTATCGACAGCGGGTCGCCGCCAGGGCTACGGTTCTTGCAAGTGAATGTTTCCGGGAGTTGACGATGGGGCGTTGGAAGTTGGCTGTCCTGGCCGCCTGTCTGGCATGCTCGCCGGCCCTGGCCGACCAGTCCTCCGCCATCCAGGCGGTGAAGGGGCAGCCCAAGGTGCTCGACGCCCAGGTGGACAACAGCGGCAACATGTATGTCTTCGTCAAGCCCGAGAAGATCGCCTGGGGGCAATATGCCGCCGGGCTGTGCGGGGTGGTGAAGCCCCATCAGGGCCGGATCTTCCGCATGCGCATCATCGCCGTCACCCAGGCCAATTACAGCAAGCCGCCGGCCAGCTGGGACCGGCTGGCCGAGGCCGATTGCAGCCGCTGATCCCTGCGGGGGAGCGGGGACGGAAGGGCCGGCCGATGGAGCGGCCTTACTTTTTGCGATGCAATTGCAAATGCGTCGCAATTGCGATATTATGTGGGTATTCGCTTTCAAGGCGGGGACATATCCGACATGAGCATCACCGTGATCTACGGCTCCGACGGCGGCGGCACCAAGGCTGTTGCCTCACGCATAGCCGCCAAGCTGAAGGGCCAGGCCGTCGACATCAGGAAGGCCAAGCCGGCCGATTTCGAGAATTGCGACCTGCTGGTGCTGGGCTCGCCCACCTACGGCTTGGGCGAGCTGCAATGTGATTGGGAGGATCACATCGGCAAGTTGGACGAGGTGAATCTGGAGGGCAAGGCGGTGGCTCTGTTCGGGACCGGCGACCAGATGACCTATCCAGATTCCTTCGTCGACGCCATCGGCATCCTGTACGACCGTGTGGTCGAGAAGGGCGCTCGTGTCGTTGGCTTCACCGATACCGAGGGCTACGACTTCACCGGCTCGGTCGCCGTGCGCGACGGCCGCTTCGTCGGTTTGGCCTTGGACGAGGACAACCAATCCTCCCAGACGGAAAGGCGGATCACGGCATGGACCAATCAGTTGACGCAATGAGGACGGTGGCCATGCGGTTTCTCGTCAACCACCTGTACGAGTACCGCAAGGGCATCCGCCAGTTGTTCATGATGACGCTGACCCCGGGCGAGGCCCAGCCGGTGCGCCAGCGGCTGGAGCGGGAGGAAATCTCCTATCACGTGCACGAGGTCAATGCGTCCAAAGTGAACGTGCTGTTCGGCCGCTCGGCCTGGGTGGAGACGGCGCGCAGCATCGTGACCAAGCCACTGTCGCGGCTGTCGCCGGAAGAGGATTTCATCCTCGGCACCCTGCTCGGCTACGACCCCGAGCAGCAATGCCAGCGCTTCCTCGCCATGTCGAAGGCGGGACGCGCCGTCGCCTGACGGGTTCCGGCATCCGCCCCGAAAAAAGCCAAAAAAAAGCCCTCTCCCGCGGGAGAGGGCTTTTCTGTTCAGGTCATCGCCGCTGCCAGGGCAGGTTCGGCGGCCACGGCGGGGGCCGGGGCCTCGGCCAGGGCGTCAGCGAGGTATTGGTCAACCACCTCGTTCAGCGGATCCAGATGCGACCCGAAGAAGTGGTTGGCGCCTTCCACCTGGCGGTACTTGACGCGGATATTTTTCTGCGCCCCCAGCTTGGCGGCCAGCTTGGCCACCGACGGCTCGGGCACCACGTCGTCGGCCATGCCGTGCACGATCAGGCCCGAGGACGGGCAGGGGGCCAGGAAGGTGAAATCGTAGGCGTTGGCCGGCGGCGCCACCGAGACGAAGCCGTCGATCTCGGGCCGGCGCATCAGCAGTTGCATGCCGATCCAGGCGCCGAACGAGAAGCCGGCCACCCAGCAGGCCTGGGCGTTGGGATTGTAGGTCTGCATCCAGTCCAGCGCCGACGCGGCGTCCGACAGCTCCCCCTGGCCGTTGTCGAACTTGCCCTGGCTGCGCCCAACTCCGCGGAAATTGAACCGCAACGTCGAGAACCCCTTGCGCACGAAGGCGTGGTAAAGGGTGTAGACCACCTTGTTGTTCATGGTGCCGCCGTGCTGCGGATGCGGATGCAGCAGCAGGGCGACGGGAGCGTTAGGTATCTTGGAATGGTGATAGCGGCCTTCGAGACGGCCGTCTGGTCCGTTGAAAATCACCTCGGGCATCCGAATCCCCTACTTAATGCGTCTTCTTGCCCGCGCCCATGTCGGTTAACCCGAGTTGCGGCGTCGGGGAATAAAGTGCGGCATATGTTGATTGTTGCCGGTCAAACTTGACCAGCTTTGTCGGGCATCCTATATTCACCTTCGACGCGGGCGCCCCCTGATGGGAAATCCCCCTCACCAGGGGTGCTCAATCGAATGGATAGATTAGCATATTGCCGACCATGGTTTTCAAGAGTCTTCAAGAAGATATAACGTCGATCCGCCAGCGTGACCCCGCCGCGCATTCCTGGCTGGAGGTCGTGCTGTGCTATCCCGGCCTGCATGCCCTGATGTTCTACCGCCTCGCCCATTGGTGCTGGGGCAACGGGTTGCGGGTGCTGGGGCGTTTCATTTCCCATGTGGGAAAGATCTTCACCGGAATCGAAATCCACCCCGGCGCCACCCTTGGCCGGCGCCTCTTCATCGACCACGGCACCGGGGTGGTGATCGGCGAAACCGCCATCATCGGCGACGACGTCACCCTGTACCACGGCGTCACCCTGGGTGGCACCTCGCTGCACAAGGGCAAGCGCCATCCCACCCTGGAGGACGGGGTGATCGTCGGTTCCGGCGCCCAGGTGCTGGGTCCCATCACCGTGGCCAAGGGCGCCCGCATCGGCGCCAACGCGGTGGTGCTGACCGACGTGCCGCCCGGCGTCACCATGGTGGGCATCCCGGCCCGCATGGTGATGCGCAAGCCCAAGCCGGACGAGGCAGCCTTCTGCGCCTACGGCCTGGCCGACGAGAACATGCCCGACCCGGTGGCCCGCGCCATCGATTCCCTGCGCGGCCAGGTGGAGACGCTGCTGCAGCGGGTGGCCGAACTGGAGACCGAGCGCGACGAGGCCGCGGGTGTTCCGCGCCGTCCCGTGCTGGCCGAGGCCGAGGTGGTGCCGCTGGACATCGCCGCCGAGGACGAGGATGCGCCGCCCCAGATGGTCAAGGGCGGCCAGTCTTAATTAACCAATACAACAGGCGGGGCGGGGCGCCTCGCCAACAGCGGGAGAGTGGACGTGAAACTCAGCACCAAAGGCCGTTATGCCGTCATGGCGATGGTGGACCTGTCCAGCCATTCGCAGGGCAGCCCGGTGGCGCTGGCCGACATCGCCGAGCGCCAGGAGATCTCGCTGTCGTACCTGGAGCAGCTCTTTGGCAAGCTACGCAAGGGCGGGCTGGTGAAGAGCGTCCGCGGCCCCGGCGGCGGCTATCTGTTGTCGCGCCCGGCGGCCCAGCCTGCGCATCTCCGACATCATCCTGGCGGTGGACGAGCCGATCCAGACCACCCGCTGTTCGCCCGGCACCCCGGCCGGCTGCCACAACAACCGGGGGCGCTGTCTGACCCACGACCTGTGGGAGGAGCTGGGCAACCAGATTTATCTGTACCTGTCGTCGGTCTCGCTGGCCGATGTATGCGAGCGCCGCATCCTCGGCAGCTCGGGCATCTTCCACGGCACCGGCGCCGGCGGCGCCGCGGCGGCCCAGTAAGGTCGCCGCGTCGGCATCGCCGTAACTGAGGGAGTAGCGGTTTCGTGACCCGGTTGGCCTACCTCGACTACAACGCCGGTGCGCCGACGCGCCCCGAGGTGGTCGCGGCCATGGCCGAGGCATTGGCGGAGCCGGGTAACCCATCCTCGGTCCATGGCCCCGGCCGCCGCGCCGCGCGCACGGCTGGAGGCCGCCCGCGCCGCCATCGCCGAACTGACCGACGCCGCGCCGGCAGGCGTGGTGTTCACCTCGGGCGGCACCGAGGCCAACAACCTGATCCTGCGGGGAAGCGGGCGCAGCCGCGTCCTGGTATCGGCGGTGGAACACGCCTCGGTGCGCGAGGCGGTTCCGGGCGCCGGAATCATCCCGGTGGATCGCGACGGCATCGTCGACCTGGCGGCGCTGGAGGCCATGCTGGCCGCCGGCGGTCCGCCCACCCTGGTGTCGGTCATGCTGGCCAACAACGAAACCGGGGTGATCCAGCCGGTGGCCCAAGTGGCGGCGCTGGCCCATGCCCACGGGGCGCTGGTCCATTGCGACGCGGCCCAGGGGGCGGGGCGCCAGGGGCCGGGCCAGGGTGCGGGATTGTCGGTGTCGTTGTCGGACAACTTTGTAGACTTTCTGACATTGAGTGCGCACAAGCTGGGTGGACCGGCGGGAATCGGCGCGCTGGTGTCGGCAAACGGCGAATTTTCGCTGGCACCGATTTTGCTGGGTGGAGGGCAGGAGCGTCGTCGGCGCGCCGGCACAGAGAACTTGGCCGGTATCGTCGGCTTCGGAATTGCCGCCCGCTTGGCCGCCCAGAGCGGCGCCGAGGGCGGGGCAGTCAAGGAGTTGCGCGACCGCCTGGAAACGGCGGTCCTGGCCCGGGTTCCGGGCGCGGTGGTGCTGGGGGCGGGGGCTCCCCGGTTGGGCAACACCACCTGCATCGCCCTTCCCGGCGTGCCGTCCCAGGTACAGGTGATGGCACTCGATCTGGCCGGGGTGGCCGTCAGCGCCGGTGCCGCCTGCTCCTCGGGCAAGGTGGCCGAAAGCGCGGTGCTCCGCGCCATGGGGGTGGACCCGTCGGTGGCCGGCTCGGCCATCCGGGTGTCCCTGGGCTGGGGCAGCGGGGGGAGGATGTGGAGATGTTCCTGGAAGCCTGGAGCGAACTCGCCCGGCGGAAGGGGTTCGAGGTCAAGGATGCGGCGCAAGCCGCCTGAGCGAGAAGGATCGAACGCATGACCGTGGTTGCCAAGAACAACACCATCGGCCGGACTCCCGGCCAGCCGATCTATCTCGATTACCAGGCCACCACCCCCTGCGATCCGCGCGTGGTGGACAAGATGCTGCCCTATTTCACCGAAAAGTTCGGCAACGCCCATTCCCGCACCCACCGTTACGGCTGGGAAGCCGAGGAAGCGGTCGAGGTGGCGCGCGAGCAGATCGCCGACATCATTGGCGCCGACGCCAAGGAGGTGATCTTCACCTCGGGCGCAACCGAGTCCAACAACTTGGCGCTCAAGGGCGTGGCCCATTTCTACAAGGACAAGAAGGACCACATCATCACCGTGGTCACCGAGCACAAATGTGTGCTCGATACCTGCCGCCACCTGGAGCAGGAGGGCTTCAAGGTCACCTATCTGCCGGTGCAGCCCAACGGCCTGATCGACATGGTCGAGCTGGAGGCGGCCATCACCGACCGGACCGCCATCGTCTCGGTGATGGCGGTCAACAACGAGATCGGCGTGATCCAGCCCCTGGCCGAGATCGGCGCGCTGTGTCGCAGGAAGGGCGCCTTCTTCCACACCGATTGCGCCCAGGCGGTGGGCAAGATCCCGCTGGACGTCAACGCCATGAACATCGACCTGATGTCCATCTCGGGCCACAAGATCTACGGCCCCAAGGGCATCGGCGCGCTCTACGTCCGCCGCCGTCCGCGCGTGCGCCTGGTGCCGCTGATCAACGGCGGCGGCCAGGAGCGCGGCATGCGCTCGGGCACCCTGGCCACCCCGCTCTGCGTCGGTTTCGGCGAGGCCTGCGCCATCGCCAAGGCCGAGATGGGCGCCGAGGCCGAGCGCCTGCGCCGCCTGCAGACCCGCCTGCTGGGCGGCCTGCAGCAGCGCCTGCCGGAAATCTACGTCAACGGCGACCTGGACAACCGCATCCCCGGCAACCTGAACATCTCGTTCGCCTTCGTCGAGGGCGAGGGGCTGATGATGGGCATCAAGGACCTGGCGGTGTCGTCGGGTTCCGCCTGCACCTCGGCGTCCCTGGAACCGTCCTATGTGCTGCGCGCGCTCGGACTGGACGCCGAAATGGCGCATACTTCCATCCGGTTCGGCCTGGGCCGCTTCACGACGGACGAGGACATCGACTACGCCATCGATCATGTCACCCAGGCGGTGGAGCACTTGCGCTCCATGAGCCCGCTGTGGGACATGCATCAGGAGGGGATCGACATTAAGTCGATCCAATGGGCTGAGCATTGAGCCCTGGTTCGGTGCGGTTTAGAATGATTAGGGTTTAGCCGATCAGGGTTTTGGAGGATCACAATGGCTTACAGCGACAAGGTCGTCGACCATTACGAACACCCGCGCAACGTGGGCGCCCTGGACAAGGACGCGTCCGACGTGGGAACCGGCCTGGTGGGCGCGCCCGCCTGCGGCGACGTGATGAAGCTGCAGATCAAGGTCAGCCCCGAGGGCATCATCGAGGACGCCAAGTTCAAGACCTTCGGCTGCGGTTCGGCCATCGCGTCGAGCTCGCTGGTGACCGAATGGGTCAAGGGCAAGACCCTGGACGAGGCGGCCGCCATCAAGAACACCGACATCGCCCAGGAACTGGCGCTGCCGCCGGTCAAGATCCACTGTTCGGTCCTGGCCGAGGATGCTATCAAGGCCGCCATCAAGGACTACAAGGCCAAGGCGGGTCTGGGCGACGACAAGGCCGCCGAATAGGCGGCCTGCCGATGTGCCCGAGAGGGTAAGAACAACAAGGGGTTTGATGCCATGGCCATGGAAATGAAGGCGCCCATCTCGCTGACCGACGCCGCCGCCGAGCGGGTCAAGGCGCTGCTGGACAAGCGCGGCAAGCCCAGCGCGGGCATCCGCATCGGCGTGCGCACCAAGGGCTGCTCGGGCATGTCCTATACCCTGGAATATGCCGACGAGAAATCGCAGTTCGACGAGGTGGTCGAGCAGAAGGGCGTGACCGTGCTGATCGATCCCAAGGCCAGCATGTTCGTCTTCGGTACCGAGATGGATTGGGTCGAGGACAAGATGCAGTCGGGCTTCGTCTTCCGGAACCCCAACGAGAAGGGGCGCTGCGGCTGCGGCGAGTCCTTCCACGTCTGAGCCGGCCGGAGGATTGACTGTTATGAACGCGTCCGCCATCGCCGCAATCGTGCCGTGCTGGTCGTGCAAGGGGCCGGTGGCGTCGCGGGCGCTGTTCTGTTCCGTCTGCGGGGCGGTGCAGGGGCCCGGCGCCATCGACCATTATACCCGGCTGGGCCTGCGTCCGACCTTCGAGATCGATGCCGACGAACTGGAGCGCCAGTATTTCGGCTTCCAGCGCCGCCTGCACCCCGACCGTTTCGCCGCCAAGTCGGCCAAGGAGCGCGCTCTGTCGCAACAGCAGGCGACCGCGCTGAACGAGGCCTACGAGACGCTGAAGGACCCGCTCAAGCGCGCCGCCTATCTGCTGGAGTTGATGGGGCGCAAGGTGGACCTGACCGCCTGCGGCACCATTTCGGATCCCGAGTTGCTGATGGAACAGATGGAGAAGCGCGAGGCCCTGGCCGAGGCGGAAACCATCGAGCGCATCACCCAGCTGTCGGCCGAGGCGGACGCCGAGGTGCTGTCGGCCCAGTGCCACATCTCGGCGGCGTTCAACATCAACGACCTGGAACAGGCCGCCCACCTGACCACCCGCCTGAAATACCTGAACAAGCTGGCCGAAGAGGCCCGCACCAAGAAGACGCGCATGACGCGCGCCATGCGCTAAGCGCTCACATCAAGAAGATCGAAGAGAGGATTTCCCATGAGCGACGGCCTCGTCCTGCTTCAGTTGCACGAACCGGGCGAGACCCCGGCGCCGCATGAGAAGGAGGCGGGGGCGGCCGTCGGCATCGACCTGGGCACCACCAACTCGGTGGTCGCCATCTCGTTCGAAAGCGAGGTCGAGGTGCTGCGCGGCGCCGACGGCAAGGCGCTGATCCCTTCGGTGGTGCATTACCAGGACGATGGCGCCATCGAGGTGGGCGCCAAGGCGCGCGAGGCCATCCTGGAGACCCCCGACCATGTGGTGTCCTCCATCAAGCGCCTGATGGGCCGCGGCATCGAGGACGTCAAGGCGCTGGCCGGTACGCTGCCCTATGCGGTGGAGCCCAACCCGGAGGGCGGCATGGTGCGCCTGAAGGTGGCCGGCCGGGTGATGACCCCGGTGGAAATCTCGGCCGACATCCTGCGCGCCATCAAGGCCCGCGCCGAGGAGGCGCTGTCCGGCCGCTTCGTCAGCCGCGCCGTCATTACCGTTCCCGCCTATTTCGACGATGCCGCCCGCACCGCCACCAAGGACGCCGCCCGGCTGGCCGACCTGGAGGTGCTGCGCCTGGTCAACGAGCCCACCGCCGCCGCGCTGGCCTATGGCCTCGACAACAGCGTCGAGGGCCTGTACGCGGTCTACGACCTGGGCGGCGGCACCTTCGACATCTCCATCCTGAAGATGGAAAAGGGCGTGTTCCAGGTGAAGGCCACCGGCGGCGACGCCGTGCTGGGCGGCGACGATATCGACCATGCCGTCGCCGAGCACTTCCTGGCCGCCCGTGCCGCCGAATTGGGCGAGCAGGCCCTCTCGGCCGGCGAGGCCAAGCAGGCGCTGATGACCGCCCGCGTCGCCAAGGAATGCCTGACCGGCCGCAACGAGGGCGAATGGATGATCGAGGTGGACGGCAAGCCGTCGCGCCATGCCCTCGACCGCGCCATCCTGGAACGCTTGGCCGAACCTTTCGTCGCCCGCACCATCGACATCTGTCGCAACGTGGTCGAGGATGCCGGCGTCGAGGTGTCCGACATCAAGGGGGTGGTGCTGGTGGGCGGTTCCACCCGCATGCCGCTGGTGCGCCGCCGCGTCGCCGAGTTCTTCGGCAAGGAGCCGCTGTCCGACATTAATCCGGACGAGGTGGTGGCGGTGGGCGCCGCCCTGCAGGCCGAGGCGCTGACCGCCGGGTCCGACACCCTGCTGCTGGACGTGACACCGTTGTCGCTCGGCATCGAGACCATGGGCGGCATCGTCGAGAAGGTGATCCCGCGCAACACCCCCATTCCGGTGGCCATGGCGCAGGAATTCACCACCTATCAGGACGGCCAGACCGCCATGTCCATCCACGTGGTGCAGGGCGAGCGCGAGATGGTCGACCAGAACCGCTCGCTGGCGCGCTTCGTGCTGCGCGGCATCCCCCCATGGCGGCCGGAGCCGCACGCATCCGCGTCACGTTCCAGGTGGATGCCGATGGCCTGCTGACCGTCTCGGCCAAGGAACTGACCACCGAGGTCGAGCAGCAGGTGGCGGTCAAGCCGTCCTATGGCCTGTCCGAGGACGAAATGGCCAATATGCTGCGGGCTTCGCTGGAAAACGCCCGTGACGACATGGCCCAGCGCCTGCTGGCCGAAGCGGTGGTCGAGGCCAAGCGTTCGGCGCTGGCGGTGCGATCCGCCCTGGGTGTCGACGCGGACCTCTTGTCGGAAGACGAACGGCAGGGTATCGATGCTGCGTTGAAGCGTGTCGACGAGGCGTGCGCGGGAACCGACCGCGACGCCGTCAACGCGGCGGTCGAGCAACTGGAGCTTGCCACCAAGTCCTTCGCCGAAAAGCGCATGGACCGCGGCATCCGCCAGGCCCTGGCCGGCGTGTCGGTCGATCGCCTCGACGACGCCCTGGGGGGCGACGACTGAACCGTTGGGGATCGAACCACCCCAGGCGCCGATCGTACCAAAGCCGCGCCGGGGGTTTAGCCAAGGATTGCGTACCATGCCCAAGATGACCTTTATCCAGCCGGACGGCACCCGCCTTGAGGTGGAGGCCCCCGAGGGCCTGTCCGTGCTGGAAATCGCCCACCGCAACAAGGTGGAGCCTGGAGGGCGCCTGCGAGGGCTCGCTGGCCTGTTCCACCTGCCACATCGTGGTGGCGCCCGAATGGTACGACAAGCTGGATGCCGCCTCGGACGACGAGGAAGACATGCTGGACCTGGCCTTCGGCCTGACCAGCACCTCGCGCCTGGGCTGCCAGATCATCATGAAGGACGAACTGGACGGCCTGGTGGTCACCTTGCCGGCCGCCACCCGCAACATGATGGTGGACAAGAAATAATGAAGTGGACGGACGTCCTCGACATCGCCATCGCGCTGGAGGAAACTCATCCCGATGCGGATAACGTGAACCTGCGGTTTACCGATCTGCATGCCTGGGTGTGCGCGCTGCCCGGTTTCGATGACGATCCGGCCAAGTCCAACGAGAAGATCCTCGAGGCCATCCAGATGGCCTGGATCGACGAACGGGATTAGGAAGGGCGGCCCTTGGGCCGCCCCGTTTGCCGTATGGGCCCCATGATCCAAGGTATTCCGACTGCCGACGTGCTGGCGTTCCTGGCCTTTCTCGCCATGTGGGTGGGCTACGCCGTCCTGGCCGAGCACCGCACGGTGCGCGGCCGCTCGCTGTCGGCGGTGATGATGCGCCAGCGCCGGGCGTGGATGCGCGCCATGTGCGAGCGCGACAACCGCATCACCGACGCATCGCTGGTGGCCGCCCTGATGCGCTCGGTGTCGTTTTTCGCCTCGGCCTCCATCCTGGTGCTGGGTGGCCTGGTGGCGTTGATGGGCTCGGGCGAGCGTGCCTTCGCCGTCTACCAGGAGATGCCCTTCGCCTCGCCGGGCAATCTGGAAGCCTTCGAGATGAAGGTGCTGATGATGGCGGTGGTGTTCGTCTACGCCTTCTTCCAGTTCACCTGGAGCCTGCGCCAGTTCAATTACTGCTGCATCATCATGGGGGCGGCGCCGCTGATCGGGGCCGACGACCTGACCAAGGAATCCTTCGCCACCCAGGCGGCCCGTCTGCAAAGCCTGGCCGCCAACAGCTTCAACGGCGGCTTGCGGGCCTATTACTTCGCCCTGGCGATGATCCTGTGGTTCGTCAACGTGTGGGTTTTCCTCGTCGCCACCGGCTTCGTGGTGGGCGTGCTCTACCGGCGCGAATTCCGCTCGAAAAGCCTGTCCACCCTGGCCGACGTGCTGGGCGCCAGGTGATCAGACCGCGGCTTCCGCCGCCGTTTCCGTCTCGATGCGGTCGCGGCCGCCGTTCTTGGCGCGGTAGAGGGCGCGGTCGGCGCGTTTGAGCAGCGTATCCAGGGTGTCGCCCGATTGCAGTTGGGCGATGCCGGCGCTGAAGGTGAAGGCCGGAGTGTCGGAGTCGTCGCCCTCGTTGCTCTCCGTCAGCCGGCGGCGCAAGCGGTCCAGCAGCACCATGGCTTGTCCGTCCTCGGTAGCCGGCATGGCGAGCACGAATTCCTCGCCGCCCCAGCGGCAAGGAATGTCGGAAACCCGCACCATCTCATGCACCAGCTTGGCGATGCGGGCGATCACGCGGTCGCCGGCGCCGTGGCCGTAGGTGTCGTTGATGGACTTGAACTTGTCCAGGTCGATGATGGCCAGCGACAGCGGCGTGTGCGTCCGCTCGGCCAGCGACATCACCTCCGCCATGCGCTGGTCGAAGCTGCGCCGGTTGTAAAGGTCGGTGAGCGGATCGCGCTCGGCCATGGCGGTGACCTTGTCCAGCAGGCTGCGGACTTCGGCGGTGGCGATGTCGATCTCGACTTCCAGCCGACGGGTGACCATCCGTACCGACAGGATCAGGAACGTCTCGACCAAGAGAAAGGCGAGGGCGGCGAACAGGATGTTCTCGCGCAGGTCGGCATCGGCGGCGGCAACCAGTTCGGTGGCATCCTGCCACGCCGCCACCACGCCGACCGGGGCCCGGTCGCCATCGGCGAGGGCGGCGAAGTCGCGCAGCGCGAAGGTGGTGACGCCGAACCAGCGCTGGCCCTCCACCCGCACCAGCCTGGTGACGGCACCGTCGGCCATGGGGCGAATGCCGCCGGCGAACCGCCGGGTCAGGGCCGGATTGGAGGACGCTTCCATCACCCAGTCGCCGGCCACGCGGTCGGGGCTGAACTGGGTGTCGCGGACACCCGCCGGCAACGCCGCGATGGCGCCGCGTTCCAGCAGCACTGCCAATCCGCATTCCGCCGTCGGGCAGATGGGCACCAGCATGGGGTCGAATGAAATCCCGACCTCGACCAGGCCCAGGTAGCGGCGCTCGCCGTTGCTGCCCGAATCGTAGACCGGGGTGACGGCGCGCAGGCCGGTGGACCATTGGCCGATCTCGAAGCCGGTGACCGGGCGGCGCTGGGCCGTGGCGGCCTGCACCATGGGGGAATGGGTGGCGGCGTCGTCGCCGTGGCGATAGGCCTGGTCCGAGCGCAGGAAGGCGATGCCGTCGGGGAAATAGAACGCCAGTTGCCGCAGCAGGAAGCGGAATTGCAGGTTATGCCAGCGCTGGCCGACGATCTGCTGCAATTCCCGGCGATAGGTTTCGGTGGCGTCGTCGTCGCCGCGCTTGCGTGCGGCTTGGCCCAGATCCAGGCGGCGGCGCACGTCGTCCACATCGGCGATGAAGTTGGCGATGGCGGCCAGCTGCAGCTCGGTGGTCGCCTTGGCGATGGCGAAGCCTTCGCGCAACGTGGCGCCGCGCTCCTGAATCACGCGTTCGACCCGGCGGGCGTTGGCCCGCCAGTTGGCATAAACCAATCCGATTTCGCTGGCCAGCAAGGCGATGCTGACCACCAAAACGATTTTACTGCTGCGCCGCATGGTCCCGCCCACGTTTGCGCACGCACGCTAGCGCGGCGTCGGCGGGGCGCGAATGAAGCTTTGATGAATATATGGCGAGGCTGGACTTGGGGGCGGCAGATCGCTATATGGCAGCGATGACTTCCACGAAAGGCCGCATCGTCGTCGCCATGTCCGGCGGCGTCGATTCCTCCGCCACCGCCGCGCTCCTCAAGGACGAGGGCTGGGAGGTGGTGGGCGTCACCTTGCAGCTTTACGACCACGGCGCCGCCGTCTGCCGGCCCAAGACCTGTTGCGGGTCGAAGGACATCCATGACGCCCGCGCGGTGGCCGACGCCCTGGGCATCGCCCATTACGTCATGGACATGGAAAGCACCTTCCAGGCCGACGTGATCGCTCCCTTCGCCGAATCCTACCTGCGCGGCGAGACGCCCATTCCCTGCATCATGTGCAACCAGACGGTCAAGTTCCGCGACCTGTTCCAGGTGGCCCGCGACCTGGGCGCGAGCGCGCTGGCCACCGGCCATTACGTGCGCCGCGACGAGGGTGCCGACGGCCCGGTGATGCTCAGGGGCGCCGATCCCGCCCGCGACCAGAGCTATTTCCTGTTCGCCACCACCCGGGCGCAACTGGAATTCCTGCGCTTTCCCCTGGGCGGCATGGCCAGCAAGGACGAGACCCGGGCCATCGCCGCCCGCCACAGCCTGCCGGTGGCGGCCAAGCGCGACAGCCAGGACATCTGCTTCGTGCCCGACGGCGACTATGCCGGGCTGGTCGCCCGCCTGCGCCCCGGCGCCATCCAACCGGGCGACATCGTCCATGTGGACGGTACCGTGCTGGGGCACCACCAGGGCGTCATCCACTACACCATCGGCCAGCGCAAGGGGCTTGGCCTCGGCGGCGGCGCGCCGCTCTATGTGGTGCGGCTGGATGCCGACAGCCATCGCGTCGTGGTCGGCCCGCGCGAGGCGCTGGCCCGCACCACCATCCGCCTGCGCGAGGTCAACTGGCTGGGCGGCGACGAACGGGGCGATATCGCAGTGGAGGTGCGGGTGCGTTCCACCCGGCCGCCCAAGCCGGCGCGGCTGACCCTGGACGGGCAGGGGGGCGCCACTGTGGTGCTGGAGGCGGCGGAAGAGGGCGTCGCTCCGGGCCAGGCCTGCGTCTTCTATCGCGGTGAGCAGGTGCTGGGCGGCGGCTGGATCGTCTCGGCCCAATAAATAGGCTGGAATCGCGGCTGCACAAAAGTTAGCCTTTGACCCTTCCGCCAGTGACCCCCTGGACGTTGAGGAGTCGGGTATGAAGTCGGTCGAGGAGTTCCTGGTTTACGCCGCCCGCCTGGAGCAGGAGGCGGCATTGCGTTTCGACGAATTGGCGGACGTGGCGGCGTCCTTCGCCAACACCGAGGTGGCGACCTTCTTCCGCCAGATGGCTTATTTCTCGCGCCTGCACCTGGAGGAGGCGCGCAAGCGCGGCGGCTTCCACGACCTGCCCGAGATCAACCCCGGCCAGTTCCAGTGGCCCGACGCGGAAAGCCCCGAGGCGGCGGCCATCTGGGGCGCCAATCCCCACATGGACGTGCACCAGGCCATGGCGGTCGCCCTGGACGCCGAGCAGCGCGGCCTGGCCTTTTATGCCGACGTTCTGGCCCAATCCGACGACCCCGAGATCAAGGCCATGGCGCGGGAATTCGTCGAGGAGGAGGCCGAGCACGTGGCCGCCATCCAGCGCTGGATTGCTCGGCTGGCGGCCTGAAGCGGCGTTATCCGAGGACGCCGAACGACCCGAGCAGGCTCAATTCGAAGGCGTTGAGCGACAGCGATGCAGGCAGGTTGGTGAGCAGGGTATCCTGCCCATACGCCGCCTGCAGGTCGATCCTGGCGGTTTCTCCCATGGCCTCCAGCACCGCGTTGGCGATCAGAGCGTAGCCGGGCACACTGGGGTGCATGTTGTCCAACCCGCCCAGGCCGCCGCGGTTGAACCCTCCCCATGGCCGAACTTCCAGCGGTATGTTGGTCAAGGTCACCGTGCGGCCGTTTCTCTGCACCTTGACGCCGCGGTCGGGGTAATGCTTGCCGTCGTGGGCGCTGGTGGCCTCGTACAGATCCACCCATACCAGCCGGTCGCCCAGATGCTGGCGCAAGGCGGCCTGGCTGAGGCGGTTGACCGAGGCGATGGTGTCGTCGAAGGACTTCAGCGTGGCGCCGGGGATATCCATGCGGTTGCCGAGGCGCGGCGAATAGCTGGGATAGTAATCGTCGCCGGGATAATCGTTCGGGTCGATGGCGGGCCACAGGTTGGGGGCGGTGCGCGGGCGCACGAGGGAATTGACGACGATGCGCTCCACGCTGGCGGGCAGCGTCTCCAGGATTTGGCCCAGGGCGTCCATCTTGCGCGGAATTTCCATCACCGCCGCGATGTTCTTGGGAGTGAAGTCGCCGGCAAAGGCGGCGCGGAACAGTCCCTCGTTGCTGCCGATGTTGACCAGCAGGATCTCCGGCCCGCGCTCCCGCACTTGCTGCACTTGGGATTTCCCGGCCCAGGCCTTGCCACGTGTCGGGTTCAGGGTGGCGCAGACGTTCAGCCTGTACCACAACGGACCCACGTCCTTGAGCGCGATCGTCCCGGTGTCCAGCACCTTGCCGGCCAGGGCCTTCGCCCCCTGACTCGCATCACCCTGATATTCCTCCCACAGGGTGTCGCTGTCGGTCCACAGCTGGGCGATGTCGGCGCAGCCGATTGCCAAGTTGTCGAAGCACTCGGTGGAGGACCAACCGGCCTGGCTGAGCCAAGCCGTGAGATTGCTCACGACCGTCGGACCGAGGGTGATGGCCAGGTGGCCCAATCCGCCGCTGCGCAGCAGTTCTTCCAGATCGAACAGGACCGGCTGTTTCCAATCCGGTGTGCGGAAATCCTGAATGCCGAGGGCGTTGGCCACCAGGGCGGGGACCGAAACCCGCCCCAGGGCCGGGGTGAAGGACAACGACCTTACGCCCTGGTACATGGAATCGCCAATGGCCATCAGCTTCGGTGCAGCCATATCCGTTCTCCCCACCCATGGTTCCCACCCAGAACGCGCTAAGCGTTCGATCTTAGGTGAATACTACCATGGATAGGGTAAATGCGCCGATAGTTCAGCCGATAGTGCCCGATTCGCATAGTTTCCAATCGTCGCCCTGCAGGGCGAACAACATGAACAGCTTCTGCTTGGTGGCGCTGTCCACCACCACCCGCAGGCGCGAACCGGTGCAGGTGCCGCCGATGGCCTGGGGCGGCGTCTTGACGTGCTTGGAGTTGAGGCAGCCGTAGCTGGACTTGGGGACCTCGGAAACCGGCTTGACCGGCTGATTGTTCACCCGCAGGTGATAGCTGTCGCGACCGCCTTCCACCTTGCCTATGACGTCGATGGTGGCGAAACGGGATTTGTAGTGGCCGGCGGTCATCTCGCCGTCATTGGCGGTGTTGGCCAGCGGACGGAAGGACACGGCGGCGCAGGCCGGCGGCTTCTTGTCGGCGGCAAGGGACGGCGAGGCGGCCGACAGGGCGACAAGCGGCGCGGCGAGGGACAGAGCGACGGCAAGGGTCTTGAGCATCGGGGCCTCCTGGCACGGTGAGCAGGCATTTCGCCCCAACCCGCACCGCCGTGCAACCCGGCGAAAGCGCTAATCCATCCCTTTCGCCGGCGGGGCCGCCACCGGCTCCAGCGGCTCGATCTTACCCTGGCCGAAGGTCAGTACTGGGTAGGGGCTGTCATCCTCGTCCATGCCGGGCGCGCCCGGCGGCATGCCCGGCACCGCGATGCCCTCGACGCCGCGGGGACGCTCGGCCAGGACCTTGGCGATGGCCTGCACCGGCACGTGGCCCTCGATCACATAGCCGCCGATGCGGGCGGTATGGCACGAGCGCAGGCTCGGCGGGCACATCGAACCGGTCCTTCACCGGGTCCACGTCGTCCACGTCGTGAACAGTGACTTGGTAGCCATTGTCTTCCAGATAGGCGATCCACGCGGTGCAGCAGCCGCAGGTCTGCGACTTCCACACCTCGGCCACCTTGCCGACGGGAGTCCGTCCCCCGGGCCAGTACTGCACGGCCGCCCAGCCCGCCAGGGCGGCGGCCAGCAATGCGACGGCAAGGATGAGGCGCCCGGTCATGGCAGGCGGGATTCTCAGGCGGCGGCCAGGGCTTCCTGGGCGGCCAGGGCCTCCTCGACCGCGAGGACGGCGAAATTGTGGGCGTCGCCGGCGAAGAACAGGATGCTGGTCACCGGGTCCTGTCCGCTATCGGCGATCAGGCGGGAGGCGTCCTCGTGGCAGACGCCGCAGCGCACCAGGGCGTTCACGTAGACGGCGGCCACGTCGAGAATGCGGCCGGCACTCGAAAATTGGCCGCAGGCGGTCTCGATCAGGGTGCGGATGCGCTGGGCAGTAACATTGGTCATGCGACGATGATCCTTCCGGGGCCTGCGCGGTGCGGCCCGTATGAGGGCGGACGATTTCCCGGGAGTGTTTTTGTAAATTGGTATGACCATAACGCCATTAAGGTTAAGGCGGCGTTGACGTTGGTCAGCCGTGCTCCTTGCGCACCACCGCCAGCGCATGGGCCAGCAGCGAGGGGGGCGCGGTCAGAATGGTGAAGCCTTCACGAGCCAGCCATGCCGAAACCCTGGGAACCAGCGCCACCGGAATGCTCATCACCTTGCCCATCCTCATGCTTGAAAGTGGAACGATTTCATTGTGAAGGAAACCATGCTGCGGTGCAATTGCGGGAATCATCACGGCTCAGCTGGCGATGGCGCTGTGATCCACCTTCACCTGCACCGTGTTCTGGTTTGCATCGGTGCTGGAGTAGATGGTGTAGCCGTCGTGCTCCCCTTCATTGGTCCAGCCGGCGGAATCGAAATTGCCCTGTCCGCCGCACGAGAGGATCAGGGTATTTCCGCCTGCGGTGATGTTGGTGACGGCATCCGCATCGAGTTTGATGGTGCCCGCCCAATCATCGGCAAGACCGATATGCTCGATCCCGGTCAAGGCCGTGCCCAGATTGCTCAAATCGGCGACCCCGGCGCTGAAGGCCGAGGCGGTCAGGCGCAGCATGTCATAACCATCGCTGCCGTCGATGGAGCCGAAATTCAGCGAGTTCGCGAAGAACGTGTCGTCCTCGGAGCCGCCATAGACAATGTCCTGGGCGCCGATGTTGCTGACGGTGTTGGAGACGCCGGTGGCGCCCAGGACGATGTCCTTGTCGCCGGTGGCGACGTAGTAGCCGCCGACCTGCGAGGCATATTGGGAGATCAGCTCAGTCTCTCCGGACGAGGTCGTGTGGGCGGCCAGCAGGTAGTCCGCCGGCTGCGTCCGGGACAGGGTGACCGTCGAGACTGTGTTGCCTTCGGAATTGGTGCCTTGCAGGTAGATGCCCCCGGGGTCCCCGGACACCTCCCAATTACCGGGCACGTACTGGGCGTAGCGCACGGCCACCGTGCCGGCGGCGTTTTCCGCGTACAGCGTCTCGTCGGTGATGTTGAGGTAGGCATTTCCGGTGGAGGAGTCCATGGTGATGGTCTCCACTTCCGTCACGTTGCTCAGGGAATAGGCGGAGTAATTGCCCATGAGGGTCAGACTGTCGTTGCCCCCGCCGCCATAGATGGCCGCGAAGTCCGATGCCACGGCGGTGAAGTTGTCGTCGCTTGCTCCGCCGTAAATCTGGTCGCCCCAATTGATGTTGGTGATGGTGTTGCCGCCGAGATCCGTGCCCATGACAATATCCTCGCCTATGCCGCAGGCATAGGTGGCCGAGGTGGATGCGTACAGCTCCAGGATGCCGTCGGCACCGGTGTCACGCATGGCGGTCAGGTAATCGGCTGCGGCGCTTACCGTCAGGTGGAACGAACTGGCGCCCTGCCAAGCGGTCCAGTAGATGTCGCCATCCACCCCGCCGTCCCAGGAACTGCCGGCGACCTTGACCTGCAGGGGGGAGAGGTCGGACATGGCGGCGATCCGGGCCGAATCCAGGTCCACCGACACGTTGGACCCATCCGCGGCGCTCGCCTCCAGCATCTCGACGCCGGTAATCGCGCCGGCGCTCGTCAGGTCGTAGCTGGCACTGCCGCTGGAATACAGGCGCAGGGTGTCGGTGCCGACTCCGCCATTGATGCTGTGGAAGTCCAGGCTGTCCAAGTCGAAGGTATCGTTACCCCCAGCGCCGAAAACAATGTCCTCGGTGCCGATGTGGACGAAGTTTTCGTCGGTATCCTCGCCCAGCACCGAGAGTACTTCCGCGGACAGGTCAGGGGTATAGTCACTGAGGGCGACCGTTTCCAGCGTGTAGGAACCGGCGGAGTAGATCGTGTAATTGTAATGAGCCTCCATCCCGCCGAAGCCTTCCAAGGAGGGCCCGTCCCCGAGGTACAGCAGCGACAGATGGTTGGTGCCGGAAATGGCGGCGATGTCGCTGGCTGCGATGGTCACGCTATCCTTGACCACCAGGATTTCGATGCCGCTGACCTTGGCGGCCAGATCGGCCAGCGCGATGGAGGCGCCCTGGGGATATAAGATCATCATGTCTTCGCCGCCACCGCCGTCGATGGTGGTGAAGTTGGTGGTCTCGACGGCAAAGCTGTCGTCGCGGTTGCCGCCATAGATGCGGCCGCCGTTGCCGATGCCGGTGATGGTGTTGGATGCGTTGGCGGCGCCCAGGACGATGTCGCCTTCCCCCGTGGCCTCGTAAATGCCGTCGTAGACGGCGAAAATGCAGGTGTACGGGGGCGTGCTTCCACTGCCGGCATAGGTGCCGGCGGCCACGAGGGTGGACCCGGCGACCCGTTCCGACAACGAGATGCCGACTTCGGCGCCGTTCAGCCGTGAAACCAGCGCCCCCGCCTCGATAGTGGTCGTCCAGTTGCCCTGCAGAGCAAGGAAATCGGCGTTCTGGTTGCCATCGAACACGACGTCCAGATGGTCGGTCGCGGCGCCGGTGACGCTTTTGACCGCGGCTGCATCCATGATAACGGTGACGCCGGTGTTGTAGCCGCTGGCATCGTTGATGGCGACAACCTCGACATTATTCAGCGACGCGGCCTTGCCGGCGGAGAAATCGAAGGTCGCACCGCCATATTGGTCTTGCAGCACCACGGTGTCGCGGCCCGATCCGCCGTCGATGGTGGCGAACCCGTTTTCCGTCACCCGGAAAACGTCGTTCTTGTCGCCGCCATGGACCTCGTCGTCCTGGCCGATCCCGTAGATGGTGCTGTCCTGCAATTTGGCCGCGAACACGAAATCCTTGCCGCTGCCGGCGATGTAGGTGTGGTTGACGGCATCGGCCGCAGCCCGCACCGCGTGATCGGACGGGTTAAAGCTGAAGCCGACCGTGGCGTTCGGGTCGCTGTCGCTGGTAAGGCCGAAGGTGGCGGTCCCCAGGCTTTTCACCCCGCTGATCAGGGTTTGCTGGCTGCTGATATGGGAGGCGGGGTCGACGTTCAGCAGGATCTTGCCGCTCAGTTCGGTCAGCGGGTTCCATTCATCGTCATAATTCTCGAAATACAGGGTGTCCCACAGGGTTTGCGGGTCGGACCCATTGCTGACTCTGGCCACCTCGAACACCATTTCGCCGCTGGGGCCCTGGGAGAAGTCTCCCCTGATGCTCAGCGAACCGATGCTGTTGGCGTCGGTGCCGTGCTGGCCGCCGATCTCCAGTCGGCCGTTGTTGATGAAGGCGCCGCCATCGACGTCCTCCCGGTCGCTGTTGTCGATGGTGGTATAGTTGATCGTCCGCAGGACGGCGCCCGCGTCCACGACCAGGGCGCCGGCGCCAACGACACTGAATTTGCCGCTCAGGCTTGAATTGCCGCTGATATGGGCCTGGCCTTCGATGGTGAAGGGCTCCTCGAATGCCGCCACCAGCGAGCCGCCGACCAATTCCAGCGAAGAGCCGCTGTGGACGTAGCCATGCCACGTGGTCAGCTGGGCGCTGATGGTCAAGGACGCGCCGGTGCTCACCTGGATATCGGCGATCTCGGTATTGCTGCCCGACAGCACCGCGTCGGCATCGGCGCGGACGATGAAATGGTCGGCGCCTATCAGGTCGATGCCGTCGACATCCCCGTCCAACGCCACCGTCAGTTCACTCTCTTGCCCCCGCACGATCCCCTTGTCGGCGAATTCCTGCAACGTGGCCAGATCGATGGTGACCCGCGCTCCGTCTGCCAACTTCAGGTAGTCGGCATCGGCGAAGTCCTGGCCGACGTAATCGCCGGTGTCCACCTGCACGGTCAGCGCCCCATACCGGTCCTTGGAGATATGGCCTTGGAAATGCTCCAGTGTGGCAAAGTCGATGGTGGCGAAAGCTTCCGACCCCACCTCCAGATCGGTGGCGGCGCTCAGGTCCAGGCCGACATAGTTGCCGTAGAACAGGTGCGCCACCAAGTGGGCGCCGGTTCCCAGGGTGATCGCGTCGTGATACTGGATCACGCGGTCGACGGAAATGGTCGCCGTGGTATTGGCGGCGACCACGAGGGCGTCCACCTTGCTCCACAGGGCTTCCCCATAGACTTCGCCGCTGATCACCAGCGTCACCTTGGCCCCGTTCTCAACGTGCAGGCGGTCGGCGATGGCATCGAGCGCATCGGCTTGCGTCACGGTGATGTTGCTGAGGACGTAATAGTCGCTCAGGCCGGTGGGCATCTGGGCGAGATACTGGCTGAAGGCGGCGCCGTAATCCCGGACCTCGGCGGTCGCGGTCCCCTCCAAGGTGATTTCCATCCCCGCCGCTTGCCAGGCGGACATGCTCAGCGAGCCCGACGTCAAGTGCAGCGCGGTGATGCCGGCGGCCTTGATGTCGTTGAAATGGGTGTTCACCAAGTCGCCGTCGTGCAGGTTCCAACTGCCGCTGCCCAGGTTGCCGATCAGATTGGTCAGCGGGCCGTCGGGCGAGACGCTGCTGCCGATTTGGCTGCTGACGTCCGCGAAGCTGGTGGCCGTGCTGATGGCATGGGCCACGGAGTGGTTGGATGCCGCCAGAGCCGAGGTGATGGCGTCCAGCGTGCCGTTCGGGATGGACGAAAGGTTCACGCTCTTGGTGGCGGCCACCGTCTGCAGCAGCGAGAGAAGCTGGGTGGAATCGCCGAGGTCGAGCGGGGATCCTGACGCCGCCTTGGACACCAGCACGGTGAGCACGTCTGCGGCGCTGACCGACCCGCCTGAGAACGTATTCAACGCCTTGGTGATGGCGTTGATGGTGGCCACCGTGTTGGCGGTGGCGGCCAGCACCGCCTTGCCCTCGGCGGTGCCGATGCTGTCGATGGGGTCCAGCTTGGTCAGCGAGGTGGACACGCTGCTCAAACCTAGCATGGCCTTGACCTGGGCCTCGGCCGCCGCGTTGCCCACGCCGGTGGCCGCAACCGCCACTACCAGGGTGGTCAGCGGCGTCACCACCGTCGAGCCGGCGGGCGCCTTCAGGTCGAACGGGACGGCCTGGCCGGTGGTGATGTCGGTGCCGCCGCGCACGATGATGATGCCACCCGAGCCGGTGACGGTGTACGAGCCGTCGCTGCCGGTGGTCGAGGAATACTCGCCGGCGTCCAGCACGCTGTCGCCGTCCATGTCGCGGAACACCAGCGCGCCTTTGACGTAGCCGTCGATGGCGCGGCCGCTCTCGCTCGGCGGCGGCGGCGGCGGTGGCGGCGGTGGCGGCGGCGGTGGCGGTGGAGGAGGCGGTGGAGGCGGCGGTGGAGGAGGCGGCGGAGGAGGCGGCGGCGGGGGTGGTGGAGGCGGCGGCGGCGGTGGAGGGGGCGGCGGTGGAGGCGGCGGCGGCGGCGGCGGCAGTTCGTCCCCGCCCCCGTGGTCGTTATCGATCGGATGTTCTTGGTTGACCGGAGGTTGCTGCTGCACGGGCGGCGGCGGTGCCGGCGCCGGCTGGGGCGGAACGGGCAGCGGCTGGTTCTGCAGAACCTGCTGATAGAGGGTGTAGATCTGCGCGGCCGGGGTGAAGATCGGTGGTGGCGGCGGTTGGATGAAGCTGTTGACGAAGACCATGAAGTTGGCTTGGTTCAGCACCACCGAACCGCCGGCATTGGTGACGATGACCTGGCCTACGGTGCCGTCGGGGTCGTGCAGCAGGACCACGCTGTTGGCCGCGCCCTCGTCGTCGGCCGTGCCGGCCACGGAGGTGCCGCGGATGCCGATGGTCATCACCGGGGTCTTGATGGTGGCGGCGTCGGGGGCCGACTTGGCGATCTGGCCGGACACGAACGAGAAGGTGCCCTTGACCACCGACAGGGCGGACTGGCCGGTTTGGGCGGCGGGGTCGAACACCATCTCGTCGATGACCATGCGGCCCGACTTGCCCAGCGAGAAGGTGCTGGAATCGGCGAAGGTGATGCCCACGGCGCCATCGCCCTTGGTGCTCACCACGTCGCCCTTGTAGATGACGTCGCCTACGTTGAGGGTTGAACGGGTGCCGTCGGGGTGCAGGACCTCGACCGTGCCGGTGGCCTTGTCCACCTTGCCCACCACCACCATAGCTGCCCCAGCCATCTTCCCCGGCTCCTTGAGTCCCCCCGGGCGTGCCCCAAAAATGATGCCCGAATGATTCACTAGGATAGCAAAGCCTTCTCCTTTTGGCGAACAGGTGAATACCTTACGTCGTGGTGATTCTTCCCAAGTGGCGCAAATTCTTGGGTTCTCGGGTTTCTTCGCATGCATTCCCGATCCGACGCGGCGGCGCGGATTTCGCTCGCGGGTATCCGTGATGCGGCGCTTACAAGGGTGGTTGCGGGAAGCATTTTTAAATTTTCCCCTATAAGTCGTTCATCACGTCGTGCTCATTCCCTTATGCATTGCGAAGCTGTCGAACAACCGCTAAGGTTTTCGGGATTGGCCGTTTCGACGCCTAAAAGGGGAGCTGGGGATGGCGTTGCAGGTGTGCATGGGGGCCTCTCTGCTCTGCAGTTTCGGCACGGCACCCTCCGCCCTGACGGTGCTGCCCGCCAACCGTACCTTCGCTGGCGGGCCGGTGGCCGCCAACATCATGGACAACGTGCCCATGCTGAACATCCTGCCTTTCGCCATGTGCACCAGCCCGGCCAATCCCATGGTGGCGGCGGCGACGGCGGCGGCCATGGGGGTGCTGACACCCATGCCCTGCATACCGGTGACGGCGGCGCCCTGGGCCCCCGGTTCGCCGACCGTGCTGATCGCCAACATGCCGGCACTGAACAATACCTCGAAACTGATGTGCAACTGGGGTGGGGTGATCCAGGTGACCGCGCCGGGGCAAGCCACCGTGCAGGTGGCGTGACGGCCGCCTCGAAGGGGGACACAAGACCATGGCGACGACGAGTTCCCGCCCCATTTGGCCCGTGCTGGCCAGCCTGGGGGCCACCGCCCTGCTGTCGTTCCTGGCCGGGGCCATGGTGACGGCTTGGCTGCTGGCCGGCGAGCAGTTGGCGGACGGGCGCCATAGCGGGCGCCAGGGCGCCCACCTGCCGTTCGAGACGGTGGCGGCGGACGAGCCCGGCCGCCTGCGGCTGGCCTTGGCGCCGGCCGAACGCATCGGCGCCGCCGAGGCGGCCTTGCTGGCCCCCGAAATCTTTCCGCCCGCCGCGCCGGATGAGGACGAGGGCGGACCTTCGGAATTCGGCGCGGTTTTCACCGTCCAGCTGGGCACTTTCCTGTTGCCCGAACAGGCCGAGGCCGCGCGCGGCAATGCAGAGGCCTTGGGCTTCGAGGCCGTCACCCGCCTGCTGGTCGATGTGCGTGGGCGGGCCTGGTACAGCGTGCAGGCCGGCCGCTACGGCGACCGGCTGTCGGCCGCCCAGGCGGCGCGTTGGTTCGATGGCGCCCACCCGGCGGTGCTGGATCGGGCCGTCGCCTTCCAGACGTGGAGCCGGGGATGAAACGGTTGCTTTGCGCCGCGGTGGCGCTGGTGGTGCTGACCGGCTGCGGCCTGTCGTGGCAGCGCGGCCTGGAATTGGAAGAGGTGGTGATCGAGGCCCAGCCCGACGCCAACGGCAATGCCGCCGTTGCGGTGGACGTGGCGCTGGTGGTCGGTCCGGGGATCGCCGACCAGCTGGCCAAGTTGCCGGCGTCGGAATGGTTCCGCCGCCGGGCCCAGTTCCAGCGTGACTATCCGGACTCCCTGGCGGTGCTGTCGTGGGAACTGGTGCCGGGCCAGACCACCGTCGGCCGGCCCGAGCGCGGTGGCGTCACCGACGGCTATCTGTTCGCCGGCTATGCCTCGCCCGGCGATCATCGGCTGCGGCTGGGGCTGGAGGAGCGCCAGTTACGCGTGGTGCTGCAGGCGACGGATTTCGTCATCCAGGGTCCGGCCGGGGAAGGCAGGTGATGCCATGGTGGAACTGAACGACATTCCCGAGGCAGTGCTGTGGTCCGAGGGCATGCTGCTGGCGCCCCAGCACCTCCAGCAGGCGTCGGCGCGGGCCGAGGCGCTGCTCGGCTATATGGCCGGTGCTACCGGCCTGTTTCCCTGGGGGTGCGGCGTCTGGCCCTGGACCGCGCCCTGCTGGCCGCCGGCCGGCTGCGGGTGCAGGAACTGGAGGCCATCCTGCCCGACGGCCTGGCGGTGCTGCACCCGCGCGAGGGCGAGGCGCCGCTGGAGCCTGGATCTCACCAAGACCAAGGCCGAACTGGCGGACGCCCCCATGGCCGTGCACCTGATGGTGCCGGTGGAGGCACCGCTGCCCGAGCCGGGCGCGCTGAAGCGCCTGCGCTCGGTGGAAGGACGGCCGGTGGCCGACGCCAATACCGGTGACGGTGACGTTCTCGTCTCGCGCCTGCGCCCGGTGCTGTCGCTGGCCTTGACACCGTCGCCGCTGCTGCCGCCGTCCACCAAGTTCGTGTCGCTGCCCATCGCCCGCGTGGCGTTCAAGGACGACGCCTTCGCCCTGGAGCCGTTCGCGCCGCCGCGCACCACCATTCCCGCCGGCAGCGAGTTGGCCGATTTGTCCCGGCAGGTGGCCAGCCGGCTGCGCGACAAGGCGGCGGCCATGGCCGAAAGGCTGCGCGCGCCGGCCGCCGAGGCATTGCCCGGCGGCACCCTGCTGGAGACCTTGCGTTCCATGGTCGAGCCGCTGCCCCGGCTGGAGGCGCTGGTGGAGGCCGAAGACGTCCATCCCTTCCATGTCTATCTGTCGCTCTGCGACCTGATGGGCAATCTGGCGTGGATGGGCGGCCAGCCGGTGCCGCCGGCGCCGCCGCGCTATCACCATGCCGACCCGCTGCCCGCCTTCCAGGAGGTGAGCGAATTCCTGCTGCGCATGATCGACCGGGTGCGCGAGACCTACCGCTCCATCCGTTTCACCCGCCTGGCACCCGACCGCTTCGGCCTCGATCTCACCGCCGCCATGCTGACCGGGGACACCCTGGTGGTGGGGGCCTCCATCGCCCCCGGCGCCACGCCCTCGGACACGGTGGAATGGTTGTCCAAGGCGCTGATCGGCTCCAAGTCCATGCTGCGGGTGATCGGCGAGCGGCGCATCCGCGGCGCCGCCCGCGAGCGCGTCGACCTGGTGGAGGAACTGGGTCTGGTGCCGCCGGCCACCATGGTGCTGTTCCGCGTCGCCGCCGATACCGAGTTCGTCCAGCCCGGCCAGCCCTTGGAAGTGGTGGACAGCGGCGTCGGCGGCGTGGTGCCCGCCCAGTTGCAGGTGTTTGCCGCGTATGCCGCCGAGCCGCTGCCGGCGGCCGGGCGGCGCTGATGGGGACTTTGACGCTCAGTCGGCCGGCCCGGGCCGCCATGCAGCGGTTCCTGGCCTTCCACGCCGAACTGGTGGAGGTCAAACGGCTGGCGGCCGCCACGCTGGTCCACGCCGAAACGGTCGGGGAGGGCGAGGGCGGCATCGACGTGGCCGCCCGCGTCCGTCCCGAGCAGATGGGGGTGGTCGACCTGTTCCTGCGCCTGCGCGTCGCCATCTGCCCGCAGGGAACGCCCGTTCCCGGCGCCGACGGCCTGCCCGACATCGGCTATGTCATGGCGGCCCTGGCCGACGAGGCGCTGCTGCACGAGGTGGATTGGCCCGGCCGCGACCAGTGGATGGGCACGTTGTTGGAAATGTCGCTCTACCACAGCCGGGTGTCGGGCGAGGAGGTGTTCGCCATCGCCCATGGCATCGTCGATGGCAGCGTGGTGGGGCGCCCGGACCTGGCTGCCGCCATCCTGTTGGCCCTTTCGCTGGGTTTTCGCGGCCGCTGGCGCGGGTTGGACGATCACGGCGCCATCGATGAGCTGCGCCGCCAGCTCTATGAAATCCTCTATCGCCAGCCCGCCGGCGGCATCGACTGGCGGGGTGCCATGCCCGACGCCCTGGGCCCGGTTCTGTCCGGCGGCTCGCTGCATCGTGTCGCCCGGCTGACGCCCTGGCTGGTGGCCATGGCGGTTTCCGCCCTGGCGACCCTGGCGCTGGCCGACTGGATCTGGGGCGAAGCCATCAATCCGGTACTCGCCCTGGCCGCCGACATCCGCCTTTTGGGCGGGCGGTTCTGAGCGGGGCGCCATGAACGGACTCGCCATCCTGCTCAGCCAGCCGCCGCCGTGGTTCCCCTGGGCGCTGCTGGTGGTGGCGGTGCTGCTGGTGGTGGTGGTCGCCGTCACGCTGTGGTGGCTGATCCGCCGCCGCGATGACGATGAGACCGAGGCCGCCGAAACGGCGCCGCCGCCGGAAGGCGAGTCGGAGGAGCGCTGGTTCGTGGCGCGTATGCGCGGCCAGTTGCGCCGAACCCTGGGAGCCTTGGCCGACATGACCGGCGGGATGGGCACCCCGTACGGCGTGCCGTGGGTCGTCGTCGCCGGCGTCGAGGGGGCCGAGGCGTGGTCGCTGATCGAGGGGGTGGACGCGGCCTCCGAGCGCACCGGTCAGATTCCGCGCGCCGGCACCGTGCGCTTCTGCCAGCGTGGCGCCCTGTTCCATGCGGGCGACGACCTGCTGGCCCATCCCGGCGGCCTGCGCCGCTGGCGCCGGCTGCTGCGGCTGCTGCGGCTGTGCCGCATCCATCGGCCGGTGGACGGGCTGGTGGTGGCGGTGCCGGCCGCCATGCTGGACGGTCCCGAGGCCCTGCCGTTCGACCGCCTGGCCGACAAGGGCGGTCAATTGTACGAACTGGTGGCGGCGACCCAGCGCCATACCGGATTGCGGGTTCCGGTGACGGTGGTGGTGACCCGCTGCGACGGACTGCGCGGTTTCGGTTCGCTGGTCACGGCCTTGCCGGTGCCCTTGCGCGGCGAGGCCTTGGGCTGGGCGGTACCCTATTCGGTGGACACCGCCTTCCAGCCCGGCTGGGCGGACGAGGCGGTGGACTCCATTTCCATCGGCCTCGCCAATGTGGGGTTGCAGGTGCTGATGGCGCCCGAACGCCCCGACGATGCCGACGGATTGATGGCGCTGCCGTCGCGGGTGCGGGCGCTGGCGCCACGCCTCAAGGTGTTGCTGGCCGGCATGTTCCAGCCCTCGGCCTATCAGGAGGCCTTCCTGTTCCGTGGCCTCTACCTGGCGGGTGCCGCGCCGGGAACGGCGGGCGGCATGGCCTTCGCCCCAGGCCTGTTCAACGACAAGGTGTTTCCCGAGCATCGGCTGGTGCGGCCGGTGGGCGGGGTGCTCAACGTGCGCACGCGCCATCTGCGTCTGGCGCAAGGCGGTCTGGCGGTCTTGCTGGCGGTGTCGGCGGCGGGCCTGATCGGGTTGCATTTCCAGGCGCCGCAGACGGCCGGCGGCATGACGCCGCTACTGACGACCATCGACGCCGACCTGCGGCAGATGGCGCGCGGCGGCGATGCGGCCGGGCCGGCCTTCGTCCAGGGTGCCTCGGTACGGCTGCTGCAGGAGATGGTGCGGATGAACGTCACCTCCCTGACCACGCCGTTGGCGCCCACCTCCTATGTGCGCGATCCCGACGAAGTCATCGAGCATGCCATCGCCGTGGGATACGACGCCCTGATCATGCGCGAGATGCGTCGCCGGCTGGAGGCACGGCTGCCGGCCATCCTGGCCGAGGAGGCCCAGAATCTGCGCGGCGACGGCGACGTGGCGCAGCAATTGGTGCGCGCCACCGGACGGGTGGCCGAGTTCGACGGCGCCTACCACACCTATCTGGACCTGCCGAAATCCCACCGGGCGGAGGCGGTGGCGACCCTGGTGCGCTATACGCTCGACGTGGAACTGCCCTCGGGCTTTCGCGAGAACGCCCGGCTCTACCAGAAGGCCCTGGGGTTCTCCAGCGTCCGTCCCATCGAAACGGTGGGCACCCAGGCCGAGAAGGGCTTGCGCAACCTGTTCGCCGCCGCCTATCGCGCCCGCTTCGACGAGCGCGGGCTGCGCCGCCGGCTGGAGCGTATCGCCCAGGCTCAGCCGCGACGGCGGTGACGAGAAGAATCCCGAGGCCGCCATGGCCCGCCTGACCGAGTTGCAGAAGCAGTTCCAGACGGTGGGGCGGGAACTGGATTCGCAAAGCTACGGCTGGATCAACGGCACCGGTACCGAACTGGGCACGGCCTTCGACGAGGCGCTGATGCGCGTCGAAAAGGTGTCGGTGGTGCCGCGCGGCCTGGGGACGTCCCTGCGCGAGATGGGCGAGAAGCGCCTGATCGAAGCGCGCCAGCAGCTCTTCTCGCTGCTGGCGGTGCAGAGCATGCCGCTGCTGCAGTTGGAGGACGGCAAGGCGGTGCTGGCGCCCGGCATGGTCACGCTGAAGAAGCAGCTGGACGATTTGATGGTGCGCTCCTTCATGTCCGATCCCATGCCCACGGCGCCGGCCCTGCCCACCGGCGGCCGGCCGGTATTGTGGGACGGGCAGTGGCTGAAATCGGCGCAGCGCCTGCTGGACGACTATCACGCCTTCATTGCCGGCGATGCCCTGAAGATGCCGCCGGACCTGGCCTTCTCGGCCGAGCTGGCCGCCTTCGACCAGGTCAATCTGCGCGTCGGCAGCGCCCTGGCCCTGGCCGCCCGTCCGGGCGACCGCGCGGCCTCGGGACCGTACCAGATCGAGGGCGAATTGCGGGCCCTGGCCACCGTCAGCCAGCAACTGGGCGGCATCAGCGACCAGTTGCGCCGCGCCAAGATGGACGGGCTGGCGGTGCAGCTGGAAACCTTGCTCCAGGTCCAGGCCGGCCGCCTGTTGAGCGAGGTGGATGCCCTCTCGGCCGGCCTGTTCCTGGCCGACCGTATCCCACCCTTTGACTGGTGGGATGGCAGTCTGCCGTTCGCCGCGCGCACCTTCCGCGCGCCCAGCGCGGCCGAGTTGGCGCTGATGGTGGAGGCCAACCGCGAGAGCTTGGCACAGATCGCCCGCGATTATGCCGGCCCGCTGATTCGCGTGGTCACCGCGCTGCCCGGCGACGGCCGCGCCCGCGAACTGGCGGCCAAGTGGCAGGGAATCGTCCGCGCGCTGACCCGTTATGAACAGAAGGCGCCGGATTCCTCGCTGCGACGGCTGGAGCAGTTCATCCTGACCGAGATGGACCAGATCGATCCGGCCCGCTGCGAGGGGCTGGGCGGTCCGCCCACGCCGGGCGGCGACCTGTTCGCCCGGCAATTGGACGACCTGAAGGCCGGCATCGCCAGACGTTGCGGCGAACTGGGCGGCGAGCGCATCCGTCGCCGTTACGTGCGGCTGCACGACCTGTTCAACGACACCCTGGCCGGGCGCTTCCCCTTCGCCGACGATCCCCGCCCGGCCACCCCGCGCGCCGACCCGGCCATGGTGCGCCAGTTCTTCTATGCGCTGGCGCAGGAAAAGGTCGCACCGCGCGTTGCGCTGGAAGCGGCGGCGGGCAGCCGCGCCGCCGCCTTCATGGCTGCCTTGGCCGACGTGCAGAAGGCGCTGGCGCCCATGCTGGTGGACCCCACCCTGGAGCAGCCGCTCACTTACGAGGTGGAGGCCGATTTCCGCACCAACGCCGCCCGCGACCAGGGTGGCAACCAGATCATGGAATGGGTGCTGGACCTGGGCGCCGACCAGCGGCTGTCGTCGCAAGAACCCAAGCGCCGGGCAGTGTGGAGCACCGGCCAGCCGGTGCGGCTGTCGGTGCGCTTCGCCCGCAACGGGCCGGCCATGCCCGCGCCGGACCCTCAGGGCCGTTACCGGGTGGATGGCATGATGGTCACCTGGGAAGCCGCCGATCCGTGGGCGCTGCTGTCGCTGATGGGGCAACTGGCGCCCGGTGCCGGCCGGTTGGCCGAGCTGCCCGACCGCCGGCCGCACCCCTTGCGGCTGGTGGTGGACATGCAGCGCAATCCCGACGCCGTTTCCGGTCCGCGCAATGCGGTGCAGGTGGAAGCCTTCCTGCGCCTGGGTCTGACTACCCTGGTCAGGGTGCCGGGAAAGCCCGAGGACAAGCAGGCGCTGGCGCTGCCCGCTTTTCCCGCAGCATCTCCTGATGCGGATATACAGGTGCAGCAGATTCCCGCTTGGAGAGAATGAATGTTGGTCGATACTGGCTTCGCACGTATAGTGTTCGGGTGATACCTGTGAAGGCTGGTGGATGGCGCAAGGGGTCAATGGCCACGTCACGATCAACGTCGGCCTCGCCAACGGCATTGGCAACGGCAAGCGCGCCGGTCCTTCGCCCCATTCCCTGGGCGAGGAGGAGCGCAATCGCCGTGCCCGCCGCCTGCGCAAGGAGGGGTGGAGCTATCGCCGCATCGCCGCCAGCCTGGGCATGAGCTATTCCGTCGTCTGCCACCTGCTGGACGGCGACGAGGCGCGCATTCCCTATGCCGAGCCGGTGGGGCTGGTCCCCTTGCGGCCGGTGGTGGTGGTGTCGGCACCGCCGGTGACGCCGGTGCCCGCCAACGAGGGCGAGGCTCCGGCGGTGTCGGCGTCCGTCCGCATCGAGGAATTGTCGCTGCAGGTGCGGGTGCTGCAGCAGCGCCTGGACGCCGTCCTGGCCCAGAACGAAGGCCTGCGGCAGAACCTGGCGCGGCTGGAGCGGGTGCTGGTGGCCACGCTGCAAAGCGAACACAAGGTGCTGGGCCAGCGCCTGTCCACGGTGGTGAAGTCGTTACTGGAGCGCATGCTGCCCACCAGTTTCCGGGCACGGCCGACGGATACGGGGGAGGGGCCCCATGACTGAGATGCGAGACCGGCGCCCGCACGGCGCCACCGTGCTGGACCTGGACGCGATCCTGGCGCCGCTGGCCGAAGGGGATGGCTGCGGCGCCGACCTGCACGATGCCGCCGACAGCCCGTTCCACGACATCGACGAGGCCCGGCGTTCCGACGACGACCTGCCCCAGGGTGTGTGGGTGCACGACCGCAAGCAGGCGGATTGGGACCAGGTGGTGGCGCTGTGCCAGAAAGTGCTGGCACGGCGGTCCAAGGATCTGAGGGTGGCGGCCCGGCTGGCCGAGGCGCTGGTCAATCGCGACGGCTTCGCCGGGCTGGGCCCGGCCCTGTCCATGATCGAGGCCCTGTGTCGGCGTTTCTGGCCCGGCCTGCACCCGCGGGTGGACGAGGATGGCGACCTGTCCGGCCGCGCCAACGCCATCGCCCTGCTCAACGCCCGCCTGCCGCGCGTGCTGCGCACCCTGCCGATCACCCGCTCGGGCCAGAACGAGGCGGTGAGCTACAGCTGGGGCGATTACGAGACCGCGCGGCTGCTGGAATCCCGCGGCGCCGCCAAGAAGGGGGGGCTGACCCTGGCGGCGTTCGAGGCCTCGGCCTTCGCCTCGCCGGTGCCGCTGCTGGAGCGCCTGCGCGCCAATCTGACCGGCGGCCTGGCCGCCCTGGAGCGCCTGGACGGTCTGCTGGACGACGCCTGCCGGCGCGAGGCGCCGTCCCTGGAGGCGCTGCGGGGCCTGCTGGGCGAGATGACGGCGTGGCTCGGCACCGTCATTCCCGCCAGCCAGCCTCCCGAGCCCGTTTCCGATCCGGCCGACGACGGAGAATTGAACATGACCGAGGCCAACAGCAGCCCGGTGGCGGCCGTCGCCGACGGTCCCATCGCCAGCCGCGAGGACGCCTATCGCCGCCTCAGCGAGATCGCCGACTACCTGATGCGGACCGAGCCGCACAGCCCGACGCCTTATGTCCTGCGCCGGGTGCACGCCTGGGGGCGCATGCCATTGCATCAATTGCTGATCGACATGGCGCAGGGCCGCAATGATTTGGCGACGATTATGGAACTGATCACGCCAAAAGAGAGCGAAATGCAACATTAACGTGCCATAAATGGTTTGACTCGGCTATCGATGCGAGTCAGGGTTATTCCTGCGCGAAACGCGCACAACTCCAAGGGGAGAGGGAAGCGCCTCGATGGCTGAAAGCACTCAACATAAACTGCTGAGAGTTCGTCCACCGCGCGTCAAGATCACCTACGACGTGGAGACCGGCGGCGCCATCGAGCGCAAGGAACTGCCCTACATCATCGGCGTGCTGGCCGACCTGTCCGGGCAGCCGGCCGAGGCGCTGCCGCCGGTCAAGGACCGTAAATTCGTCGAGATCGACCGCGACAACTTCAATGAAGTGCTCGCCTCGATCCGTCCCCGGCTGGCGCTCCGCGTGCCCAACAAGCTGGTGCCCGATTCCGAGGACCAGCTGTCGGCCGAGCTGATTTTCCAGCACATGGACGACTTCGCCCCCGCCGAGGTGCTCAAGCAGGTCGAACCGCTGCGCAAGCTCTACGAGGCGCGCGAGCGCCTGCGCGACCTGCTGACCAAGCTGGACGGCAACGACAAGCTGGAGAGCCTGCTCAAGCAGGTGGCCGAAAGCCCGGAGAAGCAGGAGGAGGCTGAAGAAGCTGCTCGCTCCCGCGGCGGCCGAGGAAGCCGCCGAATAGCGGCCGCCCGCCCACCCCATCCGTTTAGACCCATCGAGGACACGAGGCAGCGATGGCCGACGAGACCACTACGACCGAAGTCCCGAGCCTGATCGACCAGATCTTCGTCGAAGGCAAGATGGCGCGCGAGGATTCCCAGCGCATCTATGCCCGCGAACTGCTGGCCGAGTTCGTCAACAACGTGCTGGCCGAGACCGGCGGCACCGTTGCCAACGACCTCATCGCGCTCATCACCGACCACATCGCCCATATCGACGAACTGTTGACCAACCAGGTCAACGAGATCATGCACCACCCCGACTTCCAGAAGCTGGAAGCGTCGTGGCGCGGGCTGGCCTATCTGGTGTTCAATACCGAAACCAGCACCATGCTGAAGATCCGCCTGCTCAACATCTCCAAGCTGGACCTGCTCAAGGACCTGGAGAAGGCGGTGGAGTTCGACCAGTCCGCCCTGTTCAAGAAGGTCTACGAAGAGGAATACGGCACCTTCGGCGGCACGCCCTACAGCGTGCTGATCGGCGATTACGAGTTCGGCCGCCATCCCCAGGACATGGCGCTGCTGGAAAAGGTTTCCAACGTGGCCGCCGCCGCCCATGCGCCCTTCATCGCCGCGCCCCATCCGCGTCTGTTCGACATGGACAGCTTCACCGAACTGGGACTGCCGCGCGACCTGGCGAAGATCTTCGAGAGCATCGAACTGATCAAGTGGCGCTCGTTCCGCAACAGCGAGGATTCGCGCTACGTCACGCTGGCGCTGCCGCGCGTGCTGCTGCGCCTTCCCTACGGGCCCGACACCGTGCCGGTGGAAGGCTTCAACTACGTGGAGGAATGCGACGGCCTCGACCATTCCCGCTATCTGTGGGGCAACGCCGCCTATGTGCTGGGCCAGCGCATCGGCCAGGCCTTCTCGCAATTCGGCTGGACCGCCGCCATCCGCGGCGTGGAAGGCGGCGGCAAGGTCGAGGGGCTGCCGGCCCACACCTTCCGCAGCCCCGACGGCGACATCGCGCTGAAATGCCCCACCGAGGTGTCCATCACCGATCGGCGCGAGAAGGAGCTGTCGGACCTGGGCTTCATCTCGCTGGTGCATTGCAAGAACACCGATTACGCGGCGTTCTTCGGCGGCGCCACCTGCAACAAGCCCAAGCTCTACAACACCGCCCAGGCCAACGCCAATTCGCGGCTGTCGGCGCTGCTGCCCTACATCCTCAACGCCTCGCGCTTCGCCCATTACATCAAGGTGATCATGCGCGACAAGATCGGCAGCTTCATGACGCGCGACAACGTCTCCACCTACCTCAACACCTGGATGAGCATGTACGTGCTGGGCCAGGACGACGCGGGCCAGAGCATCAAGGCCCAATATCCCCTGCGCGAGGGCCGGGTGGACGTGTCCGACATTCCGGGCAAGCCGGGCTGCTACAACGCGGTGGTGTTCCTGCGCCCGCACTTCCAACTGGAAGAACTGACCGCGTCCATCCGGCTGGTGGCCGAACTGCCGCCGCCGGCGGCCTGATAAGGGGGGATTAGGCCGATGGCCACCAATTTCTTCATCAAGATCGACAGCATCGACGGCGAGTGCCAAGTCGAGGGGCACGACAAGGACATCCAGGTGCTGTCGTGGAGCCATTCCTTCAACCAGCCCACCTCGGCCACCCGCTCGTCGGCGGGCGGCGGCACCGTGGAACAGGCCAACCACTCGGACTTCTCGTTCACCAAGTATATCGACGTCGCCAGTGTGCCGCTGATGAAGGCGTGCTGGAATGGCAAGACCATCGCCACCGCCACCTTCACCGCCTACCGCTCGGACGGCGACGCGCTGATCGAGTACCTGAAGGTGGAGCTGACCAACGTGATCATCTCCAACATCTCCATCGGCGGCGGCACCGGCGACCTCGCCACCGAGACCATCACCCTGTCCTACAGCAAGGTGAAGTACACCTATGTGGAGCAGAAGGTGCCGGGCGCGGGCAACGACGGCAACAAGGTGTCGTCCCACGACCTCGCCCTGCAGAAGGTGGAGTAAACGGTGCCCTCGGCCCTGGCCGCGGTCGAGGGCGCCCGCGCGCTGCTGTTCGAGCGTCTGGTCGACCTGGCCCACGGCCGGCGCGAGCCCCACCCGTTCATCCTGCACGACCGCGAGGGCTGCAAGGCTTCGGTGGCGTTCGAACTGGAGCGCCTGCTGTCCACCCGCGTTCCGGTGGGCATGGATGAACTGGCCGGGCGCGAACGCAGCACGGTGGATTACGGCATTCCAGACGGCGCCCTGACCACGCCGGGCGATCCCGAGGCGCGGGCGCGTCTGGCCCTCCAGGTGCAGGCCGCCATTCGCGCCTTCGAGCCGCGCCTGGGCGACCCGCAGGTGTCGGTGCGGCTGGCGGCGGGACGGGGCGACGCCTTGGTGGCCGAGATTTCCGGCTGGCTGCTCATGGAAGGTCAGCGCGAACCGGTGTCCTTCGCGGTTCCCTTGGACGGCGGGCCGGTGGATGGCGGCTGACACCAACGACACCCTGCTGCGCGCCTATGTGAACGAGTTGACCTATCTGCGCCAGGTCGGTGGCGAGTTCGCGCAAAAGCATCCCAAGCTTGCCCGCCGCCTGGAACTGGGGCGTGAAGGCTCGGCCGATCCCCAGGTGCAGCGGCTGATCGAATCCTTCGCCTTCCTTACCGCCCGCATCCAGCGCGAGATCGAGGCCGACTTCCCGCTGGTGCCGGCGGCGCTGCTTGGGGTGCTCTATCCCCATCTCACCGCGCCGGTACCGTCGCTGGCCATCGCCCGCTTCGAGACCGATGCCGCCCATTCCCGCGCCGCCATGGGCGTGGTGGTGCCGCGTCACACCGCCCTGCACGCCACCGCCGAGGACGGTGTCGGCTGCCGCTTCCGCACGTGCACCCCGGTCACCCTGTGGCCCATCCGGGTGGAGGCGGTGGAGTTGCTGCCGCCCTCGGCCCTGCCCGAGGACCGCACAGACGTGGGCGCGGTGCTGCGGGTGCGGCTGGCCTGCCTGGGCAACCGCAGCTTCGCCGAGATGGCGCCCGAACGGCTGCGCTTCTTCATCGACGCCAATCCCGCCACCGCCGAGGCCCTGTACGAGGGGCTGTGCGGCCAGCTGCGGGAAGTCCGCGCCGTGCCGCCGGCGGGGAGGAGGCGCTGCCCGGCAGCGCCGCCATCACTGTCGAACCCGTGGGATTCGCCGCCGACGAGGCGGCGCTGCCCCATCCTGAAACCGCCCACCAGGGCTATCGCCTGCTGCAGGAATTCTTCGTCTTTCCCGAGAAGTTCCTGTTCCTCGACGTGGCCGGGCTGCCGCCCTTGGGGACGGGGCGGCAGGTGGACCTGCTGTTCCTGCTGGCGCGCCGCCCGCCCGCCGGGCTGGTGCTGGACCACGACAGCCTGCAACTGGGCTGCACCCCCATGGTCAACCTGTTCCCCAAGACCAGCGAGCCCATCCGCCTGGACCACACCCAGGTGGAATACCGCCTCAACCCCGACACCCGGTGGGAACGCTCGACGGAAATCCACTCGGTGCTCAAGGTGTCGGCCACGGCGGCGGTGGATGACGACAGCGCCACCATCCGTCCGTTCTTCTCGGTGGCCCATCTCGGCCGCCCCGGTGGGCGCGAATGCTTCTGGATGGCGCGGCGTCAGCCCAGCAACCGGGCCGACATGCCCGGCACCGACCTGCTGCTCTCGTTCAAGGATCTCGGCTTGAACCCCGCCCGGCCGGCGCAGTCGGTGGTGTTCGCCCATACCCTGTGCACCAATCGCGGCATCGCCGACCAGATGCCCGCCGGCACTCCGCTGGAGATGGAACTCAGCGCGCCGGTCACCGCCATCCGCTGCGTCACCCGTCCCACCGCCCAGTTGGCGCCGCCCGAGGATGGCGAGACCCTGTGGCAGCTGGTATCGCACCTGTCGCTCAACCATCTGTCGCTGGCGGGTGGCGCCGACAGCCTCGCGGCGCTGAAGGAAATCCTGCGCCTCTACGCGGCGCAGCGTTCCGCCGCCGGCCATCAGGTGGTGGACGCGCTGGAAAGCCTGTCCAGCCGCCGGGTGGTGCGCCGCATCGGTGCCGACGCCTGGCGCGGGTTCTGCCGGGGCACCGAGCTGACGCTGGCGGTGGACGACCGCCAGGGCGGCATCGGCCTGTACCTGTTCACCGCCGTGCTGGCGCGTTTCCTGGGACTGTATTCCGGCGTCAACCACTTCACCGAACTGGTGGTGCGTTCGCGCCGGCTTGACGGGGTATGGACCACATGGCCGCCGATGTCGGGCGAAGCGCTCGTTCTCTGATCCGGCGCCTGGCCGGCGAGCCGCACCGTTTCGCCTTGCTGCAGGCGGTGCGGCTGGCGGAATACGCCCGACCCGAGGCGGTGCCGCTGGGGCAGGGGATCGACCCTGCGCGCGAGGCGGTGCGGCTGAAAGGCAGCCTGTCGCGCGGCTTCCCCGCCAGCGACGTGGCCGGTTGGCAGCAGGAGGGCGACGGCGGCATGCCCGTCCTGACCTCGGCCTTCCTCAGCCTGGGCGGCGCCTTTGGGCCGCTGCCGCCGCCGGTGTCGGAACTGGCGCTGGAGCGGTCGCGCCGGGGCGATGACGGCATCCGCGATTTCCTGGACTCCTTCAACCACCGCCTGCTGTCGCTGTTCGTCCGCGCCAAGCGGGCCCATCGCCCCGCCTTGCAGCCGGGACGGCCCGAGGACACCCAGTTCGCCGCCCTGCTGTGGGCTTTGCTCGGTCTGCGCACCCCCGGCCTGCGCCAATCCCTCGGGCGCAAGCCGCGCGCCCGCCTGCACGGGCATGAGCGGGCCCTGCTGGAATGCGCCGGCCTGCTGAACCAGCGGCCGGTCAGCCTGCATGCGCTCGAACGCCTGTTGATCCATGCCTTCGCCGTGCCGGTGAAGGGGACTCCGTTCGTCGGCCGCTGGCTGCGCCTGGACCCCGAGCAGTACACCGTGCTGGGCCGGCCCGGCCGCAACGTGCGGCTGGGCCAGGGGGCGGTGCTGGGGCGACGGGTATGGGACCAGTCGGCCGCCATCCGCATGGAGCTGGGGCCGCTGTCGCTCAACCGCCTGCTGCGCTTCCTGCCGGGCAGCGAAACCCATCGTGCCCTGCGCACGCTGCTGGGCTACGCGCTGAGCGGCTCCACCCAGGTGGAACTCAAGCTGGTGGTGCCTCCGGGCCAGGTGCCACCCATGCGGCTGTGGACGGCCAATCCGCGCCGCGCGCCGCGCCTGGGCTGGACCAGCTGGTTGACCACCCGCCCGCGCGGCCGGCCCGGCGAGGTGGTGCTCGACCTCGGCTGTCCGGGAGAGTGAGAGCATGCGCAAGCCACCGCCACCGCCACCAACCCGCTTCGCCCCCAAGGCCATGCCGGCGCAGCCCAAGCTGCAGGCCCGCTGCGGCTGCGCCGCGCCACCGCCCGGGCCGCCGCCGCCGGCGTGGCGCCCGCCGGCCATCGGGCAGTGCGCCAGCGAAGCGGCCAAGAGTGCCGGCCATTTCCTGTGGAAAACCTCGGGTGTCTTCAAGGGCAACGTGACCCGCAACATCATGGAGGTGCAGTCCACCTTCATCGACGGCAAGCTGGTGATCGCCGCCAACGATACGCCGCCTCCGGGCGCCGACGGCTCGCGTACGGGGCTCGGGCTGGCCGGCTGGTACCAGTCCGCCCTGGACAGCAAGATATTCGACTTCCAGCGCGACAAGCACACCTTCGAACGCTACCGGGTCACCAAGAGCAAGAAGATGCCGGCCAACATCACCTTTCTCACCGGTTATCTGCATGCGGAACAGCAACTGCTGCTCGCCATCGCGAAGAAGCTCGCGAGCGGCACGACCGCCGGGGATTTCGTGGTGATGGGGACCAAGCGCCCGTGCTCCATATGCCACCGGGTGCTCCGGGCTTTCGCCTCGGCCCTGGGCACCCATTACCCCGGGGTGCACCTGCATTACGTCGACCGTACCGGCGCCAACACCAACGGCGGCAACGTGGGCGAACTGGACGGCGCCCTGGCGGCCATGAAGGACGGCACTGGCGGCACTTTCGATCTGTTCGCCGACCAGTACGCCACCGACAAGGCCGGTATCGCGGTCGCCAACTACTACGACGGCAACGCGGGAGAAAGCAATTCCGTGCGCACCAATGCCGTGCCGCAAGTGAGCGAATTGACCTGATGAACGTTGCTCGCCACTCGTAAAAAGGGCATTCTTTTGGTGGTCAAACCTGTTTGACGGGAGGCTTTCCGTGACGACACAGCATCGGCCGCCGCCGACCCGCTTTTCCGCCGTCACCGGCACGGCCCAGCCGAGCGCCGCCGCGGGTGGCTACAAGCTGGTGGTCGGTGCCTATATGCACCAGGGACCGGGCAGCGGCAACCTGCCACCGGCCTTGGCTGGGCACGCCTTCGTCGCGGTGGAGCGGCCCGACGGCCGGCGCCAGGCGTTCGGTTTCTCACCCCAGGGATATTCGGGCATGGATGCCCGCCGGGATTTCGGCCGCCTGTCCACCGGCGTGCAGGGCAAGGTCCACAACGATGCCCAGGCTTTCGCCCAGCCGGGGGTGCGGGTGACCTCGGTTCCCATCAGCGAAGGCCAGGCCCGCGCCGCCCTGGCCAAGGTGGCCGAATACCAGAGCGGCCGCTTCGACTTCAGCGCCACGCGGCGCCAATGCACCACCTTTGCCGCTGACGTCGCCAAGGCGGCCGGGGTTTCGGTGGGCAGGGGCGGCAACGACCCGCGCGGCTTCTACCACTCGCTGCAGCGGCGTGCCGGGGTGATGCAGGGGCGCTTCCTGCAATGCAAGGGCGACGCCTTCGCCTTGCCGTCGTCGTTCAACCTGCCCAGCGGTGCCGGCCGGCCGCTGCCCGAACCGGTGCGCGAGAAGATGGAACGCTTCTTCGGCGCCGATTTCTCCGGCGTGCGCGTCCATGTGGGACCCGAGGCCCCAGCCATCGGCGCGCTGGCCTTCACGGTGGGCGAGACCATCGTCTTCGCCCCCGGCCAGTACGATCCCGCCAGCCCGCGCGGCCAGCAGCTATTGGGACACGAATTGGCCCATGTGGTGCAGCAGCGCTCGGGCCGGGTGCGCAATCCCTTCGGCAATGGCTTGGCGGTGGTCAGCGACCCCGGCCTGGAGGCCGAGGCCGACCGCCTGGGCATGCGTGCCGCCTGGGGAGGGTGAAGGGGGTGACGACAAGGAAGTTCGCGCCGCCGCCGACCAAGTTCGGGGCGCCTTCGCCTGCCCAAGCCAAAGCGGCAATTTCCCCCAGCCGCGTTCATGTGCCGCCGCCGACCCGATTTGCCGCCCCTGCCGCCGCGCAACCCAAAAGTCCCACCGTTTGGCCTGGCCATTCGCCGGTGCCGCCGCCTTTCGGTCCGGCGGCCCGCCCGCCAGTGGCCCCGCCACGGCCAGGCAACGGCACCATCCAAGCCATGCTGCCGTCATTCGTGACCTCTGGCCATAAGGACGTGAAACCCTACAACACCATCGGTCCCAGCGATTTGGGCTTGCGTCTGTTCGGATTGCCCGGTGGTGGCGGCAGCAATGCGGGTACGCTGCCGGCGCTCCGAATTGAACTGCCCAATTTTCAAAGCCGCGGCGACAAAATTTTTATCGAGGAAAGCATCAAGAACATCGAATCCCAGGCATTGACCGTGACCAGGGATTTGCAAAACGGCGGCAAGTCCAAGGCTAAACAGACTGAGGTGATTGGTGAGGCGGCTGGAGTGTCGTCGCTGCTGTCCTCGGGTACGCTGAAGGGCTTCGAGATGCTGATGTCGGCTGATCCCGGACATGGGGCCGGCGTCGACGGTTTCCTGGGCAAGCCGGATGGGAAAGGGGGGATGGAGGAGTACATCGTGCTGGAAGCGAAAGGGCCCGGTGCGGGTCTGTCGAAGGGACAATTAGAGGAAGACTGGATCGTGACGCGACTTGATCGCCTGTCGCGAAGCAATGTCCCAAGTAGCACAAAGAAATATGCATTGGATGCGCTGGATGGAATTAACAAGAAGAAAATAAAGAAAATTGGTGCTGTTGTTGTGAAGGCAGTGTGGGATGCAAAAAATAAAAGATTTACATATAGGACAACTAAAAAGAAACTTGATCGTGATGAGCTTAAGCGACGACTCGATATACTAAAGAAAAAGGTAAAGAAAGTCTAAGCGTTATTATAAATGTTTGTGAGTTGATGTCGATGCCTGGAACTGACGCAAGCCTCTCCATTCAGCTCACGACGCCCTTGGGCAAGGACAAGCTGATCGCCGATCGTCTCGATGGAACCGAGGCCCTCAACGAGCCGTTCCTGTTCTCTCTGGCGGCCACCGCCACCGAGGACGGCCTGGACGTTACCACGGTGCTGGGCAAGTCGGTGACCGTCACCCTGGTGGATGGCGAGGGCAAGCAGCGGATCATCGACACCCTGGCGGCGCGGGTGGCGGTGCAGGGGCGGCGATGGATGCTGGAACTGCGGCCCTGGCTGTGGATGCTGACGTTGACCACCGACAACCGCATCTTCCAGAACAAGACGGCGGTGGAGATCATCAAGGCGGTGTTCGACGGTGCCGGCTACTCCGATTATAAGGATTCCACCACCGGCACCTACACCGCCCGCGAATATTGCGTCCAATACAACGAGACCAGCTTCGCCTTCGTCTGCCGCCTGATGGAGGAAGAGGGCATCTGGTATTTCTTCGAGCATACGGCTGGCACGCATACCCTGGTGCTGGCCGACGATTCCAGCGCCCATGCCGCCTGTCCCCAAGTGGCCGCGGCCAAGTTCCTCGAGTTGCCGGCCGAGAAAGGCTGGCTGGAGAACAACCGCGTCGAGGCGGTGACGATGACCCAGGCGGTGACTGTCGGCAAGTACCAGGCCGACGACTACAATTTCACCACGCCGTCCACCGAGCTGAAGGTCAACGCCGCCGGCCAGGGGGCGTTCCAGATCTACGACTATCCCGGTCTCTACGATACCAAGGATGCCGGCAGCGGTTTCGCCAACAAGCGGCTGCAGGCGTTCGAGGCGGTGGCCAAGGTCATGTCGGGCACCGCCGATGTGCGCCATTTCACTTCCGGTTATAAGTTCACCCTGTCGAATCATCCCGATGCTTCGCTGAACGCCGATTGGGCCTTGTTGTCGGTCAGCCATTCCGCCCAGCCCAATCAGTACGAGAACGCATTTACCGCCTTTCCGGCCGATACCGTGTTTCGCCCGGGGCGGTTGACGGCGAAGCCTCGCATCGCCGGCACCCAGACGGCGGTGGTGGTCGGCAAGTCGGGCGAGGAGATCTGGACCGACCAGTATGGCCGCATCAAGGTGCAGTTCCATTGGGACCAACTGGGGACCAAGGACGAGAACTCGTCGTGCTGGATCCGCGTGGCCCAGCCGTGGGCGGGCAAGAGCTGGGGGGGCGTGGACGCTGCCCCGCATCGGCCAGGAGGTGGTGGTCAGCTTCCTCGACGGCGACCCCGACCGGCCGCTGGTGACCGGCACCGTCTACAACGGCGAGAACAGCCTGCCTTACGCGCTGCCCGACGAGCAGACCAAGACCACGCTGAAATCCAATTCGTCCAAGGGCGGCGCCGGCTACAACGAGATCCGCTTCGAGGACAAGGCGGATTCGGAGGAAATCTTCGTCCATGCCCGCAAGGACATGAACATCGAAGTGGAAAAGGGCAATCGCGCCGCCACCATAATGGAAGGCGACGACAGCCTGACCGTGTCCAAGGGCAACCGGACCACCACCATCTCCAAAGGCAATCTCACCACTACGGTGACGGAGGGCAACGAGACCCACGAGGTGCAAAAGGGGACGCGCTCCGTCACGGTGAAGGACAACGAAACCCATACCAACAGTGCCGATTTCACCCATGAAGTGAAGGGCAACTACACCCTCAAGGTCACCGGCGACCTCACCATCCAGGTCACCGGCAAGATGACGCTGAAGTCGGACGGCGACGCCACCGTCCAGTCCAGCGCCTCGGGGACGGTCAAGACCGGCACCGGTCTGACCCTGCAGGCCGGCACCGACCTGACCGCCAAGGCGGGGACGGGTGCCACCCTGCAAGGGGGCACCACGGTCGAGGTGAAGGGATCGGCCTCGGGCACGGTGGATGGTGGCGGCATGCTCACCGTCAAGGGTGGCATGGTGAAGATCAACTGAGCCGGAGGAAGCCATGAGCGGAAAGGCACGTCCACGTTCCCCTGGGCCCCATCCCCCCGGCCCGCCGCCGCCGGCCCATGCCGGCCGGCCGGCCGGCAACGCCCAGCCCGCCCGTTCGTTCGATCCGCTGGCGGCCAAGCGCAATCCGGCCGAAAGCCGGCGCCTGCATCTGGACGAACTGGTGGCGACGGCCGGCGGTCAGTACCAGGCCCGCGACCCCGAGCGCCACGTCATGAACCGTCCGTCCGGAGTCTACAATTTCGTCCGCGTCGAAGGGGAGACGCGGAACAAGGCGGCCACCTACATTTCCTCCCGTGCGCCCCACGCCACCCTGGCCCATGGCCGTCCGGTCCTGTATGCCGGCACGGCGGCCTTCGAGGCCGGCCGGCTGTCGTGGTGGAGCAATTATTCCGGCACCTATCAGCCCATCGCCGAATTCAATCGCCAAGCCGCCCTGCCCACCGACAAGTTCGTGCCGTGGCAGCAACTGCAGATGGGGGGCGTCGGCTTGCAGCGGGGCATGCTCAACGACCATCGCCGGACCGCCCAGCCGGAAACCAAGGCGGGCACGCCGGCCCCCGCCGCGGCTGGCGGGGAGGGGAAGAAGGCCGGGCCGGGCATGGCACGGAACAAGGCGGAGGCGGCGCCATCGGCCATGCCCAATAATCAGGCAGAGCCGAGAAAGTGAGGCGCTACCTCCTTCGGCAGGATTGGCCCACGGCTTATTGACAGGCTTATCCACTGAACTTGTGAAAAGCCGGCCGAAGGCGGGATCAGCCACTGGCGGGGTAGCGCGACAGCAAGCGCTGTTGGCGGCGCTGGCAGGCCACCAACTCGCGCACGGTCATGGGCTTGACGCCGCGGGCGCGGTTGGCGGCGCCGATGGCGAACATCAGCGCCTGCTGCTGGAACAGGGTGCGATAGCCGGCCAGGATGGGAAAGTCGGGGTCCCAGATATGCACGGCCTCGGCACCGGCGCCGTTGACTTCTACCACCTTGAAGCCTTCGCCCATGCGCAATTGCTCGATGCTCTCGAAGCGGACGTCGAGGCGGCCGAAATGGAAATCCTTGAGGTCGCCGCACAGGGCGTTCATGCGTTCCCGCAACGCCGGGGTGGCATGAAGGATGCCGTCGATGTAAAGACCGGCGACGCGGTTGGAGCCAACCACCGCCAGGCGCACGCACTCGCCGTCTGCCGGCACCTGCTCCAGCCGGTCGGCATTGGCGTCGCACAATTCCCTGGCCTTCCACGACATGCGCGGACAGGTCTCGATCAGGCTGCGGAGGGGGGTGCTGCCGTCGCCCACCACAAAGGGGAAATAGCGCAGCGTCAGCGAGAAAATCTCGCCCTCGGCCTTGCCGGGACGGCGCAGCCAGAAGATGGCCGCCTCGCCGGGCCAGGGCAGGTATTCCTGCAGTAGCAGGCTCTCGCCCTGGGGATAGTCCTTCAGGTAGGCGGCCAGCGCCGGCTCGTCGGCGACCAGGCGGACACCGAAGCCGCGCCAGCCGATGTCGGGCTTGACGATGAACGGATAGGACAGGCCGGCTTGCGCGATGGCGTCGCGGGCGGCGGCAAGGGTGGGTTCGAGGTTGCTGCCGGGGATGCGGGCGATGCGGCCCCATTTGGCCAGCAGGGGGCGGGCGTCGTCGCCCGCCAGTTCCAGGCAGGCCGCCTTGGATTCGCCCAGCAGGCCGCCGGCCTCGATGCTGGGATTGGCAGCGGTGGGCAGGGTGAGGCTGCGGTGGCGCAGGGCCAGCCAGAACCATTGCAGCACCACCGGCAGATAATAGGGCGCCACCGGGATTTCCTCGGAGGGCGCCACTCGTACCTGCGAGCGGGCCAGCCGCGGCATGCCGGGATGGGTGAGCGGCAGGGGGGCGGCCTCCACCGAAGGGACGGCGCGGCTCGGCCAGAAGCGTTTCCGCAGGGTGCTCACGCCAACCATCATCAGCAATAGCGCTCCCCAGCCCCATGGGCCCAGTCGTTCGATCACGTCGGCGCCGATCGCCAGCACCAGCAGAAGCATCAGCGGCACGTACAGCGTGGCCGTGCCGATCACTCCCATGGCGAAGCGGCGGAACGGCACCGACAGGAACCCGCAAGTGAGAAAGGTGGGAAACAGCAGGCCCGGCGCGATGCGGCAGGCCACCACGGTGGACATCAGGTTGCGGTCCAGCCAGTCGCGCCGCGACGGCGTGATGCGCGTCAGCACGAAGCGGCGCAGCGGCACGACCCGGGCGGCCAGCGTGCCCAGCCCGTAGATGCCCAGGTCGCCGGCCACCACGCCGAACATCAGGGTGGCCACGGCCACGGGCAGGGTCATGCCCTGACTGTGCATCAGATAGGCCCCGCTGACGATGGCGGAATCCTCGTGCACCAGGGTGGCCAGGAAGATGATCAGCACTTGAACGAACAGGTTCATTCCGTACTCGATAACAAAGACGCCGTGCGTGCGCTGCCGAACGCAAAGGAGGCGCGCAGGCCGTGCTTTCGCCCTGGAGCGGCTGGGCGGCCCGGGTGGCTACCTTTTCACGGTTGGCGATACCATATCCTGACTATTGGGGTATAGCGCAAGGGTGTGGATGACGGGGTGTATCCGGCCCGCCGATCCGGTTATGCTGCCGCTCCCTTTTCAGTGAGGTTCGCCATGAGCGACGACGAAGCCATGATTGCCGAATACCTGGCACGCGGCGGCAAGGTTACCAAATGCCCTCCCGGTCCGTCGGACAATGTGGTGTATCGCAACGGGCCGCGCTTCCGGCGCAATCCCAAGGCCCAGCCGGCCGAGACGCCGGCGGCTGCGCCGGCTGTTCCCGAGGAATGATGGCAAGCCCCTGGCGGGGCTTGCGTACTACTTTTAAAGTGAGTTCTTAACTGGCTGATGCCGCTAGCATTCTTCCTTGTGACTGGGCCAGCAGCGCCTTCAGTTCGGGAATGCACGAGCCGCAGCCCGTCCCGGCCCGCAACGCCTGGCCGATCTCTTCCACACTGGTCAGGCGGCGGGCGGCAATGGCGTCAACCAGCGTATTGACGCCCACCGAGAAGCAGGCGCACACTACCCGGCCGGCATCGGCGGCACCGTTGGCGGGCCGTCCGGCCAGCACGGCGGCGCGGTCCGACGGGCTGCTCAGTTCGTGGCCGATCAGGCCGGCCAGCCAGTCGGCCGCCGTCTCCGGCCGGGTGGTGGACAGGAACAGCACCGCCACCAACCGGCTGCCCACCATCCAGGCATAACGGGCGGTGCCCAGGCGCGGGTCCTGCACCTCCAGCTTTCCCGGTCCGAAGGCGCTGTCCAAGGTATCCACCAGCGCCTGTCGGTCGTCGGCGTTCTCTCCCGCCAGTTCGGTCACCCGCGCGCCCTTGGCCTGGCGTTTCACCCACCACGGCACCGGCAGGGCGGGCGGCCGCTCGCATACCAGCAGGCCGCCCCAGGCCGGGGTGAACGGTTCCACCCGCACCACCGCGTGCTTGGATTCGGGCTGGCCCGAATGGGGGTCGATATGGCCGGGGATCAGGCGACCGATCACCGCCTGGGTGGCGAAACGGTCGTTCCAGTGCATGGGCAGGAAGACTTCGCCGCGGCGCTGGTCCTCGGTAAGCGACAACCGGGCCATATACGCGCCGCCCGGCCCGACGACGCGCACCAGGGTCCCGGACTTGACGCCCTGGGCGGCAGCGTCCAGCGGGTGCATGTCCAGCAGCGGCTCGGGGCGGTGGCCGGACAGGCGCGGCGACAGGCCGGTGCGGGTCATGGTGTGCCACTGGTCGCGGTAGCGGCCGGTGTTGAGCCGCAACGGGAACTGGGATGTGGGCGAGGCCACCGGGGCGCGGTGATGCACCGCCACCAGCCGGGCTCGCCCATCGGGGGTAAAGAAGCGGCCATCGCCGAACAAGCGTTTGCCGCCCCACTGGAACGGCGCCAGGGCATCGTAGTCGGTCGCCTCTTCCAGCCGGAAATCGCGGTTGCCGCCGTTCTCGAAGCGGGACAGGGCGGCGTGCTCGGCATATATCTCGGCCGGGCCGTTCCAGGCGAAGGCGGCGCCGTGGCCGAGGGCGCGGGCCACTTGGGCCACCTGCCACCAGTCGGCGCGGGCCTCGCCCGGCATCGGCAGGAAGCGGCGCTGGCGGGAAATGGTGCGCTCGGAATTGGTCACCGTGCCGTCCTTCTCGCCCCAGGCCAGGGCGGGCAGGCGGATATGGGCCAGGCGCATGGTGTCGGTGTCGGCCACGCAATCGGACGCGATCACCACCGGACAGCGTTCCAGCGCCCGCCGTACCAAGTCGGTTTCCGGCAAGCTGACCGCCGGATTGGTGGCCATGATCCATACCGCCTTGATCTTGCCCGTATCCATGGCGCGGAACAAGTCCAGGGCCTTCAGGCCCTCGCGCCGGGCCATGCGCGGCGCCTTCCAGAAGCGGCGCACGCGGGCGATGCTGGCCTCGTCGAACCCCATATGGGCAGCCAGCTGGTTGGCCAGCCCGCCCACCTCGCGCCCGCCCATGGCGTTGGGCTGCCCAGTGACCGAGAAGGGGCCCATGCCCGGCCGGCCGATGCGACCGGTGGCGAGGTGGACGTTGATGATGGCATTGACCTTGTCGGTGCCGGTTGACGCCTGGTTGACGCCCTGGCTGAACACGGTGACGGTCTTCTCGGTGGCCGCGAACCATTGGAAGAACAACGACAGGTCGGTGGCCGGTAATTGGCAGATGGCGGGATCGGTGGCGCGGGCGGCTGCCAGCGCCTCGCCGAAGCTGCTGGTATGGCCGGTGATGAAGGCGTGGTCCAGTGCCTCCGCCGCTTCGCAATGGGCCAGCAGGGCATTGAACAGGGCCACGTCGGAGCCGGGCGCCAGGGGCAGGTGCAGGTCGGCGATGTCGCAGGTATCGGTGCGCCGGGGATCGACCACCACCACGCGGGTGCCGCGCGCTACCTTGGCCGCCTTCAGGCGCTGGAACAGTACGGGATGGCACCAGGCCAGGTTGGACCCCACCAGCACCACCAGATCGGCCTGCTCCAGATCCTCGTAAGCCCCCGGCACGGTGTCGGACCCGAAGGCGCGGCGATGGCCGGCCACGGTGGAGGCCATGCACAGCCGCGAATTGGTGTCCACGTTGGCGGTGCCGAGGAACCCCTTGGCCAGCTTGTTGGCGGCGTAATAATCCTCGGTCAGCAACTGACCCGACAGGTAGAAGGCGAAGGCGTCGGGACCGTGCAGGTCGATGACCGAGCGGATGCGGCCGGCCACCTCGGCGATGGCGTGCGGCCAGTCCACCCGGCGGCCGTCCACCATCGGGGCCAGCAGGCGGGTTTCCAGGCCCAGGGTCTCCGCCAGGGCGGTCCCCTTGGAGCACAGCCGGCCGTGATTGGCCGGATGGTCGGGATCGCCCCGCACGCTCCAGCCCTCGGGCCCCGGCTCGGCGATGACGCCGCAGCCGGTGCCGCAATAGGGGCAGGTGGTCCTGACCGATTGCCCCCACCCCGACCCTCCCCCGGCTGCGCCAGGGGAGGGGGGAAAGGGAATTCTCCCTCCCCCAGCTCGACTGGGGGAGGGCCGGGGTGGGGGTGTCAGCCATGGGCCACCTTCTTCGCCGAGGCCAGACCGAGGAAGAGGCGGCCGCCCTCCACGCGCACCGGCACGCTGGTGGTGCAGCCCTCGTCGGGCGCCACCGCCTCGCCGGTATTCAGGTCGATGACCCAGTTGTGCAGTGGGCAGGCCACCTTGCGGCCCGAGACGATGCCTTCCGACAGCGGGCCGCCCCGGTGCGGGCATTTGTTGATCAGCGCGAACACCTCGTCCTCGCTGGTGCGGAACACCGCCACCTGGCCCTGCGGCGTTTCCACCGTGCGGGCGCCCAGGCGCGGGATGTCGTCGAGGGTTCCGATGGCAGTCCAGTCCATGGGCGTCACTCCACCACGGCCAGGGGTTGGAATTCGTGGGCGTCGACGCCGTCCCCGGCGCGTTCCGCCCAGGGGTCGATCTGCGCGTAGCTCTGGGCGTGCAGGAAGCGGGCGTACAGCGCCTTGCGCCCGGCCGCGTCGTCGAGGATGCGGGCCTTGACGTGGGCCAGCCCGACCCGCTCCACGTAGGGGGCGGTGCGCTCCAGGTAGCGCCCTTCCTCGCGGTAGAGCTGCAGGAAGGCGGCGGAATATTCCAGCACCTCATCCTCGCTGGCGACGCGGGTCAGGGCGTCGGTGCCGCGCAGCTCGATGCCGCCATTGCCGCCGATGACGATGTCGTAGCCGGCCTCCACGCAGATGATGCCGATGTCCTTGATGGTGGCCTCGGCGCAGTTGCGCGGGCAGCCGGATACCGCCAGCTTGACCTTGTGCGGGGTCCAGGCGCCCCACATCAGCCGTTCCAGCTTGATGCCCAGACCGGTGGAATCCTGGGTGCCGAAGCGGCACCATTCCGACCCCACGCAGGTCTTCACCGTGCGCAGGCCCTTGGCATAGGCGTGGCCCGACACCATGCCGGCCTTGTTGAGGTCGCCCCACACCGCCGGCAGGTCTTCCTTCCTCACCCCCAGCAGGTCGATGCGCTGACCGCCGGTGACCTTGACGGTGGGGATGGCGAACTTGTCCACCACATCGGCGATGGCGCGCAGCTCGGCGGCGGTGGTGACGCCGCCCCACATGCGCGGCACCACCGAATAGGTGCCGTCCTTCTGGATGTTGGCGTGGACGCGCTCGTTGATGAAGCGTGAGCGGTAATCGTCCACGTACTCGCCGGGCCAGGCGCACAGCAGGTAGTAGTTCAGCGCCGGCCGGCATTTGGCGCAGCCGTCGGCGCTGGCCCAGCCGAGCGCCCGGCGCACGGCGTCCTGGGTCTTCAGGCCCTTTTCGACGATGGCCTTGCGCACGGCGTCGTGGCCGTGTTCGGTGCATTTGCACAGGGCTTCCGGCGCGGCGGCATCGGCGCCGGTGACGTGGGCCAAGATGGCCTGCACCACGCCGGTGCATTGGCCGCACGAGGCGCTGGCCTTGGTGTGGGCGCGCACCTCGTCCAGGGTGGTCAGGTTCTTGCCCTTGATGGCGGCGACGATGGCGCCCTTGGACACGCCATTGCAGCCGCAGACCTGGGAATCGTCGGCCATGGCGGCCACGTCCATGCCGCCCTTACTCCCGCCGCAGCAGGTATCGGCGAAGGCGCGGCCCAGGATCATGCGGTCGCGCATGTCGGCCACGTCCTTGCCCTGACGCATCAGGTCGAAATACCAGCCGCCATCGGCCACGTCGCCGTAAAGCACGGTGCCGACGATCCTGTCGTCGCGGACGACCAGCTTCTTGTAGATGCCCTTGGCCACGTCGCGGAACACGATCTCGGCATCGGCCTCGTCGGCCGCCGCCAGTTGGCCCGCCGAGAACACGTCGATGCCGGTGATCTTGAGCCGGGTGGACAAGGGCGGCGTGGCGTAGGCGGCCACGCTGTCGCCGGCCAGCCGGGCGGCGCACACCTTGGCCTGCTCCCACAGGGGTGCCACCAGGCCGAAGACCTGGCCGTTGTGCTCGACGCATTCGCCCACCGAATAGATGTCGGGGTCGCTGGTCGCCATGTCGTCGCCCACGCGGATGCCGCGGTTGACATCCAGGCCGGCCGCCTTGGCCAGGTCCACGTTGGGGCGGATGCCGATGGCGACCACCACCAAGTCGGCGGGGATTTCCCGGCCGTCGGCAAGTCTCAGTCCCTCGGCGCGGTCCGTGCCCAGGACGGCCTCGGTCTGGCCCGAGGTAAAGAAGTGCAGGCCGCGCTCGGTCAGGTCGCGTTGGAGCAGCCCTCCCGCCTCCACGTCCAACTGGCGCTCCATCAGCGTGGGCATCAGGTGCACCAGGGCGACGGGCATGCCCTGGCGCTTCAGGCCCCAGGCCGCTTCCAGGCCCAACAGGCCGCCGCCGATAACTACGGCGCGCTGCTTGTTCTCCGCCGCCTTCATCATGGCGTCCACGTCGGCGATGTCGCGGAAGGCGACCACGCCGGGCAGGGTCAGGCCGGGCAGGGGCGGCATCAGCGGCTTGGAGCCGGTGCTGATGAGCAGCTTGTCATAGGTCACCACCCGGCCCGAGGTGGCGGTGACGGTCTTGCCGGCGCGGTCGATGGACAGCACCGGATCGCCGGTGAACAGGGTGATGCCGTTGTCGGCGTACCAATCCCGGGTGTTGATGACGATGTCGTCGATCCGCTTTTCGCCGGCCAGCACCGACGACAGCATGATGCGGTTGTAGTTGGGGTGGGGCTCGGCGCCGAAGACGGTAATGTCGTAGCGTACCGGGGCGCGGGCCAGCAGTTCCTCGACGGTGCGCATGCCGGCCATGCCGTTGCCGATGACCACCAGGCGCTGACGGGGGATGGCGTTCATGGACGAAGCTCCTTGGTCAGGCGGCGGCCGAATGGGGTGTGTTGCCGTGCAGGAAGCGCAGGACCTCGGCGCGGCAATGGGTGTAGGTGGGGTCGTCGGCCAGTTCCAGACGATGGCGCGGGCGCGGCAGCTCCACCTTGAGCACCTGGCCGATGGTGGCGGCGGGGCCGTTGTTCATCATGACGATGCGATCGGACAGCAACACCGCCTCGTCCACGTCGTGGGTGATCATCATCACCGTGTTGCCCAGGCGGGCGTGGATTTCCATCAGGCTGTCCTGCAGGTGGCCGCGGGTCAGCGCGTCCAGCGCGCCGAAGGGTTCGTCCAGCAGCAGCACCTTGGGCTCCATGGCCAGCGCACGGGCGATGCCGACGCGCTGCTTCATGCCGCCCGAGATTTCGCCCGGCTTCTTGTCCTTGGCGTGGTCCATGCGCACCAGGGCCAGATTGTGCATGGTCCAGTCGTGGCGTTCCTTTTTGTTCTTGGCGCCCTTGGACACCTTGTCCACCGCCAGCCGCACATTGTCGTAGACGGTCAGCCAGGGCAGCAGGGAATGGTTCTGGAACACCACGGCACGGTCGGGGCCGGGGCTGTCGACCTCGCGGTCCTCCAGCAGAACGCCGCCCTCGGTGGCCTGCAGCAGGCCGGCGACGATGTTCAGGATGGTGGACTTGCCACAGCCGGAATGGCCGATGATGGAGATGAACTCGCCCTTGTCGACCTTCAGCGTCACGCCGTCCAGCGCACGGAAGCTGCCCTTGTCGGTCTGGAAGGTGATGCCGACGTCCTCGATGGAAAGATAGGCGCTCATGGCGTGATCTCCTTGGCCAGGGAATCGGGGGGCAGGGAAACGGGCTGATCGGGGAGGGCGGCCGGGTCGAAGACGGCGCCGTCCAGCAGCAGATCGGGGCCCATGAGGATGGGAGAGGTGGCCTTGTCCAGCACCCAGGGGGCGGCGTGGCGGCCTTCGGTCTTGTGGTCGGTCAGCGGCACCGGCAGGCCCAGTTCCAGGGCGGCCAGGCGATAGAGGTCGGGGCGGTAGACCTCCTCGGCCAGGCGGCGTTCATCCACCTCGCCGACTTGGCCCCAGCGCCGCATCTCGCGCAGCAGCCAGATGGCCTGGCTGCGCCACGGGAAGTTGGCGGTATGGGCGTGGAAGGTGATGAAACCCTGGGCCTCCAGCGCCCGCCGCGCCACGTCAACCGGTACATTGACGTAAGCCGGCTGGGCGATGAGGGCGGCGGTCTCGGCGCGGTTGGCGTCGCACCAGCGGGCGGCCAGGACGAGCGCCTTGACCAGGGCGATGACGGTATCCGGGTTGGCGTCGGTGAAGGCGCGGGTAACGCCGAGCACCTTCTCGATGCGACCCGAGAAGATGTCATTGCTGGTGGCGGCGACGCGGCCCAGCCTCATTTCGGCGGCCAGACTGCCCCAGGGCTCCCCCACGCAGAAACCGGCAATGTTACCGGCCGACAGATGGGCCACCATTTGGGGCGGCGGCACCACGGTCAGGCGCACGTCGCGGTCGGGGTCGATGCCGCCCGAGGCCAGCCACGCCCGCAGCTCCAGGTGATGGGTAGAGACCGGATAGACCATGGCGAAGGTGGCGGGCTCGGCCCCGGCCGCCTTGTCCTCGATCAGCACCAGCTTGAGCGCCCTGGGCGTCAGCCCGCCCTTCGCCTCCATGCGGCGGCACAGGGCCTCGGACAGGGTGATGGTGTTGCCGCCGAGATTCAGCGCCATCACCGCCAGGGTGGGCTCGCGCAGGGCGCCCAGCCCCAGGGTGAGCGACAGCGGCATGGTCGCCAGCATCTGGGCGCCGTCCAGCGCGCCTACCGCCACCTTGTCGCGGATGTTGGCCCAGGATGGCTCGCGGCTGATCTCCACCTCCAGGCCCTGTTCGGCGAAGAAGCCGCGCTCCTTGGCCGCCACGATGGGGGCGCAGTCGGTCAGCGGGACGATGCCCAGCTTGAGGCGGGTCTTTTCCATGGCCGTCATCCCGCCACCTTCTTGCCGATGAGGGTGATCAGGCGGTCCAGCATGAAGCCGACCAGGCCCACATAGACCAGGGCCAGAATGATCTCGCTCATCAGCGAGCTGTTCCAGGCGTCCCAAATGAAGAAGCCGATGCCGACGCCGCCGATCAGCATCTCGGCGGCGACGATGGCCAGCCAGGACAGGCCGATGCCGATCTTCAGGCCGGTGAAGATGTAGGGCACGGATGCCGGCATGACGATCTTGGCGAAGTACTCGATGGGCGACAGCCGCAGCACCGCGGCCACGTTGCGGTAATCCTGCGGAATGTTGCGCACGCCCACGGCGGTGTTGAGGATGATGGGCCACACCGAGGTGATGAAGATCACGAAGATGGCCGAGGGATCGGCGGCCTTGAAGGCGGCCAGCGAGATGGGCAGCCAGGCCAGCGGCGGCACGGTGCGCAGCACCTGGAAGATGGGGTCGAGCGCCCGGAAGGCCAGCTTGCTCTGGCCGATGATGACCCCCAGGAAGATGCCAATTCCGGCCGACAGGGCGAATCCCATGGCGACCCGTTTCAGGCTGGCGGCCAAGTGCCAGAACAGGCCCTTGTCGGTGCCGCCATGGTCGAAGAACGGATTGGCGATCAGTTCCCAGGTGTCGGCCAGCACCTTGGACGGGCCGGGCAGCATGGCGCCGGGCTGGGCGCAGGCCATTTCCCACAGGCCCAGCAGCAGGGCCAGGCCCAGGAACGGCGGCAGGAAGTTGGACAGAACCTCGCGCGCCTTCTCGCCGACGACGCCGGGACGGGGGGCGGGCAGGGGCTTGGCTGCCTCGGATTGCGGGGCGGCCACGGTGCCGGTCACTTTGCTCACCAGGGTCATGATGTCCTCCGTCACACGATGGCGCGCTTGATGGTCTGGCTTTTCAGGTACGCCGCCGGATTGGCGGGATCGAAGACCTTGCCGTCGAAGAACTTTTCGGGCCCGCGCGAGGGCGAGGCGGGGACATTGGCGATGCCGAGGCCCTTGGCGGCCTCGCGCCAGATGTCCTCACGGTTGACCACCTTGATCAGCGCCTTGGCGTCCAGGTCCATGGGCTGGTAGCCCCAGCGCTGATTCTCGGTCAGGAACCACAGATCGTGGCTCTGGAAGGGATAGGAGGCGTGGTCCTGCCAGAACTTCATGCCGAAGGGCGCGCGCTCCACCTTGCGGCCGTCGCCGTAATCGATGGTGCCGAGCGAGCGCTGGGCGATGTCCTCCACCGGCACCTTCAGGTATTCGCGCCCGGCGATGATCTGGCACATCTCGGCCAGGTTGGCGTCGCACCAGGCCTGGGCCTCCATGACGGCCATGGTCACCGCCTTGGCCGCCTTGGGGTTCTTCTCGATCCAGTCGGCGCGCATGGCGAGCGACTTCTCGGGGTGGTTCAGCCACAGCTCGCCGGTGGTCATGGCGGTGAAGCCCAGTTTCTGGTGCACCAGCTGGGCATTCCACGGCTCGCCCACGCAGAAGGCCTCCATGGTGTCCACCTTCATGTTGGCGACCATCTGGGGCGGCGGCACCACGATGGTGCTGACGTCCTTGTCCGGGTCGATGCCGTTGGCCGCCAGCCAGTAGCGCAGCCACATGTCGTGGGTGCCGCCGGGGAAGGTCATGGCCACCTTGATCTCCTTGCCGGTGGCCTTGGCCTTGGCGAGGGCGGCGCCCAGGCCCTTGGCGTCGCTGGCGATCCCGAGATCCTTGTAGGCGTTGGATACCGAGATGGCCTGACCGTTGACGTTCAGGCGGGCCAGGATGCTCATGCCCACCTTGGCGTTGTTCTTGGTGATGCGGCCCGAGGCCATCAGGTAGGGCATGGGGCTCAGGATGTGGGCGCCATCGATGCCGCCGCCGGCCGAGCCCAGTTCCAGGTTGTCGCGGGTGGTGCCCCAACTGGCCTGCTTGACCACGTTGACCTCGGTCAGGCCGTATTTGGCGAACAGGCCCTTCTCCTTGGCGATGATCAGCGGCGCGGCATCGGTCAGCGCGATGAAGCCGAAGGTGGCGCCCTTGACCTCGGGGGCGTCGCCGGTGGCGGCATGGGCACCGCCGGGCAGGGTGGCACGGGCGGCGGACACGATCGCGGCGGTGGCCGAGGCCTTCAGCAGCGTGCGGCGGGAGATGGTGTCGGTCATCGTCAAACCCCTCTTCAGGTCTGGCCCCAACGGGCGGTGAAAACGAAAAAGGCGCTCCGCCGATCCCGGGCGCATCCCCAGCGGAATGCGCCTCAAATCGTGCGGAACGCCTTTGTTCCGGGGCCGGCGGCGGGCTTCGTCGCCCGTGCCGGTTTTTTGTGCACCCCGCCGCCTCGCCGTTGAGGCCGCGGGTATCTCGTCGTGTGCGAGGCCTCAGCCGAGCAACTCGGCAGCCTCGATGATCCTGTTGGCGACGTCGATCAGCTTCGCCTTCTGATCCATCGCCATCCGGCGCATCAGCCGGTAGGCCTCGTCCTCCTCCACCTTGCGTCGCTGCATCAGGATGCCCTTGGCCTTCTCGATCAGCTTGCGCTCGGCGAGCGTGGTCCGTGCCTTGTCGAGGCTCGGACCGAAGCTCGTGGAACTGCGCGAAGCGGGCGATGGCGACGTCCACCACGGGGCGGACGCGGTCGGGTTTCAGCCCATCGACCACATAGGCGGCCACACCCGCCTGCACCGCCGCGCGGATCGTCTCGGGCTTGCCGTCCTGGGCGAACATCACCACCGGACGGCGCTGCTCGAGGCTGACGCGCCGCATATCCTCCAGCGTGTCGCGGTCGGGGCTGTCGATGTCGACGATGATCACGTCGGCCGCCAGATCCTCGACCTTGGTGTGCAGCCCGGCGCCAGTGCCGAAAACCGCCACCACGGTGAACCCGTCTGCTTCCAGGGCCTGTCGTACCGATTCCGCCCGGTCGCGTTCGTCGTCCACCACAATCACGCGGAGGCTCATGCCTTCCTCACGCTGTTCTCGTTTTTGCTGAAGTGCACGCGCCGTGCCAAATGGTGGATGTTAGATACCCTCTACGTTTTGGGGCATCCAGGCCGCGTCAAGGAGTAGTGCGCTGCACAATCCATGTGCTGATTGTGTAGGCGTGGTGAAAAAATAAGCAGAAAGGGGCGGGCTGCTCAGGCGGCGACCGGGATACGGGGCGCCAGGGCCAGGCTTGAGTTCCCGAAGCGACGATCGTCGGTGATTTCCCGCACCGCCCAATGGGGCAGCGGGAAGGTTTGGGCGGCATGGGCCAGTTCGACCTCGCCGATGATCAGGCCGCGATGCTTGCCGGCGAACACGTCCACCTCCCAGTGAAAGCCGCCGACCGGGACCGTGTAGCGGGTCTTGTGGATCAGCATCTCCTGGGGCAGCGCCGCCAGCAGTTGGAAGGCCCGCCCGAGCGGGATCGCCATTTCCACTTCCTGCCGGCAGCAGCCGGTCTTGGGTCCTTTGCGGGTCAGGGTGGCGCGATCGCCTTCCACGCGGATGCGGGTGTTGCCGCCCACGCCCGATTGCAGATAGCCCTGGACGATGGTTCGGCCGCCATTCCCGCATTCGGCCAGGACACTGGGTGCCGCCAGGTAGCGGCGTTCAATCTCCACGCCCATGGACCCCCTCCGAACGTACTGGCCCGATGGGAATAAGATGCCATGTTTCGCGGCTGCGAGAATCATCGGCTTTCCAAGGGTGGCATGCAAAAGATGCGCACCGGTTGCCTCCGGCCGGCCCTAATGCGTGCTTAGGGCGGAGGAGTGCGTTTACCGGACGGCAAGGCGTGCCCGCCATACTGCACCGCAGCACGACGCAGCGTGCGGCAGAGAGGTATCATGACCCTGACTCAGACTCACATCGACACCCTGAAGAGTGCCCCCTTCGTCATCGCCCCGGTGGCCAATATCCCCCACGATCTGTGCCGCAAGGGCCTGCTGGTATGGTCCGAGGGAGCCTGGCGGCTGACCGAAGCCGGTCAGGCATTCCTCGCTGGCTTGGCCGTCCAGTCCACGGTTGACGCCGCCTGATCTCCGGCGTGAGCGTTGTCTGGCGGTATGCGCGCGCAAGCAAAAGCCCGGCAGGTCACCGACCTGCCGGGCTTTTGTTTCTCGCGAGATGGTAGCGGGGGAGGGACTTGAACCCCCGACCCCAGGATTATGATTCCCGTGCTCTAACCAGCTGAGCTACCCCGCCACAGCTCGTGAGGAGCGCTGATATAAAGGCCATCCGAGGGGCTGTCAAGCATCGTTCGTCCAATCTAGCGAAGATCGTCCCCAGCCGGCACCAGGGCCAGGGGGGCGGGCCGCCGGGCGTGCTGATCCGTACCGGAATTCCCAGCCGGTGTTCCCGAGCCCAGGCGACGACAGCCCAGTCCACCCGCCAGCTTTCTTCGCCCGTGGTGGCGGCGATCTGCGCTTCCAGTCCGGCGGGAGCGGGCGATGCGGGTGGCCGCCCCGCCTCGATGGAGTCGGCCTCCTCTTGCCCGGGATGGATCTCCATCCACCATTCCCCGTCCAGCCGCGCCACGCTCACCGGTTCGTCGACGATGGCGACGCGCGTGCCGACGGGGACCTCGGGAAACAGTTGGGCGATGTCCTCGGGGTACAGGCGGAAGCAGCCGTGGCTGACCCGACGGCCGACACCGTCGGGCAGGTTGGTGCCGTGGATGCGGATCAGGCCGTTGGCCAGATCCAGGCTGTAGGCCCCTAGCGGGTTGTCCGGCCCCGGCGGTACCTGCTTGGGCAGCCAGGGCTTTTCCGCCAGCACCGAGGGCGGCGGCACCCAGGTGGGGTCGCGGCGCTTGCCCACCACCCGGGTGACCGACGGCGACAGGCCCATGCCGTCGCGGCCGATGCCCACGGGGAAGCTGAGCACCTGTCCGTCACCGCCGCGCCAGTACAGCCGCATGGCCGCCAGATTGATCACCAGCGGCGTGCGTTGCAATTCGGCCGGCGGCAGGTGGGTGCTGGGCAGCAGCACGGAACCGCCGTCCGGCGGCAGCCAGGGATCCATTCCCGGATTGGCCGCCCGCATTTCGACGAACCCCAGGTCGTGGGCGCGTGCCACATCCATCAGGGTTTCGCCGCGGGGCACCCCGGTCTGGTCGGCCATCAGCGCGGTGCCGCCGCCGCCGGGCACGGCGTTGCCGCCGGCGCCGGCTGCGGTCAGCCACAGGCTACTTGCGCAGGCTGCGGTTATAAATGCTCTGTGCACGCTCATTGGCCATGGCCGCCTGTTGCTCGGCGCTGCTGGCGCTTTGCTGCGCCTGGGCGGTGGCCTGCTGGTTGGTGGCCACCTGGGCCTGGGTGCGGGTGAGGTCGGAGCGCAACTGCGCCACTTCGGTGCGCAGTTGGGACACGTCGCTGTTGGAGGCGCAGGCCCCGGCGGCCAGCGGCAGCATCAGGGCAAAGGCGAGACGGGACATCATTCCGTTCCTCCCATGTCGGCGGACCTGAGGGAATTTAGGCCGTGGCGGGGCTGGCGCGAAGATCGCGGAAGGATTATCTCGCTGAAGAAGGAGAAAGCCCATGTCCCTGTTCGGCCCCAGCAAGACCCGCATGGTCACCCCCGCCGAGGCGCTGCCTGGCCGCGCCGAGCCCATGCCCGTTCCCGCCACACATGCGGTACTGGGTTCCAGCCTGGTGCCGCCGTTCCCGCAAGGCTGCGAAACCGCCATTTTCGCCATGGGCTGCTTCTGGGGCGCCGAACGCAAATTTTGGACGCTGCCCGGCGTGCATACCACCGCCGTGGGCTATGTGGGCGGCTTCACCCGCAATCCCACTTACGAGGAGGTTTGCTCCGGCCGTACCGGCCATACCGAGGCGGTGCTGGTGGCCTTCTACCCGGCGGTCATCCCCTACGAAGCCCTGCTCACCGTATTTTGGGAGAACCACGACCCCACCCAGGGCATGCGCCAGGGCAACGATATCGGCACGCAGTACCGGTCCGGGATCTACGTGGCCTCGCCGGAACAGCGGGTGGCGGCCGAGGCCTCGCGCACAGCCTTCCAGCAGCGCCTGCGCCAGTCGGGCTATGGCGACATCACCTCGGAAATCCTTGAAGCGCCGCCGTTCTACTATGCCGAGGCCTACCACCAGCAATATCTGGCCAAGAATCCCAACGGCTATTGCGGGCTGGGCGGCACCGGCGTCAGCTGCGCCTGATCCGCCGGCCCGGCCGGTCAGTTGACCGGTTCGGCCGGCTGCCAGCCAAGGGCGGCGGCGATGGCCGCCTCGACTTCGCCGGCCAGTTCGTCCAGCCGCGTGGGGGCGAGGATTTCCTCATCCCTCATCTTTTGGAGGGTTTGGGCCAGTTCGGCGAGGCGGCGGCAGCCTACGCTGCCGGCGGCTCCCTTGAGGCGGTGGGCGTTCTCGCGCATGCTCTGAGGGTCGCGGCGGGACCAAGCGGCCCGGATGGCGGCCATCTCGTCGTTGAACGAAGCCGGCGCAGAGGCCAAAAGGGTGAGGACAGTGGCGTCGCCGACCCACTGGCGCAGGTCGTCCAGATAGCTGCCGTCGAGGATGGGCAGCTCTGTCTCCGCGGCAGGCGCCGAGGGAGCCGCGGCGGGCACCACTTGCTCCAAGAACTCGGCGAGCCGGAGCGCGTCGACGGGCTTGACGAGAACGGCGTCCATCCCCGCCGACAGATGGTGACGGTGATCCTCGGCGGTGCCCTGGGTGGTCAGGGCGACCACCGGGACGGCGGCGTTTTCTCCCGGCAGCTTGCGGATCAAACGGGTGGCGGTTTCCCCATCCATGACCGGAAGGGCGACGCCCATCAGCACGGCGTCGAATCTCCGCATGGCCGCCAGCTCCAGGGCCTCGGCGCCATTCCCGGTCACGGTGGCGGTGTGCCCCATCCCGGTCAGAAGGCGGGCCAGAAGGGTCTGGTCGGCCGGATCTTCCTCGGCCACCAGGACGGAAAGCGAGCGTAGCGCCAAGGGTTCGTTCTCCGCATGGGCCGCGATGGAGTCATCGTTGCCGGCAGGGGCCTCCCGCCCGCAGGCGATCCGCACTTTAGAGTTTATACAGGTCCTTGAATAGAGGGAGCCGCTTGATCGCCGTCAATGGCCCGCTCCGCCCACGGGCCTAGGGTCGCGCCATGAGCGATCCCATGAGCTACTCCCCGACCGACGACTCCCAGAACAGCTGGGGGGCATTGTCACGCCTGCCCGGCAATCCGCTGATGTGGGTGCTGATCATCGGCGAACTGGCGGTGTTCGGCGCCTTCTTCATAGGGTTCGGCGTCGCGCGCCTGCTGCACCCGGCCATGTTCCATGCGGGGCAGGCCATGCTGGACGTGCGCCTGGGGGGCCTCAACACCCTGATCCTCGTCACCAGCGGCTGGATGGCGGCCAAGGCGGTGCAGGCGCGAATGGCGCAGGGAACCGCTCCGGCGCGCCGCTGGCTCGCCGGCGCGATGGCTCTCGGGGCGTGCTTCCTGGTGGTCAAGGGCGTGGAATATGCCGACAAGGCGGCGCACGGCATCACCATCGAGACCGACACCTTCTTCACCCTGTTCTACCTGATGACCGGCTTCCATGCGATGCATGTGGTCATGGGCCTGGTGGTGCTGGCCATCGTCGCTTGGCGGAACAGCGTCGAGAACCTGGAGACCGGCGCCGCCTTCTGGCACATGGTCGACCTGATCTGGCTGATCCTGTTTCCCATCGTCTATCTGGTGCGCTGAAGCCATGAGCACTGATCCCCACGCCGCTACCGACCGCCGCCTGCTGTCCGCCTGGGGGATGCTGGTCGGCCTGACCCTGGTTTCCCTGGCAACGGTGCTGGTGTTCGGAAAGGCCGAGGCGGGCTTGCCGGCAGCGGCGGTGGCGCTGGTGGCCTCCTACCTCAAGGCGCGGGCGGTTCTTGACCATTTCCTTGGCCTGCGCCGGGCCGGCCGGGCGTGGCGGGGCTTTTTCTCCGCCAGCCTGGCCGTGCTGCTGGGATGCCTTATGGCGATCTATGTGGCGGCGGCTTGACCCGGCCAGAGGGCATAATGCGCCTAACCGGACTGGTCTAGGTCGTATTCCTGCACGCTGACGTTGCGCCCTGGGGCGCTGCTCCGTACGATGGTGGAAACTAACACTCCATCGGAAGGGACTCCCCATGAAGCCCATCAAGCGTGCGATTGCCTTGGCTGGCGGCGGCCCGGCCGTGGGTCTGAGCATCGGCAGCCTCAAGCGCCTGTACGAGGAGCCGGATATCCGCTTCGACGTGTGGACCCTGGCCTGCATCGGCGCTTGGCTGGGCATCGTGTGGAACCAGGCGGAACCGGGCAAGGAACTGGACACCTCTGTCCAGTTCTTCCGCAGCATCTTCCGCCCGGACGACCTCTACGACAAGTTCCCCATCGCCTCGGCCTTCGCCCCCGATTGGGCCGAGAGCATCCGCAACACGGTGGAATTCGCCCTCGACCCGCGCAGCTACCAGAATCTGGTGGTGCCGGACGCCATCCTGGGGGCCTACGAGGAACTGGCCCGCTTTGCCACCGACCCGCGCCAGTGGACCAATTCCAACCTCAACACCCTGATCCTGAACCAGGTGCTGGCGGTCAACCCGTGGAGCCGGTTCATGACCAGCCTGATCTATAAGAGCAAGACGCGCGGGCTGGCCCGGGTCTACTACAAGGACAGCGCCCTGCTGGAGAGCATCAAGTTCTCCAACCTGTACAAGCCCGGCAAGCCGGTGCTGTACCACAACGCCTACAACCTGACCGACGACCGGCTGGAGCTGTTCAGCAACGCCAACCCCAAGTACGAGAAGATCAGCGGCCACACGCTGTGCGCCTGCTCGGCCCTGCCGTATATCGAGGAGCCGGTGGTCATCGACGGCAAGACCTATTGCGAAGGCGCCACGGTGGATACGGTCAATTTCGAAGACCTGATGCGGAACCATCCCGATCTGGACGAAGTGTGGGTCAGCCGCATCCTCGACATCAAGCAGGTGCGCAAGCCTGAGAACCTGTACGACGCCCTCAACAACCTGGTGATGCTGTTCGCCGCCACCACCAGCGAGGATGACGTCAAGCTGTTCAAGCATCACGTGGCCAAGACCCATCCCGATCTGAAGGTCATCGAGATTCCGGTGGCCTTTAACGTCAACTACGACTGGACGTATTCCAACCTCGACCGCTCCGTCGACGAAGGTTACGAGGCCACCGATGCGGTGGTCGACGCCTATCGCCAGGGCCGCGTGCTCACCCACCGGGAGGCCGAGAGAGTGTCGGAAGAGGCCGCCAAGCCGCGCCGCGCCGCCAAGGCGCCGGCCCAGGTGGGGTGACGGCGGAGCCGCCAAGACCAAAAGCAGGCCGTTGCCAGCCGCTGGCCGACATTCGGCCCTAGAACGAACGACATGTCTCTTGGGCGCCATCCGCAAATGCGGGTGGCGCCTTTGTTTTCGCCGGTCGGCGAAACATTACAGCCTTTCGCCTATGTCTTTCCCCCAATGGCGCGCGGGCGGTGGCTCCGTATATTGAGGTTTTCCACGGATGCAGGTCTTCCCGCTTCGCCGATCGCTAAAATCCGTTGACGGCTCCACATCAGCGATCGGGGAGGGGGCTAATGGAAACCTTGGCCGCTTGTCCTATCCGGTCTGGTTTTGGAAGGTTCAAAGTGGCTATGGTTGCGTTCAATTGCGGTCTATGCTTAAGCTGAACGTAGATCGACGGGGAAAACCGCACTCTGTCCAGGTCGATGATTTGACCCAAAGTAGCCAATAAACCGTGTGCCTCTGGGTGCATGTAAATATTCGGTAAATGCGTGAATAACGGTGGGCGAACGGAATGGGCGACCAGCGGACATGAAACCGTATATCGTTGCCATCTTTAATCAGAAGGGCGGTATCTCCAAAACCACGACCAGCACTAATCTGGCCGTCTGCCTGGCCGCCTTTGGCAAGTCGGTGATCGTCGTCGATCTGGATTCGCAGGGCGATTCCACCAAGAGCCTGGGCATCGATCCCAATGTGAAGCGGGGCGTCTACGACCTGTTCGTGGGTGCTGCGGAGATCGAGGAAGTCCTGCTGCCCACCTTGTTCGAAGGCGTGCGAGTCCTGCCGTCGACCTACAGTCTGGCGGGCATCGAGATCAAGCTGTCCGAACTGAAGGATTCGCAGCGGACGCTGACCAACATCCTCGGTCACGCTTCGCTGGATTGCGACTACGTCATCATCGATTGCCCACCCGCCCTGGGTATCTTGCCCATCAACGCCCTGGCTTCGGCCCATGCGGTGATCATCCCGGTCACGGCGACGCCCTATGCCAATGATGGCCTGATGCGCACCTTGCCCTCCATCAAGTACGTGCAGGAGGGGCTGAACAAGAACCTGCTGCTGCAAGGCGTGCTGTTCACCATCCATGATCGCAACAAGACCGCCCGCAAGATCAGCGAACTGATCCGCTCGCGCCTGGGCGGCACCGTTTATGGCGCCGAGATTCCCCGCGACAACATGGTGATCGAGGCGGCGACCGCACGTCTGCCGGTCTGTGTCTACGCGCCCCGGTCGCCAGCGGCCCAGGCCCACCTGGATTTCACCTGCGAGTTCCTCGACCGGCACCAGAAGATCGCCGCCAAGGCCGGCGTGGCGGTGCCGCCGCCGCCCAGGCGCGAGGAAGCGGTGGAGCGCCTGAGCCATTGGCAAAGCCTGCACGGCAATACCGTCGGGGGCGCGGCCAAGGACCGCGTGCGCCAGGGCCGGCACGAACTGGACCGCAGGCTTTATGGCGACCGCACCATCATGGAACGGCTGCACCTGGGCGTCGTCCACTTCTTCATCGAGAACCGCTTCTCGCTGGTGGCCTTCCTGCTCGTGATCCTGGCGGCCGTGGTGACCCTGGTGGGAATGGGGCTTGAAGGGGTGCGCCTGTTGGCTACCACCGTGGGGTTGTCCTGACTTCTGCGCGTTTTCCCTTATCGACAATTGTGCCGGCGGCCCTCGTTTGGTTAAATACCCGGAAATTTTAGGGAAACCGGCGTGGGCACTGACGGGGACGATCTTTCATCGGTAGTTGTGTTCCGCCTGTGCGGGCAATTGTTCGCGGTCACGGTCGATGCCGTGCGCGAGGTGGTTCCCTATGCTTGGCTGGCCACGCCACCGCGCATGCCGGCCTTCGTCCAGGGCGTGCTCAACCTGGGTGGGCTGGCGGTGCCAGTGTTGCGGCTGGACATGCTGCTGGGCATGCCGCCGGCCGCTATCGGTCTCAGCGCCTCCATCCTGATCATGAAAAGTACCGGCACGCCCATGGGCCTGCTGGTGGAACACGTGGAGGGCGTGCGCCCGCGCGCCGGCTTCCAGTTCGCAGCGGTGGACGAGGCCCACTCCTTCCAGGGCTGCGTGGCCGGGCAGTTGGAAAGTCCTCAAGGCGCCATGCAATTAGTGTCGTGGGAGCGGGTGCTGCTGGTGGAAGAAGAGCGCCGGCTCGCCCAATTCCAGCAGGATGCGCAAGACCGCCTGGCCGACCTGGCGGATGCGGGGGCGTGACTGGCGTGACGCCCTCGACCCTGGCCGTCGATCCCTTTTTCGCCCGCCTGAAGGCCTTGGTGATCGAGACCACCGGCATGGCGTTCTATGCCGACAAGGACGAGGATCTGGCCCGCATCGTCGCCGCCCGCATGGGCGAGACCGGCCTGTCCTCCTGCGCCCGCTATCTCGACCTCATCATGGATTCGGTGCGCGGCCGCGAGGAGATGGACGCGCTGGTGGCCGAGCTGACCATTGGCGAAACCTATTTCTTCCGCCACAAGGAACAGTTCGACGCCCTGCGCGACATCATCCTGCCCGATGTGCTGGCCCGGAACGAAAGCGTCCGTCGGCTGCGCATCTGGAGCGCCGGCTGCGCCACCGGCCCCGAACCTTATTCCGTTTCCATCCTGCTGCGGCGCGAGTTCGGGCATCGCATCGCCGGCTGGCACGTCAGCATTATCGGCACCGACATCAACCAGAAATTCCTCGCCCGCGCCCGGGACGGCCGTTACGACGAATGGGCGTTCCGCGCCACCTCGGACGAGATCCGGCGCGAGTGCTTCGAACCGGTGGGCAAGCAATGGCAGATCCGCCCGGAATACAAGAACTGCGTCAATTTCCAGTACCACAATCTGACGCGCAACCGGTTCCCGTCGCTGCTGGACAACCTGGCGGGCCTGGACATCATCATCTGTCGAAACGTGGTCATCTATTTCAGCCGCGAAACCGTGGAAGCGCTGGTGCCGTGCTTCCACGAGACATTGGTGGATGGCGGCTGGCTGGTCATGGGTCATGCCGAGCCCAATATCGAACTTTTCCGCAATTTCCGCACCGTCAACACGCCGGGCGCCGTGCTCTATCAGCGCATCGACCGGGCGGGGCCGGCGCCGCGACCTAAGCCGTTGCCCGCCGGGGCGCTGCCGCTGCCCGAACCGCGCCGGCCGCGCCCGCCCTTGCGGCGGCGCCCGGCGGAAGCGTCCGCGCCCGCCACGGAGGCACCTAAGCCGGCGCCCCATGAAGCCGTCCTCCGCATTCGTGAACTGGCCGACCAGGGGCGGTGGACCGAGGCCCTGGCCGCCTGCGACGGCCTGCTTGCGGCCAATGCGCTCAATGCCCGCGCCCATTTCTACCGGGCTTTGGTGCTGGAGCAAATGGGCGATCTGGAAGGCTGCGAAACCTCGTTGCGGCGTGCCATTTATCTCGACCGCCATTTCGTTCTCCCGCATTATCACTTGGGGTTGTTTCTGTGGCGGCGGGATGAACTGCCGGCGGCCAGCCGCTCGTTCCGCAATGTGCTGGCGCTGCTGGAACGGTTGCCCGAAGACCAAGCGCTCGATGACGGCGATTCCATCACTGTCGGGCAATTGCGCGAGACCGTGGGCATGCATCTTGACCTGATCGGGGCGTCATGACCGGACGAGGGGGGAATTGGGGCTGGTGGAGCGCCTGCGGCGTCAAGTGGCGGCAGGATTTTCCGCCGATGACCCGGCTTTCATCCAGCAGGTGCTGAAGCTGCGGGCGCACCGCCTGGCCGCCGCCCGCGCCCAGGCCGAGGACAAGCCGCTGGGCATGGCGGTGTTGTGCTTCGGCATCGGCGCCGAAGCCTATGCCTTGCCCCTGGCCGAGCTGTCCGAGGTGATGCCGCTGGCCATGTGGACTCCCGTGCCGGGACTGGCCCAGCATCTGCTGGGCGTCACCAACGTGCGGGGCGAGATCCGCCCGGTCCTCAATCTGCATGCCATGCTCACCCTGGCCGAGCCGGACCCGGCCGCACGCGCCTATGTGGTCTTCCTGCGCGTGCCCGGCCGTGAGATCGGCATGCGCGTGGATTCCCTGAGCCGCATCCGCTTCATCGATCCCCAGGCCCTGACCGTGCCCCACGAGGCGGCCAACGGCCTGCCGCAACGTTTTGTCGCCGGCATCACGCCCGACACCCTGATCCTGCTCGATGCCCGACAGATCCTGGCGCTGGATGTCCTGCGGGACCGTCAGGCCGAATACCGCCGAGTCACCTGAAGGAAAGACGAGAATGCAAACCGCCGAGTTCTCCGTGTGGAAGAAGATCACGCTCAGCCGGAAGCTGGTCATCGTCGCGGTGCTGTTCACCATGGTGCTGGGCGGCCTGATCGTCTTCAACGCCGTCATCCTCAACGCGCAGAAGGACCAGGGCACGGTGGGCGGTCTGGCGGCTCGCCAGCGCACCCTGACCCAGCGCTTCACCAAGGAAGTGATCCTGGCCGGCATGAGCCAGCCGTCCGAGCATGAGGCCACCGCCAAGCTGCTGAAGGACTCGCTGGCGGTGCTGCTGGACGGCGGCCAATTGCCCGGTGCCGAACAGACCGGCCTGCAAGGCGAGATGCCGGCCACCCAGAACGCTGAAATCCGCGCCAAGCTGACCGAGCAGGGCACCCTGATCCGGCAGATGGAAGGCGAGGCGGCGCGCTACCTGGCCCTGGCTCCCAATGACGCCCGGCGGGCCGAAAAGCTGAGGGACCTGATCGCCGCCCAGGCCCTGGTGTCGCAATCGGCCGACCAGATCATGCGCCTGTACTCGCGCGACCGCGAGGAGCGCATCAACCAAGCCATCTTCTGGCAGGTGGCGGGCGGCATCGCCGCCGCCCTGGCCGGCGTGGCCATCTCGCTGGTGATCAGCCGCCAGATCGCCGACCCCCTGGCCGCCTGCGCCCGCGCCGCCCAGGAAATCGCCCACGGCAACCTGCGCCAGAACCCGCAGAAGGTGACCTCGGGCGACGAACTGGGCGTGCTGCAGCACGCCTTCAACGAGATGCTGACCAGCCTGCGCGATATCGCCCTGCAATCCCGCTCGGTGTGCGAGAACCTGACCCTGGCGGCGGCGCAGATCCTGACCTCGACCCAGGAGCAGGCGGCGGGCACCAAGCAGCAGGCGGCGGCGGTGCAGGAGATCACCACTACTGTGGAGGAGATCAACCTGTCCTCCAAGCAGGTGGCTGAACGTTCCCGCCAGGTGGCGGGCACCGCCGATGCGGTGTCGCAATCCGGCCAGGCCGGTCTGCAGGCGGTGCACGAGGCCTCGCTGGGCATGGAAGCCATCCGCGAGCAGGCCGAGAACGTGGCCGAGAACATCATCGCCCTGTCCGAGCGTACCCAGGCGGTGGGCGAGATCATCGCCACCGTCAACGACATCGCCGAACAGTCCAACCTGGTGGCCCTTAACGCCGCCATCGAAGCCGCCGACGCCCGCGAGATCGGGTCGCCGCTTTTCGGTGGTGGCCAACGAGATCAAGAACCTGGCCGACCAGGCCAAGGAGGCCACCGCCCAGGTGCGCGGCATCCTCGAGCAGACCCAGAAGGGCATCAACACTTCGGTGATGCTGACCGAGGAGGCGCTCAAGCGCGTCGAGGTCGGCCGCGAGCGCACCAACGTGTCGGAACAGGTCATCCGCCAGATGTCCAACAACATCCAGGAGAGCGTGCAGGCCTTCCAGCAGATCGTCGGCGCCACCAACCAGCAGCAGATCGGGCTGGAGCAGGTGACCCAGGCGCTTCATGAAATCCGTCTGGCCAGCCAGCAGACGGCCACCACCACCGGCCAGTTGGAGAAGGCGGCGGTGGAACTGACCCGACTGGGAGACCAGCTGGCCAAGACCCTGGAGAAGTACAAGCTTTGATCGGCATCCGCGAAAGGCTGCTGGCCGCCTTCCAGGTGGAGTATCGCGAGCACCTGGAGGCCATCCGCAAGCTCGTGGACGAGCTGGTACGGCGGACGGAAGGCAGCGGCATCGCCCAGTTGGATGAGACCTTTCGCCGGGCCCACAGCCTGAAGGGCGCGGCCCGCGCCGTTGACCTGGCGCCGGTCGAGCAGCTTTCGCACCGCCTGGAAACCCTGTTCGCCCGCGTACGCGGCGGGCAGATGCGGCTGGACAAGGAGGTGGCCGCCATCGTCGGCGGCAGTCTCGATATGATCGAGGACTGGGTGACCGCCTTCGTCGGCGGCGCCGTGCCGCCCGACATCGGCGAAATGCTGGCGGCCATCGATGCCTGCCTGGGAACGGAACGCCAGCCGGCGGATAAGATCGAGCCGGCGCCGGCTGCCGCCGAGTCTCCTGTCGTGCCGGCCGGGATCGAGGCCGCCGTTGCCGCCGCCGCGTCGGCGCCCGAGCCCATCTGCCAACCGGAGCCGCCCAAGACGCCGGTGATCGCGGAAGAAACCGTGCGCGTGCGCGCGCTGCATCTGGACCGCTTGCTGCGCAGCCCCAACGAACTGCTGACCGAAACCATGAATCAGCGGGCGGTGACCGAGGGATTGCTGGACATCGATCGCCGCCTGTCCGAACTGGACAAGCAGTGGCGGCGGGTGCGCAAGCTGTCGGCCGGGCTGGCCCGCGACCTGGGCGACCCGGACCGTGCCGCCCAGGTGGAGCGCCACGGCGAGGCGCTGGACCAGCAATTGCGCGTGGTCGGGCGCCAGGCCCGGCTGTCGCGCCGTCAGCAGCAGCGCACCGGCTGGACCTTACGGCAATTAGCCGCCGAGGTGCAGCAGGAGGTGCGCGACGCGCGTATGGTGCCGGCGGAAAGCGTGTTCGCCGGTTTCCGCAAGATGGTGCGCGACATCGCCCGCGAGTCGGGCAAGCAGGTTGACGTGGTGGTGTCGGGCCTGGAGGTGGAGGCCGACCGCATGGTGCTCCAGGGCCTCAAGGACCCGGTCATGCACCTGCTGCGCAATGCGCTCGCCCATGGCGTGGAGACGCCGGACGTCCGCCGTGCCGTGGGCAAGACGCCCACCGCCCAGGTGGCCCTGGGCTTCGCCGTCACCGACGGCCGCCTGGTGCTGACCGTCGAGGATGACGGCCGCGGCCTGGATTTCGACGCCATCCGCGCCAAGGCCACGGTGCTCGGCATGTTCTCTGCCGAAGAGGCCGTCGAGCTGTCGCGTCAGGTTCTGGTGGATCTGATCTTCGATCCGGGATTCTCCACCAATTCGTCGGTGGACGACCTGTCGGGCCGCGGCATGGGGCTGTCGGTGGTGCGCGAGACGGTCACCATGATGAACGGCACGGTCGAGGTGCTGCCGCGCGACCCCGCCGGCACCCGCTTCCGCATTTCTCTGCCGCTGTCGGTGTCCACCCAGCGCCTGTTCCTGGTGGGCTGCCAGGGACACGCCTATGCCATTCCCACCGAGGGCGTCGACCGCCTGTACCGCGTGCCCGCCGAGGCGGTGAAGACGGTGGAGGGCAAGTCGGTGGTCTATCTGGGCGACCAGCAATTACCGCTGCTGTCGCTGGCCCACCTGCTGGCCCTGGGCGAGACGGCGGTGAAGGTCAGCCGCAACGTGGTGCCGCTGGTTGTTCTGCGCAACGGCGACCGCCGGGTCGGCGTGGCGGTGGACGAATTCCTGTCCATCCGCGAGGCGCTGGTCAAGGATATCGGCGTGCCCGCCGCCATGGGGACCATGGTTGCCGGCGGCATGCTGCTGGAGGACGGCGCGGTAGCGCTGGTGCTCAATCCTTTCGAGATCGTCGAAACCTTCCGCAAGTCCGGCTCCATCCGGGTGCTCACCACCGTGGAAAAGCCGGCGGAGCGCCGCGTGCCGGTGATCCTGGTGGTGGACGACTCGCTGACCACCCGCACGCTGGAGAAGACCATCCTCGAAGCCCATGGCTACGTGGTCCGGCTGGCGGTGGACGGCATCGAGGCCCTGTCCAAGCTGCGCGCGGAACACGTGGATCTGGTCATCTCGGACATCCAGATGCCGCGCCTGGATGGTTTCGGCCTGCTGCAGGCCATCAAGAACGACCAGGCGCTGAAGAAGGTGCCGGTCATCCTGGTCACCTCGCTGGAAGCGCGCGAGGACCGGGAGCGCGGTCTGGCGTTGGGTGCCGACGCCTATGTGGTCAAACGCAAGTTCGACCAGAAGGAACTCCTGGAAACTATCGGTCAGATTCTATGAGCAATAAGATCCGCGTCCTCATCGTCGAAGATTCCCTGGTGGTGCGCGAACTCTTGAAGCACATCATCGGGTCCGACCCCCGTTTCGACGTGGTGGCGGCGGTGGAAAGCGCCGAGGAGGGGCTGTCCCTGCTGGAGGTGGTGGAGCCGGACATCATCTCGCTGGACATCCGTCTGCCGGGCATGAACGGCCTGGACGCCACCCTGCAGATCATGGCCAAGCGCCCGACCCCCATCGTGGTGGTGGCCGCCAACGTGGACGACGACGAACTGAACATCGCCATGAACGCGCTCCGCGCCGGTGCGCTGGCCGTGGTGGAGAAGCCGGTGGGCGTCACCAACGCAGCCTTCGAGGCCATGGCCCACCATCTGTGCACCCAACTGGCGATCATGAGTCAGGTCAAGGTGGTGCGTCAGGGCATCGATCGCGGCCTACGCTTCGGCACCGCCGAGCCGCCGGTGGTGGCCCGCCGTCCCGCCCAGGGTTTTTCCATGGTGGGCATCGTCTCGTCCACGGGCGGCCCGCAGGCGCTGGTGCAGTTGCTCAGCAGCCTGAATGCCGGCTTTCCGCTGCCCATCCTGCTGGTGCAGCATATCACTGCCAGCTTCCTGGAGGGCTTCGTCTCGTGGCTGGCCGGGGTGACGTCGTTCGACGTGCGCATCGCCCAGGCTGGCGAGGTGCCCGAGCCGGGCAAGGTCTATGTCCCGCCGCCCGACCGCCACATGGTGCTGAAAGGGGGCAAGCTGGCGCTGATGGACACTCCGCCGCTGCACAGCCAGCGGCCCTCGGGGTCGGTGCTGCTGTCGTCGCTGGCCAAGGACGTGGGGCGGCGGGCGATCGGCGTGGTGCTGACCGGCATGGGGAGCGACGGCGCCGACGGCATGGCCGAACTGCACAAGGCCGGCGGCCACACCATCGCCGAGGATGAGAGCACCTGCGTGGTCTATGGCATGCCGGCGGCGGCGGCCAAACTGGGGGCGGTCAAGGACATGCTGCCGCTGCCCGGGATCGCGCCCCGTCTAGCACAACTGGCCGGAGGCAAATGATGGCGGATGCGGCCGATGCCCTGATCCTGATCGTCGAGGATTCGGCGACCCAGGCGCTCAAGCTCCAGCACGTGCTGGAAAGCGAGGGTTTTCGCACGGTCTGCGCCTACTCGGCCGAGGAGGCGCTGGAGGAGCCTGAACCGTTCGCTCCCCAACCTGATGATCGTCGACTACCACCTGCCCGGCATCCAGGGTGACGAGCTGTGCCGTCAGATCCACATGGACCTGACCACGCGCTCCATCCCCATCCTGATGCTGACCGCCGACGAGACCCAGGCCACTGAGCCTGCACGGTCTGGAATCCGGTGCCGACGACTTCGTCTCCAAGTCCGAGGACGTGGGCATCCTGCTGCTCCGGGTACATAACCTGCTGCGCAAGTCGCGCCAGGATTCCAGTGTTCTCGACGTGGCGCGCTCGCTGTTCCGCCGCGCCCGCGTGCTGATCATCGACGACAGCAGCACCTATCGCGAAACCCTGGCCCAGGAGCCTGCGCGAGGAAGGCTGCGAGGTGGTGCAGGTCACCAGCGGCCCCGAGGGACTCAAGCGGCTGACGGAAAGCGACTACGACTGCGTCATGGTCGATATGGTGATGCCCGACATGGACGGCATCGCCGTGTGCAAGGAGCTGGCGCTGCGCCGCAACGACAACGAGGCGCCGCTGGTGGTGCTGATGCTGTCGGCCTACGAAAACAAGGAGAACGTCACCCGGGCCCTGGAGGCCGGCGCCGACGACTTTATCGGCAAGTCCACCGAGATGAGCGTGCTGCGCGCCCGCCTGCGCGCCCTGCTGCGCCGCAAGTTCCTGTTGGAGCAGAACCAGCGCATCATCGAGGAATTCCGCCTGCGCGAGATGGAGACGCTGCGTGCCAAGGCCGAGAAGGAGGCTGCCGAGGCGCGGGCCGCCCTGGCCGAGGGGCTGGCACGGGCGAGATCAGGATCTGGAGGAGGCCAACGCCAAGCTGCGCGAGACCCAGGTGCACCTGATCCAGTCGGAAAAGATGGCCTCGCTGGGTCAGCTGGTGGCCGGCATCGCCCACGAGATCAACAACCCGCTGTCCTTCGCCCTGTCCAACGTGTTTTCCATCGACGGCTGGCTGGCCGACGTGCTGGCCGATACCTGCGATTGCCTGGACGGCGAGGTGCGCGCTCGGCTGGAGAAGGCGCGCGCCCGCGTGGTGGATACCGGCCAGGGCCTGGAGCGGGTGCGTGAACTGGTGGTCAAGCTGCGCACCTTCTCGCGCCTGGACGAGGGCGAGTTCAAGAGCATCGACGTGCGCGAGGCCATCGATTCGGTGCTGCTGTTCCTGCGTCACAAGACCGCCGACCGCATCGAGGTGGTGCGCGACTTCGCCCTCCAGGGTGACCTGCCGTGCTATGCCGGCCAGCTCAACCAGGTGCTGATGAACGTCATCGCCAATGCGGTGGATGCCATCGAGGACAAGGGGACCATCGTCGTCGGCACGGCGGTCGAGGATGAGATGTTCGTCATTTCCGTACGGGATTCCGGCTGCGGCATTCCCAAGGAGAACGTGGAGCGCATCTTCGATCCCTTCTTCACCACCAAGCCGGTGGGGCAGGGAACCGGGCTGGGGCTGGCGATCTCGTACAAGATCGTCCAGGCCCATGGCGGGCGGATCGACGTGCGCAGCGAACTGGGCCAGGGCACGGAAGTGCGCGTGCTGATCCCGCTCGGCCTGACGGCCTGACGGCGGAGGAGAGAGGACCACCATGGCCATCAAGCCGGGCAAGGAAAACGTTCTGGTCGTCGACGACGAACCGCAAATCCTGACCGCCATCACCGACCTGCTGGAGGATGAGTTCGCGGTATGGACCGCCAGCGACGGCCAGACCGCCCTGAAGATCCTGGAACTTCAGGAAATGGCGGTGATCCTGTCGGACCAGCGCATGCCCGGCATGACCGGTGCCGAGTTCCTCGGCGCCGCGCGCGAGGTTTCCGACGCCACCCGCGTGCTGGTGACCGGCTATTCCGACCTGGACGCCCTGGTCAAGGCGGTCAATCTGGGCCAGATTCACGCCTATCTGTCCAAGCCGTGGAACCCGCTGGAACTGAAGGTGGTGGTGCGTACCGCCGCCGACCGCTGGCGGCTGGGCCGCACCCTGGAGCACGAACGCAACCTGCTGCGTTCGCTCATGGACAACGTTCCCGACGCCATCTTCTTCAAGGACCGCACCTTGCATTTCACCCGCGTCAATCCGGCCCAGGCGGTACTGCTGGGGGTGGCGGGGTCCCACGAGGTGGTGGGGCATATGCTGGGCGATCTGGTGCCGCCCGAACGGGCCACCATGATCGAGGATCAGGAACGCGACATCATCGAGCGCGGGGTGCCGGTGGTGGACCGGATGGAGGCGGTCATCGATGCTGCAGGTGCCGCCACGTGGTATTCCATCACCAAGGTGCCCATCCACGACCATGACCGGGTGGTCGGCTTGGTGGGCGTCGCCCGCGACATCACCAAGCGCAAGCAGGCCGAGGACTATCTGCGCCGCGCCCACGAGGAACTGCAGAAGGCGGTGGAGGAGCGCACCGCCTGGCTGCGGCAGGAGATCCGCCGCCGCAGCATGGCGGAGGATCAGGCCCGCGCCGCCCGTGACGTGGCCGAGGCGGCCAGCCGGGCGAAGACCATCTTCCTGGCCAACATGAGCCACGAATTGCGCACGCCGCTCAACGCCATCATCGGTTTCTCGGAACTGGCGGAAACCCTGATGGATGAGCGCGAGCACGACCGCTTCGGCAGCTACATGTCCAACATCACCGAATCAGCCCACCATCTGCTGCGGGTGATCAACGATATCCTGGACGTGTCGCGTATAGAGGTGGGCAAGGTCACCCTGCGGGAAGAAGAGGTGGACGTGGCCGACGTCATCCAGGCGGCCATGCGGCTGGCCGGCCACGTGGCCGGGGCCAAGAAGCAGTCCCTGGCACTCAGCATGGCCGATCGCTTCCCGCGCCTGCATGCGGACGAACGCCTGCTGAAGCAGACGCTGCTCAACATCATCTCCAACGCCACCAAGTTCACGCCGGAAGGCGGCCATGTGGCAGTGGCCGCCCGCGTACAGGACGGCGCCATCACCATCGTGATCGAGGATGACGGCGTCGGCATCGCGCCCCAGGACATCCCGTTGGTGCTGCAGCCCTTCGGCCAGGTGGAGAATACCCTGTCGCCCAAACACGAAGGCACCGGCCTGGGCCTGCCCCTGGCCAAGGGTTTCATGGAACTGCACGGCGGTACCCTGGCCCTGGAATCCGAGGTGGGCAAGGGAACCAGGGTGACCCTGATTTTCCCGCCGGACCGCACGGTGAAATGAAAAACCCTCTCCCACGGGGGTGGGAAGAGGGCCAGAGCTTGTCCGGTTAAGGTTGTATCGCTTTGATTTGGCCGTCACCCTCGGGCTTGACCCGAGGGTCCATGGATAGTCGGCTCCAGTTAAACTCAGCTGACCACCACCTGGTCCTTGGACCAGCGCCGCGACAGCGGACTGGGTATGCGGCACCATTCCTCGAAGCGGCGCCGTGCATCGGCCTCGGCGTTCTTGCGGCTGATGCGGCCGACATAGGTGACGCTCATCTCGGCCGGGCCGTCGGCGACGACACCGGCGGCGGAGAAGGCGAAGCGGAGGGGGGCGCTCATCGGCATGGGGGGGCTCTCCGGCGGCCGGGGCTCAGTACTGGCGCAGCAGGCCGATCAGGCGGCCCTGCACCTTGACCCGGTCCGGCGGGAAGATCCGGGTTTCGTACTTCTTGTTGGCGGGTTCCAGGGCGATGGAGGCCCCCTTGCGGCGCAGCCGCTTCAGGGTGACCTCCAGATCGTCCACCAGGGCGACCACGATGGTACCGGCATCGGCGGTGTCGCAGCGGCGGATCAGCACGGTGTCACCGTCCAGAATGCCGGCGTCGATCATGGAATCGCCCTCCACCGCCAGGGCGTAATGCTCGCCCGAGCCCAGCATGGAGGCGGGGACCTCGACGGTGGAGGAATGGTCGCGCAACGCCTCGATAGGCGTGCCGGCGGCGATCTTGCCGTAGAGCGGCAGGCTCACCGCGTCGGCGTTGGAGGCCACCTGGGCGGCGCCCGGCAGGGCGGTGAAATTGCCCTGGATGACGGTGGGCGAGAACTTGGCGGACGGAGCCGGCAGTGCCTGGTCGATGTTCTCGGGCAGCTTCACCACTTCCAGGGCGCGGGCGCGATGGGCCAGCCGGCGGATGAAGCCGCGTTCCTCCAGCCCGGTGATCAGGCGGTGGATACCCGACTTGGACTTGAGGTCCAGGGCGTCCTTCATCTCGTCGAAAGACGGCGAGATGCCGGTGGCGCGCAGGCGCTGGTCAATGAACATCAGCAGTTCATACTGCTTGCGGGTCAACATGGGACGACTCCCCCGGCCAGAGCAACGAACGGAACAAAAATGCAACCGTTGTTCACGTTCTATGCCTGTTCTTATTCCCCGTCAAGGGGATTTGTCGGCGGTTTTCAGAAACCGTCGGGCAGGGGGATCACCGTCACCGTATCGCCGGCCCTTGCCGCTTCCGCATGGGGCGGGCGTACGATCAGCGCCTGGGCGGCGGCCAGTCCCGACACCACGGCGGAGTCCTGGCGGCCGTAGGGGGTCGCCACCGGTATGCCGTGCCCGTCACGGCGCAGGCCGGCGCGCATGTAGTCTTGGCGGGCGTCGTTGGCCGTCACCGGGGCGTCCAGCACGGCGGTCAGGGTGGGCAGGCCGCCGCCCAGCCCCTGCATGGCACGCAGCATGGGGGCCAGGAACACATAGGAGCAGACCATGGCCGCTACCGGGTTGCCGGGCAAGCCGAGTACCGGGACATTCCTCAGGGTGCCGAACATCAGCGGCTTGCCTGGGCGCATGGCGATCTTCCAGAAATCCAGTTTCAGGCCGTGTTCGGCCAGCACGTCCTGGACCAGGTCGTAATCGCCCACCGAGGCGCCACCCGAGGTCACCAGCAGGTCGCAGCCCGAGGCCGCCGCCACCATGGCCGACAGTGATTCGCGGGTGTCGCGGGCAATGCCCAACTGCACCGGCTCGCCACCCAGCAGAGTGATCAGGGCGGCGATGCCAGGACCGTTGGAGGAAACCAGCTGCGCCGGTCCCAGCGGGTCGCCCGGCATGGCGATCTCGTCGCCGGTGGACAGCACGGCCACGCGCGGGCGGCGGCGCACGGTGAGCCATGGGACGTTCATGGCGGCCGCCAGGGCGATCTGGCGCGGCCCCATCACCGTTCCGGCCTTCAGCCCGATCTGGCCGGGCTGGAAATCCAGGCCGCGGGTGCGCACATGCTTGCCCGGCGTGGGGGCGATGGTGATGTCCACGGTGTCGCCCGCGCGGGTGGCGTCTTCCTGCATCACCACGGTGTCGGCGCCCGGCGGCATGCCGGCGCCGGTGAAGATGCGCACCGCCTGCCCGGCGCCCAGGGTGCCGGCGAAGGGGCGGCCGGCGGCGGATTCGCCGATGACGCTCAGCCGGCCCGGCTGGGGCAAGTCGGCGGCGCGGACGGCGTAGCCGTCCATGGCCGAGACGTCCAGGGGCGGATGGGCGACGCGGGCGGCCACGTCCTCGGCCAGCACCCGGCCCAGCGAGGCGGGCAGGGCGACCATCTCGGGAGCGGTGGGGCGGCAGCCGTCCAGCACCCGCTCCAGCGCGACCTCGACGCTGATCATTCCGCGATCTCGTAGGTACCTGACTTGCCGCCGGATTTGTGCACCAGATGGATGTCGGTGATGCGCATGGATTTGTCCACTGCCTTGACCATGTCGTAGACCGTCAGCGCCGCCACCGATACGGCGGTCAGCGCCTCCATCTCGACCCCGGTGCGCCCCCTCAGCTTGCAGGTGGCCTCGATGGCGACGGCGGCATTATCGGGGTCCAGCGCCAGTTCCACCTTCACCGAAGTCAAGGCCAGGGGATGGCACAGCGGAATCAAGTCGGGGGTGCGTTTGGCGCCCATGATGCCGGCCAGTTGCGCCACCGCCAGCACGTCACCCTTCTTCAGGCCGCGCGATTGGATCAGCGCCATGGTCTGTGGCGCCATCACCACCTTGCCGCGGGCCACGGCGACGCGTTCGGTCTCGCCCTTGTCCGAGACGTCCACCATCACCGCGTTGCCGTCGGTGTCGAAATGGGTCAGGTCCGCCATCAGCCCTTGGCCTCGAGGCGGGCGCCGCCGCCCACCAGCAGCACGCGGGTCGCCATTTCCACGTCGGGGCGCTTCATCAGCGATTCGCCGATCAGGAAGCGCTTGGCGCCAGCCGCGACCATACGCTTGATGTCCACCGGGCTGTCGATGCCGCTTTCGCAGACGATCTGGCGATCGGCGGGGATCATGGGCGCCAGCCGCTCGGTGGTGCCCAAATCGGTCTTCATGACCCTGAGGTCGCGGTTGTTGATGCCGACCAGCGGCGACTTCAGCTTCAGCGCGCGCTCCAGTTCGGCCTCGTCATGGACCTCCAGCAGGACGTCCATACCGTAACCCAGCGCGATATCCTCCATGTTGGACAGTTCGGCATCGCTCAGCGCGCCGATGATCAGCAGGATGCAGTCGGCGCCAAGGGCGCGGGACTCCACCACCTGGTAGGGGTCCACCATGAAGTCCTTGCGGATCACCGGCAACTCGCAGGCCGAGCGGGCCTCGCCCAGGTCGCCGTCGGACCCCTGGAAGAACTTCTGGTCGGTCAGCACCGACAGGCAGGCGGCGCCGCCATGCGCATAGGCGCGGGCCAGTTGAGCCGGCTTGAAATCGGGGCGGATCAGGCCGGCGGAGGGAGACGCCTTCTTGATCTCGGCGATCAGGCCGATGCCGGTGGTCTCCGCCTTGCGGGAAAGTGCCGCGGCAAAACCGCGGGGGGCGCCTGGTCCTTGGCCCGTTTCAGCAGTTCCTGGATGGGTCGGCGGTTCTTGCTCTCGGCGACCTGCTTGCGCTTCTCGTCGCAGATGCGGTCCAGGATGGTGGCGGACATCGTCAGACCTCCCGGTTGGTGATGGCGACCATACGGTCCAACGCGGCCAGGGCCTTGCCGGAATCGATGCTGTCGGCCGCCAGCTTGGCGCCTTCGCTCAGGTCGCCGGCCCTGCCGGCCACCACCAGGGCGGCAGCGGCGTTGAGAATGACGATGTCGCGATAGGCGCCGTGAGCGCCCTGCAGCAGCGCCTTCAGCGCGGTGGCGTTGGTGGCGGCGTCGCCGCCCTTCAGGTCGGCGGCGCTGGCCCGTTTCAGACCGCAATCCTCGGGCCGCACTTCGAAGCACGACACCTTGCCGTCCTTCCACTCGGCCACCAGGCTGGGGCCGGTGGTGGTCAGTTCATCCAGGCCGTCCGAACCGTGCACCACCCAGGCGCGCTCGGCGCCCAGGCGGCCCAGCACCTCGGCCATGGGCTCCGCCCACTGGCGGGCGAAGACGCCCAGCACCTGCAGGCTGGTACGCGCGGGATTGGCCAGCGGGCCCAACAGGTTGAAGATGGTCCGGGTGCCCAGTTCCACGCGCGGGCCGGCCACGTGGCGCATGGCGTTATGATGGCGCGGCGCCATCAGGAAGCCGATGTTGTTCTCCCATAGGCTTTCCTTCACCAGCGCCATGTCGGCATCGATCTTGATTCCCAGCGCGGTCAACACGTCGGCCGAGCCGGACTTGGACGACAGCGCCCGGTTGCCGTGTTTGGCCACCGGCACACCGGCGCCGGCCACCACGAAGGCGGCGGCGGTGGAGATGTTGTAGGTGCCCGAGCCGTCGCCACCGGTGCCGCAGGTATCGATGGCGCCGGCCGGCGCCTCCATGGGCAGGGCCTTGGCGCGCATGATGCGGGCGGCGCCGGTGATTTCCTCGATGGTTTCGCCGCGCACGCGCAGCGCCATCAGCAGGCCGCCGATCTGCGCCGGCGTGGCGTCGCCCGACATGATGACCTCGAACACTTCCTCGGCCTGGTCCTCGGACATGGAATGGCCAACGGCGACGCGGCCCAGCACTTCCTTCATCAGGGCCAGCGAGGCGGGCACGGGAGTGGGAGCAGGCGTAGTCATCAGGCGGCGATTCCCTTGTACATGCGGCACAGGTCGAGGAAGTTCTGCAGCATCTTGTGGCCGTGCTGGGTCTCGATGCTCTCGGGATGGAACTGCACGCCCCACACCGGCAGGCCACGGCCGGCCAAACCCATGATGAGGCCGTCCTGGGTCCAGGCGGTGACGGTCAGCGAGGCGGGCAGGCTGGCCCGCTCGACCACCAGCGAATGGTAGCGGGTGGCGCGGAACGGCGAGGGCAGGCCGGCGAATATGCCGGTGCCGTCGTGGAAGATGTCGTCCACCTTGCCATGCATGGGCTGCGGCGCGCGGATGACCTTGCCGCCGAAGGCTTGGCCCATGGATTGCTCGCCCAGACAGACGCCGAACATGGGTACCTTGCCGGCGGCGGCCTTGATCAGGTCGAGGCAGATGCCGGCCTTGTCGGGATCGCACGGGCCGGGCGAGAGGACGATGCCCTCGGGGTTGAGCGCCAGCGCCTCGTCCACGGTCAGGGCGTCGTTGCGGCGCACCTGCACCTCGGCGCCCAGTTCGCCCAGATAGTGCCAAAGGTTGTAGGTGAAGCTGTCGTAGTTGTCGATCAGCAGGAACATGGCGCAAACCGCCCTGGAACATGGATCAGGGGCGAAGAATGCAGGGGCGGCCCGGACACGTCAAGTTTGGCGGGTCCTTCGGTGCGGCTCCGGCAGCGGGGAACCGCGAAAAATGGGGTATTGACCTTCCAGTCACTGGAAGCCCAATCTTCTTAAGGGTATCGCAAGGAGCCCGATGATGACCCACGCCACCCTCAGCCTGCCCGTCCGCGGCATGACCTGCGCCGCCTGCTCCACCCGGCTGGAGCGGGTGCTGGGCAAACTGCCCGGTGTGGAGGCCGCCAATGTCTCGCTGGCGGCGGAGACCGCCGACCTGCGTTTTGATCCCCGGCAGGTGGGGCCCGGCCAATTGGCCGAGGCCGTCGCCAAGGCGGGTTTTTCCGTTCCCGAGGAAAGCGTCGATCTGGCCATCTCGGGCATGACCTGCGCCGCCTGTTCCTCCCGGCTGGAAAAGGTGTTGGGCAAGCTGCCCGGCGTGCGTTCGGCCGACGTCAACCTCGCCACCGAGCGGGCGCATGTGGTCGTGCTGGCCGGCACGGCCACCGTGGCCGATCTGGTGCTGGCGGTGACCAAGGCTGGCTACGGCGCCCAGGTGGTTACCGGGGCGGGCGACCAACTGGCGCAGGAGGAACGGGAGCGCGAGAGCGACCTCAGGCGGCAGGCCCTGCGGATGATCGTTTCGGCCGTGCTGACGCTGCCGCTGGTGGCGGGGATGATCGTGCCCCAGCTGGCCTTGCCGCCCTGGGTGCAATGGGTGCTGGCGACCCCGGTGCAGTTCTGGATCGGCGCCCGCTTCTATCGTGGTGCGTGGGCGTCGCTGCGTGGCGGCACCGGCAACATGGACGTGCTGGTGGCGCTGGGCACCTCGGCGGCCTACGGCCTGTCGGCGTGGCAGGTGGTGGCGGGCAGCGCCCATCACGGCGCCCTGTATTTCGAGGGCGCAGCGGTGGTCATCACCCTGGTGCTGCTGGGCAAGCTGCTGGAAACCCGGGCCAAACGCTCCGCTGCCGGCGCCATCCGCGCGCTGATGAAGCTGCGCCCCGATGTGGCGCGGGTGGAACAGGACGGCCGCGTCATCGAGCTGCCGGCCGACGTGGTTCCCACCGGGGCGGTGGTGGTGGTCCGTCCCGGCGAGCGGCTGCCGGTGGACGGCGTGGTCATCGAGGGCGTCAGCCAGGTTGACGAATCCCTGGTGACCGGCGAGAGCCTGCCGGTGCCCAAGGAGGCCGGCGCCGAGGTGGTGGCCGGCGCGGTCAACGGCGACGGAATGCTGCGCATCCGCGCCACCCGCGTCGGCGCCGAAAGCACCATCAACCGCATCATCCGCATGGTCCAGGGCGCCCAGGCCTCCAAGGCACCGGTGCAGAAGCTGGTGGATCGCATATCGGCCGTCTTCGTGCCGGCGGTGGTGGCGGTGGCCGCGCTGTCTTTCCTGGGATGGGCGCTGATCGGCGGCGATGTCGCGTACGCCGCCGTGGCCGCCATCTCGGTTCTGGTCATCGCCTGTCCCTGTGCGCTGGGATTGGCGACTCCCACCGCCATCATGGTGGGCACCGGCGTCGCCGCCCGCCACGGCATCCTGATCAAGGACGCCGAGGCGTTGGAGCGCGCCCATGGCGCCCAGGTGGTGGTGCTGGACAAGACCGGCACCCTGACCGAGGGCCACCCCGCCGTGGTGGCGCAAGCCGGCGAGGCGGACCTGCTGCAATTGGTAGCCTCGGCCCAGCAGGGTAGCGAGCATCCGCTGGCCCGCGCCGTGTTGGCCGCTGCCGAAGGCATGACGCTGGCGCCGCTGGGCGAGTTCAAGAGCCTGCCCGGACGCGGCCTGTCAGCCGTGGTTGACGGGCGGGCGCTGCTGGTCGGTTCCACTCGGCTGATGGCCGAGAACGGCATCGACCTTTCTACCTTCGCCGCCCAGGCCGAGGCGGAGGAGGGGCGGGGCCGCACCGTCATGTGGGCGGCCGATGCCGGCCGCGTGCTCGGCTTCATCGCCGTGGCCGATCCGGTCAAGCCGGGGGCGGCCCAGGCGGTGGCCGGACTGAAGGCGCTCGGCATCGAGACGGTGCTGCTGACCGGCGACAACGCCCGCGCCGCGGCCGCCGTCGCTGTCCAGGTGGGCGTCGACCGGGTGCTGGCCGAGGTGCTGCCCGAGGACAAGGCGGCCGAGGTGGCCAAGCTGAAGGCCGAGGGGCGGATGGTCGCCATGGTGGGCGACGGCATCAACGACGCGCCCGCCTTGGCCGAGGCCCATATCGGCATCGCCATGGGTACCGGCACCGACGTGGCCATGCAGGCCGCCGGCATCACCCTGGTCAAGGGCGACCCGGCGCTGTTGCCGCCGGCCCTGTCGGTGTCGCGCGCCACCTACGCCAAGATCCGGCAGAACCTGTTCTGGGCCTTCGTCTACAATCTGGTGGCGCTGCCGGCGGCGGCGCTGGGGCTGCTCAACCCGGTCATCGCCGGGGCGGCCATGGCGTTCTCCAGCGTGTCGGTGGTGTCCAATTCCCTGCTGCTGCGGCGCTGGAGGGCGCAATGAACATCGGAACGGCGGCGGCACGCTCGGGCGTGCCGGCCAAGACCATCCGCTATTACGAGGAGATCGGCCTGATGCCCAAGGCGGGGCGCACCGCCTCGGGCTATCGCGCCTACACCCAGACCGATGTGGACATGCTGCGCTTCATCCAGCGCGCCCGCTCGCTGGGGTTCTCGGTCAAGGACGTGGGCGACCTGCTGACCCTGTGGCGCGACCGCGAACGCGCCAGCGCCGATGTCCGCCGCATCGCGCAAGGCCACATGGCCGAAGTGGAACGCAAGATCGCCGAGCTGGAAACCATCCGCCGCACCCTGCAATCGCTGATCGAACGCTGCCACGGCGACCATCGGCCCGATTGCCCCATCCTGGACGAACTGGCGCCCCACTGTTGCGACTGACCGCCGCGCACCGCTATAACCCATTCTCCGTATCCGAGGAGTGAGCCCCCTAAGTGTCGCGGCGCGAAATCCGGCGCATGTTGATGGAGCCCAAGCAGCGGCTGATGGACCGGCCGTGGATGGTGCCGGCGCTGATGGCGGCCGTGCTGCTGGCGGGGGTGGCCGTCGGTGTGGGGGTGGGTGTCAGTGTCCTGCCCGACAAGCCCGAGCGCAAGGCGCGCAGCGCCTGGGAACAGGCTGAGATGGCGGTGGACCGGCCGCCCCGCCGGGATGGCGAGATGGTGCTGGACGGCGATATGCCGGTGCTGCCCATCGTGCCGGTGCCGCGCCCGCGTCCCGGTGGTCCCAACGACGACGGTATGGAGTACGATGGTCCCGAGGCTGCCGGCGAGGACGCTGGCGACCGGCCGTCCGTGCCGGTGCAGGAAGCGGCGGTGCCGCTGATCCTGCCGCAGCCCTCGGTGACCCCCATTCGGCCGGGCACGCCGGCCTGGGTGCGCTATGCCGTGCCGGCGCCCAAGACCGCCGGCCGGCCCATGATCGCCGTGGTGATCGACGATTTGGGGGTGGACCGCAAACGGTCCGAGAAGGTCATCCCGCTGCGGGCGCCGCTGACGCTGGCCTGGATGACCTATGCCCAGGACCTGCCGCGTCTGACCCGCGAGGCGCGCAATCGCGGCCACGAACTGATGGTGCACGTGCCCATGCAGCCGCTGGGGGAAAGCTGGGACCCCGGCCCCGACGTGCTGGAGGTGGGCGTCCATCCCGAGGAGAACCGCCGCCGTCTGGACTGGGGGCTGAATCGCTTCGAGGGCTTCGTCGGCATCAACAACCACATGGGTTCGCGCTATACCGGCGACCGCGTCGGCATGCGGGTGGTGATGGAGGAGTTGAAGAAGCGCGGACTGCTGTTCCTGGATTCCGTCACCACGGAAAAAAGCGTGGCGCCCGAGCTGGCGCGCAATTACGGCGTGGCCTTCGCCGCCCGCAACGTCTTCATCGACAACGACCAGAGCGTGGCCGCCGTACTGGCCCAGGCTGCAGAAGGCCGAGGCCTATGCCCGCAAGCACGGCGCCGCCATCGCCATCGGCCATCCCCACGATTCCACCATCGAGGCCCTGTCCCAATGGTTGCCTGGGCTGGACGCCAAGGGCTTCGTGCTGGTCCCGGTGACGGCTATCATTAAGGACCAGGGCGCCAAGGCCGAGGGCAAGGGCGGCTGACGCCGCCGCGCTGTCGGCGAGCGGCCTCGTCGCCGGCCCGTTTCCTTCCCATGTGGCCCGCTATAGCACAGGGAAGGAGGTCCCCATGAAAGCCGTGGTTTTCCACGATATCGGCGACATCCGTCTGGAGGATGTCGCCGAGCCGGTCATCGAGCAGCCCGGCGATGCCGTTGTCCGCATCACCGCCAGCGCCATCTGCGGCACCGACCTGCACATGATCCGCGGCACCCTGCCGGGCATGAAGCCGGGCACCATCCTCGGCCACGAGGGGGTGGGCGTGGTCGAGGAGGTGGGCAAGGCGGTTCGCAATTTCCGGCCCGGCGACCGGGTGGTGGTGCCGTCCACCATCGCCTGCGGCTGGTGCAGCTATTGCCGCGCCGGCTATACCGCCCAGTGTGACGTGGCCAATCCCAACGGGCCGCAGGCGGGCACGGCCTTCTATGGCGGCCCGGCCCTCAGCGGGCCGTTCATGGGCATGCAGGCCGAGTTCGTGCGGGTGCCCTACGCCGCCCACAATCTGGTCCGCCTGCCGGTCGAGGTGAGCGACGAGCAGGCGCTGCTGTGCTCGGACATCTTCCCCACCGGCTATTTCGGCGCCGACAATGCCGAGATCCAGCCGGGCGACACGGTGGCGGTGTTCGGCTGCGGCCCGGTGGGCCAGTTCGCCATAATGTCGGCCTTCATGAGGGGCGCGCATCGGGTGCTGGCGGTGGATTGCCTGCCCGACCGGCTGGAGATGGCCCGCAAGCAAGGGGCGGAGTGCATTGATTTCGCTGCGGAAGAGCCCGTGGATGTCATCCGTCAGTTGACGGGTGGCATCGGCGTGGATCGGGCCATCGATGCCGTGGGGGTGGATGCGGTGGCGCCGCCCGGCCAGGACTTCCCCGACGAGGTGCGGCAGATCGCGCCGCAGATCAGGCCGGTCGGCGACAACTGGCACCCCGGCAACGGACCCAGCCAGGTGCTCAACTGGGCGGTGGATGGGCTCGCCAAGGCCGGCACGCTGTCCATCATCGGCGTCTATCCCGAGACGGCGCGTACCTTCCCCATCGGCAAGGCCATGAACAAGAACCTGGTGCTCAAGATGGGCAACTGCCATCACCGCACCTACATCCCCGATCTGCTCGACGCCATCCACACCGGCCGCATCGATCCCACCAGCCTGCTGGCCCAGGTGCAGCCGCTGACTTCGGCGCTGGAGGCTTACAAGGCGTTCGATACGCGCCAACCCGGTTGGCTCAAGGTGGAACTGCTGCCCAAGGCGGCTTGACCTTCCGCTTGCTGGAAGGTTCACAATGGCGCCAACTCAAACCTTGGGGAGTATCGAGAAATGACTGCCACGTTCCGCGTCACCGGCATGACCTGCGGCGGCTGCGCCCGTTCGGTGGAATCCGCCATCAAGGCGGCGGCGCCCGGCGCCAGCGTCTCCGTCGATCTGGCCGCCGCCGCGGTGAAGGTGGACGGTGCCACCGCCGAGCAGGTGAAGAAGGCGGTGGACGAGGCCGGCTTCGGCTTCGAAGGCGCCGTCTGAGGTCCAGAACGGCCCGACGGAGCGTTCGGGCCAGGGATTGACGCCCTCGCCCAACCAGGCGCAGGTGGCCGGCCAGAAATCGCCAGCATGCCGTTCGTGGAACAGGGCGAAGTGGCCGATGGCGTCGTATCCCAGGTCGCTGGGGGCGAGTTCGGCCTGCTGGCGGGGACTGCCGCTGTAATAGTCCAGGCCCCGCCGGATCGCCTGCGGTGTCCCGTACTCGTCATCGGTCAGGCCGATGGCGAGGATGGGCGCGCGAACGGCGGCGAAGCGGGCCAGGATGGATGCGCGTTCCGTTTTCGGATAGCTCAGTTCCATGCGGTCGCGGCGGAAGCTCCATTCCAGGGCCACGCCCGCCGGCAAATCCTCCAGCCAGCCCAGGCGCTTGCCGGGGAAATAGCCCAGGCCCAAAGTGAGGGCCGGCATCACCACATGCCAGCGCAGCAGCAGGCGTAGGCGGTGCGACGGCTTGTAATTGCCCCAGAAAGCGTATTGTGCGCCCACCGTCAGGATGCGGTCCACCCGCGCCGCCCCGGCGGCGAAGCCGGGCAGGAAGCCGCCGATACTGTGGCCGACCACGCCCAGGAAGCCATGCGGGTCGCGCGTGCGCGCCCAATGCACGGCGGCATCGAAATCCAGTTCGCCCCAATGGTGCCACTCCACCCGGTGGCCGCGCAGGCGGGCAGGGCGCGAGGCACCGATGCCGCGATAGTCGTAAGTGAGCACCGCAAAACCCTGCTCGGCCAGGAAGCGGGCATAGCGGTGATAATACTTGGCGACCACGCCGGTGGCCGGGTTGACGATTACCGTGCCGCGCTCGCCGCCCCGCGGCGTCCACAGATGGGCGCCAAGGCGGTGGCCGTCGCGGCACGGCAGATGGAGTGGCTGGGCGTCCAAAGGGGGAGTCTCTCGCGGGTGGGGAACGGGGCACCCAGCGTATGCGCCGTCCGGCGGACCCGCCAAACGAGAAGTCCTGGGGGAGGGGTTAAGCGGAGCTAACGCGGCCAGCCGTACCAGCCCGCCAGCAGGCCCAGCACCACCGGCAAGGCGATTTGCCACACCGCCAGCTTGCGCAGCAGTTCGGCTTGGTGGCGCGACTCCGGCTTGGCGACGGCGCCAAAGCTGTCGGGGCGGAATTCGGCGGCAAGATAGTCCCTGATCTGGGCCAGGGCGGCAACCACCGCGCCGTGCGGCGTCGGCGTTCCCGCCGCCTCGGAATCCGTGTGCACCGGCACCGCCGCCGGGTCGGGCCCGGCCACCTTGTCGCCGGTCAGGCCGCGATCGGTGTGGTGGCGTTCCAGTCCCGTATCCATGTCCGGCATGGCAGCCTCCATTTGCCAGAGCGAACAGAGGCTGGACCGGGCGGGTTCCTGACCTATCTTTATCACTCCTGCGGGGACGGCCCCGCCATGGCAAGGGAAGCCGGTTAGGACGACCTGACCTCACGCAATGAGGTCCGCAATGGCGTGGCTCATTCTTCTTGCCGCAGGGCTGATGGAAATCGGTTGGGCGGTCGGTCTCAAGCAAACCGCCGGCTTCATGCGCCTGTTGCCGTCGGTGCTCACCATCGGCGCCATGGTGGCGAGCCTCGGCCTGCTTGGCACCGCCTATGCGGTATGGACCGGCATCGGTACCATTGGGACCGCCTTGTGCGGCCTCCTGCTGTATGGCGAAACGATGGATCCCGCCAGGCTTGGCTGCATCGGCCTGATCGTGACGGGTATCGTCGGGTTGAAGGTGCTGTAGCGGCGCAGGCCCGTATCCGCTGGGTACGGGCCTGAAGTCCTCAGCCGAACTTGAACAGGATGCCGTAGCCGCCGCGCGGATAGTTCCATTGCAGTTCGCCGGTGCCGGCGCAGATGATGCGGCAGGTGCCGCATTCCAGGCAGCCGTCGGGGGTGACCACGACGCTGCCGTCCTCTTCTTCCGCATAACAGCCGGCCGGGCAGACGGTCACCAGGCTTTTCAATGCCTTGGAGGGCTTTTCCGAACCGACGATGGCGATGTGGGGATGGCCTTCGTCCACCATGTAGCGGTTGTTGTAGAGTTTCTCTTCGACTTTCATCGCATCCTCCTCAGCGCCAGGCCCGGGCGATCTTGACCGCGTCGCCGATCAGGCCGCGCAGGGTGCGCCCCGATCGGAAGGTGCGGAAAATGTCCTTTTCCTTGTCCAACTTTGGCATGCCGTCCACGCGGAACCACGTTTCGGCGGCCCGGCTGAGCAGGTTGGGATAGGTGGTGACGAACTGACGGTTCTCATGAAGAATCTCAGGCAAGTTCTTGTACTTTTTGAGATCCTTCATGACGAAGCTGTCTTCCAGCGCCTTGCGGTAACGGCCCAGGTTGGCTTCGCTGGGGGCCTTGCCCTCGGCCTTCAGCGCGATCACCGTCTCGGCGGCCATGCGGCCGGTCTCCATGGCGAGGTTGGAGCCCTCGCGGTGCATCGAGTTCACGAACTGGCCCGAATCGCCGACGATCAGCCAGCCGTCGCCGTGCAGCTTGGGGATGGCCTTGAATCCGCCTTCGGGGATCAGGTGGGCGGCGTATTCCTTCACCTCCGAGCCCTCCAGCAGGGGGGCGATGGAGGGGGTGCTTCTTGAACTTGTCCAGCATGACGTAAGGGCTGGTGCCGCTGTCGCGGAAATCCGACACCAGACAGCCGATGCCCACCGATACCGACTCGCCGTTGGTGTACAGGAACGCGGTGCCCATCAGGCCCATGGTGACGGTGCCCAGGGCTTCGATCACCACGCCTTCCTCGCCCTTGATGTTGAAGCGCTGGTCGATGACCTCGCGCGGCAGGAAGTGCATCTCCTTGACCGCCAGGGCGGCGTGCTCCGGCTTGATCTCGGGGCGGATGCCCGAGCGCTGGCCCACCAGCGAGTTCACGCCGTCGGCCAGCACCACCACGTCGGCATGGACCACCTCGTCGTCGCGGTCGGTCTTGATGCCCACCACCTTGCCGTCGGCATCGCGGGCCAGTTCGGTGACGGTGGTTTCGCACACCACCAGGGCGCCGGCCTCGCGGACCTTGGAGTTGAACCACTTGTCGAACTGGGCGCGCACGATGGTGTAGCGGTTGGGCCGCTCCTCGTTGAACTTGTCCGAGCGGTAATGGGTGCCGCAATGGGACTTGTCGTCCAGCATCCACAGGCGCTGCTCGACGATGTGGCGTTCCAGCGGGGCATCCTCGCGGAAGTCGGGGATGATCTTCTCCAGGCTGGTGGCGTACAGGATGGCGCCCTGCACGTTCTTGGAGCCGGAATACTCGCCGCGTTCGACCTGAAGCACCTTCAGGCCAGCCTTGGCCATGGTGTAGGCGGCCGAATTGCCGGACGGGCCGGCACCGACCACGATGGCATCGAACTTCTCCATGGTCGTGTCTCCTTATTCAGCGGCCTGGGCGCGGGCCAGATGGCGGCGGAACGCCTCGGTCAGCGCCGGCAGCACGGCCAGCGCGTCGCCGACGATGCCCTGGTGGGCGAAGTCGAAGATGGGGGCGTTGGGGTCGGTGTTGATGGCCAGGATCTGGTCGGCGCCCTCGACGCCGACGCGGTGCTGGATGGCGCCCGAGATGCCGGCGGCGATGTAGAGGCGCGGCCGGATGGTCTTGCCGGTCTGACCGATCTGGCGCGAGGCGTCGATCCAGCCCTTCTGCACCAGCGGGCGCGAACCGCCATACTCGGCGCCAAGAACGGCGGCCAGTTCCTTGACCAGCTTGAAGTTTTCCGGTTTTCCCAGGCCCATGCCGCCGGCTACCACCACATCGGCGTAGGCTAGGTGGGCGTCCTCCTTGGAGGCGTCGGGGATGTAGTCCAGGATCTTGGTGACGATGGAGTCCTCCTCCATCCCCAGGGCATGCACCACGATGGCGCCGGTGCGGCCGGGCTGGCGATCCGGCATGGCCATGACGCGCGGGCGGATCGTCGCCATCTGCGGGCGGACGTTGAGGGTGTAGATGGTGCACAGCAGCGAACCGCCGAAGGTGGGGCGGGTGGCGCCCAGCGAGCGGTCGTCGTCGATGGCCAGCTCAGTGCAGTCGGCGGTCAGGCCGGTCTTGAGCGTGGTGGCCACCGAGCCGGCGAGGTCGCGGCCCAGGGTGGTGGCGCCCAGCAGCAGGATTTCCGGCTTGTAGGTGTCGACCAGCTCGGTCATGCCCTTGGTGAAGGACTCGTTGCGGTAATCGGCCAGCAGCGGGTCCTGGATGGTGTAGACCTTGTCGGCGCCGTACTCGTAGGCGCCGGCGATGGCGCTATCGGCGCCGTCGCCGCTGGCGCCCATGACCACGCCGGCCAACTGGACGCCCAGCTTGTCGGCCAGCTTGCGGCCTTCGCCCATGAGCTCCCAGGACACCGGGTGGACCTGGCCGCGCTCCAGTTCGACGAACACCCAGACGTCCTTGTACGCCTTGAAATGCTCGGACAGCTCGGCCTTCATCTTGCCGCGCGACGGGGCGGCGCCGGGGGTGGGCTTCGCGTCGGTCATCTTGCGGGTCTCCTTCAGCCGCCGGTCTGCCGGAAGAGAGTCTCTTCCAGGCGGGCGTCGGCGGCGAACAAAGCGGTCAGGGCGGCGGCGGCCAAATCGGCGGGGGCGTTGCCCTCCACCTCGATCCGTTTGGCCTTCTCCTTGCGGGGCTGGGGCGCGAACACCTTCTTCACCACGGTGGGTGATCCTTTCAGGCCGCACAGGGCCACGTCGGGGATGCCAGCCCTGGCGGCGCTCCACATGGGGACCTCCGTGCGGGCGGCGCGCAGCATGTCGGCCATGGTGCCGCGGCGCACCTTGTTGGTGCCCTCCAGCATGGTGACCAGGCAGGGCAGGGCGGTGGACAACACCTGCACGCCGCCCTCGGCGCGGCGCTCCACGGTGATCTTGCGCGAGGCCAGGTCCACCGAGCGGATACTCTCCACATAGGTCAGCTGGTTGAGGTCAAGCCGCTTGGCGATGCCGGGGCCCACCTGAGCGGTGTCGCCGTCGATGGTCTGCTTGCCGCAGAACACCATATCCACCGGCTCGGTCTCGGCGATCTTGGCGATGGCCGAGGCCAGGGCGTACGAGGTGGCCAGGGTGTCGGAGCCGGCGAACACGCGGTCGGACAGCAGCACGGCGGCATCGGCGCCGATGGACAGCGCCTTGCGCAACGCGGCGTCGGCCATGGGCGGGCCCATGGTCAGCACGGTGACCTTGCCGCCCAACCGGTCGCGCAGGCGCAGGGCTTCCTCCAGCGAGAACAGGTCGTAGGGGTTGATGATCGTCGGCACGCCCTGGCGCATGATGGTGTTGGTCACCGGGTGCACGCGGATCTGCGCGCTGTCCGGCACCTGCTTGATGCAAACAACGATGTGCATGGAACTGACCTCGCTGGCGGGGGGTGTCAGCGGAACGAACCGATGGACGACAGCGGCACGAACCCGGTTTTCTGGTCCTGGAACACCTTGAACGTCTTCTGTCCCTCGCCGGCGGCGAACTCGCCGTAGGCTTTCTCCAGGGCGTGGCGGCAGGCGATGCGGGCGGCGCCTTCCTCCAGGTCGCGCAACGCCGCCATGTCCAGCAGCGCGTTGAAACGCTTGAGGATGTGCAGGCGGTAGACGTTGATCACCTGCTGGTCGAAGGCCACGTCCAAGGCGTCGAAGAATTGTTCGGCGGCGGACAGCTTGCTCAGCCGGTCAAGGAAGCTGCCTTCGGCGGGCTTGCACTGGGCGGGGGGTGCACATGACGGCTCTCCTCTCAGTTCACCGGCGCTTCGGCGAGGAAGCGGCGGAGGTCGTCGGGGGACGGGGGGCGCTTGGTTTGGGTGGCCAGGGCGCGGATACGGGCCAGCACCGCCCGGGCCTGGGGGACGGTCGGGTTCAGGCCGAGCTGACTGCAGGCGTGCAGCACCGAACTCAGGCCGGAATGCTTGCCCAGCACCACCTTGTGGGCGCGGCCCAGCTCACCTGGGTCCAGCGCCTCGTAATTGCGGCGGTCGCGCAGCAGGCCGGAAACGTGGATGCCGCTTTCATGGGTGAAGATGGCATCGCCGACGATGCTCTTGTTGACCGGCACCGGCCGGCCCGAGGCCTCGGCGACCAGGCGGGAAACCTTGGCCAGCGCCATCTTCGCCACGCCGGTCTCGAAGCCGTAGAGATGGCCCAACGCCACCACCACTTCCTCCAGCGGGGCGTTGCCGGCGCGTTCGCCCAGCCCGTTCACCGTGGTCGACACATGGGTGGCGCCGCCCTTCACCGCCGCCAGGGAATTGGCGGTGGCCAGGCCCAGATCGTCATGGGCATGGATTTCCAGCTCGATGGCGCTGGCGGCGCGAAGGGTACGGAACCGCTCGTAGGTGGCGAAGGGGTCCAGCACGCCCAAAGTGTCGGCGAAGCGGAAGCGGCGCGCCCCCGCCTCGGCACAGGCGCCCAGCACGTCCACCAGAAAGGCGGGATCGGCGCGCGAAGAATCCTCGCCGCCCACCGCCACTTCCAGCCCGGCGTCGCGGGCGCGGCCCACCACGTCGCGGATATGGCCCAGCGCCCAGGCGCGGTCGCGGTCCAGCTTCTTCGCCAGCTGCTGGTCGGATACCGGAATGGACAGATTGACCATGGTGACGTTGCAGGCCAGGGCGGCGGCCAGATCGTCCTCGCGCATGCGGCACCAGGCGATCAGCCGGGCGTTGAGGCCCAGTTCGCCCACGGCGCGGATGGAGGCGCATTCCTCCTCGCCCATGGCGGGGATGCCCACCTCGATCTCCGGCACGCCGGCCTGGTCCAGCGCGCTGGCGATGGCCAGCTTTTCGGCCAGGCTGAAGGCGACGCCGGCGGTCTGCTCGCCGTCGCGCAGCGTGGTGTCGTTGACGATGATGGCGGCGGCGGTCATGAAAGCGCCTCCGTCAGCAGCTGCCGCCGCTGCACGAGCACTTGCCCCCGGCATTGGGGTTTTCGAAGATGAAACCGGAATCGTTGCCGGCGTTGACGAAGTCCATGACGGTGCCGGTCAGCCACATGACCGAGCCCTGATCGACGAACACCTTCACGCCGCCGAACTCCAGCACCTCGTCGCCGGTCTCGGCCTGGGTCTCGAGGCCCAGGTTGTACTTCAGGCCCGAACAGCCGCCCGAGGCGACGCTGATGCGCAGGCCCTGGGCTTCGTCCTCGCGAACGCTCTTGATGGCGGCGACGGCGCGGTCGGTGACGGTCAGCATGGCAAACCTCCTGATGACTAAGCGGTAACCCGCTTGTCACCTAGCAAGGCCGGTGCCACATGCCAGTGCATTGAAATGTATGGAGTTGTTTCATTTCAGGGCTGTCGGCAATCCGACGTTTGTCGCAATGCCGACAGGGGGGCTACAGCCATTTCAGGCGCTTGAGCGCCAACCACAGGATGGGCATCAACCCGGCGACGATCAGGCACATCTGCCAGAATGCCAAGGGGTCGTCGTGGCCGGGAATGCCGCCCACGTTGGCGCCAAGCAGGCCGGCCAGCAGACTGGGCGGCAGCAGCAGGGCAGTGAGCACGGTGAAGCGGTTGGAGGTGGAGGCGATCTTTTCGGAAATCTGCGCGCTGAGATCCTCGTGCAGCACGGTGGTGCGGTCGCGCAGGGCGTCCAGGTCCTCGATATGGCGAACCACCTTGTCGGTGACCTCGCGCAGGCGCAGCTTGGCCTCCCGCGACAGCCAGGTGGCGTCGTCGTGTTGCAGGCGGTACAAGGCGTCGCGCTGGGGGCCGAGATAGCGGCGCAGGTGGATGGCCTGCCGGCGGACGCGGGCCAGCTGGCTGCGCAGGTCGGTGTCGGCGACGCGTTCGATGCACGCATCCTCCAATTCGCCGACCATATCCTCCATGCCGTCGATCACCAGTTCCATGTGCTCGACAATGCGTTCGGCGATCTGGGCCAGAAGGCCGCCGGGGGTGCGCGGCCCCTTGCCGCCCAGCAGGGCGAGGCGGATGGCGCGCAATGCGCTGAGTTGATGGTCCTTGTCGCGCAACGAGATCAGGCGGTTGGGTTCCGCCCAGACATGGATGGGAACCAGTTCGGCCTGACTGCTGTCGTCACCCACGTTGACGCCGCGCAGCACCACCATCAGGCAGTCGTCCACATCCTCCACGCGGGGGCGGGATTCCTCGGCCAGCAGCGCCAGCGCCACCAGCGGGTCGATGCCGCTTTTCTCGCGCATCCATTGCGAAGCGATGGGATCATCGCGCTCCAGATGGATCCATAGGAAGCCGTCTTCGGGCCGCCAGCGGGCGATTCCATCCCAATCCAGATCTGTGCAACCACCGGCGCGGTCGAGCAGGGCGGCGAAGCGCAGGCCGGGCTGGGTACCGGCCTTGATGTCTTGGACGTCGATCATGGGCGCACCTTTACACAGGGCTTCCCTGTGGCATACAGGGGCCTTGCGGCCTTTTCAAGGCGCGTAAGCGGGAGGCGTGCCGATCAGGCTGGTGCCGGTCTCGGGACCGAAGCAGTGGGAGAAATGGGTGCAGCGGCGGCACTTGGTGGCGGCGCGGCAATCCATGCCGGAAGCGGCTTCGATCTCGCGCCAGAAGAACGGCTTCCAGCGCATGTCGTGGCGGTTGCGGGCCGCGAGAGGCGCGAAATGGCGCGCCAGCAGCAGGCTGAGGTCGGCCCGCGAGGTCAGGCCCAGGTCCTGCCACAGCTGGCGGGGCGACAGGGCGCGGCGGGCGACGATGCGGGCCAGCCAGCCTTCCTCGACGGCGCCGGCCGTGCGGTTCTCCAGCAGCAGGGCGCGCAGTGCTGCCTCGTCCGCCGTCATGGGATCGGTGCCGTCGACGTCGGGATCGAGGCCGACCAGCAGGCCGGGAGCGTGGGGAAAGAACTCTCCCACCAGGGCCGCCAGGGCTTCGGCGGACAGGCCCAGGCCCACCGCCAGCGGCCACCCCTGGTCGGCCATGGCGACGGTGGCGGCGCAGGCGAACAGGTGGCGGTCGAACAGATCGCCGCCACCACCCGCCATCAGCCAGCCATAGGCCTGGGCGGACATTCTCGCCTGTGCCTCAGGCGGCCATGGCTTCGTGCTTCTGCGCCTTGGTGCCGCAGACGGTCTCGCACGAACCGCAGCCGATGCACTTGCCTTCGGCCGAAACAACCATGACCTTGCGCTCGATGTCTTCGCCATCATCGAAGGGGTCGCACAGCTCGCCGTCCTCGTTGATGCCCTTCAGCTCCAGCACGCCCTGGGTGCAGACCTTGTAGCAGCGGCCGCAGCCGATACAGAGCTCGTCGCTGATGCCGAGCAGGTAGCGGGGGGTCCACGGCGACCCGTCGCGGGTGGTGAAGGTACGCAACGACATGGTTGATCTCTCCTCTCTCTTCTCTTTCGTGAACTAGGCGGCGGCCACGTCGGGGAACTGACGGATGGCCTTGATGCCTTCCTCCACCAGCTTCAACGCCTTGCTTTCCATCAGCGTGACGTTCTCGTAGCCGAAGCGGTGCAGTTCCCGCACATGGGAGTTCACCGCCACCAGCCGGCCGGTGATGATGACGATGCGGCCCCAGCCTTCGTGATGAATGTTCAGAATGGGGGCGGCGGCGATGCCGGTTTCCTTTTCGACCAGCCAGCACACGGCCAGATAGATCTGCTCGACCCGCATCAGGATGTCGGGGTCGGGGTCGCCGAACATGGGAATGTCGCGCTTCTGCACCTTGGTGACGATGAAGGGCGACAGCAGTTCCTCGTCGCTATCTGCCTCCATGGCGCCTGAGCGGTCCTGGGCGCGGATCAGGGTCAGCAGGGCCTGGCAGAACGGGCGCTTGAGCGCCTCGCGGTCGGCATCGGACAGCTCCAGCATGGGGTTTACTCCTCGTCGTCGATGAAGCGGTCGGGACCAGCCTCGGAATCCCGGATGACCTTGCGCAGCCACGGCGGCGGGTTGGTCTTGAGCATGCCGCGCACCTTGTCGATGACCGCCGAGATGGTTTCGTCGTCGGGCAGCTTGATGGGGTGGACGTGGGCGCGCACCACGCGCGCAGCCGCAGGTCCACCAATCGCCCGCACGAACAGCAGGGCCGATCCTTCCAGCGCCTTGATCTTGGCGGCCAGGCGGTCGTCGCCGTCTTCCTGGTGCTTGCCTTCCTCTTGGCTGACGTTGTCGAACTGGACCGCCTCGAGGAAGGTGTGGCCCTCGGGGCCGACGTCGTAAAACATGAACGTCTTGGCGCTGGCGAAATGGGCGTCCACTCGCTGACGGTCATGGGTGGCGAAGGCAACGCGCATATGTCCTCCTTTCAAGGGCCGGTCGGGGCCTGAACTGTCTTGATCGGCTTCAACCAGCCGCAACCGCCGGGTCACCATGTGTGTGCTCCGCATGCTGGACGGGCAAATCGTGGCCGTGGCCCGGATGCTCCATCAGGATGTTGCCCAGGGTGAAGATCAGGTCGCGGGTGCCGCGATAGCCCAGTACCGTCTGATGGGCGGCGCCCAGGCGGTCGAAGACCGGGAAGCCGGCCCGATGCAGCGGGATGCCGTGGCGGCCGGCGATCAGCCGGGCGTTGGCGTTGGCGATGATCAGGTCGGCGCCGCCGGCCTCCAGGATCTGGTCCTCCAAATCCTCGAAATCGCCGATAATGGCGGTTTCGCTGGGCAGCTGCGACAGCTGCGGCGAGGGCAGGGTGGACACCGCACCGACGATGCTGGCGCCCAGGTCGGCGCACAGGGAGGCGTAGGTCCACAGGAAGGACGGCTCGCCCGCCACGGCGATGGCGCGGCCGGCGAAGAAGAAGTGGCCGTCCAGCATGGCGTCCACCAGTTGCGAGCGCTGGCGGCGGTACTTGGGCGGCACCGGGATACCGGCGGCCGAGGACAGGCAGACCATCAGCTTGTCCACCGCCTCCAGGCCGGTCAGGCGGTCGAACAGCACGAAGGGGATGCCGGTGCGCTCCTCCAGCGTCTCTGCCGAGATGCGCATGTGTTCGCCCACCGCGATGGTCAGGCAGGCGCGGTTCATGCCCCTGACCTGCTCCAGCGTGGTACCGCCCAGAGTGGTGGGGACGTAGTGGTCGGGGACGTGGCCGTCCAGCGAGCCCGAGAGATCGGGCAGCATCACCGGTTCCAGGCCGAAATCCTCGATGATCTCCTTCATGGCCTCCACGTCGCCGGGGGTCATGTGGCAGCCGGCCAGCACGTTGACGCGCTTGAGCGGCGGCTGGCTGGACGGGCCGGGCACCAGCGAGCGGATCATGGCGCCTACCGCCTTGCCCCAGCCGGTTTCCAGCGAGCCCTCGAAATCAGGGGCCGAGCAATAGACCACGCTGGTGCCGGCCAAGTCCTTGGACCGTGCCGTTATGGCCTTGAGGTCGCCGGCCATGTCCTCGCCGCGGGTTTCGGTCAGGGCGGTGGAGATCAGGCCGATGACCTTGGGCTTGGCGCGCTTGACCATGTTGTGCAGCGCCGCCTCCACCTGCTCGGTCCCGCCCAGGATGGTGGACACCTCGTTCATGGCGGTGGTCTGCAGCGGGATGGCCTCGCGGAAGTGGCGCACCATCATGACCAGGGCGAAAGCGGTGCAGCCCTGGCTGCCGTGGAACAGCGGCAGGCTGCCGTCCATGCCCAGGAAGGCCATGGCAGCGCCCAGCGGTGCGCTGACTTTCAGCGGCATGGTGGACAGGGCCTTGTTGTGGCTGATGACGAGGGCCATGGCGGTCAGATCTCCCATGGAGCGGGCTTGCGCACCTGCTCCCAGATCGGATTGTTGATCATCAGGTCGATCTGGCGGACCATCTCGACCATGCCGTCGTAGGCGGCGTAGCCCACGTGGCGTTCCTGGTTGATGTCCAGCCAGGGGGTGCGGGCCTTGAGCGCGACGAACTGGGAACGGCCGCCGGACAACATCATCTCGGCCTTGCCCTCCCTGAACATGGCGTACATGTCCCTGGGGGTGATGGCGTCGGCCAGCTTGTCCTCGTCGCCGCCCAGGCGTTCCAACGCCTTGGCGGCGTCCTCGGCGGTGGCCTTGCGCACCGAGCTGCCGACAACCTCCATGCCCACTTCCTGCAGCGCCTGGATGACCGACCAGCTTTTGACGCCGCCGGTATACAGCAGGACCTTGCGGCCCTTCAGGCGCTCCTTGTAGGGCTCCAGCCGGGCCCAAGCCTTGGCCTCTTCCTCGGCAATCAGCGCCTCGGTGCGCTCCTGCAGGCTCGGGTCGGCGCCCTTGTCCACCAGCATGCGGGCGATGTTGCGCAGCGCCTCCGAAGTGTCGGAGATGCCGTAGAACGAGCCCTCGAAATAGGGGATGCCGTAAGTTTCCTTCATCTTGCGCGCCAGCGTCACCAGCGCCTGGCTGCACAGCACCATGTTGGCCTTGGCGGTATGGCTGGAGGCCACGTCCAGGTAGCGTGCATCGCCGGTGATGGAGCAGCGCAGGCGAATGCCCAGGCGGGCCAGCAGCGGGCGGAACTGGTCCAGCTCGCCGGCCACGTTGTATTCGCCCAGGATGTTGATGTCGGTGGGGCCGACGTCGTCGGGCTCGTGGGTGCCGATGACGTATTCGAACAGGGATTCGCCGCCCAGCCGGTTGCCCAGGTTCTTCGATCCCACGAAGCCCGGCGCATTGACCGGCACCACCGGGGTGCCCAGCCGCTCGGTGGCGGCCTTGCACACCGCCTCGATATCGTCGCCGATCAAGGCGCCGACGCAGGTCTGGTAGACGAACACCGCCGGCGGGTTGTGGCGCTTGATGGCCTGCCTGATGGCCTTGTACAGCTTCTTCTCGCCACCGTTGATGATGTCGAGGTTCTGCATGTCGGTGGTGAAGCCGAGGCGGTAGAGGTTGGAGCCCGAGCTCCACGAATTGCGGGTATCCCACGAATTGCCTTCGCAGGCGATGGGACCGTGCACCAGGTGGACCACGTCGGTGATGGGCTGGAGCGCGATCTTGGCGCCGTCGAAACAGCAGCCACCCGCCGCCGCGCCAGGGGTCAGCGGCTTGCCGCAGCCCTTCTTGCGGTCGGCGTCCGACTTGGCCTGGTTCTTGGCGCAGCCAGGCTCGACGAACAGCTCCTGGATTTTCTGCTTCAGCATGGTCGGCGCCTCCCATGGGGATCACGCAGAGAGCTGATGCAAGGGACGGGCCATTTTAAAGGCGGCTGAAATCCGGCACTTTCCAGCTGAGATGGAAAGCAGCTTGTCGGGATTACGACAATGAACCTTGTTCGAAAAGCGCAAAAACGGCTGGCGCGGTGGGGCGGGGGAAAGGAAAAGGCCGGGCACTCCCGGAGTGCCCGACCTTCTCGACATCGGCGACTGCCCTCCGGGGTCAGTCCTCCAGTTCTGCATTGGCCGGCGGGGTGATGCCGTGCTTGGCTGCCCGAGGCCACGTTGGCCAGAACGTCCTTCAGCGTATCGGTGCCGGGCGCCACGCGCGAAGACACCACGGTGACGGCGTTCTTCTCGGCCCACTGGGCGACTTCCTTCTCGGTGAGCACCGAATTGGGCTCGCGCACGTTGTAGAGCACCAGCAGCTTTTTGATGGGCTTCAGCGCCTTGAAAGTGTTCAACTGCTCGGCGATGGGGACGCCATTGGTGATGCCGGTTACCGGCACGCCGGGGGCTTCCTTCGACTGCACCAGGTTGCCGCCGACCGGATGCATGCGACCATTTCATTAAATATTTTTGTCCATGCAGTCGGCTGTGGGATGGCTGTCGGAAGAAAAAAAGCCCCTGGGGCGTTGCCGCCCCAGGGGAGTTTTGACCCGTCCGCTTCCGACGATCAGCGGGTAAGGTCGTAAGAAATGTCCGACGCGGCGTCGGTCGTCTCGAAGATGCGGTCCAGGATCTCGACCAGCACCCGCAGCGCGCCCTGATACCCGAAGGTGGGGAAGCGGTGGTGGTGGTGACGGTCGAAGATCGGGAAGGTCAGACGGATCAGCGGAATGCCGACGTCCTTTTCCAGATACTTGCCGTAGGACGAGCCGATCAGGTAGTCGGCCGGCTCGGTGAACAGCAGTGAGCGCAGGTGCCAGAGGTCCTTGCCCTTCCACACCTGGCCGGCGGCGCCGAACGGCGAGGAGGCGAGCAGGGCCTTGACCTTGGCTTCCCACTCGGTCGAACCGTTGGTGGACAGCACGTGGGTGGGCTCGCAGCCCATCTCCAGCAGGAAGGCGGTCATGGCCAGGGTGAAGTCGGGATCGCCGAAGATGGCGAACTTCTTGCCATGCAGCCAGGCCTGGCTGTCGGTGATGGCGTCGACCAGGCGGCCACGCTCCTTCTCGATGGAGGCGGGGATGGCCTTGCCGGTCAGCTCCGAGACCTTCATCAGGAAGGCGTCGGTGGCGCCGATGCCCATCGGGTAGTTGAAGGAGGCGGTCTGCTGACCCTTCTCGCCGATGTATTCCAGGGTCTTCAGGGTGCAGTATTCCTGCAGGCTGATGGTGGCCTTGGCGTTGAGGGAAGCGCGGGCCTCGTCCAGGGTGGTGCCGCCGTCGAACATGCGGTACTCGCCGTCGGAGGGCGTGTCGTAGATGTCGGACACGTCACCCAGCACGGTGTACTCGACGCCCATGGTGTCCAGGTAGCGCTTCAGCTCGCGGTTGTTGGCGACCGCATAGCCGTCGAAGCCCGGGATGATGTTGATCTTCTCGTTCGGGGTGCGGGTCTTGACCGACTCACGCTCCCAGAAGTAGTTGAAGATGCCCTTCATGGCGTTGTCGTAGCCGGTGGTGTGGCTGCCGACGAACGAGGGAGTGTGGGCGAAGGGCACCGGGAAGTCGGCCGGAACCGATTCCTTTTCCTTGGCGGTGCCGATGAAGGCCGACAGGTCGTCGCCGATGACTTCCGCCATGCAGGTGGTGGAGACGGCGATCATCTTGGGCTTGTAGAGGGTGTAGGCGTTCTGCAGGCCCTCGACCAGGTTGTTCAGGCCACCGAATACCGCGGCGTCTTCGGTCATGGAGTCGGCCACGATCGGCACGGCTTCCTTGAAGTGGCGGGCCAGGTGCGAACGGAAGTAGGCGACGCAGCCCTGGGACCCGTGCACGTAGGGCAGGGTGCCTTCGAAGCCGGCGGCGGCGAACACGGCGCCCAGCGGCTGGCAGGCCTTGGCCGGGTTGATCACCGCGATCTCACGCTTGAAGTTCTTCTCGCGGTATTCCCAGGTCTTGGTGTACTCGGCCTGGGCGGCGACCTTGTCGTCACTCGGGCGGCACTCGAACTGGGCCTTCTTGTTGGCGAAGAGCTCCTTGTATTCGGGCTCCTGGAACAAGGAAATGTGGTCTTTGACCTTGTCAGCGCTCTGCGGCATGGCAGTTCTCCTTCATCCTCCCCGCGCCCCCGTCTTGTGGGCGACACGCGGGGAGGGAAATTTGCTAAAGACGGTGCTTACGCGGCCTTCCAGGGAGCCTTGAACTTGCTCCAGATCGGGCTGTTGATGGCCAGATCCATATCGCGGGCGAAGATGGCGAAGCCGTCGTAGCCGTGATAGGGGCCCGAGTAGTCCCAGGAGTGCATCTGGCGGAAAGGCACGCCCATCTTCTGGGTCGCGTACTTTTCCTTGATGCCGGAACCGACCAGGTCGGGGCGGATCTTCTCGATGAACTTCTCCAGTTCGAAACCGGAGACGTCGTCGTAGATCAGCGTGCCGTCCTTAACGTAGTGGGTGGTGCGCTGGTAATCGTCGTTGTGGGCGAATTCGTAGCCGGTGCCGACGATGTTCATGCCCAGGTCGTCATAGGCGGTGGCGACGTGACGGGGGCGCAGGCCGCCCACGTACAGCATGACCTTCTTGCCTTCCAGGCGTGGCTTGAACTTGGCGATCACGGCGTCGACCAGCGGCTGGTACTTGGCGATCACCTTCTCGGCATTGGCCTTGATGGTGTCGTCGAACTGCGCCGCGATCTTGCGCAGGGATTCGGCGATCTGCGTCGGGCCGAAGAAGTTATATTCCACCCACGGAATATTGTACTTCTCTTCCATGTGACGGCAGATGTAGTTCATCGAGCGGTAGCAGTGGATCAGGTTCAGCTTGGCCTTGGGAGCGCGCTCCATCTCGGCCAGGGTGGCGTCGCCGGACCAGGAACCGATCACGCGCAGGCCCATTTCCTCGAGCAGCTTGCGCGACGGCCACGCGTCGCCGCCGATGTTGTAGTCGGCGATCAGGTTGACATCGTAGGGGCCGGTTTCCCACTCGGGATTGGTCTTCTCGAAGACCCAGTCACGAATGGCGTCGTTGGCGATGTGATGGCCCAGCGACTGGGACACGCCGCGGAAGCCTTCGCAACGCACCGGAACGACCGGCTTGCTGATTTCCTTCGAGGCCTTCTTGGAGACGGCTTCGATGTCGTCGCCGATCAGGCCGATCGGGCACTCGGACTGCACCGAGATGCCGTTGTTCAGCGGGAACAGCTCGTTCAGCTCGACGATCATCTTCTCCAGGTTCTTGTCACCGCCGAAGACGATGTCGCGTTCCTGGAAGTCCGAGGTGATCTGCATGGTCACGAACGAGTCGATGCCCACGGTGCCGGTAAAGTAGTTGCGGCGCTGGGACCAGGAGTACTGGCCGCAGCCCACCGGGCCGTGCGAGATGTGCAGCATGTCCTTGATCGGACCCCACACCACACCCTTCGAGCCGGCATAGGCGCAGCCGCGGATGGTCATCACGCCGGGGACGGACTTGATGTTGGACTTCACGCCGCAAGAGGAATTGCCGGCATCGTCGGTCTTGGTGACGTTCAGATGGCGGGCGCGCTTCTTGGCGGACTTTTCAGGGTACTGCTCCAGAACCTCTTTGATGAGAGCCTCGTGGAAGGCAGCGTCGTTGGTCTGATCGAGGCTCATGCCCCTTCTCCTCTAAGCTTTAGTCTCTCGGTCCGCTGGGGTCCCGCCGGCCCGGAGACCGGGCGGCGGGACTTTCGCGGAAGGCTAGGCCGCGGCGGCGATCAGCCGGCGTTGCAGAGGGACTTTTCCTTGGCGGCCAGTTCGGCCAGCTGCTGCTCGTCGGTCTTCATGATGCCGAACTCGATGAGCATGTCCTCGAGCTCTTCCATGGTGATCGGGGTGGGGATGGTGCCCTTGCCGCCGTTGCCATGGATCTTGGTGGCCAGGGCGCGGTATTCCTGGGCCTGCTGCGAGTCGGGCTTGTACTGGATCACCGTCTGGCGGCGGAGTTCGGCGTGCTGGACGATGTTGTCGCGCGGCACGAAGTGGATCATCTGGGTGTTGAGGCGCTTGGCCAGGGTCTCGGCCAGGTCCAGCTCGCGGTCGGTCTGGCGCTCGTTGCAGATCAGGCCGCCCAGGCGGACGCCGCCGGTGCCGGCATACTTCAGGATGCCCTTGGCGATGTTGTTGGCGGCGAACAGCGCCATCATCTCGCCGGACATGACGATGTAGATCTCCTGGGCCTTGTTCTCGCGGATGGGCATGGCGAAGCCGCCGCACACCACGTCGCCCAGCACGTCGTAGGACACGTAGTCCACGTCGTCATAGGCGCCGTTCTCTTCCAGGAAGTTGATGGCGGTGATGACGCCGCGGCCGGCGCAGCCGACGCCCGGCTCGGGGCCGCCCGACTCGGTGCACTTGATGCCCTTGTAGCCGATCTTCATCACGTCTTCGAGTTCCAGGTCCTCGACCGAGCCCGCCTTGGCGGCCAGGTGCAGCACGGTGTCCTGCAGCTTGGTGTTGAGGATCAGGCGGGTGGAGTCCGCCTTGGGGTCGCAGCCGACGATCAGAATCTTCTGATCCATTTCGACCAGGGCCGCCAGGGTGTTCTGCGAGGTGGTCGACTTGCCGATACCGCCCTTGCCGTAGAAAGCGATCTGACGAGGCATTGTCTGTTTCCTTTCTGCTGTCCAAGCCTTCCGAAATGCTTGGCGGGGCACTCGGCCTCCGCCACGCCCTTAGCCTCGCAATGGCCGTGCCAACTTTCGCGCCGCAGCATAATATGTGTCAAAACAAAGGCTTGCGATGGGCTTGAGGCAAAATGCGCAAGTTTTGGGCGGGGGAAGGGGGCTGTACGGAATCCGACACTGTGTTGGAAGCCACACAGGTCCTAAGGTTTTTCGCCCGCGCGGGTCGGCGCGCCATCGGGTATAGTTATTGCATCAAACTGGGCGACGTATCAGGGGGACCGGGCGACACCATGCAGGAGCCGCAACGCCGTATCGGCCATTCCACCAATCTTGTCGGGTTGGCCACCGACCTTTTGGGCAGCAGCGCCTTCAACGACCATCCGGTGGAACTGCACCTGTCGGGCGTGCGCGAAATGAACAAGAACCTGTTCGAGATGCTGTCCCAGTCCGACAGCCTGCCCGACGCCGGCGACGCCTTTTATAAATACATGATGGCCATGTTCGGCATCGATCCCGAGCAGATGGAAAAAGAACGCGAGGAAGCGGCCAAACAGGGCAAGACCGCGCGCCGCTACCGCTCCAGCTTCCTGCGCCTGCTCAAGGGTTGGGGCTATGATTCCAACTCGCCCGAGGGTGCCGTGCTGAAGGGATGGGTGGAAAGCCGTTTCGGGCTGTTCCCCACCTTCCACAAGACCATGCTCGGCCGCGTCGGCGGGCCGGAATGGGCCGCCTACGTGGAAGAGAAGATGTCGAGCCGCTTCCACAACAACTCCATCTATACGCAGCTCGACATGTTGTACGAATTCAGCCAGTGGGCGTTGGCGTGCTTTGCCGCGCCCGGGCAGCGCCATGTCACGCTTTATCGCGGGATCAACTCATTCGACGAACATCAGGTGGTCGAGCGCATCGACAAGAAGACCTACGTCATGCGTGTCAACAACCTCGCCTCGTTCTCATCGGACCGGAGCGTCGCCGATTGTTTCGGCGACACCATCCTGACCGCCGAGGTTCCGGTGGTGAAAATTGTCTTCTTCAACACATTGTTGCCCATCCATCCGCTGAAGGGCGAGGGCGAGTATCTCGTTATCGGCGGGGATTATCGGGTCCGGACCAGTTTTTATTAGAGCGCGATGACACCAGGTTGGTGCAGTAGCGCGCCAACTTGGTGTCTGAATCGCCCTCTAACTTATTGATGAGAGACGGATTCAGCTTGCGGATCGAATCGCAAGGCGATTCGATCCGCAAGCATCCGGCTCTAGGCGATGCATCGGACGAAAGGCACAAGATGACGGACATGACCCTCGAGGAACGGGCGCTCGGCGCCTTTCTCGGATTTGCTGTCGGCGATGCCCTGGGCGCCACGGTCGAGTTCATGACCCGGCGCGAGATCGAAGCGAAGTACGGCGTTCATCGCAAGATGATCGGCGGCGGTTGGCTGCATCTGGCGCCGGGGCAGGTCACCGACGACACCGAGATGGCGCTGGCCCTCGGGCGCTCACTCGTGCGTATGGGCGGGTTCGATGCCAAGGACGTGTGCGGGGAATTCGCTGCCTGGCTGAAGAGCGGTCCGGTGGATATCGGCAACACCTGTCGGCGCGGCATCCGCCGCTATATGATCCATGACACGGTGGAGGGGGTGTTCTGCGAGGGCGACGGCGGCAACGGCGCCGCCATGCGCCTGCTGCCTCTGGCCATCGTCACCCTGTATCGCCCCGATCTGTTCGAGGCGTGGACGCTGGCCCAATGCCACATCACCCACCATCATCCGCTGTCGGACGATGCCTCGCTGGCCTTCGGCCGCATGGCGCAGAACCTGCTGCTGGGCGAGGGCATCAAAGGTGCACGCGAAGTTGCCAAGACTCTGGTGGACAAGCACCGGACCTTCCGCTTCGAACCCTACAAGGGCCAAAGCTCGGCCTATGTCGTCGACACCGTTCAGACGGTATTCCACTTCTACTTCGTCACCGATTCCTTCAAGACCTGCGTCATCGAGACGGTAAATCAGGGTGGCGATGCCGATACCACCGGCGCCCTCGCCGGTATGCTGGCCGGCGCCACCTACGGCCTGAACGACATCCCGTCGGCTTGGCTGGGCAAGCTGGACAAGAAGATCGCCGAGGAGATCCGGCTCCAGGTCAAGGGCCTGCTCAAAGTGGCTGAGGCCCTCAAGGCGGCGTGAGGTTCAGGGCGGGTAGGCTCAGGGCGGGGTGGGGCAGGGGGCGTGGGCCTCGCCCTTGGGGCAGCCTTCGCCGACGCCCTGGCCCTTGAGGCCGATCCATCCCGCCACCAGGGTTTCATCCCAGCCCACCTCGCGCCGGCCGTCCACCTGCAGCAGGGGGCGACGGATGAACAGCGGCTCGGCCAGCATCAGCGCCAGGGCCTGTCCGGCGGTCATGCTCTCGGGGGCGATCTCGCCCGCCTTCACCTTGGGATGGGAGCGGTTGAACCACTCCGCCACCGGCCGCGCGCCGAAAAAGCTGCGCAACTCGGCCTCGGTCCATGGGTGAGCCAGCAGGCTGCGCGCCTCCACGTCGTGTCCGGACTCCGACAAGATCTGTTTCTGGCGCGCATTGCCGCCACATCCGGGCTTTTCGAAGAACACCACATGGGCCATGGGCTCGTCCCCTTCCTTCAAATGAAAGGGAGGGAGGCCGAAGCCCCCCTCCCACATCGACCTGCGTTCGCTTCCGCCACCTTATCGCCGCAGGTCGATCTCGACACCGGGCTCACCGGTGAATTCCACCAGGATGTCTTCATCCTGAACCAGATATTGGCAGGCCAGCCGGTAGGGCGGCGGCATGTCGTTCACTTCCACCTGCTCCAGCACGGCCTTGCTCAGCTTGCCGTTGACCGACAGCGTCAGCTTTTCCTTGTCGGTCAGGTGGATCGCCTTGGGCTTGTTGGAGCCCAGGTGGGTCACCTTGATCAGGCACGAGCCGCACTCGCCGTCCTGACACTGGAAGGGGATGGCGATTTCGCTCTTCTTGGCGAGCGCCAGCAGGGTCTGGGTGTCGGCGACGGCGTAAACCGTGACATTCTTGGGCAGCGTCGGGCCGCTGAACGTGACATTGGCCATAGGGGAAACTCCCTCTCTCCAAACGATTTCTGGTTATACGTTCTCCGTCGCGCCGGTGAGCGCGAGGGCAGCCTCGGCCAGCGGCAGGACGATCGGAGTGATGCCCTCGATGCTGAGGAACTTGATCTCGTTGGGGGTCAGATCGTCGGGGACCACGGCGTAGTGTGGACCGCCGGCTCTGCGCAGGATGCAGCGGGCGAAAGTGCGCAGGATCTGGTCGTAGAAGCGGCAACCGAGGAAGATGAAGCCGCGGTCGCTGCGCCGCTCCTTCACCACGCCGGGAATGGGCGTCTGCAGGTCGATCTCGGTCAACACCTCGACGTAATCGGAATCGGAGGCCAGCACGTCGCCATCGGGCTGGGCGGCGCCATGGGGCTTGTACAGCACGGTGGCCCAGTCGATGGCCGCCTCGGCCTCGCATTCCACCCCCGCCGCATCGAACGCGCGCACCCAGGGGACGTCGGTGGTGCGGCGCGCCTTGGAGGCGCCATGGACAGAGCCCCAATCGGAGCGGCCGGCCAGGGCTGCGCGCATGGCGCCGTCGTACCAGGTGTCGACCACCAGCGGCAGTTGGTCTAGCGAGGCCAGCCAGCGATGCAGGTGGTTGGGCTCGGGCACCGGCTTGAAGATCTCCGCCATCAGCTTGTCCACGGTGACGCGGTGGCGGAAGGTTTCGATGTACTGCGCGGTGTGCCACAGGTTGTTGCGGATGCGGCCGGGCACCGCCACGCGCGAGCTCAACAGCTGCGACAGGGCGCGGGCCCCGGCCGGCACCGGCGGCTCGGCCGGGCCCAGGGTGAGGACGTCCGGCCCGAGATAGGGAATCAGCCGGCCGGCGGCCACATCGGCCGACAGACGTTCCAGCAAGACGGTGGTCTCGGGCGCGGCGCTCATGGCGTCAGTCCTCGTCGCCCAGCTTGCGGGCGTCGACGGTGATGGGCATGGGAGTGTCGGCCGGCATGTCCGGCATCTGGAATTTCCAGCCGTTGCTGATGGTGATCACGCCACCCCACGGGGTGCCGTTCTCCATGGCGACGATCTTCTCTTCCAGATCCTTCTTGGGCACATAGATTTCGTAATAATCGGCAACCTTGCGCAGCGTCACCTTCATGGCGCGGGCTCCAGGAGTTCGAGTTCGTGGCGGCGCATGCCGACCAGGATGCCGCGATCGACGAAGTCGATGGCGTAGACGTAGAAGCGGTTGAGGTAGGTGCCGACGGATTTTACATAGCCGACGTCGCCGGATTGGATCAGGAACTGCCCGATGGCGCAGCCGGGATAGGTCCCGTCATTGCGCACGGCGCGGATCGCGTGAACCTTGTCGCCCGCCTCGAAGGCGGGGGGCTCGTACAGTTCGCAGACCTCTTCCATCGGCACCTCCCCCGCTTGGGCTGCTTAGGCCTTGGAAATGCAGTCCGACGGGCAGACGGCGCTGCACTTCGGGTCGTCGCCGTCGCACTCGGTGCAGGCCGAGGCCTTGATGACGTAGACGTCACCCTTCATGGAGATGGCGGCGTTGGGGCACTCGAACTCGCAAGCGCCGCAAGCGGAACAGGAACCGGCATCGATCTTCATGGCCATGATGGCTACTCCTCTCTCTCAAACAACGGTTTGGTCAGGCCAAGTCCTGCACGGCGGCGCCGAAGGCATCGGCGTACCAGGCGGCGACGGCAGTCTCGATATATTCGAACGGATAGGCGTCGACGGCGGCGATGCCGGCACGGGGCCAGATCCTTTTTCGGACAGCTGCCGATCTTCGAGACGAAGACCGCGTCGATGCCCGTCAGGATCGGGATCACCTTGTCTTCCAGAACGTCCTCGTCGCCCCACCCGCCTTGGCAGTAGTTCTCCACCTTGCGGTGGCCGACGAAGCGTACGCCGGAGGCATCCACCTCGTATACTTGGAACTCGCTGGCATGTCCGAAATGCTGGTTGATACGGCCGCCGCCCTTGGTGGCGATGGCGACCAGCTTGGCCGGGGCGGCCGGCAGGGTGGCGGCAAGCTCGGCAGTGGCGGCGGCGGTGGCCTTGCGATGATCGGCGCGCTCGCGCTCCACCACCTCGCGGTATAGGCGCCGCGGCTCGGGATCGTAGGCCACCTCGTCGGCGATCTTGTCCATGGTGAAGTCCTGGGACAGGTCCTCGCCCAGCATGCCGACGGCGTCGGCGCGGCACTGGCGACAATGCCGCATCAGGTTGGCGCCGCCGGCCAGCTTGTCCTGCAGGTCCTTCAACTCGGCCGGGGTGGGGCCGCGCTGGCCGGTCAGGCCGAAATGGGTGCCGTGGGCCGGGTCCGAGATCAGCGGCATGACGTTGTGCAGGAAGGCGCCGCGCTCCTTGATGGCGGCATTGACCTCCAGCAGGTGCTGGTCGTTGATCCCGGGGATCATCACCGAGTTCACCTTGACCAGGATGTCCTTTTCCTTCAGGCGCTCCAGGCTTTCCATCTGGCGCTCGTGCAGGATCTTGGAGGCGTCCAGACCGATGTAGCGCTTGCCCTTGAAATAGATCCACGGATAGATCTGCGTGCCGATTTCGGGATCGACCATGTTGATGGTGATGGTCACGTGGTCGATGTTGTGGTCGGCCAGCGCGTCGATGTGGTCGGGCAGGGCCAGGCCGTTGGTGGACACGCAGAACTTCAGGTCCGGCAGCAGAGTTTCGACCTGCCGGAAGGTCTCGAAGGTCTTCCTGGCATCGAACATGGAATCGCCGGGGCCGGCGATGCCCAGCACCGACAGCTGCGGCACCTTGTTGGCCACCGCCACCACCTTGCGCGCCGCCTGTTCGGGCGTCATGCGCTCGCTGGTCACGCCGGGGCGGGACTCGTTGGAGCAGTCGTATTTCCGATTGCAGTAATTGCACTGGATGTTGCAGGCCGGCGCCACCGCCACATGCATGCGGGCGAAGTAGTGGTGGGCTTCCTCGCTGTAGCAGGGGTGATCCTTGATCTTGTCCCAGACGTGGCTGGGCATGTCGCCCTGGCCCTGGGACGAACCGCACGAACTGGACGAACAACCGCCGGCGGGCTTGGCGTCAGCCACCGTATGAGGGCGCTTGGCCAGAATGCTCGAGAGGGGGATGACGTTGCTGCTCACCGGCGGCCTCCGCGATCAGGGGGATCGTACCGACCTAGTCTTCGCAAGGGGCGTGCCAACTGAGAGGACTGGCGGAAACCCTGGGATCCTGGCCTGGAGGGGGCTTGTTTGCCTGTCGTATGTCCGACGTCCTGTCGGGGTTGCGACAAAGGCCGCAGGGCCTTGATCCCCATCAAGGCCAGGGTTGCGCGTTGGTCGCAATCTCAAATCATCGCGCCCCAGGAGAAGTGCCATGGCAACAATTCCGCTGCAGGAACCGGTTTATCGCGGCAAGCCCGGCCCGCTGTTCTTCGCCGCCGGCTTCCGTCCGTTCTTCCTGTTCGCCGGCATCCAGGCGGCGCTAGCCCTACCGCTGTGGCTGGTGGTCTATGTGGGCGGAATGGACCTGAATTTTCCGGCCGCGGCGGCAGCCTGGCACGGCCATGAGATGGTGTTCGGCTTCGCCGGCGCGGCGGTGGGCGGCTTCCTGCTGACCGCGGTACCCAACTGGACCAATACCCACCATGTCAGCGGCCGCCCGCTGATGCTGCTGTTCGCCGTCTGGCTGGCCGGCCGCGTCGCCTTTACCTTGGCGGGTTGGCTGCCTGCTGCCGTGGTGGCTGTCCTGGATCTGGCCTATGTGCCGCTGCTGGCGGTCCTGCTGGCCAAGCCGCTGATCGGCGCGGGCAAGTGGCGCAACATCGTCTTCCTGCCCATTCTGGCGCTGTTCCTGCTGGCCAACGCCCTGGTCCATGCCGGCATGGCCCTCGGTTGGGGCGATCCCATGCGCGGGGTCTATTTGGGTGTGGCGTTGCTGCTGGTGATGATCGCCATCGTCGGCGGCCGTATCGTTCCCTCCTTCACCCAGAACTGGTTGCGCATGCAGGGTCGTCCGGTGGAACTGCGCCCCATCGGCTGGATCGAGAAGGGTGGCGCCCAGGCCAGCGTATTGCTGGCCGGCGTGTTGATGGCGCTGGCGCCCGGCTCGGCGGTGGCGGGTGCGGTGCTGTTGGCGGCGGCGGCCATCCATCTGCTGCGCATGTCGCGTTGGTACGGCGCGCGAACCGTCTCCAATCCCATCCTGGGGGTGCTGCACCTGGGCTACCTGTGGCTGGTGATCGGCCTTGCGCTGCTGGGCCTGTCCAGCTTCGTGGATGCCCTGCCGGCCTCGGCTGCCGTGCACGCGCTGACGGCGGGCAGCATCGGCACCATGGTTCTGGGCGTGATGAGCCGCGCAGCCCTGGGTCATTCCGGCCGGTCGCTACAGGTGTCCAAGGCCACGGTCGCCGCCTATGTGCTGCTGTCCGTGGGGGCGTTGCTGCGGGTCGTGGCCCCGTTGGCGCCAGATGCCCAACTGGGCCTGACCCATGCCGGCGGGACGCTGTGGGCGCTGGCCTGGGGCCTGTTCGTCGTGGTCTATTTCCCCATCGTGACACGGCCGCGCGCAGATGGGCGGCCGGGGTAGGGTTTAACCTTCCGGCAAGGCGGCAAGCGTACCTAGACGGGGTTGCCACACTTTCGCCAGGAGCGCCTCTGTCCATGCCTCTCATCGTCATCCAGACCACTATCCCCGGCACCGACACCCAGCCGTTTCGCATCACCGAGGTGCTGGACCGGGTCGCCGATACGGCCTCCGAGGCGCTGGAAATTGCTGCTATCCATCTGGGTGGCGACCGCGAGGCGACCGAGGATCTGCTGACCGCCCGCTGGCACGACAAGGGCGGTTACTGGGTGGTGGCCTACGAACCGGCGCCCGAGGTCAAGGCGGGAGAACGGCTGCTGCTCATGTGAGGGGGAGCGCTATCCTCTTGCCAGGCAGGCATGTCCTTGGGATAGTGGCCGCGCAGCAGAAGGGGGCGCGGCACATGCGGGGCAGGGGGATCGTCAAGCTGTTGGCGGGGGCGGCGGGCCTGATGGGGCTGGCCGCCTGCGCCTCGGTGGTCGGGTCCACCAGTTCCGAGGTCCAGATCCGCACCAATCCGGATAAAGCCCGCTGCGACCTCAAGGGCTATGACGGTTTCAGCGCCAGCGTGGAAACTCCGGCCATCGTCTCGGTACCCACCGCCGCCGCGCCGGTGACGGTCACCTGCCAGGCGCCGGGCTTCCGTCCGACCTCCTATACGCTCGACGCCACCGCCGACGGCTGGATCTGGGGCAATTCGGCCCTTTTTGTCGCTACCGGCGGCATCGCCGTTCTGGGGGCGCTGGTGGATGAAAGCCGGGCCGCAGGCAAGAGCTATGCCGAGGACGTGCACTACGATTTGGCGCCAGACCGCCCGCGTGCCATCCGTGCCCGCAGCCGCAACGGCGACGTGGACCTCAACCTGCAGGCCCGCTGACCGGGCTCAACCCTCGCACTCCACGAAGACCGTCACCTTCTTGACGATCTCGCCCACATCGGCCGGTGTCAGCACGGCCGTGGCGGGGGCCGTCTCGATACCGACGCCGTTGGCGCCGAGGAACTGGCGCGCCACCTCGGCCTTGACCGCGAAATTGACGTTCTGCGGCAGGTCGCCGGTGCTGTCGGCGATCTTCATGGCATTGAGCTTCGAGGTGACGACGCCCACCAGATTGCCGCTCATGTCGGCCAAGGGGCCGCCGGAATTGCCCTTCTGGACCGGCGCGGTGATCTGGTAGTGCCGCTTGTCGCCCTTGATGCCAGCCAGGGCGCTGACCACGCCGGCAGTGACATTGGGCTCGCGCGACAGCAGCGACGACAGCGGATAGCCGATGGCGACCACGTTGTCGCCCGAGCGCAGGGGCTTGTCCTCGCGGAAACGGGCGACCTCGGCGGGCCGCAGCGAAGCCTTGAGGGCGGCCAGGTCGTTGGTGGCGTCGCGGGCGACCACGGTGGCGGCCTGCGGCTCCTGCCCGTCGAAACTGACCCGGATGTTGCGGCAGCGCTCCACCACGTGGGAATTGGTCAGGACGATGCCGTCCCGGCTGACGATGATGCCCGAACCGGAAGTGAATTGCGGGCGCGGCGGTACGGTGGGGGGAGGCTGGCTTGGACGCGGGCGCGGGCAGGGCGGCGTCCAGTGGGTCGGGGCCGCCGGGGCTGGCGGCGCCGGCACCGGGCTTGGGCGTCCATGTCTGGGCACTGGCTTCCGCCCGCGCCCAGAGATCGGTGGCGCTGCGTCCGCGAAGGGCGTCGCGGGCCTGTTCGAACCGGGCCTTGTCGGTCGGCTTGGCCTGGCGGGCGGCAAGGATGGCGTAATAGGCCGCCTTCTCGCCGTCCTTGGCGACGCCGACGCCGTGCAGATAGGCCAAGGAGACGTTGTAGAGCGAGGCGCCGTCACCCTGGGCGCCGGCCAGTTCGAACCATTTGACCGCCTCCGCCGCGTTCTTGGCGGCGCCGTCGCCGTTCCACAGGGCGGAGCCCAGCCGGTTCTGTGACAGCATCAGCCCACGTTCGGCCGCCTTGCGGAACCAGCGCAACGCTTCGGCATGGTCGGCGGCGACACCGCGGCCATCCCAATAGGCCATGCCCAGGGCTTCCCAACTGGCGGCGATGCCCGCGTCGGCGGCCTGGCGCAGCAGACTGACAGCCTTGGCCTCATCCTTGGCGACGCCGTTGCCGAACATATAGAGCTGGCCCAGGTTGTTGAGCGCGTTGGGCTGCTTCTGCTCGGCGGCGCGGCCGAACCATACCAGGGCCTGGGCCACGTCGCGCGGGGTGCCGGTGCCGCGGAAATACAGGCCGCCCAAAGTGTTCTGCGCCAGCGCGTCGCCTTTCTCGGCGGCGGCGGTCAGCAGGCGCAGGGCGGCGGGCACGTCCTTGTCCACACCCTGTCCATGCAGGGTCATATGTCCCAGGCGCGACAGGGCGCCGGCATGGCCCGCATCGGCCAGGGGCTTGAGCTCGGCAAGGGCGGTCTTCCAATCCTTGCGCTGATAGGCGCTCAGTCCCTCGTCCCAGCCGGCAAAGGCGGGGAAGAACGCATGGATGGCAAGAAGGGTGGTGGCGGTAAGGATGGCGCGACGCATGGGGCCACTCGGTTCGAACGATAATGGGGAAGTATTTCATTCCGCAGGGAAGCGCGCCAGCCCCCCGAGGACAAAAAAGCCGCCCGGCGGAACCGGGCGGCGTGATTGTCGGGGGGCGGGTCAGAACTCCGCCCAGTCTTCGTCCTTGTGGGCCGCCGCCGTCTTCGGCTTGGCGGCGGGCCTGGCCAGCGGTTTCGCCGCCGGCTTGGGGGCCGGCTTGCGCGGGGCCGGGCGGGGCTCGGTGCGGGCCGGCGGGGCGGCGTGGGGAGTGTGGGGGGCGGCGGCGCTGGCGGCCGGTGCTCCGGTGTTGAAGAACCCCATGAGGCGGTTGAGTTCCTGGGACTGTTCCTCGAGGGCATGGGCTGCGGCGGCGGATTCCTCGACCAGGGCGGCGTTCTGCTGGGTCATCTCGTCCATCTGGGTGACGGCGGCGTTGACCTGGTCGATGCCGCTGGCCTGCTCGCTGCTGGCGGCGGCGATCTCGGCGACGATGTCGGCCACCCGTTTGACGCTGCCGAGGATTTCCTCCAGCGTCTTGCCGGCGCCCTTGACCAGGTCGGCGCCGCCGCGCACCTGGGTCGAGCTTTCGGCGATCAGGGTCTTGATCTCCTTGCTGGCCTGGGCCGAGCGCTGGGCCAGGTTGCGGACCTCCTGGGCCACCACGGCGAAGCCCTTGCCGGCGTCGCCGGCGCGGGCCGCCTCCACCGCGGCGTTGAGCGCCAGCAGGTTGGTCTGGAAGGCGATCTCGTCGATCATGCCGACGATGTCCTCGATCTTCTGCGACGAGGCCTCGATGCGGCCCATGGCGGTGATGGCATTGCTGACCACCTCGCCGCCGCCGGCCGCCACCTCGCGGGCGCCGGCCGCCAGCTGGTTGGCCTGCTGGGCGTTGGCGGCGTTCTGGCGCACGGTGGCGGCCAGCTCCTCCATGGAGGCGGCGGTCTCTTCCAGGGCGGAGGCCTGCTGCTCGGAGCGCTCGGACAGGTCCTGGCTGCCGGCGGCCACCTCCGAGGCGGCCGAGTTGATCTGGCCGGCGGCGGAGTTGATGTTGGTGACGATCTCGAACAGCTTGTCGGCGGTCTGGTTGACGTCGCCCTTCAGCTGGCCGAACAGCCCGCCGTACTCGTTGGTGATGCGCCGGGTCAGGTCGCCGCGGGCCACCGAGGCCAGCACCGCGGCGACGTCCTTCAGCGCCACCCCGGTCAGGTTGACCAGGTTGTTGACGCCCTCGCACAGGTTGAGCAGGAAGCCGTCCTTGCCGGCCAGGTCGATGCGGCGGTCCAGGTCGCCGGCGCTGGCGGCCTTGGCCACCTCGGCCACCTCGGCGACGATGGCCGCCTCGCGCGCCCGCTGCGCCGCCTCCGCCTCGGCCTGCGCCACCCGCGCCGCCTCGGCCTCTTCCTCCATCCGCTTCTTGTCCACCGCGTTCTGCTTGAACACCTGAACGGCCTGCGCCATCTCGCCGATCTCGTCGGTGCGCTCCAGCGCCGGCACCGGCACCTCCAGATGGCCGGTCGCCAGCTCGCCCATGGCCCCCGTCATCCGCGTGATCGGAACCAGGATCGAACGCGCGATCAGGTAGGCGCAGGCGATGCCGGCGGCCAGGGCGATCAGGCTGAGAATGCCGGTCAAGGCCTTCTGTGACGACACCGTGGACAGGGTGCTTTCACGCAAGCCGTCCATCTCCTTGAGGTGATCGTCGCGGGTCTGGGCCGCCAGGCTCGGCGAAACGGGCACCGCGCGGAGCCAGTTCCTTGTTGATGATGGCGTCCAGGTCGAAGATGGCGGTGACGGTTTCGCCGAAATTTTGTTCGTACTGGCTCATGAGGGCGAACGCCTGATCCGCCTGGCGGCGGAATTGCGGATCCTTTTCCGCTTCCGCGAGAGCCTTCAGCTTTTCCACCGCCACCGACAGCTGGCGCTTGGCCTCTTCGGCCTGCTTGGCCTGGGGGGTGATGAAGAAGCGGGCGACCAGCAGCCGGCCCAAGAGAACATGTTCATAGACGCGCCCGGTCGCCACCACCTGCTCGCTGCCGCGCGAGGCGACGGCGTCGCGATAGCCCTGCAGGGCGGCCAGCGCCTGATTGCCCACCGGGATCAGCACATCGTTGAGCAGGTAGGCCTTGCGCTTGCTCAGATCGACGCCCTTGTCCAGCAGGGTTCCATATTCGCCGATAAGCCGGGACATGGTGGCGATGGCGCCGCTCTTGTCGCTCCCGGCGGTGGCCGTGGCCGCCTCGTCGAGCCTGGCGCGCAGGGACGATTGGGTTGCGCGGATGCGGTCCAGCGCGCTGGCGTCCTCCTTCTCGGTGAACATAAGGACGTTGCGGCGCAGATCGGCCACGTCGCGGTCGATCTGCTGGAGGCGAACGGTGTCCGTCGCTTCCTTGGCGTAATGGGCGACATTGTCGCCGACCGTCAGGAAGCCGGTGAAGCCGATGCCGGCCACCAGGACGAGGAGGAAAAGAATGCCGAAGAAGCCGCCGTAAATGCGCTTTCGGACCGTCAGCCCCGTGGTCATGTCCTATCCTTTCCCGCCAAATCCGCCACTGTCAGGCCGGTTGGTCTGGTTCATGCTGCTGCGCCACTGACCATCTCGGCCAGTTCGTCGAAATCGAAAACGCGGTCCAGGTCGAGCAGGGCGACCATGCGCCCGTCCACCGTCACCAGGCCGCTGAGGAAGCCGGCGGCATTGCCCTGGTCCAGTTGCGGCACCGGCTGGATGTCGCCCATGGCGACGGTGATGATGTCCGCCACCGCGTCCACCAGGATTCCGGCCACCCGCGTGCCGACCGCGACCACGATGATCACGTGGCGGGCGGAGGTGTCGGTGTGCTGGGCGCAAAAACGGGCGCGCAGGTCAAGGATCGGGACAATGGCGCCGCGCAGATTGATGACACCGCGGATGAAGGGCGGCGTATTCGGCAGCTCGGTCGTGACAGTCCATCCCTTGATCTCGCGGATGGCCATAATGTCCACGCCGTATTCCTCATCCCCGATGGTGAATGAGATGAACTGCTTGGTGGAGATGTCGGACATTTACCCTCAACGCCAGCGAGCGACTTGCGGATCAACTGATCGCAAACAATAACGCATGCGCAGGGTGGGGAAAAGACACAACGTTGGCCGCGCCAATGTTTCTTGTATATTCAAGCAATCCGGCAATCGCCGGCCTAGTGCAACGGCGTGTCCGCCGGCCGTTCCAGGCTTTCGCGCAGGGCCTCGCGCAGTTCCGGCGGCTGAATGGGTTTGTGCAGGATGGAGAACCCGCTGGCCTCCGCCTCGCGCAGCCGCTCCGGAGCGGTGTCCCCGGTAATGATGATGCTGGGGATGGCCTGGGCGTAGTAGTCGCGGATATGGGCGACGGCCTCGGTGCCGGTCCGGCCTTCGCGCAGGCGGTAATCGGCCAGGATGATGCTGGGCGGCGTGTTCATGGCGGCGAGCTGCTGCATGGCTTCCGCCTCGGAGGTGGCGGCAAGCACGCGATAGCCCCAGCCTTGCAGGACCAGGGATAGTCCCTTCAGCACGTAGGGCTCGTCATCGATCAGGACCACCAGACGGTTGCTTTCCAGCAGCTTGGCGCGCTTGCGCTGGTCCCGGCCCGGCATGGCGGGAAGGGTGGAGAGAGGCGTTTCGACGGTGAAGATGGAGCCCCGGCCCGGATTGGAGGCCACGCTGACCCGGTGATCCAGCAGTCGGGACAGGCGTTCGACGATCGCCAGCCCCAGGCCCAATCCCTGGCTGCGGTCCCGCTCAGGATTCCCAGTTGGGTGAACTCCTCGAAAATCTCCCGGGTCCGTTCAGGTGGAATGCCGATGCCGGTGTCGCACACCTGGATGCGGAGCCGGTCGCCACGGCGGCGGCATCCCAGCAGCACCGTGCCGTGCGAGGTGTAGCGGATGGCGTTGGAAACCAGGTTCTGGATGATGCGGGCCAGCAACGCCGGGTCGCTGCGCACCACCGCCGTGCTGTGCACCACGCGCAGGCGCAGCCCCTTGTCGCGGGCCACCGGGGTGAAGTCGGCGGCGATGCGGTCGAGGATGGCGCCGACGCTGAAATCAGTTTCCTTGGGCGTGATCAGCCCGGCGTCCAGCTTGGACACATCCAGCAGGGAATCCAGCAGGACGTTCAACCCTTCCAGCGAGTTCTGCAGGTCGTCGAGGATAGGTTTGGCGGCGTGGCCGCGCAGTTTCTGCGCCAGCACGGAAGTAAAGAAGAAGATGGCTTGGACCGGCTGGCGCAAGTCATGGCTGGCCGCCGCCAGGAACTTGGTCTTGGCAAGATTGGCGCGTTCGGCCTCGGTACGGGCGGTTTCCGCCGTTTCGCGGGCGTTTTCGGCCAAGTCCTTGGCGCGCCGCAGATCGTCCTCGTGCCGCTTGCCCTCGCTCAGGTCGCGCGACACCGACGCGTAGCCGTTCAGCCGCCCATGGTCGTCCAGCAGGGCGGTGATGACCTCGTGCGCCCAAAAACGCGAACCGTCCGAGCGCAGGCGCAGTCCTTCGTCTTCATGGCGGCCTTCCCTGCGGGCGGCTTCAAGGGCGAGGGCCGGAATGTCGGCGGCGATGGCCTCGGGTGTGTGGAAGAACGCCAGCGGCCGTCCCTCCACCTCGGCGGCGGTCCAGCCGTACAGGCGCTGGGCGCCGGCGTTCCAGCTGACCACCGCCCCCTCCGGCGACAGCAGGGTAAGGGCGTAATCACGCACCCCCTCGACCAGGACGCGGAAACGTTCGTCGGCGGCCCGCAGCTTTTCCTCCACCGCCTTGCGGTCGGTGATGTCGCGCACGAAGCCGGCGAAGATGCGCCCGCCCGCCATGGCGCCTTCGCCCACGGCAAGATCCATGGCGAACAGGGTGCCGTCCTTGCGCCGGCCCTGGACTTCGCGCCCCAGCCCAATGATGCGGGCCTGGCCGGTCTGCAGGTAGTTGCGGATGTAACCGTCGTGCTCGCTCCGATAGGGTTCGGGCATCAACATGCTGACATTGCGCCCGACGATCTCCACCGCGCGGTAGCCGAAGATGCGCTCAGCCGCCGGGTTGACACTGCGGACGATGCCGGTTTCGTCGATGGTGATGATGCCGTCCACGGCGGCATCGAAGATGGCGCGATTGCGCGCCTCGGATTCCCGCAGGCGTCCCTCGGTGCGCTTGCGGCTGGAAATGTCGCGCACAGTACCGGCAAAAACGCGGCGGCCGCCGATGCGCGCCTCGCCGACGGCCAGGTCCATGGGGAAGACCTGGCCATCCTTGCGCAGTCCCTGCACCTCACGGCCGATGCCGATGATCTTGGCGTGGCCGCTCCACAGGTAGTTGCGCAGGTAAGTGTCGTGCTGCGACCGGTCGGGCTCCGGCATCAGCATGCTGACGTTGCGCCCCAGCACCTCGGCTTCCGTGTAGCCGAAGATGGACTCGGCGGCGCGGTTGAAGCTCTCGATGCGTCCCTGCTCGTCAATGGTGATGATGCCGTCCACGGCGGCGTCCAGGATAGCGTCGGTGCGAGCCTCCATATGCATCAGCCGCACCTCGGTTCCGAGATCGCGTCGCCGCCCCAAGGAAAATCCGAGCGTTCCCCCGGCAACCGTGCAGGCAAGGGCAAGCAACACCAGAAAGAGGGCGTCCGGCATCGAAGCGCGCTCCAAACAAGAGGCAGGGGGCTGCCTTAGATTCGGAGGTGGGGTAGCGGCGAAACGGATGAACCGGTGATACGGACAATGAGCGGGCCGGTCCGACCAAAGAGATAGAGTGCCGAAACGTGAAAGGGCCGGACCTTTCGGTCCGGCCCTGTTGGCTCCGGAGGAGGGATTCGAACCCCCGACCAGCCGGTTAACAGCCGGCTGCTCTACCGCTGAGCTACTCCGGATCAGGGCGCGCCAGCGGTGGTCGCGCACCTGGAAACTCTTCTCGTCTCACGCCCCCGCGCGGAACGCGGTGGAGGCCGGGGCCGGAATTGAACCGACGTACGCGGATTTGCAGTCCGCTGCATCACCACTCTGCCACCCGGCCCTCTGTTCGTCAGACCGTCGGCCGTCGTGAGGTGGGTGCTTATACGCGGCCCGCATGGGCGGGTCAAGACGATCGTGCAAAATTTTTTCGCGGGGCTTTCGGACCCTCGCGCCGGCCATTGAGTTTGACCATCTGCCCCTTTATAAAGCCTTGAGATGCCCGCCCGAACAGGGAGGGGAAAACCTGCCTGCATGGTCTCTATCGTCCGAGAGGGAAGACACATGGACTACACCGCCGCCCGTCACAACATGGTGGAAAGCCAGATCCGTACCAACCGGGTGATCGACCCGACGGTGACGGCGGCGCTGGCCGAAACGCCGCGCGAGATTTTCGTGCCCAAGCCCATGCGCGGTTTCGCCTATGTGGACGAGGATTTGGACGTGGGCGGTGGCCGTTTCATTATGGAGCCGCTGGTGCTTGCGCGCCTGCTGGTGGGGGCCGCCATCAAGCCCACCGACGTGGTGCTGAACATCGGCGACGCCACCGGTTACGTCACCGCGGTGGTGTCCAAATTGGCGCAGACTGTGGTCGCGCTGGAATACGACGTCGAATGGGCCGGCAAGGCGGGGCAATCCTTGTCGGATCTGGGTATCGACAATGCCGCCGTGGTGCAGGGGCCGCTGGATCAAGGCTACGCCGCGCAGGCGCCCTACGACGTCATTTTGTTTTCCGGTGCCATTGACGAGGTGCCTGCCGCCATTTGCCGCCAACTGGCCGATGGTGGCCGCTTGGCCGGCGTGGTTGCCGCCGCGCCCGGCATCGGCAAGGGCACGCTGATCGTGCGTGTAGGCGACACCTTCGGCCGGCGGGTGCTGTTCGACGCGGTCACGCCCATGCTGCCGGGGTTTCAGCCGAAGCCGAAATTCGTGTTCTGATTGACGTTTTTGCGGAAGTTATAAGACGACCGCCCGCCAAATGTTAAGAGTTCGTAAATAACTCGCCAGTAGGGCCGAACGGGGTGCGTTCGGCCCTTCGCTTTTCCGACGGCGCTATGCCTATGACTCTCGGTGAATCGGACGGGGAGGGGGTATCCCCTTCGTCAGGCGAATCCCTGGTCGGGTGTTAAGGAATATTTCTTGATCTTTCTTTCCGGGAAGTTATTGTTCGGGAGGAATCTTTCGCCGCAGAGGATTGGGGGCGGTCCAACATTGCTGGAAGGTGCGGAATGAGGAAAGCGTGCTTGTTGGCCGGTGTGGCGCTCGTTGGGGTCGGGTTGCTGGCTCCTGAAATGGCGGCTGCCGAAACCCTGGAGGAGGTGCTCTCCTCCGCATATGGCACCAATCCGACGTTGCAGGCGCGGCGCGCCCGCCTGCGGGCCACGGACGAGGGAGTGCCGCAGGCGCTGTCCAACTGGCGCCCGACGGTGACGCTGAGTGGCGACGCGGGGCGAGGCAAGTTCGAGAGCAACCAAGCGATCAACCGCGAAAGCTACCGCAGTCCGACAAGCTATGGGCTCTCGGTGAACCAGCCGCTTTACCGGGGCGGTCGTACGGTGGCGCAGACCCAGCAGGCCGAGGCCACGGTGCTGGCCGAGCGCGCCCTGCTGCAGGCGACCGAACAGTCCATCCTGCTCAACGCGGCTACCGCCTACCTGAACGTGGTGCGCGACGAGGCGGTGCTGAAGCTCAACATCAACAACGAGCAGGTGTTGCGCCGTCAGCTGGAGGCGGCTCAGGAACGCTTCCGCGTCGGCGAGATCACCCGCACCGACGTCAGCCAGGCCGAGGCCCGCCTGTCCCGCGCCACCGCCGACCGCGTCGCCGCCGAGGGTGCGCTCCAGGCCAGCCGCGCCAACTTCATCAACGTGATCGGTCGTCCGCCCGAGGCGCCCCAGGCGCCCGCCACGGCGACCTCGCTGCCCGGTTCGTTCGACGAGGTCAAGGCTGTCACCCTGGCCAAGAACCCCAACATCATCGCCGCCGACTGGACCTCACAAGCGGCCAAGGATGGCATCGACCTGGTGTTCGGCGAATTGCTGCCCACCGTGTCGCTGAACGGGCAGTATTCGCGCAGTCTGGACGACAATTCGCGCTTCGGGGATAACAACAAGTCGGAATCCGAGTTCGTGCAGGCGACGGTCAACGTGAGCGTCCCGCTGTACGAGGGCGGCGGCACCTATGCCCGCGTCCGTGCCCAGAAGCACACCTATGGCCAGCGCAAGATCGAGGCCGATCAGGCCCGGCGCGATCTGCTGGAATCGGCTACCCGCGGCTGGGAAGACCTGCAGGCCGCTCGTGCCCGTACCCGTTCGTACGAGAGCCAGATTCGCGCTTCGGAAATGGCCCTGGCCGGCGTGGAAGAGGAAGCCAAGGTGGGGGTCGCGTACCGTGCTCGACGTGCTGGACGCCGAACAGGAATTGTTCGACGCCCGCGTCAATCTGGTGCGTGCCCAGCATGATGAATTGGTGGCCGCGTTCCAAGTGAAGTCGGCGCTTGGGCAAATGACGGCGGAAGGGTTGACCCTACCGGTCGAAGTCTACGACGCCACCAAGCATTACGAGGATGTGCGCGGCCAATGGATCGGCACCGGTATCGAGCCGGCACCAGGATACGGCGACTGACGGTCGCCCAGGGCATGGGGCTGGTTCGCACCAGCCCCATTTCGTCTCCGGGCGTCCGCGTTTTTCTTAACGATTTGTAGGGGGTCGTGCGGCATGATGACCGCTGATCCGACACCAGGGGACCATCGGACAGTCGAACCATGAGCGACGACAAGGCCCAACAGGAACCATCAATGGAGGACATCCTCGCCTCCATCCGCCGCATTCTGTCGGAGGATGAAGCCGAGGAAAAGGCCAAGGCGCCCATGCCCGAGCCGGAACCCGAGCCAGAGCCGGAACCGGTCAAGGCCTCCCAGGACGACATCGATGCCCTGTTCGCCAACGCGACGCCGGATCCGGTGCCGCCGCCCGAGCCCGAGCCGCTGCCCCAGGACGATATCGACGCGCTGTTCGCCCAGGCCGCTCCCGAGCCTGAGCCCGATCCGGAGGAGGATGTCCTCGAACTGACCGAGGACATGGTGCTCGACCAGCCCGAGCCCTCATTCGACATCAATCAGTTCAAGCCTGACGTTCTCGACGATTTCGAGCCCGAACCGCCGTCTCCGCTGCCGCCGCCACGTCGCCCGCAGCCGGTGGACGAGGATCTGATTTCCGAGCCCGTGGCCCAGCGCTCCACCTCGCTGCTGTCCGATCTCGCCCGCGAGATCGTCCGCCAGCGTGCCATCGGCTTGGGCAATGGCGGCGTCACCCTGGAAGACATGGTGCGCGAGTTGCTGCGCCCGATCCTGAAGGAATGGTTGGACGAAAACCTGCCTTACATGATCGAGCGCATCATCAAGAAGGAAATCGAGAAGATGGTAAACCGCGCCGAGAACTACTAGTCTCTGCCGGTTCCGGGTTATCAGGCGGCTCGGGGCTTCCCCGGGCCGCCTTCCGTTTTCAGCCCACCCCATCACCACCAAAGCATAAACGGGAAGTGCCAGGTCATGCTGGATAAGACGTATCTGCCGTCCGAGGTCGAACCCAAGCACTACGAACGTTGGGAGAAGTCGGGGGCGTTCGCCGCCCACACCGATCCGCCCAATGTTCCGTATACCATCATGATGCCGCCGCCGAACGTGACCGGCAGCCTGCACATGGGGCACGCGCTGACCTTCACGCTGCAGGACGTGCTGATCCGCTATCACCGCATGATCGGCCGCGACGCCCTGTGGCAGCCGGGCACCGACCACGCCGGCATCGCCACCCAGATGGTGGTGGAGCGCCAGCTGGAGGCGCAGAAGATCACCCGCCATGACCTCGGGCGCGAGAAGTTCATCGAGCGCGTGTGGGAGTGGAAGGCGGAATCCGGCGGCACCATTACCCGCCAGCTGCGCCGCCTGGGCGCCTCGCCCGATTGGGCGAAGGAGCGCTTCACCATGGACGAGGGGCTGAGCGACGCCGTGCGCACGGTCTTTGTCACCCTGTTCAAGCAGGGCCTGATTTATCGCGACAAACGCCTGGTCAACTGGGACCCTAAGCTGCACACCGCCATTTCCGACCTGGAGGTGGAGCAGCGCGAGGTGAAAGGCCACATGTGGCACTTCAAGTACCCGGTGGAAGGCCTTGAAGACACGTACATTACCGTCGCCACTACTCGCCCCGAGACCATGCTGGGCGACAGCGCCGTCGCCGTCCATCCCGAGGACGAGCGCTATACCCATCTGGTGGGCAGGATGGTGCGGCTGCCCATCGTCGGCCGCCTGATTCCCATCGTTGCCGACGAGTATTCCGACCCGACCAAGGGCACCGGCGCGGTGAAGATCACCCCCGCCCACGACTTCAACGATTTCGAGGTGGGCAAACGACACAACCTGCCGCAACACAATATCCTCGACCGCGACGCCCGCATCACCGGCGACGTGCCGGCCGAATATGCCGGCCTGGACCGCTACGAGGCGCGCAAGAAGGTCGTTGCCGTTATCGAGGAGCTGGGCCTGCTCGACAAGATCGAGAACCACGTGCACATGGTGCCCTATGGCGACCGCTCCGGCGTGGTCATCGAGCCCTGGCTGACCGACCAGTGGTACGTGGATGCGCTCACTTTGGCCAAGCCGGCCCTGGAGGCGGTGGAGACCGGCAAGACGCAGTTCCATCCCAAGCACTGGGAAAACACCTATTACGAGTGGATGCGCAATATCCAGCCGTGGTGCGTTTCGCGCCAGATCTGGTGGGGCCATCAGGTGCCGGCATGGTACGGCCCCGACGGCCATGTCTTCGTCGAGATGGACGAGGTCGCGGCCGCGGCCGCCGCGGCCGCCCATTACGGCAAGGCGGTGGACCTGACCCGCGACACCGACGTGCTCGACACCTGGTTCTCCTCGGCGCTGTGGCCGTTCTCGACCCTGGGCTGGCCGGCGAAGACACCCGAACTGGCGCGCTACTATTCCACCGACGTGCTGGTCACCGGCTTCGACATCATCTTCTTCTGGGTTGCCCGCATGATGATGATGGGCATCCATTTCATGGGCGACGTGCCGTTCAAGGACATCTACATCCATGCCCTGGTCCGCGACGAGAAGGGCCAGAAGATGTCCAAGTCCAAGGGCAACGTCATCGATCCGCTGGTGCTGATGGACAAGTACGGCACCGACGCCGTGCGCTTCACCCTGGCGGCGCTGGCCGCCCAGGGCCGCGACATCAAGCTGGCCGAGAGCCGGGTGGAAGGCTACCGCAACTTCGCCACCAAGCTGTGGAACGCCGCGCGCTTCTGCCAGATGAACGAATGCGCGCCGGTGGCCGGTTTCGACCCCGAGGCGGTGAAGGAAACCGTCAACCGCTGGATCGTCGGCAAGACCGCCGAAGTGGCCGACAAGGTGGCTGCCGCGCTGGAGGGCTATCGCTTCGACGCCGCCGCGAGCGGCGCCTACCAGTTCGTCTGGGGCACCTTCTGCGACTGGTACCTGGAATTCGCCAAGCCCATCTTCTCGGGCGGCGACGAGGCTGCCAAGGCCGAGACCCGCGCCACCGCCGCCTGGGTGCTGGACATGATCCTGCACGTGCTGCACCCGTTCATGCCCTTCATCACCGAGGAATTGTGGGCACAGATGGGCGGCCGTTCGGACCAGTTGATGCTGCGCGCCTGGCCCAAGTTCGAGGGGCTGCACGATGCCGCCGCCGAGGACGAGATGGATTGGGTGGTGCGCGTCATTTCCATTGTGCGCGGCGTGCGCTCCGAGATGAATGTGCCTGCCGGTGCCCAGGTTGACCTGCTGATGTCCGGCCTGGCCGAGGGCAAGCAGGCCTGGGCCAAGACCCATGCCGACCTGATCGTGCGCCTGGCGCGCCTGGCTGCGCTGGAGCCCCATGCGGGGGGTGAGCGGGTGGCCCAGGCCTTCTCGCACGGCGCCGCCCAGATGGTGGTGGACGAGGCCACTCTGGTGATGCCGCTGGCCGGCGTCATCGAAATCGACAAGGAGCGGGCGCGCCTGGAAAAGGAAATCGCCCGCGTCGAGGGCGAGATCGCCAAGGTGGATAAGAAGTTCGCCAATCCCGATTTCGTCGCCAAGGCGGCGCCGGAAGTGGTGGAGGAGAACCGCGAGCGCCGCGCCGAATGGTCCGCAGCCAAGGAAAAGCTGCAAGAGGCCCTGCAGCGCCTGTCCGGCGCCTGATCGCGGGACAACCGGAGACAAGGGAAGGGGGCGCAAGCCCCCTTTCACATTTGCGCGGTCGCCATAAACGGGGCGGCATGTTAAACCAAAGGATAGAAGCCGCAACCAGCGGACGCTTCCTTTGGGGAGGGCTATGGCGGATTTCGGTGAGAAGATCACCAGGGAACTGACCATTCGGTACGTGGCCGTCCTGGCTGTGCTGGGTGGCTTGGCGATCGCTTCATTCCTTGGACTGGCCCGCGTACTGATGGACGCGGAAAGCGGGACGGCGTTGGTCAACATCGCCGGCCGCCAGCGTGCCCTGGCCGAACGCGTCGCCTTCCTCGGGCAGCGCTTGGCACTGCTGCCCAATGGGGCGGAGCGCATCGAAGGCAGCCGGGCCTTCGTCGATACCCTTAATCTGCTGGAATCCTCGCATGTGGGGCTGCTGTCCGGGCTGCCGGAGCTGCGCTCTCCCCGCCCGCCGTCCAGGGAATTGCAGGCGCTGTATTTCGGACCAGACGGCCAGGTGGACACGCAGATGCGCGAATTCGCCGCCCATGCCCGTGCCATGGCACAGCGCCTTCCCGGAACGGTGCCCGCCAACGACTCCGATCTGGCCGCCGTCATTGCCGCCGCCGCCGGGCCGTTGCCCGAAGCGCTCGACCGCCTGACGGGGGTCTATCTGCGCGAGAACGAGGAGAGGCTGGTGCGGTTGTCGGCGCTGCACGGCGCCGCGCTGGTGGTCATCCTGGCCTTGCTGGTGGTATCGGCCGCCGGTGTCTTCCAGCCCATGGTGGCGCGCATCCGCGCCGATATCGAGGAACGCACCCGCGCCGAACGGGGTTTGCGGGAATCTGAGGAACGACTGTGGAAGATCCTGGAGGAAAGCCCGGTCGGCGTGTCGGTGTCGCGCCGCTCCGACGGCCGCGTGGTTTTCGCCAACACCCGCTTTTGCGAGATCATCGGCGCCCGCCAGGACGACGTGGTGGGCAAGCCCGCCCGCAATCATTTCGTCGATGACGCCCAGCGGCGGCGCATCATCGAGCGGCTGAAGGCGCAAGGCCATATCGATGATCAGGAGGTGGAGTTCCGCCGCCGCGACGGCACGCCGTTCTGGAGTTTGCTGACGCTGCGCACCACCCGCATGGAGAACGATGTCGTCAATCTGGCCTGGGTCTACGACATTTCCGCCATGAAGGCGGCCGAGGCCAGCCTGAAGCTGACCGCCAAGGTGGTGGAGAGCGCTTCCGAGGCGGTGGTGATCACCAATTCACGCAATCAGATCGAATACGTCAACCCGGCCTTCACCGCCATCACCGAGTATCTGCCCGAGGACGTGCTGGGCGCCAATCCGAGCATGCTGCAGTCGGGCCGTCACGACGCCGATTTCTACCGCGCCATGTGGGAGGAAATCCGCCGGACCGGCCGTTGGCGCGGAGAAATCTGGAATCGGCGCAAATCGGGCGAGTTTTATGCCGAGTGGCTGAGCATCGCCGCCATCAAGGACGATGCCGGGGTGGCTACGCATCACATCGCCATCTTCTCGGATATTACCCACCGCAAGGAGGACGAGGAGCGGGTGTGGCGCCAGGCCAATTACGATGCCCTGACCGGATTGCCCAACCGCTCGCTGTTCCTTGACCGCCTCAATCAGGCGGTGCGGCAGAGCCGGCGCGAGGGAAAGCAGTTCGCCCTGATGTTCCTCGACCTGGATGGCTTCAAGAAGGTCAACGATACGTTGGGGCACGCCGCCGGCGACATCCTGCTGCAGCAGGCCGCCGCCCGGCTGATCGAATGCATGCGGGCATCGGACACAGTGGCCCGCTTGGCCGGTGACGAGTTCACCTGTATCCTGTGGGGGATCCGCAATCGCGAGGACGTGGCCATGGTGGCTGCCAAGATCCTCGACCGGCTGTCCGAACCCTTCGATCTGGAAGGCGGCGTGGCCGAGGTTCATGGCTCCATCGGCATCGCCGTCTTCCCCGATCATTCGGCCGACGGCGCCGAACTGATGAAATTGGCAGACGAGGCCATGTACAATGTGAAGAAGCGGGGCAAGAACAACTTTGAGTTCGTCGATGCCTAGGGCGACCGCGCTGTGGATGCCTAATCCCGGTCCTCGTCGCCGTCTTCGTCTATTAGCGTTTCATCGTCCTCGTCCTCGTCGTCGCCACTCAGCACCTCGTCTTCTGCGAACGCTACCGGCTCATCCTCGGCGGGCAGGGGCGCCGGCACGTCCTGGCGCATGCGCGAGGCCCGTACCGGCAGCTTGTGAGTTTCCACGAACAAGGCCTGGCATTTCGGGCAGGTGATGGGGTCGTGATTCAGGTCGTAATAGGCCGCGCCGCAGCTCGGACAGCGGCGTTTGGTTCCACGCGCGGCAAGCTCCACCTCGTCCTCCTGGTTCTTATCAAGAAGTTAGAAAGCGATTCAGGCGCCAGCGTGGCGCAGTACCGCGCCACGCTGGCGCCATCGCGCTCTAGGGTCCAGGAACTTATATGGGGGCCGGCGGCGGTTCAGGCCAGATTCATCAGGTAGGGACGATAGGGGCGGTCGTTGGTACGGATATGGTCCAACAGCCAAGTCTGCAAGAAGGTGGCGGTTTCGCCGGTCAGGTTGCGCAGTTCGTCCTCCTGGCTGACATCCTGGTAGCGAGCCTTCAACGTCTCCGCCTGGGCCAGCAGGCGGTCGTGCTCCGCCTTGTGGGCCAGCAGGCCGGGGTAATCGTGCCGGTCCAGCATGCGCTCCTCGGCCACGAAATGGGCGCGGGTGCGCAGGATCATGTTTTCCAGGATGCCGGCCAGCGTGCCGATGGGGGCATTCGCCCGGGCCGCCTCGATGAACTGGTTGCAGGCCTCGAGCAGGTCCTTGTGCTCGGCGTCGATGGCGGGAAGCCCGAGCTTGAACTCGTCGCTCCACTCGATACGGCTGATGTCCACGGCGCCTCCTTTGCGCGTTCGAGCGCGCTTGTTTTCACCGTTACTCTGTCATCGTGCCGTCAAAAATCGGTTAACCCCACCACCATCGGCCTATGGCCTAGGATTAGCCTCCAACAGATTGCGCAAGGCTTGGTGGAACATGGCCTCGGTCAGCCGGCCGGTATTGGTGTTGTAACGCGAGCAGTGATAGCTGTCGGCCAGCAGCAGGCCATCCGGCAGATGGTGCACGGCGCCATGGGAGAACGGGTAGGCCACCTTGCGTAGGCCAAGCACCGACAACACGGCATTGTGGGCGTCGCGGCCGATGGCGAACAGTCCGCGCAGATTGGGCATGGCCGCCATCTCCGCCAGCAGAAAGGGCCGGCAGGCGGCGAATTCGGCGGGCAGAGGCTTGTTGTCGGGTGGCACGCAGCGCACTGCGTTGGTCACCCGCGCGCCCACCAGGGTGAAGCCGTCATCCGGGCTGGCGCCATAGGTGCCGCGTGCCAAGCCGAATGTCGCAAGGGTGGAATAGAGCAGGTCGCCGGCGTAGTCGCCGGTGAACGGCCGGCCAGTGCGGTTGGCGCCGCGCAGGCCGGGGGCCAAGCCGACGAACAGGTAGCGAGCATCCAGCCCGCCGAAGGACGGCACCGGGGCGTTGTGCCAGTCGGGCCACGCGGCGCGATTGCTATGGCGTAATTCCACCAGACGGGGGCAGAGGGGGCAGTCCGCCGCCGGCATCACCGGCGGGGGCGGAGAGGACACGGCCGTCACGACAGGTCGTCTTCTTCCTCGGGATGCGGGTCGCCGCCCGGCCCATAGCCGGCGGGGCGGTCATCGCGATACTGGGTGCGGGCGATCTGCGGTTCCAGGTCCAGCAGTTCCAGGAAGGTGTCAGCCTGGCGGCGCAACTCGTCGGCCACCATGGGCGGCTGCGAGCGCACGGTGGAAACCACGGTCACCCGCACGCCCTTGCGTTGGACCGCCTCCACCAGGCGGCGGAAGTCGCCGTCTCCCGAGAACAGCACCACATGATCCAGGTGCTGGGCCATCTCCATCACGTCGATGGCCAACTCGATATCCATGTTGCCTTTGATCTTGCGCCGACCCATGGCATCGGTGAACTCCTTGGTCGGCTTGGTGACCATGGTGTAGCCGTTGTAGTCCAGCCAGTCCACCAGCGGCCGGATGGGCGAATATTCCTGATCCTCGATCAGGGCGGTATAGTAGAAGGCGCGGATGAGGCGGCCCTTGGCGGCGAATAGATTCAACAAACGCTTGTAGTCGATGTCGAAACCCAGGGCGCGGGCGGCGGCGTAAAGGTTGGAACCGTCAATGAACAGGCCGATTCGCTCTGCGTCGTAAAAATGCATGGCTGCTCTCGACTAAAAGAATATGCGGTTTTCTGCGGGGTCTGCCCGCATTCGGCAATGGCGTTAACGTAGGCGCGCCCTCCATTCGCCGCAAGAGGCAACGCGGGGCGGCGGGCGCGGAACGCTTGCTTTCCCGGCCGGCGCCAATATATAAGCTGGACTCTTTCCCTCGGACGCACTCATCAAAGGACGTTCTATGGCGCGCGTTACGGTAGAAGATTGCGTAGTTAAGGTTCCGAACCGCTTTGAGCTGGTCCTGGTAGCCGCCCAGCGGGCTCGTGACATCTCGTCCGGTTCCAAGCTGACCGTCGAGCGCGACAACGACAAGAATCCGGTGGTGGCGTTGCGCGAAATCGCCGACGACACCGTTCAACTGGATGGCCTGCGCAATTCGCTGGTGTCGGGCCTGCAGAAGCATGTCGAGGTCGACGAGCCGGAGGAGGACGAAATGGAGTCCTTCATGCCCGACCGCGAGATGGTGTTCGAGAACATCGCCTCGGAGGACGAGGCCATCGAGGACGGCCTGACCGTCTCCGACGAAGGCGTTGATTTCGATGCCGGTGGCGACGTCCCCGACATCGACGAGTAATCCCTTTGGGGGCGGTCGTGGCGAAAGCGTCCGCCTTGCGCCGCCCCCGATCCTGCCCGGAAGCGGCGCGCCGGGAAGGAAGATGATTCCATGATGCGCCAATTCGAACTGGTGGAGCGGGTCAAGTCCTACGATCCCAATGCGGACGAGGATGCGATCAATCGCGCCTACGTCTTCGCCATGAAGATGCACGGTTCGCAAAAGCGCGCCTCGGGCGACCCGTACTTCTCGCATCCCATCGAAGTGGCCGGCATCCTGACCAAGTACCGGCTGGATTCCGCCTCCATCATCACCGCGCTGCTGCACGACACCATCGAGGACACTCCAGCCACGCTGGAGGATATCGACAAGCTGTTCGGGCCCGAGATCGGGCGCCTGGTGGACGGTGTGACCAAGCTGTCACGCATCGAGCTGCAGTCGGACCATGCCAAGCAGGCGGAAAACCTGCGCAAGCTGGTGCTGGCCATGAGCGAGGACATCCGCGTCCTGCTGGTCAAGCTGGCCGATCGCGTGCACAACATGCGCACGCTGCACTACATCTCCAAGCCCGACAAGCGCCGCCGCATCGCGCTGGAGACCATGGAAATTTACGCTCCGCTGGCCGAACGCATCGGCATGCAGGAGATCAAGATGGAACTGGAGGACCTGGCCTTCGCCGAACTGCACGGCGACGCCCGCGCCTCCATCATCGCGCGCCTGAACTTTCTGCGCGAGCAGGGCGGCGACCTCATCGGCCGCATCCTGGAGGAACTGCGCAAGACGCTGGAGGAGGCCGGGGTCAAGGCCACGGTGTCAGGGCGCGAGAAGACGCCTTATTCCATCTGGCTGAAGATGCAGCGCAAGAATGTCGGCTTCGAGCAGTTGTCCGACATCATGGCCTTCCGCGTGGCGGTGCCCACTATCGAGGACTGCTATCGCGCCCTGGGCGTGATCCATTCCAAGTATCCGATGGTGCCCAACCGCTTCAAGGACTACATCTCGACGCCCAAGCCCAACGGCTACCGTTCGCTGCACACCGGCGTGTTCGGCCCCGAGCGTCACCGTATCGAGGTGCAGATTTGCACCAACGAGATGCACGAAGTGTCCGAGCCTGGGCGTGGCGGCCCACTGGAAGTACAAGGCCGGCGGCAGCGCCAGGATGACCGACGGCCGGCAGTACCGCTGGCTGCGCGAACTGCTGGATATCCTGGAGCACGCCTCCAACCCCGACGAATTCCTGGAACACACCAAGCTGGAGATGTTCCAGGATCAGGTGTTCTGCTTCACCCCCAAGGGCGATCTGATCGCCCTGCCGTCGGGGGCGACTCCGGTGGACTTCGCCTACGCCGTCCACTCGGACGTGGGCGATACTTGCGTCGGCGCCAAGATCAACGGTCGCATCATGCCGCTGCGCTCGCGCCTGCAGAACGGCGACCAGGTGGAGATCATCACCTCCAAGGCGCAGACGCCCAATCCCACCTGGGAACGCTTCGTCGTCACCGGCAAGGCACGTGCCCGCATCCGCCGTTTCATCCGGACCCAGCAGCGCGCCCAGTACGTGGACCTGGGCCGCGCCATCCTGGTGCGGGCGTTCCGGCAGGAGGGCTACGAGTTCACCGAAAAGGCGGTGGAGGGGGTCCTCAAGATCTTCAAGGCGCCCACCGTCGACGATCTCGTCGCCATGGTGGGCGAGGGGACGCTGACCGGCCGCGAGGTGGTCGCCACCGTCTATCCCGAGTTGAAATCCGGGACGCCGCGGCCGGACAACGTCGTGCCGCTGGCCAAGGCCAAGGCGCCCACCAGCGCCAAGGACAGGGCCAACGCCGTCCCCATCAAGGGGCTGATCCCCGGCATGGCGGTGCATTTCGCCGGCTGCTGCCATCCGCTGCCGGGCGACCGCATCGTCGGCATCGTCACCACCGGCAAGGGCGTCACCGTCCACACCATCGATTGCGACAACCTGGAGCAATACGTGGACACGCCCGAGCGCTGGCTGGACATCTCGTGGGAGGCCGGCGACGGCAATGCCCATGTGGGGCGCATCGATCTGGTAGTGAACAACGAACCCGGCGCCCTGGGCGCGGTGACCACCGTGATCGCCAAGAACATGGGCAACATCATCAACCTGAAGATTACCAACCGCACCACCGAGTTCTTCGAGATGATCATCGACATCGAAGTGCGGGATGTGAAGCATCTGACCAACGTCATCGCCGCATTGCGCGCCACTCCGGCCATTAATTCGGTTGAGCGCGCCCGCAACTGATCCCCTGGAGCCATAGGACCATGATCGCGCGCCCCCTGCGTCTTGGCGTCAACATCGACCATGTCGCCACCATTCGAAATGCCCGCGGCGGCCGTCATCCCGACCCGGTGCGCGCCGCCCACCTGGCCGCCGCCGCCGGCGCCGACGGCATCACCGCCCATCTGCGCGAGGACCGGCGCCACATTTCCGACAGCGACATCGCCCGGCTGGCCAATGAGATCCAGTTGCCGTTGAACCTGGAAATGGCCGCCACCGAGGAAATGCTGGCTATCGCTCTGCGCCATCGCCCGCATGCCGCCTGCATCGTTCCCGAGAAGCGCGAGGAGCGCACCACCGAGGGTGGTTTGGACGTGGCCGGGCAGCAGGAGAAGCTGAAGCCCATGGTCGGGCGCATGGTGGGGGCGGGCATCCGCGTTTCCATGTTCATCGAACCCGATCCCCGCCAACTGGACGCCGCCAAGGCCATCGGCGCGCCGGTGGTGGAGTTGCATACCGGCGCCTATTGCGAGCACGAGGGCGAGGCCCGCGACGCCGAGTTGGCCCGCATCGCCGCCGCCGCCGCCCATGCCGCCGCCATCGGCCTGGAATGCCATGCCGGCCACGGCCTGAGCTACGATACCGTCAAGCCCATCGCCGCCATCCCTACCATGGCTGAGTTGAATATCGGCCACTTCCTGGTGGGCGAGGCCATCTTCGTCGGCTTCGAAGCCTCGATCCGCCATATGCGGGCGTTGATGGACGAGGCGAGGAAGTAAGCGCCAGGCGTCCCCGAGGTCTAGCTTGACAGCGGCCTTGCGGGCTGGTTTGCTCGCGCGGTTCGGCCGCCGATGCGGTTTGATACACCTTTACTGAATCAATAGGTTAGGCGGCGATTTTCATGTCCAAAGGGAAGCCCGGCGGCGCTTGGGAAACCATCAAGACGGTTCTGTACGCCATGCTGATCGCTGGCATGGTGCGGACCGTGGCGTTCGAGCCGTTCAACATCCCCTCGGGATCCATGATCCCGACCCTGCTGATCGGCGACTACCTGTTCGTGTCCAAATACGCCTACGGTTACTCCCGCTACTCCATGCCGTTCAGCATTGGCCCCAACGGTGGGCGCATCCTGGAGCGGATGCCCGAACGCGGCGACGTGGTGGTGTTCAAGAAGCCGCCAGAGAACAAGATCGACTACATCAAGCGGGTCATCGGCCTGCCCGGCGACCGTATCCAGGTAGTGGGCGGCATCCTGCACATCAATGGCCAGCCGGTGAAGCGCGAGCGCATCGACGATTTCGTCGAGATGACGCGCGAGGGCAATTACATGCGCGCCGCCCAGTACATCGAGACGCTGCCCGGCGGACGTCAGCATCGCATCATCGAATATGCGGGCGACAACGGCATCGCCGACAACACGCCGGAATATCTGGTGCCCGCCGGCCATTACTTCATGATGGGCGACAACCGCGACAATTCCGCCGATTCCCGGTTCCTCGACGAGGTCGGCTACGTTCCGGCCGCCAATTTGGTGGGCCGCGCCGAAGTGCTGTTCTTCTCGGCCGACGGTTCCGCCGCCTTGTGGGAGGTATGGCGGTGGCCGTGGGCCATCCGCTTCTCGCGGCTGTTTTCGGGGGTCGACTGATCCATGGCCGCCCGGCTGCAAGACCTCGCCCAGCGGCTGGGGCATCGTTTCGCTGATCCCGGCCTGCTGACCCAGGCCCTGACCCACCCCTCGGTGGTGCAGGGCCGCGCCCCGCGCAAGGCCACGCCCTATGAGCGCCTGGAATTCCTGGGCGACCGCGTGCTGGGCCTGGTGGTGGCGGACATGCTGTTCCATCGTTTTCCCACCGAGCCCGAGGGCGCGCTGGCCCGGCGCCATGCCGCCCTGGTGCGCCGCGAGGCGCTGGCCCGCGTGGCCCAGGCCATCGGACTGCCCGGCCATCTGGTGCTGTCGCGCGGCGAGGAGGACGCCGGCGGGCGGGCCAATCCCGGCCTGCTGGCCGACGCCTGCGAGGCGGTGATCGGGGCCCTGTACGCCGATGCCGGTTTCGACACCGCCCAGGTCTTCGTGCGCTCTATGTGGACGCCGCTGATGGACGAGGCGGCGGCACCGCCCAAGGACGCCAAGACCGCCTTGCAGGAATGGGCCCAGGGCCGTGGCAAGAAATTGCCGGTCTACACCACCGTCGGCATGGAAGGCCCACCCCATGACCCCACCTTCATGGTGTCGGTGGATGTCGAGGGGGTGGAGACGGTGACCGCCCGGGGCAATTCCAAGCGCGTGGCTGAACAGGCTGCCGCCACCGCCATGCTGGAGAACGTGACGAAATGACCGAGGTCCCCGAGAACGAGAGGCGATGCGGCTATGTGGCCATCGTCGGCGCGCCCAACGCCGGCAAGTCCACGCTGGTCAACGCGCTGGTGGGAACCAAGGTCTCCATCGTTTCGCCCAAGGTGCAGACTACGCGGTTCCGCGTGCTCGGCATCCTGATGGCCGGGCCGGCGCAGGTCATTCTGGTGGATACGCCCGGCATCTTCCAGCCGCGCCGCCGCCTGGACCGCGCCATGGTGGCCGCCGCCTGGAACGGCGCCGCCGATGCCGATCTCGTCTGCCTGCTGGTGGACGCCAGCCGTGGCTGCGATGACGACACCCGCGCCATCGTCGACAAGCTGAAGGAGGCCAAGCGCCAAGCGGTGCTGGTTCTCAACAAGGTCGACGCGGTGAAGAAGGAGAAGCTGCTGGCCCTGGCCGCCCAGCTGCATGCCGAGGGCCTGTTTACCGACGTGTTCATGATCTCGGCGCTGAAGGGCGACGGGCTGGAACCGCTGAGCACCCTGTTCACCGAGCGTGTCCCCCAGGGCCCGTGGATGTTCCCCGAGGACGAGGTCTCGGACCTGCCGCAGCGCATGCTGGCAGCCGAGATCACCCGCGAGAAGGCGTTCCTCAAGCTGCACGAGGAACTGCCCTACGCGCTGACGGTGGAAACCGAGCAGTGGGAGGAGCGGGAGGATGGTTCAGCCCGCATCGACCAGACCATTTACATTCAGCGGGAAAGCCAGAAAGCCATCGTCGTCGGCAAGGGCGGCCATCAGATCAAGGCCATCGGTGCCGCCGCCCGCGAGGAACTGGAAGCCCTGCTGGAGCGCCGCGTCCATCTGTTCCTGCACGTCAAGGTCAAGGAGGACTGGCAGGAGCGCCGCGCCCATTACAGCGAAATGGGCCTGGACTTCGACGTCTAGGCCATGAGCGCCCGCGCCCTCGGCCTGATCCTGCTCTGGCTCGGCACCATCCTGCTGGTGGCGGTCCTTCAGTATCGCCTGCGCAAGGGCGCCTGGAGCGAAGAGGCCTTCGAGAGGCCGCCCCCCATCCAACGTTGGTCCGCCGGCATCGCCGCCACCGGCATGGTCGCCGCCGTGATGGGCGTCGTGCTCACCGTCTGGGACCTGTGGTGATGGAATGGGCGGACGAGGGCGTCGTCCTGGCCGTCCGCCGCCTGGGCGAAAGCGGTGTTGTCGCCAGCGTGCTGACCCGCGAGCATGGCCGCCATCCGGGCTTGGTGCATGGCGGTGCCGGCAAGGCCAAGCGCGGCGTGCTGCAGCCGGGCAACAGGGTGCGGGCGTGGTGGCGGTCGCGGCTGGCTGAACAATTGGGCAGCTACCGGCTGGAACTGGTGCAGGCGCACGCCGCCGACCTGTTCGACGATCCCGGTCCGCTGGCCGCCCTGGCCTCGGCCTGCGCCCTGTGCGAGGTGGTCTTGCCCGAGCGGGTTCCCCATGCCGCCGCCCATGCCGCCCTGGTGGCCCTGCTGGACGCTTTGGGCAGCGAATCCTGGCCGAGTGTCTACGTTCATTGGGAATTGGCGCTGTTGCGCGACCTGGGCTACGGGCTGGACCTCACCCAATGCGCCGCCACCGGCGCCAATGACGGCTTGGCCTTTGTCAGTCCCAAGAGCGGCCGCGCCGTGTCGCTGTCGGCGGGCGAGCCTTATCGCGACAAGCTGCTGGTTCTGCCGCCTTTCCTGGTGAAGGGGGGCGAGGGCGACCGGGCGGCGGTGTTCGAGGGGCTGAAACTGTCGGGCTTCTTTCTCGACCATCATGTGCTGGTGCCGCACCACCTTGTCATGCCGGCGGCGCGTTCACGACTGGTTGACCGTTTCCGCCCCTGAAAATACGATATGTTGAGAAGGGCCGGAGTCCGGCCGACACCTGAGGAATTCCATGACCGAACCTGCCGCCGCGGGGGAAATCCGCGAGACGTCGCTGACCGAGGCCTTGGGCGAGCGCTATCTCGCCTATGCCATGTCCACCATCGTGTCGCGGTCGCTGCCCGATGTGCGCGACGGCCTGAAGCCGGTGCATCGCCGCCTGCTGTTCGCCATGCGCCAGCTGAAACTGGACCCCGAGGGCGGTTTCAAGAAGTGCGCCCGCGTGGTCGGCGACGTCATCGGTAAGTACCACCCCCATGGCGACGTGGCGGTCTACGACGCCATGGTGCGCTTGGCCCAGGACTTCGCCGTGCGCTATCCGCTGGTGGAGGGGCAGGGCAATTTCGGCAATATCGACGGCGACAACGCCGCCGCCATGCGATACACCGAGGCCAAGCTGACCGCCATCGCCGCCGCCCTGATGGAGGGCCTCGACGAGGACGCGGTGGACTTCCGGCCCACCTATGACGGTACCGAGGCCGAGCCGGTGGTCATGCCGGCGGCCTTTCCCAATCTGCTCGCCAATGGCGCTACCGGCATCGCCGTGGGCATGGCCACCAGCATCCCGCCCCATAATGTGGGCGAGATCTGCGATGCCCTGGGCCTGCTGATCAAGGAACCCGAGTGTTCGGTGGACGCGCTGATCGCGCTGATGCCCGGCCCCGACTTTCCCACTGGCGGGACACTGGTGGAAACCCGCGAGGCGGTGGCCGAGGCCTACCGCACCGGGCGGGGTTCGTTCCGCCTGCGCGCCAAGTGGGAGGTGGAGAAGCTGTCCCACGGCCTTTACCAGGTCATCGTCACCGAGATTCCCTATCAGGTGCAGAAGTCCAAGGTGATCGAGAAGATCGCCGAACTGCTGACCGAGAAGAAACTGCCGCTGCTGGCCGATATCCGCGATGAATCCGCCGAGGACGTGCGCATCGTGCTGGAACCGCGCAACCGCACCATCGAGGCCGAGCCTGCTGATGGAGCAGTTGTTCCGCCAGACCGACCTGGAGGTGCGCATCGGGTTGAACATGAACGTGCTGGACAAGGATGCCGTCCCGCGCGTCATGAACCTGAAGGAAGTGCTGCGCGCCTTCCTCGACCACCGCATGGAGGTGCTGGAGCGGCGTACCCGCCATCGGCTGGACAAGATCGCCAAGCGGCTGGAGGTGCTGGAGGGCTTCCTCAAGGTCTATGCCGACCTCGATCAGGTCATCCACATCATCCGCACCGCCGACGAACCCAAGGCCGAACTGATCCGGACCTTTGCGCTCTCCGAGGTGCAGGCGGAAGCCATCCTCAACATGCGCCTGCGCAGCCTGAACAAGCTGCAGGAGTTGGAGATCCGCACCGAGCACGGGGCGCTGTCCAAGGAAAAGGCCGATCTGGAAGGCCTGCTGGCCGATACCGGCCGGCGCTGGCGGACCATCGCCGCCCAGGTCGCCGACATCCGCAAGAAATTCGGTCCCGGCACCCTGGTGGGCGATCGCCGCACCGTGTTGGGCGATGCTCCCTCGGCGGTGGTGGTGCCCATCGAGGCCTTCATCGAGCGCGAACCCATTACCGTGATCCTGTCGGAGAAGGGCTGGATCCGCGCCATGAAGGGGCACACCGACCAGTTGGACGCCGTCAAGTTCAAGGAAGGCGACCAGCTGAAATTCGCCCTCAAGACCGAGACCACCGACAAAATCCTGTTCTTCGCCACCGATGGCCGCTTCTACACCCTGGGCGGCGATAAGCTGCCGTCGGGGCGTGGCTTCGGCGAGCCGTTGCGCCTGATGATCGACCTCGCCAACGAGGCCGACATCGCCCACGTCTTTGCCCACAAGCCGGGGCGCAAGCTGCTGGTGGCCTCGGATGGCGGCCGCGGCTTCCTGGTGGAGGAAAACGAGGTGGTGGCCCAGACCAAGGCCGGCAAGATGGTGCTGAACCTGGGCGATGGCGAGAAGGCGGCCTTTTGCCTGCCGGCCGAGGGCGACGCCGTGGCCATCATCGGCGACAATCGCAAGCTGTTGGTGTTCATGACCGAAGAAATCCCAGTCATGACCCGCGGCCGTGGCGTGATGTTGCAGAAATACCGCGATGGCGGTGCCGCCGACATCAAGATATTCCCGCTGGCCGAAGGCTTGTCGTGGAAAATGGGCGAGCGCACCAGGACCGAGACAGACCTGACGCCGTGGATCGGCAAACGTGCCTCGGTCGGACGCTTGCCGCCGACAGGTTTCCCCCGGTCCAATAAGTTCATCTGAGAACATAACCTGCGTCTGGGGTACTGGTTTCCCTGTAGGTCGATCCCCATCTTCATGCCAGGATTGGTATGACCGGGCGCGAAAAGCTCGGCGTAAGAAAATATCCTGGAGGAAACGATGGAGAGACGTTCGTTCTTGAAGGCTGCTGCCGTGGGCGCCGCCGCCAGCACCGTTGCCGCTCCCGCCCTGGCGCAGAGCGCTCCCGAGATCAAGTGGCGCATGGCGTCCAGCTTTCCCAAGAGCCTGGATACTCTGTTCGGTGCCGGCGAACTGATCGCGCGCCGCGTATCGGAGCTGACCGAGGGCAAGTTCCAGATCCGCGTCTTCGCCGGCGGCGAGATCGTGCCCGGACTGCAGGTGCTGGACGCGGTCCAGCAGGGCACCGTCGAGTGCGGCCACACCGTCAGCTATTACTACGTGGGCAAGGACCCGACCTTCGCCTTCGAGGCCCAGCTGCCGTTCGGCCTCAACAGCCGCCAGAACAACGCTTGGCTTGCCCATGGCGGCGGCCTCGAACTGCTGCGCGAGTTCTACAAAGGCTACAACGTCCTGAACTTCCCCGCGGGCAATACCGGAACCCAGATGGGCGGCTGGTTCCGCAAGGAGATCAAGAGTCTGGCCGATCTCAAGGGGCTCAAGATGCGCATCGCCGGCATTGCCGGCAAGGTGCTCCAGCCCCTGGGCGTGGTGCCGCAGCAACTGGCCGGCGGCGACATCTATCCGGCGCTGGAGAAGGGCACCATCGACGCCGCCGAATGGGTCGGCCCCTATGACGACGAGAAGCTGGCCTTCTACCGTGTCGCCAAATACTACTATTACCCGGGCTTCTGGGAGGGCGGGCCGACGGTGTCGTCCTACGTCAATCTGGACCAGTGGGCCAAGCTGCCCAAGGCCTACCAGGTGGCGTTCGAGGTGGCCTGCGCCGAAGCCAATGCCAACATGCAGTCCAAGTACGATGTCCAGAACATCCTTGGCCTCAAGAAGCTGATCGCCGCCGGCGTGCAGCTGCGCCCGTTCCCCAAGGACGTGATGGTGGCGGCGCAGAAGGCTGCCTTCGAGATGTATGCCGCCATCGCCGCCGAAAATCCCCACTTCCGCGCCGTCTACGAGCCGTGGACCCGCTTCCGCGAGGACGTCCAGCTCTGGTGGCGGGTGGCCGAGTTCGGCTACGACCAGTTTGTCCTGACCAATCCGGTCAAGAAATAAGCAAAAGGCCCCGCCGAAGCGGGGCCTTTTTCTTTACCGGCCTTGCTGTTTCAGCTGCTCTTCCAGCTGCTTCTGCAGGTCGGCGGCCGGATCTGCGTCTTCCGGCGGCTGGATGGGCGGCGGTTGCTCGTCGCCATAGTTCGGCACTTCGATGTTCATCTGGATGTTGTCCAGATTCTGCACCTTGGTGGTGGACTCGCCCACCAGCCCGGGAAAGATGATGACCAGGGCCACCATGATAATCTGGATGCAGACGAAGGGTACCGCGCCCCAGTAGATGTCGCCGGTGGATATCCCCTTGATGCGCTTGCCGTTGACCTTGTCGGTGTATTCGTTCTTGGGGGCGACGCTGCGCAGGTAGAACAGGGCGAAGCCGAAGGGCGGATGCATGAACGAGGTCTGCATGTTGACGCCCAGCAGCACGCCGAACCAGATCAGGTCGATGCCCAGCTTTTCCGCCACCGGCCCCAGCAGGGGCACGATGATGAAGGCCAACTCGAAGAAGTCGAGGAAGAAGGCCAGGACGAAGACCAGGATGTTGACCACGATCAGGAAGCCCAACTGGCCGCCGGGCAGGCTGGTCAGCAGGTGTTCCACCCACAGGTCGCCGTTCACCGCGCGGAAAACCAAGCCGAACACGGTCGATCCGATCAGGATGAACAGCACGAAGGAGGACAGCTTGGCCGTGGTGTTCATGGCCTGCCTGAGCAGGTCCACCGACAGCTTGCGCTTGAGCAGGGCCAGGATCAGCGCCCCGGTGGCGCCCATGGCGCCGCCTTCGGTGGGGGTGGCGATGCCGATGAAGATGGTGCCCAGCACCAGGAAGATCAGGATCAGCGGCGGCACCAGAGAGAAGAGGACCCGCTTGAACAGTTCCAGCCCGTGCAGGGTGCGGGCTTCCGGCGGCAGGGCAGGGGCCGCATCCGGGCGCAGCAGCGATATCACCAGGACATAGCCGGCATAAAGGGCGGTCAGCACCAGGCCGGGGATCATGGCGCCCTCGTACATGTCCCCCACCGAGCGGCCCAACTGGTCGGCCATGACGATCAGCACCAGGGATGGCGGGATGATCTGCGCCAGGGTGCCCGATGCGGCGATGACGCCGCTGGCAAGGCGGCGGTCGTAGCCGTAGCGCAGCATGATGGGCAGCGAGATCAGGCCCATGGAGATCACCGAGGCCGCCACCACGCCGGTGGTCGCCGCCAGCAGGGCGCCGACGAAGATCACCGCGTAGGCGAGGCCGCCGCGCAGGGGACCGAACAGCTGGCCGACGGTGTCCAGCAGATCCTCGGCCATGCCGCTGCGTTCCAGGATCAATCCCATGAAGGTGAAGAACGGAATGGCCAGCAGGGTATCGTTGCGCATGATGCCGAAAATGCGCTCGGGCAACGCCTGCAGCAGCGCCGGGCTCAGCAGCCCCAATTCGATGCCCAGGATGCCGAACATCAGGCCGTTGGCGGCCAGCGCGAAGGCCACCGGATAGCCGAACAGCAGGAACATGACCAGCGCCGCGAACATCAGCGGCGCCATGTTGGCGATCAGGAACTCAGTCATGGCCGCCTCCGTGGGAACCGCCGGCATGGGCGGCGGGATCGGGGGTCATTCCCAGCAGAAAGGCGATGCGCTTGATGGTCTCCGACAGGCCCTGCAGGGTGAGCAGGGCGAAGCCCACGGGAATCAGCAGCTTGGCCGGCCAGCGGATCAGTCCGCCGGCATCGCTGGACATCTCGCCGCTTTGCAGCGAGCCCACGAAGATGGGCCATGACAGCCACAGGATCAGGCTCGCCATGGGCAGCAGGAAGAAGACGCCGCCGATGACCTCGATCCAGGTCTGGGTGCGGCGGCTGAAGCGACCGGCGATGATGTCGATGCGGATGTGTTCGTTATTCAGCAGCGTATAGCCCGCACAGAGCAGGAAAACCGCCGAGAACAGGTACCATTGGATTTCCAGCCACGCATTGGAACTGGCGTTGAAGGCATAGCGGATGACCGCGTTTCCCGAGCTGATCAGGGTCATCACCAGCACCAGCCAAGTGACGGCACGTCCAACCACGGTATTCAGGCGATCGATCGCGCCGCTGAGTCGCAGCAGCTGAGACACTGGGCTTCCTCCCGGTGGGTATAGTTATTCTATTTCGCCCGGACCAATATGACATAGCCCGAGCAGGGAACAAGTGGGGAGGAAAGGAAAATTGTCGGGAATTCTGCCTTAACGCAAGCCCTTGGCTGCGGTGCAGGAGTCCTGGTCGGCGGACACGTTTTCCAGCAGGTGCCAGCCATTGGGGCCGAAGGCCTCGAGCGGCGAGAAGCGCGACTTGTAAGACATCTTGCGGCTTTCCGCGATCCAATACCCCAGATAGACATAGGGCAGGCGTTGCTCGCGCGCTTCCTCGACCAGCCAGTTGACCACATACGTGCCAAGCGAGCGGCGCGGCATATCCGGGTCATAGAAGCTGTATACCGCAGAAAGACCGTCGGACATCCGGTCGGCCAAGCATGCCGCCACCAACGTGCCGTCACCCTGGCGGTATTCCACCAGGAAGGTGTCGATGGGGCTGTCCTCGACCATGGAGCGGTAGTCGTAGAACCCCATCAGGGCCATGTCGCCGCCGGCATGGCGGGATTCCTGGTAGCGCGAGAACAAGCGGTATTGTTCGGCGGTGGCGCGGGCGGGCACGTGCCGCGCGATCAAATCCTGATTGGCGCGCACGATGCGCCGCATGGTGCGGTCGGGAGTGAATCCGTCCGCCACGATGCGAACCGGAATGCAGGCGCTGCACCCTGGGCAGGCGGGGGTATAGGCGATGGAGTGGCTGCGGCGGAAGCCGGCGCGCGACAGCGCCTCGTGCAGCACCTCGGCGTCGGGACCGTTCAACTCGGTCACGATCTTGCGCTCCAGCCGCCCGGCTATGTACGGACAGGGCAGGGGGGCCGTGGTGAAAAAGAAATGCGGCCGTTTAAGAGGGATATGATCCATCGCGTCCCGTTTGCTGCGGCATTGGGCGCCGTCGCCTGCCGTCCTCCCTGATATGGTGGCCCCCTCTTGCCGACACCAAGAGGCCACACCATCGGGAGGGCGGCATTATCCGGCGTCCTGACGGAACGATAGGTCGTTCACCACCACCGTTCCGGCCAGCCAATCATGCAGGGTTCTCCGTCTTGGATTGAATAGGGCCACCAGCAGGATCAGCGATCCGGTCAGCGCCACCGAGCCGTAGAACGCCACAATCTGGATCATTGCCTGGAAAAGGGTCGGACGTCCACCCCAAGCCTCGGCGCCGGGGGCCAGGCTCATGACCCGCAGGCCCATGAGACGCATGCCCACGGTGGCGGCGCGGGGCGAAGCCAGCAGCAGGATGTGATAGGCCAGCGGCAGCAGGGCGAGGGCGAGCGCCTTCAACGGCAGCAGCAGGCCCAGACTCAGGACCACTAGGAAGGAGGCCACGAACCACAGGGCGATGGCGAGGAGGCCGACCACCACCACGTCGATGGCATAGGCGATTACCCGCTTGAGAGTGACGCCCGCGAAATACTCCGGATGCGCCCAGGCGTCCCCCCAGCGGGCGGTAGACGGCGGGATGACGATGGCGCGGGACGGTGACATGGTGCGGTTCCTCTGCTGCCGATCTCGGACGTAAGGACCGTCGGAGCGCGAGTCCAGGGTTGCCGGCTACTTCTTTCTGGGTTCCAGCGCGGGCGTCTGCGAGGCGGGCAGTTCCGGCGGTGGGCTCAGGTCGTTCTCGCGCAGGAGAATGATGCTGATGCGGCGGTTGCGGGGGCCCTTGGGGTCGTTCACGAGCAGCGGGTCGGTGTCGGCGCGTCCGACCACCCGGTCCACGCGGTTCTCGGGCACACCGGCCGCCAGCAGGGCCCGGCGGCTGGCCAGGGCGCGGTCGGCCGACAATTCCCAGTTGGTGTAGCCGGACGGATCGCGGAAGGGGATGGCGTCCGTGTGGCCGGAAATGGAAATCTTGTTGGGCAGCTGGTTGACCACCCGCCCCACCAGATCCAGCAGCGCCCGGGTGTGGCCGTACATGGCGGAACTGCCCGACGGGAACATGGCCAGGCCTTCCTGGTCGGTGATCTGGATGCGCAGGCCCTCGGGGGTATTGTCCACCATCAGCGATCCCTGGAACTGCTTCAGTTCGGGGATGCCCTTCATGGCGCCTTCCAGCACCTCCTTGGCCTTGTCGAACTTGGACTGTTCCCGTTCCGCCAGCGCTTCCTTGAATTCCTTCTCGCCTAGGCCCTCCATGGGTTCGGTTGCCTGGGAGGTCAGGTCCTCGCCGCCCGGGCCGATGGAAGGGGGCGGCAGGTGCTGCACCAGGCTGGGCGAGGAGGTGTTCGATTGCATGGGGCCTTCGCCCATGACCTGGCCGCCTAGGATACCGCCGGCACCCGACTGGCTTTTCGACGCCATGGACGGGGCGAAGTAGTTGGAAATGCCGGTCAGTTGCTCCTCGGTGACCGCGTTCAGCAGCCATAGCAGCAGGAAGAACGCCATCATGGCGGTCACGAAGTCGGCATAGGCCACTTTCCAGGCGCCGCCATGATGGCCGCCAGCCACCTTCTTGACGCGCTTGATGATGATTTGCTGATTTTCGGCCATGGCGCGCTACCCAAGCCCCTTCATTAATCCGGCGGCAGGTTGGTGACCGTATCTTCCAGTTCCTGGAAGGTGGGGCGCAGGGCGTCAGGCAGAATCTTGCGGGCGAATTCGATGGAAACCTGCGGTGCGTAGCCCTGCATGTGGGCCAGCAATCCGGCCTTGATGGCCAGGAAGTAGTAATGGTCCGAATCGAAGCACAACTGCATGTTCCGCGAGAAGGGCGCAAAGAAGGCGTAGGATACCAGCACACCGGTGAAGGTGCCCACCAGCGCAGCGCCGATCAGGTGGCCCAGCACTTCCGGCGGCTCGGTGATGGAGCCCATGGTGTGGATCACGCCCAGCACCGCGGCGACGATACCCAGGGCGGGCATGGCGTCGGCCATCAGGTTCACCGCGTGGGCCATCTCATGGTAGTGCTTGTGGTGGGCTTCCAACTCGCCGTCGATGATGGATTCCAGCTCGTGGGCATTGGATGTGCCCAGCGTCAGCAGGCGCAGGTAGTCGCACAGGAAGGTGCGGGTGTGGTGGTCGGCGTTGAAGTTGGGGAACTTGGCGAACAGCGGGCTTTCGTCGGGCTTTTCCACGTGGCTTTCCAAGGCCAGGTCGCCCTTGGTCTTGGCAAGCTTGAAGACCGCGTACATCATGGACAGCAGCTCGATGTAGCTGTCCTTCTTGTGGTGCGGGCCCTTGAAGATCATCCCGAAGTTCTTGGCGATGCCAAGGACAATTCCCTTGGGGTTGCCGAGGAACAGCGAGCCGAAGGCGGCACCAAGGATGATCATGAATTCGAAGGGCTGGAACAACACCGCAAGGTGACCACCGCCTGCCGCGTATCCGCCGATAACGCAGACAATGGTGGTCAGGATGCCGATGATCGCGAACATTGACTTCCCCTGTTGCGGTCCCGCGAGGACCGGATCGGTCACCAGATCAAGTGGGAGAATGCTATAATTCGCCGCCCATGTCGCGAGTCAACTGCGTCTCCCACGCAAAAAAAGTTCCCTCCTGCTAATGCGACAGTGCGCTTCTGCAGGCGGCATTTGACCCGGGCGATGGAACCTTATTAATCTCCATCGATGTTCCTTCCGTTAATAACCGAGCATGCCATGTCCGTTGACCCGCGTTCCTTCCGTAAGGCCTTGGGGTGCTTTGCCACGGGTGTCACCGTGGTCACCACCGTGCATCCCGATACCCAGACTCCAGCCGGCGTGACGGTGAGTGCGTTTTCCTCGCTCTCGCTCGATCCGCCGCTGGTTCTGTTCTGCCTCGGCAGCAAGACCTCCAGCCTGGAGGCCTTCAAGACCTTCGGCCATTTCGGCATCAACGTGCTGTCCGAAACCCAACGCGACCTGTCCATCCGCTTCGCCAATCGCTCCGAGGACAAGTGGAGCGGGGTGAAATGGGAAAAGGGCGCGTCGGGCGTGCCGCTGCTTGGCGGCTGCATCGCCACGCTGGAATGCAAGCTGGTCAACACCATCGAGGGCGGCGATCACCTGATCTTCGTGGGCCAGGTGGAGCGTCTGACCCATCAGGAAGGCGGTTCGCCGCTGATTTATTTCCGGGGCGCCTATCTGGATTACGGGCCACCCGCTCCGGTTGCCGGAGCCTGAACGGACGCGGGAAGGGCGCCCTTTGGGGCGCCCTTGTCGTTCCTACTCGCTGCCGGCGGCGTTGGAGCCCAGCAGGCGAGTGGAATATCCGGCCGCAGCCAACGCCTCCACCAATGTGCGCAGGTGCTCGGTGTCGGTAGTTTCCACCACCACGTCCAGTTCGGCGTATTTGACCGGCACGTCCTGGAACAGGCGCTGGTGGTAGACTTCGAGGATGTTGCCGCCGTGGTCGCCGATCAGTTCGGCCACCGCCGCCAAGGTTCCCGGGGCGTCGGAAATCTCGATGCGCAGCCGCGCCAGCCGTCCGGCCCGCACCAACCCCCGCATCAGGATGGAGGCGAGCAGGCGGCTGTCCACGTTGCCGCCCGACACCACCATGCCGACCTTGCGGCCGCGGAAGCGCTCTGGCTCGGCCAGCAGGGCGGCCAGCGGCGCGGCGGCGGCGCCTTCCACCACCAGCTTCTGGCGTTCCACCAGCAACTCCACCGCCCGTTCGATACCGGCCTCGTCCACCGATACCAGGTCGTCCACCAGCGCATCCACCAGCGGGCGGGTCAGGCCGCCGGGGCGCTTGACGGCGATGCCCTCGGCCAGGGTCTGCAGCGCCGTGGGCGGGAAGGAATGGACCGGCGGCCGCCGTACCATGGTGGCGTAGGCGGCGGCCTGCACGCCGATGATCTGGATGGAGGGTGACAACGCCTTGGCCGCCAGCGCGATGCCCGAGATCAGGCCGCCGCCGCCCACCGGCACCACCAGGGTGTCCAGATCAGGGTAGTCGGCCAGCATTTCCAGGGCCACCGTGCCCTGGCCGGCAATGATGTGGCGGTCGTCATAGGGATGGATGAAGGTGAGGCCCGCCATCTCCCCAAGGGTGCGGGCATGGGCTTCGGCATCCGACAGGTTGTCGCCTTCCAGCACCACCGCCGCCCCCAGGGCCTGGGTGCGCTCCACCTTGGTGAAGGGGTGCGCCGCGGCATGACGATGGTGGCCGGAATGCCCAGGCGGCGGGCATGCAGGGCGACGCCTTGGGCATGATTGCCCGCAGACATGGCGATGACACCCTTGCGGCGCTCGTCCTCACTCAGGGCCAGCAGCCGCACCAGCGCTCCGCGCGCCTTGAACGAGCCCGAAATCTGCAGGTTTTCCAGCTTCGCCACCAATCCGGCCACCGGCAGGCATTCGGCCAGGGCGGTGGCCTCGACGGACGGCGTGCGGTTCACCGCGCCGGCAATGGCGCTGGCGGCGGCTTCGATGTCGGCCAGTACGATGCTCAATAACCAGGCTCCAGGCGCAGGACCGCCGCATTGTCCTGCCGTCGGCCGATGGCCAGACCGCGATTGTCGCGCCAGGCTTCCATGAGGTCGTCGTAATGGCGCGACAGCGGGTTGCCCGATTGGCCGGTGGCGATGATGAAGCGGCTGTTTGATAGATCGGCAAGGTCGTAGACCACGCGCAACCCCGCCCCATGGATGTGGCGGAAGCTGCCCGGCAAATAGGTGCCGCGGTCGACGGTGAAATCGTCGCCGCCGGTGGCAATGGAGGCTTCCGATATCCCGCCGACCAGGGGCAAATGGCGCAGCAGCGGGTGCTCGAACACAGCGCGGTGATCGCTGCCCCAGGTCCACGTCGCCATGTCGGGGCCGTGGCGCTCGCTCAGGGCCTTCACCGCGCGCTCAAGGGCGCGGGCGCTGATCTGCTCGCAGGACTCCGCCTCCGGCGTGGTCTCGTCGTCGCACCAGTGACGATGGCTGGTCAGGATGCCGGCCAGCACTTCGGGGCGGACGCGGCGGAACGCCTTGAAATCATCGCCCAGGTCGTCGGCCAGGATGTCGTGCCACAACTGGTCCAGCCAGGCGGCGAAGATCAACGGCTCGGGCCGGTCGGCGGTGGATTGGCCATCCCAGGCGGTAATCCGGCGAGCGGCCTCGGCGGCCTGCGGGTCGATGGAGGGCGGGCCCTCCATCAACTCCTTCAGTTCCAGCGCCGCCAGCGACAACTGGTCCAGTTGCAGGTCGGCCATGTCGGCAACGGTCAGTCCCGCCTTGGAATCCAGCACCTCGCCGATGCGCTGGGCGCGGTAGCCCTCGGGCCACTCGGTGGCGATGGAGTAGGGGTAGCGCTCGCCCACCACCCGGTTGTTGGCGTTGACGATGCGGCCGGATTTGGGATTGACCGTCTGCGGCAGCTTGTCCGGCGGAATCCAGCCGGTCCATTCGCCTTCCCCGGTCCAGCCGCGCGCCGGAACGCTGCCGTTGCCGCCCTTGCGCAGCGGCACCCGGCCGGCAGTGGCGAAAGCGATGGTCCCGGCGGTATCGGCATAGGCGAAGTTCTGCACCGGCGACTGGAAATCCTTGAGGGCGGCGCTGAATCCCCGCCAATCGATGGCGCGGTTGAGCCGCTGGAACGCCTGGGCGGTCACATCGTCGGCCTCCAGCGCGGTGGAGCGCAGCGCCACCACCTGGCCCGGCTTGGCAAGGTCCTTGGCCATCAGGTCCGAGATCACCGGACCGTGGCGGGTGCCGCGCACGCTCAGGGTGACGTCGTCGCCGCCTTTGACCTTGATCACTTCCTGCCTGACCGAGAAACGCTCGTTGCCCTGCCGTGTCTGATAGGAATCCTCGCCCACCTGCTGTTCCAGGAACAGGTCCACCGTGTCGGCATGGGTGGTGGTGGTGCCCCAGGCGATGCGGCCGTTGTGGCCGACCAGATGGAACGGAATGCCGGGGATGGTGGCGCCGGTCAGCGACAGGCCTGGTGCCTCCATGGACATCAGGTACCACTGCACCGGGGCCTGGAAACTGAGATGGGGATCGTTGGCCAGCAGCGGCTTGCGGCTTGCGGTCCGCTCGCCCGAAACCGCCCAGACATTGGATGCCAGATGGGGGCGGGCGGTTTCCGGCACGGCGGCCATCACCGCGTCGGCCAGCCCGGACGCCACGGTCACCGGCGTTCCCGGCGGGCTGCCCGGCCACAGCTCCGCCAAGCGGCGCGCGTCGAAGTGTGCGGCCAGCTTGGCCTTGAGGATTTCCGACTGCCAGTCGTTGGTCAACTGCAAGGCCAGCAGGCGGCCGATCACCAGGGAGTCGGCCGGGCTCCACGGTTCAGGGCGGGCTCGCAGGACGACGAATTCCGGCGGCAGGCGGTGCCAATGATCGCGCAGCCACGCGTTGATGCCGTCGGCGTAGGATTGCAGGGCGTCGCGTGTGGGCTTGTCCAGTTTCTCCAGCGACGCCTCGGCCAGGGCACGCAGCCCCAGGGTGCGCATGAAACGGTCGCTGGGCAACCCGGCCTCGCCGACGATCTCGGCCAGACGGCCGGCGCCGACGCGGCGCTGCGTCTCCATCTGCCACAGGCGGTCCTGGGCGTGGGTCCAGCCGGCGGCGAAATAAGCGTCCCGCACCGAGCGGGCGGTGATGTGGGGGATACCGACGCTGTCGCGGGCGATGGTCGCCGGCAGTTCCAGCCCCTTGACCGGAACGCGGCCCTCGATGCGGGGCAGGGAGCTCATCAGCCACAGGAAGCTGACCGCCACCGCCACCAGAACGGCCAGGACGGCGATGTTGACCAGTTTGGCCCACAGGCGCATCTCGCCGCCGAAGACCATGGCTTCCTCGGGTGGCCCGCGATGGTTGGCGTCGGGCAAGGGGTCCTGCACAGGCAATCTCCGGCGGTCGGGCAGGGCGGCGATGAGAAATGTCCTAGTCCGAAGGTTGGGCCGGCGCAAGACTGTAAACGCATATGGCCTGCGCATTTTCCCAAAACTGTCGCCATGTTATAGAAAGGCGCGAACACAATCCTGACGAGGACCCGATGATCGGAAAGCTAAACCATGTCGCCATCGCCGTGCCCGACCTCGAGGCCGCCACGGCACTTTATCGCGACACCCTGGGCGCCAAGGTTTCCGCCCCAGTTCCGCAGCCCGCTCATGGCGTGACCGTGGTCTTCGTCGAACTGCCCAACACCAAGGTGGAACTGCTGCATCCGCTGGGGGACAAGTCTCCCATCGCCGCCTTCCTGGAAAAGAACGGTGCCGGCGGCATCCACCACATCTGCTACGAGGTCGAGGACATCTACGCTGCCCGCGACCAGCTGAAGGCCAAGGGCGCCCGTGTGCTGGGCGACGGCGAGCCCAAGATCGGCGCCCACGACAAGCCGGTGCTGTTCCTGCATCCCAAGGACTTCGTCGGCACCCTGGTGGAGTTGGAGCAGGCCTGAACTGGCGCCTCGCCCGCCATCATCGGTGGGCGAGGCTTTGCGCCGCAGGCGAGGGGGATCCCATGAGCTGGTACTGCGACGTGGCGCCGGGCCACCCGTTCCACGGTCCCTATCATGACGACGAATACGGTTTTCCCAGTGACGACGAGCGCGCCCTGTTCGAGCGCCTGTCCCTGGAAATCTTCCAGGCCGGGCTGTCCTGGCTGATCGTACTGAAGAAGCGGCCGGCGCTGGTGGCCGCCTTCGACGGATTCGAAGTGGACAGGGTGGCCGCCTACGGCGAGGCCGAGCGCGCCCGCCTGCTGGCTGATCCCGGCATCATCCGCAACCGGCGCAAGATCGACGCCATCATCGAGAACGCGCGCCGGCTGCAGGCGTTGCGCCGGCAGCACGGCTCCTTCGCCGCCTGGATCACAAGCCATCATCCCCGCGGCAAGGAGGAGTGGGTGGCGCTGTTTCGCCGGACCTTCGTGTTCATGGGCGGTGAGGTGGTGAACGAATTCCTGATGAGCATCGGCATCCTGCCGGGTGCCCACCGGACCGATTGTCCGGTGCATGCGCGTATTGCCGCGCGGGGACCGGCGTGGATGGAAGTGGAAAAGGCGGGAAATCCAGAGCCCTGAAATGCAAAATGGCAAGATCAGCGCCCTGATCTTGCCATCCCTGCGTCTCCGCGCCTGGCGGCCGCTGGCGACTCCTCCCTAAACTTGAGCCGCTCGGGGCGCCCTTTTTGGGTCTCCCCCTCTCCCGTTACCGGGCTTGAAACAACATTACGCAATTTCGTAACGCACGTCACCATCTTTTTTTTTCAAAATTTCGTGAACGGTGGATAACCTTGTTGCGAGGGGGCGTTTGGGCCAATATCCCCGCATGGCAGGGTTGATCCCAGCGCGGAAGGAACCGTCAAGATGACTCGCGTCGCCGCTGTGTTTGCCGCCGCCTTCGCCCTGTCCGGCACCGCCTGGGCGCAGACGGCCGAGATACCGTCGCAGCCCATCCGCATCGTCATCACCAAGCTGGATTGCTCGCGGCTGGTCCGTCACACGCCCTCGGCCGACGTGGCTTACCAGTCCGGCGTGGATGCCAGGGGACGGCGGGTGGCGCCGGCCGACGTTCCCGGCAGCGGCGCCGACGCCATTCCCGGCCTGGTGCCCGACGTGTTGGAATTCCCCATCACCATCAACCCGGTAGCCTATGGCGCCCGCAATCAGGCCCAGCGCGAGAAGGCGGCCGCCTTGCAGGGGCAGGCCGATACCCATGCGGGCAAGACGGCGGCCCAGGCCCGCATTACGGCGCTGACCCAAGAGCGCACCACTCTGAACGCCCAGGCCACGGCCCTGGCCGGTCAGAAGGCGGCGCTGGACGCGGAAAAGGCGACGCTGGCGACCAATCTGGCGACCCTTCAGGCGGAAGTGGACGCGGGAACGCGGGCGCCGTCCGACCGGGATTACGTGCGAGCCAAGGCGGCGGTTCCGGCCAAGGAGAAGCAGGTCGTCGCCAAGCAGGGCGAGATCGACGCCAAGGCGGCGGAGATCACCGCCAACACCTCTGCCACCGCCGCCCAGCAGGCCATCGTTGACGCCGCCCCCGGCCGCCAGGCCCAGCACGATGCCGACCAGGCCGCCGCCGAGGCCAAGTTGGCGGCCATTTCGGCCAAGGGCTTGGATGACACCACCATGGCGGTAGGTACCGTGCGCTACGACATGGCCAAGGGGACCTTCACCTTCAACGGCCAACCGCTGGGCTCGCCCGAGCAGGAGGAACTGGCGCGGGCCTGCGCCAAACGGGGCGTGCGCTGACCATGCCCCAAGGGGCAGGCGACGCCCGGCCGCTTGTCATCGCTGTGTGCTTTGCCTAAAGTCGGCCTCCATTCTGCGGGACGCTTGGCGTCCGGCCATTTCCATCTCCTTCGCATATCCTGAGGATGCCATGCGCCTGTCCACTTATTTCCTGCCGACTCTCAAGGAGACTCCGGCCGAGGCGCAGATCGCCTCGCATCGCCTGATGCTGCGCGCCGGCATGATCCGCCAGTCGGCTTCGGGCATCTACACCTGGCTGCCCCTGGGCTTGCGCGTGCTGAAGAAGATCGAGCGCATCGTGCGCGAGGAACAGGACGCCGCCGGCGCCCAGGAATTGCTGATGCCGACCATCCAGTCGGCCGAGCTGTGGCGGGAAAGCGGTCGCTATGACGCCTACGGCAAGGAGATGTTGCGCATCACCGACCGCCATGAGCGCGAGATGCTGTACGGCCCGACCAACGAGGAACTGATCACCCAGATCTTCCGCGACAACGTGAAGTCCTACCGCGAACTTCCCAAGGCGCTCTATCAGATCCAGTGGAAGTTCCGCGACGAGGTTCGCCCGCGCTTCGGCGTCATGCGCGGTCGCGAGTTCCTGATGAAGGACTGCTATTCCTTCGCTGTCGATTATGAAGGCGCCAAGCGGTCTTACGGGGCGATGTTCAATGCCTATCTCAAGACCTTCAAGCGCATGGGCCTGACCGCCGTGCCCATGGCCGCCGATTCTGGGTGCCATCGGCGGCAGCCTGTCGCATGAGTTCCACATCCTGGCCGAGACCGGCGAATCCGGCGTCTTCTATGACGTGGCCTACGACGAACTGGCGGCCAAGGACGAGATCGACCTGGAGACCCTGTCCAAGCTGTACGCCGTCACCGACGAGAAGCACGATCCCAACGCCCCCAACTGCCCGCCAGCCGATCGGCTGAAGGAGGCGCGCGGCATCGAGGTCGGCCACATCTTCTATCTGGGCACCAAGTACTCCAAGGCCATGAACGCGGTGGTCGCCGGCCCGGGTGGCGAGCCGGTGCTGGCCGAGATGGGCTGCTACGGCATCGGCGTGTCGCGCCTGATGGGCGCCATCATCGAAGCCTATCACGACGACCGCGGCATCAAATGGCCGGAGACGGTGGCGCCGTTCAAGGTCGGCCTGGTCAACCTGAAGAGCGGCGACGCCGCTTGCGACAAGGTCTGCGAGGACATGTACCGCACCCTGTCGGAGGAGGGCGTCGAGGTGCTCTACGACGACCGTGACGAGCGTGCCGGCGTCAAGTTCGCCGACATGGACCTGATTGGCCTGCCGTGGCAGTTGGTGGCTGGCCCCAAAGGGGTGGCGGCCGGCGTGGTCGAGCTGAAGAACCGCCACACCGGCGACAAGGCGGAGTTGTCGGTGGAAGCCGCGCTCGCCCGCCTGACCGCGTAAGGATACAGCCCGTGTTCGACGCCTTCGAGAGGATGGTGGCGTTCCGCTACCTGCGTGCCCGCCGCAAAGAGGGATTCATTTCCGTCATCGCTGGCTTTTCGCTGCTGGGCATCGGCCTGGGCGTGGCGACGCTGATCGTGGTGATGGCGGTGATGAACGGTTTCCGCCAGGAGCTGCTGTCGCGCATCCTGGGCATCAACGGGCATATGGGCGTCTATGGCGCCGGGCCGGCGCTGACCGAGTTCGACCCGCTGGCCGAGGCGATCCGCAAGCTGCCCGGCGTCACCCGCGCCATCCCCACCATCGAAGGGCAGGTCATGGCCACCTCGCCGGCGGGAGCCTCGGGCGCCATCGTGCGCGGCGTGCGGCCCGACGACCTGCTGGCGCGCGACATCATCCGCAAGGGCTTGCAGGGCTCGCCCGAGGAGTTCCGGGGCGGCGATTCCGTCTTTATCGGCTACCGGCTGGCCGAGAAGCTGGGGGCTGGGCATCGGCGACACCATCACGCTGATCTCGCCCAAGGGCAACGCCACCGCCTTCGGTACGGTGCCGCGCCTGCGCGGCTACCGCATCGCCGGCACCTTCAACATCGGCATGTTCGAATACGATTCCGGCTTCGTCTTCATGCCGTTGGAGGCGGCGCAGACCTATTTCAAGCTGCCCGACGCCGTCACCCAGCTCGAGGTGTTCGCCGAGAACCCGGATCAGGTGCCCGAGCTGCGCAACGCCATCTACCGCGCCGCCGGCGGCAACGTGCGCATCTACGACTGGCAGCAGGCCAATGCCAGCTTCTTCAATGCCATCCAGGTGGAACGCAACGTTATGTTCCTGATCCTGACGCTGATCATCCTGGTGGCGGCGTTCAACATCATCTCGTCGCTGATCATGCTGGTGAAGGACAAGGGGCGCGACATCGCCATCCTGCGCACCATGGGGGCGACGCGCGGCATGATCATGCGCATCTTCTTCCTGTCGGGCGCCTCGGTGGGCGTGGTGGGGACGGTGTTCGGCACCCTGCTGGGGGTGTGGTTCGCCACCAACATCGAAGGCATCCGCCAGTTCATCCAGTCCATCATCGGCCGCGAGCTGTTCGCCGCCGAGATCTACTTCCTGACCCAACTGCCCGCCCGCGTCGATCCCGGCGAGGTGGTGGCAGTGGTGCTGATGGCGCTGGGCCTGTCCTTCGCCGCCACCATCTATCCCAGTTGGCGGGCGGCCAATCTCGACCCGGTGGAGGCGCTCCGCTATGAATAGCCCCGCCGGCCTCAAGCTGGATTCGGTCCGGCGCTCCTTCGCCCAGGGCAAGGATGTCCTGCACGTGCTGAACGGCGCCGACCTTGCCATCATGCCGGGCGAGATCGTCGCCCTGGTCGGCCCTTCCGGCGCCGGCAAGTCGACCCTGCTGCACATCGCCGGCCTGCTGGAACGTCCCGACGAGGGCGAGGTCTGGCTGGGCGGCGAGGCCTGCGGCAAGCTAGGCGACGACCGCCGCACCGCGCTACGCCGTTCCCACCTGGGCTTCGTCTACCAGTACCACCATCTGCTGCCCGAATTCTCCGCCATGGAGAACGTGGTCCTGCCCCAGATGATCGCCGGCAAGTCCAAGGCCGAGGCGGCGGAGCGGGGTATGGATCTGCTGTCGCGCCTGGGCTTGAAGGCCCGCGTGGAGCACCGGCCGGGCCAGCTTTCCGGCGGCGAGCAGCAGCGCGTCGCCATCTGCCGCGCCCTGGCCAACGCGCCCAAGGTCCTGCTGGCCGACGAGCCCACCGGCAACCTCGATCCGCACACCGCCGAGGGCGTGTTCCACGAACTCATCGGCCTGGTCCGGTCCTCCGGCGTGGCCGCCCTAATCGCCACCCACAATCCCGATCTGGCCGCACGCATGGACCGGGTGGTAACCCTGCGCGAGGGCCGGCTGCACCAGGGCTGAGCCCGTGGGCGGCGGCGATCTCGGACCGTGCCCGCTCTGCGGCCGCCCCATGATCGCCGGTCCGTCGGTGGACGAGCACCACTGGGTGCCCAAAAGCGAGGGCGGGCGGCAAACGTCGTTCCTGCACCGTATCTGCCATCGCGCCTTGCATGCCCGCTTCAGCGAGCGCGAACTGGCGCGCGATTACGCCACGCCCGAAGCGGTGCGATCCGATGCGGACATGGCCAAATTCATCAGTTGGGTGCGCAAGCGGCCCGCCGAATACGTGGACTGGCCCAAGGACGTGCGTAGACGCTGAACCCGGCCCGGGTTTGCGCTATACTGGACGCAACCAAGGAGGCCGGCCATGAAGCTCCATGCCACCGCCGTCCCGCAGGCCGTCTCGGTCGACCTGGACCATGCCATCCTTGCCCTGTCCGATGCGCTGGATTTCATCGGCGTCGACGAAATCGGGCACGGCCACCGCGTCGCGCTGATGGCCGCCCTCTGCGCCCAATCCCTGGAATGGGAGCCCGACTGGCGCCATCGTCTGGTGCGCGCGGCTCTGCTGCATGATTGCGGCGTTTCCTCCACCCGCGAGCACCGGGCCCTGGTCGACGAGATCGTGTGGGAGGGCGAGCATGCCCATTGCGAGCGCGGCTTCGCCTATCTGGGCTCGGTGCCGCCGCTGGCCCATCTCGCCCCCATCGTGCTGGAACACCACACCCCGTGGGCTCATCTGCGCCATCGCGGGGTGGAGCCGTCGGTGGCGCTGACCGCCAACCTGATCTATCTCGTCGACCGCGCCGACGCCGTGCATGCCCGCGGGGTGACCGAGGGCAAGCCGCTGCTGGACGTGTTGGGGCGCTACGAGGACAGCCATTTCGCTCCCGAACTGATGGTGGTGTTCCGGGATCAGGCCATGCGCGAGGCGTTCTGGTTCGTGCAGGAGGAACCTACCTTGCACGAGCGCGTGGCCGACCTGCTGGGCACCGCGCCGCCGGTACCGCTGTCCATGGTGGAAATCAAGGGGTTGGCCGGTATGTTCGGCCGCATTATCGATGCCAAGAGCCCCTATACCGAGCGGCATTCCATGGGCGTGGCCAAGGTGGCATTGCGCCTGGGCCGGCATTTCGGGCTGCCGTCGGCTACGCTGGACATGATGGAGGTGGCGGCGCTTCTCCATGACCTGGGCAAGTTGCGCATTCCGGATGAATTACTGGACAAGCAGGGGCCGCTGTCGGCCGAGGAGCGCCGCCGCATGGCCCGACACGCCTTCGACACCTACGAGGTGCTGCGCCGTGCCTTCGGCGACGGCCCGTTGGCCCGCTGGGCGGCCTTCCATCACGAATACGTCTCCGGACACGGCTATCCGTTCCACTTCGACAACGGCGACCTGCCGCCGGAGGCGCGCATCATCGCCGTGGCCGACGTCCTGCAGGCCCTGGCCCAGCGCCGCCCGTACCGCCAGCCGCTGGGGCCGGCGGAAATCGCCGCCATCCTGGACGGCATGGTGTTCGGCGGCAAGCTGGACGGCGGCGTGGTCGAGGCGGTGAAGCAGGATCTGGATGCCTATTGGCAGGACGCGGTTGCCCAAGAGGGGGGGAACCCGGCATCATAGGGCCATGCCCATTCATTCCGACTTCGTCCATCTCCGCGTCCACACCGCCTATTCCCTTTCGGAGGGCGCCATCAAGGTCAAGCAGCTGGTCAAGCTGTGCGAGAAGATGGCCATGCCGGCCGTGGGCATCGCCGATACCGGCAACCTGTTCGGCGCTCTGGAATTCTCCACCTCCTGCGCCGATGCCGGCGTGCAGCCCATCGTCGGCTGCCAGTTGGCCGTGCGCCGCGAAGGCGAGGGACCATCCAAGGACGGACGCCAGCCCGAGCCCGACTGGGTGGTAGTGCTGTGCCAGTCGGAAGCGGGCTATGCCAACCTGATGACGCTGGCGTCCAAGGCCTATCTCGAAACCGCCTCGGGCGAAACGCCGCAGGTGTCGGTCCGCGAGCTGGAACTCCACGCCGACGGCCTGATCCTGCTGACCGGTGCCATGAGTGGTCCCGTCAACCGCCTGTTGACGGAGGGGCAGAACGACAAGGCGGAAATCGCCCTGGTACGCCTGGCCCAGGCTTTTCCCGGTCGCACCTACGTGGAATTGCAGCGTCACGGCCTGCCGGCCGAGGACGCGGTGGAACCGGCCCTGGTGGCCCTGGCCTACAAGCACGATCTACCGCTGGTCGCCACCAACGAACCCTATTTCCCCGAGCGCGGCATGTACGAGGCCCATGACGCCTTGATCTGTATCGCCGAGGGTGCCTATGTGGCCCAGGACGAGCGGCGCCGGCTGACGCCCGAGCATTATTTCAAGTCGCCGGCCGAGATGCGCGAGTTGTTCGCCGACCTGCCCGAGGCCTGCGACAACACGCTGGTAGTGGCGCGCCGCTCGGCCTTCATGGTCGCCAAGCGCAAGCCGCTGCTGCCGCCCTATCACATGGACGGGATGACCGAGTCCGAAGTGCTGCGCAAGAAGTGCTGGGAAGGCCTGGAGATGCGGCTGCACAAGCACGTCTACCAGCCCGGCATGACCGACGCGGAGAAGGAGCACGCGGCCAAATCGTACCGGGAGCGTATTGAATACGAGATCGGCATCATCGAGCAGATGGGCTTTCCCGGCTACTTCCTGATCGTGTCCGACTTCATCCAGTGGTCCAAGGCCCACGACATTCCCGTGGGGCCGGGCCGTGGTTCCGGCGCCGGCTCGGCGGTGGCCTGGGCGTTGACCATCACCGATCTGGACCCGTTGCGCTGGGGCCTGCTGTTCGAGCGTTTCCTCAACCCCGAACGCGTGTCCATGCCCGACTTCGATATCGACTTCTGCCAGGATCGGCGCGAAGAAACGATCAAGTACGTGCAGGACAAGTACGGCTACGATCACGTGGCCCAGATCATCACCTTCGGTAAGCTGCAGGCCCGCGCCGTGCTGCGCGACGTGGGCCGCGTGCTGCAGATGCCCTACGGCCAGGTGGACCGCATCTGCAAGATGGTGCCCAACAACCCGGCCAATCCGGTGACGCTGGAGCAGGCCCTCGATATCGAGCCGCTGCTGAAGGAGGCGCGGGAAAGCGACGAGGCGGTCCGCCACCTCATTGACATGGCCATGAAGCTGGAGGGGCTGTACCGCCACGCCTCGACCCACGCTGCCGGCGTGGTGATCGGCGACCGGCCGCTGGACCAGTTGGTGGCACTGTACCGAGACCCGCGCTCGGACATGCCGGTGACCCAGTTCAACATGAAGTGGGTGGAATCCACCGGCCTGATCAAGTTCGACTTCCTGGGCCTGAAGACGCTGACCGTGATGGTCACCGCCTGCAAGCACATCAAGAAGACCAAAGGGATCGACGTCGATCTGTCGGCGCTGCCGCTGGACGACAGCCCGACCTACGAATTGCTGACCCGGGGCGACACCGCCGGCGTGTTCCAGTTGGAATCCGCGGGCATGCGCGACGTCCTGCGCAAGATGCATCCCAACCGGCTGGAAGACCTGATCGCCGTGGTGGCGCTGTACCGCCCGGGCCCCATGGACCAGATCCCGCGCTACATCGCCTGCAAGCACGGGCGGGAAGAGCCCGATTACATGCACCCGCTGCTGGAGCCCATTCTGAAGGAGACCTTCGGGATCATGGTGTACCAGGAGCAGGTGATGCAGCTGGCCCAGGTGCTGGCCGGCTATTCGCTCGGCGGTGCCGACCTGCTGCGCCGCGCCATGGGCAAGAAGATCCGCGAGGAGATGGAGGCCCAGCGCAAGCTGTTCGTCGATGGTTCGGTGGCGCGCGGCGTCGATGCGGGCCAGGCCTCGATGATCTTCGACAAGGTGGCCAAGTTCGCCGAATACGGCTTCAACAAGTCGCACGCCGCCTGCTACGCGCTGATCGCCTATCAGACCGCCTGGCTCAAGGCCAACCACCCGGCCGAGTTCATGGCGGCGACCATGACCTATGAAATGAGCAACACGGACAAGCTCAACGGCGCCCGCCAGGAGTTGGACCGGCTCAAGATCAAGCTGTTGCCGCCCGACATCAACAAGTCGCGGGCCGATTTCTCGGTAGAGAAGCTGCCCGACGGCTCGCTGGCGGTGCGCTATGCCCTGGCCGCGCTCAAGAACGTGGGCGAGGGCGCCTGCCGTCAGGTCGTCGAGGAGCGCGACCGCAACGGCCCCTACAAGGACCTGTTCGACTTCGCCCGCCGCCTGGACACCAAGCAGCTCAACCGGCGCCAGATGGAAAACATGGTGCGCGCCGGGGTGTTCGATTGCCTGGAGAAGAACCGTGGAAAGGTGTTCAAGAACTGCAGATCCCTGCTGCGCTACGGTGCGGCCGAAACGGAACAGCGCAGATCCAGCCAGATGAGCCTGCTGGGCGGCAACATCGCCCCGGCGCCCAAGCTGGAGAACGCCGCCGACTGGTCGCCGCACGAGAAGCTGAGCCAGGAATTCGACGCCATCGGCTTCTACCTGTCGGCCCACCCGCTGGACGCCTTCGCCAAGAGCCTGAAGCGCCTGGGCGTGATCAAGCTTGCCGAGCTGCCGGGGCACCTGCAGGCCGGCGGCAAGGGCCGGGTGAAACTGGCCGGTTCGCTGCTGGCCAAGCAGGAGCGCACCTCGGCCAAGGGCAGCCGCTACGCCTTCCTGACGCTGTCGGATGCCTCGGGCATGTTCGAGGTGACGGTGTTCTCGGAAACCCTGGCGGCCTCGCGCGAGCTGCTGGAAGCCGGCGGCCCGCTGCTGCTGGAGGTGGACGCCAAGCTGGAGGAGGAACAGCTCCGCCTGACCTGCCAGCGCATCGCTTCGCTGGACCAGGAAGCCGCCCGCGCCGCCGCCGGCCTCAAGATCTTCATCCGTGACGAGGCGCCAATCCCCCTGCTGGCGCAACTGGTGGAGAAGGAGGGCAGGGGACGCAACCGCATCCTCATCGTCGCCCAGATGGACAAGCGCGAGGTAGAGCTGGGCCTCGGCCGCACCATTCAGCTGAACCCCGCCTTCATGCACGCGCTTCGCTCGGTCGCCGGGGTGGTGGAGGTAGAGGAAATCTAGTATGACGGGCTGCCTTTCGGCGGATCCAAGAGCCCGAGCCCATGCGTATCGTCCACGTCCTGCTGTTCGTCGCCGTCACCGTTTTCGCCAGCATCGCCGGTTGGTGGTGGTTCAACCGCCCGGTGTCGGTGGAGCTGGCCTTCAACGAGCCGTTCCCGTCGGTGTCGTTCGCGCCGTTCCGGCGCGGACAGAGCCCCATTTCCAAGGAATATCCGCCGCCGCAGCAGGTCGAGGAGGATCTGAAAAGCCTGGTGGGCGTCGCCAAGGGCGTGCGCACCTACACCTCGCGCGAAGGCATGGAGATCGTGCCGGAACTGGCGCGTAAATACGGCATCGAGGTCACCCATTCCGCCTGGCTGGGCAAGAAGCTGGACGTCAACGCGGCCGAGGTGGACAACCTGATCAAGGCGGCCAACGACTACCCCGACAGCATCAACCGCGTCATCGTCGGCAACGAGGTGCTGCTGCGCCAGGACCTCAAGCCGGACCAGTTGATCGCTTACATTCGCCAGGTGCGGGCGGCGGTGAAGCAGCCGGTCTCCTATGCCGATGTGTGGGCCTTCTACCTGCGCTATCCCGAGGTGGCCAACGAGGTGGATTTCATCACCATCCACATCCTGCCCTACTGGGAGGACGAGCCCATCGGCGTGGAGGGCGCCGCCGAGCACATCGTCAAGATCTACCGCATGATGCAGGAGAAGTTCCCAGGCAAGCCCATCCTGATCGGCGAGGCCGGCTGGCCCACCAGGGGCGCAATCGCGGCCCGGCGGCCGTCAACATGGAAAACGCCGCCAAGTTCGTGCGTACCCTGGCCAAGGTCTCCAAGGAAAACGGCTTCGATTACAACGTGGTGGAGGCCTTCGACCAACCGTGGAAGGCCAAGCTGGAAGGCACCGTCGGCGCCTTCTGGGGCGTGGTCGACACCCATCGCGTGGTCAAGTTCACCATGTCGGGCCCGGTGCAGGACAACCCGAACTGGGGCTGGGACGCTTTGATTTCGGCGACGCTGGGCGCCGTGGCAGCGCTGGCTTTCCTGCGCCATGGCGGCCGGGCCTTCACGCCGGGCCGCGCCCTGCTGGTGGCGGGCTTCGCCCAGGTGCTGGCGGCGTGCGTGGTGTGGCAGGCCATGAATGCCTGGGTGACGCGCGACAGCGACCGGCTGATCTGGCTGGTGGCCATGATGTTCCCCGGCTCCAAGGCGTGGCTTTCGGTGGAACCCTTCATCCAGGACGTGCTGACGCTGGTGCGCATCGGCCTGCACACGGCCTTCGCCGGCATCCTGTTCCGCGCGGTGACACTGTCGCTGCGCACTGGCGCGGCGCTGGTCCATAGCCGCTGGAGCGAGCGTTTTGCCATCGGCTACGCGGTCTGCGCCTGGTTCGTCACCCTGCTGCTGTTCTTCAACGGCCGCTACCGTGACATCCCCAACGTGGAATTCCTGGTTCCCTGCGTCGGCGTCACCGCTTGGGCGCTGATCCGGTGGTGGGTGCTGGGTCTGCCCTGGCGCAAGGCCTTCGCCATCGGCCGGCTGTTCTCCAGCGAGGTGCCCGCCCGCCGCGCCGCAGGCCGGGAGATGACCATCGGCCTGGGATTGGCGGTGGTGCTGGCGCCATTGTCGGAATCCCTGGCCCTGTACCTGGGCGAGGACTTCCAGGCCATGCACAAGACCTTCGCCGAGCAGCTGCCACTGCTGGTGGGGATTTCCTACGCCAATGGCGAGATGCTGGTGTGGGCCGCCATGCTGGCGGTGATGGCGCTGCCCTATGCGGCCGAGTGGCGGCTGGGCAGGGACACGGACCAGGGCGCCGCCGGCTGACGGCGCCCCTCCGCTCTTTCGCTTACGCCTTGGCGAGCAGCCGGGCCACTTCCGGCGCGGTGTAGGTCAGCACCGCGTCGGCACCGGCGCGCTTGAAGCCCACCAGGCTTTCGACGATGACCTTGTCCCAATCCAGCCAGCCGTTCTGCGCGGCGGCCTTCATCATGGCGTATTCGCCGGATACCTGATAGGCGAAGGTGGGCACGCCGAAGGCATCCTTGACCCGGCGGATGATGTCCAGATAGGGCAGGCCGGGCTTGACCATCACCATGTCGGCACCCTCCTGCAGGTCCAGGGCGACCTCGCGCAGGGCTTCCTCGGTGTTGGCGGCATCCATCTGGTAGTTCTTCTTGTCGCCCTTCAGCACGCCCCTGGAGCCCACCGCGTCGCGGAACGGGCCATAGAAGGCCGAGGCATACTTGGCGGCGTAGGACAGGATCTGCACGTGCTGCAGGCCGGCCTGATCGAGCCCGACGCGCAGGGCGCGGATGCGGCCGTCCATCATGTCCGAAGGGGCCACCACGTCGCAGCCGGCTTCCGCCTGGACCACCGCCATGCGGGTCAGGATCTCCACCGTTTCGTCGTTCAGCACGTAGCCGTCCTCCACCAAGCCGTCGTGGCCGTCGGAATTGAACGGGTCCAGGGCGACGTCACAGATGATGCCGATGTGGGGCACCGCCTTCTTGACCGCGCGTACCGCCCGACACACCAGGTTGTCGGGGTTGACCGCCTCGCGTCCGTCCGGCGTCTTCAGGCTGGCATCCACCGAAGGGAAGATGGCGATGGCGGGAATGCCCAGGTCGGCCGCCTCCCGCGCGGTCTCCACCAGCAGGTCGATGGACAGGCGGTTGACGCCCGGCATGGAGGCGATGGGCTGGCGCACCTGGGTGCCCTCGACCACGAACAGCGGCCAGATCAGATCGTCCACCGACAAGCGGTGTTCGGCCACCAGACGCCGCGACCACTCGTGGCGGCGGTTGCGCCGCATGCGGGTGAAGGGGAATTCGGCGGGGGGCAGGAACGAGGGCACGGTCCGTTTCTCCTGAGCAGCAGCATGAAATTCATCAGGGCGCCATCATAGCCGGCTGATCGACCGGCTCCAGGGGAATCGCACAGGCTCTCCGTTGCCGCCAGTGAACAATTATCCATGAACGAAGTGAACAATTGTCGATGAACGACAAGGGCCGGCCCCCGCCGAGGCCGGCCCTTTCGTGCAACGGTGACGATGCCGGTTAGGCGGCGTCCAGTGCCTGCTTCAGGTCGGCAAGGATGTCGTCGATATGCTCGATGCCCACCGACAGGCGCACGTAGCCCGGCGTCACGCCGGTGGCCAACTGATCCTCGGTGGACAGCTGCGAGTGGGTGGTGCTGGCCGGGTGGATGGCCAGCGAGCGGGCATCGCCGATATTGGCGACGTGGTAGAAGAGCTGCAGCTTGTCGATGAAGCGCTTGCCCGCCTCGACGCCGTCCTTGAGGAACTCGAATCCCACCAGCGCCCCGTAGCCGCCCTTCAGCACGGTATCGGCGCGGCGGCGGTATTCACCGGTCTGCTGGCTGGGATGGATGACCGTAGCCACCTTGGGATGCTTGACCAGGAAGTCCACCACCGCCTGGGCGTTCTGGTTGTGGGCGCGAATGCGCAACGGCAGGGTCTCCAGGCCCTGGATGGCCTGGAAGGCGTTGAACGGGCTGCTGGCCGCGCCGATGTCGCGCAGCAGGGTGACGCGGGCGCGCAGGATATAAGCGATCGGGCCCAGCGGCTTGACCGCCTGGGTCCACACGGCGCCGTGATAGCTTGGATCGGGCTGGTTGAGCAGGGGGAAGCGCTTGGCGTGTTTCTCCCAGTCGAACTTGCCGCCATCGACGATGGCGCCGCCGATGGAGGTGCCATGGCCGCCGATATACTTGGTGGTGGAATAGACGACGATGTGCGCGCCCAGGTCCAGCGGGCGGGCGATGATGGGGGCGGCGGTGTTGTCGATGATCAGCGGGACACCGACCTTCTCGGCCAGGGCCGCCACCTCGGGGATGGGGAACACCTGCAGCTTGGGATTGGGCAGGGTTTCGGCGTACCAGGCACGGGTGCGCTCGTCGGTGGCGCGCAGGAAGGCCTCGGGATCGGCCGGATCGACGAAGCGGGCCTCGATGCCCAGTTGCTTGAAGACGTTGGCGAACAGGTTCCAGGTTCCACCATAGAGGTCGGTGGAAGTGACGAAGTTGTCGCCGGCCTGGGCCACGTTCAGGATGGCGAACGTGCTGGCCGCCTGGCCCGAGGACAGCGCCAGGGCCGCGACACCGCCTTCAAGCGCCGCCAAGCGCTGCTCCAGCACGTCGGTGGTGGGGTTCATGATGCGGGTATAGATGTTGCCCAGTTCCTTCAGGGCGAACAGGTTGCCGGCGTGCTCGGCATCGCGGAACTGATACGAGGTGGTCTGGTAGATGGGAACCGCGACCGCGTTGGTGGCGGGGTCGCTGCGATAGCCGGCATGGAGAACCAGGGTTTCGGGGTGGACACTCTTGACGGACATGCTTGGGTCTCCTGTGATTGAACGCGTTCAGCGGCTGATCGCGCGGCGGATGGCGGGCCATAGGGTCGTACCGAACCAGCACGTGGGCAAATTCAAAAATTTCACAGTCCTAAATTCGCTGTCAACCATATAAATCTATAATTTAGATAGACTGATGTGCGAAGCCACCAAATTCGCTTCCACATCATTGATTTCCACGGGCATCACGCTATGAGGTTTAAGGGGTGGAAATGGGGCGCTCCTTTACGGCAGGCTAGGCTGGTAGGCGCCTCTCGCCGGAAAAAGGATATGGAGATTCCGAAGGATGTCCGCGCGTGACGTGCTGTTCGAATTTCGCCGCATCGGCAATTACGTCAAGGTTTCCGCCCTGGATGCGGAAACGGGCGTGGAAGTGTCCATCGTCGGCGATGCGGCTGCCGGCGAAATGCGCCTGAAGCAGACGGCGCAAAAGAAGCTGGAATACGTCATGGCGAAACACCGCCGGAACCTGGATCAGTAAGCCAAACGCCCGTCCACCAATGACAAGGGCCGCGCCTGATGCCAGGCGCGGCCCTTGCCGATTGTGCTGCGTGGTTCAGCGGGCCTTGCGGCGGCCCGGCTTCTCGTCGCCCTCGCCAGCCTTGCGTCCCAGGCCGATCTTCTTGGCGAAGTCGGAACGCTGGGCGGCGTAATTGGGCGCCACCATGGGATAGTCCGGCGGCAGGCCCCACTTGGCCCGGTACTCGTCCGGAGTCATGTTGTAGGTCGTGCGCAGATGCCGCTTGAGCATCTTCAGCTTCTTACCGTCTTCAAGGCAGATGATGTAGTCGGGCGTGACCGACTTCTTCACCGGAACCGCTGGCTTCGGCGCTTCCGCCTTGGCCTCGGGGGGCGCCGGTCTCAAGCGAGGACAAAGAAGCGTAGACCGTATGGATGACCTCCGGGATTTGGCCGGCGGGCAGGGGGGGTTCTTGCTCACATAGGCGGCGACAACGTCGACGGCCATGCGCAGAAGGTCGTCGCGATTGGTCTTGTCGGCGGTGATGTCAGTCATTTGTGTGTCCGCAGAGGTTCTTGCCGAGGCTGTATCAATGATGCACGCCTTATCTTGCCTGTCAATTCCTATCTGCACAGGCTGAATAATGATTTCTTTAAATGTCTGCCGTTTTCAATAAACAACCCCCTTAAGGGAGAGGGCTATACCCCAATGGTCTGTAGGGCGGGGTACAGTTCACTTGCCTCAGGGGAGTGCTAAGCCCGACGGAGTCTGGGCTTCTTGGCGAGATCATGCTGCATTGCGCCTATGCGCAGGAGATGGTGGCGCATTGGCAAATCGCGCCGAGATATGGTATCTAGCGGTCTTGTTCTCTCCTGATTGTCCGGGATCATTTCGGTATGACCAAGGAAACCATCGCGCTGGCCTCGGATCACGGCGGCGTCGAGATGAAGATGCTGCTGGCCGAGCATCTCGGCGGCAAGGGATATGCCGTGCTGGACCTGGGTACCGATGGCGCGCAGTCGGTGGATTACCCCGATTTCGCCGTGGCCATGGCCGAGGCGCTGGCTCAGGGCAAGGCGGCGCGCGGCGTGCTGATCTGCGGCTCGGGCATCGGCATCTCCATCGCCGCCAATCGTTTCGCCCACGTGCGCGCCGCACTGATCCACGACGCCTATGGCGCGCGCATGTGCCGCTTGCACAACGATGCCAACGTGGTGGTTTTCGGCGGCCGCACCATCGGTTCCGAGATCGCCAAGGATTGCCTGGACATCTTCCTGTCCACCCAGTTCGAGGGCGGACGGCACGCCCACCGTGTCGCCAAGCTGGCCGAGAACGGCCAGCGCTGACCCGCCACTTCAATTCACGCCCATTAGACCTTTCACGAAAGACTTCCGATGACCGCAACCCAGTCCTTCTTCCGCACTCCGCTGGCCGAGCGTGACGCCGACGTGTTCGCCGCCGTCTCCCAGGAGCCTGAAGCGCCAGCAGGATCAGATCGAGCTGATCGCTTCCGAGAACATCGTGTCGCGCGCCGTGCTCGAGGCCCAGGGTTCGGTCCTGACCAACAAGTACGCCGAGGGTTATCCGGGTAAGCGCTATTACGGCGGCTGCGAGTTCGTCGACATCGTCGAGCAACTGGCCATCGACCGTGCCAAGCAGCTGTTCGGCTGTCAGTTCGCCAACGTCCAGCCCAGCTCGGGCTCGCAGGCCAACCAGGGCGTGTTCATGGCGCTGGTGCAGCCGGGCGACACCATCATGGGCATGTCGCTGGCCGCCGGCGGCCACCTGACCCACGGTGCCGCCCCCAACCAGTCGGGCAAGTGGTTCAAGGCGGTGCAGTACGGTGTGCGCCTGCAGGACGCCCTGGTGGATTTCGACGAGGTCGAGGCCCTGGCCAAGGAGCACAAGCCGAAACTGATCATCGCCGGCGGTTCGGCCTACCCGCGCGCCATCGACTTCGCCCGCTTCCGCAAGATCGCCGACGAGGTGGGGGCGCTGTTCATGGTGGACATGGCGCACTTTGCCGGCCTGGTGGCCGGCGGCGCCTATCCCAGCCCGTTCCCGCACGCCCACGTGGTGACCACCACCACCCACAAGACCTTGCGCGGCCCGCGCGGCGGCATGATCCTGACCAATGACGAGGCGATCGCCAAGAAGATCAACTCGGCCATTTTCCCCGGCATCCAGGGCGGCCCGCTGATGCACGTGATCGCCGGCAAGGCGGTGGCCTTCGGCGAGGCGTTGCAGCCCGAGTTCAAGGCCTATGCCCACCAGGTGGTGGACAATGCCAAGGCCCTGGCCGAGACGCTGGTGCGCCGTGGCTTGGCCATCGTGTCGGGCGGCACCGATTCCCATCTCATGCTGGTGGACCTGCGCCCCAAGAAGCTGACCGGCAAGGCCGCCGAGGCGAGCCTGGAGCACGCCGGCATGACCTGCAACAAGAACGGCATTCCGTTCGACCCCGAGAAGCCGACCATCACCTCGGGCGTGCGTCTGGGCACGCCTGCGGCCACCACCCGCGGTTTCGGTGTCGAGGAATTCAAGAAAGTGGGCGAGCTGATCGGCGACGTGCTGGACGGCCTGGCCGCCAATCCCGAGGACAATTCGGCCGCCGAAGCCAAGGCTCGGGCGGAAGTGGCGGAGCTGTGCCGCCGGTTTCCGATCTATTCGTAACGCGGTGGGCGGAGCCGCTCCGGGGGAGGGGCTCCGCCGCACTTTAGGGGGAAGCTCTGATGCGTTGTCCGTTCTGTGGCCATGATGATACCCAGGTGAAGGATTCACGGCCGACCGAAGACAATTCGGCCATCCGCCGCCGCCGTTCCTGCCCTGCCTGCGGCTCGCGCTTCACCACCTTCGAGCGGGTGCAGATTCGCGATCTGGTGGTCATCAAGAAGGATGGCGGGCGCATCCCCTTCGACCGCGAGAAGCTGGTCAAGTCGCTGCGGATCGCGCTGCGCAAGCGCCCAGTGGACGAGGAGCAGATCGAGCGCATCGCCAACGGCATCCACCGCCGGCTGGAAAGCATGGGCGAGAACGAGGTGCCGTCCAAGTACATCGGCGAGCTGGTAATGGACGTGCTGATGGACCTGGACAAGGTCGCCTACGTCCGTTACGCCTCGGTCTATCGTAATTTCCGCGAAGCCAAGGACTTCGAGGACTTCTTGGGAAAGATGGTGGGTGGCAGCCACGACGACGACTGATAGGGATCGCGCCCACATGCTGGCGGCGCTGGGCTTGGCCCGGCGCGGCCTCGGCAATGTGTGGCCCAATCCCGCGGTGGGATGCGTCATCGTCAAGGACGATCGCGTCATCGGGCGCGGCTGGACTCAGCCGGGCGGCCGTCCCCATGCCGAGACCGAGGCCCTGGCCATGGCTGGGGAGGGCGCGCGCGGCGCCACCGTCTACGTCACGCTGGAGCCCTGTTCCCACCACGGCAAAACCCCCCTTGCGCCGAGGCGCTGGTCCAGGCCGGCGTCGCCCGGGTGGTGGTGGCCGTCGAGGACAGCGATCCGCGCGTATCCGGCCGAGGTCTGGCGCTGCTGCGCCAAGCCGGCATCGACGTCACCGTCGGCGTCGGCGCCGACGAGGCGAGCGAGTTGAACGCCGGCTTCTTCCTGAAAGTGCGCGAAGGACGGCCGCTGGTCACCCTCAAGCTGGCCTCCAGCCTGGACGGCCGCATCGCCACCCATAGCGGCGAAAGCAAATGGATCACTGGCGAGCAGGCGCGCCATGCCGCCCATCTGCTGCGCGCCGAGCACGACGTCATCATGGTGGGCAGCGGCACCGCCCTGGCCGACGACCCCGAGCTGACCTGCCGGCTGCCCGGCCTGGAGGACCGTTCGCCGGTGCGCGTGGTGGTGGATGGGCGCCTGCGCTTGCCGCTGACCAGCCAACTGGTGGCCAGCGCCAACGAAATTCCCACTTGGCTGCTGACCCTTGAGGATGGCGACGCCGCCAGGGTCGAGGCTTTTCAGGAATGCGGTGTCGACGTGGTGGAGGTGCCGGAAGGCCCCGATCACACCGTCGATCTGGGGGCTGCCTTGATGGTGCTGGCGGAAAGCGGCGTCACCCGCGTACTGGTGGAAGGGGGCGCCCATCTGGCCGCCGGCCTGCTGCGGGCCGGGCTGGTGGATCGGCTGGTGTGGTTCCGCTCGGCTCGCCTGATCGGCGGCGATGGCCTGCCGGCGGCGGTGGCCTTCGGCGTCGATCACTTGGCGCAGACGCCCCGCTTCGAACGCCTCGACGTCCGCCCCATCGGCGAGGACGTCATGGAAATTTATAAGAAAATCTAAGGAGTACGGGCCGATGTTCACAGGCATCGTCACCGATTTGGGAGACGTGCGCCGGGTTGTCCGGGGCCAGGGGCAGGATGCCCGCTTCGAGATCGCCACCCATTACGACCTGAGCACCGTCGAGATCGGCGCCTCCATTGCCCATAACGGTGTCTGTCTGACGGTGATCGAGATCGGGCCGGACTACTACGTCATCCAGGCTTCCGACGAAACCCTGTCCAAGACCACCCTGGGCGACTGGACGGTGGGCAGCAAGGTCAATCTGGAGCGGGCCTGCAAGGTGGGCGACGAACTGGGCGGCCACATCGTGTCCGGCCATGTGGACGGCGTTGCCCGCGTGGTGTCCATCCGCCCGGAAAACGAATCCCTGCGCTTCACCTTCGAGGCGCCGGCCGCACTGGCGAAGTTCGTCGCGCCCAAGGGTTCGGTGGCGCTGGACGGCGTGTCGCTGACCGTCAACGAGGTTGACGGGCGCACCTTCGGCATCAACGTCATTCCCCACACGCAGGCGGTGACCACCTTCGGCCAGTACCGGGAAGGAAGCCGCGTGAATATGGAAATCGACATGCTCGCGCGCTATGTTGCCCGCCTTCTGGAAAGGGATTAGGCCGGTGGCGTCGTCCGAGTACCATGACCTCCCTCTCCTCTATCGAGGAGATCATCGAGGAAGCCCGGTCGGGCCGCATGTTCATCCTGGTGGATGACGAGGACCGCGAGAACGAGGGCGATCTGGTGATTCCGGCACAGATGGCCACGCCCGAAGCCATCAATTTCATGGCGCGCTACGGCCGTGGCCTGATCTGCCTGTCCATGACCCGGAACCGTTGCGAGCATTTGGGCCTGAAGCCCATGAGCCCGGACAACGGCACTCGCATGCAGACCGCCTTCACCGTCTCCATCGAGGCGAAGGAAGGAGTCACCACCGGGATTTCGGCGGCCGACCGCGCCCGCACCATCCAGGTGGCCATCGACCCCGAGAGGGGACCGCAGGACATCGTCACCCCCGGCCATGTCTTCCCGCTGATGGCGCGCGACGGCGGCGTGCTGGTGCGTGCCGGCCATACCGAGGCGGCGGTGGATATCTCGCGGCTGGCCGGTCTCAATCCGTCGGGCGTGATCTGCGAGATCATGAATGACGACGGCACCATGGCGCGCATGCCCGATCTGGTGAAATTCGCCCAGTTCCACGGTTTGAAGATCGCCACCATTGCCGACCTCATCGCCTATCGTCGCCGCCACGACAAGATCGTGCGGCGCGAGGTGGAGGCGCCGTTCCGTTCCAAGTGGGGCGGCGACTGGCGCATGGTGGTCTATGTCAACCAGGCCTCCTATGCCGAGCATATCGCCCTGGTGAAGGGCGAGGTTGCCGGCGCTGAGCCGGTGATGGTGCGCGTCCATGCCGTCAACATCCTGGACGACGTGCTGGGCGACCAGGGCTCGGGCAAGGCCGGCGAGCTTCATTCCGCCATGGAGATGATCGCCGAACACGGCCGTGGCGTGGTGGTGCTGGTGCGCGAGCCGCGCCCCACCAGCCTGTCCGACCGCGTTCGCGCACAGTTGGATTCCCGCCCCGTGGGCGCCGAACTGCGGGATTACGGCGTCGGCGCGCAGATCCTGCTGGACCTGGGTATCGACAAGATGATCCTGTTGTCCAATCACAAGAAGACCATCATCGGCCTGGAGGGCTTCGGCCTGGAAGTGGTCGAGCAGCGGCCGATTCCGGTCGCCTGACGGCGAAAGGTGCACCCATGAGCGACACCCGCGTCCTGATCATCGAGGCGCGTTTCTATGATCACCTGGCCGATATGCTGTTGGCGGGCGCCTCCCAGACCCTGGAGGCGGCCGGCGTGGCCTGGGACAAGGTGACCATCCCCGGCATCCTGGAATTGCCCGTTGCGCTGGAAATGTTCGCCACCGCCCAGGAGATGGGCACCGCCGAGGTCCGCTACGATGGCTTCGTCCTGCTGGGTACAGCCATCCGCGGCGAGAGCGACCATTACCATCACGTCTCCACCGCCTGCGTGAACGGTTGCAGCGAGGTGGCGGTGCGCCACCGCCTGGCCGTCGGTTCGGGTGTCCTGACCGTCCATAACGAAGCGCAGGCCTTGAACCGCGCCGACCCCGCCCGCAAGAACCTGGGTGGGCAGGCGGCCCGCGCCTGTCTCCGCATGCTTGATCTCAAGCGCGCCCTCAAACTTTCCCGGTGAGCAAAGCCCAAGTGCGTAAACCCAACCCCAATGCCGCCCGCCGTTCCGCCGCCCGCCTCGCCGCGGTGCAGGCGCTGTATTCCATGGAGATCACCGGCGTTAGCGCCCAACAGGCCATCGACGAGTTCCGCCAGCGTCAGGCCGACGAGCCGCCGGCCCGGCTGGCCGAGCCCGATGGCGAACTGGTGACCCTGCTGGTGCTCGGCGCCACCGCGGAAGGGGAACTGCTGGACGAGATGATTGGTCATGCGCTGGCCCGCGACTGGACCGTCGACCGGCTGGAGGCGGTGCTGCGCGCCATTCTGCGCGCCGGCGCCTTCGAGCCTGAAGGCTCGGCCGCAGACCCCGGCGCGGGTGGTCATCACCGAGTTCGTGGATGTGGCCCATGCGTTCTACGCCGGCCCCGAGCCCAAGATGGTGAACGCCGTGCTCGACAAGATCGCTCGCGTTCTGCGCGCCGACGAGTTCGAGAGCGGCGCGTCCCGCCCGTCCTGAGGAAACCGTTGAGCGGCGCCGGCCCCCCCAGGCTGACGAGTTCCAGGTCATCGCCGACCTGTTCGCCCCGCTGGCGCGCGGCTTTCCCGGCGCCCTGGGGTTGACCGACGATGTGGCGCTCCTGTCATCCGACGAGCAAAACGAAACCGCCGTCACCATGGATTCCATGGTGGCGGGGGTTCATTTCCTGCCTGACGATCCGCCCGATCTGGTGGCCCGCAAGCTGGTCCGGGTAAACCTGTCCGACCTCGCCGCCAAAGGGGCGAAACCCTTCGCGGTGATGCTGGCTGCCGCCTTTCCCGTCGGCACGGAACTGGCCTGGATACGGCGCTTCGCCGACGGGCTGGGCGAGGATCTTGCCTATTTCGACGTGGCATTGATCGGCGGAGACACGGTTTCCACCCCCGGACCGTTGACCCTGTCGCTGACCGCTTTTGGCCGCATCGCCAAGGGGCGCACCGTTCTGCGTAGCGGAGCCCACCCCGGCGACCGCATCTGGCTGTCCGGCACCCTGGGGGACGGCGCGCTCGGCCTCATGGCGGCGCGTGGCCAATTAGGGGATTTGGGGGATGGGCATATCGCCTTCCTGGCCGACCGTTATCGGTTGCCCCGGCCGCGCGTGTCCTTGGGAGCCGCTTTGCCGGGGGTGGCCAGTGCCGGCATGGACGTTTCCGACGGGCTGGTGCAGGACCTTGGGCATATCTGCCGGGCTTCCGGGGTGGCGGCGACCGTCGAGGCGGCCACCGTGCCTCTATCGGCGGCGGCGCAGGCCGCTTTAGCGGCCGATCACTCGCTGCTTGCCACCATCCTGACGGGGGGCGATGATTACGAGTTGCTGTTCACCGCCCCGGCCGCCGCCACTCCGGCTATCGAGGAATGGGGGCGGCGGGTGGGCGAGGCGGTGACCGCCATCGGTGTCATCACCGAAGGGCAGGGGGTGACGGTGCGTGATCAGGTAGGCCATCCCATTTCCCTCGGCCAGGGCGGATGGCGGCACTTCTCCGCAAGTGGCAAGGGGGCCGAAGCGTGATCCGTTTGATCTTCATGGTGATCGCGTTCCTGATGATGGTGGGGGCCATCATCGGTGGCCTTTATTTCTGGGGGGTCGACCCGCTGGATCGGTTCAATCAGCTGATGGGCAACGCACCGGCGCTTAAGGAGAACCCTGCGGCACCCAAGGTTGTGGTACCGCCCAGTTATGTGGAATTCGGCCTGCTCATCGTACCGGTGGTGCAGAACCGCGAAGTCCGCAAGCAGGCCGAAATGATCCTGCGACTGGAAGTTCCGTTCGAGAAAAAAGAAATCGTCGCCCAGAATTTACCGCGTCTACAGAATGCCTTCCTTGAAGACATGATGGTTTTTCTGCCTTACCAACTGCGCGATACATCCGAATTGGATCGAGCCGCCATCCGCCGCCGTCTTCTGACCATTTGCGACAAGGTTCTCATGCCTGGATGGGTCAAGGACGTATCCATCGAACAATCGTCGCTGAAGTGATATTTGCTGGCGGAACTTTCGTTCAAGCTCCGATAATTTGGAATTATCCCAATTATCCCCATAGGCAAGGCTGCACATTTACCATAAAGGCATAATGTGGCGAGCAATTCATTGCATCCCCTCATGTCTTCTGGCAACTTTTCAAGCGCTTGCGTTGTCCTCTCAGCCAACCAGCAGTTTTCGCCGGACGGATGTGCGAGGCACGAAAGTCAATAAAGCTGCTCAGGGGATCAAGACACAATGACAACACTCTTTGTGATCGCATGCGGCTTGGTAGCGCTGCTCTACGGAGCCTACGCCATCAAGTCCGTTCTGGCGGCGCCCGCCGGAACTCCAAGAATGCAGGAAATCGCCGCCGCGGTGCAGGAAGGTGCCAGTGCCTATCTGAACCGCCAGTACCGCACCATCGCCATCGTCGGCGTCATCGTCGCCATCATCCTGGCGATCTGGCTGGGCCCGTTCCAGGCGGCTGGTTTCGTGCTGGGCGCCCTGCTGTCCGGCGCCGCCGGCTATGTGGGCATGAACGTCTCGGTGCGCGCCAACGTGCGAACCGCTGAAGCGGCCCGTTCGGGCGGCATGCAGCAGGCTCTGGATGTGGCGTTCAAGTCGGGTGCCATCACCGGCCTGCTGGTGGTTGGCCTCGGCCTGATCGGCGTGGCCGGCTATTATGGCGTGCTGCGCGGCGCGGGCGTCGATTCCCGCGGCCTGCTCGAGGCTCTGGTGGCTTTGTCTTTCGGCGCCTCGCTGATTTCCATCTTCGCCCGCCTGGGTGGCGGCATCTTCACCAAGGGTGCCGACGTGGGCGCCGACCTGGTGGGCAAGGTGGAGGCCGGCATCCCCGAGGATGATCCGCGCAATCCGGCGGTGATCGCCGACAACGTGGGCGACAATGTGGGCGATTGCGCCGGCATGGCCGCCGACCTGTTCGAGACCTATGCGGTGACCGTGGTCGGTACCATGCTGCTGGGCTCGATCTTCTTCACCGGTGCCGCCCAGGAGGCCATGATGATGTTGCCGCTGGTCATCTGCGGCGTCTGCATCTTCGCGTCCGTGATCGGTACTTTCTTCGTCAAGCTGGACGCCTCCCAGAAGATCATGAAGGCCCTGTACAAGGGGTTGATCGTCACCGGCGTGCTGTCGGCCATCCTGGTCGCCATCATCATCCAGGTGCTGTTCGGCGGCTTCGGTGCCACCTTCGAAACCGCGGGCCGGGTCATCACCGGCGGCGGCCTGTACGCCTGTGCCCTCATCGGCCTCGCCGTGACCGGCCTGCTGGTGTGGATCACCGAATACTACACCGGCACGGACTACCGGCCGGTCAAGTCGGTGGCCCAGGCTTCGACCACCGGCCACGGCACCAACGTCATCCAGGGCCTGGCGGTCTCCATGGAAGCCTGCGCCCTGCCGGTGCTGGTGATCTCGGTGGCCATCATCGTCGCTTACCAGATCGCCGGGCTGTTCGGCATCTCGGTGGCGGCGACCACCATGCTGGCCCTGGCCGGCATGATCGTGGCGTTGGACGCCTATGGCCCGGTGACCGACAACGCCGGCGGCATCGCCGAAATGTCGGAACTGCCCAAGGAGGTGCGCAAGACCACCGACGCCCTGGATGCCGTGGGCAACACCACCAAGGCGGTGACCAAGGGCTACGCCATCGGTTCGGCCGGCCTGGCCGCGCTGGTGCTGTTCGCCGCTTATACCGCCGACCTCAAGCACTACTTCCCCAATCTGAACATCCAGTTCAGCCTTGAGGACCCGTATGTGGTGATCGGCCTGTTCCTCGGCGGTCTGCTGCCCTATCTGTTCGGGGCCATGGGCATGCAGGCGGTCGGTCGCGCCGCCGGTTCGGTGGTGATCGAGGTGCGCCGGCAGTTCAAGGAAATCGCCGGCATCATGGAAGGCAAGGCCAAGCCCGATTACGGTCGCGCCGTCGACATGCTGACCAAGGCCGCCATCCGCGAGATGATCGTACCCAGCATGCTGCCGGTGCTGTCGCCGGTGGTGCTGTACTTCATCATCCTGGCGGTGGCCGACCAGAAGGCGGCGTTCACCGCCCTGGGCGCCTTGTTGCTGGGCACCATCGTCACCGGTCTGTTCGTGGCCATCTCCATGACCTCCGGCGGTGGTGCCTGGGACAACGCCAAGAAGTACATCGAGGACGGCCATCACGGCGGCAAGGGCTCCGACGCCCACAAGGCGGCGGTGACCGGAGATACCGTCGGTGATCCCTACAAGGATACCGCTGGCCCGGCCGTCAACCCGATGATCAAGATCATCAACATCGTCGCCATCCTGCTGCTGGCCATGGTGGCCGGCTGATCCGCCTTCGGGCAAAAAGAAACCCCGGCCTCGCGGCCGGGGTTTTTCTTTCCCGCGTGTTGTCGAAGGGTCACGGGCCGGTGCCGGCCGGCTCCTTCGAGAACTTGCCGATATTGCCCACCAACTGCTCGAGGATGCCGAGTTCCTTGCCGGCGCTGGGCGTTTCGCGCTCCACCGACTGGATGGCGATACCGTCCTCGAGGCCGCGTTGGACGAGGTCCTTGACCACGCCCGACCGGTCGAAGGTGATGGACACCACCTTGCGGTCCTTGACCTCGGGCTTGAAGAAGGCGGTCGTTTCGCTACGCGACGAAATATACTGCCAGCTCTCCTCGCCGAAGGTGGCGGTAGAGGAGGGGGGTGCCCAGCAAGGACTGAACCTCGTCCCGAGTGGTCTTGCCCGGCGTGATCTGCGTCAGCCTTTCCGGCGCCGGCAGGTTGCCCCGCAGGTCCACCGAGGGCGTACAGGCACCAGCCAGCAGGCCAAAGCCAAGGGCGAAGGCGATGGAAGCGGCAAGGGGGGGGATGGGACGGAGCAGGATCTTCACCAAGGTCTAAGCCGAAGCATTGACGGAAGCTGGCCCGGAGGCCAAAGTGTGGGCCAACATTGCACTCCCAGGCGCGGCGTTGTCAACGATCCGCGCCGCCAGTGCCCGGGCTCCGGTCAACGGTCCTCGGGCGGCTGGATAGGGGGGCTCAACAACGTATTGAATCGTGGTGGGAACCGGACGAAGGGCAGTATGCCCCCGGTCATCTTTCCACCAGAGAAAGGCCGGGCTGGAGCCCGGGAATGCGCCCGATGCTGTTCGACCGTTTTTTCCAGCGCCGCCGGACCGAGCGTGCCGCCGCCGAGCTCTACCTGGCTGCGGTGGAGCAGGCCCGCCAGCCCGCCTTCTATGGGCAGTTGGGCGTGCCGGATACCCTGGAAGGCCGCTACGACATGATCATCCTGCATGTGTGGATGGTGATGCGCCGGCTGGGGCGCGCGGGTGCCGGGGCGGAATCCCTGGCGCAGGCCACGGTCGAGCGGATGTTCGACGACATGGACCGCAATCTCCGCGAGATGGGTGTGACCGACCTGCGGGTCGGCAAGCGCGTCCGCCACATGGCCGAGGCCTTCTACGGCCGTGCCGGCGCCTACGACAAGGCCCTGGGCGAGGGGGATGCGGCCTTGGTGGCGGCGCTGACGCGCAACCTCTATCAGGCGGCCGAGCCAGCCCCGGCCCAGGTCGAGGCGGTGGCGCGCTATGTCCGTGCCCAACTGGCCCATCTCGACAACGGAGACACCGAATCATTATGTGAAGGAAGGGTGTCCTTCGTTTCGCCGGAGGTAAGGGCGTGACCGACATTTCGGCTTCTGTCCCCGAATTCAGCCGCCCCGTCCGGGTGGACCACATTCCCGCCACCGGGCTGAGCCTTGAACTGAAGGCCAAGCCCGAGGAACGCAAGGCACTGGCCGAGCGGTTCGGCCTGCAATCCCTGGACAGCCTGGAAGCGACGGTCACCCTTCAGGCCCTGGCCGGCGGTGCCGTCATTCGTCTCGACGGCCATTTCGTCGCCCGCGTGGTGCAGACCTGCGTGGTCACGCTGGACCCGGTTCCGGCCCAGGTCGAGGAGGAATTCTCGCTGAGCTTCAGTGCCGACGCCGCCGAGGATGCCGACGACATCGAACTGTCGCTGGAGGAGGAAGATCCGCCGGATCCCATCGTCGGCGGCATCATCGATGCCGGCGAGGCGGTGGCGGAGCATGTGGCGCTGACGCTCGATCCTTTTCCCCGCAAGCCCGGAATTGCCTTCGACGGCGCGGAAACCAAGCCGGCCGAAGAGGAGAAGAAGCCCAATCCCTTCGCGGTCCTGGCACAGTTGCGCAAAAATAAGGGGTGAGGGAGCACCATCCCCTTGCTCCGACCGGTCTTTTTGGCTAATAAAGGCCCCTTTCCCCGTCAGGGCCTCCTGAGCAGAGAGTACACGACAATGGCTGTCCCGAAGAAGAAGACCTCCAAGTCCCGCCGCAACATGCGCCGTGCCCACCACGCGCTGCCGAACGTGTCCGGCATCGAATGCCCGAACTGCGGCGAGCAGAAGCTGCCCCACCACGTCTGCGGCTCCTGCGGCCACTATGACGGCCGCGAGGTCGTCGCCCAGAGCGAAGCCAGCGCCTGATCCCGCTCAACGTTCGGTGGAGCGCATATAAGTGAGCGCACCCGTGACCATCTCCATCGACGCCATGGGGGGCGACCACGCCCCCGGCATGGTGGTGGAGGGTGTTCGGCTGGCGCATGTGCGGTTGCCGCACGTTCGCTATCTGCTGTTCGGTGATGCCCGCCGCATCGATCCGCTTCTCGAACGGTGCCCGGAACTGAAGGGCGTCTGCCAAGTCCGCCACACCGAGGAATCGGTGTCCATGGAGGACAAGCCCAGCCAGGTGCTGCGCACGGGGCGCCGCACCAGCATGTGGCTGGCCGTCGACGCCGTGGTGAAGGGCGAGGCCGCCGGCGTGGTGTCGGCCGGCAATACGGGCGCGCTGATGGCGGTGTCCAAGTTCGTGCTGCGCATGCTGCCCGGCATCGACCGGCCCGCCATCGCCGGCCTGTTCCCCACCGAGCGCGGCGAGACCGTCATGCTCGACCTGGGGGCCAACGTGGAATGCAGCGCCAGCAATCTGGTGCAGTTCGCGGTAATGGGCGAGGTGTTCGCCCGCGCGGTGCTTGGGCTGGAGCAGCCCACCATCGGCGTGCTCAACGTGGGCTCCGAGGATCTGAAGGGCAACGACGCCGTGCGCGGCGCCGCCAATACCCTGCGCGAGTCCCAGTTGCCCATCAGCTTCCACGGTTTCGTGGAGGGCAACGACATCTGCGCTGGCACGGTGGACGTAGTCGTGACCGACGGCTTCACCGGCAACATCGCACTGAAGACTGCCGAGGGCACGGTGAAGTTTTATTCGGGCTTCCTGCGTCAGGCCTTCGGCAGCTCGCTGCTGGCCAAGCTCGGCTATCTGCTGGCGCGCCGCGCCCTGACCAAGGTGAAGGTGCGCACCGATCCCCGCCGCTACAACGGCGCCATGTTCCTGGGCCTGAACGGCATCGCGGTGAAGAGTCATGGCGGCACCGACGCCTTCGGTTTCGCCAACGCCATCGGCGTTGCCGTCGACCTGGTCGCCCACGGTTACAACGACCGTATCCGCAAGGAACTGGAACACCTGAAATCCCACGAGGTGGCTACCTCGCAACGTATCGCCGGCAACGGATAACCCTTCCCATGATCCTGCGTTCCCATATCGTTGGTTGCGGGTCGTACCTGCCGTCCCGGATCCTCACCAACGCCGACTTGGCGGCCACGGTGGATACCTCCGACGAATGGATCGTCGAGCGCACCGGCATTCGGCAGCGCCATATCGCGGCCGAGGGTGAGACCACCTCGGACCTGGCTGTCGCCGCTGCGCAGAACGCCTTGCGGACTGCCGAGATCAAGGCCGAGGAAGTGGACCTGCTGGTGGTCGCCACCGCCACGCCGGACAACACCTTCCCTGCCACCGCCACACGGGTGCAGCAGCGCCTGGGCATGACCTCTGGCTTCGCCTTCGACGTGCAGGCGGTGTGTTCGGGATTCATCTACGCCCTGTCGGTTGCCGACAACTTCATCAAGGCCGGCCAAGCCCGTACCGCCGTCGTGGTCGGCGCCGAAACCTTCTCCCGCATCCTGGATTGGAGCGACCGAGGCACCTGCGTGCTGTTCGGCGATGGCGCTGGCGCCGTGGTGCTGCGTGGCTCCTGGGAGAAGGGAAGCAACACCGATCGCGGCATCCTCTCCACCCACCTGCATTCCGACGGTCGCTTCTATGACCTGCTGAAGGTGGATGGCGGGCCGTCCTCCACCCAATCCGTGGGCCATCTGCGCATGGAGGGCCGTGAGGTCTTTCGCCATGCCGTGGTGAATCTGGCGGAAGTGGTGGGCGAGGCGTTGCGGGCCAACGACCTGACCGCCGCCGACATCGACTGGGTGGTTCCCCATCAGGCCAACCGCCGCATCCTGGAGGGGACGGCGAAGAAGCTGGGCTTCTCCATGGAGCGCATGGTGGTGACCGTGGACCGCCACGCCAACACCTCGGCCGCTTCCATCCCGCTGGCCTTCGCCGAGGCCTATGGCGACGGCCGCATCAAGCGTGGCGATCTGGTGCTGCTGGAGGCCATGGGCGGCGGTTTCACCTGGGGTTCGGCCCTGGCGCGCCTGTAAGGGCGTCTCTCCGGCCCGTTGGATTCTTGCGCGGCTGCGCCAAGGTCCTCCCGCATCCCTTTGATATTGACGCTTTTCCGCTAAGCGGCTAGGGTCGGCATCCAGCCCTTTTTTATCATCAGGCAATTCGCGGCATGTCGGAAAAGACCATCACACGCGCGCAGTTGAGCGAGGCGATCTATCAAGAGGTGGGGCTTTCCCGCAACGAATCGGCCGACCTGCTCGAGGCGGTGCTGAACGAGATATCGTCGGCGCTGTCACGGGGCGAGGCGGTCAAGATCTCTTCGTTCGGCAGCTTCGCGGTGCGTTCCAAGGGGCAGCGCGTCGGCCGCAACCCCAAGACCGGTGAGGAGGTTCCCATCCTGCCGCGCCGGGTGCTGGTGTTCCGTCCGTCACAGTTGCTCAAGAAGAAGATCAACGACGGGCCGGTCGCTTCGGCCAAGGCCGGGAAGTGATGAGCGACGACGGCGAACTTCCCTTGGTGCGCCGCTCCGGCAAGTCGGAAACGGCTTTCCGCACCATCAGCGAGGTCGCCGAGGAGCTCGACGTCCCGCAGCACGTCCTGCGCTTCTGGGAAAGCAAGTTTCCCCAGGTCAAGCCGCTGAAACGCGGCGGCGGCCGCCGCTACTACCGCCCCGAGGACGTAGCGTTGCTGCGTCGCATCCGCGACCTCTTGTACAGCGAAGGCTACACCATCAAGGGTGTGCAGAAGCTGCTGCGCGAGGGCGGGCAGAAGGAAGCGCCCGCGACGACCGCCAAGCCGGAGACGGATGCGGTCGGCGACGCTCAATTGCCGCTGGCGGGAGTGGGCGAGGGGGACCAGCCCGAACTGAACGATGGCGAAGAGGGGGCGACGGCGCCGAGCTGGAAGCCCTGCTGGACGATACGGCCGAAGCGGCGGAACAGCCACATTTTTCAGAGGAAACCCGCCGGGAATTGCAGGCCCTGCTGGCCGAGTTGGAACAACTCCGTGGTCTTTTGCAGCCACGGTAATTTGGGGGTTGCAGGCCTGGGGGCTCCTGAGTATAGTGCGCCCCTCTTCCGGCGGCACCCGCCGGAAGCCCCCACCGAAGGGTCTTCCTTCGGTAACGAATTTCCCGGGAACGGGGCCTCCAGGCCTCTCCCGTGAAACGGTCGGAGCGTAGCGCAGCCCGGTAGCGCATCAGTCTGGGGGACTGGGGGTCGTGGGTTCGAATCCCGCCGCTCCGACCATTTCTCTTCCTGCCTTGTCCTCCGATCCTGGGGGTTCTTCCGTGAGCGCATCCGAGCACTTGTGGTTGGCCCTATCGCCCCACGGCTATGGCCATGCGGCGATGACGGCGCCGTTGGTGGCGGAGCTGCGCCGGCGGCGCCCCCATCTGCGTCTGACCATCCAGACGGCGCTGCCCAAGGATTTCCTGGCGACGCGCTACGGCGATTTCGACTATGTGGGCGAGATTCCCGATATCGGCTTTCGCATGAAATCGGCATTGAAAGTGGACGTGCCGGCCAGCGCCCGCTTTTACATCGACCAGCATGCCGATTTCGCCGCCGTGGTGGGGCGGGAGGCCGAACGCCTAGGCGCCGCCAAGCCCGATCTGGTGCTGGCCAACGTGCCTTACGTCACGGTAGCTGCCGCCGCTGCCGCCGGCTTACCGGTGGTGGCCTTCTGTTCGCTGAACTGGGCCGACCTGGGCGATTATTATCTGGGGCACCTGCCCGAATGCGGCAGGGCGCTGGCCGATATCCGCGCCGCCTACACCAAGGCATCCGTCTTCCTGCGGCCAACCCCGGCCCAGCCCATGACGCTGCCCAACGTGGCGGATATCGGTCTGGTGGCCCGGTTGGGAACCGACCGGCGAGAGGAAATTCGCACCCGTTTGGGCCTGGAGGAGGGAGAACGGCTGGGGCTGATTGCCTTCGGTGGCATCGATCATCGTCTGCCGTTGGAGCGCTGGCCGAAGCTGCCGGGCTGGCGTTGGCTCACCAGCCTGCTCGACATTCCCTCGCGGCCGGATATGGTGCCGTGGGAGCGCGCTGGGGTGCCCTTCGCCGATCTGGTTCCGTCGGTGGACGTCATGGTCACCAAGTCCGGTTATGGCACCTTCAGCGAATGCGGCTTGGCGGGCGTGCCGGTGTTGTACGAAGCCCGCCCCGACTGGCCCGAGGGACCGCCGCTGGAGCGGTGGCTGGGTAAGCATACCCGCTGTCTCGCCACCACGCCGGAGCGGCTTGTGGGGGGAGGCCTGCCCGATCAACTGCGCACGTTGTTTTTCCTGCCAAATCGGCCAGTTGCGCGTCCCACAGGCGTTGCCGAGGGCGTTCAGGTGCTGGAATCCATGCTGGATGGCGCTCCCATGCCTGCGTTCGCAGTTGGACACAGGGGGAATCATGACGCGGAAGCATCGAACGGAGGTTGCGGATGAGCGCTGATGCCCGGTTGATCTACGTGACCGCTCCCAATCGGGACGAGGCTCTGAAGCTGGCCCGCCTGCTGGTGGGCGAACGCCTTGCCGCCTGTGCCAACGTGCTTGACCCCATCACCTCCGTCTATTGGTGGGACGGCAAGGTGAACGAGGAGCCGGAGGTGGCGCTGGTGCTGAAAACCACGGAAGGGCAGGTGGCGGCATTGACGGAGCGTCTGCGCGCCGCGCATCCCTACGACTGCCCCTGTGTGGTGTCCCTGCCCATCACCGGCGGCAATCCGGATTTCCTCGCCTGGATCGCCGCCGAGACCGCAGGCGGCTGATTAGGCAGGCAACCACACGGTGGCGGCTGCCTGGGCGGCGATGCCTTCCTTGCGGCCGGTGAAGCCCAGCCCTTCGGTGGTGGTGGCCTTCACGCTCACCCGGTCTTGTCGGATGCCCAGGATTTCCGCCACCCGCGCCTGCATGGCGGCGCGATGCGGGCCGACTTTGGGCCGTTCGCAGATGATGGTGATGTCCAGATGGACGACACGCCCGCCCAAAGCCGCCACCAGGCCGGCCGCATGGGCCAGGAAGCGGTCGGACGCGGCGCCCTTCCACTTGGGGTCGGAGGGCGGGAAATGGCGGCCGATGTCGGCGGCGGAAATGGCGCCCAGTACGGCATCGGTGGCGGCATGCAGCGCCACGTCGGCATCGGAATGGCCTTCCAGCCCCTGATCGTGGGGAATCTGCACCCCGCACAGCCATACCCCTGTTCCCGGCGCGAAACGATGAACGTCGTAGCCGGTGGCCACGCGGGTCTCGCCCGGACCGGCGAAGGCACGGCGCGCCCGCTCCAGATCGGCGGCGGTGGTGACCTTGAAATTCCCGTCGTCGCCTTGGACCAGCGCCACCGCCAGCCCGGCCCGTTCGGCCACGGCGGCGTCGTCGGTGAGTTCCTCGCCGGCGGCGGCCTGATGGGCCGCCAGGATGTCGGAAAAGCGGAAGCCCTGGGGTGTTTGCGCCCGCCACAGCCCCATACGATCCACCGTGGCCGCGACCAGCCCATCAGCACCGCGCTTCAAGGTGTCGGCCACCGCCACGCCGGGAATGGCGCCCGGATGGATTTGCAGCGCTGCCACCACGCGGGAGATGGTCCCGGCATCCAGGAAGGGGCGGGCGCCGTCATGGATCAGCACGGCGTCGGGGGCGAGGGGCATCAGGCTTTCCAGGCCCAGGCGCACGGAATCCTGGCGGGTCGCGCCGCCGAATACCGGCTCCAGCAGGCCAAGGCCGGTGGCCGCTTCGGCATACAAGTCCCTGTCGTCGGGGTGGATGACAGCCCGTACGGCGTCGATCTGGGGATTGACCGCCAGCGCGGCCAGGGTGTGGCGCAGGACCGGCCGGCCAACCAGGTCGTGATATTGCTTGGGCACATCGCCGCCGAACCGGCGCCCGCGACCGGCCGCCACCACCAACGCCACAACCTTGCCCATGCGCATCCTCCCTCGGGAACGGGGCTGCAGCCTAAGCGCGACGGCCGCATCTGCCAAGAGTGCGGCGCGGCACCCTCGGCCTTTTCCCGGCGCCAAACAATGCTATAGTCGCGCCCATGGTCGACCTCCTGCTGACGCCCAAGCCCCTCCTTCTCAACCTCGCCGCGCTGGCTTTGCTGGTGGCCGCGGCGCTGGTCCCGTTGCGCAGCGGGGCGGGGCGGGACATGCCGTTCTGGGTCATGGTGGGCGCAGCGGTGGTCAATACCGCCATCTTCGCCCTTACCTTGGTACTTGGCGGCTGGCAGACCGACCTGGGTACCACCCTGTGGGTCAGCATCGCCGCCACCACCCTGCTGTTTTTCCTCATCGCCGCCACCACCCGGGCCAACTGGCGGCTGGCGCCGCTGCTGATGCCCTATCTGGCTGTGCTGGGCGTCGTCGCCTCGGTGGTTCGCGGCGAGCCCCGGCCCATGGCGGGCGGCGCGCCGGCCATATGGATCGACCTGCACATCATCATATCGGTGCTGACCTATGCGCTGCTGACCCTCGCGGCTGTGGCCTCGCTGGCGGTTTTCCTGCAGGAGCGCGCGTTGAAGCGCAAGCGGCCGACACGGCTTAGCCGCATGCTGCCGGCCGTTGTCGAGGCCGAACGGTCCGCCGACCGCCTGCTGCTGGCCAGCGGCGTCGTCCTTGGCCTCGGCATCGTCACCGGGCTGGCGACGCAGTACTTCGAGAGCGGCACCATCTGGCGGATCGACCACAAGACCCTGCTGTCGCTGATCGCCTTCGGCCTGATCTGCGCCTTGTTGCTGGGCCATCGGGTCTGCGGCGTCCGCGGGCGTGTCGCCGCCCGGGTGGTCCTGGTGGCCTATCTGCTGGTGACGCTGGCATTTCCCGGTGTGAAATTCGTCACCCAAATTCTCCTTTAAGGCGCTGCCGCCGATTTGCTCATGCCCAAATGGCTTTTGCCGTTGCGCTGGGCACCATCTGCATAATAAATACGCACTCATGCAGACCCGTATTCACCAGCCATTCATGATCGGCCAGGTGTCCCTGGACAACCCCGTCATCCTTGCTCCCATGTCGGGGGTCACGGACATGCCGTTCCGCCGCTTGGTCAAGCGCATGGGCGCGGGACTGGTGGTGTCCGAGATGATCGCCAGCCAGGCGATGATCCGCGAAACCCGCCAGACCATGCAGATGATCGCCCATACCGAGGAGGAGCGCCCCATCTCGGTGCAGCTGGCCGGCTGCGAGCCCGAGGTCATGGGCGAGGCGGCGCGCATGAACGCCGATCGCGGCGCCGCCATCATCGACATCAACATGGGCTGCCCGGTCAAGAAGGTGGCGGTGAAGGGCGAGGCCGGCTCGGCCCTGATGAAGGACGAAGTGCTGGCCGGCCGCCTGATGGAAGCCACCGTCAAGGCGGTTGACGTTCCGGTGACCCTGAAATGCCGCATGGGCTGGGATCACAACAATCTCAACGCGCCCCGGCTGGCCCGCATCGCCGAGGAATGCGGCATCCGCATGATCACCATCCATGGCCGCACCCGCCAACAATTCTACACCGGCACCGCCGACTGGGCCTTCGTGCGGCAGGTGAAGGAGGCGGTTTCCATCCCGGTGATCGTCAACGGCGACATCGAAACGGTGGAAGACGCCTCCCGCGCCCTGGTGCAGTCGGGCGCCGATGGCGTGATGATCGGCCGCGGCACCTATGGCCGGCCGTGGTTTCCGGGGCAGGTTGCCCATTTCCTCGCCACCGGCGAGCGCCGGGACGATCCGCCCCTGGCCGACCAGTTGGCCATCGTGCTGGAGCACTACGACGCCATGCTCAGCCTGTATGGCCGGGAAACCGGCGTGCGCATGGCCCGCAAGCACATCGCCTGGTATTCCAAGGGTCTGCACGGCTCGGCCGACTTCCGCGCGGTGGTCAACCGGCTGTCCGATGCCGATCATGTGCGCGAGGCCATTCTCGCCTTCTACTCGCCTCTGCTGGAAAAGGTTGCCGCCTGATGGGAAAGGCCAACGCCATGGTGCGCCCGCGTGTCGCCAATGCTCCCATGGACCCGGCGGTGGTTCTGGGGGCTCTCGCCTCGGCCGTGGTGGCGGTGGACGGCAATGACATCGTTCTGTACGTCAATGGGGCCGCCGAGCAGTTGTTCCAGTCGGGCACCGCTTATCTTTGCGGCCGGCCGGTGACCGACCTGCTGCCGCCCGACAGCCCGATCCTGTCGCTGATCGCCCAGGCGCGCGGCGACGGCCTGGTGGTATCGGAATACGGCATCAGCCTGGATACCCCGCGCACCGGCCACCGCACCGTCACCGTGCAGGCGGCGCCCATCGCCGAAACACCGGGCCATGTGGTGTTGACATTGCACGAGCAATCCATCGCGCTCAAGATCGGCGGTTCGCTGGCCAGCCGCAACGCCGCCCGCTCGGTCACCGCCATGGCCGCCATGCTGGCCCATGAGGTGAAGAATCCGCTGTCGGGCATCCGGGGGGCCGCGCAACTGCTGGAAAGCAGCGCCAGCGAGGACGACCGCATCCTCACCCGCCTAATCGTCGACGAGGCCGACCGCATCGTCGCCCTGGTGGACCGCATGGAGGTGTTCTCCGACAAGCCGCCGGTGGACCGCGTGGCGATCAACATCCATCAGGTGCTGGAGCATGTGCGCCGGCTGGCGGAAAACGGCTTCGGCCGCAACGTCCGCATCATCGAGACCTACGACCCGTCGCTGCCGCCCGTGTTCGGCAACCGCGACCAGTTGATCCAGGTGTTCCTGAACCTGGTCAAGAACGCCGCCGAGGCGGTGCCTGCCGATAACGGCGAGATCGTCATCTCCACCGCCTACCAGCATGGCGTGCGCTTGGCGGTACCGGGTTCCGACGCCCGCCGGCACCTCCCGCTGGTGGTCAGCATCCAGGACAACGGCCCGGGTATCCCCGAGGATCTGAGGCCGCACCTTTTCGACGCTTTTGTCACCACAAAACCCTCGGGATCCGGCCTGGGCCTGGCGTTGGTCGCCAAGATCGTCGGCGATCACGGTGGGATCGTCGAGTTCGACAGCATGCCGCGCCGTACCATCTTCCGCGTGATGCTGCCCATGGTCCAAGAGGGGGACGAGTTCTAGGCGATGAGCACCACTTCCACGATTCTGGTTGCCGACGACGATCGCGGCATCCGCACCGTCCTGGCTCAGGCCCTGGGACGCGCCGGCTACGAAGTCCGCACCACCGGCAATGCCTCGACCCTTTGGCGCTGGGTATCCGAGGGCGAGGGCGACTTGGTCATCACCGACGTGGTGATGCCCGACGAGAGCGGTCTGGACCTGCTGCCGCGCATCAAGAAGATTCGCCCGGACATGCGCATCATCGTCATGAGCGCGCAGAATACCCTGCTTACGGCGGTGAAGGCGACCCAGCGCGGCGCCTTCGAGTACCTGCCCAAACCCTTCGACCTCAAGGAGTTGGTGGCGGTGGTCAACCGCGCCCTGTCGACGCCGCGCTGCAACGTGGCCGAAGACGGCGCCGACCAGGATGAGGACGAGAAGCTGCCGCTGATCGGCCGCTCGCCGGCCATGCAGGAGATCTACCGCACCCTGGCCCGCCTGATGGGCACCGACCTCACGGTGATGATCACCGGTGAATCGGGCACCGGCAAGGAACTGGTAGCCCGGGCGCTGCACAATTACGGCAAGCGCCGCAACGGCCCCTTCGTCGCCATCAACATGGCAGCCATCCCGCGCGAACTGATCGAAAGCGAACTGTTCGGCCATGAGAAAGGCGCCTTTACCGGCGCCACCCAGCGCGCCGCCGGCCGCTTCGAGCAGGCCGAGGGCGGCACCTTGTTCCTGGACGAGATCGGCGACATGCCGCCTGAAGCCCAGACCCGGTTGCTGCGTGTGCTGCAGGAAGGCGAATACACCACCGTGGGTGGGCGTACGCCCATCCGCGCCAACGTGCGCATCGTCGCCGCCACCCACCGTGACCTGACCCAGCTGATTCGCCAGGGCCTGTTCCGCGAGGACTTGTTCTACCGCCTCAACGTGGTGCCCATCCGCCTGCCGCCGCTCCGCGAGCGAGCCGAGGACATTCCGGAGTTGGTGCGCCATTTCCTCGGCCAGGCCGCCCAGGAAGGCCTGCCGGCCAAGACCATCGATGCCCAGGCCATGGAGCGGCTGAAGCGCCATCGCTGGCCCGGCAACGTCCGAGAGCTGGAAAACCTGGTACGCCGGTTGGCCGCCCTGTACTCGCAGGAAGTCATCGGCATCGAGGTCATCGAGGCCGAATTGGCCGGCGGCCTTCCCACGGTGGACAGCATGGGCGCCACCGAGGGGGAGGGACTGTCGGCCACGGTGGAGCGTCATCTGCGCGACTATTTCAGCAGCCACGGTGACGGCCTGCCGCCGCCCGGCGTCTATGACCGCGTCCTGCGTGAGGTGGAACGCCCGCTCATCTCGCTGGCACTGGAGGCCACGCGCGGCAACCAGATCAAGGCGGCGCAGATCCTGGGGCTGAACCGCAACACGCTCCGCAAGAAGATCCGCGACCTGGATGTCTCGGTGGCGCGGGGCAGCCTGAAGTAGGAGCGGCCATGGCAAGCGATCGCCGACGGCTGGCGCCCCGGTTGATGGTATGGGCCCGCAACGTCGGCCTGGCGCGCAAGCTGGCCCTGCTGCTGACCCTGGCCGTGGTGCCGTCGGTGGTGGCGACCTTCCTGGCCATGACCGTTTCGGGACCAGTGGGTCCCGATCCCCGCACCGTGCTGTCGCTGCTGGGCCTGGACGTAGCCCTGCTGCTGGCGCTCGGCGCGGTCGTCGGCGTCCGCATCGTCGCCGTATGGCGGGCGCGCCGGCGCGGCAGCACCGGCTCCAGGCTGCATCTGCGCTTCATCATACTGTTTTCGCTGGTGGCGGTGACGCCGGCCATCGTGGTGTCGGTGGGCTCCACCGTGTTCTTCCGCTACGGCGTGGAAAGCTGGTTCTCCGACCGCGTGCGCACCGCGTTGCAAGCCTCGCTGCAGGTGGCCAAGGCCTATCTGGAGGAACACCAGCAGATCATCGGCGGCGATGCCCTGGCCATGGCCAACGACATCAACCGCGAGGGACCGGAACTCATGCGGTCCTCCCAGCGTTTTTCCGCCTTCATCGGCAGCCAGGCGGCCATCCGCGGCCTGACCGAAGCCATCGTGTTCGAAGCGCAGGGCAGGGTGCTGGCCCGCTCGGGCCTGGCTTTCTCCATCGAATCCGGGGTCGAGCAGATTCCCTATTGGGCTTATGAAAAGGCCCGGTCGGGCGAGGTGGCGGTGCTGACCAGCGACGATGACGACCGCGTCCGCGCCCTGGTGCAGCTCCAGGGTTTCTTCGGCGAAACCTATCTGTATGTGGGGCGCTTCGTCGATCCCAAGGTCATCGGCCACATGGAGCAGAGTTCTGCGGCGGTGGCCGAGTACGAGCGGCTGGAGGGCCGGCGCATCGGCCTGGAGAAGGCCTTCTCGCTGGTATTCGCGGTCATTGCCCTGCTGCTGCTGCTGGCTGCCATCTGGGTTGGCCTGACCATGGCGCGCAGCCTGGCCAATCCCATTGCCCGGCTGATCGACGCCGCCGAGCGGGTCCGTTCGGGCGACCTCAACGCGCGGGTGAATGAGGATGCCGCCGACGAGATCGGCACGCTGGCCCGTGCTTTCAACCGCATGACCGGGCAATTGCAAGCCCAGCGGCGCGACCTGATGGATGCCAACCGCGAGTTGGACGAGCGCTCGCGCTTCACTGAAACCGTGCTGTCGGGCGTGTCCGCCGGCGTCATCGGCCTTGATCGCGATGGTGCGGTTCACCTGCCCAACCGTTCCGCTTGCGACATGCTGGGCATCGATCCCGACGAGGTGATCGGCTTGCCGCTGGAGCGGGTGGCGCCGGAACTGGCCGAGGGGCTGGAGGAATGCCGCCGCCGTCCCGACCGGCTGGTGCAGCAGGAGGTCAAGCTGGCCCGCTCCGGCCGCTCACGCACACTGCTGGTGCGGGTGGCGGCGGAACAGCTGGCGGGCGAGACGGTGGGGTTCGTCGTCACCTTCGACGACATCACCGAGCTGGTCTCTGCCCAACGCAAGGCCGCCTGGGCCGACGTGGCGCGACGCATCGCCCACGAGATCAAGAACCCGCTGACCCCCATCCAGCTCTCAGCCGAGCGGCTGAAACGCAAATATCTCAAGGAAATCCAGAGCGATCCCGAGACGTATTCCAAGCTGATCGAGACCATCGTCCGCCAGGTGGGCGACATCGGCCGCATGGTCGATGAATTCTCGTCCTTTGCCCGCATGCCTGCGCCGCAGATGAAGCCGGAGGATCTGGCGGAAATCTGCCGCCATGCCGTGTTCCTGCAACGCACCGGCTATCCCGATGTGGCGTTCACCGCCACCCTGCCGGAAGGCAAGGCGCCGCAGGTCTGCGACGCCCGGTTGATCGGTCAGGCGCTGACCAACCTGCTGAAGAATGCGGTCGAGGCCATCCAGGGCCGGGAGGGGAACGACCTGCCGCCCGGACAGGTGCAGCTGGATCTGTCCGGCAAGCCCGGCAATTGGCTGCTTCAGGTGACCGACAACGGCAAGGGCCTGCCGGCGGAGAACCGGGACCGGCTGACCGAGCCCTACATGACGACCCGCGCGAAAGGCACCGGATTAGGTCTTGCCATCGTCAAGAAAATCATGGAAGACCATGGGGGTGATCTTTACCTGGAGGACGCCCCCGGTGGCGGCGCGCGCGTGGGATTGATCTTCCGCGAAACCGAGCCGCCGGCCGCTCCCGCGTCCACCGACCAGACGGCAACCCATGGCGCATGACATTCTGATCGTCGATGACGAGGCCGATATCCGCGCCCTCATCGCCGGCATCCTTGAGGACGAAGGCCATTCCACTCGCGAGGCGGGCAATTCCGACGCTGCGCTGGAAGCCATCCGGGCGCGGCGCCCCAGCCTGATCATCCAGGACATCTGGCTTCAGGGCTCGCCCCTGGACGGCCTGGGCATCCTGGCCGAGGTCAAGCGCGACCATCCCGACGTGCCGGTGGTGATGATCTCGGGCCACGGCAACATCGAGACCGCCGTCGAGGCCATCAAGATCGGCGCCTACGATTTCATCGAGAAGCCGTTCCAGACCGACCGTCTGCTGATCATCGTCGAGCGCGCCATCGAGGCCGCCAGTCTGCGGCGCGAGAACAAGGAATTGCGCCTGCGCGCGGGGTCGGCCGCGCCGGTGACCGAGCTGGTGGGCAACTCGCCCTTCGTCCAGCAGGTGCGCCAAGCCCTCGACAAGGTGGCCCCCACCAATTCGCGCGTGCTGATCACCGGTCCAGCCGGCTCGGGCAAGGAGGTGGTGGCGCGCATCATCCACAACCGCTCGCGCCGCGCCGAAGGCCCGTTCGTGGTGCTGAACTGCGCCGCCATGCATCCCGACCGCATGGAAGTGGAACTGTTCGGCACCGAGCATGGCGAGACTCCGGAATCCCCGCGCAAGATCGGCACCTTCGAACTGGCCCATGGCGGCACCCTGCTGCTGGACGAGGTGGCCGACATGCCACTGGAAACCCAGGGCAAGATCGTCCGCGTGCTGCAGGATCAGACCTTCGAGCGGGTGGGGGGCACCCAGCGGGTGGAGGTGGACGTGCGCGTCATCGCCACCACCAACCGGGATGTCTCGTCGGAGATGGCGGCCGGCCGCTTCCGCGAGGACCTGTTCTACCGCCTGAACGTGGTGCCGTTCCGGGTGCCTTCGTTGCGCGAGCGCAAGGAGGATATTCCGGCGCTGGCCCGCCACTTCATGCAGCTGGCCGCCCAGGCGGCGGGCACCCAGCCGCGCCAGCTGGGCGAGGACGCCCTGGCGGCGCTGCAGGCCTATGACTGGCCCGGCAACGTGCGCCAACTGCGCAACGTCATCGACTGGGTGCTGATCATGGCGCCGGGCGAGGCTGCCGAACCAGTGCGCGCCGACATGCTGCCCGGCGAGATCAGCGCCATCACCCCGGCGGTGCTGCGCTGGGAGAAGTCCAGCGAGATCATGACGCTGCCGCTGCGCGAGGCGCGCGAGCTGTTCGAGCGGGAATACCTGCTGGCCCAGGTCAACCGCTTCGCCGGCAACATTTCGCGCACGGCGGCCTTCGTCGGCATGGAGCGTTCGGCCCTGCACCGCAAGCTCAAGCTGCTGGGCGTCAATACCGATGAAAAGACGCGCGGCTGATCGCCGCCGAGTCAGGGGACGGGCATGAAAGTCATCGTCTGCGGAGCCGGCCAGGTCGGCTTCAACATCGCCCACTATCTTGCCAGCGAGAACAACGACGTCACGGTCATCGATCAGCGGCCCGAGTTGATCCGCAAGATCACCGATACGTTGGACGTGCAGGCGGTGCTGGGGCACGCCTCGCAGCCTTCCGTGCTGGAACAGGCCGGCGCCTCCGATGCCGACATGATCATCGCGGTGACCCATGCCGACGAAGTGAACATGGTGGCTTGCCAGGTGGCGCATTCCCTGTTCGAAGTGCCCACCAAGATCGCCCGCGTCCGCTCGCAATCCTATCTGCAGCCCATGTGGGCCACCCTGTTCTCGCGCGAACACCTGCCCATCGATGTCATCATCAGCCCCGAGATCGAGGTGGCGCGCGCCATCACCCGGCGGCTGCAGGTGCCGGGCGCCATCGACGTCATTCCGCTGGCCGGCGACAAGGTGCGCCTGATCGGGGTGCGCTGCGACCAGCAGACGCCGCTGATCAATACGCCGTTGCGCCAGTTGACCGTGCTGTTCCCCGACCTCAACATCGTGGTCATCGGCATCGTGCGCGACGGCAAACCCATCGTGCCCACGGCCGAGGACCAAATGTTGGAGGGCGACGAGGTCTATTTCGTCGTCGACACCCAGCACGTGGGCCGCGCCCTGTCGGCCTTTGGCCGCGAGGACCAGGAGGCCCGCCGCATCGTCATCTTCGGCGGCGGCAATATCGGTCTGTTCCTGACCCAGCAGATCGAGGCCGAGTACCCCAACGCCACCGTCAAGGTGGTCGAATTGGACAAGGAACGGGCGGAATACGTCGCCAAGACCCTGTCGCGCACGGTGGTGCTCAACGGCGACGTGCTCGACCCGGAAATCCTGGCCGAAGCCAGCGTCGCCGCCGCTGAAACCGTGGTGTCGGTGACCAATGACGACGAGACCAACATCCTGGCGGCGCTGCTGGCCAAGCGGACGGGCGCGCGGCGGGCCATGACGCTGATCAACAAAACCTCCTACAAGACGCTGGTCGGCCCCCTGGGCATCGACGTGGTGATCAACCCGCGCACCATCACCGTGTCCAACATTCTTCAGCACGTGCGCCGCGGCCGCATTCATGCCGTACATTCGTTGCATGAAGGCTTCGGCGAGCTGATCGAGGCCGACGCGCTGGAAACCTCGAACCTGGTGGGCAAGCCACTGCGCGAAGTCAAGCTGCCCAACGGCGTTCTCTTGGGCGCGGTGGTGCGCGACGGCACCGTCATCAGCCCGCGCGGCAACACCGTGGTTCAGGCCGGCGACCGCGTGGTCCTGTTCGCGACCGCCGAGGCGGTGAAGAAGGTGGAGAAGATGTTCTCGGTGCGGCTGGAGTATTTCTGATCGTGGCGCGCATCACCTACGTCAACGGCCGCTATGCCCTGCATGACCACGCCATGGTGCATGTGGAGGATCGCGGCTACCAGTTCGCCGACGCCGTCTACGAGGTGCTGCCCGTCGCCGGTGGCCGCATCCATCATCTGGACAGGCATCTGGCCCGGCTGGAGCGCTCGCTGGCCGCCCTGACCATCGCCTGGCCGGTGCGCCCGCCCGTTCTGCCGCTGATCCTTCGGCGGGTGGTGGAGTTGAACCGGGTGCGCGACGGCGTGCTTTATCTCCAGATTTCCCGGGGCGTGGCGCCCCGCAACCATCTGTTTCCGTCCGACACCCCCGCCAGCCTGGTGGTCAGCGCCTGGCCCCACAAGGGCGCCTCGGCCGAGCAGGTGGAGAAGGGGGTGTCGGTGGTTACCCGTCCCGACCAGCGCTGGAAGCGCCCCGACATCAAGACCGTGGGCCTGTTGCCCAACCTGCTGGCGCGCCAGTCCGCCAAGGAGGCCGGCGCCTACGAGGCCTGGCTGGTGGACGAGAGCGGCTGCGTCACCGAGGGCTCGGCCACCAACGCCTTCATCATCGCCCGGGACGGCGCCTTACTGACCCATCCCGATGACGGGCGGGTGCTGGGCGGCGTCACCCGCTCCAACGTGCTGGAACTGGCCCGCAGGCTGGGGGTGGAAGTGGGCGAACGCCCCTTTACCGTGGCCGAGGCCCTGGCTGCCCGCGAGGCCTTCGTCTCGGGCACCACCATCATGGTCCTGCCGGTGACCCGCATCGACGGGCAGCCGGTGGGCGAGGGGCGGCCGGGGCCCCTGACGCTGCACCTTCGCACCCTTTACCAGGAGGCTCCGCCGCCCGTGACCAAGCCGCGTGCCATCGTCTTCGACTGGGACAACACCTTGGTGGATTCGTGGAACTGCATCCAGGAATCCTACAACATGACCTTCCGTCACTTCGGCATGCCGGAATGGGACATGACCGAAACCCAGGCCAACGTGGCCGCCAGCTTGAGGGATTCCTTCCCGCAGATGTTCGGCGAGCGCTGGCTCGAAGCCAAGGAAGTGTTCTCCCGCAGCTTCGAATCCATCCATCTCGCCCATCTGCGCCCGCTGCCGGGCGCCACCGAGATGCTGCGGGTGCTGCGGGACGAAGGCATCCATCTCAGCGTGGTCAGCAACAAGCGCGGCGGCTTCCTGCGCAAGGAAGCCGGAGTATTGGGCTGGACCGAATATTTCGGCGCCTTGATCGGCGCCAATGACGCTATTGCCGACAAGCCGGCTGCGGCGCCGGTTATCCTTGCCTTGCAGGGTTCGGGAATCGAGCCGGGGGCCGGGGTCTGGTTCGCCGGCGATTCGCCTATTGATATGCACTGCGCAGTCAATTCCGGATGCGTCCCGGTGCTCATGCGGTCGGACCCTCCCCGACCGGGTGAGTTCGACGCCCACCCACCCGTCTATCACCTTGAAAATTGCGCATCAATGGTCACTCTTGTCCGCGAACTAGCGGTTCCCATATCCACGATTTGATGGTAACGAGAATGGCTCTGGGGAGTAACTTCCCAGGACCGATGATAACAATGACCCTCGGGCAATAAGAACGGATTACCACTATGTCCGCAGAAAAGTCCCAAAACGTACAGGATGTGTTTCTCAACAACATCCGAAAGAACAAGACGCCCGTTACCATTTTCCTGGTCAATGGGGTCAAATTGCAGGGCATCGTCACCTGGTTCGATAATTTCTCGGTCCTGCTGCGCCGGGACGGCCACACCCAGCTGGTGTACAAGCATGCCATCTCGACGGTGATGCCGTCGGCGCCCATCCAGCTGTTCGAGCCCTCGTCCAAGGAAGGCGCGGAAGAGTAAGTGCCCAACGGTCAGGCGGAGCCAACCGGTCCCTCGCGCCAACGTGCCATGGTCGTCCACCCTGCGCTGAAAGCGGCGGAGGGAGGTATTCGTCTGCCCGAGGCCCGGCTGGGAGAAGCGGTTGGCTTGACCCAGGCCATCGACCTGGATGTGGTCCAGGCGGAAGTGGTTCCGGTTTCCAAGCGCCGCCCAGCCACCTTGCTGGGCAAGGGTGCGGTTGAGCGGTTGGCCGAGACGGTGAAGGCCAACGAAATCGGCCTGGCGGTGGTGGATGGCCACCTGTCGCCGGTTCAGCAGCGCAATCTGGAAAAGGCGTGGGACTGCAAGGTCATCGACCGTACCGGCCTGATTCTGGAAATCTTCGGCGAGCGGGCCCGCACCCGCGAGGGCTCGCTGCAGGTGGAACTGGCGGCGCTCAGCTATCAGCGCTCGCGCCTGGTGCGGTCATGGACCCACCTGGAGCGCCAGCGCGGCGGCTTCGGTTTCCTGGGCGGCCCCGGCGAAACCCAGATCGAGGCGGATCGCCGCATGATCGGCGAACGCATCGTCAAGCTGAAGCGCGAGTTGGAAGAGGTCAAGCGCACCCGCGAACTGCACCGCAGCGCCCGGCGCAAGATTCCGTATCCCATCATCGCCCTGGTGGGCTACACCAATGCCGGCAAATCCACTCTGTTCAACCGGCTGACACGGGCCGAGGTGCTGGCCAAGGACATGCTGTTCGCCACGCTGGACCCGACCATGCGCGGCCTCAAATTGCCGTCCGGGCGTGACGTCATCCTGTCCGACACCGTGGGCTTCGTCTCGGACCTTCCGCACGAGCTGGTGGCCGCCTTCCGCGCCACCCTGGAAGAGGTTCTGGAAGCGGACGTGGTGGTGCATGTGCGCGACGTCGCCCATCCCGATACCGAGGCCCAGGCCGCCGATGTCGAGGCCGTGCTGAAGGATCTCGGCCTGTCCGAGGCGGTGGATCGCGGTCTGGTGGAAGCATTGAACAAGATCGACCTGCTGGCCGAAAGCGAGCGTGTCGAGGTGCTGAACCAGGCCAAGCGCCGTCCGCTGGCCCTACCGGTCTCGGCCATCACCGGCGAGGGCGTGGAGGACCTGCTGGCCTGCCTGGACGAGCGCCTTTCGCAGGGCCGTGAAGTCCTTGACGTGACCCTGCCGCTGAGCGACGGTGCCGGCATCTCCTGGCTGTACCGCCATGGCGAAGTGACCGCCCGGCACGACGACGACACCACCGCCCACATGCAGGTACGCCTCGACCCCGTGGACGCCCAGCGCTTCCACCAAAGACAAGCGGAGGGAGGGCGTTCGTGACCGCCATCGATCTTCAGCTGGTCGCCCGCATCATCCGCGAGGCGGCCGAGGCCGAAATCCTGCCGCGCTTCAAGAATCTGCAGGCCTTGCAGATCCGTGAGAAGAAGCCGAACCAGTTGGTGACCGAGGCGGACATCGAGGCCGAGAAGGTGCTGTCGCGCCGCCTGAAGGACGTCCTGCCCGGCGCCATTGTCGGCGAGGAGGGCGTGGAGGCCGATCCCGAACGGATGAGCGCGCTGGAGCGCCCCGGCCCGGTGTGGGTGATCGATCCGGTGGACGGCACCGCCAATTTCGCCCACGGCAATCCGCGTTTCGCCGTGGTGGTGGCCCTGGTGGTGGACGGGATCACCCAGGCCGGCTGGATTCACGATCCGGTGCCCAACCGCACCATCATCGCCGAAAAGGGGCAGGGGGCCTGGCGCGGCGACACCCGCCTGAAGGTGTCCGCCGAGGTGCCGCTGGCCCAGATGGCCGGTTCGGTCAAGAAGCGCGGCCGGGTGGCCGACCACGTCCTGCATGTGGCCCGGCGGGGCAGCGCCGCCCATGATTATCTCGATCTGGTCACCGGCAAGCTGCATTTCGCCCATTTCAAGAAGCTGATGCCGTGGGACCACGCCGCCGGCGTGCTGATCCACGCCGAGGCCGGCGGCTATGGCGCCATGATGGACGGCACGCCCTACACACCCATCCTGCATGTGGAAGGCCAGATCCTGCTGGCCCCGGGCGAGCGCAGCTGGGGTGAACTGGCGCCGCTGATCGATTGATCCGTCCTTCCGGGATGCGCCCGTTCCTTTTCCGTCACCCTCGGCCCGGCCCGGAGGCCCGGCCATGAGGATCGAAACCGCTAGCCTCGGTGCACCGCCAAACCGGCCGGAGCCTGGCAGTTGGGCATCATCTCGATGCGGTTGATGTTGACGTGGGACGGCAGGGTGGTGGCCCATAGCACCGCCTCGGCCACGTCCTCGGGAGTCAGCGGCTCGGTGCCGGCATAGACCTTGGCCGCCGCATCGGCATCGCCCTTGAACCGCACCACCGAGAATTCCGAGCCACCGCACAGGCCGGGTTCGATATTGGTGACCCGCACCTTGGTCTTGACCAGGTCGGAAAGAAGGTTCAGCGAGAACATGCTGACCGCCGCTTTGGTAGCGCCGTAGATGGTCGAACCGGGATAGGGATAGGTGCCGGCGGTGGAGGAGATGTTGACCACGTGGCCGCGGTCGCGGGCCACCATGCCGGGCAGCACGGCGCGGGTCACGGCCATCAGGCCCTTGAGGTTGGTGTCGACCATGGTCTCCCAATCCTCGATGCTGGTCTCGTGTGCCGGATTGAGGCCCAAGGCCAGCCCGGCATTGTTTACCAGCACGTCGATCTCGGCGAATTCCCCCGGCAGGGACTCGATGGCGGCGAACACGGCAGCGCGGTCGCGCACGTCCAGCACCACCGCATGGACCGGAACGCCCAGCTCCCCCTTCAGCTCGGCCAGGCGCTCGGCGCGGCGGCCGCTGATCACCAGACGAGCGCCCAAGGCGGCATAGCGGCGGGCGATGGCGGTGCCGAATCCGGCGGTGGCGCCGGTGATCAGCACCGTGCGCTGGCTCCAATCGGTCATGTTCGTACTCCTACAGGGGGCGTTGCGGATCGGCTTCCCGCTGCATCACCAGCATGGGCGGGGGCGAGAAGGCGTTCTCGATCTTCCAGATATAGACCTTGTACTGGCCGAAGGGGCGGACCTCGCTGGCATTGTGGCGCAGCACGTTGCCGTCGGTGGTGATGCGGAACTCGCCTCGCATGGAAATGCCCAGTTCGGCCATGCGCTGGGCGTCCGACGGCTTCACCCCGTTGGCGGCGATGGCGATGGTGCCGTCCTCGGCCGACTTCAGCCCGATCAGGCGGGCATCGCGGCGGAGGAGGGCGGTCAGCTGGACCTTGCCCAATCGGCCCATGCGCTCGTACTTGACGTGGAAGCGGCCCTTGCCGGCCCTCTTCAGATCCTTGATGGCAGGATCGCGCACCAAGTCCTTGTAGATATTCTGATTGCGCTCATCCTCGTTCTCGGGGGTGATCTTGCCCTCGGCGTAGTCGTGCAGGATGGGCGCGTAGATGAGGTCGCCGTCGAAGGACAGCGCCCAGTCGCCGTAGCGGGACAGCCGCAATTCGCTGTGGAAGCCGTCGGGGATGTAGCATGAGGCCAGGGTGAGGGCGAGGGCGCAAACCGCCGCCATCCTCGGGAACAGAACCCTGGTCATTGTCCGGCTTCCCCCTTGCGCTCGATGGTTTTGGCGTCCACCCACAATGCTTCCATCTCGTCCAGCGTGGCGTCTTCCGGTCGCCGGCCATCGGCCCGTAGCCCGGCCTCCACATGGCGGAAGCGGCGGTCGAACTTGGCATTGGCGCGCTTGAGCGCGCGCTCGGGGTCGATTTTGAGCTTGCGGGCGAGGTTGACGCAAGCGAAGAGAATGTCGCCCATCTCGTCCTCAAGCCGCTCGTGGGGTGCGGCGACATCGATTTCGTATTTTATTTCAGCCGCTTCCTCGGCGATCTTGGCAAGGACGTCGGCCGCCTGCGGCCAGTCGAAACCAACCCGCGCGGCCCGGTTCTGCAGCTTCAGCGCCCGGGTCATGGGCGGCAGCGCGCGGGCCACGCCGTCGAGAACGCTGTCATGGCCCTTGGCGGCGCGCTCCTCGGCCTTGGTGGCCTCCCAGGCGACGGTCTGGGTCTCGGCATCGCGGACGGCGGCGTCGCCGAAGACGTGGGGATGGCGGCGCACCATCTTGTCGGCAATGGCGGTGGCCACGTCGTCGAAGGTGAAGGCGTCTCCATCCTTAGCCATCTGAGCATGGAAAACCACCTGGAAGAGCAGGTCGCCCAGTTCATCCTTCAGGGCCGCCATGTCGCCGTGGTCTATGGCGTCGGCCACCTCGTAGGCTTCCTCGATGGTATAGGGGGCGATGGTAGCAAAGGTCTGCTCACGGTCCCAGGCGCAACCGCGCCGGGGATCGCGCAGGGTGGCCATGATCTCCAGCAAACGATCGATAGGACGCAACGGAAAGCCTCCAGGGAGGGGATGTGGCAGTGCCTGACGCGGTTAGAGGGCGGGCTGTTTTCCACGCATATTTGTCGCATAATGCATATTATGGGGCATGCCAAACCTCACGAAACCGGCAGAAACCTTCCACTTTTTAAGTCCCCGCTGGCAGCACCGCAACCCCCAAAGGGATAGAAGTGTGCTGTGGAGCGGTTTGAGGAGCTTTCCGGTCTCAGGTCAGATATCGCCTTTTCTTGGCCAAAAGTTGCTCCATAACCTCCATCAAATCCTCAAGCTTCACCGGCTTGCTGAGATAGCCCGACGCACCCGCCTGCAGGCACTGCTCCCTATCCCCTTGCATGGCCTTGGCGGTCAAGGCGATGATCGGCAGATCGCGAAACCGCAGGTCCTCGCGGATGATCCGCATGGTCTGGTAGCCGTCCATTCCCGGCATCATTACGTCCATCAGCACAATGCGGATGCTATCGTCCGCGGCGAGCGCGTCGATCGCAGCCTCGCCACTCTGCACCGACACGACCTGCACCTGCTGCCGTTCCAGGGCTGCGGTGAGGGCGAACACATTGCGCATGTCGTCGTCGACGATGAGTATCTTCTGCCCCGCCAGGCTCACATGGGGAGCTTCATCCTCGGCAGGCTCCCCCACCGCCGCATGGTGTCCCTTGCCAAGGGGATGCGGTGTGTGGACATGGGGCAGGTACAGCACGAATTCGCTACCCTCGCCGACGGCGCTCCGCGCCAGCTTGAGTTCGCCGCCCAGCAAGGTGGCAAGCTCGCGGCTGATGGACAGGCCGAGACCGGTGCCGCCATGCTTGCGGCTGGCCGAAGAATCGGCCTGCTGAAAGGCCTCGAACACAATCCGTTGCTTATCCGGGGGATGCCGATCCCCGTATCGCTGACGACGAAGGCAATGACCAAGTCGGCTTCGCCCAGCGACCCGATGTCCGCATTCCACCCGCCGACCACCGGTGTGATCCGCAGTCGGACCTCTCCCTTCTCGGTGAACTTGCATGCGTTGGACAGCAGGTTGCGCAGCACCTGGCCCAACCGCTTTTCGTCGGTTGCGATCCCCGCGGGTAGGTCCTCGGCCAGTTGGACGCTGAAGGCCACACCCTTCCGCTCGGCGATGGGGCGGAAAAGACGGTCCATCTGCATCCCCACACTCTGGATATCCACGGCGTCCCATTCCAGTTCGACCGTTCCAGATCTCGATTTTCGACAGGTCGAGGATTTCGTTTATGAGCGAGAGGAGGTCATTGGCCGAACTGTTGATGGTGCGGGAAAATTCCACCTGCTTGGGCGTGAGATTGCCATCGGGATTGTCAATCAGTTCCTGCGACAGGATCAGCAGGCTGTTGAGTGGCGTGCGCAGTTCGTGCGACATGTTCGACAAGAACTCTGATTTATACTTCGATGTCAGCGCCAACTGTGCGGCCTTGTCCTCAATGGTCTGCTTGGCGAGTTCGACTTCGTGGTTTTTGTGCTCCACCTCACGCTTCTGTTCTGCCAGCAAAGCCGCCTTCTCTTCCAGTTCCTCGTTGGTCTGGCGCAATTCCTCCTGCTGCCCCTGGAGTTCTCTGGCCAGGGACTGTGACTGTTTCAGCAATTCCTCCGTACGCATGTTGGCTTCGATGGTGTTGAGGACGATCCCCATGCTCTCCGCCAACTGGTCGAGAAACATCAGGTGGGTTGGGCTGAAGCGCTCGAAGGAGGCGAGTTCGATGACCGCCTTGACGACACCTTCGAACAGGACGGGGAGGACGACGATGTTGAGCGGGGAAGCTTCACCCAGTCCTGACGAAATCTGAATGTAATCGGGTGGAATATTGGTCAGGAGGATGCGCTGCCGCTCATAGGCGCACTCGCCGACCAATCCCTCCCCGATGGCGAAACGCTTGGAAAGGTTCTTGCGCTCCCGGTAGCCATAGGTGGCTAGCAGACTGAGGGTCGGTTCGCGGCGGTTTTCGTCGATGATGAAGAAGACACCATGTTGGGCACTGACCAGCGGCGCCAGTTCGGACAGCACCAGCTTGGACACCGCCAGCAGATCGCGCTGCCCCTGCAGCAGGCGCGTGAAACGGGCGAGGTTGGTCTTCAGCCAGTCCTGCTCGGTGTTCTGGCTGGTGGTCTCACGAAGGTTGCGGATCATCTCGTTGATGTTGTCTTTGAGTTCCGCAACCTCCCCCTCGCCTCCACCGTGATCGAACGGGTCAGGTCGCCTTTGGTCACCGACGTGGCGACATCGGCGATGGCACGCACCTGGTTGGTCAGGTTCGCCGCCAACTGGTTGACGTTCTCGGTCAGGTCCTTCCAGGTGCCCGCAGCACCGGGCACGTTCGCCTGCCCGCCCAGCTTGCCCTGGACGCCGACCTCGCGCGCCACGCTGGTGACCTGTTCGGCAAAGATGGCCAGCGTATCGGTCATCGCATTGATGGTATCGGCAAGGTCGGCGATCTCGCCCTTGGCCTCGACCGTCAGGCGGCGCTTCAGGTCGCCGGTGGCGACGGCGGTGACCACCTTGGCAATGCCGCGCACTTGGTCGGTCAGGTTGGCGGCCATGAAGTTCACGCTGTCGGTAAGGTCCTTCCAGACACCCGAGACGCCCCGCACCTGGGCCTGTCCGCCCAACCGTCCTTCCGTCCCCACCTCGCGGGCGACGCGGGTGACTTCGGCGGCGAAGCCGTTGAGCTGGTCCACCATGGTGTTGACGGTGTTCTTCAGTTCCAGGATCTCGCCCTGCACGTCCACGGTGATCTTCTTGGACAGGTCGCCGTTGGCCACCGCCGTGGTGACGCCGGCGATGTTGCGGACCTGGCTGGTCAGGTTGGCGGCCATCATGTTGACGCTGTCGGTCAGGTCCTTCCACGTTCCGGCCACGCCGGTAACAAAGGCCTGGCCGCCAAGTCGGCCTTCCATGCCCACTTCCCGCGCCACGCGCGTCACTTCGGAGGCGAAGGCGCGCAGTTGATCGACCATGGAGTTGATGGTCTCCTTCAACTGGAGGAATTCACCGCGGACGTCGACGGTGATCTTGCGTGACAGGTCTCCGCCCGCCACCGCGAAGGTGACATCGGCAATATTGCGCACCTGATCGGTGAGATTGGCGACCATGGTGTTGACGTTGTCGGTCAGGTCCTTCCAGGTCCCCCCACTCCCGGTACCTGCGCCTGACCGCCCAGCTTGCCGTCGGTGCCGACCTCGCGCACCACCCGCGTCACTTCCGAGGCGAAGGAGCGCAGTTGGTCGACCATGGTGTTGATGGTCTCCTTCAACTGCAGAAGTTCGCCCTGCACGTCGACGGTGATCTTGCGCGACAAATCCCCGTTCGCCACCGCGGTGGTGACGCCAGCGATGTTGCGCACTTGGTCGGTGAGGTTGGCTGCCATGGAGTTCACGTTGTCGGTCAGGTCCTTCCAGGTCCCCCTACCCCTGGCACCTGTGCCTGGCCGCCCAGCTTGCCCTCGGTCCCCACCTCGCGGGCGACGCGAGTCACCTCGGACGCGAAAGCATTGAGCTGGTCCACCATGATGTTGATGGTGTTCTTGAGCTCAAGCACCTCTCCCTTGACCTCGACGGTGATCTTCTTGGACAGGTCGCCCTTGGCGACGGCGGTGGTGACTTCGGCGATGTTGCGCACCTGGTTGGTCAGGTTTGCCGCCATCAGGTTGACGTTGTCGGTCAGGTCCTTCCAGGTGCCGGAGACATCGCGCACCACCGCCTGGCCGCCCAGCTTGCCGTCGGTGCCGACCTCGCGGGCGACGCGGGTCACCTCGGATGCAAAAGCGTTGAGCTGGTCCACCATGATGTTGATGGTGTCTTTCAGCTCCAGGATTTCGCCGCGGGCATCGACGGTAATCTTCCGTGACAGATCCCCCTGGCGACGGCGGTGGTGACTTCAGCGATGTTGCGCACCTGGGCGGTGAGATTGCCGGTCAGCAGATTGACGTTGTCGGTCAGGTCCTTCCAGGTGCCGGCGACACCTTCCACCCGCGCCTGGCCGCCCAGCTTGCCCTCGGTTCCCACCTCGCGCGCCAGCCGCGTCACTTCTGAAACGAAGGCGTTGAGCTGATCCACCATGATGTTGATGGTGTCCTTGAGCTCAAGCACCTCCCCCTTGACCTCGACGGTGATCTTCTTGGACAGGTCGCCCTTGGCGACGGCGGTGGTGACCTCGGCGATGTTGCGCACCTGGGCGGTGAGATTGCCGGTCAGCAGATTGACGTTGTCGGTCAGGTCCTTCCAGGTGCCGCCCACCCCCTTGACCAGCGCCTGGCCGCCCAGCTTGCCCTCGGTGCCGACCTCACGGGCGACGCGGGTCACTTCCGAGGCGAAGGAATTGAGCTGGTCCACCATCGTGTTGATGGTGTTCTTCAACTCAAGGACCTCGCCTTTGGCGTCGACGGTGATCTTCTTGGACAGGTCGCCCTTGGCGACGGCGGTGGTGACCTCGGCGATGTTGCGCACCTGGGCGGTGAGGTTGCCGGTCAGCAGATTGACGTTGTCGGTCAGGTCCTTCCAGGTACCGGCGACGCCCGGGACCTCGGCCTGGCTGCCCAGTTTCCCCTTCCGTGCCCACTTCGCGGGCCACCCGCGTGACTTCGGAAGCCACTCCGCCGAGCTGCGCCACCATGGTGTTGACGATTTCCGCGAGGCGATGAAACTCCCCCTTGAGGGGGATGCCGCTACGCTCCAGGGGCATGCGCACCCGCAACTCCCCTTCCGCCAAGCGGTTCATCACGCCGATAAGGTCGGCCATCGGGCTGACGAAATCGGCGATCAGCGTGTTGCCAGCGTCGATGAAGCTCTCCCACTTGCCATGGGCCCCGACCGATCGCAGGCGGTCGGAGAAATGTCCGTCCCGTCCCACCGCTTCACAGGCGCGGCTGGTCTCGGCGATGGTGCGGTCGGCGGTATCGATGATGCGGTTGAGCGTATCGGCCACCTTGCCGGCAATGCCGGTCCAATCTTCCGGCATGCGTTGGCTGAAGTCGCCGCGCTCGACCGCAGCCAGCACGGTCAGCAAGGTTTTGGGATCGACAACGTCGGGGGCGGTCGGCTGGGCCATGGGTACCCTCCGGAAGTCCGAATCAAGAGGAGCCTACGGTGTCGGCACGGTCTCCAAGGAAAGACGGACGGCTTCGGCAAGCTGCTGATGGCGATACGGCTTTTCCAGCAGGCGGCCGAGACTGGCCACCGCTTCATCGCGATCAATGGAGGGCGCAAAACCGGAGGTGTAGAGGATTTTCAGGTCAGGATGCCGGCGAACGGCCTCTGCCGCGAGTTGCCAGCCATTCATCCCTCCCGGCATGACGATGTCGGTGAACAGCAGGTCGATATGTCCATGCTCTGCCAGACGGTCGAGCGCCTCCCCGCCGCTGCCCGCTTCGACCACGTTGTAGCCGAGGTCACGCAGCGTACTGGCGGCCACCGTCAGGACCAGTGGTTCGTCATCGACAACCAGCAGGGTTTCGCCATGGGCTTTTTCGTCCCGATCGGGTGGCGAAGGGGTGTGGGCGGCAAGGCTGCCCCGGCCACGAGGGAACCACAGCCGGACCGTGGTCCCGACATCCTGCTGGCTCATCATCTCGGCATGGCCGCCGGCCTGGGCCACGAAGGCGTGGACCGAACTCAAGCCCAGGCCCGTGCCTTTGCCTTCGGCCTTGGTGGTGAAGAACGGCTCCATGGCGTGTTTGGCCACTTCCGGGGCCATGCCCTGACCGGTGTCGCTGACCGTCACCACCACGTATTCACCGGGCTGGATCCCCTGGGGCAGCATCGTCTCGGCCACCTGCTGGTTTTCCACCGCGATTGCCAGTTCCCCTCCCTCGGGCATGGCGTCGCGAGCATTGGTGGTGAGGTTGAGAATCGCCATGTTGAACTGCGATGGATCGACGCATACCGGCCAACTGTCCTGCGGGGCAAGAATTTTGACCTCTACACCCGGGCCGGCGGACCGTTTGATCAATTCCCCAATGGCGTCCAGCTTTGCCCCCAGGCAGATCAGGGTTGTCCCGCCGCTCTGCACCCGCGCGAAGGTCAGCAGTTGCTTCACCAGTTGCGAACAGGCCAAGGCCCCCTCAAGAGCGACCGCCGCACGCTGCCCTTCGCGGCTGCCCGGGGTAAGCAACCGACTTAACGAATCCAGGCTGCCGACGATGGCGCCCAGCATGTTGTTGAAGTCGTGGGCAATCCGTCCGGTCAGACGTCCCAAGGCTTCCAGCCGCTCGACGCGGGCGACATGCTCCTCCAGTTGGATCAGGCGGCGCGTCCGTCTCGCCAATTCCACAAATACGGCGACCTTGGAACGGATGATGAAGGAGGACACCGGTTTGGTGACGTAATCGACGGCACCCAGTTGATAACCCCGCGCCTCGTCGGCATTCCCAGCGGTGAGGAAGATCACCGGGGTGCCGCGCGTCCGCTCCAGATCGTACATCAGCCGGGCCACCGTGAACCCATCCATGTCCGGGAGGTTCACGTCGAGCAGGACGACGGCGAACTGCCGCTGCAGCAGATGCTTCAGGGCCTCGTTGCCGGTCGCTGCCAAGACAAGCGTGGTGTTCAGCGGCGCCAGGGCCGCTTCAAGCGAAATCAACGTCGAAGGGTTGTCGTCAACAATAAGAACCGCATCTGCACCGTCAGTCGATGTCATTGACCTCTCACTGTAATGGCCTCGTCCAACGCCGCCTTCAGGGTTTCCGCCTTGAACGGCTTCTGCAGCACAAGGGTCGCTCCCGCAGCCGAGGCATGCGCCTCGATGTCGTCGGTGACCGCACCGCTGGCAAGGATGCACGGGATGCCGAACGATTGGCGCAGCTCAGCGGCAGTCGCAATACCGTCCATGCCACCGCCGAGATTGAGGTCGACTACCGCGACCGTCTTCTCAGCACGCCGCGCCGCGGCGATGGCTTCCGGCCCCGAGGCTGCGGTGCACGACCGGAAGCCCAAATCCTCCAGCAGGAACGACAGGGCAAGGGCCACCATAGGCTCGTCGTCCACGACCAATACTGACCACCCGTCATTTCTCATTGAGCGACCCCACGATGGTTATCATCATGTTTCTGATCGCAGTATGCTGGATGAGTTAGACTGGTGGGTTCAAGCCAACAGGCGGAATTGCCTCCTGATCGCGAAAGGGTTCCACGATAGAGAGCTTCGCCGCAGGGCATGACTGGGCGAGCGCCCCGAGCCGAGATCGACCCGCGACGGCGTCAGTCGCGTTGGCGGGAAAGCATTAGACCGACAGCACCAAGCCGTCATAGGCCGGCGCCACGTGGGCCGGCAGCCTGCTCACCAGGGAGTCGTAGTCCAGGGAGGGCGTCATGTGGGTCAGGTAGGCGCGCTCCGGCTTGAGCCGGTCGACCCAGGCCAGCACCTTGTCCAGGTGGGCATGAGTGGGATGAGGGTCGAAGGTCAGGCAGCCGACCACCCAGGTGCGCACACCGGCAAGGGCCTCGAAGGAGGCCTCGGGCAATTCCACCACGTCGGTGGAATAAGCGAAATCGCCGAAGCGGAAGCCCAGCGTGTGGCAGAAGCCGTGATCCTGGTCGTAGGGCAACACGGAAAGCTCGCCCACGGCGAACGGGCCGGTAATCTCGTGGGCATCCAGCATGGGCTTGTAGATGCTCTGCCCTTCCTCGACGCTGCCCATGACATAGGGAAAACGCTGCCGGATGCTGGCGATCACCTCGGGTGCGGCGAAAATGGGCAGCGGCGCCCGCATGGCGCGGTTGACCTCTCGCAGGTCGTCGATGCCGTGCAGATGGTCGGCATGCTCGTGGGTATAAAGAACGCCGTCCAGGTGGCGGATGTCGGCATCGATCAGCTGTTCGCGGCAATCGGGCCCGGTGTCCACCAGCAGGCGGGTCGCCCCCTTCTCCACCAGGATCGAGGGGCGGCGGCGCCGGTTCCTGGGATTGGTCGGGTCGCAGGCGCCCCAGCCACGCGAAATGCTGGGGACCCCGCCGGCCGCGCCACTGCCCAGGATGGTCACCTTCATGGCGGCACCTTGGTGAACAGGCGGTGGAAGTTGGCGGTGGTCGCCTCGGCCAGTTCCGCCGATGAAACGCCCTTGAGTTCGGCCACCTTGGCCGCCGTATGGGTGACGTAGGCGGGTTCGTTGCGCTTGCCGCGGAACGGAATGGGCGCCAGGTAGGGGCAGTCGGTTTCCACCAGCAGGCGGTCCAGCGGGATGGTCCTGACAGCGTCCTGCAGGGCCTCCGCCTTCTTGAAAGTGACGATGCCGGAAATGGAGATGTATAGCCCCATTTCAACAGCCTTTTCCGCCAGTTCTGCGCTGGAGCTGAAGCAATGGATGAGACCTGGGAAGGCCCCCTTCCCCATTTCCTCGGCCAGGATGGCGATGGTGTGGTCATCGGCGTCGCGGGTATGGACGATCACCGGCAGGTCGGCGATGCGGGCGGCGGCGACATGGGCGCGGAAGGACTCCCGCTGCCGCTCGCGCGGGCTCTTGTCGTAGTAATAGTCGAGGCCGGTCTCGCCGAAACCGACCACCTTGGGATGGCGCGCCAGCTCCAGCAGCCGATCCGTCTCCGCCATCGGCTCGCTGCCGGCCTCGTGGGGATGGACGCCGACGGTGCAGTAGACGTCGGAAAACCGTTCCGCCACCGCCAACACCCGCTCGAACCGGGTCAGGTGGGTGTTGATGGTGAGGAACAGCCCGATGCCGTTGTCGCGGCCGCGCTGGACGACCTGATCCAGCTCGTCGGCGAAATCGGGAAAATCCAGATGGCAGTGGCTGTCCACCAGCATCAGGAAGCGGCCTCCTCGTCCACGAAGCGTGGGAACACCCCCTGGGGCGCAGGCAGCGCGGTGCTGGGCTTGAGGGCATGGTGCGAACCGGCGAAGGCGAAGCTTCGTTGCTCGTCCGAAACGGCCAGCTGATCCAGCAGCTTGGCCGACGCATCGGGCATGAACGGCTGGGTCAGCAGCGCCAGGTTGCGCACCGTCTCGGCCAGAACCCACAATACGGTGCCCATGCGGGTGGGATCGGTCTTCTTCAGCGCCCAGGGCGCCTGCCGGTCCACGTAGCCGTTGGCGGCGCGGATGACCACCCAGATGGTTTCCAGCGCCTCATGGAACAACTGACGGTCGATGGCATCGCGCACCTTGGCTAGCAGGCCGTGGGCGGCATCCAGCATCTCGTGGTCGTCGGCGCTGAAGTCGCCGTGCTGGGGCACCGCGTTGCCACAATTCTTGCCCACCATGGACAGCACGCGCTGAGCCAAGTTGCCGTAATCGTTGGCCAGTTCCGAGTTCATGCGGGTGACCATGGCGCGATGGCTGAAATCGCCGTCATTGCCGAAGGGAACCTCGCGCAGCAGGAAATAGCGCACCTGGTCCAGGCCGTAGCGCTCGATCAGCTGGATGGGATCGATGACGTTGCCCAGCGACTTGGAGATCTTCTGCCCCTCGTTGGTCCACCAGCCATGGGCGAACACCCGCTTGGGCGGCTGCAGGCCAGCGGCCATCAGGAAAGCCGGCCAATAGACGGTGTGGAAACGCAGGATGTCCTTGCCCACCATGTGCAGGTCCGCCGGCCAATACTTGGCGTACTCGCCCGTCTGGTCGGGATAGCCCACCGCCGTGATGTAGTTGGTGAGCGCGTCCAGCCAGACATACATGACATGGGCGTCGTCGCCCGGCACCGGAATGCCCCATTTGAAGCTGGTGCGCGACACCGACAGGTCCTGCAGCCCGCCCTTGACGAAACTGATCACCTCGTTGCGGCGCGACTGGGGGGCGATGCAGTCGGGATTGGCGTCGTAATAGGCCAGCAGGCGGTCCTGCCAGGCGGACAGGCGGAAGAAGTAGCTGGGCTCCTTGACCCATTCCACCGGGGCGCCGGTGGGCGCCAACTTGGCACCGTTCGGGCCCGAGACCAGTTCGCCCTCGCCGTAGAAGGCCTCGTCGCGCACCGAATACCAACCCTCGTAATGGGCCAAATAGATGTCGCCGGCCTCCACCAGCTTGTTCCACAGATGCTGGGTGGCGGCGATATGGCGCGGCTCGGTGGTGCGGATGAAATCGTCGTTCGAGCACTCGAGGCGGGCAGCGAGGTCGCGGAAATTGGCCGAATTCATGTCGGCCAGGGCCTGCGGGGTCATGCCGAAGGTTTCGGCCGACTTCTCCACCTTCTGGCCGTGCTCGTCGGTACCGGTCAGGAACTTGACGTCGAAGCCGTCCAACCGCTTGAAACGGGCCAGCACGTCGCAGGCCAGCGTGGTGTAGGCGTGACCGATATGGGGCTTGTCGTTGACGTAGTAGATCGGCGTGGTGACGTAAAAGGTCTTCGCCCCGCTCATGGTCCTCTCCTTCGACTTCTTCTGAGAGCTGTCGGCTCGCGCCGCGGCTGTCAAGCCCGCGCCAGGCGCTCCACGGCCAGAAGGGCCGTCAGCATGGCCTGCTTGCGGTCCAGGTTGACCGCATCGGTGCGGGCGAAAAGGGCGGTGACCTTTTCCCACACCTCAAGCCAGCGTTCAAGGTCGGCGGCGGCCAGCAGGCGGCCCATCAGCGCGCCCTCACCCGCCACCACCTCGCTCATCCCCCTGCCCTCGCGCCCGCCGGCGCGGACCAGGCGGGCCAGCCACCAGCCCAGCAGTTCGGTGACCGTGCGCCAGGCGGCGTCGGCATCCGGCCGCGCCACCCGGTCGGCGAAGGCGTGCAGGGCCGGCACGTCCAGCCGTGGCAGGGCCGACAGCAGGCCGATGACCTCGCGGTAGAGGTCGAGGCCGCCCTCGGCGGCCAACCCCAGCGCCTTGCCGATGCTGCCCTCGCCCAGCCGCGCCAGCGCGGTGACGTCCTCGCCGCCGAGGTCGGGGCGGTACTCCGCCAGCAGGCGGGTCACCGTGTCCTCGGGCAGCGGCTTCAGCGCCAGCCGCCGGCAGCGCGAGCGGATAGTGGGCAGCAGCCGGCCGGGGCTGTGCGACAGCAGCAGCATCAGCGCGTTGCGCGGCGGCTCCTCCAGCACCTTCAGCACGGCGTTGGCGGCGTTGCGGTTCATGTCGTCGGCGGCATCGATGATCACCACCCGCCAGCCGCCCTCGGCCGGGGTCAGCGACATGAAGCCGCCGATACCGCGCACGTCGTCGATGACGATCTCGGTGCGCAGCTTGCTCTTCTTGTCGTCGGCATAGCCGCGCTCGGCCACCTTAAGGTCGGCATGGCCGCCGGCGGAGACGCGGCGGAACACCGGATGGTCGGGGCGCAGCTCCAGGCTTTCCGGCCCGCCGCCGAACAGGCCACCCCCTCGCCGCCGCCGGCCAGAACGAAGCGGGCGATGCGATAGGCCAGGGTGGCCTTGCCGATGCCCTTGGGCCCGGACAATAACCAGGCATGGGCCAGCCGGCCGGAATTCCAGGCATCCAGAAAGGCGCGCTCGGCCGCGTCATGGCCGACCAGCGCGGGGTTGTCGCGGGGATCGGGGGCTTCGGTCATGGGACGCAGAAACCGAGCAGGCGCCCCTTGACCACCTTCAGGATGGCCTGATGCACCGCATCCACGTCGGCGGTGGCGTCGATGACGGCGCAGCGGTCGGGATCCTGGCGGGCGATGTCCAGGAATCCCTGGCGCAGCCGCTCGTGGAACGCCATGCCCATGCGCTCATAGCGATCCTCGGCGCCGCCCCGTCCGCCGGCCCGCTTCAACCCCTCCTCCACCGGCAGGTCGAGGATAAGGGTCAGGTCCGGGGCGAAATCGCCGATGGCAAGGCGAGTCAGCCCGGTGATGAAGTCTTTGGCTAGGCCGTGGCCGTATCCCTGGTAGGCCAGGGTGGAATCGGCGAAGCGGTCGCAGATCACCCAGGTGCCCCGCTCCAGCGCCGGCCACACCGTCTTGGCCAGATGGTCGCGGCGGGCGGCGGTATGGAGCAGCGCCTCGGTCTGGGCGTCCCAGCGATCCACCTCGCCGGTCACCAGAAGGGCGCGGATGGTCTCCGCGCCCTTGGAACCGCCCGGTTCGCGGGTAGTCACCACCTCCATGCCGGCATGATCCAGCGCCTCGGCCAGCAGCTTGAGCTGGGTCGATTTGCCGGCGCCCTCGCCGCCCTCGAACGTGATGAACTGCCCCCGCGTCATCCGGTCCTCGTTCTAGCCCTTGGAGCCCCACAAAATGTGCTTCAGCGCGGCGGTCATGCGGCCCATGAAGCCCAGCTTTTCCACGTCGGCGCCGGCCAGCAGCGGCAGCTCTACCGTATTGATGCCCGGGGCGGCGATGACCAGCTTGCCCACCGGCTGGCCCTTCCTGATGGGCGCGGCGATGGGGCCATCATAGACGGCGGTCACCTTCATGTCGCGGCGAGCCTTGCGCGGCATGGTGGCTTCCAGCTTGTCGCCAGCCACCAGCGGCACGGTGGCGGCATCGCCCAGCCACACCTCGGCATCGGTCACCACGTCGCCGGCCTTGAACAGGGCATAGTTCTCGAACTCGCGGAAGGCCCATTCCACCAGGCGTGCGCTTTCCTCGGCGCGCTCCTTCATGCTCTTCATGCCGTTGATGACCATGATCACACGGCGGTCGCCCCGCTTGACGGTGCCCACCAGGCCGTAGCCGGCGGCCTCGGTGTGGCCGGTCTTCAGGCCGTCGGCGCCCGACACGGCATAGAGCAGCGGGTTGCGGTTGCCCTGCTTGATGCCGTTGAACACGAATTCCCGCTGCGAATAGATGGGGAAGTATTCCGGATAGTCGTTGATCAGACGGCGCGCCAGGGTGGAGAGGTCGCGCGCGGTGGTCAGGTGATCCGATTCCGGCAGGCCCGAGGCATTGCGGAAATTGGTGTTCTTCATGCCCAGCAGGCGGGCGCGCCGGGTCATTTCATCGCCGAAGGATTCCTCGCTGCCGGCATAGGCCTCGGCCAGCACCGAGCAGGCGTCATTGCCCGACTGGATGATCATGCCGTGAATCAGGTCGTCCACCGAGGCGGTGGAGTTGACCGGCAGAAACATCAGCGAGCCGCCGGACTTCACGTGCTTCTTCCAGGTGGTCTCGGACACCGGAAGCTGATCGGACAACTTCCAACTGCCTTCCTTCAGCTTCTCGAAGACCAGATAGGCGGTCATCAACTTGGTCATGGACGACGGCACCATCAGCTCGTCGGCATTCTTCTCAAGCAGGACGCTGCCGGTCTTGTAGTCGATGATGATCGCCTGGCGCGCCGAAGTGTCGATGGTCTCGGCACGGGCGGTGGCGGACACTCCCAACAGGATAAGCGCGAAGGCCGCCATCAGCGGCCGGCGGAAATGGATCGACGTCATCGTCACGGGAACCTCGAAAAGCGAAAGCGGACTGCGAAATTCAGGGCTTCTGCCTAAGCCTCAATTACGTCGGAACTAGGGCGCAGGGCTACGGGGCGTCAGTCCACCACCACCTTGGCATCCTGCTGGCCGGAGGCGATAACCGATTCGAGCAGACGATCGGCTTCCTCCACCGTGCCGAGCGGGCCGAACCGCACGCGATAGACGGTCTGCCCCTTCACCGTGGCGGACTGGATCTGCGGATGGCCGACCGTGGACAGGCGGGCCTGCAGGCGCACGGCGTTGTCGTGACGGCTGAATGAGCCGGCCTGGACGAAGATGCCATTGGCCTTGACCGGGACGGTTTCCACCTCTTGCGAGGCCAGTTCGCGTTCAACCCGATCGGCGGCCACGCTCGTGCGGGTCGCCGATGGCGCGGCTGGGCGGGCCGAGGCCAACACGGGCTTGGCCTGATCACGGCCACCCGGCGCCGGCAGGGTTTCCGCCGTCACGCTTTCGCGCGGGGCGGCGGCCACCTGGGGCTCATTGCCCTCGCGCTTGAGCTTGCCGGCCAGCACGCGGCTCTCGTCGCTCAGGACCTGCACCCGGACCTTGGCGGTGCCCGATCCCTCAAACCCCAGCAGTTGCGCGGCGCGGCGCGACAGGTCGATGATGCGGCCGTTGACGAAGGGGCCTCGGTCGTTGACGCAGATCACCAGCGAGCGGCCGTTTTCCATATTGGTCACCCGCACCACCGACGGCATGGGCAGGGTCTTGTGCGCGGCGGTGACGGCGTTCTGGTCGAAGACCTCGCCGTTGGCGGTGACCTTGGCGTGGAAATCCGGGCCGTACCACGAGGCGATACCGGTTTCGTCGTAATCGAAATCCTCGCGCGGGTAGTACCACACGCCGCCCACCTGATAGGGCTTGCCCACCTTATAGGTGGGCGCCGCGGTGGCCCCGGCGGCCGGCGGTTCGTCACCCGAGGTGGCCTTCTTGGCCACGTGGCCGAACAGGTTGGCCTCGGCGCATCCCGAAAGCAGCGCGGTCGACAGCAGCAGCGCAGCCATGCGCCCGCCACGCGGAAGCCTCCGCATCATCTAGGTGTCCCCCTCGGTCGTCCGCCAGATATCTTGTAGTCTACTTGCCGCCGATCTTCTCTGCAAGATGGCCGGCGGCCAGGGCGAACGAGGTCGAACGGTTCCACTTCATGACGGTGCGGAAGTTGTCATAGACCAGGAAGGCGGCGCCGCCGCCGTTGTCCGGGCGGATGATGGAGCCTTCCAGGTCGCTCTTGGGCAAGGGCTTGCCGTTGGCGGCGCGGACGCCCAGCTTGCTCCACTCGGTCACCGCCCGCTTCTGCTCCAGGCCGATCAGGCGGTCCGAAAAGCGCTCCGGCAGCGTGACCGGCCGCCCCCAGGTCTGGGTGCCCTGCCAGCCGTTCTTGGACAGATAGTTAGCGGCCGAGGCCAATACGTCGGCCCGGGGTGCCCCAGATGTCGCGGCGGCCGTCGCCGTTCCAGTCCTCGGCGAATTTCAGGAACGAGGACGGCATGAACTGGCATTGGCCCATGGCGCCCGCCCACGACCCCAGCATGGCGTCGGGCTGGATATGGCCCGCATCGACGATCTTGAGGGCGTCCATCAACTCGCCACGGAAATAGGACGAGCGCCGGCCGTCATAAGCCAGGGTCGCCAGGGCGGAGATCACGTGAAAGCCGCCGGTGATCCGGCCGTAATCGGTCTCGATGCCCCACAGGGCCACCACGTATTTGGGCTGAACGCCGTAGCGCCGCTCGATCTCGGCCAAGACCTCGCGGTTTTCCGCCAGCATGCGCCGTCCCTTCTCCACCTTCTGCGGACTGACCACGCGGGCAAGGTATTCTTGCAGGGTGAAGGTGAATTCCGGCTGCTTGCGGTCCAGTTCGATGACGCGGTCGATGTGCTCAATGCCGTCCAGCGCCGAGCGCGCGGTCTCGGCGCGAATGCCGCGGGAGACCGCGTCGGCCTCCAAGTCCTGCAGGAAGGCGGGAAAATCCTTGGCCGGAGCAGGTGCCTGCGCCCAGGCGCCGAAACCGCCCAGGCTCGATCCCAACATGACCGCCCCAGCGGTGAGGAACGCCCTGAGCGCGCGAACCTGTGCCATCGTCATCAACCTCTGCTCCATCCGTTTGGAAGGCCGCACCCTGCCACATCAAAGCCAACGGCCGCAACCATGGGCGGCTGTTTGTCACAGGTCGTCCTGGGGCCCCGGGTACAGTTGGTCGCTCCAGCCGCGAAAGCGGTAATAGGCCAGACCCAGCCATTCATGCGCCGCTGCGGAAATGGCCCCCAACCCACCCGCGACGTTGAAGCGCCAATGACCGCCCAGATCGTGGGTCCGGTAATCTACCGGAAAGGCTAACACGCTCCAGCCCACGGCGCGAAAGGTCCCCACGGCGCGTGGCATATGCGCGGCCGAGGTCACCAGCAGCCAGATCTCTCCGGGCTGCGGATGCACCAACGCCTGGGAATAGACGGCATTTTCCCGCGTGTTGCGGGATTGGCCTTCGAACGCCACACGGGAAACGTCAAAACCGAGCCTTTGCAGCAGGTCCTTGGCCACCGGCGCCTCCTTAAACTCCTGGTGGGTGAGGCTGCTCGAACCACCGGTATAGACCAGGCGCGCCTGAGGGTATTGCCGCCCCAGTTCGACCAGGACCGTCAATCGCTCGGCGGCGTCGTTCAGGCCAGGCTGGCCACGGGCCACGGAAATCACCGGTTCCGCCCCACCACCCAGAACAACGATACCGTCCACATGGTCAGGCAGTCGGGGCCGCGGAAAACGTTCCTCCAAGGGCACCAGCAGCCAGCCCTCCCAGGGCAATACAGCCAATGCCAACAGGATCGCCGCGCACCCTCCGACGATGCGGCGCCCCCATATGGCCTTTCTGGTCCGCAGCAACACCAGTGCCAGCAGCAGAGCCAGCAACAGCAGGTTGAGCGGACTCAGCGGCAGAACCGCCAGTTTGGAAACGACAAACACGACCTTCTCCGGTCCATGACCTATCCCCCTGGATATGACAGCTGGGCAAAAGGCTGTCACCTGCGCCCTCAAGGGTTGGGTAGTGCACCCTGAACGAGTTCATGGTAAACGGGCTCCGGTTCACCACAGGCGGAGGCACCATGGACACGCTGATCGAAGGCTTCAAGCGGTTTCGCGCCCAGTACTTCGAGGAACATCGCCGCCTGTTCGAAGCGTTGGCGCTGCGCGGCCAGACCCCCAAGGTCCTGCTGATCGGCTGCTGCGATTCGCGTGTCGATCCCGCCATCATCTTCGACGCCCCGCCAGGCGAGATGTTCGTGCTGCGCAACGTCGCCAACCTGGTGCCGCCCTACGCGCCCGACCAGGGCCATCACGGCACCTCGGCCGCGGTGGAATTCGCCGTGCGCGGTCTGGAGGTGGAACACGTCGTCGTGCTGGGTCATGCCCGCTGCGGCGGCGTGCGCGCCCTGATCGAAGGCCAGGCCGGCACCGATAACACCGATTTCATCCGCGGCTGGATGCAGATCGCCCGCTCGGCCCGCGACCGGGCCCTGGCCCTGACGTTGTCGGCGGGGCAGCCCATCGAAACGGCACGGCGCATGTGCGAGCAGGAAACGGTGGCCATCTCGCTGGCCAACCTGATGACCTTTCCCTGGGTGCGCGAGCGCGTCGAACAGGGACGGCTGATGCTGCACGGCTGGTTCTTCGACCTGGAATCGGGGCAGCTTTTCCGCCTCGATCCCATCACCAACACGTTCCAGGACGTCTGAGGCCAGGACGTCTGAGGCCAGGACGTCTGAGGAAACCGGCGCTAAACGTCCGGCATCTCCTCGCCGAAAGGCAGGCTGCCGGACGAGCCGCCCAGGCTGATCTTCAGCCCTGGCGCCGGAATGTTGGCGATGAAGCGCTCCTGCGCCATGCGGCTCCGTTTGCGGCTCAAACTGATCTGCCAGCCCACCAGCAGCACAAGGTCGAGACCGAACAATCCCGTCGCCAGCCGCATGGCGGCATCGCTCAGCGGCGCCATGAGAGGGATAGCGAACATCAGCGGCAGAAAAGCGTAAAGGGCGAAGTCGCGCCACCGCTTGGCCCGCACCACGGCTGCTGCGGCCGCCGCCACAGGCGATTTCAGGACCAAGTCAACCCGGGCCTCGCGCACCAAGAGCGCCGCCAGTTCCGCATAATCCTTGGAAAAATCGTCGAAATCCGCCTTCAGCCACAAACCGTCGCCGGCGGGTTCGAACCGGCCGCGCACACTGTCCACCGGCCAGCGCTCGCGCGGAATATGGGGGCGGATCAACTTGAAGACGGCTCGGGAAAATTCGGAATCCGGCTTGAGGGGAGTGCTTGTCATGACACCGCCATGGTGCCTCACCAGGCCAGAATTTGCCAGCGCTCTTCGTCTCGCCCATCCTTCGCGGAAGGCTCAGCTTCCATGGAAGTGCACCCGCGCATCACTTCAGGATTTTCAAACAATGCATTAAAAATAAACATTTTTTCGGCATTCGCAGAGAACCGTCATGGCGACGCCTTCCCACGCGACATCAACAGAACCTCAAGTAAGTTATTAAGTGCATTCAAGCGGAAACCCCTCTTCCGAAATAATTTTTGGTGGAAAGACCTGGACAATGAGGGGGCATTTCATTGATAAGCTAGTACTCATGGTTGATGTCCTCGCGTCACTGTGCATGGTGTTGGTTTGCGCCGCCTCTTTCGCTCTCTGCTTTTGCTGATAGGATTGGCCACCCTTCCCGCCTGCACCGCCTCGGGGTTGGATGCGGGGGTGAAGACGGCCGCCCCCATGCCGGCGACCATTTCGCCTCAAAGCCAGCCCCCGTCCCATGCGCTGACGGGAACGCCTACCACCACGCGCACCATCGTCGTTCACTTCGACACCGCCAGCGCGGATATCAAGGCGTCCGCCATGCAAATCCTGTACGGCGCCACTCGGGGCCTTGATCTCACTTCCATCACATCGGTCCGCGTTCGCGGCTATGCCGACGCCTCCGGCCGGCGGGGCTATAACCAGAAGCTGTCGGAACGCCGGGCGGCGGCCGTGGCCGATCAACTGGGCAAGCTTGGCGTCAAGGCCACCTCCCTCAAGATTGAGGGGATGGGGGCCGTCGGTGGCAAGGCCAAGGCTCGTTCCAAGGAGGATCGCCGGGTGGAGGTGGTCATCGAAACCATCGCCACCGCCGCCCTTGCACCCGAGCCGGGCGAGCGCCTGTCCGCAACCAGGAATGCGCCCGAAATGGCGTCACTCCCTGTGATCCGCCCCGGATCGGCGGACACGACCGTGGCGGGTCCCGCTTCGCCCACTCCTCCGGCAAGGTTGGGGAGCGCGCCGTTGCGGAGTGAGGGCAAACAGGCTATCAAGCTGGTCCGCGCCGTCTGGGCGGCTCCTCCGGCTGCATCGCCGGACGCCGCCTGAAGCCCAGCGGATGGGTGGCCGAGCGGTTTAAGGCACCGGTCTTGAAAACCGGCGAGGGCGCAAGCTCTCCGTGGGTTCGAATCCCACCCCATCCGCCAGCGCAGCTCCCCGGCTTTAATTTCACCAGTTCCCGGCGAGAGGCTGAAATGGCCTTCTCGCTGCATTGCAATATACAAGCGACTTCCTCTTCTGTTTTTACTTCGACGGCAAAAAATCCTTTCGGCGCTGGCGCTTGATAGGCGTGGCAGAGGCGCGCGGAGGGCGGCACATTGCGCCTAGGAAAATGAATACTTTGATGCGCACAGATTATGCGCTAATATGAACGTCAGATAACTGGTGGGGGAGGCCTACCATGTTCGGATACGGCAGTGAAAGCCTGGCGCAGAAGCAAGAGGCCGAGCGTGCCGCGCTCGAGCGCTCCATGCAATTCTGCAAGGACGAACTGAAGAAGATGCACGAAGCCACGCCGGACGAGGCGGAACGGCTTTCGAAGGGGCTGAAGGACCATTGCGGCCAAGACAAGGCCCTGCCCTTCGACTTCAAGCGCAAGGTTCTCGAACGCGCCCGCCAATATGAATGCAATGCCAACATGCGGGCCGCCGACCATGCCCTGCACACGGCCCTGCGGCTGGCTGCGGAGGAGCATATGGTCGAGCGGGCCAGCAAACTCGGCGAAGGGCGTCGCTACTTCTCGAAAGCCTGTGCCTTGGGAGCCGACGAGGACTTCCGCAAGGCGGCGCAACGCCTGATCGAGAACGTGATGATGACCGGCGGCGTGCAGAAGAAGGGGCCGACGCGGGCAAAACCCGCCGACATCGCCCCGCGCGCGCCCAATCGCGCCAAGGCCTGAGCCGCACTAGCGGCGCAGGATGTCCGCGATGGAATCAAGAGCGCGGCCCGCCGCCAGGACCAGCGCCGAAGCTGGGGCATATCCGTCGCGCCCGATCTCCGCGGCTGCGCGCCGAATGCCTTGATCCAAGGCCGGTTGGAAGTGGCTGGCGGCGGCGTTCACATCGAACATGGCCTCGAAGGTTCTCGCATCGCTGCCCCGGCCCTGGTCTACCGCGCCGGCGAGAACGGCCGAAACCTCGCCGACCAGCAGGGCGGCGATATGCGCTATGGCGACGTCTTCTTCCACCCCGGCCACCGCCGAAGATAGCGGAGCATGCAAAGCTTCGATGATCTGCTTGGCGCCATCTGCGCCCGAACCGGCAATCATGACCTGCCTCCCCCCGCTTCAGGATTCGCCGGGAATGGTATCCGCATTGCCGGTGGCGGTATACCTCGCGGGCCGTTCCCGGTGCCTGATGCGCAGCCCCCAAGCGGCGGCGATTGCCGTCGCCGCGGCCATGACCAGGGCGCGCATGGCCCGGCCGGCTTCGAAATCCGGCGCGAACGAAAACAGGCGCAAGGCATGGGGGTCGCCGTGCCAGGTCAGCCACGCGCCGCCGAAAATCACCGCGCCGGCGCCGCCAAGCCACGCGAGCGACATCCTGGGGTCGCCGCCGCGCGGGTGTGGGAACAATGGAGCCGCGGCGACCAACGCAGCCGCGGCAAAGGCGAGGAAAGCGGTGACCACCCAATCGGGTCCGCGGACCAGAGCCAGGACCGCGCCGCCGGCCAGAGTCGCCACCGCCAGCCGATGGCTCCATCTCCGCTGCCGCATCAAGCCCCAAGGCAGCACCAGCATCAGCCCGCCCAGGGCGCCCGACAGCAGGTGGCCGGGTTCCGCCAGCCAGGCGGGAAGCTGGGCCGGTTCCGCGCTTCCGCTCCACAGCAACACGACCCCGCTGGCAAAGACCAGCAGCGAAGCCAGTGCCGGCCCTAGGCTGTCCGCCCAGGCCGGCTGCGGCCGGCGGTGGTAGCGCTGGACCAGTTCGAACACCGCCAGCACCAGTGCGGCAAGGATCAGCGGCACCAGATTGTAGAACACCCGGAAGACCAGCAACGCCGCCAGGATTTCATGAGGCGGAGCGGGAATCAGGAAGGTCAGCGCCCCCTCGAACACCCCCAGCCCCCCCGGCACGTGGCTGAGGGTGCCCGCCGTGGTCGCCACCACATAGAGCCCGACGAAGGCGAAATAGCCGATGCCGGTCCCTTCCATGGGCAGAAGAACGTAAAGCGAGCCGGCGACCAGGGCCAGGTCGACACCGGCAACCAGGATCTGCCCCAGCGCCAGCGGCACGGACGGCGTCGCCAGGCGCCACCGGCCAAGGGCGATGGGCCGCCGCGCCAGCGCGGTCCAGCCGAAATAGGCGGCCAGCAGGGCCAAACCGCACCAGCCCAGTCCGATGACCAGTGCCTCGGGCAGATGCAGCAGCGGCGCGATGCGTCCACCTTCGGCGATGAAGGCCAGCGACGCCAGGCTGCCCACGCCCAGGCCGAAGCTCATGCCGGCGAAGGCGACGATGCTGCCCACATCGGCCATGCCCAGCCCGAAGGCGGAGTACATGCGCAGACGCACCGACCCGCCGGTGAGAATGGCGAAGCCGGCATTGTGGCTCACCGCATGGCTGACGAAGGAAATGAGCAAGGTCCATGGCACCGGCAGCGACCGCCGGATATGGTGCAGCCCGAGCCAATCGAAGCCGCCCAGCGCCCCGTAACTGGCAAGGGCCAGCAATAAGGCGGCCACCAGAGTGGAGGCCGGATAGCCGGCGGCGATGGCAAGAACCTGGTGAAGGTCGAAACGCCCCAACGCCCGGTGCAGGATCGCCAGGGCCAGCAGGAAGACGGCAACGCTGAAGGCGGCCGCCGCCAGATGGCGGATACCGGGCCTGCCAAGGAATTCGACGATTGCTCGCCACGTGGCCACGCCGTGCCCTCCCCAAGTGTCAACGCCGCCATCCTTTCCGGGTTCGCAAATCCGACGCGGAAATCACTTCCCCCTTATGGGCGGCCAGGATCCGTATTATCCTTGTCAACTCTTCTCGCTGGGACCGCGCCTGGACGGAACACATGATTCGGCTTGCCAATGTCTTGATCGTCGACGCTACCCCCGGCCACGCCCAGCTATTGGCGGAACGCCTTGGCCATGGCGGCTATCATGCGACCGTGGTGGCCGCCTCGGCCGACGGACAGGCGCATGCACGGCAGGAGCACCCCGATCTCATCCTCATCGGCCAACCGGCGGACAGCGATGCCATTGCCCTGGGAGCGACGCTGAAGGCCGATCCGGCGACCGAGGACATCCCGGTTCTTCTGGTGGTGGAGGCCGCGACTCCCGCCCTCTGCCGGCAGGCTCTCGCAGCCGGCCTCGACGACGTGGTCGAGGCAGCCTGCGACGATGTGGAACTGCAGGCCCGCCTGCGCCCGCTGGTCCGGCTGGAAACCATGCACGCGGAACTGCGACAGCGCGCCCTGGTGGCCAAGGCGTTCGGCGTGGCCGCCCGCGAGCGGGTCAGCGGCCCCGGCGGTTCCTCGCCCGTCCTTCTGCTGATCGGTGACCGGGCCGAGGTGGCGGCTCCGTTTCTCGCCGATATCGGCGAAATGGTCTGCTGCGGCAACCTGTTCGACGCCGAAGATCTGCTGACCCGGCGCAATTTCGACGCCGCCCTGATCTCCTTCGGCGAGGAGCCCGAGGGCCTGCTGGGCTTCTGTTCCCAGGTGCGCACCAACCCGCGGCTGTTCAACCTGCCCCTGGTGCTGCTGAGCGCCGGCGCGGCCGACGAACCCTATCGTCGGGGCGCCACCCGGGTGTTGTCGCCCCAGGCCGACCCGGCGGTGCTGCACACGGTGCTCCAGTCGCTGGTCCGCCGCCAGCAATTGCGCTGGAGCATCCGCGCCGCCCTCGGCGACAGCCTGGCTCCGGCCACCCGCGACCCGGCCACCGGCGCCTACGGCCGGACCTTCTTCGACGCCTATCTGGCCAATCGCCTGGATTTGGCCAAGGCGCAGGACCGCCACCTGGCCGTGGTGTTCTTCGCCTCCCCCAACATCGACGGCGTGCGGCGGCAGTTCGGCGAGGACGCCGCACTGCACCTGACCCAGCAGGTGGGCCAGTGGATCACCGGCCTGTTGCGGGCCGAGGACCTGACCGCCGCCTATGCGCCGCACGAATTCTGCGTCATCCTGCCCGATACTCCGCTGGCCGAGGCGGAGGTGGTCATGCACCGCATCGCCGGCGTGCTGGCCTACACCGACTTCGCCGTGCGCGAGGTCTATCAGCCGGTCAAGGTATGGGTGCAGGTGGGCTGCACCGACGCGCGTGACGACGATACCGTGGCCTCGCTGCTGGCGCGGGCGCGACGCAACATCGACTGACGGCACGGGCGCGCGCATGGCTCTTTTACTAGGGTAGCAAGTGAAGATCGAATTCATCTTCGACACCGTCTGTCCCTGGTGCTACGTCGGCAAACGCCGCTTCGAGCGGGCCTTGGCCATGCGGCCGGGCACGCGCGCCGACATCCATTGGCGGCCTTTCCTGCTCAATCCCGACATCCCGCTGGAGGGCATCGACCGACGCGCCTATCTGGACCGCAAGTTCGGCGGTCCGGCGCGGGTTCAACGGGTCCATGGCGCCGTGGCGGCGGCCGGCGAGACCGAGGGCATCAATTTCGCCTTCGACCGCATCACCCGCGCCCCCAACACGCTGAATTCCCATCGCATGATCCGCTTCGCCGCCGGGCTGGGGCACGAGGCCGACACGGTGGAGGCCCTCTATCGCGCCTATTTCTGCGAAGGCCGCGACATCGGCATGATCGGCGAACTGGTGGACATCGGCCAGTCGGTGGGCTTGCCGCCGCGGACCCTGGAAGCCTACCTGCAGTCGGATGCCGACATCGCGGCGGTGATGAACGACAATGCCCGCGCTCACCGTCTGGGGGTCAACGGCGTCCCCTGTCTGGTGCTGGAAGGACAGTACGCCGTCGCCGGCGCCCAGGAACCGGACGTCCTGCTGCGCCTGATCGACATCGCCCGCGAGGCCGAGGCCGAGGCGGCGCTGTCTTAGAGTTTGTCTGGTTCAGACTGAGTCGCTTCTTTTTGCCGTCACCCTCGGGCTTGACCCACGGGTGTCCGGTTAAAGATAGCACCAGACGCCTGGAATGCTCGGCCGCCCTTTGGCCTCGCGGCCATCAGCGCTCAACAAACACAGATAAACACAGGCGCCTGACGGCGCACACAGATGAACACAGATATGTTTTCCTTATCTGTGTTCATCTGTGTTCCGTGGAACCGATGTCACCAGAGGCCGGGCGTCTCCGCGCTCCCGCACCCTTTTTCTCAGGGGCGGCAGGTATGGCTGGCGCCGAGGGCGTCGACATAATCGATCGGACCGCCGCTGCCGCTGCCGGCGCAACCGCCCGCGAGAACGACGTTTCCAGCCGAACCCGGCAGAGGCGTCGAGTCGTCGATGTAGAGGGCGTAGCCGTTGAAGGCGCTGGCGGACAAGGTGTTTCCGCTCACCGTCGCCGTCGCCGCCACGCCCCCCGCCCACACCATCTGCACAGCAATCGCCGTGCCACCGCCGGAGTTGGTGTTGATGGCGGTGACGGCATTGCCATCGACGGTGATGTCGGTGGCCTTGAAAAGTCGGATGGCGATGGCGCTCGATACCGGGCTGGTGGCGGTCACCGTGTTGCCGGCAATGACGGCGCCGCTGACGCCGTTCACCTCGATCCCGTAGACGTTGCTATTGACATTGACACCGGTATTGTTCGCGGTAACGGTTATTCCGCGCAACGTGCTGCCGTTTGCCATGGCGACCGCCGCTTGGGCGGCTACCGGCGTCAGGGTTGCCGCGATGGTGGCACCGGCCGAGGCGGTCAGGGTGGCGGTACGGCCCGACGGGCTGCGCACCCTCAGGTCGCCCTGCCCCATCACCGTTTGGCTGGATTGCAGGGCGACGGTATCGGTAGTGTTGAAGGTGCCCGACAGGATCACCGTGCTGCCCACCCCGGCGGCGGCCACGGCGGCGGGCAGATTGGCGGTGCTGGCGCCGTCCAGCACGGTGATGGCGCCGCCGCCGGCCGTCGTCGCGGTTTCGCTATAGCCCACCGCGGTCACCGTGGTGGTGGGCCGCACGCCGCTGCTGACAATATCGACGTCGCGCACGATGGGGTCGGCCATGCGGCGCTCCTGCGCGGTGAGCGCCGATGACGGCTGCCCGAACACTTGCAGCGGAATCCGCAGCCGTGCCGACAGGAAGCCCTGGCCGCCACGTGGATCGTCGTGCTGCACCTCGGCCCCCAGCGACAGTCGCGAGCCCTCCCACAGATGCGGCACCTCATCGAAGGTCAGGTCAAGGCGGCCGCGCGGCCCGGCCACGTCGGGCACGCCGTCGGCGCTGAAGCGGTAGCCGCCGCCATAGACCCGCAGAGCGGCCCCCGAATCCGCCGCGAACACCGGCACCCGCCAGCCGATCTCGGCATCAAAGCCCGATAGCGCGCGCTCCTCCCAGGTGGTGGTGAGAGTGTCGGAGACGGTTACCTGCACGGTGTTGCCGGCCAGCGCCGCCGTGGCGTCGCCACCGGAGGTCGCCGAGTCCAGCCGGCGCCGGCCGCTGCCCAGACCGATATAGCCGTTGGCGCGCAGGTCCCAGTCCTGCCCCAGCGCTTCGACCCCCAGGGTGGCCTGATTGAACAGGCTGCCGGCGTCGGTGCGGCGGCGGTCGAAATAGCCATACGTTCCCAGGTTCCAGCCGGAATCCAGCATCTGCCGCAGGCCCAGGCCGAAATTGCCCTCGCGGCTTCCCTCGTCGTCCAGGCGGGTGCGCAGGCTGGCGAACAGCAGGGTATCGCGGTCCTGCACCACAGGCAGGAACAGGTCGGCCTCGCCGAGATTGCGATCGGTGCCGGCCTTGCCCTCCAGGTCGACGTGCGGCCCCCATTTCGGTTCCTCCGCCCGCGCCGCGCCCCCGACCAGCACCAGCACCAGCACGGCGACCGCCAAACCCAACCCTCTCATCAATACCCCCAAAGGTATGTTTCTGGCGTAACCATGGCGGGAAGAGGGAGGCGAGACAATCCACCTGATAGTAGGGGGAATTTAAATACGGACGGGGACGTGTCCTGCGTTCGTGGCGTATCCCGGCGGGAATTCACCACAGAGACACAGAGGACACACAGAAAGCGTCAAGGAAGGGGGCTTAGCTCTTCTCTAAAAGACTCTGTGTTTCGCCCGTCGGAACGGTGTCGGCCTATGCCGTGCCGCGGGCGATCTCCGCCAGCTTGCCCGTCAGCTTCTGCAACGCCTTGACCCGTTGAGGCGACTCTTCCCAGGTGCGGATGAATACCAGCTTATGGTCGGGGCGCAGCTTGGCGGTGCCCAGTTGCTGGCTGATCAACTGCACCAGCCCGGCCGGATTGGGGAAGGTGTTGTTGCGGAAGGTGATCACCGCCCCCTTGGGGCCGGCATCCACCTTCTCGATATTGGCCTGCTTGCACGCCGCCTTGATGGCGACCACCTGCAGCAGGTTCTCCACCTCGGGCGGCAGTTTGCCGAAGCGGTCGACCAACTCGGCGGCCAGCGCGTCGATCTCGGCAGCGTCGGACAGGCCGGCGATGCGCCGGTACAGCGACAGCCGCACCGACAGGTCCTGCACATAGGTTTCGGGGATCAGCACCGGCGTGCCGATGGTGATCTGGGGCGACCATTCCTCGGCGGGCAAGCCCCCTCACCGCCCTTGGCGGCCGCCACGGCCTCCTCGATGAGCTGCTGGTAGAGTTCGATGCCCACCTCGCGGATATGGCCCGACTGCTCTTCGCCCAGCAGGTTGCCGGCGCCGCGGATGTCCAGGTCGTGGCTGGCCAACTGGAAGCCGGCGCCCAAGGTGTCCAAGGCCTGCATGACCTGCAGCCGCTTCTCGGCGGCCTTGGACAGCACCTTCTCGGTGGGCAGGGTGAAATAGGCATAGCCGCGCGTCTTGCTGCGCCCCACGCGCCCGCGCAGCTGGTACAGCTGCCCTAGGCCGAACATGTCGGCGCGGTGGATGATCAGCGTGTTGACGCTGGGCATGTCGATGCCCGATTCGATGATGTTGGTGGACAGCAGCACGTCGTACTGCTTGTCGCCGAAAGCGGTCATCACCTCTTCCAGCTCGGTGGGCGTCAGCCGGCCATGGGCGACGGCGCATTTGACCTCGGGCACCAGCTTGGCGATGCGGTCGGCGACCCGGTCGATATCGGCCAGGCGCGGGCATACATAGAACACTTGGCCGCCGCGATAGCGTTCGCGCAGGATCGCCTCGCGCACCACCACCGGATCGAAGGGCAGCACGAAGGTCCGCACGGCCAGCCGGTCCACCGGCGGCGTGGCGATGACGCTCATCTCCTTCACGCCGGTCAGCGCCAGTTGCAGCGTGCGCGGGATGGGCGTGGCGGTCAGCGTCAGCACGTGCACGTCGGCCTTGAGCTGTTTCAGGCGCTCCTTGTGGGCGACGCCGAAATGCTGCTCCTCGTCGACGATCAGCAGGCCCAGGCGCTTGAAGGTGATGCCCTTGGCCAGCAGGGCGTGGGTGCCGACGACGATATCCGCCGAGCCGTCGGCGATCCCCTTCTTCACCTCGGCGGCATGCTTGGCGGTCACCAGGCGGGACAGCTGCTCCACGTTGACCGGCAGGCCTTTGAAGCGTTCGGCGAAATTGCGGTAGTGCTGGCGGGCCAGCAAGGTGGTCGGCACCACGATGGCCACCTGCATGCCGGCCATGGCGGCGACGAAGGCGGCGCGCATGGCCACCTCGGTCTTGCCGAAGCCCACGTCGCCGCAAACCAGCCGGTCCATGGGGCGGCCCGATTGCAGGTCGGCGATGGCGTCCTCGATGGCGCGGCTCTGGTCCTCGGTTTCGGCATAGGGGAAGCGGGCGCAGAATTCGTCCCACAGCCCTTCCGGCGGAGCCAGACTGTCGGCCTTGCGCATCTGGCGCTGGGCGGCAATGGCGATCAGCTGGTCGGCCATGTCGCGGATGCGCTTCTTCAGCTTGGCCTTGCGGGCCTGCCAGGCCACGCCGCCCAGCTTGTCCAGTTGGACGCCGGCATCTTCCGAGCCGTAGCGGCTAAGCACGTCGATATTCTCGACCGGCACGAACAGTTTGTCGCCGCCGTCATAGAGCACCCGCAGGCAGTCATGCGGAGCGCCGGCCACCTGCAGGGTCACCAGCCCGTCATAGCGGCCGATGCCATGCTCCACATGCACCACCAGGTCGCCCTCGGACAGGGCGGCGGCCTCGGCGATGAACTGCGAGCCCTTCTTTTTCTTGCGCGCCGGCCGGGCGAGACGGTCGCCCAGCAGGTCCTGTTCGGTGACGAGCGCCAGATCCGGCAGGGTGAAGCCGTGATCCAGGCCCAGCACCACCATGGGCACCTTGGCCTTGCCCAGAGCCTCGGCCTCGGGCCAGCCGTCCACGGCGGTGACCGCCTTGAGGCCGTGGTCATTGAGCAGATGGCACAGGCGGTCACGGGAGCCAGCCGTCCAGGCCGCCACCACAACCCGGCGCCCGGCAGCCATTTCGCTGTCGATATGATCCTTCAGGGCGTCGTAGACATTGGCGCCCGGCCGCGCCCGCACATCGCCGAAATCGCGCCCGGCGCGGCCCTCCGCGTCAACCGCACGCTTGACGCCCTCGACGGCGGCGAAGGGCGACAGTGCGAAGGTAGGACGCGACGCCAGCAGGCGGTCCCACTCGTCCTTTTCCAGATACAACTTGGGGGGCGGCACCGGATGGTAGACCATGCCGGATTCGGCCAGCCCGGCACCGGTGATGGTGCGCCGCGCCTCGTAATATTCCAGCACCAAGGCGTGGCGGGCCTCGCGGGCTTCCTCGGCCTGATGGTCGAGCACCACCACCGCCTCGGGCGCATAGGCGAACAGGGTGTCCAGCCCGTCATGGAACAGCGGCAGCCAATGCTCCATGCCGGTGAACTTCACGCCGCCGGAAATGGCCTCATACAGCGGATCGGACCCCGACGGATTGCCGAACATCTCACGGTAGCCCGAACGGAAACGGCCGATGGAGGCTTCGTCCAGCAGAACCTCGCTGACCGGCGCCAGGGCGAAGCTGTCCAGCTTGCCGGTGGTGCGCTGGCTCATGGGGTCGAAACTGCGGATGCTCTCCAGTTCGTCGCCGAAAAAATCCAGGCGCACCGGCTCGGGCGTGCCCGGCGGGAACAAGTCGACGATGCCGCCACGCACGGCGTATTCGCCGGGCTCCATCACCGTGTCGGCGCGGGTATAGCCGTTGCGGTTGAGGAACGACACCACGCCGTCCACATCCATGCGTCCGCCGACGCGGGCCGAGAACGAGGCACCGGCGAGGGTCTGGCGCGGCGGCACGCGCTGCAGCAGCGCCGCCACGGTGGTCAGCACAATCCGCGTCCCCTGCCCGCCCTCGGCGGTCAGGCGGACCAGGGTGTCGATACGCCGGGCGACCACGTCCACATTGGGCGAGACGCGGTCATAAGGCACGCAGTCCCAGCCGGGGAATTCCAGGATTTCCACGTCGGGCGCGAAGAAGGCCAGGGCCTCGGCCATACGGGCCATGCGCCCGTCGTCGCGGGCTACGTGCAGGACGTCGCGCCCCCTTTCGCCCGCGCCAGGCGGGCGACGGCCAGGGCATCCACCCCTTCGGGCGCGCCGGCAATGGCGGTGCGGCCCGGCTCGCCGAGGAATTCCTCAAGCTTCTTCAAGTGCGTGCGGCTTCTTTCTGAACGAAGACCTGAATCATGACCATGACGTCATGGTTCAGGCGCGCGGGCACCGGCTCCTTGGCCGTCACCCAATTGAACAGGTCGTTGTCGGTTTCGGCGATCAGCGCCTCGAAACGATCCACCTGCTCCGGGGTGAGCGTCGCCAGGTACTTCTCGGCAAAGCCGCCGAACAGGATGTCGTTTTCGTTGGAGCCCATGTGGTGAGCCCGGAACAGGAGTCGTTTCAGTCGTGCGTCCATCGCGCGGGCATTGCTTCATAAATGAGGAGGCCTAGGATATAGAGCGTTCCCGCGTTCCTGTCAGCCACCAAGCTCGCCTTCCATGCGTCCCAGCCTGTTGAACCCGCTGTTCGCGCCGATCACCACCCTGCCCGGCATCGGCACCAAACTGGCGCCGCTGTACGAACGCCTGTGCGGCGAACGGGTGGTGGACCTGTTGTGGCACCTGCCCTCCGGCGTGGTGGACCGCCGCTTCAACCCCAAGGTGGCCGAGGCGCCGTCGGGCAAGGTGGCGACCCTGGTGGTGCAGGTGGAGGCGCACTTCCCTTCCTCCTCGTCCAAGCGGCCGTACCGGGTGCGCTGCTCCGACGAGACCGGTTTCCTGCATCTGGTCTTCTTCCACGGCCGCGAGGACTGGCTGCGCCGCCAATTGCCCGAGGGCGAATGGCGGGTGGTCAGCGGCGTGATCGAGCATTTCAACAACGAAATCCAGATGACCCATCCCGACCACATGGTGCCGGTGGCCGAGCAGGCCAGCGTGATGACCGTGGAGCCGGTTTACCCGCTCACCGCCGGGCTGTCGGCGCGGATGGTGGCCAAGACGGTGCGCGCGGCGCTGGACCGCACGCCCGACCTGCCGGAATGGCAGGATGCCGCCTGGCTGGCCCGTCAGCAGGGGCCGAACTGGCGGCAGGCCCTGGAGGTTCTGCACCGCCCCGACAGCGAGCGGGCGGTGGTGGAGGATTCGCCGGCCCGCCGCCGGCTCGCCTACGACGAACTGCTCGCCAATCAGTTGGCCCTGGCCATGGTGCGGGCCAGCATGCGCAAGCTCAAGGGCCGGCCCATCACCGGCGACGGCAGCCTGCGTGCCAAGGTGATGGCGGCCCTGCCGTGGTCGCTGACGGGTGCGCAGGGCCGCGCCCTGGCCGAGATCGACGCCGATATGGCCGAGCCCATCCGCATGCTGCGCCTGCTTCAGGGCGACGTGGGCAGCGGCAAGACGGTGGTGGCGCTGCTGGCGGCCCTGAGCGCGGTGGAGAGCGGCGCCCAGGCCGCCCTGATGGCGCCCACGGAAATCCTGGCCCGCCAGCATCTCGCCACCATTGAGCCGCTGGCCGCCGCCGCCGGAATACGCGTTGGCCTGCTGACCGGGCGCGACAAGGGGAAGGCCCGCGAGGCGACGCTGGCCGCGCTAGCGGCCGGCGATATCCAGATCATGATCGGTACCCACGCCCTGTTCCAGGAAGAGGTGGCGTTCCGCGACCTGGCGCTGGCCATCATCGACGAACAGCACCGCTTCGGCGTGCATCAGCGCCTGGAGCTGGCGGCCAAGGGCCAAGCGGTGGACGTACTGGTGATGACGGCTACCCCCATCCCCCGCACCCTGCTGCTGACCGCCTATGGCGACATGGACGGTTCGCGGCTGGACGAGAAGCCGCCGGGGCGTCAACCGGTTGACACCCGGGTGCTGCCACTGGCGCGCATGGACGACGTCATCGGCGGCGTCGCCCGCGCCGTCAAGGGCGGCGCCCGCGTCTATTGGGTCTGTCCGCTGGTGGAGGAATCGGAAAATTCCGACCTCGCCGCCGCCGAGGACCGCCACCGCCACCTGACCCAGCTGTTCGGGGCCAAGGATGGGAATGGGCGCGTCGGCCTGGTGCACGGCAAGATGAAGGGGCCCGCCAGGGACAAGGTGATGGCGGCCTTCGCCGAGGGCGAGTTGGACATTCTGGTGGCGACCACGGTGATCGAGGTGGGGTCAACGTGCCGGAAGCCACCATCATGGTGATCGAGCACGCCGAGCGCTTCGGCCTGGCCCAACTGCACCAGCTGCGCGGCCGCGTCGGCCGCGGCTCTGGGGCGTCCACCTGCCTGCTGCTCTACGATTCGCCGCTGTCGGAGAACGCCAAGGCCCGCCTGGAGATCATGCGCGCCACGGAAGACGGCTTCGTCATCGCCGAGGAGGATCTGCGCCTGCGCGGCGGCGGCGAGGTGCTGGGCACCCGCCAGAGCGGCCTGCCCGAATTCGCCCTGGCCGACCTGTCCATCCACGGCGACCTGCTGGCGGCGGCGCGCGACGATTCCCGGCTGATCCTGGAGCGCGACCCGGAGCCTGAAGTCGCCGCGTGGCGAGGCGCTCCGGGTGCTGCTCTACCTGTTCGACCGCGACGCGGCGGTCAGGACGCTACGCTCAGGTTAGTTCCGGCTTCGCCTGGGGCTCAGGTTAGTTCCGGCTTCGCCTGGGCTGGGCCGACCGCCTTCTCGGGCGGGGTGATGATGCCGGTGGACACCACCATCTTGATGCCGTCCTCGACGTTCATGTCCAGCACCTGCACCTCGCTTCGCGGCAGGAACAGCAGGAAACCCGAGGTGGGATTGGGGGTGGTCGGCACGAAGACATTGACCATTTCTTCATCGAAACGAGCCCGCACGTCGCCGCTGGTGGTGCCGGTGATGAAGGCCAGCGTCCAGATGCCCTTACGGGGATATTCGATCAGCGCCACCTCGCGGAAGGCGTTGGCCTTCTGCGCCAGCATGGTTTCGAAGATCTGCTTCACCGCCGAATAGATGCCGCGCAGCACCGGCATGCGGTCCATCACCGCGTCGTAGACCCGCACCAGAAGGCGACCGGCGAAGCCCGCGGTCAAGGCGCCGATCAGCGTCAGCGACACGACCACCAGCACCAGGCCGAAACCGGGAATGCCCCAGTTCTTCGGATTGAAGGCCGGCGGGATCAGCGGCGACACCTGGTCGTCCATGAACCGGATGAACTGCCAGGCCAGGTAGAAGGTGATGGAGACCGGCGCGGTCACCAGGATGCCGGCGAAAAAATAGGCGCGGAGACGCCCCATGATGCCAAGATGCAGGGATTCGGCTTCGGTTTGCTGCGAAGGGGGTTCGGGAACGTCGCTGGTCATGGCGGGATGGGAACCTCGACAACGGATTGGGCAGGATGGCCGAGGCCGCCGGCAAGCGCAACAGGCATCGACCGCATTTAACTCTTCCGCCGCACTCGCACCCGGACGCGCCACCACCAATATGAACCGGTAGTGGAAGGAGCTTCCATGCAGCCTCGCCTACGCACCCTCGCCACCGCCGTTCCTCCCCACCGCATCGGCCAGGCCGAAGCGAGCACCCTGGCCCGCCACCTGTTCGGCGATCTGGTGGAGCGGCTCGGCCCCGTCCATGCCAATGCCGGCATCGAACAACGCTGGTCATGCGTGCCGCCCGACTGGTACCGCCATCCGCATGGCTGGCGCGAACGCTCGGCCCTGTTCGTCCAGCACGGTCTCGCCCTGGCCGAGCAGGCGACCCTGGCCTGCCTGGACAAGGCGGGACTGTCGCCCGACCGGATCGACGCCTTGGTGGCGGTATCCACCACCGGCATCTGCACCCCCAGCCTGGATGCCCTGCTGATCGACCGCATGGGCTTGCGCGCCGACGTGACCCGCTTGCCCATCTTCGGGCTGGGCTGCGCCGGCGGAGCCCAGGGGCTGGCACGGGCCGCCGCCCTGGCCGCCACCATGCCGGGGAAGAACGTCCTGGTGGTGGTGGTGGAACTGTGCGGCCTGACCTTCCGCCCCCAGGACCGCAGCCCGGGAAACGTGGTGGCCACCGCCCTGTTCGGCGACGGCTGCGCCGCCGCCCTGCTGTCAACCGAGGCTGACGGCCCCGCCCTGACCGCGTGGGGCGAGCATACATGGCCCGATCTGCTGGACGTCATGGGCTGGCGGATCGAGGAGGACGGGCTGGGCGTCCTGTTCTCGCGCGACATCCCGCCCCTGGTCCGGCGCCATTTCCGCCCGGCCCTGGACGGGTGGCTGGGGCGGCATGGGCTGTCCCGCCGGGATGTGGGCCGGTTCTTCTGCCATCCGGGCGGCGCCAAGGTGGTGGCGGCGCTGGAGGAGGCCATCGGCCTGCCGCCAGACACCCTGGGCATCGAACGGGAGGTCTTGCGCCAGTTCGGCAACATGTCGGCGGCGACTGTCCTGTTCGTGCTGGAGCGTGGGCTGATGGCTCCCCTGCCTCGCCATTCGGTGGCCGCCGCCCTGGGGCCCGGCTTCACCGCCGGCTTCCTGCTGCTGGAGCCGTGATGCCGCTGCACCCGGTCATTGCCCTGGTGCTGGCGCAGCGGCTGCTGGAGTTGATGCATGCCGGTGCCAACACCCGCCGCCTGCGCGCGCGCGGGGCCGTGGAGGTGGGCGCCGGCCACTATCCGCTGATGGTGCTGCTGCACGGCGCCTGGCTGCTGGCCCTGGCATTGGCCGTGCCGCCGGACGTCCAGCCGCACGGCGTGCCGCTGGTGGGATTCGGTCTGCTGATGCTGGCGCGGGTCTGGGTTCTGGCCAGCCTGGGCCCCTATTGGACCACCCGGATCCTGACCTTGCCGGGGGCACCGCTGGTACGGCGAGGCCCGTACCGGCTGGTGCGCCATCCCAATTACTGGATCGTCGCCGGCGAGGTGGCGCTGCTGCCGCTGGCATTCGACGCCGTCGCCATCGCCGTCCTGTTCTCCGCCCTCAACGGCGCCCTGCTGGCCTGGCGGATCGCCGTCGAGGACGGCGCCCTGGCGCCCCGCCGCCTCAACGCTCGTGGAAGCTCTGCTGCATCTGGGTGAAGATAGGCTTCAGCATGTATTGCAGCAGCGTCTTGTCGCCGGTCACGATCTCGGTCTGCACGGTCATGCCCGGCGACACCACGTGCACCCCCGGCTCTTCGCCCACATGATTGGCGTTCAGCTTGACCTGCGCCTTGAAGAAGGGCTCGCCCTTGTCGTTGAGGAAGCTGGTGGCGGAGACCGCGGTCAGTTCCCCCTGGATGGCGCCGTAGCGGGCGAAATCGTAGGTGGTCACCTTGACCTTCACATGCTGGCCGGGCTTCAGGTGGCCCACGTCGCGCGGCATCACCTTGGCCTCCACCTTCATCTCGCGGTCCACCGGCACCACGTCGCAGACCACCCCGCCCGGCTGGATGACGGCGCCGGCATTGCGCACGGTCAGGCCTTTGACGTAGCCGCGCGTGGGCGACGGGATCACCAGGCGCTTCACCTTGTCCTCCAGCCGGCCGATGCTTTCCTGCACCTGCGCCAGCTCGGCGATGGTGAGGCCCAACTCGTCCATGGTCTGCTTCAGCAGGGTGGCCTGCTGGTCGATCAGGCGCTGCTCCATCTCGCGCAGGGCGTCGCGGGCGGTGACGGTCTGGCCGATGGTTCGGTTCAACTCACCTTCCAGCCGGGACACCTCGCGCCTGGTGTCAAGGTAGTTGACGCGGCTGATCAGGCCCTTGTCCACCAGTTCCTGCTTCATGGACATGATCTTGTGGACCGCCTCCACCTGCTCGCGCAGGGTGCCCTGCTGGTTCTCCAGCACGTGCAGATCGGCCCTCTTCTGGTCGACCTGGCTGAGGATGACCGAGCGGGCGGTGTCGCGCGACTGCACCTGGCCCTGCCAGATGGCGAAATTGTCGGCGATGAGGTGCTCGTAGCCCTTGGCGAACGAGAAGTTGGGGTCGCGTCCCTCGGCGAAGGCGCGCAGGCGCTCGGACTTGAGCAGCAGGGTGATCTCGCGGGCGCGGGTCTGTTCCAGGTCAGCCAGCGACGCCGCCGGGGACAGCTTGATCAGCGGCTGGTCCAGATCCACCAGTTCGCCTTCCTTGACCAGGATTTCCTCCACCAGGCCGCCTTCCAGATGCTGGACGGTCTTGACCGAGCCGATGGGGATGACCTCGCCCTCGGCCACCGCCACCTCGTCGATATGGGTGAACGCGGCCCAGCTGACGAAGGCCAGGCAGGCCACCGAGGCCAGGACCATGGTGAAGCGGATCAGCGGCGCGGTGCCGCTCTCCTCCAGTTGCACCGCCTGGGCCAGGTGCCGGGTGACGCGGCTGGACTGCTTCACCACCGCCTGGGGCGGCTGCTCGCGCGGAGCCGGCAGGTTGGACGGGCTGGGAACGAGGCTCTGGCTGGTCATGGCTAGATCAGGTCCGGGGGAATGCGGGCCCGCACTTCTTCGGCGGGGCCGGCGAGACGGAGATAGCCGCCGTCGAACACGAGGATACGATCGGCGAAGCGCAGATGGCTGGGGCGATGGGTGACCATGAAGATGGTGGACTGGCCGCGGAAGAACTCCACCGCCTGCATGAACTGGCGGTCGCCCTCGAAATCCAGGCCGTTGACCGGCTCGTCGAACAGCATCAGCGGGCTGCGCTTGAGATAGGCGCGGGTCAGCGACAGCTTCTGCACGAAGCTGGTGGGCAGATGGTCGATGCTGCCGTCGCCCACCCTGGTTTCCAACCCGCGCGGCAACGCCTGGATCTCGTCCCAGACGTCGGCCATCTCACAGGCCCAGCGGATGTCGGAATCGGTGGCGGTGGGCATGGCCAAGCGTAGGTTCTGGGCGATGGTGCCGAAATACAGGTTGCAGACCTGGGGCACATAGGAGACCGCATGGCGCAGTTCGATAGGGTCGATCTGGCGGATGTCGGAACTGTCGATGCGGATGGAGCCGGCCTGAGGCGCGTACAGGCCCAGGATCAGCTTGATGATGGTGGATTTGCCTGAGCCGTTGCGTCCGGTCACCGCCACCACCTCGCCCGGTTCCACGTCGAACGAGACGCCCACCAGCGCCGGATCGGCATCGTTGGAATAGCGCAGGGACACGCGCGAGAACGACACCCGGCCCTTCAGGTTTTTCAGCGGCGCCACCATGGCCTTGGGGTCGCGCTCGGCCTTCAGGTTCATCAGGCTGTCGATCTGGCTGATGGAACCGCGCACCTGCTCGATGCGCTGGATCAGGGTGAAGGCGGTCTGCAGGGGAGACAGAACGCGCCACACCAGCATCATGGCGGCGATCAGGCCGCCGGTGGTCATGGTGCCGTCGATGACGCCCAGCACGCCGATGGCGATGGTCGCCATGCCCGAGGTGACGATCAGCGCATTGGACCCGCCGGTGATCATGCTGGCGAACACACCGTTCTTGAAGCCGCCATAGGCCGCGCGGGCCGACATCTCGCGATAGCGCTTGAGCCAGTTGTGCTCGCCGGCCGACAGCTTGACGGCGCGCATCTTGCCCAGGGTTTCCACCAGGAATTCCTGCCGGCGCGAACCGGCGCGGCCGGCGATGGCGACGTTCTTGCGCACCACCGGCATGACCAGGATGCCGCCCAGGATGAACAGGAAGGTGCCGATCACCGGCACCAGGGCGAGCACGCCGCCCAGCATGAAGATGACGGCGAAATAGAAGATGGCGAAGGGCAATTCCATGAACACCGTCGCCAGCGGGCCGGTGAAGAACTCGCGCACCGACTCGAAGTCCTTGATGCGCGCCACCTGGGCGCCGATGGTGGCGCGCTCGGTGAAGCCCGGCGGCAGCGACAGGATGTGCTGGAAGATGTTGTTGCCCATGATGTTGTCCAGGCGCGCGCCGATGAAGGCCAGGATGCGCGCCCGCACCGCCCGCAGGATGGTGTCGAAGGCCAGGGCAAGGGCGACGCCCATGCAAAAGGCCACCAGCGTGGGAATGGACCCGGTGCCGATGACCTTGTCGTAGACGTTCATCACGAACAGCGGCGTGCCCAGCGACATCAGGTTGAGGAACAGCGTGACGAAGAAGGCCTGCCAGAACAGCGGGCGGAAGCGTTCCAGCACGGTGCGGAACCAGCCGACGCGGTTGGGCCCGGTATCGGCCGCCATGGGCGAGAAGAAATAGGCGGTTCCCCGCATCTGGGCATGATCGAGCGTGCGGATTTCGCCGGTGGCGCTGTCGAACACCTCGACCGCGCCGTCCCGGTTGGACTTGATGACCAGGGCGTGCTGCTGGTCGGGCAGGAACAGGCAGGGCAGCAGGCGGGGATCGATCTCCTCGACCGTCACCCGTTCCGGCCGGCTGGAATAGTTCAGGTTGGCCATCACGTTGCGAAGGCCGGTCAGGTCCAGGTCGTTGGCGAAGTGGGGCAGCGCCTCAGCCACGTTGCGCGGATCGCCCTTCCAACCCAGCGCCTTGAGCAGCGGCAGCAGGCAGGCGGCCAGGTCCGAGGCGGCGGAGAAGCCGCCCAGGGCGTTCTGCGCCAAATGCTGCTGGTAATGCTCGATGGCCTGGGCGCTAGCCTTGGGCAGCGCCGAGATCAGCGGGGCGGCGGTCATGGCGCCGCTCCCTGCGCCGCCAGTGCCGGACGCTGGTGCTCGTGGCCGCGCGGCGCCAGGCGGCCCTGCTCCAGGTCGAACACCCGGTCGGCCAGCTTGACCAGCGAGGGACGATGGGTGACCAGAACCAGGGTGCGCTTGCCCTTGGCCCGTTCCAGCCACACGCGCAGGAAGTTGTCGCCGGCGGTGTCCACGGCGGTATTGGCCTCGTCGAACAGCACGATGCGCGGATTGTTGACCAGGGCGCGGGCGATGGCGATGCGCTGCTTGATGCCGCGCGGCAGCGAATCGTAGGCGCCGTCGCCCACGCTGCTGTCGAAGCCCATGGGCATGGTCGCCACCACCTCGTCCAGGCCGAGCAATGCAGCGGTTTCCACCGCCACGTCATCCAGTTCGGGGCGGAACATGGTGATGTTCTGCAAGATGGTGCCCTGGAACAGCACGCCCATCTGCGGCAGGTAGGCGATCTGCTCGCGGATCGACTGCGGCTCGAAACCGGCGACATCCTGACCATCGATCAGTACGCGCCCCTTGGTGGGCCTCAGGGCGCCCTGCATGACCGTCAGCAAGGTGGTCTTGCCCGAGCCGTTGCCCCCGAGGATGGCGATGCACTCGCCCTCCTCCACGGTCAGCGAGACGTCGGAGATGACCTCCCGCCCCTTGTCGCCGAAGCGGAAGCTCACGTCCTCCAGTTCCAGGCGGCCCTTCACGGTTTCCATCCTCGGGGCGCCGGGCTCGGCTTCGGGCGGCAGTTGGAACACCTCCTCCAGGCGATCGCGCGCCAGCAGGAAGGTCTGGAAGCGGGTCCACACGCCGAGCGCCTTCTGCAGCGGCGCCATGGCGCGGCCGGCCAGCAGCGAGCAGGCGGCCAATCCGCCGGTGGTCATGTTGCCGTCCATGACGATCAGACTGCCGAAGGCGGCCACCGCCACCGTGGTGATCTGCGAGAAGAACGACGACACGCCCAGCGCATCGGAACTCTTCAGCGCCACCCGGTGGTAGCCCTCGGCGCAGCTTTCCTGCAAGCGCTCGTAGCGGCGCACCATCTGGGCTTCCATGGACATGGCCTTGACACTGTGGATGCCGCCCAGCACTTCGATGATGAAGTTGAAGCGCCGGTCATCGGCGGTGATGCGCTTCTGGATGGCATCGCGCAGCGAGACGCCCACCCGCATGGCGGCGAAACCAAAGGCCATCAGCAGCACCAGCGGCACGGTGACCAGGGGTCCGCCCATCAGGTAGACCAGCCCCAGATAGAGCAGGGCAAAGGGCAGGTCGAGCAGCGTCAGCAGCGCCTGCCCGGCATAGAACTCGCGGACGGTCGCCAGGGAATTCATGCGCTCCAGATGGACGCCGGAGCCTTCCTTCTCGAAGCGGTCGACGCCGGTCAGCACCAGACGGCGCAGGGCCTCGCAGCCGGCCCGGTGCTCGAAGCGCGCGCCGACCCAGCCGGTGACCCAGGAGCGGCCGAAATTGAGCGCCGTCTCAAGCACCAGGGCGCCCAATACGCCCAGTAGCAGCAGAACCATGGTGCCGGTGGATTTGTTGGGCAGGATGCGGTCGTAGACCTGGAGCAGCGACATGGGCATGGCCAAGCCGAGCACGTTCAGGAACACGGACGCCAACGCCAGGTCGAACGCGTTGGCTTTCAGCGTCGACAGCGACCTCAGGCGAAACCGCGGCTGTTCCGTTTCCTTATCTGCGGTATTGGACCCCGCCCCGCTCATACCCTCGCCCTATCCCCTGCCCCGCACGAATAATCCACTTATCGCATTGATGCTTCCGGCCGCCACTGGCAAGTTGGCCGGGAGCAGATCTATTGTAGCACAGTCAGCGACCGCAACCTTCTGTCGTCACCACCTGCCAAGAGTATGTGTCCTTGCCCCAATACGCACAAACTCCATCTCCGGCAAGCATTGCCATGATCGAACGCTTGGTGGGCTTCAATACCACAAGTTATCGATCCAATCTGGATTTTATTGGATTCGCTGCGGACCTGCTTGAATCCCTGGGTGCCTCTACGCGTTTGACCTACGACGACAGCCGGGGCAAGGCCAACCTTTTCGCAACTCTTGGCCCCGCCGACCGGCCCGGCATCGTGCTGTCGGGCCACAGCGACGTGGTGCCGGTGGAAGGCCAGGACTGGACGTCCGATCCCTTCACCGTGCGGCAGGCGGAAAACCGGCTCTACGGGCGCGGCACCGCCGACATGAAGAGCTTCATCGCCCTTTGTCTGGCCCTGGCTCCGGATTTCGCCGCCCGCCGCCTGGAATTCCCTATCCATTTCGCTTTTTCCTACGACGAGGAGGTCGGCTGCATCGGCGCCCGCCGGCTGATCGAAGACCTGAGCGGGCTGGCCGTCCGCCCTCGGCTGTGCATCGTCGGCGAACCGACCGAAATGAAAGTGATCATCGGTCACAAGGGTAAAAAAAACGTTCGCTGCGAAGTGCACGGCAAGGAATGCCATTCGGCGCTGAACCATCGCGGCGTCAACGCCGTCGAGGTGGCGGCGGAAATGGTGGCCTTCCTGCGGCAAATGCAGCGCCGCATCCGCGAGAGCGGCCCCTTCGACCCCGGCTACGACCCGCCCTATACCACCGTGCACACCGGCGTGATCCAGGGCGGCACCGCGCTCAACATCGTGCCGGCCCGCTGCAATTTCGAATTCGAGTTCCGCAACCTGCCCAACCACGACGTGGAATCGCTGATGGCGGAGTTCCGGGCCTTCGCCCAGTCGCTGATCCCCGAGATGCTGGCGGTGGACGAAGCCAGCGGCATCATGTTCGACGAGTACAACACCACCGCCGGCCTGGACACCGCCGAGGACGACGAGGCGGCGGTGCTGGCCCGCCAGCTTTCCGGCAACAACGACACCGCCAAGGTGGCCTTCACCACCGAAGCGGGGCTGTTCCACGATGCCGGCATTCCCACGGTGGTATGCGGCCCCGGCAGCATCGACCAGGCCCACAGGCCGGACGAGTTCATCGCCCTGGACCAGATCGCCCAGGGCGAAGCCTTCCTGCGCCGATTGCTGGATCGGATGACTGCCCGCTGATCAGTAGGGCCGCTGATCAATGGGGCCGGGAAGCCCTGTCCTCGCCTTCGCTGTGGAGCCAGGGCAGCCGGGGCGAGCTCCAGATGCGGTAGACCGGTTCGGTGGCGTTGGGATCGTCGAGGCTGGCGATGGTGACGTCGACGGTTTCCGTATGGGCCGAATATTCGAAGGTCAATGCCGTTCCGCACTCACCGCACAGCCTTCGGACGGCGCGCGCGTTGGCCTGTGCGGATTCCGGCTCGCCCTTGACGATGCGGAAGTCAGAGCGGCGGAACGCCACCCAGGCCACCACCGGCGCGCCGGCAGCCTGCTGGCACATGCCGCAATGGCAATATCCCGCCGACAGCGGCTCGCCGGTGATGCGGTACCGTACCGCGCCACATCGGCATCCACCTTCATAGATCATGCGTTCCTCCCCGGTCGCGTGGCCTTGACTAAAGGTCATGTCGGGGGAGGATGCGGCAGGGCCAATGGCCCGGAATGGGGAGCCCATGCGCCCCAAAGCGGGAGAGGGTCAGCGCCGGCCGCGCAAGCCCTGGACCAGATCGAGGAGCGCCAGCCCAACCAGGATCACGCCCGCAGCGGCAGTGTAGCGGAACGGCAGCACAGGGGCGAAGGCGACCACCACCGCGCCACAGACGGCATAAAGGGCCAGGCGGCGCAGCAGGTTCATGCCGGCATCATGGGCGGATTTCCACGTAATTGACCACCCGCTTCACTCCGTTGCCGTCCCGCGCCCGGGCCAAGGCCTTCTTCGCCTCGGCGGAGGACCGGGCGCGGCCCAGCAGATAGACCATCCCGAAAGCGTCGCTGGTGGTGCGGAAGTTGACATCGGCCACGCCGCCGGCCCCCACCAGGCGGGCCTGCGCCTTGGTCGCCATCACCGTGGCATCGCCCCAGTCCAACAACTGCTTGCGGCGCGGGTCGCCCTCGGGAACGTAGGCGACGTGCCAGTACAGCGTCTTGACGCCCTTGATGGCGCGCACCTGGGTCTCGAACCGGTCCATCAACGCCTTGTCGTCGAACACGCCGGTCACCAGCAGGCGCTGTTCGTAGATTTCGGTCGAAGCCTTGATCGTCCCCAAATCGGCCATGATGGTATTCACCTTGACGACGATCTCGTTGTCCTTGGTGATATCGGCGGCGGAACGCGCCTCGATGGCCCGGTCGATCAGGGTCTTGGGGGCGGTCAGCACGTCCAGGAGTTGGGCGGAAGCGGGAGAGGCCGCAAGAATGGCGGCCGTGGCAAGCATCAGGCGGCGCATCGGATACTCCCAAAGGGGAAAACCGCAGCATAGCGCCGTCGGCCCGCGCAGCCAACCACTAGGCGTTCAGGCCGCCTCGATGGCGTCGCCCCGGCCATGGCGAACGAGTTGGCGGGCGAGATTGGCCTGAAGCAGCGGATTGCGGGATTCCGCCCGCAACCTCAGATAGACCCTGGCGAACAAGGCCAGATCGCGGTGAGCGCGGCATTCGTCGTCATGATGCGGCAGGCTGCGTCCGCACAGATGACACCGATCCATGTCCCATATCCTTCGCGGATCCCCAATAACGCTAGGCTACGCCTGCCCTCCGGCCGGGAACAGGACGCAAAGGACTCGGGTGGGCACTATCGGAGGTTTAAGTGCCTACGCTAAAGATTTAGAAAACGACACAAGCCGTTTCGCCAGGTCACATCTTGAGATGCTTATGGACCGCCTGGCGGGAGATGCCCAATTCCTTGCCGATGCGAGCCAGCGACCAGCCGGGGTTGGCCGCCTTCAGCCGTCGGGCCTTTTCCTTGGAGCTTTCCCCGCCCGAGCCCACCGCTCCCAGGGTGCCAAGGCGCTGCAGATCGGCGTGCAGGATGGCGTAGCCGCTGCCGTCATCGCCACCGCGCGAAACCCAATAATGCAGGCGGGCCTCGAATTCGGCGGCATTGCGGACCGGCAATCCCCGCCGCCACAGATCCTCCACCAGCTGTTGACGGGCGGCGCAGGCCGTGGGCAGGGCCGCATGGCCGGGCCCGTCGGCCAGCTTCTCGCGCTCTTGCCGGCGCTCCTCCCAGGTCAGCACCTCGGCGCGGGCATCGCCCAGGGTGGCAGGCAACGGACAGGCGGTGGACACGGCCTCGGCCAAGGCCAGCGGGATGGCGTGCCAGGGAACCGACCAGCCGGCATGGGGCGCCCATGGCGCGTCGGCCTCGCCAGCGCCCTCGCCTTCCCCGGGCTCGGCGTCAAGCAGGTGGGCGGCGGCGGCGATGAAGAGGGGATTCGATGGGAGTGGGCCGCATGGCCGCTTCCAGGCTGCCGTACCGGGCGATGATGGCCGCCCGTTCGCCGTTGGCTTGGTTCAGCGCGGCACGCTGGGCCCGCGCGGTGCGGATCATGGCGCCGGGGTCTTCGGCCTCCTCGCGCAGGCGCAGGGCCTCCATCTCGGCGGTCAGCGCATCGGGAAGGCCTTGTTCCTCCCTACGCCTGGCCAGTTCCTCGAGGCCGGCCCGGTATCCCCCCATTCCTTGCCGCACAGCGAGATGGCCCGCGCCAGGGCTTCGTCCTGGATCTCGTCGTTATCCGAGGCGTACAGGGCGATGATCCCCTCCAGCCGCTCCAGCGCCTTCTCGCGGAGATCCTCCCCCGCCCCCATCAAGTCCAGAAGGTCCATTCCACCCCTCGTCAACGGAACGGTTGACAGTGCGCAGAAGGATACGCCTTGTCAAGGCGGGCCGAATTCCATGATAGGATGGCGGCCATGACATCCGCCCCACCCTCCCGCCCCCGTTCCTGGCGCCATTGGTCTCTGGTGGCCTTCGGCTGGACTTGCGTCGGCCTGGGCGTAGTCGGCGCGGTCCTGCCCGTGCTGCCCACCACGCCGTTCCTGCTGCTGGCCCTATGGGCCTTCGGGCGCAGTTCCGAACGGTTCCATGGCTGGCTGCTCAACCATCGCTGGCTCGGCCGCTACGTGGCGGAGTGGGAGCGCCACCGCGTCATCCCCGTGCGCGCCAAGGTCGCCGCCCTGACGGCCATGGCCGTCTCGCTGACCTGGGCCGTGCTGTCTTCCACCGCGCCGTGGTACGCGCTGGCCGCCATGGCGGCGGTGATGGCCTATGGCGCCTGGTTCGTCCTCAGCAAGCCCAGTCGGCCCAGGGCGGAATGAGCGAACACCGCGATTCCCCCTGGCGGCGCGGGCGCTGCCACGCTTTATGGCAGCATCAGAGCGGCCTGTGCTTCCATTGCGGCAGCCCCATGCCCGATCCCCTGACCCAGCGCGGCCGCCACCGCAAACGGCCGAACGCCGCCACCATCGAGCACGTGCTGCCGCGCGCGCTGGGCGGCATGGAATCCTGGCTGAACGAGGTGGCGGCCTGCCGCGCCTGCAACGCCACGAAGGCCGACCGCCTGCCCAGCGGCATGGAATTGTGGCGCTTGGCCTGGCTGAAGCGGGAGGACGCACTGCCGGTCACGGCCGAAGCGGCCATGCTGATGGGCCTGCTCAGAAGCGCTCGATCTCGCGAGGAACGGGACGAATGACCCAGCGGGCGGAATATCGGACATTCTCGAACGGGATATAGCCCACCTCGGTCAAGAAGCGGGAATCCGCCGAGTTGTCGCGGTTGTCCCCCATGACGAAGAAATGTCGGTCCGGGACCACATATTCCGGCGTGTTGTCGGCGACGCCGTTGTCGCCGGCATATTCGATGATTTTGTCACGGACTCCGTCGGGAAAGACCTCCATATATTGCGGCGCCCGCATGACGTTTCCATTGTTGTCCAGCGTGGCAAAATCATCGATCCGCTGGCGCTGGACCGGCGTTCCGTTCACGAACACCACGCCGCCTTTCAGTTGGATGCGCTCGCCGGGAAGGCCGACAAGACGCTTGACGTAATCCGTCTTGTTGTCACTCGGCTTCCTGAACACGATGATGTCGCCCCGCCTCATCTCCTCCGCGGCGGCCTCCCGCGCCAGGATGACCTCGCCGGCCTTCAGGCTGGGGAGCATGGACCCCGATCCCATGGAAAAGGCACGCAGTTCGGGGCCGGCCGAGGAGAGGCCGGAAACGATCATCATGACGATGAACAGGGCGCCGACCTTCCCCTTGGAGAGAACGACCTCGCGACGACGGAAGAGCAGAACCTCGGACGACAGCACCGAAATCAACACCGCAGCCAGGCCGGCAAGGAACAGGGCAAGGCTGGCCGAGATATGGAGGGTGACGCAGGCCGCCACGTAAATGGCGAACAGAGCCCACCCGATCGCCGCCGTACCGGCAATAATCTGGGCAAAACCGGGAACCCACAGGCTGACCACGGCAAGAAAGAGGATCTTCACAACGCGCACGTCCGCCCCCTGAATTTTCTACCGGAAGGTGCAAAATAGCGGAGGACGCCGCACCGCGCCAGCCTGCCGGTCAGCAGGCATTTTTGCCGATTGCCTTGCAAGCGAAAACCCCGGGAAACGGCGGTTTCCCGGGGTTTTCGCTTGGTGAGCCCGCCGGGACTCGAACCCGGGACCCCATGATTAAAAGTCACGTGCTCTACCGACTGAGCTACGGGCTCTCACCGTCATGCGGGGGGCACACCATAGGGAGATGACCGCCCGCGGTCAACCGGGAGATTGGCCGGCCTACTGCTTCACGTCGGCGGCGACGCGCATGCGCACGATCTTGTCCGGCTTGGCTACCTGGCCATTGTCGGCCTCGGATCCCTTGGTGATCTTGTCCACGTGCTCCATGCCTTCAATCACCCGACCCCAGATGGTGTACTTGTAGTCCAGGCTGGGAGTGGTGCCGAGCATGATGAAGAACTGGGAATCGGCGCTGTTGGGCGCCGACGCACGGGCCATGCCGACCACGCCGCGGGTGAAATGCTCACCCGAGAACTCCGCCGGGAGCTTGACGCCGGAACCGCCGGTGCCGGTGCCGGTGGGGTCGCCGCCCTGCGCCATGAAGCCGGCGATGACGCGATGGAACGGCGTACCGTCGTAGAAGCCCTTGCGCACCAACTCCTTGATGCGGGCCACATGCTGGGGCGCCAGATCGGGACGCATCTCGATCACCACCCGCCCCCAGGGCAGGTCCATGTACAGGGTGTTCTCGGGATCGGCGGCCTTGGCCGGCTGGCCGGCGAGCACCAGGCCGACCAACAGGAAGGACAGCGATTTCAGCAGCTTGGAGACCATTTCCTTCCCCTATTCTTCCACGTCGGCGGCAACCTGCATGCGAACGATGACGTCCGGCTCCTCCACGGCGCCGTTGCGCAGGCTGCTGCCCTTCTTGATGTTGTCGACGAAGTCCATGCCCTCGACCACCTGACCCCAGATGGAGTACTGGCCATCCAGATGGGGCGAGTTGTCGAACATGATGAAGAATTGCAGATCGGCGGAATCCGGGCTGGCGGCACGGGCCATGGAGCAGGTGCCGCGCACGTGCTTCTCGCGACTGAACTCGGCCTTCAGCTTCTGGCCGGAACCGCCGGTGCCGGTGCCCTGGGGACAGCCGGTCTGGGCCATGAATCCCGGGATGACGCGGTGGAACTTCAGCCCGTCGTAATAGCCCTGGCGCACCAGTTCCTTGATGCGGGCCACATGGTTGGGGGCCAGATCGGGGCGCAGCTCGATCACCACGCGGCCGTCCTTGAGGTCGAGGTAAAGGGTGTTTTCGCGGTCCACCGCCGTGTCTCCTTGTAGGGGCGGCGCCTTGGCGCCCGCCGAACTTCTTATCCAGTTCGCCCCGCACGCGCGGGCTGACGAAGGATGAGATATCGCCGCCCAGGCGGCCGATTTCCTTGACGAAGCGCGACGAGATGAACTGGCAGCGCTCGGACGCCATCAGGAACATGGTTTCGATGTCGGGCGACAGCCGGGCGTTCATGCCGGCCATCTGGAACTCGTATTCGAAGTCGGACACCGCCCGCAGGCCCCGGATGATCACATGGGCGCCGCACTGGCGGGTGAAATCCACCAGCAGCGTGTCGAACGAACGGACTTCGATGTTGAGCCCCGGGGCCCGCTCCGCCAAGTCCTCGCGGACCAGGGCCACCCGCTCCTCCAGCGTGAACAGCGGTCCCTTGCCGGCATTGCCGGCCACCGCCACGATCAGACGGTCAACAACCTTGGCAGCACGGGTGACGATGTCCAGGTGCCCGTTGGTGATGGGATCGAAAGTCCCGGGATACAGGCCGACACGCTCACTCATTGTCCCCTCCGGGTGAGTTGCTGTCCAAATCGCCCTCTTCGCCGTCCAGTTCGTCGGCTTCGTCATTGCCGCCGTTGATGTCGCACAGGCGGGCCACCGAAACCACGCGCTCGCCGTCGGCGGTGCGGAACAGCATGACGCCCTGGGTTTTGCGGCCGCAGACACGGATGTCGTCCACCGGCATGCGGATCAGCTTGCCGCCGTCCGACACCAGCATGATCTCGTCCTCATGGTTGACCGGGAACGAAGCCACCACCGGACCGTTCTTGTCGGTCAGGTCGATGTTGGCGATGCCCTGGCCGCCCCGGCCGGTAATGCGGTATTCGTAGGCCGAGGTGCGCTTGCCGTAGCCGTTCTGGGTGACGGTGAGGATGATCTCCTCGTTGGCAGACATGGCCTCGGCCTCGGGGCCCGACAGTTCGCCGCGCTGATAGGCGTCGCGGGTTTCCATGTCGAAGTCCACATGGCGCAGGATGGACATGGAGATGACCTCGTCGCCGTCCAGGCGAATGCCGCGCACGCCGGTGGAGTCACGCCCCTTGAATACGCGCACGTCGCCGACCGGGAAGCGGATGGCCTTGCCCATGCGGGTGGCCAGCAGAACGTCGTCGCTTTCCGAGCAGGTGCGCACGGCGATGAGGCGCTCGCCCTCGCCCAGCTTCATGGCGATCTTGCCGTTGGCGCGGATGTCGACGAAATCGGACAGCTGGTTGCGGCGCACGTCGCCCACCGAGGTGGCGAACATGACGTTCAGTTCGGACCAGGTGCTCTCGTCCTCGGGCATGGGCATGACCGTCGAGATGGTCTCGCCCTCGTCCAGCGGCAGGATGTTGACCATGGCCTTGCCCTTGGCCTGGGGCGTGCCCAGGGGCAGACGGTAGACCTTGAGCTTGTAGGCCTGGCCGGTGGACGAGAAGAACAGCATGGGCGTGTGGGTGTTGGCCACGAACACCTGGCTGATGAAGTCCTCGTCCTTCATGGTCATGCCCGAGCGGCCCTTGCCGCCGCGCTTCTGGGCACGATAGGTGGAGAGCGGCACCCGCTTGATGTAGCCGGTGTTGGTCACCGTCACCACCATGTCCTCGCGGGCGATCAGGTCCTCGATATCGGCCTCGAACTCGCTCTCCTCGATGGTCGTGCGCCGGGGAGTGGCGAACTGGTTGCGGATTTCCAGCAATTCGCCGCGCAGCACTTCCAGAAGCTTCGGACGCGACGACAGGATTTCCAGGAACTCCTTGATCTGCGCGCCGATTTCCTTCAGCTCGTCGCCGATCTTGTCGCGTTCCAGCCCGGTCAGGCGGTGCAGGCGCAGGTCCAGGATGGCCTTGGCCTGGGCCTCGGACAGCTGGTACTTGCCGTCGACGATGGCCCGGCCGGGCTCGTCGATCAGGCGGATCAGCGGCTCCACATCCAGCGCCGGCCATGCGCGCGCCATCAGTTCCTCGCGCGCGGTCTGCGGATCGGGCGCCCTGCGGATCAGCGCGATGACCTCGTCGATGTTGGCCACGGCGATGGCTAGGCCGGCCAACACATGGGCGCGCTCGCGCGCCTTGCCCAGGCTCGTAGATGGTGCGGCGGGTGATCACCTCTTCGCGGAATGCGACGAAGGCCGAGATGATCTCCTTGAGCGGCATCATCTGCGGGCGACCGCCATTGAGCGCCAGCGCGTTGACGCCGAACGAGGTCTGCAGCGGGGTGAACTTGTAGAGCTGGGCCAGCACCACGTCGGCGATGGCGTCGCGCTTGATCTCCACCACCACGCGCACGCCCTCGCGGTCGGATTCGTCGCGCAGGTCGGCCACGCCTTCGATCTTCTTGTCGCGCACCAGCTCGGCGATCTGTTCGAGCATGCGCGCCTTGTTCACCTGGTAGGGCACCTCGGTGATGACGATGGCCTCGCGGTCCTTGCGGATCTCCTCCACCTGGCAGCGGCCACGCATGACAACGGAGCCGCGGCCGGTGGTGTAGGCCGAGCGGATGCCTGAGCGGCCCAGGATGATGCCGCCGGTGGGAAAGTCCGGGCCGGGCACCAGTTCCATCAACTGCTCCGGGGTGATGTCCGGATGGTCGATATAGGCGCAGCAGGCGTCGATCACCTCGCCCAGGTTATGGGGCGGGATGTTGGTGGCCATACCCACGGCGATGCCGCCGGCGCCATTGACCAGCAGGTTGGGATAACGTGCGGGCAGCACGCTGGGCTCGACGGTGGAATCGTCGTAGTTGGGCTGGAAATCGACGGTTTCCTTGTCGATGTCCTCGATCAGGAAATGCGCCGACCGGGCCATGCGGGCCTCGGTGTAGCGCATGGCCGCCGCCGGGTCGCCGTCCATGGAACCGAAATTGCCCTGGCCGTCGATGAGCGGCAGGCGCATGGAGAAATTCTGTGCCATGCGCACCATGGCGTCGTAAATGGCGGCGTCGCCATGGGGGTGGTACTTACCCATGACGTCGCCGACGATGCGCGCCGACTTGCGGAACGGCTTGTTGTAGTCGTAGCCGCTTTCCTTCATCGCATACAGGATGCGCCGGTGCACCGGCTTGAGACCGTCGCGGACGTCCGGGAGGGCGCGGCTGACGATCACGCTCATGGCATAATCGAGATACGAGCGGCGCATCTCCTCTTCGATGGTGACCGGAGAGATGTCGAACTGAGGCGTCGAAGGAGGTGTGGTCAACGAAATCTTCCCGTTGGTCTTCAGAAAAACCAGAATTTGGGGATGGCAAGGCTGCCACGGTGGCGCACGCTACCAGATATCGTGCAGTGCGACAACTGCGAGGGCGGCTGAACCACCTGCCCGCATCTTTCAGCATTTTTCGCGAGCGGCGCGCTCTTCGGACACCCCCCGAACGGCACCCCCCTATGCTCCCGTCGACGTTCCGTCCGGGCACGCGGCCGCGCGGCCGGAGCGGCGTAGAGTGGGGTATCTGAACACAAGCGTGGGAAAGGTCGCAACCATGCGGGCGATGCAGGTCCTTCTCTGCGTGGGATTGCTGGCGGGGTGCGCCGGCCCGTGGCCCTCCGGCGGAACCGAGGGCAATGTCCGGGTCGCCGACGTGCCGTTCTACCCGCAGGAGAGCTTCCAGTGCGGTCCCGCCGCCATGGCGTCGGTGCTGGGGTGGAGCGGCCTGGATATCCGGCCGGCGGCGCTGGAGGGGCAATTCGTCCTCGTCCGCGACCCGCGCCGCATGCTGGCCGAAGCCGCCAACCGCTACGGCCGTCTCGCCTACCCCGTCACCGGCACGCCCGCCATGTTGACCGAACTGGCCGCCGGCCATCCGGTGATCATCTTGCAGAACCTGGGAGTGGACAGCCGGCCGCTGTGGAATTGCGTGGTCGCCATCGGCTTCAACCAGACGCGCGGCGAAGTGGTGGTCCATGGCGGCGACCAGGCGGCCAGACGCGTCTCGCTGCGGCTGTTCGAGCGCCTGTGGAGCGACGCCGACCAGTGGGGGCTGGTGGTGCTGAAGCCGGGCGAGTTGCCGGCGGCGGCGCGACGCGAGGATTACGTCAAAGCGGCCTACAACCTCCAGCGCTCCGGGCGTTACTGGGAGGCGGTGCTGGCCTATGACGCCGCCCTGGCGGCATGGCCCAACGAGCCGGATTCGCTGATGGGGCTGGGCTCCAGCCTTTACCTGCTGGGTGACGCCCGCGGTGCCGCCGATGCGTTCCTGGCCGCCGCCGCCGTGTCCGCCGATCCCTCGGTCGCCCATGCCGCCCTGGACCACATCCGCGGCGAATTGGCGGCGTCGCAGCCCCCCATTCCCGTCCCGCAACCCCGGCCCGCCCGCGGCCGCCGGGCCGGGATGCCTCCCTCCAACTAACCCGCTTTCCAGCCGCCAGCGGTTCGGCTACAGTCCCGGCTCGTAACGTTTCAAGGAGCGCCGGGACAATGGCTGGTTCCGTCAATAAGGTCATTCTGGTCGGCAATCTGGGGCGCGATCCCGAGGTGCGTACCTCGCAGGACGGCTCGAAGATCGTCAACCTTTCCATCGCCACGTCCGAAACCTGGAAGGACCGGTCGAGCGGTGAACGCAAGGAAAAGACCGAGTGGCATCGTGTGGTGATCTTCAACCCCAATCTGGCCGACGTGGCCGAGCGCTTCCTCAAGAAGGGCAGCTCGGTCTACGTGGAAGGGGCGTTGCAGACCCGCAAGTGGACCGACCAGCAGGGCCAGGAGCGCTATTCCACCGAAGTGGTGATCGGCCGCTTCAAGGGTGAGCTGACCCTGCTGGGTGGCCGCGGTGAAGGCGGTGGCGGCGACGATTTCGGCGGTGGCGCGGGTGGCGGCTACGGTGGTGGCGGCTATGGCGGTGGCCAGCGCTCGGGCGGCGGTGGCCAGCCCGGTGGTGGTGGCGGCGGTGGCGGCCAGCGCTCGGGTGGCGGTTCCGGCTGGGAGCCGCCGCCGGATCTCGACGACGACATTCCGTTCTGATCCGGCCTCGCAGCCGATCGGACAGCGAAGCGGCCAGGGTTTCCCTGGCCGTTTTATTTTTGCCGCGCCGCCGATAACCTTTTCATCTCGTGCCCAGCGTCCCATCTGCCCGCAAGCAGCACGCTACACCGAAGGACCTGACGACCATGCTGAACCGCCGCTCCCTCCTCCTTGCCTGCCTTGCCTGCGCCGGAGTGCCTGGGACTGCGCTCGCCCACGCGGCTCTCACCGGTTCCACTCCGCCGCAAAACGGCAGCGTGCCGGTTAGCGGCTTCCCCGTGGAACTGCGTTTCAGCGGCCGGATCGATGCCAACCGGTCGCGAGTGACCTTGACCCTGCCTGGCGGCCAGTCGCGGACCCTGGCAGTCAAGGCCGGTGCGACGGCGGAAGTCCTGGCGGCCACCGTCGACGCGGTACCGCCCGGTCCCTGCCAATTGCGCTACACCGTCCTGTCGGTGGATGGGCACCTGACCTCCGGCACCATCGCCTTCACCGCCACCGGCCCCTAAGCACATGGGGGACTTCCTTGCCCCGCTCCTGCGCGGCCTGATGCTGGCGTTCCAGAGCGGGATGGTCGGCGGAGCCGCCTTCGCCGTCCTGGTGGCTCCGCTGGGCGGCAAACTGGCGAAGGCCGACACGCTGAAATGGGCCGGGCTGGCGGCCCTGGGAACCGCCGCCATGGCTCTCGCCAGCCTGTGGGCGCTGATCGCCAATCTAATGTCGAACCTGGATCTGAGCTTCGGCGAGGCCATCGGCGCCGACTTCGTCCGCCATCTCGGACTAGTGGCCGCCGCCGCCTTGGTCACCGCATTCTTCTGCCTGCCCTGCGCGGCTCGCAGGATGCCCTGGCTGGCCGCGATGGCGGCCATGGCGGCGGTTGCGTTCTCCGTGGCCGGCGGCCACGGCGCTTCGCGCGTGGAGGGACGCCTGCCGCTGATGGCCGCCGATTTCGTCCATCAGATGGCGGCGGGCCTCTGGCTTGGGGGCATCCCCTTTCTGCTGGCAGCCCTGGCCCGCGCGCCCGGCGGCAGGGGGCGTATTGCCCTGTGCCGGCGCTTTTCCGCCATGGCGATGGTAGCCGTGGCCGTATTGGCCTTGTCCGCCGTGGCCTTGGCCATCGTCCATGTGGGCTCGTGGCAGGCGATGATCGGCACGGATTTCGGCGCCATGGCCCTCGTCAAGATGGCGCTCCTGGGGATCCTGCTGCTGTTGGGTCTGGGTAATTTCCGCGCCGGGCCGTGCCTGGATCAGCCAGCTCCTCTGCGGCGGCTGCGCGCTTTCGCCGTCGCCGAACTGGGCATTGGTCTGGCGGTCCTGATGATCGCCGCCTCGTTGTCGGCACAGCCGCCGCCGGCCGCCACGCCCGAGCAAGTGGCAGCCCCGGCGGATATGCTGTCGCGTCTGCTGCCCGAGCGTTGGCCGCGCTTCACCGCCCCGATGCCGACCCAGCCGGGCTCGCCCGAGGATCGGGCCTGGGCCGAGATGACCCATCATTGGGCCGGCCTGGTGGTGTTGGCCATGGGTATCCTGGCCCTGCTGCGCCCCTTGCCCGGCTTCCGCTGGGCCCGGCATTGGCCGTTGCTCTTCCTCGCCATCGCCTTGGGTATCCCGCTGCTGTCGGACCCGGATTCCTGGCCGTTGGGGCCTTACGGCTTCTGGGGGAAACCCGGCGACGTGGAGGTGCCGCAACACCGGCTGGCCGCCCTGCTGGTGGCCGCCTTCGCCCTGATAGAATGGGCGGTGCAGACCGGGAAGCTGCGGCGCCTGGGTCCTGCCCTGGTCTTTCCCGCATCCTGTGGTCTGGGCGGATTGCTGCTGCTGACCCACGGCCACCCGAACTCCCAGGGCGTGGACGCCCTGCTCATCCATCTGTCGCACATGACCATCGCCATCCTCGGGCTGATCGCCGGCGCCGGCCGATGGATCGAACTGGCCGCCGACGAGGCCGCCCGCCCCCTCGCCGCCCGCCTCTGGCCGACGGCCTTCGCCCTGGTGGGCGTGGTCCTGCTGGTCTACCGCGAGGGATGAGCGCCGGCCCGGCGCATCATTTTCACCCTTGGCCTTTAATCCGGACTGAAATGCCTCTAACATCCCCGCCTCTCGCAGGAACAGGGACGAACGGCCGATGTCGGGTTTCATCCGCGTGCGCGGCGCGCGCGAGCACAATCTGAAGAACGTCGACGTGGACATTCCCCGCGACAGGCTGGTGGTGGTGACCGGCCTGTCGGGCTCGGGCAAGTCCTCGCTGGCATTCGATACCATCTATGCCGAGGGGCAGCGCCGCTACGTGGAGTCGCTGTCGGCCTATGCCCGCCAGTTCCTGGAACTGATGAGCAAGCCCGACGTGGAGAGCATCGAGGGCCTGTCGCCGGCCATCTCCATCGAACAGAAGACGACCTCCAAGAACCCGCGCTCCACCGTGGGCACCGTCACCGAGATCTACGACTACATGCGCCTGCTGTGGGCGCGCGTGGGCATTCCCCACTCGCCCGCCACCGGCCTGCCCATCGAGAGCCAGACCGTCAGCCAGATGGTTGACAGGGTGCTGGACATGCCCGAGGGCATCCGCCTCTACCTGCTGGCCCCCTTTGTGCGCGGCCGGAAGGGCGAGTACCGCAAGGAATTGCAGGAACTGCAGAAGAAGGGCTTCCAGCGCGTCAAGGTGGACGGCACCCTGTACGAGATCGATGCCGTACCGACGCTGGACAAGAAGAAGAAGCACGACATCGAGGTGGTGGTGGACCGCCTGGTGGTGAAGCCGGGCCTGGGCAACCGCCTCGCCGATTCCATCGAGACGGCGCTGAATCTGGCCGACGGCCTGTGCATCGCCGAGAATGCCGATAACGGCGAGCGCACCACCTTTTCCGCCAAGTTCGCCTGCCCGGTCTCGGGCTTCACCATCGAGGAGATCGAGCCCCGCCTGTTCTCCTTCAACAACCCGTTCGGCGCCTGCCCGGCCTGCGACGGTCTGGGGGTAAAGCTTTATTTCGATCCCGCATTGGTCATCCCGGACGAGGATCTGTCCCTGCGCGACGGCGCGGTGGCGCCATGGGCCAACTCCACCTCGCAATACTACCTGCAGACCCTGGAGGGGCTGGGCCGCCATTATGGCTTCGACCTGCACACGCCCTGGCGGCGCCTGCCGGTCAAGGGACGCGAGGCCATTCTCTACGGCTCGGGTTCGGAAGCGGTGGAACTGCGCTACGAGGACGGTTTCCGCTCCTACACCACCCACAAGCCGTTCGAGGGCGTCATCAACAACATGGCGCGCCGCTACCGCGAAACCGATTCCTCGTGGGTACGCGAGGAATTGTCCCGCTTTCAGTCCACCACCACCTGCGAGACCTGCAACGGCGCCCGCCTCAAGCCCGAGGCGCTGGCGGTGAAGGTGCGTGGGCTCAACATCTCGGAAGTGGCGGAATACTCCATCGCCACGGCCCATGAATGGTACGGTTCGCTGGAAGACCACCTGCGCCCCAAGGACAAGGAGATCGCCCGGCGGATCCTGCGCGAGATCAACGACCGCCTGGGCTTCCTGATGGATGTGGGCCTGGACTACCTGACGCTCAGCCGCGGCTCCGGCACCCTGTCGGGCGGCGAAAGCCAGCGCATCCGCCTGGCCAGCCAGATCGGTTCGGGCCTGACCGGCGTGCTCTACGTGCTGGACGAGCCCTCCATCGGCCTGCACCAGCGCGACAACGACCGCCTGCTGGCGACGCTGAAGCGCCTGCGCGACATCGGCAATTCGGTGGTGGTCGTCGAACATGACGAGGACGCCATCCGCACCGCCGATTACCTGATCGACATGGGGCCCGGCGCCGGCATCCACGGCGGCGAGATCGTCGCCGAGGGCACACCCGAACAGGTCATGGCCAATCCCGACAGCCTGACCGGGCAGTACCTGACCGGCAAGCGCGGCATCGCCGTGCCGGCGGCCCGCCGCCCGGGCAGCGGCAACACGCTGAAGGTGGTCGGCGCGCGCGGCAACAATCTGAAGGACGTCGGCGTGGACATCCCGCTGGGCACCTTCACCGGCGTCACCGGCGTCTCCGGCGGCGGCAAATCCACCCTGGTGATCGAAACCCTGTACAAGGCGCTGGCCCGCCGCCTTATGGGGGCGCGCGAGCAAGGGGCGCCGTTCGACCGCATCGACGGCATCGAGTTCCTCGACAAGATCATCGACATCGACCAGTCGCCCATCGGCCGTACGCCGCGTTCCAACCCGGCCACCTATACCGGCGCCTTCACCCCCATCCGCGACTGGTTCACCGAACTGCCCGAGGCCAAGGCGCGCGGCTACAAGGCCGGCCGCTTCAGCTTCAACGTCAAGGGCGGACGCTGCGAGGCGTGCCAGGGTGACGGCGTCATCAAGATCGAGATGCACTTCCTGCCCGACGTCTACGTCCAGTGCGACGTCTGCAAGGGCAAGCGCTACAATCGCGAAACTCTGGAAATCACCTTCAAGGGCAAGAGCATAGCCGACGTCCTTGACATGACGATCGAGGAGGCCGCCGAGTTCTTCAAGGCCGTGCCCTCCATCCGCGACAAGATGCTCACCCTGCAGCGCGTCGGCCTCGACTACATCCATCTCGGCCAACAGGCCACGACGCTCTCGGGCGGCGAGGCCCAGCGCGTCAAGCTGGCCAAGGAGCTGTCGCGCCGCGCCACCGGGCGCACCCTCTACATCCTGGACGAACCCACCACCGGCCTTCATTTCGAGGACGTACGGAAATTGCTGGAGGTGCTGCACACGCTGGTCGAGGGCGGCAATACCGTGCTAGTGATCGAACACAATCTGGAGGTCATCAAGACCGCCGATTGGATCATCGACATGGGCCCCGAGGGTGGCGACGGCGGCGGCCGGGTGGTGGTCGCCGGCACGCCGGAGGAGGTTGCCGCCTGCCCTGAAAGCTACACCGGCCAGTATCTGGCCCCGTATCTGGGCAAGAAGGCCAAGCGGCGGGCATAGGCCACGACACCGTGAAAGCCACGGGAGGGAAGGCCATCCTCTCCCCCCAAACGTAGGATATACCCTCCCCCGTTCGATCTAAAACTTGTTGCATTGCGATGACAGAGTGGGGTAATAAGCTTTCTACAACGTGCGGCGAAGCGGAAATATTATTTCCAGCCTCGCTCCTCACTTCAGGGTAGAAAGGGATATTCGCCATGCTGGGGCCGGCCGAACTCCGCGAGATCGACGAAGCCATGAACGAAGAGCGGGCCGAAGGCACCCGCCAAGTGAAGACCAGCCCCTACCTGTCGACCCATTTCGCCATGGGCGTGGCCATGACCCGCGCCGCCACCGCCGGCCTGAAGGCCCATTCCCTCGGCTTCCCCGCCAAGCGCTGATTAGCGGCGGCGCCCCGTCGGCGCCGCCACCGCGCGCCATTCTCCCGGCGCCAGTCCCTCCACCGTCCAATCCCCCACCGCCCAGCGGACCAGCCTGAGCGTGGGAAAGCCCACCGCCGCCGTCATGCGGCGGACTTGGCGGTTACGCCCCTCGCGCAGGGTCAGTTCGATCCAGCGGGTGGGAATGTTGGCGCGCCAGCGGATGGGCGGGTTGCGTGGCCACAGCCCGGCCGGCTCGTCCATCAGCCGCGCCCCCGCCGGCAAGGTCGGCCCGTCGTTCAGCACCACGCCGTTGCGCAGCCGCTCCAACGCCTCCTCGGTCGGCACGCCCTCGACCTGGGCCCAGTAGGTCTTGGGCAGCTTGTGGCGGGGACTGGCGATGCGGGCGATCAGGCCGCCATCATCGGTCAACACCACCAGCCCTTCGGAATCGCGATCCAGCCGGCCGGCAGGATAAACATCCGGCACCGGAACGAAATCCTTGAGCGTTTGCCGCCCGCCCTCGCGGTCGGTGAATTGGGTCAGCACGTCATAGGGCTTGTTGAACAGGATCAGGCGGGGCAAAACACTCGCTCCAATATCGAATGCAGTCATCCATGGCACGACCTCCCCGCCCGCACAAGCCGCAGCATGGCCAGCCGCCGCGCCGCCCACTCCAGGAAGAGACCGAGAAGGTCGCCGGACTGCCGGCGGTGCAGGCGCTGTTCGCCCACGACCCGGGGCGGGTGCTGCGGCTGTTCTTCGACGACCGCACCAGACCGCAGACGGGCGAGTTCTGCAAGCTGCTGGCTGCCGGCCGCAAGCCCTACCGTCTGGTGACAACCGACGAGTTGACGAAGATCGCCGGCAGCCCCCTGCACGGCGGCATCGTCGCCGTCGCCCACCCCAAGCCGGTGCCCGCCTTCGATGCCGAACAGGCCAAGACATGGGCCAAGCGCGGACAGCCGCTGGTCATCCTGGACGGCGTCGGCAATCCCCACAACCTGGGTGCCATCGCCCGCACCATGGCTTTCTTCGGCCTGGAACGCCTGCTGGTTTCCGACCATCCCGGCCAGGCCCTGCCCTCGGAGGCCGCCTTCCGAGTCGCCGAGGGCGGGCTGGAATGGGTCGAGGTGGTGCGGGTGCGCAATCTGGCCCTGGAGCTCAAGCGGCTGCGGCCGTTCTACCGGGTGGTCGGCACCGCCCTGGGCGCCCACCGGCCGCTGGCCCAGGTGATGACCAAGGGCGACCGCCCTCTAGCCATCGTGCTGGGCAACGAGGAGGAAGGCCTGCCGCCGGCCACCCTGGCCGCCTGCGAGGAAGTGGCCACCCTGCCCGGCTCGGGCCGTGTCCAGTCCCTCAACGTCTCGGTCACCGCCGCCATCCTGATCCACCTGCTGGCCGGATAATTTGGCATCGACAGCCCTCCCCCGTGGCCTGTTATGGTCGCGCTTTCGTTCATAGCGTTAACGGGAGGTTCTCCATGGCGTCGCAAATCCGCGCCTCGCACATTCTGCTCATGTACCAGGGCTCCATGCGCTCGACGGCCACGCGCACCAAGACCGAGGCGCTGGAGGGCATCACCGCCATGAAGGCCGAACTGGCCAACGGCGCCGATTTCGGCGAGTTGGCGCGCCAGCACTCGGACTGTCCCTCGGGCGAGGAAGGCGGCGACCTGGGCTTCTTCGGCAAGGGCGCCATGGTGCGCGAATTCGACCAGGCCGCTTTCGCCCTGCAGCCGGGCGAGGTCTCGGAGGTCATCGAGACGCCGTTCGGCTACCACCTGATCCAGCGGACGGGCTGACCCCATGCCGCGCGACGCCGCCGACCTGATCACCCACATCGACGGGGAGGAACGGCCGGGCGGCGTCGCCTATTACTGCGCCTGCTGCGGCGCCTACATGACGCGGGGCAACCTGGGCATCCGCATGAACGGCGAGCATGAGCACGTGGTGTTCAATCCCGCCGGCGTGCTGTTCCGTGTCGTCTGCTTCAAGGATGCGCCGGGCGCCATCGGCGTCGGCAACGCCTCGGACCAGTTCACCTGGTTCCGGGGCTTCACCTGGCGCATCGCCCTGTGCAAGAGCTGCGGCGCCCATGTGGGCTGGATGTACGAGGGTTCCGGCGCGCCGGCGGTGTTCTTCGGCCTGATCCGCCCCATGCTGGTGGAACGGCCGGGCTAGGCCCGGTCGAACGGCCTTACGGATTGAAGACCAGACGCTCCACCGGCTTGCCCTGACCGAAATGCGAGGCGACGATCTCGTCGATATCCTCGGCGGTCTTGATCTGATACCAGACGTTGTCGGGATAGACCACCATCACCGGCCCTGCATTGCAGGTACCGAGACAGCTGGCCTGGGCGATGCTGACGCCCTTTTCCCACAGCATTCCCTGCTGGAATTTCTGCAGCAGCCGGTCGTACAGCGGCTGGCCGCCACCCTTCGAGGTGCAGCAGCCGCGGGGATGACCGGCCGGGCGGCTGGTGGTGCAGACGAAGGCGTGGTACTTGGGCGCCATGGGGCCCTCCGTTTCAGCAATTCCTGTAAACGGAGATACCCCTTTTGCAGCGCAAATCTAGAGCCCTTATAAAAGATAGGGCAATTGGCTGAAACGCCTGTCTTTTCAGCCTGCCTTACGGGTCAGGAGCTCGGCGGCGGAGCACAGGTCGTAACGCACCATGGCGTTGTCCACCGTCTTACCGGTCAGCTCGCGCCACTTGTTCAGGGCATCCTGGCGGCCGAACGGACCATAGCTCTCCAGCTGCTTGCCGACGGCGATCACCTCGAAGGAGGTATCGGCATACTCGCCGCCCACCACGAACCACTCCTCGCTCGCCGAATTGTCATCGGAGCGGATGAAATAGCGGATCATGGCGTTGTCCACGGTCTTGCCGGTCAAGGCGCGCCAGCACACATGCGCCTCGTGCTCGTCGAACGGACCGAAACGCTCTTCCTTGTGTCCGGCGGCGATCTGCGTGAAGCCGGTGTCGGCGTACTCGCCGCCCACGACATAATACTTCTTGGCCATGGTAGTGTTTTTCCCACTCGATTGGGTGGTGCGGTGCTTGCTTATACCCCAAGACGCGGCTGGAAGAAATGGCCTTTCCGATGGGCCTATGGCCGAAAAGGCTAGATCGCCTTCACCACCACCAGGGTGGCGTCGTCACCTGGCGGCACGCCCTGGCGGAAAGCATCCACATCGGCTTCCACCGCCGCCACGATGGCCGCCGCCGGGGCCTCCCGCATGGTCCGCACCGCCCGCATCAGGCGCTTGCGTCCGTACATCTCGCCCTGCTTGTTGCGCTGCTCCCAGATTCCATCGGTGGCCACCACCAGCAGCGCTCCGGCCGACCACCCCACATGGTCCATCTCGTGGTAGCGCCAGTCAGGGTCGATCCCCAACGGGATGTCCTGGCCGGGAACCTCGGCGAAGCTGTCGGCCTCCGGATCGTAGGCCAGCACCGGCCCGTGGCCGGCGCTGACCCAGTGGATGGAGCGGTCTCCCGCCACCATCACCGCCAGGAACAGGGTCATGAACCGGCCGGCCCGCATGCGGGGCATCAGTTCCCTGTTGACCCCCTCCATCAGTTCCGCCAGTTCGCCGGGCACGGCCTGCCGCCGCTTGAGCAGAGCGCCGGCCAGCCGCATCAGATGGGCGGCCAGGGCGTCATGCCCGGCGACGTCGCCCACGGCCACCGCCATGCTGGCCCGGTCGGGCGGCACGAAGATGTCGTGATAGTCGCCGCCGCGCAGGTAGCGCGGGCGCGAAGACCCGGCGAAGTCGAACCCGTTCAGGCGCATGGCCCGCCGCGGCTGGCCGACGGCGCACCTTGAACTGAGCCACCTGCCGATCAGGTCGAGCAAGGCATGCATGGTCGAAGCAAATGTGGCGCGCCGCCGCCGCCAATCAAGCGGAAGCCAGGCCAAGATGCTGGACAGGAAACGCGCCACGGCTTATGTCCTGGGCCATGATCCGCACCGTCCATGTCATTGGCGGCGGGCTGGCCGGCTGCGAAGCCGCCTGGCAGCTCGCCCGTTCCGGCGTTCCCGTGGTCCTGCACGAGATGCGCCCCCACCGCACCACGCCGGCCCACCAGAGCCAGGGATTGGCCGAGTTGGTCTGCTCCAACTCGTTGCGCTCCGACGACGCCGATTACAATGCGGTGGGCCTGCTGCATGAAGAGCTGCGCCGGGCCGATTCCCTGATCCTGCGCGCGGCCGATGCCTGCAAGGTCCCCGCCGGCGGCGCCCTGGCGGTGGACCGCGACGGGTTCTCCGTCATGGTGGAGCGCGAATTGGCGGGGCAGCCCAATATCACCATCCTGCGCGAGGAGATCGCCGGCCTGCCGCCCGAGGAGTGGGATTCGGTGGTGATCGCCACCGGACCGCTCACCTCGCCGCCCCTGGCCGAGGCCATCCGCACCCTGACCGGCGAGGACTCGCTGTCCTTCTTCGACGCCATCGCCCCCATCGTCACCAAGGACAGCATCGACTTCGGCAAGGCCTGGTTCCAGTCGCGCTACGACAAGGGTGAGGGCTCGGATTACATCAACTGCCCGCTGACCAAGGACCAATACTACGCTTTCATCGACGCCCTGCTGGCCGGCGAGAAGGTGCCTTTCCACGAGTGGGAAAAGGACGTCCCCTATTTCGAAGGCTGCCTGCCTATCGAAGTGATGGCGGAACGCGGCCGCGAAACCTTGGCCTACGGGCCGGGCAAGCCGGTGGGGTTGACCAATCCCCATGGCCCCAAGCCCTATGCGGTGATCCAGCTGCGCCAGGACAACGCGCTGGGCACCCTCTACAACATGGTGGGCTTCCAGACCAAGCTGCGCCACGGCGAGCAGACTCGCGTCTTCCGCATGATCCCGGGTCTGGAGAACGCCGAGTTCGCCCGCCTGGGCGGCGTCCACCGCAACACCTTCGTCAACGGCCCACGCGTGCTCGCGCCCGACCTGACGCTCAAGGCGCAGCCCCGCCTGCGGCTGGCCGGGCAGATCACCGGCTGTGAGGGTTATGTGGAAAGCACCGCCATCGGCCTGCTGGCCGGCCGCTTCGCCGCCGCCGAGCGGCTGGGCACCGCTCTGCCCCCACCCCCGACGTCACCGCTCTGGGGGCGATGCTGGCCCATGTGACCGGCGGCGCCCATGCCGAGACCTACCAGCCCATGAACATCAATTTCGGCCTGTTCCCGCCGGCACCCGAACGGGACGAACGGGGCAAGCGGGTCAAGGGACGCGACCGCAAGAAGCTCTACAGCGAACGCGCCCGCGCCGCCCTGCCCGCCTGGCTGGCGCAGGCCGACGGCATCCTGGGACGGGCGGCGGAATAATACCGGTCGGCCATTGATTTGACTCGCCGAAGGCGCGCCAGCCGACCGGCAAGCCCGAGCGGCGCTTGAGCCTCACCGTCTCGGCATGAACTGGCCCAACGGGTCAGTTCATCGGCCGGGCGGTATAAGTTCTCAAGCCGGGAGGTACTGCCGCTCCAGCCAGCGCCGCAGGACTTCCGCCGCGCTCTCCCACAGGCTGTCCAGCATGAACACGTGGGGGGCACCGGCCAGTACGGTCATTTCCGCCGCCCAGTAGGTGGCGGCCAGGGCCAAGTCGCCATAGGGGATGAAGGCGTCGCGGTCGCCGCCCACGACCAGGGCCGGAACGGCCGGGCGCGGCATCAGGTGGAACCATTGCGGCAGCAGCAGTTCGTTGGCGGCGTGCTGCGACTCGCGCTGGAACAGTGCGGCGTAGCGATCGCTTTCCTCGACGGGAAAATCCGACGAGAACAGGCCGCGCCGCACCACGTCGTAATCCACCCCCTCGGGGCCGACGGTCTGTAGCCGCCCCAATTGCCACAGCAGGTCGGGATGGCGCAGTGCCATATGGGTGAAGGCGGCGCCCAGGCCATTGGGACCGACGGAGGCCAGCATGACCAGCCCGGCCACCGGACGGCGGCAGGCGAAGCGCTGCGCCACCATGCCCCCCAGCGAATGGCCGATCACCACCGGCGGCCGGGGCAATTGCTCGGCCGCCCAGGCCACATCGGCGATGTAATCGTCCAGCCCGAAGGAATCCAGCCGCTCCCGGCCGTCGCTGCCGCCATGACCGCGCAGCGAAAGGGCGGCGCAACGCCACCCCTTGGCGGCAAAATAGGGCAGGAAATGCTCGGCCCAAATCCAGGCCCCGCAATAGGAGCCATGGATGAACAGCAGAGGTGGACGCGCGCTGTCCTCACCGGACCAGAGGATTTCCCGTTCCATGCCTACCCCTTGGTCTGGATCAGCTCCACCTTGTAGCCGTCCGGGTCCTCGATGAAGGCGATCACGGTGCTGCCATGCTTCATCGGCCCTGGCGGACGGGTGATCTTGGCACCATTGGCCGCCAGCGTCTCGCAGGCGGCGTAAATATCCGGCACGCCGAGCGCGATGTGCCCGAAGCCATTGCCCAAGTCATAGGCCTCGGTGTCCCAATTATGCGTCAGCTCGATCACCGTGTTGGCGGCCTCGTCGCCATAGCCGACGAAGGCCAGGGTGAAGCGGCCGTCGGGATAGTCCTGGCGACGCAACAGCGTCATGCCCAGCAGGCGGGTGTAGAAGTCGATGGAATGGTCCAGATTGCCGACCCGGATCATGGTGTGCAGCATGCGCCAGCTCATGGCGTCCTCCTTTCGGCGATGGTGTCCAAGACGGTGGCGGCGGCGCGGTCGCTGGGGCTGGGGCCGCCATAGCCCAGCCGGGCCATGGCCTCGCCCATCTCCGCCCGCCGGGCGGCGCGGTTTTCGGCATCGTCCAGCAGCGCCGCCAATGCCGGAGCGATGAGGTCCGCCCGGCACTCCTCCTGCAGGAATTCCGGCATCACCGCGCGGTCCATGACCATGTTGGCCAGCGTCGCCCACTTGATCTGGAAGCCCATGAAGTTGCGGGCGACGAAGGCGGTCAATGGCGAAACCCTGTAGGTGATGATGGAGGGCAACCCCGCCAAGGCCAGTTCCAGCGCCACCGTGCCCGACGCGGCCAGGGCGGCGGTGCCGGCGGCGAAGGCGTCGTATTTTTCGGCGCGGTTGTCGATGACGACGGTGCGCAGCGGCCAGCGGGCCACCGCGGCCCTCACCTTTTCCGCCACCGTTTCCACGGTGGGGACCACCACAACGAGGTCAGGATGGCTGCGCGCCAGGCGCGCCAGCGTGTCGGCGAAGACGGGAAGCAGCCGGCCGGTCTCGGACTGCCGGCTGCCGGGCAGCGCCACCAGCACCTTGGCGTCGGGAACAATGCCATGGCGGGCACGGAAGGCAGCGCCGTCCCCCTTCTCCGCCCCGCTCTCGATCACCGGGTGCCCCACATGGACCGAGCGCAGCCCCTCCTTCTCGAACCAGGGCGGCTCGAACGGCAGCAGGGTCATCAACAGGTCCAGCACCGCGGCCAGCTTCTTCGTCCGTTCGGGCTTCCACGCCCACACCATGGGCGCCACGTAATGGATGCGCGGCAGGTCGGGGAAACGCTGCTGGCAGCCCTTCTGGATGCGGCCGGTGAAGCCCCACGAATCGATGGTGACGATGGCGTCCGGCCTCTTCGCCTCGATGTCGGCCAGGGTTTCACGGACGCGCCGCAGGATGCGGGGGATGCGCGGCAGCACCTCGACCAGGCCCATGACCGTCAGCTCGGCCATGGGGAACAGGCTGTCCAGCCCCTCGGCCCGCATGGCCTCGCCGCCGATGCCGGCGAAGCGGATGTCGCCGCTGGTGCGCGCCTTCAGACCGGCCATCAGCCGGCCGCCCAGCAGGTCGCCCGAGGGTTCGCCGGCGATGACGTAGATCAGCATGGGCTCACCCGCCGGCTTCGGCGGCAACGCCGATGATGAACAGGCCAAGACGATCGGCCTCGGTGGTTACCGCCTCGCGCCCCAGCACCAGCGCTCCACCGGCCTCGACGGCAATGCCGCGCAGACCGGCGGCGGCGGCCTCGCGCAGGGTGGCGGCACCGATGGTGGGCAGGTCCAGCCGGCGGTCCTGGCCCGGCTTCTTCATTTTCACCAGCACGCCGCCGGGACCTTCGCGGCGCAGTGGTCCGCAGCGGCGCAGCAACTGGTCGGTCCCTTCGATGGCCTCGACGCCCAGCACGATACCTTGCTGAACCACCACCGCCTGCCCCACGTCGAGCGCGCCGATGCCCTTGGCCACCTGGACGCCCCGCTGGATATCGGCCTGCGCCTGATCGTCCGGAGCGACGGTGCCATAGGGGCCGGCAACCGCCAGGCAATCGGCCAGCACGTCATCGATACCCACCAGGCGGAAGCCTTCCTCCTCGATCTCACGGGCCACGGCCCGCAGCAGGCCGTCGTCGCCCAAGGCCTTCAGGCCGACCTTGGCGAAGAAGCGGGTGGTGCGGAAATCGGGCGCGAGTTCGCGCAGGGTGGGGCGGCGGACCGGACCGATCATCACCACCTCGGCCACACCGGCCTGCTTGAGCCTCTGGAAGCCGGTGCCGGCCTCGCCCAGCCGGATCCAGTCGGCCGGGGCATCGCCGATCACTGCCGGATCGGCATGGCCGCTCAGGGCCAGCACATGGAACGGCCGTCCCTGGGCGCAGCAGGCGGCGATGACGAGTCCGGGGAACTCGCCGCCGCCGGCCACGATGCCCAGTTTACTTGTCATCCTGGAAGCCGGGCGTGCACAACTGGCGCGACGAATCGGCACGGATGAACTCCACCACCTCCATCACCGCGGCATTGGCCTTGTACTGCTCGGCCACGTCCTCGACGCGCTCCTGCAGGGTGCCCTCGGGGGCGAACAGCAGGCGGTAGGCGTTGCGCAGGGTGTGGATGTCCTCGCGCGAGAAACCGCGCCGCTTCAGCCCGACGATGTTCAGGCCGTTCAGGTGGGCGCGGTTGCCGATGACGATGCCGAACGGAATGACGTCGGCCTCGACGCCGGACATGCCGCCGATCATGGCGTGCTTGCCGATGCGCACGAACTGGTGCACCGCCGACAGGCCGCCCAGGAAGGCGAAGTCGCCCACCACCACGTGGCCGGCCAGGGTGGCGTTGTTGGCCATGATGACGTTGTTGCCGAGGATGCAGTCATGCGCCACATGGGCGCTGGCCATGAACAGGCAATTGTCGCCGACCTTCGTTACCATGCCGCCGCCTTCGGTGCCCGGGTTCATGGTGACGTGCTCGCGGATTTGGCAGTTCCGGCCGATGGTCAGCGAGGACGGCTCGCCCTTGTACTTCAGGTCCTGCGGCTGGTGGCCGATGGAGGCAAAGGGGAAGATGCGCGTTCCCTCGCCTATGCTGGTGATGCCGGCGACCACCACGTGGGACAGCAGTTCGACGCGGTCGGCCAGTTCCACGTCGGGACCAACCACGCAGAACGGGCCGATCGTGGCGGTGTCGGCGACGCGGGCCTTGGAATCGACGAGAGCAGTGGGATGAATATTGGGCATCAGTCGTCCAGGATCATGGCGGCATAGGTAGCTTCGGCCATCAGGGTCTCACCGACCTTGGCCTCGGCGCGGAACTTCCACACGTTACCGCGCGAGCGTTCCTTGACCACATGGATGGCCAGGGTGTCGCCCGGGCCCACCGGCTTGCGGAAACGGGCCGAATCCACACTCATGAAATAGACCAGCTTGCCCTCGGAGGACGGCCCCAGAGTCTCCACCACCAGGACGGCGGCGGTCTGCGCCATGGCCTCGATGATCAGCACGCCGGGCATCACCGGGCGTTGCGGGAAATGGCCCTGGAAAAACGGTTCGTTGATGGTGACGTTCTTCACGCCCACGGCGCTTTCGCCGGGGATGACGTTGACCACCTTGTCCACCATGAGGAACGGATAGCGATGCGGGATCATCTGCATGATCCTGTTGATATCGATATCCTTTCCGGCCTCGCTCACCACAGTCATCTTAATCCTTGCCCTCTCTGCCTCGCGGAGCCGCCTGACGGCGGCCGCCCCGGCCGTCAGTGCGTCACCCCTTGCGCCGAACCAGCTTGCTGAGCGCCGCCGATTGACGCAGCCATTCCATTTGCGGCACCGCCGGCGTGCCGCCGACGGTTTCGCCCGGGCCCACATCCTTGACGACACCGGCCTGGGCGGCGACGCGCGCGCCCATGCCGATGGTCAGGTGGCCGGCAAAGCCGGCTTGGCCGCCGGCAGCGGCGAAATCACCCAACCTGGTCGATCCGGATATGCCCACCTGCGCCACGATGACGCAGCCCCGCCCCAGTTGGACGTTGTGCCCAATCTGGACCAGATTATCAATCATGCATCCGGAACCGATCACCGTATCCGGCCCGGCACCCCGGTCGATGGTGGTATTGGCGCCGATTTCCACGTTGTCGCCGATGATCACCCGGCCCAACTGGGGCACCTTCAGGTGTCCCTGGGGCCCCATGGCGAAGCCGAAGCCGTCTTGGCCGATACGGGCACCGGGATAAACGTTGACGTTGCGCCCCACCACGGCGAACTGCACCGTCGCGTTGGCGCCGATAAGGCAGTCGTCGCCCAGCACCACCCCGGCGCCGATGACCGCATTGGCGCCGATATGGCAGCGCGCGCCCACTTCCGCACCGGCATAGACGACGGCGCCATGCTCGATGCGGCAGCCCTCGCCCACCTTCGCCGCGGGATCGATGAAGGCGGTCGGCGCCACCCAAGGCTCGACGGCGGGACGCGGGTAGAAGGCCTGGGCCACCTTGGCGTAGGCGCGATACGGATCCTTGCTCAGCAGCAGCGCCATGCCGGCAGGCGCCCGATCGGCCATGTCCGGATGGATGATGACGGCTCCCGCCTTGCTGGCCGCGAAGGCCGGCAGGTACTTGCGATTGTCGAGGAAGCTCACCTCGCGCGCGCCGGCCTGGTCCAGCGCGGCCACGTCGTCGAACTCGGCGGCCGGATCGGCGCCTGGCGCCAACTCAGCCCCGGAAATTTCTGCCAGACGCGCCAGCGTGAACGGGCCGGCGACGGAGAAGAAACGGGAATCTGCCATAGGCTACTTCTTCTTGGCGGAGGGCGGAGATTTGGGCGGCGTCGCGCCTTCGATCGTCGGAGCGGGGAAAGGCACCGAGGGATACTTCTTGTTCAGGCGCTCGACCACCTGCTGCGTCATTTCCATGCGCGGGTCATGTAAGAAGATCTGCGACTTGGGCAACACCAGATTGGCGCCCATTTCGCCGGCCAGTTCCTCGGTCACCTGAGCCAGCGCGTCGGACAGCGCCCCCATGGCGGTGCGGAAAGACTTCTCCACAGCCTGGTTGTTGCGCTGGAAACGTTGGTTGAATTCGAACACCTGCTGCTCGAACGAGCGCGCCTTCTGCTGCCAGGCTTCGGGCGCCATGGTGCTCTTCTGCTTGACCAGATCGGCTTCCATTTCCTTCAGGGAGGCGCGATTGCCGTCCAGTTCGCCCTGAAAGGTCTGCAGATACTGATCGCGCTGCGCACGGATCCCCTTGGCCGCCAGGGATTGCTGCAAGGCGGCCTGCACGTCCACCACCATGACGGACACCGCCGGCAGCTTGGCTGGAGCGGACTCGGCCATGGCGCTGCCGGCAAAGGCCAAATGCACGGCCAGCACGGCCCACCCGAGGCGGGCGCGCACCCTGGCGATCATCCTAGAACCTCGTGCCGAAGTTGAAGCGGAACAGCTCGCGTTCGTCGAAAGATTCCTTCTTGATCGGGATTCCCAAGTCGACGGCCACAGGGCCCATGGGCGACTTCCAGGTCACGCCGGCGCCCACCGAAACGCGAATGGAGCTGGATTGCTGGATGCCGCCGCCGGTGTAGTCCTCGGTATTGCCGATGGCGCCGAAGTCGCTGAACACCTGGCCGCCGAAGCCAAGCTCGTCCGGCAGGCCCAGCGGGAACTTGACCTGGGCCGTACCGGTGTATTGCCACAGGCCGCCCAAGGCATCGCCCGAGGCGCTGTCGCGAGGGCTGACGCCGGCATTGGCGAAGCCACGCAGGGTGTCGCCGCCCAGGAAGTAGCGCTCGGTGATGCGGATCTTTTCGTCGCCGATGGAAGTGATGATACCGGCATTACCGGTCAGGCTGAGGACAACCTGCTCATCCAGCGGGAAATACTGGCCGGCACCCACATTGTTTCGCACGAAGCGCTGTGAACCACCCAGGCCGGCGAATTCGTTGTTGACGCGGAAGAAGTAGCCCTCGGTGGGCTCCACCTTGGAATCGCGATAGTCCCACAGCAGCGTCTGCTGGATCGACGACAGGGTGGCGACACCCTCCTGCTCCTTGATGAAGCGGGACGCGGTATAGTCCACGTTGTCGACCTTGTCGCGCTTGAGGGTGTACTTCCAATCCTGGCGCAGGTTCTCGTGGATGCTGTAGCCGGCGCGCAGCGACGTACCCACGGAGGACGCGTCGTAGGAGCTTTCCGTCTGCAGTTTCCGAGTGGTTGCGAACACGTCGAAGCCGGCGGACAGCTCACGATCCAGGAAGTACGGTTCGGTGAACGAGAACACCGCCTGGTTCTGTCTGGTGCCGATGGAGGCGGTGGCGCGCACGTCCTGGCCGCGCCCCAGCAGGTTGCGCTCGCGCATGGAGACTTCGATCAGCGGGCCGGCAACGGTGGACCAGCCGACGCCAAACGACAACTCACCGGTCGACTTCTCCTGCACGTCCACCTTGATGACGGTACGGTCGGGAGCGGTTTCCGACGGAACGTTGGTGACCTCGGCCTTCTCGAAGAAATTCAGGTCCTTGATGCGCTGGCGCGAGCGGCGCAGCTTGGCGGTGTTGAAGGCATCGCCCTCCACCAGCTTGAACTCGCGGCGGATCACCCTGTCCAGGGTGCGCACGTTGCCGGTGATGTCGATCCGCTCGACATAGACGCGCGGACCTTCCTGCACGTCGTAGGTGATGTTGATGGTCTTATTGTCGACGTCGCGATTGACCTGCGGCTTGACGTCTACGAAGGCATAGCCCTTCGAGCCCAGCGCGTCGGTCAGCTTCTGGACGATGTCTTCCACCTGGTCGGCGTTGTACCATTCGCCCGGCTGCGAGGTCAGCAGCGGCTTGAGATCCTCGGCCTTCAGGTCCTTGAGATTGACGTTCAAATCCGCCGTGCCGAATTTGTAACGACCGCCCTCCTCCACCGTGAAGGTGATGAAGAAGCCTTGGCGATCCGGCGTCAGCTCGGACACGGCCGACACCACGCGGAAGTCGGCATAGCCATGCTTCAGGTAATAGCGGCGGAGCAGCTCGCGGTCATAGGTGACGCGATCGGGATCGTAGGTGTCGTCGCTGGAGAAGAAGCGGTACCACCGCTCTTCCTTGGTCATCAGCACCTCGCGCAGGCGGCTATCGTCGTATTTGTGGTTGCCGACGAAGTTGATGCGCTTGACGTAGGTGGGTTCGCCTTCGCTGATCTCGAAGACCAGATCGACGCGGTTCTGCTCCAGCTGAATGATCTTGGGTTCGACGGTGGCGCCGAAGCGGCCGTTCCGGCGATACAGGTCGAGGATGCGCTTGACGTCGCTCTGCACCTTGGTGCGGGTGTAGACGACACGGGGACGCAACTGCGTCTCCTGGGTCAGTTCCTCTTCCTTGATGCGCTTGTTGCCCTCGAACGCGATGCGATTGATGATGGGGTTTTCCACCACGCGCACCACCATCACATCGCCCTCGCGGCGGATGGCGACATCGGCGAACAAGCCGGTGTTGTAGAGGGTCTTCAGCGAGCGGTCGACGCGATCAGGGTCATAGGGATCGCCTTCGGCGATGGCCATGTAGGACTTGACGGTCTCGACCTCGATGCGCTGGGTCCCCTGCACCACGATCTGGCGCACCCGCCCCGCGTCCTGGGCAAGAGCCGGCGCCGCCGCGGCCAACAATCCGACCACCAACGCCGTCTTACGCACGAACCCCATCAAGGCCCCCCTGAGACTTCCGGCCGCCGGTCTAAAGCGGGGTCCGGATCATGAAAGCAGACGTTTCACCACGTCCCACATCGGAAGGGATACGATGTCATTCCGAGTGGCGAAGACCATCAAGGCCAATACCAGAAACAGGCCGATTCGGAAACCATATTCTTGTGCCTTTTCGCCCAAAGGCCTACCAAGGATGGCCTCGGCCGCGTAAAAGAGCAAATGGCCGCCATCCAATACAGGGATAGGAAACAAGTTGATCAGCCCCAGATTGAGCGACAACAGGATCGTATAGAAAACGACGCTGGACAAACCACCCTGGGCCGCCTCGCCCGCCCCCTTTGCGATGGCAATTGGACCACCCAGTTCCTCACTGTCGCGGCTGCCGTTGATCATCTGGCCAATGCCGATGAAGGTGGAAGTCACCATTATTTCTGTTTTCTGTAGAGCCTGCCCGACCGCCTCCAAGGGGTTGTAATTGACCACACGAATACGCGTCGCATCGGCGGCGATGCCCAGCAACGGTTGCTTCTTACCATTGACCTCGATGATACGCGGCCGCACCAGGACGCTGGCGACGGAGCCTTCGCGCTCGTATTGAATGGTAAGCGGCTCTTCGATATGCAGAAGCACCGTGCGCTTGATGTCCAGAAAACTGCCGATGGCCGAGCCGTTGATGGACAGCACCCGGTCACCCGCCCTCAGCCCCGCCTGCTCGGCGGCACTGTTGGGTTGAACCTGGCCGACCACGGGCTCCATCACCTGCTCGCCTTGCAGCACCAGCAGCATGGCCATGCCGACAATGGCGAAGATGAAGTTGGCGGCCGGGCCGGCAAAGACGATGGCCGCCCGTTGCCCCACCCGCTTATGGCGGAAACTGACCGCCTTCTCGGCCTCGGACATGGGACGGTCGTCGCCGGTGGCCGAGGCCGCGTCGGCATCGCCGAACATCTTCACATAGCCGCCCAGCGGCAGCAGGCTGACGCGCCAGCGGGTGCCCGACTTGGCGGTATATCCCCACACCTCCGGCCCGAAGCCGATGGAAAAGACGTCGACCTTCACCCCGTTCCAGCGGGCGACCAGATAGTGGCCGGCCTCGTGGACGAAGACCACGACGGTCAGGATGATCAGGAAGACGACGACGTAGTTCCAGATGCCTGCGAGAAAATCCATGTCCGTCCGTTTACTGGGAGCCGAGGCCCCGTTCGATGAAGCTCCGGGCGCATTCCCGCGCCCGCCGGTCCTGGGCCAGCACGTCGTCGATGGAGGACGGAGGCGTCGGGGCGATGGCATCGAGGGTTTGCTCGACCACCCGGGCGATGTCGAGGAAACCGATGCCGCGCGACAGGAAGGCCTGAACCGCCTCTTCGTTGGCGGCGTTCAAGACAGTAGGTGCGGAACCGCCCATTTGCAAGGCATGCCGCGCCAGGCGAAGCGCCGGAAAGCGCCCGGGATCGGGCGCCTCGAAGGTCAACTGGCCGATGGCGGCCAGGTCCAGGCGCGGCGCCGGGGCGGCGATGCGCCTGGGCCAGCCCAAGGCGTAAGCGATGGGGGTGCGCATGTCCGGGCTGCCCAGTTGGGCCAGAACCGAACCGTCCACATAGGACACCAGCGAATGGATGACCGATTGCGGATGGACGACGATGTCGATGCGGTCCTCGGGCATGGAGAACAGATGGTGGGCCTCGATGAGTTCGAGCCCCTTGTTCATCATGGTCGCCGAGTCCACCGAGATCTTGGCGCCCATGGACCAGTTGGGATGGGCCACCGCCTGCTCGGGCGTCATCGCCTCCATCTCCGCCAGGGTGCGGCAGCGGAACGGCCCGCCCGAGGCGGTCAGGATGATCTTCTCTACCGCCTGCGGCTGATCGGATTCCAGCACCTGGAAGATCGCCGAGTGTTCGGAATCCACCGGCAGCAGCGTGGCGCCATGGGCCGCCACCTCGCCCATCATCAGGGCGCCGGCACAGACCAGACACTCCTTGTTGGCCAGCCCGATCACCGCACCACGCCGCACGGCTGCCAGGGTGGGCGCTAGCCCCGCGGCGCCGACGATGGCCGCCATCACCCATTCGGCCGGCAGTTGCGCCGCCTCGACTACCGCGGTGGCGCCCGCCGCCACGGAGATGCCGGTGCCGGCCAAGGCCTCCTTGAGCCGATCATAGGCGGCCTCGTCCGCGACCACGGCAAGGCGAGGCTTCAGCCGCCGGGCCTGTTCGGCCAGCAGGTCGACGCTGCCATTGGCGGTCAGCGCCTCGACGCGATAAAGATCGGAGCGGGCCTCCACCAATTCCACCGTGTTGCGGCCGATGGAGCCGGTGGAACCGAGAATGGTGATACCGCGACGGCCGTCATGCTCCCGCGCGCCGATCATCATGCCTCCATCACTGCCACTGCAGGACGGCCGTCCCGGTGGCCCAGGATACCAGCGCCACCGCGCCGGCCGCCGCCAGCAAGCCGTCCACCCGGTCCAGCACGCCGCCGTGCCCGGGGATGATATTGCTGGAATCCTTGACCCCCCAGCGCCGCTTGACCCAGCTTTCGGCCAGGTCGCCGGCCTGGGCGACCACCGCCAGCGCGCCGCTGCCCACCGCCAAGGCCAGCGGATGGACCGACTGGAGCACCCAGCCGGCAGCCAAGCCCACCAGCGCGGCCGAAAGCACGCCGCCGATCAGACCGGCCCAGGTCTTCTTGGGGCTGACCGCCGGCATCAACAGGGGGCCGCCAATGGTGCGCCCGGCCGCGTAGGCGCCGATATCCGTCGCCCACACCAGCAGCAGCAGCCAGAACAGGGTCTGGCGGCCGACCTCGCCGTCGCCCCGCAGCCACACCAGCGCCACCGCCGGCAGGCCGGCATAGAGCGGCCCCAGGCCGGCCCACAGGCGCGGACACTTGCCCTGGCCGCGCGCCAGGACGGCCGCGACCAGGGCGGCGGCCACAACCAGCAGCAGGGCCAAGGCGGGCTGCTCTACCGCCAGCACGGCGGCGATCATGCAGCCGAGCGCGGCGACACGCCCCGACCATCCAAACCGCTGGGTGATGATCCTTTCCCATTCCCAACACATGATGCCGGTGGCTACCAGCACCAAGGCAGCGAATGCGTAGCCCCCCAACCAGGCAGCCAGCAGCGCCGGAGGAGCCATGACCAAAGCGGAAAGAACGCGGGCGCCGAGCACAGCGGTCAGCCGCCCGAAGCGCCGAAACGACGCTCGCGGCCGTGGAAATCGCGGATGGCGCCGATCAGGTCCTCGCGGTCGAAATCGGGCCAGAGGACGTCGAGGAACACCAACTCGGCATAGGCGCATTGCCACAGCAGGAAGTTGGAAATGCGCTTCTCGCCCGAGGTGCGGATGATCAGGTCGGGGTCGGGCATGCCCTCGGTGAAGAGGTTGCGCGACAGCGCCGCCTCGTCCACCTGATCCGGGGCAAGCCGCCCTTCGGCCACCTGGACCGCGATCCGGCGCGCCGCCTCGACGATCTCCTGGCGGCCGCCATAGGACAGCGCCAGGACCAGGGTCATGGCGGCGTTACCGGCGGTCTTGGCTTCGGATTCCTCAATCAGCGCGACGATATCCGCCCCCAGGCGCGAGCGGTCGCCGATCACCTTGAGGCGGATGCCGTTCTTGTGCAGCGTGCGCACTTCGTTGCGCAGGTACAGCCGCAGCAGGCCCATGAGGTCGGTCACCTCGCCCTGGGGCCGCTTCCAGTTCTCCGACGAGAAGGCATAGAGGGTCAGATACGACACCCCCATTTCCCGCGCGCATTCCACCGTGCGCCGAACCGCCTCCGCGCCGCGCTTATGGCCGGCGGTGCGCGGCAGGCCGCGCGCCTTGGCCCAGCGCCCGTTGCCATCCATGATGATGGCAACGTGCGCGGGCGGCGGCAGCAGGTCGGCATGGGACGTGGCGGCGGATTCCATCTCCATCAGACCTGAAGGATTTCCTTTTCCTTGTTGGACAAGGTCTCGTCGATCTTCTTGATGGTGTCGTCGGTGAGAGCCTGGACTTCCTTCTCGTGCTTCTTGATCTCGTCTTCCGAGATGTGGCCGTCCTTCTCGAGCTTCTTCAAGGTGTCCATGCCGTCGCGGCGCACGTTGCGCACGGCGACGCGGGCCTGCTCGGCGTACTTGCCGGCCACCTTCTGCAGCTCCTTGCGGCGCTCCTCGTTCAGCGGCGGGATCGGCACCCGGATCATCTGGCCCTCGGCCATGGGATTGAGACCCAGGCCGGAATCGCGGATGGCCTTTTCCACCGCCTTGACCTGCCCTTTGTCCCACACCTGCACGGTCAGCATGCGCGGCTCGGGCACGCCGACGGTGGCGCACTGGGTCAGCGGCATGGACTGGCCATAGGCCTCCACCATCACCGGCTCAAGCAGGCTGGCATGGGCACGGCCGGTGCGCAGGCCGGTGAATTCCTTCTTCAGGACCTCCACCGTGTTGTCCATACGGTGGGCAATGTCCTTCTTCAGATCGCTCCAACTGGTCACGGCCACGGGTCAGCCCCCTTCCTTGATGATCGTGAAGCGCCCACGGCCGCGAACGACCTCGGCGAAGGCGCCATCCTGGTGCATGTCGAAAACCACGATGGGCACGTTATTCTCGCGACACAGCGAGATGGCCGAGGCGTCCATCACCGCCAGGTCGCGGGCGAGCACGTCGTGGAAGCTCAAAGTGTCGTAGCGCACGGCGTCGGGCACCTTCTTGGGGTCGGCGGAATAGACCCCATCCACCTGGCTTGCCTTCAACAGAGCGTCACAGCCCATCTCCACGGCGCGCAGGGCGGCCGCGGTATCGGTGGTGAAGAAGGGATTGCCGGTGCCGGCGGCGAAGATCACCACCCGCCCCTTTTCCTGGTGACGGATGGCGCGGCGGCGGATGAAGGATTCGCACACCGACGGCATGGGAATGGCCGACTGCACGCGGGTCTCGATCCCCATGCCCTCCATGGCGTTCTGCAACGCCAGGGCGTTCATGACGGTGGCCAGCATGCCCATGTTGTCGGCGGCCGCGCGCTCCATGCCCTTGGCCGCGCCGGAGATGCCGCGGAAGATGTTGCCGCCGCCGACGACGCAGCAAACCTCGACGCCGAGGTCGCGCACCGACTTCACCTCGCGGGCGATGCGGTCGACGGTGTCCGGGTCCAGCCCGTAATCGCGGGAGCCCATCAGCCCCTCGCCCGAGATCTTCAGAAGAACGCGGCGGTATTTGGCATCGCTGGCCATGGTGCCCTCAAAGCCTGGATGGTCCGGAACCGAACTCCCGGACAGAACGCCCTGGGAGAACGAAAATGTCGCCGGGGACGGCGGCCGGTTGGCGATCATACACCATTCCACCCGCCTGTCTCGCCCTAACTCGCCCCCTCAGAGGGGCGAAAGCCGCCGTCCAGGAGGGTTCCCGGACGGCGGCCGAAGCAATCGCGCCGACGATCAGCCGCCCAGTTGGGCAGCCACCTCGGCGGCGAAGTCCTTCTCTTCCTTCTCGATGCCCTCGCCCAGGGCGAAGCGGGCAAAGCCGGTCAGCTTGACCGGAGCGCCGACGTCCTTGGCGGCGTTCTCGACCACCTTGGAGATCTTGTTCTCCTGGTCGATGACGAACACCTGGTCCAGCAGACACACTTCCTCATAGTACTTGCGGATGCGGCCTTCGACCATCTTCTCGACCACGTTGGCCGGCTTGCCGGAAGCCAGGGCCTGCTCGGTCAGCACGGCCTTCTCGCGCTCGAGGGCGGCCTGGTCCACCGAGGCACTGTCCAGAAACAGCGGGTTGGCGGCGGCCACATGCATGGCGATCTGCTTGCCCAGGGCCTCCAGCTTGGCAGCGTCGCCAGCGGATTCCAGGGCGACCAGCACGCCGATCTTGCCCAGGCCGGGAGCGATGGCCGAGTGGACGTAGGAGGCGACCACGCCGGCCGACACTTCCAAACGCTTGGCGCGACGGATGTTCATGTTTTCGCCGATGGTGGCGATCAGGGCGGTCAGTTGCTCCTGCACCGACTTGCCGGCGCCGGGGAACTCGGCGGCCTTCAGGGCCTCCACGTCGTCACCCTGGGCCAGGGCGACCTGGGCGAAGGTGGAAACGAAGCCCTGGAACTGGTCGTTGCGGGCGACGAAGTCGGTCTCGGCGTTCACCTCGACGGCGACGCCCTTGGTGCCGGCAGCGGCGACGGCCACCAGACCCTCGGCGGCGACGCGGCCGGCCTTCTTGGCGGCGGCGGCGAGGCCCTTCTTGCGCAGCCAGTCGACGGCGGCTTCGATGTCGCCGGCCACTTCGCCCAGCGCCTTCTTGCAGTCCATCATGCCGGCGCCAGTCTTCTCGCGCAGCTCCTTGACAAGCGCAGCGGTAATCTCGGCCATTGGATCTTTCCTCTTCGTGAAAGTCTTTGGAAGCGTAAAGAACTTAAGAAAATGGCGGCGACGTCAGGTCGCCGCCATTCACTCCGCAAGGCGGAAGTTACTCGGCGGAAGCCGCCTCGCCCTCACCCTCGCCCTCGGCCGGCAGCACCTCGACCGGAGCCTCGGCCTGGGCGCCGATGTCGCCGCCCGAGCGGCCGATCTCGGCCTGAATGCCGTCCAGCACGGCGCCGATCATCAGGTCGCAATAGGTCTGGATGGCGCGGATGGCGTCGTCGTTGCCCGGAACCGGGAACTGGATGCCGGCCGGATCCGAATTGGAATCCAGGATGGCTACCACCGGGATGCCCAGCTTGTTGGCTTCCTGCACCGCCAGCGACTCCTTGTTGGTGTCGATGATGAACAGGATGTCCGGCAGGCCGCCCATGTCCTTGATGCCGCCCAGGGCACGGTCCAGCTTCTCCTTTTCACGGGAGAGCACCAGTTGCTCCTTCTTGGTCAGGCCGGCCAGGGTGCCGGAAGCCAACTGGTCGTCCAACTCGCGCAGGCGCTTGATGGAGTTGGAGATGGTCTTCCAGTTGGTCAGCATGCCGCCGAGCCAACGGTGGTTCACGTAGTACTGACCGCACTTCTTGGCGGCGTCGGCCACGATGTCCGAGGCGGCGCGCTTGGTGCCGACGAACAGGACGCGGCCGCCGTTGGCGGTCACGTTGCGCACGGCGGTCATGGCCGCGTGCAGCATGGGCACCGACTGCTGCAGGTCGATGATGTGGATGCCGTTGCGGACGCCGAAGAGGAACGGAGCCATCTTCGGGTTCCAGCGGCGGGTGTTGTGACCGAAGTGCACGCCGGCTTCGACGAGCTGGCGCATGGTGAACGTGGGCAGAGCCATGGAGAGAATTCCTTCTTTTCTCCGGTTGAGCCTCCGCGGGCAATGGTCGAAGTCGCCTTCGACACCGGAAAGCGGAAGGCGCGCAAGCACGCCACCCGCGAACCCGCGTGTGGATTGGTGGCCGGGTATGTAGCGCCTTGCGGCGGTTTTGGCAAGGGGAAGCGAATATTCCCCGTGCGCGGCGATCAGCGCACGCCCGCCTCGACCACCCCCGGCTGCCTCAGGATGGCGGCGCAGGCCGGCGGCAGCACCGGATTACGATGGTTGGGCTTGTCCTTGGCTTCGGCCGGCAACAGGGTCGGCTTGGTGTTCCATGAGGCCAGCTCACCGCCGCAGCCGTCGCCGTCGGGCACCGGAGCCTGTGGAACGCAGCCGATGTCGCCGGGCGTGCAGGACAGACGCACATGGAAATGCTCGTCATGCCCCCACCACGGGCGCAGCTTGGCCAGCCACGCGCGGTCGCCGCCCGCCCGGCGGCAGGCCTCGGCCTTGATGGGGGGATTGACGAAGATGCGGTCCACTTCGGGTGAAGCGGCGGCCAGCTTCAGCAGGCGCAGATGGGTGTCGGTCCAGGTGGCCGGATTGACCTTGGTGCCGCTGACCATGGAAACCGGCTCGGGGCGGGCCAATCCCTCCTCGTCCAGCGGCTGCCCGGACAGACGGAACCAGATGTCCACGTCCAGGCCGTTCTGGTGGCTGCCGTGGCCGAAGGACATGGGGCCGCCCCGTGGCTGGCCCAGGTCGCCGATGAGCAACGGGCCGAACCCTTGCGCGGCGGCGGCATGCCCCAGGGACTGGATAAAGGCGACAGTGCGCGGATGGGCCCAGAAGCGGTTGCGCTGCGGCCGCAACACCTGATAGCCCTCGCCGTCCTGGGGCAGCGCCACCGCGCCGGCGATGCAGCCGGCGGCGGGCGAGCCGATGGACTGGGCACCGCCGGCCACCGGAACGCGGATGGCCGCCCACGGATCGGCCGCCGACCGCGCCTCGGCGCATGCCGCCGCACCCAGCACCAGAACTGCCGCGAAGCCTGCCGCAAACCCGCGCCGCATGAAGACCTCCCCTGCCGACAACGTCCTTTTACCCCCGAAGCGGTTAAGGCGCGGTCAATCCAACTGGCTTTCGGCGAACTGGCTCTGGATGTCGGCGATGGCGGCCTGGCTGTTGCACAGGATGTCCACCGCGTCCTTGTCGAACTTGCGGCCGCCTTGCTCGGCCAGATAGGCCAGCGCTTCCTCCACCGACCAGGCCGATTTGTACGGGCGTACCGAGGTGAGCGCATCGAACACGTCGGCCACCGCGGTGATGCGCCCCTCCAGCGAGATTTCCTCGCCCACCAGTCCGTGGGGATAGCCCGAGCCGTCGATGGCTTCATGATGGTGGGCGACCACGTTGCGCAGCACCCGCACATAGGGCGCGCCGCCGATGCGGAAGGTGTTCGCCATGGTGTCGACGATCTCGCAGCCCTTGGTGACGTGCGTCTTCATCACCGTGAATTCCTCGGGCGTCAGCCGGCCGGGCTTGAACAGGATCTGGTCGGGAACGGCGATCTTGCCGACGTCGTGCAGGGGCGCGAACTGGAACAGGAACTCCACCCATTCATCCGACAGGCCGCGGCGCGGCGCCAGGCGCAAGGCGATCAGGCGGGCATAGCGGGCCATGCGCTCCAGATGGGCGCCGGTTTCCTCGTCGCGGGCGCGGCTAATCTGGCGCACCGTCTCCACCGCCGCCTGGATCATGCGCACGGCGTCCAGTTCCATGATGGTGTGCAGCGACACCACCTCGGCCACGGTGCGCAGGCGCTGCACCACGGCCGGGCTGAAATAGCCGGCCTGGAACGAATTGAAGAAGATGAAGCCGTGGAAGGTGCCCTTGTGGAAGATCGGCACGGTGTAACTGGACAGATAGCCGGCGGACAGCAGGCGCCTGACATGGGCGGGTGTGCCAGCCGGATGGCTGGCGAGGTCGTTGATCACCCGCCGCCCACCGGTGCGGGCCAACTGCGCCAAGGGCTTCAGATCGGCAAGGCGGGCCACGGTATGCTCGAACGGATTGTCGCCCTCGCTGGAATCCACGAACGACTTCAGGATGTCGGTGCCGGCATCGTAGATGGCGATGGCGATGCGGTTGACGCCCTCGAAGTCGCGCTTCACCTCGTCATGGAAACAGGCAAGGCGCTCGGCCAGGCCCTGATGAACCGGACGGAAGTTCTGCGGCGGCGATGACGGTCTCGCCACCCCCAACGACCCGGATCTCATGGCGCTCTCCCCGCTTTCGGGCCATTGGTTCGGCCCCGTTTTGCGCACATGATAATCCTGTTACGCCGAAATCGCAAAGTTCCCCAAGCGGCCCCCGCCTTCAGTCGAAGATGGTTTCGTTGAAGCGCGACTGGATGTCGGCCACCGCCGCCGGATCCTCGGCCAGGGCGGCCACGCAGGCCACGTCGAACTTGCGACCGGCCTGCTCCTGCAGCAGGGCGATGGCGTCCTCGTTGGTCCAGGCCGGCTTGTACGGCCGCTGCGAGGTGAGCGCGTCGAACACGTCGGCCACGGCGGCGACGCGGGCCTCCAGCGGAATGGCGTCGCCGGCCAGGCCGTACGGATAGCCCGAACCGTCCAGGGCCTCATGGTGGTAGGCGACGATATTGCGCAGCAGTTCGAAGTGCGGCATGGACTTCAGGCCGAAGTCCTGCATCATCAGGTCGACGATATGCACGCCCTTGGCCACATGGGTCTTCATGACCTCGAATTCCTCGGCGGTCAGGCGGCCGGGCTTGAGCAGGATGGAATCGGGCACCGACACCTTGCCCACGTCATGCAGCGGCGCGAACTGGAAGACGAATTCCACGAACTCGTCGGACAGGTCATGGCGTGGCGCCACCTTGGCGGCGATCAGCCGGGCATAGCGGGCCATGCGGGCCAGATGGGAGCCGGTCTCCTCGTCGCGGGCCGAGCTCACCGAGCGGATCACCTTCACCGCCGCCGCCATCATGCGCACGGTATCCAGTTCGCGCATGACCGCCAGCGCGATCAGGTCGGCATAGGGGCGCAGCCGCGCCACCACGGGAGCGGTGAAGAAGTTGGGAATGAAGGCGTTGAAGAACAGGAAGCCGTAAAAGGTGCCTTTGTGCTGGATCGGCACCGTGTAGCTGGAACGGTAGCCCGAGGCCACCAGGCGCACCGCCTGGTCCTGCCCGGCCTCGGCGGCGGCGCCCAGATCGTTGATGGTGCGCCGCGCCCCAGTCCAGGCCAGCTGCTGCAGGGTGGGCAGCTCCGACAGCCGCGCTACTGTATGTTCCAGCGGGCTGTCGCCGTCGGACGAATGGATGAAGGTCTTCAGCAGATCGGTGCTGTCGTCGTATAGGGCGACGGCGATGCGGCTGAGCGCAGCCAGCGATTCATCCCCCTTGATCTCGTCATGCAGACAGATCAGGCGTTCCGCCAAGCCACGCTGCATCAGCGGCAGCGTCACGCGAGCTGCTTCCGCCACCTCGTCCCCCCATTGCAAGAATGCGGGGAGAGGTTAGCGCGCCCGCTTGACAAAGGTCAAACATCCAGATGCGCGCGGTATACAAGAAACGCCCGGGGATTTCGTCCCCGGGCGCACAGATCAACCGAACCGTCCTAGCCGTTGAGCTTCTTGGCCATTTCGCGCAGGACGAACTTCTGGATCTTGCCGGTGGAGGTCTTGGGCAGCGGGCCGAAGACGACCGTGCGCGGGCACTTGAAGTGGGCCAGGCGCTCGCGGCAGAAGGCCATGATCTCCTTGTCGGTGGCCGTCGAGCCTTCCTTCAGATTGATGAAGGCGCACGGCGTCTCGCCCCACTTCTCGTCGGGGCGGGCGACCACCGCCGCCTCGGTGACGTCGGGGTGCTGGAACAGGACGCCCTCCACCTCGATGGTGGAGATGTTCTCGCCGCCCGAGATGATGATGTCCTTGGAGCGGTCCTTCAACTCGATATAGCCATCGGGATGCCAGACGCCCAGGTCGCCGGTGTGGAACCAGCCGCCGCCAAAAGCCTCGTCGGTGGCCTTGGCGTTCTTCAGATAGCCCTTCATCACCACGTTGCCGCGGAAGAACACCTCGCCCATGGTGACGCCGTCCCGGGGCACCGGCTCCAGCGTCACCGCATCGGCCACCATCAGACCCTCCTGCATGACGTAGCGCACGCCCTGGCGCGACTTCAGGCGGGCGCGTTCGTCCAGTCCCAACTGATCCCATTCGTCGTGCCACGAGCACACGGTCGACGGACCGTAGACCTCGGTCAGGCCGTAGACGTGGGTGATCTTGAAGCCCTGGGACTCCAGGCGGCCGATCACGGCGGCGGGCGGCGGGGCGGCGGCGGTCATGAATTCCACCGTGTGGGGCAGCGGCTTGCGATCGGCGTCGGAGGCGTTGATCAGCATGCCCATGACGATAGGGGCGCCGCACAGATGGGTCACCTTATGCTCGGCGATGGCGCCGAACATGCTGGCCGCGTCCACGCGGCGCAGGCACACATGAGTGCCGGCCAGGGCGGTGATGGTCCAGGGGAAGCACCAGCCGTTGCAGTGGAACATGGGCAGGGTCCACAGATAGACCGGATGGCCGCTCATGCCCCAGGTGACCACGTTGCCGATGGCGTTGATGTAGGCGCCGCGATGGCTGTAGACCACGCCCTTGGGGTTGCCGGTGGTGCCCGAGGTGTAGTTCAGCGTGATGGCCTCCCATTCGTCGGAGGGCCAGCGCCACTGGTAGTCGGCGTCGCCGGTGGCGAGGAACTGCTCGTAGGTGGTCTCGCCCACCAGTTCGCCGGCCTTGACCGTGGGATCGTCGATGTCGATGACGATCAGCTTGCGGCCGATCATGCCCAGCGCCTTCTTGATCACGCCGGAGAATTCGCGGTCGGTGATCAGCACCTTGGCCTCGGCGTGGTCGAGGATGAACGCCAGCGCCTCGGCGTCCAGGCGGATGTTGAGCGCATTCAGCACGGCGCCCAGCATGGGCACGCCGAAATGGGCCTCGAAGATCTCGGGGATGTTGGGCGCCATCACGGCGACGGTGTCGCCGACGCCGATGCCGCGCTTGGCCAGGGCAGAGGCCAGTTGGCGGCAGCGCCTGTAGGTTTCGGCCCAGGTGCGGCGGACCTCGCCATGGATGATCGCGGTGCGGTTGGGATAGACGGACGCCGCCCGCTCGAGGAATTGCAAAGGAGTGAGCGGAACGAAATTCGCCGGATTCTTGTCCAGGTTCTGCTCGTACGGGTTATGCATATGCGCCTTCCTCCCATTGGGCGATCACCATCGTGCCGCCTTGCCCCCTAGAATGCGGGCAGACGTTGGCAAGAGCATGCTTTGCTCGGAGCACTTTTTCAATATGGCCTCGCATGTGCTCAACAGTTGACAGCGCTAACTTTTGCGACATGTCATTTGACATGCGCCTCGCCCTGGTCATCAACCACTCCGCCGGCACTTTCCGCCGCCTGCCCCTGGAACCGACGGTTGCGGCCCTCACCGCGGCCCTGAGCAGGCATGGACACACCCTCGACGTGGCCGTGTGCGGGCGCCGCGACCTTGCCGGCACCCTGTCCGCCATGGCGCAGCGCACGGATGTGGACGCGGTGATCTGCGGCGGCGGCGACGGCACGGCGCTGACCGCCATCCTGGCCGGGCTGGGCCGGGACAAGCCCCTGGGCATCCTGCCGCTGGGAACCTTGAACCTGCTGGCGCGGGACCTCGGCCTGCCGCTGGACCCGGTGCAGGCCGCCAGGGTCCTTGCCGAGGGTCGGCCCGCCGCCATCGACCTGGCCGAGGTCAACGGCCTGCCCTTCGCCATCTGGGCCAGCTTGGGCATGCATCCGCTGATCGTCCACCGCCGCGACAAGCTGCAGCAGCGCGGCGGCCTGAAGAAATGGCCGGCCTTCGCCCTGGCCGCCCTGCGCGCCTTCCGCCGCTATCCCCTGGTGCGGGTGACCCTGTCCGTCAACGGCCAGACGACGACGGTGACGACCCCGCTGTTGGTCATTTCCAACAACGCCTGGCACGAGCAGGCGCTGCCGCTGACGCGCGAGGCGCTGGACCGGGGCGAGCTGGTGGTGCACGTGGCCAAGGTGAGCACCCGCCTGGGACTGCTGCGCCTGGCGCTACGGGCGCTGGCGGGCTATTGGCGCGACGGCCGCCTGCTGGAGACCTTCAAGGCGGACGAAGTACGCGTCATCAGCCGCAAGCGGCGGGTGATGGTTTCCCTCGACGGCGAGGTCACCGTGCTGCGCTCTCCGTTGATCTTCCGGCTGCGGCCCAAGGCGTTGCGCGTGCTGATGCCGGCCTCGGCCGTCGCGCCGGCCGGCGAGGGCTGATCCGTTGCCCGTTGTCGCCCACATTTCCGATCTGCATTTCGGGCGCACCGATACCACCGTGGTGGAGGCGCTGCTGGGCGACCTGGCCAGGCAGCGGCCCGATCTGGTCATCGTCTCCGGCGATCTGACCCAGCGGGCGCGGACCCGCCAGTTCGCCGAAGCCCGGGATTTCCTGGACCGCCTGCCGGCCCCGGCCCTGGTGGTCCCCGGCAACCATGACATTGCACCGCTCTACCGCCCCTTGAACCGGCTGTTCCGGCCCCGCGCCAAGTTCGAACGGCACCTGCCGGGCCATGCGGACTGGCCGCTGTGGCACGACGACAAGCTGGTGGCGGTGGGGCTGGACAGCACCCGCCCCCTGCGCTGGAAAAGCGGGAAGCTGCGCTCCCGGCACCTGGAGCGGGTCGAGGAGGTGCTTGCCGCCGCCCCGGCCTCGGCCTGCAAGGTGGCCTTCCTGCACCATCCGCCCCGTACCGCCCAGGCCGGACACCCTTACGACGCGCTGGCCGAGCGCGGCATCGACCTGATTCTGACCGGCCATGCGCACCGCGCCCATATGGAGATCATCTCGGGCCCCCACGAGCATTCCTGCATCCTGCTGCAGGCCTCCACCGCGTGCTCCACCCGGTTGCGGGAAGATGCCAACGGCTACGGCCTCATCCACGTCGACATGCCCTGGATCGAAGTGAACGTGCGCGGCTGGTCGGGCGAGGCCTTCCACCCGGTGCACCGGCAGCGCTTCCTCAAGCAGGACGGATGCTGGCGCATGGCGGGCCAGCCATAGGGCTATTGGCGCCCCAGTGCTTCCTGGCGTCGGCGGAGGTCCTCGGGCCAGGTGGACTTGATATAGGCGATCACCGCGCGGATCTCCCCGTCGGACAGCGTGCCGACGAAGGCCGGCATGGCCGATTTGTAGTCGGGTGGCGCGAAACGGGCCATGCCGTGCTTGGTGATGGCGTAAAGCTGTTCATCGCTGTGGTGCCAGGTGTGGCCGCTGGCATCGTGGGGCGGCGCCGGCAATTCGCCGGACGGCTTGCGCACGCGCCAATCGGGCTCGCCCTGCAACTCGGCACCGTGGCATCGGGCGCAGTGCTCCGCATACAGGCGCCGCCCTTCCGCCACCTGGCGGGGGTCGCCGGGGTCGATGCGATGCATGCGGCCCGGCACCAGCCAGCCAGCCAGCGAACCGGCGGCGGCCATGGCCAGCAGGACAGTGGCGACAAGGGATCGGCGGGGGGGCATGGCGTCTCCGGTCAGGCCGCCGGAGTATAGCCAAACCGTTCAGAACCGGTAACCCCAGCGAATGCCCAGGTTGTTCAGCCCTTCGTTGTTGCTGGCCAGGTTGGCGTTGCTCTCGTGGTCGAAGGTCACCGAAATGGAATTGTGGGCGTCGATGCGGTAGCCCAGCGAGATGGATTCACGGAACAGAACCCGCGAGCCCAGTTCCTTGCGGTCGTCGCCCGAATAGCTGAGCTTGCCGTTGTGGATGGAGCCGCCGAGGCTGATCTCCAGGAACAGGCGCTGCACCGGCTCCACCGTCCAGCTCAGCCCGCCATAGAGCTGGCTGGTGTCACCCTGGGTGTTGACGCTGACGCCCACATGCGGGCGCGGACTCCACAGCACATTCAGGACTGCCGGCGATTCGAACAGCAGCTCGGCATTGACGTCCACCCCTCCTTCCTTGGCATGGCCAAGGAAACTGAGGTCATGGTCGAATAAGCCAAGGCGAATCTCGTCGACCCCGGCCAGGGCGGGCGAGGCGGCGACGGCCAACAGGGCGGCCAGGGCGGCGGTTGCTTTCATACCTCAGCACATGGCCCTGCCCGGACGCCGCCACCGCCCGACCTAGGTCGGGATGGACCACTGGCGACGCCTATTCCGATGTCGGCATGACTTCCAAGGGTAGGGTTGCAAATGGCCGGGATGGGCGCATCATGGCGCCGCACATCAGAGAGGCCGCCATGTCCACCGTGCTGATTTCCATCTTCTGCCCCGATCGCACCGGCCTGGTGGCCGCCATCACCGGCCGCCTGTTCGAATTAGGGGCGGACCTGGGCGACACCAGCTTTGCCATGCTGGGCACTGGCGCGGAATTCACCTCGGTATGCGATCTGCCGGCCGGCATTCCCGCCGCCGAGTTGGAAAGCGATCTGGCGGCCCTACCGGAACTGGCCGGCGCCACCGTGAGCGTGCGGCCGTTCGAACTGGATGCCGCCACCGGGCCGCTTGGCCGCATCAGTCACCGCATCGTGCTGTCGGGCGGCGACCGTCCGGGCCTGATCGCGCGGCTGTCCGAGGTGTTCGGTTCGTTCAAGGCCAACATCGTCCGCCTGGATGCCCACCGCTTGCCCGAGCAGGGCCTCTACGTCACCCGCCTGGCGGTCGCCATCCCCGAGCGCGCCGAAGCCTGCCTGAACACGGTCGCCAACACCGCCGGGGAACTGGGCCTGTCCTGCCACGTGGATGAAGCCTGACAGATCGCCCTAACAACACAATATAAGTATTTGTTATAGCTAGCCGTTTACCACCTCTCCGCCATTCGGGTGAAGCACTTGTCCGCTCATGTAGGAGGCGTCATCCGAGGCCAGGAAGATGAAGGCCGGCGCCACCTCGTCGGGCTGCCCCACGCGCCCCAGCGGCTGGCCGGTGCCGAATTTCTCCACCTGCTCCTCGCTGAAGGTGGACGGGATCAGCGGCGTCCAGATGGGACCCGGCGCCACCGCGTTGACCCGGATTTCCCGCTCGGCCAGGTTTTGCGACAGTGAGCGTGTGAAGGCGGCGATGGCGCCCTTGGTGGCGGAATAGTCCAGCAGCCGGGAATTGCCCTTGTAGGCGGTGATGGAGGTGGTGTTGACGATGGCGGCACCGGGCCGCAGATGGGGCAAGGCCGCCTTGGTCAGGAAGAACATGGAGAAGATGTTGGTGCGGAAGGTTCGCTCCAGCTGCTCGGCGGTGATGTCCTCCAGTTTTTCCTGCGGACTCTGCTCGCTGGCGTTGTTCACCACGATGTCCAGGTGGCCAAAGGCCTGCGCCACCTCGTCCACCACCCGGCGGCAGAACACCTCGTCGCCCACGTCGCCCTCGACCAGCAGGCATTTGCGCCCCGCCGCCTCCACGTGGCGGCGGGTTTCCTCGGCGTCCTCGCGCTCGTTCAGATAGACCACGGCCACATCGGCGCCTTCCTTGGCAAAGCCGATGGCGACGGCGCGCCCGATGCCGGAATCGCCGCCGGTGACGATGGCGGCGCGCCCCAACAGCTTGCCGCTGCCCCGGTAATCGGCCATTTCCGAGCGCGGCCTCGGGGCCATCGGCCCCTGCCGTCCTGGCTGCCTATCCTGATGCTGGGGGGGAAGCTGGTCGGGCATATCGGGCATGGGCGGCCTCCGTCGTGCAACCGGAATGTCAATCCGGTTGACGTAGCGCCGGCCGGCCGGCGATCAAGACGCCTTCGACTTCCTTGCGCCCGCCTTGCTGCCGTCCCGCGCCGCGCGGCGATGGGCGCGCGCACCGCGGGCCAGGGCTTCGTCGATGGCCCGGCGCAGGGCATCGGCCTGCACCGGCTTGTGCAAGAGTCCATGCCCGAGCGCCTGGGCCTGCTGCAGCCGTTCCGGCGCGGTGTCGCCGGTGAGGATGATGGCCGGCAGCTTCGCCACCGGGCGCAGATGTACCTCCAGCCGGGCAATGGCCTGACCGCCGGTATCGCCGTTCTGCAGCCGATAATCGGCGATGACCAGTTCCGGCACCCGCCCCCAGCCCTGCAGCCGGCGCACCGCGTCGTCGGCGCTGGAGGCCGACAGCACGACGTGGCCCCAGCTTTCCAGCAGCAGTTCCAGGCTCTCGCGCACGTCGGGCTCGTCATCGATGACCAGGATGGCGGCGCCCTTGCGCGCCAGCCCCAGTTGCAGCTGGCTGGGACTGACGGCCGCCGGCGCGCGCGCCGCCACCGGCACCTGCACCGAGAACACCGACCCCTTGCCCTCGATGGACTGCACAGCCACCGGATGGTCCAGCAGGTTGGCCAAGCGTTCGACGATGGCCAGCCCCAGGCCCAGTCCTTGGCGGCGATCGCGCCCCTGGTTGCCCACTTGGTGGAACTCTCGGAAGATATTCTTGAGTTCGGCCTGCGGAATGCCGATGCCGGTGTCCCATACCTCGAAGGATATGGCGCGACCGCGGCGGCGGACACCAAACAGGATGCGCCCGCCATGGGTATAGCGCACCGCGTTGTTGAGCAGGTTGCGCAGGATGCGTTCCAGCAGGGCCGGATCGCTATGCACCACGGCGGTACTGGGCACCACCGTGAGCTTCAACCCCTCGGCAGCGCAGAGCGGCTCGAATTCGGCCGCCAGCCGGTCCAGCATTGCCGCCACCGGGAAGTCGGCCTGATGCGGCACCACCAGCCCCGCCTCCAGCTTGGAGACGTCGAGCAGGCTGTTCAGCAGCCCTTCCAGCGCGGTCACCGAATCCTGGATACGCGCCACCAGCACCCCCTGTTCGCGATCGACCACGCGCCCGGCCAGCACCGCCACGAACATGGCCAGAGCCTGCATGGGCTGGCGCAGGTCGTGGCTGGCGGCGGCCAGGAAGCGGGTCTTGGCGACGTTGGCCTCTTCGGCGGCCTCCTTGGCGTCGAACAGTTCGTCCTCGAACAATTGCTGGTCGGTATTGTCGTGCATGAAGGCGAAGTAGAACTGCACCCGCCCGTATTCGTCGCGGAGCACACCCGCCCGCTGCCACAGCGGGAAGGTCCGTTCCGAGGCGTCGGTGGCCTCCAGCACCCCTTCCCAGCTTTCCCCGCGCAACAGCGCCGGACCAACCGCGCGGTCGAGGATGGCCTGGGACTGGGCAGGGAAATAGGCGCGGTAATGGCTGCCGAACACCGCGCCCTGCGGCACGCCGAACAGCCGGCCGTAAGCCGAGTTGGCATAGAGGATGTTGCCCGCCGGCGAGAGGATGGCGATGGCCTCGTGGGCCGCGTCCATCACCTTGCGGAACAGGCTGAGATTGGCTTCGGCCCGCTTGCGGTCATCGATATCCTCGATCATCACCACGGTGAAGCGCGAGGCGTTCTCGCCAGGCACCAGCGACGCGGTGATGCGCCCCCAGAAGGACGACCCGTCGCGGCGGAGATAGCGGTTCTCGCGGCTGTAGCTCTCCACCTCCCGCCGCAGCAGCATGCGGGCGGCGTCGCGATCGGCATCGCGGTCCTCGGGATGAGTCAACTCGGTGAAGCCGCAATGCGAGAGTTCCTCCGCCGAATAGCCGAACATGGCTTCCAGCGCCGGATTGGCCTGGCTGATGTGTCCGCCGGGCCGCACCACCGCGATGCCCAGGGCGGCACGATCGAAGATGGCGCGGAAGCGGTTCTCGCTTTCCCGCACATCGCGCAACGCCGGCTCGGTCACTTCCAGACCGACGCCGCGATAGCCGGCGAAATTGCCCTGGGCGTCGCGCCACGGCCGGCCCGACAGCAGGAAGTGACGGGTCAGCTGGGCATCGGGATCGAGCAGCCGCAAGCGCAGATTGCGGAACGGTGCCCGCGCCCGCAGGGCGTTGACCTGGCAGGACAGCTCACTTTCATCGATGAGGAAACGCAGCAGCAACAATTCCAGCGAGTGGCCCAGCACATCGTCGGGGGGAATGCCGGTTTCCGCGGCAAAGGTGGGGGACAGCCGCACAAGGCGCAGTTGGGCATCGGTTTCCCACACCCAATCGGCCGCCGCCGCCAGCACGTCATCGAGCAGCGGCGCATCCATCCCGGAGGTCAGGGCCCCGCCGGCGGGGAATGGCGTATCGCTGGATGGGCCTTTGGTGGTGTCGAAAAGACTCATGGACGCATCACGCACGGTCTGCCGCCCTTGAAGGGTAGATACACCTCGAAGGTAGGCTCCCCCAGGGGATGCCAGCAATATGGCCCACGAACTACACGATATGTGCTTTTAGTCGGGAAGAAGTATTGCCATCAGCAGTGTGGCCTGGAGCGGATTAAAGTTATCGTCCGAAAGGATGTACGCGACCAGACGCCCGTCGCGCCGCTTCTGTACTGTCAGTCCCTCGTAATTGTCCACCAGCAGCGGCGGCCGCAGGGCGAACAGTTCCGTCCCCTCCAGGACTGCGCCGGGGCGCAGGTCGGCCGCCTTCAGCCGCACCAGCCGGCTCGCCACGCCGCCCACCAGGGTGAAACTGCGCTCCAGCACCAGCACGTCGCCGTTAGGCAGTACTGCGGCGCTGGTGGGACGGAACAGCCCGGTACGGCGATAGGACAGCCGCTTCCAGGCGCCGGGCTCGCCAATCCAGCCCCATCCCAGGTCGTCCGAGCCGCCTTCCTCGGACAGCATCAGCAGGCGGCCATCGGCCAGCCGTACCAGGGCTTCCACCCCGCCATTGTCGGGCTGGCGGGTGAACCCCTGCGGCAGGTCGATGCGCTCCGGCGTGCCGGACAGGCCGTGGCGGTAGAACAGGATGCGGTGGCGGCGCTCGAAACTGACCAGCCAGCCGTCCGGCATGGCGGTCAGGCTCCTCGGCGTCGCCGTCCTCCTTGCTGCCGTCCAGGCCGCCCAGCGATTCCACCTCCAGCTTGTCGAAAGCTACCGGACGGCCGCTGTCGTCCACCTTCATACGGAAGCGCAGCCAGTGGCCGACATCGTTGATGGCGGTCACCGTATGACCGTCATAGGACAGACCAGAAATGCCGCCGAACCACTGCCGGCCGCTCGTCAACTGATGAATTGACAGCACCTCCACCGCCCCCAGCCTGGCGGATTGCTGCTCGTCGGTGGAAAGCGGCCGTAGCTCGGCCTGGATCTCGTCGGAGGCCGGTGCCGGCGTGCGGCAGCCGACCAGCGCCGCGACCAGCAGCAGGCATGTGGCGGCACGGCGCATGGATCCCCCTCGGTTTGCGGCTGGAACAGGCGTGGCTCCTTAGGCAATATGCCCGACATGAACGCAGAAATCTCGGCCTCGTTCCCCCTCTTCGCCCGCCTGGATCCCGACTCCGCCCGCTTGCTGGAGGGCGGCGCCCGTGTGGTCGCCATTCCCGCCGGAACGGTGCTGTTCCAGGACGGATCGGAGTGTTCCAGCTACGTCCTGGTGATGGAGGGATCCATTCGGGTGCAGAAGGTGTCGGAAGGCGGGCGCGAAATCGTCCTCTACCGGGTGGAAAGCGGACAATCCTGCGTGCTGACCACCAACTGCCTGATCGCCCGCGAGGATTACGCCGCCGAGGGCATCGCCGAAACCGAGGTGAAGGCGCTGGTGCTGCCGGCCGCCATTTTCCGTACCTTGCTGGCGAAATCGGAGAGCTTCCGCGACTTCGTGTTCTCCGCCTACGCCACCCGCATTTCCGATCTGCTGATGCTGATCCAGGAGGTGGCGTTCGGCCGCATCGACATGCGGCTGGCCGGCTGGCTGCGGGCCCGCGCCAATGCCGCCGACGGCATCCGCGCCACCCACCAGGACATCGCCACCGAACTGGGCACTGCGCGCGAAGTCATCAGCCGGCAGCTCAAGGAATTCGAGCGGCGCGGCTGGGTCGCCCTCTATCGCGGCCGCATCGAGGTGAAGGACCCGGGCGGGCTGTCCACTCTTTCATGAGCGTTTTGTGATCTAGTCACGGACGGCCCCCGCCGAAAGGGCTAAACCGGCACCAGTGCTTTCACTGGAGGTCCGATCATGACCAAGAACATCGGCGGCATCGACCGCATCCTGCGTATCGTCGTCGGTATCGCGCTGATCGCCCTGGCCGTCACCGGCATGGTGGGCGTGTGGGGCTATATCGGCGTGGTGCCGCTGCTGACCGCCGCCATCGGCTGGTGCCCCGGCTACGCCATCCTGGGCGTTGATACCTGCGGCTGCCAGAAGGCGTAAACCCGTCGGTTGACATCACCCCTCCTCGCCCATGGCCAGCAGGGCGGCATTGCCGCCGGCCGCGGTGGTGTTGACGGTGATGGTCCTTTCGCAGGCGAAACGGAGCAGGGTGTGGGGACCGCCGGCCTTGGGCCCGGTCCCCGACAATCCCTCGCCGCCGAACGGCTGCACCCCAACCACTGCGCCGATCTGGCTGCGGTTGACATAGATGTTGCCCACCGGGGCACGGCGGCGAATTCGTTCCACAAGCGAATCGAGCCGCGAGTGGATGCCCAGTGTCAGGCCGTAGCCGCCGGCCTCGATCCAGTCCAGCACGCCGTCCAGATGCTCGGCCTGGTAGCGCACCACGTGCAGGCAGGGGCCGAACACCTCGCGGTCCAGCCATTCCGGGCGGTCGAGCTCGTAGGCGCGCGGGGCGAAGAAAGTGCCGTGGCGGGTCGATTCGGGCAGCGGCACCTGCGCCACCAGCCGGCCCTCGCGGGCCAGCCTGCCGGCATGGGCGTCCAGGGCCTCGCGGGCGGCCGCGTCGATGATCGGCCCCACGTCGGTGGACAGGTCGGCGGGATCGCCCACCACCAGTTCCCGCATGGCCCCGGCCAGCATGGCCAGCACCTTGTCGGCCACGTCGTCCTGCACGAACAGCAGGCGCAGCGCCGAGCAGCGTTGCCCCGCACTGCCGAACGCCGAAACCAGCACATCCGCCACCACCTGCTCCGGCAAGGCGGACGAATCCACGATCATGGCATTGATGCCGCCGGTTTCGGCCACCAGCGGGACGATGGGGCCGTCCTTGGCCGCCAGAATGCGAGCGATGGCGCGGGCCACCTGGGTGGAACCGGTGAAGGCCACTCCGCCGATGGCGGGATGGGCCACCAGGGCCTGCCCCACCGCACCGTCGCCGGGCAGCAGGGCCAGCACCTCCCCCGGCACGCCCGCCCGGTGCAGCAGGGCGGCGGCGCGGGCGGCCACCAGCGGCGTCTGCTCGGCTGGCTTGGCGACCACCGCATTGCCCGCCATCAAGGCCGCCGCCACCTGGCCGGTGAAGATGGCCAGCGGGAAGTTCCACGGCGAGATGCAAGCGAACACGCCCCGCCCGTGCAGCTCCAGCACGTTGCTTTCGCCGGTGACGCCCGGCAGGGCCAGCGGCGCGGCGAAGCCGGCCCGCCCCTGGGCGGCGTAATAGCGCAGGTAATCCACGGCCTCGCGCAACTCCGCCACCGCGTCGGGAATGATCTTGCCCGCTTCGCGGATGAGCAGGGCCAGAAACTCGGCGGAATGAGCCTCCATCAGGTCGGCGGCGCGCTCCAGGACGGCGGCGCGGGCGGCAGCCCCGCGGCGATCCCAATCCCCGGCCGCGTCAACCGCAAGATTGACGGATCGTCCCACATCCTCGGCGGTGGCGGAGATGACGCTGCCCACCTGGTCGCGGCCGTTGGCAGGATTGCGCACCGCCTGGGCCGGGCCGGCCAGGATTTCGTGGCCGCCCACCACGGGCGTGGCGAAGTACTGGCCGGTTTCGGCCACATCCACCGACGACTTCATCTGCGCCAGCGTCACCGGGTCGGACAGGTCCCAGCCGCGGGAGTTGCGACGCTCCGGTTCGAACAAGGCGGGCGGCAGCGGCAAGCGAGGATTTGCCTTGGCCGGCTGGGCTGCCAGCATCTCCACCGGGTCGGCGACGATGCGTTCGACCGGCACGGCTTCGTCAGCCAGCCGGTTGACGAACGAGGTGTTGGCGCCGTTCTCCAGCAGCCGGCGCACCAGATAGGGCAGCAGGTCCTCGTGGCTGCCCACCGGGGCGTAGACCCGGCAGGCCTGCTCGCCCACCACCTGATCGTACAAGGCTTCGCCCATGCCGTGCAGGCGTTGGTACTCCCAGTCCGGCCGCCCGCCGGCCAGTTCGCGGACCGCCGCCACCGTCTGGGCGTTGTGGGTGGCGAAGCAGGGATAGAAGGCCTCGCCCGCCGCCAGCAGGTCACGAGCGCAGGCCAAATAGGACACATCGGTGGCCGCCTTGCGGGTGAACACCGGATAGCCGGCCAGCCCCCGCTCCTGCGCCCGCTTGATCTCGCTGTCCCAATAGGCGCCCTTGACCAGCCGCACCATCAGCCGGCGCCGATGCCGGCGGGCCAGTTCGGCCAGCCAGGCGATCAGCGGCCGCGCCCGCTTCTGGTAAGCCTGCACCGCCAAGCCGAAGCCGTCCCAGCCGGCCAGGGAGGGATCGGCGGCCACGGCCGCGATGATGTCCAGCGACAGCTCAAGCCGCTCCGCCTCTTCCGCGTCCACCGTCAACCCGATGTCAACTGAGGCGGCCAAACGGCACAAATCCGCCAGCCGCGGCGCCAGTTCACGGCGGACGCGGTCGCCCTGGGAGAATTCGTAACGGGGGTGCAACGCTGACAGCTTGATTGAGATGCCCGGTCCCGCCACCGGCCCCCTGCCCTCGCCGGCCTTGCCGATGGCGGCGATGGCGGCGGCATAGGCCTGGAAATAGCGCTCGGCATCCGCCTCGGTACGCGCGGCCTCGCCCAGCATGTCGAAGGAATGGCGATAGGCCTTCTGCTCGCGCGCCCGCGACAGCGCTTCGCCGATGGTGCGGCCCATCACGAACTGGCGTCCCATGATGCGCAGCGCCTGGATCAGCGCCTCGCGCACCAGCGGCTCGCCGGCACGGGCCAGCAGGCGGGCGAACACGCCCATGGGTTCGCCCTCGGGGCGGATCAACCGCCCGGTCAGCATCAGCGCCCAGGTGGAGGCGTTGACGAACAGCGAATCCGAGCGGCCGAGATGGCTGGCCCAATCGGCCGCGCCCACCTTGTCGCGGATCAGGCGGTCGGCGGTGTCGGCATCGGGGATGCGCAGCAGCGCCTCGGCCAGGCACATGAGCACCACGCCCTCCTGGGTGGACAGACGGAACTCGCGCAGATAGGCATCCAGATCGCCACTGGATTTGCGCCGCCGTGCCTCTTCCACCAGCTTCGCCGCCTCGCGGCGCACCCGTTCGTCCTGCGCCGGCTCAAGCCGCGCCCGCGTCAGCAACTCCTCCACCAGGGCAGCCTCGTCGGCGGCCAAGGCTTGGCGCAGGAACCGCCTGTCGGGGCCGCCGTCATCCGTCACCGGGATCCGCATGAGAGCCTCCATCGCCTCTGTGGGATGTGCTCATCGGCGCGGCATCGTGCAAGCTGCCCAGGATTAGGGCTCTCCCCTGCCCGAGCTTTGGGCAGCCGTGGCTCGCAACTGGCGAGATTAACGGGTCGACAAGCGGCACATGAGTTGCATTAATTCTAAACGGGGTTCGATCGACAGAGGGAGGGTCATGGCTTTCGACGAGATGAAGGCTCCGGATGGCGCCGTACGCGCGCCTTACCGAACCTACGAAAACTGGCTGCTCTCGGCGGCGCCCGACCTGCTTCCGCGCAAGCACGAGCAGGCCGACGAGCTGTTCCGCCGCATCGGCATCACCTTCAACGTCTACGGCGACCAGGAAGGCACCGAGCGGCTGATCCCCTTCGATCCCATCCCCCGTATCCTCACCGCCAAGGAGTGGACCCGCGTCCACGATGGCTGCATCCAGCGGGTCAAGGCGCTGAACGCCTTCATCCACGACATCTACCATGGCCAGGAAATCCTGAAGGCCGGCATCATCCCGCGCGAGCAGGTGCTGGCCAACGGCACCTACAAGCCGGAAATGCAGGGCGTCGACGTGGCCCGCGACATCTACGTCCAGATCGCCGGCGTCGACGTGGTGCGCACCGGTGCCGACGAGTTCTACGTGCTGGAGGACAACCTGCGCACCCCGTCGGGCGTGTCCTACATGCTGGAGGACCGGGCCATGATGATGCGCCTGTTCCCCGATCTGTTCGCCCGCCACCAGGTCAAGCCGGTGGACCACTATCCCGACCTGCTGCTGAAGGCCTTGCGCAGCGTCGCCCCGCCCGCCTGCGACGGCGAACCCTGCGTGGTGCTGCTGACCCCCGGCTATCACAACAGCGCCTATTTCGAGCACGCCTTCCTGGCCGAGCAGATGGGCGTCGAACTGGTGGAAGGCCGCGACCTGTTCGTGGACGACGGGTTGGTGTGGATGCGCACCACCAAGGGCCCCAAGCGGGTGGACGTCATCTACCGCCGCATCGACGACGATTTCCTGGATCCGCTGGTCTTCCGTCCGGATTCGGCGCTGGGCGTGGCCGGCCTGCTGTCGGTCTACGCCAAAGGCGGCGTCACCCTGGCCAACGCCATCGGCACCGGGGTGGCCGACGACAAATCGACCTACATCCACGTCCCCGACATGATCAAGTTCTACCTGGACGAGGAGCCCATCCTGCCCAACGTGCCCACCTGGCGGCTGGAACGCGAGGACGACCGCAAGTACGTGCTGGAGCACCTGCCCGAACTGGTGGTCAAGGAAGTGCACGGTTCGGGCGGCTACGGCATGCTGGTGGGTCCCACCTCCACCAAGGAGCAGATCGAGGCGTTCCGCGCCATCATCCTGGACAACCCGGCCAATTACATCGCCCAGCCCACGCTGGCGCTGTCCACCTGCCCCACCCTGGTGGACAAGGGCATCGTGCCCCGCCACGTGGACCTGCGTCCCTTCGTGCTGTCGGGCGAGACCACCACGCTGGTCCCGGGCGGCCTGACCCGCGTGGCGCTGAAGGAGGGCTCGCTGGTGGTCAATTCCTCCCAGGGCGGCGGAACCAAGGACACCTGGGTGTTGGAGGACGACCAATGCTGAGCCGGACCGCCGACCACCTGTACTGGATGAGCCGCAACATCGAGCGCGCCGAAAACATCTCGCGCTTCCTCGACGTGGCCAACCGCCTGTCGCTGTCCGGCGGCGGCGCGCGCGACTGCTGGAAGCCGCCGCTGACCATCACCGGCGGGCCCGAGGCCTATGCCGAGCGCTATGGCGGCGTCACCGCCGGCAATGTCATCACCTGGGTGGTGCTGGACGGCGCCAACCCGTCCTCCATCTACAGCTGCTGGAAATGCGCCCGCGAGAACGCCCATGCGGTGCGCAGCGTCATTCCCACCGAATTGTGGGAGATCATCAACGCCACCTGGCTGGAGGTGAAGACCATCGACGGCGCCCGGCTGCGCGAGCAGGGCCTGACCGGCTTCTGCGAGTGGGTCAAGGACCGCTCGCACACGGTGCGCGGCGCCGCCCACGGCACCATGCTGCGCGACGAGGCCTTCCACTTCGTCCGCCTGGGCACCTTCCTGGAGCGTGCCGACAACACCGCCCGCCTGCTCAGCGTCCGCTCGAAAGGCGTCACCGCCGAAACCCGCGTGGTGCCGGCCTCGGACCAGCTGCACTGGGCGGCGGTGCTGAAATCGGTGTCGGCCTACAAATCCTTCCGGGCGCTCACCCGCGAGGACGTGTCGCCGGCCGGCGTCGCCGAGATGCTGATCATGAACGCCGACATGCCGCGCTCGCTGCATTCCTGCCTGGACGCGGTGGCGGTGATCCTGGACCGCATCTCGCCGGTGGCCGAATGCACCCGCCTGGCCGGCGCCGCCCATGCCCAGCTGCATTACGGACGGCTGGAGCAATTGCTGGCGGAAGGCCTCGACTGCTTCATCGAAGGGTTCATCATTCGCAACAACGCCTTGGGCTCGCAGATCCACGCGGACTTCCTGATGCTGCCCTGAGGGTGCCATGCTGCTGGCGATCGATCATCGGACGGAGTACGCCACCAGCGCACCCACGTCCTATTCCATCCAGTACGTCCGCCTGACCCCGCGCGACGACCACGGCCAACGCACCCTGCGCTGGGTCGTGGAGGTGCCGGGGCGGGCCACGCCCTGGCGGGACGCCTTCGGCAACCATGTCCACTGCGTGGTGCAGAGCCGCGAGCACCAGGGCCTGCGCATCCACGCCCACGGCGAGGTCGACACCGTCGAAACCCATGGCGTCGTGCCGCTGGAAGCCGACGGCCTGCCGCCCGACGTCTATTTGCGCCCCACCGCCCTGACGGCCGCCGACGAGCGCATCCGCGACTTCCTGGGGCCGTTCACCCGCTATCGCGCCAAGGGCGAGCTGGCCGCCCTGCATGCCCTGATGGCCGGCATCCACGACGAAGTGGCTTACCTGCCGGGTGAGACCGACGTGCATTCAACCGCCGCCGAGGTGCTGGCCCGCAGGAACGGCGTCTGCCAGGACCACGCCCATCTGTTCATCGCCTGCTGCCGTGCCTGGGGCATTCCCGCGCGCTATGTCAGCGGCTATCTTCACACCAGTGCCGAGGACGGCCGTCATCTGGCCACCCATGCCTGGGCGGAGGCGCTGGTGGATTATCTTGGCTGGGTCAGCTTCGACCCCAGCAACCGCCAGAGTGCCACGCCGGCCTATGTGCGCCTGGCGGTGGCCTTCGACTATCATGGGGCGGCGCCGGTGCGCGGCCTGCGCCTGGGCGGCGGCAGCGAAGCCATGAGCGTGCAGGTTCAGGTCGACGCCTTGAACGACCAGTAACGACGGGGGGAACGATGACCTATTGCGTGGCGATGGCCCTGGACCAGGGCCTGGTGTTCGCATCGGATTCGCGGACCAATGCCGGCGTCGACCACATCTCGACCTACCGCAAGATGCGCATCTGGCGCCGCGACGGCGAGCGGGTGCTGGTGCTGATGAGCGCCGGCAACCTGGCCATCACCCAGGCGGTGGTGGCGGTGCTGGACCAGCATATCCGCTCGGAGAACCCCCACCGCAGCATGCTGGTGGTGGATTCCCTGTACGATTGCGCCAGCTTGGTGGGCCAGGCGGTACGCGAGATCCACCAGCGCGACGCCAAGCCGCTGAAGGAGAACGGCGTGGATTTCAACGTCTCGCTGATCCTCGGCGGCCAGATCAAGGGCGAGGCGCCGCGCCTGTTCATGGTCTACGCCGCCGGCAACTTCATCGAGGCGACGCCCGAGACGCCCTACTTCCAGATCGGCGAGACCAAGTACGGCAAGCCCATCATCGACCGCGTCATCAACACCCGCACCGACCTCACCCAGGCTGCGAAATGCGCCCTGTTATCCCTTGATTCGACGATCAGATCCAACGTCACCGTGGGTCTGCCCATCGACCTGCTGATCTATGAGCGCGACAGCTTCGCGGTGGACAACCACCACGTCATCCACGATCACGACCCCTATTTCGAGGACATCCGCACCCGCTGGGGCCAGGGCCTGAACAACCTGTTCCAGGTCATCCCTGACCCGCCCTGGGCGATCAACAAGAGGGGTGGCTAACCGCAGCCCGCCGGATTGGGGCAATCGGCCCGCTCCACCTGGATGGTGGCGTGGTGCAGTCCGTGATGCTCGGACAGGCGCGCCTGCAACGCATGCAGCACGGCGTCGTGCTCTGCCCCGGCGGCGATGGTGGCGTGCAGCGTCAGCAGCGGCTGTTCCGGGGTCAGCATCCACACATGCACGTGGTGGATGCCCTCGACGCCGGGAACCTGGGCGGACAGCCCGGCCACCAGGTCGTCCACGTCGATATGGACGGGCGCCCCCTCCATCAGCACGTGCCACGACCGCGACAGCAGCATCCAGGCGCTCTTCAGCACCAGCAAGGCCACCAGCACCGAGAGGATGGGGTCGATGGGGGTCCAGCCCGTCAACAGGATCACCACGGCGGCGACGATGGCGGCGACCGACCCCAGCAGGTCGCCCAGCACATGCAAGGCGGCACCGCGCATGTTCAAATTCTCGCGGTCGCCGCCGTGCAGGATCAGGAAGGCGGCCACGTTCACCGCCAGGCCCAGCCCGGCCACCACCAACATGGCGCCGCCCAGCACCGGCACCGGCGCGAGCAGGCGCTGGACGGCCTCCAGCGTGATCCACAGGGCGATGCCGATCAGCGCGGCGCCGTTGAGGAAGGCCGCCAGCACCTGGAAGCGGTGCTGGCCGTAGGAATGAGTAACCGTTTCAGGACGCCGGCTGGCGCGGAAGGCGGCCAGCGACAGGGCCAGCGCCGCCGCGTCGGTCAGCATATGGCCGGCATCGGCCAGCAGGGCCAGCGAGCCCGAGACGATGCCCCCCACCACCTCGGCCAGCATGAAGCCGCCGGTCAGCAGCAGCGCCCACAGCACCCGGCGTTCGTTGCCGTGGTGGTGATGGGCATGGTCGTGACCATGGCCGCCATGATCGTGGCCATGATCGTGGTCGTGATGGTGATGGTCGCGGGTCATGGTCAGAAGCGTCCCAGCAGTGCATTGACGGTCAGGCGCACGGGCATGGGCCGGGGGCGCGAGACGGCGGAATCGAAGACGTCCCATCCCGCCCGCTCCAGCGTACGCAAATGGGCCGAAGCCAAGGTGGCGGGCAACAGGGCCGGCAAAGCGGTCCGTCCCGGCCTGTGCTTGCGGGCCTGGGCCAAGGCGGCGCGGGCGTGCCCCGCCAGTTCGGCCACCGCTTGCGCCAGGGCCGGCTTGGGCGCCTTGCCGGCCAGCGCGTCCTCCTGCGAGGTGCCGGCCTTGAGCAGCACGTCCTGGGGCAAGGTCAGCCACCCCTGGGCCAGATGCGCCGGCACCGCCCGCAGCAGGCCGGTGACCGCCCAGGCCTCGCCGACGGAGCGGGCGGCGGCCCGGCTGTCCTCGTCGCCCGCTCCCAGGGTGGCGGCGGCCAGCTCGGACAACACCGCCGAAGTCTGGCGGGCATAGGCGGCGAAATCCATGGCGGTGGCGAACGGCGCCTGAATCAGGTCCAGCTCCCGCGCCGTCAGCATCTGCTCGAACAAAGCCGGGGAAAGATCGCGGGAGCGTGCCAGCGCCAGCAGAGGACCGGCCACCGGATGGCGGGCGGCCTCGTCGTCGCGCCGGCCGGACAGCACCTCGCGCCACCATTGCAGGCGGATCATGCCGGCCATGGCCTCGTGCACGTTCTCGCGCACCCGCGCCAGTTCCAGGTTGAAGGCATACAGCACCAGCAAGCCCTCGCGCCGGGCCGCCGGGGCGAACAACGCGGTGACGAATCGCTCCCGGTCGTGCCGGCGCACGTCTTCCGCGGCGAAGGACAAGGGCTGGTCTGACGTCATGGATACGGCGAATCCCCTATACTGGCGCGGTCCGGGCGTGGCATATATATACGCTTTCCCGCGTCGCACCAATGGGAGGTCCCTTTGCCCAGGGCCGCCGTTGTCGCCTTGCCAGCAACATCCGGAAAGACTGCCGCCGACGAGAACTTCCCGGTGGCGTCCCTGATCTTGCCCGCCGCCGTACGGCGCCAGGTGATGGCGTTCTATACCTTCGCCCGTACCGCCGACGACATCGCCGACGACCCCGCCCTGCCCGCCGACATCAAGCTGGCCAAGCTGGACGCGCTGGAAGCCGCCCTGGCCGGCCACGGCGACGCTCCCGGCACCGACTCCGCGCTGGCCCTGCACGAGGCGGTGAACGGCGACGGATTGCTGCTCGGCCACGCCGCCCAGCTGCTGCAGGCCTTCCGCCGCGACGCCCTGGTGAACCACTGTCGCGACTGGGGCGACCTGATGAATTACTGCCGCTTCTCGGCGGCGCCGGTGGGCCGTTTCCTGCTGCAATTGCACGGCGAGGCTGCCGACACGGCCGCCCCCGCCGACGCTCTGTGCGCCGCCCTTCAGGTCCTCAACCACCTGCAGGATTGCGGCGACGACCTGGGCGCGCTGGGGCGCGTCTACATCCCGCGAGACTGGCTGCGCATGGCCGGGCTGCCCCACGACGCCCTGGCCGACGACCATACCGGCCCCGAGCCTGCGCCGTGTCTTCGACATCACCCTGGATCATGTGGACGGCCTGATCGACATGGCCAGCCCCCTGCCCGGCCGGATCCGCGACCGGCGCCTGCGCGTGCAGGCGGCCATCACCCTGGTGGTGGCGGAAAAGCTGTCCGAGCGGCTGCGCCGGAACGACCCGCTGGCGGCCAAGGTCAAGCTATCGCCGCGCGATTACCTCGGCGCCGTGCTTGCCGGATTATGGCGCGGATTGCGCGGATGAGCGGCAGGTCCTCGTTCTATTGGGCCATGCGCCTGCTGCCCCGGCCCCGGCGCGAGGCCATGTTCGCCCTGTACGGCTATTGCCGCATGCTCGACGACATCGCCGACGGTCCCGGCTCGGTGGAGGAACGCCGCGCCCGCCTGGCGGTGGTGCGCGGCGCCGTGGCCGCCCTGTTCGAGACCGGAGTGGCGCTGGAACCCACCCTGGCCACCCTGGCCCCGGCCATCCGCCTCTATGATCTGCCCCGCGCCGAGCTGGAAGCGCTGATCGACGGCATGGAGAGCGACGTCAATGGGCCGTTGACGGCACCACGCCTGACCGAGCTCCGCCTGTATTGCCGCCGGGTGGCGGGGTCGGTGGGGCTGCTGGCCGTGCGCATCTTCGGCCGCCCGGAGGCCGGCGACCTGGCTGTCACTTTGGGCGAGGCGCTGCAACTGACCAACATCCTGCGCGACGTGGCCGAGGATGCCCGGCTGGGCCGGCTGTACCTGCCGGCCGAGGCGCTGCACGCCGCCGGCATGGTGGTGCACACCCCTCAGGCGGTGCTGCCCCATCCCGCCCTGCCTGCCGCCTGCGCCATGGTGGCCGAACTGGCGCAGGAGGATTTCCAACGGGCCGAGGCCGAGCTGGCCCGGCTGGGCCGTGCCCGCCTGTTCCCCGCCATGGTGATGATGGCCACCTATCGCCGCCTGCTGTCCCGCCTGATCCAGGATCGCTGGCGCCGTCCCGAGCAGCCGCCCCGCCTGGGGCCGCTGGCCCGGCTGTGGATCGCCCTGCGCGTGGCGGCGGCGGGATCGTGAGCCCGGCCCTCCATGTGGTCGGCGCCGGCTTGGCCGGCCTCGCCGCGGCCCTAGGCGGGGTCAAGGCCGGCTGGCGGGTGGCCCTCCACGAAGCGGCACCGCAGGCCGGCGGCCGCTGCCGCTCGTTCCGCTGCCAGCGGCTGGATCGCGTGGTGGACAACGGGACCCACCTGTTGCTGGGCGCCAACCGCCACGCCCTGTCGTTCGCCGCCGCCATCGGCGGCATCGAGGCGCTGGCGCCGGTGGAACCGGCCTTTCCCTTCCTCGACCTCGCCAGCGGGCGTCACTGGACCGTGCTGCCCGGCCGCCCCAGCGCCGGGGCGGTGGAAACCCTGCTGGCACTGGGCCTGCCGTGGACCTCCACATGCCAGACGGTGGATCACCGCCTCGGCCGCACCCGCTCCTACCGCACCCTGTGGCGGCCGCTGTGCGAGGCCATCCTCAACACTCCGCCGGAGCGGGCTTCGGCCCGCCTGCTGGGAACCGTGCTGCGCGAGGTACTGCTGGGCGGCAAGAGCGCCATGCGCCCCTACGTGGCGGCGGGCGGGTTGTCGGCGGTCTTCGCCGCCCCCGCCGAAGCGACCCTGGCGACCTTCGGCGCCGAGCTGAATTTCGGCCGCCGCCTGGTGAAGATCGGCCGACAGAGCCTTGAATTTGATGATGAAGCCATCGCCCTGGGCAGCCGTGATCGAGCGATTCTCGCCCTGCCGCCCTGGTCCGTCGCCCCCTTGCTGCCCGACCTGCCGGCCTTTTCCAGCGCCGCCATCGTCAATGCCCATTTCCGCCTCGACCAGCCGGTGCCCCTGCCCGGCGGCCAGCCGTTCCTCGGATTGGTGGGTGGCACCGGCCAGTGGCTGTCGGTGCGCGACGATGTGGTGTCGGTGACCGTTTCCGCCGCCGACCGCCTGGCCGAACGGTCCGCCGAAGAAGTGGCCGGGATTCTGTGGGCCGAGATCGCGCCCATCCTGCGCGCTCCTGCCCGCGTCCCACCCGTCCGGGTGATCAAGGAACGGCGCGCCACCCTGGCCCATACCCCCGAGGTGGTGCGCCGACGCCCCGGCCCTGTCACCAACGTTCCCTGGCTATGGCTTGCGGGCGACTGGATGGCCTCGCCCTGGCCCTGTACCATGGAAGCGGCTATTGCTTCCGGCTTGGCGGCCGCCCGGCTCGCCGTCGGACGCGACGACCTGTCGTTCGCGTGATACGTTCGACGCGCAAAAGTATTTTAGGGACTTCACAACGCCGCCCCCCTTACCTATTTTGAGCGGCGTGTTTAGACCTTTTCCAAACTTGCCCACTCACAATAAGAGGCATCCCATGGCTTTTGAGCTTCCCCCGCTGCCCTACGACAAGAGCGCGCTCGAGCCGCAGATCTCGGCCCAGACCCTCGAGTTCCACCACGGCAAGCACCACAACGCCTACGTGGTCAACCTGAACAACCTGGTGAAGGACACCGATCTGGCCTCCAAGCCGCTGGAGGAGGTCATCCTGGCCGCCGCCAAGGACCTGCCGGCCAAGCAGGGCATCTTCAACAACGCCGCCCAGGTGTGGAACCACACCTTCTTCTGGAACTGCATGAAGAAGGGTGGCGGCGGCAAGCCCACCGGCAAGGTGCTGGCCAAGATCGAGGCCGATTTCGGCTCGTACGAGAAATTCGCCGAGGAATTCAAGAATGCCGCCGTGACCCAGTTCGGTTCCGGCTGGGCCTGGCTGGTGCTGGATGGCGGCAAGCTGAAGATCACCAAGACCGGCAATGCTGATCTGCCCCTGGCGCATGGTCTGAAGGCCCTGCTGACCGTGGACGTGTGGGAGCACGCCTATTACCTGGACTACCAGAACCGCCGTCCGGATTTCGTCCAGGCTTTCCTGGACCATCTGGTCAACTGGGAGTTCGTCGAGAAGAACCTGGGCTGAACCCAGATTTCGTGTTAAAGCAACGGCCTCTCCCCCTAAAGGAGGGGCCGTTCCACATTTTCGCCACCTTCCTCGGTCAGGATGCCGGACTTCGGCACAATCGCCGGAAGAAGACTATCATAGGGAACACAAAACCATGCGTCGCATCGTCGTTTCGTTCACCGCCCTGGCCGCCCTGATGGCCATCTCGGCCTGCTCGGATGAGACCCAGCAGACCGGCGGCGTGTCCGGTTCGGGCACCTCCATGGGCGCCCAGCAGCCCCGCGGCCCCGTCGGTTCGGGCGCGCTGACCGAAGCTGAGCGCCTGGCCCAGGCTGCAGCGTGAATTCCAGACCAGCGTGGGCGATCGCGTCTACTTCGCCACCGACAGCGTGTCGCTGTCGGCCGATTCCAAGCAGACCCTGGACCGCCAGGTGGCGTTCCTGCGCCGCTATCCCACCATCGCGCTGCGTATCGAAGGCCATGCCGACGAGCGCGGCACCCGCGAGTACAACCTGGCCCTCGGCGACCGCCGCGCCCAGTCGGTGCGCGAATACCTGACCGCCCAGGGCGTGTCCTCCTCGCGCCTGTCGACCACCACCTACGGCAAGGAGCGCCCCGAGGCCATCGGCTCCAACGAAGCCGCTTGGTCGAAGAACCGCCGCGCCGTCAGCGTCATCGCCCAGTAAGGCAACGCGCCACCGACGATACGAAGAAGGGCCCCGCGAGGGGCCCTTTTTGTTGCCGCACTCGGAAAGGGAAACGGGCTAGACCGCAATCAGGGCGGCGGCCACGTCGCGCCCTTCCGTCAGCAGCACGTTGTAGGTCCGGCACGCCGCGCCGGTATCCATGGGTTCCACCACCATGCCGGCGGCGCGCAGGGCCGCCTTGATCTCGCGCGGGATCACCGCCATGCCCTTGCCGCAGCCCAGCAGCAGCACCGCCGGCCGCGGCTCGGCCTCCAGCAGGGGCTGCAGGCTTTCCACGGTGATCTCCGCCACGGCCTTCGCCGCCCAGGGCAGCGTGCGGGTGGGAAGCACCAGCACCGACCCTTCATGGCGGGTGCCGGTAATGGTGAAGCCGAGATCGCCATAACCGTGGATCAGCTGGCTCTCGGACGAGACGACGGGAGTAATGTCCATGGCTCACCAAATGGGGGGCCGCAGCCCCCGCCGCAACCGCGAAACGCTTACGAGGCGGCCGGTTCCCCGGCTCCGCCCTCGCCTTCCTTGTCCTTGCCGATGCGCAGGTTGAAGTAGATCAGGATCGGCATGCCCACGTAAATGGACGAGAAGGTGCCGACCACCAGGCCCCACAGCATGGCGATGGAGAAGCTGCGCAGCACGTCGCCGCCCACGGTCAGCAGCGAGACCACGGTGATGAACACGGTGGCCACGGTCAGGATGGTACGGGCCAGGGTCTGGTTGCACGACAAGTTCAGGATGTCGTACAGCGGCATGGTCTTGTACTTGCGCAGGTTCTCGCGCACGCGGTCGTACATCACCACCGTGTCGTTGATGGAATAGCCGGCGATGGTCAGGATGGCCGCCACCGCCGTCAGGTTGAATTCCATCCCGGTCAGGGAGAACAGGCCGAAGGTGGTGATGACGTCGTGGAAGATGGCCACCAGGGCGCCCACGCCGAATTGCCACTCGAAGCGGAACCACACATAGGCGGCGATGGCGAGCACGGCCAGGGCCACCGCCAGGGCGCCGTCGCGCTTGAGTTCGTCGCCCACCTTGGGGCCGACGATCTCGACGCGGCGGTAGTCATAGCCCGCGCCCAATGCCTCCTTCACCTTGGCCAGGGCGGCCATCTGGGCCTTCTCGTCACCCGCCTGGCGCTGGACGCGGATCATCACGTCCTGGCCGGTGGTGCCGAATTCCTGCAGGGACACTTCGCCCAGGTTCAGGTGCTCGACGGTGGTGCGCATGGCCGCCAAATCCGCCTTCTCGGCGGTATGAACCTCCACCAGGATGCCGCCGGCGAAGTCGATGCCGTAATTGAAGCCCTTGAACACCATGGAGCCGATGGAACCGAAGATCAGCACGGCGGTGATCGCGAAGGCGATATAGCGGAACCGGATGAAATCGTAGTTCGGGGTCTTCTTGGCGACCCAACGGGAATAGAAGTTCATCGCGGTTTTCCTTACAGCGGAAGCGCTTTGGGACGGCGAACGGCAATCCACAGATGCACCATCATGCGGGTCACCATGGTTGCGGTGAACAGCGAGGTCGCAATGCCGATGCCCAGGGTGACGGCGAAGCCCTTGATGGGGCCGGTACCGAAGGCATAGAGCAGCGCCGCCGCGATCAGGTGGGTCAGGTTCGCGTCCAGGATGGTGGCGAAGGCGCGCTCGAAGCCGGCCCGAACCGCCGACAGCAGCGGCCGGCCGCTGCGGCCTTCCTCGCGCATGCGCTCGTAGATCAGCACGTTGGCGTCCACCGCCATGCCCATGGTCAGCACCACGCCGGCAATGCCGGGCAGGGTCAGCGTGGCCCCCAGCATGGACAGCAGCGCCATCAGGAACACCAGGTTCAGCACCAGGGCCACGTTGGCCAGCCAGCCCAGGGTGCCATAGATGACGACCATGAAGGCCACCACCAGGATCAGGCCGAGGCCGCTGGCGATGGCGCCCGCCTTGATGGAATCGGCGCCCAGGTCGGGACCGACGGTGCGCTCCTCCAGCACGTTGAGCGGCGCCGGCAGCGCGCCAGCGCGCAGCAGCAGCGACAAATCCTTGGCCTGCTGCACCGAGAAGCCGCCGGAAATGATGCCCGACCCGCCCAGGATGGGCTCGTTGACGCGCGGCGCCGAGATAACCTTGTCGTCCAGCACGATGGCCAACTGCTTGCCCACGTTCTCCCGCGTGGCGTCGCCGAACTTCTTGCCGCCAGCGGCGGAGAACTTGAACGACACCACCGGCCGGCCATCCTGGAAGGTGGCCTGGGCGTCGGTCAGCATGTCGCCGCCCACCTCCACCCTCTTCCTGACCACGTAGGCGGCGGGCAAGCCGCGCTCGCTCTCGACCGAGGGCAGCAGCATGGAAGCCGGCGGCAGGCGGCCGGCACGGGCTTCCTCGGGGCTGGTGCTGTCGTCCACCATGTGGAAGGTCAGCTTGGCGGTCTTACCCAGCAGGGTCTTGATATGGTCGGGATCCTTGACACCGGGCAACTGCACGACGATGCGATCGGTGCCCTGGCGCTGGATCGACGGTTCGCGGGTGCCCATCTCATCGATGCGGCGGCGCACGATCTCCAGCGACTGGTCCACCGCCTGATTGATGCGCTCGCGCAGGGCCTGTTCGTCGTAGCGGTAGGTGACGGTGCCGTCATCCGCCACGTCGAAGGCGGCCTGCGGGTCCAGGCGGCGCAGTTCGGGGCGGATGCGGTCGCGGTCGGCGGCTTCCAGGATGCGGACCTTCACCGCATCCTTACCCTGGACGCCGAGATCGGCATACTTGACCTTCTCCTTGCGCAGGGTCGAACGGATGGACTCCACCAGCGAGGAGAGGTGTTCCCTGACGACGTAACCGGTATCCACTTCCAACAGAAGATAGGAACCGCCCTGCAGGTCGAGGCCCAGGCTGACCGGTTGCAGCCATGTGGGCATCCGGTCGGTGGTTTCACGCGGCAGCAGGTTGGGTGCCGACCAGATGAAGCCGGCCAAGCCGACCAGCGCCACCAGGATAATCTTCCATTTGGGGAAATGGGCCATGTCCGTCCCGTCGTGAGGGAAAAAGAAAAGCCGAAGGGGCGTTCCGCCCTCGCCCGCGGCGAGGGCGGACGCGGCTTACTTGTCGGCCGGCTTCTCGGCCTCGGCCGCCACCGGCTCGGTCTTCGAGACGATGTCCTGAATGGTGGAGCGCAGCACGCGCACGCGCACGCCCTCGGCGATCTCGACCACCACTTCCTTGTCGTCAACCACCTTGTTGACGGTGCCGAAGATGCCGCCCGAGGTCACCACGCGATCGCCGCGGCGCAGCTGGTTCAGCATTTCCTTGTGGGCCTTCATCCGCTTCTGCTGCGGACGGATCATCAGGAAATAGAACACCACGAAGATCAGGACGAGCGGCAGGAAGGCCTCGATCCCCCCGGCAATGCCACCGGTCTGTCCGGCGGCCTGAGCAAAGGCGGGTGACACGAGCATGGAGGTCTCCTTGGGATGGAAAGCGTAGAAGTCTGCGGAATATAGCGGCCCTTCCGGGGGATGCAAACCTTAACTCCCACTAAAAGCTCCGCCGCGAGGGCACTTGCCGCACGCCGTCGTACCCCCTACCCTCTGGTCCCGTATTCCTTTCGTCAGCCAGGACCGCCATGGACGCCGACACCCTTCGCCTGCTCACCCGCATCGCCGACGCGCTGGACCGCCTGGCGCCGCCGCCTTCGGCCTCCACCGACCTGGCCGCCGCCGACGCCTTCGTCTGGCATGCCGATCCGGACGGCCTGGAGCCGGTGCCGCAGGTCAACCGGGTGGAACTGGACCTGCTGAAGGGCATCGAGCGGCAGCGCGCCCTGCTGCTGGACAACACGCGGCGCTTCGCCGACGGCCTGCCCGCCAACAACGCCCTGCTGTGGGGCGCGCGCGGCACCGGCAAGAGCTCGCTGGTCAAGGCGGTGCACGCGCTGCTCAACGCCGAGCGGCCGGGCTGCCTCGCCCTGGTGGAAATCCACCGCGAGGACATCCCCTCCCTGCCCCGGCTGCTGCGCATCCTCAAGGGCTCGGAACGCCGCTGCCTGCTGTTTTGCGACGACCTGTCGTTCGAGGGCACCGACGAGGCGTACAAGTCGCTGAAGGCGGTGCTGGAGGGCGGCATCGAGGGCCGTCCCGCCAACGTGGTGTTCTACGCCACCTCGAACCGCCGTCACCTGCTGTCGCGGGACATGATCGAGAACGAGCGCTCCACCGCCATCAACCCGCATGAAGCGGTGGAGGAGAAGGTCTCGCTGTCGGACCGCTTCGGCCTGTGGCTGGGCTTCCACCACGTGGCCCAGGACACCTATTTCGACATCGTCGAGGGCTACGTGGCCCGCTACGGTCTGCCCATCGAGGTCGAGTCCTTGCGCGCCGAGGCCAACGAATGGGCGGTCACCCGCGGTTCGCGCTCGGGCCGCGTCGCCTGGCAGTTCATCCAGGACCTGGCGGGCCGGCTGGGCAAGCCGCTCAGCTAGACAGGAAGCGGTACAGCGGCGCGGCGGCCCGCCAGCGGGCCGCCAGATCATCCACCAGGGCCGGGCTGAACAGCAGCGGCTCCAGGGGCCGGGTGTCCACCAGATAGGCGTTTTTCAGGCGGAACCACGGTTCCACTTCGGACGGCAGGCCGGCCGGCACGCCGGGACGGGCATAGGCATCGCCCTCCACCGCGAAGCCGGCCGCCATGGCCGGACGCACGGCGGCGGCGAAGCGTTCCGGCAGGGCGGCGATGCGGGCGCGCAATTCCTTCATCGCCGACGGCGGAGCCGCATAGGTGCCCATGCCGTGGCGCCAGCCGGCGGGGCCGATTTCCAGGAAATAGGCCGGCCGCCCCTGCCAGCCCTCGCCCGGCCGCTTGAAGCAGATCCACTGGTTGACGCGGTAGGGCGATTTGTCGCGCGAGAACCGCACATCACGGTGGATGCGCGACACCGCCGCGCCGGCGGGATTGGTATCGAAGGCGGGATCGATCGTCAGCATGGCCGGGGACAGCGCCGCCACCAGTTGCCGCAGCGGATGCTGCACCAGCGCCTGATACTCGGCCTTGTGGGCGGCAAACCACTCCCGCTCGTTGTTGGCCGCCAACTCAGCAAGGAAGGCCGGCAAGCCGGCGGGCAGGCCGGCGAACATCAGCCGCCCGCCGCCGCGCCGCCCAGCAGGCTGATGGCGTCGCCCTTGATGTAGTCGGCCGGATTGACCGCCTCGGTTCCCCTGCGGATCTCGAAATGCAACTGGGGCTGCGTCACGTTGCCGCTGGCCCCCACGGTGGCGATCTGCTGGCCCTTGCGCACCTGCTCGCCCTTGCGTACCAGCAGTTGGTCATTGTGGGCATAGGCCGTCATCCAGCCATCGGCATGCTTGATCAGCAGCAGGTTGCCGAAGCCCTTCAGCTCGTTCCCCACATAGGCGACCACGCCGTTCTCCGCCGCCTTCACCGGGGTGCCGCGCGGCGCGACGATGTTGACGCCGTCATTGTTCTGGCCCTTGCCCATGGGGCCGAATTCGGTCACCACCTCGCCCTTCAGCGGCCAGATGAAACCGCGCCCGGCCATGGGCGGCGGAGCCGGCGGCGGCAGACTGGCCGCCTGTTGCTGCGTGGGCGTAGGCATGGGTGCCGGCGCGGCCGACGCCGGGGCAGCGGCGGCATGGTGGGGTTCCGGCTCCGGCGCCGGAGGAAGCGCGCCCGGCGGCGGGTCGGGCAGCCGGCTCATGGTGGCGGTGGAAGCGTACGACGGCGCCTTGCCCCCCCACCGCATTGGGCGAGGCGATCACCAGGGTGGTGTTGGCGGCCCCGGGCGACGCTTGCGCCAGTTGGGTGCCGCTGCCGAACGAACCCGGCACGCGCAGCTTCTCGCCCACGAAGATGGTATAGGGCGCGCTCTTGCCGTTGGTGCGGGCCAGGGTCTGGAAGTCCACCCCCAGCTTGCGCGCCAGCACCAGGAGGGTGTCGCCCCGCTGCACCACGTATTCGCCGCTGCCGCCGGGAATACGCAGCACCATGCCGGCATTGATCTGATAGGGCGCCTGCAGGCGGTTGGCCTCGATCAGCTCGCGCACCGAGACGTTGCAGCGCCGGGCGATGGAATAGACCGTATCGCCGGAATAGGTGGTGACGGTGCCGCCGCATCCCCCCATCCCCTGCAGCCCGCGCGTCACCGGCGCGCCGCCGCCCTGGAAATTGGGATCGCAGGCAGCCAGGAGCAACGGCACCAGGGCCGCCAGCGTCCATCGACTCACAACATGGGGTAGTGCAGCACTCATGGGAGGCACTATACAGGCCAGCCCCCGGAAGCGGCAATGGGGAGGCGATATTGACAAATTTTGCCAACAATCCCATCCTCCCGGGGAAGGAGGCCATCATGCCGACCATGAACGTCAGTCTCTCGGCGGAGTTTGTCGAATTCGTCGAGGCGGAAATCGCCAGCGGAGAGTATGGCACCGCCAGCGAAGTCATGCGCGACGGACTACGCCTACTGAAGCGGGAGAAGGCCGCACGAGAGGAAAAGCTGGCCATCCTCAGGCGGGAGGTCGCCCGGGGAGTGGATGAGGCGCAATCGGGCCAGTTGTCGTCCCGTTCCATTGCCGACATCGCCGTAGCCCTGCGCCATGAAACGGAATGAGTGCGCTGCGCTATCAGCTCACCCGGCAGGCCGATGCCGACGTCATGGACATCCTGCGGGAGACCGAACGCCAATTCGGCCCCCGCCAGCGGGATGCATATGCGGACATCATCGCCAAAGCGGCGGAAATGGTGGCCGAAAGCCCTGAACGCCCAGCCTCGCGCCCACGCCCCGACCTGGCCGAGGGGGTGCGCTCACTGCACCTTGACCATGCCGCCGGACGCCTGGGCGCAGCCGCCCACATCCTCTACTACCTGCAGGGCAGGCTGAGTAACGGCGAAACGGGCACCATCGTCGTGCGGATACTGCACGAGCGCATGGACCCGTTGCGGCACGTCTAATCCTCGGGCAGCCCCTCCACCAGCGGCACGAAGCGCACCGGCCCGAGATGGTCGATGTGCAGGCCGTCGGCGCCCTTTGTGATCTTGATCAGATCCTGTTCCAGCGCATGGGCATCGCCCAGCGGCAGCACCATGATGCCGCCCACCGCCAGCTGGTCCACCAGGATGGGGGGAATGTCGTGGGCGGCGGCGGTGACCATGATGCGCTCGAACGGCGCCTGCTCGGGCCAGCCGCGCGAGCCGTCGCCCAGCTTGGCGGTGATGTTGTGGATACGCAGCCGCTTGAAGCGCTCCTCGGCCTCCTTGAGCAGGGACTTGTGGCGCTCGATGGTGTAGACCCGGCGGCACAGCTGGGCCAGCACCGCCGCCTGATAGCCGGAACCGGTGCCGATCTCCAGCACCTTCATGCGGTCGCCCACCTCCAGCGCCTGGGTCATCAGCCCCACCACCAGGGGCTGGCTGACGGTCTGGCCGCGGCCGATGGGCAGGGCGCGGTTCTCGTAGGCCTGGTCGAGGAAGGGCGTCGACACGAACATGTCGCGCGGAACGCGCTCGATGGCGGCCAGGGTCGGGGTATCGGTGACGCCCAGACGGCGCAACTCCATCAGCAGACGGATGACGCGAGCCTCGGCGGCGGCCATGGCCCCTACCCTTCGGCGAAGACGGTTGCCAGCGACGCCATGGTGTGCTGGTCGGTCAGGTCGACGCACAGCGGCGAGACCGACACGGCACCGCGCACCACGGCCTCGATGTCGGTGCCCCGGGTCGAGCGCTCCTCGGCCCGCTGGGCTCCGATCCAGATATAGGGTTCGCCGCGCGGATCCAAACGCTCGGTCAGCTCGTCGCCGATTTTGCGCTTGCCCTGGCGGGTGATCTCGACGCCGCTGACCTTGTCGGCGGCCACGTCGGGGAAGTTGACGTTGATCAGCACGTTGCGGCCCCAGCCCACGCGCGTCACCCGGCGGATGATCTCGGGCGCCCAATGCTCGGCGGTGGACCAGCGGATGGGATGGTCGGGGCCGTAATACTGGGAAAAGGCGATGGCGGGCACGCCCAGGATGGTGGCCTCCATGGCCGCCGCCACCGTGCCGGAATAGGTGACGTCCTCGCCCAGATTGCCGCCGCGATTGACGCCGGACAGCACCAGAGTGGGCTTTTTGTCCCTGAGCAGGTGGTTGATCCCCAGCAGCACCGCGTCGGTGGGCGTGCCGTCCACCGCATAGCGCCGCCGCGACACCTGGCGCAGGCGCAGCGGCCGGCGGATGGTCAGCGAATGGCCGGCGGCCGATTGCTCGGTTTCCGGCGCCACCACCCAGACGTCCTTGGACAGCGCCCGCGCCACCTTCTCCAGCACCTTGATGCCGGGGGCATGGATGCCGTCGTCGTTGGAAACGAGAATACGCGTGTTCGCCAGATCGAGGACCGGAGGGTGCATCAGCGGATGATTTCCGTTCCGCCCATGTAGGGGCGCAGCGCCTCGGGCACCACGATGGAGCCGTCGGACTGCTGGTAGTTCTCCAGCACCGCCACCAGGGTGCGGCCCACCGCCAGCCCCGAGCCGTTGAGGGTGTGAACCAGGCGGTTGCCCTTGTCCGACTTGAAGCGGGCCTTCATGCGGCGCGCCTGGAAGTCGCCGCAATTCGAACAGGACGAAATCTCGCGATAACGGTTCTGGCCGGGCAGCCACACCTCGATGTCGTAGGTCTTCTGCGACGAGAAGCCCATGTCGCCGGTGCACAGCACGATGACCCGATAGGGCAGGCCCAGGCGTTGCAGAATGGCCTCGGCGCACTGGGTCATGCGCTCGTGTTCCTCGCCCGACTGGTCGGGATGGGCAATGGAGACCAGTTCCACCTTCCAGAACTGGTGCTGGCGGATCATGCCGCGGGTGTCCTTGCCCGCCGCTCCGGCTTCCGAACGGTAGCACGGCGTCAGGGCGGTCATGCGGATGGGCAGCACGGCCTCGTCGACGATGGTGTCGCCCAGCAGGTTGGTCAGCGGCACCTCGGCGGTGGGAATCAGCCAGTGGCCGGTATTGGTCCTGAACAGGTCCTCGCCGAACTTGGGCAGCTGGCCGGTGCCGAACAGGGCGCCGTCCTTGACCAGGGTGGGCGGATTGACCTCGGTGTAGCCGTGTTCCTCGGTCTGGGTGTCCAGCATGAACTGGGCGAGCGCGCGCTCCAGCCGGGCCAGCTTACCCTTCAGCACGACGAAGCGGGCGCCCGACAGCTTGGCGGCGCCGTCGAAATCCATCAGGCCCAGGGCGGAGCCCAGGGCGTCGTGCTCCTTGGGCTCGAAGTCGAAGGCGCGCGGGGTGCCCCACTTGCGCAGGCTCGACGTTATGGTCCTCGTCGGGGCCGTCGGGCACGTCGGCGGCGGGAATGTTGGGCAGCGCCGCCAGGACGGCATCGATCTTCTCGCCCAACTCGCGCTCCTGCGCCTCCAGCGCCGGCACCTCGTCCTTCAGCTTGGCCACCTCGGCCATGACCGCCGAGGCGTCCTGGCCCTGCTTCTTGAGGATGCCGATCTGCTTGGACACCTCGTTGCGGCGGGCCTGCATCTCCTGCACGCGGGTCTGCACGGCGCGGCGCTCGGCGTCCAGCGCCACCAGTTCGGCGGAGCGCGGCTCCAGCCCGCGGCGGGCGAGGCCGGCATCGAACGCGGCGGGGTTTTCGCGAATCCACTTGAGATCGTGCATGACGGGCCTTCCGGGCAACGGGATGGAAAGGCTTATAAGCCGGGGACTCTAGGAATTGAAGTCGGTTTCGTCGGCGACGGTGGCGTCGTCGTCATCGTCTTCGGCGGCCAGACGCTCGGCCCGCTTCTTCTCGGCCATGCGGGCCGAGATGATGGACAGCTCGTACAGGATCACCATGGGAATGGCCAGGGAGCACTGGCTGACGATGTCGGGGGGGTGACCACGGCAGCGAAGATGAACACGCCGACGATGGCGTAGCGGCGCTTTTCCGCCAGCCCCTGGGCGGTGACGATGCCGACGCGGGCCAGCAGGGTCAGCAGCACCGGCATCTGGAAGGCCAGGCCGAAGGCGAAGACCAGGGTCATGACCAGCGACAGGGATTCGCTGACCTTGGCTTCCAGCTGGATGGGCAGCTCGTCGGCGCCGGGCAGCAGGTTCTCGAAGCCCAGCAGGTAGGTGTAGACCATGGGCAGCACGAGGTAATAGACCAGCGCCGCCCCCAGGATGAACAGGATGGGCGTGGCAAACAGGAAGGGCGCGAAGGCCTGCTTCTCGTGCTTGTACAGGCCGGGCGCCACGAAGGCCCACAATTGGCCGGCCCACACCGGGAAGCACACCACCGCGGCGGCGAAGGCCGCCACCTTCACATAGGTGAAGAAGGCCTCGGTGGGAGCGGTATAGATCAGCCGGCGCATGCCGCCCTTGGCCAGGGCCACGTGGGCATAGGGCTCCAGCAGGAAGGCGTAGATGTTCGCGGCGAAATAGAAGCACACCGCGAAGGCGACGACGAAGGCCAGCAGCGACCACAGCAGCCGGCTGCGCAGCTCGACCAGATGTTCGAGCAGCGGCATGGTCTTGTCGTTGGAAGGCGCGTTCACCTGGGCGTCCTTACGGTTCCGGCGGCTTGCGCGGGGCCTCGAACGGCGCGGTCACCGGCAGCTCGGGCTCCGACGGTTCGGATACCGGGTCGGCGACCGGGCCTGGGGCCTCGTCGGCCAGCTTCTTCTCGTCCACCGGGGGCAGCACCGGCGGCTCCAGGCTGCGGGCGATGTCACCGGTGGGGTCGATGGTCTTCTCGATCTCGCGCTTGAGCGCGTTGGGATCAGCGGCCTTCTCCACCTGCGTCTTCAGCTCGGCCAGTTCGCTTTCGCGCACCATGTCATCGACGCCGCGCTGGAATTCGCCGGCCAGCTCGCGGGCCTTGCGGGTCCAGCGGCCGACTTGGCGCAGCACGACGGGAAGATCCTTGGGACCGATGACGATCAGCGCCACCACGGCCACCAAGGCCATTTCGTCCCAGCCGATGTCGAACATGAAGGCGAAAACTCCCGGCCGCCCGCAGGCGCCAACGGCCCCTGCGTCAGTGCTTGACGGTATCCTTCTCCGCCGTGTTGGCGGCGGGCTGGGTATCGATCTGCTGCGACTTGGCCGACGGATCCTCGTCGTCCTCGTTCAAGCCCTTCTTGAAGGCCTTGACGCCCTTGGCCATGTCACCCATCAGCTTCGGGATCTTGCCGGCGCCGAACAGCAGCAGCACGATGACCAGGACGATCAGCCAGTGCCAAATGCTGAAACTACCCATAGAGCCTTACTCCTGCCCTTGCGGTGCATAATACGGTATCGGGCGCGGATCATCGCAGAAGAGGGTCAATGCCGCAACCGCCGTGCTTCGATAAATCCAATCGCGCCGGCTTATTCGGCCAGCCCGAGCAATTCCTCGTCGTCCAGGGGTTCGATGTCGGGCTCGGCATCGTCCTCCAGGGTGTCGACGGGGGCGTCGCCCTCCACCGCGCGGTTGCCGTAGGCATCGGCGGCGGGACGGGTATCCAACAGGCCGGCGGCCTTCAATTCCTTGAGGTTGGGCAAGTCCTCCAGGCTTTCCAGGCCGAAATGGTCGAGGAAGGCATCGGAAGTAGCCCATTGCAGCGGCCGCCCCGGCGTGCGGCGGCGGCCCTTGGGGCGGATCCAACCGGCCTCGAACAGCAGGTCCAGCGTGCCCTTGCTGAGCGCGACGCCGCGCACCTCCTCGATCTCGGCGCGGGTGATGGGCTGGTTGTAGGCGATGATGGCCAGCACCTCGATGGCGGCGCGCGACAGGCGGCGGTTCTGGGTCTGCTCGATCACCAGCTGGCCGGCCAGGTCAGCGGCGGTGCGGAAAGCCCACTTGCCGTCGCGCCGCACCAGATTGACGCCGCGCGGCGCGTATTGCGCCTGCAGGCTCGGCCAGCAGGGCGGCCACGTCCACATGGGCCGGCAGGCGCTCGGCCAGCGTGCGCTCGTCCAGCGGCTCGGCGCTGGCGAACAGCATGGCCTCGGCCAGCCGCAGATGTTCCAGTTCGACGCTCACGCCCCACCCCCAAGGATTTCACGTAGATGGGGCTGTAGGGGCCGCCATCCTGGCGCAGTTGCAGGCGCCCCTGCTTGGCCAGCTCCAGCGCGGCGATGAAGGTGGAGGCCACCGCCGACTTCATCTTCAGCGGATCGCCCTCGAACTGGGGCAGATAGGACGACAGCACCGACCAGTCGGGCATGCGGCCCAGCAGGTTCTCCAGCCGTTTCAACGCATCCTCGACCGAATAGAGGTCGGGCGCCTCGATGGTCAGCGTGCGCACCGAGGTACGCACCACGTGGTCGGCATAGGCCTTGAGCAGATCGAACAGCTGCACGTCGAAGATGGAGCGGGTGACCACCGGCATCTCGTCAGGGGCGCCACGGGCGAAGAAGTCTCGTCCTAATTGCGGCCGGGTGACCAGCCCGGTGCCGGCATGCTGCATGGCCTCCAGCCGGCGCAGGCGGAAGGCCAGCACCTCGGCCATCTCGGCGGCGCTGGGCAGGCCGTCCTGCTCGGGTTCCGGCTCTGGCAGCAGCAGGCGGGATTTGAGGTAGGCCAGCCAGGCCGCCATGACCAAGTACTCGGCGGCCAGGTCCAGATGGCGCTGGCGCACCCGCTGGACGAATTCCAGGTACTGGTCGGCCAGGCGCAGGATGGAGAGGCGGGCCAGGTCCACCTTCTGCTCGCGCGCCAGCGCCAGCAGCACGTCCAGCGGCCCCTCAAAGCCATCGAGGTCGAGCATCAGCCGCTCGCCTTCGTCGCGCCCGGGCCCCTCCTCGTCTTCCTGGAACATCAGAAATCCCCGAAGGCCGTGACCAGCAGTTCGAGCAGGCCGTTCACCGCCGGCTGGATGATGGCGTCGTAGGGGTCGAGCGGCAGGCCGAGCGCACGCCCCAGCATGGGCAGCAGCACCAGGGCGCCCAGCAGCACCAGCACGCCGTAATTCTCCACCCGCGCCAGCCGGTGGCCCAGCGGGCGCGGCAGCAGCCCCACCGCCACCCGGCCGCCGTCCAGCGGCGGGATGGGCAGCATGTTGAACACCGCCAGCAGCAGGTTGAGGTAGACGGCATTGGCCAGGTTCAGCCGCGCCCAATCCACGCCCTGCGCCGGCAGCGCCCCCACGTAGCGGATCAGCACGATGGCCAGGGTCGCCATCAGGATGTTGGCGCCCGGCCCGGCGGCGGCCACCAGCACCATGCCCATGCGCGACGGCTTGAGCTTGCTGAAATTCACCGGCACCGGCTTGGCCCAGCCGAACAGGAACGAACCCATCACCATCAGCATGGCCGGCAGGATGATGGTGCCGAACGGGTCGATGTGGCGGATGGGGTTGAGCGAGATGCGCCCCAGCCGCTTGGCGGTGTCGTCGCCCAGTGCCCAGGCGACGTAGCCGTGGGCGGCCTCGTGCAGGGTGATGGCGAAGATGAGCGGCAACGCCATCACCGAAATCTGCTGCAGCAGGCCGCCCAGGTCGATCATGCCAGCATCCCGTCAATACGGTTGACGGCAGCGGCCACATCCAGTGCCTGCGGCTTGCGCTTCTGCCGCGCGGCCACCGCCAGGCGCTCCTGCGCCGCCTCGGTCAGCGGCCGTAGGGCCGCGGCCACCGCCTGCATCTCGGCCATGTCGCCGTTGCAATGCAGCACCAGATCGCAGCCGGCGTCCAGCGACGCCTTGGTGCGGTCCTCGAAGCGCCCGCCCAGCGCCTTCATGGACAGGTCGTCGGAAATAAGAACGCCTCGGAACCCGATGATTCCACGAATGATCTCATCGATGACGCGGACCGAGGTGGTGGCCGGCGCCGCCGCGTCGATGGCCTTGTAGACCACGTGGGCGGTCATGGCCCAGGGGGCGTCGGCCAGGGCGCGGAACGGCGGGAAGTCCTGTTCCTCCAGGCTCCTGGCGGGTCGCCTCCACCACCGGCAGGTCGAGATGGCTGTCCACCATGGAGCGGCCATGGCCGGGAACGTGCTTGATCACCGGCAGCACGCCCTCGTCCAGCAGGCCGTCCACCACGGCGCGGCCCAGGGTGGCGACCATGTGGGGGGTATGGCCGAAGGCACGGTCGCCGATGACGTCGTGGGCGCCGGCAACCGGCACATCCAGCACCGGGGCGCAATCCACGTCGACGCCCAGTTCGGCCAGCTCCCGGCCGATCAGGCGGTAATTCAGGCGCAACGCCTCGCAAGCCGCATCCAGGTCGCGGCCGGCCAGCCGGGCGAAAGGCTCGCCCGCCGGCGCCTTGCGCCAATGGGGCGGCTTCAGGCGCTGGACGCGCCCGCCCTCCTGGTCGATCAGCACCGGGGCGTCGGCGCGGCCGACGGAGTCACGCAGGGAACTCACCAGCGCCCGCACCTGTGCGGGATTGTCCACGTTGCGGGCGAACAGGATGAAACCCAGCGGATTGACTGCCTGGAAGAAACGCCTTTCCTCGTCCGTCAGGGTCAGGCCGGAACAGCCCAGGATGGCGGCGGCCGGCGGAACATTATTTGCGGGCAATGATGCATCCCTGGTTGCGAGCCTTCAGCTCGTTGCACAATTGTTTGGCCGCCTGCTCGGACAGCGGCCCGGCGCGCAGGCGCCAGAAGGTCCCCTTCTCGCCCAGTTCCACCCGCACCACGTCGGGTTTCAGCGCCCCCAGCAGGTCGTGGTTGGCGCGCTGGATGCGGCCCCATTCCTTGTCGGCATCGGGCGCGGTGCGCAAGGCGCCCAGCTGGATCAGCCAGTCGCCCGACGGCGGCGCCTTGGGGGCGGCCACCGGCGGCGCGGCGGCGGGCACCGGAGCGGCGGCGGGAGCGGGAACCGGTGCCGCCGTCACCTTGGGCGGCGGCACGGCGGCAACAGGAGCGGCCGGCGCGGTCGCCGGTGCCGCCTGGCCGCGGGCCTGGGTCGGCACATAACCGCCGGCGGGGGCGGCCGGCTGCGGCTGGGCCTGGGGCGCCGGCGCGGCGGGAGCCGGCTGGAGCGGAACCGGGGCCTGGGCCACCGGCTCGGCCGCCAGTGGCGCTTTAGCCTCCGGAGCCTTGGCTTCCACGGCGGGGCGCTGGGGCGCGGCGGGCTGGCCCGGGCGCAGCACCTCGGTGCCCGCCGGCTTGGCGGCCTGCTCGGCGGTGGCGGCGCCCTTCACCGGCACCTGGGGCTGCTCGGGCGGCGGCAGCAGCCGTTCCACCTTGGCGTCGCCCTCGCCCTGCTCCATGCGCTCGTAGACCAGCTTGTCCTGGTTGGGTACCTGCATGCCGCCACGGTCGTCGGGACGGATCTTGATGGGCCGCTCGTCGGCCTTGATCACCGGAATGCCGGGCCCGCCGGCCTGCTTGCCGCCCATGAAATGCAGCCCCGTGGCGACGATGGCGCCGACCGCCACCACCGCGACGCCCAAGGTCAAGTACGAGCGAAGCCGATGGCCGGCGCGCGCCTGCTTGGAATCCGCGTCGGCATCGAACCGCTCGGGGATGATGTCGAGGATGTCGCGGTCATAGTCGTCACGGGGGCTCATGGCCATCTCAGCGCATCTCCTCCACCGGCTCGACGCCGAACACAGCCAAGCCCGAGGCGATCACCTGGGCCACCGCGCGGACCAGACCGAGGCGAGCGACGGACAGCTCGCGGTCGCTCTCCAGCAGGAAGCGCAGTTGGGTGTCGTCCTTGCCCTTGTTCCACAGCGCGTTGAACCCGCCGGCGACGTCGTACAGATAGAAGGCGACGCGATGGGGCTCGTGGGCCTCGGCGGCGCTTTCCACCAGACGCGGCCAACCGGCCAGCAGCTTGATCAAACTCAACTCGGCCGGGTCGGTCAAGCGGTGCAGCGGGCCGGTGGACAGACCGCTACCGGTGATATCGACGTCCGGCCACATGTTGACCGCGTGGCGCATGACCGAGTGGCAGCGGGCATGAGCGTACTGGACGTAATAGACCGGGTTGTCGCGCGATTCCTCCAGCACCTGGTCCAGGTCGAAATCCAGCTGGGCGTCGTTCTTGCGGGTCAGCATGATGAAGCGGACCACGTCCTTGCCCACCGCTTCCACCAGGTCGCGCAGGGTGACGAAGGTGCCGGCGCGCTTGCTCATCTTGTAGGGCTGGCCGCCCTTGAGCAGGTTGACCATCTGGCACAGCTTGACGTCCAGCGCCCCGCCGCCCTCGCTGATGGCCTTGACCGCCGCCTGCATGCGCTTGACGTAGCCGCCGTGGTCGGCGCCCCAGATGTCGATCATGTCGGGGAAACCGCGCAGGAACTTGTCCTGGTGGTAGGCGATGTCCGAGGCGAAATAGGTGAACGAGCCGTCCGACTTCTTCAGCGGACGGTCCACGTCGTCGCCGAAGCGGGTGGCGCGGAACAGCACCTGCGGGCGCGGCTCCCAATCGTCTGGAGTCTTGCCCTTGGGCGGCTCCAGCACGCCGGTATAGACCTCGTCGCGCTCCTCCAGGAACTTCAGCGCGGCATCCACCTTGCCGGCCTCGACCAAGCCGCGCTCCGAGGTGAAGACGTCGTGCTTGACGCCCAACGCCGCCAGATCCTCGCGGATCATGCCCATCATGGCGTCAACTGCGTATTGACGGAACGGCGCCAGCCATTCGGCCTCCGGGGCGTCCTTGAACTTGGCGCCGTGCTCGCGCGCCAGGGCCTCGCCCACCGGCTTCAGGTATTCGCCCGGATACAGGCCCTCGGGAATCTCGCCCACCGCCTCGCCCAGGGCCTCGCGGTAGCGGATGTGGGCCGAGCGGGCCAGCACGTCCACCTGGGCGCCGGCGTCGTTGATGTAGTATTCGCGGGTGACGTCGAAGCCGGCCTTGGCCAGCAGCGAGGCCAGGGCGTCGCCCACCACGGCGCCACGGGCGTGGCCGATATGCATGGGGCCGGTGGGATTGGCCGAGACGTATTCCACGTTGACCGGATGGCCCTTGGCCTCGCCGTCGCCATAGGCGGTGCCGGCGGCCAGCACCTCGGACAGGCGCTCGAACCAGAACGACTCCGCCAAGCGCAGGTTGATGAAGCCGGGCCCCGCCACTTCGACGGCGGTCACGGACGGATGCTTGCGCAGTTCGGCGGCCAGCGCCTCGGCGATGTCGCGCGGCTTCATGGCGGCGGCCTTGGCCAGCACCATGGCGGCGTTGGTGGCCACGTCGCCGTGGCTCTCCTCGCGCGGCGGCTCGGCGGTCACCTTCGAGGTGTCCAGGCCCCGGGGCAGGGTACCGGCGGCGGCAAGGCGGTCCAGCGCGGCGTTAATATCGTCCTTGAAGTACTTGAAAAGATTCATGGTTTCTCTTGCATGTCGAAAAGCCGGCGATGCTCGTCCAACGCAAAGCGGTCGGTCATGCCGGCGATGTAGTCAGCCACCACGCGGGCGGTCTTGGAAGTGCCGACGCCGTCGGTCAGCCGCCGCCATTCGGGCGGCAGGCAACCGGGCTCGGCGTGCAGCAGGGTGAACAGGTCCTTGACCACGCGCCGCGCCTTCGAGGTCATGCGGTTGACCAGGAAATGGCGGTACATGTTGGGGAACAGGAATTCCTTGAGCGCCCGGTCGTTGGCCTTCATCCCCTCGGAGAAGGCCACCAGGGGCAGGCCCAGGCGGCGCACATCGCCGGCGCTTCCGGGCTTGAACTCGTCCAGGCGGCGCCGGGTCTCCTCGATCATGTCGACGATCATCATGCCGATCATGCGGCGCACAGTCTCGTGGATCTGGATGCTGCGGTCGATGCCGGGGTGCTCGCGCGCCACGTCGTGCAGCACCGGACCGACCAGCGGCACGTCCTTCAGGTCCTCGATGCGGAACAGGCCGGCGCGCAGGCCGTCCTCGATGTCGTGGTTGTTGTAGGCCACGTCGTCGGCCAGGGCGGCCACCTGGGCCTCGGCGCTGGCGAAGGTGTCCAGTTCCAGATCGTGGCGGGCCACGTATTCGGTGATGGCACCCGGCAGCGGCTCTGTCTTGACCGCCAGCGGCCCGCTCAGCGGGCCGTTGTGCTTGACCAGTCCCTCCAGCGTCTCCCAGGTCAGGTTGAGGCCGTCGAAGGCGACGTAGCGGCGCTCCAGCTTGGTCACCACCCGCAGCGACTGGGCGTTGTGGTCGAAGCCGCCGAAATCGGCCAGCACGTCCTGCAGGGCGTCCTCGCCGGCATGGCCGAACGGGGTGTGGCCCAGATCGTGGGCCAGGGCCAGGGATTCCGCCATGTCCTCGTCCAGGCCCAGCACGCGGGCGACCGAGCGGGCGATCTGCGACACCTCCAGCGAATGGGTCAGCCGGGTGCGGAAATTGTCGCCCTCATGATAGACGAACACCTGCGTCTTGTACTGCAGGCGGCGGAAGGCGGCGGAATGGATGATGCGGTCGCGGTCACGCTGGAACGGCGTGCGCGTCTGGCTTTCGGGCTCCGGGTACAGCCGCCCGCGCGATTCCTCGGGCCGGCAGGCATAGGGCGCAAGGACGGCGGAGCGGGCAAGCGGGGTCGCGGTCATGGTGCGGACACTACAAGCGGTAGGCCGGGAACGCAACCACGCACCCCGGTTCACGCACGTCATGACACGATCGCACGATGGCGTCCTGGCGAAATACCATCTTCACCCCAACTTATTCCGCATAAGCGGCAAGAAGGCTGACTTGTCTTCCCCCGGCGGGGCGGAGTTTGGTATCCTTCCAACAAATCCGCCATCGTCCCGCCATTGATTGGAGTTCCCATGGCCGAAACGGCACTTGCCCCCGACACCCGCGTCGCCATCACCCCCAGCGCGGCGCAGCGCGTGCAGACCCTGATGAAGATGGAAGGCAAGCCCGACCTCATGCTGCGCATCAGCGTGTCGGGCGGCGGCTGCTCGGGCTTCCAATACGGCATCACCCTGGACGACCAGGTCAACGAGGACGACGTCGTCGGCGAGCAGCACGGCGTCAAGGTAGTGGTGGACCAGACCTCGCTGGACCTGCTGTCCGGCACGGTGGTGGATTTCGTCGAGGACCTGATGGGCGCCTCGTTCCAGTTCAGCAATCCCAACGCCACCTCGACCTGCGGCTGCGGCAGCAGCTTCTCGGTCTAGCGTTTCCGAGCGGCGGGCAGGCCCTGCCCGCCCTCTTTCCTTGCCCGCCCTACCAGTTCTGGCAACGGGCGGTGACCGCACGGTAGCCTTCCGGCGTATCGATGGCCCGGTTCTCGCGCTCGGTATCGCGCTGGTAGCGTTCCAGCGCCGGCCGCCCCGCCGCCATGAAGCGCCGCGCCATCTCGTCCGCCGCCTGGGCAGGCGTGCCGCGAATGACGAAGGGCTGGGTGCGACGCGCCAGTTCCTGCAAATCCGCCCTCAGGCTGCGTTCCGCCAGCGTGAAGGCGCGCTGGGCGATGGCCACGTGCTGGTTCTCGTGGCGCAGCACCTCGGTGTGCTGGCACGTGCCGGGGCGGTATTCTGCCGCCACGTCCACCTGGAACGTCACCATGCGCCACGATGCCTCGAGCGACTTCAGCGAGGCGCAGACGCGGCCGCCGGACAGACGCTGGAACGACAGGGTGGGCCGTACCGAGAAATCGGTCCGGGTCTGGGTCAGGCCGGCATGGGTGCGATCGGACGACATGTGGCCGTCGCCGCTGAGCGCGCCGATGCGCGGCCGGGTCAGGCTGTTGCGATAGGACGGCGGCGGCAGCTCGGCAGCGATGCGCACCTCGGGCGCCCGTTCGGACGGCGGACAGGATTGCGCTCCGGCGGCGGCGCACATGGCCAGGAGGATGGCCAGCGCGATCACGCCCTGACGAAGCGCGGCCATTGACGCTATAACCATCGTTCCGCTCCCCCAGCCCCCCGAGGCATCATGGTCCGCATCGCCACCTTCAACGTCAATTCCATCCGCGCCCGCCTGCCCAACGTGCTGGACTGGCTGCGCGAGGCCGGTCCCGACGTGGTGCTGCTGCAAGAGATCAAATGCCAGGACGACGCTTTTCCGGCGCTGGAGATCGAGGCCGCCGGCTACCGCGCGGCGGTGCACGGCCAGAAAAGCTATAACGGCGTCGCCATCCTGTCCAAGCATCCCATCACCGACGTGGTGCGCGGCCTGCCCGAAGGCGAACCGGAAGGCGACGAACAGGCCCGCTACATTGAGGCCACGGTGGCGGGGTTGCGGGTCGCCTCCCTCTACCTGCCCAACGGCAATCCGGCGCCGGGCGAGAAATTCGACTACAAGCTGCGCTGGATGCGACGCCTGGTGGCCCACGCCCACAACCTGCTGGCCACCGAACAGCCCTTCGTGCTGGCCGGCGACTACAACGTCTGCCCCACCGACGACGACGTCTACGATCCCGCCAACTGGCAGGACGACGCCCTGTGCCGGCCGGAAAGCCGGGCGCTGTTCCGGCAGCTCTGTCACCTGGGGTTGACCGAGGCTTTCCGCGCCCTACATTCCGAAGCAGGGCGCTACACTTTCTGGGACTATCAGGCCGGGGCCTGGCAGCGCGACAACGGTCTGCGCATCGACCACCTGCTGCTCTCGCCCCAGGCCGCCGACCGGCTGGTCACCTGCGACATCGACAAGGCGCCGCGCGGCCGCGACAAGGCGTCGGACCACACGCCCATCTGGGTCGAGTTGCAGTAAACACACAACAATAAGTGTTGTATGTCAGCTATGTACAAAGTTTTTCTTGTTATTGAGAGTTAGAATAGGTATGACATTTCTGCGACCGTGTTGCGGCGCACACTTGTCCTAGCCACCGAGCCATGAGCATGTCATCCAACATCCTCGAGAAGACGGTCCTTGACGTTCATCATTGGACGGACTCCCTGTTCACCCTGAAGCTGACCCGCGATCCCGGCTTCCGCTTTGAAAGCGGCCAGTTCGCCATGATCGGCCTGATGGTGGACGGCCGGCCGCTGATGCGGGCCTATTCCATGGCCAGCGCCTCCTACGAGGATCATCTGGAATTCCTATCCATCAAGGTGCCCGATGGCCCGCTGACCTCGCGCCTGCAGCACGTCAAGCCGGGCGACACCATCCTGGTCAACAAGAAGACCACCGGCACGCTGATCCTGGACAACCTGCTGCCGGGCAAGCGGCTGTACCTGCTGGCCACCGGCACCGGCTTGGCGCCGTTTCTGTCCATCATCAAGGACCCGGCAGTATACGACCGCTTCGACCAGGTGGTGCTGGTGCACGGCGTGCGCCGCGTCTCCGATCTGGTCTATGGCGAGTTCATCCAGCATCATCTGCCGCAGAACGAGTTCTTCGGCGAGGAAGCCCGCCACAAGCTGGTCTATTACCCGACCGTGACCCGCGAACCCTATGTCCACCAGGGCCGCATCACCGATCTGGCCAGGTCGGGCAAGCTGTTCGAGGACCTGGGCAACCCGGTGATCAATGCAGCCGAGGACCGGGTGATGATCTGCGGCAACCCCAACATGATGAACGAACTGGCCGCCTGGCTGAACGAGAACGGCTTCGAGCAAGGCAACAACGCCGGTCCCGGCCACTATGTCATCGAAAAGGCCTTCGCCGAGAAGTGATACCGGCCACCTTTGAAGGAGACTCGCGGGGGATTCCCCTGAGGGAGCAGGCATGATTCACTGTGGCTCCACAGATATGGGGGAGCCGATGTGGAATGCGCTCAAGATCAGGGAAGACCTGTCGGCCGGTGATTTGCGGCAGTTGGCACGCAAGGAGGGCAATCGCCGGACAGCGATGCGGATGCTGGCGATCGCCAACGCGCTGGAGGGGATGTCGCGGGCCGAGGCAGCGCGGGTGGTGGGTATGGATCGCCAAGCGTTGCGGGATGCCGTGGTCCGCTACAACGCCGAAGGCGTGGCCGGGCTGTACGACAGACCCAAGCCGGGCCGAAAGTGCTTTCTGACCGAGGGCCAGCAGGCGGCGCTGAAAGCGTTGGTGCTGCGTGGTCCCGACCCCGAGAAGGATGGCATTTCCCGCTACACCGTCGCCGACATTTGCCGCCTGGTCGAGGAGCGCTTCGGCGTGCGTTACGCTGAGCCACCGATGGGACGATTGCTGAAGCGCCTGGGGCTGTCGCGTCAAAAGGCGCGGCCGGTTCATCCCAAGACCGACCGGATCGCCCAGGAGCGGTTCAAAAAGGGGGCCTGAAGCGGGCGCTGCGGGAGGCGAAGCTGGCCCACCCCGGCAAGCGGCTGCAACTGTGGTTCCAGGACGAGGCCCGCTTCGGCAACAAGGGCCGCGTCACCCACCGCTGGTACGAGCGCGGCCAGCGCCCGCCCGGCCTGTGCGACCGCCGCTTTACCTGGGCCTACATCTACGCTGCCGTCCGTCCAGCCACCGGCGACGACTTCACCTTGGTGATGCCGACAGTCTCCACCGAAGCCATGTCCATTTTCCTGGAGGGCTTCAGCGCCAGTCTGCCGACGGACGTCCACGCGGTGCTCGTCCTCGACCAGGCCGGATGGCACGGAGCCAACGCGCTGCGCATCCCCGACAACATAACGCTCGTGCCGCTGCCGCCCTATTCGCCGGAGTTGAACCCCGTCGAGCGGGTATGGCTGCATCTGCGCGAACGCTACCTGTCGCACCGCCTCCTTGATGATTACGAGGCCATCGCCGATGCCTGCTGTACCGCCTGGAACGCCCTTACCAGCAACCGCGACACCCTCCGTTCCCTCACGGAGTTTCCCTGGTTGCAGCAGGTCATTTCATAGGGCGAACGGTATGAGGCCCCCTCAGGGGCGTCACTCCGGAGAAGCGATGGTGTGCGGCGGCCAGCAAGGGCTGACGGCTGGGCATGTCCTTGGGAACACGGGCTTGATTTCACCACCAAGGGCACCAAGGACACCAAGACGGCTGTTGTGGGGCGAACCGTTGCCTCTTGCGACGCCCTCTTGGTGTCCTTGGTGCCCTTGGTGGTGAAAAAAAGCGGCGAGTTATAGAAACACGAACGGCACGTCGGTGCGGGTGCGATATTCCTCGCCCCGCACCACCCGCTCCGCGGAAACCCCTGCCCTCGCCCGGCGCAACGCCTCGGCGATGCGGTTGTCGGTCAGGCGGTAGCACGGTTCCAGGCCGGTCTCAGCCAGATTGGCGCAGGGCTCGCCAAAGACGGCCAGGTACATGTCGGTCATCATGGCGAAGCGTGCCGTCATCAGGGTATTGCAGGCGTTCTTCACCGCCGCCAAGTCACCCTCGCCGGTCATGTGCAGGCTGGTCACCAGCATCACCGACACCGCGTGCAGCACGTCGTAGCGCACATGGGCGATGAACACTTCCAGGTCGTGGGGCGTCAGCTTCAGGCCTTCGCGCTCGGACAGGCGGATCAACCCGCCCAGCAGCAGCGAGAAGAATTCCGGCACCCCCATTCCATGCCCAATCCTACCGAGGCCAACGCCTCCAGGGCGGTAAAGCAGGGATCGCCGGCCACCAGCCGCTGGGTCAGGGCGTTGTCGGCCACGCCCCACAGCATGGGCACGTCCTGCTCCTCGGGCGCCACGCCCAGGCCGTCGAACAATTGCCGGTACATGGCGATGTGGGTGCGGGCCAGCAGCAGATGCCCCAGTTCGGGATAGTCCTCCACCGCATGGGCACCGACGCCGTACTCGTCGGCCACCAACTGCGCCAGAGCGATCTGGGTGATCTCGGACACCGCCTCGTTGAGCGGCCCGTAGGGCAGCGCCATCAGGCCGTGGAAGCGCCCGACCGCCAGCGCCACGCATTGACGGGTATTCTTGATCTGGTTGAAATAGGCGGTGGCGAAGCACAGCGCCTGCGGCACCGTCATGCGGCCCTCGAACACCCGCACGAAGAAGGGATGGCGCCAGACCGGATGGCTCATTACGTGGTCGTGCAGGTCGAGGAACAGCGCCTCCAGCGCGCCCGGCCGGAACAGGGCGGTGCGGTGGAACGGATTGGTTTCCGGCACCCGGCGGCGCAACCGCTCGAACAGGCCGTGAAGCGCCGAGCCCGGCCGCTCCACCTCGGCCACCACGCGGGTGAAATCGGCCCGCTGGCTGTCGCGGAAGGCGGCCAGCACCCCTTCGGGCGTCAGCTCCAGCAGGTCGGGCAACGGATGCACCGCCTCGGGCAGGCGGCCGGACGGGTTCAGCAGGGCGCTCATGCCTCCCTCCCCTTGCGCATCAGCCGGGCCAGGCAGATCAGCAGGCCGCGCGCCGAAATGGGCTTCTCCATGAAATCGTCGGCGCCGGCGTTCAGCGCAACGTCGCGATTGGCCACCCGCTCGTGGCCCGACAGCATGAGCACCGGAAGATGGGCCAGGTCCGCCTGCCGGCGCAGCCAGGCCACCAGTTCCAGCCCGCTCTCGCGGCCCACGTGCCAGTCGGTGATCACCACGTCGACGCTCTTGCCCTGCAGCGCCGCCCGGGCGGCGGCCAGATCGGCGGCGACGCGGATGTCGCCGACGCCGACGCCCTCCAGGATGGTGCGCATGACCTGGCAGAAATTCTGGTTGTCGTCCACCACCAGCACCTTCAGCGTCTTCCAATCCAGGTTGGCGCTGGAGCGCTGGTCGCTCAGGGCGGCGGTGCCGGCGGCGCTGGCCGCGTCGGCGTGACCGATCACCCAGGCGCGGTAATCCATGTCGGTCGAGCAGATATGCTCGATCAGCCATTTATGCAGAAAATCGAGGCACTGCTTGGCCCGCACCGCCGTGCGATCGGCATCGTAGGCGGCGCGCAGGTCGCGCACCTGCTGGGTCAGCCGCCGGTGCATGCGGGCATGGGTCTCGGCCGAGGGATAGCGGCAGGCGGCCATCACCCGCTCCTCGCGGGCGAAGTGATGGTCGGCGTATTCCTCCAGCGCCTGGAGCACGCTGCCCAGCGTGGCGTACTCCTCCTCGTCGCCGACCGAGCGGTGGAGGTTGTTGATGAGCCCGATCAGGGTCTTGTGGTCGGCGTCCAGGGCGGGGACGCCGACGCTCATCATCTCGCTCCAGGTGATGGTCGCCATGCTCCCCGCCCCCTCAGGCTCCCTTAACGGTCCAGTTGCGAAACGTCGCGCACCGCGCCGCGGGCGGCGCTGGTAGTCATGGCGGCGTAGGCGCGCAGGGCCTGGCTAACCTGCCGGTCGCGGTCCACCGGCTTCCACGCCCTGGCGCCCTTGGCCTCCATGGCGGCACGGCGCTTGGAGAGTTCGTCGTCGGAGACGTCGACCCGGATGACGCGGTTGGGGATGTCGATGACGATGGTGTCGCCCGGCTCCACCAGGCCGATGGCGCCGCCCTCGGCCGCTTCCGGCGAGGCATGGCCGATGGACAGGCCCGAGGTGCCGCCGGAGAAGCGGCCATCGGTGATCAGGGCGCATTTCTTGCCCAGGCCCATGCTCTTCAGATAGCTGGTGGGATAGAGCATCTCCTGCATGCCGGGGCCGCCTTTGGGGCCCTCGTAGCGAACGATGACCACGTCGCCTTCCTTGACCATGCCGCCGAGGATCTTGGCCACCGCCTCTTCCTGGCTTTCGCAGATCACCGCCGGGCCGGTGAAGGTCAGGTTCTCGGCATCCACGCCGGCGGTCTTCACGATACAGCCGTCCAGCGCGATGTTGCCGTAGAGCACCGCCAGGCCGCCGTCCTTGGAGAAGGCGTGCTCGGCCGAGCGGATCACGCCCTTGGCACGGTCGCCGTCCAGCTGCTTCCAGCGGCTGGCCTGCGAGAAGGCTTCGGTGGTGCGCACGCCGCCGGGGGCGGCCTTGTAGAATTCCTGCACCTTGGCGTCACCGGTGCGGCTGATGTCCCAGGCGTTCAGCGCGTCGCCCAGGCTGGGCGCATGGACGGTGGAGCAGGCGGAATGCAGCAGGCCGGCGCGGTCCAGCTGACCCAGGATGGCCATGATGCCGCCGGCGCGGTGCACGTCCTCGATATGCACGTCGGCGATGTTGGGCGCCACCTTGCACAGGCAGGGCACGCGACGGGACAAGCGGTCGATGTCGGCCATGGTGAAGCCGACGCCTGCCTCCTGGGCGGCGGCCAGCAGGTGCAGCACGGTGTTGGTGGAGCCGCCCATGGCGATGTCCAGCGTCATGGCGTTCTCGAACGCCTGGAGGCTGGCGATGGAGCGCGGCAGCACGCTTTCGTCACCCTTTTCATAATAGCGGCGGGTGATCTCGACGATGCGGCGGCCGGCCTCCAGGAACAGCTCGCGGCGGTCGGCATGGGTGGCGACCACGGTGCCGTTGCCGGGCAGGCTCAGGCCCAGCGCCTCGGTCAGGCAGTTCATGGAATTGGCGGTGAACATGCCCGAGCACGAGCCGCAGGTGGGGCAGCTGGAGCGCTCGTATTCGGCGGCCTCCTCGTCCGACACGTCCTTGTCGGCCCCCTTGATCATGGCGTCGATCAGGTCGACCGCGTGGGTCTCGCCGTTGAAGGTGACCTTGCCGGCCTCCATGGGGCCGCCCGAGACGAAGATGGTCGGGATGTTGAGGCGCAGGCTCGCCATCAGCATGCCGGGGGTGATCTTGTCGCAGTTGGAGATGCAGATCAGTGCGTCGGCGGTGTGGGCGTTGACCATGTACTCGACCGAATCGGCGATCAGGTCGCGCGACGGCAGCGAGTACAGCATGCCGGCATGGCCCATGGCGATGCCGTCATCGATGGCGATGGTGTTGAATTCCTTGGCGACGGCGCCCGCCTTTTCGATCTCGCGCGCCACCATCTGGCCCAGGTCCTTCAGGTGCACGTGGCCGGGCACGAACTGGGTGAAGGAATTGGCGATGGCGATGATGGGCTTGCCGAAATCCTCGTCCTTCATGCCCGTGGCGCGCCACAGGCCGCGCGCGCCCGCCATGTTGCGGCCGTGGGTGGAGGTACGGGAACGGTATTCCGGCATGACGGCAAAACCTTCACGGGTTGTGGTGAAACGGAGGACAGGAAAATACGCCTCCCCGCCGCCTGTGCCTAGAAGATTTCGGACTTTTCATCCAAGTTGGCGGCCATATCGGCAACGGGGAACCTCATGGAAAGCCGCCTGCAGGCCGCCCTGGAGCGGCAATTAGCTGAAACGCACCGCGCCATGCCGTGCCTGGGCGTCAACGCCGCCCTCATCGATGGGCGGCACGGCACATGGACGGGCGCCGCCGGATGGCGCGAAATGGGCAGCGACACTCCCATGTCCGACGGCGCGCGTTTCTATGTCTACAGCATCACCAAGACCTTCGTGGCGGCCCGGCTGCTCCAGTTCGGCATCGAACTCGACTGCGCCTTGTCGGCCTATTGGCCGGAGACCGCCTTGCCCGAGGGCGTGACCATCCGCCGCTTGCTGAACCACACGGCGGGCGTGCCCAGCTACACCGATTCGCCCGACTACGCACCGGCCACGCGCCGGCGGCCGGGACAGCCGTGGCCGGTGGAAGAGGTCATGGAGCGCTGCTGCCGCGGCCCGCTGGATTTCCCTTCCGGCGAGGGCTGGCACTATTCGAACACCGGCTACATGCTGCTGGCCCGGCTGCTGGAACGCCTGTCCGGCACCAGTCTGGCGGCCACCATCGCCGAGGGCATCCTGCGGCCGCTGAAGCTGCATGAGACCTACGTGGCCGAAGGGGTGGACGACGGCCGGCTGACGCCCGGCTACACCCGCGAACTGGACGAGGACGAGCGCATGATGGACGTCATGCCCGTCTACCATCCCGGGTGGTGCCTTACCGGATTGATCGCCTCGACCGCCATGGAAACCGCCCGCTTCTACGCGGGCCTGATGGGCGGCGAGGTCCTCGATCCGGCCCAGTTGACGGCCATGGCGACACCCGTTCCCATCGGCCGGGATGCCGGACCGTTCTTCCGCCGGCCCAGTTATGGCCTGGGCCTGATGATCGACCCCGAATGGGGCCATGGCGGCCTGTTCGGCCACGGCGGCGGCGGTCCCGGCGCCACTTCCTGGGCCATGCACCTGCCCGACTTCCACGGCCGCCCGGTGACGGTGGTCACCCTGTGCAATACCAGCATGGGCGGCAACCCGATCTATCTGGCCAAGGATCTGCTCCGCGTCCTCGCCACGGAAGGGTGAGCCCCTCCCCTTACTGCGCCACCGTCTCCGGCGGTGGACGGCGCGCCCAGCGCTTGAGGTCCTGCTCGAACGAGGTGCCGGTGACCTTGCCCAGCTTGCGGCGGTAGATGGAGACGCTTTCCATCACCCGCTGCACGTAGTTGCGGGTCTCGGTGAACGGGATCATCTCGATCCAGTCGATGACGTCCACACTGGGATCGCGCGGATCGCCGTATTCCTTGATCCAGCGCCGCGCACGGGCCGGGCCGGCGTTGTAGCCCACCAGGGTCAGGATGTACGAGCCCTCGAAATCGTCCAGCAGGTCGGTCAGGTAGGCGCGGCCCAGGCGAACGTTGAAATCGGGGTCGTCCAGCTTGCCGGGGTTGAACTTGACCTTCAGCGCCTTGGCCAGCTTCTCCGCCGTGGCCGGCATCAGCTGCATGAGGCCGCGCGCGCCCACCGGCGACTGGGCGTCGGTGATGAAGCCGCTTTCCTGGCGGATCAGCGCCAGCACCAGGGCCTTTTCCGGCCCCTCCTCCGCCGCCAGTGGCGGCACCGGCCAGCCGGCCCCCACCAGGAAGATACTGTCGCGGTCGGCGCGGCGGGCAATGGTGACGGCCAGGTCGTCGCGTCCGCCCTCCAGCGCCAGCTTGCCCACCAGGGCACGCTCGCCGGGGCTCTGCGCCACGTCCTGCAGCCGGATGAAGAAGGCACGCAGGTTCTCGGTCTCGCCCGAATCCAGCAGGATGCGGATGACACGCACCAGTTCGCGGCTCTCGAAACGCTTGACGTCCTCGGCCGTGGGCTGCGGATCGGATGGCAGCGGCCAATGGTGGTCGTCCAGGCGCGACGACGACAACTGGCCGTAGAAGGCGGTGGGATAGCGGGCGCCCTGGGCGTACCACCGGCGCGCCGCTTCGGAATCCTTCAGCGTCTCGGCGGTGCGGCCCGCCCAATAGGCGGCGCGCGACCGGCTGAGCGGCGTGGTCACGTTGTCCCACATGCGCTGGAAGTGGGCCGTGGCGGTGTCGCGGTCGTCGAGGAAGCGCAGCGCCACCCAGCCGGCCAGGAACTCGGCGTCGGCATACTGGTTGGACTTGGGGTCCAGGGCATGATCGGCGGCCACCTGGTAGGCGCGCGAGATCAGGCCCTTCTGCAGAGCGCGCCGGGCCAGGATGCCGCGCTCCTGCCACCACAGATCGGGACGGACCTTGTTGCGGGCGGGATGGGACAGCAGGTCGAGGGCGTCCTCGTCCATGTCCTTCTGCCGGCGCCAGCGCACCCGGTCGTAGATCAGGCCGGGATCGTCGCGCAGTTCCTTGGGCACCTGGGCCAGCAACGGCTCGGGGTTGGACTTGCCGTCCTGCAGGGCCAGCCGCGCCTGGGCCAGCGCCCGCTGGCCAGCCGGCACCTTGAGCAGCATGCGGCCGGCCGGGCCATCCTGTTTGTCCCACAGCAGCCGGTCCAGCCGCTTCCAATGGTCCTCGGAACGCAGGTAATCGCCGAACAGGGTCAGGAACTGGCGCTCCTGCATGATGCCGAAGCCGCCCTCCACCCAGGACGAGCGGACCACCTTGACCGCCCGCTCCTCCTGGCCGGCGGCCAGCAGGGCGCGGGCATAGGCCATGCCGCCGTCCACGGTCACCGGCTCGTGATTCTTGAACCAGGCCAGGATGCGGTCGCTGGGGGTGGCGGCGGTGATGGCCTCCTCGGCGCGGCGCTGCAACTGGCTCATCAGCGGCCAGTCGGCCGAGCTTTCCATGAACGAGGTGATTTCCTCGAAGCTGGCGCCCGAGCGCGGCGAGGGTGTAGGTGCTCCAGCGCACCAGCTTGGCCAACAGCCGGTTCTTGGACTGCATGGCCAGACGCTCGGCCTCGTCGTAGCGGTCGCGGTGCAGCGCCGAGAACACCTGCTGGTGCAGCTTGTGCTCGGCCGCCGGAACGTCGGCGCAGGCGGCGGGGGCGATACCGGCGATCAGCGCGGCAGCGACAAGCAAGGCGGGAGCTGAGACCTTCAACGGGGCCCCTCGGTGCGAGAAAGGGAAACGGGCGACAACCCACCGGAGCGGGCGTGCGTATTCTAGGGAAGGCGGCGAACCCGAAGCAAGCCGCACGCGCCGCGAAAACGGGTTATCGGACCCGGTAAAGGTATCATTAACCACCCGCATGGGGGAAAGCGCCCCGACTCTTGTACCGGACTGAGCTTGGCTGTAATGTCGCACGCTTTCTTCAAGTCACCTCTTCTTTTGGGAAAACGGCCATGTTCAAGGGATCGATCACCGCCCTCGTCACCCCCTTCCGCGCCGACGGAAGCGTGGACGAGAAGGCGTTCCAGGAGTTCGTCGCCTGGCAGATCGCCGAGGGCAGCCATGGCGTCGTGCCCTGCGGCACCACTGGCGAGTCCCCGACCCTGTCGCACGAGGAACATCATCGCGTCGTCGAGCTGTGCGTCGAGGTGGCCAAGGGCAAAGTGCCGGTGATCGCCGGCACCGGCTCCAACTCCACGGAAGAGGCCATCGCGCTGACCCGCCACGCCAAGGAAGCCGGCGCCGACGCCGCCCTGCTGGTCGCCCCCTATTACAACAAGCCCACCCAGGAGGGCCTGTACCGCCATTTCGAGGCCATCGCCAAGTCGGTGGACATCCCGATCATCGTCTACAACATCCCCGGCCGCTCGGTGGTCAACATCTCGGTGGAGACCTTCCAGCGCCTGGCCAAGCTGCCCAACATCGTCGGCGTCAAGGACGCCACCGCCGACCTGGCGCGGCCGCTGCAGATGCGCGTGGCGGTGGGCGAGACCTTCTGCCAGCTGTCGGGCGAGGACGCCACCGCCACCGCCTTCCTGGCCCAGGGCGGCGTCGGCTGCATCTCGGTGACCTCGAACGTGGCGCCCAGGCTGTGCGCCCAGATGCACGACGCCTGGGCCAAGGGCGACCTGAAGACCTGCTTCGCCCTGCGCGACAAGCTGATGGCCCTGCACGACGTCATGTTCGTCGAGACCAACCCGGTGCCGGCCAAGTACGGCGTCAGCCTGCTGGGCAAGTGCCGCCCCGACGTGCGCCTGCCGCTGGTGGAGCTCTCGGAGGGCAGCAAGGCCAAGGTTCAGGCGGCCATGAAGGCGGTCGGCCTGATCTGAGTTCCATGCCATGATGCCCTGCCGTCCCGGCTGATCGGGACGGCAGCACCACAAGGTCGCCATGTCCCTTCCCGAGCATATCGCCGCGCAGAACCGAAAGGCGCGGCACGAATATTCCATCACCGACACCGTCGAGGCCGGCATCATCCTGGTCGGCACCGAGGTCAAGGCGCTGCGCGCCGGCAAGGGCAACATCAACGAGGCCTATGCCGGCCCCTCGAAAGAGGGTGAAATCTTCCTCTACAACGCCTACATCCCCGAATACCAGTCGAGCATGCCCTTCCCGCACGAGACGCGGCGGCCGCGCAAGCTGCTGCTGCACCGGCGCGAGCTGCGCAAACTGGCGGCGGCGGTGGCCAAGGAGGGCATGACGCTGGTGCCGTTGGACATCCACTTCAGCCCGCGCGGCATCGCCAAGGTGACGCTGGGGGTGGCCAAGGGCCGCAAACACCACGACAAGCGCGAGGCCGCCAAGGAGCGGGACTGGGCGCGCGACAAGGCCCGTCTGATGCGGGAGAAGGGCTGAGCCCTCTCCCCCCGGGAGAGCGAGGGTTCATGGCCGAAGACAACGTGCCGCTGTTCGGGCGGATCAAGGACAAGCTGGTCGAAACCAAGGAAAAGTGGGCACGCGAGGGCCGCGCCCTGACCGGCGAGGGCGCCGTGCCTGCCGGGCGCCGCCTGCCCCCCGGCCAGCACCTCACCGAGGACTGGCCGGTGCTGGACCTGGGCATTTCGCCCAACCTGTCCACCTCGGACTGGACCCTGGCGGTGGGCGGCGCGGTGGAAACGCCGTTGAACTGGACCTGGGACCAATTCATGTCCCAGCCGCAGACCGAACTGGTCAGCGACATCCATTGCGTCACCACCTGGTCGCGCTACGACAATTCCTGGAAGGGCGTTTCGGCCCGCCACCTGCTCAAGCTGGTACGGCCCCGCCCCAGCGCGGAATTCCTGATGTTCCGCTCGTATGACGGCTACACCACCAACGTGCCGCTGGCCCGCTTCGCCGACGACGACGTGCTGCTGGCCCACTCCTGGCAAGGCGAGCGGCTGACCCGCGACCATGGCGGCCCGGTGCGGGTGGTGATCCCCAAGCTGTACTTCTGGAAAAGCGCCAAATGGCTGCGGGCCATCACCTTCATGGACAAGGACAGCCCCGGCTACTGGGAAATGCGCGGCTACCACGACGAGGGCGACCCGTGGAAGGAGGAGCGCTACCGCTGACGCCGGTCAGCACCCCACCGCGCTGGCGTCCTCCTCGCCGTCATCGTCTTCCAGGGGCAGGCGCACGGTAACGATGGTCCCCACACCCCGGCGGCTGTGCACCTCCAGGGTGCCGCCGTGCAGTTCGGCGAAGGCACGCGCCAGCGGCAGGCCCAGGCCAGTGCCCTCTTGGCTGCGCACCATGACGCCCTGGACCTGACGGAATGGCTCCAGCGCCAGCTTGACCTGCTCGGCATCCATGCCGATGCCGGTATCGCTGACCGACAGCACCACCCGGTCGCCGTCCACTTGGGCCTCGGTGGTGACCGAACCGCCTTCACCGGTGAACTTGACCGCGTTGGACAGCAGGTTCACCAGGATTTGCAGCAATCGCCGCCGGTCGGCGTGAACGGCCGGCATGTTGGCCGCCACCAGCGTCCGCAGCTGCACGCGCCCCACCCGGGCGCGGTCGTCCACCAGCCGCAGCGCCGCCCGCACCACTTCCTCCAGGTCGATGGGCTCGCGGTCCAGGCTCATCTGGCCGGCCTCCACCTTGGCCACGTCCAGGATGTCGTTGATCACCGCCAACAGGTGCCGCCCCGATGCGATGATGTCGCCTGCATATTGCTGGTAGCGCTCGTTGTTGAGGGGGCCGAACAGCCCGCACGCCATCACCTCGGAAAAGCCGATGATGGCGTTCAGCGGCGTGCGCAGTTCGTGGCTGACCGAGGCGAGGAATTCCGTCTTGGCCCGGTTGGCCATCTCGGCCTGCTCCTTGGCGGCCTGGAGCTCCAGCGTGCGGTCGAGAACCCGCCGCTCCAGGGTTTCATTGGTGGCGAACAGAAGCCTTTCGGCGGCGACGCGGCCGGTGATGTCGGACCCATAGATGTTGACGTAGCCGGGATCGGGCACCGGTACCAGGTCAAGCGACAGCACCCGGTGGCCCACCCGTGTCTCCACATGGCGGGCCTTGCCCTCGCGCAGGACCGAGTGAATGGTCAGCCGCCAGGAGGACGGCACCGTTTGCCCGATCGCGGTGCGCCAATCCGCCAGCAGGTCCCGGCTGGCGGGATTGGCATGGCTGATGACGCCGTCGGCTCCCACGCGTAGCACCGGGTGCGGGCTTTGGGCCGGCAGCAGGGCCAGGCCGTGCACGGTTTCCTCGGCGCGGCGCGCCTCGGTGACGTCCTTCACCAGGATCAGGCCCGCCTCCACCTCGCCCGCCGCACGCACCTCGAACCTGCGGGGAATGCCGGCCGCATCCACCAGGGTGAGATCGCCGTCCGAACGGCACGTAGCGACGAAGGGGGCCAGGCCGCCGCAATCCCGGGCGAAGGCGGCCATGATAGCATTCTCCGCCACGGCTCCCGCCCTGGTCTGGCGAATAAGGCCGACGCCCAGCATGTCGGTTACGGAGTGAAGCAAGCGTTCAGCCGAAGGGCGCGGAAAGGCCCTGCGTGCGGCCAACCGGTCCGCCAGTTGGCGGCCTACGGTGCGCAGTCCAGCCATGCCTCCTCCGCGTTGAAAGTCCACGTGGCGATTTTTCCATAGTCCCGCTAGGGCCGCCAATGCGCACAGAGGGAGGAGTTGTTGCGAGAAAGTATTAATTCACCTTACCCAGCCGCATACCTGCCTTCAAAAACGGCTGGGGGTTGCGGGCGCGGCCATCAACCAACACCTCGTAATGCAGATGAGGCCCGGTGGAGCGGCCGGAATTGCCCACCTGCCCGATCCTGGCCCCCAGCGGCACCATCTGCCCCGGACGGACATTGATGGAGGCCAGATGGGCATAGCGTGTGTGCACGCCCAGGCCATGGTCGATCTCCACCATGCGGCCGTAACCGCCGTTGCGGCCGGCGAACACCACCCGCCCCGGCGCGGTGGCGGTCACCGGAGCGCGCGGGAATGCCTTTAGGTCGATGCCGGTGTGCAGGGCGCGGCGGCGGTTGATGGGATCGCGACGCTGGCCGAAACCCGAGGTAAGCTCGTATTCCGCCAGCGGCGCCGCCAGCGGCAGGACCCGAAGCGCGCGCGTCAGCCGGTCCCAGCGCTGGCTGTCGGGTTCGGCCGGCCTGGGCATGGCCGCCACGTAGGGGCCGCCCAAGCCGGATTTGGCATGGCGGCGCAGCAGCGTGTCGACGCGAAAGCCGGTGCCTGCCAGCGCCCGCTCCACGGCGCGCACGTCGCCCGCCGCCACCGGCTTGGCGGGCCTCTCGGCCGCCGCCACCCCGCCCCCCACGAACAAGGAGATTACCGCCAACGAGGGGAGCCATCGCCGAAGGGACGGAAGCAGGCCGCACGCCGCCATTTCAGCATCCTCCGCATGTCCTCGTCTCGCCAAGGGTCATGTGGGAGCGCGCGGGTGGGGGATGACGTCCCCGGACGGTTGCATGGCGGCACGCAGATGGTAGGCTCCCGGGCGCGCACATTCGCAGCACGGAGTTCTCCTTTGATCATCACCCGCCGTCGTCCCGGCATTTCCCCCTGGCATCCGGCCGCCCTGGCCGCCACCTGGTTCGGCGCCGGCCTGTTGCCCAAGGCGCCGGGAACCTGGGGTTCGCTGGCCGCCCTCCCGTTCGCGTGGGGCTTGGCCACGTTGGGGGGATGGCCGGCCGTGCTGGCCGGCTCGCTGGCGTGTTTCCTGGCCGGATGGTGGGTCTCGGCGATCTACGTGCGCCGCACCGGCGCCGACGACCCCGGCGAGATCGTCATCGACGAGGTGGCCGGGCAATGGCTGGTCCTGGCGGCGGCACCGGCCGACCCCCTGCTTTACGCCATCGGCTTCGTCCTGTTCCGCGTCCTCGACATCACCAAGCCATGGCCGGCCCGCTGGGCCGACCGCCACGTCCATGGCGGCCTGGGCGTCATGCTGGACGACATGCTGGCGGCCGCCTACGGCGCCGCCGCCATGGCGGTGGTGGCCCTGTGGAGGACCCTGCCGTGACCGGCGACGTCCACGCCGCCGCCACCCGCGTGCTGGAGGCCTGCAAGCGTCAGGGCTTGATGGTCGCCACCGCCGAATCCTGCACCGGGGGATTGGTGGCCGGCGCGCTGACCGCCATCGCCGGCTCGTCGGCGGTGGTCGAGCGCGGCTTCGTCACCTATTCCAACCAGGCCAAGGCCGAGATGCTCGGCGTCCCCATGGCGTTGATCGAGGCGCACGGCGCCGTCAGCGAGCCGGTGGCCCGCGCCATGGCCGAGGGGGCGCTGCCCCGCTCCCGCGCCCAGCTGTCGGTCGCCATCACCGGCATCGCCGGCCCCGACGGCGGCGGCTCGGACAAACCGGTGGGACTGGTGCATTTCGCCGCCGCCCGGCAGGGCGCCGCCACGGTGGCGCGCCACCACGTCTTCGTCGGCGATCGCGAGGCGGTGCGTGTTCAGTCCGTGCTGGAGGCGCTGGCCTTGCTGGCGGAACTGGCCGGCTGATCCCCGGCCAGCGCCCGCACTGCCGCCCGCAGGATGGCCAGCGGCACGGTGGGGGCCGTGGCCTCCACGTGGCACCCCTCTCGGCTGAAGGCGGCATAGGGCAGCACGCCGGACACATCGAAGCCCACATGGGCATGCCAGCCCGGCAATAGCGTCGTCGCCCAAACGCGCGCCGCCTCGGCCGATGCCGTCAGGCTGCCCCCACCCCCCAGCCGCACCAGCGCGGCGTCCACGGCCGTGTCCGGACCATTGGCCCGTTCCAGCAGTTCCAGCAGGCCCGCCCAGTCGGTGGCGGCCGCCGCGAGGGAGGCGTTTTCGGAGGTCATGGCGACACTATAGAAGATGGATTTGAAAAAGCTCGCCTTTTCCCCCTAATCTGACAGCGGGGACAGAGGGACGGGTACACTCCATGAGCATCATCGCCGATTCGCCGCGCCGCAGCAGGTTGGCAAGCCTGCGCTTTGCCGTCGGCGAGCGCATCTTCGCGCAGGGCGAAGGGGGCGACACCGCCTTCATCGTCCGCAAGGGCCGGGTCAGGCTGATCCAGATCCTGGACGGCCACCGCATGGACATCGGCTCGGTCGGCCCGGGCGAGATTTTCGGCGAGATGGCGGTGCTGGACGGCGGCCGGCGCAGCGCCACCGCCACCGCCGAAGAGGATTGCGTGCTGGCCCGCGTGCCGCAGGCGGTGTTCCAGCACAAACTGGACGGCGCCGACCGCTTCCTCAAGGGGCTGATAGAGATGTTCATCAAGAACATCCGCACGTCACCTCGCCTGTTCCTGCGCCGCCCACGCAGCTTCCGCGATCATGTGCGCCAGATGGGGATGTTTTCCTGGAACATGCGGCGCTTTGCTGGCCGCCTCGACGACCCGGCCATGGCCGACGACGTGCTGGACATCCTCGACCGCCTGGACGCCGTGCTGGACGACCTCGCCAACGTGGCGGAACTGACCGCCGACAAGCGCCTTGACCTGGTGGCGGACACGGAACTGGCCGGCGTGGACTTCGCCGACGTCATCGGCAGCAACGGGCGCCGCCGGCTGTAATACCGGTCGGCCCTTGATTTGACCCGCCGAAGGCACAGCGGCCGGGCGCTATAAGTACCCTACTTCAGCGGTTCGGCCGTGACCGTCTCGCGCGCCGGCACCGAGGCAGGCAACGCCTCGGGCTCCGGTGCCGGCTGAGTGGCGGCGGGGGCCGGCTGGTAAGCCGCCGGCGTCGTGTTGCCGGCAGCGGCCGGCTGGCTCGGCGTCTGGCTCCTCTCGTAGGCCTTGACGCTATGGGCGACGATGTCGGGCACGCCGCAGCCGGACAGCAGCAAGGGCACCAGGGCCAGGACGGCCATGCGGAGGGAGGCGAGGCGAGCGGGCTTCATGGGCGAGTCCTGAGAACGCGGTCCTTTGGGGCGCGGACGCTACACCCGCCCCGCCTCCGCCCGCAAGGGGCGCATGCGCCCCATGCCGTCAGACCAGCGCTTCCACCTTGATCAGTTCACCCGCCTCCACCTTTTCCAGCTGGCGGAGGTCGTCGCCGGTGCGGCCCCAGATATTGGCGGGCATGGCCAGCCGGATCTCGTCGGCCACCGAATTGGGCGTGGGGCCATAGGCGACCACCACAGCCTCGCCCTCGACGCGGAAGGCCAGTTCGCCCGCCTCGACCACCTCGCGGGCGCCCTCCTCGCGCTCGACGCGCACGGGCACGGTGAAATAGACCTCGCCGCCCCAGATGGTGGCGCGCGACTCGAAGGGAGCGGCGGCGTACAGCGCGGCGGCGGTGGGCGTGTCCAGCAACTCGGCGTCAATGGTCACCTTGCCGATGGTCATCCGCAACTTCCGCATGCTGCCCCCTTCCCATGCTCCCGTGCCTCCAGGCGTATTTTGCCCGTTTTCCACCGACCGGACCAGCCGAAGATGCGATGAGTGGTAGCGGCTTCCCCTTACGGCCGCCACCTCGCCGAAAGAAAAGGAGCTCCCTGCCGAAAGGCTGGGAGCCCCTCATCTCGGCAGCTGTCCGAGGATGCTATTCGGCGGCCTGGCGCAGCTTGCTCACCACGTTGCGGGTGTGCTTGGCGATCATCATCTCCTCGTCGGTGGGGATGACGTAGACCGGCACCTTGCTGGCGGGCGTGGATACCAGCTGGGCGTGGCGCACGTTGGCCGCCGGATCGACGTCCACCCCCAGCCAGGCCGAGGCGGCGCACACCTTCTCGCGCACCGGGGCGGAATGTTCGCCGATGCCGGCGGTGAACACCAGGGCGTCCAGGCCGCCCATGGCCGCCGCCAGCGAGCCCAGTTCGCGGCAGATGCGGTAGCAGAACAGCTCCACCGCCTCGGCGGCGTGGGGATCACTGCTTTCCAGCAGCACGCGCATATCGTTGGAGATGCCCGACACGCCCAGCAGGCCCGAGCGCTTGTACAGCAGCGTCTCGATCTCCTTGGCGTTCATGCCCTTCTGCTCCAGCAGGTACAGGATCACGCCGGGGTCCAGGTTGCCGGTGCGGGTGCCCATGGGCAGGCCGTCCACGGCTGTGAAGCCCAGGGTGGAGGCCACCGACTGGCCGTCCTTGATGCCGCACATGGAGGCGCCGGAGCCCAGGTGGCAGACCACCACCTTGCCGGCCGCCGCCTGGGGGTCGATCTCACGCAGGCGCCGGGCGATGAATTCGTAGGACAGGCCGTGGAAGCCATAGCGGCGCACGCCCTCCTCGGTCAGCTGGCGCGGCAGCGCGAAGGTGGTCGCCACCTTGGGATTGGTAGTGTGGAAGGCGGTGTCGAAGCAGGCCACCTGCAACAGGCCAGGATGCACCTTGGCCAGGGCGCGGATGGGCGCCAGGTTGTGGGGCTGGTGCAGCGGCGCCAGTTGGACGTAACCCTCCAGTTCCTCCAGCACCTCGTCGTCCACCAGCACCGGGGTGGAGTACTTGGGGCCGCCATGGACGACGCGGTGGCCGGCGGCGCGCAGTTCGGCCCCCTCCAGATGGTCCTCCACCCAGTCGATCAGGTGCTTGAGCAACTCTTCATGGTGCAGGTTGCTGTCGCCCGGCCAGCGCTGCTCGGACAGCACGGTGCCGTCAGCGCCCTGGGCGATGAAATGGGGGGCGACGTTGATGCCTTCCACCTGGCCCTTGGACGACAGGACGGGCTTGCCGTCGCCGTTGGAGAGGTACAGCGAGAACTTGATGGAGGAGGAACCGGCGTTGATGACGAGAATGCCGTCGCGCATCTGTGTATCTCCTTACTCGGCGGCGACTTTGGCCGCCTTGGCGCGGCGCGCGTGGGCGAACAGCACGGCCACGGCGCAGGACGCCAGACGGGCCTTGGCGGAATCTGCGCGGCTGGTGAGCACGATGGGAACGCGCGCGCCCAGCACGATGCCGGCCGCGTCGGCCTCGGCCAGATAGGACAATTGCTTGGCCAGCATGTTGCCCGCCTCCAGGTCGGGCACCAGCAGGATGTCGGCCTGGCCGGCCACCGACGAGACGATCTTCTTGATCTTGGCGGCCTCGGCCGAGATGGCGTTGTCGAAGGCGAGCGGGCCGTCCAGTTCCGCGCCGGTGATCTGGCCGCGGTCGGACATCTTGCACAGGGCAGCCGCCTCGATGGTGGAATTGATCTTGGGATACACCGTCTCCACCGCCGACAGGATGGCCACCTTGGGCTTGGGTACGCCCAGGCAATGGTCCAGGTCGATGGCGTTCTGGACGATGTCCACCTTGTCTTCCAGGGTGGGATAGATGTTGATGGCGGCGTCGGTGATCAGCAGGGTCTTGGGATAGGTCGGCACGTCCATCACGAAGACGTGGCTGATGCGCCGGCCGGTGCGCAGGCCGGTTTCGCGGCGCGCCACCTCATGCATCATCTCATCGGTGTGCAGGCTGCCCTTCATCAGCGCCTCGGCCTCGCCCGAACGGCACAGGGCCACCGCCTTCTCGGCGGATTCATGGCTGTGCTGGGTGTCGATGATGCGCATGCCGGTCAGGTCGAAGCCGAACTCGGCCGCCACCGAGCGGATCTTGGCCTCGGGGCCCACCAGGATGGGATTGATCAGACCGCGCTTGAACGCCTCGACCGGACCTTCCAGCGACACCTGGTCGCAAGGATGGCACACCGCCACAGTGATGGGGTCCAGCGGGCCGCAGCGCTCGATGATGTCCTCGAAGACGTGGTGGCGGCGGCGCAGGGACACCTCGTGCAGTTCGGCCTTGGGCTGCACCACCTTGACGGTGGGGGCGAAGACGTCGGCGCGGCCCTGGAACACCACGTCCTGCTTCTGGTTCACCGCGGTGCAGGCGAAGGCGATCAGGTTGGGCTCGACCTTTTCCGCCACGGTGATGGTGACGGTCAGGCTGTCGCCCACCTCGACCGGACGGAGGAACTGGAAATCCTGGCCCTTGTAGACGGTTCCCGGACCGGGCAGCTCGTTGCCCAGCAGCGCAGAGATCAGCGAGCCGCCCCACATGGAATGCGCCAGCACCTTGCGGTGCTGGGCCAACTGCTGGGCCTGCTCGGCACTGTAATGGGTGGGATTGAGATCACCGGTGGCGACACCGAACAGCTCGACATCCTCCATGCGGCAGGTCCGGATGAGAGAGGCACTGTCACCGACCTTGATCTCATCCCAGGTCCGGTTCTCCATCATCTCGACCATCGTCGTCTCCTTGTCCGGTTGGGGGCCCGCCCCGTCGTGTTGCGGTGCGAAATATACGGGCCTTCCCGATGGTGATACAACGCCCGTGGGCAATCCTTCATGAATTGGTCACTGTATACCCCAAAAGCTGAGGTAGCCCAGGGCAGGCGTGGTAGGAGCTTACTCCCCTTTTGGGACGAGGCGGGAGTGCTTCCATTTTCAAGCATTCCTGCCGTTATTTCAGGCATTGCGCCACAACCCTACCCGAGAGGGTGAGACAGACCGGGTCCAACACATGGCGGACATGCCCTTCGGCTGCGTTGCTGAGCACAAGGCACAGCGGTAATCTGCGCAGCGATAAAACATTAGTCATAGGCTGGGGACCCCATGAGCGTGCGCAATCTGAAGGCCCTGTTCCGCCCCCAGTCGGTGGCGGTGATCGGCGCCACCACCAAGCCCAAGGCTCCCGGTTCGGTGGTGATGAAGAACCTGCTGCAGGCCAATTTCGCCGGCCCCATCATCCCCGTGACCGCCGAGTTCCAGTCGGTGGCCGGCGTGCTGGCCTATCCCGACGTGGCCAGCCTGCCCATCGTCCCTGATCTGGCCGTCATCTGTACCCCGCCCGTCACCGTACCCGGCATTGTCCGCGCCCTGGGCGAAAAGGGCACGCGCGCCGTCTGCGTGATGACCACCGGGCTGGAATACGAGCGCGACGACACCGGCCGCACCCTGCTGGAAGCGGCCATCGCCGAGGCCAAGCCCTACGGCCTGCGCCTGCTGGGCCCCAATTCCATGGGCATCCTGGTGCCGGGCATCGGCCTGAACGCCAGCTTCGCCCCCGAGGACGCGCTGAAAGGCAAGATCGCCTTCGTGTCCCAGTCGGGCGCCCTGTGCACCGCCGTGCTGGACTGGGCCTGCACCAAGGGCATCGGTTTCTCCCACTTCATCCACACCGGCGAAGGCGCCGACGTCAGCATCGGCGACATCCTGGACTACCTGGGCTCGGATCCCTATACCCGCGCCATCCTGCTTTATGTCGAGACGCTGCGCGGACGGCGCAACTTCATGTCGGCGGCCCGCGCCGCCGCCCGCAACAAGCCCATCCTGGTGATCAAGGCCGGGCGCTCCACCGAGGGCGCCCTGGCCGCCAGTTCGCATACCGGCTCGCTGGCCGGTTCGGATCTGGTGTTCGACGCCGCCATCCGCCGCGCCGGCATGCTGCGGGTGCAGGACATCGACGAATTGTTCGGCGCGGTGGAAACGCTGGCCCGCTCGCGGCCGGTGAAGGGCAAGCGGCTGGCCATCGTCACCAATGGCGGCGGCATCGGCGTGGTGGCGGCCGACGACCTGGCCGATGGCGGCGGCGAACTGGCCGAATTGCCGGGCGAGGTGGTGGATAAGCTGAACGCGGTGCTGCCGGCCACGTGGTCGCGCTGCAACCCCATCGACGTCGTCGGCGACGCCGACGGCGAACGCTACGCCAAGGTTCTGTCCATCCTGCTGGACTGCAAGTCCATCGACGGCGTGCTGGTGATGTACGCTCCCACCGCCATGTCCGAGGCCGAGGCGGTGGCGGAATCGGTGATCAAGGTGTTCAAGGAGCGCACCCGCGCCAACATCATGACCTGCTGGGTGGGCAGCGAGAAGGTGGCGCAGGCCCGCCGCCTGCTGGCCGATGCCGCCGTCCCCACCTTCGAGACTCCCTATGCCGCCGTCCAGGGCTTCCTGCACCTGCTGGAGTACAAGCGCAACCAGGAAATGCTGATGGAAGTGCCGGCCTCGGCGGCGTCGGACTTCATTCCCGATACCGGCTTCGTGCGCGACATCATCAACGAGGTGCTGGCGCGCGGCGATTCCATGATGACCGAGGCCGAGGCCAAGGCGGTGCTGGACGCCTACGGCATCCCCACCATCGAGACCCGCATGGCCCGCCACCCGGCCGAGGCCAGCCGCATCGCCAAAAGCCTGAACGCACCGGTAGCGCTGAAGATCCTGTCCCCCGACATCGTGCACAAGTCCGACGTAGGCGGCGTGGTGCTGAACCTGGACACCCCGTTCGAGGTGGAAAAGGCCGCCAACGCCATGCTGAAGCGGGTGCAGGAGACCTATCCCGACGCCCGCATCGAGGGCTTCACCGTGCAGAAGATGGCGGTGCGCCGCCCCGGCACCCAGGAGCCTGATCGTCGGCGTCGCCACCGACCCCATCTTCGGCCCGGTCATCCTGTTCGGCCAGGGCGGCGTGGCGGTGGAGATCATCGGCGACCGCGCGGTGGCGCTGCCGCCGCTGAACATGAACCTGGCCGCCGATCTGGTGCAGCGCACCCGCGTCGCCTCGCTGCTGCGCGGCTACCGCGGCCGCCCGCCGGCCAACATGGACGCCCTGCACAGCGTGCTGATCCAGGTTTCCCAGATGATCGTCGATTTCCCCGAGATCGTGGAACTGGATATCAACCCGCTGCGCTGCGATTCCGACGGGGTGGTGGCGCTGGACGCCGCCATCAAGGTGGCCAAGGTGGCGCGCGACCGCGAACGCCTGGCCATCCGCCCCTACCCGGCCGAGCTGGAAGAGATCTTCACCATGCAGGACGGCACCGGGCGCAAGACGCTGCTGCGTCCGATCCGGCCGGAGGACGAACCCAACCACCACGTCCTGGTGTCCAAGATGACGCCCGAGGACATCCGCTTCCGCTTCTTCGGCCTGGTGCACGAACTGCCCCATTCCGAGATGGCGCGCCTGACCCAGATCGACTACGACCGCGAGATGGCGTTCATCGCCGAATACACCCACGAGGACGGCACCAAGGAAACCCTGGGCGTGGTCCGCACGGTCACCGACCCGGACAACGAAAAGGCCGAATTCGCCGTGCTGGTGCGCTCGGACCTCAAGGGCACCGGCCTGGGCAAGCGGCTGCTGGCCAAGATGATCGAATACTGTCGCTCGCGCGGCACCGGCGCCATCGTCGGCCAGGTGCTGAAGGACAACACCCGCATGCTCAAATTCGTCGAGCATCTGGGCTTCGTCCAGACCAAGACCATCGACGGCGACATCGTCGAGGTGGAATACGACCTGTCCAAGCCCGAAATCACCGAACCCGAACCGGAACCGGAAGACTAGAACTCCCGCGTCCCCATGAGATGGGTGGGGATGGTCAGGCCGGCGCCGATGGCGCCCACGGTGAACAGCACTCGCAAGGTGTGTTCCAGGGTGGTGGCGATCAGCGGCCCGGCCTCGGCGCCCGCCGGCGTGGTCAGGGCCAGCAGGCCCAGGATGGCCTGGGCGAAGAAACTGCCCGGCACCATGGGAATGCAGCCGGCCAGCGCCATGGCACCGCTGGCCTGCCGGGATCTGGGCCTCAGCAGCCGCACCGCCACGGCCACGGCGGACGCGGCGACGAAGGAGGCCGCCTCCAGACTCCATCCGGCATCCAGCCCCATGGTGCGGATGGCCAGGGCCAGGGCGCCGCAGGCGGCGCACCAGGGCAGCGAGCGCGGGCCGAAGTTGAACAGCACGCCGAAGCCGGCGGCGGCCACCGCGCCGAACAGGGCCTGATGCAGCAGATGCGGGACGTCCGGGCTCATGCCGCCACCAGCCGCGCCACCGCCTGGGCCAGCCAGACGCCGAGGGTGACGAACACCATGACCATCACCACGGTGACCGCCCGCGCGCTGCCCAGGGTGGGCGATCCCTCCATGATGTCCATCTGGGCATTGAGCGCCGGCACCCCCGGCACCAGCAGCAGGACCGAGGCCATCAGCGCCAGATCGGCGGTGGCGCTGCCCAGCAGCCGCGCGCCGGCCACGCCCAGCCCGGCGGCGGCGAAGGCGATCACCGCGGCGATGACGAAACCGTTGACCTTCCGGACGATCAGTTCGTGACGCAGGTATTGGCCGATGGCGGCGGCGAAGGCGGCGGCGGCGAAGCCGGCCCAGTCCACCCCGAACAGCCGGCCGAAGGCGGCGCACGCCAGGCCCACGGCCAAAGCCACCAGCCAGGCGGGGTGGCGGGCGGTCTGGCGCACCAGGGCGTCGATCTCCCGCCGGGTTTCCTCCGCCGTCATGCCGCCCTCGGCGACGCGCACGGCCAGCTTGCGGATGCCCTGGTCGAGGCGATGGTTGACCCCGTGCCGCCCCACCTCGACCATGCGGGTGATGGAATTGCTGCCGCTGGTGACGGTCATGGCCAGTGAGGCGTAGCCGGAGCGGAAAGCCGCCTGTTCGGCGCCCAGCCCGGTCGCCACCATGACGGCGCATTGATGGATCACCTGCGCCCGCGCACCGCTTTCCATCAGCACGCGGGCGGCGTGCAGCGCCGCCATGGCGATCTGCTCCAGGGCACGGTGCCGCAACAGGACCGGATCGGGTTCGGACATGGTTTCCGCCATGGCGCTGCCAAGTCAGGGCCACGGTCATAGCACCGGCGGCGGCAGGCGGAAAATCGCGATAAAGGAGCGGCTAGAATCCGCCGCGGCGCAGCAGTTCCTCCGCCTGGTCGGCCGGCACGGCGGGGCTGAACAGGAAGCCCTGGATGCTGTCGCAGCCCTCGGCGGCCAGGATGTCGAACTGCGCCTCGGTCTCGACGCCTTCGGCCACCACCTTGAGATCGAGGGCATGGGCCAGCGAGATGATGGCACGGGTGATGGCGCGGTCGCTGTCGTTCTCGGCCACGTCGGCCACGAACGAGCGGTCGATCTTCAGCTTGCAGACGGGGAAGCGTTTCAGCCGGCCCAGCGAGGAATAGCCGGTGCCGAAATCGTCCACCGCCAGCCCCATGCCCATGGCGTTGACGTCGGCCAGCACGCGCCCGGCGGCCACGGCGTCCTCCATCATGGCGGTCTCGGTCAGCTCCAGTTCCAGCCGGCCCGGCGGCAGGCGCGCCTCGGTCAGCAGGCGGCGCACCATCAGGGGCAGGTCCTGGCGCTTCATCTGCACCGCCGACAGGTTGACGGCGATGGGCACCGGCGGCAAGCCGGCATCGCCCCATTCGCGGGCCTGGCGACAGGCCTCGGTCAGCACCCATTCGCCGATGGGGGCGATCAGGCCGTTCTCTTCGGCCAGCGGAATGAACCGGCCGGGCGGGATCATGCCGTCCTCGGGATGGTTCCAGCGCACCAGCGCCTCCAGCCCGACGATGCGGCGGTCGGCCACGGCGACGATGGGCTGGTAGTGCAGCACCAGTTCGCCACGCAAGGCGGCGCGGCGCAGATCGGCTTCCATGCGGCGGCGCTCGGCCAGTTCGGAATCCATGGCCGGGGCGAAGAAGCGGTAGCCGTTGGGCGCCTCGTGGATGGCGCGGTACATGGCCACGTCGGCGTTCTTCATCAGCGTCTCGGCGTCGTCGCCGTCGACGGGGAACAGCGCGATGCCCACGCTGGCGCCCACCTGCACCTCGTGGCCCTCTATCTCGAACGACGCGGTGACCGCATCCAGCAGGGTCTGCGCCAGTTCGGCGGCGTGTTCGCCGCCACCGTCCTCGTCCACCACGAAGGCGAATTCGTCGCCGCCCACCCGGGCGGTGGTCTCCACCCCCCTGCCCGCCGCCATCAGCCGCTCCACCAGGGCCAACAGCAGGCGGTCGCCGCCGTCATGCCCCAACACGTCGTTGTAATGGCTGAAATCCTCGAGATCGAGGAACAGCACCGCCAGCCCGGCCCGCTCGGCGCGGGCGCGGGCGACGGCGCGCTGCAGGTGCTCGCGGAACAGCAGACGGTTGGGCAGCGCGGTCAGGGCGTCGTGGTTGGACAGGAAGCGGATGCGCTCCTCGGCCTGGCGGCGCTCGGTGACGTCCTCCTGCACCACCACGTAATGGCTGACCTGGCCGCGTTCGTCGGCGATGGGAGTGACGGTCTGATCAACGATGTAGAGCGTGCCGTCCTTGCGCCGCAGGCTCAGTTCGCCGCGCCAGGTCCGCCCCTGCTCGATGGCCTCCATCAGGCGGCGGTCGCGGTCGCGCCCCATGAGCAGGCGGCGGGCGGGGCGCCGCCGCGCTTCCTCGGCGGTCCAGCCCGACAGCCGGGTGAAGGCTGCGTTGCACCAGGCGATGCGGCCGGCGCGGTCGGTGATGAAGATGGCGTTGGCGGCGGCCTCGATGGCTTCGCCCTGCAGCCTCAGCAGCGATTCGGCATGGCGGCGCGACACCAGCTCGGCCATGCGGCGCTCGCGGTCCGAGGCCAGCAGCAGCGCCACGCCCAGGCAGATGGACAGCACTTCCGACAGCAGCAGGCGGTACGGCAGGAGCCACTCCACCGGCACCACCCAGGGGATGCTCCATTTATGCAGCGCCCACAGGGCGAACAGCAGCGCCACCAGCCGGTAACCCGCCCCCGGCGCCTTGTGCGCCCGCACCAGGAACGCTCCGGCGGCGACCAGCATCACGGTGCCGACGAACAGGCTGACGGCCGCCGCCACCACCTCGGTCCCCAGCACGGGCGACAGCGCCGCCAGGGCCACCACCATGCCCACCCACAGGGCCACCAGGGTGCGGCGCGGCGGGGCACGGCGCAGTTCCACCACGGTGGCGGCGATCATCACCACGCCCGAGGCGACATGCGCGGCCTCGGCCAGGATCGCGGTCATCAGCGGCCCCAGCCCGCCCAGACCGAGCAGGATGCCGTGACGCAGCACGTGCAGGGCGAAGGCGGCCGCGAACAGCGACAGCCCCCGCGGCACCCCCGGAGAGCGGCCGACCGCCGCCATGGCGACCACCAGAACGATGGTGCCCAGCAAGGCTCCGTGCACCGCGCTGAGCGCGGAAAGCTCCATCAAACGCCCCTCTTCCAGGCCGGCCGCGACGGGGACCGGGGTCGGCAGTCTACGGCAATCAACCCAGTGTGCAAGAGCCCGTTGCGCACAGCCCTAGCCGAACGTGTTGCTTGGACCGCCACTTTCGCACAAAATAGACACATCCGGCCGATGTAGCGGCCGATGGGGGAAACCAGGCCCATGTCGCTTCCCACGATCCTTGGCTTTTTTCTAAGCCTGGTCTTGTTCATTGGTGCCATCGTCGGCTCCACTTCCAATTACCAAGTCTTTCTGCACGCGACCGGCTTCGTCATGGTTGTTGGCGGCACCTTGGCGGCCACTTTCGTCGCCTTCGAGGTGCGCTACGTCCTGCAGGCGCTGAGCCTGATCAAGGCCATCTTCTTCTCGCCCCGCATGGGGCGCGGCATGCTGACCAACGAGGTCGCGCGCGTCATCCGCTGGGGATATATGGTGCAGAAGGGCGGCTTGCCCGCCCTGGAATCGGATACCAAGAACTTGCGCAAGCAGGACCAGTTCCTCGCCTTCGGCGTCAACCTGGTGGTCAGCGGCTATTCCGGCCCCGAGGTGCGGGAATTGCTGGAGAACCAGGTGGAAACCGCCTTCCAGCGCCGCACCGTACCCACCGAGATCCTGAAATACATGGCATCCAACGCGCCGGCCTTCGGCATGCTGGCAACCCTGGTCGGCCTGGTGGTGATGCTCGACAACATGGGCACCGACCCGTCCAAGCTGGGACCGGGCATGGCCGTGGGCCTGCTCGGCACCTTGTACGGCGTGCTGTTCGCCCGCCTGATCCTGATGCCCGCCGCCAACAAGGTGCACCAGCGCGAATCCATCATCCGCTTCCGCGGTCTGCTGGTGACCGAGGGGCTGGCCCTGCTGGCCGACCGCAAGAGCCCGCGCTTCATCCAGGACGCCATGAACTCGTTCCTGGATCCCGCAATCCACTTCGACATCGACCGGGTGCAGCGGCGATGAAGCGCGGCGCCCGCTTCCACACCAAGAACGAGGAGCCGCTGGAGGACTGGCTGCTCTCCTACGCCGACATGATCACCCTGATCATGGCGTTCTTCGTCATGCTGGCGGCCATTTCCAAGGTGGACGCCAACCTGTACGAGAAGGTGCAGTCGGGCATGGCCAAGGACATCGGCAAGCGCACCGCCTCGACCCCGCTGGACAACGTGCGCAAGGAACTGGCCCAGGTGGTCAGCGCCACCCGCGGCGGCGACGACGCGGTGGACGTGGGCAGCGACGAGCGCGGCGTGGTGCTCAACCTGGACGCCAACGCCATGTTCAAGCCCGCTTCGGCCGAGATCCGTCCCGAGATCATGCCCATCATCAAAGGCATCGCCGAGACGCTGAACAACGAGCGCTTCGCCAGCTACCGCATCGAGGTGCAGGGGCACACCGACGACACCCCCATCAAGACCCAGCAATTCCCCAGCAATTTCGACCTGGCCGCCGCCCGCGCGCTCACCGCCATGCGGATCATGAACGGCCTGGGCCTGCCCGAGGAACGCATGACCATGTCGTCCTTCGGCCAATACTCGCCGCGCGCGCCCAACCACCGCGACGACGGCACGCCGCTGCCGGTCAACCAGTCGCTCAACCGCCGGATTTCCATCCACGTCTATCCGCACTGATCGGCTTGCCCCTCGGCGATGCCTCGCTCCGGGTCGCGAATAGACCGCGCATCAGGCCATGGTCAGTTCCATGCCGTCCCGCGCCACCAGCGTGCCCGCCCACATCTTGCGGGCCTCGTCCTCCACATGGGCCATGAAGGCGTCGTCGTGGTCGGGATCGTGGTGGAAGATGGCCAGCCGCTTGGCCCCGGCGGCACGGGCCAGCCGCACGCCTTCCTGCCAGGTGGAATGGCCCCAGCCCACCTTGGCGGGGAACTCGTCGTCCGTGTAGGTGCTGTCGTAGATGACCAGATCGGCCCCCTCGATCAGCGTAAGCACGTTTTCGTCGGGCTGGCCGGGAATGTGCTCGGTGTCGGTGACGTAGCAGACCGACACGCCGGCATAGTCGATACGGTAGCCGGTCGAGCCGTTGGGGTGGCGCAACGCGCCGGTGCGCACCACCGCGCCGGGCGGAAAGGTCAGGGTGTCGCCGGCGGCGAAATCGTCGAAGGATAGGGTTCCGCGCATGGCCGACAGCGGCACCGGGAAGGTGGGATTCTCCATCTGGTTGGCCAGCACGGCGCGAATGCCGCCCGGCTTACCCGACAGATGGCCGGCCATGATGCGCAGGGCGAAATCGCCCGAAAAAGCCGGGGCGAAGAACGGGAAGCCGTTGATGTGGTCCCAATGGGTATGGGTCAGCAGCAGGGTCGCCGATCTGCGTCCCTGGCGCAGCAACTCGCGCCCGAGGGCACGAATGCCGGTGCCCGCATCGAGGATGAAGACCTGGTTGCCGACGGAGATTTCCACGCAGCTGGTATTGCCGCCATACACCATATGGTCGGGCGAAGGACAGGCGATGCTTCCGCGCACGCCCCAGAACTTCACCTTATAGCCCATCTCCGGGCACTCCCTAGCCTAGCTGGGGTCGATGGTAGTCCTTTTGCCACAGGGCCGCATCGGTATTTTCATGTATACGCGCGCGGTTTATCCCGAGAATACCCCTACTTCACCTCCGAGTTCTAGACCGAGCACATCGCAGGCCCGCCCTTCACTCACCGCTATTTCGACCAGACCGATGGAATTCTCGTACCAGAAGGCGCTGCCCTTCGGACGGTCGGCAAAAGTATTTGCACGGTGGAGTTGCTGACCCGCCACCTGAACGGTCGCATCGGCTGCAACGATCGAGGCGCGTAATCCGGTCATGGCATTGCCATAGGCATCGGCATAGATGATGGCAGCCCAATCCTCCGGCCATTGGGGAAAGCGCAGCGGTTCGGCCGCCTCGGCCCCGATGGCCTCCGGCGTTTCGCCCTGGGCCAGCCGCGCCGCCACCGGCGCAAACAGGTCGCGGCCATGGAAGGAGGCGGACAGGCGCTGGGGACGCCAGGTCACCGTCCAGGCCCGTGCCTGGATGGCGCGGCGCCACAGCAACTCGAACAATCCGTTGTCGGGACCGACGAACCAGCGGCCGTCGATCTCGGCCACCAGCGGCCGGCGGGCGCCGCCGACGCCAGGATCCACCACCGCCATGACCACCATGTCCGCCGGCCATTCCGGTACCAGCGCCGCCAGCAGATAGGCGGCGCTGCGCGGGTCGAAGGCCGGCGCGTCATGCATGAGGTCGATGACCGCCGTTGCCGGGGCGAGGGTCAGCAGCCTGCCCTTCATCTGCCCTACGTAAGGGCCGGCGAGTCCGAAATCGGTGAACAGGCCGACCGGCCTTGGCATGGCGACCTCCGAAATATGCACGAGCCATGTCCATTATTATTTGCTCAACCTTGACGCACTGCAACATGCTCGTTGCAGTCTCAAAAGAAATAGGGCCGGATTGACCATGGCGCGGACAAGGGAAATCCTCGCGAATTCCCCTTCTAACCTTTTCCAGCATGAATTGGCGCGCCGCTAGGCTTTTGGCACGCTTGTGGACATATCCCCTATAGGGGTAATGTATGACCTTCCGCGCGGGGATTTCGAACCCGCATGGGAGCGAGGGCCGGATTCCGACGGAGATTTGGGGTGAGTCAGGGTCCGCAAGTCACCGAGGCGCGATCCTCGGCGCTGCCGTTTCGGGCGTTCACCAAGGCGCCGCGGCTCACGGCGCTGTTCTACTTGGGGGCTGGGTGCGCCGGCATCGCGCTCGCAGCCCAGCGCGACCTGCTGGGCGCCGCCCTGCCCGGCCCGGCGGTGCTGGGCGGCTGGCTGGTGGCCTCGGCGCTGGCGCTGTATGCCCTGCTCGCCAGCCTCGGCCAATCGGCCCAGGCCGAAGCCGCGGCGCGTGCGCGCGAGCTGGCCCGCGCCGCCGAGGCCAGTCTGGAAACCGTGCTGTCCTCGCTGCCCGACGCCCTGATCATCGCCGACGAGCACGGCCGCATCCGCAAGCTCAATTCCCAGGCCACCCGGTCGTTCGGCTACACCATCGACGACGCGCTGGACGAGCCGGTGGACGGGCTGCTGGCGGAACCCTATGCCCGCCGCCTGCGCGAGCGCTGGAAAAGCTTCGTCGCCGACGGCTCGGGCGACCTGATTTCCGTCCGCCGCGAGGTGCTGGGGCGGCGCAAGGACGGCAGCGTGGTGCCCATGGAACTGTCGGTGTCGCAGTTGGAGCGCAACGGCGAGCATCGTTTCGTGGTGCTGCTGCACGACATTTCCGCCCGCAAGCGCGCCCTGGCCCGGCTGGACGTGGCCGAGAAGGTGCTGGAATGCACCATGGAAGGCGTCATGGTCACCGACCGGCGCGGCACCATGCTGTGGGTCAACCAGGGTTTCTGCCGCATCTCCGGCTATTCCCGCGACGAGGTGCTGGGCCAGAAGGCGGCCATGCTGAAATCCGGCCTGCAGGGGCCGGAATTCTATGCCGCCATGTGGAACGCGATCCGGCAGAAGGGCGAATGGGAAGGCGAAATCTGGAACCGCCGCAAGGATGGCGAGGCCTATCCCGAATGGCTGACCATCAAGGCCATCACCGACGCCTCGGGCCAGGTCACCCGCTACGTGGGCGTGTTCTCGGATATCTCGCGGCACAAGCGGGCCGAAGAAACCATCCGCACGCTGACCTATTTCGACGCCGTCACCAACCTGCCCAACCGCTACCTGTTCATGGACCGTCTGGCCCAGGCGCTGGAACGGGCGCCGCGCGCCGCGCGCAAGGTGGCGCTGGTGATGATCGGCCTCAACCGCTTCAAGCAGATCAACGAGAGCCTGGGCCACCAGACCGGCGACCAGTTGCTGCGCGCCGTCGCCGACCGCCTGGGCGCCACCCTGCGCGGCCACGATTCGGTGGCGCGCCTGCGCGGCGACACTTTCTGCTGCCTGCTGACCGACCTGGCCCAGGACCACGACGCCCATCTGGTGATCTCGCGCCTGCTGGACTGCTTCGCCACCTCCTTCGAGGTGGGCGGACACGAACTGTTCGTCACCGCCAAGGTGGGCATCAGCGTCTATCCGGTGGACGGCAGCGATCCCGAGGATCTGGTGCAGAAGGCGGAAACCGCCATGATCCGCTCGCGCGAACTGGCCGACAACGCCTTCCAGTTCTACACCCCGGAAATGCACGCCAATTCGGTCGAGCGCCTGAAGCTGGAAACCGACCTGCGCAAGGCCCTGGCCCGCGACGAATTACTGGTCTACTACCAACCCAAGGTGGAAACGGCGTCGGGCCGGGTGGTGGGCGCCGAGGCGCTGCTGCGCTGGCACCACCACGAACTGGGCATGATCTCGCCCGCGGATTTCATCCCCATTGCCGAGGAAACCGGCCTGATCATCCCCATCGGCGAATGGGTCCTGGCCGAAGTCTGCCGGCAATTGCGCGCCTGGGCCGAGCAGGGCCAGCCGGTGGTGCAGGTGGCGGTCAACCTGTCGGCCCACCAGTTCCGCCAGCCTGATCTGGTGGATCGGGTGGTGGAGGCGCTGCATGGCGCCGGCATCAATCCCGACCTGCTGGAACTGGAGCTGACCGAAAGCGCGGTCATGCACAACGCCGAAGCCGCCATCCGCACCCTGATGGACCTGCATTCCCACGGCGTGCGCCTGGCGGTGGACGATTTCGGCACCGGCTATTCGTCGCTCAGCTACCTGAAGAAGTTCCCGCTGGACAAGCTGAAGATCGACCGCTCGTTCGTCATGGACATCGACAGCAACCCGGCCTCGGCCGAGATCGTCGGCGCCATCATCGCCATGGGTCATTCGCTGAATCTGGAAATCGTCGCCGAGGGCGTGGAGAACGACGCCCAGTTGGAAGTGCTCAAGGGCCTGAAATGCGACGAGATCCAGGGCTTCTATTATTCCCGCCCGATCCCGGCCGACACCTTCGCCGGCATTCTTCGGCTGGGCCGTATGGACGGCCATGCCGCAACGGTTTAAGAGCCCGTTCGCTCTTCCCTCCCCGGCTTCCTCCCGGGTGTTCGTTTTTGTCTCCGACTTTCCAGACCAGCGTGCCCAAATGGTACTGTGTCGCCAGATTGTCGGTGCCCCTCCATGTGCCTTACGACAACCAAACCGCCGCCACTGGTCGCCGCCGAGCTGATTCGCCTACTCTACCGCCATGTGCCGGCGGTGATCGCCGCCAATCTACTCAACAGCGGCTTGATGGTGGCGGCCCTTTGGCCTCAGGCCGAACGCGGCTTGCTGCTGGGCTGGGCAGGTGCCATCGCGGTACTGACGTTCTTTCGCGCCGCGTTGTGGGGGCGTTGCCGCAAGCACCTGGCCGATACGGACGCAGCCAAGTGGGGACTGCGTTACACGGTGGGGTCTACGATTTCGGGCGTGTTGTGGGGCTGCACGGCCTTGTTGTTCATCGACACGGACAACCCCAGTTCCCTAATCCTGGTCTCCTTTGTCATCGGCGGCATGGGGGCCGGCGCGGTCACCAGCCTGTCGGCCCACTTGCCAGCATTTCACCTGTATCTCGCCGGCAGCATCCTGCCCTCGGTGTGCGCCTGCTGATGCTTGGTGACCGCACCAGTCTGGCCATGGCCGTCATGGCGACCATCTACCTCGCCGGGTTGTTCATCATCGGCCACAACTTCAATTCCGCACTGGTCAGATCCCTGGTGCTGAACGAAGAAAACAAGCGCCTGCTGGCAACCAGGGAGCAGGAAGTGCTTTTGCGCACCGCCGATCTTCAGACGGCCAATGCGGATCTGGAACGCGAAATCAACGAGCGGAAATCGGTAGAAACCCACTTGCGGGAAGCGCGTGCCGAAGCCGAGCAAGCCAACCTTGCCAAGTCGCGTTTCCTTGCCGCGGCCAGCCACGACCTCCGCCAGCCCTTGCAGTCGATGTTCCTCTTCTCCGCGTCGCTGCACCACCATGTGCTCGATAAGAAGGGTGTTGAATCCCTGACACGGATCGAGCGCGGCTTGGACATCCTCAAAGGCCTGTTGGACAGCCTGCTGGACCTTTCACGGCTCGATGTCAGCGCCATGGAACCCAACCTCGTCATGTTCCCGCTGCGGCCCATGCTTGAGGAGACCGTCGCCGCTTATGGCCGTGTTGCCGCCAGCAAGGGGATCGAGTTGAAATGCGGCGAGCTTGCCCACTGCGTGGTTCGCAGCGACCAGATGATGCTCGGCCGGATGGTCCGCAACCTGCTGGAAAATGCCCTGCGCTATACCGAGCATGGGCGCATTCTGGTCTCCTGCCATACCGGTGGCGGCATGGCGCGGATCGACATCGCCGATACCGGCATCGGTATTCCGACAAACCAGTTGGAACGGATTTTTGAAGAGTTCCACCAGGTCGGAAACCCGGAGCGCGACAAGGCCCAGGGCCTGGGGTTGGGGCTGGCCATCGTGCAACGCCTGTCCCGAATCCTGGACCATCCGGTGGCGGTCCGCTCGCAGATGGGAGCCGGCTCGACCTTTTCCATCACGCTTCCGGTCGCTGCCGACGTTGCCGTGGAAGCGACCGCCACCGCCAAGTGGGAGGTCGCCGACACCGGGGCCGGGCGGCGGGTAGCGGTCATCGACGACGACCCCATGGTGTTGCTGGCCTTGACCGGCATCCTCGAGCAATGGGGCTACGGGGTGACCATGGCGGGATCAAGGGACGAAGCCTTGAGGCGGCTGCGGCCCGATGCCGCGCCGCATCTGATCGTTGCCGATTACCGCTTGCGCGACGGCCGGATCGGTACCGAGGTGATCCGGAGCATCCGCGCCGCCTGTGGTGCCGAAATCCCCAGCATCGTGCTGACAGGGGAAACCGGACATGAATGCGTGAGCGAGGCGGAGTCGGTGGGTGCGCTGGTGCTGCACAAGCCGGTCACCCCCCATGACCTCGCCTTTGCTCTGAAACGCCTGACGGGGAACGACACGGCAAGAACCCTATGTCAGGACTGACCGGGAATGGCCGTGCGCGCCTGCCCCGTCACCCTGCCGGCTGCCCCCGCCCGTCGGCGCCGTAAAGCTGCTTGGCGCGCTTCTCGAACGAGGCCACCATCAGACGCACCGCCTCGTTGAACAGCGCACCGATGACCTTCTGCAGCAGCTTGGAGCGGAACTCGAAGTCCACGTAGAAGTCGATATTGGTGCCGCCATCTTCCGCCGGGTTGAAGATCCAGTGGTTGTTCAGGTGGTGGAACGGCCCCTCGGTGTACTGCACGTCGATGCGGTTGCCCGGCCGGTTCAGCACCACCTTCGACGTGTAGCGCTCGCGGATCATCTTGAAGCCGATGATCAGATCGGCGAAGAACACATCGCCTTCCCGCTTGCGGATGCGGGCGGCGACGCACCAGGGCAGGAACTGCGGGTAGCGCTCCACGTCGGCCACCAGATTGAACATCTGGTGGGGAGTGTAGGGCAAATAGCGCTGCTCGGCGTGGGTAGGCATGCCGTCCCCTACTCCGCTGCGGTCAGCTTCTGGCGGGCGGCGCGCAGTTCGGCGAAATCGCGGTCGGCATGGTGCGACGAGCGGGTCAGCGGCGTCGCCGCCACCATCAGGAAGCCCTTGGCCTTGGCCATGGCGCGGTAATCGGCGAATTCGTCCGGGGTGACGAAGCGGTCGATGCCCACATGCTTGGGTGTGGGCTGCAGGTACTGGCCGATGGTGATGAAGTCGATGCCGGCCGAGCGCATGTCGTCCATCACCTGCAGCACCTCGTTGCGGGTCTCGCCCAGGCCGACCATGATGCCCGACTTGGTGAAGATGGACGGGTCCACCTCCTCACCTTCTGCAGCAGGCGCAAGGACTCGAAGTAGCGCGCGCCCGGGCGGATGGTGGGATAGAGCCGCGGCACGGTCTCCAGATTGTGATTGAACACATCCGGCTTGGCACGGGCCACCGCCTCGATGGCGCCGGCCTTGTCGCGGAAGTCGGGGGTCAGGATCTCGACGGTGGTGTCGCCGCCCAGCGCGCGGATGCGCTCGATGCAGGCGACGAACTGGAAGGCGCCGCCATCGGGCAGGTCGTCGCGGTCCACCGAGGTGATGACCACGTGCCTCAACCCCATGGACTTGACGCTTTCGGCCAGATGCTCGGGCTCCAGCAGGTCGACGGCGCCCGGCTTGCCGGTCTTGACGTTGCAGAAGGCGCAGGCCCGCGTGCAGGTGTCGCCCAGGATCATGAAGGTGGCGTGCCGGTGTTTCCAGCACTCGCCGATATTGGGACAGGCCGCTTCCTCGCACACCGTGTGCAGGTTCTTTTCCCGCATCAGCCGGCGCACCTCGGCCGCTTCGGCGGAGGTCGGCGCCTTGACGCGAATCCATTCCGGCTTGCGCGGGGACGGATTGTCCGGCTTGTGGGCCTTTTCGGGATGGCGAAGGATGGGCTTGTCGGTCATGGCTTGGATATGTCCCGGCGTGCGGACGCGGTCAAGAAAAAGCGTAACCCCTCTCTCCCGCTCGCGGGAGAGGGTGGCGCGAAGCGCCGGGTGAGGGAGCCGGAGACAAGGTTCTCCTTGGCTCCCTCACCCCTCCCGCTTCGCGGGCCCCACCCTCTCCCACTAAGTGGGAGAGGGTCATAGGGCGCATCGCCCTAGAAGTGAATGGCCCGGCCGTAGGCCGACAGCACCGCCTCGTGCATCATTTCCGACAGGGTCGGATGGGGGAAGACGGTGTGCATCAGGTCGGCCTCGGTGGTCTCCAGGGTCTTGGCGACGGTGTAGCCCTGGATCAGCTCGGTCACCTCGGCGCCGATCATGTGGGCGCCCAGCAGCTCGCCGGTCTTGGCGTCGAACACCGTCTTGACCAGGCCCTCCGCCTCGCCCAGCGCGATGGCCTTGCCGTTGCCGATGAAGGGGAAGCGGCCGACCTTGACCTGGTAGCCCTTCTCGATGGCCTTCTTCTCCGACAGCCCGACACTGGCAACCTGCGGGTGGCAGTAGGTGCAGCCGGGGATGTTGCGGATGTTCATGGGGTGGGCGTGCAGGCCGGCGATCTTCTCGACGCAGATGATGCCTTCATGGCTGGCCTTGTGCGCCAGCCACGGCGGCGCGGTGAGGTCGCCGATGGCATAGACGCCCGGCTCGCCGGTGCGGCAGAACTCGTCGGTGACCACGTGGCCCTTCTCCACCTGCACCTTGGTGCCTTCCAAGCCGATATTCTCGATGTTGGCGACGACACCCACGGCCGAGATGACGCGGTCGACCACGATCTCCTGGATCTTGCCGCCCACCTCCACCTGCACCGCCACGTTGCCGGCCGACTTCTTCAGGCCCTTCACCGTGGCCGAGGTCAGGATCTTCATGCCTTGCTTCTCGAACGCCTTGCGGGCGAAGGCGCTGATCTCCTCGTCCTCCACCGGGATGACGCGGTCCATCACCTCGACCACCGTGACCTCGGCGCCCAGGGCATTGAAGAAGCTGGCGAACTCGATGCCGATGGCGCCCGAGCCGATGACCAGCAGGCTTTTGGGCATGGTGTCGGGCACCAGGGCTTCCTTGTAGGTCCAGACGAACTTGCCGTCGGGCTCCAGGCCGGGCAGCACGCGGGCGCGGCCGCCGGTGGCGAGGATGATGTGGGCGGCGGACAGGGTGGCGTTGTCCTTGCCGGCGACCTGCACCTTGCCCTTGCCGGCCAGCTTGCCGTGGCCGTCGAACACGGTGACCTTGTTCTTCTTCAGCAGGCCCTTGACGCCGGCCGACAGCTGGGCCGACACGGCGCGGGAGCGCTTGACCACGGCGGCCAGGTCGAAGCCGACGCCCTGGGCCGACAGGCCGTACGAGGCGGCGTGCTGCATGTTGCGATAGACCTCGGCCGAGCGCAGCAGCGCCTTGGTCGGGATGCATCCCCAGTTCAGGCAGATGCCGCCCAGGTGCTCGCGCTCCACCACGGCGGTCTTCATGCCCAGCTGAGCGGCGCGGATGGCGGCCACATAGCCACCGGGACCGCCGCCGATGACCACCAGGTCGAAGCTGTTCTCGGGCATCTTTCTCTCCACGAAGCTCATTGGTTGTTCCTGTCCCCGGTCACTCGCGGATGCCAGGGAAGTAATAGGTCAGCCGTCCCTCGACATCGAGGTCGTACAATTCTCCCAGGCGCCACAAATAGAGGCCCATGACCTCGCGGAAGGCGCCCAGCAACTGGAAAAAGGCGAAGGTAGGCATGGAGAAGCGGCGGCCGGACTTCTTGTCCCAGGCCTCGGCCTCGTCCAGATACTTGCGGCAGGCCGCGCGCATGGCCGTCAGCGGTTCGACGGCGGCGGCATCGTCGGGCAGCAGCATGCGGATGTCGGCGATCAGGCGGCGCAGCTCGCCCACGGCGCGGTAGCTGCGCTCCTGCTCCTCGCCCATGACCACGTGGCCATTGAACAGCGGGCTGCCCTCCAGCATGACGACGAGGCCGGCCAGCGCCTGGGCCTCCGCCGCCGAGGGGGTATCCGTAGCCGGACGGCCCATGGCCGCCGGGCGAAGCACCTCGCGCACCTTCACCCGCATCATTTCCCCCTCTGGTTCAGCGGGCGCCAGGCCTGCTCGGTATCGAACATCAGGTCGTGATCGGCCACGTAGCGCCACAGGAAGTCATCGAAATCGCCGCCGTGAACCTCGGCGATGAAAGCGTCCAGGGCCTGCGCCTTGGCCTGGTACACCGGCATCAGGTCGAATCCCCAGCCCAGGCCGGCGCGGCGCACCGGCAGCACCGCCCCCTCGTCCTCGCCCGCCAACACCCGGCGCACGGTGAAGGCGCCGTCTTCCCCCGGCTGGTGGAACTCGCCGATGGTCAGCTCATCGACCAGGGCATCCAGATAGGGGAAGGCGGTGAAGGCCATCAGGAACAGCGCGTGGCCGGGGGCGTCGCCCAACTCGGCCGGCAAAGGCATGCCGCGGAAGCGGGTGACGAAGAAGCGGGTCAGCGGATCGCGGGAGGCAAGGGCCTCGCGACCCTCGCCCTCATAGATCCCCCGCAACTGCTCGCCCCATTCCAGGCAGGCGCCGAACAGGGCGGCGCCGGCCTGGGCCATGCGTCCGTCCCGCAGGCTGTCCTTCCACGCCTCGAAGGCCGTCCGGACCGACGGCATGGCGCGGGCGATATCGTCCCGGTCCATGGCCCCGTCCCCGGCCTAGAGCAGCATGCTCAGCGGGTCCTCGATCAGCTTCTTGAACGCCGCCAGGAATTCGGCGCCCACGGCGCCGTCCACCACGCGGTGGTCCACCGACAGGGTGCAGCTCATCACCGTGGCGATGGCCAGGGCGCCGTTCTTCACCACCGGACGCTGCTCGCCCGCGCCCACCGCCAGGATGCAGCCCTGGGGCGGGTTGATGATGGCGGCGAATTCCTTGACGCCGTACATGCCCAGGTTCGAGATGGTGAAGCCGCCGCCCTGGAATTCCTCGGGTTTGAGCTTGCCGTCCTTGGCCTTGCCGGCCAGTTCCTTCATCTCGTTGGAGATGGCGGCCAGGCCCTTGTGGTCGGCGTGGCGGACGATGGGGGTGATCAGGCCGTTGGGCGTGGCCACCGCCACCGAGACGTCCACGTCGATGTAGCGCTTGATCGCCTCTTCGCCCCACGAGGCGTTGGCCGCCGGCACCTTTTTCAACGCCAGCGCCACCGCACGGATGACGAAGTCGTTGACCGACAGCTTGTAGGCGTCGGACCGGCCGTTCAACTCGGCGCGGACCTTGAGCAGCGCGTCCACCTCGCACTCGATGGTGAGGTAGAAGTGCGGCACCGTCTGCTTGGCCTCGGTCAGGCGGCGGGCGATAACCTTGCGCATGGAGGAATTGGGGATTTCCTCGTAGGCCGGCTCAAACGGGCTGGGCGCGGCCGGGGCCGGCGCGGCCTTGGGAGCGGCGGCGGGCGCCGCGGCCGGCGCGGCCTTGACGCCGCCCTTCACCGCGGCTTCCACGTCGGCCTTGACCACCCGGCCGTGCGGACCCGAGCCCGTCACCGCCTTGAGGTCGAGCCCGGCTTCGGCGGCCAGACGCTTGGCCAGCGGGCTGGCGAAGACGCGCTCGCCATGGGCGGCCCGGGCAGCAGGCGCCGGAGTGGCGGGAACCGGAGCCGGCGCGGCGATGGGAGCCGGAGCGGCAGGTGCCCGGGCCGGAGCGGCGGCGGTCGGCTTGGCGCCGACCGAGGCCATGGCCGAGGCATCCTCGCCCTCTTCCAGCAGGATGGCGATCAGGTCGTTGACCTTCACCCCGGCGGTGCCGCCGGGGACGACGATCTTGCCGATGGTGCCCTCGTCCACCGCCTCGAATTCCATGGTGGCCTTGTCGGTCTCGATCTCGGCGATGACGTCGCCGGACTTGACCTGGTCACCTTCCTTCTTCAGCCAGCGGGCCAGGGTGCCTTCGCTCATGGTGGGCGAGAGCGCGGGCATCAAAATTTCGATGGGCATGACGCTCCCCCTTATTTCTTGTAGCAGACCTTGCGGGCGGCGTCGGCGACGCTGTCCGCGCCCGGCAGGGCCAGGCGTTCCAGGTTGGCGGCATAGGGCATGGGCACATCCAGGCCGGCGCAACGGACGACGGGAGCGTCCAGCCAGTCGAAGGCGTTCTCCATGATCACCGCCGCGATCTCGGCGCCGATGCCGGCATAGGCCCAGCCTTCCTCGACGGTGACGATGCGGTTGGTCTTCTTGACCGAGGCGACGATGGACTCCACGTCCAGCGGGCGCAGGCTGCGCAGGTTGATCACCTCGGCCGAGATGCCCTCGGCCTCCAGCTTGGTGGCGGCGTCGAGCGCCACGCCCACCATGCGGGAATAGGCGACGATGGTGACGTGCTCACCCACGCGTTCCACCTTGGCCTTGCCCAGCGGCACGATGAAATCCGGGTCCTCGGGGACATCGAAGCTCTGGCCGTAGAGGATCTCGTTCTCCAGCACCACCACCGGGTTGGGATCGCGGATGGCGGCCTTCAGCAGGCCCTTGGCGTCGGCGGCCGACCACGGCGCCACCACCTTGAGGCCGGGGCAATGGGCGTACCACGAGGCGAAGTCCTGCGAATGCTGGGCGGCGACGCGGGCGGCGGCGCCGTTGGGGCCGCGGAACACGATGGGGCACGGCTGCTGGCCGCCCGACATGTACAGCGTCTTGGCCGCCGAGTTGATGATGTGGTCGATGGCCTGCATGGAGAAGTTCATGGTCATGAACTCGACGATGGGCTTGAGGCCGGCGAAGGCCGCGCCCACCGCCATGCCGGCGAAGCCCATCTCGGTGATGGGGGTGTCGATGATCCGCTGCGGACCGAATTCGTCCAGCAGGCCCTGGCTCACCTTGTAGGCGCCCTGGTACTGGCCGACTTCCTCGCCCAGCAGGAACACGCCGGTGTCGCGGCGCATCTCCTCGGCCATGGCGTCGCGCAGGGCCTCGCGCACGGTCTGGCGCACGTAATTGCCGTAGACCTTCTCTTCCGGCGCCGGCTTGCACGGGGCCGGCGCGCACAGGGCGGCGACGCTGCCGGGATCATCGTGGCGCACCGGATGGGTGGAGACCGGCTGCTCCATCACCTTGGACAGCGCGGCCTTGTCCTCGCCCTCCTCCAGCAGGATGGCGATGGGGGTGTTCACCGCCACGCCCTCGGTTCCCGCCTGGATCAGGATCTTGCCGACGGTGCCTTCCTCGACGGCCTCCATTTCCATGGTGGCCTTGTCGGTCTCGATCTCGGCCAGCACGTCGCCGGACTTGACCGCATCACCCTCGTTCTTCAACCAGCGGGCCAGCTTGCCCTCGGTCATGGTCGGCGACAGCGCCGGCATCAATACTTCGATCGCCATCGTCAGCTCCTTAGGCTTCGATCAACACGTCAGTCCACAGCTCGGCCGGATCGGGCTCGGGGCTGGACTGGGCGAAATCGGCGGCCTCGCTGACGACGGCCTTGACCTCGCGGTCGATCTCCTTCAGCGCGGCCTCGTCCACCGCCCCCAGTTCCAGCAGCCTGGCCTTCAGGGTGTCGATGGGGTCGTGCTGCTCGCGCATGCGGCTGACTTCCTCCTTGGTGCGGTACTTGGCCGGGTCGGACATGGAATGGCCGCGATAGCGGTAGGTCTTCATCTCCAGGATGAAGGGGCCATTGCCCGAGCGGGCGTGCTCAAGGGCGCGGGCGGCGGCCTCGTGCACCTCGGTGACGCTCATGCCGTTGACCGCCTCGCCGGGGATGCCGTAGGCGGAGCCGCGCTTACACAGGTCGGTGCCGGCCGAAGCGCGCTCGATGGAGGTGCCCATGGCATACTTGTTGTTCTCGATCACGTACACGACCGGCAGCTTCCACAGCGCCGCCATGTTGAAGCTCTCGTACACCTGGCCCTGGTTGACCGCGCCGTCGCCCAGATAGACGTGACAGACGCCGCCGTCCTTGGTGTACTGGTGCGCCAGCGCCAGGCCGGTGCCGATGGGAACCTGGGCGCCGACGATGCCGTGGCCGCCATAGAAACGCTTCTCGCGGCTGAACATGTGCATGGAGCCGCCCTTGCCCTTGGAATAGCCGCCGATGCGGCCGGTGAGCTCGGCCATGACGCCCCTGGGCTCCATGCCGCAGGCCAGCATCTGGCCGTGGTCGCGGTAGGAGGTGATCACCGAATCGGCCTCGCCGGCAGCGGATTGCATGCCCACCACCACAGCCTCCTGGCCGATATAGAGGTGGCAGAAGCCGCCGATCAGGCCCATGCCGTAAAGCTGTCCCGCCTTCTCCTCGAATCGGCGGATGAGCAGCATCTCACGGTACCATTGAATGAGCTGAGCATGGCTCGGCTCGGCCGCCTTGGACCTGCGCTTGGGCGTCGTCGCCATGGTTCCTCCCAGGCTTGAATGTTGCTTTCACCGGATAGGTAAACGACCCTACCCTTTTTTGCAAGCACCGTCGCACATGAAACTATTTGTTTTGCAATGCAATATGAGCGATTAACTTATTTTAGGTTAACCACCACCATCCCCGTCCAATGGGGTGGGTCATGATGGACCTTGGCAAGGCTGCCGTCCATCCGCCCCCAAGGCATATATCGGAACGGAAGTACCCGAAAGAAAGGTCGCTCTACCCCGAGGATCGCGGAACGCGGGAGAACCGTCGCCGGCGGCCGATTGCGCTGCCGACCGGTGGCGGCAACGCGCTATAATGGCATCACCAGCGCAATCCTCTCGCGAGGCCGCCATGCGCGCCATGATTCTCGACGCTCCCGGACAGCCGCTCCGGCTGGCCGAACTGCCCAAGCCGGTGCCGTCGGCCGGACAGGTGCGGGTCAAGGTGCTGGCCTGCGGTGTCTGCCGCACCGACCTGCACGTGGTGGACGGCGAACTGCCCGATCCCAAGCTGCCGCTGATCCCCGGACACGAGATCGTCGGCCGTGTCGACGCCGTGGGCGTCGACGTGCACGGCCTGCATCCGGGCGACCGGGTCGGCATCCCCTGGCTCGGCCACACCTGCGGCACCTGCCCGCCCTGCCGCCACGGACACGAGAATCTGTGCGAGCAGGCGGGCTTCACCGGCTACACCCTGGACGGTGGCTACGCCGAGTATGCGGTGGCCGAGGCCGCCTATTGCTTCAAGCTGCCGGACATCATGGACGACGTGGCCACCACCCCCCTTGCTGTGCGCCGGCCTGATCGGCTACCGCGCGCTGCGCATGGCCGGCCCGGGCAGCCCGCTGGGCTTCTGGGGCTTCGGCGCCGCCGCCCACATCGTCGCGCAGGTGGCCGTGGCCGAGGGCCGCACCGTCTACGCCTTCACCCGGCCGGGCGACGCGGCGGCGCAAAAACTGGCGCGCGACCTGGGCTGCCGCGATGCCCTGGATTCCGGCACGCCGCCGCCCGAGCCCCTGGCCGCCGCCATCATCTTCGCACCGGTGGGCGCCCTGGTGCCGGAGGCGCTGTCGCGGGTGGAACCGGCGGGCACGGTGATCTGCGCCGGCATCCACATGAGCGACATTCCCAGCTTTCCCTATGCCCTGCTGTGGGGCGAACGCAGCCTGCGCTCGGTCGCCAACCTCACCCGCCAGGACGGCGAGGATTTCCTGGCATTGGCGGCGCGCACGCCGTTGCGGACCGAAACCACCGCCTTCGCGCTGGAGGACGCCAACGAGGCGCTGGCTGCGCTGCGCGGCGGCACCATCACCGGAGCGGCGGTGCTGCTGCCCTGACCTTTTCGCGGCCAGCCTCCTCCATTGCGAGGGCGTCGGCCAGCATGGCCCATTTGGGACAGCCATAATAATCGATCTGCGCCTGGGTGGCCGGATAGCGCCCGCAGGGGAAATAGCGCCAGAACGGGCTGTCATACGAGGCGCACAGCTTGCTGCGGGGATCGAAGGACGGACAGCCGATCTCGGTGCAGCAGCGGCCGCAGGAACCGCACGTACCCGCCGCATGGGGCCAGTCGGCCCGTACCGTCACCAGCGAACGGTCAGGCGCCGACATGGGCGGGCCCAACCAGTCGCTCGCCGACATGAAGGCGGTCATGCCGCGATAATCGGGCTCGCGTGCCAGCTTGAACGCCACCCGGCGCACCTGGCGGGTCAGGCGGGGAAAATTATGCCAGTGGCGCCAGAACCGCCAGTCGCCGTACAGCAGCCAGGAATGCAGCGGCGCCAGGGCGAAGGCGCTCAGACTGAAGGTGGCGACCGCCAACGTGCCCAGCAGCACGACCAGCAGCCGCACCGACAGCCAATACAGTCTCAAGACGGGAGAATGACCCGGCACCCCGTCCCTCCTCCTCATGCCTCGGCAAGGAGAACAGCAGCAAGGCGGAGACGGCCCCGGCACTCCCTCGACGGGACGGAGCGCTCGCCTTCGGAGGGAGATGGGAACTAGCCGGGCGGGGACAATGTGAGCTTTGACCTTAGTGGTGGTCGAACAGTAGCATCCAGCCCGGTACTCTAGGAGTCCAGCGCCGACACACACACCGCCGCACATTAAAATCACTTCTATGATCTGAGAAGCAATAGCACCACATAAAAGCAGGACACCATGATGGCTCATGCTATTTCCGTAAGAGCAATGTAGCCGCTTTGCGTGTTCTCGTCCGCGCCCTATACTGCCGCGATGTCTAGCGGATGCACGAAAAAAGCGTGGGATTGGCTCGGTAGAATTCGGCTATTATCCTGGCTTGCCGAGATCATATCAGCCTACTGGATCCCATTGGCGAGCATCGTACTCACACTGAGTGCGACTGCTTGGGCGCGGGCGACCATGTATTGGACATGGTCCGCACAATGGGGCCACCTGCCACTTGGCTTAGCCATCCTTGTCGTCTTTTGTCTTGGAGTCTGGAGCCTTAACGGACTCATTTGGCTGCGACGGAAGGAACGGCCCAATCGCGCTCAGATGCAGTTCGAATACAGTTTCGGCTTGGCATTAGAAGGGGTCATTCCATCTTACGATAGCGGCAACGAACTAAAGACACTTGAGTTTCGTCTAGTATTTAGAAACGTAAGTGACGGTCCGATGGCCGTTCAAGTAGATAAATTTATTGTAAAGATTGCCGACCGATTCTGCGAGAGCGAAACATGTAAAATGACGATTCCACGTTCTTCATCGATAACGATCTTCCCGTCCGCGGGATTTTCCAATGAAGCTTTTAGGGCCTTCCCCGATCGCGTGTCTGGAAGCATCGAATATGAAGCCACCTATGGCCACCCAGAAAGCCTCCCCGTTCGACGGGCGCACAAGATGCTCCATGCCAATCTATTCATAAACAGGGACGCCTCAGGCATACAAAGCGTCCGCGCTAACTGGGTAGTCAGCGAGGAAAGCGATATGCCGATTTGATCAGTGGTGGTCGAACACCACCACCTCGTCGTCGCGCCCCATGTTGAGCATGACGCGGGCGCGCTCTTCCAGCATGTCGCGATCCAGGTGGTCGGGGCGCAGCAGCAGCACCCGGTGCTCCAGGGCCTGGCGCTCGGTGGTGACCTTGGCCAGTTGCAACTCGGCCTCGAGGATCTCGTTCTTCATGCGGATCCAGGCCAGCACACCCCGGTCGCCTTCCACCGTATGGTAGGGCGAAATACGCCACGGCACCGACCCCGATCAGGGGGCCCATGAGATGGCGAAGGCGGCGGCTGAGTTCCTGAAGCATGAAAAGGATGGAATCACGCGTGAGTCATGACGTCAACAAGTCATGAATCGGTGGATTCATTTTGTCGACGGGTTCCCCGCAGGGTGTGGCAGAAATGACTCAGTTCCGCCCGCAAATCCAGTGTTTTCGACGACCGGCACAAGAACGGCGCACATTGGCATATGAATAAAATGCGAACGACTTTGCTTGGGCCTGCGCCCGTACAACATCCAGCAGCCATGTAAACACTTAGTTGGGCCTCAGAAAGCACTGACGCACAATATATGGTGTCAAAAGATCGGCATGGCCGGAGCGCGCAGCCCCAGCCATGCCGGCTCCAGGCGTATCAGGCCCTCTTGCAGAACGCGTCCCACACCGTCCAGTACTGGGCACCCTTGCCATCGGGCGTGGCGACGATGCCCACCATGGCGGCACAGTTGCTGTTGCAGCCGACATCCGCCTGGGACCCCGGCTGGGGCGCCAGGGTCACCGGGCCGAAGCCGGGGCCGCTGGCGACCACGGTGACCTTGAAGATGCCCGACAGGCCCGGCGTCTGCAGTTGCTGGGTGGGATTGTCCGAGGTGATGGTGCCGCTCCAATTACCGTTCAGCTGCTGCAGGGTGACCGACCATTTGGTGACCACCTTGGCGGTATTGTTCTGGGGCGACACATAGGCCCAGAACTGGGCGCCGTTACCCAGGACAGCACTGCTCGCCACATCGGTGGCATTGTGGTCCAGCAGCGGTGAAGTAACGTTGGACATGGTGTTGCACTCCCGTGATTGTCGTTGACGGACGATCATTGACTCGCACGCATACGTTGAGTCAATCAGCAATCACGAGTTGTGGCAATTCGTCACACAAACGAAAACGGCCGGGGTTCCCCCGGCCGCTTCCATTGGCTGGCTGCAGCAGCCTAGCGCTTCAGGATGGCCTTGCCGGCGTAGCGGGCGGCCGAGCCCAACTCTTCCTCGATGCGGATCAGCTGGTTGTACTTGGCGAGGCGGTCCGAGCGCGACAGCGAGCCGGTCTTGATCTGGCCGCAATTGGTGGCGACCGCCAGATCGGCGATGGTCGAGTCCTCGGTCTCGCCCGAGCGGTGCGACAGCACGGCGGTGTAGCCGGATTTGTGGGCCAGGTCCACGGCCTCCAGGGTCTCGGACAGCGAGCCGATCTGGTTGACCTTGACCAGGATGGAGTTGGCCAGGCCCTTCTCGATGCCCATGGCCAGGCGCTGCGGGTTGGTGACGAACAGGTCGTCGCCCACCAGCTGCACCTTGGCGCCCAGTTCCTCGGTCAGGTACTCCCAGCCGTCGAAATCATCCTCGGCGCAGCCGTCCTCGATGGAGATGATGGGGTAGTTCTTGGCCAGCTTGGCCAGGAACTTCACCATGGCCTTGGGGTCCAGGGACTTCTTGGCCCCTTCCATCTCATACTTGCCGTTCTTGAAGAACTCGGTGGAGGCCACGTCCAGGCCCAGGAAGATCTCCTCGCCCACCTTGTAGCCGGCCTTGTCGATGGCCTGGACGATGAAGTCCAGGGCCTGCTCGGCGCTCTTCAGGTTGGGGGCGAAGCCGCCCTCGTCGCCCACGTTGGTGTTGTGGCCGGCGTCCTTCAACTGCTTCTTCAGCGCCTGGAACACTTCCGAGCCGGCGCGGATGGCGTCGGAGCAGGTGGGCAGGCCCACCGGCAGGATCATGAATTCCTGGATGTCGATGGGATTGTCGGCGTGCGCCCCGCCGTTGATGATGTTCATCATCGGCACCGGCAGGACCGAGGCGAAGGCGCCGCCCACATAGCGGTACAGCGGCAGGCCGGCTTCCTCGGCAGCGGCCTTGGCCACGGCCAGCGACACGCCCAGGATGGCATTGGCGCCCAGGCGGCCCTTGTTGGGGGTGCCGTCCAGGTCGATCATGGTCTTGTCGAGGACCACCTGGTCCTCGGCATCCATGCCCGACAGGGCGTCATAGATCTCGCCATTGACCGCTTCCACGGCCTTGAGCACACCCTTGCCGCCATAGCGCTTCTTGTCGCCGTCGCGCAGCTCCACCGCCTCGTGGGCGCCGGTGGAGGCACCCGAGGGAACGGCGGCGCGGCCCATGACGCCGCTTTCCAGCACCACGTCGACTTCGACGGTGGGGTTGCCGCGGGAATCCAGGATCTCGCGGGCGTGAATGTCAATGATCGCGGACATCGCAGTCTCTCCAAACTTCTGACGGTTGGATCAATCAATGGTCACAGGATGGGCCTTGGCCACCCGGTCGAACGCCTGAAGCGTGGCGATCAGGTCGGGCATGTCGGCCAGCCGGATCATGTTTGGCCCATCGGAGGGCGCATGATCGGGATCGGGATGGGTCTCGACGAAAACGCCGGCAATGCCGACGGACACCGCCGCGCGGGCCAGCACCGGAGCGAAACGGCGGTCGCCGCCCGAACTCTGCCCCTGCCCGCCCGGGCTCTGCACCGCATGGGTGGCGTCCATGACCACCGGATAGCCGGTGCGCGCCATGATGGGCAGGGCGCGCATGTCGGCCACCAGGTCGCCGTAGCCGAAGCTGGCCCCGCGCTCGGTCAGCAGGATGCGCGAATTGCCGGTGCTCTCCACCTTGGCGGCGACGTTCGCCATCTGGTTGGGCGCCAGGAACTGGCCCTTTTTCACGTTGATCACCGCGCCGGTGCGGCCGGCGGCGACCAGCAGGTCGGTCTGGCGGCACAGGAAGGCCGGGATCTGCAGCACGTCCACCACCTTGGCGACGGGGGCGCACTGCTCTTCGGTGTGGATGTCGGTCAGCACCGGCAGGCCCAGGCCGTCGCGGATCTCCGCGAATACGGAAAGCGCGGCATCGAGCCCGATGCCGCGCCTGCCCGACAGGGACGTGCGGTTCGCTTTGTCGAACGAGGATTTGTACACCAGGCCGATGCCGGCCTTGGCCGCCATCTCCTTGAGCGCGGTGGCGCATTCCAGCGCGTGGGCCCGGCTTTCCATCTGGCAGGGGCCGGCGATCAGCACCAGCGGCAGGTCATTGCCGAAAATAACCTGGGGTGCGCTGCTGGGGCCGACCGAGACGTGCTTCGTCATGCCTGTCCTTACACCAAACGGGACTGCCGCACGGCGGCGGCGATGAAGCTGGTGAACAGCGGATGGGGATAGAACGGCTTGGACTTCAGTTCCGGATGGAACTGCACGCCGATGAACCAGGGGTGGTCGGGGAACTCGACGATCTCGGGCAGCACGCCGTCGGGCGACAGGCCCGAGAAGGACAGGCCGGCCTTTTCCAGCACCGGCCGGTAGTCCATGTTCACCTCGTAGCGGTGGCGATGGCGCTCGCTGATGACGTCGGAACCGTAGATTTCGCGCACCCGCGACCCCGGCTTCAGGTGGCACTCATAGGCGCCCAGGCGCAGGGTGCCGCCCATGTCGCCGTTGGCCTGGCGCTTCTCCAGCGCGTTGCCCTTCAGCCACTCGGTCATCAGGCCGACCACCGGCTCGCCGCAGGGGCCGAACTCGGTGGAGCTGGCCTTGCCCAGGCCCGCCAGATTGCGCGCCGATTCGATCACCGCCATCTGCATGCCGAAACAGATGCCGAAATAAGGCACCTTGCGCTCGCGGGCGAAACGCACTGCTTCGATCTTGCCCGAGGCGCCGCGCTCGCCGAAACCGCCCGGCACCAGGATGCCGTGGCACGGCTCCAGGTACTGGACCGCGTCCTCGCGCTCGAAGATCTGGCTGTCGATCCAGTTCAGGCGGACCTTGACGCTGTTGGCGATGCCGCCATGGGTCAGCGCCTCGGCCAGCGACTTGTAGCTGTCCAGCAGGCTGGTGTACTTGCCCACCACCGCGATGGTCACCTCGCCTTCCGGCTGGCGCACGCGCTCGACGATGCTGGTCCAGCGGTCCAGGCTGGGCTCGGCCGATTCGATGCGGAAGTGACGGCACACCTCGGCGTCCAGGCCCTCCTCGTGGTACGAGATGGGCACCTGGTAGATGGTGTCCACGTCCAGCGCCGGGATCACCGCCTCGTAACGCACGTTGCAGAACAGGGCGATCTTCTTGCGTTCGCCCTCGGGGATGTCACGCTCGGAGCGGCACATCAGCAGGTCGGGTTGGATGCCGACGGACAAAAGCTCCTTGACCGAGTGCTGGGTCGGCTTGGTCTTCAGCTCGCCCGCCGAGGGGATGTAGGGCAGCAGGGTCAGGTGGATGAACATGGTGCGGTCGCGCCCCAGTTCATTGCCCAACTGGCGGATGGCTTCGAGGAATGGCAGCGACTCGATGTCGCCCACGGTGCCGCCGATCTCGCACAGGACGAAATCCTCGTCGGTGATGTCCGACTTGATGAAGTCCTTGATGGCGTTGGTGACGTGCGGGATCACCTGCACGGTGGCGCCCAGATAGTCGCCCCGGCGCTCGCGCGCGATCACGTCGGAATAGATGCGGCCGGTGGTGATGTTGTCGCTCTTGCGCGACGACACGCCGGTGAAGCGCTCGTAGTGGCCCAGATCCAGATCGGTCTCGGCGCCGTCGTCGGTGACGTAGACCTCGCCGTGCTGGTACGGGCTCATGGTGCCCGGGTCCACGTTCAGGTAGGGGTCGAGCTTGCGCAGGCGCACCTTGAAGCCGCGCGCCTGGAGACAGGCGCCCAGGGCGGCCGAGGCCAGCCCCTTGCCCAAAGACGAAACAACGCCGCCGGTGATGAAGATGAAACGCGTCATTGGCCCCTTGCTTTCAAGGTTCTGGCTTCCCCACGCGAAACGCGCCGGCTGCTCCATGGCAGAGCGGCCGGGCGATCCCTTGATGCTCCGTCGCGCTGTCAGCGCGCCAGCGGAGCGGCCGGCTCGGCCGGAGCCGCCGGCGCCTGGCTGGGCGCGGAGGCCGGCACCGAATCGAAGGGCGAAGAACCGCCACTCGACCGGTTGTTGGCAATGATGGCCAGCGCCAGGCTGGTGACGAAGAAGCTCGTCGCCAGGATGGCGGTGGTGCGGGTCAGAAGGTTGCCCGCCTGCCGGCCGGACATCAGGCCGCCGCCGCCACCGCCGCCGATACCCAGCGCGCCGCCTTCCGACCGCTGCAGCAGGATGACGCCGACCAGCGCGATGGCGAGAAGCAGGTGGATGACGAGGATGATCGGAAAGACGTCCATGGGCACACCAACGACAAAAACGGGAACCCGCTGCCCGCGGTTGTCGTCACCATCGGGCAGCGGAAGTGTTCGAGGCGTTTTTTAGACCCGCGCGGTCCGGAAGGCTAGTGCAAAGTTCCAGCCCACCCCCAAGACCTTGCGTTTAGGCGCAGGATTTGGCGATGGCCCAGAAATCGTCCACCTTGAGTGCGGCGCCGCCGATCAGGCCACCGTCCACATCGGGCAGGGCCAGCAGTTGGACGGCGTTGTCGGGCTTCATGGAACCGCCGTAGAGGATGCGCACCTTGGCCGCCTCGTCGGCACCGACGATGTTGGCCAGGCTCGGCGCGGATGGCGGCGTGCACTTCCTGGGCCTGCTCCGGCGTGGCGACGCGACCGGTGCCGATGGCCCACACCGGCTCGTAGGCGATGACGGTGTTGCCGGCGTTGCCGCCGGCCGGCCAGGACCCCTTGAGCTGGCTCTTGTTGACGTCGATGGTCTGGCCAGCATCGCGCTGGGCCAGGGTCTCGCCGATGCAGACGATGGCCTTGAGGCCGGCGGCATGGGCCGCCTCGGCCTTGGCCTTCACCCCTGCATCGGTCTCGGCATGGTCGGTGCGGCGCTCGGAATGGCCGAGGATGACGTAGGAGGCGCCGGCATCCTTAAGCATGACCGGCGAGGTGTCGCCGGTATGGGCGCCGGACACCTTGGCGTGGCAGTCCTGGCCGCCCACGGCCAGGCCCGACCCGGCCACAGCATCGGCCACCAGCGCCACCAGGGTGAAGGGCGGACAGACCAGCAGGTCGCAGTTCACGCCGGGTTCGGCCTTCAGCTTGGCGGCAACCCCGTTGGCCAGGGCCAAGCCGTCAGCCTTCAGGCCGTTCATCTTCCAGTTGCCGGCGATCAAGGGACGTCTGGTCATTCTCATTCCTCCCGATTGCGATATGACAAGGGGCGCATATAGCACCGCCTGGCGCGCCCGTCTTGCACAAACCGCCGCCGCCCGGCTCGGACCGCTCGGGAAATGGCGGATTCCCTGTTGCGGGGGGCAAGACCCCTCCTTATTATGCCCCCACTTTTCGCCGACCGGGGCGTTGCGCCGGGGCGCCTTTCCACACCATCAGCCGGACAACATGCTCGACACCTTCCGCAAAGCCTCGAAGAGCTGGTTCGTCAAGCTCCTCTTCGCCCTGCTCGCGCTCAGCTTCCTTGCCTGGGGCATCGAAGGATTGCGCGGCGGCATGTTCGGCCGTGGACCGGCCATCGAGGTGGGCAGCGCCCAGATCGCCGCGGCCGAGGTGGAAGCCGAGTTCAAGCGCGAGGTGGAGCGCATGCAGCCGGTGTTCGGCGGCAAGCTGACCGCCGAGGACGCCCGCAAGCTGGGCTTCATGGACCGCACCATCGAGAACCTGGTGACCCAGTCCCTGGTCGAGGAAGCCGGACGCCGCCTCGGCTTGGCCGCCTCGGACGACAACGTGGTGGCGCGCGTGGCCGGCAACCCCAGCTTCCGCAACGAGAAGGGCGAGTTCGACAAGAACCTGTACCGCCGGGCGTTGGCCATGGCGGGCATGTCCGAGCGCGACTTCCTGCGCCGCGAGAAGGCCAACATCGTGCGCGGCCAGCTGGCCGAAGGGCTGTCGGGCGGCATTCAGGCACCCAAGGTGCTGGCTGAGCCGCTGGCCCGCTATCGCGAGGAGCGCCGGGTGGCCGAAACCGTGGTGATCCGCGACGAGTCGCTGCCCCTGCCCGCCGCTCCCGAGGCCGCCCAGCTGGAGGATTTCTACAAGGCCAACGCCCAGCGCTTCATGGCGCCCGAGTTCCGCGCGCTCACCGTGCTGCTGGTGAAGCCGGCCGACGTGGCCGCCCAGGTGGAAATCACCCCGGCCATGATCGACGAGGCCTTCCAGAGCCGCATGGAGGAGCTGCAGCCCGCCAACCGCCGCCTGGTGTCGCAGATCGTGCTGACCGACAAGGCCGCCGCCGACAAGGCCGCCGCCCTGGTGAAGGCGGGCAAGGACCTGTCCGCCGTGGCTCGCGAGCTGGGTGCCAAGGTGGTGGATCTGGGCCTGGTGGAAAAGAGCGACCTGCCCGAGGAGTTGGCCGACGCCGTGTTCGCCGCCGCCCCCAACGCCACCATCGCCCCGGTGCAGAGCCCGCTGGGCTGGCACGTGGCCCAGACCCGTGTCCTCCCCCAAGCGGAAATCCGCAAGCAGGTGGAAACGGACCTGCGCAACGAGAAGGCCAACGAGCGCCTGAGCGAGCTGAACACCCAGATCGAGGACGCCCTGGGCGCCGGCACCAGCCTGGAAGAAACTGCCGCCCGCTTCTCGCTGCGCATGGCCAAGGTTCCGGCCATGGATGCCCGCGGCAAGGCGCCCACCGGCAAGCCGGTGGTCGAGCCTGCCCAAGAGCGACACCTTCCTGGACGTCGCCTTCCACACCGAGCAGGGCACCGAAAGCCAGCTGACCGAGGCGGATGGCGACGGCTATTTCATCGTGCGCGTGGATCTCGGTCACCCCGCCGCAGCCGCGCCCGCTGCTGGACATCAAGGCCGACGTGCTGGCCGCCTGGCAGGCGGAGCGCCGCCACGACATGGGCAAGGAGCGCGCCGAAAAGGCGGCCGAGCAGCTGAAGGCCGGCAAGCCGGCGGCCGAGCCTGGCCCAGGCCGTGGGCGGCAAGGCCCAGACCAGCCAGCCCTTCGCCCGCGAGGGTGCCGACGACCCGACCCTGCCGCCGGCCCTGGTGGCCGAGATGTTCAAGGGCCAGCCCGGCGCCGTCGCCTCCACCGCCATCCAAGGCGGCTGGGTGATCGGCCGTCTGGCCAAAGTCATCCCGTTCGACCCGGCCCAGCAGCCCCAGGTGGTGGACAATGCCGGCCGGCAGGTGTCGCAGGCCCTGGGCAACGACCTGATCGAACAATATCTCGCCGCCCTGAACGCCGCCGTCGGCGTCAAGGTGGACCGCAGCCAGCTGTCCCGCGAAGAATAAAGCCATGACCTCCGCGCTCGAATTCGAAGCCTTCCGCGCCACTTACGAGGCAGGGCGGCCGCAGGTGGTGTGGCGCATCCTGGTGGCCGACCTGGAAACCCCGGTTTCGGCCTTCATGAAGCTGGCCAACGGGCAGTCCCACACCTTCCTGCTGGAATCGGTGGAGGGCGGCGCCGTGCGCGGGCGTTATTCCGTCCTGGGCATGAAGCCCGACCTGATCTGGAAGTGCCAGGGCGACCAGGCCTGGATCAATCGCGACGCCCGCACCCGCCCCGACGAGTTCGAGCCCTGCCCGGTGGCAGCCGATAAGGGCGCGCTGGCCTCGTTGCGGGCGCTGGTGGAGGAAAGCCGCATCGAGATCCCGCCCCACCTGCCACCCATGTCCGCCGGCCTGATCGGCTACATGAGCTACGACATGGTGCGGCTGGCGGAGCGCCTGCCCGACAACAACCCGGATGTGATCGGCGTGCCGGACGGCATTTTCATGCGTCCCACCGTCATGGCCATGTTCGACAACGTCAACGGCACGCTCACCGCCGTGGTGCCGGTGTGGCCGCGCCCCGGCATCGATGCACGCGCCGCCTACGACTTGGCGCACGAGCGGCTGGAGCATGTGGTCGAGGCGCTGGAGCGCCCCCTGCCCCATGCCGGCGACTTCATCGACCGCGCCTCCCACGCGCCCACGCCGGTGCCGTCCATGAGCCCGCGGGACTATTGCGACAAGGTCCTGAAGGCCAAGGAATACATCGCCGCCGGCGACATCTTCCAGGTGGTGCTGTCGCAGCGCCTGGCGGTGCCGTTCAAGCTGCCGCCCTTCTCGCTGTATCGCGCGCTGCGGCGCATGAACCCCAGCCCATTCCTGTTCTTCCTGAACTTCGGCGGCTTCCAACTGGTGGGATCGAGCCCGGAAATCCTGGTGCGCCTGCGCGACGAGACCGTCACCATCCGCCCCATCGCCGGCACCCGCCGCCGCGGCCTGACGCAAGCCGAGGACGACGAGTTGGCCGCCGACCTGCTGGCCGACCCCAAGGAACTGGCCGAGCACCTGATGCTGCTGGACCTGGGCCGCAACGACGTGGGCCGGGTGGCCGAGATCGGCTCGGTCAAGGTCACCAAGAAGATGATGGTCGAGTACTACTCGCACGTCATGCACATCGTCTCCAACGTCGAGGGCCGCATCCGCAAGGATTGCGACGCCATGGACGCCCTGATGGCCGGCTTCCCCGCCGGCACCACCTCGGGCGCCCCCAAGATCCGCGCCATGGAGATCATCGACGAACTGGAGCCCGAACGGCGCAGCTTCTACGCCGGGGCCATCGGCTATTTCGCCGGCAACGGCAACATGGACACCTGCATCGCGCTACGCACCACCCTGATCAAGGATGGCACCATGTACGTCCAGGCCGGCGCCGGCATCGTCGCCGATTCCGATCCGGTCAAGGAACACGAGGAGTGCATGAACAAGGCCCGCGCTCTGGTGCGCGCCGCCGAGGAAGCCATCAACTACACCCAGTCCAAGCGATAGGGCTGGTGCGGCGAAGGAAAAGGCCGGCGGGGCTGCCCCGCCGGCCTTTTTGCATCTCGTCCTCGGCTCCCTCACCCCCCTTCGGGTACCCTCTCCCGCTCGCGGGAGAGGGAGGGGCCCAGCCGCAGGCTGGGAGGGTGAGGGAGCCGCAGCCCCCTACTTCTTCGCGCTCGCGTCGTGCTCGGCGTGATACGCCACCAGGCGCTCCACCTCGTTCCTGGAGCCCAGGATCACCGGCACGCGCTGGTGCAGGCTGGTGGGTTCCACCTCCATCAGGCGCTGGCGGCCGGTGGTGGCCAGGCCGCCGGCCTGCTCGACGATGAAGGACATGGGATTGGCCTCGTACATCAGGCGCAGCTTGCCGCCCTTCTTCATGTTCTCGGCATCGGCCGGATACAGGAAGACGCCGCCGCGCACCAGGAGGCGATGCACTTCGGCCACCATGGAGGCGACCCAGCGCATGTTGAAGTCCTTGCCGCGCGGCCCCTCCTTGCCGGCGTTGCATTCCTCGACATAGCGCTTCACCGGCGCCTCCCAGTGGCGCGCCCGCGAGGCGTTGATGGAATATTCCTTGGTGTCGGCCGGGATGGTCATGTTGGGGTGGGTCAGGAAGAACATGCCCACGTCGCGGTCCAGGGTGAAGCCGTTGACGCCGTTGCCGGTGGTCAGCACCAGCATGGTGGACGAGCCGTAGACCGCATAGCCGGCGGCGATCTGCTTGACGCCGGGCTGCAGGAACGCCCTCTCGCAGGCCGGATCCACACCCTCGGGCAGCCGCAGGATGGAGAAGATGGAACCCACCGACACGTTCACGTCGATGTTGGAGGACCCGTCCAGCGGGTCGAACAGCAGCAGATAGCGGCCGTCGGCGGTGCCGGTGACCGTGTGCACGTCCTCCAGCTCTTCCGAGGCCATCGCCGCATAGGTGCCGGCCACCCCGTTCATGTGCAGGAAGATGTCATTGGCCAGCACGTCCAGCTTCTTCTGCTCCTCGCCTTGGACGTTCTCGGACCCGGCCACGCCCAGATTGCCCGCCAGGGCACCCCGGTTGACCTCGTGCGAGACCATCTTGCAGGCGGTCAGGATGTCGTTCATCAGCGAGGTGAACACGCCCGAGGACTTCAACCGCCGCTGCTCCTGCAGCAGGAAGTGGGTCAGCGTGATCCGCTTGTAGGGCATGGTCTCCCCCTCAAAGTGACTGGTGTTGATCTTGACGCGGGTGTCCCACCCGCGCGGGCTGCCCACTCCTACCCCAACCCATCCGGTCGATGCAATCAGGTCGCGCGCGCGTCTGCCGCGAAATCGCGACGCTTGACGGCGGTTGTCGCCAGACGGGCCCGGCTCCGCTACACTCCGCCGCCGTTTTCCCCCAGGAGTTCGCCATGTTCGACCCCATGAGCCCCGACGACGTCGCCCGCATCCAGCGCCTCGAGGCGGTGTTCGCCCGCATCGGCGAGGAGCGGATGAAGGACATCGGCCTCTATCATCCCGCGCTGAAGGTCGAGGCGGTGGGCTTCCGCCGCTGGGACGACTGGCTGGCCGGCACCCTGATCACGCCGTGGTTCATGAACTTCATGCTGCTGCCCACCAGGGACGGCCAAGCCGGCGGCGAGGTGGGCACCAAGACCCGCCTGGACATGCCGCGCGGCGAGATCGTCTTCACCATCGGCGAGGTCGAGGAGATCGGCCCGTACCTGTCCTCCTCGCTCTATTCGCCCATGGGTCGCTTCGACCATCAGGCGGTGGCGGTCAACACCGCGTGGGCGGCGGTGGACAAGTACTTCAAGGTCCCTGAGGCGGAAGAACCCACCCCCTGCAACGAGCGTCTATAGGCGGGAACGCGCGCCGCCGTCCCGGCGTTGCCTGTCTAGAGCAGGAGCGGGAGGGCGGCGCATGGAAGAAGCCACCATCATGGTGACGGGCGCATCGGCAGGCGTGGGCCGCGCCGTGGCGCGCGCCTTCGGCCGCCGGCGCTGCCGCCTGGGCCTGATCGCCCGCGAGCCGGCCCGGCTGGCCCGGACCGCCGAGGAAATCCGCGCCTTGGGCGGCGACGCCCTGACATTGCCGCTGGACGTGGCCGACGCCCGGGCGGTGGAGGACGCCGCAAGCGAATTGGAACGCCGCTTCGGCCCCGTGGACGCCTGGATCAACTCGGCCATGGCGACGGTCTATGCCCCCGTCCACCAATTAACCGCCGAGGAAATCGCGCGCGTCACCGCCGTTACCTATCTGGGCACCGTCCACGGCACGCTGGCGGCCCTGAAGCGCATGCGCCCGCGCAATTTCGGCCGCATCGTCCAGGTCGGTTCGGCCCTGGCCTATCGCGCCATTCCCCTGCAATCGGCTTATTGCGGCGCCAAGTTCGCCGTTCGCGGCTTTACCGATCCGCTGCGGACCGAACTGATCCACGACGGCATCCGGGGCGTTCGCCTGACCATGGTGCAATTACCGGCAGTGAACACCCCGCAATTCGACTGGGCGCGCAGCCGCCTGCCCCGCCGACCCCGGCCGGTTCCGCCCATCTTCCAGCCCGAACCGGTGGCCGAAGCCATCGTCCGCGCCACCACCAACGGCCCCCGCGAGCTGTGGGTGGGCTGGCCCACGGTGAAGGCCATCCTGGGTGACATGGCCGCCCCCGCCCTGACCGACCGCAGGGCGGCCGGGGCCTGGGAAGGCGAGCAGGACGAAGAAGCCGAGCCCCGCATGGCCGACAACCTGTTCGCCCCGGTGGCCGGCCCCTGGGCCGCCCACGGACGCTTCGACCGGCGGGCGCGGACCCGGGTTCCCGCCGTCTCGGGAGCGACCGTCCGCACCATGGCGGCGGCGGGACTGGCCGGCCTTGCCCTCGGCCTCGGCGCGGCGGCCTGGAGGGGAACGCAGGGCGGCCACCACCTGTTGAAACGCTGACAGATCAACAGGAGGCATCGATGTCCGACACCCGCGAGATCATGCTGGACTGGCTGCGCGACGCCCACGCCATGGAGCGCGCATCCATCGACAATCTGAAACGCCAAGTGGACCACCTGGACAATTACCCCGACATCCGCGCCAAGTTCCAGGAGCAGTTGGAGCTCACCGAAAGGCAGGAGGACCGCATCGACAAGGCGCTGGAGGTGATGGGCGCCGACAAATCCTCCATCAAGGACGCTATCACCCGCTTCGCCGGGCAGGCCCAGGCCATGCTGGCCGGCTCCTCAGCCGACGAAGTAGTCAAGCAGGCCACCACCACGCTGGCCTACGAGGAATGGGAGATCGCCAATTTCCGCGCCCTGGCCGCCGCCGCCCAGCACGAGGGCGAGGTGTCCATGGCCTCCATGTTCGAGGAGATGGCGGAGGAAAAGGAAGAGATGGCCGACTGGCTGGCCGACGCCATTCCCGACATCACCCGCCGCTATCTGGCCCAGCGGGCCGGCGGCATCTCGGCCGGCATGGCCAAGAGCTGATCCGATCCCCGGGGTGAGGGGGATCTGCCCCTTGTCGCGCCCCCATCGGGGCGCCTAGTGTGGAACGAATCCCTCGTAGCGGAAACGGTCCATGCCCCCCTCACCGTCCCCTTCCCCCATCGCCGGCATGATCCTGGCCGGCGGTCTGGCCCGCCGCATGGGCGGCGGCGACAAGGCGCTGATGGAGGTGAAGGGAAAGACCCTGCTGGACCACACCCTGGCGCGCCTGGCGCGCCAGGTGTCGCCCATCCTGCTCAACGCCAACGGCGATCCGGCCCGCTTCGCCCGCTTCGGCCTGGAGGTGCGGGCCGACGTCATCGACGGCTATGGCGGCCCGCTGGTGGGCATCCTCACCGGCCTGGAATGGGCGGCCGGATTGGGCGCCGACCGGCTGGTCACCACCGCCGCCGACACGCCGCTGTTCCCCACCGATCTGGCCGCCCGCCTGGACGCCGCCGTCCAGGCCAAGGGCGCCGACATCGCCATGGCCGTCTCCGCCGGCCGCAGCCACCCGGTCTTCGCCCTGTGGCCGGTCAGCCTGACCGCCGAACTGCGCCGCGCCGTCGCCGAACAGGGCGAGCGCAAGGTCGAGGCCTTCGCCGACCGTTACACGGTCGCGCGGGTGGAATGGCCGGCCATCCCGCTGGACCCGTTCTTCAACGCCAATACGCCCGACGAGTTGGCGCGGCTGGCCGACCTGCTGGATTAACCCCGTAGCCGTGCCGCGATGGGGCACGAGGCCAGGCGCAGGGCAACCAGCCGCCACAAGCCCATACCCGCCACCATGGCGGCAGCGAAGACAATGGCCTCGGTGAAGCCGCCGCCGGCGGCGGCAAAGGCGGGGCCGGGACAATAGCCGGCCAGCCCCCAGCCCAGCCCAAACACGGCCGCGCCGCCGATCAGCCGGGCGTCGATGGCCACCGAAGTGGGCAACCGGAAGCGGTCATCGCACAAGGGGGCCGGGCGCTTGAGGCCCAGGCGGTAACCCAGGAAGGTCACGCTCAGCCCGCCAGCCATGACGAAGGCCAGGGTCGGGTTCCACGCCCCGGCCACATCCAGGAAGCCCAGCACGTTGGCGGGATCGGCCATGCCCGACAGCAGCAGGCCGGTGCCGAACAGGAGGCCGGCAAAGAAAGCGGACAGCAGCGCACGCATGGCTCAGGCCCCTATCAGGTGGCGGCGGACGAACACCACGAGCCCGGCCACCGCCATGAAGGTGATCACTGCGGCGAGCGAACGCGGGCTGAGCCGCGCCAGCCCGCAGATGCCGTGCCCGGAGGTGCAGCCATTGCCCATGCGGGTGCCGAAACCCACCAGCACGCCGGCCGCGGCCAGCACTCCCAGGCCAAGACCGCTGCCTTTGAGGTGCAGGCCGCCGGCCAGCCCCGCCACCGCGCCGGAGGCCAGCATGCCGGCGATGAAGGCCAGGCGCCACGGCACCTCCTTGCCTTCCGTGCCCAGCAGGCCACCGACGATGCCGGAAATGCCCATGACGCGCCCATTGGCCAGCATCAGCAGCACCGCCCCCGCCCCGATCAGGCCACCGCCCGCCAGGGCGGACCAAGGGGAGAAATCGGTCATCGGCTTACCTCCAGGAAACTATAATATTAATTATATCTAATATTGTGACAGGTGGGGCGGTGTCAAGGCCGCCTCCCTCCTCGTCAGGCTTGAAACCCGAACGGTTTACCTCTATCTGGTCAAGCCAACGAAGCCCGGCGGCCTTCTGGAACGATCCGGGACGCCGCTCTTTTCCTTTTGGATTCCATGAAGAACGCCATTCCCAAAGTCGGCATCGTCAGCCTGGGCTGCGCCAAGGCGCTGGTGGATTCGGAGCGCATCCTCACCCGGCTGCGCGCCGAGGGTTACGACATCTCGGGCTCCTATGACGGCGCCGACGTGGTGATCGTCAACACCTGCGGCTTCCTGGATTCCGCCCGCTCCGAATCGCTGGAGGCCATCGGCGAGGCCATGGCCGAGAACGGCCGCGTCATCGTCACCGGCTGCCTGACCGACGAGGCGGCCATCCGCGCCATCTATCCCGACGTCCTGTCGGTCACCGGCCCGCACCAGTACCAGCAGGTGGTCGAGGCGGTACACGACGCGGTGCCGCCGGTGGCCGATCCCATGATGTCGCTGGTGCCGCCGGAAGGGCTGCATCTGACCCCGGCCCATTACGCCTATCTGAAGATTTCCGAGGGCTGCAACCACCGCTGCACCTTCTGCATCATCCCCTCGATCCGCGGCGACCTGTCCAGCCGGCCGGCGGCCGACGTGCTGGAGGAGGCCGAGCGCCTGGCCATGGCCGGGGTCAAGGAATTGCTGGTGATCAGCCAGGACACCAGCGCCTACGGGGTGGACCTGGGCTACGCGGAAAGCCGGTGGCACGGCAAGCCGGTGAAGTCACGCATGACCGAACTGGCTTCGGCGCTGGGCGATCTGGGCGTGTGGGTGCGGCTGCACTACGTCTACCCCTATCCCCACGTGGACGAGGTCATCCCGCTGATGGCCGAGGGCAAGCTGCTGCCCTATCTGGACATCCCCTTCCAGCACGCCAGCCCGCGCGTGCTCAAGGCCATGCGCCGCCCCGCCGACCACGAGCGGCTGCTGGAGCGCATCCGGAAGTGGCGGGCCATCTGCCCGGATCTGGTGATCCGTTCCACCTTCATCGTCGGCTTCCCCGGCGAAACCGACGAGGACTTCGAGTTCCTGCTGGAATGGCTGGAACAGGCCCAGTTGGACCGCGTCGGCTGCTTCAAGTACGAGAACGTGTCGGGCGCCCCGGCCAACGACCTGCCCGACCACGTGGACGAGGACGTCAAGGAAGACCGCTACAACCGGCTGATGGAACTGTCGCGGCAGATTTCCCACGAGCGCGGCCAGGCCAAGATGGGCAAGACCATCGAGGTGCTGATCGACGAGGTGGACGAGGAAGGCGCCTTCGGCCGCTCCTGGGCCGACAGCCCCGAGGTGGACGGCTGCGTGTTCCTGTCGGACACCGATTTGCAGCCGGGCGACATCGTGCTGGCGGAAGTCGAGCACGCCGAGGATTTCGACCTGTGGGGCCACGTGGTCGGCCGGCCGGAACCGCGCAAGCGGCGGGCCTGACATCCGCTGTCATTCCTCGCCATCCGCGATGGGACGACAAGCGAGCTGAGCGCTTGCCAGGCTTTGAGGCACCCTCCCTTATCGTCATGGCCGGGCCACCGGGTCTGGCTGGAAGCCAGCCCAGCGGTAAACTTCACGACCCGGCCATCCATGGACCCTCGGGTCAAGCCCGAGGGTGACGGCAGGAGGAAAGTGGTTCAGCCCGAACCGGACAACCCGAGCCCTCAGTCCAGCCAGACGAAATCGGGCAGCGACAGCTGGCGCTGGCCGCCGTCCGAGCGGGCAATGGTCAGCACCAGGCGCGGCCTGACCGCCGGGCGCAGGGCCAGGAGCCCCCGCTCAGCCAGGGTGCGCAGGGCCGGCGAGGCACCCACCGGCAATTCCAGATGCAGCCCGGTGATCTCGGTCAGGCCGGCAGCCTGCTGGCGGCGGCCGGCGCGGCCGTCGTCCCAGTGCTCGGGACGCGCTTCGGCGGGCGAGCGGAACAGGAAGGGCTGGCGCGGGTCCTCGCTGCCCAGGGCCACCGGGATGGCCATGCCGTCGGGCAGATAGGGCGGCCGGTATTCCCAAGTGGGGAAAGGCAGCCTGCCGCGCAGGCCGATGCCGAAGGGCGAGGCCCCGGTTTCGCGCCAGCGCGAGCGCTCGGCCAGACGGGTGCGGGCGACGCTGACGGACACCAGTTCGCCCTGGTCCTCGGGCCACAGCAATTCCAGGTAGGCGTTGTCGAAACAGGCGGCCACGTTGGCGGTGCCCTGCCCGTCATGGGAACGGCTGAAGCTTTCCTCCAGCCCGCACGCCTTCAGCGCCGCCAGGGCGGCGGCGCGGTCTTCGACGAAAACGAAAACGTGGCACAGGCTTGTCTCCATCGGAACAAGTTACGCAAGGTGAGCGCGCAAGACAATCGGTCAATCACCTTGGGCGTCAACCCGGCCGGACCTACCCCCTATTCGGTAATGACTCATGGTCCGCCTTCCACCACTCTACCTCCGACGGCAGACACCTCGGAGTACCCCCTCCCCATGGTCCAATTGCTCGGATTGCACAGCCACGAAGAAACCCTGGTTTCGGGCCTGATCGCCCAGTTCGCCGCAGACGATTTCGTCATGGGCGAACTGAACCGGGTCGAGAAATGCGTGCTGCCGGGCTACAACGGCATGGTGGTGCCGGTACATTGCGGGCGCTCCGACCGCTTCCACATGACCATGCAGCTGGCCAGCGTGAACCCCTTCACCGTGGCCCACGAACTGGCGCACGTCTCGGACATCTCGACCCGCCGCAAGGAAACCCTGGACCACCTGTCGCTGGAAATGCCCACCGGCTGGCACCTGGCCCACCGCATGTCCAGCGAGTATTACGCCAACCGCGTCGCCTGTGCCTATGCCGACGAAAGCGACGTCTTCCTGGCCTTCCAGAACGACTGCGCCGGCATGCGCGGCGGCGCCCGCCAGGGCGACTGGGCCTCGACCCTGATCCACTACGCACTGCTGTTGGGCATCATGCACGGCATGGACCGCCAGGATTGCGACCCTGCCGCGCTGCTGGGCCAGGCCGAACTGCCCGACCAGGTGCGGGCCGGCTTCGCCAGCTTCCGGCACCAAGCGCCGACCTTCTTCGACGGCTACGGCGACGGCGAGTGCCTGGCGCAGGCGGCGTAAGTCCGTCTATGCCAAGGGGCCGGGCGACCGCCATGCGTACACGAAGCCTTGCCCAGGGGTCGCACCGCGCCCCATAATGCCCCGTGATGCTGATGTGGGGATATCATGGCATTTCGGGTCTTTAGAGGGGGCAGCGGCAACACCGGGGGCGAAGCCGTGCCGGCCATCGACGCGGGCGCCCAGATCGCCCCGGTGCTGGAACGCCTGGAAGCCCTGGCGGCGGCGCTGGAAGCGCTGGAGCCGGGCGAGCGTTCCGCCGGTACCGGCGGCGGCGTGCTGGAGACCCTGTCACGCATGGAACGGCGCGACCTCAAGGCGGTGTCGGCCATCGACACCTTCGCCACCGCGCTGAAGAGCGTCAGCCACCACCTCGCCCATCTGCGCCAATCGGTCCATGCCGCCAATGCCCAGCACGGCGCCAAGCTGGACGGCCTGGCCACCCGCCTGGATGACATCGAGGCGCGCCTGGGGGCCGGCCTGTTGGACGGCGCCGGGGTGGATTTCAGCCCCTTGGCGGCCGCCTTGGACGCCATCGGCCAGCGCCTGTCGGGCCTGGAGATCAAGCTGGATGCGCTGAGCACCCAGCAGACCCATTGGCCGTTCGACGCCGACGCCTTCGCCACCGCGCTGGCCACCATCGCCGATCGCTTGGCGCGGGTGGAAGCCAAGGTGGACCGCGTGGCCCAGCAGCCGGCGCTGGAACCCGAAGCCACCGGCAATCTGCTGTCCGCCATCGCCGAGCGCATGGCGGTGGTCGAAGGCAAGGTGGACAGCGGCGCCGACGGCACCTCCATCGCCGCCTGCCTGCTGGCGGTAGACCGCCGGCTGTCGCGCATCGAGGCGGGATTGGGCATGGACCTGCCGCTGCCGGCGGCCAGGGACATCCCCGACCTTGCCGACGTGGTCGCGACCGGCGGGGAACACCTGCCCGACCCGGTGATGGTGGAGCCGGCGGGCGAAGCCCCATCCGACCCCTCGCTCGTGCCTTCGGCCGCGGACGCCCCCGCATCCGCCGAGCCGGCGTCGAAGGAGCGGGTCGACCAACTGCTGGAACAGGTGTTCCGGGTGCTGGCCCGCTGAGGGCGATTGACGAGCGCGTCTTGTTCCCGCCGTCATGGCCGAGCCTGATCCACGGGTGTCCGACTCAGGAGCCAAAGGCGGCAGCCAGCAAGAGCTGACGACGGGGCATGCCTTTCTGGACATCGCATTGCTTTCACCACCAAGGGCACCAAGAGGGTGTCGCAGGAAGCAACGGACCGCCCAGCAACGACCACCTTGGCGCCCTTGGTGGTGAAAAAACGCCGACAACGGCAAGGTGCTGAAAAATCCGGAGAATGTCATCCCGAGCACCGCGAGGGATCTCATCTTGGCAGGTCTTTGCCAATGCTGACACGGTGTGCCAAGCGGAGATCCCTCGTCGCGCGCTCCTCGGGATGACACGGGAAAATTAAGCCGGACAGCAGCGCGCTTGAGCCGGACACCCAGGGATCGCCGGGGCGTGAAGCTTACCGTCGGGCTGGCGATGACAGGGACAGAGAAACGGACGAGCCCTACTCTCCCGGCTCGTCCCCCAGGGCGGTGTCGCGGCGGCCTTCCACCACCCCCTTCAGGATCACGGTGACCAGCGCCAGCAGCGTCAGCACCGAGGCGGCGGCGAAGGCGCCCGAGCTGTCGTAGTCGTGATACAGCAGGTCGATGTAGAGCGGCAGGGTGTTGGTCTCGCCGCGGATGTGGCCCGACACCACGGATACCGCGCCGAACTCGCCCAAGGAGCGGGCGGCGCACAGGATCAGGCCGTAGAACAGCGCCCATTTGACGTTGGGCAGGGTGACCGCCAGGAAGGTCTTCAGCCCCCCTGCCCCCAGCACCTGGGCGGCCTCCTCCTCGTCGGTGCCCTGCAGTTGCATCAGCGGCATGACCTCACGCGCCACGAAGGGGCTGGTGACGAACAGGGTCGCCAGGATGATGCCGGGCACGGCGAACATGATCTTGAGGTCGTGGTCCATCAGCCAGCCGCCGAACAGCCCCGACGTGCCGTAGACCATCAGGGTGGCGACGCCGGCCACGATGGGCGACACCGAGAACGGCACCTCGATCAGGCTGACCAGCCACTTCTTGCCCTGCCAGCGAAACTTGGTGACCGCCCAGGCCACCGACAGGCCGTAGACGGCGTTGACCGGCACCACGATGGCCACGGTCAACAGCGACAGGAAGACGGCGTGCAGCGCCTCGGGCTGCGAGATGGCGCGCCACCAGCCCTCGATGCCCTTGCCGAAGGCGTGGACGAAGACGATGGCGGTGGGCACGCCCAGCACCAGCAGCGCCAGCACCACCGCCGCGCCGATGAGCAGCCGCCGGGTCCAGCCCGCGTGCTGGCGGTGGTGGTGGTGGTGAACGGCCATGGATGGAATCATGGCGTCACCCCTTGTCCAGATAGCGCTGTTGCCACGCCTGCAGGGCGTTGGTGGCCAGCATGACCAGGAAGGCCACGGCCAGCACCACGGTGGCGATGGCGGTGGCCGCGCCGTATTCGTACTCCTCGAGGCGGATATAGATCAGCAGGGCGGTGATCTCGGTCTCGAACGGGCGGTTGCCGGCGATGAAGATGATGGCGCCGAACTCGCCCAGACAGCGGGCGAAGGCCAGCGTCACGCCGGCGATCAGCGCCGGGGCGATCACCGGCAGCACCACCTTGAGGAAGACCTGCAGCTCGCTGGCGCCCAGGATGCGCGCAGCCTCCTCCACGTCCAGTTCCAGGTCCTCGATCACCGGCTGGATGGTGCGCACGACGAAAGGCAGGCTGGTGAAGGCCATGGCGACGGCGATGCCAGGCTGGGCGTGGGCCACCTTGATACCCAGCGGCACTAGGTATTGCCCGAACCAGCCATTGGGGGCGAAGGCGGCGGTGAGCGCCACGCCGGCCACCGCGGTGGGCAGGGCGAAGGGCAGGTCCATCACCGAGTCCAGCAGGCGACGTCCGGGAAAGTCGTAGCGCGCCAGCACCCAGGCGAACAGCAGGCCGACCACCGCGTTGAACGCCACCGCCTCGGCCGCCGACAGCAGCGTCACCTTGTAGCTGGCGAAGGCGCGGGCCGAGGTGGTGGCGGCCAGGAACTCGTGGGCGCTGAGGCCCGATGCCTTGATGAGCAAGGCGGCGATGGGCAGCAGGACGATGAGGCCGAGATACGAGACCGACAGCCCCATCGTCAGCGAAAAGCCGGGCAGGACACCGCGCCGGGACGGCGCCCGCCCGAGCAGGGAAGCAATCATCGCTTTTCGAACACCTGATCCAGGATGCCGCCTTCAGCGAAGTGGACGCGCTGGATGTTGCCCCAGCCGCCGAACAGCTCGACCGTGTACAGCCGCACCGCCGGGAACTGGGCCTTGTAGGCCTCGGCCACCTTGGGGTCGCGCACGCGGTTGTAGTTCTTGGCCAGGATCTCCTGGCCCTCGGGCGACCACAGGTAGTTCAGGTAGGCGGTCGCCACCTTGCGGGAGCCGCGCTTGTCGACCACCTTGTCCACCACGGCCACCGGGAACTCGGCCAGCAGGCTGACCGACGGCACCACGCTGTCGAACTTGTCCTTGCCGAATTCCTTCTGGATGCCGTTGACCTCGGCCTCGAAGGTGATCAGCACGTCGCCGGTTTCGCGCTCCACGAAGGTGGTGGTGGCGCCGCGCCCGCCGGTGTCGAACACCGGCACGTTGGCCAGCAGCTGACGGACGAATTCCTTGGCCTTGGCCTGATCGTTGCCGAACTTCTCCAGCGCGAAGGCATAGGCGGCCAGATAGGTGTAGCGGGCATTGCCCGAGGTCTTGGGATTGGGGAACACCACCTTGACGTCGGGGCGCACCAGATCGTCCCAGTTCTTGATGTTCTTGGGATTGCCCTTGCGCACCAGGAAGGACGGCAGCGAGTAATAGGGCGAGGCCTGATTGGGGAAGGCCTGCGCCCAGTCGGGCCGCACCAGCCCCTTGTCGGCCAGCACCTGGACGTCGGTCACCTGGTTGAAGGTGACCACGTCGGCCGGCAGGCCCTCGATGATGGAGCGAGCCTGCTTGGACGAGCCGCCATGGGACTGCTTCACCTCGACGGTCTGGCCGCTCTCCTTCTTCCAGCGGGCCTGGAAGGCGGGATTGATCTGCGCGTACAGCTCGCGAGCGATGTCGTAGGAGACATTGAGGATGTCGGCCGGTTCCGCCAAGGCGGCCATGGGCGACAGCGACAGGCCGAACGCGGCAAGGGCGGAAAGCACACGAATTTTCATGGCGGAACTCCGTAAATCACATTCCGACCATATACGTGCGCCACTTTTTACGCAATAAGCATGTCCGTTATCATTAAACAACACTTACATTTTGTTAATATCAGACATGAAGAGAGGCCCGCCGCAGCGGGCTTCGGCACCGGCTCACATGTTGGGGTAGTTGGGCCCGCCGCCGCCTTCCGGCACCGTCCAGATGATGTTCTGGGTGGGGTCCTTGATATCGCAGGTCTTGCAGTGCAGGCAGTTCTGCGCGTTGATCTGCAGGCGGTCAGCGCCCCCCTCCGTCACCACCTCGTAGACACCGGCCGGGCAATAGCGTTGCTCGGGGGCGCCGTAGAGCGCCAGATTGATGGTGATGGGCACGGCCTCGTCCTTGAGCCGCAGGTGGATGGGCTGGTTTTCCTCGTGATTGGTGTTGGAGATGAACACCGAGGACAGCTTGTCGAAACTGACCACCCCATCGGGCTTGGGATAGGCGATGGGGCGGCACTGGGTTGCCAGCTTGAGCTGCTCGTGGTCGGGCTTGTGACGCAGGGTCCATGGCGCCCGGCCACGCAGGACATAGGTGTCCAGCGCCGAATAGGCGATGGCGGCATACAGTCCCCATTTGAATGAGGGCTTGATGTTGCGCACGCTGTGAAGCTCGCGCCACAGCCACGAGCGGCGCAACGCCTGCGGATAGGCGATGGCCTCGCGCCCGTCGCCGGCCAGCAGCTCCACCACCGCTTCCGCCGCCAGCATGCCCGACTTCATGGCGGTATGACTGCCCTTGATCTTGGGAACGTTCAGGAAGCCGGCGCTGTCCCCCACCAGCACGCCGCCGGGAAAGCTCAGCTTGGGAATGGACTGGAAGCCGCCGGCCGAAATGGCACGGGCGCCATAGCAGATCCGCCGCCCGCCCTCGAACAGCGGACGGATGGCGGGATGGGTCTTGAAGCGCTGGAACTCGTCGAAGGGCGACAGATGGGGATTGCGGTAGCCCAGCCCGACCACGAAACCCACCACCACCTGATTGTCCTCCAGGTGATAAAGGAACGAGCCGCCATAGGTGTCGGCGCCCAGCGGCCAGCCCACGGTGTGGACGATGGTGCCGGGGCGATGCCTGGCCGGGTCCACCTCCCACAATTCCTTGATGCCGATGCCGTAGGTCTGGGGATCGCAATCGGCGCGCAGGCCGAAGCGCTCGAACAGCAGCTTGGCGAGCGAGCCGCGCACGCCCTCGGCGAAGATGGTCTGGCGGGCATGCAGCTCCACCCCCGGCGTATGGGCGTGGGTGGGCCGGCCGTCGCGGCCGACGCCCATGTCCCCGGTGGCGACGCCCTTCACCGCCCCGTCGTGGTGATAAAGGATCTCGGCGGCGGCGAAGCCGGGGAACACCTCCACCCCCAGTTCCTCGGCCTGCTCCGCCAGCCAGCGGCAGAGATTGCCCAGGCTGATGATGTAGTTGCCGCGATTGTGCATCTGGGGCGGCGTCGGCAGGCGGATGGCCTTGGCCTCGGTCAGGAACAGGAAACGGTCGGCCGAGGCCTTGGTCGCCAGCGGCGCCTCGCGCTCGCGCCAGTCGGGGAATAATTCGGCCAGCACGTGCGGTTCGAACACCGCGCCCGACAGGATGTGGGCGCCCACCTCCGAACCCTTCTCCAGCACGCAGACCGACAGCGCCGGATTCAACTGCTTGACCCGGATGGCCGCCGCCAGGCCGGACGGGCCGGCGCCCACCACCACCACGTCGAACTCCATGCTCTCGCGCTCAGGCGCCATGCTCGACCCCCTGTCTGGGAAAAAGGAAGAGGGCGGGCCGGATTGCCATTCGGGATGTCACCCGCCCTCTCCAAGGTGCGGCCTCAGGGCATTGGAGGGCCGCGATCGCTACGCTCTCAGTGCTTAGTGAGCCGCCGCCCCCTCGGCGCCCAGGCCGGTCTGGGCGCGCACGAACTGGTCGTCGAAGGCGGCGGCCTCGTGGGTGGCGCGGACGCTGTTGTCCAGCTTGGACACCACGAAGGCCACCAGGAAGGCGGTGGGCATGGAGAACAGCGCCGGCTGGTCATAGGGGAACAGCGCCTGGGGATTGCCCAGCACCGCCTTCCACACCGCCGGGCCGAGGATGACCAGGGTCACCGCAGAAGCCAGGCCGGCTAGGCCGCCCAGCAGGGCGCCCCGCGTGGTCAGCCCCTTCCAGAACATGGACAGGAACAGCACCGGGAAATTGGCCGAGGCGGCGACGCCGAAGGTCAGGCCCACCAGGAACACCAGATTCTGCTTCTCGAACAGGATGGAGAGCAGGACCGCCACCGTGCCCAGCACCAGCGAGGCGATCTTGGAGGCGCGCACCTCGGCCCGCTCGGACGCCCTCCCCTTCATGATTACGTTGGCGAACAGGTCGTGGGAGATGGCCGACGCCCCGGCCAGCACCAGACCGGCCACCACCGCCAGGATGGTGGCGAACGCCACCGCCGACAGGAAGCCCAGCATGGGGTCGCCGCCCAGCGCCTTGGCCAGGTGCATCACCGCCATGTTGCCGCCGCCCACCAGCTTGCCGCCGACCTTGCCGCCCTCGAAATACTGGGGGTCGGCGCCGACGATGGTGATGGCGGCCAGGCCCAGGACGCACACCACCATGAAGAAGTAGCCGATGAAGCCGGTGGCGTAGAACACCGACTTGCGCGCCGCCTTGGCGTCGGCCACGGTGAAGAAGCGCATCAGGATGTGCGGCAGGCCGGCGGTGCCGAACATCAGGCCCAGCGACAGCGACACCGCCGACACCGGATCGGCCAGCAGGGTGCCCGGCCCCATGATCCTGGCGCCGTCCTTATGCAGGTCGACGGCGCGCGCCGCCATGGTCTCGAAGCTGAAGCCGAACTGCGCGAAGGCCAGCAGCAGCAGGACGGTGCCGCCGCCCAGCAGCAGACAGGCCTTGATGATCTGCACCCAGGTGGTGGCGAGCATGCCGCCGAAGGTGACGTAGATCATCATCAGCGCGCCGACGATGACCACGGCCAGCGTGTAGTCCAGGCCGAACAGCAATTGGATCAGCTGGCCGGCGCCCACCATCTGGATGATCAGGTAGAAGCAGCACACCGTCAGCGAGCCCAGCGCCGCGAAGCTGCGGATCTTGGTCTGGTCCAGGCGGTAGGACGCGATGTCGGCGAAGGTGAACTTGCCCAGGTTGCGCAGCCGCTCGGCCATCAGGAACAGGATGATGGGCCAGCCGACGAAGAAGCCGATGGTGTAGACGAAACCATCGAAGCCCTTGGCGAACACCATGGAGGACAGGCCCAGCAGGGTGGCCGCCGACATGTAGTCGCCGGCGATGGCCAAGCCGTTCTGGAAGCCGGTGATGCCGCCGCCGGCGGTGTAGAAATCCGCCGCCGAACGGGTGCGGGTGGCGGCCCAGTAGGTGATGCCCAGGGTCACCGCGACGATGGCCAGGAACATGGCGATGGCGGGGACGTTCATGGCCTGCTTCTCGACCTCGCCCACGGCGGGACCGGCCAGGGCGGCATTGGCGAGAAGCAGCGCGGGAAGGCCCAGGGCCCAGGCGAGGCGGTTCATCACAGCGCCTCCCGCAGGATCTCGTTGTTGATCTCGTCGAACTCGGTGTTGGCCCGGCGCACGTACAGGCCGGTGAGAATCCACGACAGCACCAGGATGCCGGCCCCCGCCAGCACGCCCCAGGTGGTGCGCCCCTCGGTCAACGGCACGTGCAGCAGTTGGGGTGCGAACGCCACCAGGGCGATGAAGCCGTAATAGGCCGCCAGCACCACGGCGCTGAACAGCCAGGCCATGCGGGTCCGCTTGGCCACCAGTTCCTTGAACTTGGGATTGGCGCGAATGCGCTCGTAAGTCAGCTTGGACATGTAGCCTCCTTTGGATTTTCCGGCGCGTCGTACATTTTCCCCGCGCGCCGGTTTGCCTGATCCAGGCGCATTGCGCCGATCATGGAAGCGGGATCGTACTCGCCCCCACGGGGCCGGACGATGTCGCCCCCGCTCACCCCCCGTGGTTGATTTTACCATTCGGCGCGGAAAGCCTACGGCGAGCGGTGGCAAATCCCGCCAGCGGCGGCGAGCGCTCCGGACATTGCCGCCGGCCGGGCGCGCCCCTTAGCCTCGCCCGACCTGCAACCAGGAGCCCGGCCCATGACCGCCTTCACCCCGCCCCTTCGCGACATGGAATTCGTGCTGGCCGAACTGGCCGGCCTGAACGAGATCGCCGCCCTGCCCGGCTTCGAGGAAGCGTCGGCGGAACTGGTGCATTCGGTGCTGGAAGAAGCCGGCCGCATCGCCTCGGAGGTGCTCGCCCCCATCAACCATGACGGCGACCGCCAAGGCGCCCGACTGACCGACGGCAAGGTGACGGTGCCGGACGGCTGGGGGCATGCCTTCCGCACCATGGTCGAAGGCAACTGGATCGGCCTGCCCTTCCCCGCCCAATGGGGAGGCATGGGCCTTCCCGGACTGGTCAACGTGGCGGTGGCCGAGATGTGGCAGGCCGCCAACATGGCCTTCGCCCTATGCCCCATGCTGACGCAGGGGGCGGTGCACGCCCTCCTGGAATGCGCTTCGGCCGAGCCTGCAGGCCATCTACCTGCCCAAGCTGGTCACCGGCGAATGGGCGGGCACCATGAACTTGACCGAAGCCGCCGCCGGATCGGATCTGGGCGCCATCCGCACCAAGGCGGTGCGGCAGCCCGACGGCAGCTACCGCATCACCGGCCAGAAGATCTTCATCACCTACGGCGACCACGAACTGGCCCGGAACATCATCCATCTGGTGCTGGCCCGCCTGCCCGACGCGCCGGCCGGGGTCAAGGGCATCTCGCTGTTCATCGTGCCCAAGTTCCTGGTCAACGCCGACGGGTCGCCGGGGGCGTGCAACGACGTGGCCTGCGTTTCGCTGGAACACAAGCTGGGTATCCACGGCAGCCCCACGGCGGTGATGTCGTTCGGCGACCAGGGCGGCGCCGCCGGCTTTCTCGTGGGCGAGGAAAATCGCGGCCTGGAATACATGTTCGTGATGATGAACCACGCCCGCCTGAACGTGGGCGTCCAGGGCGTGGGCATTGCCGAACGCGCCTACCAGCAGGCCCGCGCCTATGCCTGCGAGCGCGTCCAGGGCAAGGCGGCGGGCGCCGCCACCATCACCCCCATCGTCGAGCACCCGGATGTGCGCCGCATGCTGATGACCATGAAGGCCCATATCGAGGCCATGCGCGCCCTGGCCTATGTGGAGGCGGCGGCGCTGGACCGCGCCCATGCCGAACCGGACGAGGCCGCCCGTGCCGGCGCCTTGCGCCTGGCCGAGTTCCTCAACCCCATCGTCAAGGGCTGGTGCACCGAAACCGGCGTCGAGCTGGCATCCTTGGGCGTCCAGATCCACGGCGGCATGGGGTACGTGGAAGAAACCGGGGCCGCCCAGCACCTGCGCGACGCCCGCATCACCCCCATCTACGAGGGCACCACCGCCATCCAGGCCAACGACCTGGTCAATCGCAAGATCCTGCGCGACAAGGGCGCCACCGCCCGAGCGGTGATGGCCGAGGCGGGCGCGCTGGCGGCCGAACTGGTGACCTCGCCCGCGCCCGCACTGAAGGCCATCGGCATCGAACTGGCCGAGGGCGCCCGCGCCGCCGGGGCCGCCGTGGACTGGCTGCTGGCCGCCGCCGGCCAGGATTCCCGCCTGCCGGCCGCCGCCGCCGTGCCCCTGCTCAAACTGATGGGCGTGGTGCTGGGCGGCTTCCACATGGCGCGCGCCGCCCGAATCGCGCAAGGACGGCTGCAATCGGGCGAAGGCGATTTGGCGTTTTTCGATGCCAAGGTGAAGACGGCATGGTTCTATGCCGAGCACGTGCTGGTGCAGGCCCCTGCCCTGCTCGCCACCGTCACCCGCGGCTCCGCCACGGTGATGGGTGTTCCCGCCGACCAATTGTAAGGCCCCGCCATGACCTGCCAGGACCTCACCGCCGCCAAGGCCCGATGCGACGTCTTCGAAGCGTTGGCGAGCCGCCGCGCCGTGCGCGCCTTCCTGCCCGATCCGGTGGACCGCGCCACGGTGGAGCGCATCCTGGCGTTGGCCGCCCGCGCCCCCAGCGGCACCAACATCCAGCCGTGGAAGGTGTGGGTGGTGGCGGGCACGACCAAGAGTCGCCTGAGCGCGCGCATCCTGGCCGCCCATCAGGCCGACGATCCGCAATATCAGGAAGAATACGCCTACTACCCCGACCCGTGGACCGAACCTTATCTGTCGCGCCGGCGCAAGCTGGGCCGCGACCTCTATGCCCAGTTGGGCATCAGCAAGGGCGATGCCGAACGCACGAAGGCGCAATTCGGCCGCAACTACCTCTTCTTCGACGCGCCGGTGGGCCTGTTCGTCACCATCGAGCGGGACATGAACGTGGGATCATGGCTCGACCTCGGCACCTTCGTGCAATCCATCCTGCTGGCGGCGCGCGGCTTCGGCCTGCACACCTGCCCGCAGCAGGCCTTCGCCAAGTACAACCGCTTGGTCCGCGAGGAGTTGTCCATTCCCGAGAGCGAAGTGGTGGTCTGCGGCATCGCCCTGGGGTATGAAGACCCCGACGCCCCCGAGAACAAGCTGGTCACCGAACGCGAACCGGTGTCCGCTTTTGCCACCTTCGCCTGGGAGTAGGAAGCATGGCCGTGCGCGAGATCGTCCTTCGGCACCTGAGCGGCGCCGCCGACTGGATCGCGCCGGTGGAAAACTTCAATTCCCTGGTGGGCATGGCCATGGAGGAGTGGCGGCAGGACTTCGCCCGCCTGCGCCTGGACATCCGCCCCGAGCACGCCAACGGCTTTGGTTTCGTCCATGGCGGCGTGCTGCTGACCCTGCTGGACACCGTCTCGGGATTCGCCGGCATCTACGCCGACGAGAACGCCGAGCCGGTGGGCTGCTTCACCGTGGCGCTGAACACCAAATTCATCAGCCCGGCCCAGTCGGGCGCCCTGTTCGCCGAAGCCCGCGCCCAGGGCGGCGGCAAGTCCATCTTCTTCACCTATGCCGAAATCCGCGACGAGGCGGGAAAACTGGTGGCCACCGGCGACGGCACCTTCCGCTACCGCAAGCTGCCGCCCGAACTGGTGGCCAAGATCAGGGCCGAAGCGGCACGTTAACCCCTCTCCCGCCCTGCGGGAGAGGGTGCCCCGAAGGGGCGGGTGAGGGAGCCAAGACGCACCTCGTTTCCGGCTCCCTCACCCTCCCGCTTCGCGGGTCCCTCCCTCTCCCGTGGAACGGGAGAGGGTTGAACGTGCCGGCGAACAGACGCTGCGGCGGTATTCGCCCGGATTGGCCCCGGTCCATTTCTTGAAGGCGCGGTGGAAGGCGCTGGTCTCGGCGAAACCCAGTTCGGCGGCGATATCCATGACGCTCATGGCCGAATCCGACAGCAGGTTGATGGCCATGTCCCGGCGCAAATGGTCCTTGATAGCTTGGTAGGACTGGCCTTCCGCTTCCATGCGCCGGCGCAGCGTCGAGGCCGAGGTGCGCATGTCGTCGGCGATCTGGTCGAAGCCGGGCCATTCCGACGGCGGCAGCTCGCGCAGCCGGCGCTGGATCTGGGCGGCCAGCGAATTGCTGTCCTTGTACTGCACCAGCAGGTTGCCGGGTGCCACCGACAGGAAGTCGCGCAGGGATTCGGCCGTGCGCACCACCGGCAGGGCGCAGTACTTGCCGTCCATGGCGATCTCGGTACGCGGCTGGTCGAAGCGCAGCTCCGAGGTGAACATCAGCGGGTATTCCGCCGCCTGGGGCGGCTCGGGATAGGCGAAGGACGCCCGCAGGATGGGGATACGCCGGTTGACCAGCCAGCAGGCCAGCCGGTGGACGAACATCAGCAGGGTTTCCTGGGCGAAGACACGCGCCGGCCGCCCGGGATCGGCGGGCAGCAGCGTCAACACGATGGTGCCGCCCTCGCCCCGCGACAGGGTGCCGCGCAGATCGTCCAGCATCAGCGCGAAGAAGCGCAGGCTGCGCTTCAGCGCCCGGTCCAGGGTGCGGCAGTGGATGACGCTGTGGCACATCATGGCGAAGCTGCCCACCTTCATACGCCGAGAGTCGTGGCCGAAGAATTCGTCGTCGAGCACCTGGGCGATCAGCCGCAACAGCATGGTGTAGGTGGGCGGCGAGACGCGGGCATGCGGCAGGTTCAGCAGGCTGGGCGACAGCCCGATCTGCTCCAGCAACTCATCCGCGTCGAAACCCCGGTCGCGTAGGCCCTGAAGCACAGCGTCCACGAACAGGATCGAGATGGTGCCCTTTTCCATTTCCGCCCCGATGGCGCGCCTCTGGCGGGCGCGTTTCTCCTGGAAGGCAAAGGCTAACCCAACACGCAAAATCTGTCAGGGGGTTTGAGCGCTCGCGACATCGACCCATTTCCGGACCGCGCGATACCTTGCCGCCAAGACCAGCCCTCAAGGAGAGCGGAACGCCATGCGCATCAAGGACAACGTCTTCATCGTCACCGGCGGCGGTTCGGGCCTGGGCGCCGCCGCCGCCCGCATGATCGTCGAGCATGGCGGCAAGGTGGTGCTGGCCGACATCAACGAGGCGGCGGGCGCCGCCACCGCCGCCGAACTGGGAAGCAAGGCCCGTTTCGCCAGGACCGACGTGGCCGACGAGGCCAGCGCCACCGCCGCCGTCACCTTCGCGCTGGCAACCTTCGGCGGGCTGCACGGCCTGATCAACTGCGCCGGCATCTGCCCCGGCGAGAAGGTGGTGGGCCGCGACGGCCCCCACGCCCTGTCCACGTTCGCCCGCACGGTGACCATCAACCTCGTGGGCAGCTTCAACATGCTGCGCCTGGCCGCCACCGCCATGAGCAAGGGGGCGGCCGACGACAAGGGCGAGCGCGGCGCCATCATCAACACCGCCTCCATCGCCGCCATGGACGGGCAGATCGGCCAGGCCGCCTATGCGGCGTCCAAGGGCGGAATCATCAGCATGACGCTGCCCATCGCCCGCGAACTGGCCCGTTTCGGCATCCGCGTCATGACCATCGCGCCGGGCATCTTCGCCACCCCCATGGTCCAGGCCATGCCGGCTGAGATGCAGGACTCCTGGGCAAACTGGTGCCCTTCCCGCCCCGGCTGGGCGACCCGGCCGAATTCGCCGAGCTGTGCCACGCCATCATCGGCAACACCATGTTGAACGGCGAGGTCATCCGCCTCGACGGCGCCGTGCGCATGGCCGCCAAGTAGGAGCCCCCATGAGCAACCACGACCCCATCGTCATCGTCGGCGCCGCCCGCACGCCCATGGGCGGCCTGCAGGGCGACTTCAAGGACGTGGCCGCGCCCCGGCTGGGCGCCGCCGCCATCGCCGCCGCCGTCGGCCGCTCCGGCATCGCGCCGGAAGCCGTCGAGGAAGTCATCATGGGCTGCGTCCTGCCTGCCGGCCAGGGCCAGGCCCCGGCCCGCCAAGCCGCCCTGGGCGCCGGTCTGCCCCTGTCGGCCGGCTGCACCACCGTCAACAAGATGTGCGGCTCGGGCATGAAAGCGGCCATGCTGGCCCACGACCTCATCCTGGCCGGCTCGGCCGAGGTGGCGGTGGCCGGCGGCATGGAGAGCATGACCAACGCCCCCTACCTGCTGGAAAAGGCGCGCGGCGGCTATCGCCTGGGCCACGGCAGGATCATGGACCACATGTTCCTGGACGGGCTGGAGGACGCCTACGACCGCGGCCGGCTGATGGGCACCTTCGCCGAGGATTGCGCGCAAGCCCACGGCTTCACCCGCGAGCAGCAGGACAGTTGGGCCATCCTGTCGCTGACCCGCGCCCAGACGGCCATCGCCGACGGCAGCTTCCGTGCCGAGATCGCCCCGGTGACGGTGAAGGCGGGCAAAGCCGAGCGGCTGGTGGACAGCGACGAACAGCCGCCCAAGGCCAATTTGGACAAGATCCCCACGCTGAAGCCCGCCTTCCGCGAGGGCGGCACGGTGACGCCGGCCAATTCCAGTTCCATCTCGGACGGCGCCGCCGCGCTGACCCTGATGCGCCTGTCCAAGGCCGAGGCGCTGGGTCTCCGGCCCATCGCCGCCATTCGCGGCCACGCCACCCATGCCCACGCCCCCAACCTGTTCCCCACCGCCCCCATCGGCGCCATCGCCAAGCTGCAGGACCGCCTGGGCTGGAGCCGCGACCACGTGGACCTGTACGAGGTCAACGAGGCCTTCGCCGTGGTCGCCATGGCCGCCATCAAGGAACTCGGCCTGGACGAGGGCAAGGTCAACGTCCATGGCGGCGCCTGCGCGCTCGGCCATCCCATCGGCGCCTCGGGCGCGCGCATCATCGTGACCCTGCTGGCGGCGCTGGAGAAGTATGGGCTGAAGCGCGGCGTCGCGTCCTTGTGCATCGGTGGCGGCGAGGCCACCGCCCTGGCGGTGGAGCTGCTGGCATGATCCCCAGCGAAGAGCAGGTGCTGATCCGCGACACCGCCCGCAGCTTCGCCCGCGAGCGTCTGGTTCCCCATGCGGAGAGATGGGACCGCGAGGCCCATTTCCCCCGCGACGCCGTCGCCGAGATGGGCGAACTGGGCTTCCTCGGCATGCTGCTGCCCGAGGAACTGGGCGGCTGCAACGCCGACCACGTGGCCTATTCCATGGCGCTGGAGGAGATCGCCGCCGGCTGCGGCGCGCTGTCCACCGTCATGAGCGTGCACAATTCCGTCGCCTGCATGCCCATCTTCAAGTTCGGCAGCGACGAGCAGAAGCGGTTCTTCCTGCCCAAAATGGCCAGCGGCGAATGGCTGGGGGCCTTCGCCCTGACCGAACCGCAGGCCGGCTCCGACGCCTCCGCCCTGAAGGTGCGGGCGGTGCGCGACGGCGATCATTATGTGCTGAACGGCACCAAGCAGTTCGTCACCTCGGGCAAATCGGCCGACGTGCTGGTGGTCTTCGCCATCACCGACCTGGCTGCCGGCAAGAAGGGAATCACCGCCTTCATCGTCCCCACCGCCACCCCCGGCTATACGGTGGCCCGCATCGAGGAGAAACTGGGCCAGCATGCCTCGGACACCGCCCAGGTGGTGTTCGACGACCTGCGCCTGCCGGCTTCCCTGCGCCTGGGCGAGGAAGGCCAGGGCTATCGCATCGCGCTGTCCAACCTGGAAGGCGGCCGCATCGGCATCGCCTCGCAATGCCTCGGCATGGCCCGCGCCGCCCTGGAAGCGGCGCGCGACTATGCCCGCGAGCGCGTCACCTTCGGACAAAAGCTGATCGAGCACCAGGCCATCGCCTTCAAGCTGGCCGACATGGCGACCCAGATCGAGGCCGCCCGCCATCTCGTCCACCATGCGGCCTGCCTGCGCGACGCCGGCCTGCCCTGCCTGACCGAGGCCTCCATGGCCAAGCTGTTCGCGTCCGAGATGGCGGAACGGGTGGCCTCAAGCGCCATCCAGGTGCTGGGCGGCTATGGCTATCTCAAGGACTTCCCGGTGGAGCGCATCTACCGCGACGTCCGCATCTGCCAGATCTACGAAGGCGCCAGCGAGATCCAGCGCATGCTGATCGCAAGGTCGCTGTAGGGGGTACCGAAAAATCGTCATTCTCGCGAAAGCGGGAATCCATGCGTCCGCCAGCACAGTGCGGGGTGTCTGGCGTCACATTCCGCCCCCAGCATGGCCCCCACTTTCGCGGGGGTGGCGAAAGGGCCGAGGGGACGAGAACCGCAACTAGAGTTTGTCTGCTTTAGATGGAAGCATTCCCCTTTCACCGTCATGGCCGGGCCACCGGGTCTGGCTAAAAGCCAGCCCGGCGATAAACTTCACGACCCGGCCATCCATGGACCCTCGGGCCAAGCCCGAGGGTGACATAAGAAAAAAGTGGTTCAGCCCGAAGCGGATACACTCTAGCTCCCAAGGTCTACCCCAGCAGTCCAGGGCCGGCCATTGCGCCGGCCCTGTTCGTTTGTTTGTGCGCCGCACATGGCAAAACCGCTCACCCACCTTGGCTGCTCGCGACATCGATTCCCGGCCGGCCGAGCCGTTAGGCTTTGCCCCAACCACAAAGCAAGGTTGAGGGAAGGTCCATGCCCGACGGCAGCGATAACAAGATCACCGTCAAGCCCGCCAACAAGATCCGCTTCGTCACCGCCACCAGCCTGTTCGACGGGCACGACGCGTCCATCAACATCATGCGCCGCCTGCTTCAGCAGGGCGGCGTCGAGGTCATTCATCTGGGCCACAACCGCTCGGTGGAGGAGATCGTTACCGCCGCCATCCACGAGGACGTCCAGGGCATCGCCGTCAGCTCCTACCAGGGCGGCCATATCGAGTTCTTCAAGTACATGATCGACCTGCTGCGCCAACGCGGCGCCGGCCATGTGAGGGTGTTCGGCGGCGGCGGCGGCGTCATCGTGGTGCCGGAGATCCGCGAGCTGGAGGCCTATGGCGTCGAGCGCATCTACAGCCCCGAGGACGGCCAGCGCCTGGGGCTGGAGGGCATGATCGCCGACGTGGTGCGCCGCACCGATTTCGACGTGGCCGCCGAGCTGCCCCATGACCTCAAGGGTATCGGCGCCCTCGACCGTCACATGCTGGCCCGGCTGATCTCGGGCCTGGAGAACGGCAAGGTGGGGACCAAGCTGCGCGAGGCCATCGCCCGCGCGGCCGAGGCCCGCACCGTGCCGGTGCTGGGCATCACCGGCACCGGCGGCGCCGGCAAGTCGTCGCTGACCGACGAGCTGATCCGCCGCTTCCGCATCGACAAACCCGAGTTCAAGATCGCGGTGATCGCCGTCGATCCCTCCAAGCGCAAGACCGGCGGCGCGCTGCTGGGCGACCGCATCCGCATGAACGCGGTGAACGGGCCGGTCTACATGCGCTCGCTCGCCACCCGCTCGTCGGGCTCGGAAGTGCCGCCGCACGTGCCGGCCATCGTCGACCTGTGCAAGGCCGCCGGCTTCGATCTGGTGATCGTCGAGACCCCCGGCATCGGCCAGGCCGACTCGGCGGTGGCCGAACTGGGCGACCTGTCGCTTTATGTGATGACCCCGGAATTCGGCGCCGCCAGCCAGCTGGAAAAGATCGACATGCTGGACCATGCCGATCTGGTCGCCATCAACAAGTTCGACCGCAAGGGCGGCGCCGATGCGCTCAGGGACGTGCGCAAGCAGGTGCAGCGCAACCGCGGCGCCTTCGCGGTGTCGGCCGACACCATGCCGGTCTATGGCACCATCGCGTCGCGCTTCAACGACGACGGTGTGACCGCGCTCTATCATGGTCTGCTGGACGCCCTGATCGATCGTGGCTTCAAGCTGGGCGAGAGCGCCCTGGCCCGCCCGGCGGGCGCCGCCTCCACCGCCGGCACCGCCATCGTGCCGCCGGCCCGCGTACGCTATCTGGCCGAGATCGCCGACGCGGTGCGCGGCTACCACGCCCATTCCGACAAGCAGAGCCAGATCGCCCGCGAAATCCAGCAGTTGGGCGCGACCAAGGAGTTGCTGGACCGGAATTGCGACTGCCAGGTGGGCGAGATCGATGCCCTGCTGGAGCAGCGCCGCGCCGCCCTGGATCCCCGCGCCCGCAAGCTGTTGGACATCTGGCCGCGGGTGAAGGAGAGCTATGCTGGCGACGAATACGTGGTGAAGATCCGCGACAAGGAAATCCGCTCCACCATCGTGTCGGAATCCCTGTCGGGCACCAAGATCCGCAAGGTGGTGCTGCCGCCCTACCGCGACCACGGCGAGCTGCTGCGCTGGCTGCTCAAGGAGAACCTGCCCGGCACCTTCCCGTTCACCGCCGGCGTGTTCGCCTTCAAGCGCGAGAACGAGGACCCCACCCGCATGTTCGCGGGCGAAGGCGACGCCTTCCGCACCAACGCCCGCTTCAAGCTGCTGTCCAAGGACAGCTCGGCGACGCGCTTGTCCACCGCCTTCGACTCGGTCACGCTGTACGGCTGCGACCCGGACGAGCGGCCCGACATCTACGGCAAGATCGGCAATTCCGGCGTCTCCATCGCCACCCTGGACGACATGAAGGTGCTGTATTCGGGCTTCGACCTGTGCGCGCCCACCACCAGCGTGTCCATGACCATCAACGGCCCGGCGCCGGTGATCCTGGCCATGTTCTTCAACACCGCCATCGACCAGCAGATGGAGAGGTTCGAGGCCGAGAACGGCCGCCAGCCCACCGACGACGAGGTGCAGAAGATCCGGGAATGGACCCTGGAATCGGTGCGCGGCACGGTGCAGGCCGACATCCTGAAGGAGGACCAGGGCCAGAACACCTGCATCTTCTCCACCGATTTCGCCCTCAAGCTGATGGGCGACATCCAGGAATTCTTCGTCCACCACCAGGTGCGGAACTTCTATTCCGTCTCCATCTCGGGCTACCACATCGCCGAAGCCGGCGCGAACCCCATCTCGCAGCTGGCCTTCACGCTGGCCAACGGCTTCACCTACGTGGAGTCCTATCTGGCGCGCGGCATGCACATCGACGACTTCGCGCCCAACCTGTCGTTCTTCTTCTCCAACGGCATGGACCCGGAATACTCGGTCATCGGCCGGGTGGCGCGCCGCATCTGGGCCATCGCCATGCGCGACAGGTACGGCGCCAACGAACGCTCGCAGAAGCTGAAGTACCACATCCAGACCTCGGGCCGCTCGCTGCACGCCCAGGAGGTGGACTTCAACGACATCCGCACCACCCTTCAGGCGCTGATCGCCATCTACGACAACTGCAACTCGCTGCATACCAACGCCCACGACGAGGCCTACACCACGCCGACCGCCGAGTCGGTGCGGCGCGCCGTCGCCATCCAGATGATCATCAACCGCGAATGGGGCGTGGCCAAGAATGAGAACCCCAACCAGGGCTCGTTCTTCCTGGAGGAGCTGACCGACCTGGTGGAAGAGGCGGTGCTGCAGGAATTCGAGCGCATCGCCGAGCGCGGCGGCGTGCTGGGCGCCATGGAGACCGGCTACCAGCGCGGCAAGATCCAGGACGAGTCGCTGTACTACGAGCACAAGAAGCATGACGGCTCCTACCCGCTAATCGGCGTCAACACCTTCCTCAATCCCAACCCGCCGGAAGAGCAGGAGATCGTGCTCCAGCGCTCCACCGACGAGGAGAAGCAGAGCCAACTCAAGCGCCTGCGCGACTTCCACGCCCGCAACGCCCGATCGGCGCCGGCCGTGCTCAATCGCCTGCAACAGGCCGCCATCAACAACGAGAACATGTTCGCCGTGCTGATGGAGGCCGTGCGCTGCTGCTCACTCGGCCAGATCACCGGCGCGCTGTACGAGGTCGGCGGACAGTACCGCCGCAACATGTGAGTGACATTCAGGAGTGCGTCACCCCGGACAAGCGTAGCGCGATCCGGGGTCCATGGTGCCGTTTCCCACCATGGATCCCGGCTCTCCGCTTCGCTGCGGCCGGGATGACGCGCCTCCGAGATTTCAGGTGCTTTAAGAACACCAACCCCAACCCGCCAAGGGGGAAACGATGTCCGACGATCTGCAAGCCTTCCTTCAGGCCCGTGATTTCCTGCTGGCCCACCGCACCGATTACGCCACCGCCTATCGCGACTTCCGCTGGCCCAAACTGACCAATTTTAATTGGGCGCTCGACTATTTCGACGCCATGGCCAGGGACAACCACCGCCCCGCCTTGTGGCTGGTGGACGACCACGGCGAGACCAGGCTGAGCTTCGCCGAGATGTCGGCGCGCTCCAACCAGGTGGCCAATTTCCTGCGCGCCCAGGGGGTGAAGCGCGGCAGATCGGTGCTGATGATGCTCAACAACGTGGTGCCCCTGTGGGAGACCATGCTGGCCTGCATCAAGCTGGGAGCGGTGATCATCCCGGCCACCACCCTGCTGGTGGCCGACGACCTGAAGGACCGTTTCGAGCGCGGCGGCGTCCGCCACGTGGTCACCGGCTCGGCCGAGACGTCCAAGTTCAACGGGCTGGGCGTGCCCTTCACCCGCATCGTCGTGGGCGAGAACCGCAACGGCTGGGTGAATTTCGACGAGGCCTACGAGGCCAGCCCGGTCTTCACCCCGGACGCCCCCACCGACGTCGACGACACCCTGCTGCTGTATTTCACCTCGGGCACCACGGCCAAGCCCAAGCTGGTGGCCCATTCCTACCAGTCCTATCCGATGGGCCACCTGTCGACCATGTACTGGATCGGCCTGCAGCCGGGCGACATCCACCTGAACATCAGCTCGGCCGGCTGGGCCAAGCACGCCTGGTCCAACGTCTTCGCGCCGTGGAATGCCGGGGCCACCGTGTTCGTCTACAATTACGGCCGCTTCAGCGCCAAGAGCATGCTGGAGGTGGTGGCCCGCTGCCGCGTGACCTCGCTGTGCGCGCCGCCCACCGTGTGGCGCATGCTGATCCAGGAGGACCTGGCCGCCTATCCGGTCAAGATCCGCGAACTGGTGGGCGCCGGCGAGCCCCTGAACCCCGAGGTCATCGACCGGGTCAAGAAGGCCTGGGGCATCACCATCCGCGACGGCTACGGCCAGACCGAGACCACCTGCCAGATCGGCAACCCGCCCGGCCAACCGGTGAAGGAGGGCTCCATGGGGCGCCCTCTGCCCGGCTACGTGGTCGCCCTGCTGGATGCCGACGACAACCCGGCCGAAGAGGGCGAAATCTCGCTGGCGCTGGACCCGCGCCCGCTGGGCCTGATGCTGGGCTACAAGGACGATCCGGAAAAGACCGCCAGCCTGATGCGGGCCGGCCACTACCATTGCGGCGACGTGGCCAGCATCGACGCCAACGGCTACATCACCTATGTCGGCCGCGCCGACGACGTGTTCAAAGCTTCGGACTACCGCATCAGCCCGTTCGAACTGGAAAGCGCGCTGATCGAACACGAGGCGGTGGCCGAGGCCGCCGTGGTGCCCAGCCCCGACCCGCTGCGTCTGGCGGTGCCCAAGGCGTTCATCGTGCTGCGCGCCGGCTACCAGCCCGGCCCCGATTTGGCGCTGTCCATCTTCAAACACATCCGCAACACCCTGGCCCCCTACAAGCGCATCCGCCGCATCGAGATCTCCGACCTGCCCAAGACTATCTCGGGCAAGATCCGCCGGGTCGAGTTGAAGCGCATCGAGGAGCAGCGCCGCGCCCAGGGTGGCCGGGTCGAGGGCGAGTATTTCGAGGAGGATTTCGCCGAAGTCACCGCCTGACCTAGGCCGGGCGTCGAACCCGCCGCCCCCATAGGGCGGCGGGTCATTATTCGGACGATACCGTTGCCGCGCGCGCACGCGCACCTGACATGACAGGATAGCGTGCGCAGCGGAGGTATCATGATCTCTTGCCACCATCCCTACTCCCCAGCCGAATTGTGGGCGGACGGAATCATCCACGCCCTGGGCGTGCTGTTCGCCATCGGCGCCGTGATCTTCCTGTTCAGCCACATGGCCGGGCTGAGCCAGGGCGCCAGCCTGGCCGTCTATGGCTTCGGACTGGCCGGCATGCTGGGCGCCTCGGCCGCCTACAACATGTGGAGGGGGCCGGCGCGGGAATGGCTGCGCCGGGTGGACCACGCCATGATCTACGTGATGATCGCCGGCAGCTACACGCCCTTCGTGGTGCTGCGCCTCAGCGGCGACGCCGCCACCCTGCTGGGCTCGGTGGTATGGACCGGCGCCGCCGTGGGCGTGCTGCTGAAGGTGTTTCTCCCCCGCCGCTTCGAGCGGCTGTCGCTGGCCCTCTATCTCGGCCTGGGATGGGCCCTGGTGCTGGGCTTCGAGCCGCTGGTGGATTCCCTGGCGGGCTCCACCCTCGCCTTCCTGGTGGCGGGCGGCATCCTCTATACCCTGGGCGTGCCGCTGCATCTGGCGCGGCGCTTGCGTTTCCACAACGCCGCCTGGCACGCCTGCGTGCTGGCAGCGGCCATCTGCCACTTCGTCGCCATCACCGGCGAGTTCGTGTGACCACCCCGCTCAGTGGCAGATGCCGAAGGTGCGCGTCATCAGGGCGATGGCCGGCCGTCCGGGCAGGCTGACGCTTCCGGCGAGGCGACGCTGTTCGGCATTGATGACCGCCACCCGGTTGCCGTCCATCACCGGCAGGTAAAGCTTGCGCCCGTCCGGGGTGACGGTGCCGCGCCCGGGTACGCCGCCCAGGGCGATGTCGTCGCCGCGGCGCCGGCTCTGCTGGTCGATCACGACCACCGAGCGCGTCGCGGTGCTGGGGATGAAGGCGACGGTATCGAACCAGCCGCTGTAGACGGCGGTCATGCCGGCTTCTCCGGCCACCGAGATGCCGCCCTGCAGCGAGGCCGGCAGCAGGTCCACCGAGCGGCGCACGTTGTCGGGCAGCACCAGGGTGATGCCGATGGCGTTGGTGTAGGCGCGGCCGACCCCGGCGCCGATGTCCACCGCCGTGGCCTTGCCTGAACGCAGGTCGATGGCGGCCAGCACCGGCGCGGCGGCGGCGCGGGCATAGGCCACCCGGCCGCTGGGCGCACGGGTCAGCACGGCGAAGCCGCCCAGGCCCGAACGCGGCGGGGCGACCTCGCCCACCTGGCGGCCGCTGGCAAGGTCGTGCACGGCTATGGCCTCGCCCAGTTGGGGCGCCAGCAGCACCTGGGCGCCGTCGGGCGTGGGCAGCAGGTCGCGGAACGGCGGCAGCCCGGACGCCTGGGCCTCGACCTTGAGCGTACGCAGGTCGAGCGCGGCCAGCCGGCCGGCGGCCGGGGCGGCGGCGACCGCCTTGCTCCCGTCGGCGCTGACCACCACGCGGGTGGGGACGAAATCCAGCGGCAGCAGCGTGGCCTTGCCGCTGTCCAAAACCACCACCGACACCTGCTCCGAATGTCCGTCGATGGCCACCAGACGCCCCAGCTCGCCCGCGCTCTCCAGCTGTTCGGGCACCAGCCCGGCATCCAGGCTGCCGGCTACGGTGTCGTCGCGGCTGTCGATCACGCTGATCCGGGGGCTGCCCTGTATGGTGATGAAGACGTAGCGCACGCCGTCGGCGAAACCGTTCTCCGCACCGGCAAGGTCCGGCCACCACAGGGCGAGCATGCTGAAAAAGGCGAGAAGGCGGCGTCCCAAGGTCAGGTTCCGGTGTGCGATTGATTATCGACCGCAATTCTTACCCCCATGCCGGCCCACCTGTAAAGCGGTGCTACTGACCGGCTACGCCCTTCCTCAACCGAGACGCCATTTGCGACTTTTCTCGCACACCAAACCTTCAGCAGCCTTGACCACGCCGCGGATGCGAAGATAAAACCGAACCGTTCAGTACAGTTCCGGCCGGCTCGCGGCCGGTTGACCGGAACGACGCGCGGGCCATCTGTGGTCGGAAGGCCACGGAAATTCCGGGCGTCTTCCGCATTCCCTCATACACACCGGATTCCCGCCATGGCCCAAGACGCTCGCAAGTTTCCCCTTCCCCTCCTGCTGGTGGCAGCAGTGATCGTGCTGGGCGTGGCAGCCGGCATCTACTCGTTCAAGTCGGGGGGCGGCCCCGCCTCTTCATCCCAGGTCCAGGGCGCCGGCGCCCCGCCGGTGACGGTGGCCCAGCCGGCCCGGCGCGAGATCACCGACTGGTCCGAATTCACCGGCCAGTTCACCCCGGTGGACTTCGTCGAAGTTCGCGCCCGGGTGTCCGGCTATCTGACCGAGATCCACTTCACCGACGGCCAGTTCGTCAACAAGGGCGACCTGCTGTTCGTCATCGATCCGCGCCCCTTCGAGATCGCCCTGGCCTCGGCCCGCGCCCGCCTGACCCAGGCCGATTCGTCGCGCGATCTGGCTAGCCGCCAGTTGGGCCGCGCCGGCGAGCTGCAGAAGCGCGAATTCCTGGCGCAGAGCACCCTGGACCAGCGCGAAGCCGAGGCGCGCAACGCCGGCGCCGGCACCACCGCCGCCCAGGCCGCCGTGCGCGACGCCCAGCTGAACCTGGAATTCACCCGCATCGTCGCCCCCGTCTCGGGCCGCATCAGCGCCCGCCAGATCAGTGTCGGCAACCTGGTGACCGCCGGCGGCTCCAGCGGTTCGGGCACCTTGCTGACCACCATCGTCTCGCAGGACCCGCTGTACTTCAGCTTCGACATGAGCGAGTCGGACTTCCTGAACTTCAAGCGCACCCATGGACAAGCCAACGCCGCCAATCCGGACGTGCCGGTGTCGCTGCGCCTGATGGACGAGCCGGGCTGGCCGCACGACGGCAAGCTGACCTTCTTGGACAACCAGGTGGACCGTAATTCCGGCACCATCCGCGCCCGCGTCACCCTGCCCAACGGCGACAACTTCATCGCGCCGGGCAGCTTCGGCCGCGTGCGCATGCCGGCCTCGGTGCCCTATCAGGCGCTGATGATCCCCGATGCCTCGATCATGACCGACCAAAGCCGCAAGATCGTGCTGACCGTCGCCCCCGACGGCACGGTGGTGCCCAAGCCGGTGGAACTGGGCTCGCTGACCGACGGCCTGCGCGCGGTGCGCTCGGGCCTGTCGGGCGACGAGCAGATCATCATCAACGGCCTCATGCGGGCCCGCCCCGGCGCCAAGGTGACGCCGCAGCCGGGCAATATCGAGGCGGCCGGCGCCCCGGCCGCTCCGGCTGCCCCCGCCGCCCCCGCGGCCAAGTAAGGAGCGGACGCCCATGCGTCTTTCCCATTTCTTCATCGACCGGCCGATCTTCGCTACGGTCGTCTCGCTCCTCATCACCATCATCGGCGGCATCGCCTATTTCAGCCTGCCGGTGGCCCAGTATCCCGAGATCGCGCCGCCCACCATCGTGGTGAGCGCCAGCTATCCCGGCGCCTCGGCGCAGGTGGTGGCTGATACCGTCGCGACGCCGCTGGAACAGCAGATCAACGGCGTCGAGAACATGCTGTACATGAACAGCCAGGCGACGGCGGACGGCAACCTGAAGATCACCGTTACCTTCGCGCTCGGCACCAATCTGGATACCGCCCAGGTGCTGGTGCAGAACCGCGTCGCCATCGCCACCGCGCGCCTGCCCGAGGACGTCAAGCGCATCGGCGTGACGGTCACCAAGAACTCGCCCGACATGCTGCTGGTGGTGCACCTGTCCTCACCCGACGGTTCGCGCGACCAGCTGTACTTGTCCAACTACGCCACCCTGCAGGTCGTCGACCAGCTGCTGCGCCTGGACGGCGTAGGCGACGCCCGCGTGTTCGGCGCCCGCGACTATTCCATGCGCGTGTGGCTGGACCCGGCCAAGGTGGCGGCGCGCAACCTGACCGCCGGCGACGTGGTCAAGGCCCTGCAGGCGCAGAACGTCCAGGTGGCCGCCGGCACCCTGAACGCCCCACCCATGCCCGAACAGGGCGCCTTCCAGTTCAACGTGCAGACCCAGGGCCGCCTGATCGATCCCGGCCAGTTCGCCAACGTCATCGTCAAGACCGACACCGAGGGCCGCGTCACCCGCCTGCGCGACGTGGGCCGGGTCGAACTGGGCGCGCTGGACTACAGCGTCAACGGCTATATGGACACCAGGAACGCGGCGCCCATCGGCGTGTTCCAGCGCCCGGGCTCCAACGCCCTGGAGACGGCGGACCGCATCCTCGCCAAGATGGCGGAGCTGTCCAAGACCTTCCCCGAAGGCGTCAAGTACGACGTCATCTACAACCCCACCGAATTCATCGCCTCCTCGGTCGAGGCGGTGAAGCACACCATCTTCGAAGCCGTGCTGCTGGTGGTCGTGGTGGTGGTGCTGTTCCTGCAGACCTGGCGCGCCTCGGTGGTGCCGGTGGTGGCCATCCCGGTGTCCCTGGTGGGCACCTTCGCCATCCTGTCGGCCATGGGCTATTCGCTCAACAACCTGTCCCTGTTCGGCCTGGTGCTGGCGGTGGGCATCGTGGTGGACGACGCCATCGTCGTGGTGGAGAACGTCGAGCGCAACATCCGCGAGGGCATGACCCCGCGCAACGCCGCCCACGTAACCATGGACGAGACCGGTTCGGCGCTGATCTCCATCGCCCTGGTGCTGTGCGCGGTGTTCATCCCCGCCGCCTTCATCCCCGGCATTTCCGGCCAGTTCTTCCGCCAGTTCGCGGTCACCATCGCGGCCTCGACGGTGATCTCGCTGATCGTGTCGCTGACCCTGTCGCCGGCCCTGTGCGCCCTGCTGTTCAAGCCGCACCAGGAGCATGACGAGGAGAAGGCCTCGCCGCTGGCCAAGCCCGTCATCATCTTCTTCCGCGCCTTCAACCGTGGCTTCGACCGCCTCGCCGGCGGCTATGGCAGCCTGACCCGCAAGGTGGTGCGGCTGTCGGCCATGATGCTGGTGCTGTACGGCGGCCTGATCGGCCTAGCCGGCTTCCAGTTCCTGAGCACGCCCAAGGGCTTCATCCCCAGCCAGGACCAGGGCTATCTGATCAACGTCATCCAGCTGCCCGCCGGTTCGTCGCTGGCCCGCACCGACAAGGTCATGCGCCAGGCGGTGGAGACGGCGCTGAAGACGCCGGGCGTGGCGCATGCCGTGCCCATCGCCGGCCTGGACGCCGCCACCTTCACCAACGCCCCCAACGCGGCCGCCGTGTTCGTCATCCTGTCCCCCTTCGAGGAGCGCGCCAAGCAGGGCTTGTCGGCGCCGGCCATCAAGGCCGAGCTGACCAAACGCTACGGCTCCATTCAGGAAGGCATGGTCCTGGTCATCGAGCCGCCGCCGGTGCGCGGCATCGGCAATGCCGGCGGCTTCAAGATGATGATCCAGGACAAGACCGGCGCCGGCGCCAAGGCGCTGGAGGACGCCGCCACCGACATGATGATGGCCGGCAACAAGGTCCCGGGCCTGGTGGGCGTGTTCACCCTGTTCAACACCCGCACCCCCAACGTCTTCGCCGACATCGACCGCGTGCGCTCGCAGATGCTGGGCGTGCCGGCCGACCGGGTGAACGAGGCGCTGCAGGTCTATCTGGGTTCGGTGTTCGTCAACGAGTTCAACTTCCTGGGCCGCACCTACCGCGTGACCGCCCAGGCGGACGGCCCGTTCCGCGACGACATCAACGACATCGGCCAGTTGAAGGTCCGCAACGACAAGGGGCAGATGGTTCCCATCAACTCGGTGGCGTCGTTCCGCTACGACACCGGCCCCTACCGCGTGCCGCGCTACAACCTGTATCCGGCGGCCGAGCTGCAGGGCACCACCCTGCCCGGCTATTCCTCGGGCTATGCGCTGGAGCAGATGAAGGCGCTGGCGGCCGAGCGCCTGCCGGTGGGCTTCGGCTTCGAATGGACCGAGCTGGCGCTGCAGGAGATCCTGGCCGGTAACCATGGCATGCTGGTGTTCGTCGCCTCGGTGGTGTTCGTCTTCCTGCTGCTGGCGGCCCAGTACGAAAGCTGGTCGCTGCCGCTGGCCGTGGTGCTGATCGTGCCCATGTGTCTGCTGGCGGCGGTCAGCGGCCTGATGGTCAGGGGCATGCCCATCGACATCCTGGGACAGATCGGCTTCATCGTGCTGATCGGCTTGGCGGCGAAGAACGCCATCCTGATCGTGGAGTTCGCCCGACAGGGCGAGGCGGAGGGCATGAACCGGGTGGAGGCCGCCGTGCACGCGGCGCGCACCCGCCTGCGCCCCATCCTGATGACCTCGATGGCGTTCATCCTGGGCGTGCTGCCGCTGGTGATCGGCGTCGGCCCGGGCGCCGAGATGCGCCAGTCCCTGGGCACCGCCGTGTTCTTCGGCATGTTGGGCGTGACCCTGTTCGGCCTGATCTTCACCCCGGTCTTCTATGTGGTGATCCGGGCCGCCGTGGCGCGCTGGTTCGATAAGCACCCCAAGAAGAAGAAGCACCACCCGCATCCCGAGCCGGCCGAGGTGGGGGAGTAATGGTTTCACAGTGACGGGATGGAGAAAGCGGGATATCAAAGGCGCATGATGGCGCGCCTCCTGCTGATCCTCCTGTCGCTGTGCCTTTCCCTGGGCCTCTCCCTGAGCCTCCCCTGGCGGCCCGGGCCGGTACCGGCGAGTTGCGCATCGGCGTGCTGGCCTTTCGCGGCGCCGAACGGGCCGCCGGCGAGTGGGAACCCACCCTTCGCCATCTGGCCGTCCAGTTGCCGGAATACCGGCTGCGCGCGGTCCCCCTGGACCTGGGCGGACTGGCCGAGGCGGTCCGTACCGAGTCCGTGGACTTCGTCATCACCAATCCCGGCCAGTACGTAGAGCTGGAGGCGGCCTTCGGCATCGTCCGCATCGCCAGCCTGGCCGCCGCCCCCGATGCCTTGCCCGCCCGCATGGTCGCCTCGGCGGTGGTGGCCCGTGCCGCCCGCCAGGACTTGCGCCGCCTGGACGACGTGCGCGGCACCCGGCTGGCAGCGGTGGCGCCCGAGGCCTTCGGCGGCTACCGCGTGGCGTGGCGCGAACTGGCCGAGCGCGGCATCGACCCCGGCAACGACACCGCGGAACTGGTCTTCATGGGCTTCCCCATGGAGCGGATCGTCGACGCCGTGGCGTCAGGCGACGCAGACGTGGGCATCGTGCGCGCCTGCCTGCTGGAGCAGATGGCCGCCGAAGGCCGCCTGCGCCTGGAGGACTTCCGCGTCCTCGACGCCCGCCTGACCCCAGGCAGCCCCTGCCAGGTCTCCACGCGCGCCTATCCCGACTGGCCCTTCGCCAAGCTGGCCCACACCTCGGACCGGCTGGCCAAGCGGGTGGCCCTGGCCTTGCTGGCCATGCCTGGGACCGAGGGCTACGCCTGGACCGTGCCGGTGGATTACCAGCCGGTGCACGAGTTGTTCCGCGCCCTCAAGCTCGGCCCCTACGAGTATCTGCGGCACCGCTCGCTCAGCCAGATCCTGCACGACAACTGGCCCTGGCTGGTGATCGCTTCGCTGGCGGCATTGTGGTGGGTGGTCCATGTGGCGCGGGTCGAATACCTGGTCCGCCGCCGCACCGAGGATTTGAAGGCTGCCCATGAAGAAGCGCGGCGCCATCGTGAGGAAATGGAGCACGGCGCCCGCCTGGCCCTGCTGGGCGAGATGGCCTCCAGCCTTGCCCACGAGATCAACCAGCCGCTGGCCGCCATCGCCAATTACGCCAGCGGCTGCCAGCGCCGGCTGGCCGCCGGAACCGACCCGGAAGGCGTCGCCGACGGAGTGCTCCGCATCGCCGGCCAGGCGGAACGCGCCGCCGGCATCGTCAAGCGCATGCGCGCCTTCGTGCGCAAGCGGGTGCCCGAGCCGCAGATTCTGGACCTGGCCGAGCCGGTCCGCGATGCGCTCGGGCTGTTCCAGGCCAGCGCCGCCCGGCGCGGCATCGCCGTGACCGCCCGCCTGCCCACCGGCCTGCCGCCGGTGCGGGCCGACCGGATCCAGATGGAACAGGTGGTGCTGAACCTGTTGCAGAACGCCGCCGACGCCATGGCCGGCCTGGCCACACGCCGCCTCACCATGATGGTTGGCGCCGGCGAAGGCGGCGTCGGGGTCGCAGTGGCCGACACCGGCCCAGGCCTGTCGCCCGAGGCGCGCCAGCACCTGTTCGAACCCTTCTTCACCACCAAGCCCGAAGGCCTGGGTTTGGGACTGTCGCTGTCGCGCACCATCGTCGAAGCCCATGGCGGCCGCCTGTGGGCCGAGGATGGGGCCGAAGGCGGCGCCGTCTTCCGTTTCACCCTGCCCGTCGCCGATGCGGAGGCCTTGCCATGACCTGCGGCCGTTGCGGCTCGCCCGAGCCCTGCACGCCGACCATCTTCGTGGTCGATGACGACGAGGAGGTGCGCCATTCCCTCGCCTTCCTGCTGAAATCCCTGGGGACGCCGGTGGAGTGCCACCCCTCGGCCGAGGCATTCCTGGCGGCGCGGCGACCCGACCGCCCCGGCTGCCTGGTTCTGGACGTGCGCATGCCGGGCATGAGCGGATTGGAATTGCAGGCGCTGCTCAACCGTGCCGGCTCCAGCCTGGGCGTGGTGTTCCTGTCGGGCCACGGTGACATCCCCATGGCGGTGGATGCCATGCGCGGCGGTGCCGTGGTCTTCCTGGAAAAGCCGTGCAACGATCAGGTCCTGCTCGACCACGTGGCCGACGCCTTGCGGCGCAGCGCCGAGAATTGCGGCCGCGCCGCCACGGCGGCGAAACTGCGCGAACGCATGGACAGCCTGACCCAGCGAGAGCGCGCGGTGATGGAACTGGTGGTCCAGGGCAAGCCCAACAAGGTCATCGCCTTCGAACTGGACATTTCCATCAAGACCGTCGAGGTCCATCGCTCCCATGTAATGGAGAAGATGGCGGCCGATTCCGTGGCCGACCTGACCCGCATGCTGATGGAAGTCCATTAGGGTAAACCCTGAACCCCGTTTCGGGGTAACCCCAATACCGGCGGCAGTGCTCCGAGCCTAGCCTTAAGGCATAGACTCCAAGGAGCGCGCCGATCATGAAACGATTCCTGCTGACCACGGCGGTGGCCCTGCTGCTGGCGGCTCCCGCCCGGGCCGAGGGGGACGCGGCGGTGGACGCCGGGCGAGCCGTCGCCATCGCGTCCGACTGCATCGCCTGCCACACCGTGCCCGGCGGCAAGCCATTCGCCGGCGGCCTGCCCATGCAGACCCCCATTGGCACCATCTATTCCACCAACATCACCCCTGCTTCCCGCACCGGCATCGGCGGCTATTCCTACGACGACTTCGCCCGCGCCCTGCGCGACGGCATCGCCAAGGACGGCCACAACCTCTACCCGGCCATGCCCTACCCCTCCTACGCCAAGCTGACCGAAGCGGACATGAAGGCGCTGTACGCCTATTTCATGAACGGCGTCGAGGGGGTGGAACAGCCCAACCGCCCCAGCGACATCCCCTGGCCGCTGTCCATGCGCTGGCCGCTGGCCTTGTGGAACAAGGTGTTCGTCTCTTCGGCGCCGTTCCAGCCGGTGACCGGCCGCGACGCCCAATGGAACCGGGGCGCCTATCTGGTGGAGGGGCCGGGTCATTGCGGCTCGTGCCACACGCCGCGCGGCATCGGCTATCAGGAAAAGGCGCTGGGCTTCGCCGACGGTGAGGCGTTCCTGGCCGGCGGCCGGATCGACGGCTGGTTCGCCAAGTCGCTGCGCAGCGACAAGGGCTTCGGCCTGGGCGACTGGAGCGAGGCGGACATCGTCACCTTGCTGAAGACCGGCCGCACCGACCGCACTGCGGCCTTCGGCGGCATGGTCGAGGTGATCGGCCACAGCACCCAGCACATGCCCGCCGAGGATCTGGCCGCCATCGCCCGTTACCTGAAGTCCCTGCCGCCCCGCCCGGGCAAGGCCTATGCCGCCAAGGCGGCCGACACCACCTTCGCCGACCTGCGCAAGGGCGACTATGGCAAGCGCGGCGCCGTCACCTACGTGGAATACTGCCAGGGCTGCCATCGCGCCGACGGCATGGGGGCGCCGAAAATCTTCCCGGCGCTGGCCGGCAATTCGGCGGTGGTCCCCACGGACGATTCCTCGCTGATCCGCATCGTCCTGGCCGGCGGCCGCATGCCGGTCACCGAGAACGGCATCCACCATGCCTTCGCCATGCCCGGCTTCGCCCGCCTGAGCGATGGCGAGATCACCGACGTGGTCACCTTCATCCGCAGGCTCGTGGGGCAACGACGCCCCGCCGGTGGATCCAGCGGACGTGGCCAAGGCCCGCAAGACCCTGCCCCAACCCGCCGCCCGTCCCTAAGGAGCCGACCATGAGCACGCTCAAGAACATCCTGATGGCGGGCCTGCTGACCGTAGCCCCCGCCGCCGCCTGGGCCGAGGAAGCCCCGGTCCCCTTCGCCGCCCCCAAGGACAGCGCCATTCCCAAGACCGAACAGGGCGAACTGATCCTGCTGGGCAAGCGGCTGATGAGCGAGACCAAGCGCCTGCTGCCCGACAATGTGGGGGCGCAGATGAACTGCACCTCGTGCCATCTGAGCGGCGCCAAGCTGGCGGTGGGCTCGCCCCTGGTGGGCACCGCCAACGCCTTCCCGCAATACAATCCGCGCGCCGGCCGCGAGGTCACCCTGACCGAGCGCATCAACGGCTGCTTCCTGCGTTCCATGAACGGCAAGCCGCTGAAGCCGGAGTCCCAGGAAATGAAGGCCATGCTGGCCTATACCGAGTGGCTGGCCACGGCGCTGCCCAAGGGGGCCACCAAAATCCAGGGCAAGGGCATCGGCCTGGTCAAACTGGACAAAACCCTTGTCGCCAATCCCGAGAACGGTAAGCGCATCTATGGGCAGCAATGCGCCATGTGCCACGGCGATAACGGCGAGGGCATGAAGGACGCCCAGGGCGAAATCCTGTTCCCGCCGCTGTGGGGCGACGAGTCGTTCAACATCGGCGCCGGCATGGCGCGTACCTACACGGCGGCCGCCTTCGTGCTCAACAACATGCCCGTCGGCCATGGCATGAACAGCGTGCTGGGCCAGGGCGGCGCCATGACCCAGCAGGAGGCGGTGGACGTGGCCGAATACTTCTCGCACCAGCCGCGGCCGGACTTCCCGGCCAAGGTGAACGACTGGCCCAAGGACCCCAAGCCAAAGGATGCCCGCTACTAGAGTTTGTCCGACTCCGGCGGAATCGCTTTCTTCTTGCCGTCACCCTCGGGCTTGACCCGAGGGTCCATGGATGGCCGGGTCGTGAAGTTTACCGCCGGGCTGGCTTTTAGCCAGACCCGGTGGCCCGGTCATGACGGTGAAAGGGGAATGAACAGACAAACTCTGGGGGCCCGTCCGGGGAAAGCGGACGGGCCCCTTCCCTTACTCCATCACCACCAGCAGGTCCTTCATCTCCACCGCCTGGCGGGGCGCCACGGCGATGCGCCTGATGGTGCCGGCACGCTCGGCGCGCACGGCGGTTTCCATCTTCATGGCTTCCAGCGACAGCAGGATGTCGCCCTTTTCCACCTGCTGGCCCTCGTGCACGGCGATGCTGACCACCAGGCCCGGCATGGGCGCCGGCACGTGGCCGGGATTGCCGTCCTCGGCCTTGGGCTGGGCCGGGCGGGCCGGGGCGACGGCCTTGTCGGCGATCTGCACCGTGCGCGGCTGGCCGTTCAGTTCGAAGAACACCTTGCGCAGGCCCCGCTCGTCGGCCTCGCCGATGGCGAGGAAGCGCAGGATCAGGGCCTTGCCGCGCTCAAGCTCGATGACGGCCTCCTCGCCCGGCTGCATGCCGGTGAAGAACACCGGCGTGGGCAGGGCGGCGACCTCGCCGAACTCGCGCAGATGGGCGGCGAAATCGGTGAACACCTTGGGATACATCAGGTAGGATGCCAGTTCGTCGTCATTGACGGCACGGCCCGCCTTCTTCTCCGCTTCGGCCTTGGCGGCGGCCAGATCGGCGGCGGGCATGATGGCGCCGGGACGATCGGTGAAGGGGACAACGTCCTTCAGCACCTTCTTCTGCAGGTCCACCGGCCAGCCGCCCGGCGGCTGACCCAGTTCGCCCTTGAACAACTGCACCACCGATTCGGGGAAGGCAATTTCCTTGTCAGGATCGCTCACGTCGGCCGGGGTCAGGCCGCTGGTCACCATCATCAGCGCCATGTCGCCCACCACCTTGCTGGTGGGCGTCACCTTGACGATGTCGCCGAACAGCACGTTGACGTCGGCATAGGCATGGGCCACCTGATCCCACTTCTCCTCGATGCCCAGGCTGCGCGCCTGCTGGCGCAGATTGGTGACCTGGCCGCCCGGCATCTCGTGCAGGTAGACTTGGGCGGTGCCGGCCTTCATGTCGGCCTCGAAGGCGGCGTAATGGCCACGCACCTGCTCCCAATAGACGGAAACCCGGCCCAGAACCTCCTGGTCGAAGCCGGGATCGCGCTCGTGCCCCTTGAGCGCCGCGCAGATGGAGCCCAGCGGCGGCTGCGAGGTCAGGCCGCTCATGGAATCCATGGCGGCGTCCACCGCGTCCACGCCGGCATCCACCGCCGCCAGCACGCTGGCCGCCGACAGGCCCGAGGTGTCGTGGGTGTGGAAGTGGATGGGGATGCCTACTTCGTCCTTCAGCGCCTTGAACAGCACGCTCGCGGCGCGCGGCTTGACCAGGCCGGCCATGTCCTTGACGCCCAGGATGTGGGCGCCGGCCTTCTCCAACTGCTTGGCCAAGTCCACGTAGTACTTCAAGTCGTACTTGGAGCGCGCCGGATCGCCGATGTCGCCGGTGTAGCAGATGGCCGCCTCGCACAAGGCGCCGGTCTCGCGCACGGCGTCGATGGCGAAGCGCATGTTCTCCACCCAGTTCAGGCAGTCGAACACGCGGAAGACGTCGATGCCGCCCTTGGCGGCGCGCTCGATGAAGTAGCGCACCACGTTGTCGGGATAGTTGGTGTAGCCCACCGCATTGGCCGAGCGCAGCAGCATCTGCAGCAGCAGGTTGGGCATGGCGCGGCGCAGGCCGGCGAGGCGCTCCCACGGGTCCTCCTTGAGGAAGCGCATGGCCACGTCGAAGGTGGCGCCGCCCCAGCATTCCACCGAGAACAGGCCGGGCAGCAGATGGGCATAGGCCGGCGCCGCGGCCAGCAGGTCGTGGCTGCGCATGCGGGTGGCCAGCAGGGACTGGTGGGCGTCGCGCATGGTGGTGTCGGTGACCAGCACCCGCTTCTGCTCCAGCATCCACTTGGCGAAGCCGGCAGCGCCCAATTCCTCCAGCTTCTGCTTGGTCCCGGGCGCGGGCTCGCCGGCGGGATGAGGCAACGGCTGGGCGGGGTGAACTTGCCGCGGTCGGGGGAGACCCTTCACCTCGGGATTGCCGTTGACCATCACCTCGCCGACGAAGTTGAGCAGCCTGGTGGCGCGATCGCGGCGGCCCGATTGCCGGAACAGCTCGGGCGTCTCATCGATGAAGCGGGTGGTGTATTCGCAGGCGATGAAGCGCGGATGGCCGATCACCGCTTCCAGGAAAGCCAGGTTGGTGGCGACGCCGCGAATGCGGAACTCGCGAAGCGCCCGATCCATGCGGCGGATAGCCTCCTCGGGCGTGGGCGCCCAGGCGGTGACCTTCTCCAGCAGCGAATCGTAGTGGCGGGTGATCAGCGCCCCCGAGAAGGCGGTGCCGCCGTCCAGGCGGATACCGAAGCCGTTGGCGCCGCGATAGGCGGTGATGCGGCCATAATCAGGGATGAAGTTGTTGTTGGGGTCCTCGGTGGTGATGCGGCACTGGATGGCATGGCCGTTGAGCCGGATCTCGGACTGCTTGGGCACGCCCGAGCCCGGGCTGCCGATGGGCGCGCCCCCGGCGATCAGGATCTGCGCCTTGACGATGTCGATGCCGGTGACCACCTCGGTCACCGTATGCTCCACCTGCACGCGCGGATTGACCTCGATGAAGTAGAAGGCGCCGCCGTCGGCATCCATCAGGAACTCGACGGTGCCGGCATTCTCGTAAGCCACCGCGCGGGCCAGGCGCAGGGCGGCGGCGCACAATTCGTCGCGCTGGCGGCCGCCCAGATAGGGTGCCGGCGCCCGTTCCACCACCTTCTGGTTCCGCCGCTGCACCGAACAGTCGCGCTCGAACAGATGCACCAGATTGCCGTGGGAATCACCGACGATCTGCACTTCCACGTGGCGCGCCCGGCGCACCAGCTTTTCCAGGTAGACCTCGTCGTTGCCGAAGGCCGCCTTGGCCTCGCGCCGGGCGGTGGCGACAAGGTCGGGCAGGTCGTCAGGCCCCTCGACCACGCGCATGCCGCGGCCGCCGCCGCCCCAGCTGGCCTTCAGCATCAGCGGGTAGCCAATCTCGGCCGCCATCTCCAGGCAGGTTTCCATGTCGGCCGGCAGCGGCCCGGTGGCCGGCATCACCGGCACCCCCGCCGCCACCGCCGCTTGGCGCGCCGCCACCTTGTTGCCGAGCACGCGCATGACCTCGGAACTGGGGCCGACGAAGATCAGGCCGGCAGCGCGCACCGCATCGGCGAAGGCGGGGTTCTCGGACAGCAGGCCATAGCCGGGATGGATGGCGTCGGCGCCGCATTCCACCGCCACCCGCACGATCTCATCGATGGACAGATAGGCGTCGATGGGCCCCTTGCCCCGGCCGACCGGATAGGACTCGTCGGCCTTGAAACGGTGCAGGGCGAAGCGGTCCTCCTGGGAATAGATCGCCACCGTGCTCATGCCCAGTTCGGTGGCGGCGCGGCAGATGCGGATGGCGATCTCGCCGCGATTGGCGACGAGCAGCTTCTTGATCGGCTTGGACATGGAGACCCTTGTCTGCGATAATGGAAAAACGATATTTTTTGGATAACTTTCTTTACCGATCTTGTAAAGAAGATCATTTAGATTTACCAGTTATATCGCCCGCTGGACAACCGGCCCATTCCGACCTATCAGGAATGCCGACCACAAGAAGCGTGCGCCTATGACCGAACCCATCCGTCCCGCCAAGCTAGCCGACACCATCGCCGATCGCCTGGAACAGCTGATCCTGGAAGGGTCCCTGCGCCCCGGGGAACGGCTGCTGCCCGAACGCGAGCTGGCGGTAAAGTTCGACGTCTCGCGCCCGTCCTTACGCGAAGCGCTGGACAAGCTGGAGAAGAAGGGACTGGTCTATTCCGGCAAGGGCGGCGCCACCTACGTGGCCCCCCTGCTGGGCGACGGCTTCACCTCGCCGCTGTCCACCGTGCTGCAGCAGCGGCCCGAGACCACCTTCGACTATCTGGAGTTCCGCGCCATCGTCGAAGGCTCGGCCGCCTATCTGGCCGCCCTGCGCGGCACCGACGTGGACCGCGAACTGGTGCGCGGGTGCTTCGAGAAGATGGAGCAGGCCCACGCCCTGGACGATCCCAGCGAGGAAGCCGACACCGACGCCGACTTCCATCTGTCCATCTACGAGGCCTCCCACAACGTGGTGATGCTGCACATCATGCGCTCGCTGTCCGAGATGCTGCGCAACGACGTCTTCTACAACCGCGCCAAGCTGTACATGCGCCAAGGCGTGCGCGAATTGCTGCTGAGCCAGCACCGCGCCGTCTTCGACGCGGTCATGGCCGGCGACCCCCAGGCCGCCCGCGCGGCGGCCGAGAACCACATCAACTTCACCCGCGACGCGCTGATGGAGATCGCCAAGGCCGATGCCCGGCTTGAGGTCAGCTTGCGCCGCATCGCCAAAACCGATCTGGTGGCCCAGCCCCGGCGCTGATCCTTTCCGCCACGACATATTGCCGTCCGGTCATCCCCGCGCCACAAGGTCATGAACGATTCGGCACAGCGGGCCCGCCATTTGCGGGCGCAATTATTATGAAAACATCCATTTACACGGCATTCAACTACAACCACTACAAGTAGCCATTCCGCAAAATCAGGGGAATACTATTTGAATTTTATGGTGGCGATTCCGCCACCTTTGACATTCTCCTTTTTACGCAATACCTTCGTATTATTCCTACGGAGGGCGAAACGGCATGTTCGGAAACAAGAAGCTGACCGAGATCGAGGCGAAACTCGCCGCGCTCGACGAATCCCAGGCAATCATCGAGTTCGCCCTCGACGGCACCATCCTCGCCGCGAACACCAACTTCCTGAACGCCCTGGGCTACCAGTTGGACGAGATCAGGGGCAAGCACCACAGCATCTTCGTCGAACCGGCCTTCCGCGACAGTCCCGAATACGAACGGTTCTGGCAGAAGCTGCGCCAGGGCGAACATCAGATCGCCCAATACAAGCGGATCGGCAAGGGTGGCCGCGAGGTCTGGATCGAGGCCTCCTACAACCCGCTGAAGGACGCCGCGGGCAGGCCCTACAAGGTCGTCAAGTTCGCCATCGACGTGACCGCCCAGAAGATGGAATTCGCCGACCTGCAGGGGCAGGTCAACGCCATCCGCAAGTCCCAGGCGGTCATCAGCTTCGAGCTGGACGGCACCATCATCGATGCCAACGACAACTTCCTGCACGCGCTGGGCTATTCCCTGGCCGAGATCCAGGGCAAGCGGCATGAAATGTTCGTCGACCCGGCCTATCGCTCCAGCCCGGCCTATGCCGACTTCTGGGCCAAGCTGCGTAATGGCGAATACCAGGCGGCCCAGTACAAACGCATCGGCAAGGGCGGCCGCGAGGTCTGGATCGAGGCGTCCTACAATCCCATCCTTGACCTCAACGGCAAACCCTACAAGGTGGTAAAATACGCCACCGACATCACCAAGCAGGTGGAATTGCTGGCCGATCTCAAGCGGCTGATCGACCACAACTTCACCGAGATCGACGGCGCCATCGGCCGGACCACCGAACAGGCCACCGCCGCCGCCCATGCCGCCTCGGAAACCTCGGGCAACGTGCAGATGGTGGCCTCGGCCGCCGAGGAACTGGCGGCGTCGGTGAACGAGATTTCCCAGAGAATGTCCCAATCGCGCGCGGCCAGCGACGGCGCCTTCGACCGCGTCGCCGCGGCCGGCGCCTCCACCCAGCGCCTGGCCGACGCTGCCCTGGCCATGGGCGGCATCGTCAGCATGATCCAGAACATCGCCGGCCAGATCAACCTGCTGGCCCTCAACGCGACCATCGAATCCGCCCGTGCCGGCGAGGCCGGACGCGGCTTCGCGGTGGTCGCCAACGAGGTCAAGAACCTGGCCAACCAGGCGGCGCGGGCGACCGAGCAGATTTCGACGGAAATCGAGGCGGTGCAGTCGGTGTCGGGCGATGTCGTTCAGGCGCTGACCGACATCCGCACCAGTATCGAATCGGTGCGGGAATTCGTCGCCGCCACCGCCTCGGCGGTGGACGAGCAAAGCGCGGTCACCCGCGACATGTCCGCCAACATGCAGAATGCCTCGGCGGCGGTGTCGGTGATCTCGCAGAACATCAGCGACATCTCGACCGCCGCGCTGCAGGCGGAGGGCGCCGTCGGCAAGACCAAGGAGGCGGCGCAGATCCTCGCCCGCTGACGCAAGGATCGGCCGCCGCAAAAAAGAGGCCCGGGTGGTTCGCCACCCGGGCCTTCAGTTTTTCCGGCTCAAGGGAAATCGGAAAACCGGCCGGAGGGTCACATGGTCACGGCACCATCCACGGCACCACATAGGCCTGGACCACGGTGATCACGCCGATGATGGCGACGAAGGCCAGGCTGTGCTTGACGGTGAAGCGGAACAGGTTGGATTCCTTGCCCACCAGGCCCACGGCGGCGCAGGCCACCGCGATGGATTGCGGGCTGATCATCTTGCCGGTGACGCCGCCGGTGGTGTTGGCGGCGACCAGCAGGACGTCGGGGGCCCCGATCTGGTGCGCGGTGGCGGCCTGCAGCGAGCAGAACAGCGCGTTGGACGAGGTGTCCGAACCGGTGAGGAACACGCCCAGCCAGCCGAGGATCGGCGAGAAGAACGGGAACGCGGCGCCGGTGCCGGCCAGCAGCAGGGCCAGGGTCGAGGACAGGCCCGAGTAGTTAGCGACGAAGGCGAAGGCCAGGACGGTGCCAATGGTGTAGATCGGCCGCTTCAGCTCGTTCAGGGTCTCGACGAAGATCTTGACGCCCTGGGCCGGGCTCAGCTTCAGCACGGCCATGGAGATCAGCGCCGAGATCAGGATGGCGGTGCCGGTAGCCGACAGCAGGTTCAGGTCGTACACCGCCGGCATGGCGGTGGCCTTGGCGACGATGGGCTCGCCCTTGGTCACCAGCTTGTCCAGGCCCGGGACCGGGAAGGACAGGATGGTGCCGCTGAGCGCACCGCCCTTGGCGAACAGGTCCTTGAACCCCTTCAGGCTCCAGATGGTGACCACCACGGTCAGGATCAGGAAAGGCGACCACGCCTTGAAGATCTGGCCCAGGCTGTAGTCGTGGGAGTGCTTCTCCTCCTCGGTGATCTCCTTGAAGCGGAAGATGCGCTTGGGCTTCCACACCTTCAGGAACAGGGTCAGGCTGACCAGGCTGACCAGCGCCGAGGTGATGTCGGGCAGCTCGGGGCCGATGAAGTTCGAGGTGAAGAACACGCTGACGGCGAAGGAACCGCCGGCGACCAGGATGGCCGGCCAGGTTTCCTTGATGCCGCGCCAGCCGTCCATGATGGCGACGATCCAGAACGGTACGATCATGGCCAGCAGCGGCAGCTGACGGCCGGCCATCTGGCCGATCTTGAAGGGATCGAGGCCGGTCACCTTGCCGGCGACGATCATCGGGATGCCCATGGCGCCGAAGGCGACGGGGGCGGTGTTGGCGATCAGGCACAGGCCGGCGGCATAGAGCGGGTTGAAGCCCAGGCCCACCAGCAGGGCGGCGGTGATGGCCACCGGCGCGCCGAAGCCGGCCGCGCCTTCCAGGAAGGCGCCGAACGAGAAGCCGACCATCAGCATCTGCAGACGCTGGTCTTCGGTGATGGACACCACCGAGGCACGGATGATGTCGAACTGGCCGGTCCTGACGGTGATCTTATAAAGGAACACCGCGGCGACGATGATCCAGGCGATCGGCCACAGGCCGTACAGAAAGCCGTAACCGGCCGAGGCCAGCGCCATGGTGGCGGGCATCTTGTAGAACAGCACCGCCACGGCCAGGGCGATGGCGACGGTGGCGGTGCCCGCCCAATGACCCTTCATGCGGAAGACGGCCAAGGCGACGAAGAAGAAGATGATCGGCAGCGAGGCTACCAGCGACGATAGCCACAGATTGCCGGCAGGATCGTAGATCTGCATCCAGGGCTGCATGTTTCCTCCCGTTGGTTGGCCGTGCGGCCTCCGGTTTCGGGAAGCCCTGGGTCGGCCCTATTTAGAAAGGTTCTTTCCTGCGTCGATCATTTGGTAAAAAATTATGACCGAACGGCACGAGTGGATAACGCGATTGCCACGAATTTGGCAATCGGAAAATGGACCCTTCCAATTTTTCCGGGGCTGGATAGCCGGGCCGGCCGGGATTATCTTGGTGGAATGAGAGACGACGACACCCAGCCAGCACGCGAAACAGCCACGGCCGAGATGGTCGACCCGCTGTCGCGCCTGTTCCATTCCCACCCGGAAACCGCCTACGACTACCTGGAGTTCCGCCGCCTGCTGGCCGCCCAGGCCTCGGCCTTCGCGGCCGAGCGGGGGTCGGAAGAGGATATCGCCCGCCTGCACGACCGGCTGCGGGCCATGGAAGAGGCCCATGCCCTGGACGACCCGGCGCAGGAAGCCCTGGTCGACGCCCAGTTCCACCTGGCGATCTACGAAATGGCGGGCAACACGGTGATGGCCCACATCATGCGCCGGCTGTTCGAGATGCTGAAGAACGGCGTCTTCTACGACCGCGCCGACCTGTACCTGCGCCGCGGCGTGCGCGAGGGCTTCCTGCGCCAGCATCAGGCCATCTATGCCGCCATCGCCGCCCGCAACCCCGAGGCCGCCCGTGCCGCCGCCGACGCCCACCTAGTCTCCACCGCCGAGGCTTTGCGCGAGGCCCAGCGGGCGGATCAGCGCCGCGAGGTGTCGGTGCGCCGCCGCGAAGGGCTGGACCTGATGGTGCCGGCACGCCCCCGACGAGGCGAATGAAGTCACAGCCAAAAATCTGGACAAATTATTTTACCACTTGTCGTTTTCGGTTAGATTGGCTACCCATTCCACGCGGCCCACCCAAGAAGGCCCGCGATTCACGAGGAACCGCCATGTCCGAGACCGCACGGCCCCAACGGCCGGAAACCGTCTATTTCTTCGGCACCTGCGTCATCGACCTGTTCTATCCGGGTGCCGGGCTGGCGGGCATGGAGCTGCTGAAGCGCGCCGGCGTGCGCGTGGTGTTCCCGCCGGACCAGAGCTGCTGCGGCCAGCCGGCACGCAATTCCGGCTATCTGGACGAGGCCCGCGCGGTGGCGCTCAAGCAGATCGCCGCCTTCCCCAAGGACTGGCCCATTGTGGTGCCGTCGGGTTCCTGCGCCGGCATGATGAAGACCCACTACCCCGACCTGTTCGAGAGCCGCCCCGAGCACGGCAAGGCCAAGGCCTTCGCCGCCCGCGTGTTCGAGCTGACCGACTTCCTGGTCAACGTGCTGGGCGTGACGCTTGAGGACAGGGGCGAGCCGGTGCGGGTCACATGGCACGGCTCGTGCCACTCCATGCGCGAAATGGGCGTGGTGGACCAGCCCAAGGCGCTGCTGCGTCAGTTGGCCAACGTCACCCTAGTGGAGAATGCGCGCGAGAAGGAATGCTGCGGCTTCGGCGGCACCTTCGCGGTGCGCCAGCCGGAAATCTCGGCCGCCATGGTCACCGACAAGGTGGCGGCGCTGGAGGAAACCGGCGCGGCGGAAGTGCTGTCGGGCGATTGCGGTTGCCTGATGAACATCAACGGCGCCGTGGAAAAGGCGGGCAAGCGCCTGCGCGGCCGCCACATCGCCGAATTCCTGCTGGAGCGCACCGGGGAGGCCCGCAAATGAGCGGCGATTTCACCCAGCGCGCCCCCATCGCGCTGAACGACCCGACGCTGCGGCGCAATTTCCGCCGCGCCATGGACGGGCTGATGGTCAAGCGCGCCGCCCAGTTCGCCGATCCCCAGGACTGGGCGAGCCTGCGCGAACGCGGCGCTGCCGCCAAGGCCCGCGCGGTGGCCCGCCTGCCCGAGCTGCTGGAGCAATTGGAGGCCAAGTGCCGCGAGAACGGCATCCAGGTCCACTGGGCGGAAAGCACGGCGGAAGCCAACACCATCGTGCTGGAGATCCTGCAGAAGGCCGGCGCCAGGAAGGTCATCAAGGGCAAATCCATGGTGTCCGAGGAGATGGAGCTGAACCATTTCCTCGAAGGCCACGGCATCAAGGCGGTGGAATCCGACCTGGGCGAGTACATCATCCAGCTGGCCCACGAAGCGCCCAGCCACATCGTCATGCCTTGCATCCACAAGAACAAGGGCGAGATCGCCGAGCTGTTCGCCGAAAACATCGAAGGCCTGGAATACACCGAGGACGTGGACGCCCTGACCGCCGCCGCCCGCCGGGTGCTGCGCGATGAATTCGCCTCGGCCGATGCCGGCATCTCGGGGGTGAACTTCGCCGTGGCCGAGACCGGCACCCTGGTGCTGGTGGAGAACGAGGGCAACGGGCGCCTGTCCACCACCCTGCCGCCGCTGCACATCGCCCTAATGGGCATCGAGAAGCTGGCCGAGACGCTGGACGATATCCCGCCGCTGTTGGCCCTGCTGCCGCGTTCGGCCACCGGCCAGCCCATCACCACCTACGTCAACATGATCACCTCGCCCCGCAAGCCGGGCGAGAAGGACGGCCCCGAGGCAGTGCATCTGGTGCTGCTGGACAGCGGCCGGTCGCGCGTCTACGACGATCCCGAGTTGCGCGACACCCTGCGCTGCATCCGTTGCGGCGCCTGCATGAACCATTGCCCGGTCTATTCCCGGGTGGGCGGCCACACCTATAAGTTCGTCTATCCCGGCCCCATCGGCAAAATCCTGACCCCCCAGTTGGAGGGCCTGGATTGCGCCGGCGACCAGCCGCACGCCTCGACCCTGTGCAACGCCTGCGTCGAGGTCTGCCCGGTCAAGATCCCCATCGCCGACCTGCTGGTGCGGCTGCGCACCGAATCGGTGCGGCCCACCGACAGCCCGGCGGTCAAGGGCGCCGGCTCGCGCCGCAACTGGCGCGAGACGCTGGCCTGGCGCGGCTGGGGTTTCATGTACGGCCATTCCTGGGCCTATGGGCTGGCAACGCGGGTGATGGCTCGGCTGGGCAACCTGATTCCCGAGAACGCGCCGTTGATGCGGCAGTGGACCTCGGTTCGCGCCAAGCCGAAATTCGCCGGCAAGACCCTGCACGAGCTGGCCCGCGAGAAGGGATCGACCATGAGTGAAGCTGCCCGCTCGCGCATCCTGGCCCGCCTGCGCGCCGCCCCCCGCAAGGCCGCCCCCGCCCTGCCCGCCTGGCAGGCGCCCGAATTCGCGCCCGACGAGCGGGTGGCCCGCTTCGCCCGGCTGCTGGAAAGCCTGCATGCCGAAGTGTACGAGGTCACCGCCGCCGACTGGCCCGACCGGCTGCGCACCATCCTGTCCAACCGCGGCGTCAACAAGGTGATGTTCGCCCCCGCCACCGAACCCGGCCGCCAACTGGCCGAGGCCTGGGCCGGCGACGGCCCCGAGCCTGGTGGCCTATGACCGGCCGGTGGAGGAACTGAAACCGGTGCTGGTGCACGGCGTCGATGCCGGCCTGACCACCACGCTGGGCGGCATCGCCGAGACCGGCACCCTGGTGCTGTGGCCGACGCCCGACGAACCCCGCCTGCTCAGCCTGCTGCCGCCCATCCACATCGCCCTGGTGCGCGCCGCCGAGGTGGTGGACAACCTGGCCGGCCTGATCCGCGACAAGGGCTGGGCCGGTTCCATGCCCACCAACGCCGTGCTGATCTCGGGCCCGAGCAAGACCGCCGACATCGAGCAGACCCTGGCCTACGGCGTCCACGGCCCCAAGGAGCTGATCGTCCTGGTGGTGAAGGACTGAGCGCCGCCATGGCTGGAGTGGAATTCGACATCCGGTTCGGCCAGGAGCTGTGCGAAATCTTCGCCGCCGAGCCTGGGCCTGACCTGCTCGTTCATGGGCGAAGGCGGGCGCATCGTCGCCTCCAGCGCCCGCGAACGCATCGGCAGCCCCCATGCCATCGCCGCCCGCGTCATGGCCGGCGAAATGGATGAATACGGCGTCACCGCCGAGGAAGCGGCGCGCTCGGGCAGCATGCGCGAGGGCGTCAACATGGCCATCGACTTCCAGGGCCAGCGCCTGATCAATTTCGGCATCGCCGGGCCGCTGGTCACGGTGCGGCCGCTGGCCCGGCTGGTGCGCTTCTGCGTCACCTCGCTGCTGCGCATCCGGCAGGAGGAAAAGGCGATCATCGAGCAGTTCGCCCGCGAGACCGGCGGGATCGGCGCCAAGATGATCGATGTCGCCGAGGACATCGAGGAGATCGCCGCCCAGGTGGCCGGCCAGGGAGCGCTGCTGGAGGAATTGCAGCGCGGCATCCGCGATCTCTCGGCCAGCAACCACCGCATCGTCGCCGACGTGGGCGAAACCCTGGCGGGCGCCCAGACCGCCTCGGACGAGGCCGCCGGGTCGCAGGAACGGGTACGCGGCTCCCTCGGCGGCATCGACCAACTGGCCGGCATGGTCACCGGCAACCGCAGCCTGCTGCTGGACCTGTCCCAGGCGCTGGGCGGCGTGGTCGGCGTCGCCGACGATATCGACCGCATCGCCAGGCAGACCAACCTGCTGGCGCTGAACGCCACCATCGAGGCGGCCCGCGCCGGCGATACCGGCAAGGGCTTCGCGGTGGTGGCGTCCGAGGTCAAGGAACTGTCGCGCCGCACCAGCAGCGCCACCCAGGAAATCCGCACCACCCTGGGCACCCTGACCGGCACCGCCCACCGGCTGATCGAGCGCGGCGACGACAGCGCCGACCGCGCCGGCAGCCTGGGTGCCGAAACCAACGCCATCGGCCGGACCATCGACCACATCCGCGAGGCGCTCTCCGACATCGTCGGCCGCATCGGCCGGGTCAGCGCCGATACCGGCAGCATCAACGCCCGGTCGGAACAGATGATCGGCGAGATCGACCGCGCCGCCGCCGGCCTGGACCAGTTCGAGACCCGGCTGGGCCATGCCCGCGGCCGCCTGCAGGAACTGCTGCGGTCGGGCGAGAAGCTGGTGGTGCTGACCGCCGAGACCGGCATCGAGACCAGCGAGACGCCCTTCGTCGCCATGGCCCGCGAAAAGGCCGCCGAGGTCGCCGCCCTCTTCGAGCGGGCGGTGGATGCGGGCGAGATCACCCTGGACGCCCTGTTCGACGAACAATACCGCCCCATTCCAGGCAGCAATCCCCAGCAGTTCACCACCCGCTTCACCGAATTCACCGACCGGGCGCTGCCGCCGCTGATCGAGGCGGTGGCGAGCACTCACGAACGGGTCCTGTTCTGCGTGGCCGCCGACCGCAACGGCTATGTGCCCACCCACAACCGCCGCTATTCCCAGGCCCAGGGCGGCGATCCCGCGTGGAACGCCGCCCATTGCCGCAACCGACGCAAGTTCGACGATGAGGTCGGCCTGAAGGCCGCCCGCAACCGCGCCCCCTTCCTGGTGCAGAGCTACCGCCGCGACATGGGCGGCGGCCGCAACGTGCTGGTCCTCGACGTCTCCGCCCCCATCACCGTCAAGGGCCGCGCCTGGGGCGCGCTGCGGCTTGGCTACATCTGACCAGGCGCTCCGCGCCTAGGCTACATCTGATCTGAAACGGACATCATGAACAGCACCGCCAAAACCGCCACGCGCGATTACGACGCCCTCGCCGCCCGCCTGGCCGAGATCATCCCGTCCCAACGGCTGATCCGCGATCCCTTGCGCGTGCTCGCCTACGGCACCGACGCCAGCTTCTACCGCCTGATCCCGCAGATCGTTGTCAAGACCGACGACGAGGCCGAGGTGCTGGCGGTGCTGGCCGCCTGCCGCGCGGCGCAGGCGCCGGTCACCTTCCGCGCCGCCGGCACCTCGCTGTCGGGCCAGGCGGTGACCGATTCCGTGCTGCTGATGCTGGGCGACGGCTGGAACGGGGTGAAGATCGAGCAGGACGGCGCCGTCATCCGCCTGCAGCCCGGCGTCATCGGGGCCGAGGCCAACCGCCGCCTCGCCGCCTTCGCCCGCAAGATCGGCCCCGACCCGGCCTCCATCGATTCCGCCAAGATCGGCGGCATGGCCGCCAACAATTCCTCGGGCATGTGCTGCGGCACCGCGGACAACAGCTACCAGACGCTGCTGTCCATGCGCCTGGTGCTGGCCGACGGCACCCTGGTGGATACCGGCGACGAAGCCAGCCGCGCCGCCTTCCGCCAGTCCCATGCCGGGCTGCTGGCCGAGCTGGAGCAACTGGGCCAGGCCACCCGCGACAACCCGACCCTGGCCGAGCGCATCCGCTCCAAGTTCGCCATCAAGAACACCACCGGCTATTCGCTCAACGCCTTGGTGGACTTCACCGATCCCATCGACATCCTCCAACACCTGATGATCGGGTCCGAGGGCACGCTGGGCTTCATCGCCGAGATCACTTACCGCACGGTGCCCGAGCACGCCCACAAGGCCAGCGCGCTGGCCCTGTTCCCCGATATCGCCGAGGCCTGCCGGGCGGTGGCGAGCCTCAAGACCGCTCCGGTGTCGGCGGTGGAACTGATGGACCGCCCGGCGCTGAAATCGGTGGAGGACAAGCCGGGCATGCCGGCCGAGATCGTCGGCGTGGCCGACGGCGTCACCGCGCTCCTGGTGGAAACCCGCGCCGAGAGCGCCGACGGGCTGGAGGCCAACATCAAGGCCATCGAGGCGGTGCTGGCCGGCTTCGCCACCTTGCACGCCCCCGCGTTCACCGCCGACGCCGACGAGTACGGCAAGCTGTGGAAGATCCGCAAGGGCCTGTTCCCCGCCGTGGGCGCCGTGCGCAAGACCGGCACCACCGTCATCATCGAGGACGTGGCGTTCAAGATCCCCGACCTCGCCCAGGCCATGCTGGACCTGCAGGCGCTGTTCGCCAAGCACGGCTATGCCGAGGCCATCATTTTCGGCCACGCGCTGGACGGCAACGTCCACTTCGTCTTCACCCAGGATTTCGGCGACCGCGCCGAGGTGGAGCGCTACGCCGCCTTCATGGACGACGTCTGCCATCTGGTGGTGGACAAGTATGACGGCTCGCTGAAGGCCGAGCACGGCACCGGCCGCAACATGGCGCCCTTCGTGGAAATGGAGTGGGGCCGCGACGCCACTGCCTTGATGTGGCGCATCAAGCAGTTGCTGGACCCGGCCGGCCTGCTCAATCCCGGCGTGATCCTGGACGACGACCCCTATGCCCATCTGTGGAACCTGAAGGCGCTGCCGCCGGCCGACCCGCTGGTGGACACCTGCATCGAATGCGGCTTCTGTGAGCGCATGTGCCCCAGCCACGGCATGACGCTGAGCCCCCGCCAGCGCATCACCGGCTGGCGCGAGATATCGCGGCTGGCCGCCGCCGGCCAGGACGCCGAGCGCGAGCGTGCTCTGCGCGAGCTGTACGACTACCAGGGCCTGGAGACTTGCGCCGCCTGCGGCCTGTGCGCCACCGCCTGCCCGGTGGGCATCGAGACCGGCCTGCTGACCAAGGCCCTGCGCGGACACAAGCTGACCGGCGTGCAGAAGCTGGTGGGCGGACTGACCGCCAAGCATTACGGCACCACCATGGCGGCCGCCCGCGCCGCCCTGGTGGCCGGCCGCGTCGCCAAGGCGGTGACCGGCGGCCTCTTCCCCAAGGTGCATGCCTCCCTGCCCCATCCGGGCAAGGTTCCAGCGGCCAGCACCCAGGCCGGCACCGAGGTGGTCTACATGCCGTCCTGCGCCACCCGCACCCTGGGCCCGGCCTGGGAGGCGCCCGAGCAGGATTCCGTGCCCGAGCGCATGACCGCGTTGCTGGAAAAGGCCGGCTTCAAGGTCATCTTCCCGGACAACCTGGGCAATCTGTGCTGCGGCCAGTCCTTCGAGAGCAAGGGCATGAACGACCTTGCCGACGCCAAGTCGGCCGAGATGGAGCGCGCCCTGCTGGCCGCCTCGGACAATGGCCGCATCCCGGTGCTGATGGATGCCTCGGCCTGTTCGCTGCGCATGAAGCGGGTGCTGGACAAGCGGCTGGCGGTGCATGACAGCATCGAGTTCCTGCACGACCAAGTGCTGCCGCGCCTGGAGGTGACCAAGGAAACCCGTCCGGTGCTGGTGCATCTCAACTGCTCGGCCCGGCGCATGGGCCTGGACGGGAAGATGGTGGCCCTGGCCAAGGCCTGCGCCGAGACGGTGGTGGTCCCGGACGGCGTGGGCTGCTGCGGCTTCGCCGGCGACAAGGGCTTCACCACGCCGGAACTCAACGACCACGCCCTGCGCCGCCTGCCCGAAGCGGTGCCGGACACGGCCGAGGGCGGCTATTCGTCCAACCGCACCTGCGAGATCGGCCTGTCCGACCATTCGGGCAAGCCCTATCGCTCCATCGCTTACCTGCTCGATCGGGTAGGAACGCGGAAAGCGGCGAGGAACCCGTAAATACCCCTATATATTGGGGAAAACTAACCCTTAAGTGGCAGATACGGGCTTTTTAAGGTGTAGCCCTGGCGGAAGTGGTACGCCGGGTGCTACACTTTAGCCCATGCAGAAACCTTCCCAGGCAGCCGCGTTCCCGTCCGCATGCCGGCGTTCCTCCGCACGCCCGGGCGCGCCCGCATGGCCGGGTGTCCGAACCCTGCCCCGCCTCCGTCACATTTTCCTGCTTTCCTGTTCCGGCCCCGATGCCGCGCGCCTCCTGCGGCCATGGCGGGGCGATGGAGTATCATGCCGCTGATTTCCGGTCCCGCTTCGACCGCCCTTGCCGCCGCCCCCCGCCCGGACCTGCTGCGCGACGAATCCCTGAGCGACATCTTCGCCGCCACCGTCACCCGCTCGCCCGAGGCCACTGCCCTGGTCTTCGCCGACCAGCGCCTCAGCTACGCCGAGCTTGACCGCCGCGCCAACCGGGTCGCCAACGCCCTGAAGGCGCGCGGCATCGGCCCCGGCGCCTTCGTCGGGCTGTGGCTGTCCCGCTCGGCCGAACTGCACGTGGCGCTGCTGGGCATCCTGAAGTCCGGCGCCGCTTACATCCCCTTCGATTTCGACGCACCGCCCGAGCGCGTCGCCGCCTGCATGGCCGACTGCGCCGGCCGCGCCATCATCGTGGACGGCGCCACCGTGGCCCGCGCCGACGGCCTGTCCGCCCCCGTCCTGCCGGTGGGCCGCCTGCTGGGCGAAGACGTTTCGGACCAGGCCCCCGCCAGCGGCGCCGGCCCCGCCGATCCGGCCTACGCCATCTACACCTCGGGTTCTACCGGCAAACCCAAGGCAGTGCTGATCAGCCACCGCAACATCTGCCACTACCTGCGCGCCGCCAACGAGGTCTATGGCATCAGCGCCGAGGACGTTGCCTTCCAGGGCGCCTCGGTGGCCTTCGACCTGTCGCTGGAAGAGATATTCATCCCCTATCTGGTGGGCGCCACCCTGTGGGTGGCGGGTCGCGAGACGCTGCAGCAGGCCGACCGCCTGTGCGACGTGCTGGAAGGCGCCGGCATCACCGTGCTGGATACCGTCCCCACCCTGCTGACCCTGTTGCCGCGCGACGTGGCGAGCCTTCGCGTCGTCATCCTGGGCGGCGAGGCCTGCCCGCCGCCGGTGGTGGAACGCTGGTGCCGCCCAGGCCGGCGGGTGTTCAATTCCTACGGCCCCACCGAGACCACCGTGGTCGCCACCGTGGCCGAACTGATCCCCGGCCGCGCGGTCACCATCGGCCGGCCCATCCCCAACTACACCGCCTATGTGGTGGACGAGGCGCTGAACCCGGTGGCGCCCGGCGCCCAGGGCGAACTGCTGATCGGCGGCCCCGGCGTGGCCGCCGGCTATCTGGGCCGCCCCGAGCTGACCGCCGAGAAGTTCATCGCCAATCCCTTCGCCCCGGACAGCCACGACCCGGTGCTGTACCGCTCGGGTGACGCGGTGATCGTGGACGGCGAAGGCAATCTGGAATTCCACGGCCGTATCGACGACCAGGTGAAGATCTGCGGCTTCCGCGTCGAACTGGGCGAGATCGAAGCCAGGCTGGCGGCCTGCGAGGGCGTCACCCAGGCGGCGGTGGTACTGCGCCCCGACGACGGCATCGACCGGCTGGTGGCCTTCGTCGTGGCGTCGCCCGGCGCCGCCCTGGACGTCGCCGGCTGGCGCGGCCGGCTGCGGGCCGAACTGCCCGGCTACATGGTGCCGTCCCGCTTCGAGCCTGATCGACGCCCTGCCCCGGCTGGTCTCGGGCAAGGTGGACCGCAAGACGCTGATGGCCCGGCCGCTGGCCGAGATGGAGACGGAAGAGGCCGACGCGCCCCGTACCGAGACGGAAGCGGTGCTTCTGGCCGCCGCCCGCTCGGTCTTTCCCGGCCAAGCCATTCCTTTGGACGGCGATTTCTTCCTGGATCTGGGTGGCCATTCCCTGCTGGCGGCACGCTTCGTTTCGGCGGTGCGCCAGACCCCGGCCCAGGCCGGCCTGACCCTGCAGGACGTCTACGCCGCCCGTTCCCTGCGCGCCATGGCGGCGCGGCTGGACGAGCGGGCGCCGCGTTCCCGGCCCGCCGCCGACCTGGGCTTCACCCCGGTGCCGCTGGCCCGGCGCGTCCTCTGCGGCCTGGGTCAGGCCGCCGTGCTGCCCGTCATCCTGGGCCTCGCCACCGCGCCCTGGCTGGGCGTGTTCGTCAGCTACATGCTGTTGTCGGGCGAGGACGCCACCTGGGCCACCGAACTGCTCACCCTGCTGGCCACCTACAGCGTCATCAACATCGGCACCATCGCCCTGGCTATCGCCGGCAAGTGGCTGGTGCTGGGTCGGGCCAAGCCGGGCCGCTATCCGCTGTGGGGCGCCTATTATTTCCGCTGGTGGCTGGCCCAGCGCCTGCTGACCCTGGTCCACCTGAAATGGTTCCAGGACACCCCCGTCATGCGCTGGTTCCTGCGCCTGCTGGGCGCCCGCATCGGCCGCGACGCCCTCATCGGCGAGGTCGAGGCCGGGGCGCTGGACTTGGTGGCCATCGGCGATGGCGCCACCATCGGCTCGCGCTCGCATCTGGCCAATGCCGAGGTGATCGGCAACGAGTTGGTCATCGGCAGCGTCACCATCGGCGCCGGCGCCCTGGTGGGCACCTCGTGCGTCATCGGCCACGACACCGTGATCGGCGAGGGCGCCGAACTGGGCGACCTGACTGCCTTGCCCGCCGGCACCCATGTGGGTGCCTGGGAATCGTGGGACGGCTCGCCCGCCCGCAAGGTCGGCGCGGTCGATCCCGCGGCGCAACCGGAACCGCCCCAGGCCTCTCGCCTGCGCCGGGCGCTGCTGGGGATGGGCTACGTGCTGGCCCTGCTGGGCCTGCCGCCGGTGACGCTGGTGCCCATCTTCCCGGCCTTCACCGTCTTCGACCGGCTGGCCGACTGGTTCGAGGCGAGCTTCGGCTTCGGCTACCTCAAGGTGCTGCCGCTGCTGGCCTGGCCCACCGCCATGGCGCTGATCGTCATCACCGTGGGCATGATCGCCCTGGTACGCTGGCTGGTCCTGCCCTCGGTCAAGCCGGGCGTCTATTCGATCCATGGCGGCTTCTACTTCCGCAAGTGGATCGTGGCGCTGTGCACCGAGCTGACCCTGGAAACCCTGTCGTCGCTGTACGCCACCGTCTACATGCGAGCGTGGTACCGCCTGATGGGGGCCAAGATCGGCAAGGGCTCGGAGATCTCCACCAACCTGTCGGGCCGCTACGACCTGATCGACATCGGCGAGAAGTGCTTCATCGCCGACGAGGTGGTGCTGGGCGACGAGACGGTGCGGCGCGGCTGGATGACGCTGGAACCGGTGCGCACCGGCGACCGCGTCTTCGTCGGCAACGAGGCGGTGGTGCCGCCGGGCACCACCATTCCCACCGGCTCGCTGATCGGCATCAAGTCCAAACCGCCGAGCGACGGGAACATGCAGGGCGGCGGCATCTGGTTCGGCAGCCCGCCCATCAAGCTGCCGGTACGCCAGCAATTCGGCGACGTGGCTGCCAACTGGACCTACGAGCCGTCACGCTGGCGCCAGTGGAGCCGCGCCGTGTTCGAGGCCTTCTCGGTCTCGCTGCCCACCATGCTGTTCATCACCTTCGGCACGCTGGCGGTGGAACTGCTGGCCCCGGCCATCCTGGCCCATGACACCTGGACGGTACTGCCCCAGTTCCTGGCGGCGTCGGTCGGCATCTCGCTGGCCCTGATGCTGTCCTCGGTGGCGGTGAAGTGGCTGATGATGGGCGCCTACGCGCCCACGGTGAAGCCCATGTGGTCGTGGTGGGCGCTGCGCACCGAGGCGGTGGCGGTAATGTACTGGGGCATGGCCGGCAAGGTGCTGCTGGACCACCTGCGCGGCACCCCGTTCCTGCCGTGGACGCTGCGGCTGTACGGCGTGAAGATGGGTAGCGGCATCTACATGGACACCACCGACATCACCGAGTTCGACTGCGTGTCGGTGGGCGACCACACCGCCATCAACGCCACCGCCGGCCTGCAGACCCACCTGTACGAGGACCGGGTGATGAAGGTGGGCCGGGTAGAGGTGGGCCAGGGCGTGACCATCGGCTGCACCGCCACGGTGCTGTACGACACCCGCGTCGGCGACTTCGCCCGCATCGGCCCGCTGACCATCGTCATGAAGGGCGAGCAGCTGCCCGCCCATACCGCCTGGCACGGCGCCCCCGCCGTGGCGCAGGAGGACGCCCACGCCCTTCCCGCCCCGGCCGAGGAGCCGGCGGGCGTGGCGGTGCCGGCGGCGGCCTGACGGCCTTTTGTCGAGCGGCGGGTACGTCCTCCCTCGTCATGCCCGGACTTGGTCCGGGCATCCACGTGGCACCATCCGGCAGCGTGCCGTGGGACAGGCATGGATGGCCGGGTCAAGCCCGGCCATGACGATAAACAGGGAACGCTTCCATTTGGATCAGGCAGATGCCTAAGCGCGTTAGGCCAAGCCTTCCAGGAAGTTCTCGGACGGCGTGAAGAACGACGCCCCGGTAACCGCCCGGGTGAAATCCAGCAGGTGGTCGTAATGGCCGTCCTGGTCGCGCACCACCATGCGCTTGAGCATGCGGCGGAACGGACCCGGGCTGGCGCAATAGGCGACGAAGTACAGGCCGCATTCGCGGGTCAGGCCATAGGGCAGGCTGTGGCGCAGGACTTCCAGTTCCTCGCCGTCCTCCTCGATCACCACGCGGGCGATGTGGGCGGTAGGCGGCTTGACCTCGTCGTCCAGCTCCTCGTCGTCCTCCTTGGTGCGGCCGACGGTCTTTTCCTGCTCGGCCACCGGCAGGCGGTCCCACAGCGCCATGTCGTGCACATAGCGCTGAAGGCTGACGAAGCTGCCGCCGGCGAAGGCGTCGCCCTCGGCCACCAGGGCCACCTCGGGGCGTTCGTCGCCCTCGGGATTCTCGGTGCCGTCCACGAAGCCGGTCAGGTCGCGCCCGCCCAGGTGCTTGAAGCCCATGACCTCCTCGATCACGGTGGCACCGCCGTCCAGGCTGCGCAGGAATTCCCGCGCCAGCACCAAGTTGGCGTCGTGGCGCGGCGAATGGATGTGCAGGAACAGGTCGGCCGGCGTCGCCGGGGCGACGCGGGAGCCATCGGCCAGCGGCTCGAACGGCAGCAGGCCGCGCGGCTTGGGCCCGCCCACCACCGCCTCCCAGGCGGCGGCGCCGATGCCCAGCGCACTGACCAAGGCGGGCTCGCCCAGCTTGTCGGCCACCGCGCGGGTCAGGGCCGGCAGCTTGGCGGCGGCGCGGCGAACCGCCATGCCCTTGCCCTCGGCCACGGCCAAGGTGATGAACAGGCCGTAATTGCCCGTATCCGCACAGATTGCCGATTGCGCCCGCACCATATCCTGCCCCCTCGTCTGTAGTCGCCGTCGTTCGCGCGACAGCCGGTGCGGCACCATATCGCAAAAGACAGAGGGATTGAATGCATCCGGCCTATGACTATAGGCTGGAATTCCTGTGCCGATTGCGGTACCCGACTAGGCGGCAGCAAGGAAAGTGCATGGAAGCCTCGTACACCTCCCCCTCGGCCATCGTCGCCGCCCTGCCCTATGCGGTGGCGGTGTTCTCGGCCAATGGCCGGCTGCAACAAGCCAACGAGGCGTTCTTCGACCTGATGGCGCAGCTTGACCCCACCGGGGGACCGGCGGCCTGCGACAGCCTGGAGCACCTGGGCCGCTGCCTGGGCGTGGGCTTCGACGACACCCCCACCAGCTTTTCCCACCGCGTGGCGGGCCAGCGCACCACGGTGCAGGTGACCCTGACCCCCATGGCCGACGGCTGCCGCACCTTCTCGGCGGTGGACGTGTCGCAGCAATCCCTGGCCGAACGCAAGGCGGAACGCTCGCAGAAGGTGGCGCTGATCGCCCTGGCCGACCTGGCCGAAAACCGCGACACCGACACCGGCGAGCACATCCTGCGGGTCGCCCGCCTGACCCACGAGGTCACCCGCCGCCTGCTCGAACAAGGCCATTACTTGGCCGAGATCACCGACGATTTCCGCCGCAACGTGGGTCTGGCCAGCATCCTGCACGACATCGGCAAGGTGGGCACGCCCGACAGCATCCTGCTCAAGGCCGGCCCGCTGACGCCGCCGGAACGGGCCGAGATGGAACTGCACGCAGCGCGCGGCGCCGCCATCCTGCGCAAGGCCTCGGCCATGCTGGCCGGCAGCCACCAGTTCCGCCTGGCCGCCGAGATCGCCGAGCATCATCACGAACGCTGGGACGGCGCCGGCTACCCCCATCGCCTGAAGGGCCAGGACATCCCGCTGTCGGCCCGCATCGTCGCCGCCGCCGACGTCTACGACGCCCTGGCCTCGGACCGCCCCTACAAGACGGCGTGGCCGCAGGAGCGGGTGCTGGACTTCTTCGCCGACCAGTCAGGCAGCCATTTCGATCCGTTGATCGCCCAGGCACTGGTCGACGTGGTGATGGCGCGCGCCCATGCCCACACCATTCCCTGGACGGAAGGCATGTCGGTGGGCAACGACTCGGTCGACCATGACCACCGCATCCTGCTGGCCCTGGTCAACCAAGTGTCCAGCCCCGGCACGCGCGAGGACCCCATCGCCATCGAATTCGTGCTGGACGAGCTGCTGGGCTACACCGCGTCCCATTTCAGCCGCGAGGAAGCGCTGATGGAACGCATCGACTACCCCGAACTCGAGGAACACCGCGCCATCCACCAGGCCATGCTGAACGAGGTGCGGCAGCTGCAACGGCGCATGGTGTCGTTCACCCCCACCCTGGGCGACGACCTCACACGCTTCCTGGGCGATTGGCTGACGCGGCACATCCTCATCGAGGACCAGCGCTACAGCCCCTATCTGTGGGATTGCGGCGACGCCTCGGCGGAGCGCGGCGACACCTGACGGCCCGTTCCATCGCTGGAACGGGCCTCAAGCGTGGGCTACCAGTTGGCGCCCAGGCCCAGCAGCACCATGATCTCGTGGCGCAACTCGGTGATCTGGGAATCGCCGCGATGGCGCGGATAGGCCAGGTCCACCCTGAAATCGGCGACGATCCTGGCCGGACGCTCGCTGAACACCAGCACGCGGTTGGCCAGGAACAACGCCTCCTCCACATCGTGGGTGACCAGCAGGGCGGTGAAGCCGCTACGGCGCCACAGTTCCACCAGTTCGCTCTGCATGGTCAGGCGGGTCAGCGAGTCCAGCTTGCCCAGCGGTTCGTCCAGCACCAGCAGGCGGGGGTCGTTGACCAGGGCGCGGGCCAGGGACACGCGCTGGGCCATGCCGCCCGACAACTGGTGCGGAAACGCCTTGGCGAAGTGGTCGAGCCCCACCAGCTTCAGCGCCTCGTCCACCCGGTTGCGGTGGAGCTTGAGCAGCCCGCGCGCCTCCAGCCCCAGGGCGACGTTGTCCCAGACCGTGCGCCACGGATAGAGAGTCGGATCCTGGAACATGACCACGCGGCTGGGATGGGGACCGGTGATGGGCGCCCCGTCCTCCAGCAATTGGCCCCGGCGCGGCGGCTCCAGCCCCGCCACCAGCCGCAGCAGGGTGGACTTGCCGCAGCCGCTGGGGCCCAGCAGGGCGACGAACTCGCCCGGCTCGGCACGGAACGATACCCCGTCCAGCACCGGCAGGGTCTTGCCTTCCAGGTCGAAGGCATGGCTGACGCCCACCACGTCGAGGGCGAGGCCGGATGCGGCTTCCGGCTGCACGGCAAGGGCTACCATCGCACCATTCCTTTCTGCCAGGCGAGCAGGCGATCGCGGATCTTGAACAGCAGGGTCACCAGGCCCGAGCACATCAGCGCCATCACCAGCAGCGCCCCGTACATGTTGCCGTAGGCGCCCCAGCCCTGGGCCCATTGCATGTACCAGCCCAGGCCGGCCTTGACGCCCAGCATCTCGGCCACCACCAGCACGGCGAAGGCCGAGCCCAGGCCCATGAACAGGCCGACGAAGACGTGGGGCATGGCCGCCGGGATGGCCACCTTGAACACCAGGAAGCGGTTGCCGGCACCCAGCGTGCGGGCGATGTCGTAATAGGCCGAGCTGACGCCGGCCACGCCCGACCAGGTCAGGATGGCCACCGGGATGCCCGAGGCCAGCGCCACCAGGAAGATGCTGGCGCTCCAGCTGGAGGGGAAGGCGAAGAAGGCGATGGGCAGCCAGGCGGTGGCCGGCAGCGGACCGATCAGGCGCAGAACCGGATGGCCCCAATAGGCCACCAGCCGCGACCAGCCCAGACCGACGCCGGTGATGAAGCCCAGGCCCGCGCCGATCAGATAGCCCACCAGCAGCAGGCGAAGGGAATGCAGCACCGACAGGCCCAGCATCGACCAGTCGTCCAGATAGACCTCCAGCAGGCTCTGGGGCGGGTGGAAGAACGGGCGCGGCAACAGGCCGGTCTTGGCGGTGACCACCTGCCACACGGTGACCAGCACCGACAGGGCCACCAGCCACGGCCCGGCGCCGCGCAAGCGCGCGGACAGGCGCGGCAGGAAGCGCTCCGCCGCCACCGCCGCCGCCAGCAGCGCGGCGATCACGGCCAGCAGCACCGCCAGATCGCCGGTGCGGTCCCAGCTGTCCTCGTCGGGCCAGGCGAGCGTCAGGACGGCAGCCCCCGCCCAGGTCAGGGTGGCGAGAAGACCGGTGCGCCAGAGGCGGGGGAACGCCCCCCTCCTCCACCGCGCCGTCAGGCAGCGCGACGGCCACCTGCTCGACGGTCTGGTTCAACGTTTCCTCCCTAGATGACATCTTCGGTGATCTTGGCGGCAAACTTGACCGGGTCAGTGGTCGGCTTGATCACGTTGATCTTCTGCAGCTCGATCACGTACTCCACCAGCTGCTTGCGCAAGTTGTCGCCCAGCGGGTGGACGTAGTGGGTGTGGGTCTTGAGCAGTTGGATGATGTCGTCCTTGGTGGCGTTGGCCACGTAGGGCAGATAGACGTCGGCGGTCTGCTCGGGGTGGTGGGCGGTGATGTCCTGGGCCTCCAGCAGCGCCTTGGTGATGGCCGCCGCCGCCGGGCGGTCCTCCTTCAGCAGCTTGGTGCCCACGCCCACCAGGCAGCACACGCGGTCGCCGTACTCGGCGGTCAGGTTGGTGGCCACCTCGGTCAGGCGGGGGTTCTTGAGGAAGCGCCAGGTTTCGGGGTCCTGGTGAGCCAGCGCCTGGGCCTCGCCCTTCTCGATGGCGGCAGCCAGCAGGTCGCCGGGGAACACCTTCCACTCCACGTCCTTGTTGGGGTCGATGCCGCGCTTGCCCAGCAGAACCGAGAAGAAGTTCTTGGCCGGGCTGCCGATGTCGGACACGGCGATGGTCTTGCCCTTCAGGGCCTCGATCCTGGTGATGCCCTGGTTCTTGTCGCCCAGCAGGCGCAGGCAGCCGCCATGGGTGCCGCCGGTCAGCTTGACGTCGAAGCCCTGCTCCAGCGGCTTGAGCCAGCGCAGCGCCATGCCGACGCTGGCATCCACCTTGCGGGTGGCCAGCGCCTCCAGCAGCTGGTCGGTGGTGCCGGCGAACTTCACCAGGCTCCACGTCCAGGCCATGCTTCTCGAAGATGCCCAGGTGCTTGGCGGCGGCCACCGGCGACAGGCAGGCTGCGTTGACGAACCAGCCCAGCTTGATGGGCTTGAGCGCGCCCTGGGCGCGGATGATGCCGGGCGCCCCCAGCAAGGTGGTGGTGGCCGCAGCGGCGGCGGCACCGCCCAGGAAGGTCCGACGGGAAACCGGGATGTCAACCATGGTCTTCTCCTTGATCAATCTTCTTTAAGGGTTGGCCTGGGGAGTCAGGCAGGCGGCCGCGGCCAGGCGGACGAACGGTCCCGCCCCGGTGACGAGGGCGCCCTGCAGATGGTCGGGCTGGCCGGGGTCCAGATGGACCAGCCAGGCGCCGGGAATGGGAGTGCCGGAAACCGGCTTGGCGCCGCCCAGGATGATGGCGCGGAATACCCGCACGCCGTCCCAGGTGGGCGGGAACAGGGCCAGCCGCAGGCCCGGCGCGGCGGCGGTGCCGGCACGCTGCCACAGGGTGGCCCCGGTCAGCGCCAGCACGGCCAGGGCGGCCACGGCGACGGCGCGCCCGCGTGTCATGGCGCCGCATCCCCACGGTCGAAGCTGTGGTATTCGGCGTTGGGGATCATGTCGAGCCCGTGCGCCATGCGGTTGGTGTAGTTGAAGAAGGCGACGGTGTCGCAGATGTCGAAGATGTCTGCATCGCCGAAGCCGGCATCGCGCAGGGACTGGCGGGCGGCCTCGCCGATGTCATGGGGCGACAGGGTCAGCGTCCAGGCGAAATCCAGCATGGCGCGCTGGCGCGGCGGCAGCTCGGCGACCCGATAATTCATCACCATCAGCTCGCCCAGGCTGAGGATCGCCCGACAACTGCCGCACCGCCTGGCCGTGGGCGACCAGACAGTAATAGCAGCGGTTGGCCGAGGACACGACCACCGCGATCATCTCGCGCTCCAGCTTGGACAGCCCCGATCTGCCCAGCATCAGCTCGTTGTAGAAGCGGGTGAAGGTGCGGAACTTGTCGGGCCGGGCGGTATAGGCGCGCAGTACGTTGGGCACCAGGCCCAGCTTTTCCCGGCACTTGGCGAAATAGCCGGCGATGTCGTCCTCCACCGCCTCGGGCAACGCGATGCGGACGATGTGATCCGGTTGCGGCATGGCTCACACCTCGGCCAGGCCGCGCGCCAGATCGGCGATGAGGTCGTCGGCATCCTCGATGCCCACCGACAGGCGCACCAGCCGGTCGCTGATGCCGAGGGCGGCACGCCGCTCGGGCGGGATCGAGGCGTGGCTCATGGTCACCGGATGGCCCACCAGGCTTTCCACGCCCCCCAGGCTCTCGGCCAGGGTGAACAGCTTGAGCGCGGCGAGGAAGCGGCGCACGCCGGCGGCGTCGGTGTCCAGTTCCACCGTCACCATGCCGCCGAAGCCGTTCATCTGCCGGCGCGCCACGTCGTGCTGGGGATGGCTGGGCAGGCCGGGATAGAGAACGCGAACGGTCTTGGCCCGCCCCTCCAGCCATTCCGCCACCTTGCGGCCGTTGGCCGAATGGCGCTCCATGCGCAGCGCCAGGGTCTTGAGTCCGCGCAACGCCAGGAAGGCCGGGAATGGGTCAAGCACCGCGCCCACGGCGTTCTGGAGGAAACCGATGCGCTGGGCCAGATCGGCGTCCTTCACCGCCACCACGCCGCCGACCATGTCGGAATGGCCGTTGAGGTACTTGGTGGCCGAATGCAGGACGATGTCGATGCCCAGCTCCAACGGCCGCTGGATATGGGGCGAGGCGAAGGTGGAATCCGCCACGGTGAGGACGCCGCGCTCCCTGCCCAGCCGGCCGATGGCGGCCAGGTCCGCCACTTTGAGCAGCGGATTGGTGGGCGTCTCCACCCAGATCAACCGGGTGGCCGGGGTGATGGCCGCGGCGATGGCGGCGATGTCGGTGGGATCCACATAGGTGATGGACAGCCCGGCGCTGCGTCGGCGCACCCGCTCGAACAGGCGCCAGGTGCCGCCATAAAGGTCGTCGGCGGCGACGATATGGCCGCCCTGGTCCAGCAGCTCCAGCACCGTGGCCTCGGCGGCCAGGCCGGAGGCGAAGGCGAAGCCGTGGCTGCCGCCTTCCAGCTCAGCCACCGCCCGCTCGAAGGCGGCGCGGGTGGGATTGCCCGACCGGGCGTATTCCCAGCCGGTATGCTCGCCCGGCGCCGTCTGGGCGAAGGTGGAGCTGGCGACGATGGGGGTCATCACCGCGCCGGTGGGCTCGGCGACGTGGCCGGCATGCACCGTCCGTGTATCGAAGCGGCTCATGCTGCCTTCCTGCGCAGGTGGTTGAGGAAATCCATGCGGGTGATCAGGCCGAGGAAGCGGTCGCCGTCCACCACGATGGCGACGTGGCCGCGATCGAACAGCCGGATCAGGTGATCCACCGAAGTGGTGGGCGAGACCGTCTCCAGCCGGGTGACCATGGCGGTGCTGACGGGGGCGTCGAACAGCACGTTGTGCTCCTCCACCGCCAGCAGGATGTCGGATTCATCCAGGATGCCGACGCACAGGTCGCCCACCAGCACCGGCAACTGGGACACGTCGTACAGCTTCATGCGCTGATAGGCGGCGGCCAGGGTGTCCTCCGGACTGGCGGCCACCACCGCCCCCTCCTCGTGGCGCCGCGCGATGAGGTCTCGCAGGTCGCCGAAGCTGTCGCGCTTCAGCAGGCCCTGATCCTCCATCCAGAAATCGTTGTACATCTTGGACAGGTACTTGTTGCCGCTGTCGCAGACGAAGGTGACCACCCGCTTGGGCTCGGTCTGGGCGCGGCAATAGCGCAGGGCGGCGGCGATCAGGGTGCCCGAGGACGACCCCACCAAGATGCCTTCCTTGCGCAGCACGACGCGGGCGGTGCCGAAACTCTCGCCGTCGGGGATGGTGTAGGCGCGGCGCACCAGGGACAGGTCCGAGACCGGTGGCACGAAATCCTCGCCGATGCCCTCCACCAGCCACGAACCGGCCTCGCCGATATGCCCGGTGTTGACGTAATCGGCCAGGATCGAGCCCTGGGGATCGGCCAGCACCATTTCGGTCTGGGGCGACACGCGGGCGAAGAAGCGGCCCAGGCCGGTGATGGTGCCGCCCGAACCGACGCCGGCCACCACCGCGTCCACCCGCCCGTCCAGCTGGCGCCAGATCTCCGGCCCGGTGCCGGCCTCGTGGGCGGCCGGGTTGGCTGGATTGTTGAACTGGTCGGTGTAGACGGCGCCGGTGGCGCGGGCCAGGTCGGAAGCCAGGTCCTGGTAATATTCCGGATGGCCCTTGCCGACGTCCGAGCGGGTCAGCACCACCTCGGCCCCCATGGCCTTGAGGTGGGCGATCTTCTCGCGGCTCATCTTGTCCGGGATCACCAGGGTCAGGCGATAGCCCCGCCGGGCCGCCACCAGCGCCAGGGCGAGGCCGGTATTGCCCGCGGTGGCCTCGACGATGCGGCCGCCCGCTGCGCTCGGCGTCATCGATCATGGACACGGCGATGCGGTCCTTGATGGACCCCGAGGGGTTCTGGTTCTCCAGCTTGACGAACAGGCGGCACGGCCCCGTGTCGATGTGAGCGAGCTCGACCAGGGGGGTGTTGCCGATCTGGGTCAGTAGGTCCGCGTCGTGGGGCATCGCTTACTCTCTACAAAACTTGTAGACAATAGATGCAGCCTGACACCCGGCCATGTCAAGGATTTTTGCTAAAGACTAGTGTTGTTTAGATTTCAGTTTAACACGGTCAAATTGCGTTTTATGGCGGACACCCCGTCCTCCGCCCCAGCGGATACCCCTCCGCCTTATTGGAGGAAAGCACCACGCCGGCGCTCCCGCCGATTGAGCCCCGGGGCCGACGGGAGCATGGTTCCCCCATCACGCAGCGGGGCCGCGCCGGCCCACACCAATCGGGGAGAAAGAGCCATGATGACCGCCATGCAGATGCCGACCACCATGCCCATGATGAACCAGATGGGCGGCATGATGCCGATGATGCAGATGCCCATGCCGATGATGGGCGGCATGATGCCCATGATGATGCCGGTGATGACCTGCACCATGACTTGCGAGATGACCGCCGACGGCATGGTCTGCACCATGAAGCCCATGGCCGGCATGACCATGGACATGATGAAGGAATGCTGCACCCGCATGATGACCATGATGGGCATGGGCATGCCCATGATGATGAGCTGCAACGGCATGCCGATGATGATGTGCATGCCCATGACCAAGTAGCCGAGCGACGGCCGACGGGCGCCCCGACCCGTCCCCGCCGCGGGGACGGGGGCGCCTCCGGCGCCGTCATACGAACAAAGGCGCCTCCGGCGCTGCTGTACAAAAAAACGCCTTTGGCGTTACTGTACGAAAAAGGCGCCTTCGGCGCCGTCAGCGGGTGCCGGATTCCACTTCCAGCTTCTGCAGCACGGCGATGCCGGCCGTCGCCACCAGATCGGCGGCGATGGCGAAGCCGGCGGCGCGCAGATCGCGCTCCAGGGCGCGGATGGACCGACAGAAATCCGTCGCCTCGTCTGCGCGGGGCTGGCTGGCTCGCTGCCACCGCTCCACATGAATTACCGGCATTCTCGCACCCTCCTTCGCCCCAGCCCGCTCATTGCTGCTGGTCCGCATAGGTCATGACCAGATAGGCCACCGCCTCCACCGCGCCGGGGTTGCGGTACGAATGGGGCTGGTCGGCGACGAAATAGATGGCATCGCCGGCTTCCAGCCGGTGCCAGTCGCCGCCCGTCACCACCTCCAGCACCCCCTTGGCCACCACCAGGTTTTCCGTGGTACCGGCGGGATGGCCCTCTGCCTCCTCCACCGTCTGGGCGGCCAGGCGCAATTCGTAGAACTCGGCCCGCCGGGCCTGATCGAATGGGAACAGGGCGCGCGAGGCGAAGCGGCCGTTGCGCGAACTCAGCCATTTGGCCCGGTGGGCCCGCAGCACGCTGGTGCCGCTGCCGCCCGAAGCCGAGGTGAAGGCCGAGAACGGCACGTCCAGGGCACGGGCGATCTTCCACAGCACGCTGATGGTGGGAGCCGACCGGCCCAATTCGATCTGTCCCAGCATGGCGCGGCTGACGCCCGAGGCCTTGGCCAGGCGCTCCAGGGACAGGCCGTTGCGGGTGCGCAGCCGGCGCAGATTCTCGCCCACCACAAGAGCGATATCGGCTCCGTTTTCTTCGTTGACGGGCGGCTGATCGGATTCGACGGGGGCCAGCGCGGGTGCCCCCATCAAAACGATCTCCACGCCGGCACCACCACCCATACCGGCACCCAGCAGACCGGCGCCGGAACCGGCATCTCGGCCTGGGCATAGGGCTGCCGGGCACGGCGGTATTCGGCGAGGTCGACGATTTTCGGCTGGGCCATGGCCTGTCCTTCTCCGTTGGCGAGGGCGCTCCCTGGGAGGGAATGCCCGTGCGCAGCGACGGCTGGAACGGCCAGCCGCTTTAGCTGCATTTGTTGAGCGCCCGCAAGCTGTCATCAAATCGGCGCTGATAGGATGACGATAACAACAGCACACATTGCCGTCAATCTATAAATCTTGTAGTGTTATATGAATAACAATAGCCTGAAGCCATCATGACCCGCATTACCCCCCATCGCCCAACCGCCGGCCGGGGCCGCGTCTACGCCGATATCACCGAGACGGTAGGCAACACCCCGCTGGTGCGCGTCAACCGCATGGCCGACGAGATCGGGGCCAAGGCGCGTGTGCTGGCCAAGCTGGAATTCTTCAATCCGCTGTCGTCGGTGAAGGACCGCATCGGCCTGTCCATGGTCGAGGCGGCGGAAGCCGAGGGACGCATGGTTCCCGGCCGTACCGTGCTGGTGGAACCCACCTCGGGCAATACCGGCATCGCCCTGGCCTTCGTGGCGGCGGTGAAGGGATACCGGCTGATCCTGACCATGCCGGAAAGCATGTCGGAGGAGCGGCGCAAGATGCTGCTGCTGCTGGGCGCCGAAATCGAGCTGACCCCGGCCGCCCAAGGCATGTCGGGGGCGCTGGCCCGCGCCGAGGAGCTGGCGCATACCCTGCCCGACGCCATCATCCTGCAGCAGTTCCGCAATTCCGCCAACCTGGCGGCCCACCGCTCGACCACGGCGGTGGAAATCTGGAACGACACCGCCGGCGAGGTGGACGTGGTGGTGGCCGGCGTCGGCACCGGTGGCACTCTCGGCGGCGTCTCGCGCGCGCTCAAGGAGATCAACCCCGACATCCGCATGGTGGCGGTGGAACCCGACGCCAGCGCGGTGCTGTCGGGCGGCGTGCCCGGCCGCCATCCCATCGAGGGCATCGGTGCCGGCTTCGTCCCGCCCCTGCTGGACATGGGGCTGGTGGACGAGGTGCTGACCATCTCGGGCGCCGCCGCCTTCGAGACCGCCCGCGCCGCCGCCCGCAAGGAGGGACTGCCGGTAGGCATCTCCTCGGGCGCCGCCCTGGCCGCCGCCCTGGAAATTGCGGCGCGCCCGGAGATGGAGGGCAAGACCGTGGTGGTGCTGATCCCCTCCTGCGCCGAACGCTACCTCACCACCCCCTGTTCGAGGGGCTGTGATCAGCCCAGCGCCTGGGCCAGATCGTCGTACAGGTCCTCCGTCGCCTCCAGCCCCACCGACAGGCGCAGCAGATCGCGCGGCACCGGCGAGGTGGGCCCTTCGATGCTGGCCCGATGTTCCACTAGGCTTTCCACCCCACCCAGGGACGTCGCTCGCTTCCACAGTCCGAGGCGCGCGGCAACCGCGATGGCGGCCTCCTCGCCGCCGGCCACCCGCACCGACAGCATGCCGCCAAAGCCGCCGCTCATCTGCCGGCGGGCAACCTCATGGCCGGGAAAGCCGGGCAGGCCGGGATAGAGGACATGCACCACCTTGGCATGGCCGGACAACCGTTCCGCCAGGGCCTGGGCCGAGGCCGACTGCCACCGCACCCGCGCGAACAGGGTCCGCAGTCCGCGTTGCAGCAGCCATGCCTCGAACGGGCCGATGACGCCGCCGATCTGCACCTGCACGGCCTTGATGCGGGCCCAGAACTCGTCCTCCCGCGCGGCGGTCAGGGTGCCCGCCACCACGTCGGAATGGCCGTTGAGATACTTGGTGGCCGAATGCATCACGATGTCGGCCCCCAAGGCCAGCGGCCTCGTGTGTACCGGGGTGGCGATGGTGGAATCCACCACCAGCCGGGCACCGGCGGCATGGGCCAGCTCGGCCACCGCCGCGATATCGGTGACCGACCACAGCGGGTTGGCCGGACTTTCCACCCATACCAGCCGGGTCCGGCCGGGTTGCAGGGCGGCGCGGACAGCCGTCAGGTCGGTGGTCTCCACCGGTTCCACCACCATGCCCCAGCGGGTGGCAGAGTCCAGCAGCCAGGCCCGCAGCGCCCAGTACATGACCTTGGGCACCAGCACGTGGTCGCCCGGCCGCAAGGCTTGGAACACCGCCGTGGCCGCCGCCATGCCCGAGGCGAACAGCAGCGTGCGCGCCCCGCCCTCCAGCGCCGTCAGGGTATCGGCGGCGGCATCGTAGGTGGGGTTGTCGGCGCGGGAATAGCAGCGCCCGCGCGAGTAGCCCAGATCGGCGTCCCGTTCATAGGTGGTCGAGGGATGGATGGCCGGGATGATGGCCCCGGTGGCTTCGTCCACCCGGCCCAGCGCGTGGGCCGCCAGGGTTTCCGGCCGCAAGCCTCCCTCAGCCATGGCGATGCACCGCCAGGCTCATGACCGGGGGCTTGGCCAGGGTCTGGAACACCACGCAGTACCGCTCGGTCAGTTTGGTCAGCTGATCGATGCGCTCCTGCGGCTCGGCGGTGTCCAGATGGAAGGACAGGCGGATCTCGCGGAAGCCCACCGGCGCCTCCTTGGCCACCCCCAGGGTGCCGCGGAAATCCAGGTCGCCCTCGGCGGACACGCTGCCGCCCTTCAGTTCGAAGCCGATGGCGGTGGCGACCGCCTTCAGGGTGACACCGGCACAGGCCACCAGGGCGTCCAGCAGCATGTTGCCCGAGCAGGCGAAGGCGCCGGTGCCGCCAGTGGCCGGATGCAGGCCGGCGGCCACCAGGGCCTTGCCGGTCTCGACACGGCAGACCACGTCGTCGGCATCCAGCTCGCCCTTGGACGACAGGGTGATCACGGCGCTCTCGGGGACAGCCTTGTACTGGTCCTTCAGCGGCGCCTGCACGGCGCGCAGATCATCGGCGTTCATGCCTTCTCCTGTGCAAGATGGGTTTGGCGACGACGAACAATGTCGTCGACTACGGCGGGATCGGCAACGGTGGACGTGTCGCCGAAATTGTCGAACTGGTTGGCCGCCACCTTGGTCAGGATGCGGCGCAGGATCTTGCCGGCACGGTTCTTGGGCAGGGCCGGCGCCCACTGGACGATGTCGGGGCTGGCGATGGGACCGATGCGGGCGCGCACCCACTCGATGATCTCGCGGCGCAGCTCTTCCGATTCGGGCACCTCTTCCTTCAGGGTGACGTAGGCGAAGACGCCCTGGCCCTTGACCTCGTGCGGATAGCCGACCACGGCGGCTTCGGCCACGGCCGGATGGGACGAGATGGCGCTTTCCAGCTCCACCGTGCCCAGCCGGTGGCCCGAGACGTTGATGACGTCGTCCACCCGGCCGCTGATGCGGTAGTAGCCGTCGGCGTCGCGCTTCACCCCGTCGCCGGTGAAGAAGCGGCCGGGATAGGGGGCGAAATAGGTCCGGATGAAGCGCTCGTGGTCGTGCAGGATGGTGCGGGCCTGGCCCGGCCACGAGCCGCGGAAGCACATGTTGCCCTCGGCCGCGCCCTCCAGGGTATTGCCGTCGGCATCCACCACCTCGGGCCGGATGCCGAAATAGGGCTGGGCCGCCATGCCCGGCTTGTTGGGGATGGCACCCGGGATGGGCACCAGCAGCACGGCGCCGGTTTCGGTCTGCCAGTAATTGTCCACGATGGGGCAGCGGCCGCCGCCGATGACCGAGTGATACCAGCGCCACGCCTCGGGATTGATGGGCTCGCCCACCGAGCCCAGCACGCGCAGGCTGGACAGGTCGTGCTTGCGCACCGGCCCCTCGCCTTCCCGCATCAGCGAGCGCAGCGCCGTGGGCGCGGTGTAGAAGATGTTGACCCCGTGCTTCTCGATGATGGACCACCAGCGCGACGAATCCGGCCAGCTCGGCACGCCTTCGAACATCACGCTGGTGGCGCCGTTCAGCAGCGGCCCGTAGATCTTGTAGCTATGGGCGGTGACCCAGCCCACATCGGCGGTGCACCAGAACAGGTCGCCCTCGTGCCAGTCGAAGATGATCCGCCACGACGTGCCCACATGCACCAGATAGCCGCCGGTGGTGTGCACCAGTCCCTTGGGCTTTCCGGTCGAGCCCGAGGTGTAGAGGATGAACAGCGGATCCTCGGCCCCCACCTCCACCGGCTCGCACCAGGGATCGGCGGCGACGGTGGCCTCGTCGTACCAGAGGTCGCGGCCGGGGGTGACCGGCACCGGCGCGCCCGAGCGGCGCACCACCACCACATGCCGGATGCTGGGCTGGCCGGCCACCGCCACGTCGGCGTTGCGCTTCAGCGGCACCACGCGGCCGCCGCGATGGCCCTCGTCGGCGGTGATCAGCACCTTGGCCTGGGAATCCTCGATACGGTTGGCCAGGGATTCCGACGAAAAACCCGAGAACACCACCGTGTGCACGGCACCGATGCGCACGCAGGCCATCATGGCCACCATCACCTCGGGAATCACCGGCAGATAGACGGCGACCACGTCGCCCTTGCCCACGCCCAGCCCCTTCAGCACGTTGGCCAGGCGGTTGACCTTGTCGGCCAGTTCGCCCCACGTCACCATGCGGTTTTCGCCCGGGGTGTCGCCCTCCCACAGGATGGCGGGCTTGTCCGCCTTGGCCGGCAGATGACGGTCGACGCAATTGACCGAAGCGTTGAGCGTGCCGTCGGCGAACCAGCGGATGCGCAGGTCGGCGGGGTCGAAATTCGTGTCGCTGACCCGGGTGAACGGACGCATCCACTCCAGGAAGGCGGCCTGGCCGCGCCAGAAGCCCTCTCCGTCCTCTACGGATTGACGATACAGGCGGTCGTAGGCGGCGGCATCCACATGGGCGCGGGCGGCGAAGGCCGGGGGGACAGGATAGATTTCGGACACAGTCTGATTCCCATTTCACAGCGCTCATGGCGCAACGGTGCGCATATTCCACATTTCACACATCGACGACCAATCTGTTTAGCGCATCTCTACGGTGGACAATTTTGCAATTGACAAGGCTACTAGTCCACTAGAATTGTATGCCGAGGAGGCGATCCGGCATGCAAGAGCACTCGATTCAGATTTCCGGCCTGACCAAGGCCTATCCCCCGCGCGGTGACGCGCCGGCCTTCGTTGCCCTGGACAACGTCAGCCTGGACGTGCGCAAGGGCGAGTTCCTGGCCGTGCTGGGCCCCAGCGGCTGCGGCAAGTCGACCCTGCTGCATGTGGTCGGCGGGCTGGTGGAGGCCGAAGGCTCGGTTCAGGTGCTGGGCCGCGAGATCAAGGGGCCGGGCCTGGACCGCGGCATCGTCTTCCAGGACTACGCCCTGTTCCCCTGGCGCACCGTGCTGGAGAACGTGGCCTTCGGACTGGAGATCAAGAAAGTGCCGGCGGCCGAGCGCGAGGCCATCGCGCGGCGCCACATCGCCGCCGTCGGCCTGGCCGGCTTCGAGCACCGCTATCCGGCGCAGCTGTCGGGCGGCATGAAGCAGCGCGTGGCCATCGCCCGCGCACTGGCCTTCGACCCGGAAGTGCTGCTGATGGACGAGCCCTTCGCAGCGCTGGACGCCCAGACCCGCGAGATATTGCAGGCCGAGCCTGCTGCGCATCTGGGAGCAGACCGGCAAGACCATCATCTTCATCACCCATTCCATCGACGAAGCGGTGTTCCTGGCCCAACGGGTGGCGGTGATCACCGCGCGACCCGGCCGCATCAAGCAGATCGTGGACGTCGAATTGCCCGAGCCCCGCTACGGCCGCGACGTGCGCTCCACCCCCGAATTCGCCCGCGTCCGCCACGCCCTGTGGGAACTGCTGGCGGAAGAGGTGGACAAGACCACCGCCCAGAGCTTCGCCCCGCAGGAGCAGTCCGCGACCAAGCCGGCGCGCCGGCGCGGCTGGCTGTCCTTCCTGTCCAAGAGCCTTGCCCGCGGAGCCGCCTGACCATGCGCACCCTGCTCATCCGCCTGGCGGTCATCGCCGCTATCCTGGCCCTGTGGGAACTGGGGCCGCGCTCCGGCCTGGTGAACCAGCACTTCCTGTCCCCCGTCTCGGTGGTGATCGCCACGTTGTGGCAGTTGGTCAGTTCGGGCGAGATCGCCAAGCACGCCCTGGTCAGCCTGACCCGCATCGCCCAGGGCCTCGGCGTGTCCATCGCCATCGGCGTGCCGTTGGGCCTGCTGACCGGCTGGTATCGGGGCTTCGAGCGCGCGGTGGACGGCCCGCTGCAGTTCGGCCGCCAGATTTCCGCCATCGCCCTGTTCCCGGTGTTCATCCTGCTGTTCGGCATCGGCGAGCTGTCCAAGGTGGTCATCATCTTCTGGGCCTCGGTGTGGCCGGTGCTGCTGAACACCGTCACCGGGGTCAAGGGCATCGACCCGGTGCTGCTGCGCTCGGCCCGCTCCATGGGCGCCAGCCATCTGGTGCTGTTCCGCAAGGTGATCCTGCCGGCGGCGGCGCCCTCGATCTTCACCGGCGTGCGGCTGGGCGCCGCTTACGCCTTCATGGTGCTGGTGGCGGCCGAGATGATCGGCGCCAATGCCGGCCTGGGCTTCCTGGTGCTGTATTCGCAGGAGGTCTTCCGCATCCCCGACATGTACGCCGCCATCGTCGCCCTGGCCGCCTTCGGCCTGGCGCTGAACAAGCTGCTGCTGGTGCTGGAGCAGAGCGCCACCGCGTGGCGCGATGCCGCCGGCCACTGATCAAGAGACTTGCGAGAAAGAGGAGAGACCCCGTGAAACTTACCAAGATTGCCGCATTCGCGGCGCGGGCCAAGATCGCCGCCCTGGCAGCCGCCGCCCTGCCCCTGCTGGCCGGCGGCGCCTTCGCCGCCGAGCCGTTCAAGATCCGCTACGCCAACATCCCCTGGTTCGACCCGGTCTACATCGCCGACGAGAAGGGCTGGTTCGCCGAGGAGGGCCTGCAGATCGAGTGGGTGGGCGAGGTCTCCGCCGCCCAGTTGGTGCCCGCGGTGGCGTCGCGCACCATCGACTTCGCCAACCGCATGACCCCGCTGATCCTCACCGCCAACCAGGGCGGCGCCAAGCTGAAGATCGTGGCCGCCGGCGCGCAGACCACCGAAGAGCTGCCGCACATGAAGTACCTGGTCAAGCCGGACAGCCCGATCAAGAACGTGCAGGACCTGAAGGGCAAGAAGATCGGCATCAACAGTTTCGGTGCCTGCTCGGAATACGTGCTGAAGGAGCACCTGCGCCGCAACGGCCTGGACAAGGACATCAACTTCGTGGTGGTGCCCGACGCCAACCAGGAACAGGCGCTGGCCCAGGGCCTGATCGACGTGGGCGTGCTGCACTCGCCCTATTACGAGAAGGTGGTGGGCTCGGGCGCCGGCCGCGAGATCTTCAACGACTACGTGGTCGACAAGGGCGAAGCCGGCATGCTGCCCTACTTCACCCATGACGACTTCATCAAGGAGCACCCCGAAGAGGTGAAGAAGTTCGTCAAGGTGCTGGTGAAGGCCTCCAACTGGACCAACCAGAACCACAAGGAAGCCGGCCTGATCTTCGCCAAGCGCCGCGGCCTCGACCCGCAATACGCCGGCAGCTGGAACTTCTACCCCGACGGCCTGGTGCCCAATGACGGCCCGGTGCAATGGTGGATCGACTACCTGGTGAAGGACGGCAAGCTGCCCGCCGGCGCCATCAAGGCCAAGGACGTCTACACCAACGAGTTCAACCCCACCGTTCTCGCCAAGAAGTAACGGCGCTTGTCCGCGACGGGGGAGGTTGCGTGCAGCCTCCCCCTTTTTCTTGAGGGGATGATGACACCTTCCGGTTGTTTGCGCGCAATCCTGCTGCTCCTGCTGGCCACGCCGGCCTGGGCCGCCGACGGATTCGGCGACGTGCAGCGCACCCTGTTCGTGGCCGGGCGCGACAGCACGGCGGTAGCAGTGGTGTCCATCGAGAGCGAGCGCGTCATCGGCCGGCTGGAACTAGGTCTGGTGCCCCGCCAGCTGGCGGTGTCGGAAAGCCTGGCGAAGCTGGCGGCGGCGGATGGCCGTTCGGCCCAGGTGACGGTGGCCGAACTGGCCAGCCGCGCCGTCACCCGTCTGCCCCTGCCCCTGGCGCCCACCCGCCTGCTGGTCAGCCCCGACGGCCTGACCCTGGCCGCCTTCGACGACGCCAGCGGGGGCATCGCGCTGGTGGATCTTTTGCTGTTGCGCGAGAAGGCGCGGCTGGCCGGGCCGCCGCGCATCCGCGACGCCATGTTCGCCGGCGACGGCAAGAGCCTGTTCCTGGCCGCCGACGGCGTGGCCGGCGTGACGGTGCTGGACGCCGCCGCGTCCCGCCCGGCCGCCATTCTGCCCGGGCCCTCCGCCACCGCGCTGGCCCGCGCGCCCAACGGCCGCGAGGGCTTCGCCCTGGCCGGCGGCGAGGTGCTGCATTTCGACCTCAAGGCACCCGCGATCCTGGGCCGGCTGGCCGCGCCGGGCGCCACCGGGCTTTATCCCACCGGCACCGGCCGCTTCCTCATGCTGCCCGATTCCGACCGCCGCAGCCTGACGCTGGCACCGGCCCAGCCCCTGGCGCCAGCCGCACCGCTGAAGGCGGCAGCCGGCATGTCGGCCGCCTACAGCGCTTGGTTCGACACCGTCGCCCTGCTGCCCAGCCGCAGCGAGGAGAGCGTGCTGCTCTACGACCTGGAGACCCGCCAACCCGCCGGCCGCATCCCGCTGTCCGGCGCGCCCGGCCCCGGCGTGGTCACCCCAGACGGCGGCAAGCTGTATCTGCCCATCGAGGGCGAGAAGGAACTGGCGGTCATCGACGCCCGCCTGCGCCGCCGCGCCGCCACCATCGCCGTAGGCTTCGCCCCCACCCAGGCGGTGATGGCCGGCGGCTACGGCATCTGCCATTAGGAGCCCCCATGAGCGGCCTGGAAACCATCTTCTCCATTGAGCACGCCGCCATCCGTTTCGGCCGCGGCGCCCTGGCCGAAACCGGGCAGGAAGCGCGGGCGCTGGACCTGCGCCGGGTGCTGCTGGTGACCGATCCGCAGGTACGCCGCCTGCCCGCCTTCGCCACCGTGCAGGCCGCCCTGGCCGAGGCCGGCGTCGAGGCGGTGGTGTTCGACCGGGTGGCGGTGGAGCCCACCGACACCGCCATGCTGGATGCCGCCCGCGCCGCCGCCGAGGCGGCGGTGGACGGCTTCGTCTCGCTGGGCGGCGGCTCGGCCATGGATACCGCCAAGGCGGCCAACCTGTTGTCCACCTATCCGGCGCCCATCACCGATTACGTCAGCGCCCCGGCCGGCCGGGCGGTGCCGGTGCCGGGGCCGCTCAAGCCCCACATCGCCTGCCCCACCACCTTCGGCACAGGGGCCGAAACCACCGGCATCCTGATCGTCGACCTGACCGAGGAGGAGGTGAAGACCGGCGTGGTCTCGCGCCGCATCCGCCCAACCCTGGGCATCCTCGACCCCGGCACGCTGGAGACCCTGCCGGGATCGGTTATCGCCGCCAACGGCTTCGACGTGCTGAGCCACGCCATCGAAAGCTTCACCGCCCGCCCGTTCCATGAGCGGCCGGCCCCGGCCACCGCCTCGGCGCGCCCGCTGAGCCAGGGCGCCAATCCCTACAGCGCCTTCGCCGCCCTGGAGGCGGTCCAGCTGGTCGCCGCCAATCTGGAAACGGCAGTGCGCCACCGCGATCCGGCGGCGCTGGAGCAGCTGGCCTTCGCCGGATTGCTGGCCGGGGTGGGATTCGGCAATGCCGGCTGCCACCTGCCCCATGCCATGTCCTATCCGGTGGCCGCCCTGGTGCGCGACTGGCGGCCCGAGGGCTGGGTGACCGACGGCCCCATGGTGCCCCACGGCATCGCCGTCGCCGTCAACGCGCCGTCCGCCCTGCGCTGGGCCGGCCGGGCGCAGCCCGGGCGCTTCGCCCCCGTCGCCGCCGCCCTGGGCGCGCGGGAGACGGCCGATCCCGGCGACGCCGTCGCCGATGCCCTGCTGGGACTGATGACCCGCACCGGCCTGCCGGTCAATCTGGCCCGGATGGGCTTCACCTCGGCCGACATCCCCACCCTGGCCGAGGGCGCGGCGCGGCAACGCCGCCTGACCGACAATGCGCCGCTTCCCCCCGCCATCTCCGATTTCGAGGCCATGTACCGTGAAGCCCTGATCCAAGGCTGAGCCAAAAATCTAGTAACTACTAGATTTTTGTTGACCCCAAGAATGACGGCGCTTTAACCTATAAAAGCAGTAATTTTAATTTTATTATACAGCGGAGGCGCTGGTGATCGCCATCGACGCGTTGCGCAAGACCTTCCCCGGCGCCGGCGGCCCGGCGGCGGTGCTCAAGGACGTCAGCCTGCACGTGGCCGTCGGCGAGGTGTTCGGCATCATCGGCCGCTCGGGCGCCGGCAAGAGCACCCTGGTCCGCTGCATCAACCGGCTGGAAACCCCGGATTCCGGGCGCATCACCGTGGACGGCCAGGACATCACCGCCCTGCCCGCACCCGCCTTGCGGGCGGCACGACGGCGCATCGGCATGGTGTTCCAGCACTTCAACCTGCTGTCGTCGCGCAATGTGCGCGACAACGTGGCCTTTCCGCTGGAACTGGCGGGCCTGCCGCGGGCGGAGATCCATCGCCGCGTCGACCACCTGCTGTCCCTAGTGGGACTGTCCGACAAGTGGGCGGCCTATCCGGCCGAGCTGTCGGGCGGCCAGAAACAGCGCGTCGGCATCGCCCGCGCCCTGGCGTCGCAACCCTCGGTCCTGCTGTGCGACGAAGCCACCTCGGCGCTCGACCCCGCCACCACTAAGTCCATCCTGGCCCTGCTCAAGGACATCAACCGCGAACTGGGCCTGACCATCGTGCTGATCACCCACGAAATGGCGGTGGTCCGCGAGATCGCCGACCGCGTGGCGGTGCTGGAACACGGCGAGGTGATCGAACAGGGCCGCGTCTTCGACGTCTTCACCAGCCCGGCCCATGACGTCACCCGCAGCTTCGTGCGCGAGGTGCTCAACCGCGACCTGCCCGAGGCCCTGCAAAGCCGGCTGGCCCTGACCCCCGCCACCGCCGACCATCTGGTGGCGCGCATCACCTTCACCGGCCCGGCCGCCAACGATCCGGTGGTGTCCGACCTGGTGGCGCGGTTCGGCCTGTCGCTCAACATCCTGCACGGCCACGTGGACTACATCCAGGGCGCCCCCTACGGCAGCCTGACGGTGGAGATCGCCGGGCCGGAAGCGGCCAAGCAGGCCGGGCTGGACTATTTGCGCCTGAAAAACCTGCATGCGGAGATTCTCGGCCGTGTCGCCACGAATGATCGGGCTGTTGCTTGACGCCCTGGGTGAGACGCTGGCCATGGTCGGCGTCTCGCTCGCCCTCGCCGCCCTGCTGGGCATCCCGCTCGGCGTGCTGCTGCTGGTCAGCGGCCGCGGCCACATCCTGGAGCGGCCGGCGCTCAACCGGGTGGTGGGCGCGGTGGTCAACGCCACCCGCTCGACCCCGTTCATCATCCTGATGGTGGCCATCATCCCGCTGACGCGGGCCATCGTCGGCACCAGCATCGGCACCGCCGCGGCCACCGTGCCGCTGGTCATCGCCGCCACCCCTTTCGTCGCCCGCCTGGTGGAGGCCAGCCTGCGCGAGGTGGATGGCGGGCTGGTGGAGGCGGCGCAGGCCATGGGCGCCTCGCCGCTGCAGATCATCACCAAGGTGCTGATCCCCGAGGGCCTGCCCGGCATCGTCGCCGGCCTGACCATCACCGCCGTCAGCCTGATCGGCTATTCCGCCATGGCCGGCGCGGTGGGCGGCGGCGGCCTGGGCGACCTGGGCATCCGCTACGGCTACCAGCGCTTCGAGCCCGAGGTGATGGCCGCCGTGGTGGTGGTGCTGATCGCCCTGGTCCAACTGGTCCAGACGGCGGGCGACCGCGTCGCCGCCCGCCTCGACAAACGCAACCTGCGGCGCCACGCCGCCAAGGGAGTCCCTTCGCCATGACCGTCGACGCCACCACCCGTGAACAGCAGCGTTACTGGGCGCCCGCTTTGGAAACCCAAAGCCGCCCCGAATGGGAAGCGCTGAAGCTATCGCTGCTGCAGGGTCACCTGCGCCACGCCTACGACAACTCGCCCTATTACCGCGCCAGCTTCGACGCCGCCGGGGTGAACCCCGACGACGTGAAAAGCCTGGACGACATCCGCCGCTTCCCCACCATCGACAAGTCCATCCTGCGCGCCCGCCAGGAGGCCAAACCCATCCTGGGGGACCTGGCCGCCGTGCCCGAGCGCGACGTGGTCTATGTCTCGGCCTCGTCCGGCTCCACCGGCGTGCCCACTCTGTCGCCCTTCACCCAGCAGGATTTCGACGAGTGGATCGACTACGAGGCGCGGCAGTTCTGGTCGTCCGGCCTGCGTCCGCGTGACCGCTATTGCCATTCGCTGAACTTCAGCCTGTTCATCGGCGGCCCCTGCGTGCTGGGGGCGCAGAAGCTGGGGGCGCTGTCCATCCACGCCGGCACGGTGCCGTCGGAACGGCTGCTGACCATCCTGCGCCAGTTCCAGGCCACCGCCATCTGGACCACGCCGTCCTATGCCTGGTACCTGGGCGAGACGGCGCAGAAGGAAGGCATCGACCTGCGCCGCGACCTGGCGGTGAAGCGCATCTTCGTGGCCGGCGAGCCCGGCGGCTCCATCCCCGAGACCCGCGACCGCATCGAGAGCCTGTGGGGCGCCTCGGTCTACGACTATTACGGCCTGTCCGACATCTTCGGCTCGTGCGCCGGCATGTGCGAAGAGAAGGACGGCCTGCACTGGGCCGAGGACCACATCCTGGTGGAAGTCATCGACCCGCTGACCGGCCAGCCCGTGCGTGAAGGCGAGCGCGGCGAGATGGTGCTGACCACGCTGAAGAAGCGGGCCCGCCCGCTGATCCGCTTCCGCACCGGCGACATCGTCTCGTTCACCTCGGAGCCCTGCCGCTGCGGCCGCACCTCGCAGCGCCTGCTGGGGGTGCACGGCCGCCTGGACGATATGCTGATCATCCGCGGCGTCAACATCTTCCCCAGCGACGTGGAGGCCATCGTGCGCAAGGACCACGAACTGACCGGCGAATACCGGTTGGTGGTGGAGCGCAAGGACCATCTGGACGCCCTGACCGTCGAGGCCGAGGCCCGGCACGGCATCAACACCCCCACCGAGGACCTGGCCGCCCGGCTGAAGCGCCAGATCAAGGCGGTGACCGGCGTCGGCGCCCAGGTCGCCATTCTTCCCCCCGACACCCTGCCCCGTGCCACCCACAAGGCCAAGCGCGTCGACGACCGCCGCGGCCGGGTGTGGACGGCTTGAGGAGATCCGCCATGAAGCTGCTGAAAACTACCCTGGCCGCCGCCGCCCTGCTGTTCACCGCGCAGGCCCATGCCGCCGAACCGTTGCGCGTCGGCGTCTCTGCCGGCCCCTATGCCGAGATCCTGGAATTCGTCGGCAAGCTGTACAAGCAGCAGGAAGGCGTCGACGTGAAGGTGGTGGAGTTCGCCGACTACACCCTGCCCAACGCCGCCCTGGCCCAGGGCGACATCGACCTCAACAACTTCCAGCACAAGCCCTACCTGGACAACCAGGTCAAGACCCGCGGCTACGACCTGGTGCCGGTGGAAAAGAGCATCATCGTGCCGCTGGGGCTGTACTCGAAGAAGATCAAGGATCTGAACGAGTTGAAGGAGGGTGCCAGCGTCGCCATCCCCAACGACCCGTCCAACGGCGCCCGCGCCCTGCTTCTGCTGCAACAGGCCGGGGTGATCAAGGTCGATCCCAAGGCCGGCATCTCCGCCACTCCCGCCGACGTGACCGAGAACCGCCGCCGGCTGCGGCTGAAGGAAATCGACGCGGCCCAACTGCCGCGTTCGCTGGACGACGTGGACGTGGCGGCGGTGACGCTGAACTACGCGGTCGCCGGCGGCCTCAGCCCCAAGCAGGCGCTGGTGCTGGAGGACGTCAACACGCCCTGGAACCTGTGGTTCGTCACCCAGCGCGCCCGCAAGGACGATCCCCGCATCCTCAAGTACATCACGCTCTACCGCAGCCCCGAAGTGAAGGAATTCATCCTCAAGCGCTTCGACGGCACCATCATCCCGACCTGGTGAGGATGCCCATGCCCCGGATCACCCGCCCCGACGGCACCGTATTGGAACGCCATGACGCCCTGTCGCTGGTCCGCACCCTGGGGCTGAGCCTGTCTTCCGGCACGCCGCCGGGCTCCGCGGCCCTGGCCGAGGTGCTGGCCGACCATCATCTCGACGACGCGCGCACCAACGCCATCCTGGACGAGGTGGCGGCGACGCTGGACGGCGGCTTCGCCGGCCGCGACGTGGTGGCGCTGTTTCCCGACACCCCCAACCTGGCCGGCATCCTGGACCTGTTCCGCCGGCCGCACCGCCATGCCGATGCGGGATCCCGGCTGATCCTGGCCGGCGCGGGTGTGTTCGGTTTCGTCCTGCCCGATGGCGGCCAAGCGGAGATGACCGTGGCCGCCGGCGATTTCGTCCACATTCCCGCCGGCACCGAGCACTGGTTCCGCCTGACCGAGCATCGTACCCTGGTGGCGGTCCGCCTGTTCCAGGAAAACCCCGACTGGCGCGCCGAGTATACCGGCACGCCGGTGCAGTTCCCTCATTGAAGGATAGGATATGACCGAGAGCATTCGTTCCGTCGCCGTCATCGGCGGCGGCACCATGGGCAGCGGCATCGCCGCCGCCTCGGCCGCTGCCGGCCGCCGCGTGCTGGTGCTGGAGGACAGTCCGGAAGCGGTGGAGAAGGCCCGCGCCCGCGTGCTGGCGGCAGCCCGGGACGAGGCCGAGCGCGACGCCATCGCCGGGCTGACGGAATTCGCCACCATCGCCGGCGGCCTGCCCCGCCTGGCCGAGTACGACTGGGTATGCGAGGCCATCATCGAGGACCTGGCCGCCAAGCGGCGCCTGTTCGAAGCCATCGAGCGCCACCGCCGCCCCGGCTCGGTGGTCAGCACCAACACCTCGGGCATCCCCTTGGCGGCCATCACCGAGGGCTTCCCCGCCACGCTGCGCCGCGACATCGCGGTGACCCACTTCTTCAACCCGGTGCGGGTAATGCGCCTGCTGGAGCTGGTCCCCGGCGCCGATACCCGCCCCGAAGTGCTGGAGGCGCTGACCGCCTACGGCCGCGAGGCCCTGGGCAAGGGCGTGGTGCGGGCCAAGGACACCGTCAACTTCATCGCCAACCGCATCGGCTGCTTCTGGATGCTGTCGGGCCTGCACAAGGCCGAGGCGGCCCTGGCCGAAGGCCTGCGCCAGGAAGAGGTGGACGCGGTGCTGTCCGCCCCGGTGGGCCTGCCCGCCACCGGCCTGTACGGGTTGATCGACCTGATCGGCCTGGACGTGATGGATTATGTAGGCGTCAACCTGGCCGCCAACCTGCCGGCGGGCGATCCCGGCCACGCCTATGCCGCCTTCCCGCCGGCCGTGCGCCGGCTGCGTGAGCGCGGCCAGCTGGGCCGCAAGAGCGGCGGCGGCTTCACCCGCGTGCTCAAGGCCGCCGACGGTTCCAAGGTGAAGGAGGTGTTCGACCTGGTGGCCGATGCCTGGCGCCCGGCCGTGGCGGTGACCATCGCCGAGACCGACCCGCTGTTCGCCGACAGCGCCGCCGGCCGGCTGGCCTGGGACGTCATGGGCGACACCCTGTTCTACGCCGCCGACCTGCTGCCCGAGATCGCCGACGACATCGTCGCCGTGGACCGCGCCCTGCGCTGGGGCTTCAACTGGCAGCGGGGGCCGTTCGAGTTCCTCGACCATCTGGGCCCGCAACGGGTGATCAAGCGCCTGCACGCCGAAGGCCGCCGGCTGCCCAGGCTGCTGGCCCTGCTGGAGCAAGGCGGCCATGCCAGCTTTTACCGCGACGGCCAGTTCCTGGGATTGGACGGCCGCTACCATCCGGTGCCGGCGGAGTAAACGGAGCCCAAACATCATGGCCGGGCTTGACCCGGCCATCGTGGTAAAGACGTGGATACGCGGGTCAGGCCCGCGTATGACGCAAACAGGTCATAGTCCCTGCAGCAAATCCAGCACCGCATCCGGGCGTTCGGCCATCACCATGTGGCCGGCGCCCGGCAGGACCCGGATGTCGCCATGCGGCAGCGCTGCCGCCAGTTCCCGGCCGGCCTTGGCGGGCGACATGCGGTCGCGCTCGCCGGCGATGACCAGGGCCGGGCAGCGCACGCGCGCCGCATCGGACAGGCCGTCGGCGTAGTCGTTGCAGGCTTCCAGATCGGCCGCCAGCACGCCCGGACGGGCGCCGGCCAGCAGGCTGGTGGCGGTACCGGTCAGCCACAGGCCGGGCGCCGCGCTGCCGCCCAGCGCCGCCTCGGCGGAAAAGCCCCAGCCGACGATCATCGCCGCCGCCGCCGCCGGCTTCTCCCGCGCCGCGTTACGCAGATCCTCGTTCACCGGCATCTGCGCCGCCGCCCCCAGCAGGGCCGCGGCGCGGGCGCGGGCGGGAAAGCGGGCGGCGAAGGACAAGGCCGCCAGCGCCCCCATGGAATGGCCGGCCACCGCCGCCTGCCCGATCCCGACAGCATCCAGCAGCGCCGCCAGCCATTGGGCCAGGGCCGGGATGGAGGCCAGCGCCTCGCCTTCCGAGCGGCCATGGCCGGGCAGGTCCACCGACAGCACCGCCCGCCCCGCATGGGCCAACGCCCGGTCGTGCAAGGTCCACACGCTGTGATCCATGCCGGCGCCATGCACCAGCACGACGGCCGGCCTGGCCGGGTCGAACGCCACGCCCCCGGTGGCGGCGAAAATCCGCTCTCCCTGCACCTCGATCCACATGGCGCTCACCCCTTCTGGGAAATCTTCAGGGCCTGACCGAGATCGGCCAGGATGTCGGCGGCGTCCTCGATGCCCACCGACAGGCGCACCATGTCCTCGCCGATGCCGGCGGCGGCCAGCTGCGCCGCGTCCATCTGCTGGTGGGTGGTGCTGGCGGGATGGATCACCAGGGTCTTGGCGTCGCCCACATTGGCCAGGTGCGAGGCCAGCTTGAGCGCGTCGATGAAGCGGCGCCCGGCGGTCCGGCCGCCCTTGACGCCGAAACTGACGATGGAGCCGGCGCCCTTGGGCAGCAGCCGGGCGGCCAGGTCATGGTCGGGATGGTCGGCTAGGCCGGGATGGCTGGCCCAGGCCACCGCCTCATTGCCAACCAGGAAGTCGAGCACGGTGCGGGTGTTGTCCACATGGCGCTGCATGCGCAGCCCCAGCGTCTCGATACCCTGGAGCAGGTGGAAGGCGTTGGTGGGCGACAGGCAGGCGCCGAAATCGCGCAGGCCCTCGGTGCGGGCGCGCATCAGGAAGGCGGCCGGGCCGAACTGCTCGTCGAACACCAGACCGTGATAGCCGGCATAGGGCTCGGTCAGGGTGGGAAAGCCCCGGCCCGAGCGCCAGTCGAAGCGGCCGCCATCCACCACCGCGCCGCCGATGGCGACGCCGTGGCCGCCCATCCACTTGGTCAGGGAATGGGTGATCAGGTCGGCGCCCAGTTCCAGCGGCCGGCACAGATAAGGTGTGGCGAAGGTGTTGTCGATCAGCAGCGGCAGCCCGGCCTCGTGGGCGATGGCCGCCACCGCCGGGATGTCCAGCACCTCCAGGCCGGGATTGCCGATGGTCTCGCCGATCACCAGCCGGGTCTCGGGGCGGATGGCGGCGCGCAAGGCGCCGTGGTCGCGCGGCGGCACGAAGGTGGTGATGATGCCGAAACGCGGCAGGGTGTGGGCTAGCAGGTTGATGGAACCGCCGTAGAGCGAGGCCGAGGCGACGATATGCGCCCCCGCCCCCAGCAGCGTGGTAATGGCCAGCGTCAGCGCCGCCTGGCCCGAGGCGGTGCAGACCGCCCCCACGCCGCCCTCCAGCGCCGCCACCCGTTCCTCCAATACCGCCACGGTGGGATTGGAGATGCGGGAATAGATGTGGCCGGCCCGCTCCAGGTTGAACAATTGGGCGGCGTGCTCGGCATCCTGGAAGACGAAGGAGGTGGTCTGGTGGATGGGCACCGCCCGCGAGCCGGTGACCGGATCGGGGTGCTGCCCGGCATGCAGGCCGAGGGTGTCGAAGCGGGGCATGGCGGGGTCCTTGCAGGGAAAGCGGCCTATTCTAGCCGAGCGGAAACGATTGTGCGTCCCCCGCGGCCCAATGCCACATGGAGCCGGCGTAATTCCGCGCGCGATAGCCCGCCTGGGTCAGCACGGCGGTGACGAAGCCGGCCCGCACGCCGCCGGTGCAATAGGCGATGATCTCGCTGCCGGCAGCGATCCCCAGGCCGGCCAGGCGGTCGGCCAGGGATTGCCCGGCCAACACCTTGCCCTCGGCGTCGAGGAGGTCGCGGTACCACAGGTGGCGCGCGCCGGGCACATGGCCGCCGCGCGTCTCGCCATAGGGCGTGGCGCCGCGGTATTCCCGCTCCTCGCGGGTGTCGAGGATGATCGTGGCGGTGCCGATGGCGGCGCGCAGTTGGTCGCGGCCGGCTTCCCAGCGATCGGTGCGCGCCACCTGGAAGGCGCCGGGACGAGCCTGCGGCGGGATGGAAAGCGGTCCCTCGGTCAGCAGGGCGCGGATACCGCCATCGACGAACGCCACCCGGCCGTGCCCCAGGCTGCGCAGGGCCCACACCAGCCGACCGTCCTCGCCGCCGCCGTCCAGGGCATCGCCGACCACCACCACGGCCACGTCGTCGCGCACCCCGATGGCGCCAAGGATCTCACCCAGGCGCCGGTCGTCGTCGAGCAGGCGTCCCTTGTCGGGCAGCTCGGCATGGGTCAGCCGGTGCCACGCCAGCGGCACCGCACCAGGCAGCGGTTGCCGCTGGCGCAATTCGTCCTTGCGGCCGTCCAGCACCAGCGCGCCATCGCCGATCAGCGTGCGCGCCACGGCCGCCGGCACGATCCAGGGAAAATTCATGGCATCCGCTCTCTGTCCCGCAAAAGAGCGGTTAATCTATAGCCTTGATGGGTTGTGTCAATGGGCGACCACCGGCCGGGACGCCCCGGCCGGTGCCCGGATCAATCCGCCGTGCTCTGCTTGATCTCGTCGTCGGCGAAACGGCGCTGCTCCTCCATGACCAATTGGGCGAGGTCGCGCTTCAGGTCGTTGAAGCCGGCCAGGCTGGTGTCGCGCGGACGCGGCAGGGTGACGCGGACGTCGGTCTTGATGGTGCCCGGCCGGTAGGTCAGCACCACGATGCGGTCGGCCAGGTAGATGGACTCCTCGATGGAATGGGTGACGAAGACGATGGTCTTGCGGTACTCGGCCCAGATGCGCAGCAGCTCGTCCTGCAACGTGCGCCGGGTCAGGGCGTCGAGGGCGCCGAACGGTTCGTCCATCAGCATGATGGGCGAATCCAGCGCCAGGATGCGGGCGATGGCGACGCGCTGGCGCATGCCGCCCGACAGGTCCTTGGGATAGCGGTCGCGGAACTCGTGCAGGTGCAGCTTCTCCATCAGCGAGGTCACCCGCTGATCGATCTCGCCCTTGGGCAGTCCCTTGATCTCCAGGCCGAAGGCGATGTTCTTGGCTACGGTCATCCACGGGAACAGGGCGTATTCCTGGAACACCATGCCCCGCTCCGGCCCCGGCGCGCGCACCGGCTGGCCGTCCACCGCGATGCTTCCCTCGGTGGGCGGCGAGAAGCCGGCGATGGCGTTGAGCAGAGTGGACTTGCCGCAGCCCGACGGCCCTAGCAGGCAGACGAACTCGCCGGGCTGGATGGACAGGTTGATGTCCTTCAGCGCCACCACCTCGTTGCCAGCGGTGGCGAAGCGCTTGTGGACATTGTCGACGACGATCTGCGGCAGGGTGTCCTGCGACGCAGCGACGATAGTGGAAGGCAACGCGTTCATGGGCATCTCCCCCTCAATGGTCCAGGCCGCGATGCCAGCGCAGCAGGCGGGCGTTCAGCTTGTTCATGCCGGTGTCGATGGCGAGGCCCAGCAGGCCGATGGAGAACATCCCGGCGATGATCTTGTCTGACCAGAAGTACTCGCGGGCTTCCAGGATGCGGAAGCCCAGGCCGCTGTTGACGGCGATCATCTCGGCCACGATCACCACGATGAAGGCGGTACCGATGCCGATGCGGGCGCCGGCCAGGATATAAGGCGTGGCCGCCGGCAGCATGACGTGCACGAACATGGTGTACGGGCTGGCGCCCAGGTTGCGGGCGGCGCGGATGTAGATGCCGTCCACGTGGCGCACCCCGGCAATGGTGTTCATCAGGATGGGGAAGAAGGCGCCGATGGTGATCAGGAAGACCGCCGGCGGGTTGCCCAGACCGAACCACAGGATGGCCACCGGGATGTAGGCGATGGGCGGAATGGGCCGCAGCAGCTGGATGGTGGGGTTGGCCAGCCGGTAGACCCGGTCGGACGCCCCCATCAGGATACCGAGCGGCAGCGCCAGGATGGCCCCCAGGAAGAAGCCCAGGAGCACCCGGTACAGGCTGGCGACGGCATCGGTGATCAGCTCGCCCGACAGCGCCCAGCCCAGCCAGGTGACCTCGGCCGGGTTGTAGGGCTCGGCCGGCAGCAGATACTGCCACCAGCGCACCACCACCTCCCACGGGCCGGCCAGCAGGTTGTGATTGACCAGACCGCTGACCGACAGGATGTGCCAGACGGCCACGGCCGCCACCGGCACCACGGCGCCGGCAGCGATGTTCTTGAGTTTCTCGCGGGTCATGGCGTCACCTCACTTGCCCAGGGCCGCCTTGGCCTTCTCCAGCAGGTCGACCTTGACCCACTCGGCGGCCACCGGGGGCGCCGGCATGCGGCCCACGCCGGTTTCCTGCATCAGGCGGGTGGTGACGTCCACCTGCTCCACCGACAGGTCGGTGGTGAAGGACGCGTTGTTCATGGCGTCCTGGAAATCCTGCTCGGTGATCTGGCCCTTGAACATGGTGTTGCGCACGTAGCTCTCGGCCAGCTTGGAATCGGCGATGAACAGCCGGGTCGCCTCGACGAAGGCCTTCATGGTGCGCAGGGCCACGTCCGGCTTTTCCTTGTAGAACTTCTCGGACATGACCAGGGCGCGCATGGGCTCGCCCAGGGGGGTGTCGTAGGGCTTGATCACCTCGGTCGCCAGCCCCTTGTTGAGCAGTTGCGAGGCATAGGGCTCCGACTGCGAGATCACGTCCAGATTGCCGCCGGCGATGGCCTGGTTGAGATCGGGATAGACCATGTAGACGATCTGCACGTCCTTGCCGGGCTTGTCCGACCAGCTCAGGCCGTGCTGGTTCAGTTCGGCGATGAGCAGCAATTCCTGCGGGCCGCCGCGGGTGACGCCCACTTTCTTGCCCTTGAGGTCGGCCATGGTCTTCACGTTCAGGCTCGGGGCGCGCGACGATGCGGGCGCCGCCCTTGGCGAAGCCGGCCACGGCATAGATGGCCGCGCCGCCGGCACGGCCGGCGATGGCGGCCTCCAGCGCGCTGGCGCCGATATCGATCTCGCCGGCGATGATGGCGGGCTGGATGTCCAGGCCCTTGGCGAACACCCGCTCCTCGATCTTCAGGCCGTATTTAGGCCCTAGTTCCTTCATGTACGAGACGGCGCCGTAATGGGCGAATTTCAGGTTGCCCAGGCGCACCAGATCGTCGGCGTAGGCGGTGGCGGCCACGACCATGGCGATGGAGGCGATCAGCGCGGATTTCAGGATCTTCATGGTTTCACTCCCCGTTCGTTATCGGGCAAAGCTCGCCCGTTGCCGCGCGCCCATGCGCGCGGGTTGCTGTTGTTCAGCTTGTCTGGACAGGAACTACGCCGGTTGCGGCGGTCTTGCGGTCATGTGTCCTCCCTGTTCCCTGGCGCCCTTGTTCGGCGCGTTACCGGGAATAACAGCAAGGACCATGCCAGCGGCCAAAGGGGCGGAAACCCTGGAGCGGCGCGCCAGGCATCGGCGGATTTTCGCCGATATGCCGGCAAAGCATCGGCCATTTTCCGCCGATCACGCCCCACCCGGCCCCACATAGCGGCGGCGGTCGATGCCGTAGCGGGCCATCTTCTCGTTCAAGGTCCGACGCGGCAGGTCGAGCATCCGCATGACCTCGGCCACGTCGCCCTTGGCCTGGACGAAGGCCGCCTCGATCAGCGTCTTCTCGTAAGCCGCCATCTGTGTCTGCAACGAGGCCGTGGGCAGCGCCTCGCCCGCCGCCGAGGGCGACAGGCCCAGTCCCAGGGCGAAACGCTCGGCGGCGTTGCGCAGCTCGCGCACGTTGCCGGGCCAGTCGTGGGTCAGCAGGTCGCGCACGTGCCGCTCGGCCAGGGGGCGCGGCTCGCGGCCATGGGCAAGGGCGGCGCGGCGGGCGAAGCTCTCGAACAGCAGGGGGATGTCCTCCTTGCGCTCGCGCAGGGGCGGCAGGCGGATTTCCGCCACGTTGAGGCGATAATAAAGGTCCTCGCGGAACGCCCCGCTCTTGGCGGCATTCAGCAGGTCGGCCTTGGCCGCCGTCACCGTGCGCACGTTGATGGGCACCACCCGGTTGCTGCCCAGCGGCTCGACGCACTGCTCCTGCAAGGCGCGCAGCACCTTGGCCTGGAGCGCCAGCGGCATGCTCTCGATCTCGTCGAGGAACAGGGTGCCGCCGTCGGCATGCTCGAACTTGCCGGCGCGGCGCTGCAGCGAACCGGTGAAGGCGCCGGCCTCGTGGCCGAAGAACTCGCTTTCGAACATGGTTTCGGGGATGGCGGCGCAATTGACGGCAACGAAGGGCTTGTCGGCGCGGGCGCTGAAGTCGTGCAGGCAGCGGGCCACCAGTTCCTTGCCCGAGCCGGTCTCGCCCCGGATGACCACGTTCAGGCTGGTATTGGCCAGGCTCGACGATGTCCGAGCGCACCTTCTCCATGGCCGCCGAAGTGCCGATCAGGCGGGTTTCCAGATCGGCGCGGGAAAAGGCGCGCAGCCGCCGGTTCTCCATCACCAGCCGCCGCTTCTCGCAGGCGCGGCCGACGCTTTCCGCCAGCCGCTCGGGCACGAAGGGCTTCTCGATGAAGTCGTAGGCGCCGTGGCGCATGGCCTCGACTGCCAGCGGCACGTCGCCATGGCCGGTCACCAGGATGACCGGCAGGTCGGGATCGCGTTCCAGCGCCAGCTTCAGGAAGTCCAGGCCGTCGCGGCCCGGCATCTTCACGTCGGACACCAGGATGCCGGGGAATTCCTTGGAAATCTGCGGCAGCGCCTTGTCGGGCCCGGACCACGCCACGACCTGATAGCCCGCCAGCGTCAGCCATTGCTGCACCGCCAGACGCATGGGCTCCTCATCATCGACGAAGAACACGATTCCCTTGTCAGCCACCGGATCCCTCCTCTTCTTTCGCCGCCGCCAGCGGCAGGCGGATGACGAACGCCGCCCCTGAGGGGGCCAGGCTCTCGGCATGGATGGTGCCGCCCATGTCGCGGATGATGCCGTAGGACAGCGACAGGCCCAGGCCCAGCCCCTCGCCCACCTCCTTGGTGGTGAAGAAGGGCTCGAACAGCCGTTCCATCACCTCGGCGTCGATGCCGGGGCCGGTGTCGGCGATGCGGGCGACGCAGGATTCGCCTTCCCTGGCCACCACTACCTCCAGCCGGCGGACCTCCACCGCCCGCATGGCGTCGATGGCATTGCGGAACAGGTTGACGAAGACCTGCTCCAGCCGCAGCGGATCGCCGGCCACCGGCACCGGTTCCAACCGTTTGGCGACCTCGACGCCGGCCAGGCGCACCTGCCCGTCCAGCAACAGCAGCGACCGCTCCACCGATTGCGACAGGTCCACCGTCTGGAAGCTGATGGGGCTCTTGCGGGCGAAGACCTTCAGATGCTGGGTGATCTTGGCGATACGCTCGGCCAAGTCGTTCATCATGTCGAAATTGGCCGAGGCCGCCTCGCGGTTGTCCCTGTCCACGAACAGCCGCGTGCTGGACAGGAAGGTGCGCAGCGCCGTCAGCGGCTGGTTGATCTCGTGCGCCATGGCGGCCGACATCTGGCCGAGCGCCGCCATCTTGCCGGCATGGATGAGCTCGTCCTGGGTTTCGCGCAGATGACGCTCGGTCTTCTGGCGCTCGGCCACCTCGGCGGTCAGCGCAGCGGTGCGGGCGGCCACGGTGCGCTCCAGTTCGTCGCGGGCATGGCGCAGGGTTTCCTCGACCGCCGCTTGGGCCTCGGCCCTGGCGCGGATGCCCAGGCGGCGCTGGCGGATGTAGAGCAGCAGCAGCAGCAGCACCGCCCAAGCCGAACCGGCGATCAGCGCCTTGCTGCGCACGGTCACCAGCACCGTGTCCCAATCGGTGAAGTACTGGATGCGCCAATCCTCGCCGGGCACCGGCTGGCTCTGGGTGACGAAGCGCTTGCCGGCGATGGACACCAGCCGGGTGTCGGCGCCCAGGCTGCCCAGGCTCCGCCAGATTGAGTTGGCGGATGCCCTGCTCGGCATAGCGCTGGACCAGGGAAAGCCGCGCCGTCAGGCCGTCGTCCATGCTGGGTGCGACGGTATAGCGCCATTCGCCGACGCTGGTGAGGATGGCGACGCCGTTCTGGTCGGTGACCAGCACGCGCTCGCCGGCCAGCGCCCATTCCCGCTCCAGCCCTTCCAGGTCGATCTTGACCACGGCGGCGCCGAGGAAGCGGCCGTCCCCTCGCGGATGGGCGCGGCCATGAAATAGCCCGGCCGCTTGGTGGTCAGGCCGACGCCGAAGAAGCTGCCGGCGCCATGGTCGCGGGCATCGGTGAAATAGGGGCGGAAACCGTAATTGTTGCCCACATAGGTATCGACGGTGCTCCAGTTGCTGGCGGCGATGGTCATGCCGTCGGGGGCCATGACGTACAGATTGGCCGATTGGGCCGCCAGATTGATCTTTTCCAGCCGCACGTTGGCCGCCGACACCGCCTCGGGCTGCAGGTTCACCAGCATGCGCCGGATTTCCGGGTCCATGGCCAGGATGGAGGGCAGATAGGAATAGCGGTCCACCGCCGAGCGGATGGTGGCGGCGTAGAGGCGCAGGCGCTGGTTGCCCTGGGTCTTGACCTCCTTGATGGCGGCCACCCGCGCCCAATCATAGGCCACCACCACCACCACCACGCCCAGCAGCACGCCCACCCCCACCGACAGCCATTTGCGCGCCCGGCCAGGAGGGAGAAAGGACAGCAGGCGGTGGCGGAGAAAGGCGGCCATGGTCACACCCAACGGCCGTTCTGGGTATGGCGGGCCACCAGGTCCAGCAGCAGGCCGTGCACCGCCTTGGCAGCGATCGACAGCGGCCGGTCGGAGGCGTGGGCCAGCGAGATGGTCCGCTCGATGGCCGGGCGCACCACCGGGATGGTGGCCAGCCGGTTGATGATGACGCCGTGGCGGGCGAAGCGCTGGGACAGGATGGTGTACCCTACCCCGTCGGCCACCAGAGCCTTGATCTGGTCAAGCGCGTCCAGGCTCGACAATCACGTTGGGCGGGCGGCGGCGGATGGTGGCCGCCCGCTCCACCTCCTCGCGCACGCCGTGGGGACGCGACGGCATGATCAGCGGCAGGTCCAGCACCTCGTCCATGGCGATCTCGCTCCGTCCCTGCGTGACCTCGCTGTCGCGCGGCCCCACCAGGCACAGGCTCTCGCGCGCCAGGAAATCGGCGGCCAGGCCGGGCGGCGGGTCGGTGCCGAACACCACCGCCAGATCCACCTCGCCCGACAGCACCCATTCCTGCATGTGCCCGGACAGCGCCTCGACCACCCGCAGGCGGATGTCGGGATAGCGCTCACGCACCTGCTTGACCAGCGGCACCGTCAGGATCGTCCCCAGCGAAGTGGGGATGCCGATGACCGCGGGGCCAGCCGGCACCGCCTCCAGCCCACGCACCTCGTCGGCCAGCGAGCCGACCTCCGCCAGCAGGGCCTGGGCCCGCTGGGCCAGCCGCTGACCACTTTCGGTGGGGACCACGCCGCGGGTGGTGCGGAGGACCAGCTGGCAACCGAACTCCGCCTCCAGCCGCTTGAGGTGCAGGCTGAGCGCCGGCTGCGCCACGTGCAGCACCTCGGCGGCGCGCGATAGCGAGCCTTCCTCGACGATGCTGAGGAAATAGCGGAGCCGGCGAATGTCGATCATGTCCCGGAAGCCCCTCGGCGGCGCGCTGCATGCACCGCATAAGATATAACGGAACGTTATGGATCGCATACAGAAGATATTTTTCCAATGATGACCCGCCTGCGGCACGCTGTCCCCCATTCCGGCCGTCCGGCCGCAAGAAACCTTCGTGAGGAGACGCGCCGTGCAGATGTTCCAATGGGACGACCCCTTCCTTCTCGACCAGCAGCTCTCGGAAGAGGAAAGGCTGATCCGCGATTCCGCCCGCGCCTATTGCCAGGACAAGCTGCAGCCGCGCGTCATCGCGGGCTATCGCGAGGAATCGTTCGACCGCGACATCATGCTGGAGATGGGCGAATTGGGCCTGCTGGGCCCCACCATCCCCGAGCAGTATGGCGGCCCCGGCGTCAACCACGTGGCCTACGGCCTGATCGCGCGCGAAGTGGAACGGGTGGATTCCGGCTACCGCTCGGCCATGAGCGTGCAGTCGTCGCTGGTCATGCACCCCATCTACGCCTATGGCAGCGAAGAGCAGAAGAAGACCTGGCTGCCCAAGCTGGCCACCGGCGAACTGGTGGGCTGCTTCGGCCTGACCGAGCCCGACGCCGGCTCCGACCCCGGCAGCATGCGCACCCGCGCCCGCAAGGTGGATGGCGGCTATCTGCTGTCGGGCCAGAAGATGTGGATCACCAACAGCCCCATCGCCGACATCGCCATCGTCTGGGCCAAGTCCGACGCCCACGAGGGCAAGATCAAGGGCTTCATCGTCGAGCGCGGCACCAAGGGCTTCTCCACCCCCAAGATCGAGGGTAAGCTGAGCCTGCGCGCCTCGGTCACCGGCGAGGTGGTGCTGGACGAGGCCTTCGTGCCCGAGGCCAACCTGCTGCCCGGCGCTTCTGGCCTGGGCGGCCCGTTCGGCTGCCTCAACAAGGCCCGCTACGGCATCGCCTGGGGCGTGGTCGGCGCCGCCGAGTTCTGCTGGCACGCGGCGCGCCAGTACACCCTGGACCGCAAGCAATTCGGCCGTCCGCTGGCCGCCAACCAGCTGATCCAGTTCAAGCTGGCCTGCATGCAGACCGAGATCACCCTGGCCCTGCAGGCGGCCCTGCGGGTCGGCCGGATGATGGACGAGGACAGCTGGGCGCCGGAAACGGTTTCGCTGATCAAGCGCAACAACTGCATCAAGGCGCTGGACATCGCCCGCATGGCGCGCGACATGCACGGCGGCAACGGCATCGCCGACGAGTTCCAGGTGATCCGCCACATGGTCAATCTGGAGACGGTGAACACCTACGAGGGCACCCAGGACGTCCACGCCCTGATCCTCGGCCGCGCCCAGACCGGCATCCAGGCTTTCTCCTGAGGGGGCGGAAATGGGCGGAGCGCTCTCGCATCTGCGCGTGCTCGACCTCAGCCGCGTGCTGGCCGGCCCCTGGGCCAGCCAGCTGCTGGCCGACCTGGGCGCCGAAATCATCAAGATCGAAAAGCCGGGGGAAGGCGACGACACCCGCAAATGGGGGCCGCCCTTCCTGAAGGACCGGGACGGCCGGGATACCGGCGAGAGCGCCTATTACCTGTCCACCAACCGGGGCAAGCGCTCGCTGGCGGTGGACTTCACCCGGCCCGAGGGCCGCGACCTGATCCACCGCCTCGCCGCCCGCTGCGACGTGGTGCTGGAAAACTTCAAAGCCGGCGGGCTGGCCAAGTACGGGCTGGACTACGCCACGCTGCGCCGGATCAAGCCCGACATCGTCTATTGCTCCATCACCGGCTTCGGCCAGGACGGGCCCTATGCCCAGCGGGCGGGCTACGACTTCCTGGTCCAGGGCATGGGCGGACTGATGAGCCTGACCGGCGAGCCAGACGGCGAGCCCATGAAGGTGGGGGTGGCGCTGACCGACATCTTCACCGGCATGTACGCCTCGGTGGCGGTGCTGGCGGCGCTGGCGCACCGCGACCGCACCGGCCAGGGCCAGCACATCGACCTGGCCCTGCTGGACGTGCAGGTGGCTGTGCTGGCCAACCAGGCCAGCAACTACCTGGTGGGCGGGGTCATCCCGCAGCGGCTGGGCAATTCCCACCCCAACATCGTCCCCTACCAGGCCTTTCCCACCCTTGACGGCCACGTCATCCTGGCGGTGGGCAACGACGGCCAGTTCGCCCGCTTCTGCGCGGTGGCCGGCTGCCACGCTTTGGCCGAGGACGCGCGCTTCGCCACCAATGCCGGCCGGGTGCGCAACCGCGAAGCCCTGATCCCCCTGCTCAAGGCGGTGCTGGCCTCGCGCCCCTCGCAGGCATGGATCGAAACGCTGGAGGCGGCGGGCGTGCCCTGCGGCCCCATCAACAACCTGGCCCAGGTGTTCGACAACCCGCAAATCCGCCATCGCGGCATGGTGGCGCGCATGCCCCATCCGGCGGCGGGAGAAATCGGCGTCGTCGCCAATCCCATCCACTTTTCGGAAACCCCTGTCGCCTATGATCGGGCCCCGCCACAGCTTGGCGCCGACACCGAAGACCTGTTGGCCGACCTGCTCGGCCTCGACGAAGCAGCCATCCGGGACCTGGAGGGCCAGGGCATCATCGCGGGAAGGAACGCATCATGAAGGCGCTGGTCGCGGTCAAGCGTGTGATCGACTACAACGTGAAGATCCGGGTGAAGCCGGACGGGAGTGGGGTGGATACGGCGAACGTGAAGTACTCGGCCAACCCGTTCGACGAGATCGCGGTGGAGGAGGCGGTGCGGCTGAAGGAGGCCGGAATCGTCGCCGAGGTGGTGGCGGTGTCCATCGGCCCGGCGGGGTGCCAGGAGATCCTGCGCACGGCGCTGGCCATGGGCGCCGACCGCGCCGTTCTGGTGCAGACGGACGACGAGGTGCAGCCGCTGGCGGTGGCCAAGATCCTCAAGGTGCTGGCCGAGCGCGAGCAGCCCGGCCTGGTGATCCTGGGCAAGCAGGCCATCGACGACGATGCCAGCCAGACCGGCCAGATGCTGGCGGCGCTGCTGGGCTGGCCCCAGGGGACGTTCGCTTCGAAGGTGGCGATCGCCGACGGCCGCGCCGAGGTCACCCGCGAGATCGACGGCGGGCTGGAGACGGTGTCGCTGGCCCTGCCGGCGGTGGTGACCACCGATTTGCGCCTGAACGAGCCGCGCTACGCCTCGCTGCCCAACATCATGAAGGCCAAGAAGAAGCCGCTGGAAATCGTGCCGGTGGCCGCACTGGGAGTGGACATCCGGCCGCGCCTGGCGACGCTGAAGGTGGAGGAGCCGCCGAAGCGCAAGGCCGGCATCAGGGTGGCCGACGTGGCCGCCCTGGTGGACAAGCTGAAGACCGAAGCGAAGGTGATCTGACCCCCCACTTTCCGTCATCCCCGCGAAGGCGGGAATCCATGTCCGGCGCCGCACCAGGCGGCTCCATGGACCCCCGCCTTCGCGGGGGTGACGAGGAGAGGGACGAGGAATGCACGGAGGAAATATGACCAGTCTCGTTCTCGCCGAACACGACGGCCGCGCGCTGAAGCCGGCCACGCTGAACACCATCACCGCCGCCGCCAGGCTGGGCGGCCCCGTCCACCTGCTGGTGGCGGGCGAGGGCGTGCAGGCGGTCGCCCGGGCGGCCGCCCAGGTGGCCGGCCTCGCCAAGGTGCTGGTGGCCGACGACGCGGCCTACGCCCACCCGCTGGCCGAGGCGCTGGCGCCGCTGCTGGCCGCGCTGGCGCGGGAATACGCCGCCGTGCTGGCCCCCGCCACCACCACCGGCAAGAACGTGGCGCCGCGCGTGGCCGCCATGCTGGACGTGCAGCAGATCTCCGAGATCACCGCGGTGGTCGCCGCCGACACCTTCGTGCGCCCCATCTATGCCGGCAACGCCCTGGCCACGGTGCGCTCCGCCGACGCGCTCAAGGTGATCACCGTGCGCGCCACCGCCTTCGACGCCGCCCCCGCCGCCGGCGGCGCGGCCGAGATCGTCCCGGTGGCGCCGGTGGCGGCCATTCCCGGCGCCCGCTTCGTCGGCCAGGAACTGGCGCTGTCGGAACGCCCCGAGCTGACCAGCGCCCGCGTCGTCATCTCGGGCGGCCGCGGCATGCAGTCGGGCGACAATTTCCGCCTGCTGGAGCCCATTGCCGACAAGCTGGCGGCGGCCATCGGCGCCAGCCGCGCCGCCGTGGACGCCGGCTTCGTGCCCAACGACCTGCAGGTCGGCCAGACCGGCAAGATCGTCGCCCCCGACCTCTACATCGCCGTCGGCATCTCCGGCGCCATCCAGCACCTCGCCGGCATGAAGGACTCCAAGGTCATCGTCGCCATCAACAAGGACGAGGACGCCCCCATCTTCCAGGTCGCCGATTACGGACTCGTCGGCGACCTGTTCAAGGCGCTGCCGGAACTGGCGGCGCAACTGGACTAGGACCTTAACCCCTTTGGGAGCATCAAATGGCTGCTATCCAGAAAATCGGTGTCATCGGCGCCGGTCAGATGGGCAACGGTATCGCCCATGTCTGTGCCGCGTCGGGCTTCGACGTGGTCCTGCTGGACCTGTCGGAAGAGGCCTTGAAGAAGGGTCTCTCCACCATCGACAAGAACCTTACCCGCCAGCTGTCCAAGGGCAAGATCACCGAGGCCTTCAAGGCCGAGACCCTGGCCCGCATCAAGCCGACCACCCAGTACGCCGATTTCGGCGCCAGCGACCTGGTGATCGAGGCGGCCACCGAGGACGAGGGGATCAAGCGCAAGATCTTCGCCGCCCTGTGTCCGGTGCTGAAGCCCGAAGCCTTCATCGCGTCGAACACCTCGTCCATCTCCATCACCCGCCTGGGCGCCTCCACCGACCGCCCGACCAAGTTCATGGGCATGCACTTCATGAACCCGGTGCCGGTGATGCAGCTGGTCGAGCTGATCCGCGGCATCGCCACCGCCGAGGAGACCTTCTCGGTGGTGCGCGAGATGGTGGTCAAGCTGGGCAAGAACCCGGTGTCGTCGGAAGACTTCCCCGCCTTCATCGTCAACCGCATCCTGCTGCCCATGATCAACGAGGCGGTCTACACCCTGTACGAGGGCGTCGGCTCGGTGGAGTCCATCGACACCGCCATGAAGCTGGGCGCCAACCACCCCATGGGTCCGCTGGAGCTGGCCGACTTCATCGGCCTGGACACCTGCCTGGCGATCATGCACGTGCTGCACGACGGCTTGGCCGATTCCAAGTACCGCCCCTGCCCGCTGCTGGTGAAGTACGTCGAGGCCGGCTGGCTCGGCCGCAAGACCGGCCGCGGCTTCTACGACTACAGCGGCGAGAAGCCCGTTCCCACCCGCTGACCCCCTTGTCGCCGGCCGGCTCCCCGGCGCTTCCGGTCCCCTGACGTGCCCCGGGACCGAGAAGTCTCCCTCTGCGAGCCACACCTTGCCGGACCGGACGAGATCCTTCGTCCGGTCTTTTTTTTTTGGTGCGGCCCCCCGCAGCCCGCCCATATTGCGCGGTGGACGGCCCCCGCCCTTGCTTCTACAGTCTAGTAGGCAGTCATCTATCGAGGGGTGTCAACCATGACACTGCCGAAACACTCCGTCGCCATCGCCGGCGGCGGCTTTTCGGGGACCGCATTGGCCCTGTACCTGCTGGAAGCCGGCGGTCCCGGCCTGACCATCCATCTGGCGGAACCTCGCCCCCGGCTGGGCGAAGGGATCGCCTATGGCGACGCCGGCCCCATGCACCTGCTCAACGTGCCGGCCCAGCGCATGACATTGTGGACCGAACGCCCCCACGACTTTCTGGATTGGGCGCGGCACCACGGCCCCCGCCTGGGCTGGCCGGAAACGGCGGCGGCCACCCCGACCACCTTCCTGCCGCGCCGGCTGTTCGGCCACTACGTTCGCGCCCGCCTGGAGAGAGCGGCGCTGCAAGCGCGCAATTCCGGCGGCCCGCTGCTGGTCCGCCATGCCGAACGCGTGGTCGCGGCGACGCCAATCCATCAGGGCTTCCGCCTGGACTTCCAGTCCGGCACCGCCATCCATGCCCACCAGATGGTGCTGGCCACCGGCTTGGCGCCCCCTGCCCTGCCCTTCGCGATCGAGGGCGAGAGCCATCGTCTCGTCGCCGATCCATGGGCCGGCGGCGCCCTGGACCGGATCGGGCGCGAGGACAGCATCCTGGTGATCGGCACCGGCCTGTCCATGCTGGACCTCATCTTCAGCCTGGAAAGCGCCGGCCATCGCGGCGAGGTGCTGGCGGCATCCCGCCATGGCCTGCTGCCCCGGGTGCACGCCGCCACCGAACCCGCGCCGCCGCCGTTGGGCGAGAGCGACGCCCGGCGTGGCGTCGTTCATTGCCTGCGCACTTTCCGCCGCGCCGTCGCCAGCGGCCAGGCGGAGTGGCGCGGCGCCATGGACGGCCTGCGGCCAGTGGTGGACGAGTTGTGGCGCGCCTTCGCTCCGGCCGAACAGGACCGTTTTCTGCGCCATCTCAGACCATTCTGGGAAGTGCACCGCCACCGCATGCCGGCCCAATCCGCCGAACTGCTGCTGCGCCGCATGGCCGCCCACACCTTGGCGGTGGAACCCCTGCGCGTGCTGTCGCTGCGGCTCGACCGCGACGGCATCGAGGCGACGCTGAAGCCGCGCGGGGCAGCCGCCACCCGCCAGCAGCGCTTCCGCTGGGCGATCAACTGTACCCCTCCGGCTTCACCCTTCCGCGTCCCCGGCCTGATCGCCACCCTGGCGGCGGCCGGATTGACTCGTCCCCATGGGTCGGGCCTGGGGGTGGACGTGGAAGCGGACGGCACCGTGCGCGGCGAAGACGGCCGGCCCGTCCCCAACCTGTTCGCCCTGGGGCCGCTGCGCCGGGGCACCGCCATGGAGACCACCTCGGTCCCGCATATCCGCCCGCAGGTGGAGGCGCTTGCCGCCCGCCTGCTGGGGCGCGCAGCCGGCACGGAGCACGCCTCCACGGCCCAAATCCAAAAGGGGGGAAACACGTGAAGGATTTTTCGCCGCCGGCCATCGTTCCGTGGGACGAGGCGCCTGCCGCCACCCTGGCGGCCATCCACACGGTCATCACCGACGTGGACGACACCATCACCCATCAGGGGCAACTGTCGGGCGCTGTGCTGGACGCGCTGGACCGCCTGCGGCATGCCGGCGTGCGGATCATTCCCGCCACCGCCGCCTCGGCCGGCTGGGGGTCGCTGATGGCGTCGCTGTGGCCGGTGGACGCGGTCATCGCCGAAAACGGCGGGGTGTGCTTCATCCGCGAGGGCGGCGCAGTGCGGCGGCGCTTCCATTCCGAGGCCGCCCCCGACCTGAGCGCCTTGCGTTCGCAATTGCATCGCCGTTTCCCTCGACTGGAACCGGCGGAGGACCAGCCCTACCGCGAAAGCTGCCTGGCCTTCCGCCGGTTGTCCGAACCGGAAGCCAACGCCGCCGTGCTGGCCGAGCTGGCTGGCCTGGGCGCGCGCGGCACCGTCAATTCACTCTGGCTGCTGGCCTGGCCCGGCCCATGGGACAAGCTGGCGGCATCCCAGCGGCTGCTGGCGGAGGCCTATGGCCAGGACTTCGCCGGGCAGCGACCGTACATCCTGTATGTGGGCGATTCCGAGAACGACCAGCCCATGTTCGCCGCCCTGCCCCATACGGTGGGCGTTTCCACGGTGGTCCAGCATCCGCTGACCCACTGGCCGCGCTGGATCACCCGGGGCCCGGGCGGTTCCGGCTTCGTCGAGGTGGCCGAGCGCCTGGTGGCGGCCCGCCAGGAAGCTACAGCAACCCGCCGGCCTTGAGGATGAAGCCGGCGATCCCGTCCAGTCCCTGGCCGGTCTTCAGGTTGGAGAACAGGAAGGGCCGGGGCCCGCGCATGCGGGCGGCGTCACGCTCCATCACCTCCAGGCTGGCGCCCACCAGCGGCGCCAAGTCGATCTTGTTGATCACCAACAGGTCCGAGCGGGTGATGCCGGGGCCTCCCTTGCGCGGGATCTTCTCACCCGCCGCCACGTCGATGACGTAAATGGTCGCGTCCACCAGTTCCGGCGAGAAAGTGGCCGACAAATTGTCGCCGCCCGATTCCACCAGGATCAGCTGCAAGCCGGGAAAGCAGTCCTGCATCTCGGCCACCGCCGCCAGGTTGGCCGAGGCGTCCTCGCGAATGGCGGTGTGCGGGCAGCCGCCCGTCTCCACCCCCATGATGCGCTCCGGCGCCAGGGCGCCCGACCGGGTGAGGAATTCGGCATCCTCGCGGGTGTAGATGTCGTTGGTGATGGCGGCGATGTCGTAATCCTGGCGCAGGCGCTTGCACAGGGCATCCATCAACGCGGTCTTGCCCGAGCCCACCGGCCCGCCGATGCCGACGCGGAATGCGGTCATGATCTGAACAACCTCGTGTATTGGGTTTCGTGGGACATGCTGCACCAGTCCAGCATGGGGGTGGCGGCGCCCCGGTCGCCGGCGGGGCGCGCCAGGGCGGCTTCCACCGCTTGCAGCACCACCGGCTCCAGCGCCGCGATGGCGCGCTGGCCGTCCGACTGACCCAGCGGCACCAGCCGCACCGCCGCCGACACCAGATTGGCGGCGAAGGCGTGCAGAAAGGCGGCCAGGGCGTCGGCGGCGGGGATGCCGGCGCGGACGGCGGCCACCGCCACGGCGACGGCATAGGCGGGCTGGCGGCGGGCGGCCTTCAAGCGTGCCTGCCATTCCGCCCACCACGGATCAGGCCAGGCCGAGGCCACCGCCAGCACGAAGGCCTGCCCCTGGGCGGCGGATTCCAGCGCCAGTTCCCGGGTGCCGCGCCAGGCATCGGCCAGCTCCACCACTTCGTCCAGGGCGTCGCCGGAAGAAGCGTCATAGGCGGCCAGGAACAGGTCGGCATCCACCCGGCCGCTGCCGTGCAGCAGCAGGGTGCGCACCCAGTCCACCGTGGTGGCGAGGTCGCCCACCAACCCCACCTCCACCGCATGTTCCAGCCCGTGGGAATAGCTGAACGCGCCCACCGGGAACGAGGGCGACAGCCACGCCATCAGGCGCAGCAGCGCGGGGGCCGGCATGCTCATGCCCGCCTCACCAGCGGTTCGGGGGCCGACAACAGACCGTGGGGATCATAGGCGCCGGGTTCAGGCTGGAAAGGCCCGCTGTGGCGCACGATCCGGGCGCCCAGCCCCTCCAGCATGGCGAGCAGCACCGGATCGTCCTGCAGCCGCAAGGCCCCATCGGGCAACACCTGCACCGGCACGTGCCGGTTGCCCACGTGCCAGGCGATGCGGACGGCCAGTTCCGGCGTCCTGGCGTGGATATCGGCCACCTCCTCGGCCGCCGCCCTGACCAGGATGAGGCCGCCCCCATCCAGCACCAGCCCATCGCCGTCGCGCAGATAGGCGGCGTTGGGCAGGTCCAGCAGGAACTCGGCACCGCCATCATCCACCATGCGGATGCGGCGGCGGTGACGGTCGTGGGCGGTCAGGGTGACCGTGCCGAAGGCCTCTGACGGATCCACCTGGGCGGCGGGACGGATGGAGGCGGCACGACGCATGGTCATATCCTCCCTCCCCTTCAGAACAGGAAATAGCGTTGCGCCAGCGGCAGTTCCGCCGCCGGCTCGCAGGCCAGCAATTGGCCGTCGGCCCGCACCTCATAGGTTTCCGCGTCCACCTCGATGTGTGGACAGGCATGGTTGTGGACCATGGCCGCCTTGGTCAGGCCACGGGTGCCCGACACCGCCAGCAGGCGGCGGGAAAGCCCCAGCCGGCGGCCCAGGTCGGCCTCCAGCCCGGCCTGCGAGACGAAGGTGACCGAAGACGCCTGAAGCGCGCGCCCGAACCCGCCGAACATGGGACGGTAATGCACCGGCTGCGGAGTCGGGATCGAGGCGTTGGGGTCGCCCATCAGGGCGGCGGCGATGGTCCCGCATTTCAGCACCAGATCGGGTTTCACGCCGAAGAAGGCGGGTTTCCAGATGACCAGATCGGCCAGCTTGCCCACCTCCACCGACCCCACATGGGTGCCGATGCCGTGGGTGATGGCCGGATTGATGGTGTATTTGGCGATGTAGCGCTTGGCCCGGGCGTTGTCGTTGCCGTGCTCACCCGGCAGGGAACCGCGTTGCGCCTTCATCTTGTGGGCGGTCTGCCAGGTGCGCGTGATCACCTCACCGATGCGGCCCATGGCCTGGCTGTCCGAGCTCATCATGCTCATGGCGCCGAGGTCGTGCAGGATGTCCTCGGCGGCGATGGTCTCACGGCGGATGCGGCTTTCGGCGAAGGCCACGTCCTCGGCGATGCGCGGGTCGAGATGATGGCAGACCATCAGCATGTCCAGATGCTCATCCACCGTGTTGACCGTGAAGGGCCGGGTAGGGTTGGTGGACGACGGCAGCACGTTGGCGACACCGCACAGCTTGATGATGTCGGGGGCATGGCCGCCGCCCGCGCCCTCGGTGTGGAAGGCATGGATGGTGCGGCCCTGGAAGGCGGCCACGGTATCTTCGACGAAGCCCGATCTGTTCAGGGTGTCGGTGTGGATGGCCACCTGCACGTCGAAGCGCTCCGCCACCGACAGGCAGGCATCGATGGCGGCCGGGGTGGTGCCCCAGTCCTCGTGCAGCTTCAGGCCGCAGGCGCCGCCGCGGATCATCTCCTCCAGCGCCGCCGGCCGGGTGGCGTTGCCCTTGCCGAAGAAACCCAGATTCACCGACAATCCTTCCGCCGCCTGCAGCATGCGGCCCAGGTGCCAGGGGCCGGGGGTGCAGGTGGTGGCGTTGGTGCCCTCGGCTGGGCCGGTACCACCGCCCAACAGCGTGGTGACGCCGGAATAGAGCGCATCCTCGGCCTGCTGCGGGCAGATGAAGTGGATGTGGGGATCGATGCCGCCGGCGGTGACGATGCGCCCCTCGCCCGCGATCACCTCGGTGCCGGGGCCGATGACGATGTCCACGCCGGGCTGGATATCCGGGTTGCCGGCCTTGCCGATGGCGGCGATCAGCCCGTCCCTCAGGCCGATATCGGCCTTGACCACGCCCCAATGGTCCAGGATCAGGGCGTTGGTGATGACGGTGTCCACCGCCCCTTCGGCACGCGACAGCTGCGACTGGCCCATGCCATCGCGGATGACCTTGCCGCCGCCGAACTTCACCTCCTCGCCATAGGTGGTGAAATCCCGCTCCACCTCGATCAGCAGGTTGGTGTCGCCCAGGCGCACCTTGTCGCCCACCGTCGGGCCGAACATGGCGGCATAGGCCTTGCGCTCGATCCTGTGTGCCATCGCCTCAGCCCCCCAGCGTGCCGTTGACCAGACCGTTGAAGCCCCACGCCTCGCGCCCACCGGCAAAGGCCACCAGGGCCACCGTGCGGGTCTGGCCGGGCTCGAAACGGATGGCGGTGCCGGCGGGAATGTCCAGGCGGTAGCCCCGCGCCTTCCCGCGATCGAAGGACAGCGCCCTGTTGGTTTCGAAGAAATGATAGTGGCTGCCCACCTGGATCGGGCGGTCGCCGGTATTGGCCACCTCCAGCGTCAGGGTGGGACGGCCGGCGTTCAATTCGACCTCGCCCGCCTGGGTGATGACTTCCCCTGGAATCATGGCGGCCCCCGTCAGCGAATGGGATTGTGGACGGTCACCAGCTTGGTGCCGTCGGGAAAGGTGGCTTCCACCTGGATCTCGTGGATCATTTCGGCGATACCGTCCATGACCTGGGCGCGGGTCAGCACCTCGGCGCCCTCGGCCATCAGCTCGGCCACCGAACGGCCGTCGCGGGCGCCCTCGACCACGAAGTCTGTGATCAGCGCCACCGCTTCCGGGTAATTGAGCTTCACCCCGCGTTCCAGGCGCCGCCGCGCCACCATGGCCGCCATGGCGACCAGCAACTTGTCCTTTTCCCTGGGGCTCAGGTTCATGCCCGCCTCCGTCAGATGTGCCAAAGCCGGGGCATGGCACCGCCCCGCAGCGCCGACCACACGGCACCGAAATTGTTGCGCAAAGCCTGCGCATCCTCGTCCAGCCAGCGCGCCACCAGCATGCCGTTCACCACCGTCGCGCCGGCGCGGCCGCCATAGCCGGCCAGCAGGTCGCGCACACGGTCGCGCCAGACGGCCGGATCGGGCGCCGCCAGGATCAGCGTGGCGCACGCGACCGCGCCGCCGAAGCCGGCCCGCGCGGCCAGCACCGCCGGGTCGGCCATATGCAGGGCGTCGGCCCAGACCAGCCGGCCGTCGCGGCGGATGCGCCATTCGTCGCGGGCGAGGCCGTGGGTGAAGCGCTCGCCCCGCGCCGTGCGGCCAAACACCAGCATCTCGCCGGCCAACACCTCGGCGGTGGCGGCCAAGTCCACGGTGGTGCGGCGGCGCAGGCGCGCCCCGTCGAACAGGATGGTTTCCTGCGGCAGGAATTCCAGCCACGCCCCCGGCCCGGCCGCCAGCGACACCTCCACCGCCGCGTCGGCACCGGTCGAGCGGTAGATCTTTTCGGCGGCACTGGCGACCACGCTGGCCCGTGTCCCCTCCCCTACCGCGACGGCGATGTCCTGCCGGTCGCCCCCGGTCAGCCCGCCGGAGGTCGTGACCAGGGCGGCCTGGGGCGGCTCGCCCGGCGGTGGGTCGGGAAACAGCACGCGCAAGGGTGCCCGCTGATACAGGCGCGCCAGCCGGCCGCCGGCAAAGGAGATCTCGGCACGGCCGTGCATGCGGGTAAGCGGCGGCTCAGACGGTGAGGTAGCGTCGAACATCGTCCTCCACCATGGTGGCGGCGGCGCCGGACAGCACCACCTCGCCGCGGTCCATGACGGCGAAATCGTCGGCCAGTTCCTTGGCGAAGTCAAAGTACTGCTCCACCAGCACCACGGCCATGGCGCCCCATTCCGCCAGCTTGCCGTCGGCGAGCAGGCGGATGACACGGCCGATGTCCTTGATGATGGAGGGCTGGATGCCCTCGGTGGGCTCGTCCAGGATCAACAGGCGCGGCCGGGTGACCAGGGCGCGGGCGATGGCGAGCTGCTGCTGCTGGCCGCCCGACAGGTCGCCGCCGCGCCGGTTCAGCATGGTCTTCAGCACCGGAAACAGCTCGAAGACCTCGTCGGGGACGCTGCGCCTGCCGCGCGGCAGCGGGGCGAAGCCGGTCTCCAGGTTCTCGCGCACGGTCAAGCGGGCGAAGATCTCGCGGCCCTGGGGCACGAAGCCGATGCCCCGGCGGGCGCGCTCGTGGGCGGAGAGTTTGGTGATGTCCGAGCCCTCCCAACTGACCCGGCCGTCCTTCACCGGCTGCAGGCCCATGATGGCGCGCATCAGGCTGGTCTTGCCGACGCCGTTGCGGCCCAGCACGCAGGTGACGCGGCCCTGGGCGGCGGCCAGCGACACGCCGCGAAGCGCGTGGCTGGCGCCGTAATAGAGGTTGATGCCGTCAATGCTGAGCATGCTTCACCGCCCCAGATAGACTTCGACGACCTTGGGATTGTTCTGGACCGCGTCCAGCGATCCCTCGGCCAGCACCGAGCCCTCGTGCAGCACGGTGACCTTGGCGCCCAGGTTGCGGACGAAGTCCATGTCGTGCTCCACCACCACCAGCGAACGCGAGCGGTCGCGGGCAAGGTCGAGGATCAACTGGGCGGTGGCCTCGGTCTCGGCGTCGGTCATGCCGGCCACCGGCTCGTCCAGCAGCAGCAGGCGCTGGTCCTGCATCAGCAGCATGCCGATCTCCAGCCACTGCTTCTGTCCGTGCGACAGCGCGCCGGCCAGTTGCCCCGCCTTGTCGGCCAGGCCGACGCGGGCCATCACCGCGCCGATACGGTCCTTCTGCCCGGCTCCCAGGCGGAAGAACAAGGTGGCGAAGGTGCCGCGATCGGTCTTCAGCGCCAGTTCCAGGTTCTCGAACACGGTCAGGTACTCGAACACCGTGGGCTTCTGGAACTTGCGGCCGATGCCCAGGTTGGCGATGGCCGATTCGTCCAGCCTGGTCAGGTCGATCCGCTGGTCGAACAGCACGTCGCCGGCATCGGGCCGGGTCTTGCCGGTGATCACGTCCATCATGGTGGTCTTGCCGGCGCCATTGGGACCGATGATGGTGCGCAGCTCGCCCGGGGCGATGACCAGCGACAGGTCGTTGAGGGCGCGGAACCCGTCGAAGCTGACGGTCACCCCGTCCAGGTAAAGCACCGAGCCGGCGGCGGGGACGCCGGGGCCGCCCGGCTCGTCCATGGGCAGGGCGTCGTCAAGCATGCTTGGCCTCCTTCACCGGACGCTTGGCCAGCCGGGCGCGGGCCTGCGCCCACAACCCCACCAACCCCTTGGGCATGCCCAGCGTCACCGCAATGAACAGGGCGCCCAAGGCGAACAGCCACAATTCCGGCGCCGCCCCGGTCAGCCAGGTCTTGGCGCCGTTGACGGCGAAGGCCCCCAGAATGGCCCCCACCAGCGTGCCGCGCCCGCCCACCGCCACCCAGATGGCGATCTCGATGGAATTGGCCGGCGAGAATTCCGACGGGTTGATGATGCCCACCTGCGGCACGTACAGGGCGCCCGCCACCCCGGCCAGCATGGCCGACAGGGTGAAGACGAACAGCTTCACCCCCGTCGGCGAATAGCCCAGGAAGCGCACCCGGCTTTCGGCGTCGCGCACCGCCATCATGACGCGGCCCAGCTTGGAGGCAACGATGAAGCGGGCCAGCAGGAAAGCCAGCCCCAGCGCCACCGCCGAGGCGAGATACAGGCCCATCTTGGTGGCCGGCCGGGCCAGATCGAAGCCCAGGATGTCCTTGAAATCGGTCAGGCCGTTATTGCCGCCGAAGCCCATCTCGTTGCGGAAGAAGGCCAGCATCAGGGCATAGGTCATGGCCTGGGTGATGATGGAGAGGTAGACGCCGGTGATGCGCGAGCGGAAGGCCAGCCAGCCGAAGACGAAGGCCAGGGCGCCGGGCACCAGCAGCACCATCACGGCGGCGAACCAGAACTGGTCGAAGCCCAGCCAGTACCACGGCAGCTCCTGCCAGTTCAGGAACACCATGAAGTCGGGCAGATTGGCGTTGCCGTAGACGCCGCGGGTGCCGATGGCGCGCATCATGGTCATGCCCATGCAGTAGCCGCCGAGCGCGAAGAAGGCGCCGTGGCCCAGCGACAGCACGCCGCAATAGCCCCAGACCAGATCCATGGCGAGCGCCAGGATGGCGTAGCAGAGATACTTGCCCAGCAGGGTGACCATGTAATTGGGCAGATGCAGGGGCGAGCCGGCCGGGACCGCCAGGTTGAGCAGCGGCACCACCACCAGGAAGAGCACGGCGCCGGCGCCCAGGCCCAGCCACAGGCGGCGGTCGTGGGTGGCGAGGAAGCGGGCGGACAAAAAGCGGGTGGGCAAGGATCGCATGGCGGGCCTCCTCAACTCTCGACCGAACGGCCCTTGAGGGCGAACAGCCCGCGCGGACGTTTCTGGATGAACAGGATGATGAAGACCAGCACCAGGATCTTGCCCAGCATGGCCCCGGCATAGGGTTCCAGCACCTTGTTGACCAAGCCCAACGACAGGGCGCCCACCAGGGTGCCCCACAGCGAGCCGACGCCGCCGAACACCACCACCATGAACGAATCGACGATGTAGCCCTGGCCCAGGTTGGGGCTGACATTGCCGATCTGGCTGAGCGCCACCCCGGCCATGCCGGCGATGCCTGAACCCAGGCCGAAGGTGGCGGCATCGACGCGGCCGGTGGGGATGCCCATGGCCGAGGCCATGGATCGGTTCTGGGTGACGGCGCGCATGAACAGGCCGAAGCGCGACCAGCGCAGTAGCGCCGCCAGGGCGGCCAGCACGGCCAGGCAGAAGCCGATGATGACGACGCGGTTGTAGGTCAGGGTGAACCCGCCGATCAGGTCGATGCCGCCGGTCATCCAGGCGGGATTGGCGACCTCGCGGTTGGAGGCGCCGAAGATGGAGCGCACCAGTTGCTGCAGCATCAGCGAGATGCCCCAGGTGGCCAGCATGGTTTCCAGCGGGCGGCCGTAGAGGAAGCGGATGACGGTGCGCTCCAGCGCCACGCCGACGGCGAAGGTGACGACGAAGGCCACCGGCACCGCCACCGGCAGATAGAGCCCACCCACCGAGGCGGGCAGGAAGGCGCGGAACAGCTCCTGCACCACGAAGGCGGTATAGGCGCCCAGCATGATCATCTCGCCATGGGCCATGTTGATGACGCCCATGACGCCGAAGGTAACGGCTAGGCCGATGGCGGCCAGCAGCAGCACGCTGCCCAGGCTGAAGCCCTGGAAGATGTTGGCGCCCACATTGACCAGCCGCAGGCGGAAATCGATGGCGGAAACCGCCTTCTCGGCGGCGGCCCTGACCTGCGGGTCGGCCTCGCGTTCCACCAGTCGCTGCAGTTCGCCGCGCACCTGCGGGTCCGAGGAATCGGCCAGGGCGGCAACGGCCGCCTTGCGCCGGGCGGGATCGGCATCGGACAGATCGAGATGGGCCACCGCCAGGGTCAGCAGCGCCTTGATCTGCGGATCGCCTTCGCCGGCCAAGGCCTTGCGCACCATCTCGGCGGCGGAGGAATCGGGCGAGGCCAGCACCGACTGGGCGGCGCGCAGGCGCTGCGCCGCGTCGGGGCTGAACAGCCCCAGCCGGGCAGCGGCGGCCCGTAATGCGCCACGCAGGCGGTTGTTGACGGTAATGGCGGAGGCGCCACCGCCAGCCGCAGGCTCCAGGGTGACCGCATCCACATAGGCGCCGTCCTTCTCCACCAGGATGGCGCCATCGGCGTCGGCATACAGGCGGCCGTCGGCCATGGCCTCCAGCACCAAAGCGGCGCGGCCGTCGCCCAGGGCGGCCAGCTTCTCGGCGGCGTCGATCTTGCCGGCGAAGCTGTCGGCGTTCAGCCCGCGCACGGCGTCGGCGTAATCATCGGCGAAGGCGGGCGAACCGGCCAGACAGGCCAGCAGGGCAAGGAGGAAGGTCAAAGCTTTCACGGGCAAACTCCCGAACGGCGTAGCCCCTCTCCGTCACCCCCGCGAAAGCGGGGGTCCATGGTGGTGCACCGGCCATGGCTTCCCGCTCGCGCAGGAATGACGAGAGAGGGGAACGGTCCTACATCTTGAACTTGGCTTCCGCGCAGTTGCCGCAGACCCATGGATAGCTCCAGTCGGCCTTCAGCTTGGCGCTTTCGGGGATGTAGGGGCTCCAGGCGTCGGCCTTGATGACGTCCTTGGTCTTCCACACGGTCTGGAGCTGGCCGTCGGCCTGGATCTCGCCGATGAACACCGGCTTGGACAGGTGATGGTTGGTGTTCATCACCGCGATGCCGCCGGTCAGGTTCTTGACCTTCTGGCCGTACATGGCCTGGCGCACCGCGTCCACGTTAGTGGTGCCGGCCTGCTGGACCGCCTGGGTCCACATCTTGAAGCCGATATAGGTGGCTTCCATGGGGTCGTTGGTGACGCGCTTGGGGTTCTTGATGAAGGCCTGCCACTGCTTGATGAAGGCGTCGTTCTCGGGCGTCTTCACCGACTGGAAGTAGTTCCAGGCGGCCAGGTGGCCCACCAGGTTCCTGGTGTCGATGCCGGCCAGTTCCTCCTCGCCCACCGAGAAGGCGACGACGGGGATCTGATCGGCCTTGATGCCCTGGTTGGCCAGCTCCTTGTAGAACGGCACGTTGGCATCGCCGTTGATGGTGGAGACGACGGCGGTCTTCTTGCCGGCCGAGGCGAACTTCTTGATGTCGGCGACGATGGTCTGCCAGTCGGAATGGCCGAACGGCGTGTAGTTGACCAGGATGTCTTCCTGCTTCACGCCCTTGCTCTTGAGATAGGCCTCAAGGATCTTGTTGGTGGTGCGCGGATAGACGTAATCGGTGCCGGCCAGCACCCAGCGCTTGACCTCGCCGCCGTCCTTGCTCATCAGGTAGTCCACCGCCGGGATGGCCTGCTGATTGGGCGCGGCGCCGGTGTAGAAGACGTTGCGCGAGCTTTCCTCGCCCTCGTACTGGACCGGATAGAACAGCAGGCCGTTGAGCTGCTCGAACACCGGCAGCACCGACTTGCGCGACACCGAGGTCCAACAGCCGAACACCGCGGCCACCTTCTCCTTCTCCAGCAGTTCGCGCGCCTTCTCGGCGAACAGCGGCCAGTTGGAGGCGGGGTCGACCACCACCGCCTCGACCTTCTTGCCGAGCAGGCCACCCTTCTTGTTGATGTCCTCCACCATCATCAGGACGGTGTCCTTCAGGGTGGTTTCGGAAATCGCCATGGTGCCCGACAGCGAATGCAGCACGCCCACCTTGATGGTGTCGTCGGCAGCCTGTGCCGTGGCGAAGGGCAGGAAGGAAGCGGCGGCCAGCAGGCCGGCGCCAAGAGCCCGGATGAGTTTCATTGGGTGTCCCCCGTGCGAGACGTTGACGATGCGGGGAACATAGGCAAGGGCCGGGCCAACCGACACAAGCCATTGACACTCAATGATTTTAACGCTGAGCCACCGACTTTGACGCACAAATCCGTCAAGCTGGCGGCAATCAAATAATCATATGGCGATTAAAAATTAATCACCCAATCAAAATCGGCCGCATCGGTACCATCACAACATACATGAAACACCAAATAATCAGCCAATCCATTACACTTCAGGCGATATCTACGGTATGCACATTTTTTAATCATATGAACGATGAAAGTGTTTCTAATTTATTTCTATATACTACAAAACGACTTTGACCAGCAATGCCTTTTCGGCAGCCGGCACACGGATAGGACGGGGTTGACCGGTCGGACTATACGTGGGCCTTGTTTCTGGTATTTTTCCAGTGAGCCTGGACGGAAGACCATGCCGAGCAGAACGCATATCCTTGTGGTGGATGACGATCCGGCGGTGCGCGCGGTCATCACCGCCTGTCTTGCCAAGGCGGGCTATCGGGTGGACGAGACCGAGGACGCGGCCGGCCTGAAGTCGTGGCTGCGGCACGGCGGCCTGGACCTGGTCCTGCTGGACGTGAACCTGCCCGACGGCGACGGCATGGCGCTGGCGCGGGACTTGCGCGCCCGCCACCCCCAGGCCGGCATCATCATGGTGACCGAGCGCGGCGCCCCCGACGACCGCGCCCTGGGGCTGGAGATCGGCGCCGACGACTACCTGCCCAAGCCGGTCTACCCCCGAGAGCTGCTGGCCCGCATCAAGAACGTGCTGGAACGGCGCGGGCCGCCCGCCACCGGCGGCAACCCCAACCGCCTGGCCTTCGCCGGCTGGACGCTGGACGGTGTGGAGCGGGTGGTGGCCGACAGCCTGGGACGCCCCCTGGAGCTGACTCCGGCGGAATTCGACCTGCTGTCGGTGCTGGCCGGCCGCGCCGGCCGCATGCAGAGCCGCGACCAGTTGATGGATGCGGTGGGATCGGCCGAAACCGAAGCCGGCCCGCGCAGCATCGACATCCTGATCAGCCGCCTGCGCAAGAAACTGTCCCCCGAGCCTGATCGAAACCTGCCGGGGGCATGGCTATCGGTTTACGGCGAAAGTGACACGGGGATAGCAGCGAGTCTGAGGCTCCTAACCACCCGCGATCCACGCCCTCAGCGCCGCCAGCCCCTCGGGACACGCCCGCTCCAATTTCGACGCCAGCCCCGTGACTGCCTGCCAATCGCCCTCCCGCGCAGCCCCCTCCAAGGCCTTGGCGAGGCTTCGAGTCGCCGCCATGCCGTTGGAACCGGCGCTGCCGGCCAGACGGTGGGCGGCCTCGGCCATCTCCTCGGAATCGTGTTCCTCCCGGGCGCGGCGCAGGCGGTGCAGCCCGGCCTCCAGGGCCGCCTCGGCCACCAGGGCGAGGCGTTCCAGTTCGGCCATTCCCAGGGCCTCGGCCAATTCCTCCAGCAGCGGCAGGTTGAGCACGGCGCCGTCATGGCCGCCCCGTTCCACCGCCGGCAGGGCGCGGCCCTCCAGGGCGGCGGCCAGGGCCTGGTCGAGGCGGTGGGGATCGATGGGCTTGGCCACCACGTCCAGCATGCCGGCGGCGGCGCAGGCGGCGCGGTCCTCGCTCATCAAATTGGCGGTGACCGCCAGCACCGGTAATTGCCGGCCCCGTTCGGCGGCCAGGGCGCGGATACGGCGGGTGACCTCGAAACCGTCCATGCCGGGCAGGCGGATATCCACCAGGGCGACGTCGAAATCCCCCGCCGCCACGGCGGCGATGGCCTCGGGCCCGGACTTGGCCGCCACCACCCGATGCCCCGAGCGGAGCAGCAGGCCGGCCAACACCTGACGGTTGACCTCCTCGTCCTCCACCATCAGCACCGACAGGGGCGGCACGGCCACGCCCTCGCCACCCGCTTCGGCGGAGGAGCCGATGGCTTCGGCGACGGCGAAATCCAGGGTGACGGTGAAGGTGCTGCCGATGCCGGGCTGAGAGGCCACGGCGATGGTGCCGCCCATGCCCTCCACCAGCCGCTGGGCGATGGCCAGTCCCAGGCCGGCGCCGCCATGGCGCCGCGACACCGAGGCGTCCACCTGGGTGAAGGGCTGGAACAGGTCGGCCATGGCCTCGGGGGCGATGCCGATGCCGGTATCCGACACGACAAAGGAGAGCCGCGCGTGGCCCGGCCGCGCCGATCGGGCCACCACCTCCAGCGCGACACGCCCACGCTCGGTGAACTTGATGGCGTTGCCCAGCAGATTCAGCAGCACCTGGCGCAGGCGGGCGGGATCGCCCACCAGTTCGGCGGCCACGTCCTCGGCCACCGAAGCCTCCAGCGCCAGCCCCTTGCCGGCGGCCGGCACCCGCATCAGCGACACCAGGGATTCCACCAGTTCGACCGGCCGGAAGGGGCGCTGGTCGAAGGCCACCTCGCCCGCATCCACCCGCGAGATGTCGAGAATGTCGCTGAGCAGCACCGTCAGCGTCTCGCCCGACTGGCGGATGGTGTTCAGCCACGCCGCCGCCTGGGCGTCGCCGCCCACGCGGTCCTTCAGCAGTTCGGCCATGCCGACGATGCCGTTCATAGGGGTGCGCAACTCGTGGCTCATCATGGCGAGGAATTCACTCTTGGCCCGAGTGGCGGCCTCGGCCCGATCCTTGGCCTCGCGCAGTTCCTGGGTGCGTTCGGCCACCTTGCGCTCCAGGCCGCGGTGATAGGCGTGCAACTCCACCGCCATGTCGTTGAAGGCGTGGGCCAGCTCGACGATTTCCTGGCTGCCGGCCAGGGTCACCGGCGCCTCGAACTCGCCGCGCGACAGGGCGCGGGTGGCCTGCCCCAGCTCGCGCAAGGGGCCGGTGATGGCGCGCGACATGAAGGTGGCGGCGATCAGTCCGCACAGGGCGGCGCTGCCGGCGATCCACAAGCCGATGGTGCGCAGCCGCTCGACGCTCGCCAGGGTCTCGGAGACGTCCATCTTGACCACCACGCCCCAGCGGAACGACGGCAGGTAGCGCCACGCCGCCAGCACCTTCTCTCCGCGATAGTCGGTGGCATAGCCGACGCCGCGCTCGCCCCGCAGCGCGCGGTCGAACAGATGGCCCATGGGCTCGGCGGCATCCACCTGACGGCCCTCGCCCATGGCCTGCCCGTGGCGCACCGGCCCGTAGAGCGCCACCCGCCCCGGCCCGACCCAGCCGCCGGCCAGGGTCTCGCCGGTGCGTCCCAGGCCGACGTAATCGGCCAGCACGTCGTAGACCGCCGCCGGGTCGACCTCCACCACCACCACGCCGATCAGGCTGCCGCCCTTGATCACCGGCGCGGCGACGAAGGCGGCGGGCTGGCCATAGGGGGCCGAGGGAGCGAAGTCGGAAATCTCGCTTTCCAGCAGGGTGCGGGCGCGGTCGAACACGTTGGCAAGCAGCGAGCCACGCAGGGGACCGGTGACGACGTTGGTGGCGGTAGCCGGGCCGGGCGTGGAGGCGAACACCACGTCGCCCGAGGGGCCGACCAGCATCAGGTTGCGGGCGCCGTAGGTCTCGGCATAGCGGGTCAGCAGCGGGCGGAAGCGGGCCTCCTCCTCTCCCCGCCCGCCCGGACGGGTCAAGGACGCCAGGGCGTCGAGCACGGTGGGGGTGTAGGCCAGCAGCGACACCTGCCGCAACTGCTCCTGCGCCAGGGCTTCGATGCGGCTGGTCTTCTGGTCGGCCAGCGAGGCGACGTTGTGGCGGATCTCGTCCTCCAGCGCCTGTTCCGAGGCGCTGAAATAGGCCCACACCACCATGACCAGCGGCAGCACGCCCAGCAGCAGGTAGCCGGTGGCGATCTCGGCCGCCAGCCGGGTGCGGCGCGGACGGGCGGCCCTCATTTCGCCTCCTTCGGCGCGGGCGCGGCCCAGTTGCCGTTCCAGCCGCGATACAGCCGGTCGAGGAATTGCAGCCACTCACCCTTGGGCAGGAAGGAGGGGAACGGCACCGGGCGCACCGGACGCTGGGAATCCCACAGGATCTCGAAATTGCCGTCGCGGCGGATGCGGCCGATACGCACCGTTTTCCAGGTGTGCTGGGTGATGGGGTCGATGGTGACGGTGCCGCCGGGCGAGGCCATGCTTTGGCCCTTGATGGCGGCGCGGAAATCGCGGAAGTCGGGCGAGCCCGCCTCCTCCACCGCCTTGGCCCACAGCATGACGCCGAAATAGGCCGCTTCCATGGGCGCGGTGGTCACCGTGTCCTTGCCGTAGCGCTCGCGGAAGCCCGCCACGAAGGCCTGGTTCTCCGGCGTGTCGACGCTCTGGAAATAGTTGCGGGCGGCGTAGTCGCCATCCAGCATGGCGGGGCCGATGGCCTTGACCTCGGATTCGGCGATGGAGAAGCTCATCACCGGAATCCTGTCCGGCGTGATGCCGGCGGCGCGCAGGGCCTTGAAGAAGCCCAGGTTGGAATCGCCGTTGATGGTGTTGAAGATGACGTCCGGCCGGGTACGGCGGATGGCCTCGATGATGGCGGTGAAGTCCTGGCCGCCCAGGGGAGCGTAGGCCTCGCCCACCACCTCGCCCTGCAGGGCGGCGGTCTGGGCGGCGATGATCTTGTTGGCGGTGCGCGGAAAGACGTAGTCCGACCCCACCAGGAACAGCCGCCGTCCCAGATGGTCCAGGGTCCACTTGATGGCGGGGATGATCTGCTGGTTGGGGGCGGCGCCGGTGTAGACGATGTTGGGCGACTGCTCCAGCCCCTCGTACTGCACCGGGTAGAACAGCACGGCGTCGCGCCTCTCGAACACCGGTTTGACCGTCTTGCGGCAGGCCGAGGTCCAGCAGCCGAACACCGCCGAGACCTTGTCCTGGGTGATCAGCCGGTCGGCGGCAGCGGCGAACACCCCCAGTCGGAACGGCCATCCACCACCACCGGCTCGACCTTGCGTCCCAGCACGCCGCCGCGCCGGTTCAGCTCCTCGATGGCGTAGAGGGTGGCGTCGGCCACGTTGCGCTCGGACACCGCCATGGTGCCCGACAGGGAATGCAGCACGCCCACCTTGATGGGGCGGCTGCGCTCCTGGCTGGGCCAGGCGGCGATGGCGGCGTAGATGACCGCCCAGGCCTGAGCATGGCCAGCAGCACCGCCGCCACGAAGTTGCGCCGCCGCTCGCCGGTATCGGGCCAAGGCTTCTCGGGTTCCGTCATGGCGCGAGTATGGCACGCCTTGGCGCGGGGAAAAGGGGCTGTGCGCCCCCTGCCCCGTCAGGCGGCGCGGCGGGGTGGGCTCAGCGGCCCGAACAGCAGCATCGCCACCAGGGCCGGCAGGCCGCCCAGCAGCGCCACCGCCAGTTCCAGCGGCGGCGCCCGTTCCCCGCGCCGGCGCCGCCACAGCCACAGGACCAGCGCCGCCGCCAAGCATCCCCCGCCGCCACCGGCAGGCTGGCCGCCGGCTCGATGCGCAGCAGGACACGCCCATCCTCGGGCACCGCCTGGATGATGGCGAACGGGAACAGCGCCGAGGACACCGTGCGCGCCAACGCCATGCGCTCGCGGAAGGCCTGGGGCAGAGGCAGGTCGAAGCGGTGGCCGGGCTGGTAATCCGTTCCGGTCGCCACCAGACGCATGGGATTGCGGAGGCGGTCGCGCACATCCGCCGTGGCGACGGTGCGGTTGAGCGGGTCGCTGCGCAGCAGGGCCATGCCGCCATCGGCGTCGAATCCGTCCAGCGGCAGGCGGACCAGGGTGTTGGCATAGGTGACCAGATGCACGGCATCGTCGGTGACCGCCACGCCCAGGATCTCGCGGCGGGCATGCTCGTCCACCACCACGGCGCGCACGTTCCCCGGCACGACGAGGCCGGTATCGCGGCATTCCGGCTGGCCGCGCACCATCTTCAGATGGAACACGCGCGAGGCGGCGTCCACCAGCACGTAGCCCTCGTCGAATTCCTTCAGCGGCGACGGATTGCCGCCCAGCCCCTTCAGCGGCCACCGCACCCCGGCCTCGTCCAGCGCGCGGGTGAAGCGGTTGGATTTGTCGCCGTCGATGACGCCGTCGGCGGCGCGGATGAAGGTCAGGCCGGCAGGCTCGACCCGGAACATGTCGTCGGGCAGGGCCAGCCGGCTGCCCCACGGCGCCGATCTGAACAGGGTGTGCAGGTTCAACTGGGGCGCATTCCACTCGCGCGGATTCAGCTGCAACACCTGCATCTCGCGGCGGGCGGCGTCCACCGTGACCGGGATGCCGGCCACCTGGGGCGGGAACTGCCCGTGTTTGGCCAGGTCGCTGTAGTACAGGAAGGGCAGCAGTTGCCGGTGCTGCTCCTGGCTGTAGCTCCGCCCGGCCTCGTCGCTGAAGGTGGATTTGTCGAAGCCGTCGGTGCGGATCAGGAACTGCCCGGCCGAAGCGCTGTAATAGGCGTTGACGCGCACCCGCTCGGGCTGGGTGGCGCGCCGGTAGAGGTCGGGCAGGAACCACGCCAGGGCGGCGGTCACCGCCAGGACGGTGGCAAGACGGGACAGCACCACCATCACCGGCCCTCCTTCACGCGCAAGGCGGCGGCATGGACCGGCAACAGCCAGGCCAGGCTGAGCAGGACGTAGCCCGGCAGGCTGCCGGACATGCCGGCGAAGCCCGAGGTGCGGATCAGCATGGCGACGAAGGCGAAGCCGGCCAGCGCCAGGGCGATGCGGCGGTGCAGGGCGGGATCGGCCACCGCCGCCGCGGTGGCGAGATAGGCCACCGCCGCCGCTACGCACCAGGGCAGCACCGTCTGCAGCATGGGTCCCGCAAGCTCCACCGGCAGATGGAAGCCGAGGGAGAACACCGCCCACAGCCCCGCCAGGGTCAGCACCGACACGGCGGCCACCGCCGCCAGCCCCACCAGCACCGGCACGGCCAGCGCCCGGCCGTGGCTGACCGGCAGGTGGAACAGCAGGCGCAGGCGCTTGCCGGTGCATTCGGGCAGGAACTGCACGCAGGCGACCCACATCCCGCAGAACGGCAGCACGTAGGACAGGCGGTCGAAGTGGATGTCCTGCTTGGTGACCAGGGCGTTCCACACCTGCACCGCGCCGTGGTTGTTGCGGATGGCCCGCATGGTCAGCCAGGCGTCGATGATGGCGGCCGCCACCAGCACCGGCGGCACCCAGGCCAGCCGGCGCAGCTTGATCCACTCCTTGAGCAATAGCGCCCTCAACATGACTGGGGTCTCCTAATAACGTCCGGTAAGCCCGATGAAGGCGTCCTCGAAGGACATGGCGACCTCTTCCATTCCCTCCGCCGGCACGCCCAGCGTGGCCAGATGGCCGAGGAAGAGCTCGGGGGCAGCGTAGGAAAACAGCGACACCGTCTGGAGAGTGCGTTCCACATTGACGATGACGCCGTCGGGGCGAAGGGCTTCGGCCACCGCGCCGCGCGGGAGGCGGTAATGGCGGAAACCGTCGAGGAAATCCTGCCGCGAGGACGAGGCCGCCACCTGCCCCTTCTTCAGCACGATCAGCCGGTCGACGAACTGGTCCAGCTCCTGCACCACGTGCGAGGTCAGCAGCACGGTGGTGCCGCGCTGGCGCACGTAGTCGCGCAGGTAGTCGAGGAACAGGCGGCGATAGCCCACGTCCAGGCCCATGGAATAGTCGTCCAGGATCATCAGGGCGGGGTTCTGGGCCATGATCAGGCCCAGCACCACCTGCGAGCGCTGGCCGCAGGACATGCGCGACACCCGCCGCGTGCGGGGCACCTCCAGCCGATCCACCAGATCGTAGAACACCGAGCGTTCCCAGCGCGGATAGAAGGGAGCGTGGAAGCGCTCGATCTCGTCGATGCTCATGAAATCGTACTGGATGAACCCTTCATGCAGCAGGCCGATGTCGCGCCGCACCTCGGGCGGCAAGGCATGGCTGGGATGGCCCAGCACATGGCACTCGCCGGCCTGGGGACGCAGGAAGCCCATCAGGATGTTGATGGTGGTGCTCTTGCCGGCGCCGTTCTTGCCCAGCAGGCCGAACACGCCGCCGCCCTCGACGGTGAAGTCGAGGCCGTGGAGCACCGGCGTCTCGCCGTAGCTGTGCACCAGCCCGCGGCACTGGATGACCGGGCTCATTGCGCCACCGTCCCGGCGGCCTCGGCCACCACGGCGATCTCCGCCAGGGGCTGGGCGAACACCGCCCTGGCCTCGCGCGACAGGTCCTCGTCGCTCACCCGCCGCAAGTTGTCCGCCTGCTCCGCCGCCCAGGCCAGATACGGCAGCCGGCGCAGACTTTCCAGTTCCACCTGCCGCTGCCAATAACGATTGAGCGCCCGCGCCTTGGTCCACTCGGCCACCATGGGCGCCCGCAGCCGCTCGGCCGTTCCCGGCGCGACGCCGTCGCGGGCCAGATCGGCGGCCACCCGGCGGGCGGCGGCGCGGACCGCGTCCAGCAAGGCGTTTTCCGTCTTCACCGACATCTGGAACATGCCGAAGCCGCCCAGGGTGACATCGTGGCGATAGCGCGCCGAAGGGGAATAGGCCGCGCCCAGTTCCTCGCGCACCTGCTCGCGCAGACGGTCGTTGATTGCGGCGGCCAGCAGCCGGCGCACCGCCAGGGTTTTCTGTTCCGTCTCGTCCGCCAGATCGCTGCGCCACGCCAGGGTCAGCGCCGCCTTCTGCACCTTGTCGGCGACGGCGACGGTGCGCGACTGCCCGCCGGGGAAGGCCGGCGAGCGCGCCAGCTGCGCCCCCTCGGCGGCGACGGGAATGGAACCCAGCAGCAGCGACGAGCACGCCACCAGGGCATCGGCGTCGAAATCGCCCACCGCCACCAGCACCAGCGGGCCGGAGCGGCGCGAGCGCGCCAGGAAGTCCCGCATGGCGTCCAGGCCGATGCCGGCGGCCACCGTCTCGTCCAGGTCGTCGCCGGGGCGGGCGCCACCCAGCAGGAAGCGTTCGTTTTCCAGCGGGGTCATGCCGTCGACGCTGCTGCGCCGCTCGACGGCGCCCTTGCGCACCCCTTCCAGCATGCGCTGGCGCCCGTCCTCCCGCACGGTCGGATCGCTGTACTGCGTCCACAGCGCGGTCAGCAGCAGGTCCTGGTCCTCGCGCCGGCCGGCGCCGGCAATGACGAAGGAATCGTTGCCGTAGCCTTCGTCCACCTTCAGACTGCGCCACCCGAGCAGCCGACGCTCGGCGTCGCGGGTGAGCGAGCCCACGCCGCCTTCCTGCAACGTCCTGGCGGTGGCCCGGGCGACGGCCTGATCCTGGTCGGACAGGGAATCGAGGCCGCGACCGAACAGGAAGGACAGCGACAGGCGGCCCTTCTCGAAAGGCGTCGGCAGCAGCTTCAGGACGACGCCGTTGGCGAGGCGGACCTCCCGCAGTTCCAGTTCGCTGGCCGGCACGGCACGACGCCCGTCCGCCACCACCGCCCCGCCCCGCTGGGGCTCGGGCAGATAGGGAAAGGTCGCGACCTCGGCGCTCTCGGCGCGCGGCAGCACGGCGACGGCCCCCGCCTCGGCCCAGGCTGCCTCCAGCTTGTCGGCAGCGTCCTTACCCAGGTCGTGGTTGCCCGAGGCGGTGATCAGCCGGTTACCGCTGTCCCAGGCGCGGCGGAAGGCGTCCTCCACCTCGCCCCGGGTGACGGTGTCCAGCAGGCCCACATAGAGGTCGCGGGTCTGCTGCTCGGACTGGTAAACCCGGTCGGCGTTGATGGTCGAGACGATCTCGGCGGCGATGTCCTTGCTGTCGCGGTTGCCGCTCTGCTTCGCCAGGGTTTCGAAACGCTGCCGCGCGGAGCGCCGCGCCTCGTCGAATTCCTGAGCGGTGAAGCCGAATTGCAGGGCGCCGCGCAACTCCTGCTCCAGCACGCCCACGCACGCCTGCCAACGCTCGCCCACGCACGAAGCGCTCAGCGACGCGCTGGGGAACTCGTTGAAGCGGGGGGCGACGCTGAAACGCGCGCCCAGGAACGGAGCACCGCCCTGGGATATGCGGGCGACCAGACGGCCGTTGAGCATGTCGGTGGCGAGCAGGTCCAGCAGCTGCCCACGCTGCACCTGAACCGAATCGGCATCGTGGCGGCGCCCATGGAGCGCGGTGACCGCGACGCTCAGGCCGGCATCCGATCCCTTGAAGAAGAAAGCCCGTACACCCTTGTGGCCCACGTCGCCCCAGGCGACAACGGCCGGCGCCGGCCCGCGCCCGCTCAGATCGGCGAAGGCCTGTTCCACCAGGGGGCGGACGGCCTCGCGCTCCACCTGCCCGACCACCACCACGATCATGCGCTCGGGCCGGTACCAGGCCTCATAGAAGCGACGCAGGGCGGCGCCGTCGGCAGCGCGCAGCACCTCTTCCCGGCCGATGGGCTCGTTGACGAAGCGGGTGCCGCCAAACAGGGCCTCGCGGAGCTGCCGGCCCAGGCGGGCCTTCTCGGAATCCCGTGCCGACTTCTCGGCCAGGATGACGCCGCGTTCCTTCTCCACCTCGGGCTCCTGCAGCAGGATACCGTCGGCCACATCGCGCAGGATCTTGAGCCCGGTCGCCAGTTCGCCCTGGTCGGCGGAAGCCAGGTCCAGGGTGAACACCGTCTCGGTATGGGCGGTATGGGCGTTGACGTCGCCGCCGAAGCCCATGCCGTGGCGCTGCAGGAAGGGAATCAACGCACCGGGCGGGAAGTTGCGGGTGCCGTTGAAGGCCATGTGCTCCAGGTAATGGGCCAGTCCCGCCTGCTCGTCCGTCTCCATCAGCGAGCCCGCCTGCACGTCCAGCGACAGGTGCACCCGGCCGGCCGGCTTGCCGTGGGGCAGGATGACGTAGCGCAGGCCGTTGTCCAGCCGCCCGAACAGGGCGTCGGGATGGGGCGGCATGTCGCCGCCCCGCTCGTGCGGCCAGCGGCCGTCATACCAGGAGGCGTCCGTGGCCGAGGCGGACCACGGGAGAGCCAGCACGGCCACCACGGCCAGGGCTACCCAGCGCCAGCCTTTCGGCTGGGCGCCACGAAGGCGAGAAGGATGCATGATGGGGATCGTCCTAGAAGTGATAGCGCAGGCCGAACCAATAGGCGCGGCCGCGTTCGAACGGGGCGGTCGAGTCGGCTGTCTGACTGCGCGAATTGAAGATATTCTCGATGTAGGCCAGCAGTTCCACCTGCTGGTCCGTCCACGTGTCGATCTTGTAGCTGGCGTTGGCGTCGAACCGGATGATCGCGTTGCGCATGACCTCGTCGTAGACCGAGTAGTTGGTGCCCCCCACGTTGATGGTCGCGCCGGTGGCCGCGATTTCCTCGCGGGCGAAGCGATATTTGCCGGTCACGTTGACGGTCAGCGCGTCCTCGAGCCATTTGGACGTCCAGGCCGCATTGATGGCCACGGGCTGGGCAAAGTTGTCGGCAATGAAGGGCAACTGCCCACGGGTCGTGACACTGCCGTTGTAGTAAATTTTCGCGGTGTCCGCTTCATCGGGGGACTCCAGGTAATTTCCGTTATTGCGCTTGGTGTCGGACCACGACGCATTGATGAGGAAGGCGTGGTTCTCCATGCTCTTCACCCATTCGGCGCTGACCGACTTGTAGTCGGTCCACCCCATGTTGACGGCCTTGCGCTTGCCGTCCTTGAGTTCCATGGCGATTTCGTCGCGCGTGTGGCGGACGACATATTTGAGCCGCCCGTCGCCCCACAGCAGCGGCATGGTCAGCGCCGCCGTCCGCTCGTCCGAATAGGGCGTGCGCACCGAACTGGGGAGGTAGGTGTAGCTGGGCGTCGCCGCCGCCCACGTATTGCTGTAGACGCCGGCCACGGGCGCCGCGCGGTTCTGGGTGATCCCGGCGGGCGTCGCCGCATAGAAGGCGTAGACCAGGGATTCGTTGGAATAGTAACGGTTCGCTCCCACGGTCAGGGCGACGCTGCCCGGGAAGCGCAGGGTTCCAGAGAAGCGCGGCGCCCAATTCAGATTCTCGAAATAATTGTTGTAGTCGCCGCGCAGACCGGCCCTGAGGTCGATCCCTTCAAGAAAACCCAGGTCGAGCGGGATGGACTTGTCGCCCTGGGCCCAATAACCGATGTTGCTGGTGTCGGCGGAATAGTCGCGGGCCAGATACGTGGTGCGCCGGGTCAGCACCTGCTCGCCGGCGAGACAGGCGGCATCGGTGGGGTCGGCGCATTGGACACCCGCATTGGCTACGGGAATGAAATAGCCGACAGTGTTGTCGTGACGAATGCGGCGAGCGCCAGTGTGGTCGTAGTCGATGCCCGACGACCAAGTGATGCCCAACAGGCTTTTCTCCACATCGGCGCGCGCCTGGAAATCGTTCTGCTCGTCGGTGATATCGCCGTAGCCGCCTTCGATGCACTGCGCGCCGCCCGCGCAGACATTGGCCTTGCTGCCGATCCGCGACCAAGTATACGACGTCTCCGGAGCATCGCGGTCGTAACCGCTCCTGCTGTAGCTGACGGCCAAGTTCGCCTTCAGCGCGTCGCCGTCGTGACGGAGTTCCCCGCCCATCGTGTAGTTGTTGCCGACGGTCTCCAGCTTGTCGTCGGCCATGTTGCCGCGGGTATATTCCTGGGTGTAGGGGGCGTACAGGCCCTTCAGGACCAGCGTGCTTTCCTCGCCGACGTCGGCGGAAACGGCGCCCAGATACGAGGACCTGGTACTGACGGTTCCCCCCTTGTCGCCGTTGGCGTAGTTGGCCGTCGCCACGCGCCACTGCTCCGCCTGTTCCCGCGAGGCGGCGACCATGGTGCGCACCCGCTGATGCAGCGGCACATCCACCGTCATGTCGTAGGCGCTTTTGCTGAATTCCGGCGACTGGACCGACGAGCCGGGAGCATCGTATTCGGTGCGATAATGCACCCATTGATCGGTCTGCCGGGCATAGCCGACCGAGCCGCCGAATTTGCTGGCGGGATCACGGGTGCGCATATCGATGACGCCGCCGGTGAAGCCGCCGTAACGGGCCGGGACGTTGGAATCGTAGACCGCCACCTCGCGCAGGATGTCGCTGTTGGGAAACAGGGCGAGAGGGTTGTGGATGCCGATCGTGTCGGCGGCGGCTTCGTTCGTCGTCGTGCTGTCGAACACCGACCGGTTCGCCATGCCGTCCAGCAGAACCTTGTTCTCGTAATCCTTGCCGCCGGAGATGCTGACCCGGGCCGGCGTCAGGTCCTGCTCGCTCAGGGTCCCCGTCCCGCCGCTGCTCCCCACCTTGAATTCGTCGTTGTCGAAATTGACGTTGGGCAGGATGCGCAACAGACGCATGGGGTCCTTGTCGGGAGTGCCGACGGCCCTGATCATGTCCTGCCCCATCACCGTCAGACCGCTGGAACCGTTATCGGCGGGCATGCCCACCTGGGGGACGGTGCCGGTCACGGTGACCGGTCCCAGAATCTCCACCTTGTCAGTCTCGGCAGGCTTGCCGACGATGAGCGCGCCGCCGACGAAGCGGTAGGGAACGGCATTGCCGCCCAGCAGCCGCTTGAGCGCCTCGGCCGGCAGCAGCCGGCCCTGCACCGCTACCGAACGGGCCCCGTCGGGCGTTCCGGGCAGGATGGTCAAGGGAATGGATGCCTGCCGCGAAAAGGCATGCAGCGCTTCGTAGAGCGAGGTCGACGGCAGGTCGAATTCCTTTTGCACCGACGCCTCGTCGGTGCCGGCCGGAATCCCCTGGGCCACGGCAGGAGCGCCCGGAGACGCCAGGAAGGCCGTTTGCAGCGCCACCAGGGCGACCAAGCCCGCCCGGCTCCGCTTGAATGATCCGCTCATACGCTCCCCCACAGTCAAGTTGCGAGACGTTCGCAGCACTTGACGGAGCCGGGCGACGGAACCGGACAGAGATTTATGACGAAGCCACGACAAAAGTCCTAGAACGCGGGACAGCGCCACGTCCTGCGGCCAGGACAAAAAACACTGTCCGGTTTTTCGTTCTTCACGCGTCTATCCAAAACGTTCCGGCGACTTCCCGGCCGGCGATCCGCGGGTGAACGACGAGGTTTCCATGCGTGTCTTCCACCTCTTTCCCGGCCTGCTTCTCGCCTTCGGCGCGGCCCCTGCCCTTGCCCAGGCGCCCGTGCTGGCGGCTCCGCTGACGGCCTGGGGCATGTTCCTGGGCGCGGATGCGGTGGTTCAGTCGGTCATGGTGGGGCTGATGAGCGCCTCGGTGGCGACCTGGACCATCTGGCTGGCCAAGGCGCTGGAAGTCCGCGCCATGCGGCGGCAGGTCGCGGCCTCGCTCGGCATCCTGGCCGGCGCCCAGTCCCTGGCGGCGGCGGAAACCAGATTGCGGAACGGCAAGGGACCGGCGGCGGCCATGGTCGCCACTGCGGCCACCGATTTGCGCAACCACGCCCCGGCCGCCCTGCGCCGGGCCGAGGAACGCATCGCCACCCGGCTCGATCGCCAGCGCGTCGCCGCCGGCCGCTCACTCGCTCGCGGCACCGGCATCCTCGCCACCATCGGCTCGACCGCCCCGTTCATCGGCCTGTTCGGCACCGTGTGGGGCATCATGAACAGCTTCGTCGGCATCGCCCAGGCCCAGACCACCAATCTGGCGGTGGTGGCGCCCGGCATCGCCGAGGCCTTGCTCGCCACCGCCACTGGCCTGGTGGCCGCCATTCCGGCGGTGGTCGCCTACAACGCCATCAACCGCTCCATCGCGGCGGTCAAGGCGCAGCTGGGCGATTGCGTGGCGGAGGTGCGCCGGCTGGCGGGCCACGACATCGACCAGCACGTCCCGGCCTCCCTCCCGCTGGCGGCGGAGTGAGTCATGGCCGTCCAGGTGCAGAGCGAGGACGACGAGGACGGCGATTTCCACGACATCAACGTGACGCCGTTCATCGACGTGATGCTGGTGCTGTTGATCATCTTCATGGTGGCGGCGCCCCTGGCCACCGTCACCATCCCGGTGGACCTGCCGGCGGCCACGGCCAAGCCGCTGCCCCAGCCCACCGATCCCATCACCGTGACCTTGCGCGCCGACCTCTCCCTGGCGGTGGGGGAGCAGCCGGTCCCGCGCGACGGGCTGGCGGCGGCGTTGCACCGGGGCGCCCTTGCCGAAGCCGACTCCCGGATATTCCTGCGCGCAGACAAGACCGTGCCCTATGGCGAACTGATGGCGGTGATGAACCTGCTCAAGGACGCCGGCTTCCTCAAGGTGGCGCTGGTGGGCGCCGAGGGCGAGCCGGCCAAATGAATGGAGGGTCCCGGCACAGTGCCCTGCGGTGGGGGGGCAGCCTGGCGACGGTGCTGGCCGCCCATGCCAGCGCGGTGGCCGCTTTCCTCGACTTCACGCCGCCGCCCGAGCCACCGCCGCCCCAGGCGGTGATGATGGTGGAACTGGCGCCCAATGTGGCCGCACCGCGAAGCGAGAAGCACGACCTCACGCCGGGACCGCAGCAGGAGCGCGCCCGCCCACAGGAAACCACCCCGGAAACGCCACCCGAGAAGCAGCAGGTCAAGGACAAGGTGGTGGCGAAGTCGGAGGTGGCGCTGCCCGCCAAGACCCAGCCCAAGCCGAAAAAGCGGAAGACCGAACCGCAGGTGACGCCGGTCCCCGATCCCGAGCCGCAGGAGCAGCGGCCGCCGGCAGAAATCGCCACCGCCCCGCCCGCCGTGGCCGCGCCGGTGGCGCCCACGGCGACCGCCCCGGCGCCGGGTGTGGCCACCGTGCCCACGCCCATGAACAAGGATGCCTGGCGCTCGGCCCTGATGGCCCACATCCAGCGCCACCTGCGCTATCCCGGCATCGCCCAGGCGCGCCGGCAGGAGGGCGTGGTGTGGGTGCAATTCGCCATGACCTGCCAGGGCAAGGTGCTGTCCAGTTCCATCCGGCAATCGTCCAGCGTCCAGGTGCTGGACCGCGAGGCGCTGGCCGTACTGGCGCGGGCGCAGCCGCTGCCGGCGCCGTCCGACCGCGCCGACGACCATATCGAGCTGGCCGTTCCGGTGAAATTCAACCTCCCCTGACAGCGGGGCCGGTTTCTAGATGCGCGGGCTAATACAGGACGGTCACGCCGAAGGGGGGCTTCGGCATGGCGCACGCCGTAGGCCTGCTCCAGCAGGGCCAGCGTGGCCTGGCCGTCGCGCACGCGGAAGCGGCCGGACACCAACCCGGCCCGGCCGTCGGCCGAGGGCAGGACGACGACGCGCCGTCCCGTTTCAGCCCCGATGGCGGTGGCCAGATCGGCCAGCGGCGCCGCGTCGAAGGTGCGCCATCCGCTCCGCACTTCCTCGGTATCGGCAAGGGGTGCGGCATAGCGCGTCACCGCGGCCGACGAGAAACGCACTCGTTGCGCCGCCGTCACCGCGGCCGCCGTGGCCGGCGCCTCGGCCGGCAGCACCTCGACCTTGCCGCGGGACACGGTGACCTCGGTGCCTGTGGCATCGACGATCACCACGAAGCGGGTGCCGACCACGCGCACGGAGCCATGATCGGTGTTCACGAACATGGGGCGGCCGGGATCCTTGGCGGCATCGACGATGACGCTGCCCGAAACCAGGCGGATGGTGCGGCGCTGGCCGGAAAAATCCACCCAGGCCTGGGTCGCCGGCCCGAATTGCAGGTCGCTGCCGTCGCCCGGCGCACGGGCCTCCCACCTGCCGGCGGGGACCGAGACATCCGGCCGCGGCGACACCGCGCCGAACAGCATGAGGCCGGCGATGCCGGCGACGGCGGCCGCATGGATCCACTTGCGCCGGCCAGCCATCAGACCGGAAAGCAACCGCCAGGGCCAGGCCGCCTTGCGCTCCTGCTCCTGGCACAGGGCCTCGAAAGCGGCCGCGTGGGCGGGGTCAGCGTCAAGCCAGGCGCTGAAGGCGGCGAGGTTGTCGGCCACGTCGCGATCGACCGCCATGACGGCCCACCATTGGCGTGCTTCCGCCGCGATCCTGTCGGAATCTGCTGAATGGGAACGCGAGCTGACGTGTGTCCGGAGCATGTTGACTACCTTCGATGCGAAAGGTAGACGCCGCTGGAAGAGAAAACCAGACACCGAAAAATTCATTCCCCGACGTTTTGTCGCAGACGTTGCATGGCGCGCACCACGTTCTTCTCCACGGCGGCCCGGCTCATGCCGGTGGCGGCGCTGATGTCGGCGTGGGACAGGTTGTCCGCCTTGGCCATCAGGAAGATCTTGCGGCAGACCGGCGGCAGAGCCGCCACCGCATCGCTGACGGCCTGCCAGCGGCGACGCACGAACAGCGACTGCTCGGGATCGAAGGCCGGGCTAGGCACGTTCTCCACCGCCTCGGCGTCCACATCCGAGGCGATGGGCGAGCGGGCGCGCCGCCGGCCGATATCACGCACGACGTTGAGATGGATGGTCGTCAGCATGGCGTCGGGGCATTTCACCGACTGCCATTCGACCCCCAGGCATTTCAGATAGGTTTCCTGGACCGCATCCTCGGCATCCTCAACGACCTTGAGGCGCTGCAAGGCCAGCGCGTAAAGCGCCCGCCTGCGGTTCGCAAATACCCGGTCGAACCCTGAATCCTCTGGCACCATCACACCCCTGCCGCGCACCCCTCACCCACTACGGAGTTGCGAATGATTATGACTTACACCTCCATACTATGCAAGAGCGGACACCACGGCCAAACATCTCAGGCGCGATCATCACGCCGCGGAAAGCGCCCTGTATTGTTTATTCGGCAGCTGGCGGCAGGGCGCGGGGACAGCCAGACCCCGTTTTGCCGTCGAACGGCCCATCCGTCGGCGCATCCGCGCCGACGGGCGCATTTCCCAGGGCAAAGGCCAAGGCGTCGGCCACGGACAGGGGAAGCATGGAGCCATGCCCCTCCTCTGGGAACTCCCGAAACAGCACGTCAAATCCGGGCACGTCCCGCAGGGTCCGGGCCACATCGCGCCCGGTCGGCCCGCTCCGCAGCTTGGCGATGCGCGCCAATTCTCCCTCGCTGCGCCCCGCCGTGGCCGGCTTGCCCCCGGCAATCTCCACCAGCAGCTTGATCCGTCTGCCACCGTGCCGTTCCTCGCCGCACCAACGGTCGAGGAAGGCCGCCTGTTCCGCCAGAACTGAACGGTCGTTCCACCAAATGGAGGGATCGGCGGCAACGTAGGTCTGGAAGGCGTCGGGGTGGGTGAACAGCACATGCAGGGTGAACAGCCCGGCAAGGGAGTGGCCGTACAGCGTCTGGCGGGCGCGGTCCACCGGCAGGCGGCGCTCGATGGCGGGCCGCAGGTCACGCTCCATGAACGCCCAGAACACGTCACGCCCGCCGGTCGCCGGCGGCGGCGCACCATCCTTCACCAGCAGGTATTCGGGAGGAGTCGGCGGCGTCAGGTCCCAATAACGCCGCTGCACGTCGAACGGACCGTCGATGGGATAGCCGACGCCGACCACCGCGGCCGGTCCTTGCCCCGCCCTCGCCGCGTCCTGTGCCGCCAGCATCATGGGAAGGGTGGCATTGCCGTCGAGCAGGTAGATGACCGGATAGCCCTGCGGCGGCACCGGTTCCGCCGGCAGGGCCAGCAGGACCCGATAGGTACCGCCGGCCGCCCCGCTGGCCTGGAGGTCGAAGGTTTCCACCCGCGCGGAGAGTTCCGACCCGGCCGAGCAGGCCTGCAGCACCATTAGAAACGGCAGCGCCAACAGACGGCACCGCGCGGCAAACCTGCGCATTACGATCCCCTTCGTCCAGAAAACGGCGCAATTATAGCAATTGATACTCATTTGCAAAGATATGGGTGGTCGCCCCCGTCGTTCCGAACGCATGGGATCGCCCCAAGACAAGGCGGCCCGTCCGGTCCTAACCTGAAAAGTTCCTCAACAATTCATCAAATCCGCCGCCCGAGTGGGTATTCTCGGAAACACTCCGCAATCCGCATAACCAAACCGAGCCCGGACATGGCCAGCACATTGTTGTGCGTATTTCCCGCGCCAATCCATGGACCGGCGGCCGTGGGACTGTGGAAGACGCAATGCCGGTTCCCTGGGAAAATGGCGAGGTTCCGATGATCCACCTTTCCCGGAGAGCGGCCCTGGCGCGGACCTGCGCCGCCCTGGTCGCCCCCATCCTGCTGCTGCCGGCGTGCGGCGACGCCACGCAATCGGCCGACGCGGCCGGTAGCGGCGGCGACACCCGCAACGACCGCCCCCGCATCGCCCTGGTCATGAAGACGCTGGACAATCCGTTCTTCGCCGAAATGGCGCGCGGCGCCGCCACCGCCGAGCGGGACACCGGCGTCAACCTCAGCATCGCGGCCGCACGGTCCGAGACATCCATCGATCAACAGATCGCCATCGTCGGCAATTTCATCGACGAAAAGGTGGCGGCCATCGTCATCGCACCGTCGGATTCGGTCAAACTGGTGCCCGCGCTGGTTGCCGCCAAAGCCGCCGGCATCAAGGTGGTCAACCTGGACAACCGGCTGGATCCGGAATTCGCCCGGCAATCCGGACTGGGTACCGTTCCCTTCATCGGCATCGACAACGTGCGCGCCGCCCATGCCGCCGCCCATGCGCTTTCCGCCGACCTGGGCACTCCTGCCGAAGCCGCCATCATCGAAGGCATCCGCAACGCGGCCAACAACCAGGCACGCAAGCTGGGCGCCATCAAGGGGTTCGCGGAAAACGCCAACGTCCGGCTGGTGGCTTCGGAATCGGCCAACTGGCTGCGCGACGAGGCCGCCAGCACCACCAGAAGCATCCTGGCCGCCTATCCCGGCTTGAAGCTGCTGTTCTGCGCCAACGACATGATGGCTCTGGGCGCGCTGGACACGCTGGCCCGCCTGGAGCGCACCGATGTGGTGGTGGCCGGCTTCGACAACATCCCCGAGGTGGAGCCGGCGCTGCGGTCGGGGCGATTGGCCGTCACCGTGGATCAGCGCGCCGCCGAGATGGGACGCAAGGGCGTCGAGGCCGCGCTGAACCTGATCCGGGGACAGGCCGTCCCCGCCGAGACCATCATCGAGACCAGGGTGGTCACGTCGCGGGAACTCCGTCGCTGAGGGTCCCCGCGAAGGCTTCGAGCGCCGCCAGGGCCTCGTCGAAGCGATACTGATCCAGGCATTCGCCGACCTCGGCCAGGGCCGTCCGCAGGTGCGGCCACCGGGCGAACAGCGCGTCCAGTTCGTCCGTGGCGCTGACATCGGCCTCCATCAGGCGGCGGCGCAAGCCGTCCAGCATCGAGGCGGTCACCGGGGGAAGCGACTGGCCGGCGGCTCCGTCCTCCGCCCCGGGCTTGGGTTCCAGGCAAGCGTCGATGTCGCAGACGACGCGAGCGATGTCCGAAACCACGGCAGGCAAGGCCCGGTTGAGCACCAGCGGATCGGCTCCGTCGGACAGCACCGCCTCCAACGCGGCGGCCGAATGGCGCAGGTCCTGGGCTCCGATGGCACCCGCCAGTCCTTTCACCGTGTGGGCCAGCCGGATCGCCGCCTCGCCATCTCCCCCGGCCATGGCCTGGGCGAAGCGGTCGTGAAACTGACCGAAATCACGCGAGAAGCTGCGCAGCAGGCGAACATAAAGGGCGCGGTTGCCCGACGCATGGGCGAGGCCGCGCTCCACGTTGAGCCTGGGTCAGGCGTTCCAGCCCATCGGGCGGCCCGGCTTCGGCGGCGGCAACCGAATCGCCCGCCCCGGCCGAAGCGGCGCCGACCGCGGCGGCGTTCGGACGAACCCATTGGCGCAGCACGCGCAGCAAATCCGCTTCCTCGAACGGCTTGGTCACGTAATCGTCCATGCCTGCCGCCAGACATTTCTCGCGGTCGCCCGCCATGGCGTTGGCGGTCATGGCGATGATGGGGAGGGCGCGGAACCGGCCATCCGCCCGGATCACCTGGGTGGCGGTGTAGCCATCCATGATCGGCATCTGGCAATCCATCAGCACCGCGTCGATCCCCCCTCCTGCACCCTCGCCACCGCCTCCACACCCGTGCCGGCCAGCTCGATTTCCGCACCGCTGTGCTTCAGGACCTCCAGGGCCAGTTCGCGGTTGATCACGTTGTCCTCGGCCAACAGCAGGCGTACGCCCCGCAGGTCGGGCGCGGGGATGTTCTCGGTGCAGGACGGCCGCCGCCCACCCTGCCGCTGCGTGGCGCCGTGCGCCCGCAAGGCGGTCAGGATGGTGTCGAGCAGCCGCGAGGGCGTGACCGGCTTGGTCAGGAAGGCGTCGATGATGTCCTCGTCGCCGTCGGCCAGCCCCTCCGCGCTCTCCGGCGCGGCCATGAGAACTGCGCGCAGATCCCCCTGCCCCCGCTTCAGCCGCCGGATGGCGACCACGCCATCGGCGTCGGGCAGCGTTTCCCCGACCAGGGTCAAATGGAACGGCAGGTTACCCTCCAGGGCGGCGCTCTGGGCGGCCAGAGCATCCTCTTCCGTCTCCGCCAGGACATGGGGGTACTGGAAGCTGTCGAGGATGTTGCCCAGCACCTCGCGGGCGCTCGGATTGGCCTCCACCGCCAAGACCCGCACCTCCCGCTGCGGGCTCGGCTCCGGCAAAGCCCGTTCGTCCGCGCCGCTGCGGATACCGAACGGCACGGTGAACCAGAAATGGCTGCCGACATCGGCCTTGCTGTCGACACCGATCGTGCCGCCCATCAGCGAGACCAAGTTGTAGCAGATGGCCAGCCCCAGACCGGTGCCGCCAAACTTGCGGGTGGTGGAGACGTCGGCCTGGGAGAAGGCATCGAACACCTTGTCCAGCTGCCACGGTTCCATTCCGATGCCGGTGTCGCGGACACTGAAGCGCAGGACGACCGAACGCTCGGCCTGGGAATCGAGGGCGACGGAAACCAGCACCTCGCCCCGCTCGGTGAATTTGATGGCGTTGCCGATCAGGTTGACCAGCACCTGGCGCAGCCTGACCGGGTCGCCGACCAGCGGCTCGGGCAGCAACGGAGGCAGGTTGAACACCAGTTCCAGTTGCTTCTCACGGGCGCGCAGGCCATTGATGTCGGCCAGTTCCTCGAACAGGTCCTCGAGGCTGAAATCGGTGGCCTCCATGGTCATCTTGCCGGCCTCGATCTTGGACAGGTCCAGGATGTCGTTGATGATGCCGAGCAACCCATGGGCCGAAGTGAGCACCTTCTCCAGGTGGTCGCGCTGGCGGTCGGTCAGGCTGCTGCCGAGCACCAGGCGGGTCAGGCCGATGATGGCGTTCATGGGCGTCCGGATCTCGTGGCTCATATTGGCCAGGAAGGCGGACTTGGTGCGGCTGGAATCCTCGGCGGTCCGGCGGGCGGCATCCAGGGCGCGCTCCGCCGCCTTGCGCTCGGTGATGTCGTGGACGATGACCGAAACCTTGTGCCCGCCGGCGATCTCGAAGCCGCTGCACGATACCGACAGGGTGGCGGCATCGCCGTTCGCCCGGTAGGTCTCCACCTCCAGCATCTCGCCGCCCTGCGGGTCCAGCCCCGGCATCAGCCGGTTCAGGCGCATGCCGATGAGCTGATGGGCGGGCAGCGCGAAAATGCGTTCGGCGGCAGGATTGACCGTCTCGATGCGGCCATCCCGATCGGCCTCCATGATGCCGTTGGCGGCGTTGGCGAAAACCGTCTTGAGATAGCGGCTCTGTTCCAGCCGCAGCCGTTCGATGGTGGCCATCTGCCGCCGCGACATTTCCACCGCGCGGGCGATGTTGCCGATCTCGTCCTCGCGCTCCTGCTCGGGGACGGTCAGGTCGTGGTAGCCGCGGCCGAGCATCTCGGTCGCCACCGCCACCCGGCCCAGCGGGCTCGCGATCAGCCGGAACGCCAGCAGGATCGCCGCCGCCACCGCGCCGCAGGTCAGCAGCAGGGTGGTCAGCATCGTGCTGGCCTGCTGCTTGCCGAACTCCCACAGCGAGCGGGTGGTGAGCTGGATGTGGACGCTGCCCAGCAGCCGGCGCCGGCCCTCGCCCTCCCACACGATGGGGCTGTCGCCAGACAGGGTTCCCGCCGCGAAATCCTCCGGCGCGACCACGGTGGCGAGCACCACGCCGTTCGCGTCCATGACGGTGGCGTTGGCGAAATCGGGGTTGTGGGTCAGCGCGTTCAGGGCGTCGCGCATGGCCGGGTGGTTGAAGTTCCACAGCGGCGAGGCCAGGCTTTGCGCCTCCATGGCGGCCAGCATGGTCGCCCCGGCCTTCAACTCGTCCCGTTTCTTGGAAATGACCAGGGCGGTGGTGAAGGCCGCTGAGACGATGTTGATCAGGCACACCGAGGTCAGGGCCACCAGCAGGACCTTGCCGCGCAGGCTCATGCGCCGGCCGCCGCGAAGCTTCAGCTTTTGGAAGAGCGTCATGGCCTCAGTCCGGACGGATTGCGCCGATGATGCCGCGAAGCGTTTCCGCCACTCCGCCCAGCCTCTCCGCCACCTCGCCCAGCGTGACGATGAAGGAATCGTATTCCTCGCCATGCAGTTCGCTGCGCAGGCTGAGGCGCAACGGCAGCACCCGGCGGTTGATGTCGGCGATGCTCGCCATCAGCTCGGTATGAACGTAATCCTCCATGGCATCGCCGAGCACGGCCAATTCGCCCCTGCGCTCGGCGTTGAGGCGCTGTTCCAGGCGCTTCTTGTCGCGCGCCTCCGCCTCCAGCTGCATCATGGTCAGCACTTCGTTGTAGCGGGCCCGCTTGAGCTCGGTGCACAGCTGGTAATGACGGAGCGCGCCGATGACCGAGGTGACCAGGCGGTCGGCGGTCAGCTCGGTCTTGGATTTGTAGTCGTTGATGCCGTAATCCATGATGATCCGGCGTTCGGGGGCCACCCCGGCTGGCCGGTGCGCAGGATCAGGCTGACCTCGCGATTGCCCAGGTCGTCGCGGACGTGGCGAACCAGGTCCAGGCCGGCCAGGTCGTGTTCCATCACCACGTCGACGAAGGCCACCGCGATGTCGTCCTGCTCGGCGAAGACGTCACGCGCCGCCTTGCCGGAAAAGGCGTGCAGGAAATGCAGGGCCCGCCCGTCGAACTCCACCTCGCGCAGCAGGATCTCCGTCATCACGTGAACGTCGTCGTCGTCATCGACCACGAGGATCTTCCACGGCGCATGATCCCGGACGGGCCGGGGCTCCGGCTCCTGGGCGAACTGCATCAGGTCGGTGGGGTTGGCGGTCATGGCTGGCTGGCGTCCGGATGGATGCGGGGAAAGCGGATGGTGAAGACCGTGCCGCCCTCGGGCGGGCAAGCCACGGCGATGGCGCCGGCCAGGCCGCTGACCACGGCGTTGAAGGCGATGTGCAGGCCCAGCCCCGTGCCGCCCTGGGCGCGGGCGGTGGTGAAGAACGGATCGAAGATGTGGGGCAAAGCGTCGGGCGGGATACCCTTGCCGTCATCCGCATGGCACAGGACGACGTCCTCGCCCTCGACGGCCGCACCAATGCGCACCGAGCCGCGCTGCCCTTCGTCGAAGGCGTGAGTCAGCGAGTTGGTCACCAGGTTGGTGACCAGATGCGCCAGCGCGCCGGGATAGGTATCGCACGCCAGGCCGTCGTCGCATTCCAACTGCACCGAAAAACCGCGCCGCTCCAGCTCGGGGACCGAGGGCGTGCAGCAGGTTGTCGAGATAGTCGCGCAAGCGGAAGCGGCGGCGCGAACCGCTGGCATGATCGACCGACACCTGCTTGAAACCCGCCACCAGGCCGGCGGCCCGGTTGACGTTGGACACCAGCACGCCGGCGGCCTTGCCCGCATCGGTGACGATCTCCTGGAAACGCGAGCGGGTCAGCGCGTTGGCCGAGGACGACCGTTCCAGTTCCGCCAGCAGCCCCTGCAGATGGGTGGCAACGCCGACGACGATGCCCAGCGGGGTGTTCAGGCTCGTGCGCCACGCCCGCCACCAGGACCGACAGCGAGGCATGCTTTTCCGCCTGCACCAGCCGCCCCTGGGCGGCTTGCAGCTCGGCGACCTTCTGTTCCAGTTCCTGGCGCTGGCGCCGCAGCGTCAGCTGCGTGCGGATGCGGGCTTCGACCACCGGGGCGGAAACCGGCTTGGTGATGTAGTCGACCGCCCCCAGGCTGAGACCGCGGAATTCGTCGGCATGGTCCGAAAGCGCGGTGACGAAGATCACCGGAATGGGACGCGTCGCCGGGTCTTCCTGCAGGCGGGCCAGCACGCCGTACCCGTCCAGTTCGGGGATCATCACGTCCAGCAGGACGATGTCGGGCGCCGGTTGGCGCCGGGCGATCTCCAGCGCGCGCTGGCCGGTGGTGGCGGCGATGACCCGATAACTGCGCGACAGGATGCCGACCAGCACATCCAGGTTCTCGGGCCGGTCGTCCACCACCAGAATTGTCGGTCGGTCACCATCGGACACCGAGCCTACCTCATCTTCCGCCGAAGGCCGGCAGGAGAGTGCACCCTGTGCGCCACATAGTCCCAGTTAAATTAACGAGACAACCGCCCGCAGTCGCCGCCCCCGACTCAACCTCAAAGCGTCAGCAAAACCGACACAATAGTGAAAAAGAAGCTTCTTTTGCCAAAAAAGATGCTTCACGCCTAATGTGCACATCCAATAGGCACAAATCAAAGGGCAATGAGATGCTGAAGGTAACCGGTATCTTCTCCGCCGTTATCGCACTGCTCTTATCCGGTACTGCCAGTGCCGTCGAACTTCGCGTGCTCGAATGGGAAGGCTACATCAGCACGTTCAAAACGGACTTCGAACAATACGCAAAGTCCAAAGGCAAGGACGTCACGCTCGTCTTTCCCAAGCGTCCTGATGGTACTACCAGATATATCACCTCGGCCGACGACATCTTCACCGACCTTCGCAACGGCGCCACCGACATCGTCACCCCGACCAACAACTATTATCGGGGTGAAAACGCCAAGCTGATCCAGCTGCTGCAACCGGTCGACGCGGCCAAGCTTGGCAATCTCGGCTCGGTCTACCCCCGCCTGCGCGACGCCGCCTTCTTCCGCAACGACGACGGCTCGGTCTATGGCGTGCCGCTGCTGGGCGGTTCCTACGCCCTGGCCTACAACGCCGGCAAGGGTGTGAAGTCGCCCAACTGGGCCGACCTGCTGACGCCGGCCGCCAAGGGCAAGTTCATGGTCACCTCGGACCAGTTCGAGGCCAATGTCTACCAGATGGCCCTGCTGTCGGGCGTCAAGCCGGCCGACATCTACGACATCGACCGCTACAGCGAAGCCCAGCGCACCCAGGTCGCCGCCCACCTCAAGACGCTGGTCGCCAACTCGGCCGGGTTCTGGGGCGGCATGCCCTATCCCAAGGACATGAAGGGCCTGGACTACGTCACCGACTACTGGTTCGGCGTCGCCGCCGCCAACAAGGAAGGCCAGAACTGGCGCATCGCCAAGTCCGCCGAGAAGGTGACGGTCTGGATGGACACGCTGGCCATCTCCCGCGCGGTGGGCAAGGATCCGGCCAAGCTGGATGCGGCCTATCTGCTGCTCGACTACATGATCAGCCCCGACGTCCAGGCGCGCATCCACAAGGAATTCGGCAGCGTCGCCATCAACGCCCAGGCGGCCAAGCTGCTGCCGCCGGAAATGGCGGCTGGCCTGCCCGGCGAGGACTTCTTCGCCGAGGAGTATTTCTGGCAGCCGCTGACGCCGCGCACCCGCAACGCCTTCAAGATCATGTGGGACAACGCGGTGAAGGCCGCCGGCAAATAAACCCGAGCCTCCCCGCGCCCACCGCAAACGAGAGAGCCGCCATGATCGCCTATCTCACGAAAAGCGTCGCCCATCGGTTGCTTTTCCCGCTGGCCGGCATGCTCTGCGTCATCGCCCTTCTGGTGGTCGTGCAGGTCAGCAGGATGAGCGAGGCCGCCTCGCGGGCCAATCTCGAGGAAAAGGCCCGCCTGACGGCGGAAACCCTGGCCGGCGGCGCGGCGGAGGCGTTGTGGAACTTCGACGCCAAGCAGGGTGCCGCCCTGCTGGCGGCGTTGACGGCCGACCCCGACTACGTGGCCAGCCGCATCGTCAACGAACAGGGCGAGGCCTTCGCCGAGCATGGCAAATTGTCCGATGGGGCCAACCTGATCACCACGCAGCGTCCGGTGATGCGGACCGAAGGCGACACCGCCAAGCAGGTCGGGGTCCTGGAAATCCACCTGTCGAAGGCGCGGGCGGAGGCCGGCATCGCAGCCACCTCGCGCATCCTGGCGGCGGCCGGATTGATCCTGCTGATGGCGGTTTGCGGTGTCGTCTTCCTGATCATCCGCGGCGTCACCCAGCCCATCAACCGTATCACCGCCACCATGTCCCAGTTGGCCGCCGGCAATCTGGACCAGAACATCCCCGCCCTCGGCCGGGCCGACGAAATCGGCCAGATGGCCGCCGCCGTCGAGGTCTTCAAGAACAACGCCGTGGACATGGTCAGGCTGCAGCAGGAACAGGACGCCATCAAGGCCGAGGCGGAACAGACGCGCAAGGAGCCTGCTGCTCCGGATGGCGTCCGACTTCGAGACCTCGGTCACCTCGGTCCTGACCCAGGTGGACGAAGTCACCAAGCAGGTCGGCCGGCGCGCCAACACCATGGTGGAGAAGATGAGCGTCGCCGAGGATTCCAGCGCCGCGGTGACCATGGCCACCGGACAGACCTCGACCAACGTGCAAACGGTGGCCGCCGCCACCGAACAGCTTGCCGCGTCGATCGAGGAGATCGGCAGCCGCGTCAACGAGAGCGCCGCCATCGCCGCCGAGGCGTCCCAGGCCGCCGACACCGCCCGCAGCACCATCGAGCGACTGGCGGACCAGGCGGTCAAGATCGGCGACATCGTCAGCCTGATCAACGACATCGCCAGCCAGACCAACCTGCTGGCCTTGAACGCCACCATCGAGGCGGCCCGCGCCGGCGACGCCGGCAAGGGCTTCGCCGTGGTCGCCAACGAGGTGAAGAGCCTCGCCAACCAGACCGCGAAGGCCACCGAGGAAATCACCCACCAGATCCAGGCCAACCAGGAGGCCGCGGAACAGGCGGTGCGCGAGGTCCGCTCGATCGCCGACATCTCCGGCCGGTCCAACGAGATCGCCTCCGGCATCGCGGCGGCGGTCGAAGAACAGGGAGCGGCCACGCGGGAAATCTCGCGCAGCGTCAACCAGGCGGCGGCGGGAACCCAGGTGGTCACCACCAACATCGGCACGGTGTCGAGCAACCTGGTGGACGCCGGCACCACCGCCCGGGAAATGCTCGCTGTCAGCGCCGATCTGGGCGCCCAGTTCAGCGACCTGCTCGCCAGCATCCAGTACTTCATCCATACGGTGCGCCACAGCGCCGGCGAGGCGGCCTAAGCGCATGGCGGATTGTGCGCAGCGGAGGGAACACGAGGGCGCCGTGGATACCGCGCTGGCGCTGGGGCGCCTGTGCGGCGACGAGGGCCTGTACCGGCGCCTGCTGCGGGAATTCCGTCACTCGGCCCCGGCCTTCCTCGACGGCATCGGGCGGCGGCTGGCCGAGGGCGACCGCGTCACCGCCAGGCAGGAGGCCCATAACCTCAAGTCCTTCGCCGGCAATGTGGGCGCCACCCGCCTTCAACTGGCGACGGGCCAACTCGAAGCCCTGCTGGCACAGGACGGCGGCACCGAGCCGGCGGCGTTTGCGCTGGCCGAGGTGGGGCGGCAGATGCTGGCTACCCTCGAGGCCTTCGCCGGAATGGATCTCGACCCACCGGCCGAACCGGCCGGCCCCGCCCGTTCGGGCGAATCGGCGGCCGTCCTCCTCACCGCCCTGCTCGCCGCCGTGTCGGAGGATGACACAAGCGCCCTCGACATCGCCGACCGGCTTGCCGCGATGCTGGGAGAGCGCGGCCCGGCCACTCCCATGAACCACATCCGCGAGTGCCTGCGGCGCTACGACTTCACCGGGGCACGGACCGTCGCCGAGCAAGCGGCCGACGAACTGGCCTCGGCCTGCCGTAGCGGATGAGCGGCAAGGAGAGCTGCGTGACCGAGATGGACATCCAAGGAGCATTTCCCGCCCAGACCGTGCTCGTGGTGGACGACACGCCGGGCAACATCGACGTCCTCAGCGGCGCCCTGCGGTCGAGCTACCGGGTCAAGGCGGCGCTGAACGGTGAAAGGGCGCTTGCCATCGCCTCCTCCGATCCCATGCCCGACATCATCCTGCTGGACGTGATGATGCCCGATATGGACGGCTACGAGGTGCTGCGCCGCCTGCGCGCCAATCCCATGACGGCGCCGATCCCGGTGATCTTCGTCACCGCGCTTTCCGACGAGAGCGACGAGTACAAGGGCCTGGAACTGGGGGCGGTCGACTACATCGCCAAGCCCATCACGCCCTCCATCGTGCGTGCGCGCGTCCGCACCCATCTGGCGCTGCACCAGCAGAACCGCGAACTGGAGCGCAAGGTGCAGGAGCGGACCGAGGAACTGCAGCGCACCCGGCTGGAAATCATCCGCCGCCTGGGCCGCGCCGCCGAGTTCCGCGACAACGAGACCGGCCTGCACGTCATCCGCATGAGCCACTATTCCCGCCTGCTGGTGGAGGCGGTGAGCTCCAGTTCGGATTGGGCCGACTTGGTTTTCAACGCCGCCCCCATGCACGACGTGGGCAAGATCGGCATTCCCGACCAGATCCTGCTGAAGCCGGGCCCTCTTTCTCCGGCGGAATGGGAAATCATGCGGACGCATCCCGTGATCGGCGGCCAGATCATCGGCGACGATCCCTCGCACCTGATGCGGCTGTCACGGGTGATCGCCGAGAACCACCACGAACGCTGGGACGGCCAGGGCTATCCCCACGGCCTGCGGGGCAACGACATCCCTCAGGCCGCCCGCATCGTCGCCTTGGCCGACGTCCTCGACGCCCTGACCACCGAGCGCCCCTACAAGAAGGCATGGCCGCTGGAACGGGCCGTGGACCATATCCGGCAGATGCGCGGCATCCACTTCGACCCGCTCCTGGTCGACGTGCTGACCGACTTGCTGCCGGAGGTGCTCAAGATCATGCGCCTGTACCAGGACCACCCCGCCCCGTTCCGCCCCCACGAATTGCTCTGACAGGCTGCGAAGAAACTCGAATTTCTCCTGTTCTTCCCGTGAAAGCGGGGATAACAGGACAATAGGCGCGTCCTGCGGCATAAGAAACTATTATGAATGAATCGTTTCATTGATTTTTCAAAAACACTAATCAATATAAAATAGTAATAAAGAATATATTTACCGTAGGCACCCTCAACCGACCGTTGCGCACAAAAAATTCACGCAAAATACCTGCTCTATGAGTCCATGATCCGGTTACCAACCGGCCACATTTTGTCCCATGAACGCTCTATTACGCGATCGTGAAAGCAATATTTCCTTGCGCAGCGGCACCGTGCCAACGACGGGTCCCAGTCGTCTTGGCATCATGCGCATGCTCGAGACCTGCCCGGTCGGCGTGATCGTGATCTCGGCCGTCGGCCGCATGCTGTACGCCAATCCGCGCGCCGCCAACCTGTTCGGCATCAACCGGATGACGCTGGCGGAAGCCAATGTCCGCATGCTCTATGCCCACCCCGAACAGCACGACGCGCTGATGTCCACCTTCCAGCGCTCGGGCGCCGTCCATCAGGTCCAGATGGAGCTGCGCCGCATCGGCCGGCCCAATTTCTGGGCGCGCGTTTCATGGGAATCGGCCGAGTTCAGCGGCCAGGACGCCATCGTCCTGTGGATCGAGGACATCACCGCCCACAAGGTGACCGAAGAGACGCTGGAGCGCCTGTTCGACGCCGCGCCCGCACCGATGATGCTGTGCTGTCTCGCCACCGGCGAAATCCGCCGGGCCAACCGGCGCGCCGTCGAATTGTTCATTCCCGGGCGCAAGGTCACCGGCTGCCGCCTCGATGACATCACCGGCACCGAAACCTGCCGCACCTTCCTGTTGCGCCTGCGCGGCGGCGGCTATGTGGACGATTTCGAACTGATGCTGCAGACCGCCTATGGCGAGGCATTCTGCGGCACCTTGTCCGGCCAGATGGTCGAGGTGGCGGACGAGCGCTGCGTGCTGGTCAGCGTCACCGACATCACCGACCGCAAGCGCGCCGAGGATACCTTGCGCCGCTTCTTCGACGGCGCCCCACTGGCCATGCTGCTGGTTCGCACGCTGGACCGCCAGGTGCTGCGCATCAACCGCCGGGCCTCGGAACTGTTCGCCACCAACCGCATGCGCGCCAGCGCGGCCATGGATTTCGCCGGTTTCGTCGGCGGCTTCGCGGCGAACCGCTTCTTCGAGCAACTGTCTGGCGGTGGTTTCGTCGACAATTTCGAGGCTCAGCTCGCCACCGATTACGGCGAAAGCTTCTGGGCCATCATTTCCGGACAGATCGTCGAGATCGACGACGAACGCTGCGTCCTGATCGGCGTCACCGACATCACCGACCGCCGGCGCGGCGAAGAGGAACTGCGCCAGGCCAAGGAGGAGGCCGAGCGGGCCACTCAGGCCAAGTCCCTGTTCCTCGCCACCATGAGCCACGAAATCCGCACGCCCATGAACGGCGTGCTGGGAATGCTGGACGTGCTCGCCACCACCGACCTGTCGGACGAACAGGAAGAGATGGTGGACGTCGTGCAAAGCTCTGCGCGCACGCTGCTGACCATCATCGACGACATCCTGGACCTGTCCAAGATCGAGGCCGGCAAGCTGAGGCTGGAGAGGGTTGCGCTCAAGCTGCGCGGCACCATCGAGTCCACCATCGACCTCGTCGCGACGCGCGCACGCGAAAAAGGGCTGGAGGTGGCATGGCAGGTGGAGGCCGGGATGGCCGACGTCTATCTGGGCGACCCCGTCCGCCTGCGCCAGATCATGCTCAACCTGCTGGGCAACGCGGTCAAATTCACTCAGGCCGGCAGCGTCACGCTGAAGGTGTGCCCGGTGGACCAGGTCGACCATTTGGTCGCCTTGCGTTTCGAGATTACCGATACCGGCATCGGCCTGACAGAGGAACAGCAGACGCGCCTGTTCCAGCCGTTCTCCCAGGCCGACACCTCCACCACCCGCCATTTCGGCGGCACCGGCCTGGGTTTGTCCATCTGCCGCCGTCTCGTCGGCATGATGGGGGGCCATATCGGCGTGACCAGCGAGGAAGGACGAGGCTCCACGTTCTGGTTCGAGATTCCGCTGGAGCTCGACCGGAACGAGGCCGTTCCACCGCCCCTCGACCTGGCGGCGTCCCGCGTGCTGGTGATGGACGACCTCGCCGTCTCGCGCGCCTGCATCGCGGCCTGCCTGAGCGAGCATGGGGCCCTGGTAACCGAGGCGACCTCGGCCGAAGAGGTCGCCGCACTGCTGGCCGATGGCGCCCGGTTCGACGCCGCCGTACTCGACGACGGCGCCGGCGCCCACGAGACGGCGACCCTGTTGGGCCGGGTCCTGCCCCGCAACGCCATCGTGCCCATGGCGCTGTCGCAGACAGAAGCCCAGTCGGGCTGGGCGGCCTCGGCCGATCTGGCGCCGGCGCTGGTCAAGCCGGTGCGCATCTCATGCCTCATCCGCTCCGTGGGCGTGGTGCTGGGGCGCGTCTGCGAGCTTCCCACCCCTCGCCACACCAGCTTGGCGGCGCGCGGCGGCGCGCCCTCCCGGACCAAGCGCTGGCCGACGGCACCCTGATCCTGGTGGCGGAAGACAACGCCACCAACCGGCTGGTCATCGGCAAGCAGCTTTCGCACCTGGGCTACGCCTTCGAAATGGCGGAGGACGGCGAAGCGGCCTGGCAGGCGTTACGCGAGAAATCCTACGGGCTGCTGCTGTCGGATTGCTTCATGCCCATCCTGGACGGCTACGAGCTTACTGCCCGCATCCGCCAGGCCGAGGCGGAAACAGGCCACCATCTGCCCATCGTCGCGCTGACCGCCAACGCCCTGGCCGGGGATGCCGAGAAGTGCCTGCGTAGCGGGATGGATGACTATCTGAGCAAGCCGGTGGCCATCGACCGGCTGGCCTCGGCCCTGGCCAAGTGGCTGCCTGCCGCCCGGCAGGACGCCGCACCGGCCGAGGAGACGCCGGCTCCCCCTCCCCTCGAAGAAGTGCCGGTGGATTTCGCCGCCCTGGCCGAAATCCTGGGAACCGATGACCATGAGGCGTTCCGCGAGGTCATCGGCTTCTTCCTGGAATGCTTCGATGAACTGGAGGAAAGGATTTGGACGTGCCTGAAGGGCCGTGACCGGCCGGGCTTGCGCAACGCCGCCCACGCCGCCAAGGGCGCCGCCCGCAACGCCGGCGCCCGGCGCCTGGCCGAAACCCTGGCGGAATTGGAACGGCGCGCGCAATCCGCCCGCTACACCACCTTGACCGCCCTCGCCGAGGAAATGCAGGCCGGCCAACGGGCCGTGCGCGGCTTCCTGGCCGACATGTCATCGACCACACAGGCACCCATCGGGGAAGACCATGGCTGACGAAAACCTCAGCGGCCTGATAGCGTCGCGCAAGATCCTGATCGTCGACGACGAGAAATTCAGCCGCTCCATCACCACCCGTTCGGTCAATGACATCACCGGCGGGACCGAAACCGTCATCGCCCGCGACGGCGCCGAGGGGCTGCACTGCCTGGTCGGACGCAGCCGCGAATACGCCGCCGCCATCTGCGACTTCAACATGCCGGTGATGAACGGCCTGCAATTCCTCAAGCAGGTGCGCAGCGGGCTGGAAGGCATGCGCAACGACCTGCCGGTGATCATGCTGACGGGCCACAGCGACTCCGCCCTGGTCGGCGCCGCGCTCAAGCTCGACGTCGACGGCTTCGTGGTGAAGCCCGCCTCGCTTCAGGCGTTGCAGACCCGCCTGCGCCACGCCCTCGCCGCCCCGCACGGGGTCCATGCCCCCAAGCACTATGCGCCGATCGACGTGGACGCCATCTCCAAATACCTGCTGGAAAACAAGCCCAAGCAGCCTGCGGGCGCCACCAGCCAGCCCAGGGGCGCCCGCACCGCCCTTGACGAGATCGCCCCTCCGGTGACCCTGGCCTCCGACATCACGGCCCATTCGGGAGAGCTGCTGCTGAGTGCCGGCATGGTCCTGACCCCGCGCCTGCTGGAGCGGCTTCGCGAACTGGCCGGCATGAAGATCATCGAGGAGCACGTCTGGCTGGAGTGAGGCCAGAAACCATGAGCGAGGCTAGTCGGCGGCGCTCGGCAGAGCGGCTTCGGCGATCTTGGACGGAGAGGCCTTGGCCTCCTTCTTGCGGGCGGCGATGGCCGCACTGATGTCGTCGGCGGTGAAGGCCTTGCGGCCCTGCGGGATGGCAAGCAGTACGGCGCTGGCCGACAGCAGCGGGAATTCCTTCAGCTTGCCCTCGCGATCCTGGGCGACGATGTGGCCACGCTCGCGCGCGTCCGGATCGTAGAAACTGCGGGCGTCCGAGGCGAACTTGGCGATCAGCGAGGTGACGAGTCCGACGGCATCCTCCAGGCTTTTGCCCTGAAAACCGATGAAGAAGTCGTCGCCGCCGATATGGCCGATGAACCAGCCCGGCCCGGCGACCCGGCGGACGAGCTCGGCAAACAGAAGGATGGCGCGGTCGCCCTGGCGAAACCCGTAGGTGTCGTTGAAGGGCTTGAAATTGTCGAAATCCACATAGGCGAGCGTCGAGCCTTCGCCGGCGGCCAAGCGCTCGACGAGGTATTCGTTGATGACCTCGTTGCCGGGCAGCTTGGTGAGGGGATTGGCCTCGCGGGCGGTGGCCAGGGTCTTTTCGTGGATGGCGCGGATGATGGAGCGCGCGCTCAGGAAGCCCACGTAGCACAGCTGTTCGGTGACGATGACACCCTCGGTGTCGTCGTTGGTCGAGAAGATGGCCAGGATCTGGTCCAGGCTGGTGGAGATCTCGGCGATGGGGCAATGGAGCATGAAGTCCCGCAGCGAGCGGCCCAGCGCCTTGTTGACCACCAGATCCCGGCCATAGGCCGTATAGGCGATGTTCTTCAGCGTGCGCTCGTGCAGGATTCCCAGGGGCTGGCCGTGCTTGTCCACCACCGGGATGATGGTGCGGCCCATTTCGCGGCCCATGCGGTCGAACACCTTCGCCATGGGGGCGTCGATGTCCATGGGCTCGATGACGTCCAGCTGTTCCAGGATCCAGCGGGATCCAGCCGGCGCCGACGGTTGGCGGCGCCGATGGCCTCGACCTGGCGGTAGGTGGCGGCGATGGCCCGGGCGGCGGTCGGGGGCTGGATATGGAAGCCCTGCACCAGGTCGCAACCCAGGTCGCGGCAGACGACCAGCTCTCGCTCGTTCTCGACGCCCAGCGCCACCACCATCATGCCCAGCGTGTGCGCCATCGCCACGATGGAGGACACGACCACCCGCTTGCGGGCGTCGCCGTCGATATCGCGAGTGTAGAAGGGATCGATCTTCAGGAAGTCGAAATCCCCCTCGTGCAGCAGGCGCAGGGCCTGCACGCCCTTGCCGAAACGGTCGAGCGCCGTAAGGCAGTGATGCTTCCTCAGCAGACGCGGCCATTCGCCCGCATCCTCCCTGGGGCGATCCCTGATCTCGGTGATCAGGCGGGCGTCTTCGCCGAACAGCTTGCGGGTCGCCTTTTGGATTTCCCTCGCACGGGCAAGCAGGCGGCTGTCCAGATTGAAGAACAGCGCCAGGTCGCCGGTGGCGGCGCCCCCGGGAAGAGCGGCCTGGGCGGCCCGGCGGACGGCGAATTCCGCCTCCTCCAGCCACCCGGCGGCGTGGGCGGCGTCCAACAGGCTGGCGGGTGTCGGGAAGCCAAGGGTGCGATAGCCATCCATCAGCACCTCGCACCCGAAGCAGCGACCGGTATGGATGTTCACGATGGGCTGAAAAAGGGCGCCAAGTCCTTCACAGACGCCCTCCCAATCCCCCGCCTTGATCTTGTCCCCGCCCATGCGCCGGCCGCCTTGCCCCTTTGCCAACCTAGTACGCAAGCACAACTGCCCACCCAAGCACAAACGAAGAAACCGTGAAGTAATATGGAAGCGCCAGCGCCCGGCATTCCCCGCAGGCGCGGGCGTATGGTTTAGCGATACTTTCACGAAACCGCCTCGGCCCGTTAGCCTATCGTTCATATCCGCATCGGCAGGCGAAACGGGTTCTGCATGGCCTTCACGCGTCCACATCTTCGGCGGTTCCTGCATGTGGCCGCGGCGGCCCTGTGCCTATGGGCGGGGCCGTTGCGGGCCGAGGAACCGGGGCTGGCCTTCGGCATCATCTCCACCCAGTCGGCGAGCGGCCTGCGCGCCAAATGGGGACCGGTGATCGAAGATCTTTCCGCCGCCCTGGGCCGGCCGGTCGAGCAGCGCACCTTCGAGGATTACGCCAGTGTCGTATGGTCGCTGCGGAGCAACGAAGTGCAACTGGCCTGGACCGGCAACAAGGCGGCCATCATCGCGGTGGATCGCGCCGAAGCCGAAGTCTTCGCCCGCAAGATCGATTCCGCCGGCCGCGACGGCTACCGTTCCTATCTGGTCGTTCGCGCGGATTCGTCGCTGAAATCGGCCGAAGACATGTTCGCCCAGGCGGCATTGCTGACCTACGGCCAGGGCGACCCCCAATCCACCTCGGGCACGCTGGTGCCCGGCTACCATCTGTTCGCCCGCCAGCGGCTGGACCCGCGCCGAATCTTCAAGCGCGTCACCCAGGCCAGCCACGAAGAAAACTTCCGCGCCGTGGTCGAGGGGCGCGCCGACGTGGCGGCGCTGGCCAGCGACCATTACGAAGGCTTCTGCCAGGACGACCCGCAAGCCTGCGCCGGCCTGCGGATAATCTGGCAATCGCCTCTCATTCCGGCGGATCCGCTGTTGTGGCGCAAGGACCTGCCCCCCGCCCTGCAGACGAGCATCCGCGCCTTCTTCGTGGATTATGGCCGCGAACGCCCGGGCAAGACGGCGGCCAAGGCCGCCGAGGAGCGCCGGCGCCTGGCGGCGCTCGGCCTGTCGCAATTCCGCGCCTCCGACAACCAGCAGCTCCAGCCGGTGCGGGAGATGGAAAAGTACTTCGAACAGGCGCGCGCCGAAATTCAGTCTTCCCAGGGCTCTCTCGCCACCTCAGGCCGATGATCACCAGGTTCCGCGACCTCCACATCACCACCAAGCTGCTGTTCACCATCCTGCCGGTGGTGGCGGCGAGCGTGGTCGCCTTCTACCTGATGGCCGAACAGGTCATGCGCCGCCAGCGTCTGGACGAGATATCGAACCGGGTCCATGCCTATGCCGCCACCCAGGCGGGGATCGTGAGCCGCCAGATCTGGGAATTCGACGAGAAAGGCGTGGAACGCCAGGTTGCCAATTCGACCCCCATTGCGGAAGTCGGCCTGTTCGAGGTGCGCGAGACCAGCGGACGGGTGCTGGCCTCACGCCGCCAGGACTGGCCCCATGGCGAGGTCGCCACCGAGCACGTCCGCATTCCCCTGACCTATCGCGCCAACGAGCGGGATTACGCCGTGGGCGAATTGATCATCGACTACCACGACGGCCCGCTCCGCCGCGATCTCGGCGAACAACGGTCGATGGGCGCGATCGTCCTGGCGCTGGCGCTGGCGCTGCTGGGCGGCGCCACCGTCGTCGCCACCCGCGTCTTCGTCGAACGCCCCCTGGCCCGGCTGCGCGATTCATTGGAAGCCAATTCCGCCGGCAAGGGCCGCGAACCCCTGGTGTGGTCCGGCCATGACGAGCTGGGCGAGGTGGTGGACGCCTATAATGGCCTGCTGGCCGAGGTCGAGGAACGCACCGGCGAGCTGACCGTGGTCAACCGCACCTTGCGCGAGGAGCAGGCGAAGCTGCTGCTGGCCGCCAGCGTCTACGACAACACCATCGAAGGCATCGTGGTGACGGACGCCGCAGGCCGGATCGTCTCGGTCAACGCCGCCTTCAGCGAAATCACCGGCTATGGCGCCGAGGAGGTGGCGGGGCGGTCCTATCACTTCCTGCGCGACGACGGCAACAGCCCCGCCTTCTACCACGCCATCGGCCGTTCGCTGGCCCGCCACCGCCATTGGGAAGGCGAGGGCTGGGCCCGGCGCAAGGACGGCACCCCCTTCCTGGCCTGGGCCACCATCAGCGTCATTCCCGATGGCGAAGGGAGCAGCGGGCGGCGCTTCCTGGGTGTGTTCAACGACATCACGGAACTGCGCCGCAAGGACGAGCACATCCACCACCTTGCCTATCACGATCCGTTGACCGGGCTGCCCAACCGCCGCCTGCTGCAGGACCGCCTGGACCACGCCATCGCCCTGGCCGCCCGCAGCAGCCATTCCATCGCGCTGATCTTCATCGACGTGGACCAGTTCAAGACCATCAACGACAGCCTGGGCCACGACGTGGGCGACCGGCTGCTGGAAGTGGTGGCGAAATGCCTGGGGGATTCGGTCCGGGCCATGGACACGGTGTGCCGCTGGGGCGGCGACGAGTTCGTGGTGATGGTCGAACATTGCACGAGCGCCCAGCAGGTGCGCCAGATCGCCGAGAAGATCCTCAATTCCGTGCACGGGCCCATCAACCTGGAGGCGGCCACGGTGCATGTCTCGGTATCGCTGGGCATCGCCATGCACCCGCAGGACGGCAGGACCGCCAGCGAACTGATGCGCAATGCCGATGCCGCCCTGTTCGAGGCCAAGGTCGCCGGGCGCAACCGCTTCCATTTCTTCGACGAGACCATGAACCAGCGCGTGCGCCTGCGCCTGGAGACGGAAAACGACCTGCGCGTGGCCATCGATCGCGACCAGCTGGAGCTCTATTACCAGCCCAAGTTCAGCATCTCCATGGGCCAGTTGTGCGGCCTGGAGGCCCTGCTGCGCTGGCGCCATCCGGAAAAGGGGCTGATCCCGCCGTCCGACTTCATTCCCCTGGCCGAGGAAACCGGCCTGGTCATCCCCATCGGCGAGTGGGTGGTGCGCGAAACCTGCCAGCAGATCAGGCGCTGGGGGGCGGCCGGGCTGCGCCAGGTGCAGGTCGCGGTCAACCTGTCGGCCCGCCACGTCAGCGACCCGGTGCTGGTGGATACGGTCTGCCAGATCGTCGAGGACGAGGGCATCGACCCTACGCTGATCGAGATCGAGGTCACCGAGACCGCAGTGATGAAGGACCCGGAACAGGCCATCAAGCTGCTGGGCCAGTTGCGGGCGAAGGGCTTCGGCATCGCCGTGGACGATTTCGGCACCGGCTATTCCAGCCTCAGCTATCTGGGCAAGCTGCCCATCACCACGCTCAAGATCGATCGCTCCTTCGTCAAGGAGGTCGAGGTCAATCCCGAGGACGCCGAGATCGTGCGCACCATCGTCGCCATGGCCAACGCCCTGGATCTGAAATTGGTGGCCGAGGGCGTCGAAACGGAAACCCAGAAGGCGTTCCTGGAAAAGTCATCCTGCGACGTCATCCAGGGCTACCTCATCGCCCGGCCGCTGCCGCCGGCCATGGTCGAAGCGTGGCTGGCGCCCACTCCGGCGGAACGCCTCTGCGTCTGAGCGTGCCGGCTGCCCAGGACGCAGTAGCACACCGCATAGCCTTCCAAGGGTTACGCCGCTCACGTTCCTGGTGGTCAAGAGCGGCGGGAAGCTCCCATGCTTTTTTTCCCTCTCCGCTCAAGCCGGAGGCCGGCCCCGCCATGGAACCGGCCTTCGCTTTGCCTATTTGCGCAGGATCTTCACCGCCTCGTCGGTGGTCAGCACGCCGTTGGCGATCATGGAAAAGTTGACCAGGGCGGCCTTGTAGGCGTCGGCACCGGGCGCGGCCACCGCGTCCTTGACCACGTAGACGGAGAAACCGTTCTCCATCAGCGCCCGCATATGGGAATCCACGCACAAATTCGCCACCAGACCGGCCAGGACTACCGTGTCGATGCTACGGCTGCGCAGTTGATAGATCAGGTCGTTGCTTTCCGGCCCGTACATCTTGTGCGGTGCGACGACGATGGTCTTGCCATCGTGGATCAGGGGCTTGTAGCGCGGGAAGAAATCGGCCCCCGAGCCTTCCAAGCCCTTGCCATCGGCCAGAGTGGCGCGGTGCAGCGCCTTCATTTCCAGCAATTGCCGCTGCAAGGCGCCGGCATGGGTCCAGTTGCCGTCAAGCGCGGTATAGACCAGCGGATCCACCGCCAGGACGACGCCAGAAGCCTTCGATTCCTCCATCAGCCTGGCGATATTGTCGATGGTTCCGAGTTCCTTGAGATTGTCCGCCAGCAAGGGATAGAGCTTGCCGTCCTCGCGTAGGAAATCATTCTGTGGATCGGTGATGACCACCGCCGTGCGCTGGCGGTCCAGCACCGGCAACGACTTGCCCTCGCCGGCCGCCAGCGCCGGCAAGGCCGCCATCAGCAGGGGAAACAGCACCCCACACATCTTCAAACTCCTCATCATGCCAGTCCTCTTCATCGAAGGTTGATGCCGACGACAACGCTAGGGACGCTCGCTCCTCCGGTCTGTAGCCCAGGCTACACACGGGGGTCGCCACAATGGGGTCGAACCGGCGCTGTGTAGCCTTTGCTACAGACCACAGCCCTGAGACGGCCTAGCCTCGGTCCATCATCGATCTTCGCAGGACGCCGGACATGAATGCGGACCTTGCCCCCATACTGCTTGCCGGCCTGGTGGCTGTGCTGGCGGCCACCACCGCCCTGGTCATGCTGGTACGCGGCGACCTCGCCCACGCCGCCGGCGACACCCAGGTGCTGAACGGCGGCGGCCAGTGGTTCCTCGGCGCGGCGCTGGGGATCGGGGTGATTGCGTTCGCCATCAAGCTGGGCATCATCCTGACCCTGTCCAGCTTCCCCGAACAGACCATCGCCCCCTTGATTCCCGATCCGGCGGATACCGTTCCCCGCGCCGACGGCGTCGCCGCCCTGCCGGTGGTTGTGGTTCCCTTCGCCTGGCAGACGCTGCCGCCGATGGCGCCCGCCCCGGCCGACAACCCGACCACCCCAGCCAAGGTAGTGCTGGGCGAGCGCCTGTTCCACGACGCCGCCCTGTCGCGTGACCGCACGGTATCCTGCGCCTCGTGCCACGATGTCGCCACCGGCGTCGGCACCGATGGCCGGCCGACCGCCATTGGCATCACCGGTGTGCCTGGCAGCCGCAACACGCCCACCGTCTGGAACGCCGCCTTCCAGGCGCGCCTGTTCTGGGACGGCCGGGCTCGGTCGCTGGAGGAACAGGCGGCCGGGCCGCCCCTCAATCCCAACGAGATGGGGATGCCATCCTTTGCCGCCATCGAAGAGCGCATTGCCGCCGACCTCTCCTACCAGGCCGCCTTCGCCCAAGCCTTCGGCGATGGTGAGCCCATCACCATGCGGCGGATCACCCAGGCCATCGCCGCCTACGAGCGCACCCTGGTGGTCGCCGACAGCCCTTACGACCGCCTGGTGACGGGCGATCCCTCCGCCCTGTCGCCCGAGCAGATGCGCGGCATGGGCCTGTTCCGCTCCATCGGTTGCGCCATGTGTCATTCCGGGCCCAATTTCAGCGGCGCGGCCATGATTGGCCCCAGGAATCCCTTCGCCCCACTAGTGGCCAGCCGATCGGAACGTGCCCGTGCCCATGGCCTGCAAACCGACAAGGGACTGGCTGGAGCAGGCAGCCGGGACGGCGTGTGGCGCATCCCGTCACTGCGCAACGTGGCGCTGACGCCGCCCTATTTCCACAACGGTTCGATCACCGACTTGGCCGAGGCCGTGCGGGTGATGGCGACGGCGCAACTAGGCGCGGTCATCAGCGACGACCCCGCTTTTTTGCGCCGGGGCCGCCCCATGTGGTCCGCCCTGAGCCAGAATTTCACCATCAACGGCCCCCTGGTGCTCGGCAGCGGGGACATATCCGATCTGGTGGCGTTCCTGCACGCCCTCAGCAGTGATAGGCTGGCGAACCGTGCCGCCGCGCGCTGAACGCGCCGCACGGGGACGAAGAGGAAGGACATGAGCGACCTCCTGCGCATCGCCGCCTTTGCCGGACTTTCGGAGAATGGCCAGTATCAGGTGAAGCGCGGTGCGTCGATCCACCATTTCGGCGGCGGCAAGACCATCATCGAGAAGGGGCAAGGTGTTTCGGGGGCGTATTTCGTGCTGGAGGGGCGGCTGCGGGTCTTTTCACTGCTGCCCAGCGGCCGGGAAGCGACCCTCTATCCCATTGCCCCGGGCGAGACCTGCGTCCTGGCGCTCAACAGCCTGTTCAACGACCTGCTCTACCCTGCCTGGGTGGAAACGGAGCTTCCCACCACCGTGGCCGTGATCCCCGGCCGGCTTTACCGCGAGCTGTTTGAAACCGAGCGCGCAGTCCAGGATCTGACGGTACACACCCTGTCCACCCTGGTGTTCCGGCTGATGGCTGAACTGGATCAGGTGCACGCCTGCACCCTGGAGCAACGCCTGGCCGGCTTCTTGCTGGTGCGGGCCTCGGCCAGGGCCAAGGTGCGGCACACCCAGCAGGAGATCGCCAGCCAGCTTGGCACTACCCGCGAGGTGATCGCCCGTCTGACCAGCCGGATGGCGGCACAAGGCCTGATCGCCACCGGCCGCGGTGAAATCACCCTACTGAACCCGCCGGCCTTATCGGCCCTGGTACACAGCGACATGGATTGAGACTCAGCGGCCTCAGGACCACCACGTGCCGAACGGCACCACCTTGTTGTCCACGTCATGGCCGATATCGGCGCGGCCGAGATAGGGGATGCCGGAACGCCCGCACCAGTAGCGCGCCACCGCTTCTTCGCCGCAGCCGAAATCGGGGTCGTTCTCGGGAATGTCGCCGCAGCGGCCCAGCATGATGCCCGCCACCTTGCGCAGGGCGGGACTGCTGGCGATCTGGCCCAGCGCCCGGTCGATGCGATAGATGGGCTCGGACACCTCTTCCAGCATCAGCACGTGGCCGGACAGGTCGGGCAGATGGGGGGTCCCGACCAGATGGGCCAGGATGGTGATGTTGAAGGCAGCGGTCGGCCTGCCTCGCCCCGCCTGGGGCTCCAGCGCCGCCCGGTCGCCCTCCCTCAGGAAGGCCAAGGCGCGCGAAACCGCCGCCTCGCCGCCGGCCCGGCTGAGGTCGGCGGGCATGGGGCCATGGGCGACACGGCCGATGCCGGAGCCGTAAAGCGCGCCCAGCATGGCGCCGGCATCGCTGTAGCCGAGATAGACCTTGTCCCGCGCCGCCTCGCCGAGCCGGGGCAGCACAGCCTCGACCAGCCGGAACGAGCCATAGCCGCCGCGGCCGAACCACAGGGCATCGAAGCTGTCGTCATTGGCGACGTCCACGAATGCCTGGGCTCGAACGTCATCGGGACCGGCGAAATGGCCATGCGACAGGAAACACTGGGGATGGAAGCAGATTTCGGGTGGGCAATCCGGATAAAGGGTGGCGGTCAATGCCGTCAATTTCTGCTGGATGACCGCATCCACCGTCCTGCCCGGCGCCACCACGCCAATCTTTATTCGCCTGTGCTGTGACAAGTTTTATGCCCTTATTATTCCTTGCAAAAGGCCAGGGTCGAATTGTAGCCTCCGCGCATGGAACGAGACAGGCTTTATTTCTTCTGCGGCATCGGCGGCAGCGGCATGCTGCCGCTGGCATTGATCGTCCAGCAGCGCGGATACAGGGTGGCAGGCTCCGACCGCGCCCTGGACCAGGGGCGCACGGCGGCCAAGTTCGACTTCCTGCGTTCGCGCGGCATCGCCCTGTTCCCCCAGGACGGCAGCGGCCTGACCCGGCCCGACAGCGTGCTCGTGACCTCGGCGGCGGTCGAGGAAACCGTGCCCGACGTCAAGGCCGCCCGCGCCCTCGATGCCCCCTTGATGACCCGCGCCCAGCTGCTGGCCCAATTGTTCAACGCCGCGCCCAAGGCGGTGGGCGTCGCCGGCACCAGCGGCAAATCCACCACCACCGGCATGATCGGCTGGCTGCTGCACCAGTTGGGGCGCCGGCCCACAGTAATGAACGGCGCGGTGATGAAGAACTTCGTCACCCCGGACACCCCCTTCGCCAGCGCCCTGGTGGGCGACGGCGACCTGTTCGTCGCCGAGGTGGACGAGAGCGACGGTTCCATCGCCCACTACACGCCCCATGTGGCGGTGCTCAACAACGTGGCCTTCGACCACAAGAGCCTGGACGAACTGCGCCAACTGTTCCGCGACTTTACCGGCAAGGCCCAGGTGGCGGTGCTGAACCTGGACAATCCGGAGACCGCCCGGCTGGCCGCCGAACTGCCGGCGGACAAACGCCTGACCTATTCCCTGCGCGATGAAACCGCCGACCTGCTGGCCGGCGACGTGGCCCCCGCCCCCGACGGCATCGCCTTCCATGTGCGCGAGGGGGCGTCCGCGGCCATCCCGGTGCGGCTGGGAGTGCCCGGCCGGCACAACGTGGCCAATGCCCTGGCGGCGCTGGCGGCGGCCCGCGCCCTGGGCATAGAGCTGGCCGAGGCGGCCCGCGCGCTGGAAGGCTTCGGCGGCATCCGCCGCCGGCTGGAGGTGGTGGGCCGCGCCGGCGGGGTGACCGTCATCGACGATTTCGCCCATAACCCGGACAAGCTGGCGGCCACCTTCGCCACCTTGCACGACTTCCCCGGCCGGCTGCTGCTCATGTTCCAACCGCACGGCTTCGGCCCGCTACGGCTGATGCGGCAGGAATTCATCGACTGCTTCGCCGCCAATCTGACCCCCGACGACGTGCTGGTCATGCCGGAGCCGGTCTATTTCGGCGGCACGGTGGACCGCAGCGTCAGCAGCGGCGATATCGCCGAGGGCATCCGCGCCAAGGGCCGCCAAGCCGTTTCCTTCGCCGACCGCCCCGCCTGCGGCGAGCATCTGCTGTCGCTGGCCCGCCCCGGCGACCGCATCGTCGTCATGGGCGCCCGCGACGATACCCTCTCCAGCTTTGCCGAGGGCCTGCTGCGCCGGCTGGGATGAGTCTGCGCCCGCGCACCGAGGGGCTCCCCCGCGCACGCATGCGGATGGCGCTGGAACACCACCGCCCCGTGCTGGTTTTGCCCAAACATGAACCAGGAGGCGACCATGGCAAATGCTACGACTGGTTTCGAGGCAGACACCACGACCACCTCGGCCGACGCCACCACCACTTCGGCAGACACCACGACCACCTCCCAGGCGGGCACCGCCGGTACGTCCCAGAACCCGCTCTCCCTGGACATTCCCGTTTCCGACCTGCTGCCCGGTGACATCGGGTTGCAGGTGGCGGCGGACACCGGCGGCACGCTGACCGGCAGCGGGGATCAGGACGTGCTGGTAGGCGGTTCCGGCGACGACACGCTCAACGGCGGCGACGGCAACGACGTGCTGGTGGGCGGCAACGGCAGCAATATCCTGGTGGGCGGCGGAGGCGACGACCGGTTCGGCCATGTGGCGGGCGGACGCGACATCATCACCGACTTCGCCCCCGAGCAGGACGAAACCCTGACCCTGGCCCAGGGCCTGACCGTCACCTCCAGCGAGCAGGGCACCATCACCGCCAACCTGGGCGACGGCACCGCCAGCCACGACGCCCAGATCCTGACCCTCTCCGACGGCAGTTCGGTCGCCCTGGTGGGTTTCGACCAGGCGGTTTCGTCCGAATGGCTGATCACCAGCTGACGCCCATCCTCTCCGGATGGAGGGCTTGTTCTCTTCGCCATGCCCGCGCTTGACGCGGGCATGGCGAAAGAGGGCGATGGACGGCATCGGCTACCCGAGGGCGCCGGGTGCCCGCTAGCCGGCTAAGGGAATGACGAAGTGGAAGCGGCTGCCCCGCCCATCCTCGGAATCCACCCAGATGCGGCCGCCGTGACGTTCCACCACCTTGCGGCAGATAGCCAGGCCGATGCCGGTGCCGGGATAGCGGTCGGGGCCGTGCAGGCGCTGGAAGATCTCGAACACCCGGCGGTGGTAGGCCGGGGCGATGCCGATGCCATTGTCGGCCACCACGAAATGCCAGCGGGTCGGTTCGCGCATGGCGGAGATGCGGATTTCCGGCACCCGGTCGGCGGCCCGGAACTTCAGCGCATTGCCGACGAGATTCTGGAACAGCTGGGCCAGTTGCGGCCCGTCGCCCAGGACCACCGGCAGTTCCCCCACCTCGATGTGGGCGCCGGCTTCGGCGACGGTGCGTTGCAGGTCGGCCAGCACACCGGCCACCACCCCGGCGCAGTCCACCGCCTCGAAGGGCGCCGCCTTGGCCTCGACCCGCGAATAGGCCAACAAGTCGGCGACCAGATCGCGCATGCGATGAGCGCCGCCGATCATGTAGGCGAGGAAATCCCGTTCGTCCCGGTCCAGCCGGTCGACGGCCCGCCGTTCCAGCAGCTGGGCGTAGCTGATGATGGTGCGGCAGGGCTCCTGCAGGTCATGGGCGGCGATGTGGGCGAAACGCTCCAGTTCCTGGTTGGAGCGGGTCAGCGCATCCACCGCGCGGTTGAGCGCGTCCTCGCGCCGCAAGCGCTCGGTGAGGTCGCGGCCCTCGGCAACGATCCAGGCCACCTCGCCGGCATCGTTGAATACCGGCTTGAACGACACGTCCACCCGCATCTCGGCCTCACCGTCATGGCGTAGGACGTCCAGGCGGACCCACTCCCCCTTGGCGGCGCGCTCCAGAGCCTCGCGGCACCGCCGGCGCTCGGCCTCCACGTCCAGCCACCCCACCTCCCAGAACGGCAACCCCTCCACCGTGGCCAACTCGCCCCCCACCAGGGCCAGGGCGGATGGATTAGCCGAAATCAGCCGTCCCCCACGGGTGAGCAGGGATTCGAACTGCACCGAATTGTCGAATACCGCCTTGAACCGCGCCTCGCTCTCGCTCAGCGCCCGCGTCATATCGGCGGCCAGGGCCAGGGCATAGCCGCGCGCATTGACCAGGCTGCGCACCATGCCCGCCAACAGGATGCTGACCGCCCCGCCTAGCACCAGCACCACCCAGGGCAGCGCCCGGTCCTGCAACCGCCCGGCCTGGGGCCGGAACCCATAGAACATGGTCCAGGGCCGGTCGAAGAAGCGGATATCGCGCCGCCACCAACGCTCGACGGATTGATAGCCGGGCGAAACGTGCAGCAGGCCGCCTTGCTGGGGATTGCTGCCTTCGTAGATGCGGACCACCGCGTCGGGCGCCACCTGCTCCGCCACGAAGGACACCAGACTGGGCACCCGGATGGGAGCCAGGGTGAAGCCCTGCAGCGCGGCGCGGCGCTGTTCCACCGTGTCCAGCACGGCCCCCTGGGCATAGACCGGAGCATAGGCGATGAAGGCCGCCTCGCCCCCCTCGTCGGCGTCGATCTTCAGCAGGATTTTGGCGGTGATGGCGGTGGTACCGCTGTCGCGGGCGGCGTCCATGGCGGCACGGCGCAGCGGGTCCTGGTACATGTCGTAGCCCAGCGCCCGCCGGTTGTCGGCATTCAGCGGCGCGGTGAAGCGGTTAGGCACCATGACCTCGGGATCGGCCGACGGCCACAGGCGGAAATCGGGCAGGCCGTCCGCCCGCGCCTCGGCCACGAACAGCTCGGCGTCCGTGCGATGGATCACCGGGGCGTAGGCCAGGGCGGCGATGCCGGGATAGTTGGTGGCGATGCCCAGGCGATCCACGAACGCCTCCCAATCGCGGATGCGGGCCGGCTGGGCGATACGGATGAAGGCGGCGGTGGCGTTCAGCGCCTGTTCGTACAGCGACACGCGCTGGCGAACCAGGCCGTTCAGTTCCTCTACGCGCCGTTCCTGCACGGCGCCGGCTTCGCTGGCGACCCACTGGCGCGTCGCCAGCCAGCCCGCCACGGTCAACAGCAGGCCGACCACAAGCACCATGGCAGGCAGAAGCGGGCGGCCCAATGTGAGATTGAACGGCCGTCGCAGCCCGTCGCCCAGCATCCTTCCTCCCGCCGGCAAGCCCCGCCGCGGAGTGTACGCCTGGACATGAGAGGCGGAAAGCAACAGTTTTAGTCGTCGTCGTAATCGCCCTGCTCGGCGCCGCGATGGCAGGCCGGGCAGTTTGACTTGCTCACCACATCGGGCCGCTTCCACGTCTTTTTCGGGAAAATCGTGCTCGTGCACGAACCAGCGGGCGGCGGTGATGCGGTCGGGCGCCTCCCCATGGCGAGACCGCCCCGCGCCCGCCACCAGGGCGGCGCGGATGGCGGCGGTCTTCTCCGGGCTCACGCTGGCATCCTCGCCGAAATGATCGGCCAGATTGTCCATCATGCGCGACCACGACGCCGCCGGCAGCAGGCCCGGCTGGAAGGCCATGTGGCACTGGCCGCATTCCTTTCGCGTCAGCGAATCGGCGAGCGGCGCCACTCGGTGGTCGCCGGCCTGGGCGGGCAGAGCGGCCGGCGCAAGCAGGACGGCGAGAAGCATCATCCGGATCATGTCCGTCCCTCCCCTCAGCGCGCGGCCATGAAGGCGACGTAATCGCCCTTCTCCACCGCCGTGCAGACGCGGCCCAGGACGCTCTTGCAGTCGCGGGCGAAGCGCTCCTCCACCTTCTCGGCGTCGGTGAAGCGCTTGGGATTGGCCGATACCGCCACCGGCTCGATAGCCCGACCGGTCCTGACATGGCGGCCGGGTCGGGTGGGATCGTCGGTATGGCAGCTGGCGCAGGAGGGCGCATCCGGGTTGACTGCGTTGCGCGAGCGGTACAGCGCCTCGCCCCGGGCCGGCGACCAGCCGGCGAAGGCGGGGTCGGCGGCCCTGGCTTGCGCCGCATAGGCGGCCAGGATGGCGTCGCGGGCCGGCTCGGCCGCCATCAACGGCGACACCGCCGCCAGCACCAGCAGCGCGGCTGCCGGGGCCGACCGCCAGCGGGCCAGCCACTTGCGGCCTTTGAATACCGCGACCGCCACGGCCACATGGGCCAGCGCCACCCACAGCGACACCTCCGCCAGCCCCTCGTGCAAATGTTCGAAGAACGGCAGAGCGTCGGCGGCCACGCCGGTGAGCGCGGCGATGCCCACCCCGGCCAGCGCCGCGGCGATACCGAGCGCAAGCAGGCGCGAGCGGTTGGGACGGCGCAGTTTCAGCGGCGAATTAGCCGGCGCCAGCCCGCCGGCCAGCAGCCGCAGGGCGACCAGCGCCACCACCAGCCAGCCGGCGAACAGGTGCATGGCGTAGGTGTCCTCGTCGCCGGTGGCATAGGCGACCACGAAGCCACCCACCAGCGCGGCGTGCCACAGCCGCACCAGGACGAATTCCAGCCGGCCGGGCCGGCGGGGAGCGGTTGCGGCCATCAGTCGTCCTCCCCTTCCGCATGGAACGCCGGCGGCTGGCCGCTGGCGGCGGCGTAGGTGGCGGCGGCACCGGCCACCAGCAGCACGGCGACGAGGCCGTGAAGAATGATCCTGCCCAGCATGGCTTGCTCCTTGTCGGGGGTGAATTTGGGCAGACAGTAAGGGGGCACGGCTGAACCGGTCTTGACCCGGCGGTTCATGGACGGTTCACCCGCCGACGACGATGCTGGATCCCATGACCAGAAGCCTTTCAGCATCCCTATGCATCGCCCTGGCGCTGGCCGCTGCCCCGGCATTGGCCGACGACGACCACGAGCGCGCCCATCGCGCCGTCCAGGCCGGCGAGGTGCTGCCGCTACGCACCGTGCTGGACAATGTCGCGCGCGACTTCCCCGGCGACGTGATCGAAACCGAACTGGAGGAATGGCACGGCCGCCGGGTCTACGAGATCAAGGTGATCTCGCCCGAGGGCAATGTGCTCAAGCTGTTCTACGACGCCCGCGACGGCAGCCTGCTGAAGGCCAAGGGGCGCGGAACCGAGCGGGGCGGCAGGCCATGAGGGTGCTGGTGGTGGAGGACGAGCCCCAGCTGTCGCTGCGGCTGGAACAGGCGCTGGAAGCCGCCGGCTTCGCCGTGGACGTGGCCTATGACGGCGAGGAAGCCTGGTTCCTGGGCGACACCGAGCCCTACGATGCCGTAGTCCTGGACCTGGGCCTGCCGCGCCTGGACGGCGTCTCGGTGCTGCGCCGCTGGCGCGAGGGCGGACGCGGCTTTCCCGTGCTGGTGCTGACCGCGCGCTCGCGCTGGGCCGAAAAGGCGCAGGCCTTCGACGCCGGCGCCGACGACTACCTGACCAAGCCCTTCGAAATGGACGAGGTGGTCTACCGCATCCGCGCGCTGATCCGCCGCGCCGCCGGCCATTGCAGCCCCGAGATCGTCTGCGGCCCGCTGCGGATGGATACCGGCGCGGCGCGCGTGTGGGTGGACGGCCAGCCGGTGAGCCTGACCGCCCAGGAATTCCGCATCCTGTCCTACCTGGCCCACCACCAGGGCCGCGTGGTCGGGCGCAGCGAACTGATCGACCATGTCTACGACCGCGACGACGACCGGGAGTCCAACGTCCTGGACGTGCTGATCGGGCGCATCCGCAAGAAGCTGAAGGTGGATGTGCTGCACACCCTGCGCGGCCAGGGCTGGCGGCTGGAGGCGCCGACGGATGGCGCGCCTTGACACCAGCTCGCTGCGCGGCCGGCTCATCGTCGCCGCCACCTTCTGGCTCGCCCTCGCCCTGGCGGCCAGCGGCACGGTGCTGCGTCTGGCCTTCGAGGACAGCGTCGAGCGCACCTTCCAACTCCGCCTGCTGACCGCCGCGCGCGGACTGGCGGCGGTGTTGGAAGCCGACGAAACCGGTAAATTGACCCTGGTCCGCCCGTTGGGCGATCCCCGTTTCGACCAGCCCTATGCCGGCTGGTACTGGCAGGTCTCGGACGAGAACGGCACGGTGCTGCTGCGCTCGCGCTCGCTGTGGGACACGGGGCTGCCCATCACCCCCACGCCCGAACCGGGCTCGGTGGCCTTCGGCCGTGCCCCGGGACCGCAGGGGCAAAGCCTGCTCACCGCCGAGCGCGATCTCACCTTCCCCGACCGCGACCGCCCGGTGCATGTGGCGGTGGCGGCCTCGCGCCACGACGTGGACCGCGAACTGAAAAGCTTCGACCGCCTGTTGTTGGTATCCTTCGTGCTGCTGGCCGTGGGGCTGGCCGCCGCCATGGCCGTGCAGGTGGGCTACGGTCTGCGCCCGCTGAAGCGCCTGACGGCGGAGCTGGCGGCATTGCGCCGCCTGCCCGGCCGCCGCCTGTCCGGCGGCTACCCCAGCGAGATCGCGCCCCTGGCCGAGGCCCTGAACGCCGTGCTGGACCATGACGCCGCGCTGGTGGAGCGGGCCCGCACCCATATGGGCAACCTGGCCCACGGGCTGAAGACGCCGCTCTCGGTGATGCGGGCGGAGCTGTCCGCCGGTAATTGCGACAATGCCGTGCTCGCCGAGCAGGTGGAGCGCATGGGCCGGCTGGTGGAGCGCCACCTGACCCGCGCCCGCACCGAAGCCTCCTCGGCGCGGGCGCTGGGAACCGAGGTGGCGGTGACCGAGGTGGCGGGGAAATCGCCGCCATGCTGCGCAAGATCAACGCTGACCAAGCACTGACCATCGCGGTGGAATGCCACCCCGACGCCCGTTTCGCCGGCGACCGTGACGATCTGGCCGAGATGCTGGGCAATCTGATGGACAATGCCTGCAAATGGGCCCGCTCCCAGGTCCGCGTGAGCGCGGGGACCGGCCCGTCCCTGGCGGTCACGGTGGAGGATGACGGCCCCGGCCTGACCGAAGCCCAACAGGCCGAGGCGACCCGGCGCGGAGCCCGCCTGGACGAGAACGCCCCCGGCCATGGCCTGGGCCTGGCCATTGTCGGCGACCTGGCCGCGCTGTATGGCGGACGGCTGGCGCTGCACCGGTCATCCCTGGGTGGCCTGGCAGCTCGCCTCGAATTTCACCAAAAAGTTTAGCATTAAGAATAATTTCTATTATTAGATACAAAAGAAAAACATTTTTTGAATGTTGTTTTGCCCATTAGCAAATTGCGGATTAAGGTCGAACTTCTTGGAGAGGACAGGAACCGGGGACTGCACCATGGCGCCGTTGGCCGCGCACATGCGCATGGCGTTCGCAATCATCATCGTCGGCATTCTCGCCCTGGGTGGAATGTCGGCTTGGCGTCTGGCCCAGCCCTGGAGCGGCATCGTCGCCGGGCTGAGCGTCGTCCTGGCCGCTGCCGCCGCGCTGCTGGCCGCCGGACTGGCCAGCCGGGTGCGCACCACCCTGGCCGCGCTGGCCAAGCCGTTGGGAGCCTTGGCCGACGGGCGGGTGGACGCCCCCTTCCCCGCCCTTCCCCCTCATCATGAAGCCGCCACCCTGGTCGCCGCCGCCGAGGCCCTGCGGCCGCGACTGATCGAGGCCGCGCGCCTGCGGCGCTCGTTCACCGCCGGCCCGACGCCGCGCCTGCTGCTGGCCGACAGTGCGGTGGTGGCCGCCAACGACGCCGCCCAGGCCCTGCTGGGCGACGACCTCGTCACCGTTGCCGGCGCCATCCAGTCCTGGCGGGCGGCCGGCGGCACCCGGCCGCTGGAACTGGGCGGGCGCACCCTGGCCCCCAGCGTGGCCGAGGCCCAGGCCGGCGACGGCACGCCGCTGGGCTGGGTGGTGGAACTGGACGACCGCACCGCCGACCTGGCGCTGACCCGCGACATCGAAACGGTGGTGCTGCAGGCGGCCAAGGGCGATTTGTCCCGCCGGATGGCGGTGGACGGGCGCGACGCCACCGGCCGTATCCTGGCCGAGGATGTCAATCGCCTGCTGGCCGCCATCGCCGAGGTGGTGGACGACCTGGCCGCCCAGTTGGAGGGTCTGGCCACCGGCGATCTGACCCGGCGCGTCACCAAGATGTACGAAGGCGTGTTCGCCAAGCTGAAGGGCGATTTCAACGGAACCGCCGTCAAGCTGGCGACCATCGTCAAGCAGATCGGGGTGGCCGCCGAGCAGTTGAGCCACATCGCCACCGAGGTGACCTCGTCCTCGCAGGAATTGTCCGAGCGCACCGAACAGCACGCCGCCAGCCTGGAGGAAGCCGCCGCCGCACTGGAGGAGCTGACCGCCACCGTGCGCCAGAACTCCGGCAACGCGCAGCAGGCCAACGCCTTCGCCGCCCAGGCGCGCGAAACCGCCACCGCCAGCGCGCAGGTGGTTTCCGACGCCATCGCCGCCATGGGCCGGATCGAGGACTCCTCCACTCATATCGGCGCCATCGTCGGCATGATCGAGGAGATCGCCTTCCAGACCAACCTGCTCGCCTTGAATGCCGCCGTGGAAGCGGCCCGCGCCGGCGATGCCGGCAAGGGCTTCGCCGTGGTGGCACAGGAGGTGCGCAACCTGGCCCAGCGTTCCGCCGACGCCTCGAAGGAGATCAAGGGATTGATCTCGGATTCCGGCCGCGAAGTGGCCAGCGGGGCGCAACTGGTCAAGAATGCCGGCGGCGCGCTGGAGCAGATCACCGGCTCCATCCATTCGGTGGCGGCCATCGTCGAGGAGATCGCCGGGGCCACCCGCGAGCAGAGCACCGGCATCGAACAGGTCACCACCACCATCACCCAGGTGGACGAAGCCACCCAGCAGAACGCCGCGCTGGTGGAAGAGAGCGCCGCCACCGCCAAGGCGCTGGAGCAGCAGGCCGAGGGCCTGAAGGACCAGATGGCCTTCTTCCTGCTGGACCCGGCCCAGGCCCAGGGCCCCGCCCGCCATGCCGCCCTGGTGCTGGGCACCAAGATCGACCATGTGGTGTTCCGCCAGAACGTGCTGGACACCATCGCCGGCAAGAACAACCTGACCGCCGACAAGCTGCCCGACCACCATTGCTGCCGCCTGGGCAAGTGGTACGACAGCGTGCAGGAGCCCCTGGTCAAGAACAGCCGGTGGTACGGCGCCCTGCTGGACCCGCACAAGCGGGTGCACGAGGCCGGCAAGACGGCGCTGTCCTGCCACGCCAGCGCCGACGGCGCCGGGCGCCAGCGCGCCCTGGACGCCCTTCAGGGGGCCTCGGGGCAGGTGCTGGAAATCCTCGATTCCCTGGCCCGCGATATCCGCAACGGCTAGAGCAACGAGCCTTAAATCTGACTCGTTGGCTCCGTCCCTCTCGTCATGCGCGGACTTGATCCGCGCATCCACGTGGCGCCGTCTAATGATTGGCGTCAAAGGCCTTCATACGGCACCGCGTGGATCGCCGGGTCAAGCCCGGCGATGACGAAAAGGAGCTATGGAATGGGGTGCAGATTTAGGGCACGCCGCTCCAGGCCGCGGCCGGCCGTCAAGGGCGGTGCACCTCGCGCTCGATCCGCTGCAACACGCTAATCATCAGCGCGTTCTCCTCGGGGGTGAGGCCACCATGCCCGGTCAGGAAAGCGGCAATGGGGCGCCCGGAGTAGCGGCCGTGCAGAACCCCATCCCGGCTGACCACCTGTTCGCGCACTAATTGGGCGGCGGTCTGGTGGCACTCGCCGCACCGCTGCCGGAACAGGTCGGGCGTGGCCACCTGAACCTTCAGCATCTCGACGATGGCGGCAATGTCTGCGGCGGAATAGCCGCCGCCATGGGCAACCAGGAAGGCGGCGACGTCGCGATTGCCGGCACGGTCGCGCAACTGGCCGCCCACCACTGCCAACCGCTCGCGGGCGAAAGCCGAAGCGTGGCCGTGGCAGCCACCGCATTGGCGATCCCAAAGCTGGTGCAGGTCGGCGGCGTGCACCGGAAGAGCGGACAGCGCGGCAAGAGCCGCCATGGCCAACCGCCTCATCGTCCCCGTCCCCCGCCCATGCCGCGGCCGGCGGCGGCACCGGTCGGCATCTGCAGGTCCAGATGGGCGTCGTACATCCACCCGGCCACCAACGCGAGGTCGGCCTCGGTCAAGTCTGGGAAAGTGTCGCCGATGGCCGGCATCAGGCCGAACCGCTCCACCGCCATGGGATCCACCGACTTTTCGGCTGCCGGTGCCCGCACGTAATCCACCACCTGCCGAATGAAGGCGGCGCGGTCCCCGCCGGTGGCCAGCCGCACATGCACGGCCATCACGTCGATGGGGGGTGCGACCATCTCGTCGCGCCGGGCGGGGTCGCGGCTGGCGAAATGACAGGTGGCGCAGCTCTTCAGGAAGATGGCACGGCCGTCCCCGGCGCGAGCACCCGACCAGCACGCCAGCAGCGCGGCCATCATTGCCAGAAACCGGAAAACACCCATGGCGGCCTCCCATGCTTTCCGGCCAGCACAGCACCTTTCGGCCACCCCGTCATTGATTTATGCGGGATGATCTCGCCACCAGGGCGACGCCCGACATCCGTTTCTCGCGGCTGGCCCAACCGGGCGGCAGTCCGACCCACGAGCGGCGGGTGAAGATGATCGCCGGGATGGTGGATTCCTCGCATCGCCGTCTCGACGCGCCGAGCCAGGCTGTTCTAGTCTAGCAACCTGCGGAACCAGAGGAGAGAGACATGAGCGCGGTGGAAAAGCGGCTGAGCGAGTTGGGCATCCAGTTGCCGGTCCCGGCGGCGGCGGTCGCCAATTACGTCCCCTACGTGGTCACCGGCAACCTGGTGTTCGTCTCGGGCCAGCTGCCGCTGGAAAACGGCAAGCCGGCGGTGCAGGGCAAGCTGGGCGCCCAGGTCGGCATCGAGGACGGCGTCCGCGCCGCCCGGCTGTGCGCCCTGGGCCTGCTGGCCCAACTCAAGGCCGCGGTGGGCGACTTGGACCGGGTCAAGCGGGTGGTGCGCCTGACCGCCTTCGTGGCCAGCGATCCGTCCTTCACCGACCAGCCCAAGGTGGTCAACGGCGCCTCGGACCTGATGGTCGAGGTCCTGGGCGAGGCCGGCCGCCATGCCCGTGTGGCCGTGGGCGCCCCCTCGCTGCCGCTGGACGTGGCGGTGGAGATCGAGGGTATTTTCGAGATCGCGTAGGCCGGAACCGGGCCGAGGCGTCAGACGACCGGCGCCTCGCTTTGGGCGATCAGCTGGTTGCCCACGCCGATGACGCGGTCCTTGCCGCTCTGCTTGGCCAGGTACATGCGCTGGTCGGCCTTTTCCACCAGCTCGGTCCATTGCTCGCAGCTGTCCTGGGCGCGCTCGGCGATGCCGATGGACGCAGTCAGCACCTTGCCGTCCGGGCGCAGCCCCAGTCCGGCCTCGCGCAGGCGCAGCACCGCCATGCGGGCGCCGTCGGCATCGGTATTGGGCATCAAGGCCAGGAATTCCTCGCCGCCCCAGCGGATCAGTATGTCGCCGCGGCGCAGCACCCGCCGCAGGGCCGCCGAGGCGGAACGCAGGGCGTTGTCGCCCTCTTCGTGGCCGTAGCGGTCGTTGATGGACTTGAAGTTGTCCAGGTCGACGAAAGCGATGGCGAACGGCGTGTTGCCGCGCTGCGAGGCCAGGAACTGCTGGACCACCATCTCCTCGCCGACGCGCCGGTTGTAGGCGCGGGTCAGGCCGTCATGGGAAGACTGGTCCACCAGCTGGCTCATGAAATGCAACTGGCTCATGCCCGACAGGGTCGCCACCGTCGCCAGCAGCAGCAGCAGCCATTGGGCGCCCAGGTGCGAGGCGAAGGGCAGCAACTGGTAGCCCAGGATGCCGGTGAGCAGGTAGGCCAGCAGCAGCGGGGTGGACAGGGCCACGCCCTCGAAGAAGGTGATGGGGAACACCGACAGGCCCGCCACCATGACAAAGGGCAGGAAGGCATAACCGGCGGCGATCACCTGCTGGGCGGGATCCGTGATGGCGAACTGCGCCAGCAAGGGATGGCTGATCAGGAAGAAGACGGTGGGAATGGCCAGCAGCCACACCAGTCCCCAGCGCGCCACGTCCACGCTGTCCGAACCGCGATAGGACAGACAGAGCAGCACGAAGGCGATGGAGGCCAGCACGCGCAAGGCGGCCAGGTACATGCCCAGCGCGGTCTCGAAGATATAGAGGTCGACGGGGATCCACAGGGGGGTGAGCACGGCGAAGGTGGCCGCGACCAGTCGCACGCGCGACAGGATCAGCAACGAGCGGCGCCGCTGCACGAAAGCCGATTGGCGAGTGGGCAACAACAGATCGAAAATCTCGGCCATCGTCATGCCGGAAAAGACGATGCCAAGGATTCTCTTCAAGAAGTTCTTGATGAACTCCACGTTGGCCGCTTCCTTTTCCCCCTTTACCCCTGCGAGCAGACGGTAACCCCCAGGCGCATGCCATGCAAGCGCTTTGAGCCGGCTCCCCGGCTCCGCACGACCTATTGTCACATGACTGAGGACGGCGAACGGGCATTAACGTGGAATAATTCCAAATAAAAGAACGCTTTGGGTGTTGCGAAAGGACGCGCAGGCGAAGTAGACACGGGCGAAAGAGGGAGGAAAGCCACGTGACTGTCATAAATTCCCGCCGCGTGCCGCCGCCGAGCCACCTGCTGGACCCCATCGAGATGGCGAGCCGCGACGAAATCGCCGCCTTGCAGCTGCAGCGCCTGCAATGGTCGGTGCGCCACGCCTACGACAACGTCGAGAACTTCCGCAAGCGCTGCGCGGTCAAGGGCGTCCATCCCGACGACCTCAGGACCCTGGGCGACCTCTCCAAGTTCCCTTTCACCACCAAGGACGACCTGCGCCAGACCTATCCCTTCGGCATGTTCGCCGTGCCCATGGACCAGGTGGCGCGCGTCCACGCCAGTTCGGGCACCACCGGCAAGCCGACGGTGGTGGGCTACACCAGGAACGACATCGACATGTGGGCCTCGGTGGTGGCACGTTCCATCCGCGCCGCCGGCGGCCGCCCCGGCGACAAGTGCCACGTGGCCTATGGCTATGGCCTGTTCACCGGCGGCCTGGGCGCCCATTACGGCGCAGAGAAGCTGGGCTGCACCGTCATCCCCATGTCGGGCGGCCAGACCGAGAAGCAGATCCAGCTGATCCAGGACTTCAAGCCCGAGATCATCATGGTCACCCCCAGCTACATGCTGGTGATCGCCGACGAGATGGAGCGGCTGGGCCTGGACGCCAAGGCGTGCTCGCTGAAGATCGGCATCTTCGGCGCCGAGCCGTGGACCCAGGCCATGCGCAGCGAGATCGAGACCCGCATGGGCATCGACGCGGTGGACATCTACGGCCTGTCCGAGGTCATCGGCCCCGGCGTCGCCAACGAGTGCATCGAGAGCAAGGATGGGCTGCACATCTGGGAAGACCATTTCTATCCCGAGATCATCAATCCCGAGACCGGCGAAGTGCTGCCCGACGGCGAGCTGGGCGAACTGGTGTTCACCAGCCTGACCAAGGAGGCCATGCCGGTCATCCGCTACCGCACCCGCGACCTGACCCGGCTGATGCCCGGCACCGCCCGCAGCTTCCGCCGCATGGGCAAGATCACCGGCCGCTCGGACGACATGCTGATCATCCGCGGCGTCAACGTCTTCCCCACCCAGATCGAGGAACTCGTCCTCAAGGACCCCCGCCTCGCCCCCCACTATCAGCTGGAGATCACCCGCGAGGGCCATCTGGACAGCCTGGCGGTCAACGTGGAGATGCGCGCCGACGCCTGGGAACAGGCTCCGGCCGGCGCCGTCGCCAAGGACCTGAAGCACCACATCAAGTCCTATATCGGCATTTCCACCGCCGTCACCGTCGTGGCCCCCGGCACCATCGAGCGCTCGCTGGGCAAGGCAAGGCGTGTGGTGGACAAACGGCCGAAGGAATGAGGCACTCCCCCACCCTTGGGCAGGGGTGGGGGAGCCGTTACCCTTCGTTACCTTTCCGTCGTTGACTTCAGCCCCGTCTAAAGGCGATGACTGCACGCATGCAGACCAATCGCCTCGCCATCGCCGCCGTCGTCGCCGCCGCCCTGGGGGGTGGCTGGTACGTGATCGCCCACAAAAACGAGCCGACGGTCGGCAGCGGCCTGGAATCGCGCCCGCAGCCGGTGGTGACCCGGCCGGTGGAGGCGCGGCCCATGCCGGTGCGCGTCACCGCCGTGGGCAACGTGCAGTCCCTGTCGGTGGTGCCGGTGCGTCCCCGCGTCGAGGGCGAGATCATCAGGGTCCACATTTCCGAAGGCCAGGAGGTCAAGGAGGGCGAGCCCCTCTTCACCCTGGACTTCCGGGCCGCCGAAGCGGCGCGCAAGCAGGCCGAAGCCAGCCTCGCCCGCGACAAGGCGCAGTTGGAGCGGGCCAAGCGCGACCTGGAGCGCTATACCACCCTGCTGCAATCGGGCTCGGCCACCCGCCAGAAGGTGGAGCAGCTGACCTCGGACGTGGGTGTGTACGAGGCGGCCATCAAGGCCGACCGCGCCAATATCGACAATTCCCAGCTGGCGCTGGACTACGCCTTCATCAAGGCGCCGGTGGCCGGGCGCACCGGCACCATCAACGGCAAGCTGGGCAGCCTGGCCAAGCCGGGCGACAGCCTGCCGCTGGTGACCATCACCCAGATGCGCCCCATCACCGTCGCCTTTTCAGTGGCCGAGACCCACCTGCCCCGCATCCGCGCCGCCATGGCCGCCGGACCGCTGGACGTGTCGGTCGGCTCCACCGCCGATACCGGCCTGAACGCCACCGGCCGGCTGACCTTCGTGGATTCCACCATCGACGTCGCCACCGGCACCATCGCGCTGAAGGCCACCTTCGCCAATGACGACACCCGCCTGTGGCCGGGCCAATACGTCAACGTGGCGCTGACCCTCGGCACCGAGGCGCAGGCGCTGACCGTGCCGGCCGAAGCGGTGCAGACCGGCCAGACCGGCCAGTACGTCTTCGTGGTAAGCGGCGAGGGCACCGCCGACCTGCGCCCGGTGGTGGTGGACCGCATCCTCGATGGCGTCGCCGTGCTGAAATCCGGCGTCGCCGCCGGCGACAAGGTGGTGGTGGAAGGCCAGATGCGCCTGGGCCCGGGCGTCAAGGTGGTGGAAAAGACATCGCCCTCGGCGACGGCCGCCTCGACCACCGGACAGAAATCATGAACCTGTCCGCCGTCTTCATCCGCCGCCCCATCGCCACCCTGCTGCTGACTCTGGCGCTGGTCTTCGCCGGCATCGCGGGATGGAGCCAGTTGCCGGTGGCGGCCCTGCCCAACGCCGATTTCCCCACCATCGAGGTGAGCGCCACCCTGCCCGGCGCCAGCCCCGAGACCATGGCGGCCTCGGTGGCGGCGCCGCTGGAGCGCGAGTTCTCCACCATCGCCGGCGTCGAGACCATCACCTCGGCCTCGGGCCAGGGCAGCACCTCCATCACCCTGTCCTTCGTGCTGTCGCGCGACATCGACGCCGCCGCCCAGGACGTGCAGGCGGCCATCGCCCGGGCGCAGAAGAAGCTGCCGGACGAGATGACCACGCCGCCCAGCTTCCGCAAGGTCAATCCGGCCGACAGCCCGGTGGTGCTGCTGGCGCTGTCCTCGGCGACCCTGCCCATGGCGACGCTCGACCGCTATGCCCAGACCATCCTGATGCCGCGCATCTCGCGGCTGTCGGGGGTCGCCCAGGTGCTGGTCTACGGCAGCCAGAAATTCGCCGTGCGCATCCGCCTCGACCCCGACGCCCTGGCGTCGCGCGGGCTGAGCATGAACGAGGTGGCCGACGCGGTGGCCGCCGCCAACACCAATTCGCCGCTCGGCGTGCTCAACGGCCCCAAGCAGCAGATCACCCTGCAGGCCAATCCGCAGATGCCCGACGCCGACGCCTTCGCCAATCTGGTGGTGGCGTGGCGCGACGGCGCCCCGGTGCGCCTCAAGGACGTGGGCAGCGCCGTGGACAGCGTCGAGAACGACCGCACCGCCGCCTGGTTCAACGGCACCCGCGCCATCGTGCTGGCGGTGCAGCGCCAGCCCGACGCCAACACGGTCGAGGTGGTGGACGCGGTGCGCACCCTGCTGCCCAGCGTCCAGGTTGCGGTGCCGCCCACCGCCAAGATCGACGTGATGAACGACCGGTCGCAGTCCATCCGCGCCGCCATCGAGGACGTCCAGTTCACCTTCGCCCTCACCGTCGGCCTGGTGGTGATGGTGATCTTCGTCTTCCTGCGCCGGCTGTCGGCCACCATCATCCCCGCCATCGCCATGCCGGTGTCGCTGGTGGCGACGCTGGGCGGCATGTCGGTGCTGGGCTTCTCGCTGGACAACATCTCGCTGCTGGGCCTTACCCTAGCGGTCGGCCTGGTGGTGGACGACGCCATTGTCATGCTGGAGAACATCCAGCGCCACGTGGATGACGGCATGCCGCCCTTCGAAGCGGCACTGAAGGGCGCCAAGGAGATCGGTTTCACCATCGTCTCCATCACCGTGTCGCTGATCGCCGTGTTCATTCCCATCCTGCTGATGGGCGGCGTCATCGGCCGGGTGTTCCACGAGTTCGCCGTGGTAGTGACCATGGCCATCGTGCTGTCGGCGCTGGTGTCGCTGACGCTGACGCCCGCCATGTGCGCCCGCTGGCTGCGCCCCGAGCACGCGGTCAAGGCCGGGCCGGTGGAGCGGGCGCTGGAGCGCGGCTTCGACCGGGTGCAGGGTGTCTACCGGCTGACCCTGGACTGGGTGCTGGCCCATGGCGCGCTGATGGGCGTGGCGACGCTGGCCACCATCGTCGCCACCGTGTGGTTGTTCGGGGCGGTGCCCAAGGGTTTCTTCCCCATCGAGGACACCGGCCAGATCCGCGTCACCACCGAAGCCTCGGAAGACATCAGCTTCGGCGCCCTGGCCGAGTTGCAGCAGCGAGTGGCGGCGGTGATCCAGGCCGACCCGGCGGTGGCCGCGGTCACCTCGGCGGTGGGCACCTCGGGCTCGACCCAGGCCACCAATTCCGGGCGCATGTTCGTCAGCCTGGTGCCGCGCGACCAGCGCCCGCCGGTGACCGAGGTCATCCAGGGCTTGCGCAAGAAGCTGGGCAACCAGCCGGGCGTGAACGTCTATCTGCAGCCCATCCAGAACCTCCAGGTGGGCGGCCGCTCGTCCAAGGCGCTGTACCAGTACACCCTGGAAGGCATCGACCAGACCGAGCTGTACGCCTTCGCCAACCGCATCCAAGCGCAGATGGCGACCGACCCGCTGTTCCAGGACGTCAATTCCGACCTGCAGATCAAAAGCCCGCAGGCCCTGGTGGACGTGGACCGCGACAAGGCGGCGGCGCTGGGGGTGAAGCTGGAGGACGTCCGCTCGACGCTCTATTCGTCCTACGGCACCCGCCAGATCTCCACCATCTACACCCCCGCCGACGACTATCAGGTAATCGTCGAGATGGATCCGCGCCTGCAGGCCGACACCGGGGCGCTGTCCCGCCTGAAGGTGCGCTCGGCCACCGGCCAGCTGGTGGCGCTGGACACCGTCGCCTCCATCCGCCGCCAGGTCGGACCGCTGACCATCAACCACCAGTCCCAGCTGCCGGCGGTGACCATCTCGTTCAACGTCGCCCCCGGCCATTCCCTGGGCGAGGCGGTGGAGACCATCGGCCGTCTGCAGGTGGCGACCGGCATGCCGCTGGGCATCAATCCCACCTTCGCCGGCACCGCCAAGGTGTTCCAGGATTCCATGCGCAACCAGGGCATCCTGCTGCTGGGCGCGGTCATGGTGATCTACATCGTGCTGGGCGTGCTGTATGAAAGCCTGGTGCATCCGGTCACCATCCTGTCCGGCCTGCCTTCGGCCGCGGTGGGCGCCCTGCTGACCCTGATGCTGTTCGGCCAGGAGCTGTCGGTGATCGCCATGATCGGCATCCTGATGCTGATCGGCATCGTCAAGAAGAACGCCATCATGATGATCGACTTCGCGCTGGAGGCGCAGCGCAATCAAGGCCTGCCGCCGCGCGAGGCCATCCGCCAGGCCTGCCTGCTCCGCTTCCGTCCCATCATGATGACCACCATGGCCGCCATCATGGGCACCCTGCCCATCGCCCTGGGCCACGGCGCCGCCGCCGAACTGCGCCAGCCCCTGGGCCTGTCGGTGGTGGGTGGCCTGGTGGTCAGCCAGATGCTGACCCTCTACATCACTCCGGTGCTGTATCTGTGGTTCGAGCGGCTGCGCTTCGTGATGAGCGGCCGCAAGACAGCCAAGGGCGTGGGCGCGACCATGGCCAACCGCGAAGGGGCCGAATAGTCACTAAACCTTCGCTTGAGCGGAGGCGCCCGCGGGCCTATCTGCCTGTCCACCATCCGAGGACAGAACCATGGACACGCAGCAGGACGAATTCCACCATTGCCCCGCTTGCCAGAAGCGCACCCGCCACCGGGTCTGCCGCGACCGCAAGCTGGCCCCGGTACTGTGGTGCCAGAGCTGCTTCCACGTCCATGTGGAAACGCCTCGGGGCCATGGCCGCTCCAAGGAAGAAGCCGCCTAAAACAAATCCAGTGTGATCGGCACGCGCGCCATCAGGCGCACGTCGGGGGCGTCCTCGGTGACGCCGACGGCGACCGAGACGCTGAGGGCGGAGGAATCGCTCATCTGCCAGTTCACGCCGAAGGTCAACGACCCCACCGACAGCGACGGCGAATCGACCTTGCCATCGTCGAAGGTGGTGGTGGTCTTCAGAATCCAGTCGTGCTGATAGCCTATCGAGAACGACACCTTCTCGTTCAACGCCAGGCCCATGCCGGCACCGAAGCGGATGGCGTCGCCCGGATCCACCTTCTGCACCACGCGGTTGCCGATCTGCTTGTCGATATCGGCCTCCATGTTCCACAGATAGCCGATATTGGCGTAGAAGACGGCCGGGTCTGACGGAGCGATCAGCGTGATCGACGGCTCGAAGCCCCAGAAGCCCGAACCGGTGGCCAGTTCCTGCTCCACGCCAAACATGTTGCGGTCCACGTCGTAGGGGCTGGTGCCGCTGTCGCTCTTGACCCGGAAGTTTCCGACGAAGACCGGCCAGCCGGCGGTGCCGTCATTGACCTGATAATGCAGCGCGCCCTCGATGTCGCCCAGGCCGTGATCGGTCAGACTGATACTCTCGGAGATGTTGGAATTATTGACGAAGGTGTTGGTGCTGCTGTCGTCGCGGTACATGTAGGGGATGCGCAGCTCGCCCTCCATGCGGTTGGTGATCCCGTAGCGCAGGCCCAACGTGGCGGTGACGGCGTCGCGGTTGGCCTGGTTGGCCTCGATGGCGCCCACCAGCACGGTATCCAGGATGGCCACGCCGCCGAACGAAAACTGGTTGACGTCGGTGTGGCTATATTCGATGCCGGGCTCGATCACCAGCGCGCCCCTGCGGGTCAGCACGCCGGGGAAATCCGGCGCCAGCGGCATGTCGGCGATGGCGAGGCTTTGCTGCTGCGGCGGCTCCACCTGGGCCTGAGCGGGCGTCGGCGCCGGGGCGGGAGCCGGCTGGGGCACCGGCTGCGGCGCCGCGACCAGGACCTTCGGTTTCGGCTGGGGCGGAATGTCCACCACCGCCGCAGGTTCGATGGGCGCACCTTGCGCCACCGAGGGTTCGCCCTGCACGGGAATGTCGATGACGGCCACGGGCGGCTCGGCCGGCCTGGGCGGCGGTGCCAGCGGTATGGCCGTTTCCGCCTCCGCCGGGTCCGGAGGCAGCTCGATGATCAACGGCTCGACGTTTTCCTCTTCCTCCGCCGGGGCCGCCTGTGCGGTCCCTCCCGGCGCAAAGGCGATCACCAGCGCCAGAGCGGCGGTGGCACCAAGCAGTGCGGAGCGATTCATGGTGGCCTCACCTCGGGCTTATCTGCCGGCAACGCCTGGGAACATAGCGAGCAGACCGGGCGGACCCATTTCCTCTTCCGCCCTATAGGACCGAGGTCGGCATGACCGGCGATCGATATGGCCTATGCGGTCCCGGATGGCTGATCCCTGCCCCTGCGGTGAGGCGCGGATGCGCGGGCCGTTCCCCCGAAAGATGGTGTGAAGGGGGCAGGCCTGCTCTGCCACACTTGCGCCCGCTTCGATCCGAATGCGGAGAGCCAGCACCGTGTATTTCGAGAACATCGGCGATACGACGGTTACCAAGGAAATGATCGCGAGCCTGGGCAATGACGCGCTCGCCTCCCTGATCCTCGAACAGGTCAAGCGCGACCCCGCCTTGCTGGAGCGGCTGCAGCCGGCCCTGGCGGCACGGCTTGGCCCTGGCGCCCAGCCGGCCATGATCGGCGACAGCCCAGCCCTGAAGCGGCTGCAGTCCTCCATCGGCAAGATCGCCATAACCGATGCTCCCGTGCTGATCACCGGCGAATCCGGCACCGGCAAGGAACTGGCGGCCGTCTCCATCCACCAGCGTTCGCTCAGGGCGTCGCGGCCGTTCATCCCCATCAACTGCGCCGCCCTGCCCAAGCACCTGATCGCCAGCGAGCTGTTCGGCCACGAGAAAGGCGCCTTCACCGGCGCCGACCAGCGCCGCATCGGCCGCCTACAGGCGGCCGACAAGGGCACGGTGTTCCTGGACGAGATCGGCGACCTGCCGTTGGAGTTGCAGGCCCATCTGCTGCGCTTCCTGCAGGAAAGCACCATCGACCGCGTCGGCGGCGTGCACCCCATCAAAGTGGACGTGCGGGTGATCGCCGCCACCAACGTGCCGCTGCGCAAGGCGGTGGCCGAGGGCCGCTTCCGCGAGGACCTGTACTTCCGCCTCAACGTGCTGACCCTGGACATGCCGGCACTGCGCGACCGGCCCGAGGACATCGAGCCCTTGGTGGCCCATTTCACCGCCAAGTTCTGTCGCGAAAGCGGCAAGGCCATCGACGGCCTCAGCCCGGCCGCCGCCCTGCTGGTGCGGCGCCATTCCTGGCCGGGCAACATACGCGAGCTTATCGCCACCATCCGGCGCGCGGTGGTCATGGCGGAAGGCCGGCTGATCGAGCCCGAGGATCTGGCGCTGCCGCCGGCCGACGGCCCGGACGGCGCCGGCGACGGCTCGCTGGACGCCGCCCGCCGCGAGGCAGAGGAAACGCTTATCCGCCGGGCCCTGGCCAGCCACCGCCATAACATCACCCGCACCGCCGAGCATCTCGGGGTGTCGCGGGTGACGCTGTACCGCCTGCTGGAGAAGCACGGCATCCCCGCCCGCCCCGACTGAGGCGGGATCAAGGGGGGATTGATCGCCGGCCCGGCCCGGGCAATGATCCCCCATGCGCAGACTTGCCCTCGCCGCCGCCCTCGCCTTGCCCGCCACCCTCGCCTTGCCCGCCGCCGGCGTCCATGCCGGCGACGGCCTTCAACTGGCGCTGCCGGAGCGCGAGGAATGGCTGGAGATGGCGGAGTCCATTCTGGCCGAAAACGCGCGCGCCGCTGCGGGCCTGGACCCGCTGGCCGCTCCCATGGTCTTGTGCCAGGAGGCCGGCTGCCGCCAGACCGGCCGCCACAGCCTGAACGCCGAGGAGATCACCCGGCTGCGCGCCCTGTTCCAGGACAGCGAAGCCGGCGGGACCGAGGAGCGCCGCCGCATCGGCAAGGCCGTCGCCCTGCTGGAAACCGTCATGGGCGCGCGCAACGGCACCTGGCGCGACCACCCCGGCAACGAGCACGACGAGGACGACGAGGCGGGCCAATTGGACTGCATCGCCGAATCGGTGAACACCCGCACCTATCTGGACCGGATGGAGCAGGCCGGCCTGCTGCGCCACCACCAGGTAGCCGGCTTCATCCACCGCTACACCGTGGTGCTGCAGCACGTGGCGGTGGAGATCGTCAGCCGGGACGAGGACGAGGACGGCGCGCGCTTCGCCGTGGATTCCTGGGTGGGCGCCAATGGCGAGGAACCGGAGATCCTGCCCTACAGCCAATGGCGCCTGGAATGGGGGGTGTAGCGCCCCCTCACGCAGAGGCCATTGGCGCTCGTCTCCCTTCGATCGTCATGCGCGGGCTTGACCCGCGCATCCATGTGGTCCCACGCACCCTCTTGTCTTCAAGCAATCTCCGTGCGGCCCCCCGTGGATGGCCGTGACAAGCACGGCCATGACGTGTTTCGGATTGGGCCTCACTGCATCCACATGCCTTTACTGATAGGCGAAAAAAACCCCGCCTTCACAGGCGGGGCCAGTAAGCGTCCCGAGGGGTATTCTTACTTCTTATGGACGGCGTTCCAGGTCTCGTTCAACTCGCGCTCGGCGTTGAACGCGCCCTGGGGCAGCTTGTGGGCGACACCCTTGTGGCAATCGATGCAGGTCTTGCCTTCCTCGATGGCCTCGTCATGGCGGATCTGCGCCCGCTTCTGCTGCCGCGACAGGTCGAAGGCCGAGAAGCTGTGGCAATTACGGCACTCGCGCGAGTCCGTCTCCTTCATGCGCGTCCATTCGTGCTTGGCCAGTTCCAGACGCTTGGCCTCGAACTTCTCGCGGGTGTCGATGGTGCCCAGCACCTTGTGCAGAACCTCATTCGACGCCTGGATCTTGCGCTTGATCTTGTAGAACCACGGCTTCGGCACGTGGCAGTCCGGGCAGGTGGCGCGCACGCCCGAACGGTTCTGGTCGTGGATGGTGCCGCGGTACTCGCGGTAGACGTTCTGCTCCATCTCGTGGCAGCTCAGGCAGAACGCCTCGGTGTTGGTCAGTTCCAGGACGGTGTTGAAGCCGCCCCAGAAGATAACGCCGCCGGCGAAGCCGACCACCAGCAGGGCGCCGAGCGACCAGCGGCCCGAGGGCTTGCACAGCAGGCTCAGCGCCTGGCGCAGCAGTCCCGGTTTGCCCGCGGCGGCGCCGTCTTTGTCGATGTTCATGGCCGAGGTCCTTGTCTAGGCGGGCATCAACGAGTGGCGGCAGCCGGCTGGAACTTGTTTTCCACCAGCGGCTTGGCGTCCACCTGCGGCACGTGGCACTGGGTGCAGACGTAGCGGTTGCCGTTCACCGTGTCCTGGCGCACGCCATTGCGGTCGATGTAGTGCAGGTCCGAGATCTTGGGCGCCTTCTCCTGGTCCGAGTACGGCCATTCATGGCAGCGCAGGCACTGATTGACCTTCAGGTCGATCTCGTACTTGTCGGTCTGGTGCGGCACCAGCGGCGGCTGCTGGCGATAGGCGCGCTCCAGCTTGACGCCGTCCTGGACCCTGTAGGCATCGGGCGCCTTGTCGGGCGTATTGACCGCCGAGCCGCGCAGGCCCTTCAGGTCCTCCGCCGAAACGCTCGCGCTCCCAAAGCCGAGACCGAGGGCCAGGCCCAGGGCGACGGCGACAGCCATGATCTTGGTCTTCACAGCACTCACTCCCCTTCCAGAACTTTGACCGCGGCACCGCCGAAGCGGGTGCCGAACCGGAAAACCTGTTTCGAGCAGACGTCGATGCAGCGGCCGCAATTGGTGCAGTCGCCGGACACGATCACCGGCCCGATGCCTTTGTCCGCGCCGCGCAGCGCCGGGGCGATGACCTGGCGCTCGGGGCAGACGGCGAAACATTCCATGCAGTTGTCGCAGGCGGTGCGGTTGTCGGCGCGCACCCGCACCACGCTGGCGTGGCCGATCAGGCCGTAGAAGGCGCCCACCGGGCACAGGTGCCCGCACCAGCCATGGGCGGCGACGCCCAGGTCGAACAGCAGCACCGCCGCGACCACCAGGGCGGCCGCGCCGCCGCCGAGGATGGCGCCGGTGACCAGGCCGCGATGCAGCAGGGTGACCGGGTTGACGAACTCCCAGACGATGGTGCCGGTGGCGGCCGAACCCGCCATCACGCCCAGCAGCAGCCACAGGCGCAGGCGGCGGTCGAGGCCCAGCGTCTCCTTGACGCCCAGCCGGGCGCGCAGCCAGGCGGCGAAATCGGTGACCGGGTTGAGTGGGCAGACCCACGAGCAATAGGCCCGGCCGCCGACCAGCCAATAGGCCGCCAGCACGATGCCGGCGCCCAGCAGCGCGGTGGACTCCAGGGCATGGCGGGCCAGCAGGGACTGCACCGCCATCATCGGGTCGGTCAGCGGCAGCATGCCCAGCGTCAGGCTGGAGGCCAGGGTGCCCTTGGCGATCCACACGTGCAACAGCGGCCCGGTCAGGAACACGGCCAGGAAACCCAGCTGCGCCAGCCGGCGGACCAACAGCCATTTATGGGCGGCGAACCAGCCCTGCCGGGCGGCCCTGGCGGCGCCGGGGATCATGGCTTGAACTCCTTGAAACCGCCGGACGGCGTGCGCTCGGGGCCGGGCAATCCCTGCTCCATGCCGCGGATGGGCAGTTGCAGGTTGTCGTCGATGAGCGCCTTGCCCGCCTTCTCCTTTTCCCTCCAGCCCAGCCGGTAGTGCTTGCCCAGCTCGCCCACGGCCTGGGCATGGGGCAGCACCTTGATGGCGGCCTCTTCCAGCACGCAGGCCTTCTCACACTTGCCGCAGCCGGTGCACTGGTCGGTGTGGACGATGGGCAGCAGGAAGGCGTGCTTGCCGGTGCGCTCGTTGTGATGGACCTCCAGGGTGATGGCCTGGTCCGACAGCGGGCAGACGCGGTAGCAGACGTCGCAGCGCAGGCCCAGGTAGTTCAGGCAGGTCTCATGGCCCACCAGCACCGCCACGCCCATCTTCGCCTGCTTGATGTCGGTCAGCGACTTGTCCAGCGCCCCGGTCGGACAGGCGGCGACGCAGGGGATATGCTCGCACATCTCGCACGGCACATTGCGGGCGTTGAAGAACGGCGTGCCCAGGGCCGGGCCTTCGCCCAGCTCTGACAGCTTCAGGGTGTCGTAGGGACAATCGCGCACGCACAATCCACAGCGCACGCAAGCCGACAGGAAGTCATCCTCGGCCAGGGCGCCGGGCGGACGCAGGGCCACCGCCGCCGCGCGGCGGTGGGCCGGCAAAGCCAGCAGCAAGGCTGCCAGCCCGGCCCCGCAGGCGGCCCGAAGGCCCCCCGTCAGCAACGTCCGCCGGTCCATGGCCTCAGGCCTTCTCGACCTTGACCGCGCACTTCTTGTAGTCCGTCTCCTTCGAGATCGGACAAGTGGCGTCGAGGGTCAGCTTGTTGACCAGGATGGACTCGTCGAAGAACGGCACGAACACCAGGCCCTCCGGCGGCCGGTTGCGGCCACGGGTATCGATGCGGGTCTGGATCTCGCCGCGCCGGCTCTTCATCTTGACGATGTCGCCGTTGCGCAAGTTCCGCTTCTTGGCGTCGTTGGGATGCATATAGCACAACGCCGCCGGCACCGCCTTGAACAGCTCGGGCACGCGCCGGGTCATGGAACCCGAGTGCCAGTGCTCCAACACGCGGCCGGTGCACAGCCACAGATCGTACTCGGCGTCGGGCATCTCGGCCGGGTCCTGGTACGGCAGGGCGATGATCCAGGCCTTGCCGTCGGGCTTGCCGTAGAACTTCACCCCCTCGCCCGCCTTGACGTAGGGATCGAAGCCCTCGCGGTAGCGCCACAGGGTTTCCTTGCCGTCCACCACCGGCCAGCGCAGGCCGCGGGCCTTGTGGTACATGTCGAACGGCGCCAGGTCGTGGCCATGGCCGCGGCCGAAGCCGGCGTATTCCTCGAACAGGCCCTTCTGCACATAGAAACCGAAGGCCTTGCTCTCGCTGTTCTCGAAGCCCGGGGTCTGGTCGGACAGCGGGAACTTGTCCACCTGACCGTTCTTGAACAGCACGTCGAAGACCGTCTTGCCCTTGTACTGCGGCGCCTTGTCCAGCAGTTCGGCGGGCCAGACCTCCTCCATCTTGAAGCGCTTGGAGAACTCCATGATCTGCCACAGGTCCGAACGGGCCTCGCCCGGAGCCTGCACCTGCTGGCGCCAGAACTGGGTGCGGCGCTCGGCGTTGCCGTAGGCGCCCTCCTTCTCCATCCACATGGCGGTGGGCAGGATCAGGTCGCCCGACAGCGCGGTGACGGTGGGATAGGGATCGGACACCACCACGAACGCTTCCGGGTTGCGATACCCGGGATACCCCTCCTCGTTCATGTTGGGAGCGGTCTGCATGTTGTTGGTGCACATGACCCAATAGGCGTTCAGCTTGCCGTCCTTGAGCATGCGGTGCTGCAGCACGGCGTGATAGCCGATCTTGGGATTGATGGTGCCCGCCGGCAGCTTCCAGATGCCCTCGGCGACCTGGCGGTGCTTCTCGTTGACCACCACCATGTCGGCCGGCAGGCGGTGGGCGAAGGTGCCCACCTCGCGCGCGGTGCCGCAGGCCGAGGGCTGGCCGGTCAGCGAGAACGGGCCGCAGCCGGGCTTGGAGATCTTCCCCACCAGCAGGTGCACGTTGTAGATCATGTTGTTGACCCACGTGCCACGGCTGTGCTGGTTGAAGCCCATGGTCCAGAACGAGATGACGTTGACCTTGGGGTCGGCATACAGCTTGGCCAGGGCGATCAGCTTGTCCTCGGACACGCCCGAAAGCTTGGACACCTTCTCGACGGTGTACTCGGACACGAAGGCCTTGAACTCGTCGAAGGTGAAGTTGTCGACCTTGTTGGGGTCGCCCTTGCCCTCGCCATAGCCGTTGTTGCCGGCGTCCTTCTCCAGCGGGTGGTTGGGACGCAGGCCGTAGCCGATGTCGGTGACGCCCTTCTTGAAGGTCACCGCCTTGGCGACGAAGTCCTTGTCGACCGCGTTGTTCTGGATGATGTAGTTGCAGATGAAGTTCAGGATCGCCAGGTCGGTCTGCGGCGTGAACACCATGGGGATGTCCGCCAGGTCGAACGACTTGTGCTCGTAGGTGGACAGCACGGCCACCTTGGCGCCCTCGTGGGTCAGGCGGCGGTCGGTGATGCGCGACCACAGGATCGGGTGCATCTCGGCCATGTTGGAGCCCCACAGGGCGAAGGCGTCGGCCTGCTCGATGTCGTCATAGCAGCCCATGGGCTCGTCCATGCCGAACGTGCGCATGAAGCCGGTCACCGCCGAGGCCATGCAATGGCGGGCGTTGGGGTCCAGGTTGTTGGAGCGGAAGCCGGCCTTGAACAGCTTCGAGGCGGCATAGCCTTCCCAGATGGTCCACTGGCCCGAGCCGAACATGCCGATGCGGGTCACGCCGTCGGGCTTCTTCAGCTGCTCCTTGAACTTCTCGGCCATGATGTCGAAGGCCTGGTCCCACGAGATCGGCGTGAACTCGCCGTTCTTGTCGAACTTGCCGTTCTTCATGCGCAGCAGCGGCTTGGTCAGGCGGTCCTGGCCGTACATGATCTTGGACAGGAAGTAGCCCTTGATGCAGTTCAGGCCGCGGTTGACCGGCGCGTCGGGGTCGCCCTGGGTCGCCACCACGCGGCCGTCCTGCACGCCCACCAGCACGCCGCAGCCGGTGCCGCAGAAGCGGCACACGCCCTTGTCCCAGCGGATGTTGTTGGGCTTGACGGTCTGCGCCACCGCCGGCACAGCCATGCCGGCCGCCGCCGCGGTGGCGGCAACGGCCTGGGACTTGATGAAGTCGCGCCTGGTGAGGCTCATGGAACGATCTCCCCTTCCAACTCGGAATCGAAATGGTGGTAGGCCAGGGCGACCGAGAGGACGCCCTCGACCTGGATGAATTTCTCGATGGTGGCGCCGGCCCAGGTGCCGGCGGCGTCCTCGACGGTGAGGATCAACTTGCCGTCGTCGCCGACCACATGAACCTCGACGCCCGGCAGCGCCTCGAGCCGCGCGGCGGTGCCGTGGCGATCCTCGGGGCGGACGTGCACCAGCACGCCGCAGATGTTCTCGACCTGGCGCACCGGGCGATCGGTCTCGGCCCTGGCGAAGCTGTTCACGCGCATGCTTGGTCCTCCGGTGAGGCCGCGGCCGGGGCGAGCGACAGCGCGCCGACCGGACAGACGGAAAGGCAAAGGCCGCAGCCGGTGCAGGCGGCGGCATCGATGAGCGGCAGGGCGCGCCCGCCCAGCAGCGGCCGCATCCTGAGGGCACGGGGATCGCATGGATCGGCGCAGGTGCCGCAGGCCACCCCGCGGGCAGCCAGGCAACCGCCATCCACCACCGCCACCAGGCGGGCGGTACCGGGCTCGGCCGGTTCGAGTTGGCGGCGGCGGGTCAGGAAAGCGCGGCGGGACAGGTTCCCGGACATTGCTCTGCCTCGTGGGCGATCCCCCCGCCCATTCGGGGGAACCGATAGGCGAAGAGTGCTCCCCTTCCGCGCTCGCTCACTTGATTTTGGTCAACAAGACCATAGAAAACAAATGGTTATCCGATAGCAAAAGTCGGACATGACATTTCAGATATAAGTAAAAGTCAGTCGTCCGCCTCGACCGGAGCCGGGCAGCTCCTTCCCCCCACCCCCAGAAGGGGCGCGCCGGGATGGGCCGCTCCGAGCGGGCGATGACCTTGAACCCACCCTCGGGGGTGGCGACGGCCAGCTTGGGCCACAGGCCGGGATGCAGGGTGGCGCCATCCAGCCGCACGCGCCCCTGCGGCAACAGCACCTCGCGCCCGCGCGCCGCCTCGCGCACCAGCATGGGATGGGGTGTCACATCGTCCAGGGCGGCGATGGCGGCGGCGAACAGGTGCAGTTGCCCCCACAGCGCCTCGGCCTGGACGGTGGGCACCATGTCGGGGCCCAAACGCTTGCCCAGGGCGGCCTGGAAGCGATCGTTGCCCAGGGTGCGCCAATCGGCGAAATAGGGCTGGCAGGCCACGTGGCCGGCGGCCAGTGCCGGCCCCACGGCGCGCACGTCCAGTTCGGTCATCAGGGGATTGAAGATGGGCATGGCCTGGGGATCCAGCCGCAACGCGGCATAGGCGCGCAGGAAGTCCGCCAGTTCGCTTCCCTCAAGGGTGCAGATGACGACGTTCACCTGCTCGCGGCCAGCGCGGGCCAGCCACGCCTGACGGTTGTCGGGGTCGGCCTCGCCCACCACCTCGGCCCCCATGCGGCCCAAAGCCCAGCGGGATAGTCGGGATAATCCCCGGGCATGGCTCCCCTCGCCCGGCACCAGCAGGAAGCGCCCTCCCAGTTCCGCCGCCAGGAAGGGCAAAGCCTGGGTCAGGCTCTGGTGCGGCGTGGGTCCGAAATGCAGGATGCCGGCCGAACATTCGCCGCCCTCGTAGCCGCCGGGGTCCCACAGCACCCCGTCCACCGCATCCAGGTAGCGCCCCAACTCCTCACGAAGACCGCCGGGACAGGGACCGAAAACGGCCGCCGGCCGCCCCTCGCCGGTGGCGAAGCGGCGCGCCAGGGCATCGAACCGGCGCGGCTCGGAGGCCCAATCCTCGATCTGGAGCTGAACGGCCCGCTCGCCGCCCAGGCCGGCCCGGTTGATGGCATCCGCCGCCGCCAGGGCGGTGCCCTGCAGCAATTGCCCCAGGGCGGCGGCGGCGCCGGTCAGCGGCAGTAGCAACGCCACCCGCGCCGGCGCCCGCGAGAAATTGCGCGCCAGCGCCCGGCCGGGTCCCAGCCCGACCGCCATGGCGGCGCCCATGAGGAAATGCCTGCGGTCCATGCCCGCACCCTAGCCGTAGCCGGGGGGCTGGGTTCAATCGGGCTTTCAGCGGGATCAGAGGTGGCGGACCACGCCTTCGGTCAGCATCCGTTCGAACTGATCGGCCGGCACGGGCCGGGAATAGTAATAGCCCTGAACGGTGTCGCAGCCGTTGTCGCGCAGGAAGGTGACGTGGTCCTCCACCTCGGCCCCCTCGGCCACCACTTCCAGGTTGAGGCCGCGGGACAGGCCGATGATGGCGCGTGCGATCTCGGCGGTCTTGGGGTTGGAATCCACGTCGGCGATGAAGGCGCGATCGATCTTCAGCGTGGTGATGGGAAAACGGCCCAGATAGCTGAGCGACGAATAGCCGGTGCCGAAATCGTCGATGGACAGGCCCAGCCCCAGTTCGCGGAGCGCGGTCATCTTGCGCACCGCCGCCTCCACGTCGTTCATCAGCATGCTTTCGGTGATCTCAAGTTCGAGCCAGCGGGGATCGAGACCGGTTTCCTCCAGGATGCCGACGACCGTGTCCACCAGGGTGCGCGAGCGGAACTGGCGGGCCGACACGTTGACCGAAACCTTGACCCGATGGAGCCCGAGATCCTGCCACGCCTTGGTCTGCTGGCACGAGCGGCGCAGAACCCACGACCCGATGGGTTCGATCAGGCCGGTTTCCTCGGCCACAGGGATGAACTCGCCGGGCGAGACCATGCCCTTTTCCGGATCGAGCCAGCGCACCAGCGCCTCGGCGCCGACGATGCGATTGTCGGCGGCGCGCACCTTGGGCTGGTAGTAGACCGCGAATTCCTCGTTGGCGAGCGCCCGCCGCAGCCGCGCCTCCAGGTCCAGGCGCAGGCGCGCCTTGCGGTTCATATCCTTCGAGAAGAACTGGTACTGGTTGCGCCCCGACACCTTGGCGTGGTGCAACGCGTTCTCGGCCTGCTTGACCAGCGCGACGCCCGAGGCGGCGTCCTGGGGATAGATGGCGATGCCGATGGAGAAGGTGACCACCACCTCCTGCCCGTCGATGGCGAAGGGCTCGCGCACCGCCTTCAGCATCTTCTCGGCGACGATGACGCTGTCGTCGGTGCCGGCGATGGACATCACCAGGGCGAACCTGTCGCCTTCCAGCCGCACCGCCGTGTCGGTCTCGCGGATGTTGTGGCGCAGCCGCCGCGCCACCTCGATCAGCAGCCGGTCGCCGGCGCCGTGGCCGAGGGCGTCGTTGACCATGGTAAAGCGGTCCAGCCCCATCAGCAGCAGCGCCACCGAGCCGCCCGAGCGGTTGACCTGCAGCACCGCCTGGTCGACGCGGTCGGCGAAGATGTCGCGGTTGGGCAGGCCTGTCAGGTCGTCATGGCCGAAGCGGCGGCTTTCCTCGCCCGAGGAATGGCGCAGCAGGCCTAGGTAATGGGTGGGAAAGGCGGCGGTGCCGTTGACCGCGCTGACGGTGACGTCGAACAGCCGGTCGGCGCCGTCGGCGCAGCGGATGGCTCCCTGCCAGCGGCCGCCGTCATTCACCGTCATGGCCCGCAGCAATTGATCGTGGGCGGCCCCGGCATCCTCGCCCGAGCGGTCGAGCAAGTGGGCCGCAGTATGGCCGGTCAGTGCCTCGAAAGCCTTGTTGACCCGCAGCAGGCGGCGCTCGCCGTCGGTCAACACCACCGCGTCGCGGATATTCTCAAGGATGACGTCGAGGATCGCCTGATTATCGCTCATGTACCCCCCTTGGCACCGCCATTTATCTCCAGGGGAGGGACAAAGCGCAATCGCCATGTTGCCCGCCCTTGAGGCGGGCGGGCGTCCGTGCCATGGTCATTCCCATGATCCGCACCCTTTACCATTCGGTCCCGCTGGACCGCGCCCACACCGCGCGCCACGACGCCCAGGCGCTGGAAGTCCTGCGCCGGGCGCCGGACAAGCTGGTGGTCCCGCTCTGGCGCGAGTTGTCGCTGGTGGACGACACGCCGTCGGCCACCCTGTTGCGCGGCACTCCGGCGGCGGAGCCTGCTGGACCTGGCCGACGAAGTGGTCTTCCTGGGGCTGGACGCGGCCGGCACCCCGGTTTTCGCCGCCGACTTGTCCCGCTCCCACGGCGAAGTGGACGGCAGCGGCCCGCAACTGGGCTGGAACGCCCGCTGGGTCGGCCTGCGCGCCGTCGCCGCCCTGCTGCCGGCCGGCGAGGCGGCCATCCTGGGCTATGCCCGCGCCATCACCATCTGGCACCACCGCAGCCGCTTCTGCGGCAGCTGCGGCGCCCCCACCGAGTCCCGCGAGGGCGGGCACATGCGCCAATGCCTGGACAGCCGCTGCAACGCGCAGACCTATCCGCGCACCGACCCGGCGGTGATCATGCGGGTGACCGACGGCGACTCCATCCTGCTGCACCGCCAGCCGGCCTGGGCGCCGGGCCAGTGGTCGGTGCTGGCGGGTTACGTCGAACCCGGCGAAACGCTGGAAGAGGCCGTGGCGCGCGAAGTGCGCGAGGAAACCGGCATCGAGGTGGCCGACGTCACCTATGCCGGCAGCCAGCCCTGGCCGTTTCCGTCCTCGGTGATGCTGGCCTTCACCGCGCGGGCGGCCGGGGGCGTACTCACCCCCGACCCCCACGAACTGGAAGACGCCCGCTGGTTCAGCCGCAGACAGGTCCTGACGGAATTCGACGATCGCCACCGGGCCCCGGCCTCGGGCCTCTTCCTGCCCCCCGCCGGCTCCATCTCGCGCCGGCTGGTGGAAGACTGGCTGGGACGCTAGGAAACATCTCGACGTGAGGACACCCTTCTCCTTCCGTCGTCATCGCCGGGCCTGACGAGAAAAAAGGGAATGCGGCCGTCACGTCAGGAAACGCCCCTCTACCAGATGCGCTGGCGCCAGTAATCCTCACCCCCGGCGGCGTTCTCCAGGCAGGCGCGGGCATCCTCCTCCGGGAACCAGCCATCGCAGCCCACCACCTTGGCCATCCCTTCTTCGCCATCGGGAGCCTCGCGCCGGTGGTTGCCGTGCAACGAGTAGACATGGCCGCAACGTGCCTCGACCACCGCGTAATGGCCGACACAATCGGTGATGAGGCGGTAGGATTCTTTTACCTCCACGATTCTGATGCTCATATTGCAATCCTCCCCGTTTCCCGGGTGGACGCTTGGGCGGGCCGATTGTTCCAAAAGCGACGGCCCGCCCTTGCCTTATGACAGCGCTGCCGCCACTTCGGGGCGGACCGGCAGCCGCCACGTCTCCCACGGGCCCGGACCATGGGCCAGCAGCGCTTCCATCTCGGTCAGGTCCTTGAAGGTGTCCACCGCCCGCCAGAACCCTTCGTAGCGGAAGGCGGACAGCCGCCCGCGCTGGATCAGGCGCTGGAACGGCTCGACCACCAGGCTCCTCGCCTTCGCCCATGACGTCGAAGATGCTGCGGTCCAGGACGAAAAAGCCGCCATTGATCCACATGTCGGTTTCCTTGACGTCGTGGATGCCGGCCACCGTGCCGTCCTCGCCCAGGCGGGCCACGTGGAAGGACTGGCTGGGCCGCACCGCCAGGAAGGTGGCGACGGCCGAGGTGGCGCGGTGGCGCTCGATCAGGCGCGGCAGGGGAATGTCGGTCAGTCCATCCGAGTAGTTGGCGAGGAAGGTTTCCTCGCCGGCCAGATGGGGCGCCACCCGCCGCAGCCGCTCGCCGATGTTGGAGGACAGGCCGGTGTCGACGAAGGTGATGCGCCAGTCGTGGATGTCCTCGCCGAGCAGGTCGACGCGGCGGCCGCCTTCGGACAGGACGAAGTCGTTGGACAGGGCCTCGCTGTAGCCCAGGAAATACTCCTTGATGGCCTCGCCACGGTGGCCGAGGCAGAGGATGAAGTCCTTGTGCCCCCAGTGGGCGTACCAGCGCATGACATGCCAGATCAGCGGCCGGTTGCGCAGCATGGCCATGGGCTTGGGCTGGGTCTGGGAATAGTCGCGCATGCGCATGCCCAGGCCGCCACAGAACAGAACCACCTTCATGGAAGCCTCCGGCAAAGGATCAGGGGAAGATCGCCACGTCGGGAATGGGCACGACGAACTGGCCGCCCCAGTCGCGGATGTAGCCGTGGCTGGCCATGACCTCGTGCTTCAGGTTCCAGGGCAGGATCAGCAGGTAGTCGGGACGGGTCTCGCGGATGCGCTCGGGCGGATAGATGGGAATGTGAGTGCCGGGAGTGTACTTGCCGTGCTTGTAGGGATTGCGGTCCACCGCATAGTCGATGAAATCGGTGCGGATACCGCAATAGTTCAGCAGGGTGTTGCCCTTGCCTGGCGCGCCATAGGCGACGATGGACTTGCCGTACCATTTGGCACGGATCAGGAAGTCCACCAGGTTCCACTTGGACTGCCGGACCTGTTCGGCGAAGCGGGAGAAACCGCTCAGGCGGTCAAGCCCGGCTTCCGCCTCTATCGCCAGCACCTCCTCGACCTTGGCCGAGACCGGCCGCTCGGCCGCCTGGGGGCAGAGATAGAGCCGCAACGAACCGCCATGGGTCCAGATTTCCTCGACGTCGAACAGGGCGAGGCCATGGGCGGCAAAGATGCGCCGCGCCGTCCCCAGCGAGAAGTACGAGAAATGCTCGTGGTAGATGGTGTCGTACTGGTTCTCGCCGATCAGCTTGGCCAAATGGGGGAATTCCACCGTGGCGACGCCGCCGGGCTTGAGCAGCACGGCCATGCCGGCGACGAAGTCGTTGATGTCGGGGACCTGGGCCAGCACGTTGTTGGCGATGATCAGGTCGGCCTTCTTCAGACGGGCAGCGCATTCCCTGCCGAAGAACTCCACCAGGGTGGGCACGCCGCGGGCGATGGCGGCCCGGGCCACGTTGGCCGCCGGCTCCACCCCCAGCACCGGCACGCCGTGGCGGGCGAAATGCTGCAGCAGGTAGCCGTCGTTGGAGGCCAGTTCGACCACATGGCTGTCCGCCCCCAGCCCCAGCCGGCGCACCACGGAATCCACGTAGCGGCGCGCATGGTCGAGATAGGCGTCGGAGTAGGACGAAAAATAAGCGTATTCGCGGAAGATGTGCTCGGGCGTGACGTATTGTTCGAGCTGCATGAGCAGGCAGTGCTCGCACACCTTCACCGTCAACGGATAGAACGGCTCCATGTGGTTGAGCTGTTCCGCCGCCAGGAAGCTTTCGCACAGGGGCGACATGCCCAGATCGACCACCCCGGCCAGCGGGCCGCCGCAGAAGCGGCAGGCGGCCGCGTGCTCGCGGGGGCGGGCCTGACTATCGGCGAGTTCGGAATCCTTCACGGCCATCCGTCCTTTCATCCAGAGGTCATGCCCCCTGGCCTAGAGCCATACCGCTCTCCGATTTAGGCGCGGCCGCCGCCCGCCGGGTACCGGACATCCGGCGATGCCACCGAAGGAGACGTTCTTCACCAGAAAGCCGATGTGGTTATCCCGCAGATCGATTTCGTGAACCCGCCGCCTCGCCTAAGTCTTGGAGGCAGGTGATCGGCTGAGGGAGAAAACCCATGCATGTCGCCATGGTCGGTACCGGCTATGTCGGTCTGGTGTCGGGCGCCTGCCTGGCCGCCATCGGCCACTCGGTGGCCTGCGTCGACGCGGACCCGGTGCGCGTCGACCTGCTGTCGCGCGGCGAATGCCCCATCCATGAGGACGGGCTGGACCGGCTCATTCGCGAAGGTATGGCCGCCGGCCGGCTGGGCGCCACCACCGACCTGGCCGCCGCCATGGATGGCGCCCAGGTGGTGATCGTCGCCGTGGGCACCCCCAGCCTGGACGGCCGCATCGACCTGTCGGCGGTGGAGGCCGCCGCCCATCAGGTCGGCCTGGCACTGCGCGGCCGCCGCGACCGTCCGGTGGTGGCGGTGAAAAGCACCGTGGTGCCTGGCACCACCGCCACCCTGGTACGCCGGGCGCTGGAGGAAGCCAGCGGCGGCCGCGCCGGCCGGGAGTTCGGCCTGGCCATGAACCCGGAATTCCTCAGCCAGGGCAGCGCGGTGACCGATTTCCTCCACCCCGACCGCATCGTGGTGGGCGAATGGGACCCGCGCTCGGGCGAACTCATGGCCGAGCTCTACCGCCCGCTGGCGGCACCGCTGCTGCGCATGGGCCTGGCCGAGGCGGAGATGGTCAAGTACGCCGCCAATTCCCTGCAGGCCCTCCTGATCTCCTACGCCAACCAGATTGCCGCCCTGTGCGAGGCCCTTCCCGGCGCCGACCACCGCCGCGTCATGGCGGCGGTCCATCTGGACCGCATGCTGGACGGACCGGAAGGCCGGCGTGCCGGCGCCACCCGCTTCCTCATGGGCGGCATCGGCTTCGGCGGCTCGTGCTTCCCCAAGGACCTCCAGGCGCTGACCGTGTTCGCCCACCGCCTGGGCGTGCCGGTGCCGCTGATCGCCGCCATCAGCGCGGTCAACGCCGTGCGGCCGGCCCAGGCCCTGCACCTGCTATCCAGCCGCCTGGGCGGATTGTTCGAGCGCCGCGTCGCCGTGCTGGGCCTGACCTTCAAGCCCGGCACTGACGATCTGCGCGAATCGCCCGGGCTCAAGCTGATCGACCGGCTGCGCCGCCATGGCGCCGAGGTGCTCGCCCACGACCCGCTGCCGCAGGCTCGTACGCGCGCCCGCGATGCCGGCCTGCCGGTGGCCGACCGGGTCGAGGACGCCCTGGCCGGAGCCAATGCGGTGATTATCGCCACCGCCTGGCCGCAATACCGCCAGCTCGCATGGTCCGCCCTTGGCGAGGTGGTCGTTCTGGACGGGCGCAACCTGCTGGACGGTCTGGACCTGCCGGCGTCGCTGCAGGTCGTCCGCATGGGCGCCGGCCCCGTTTCCCCCGAGGTTCCCACACCCTGAGGAGTGAGCATGATCACCCGGATCATTCGTGAAGACGCCCGTTTCGTGGTCGATCGGCTGGGCCGCATGCTGGAGCCGCTGGCCGGTTCGCGCGTGCTGGTGACCGGCGCCGCCGGCTTCCTCGGCGCCTTCTTCCTGGACGTGCTGGACGCCTTCAACGAACGCCACCCGTCCAGCCCCGCCCGTGTCACCGGCCTGGACAATTTCCTGGTCGGCCCGCCCGAACGCATTTCCCACCTGCTGGGGCGGCCATGGCTGAGCCTGCGCACCGCCGACGTGTCGCGCCCAGACGAGGTGGATGGCGGCACCGATTACATCATCCACGCCGCCTCCATCGGCTCGCCCTCCATCTACCGGGCCAATCCGCTACAGGTGATCGCCGCCAACGTCCAGGGCACCTGGAACATGCTGGAGGCGGCGCGCAAGGGCGCCAAGGGGATGCTGTCCTTCTCGTCGTCCGAGGTGTACGGCGACCCGGCGGTGGTGCCGACGCCCGAGGACTATAACGGCAATGTCAGCTTCACCGGCCCGCGCGCCTGCTACGACGAAAGCAAGCGGCTGGGCGAGACCCTGTGCGCCACCTATTTCCGCCTGCACCGGGTGCCGGTGAAGGTGATCCGCCCGTTCAACGTCTACGGCCCCGGCCAGCGCCTGGACGACGGCCGCATCATCCCCGACCTGCTTCGCGCCGCCCTGTCCGGCGGGCCGCTGGTGCTGTTCTCGGACGGCGCCGCCACCCGCTCGTTCTGCTACGTCTCGGACTTCGTCGAGGCATGCATGATGCTGCTGATGATGCCCGAGGCCGACGGCGAGGCCTTCAACGTGGGCAATGCCGAGGAACTGTCCATCGCCAGCGCCGCCCGCACCATGGCCGAGGTGGCCGGCGATCCCCCCTGCCGGTGCTGTTCGAATCCGCCGCCGAGGCGGCCTATCTGGTGGACAACCCGCAGCGGCGCTGCCCCGATCTGGCCAAGCTGCACCGCCTCACCGGCTTCAGCGCCCGGGTGATGCTGCGCGAGGGGCTAACCCGCTCGCTCGCCTCGTATCGCGAGGAGCGCGACCCCATGCCGCAACGGCACGCCGCCCGGGGCTGACGCCATGCAGCCCCTCGGCCTCGACCTGAAGGGACAGAAGCTGCGGCTGCTGTGCCTGGGCGCCCATTGCGACGACATCGAGATCGGCTGCGGCGCCACCGTGCTGCGCCTGCTGGATGCCCATCCCGGCGCCCACGTGCGCTGGGTGGTGTTCACCGGTTCGGCCGTCCGCCAGGCCGAGGCCCGCACCGCCGCCGCCCGCTTCCTGGCGGCGGCGGGCGAGGCGCAGGTGGAGTTGCTGTCCCACCGCGAAAGCTTCCTGCCCCAGGCCTGGGGCGCGGTGAAGGAGTCCTTCGAGCGGCTGAAGGCCGAATTCTCGCCCACCCTGGTCCTCACCCATACCCTGACCGACCATCACCAGGACCACCGGGTGGTGTCGGAACTGACCTGGAACACCTTCCGCGACCATCTGGTGCTGGAATACGAAATCCCGAAATACGAGGGCGACATCGGCAACCCCAACCTGTTCGTCCCGCTGGGACACGGCCAGGCCGAGGCCAAGGTGGCCGCCCTGATGGAGTGCTTCCCCAGCCAGCGCGGCCGCCACTGGTTCGACCCCGCCACCTTCCTGGGGCTGATGCGCCTGCGCGGCCTGGGATGCAACGCCGGTTCGGGCTATGCGGAAGCGTTCACGGCACGCAAGATGGTGGTATAGGGCAACGGGCCAGGGGTTCCCTCACCCTCCCGCAAGCGAGGCGGATGAGGGAGCCCCAGACTCCTTGCCACATTCCACCCCCGCCGCCCCTATCCAAAAGATTTTTTCACTTCCCTTTCCATCCCGTTACCGACGTTGATTCGGCTTGTCGGGGAAAGACGGCCACCAGTTTAAGTCCTCCTTAAGTCCATAGGCATTACACCCCTGTCCACACCGCTTCGGATCCGCTCTCTCTCCCAACAGTGATACTACCTCGGATGGCGTTATTGCTTTGTGGCAATAACCGGGCACCACCATGGTGGTAATCCTTTGTTAAGAGGCCGGGCACAGCCTGCCGTTCCAACGCATCCACAGCGAGAAGGAACGGTCGCTCCCATGGCCTTCATCAAAGACCAGATCCCGACCAGCCCGATCCGGCAGGCGCTCGATACCTGCAAGGGCGCCGTCGGCGCCACCGCTTTGTTCAGCTTCTGCGGCAACCTGCTGCTGTTCGTCTCTCCGCTCTACATGCTGCAGGTCTATGACCGCGTGCTGTCGTCGCGCAGCGGCTCGACCCTGCTGATGCTGACCCTGGTGGCCGCGTTCCTGCTGGCCGTCCTGGGCTCGCTGGAGGCGGTCCGCTCCCGCGTCCTGGTGCGGGCCGGCGCCCGCCTGGACCAGTTGCTGGCGGGACGCACCTTCGCCGCCCTGTTCGACCAGGCGGTGAAGCAGCCCGGCACGGTCAACGGCCAGGTGCTGCGCGACCTGGACAGCTTGCGCGATTTCGCCACCGGGCCGGCGCTGCTGGTGTTCTGCGACGCCCCGTGGGCTCCCCTGTTCATCCTGGTCAGCTTCGTGCTGCACCCGCTGCTGGGCGCGGTCACCTTGGTGGGCGGCATCGTCATCTTCGCCCTGGCCGTGGTCAACGAGATGAGCACCCGCAAGGCGCTGAAGGATTCCGGCGCGGTCGGCTTCCAGGCCACCGCCTTCGCCGACGCCAGCTTGCGCAATGCCGAGGTGCTGCACGCCATGGGCATGGTCCCGGCCATGCAGGCCCGCTGGCAGGCGCGCCACCAGGCGGCCCTGATGCTACAGTCCCAGGCCGCCGACCGCGCCGGCATGCTGCTGGCCCTGTCCAAGTTCTTCCGCCTGTTCCTGCAATCCGCCATCCTGGGCGTGGGCGCCTGGCTGGCCCTGGACGACGCCATCACCGGCGGTTCCATCGTCGCCGCCTCGATCATCATGGGCCGCGCCCTGGCCCCCATCGAGATGGCCGTGGGCCATTGGAAGGCCTTCGTCGGCGCCCGTGGTGCCTATGCCCGCCTGAACGAGATCCTGGAAGCCGGCGCCAACATCCCCACCCGCATGGCCCTGCCGCGTCCCAAGGGCGACGTCGCCCTGGAGCGTGTCTTCGTGGTTCCCCCGGGCAGCCGCACCGCCGTGGTCAAGGGCGTGTCCTTCGCCCTGGAGGCCGGCGAGATCCTGGGCATCGTCGGTCCGTCGGCGGCCGGCAAGTCCTCCCTGGCCCGCGCCATGGTGGGGGTGTGGCCGGTGGGCGCCGGCGTGGTCCGCCTGGACGGCGCCGACCTGGCCACCCTGCCCCGCGAGCAGATCGGCCCGGCGCTGGGCTACCTGCCCCAGGACGTGGAGCTGTTCGACGGCACCGTGGCCGAGAACATCGCCCGCTTCGGCCAGATGGACGCCGCCAAGGTGGTGGATGCCGCGATCAAGGCCGGCGTGCACGAGATCATCCTGGGCCTGCCCGACGGCTACGACACCCGCATCGGCGAAGGCGGCCGTGCCCTCTCGGGTGGCCAGCGCCAGCGCGTCGCCCTGGCCCGCGCCCTCTACGACGACCCGTCCTTCGTGCTGCTGGACGAGCCCAACTCCAACCTGGACACCGCCGGCGAGCAGGCCTTGGTGGAAGCGGTGCTGGGCTGCAAGAACCGGGGCGCCACCGCCGTGGTGGTCACCCACCGCCTGTCCATCCTGAGCACCGTCGACAAGATCCTGGTTCTCAACAACGGCGAGATCGAGCTGTTCGGCAGCCGCGACGAAGTCCTGGGACGCCTGGCCCGGCCCCATGTGGTGGGCAACCAGGGCCAGCCCAAGCCCGTCGCCGCCCCTACTCCCGCCGCCGCCAACGCCAACGCGTGACCAAAGGAACCGACATGACCGCGATCCAACGCCCCTTCGCCGCCCTGCCCGCCACCGGCCCGGTCATCGACCTGGCGCCCCAGACGGACTTCCGCAAGCCCCTGCGGACCGGCCTGGCGGTCATCGCCGTGGCGCTGGGCGGCTTCGGCACCTGGGCCGCCTTCGCCCCCTGGACAGCGCCGTGGTCACCGCCGGCACCGTCATGGTGGAATCCAAGCGCAAGATGGTGCAGCACCGCGAGGGCGGCATCGTTTCGCAGATCCTGGTCAAGGAAGGCGACCAGGTGGCCGCCGGCACCGTATTGGTGAAGTTGCAGGACTCCACCGCCCAATCCCAGATGGAAACCCTGCGCATCCAGTTGGACAGCAAGCTGGCCGAGCAGGCCCGCCTGCTGGCCGAGCGCGACGGCCTGGCCGCCATCGCCTTCCCGGCCGAACTGCTGGACCGCCGCGCCGAACCCAAGGTGGCCGAGATCCTGGCCCGCGAGGAGGATCGTTTCACCCAGCGCGCCAAGACCCTGCGGGGCGAGCGCGGCATCCTGGAAGCGCGCATCACCCAGCTGGAATCCCAGCATGACGGCCGCGCCGGCCTGAAGCAGTCCACCGAGGAACAGATGCGCCTGCTGGAGCAGGAGATCGAGGGCCTGCGCGGCCTGACCGCCAAGGGCTACTACCCGGTCAACCGGCTGCGCGCCCAGGAGCGGGAACTGGCCCGCATGAAGGGCGAGATGGTTTCCGACGGCGCCAGCGCCAGCCAGACCGACAAGGAGATCGGCGAAACCCGCCTGCAGATCCTGCAGGCCGACCAGAAGTTCCGCGACGAAGTGGCCACCGACCTGACCCGCGTCAACACCGAGGTCCACGACCTGACCCAGAAGCTGGTGGCATCGGGCGACGCCGTGCAGCGCCTGGCGGTGGTCGCCCCGGTGGCCGGCACGGTGCAGAACCTGAAGGTGGCCGGGCCGGGCACGGTGGTGCCGCCGGGCGGCGACCTGATGGAGCCTGGTGCCGGAAGGCGACCGCCTGATCGTCGAGGCCCACGTCAACACCCGCGACATCGACCGCGTGCATGCGGGCCAGGAAGCGGAGATGCGGTTCTCGGCCTTCGCGTCGCGCACCACCCCGGTGATCAAGGGCGAGGTGGACGTGGTCTCGGCCGACGCCTCCACCGACGAGCAGACCCGCCAGTCCTACTACATCGCCCGCGTCGAGGTGCCGCCGGAACAGATCGCCCGCCTGCCGCGCAGCCTCAAGGCCGGCATGCCCGTGGAGGTGATGCTCGAAGGAGGCAGCCGCACTCCCCTTCAGTACTTCGTCAAGCCCCTCACGGACAACTTCGCGCGCGCCTTCAAGGAGAGATAATCTCATCCCGTGGCGGACCAATACTAAATCGCGAAGCAAGACCAAAGCCCGCCAGAAATGGCGGGCTTTTTATTTTATACCAACAAAGTGATACCACCAAAGATGATCACACTTCTTTTGTCGCTTCACCTATTGTTAAAACAGGTGGTCGATAATCACCTTCAGACGCAGGGTGAAGAGATTGCTCGTGTTGTCTATCCAACAGCAACCGAAGACAAAGGAATACTGATGGCTTCGAACCCCCTTTCTTCTGCGGCCACGAACACCGACATGAAGTGGGCTTTCCCCGAGGTGACCGATCCGGTCATCATCGACTTGTCGAAGGCCGGCGGACAAACCTCGTGGAGCTTCTCGTCCACTCAGGACGTGATCTTCATCGGTTCCGACACGCCGCGTAGCCAGCTGAAGGTTGATGGAGGGCGCAACGTTGTCCTGCTGGGCGGCGAGTTCGCCGGCAATACCGACAGCAAAAGCGCAACCATTCAGATCCAGAATGTCACCAAGGCCATTCACATCGAAGGCGTCCACCTCGACAACAAGAATGCCTCGCAGGACGGCATCGCCGTCTCGGGCGCCGGCTCGTCCCAGCCTTCCGTCACCGTGCAGAACACCGTGATCGAGAACATCCACGGCACGCAGGGCGGCGTCCACGCCGACATGTTCCAGACCTGGGGTCCGGTCGGCGACATGCGCTTCTACAACGTCAGCGGCGACACCACCTATCAGGGCTTCTTCATCGCCCCGCAGTACTCGCCGGGCCACAAGTCGGCCGATTTCGAGAACGTGAACGTCAAGTACGGCGCCAATGCCGGCGGCGGCACCACCTACCAGTACTGGTTCCTCGACGGCAGCAACGAGACCCCCTACCCGGTCACGCTGAAGAACGTCTACGCCACCGAGCGCCCCGGCCAGGACGCGGTGAATTCCAGCGTGTGGCCGAAGGCTGGCATGGGCGCGGTCCGCGTCGGCGACCAGATCACCTTCACCGGCCTGCCCTATAAGGGCGCCATCACCGTCGGTTCGCCGGCCAAGGACTTCGCCACCACCACCAACACCGGCGCCAATTTCAAGCTGGATTCGTCCGACCTGCACATCGACGGCAGCGGCAGCTCGACGCCGTCCACCGGCACCGGGACCAGCGACAACGGCACCGGTTCGACCCCGACGACCCCGCCGGCCGACACCGGGACCGGTACTGGCACCGACACCAGCACCAGCCACGCCACGTCGGGTGCTCCCACCCACTGGATCAGCTCCACCACCCCGACCGCCAAGGTCGTCGGCACTGACGGCAACGACCAGATCGCCGGTGTCGAGGGCAAGGCCGACGTGGGCGGCCTGGCCGGCGGCAAGGGCGACGACACCTACATCGTCGACAAGGCCGGCGACAAGGTGATCGAGGCGGCCGGACAGGGCACCGACACGGTGGTCTCCTACGCCCCGTCCTACAAGCTGGACGCCAACGTGGAGAACCTGACCATCGCCGGCACCAAGGCCGCGCACGGCATGGGCAACGACGGCGCCAACATCCTGACCGCCAACGACGCCGGCAACCACCTGGACGGCATGAAGGGTGACGACCTGCTGGTGGGTGGCAAGGGTGCCGACGTGCTCAACGGCGGCATCGGCGCCGACACCATGAAGGGCGGCGACGGCAACGACACCTATTACGTCAGCCGCGCCACCGACAAGGTGGTGGAAGGCTCGGGCCAGGGCGTCGACACCGTCAAGACCGATATCTCCTACAAGCTGGGCCAGTACGTGGAGAACGTCGAGCTGTACGGCAGCAACAACGTCAACGCCACCGGCAACACCTGGCACAACGTGCTCGTCGGCAACAACGGCAACAACGTGCTCGATGGCGGCGCCGGCAACGATCGCCTGTTCGGGGCCAAGGGCAACGACAAGATGATCGGCGGCGATGGCCAGGACACCTTCGTGCTGAAGACGGCCGGTGCCGGCACCGACACCATCAAGGACTTCAAGCTGGGCACCGACAACCTGGACATGCACAACGTGGTCAAGTCGGTGGGCGCCACCAACGTCAGCCAGGCCATCAAGGACCACCTGCTGGAAGTGGTGCAGAACGGCAAGAACGCCGAGGTGATCGCCCACGCCCCCGGCCACGAGCCCGCCAAGGTGGCCGTGCTCGAGAACGTGGATGCCGCCGCCCTGCTGAAGACCTCCGACCACTGGTCGTAAGGTCCCGGCTCGCCGGTTGAAACGGGGGCTCCGCCACAAGGCGGGGCCCCTTTTTCTTTCGGCTGCTCCCCTACTCCCCCCGGCGACCACCCTCCCGGTCCCGTGGCGTCCTAGCACGTTCGCGCCCAAGTAAGCCCTGGCTTAGGAAGAACGAGGGGACATGGACCCATGGCCGGGATGCGGGAAGCCGTTCTGCTCATGACCCATTTCATCGACGACATGATCGTCGACCAGGCCCGCCGGCTGACGGCGGAATCGGGGGCCGCGACGTCTTCGTCCTGCTCAACGCGACCGACGACGTCAATCCCGGCTACCGCCACCCGCCCGACCTGCGGGTGTTCGCATTCACTGTCGAGGATCTGCGCACGCTCGGCTATCCCCTCAAAGGGCGGCGCATCCGCGACAAGGACATCGAGCTGTTCTCCTTCACTTTCTGGAAGGCCCATCCCGAATACGACCGCATCTGGGTGGTGGAATACGATGTGGCCTTCACCGCGCCGTGGCACCGGCTGTTCGACCATTTCGCCGACTCGGATTCCGCCCTGCTGGCCACCAGCCTGCACCGCTGGGCGGTCAACCCAGGCTGGCCCAACTGGCCAAGCGTGGCCCCTCCCGGCGGCCCGCCCGCCGACCTGAGCGGCTACATCCGCGCCTTCATGCCGCTCTATCGCATGAGCCGCGCCGGCTACGCGGCGCTGGACACCGCCTATCGCGCCGGATGGGAAGGTTTCTACGAAGGCATCGTGCCGCGCATCCTGCTGGATGCCGGGCTGCGGATCGAGGATATCGGCGGCAACGGCGAGTTCGTCGCCGCCGAGAACCGGGGCCGCTTCTACACCTCGAACCCGGCCGACGACACCCTGTCGCCCGGCACCTTCGTCTTCCGCCCCATCATCGCCAAGCCGGGTCCCGAGCCGGACAGATTGTGGCATCCGGTCAAGCCGCCCGAATCCACCCACCGCACGGGCTGGCCCATCAAACGCCGCGAACAGATCGTCCACCGGGCGCGGACTTTCGCGCGGCACTCCATCGCCCGGCTGAACCAATTGATCGTGCGTCAATAACGGATAGTCCATTCGGACCATCCCTTCGCCATTTGCCAAATTGCCGGTTGGTATTGACGGTGCTGATATGCACTAGACCAAAGCAAATGACGGCACACTTAAGACATAAGATTGTCACGTGCGCCGCCGAAACTTTGCCACACCGCCATAACCGCGCCCGCCGGCGCTCAGATGGAGCAGGATGATGGTGGCCGACGAGACCAATTCCCGCGGGCCGACCGAAGCCCTTTCAATCCTTTGGCAACGCAAGACGCTGATCGGCGCCGTGGTCGCCGGCTCCACCGCCCTGGCGGTGATGGCATTGCAGGTGATCACGCCGCGCTACACGGCGGAGGCGCTGATCGCGCTCAACACCCGCGCCAGCGCCAGCGAGCAGTTGCTGACCACCAAGCCCAACGTGGCGGCGCCGCCGCTGGCCGCGGTGATGGTGTCAACCGAGATCAACATCCTGGAATCCCGCAACCTGGCGGGCCAGGTGGTGGACGCGCTGGCGCTGGACCGCGACCCGGAGTTCAACTCGCGGCTGGAGCCGCTGCCGCTGCCGCCCTGGCTGGCCACCGCATGGCGTTCCATCCAGGGCGAGGATGATGGCCGCAAGGACGATCACACGCTGACGGTGGATGCGGTGATCAAGCGCTTGAAGGTGAAGAGCGACGCGGATTCCTTCGTCATCCGCCTGACCTTCGAATCCGAGGAGCCGCGCAAGGCGGCGTTGATCGCCAACGCCTTCACCGACCTGTACGTGCGCAGCCAGCGCGAAACCAAGCTGGCCGAGATGCAGCTGGCCACCGACTGGATCACCAAGCAGATCACCCAGTTGCAGCAGGACCTGCTGAAAGAAACCGGGGCCGCCGTGCAGTTGCGGCAGAAGTACAAGATCTCGCCGGTGGACGTGCGCGAGAAGGGCGTGCTGGCCTCGCAGCAACTGGTGACACTGACCGGCGAGCTGGCCATCGTCGAGCGCGAGCGGGCCGAGGCCGAGGCCTCGCTGTCCCAGGCCCGCCGGGTCATCAAGGCCGGTGGCGCCACCACCTCGCTGACCTTCGCCGAAGAATCCCCCTTCCTACAGGAGATGCGGCGCGAGGAGGCCAAGATCCTGGGCCGCATGGCCGAATTGTCGGTGGGCTACCGCGAGGACAGCCCGGCCATGGATGCGCTGCGCGGCCAGTTATCCACCCTGCGCGCCCAGATCGACCACGAAGTGGGCGCCCAGGTGGAGCGCATGGCCAACAAGGCCGCCCAGGCCAAGGCCCGCGAGGACGTGCTGAAGGCGCGCATTGAGCGCATCCAGAACCGCACCACCCAGTCCGACGAGGCGATGACCGAGATCGAGCAGCGCGAAAAGCTGGTGGAAGCCAAGAACCAGATGCTGGAAAGCTTCCTCGCCCGCTATGCCGAGCTGACCAACCGGGCCGAGGTGCAGGAGCCGGATGCCCGCATCGCTTCGCGCGCCACCGCCCCGGCCAAGCCCAGCAGCCCCCGGCCGCTGCTGTTCCTGGGCGTGGCCTTCGCCGGCTCGTCGGCGCTGTCGGTGACGCTGGCCTTCCTGCTGGAGCGATTCCGTACCGGCTTCCGCTCCACCCGCCAGGTGCGCGAGGAGCTGGGGCTGGCGACGCTGGCCATCCTGCCCGACACCTCGAAGGTGACGCCCAAGGCGGCGCCGGCCGACTATCTGGTGGACCGCCCCGAATCCGTCTACGCCGAGGCGGTGCGCTCGGGCCAGATCGCCATCACCAACGCCCGTGACGGCAAGGGCAAAGCGACGCTCATCACCTCCACCGTACCGGGCGAAGGCAAGACCGCCTTCGCCGTCAGTCTGGGCCGCTCGCTGGCTCTGGCCGAACGCAAGGTGGTGCTGGTGGATTGCGACCTGCGCCGCCCGGCGGTGGCTCGCCAGCTGGCCGCCTATGAGATTCCCGGCCTGTCGGACTACCTGCGCCAGCAATCCTCGCTGGAGGAGATCCTGCGCCACGACAGCCGCTCGGGCCTGGATTTCGTCGCCTCGGGCAGCCGCACCGGCGAGCCCCAGCGTCTGCTGGAGGACAACGGCCTGCCCAAGCTGTTCGAACGCCTGTTCGAACGCTACGACATGGTGCTGGTGGACACGCCGCCCACCATGGTGGCCTTCGACGCCGCCCTGCTGGCCCCCTATGTCGACTTCTCACTCTACGTCGTCGAATGGGACAAGACGCCCAAGCGCGCCGTCGAGGCGGGCATCGAGCACCTGCGCTCCTTCGCCATCCCGGTGGGCGGCGTGGTGATGACCAAGGTCGATCTCGACCGCCAGCGCCAATACTCGGACTACGTCGATTTCTGCTTTCGCAGCTCGGACTATTACGGCAACTGAGGGCAAAGCGAGATCCAGATGAATGGTGAAAACAAAAAGGTGCTGATGATGGTGGAGAACCTGCCGGTCCCTCGCGACCGGCGGGTCTGGCAGGAGGCCCAGGCCCTTGCCGCCGCCGGATGGGAGGTTTCGATTATCTGCCCGGCCACCGCCGCCTATCCCCGGGGGCACGAGGTCATCGAGGGCATCCATGTCTGGCGCCACCCCTTGCCGGCCGAGGGAGAGGGCTTGGCCGGCTATGTCCGCGAGTATTCCGTCGCCCTGTTCTGGGAATTCGTGCTGGCCTGGCGCGTGCTGCGGGCGCGCGGCTTCGACGTGATTCATGCCTGCAATCCGCCCGAAACCATGTTCCTGGTAGGCGGCTTCTTCAAGCTGCTGCTGGGCAAGCGCTTCGTCTTCGACCACCACGACCTGTCGCCCGAACTGTACGTCGCCAAGTTCGGCAAGCGTGGACTGGCCCACCGCATGCTGCTGTGGTTGGAACGCATGACCTACCGCACCGCCGACGTCTCCATCGCCACCAACGAAAGCTTCCGCCAAGTGGCGATCATGCGCGGCGGCATGGACCCCGATCGGGTGTTCGTGGTGCGTAGCGGCCCCGACACCCGCCGCCTGACCATCACCCCGCCCGACCCCGCGCTGCGGCAGGGGGCCGAGCACCTGATCGCCTATGTGGGGGTGATGAACAGCCAGGACGGCGTGGAATACGTGCTGGACGCCATGCGGGTGCTGGTGGTGGACCAGGGGCGCAACGTGCGCGCGGTCCTCATGGGCGACGGCCCCATGCTGCCTCAACTCAAGCGCCGGGCCGAGGAACTGGGCATCTCTGCGTGGGTGACCTTCACCGGCTGGGCCGACGACGCCACCCTGATCCCCATGCTCAACGCCGCCGACGTCTGCGTCTCGCCCGACCCGGCCAACGACTTCAACCATTCCTGCACCATGAACAAGATCCTGGAATACATGGCGCTGGCCAAGCCGGTGGTGCTGTTCGACCTGACCGAGGGGCGCCGGTCGGCCGGCGAGGCAGCGCTGTACGCCCGCGACAACGATGCCGCCGACATGGCCGCCAAGATCGCCCAACTGCTCGACGACCCCGCCCTTCGCCATCGCCTCGGCGCCATCGGGCGGGCCCGCATGGAACGCGAACTGTCGTGGGAATACCAAGTGCCGCGGCTGCTGTCGGCCTATGCGGCGCTAGAGCGCAATGACAACAGGTTGTCTGAATTGCCCTCTAACTTATTGGTAGGAGACGGATTCAGCTTGCAGGTCGGATCGCAAGGAGACTCGACCTGCAAGCATCCGGCTCTGACCCGCGAGGACGAGGAGGCCCGGCCACGCCGCGAGGTGCCCGGACCGCTGTGACTGTCCCTTTGGTGACCAGCATGCAGGAGGGTGCCCGATGCGACTGCCCCTGGTCGACATCATCATTCCCCATCTCAACGACCACGACCGCCTGGCCCTGTGCCTGGATTCGGTGAAACGGCAGAACTATCCCGCCGATTGCATCACCGTGACGGTAGTGGACAACGGGTCCGACCAGCCGCTGGATGCCGTCTTGGCCCGCTTTCCCGGCGTGCGCGGAATGTTGGAGACACGGCGCGGCTGCGGCTCTGCCCGCAACCACGGGGTGGCGGCAAGCTCGGGCACCATCCTCGCCTTCACTGATTCCGACTGCCGGCCGGAACCGGATTGGCTGATCAAGGGGGTGCCGCTGCTGGGCGAAGGAACCGGCATCGACATCGTCGGCGGCGACGTGAAGGTATTCGCCGCCGACGAAACCAATCCCACCGATGCCGAGCTCTACGACGAAGTATTCGGCTTCGAGTGCCGGCGCTACGTGCGGTTCAAGCACTTCGCCTGCGGCGCCAACATCATCGTTCCCCGCCGAGTGTTCGAGGCGGTGGGGCCGTTCCGCGACGGCCGCCTGCCGGAAGACCTGGAATGGGGCCGCCGGGCCACCCGGCTGGGCTACCGGATCGCCTTCGGCGCCGAGGCGCGGGTTCGCCATCCCGCCCGCACCAGCTTCGCCGAACTGAACAAGAAGAACGAGCGCACGGTCTGGCACGCCCGCAACCATATGGCCGAGGGCCGCGCCTTCCGGCTGAAATGGGCGGCCTATACCCTGGCCATGGCGTCGCCGCCGCTGATCAAGACGGTGATGGTCCTGACCTCGCCGGCCCTGAAGGGGAGCGGCCAACGCTGGCGGGTGTTCAAGACATTGCTGCGCGTGCGCTACGGCCGCGCCGCCGCCATGGCCCGCTACCTGTTCGCCCCGATTCCCGCCGCCAATGATTCCAGCACCAAGGAGTAGGCATGCGCCAGCCCCCCGGCCGGCATCGTCCCGGGGCATCGCCGCCCTGTTCGTCCGCATCGCCGCCGACCGCGTGCGTCTCCTGTCCCTGGTGGAACAGGGCATGATCTCGGGCGCCAATTTCCTGGCCCTGCTGCTGCTGGCGCGCGGCTTCGACGCCGCCACCTTCGGCACCTTTTCCTTCGCCTGGCTGAGCCTGCTGTTCGTGGTCAACATCCAGCGCTCGGCGGTGGTGGTCCCCTTCGTCATCCACACGGCGGAGCCGGGCGTGCTGGCAGCGGAAGCACCGGCCTGGCGCCGCCTGTCGCTGTGGACCACCGGCCTATCGGCGCTGGGCCTGGCGACCATCGCCGGGGCGCTGCCGGCCTTCGGCGCACCGGCATGGATGTCCACCGCCTTCGTCATGGCGGCCCTCTTCGTGGTGCCCAGCTTCACCTATGAATTCCGCCGCCGCTGGCTGATCCAGCTGGACCGCTTCGGTGCCACCGTGGCCGCCGCCGGGCTGTACACCGTGCTGTACGTGGCCGGCGTGCTGGCGGCGGTGCAGACCCACCGGCTGGAGCTGGCGGCGGCGGCCTTCATCGCCGCCAGCGGCGGGGCGGCGCTGCTGTGCGCCGCCCTCGCCCCCCGCCTGCCGCCGCCGGCCCAGCCGCCGGCCTTCGGTACGTTCCTGCGCAACTTGGCCCATTTCATCGGCTGGTCGGTGGCCAGCAACCTAGCCTACAACGGCTACGGCCATCTGCCGCCGCTCATCCTGGGGGCGCTGGCGGGGCCCGGGCCGGTGGCACTGTTCCAGGCCATGCGCAACTTCACCCAGCCGCTGTCCACCGCCGCCACCGCGGTGGACAATTTCGACAAGCCGCGCGCCGCCCGCGCCCTCGCCGCCGAGGGGGTCGCCGGCCTGCGCCGGGCGCTGAGCCACACCGCCCTGGCCATGGCGGCCATGACCCTGCCTTACGTGGTGATGCTGATCCTGGCCGGGGACTGGCTGGTCAACCTGGTCTACGGCCAGCGCTATGGCGACCCCACCGCCACCCTGGCGTGGTTCGGCGCCGTCCACGTGACGGTGCTGTTCGTCTATCCGCTGGAGACCGCCCTGTTCCTGCTGCGCCGGCCCGACCTGCTGTTCCGCGGCCGCATCGCCTCGGCCCTGGTGGGCATCGGCCTGTGCCTGGCCCTGGTGCCGGTATGGGGGTTGGGCGGCGCCATGGCGGGCATCGCCGCCGGCATCGCCGTTTCGGGCCTCGCCGCCCTGTTCCTGCTGGTTCGGGAGAAACCATGGACAAATCCGTGACCCACCTGCCCCGCCACGCCGTGACTGCCTTCGCCGGACTGGCCGTGGTGGCCTTCGCGTTGTCCATGCTGGTGCCCGCCCTGGTGCCCGAGCGGGAATCCCTGCTGGGCCTGCCGATCGCGGTGATCGCGCTGATCTGGGCGGTGCCGCTGATGGTGGCGCTCATGCGCGGCGAGCCCTGGGCCTTCATCGTGGCTCTGGCGCTGGTCATGTTCCTGACCGACGCCACCTTCCGGGCGCGCAACTGGGCCGACAAGTCGGTGGACGCCCAGGTGCTGGTCAAGGGCCTGGTGTGGCTGGCCTGCGGCATGGTGGGCATGGTGCGGCTGAGCGCCAGCACCTGGATGCTGGGACGGCCTCCGGTCCTGTTCGCCGCCGCGCTGGTGGGCCTGATGGGAGTATCGGCCCTGTGGTCGCCAACGCCCCTCTACACCCTGCAATCGGCCATCGCCTACGGCTGGATGCTGATGTTCGGCCTGGCCGCCGCCCAGGTGCTGGACGAGCGGCGGCTGCTGGCGGCGGTGGCGCTGGGAGCCGGCATGATCGTGCTGCCCTCGCTGGCCATCTCCCCCCTTCGCCATGGGCCTGACGCCGCCCAGCCCCGGCAGCACCGGCACGGCCGACCGCCTGCGCGGCCTGACCGACCATCCCATTCCCATGGCCGAGGTGGCCGCCCTGTTCACCTTCGCCGTCGGTGCCCTGTGGATGCGGGCGCGCGGACTGGGGCGGTTCGCGCTGGGGCTGCTGGTCGTGGCGGGCGCGGTCACCGCCGCGCTGACCCAATCGCGCCTGCCCAGCATGGCCATGGTCGCCTCGGTGCTGGCGTACCTCACCTATCGCCGCGGCGGCTGGCTGCTGATGGTGCCGACCCTGACGCTGACGGTAGGCGGCGTATTGTTCCTGGAAGCCATGGGCGGCTTCGCCGCCGTGCTGCCGCCCGACCTGCTGTCGCTGATCGCGCGCTCGGGCAATTCCCATGAGATCCTATCCCTGTCCGGACGCCTGGACATCTGGCCCTACGCCATCGACCGCATCGCCGAATCCCCCCTGATCGGCCACGGCGCCGCCTCGGGCATGCTGCTGTTCAAGGGCTTCATGCGCTGGAAGATCACCCATGCCCACAACATGTACCTGCAGGTGCTGCTGTACCTGGGCCTGGTCGGCTTCGTCGTGCTGATGGGGCTGCTGCTGTCGCAACTGCGCATGTTCCTGCTGGCCCCCAGCCCGGTGCGCGACATCCTGGTGCTGTACGTCTGCTTGAAGGGGCTGACCGAGCAATCCATCCTGTCCAACATGCCCACCGGCACCGTGGCGGTGTGGGCGGTGACCATCGGCATGGCCGCCATGGCCTGGCGGCGCGCCACCGTCAGGCCAGCCGGTAGGCCCGCTGGAACAGCTCCAGCGTCACCAGCATCCACAACGCCTTCTCATGGTTATGCCGGCCGCTGACATGGTCGTCCACCAGCCGGGCCAGCCGGTCCATGCGATACCAGTCGCGGGTGGCCGAGGCCGAGGACAGCAGCAACTCGTTCACCCAGCCGCGCAGCCGGTTCTGGAACCATAGGTTCACCGGCACGCGGAAGCCCACCTTGGGCCGGTGCAGCACGGCATCGGGCAACAGGGGGGCCATGGCCTGGCGCAGCACCCACTTGCCGCGCAGCCCGCGCACCCGGCACTCGTCGGGCCAGCCGGCCAAGGTGTCGGCCAGGACGTGGTCCATGAAGGGCATGCGGGCCTCGATGCCGGCGGCCATGGTCATGCGGTCGCCGCGCTCCAGCAGGTTGTCGGGCAGCCACGACGCCTGGTCGAAGGCCAGCGCCCGGCGCAGCGGGCTCTGGCGGCGGGCGACGCGAAAAGGGCGCGGGTCCAGCGGCCTCTCCGGCCCCTGCAGCGCCAGCAGCTTGCGCGCCTCGGCCGGGCTCAGGGCGGCGAACCAGGCCGGCAGGCGCTGGCGCGGATCGCGCAGGTCCAGCGCCATGGCCACCGTCTTGACCCGCCGGAAATCATAAGGCAGCCCCTCGATCAGCGGCTCGATCAGGTGGTGATGGGCGGCCTGCGGCACCAGACGCTGGTACAGGGCCACCAGGGGCTCGGCGCGATGCTTGGGATAACCGCCCAGCAGTTCGTCCGAGCCCTCGCCGGTCAGCACCATCTTCACCGTCTCGCGCGCCGCCCGCGCCAGGCGGTGGATGGGCACATCGGCCGGCTCGGCCACCGGGGCGTCGCGGAACCGGGTCAGGCGCGGCAACTCCGTGATGACGTCCTCGGCGGCGATCACCAGTTCGTGGTGGTTGGTGCGGAACTGGTCGGCCACCATGCGGGCGTATTTGAGCTCGCTGTACTGGGCCTCGGCATAGCCGACCGAAAAGGTGTTGACGGGCAATTGGCAATGCCGGCTCATCAGCGCCACCACCGCCGAGGAATCCAGCCCGCCCGACAGGAAGGCGCCGAACGGCACGTCGGAAACCATGCGCAGGCGCACGCACTCGTCCAGCAATTCGGTGAACTCCTTCACCGGATCGGCGGGCATGGCATACGCCGGAAGGTCGCCGGCATCGGGCGGCGACCAGTACGAGGCCTCGGTCAGGTGGCCGTGTTCCCACATGGCCCAACTGGCCGGCGGCAGTTTGCGGATACCGGCAAACAGGGTGTGCGGGCCGGGCACGTAGCGCCAGGCCAGGTACTCGGCCACCGACGCCCGGTCCAGCACCACCGGGACCTTGGGATGGGCCAGCAGCGCCTTGATCTCAGAACCGAACACCAGGGCGCCGTCGCCGTCCTGCCACAGGTAGAGCGGCTTCTTGCCGAAGCGGTCGCGGGCGAGGAACAGCCGCTCGCGGGCGGCATCCCACAGGGCGAAGGCGAACATGCCGCGCAGGCGGCGGACGCATTCCGATCCCCAGGCCAGATAGGCGGCCAGCAACACCTCGGTATCGGAATGGGTGGTGAAGGCGTGGCCGGCGGCTTCCAGCTCGGCCCGCAATTCCCGGAAATTGTAGATCTCGCCGTTGAACACCAGAACCGCCCGGTCATGGGGCGCCACCATGGGCTGGACGCCGCCTTCCAGGTCGATGATGGCCAGCCGGCGATGCCCCAGCGAAACCCGCCAGCGCCCGCTGCAGGCGACGCCGTCCCACCGCCCCGAGCCATCGGGACCGCGATGGGCGATGGCGTTGGTCATGGCCTCGATGGTGCCCGGCCCGATAGGGGCCGCCTCGCGATCGATCCAACCTGCGATGCCACAATGCTCGCGCCCTCCTTGCTGCCGCCATGGTGGCAAGGAGGGCGCGGCGGTGCGACGTGCCGAAAGGAGAGCCCGTCAGTTATTCAGGCCGTAGCCGACGCCGAAGGGAATCGGAATGTTCTGGCGGAAATACTGGTCGATGAACTGGTTGACTTCGGCAATGGCGGTCCTGGGCACATAGACGATGTCATAGGGCTGCAGCAGGATGTCCTGGCTGGTATCCGTGCCGGCGATGGCGGCATCCAGGTCGACGGGGATGACCACCGGCTGGGTGGTGCCCGAGCGGCGGATCACCAGCACCTCGCCCTTGCGCGCCGACGGCTTGAAGCCGCCTGCCGAGGCCACCGCCTGCATGGCCGACAGGTTGCCGGCGAGGTTGACCATCATGGGCGTGCCCACCTCGCCGTCCACATAGACGCGCTGGCCGGCGAAGCCCTTGACGATGACGGTGATGGCGGCCTGGCGCAGCTCGCGACTGTAGGAATCCCGCAGGGACGCCTCCAACTGGCTGGGCGTGCGCCCGGCGGCCCGCATTTCGCCCACCAGCGGCAGCGAGATGTTGCCGTCGGGCCGCACCGTCACCTCCTCGTTCAGTTCGGGGTTATAGAAGAAACGCACGTCCAGCCCGTCGCCCGGCTCGATGATGTAGCCCGACGTGGTGGCGACCGGCGCCTGGGCGATGGGCGTGGGATTCTTGGCCACGGAGCCGCAGGCCATCAGGGCCAGGGTGGGAAGCAGCGTCAGCAGCAAGCGGAACGGTTTCATGGGCGTCACCTCCGGTCGGACAGACCCCGCCGCCGCTGCAGGAAGCGCCAGGCGGTGTCGACGATGGGTTCGAGGTCGGTGTAGTGGGGCTCGGCCCCCAGGACGGCGCGGGCGCGGGCGGGATCGGCCACCAGCACCGGCGGATCGCCGGCCCGCCGCGCCGCCAGCCTTACCGGGACGACGCGGCCGGTGACCCGCTCCACCGCCGCCAGCACCTGGCGCACCGACCAGCCCCGGCCGGTGCCCAGATTGAGCGCCACCGAGCCCTGGCCGGCCAGCAGGTGGTCCAAGGCCGCCACATGCCAGCGGGCCAGGTCGGAGACGTGGACATAGTCGCGGATGCAGGTGCCGTCGGGCGTCGGCCAGTCGGTACCGAACAGGTCCAGCGCCGGCACCTCCCCCACCGCCGCCAGGATGGCGCGCGGGATCAGGTGGCTCTCCGGCCGGTGGTCCTCGCCGGTTTCCGCTTCCGCATCTGCCCCGGCGGCGTTGAAATAGCGCAGCGCCGCCCATTGCAGGCCGTAGGCCGCGCCGTGGTCGGCCAGCAGCCGCTCCACCATCAGCTTGGACCAGCCATAGGGGTTGATGGGAGCCTGCGGCGTGTCCTCGTCGATGGGCACGCGCTCGGGATTTCCATAGGTGGCACAGGTGCTGGAGAACACCAGCGCCTCGATGCCGAACCGCCGCATCACCTCCAGCAGGGTCAGCGTGGCGGCCACATTGGTGCGGTAGGTGGCGGCGGGATCGCGCACCGAATCCCCCACCAGGGAACGAGCGGCGAAATGCAGCACCGCCACCGGGCGATAGTGGGCGACCACCCCGGCCAGCCGCTCGGCATCGCCCAGCGGCCCTTCCTCCAGCGGCCCCCATTTCACCAAGTCGGGGTGACCGGTGGACAGGTCGTCGTAAGTCACCGGCTCATAGCCGGCGGCGGCCAGGGCCTTGCAGGCATGGCTGCCCACATAGCCGGCCCCGCCGGTGACCAGGACGCTCGGCATGGCGCCTCCCTTCGCTCCGGTTCGATACCGGGCAAAAGGTGGCATGCGGGCACGTCACCCGGCAAAAGGGCGTATGGCGGGCGACAAAGCGCGTTCGGAGAGGCGGCATCGCCGAAAGGTCCCTCTCCCGCTGGCGGGAGGGGGACAACCGGTTCCTACATGCCGCGCACGCCCAACAGGAAGCGGTCCAGGCCGCTCTTCATGTTCGCGGCGTCGCGGGCCAGCAGATCGGCGGCGGCCAGCACCTCGCGGGCGGCCGAGCCGGTTTCGCCGGCGGCCTGGGTGACGGCGCCGATATGGTTCGCCACCTCGTTGGCGCCGGTGGCCGCCTGGGCCACGTTGCGGGCGATCTCGTGGGTGGCGGCGCCCTGCTGCTCCACCGCCTGGGCAATGGATTCGGCGATGGCGCTCATGCTCTCGATGGTGCGGCCGATATCCTGGATGGCCTGCACGGCATCGTTGCTGGTGCCCTGGATGGCGGCGATCTGGGCGCTGATCTCGTCGGTGGCCTTGGCGGTCTGGTTGGCTAGGTGCTTGACCTCGTTGGCGACCACGGCGAAGCCCTTGCCGGCCTCGCCGGCGCGGGCCGCCTCGATGGTGGCGTTCAGCGCCAGCAGGTTGGTCTGGCCGGCGATGCCGTTGATCATGCTGACCACCTCGCCGATGCGGGCGGCGGCCTCGGACAGGCCGCGCACCACCGAATCGGTGCGCCGCGCCGCCTCGACCGCATTGCGGGCGATGCCGGTGGACTGGCCGACCTGACGGGAAATCTCGCCGATGGAGGCGTTCAGTTCCTCGGCGGCGGCGGCCACCGTCTCCACATTGGCGGTGGTCTGCGACACGGCGGCCGCCACCACCTGGCTTTCCTCGCTGGTGCGGTCGGCGGTGCCGGTCATGGCGGTGGCGGTCGAGCGCATCTGAGCGGCGGCCGCATTGACCGCCTGGGCGGCGGAGGAAACACCGCGCTCCAATTCCTCGGCCAGGTTGGCGAGGGTAGCGTGGCGGTCCTGCTCGGCGCGCAGGCGCAGACGTTCCTGTTCGTCGTGCAGGGACTGCACCTCGATGGCGTTCTTGCGGAACACCTCGATGGACTGGCTCATCTCGCCGATCTCGTCCTTGCGGCCATGCAGGGCGACGGTCACCGAGGTATCGCCCTCGGCCAGCCGGTGCATGGCCTGCGAAATGGTGGCAAGGGCGCCGACGATGCGGTGGCCCACCAGATAGGAGATGCCCAGCACCACCACCATGACCATGGCGATCAGGATCCCCTGGTTGGTCACGGCACGCCAGAAGGCGGCATCCACGTCATCGATATAGATGCCCGAGCCGACCACCCAGCCCCATTCCTCGACGCCCATGACGTAGGAAACCTTGGGAACCGGCTCCTCGTGGCCGGGCTTGGGCCACAGGTAGTCCACGAAGCCTGCCTTGTTGCGGGCCACTTCCTCGACGAAGGCGGTGAACAGCTTCTTGCCCGCCGGGTCCTTGAACTCGGCCAGCTCCTTGCCGTCCAGTTCCGGCTTGATGGGATGCATGATCATGCGGGCGCGCATGTCGTTGACCCAGAAGTACTCGCTGCCGCTGTAGCGCAGCGGCTTCAGCGCCGCCAGGGCGGCGGCCTGGGCGGCCTCGGTGGTCATGCTCCCGGCCTTGGCCTCGGCCACGTAATGGCCCACCAGCCCACGCGCCACCTCGACCAACTGCTGGGTCTTGATCCGGCGGCCTTCGACCAGTTCGGCCCTCAGGTTGGATAGCCCCAACGCGACCATCAGCACCATGCCGGCCAGCGAGGCCGCCACGATGAGCAGGATCTTCGCGCGCACGCGCCAATTGTCGATGAACATGCCCCGCTCCCCAAACCGCTCCGCTTCGCGCGGATTGTGGTTTTTGATAATTACTCTTTCGTAAGTATGAGAGGCTTTTTTGTGCGCAGGTCAATGAGGCGAAAGCATAAAATCTCTAGGAAAGAGGAAATGGGCGCCATCAGTGGGAACCCTTTTGCCGCCACCACACCCAAAAGTAGCCATGAACGGGAAGATCCGCAGCCTGAGGCGCGGATGAACATGGATATAGAAGGGCGTGATTCCGGGGAATGACGCTGAAATCCATGTCTTGTGAACGTCCTGCGACCGCAACAGCCCATCGGGCATTCACCGCAAAGACGCAGAGGGCCGGAGGAAAGGCCGGGAAGAATGATCTCTTCCCTTGCCCATCCTCCGTGCCCTCTGTGCCTCTGTGGCGAAAAACCGTCTAGCGCGGCAGCTCGCTGCTTCCCATCAGGAAGGCATCCACCGCGCGGGCGGCCTGGCGGCCTTCGCGGATGGCCCAGACCACCAGGCTCTGGCCGCGGCGGATGTCGCCGGCGGCGAAGACCTTGGGGTTGGAGGTCTGGTACCGGACGGTATCGGCCTTGACGTTGCCGCGGGCGTCCTTCTCCAGGCCCAAGCCGTCGACCAGCCCCTCGTGCACGGGATGGACGAAGCCCATGGCCAGCAGCACCAGATCAGCCTCAAGGGTGAACTCGGTGCCGGGAATGGGCTGGAACCTGGCGTCCACCTGCACGCAGTTCAGGCCCTTGAGCTGCCCATCCTCGCCGATGAAGGACTGGGTCGCCACCGACCAGCGGCGGTCGCAGCCTTCCTCGTGCGAGGACGAGGTGCGCAGCTTGTTGGGCCACAGCGGCCAGGTGACCAGCTTGTCTTCCTTCTCGGGCGGCTTGGGCATGATCTCGATCTGGGTGACCGAGGCCGCGCCCTGGCGATTGGAGGTGCCGACACAGTCGGCGCCGGTGTCGCCGCCGCCGATGACCACCACCTTCTTGCCCGCCGCCAGGATATCCTCGACGCCCACCGCCTCGCCGGAGACGCGGCGGTTCTGCTGGGTCAGGAAATCCATGGCGAAATGCACACCCTTGAGCTCGCGGCCCGGCACCGCCAAATCGCGCGGCTTTTCGGAGCCGCCGGTCAACACCACCGCGTCATAGGCATCCAGGCTCGGACACCGGCACGGTGACGCCCACATGGGCGTTGGTGCGGAACTCGACGCCTTCCGCCGTCATCTGGGCGGCGCGGCGCTCGATCACCTGCTTGTCCAGCTTGAAGTCGGGGATGCCGTAGCGCAGCAGGCCGCCCACGCGGGCATTCTTCTCGTAGACCACCACGTGATGGCCGGCGCGCGCCAGTTGCTGGGCCGCCGCCAGACCGGCGGGGCCGCCGCCCACCACCGCCACCTTCTTGCCGGTGCGCGGCTTGGAGGTGTCGGGCTTGAGCCAGCCTTCGGCCCAGGCGCGCTCGACGATGGCGTGCTCGATGGTCTTGATGGCGACCGGGATGTCTTCCAGGTTCAGGGTGCAGGCCGCCTCGCACGGGGCGGGGCAAACGCGGCCGGTGAACTCGGGGAAGTTGTTGGTGGAATGCAGGACCTCGGCGGCCTCCTTCCACCGGTTTTTGTAAACCAGATCGTTCCAATCCGGGATGATGTTGTTCACCGGGCAGCCCTGGTGGCAGAACGGCACGCCGCAATCCATGCAGCGGGCGCCCTGCCTGGACAATTCCTCGTCCGACAGCGGCTTGGTGAACTCGTTGTAGTGCTTCACCCGCTCGCCGGGCTTCTCATAGCCCGGGGTCTGGCGCGGGAATTCCTTGAAGCCGGTCGCCTTACCCATCTTAGCGGCCTCCACCCACGGTCGAAGACCGTGAAGAAACGCCGGCTCCGCCGGCGGCGGCCTTGGGAGCCTGGGCCTGAGCCATTTCCTCCAGGGCGCGGCGATAGTCCACCGGCATCACCTTGACGAACTTGGGCATGTAATATTCCCAATTCAGCAGAATTTCATGGGCCCGCTTGGACCCGGTGTAGTGGATGTGGTTGCGCAGCATGGCCTGGATGCGGTCGGCGTCGCCGCGGGTCATGTCGCCCAGGATGTCCACGCGGCCGTGGGTTTCCAGGTCGTTGGTCATGCCTTCGTGCTTGGCCATCGCCTCTTCCTCGGCGGTGACCGGCTCCAGGCTCGACCATGGACATGTTGCAGCGCTTGGCGAAATCGCCGGCCTCGTCCAGCACGTAGGCCACGCCGCCCGACATGCCGGCGGCGAAGTTGCGGCCGGTGGGGCCGATGACCAGGACGCAGCCACCGGTCATGTACTCGCAGCCGTGGTCGCCCACGCCCTCGACCACCGCGATGGCGCCCGAGTTGCGCACGGCGAAACGCTCGCCGCCGATGCCGCGGAAATAGACCTCACCCTCGGTGGCGCCGTAGAGCACGGTATTGCCGACGATGATGTTGTCCTCGGGCACCAGCTTGGAGGATTGCGGCGGGCGGATGACCAGCCGGCCGCCCGACAGGCCCTTGCCCACGTAGTCGTTGCCCTCGCCTTCCAGCTCCAGGGTGACGCCGCGGGCGGCGAAGGCGCCGAAGGACTGGCCGGCGGTGCCGGTCAGCTTGACGTGGATGGTGTCGTCGGGCAAGCCGGCGCCGCCATGGGCCTTGGCGACCGCGCCGCCCAGCATGGCGCCGACGGAACGGTCGTAATTGTGCACCGCCTTGACGATGCGGACCGGCTTCTTATTCTCAATGGCCGCCTTGGCCTCGGCGATGAGCTGGCGGTCGAGAACGTTGTCGATCTCGTGATCCTGCTCCTCAACCTTGAACACGGGCTCACCCTTGCTGTCCACCTTGTGGAACAGGCGGGTGAAGTCCAGGCCCGACGCCTTCCAGTGCTCGATGGCCTTGTTGGTGTCGAGCAGCTCGGAGCGGCCGATCATCTCTTCCATCTTGCGGAAGCCCAAGCGGGCCATCCACTCGCGCACTTCCTCGGCGACGAAGAAGAAGTAGTTGATGACATGCTCGGGCTGGCCCTTGAAGCGCTTGCGCAGCTCGGGGTCCTGGGTGGCGACGCCCACCGGACAGGTGTTCAGGTGGCACTTGCGCATCATGATGCAGCCGGCGGCGATCAGCGGCGCGGTGGCGAAGCCGAACTCGTCGGCACCCAGCAGCGCGCCGATGATGACGTCGCGGCCGGTGCGGAGGGCACCGTCCACCTGCACGCAGATGCGCTTGCGCAGGTTGTTCAGCACCAGGGTCTGGTGGGTTTCGGCCAGGCCGATCTCCCACGGGCTGCCGGCATGCTTGATGGAGGTCAGCGGCGAAGCACCGGTGCCGCCGTCGAAACCGGAGATGGTGACGTGGTCGGCCTTGGCCTTGGACACGCCGGCGGCGACGGTGCCGACGCCCATTTCCGACACCAGCTTGACCGAGATGCGCGCCACCGGATTGACGTTTTTCAGGTCGAAGATCAACTGGGCCAGATCCTCGATCGAATAGATGTCGTGGTGCGGCGGCGGGCTGATCAGGCCGACGCCCGGGGTCGAGTGGCGCAGCCGGGCGATGTACTGGTCGACCTTGTGGCCGGGCAGCTGGCCGCCCTCGCCGGGCTTGGCGCCCTGGGCCATCTTGATCTGGATATCGTCGGCATTGACCAGGTATTCGGCGGTGACGCCGAAGCGGCCCGAGGCCACCTGCTTGATGGCCGAGCGCATGGAATCGCCATTGGCCAGCGGCTTGAAGCGCGCCGAATCCTCGCCGCCCTCGCCGGTGTTGGACTTGCCGCCGATGCGGTTCATGGCGATAGCCAGGGTGGTGTGCGCCTCGGCCGAGATGGAGCCCATGGACATGGCGCCGGTGGCGAAGCGCTTGACGATCTCGCTCGCCGGCTCAACCTCGTCCAGCGGGACTCCGTTGCCCACCGGCTTGATCTCGAACAGGCCGCGCAGGGTCAGCAGGCGCCGGGACTGCTCGTCGATGGCCTGCGAGAACTGCTTGAAGGTCTCGTAGGAGTTCGAGCGCACGGCATGCTGCATGGCCTGGATGGTTTCCGAGGTCCAGGCGTGCTCTTCACCACGGGTGCGCCAGGCGTACTCGCCGCCCACGTCCAGGGCGTTCTTGTAGATGGGCGCGTCCGAATAGGCCAGCTTGTGGCGGCGCACCGATTCCTCGGCCACCGCGGTCAGGCCGACACCCTCGATGCGGCCCTTGGTGCCGGCGAAGTACTTGTCGAGGAAACCCGACGACAGGCCCACCGCGTCGAAGATCTGGGCGCCGCAATAGGACTGGTAGGTGGAGATGCCCATCTTGGCCATCACCTTCAGGATGGCCTTGTCCAAGCCCTTGATGAAGCGCTTCTGCACCTCGTACGAGGATAGCTGCTCCGGCAGGTTCGGACGCATGGCTTCCAGCGTCTCGAAAGCGAGATAAGGGTTGATGGCCTCGGCGCCGTAGCCGGCAAGGCAGCACATGTGATGGATCTCACGCGCCTCGCCGGTCTCGATCACCAGGCCCACCTGGGTGCGCAGACCCTCGCGGATCAGGTGGTGGTGCACCGCCGACACCGCCAGCAGCGACGGCACCGGGATGCGGTCGGCGCCGACCTTGCGGTCCGACAGGATCAGGATGTTGTAGCCCTCGCCCACCCGCGCCTGGGCGTCGCGGCACAGGGACTCGATGGCCTTCTCCATGCCGGCGGCGCCGGAAGCGGCCGGCCAGGTGATGTCCAGCGTGACCGAGCGGAAGCCCGAACCCGGCACCTGCTCGATGCGGCGGATCTTCTCCAGGTCCTCGTTGGTCAGGATCGGCTGCTTGACCTCAAGCCGCTTGCCCTCGGGGGCGTCGTCGTTGCGCTCCAGCAGATTGGGGCGCGGGCCGATCAGGCTGACCAGGCTCATGACCGATTCCTCGCGGATCGAATCGATCGGCGGGTTGGTCACCTGGGCGAATTGCTGCTGGAAGTAGTTGAACAGGTTCTTGGGCTTGTCCGACAGCACCGCGATGGGGGTATCGGTGCCCATGGAGCCGATGGCTTCCTGGCCGGTCACGGCGATGGGCTGCAGCAGGAACTTGACGTCTTCCTGGGTGTAGCCGAACACCTGCTGGCGGTCCAGCAGGGTAGCGCCGTCGAAGCCCTTGGGCTCCACGTCGATCTTCAGGCTCCTCGAGGACCATCTGGGCCTCGTCCAGCCACTGCTTGTAGGGCTTCTCGCCGGCCAGCTGGGCCTTGATCTCGGAATCGTCGATCAGGCGGCCCTGCTCCAGGTCGATGAGCAGCATCTTGCCGGGCTGCAGGCGCCACTTCTTGACGATCTTGTCCTCGGGGATGGGCAGCACGCCCATTTCCGAGGCCAGCAGCAGCTTGTCGTCCTCGGTGATCAGGTAGCGGGCCGGACGCAGGCCGTTGCGGTCCAGCGTGGCGCCGATCATGCGGCCGTCGGTGAAGCACACCGCCGCCGGGCCGTCCCACGGCTCCATCAGCGCGGCGTGGTACTCGTAGAAGGCGCGGCGCTTCTCGTCCATCAGCGGATTGCCGGCCCAGGCCTCGGGCACCAGCATCATCATGGCGTGCGCCATGGAATAGCCGCCCATGACCAGCAGTTCCAACGCGTTGTCGAAGCTGGCGGTGTCGGACTGGCCTTCGGCGATCAGCGGGAACAGCTTGGCCAGATCGTCGCCCAGCACCGGCGAGTTCATGGCCTTGCGGCGCGCGTTCATCCAGTTGACGTTGCCGCGGAGCGTGTTGATCTCGCCGTTGTGGCAGATCATGCGGAACGGATGGGCCAGGCGCCAGCTGGGGAAGGTGTTGGTGGAGAAGCGCTGGTGCACCAGGGCCAGGGCCGAGACCATGCGCGGATCCGCCAGATCCTTATAATAGACGCCCACCTGGTCGGCCAGCAGCATGCCCTTGTAGACCAGGGTGCGCGACGACAGCGAGGGCAGGTAGAAATCCTTGTCGGCGCCGGCCGGCACGCCGTTCTCGGCCTGCTTGCGGATGACGAACAGCTTGCGCTCGAAGGAATCCTGGTCGGGACAGCTGGCGCCCTTGCCCACGAACACCATGCGCACCTTGGGCTCGGTCGGCTTGACCGTCTCGCCCAGGCACGAGGCGTCCACCGGCACGTCGCGCCAGCCCAGCAGCACCTGGCCCTCGGCCTTGATCAGGCGCTCGACCATGCTTTCGCAGGCGGCGCGCAGGCTGGCGTCCTTGGGCAGAAACACGGTGGCGGCGGCGTAGGAGCCGAATTCCGGCAGGGTGATGCCGATCTTGGCGGCTTCGGCGCGCAGGAAAGCGTCAGGCAACTGGATCAGGATGCCGGCGCCATCGCCGGCGAGCGGATCGGCGCCCACCGCACCGCGGTGGGTCAAGTTTTTCAGGATTTCCAGACCCTGCTGGATGATTTCGTGCGACTTGCGGTTCTTGATGTCGGCGATGAAGCCCACACCGCAAGCGTCGTGTTCATTCTGCGGGTCATAAAGTCCCTGCACTTCAGGCAATCCGCTCATCTGACGCTCGGTTCCTCTATGCCGGGGCAGGGCAGAGCCCCCCGCCCGCGACCGATTTCATAGTTTCCAAGAATGGAGACCCGGCTCTTCCCGCATCCCCTCGGAATGCGCGTCCCCCCAGCCCCTTCGGCGCAAAGGAGACTTCATACGGCATTCGCCTCCCCGCGCCAAGGAAAACACTCCCCGGCACGGCCGCTTCCTATTATCCCAAAGTTCGGGCTTGTCATACTGCCCCAGGGGGTAGGTCAGACCGCCCCCCGGCGGCCCAAGCCGTCACCCGGCTTTCCTCGCTTCCGCCCCGCTCGACGGGGTTGTGTGGCAGGCGCCGTTCCCGCATGGCTGTCGAAGGCCCCCAACCGGGCCCCGAACACCACCCGCCCAATTTACAGCCATTCCAATTTTGCTGGACGCCATGCAGCGCAACACGTCCCTTTCCTTCGAGGGCTTGGTCCGTTATGGTTGACCCACCATAAGAAAAGAAAGCGCACCGCCGGATTGTGCACTACTCCCAATTTGTCGGTGAACTGCTAACGACATGGGCAAGCAAGGGCGGGCCGTATTCAGGTCATGAGCGACGACTTCGAACTTTTTGGCGATACTCCGGCGCCCCCCGTACCCTCCGGTTCCGCGCCCGCCAATTCGGCGCCGGATGACGACCTGTTCTTCGACGACAACGACGACAGCCCCGCCCAGGCCGCCGCCCCCGGCATCAGCATGAAGGAGCGTGTGCTCCAGTATCTCGAGCTGTTCGCCGTGGACGAGACGGCGCAGACGTTGATCCGTGCCAATTCCGCCCCCTGGTCGCCACGACCGAGGCCCTGGTCAACCAGGCCTCGGATTGGGTCACCCGCTTCCCTCCGTTCGGCGACAAGCTGGCCGGCGACGCCGGCACCACCCTGAAGGGCGTGCTGGTCGAGCACTGGCGCCACCTGTACGCCTGCGAATTCACCGCCGACTACATCGCCACCGCCCAGCAATTGGGCTTCATGCTGGCCTATCTGGATCTGGGCGCCTCGTGGTACCAGGCCATGGCTTCGGCCGGCGCCGCCCGCGCGCTGGAGACGCTGAAAGGCAACCGCCGCTTCGAGGCCCTGGCCCAGGCCCTGGGCAAGGTGGCGCAGTTGGACGTGTCGCTGGTCACCCACGATTATTTCGAGGCGGCCAAGCAGGCGCGCGCCAAGACGGTGACCGATCTGGCCTCGGGCTTCGAACGCTCCATCAAGGGCGTGGTGGACGAGGTGGGCGCCATGGCGGCCACCCTGAAGGCCCATTCCGACGAGATGCTGTCGCGCCTGTCCCACATGGACTACGAGACGGTCAACATGGCCGCCGCCGCCGAGGAAGCCTCGTACAGCGTCGACAACATCTCGCAGAACACCACCGACCTGGCGCAAAGCATCGAGCACATCCGCACCAACGTGGTGCGCACCGCCGAAGCGGCCGAACAGGCCGCCGCCGCCGCCCGGGCCACCGACGATGCCATGCGCGGCCTGCTGGACGTAGCCTCGCGCATCGGCCAGATCGGCCAGACCATCGATGTCATCGCCCGCCAGACCCGCATGCTGGCGCTGAACGCCACCATCGAGGCGGCGCGGGCCGGCGCCGCCGGCCGCGGTTTCGCCGTAGTGGCGCAGGAAATCAAAAAACTGTCCGAACAGACCAGCCGGGCCACCCACGACATCGCCGCCTCGGTGCAGGAAGCGGTGGGCGCCACCAACACGGCGGTGGAGACCATCCACCGTACGGTAGGCGCGGTTTCCGGCATCAACCACGTGGCCACCGAGGTGCGCCTGGCGGTGGAGGCCCAGACCTCGTCCACCGGCACCATCGCCGCCCATGTGGGCGAAGCCGCCTCGGGCGCCAAGGCGGTGACCAGTTCGGTCAACAGCGCCATCGAGGCCCTGGGCGTGTCCTCCTCGGCCGCCGGCGAGCTCAACCGCTCGGCCGATGCGCTGGCCGCCAAGGCCGAGCACATGCGCAGCGAGGTGGACAACTACTTGGCCCGCCTGCGCGAAATGAGCTGAGCCGGGTCACCCGGCTGCCGCGCTTTCAGGAAATTTGGACAGCAACACACCCGTGCCCATCGCGCGGAACACCGGTGCCGACGGGCCGCCAATCAACCGGGACGGGCCGGTCAGTCGATGTGCTTGGCCAGTTTTTTGACGAACACCCAGAAGGTGCCGAGGATGGGGCTGACCTTGAGGTGGATGCGCACCTTGTAAGGAAGACGCACGACCGCGCAGTCGAACACCGCATTGAGCTCGCCGCTGGTGACACCGCGATGAAATTCCTGGGCGATCATCGAATTGCCCGCCCAGCGGGCCACATCCGCGAAAAAGTCGCGCCCAACCACCGGCGGCCGGGCCGGACCGCCGTCGTCGGGTTCGGTGTCGTTGTAGGCCACCACCTTGCCGTCCCGGTCCAGTTCGGCCGCGCCGAAGGGCAGGCGCGCCACCTCGTCCGCAGCCACGCGCAGTAGCGGATTCTGGGGATCGTCCTCGGAAAAGGCGAAGACCGTCATGTTCCACGGTCCCGCCTGGGTGGCGATGGTCGGCATTAAGTGGTGACTCTTGACCTCTTACTCCCGGCAGGAATTTGCCGTATTATCCGGGTCCGGTCCACAGGGAAAACGTGGTTGAGCGATATGGAGCTCAAGGATAACAGCGGCAGACTGGAAGTGGAATTGCCCTCGGTGGTCGACCTGACCGCCGCAGGCGAACTTCGCGACCTGCTGCTCGACGCATTGGCGAAGGACACCGCCGCCGACGTGGTATTGAAGGCCGGCGCCGTCGAGCGCATTGCCACCGCGGCGATCCAGGTGGTATTGGCCGGCGTCCCGGCGTTCCGCACCGCGGCCCGCCGGCTCGAAATCGAGGATGTCTCGCAGGGACTGGCCGCCGCGTTCCGGCACCTGGGCCTGGGAAACGACCTCGACGACCTCACTGTGATTGCCTGACAGGGGATTTACTCATGGGTAAGAGCGTTCTCGCCGTCGATGATTCCAAGACCATGCGCGACATGGTGTCGTTCACGCTGCGGGGCGCCGGCTATACGGTCCTCGAAGCCGAGCACGGCGTCGCCGCGCTCAAGCTGCTCCAGGCGCAGAAGGTCGACGTCATCATCACCGACGTCAACATGCCGGAAATGGACGGCATCACCCTGACCCGGCGCATCCGCGCGCTGCCGGCCCAGGCGGGCACGCCCATCCTGATCCTGACCACCGAAAGCGACCAGTCCAAGAAGGACGAGGGCCGCGCCGCCGGCGCCACCGGCTGGATCGTCAAGCCCTTCAGCCCGGACAAGCTGCTGCAGATCGTCGCCAAGGTCTGCCCGTAACCCTTTGGGGGAGAACCGAGCATGAGCGAGGACCAGGGCTACGACCTGTCGCAGTTCAAGGCGACCTATTTCGAGGAATGCGCCGAACTGCTGGCCAATGCCGAGGAGACGCTGAGCCGTCTCCAGGACGGCGCCGGCACGGCCGACGACCTCAACGCGGTCTTCCGTTGCGTCCACTCCATCAAGGGGGGCGCGGGCGCTTTCGCCTTCGAAGACCTGGTCCATTTCGCCCACGTGTTCGAAACCGCCATGGACGCGCTCCGCTCCGGGCGGGCCGAACTCTCGCCCCAGCTCGGCGGAACTGCTGGTGCGCGGCAACGACGTGCTGGGCGACTTCGTCCGCGCCGCGCAGGAAGGCGTCGCCCTGCCCGCCGACCATGGCGCCGACATCCTGGCCCAACTGGCCGCCATCACCGAGGGTGGCGCCGTCGCCGCCCATGCGGCGCCGGCCGCCGCTGCCCCCGCTCCGGCCCCCACCGCCGCGTCCGGGACGGCGTTCAAGACCTACCGCATCGGCTTCCTGCCCACCCCGGCCATGCTGCGCACCGGCAACGACCCGTTGCTGATGATCCGCGAGCTGGCCAGCCTGGGCGACCTGGACATCGTCGCCGACCGTTCCCACCTGCCCTCCCTGACCGAGATCGACCCGCAGGCTTCGTACCTGTCGTGGACCTTTACCCTGATCACCGACAAGGACCGTTCGGCCATCGCCGACGTGTTCGAGTTCGTGGACGGCGACACCGCCACCATCACCATCGAGGAGGTGGCGGGCGAGGTCGAGGGCGAAGGCTGGGGCCTGTTCGCCCCCGTGGCCGCCGAGGCCGCCTCCGCCCCTGCGCCAGCCCAGGGCGGCGGCGTGGAAGGCGACGGCTGGGGCCTGTTCGAGCCGCTGCCCGAGGCGGGCAAGCCTGCCGCGCCCGCTCCGGCGGCAACCGCCAAACCGGCCGCCGCGCCCGGCCCGGCCACGGCCGGCGGGCCGGTGCACACCGCCTCGATCCGCGTCGACCTGGACAAGGTGGATCGGCTGGTCAACATGGTGGGCGAGTTGGTGATCACCCAGGCCATGCTGGGCCAGCAGGCCAGCGGCTTCTCGGTGGAATCCCATCCCGAGCCTGATCCAAGGCCTGCAGGAGCTGTCGCACCACACCCGCGAACTGCAGGAAAGCGTCATGGCCATCCGGGCGCAGCCGGTGAAGGCGCTGTTCTCCAAGGCGCCCCGCCTGGTGCGCGACCTGTCGACCAAGCTGGGCAAGCAGGCCCGCCTGGTGATGAGCGGCGAGAACACCGAGGTGGACAAGACGGTGATCGAGCAATTGTCCGATCCCCTCACCCACCTGATCCGCAACGCGCTGGATCACGGCCTGGAGACGCCCGAGGAGCGCATCGCCGTCGGCAAGCCGGCGGAAGGCACCATCCATTTGGCCGCCGAGCACCGTTCGGGCCGCATCATCATCGAGATCACCGATGACGGCCGCGGCATCGATCGCAAACGGGTGCTGGAGAAGGCCATCGAGAAGGGCCTGGTGGAACGCGGCCAATCCTTGAGCGACGAGCAGATCGACATGCTCATTTTCGCCCCCGGCTTCTCCACCGCCGCGGCGCTTTCGGACGTGTCCGGGCGCGGCGTCGGCATGGACGTGGTGCGCAAGAACATCCAGGACGTGGGCGGCCGCGTGGTGGTGCAGTCCACCCCCGGGGCCGGCTCGCGCTTCATCCTGTCGCTGCCGCTGACGCTCGCGGTGATGGACGGCATGCTGGTAGCCATCGGCGGCGAACGCTACGTGCTGCCGCTCACCAATATCGTGGAATCCCTGCGCCCGGCCGCCCACCAGGCCCGCACCCTGGTCAACGTGGGCGACGTGCTGACCCTGCGCGGCGAATACATCCGCCTGATCCCGCTGTTCCAGTTGTTCGGCATCCGGAACGCCATCAGCGACCCCACCCGCGGCTTGGTGGTGGTGGTGGAGACCGAGGGCGGCGACCGCATCGGCCTGCTGGTGGACGAGCTGCTGGGCCAGCAGCAGGTGGTGATCAAGTCGCTGGACGCCAATTTCCGCCCGGTGGAGGGCATCTCGGCCGCCACCATCCTGGGCGATGGCCGCGTCGCCCTGATCCTGGACGTCAGCGCCATCCGCGCCATGGGCGAACGCCTGCAGGAGGGCGATCCGGCTGCTGCGGCCGCCGCCGAATGACCCACTTTGGGGTGGCGTCGCCCCTCCATGGTATATAAGTTTCTTTTATATTAATCCTCTTTAATACCCCATTCCGCCAGTCCCCGGCCCAAGGCTATACTGGCGGAAACTCTTTGGGTGGGGGGACCATGGAGATCACGAGCAGAAATAATGTCCGCCAGTTCATCTCGTTCACCATCGGAGACGAGGAATACGGCGTGGACATCATGGCCATCCGCGAAATCAAAGGATGGACGGCAACCACCGAACTGCCCGACACCCCGCCCCATCTGCGCGGCGTGATCAACCTGCGCGGCGCCATCATTCCGGTCTTCGACCTGCGCGCCCGCTTCACCGGCCATCTGACCGAAGCGACGCCGCGCCACGTCACCATCGTCGTGACGGTGGGGCACCGGGTGCTGGGCATCCTGGTGGACGCGGTGGCCGACATCATCACCGTCCCCAGCGCCGACATCCAGCCGGTTCCCGAGCCTGGACCACGGCGAAAGCACCCGCTTCCTGTCCGGACTGGTGACGGTAGAGGGCCGCATGGTGGCCCTGCTGGACCTGGAGACCATGTTGAACGGCGACTTGCACGCGGCCGGCGACATCGCCGCGTAACCACAGGGGGCATCATGGCCAAGACCTCGGGGATCACCGTCAAAGGCCGCATCTACGGCGGCTTCGGCGCCGTGATCGTGTTTCTCGTCGCCGTCGCGGCGGTGGCGCTGCTGGGCTTCTCCGCGGTGCGCGACTACGTGGGGGAATACGCCCGCGTTTCCGCCAACACCACCAGCATCCAGCAGATCGACCGCAACGTGGCCGGGCTGCGCCGCAACGTCTACATTTTCTTCGCCGAAGGCAACGACAAGGCCCTGATGCGCGCCAACGAGCCTGCGCGATATCCTGCGGCGCGATCTCAATGCCCTCGCCGGCAAGGTGCGCGTGGCGGAGACCAAGGCGGCGCTGGACTCCATGATCAAGCTGTTCGAGAGCTACAGCGCGGATCTCGACAAGGTGGCCGACCTGCGGCACCAGCGCGACCAGCTGGTGCGCGAAGGCACCGACGTCATCGGCCGCGACACATCAGGCATGCTGGCCAAGCTGGTGGCCTCGCGCATCCAGGAACGCGATCTGGAAACCTTGGCCACCACCACCGCCAGCCAGAACCATTTCGCTGCCGCCCTGCTGGCGGCGCTGCGCTTCCAGGGCCGCATGGAGGATGCCGAGGCCGAGTCGGCGCAGAAAGAGCTGGCCGAGGCAATTTCCTCCCTGGAAAGCGCCATTCGGGCCGAAACCATGCCGGCCGACCGGGCAGAACTGGAACGCATCCTGGGACAGGTCCGCGCCTATCGCGAGGCCTTCACCCGCCAGTTCGAGGTCACCGTGGGCTATCGCAAGCTGATCGCCACCATGGGCGACGCCGCCACCCAGTTCGGCGATCTGGCCAGCGCCTCGGCACAGCGCCAGCACACCCTGCTCGCCACCATCGAGGAAACCACCCTGGGCCTGGTGTCCAGCCGGTCGGCGGCCGCCACCGCGGTGTCCGCCGCCGCCCTGCTGCTGGGCCTGGCCTGCGCCTACCTGATCGCGCGTTCGATCCTGGTTCCGATCACGCGGATGACGGGGGCCATGGGCGAGCTGGCGACCGGCCATCTGGAGGTGCCGGTGCCGGCGCTGGAGCGCACCGACGAGATCGGCGAGATGGCGCAGGCCGTTCAGGTGTTCAAGCAGAACGCGGTGGACAAGAAGCGGATGGAGGAAGAGGCCGAGGCGGCGCGGGTGGCGCAGGCCGAGGCGGAGGCGGCGCAGCGGGCGCGCGAGGCGGCCATCGTCGCCGAGGTGGCCGAGGTGGCCAAGGCCGCCAGCGCCGGCGACCTGGACCGCCGCATCGACCTGGCCGGCAAGGACGGCTTCCTGCTCAACCTGTGCGAGGGCGTCAACAACCTGGTCAACCTGACCGGGGTGGCGCTGAAGGACGTCGCCGCGGTGCTGGCCTCGGTGGCCCGCGGCGACCTGACCCGGCGCATCACCAACGAGTACGGCGGGCTGTTCGGCCAGCTGAAGGGCGACGTCAACCAGACCGCCGACAAGCTGTTCGAGATCGTCACCAACATCAACTCCGCCGCCGGCCAGATCAACTCGGCCGCCTCGGAGGTGGCCGCCGGCAGCCAGGACCTGTCCGAGCGCTCCGAGCAGCAGGCCTCCGCCCTGGAAGAGACCGCCGCCTCCATGGAGGAGCTGGCCGCCACCGTGCGCCAGAACGCCGCCAACGCCCAGCAGGCCAACCAGCTGGCGGCCGGCGCCCGCGAGGTGGCGGCCGGCGGCGGCGAGGTGGTCAGCAATGCCATCACCGCCATGGGCCGCATCGAGGCCTCGTCGCAGAAGATCGAGGACATCGTCGGCATGATCGACGAGATCGCCTTCCAGACCAACCTGCTGGCGCTCAACGCCGCGGTGGAGGCGGCCCGCGCCGGCGACGCCGGCAAGGGCTTCGCCGTGGTGGCCCAGGAGGTCCGCAACCTGGCCCAGCGCTCGGCCCAGGCCAGCAAGGAGATCAAGACCCTGATCGCCGAAAGCTCGACCCAGGTGCGCGGCGGCGCCGACCTGGTCAAGGGCGCCGGCAAGACGCTGGAGGAAATCCTCGGCAGCGTCAAACGGGTGGCCGACATCGTCGCCGAGATCGCCGCCGCCAGCAGCGAGCAGGCCAGCGGCATCGACCAGGTCAACGCCGCCGTCACCCAGATGGACGAGATGACCCAGCAGAACGCCGCCCTGGTCGAGGAATCCGCCGCCGCAGCCCATGCCCTCGAGGAACAGTCCCAGGAACTCAACCGCCTCATGGGGTTCTTCCATGTGGGCGAGCAGAACGTGGCACCGGTCCCGCACAAGCCCGCCGTGGCAAAGCCCGCCTTGGCGAAACCTGGAGTAGCCAAGCCGGCGACCAAGCCGGCCGCAGCCAAGCCCGCCGTCGCCAAGGAGGCGCCGCAACGGAGCCATCTGGCCAAGCTGCACGCCAAGGACGGCGCTCCCGCCAAGGACGAGGGTTGGGCGGAGTTTTGAAATCGCTGTAAGTTCTGTTACAACTGTAAATGCCGTCGAACCATCGGCGGCGCTTGTCATGTGTGCGCGCCAGGTCGGAGGGGTGGCTGATCCCACAGGGATCGCCGGCCGGGCGCCAAATCGTTAAGGGGATGCCTCTATCATCCGGACGATCCTGCGGGAGAACGGAGGCGGGGCACGGGGGAAACAGGGTGCAGCAGCACGTCGGCGATGCACGGACCGACCACGGCCACCGTCGCGAGTTCGAGTTGGGAGACGACGAGTTCCGTTTTCTTGCGGCCTTCATGTCGCGGGAAACCGGCATCGTGCTGTCCGCTCATAAACGGCAGATGGTGTGCGGCCGGCTGGTCAAGCGCCTGCGCGCGCTGGGCATGCGCTCCTTCACCGAATACGTGGACCTGTTGCAGGGGCCGGGCGCCACCGCCGAGGTGGAGAACCTGGTCAACGCCATCACCACCAACATCACCAATTTCTTCCGCGAGCCGCATCACTTCGATTTCCTCAAGAGCGAGGTGTTGGCCCCGCGCGTGACCGAGCGTCCCCGCCGCCCGCGCATCCGCATCTGGTCGGCCGGCTGTTCGTCGGGCGAGGAGCCCTATTCCATCGCCATGACCATGGCCGACGTGCTGAAGCCGGGCGAAGGCTGGGACGCCCTGATCCTGGCCACCGACATCGACACCAACATGCTGCGCCGCGCCGAGGCCGGCATCTATCCCGTCGAGGCGCTCAAGCACATCCCCGAAACCTATCGCAAGCGCTTCGTCCGCCGTTTTCCCGGCGATGCGGAGCGGATTCAAATGGCGGACGAGTTGCGCCATATGATCCGCTTCCGCCGACTGAACCTGCACGATAATTGGCCGATGAAAGGCACCTTCGACGCCATATTCTGCCGCAACGTCGCCATCTATTTCGACAAACCGACACAAAGAAAATTGTTCAACCGTTACGCGGACTATTTGAACATTGGCGGCATGCTGTATCTTGGTCATGCCGAATCCTTGATCGGCGTCACGGACAGGTTCGAGGTCGCGGACAAGACGGTTTACAGGCGGATCAAATGAACGGGAGCGGGAACGGGGCGTGGGGAGCCCAGGCCGACGAGGCGGAACGGCGGCGCTGGTTCGATCCCACCTTCAAGATCATGGCGGTGAAGGTCCTGCCGGGCGAACATTACGTGTCGACCGCCGGCCAGGAGATGATCGTCACCGTCCTGGGCTCCTGCGTCGCCGCCTGCGTGTGGGACACCCGGCTGAAGATCGGCGGCATGAACCATTTCATGCTGCCCGATTCGGGAACCGACGTGCCGGTGGACAAGGCCATGCGGTTCGGCAACTTCGCCATGGAAGAGCTGATCAATGACGTGCTGCGCCGGGGTGGCCGCCGCGAGACGCTGGAGATCAAGGTTTTCGGCGCCGGCAACGTGCTGCCCGGGGTAGGCACCGCCACCATCTCGGTAGGCGACCGCAACGCCAATTTTGTCCGCCGCTACCTGTCCGAGGAAGGCTACCGCATCGCCGCCGAGGATCTGGGCGGCCCCCATCCGCGCCGCATCCACTTCTTCCCCCGGCTGGGCAAGGTGATCCGGCTGTTCCTCAAGAAGGATGTGGAACGCGCCGTGGTCAACCGCGAAATGTCCTACCGCTCGCGCCTGCAGACCGTCGAGGTCGAGGGCGACGTCGAATTGTTCACGTAAGGGGCCGCACCATGCCCCCCTCGTCCATTCGCGTGCTCATCGTCGACGATTCCGCCCTCATGCGGCAGATGCTGTCGGCCATCCTGTCGGCGGCGCCCGGCATCACCGTGGTGGGCACCGCCCCCGACCCGCTGGTGGCGCGCGAGAAGATCAAGGCGCTGAACCCCGACGTGCTGACGCTGGACGTGGAAATGCCGCGCATGGACGGCCTGGCGTTCCTGGAAAAGCTGATGACGCTGCGGCCCATGCCGGTGGTGATGGTGTCGTCGCTGACCGAGCGCGGCGCCGAGGTCACCATGAAGGCCATGGAGCTGGGCGCCGTGGACATCTTCTGCAAGCCGGCCGATACCGCCGCCGGCGGCCTGCAGGCCCACGCCAAGGAGCTGGTCGACAAGGTGCGCGCCGCCGCCGCCGCCCGGGTGCGGCCGCTGGGCGACCGTGCGGCGGCGCCCAAGCTGGCGGTCACGACCATCTACAAGTCCACCGACCGCTTGGTGGTCATCGGCTCGTCCACCGGCGGCGTCGAGGCCCTGCGCGACATCGTGCTGGCGCTGCCCCCCGACGCGCCGCCGGTGGTGGTCACCCAGCACATTCCGCCCAAATTCTCGGCCAGCTTCGCCGAGCGCCTGAACGGCATGGCCGCCGTACGGGTCAAGGAAGCCGCCGACGGGGACCGCATCGTCGCCGGCCACGTCTTCATCGCCCCCGGCGACCGTCACATGGAGGTGCGCCGCTCGGGCGCCGCCCTGACCATCCACCTGTATGACGGTCCCCTGGTCACCGGCCACAAGCCCAGCGTGGACGTGCTGTTCCACTCGGTGGCCGAGGCCTGCGGCTCCAAGGCGGTGGGGGTGATCCTCACCGGCATGGGCCGCGACGGCGCCGACGGATTGCTCGCCATGCGCCGGGCCGGCGCCCCCACCATCGGCCAGGACGAGGCGTCCTGCGTGGTCTACGGCATGCCCAAGGCAGCACGGGAGAATGGCGCGGTGGAACGCGAATTTCCGCTCTCGCGTATTACGGAAGAAATCCTTAGGCTGTGCCACGCCGATGCGACGAGGACATGAGATGACGGATAGCAACTGTTCCCGCTTGTTGGAATTGCTGGCCCGGTGGCAGGCCTTTTCCGAGCTGCAGCAGCGGGCCTTCGAGTTCCTGGCCGCCGAAGCGGTCAACACCGGCGAGGAATTCGAGCATTCCACCGAGGGGGGCGACCAGCGTGCTGACCCGCATCGGCCAGATCGCCGCCGGGGCCGATGCCGAGGCGTTGCAAGCCGAAACCTTCCTGGTGGTGCAGAAGCTGCAATCCGCCGACCGTTCGCGCCAGGGCTTGGAACAGGTGGCCTCGGTGCTGCAGACCCTGCGCCAGCAGCATGCCGAACTGATCGAATCCACCCGCGCCACCGCCCACGTCCCCGAGACCGAAGCCATGCTGGGCGCATGGATCGACGCCATGGCCGCCAATGTCAGCCTGGCCGACTGGCGCCGCCGACTGGTGGACGCCCTGCATGGACGCGAGCCCGCCCCTCCCGCCGACATCGGCGAGGACGACGAGCTCTTTTAGCGGCGACCACGCTTGCCGAGCGGGAATGTCACCCAACTGTTAATTGATAAGCCCCGTATGAGTCATTAGCCTCTCTTTCCATAAGAAAGATCAGGGGTTGGGAGGCCTTCATGCAGGGGATCTTGGCGCGCTTTCCCTTGAAAGTGCAGATCGGCGCCATCGTTGCCGTCGCCGTCCTCATTTTCGCCATCGTCGCCGCCGTCGTCTTCGTCAACGCTTCGGCCCAGTCCCGGCTGGCCGGGCAGGCCGCCCAGGCCGACCAGTTGAAGGATGACGCCGCCGCCCTGGCCTTTTCCCTGCTGGACGCCCGCCGACGGGAAAAGGACTTCCTGGCGCAACGCAACGACGACATGGTCGCCGCCCACGGACGCAGCCTGGCGGCGGCGTTCGATCGGCTGGGAGCCCTGGAGGCCTCCACCACCGGCGGCGATGCCCAGGCCATCCGCACCCTCGCCCGGGCCTATGCCGACGGCTTCGCCCAGGTGGTCGCCACCCAGCGAACCATCGGCTTTTCCGAGAATGACGGGCTGATGGGGTCGCTGCGCGCCTCGGTCCATCAGGTGGAAGAGGCGCTGAAGAGCCATGACGAGCTGCGCCTGGCCGTGCTGATGCTGCAGATGCGCCGCCACGAAAAGGATTTCCTGGCCCGCCGCGACGCCAAATACCAGGCGGAGATGACCAAGCGCGCCGACGAGTTCGCCGCCGTGCTGAACGCCTCGGCCCTGCCGGCGGCGGTGCGCGACGGCATCGCCGCCAAGATGGCCGCCTATCACCGCGACTTCGCCGCCGTGGTGGAGGGCACCTTGCGCCTGTCCGGCGAAACCGCCCGCCTGTCCGACCTGTACGCCCAGATGGAACCGCGCGTCGAGGCTCTGGCCCGCGACGCTGGCGACCGCGCCCGCTCGGCCGCCGCAGAGAGCCGGCGGGTGGACGGGCTGACTTGGCGCGCCATCGCCGCCGCCCTTGCCCTGGGCACCGGGGCGCTGGTGGTGCTGGGCGCGCTGATTGCCCGCGGCGTCTATGGCCCGCTGACCCGCATGGCCGACGCCATGCGTCGGCTGGCCACCGGCGAGCGGGAGGTGGAAGTCCCCTCCCGCGAGCGCGCCGACGAGGTGGGCGCCATGGCCCGCGCCCTTCAGGTGTTCAAGGACAATGCCGCCGAGGCCGAACGCCTGCGTACTGCCCAGGAGCAGGAGCGGACCCGCGCCGAGGCGGAGAAGCTGGTCGCCCTGCGCGCCATGGCCGACACGGTGGAGCGTGAAACCCGTTCGGCCGTGGACCGCGTCGCCGAACGCACCGGCCATATGCAGGACGATGCCGTGGGCATGGCCAGTTCGGCACAGTTGGTCAGCGCCAACTCGCAGGACGTGGCCGCCGCCGCCGCCCAGGCGCTGGCCAACGCCCAGAACGTGGCCTCGGCCTCCGAGCAGCTCTCCGCCTCCATCGGCGAGATCACCCAGCAGGTGGGGACCGCCGGCGGCATTACCCGCCGCGCGGTGGAATCCGTCCTGGACGCCCAGCACACCATGGCCCAGTTGACCGAGGCGGTCGCCCATATCGGCGAGGTGGCGCAGATCATCAGCGGCATCGCCGCCCAGACCAACCTGCTGGCGCTGAACGCCACCATCGAGGCGGCCCGCGCCGGCGACGCCGGCAAGGGCTTCGCCGTGGTGGCCGGCGAGGTCAAGGCGCTGGCGACCCAGACGTCGCGCGCCACCGAGGAGATTTCCGGCCAGATCGACACCATCCAGGGCACCACCCGGCACGTGGAGGCAGCGGTGTCGGCCATTGCCCAGTCCATTCGCGACGTGGACGGCATGTCCTCGGCCATCGCCGCCGCCATCGAGCAGCAGGGCGCCGCCACCGCCGAGATCGCCCGCAACGTCACCCAGACCTCGGACGCCGCCCTGGAGGTCTCCAACCGCATCGCCACCGTTTCCGGCGAAGCCGCCTCCACCGGCGAGCGTGCCGCCACCGTTCGCTCGGTTTCCACCGATGTGGCCGAGGCCATCGACCAACTGCGCCACGCCCTGGTGCGGACTGTGCGCACCGCCACCCGCGAGGTGGACCGCCGCGCCCTGCCCCGCTACCGCGTCAATGCCGCCGCCACCGTGAGGCTGGGAAGCGAGTGGGCCGAAGCCACCATCCAGGATTGTTCGGAAGGGGGCGTCACCCTGCTGGCCGGCACCCTGTCCCTGGGGCTGGGGCAAAGGGTGAGCCTGTCCGCGCCGCTGCTGGGCGACAACCTGCCGGCCGAGGTGGTGGAATTGGAACACGGCCACGCCCACCTGCATTTCCGCCTGGACGGCGAGGAACAGGAGCGCTTCGCCGATCGCTTCCGCCTCGCCGTCGCCGGCATGCCGGTCGTAGCCGCCTAGACCAACAGGAAATCCGAGGCGCTGATCTCGGCGCCGGCCTGGACGGTGAACAGCGGTGTCGCCTCGAATCGGGTGTCACTGCCATCGACGTCCAGCAGGATGACGTGGCGGTCGGCATCGTAGATCAGCATCTGGTCCGGGGTGGTGGCCTGCGTCCCCTCGGTGAAGTATTGCGCGCCCAGGGTGCCGGCCGGCGGCTGGTGGTCGGGAATGAAGACCTCGGTGCGATGCAGCTCGAAACGGTCCACCCCATGCTGGAAATCGGTGATGGTGTCCGCCGCGTCGGTGCGGCCGCTCAGCATGAAGGTGTCGGCACCGCCCCCGCCGGTCAGGGTGTCCGAGCCGTAGCTGCCGTTGATGCGGTTGGCGCCGTTGTTGCCGATCAGCGTGTCGCCGTAAAGCGAGCCCTCGATGTTCTCGAAGCTGAACAGCCGGTCGGTGGCGCCGGAACCGTCCTGCGCCGTCCCCTGGGCCAGGTTCACCACCACCGGCCCGTTGGCCCCGTAATAATCGATGGTATCGATGCCGCTTCCGCCATAGGCGGTGTCGATGCCGTCACCGGGCGCCACGGTATCGTTGCCGCCGCCGCCGAACAGCGTATCGTTGCCCGCCCGCCCGTCCAGAAAATCGTCGCCACCGGTGCCGAACAACACATCATCGCCATTCGTCCCCGTCCTGGTCGCCATTCCACCCTCCTGACGTTGCATAATGCCCGACATTATGCCACCCGGCAGCGATGGCTCCGGGTGCGTAGAAGCGGTATGTCCGTGCGGATCAAAGACGGTCGAGGCGCTCGGTCACCCGGGGTAGCCAGAGATTGGCCAGCAGGGCGGTGACCTCGCCGCGCGCCGCCTGGTGCGATTTGGTCAACTCCAGATCGATACCCGACTGGCGCAGGTCCAGCACCGTCAGCCCCCACAGGAAGAGATAGCGGTAGATCACCCGCTCGCCGAAGCCCTCGGCCAGGCGGAAGCCCAGCACTTTCTGCATCTTGGGCAGCACCTCGGCCATCTTGCGCTTGTTGCGGTCCACCAGCGCCGACAGGCGCGAGCGGGTCACCAACCAGTCTATGCCGGATTTGTGGGTGCGCCGCCGCTCCTGGCGCAACTCCCACACCAGGTGGGAATAGACACCGGCCTGGCGCAGCTCCCACGTCACCGGGTCCAACTGGCCCAGCAGGTCCAGGTCGAGCAGGCTGTCGTTGATGGGGGTGACCAGGGTATCGGCGTAGGTGTGGGCGTGGCGCGCCAGCGGCACGTCCGAGCCGGGGCAGTCCACCACCACGAAATCGCACTGGGCGGTCATGGCCGCCAGCCTCTCGTCGAAGGCGGCACGCTCCTCGGCCACCGCCTGGGCCTTGAGTTCGGCCGAGGACGGCATCACCACGCCGAATTGCGGCATGGGCAGAGGCACGCGGGTGCGGTCGACCCAGGCCTGACGGTTGGTGAAATAGCGGCCCAGGGATTGCTGCCGGTGGTCCAGGTCCAGACAACCGACCTTGAAGCCCATGCGCAGCAGGCCCACCGCCAAATGCATGGCGACGGTGGTCTTGCCGGATCCACCCTTTTCGTTGCCGATGACGATGATGTGGGCGCCGTGCCCGGCCATGGATTTTCCGTCCGCTAGGTCCCGTCAGGGCGGCATGCTACACTAACTTTCACGCCAGACCATTCTTCCATCGCGCGAGTCCTTGTTCCGCATGTCCGAGCCTTCGGCCCCCGACGCTGCCGTCCCCATCCCGCAGCCGCCTGTCCCGGACCGGCTGGCCGAGGTGATGGCCGACCTGTCCTGCGTTATGTTCCGGCGCGAATTGCTGCCTTCGGGCGAGATCCGCTATCCCTGGCTGTCCCCCAACGTGGTCGACATCTTCGGTTATCGGCCCGAGGACATGACGGTGACCAGCAAGGGCGCCCTGAACGCGCTGCACTGGGCCGACCGCGACGCCCATGTGGCCGGCATCCTGCGCTCGGCCTTCTCCATGAGCCGCAGCCTGGAAGCCTTCCGCGCGGTCACCGCCGAGGGTGAGACGAAATGGTTCCGCGGTTCGTCGGCGCCGACGCGGCTGGACGACGGCACCATCCTGTGGGACGGCGTGTGGATCGATATCACCCCGTGGATGCGGGCGGAGCACCAGTTCCAGACCGTCATGGACCATGCCGAGGACGTGATCCTGACCCTGGACGCACAGACCGGCATCAACTGGGCCAATGGCGCCACCGAACGCCTGTTCGGCTGGACGCTGGACGAGATGCTGGGCCGTTGCGTGGCGCACCTGATGGCGACGCCCTGCCGCCCGGACGCACCCCAGCACATCTCGCAGTGCGGCATCTCCGACATCGCCGGCTGCTTTCCGCGCGGCACCCAGGAGATCATGGCCCGGCGCAAGGACGGCTCGCTCTTTCCGTTCGAGATGACGGTGTCCGAGGTTCGCTCGGACGGCCGCCTGTCGCTGATCGTCATCGGCCGCGACATCACCCGGCGCAAGGCCACCGAACTGATGCTGGAGGAGACCGAACGGCGCCTGCGCTCCATCGCCGCCAACCTGCCCGGCGTGGTGTTCCAGCGCGTGCTCGACCCCGACGGCACCTTCGCCTATCCCTACGTCTCGGACGGGATCGAGGAAATCGTGGGCTGCGACGCCAGCGACATCGTCTTCGACGCCTCCATCCTGTTCGACGCCATGATCGACACCGACCGCGAACTTCTGCTGGAGCAGTTGCTGGTCTCGGCGGAGACGCTGGAACCGGTGGACGAGGACGTGCGCGTCATCGGCGCCGACGGCCGCACCCATTGGCTGTCCGGCCAGTCGCGCCCGCGCCGACGGGGCGAGAGCATCGTCTGGGACGGCCTGATCCTGGACGTCACCGACGAGGTGGAGGAGCGCATCAAGGCCGAGGAGGCGGTTCGCGACAGCGAGGAACGCTTCCGCATGGCCTTCTCGGCGTCGCTGCAAGGCATCGTCATCGCCACCGCCGCCGGCGAGATCCGCCAGTCCAACCCGGCGTTCCAACGCATGACCGGCCAGGAGGGCGAGGACCTGAGCGGCCGCAACATCCGCGACTTCATCGCCTCGGATCACTTGCCCGGCGCCGATCATCCGCTGCCCCCCGGCACCACCTTCGCCTTCGACCACCAGGTCCCGCTGCCGGACGGCCAGATCCGCCACTGGCGCATCGCCGGCACGTCGTTCTCGGCGGCCAGCACGGACCAAGCGCCGTCGCTGCTGATCGGCATCGAGGACGTCACCGAGGTGGTGCGCTCGGCCGAGGAACGCCGCCAACTGGAACTGGCGCTGACCGAGGGCCAGAAGCTGGAGGCGCTGGGCCGCCTGGCCGGCGGCGTCGCCCACGAGCTCAACAACATGCTGGGCCCCATCCTGATGGCGGCCGAGATGGTCACCCGCACCGTCGAGCCTGGACGTCAAGAACCGCGAGCGCATCGACCGCGTCATCGCCGCCGCCAAGCATGGCCGCGACATCGTCCGCAACGTGCTGGCCTATGTCCGCAAGGAGCACAAGACCCTGGCCGCCCTGGACATCGTCCCGGTGTTCCGCCAGTTCTCCGGCCTGGTGGCCTCGATCCTGCCGCCCTCGGTGCGGGTCGAGACCCATCTGGAGGTGGAGGGGGCCCAGGTGGTGGGCGATGCCGGCCAGATCACCCAGGTGCTGCTCAACCTGGCCAACAATGCCCGCGATGCCATGGACGGCGAAGGCACCCTGCGCCTGTCGCTGGAGGTGGTGCCGGGCGACGACGTGGTGCCGCCCCGGGTAGGCCGCGACCGCGCCGGCCTGGGCAAGTCCGAAGACACCCGCCGGTCGCCCTTCGCCAACCTGGACCACACGCTGGACTTCGTCGACATCCGCATCAAGGACAGCGGTTGCGGCATGGCCCCGGAAACCGCCGCCAAGATCTTCGATCCCTTCTTCACCACCAAACCAGTGGGCCAAGGCACCGGCCTGGGCCTGTCGGTGGTCCAGGGCATCGTCAAGGGCATGGGCGGCGTCATCGCCGTGGACAGCGCCCCGGGCCGGGGCGCCGAGTTCCGCGTGCTGCTGCCGGTGGTGGACCCCGCCCACGCCAGAACCCACCTTGCCCAGAACGGGTAATGAGGGTATCACCGCATGAACGCCTTGCCCCCACGAAAGGCACCGTTATGAGCCGCATTTTGATCGTCGAAGACACCCCGCTGATGCGCGATTCCCTGGTGGACGTGCTGACCGCCAGCGGCCACGAGGTGACCACCGCCGATAACGGCCTGCAGGCGGTGGAACGAGATCGCCGCCGGCGAGGCTTTCGACATCATCCTCACCGACATCATCATGCCGGAGATGGACGGCATCCAGGCCATCATGGAAATCCAGACCATGCAGCCCCAGGCCCGCATCATCGCCATTTCCGGCGGCAGCGCGCGGATGGAAAAGGCGCAGGGGCTGGAGACCGCCCGTCGCCTGGGCGCGGTGGCCGTACTGGAAAAGCCGTTCGAGGTGGACGCCCTGCTGGCGGCGGTGGACGCGGCGGCCGCCTGAGCGGAAGGCGAGGCACGCTCCGGCTGATGACCGTGCCTCCTTTGATACGTCATGGCCGGGCTTGCCCCGGCCATCCACGCGGAACCCGTTCGACACCGTGCCCGGGGGACCCTACGTGGATGCCCGCGTCAAGCGCGGGCATGACGAGAGGGGGCGCAAAACGATGCGGATCAAAGGCACAATGCCCTAACCGCCCAATCCCTTCAGCTGGCGCTGGGCCTGGGCCTCGGCGGTCTTGCGGGCAATGAACTCGGCACCGTCGATGGTCTGCGTGCAGTAGGTCCAGTATTCCCGCGCCATGGCCAGGGAATGGGTCAGCGCCTGCTCGTCCGACGCCGCTTCCGATTCGGCGAAATGCTTGGCGGTGGCCGCGCCGGTACCGCCGAAGGCACGCCAGGGGCGGCCGCCCTGGGCCTTGGCCGGCGGCAGCAGCTTCACCGCCACCACCTCGCCATGGGGCGCCGAGGCCACCTCGGCCGGGCGCAGGACTTCGGTGAAGCCCAGATCCTCCCAACTGCACCAGCGGGCGTAGATCCACTCGCACAGGGTGCGGGTCCACTCGATGAAGTCCTTGCGGTCGCTGGCCGAAGGGAATTCCACCACGTGCTTGGTGAAATTGTAGGTGATCTGAGCCCAGGCACGCCCGTCCGGGCTTTCCGAGCGGGCGGCATAGCGTTCCAGCACCCGCTGCCGGGTCAGGTGGCGGTTAGCCTCCAGCACGCTCTGCACCACCGCCGCCTCCAGGCGGGCGCGATGGCGGCTGGCGGCGGCCGGCTCGTCCCCGTCATAGGCATGGGCGCCCATGACGCCGCGCTCGTCGCGATAGACGCCCACCAGCGCCTTTCCCAGGTGGGAGGACAGCGCCTTGAGGAAATGATCGATCACATAGGACGTGCGCGGCTCGGCCAACACCACGTAGAGGTACAGGGGCGCCAACTCGCCCACCTCGCCCTCCACCAGCCGATCCACCACCGATTCGGGAATTTCGTCGCCCACCGAATAGATGGTGCCGTCGGGAAAGCCCACGTAGACGCCCTCGACGTCGCCCACCGCCTCGTCCACATAGGAATATTCCACCAGCCGATAGGGCGCCAGTTCGCGGAACACCGCCCGGTTGGCCGGGTTGGCTGGCGCGCGGGTCTCTCCCTCGGCCGCCTGTTCGGCCAGCTGGTTGAAAAAATCCTGCACCGCCAGGCTGGTATCCACCCGGATCCGTATCACGTCGTCGCTGGACTTTTCCGTCGACATCCTGCCCGCCCCGCCCCGAGGGCCCTCCGATTGCTCGCCGAATGCGATCAGTTTACCAGACAAAGCTAACGCGAGCATCGTCTTTCAACACGGACATGCCGATGCTTGTTGACTCCGCCTGTCCGGCGAGTAGCTTTTCCCGTGCCCGCCCGAAGCAAAAGGGCCAACAGGGATGGTCGAATGGAGTACTTCCTCCAGCAGTTGATCAATGGGATCACGCTCGGCGCGATCTATGGCTTGATCGCCATTGGTTATACGATGGTTTACGGCATTATCGGCATGATCAACTTCGCCCATGGCGAAATCTACATGCTGGGCGCGTTCATTTCCCTCATCGCCTATCTCGCCGCCACTACCATCGGTGGCGGCTCGGTGGCTCTGGGCCTGCTGATCGCCCTGGCGGCGACCATGGCCTTCACCGCCCTGTGGGGCTGGGCGGTGGAACGCATCGCCTATCGCCCCTTGCGCGGGGCGCCCAAGCTGGCGCCGCTGATTTCCGCCATCGGCATGTCCATCGTGCTGCAGAACTTCGCCCAGATCACGCAAGGCGCGCGCGTCAAGCCGCTGCCGCCGGTGTTCAAGGGCGGCCTCACCCTGATGGAAAGCGAGCATTTCACCGTCCACCTGTCCTATCTGCAGATCGCCATCGTGCTGCTGACCGTGGCGCTGATGGCGGCCTTCACCTGGATCATCACCCGCACCGCCCTGGGCCGGGCCCAGCGCGCCACCGAGCAGGACATGAAGATGGCCGCCCTGCTGGGCGTGGACGTGGACCGCATCATCTCGACCACCTTCGTGATGGGCGCCACCCTGGCCTCGGTGGCCGGGCTAATGGTCACCCTGTATTACGGCGTCATCGACTTCTACATCGGCTTCCTGGCCGGCATCAAAGCCTTCACCGCCGCAGTGCTGGGCGGCATCGGCTCGCTGCCCGGGGCCATGCTGGGCGGCCTGCTCATCGGCCTGATCGAAGCCTTCTGGTCGGGCTATTTCTCCATCGAGTACAAGGACGTGGCCGCCTTCTCCATCCTGGTTCTGGTGCTGCTGTTCCGCCCTACCGGCCTGCTCGGCCGGCCGGAAGTGGAGAAGATCTGACATGGCGGCGGATGCGGGCATCGCCTCGCTGCGCCAGGCCGCGGCCGACGCCCTGATCGGCGGCCTTGTGGCCGCCGCCCTGGCCCTGCCCATGCTGGGCTTCCGGCTGGTGGATTCCGCTTTGGCCCTGTCCCTCGGCCTGCGCCTGGACTGGGTGCTGTGGGCGGCGCTGGCGGTGGCGGCGGGGCGCTTCGGGCTCAACCTGCTGCGCCTGGGCGGCACCCTTCCCCGCCTGTCCCTCCCCGACGCCCTGACCGCCCGGCTGGGCGGCGCGCGGCCGTGGTTCGGCTGGGCCCTGATCGGCTTTGCCGTGATGCTGCCCTTCCTGCCCTTCGCCGACCGCAACCTGGTGGACAAGGCCACCCTGGTGCTGATCTACGTCATGCTGGGCTGGGGGCTGAACATCGTGGTCGGCCTGGCCGGCCTGCTGGACCTGGGCTTCGTCGCCTTCTACGCGGTCGGCGCCTATTCCTACGCGCTGCTGGCCACCAAGCTGGGCTGGTCGTTCTGGGTGTGCCTGCCGCTGGCCGGCATGCTGGCCGCCAGCTTCGGCGTCACCCTGGGCTTCCCGGTGCTGCGCCTGCGCGGCGACTACCTGGCCATCGTCACCCTGGGATTCGGCGAGATCATCCGCGTGGTGCTGCAGAACTGGCAGGATTTCACCAACGGCCCGGCGGGCATCACCGGCATTCCCCGCCCCACCCTGTTCGGCCTGCCCTTCGCCGCCAGCGCGCCGGCCGGCGGGCAGACCTTCGCCGAATTCTTCGGGCTGGAATTCTCGGGCAACCACCGGATCATCTTCCTGTATTTCGTCATCCTGGTGCTGGCCCTGCTGACCAACCTGTTCACCCTGCGCATCCGCCGCCTGCCCATCGGCCGGGCGTGGGAGGCCCTGCGCGAGGACGAGATCGCCTGCCGCTCGCTGGGGCTCAACCCCACCAACATCAAGCTGTCGGCCTTCGCCACCGGGGCCATGTTCGCCGGCTTCGCCGGCTCGTTCTTCGCCACCCGCCAAGGCTTCATCAGCCCGGAAAGCTTCACCTTCATCGAATCGGCGGTAATCCTGGCCATCGTGGTGCTGGGCGGCATGGGCAGCCAGGTCGGCGTGGTGCTGGCGGCGCTGCTGCTGGTGGGCCTGCCGGAATGGTTCCGCGAGTTGCAGCAGTACCGCATGCTGGCCTTCGGCGGCGCCATGGTGCTGATCATGCTGTGGAAACCGTCGGGATTGCTGTCCTCGCGCTCGCCCACCATCAGCCTGGGGAGGCCGAAATGACCTTCCAGCCGCTGCTTGAGGTCGAGCACGTCACCATGCGCTTCGGCGGCCTGTTCGCCGTCAACGACCTCTCCTTCGTGGCGGCCAGGCGCGCCATCACCGCGGTGATCGGCCCCAACGGCGCCGGCAAGACCACCCTGTTCAACTGCATCACCGGCTTCTACAAGCCGCAGGTTGGACGGCTGGCGCTGCGCCACGACAGCGAGACGGTGCTGCTGGAGCGCCTGGACGACCACCGCATCGCCTCGAAGGCTCGGGTGGCGCGCACTTTCCAGAACATCCGCCTGTTTCCGCGCATGAGCGTGCTGGAGAACCTGATCGTCGCCCAGCACAACGTGCTGATGCGGGCCAGCGTGTTCTCGCTGGCCGGGCTGCTGGGCCTGGGCCGCTACCGCCACGCCGAGGCGCAGGCGGTGGAGCGGGCCCGCTACTGGCTGGACAAGGTCGGCCTGCTCAAGCTGGCCGACGAGGAGGCCGGCGCCCTGCCCTACGGCTCGCAGCGCCGGCTGGAGATCGCCCGAGCCATGTGCACCGACCCGGTGCTGCTGTGCCTGGACGAGCCCGCCGCCGGCCTGAACCCGCGCAAATCGGCCGAGTCTCAACACCCTGCTGACCGGCATCCGCGACGAGCACGGCATCGGCCTGCTGCTGATCGAGCACGACATGAGCGTGGTCATGGGCATCTCGGACTGGGTGGTGGTGCTGGATTACGGCCGGAAGATCGCCGAGGGCCGCCCCGCCGACGTGCGCCGCGACCCGGCGGTCATCCGCGCCTATCTGGGCGAGGAGGAGGACGAGGCCCTGCCGCCCGAAGTGGCCGGCGATGTGGAGGGCAAGCTCTGATGCTGGCGGTGGAGAACCTGCATTCCGGCTATGGGCGCATCCAGGCCCTGCACGGCGTCGACGTGAACGTGGGCCGGGGCGAGATCGTCACCCTGATCGGCGCCAACGGCGCCGGCAAGACCACCCTGCTGATGACCATCTGCGGCAAGCCGCGCGCCAGCCAGGGGCGTGTGCTGCTGGACGGCCAGGATATCACCCGCCTGCCCATGCACAGGATCGCCCGGCTGGGACTGGCCCACAGCCCCGAGGGCCGGCGCATCTTCCCGCGCATGAGCGTGCTGGAGAACCTGCAAATGGGCGCGGTGGTGGCCGATCCCAAGCATTACGCCGACGACCTGGAACGCGTGCTGGCCCTGTTCCCGCGCCTGAAGGAGCGCCTGCCCCAGCGCGGCGGCACGCTGTCGGGCGGCGAGCAGCAGATGCTGGCCATCGGCCGCGCCCTGATGAGCCGGCCGCGCGTACTGCTGCTGGACGAGCCGTCGCTGGGCCTGGCGCCGCTGGTGGTGCGCCACATCTTCGAGCCTGATCGCCCAGGTCAACCGCGAACAGGGCGTCACCGTCTTCCTGGTGGAGCAGAACGCCTATCATGCCCTGAAGCTGGCCCATCGCGGCTATGTCATGGTCAACGGCCGTGTCACCCTGTCGGGCAGCGGCGCCGAACTGCTGGCCAACAAGGAGATCCGCGCCCATTACCTGGAAGGCGGAGTGACCGAAACATGATCGATTCCCTTCCGGTCTTCATCGGCATCACCGTGCTGTTCATGGGCGGCTGCGCCTTCATGGCGGGGCAAGCCCTGGCCGCCACCTGGCGGCCGCTGTGGCAGGTCTTCCCCTATGCCCTGGCGCTGGCGGCGGGCGACCGCTTTCTTTGCTTCGCCCTGTTCGGCGGCCGGCTGCTGTCACTGCCGGGCTACCTGACCGACGCCGCCGTGCTGCTGGCCATCACCCTGGCCGCCTACCGCCTGACCCAGGCCCGGCGCATGGTGTCGCAATATCCCTGGCTGTACCGCCGCAACGGCCTGTTCGGCTGGACCGCGCGGGGCTGAGGCCGCCGCCTCCCTTTCCTTCCTCCTTCCTACCATCGTCCTGACCACCCCTTTCTTCCGTCCAGGGCGGAGCACACGGGGACTGGACCACTGCGTCTCGGCTGATACACTTGCTGGGCAGGGGGCGGTGCCGCGCCCATCAAAGACGCTCTGAAAAGGAGACAGGGATGAAATTCGTGAGCACTTTGGCCGCTGCCGCCTTGGGCATGGCCATCGCCAGCGCCGCCGCCCGCGCCGAGATCACCGTCGGCCTGGCCGGCCCCATGACCGGCCCCGAGGCCCAGTTCGGCGAACAGTTCAAGCGCGGCGCCCTCAAGGCCATCGATGACATCAACGCCAAGGGTGGCGTACTCGGCCAGAAGCTGGCGCTGGCCATTGGCGACGATGCCTGCGACCCCAAGCAGGCCCGTTCGGTGGCCGAGGACCTGTCGGCCAAGAAGGTGGCGGTGGTGATCGGGCACTTCTGCTCGGGCTCGTCCATCCCGGCCTCCGAGGTCTACCAGGAGAACGGCATCCCGCAAATCTCGCCCGGCTCCACCAGCCCGACCTACACCGAGCGCGGCCTCAACAACGTCTTCCGCGTCTGCGGCCGTGACGACCAGCAGGGCGGCGTCGCCGCCGACTATCTGGCCACCAAGCAGAAGGGCAAGAGCGTCGCCATCATCCACGACAAGTCGGCCTACGGCAAAGGCCTGGCCGACGAGTTCAAGAAGGCGCTGAACGCCAAGGGCGTCAACGAGGTCTTCTACGAAGCCATCACCGCCGGCGAGAAGGACTATTCCGCCCTGGTCACCAAGATCAAGGCGGCCAAGGTAGATTACCTGTTCCTCGGCGGCTACAAGACCGAGGGCGGCCTGATCGTGCGCCAGATGCGCGATCAAGGCGTCAAGGCCACTCTGGTGGGCGGCGACGCCCTGCTGGTGGAGGAGTTCTGGGCCATCACCGGCCCGGCCGGCGAAGGCACCCTGGTGACCTTCAGCCCCGACCCGCGCCTGCTGCCGCAGAACGCCGAGCTGGTGAAGTACTACCGTAGCCAGAACTACGAGCCCGAGACCTACACGCTCTACAGCTATGCCTCGGTGCAGGCCTGGGCGGCGGCGGTGGAGAAGGCCAAGAGCCTGGATGCCAAGAAGGTCATCGCCCAGCTCAAATCGGGCGAGAAGATCGACACCGCCATCGGCACCGTCGGCTTCGACGGCAAGGGCGACGTGGTGGGCCCCACCTACGTGGTCTATGTGTGGAAGAACGGCAAGTACGGCTACGCCCAGTAAGCACGGCCGGACGAACCTCGCCGGGCGGCATACCGCCCGGCCTTCGCCAATTTGACATTGGCCGACCGCTTCGGACCATGGCATCCTTCGCACTTGCGAAAAGCCGGAGGATGCCATGGACGAAACCAAGCTGACCGCCGACCTGCCCCACATGACCGTGGAGATCGTCCACCGCGCCGCCGAAGGCGGCAACGGCGAGCAGGTCACCATCCAGCTGAACGCCACCCCCGATTTGCGCGCCGCCCTGCCCCTGCTGGCGGGCATGGCCCAGGTCCCGCTGATGCTGGGCGCCCATCCGGTCGCCTCGTTCTCGCCGCTGGCCGCCTGGACCCAGGCCGCCAACACCCTGATGGCGCCCTGGCTGGCGCTGGCGCGGGCCAATCCCCTGCTCGCCGCTTCCGCTGATTATTTTTTGGGCGCGCTGAAAAAATAGGCGAACCCACCCACCAAGGCAGTGGCGCATTCCCCCTGTCGTATTATGAAGGTAGAAAGAGTCTAAGCGCTGAGGGGAGGAAAGGCGCTGACCGGGGCAACGGTCGCCACGGAGTGCACACCATGGGTCGGGATGATTCACGCATGCTTCGCGATGCAGGACCGGATACCGCGCTGCCGCTGATCGGTATCTACGAGATCAGCAAGGTACTGGGCTCCACGCTCGATTTGGAAAAGGCCCTCCACGACGTCCTCAATATCCTCTCCTCCTACCTGCACATGCGCCACGGTGCCGTGGTGCTGCAGCAGCCGGATACCGAAAAGCTGGAAATCGCCGCCGTCGCCGGCATGTCGCTGAAGCTGGCCCGCTCGGGCGAGCTGCACTACCCCATGGATGCCGTCGCCAAGGTGGTGCAGACCGGCATCCCCCTGCTGGTGCCCGATGCTGCCGACGAACCGCTGCTGGCCAGTTACATGGAGCAGAGCGACAGCCTGGACGGCGAGACGGTTTCGTTCTTCTGCGTGCCCATCAAGACCACCGGCAAGCCGCTGGGCGCGCTGTCGGTGGAACGCAGCTGGGACGACGGCGCCCGCCACGTCTTCGAGCACGATCTGCGTTTCCTGACCATGGTCGCCACCCTGGTGGGCCAGACCGTCAGCCTGCATCACAAGGTCGCCGCCGACCGCTCGCGCCTGATGGAACACAACGCCCGCCTGCAGAAGCAGATGGAGGAGATCAAGCCGGCCGTGCCGGTGCAGGGGCTGGAGGATATCGTCGGCGGCTCCGAGGCCATGTCGCGGGTGTTCTCGCACGTCCAGCAGGCGGCACCGACCAAGGCCACCATCCTGCTGCGCGGCGAAAGCGGCACCGGCAAGGAGATGATCGCCCGTGCCGTCCACGTGCTGAGCCCGCGGGCGCGCAAACCGTTCATCAAGGTCAATTGCGCCGCCCTGGCGGAAAGCGTGCTGGAATCCGAGCTGTTCGGCCACGAGAAGGGCGCCTTCACCGGCGCCCTGGCCGAGCGCAAGGGCCGCTTCGAACTGGCCAATGGCGGCACCCTGTTCCTGGACGAGATCGGCGAGATTTCCGCCTCGTTCCAGGCCAAGCTGCTGCGCGTGCTGCAGGAGGGCGAATTCGAGCGGGTGGGCGGCTCCAAGACCATCAAGGTGGACGTGCGCCTGGTGGCGGCCACCAACCGCAACCTGGAAGAGGCGGTGGCGAAGAACGAGTTCCGCGCCGACCTCTATTACCGCCTGAACGTGGTGCCCATCTTCCTGCCGCCGCTGCGCGAGCGCCAGGGCGACATCCCGTTGCTGTCCATGTACTTCCTCAAGCGCTTCAACGACGAGAACGGGCGCCAGCTGACCTTCTCGGAAGCGGCGCTGATGGCGCTGCAGCGCTGCTACTTCCCCGGCAACGTGCGTGAGCTGGAAAACTGTGTCACCCGTTCGGCCACCATGTGCAAGACGGCGGTGATCACCGAGATGGACCTGTCGTGCAAGCGCGACACCTGTCTGTCCTCGGTGCTGTGGAACACCAACCGCCCGGCGGTTCCGGCGGTGCCGCAGGCGGCTGCGCCGGTCGCCCCGTCCATGCCCGCTCCTCCCGCGCCGGTCATCCCCGCCCCCGCTGCCCCGGCGGCGGCCGAGATCGCCGCGCCCCCGCCCAGCCAGCCGGTGGCGGCAGGGGAAGCGGAAGTCCCCTTGGAGGAGCTGTCCGAGCGCGAGCGCCTGGTCCAGGCCATGGAACGTTGCGGCTGGGTCCAGGCCAAGGCCGCCCGCCTGCTGGGCCTGACCCCGCGCCAGATCGGCTATGCCCTGAAGAAGCACGGGATCGAGCTGCTCCACCTCTAGCCGGCATGACTGGGTTGCAGAAGACGCGGTGGGCTTGCAATTTGCCCGGCCGGAGGCCTATTACCCTATAGAGCCTGTGAGTAAGAGACGATTCCATGCCTTTCATTCAGTGGTCGCCGTCTTTCAGCGTCGGTAATGCCGTATTGGATGCCGACCATCGCAAGCTGATCGATATCCTCAACCAGATTTACGATGCCTGGACCGAGAACAACTGCACGGTTGAACTTGGCCGCCTCTTCGACGAGCTCATGGATTACACCGACGGCCATTTCAGCCGCGAGGAATCCAAACTGCTGTCGCGCGACTACGCCGACCTCGCCCGCCACCATGCCGCCCACGAGCGCCTGCGTGAACTGGTCCACGCCTTTCGCAGCCGGCATCTGGCCGGCCAGCAGGCCGACACCCTGACCGAGGAAATGGCCAAGTTCCTGAAATCCTGGCTGCTGGACCACATCCTCGAAGAGGACATGAAGTACCGCAGCCTGTTCACCGGCCGCTAGAACCCGATGCTTGCAGGCCGAGCGCTTTGCGAGCCGGCCTCAGCACCGGCCGCAGCGGAGGCGGTCAGCCAGTTCGCACGCCATCCAGGCGCATTCCAGCCGCTGGCTGCAGCGGATCGTGCGATCGCACGACAAGGCATGGTCGACGGCATGGCGCGCGTCGTGCTCGCTCACGCGGGCACCCGGCATGGACAATTGCACCAGCGCCGTCAGGCAACGCAGATTACGCCGATCGTTCATGGCTTCACCAGGAGCAGTACGACCAGGCGCATCCTATTCCTTGGCTTGCGCTTTCGAAAGGCTGCCGAGGTATGAGTCGCGAAACATTAACCCTTTCTTTAGGAAATTGCGGCGGCGCACCGTAAGCTCCACGCAACCCTCCGCCTGCTCGCGCAGGTCATCCATTGGCGCGTTTGCACCGGACCACTTGCCAGCGCCACACTTGGCTTCGTTCCCATCGGAGCCACGGCATTCCCCATGCTGCCCCTTCCCCCGCTTTGCATCGGCCTGCCGGTTCACAATGGCGGCAGCTACCTGGGCGCGGCGCTCGACAGCGTTCTAGCCCAGAGCTACGGCGACTTCCAGTTGATCGTCTCGGACAACGCATCCACCGACGCCACGCCGGACATCTGCCTGGACTTCGCCCGCCGGGACCGCCGGGTGATCTATACCCGAACCCCCGCCAACATCGGCGCCGGGCCCAATTTCAACCGCGTTTTCTCATTCTGCCGCTCCCCTTTCTTCAAGTGGATGGCCCATGACGACCAGTTGGCGCCCGAAGCGCTGGAACGGATGATGGAAAGGCTGCGGGCCATGCCCGACGCCGTGCTGGTCCACTCCCGTCTGACCCTGATCGACGACGTCGGGCGGCCGCTGGCGGTCAACCGCGACGGCCGGGTGATGGATCACCACGGCCGCCCGTTCCACCGGCTCGAACCCGCCCATCTGGCGGAGGGCTGCCGCCCGTCGCACCGCTTCGGCGAGGCCCTGCGGCGGATGAACTGGTGCACCGCCGTCTTCGGTATCGCCCGCACCGACGCCCTGGCCCGCACCCACATGCACGGCAGCTATTACGAGGCCGACCGCGTCCTGCTGGCCGAGCTGGCGTTGCTGGGCCGCTTCGTCCAACTGGACGAACCGTTGATGATCAAGCGCTGCCATGCCGGCGTCAGCGTGCTGAAACCCTTCCGCGAGCAGGCGCGCATGATCAACCCGGCGGTCATGCCGGGCCCCAAGGGCCTGCGCCTGCGCCTGGGCTACCTGCGCAGCCTGGCGGTGGGGCGGATCGGCCTGCCCGAGCGCCTCGCCTGTGCCCTGGTGGTGCTGCGGGTCAGCCTGCGCAACCGCATCAGCCGGAAATTCCTCACCCGGCTGCACGAGCGTTCGCACGAAACGAACCGGCCGCTGCCGCCCTTGTCGGATGGCGACCCGCGCCCGCAAAGGGACGGCACACGTTGACCGAACCCGTTGGCGTTCCCATTGCAGTAGGAGGTGGCCACAGCACGGCCGGACAACCATGAACGTCAACGGCGAGTACAGGGTGGCGGCGGAGCGGGAGGCGGTCTGGCAGGCCCTGCACGACCCGGCCACCGTCCGCGCCTGCCTGCCGGGCTGCGAGGACGTCCAGGCGGTCAGCCCGCAGCAATTCGCCGGCCGCATGATGGCGCGGGTCGGAGCGGTCAGCACCGTGTTCAGCGGCCGCCTGTTCGTCTCGGACGAAGCCTTCCCCAAGGGCTGGCAGATCAGCGCCCATGCCGAGAGCCCCACCGCCGGCTGGGCCGACGGCACCGCCCGCATCCAATTGTCCCCGGTGAGCGGCGGCACCATGGTCGCCTACCGCCTGCAGGTGGATCCAGGCGGCCGGCTCGCCGCCGTGGGCGACCGCCTGCTGCGCGGCGTCGCCCTGCGCATGGCCAATGATTTCTTCACCCGCCTGACGGAGCACATGATGCCCCACCCGCCGGCCAACGATCCCCAGGACAGGTCGGAAGCCTCGCCCAACGCGCCGCGCCGGGTAGTGGCACCCCTGGCCCCCATCGGCGCGACCGCCGCAGCCGCAGCCGCGCCGCCTCCATCCCCGGCCAAGCCCGCGGCCCCGGAGCGCGCGTCCACCGGCCAGCGCATCATCATCGGCGTGGGATTGGCCTACTTCGTGTTCGTCCTTACCTCGATGACCCTGGGCCTCTTATCGCGGGGATGAACCACAGCAGCGCGGCCGCCAGCAGCACCGCCGGGATGGCGAATGCCACCGAGAAGGCCTCGGCCGGCCAGCCGGTCTCTCCCTTGGGCCACAGGCCGATCACCGCCCCCAACCCCCATTGCAGCAGGAAGGCGGCCATGAACATGGTCAGGTTGAGGCTGGTGGTGGCCCTGCCCGCCAGCCGCATGCCGAAATACTGCGTCACCACCGCGTACATCAGCGACGAGGACGCGCCGGTGAAACCGAACATGCCGCATAGCAGCATGGGCGCCCCCGCCCAGCCCAGCGCCATGGCCGCCAGGGTCAGCCAGAACACCGTCATGCCGATACCGCCCACCAGGATCACCGGCACGCCCCGGCGGGCCAGACGCTCGGCCAGCATGCCCAGCAGCAGGTAGCCGGCGGCCATGCCCGCCGCCATCACCGTCAGCCCGGCGGCCACCCCGTCGGGCGCCAGCCCGGCCACGTCGCGCAGCCAGGGACCCGCCCACAGGCCCTGGACGGCCATGAAGACGCCCATGGCCAGCATGCCCACCGGCATCACCCGCAGAAAGCGGCGGTCAAGGAAGATGCGCCCGACCTGGCGCAGTTGCAGCACCAGCCCGTCGCCGGCATGGCCCGCCCCCGCCGTTCCGGCACCACCGTGAACAGAACCAGGGCCGCCAACAGGGTCAGCGCCGCCAGCCCGGCATAGATGCCGCGCCAGTCGGTGAAAGACAGGGCCGCCTGCACCGGCGCGGTGGCCGCCACCGCCCCCAGCCCGCCGGCCGACAAGACAACGCCGTTGAACAGCGGCAGCCGCTCCGCCGGATACCACTGGGCATTGGCCTTCAGCGCCGCCATCAGGCAGGCGGACACCCCCAGCCCCACCAGGGCGCGCCCGCCGATCAGCGCGCCCGCCGTCTCGGCCACCGCGAAGACGGCGGCACCGGCGGCGGCGAACAGCAGCAACGCCGCCTCGACCCGGCGCGGCCCGCAGCGGTCCAGCAACAGCCCCAGCGGCAGCTGGAACGAACCGAAGGCCAGGAAGTACATCCCGGTCATCAGCCCGAGATCGCCGGCATCCAGATGGATGGCGCGGCTGATATGGGGGCGAGCACGGCGTTGACCGTGCGGAACAGGTAGGACAGGAAGTAGCCGGCGGCAAACGGCAACAGCACACGCACAGCCAGCATCGTGGCCGAAAGCATCGGCCGCGCGGACGTTTCCATGCTTCCCCACGGACATTCTTGTCGTTGGGGGAAGCCTAGCGGAGAAAGCGAAGGCGCGGAAGGGCCCGCCCTACACCCTGACCAGATGGACGGAGGTCACCGGCTTGTGGCCCAGCATGTCCTTCAGGGTGCGGCGCACGGCACGGCGCACCGCCTCCTGCGCCACCCCGTCGTCCAGGCGGGCGGCCAGCGGCAGCTCCTGGTAGGCGTCGCGCGCCGCCTCGACCACGGTGTCGTGCTCCTCGGCGAAATGCTCGGCGTCCAGCAGACCCAGCGCGGTCACCTGGGGATCGGTAACCAGCTTGCCCTTGCGGTCCACCACCACCGTGCATACGGCCGAGCCGTTGAACACCATGCGGCGGCGGTCGCGCAGGATTTCCGAATCCAGCCGGATCAGACGCGGCCCGTCCTGGGCCAGGCGGCCGGTGGGTACGTGGTCGACCACCTCCGGCCCCTCGGGGAACAGGCGCAGCATGGCGCCGTTCTCGATGGCGATGGTCTGCGGCACCCCGAGCGCCTGGGCCAGGGAGCAATGCTCCTTCACATGGCGCGCCTCGCCATGCACCGGCACGACGATCTGCGGACGCACCAGTTGCAGCATGGTTTCCAGTTCCTCGCGGCCGGGATGGCCGGAAACGTGGATGAATTCGTCGCGATCGGTGACGACCTCGCAGCCCAGCCGCACCAACTCGTTCTGCACGCGGAAGATGGCCTTCTCGTTGCCCGGGATCACGCGCGACGAGAACAGCACGGCATCGCCCCTGCCCAGCTTGACGTAGGGGTGATCGTCGGCGGCGATGCGGGCCAGCGCCGCACGGGGCTCGCCCTGGCTGCCGGTGCAGATGTAGACCACCTTGTCGGCCGGCAAGTGCTGGGCGTCATGGTCGGTCAGGAAAGGCGCGATATCCTTGAGGTAGCCCAACTCCCGCGCCGCCTTCTCGATGCGCCACAGGCTGCGGCCCACCAGCGCCACCGAGCGGCCGTTGGCCTCGGCCGCCAGGGCGACGCTTTCGATGCGCGCCACGTTGGTGGCGAAGCAGCCCACGGCGATGCGGCCGTCGAAGCGGCCCAGCAGCTCGATCAGGTTGGCGCGCACCTCGGCTTCCGAGCCGGAATGGCCGCGGGTGAACACGTTGGTGGAATCACCCACCAGCGCCAGGACGCCGTCATTGCCCAGGCGCCGCAACGCCCCGGTGTCGGCCGGGCCGGAGATGAGCGGATCGGGGTCCAGCTTCCAGTCGCCGGTATGCACCACGGTGCCCGCCGGGGTGCGGATGGCGAGCGTGGTGGGCTCGGGGATGGAATGGGTCATGCCCACCATCTCGACGCTGAACGGCCCCACGTCGAACGGCTTGGCGGTGTTGACCACATGCACCGGCACGATGTTCTGCAGCCCCACCTCGTGCAGCTTGCCCTTGAGCAGGGCGGCGGCGAAGGGGGTGGCGTAGACCGGGCAGCGCAGCTTGGGCCATAGGTAGTGCACGGCGCCCAGATGGTCCTCATGGGCGTGGGTCAGCACGATGCCCGCCAGATCGTCGGCGCGTTCCTCGATCCACGCTGGGTCGGGCATGACCACGTCGATCATGGGCATGGTGTCGTCCCCGAAGGTGACGCCCAGGTCCACCATCAGCCATTTGCCCCCGTACCCATACAGGTTGAGGTTCATGCCGATCTCGCCCGCCCCACCGAGCGGCAGGAAGAACAACTCGCCGGCGTCGCCGGCCGCCTTCTTCTTCGCCATTCAGGCCGCCCGCGCGTTGCGGCGATGGATCTCCAGCAGCCCCCGCAGGGTCAGGTCGGAATCCAGCTTGTGGATGACCTTGGTCGCCTCGGCGAACAGCGGTGCCAACCCACCGGTGGCGACCACCAGCATGTCGGACCCGTACTCTTCCTGAATGCGCTTCACCAATCCCTCGATCAGGCCGACATAGCCCCAAAAGATACCCGATTGCATGGCCGGAACGGTGGCCTTGCCGATGACCGAACGCGGCCGGCCGATGGCCACGCGCGGCAGCTTGGCCGCCGCCATGTGCAAGGCCTCCAGCGACAGGTTGATACCCGGCGCGATGGCGCCGCCGCAATAATTTCCGTTGGCATCCACCACATCGAAGGTGGTCGCCGTGCCGAAATCGATGACGATCATCGGCCCCGCATAGCGCTGATGGGCGGCCACCGCATTGACCAGTCGGTCGGCGCCCACTTCCTCGGGCCGGTCCAGCAGGATGCTGATGCCCAGGTCCACGCCCTCGCTGCCCACCACCACCGGGTCGCAATTAAAATAGCGGCGACAGAGGGTCTTCAGGCTGAACACCATGGCCGGCACCACGCTGGCGATGATGGCGGCGTCGATGTCCTGGCGCCGCAGCCCTTCGATGGTCAGCAACTGCATCAGCCACACGCCCAGTTCGTCGGCGGTGCGGTCGGTATCGGTGGAGGCGCGCCATTCCCCACGCACCTGTTCGCCGTCGAACACGGCGAAGACGATGTTGGTGTTACCGGCATCGATGGCGAGAAGCATAGGGGCGGACTCCTTACCGGAACGGCGCGGCCTCGGGGGAGCTGCCGCCGCCATCCGGAAAATACACGTCGCCGGCAAGGATGCGCCGGAGACCGGAAGAGGCCTGATCCAAGAGCAGAGCGCCCTCGGCGTCAAGTCCGGCGAACAGGCCGGTCAGGGTTTCCCCCTCCAGACGCACCAACACGGGCTCGCCCACCCCCTGGCTGCGGTGCAGCCAGGCCTCGCGGATGGGAGCGAAGCCGTCGCGGCGCCACTCCGCCAGCAACGGCCGGAACGCGGCGGCGAAGGCCGCCAGCACGTCCATCTCGCTGCCCCCAAAGCCGAAATCGGCCAAGCAGCAGGCGGGATAGACCAGTTCGCCGGGCGGCGGCGCGGCCACTACGTCCACGCCGATGCCCAGGATCAGCCAGTCATGCCCCACCGGCTCCAGCAGCATGCCGCAGCATTTGCCCCGGGCGGCGGGACCGTGGGCGAGAACGTCGTTGGGCCATTTACAGGTGAAAGCCACGCCGGGGACCAGGGTGCGGAAAGCGTCCACCAGCGCCACGGCGGCGGCGAAGCCCAGTTGGGCGGCAGTGCCGAGATCGCCGTCCAGGCGCACCAGCAGCGAGCAATGCAGGTTGCCGGGCGGGCTGACCCATGGCCGTCCCCGTCTGCCCCGCCCTGCGCTCTGGTGCATGGCCGACACCACAAGAAGATCGGCGGCGGCCCCGGAAAGGGCCAGCCGCCGCGCTTCGTCGTTGGTGCTGCCGACGCTGTCCAGCCGGATCAGGCTGAAAGGCGCCGGCAGCCCGTTTTCTGTGGTCATCCCGCCGCCGGGAACAGCACCAGGGCGGCCGCCTTGGCGCTGTTGATCAGGGGCGCCGGCACGAAGCTGAACACCAGCACCACCACGGTCGAAACCGCCATGACCAGCGACAGCGCGCCGCTGCCGGCGCGGTCGAAGGCCTCGCCCGCCTCGTCGAAGTACATCACCTTGACGATGCGGATGTAGTAGAAGGCGCTCACCACGCTGGTCAGCATGCCGATGATGGCCAGGGTGTACAGGCCGGCATTCACCGCCGCCATGAACACGTAGAACTTGCCCCAGAAGCCGGCCATGGGCGGGATGCCCGCCATGGAGAACATCAGGGCGGCCATGACCGCGGCCATGGCCGGGTTGGTCTTGGACAGGCCGGCCAGATCGCCGATGCCCTCCACCAGACGGCCCTTGGAGCGCATGCACAGGATGACGGCGAAGGTACCGACATTCATGAACAGGTAGATGGCCAGGTAGATCAGCATGCCCTGGATGCCGTCGGCGGTGCCGGCGGCCAAGCCCACCAGGATAAAGCCCACATGGCCGATGGACGAGTACGCCATCAGACGCTTGATGTTGGTCTGCACGATGGCGGCGAAGGCGCCGACGAACATGGACAGGATGGCGATGACGGTGACCACCTGGCGCCACTGGTCGATCAGCTCGCCGAACGGGCCGGTCATGACGCGGATGAACAGGATCAGCGCGGCGATCTTGGGCGCCACAGCGAAGAACGAGGTCACCGGGGTGGGAGCGCCCTCGTACACGTCGGGGGTCCACATGTGGAACGGCACCGCCGAGATCTTGAAGCACAGGCCGGCGACGATGAACACCAGGCCGGCGATGAAGCCCAGATGCGGATGGGCGCCGCTCTCGCCGAACACCTTGATCAGGCCGTCGAACGAAGTGGTGCCCGAGAAGCCGTAGACCAGCGAAGTGCCGTAGAGCAGCAGGCCCGAGGCCATGGAGCCCAGCACGAAGTACTTCAGGCCGGCCTCGGTGGCGCGGCCGCTGTCGCGGTGATAGGCGGCCAGCACGTAGAGCGACAGGGATTGCAGTTCCAGGCCCAGGTAGAGGGCCATGAAGTCGTTGGCCGACACCATCAGCATCATGCCGATGGTGGCGAACAGGATCAGCACCGGGTACTCGAAGCGGCCCAGCTTTTCCTTGTCCAGATACTGCAGGCTCATGGCGGCGGTCAGCGCCGACGCGGCGAGGATCAGCACCTTGGCGAAACCGCCGAAGCCGTCGGTGACGAACATGCCGCCAAAGGCGGTGTGGCGCTCGCCCGAGGTGGCGACCACCAGCAGCGCGGTCACCGCCATGACGGCGATGGCCAGGCCGGAGATGCCGCGGGTGGAATCCTCGCTCTTGAAGACGCCCAGCATCAGCAGGGCGATCGTCGCCAGCACGGCGAAGACTTCCGGCAGGACCGGGAAAAGGTCCAGGGTCTCGGTCATGTCCAGTCCCCCTTATCGAGTCGCGACGGAGACGCCGTTCGCGGCCGCCTTCGCCAGCTCGAAATTGTCGATCAGCTTGGCCACCGAGGCATGCATGGGCTCCAGGAAGGTGTTGGGATACACACCCATCCAGATGACCATGACGATGATCGGCACGAACATGGCCACTTCGCGCGGGCTCATGTCCAGGATGTCCTTGAGGTCGTCGCGGGTCAGGCGGCCGAACACCACGCGGCGATACAGATATAACATGTAGCAGGCGCCCAGGATCAGGCCGCTGGCGGCGAACAGCGCCACCCAGGTGTTGACCTGGAACACGCCCAGCAGCACCAGGAACTCGCCGACGAAGCCCGAGGTGCCGGGCAGGCCGACCGAGGCCATGGTCATGAACATGAACACCAGCGCGTATTTCGGCATGCGGGTGGCGAGGCCGCCATAGCGGGCAATCTCGCGGGTGTGCATGCGGTCGTAGACCACGCCGACGCAGAGGAACAGCGCGCCCGACACCACGCCGTGGGACAGCATCTGGAAGATGGAGCCCTCGACGCCCTGGGTGGTCATGGAGAAGGTGCCGATGGTCACGTAGCCCATGTGGGCCACCGACGAATACGCGATCAGCTTCTTCATGTCCTCCTGCACCAGCGCCACCAGCGAGGTGTAGACCACGGCGACGATGGACAGGGTGTAGACGAAGGGCGTGAAGTACTCGGTGGCGAACGGGAACATGGGCACCGAGAAGCGCAGGAAACCGTAGCCACCCATCTTCAGCAGCACGCCGGCCAGGATCACCGAACCGGCGGTGGGCGCCTCCACATGGGCGTCCGGCAGCCAGGTGTGCACCGGCCACATGGGCACCTTGACCGCGAACGAGGCGAAGAACGCCAGCCACAGCCACAGCTGCATGTTCTGCGGGAAGGTGTGCGCCAGCAGGGTGGGAATGTCGGTAGTGTGGGCCTGGAAGTACATGGCCAGCATGGCCACCAGCATCAGCACCGAACCCGCCAGGGTGTACAGGAAGAACTTGAAGGCGGCGTAGACGCGGCGCGGGCCGCCCCACACGCCGATGATGATGAACATGGGGATCAGCACGCCTTCGAAGAAGACGTAGAACAGCACCATGTCGGTGGCGCAGAACATGCCGACCATCAGGGTCTCGAGGACCAGGAAGGCCACCATGTATTCCTTCACCCGGTGCTCCACCGCGCCCACCGAGGAGAGGATACAGATGGGGGTCAGGAAGGTGGACAGCAGCACGAACCACACCGAGATGCCGTCAACACCCATCGAATAGGTGATGGCGGTCCCCGGCAGCCACACGGCGGTTTCCTTCAGCTGGAAATCAGCCGAGGCGCCGTTGAAGTTGGCCAGGATGAACAGCGACACCACGAAGGTGGCCAGCGACGTGAGCAGCGCCACGTTGCGGGCATTGCGCGCAACCACTTGTGTCTCGCCGCGGATCGCCAGGATGAACAACGCGCCTACCAGCGGCAGGAACGTCGTCAGCGAGAGCAGAGGCCAGTCGGTCATAGTCTTCCCCAGGCTTAGCGCGCGTTGAACATGTACCAGGTGACGAATACCGCCACGCCGATCAGCATCGCGAAGGCGTAGTGGTAGAGGTACCCGGACTGAAGCTTGCCGACCTTCTTGGCGATCGCACCGGTGGCGGCGGCCACGCCGTCGGGACCGACGCCGTCGATCAGCGCCCCGTCGCCGCCCTGCCACAGGCCCTTGCCGATGCGGAAGGCGGGACGCACGAACAGGAAGTCGTACAGCTCGTCGAAGTACCACTTGTTCAGCAGGAAGCGGTACAGGCCGTTGAAGCTGCGGGCCAGGATGCCCGGCAGCGACGGTGCGAACATGTACAGCACGTAGGCCAGGAAGATGCCGGCCACGCCGACCACGGTGGGAGCCAGCGCCACCCACGATTCCACGTGGTGGGCGTTCTCCAGGGTCGGGTGCAGATTCTTGATGGCCTCGCGCCAGAAATGCTCCTGTCCGTGGCCGACGAACATGTCGTAGCCCAGCCAGCCCGAGAACACGGCGCCGGTGGCCAGCACTAGCAGCGGCAGGACCATCACCGCCGGGCTCTCGTGCACATGGGCCATCACATGCTCATCCGCGCGCGGCTTGCCGTGGAAGGTCATGATCAGCAGGCGCCAGGAATAGAAGGCGGTCAGGAAGGCGGCGCCGATGCCCATCCAGTAGGCCAGCTGGCCGGGGATGGAGTGCGAGGCGAAGGCGGCCTCCAGGATCATGTCCTTGGAGTAGTAGCCGGCGAAAAACGGGATGCCGGCCAGGGCCAGCGAGCCGATCCACATCAGCGCCCAGGTCACCTTCACGTGCTTCCAGATGCCACCCATCCTGCGGATGTCCTGCTCGTCGCTCATGGCGTGGATCACCGAGCCGGCGCCCAGGAACAGCAAGGCCTTGAAGAAGGCGTGGGTCATCAGGTGGAAGATGGCGGCCTGGTAGGCGGACACGCCGATGGCGAAGAACATGTAGCCCAGCTGCGAGCAGGTGGAATACGCGATCACCCGCTTGATGTCGTTCTGCACGCAGCCCACGGTGGCGGCGAAGAACGCGGTAGCGGCGCCCACCAGGGTCACCACGGTCAGCGCGGTGTCCGAGTACTCGAACAGCGGGCTCATGCGGGCGACCATGAAGACGCCGGCGGTCACCATGGTGGCGGCATGGATCAGCGCCGACACCGGGGTCGGGCCTTCCATGGCGTCGGGCAGCCAGGTGTGCAGGCCCAACTGGGCCGACTTGCCCATGGCGCCGACGAACAGCAGCAGGCAGCAGATGGTGATGGCGTTGGCGTTGAGGCCGAAGAAGGTCACCGTGGCGGCGGCCTTGTCCGGGGCGGCGGCGAAGATGGCGTCGAACGAGACGCTGTCGAACAGGAAGTAGACGCCGAAGATGCCGAGCGCGAAGCCGAAATCGCCCACGCGGTTGACCACGAAGGCCTTGATGGCGGCGGCCGAGGCCGAGGGCTTCTCGAACCAGAAGCCGATCAGCAGGTAGGAAGCCACGCCCACGCCCTCCCAGCCGAAGAACAGCTGGACCAGGTTGTCGGCGGTCACCAGCATCAGCATGGCGAAGGTGAACAGCGACAGGTAGCTCATGAAGCGCGGGATCGAGGGATCGTGGCTCATGTAGCCCACGGAATAGACGTGGACCATGAACGACACCCAGGTCACCACGATCATCATCACGGCGGTCAGCGTGTCGAACTTCAGCGCCCACGACACATCCACGCTGCCGGACTGGATCCAATGCAGCAGGGTGATGGTGGTGGCGTTGCCGTCGATGGCGACGTCCTTGAAGATCAGGGCCGCGCAGGCGGCCGAGATGCCGAGCATCGTGCAGGTGACGAGCTGCGCCCCGCGGTCACCGATGAAGCGGCCGAAGAAGCCGGCGACGATCGAGCCCAGCAGCGGCAGGAAAATGGCGGCGACGAACTGCATCGCTGATTACCCCTTGAGCTGGCTGATTTCCTCGACCGCGATGGTGCCGCGGTTGCGGAAGAAGACGACGACGATGGCCAGACCGATGGCGGCCTCGGCCGCGGCGACGGTCAGGATGAACATGGCGAAGACTTGGCCCACCAGGTCGTTCAGGTACGACGAGAACGCCACCATGTTGAGGTTCACCGCCAGCAGCATCAGCTCGACGCTCATCATGATGATGATGACGTTCTTCCGGTTCAGGAAGATGCCGAACACGCCCAGCGTGAACAGGATGGCGGCGACGGTCAGGTAATGGGCGAGACCGATCTCGAACATCAGATGCCTCCCCCGGTGGGAACCTTGCGGATTTCAACGCTGTTCTTGCCGGTGCGGGCGATCTGGTCGGCGATCACCTGCTTGCGCACGCCCGGGCGGCGACGCAGCGTCAGCAGGATGGTGCCGACCATGGCGACCAGCAGGATCAGGCCCGAGGCCTGGAACAGATAGGCGTAGGTGGTGTAGAGCAGCCGGCCCAGCGCTTCGGTGTTGGATACCTCGGACAAGGCGGGCGCCGGCGAGCGCACCAGGGCCTCCACGTCGGGGGCGAAGGCCCAGCCGCCGAACAGGGTGGCCAACTCGACCAGCAGCACCAGGCCGATGAGGGCGCCGGTGGGCAGGTATTGCAGGAACCCTTCGCGCAGCTTGAGGAAGTTGATGTCCAGCATCATCACGACGAAGAGGAACAGCACCGCCACCGCGCCGACATAGACCACCACCAACACCATGGCGAGGAATTCGGCGCCCAGCAGCAGGAACAGCCCGGCCGCGTTGAAGAAGCAGAGGATGAGGAACAGCACGGAATTGACCGGGTTGCGGGCGGAGATGACCATCACCCCGCTTCCCACGGTCAAGGCCGCGAACATGTAGAAAATGAGAGCCGCGATCATGCCGTCCCCCTGATCACCGGTAAGGCGCGTCGGCGGCGATGCGCATGGCCAGTTCGGCCTCCCAGCGATCGCCGTTCGCAAGCAGTTTGGCTTTGTTGTACATGAGCTCGGCCCGCGTCTCGGTGGCGAACTCGAAGTTCGGCCCCTCGACGATGGCGTCCACCGGGCAGGCCTCCTGGCACAGGCCGCAGTAGATGCACTTGGTCATGTCGATGTCGTAGCGCCGGGCGCGCCGCGAACCATCTTCCCGAGGCTCGGCCTCGATGGTGATGGCCTGGGCCGGGCACACCGCCTCGCACAGCTTGCAGGCGATGCAGCGTTCCTCGCCGTTGGGATAACGGCGCAGCGCATGCTCGCCGCGGAAGCGGGGCGACAGCGGTCCCTTTTCATAAGGATAGTTGATGGTGACCTTGGGCTTGAACATGTAGCGCAGCGTCAGCGCCAAACCCTGAACCAGTTCGGTCAGCAGGAACGCCCGCGCGGTGCGGTCGATGAAGGCCATCTCTCTACTCCTTTAGCCCTGGCCCGGTAGCCAACCGAAGGCGACGAGAACGCCCGAGGTCAGCACCAGCCAGAACAACGAGAACGGCAGGAAAATCTTCCAACCCAGGCGCATGAGCTGGTCGTAGCGGTAGCGCGGGAAGGTGGCGCGCACCCACAGGAAGACGAACAGCACCAGGGCGACCTTGGCGGCGAACCAGATCACGCCGGGGATCCAGTTCAGCGGGGCGATGTCCAGCGGCGGCAGCCAGCCACCCAGGAACAGGATGGTGCAGATGCCGCTCATCAGGATCATGTTGGCGTATTCACCCAGGAAGAACAGGGCGAAGGCCATGGCCGAATATTCGACGTTGTAGCCGGCCACCAACTCCGATTCCGATTCCGGCAGGTCGAAGGGGGCGCGGTTGGTTTCGGCCAGGATGGAGACGATGTAGATGATGAACATGGGGGAAGTGCGGAATGAAGAACCACACCGTTTCCTTCTGTTTCATCACGATGTCGGTCAGGTTCAGCGAACCGGTGGTGATCAGCACCGAGATCATCACCAGGCCCATGGAGACTTCGTACGACACCATCTGCGCCGCCGAGCGCAGGCCGCCCAGGAAGGCGTACTTGGAGTTGGAGGCCCAGCCCGACATGATGATGCCGTACACGCCAAGGGACGAGATGGCGAACAGGTACAGCACGCCCACATTGATGTCGGCCAGCACCCAGCCCTGATCGAACGGGATCACCGCCCAGGCGATCAGCGCCAGGATGAAGGTCAACATGGGCGCCACCACGAACACCAGCTTGTTGGCGCCGGTGGGGACGATGGTTTCCTTCAGGAACAGCTTGGCGCCGTCGGCCAGCGGCTGCAGCAGGCCCAGGGGACCGACCACGTTGGGGCCCTTGCGCAGCTGGATGGCGCCGATGACCTTGCGCTCGGCATAGGTCAGATAGGCGACCGCCACCAGCAGCGGGACGACGATGGCGAGGATCTGGAGGACGATGACGACCAGACGCCAGACCTCGGCGGGCAGCAGCCCAGAGAGCAGATCAACCATGGGTCCCCGTCTTCTTATGGTTGCAGCCACAGCCCTCGCCGAACGCGGCCGTGCATTCCGCCATGGTCTTGGAGGCGCGGCTGATCGGGTCGGTCTGGTAGTAGTTGTCGATGGTCGAAGCCAGCGGCTTGTCGGCCAGCAAAGCGCCCTCGGCGCCGAAGGCGGCGCCCCAGGCGGCCGGCACGACCACGTCGGTGGTGGCGAAGACCGGGTTCACCGCCGCCAGGCGCTCGCGCACCTGCTTGGGGGTGTCGTAGGGCAGCGGCTTTCCGACCACGTCGGACAGCGCGCGGATCACGCGCCAATCCTCCTTGGCCTCGCCCGGGGCGAACACCGCCAGACGGGTGCGCTGCACCCGGCCCTCGGTGCTGACGTAGGTGGCCGACTTCTCGGTATAAGCGGCGCCCGGCAGGACCAGGTCGGCGCGGTGGGCGCCGGCATCGCCGTGGCTGCCCAGGTAGACCACGAAGGCGTGGCCCAGGCCCTTCACGTCCACCTCGTCGGCGCCGATCAGGAACACCACCGAGATGTCGCCCTTGGCGGCGCCGTCCACGATACCGGCCACGTCGCGACCGTCGCCCTGGGGCACGAAGCCCAGGTCGAGGGCACCCACGCGGGCGGCGGCGGTGTGCAGCACGTTGAAGCCGTTCCAGTCGTCCTTCACCAGGCCGGCGGCGTCGGCCAGCTTCCTGGCCAGGGCCAGGATGGCAGCGCCGTCCTCGCGGGCCAGGGCGCCCTGGCCGAGGATGATGGCCGGCTTGGCGGCATTCTTCAGCACCTCGAAGAAGGGATGCTTGCCGCCGGCGATATCGGCCAGCACCGAGGCGCTGTCGCCCAGCCACTCATGCTTGAAGGTCAGGTCGGCCTTGGGACCGACCACCGCCGCCTTGAAGCCGCCCTGCAGGTAGCGCTTGCGCAGGCGGGCGTTGAGGACGGGGGCTTCCTTGCGCGGGTTGGAGCCGATCACCAGCACGGCGTCGGCCTCTTCGATGCCGGCCAGCGTGCTGTTGAACAGGTACGAGGCCCGCACCGACGCGTCCAGCTTGGCGCCGTCCTGGCGGCAATCGATGTTGCCCGAGCCCAGCGCGGCCATCAGGTCCTTGACCGCCACCAGGGTCTCGCAATCGGCTTGGTCGCCGGCGATGGCGGCGATCTTGGAACCGGGCACGCCCTTCAGGTGGTCGGCGATGCGGGCGAAGGCCTCGCCCCAGCTCACCGGCAGCAGCTTGCCTTCCTTGCGGGCGTAGGGGCGGTCCAGGCGCTGGCGCTTGAGGCCGTCGCAGGCGAAGCGCGAGCGGTCGCCCAGCCATTCCTCGTTCACGTCGTCATTGACGCGCGGCAGGATGCGGATGACCTCGTTGCCGCGGGCATCGACACGGATGGCCGAACCGAGCGCGTCCATGGCGTCGATGGACTCGGTCTTCTTCAGTTCCCACGAGCGGTAGGTGTAGGCGGCCGGCTTGTTGGTCAGCGCCCCCACCGGGCACAGGTCGATCAGGTTGCCCGACAGCTCGGAGGACAGGGCGGCATCCACGTACTTGGACACCTCCATGTGCTCGCCGCGGCCCAGGCCGCCCAGCACCGGGGTGCCGGCGATCTCGGTGATGAAGCGGATGCAGCGGGTGCACTGGATGCAGCGGGTCATCCAGGTCTGCACCAGCGGGCCGTAGGACTTGTCCTCGACCGCGCGCTTCTCTTCCTTGTAACGGCCGCGGTCGCCGCCATAGGCCATGGCCTGGTCCTGCAGGTCGCACTCGCCGCCCTGGTCGCAGATGGGGCAGTCCAGCGGGTGGTTGATCAGCAGGAATTCCATCACGCCCTGGCGCGCGCGGCGCACATTGGCGTTGTTGGTGTGCACCACCATCCCCTCGCCCACCGGCTGGGCGCACGAGGCGACCGGCTTGGGCATCTTTTCCACTTCCACCAGGCACATGCGGCAATTGCCGGCGATGGCGAGGCGTTCATGGTAGCAGAAGCGAGGGATCTCGATACCGAGCTGCTCGGCGGCCTGGAGGATGGTCGTCCCCGCCTCGACTTCGATCTCGCTTCCGTCGATGGTCAGTTTGGGCATTTGGCGTCTTCTCTCCTCAGGCCGCGCTCTGGGCCCGCGCGACGATCTTCTTCTCGACCTCGCTGCGGAAGTTGCGGATCAGACCCTGGATCGGCCACGCGGCGGCGTCGCCGAGGGCGCAAATGGTGTGGCCTTCCACCTGACGGGTGACCTGCTCCAGCATCTCCACCTCTTCCAGGGAGGATTCGCCGCGAACCAGCTTCTCCATCAGGCGCCACATCCAGCCGGTGCCCTCGCGGCACGGCGTGCACTGGCCGCAGGATTCGTGCTTGTAGAAGCGCGACAGCCGCGCGATGGCGCGGACGATGTCGGTGGACTTGTCCATGACGATCACCGCCGCCGTGCCCAGGCCCGAGCGGACCTCGCGCAGGCTGTCGAAATCCATCAGCACGGTGTCGCAGATGGACTTGGGCAGGGCCGGCACCGACGAACCGCCGGGGATGACCGCCAGCAGGTTGTCCCAGCCACCGCGCACGCCGCCGGCATGTTTTTCCAGCAGCTCCTTCAGCGGGATGCCCATCTCCTCTTCCACGTTGCACGGCTTGTTCACGTGGCCGGAGATGCAGAACAGCTTGGTGCCCGAGTTCTTCGGCCGGCCCAACCCGGCGAACCAGGCGGCGGAGCGGCGCATGATGGTGGGCACCACGGCGATGGATTCCACGTTGTTCACCGTGGTCGGGCAGCCGTACAGGCCGACGCCGGCGGGGAACGGCGGCTTCAGGCGGGGCTGGCCCTTCTTGCCTTCCAGGCTCTCGATCAGCGCCGATTCCTCGCCGCAGATATAGGCGCCGGCGCCGCGATGGACGTAGCAGTCGAACTTGTATCCCGAGCCGCAGGCATTATCTCCGATCAAGCCGGCGTCGTAGGCCTGGTCGATGGCGGCCTGCAGGTGCTCGGCCTCGCGGATGAACTCGCCGCGGATATAGATGTAGGCGGCATGGGCGCCGACGGCGAAGCTGGCGATCAGGGCGCCCTCGACCAGCTTGTGCGGGTCGAAGCGCATGATCTCGCGGTCCTTGCAGGTGCCCGGCTCACCCTCGTCGGCGTTGATCACCAGATAGTGCGGGCGCGGCCCCTCGGTCTTGGGCATGAAGGACCACTTCATGCCGGTGCCGAAGCCGGCGCCGCCACGGCCGCGCAGGCCGGAATTCTTGACCTCCTCGATGATGGCGTCGCGGCCACGCTCAAGGATCGCCTTGGTGTTGTCCCAGTCGCCGCGCGTCCGGGCGCCCTTCAGGCCCCAGTCATGCAGACCGTAGAGATTGGTGAAAACTCGATCCTGGTCGCGCAGCATCACGCCTTCTCCGTCTGGAAGGTGAGCTCGGTGAGCGTGGTCGGGCCACCCTCGGGGGCCGAGAACTGACGACCGTTCTGCGGGCCGGGCTTCGGCGTCTCGCCGCGCTTGAACGCCTCGAGCACCGCCTTGGTGGTCTCGGGGGTCAGGTCCTCATAATAGTCGTCGTTGATCTGCATCATCGGCGCGTTGGTGCACGCACCCAGGCATTCCACCTCGGACAGGGTAAACTGGCCGTCGGCCGAGGTCTCGCCCCATTCCACGCCCAGCACGCTCTTGGCGGTCTCGGCGACGCTGTCGCAGCCGCGCAGCAGGCAGCAGATGTTGGTGCAGACCTGGACGTGGAACGCGCCCACCGGCCGCTGGTTGTACATGGTGTAGAAGGTGACCACCTCCTGCACGCGGATGGGCGCCATGTCCAGCAGCTCGGCCACGTACTCGATGACCGCCATGCTGGTCCAGCCCACTTGGCGCTGGGCCAGGTCGAGCAGCGGCATGACCGCCGATTGCTGGCGGCCCGCCGGGTACTTGGCGATGATCTTCTTCGCCTTTTCCAGGTTCTCGGGGGTGAAGGCGAAGCTCGTCATTTCTTCTTGCGTGCTCATCGGTCGATCTCGCCGAAAACGATGTCGATGGAGCCGATATTGGCGACCACGTCGGCCAGCATGTGGCCCTTGGACATCATGTCCAGGGCCTGCAGGTGGACATAGCCCGGCGGCCGGATCTTGCAGCGGTAGGGCTTGTTGGTGCCGTCGGCGACCAGATACACGGCGAACTCGCCCTTGGGCGCCTCGACCGCGGCATACACTTCGCCGGCGGGCACGTGGAAGCCCTCGGTGAACAGCTTGAAGTGATGGATCAGCGCTTCCATGGAGCGCTTCATCTCGGCGCGCGGCGGCGGGGTGACCTTGCGGTCCTCGGCGCGCACCGCCCCGCCCGGCATTTGGGCGATGCACTGCTTCATGATCTTGAGCGATTCGCGCATCTCGATCACGCGGATCAGGTAGCGATCATAGCAGTCGCCGTGCTTGCCGACGGGAATGTCGAACTCCATGCGATCATACACGTCGTAGGGCTGCGACTTGCGCAGGTCCCAGGCATAGCCGCTGGCGCGCAGGTTGGGGCCGGTGAAGCCCCAGTCCAGCGCCTGCTCGGGGCTGACGGTGCCGATGTCGACGGTACGCTGCTTGAAGATGCGGTTCTCGGTCACCAGGGTCTCGATGTCGTCGATGACCTTGGGGAACTCCTCGCACCACGCGGCGATGTCCTCCAGCAGGCCCGGCGGCAGGTCGAAGGCGACGCCGCCGATGCGGAAGTAGTTGGCGTGCAGACGGGCGCCGCAGGCGCGCTCGTAGAACTCCATCAGCTTCTCGCGTTCCTCGAAGCCCCACAGCATGGGCGTCATGCCGCCCACGTCGAAGACGAAGGCGCAGACGTTGAGCAGGTGGTTGAGGATGCGGCCGATCTCGTTATAGAGGGTGCGGATGTACTGGCCGCGCAGCGGCACCTCCAGGCCGAGCAGCTTCTCGGCGGCGAGCACGAAGGCGTGCTCCTGGTTCATGGTGCCGACATAGTCCAGACGGTCGAAATAGGGGATCGACTGCTGGTAGACCTTGTGCTCGATCAGCTTCTCGGTGCCGCGGTGCAGCAGGCCGATATGGGGATCAGCGCGGTCGACCACCTCGCCCGACATCTCCAGGATCAGGCGCAGCACGCCGTGCGCAGCCGGATGCTGCGGGCCGAAATTGATGTTGTAGCTCTTGATCTGGGACTCGGCCATGGCTCTAGCGGCTCCCTTCCGCCTTCTCGTCACCGGGCAGCGGGCCGGAGCCCTCCCACGGCGAGAGAAAATCGAAGCTGCGGAAATCCTGGGTGAGTTTCACCGGCTCGTACACGCAGCGCTTCTGCTCCTCGTCGTAGCGCAGCTCCACATAGCCGGTCAGCGGGAAGTCCTTGCGCAGCGGGTGCCCTTCGAAGCCGTAATCGGTGAGGATGCGGCGCAGGTCCGGATGGTCGGAGAACACCACGCCGTACATGTCCCAGGTCTCGCGCTCGAACCAGCCGGCGGCGTTGAACACCCCGGTGATGGAGGGGACGGGCGTGTCCTCGTCGGTCTGCACCTTCACGCGGACGCGGTGATTGTGCTTCATCGACAGCAGGTGATAGACGACGTCGAACCGCTGCTCGCGCGCCGGCCAATCCACCCCGCAGACGTCGACCACCTGCTTGAACAGACAGGTGGAATCGTCGCGGAGGAAGGTCATCACCTTCACGATGGAGGGCGTGCGTACGGAAACGGTCAACTCGCCGACGCGGTTGACCTCGGTTTCGAGCACATCGTTGGGCAGGGCGGCGGCGATGTAGTCGCCCAGGTCCTTCAGCGCTTGCGTCATGGTGGTCTGGCCGTCCCTCGGGTGGTCTAGCGGAGAATGGTGCCGGTGCGCCGAATCTTCTTCTGCAACTGCATGATGCCGTACAGAAGGGCTTCAGCGGTCGGCGGGCAGCCGGGGACGTAGACGTCCACGGGCACGATGCGGTCGCAACCGCGCACCACCGAATAGGAATAGTGGTAGTAGCCGCCGCCATTGGCGCACGAGCCCATGGACAGCACGTAGCGGGGCTCGGCCATCTGGTCGTACACGCGCCGCAACGCCGGGGCCATCTTGTTGGTCAGCGTGCCGGCCACGATCATCAGGTCGGACTGGCGGGGCGACGGGCGGAACACGATACCGAAGCGGTCCAGGTCGTAGCGCGAGCAGCCGGCATGCATCATCTCGACCGCACAGCAGGCCAAGCCGAAGGTCATCGGCCACAGGCTGCCGGTGCGAGCCCAGTTGACCAGCTTGTCCACGCTGGCCAGGACGAAGCCCTTGTCCTGGATCTGGTCGGTGACCAGTTGCAGGACCTGGGACTGCGTCTCGCCCTGGGGCAGCGGCGCAGCGTGCGCGGGCGTCACCAGTCCGGAATTGGTCACTCCCATTCCAAGGCTCCCTTTCGCCATTCGTAAATGAACCCGATGGTCAGCACGGCCAGGAACACCATCATGGACCAGAAGCCGAACAGGCCGATCTTGCCCAGGGCCACGGCCCACGGGAACAGGAAGGCGACTTCCAGGTCGAAGATGATGAAGAGAATGGCGACCAGGTAGAACCGCACGTCGAACTTCGAGCGCGCGTCACCGAACGCCTCGAAACCGCACTCGTAAGCCGCGTTCTTCTCGGGGTCGGGCTTCTGATGGCCGACCAGCCAGGACGCGCCGATGCAGATGGCGGCGACGGCGACGGCAATCCCCAAGAAGATCAGGATCGGCAGATATTCGAGCAGCCAAGCTTCCATCGTTCCTGCCCTAATGTTTTCGGCCCACCCGGGAAGCCTCGCCGCCGTTCGGCCGCCCTGCCCCGCTCCACCGCCCGGAATGCCCCATGGTGAACATGGCGCCGCCGCAAGCGGATTTAAGGAGAAGGCAAAGGACGAAAACGGGCGCAACCCCTCCCTGGAAGACACAAGCCTCAACCGCGACCTACCACCATTCCGATGGTATGGCGGGAGTGACGGGGCTCGAACCCGCGACCTCCGGCGTGACAGGCCGGCGCTCTAACCGACTGAGCTACACCCCCTCCGCGGCCACCCGCGCGGGTAGGGGTGGTGTAATCCAGGGGCCGAAGACTGTCAAGCGGACATGCCCCGTTCGGCCGCATTTTTGCCGCATCCGGCGAAAATTCTGCCTTCGGCGCACAGGGGTATTGATCCCTACCCGCAAGCGCGCATGCACGACGAACCTATCGAAACGGGTAGGCTCAACCAATATCAACCAAGACATGCCAAAAGCCTCCAACGACGGAGACTTGAGAATCACTGAACGGCTTTCTGGAAATTCCGCGATGCGGCGTAATTACGCCCAATGACCCTTGGAAAAGGACTTGGTGGGCGGTGACGGGTTCGAACCGCCGACCCTCTCGGTGTAAACGAGATGCTCTACCAGCTGAGCTAACCGCCCCATGTCGCGCGCCCTTCATAAAGGCACCGGTGGCAAAAGGCAATGACCCACCCGCTCCGGCCGGAGCGAGTGGGTCATGGTTCAGGCCTGGCGGACGCCGGCAAGGAAGCGATCCACCAGATTCTTCAGGCCGGCCGCCTCATGGGCCAGGGATTGCGCCGAGGACAGCACTTGGCGGGCGGCCGAACCGGTCTCCACCGCCGCCTGGTTGACGCCACCGATATTGGTGGACACCTCGTGGGTGCCGCCGGCCGCCTGCTGGACGTTACGGGCGATCTCGGCGGTCGCCGCCGATTGCTGCTCCACCGCGGCGGCGATGGCGCTGGCGATCTGGTTGATTTCCTCGATGCGATGGACGATGCCGCCGATGGCTGCGACGGCCTGCCCGGTGGCGCCCTGCACCGCACCGATCTGCTGGCTGATCTCCTCGGTCGCCCGCGCGGTCTGGTTGGCCAGGGACTTGACCTCGCCGGCCACCACGGCAAAGCCCTTGCCGGCCTCACCGGCCCGCGCCGCCTCGATGGTGGCGTTGAGCGCCAGCAGGTTGGTCTGACTGGCGATATCGGTGATCAGGCTGACCACGTCGCCAATGCGGGCGGAGCTTTCGGCCAAGCCCTTGACGGTGTCGTTGGTGCGGCTGGCCTCCTCCGAAGCCGCCTGGGACAAGCGGCTGGAATGCTCGACCTGGCGGCCGATCTCGCCGATGGAGGCCGCCAGTTCCTCGGCGGCGGTGGCCACCGTCTCGACACTGGTGCTCGCCACGTCGGTGGCGGCGACCACCAGGGTCACCTGGCGGGCGGTCTGCTCGGCATTGGCGCTCATGGCCTGGGCGGTGCTTTCCATGTCGCCAGCCGCGTTGGCGACCACGCCGAGGGCCCCGGTCACAGCCCGGTCGAACTCGCCAGTCAGTTGGTCGATGGTGCGGGCGCGGGCGTCGCGGCTCTCCCGTTCGGCCAGTTGTTCGGCGGCCAGCCGATCGGCGCGAACGGCATTCTCCTTGAATACCTGGACGGCGGCGGCCATGCCGCCCACCTCGTCGCCCCGCCCCTGCGCCGGAATTTCCACCCCCTTGTCTCCCTCGGCCAAGCGGCGCATGGCTTCGGTCATGGCGACCACAGGGAGGGCGATGGTCTTGCGCAGCAGCACCGTCGCCAGGAAGGAGAGCGCCGCCACCACCACGATGCCGGCCGACAGCAGCAGACGGGACAATTCGAAGGCCCCTTGCGCATGGTGCACGGCGGATTCGGCCCCGGCGTTGTTCAGGCTGATGCCCTTCTGAAGCTCCTCCCGGACCTTGTAGAACCACTCGCGGCTCCCCTGCCCGGCCAGGGCGGCCGCCCCCGCTTTGTCATGGGCCTTGGACAGCTCCATCACCTTGCCGGCCTCGGCATAGTAGCGGGCCAGCAAGGTTCCCACACGGTCGTGGATGGCGCGCTCCTCCTCCGACGAGATATTCTTGGCATAGGCGTCGCGCAGTCCGGTGATCTTACCGGCCGTTTCCGCCATTCGCTTCTCGGTGGCCGCCATCTCCGCCTCGTCCTCCAAAGTGAGGTGGCGAAACGTCAGCAACTGGTATTGGACGATCTCGGTTTCCATCCGGGCCAGGCCGGATACGCTGGGCATCCAGTTGCTGCCTATATCGGTGGTATCGTGGTACAGGCCCGACAGGCGCTCGATGGCGAACACGCCGCCCAGGATGAAGAGGACGGCCAGCCCGGCAAAGCCCAATGACAGCTTCTTGCCGATCTTCATGTTGTCGAGAAAAATCATGACGCCCCCCTTGTCTGCATGCCGGCCAAACGCCCGACACGAAATCCCGGAATACCGAGTTCGACAAAAAACATCCTCTTGGTCAACACATTGGCGGTTGCAAGAGAGCAAACAAAAACGCCGGCGACTAACCAGTCGCCGGCGTTTCAAACCTTCGTATAGGCGAAGATTACTGCACCGAATCGCGCAGCCCCTTGCCAGCCTTGAACTTCGGCTGCTTCGACGCCGGGATGGTGATCTTCTCGCCAGTGCGCGGATTGCGGCCTTCCGAGGCGGCACGCGCGGCCACCGCGAAGGTGCCGAAGCCGACCAGGCGGACTTCGTCGCCAGACTTCAAAGCGCCGGTAATGGCGTCGAACACGCCGTCCACTGCCTTGGTGGCGTCGGACTTGGACAGGCCGGAGGAATTGGCAACCGCCGTCACGAGATCGTTCTTGTTCACCTGATGGCCCCCTATTTTTGAAGCCGCCCGGCATAACCGGCGCGGCCGACTACCCAAACGATAGCCGGCAGTCTAGAACGGGGGTCGGGGAGCGTCAATGTGGAATCGGCCCAAAAGCCTGGAATTCCGCCATTTTTAGGCAATTCCAACCTAGCCGTCGTGCATAGGCACCACACCGCAACGGCCTAGACGCAAAACGGCCGCCGGTTTTCCCGGCGGCCGCTTTTAGGCGTTTCGATCTATGGCCGAGGGTTTAGTGAGTGATGACACTCACTTCCGCGTCCTTGGCCACGCTCGGCGCCGCCTCCTGCGGCTCTTCCCATTCGATGGGAACCGGCAGGCGGGTCAGGGCGCGAGACAGCACCTCGTCCACCGTGGCGACGGGGACGATTTCCAGCCCCTTCTTCACGTTTTCCGGAATTTCGGCCAGATCCTTCTCGTTCTCCTTGGGGATGAGAACGGTCTTGAGACCGCCGCGCAAGGCCGCCAGCAGCTTTTCCTTGAGGCCGCCGATGGGCAGCACCCGGCCGCGCAGGGTGACCTCGCCGGTCATGGCCACTTCCTTGCGCACGGCGATGCCGGTCAGCGCCGAGACGATGGCGGTGGACATGGCGATACCGGCCGACGGACCATCCTTGGGAGTGGCGCCTTCGGGCACGTGGACGTGGATGTCGCGCTTCTCGAACACCGTCGGCTTGATGCCCAAGGACACCGAGCGCGAGCGCACGTAGGAGCGCGCGGCCTGCACGGATTCCTGCATGACGTCGCCCAGCTTGCCGGTGATGCTGAAATTGCCCTTGCCGGGCATGGTCACCGCTTCGATGGTCAGCAGCTCGCCGCCCACTTCGGTCCAGGCCAGGCCGGTGACGGCACCGACCATGTCCTCCAGGCTCCGCCTCGCCGTAGCGGAACTTGCGGACGCCGGCGTACTTCTCCAGGTTCTTGGCGTTGATGGTGACCTTCTTCTTGCCCTTCGAGACGATCTCGGTGGTCGCCTTGCGGGCCAGATTGGCCAGTTCGCGCTCGAGGTTACGCACGCCGGCCTCGCGGGTGTAATACCGGCAGAGGTCGCGGATGGCGTCGTCGGTGATGTTGATCTCTTCCTTGGCCAAGCCGGCGGCCTTGGTCACCTTGTCGAGCAGGTGGCGCTTGGCGATCTCCACCTTCTCGTCCTCGGTGTAGCCGGACAGGCGGATGATCTCCATGCGGTCCAGCAGCGGCTGGGGCATGCGCAACGTGTTGGCGGTGGTGACGAACATCACGTCCGACAGGTCGTAATCCACCTCCAGGTAATGGTCGTTGAAGGTGCTGTTCTGTTCGGGGTCCAGCACCTCCAGCAGCGCCGAGGAGGGATCGCCGCGCCAATCCGCGCCCAGCTTGTCGATCTCGTCGAGCAGGAACAGCGGATTGGACGACTTGGCCTTCTTCATCCCCTGGATGATCTTGCCGGGCATGGAGCCGATATAGGTGCGGCGGTGGCCGCGCACTTCGGCCTCATCACGCACGCCGCCCAGCGAGATGCGCACGAAATTGCGCCCGGTGGCAGTGGCCATGGACTTGCCCAAGCTGGTCTTGCCCACGCCGGGCGGGCCCACCAGGCAAAGGATGGGGCCCTTGACCTTGTCGGTGCGGGTCTGCACCGCCAAGTACTCGATGATGCGTTCCTTGACCTTCTCCAGGCCGTAATGCTCGGCGTCGAGGATCTTCTCGGCCAGCTTGACGTCCTTCTTGACCCGGGTCCGCTTCTTCCACGGAATGGTCAGCAGCCAGTCCAGGTAGTTGCGCACCACCGTGGCCTCGGCCGACATGGGGCTCATGGACTTGAGCTTCTTCAGCTCGGCCATGGCCTTCTCGCTGGCTTCCTTGGACAGGCGCGTCTTGCGGATGCGCTCTTCCAGTTCGGCGGTTTCGTCCTTGCCGTCCTCGGTTTCGCCCAGCTCCTTCTGAATGGCCTTCAACTGCTCGTTCAGATAGTACTCGCGCTGGGTCTTCTCCATCTGCCGCTTGACGCGGTTGCGGATCTTCTTCTCGACCTGCAGGACGCCGATCTCGCCTTCCATGTAGGAATAGACGCGCTCCAGGCGCTCGGCGATGGTCTCGATCTCCAGAAGTTCCTGCTTTTCGGCGATCTTCAGCGACAGGTGCGAAGCGACGGTGTCGGCCAGCTTGCCGGGATCCTCGATCTGATTGACCGAGACCAGCACCTCGGGCGGGATTTTCTTGTTGAGCTTGATGTACTGCTCGAACTGGCTGACCACCGAGCGCGACAGCGCCTCCAGTTCCTGGGTCTCGCCCTCGCGGTCTTCCATGACCTCGGCGACCGCCTGGAAGAAGGCCGGGTTGTCGGTGAAGTCGGTGATCTTGGCCCGGCGGCCGCCTTCGACCAGCACCTTGACGGTGCCGTCGGGCAGTTTCAGCAGTTGCAGCACCGTGGAGACGGTTCCGACGGAATAGATGTCGTCGGTGGTGGGATCATCCTGCGCCGCGTTCTTCTGCGCCACCAAGAGGATCTGCTTGTCCTCGCGCATGACGTCTTCCAGCGCGCGGACCGACTTCTCGCGGCCCACGAACAGCGGAACGATCATATGCGGGAAGACGACGATGTCTCGGAGGGGAAGGACGGGGAAGACGTCGCCACTTGCGATTTCGGCCATGCTGCCTCTTAAAGGTATGCGGCCACGGGGTGGGTGGCCGGCTTTTCACCATACTAGAACTGTGCCTAAGGGATATACCTAGGCGTCTCCCCTCTCCCGTCAAGAGAGAGCGGAGCTAGGCCGCTTCTCCCTCGGGGGTCATAATACCTTTGCGCCGGAACCCTTTCTGCCTGGGGCCGCTCAAGCGCTGGTGCCCACATCCTCCCGACGTTCCGAGTAGATGTAGAGCGGCTGGGCCCGGCCCTCGACCACTTCCTTGTTGACCACCACTTCCTCGACGCCGTCCAAGGTAGGCAGCTCGAACATGGTGTCCAGCAGGATGCCTTCCATGATCGAGCGCAGGCCGCGGGCGCCGGTCTTGCGCTGGATGGCCTTCTCGGAGATGGCCTTGAGCGCGTCCTCCTGGAAGGACAGGCGGGTGTCCTCCATCTCGAACAGGCGCTGATACTGCTTGACCAGGGCGTTCTTCGGCTTGGACAGGATCTCCACCAGGGCGTCCACGTCCAAATCGTCCAGGGTCGCCAGCACCGGCAGGCGGCCGACGAATTCCGGGATCAGGCCGAACTTCAGCAGGTCCTCGGGCTCCACCTCGCGCAGGATCTGGCCGGTCCGGCGCTCGTCCGGGCCGCGCACCTCGGCGCCGAAGCCGATGGAGGTGTTCTTGCCGCGCGAGCCGATCAGCTTCTCCAGGCCGGCGAAGGCGCCGCCGCAGATGAACAGGATGTTGGTGGTGTCCACCTGCAGGAATTCCTGCTGCGGGTGCTTGCGCCCGCCCTGGGGCGGCACCGAGGCCACGGTGCCTTCCATGATCTTCAGCAGCGCCTGCTGCACGCCCTCGCCCGACACGTCGCGGGTGATGGACGGGTTGTCGGACTTGCGGCTGATCTTGTCGACCTCGTCGATGTAGACGATGCCGCGCTGGGCGCGCTCGACATTGTACTCGGCCGCCTGCAGCAGCTTGAGGATGATGTTCTCCACATCCTCGCCCACGTAGCCGGCCTCGGTCAGCGTGGTGGCGTCGGCCATGGTGAACGGCACGTCCAGGATACGGGCCAGGGTCTGGGCCAGCAGGGTCTTGCCGCAGCCGGTGGGGCCGATCAGCAGGATGTTGGACTTGGCGATCTCGATTTCGTTGGATTTGCCGCCATGCTGCAAACGCTTGTAGTGGTTGTGCACGGCGACCGACAGGACCTTCTTGGCGTGGTCCTGGCCGATGACGTAATCATCGAGGACGGCGCGGATGTCCTTCGGGGTCGGCACACCGTCGCGCGAGCGGACCAGATGGGTCTTGTGCTCCTCGCGGATGATGTCCATGCACAGCTCGACGCATTCATCACAGATGAACACCGTCGGCCCGGCGATCAGCTTGCGCACCTCATGCTGGCTCTTTCCGCAGAACGAGCAGTAAAGGGTGTTCTTGGAATCGCCGCTCGTGGACTTGGTCATCGGTACTCCATTGGTAAGCGGCCAGGAAATTGGATTCAATGTTAGCCACACGTCCGCGCGGCAGACAATGAAAATCACCCCGCGCCACCCCGCCCGCGCTGACCAGCACGACGAGCGACGCGGTGAGGCGGAGGCGATCCGAGGAAGCCGAAACCCCGGCGGCGGCGGGCGGGAACGGCGGCAGTCGCCGCCCCGCCGGACCGGTTTACACCTCGGTGCCTTCTTCCTTGACCGGGCGGCTGCTCACCACCTCGTCGATCAGGCCGAATTCCTTGGCGTCGGTGGCGCTCATGAACTTGTCGCGCTCCATGGCCTGCTCGATCACCTCGAGCGGCTGGCCGGTGTGCTGGACATACATATTGTTGAGCCGCGCCCGTAGCGCAAGGATCTCGCGGGCGTGGATCTCGATGTCGGTGGCCTGGCCCTGGAAGCCGCCGGAAGGCTGGTGGACCATGACGCGGGCGTTGGGCAGGGCGAAGCGCTTGCCCTTCTCGCCGGCGGTCAGCAGCAGCGAGCCCATGGAGGCCGCCTGGCCCAGGCACACGGTCGACACCGCCGGACGGATGTACTGCATGGTGTCGTAGATGGACAGGCCCGAGGTCACCACGCCGCCCGGCGAGTTGATGTAGAAGGCGATGTCCTTGTTGGGGTTCTCCGACTCCAGGAACAGCAGCTGGGCGCAGATCAGGCTGGCGACCTCGTCGTAGACCTGGCCGGTCAGGAAGATGATGCGCTCCTTCAACAGGCGCGAATAGATGTCATAGGCGCGCTCGCCCCGGTTGGTCTGCTCGACCACCATCGGCACGAGGGTGTTCATGTAGAGGTCGATGGGATCTCTCTCTCGCATGGTCCGTCCTTCTCGTCAGTCCCCAGTGCACTGATCCATTCGGATGAGACACACCGATCACCGGAATGGATCAGTGCACTTCGGTTGGCTTCGTGGGCCGAATTCCCGGCCGCATGGGCGCGGCCGGATCGGGAACCACCTGGGTCTCAAATGTGGCGCTTTTGAAATTTTCCGCAAACAGGGAATTTCAGAAGCGCCCCTGACCGGGGTGGGCAGGCGCCGGACCAGAGGGCGGGGTGGCCCGGCGGAAAGCGCGACTGGCGGCCGGGACGGCCGCCAGTCCTTGCCAGCTGCTTACTCGGCCGATTCGGCCTTCTTCTTGGCGGCTGCCTTCTTCTTCGGCTTGGCCGGCTCGGCCGTGGCCTCGCCCGCCTCGTCGGGGTCCTTGCGCAGGTCGGCGGCCGACACTTCCTTGTCGGAGACCTTGGCCAGTTCGAGGATGAAGTCGATGACTTTGTCCTCGAAGATGGGCGCGCGCAGGCCGTTCAGGGCATCCTGGTTGTTCTTGTAATACTGGAACACCAGGTGCTCCTGCCCGGGGAAGCGGCGGGCCTCCTCGATCAGCGCCTTGTTCAGGTCGTCCTGATTGACGGTGACCTGGTTCTTCTGGCCGACGTCGGCCAGCAGCAGGCCCAGGCGCACGCGGCGCTCGGCCAGGGTGCGGTAGTCGGCCTTGAGGGTGTCCTCGTCCTTGCCGGCATCCGACGGATCCTGGCGGCCGGCCTGCTTGTCCTGCTCCACCTGCTTCCAGATGGCCTCGAACTCCTGGTCGACCATGCCCTCGGGCACCTGGAAGTCGTGGTTGGCGGCCAGCACGTCCAGCAGGGCGCGCTTCAGCTTGGTGCGGGCGATGCCGTCCAGTTCGCGGCCGATCTCGTCCTTGATGGCCTGCTTGAGGGCATCAAGCGAGTCCATGCCGACCTTCTTGGCCAGCTCGTCGTCCACCTCGGCCGGCTTGGCGGCGCGCACCTCGTGCACGGTGACGTCGAACTGGGCGGGCGCGCCGGCCAGTTCCTCGTTGCCGTAGGCCTCGGGGAAGGTCACGTCGACCACCGCGGCCTCGCCGGCCTTCTTGCCGATCAGCTGGTCCTCGAAGCCGGGGATGAAGGTGTTGGAGCCGAGCTTCAGCGAGTAGCCCTGGGCGGTGCCGCCCGGGAAGGCCACTCCGTCCTTCTTGCCGACGAAGTCGATGACGACCACGTCGCCGGCGGCGGCAGCGCGCTCGGCCGGCTCGGTGCTCTCATGGCGCTCGGCGATGCGCGACAGGGTGTCGGCGACCTCGTCCTCGGGCGCGCCGGCCTTTTCCCGCTCCAGCGAGATGGTGGCGAAATCCATGGCGGTGATCTCGGGCAGAACCTCGAGCGCCACGGTGAATTCCAGGTCCTTGCCCTCGGCGTACGAGGTGATCTCGACCTTGGGCTGCAGCGCCGGCTTCAGGCCCTTGTCCTGGATCGCCGAGCCGGTGCCCTCGTTGACGGCCGCTTCCAGCACCTCGCCCAGGATGGACGCGCCATACTTCTGGCGCACGATCTTCATGGGCACCTTGCCGGGCCGGAATCCGGGCAGGCGCACTTCGCGGGCGATTTCCGCCAGACGGTTCTCGGTGCGCTCCTCAAGCTGCCCCGCGGGGATGACGACCTTGAACTCGCGCTTCAGGCCATCAGCATTGATCTCGGTTACCTGCATCAGTCTTTCGCCAATCGAATCAATTCGTTGCAAGAATACCGGCGGTCGCGGTTGCCCCCAGGCGCAGCTGAAGCGACTGGTGCGGGCGAAGGGACTTGAACCCCCATGGCTTGCGCCGCTGGAACCTAAATCCAGTGTGTCTACCAGTTCCACCACGCCCGCGTGAGCAGGTGCGCGACACCTTCGGCCTCAAAAACCTGGGCGGTTTCTGAAAACCTGGGGGGCCGGCCCGCCGGAACCGAGGTCTATACCATAGACGCGCGCGCGGATACAGGGCTTGTGCGACCTTTTCCCAACATGGGCGGCAACGGGGGCAAGAGCCATAAACCGTATTGCTTTTAAGGATATTTCTCATAGGATCGACAACGCACATCCTATACGTTTGGATATACCCAAACGTAACGCACAGACGGCCAAGTCAACGCGGTTAAATCATGCCTACCCACAAAGTTTGAGGCGTTGAACCGCCCCTTCCGATCTATCATATTACTTTTCGCCAATGCCGAAGTCTGGGGACGACACGATGGATTTGGACCGCGCGGGACGCTTGGCGTTCCTTCAGATCGACGAGGAAACCTGCCGGACGCTGCGTGAGTTCAGGGAAATACTGTCCCCGAAAGTGGATGCCCTGCTCGACGACTTCTACCGCCACGTGAGCCGCACCCCGGCCACCGCCGCCATGTTCGCCGCGCCGGCCCGCATGGACCATGCCCGCGCCATGCAGAAGAAGCATTGGCTGGATAGCGTCTTCGCCGGCAAATTCGACGACCACTACTTCGCCACCGTCACCGAGATCGGCAAGGTCCACCAGCGCGTCGGGCTGGAGCCCCGCTGGTACACCGCCGGCTACTGCTTCGTGCTGAACAAGGTGTTCGCCCTGGCCGCCGAAGCCTACCGCAAGAAGCCGGAGAAGCTGGCCCAGGTCATCGCCGCGGTGAACAAGGCGGCCTATCTGGACATGGACCTGGCCACCTCGGTCTACATCGAGACCAACACCGCCGCCCTGATCGCCCGCGAACTGGGCGCCAAGGCCGACGCCTTCGAGCGCGACGTGCAGGGCGTGGTGGCCCAGCCGGCCGGCGCGGCCGAGCAGATGGAGGCCAGCGCGCGGACCATGACGGCCAATGCCGAGGAAACCTCGCAGCAATCCACCACCGTGGCCACCGCCGCCGAGGAGGCCACCACCAACATCCAGACCGTGGCCGCCGCCGCCGAGGAACTGTCCTCGTCCATCGCCGAGATCAGCCGGCAGGTGGCGCAATCCGCCGCCATCGCCTCGTCCGCCATGGAGGAGGCCGAGCGTACCAACGCCATGGTGGAAAGCCTGCAGGAGGCCGCCGGCAAGATCGGCCAGGTGGTCAAGCTGATCAACGACATCGCCAGCCAGACCAACCTGCTGGCGCTCAACGCCACCATCGAGGCGGCGCGCGCCGGCGACGCCGGCAAGGGGTTCGCCGTGGTCGCCAACGAGGTGAAGAGCCTCGCCAACCAGACCGCCAAGGCCACCGACGAGATCGCCGCCCAGATCGGCGCGGTGCAGGCCGCCACCCGCGACGCCGTCGGCGCCATCGGCGGCATCGCCTCCACCATCGGCCAGATCAACGACATCTCGGGCAGCATCGCCGCGGCGGTGGAGGAACAGGGCGCCGCCACCCAGGAAATCGCCCGCAACGTCCAGCAGGCCGCCATGGGCACCCAGGAAGTCACCGGCACCATCGCACGGGTTTCGGCCGCCGCCTTCGAAACCGGCAACGCCGCCCGCGAGGTGCTGGGCTCGGCCGTCAGCCTGGCTCAGAACTCCACCGTGTTGAGCGCGCAGGTGGACAAGTTCGTGCGGGAAATCAGGCAGGGTTGACGTTATTTCCCCTCTCCCGTCTCACGGGAGAGGGTGGCCCGAAGGGCCGGGTGAGGGAGCCGCGCAGCTCCTCGTTCCCGGCCCCCTCATCCGGCGCGTTCCGCGCCACCTTCTCCCGCCGGGCGGGAGAAGGCCGTCCATGCCTCACACCTTCAACAGCGCCTTGATGTCGGACGACACCGCCACCTTGCCGGTGGCGGAATAGGCCTCGTGATTGCCCTCGATCTCGTCCAGCTTGTAGAGATAGTTGATCATCAGCCCCAGCGACTGGCGCATGCCGTTGGCGCTGGTGTCGGCCAGCCAGTTCAGTCGCTCGATGCGGGCACCGTTGGACAGGTGGAAATGGGCCACCGGGTCCAGCGCGCGGGCGCCGTCCCTGCCCTTCTTCTCCTGCGCCAGATAGCGGGCGGCCAGCCGGGTCAGCGGGGCGCGCAGGGTTTCGGCGATCAGCGCGTCATCGACCCAGGCGGCGTCCTCTACCAGCGCCTTCAGGCTGCCCTTGGCGCCCTGGCCGTTGGACAGATGGGTGAGCTGGCGATGCTCGGACGGCGTCAGCAGGCCGGGCTCGCCGCGCGCCAGCTTGTCGGCCAGCCAGGGACGGAAGCCGGGAAGGGGCGACAGGGTGGCGAAGGTCCTGAGTTTCTTGAACTCGCGGCTCAGGCTCCTCCACCACCCGCTTGATCAGGAAGTTGCCGAAGCTGATGCCGTTCAGGCCGCGCTGAGCGTTGTTGATGGAATAGAAGATGGCGGTGTCGGCCGATTCGGGATCACCCACCGGCGCGGCCGGGTCCAGCAATTCATGCACGTTGCCGGCGATGCCCTTGACCAGCGCCACCTCGACGAAGATCAGCGGCTCCTCGGGCATGCGCGGGTGGAAGAAGGCATAGAGGCGGCGGTCGGAATCCAGCCGGTTCTTGAGGTCGCCCCAGCCCTGGATGGCGTGCACCGCCTCGTAGGCCATGATCTTCTCCAGCACGCAGGCCGACGAATGCCAAGTGATGCGATGCAGTTCCAGGAAGCCCACGTCGAACCACGCCGACAGCAGATCCTTCAGCGTCGCCTCCATGGCCGCCAGGGCCGGATTGTCGCGGGTCAGGCCGACCAGCTCGGAGCGCAGGTCGACGAGGAACTTCACCCCCTCGGGCAGGGCGTTGAACTGGGTCAGCAGCCGGGTGTAGGGCGGCTCCAGCGCCGCGCGCAGGGCGGCCTCGGCCTTGATGCGGGCGCCGTCGTCGTCGCCGGCGGCCAGCAGGGTCTGGGTGGCGCCGTCCACCCGCTCGCGGTCGGGGCCGAAACTGCCGGCCATCAGGCCGAGGAAGCGCTTGCGGCCGTCGCCCGACAGCGACAGGTACTCGCGCCCCAGGGCGGCGGCGCGGGCCCGCGCCGACACCTCGCCGCCCCGGCCCTCCAGACAGGCCAGCATCTGGCGGCGCAGGCGCTCCAGATCGTCATCGGGCAGGTCGGGCGCGAAACTCAGGGTCTCACCGCCCTTGGCAGCGCTGGCGACGTCGCGCCACAGCCTGGCCAAACCCTTGAGACGGGCCATGAGGGAGGTACCAACGACTTGGGTCATGCTGGCTGTCTCGCGTCCTTCATCCATGAGGCCTTCTCCAAAGGATGTGGTCAACAATCGCCGGTCGCGCAAATCCGGGCAAGTTATCCGACGGAGGATAACCCCTGTCTAAAGCCCCCTGCCTAAGGATGAAGATGGGCCAACACCCGGGGCAGCGCATCGGCCAGATCCTCGGCGATCAGGCCCGGCCCCACCGAAGCGGCGGCGGCGCCATGCAGCCAGACGCCGCAGGCGGCGCCATCGAAGGCATCCATGCCCGCCGCCAGCAATCCGCCGATCAGCCCGGCCAGCACGTCGCCCGAGCCGGCGGTGGCGAGGAAGGGCGGCGCGTTGGCATTGATGACGGCGCGGCCGTCGGGATGGGCGACGACCGTGTCCGCCCCTTTCAGCAGCACCACCGCGCCGGCGCGGCCGGCCGCCTGACGCGCCCGCTCCAGCCGGCTGCCCCCGGCCTTGCCGAACAGGCGGGCGAACTCGCCGTCATGGGGGGTGAGCACCGCATTGGCCGACAATGCCTTGAACAGCTCGCGCGGAGCATCGGCGAACGAGGTCAGGGCGTCGGCGTCCAGCACCGCCGCCTTGCCGGCCTTGAGCGCCGCCAGCACGCGGGCGCGCATGGGCTCGCCGGTGCCGCCGCCCGGTCCCAGCACCACGGCGTTCTTGCGCGGGTCGCCCAGCAGCGCGGCATAATCGTCGAGCGACACCACGATGGTGCCCGGATCGCCGGCCCGGTAGACCGCCAGCGCCTCGGGCGGCGCGGCGATGGTCGCCAGCCCCGCCCCCACCCGGCGGGCGGCCCGCGCCGCCAGCCGGGCAGCGCCGGTCATGGCGGCGCCACCCACCACCACCACGTGGCCGCGGGCGTATTTGTGCCCGTCGGCGCGCGGCCAGGGGAAAGCCTTCGCCCAGAGGGAGGGAGCGTTCTCCGCCACCGGCGGCTCCACCTCGGCCAGCACGGTGTCGGGAATGCCGATATCGGCCACCACCACCTCGCCGCATTTCAGCCGGCCGGGCAGCAGCAGGTGCCCCGGCTTCTTGCGGAAAAAGGTGACGGTCGCCACCGCGTCGGGGGCATCGCCGAGGATGGCCCCGGTGTCACCGTCCACCCCCGAGGGCACGTCAACCGCGATGACGGGCAGCAGCAGCAGCCCCAATTCGGCGATGACCTCGGCCGCCGCGCCGCCCGGCGGGCGGGCCAGCCCGGCGCCGAACAAGGCGTCCACCACCACGCCGGCACCGTCCAGCACGGCGGGAGTCAGCGGCTCGACGCGGCCGCGCCAACGCCCGGCCATGCGGGCGGCGTCACCCTTGAGGTTGACGACATCCCCCAACAGGGCCAGACGCACCGGATAGCCGGCGCGCTCCAGCAGGCGCGCCGCCACGAAGCCGTCGCCGCCGTTGTTGCCGGGGCCGCACAGGATGGCGACGCGGCAGGGCGGAAAGCGCCGCCGCACCTCGCGGGCGACGGCATGGCCCGCCGCCTCCATCAGCTGCTCGCCCGTGACGCCGCCGGCCACGGCAAGCGCGTCGGCACGGTACATCTCGGCGACCGAGAGCACTTCGGGACCCATGATCGTCTCCACTGCTGCCGCTTCCAGGGTATGCCGGAGCGGCGGCATTTCAACCCGCATTCCCAGCGCCCCACCCTTGCCCATCACGGGGGATTGCCGGGCGGCGGCGGTTGCGCTACGACCATCATCCTTGCTTTTCGAAGGAGGTTGGTCGTGAGGGTGCTGGTCCTCGGCGCCGGCGTGGTCGGCACTGCCACCGCCTGGTATCTGGCCAAGGCCGGGCATGAGGTGACGGTGGTCGACCGCCAGCCCGGCCCCGGCCTGGAAACCAGCTTCGCCAATGGCGGCCAGGTCTCGCCCTGCCATGCCGAGCCCTGGGCCAACCCATCGGTGCTGCCCAAGATGCTGAAATGGCTGGGGCGCGAGGACGCGCCGCTGCTGTTCCGCTGGCAGCGCTGGGACCCCGCCCTGTGGGCCTGGGGCCTGCGCTTCCTGGCCAACTGCCCGCCGTCGCGGGTGGCGCTCAACATGGAACGCACCCTGCGGGTGGCCCTTTATTCCCGCGACTGCCTGCGCGCGCTGCGCGCCGAAACCGGGCTGGACTACGACCAGCGCACCGAGGGCATCCTGCACGTCTACCGCGACGCCCGCGAGTTCGAGCACGCCTGCGGCGCCGCCGGCCTGATGCAGAGCTGGGGGCTGGACCGGCTGGTCAAGGCGGCGGACGAATGCGTCGCCATCGAGCCCGCCCTGGCGCCGGTGTCCCATCAACTGGCCGGCGGCATCTATACCCCCGGCGACGAAAGCGGCGACGCCTACAAGTTCACCGAACGGCTGGCCGCCCTGGCCGCCGAGCGCGGCGTCACCTTCCGCACCGGCACCACCGTGCGCGCGCTGATCGCCGACGGCGGACGGGTGGCCGTCGCGGATAGCGACAACGGCCCGTTGACGGCGGATGCCTTCGTGCTGGCGGCGGGCAGCTACAGCCCGCTGCTGGCCCGCCCGCTGGGGCTGCGCCTGCCCATCGTGCCGGCCAAGGGCTATTCCATCACCCTGCCGGCCGCCGAGGGCCGCGCCCCCTCGGTCTCCATCACCGACGACGAGCACAAGATCGTCTTCTCGCGCCTGGGCAACCGCCTGCGCTGCGCCGGCACCGCCGAGATGACCGGCTACGACACCAGCCTGAACCCGAAACGCTGGCAGGTGATCCGCCGCCACGCCCAGTCGCTGTTCCCCCAGGCCGGCGATTACGACAAGGCGGAAGCGTGGACGGGCCTGCGCCCGGTCACCCCCGACAGCGTACCGCTGCTGGGCGCCACCCGCTTGCGCAACCTGTTCCTGAACACCGGCCACGGCACCCTGGGATGGACCATGGCCTGCGGCTCGGGCCGGGCCGTCGCCGATCTGGTCTCGGGGCGTCAGCCCGACATTGACATGGCGGGACTGGGGCTGGAGCGGTTCTGAGCAACGAGCCCTAAGTCTGGCTCGTTGGCTCCATCCCTCAATCGACTCGATGCATTGTCTGTGGCGAGCGTGAATTTTCACCACCAAGGAGACCAAGGCAGTGTGCCGGGAGGCAGAGCGCGTGCTTCACGGCAGGCCTCTTGGTGCCCTTGGTGCCCTTGGTGGTGAAATTAAAAATGTGTTCCCCGGCACGCCATCCCCGGGCGGTGGCCGCCGCATCGATCAGCGGTTGCGTCCCCCCGCCCCCTCGCATACAATGATAAGCGGCCGAACGGGGTGCTAGGAACACCCCGCCCGGCCTGACCACAACCGACCCTACGAGGAGCATTCGGTCATGGCTGACGCGCACAGTACATTCGACCCCACTGCCTGGGAAGAGGCCATCAACGCCGTCCAGGCCATCGCCGAGACCATCCAGGTCTTCGGCTTTTCCCGCCACGACGCCTATCCTACCGACGCCCTTGCCTGGATCGGCGGCCACCTGATCGATGCGGGCGAAACCCTGCGCGGCCAGTTCCGGGCCTATTGCCGCGAGCAGCGTGGGGGATAGCCCCGGTTCGGCGCGACCCGGCGATCCACGTGGATGCGCTGAGCAAACCTGGATGGGCTCCGGCACCATCGGTTCCATGGAACACAGATGAACACCGATAAACACGGATATGTTTTTCCTTATCTGTGTTCATCTGTGTGCGCCGTCAGGCGCCTGTGTTCACGTCAGGCGCCTGTGTTCATCTGTGTTTCTTGAACGGCTGATGGCCGTGAGGCCAAGGGTAGCCGGGCATTCCGGGTGCGTGGCGCAATCCTTAGCCGGACGCCCGTGGATCAAGTCCGCGCATGACGAGAGGACGGAAGCAACAAGCCAGACACCGTGCCTGTAGGGACACGGCCTCGATTTCACCACCAAGGGCACCAAGAGGGTGTCACAGGAGGCAGACGACCGCCCCACAACGACCGTCTTGGTGTTCTTGGTGCCCATGGTGGTGAAAAAATGGTTCTTCACGGAATTCTGGAGAGCCCGTTGCTCGTCATGCGCGGGCTTGACCCGCGCATCCACGTGGCACCGCAAATTCCTGCGTGGAAACAGCTGGTGAGGCGGAAACGCGTGGATGCCCGTGTCAAGCACGGGCATGACGGAGGGCGACAGGTGCCGTCCTCGCTAATCCGCCAAGAACCAAAAAAATGCCGAGCGCCGCAAGGGATCCAGCCGGTCATGGCTCACATTAACAAGACGCATTTTCCATTGCCGGAACAATGGATTGTGCGTCAATCATCAGGATCGTCCGTCGGTGTGTCAACCATGGGTTCCTCGGGCGCGGCGGTGACCGCGACCGCAGGCGGCTTCTTGCGGCGGTGGGGCTTGTGCGACCACGGGCGGTCGCCCTGCCAGCCCGCCACCGTCTCGATGCGGGCGCCGCCCGGGTTCAGCCACAGGGCATGGGCGCCCCGGCGCCACAGGTCGAAGCGGTCCACCACCACCGCCGGCCCCTTGCAAGCCTGGCGGATGGGCACGGCGCTGACCACCACGGCGGCAGTGGCGCAGGCGGCATCCACCCCGCCTTCTTCCCGCACCAGGGCCACCAGGGTGCCGTCAACCCGGTAGACGCAGCCTTGCGGGTCGCAGGCCAGGCGGCCGTCGTTGCTGCGCCCCTGCCTGGGCCAGCGCTCGGCGGCGGCCGGGCCGGCGCGGCGGGTCCAGGTCTCGCGCAGGATGCGGCCGCCCCGGTTGACCAGCAGCGCCCCGTCGGCGGTGCGCACGCCCATGGAATAGCCGCGGCTGTCCACCAGAATGTCGGGCGGCCGGTCCAACGCCATGCCGGACAGCCCCACCAGCATGGGCAGCACTCCCCACAGCCGCCACGGACGGCGCCACAGCAGCAGCCAGCAGCCGCCCAGGCTGAACGCCGCCATGCCCCACAGCGGCAGCACCGGCAGGGTGACGGCGGCGGCGGGCCAGTGGGCGACCATATTGGCAACCCGGTTGACGGCGGCCACACACCAGCCCATGGGCACCCAGGCCAGCGCGTCCAGGCCCAGCGGCATGAGCAGCAGGCCCAAGGCGGCGAACGGCATGGCGATGCCCGACAGCGGCACCGCCAGGGCGTTGGCCACCACCGACCACACGGCGAAGCGGTTGAAGTGGTAGGCGCCATAGACGGCGGTGGCGCCACCGGCAACCAGGGTTGACAGCACCACCCCGGCCAGATAGAGGCCGGCTGCCGCCGGCAGGCCGGGATGCTCGGCCCGCCAGCCGGCCAGGCGCGGCGCCAGCCCCTCGTAGGCGGCCACCAGGGCGGCCACGGCGGCGAAGGACATCTGGAAGCTGGGGCCCACCAACGCCTCGGGCGCCAGCAGCAGCACCACGACCGCCGCCCAGGCCACCAGCCGCATGGACAGGGCCGCCCGGTCCAGCAGCACCGCCACCAGGACGATGCCGGTCATCAGGAACGAGCGCTGGGCCGGCACCGGCGCACCGGCCAGCAGCATGTAGAAGAAGGTGGCCAGCAGGGCCACCGCCGCCGCCCATTTCTTGATGGGGTGGCGCAGCGCCACCGCCGGAATCAGCGCCAGCCCGCCGCGCACCACGAAGAACACCAGCCCGGCGGCCATGCTCATGTGTAGGCCCGAGATGGAGAGGATGTGGGCCAGGCCGGAATCGCGGTAATCGTCCATCACCGGCCGGGGAATGGCGCCGGTCTCGCCGGTCACCAGGGCGGCGGCCACCGCTCCGGTGCCGTCGGCGGGCAGGACGTCGAGGATGCGCCGGGTGATCCGGCGGCGCAGGCTCGTTCAGCCCCAGCATGATCCCGGCCCCATCCGCCTCGTCCGCCGGCCGGATTTGCGGTTCGCCCTGGGCGGTGCCGATCGCGCCCAGGCCGGCGAACCAGGCATGGCGGGCGAAGTCGAAGGCGCCAGGCGCCGCCGGCTGGGGCGGCGGCATCAGCAGGGCGGTGACCGCCATGCGGCTGCCCACCGGCAGCGCGTCCTCGCCCTTCAGCCTCAGGCGAACCCGCTGGGGCCGGGCGCCGTCCAGGTCCACCGCCACCTCGTCCAGGGTGACGCGCTGGCCGCCGCCGGCCAGCGGCTCCACCTCCTCGATGCGGCCTTCGACGCGGACCAGGCCGCTGGGCCGCTCCAGCACCGGCGCCGCCACCATGGCCGCGCGCAGTTCCGCCGCCAGAAACCCCGCCGCCATCAGCGCCAGCGGCAACACCGCCGCCAGCGCCGCCATGCGCTTCCGCACCGCCCAGGCGACGGAGCCTGCAGCGGCCAGGGCGGCGAATCCCATCCACAGCGGCGGCTCGGAACGTGCGGCGAAGTAAAGGGCGATGCCCAGGGCGAGGAAAACCGGCGACCATAAAGGCCAACGTTCCCGCTCGGCCATGACGGAAAGCGGATTGCTTGCAGTCGCAAACGCCCCTAGCCTTTGGATCAGGGTGCCGCCTATCCTATCGGGCAGGAAAATCGCCATCCCTCCCATCACCGGGCTGTCATCCGGGCGAAGATATGCTACAGAAGGCCGGCCCGCCACTCATGGCGCAAGGAGTCTTGGAACCTATCATGTCGGTGGTCACTCGTTTTGCTCCTTCTCCGACCGGCTTCCTCCACATTGGCGGCGCGCGCACCGCGCTGTTCAATTGGCTGTTCGCCCGTCACTACGGCGGCACCTTCCTGCTGCGTATCGAGGACACCGACCGCGCCCGCTCGACCCAACAGGCGGTCGACGCCATTTTCGACGGCATCAAGTGGCTGGGCCTGGATTGGGACGGCGAGGCCGTGTTCCAGTTCGCCCGCATGGACCGCCACGCCGAGGTGGCCCGCCGGCTGGTGGCCGAGGGCAAGGCCTATTACTGCTATTGCACCCCCGAAGAGCTGGAAAAGATCCGCGAGCAGCAGCGCGCCGAGGGCAAGCCCATGCGCTATCCCGGCATCTGGCGCGGCCGCGACCCGTCCGAGGCCCCGGCCGGCGTGCCCGGCGTGGTGCGCCTGAAGGCGCCCCAGGACGGCGACACCGTGATCACCGACCTGGTCCAGGGCGAGGTGCGCGTCGCCAACGCGCAATTGGACGACATGGTGTTGCTGCGCGCCGACGGCACGCCCACCTACATGCTGTCGGTAGTGGTGGACGACCACGACATGGGCATCACCCACGTCATCCGCGGCGACGACCATCTCACCAACGCCTTCCGTCAGTACCAGCTGTACAAGGCGTGCGGCTGGGACGTGCCGCAATTCGCCCACATCCCGCTGATCCACGGCCCCGACGGCGCCAAGCTGTCCAAGCGCCACGGCGCGCTCGGCGCCGAGGCCTACCGCGACATGGGCTTCCTGCCCGAGGCCATGCGCAACTACCTGCTGCGCCTGGGCTGGGGCCATGGCGACGACGAAATCATCTCCACCGAGCAGGCGGTCGAATGGTTCGATCTGGCGAGCGTCGGCCGCTCGCCGTCGCGCTTCGACATGACCAAGCTGACCAACCTGAACGGCCACTACCTGCGCCAGGCCGACAACGCCCGCCTGGTCGAACTGATCCTGCCGCAGCTGGAGGCCAAGGCCGGCAGGACGGTGGATGCCGAAGGCAAGCGCCGCCTGCTGGCCGGCATGAACGGACTGAAGGAACGCGCCAAGACCCTGGTCGAGCTGGCCGAATCCGCCCTGTTCTACGTGCGCCCGCGCCCGCTGGCGCTGGACGAAAAGGCGGCCAAGGCACTGGACGACGGCGAGGCGCGCGCCCTGCTGCTGGAATACGCCCGTTCGGTGACCGGCGCCGAATGGACGAAGCAGGTTCTGGAGGAGGCCGCCCGCGTCTTCGCGGAAGGCCGCGGCCAGAAATTGGGCAAGGTGGCGCAGCCCCTGCGGGCGGCTCTGACCGGTTCGTCGGTGTCGCCCCCCATCTTCGAGGTGATGGAGGTGCTGGGGCGCGCCGAGGCCATGGCCCGCATCGAGGACATCGCAGGGAAAGGACTTTCCTGACGGAAAACGCCGGGGCTTGGCCCCCGGGCACGGCAATCAACCAACCAACCAACGAGACACGGGGAAAGCAGCAATGACAACGAAGGAAACTGTCACCCTTATCAATAACAGCACCGGCAAACAAACCGAGATGCCGCTGCTTTCCGGAACCGTGGGCCCCAAGGTGATGGATATCCGCAAGCTCTATGCCGAGCAGGACATCTTCACCTACGATCCGGGCTACACCTCGACCGGTTCGTGCAAGTCCGCCATCACCTACATCGACGGCGACGAGGGCGTGCTGCTGCACCGCGGCTATGCCATCGCCGACCTGGCCGAGAACTGCGAATTCCTGGAAGTCGCCTACCTGATCCTCAAGGGCGAGCTGCCGAACCCCGAGCAGAAGGCCAAGTTCGAAAAGGACATCATCCGCCATTCCATGCTGAATGAGCAGATGTCCTTCTTCTTCCGCGGCTTCCGCCGCGACTCGCACCCCATGGCGGTGATGTGCGGCGTGGTCGGCGCCATGGCGGCGTTCTACCACGATTCCATCGACATCGACGATCCGCACCAGCGCATGATCGCCAGCTACCGCCTGATCGCCAAGATGCCGACCGTCACCGGCTGGGCGTACAAGTACATGCAGGGCCAGCCCTTCATGTACCCGCAGAACAACCTGACCTACGCCGAGAACTTCCTGCACCTGATGTTCGCCACGCCGTGCGAGCAGTACAAGGTCAGCCCGGTCCTGGCCAAGGCCATGGACCGCATCCTGATCCTGCACGCCGACCACGAGCAGAACGCATCCACCTCGACCGTCCGCCTGGCCGGTTCGTCGGGCGCCAACCCGTTCGCCTGCATCGCCGCCGGCATCGCCTCGCTGTGGGGCCCCGCCCATGGCGGCGCCAACGAGGCCGTGCTGCAGATGCTGAACGAGATCGGCTCGGTGGACCGCATCCCCGAGTACATCAAGAAGGCCAAGGACAAGGACGATCCGTTCCGCCTGATGGGCTTCGGCCACCGCGTGTACAAGAACTACGACCCGCGCGCCAAGATCATGCAGAAGACCTGTCACGAGGTCCTGGAAGAGCTGGGCGTGCAGGACGAGCCGCTGCTGAAGCTGGCCATGGAGCTGGAGCGCATCGCGCTGGAGGACGATTACTTCGTCCAGCGCAAGCTGTTCCCCAACGTGGACTTCTATTCGGGCATCATCTTCCGCGCCATGGGCATCCCCACCCAGATGTTCACCAGCCTGTTCGCGCTGGCGCGCACCGTGGGCTGGATCGCCCAGTGGAACGAGATGCTGACCGATACCGATCAGAAGATCGGCCGTCCGCGCCAGCTGTATGTGGGCGAGGCGCACCGTCCCTTCGTCCCGCTGAACAAGCGTGCCTAGGAACGGGTCCAAACGGTCCCAACCGGAAGGGCGGCGCCAGCCGGCGCCGCCCCGACGGCTTCCGCCCCCGGCCAACGACAACGTCGTTCCCGGCCGGCGGCGCCAGATGCTTGCCGCCATGCTGCTGGCCATGGCCGCCGCCGCGCTGGCGGCGGCGGTCAAGCTGGCAGGCTGACCCGCTTGCACGGAAAAGCCCCGCGAGCCGACGGCTCGCGGGGCTTTCCTTTTGCGGCGGCCCGCTCAGCCCGCCTTCAGCGAGGCCATGTCGATGACGAAGCGGTAGCGCACGTCGTTCCTCACCAGCCGCTCATAGGCCTGGTTGATGGACTGGATGGGGATGACCTCCACCTCGCAGGTGATGCCGTGCTCGGCGCAGAAGTCGAACATCTCCTGGGTCTCGGCGATGCCGCCGATGCCCGAGCCGGCGATGCTCTTGCGGCCGAAGATCAGGCTGGCACCGTTCAGCGGCGGCTCCAGGCCGGTGAGCAGGCCCACCACCACCATGGTGCCGTCCAGCTTGAGCAGGGACATGTAGGGGTTGGCGTCGTGCCCCACCGGCACGGTGTTGAGGATGAAGTCCAGCTTGCCCTTGTAGCGGGCCATGGCCTCGGGATCGGTGGACACCAGCACCTCGTCGGCGCCGATCTTGGTGGCGTCGGCCCCTTTGGCCGCCGAGGTGGTGATCATGACCACCCTGGCACCCATGGCATGGGCGAATTTCACCCCCATGTGCCCAAGCCCGCCCAGGCCCACCACGCCGACGGTCATGCCGGGGCCGACCTGCCAATGCTTCAGCGGCGAATAGGTGGTGATGCCGGCGCACAGCAGCGGCGCCGCCGCCTTCAGGTCCAGCGACGGCGGCACCTTGACGGCGAAGCTCTCCTTGACCACCAGCACGTCGGAATAGCCGCCATGGGTGGGCGCGCCGGTGTCGCGCTCGCGGCCGTTATAGGTCCAGGTCGCGCCTTCCTCGCAATACTGCTCCAGCCCGTGCTGGCAGGGGTCGCAATGCTGGCAGGAATCCACCATGCAGCCCACACCGGCGATGTCGCCCACCTTGAACGTCTTCACGTGGGTACCCACCGCCACCACCCGGCCGATGATCTCGTGTCCCGGAACCATGGGATAGATGCTGCCGCCCCAATCGTCATGGATTTGATGCAGGTCCGAATGGCACACCCCGCAATAGAGGATCTCCATCTGGATGTCGTGGGGACCGGGGTCGCGGCGCTCGAAGGTGAAAGGCGCCAGCGGCGCGGTGGGGTTGGCGGCGGCGTAACCATGGGCCTTGATCATGCTCGATCCTCCTTGATTGGCATGGGCAGGAGTGTATGGCCGGTGGATTGTCATGATAAGCTGGCGCCTAAAATACGAACTATTGAGCGATGATCATCAATGGACCCGACCCGCGCCGATCTGGCCGATCTCGGCACTTTCCTGGTGGTGGCGCGCCTGCGCAGCTTCCGCGGTGCCGCCACCCAGCTGGGCGTCACCGCCTCGGCGGTCAGCCACGCCATTCGTGGCCTGGAGGAACGGCTGGGGGTGCGCCTGCTCAACCGCACCACCCGCAGCGTGGTCCCCACCCAGGCCGGCGAGCAGTTGCTGGCCCGGCTGGAGCCGGCGTTCCGCGACGTCTACGAGGGACTGGAGGAGATCAACGCCACCCGCGACACGCCGTCGGGGACCTTGCGGCTCAACGTGCCGCGCGGGGCGGCCCACTTCGTCATCGCCCCGATGGTGGCCGCCTATCTGCGGGCCTATCCGCGCATGCGCCTGGAAATCATCGCCGAGGACAGTCTGGTGGACGTGGTGGCCGGGGGTTTCGATGCCGGCGTGCGCTTCAACGAATCCATCCCCAAGGACATGATCGCGGTGCCGCTGGGCCCCGGCCAGCGCTTTGCCGTGGTGGGGGCTCCCGCCTATCTCGCCGAACGCGGCATCCCCGAGAAGCCCGAGGACCTGACCAGCCATACCTGCATCCGCTGGCGCTTCTCCACCGGCGGCTATTACCGGTGGGAGTTCGAGAAGGACGGCGAGGCCCGCGTCGTGCCGGTGGACGGCCCGCTGGCCACCAACGACAACCACCTCGTGCTGCAGGCCACGTTGGACGGCGCCGGACTGGCCTTCCTGTTCGAGCAGGACGCCGCCCCCCACCTGGAGAGCGGCCGGCTGGTGCGCGTGCTGGCGGATTGGTGCCCGGTCTTTTCCGGCTTCTACCTGTATTACCCCAGCCGCCGGCAGGTGCATCCGGGCCTGCGCGCCTTCATCGACATGCTGCGGCCGGGCTGAGGGTGAGGCGCCCCGAGGGGGCGCCTCAGACGGCGGGCAAGGCCTTGGGGGCGGCGAAGCCGGCCTGGACGATCTCGCGCACCTTGTCGAAGGCCTTGACCTCGATCTGGCGGATGCGCTCGCGGCTGACGCCGTAGCGGGTGCCCAGTTCCTCCAAGGTCACCGGATCGTCCTTGAGGCGGCGCTCGACGAAAATCTCGCGCTCGCGCTCGGTCAGGGTGTCGAGGGCGCGGGCGATCAGGCTACGCCCCTGCTTCAGCTCCTCGCGCTTGGCATAGGTGGTTTCCTGGTCGTCGGCCTCGTCCGGCAGCAGGGTCACCGCCTCGGTGCCGCTTTCGCCCAGGGGGACGTTGAGCGAGGCATCGCGGCCGGCCATGCGCCGGTTCATGGACACCACGTCGGATTCGTCCACATCGAGTTCGCGGGCGATGGTGGACACCGCCTCGGGCGCCAGGTCGCCGGCGTCCATCAGGTTCAGCCTGGCCTTGATGCGGCGCAGATTGAAGAACAGCTTCTTCTGGGCGGCCAGGGTGCCGATCTTGACCAGCGACCACGAGTTCAGCACGAACTCGTTGAGCGAGGCCTTGATCCACCACATGGCATAGGTGGACAGCCGGAAGCCCTTGTCGGGATCGAACTTCTTGACCGCACGCATCAGGCCCACGTTGCCCTCGGAAATGAGGTCGGCCATGGGAAGGCCGTAGTGGCGGTAGCCCATGGCGATCTTGGCCACCAGGCGCAGATGGCTGGTCACCAGCTTGTGGGCGGCCTGGGTGTCCTGATAGTCAACCCAGCGCTTGGCCAGCATGAACTCCTCCTCGGCTTCGAGGACCGGGAAGGTGCGAATTTCACCGAGATACTTGGCGAGGCCGCCATCTTGGCCGATGACGGGCAGAGCCGCAGACATACGCATCGTCAAATCCTCCTCCGAGCGAATTGACAGGGCCCACCGAAACGGTCGGGCGTCAAACGGGGCGGCCCCAGGATGGGCACCGCTCCTTCATGAACATTATGCAAACGGCGGGACCGGGAATCAAGGGCCGGCTGATCCCGCCCCGGCCAGTCCCGCCGACAACGGCAACACCCAGCATGCCTGCCGGTTGCCTGCCACCGAAGCCTAATTGCCCCCCCTCCCCATGCGCCCCCACCTCACCATTCGTCGCACTCAGCAGGAAAGGACCGGCCATGCGGATAGCCCAGGTGGCACCCTTGATCGAGGCGGTCCCTCCCCTGCTTTACGGCGGGACCGAACGGGTGGTGTCGTACCTGACCGAGGAACTGGTGGCCATGGGCCACGAGGTGACGCTGTTCGCCAGCGGCGATTCGCGCACCTCGGCCCGGCTGGTGCCGTGCTGCCCGCGAGCCCTCAGGATGGACCCGGCCTGCGAGAGCCGGCTGGTGCACCACGTGCTGCAGTTGGAACGGGTGATGGAGATGGCGGACCGCTTCGACATCATCCACTGCCACGGCGACCTTTTGCACTATCCCTGGACCCGCCGCTCCAAGGTGCCGGTGGTGACCACCCTGCACGGCCGCCAGAATATCCACGGCTTGGCCGAATTGTACGGCGAATTCGACGACGTTCCGCTGGTGTCCATCTCGCAGGCCCAGCGCCGCCCCATCCCCTGGGTCCATTGGGTCGCCACCGTCCATCACGGCCTGCCCGAAACCTTGCTGGCTGCCACCACCGGGCCGGGCGGCTACCTTGCCTTCATCGGCCGCTTCTCGCACGAGAAACGCTTCGACCGCGCCGTCGCCATCGCGCGGGCCACCGGCCTGAAGCTGAAGGTGGCAGCCAAAGCCGATGCCCAGGACCAAGCCTATTTCGAACAGGTGGTGCGCCCGCTGTTGAGCGACCCCCTGGTGGAATGGGTGGGGGAAATCAGCGAGGCGGACAAGGCCGCCTTCCTGGGCGGTGCGCTGGCGCACCTGTTCCCCATCGACTGGCCCGAACCCTTCGGCGTGGTGATGATCGAGGCCATGGCCTGCGGCACCCCCACCATCGCCTGGCCGTGCGGCTCGGTGCCGGAAATCGTCGAGAACGGGGTCAGCGGCTACATCGTTTCCTCCATCGAGGCGGCGGCGAAGGCGGTCGAGGCCTGTGCCGACTTCGACCGCTTCGGCTGCCGCGCCGCCTTCGAGCGGCGCTTCACCGCCGCCCGCATGGCCGCCGACTACGTGGCGGTGTATCGCCGGCTGGGCGCCCTCGGCCGCCCGGCGCTAAGGGTTTGCGATTAGGGAAACGCCATGAGCGACATCATCAAGGTCAAGGGGCACGCCTATGTGCTGGCCACGTCCCCGCGCGTGGCCATGCGCACGTTGACGCTGAAGGACGGCGACACCTTCGCCGTGTTCGACCGCTACGGCGACACCGGCAGCGTGGGCTCGGGCGAGCAGGGCATCTACCATCGCGGCACCCGCATGCTGTCGCACCATGAGTTCCACCTGGGCCACCAGCGCCCGCTGCTGCTGTCCTCCACCGTGCACGAGCACAACGCCTTCGTGGCGGTGGACCTGACCAACCCCGACATTCCCGTCGGCGGCGAGCGGGTGATCCCGCGCGGCGTCATCCACGTATTCCGTTCCATGTTCCTGTATGGGGGCGGACTGTTCTGCCGGACGCGGGTGTTCAATTACGGCGACCAGGAGCTGGACACCGACATCACCCTCCTGTTCGAGGCCGATTTCGCCGACGTATTCGAGGTGCGCGGCGTCGCCCGGCGCAAGCGCGGCCGGCTGTGGGCCGACGTGGAGGAACCGGCGGTGGCCCTGTGCTACGAAGGCCTCGACGGCATCACCCGCCGCACCCGGCTGGAGTTTTCCGAGCACCCCGCCGAGCTGTCGGCCGGCCATGCCCGCTTCACCCCGCGCATCAAGCCGCACGAAGCGTTCGAGCTGTACCACACGGCGTCGTTCTGCGACGAACAGAACGACCATCCCTCGGCCGAGCGCTTCCTGCGCAACCGCGAGAATCTGGTGGCCAAGCTGGGTGGCCGGCGCACCACCATCACCACCTCGAACGAGCAGTTCAATCATTGGCTCGACCGCTCCACCGCCGACCTGCGCATGCTGGAGACGGAAACCCCCGACGGCCCCTACCCCTATGCCGGCGTGCCGTGGTTCTCCACCGTCTTCGGGCGTGACGGCATTATCACCGCGCTGGAATGCCTGTGGCTCGAACCCGGCATGGCCAGGGGCGTGCTGGCGACCCTGGCGGCCAACCAGGCCGACCGCCCGAGTCCGGTGCAGGACGCCGAACCCGGCAAGATCCTGCACGAGTGGCGCGAGGGCGAAATGGCCAATCTGGGCGAGGTGCCCTATGGCTGCTATTACGGCAGCGCCGATTCGACGCCGCTGTTCATCATGCTGGCCGCCGCCTATTGGCGCCGCACCGGCGACCGTACCTGCCTGGAATGGCTGTGGCCGCATGTGCAGCGGGCGCTGGAATGGATCGACCGCCACGGCGACGAGGACGGCGACGGCTTCGTGGAATATGCCCGCAAGCGCCCGCAAGGCCTGACCAACCAGGGCTGGAAGGATTCCGAGGATTCGGTCATGCATGCCGACGGCGCCCTGGCCGACGGGCCCATCGCGCTGTGCGAGGTGCAGGGCTATGTCTACGCCGCCAAGCTGGGCGCCTCCGCCATGGCGGAGGCGCTGGGCATGAGCGAGCATGCGCACGCGCTGCGCCGACAGGCCTTCACCCTGCGCGAGGCGTTCGACGCCGCCTTCTGGGACGACGGTCTGGGCACCTACGCCCTGGCCCTCGACGGCGCCAAGCGGCCGTGCCGGGTGCAAAGCTCCAATCCCGGCCACCTGCTCTATTGCGGCATCGTCCCGCACAAGCGGGCGCGGGCGGTGGCCGATCTGCTGATGGGACCGGACCTGTTCTCGGGCTGGGGCGTGCGCACCCTGGCCGAAACCGAGCGGCGCTACAATCCCATGAGCTACCACAACGGCAGCATCTGGCCCCACGACAACGCCCTGTGCGCCGCCGGACTGGCCCGCTACGGCATGGCCGACCGCGCCCAGAAGATCCTGGCCGGCATGTTCGACGCCGCCCTGGCGGTGGACCTCAACCGCCTGCCCGAACTGTTCTGCGGCTTCCCCCGCCAAGCCGGCCAGGGCCCCACCCTCTATCCGGTGGCCTGCATCCCCCAGGCCTGGGCCGCCGGTTCGGCCTTCCTGCTGCTGGAAGCGGTGCTGGGGTTGCAGATGACTGCCCAGCCGCCGGTCATCCTGTTCCACCGCCCGGCCCTGCCCGATTTCCTCGACCGCGTGGAGGTCTGCAACCTGACGGTGGGCGACGCCTCGGTGGACATCATCCTCAACCGCCACCCCCATTCGGTGGGCGTCAACGTCCTGCGCCGCCACGGCGAGGTGGAGATCAAGATGGAGATGTGAGGGTCAGGGGATGAAGTTCCGGCCGCGCGAATGCAAAGCCTCACGCAGCACCATTGGGGAAATGGCGACCGCCCGCGTAGAGATGGTGGGGTGCCGTTCCGAGATGAACCACAGGAACTTGCAGCGCAGTCCGACGCGGCTGTTGAGGAACAGCCGGAAAGCCGGCTGGCCGAAGCGGGAGAATTCCTCGACCTTGTCCACATAGGACCACGGGATCCATCTGTCAGACACCCGCCGGATGTATACGCCTTTGGGGCCCACCGCCACCTCGACACCAACGCACCGGCGCAAGTTGGCGATGGCGGAGACCAGAACGTAGACCAGCGCGTAGATCAGCGTGAAAGCGCCGATGGTGGCGTAAGGCTGGGTCACGGGCAGCCCATGATCTTTCAGCGCCACCTTGATGGCCGGCCCCGCGACCACCAGGGCGTATCCCACCTTGGTGCCGGAGCGGGTGATGTATACAAGCGAAGTCAAGACAACCAGGACACAAACGGCAATCAGAATGTCCAGCGCATCGCCATAGGCTCGAAAACCCCTGCCGACCAGGAATGCCGCCAATGCCAGCATCCCTGCACCGCAGATCAACAGGAACAAGTTCGTCAGCGCAGCCGCCACCGGGCCACGGCATCGACCATAGACGACACGCTCGTCGCCATACACCCCTTCCGCCACAGCCGACATGCCACTCTCCCAGCCGCTCCTCCTCGCGCCAAGCTCTCATAGGACGAAAGCGCTCGCAATCGTCGGGCGAAAAATCACTTTCTATCCGCCTGCGCCTGCGCCTGCACCAGCGGGCCGGGATTCTTCAGGTAGTCGCGCTTGATGGCCTCCACCGACCAATAGGTCAGGGCGCCCACCGTGCCGGTGGGGTTGTAGCCGGCGTTCTGCGGGAAGGCCGAGGCGCCCAGCACGAAGACGTTGGGCACGTCCCAGGATTGCAGGTAGCGGTTCACCGCGCTGGTGCGCGGGTCGTCGCCCATGATGGCGCCGCCGGTATTGTGGGAGGTCTGGTACGGCACGATGGAATAGGGATGCTGCGGCCGGTTGACGCTCACATGGGTGGGATTCATGGAGCGCCCGATCTTCTCGGCCACGCCGGTCAGGTGGTTGGACAGGCGCAGGTCGTTGTCGTGGTGGTCGAAAGTGAGCCGCAGCAGCGGCCGGCCCCAGGCATCCTTGTAGGTAGGATCCAGGTCCAGGTAGTTGGCGCGGTGGCTCATGACGGAGCCGTGCGTGCCGATGGCCATGGAGCGGTTGTACCACTGCGCCACCGCCCGCTTCCATTGGCCTCCCCATTTGGGGGTGCCGTCGGGAACCGGGTGATTCTGGATCGGCCGCGCCCCGGTCTGGCCGGCGATGATGTAGCCGCCGCTGATGAAACCCAGGCCGGAATGGTCGAAATTGTCGCCGTTGAAATCGTCGATCACCTCGCCCAGGCCGCCCGAGCCCATGAAGGGGTTGAACACCTGGTTCTCGAAGAACAGGTTGACGCTGGACATGACCTGATAGGCGTAGTTCCTGCCCACCACGCCGCGCCCGCCGGCCGGGTCGTAGGGCTCGCCGATGCCCGAGATCAACATCAGGTGGACGTTGTTCATGCCGTAGGCGGCCAGCACCACCATCTCGGCCGGCTGCTCGAACTCGCGCCCCACCGCATCGGCGTAGACCACCCCGGTGGCGCGGGTCCTGGCGGAATCCAGATTGACCCTCAGCACCTGGGCGCGCGTGCGCAGGCTCGAACTTGGACTGGCCGGCCAGGGCCGGCAGCACCGAGGCCTGCGGGCTGGCCTTGGCGTTGACCTCGCAGCCGAAACGTTCGCAGAAGCCGCAATACAGGCAGGCCCCCATGGCAACGCCATAGGGGTTGGTATAGGGCTGCGACAGGTTGGACGAGGGCTGGATGAAGGGATGGAAGCCCAGTTCCGCCGAGGCCTTGGCGAACATCAGCATGGCCTGGCTGGATTTCTGCGGCGGCGTCGGGTATTCGCGCGACCGCGGCCCCTCGAACGGATTGCCGCCTTCGACGATCCGGCCGTTCAAGTTGCCGGCCTTGCCCGAGGTGCCGCAAATCTGCTCGAACCGGTCGTAATGGGGCTCCAACTCGTCATAGCGCACCGGCCAGTCCTGGATGGTCAGGTCGGCCGCCACCGCGTTGGCGCCGTAGCGCTCGGTGACGTGACTGCGCAGGCGGAAGTCGCTGGGCAGGAAACGCCAGTGCTGGCCGTTCCAGTGCACGCCGCCGCCGCCGACGCCGTCGCCCAGCAGGAACGAGCCCATCTGGCGCATGGGCAGCGCCACCTCCTTCATGGAATTGCGGAAGGTGATGGTCTCGCGGCTGAGGTCCTGCATCAGGTGGTGACGCACCGCATAGGCCAGTTCGTCATGGATGCGGCCGGGCTGGAAGTCGGGCTCGGTGTTGCGCTGGCGGCCGCGCTCCAGCGCCACCACGGTCAGGCCGGCATCGGTCAGTTCCTTGGCGAAGATCGCCCCGGTCCAGCCCATGCCGACGATCACCACGTCCACCGGCTTCAATCGGGTCGCCATGATCGCCTCCGCAACGGCCTATTGCAGGTCGGCCAGGGAAACCGGGTCGGTCTGGAACGGCTTGCCGCGCGAGGCCTCGATATCGTCCACATAGGCGCCGCGCGCGCCAGGAAAGCCGATCATTCGCCAAGCCGCCATATCGCGGTTGCCGCCATAGGCCGGATCGGCGAAATAGCCCTCCACCACCATGGACTGGAGCACGGACATGATCACCCGGCCCGGCAGGGTCGCAAGGCCGATATCGCCCGCCTCCACCCCGGCCAGGAAGTCGTTGCGCTTGTCCGCCGGCATCTCGGCGAAGCTGGCGGCGCCGGCGTCCCGCGTCGCCTTTTCCATTTCGGGAATGGCCGCGCGGACCAGTTGGGCTGGAGTCAGCGGCAGTTGATAGCCCTGTTGCGGCGTCCCCTCGCCCCACGGCCCGCCCAGGTACATGCGCGCGCCATTGCCCCAGGCGCCGGCAAGCTGGCCGTCCATGTAGGCGACCACGCCGGCCTCGGCGCCGCTTGGCCCAACCTCGTCGGCGGGAATCATCACGTCGATCAGGGCGGTCAGGAACGCGGCTTCGTCGTCGGTCAGGAACAGGCGCGCCCGGTCGGGCGGCGCATCGGTGGGAACATGGGGCGGATGGGCGGCGGTGGCGGCCTCGGGCCGGCCTTGCGCCGCCACCGGCACGGCCGCCGCCAGGGCAGCCCCGGCCGTCGCCGCCTTGAGGAAGTGACGCCGATCCAACCTGGCTGCCATGCACAGCCTCGCCCGCCAGTGGAACAAAACCAATGGAACAAAGAAGACGGCCGGCTTACGCCGGCCGCCCTGCGGTCAGCGGGTTTGGCCGAACCCCTTCATGACTTCGGCCATGCTGTTGTACTGCTCGTCCGGCAGGTTGTTCAGCTCGTCCAGCACGGTCTTGTCGGCGTTGTTGCCCTGGGCGTGCTTGATGATGTCCTGTTTCGAGGCGGGAAAGTCGATGCCTTTGAGGGCGTGGGTGACATTGGCGGCCGAACCCTGGATACCGCCGCTGCTGCCTTCTTGAGCCATGGATTCCTCCGATTTCGCAGGTAGTGACGGCACGTTAACCGCTCGCCTGCGGGCTTGTTCCGCCGCCCTGCTATCGCGCGCATTGCTGCCACCAAATAATGCGGCCCGATCGGAACCCCTCCTCCGCACCGCGTGTTGGTAGGACACACAGCCATGGGAAAGGAAATGCCATGACCCGTACCAGCTTGGCTTTGGCTCTCTCCGCCGCCACGCTGCTGTCCGCCTGCGGTTCCACCACCACCGACCGCGCCCTGTCGGGCGGCGGCATCGGCGCCGGCGTCGGTGCCGGCACGGCCGCCGTGACCGGCGGCAACGTCCTGGGCGGAGCGGCCATCGGCGGTGCCGGCGGCGCGGCGGCAGGCGCGTTGACCGATGAAAACGACGTGAACCTGGGCAAGCCGCTCTGGAAGCGCTGACGGGGACACGCCGATGACGGCGGAGCGGAGCCGTCTCCGCCGCCTCCCCCGGCCCGCGCCCTTGGCCTGTGCCCTCTGGCCTGCGATCTCCAACGACGCTACATTGGGGGACGCGGGTCAATCCTTGGGGAATGCATATGTGGGCGGAGATCCTGGTCGTTCTCGCCCTGATTCTCATCAACGGCTTTTTCGCCATGTCCGAACTGGCGCTGGTTTCGTCGCGTCCCGGCGAGTTGCGCCGCCGCGCCGATAAAGGTAGCCGGGGCGCCAAGGTGGCGCTGGAGATGATCCAGGACCCGTCGCGCCTGCTCTCCACCGTGCAGATCGGCATCACCCTGGTGGGCATCGTCGCGGGCGCCTATTCCGGCGCCACGCTGGGCGCCCATGTGGCCGAATGGCTGGCCGCCCAGGTACCGGCCCTGGCCGAATGGGCGCACGAGATCGCCATGACCGTGGTGGTCGGCCTCATCACCTACCTCTCGCTGGTGGTGGGCGAGTTGGTGCCCAAGCGGCTGGCCATGCATCATGCCGAGGCCATCGCCGTGCGGGTGGCGCCGCTGATGCGCCGCATCGCCGTGGCCGGCGGCCCGGTGGTGTCGCTGCTGCGGGTGTCCACCAACGGCCTGCTGCGCCTGCTGGGCCAGAAGCCCCACGACACCAAGCAGGTGACCGAGGACGAGGTGCGCGCCATGATCGCCGAGGGCACCCTGGCCGGCATCTTCGATCCGGCGGAAAAGGAGATGCTGGACCGGGTGATGCGGCTGGCCGACCGGCCGGCGGGCTCGATCATGACGCCGCGTCCCGACGTGGTCTGGCTGGACGCCGACGAGCCGGTGGAAGGCTGGCGCCGGCGCATGGCCGAGGCGCCCCACTCCCGCTTCCCCGTCGCCCGCGGATCGCTGGACGACGTGATCGGCGTGCTGGATACCCGCCGCGTGCTCGACCGCCTGCTGGCCGGCGAGCCCTTCGACCCCATGGCGGCGGTCGTGCCCCTGCCGGTGGTGCACGAGGGCATCCGCGCCCCGCGCATCCTGGAGATGTTCAAGCAAAGCCGCGCCCCCATGCTGGCCGTGCTGGACGAGTACGGCGGCTTCGAAGGCATCGTCACCATGACCGACTTCCTGGAAGCGGTGGCCGGCGAGTTGCCCTCCGCCGGCATCGACGAGGAGCCGGCGGCGGTCAAGCGCGAGGACGGCTCATGGCTGCTGGACGGCATGATCGCCGTCGAGGAGGCGGAATCCCTGCTGGACCTGCAGGGCATGGGCGAGGAAGGCGACTTCCACACCCTGGCCGGCTTCGTCCTGTCCCAGTTGGCCCACCTGCCCCAGATCGGCGAACACTTCATGTGGCAGGGCTGGCGTTTCGAGGTGGTGGACATGGATGGCCGCCGCATCGACCGGGTGCTGGTGACCCCGCCCGTGCGCGACGACGAGACCAGCGGCAGCGGGGTGTGAGTCCAGCGGGATATTGTCCCGCCGCGCCCCTACGACCATGTGGCAATCGTCCATCCATCACAGAGGTTGCCCATGACGCGCAAAACCATCGACTGCCGCGAGGTTCCCGGCTCGCAATGCACCGTGGCGCTGTCGGCCGACAACGAGGACGAGTTGATCGAAGCCGCCGTCCAGCACGCCATCCAGGTCCACGGCCACCAGGACACGGCGGAGTTCCGCCAGGAACTGCGCCATGCGGTGCACGAGGAACAGCCTCAGAAATAGGCATGTAGGCCGATTCCGTAGTATTCCACCTCGCGCATGAAAAACTGCCCATTGGGGTCGCGGCCGCGATAGTATTCCAGCATCAGCTGTACTACGTAGTCGCGATCCACGCTGCTGGACAGTTCCAGTCCGGCGCGGGTGGAGACGTTGACGTTCCAGTCGCTTTCCTCGGTGCTTTGCAGATCCACCGCCGCCACCGGCCGCAGCAGATCGGCGGCGAAGGTCCAGGGGCTGCGCAATTCGAGCCCCGCTTGCAGCAGGCCGCGCTTCAGGTCCGACGGTTCCTGGTCGAACAGCACCCCGCCGCCGCCATAGACGCGCACGGAGCGCGCGTAGAACTCGCGTGAGAGCTTGAGATCGACCACCTCGTAGCTGAGATTGATGCGCGAGCGGCGGTTGCTGGCGCTGCGCAGCAGGAACTCGTCGCCCAGATGCGACGATTGGTGGTACAGGCGCAGGATTGCCGAATTGGGGCCGGACCGCCACGATAGCGGGATGCCCACCCAGTAATCGGCGTTGATCAGGTCCTTCGACTCGGCCTCCAGGTCGAACAGGCCGAACACCGCCGCCTGGATGCCCACGCCCCAGGCGCCGCCCAGGCCGGGCGCCTGATACAGCGCGAATTCGTCGCCGACGCTCATCGCCCCCGCCGTGTCCAGGTTGTCGGTACCGCCGTAATTCAGCAGCACCGCCGAGAAATGCGGCCAACGCGGGTCAGCCAGCAACGGATCGAATAGTTTGGTGCGCGGCAGCACCTCGGGCTTGTCGGGGATTTCGGCCGCCAGGGCGCCGCCCCCCAGGAAGAGCGCGGCAATCAAGGCCGCGAACGTGCGATGCAGCATGGCTGGCTCCCTTCGTTCCCCCACATGGCACCGTAAGAGCCCTGGGCAAAGCTGGACGGAGGGCGGGCGAACGAAAGGTTTACCAACGTCCTTTGCAGGTGCAAAATTGGTGTTACCACCGAAAGGAGGGCACAATGTCCAGCAAACCCCGTGTCGTCATCGCCCGCCGCCTGCCCCCGCGCGTCGAAGCGCAACTGGCCGAGCGGTTCGAGCCGCTGTTCAATCCCGAGGACAAGGTCCTGACGACCGAGGAGTTGGTCGCCCGCGCCCAGGCCCACCAGGCCGACGGCCTGCTGGTGACCCTGGGCGACCGCCTGTCGGCCGAGTCCATCAACGCACTGCCCGCCAGCGTCAAGGTGATCGCCACCTATTCGGTCGGTTTCAACCACATCGACCTGGATGCCGCGCGCGCGCGCAACATTGTCGTCGGCTATTGCCCGGAAGCCACCTGCACCGCCACCGCCGACCTGGCGTTCATGCTGCTGCTGGCGGCCTGCCGCCGCCTGTCCGCCTTCGAGCGGGACCTGCGCCAGGGCCGCTGGGGCGCCTGGACGGCGTGGAAGGACCTGGGCACCGACCCGGAAGGCAAGGTTCTGGGCATTGTCGGCATGGGCCGCATCGGCCGCGCCGTGGGCGATCGCGCCCGCGCCTTCGGCATGACCATCCATTACTACCAGCGCCACCGGCTGAGCCCCGAACTGGAGGCCGGCGCCACCTACCATCCCACCCTGGAGAGCCTGTTCCGGGTGTCGCAGGTACTGACCCTGCATACACCCAGCACGCCGGAAACCCGCCACATGATCAACCGCGAGAGCATCGCCTGGCTGCCCGACGGCGCCATCCTGGTCAATGCCGCCCGCGGCGACCTGGTGGTGGACGACGACCTGATCGCGGCGCTCTCCAGCGGCAAGCTGTTCGCCGCCGGCCTGGACGTCTATGACGGCGAGCCGCATTTCGACAAGCGCTACCTGGACCTGCCCAACGTCACCATGCTGCCCCATATCGGCACTTCGACCACGGAGACGCGGGACCGCATGGGGGCGGACACCATCGCCAACCTGGCGGCAGTGTTTGCCGGCGAGGAGCCGCCGTGGCGGGTGGCCTGACGGCCACCTGGGAAATCCCCCTGGTGCGCGGCGCGAGGGCGGTGGGGTAGACTATCTCCATGCAATCGCCCCCATCACGCCGCCGCCCGCACCTCCACTGGGCGGGGCTGTTGGCCTTGTCCGTCCTGCTGTCCGCGCTGCTGGAATGGGCCGCCTTTCCCGCCGCCCTGCTGCTGGGCCCCATGCTGGCGGCCATCGCCCTGGCCGTCGGCGGGGGGAAATGCGCACGCCGCGCTGGACCTTCCAGGCGGCGCAGGCGGTGATCGGCTGTCTGGTGGCGCGCGCCTTCACCCCGTCGATCCTGGCTTCCATCATAGAGGACTGGGCCCTGCTGCTGACGGTGGTCGCCACCACCGTCGCCGCCGGCGCGGTGGTGGGTTGGGTGCTGGTCAAGCTGAAGGTGCTGCCGGGCACGACCGCCGCCTGGGGTTCGTCGCCCGGCGGAGCCTCGGCCATGGTGGCCCTGGCCGCCGAGTTCGGCGCCGACGTCCGGCTGGTGGCGTTCATGCAGTACCTGCGGGTGGTCATCGTGGTGGTCAGCGCCTCGCTGGTCACCCGCCTGTTGGCCGGCCCGGGGAGCGCTGCCCCTGCGCCCCACCCCGCCGATTTGCTGACCCTGCCGCCGTTGGTGCCGTTCGCCGCCACCATGGCCGTGGCGGCCATCGGCGCGTGGCTGGGCACGCGCGCCAAGGTGCCGGCCGGGGCCATGATGGTGCCCCTGGTGGCGGGCACCGTCCTGCACGGCGGCGGCTGGCTCGACATCACCCTGCCGTCCTGGCTGCTGGGGCTGGCCTATGTGGGGCTGGGCTGGTACGTGGGGCTGGGCTTCAACCGCGCCATCTTCCTTTACGCCCTGCGCGCCCTGCCCGCGCTCATGCTCGCCACCCTGCTGCTGATCGGGTTGTGCGCGGGCTCCGCCTGGGTGCTGACCCTGCAACTGCACATCGACCCGCTGAGCGCCTATCTCGCCACTTCGCCGGGCGGACTCGATTCCGTCGCCATCATCGTGGTCAGCAGCCACGCCGACATCCCCTTGGTCATGGCGGCGCAAACCCTGCGCCTGTTCCTGGTGCTGCTGACCGGCCCGGCCCTGGCCAAACTGATCGCCCGCTACGCCTGATCCGCCTCCCTTACGGGAAATCCGATAGTGCAAACATACATATTCGGTACGGCTACCCCTGGCCCCCCTACCAAGGGCATGATAATTATCCGTGCATACTCACTCTGTAAGCGTCCGCAAGGCATCTGGGCATCATGGCGACAATGACCGAACAGGAAAAGATCCGCCGCCGGCTGCCGCGCCGCGAGCGTGAGCGGCTGATCGTGGACGAGGCCATCCGCTTCTTCGCCGAGGTGGGGTTCGAGGGGCAGACCCGTGCCCTGGCCCAGCGCCTGGGCGTCACCCAGCCGCTGCTGTACCGCTATTTCCCCGACAAGGAAGCGCTGATCGAGCGCGTCTACCAGGAAGTGTTCGAAGGCGGCTGGGACGCCCAGTGGGAAGACTTGCTGGCCGACCGCTCGCGGACCCTGAGCGACCGGCTGCACGAGCTTTACCGGCACTACACGCTGGAGAACTTCACCTATGAACGGGTGCGCCTGTTCATGTTCGCCGGCCTGAAGGACCGCGCCATCGCCAGCCGCTACCTATCCTTCCTGCGCGACCACCTGTTCATCCCGCTGGCGCGCGAGGTGCGGGCCACCGCCGGACTGGATGTGGCGGCCGCGCCGGCGGAGAACGAGATCGAGACGGCGGCCGGCCTGCACGGAGCCATCGGCTATGTGGGCCTGCGCCGCTGGGTCTATCAGACCTCGGTGGAGATCGACGTGGACGCGGCGGTGTCGGCGCTGATCGAGGCCTTCGTCGCAGGTGCCCCGGCCGCCGCCAAGGCGCTCGCCGCCCGGTCCTGACGGCGGGGCCTGACCGCAAGGGGCTTGCCAAGCGCCGCCGCGAGGGTTAGGCCTGAGGGGCTTCGATCCGCACCCAAGGGGGATGCCCACATGAGGACGCTTCTGGTGGCTGCCGCGGCCTTGGCGCTGGCCGGCTGTTCGACCGATCCCCGGCCGCTGGTGCCCGATACCGCCCAGGGGCCGGCCAGCTACGTCTGCTACAACAGCGCCGCCGCCTCGCCCGAAGAGGTGCGCGCCATCGCCGAGCGGCAATGCGGCAAGTCCGGCCTGGGCGTCGCCGGCCTGATCGGCCAAGCCTTCACCCCATTTCGCTGCGGCATCCTGACCCCCAGCGTGGCCGCTTTCCAGTGCGGCTATGCCAGCACCTGGGCGGCGCCGCTGCCGCCCTTGCAGCCGGTTCCGACCCCGGCGCAATAGCGCCAGACACGGAAAAGCCGCCGTTCTTTATGGGAACGGCGGCTTTTCGTTTGAGCGACTTACACCTGCTCGATGGCCGACAGCAGCCAGCGGCCGCCGGGACTGCGGACGAAGGTCCAGGCCTCGGTGGTTTCCACCGGGTGCTGGGCGTCGCCCTCGACCACCTGGCCGTCCTCGACGCGGACTACGTAGTCCTTGGCCGAGAAGGTGATCACCGCGGTGGCGTATTCCAACTCGGCATCGCGCCAGGTCTCGGTGATGTCGCCCTTGAGCAGCTGAACGCCCTCGACCACGTTGCGGACGCCGCGGGACTGGTCGCGCGACAGGTCCTCGCCCATCCAGCCCACCACTTCCGGCGTGGCAAGCTGGCGCAGGGCCACCGGGTTGCCTTCCGACCACGCCTTCTGCACACCGGCGATGATGGCGGAGAAAGCGTCCTGGTCGGCGGCCGAAAGCTCGAACTCCTTCTCCACCCGGCGCTGCGCGGTGGCGGCGAAGCCGCCGTCAGCCGGGGCCGGCTGGGCCGAAGCGGGAACCGAGGACGGCATCTCGCGATGATAGCCGGCATTGGGCATCGGCTCGGCCTGGGCCGAGCGGCGACGGAACAGGCGGAAAGCCAGCCAGGCCAAGCCGCCGATCAGAGCCACCTGCAGCAGCATGCCGAAGGCGCTGGCGCCCGGCGCTGCGTCGGAGGCGGCGGCCAGGGCCGGCGAGTGGCCGAACAGCATGGAACCGATGCCGGCGCCCGCCAGACCGCCGAGCACGCCGGCCATCATGGGGTTGCGCTGGAAGAAGCCGGGCTGGGCCGCTGCCCCCATGGGGGCGGCGGCGGCCATGCCGGGCGCGGGCTGCTGCCGCACCGCCCCGGGATTGTACATGGGTTGGGCGCCCGAGGGGGCCAGCGGCGCCTGCTCCACCGAGGGGCGCGGCGCCTGGGCGGGCGGCGGCGGAGTGATGGTGCGCTCGACCGGACGGTCATAGGTGCGCGAGCCGCGCGACCCCATGCTGGAGCCCTTGCCCGCCCTGGCCCAGGCGTCGGCGCCCAGGGACAGGGCGACCAGAAGGCTGAGGAGAACGGCGAACAGCTTGTGCCTCATGCGGAGTTCCTATGCGCAAAAGAAGACGGCGGGACCCATATAGGTCCCGCCCCCGGGAATTCAAATGACGCTTCGGTAACCTTTGCGGCTCTTGTCATTGCCATCCCGAGGAACGCCGCGACGAGGGATCCCCTCCTGGCACGTCTCTTCAGAACCGGCACCGCCAGGCCAGAACGGGATCCCTCGCCTGCGCTCGGGATGACAAATTTACGTCTACGCGTTTTCCTCGGCGCCCTTGATGCGGCTGGCCAGCGAGGCCGCCATGAACTGGTCCAGGTCGCCGTTGAGCACGCCCTGGGTGTCCGACGTCTCCACGTTGGTGCGCAGGTCCTTCACCATCTGGTAGGGCTGCAGCACGTAGGAACGGATCTGGTGGCCCCAGCCGATATCGGTCTTGGTGTCCTCCAGAGCCTGGGCGGCGGCCTCGCGCTTCTGCAGGCTCGGCCTCGTACATGCGGGCGCGCAGCATTTCCCAGGCGCGGGCGCGGTTCTGGTGCTGCGAACGCTCGGTCTGGCAGGCCACCACGATATTGGTGGGGATATGGGTGATGCGCACCGCCGAATCGGTCTTGTTGATGTGCTGGCCACCGGCGCCCGAGGCGCGGTAGGTGTCGATGCGGCAGTCGCCTTCGTTGATCTGGATGTCGATGGTGTCGTCCACCTGGGGATAGACCCACACCGAGGCGAAGCTGGTCTGGCGCCGGGCATTGCTGTCGAACGGCGAGATGCGCACCAGGCGGTGCACCCCGGCCTCGGTCTTCAGCCAGCCATAGGCGTTGTGGCCGAGCACCTTCATGGTCACCGACTTGATGCCGGCGGCTTCGCCGGCGGTCTCTTCCACCAGTTCCACCTTGTAGCCGTGCTGCTCGGCCCAGCGGAAATACATGCGCTGCAGCATCTCGGCCCAGTCCTGGGCCTCGGTGCCGCCGGCGCCGGCATTGATTTCCACGTAGCAATCGTTGGAATCCGCCTCACCCGACAGCAGCGTCTCCAACTCCATCTTGCCGGCACGGTCCTTCAAGCCGCGCAGGCTGGGCCTCGGCGTCGGCGGCGACCTCGCTGTCACCCTCCATCTCGGCCAGGCTCGATCAGTTCGATCAGCTCGGCCATCTCGCCTTCCAGCACGCGGCAGCCCTGGACCATGGTGTCCAGCCGGGTGCGTTCCTGCATCAGCTTCTGCGCCTTTTCGGCGTCGTTCCACAGATTGGGGTCCTCGGACGCCGCGTTCAGCTCGTCCAGGCGCATCAGCGCCTCATCCCAATTAAGGTGACGCTTGAGCAGGGCCACGGAGTTGCGCACGTCCTGGGCCAGCGCTTCGATCTCGGCGCGCACGGCGGTTCCTTTCCTGATCCAATGCGAACGGCTGTTTTAGGGGAAGGCCGGAATTATCGCAACACCCGAGGCGTGCCGGCCCGCCTCCCCATCAGTACAGGCCGCCCGGCATGGGTGCCGCCGTCGGCGCCACCGGCGGCGGCAGCGTTTCGGTCGGGGCGACCAGCCCATGGGCGGCCGGCGTGGTGACGCCGTCCTCGTTGAGCGGCGCGAACGAGAAGCCCTCGCTGTCGCCGCCATCCAGCACCTGCTCATCGTCGTCGGGCAGGTGGTCGGTGGACTTGAACGCCTCCAGGATCGCCTTGGGCTCGCCCGGCATGGCGGGACGGCCGGTGGCGGCGTTGACGCGCACCAGACGCACTCCCGGCGGCACGCGGAACGGCGTCGACGGCATATCCTTCAGGGCGTAGGCCATGAAGTCGCGAAAGATGGGCGCCGAGATGCCGCCGCCGGTCTCCTTCTCGCCCAGCGAGGCGGGATCGTCGAAGCCAACGAACACGCCGGCCACCAGATCGGGCGAGAAGCCGACGAACCAGACGTCGTGGCTGTCGTTGGAGGTGCCGGTCTTGCCCGCCAGCGGCTTGCCCACCGAGGACACCGCGCGGCCGGTGCCGCGCTGGACCACGCCTTCCATGATGGACACCATCTGATAGGCCGAAACCGGGTCCACCAGCTGCTCGCGGATATCGGGCAGGCGCGGCATGTCCTGGTCGGCGAACTGCACCGGCCAGCAGCCGTCGCAGAAACGCTTGTCGTGCACGAAGATGGTGCGGCCCTGGCGGTCCTGGATGCGGTCCACCAGCGTGGGCGTCACCTTCTTGCCGCCGTTGACCAGCATGGCGTAGGCGGCGGTCAGGCGCAGCACGGTGGTCTCGCCCGCGCCCAGCGACATGGCCAGCTGCCTGGGCAGGTTGTCGTAGATGCCGAAACGCTGCGAGGTGTCGGACACCTTCTCCATGCCCACCGCCTGGGCCAGGCGCACGGTCATCAGGTTGCGCGACTTCTCGACGCCCACGCGCAACGTGGTCGGGCCGAGGAAATCGCCGCCATAGTTCTTCGGCCGCCATAGCGGCAGGCCGGGGCCCTGCGGCAGGGCGACGGGGGCGTCCAGCACCAGCGAGGACGGGGTGTAGCCGTTCTCCAGCGCGGTCAGGTAGACGAACGGCTTGAACGACGAGCCGGGCTGGCGCAGCGCCTGGGTGGCACGGTTGAACTGGCTCTTGGAATAAGACCAGCCGCCCACCATGGCGAGCACGCGGCCGGTGTGGGGGTCAATGGCGACCAGGGCGCCTTCCACCTTGGGAATCTGGCGCAGGCTGTAGGAGTCTCCGGCCACGGCCTTGCCGTCCTCGCCTTTGGCCACTTCCTGCACCAGCACCACGTCGCCCGGCTGCACCACTTCGGCGGGCTTGCGGGGCATGGCGCCCACATGCTGGTCCTTCAGCCACGGGCGGGCCCACTTCATCTCGCTCCACGGGATGACGCCGGTACGGCCGCCGTTCAGGCCGATGGCGGCGGCCTGGTCGGACACCGACAGCACCATGGCCAGCTCCCACGGCTCGCCGCCATTGGGGAACGGCACCGCCGCCAGACGCTGCTGCCAGCCCTGGCCGGGCTGGATGCGGGTGACCGGGCCGCGCCAGCCGTGGCGGCGGTCATAGCCCATCAGACCCTCACGCAGCACCTTGGAGGCGTGGGCCTGCAAATCCGCATCCACGGTGGAGCGCACCACCAGGCCACCCTTGTACAGGGCGTCCTCGCCATAACGGGCGACCAAATCGCGGCGGATGTCCTCGGCGAAATAGTCGGCGCCGACGATCATCTGGGTGTCGTCGCGCTTGCGGATGGTCAGGGGCTCGGCCACCGCCTGCTCGTATTCGGCGCGGCTGATCTTGCCGTCCTCGTACAGACGGCCGATGACCCAGTCCCGGCGCTCCTTGGCGGCCTGGTAGTGGCGGACCGGGTGATAGTTGTTGGGGGCCTTGGGCAGGGCGGCCAGATAGGCGGCCTCGGCCACCGTCAGCTCGTCCAGCGCCTTGTTGAAGTAATTCAGCGCGGCCGCCGCCACGCCGTAATTGCCCATGCCCAGGTAGATTTCGTTGAGGTACAGCTCGAGGATGTGGTCCTTGGTGAAGGCCCGCTCGATGCGGAAGGCCAGGATGGCCTCCTTGACCTTGCGCTCGATGGAGACCTCGTTGGTCAGCAGGAAGTTCTTCGCCACCTGCTGGGTGATGGTGGACGCGCCCACCGGACGGCGGTCAGCCCCCATGCCCTTGTTGCGCAGGTTGATGATGACGGCGCGGGCGATGCCCCACGGGTCGACGCCGGCATGCTCGTAGAAGCCCTTGTCCTCGGCCGACAGGAAGGCATCCTTGACGCGGGCGGGAATGGCGCCCAGCGGCACGAAGGCGCGCTTCTCCACCGCATACTCGGCCACCAAGCGGCCATCGCCGCCATAGACGCGGGTGGTGATGGGCGGCTCGTAATGGGCCAGCTGGTGATAGTCGGGCAGCCCCCGGCCGTAATGCCAGAACACGTAGACCGCGCCGCCCGCCGCAGTGACCGCGAGCAGGAAGACGACGCTGAAAAGAAGGGCAATGAAGCGGAGCATGGGTCCAATTCGGCTGATGGCCGGTGGGGCGGTGGTACCCCCGTTGGCCTGGCCGCGTCAAGCGGCCGAAGGAACGATCTCGCCCGCCTCAAGCGGCCGAACGGAAGCGCCACTAGGGGCTCAGGGACGGCGCGCCTTCTGTCCCTGGAGGAAAAAACGGTCCACGGCGCGGCTGATGCTCTTGGCCAGCTTCACCCGGTGCTCGGGCTGGCGCAAATTGCGTTCCTCGGCCTCGTTGGACAGGTAGCCCATTTCGATCAGCACCGAGGGAACGTCGGGCGCCTTGAGCACGGCGAAGCCGGCGAAGCGATGGGTGTTGCCCAGCAGGTTGGCCTCGCGGCCCACCTCATCCACCACCCCTCCGGCAAACCCGGCCGAGCGGTTCATGGTTTCGCGCTGGGCCAGGTCGATCAGAATATTGGCCACGTCGGCGGATTCGTGGGAGAGGTCGATGCCGGCGATCAGGTCGGCCTTGTTCTCCTTATCCGCCAACGCCTGCGCCTCGGAATCCGAGGCGTTCTGCGACAAGGTGTAGACTGACAGCCCCTTGAGCTGCGGATTGGCCACCGAGTCGGCATGCAGCGAGATGAACAGGTCGGCATTGTACTGCCGCGCGATGGCGATGCGGTCGCGCAGGCGGATGAAGATATCGCGGTCGCGGGTCAGATAGACCTTGTAGCGCCCGTTCTTCTCCAGCGCCGCCTTGAGTTCGCGGGCCACCGCCAGGGTGATGTACTTCTCGTAGATGCCGGACACGCCGATGGCGCCCGGATCAACGCCGCCATGGCCGGGGTCGATGACCACCACCGGCTTGCCGTCGGCCGGCAGCCCCTTGGGTTCGGCCGGTTCCGGCAGCGGCGCGGGAACCGGCGCCGACACCTTGGTCACTACGGCGGGGGTCACCACAGCAGGGGTCACCACCGCCGGTTCGGGCGACGGCGCCGCCACAGCGGGCACGGATACCGGCTGGACGGCGGCCTGTACGGTGGACTGAACCGGCGCGGCGGCCGGGCGTTCCAGCGGCGGCGGCACCGGCGCCGACATCACCGGCGAGGACTTGGCGATCCTGGATTGCGGACGCGGTTCGGGCTGGAGCAGCGGCGCGGCGGCAGGTTTTGGCGCCGGCGGCGGGGCGGCCTCGGGTGACGTGATGACGATGTTGCGGGGCGCTTCGGGCACGGGCGCCGGTTCGGCGGCGGCCATGGCGGGCGCCGGCGCTTCGGCCACCGGCCGCGGCTCGGGCACGCCGATGCGGGGAATTTCGGCGCGGGGGCTATCGACCCGCGCGACCGGCTTGGCCTCGTCGCGCGGCTCGGCCTTGGCGGCAACGCGCACCGGCATGGCGGCGGCCAGGAAGGCGGCCCGGGTGGTGGATTGCAAGTCCATGACGAAACGCCAGCCCTGGCCGTCGCGCGGCGGGATGACGAAGGCGGACTTGACCGTGGCGGGGTCCTTCAGGTCGATCATGATCCGCCCGCCCAGGCCGTCCTCGTCGAAGCGCAAGGCCGAGACGGAGCCGAAGGCGCGCTTCAACCCGGCTTCCGGCGCCCAGCCCATGGGGGGAGTGTTGATTACCACCCGATAGGGATCGGCATAGAGGGCGGTGCTGAAGTCGATGGCGTCGGACAGGTCGATCACCAGGCGGGTAACCCCGTCCGGATGGGAGCCCAGGCGCGAACCGGTGGCGGTGGCGCGCGCCCATGCGCCCAGCGGCGCCAGCAGGCACGCTATCACCACGACGATCGTCAGGACGGAAAAGCGCCGAGACACCCGAACCACCATTTATCCATTGTCGCACGGAGACTTTGAGCGACCGTTAACAGCTATACCGCAGACGGCGGTTCAATCTCAACTCAAAAGGCATTGATTCAACAGACTCTTCCGCTCTGGCGAATGGGCTAGGCCGCGCCACAGCGGCTAATCCGCCTGGGCACAACAAGATGATTGTCGAAACTTTCGGCTATGGCTATCTTGTCGGACCATAGGTTCGCCGACCCAGGCGTCCCGCTTGCCGGGATGATGGCGCCGCCCCCTCGCGTCGATGGCCGCTTGCCGATCGGCGCTGCCGCAGGGAAACAGGGCGCCATGCGGCTGGAGAAGCGTTCCTCCGTCACTGACTTTTTTCGAGGCCGGGCGTGATGCCCGTGACAGGTTCCCGCCGAATGCCCGTTTTCTCATGCTTCTTCGAGGAATCGCCCGCAGGCGCCGCCGGCTTCGCTTTCGCACATCCCCGCCCTGCGTGTGTCGCCAATGATTGGCCGGGCTTCGCCCTGCCGGCGGTGTCGCGGGCGGCGCCACGGAGATTAGGACTTAATGGTCAAGCGCATGCTTATCGACGCCACGCACCCGGAGGAGACCCGGGTCGTCGTGGTGAATGGGACCCGTCTGGAAGAACTGGACGTCGAAACCAGCACTAAGAAGCAGCTCAAGGGCAACATCTATCTGGCCAAGGTGGTGCGCGTGGAGCCGTCGCTCCAGGCAGCCTTCGTCGATTACGGCGGGAACCGTCACGGTTTCCTCGCCTTCAGCGAAATTCATCCCGACTATTTCCAGATTCCGGTGGCCGACCGCCAAGCCCTGCTGGCCGCCCAGAAGGCGGCGGTGAGCGAGGGCAACGGCGATTCCGACCACGACGTCCCCGCCCCCGAAGCGGCTGCCGAAACGACCGAGGGCGAAGGCGCCGAGGCCGCAGACGCGTCCGAGGGCGGACCCGAGCAGGTGGCCAAGCCGATTTCGGTGGAAACCGTCGGCGGCGACGACGCCAGCGAGCAGGAACTGGAGCGTCGCCGCGCCCGCCTGCTGCGCAACTACAAGATCCAGGAAGTGATCAAGCGCCGGCAGATCATGCTGGTCCAGGTCGTCAAGGAGGAGCGCGGCAACAAGGGCGCCGCGCTGACCACCTATCTGTCCCTGGCCGGCCGCTATTGCGTGCTGATGCCCAACACCGCCCGTGGCGGCGGGGTGTCGCGCAAGATTGTCAACGCCGTCGACCGCCGCCGCCTCAAGTCCATCGCCCAGGAACTGAACTGCCCCGAGGGCATGGCGGTCATCGTGCGCACCGCCGGTTCGGAGCGCTCCAAGACCGAGATCAAGCGCGATTACGAATACCTGCTGCGCGCCTGGGACAGCGTGCGCGAGCTGACGCTGGAATCCACCGCGCCGGCGCTGACCTATGAAGAGGCCAGCCTGATCAAGCGTTCGATCCGCGACCTCTACACCCGCGACATCGACGAAGTGCTGGTGGACGGCGAAGAGGGTTACCGCCTGGCCAAGGACTACATGCGCATGCTGACCCCCAGCCATGCCAAGAAGGTCCAGCCCTACAGGGACCCGGCCATGCCCATGTTCCACCGCTATCAGGTGGAAACCCAGCTGGACGCCATGCATTCGCCGGTGGTCCAGCTGCGTTCCGGCGGCTACATCGTCATCAGCCAGACCGAGGCGCTGGTCGCCATCGACGTCAACTCGGGCCGCGCCACCAAGGAGCGCCATATCGAGGAGACGGCGCTCAAGACCAACCTGGAGGCGGCCGAGGAAGTGGCCCGCCAGTTGCGCCTGCGCGACCTTGCCGGCCTCATCGTCATCGACTTCATCGATATGGAGGAGAGCCGCAACAACCACGCCGTCGAGCGCCGCCTCAAGGAAGCGCTGAAGGACGACCGTGCCCGCATCCAGGTGGGCAAGATCAGCGCCTTCGGCCTGCTGGAGCTGTCGCGCCAGCGCCTGCGCCCCAGCTTGCAGGAAACCACCTTCACCCCCTGCCCCCATTGCGGCGGCACGGGCCTGGTGCGCTCGGTGGAATCGGCCGCCATGCACGTGCTGCGCGCCATCGAGGAGGAGGGCATCCGCCGCCGCTCGGCCGAGGTCACCGTCTACGTGCCCGCGCAGATTGCGCTCTACATCCTCAACCAGAAGCGCGACGCCCTGGCCGACATCGAGGCACGCTACGAGTTCCGAGTCTTCCTGCAGGGCGATGACAGCCTGATCCCGCCGAACCTGCGCATGGAGCGGGTCAAGGCCGAGAACCGGCCCGACGAGGTCCGCCCGGCCGCTTTCGAGGTACCGCCGCCCGCCGCCGTCGAGGAGGAGGACGAGGACGAGGACGAAGAGGCTGCCGAGGCCGAGGCCGAGCAAACCCAGGCCGAAACGGCCGAGGGCGAGAGCGAGGGCGAGGCCGGCGAGAACCGCAAGCGCCGCCGCCGCCGCCGCCGCAAGCGCCGTCCGGGTGAGCAGCCGTCCCAGCTGGATCTGGCCACCGGCGAAACCGACGAGGGCGCCGAGGCCGCCGAAGGCGAAGAGCCCGAAGGGGACGAGCCCGAGGGCGAGGACGGCGAGGACGAAGCTGAAGGCAACGGTGAAGGCGAACTGGACGCCAACGGCGAACGCCGCAAGCGCCGTCGCGGCCGTCGCGGTGGCCGCCGCCGTCGTCGCAGCCGTGAAAACGGCGAGGCCGGCGAGAATGGCGAGACGACGGAGATTGCCGCCCAGCCGCTGCCTGCGGTCCCTGGCGGCGATCTGATCTCCAACCCGGACGCCGTCGCCGATGTGTTCGAACGCGCCGAGGCCGCCGCCGAGGCGGAAGCCGCCCGCAAGGCCGAACCGGATGCCGCCCCCGTGGTGGTGGAGGCCGAGCCCGTCGCCGAGGAAAAGCCGCGCCGCCGTCGCCCGGCCCGCAAGGTTGTTGCCGAGGCCGAGGCTCCCGCGGCCGTGCAGGCGGAAGCCGAGGTGGTCGCCGCCGAAACGCCGGCTGCCGAGGCGCCGGTTGCCGGGGTTGAAGCCGAGCCGGCCAAGCCCAAGCGCCGCGCCGCCGCCAAGAAGGCGTCCGAACCCAAGACCAAGGCCAAGGCCGAGCCCAAGCCGCGCGCGTCGCGGGCCAAGAAGGCCCCCGCCGAAGCCCCGGCCGAGGGCGAGGCTGCCGCCGAATCGGCGGCCGAGCCCAAACCGCGCGCCCGTTCGCGAACCAAGAAAGCCGCGCCGGTGGAGGTGGTGGCCGAAGCCACTCCGGTGGAGGCGCAGCCGGCCGAAGCCGAACCGGCTGTGGAAGCCGCGCCGGCCGCCAACGAGCCCGCAGGCTCCGGCAGAGGCGGCGGTCGAGGAAGCCCCCGCCCCGGCCCGCCCGGCGCGCAAGGGCTGGTGGAACAAGCTGCTGTCGTAGCACCGCTGCTGACAGAAAGCCCCTTCCGGGAAACCGCGTGGAAGGCGTCTCGTGAAAACGAGGCGCCTTCTGCCTTTTGAGGGGTCTTCATCTCCCGGAGAGACCACCGGGACGTCTTCCAACGCCGTCATGGCCGGGCTTGGCCCATGGCTGTTCGGTTCAGCTTTCCCCTGTGTCGTCCCGAGGAGCACGCGACGAGGGATCCCCGCCTGGCACACCGTGTCAACATTGGCAAAGACCTGCCAGGATAAGCCCCCTCGCCTTGCTCGGGATGATATAGCGGCGCGGGCGATTTGGCCCCGCTGGGCGGTGGATTTGGCCCCAACCGCCGTTACTACGAATACTTGAGCGTCCTCGGCTCTAACGCCCGCTGGCTATGGTCCGCAGGCAGAAGGCGGGGCTGTGACGGGCTTGGCTCGGGTCGTCGCAAAAAGTTCGGACTGCACGGGCGCCAGCGGGCGCGACAGCGTCGGTGCGGGCCACCTCAAGAACGGCGAAATCAGATGCCTTCGACCAGTCGGAACCGTTCACCTGCTCCCGGTCGATGAATAGTCGAGGGCGGGCGTGGGTGCCCCGCTGGTCGCTACCTGGGAGCGGAACGCCACGCCACCGGCGAGTTGTTCGGGCCACCGCTTGGTGGTTTCCGTCAAAACTTGGCGCGCCACCCCAGCAATGTGTGGCAGCCAATAGGACTGGTCCACCGCGCCGGAGCGGGCGCGCATGCGCGTGGTGAGGAGTGAGACCCCTGCGACCGTCCGCGAGGCCCTAGACCTCCTTCACCGCTACCTCCCCAACGGCGCCCCCATTCCCTCGGTTGCCGAAGCGGCGGAGGCCCTTCGTGCTGTCGGGATGATCCTTAGCCATTACTTGGGGCGTCGGAGCGTTAAGGGCGTTAGTGACCACCTGACGCCCTTTTTTCGTCCGGAACGCACCCATTAATACTAGGCGCTCTCTTTCGTGATGCCTCGCCTCAAAAGAATATTCGGCGATAACGATAAGAATTCCCACTGGCTTAGGGAAAATCCGGCAAGTCACCAATCGCCCCAAGTTTCGGCGGTCGCACCCGACTGGAACGGCAACTCTCCTCGTCTTTGCCAGCATTTCCGCCGCCTTCCGGCTAACATTCGGGGTGGGATAGCGTTCGGACAGCATGAACGGTTGAAGTAATTCCACCCGGACGCATTCAGCGCGCTCATGCGCCTAAGCAACATCCCGACTGCCGCAGAATTCCTAGCATTTCCGGCTCGCCATTCCATGGCGACTTCCTGACCGTTCGGAGCCAAATCGCGCACCCACAGGACCATTTTTGGCCGTTCGGGGCCAAATGCCTCCCGCACCGTTAAACCGCGTCAACGCCTTGCGCCGCGCGGGTTTAACCTAGTGCCAAATGGTCCGCCCCGCAGGGCCAAATCGGTCACCTCCCCACAGATGACAGTCTTCGGGTTTTTCAGACACCTTGCCGTTGTCCACGTTTTTTACCGCCAACGGCACCAAGGACACGAAGACGGTCGTTGCGGGGCGCTCCCCTGCCTCCTGGCACATCCTCTTGGTGCCCTTGGTGTGCTTGGTGGTGAAATCGAAACGGTGCCCCCAAAAGCATCGTCCGCCACGAACATCCACACCCTTGAGACGACAGGCCATAAAAATGCCCGCGCTAAACGCGGGCATCGCCCTGGGCATCCGGCCAGAAGAAACTACAGCCCGATCTTGGCGGCCAGGATGGCGGCCTGGGTGCGGTTTTCCACGCCCAGCGCCCGCAGGATGGCGGTGACGTGCAGTTTCACGGTGATCTCGGCCAAGTCGAGATCGCGGGCGATTTCCTTGTTGCTCTTGCCCTGGCGCAGCATGGCCAGCACGTCGCGCTGGCGCGGGGTCAGGCTCTGGCGGATGGCCTCGGCGTCGCCGCCGCCCATGGTGCCGTGACCATCGGGTACTTCCAGGCCAGGGCTGATGAAGGTCTCGCCCGACAGCACCAGACGGATGGCCTCCAGCATGGCGGCGCTGGGCGAGGACTTGGAGATATAGCCATGGGCACCGGCATCCAGCGCACGGCGCACGTCGGACGGCTGCTCGGAGGCGGAAACCACCACCAGATGGAGATTGGGCGAAGAGCGCTTCAGCGCCTCGATGCCGGAAAAACCATCCATGCCAGGCATGTTGAGGTCCACCAGGGCGACATCCACGTCGCCCTCGGCCCGTGCCGCCGACAAGGCTTGAATGAAATCGGAGGCCTCGACCACCTCCAGCGGGCCATCGACCAGACTTTCGAGAACCAGCCGGACGCCCTCGCGGAACAGGGCATGGTCATCGGCGAGCAGGACCTTCATTCCAAGCACCCCCGTTGCACGGACCAATGGTCTCCCTCTGCCCCCGCTCGCACTTTAATCACACTCCTCTTCGTGTCGCAATACTGGAATTTGGCGCCATGGCATTCGCTCACGATTTTGTGTAATTATCTATTTAGCGTTACGGAGTAAAATTGTGACGCAACAAAACAGGAGACAACTAACGTGCTGCGAAAGCCGTCCATACAGGTCGGTGACCGGTTCGTAAAGACTGGCACGAGCCAAAATTGTGTTTGGGTTGTGTCAAAAATATTCCAACTTACAGCGGAACCACCGCATGCTAACTTTTTGAAAGAAGGTAGCGCGAAAGAAACTCTTACGATTTCACTTCCCACGCTGGGCGACCCCCATTACTTCAAACGCACATGAGGGCGGCATCGGTGGGTCGCAAGCGCGGCCCACCGTTGTCACGACACCCGTATCAGGAGAGTATAAGTGCCGCGATGCCCTCGACATCATCGCGACGAAACACTGGCAATCCACCGCTTTCTACGGAAGAATCGCAGGCGATCGCCACAACTTGTGGGAGCTGACCCGCCAGCAGCGGCTTACCCAATGCGGGATCCCACACCTCCAGCCGGGGGTGATCGCCGAATTTGAATCCCTCTACTATAAGTAGATCAATCCCATCTATTACGTCAATCAATTGGCCAAGGGGAGCCGGCCGCCCCGCCAGGTCGTGAGTCAGGCAAAAACGCCGGGGCGATGCGGACAGCACCTCGACCGCGCCGGCGGCGGCCAGGGCACGCTCATCCCCGCCACCAAACAACGGATCGTGATGGGTGTGCTTGACGGTGGCCACCCGGGCGCCCAGGCGGACCAGAACGGGGATCAGGCGGACCAGCAGCGTGGTCTTGCCGCTGCCGCTCCAACCGGCAATGCCAAAAACCTTCATGGCCGGCACCCTACCCTCTTCCCCAAGGGGCGGGCAATCCCCAGCTCTTGGGGATGCATGCCGCAATCCCCTTCCTGCTGATGGGAGCCTTGGGCGCGGTGGTATTGGTGCTGCTCGTCGGCGTGCTGTCCTTCGCCAAGGGCGGCCCATGGTACCAGCGCCATGCCAACCACCTGATGAACGCCCGCGTGGCCGCCCAGGCACTCGCCGTGGCGCTGCTGGCGGCGGCGGTGTTCCTGAACTTGTGAGGAATTACGCGCGGATGGTGGTGAGGAAGCCATCCACTTCGTGCTGCAGGATGGAAGCCGGACCGGCCAGGTCGTCGGCGGCCCAGATGACCCGAACGGCGGCACCGCAATAACGGGCGGCCGACTGGGTGACCGACACCACACCCTCGGTGACGCAGCGGGTGTCCTCGCTGACCTGATCAACGCAGCGGCCGATCTTGGCGGTGACCTCGGTCTGCCGGTGGACGGCCGAAGCCACCTGGGCGGCGATCTCGTCCATGCGGCGGATGGCGTCTCCCACGTCGCCGATGGCGGCCACTGTGTCAGCGGTGGCGGCCTGGATGGCGGCCACCTGCTCGGCGATCTCGCGGGTGGATTCGCCGGTCTGCTGGGCCAGGTGCTTGACCTCGCCGGCCACCACGGCGAAGCCCTTGCCGGCCTCGCCAGCGCGTTGCGCCTCGATGGTGGCGTTGAGCGACAGCATGTGGGTACGCCCGGCGATGTCGTCGATCAGGTTGACCACCCGGTCGATGTTGCCCGCCACCGCGGACAGGCCCTGGACGCGGGTATTGGTGCGGTCCAGTTCGGCCACCGCCTGGCGCACCACGCGCGAGGTTTCCGTCACCAGACCGCTGATGTCCTCCACGCTGGCGGCCAGCTCGCCCGCCGCCTCGGCCACGGCGGCCACGGTGGAGCGGGCCTGCTCGGCGGCCTCGGCCACCGAGAGCGACTGGTCCTGGCCGCTGGCGCCTTCGCTGCGGGCCATGCCCTCGGCGGTGGCCTTGATGGCCTGGGCGTTGCTGTTGACCGCGTCGGCCACCGATTTGACCGCCTGCTCGAAATGGTCGGCCAGGGCCAGCATGCGCTGCCGGCTGGTGGCCTCGGCCTCGGAGCGGATGGCGTCCTGTTCCTGCTGCAGGCGCACCATGGCGATGGCGTTGTCCTTGAACACCGCCACCGCCTTGGCCATGTCGCCGATTTCGTCGCGGCGCTGGATGCCGGGCACCACCACGCCGTGGTCGCCGCCGGCCAGCCGCCCCATGGCGTCCTCGATCAGGCGCACCGGCTGGGTGACCGAGCGGGCCAGCACCGAGGCGGCGGCGAAGAACGACAGTACCGCCATCACGCCGAAGGCGGCCAGCAGCCGCGAGGTGCGCGCGCGCTCGGCCTCCTGCTGATGGATGGCGCTGGTCATGCCTTCGCGGGCATGGGCAAAAACCTGCCCCAGCGTCGGCTGCATGGCCTGGAACTGGCGGCGCAGCTCGGACACCTCGCCCTCCAGCACCATGGTGCCCTGGGCGAAATCCACCATGTCGGTGGAATAGGTCTCCAGCAGCTTGCGGAAATCCTCGCGGGTGGAAACCGGCAGGGGCGAGCTGTCCAGAGTCAGGTCGAACTGCATGGCGTATTTGCGGCCCAGGTTCATATAGGACTCGCCGCCATAGAGCATGAAATTCTTTTCCGCCTGACGCATCTGCAGCATGTCGGGCAGCAGCATGCCGGCGTTGGGCCACATCTTCAGCTCGTCTTCCATGGCCTTGGCCGAGCTGGCCAGACGCCCGCGCAAACCCGAGGAATCGGTGAGGCCAAGGATCTCGGCCTGGCGGGCGACGGTGTCGAAGCGGGCGGCGATGGCGCGGAAGGCCTCGGCCAGTTCGGCCACCTGGGCCGCCATTCCCGCCGATTCGGGCAGGACCCGCATGGCCTCCAGGCTTTCGGCCACGAAGGCGGCGTCCTGGCGGAAGGATTCGGCCGATTGGGGCGCCCGCTCGCGCAGGAACTGTTCCTCGTGGTTCTGCAGGGCGGCGGCCTTGGCGCGCACGTCACCGGCCAAGTCGTTGAGCCGGCGGTAGCCGTCCTGAACCACCAGCATGGCGTCGATGCGCCGCTCCGCCAGATGATAGGCGGCGCCGAAGCTGACCGCTCCCAGGGCCGCCAGCCCGACCAGCAGCACGAAACGGCGGCCGATGGGGAGATTGCTCAGCCAGGGCACCTCGCCCTGGAGCCACATCGCGCGCAACCGCCGGATCACGGACAGCCGCCCCGGCACCAACGCCAGCGCCGAAATGCGGCCCATCACCTGATCAATGGTGGCGGCGTCGTCTCTCACCTTGGGGACCCTTGGAGAAATGGAGGAGCGGGTCCCGACTATAGGGAGACGGAGTGACAGGTATGTGACAGCCCCCTTACTCTTCGGTTAAACCTGCGCACACCCTCCGTCCATGGCGAAGAAGTCGCCGAACTTGGCGAGGTGCAGCATGCGGCCCACCTGGCCGGCGGCATGCCGCAAGGCGACGCCGCCGCCGTGGGCGGCCACCAGATCGCGCGCCACCAACAGCATCCCCAGCCCTGCGGAATCGATGAAATCCAGGCGGGACAGGTCGATCACCACCTGCGAGTGATCCACCTGCTGCAGTTCTTCCACCACTTGGCGGAAGGCGCCGTTCTCGGCGAAGGTCAGGCGGCCGTCCAGATAGACGACGGCGGCATCGTCGGCGGTTTCCACGGTGGCGTGCATGGCGTCCTCTCGCATGGGCAGTGTGCGCACTCCCTTAGCAGATGCGGCCGCGCGGCTCCACTTTCATAATTTTGTCAAAGAGTTAGCGCAGCACCCCGGTGGTCCGCCACAGGCGCGCCAGGGTGCCGTCCCGCTCGAGCCCGGCCAGCATCCGGTTGACGCTCTCCACGTCCATGGGGCCGCCCCGGCGCACCAGGATGCGGTGGTTGTAGCGTTGGTCGTAGCGGTCGGACACCAGCAGGCGCTCGCGGGCGCCGGGGTTGCGGGCCAGATAGGCCCACAAGTAGGAATCGGTCATCACCGCCACGTCCATGCGCTCGGCCAGGACCATCTCGACGGCCGAACGGTGGCTGCTGACCAGCTTGATGTTCCAGTTGCGGGCCAGGACGTCGGGGTCGGCGACGAAATCGGCGAAGCCGTAATGATAACCCAGGATGCCCACCAGCCGCTTGGACTTCAGGTCGTCGAACCATTCCTGGCCGCGGCCGGGCTTGGCCGGGGCGACATAGACCTCGCCGCCGCGCAGGAAGACGTTGGAGAAATCCACCGGCAGGCCTTTGGCCGCCCACTCCCATTCCGGGCTTTCGAAGAAGATGAGGTCGAAGCGCCCCTCGGCCAGGTCGGCATAGCGCCGCCGCGCCGAGGTGGCGACGAACTGGAACTCATACTGCGACTGAGCCTTGTTGAAGGCATCGATGAGGGCCAGGGTCACCCCCCTGGCCGTGCCGCTGCCGTCCATTTCGACGAAGGGCGGGAAGTCGTAGCCGCCCACCCGCACCACCTGGGCCGCCTCGGCACGCAGCCCCCATGCGCCGAACACCAGTATCAGTGCGGCCAAAACACGTCCGATCACGGCTCCCCCCTTTGACGCAGCACATGCGGCCTGTGCGCATTCAACCGCATTTGGCCGCCTCCGTCCATCACCACCTGCCGTATTATCGCCATCATGGCGCCCTCAACCAGCCGGATTGGCGTTCTATGGTTTCCCGGTGCCGCCAGCTTGGCGCTGGCGAAACTGGAGGATGAAGGATGTCGTATCCGTTGTTCGATTCCGGTTTCACTTTATGGGCCGCCGACCTGGATGCCCGCCTGATGGACCGCCACGGTCGTTCCTGCCGGGCGCTGGGAGTGGACACGCGGCTACTGCTGCAATGCTATTACGGTGGCGAATCGATGTCGGCCGCGCTGTCGCTGATCGCCAACCGCCATGGGCTGACGCACTGACCGCCCGCCTTTCCCAGGGCACCTTGTGTGCCGGACCTGCGTTATTGCATAATTGGCATGCACTGCGCGGATGACTGCCGGCGGGGACCGCCCCCTCCGGCAGCCGGCCGTGCGTGCCAAGAACGCAAGAAGCACAAGAACATAACAAGCAGGTCCGAGGAGAGGAGACGATTCGTGCCCAACCCATGGCGGGGGCCCTTCCCCTGGCTGTTGGCCGCTTTCATCGCCAACGTCGTCGTCATCGTCGCCGCCGCCTATTTCCTGTCCCAGGAGTCGTCGACCACGAAGAGTTGATGGCGTTGACCATGGTGGCGCTGGCCGGCGCCGCCGTCATGTTCGCCCTGGCGTGGAAGATCGTCGATTTCCAGGTGGTGCGCCTGATCCGGCGCCTGGCCGCGGAGCTCCGCGCCATCGCCCATGGCAGCAGCCGCGAGAGCATCGATCCCGCCCGCTACGTCATGCTGGCGCCCCTGCCCGAGGCGGTGAACTCGCTGAGCGCCCGGCTGGCCTCCGCCCGCCGCGATCTGGCCGACGGCCTGGCGGGAGCCACGGCCAAGGCCGAGGAAACCGCCTCGCGCCTGGCCGCCATTCTGAACGACCTGCACGAGGGCGTGGTGGTGTGCAACCTGCGCCACCAGGTGGTGCTTTATAATTCCGTCGCCATGGACATGCTGGCCGAGGCCGGCCAGCTCGGCCTGGGCCGCTCGCTGTTCGAGACGGTGGCCCGCGATCCCGTGGTGCACATGCTGGAGATGCTGACCCACCGGCAGGAACTGGCTGGACGCGGCGCCCCCTTCCTGGCCGGCACCGTCGACGGCCGCATGCTGCTGCAGGCACGCATGACGCTGATCCGCGGGGCCGAGGGCGACCCCACCGGCTATGTGGTCACCATGGTGGATGCCGGCCCGCAGGTGGCGGCGCTGTCGCGGCGCGACGCCCTGCTGCGCGAGGTCGCCGAGGAACTGGAATCGCCCCTGCTGCGCCTGCGGCTGGCCGCCGACAACCCCGCCCTGGTGGCGCGCGAGGCCGAGACCATCGGCGATGCCCTCAAGCGAGTGACCGCCGGCTACCAGCGGGCGCTGAGCGAGTGGTGGCCCATGGCCGACCTGCATTCCGGCGACTTCTTCGGCCTGGTGGCGCGGCGCTTCGACGGCGAAGCGCTGAAGGTCACCGTCACCGGTCTGTCCGTCTGGCTGCACGCCGATTCCCACTCGCTCGCCCTGGCCATGGAGGCGTTGATCCGCCAGATTTCCGAGCGCTTCGGCCTGGAGGAAATGGACCTGGCGGCGACCGCCAGCGAGGACGAATGCTGGGTCGAGGTGGGCTGGGCCGGCAGCACCGCCGCCAAGCCAGCGCTGGAAAGCTGGCTGTCCAGGCCGCTCTCCTCGCTGGGCGGCATGACCGTGCGCGACGTGCTGGTCCACCATGCCGGCGACGCCATCCGCCAGGAGCACCGTGCGGGCCGCTCATGGCTGCAGCTGCCCATGCGCAAGGGCGTCGAGATGCGGCCGCAGAGCCGTGCCGCCTCGTTGCCCACGCGGCCGGAATTCTATGACCTCGGCCTGCTGGACAACACCCGCGACATCGGCGAGCGCGGCCGCCGCCCACTACGCTCGCTGACCTTCGTGGTGTTCGATACCGAGACCACCGGCCTGGCCCCCAGCCAGGGCGACCAGATCGTGCAGATCGGCGCCGTGCGCGTGGTCAACGGCCGCATCCTGTCGGGCGAGAGCTTCAACCGCATCGTCAATCCCGGCCGCCCCATCCCGGCGGAGAGCATCCGCTTCCACGGCATCACCGACGACATGGCCCGCGACAAGCCGCCCATCGGCGTGGTGCTGCCCCAGTTCAAGGCCTATGCCGCCGACGACGTGCTGGTGGCCCACAACGCCGCCTTCGACCTGAAGTTCCTGCGCATGCGCGAGCGCGAGCTGGGCGTCAAGTTCGACAACCCGGTGCTGGACACCATGATGCTGTCCAACTTCCTGGACGGAGCCGAGGCCGGCCATTCGCTGGATGCCATCTGCGACCGCTTCGGCATCGAGATCACCGACCGCCACACCGCGCTGGGCGACGCCATCGTCACCGCCGCCGTGCTGCTGCGCCAGATCGACATGCTGGAGGAACGGGGCATCACCACCCTGGATCAGGTGGTCAAGCAACTGGACATCAACATCCAACTGCACCAGCGCCAGCAGACGCTTTAGCGGGCTGCGGAAAAACTCCGATCTGGCGTCCTAACGCCTCTTTCCGTCATGGCCGGACTTGATCCGGCCATCCACGTGGTGCCACCTAACCGTCTGTTTCCAAGGGCATTCTTACGGAAACACGCGGATGGCCGGGTCAAGCCCGGCCATGACGAATTGAGAAAATTGACAGCGGCGCCGAGTTTTTCCGCAGCCTGTTAGCTCAGAACACCTCGACCCGGCGCAGGCTTTCGTCGGCCAGCACCGGGCGCAGCACTTCGGCCAGCAGGTCGGCCCAGCGGGCGCAGGACGGCCCGTCGGCCACCAGGTCCTGGCGGATCTCGAACGACACGTGGGGCAGGCCGGCGGCGCCGGCATGGGTGTCCAGGGTGTAGTTGATCTCGCGTGCCGAATAGGGCTGGTTGTCCCCCACCACCAGCTCCGCCCGCCCCCGCAGCCCCCGCAGGACTGGTCCCGACATGCGGGTGTCGCGGTTGGACAGTACGCCCACGTGCCAGGGCCGGGGCGCCTGGCCCAGGCAGGGGGTGAAGCTGTGCACCGACACCATGGCCGGCACCCGCCCGTGGCGGAACAGATGCGCCAGCCGCGTGCCGATCTCGTGGTGGTAGGGCCAGAACCAGCGCTCGGCCCGGGCGTCGGCCTCGGCATCGTCCACCCGCGCGTTGCCCGGCACCGGCACGCCGCAGGAATTGACGGGGATGGAGCCGGGATCGCCCGGCTGGCGGTTGCAATCGATGACCAGCCGGCTCACCCCGGCCAGCACTGCGGGGGCGCCCAGGCGGACGGCCAGGCCGCGCGTCACCTCGGCGGCGCCGATGTCCCAGGCCACATGGGCATAGCGGTGCTCGCCGGCCACGCCCAGTTCGCCGTAGCCGACAGGAATCACCGGCGAGGCATGGTCGCAGATCAGCAGCAGGCCGGCATCGTCGGGCCCGTCGATGCACTCGAACGGCGCCGGTTCGGGATGGTCGAGGGGGATGAAATGCAGCATGATGGCAATATAGCAAGGCCGCTCCGCCGGCGCAGCCCCAAGGGATTGAGGCGCCGCGCGAAAAAATCCCAACCATATGGTTGACACGCCCCCGGGGTTTCCGTATTTTCCCCGCCTCCGGTCGCGCACCCCGGATCGTATCAACGGGAAGCCTCAGGCGACCTAGCGCATAGGAAGTGGACCATGAAGATTCGCAACTCGCTGAAGTCGGCCAAGCTGCGCGACAAGAACTGCCGCATCGTTCGCCGCAAGGGCCGGGTGTACGTCATCAACAAGACGAACCCGCGCTTCAAGGCCCGCCAGGGCTGAGCCCTCGGGCAGCTAAGCCGTTTGATGAGAACCGCGCCCCTGATCGGGGGTGCGGTTTTCTTTTTGCCCTATCCGGGGGAGCCGGCGCCTCTCCACCCGGCCTAGCCTGAAGCGCTTGGCGCCACCTGGGCCTGTGACCATATACGGGCAATGAAACGCATATTGCTTTCGGCCCTCCTGGTCGTCTTGCTGGGCGCCAGCATGTCATGTTCCACCGATCCGGCGGTGCACGGTGATCGTTCGGCCAGCCTGAACGCCCTGTTCATGCGCCTGCAATCCACCCAGGACGACGAGGAGGCCCACCTGATCGAGGTGACCATCCGCCGCGTCTGGGCGCAATCGGGACGCCAAGGGGTGGACACACTGATGAAGCGGGCGGCCGAAGCGGTGCACGGCGGCCGTACCGACGAGGCGCTGGAGCTGTGCAACCAAGTGGTGGCCACCGCCCCCGATTACGTGGAAGGCTGGAACCTGCGCGCCACCATCCATTACCTGCGTGACGAGTACGGCGAGGCGGTGGCCGACATCGAGCGGGTGCTGGCGCTGGAACCGCGCCATTTCGGCGCCCTGGCCGGCCTGGGCCGCATCATGCTGGAACTGGAGGACAAGAAGGCGGCGCTGCAGGCCTTCGACGCCGCCCTGGCCATCAACCCCCATCTGGCCGACGTGCGCAAGGAAAGCGACGAACTGCGCGAGCAACTGGCCGGCATCCCCATCTAAGCCCCAGGGTCGAAGCCCGCTTAATCCGCCCCCTCGCCCATATGCGGTATCCAATGGGTGCCGGCGGAGGTGGCCAGCCAGACACGGCAGGCCTCGATGTCGGGCAGGCCGTAGCGCGCCGCCGTATCGCGCGGCGGCCCCACCAGCACGGAAACGCCGCCCATGGCATTGGCGGTGGCGAAGCCATCCTCGTCGGTGACGTCGTCGCCCACGAACACCGGCACCCGGCCGGCAAAGGGCGGCGCACGCATGAAGGCGGCGACCGCCGCCCCCTTGTCGGCGCCGCGGGGCTTGATCTCCACCACCATCTTGCCCACCACCAGGCCGTAGGCGGGGTGGTCGCGGACCACCGCCTCGGCGGTGCGCAGCACGTATTCCGCCAGGTCGGGAGCCTGGCGGTAGTGCAGGGCGAGGGCCGGCCCCTTGTCCTCCAGCAGCAATCCGGTGACCTGTTCGGCCTCGCGGTGCAGCCGCCGGCGCATCTCCTCCAGGCCCGGCGGCGGCTCCACCCGCCCCACCAGCCCGGCGCCGTCGCGCCATTCCAGACCGTGCAGGCCGGCGGCGGGGGGATCGAACGGCGCCATCAGCTGGCGCAAGTTATCGAGGCGACGCCCCGACACCAGTGCCAAAGCTCCGCCATGCTGGTCGTGCAGGCGCTGGAGCAAGGGCGGCAACTCCTCGGGCATGACGATGGCCGAGGGCGTTGGCGCGATCTCGATCAAGGTGCCGTCCACGTCGAGGAACCAGGCCCAGTCGGGGGCGGCGGCGGGCGGAGGTCGAAGCAGGTTTGCCATGGGAGTGAAGGTAGGCACCCCCCGCCCCCGGTCAAGTTCCCGTCGGAGCAGGCTTCCCGTCAGCGCAGGGCCTGACGCAGTTCGACCATGCGGGCGCGGCGCATCTGGTACTCCACCATGCGCGCCTGGCGATAGGCGTCGGCGATGCGGCGGGCCTCGGCCTGGGCGCTGGCCCGGTTCTCGCGCCACGCCTCGCGCGCCTGATCGACCTGTTGCGACAACGACGGGCGGGGGCCAACAGTGGGCTGCAATTGCGGCCGCTGCGGCCCCACCGGACTGAGCGACGCGATGGCGTCGCGGCTGCCGCCGCCGTTCCACACCTTCATCAGCTTGGCGCGATAGACGGCGGCCAAGTGGGGCGTCTGGGAATGGTAGTAGGAGGCGGCGGTGGGCCAATGGCTGGTGGAGCCGTAGAGCCCCTTGAGGAAGCGGGCGGCATAGCCGACGTTGGTCACGGGCTCGAACGCCTCCTCCAGCGAGGAGAAGGCGCTGCCGTGGTACATCAGGTTGACCTGCATGCAGCCCACGTCGATGTTCTTGACCCCGCGCGCCTTGAGCTTCTTGACCTCAGCCACCGCCTCGGCCTTGGAGGGGAAATATCTGCCCTCGCCCTCGGCCATCACCGTCCATGGCCAGGCAAGAACTGCCCGGCTTTCGGGGTCGTAGCGGCCGGATTCCACCAGCGAGATGGCGTCCAGCAATTGCGAGGGAATGCCGTACAGGCGCTCGGCCTTGGCGGTCTCGGCGGCGCATAGGGCCTGGGTGGGCAGGCCGGGGATGGCGGCACGGGCCGTCCCGGCCCCCGCCAGGACCAGCGCCAGCACACCGAAAACCCTTGTTACGATGCCCGCCATGGGAAGCCCGATCCCGTGCTGAGAAACCCGCTCGACGGCTGGATAATTGCACAGTGCGTGCCAGCGGCGCCACTCCTGCCACTCATGACAGGTCTGCATACCCCTTAAGGCCAGCGTTTCTGCCATTTTGGTGGAGCGATATCACTTCGGCATGCTTTTTCCCTTGCAACCTCGTCCGCGCCCCCGTATATATTGCAGTGCAGCAAACGGATTGTCTTCGACGGTCCAATTGTTGCCTTTCTTGGACGTTTCCTCCCTAAACTTGAGCCCCCGGTTCGCCGGGGGCTTTTTTTCATAAAATTCAATGAATTGGGTGCTGGCGTCCAAGCCACGACCATAGCTGAAACGGCCCGAGAGCGGGCCGCATCCGGTCGAAACCCGGTCCGCCGACGAGCCGGCGGAGGGCTACACCACCCGATGGATGGTCAGAGATTGACCAGAGGTGCCACCCCCTCCGTGGTAACCGGCTATCCAATCGGCGTGCTGCATCGCACCAAAAGCGCGACACAGCCACCGCCCGCTAGGGTCCAGACTTAACTAAGCCACTATACGAGGGTGGCGACGATAAAAACTGCGGACAGGGAAGTGTCGGCGCATTTGTCGTAGCGGGTCGCGATCCTGCGGAAGCCTTTGGGGCGGCAGGCCATGCGCTCGACCGCGTTGCGGGCACGGCATTAGGCACGATCCGCGATCAGGCGATGCCGGCCCGGGATACGCCGCAGCAAAACCAGCACCGACAAGATCATGGGTTTGGCCGGGCGTCAGGATAAATGCAGTGGGCCGATGGCGTGTTCGAAGCCCTCCTTTGCCCCGTGCGCTTTCACAGGGGTGGGATCGACCGACGTCGGGTCGATGACGCCGTTTGAACCGCTGAGGGTGCAGAAGACGTCCTCCCAGCCCCCTTGTTTGCTCCAGCGATTGAAGCGGCTGTAGATGGTCGCATAGAGGCCGTATTCAGCAGGGCATCCCACCAGCGTGCCCCGTGGGGATGACGCCTAAGATCACGCGCCACTCATCAACCCGGCGCGTGCCCTTGACCCCTGAGGCCGGTAGGGCTCAATCCGGCACCACTCTTCCTCACTCAACCAGAAAAGCTCATTCGTGATTCAAGCCTCCCGCAGATGCCGGGAGGCTTGAATCACGAAGCGGGCTCACGGGAATCCCCTCACTGAGTACGAACCCTAGCGACCAGCGAACAGGGGATGGCTGATGCGGTCGCCCACCGACAGGCCCAGCCGCTCGACGGTGCCGCTGTTGACCTCGAGGACGCCGAGCACCGGTTCGGGCGCGCTGATGACCTCGAGCGAGCCGGGCACCGCCCGCTCGTGGATGCCGACCACCCGCCCGTCGGCGGCGAGGAACAGCATGTCCAGCGGGATCAGCGTGTTGCGCATCCACATGGACACCGGCTTGACCGTGCCGAAATCGAACAGCATGCCGGCATCGGCGGCGAGCGCGCGGCGATACATCAATCCCTGCGTCAGTTGCTCCAGCGTCGACGCCAGTTCGACGGAAAACGAATAACGCTTGCCGGCCTGGGTCAGGATATCGGCGCGGGACTGCGGAAAACGCACCAGGGACTGCGCCGCCGCGCCGCCGGTCAGGGCCAATCCCGCCAGCCCAGCCATCGCCGCCAAGGCATTCCGCCGCGACCATATCATGACGTGCTCCCTCCTCTGGGTCGCCGCCATGGTGCCCTGGAGCGTGCACCGGGGCAACGGCCAGATGGGAGGCGACCACAAGCGACTATCAATAAAATTTTATCCATAAGATATTCAAATGCTACGACAATAATATCCGACAGATCAAAAGTACTCGCCGTTCGATTTTCCTATTTGCAAGACCTGCCGAATTGGCTATCTTGAGCACAGCCGAACGGTTGAGTGCCTCCCGTTCCGGCAAGGGATCTGCCGGGGGGCCTTCCCGCCCATCCCCACCCCCGCAGGGAAACGCCGTGCCTTCGGGCACGGCGTTTCCACTTCCGAACAGTCGCCCAGAGATATTCACAGGAAACAGGCGATGCCCGCCCGTCGGCGGCGCAAGTCCTCGGCGGTTTCCAGCTCGGTCGCCACCACCTTGGACGGCAGTTCGCCCTCTGCCTTGACCACCGGGGTCTCGTTGGCCGGGGAATGGTCACGCATGATCGTCTTGGTCGCCATCTTGGTCTCTGCCGCGCCGTCGTTGAGGGTGATCCGGGGCGGCGCTCCCTCGGTCGAGAGGAAGACTGCCCCGGAATCGTGGCGGGATTAGAGACGCGCTCATGGCGAAATCATGGCACGTGCGGAACGCCTAAAGGTAGCGCAGCCACAGATAGACGTTGGCGATGACGATGGACACCAGCATCAGCCCGAACGCCACCTTCATGAAGGGGACGAAGCGGATGGGATGGCCGGCGCGGTCGGCCAGTCCGGCCACGGTCAAATTGGCCGAGGCGCCCACCAGGGTGCCGTTGCCGCCCAGACAGGCGCCCAGGCTCAGCGCCCACCACATGGGTTTCAGCCCCTCGGGCCCGCCCAGCGCGGGCGCCATGCTCTTGACCAAGGGGATCATGGTGGCGACGAAGGGAATATTGTCCACCACCGCCGACAGGATCGCCGACGCCCACAGGATCAGGATGGCGGTCAGCGCCCGGTCGCCGCCGGTCATGGCCACCAGATGCTCGGCCAGCCAGCGCAGCACGCCGGCCTCCTCCACGCCGTGCACCACCACGAACAGGCCGATGAAGAAGAAGATGGTGACCCATTCCACTTCGCCGAAGATGTGGTGCACCTCGTGCGACTGCGACTCGGGATCACGGCCCAGGCAATAGAACAGCAGCAGCAGGGCCGCGCCCACCAGGGCGATGGTGCCGGGCTCCAGTCCCAGCGGGTGGGCGAAGACGAAGGCGCCGATGACCACGGCCAGCACGCCCAGCGACTGCTTGAGCAGCTTGGCGTCGGTGATGGCATCGCGCTCGGACATGGCCATGACGCGGGCGCGGGCCTCGGGCATGGCGTGCAGCCGGCGGCCATAGAGCAGGTGGAACATCCCGATGGTGACCGCCTGGATGACGATGATGACCGGGGCCAAGTTTAGGACGAAATCGTTGAACGTCATGCCGGTGGCCGAGCCGATCAGGATATTGGGCGGATCGCCGATCAGCGTCGAGGTGCCGCCGATATTGGAGGCGAAGATCATGGCGATCAGATAGGGCCAGGGCTTGACCTTGAGCTGCTCGGTGATCACCAGGGTCACCGGCACCACCAGCAGCACGGTGGTGACGTTGTCCAGGAAGGCCGAGAACACGGCGGTGACCACCTGCAGCATGACCAGGATACCGGCGGGATTGCCCTTGACCAGCTTGGTGGACCACACCGCCACGTACTGGAACACACCCGAACGGCGGGTGATGGCCACCAGGATCATCATGCCCACCAGCAGGGCGATGGTGTTGAAGTCGACGCCTTCCAGCGCGCTCTTCTGGTTCAGCACTCCGGCCAGGATCATCGCCCCGGCGCCCAGCAGGGCGACCACGGCGCGGTTGATCTTCTCGCTGATGATGACGGCGTAGGTGCCCACCAGAATGGCGGTGGCCACCGCCATGGGGGCCAGCCCGAACAACACGGTATTATGCATCCAACGCCCCTCCGCCAGGTATCCCGGGACCGCCGCCGCGGTCCGCCAAGCCACCAGGCCTGCCGCCGCCCTCCTCCACCGGTCACGGGGAAAGGCGGATTTTGCCGACGCCTCCATCACAAGACAAGGGACGGACATCCGAAAGATCAGGCCGTCTTTCGCTTGCCCAGGACGGCGATGACGGCATAGCCGGCCACCGCCGAAAGCAGCGAGCCCAGCAGCACGCCCAGCCGGGTGGCGGCCATGGCATCGCCGTCGGGAAAGGCCAGGCCGGCGATGAACAGGCTCATGGTGAAACCGATGCCGGTGAGTACGCAGGTGCCGTAGAACTGGCGCCAATCGGCCCCCTCGGGCAGGCGGGCCCACCCCGCCTTGATCATGGCCCAGGCACAGGCGAACACGCCCAGTTGCTTGCCGGCGAACAGGCCCAGGGCCACCCCCAGGAATACCGGGTCATCGAGCGCGTCCAGGCCGATGCCGGCGAAGGAGAGCCCGGAATTGGCCAGGGCGAAGATAGGCAGGATCAGGAAGGCGACCCACGGGTGCAGCGCATGTTCCAGCCGGCGCAGGGGGGCCCGGTGCGCCTCTGCCTCGCCCTTGAGCGGGATGAACAGGCCCAGCAGCACCCCGGCCACGGTGGCGTGCACGCCCGATTCCAGCATGCACACCCACAGCACGGCACCCACCACCAGATAAGGTGCCAGATGGCGCACGCCCAGGCGGTTGAGCGCGGCCAGGGCCAGCACCGCGGCGCCGGCTCCGCCCAGGAAGCCCCAAGACAGCTCGCCGCTGTAGAAGAAGGCGATGATCAGAATGGCGCCCAGGTCGTCGATGATGGCGAGCGCTGCCAGGAACACCCGCAGCGAGGCCGGCACCGCCCGGCCCAGCACCGACAGCACGCCCAGGGAAAAGGCGATGTCGGTGGCGGAGGGGATGGCCCAGCCGCGCAGGTTGGGCGAGTCCGCGTTGAAGGCGGCGAAGATCAGGGCGGGCACTGCCATGCCGCCCAGGGCGCCGATGGCGGGCAGCAGCACCTGACCCAGCTGGGACAACTCGCCCTCCAGCATCTCGCGCTTGATCTCCAGCGCCACCAGCAGGAAGAACACCGCCATCAGGCCGTCGTTGATCCAATGCAGCAACGACTTGTCGAGCACCAGCGGCCCCAGCGGCACGGCCACGTGAATGTGCAGGACGCGGTCGTACCACCCGCCCAGCGGCGAATTCACCAGCGCCAGCGCCACCACCATCATCAGCACGAGCAGAATGCCGCCGGCGGATTCCGTGACCAGGAAGGCGCGCATGGCCTGGGCCAGTCCAGCCCCCTCTCGCCGCTGTCCTGCTCCGCCATGCCCACTCCCTGCCGCATCCCGTGAAGCGAGGCCCCAACATAAGGGGGTAGCCGTTCAGTACAATAAGGGGTATCGGCTAGGTATTTATACGGAGACGCCCTCTTCCAGGCGCAAGGCCATGCGCACCAGGTCGGACAGGCTGGCCGCCCCCATCTTTTCCATGACGCGGGCGCGGTGGATCTCCACCGTGCGGGCCGAGATGGACAGCTCCACCGCCACCGCCTTGTTGGGCATGCCCTGCACCACCAGCATCATGACCTCGTATTCCCGCGGGGTCAGCGTGGCGACCCGGGCGGTGATGTCGGCCAACTGCTGCCGCTCGCGGAAGGCGCGGGCGCCCTTGTCCAGGGCGCGGCCCACGCTGGACAGCAGGACGTCCTCGTCGAACGGCTTTTCGATGAAGTCGGCGGCGCCCGATTTCAGCGCCTCCACCGCCATGGCCACGTCGGCATGGCCGGTGATGACGATGACCGGCAGGTCGATACGGCGCTCACCCAGATGGCGCACCAGTTCCAGGCCGCTCATGCCCGGCATGCGCACGTCGGCGATCACGCAGCCGGGCTGGACCGTCTCCGCCGCCAGGGCCTGCAGGAAGCTGGCGGCGTCCGCATGGGCGCGGGCGGCATGGCCGGCAGCCTCCAGCAACAGCACCAAGGCGTCGCGAATGGCGCCGTCATCGTCGACCACATGAACCAGCGGCTGCACCATCACCCTTCTCCTCCCCTTTCCTGCTCGAACAGCGGCACCGTGAAGCGGAACGCCGCTCCGCTTGGCCCGCTGCGTTCCAACCACAGGCGGCCGCCATGGGCCTCGACGAAACTGCGGCAGATGGTCAGGCCCAACCCCATGCCGGCGGCCTTGGTGGTGTTGAACGGCTCGAACAGGTGGCCGGCCACCTCATCGGCCAGACCGGGGCCGGTATCGGACACCTCGACCCGCCCCTCGCGCCCCACCCGCTCCGCCGAGAGCGTGATGTCGCCGCCGCCGGTCATGGCGTCCATGCCGTTGCGCACCAGATTAAGCACCACTTGGCTCATCTGCACCTTGTCAACATGGACGGGCATGGGCCCCTTGTCCACCTGGGTGACGAAGCGGACGCCACGACGGGCGCCTTCCGGGGCCGCCAGCGCAATCACGTCGGACAACAAGGCGGCCAGATCCACCGTCTCGCGCGCCGCCCGGCCGCTCCCCATGAACTCGCGCAGCCTGCGCACGATGTCGCCGGCGCGCTGGCTTTCCGCGACGGCGCGGTCCAGCGCCCCGCGCGCCTTGGACAGGTCGGGCGGCTCGGCCGCCAGCAGGCGCTGGGCGCCACGGGTGAAGACGATGGCCGCCAGCAGCGGCTGGTTCAGTTCGTGCGCCAAGGTGGCCGCCATCTCGCCGGCGGTGGACAGGCGCGACATCTGCGCCAGGTCCTCCAGCCGGGCATGCAGGGCGGTCTGGATGCGGCGCCGTTCGGTGATGGCGGCCCCCAGCACCAGGGTTACCGTCGCCAGGGCCAGCATGAGGAACTGGAAGGTGGTGACGATAGCGCCGTCCTCGGCGCGAAACACCAGGATCAGCCCCAGTTGGGCCGCCATGTTTCCGGCGACGGCGCCGCGCAGGCCGAACCGAGTGGCGGCCCAGATGAGCGGCGGGAACAACAGATAGAAGAACTGGAAATTGGCCGAGCCCCCCAACCCGAACACCAGCCACAGCGCCGCCGCCAGGAGCAGGCCCTGGGCCAGGGCCTCGACGGCTACCCGGGCGGACACCGGCACCGGGCGGCGAAGGCGAAACAGCAAGATGGCGGGGGTGAGCACGGCGATGCCGATGACGTCGCCGATCCAATAGCGGGCGAAGGCGGCGGCGAAGAGACCGGGGGGGACCACCCCGCCGGCCACATAGAGCCCCACATAGGCGAGGCCGGCCACGGCGGCCCCCACCACCGCCACCGCCAACAGCCAGAGCACGTCGCGCATGCGGCCGAAGGCGGGGTCGAAGCCGCAGCGGCGCAGCAGCAGATGGGCACCCAGGGCGTAGATCAAGGCCACCAGGCCATCGGCCGCCAGCGGCGTCCACAAGGGCGCCGGCAGGCTGCGCACCACCAAGTCGGCAGCCACCCCGGCCAGGAAGAACAGGGGGAAGAAGCGCGGCCCCGCCAGCAGCAGCACCGCCAGGCCGAGGCCGGGCGGCGGGTTCCAGGGGGTGATGTTGACGACACTGAGCGAGTGGATGAAGCTGACCCGGTCCAGCGCCACATAGGCCAGGATGAAGGCGGCGGCCAGCAGGACGCCGCGCCAGCCGCCTCCGATCACCGCTCGCCCTTGAAGCTGGACAGCAATTGCGCCAGTTCCACCGCCGTCTTCACCTCCATCTTCTCGAAGACGTGGGCGCGATGGACCTCGACCGTGCGCATGGTGATGCCCAGTTCGTCGGCAATCACCTTGTTCAGCTTGCCGGCCAGCACCAGGTCCATGACCTGGCGCTCCCGCGCCGTCAGCTGGTCCAGCCGGGCGGCCAGGGTGGCGGTGTCGGCCTCGTCGGCGCGGCGGCGGTCATCCCATTCCAGCGCCTCGATGACGCGGTCCACCAGTTCGTTGTCGTTGAACGGTTTCTCGACGAAGTCGCGCGCCCCCTTCTTCAGCGCCCCCACCGCCATGGGCACGTCGCCATGGCCGGTCAGGAAGATCACCGGAATGCGCGACTGCACGTCGCGCAGGCGGTCGAACAGGTCCAGGCCGCTCATGCCGCTCATGCGGATGTCCAGCAGCAGGCAGCCGGCCATGTCCGGGGTCCACCGGCCCAGGAATTCCTCGGCCGAGGCGAAGGCCCGCGCCTCGACGCCACGCGACTGCAAAAGCCAGGTCAGCGCGTCGCGGATGGCCTCGTCGTCGTCGACGATGAAAACCGTACCGTAGCTCATGGGGACCTCGTCGGCAGGGAAAAGCGAAAGACGGCTCCGCCGCCCTCGTTCGGTTCGAACCACAGCCGCCCCTGGTGGTACTCGATGATGGAGCGGCAGATATTGAGGCCCATCCCCATGCCCTCTTCCTTGGTGGTGAAAAACGGCTGGAACAGGTTGGCCGCCACGTCCGGCGCGATGCCGGGGCCGTGATCGGCCACCGACACCACCGCCTGGCCGTCCTGGCAGGTCACCCCGATGGACAGCTTGCGCTGGCGCGCGGGCGTGTGGGCCATGGCCTCAGCGCCGTTGCGCGCCAGGTTCAGCACCACCTGCTCCAGCAGGATGCGGTCGGCGGTGACGGCCGGATTGGCGGGCGACAGCGATACCTTCAACTGCACGCCCCGGCTCTTGGCGTCGAATTCCATGAACCCTACGGTGTCTTCGACCACGCCGTTGAGGGTGCAGGGCTTCAACTGCGGTTCCGACTTGCGGACGAAATCGTGGACGCGGCGGATGATCTGGCCGGCCCGCTGGGCCTGCACGCCCAGCTTGGTCAGGGCGGTGCGCAGGTCGGCCGGATCGAATTCTGGCAGGGCCAGCCGGTTGAGGCAGCCGGTGTTGTAGCTGGCGATGGCCGACAGCGGCTGATTGAGCTCGTGCGCCAGGGTCGAGGCCATCTCGCCCATGGTGATCAGGCGGCCGGTGCGCTGCAGCTTCTCCTGCTGCCACCGTTCCAGTTCTTCGGCCGACTTGCGTTCGGTCACGTCCAGGACCGAGGCCATCCAGCCCGATTGGCGGCCGTTGGCATCGATCAGCGGCGCTTCGTAGATCAGCGCCCAGAACGTCTCGCCATTGCGGCGGCGGAACTGAATTTCGAAGCCGTCGGGCGGAGCGTCGCCGGCCATCACCCGCTTGTGCCATTCCATGGTGCTGTCCATGGCATCGGGCGACCAGTAGGGCATGGGCGGCATGCAGCCCACCAATTCCTCCTCGCTCCAGCCCACCATGCGGCAGAAGGCGGGATTGACGTAGGTGATGCGCCCGGTGAGATCGCGCGCGCGCATACCGACGGTGAGCAGATCCTCCATGGCCTTGCGGAAGGCATGCTCGGTGCGCAGCGCCTGCTCGGCGGCGAAGCGGCGGCGGGCGTGGCGGCGCATGGTCCACAACGACGACACCGCCAGGATGGCCAGGGCGAAGATGGCGGCCGCCAGCAGGTTGCGCGCCAGGTTCGTCTCGGTGGCATAGACCGTCGCCACCACCGCCACGCCCTGGCCCGGCGGTTCCAGGCGCACCTGATGGCTGGGGCCGGGCTCTGCCAATTGCACGTTGGTCTTGGCACCCAGGGTGGTGCCGTTGGCGTCGATGATCTCGACCTTGTACTTCTCGGCCACCCACCACGGTACCTGCTGGGCCAGCAGGGAATCCACCGCCACCTCGCCCACCAGCATGCCGACGAAACGGTGGTCACGGAAGATGGGCACATGGACCTCGAAGACCTGGCCGCGGCCGGGGATGGCGAACGGCGCCGACCAAGCCGCCCGGCCGATGGACTTGGCCAGGGTGAAGGCGCTCCACCAAGGCGCCGCCTCGCCCACCACCTCGCCCGAGCGGTCCCCCACCGAGGGCGGCACCGCCGCGGCAAGGCCGCCCTCGGCGTCGCGCAGCAGAATGCGGTCGAAATCGCCGCTGGTGGCGATCAGGCCGCGGGCCTGGACCTCGAAGGTTTCGACCGGCTGGTCGCCACGGGCCAGCTCTGCCACCAGCTGGGTCAGCTTCTCCTCGCCGGAATCCAGGTGGAAGTGGATGTTCTGCTCGACCCACAGAATATCCTTGATCAGCGCAAGACGAGCCTCCTCCAGCTCGTTGCGGTGCAGCAACCACAGCAGCACACCCAGAAGCAGGACGGCCAATGCCATGGCAACCGCCGGCATGGCCTGGAGGGTCGTTCGACCATGTAGTCCCGTGGATGCCGGCATACCCGTCTTGGACTCGCACATTCAGTACTGGCAAAACCGGGGAGAAACCCCTGGACAACCAGCCTGTTACCTGCTTGTTCGGAAATCCACAATAGCCGAGTTGGAGAAACTTTCGAACAATCGGCCGGATGAAGGCTTGCATAATCTTTTCGGGAGGAAAAATCAGATGAAATTCCGTACCCTCGTCGGCTGCGTGCTGGCCGGCGTGCTGGTTGCCGGCTCGGCCATGGCCCAGCAGGCCCAGCCCATCGTCATCAAGTTCAGCCACGTGGTGGCCGCCGACACCCCCAAGGGCAAGGCCGCCGAAATGTTCAAGAAGCTGGCGGAAGAGCGCACCAAGGGCCGCGTCAAGGTCGAGGTCTATCCGAACTCGCAGCTCTACAAGGACAAGGAAGAGCTGGAGGCCCTGCAGTTGGGCGCCGTGCAGATGCTGGCCCCCTCTCTCGCCAAGTTCGGCCCGCTGGGCGTGAAGGAATTCGAGGTCTTCGACCTGCCCTACATCTTCCCGAGCAAGGAAGTGCTGCGCGCCGTGACCGAGGGCCCCATCGGCATGTCGCTGCTGAAGAAGCTGGAAAGCAAGGGCATCATTGGTCTGGGCTACTGGGACAACGGTTTCAAGATCCTGTCGGCCAACAAGCCGTTGAAGAGCCCGGCGGACGTCAAGGGCCTGAAGATGCGCATTCAGTCCTCCAAGGTGCTGGACGCGCAGATGCGCGCGCTCGGCGCCCTGCCCCAGGTCATGGCCTTCTCCGAGGTCTACCAGGCGCTGCAGACCGGCGTCGTCGACGGCACCGAGAACCCGCCGTCCAACATGTACACCCAGAAGATGCACGAAGTGCAGAAGTACGGCACGCTCACCAACCACGGCTACCTGGGCTATGCGGTGATCGTGAACAAGAAGTTCTGGGAAGGCCTGCCGGCCGACATCCGCGCCACCCTGGAAGGCGCCATGAACGAGTCCACCCGCTTCGCCAATGCCATCGCCCAGACCGAGAACGACGACTCGCTGGCCGCCATGAAGGCGTCGGGCAAGACCGAGTTCTACCAGCCGACCAAGGAAGAGATCGACGTGTGGCGCAAGACCCTGCTGCCGGTCCACAAGGACATGGAAGGCCGTGTGGGCGCCGAGTTGATCCAGGCGATCTACAAGGAATCCGAGAAGTTCGGCTTCAAGAACTGACCTGAAGGTCCGAGAGGGGGTGCCCTGCGCCATCGTATTCCTGGCCGGGCACCCCTTTTTTCTGCGCATGCGGAGCTACCATGCTTAAAGTTCTCGATCACCTCGAGGAATGGCTGATCGCCTTCCTCATGGCCGCCGCGACGATCATCATCTTCGTCGCCGTCATGCACCGTTACGCCGCCGGCGTGTCGTTCCTGTACCCCCTGGTCCACCACCTGGACTTCGCCTGGGCGCAGGAACTGTGCATCATCATGTTCGTGTGGATGGCCAAATTCGGCGCCGCCTATGGCGTGCGCACCGGCATCCACGTGGGCGTCGACGTGCTGATCAACCGGCTCGACGAGGGCATGCGCCGCAAGTTCATCGTCTTCGGCCTGCTGGCCGGCGCCCTGTTCACCGGCACCGTCGCCGCCCTCGGCGCCGACTTCGTGTGGGAGAACGGCGCCCATTACGGCATCTTCAGCGCGCTGGGCATCGCCGGCGACGACCTGTTCGAAGGCCCCATCACCGCTGACCTGGAATGGCCCACCTGGATGGTCTATTCGGCTATTCCACTGGGGTCGTCCCTGATGTGCTTCCGCTTCCTGCAGGTGTGCGTGAGCTTCGTCAGGACCGGCGAACTGCCCCACCACGACCACGGCCACGTGGAAGGCCTGGAGGAGGACAGCACCGACCCGCAGCGCGCCGCCCAGGACATCAACTGGTTCGAGATGGACGACGGCCTGCATCCCAAGGATCTGGCCCACCACAAGGGCGAAAGCGGCGATCCCTCGCTGAATGGCAACGTCAACACCCCCAAGGAGCCCAAGCCCGACGATTGGGAAGGCGGCGACGCCTCGGCCAAGCAGGAAGAGGAGTCCCGTAAATGAGCGCCGCCATCATCTTCGGCCTGCTGCTGGTGCTGATGCTGACCGGCATGCCCATCTCCATCTCGCTGGGCCTGACCGTTCTCACCTTCCTGTTCACCATGACGGAAGTGCCGATCCAGTCGGTGGCGCTGAAGCTGTTCACCGGCATCGAGAAGTTCGAGATCATGGCGATCCCGTTCTTCATCCTGGCCGGCAACTTCCTGACCCATGGCGGCGTGGCCCGGCGCATGATCAACTTCGCCTCGGCCATGGTCGGCCATTGGCACGGCGGCTTGGCGCTCGCCGGCGTCATGGCCTGCGCCCTGTTCGCGGCGGTGTCCGGTTCGTCCCCCGCCACCGTGGTGGCCATCGGTTCGATCATTCTGCCCGCCATGGTCAAGCAGGGCTTCCCGCGCAAGTTCGGCGCCGGCGTCATCACCACCTCGGGCGCCCTGGGCATCCTCATCCCGCCGTCGCTGGTGATGGTCATGTACGCGGTCGCCACCAACACCTCGGTGGGCGCCCTGTTCATGGCCGGCGTCATCCCCGGCCTGGTGCTGGCCTTCCTGCTGGGCCTGACCACCTGGTTCATCGCCAAGAAGAACAATTATCCCCGCCTGCCCAAGGCGTCGCTCAAGGAGCGCGTGCGCACCTTCCGCGAAGCCATCTGGGGCCTGATGCTGATCGTCATCGTCATCGGCGGCATCTATACCGGCGTCTTCACCCCCACCGAGGCGGCGGCCATGAGCGCGGTCTACGCCTTTTTCATCGCCGTGTTCGTCTACAAGGACATGCCGCTGAAGGGCGTGACCAAGATCCTGCTGTCCTCGGCCTCCATGTCGGCCATGCTGCTGTACATCATCACCAACGCGGTGCTGTTCAGCTTCGTGCTGGCCAACGAGAACATCCCCCAGGCCATTGCCGATTGGATTGTCGCCAACCAGTTCGGCGTCATCGCCTTCCTGCTGGTGACCAACCTGCTGCTGCTGGCGGCCGGCAATTTCATGGAGCCGTCCTCCATCGTGCTGATCATGGCCCCCATCCTGTTCCCGGTGGCCATGAAGCTGGGCATCGATCCGGTGCATTTCGGCATCATGATGGTGGTGAACATGGAGGTGGGCATGTGCCACCCGCCGGTGGGCCTGAACCTCTACGTGGCATCGGGCATCACCAAGATGGGCATCACCGAGCTGACCGTGGCAGTCATGCCCTGGCTGCTGACCATGCTGGGCTTCCTGGTGGCGGTCACCTACTGGCCCGACCTGTCCATCTGGCTGCCCAAGGTTCTGGGCATCATGTAAGAAAAAAGCGAGGCCACCCGGTGGAGGCCTCGCCACTTTCGACGCCCCGGCGGTTCCATGGAACCGCCGGGGCGTTTTCTATTTCACCCCCAGCAGGGCCAGCAGGATGCCGCCCGAGATGGCGGTGCCGAACACGCCGGCCAGGTTGGGGCCCATGGCGTGGTAGATCAGGTAGTTCTCGCGGTTTTCCTGCAGCGCCACCATGTGGGTCACCTTGGCGGCGATGGGCACCGAGGCGATGCCGGCCGAACCCAGCAGCGGGTTGATCTTTTCCTTGAGGAACAGGTTCATGATCTTGGCGCCGATGACGCCGGAGGCGGTGCCGAACACGAAGGCCACCAGGCCGAGCACGATGATCTCCACCGTCTTCAGGGTCAGGAAGCTGTCGGCGTTCATGGTGGAGCCGATGGCCAGCGTCAGGATGATGATGATCACGTTCATCACGTGGGTCGCCGCCGTCTTGGCCAGGCGGTCCACCACCAGCACCTCCTTGAACAGGTTGCCCAGCATCAGCATGGTGATCAGCGGCGCCACCGGCGGGAAGAACAGGTTGACGATGACGCCGATGACAATGGGAAAGGCGATCTTTTCCAGCCGGCTGACCGGGCGCGACTGCTTCATGGTGATCAGCCGTTCCTCGCGCGTGGTCAGCAGGCGCATGACCGGCGGCTGGATCAGCGGCATCAGCGCCATGTAGGAATAGGCCGCCACCGAGATCTGCGGCAGCAGGTGGGGCGCCAGCTTCATGGTGACGAAGATGGCCATGGGGCCGTCGGCGCCGCCGATGATGCCGATGGCGCCGGCTTCGTTGATGGTGAAGCCCAGCACCTTGGCCAGGATCAGGGCGACGAAGATGCCCAGATGGGCCGCCGCCCCCAGCACCACCAGCTTGGGATTGGCGATCATCGGCCCGAAATCGGTCATGGCGCCGACGCCGAAGAAGATCAGCGGCGGGATGATCAGCAGCGCCACGCCCTGGTAGGCGTAGTTGAACAGCCCGCCCGGCAGGATCAGGTCGGAACCGGGCACGTTGGCGATGACGCAGGCGAAGCCGATGCCCACCAGCAGCAGCGGCTCGTAGCCCTTGGCGACGGCGAGGTAGATCATGGTGATGCCGATGGCGATCATCACCACGTTGCCCCACCAGAAATGGGCCAGACCGGTCTGCCCGGCCAGCGCCAGCAGGAAGGTGCTCAGTTGGTCGAACATGCTTTCCCCCTCCCCTGGCGGCTCAATGGCCGCCGTTGCGCAGCTTCTCCTCGTCCACCTTGCCCAGACGGTTGAGCAGGGGGAACAAGGCAAGCACCACGCCGATGCCGGAAATGACCACGATGCTGAGGATGAAGTCGATGAGGCTGAGAATGACGGCGCCTTGCAGGGTATCGGGTATCATTGTCTCCCCCGTGCCTATGTAAAACCGCCTATGTCGCGTTGCAGCATTGGCTCAAACCGGCACGCTGTCAACTCGCCCGGCGCGCGGGTCTGCTCTACACTGGGCCGAATGTTCCCTCGTCAAGGTTCCGCCATGCGCCCGCGTGCCTTCGTCCTGCTGTTGCTTGCCTGCCTTGCCGGCTGTGCCCAGACACCCCCGTCCTATGTCACGCCGCGGGAACGCGACCATCCCCTGGTAGGCAAGGTGTGGCTGCCGGCCGCGGCGCGCTTCGCCACGCCCGAGGAGCTGGTCGCCCAGGCGCGGGCGGCCGACGTCGTCCTGCTGGGCGAAACCCATGACAACGCCGACCACCATGCCCTGCAGGCATGGATGCTCGGCCGCCTGCTGGACACCGGCAGAAGCCGTCTGGTGGCCTTCGAGATGATCGATGCCGGCCAGCAACCGGCCTTGGAGCGCCACCTGGCCGAGCGGCCGGCCGATGTGGCCGGCCTGGCCGCCGCACTGGACTGGGGCAAGAGCGGCTGGCCCGACTGGGAGCTGTACCGCCCCATCTTCGAGGTGGCGCTACGCGGCGGCTCGCAAGTGACGGCGGCCAACCTGACGCGGCCCCAGGTGCGGGCCATCGCCAAGGAGGAGAACGCCGTCACCCTGCCCCCCTGTCGGCCGGCCAGCGTGCGGCCATGGAGCGGGAGATCAAGGACAGCCATTGCGGCATGCTGCCCGATGCCGCCCTGCCCGGCATGGTGCGGGTGCAGCGCGGCCGCGACGCGGTGATGGCCGCGACCCTGGCCCAGGGGCTGGCGGGCGGCAAGGGCGCCGTGCTCATTGCCGGTGCGGGCCATGTGCGCCGCGACCGCGGCGTGCCGGCACTGCTGGCCGACCGGACGCCGGAGGCCCGCATCCTCAGCCTGGCCTTCCTGGAAGTACGGCCGGGCGAAACCGACCCGGCGTCCTATGGCGCCCTGTTCGACAGCGCCGCAGTGCCGTTCGACGCCGTCTGGTTCACCCCGCGCGCCGAACGTGAAGACCCGTGCGAGGATCTGCGCCAGCACATGGAAAAGAAGAAGGAAATGGGCAATTAGAATACCCTCTTGTCTTCGTCATCGCCGGGCTCGACCCGGCGATCCACGCTTCGCCGCAAAAAAAATCGGTTGGTGACAATGGGCCGGTGGCACCACGTGGATGCCCGCGTCAAGCGCGGGCATGACGATCGAGGGCCTGTTGCCCCTTACAGCCCCTTCTCGAAATCCGTCGGCGAACGCAGATAGGCGCCGAAGACGTCGGGCAGCCGGCGCCTGAGATCCTCCAGCGGATCGCCGGGATCGAGCGGCGTGCGCTGAGTCTTCTCACAGAACATCTTGATCAGCTTCTTGTTGCCGGGCGGGCCGAAGACCTCGCTGAACTTGCCGGACCCCAGTTTCTCCAACGCGACGCCGAGGAAGATGGGAATCTGCGAGAACTGCAGGTAATGCACCAGCTGCGAGATGGTTTCGCCGGCGATCAGGTGCAGCCAGTCGGCCATGTTCTCCAGGTCCTTGGCGTTCTGGATTTCCATGGCTTCCAGACGGTCGCAATCGACGCACATCTGCCAGAAGCGGTCGCCCATCTTCTCGTAAACGGCGCCATGCAGGAACTCGTAGCGCTCCTTACCCAGGAAGGCGACGCCCTTGGCGGCCAGCGGCTGGGTGTCGAGCATCTCGCGCATCATCTCGTCGGACAGGATCTTGCGCGCCTGCTCCATGGAATGGCGGCCGATGTCGGCCAGTGAGGCGATGCCCTCGGGCGTCTTAAGGGTGGTGACGCCCTTGCCCAGTTCGACGATCAGCTTGACCGGGATCTCGGCGAAATAGGGAATCAGCGGCACCTGCCAGTCGTAATCCAGGTGGTCCTTGATGGCGGCGTAGAACTTGTCGCCTTGGGTGGGCACCGGCTTGGGCTGCTCGGCTTCGCTCCATTTGCCTTTCACCAGATCGCTCAGCTTGTCCAGCAGCGACCTGGTCTGCGGAGTCATGGCGACCTTGGAGGCGGGCGTCGTGGCGGTGCCCCAGCGGCGATCGGCATAGGCCTTGGCCCCGGACCGCACCACCATGCCGACGATCTGCTCCAGGGTGCGATCGCAGCGCAACGGCTTGTCGTCGGTTTCCACCAGGGTGCCCTCGGCATCCACCAGCAGGTCGTGGAACTTTTCGCGCCGGGTCTTGACCAGTTGCAGGCAGGCGAACAGCAAATCGGGCGTCGCCATCACCGTGCCGTACGGGTCTTCATAGGAACTCAGGGCGGGAATCAGTTCGAGCACGCGCTCGGTCACCGCCCCCTTGATGGTACGGACGATTTCCTTGCGATTCTGTGCGTCCCGGTCCACCACCTTGGTGGCCGGCTTGGCCCTCTCGGACATTTCTTAGCCCATCCCCTGCATCCGGCGCAGCCGGATCATTCATCGTTCAACATGGTGGCCGGCAGCTGATTCATCCTGGCCAGCAGGTATTCCAGATCATCGTTCTCGAACTCGACGCCCAGATCGCCGTACTGGGTCAGGATGCGTTCGATCATCCGGCGCGAGAAGCGTTCACGGTCATTGGGGCCGCCGTCATACTCCATCTCGTAGGAAACGTCGATGGCCGCGCGCATGGCACGGAAGAACGCCTTGGGCATGCCCGCCTTGTCGAACAGCGCCTCGAAGCCGCGCTTGCCGGCATCGTGGATCAGGGTGCGGGCGTTTTCCAGCTTGATCCGGGCCAGCTTGGCCAGCGCCAGTTCGAAGAAGGTCATGTCACCCATGCACACGGCGCGCAGGATGATGGAGGGCGTCAGGCGGCCGTTGCGATACAGGTGGTCCACCAGCTTGGCCACGTCGGTGTCGGCATCGGCCAGCCCCAGCACCGCCATCTCGCGGGCCTGGATCAGCAGGTTGGCGACGGTCTCGGGCGACAGGTCGCGCCGTGCCGCCAGCACGTCCCGCAGATTCTCCGACACCTTGGCCATCAGCCGTTCAGCCACGGTCACCGGCAGGGCGCTGCGCGCCACCAGCGGCGTGCCCACCGCCTCGGAGGCGCCGAATTCGTCCACCACGCGCTGCAGTGTGGCCTCGGTCAACTCGGCGCCCTCGTTGGACACCAACTTGGCGACCACGGTCTCGTTATGGGTTTCCACCAGGGCATCGGCCACGCCGGCCGAGACGTGGGCGCGGCTGGCCACCGCCACCTGCTTGTCGGGCGACTGGCTCCTGACGATCTCGATCAGATCCTCGTCGGTCAGCACCTCGGAGAACTGGAGCATGGGCAGGGCCACCGCATCCACGTCGCGGGCCAGACTCAGCGCGACGTCGTGGGGGACCAGGGGATTTTCCTTGAGCTGGCGCGCCAGCGCCTGACGGACGCGTTCCTCGGCGTCTTTCACCATCAGGCGGAAGATGTCCTCCGCCAACTTGCGCTGCGCCGTGCTCAGGGCCGGATGCTGGCTGGCAATCTTGCCGGCGATTTCCGCCCGAGCATCCGCCGACGGGTTGGCGAGCAGACGGGCGACGTCTTCCTCTCTCAGCTTCTGGTCCACGTCCGCTCAACTTTCGGGTTTCGGGTTTGCCCTCTGGAGACCGACATTACTATACAACCGTTCAGCAAGCCTGAACAGCTATGCGCAGACCAGGTCCACCCATTGCCCCAGTACCGCGCCCCCGCGCTTTTGGACAAGCGGCGCATGGTGGTGGCTGTCGGCGCGCAGCTCGGCCACCGACACGCCGGCGGTGGCGGCGATTTCATCCAGGTGGCCGACGTACCAGCGTTCCAGCCCGCGCGCGGTGACCTCGGCGTGGAATTGCAGGGCCAGCGCCCGCTGCCCCCAGGCGAAGGCCTGATGAGGCGTCTGCGGGGTCGAGGCCAGCAGTTCGGCCCCGTGGGGCAGGTCGAAGGTGTCGCCGTGCCAATGCAGCACCGGAGTATCGGCCAGGCCGCCCAGCACCGAGGCCTCGCCGGTGGACGTCAGCGACAGGGCCGACCAGCCCAGTTCCTTGCCGGCGGGATTGCGGTAGACCCGGGCACCCAGGGCGCGGGCCATGATCTGCGCTCCCAGGCAGAGGCCCAGGATGGGGCGGTCGGCCTGCAGCCGGCGCTCCACCAGCTTCAGTTCGGGCAGCAGGAAGGGGAACATCTCTTCGTCATAAGCGCCCAGCGGGCCGCCCAGCACCACCAGCAGGTCGGGCGCCAGCGCATCCAGCGAGGAAAGGTCGTCGGTGGGCGCTTCCACGTAGCGGATGGCGAAGCCGCGGGCGGCCAGCACGCCCTCCAGCAGGTCCAGGTCCTCGAACGCCACGTGCCGGATGGCCACACAGGTCTTCATCCACGCCCCCTCGAAAAAGAACGGCCCCTGTGAGCAGGGGCCGCCTTGCCTGAACTGTCGGGCCGCCGGGGGTCAGTCCGCCGACGCCAGGTTCCCCGCCGCCACCCGTCCACGGTCGCGGACAAGTTCATAGCGGACCCGCTGGCCCTCATCCAGCTTGTCCAGCCCAGCGCGCTGCACCGCGGTCACATGCACGAACACGTCATTGCCGCCGCCCTCGGGCTGGATAAAGCCATATCCCTTGGTCGCATTGAACCACTTTACGATACCGACCGCCATGCCAATCTCCTGCACGTCCAAGTGAGTGGGTCCCCGCCCCGCCGGCCCCAGGTCCGGCAAAGGCTTCGGCGATCCCCAGGCCGGCAGGCGCGCGCCTGGGCCTCGAACCGGGAATTGCGTGGCGACACGTGGCCCCTGCCCATGGACGTATCAAGCCACCTTGCCCATCAGGCCAAGGGATGGAGGCGGTTCGGCACGAAAAGAGGGAGAGGGGTTCGGATGGATTGCGATCAGATGGTATCGCACTCCCTTCCGTCATGCCCAGGCTTGCGCCGGACATCCATGGACCCCGGAGCAAGCCCGGGGGTGACGATGAATCTGGGTGAATCAGCCTAATGACAGCGGACCCTAAAGTCCCAAATACGCCGACTTGACCCGTTCGTCGGCCAGCAGGCTCGGAGCCGCGGCCCTGCATGACCACGGCGCCGGTTTCCAGCACGTAGCCGCGGTCGGCCACCGCCAGCGCGGCCATGGCGTTCTGCTCCACCAGGAAGATGGTGGTGCCCTGCCGCTTCAGTTCCTGCACCGCCCGAAAGATCTCGCCCACCAGCAGGGGCGCCAATCCCATGGAGGGCTCGTCCAGCAGCAGCAGGCGCGGATGGCTCATCAACGCCCGCGCGATGGCCAGCATCTGCTGCTGGCCGCCCGACAGGGTGCCGGCGGGCAGCCCCCGCTTCTCCTTCAGGATGGGGAACAGGGCGTACATGCGCTCCAGGTCGGCGGCCACGTCCTCGCCCCGGCGGCGGAAGGCGCCCAGGCGCAGGTTGTCCTCCACCGACAGCGGACCGAACACCTGGCGCCCCTCGGGCACCTGGGCGATGCCGGCGGCCACCCGGCGTTCCGCCGGCAGGCGGGTGATGGCGACGCCATCGAAGCGGATGGCGCCGCCGCTCGGCGGCTGGACGCCCGACAGGCAGCGCAGCAGCGTGGTCTTGCCGGCGCCGTTGGCCCCCACCAGGGCGACCAGTTCGCCTTCGGCCACATTCAGGTCGATACCCTTGAGCGCCAGGATGCGGCCGTAATGGCTGGACAGATCGGAGATTTCGAGCAGCATCAGGCATGCGCTCCCAAATAGGCGGCGACCACCTCGGGATTGGCGCGCACCTCGGACGGCGTGCCCTCGGCCAGCTTGCGGCCGTAATTGAGCACCAGGATATGGTCGGAAATGCCCATGACCATCTTCATGTCGTGCTCTACCAGCACCACGGTGACGCCGGTGGCCGCCACCTTCTTGATCACCTCGTCGATCTCGCGGCTTTCGGTGGCGTTGAGGCCGGCGGCGGGCTCGTCCAGCAGCAGCAGGCGCGGCCGGGCGGCCAGGGCGCGGGCGATCTCGAGGCGCTTCAGCGCGCCATAGGGCATGGCGGAGGCGTCGGCGGCGTGGTAGCGGCCCAGCCCGACGAAATCCAGCAGGCTCGGCGCAATGGGCGCGGCAGGCGCGGTCGCGCCGCACCATGCCGGGCAAGCGCAGCAACGCCGGCAGGAAGCGGCGGTCCAGGTGCAGGTGGTGACCCACCATGACGTTCTCCAGCGCCGTCATGTTGAAGAACACCTGCAGGTTCTGGAAGGTGCGGCTCATGCCCAGCGCCGCCAGCTCGCTGGGACGGCGGCCGGCGATGTCGGAATCATCCAGCAGCACGCGGCCGTCGGTGGGGGTGTAGATTCCGGTGATCAGGTTGAACAGGGTGGTCTTGCCGGCGCCGTTGGGGCCGATGATGGAATGGATGGTGCCGGGCTGGATGGTGAACGACAGATTCTCCACCGCGTGGATGCCGCCGAATTCCTTGGACAGGTCCTCGACCCTCAGCAGGCTCATGGCGCCCTCCGCTTGGCCAGAAGCAGGCGCAGCGAGGGCAGCAACCCCTTGGGCATGAAGATCATGGTGCCCATCATGATGGCGCCGAGCACCATGGCCTCGTAATCCTCGAACGCAGCCAGGAATTGGGGCAGCAGGGTCAGGATGACCGCGCCGATGACGGCGCCGAAGGTGGAGGCCATGCCGCCCAGCACCACCATGGTGACCAACTCGATGGAGCGGAAGAAGCTGCCGATATCCGGGGTGATGAAGCCGTTCTTGTGGGCGAACAGCGAGCCCACCAGGCTGGCGAACACCGCCGACACCACGAACACCAGCACCTTGTAGCGGGTGGTGTCCACCCCCACCACCTCGGCCCCCACCTCGGAGCCGTGAACGGCGCGCAGGGCCCGGCCCACCGGCGAATCCACCAGATTCAGCGCCAGCCACACCGCCGCCACCAGCAGCACCGCCCCCAGCCAGTACCACGCCTTGTCGCCGGCAACGGCGAAGCCGGCCACCTGGAAGGCGTCCACCCCCATGCCGTCGGGTCCGCCGGTCAACCAGGATTCGGTCTTCAGCACGATGTGGATGATGATGCCGATACCCAGCGTGGCCATGGCGAGGTAATGGCCCTTGAGCTTGAGGATGGGCCGGCCGAGGGCGAAGGCCAGTACCCCCACCGCCACCGCCGAGGCCAGCATGGCCGCCACCGGCGGCAGCCCGATGCGGCTGGTCAGGACGGCCGAGCCGTAGGCGCCGAGCGCGAAGAAGCCGGCATGGCCCAGGCTGATCTGGCCGCCATAGCCGATCAGCAGGTTCAGGCCGACGCACAGGACGGCGTTGAACAGGGCGTTGACCGCCACGTCGTAGAAATAGGCGTTGGGGAAGGCCAGCGGCGCGGCGGCTACCAGCACGGCCAGCAGGCCAAGGCCACCGGTACGGGGAGATGTCCACATGATGGCGTCAGACCCGGTCGGTGCCCTTCTTGCCGAACAGTCCGCTCGGCATGAAGAACAGCACGAAAAGAATGATGACGAAGGCGATGGCGTCCTTGTAGGCGGAAGACAGGTAGCCCGAGGCCAGGGCCTCGGCCACGCCCACCAGCAGGCCGCCGACGATGGCCCCCACCCCGCTGCCCAGCCCGCCCAGCACGGCGGCCGAGAAGCCCTTCAGCCCCAGCATGATGCCGGCTTCGTAACTGGTGAAGGTGATGGGAGTCATGACGATGCCGCCCACCGCCCCCAGCAGCGCCGACAGGGCGAAGGCGACGGTGAGCACCAGCTTGACCGGGATGCCCATCAGCCGTGCCGCCTGCCGGTTGCAGGCGGTGGCCAGCATGGCCTTGCCGAACAGGGTGCGGTTGAAGAACCACCACAGGGCGGCGATGACCGCCACCGACACGCCCGCCACCCACAGGCTCTGCGGCATCAGGGTGGCGCCGGCCACCTTCAACGGGGCGTCGCCGGAAAAGGCAGGGAGCGAGTGGAATTCCTTGTCCCACAGAATCTGCGCCGCGCCGCGCAGGAAGATGGAGGCGCCGATGGTGATGATGATGAGGGCGGTGACGTCCGCGTTGCGGGCCGGCTCGACGGCGAACTTCTCCAGCGCCACCCCCACCGCCATGGTCGCCACCACCGCCAGCGCGGCGGCCAGCGGCAGCGGCAGGCCGCCGGCCACCAGGGACGCGGTGGCCATGCCGCCGACCATGATGAACTCGCCCTGGGCGAAATTGATGACGTGGCTGGAGTTGTAGATGATGGCGAAGCCCAGTCCCGCCAGGGCGTAGATGGCGCCCGAGGTCAGGCCGGCGAACAGGTATTGCAGGAATTCCGCGAACATTCGGTCCTCAATTATCCCCCTCCCCCGGCTGCGCCAGGGGGAGGAGCTTTTCCTCAATCCGACAGCACCCAGTCGCCCTTCCTGATCTCGACCATGTGGAAGGCCGAGGGCGACAGGCCCATATGATCGGTGGCCGACATGGAGACCAGTCCGCCGGTCCCCACGTAGCCCGAGGTCTTCTCCAACTCGTCGCGCACCTTGGCCTTGTCGGTGGAGCCGGCGCGGCGGATAGCGGCCAGCGCCATCTGCAGCGCGTCGTAGGCATGGCCGGCGAAGGTGGACACCTCGGACTTGAAAGCGGTCTCGTATTCCGTCTTGAAGGCGGTGACCACCGGCTTCTGCGGATCACTGGCGGCCAACTGCTGCGCCACCACCAGCCCGGCGGCGGGCAGGCGCACGCCCTCGGCGGCCTCGCCGGCCAAGCGGATGTACTCCTTCGAGGCGACGCCGTGGGACTGCCACAGCGGCACCGAAATCCCCAGCTGCTTGTAATTCTTGGTGACGATGGCCGGCCCCTGGCCGAAGCCGAAATTGAAGATGGCCTGGACTCCCGGCGCGCCCTTGACCTTGGTCAACTGCGCGGTGACATCGGGGTCCTTGGGCGAATAGACCTCGTCGGCGACGATCTCGATGCCGAAGGCCGGCGCCACCTTGAGGGCCTGGTCGTGGCCGGACTTGCCGAAGCCGGCATCCTCGGACACCAGGGCCACCTTGGTCACGCCGCGCTTCTTCATGTCGGCGAACACCTTCTCGGCGGCCATGCGGTCGGTGTGCGGGGTCTTGAACACCCACTTCTTCACCGGCTCGATGATGTCGATGCCGCCGGCCAGCGAGATGAACGGCACGCCGGCCGGTTCCGCCACCTTGATGGCGGCCATGGAGGTGCCGGTGGTGGTGCCGCCGATGAGCAGGTCCGCACCGTCGTTCTGGATCAGCCGCTTGGCGAAGGTGGCCGCCTTGTCGGGCGCGCCGGAATCGTCGTAGACCACCAGCTCGATCTTGCGCCCGGCGATGCCGCCGTCCTTGTTGAGGCGCTCGACATACATCTCGAGCGTCCTCTTTTCCGGCTCGCCCAGGAACGAGGCCGGCCCCGTCACCGACAGGAACGCGCCGATCTTGACGGCATCGGCCGCCAGGGCCGAGCCCACGGGCAGGCAGGCGCCGAATACGGCAGCCGCGGCGGCCCCCAGTTTCGCGAGGCAACGCATGGATCTGCTTCCTTCCCTCTCACCTGCCGGCATCTGATGCGCCGGTTCGGCGCACTTTATGGGCGCCGGGGCTCAAGGGCAAGAATAACGCCACCAGAAACAGGGAGAATCATCGCGTTCTGGAATTATTCGAACATACACACCTTCCATATGCAAGCATTGCGCACAGATTAATCTTTGGTTAAATTGGCCGGTGGACGCCAGTCTCGGGGAGGGGATATGGGCGGCGAGGATGCTTCGATTGTCGACAAGCTGAAGGCCCAGCGTGACCGCTTCATCGCGTTCGCGTTCGCTGGGGCCGATCTGCTGCTTGAAGTGGGCGAGGACGACGTCATCGCCTATTCCGCCGGCGCCGGCGAAGCCCTGTACGGCTTGTCCGACGGCGACCTGACCGGCAAGAAGCTGGCCGAGTTCATCCACGGCAAGGACCGGCGGCGGTTCAACGACGCCTTGCTGAAGCTCAAGAACACCGGCCGCCTGGACCAGACCGTCATCACCATGGTGGGGGCGTCGGGCGCGGTGTCCAAGCTGCGCATGTCCGGCATCCGGCTGCCGCAATTCCCCGATTCCTATCATCTGGTGCTGTCCCATGTTCCGCCGGTGGCGGCGGCCGAGCCGGACCGCGTCACCGGCGAGGTGGACCACAAGGCCCGCTTCATCGAGATGGTGCAGCAGCGCCTGAACGAGGGCAACCGCCTGGGCCAAGATTACACCCTGACCCTGGTGGACCTGTCGGCCACCGATTTCAGCAGCATGGAGCCCTCGACCACCCAGAGCTTCCTGTCCACCGTCATGGACACGCTGGAGGAATATTCCGTGCGCGGCGCCTCGGCCGGCACGCTGGCCTCCCATTCCTTCGGCCTGGTGCACGACGGCAAGGTGCCGGCCGACGCGGTGAACAAGCGCCTGGCCGCCCTGGTGGACCGGTTCACCGGCAAATCCGGCACCGGCACGGTGAAGCTGCATTCCCGCTCGCTGGAGATGGACGACAGCACGCTGTCCGACGACGACATCGCCAAGGCGCTCAACTACATCGTCACCGGCTTCGTCCGCGACAGCAGCCGTTTCGCCCTGAAATCCCTGGCCGAAAGCGCCAAGGTGGCCATCCAGGACACCCTGGTGCGGGTGAAGAACTTCCGCGCCATGGTGCGCGGCGGCGAGAAGCTGGCCTTCCTGTACCAGCCGGTGGTCAACCTGCGCACCGGCGCGGTGCTGAAGTACGAGGCGTTCACCCGCATCACCCATAACGGCAGCTTTTTCGCGCCCTCGCAGATCATCCCCTTCGCCACCGAGGTGGGGCTGATCGGCGAGTTCGACCTGATCACCATCACCAAGGCGCTGAAGCTGCTGCGCAATCCGGGCGAGGTGTCGCCGCTGGCCAGCATCGCCGTCAACGTCTCGGGCCATTCGCTGGGCAACCCGGCCTTCTACCAGTCCCTGTTCAAGGTACTGGAGGAGAACCGTCAGGTGCTGGGGCGCCTGATCCTCGAAGTCACCGATGCCGCCGAAATCTACAATCTCGATGAAGCCAAGCGCCTGCTGGCCCGCATCCGCAAGCTGGGCGCGCGCATCTCGCTCGACGATTTCGGTTCCGGCGGTTCGGCATTCGACCTGCTGCGCTTCCTGCCGGTGGACTTCGTCAAGATCGACGCCCTCTACGTCCAGGACGCCCGCGATCCGCGCGGGCGCTCGGTGCTCAAGGCCATCACCACCCTCTGTCACGACCTCGGCATCATCACCGTCGGCGAATGCGTCGAGGACACCGGCATGCTGCAAATCCTGCGTGACGTCAACATCGACTACGCGCAAGGATACTATTTCGCACAGCCTACAGTAGACGCAGCTAAGCGGATTAAATATTTTACCGAGCACGTCAAGATTGCGGGAACAGCCGAGCCCGGCCTTTCAGTTGTGGTTGGCTGAGCGTATTCGAGCACCGACAGACCTTTGGACTAGGGCGGCGGAAGGAATCCCTGCCCTTGGCGGTATTCCGCCCTGTGGGGCACAGACTTATTATCCGGGCCAGCCCCCGGAGCGCGGTATATTGCCCGCTCATCAGCAGAACAGCGGACAATCGTGGAAACCCGCCCCGCCAAATGGCTGGCCCTCGGCCTATTTCTCGCTCTCGCCGCCGGAACCGCCGGGCTGGCATTCGGCCGGATCGACCGCTTCGTCCAGGCCAGCGAGGACCTGAACCTGCAGCCGTTCGAGTTGGCCGACGCCCTTCTGCGGGCGCATCATCATGTCCACAGCCTGCAGATCCAGCTGAACGATCTGATTCTGTCGGCGGATACCGCCGCCGCCGGGCAGGTTGCGCTGCGCGAAAGTCCCGACGACACTGGGCTGGTGAACGCCCTCAATCTGGTGGTCAGCAACCATAGCGGCGACCCCGACGTGTTGGCCAAGCTGGTGCGCGGCCTGTCGGACTGGCGCGATACCCGCGCGCGGGTGGCCGACCTGCTGGCGGAAGGACGCTGGCACGACGCCGCCGCCCTGCACAACAGCGCGGGCGAACGCAGCTATCGCAGCCTGCACGCCGCCTTGGACCAGGCCCTGGATGCCGAACGGAGCCATGCAGCCCAACTGCGCGCCGAAGTGACCACCGCGCACCGCTCCACCCAGCGGCTGATCATTGCCCTGGCGGTGCTCACCGGCGGCGCGGTGGCGGCCACCGGCCTGGGCCTGGTGGTGCTGATCAGCACCCACCGCCCCCTGCGCCGCCTGCGCTCCAGCCTGCTGGCCCTGGCGGCCGGCGACACCGACGTCTCCATCCCCTACACCCGCAACCCCAACGCCGTCGGCGCCCTGGCCCGCGCCATCCACTGCTTCCGCCAGAGCGCGCTGGAGCGCGACGCCGTCACCCGGGCGTTGCGCCTGTCCGAAGAACGCCTGCGCCGCGCGGTGGACGAGGCCCTCCTTGCCGAACAGGCCAAGAACCGCTTCCTCGCCGCCGCCAGCCACGACCTGCGCCAACCCCTGCAGGCCCTGCGGCTGTACCTGGACACGCTGGACCGCCGCCTGCACGACCGCCTGGACCGCCGCATCCTCACCGGCGCCCTGACCGCCCTGTCGGCCGGCGAGGACCTGCTGGGCAACTACCTGGACGTCTCGGTGCTGGAATCCGGCATCATCACCCCCGACATGGACGACGTGGCCATCGGCCCGCTGCTGGCCGACGTGCTGCGGGAGTGGTACGCCCCCGCCGCCGACAAGGGCCTGAACCTGCGGCTGGTGCCCAGCCGGGCGATGGTCCGCAGCGACCCGGCCCTGCTGCGTCGCCTGCTGCGCAGCCTGGTCGCCAACGCCGTCCGCTTCACGCTCAAAGGCAGCGTGCTGGTGGGGTGCCGGCGCCGGGGCGACACCCTGCGCATCGAGGTGTGGGACACCGGCATCGGTATTCCCCATGACCAGTTGCATGCCGTGTTCGAGGATTTCTACCAGATCGGCAATCCCGAGCGCGACCGTGCCAAGGGGCTGGGCCTGGGGCTGTCGGTGGTGGACCGCGCCGCCCGGCTGCTCGGCCATGAGATCGGCGTGGCCTCGCGTCCAGGCGCCGGTTCGGTGTTCACCGTCAGCGTCCCCCTGGCGGGCCACACTCCGCCGCCGGCCGATGCCCTGGCCGCCTAGGCAAAGCGGCGCCGGGCCACTATAACTAGGCCCATGAGCACACAAACCCCCGCCCATTCCCTGTCCCCGCTGGAAGCCCGCATGGAGCACGGCGCCCTGGCCGAGAAGGTCGCGCGCTGGGACCAGCTATATCATACCGAAGACGCACCCGAGGTGGACGACGCCACCTACGACGCCGCCAAGCGCCGCTTGCTGGAGATCGAGGCGGCCTTCCCCGACCTGGCTGCGGGCAGCCCCACCGCCCGCGTCGGCGCCGCCCCGGCGGAAGGCTTCGGCAAGGTGCGCCACGCCGTGCCCATGCTGTCGCTGGACAACGCCTTCGAGGATGGCGACGTGCGCGAATTCGTCGGCCGCATCCGCCGCTTCCTGGCGCTGGCCCCCGACGCCCCCATCGCCCTGGTGGCCGAGCCCAAGATCGACGGATTGTCCATCAGCCTGCGCTACGAGGACGGGCGCTTCGTCCAGGGCGCCACCCGGGGCGACGGCACCGAGGGCGAGGACGTCACCGCCAACCTGCTGACCCTGTCGCAACTGCCCCGCCTCATCGAGGGCGCCCCCAGGGTGCTGGAGGTGCGCGGCGAGGTCTACATGACCAAGGCCGATTTCATGGCGCTCAACCAGCGCCAGGAGGCGGCCGGCGACAAGGTGTTCGCCAACCCGCGCAACGCCGCCGCCGGCTCGTTGCGCCAGCTTGACCACAGGATCACCGCCACCCGCCCGCTCAGCCTGTTCACCTATGCGCTGGGCGACGCGTCCGAACCCATCGCCGACGGCCACTGGCAGTTCCTGGAACGCCTGAAATCCTGGGGCTTCCCCACCAACCCGCTGGCCACCCGCTGCGACGACGTCGAGGCGGTGCTGGCCTTTTATCACCAGATCGGCGAACAGCGCGCCGGCCTGCCCTACGACATCGACGGCGTGGTCTACAAGGTGGACCGTCACGACTGGCAGCAGCGCCTGGGCTTCGTCAGCCGCAGCCCGCGCTGGGCCATCGCCCACAAATTCCCCGCCGAGCAGGCGCGCACCCACCTGAAGGCCATCCACGTCTCGGTGGGCCGCACCGGCGTGCTGACACCGTGGGCCGAGTTGGAGCCGGTCAACGTGGGCGGCGTGGTGGTGGGCCAGGCCACCCTGCACAACGAGGACGACATCGCCCGCAAGGACATCCGCGCCGGCGACACCGTCATCATCCAGCGGGCCGGCGACGTCATTCCCCAGGTGGTGGGCCCCGCCCCCGATGCCCCGCGCGGCCCCGCCGCCTTTTCCATGGTGGCGGCGCTGACGCCCCTGGGCGGCGACCACCCGGTCTGCCCGGTCTGCGGCAGCCACGCCGAACGGATCGAGGGCGAGGTCGCCTGGCGCTGCACCGGCGGTCTGGTCTGTCCCGCCCAAGCCACCGAGCGGCTGTTCCATTTCGCCAGCCGCAACGCCTTCGACATCGAGGGCCTGGGCGAGAAGAACATCGCCTTTCTGTTCCACATCGGCCGTGTCACCAAGCCCGCCGACATCTTCCGCCTGGGCGAGATCGAAGCCGCCATCCCCGACGAGAAGAAAGCCCTCTGGCGCAGCCCCAAGAAGGACAAGCTGGCCCAGTCCATTCCGCGCGACATGCTGGACTTCCATACCCAGCGCCTGGGGCCGCTGCCGCTGATCGCCTTCGAGGGGTGGAAGGACAAGTCGGTGGACAACCTGCTGAAGGCCATCGAGGCAAGGCGCGCCATTCCGCTGGAACGCTTCATCTTCGCCCTCGGCATCCGCCAGGTGGGCGAGGCCACGGCCAAGCGGCTGGCCCGCCATTACGGCTCGTTCGGCGCGTGGCGCCAGGCCATGATGGACGCCATCCCGCGCGAGAACGAGGCCTATCACGACTTGGTCAGCATCGAGGACATCGGCCCCTCGGTCGCAGCCGACATCCTGTCCTTCTTCGAGGAAGAGCATAACCGCATCGCCCTGGGCGACCTGGCCGGCCAACTCACCATCCAGGACGCGGCCAAGCCGGTTTCCACCGGCTCGCCGGTCGCCGGCAAGGCGGTGGTGTTCACCGGCGAGCTGACCGCCATGACCCGCGCCGAGGCCAAGGCCCGGGCCGAATCCCTGGGCGCCAAGGTGGTGGGCAGCGTGTCCAAGAAGACGGACTACGTCGTCGCGGGTCCGGGCGCCGGCTCCAAGCTTGCGGAAGCGCAAAAACTGGAAATTGCGGTGCTGAGCGAAGAGGAATGGCTGGCGCTGATCGGCGGCTGACCTTATTGCCGGCCACTCCGCCGTGGTCTAATAAGGAAGTCTCCTCCCCCTTGGCCCGCCTTTTCCTGGGCCGTCACGTCTTGGGAACGCGATGAGCAACCCGGAAGACCCTCGCGAAAGGTTCAAGCGCCCGCTGGAGCGGCCGAATCTGAACCTGCCGCCCCGGCGGAAGGAGCCGGCCGAGGCGCCCGCCCAGGAGGCCGGGCTGCCCGCCATCACCCCGCAGCAGCCGCAGCAGCAGGCGCCCGCGGCCACCCATGGCTTGGCCCGGCTGCTGGAAGCCGTGGCCAAGATGCTGCAGCCCAAGCCGCAGCCCGATCCCAAGCAGCAAACGCCCCAGCCGCCGGCCACCCCCACCGAGGCGCCCCTGTTCACCGTCCTGGTGGCGGCCATGAACGGCGACAGCGCCGACGGCGCCGCCTCGCAGGCGCTCTACAAGCTGCTGGAGGGCAAGACCAGCCTGAAGGTCAAGCCGTTCCCCCGGCCGTTCCAGTTGGACGTGATGGACGACCCCGCCCTGACGGCGGCGGTGGTGACCAACACCCGCCACACCGTGGCGGCGGAAAACGCCGACGTGCTGGTGTGGGGCGACATTACCAAGGACGGCTATCGCCTGCGCCTGTCCACCGCCTCCATGCCCGACGAGGACCGGCCCACCACCTTCGGCCCCGCCTGCCGGCTGGAATTCCCCGCCAAACTGGAGGAGCCGCAGCTCCACCTGCTCTACGGCGCCATCCTGGCGGCGATCGAGCCGGCCAACCAGGTCCAGCGGGCCGGCCAGCGCCGCCTGCTGCCCCTGGCGGCGCCGCCGCTGGAAGCCATCGCCGCCAAGGTGCCGGTGGCCTGGAGCATGCCGCAGCAGCGCACCGCCCAGCTGGTGCAGGGCCATGCCTGCGCCGCCTGCGCCCTGGTGGTACCGCCGTCCCAGGCGGGCGAGTGGTTCCAGCGCGCCGCCAATGCCTATCGCGCCGCCGAGAAGCGCCTCAACGCCCGCACCGATCCGCCGTGGGAGGCCGGGCTGATCCACAAGTATCTGGCCGCCGTGCTGACCGCCCGGGCCGAACGTCTGAAGGAACGCGCCGCCGAATACCTGGAAGAGGCGGTGAAGGAATGGCGCGCGGCGGCGGAATCCGTCGGCAAGACCACCATGCCGCAGGAATGGGCCGGCCTGCAGATGCGGCTGGGGACGGCGCTGTACCGCCTGGACCTGCTGACCGGCGACACCGAATTGCTGCGCGAGGCGTTGCAGGCGCTGCAGGCGGCCCTGCAGGTGCATACCCGCGCCGAGGCGCCCCAACGCTGGGCCGAGGTCATGCACATCATCGCCCAAGTGCTGGAGGTCTATGGCGACCAGTTGAAAAGCCCGGAGGTGCTGAAGCGCGCGGTGGATGCCTGCCAGAGCGTGCTGGAGGTGCGCAGCCGCGACCGCACCCCACTGGCCTGGGCGGCCACCCGCAACACCCTGGGCTCGGCCCTGTTCCTGCTCGACCGCCACGGCGGCGGCGTCAACCACCTGCTCCAGGCCATGGAGGTGCTGGAGGAGGCGCTGGAGGTGTTCACCACCCACGGCGCCAAGGGCCCGGCCCAGGTGGCCGCCCGCAACCTGGGCCATGTCAGGAAGCTGGCCGAGGACCGCAAGGCCCGCCAAGTCATCGACCCCGACTGGGCGGGACGGTAGAGCCCCCTTTCCCCTCTCCCGCCAGCGGGAGAGGGGTGACTCACCACTCAGCCCCTGCGGCCATGCCCGTGCTGGCCCTGGCCGTCGCGCTGCGCCGGTTTGCCCTTGGCCTGGCCGGGGCGGCCGCCGGCAGGCTTGCCACCACCGGCCGGCTTGGCGCCGGCAGGCCTGCCGCCGCCGCCATTGCCGCCACGGCCGCGCTGGCCCTGGGCCGGCGGCTTGGGAGCCGGTCCCTTGGACACGTGGATCTTGTGGATGCCGTCGGCATGCCAGTCATGGTCCACGTCCACCGGCACCGTCATGCGGATGGTCTTCTCGATCTGGCGCAGATAGGCCACTTCCTCGGCATCACACAGCGACAGGGCGATACCCTCGGCACCGGCCCGCGCGGTGCGTCCGATGCGATGGACATAGCTTTCCGGCTCGTTGGGCAGCTCGAAATTAATCACGTGGGTGACGCCGTCCACGTCGATGCCGCGCGCCGCGATGTCGGTGGCCACCAGGGCGCGGATGTCGCCGCTCTTGAAGGCGTTCAGCGCCTTCTGGCGCGCACCCTGGCTCTTGTTGCCATGGATGGCGTCGGCGGCGACGCCCGACTTGGAGAGCTGCTCGGCCACCCGGTTGGCGCCGTGCTTGGTGCGGGTGAAGACGATCGCGCGGCTGACCGCCTTGTCCTTCAGCAATTCCACCAGCAGGATGCGCTTGTTCTCGCGGGTGACGAACATCACCTTCTGCTCGATCTTCTCGGCGGTGGTGGCCACCGGAGTGACCTCGACCCGCACCGGATCAGCCAGCAGGCCGGCGGCAAGGTCGGCCACCGAATCGGGCATGGTGGCCGAGAACAACAGGGTCTGGCGCTTCTTGGGCAGCTTGGCGGCGATCTTGCGCACCGCGTGGATGAAGCCCATGTCGAGCATGCGGTCGGCCTCGTCCAGCACCAGCATCTCGACGCTGTTCAACGTCAGGTGCCCCTGGTCCATCAGGTCGATGAGGCGGCCGGGCGTCGCCACCAGCACGTCGATGCCGGGCGCCACCGCCTGCACCTGCGGCACCTGGCCGACGCCGCCGAAGATCACCGCCCGCTTGAAGCGCACGTTCTTGCCGTAGGCGGCGAAGCCCTCGCCGATCTGCACGGCCAGTTCGCGGGTGGGGGTCAGGATCAGCACGCGGGTCGAGCGCGGCGCCGGACGACGGCGGTCGGCATTGAGCCGGTGCAGGATGGGCAGGGCGAAAGCGGCCGTCTTGCCGGTGCCGGTCTGGGCGATGCCCAGCACGTCGCGGCCCTCCAGCAGATGGGGAATGGCCTGGGCCTGAATGGGGGTGGGATCGGTGTAACCCTCGGCGTCGAGGGCGCGGATCAAGGGCTCGGCCAGGCCGAGGCTCGGCAAAAGTCGCCATGAGAAAAATGCTTTCAAGCGAAGTCCGTCTCCACGCCCGGCCGGGATGGCCGGGACGAATGGTCGCGGAACGTGGGTTCCAGAGCGCCCGTGGGGCACGCGACCACTGGGGAGAGGGAAAGTTCGGAACTGGCGAGATGGCGGCCACACCCATGGGAAGCGGCAGCCGGCGTGCTCTCGTCGAGAAGTTCCAGGCGGGGCAGGTATATCAGATTGCCTGGGCGCCCCGCAACGCCCGCGCACCCGCACGCCGTCAGCGGCGGCGCGGCGGCGGCCGGGTCTGCCCGCCCATGGGGGCGGCGCGCTCGTCCTTGTGACGGAAGTTGATGCGCCCCTTGGTCAGGTCGTAGGGGGTCATCTCCACGGTCACGCGGTCGCCCGCCAGGATGCGGATGCGGTTCTTCTTCATGCGGCCGGACGCATAGGCCATGACGTCATGGCCGCTGTCCAGGGTCACCTTGAAACGGGAATCGGGCAGCACTTCCGCCACCACGCCGTCGAATTCGATGATGTCTTCTTTCGCCACGAAAACAGCGCCTTTCACAAGTACAAGCGGCCGGCCCGGTTGCCCGGGCCGGCCGGCTGATGGATGGAGTGTATCAGATGGCCTGCAGGTTGACAGCGGCCATCTTGCCGGTCCGCCCCTTCTCCAGCGCATAGGACAGCTTCTGGCCCTCGGCGAGATTGGCCATGCCGGCGCGCTCGACCGCACTGATGTGGACGAACACGTCGGCCGAGCCGTCGTCGGGCTGGATGAAGCCGTAACCCTTGGTGCTGTTAAACCACTTCACGGTGCCAGTGGACATAAGTCCCTCCTCAAAGCTGGCGTTACCAGGGACCAACGTGGTGCCCCGGCATCAAATTTTAGCGATGGGAGGAAGCCCGGCCCCGCGGATCCGGAACCGATGTTCCGCAGGCGCGAGGGGGAGAACGCAAACCCAAACAAAATTCGATGGAACCAAAGATGGGCGCGGGCACCCTCGGACGCAAGGAATTATTCGCGCCCCCGCCCTTCGGCATCGTCCATTCGCCCATCTTCTGCCGCAACGGCCACCTCCTTAGACTGCCGTCTGCGGAGGTGCGGGCATGCGCAAGGGGAGTTTGCTCCGGCTGGTCTGGCTGGCCTGCCTGCTGGCGGCCGCGTTCCCGGCCGCCGCCCAAGAGGTGCCCTACACGGTGGCCGTGACCGGCGCCCCCTCGACCGATCTGGCCGACAAGCTGGAGGCCGAATCCCGGCTGGTCCAGGCCAAGGACCAGCCGGCGCCCAGCGTAATCTCGCTGCGCCACCGCGCCGAGGCCGACATGGACCGCCTGGTGGAAGTGCTGCGCTCGGAAGGTTATTACGCCGGCAAGACCAGCTTCACGCTGGACGAAACCGCCCGGCCGGTGGCGGTGGCGGTCACGGTGGATGCCGGCCCGCGCTTCCGGCTGGAGGCCTTCAACGTGCGCATGGATCATGCCGCCGGCCAGCCGGAACCCGAACCGGTGCCCATTGCGGATCTGGGCCTGGGGATCGGCGACCCCGCCCGCGCCGAGGCGGTGGTGACCGCCCAGGCCGCCCTGCTGCGGGCGCTGGCCGAGCAGGGCTTTGCCCTGGCCAAGGCGACGGAGCGCCAAGTGGTGGTGGACCACGCCGCCCAGACCATGCGGGTCGAGGTGGTGGTCGCGTCCGGGCCGCTGTGCACCTTCGGTCCGGTCACGGTCAACGGGCTGTCCCGGCTGGACGAGGGATGGGTGCGCCGGCGGATACCGTGGGAACCGGACGAGCACTTTTCGCTATCGGCCATGGAATCCTTGCGCAAGCGGCTGGTGGAAAGCCGGCTGTTTTCGTCGGTGAAGCTGTCCACCGCCGAGGCGGTGGACGCCGAGGGACGGCTGCCCATGACCATCGACCTGCGCGAGGCCAACCGGCGCTCGGTGGGCACCGGCTTGTCCTGGGCCTCGTCGGAGGGCTTCGGCGCCCGCGCCTTCTGGGAGCACCGCAACCTGCTGGGCGCCGCCGAACGGCTGCGCGGCGAACTGACCGCCAGCCAGATCCGCAACGCCGTGGACCTGACCGCGCGGGTGCCCGACCTGGGCGCCGTCGACCAGGACGGCCTAGCCGCCCTGACCGCCGAGGAGCAGCGCACCGAAGCCTACAACACCCGCACGCTGGGCGGCTCGGTGGGCATGGAGTGGCGGTTGACGCCCACCTGGACGGTCGCGGCTTCGGGCGCGGTGGAACGCACGTTCGAGGAGCGCGAGAACCGCACCCGCGACTACACCCTGGTGTCGCTGCCGCTGGAGGCCCGCCACGACAACACCGACGACCTGCTGGACCCCAGCCGGGGCAACCGGCTGCGCGTGCAAGTGCGCCCGTTCGTGGAAGCGCTGGGCAGCACCGTCGGCTTCACCCGCTTCGAGATCGGCGACAGCCATTATCTTGAGGTGCTGAACGATCCACGCATCATCCTGGCCGGCTGGGGGCATTTCGGCATCATCACCGGCGCCGGCCTGGACAGCATTCCCTCCGACAAGCGCTTCTACGTGGGTGGCGGCGGTTCGGTGCGCGCCTACGGCTACCAGATGGCCGGGCCGGTGGACGACGCCGGCGACCCGACCGGCGGCCTGTCGGCCCTGGCCTTCGGCGGCGAAATCCGCGTCAAGGTGACCGACACCATCGGCGTGGTTCCCTTCATCGAGGCCGGCAGTGCCTACGAGAGCCGCCTGCCCCACCCCGAGGACGACCTGCGCTGGGGCGCCGGCCTCGGCCTGCGCTATTTCACCCCCGTCGGTCCCGCCCGCCTGGACGTCGCCGTACCGCTCAATCGCCGCCGAGGCATCGACGATTCCTTTCAGGTGTACTTGAGTTTGGGCCAGGCGTTCTAAATCCCGTCTTATGATCTCGACTCCATGGCTGCGCCGGCTGATCCTCGGGGTCGCCGCCCTGGCGGCGACGATGGTGTTCGGGCTGGGCGGCTTCTTGGTCTTCCTGCATTCGCGCCCAGGCGAGCGCTGGACCTCGGGCACGCTGGAAGACCGGCTTCCCGGACTGGAATTGGACGGCTACCGCCTGGGCTGGCCCTTCCGCATGCGCGCCGACCATCTGCGGCTGGCGGACGAACACGGCACCTGGCTGGAGGTGACCCAACCGGAACTGGTGTGGCATCCGTTGCGCCTGTGGCGGCGCATGCTGGACATCGACCGCTTGGTCGCCGCCAGGGTCGATATCCACCGCCTGCCCGAGACGGGCGGAAGCGGCGATGGGCAAGGCGGTATGCCGTCCGGCACCCTGCGGCTGGACGAACTGAAGGCGCCCATCCACCTGGACGCGGCGGTGCTGGGACAGCCGCTGGACCTGGAGCTGGCGGGCACCTTCCAGATGCAGGGCCAGATGCAGGGCGGCGGGGGCGACGTGGATTTGTCGCTGCGCGCGGGCGACGGTTTCGCCCGTCTGGCCGGCACCGCCGGGCCGGACTACCTGGACCTGCGCTGGTACTTGCGGCTGCCCGACCTGACCCGGCTGCAACGCGTGACCGGCCTCGCCCTCAGCGGCGACGCCACCGGCTCGGGCTTCGTGGTCGGCCGCCTGCCCAGCCCGGAAATCTCGGGCCAGGTGGAGATGGGAACCGGCCGGGTGGACCGGCTGGCCTGGAACGGACTGGCGCTGACCGGCAAGGTGGTGCCCGGGGCGGATCGCTGGCTGACCAGCGCCCAGGTGGAAATCCACTTTCCCCGCCTGGACGGCACCCCCTTGCCGGTGCAGCAAGCCCGCCTGGAGGCAATCGGTGACATGGCGCCGGAACAAGGGCGGGTTCGTCTGGGACACGTGCAGTTGGTGACCCCCGCCACCACCCTTGCAGGCGCCGGCGTGATTGGGGATTGGGGGCGAGACAGCCTGTTGCGGCTGCGCGGCACCGCCGACCTCAACGCCCTGGCCGGCGGCGGCGTCACAGGCCAGGTGACGGTGCGCGGCATGGTCGCCGGCGACCTGACCCAGCCCGCCCTGCGCGCCAGTCTGACCGCCCAGGCGAGTCAGCTCGCCACTGGAGTGGAAGTGTTGGACCGCGCCGTGGGCGCCGAGCCGCGCGCGGCGCTGACCGCCCATCTGGCCGGCAACCGGGTGCAGGTGGAACGGCTGCGGATGGACGGCGCCCGCGCCGCCCTGTGGAGCGCCGGCCGGGTAGGCGACCGCCTGGAACTGTGGACCCGGCTGTCGCTGCCCGATCTGTCGGTGCTGGCGCCCAACCTGACCGGGGCCGGCTTCGCCTCGGGACGGGTCGGCGGCGCTCCCACCGCCCCCACCCTGTCCGGCCTGGCCCACCTGGCCGGCTTGCGCGTGGGCGACGCTCCGCCGGGCGATGGCGACGTGGCCTTCGACCTGGCCGACCTCGGCAAGCCGCGCGGCACCCTATCGGCGGACGTGACCGTGGCCGGCACGCCGGTGAACGGCCGGGCGCAGTTGGATGCGGCCAACGGCATCCGCCTGCGCGACCTGCAACTGGCCTCGGGCGACGCCCGGCTGGGCGGCGACCTGTGGATCAAGGACGGCGTACAGGGACGCCTGTCGGGCAGCATCCCGGAACTCAAGGCCTGGGAGGGGCTGGTGGGACGCCCTCTTGCCGGCCGGGTCGAGGCCGATGCGGTGCTCGACCCGGGACACGGCCAGTCAGTGCGACTGAGCGTGCGCGGCTACGACCTTTCCAGCGGCGGCCTTGCGCTGCCCGTGGTGACGGCCCAGGCGGACCTGAACCGGCTGACCACGACCCCCGGCGGGCGCGTCGACATCATCGCCCAAGGCCGGGTAGGCGACATCCCGTTGAACGACATCACCCTCAGCGCATCCGGCCAGCCTGGGCGCGTCGTGGTGGAACGGGCCGAAGTCGATGCCGACAAGGTGCCGGTACGGCTGCTGCGGCCGGTGAGCGTGAGTTGGCGCGACGACACCGTCACCCTGCCCCCCGCCCTGCTGGGGCTGGGCGGCGGACGCATCGAGGCCAGCGGCCGGCTGAGCCGGGGCTCCGTGCAGGTGCGCGCCCGGCTGGAAGGGGTGCCGCTGATGCTGGTGGGCCTCGCCGCCCCGGTGGATGCGGTGGGCACGGTCAGCGGCAGTGTCGATGCCAGCGGCCCGGTCACCGCTCCGGCGGTGAGGTTCTCGCTGAACGGCCGGGATGTGGGCCTGGCGGCTGCGGCGCGCGGCGGCCTCGGCCGCATGACGGCGCAACTGGACGGCAACTGGCGCGACGGACGGGTGCGCGCCCAAGGCTCGCTGGCCGACGGCCAGAAGGTCCAAGCCGAGGCGAGCGGCAGCTTCCCCCTGCCCGGCGACGGGCCGGTGCAGGCCCGCCTGCGCGTCACCGGCGACGCCGCCCGGCTGGCCGAAGCCCTGCCACTGGCGGGCCACGTCTTCGCCGGCAGCCTGGACGCCACGGCCATGGTTTCCGGCACCATGGCATCACCCGCCATCACCGGGCGCGCGACCTTGAGCCAGGGGCGCTACGAGAACCTGGACAGCGGCACGCTGATCACGCCGCTGACCGCCACCGCCGAACTGTCCGGCGATCGCGCCCAGTTACATGCGGAAGGCGGCGACGGCGGCCGTGGCCGTACGCAATTAAGCGGCACCGCCACCCTGGACGGCGCCTATCGCGCCGACATCACCTTCGACCGTTTCACCGCGTTGCGCCGCGACGACGTGGAGGCTTCGGTGACCGGCGTCTTGCGGCTGGAGGGCGCGGACGAGGACGGCCGTATCGCCGGGCAACTGGCGGTACCCCGCGCCGAGGTGGACGTAGGCCGCATCAGGGGCGGCGGCCCGGTGACGCTGGAGGTGGTGGAAATCAACCGCCCCGGCCCGCCGCCCGACGAGCGGAAGGACAATCCCGCCGCCGCCGGCCCCGTCACCATGGCCCTGGCCGTCCAGGTGGCGGTGGAACACGCCTTCGTCCGTGGCCGTGGCCTGGACAGCGAATGGCAGGGAAAGCTGGACGTGGGTGGCACCCTGACCCAGCCCAGCCTGACCGGCCGGCTGTCGGTGGCGCGCGGCCAGTTCGACTTCCTGGGCAAGCAATTCCGGCTGATCCAGGACAGCAACATCACCTTCGAGGGCGGCGAGAGCATCGATCCGTCCCTGGCGGTCACTGCCGAGGCCAATGCCGCCGACATCACCGCCCAGGTCCAGATCGGCGGCACCGCCAAGACCCCCGAATTCACCATCTCGTCGCAGCCCACCCTGCCTCAGGACGAGGTGCTGGCGCGGGTGCTGTTCGGACGCGAGGCGGGCAAGCTCTCGGCCTTCCAGCAGGTGCAACTGGCGCAGATGGCGGCGACCGGCCTGACCGGCGGCGGTGGCGGGTTCGACCCCATCGGCAAGATCCGCGGTTTCCTCGGCCTCGACGTGCTGGGGGTGGGCTCGGCCGACGACCAGACGGCCAGCCGCAGCGCCAGGAACGGTGAAAGGACGGAAACCGGCCCCACCCTGTCGGCCGGCAAATATATCGGCCCGGACACCTTCGTCCGGGTGGATCAAGGCACCTCGGGACTGGGCCGGGTGGTGGTGGAGCAGGACGTCGGCCGCGGCTTCTCGCTGGAAAGCTCGCTGGGCGAACAAAGCGGCGGCGGCGTGGGGGTCAATTGGCGGATGGATTATTGACGATGTCCGTTGTCATCCCGAGAAGCGCCAGCGACGAGGGATCTCCGCCCGGCACACCGCATCAGAACCGGCAAGGCCCTGCCATGATGAGATCCCTCGCCTGGGCTCGGGATGACAACGTTTTCACGAGATCGCCTAGGGCTTCTTGACCGCCGGGACCGGCGGCGGCTCCTCCACCCAGCGCATGGGGCAGGCGGGAGCGTTGCGGTCGCGCCAATCCTTCAGCACCACCGACCGCATTTCCTGGATCGGCCGCCCCTTGGCATCACGGGTGACCCTGCGCAGGTAATAGCTGAGGATGGGCATGTGGTTGGTGCCGAACTTGAAGCCGCCGCGCACCGAGACGAAATCGGCGCGGCGCAGCGCCGTGCGCACCGCCTCGGCATCCAGGGTCTTGCCGTTGGTGGCCTTCAGCGCACCGTCCAGCAGGAAGGCGGCGTCGTAGCCCTGGGCCGCCCAGGTGCTGGCGGGACGGCCGTATTCCTGCTCGAAATCGCCCACCAGACGGCGGTTGGGGACGGAATCGATGTCCGGGCTCCAGGTAGCGATACCCTGCATGTCCTGGGCGGCATCGCCCATGGCCGACAGGAACTGGCGTTCCGCCGCCATCCACACCGGATAGAGCGGCACCTCGGCCTTGAGCGGTGACGCCCCCCAGGCCCGCACGAAGCCGCCGGCCATGCCGCCGGTCAGCAGGGAATAGATGGCGTCGGGCCTCAGCCGCTGGATTTCGCCCAGTTCGGCATCGAAGGTGGTTTCACCCGGCTTGGGCGACAGCACCGCCACCACCTCGCCGGGGAAGGTGTGCTTGAACGCCGCCACCGCGCTGGTGGTCATCTCGGTGTGCGGGCCGACCACCACCACCCGGCGCACGCGCTCGCCGGCCAGGAATTGGCCCAGCGCCTCGTGCACGCCCTCGGCCGGTGCCGACATGGTGAACAGCCAGGGCGAGCAGCCGGCAGCGGCCAATTCGGCCGGCGCCTGATCGAGGTTGAGCACGAACAGGCGCGATTCCAGCAGCGGATGGGCGATGGCCGCCAGCGACGGCGCGGACAGGGCGGTCACCACCACGTCCAGCCGCTCGCGCTCCATCAGGCGGCGCAATTGCTGGCGGGCGACGTCGGGCGAGCCCTTGTCGTCGGCCACCACCACCCGCACTTCCTGGTTGGAGAAGCGGCCGCCCAGCTGTTTGAGCGCCAGGTTGAAGCCATCCATCACGTCCTGCCCGGCCAGGGCGCCCGGCCCGGTCAGGGTCGCCACCGCGCCGATCACCACCGAGGGGTCCGACGCCCCCGAACCGGGCGGCAGGGCGCGGGCCGGTGCGCAGGCGAGCAGGAGCAACAGGGCGGCGGTCAGGCGGCGGAACATGCGCGATCCTATCCCTTCTTCTTGGCGCGGGCGAAGGCGTCGGCCAGCGCGCCGCCGGAGAACGAGGCCGGCTGCGGCCGGGCCTGCCCCTTGGCCGGCGCCGGACGCGCCGCCGGGGAGGCACGGTCGCCGCCCGGACGGTCCGAGCGGGGCGCCGGCGCCTCGTCCATGCGCATGCTGAGGGCGATTCGCTTGCGCTTCAAGTCCACTTCCAAGACCTTGGCGTGAACCACGTCGCCGGGCTTGACCACCTCGTGCGGGTCCTTGACGAAGCGGTTGGCCAGGGCCGAGACGTGCACCAAGCCATCCTGGTGGACGCCGATATCCACGAAGGCGCCGAAATTGGTGACGTTGGTGACCACGCCTTCCAGCACCATGCCGGGCTTCAGGTCCTCCATGGTCTCGACACCCTCCTTGAAGGCGGCGGTCTTGAATTCGGGGCGCGGATCGCGACCGGGCTTTTCCAGTTCCTTCAGGATGTCGCGCACGGTGGGCTCGCCGAAGCGTTCGTCGGTGAACTGCCCGGCTTTCAGCGAGCGCAGGAACGGCACGTCGCCGATCATGCTGCGGATCTCGCGCCCGGTGGCCTGGGCGATGCGCTCCACCACCGGATAGGCCTCAGGGTGCACCGCCGAGGAATCCAGCGGGTTGGCACCGTTCATGACGCGCAGGAAGCCGGCCGCCTGCTCGAACGCCTTCGGCCCCAAGCGGTCCACCTGCTTGAGCGCCTCGCGGCTGGCGAAGGCGCCGTTGCGGTCGCGGAAGGCGACGATGTTGGCGGCCACGGCGGACGACAAGCCAGCAACGCGGGCCAGCAGCGGGGCCGAGGCGGTGTTGACCTCGACGCCCACGGCGTTCACGCAATCCTCCACCACCGCATCCAGGCTGCGGCCCAGCCGGGTCTGGTTGACGTCGTGCTGATACTGGCCGACGCCGATGCTCTTGGGGTCGATCTTGACCAGCTCGGCCAGCGGGTCCTGCAGGCGGCGGCCGATAGAGACGGCGCCGCGCAGGCTGACGTCGAGATCGGGGAATTCCTTGGCCGCCAGTTCCGAAGCGGAATAGACCGAGGCGCCGGCCTCGGACACCACCAGTTTCTGCAAAGCCAGTTCGGGGTGGCGCTTGATCAGCTCGCCCACCAGCCGTTCGGTCTCGCGGCTGGCGGTGCCGTTGCCGATGACCACCAGCTCCAGCCTGTGCTTGCGGCACAAGGACGCCAGCGCCATCAGCGACCCCATGACGTCCTGCTTGGGCGGGAACGGATAGACCGTGGTGGTCTCCACCACCTTGCCGGTGCCGTCAATAGCCGCCACCTTGACGCCGGTGCGGATGCCGGGGTCCAGCGCCAGGGTGGAGCGCTGGCCGGCCGGGGCCTGCAGCAGCAGGGCGCGCAGGTTGCGGGCGAACACCTGGATGGCCTCTTCCTCGGCGGCTTCACGCAGGCGGCCGGTCAGCTCCAACTCCAGATGAAGATGCATCTTCACCCGCCAGGCCCAGCGCACCGTCTCGGCCAGCCAGGCATCGGCGGGGCGGCCCTGGTCGCTGACGCGGAAGCGCCGCGCGATCTTCAACTCGCACTCGCCGGGACCGCGGAACACCTCGCCTTCCGGCACCGCCGCCTCGTCGCCGGGCAGGAGTTTCAGGTTGAGAACGTTTTCATTACGGCCACGGAACAGGGCCAAAGCCCGATGTGAGGGAATGGCCTTGATGGGCTCGCGGTAGTCGAAATAGTCGCTGAACTTGGCGCCCTTCTCCGCCATGCCCTCGGCCACGGACGACACCAGCACGGCGCTGTCCCAAAGGTGCTCGCGCAGGCTTCCCAGCAGCTCGGCATCCTCGGCGAAGCGCTCCATCAGGATCTGGCGGGCGCCGTCCAGGGCGGCCTTGACGTCGGCAACGGCGTCGTTCAGGTACTTGGCCGCCTCGGCCTCGGGCGACAAGTTGGGGTCGAGCAGCAGGGCGTCGGCCAGCGGCTCCAGCCCGGCCTCGCGGGCGATCATGGCCTTGGTGCGGCGCTTCTGCTTGTAGGGCAGGTACAGGTCCTCCAGCCGCGCCTTGGTGTCGGCGGCGAGGATCTGGCCCTTGAGCTCGTCGGTCAGCTTCCCCTGCTCCTCGATGGAGGCCAGGATGGCGGCGCGGCGCTCCTCCATCTCGCGCAGATAGATCAGGCGCTCCTCCAGCGAGCGCAGCTGGGTGTCGTCCAGGCCGCCGGTGGCTTCCTTGCGGTAGCGGGCGATGAACGGCACCGTGCTTCCCTCGTCCAGCAGCTGGACGGCGGCAAGCACCTGGGCGTCGCGGGCGCCCAGGCTCCTGGGCGATGCGCGTGATGATGGAGGTGGAGGCGGTCATCTTTCCCCATGGATATCGTCGGAACGAGTGGTGGGTGTACCGCAGGAGGGGGCGGACGGGGAAGCCCCCTTTCGGCCGGTGCCCCGACGCCTCATTGCAGCCATGTTCGGGTGCTTCCCTGCCACCCCATGGACAGGGCTCGCAGGCGGGGATAATGTTCGCCGCCATCTTTTCGCGGCGCCCGGTTGGTGCGATGATAGTCCGGCCGCGCGGCGTTCCAAGACCCGCGCCGTTGTCCTGACGGCCTCTCGGTCCCGCTTCAACTGAAAAACGGGCAATAAGCTCCATGCGTCTCTCCGGTCTCGTGGTTCTCGTCCTGATCGTGCTCGGCAATCTGGGCTTCTGGTTCGCCATGAACCGGCCGCAGAGCGCCATGCCGTGGGCGGGCACCATCAAGAGCGTCTCGTTCTCACCCGCCCGCGCCGACGACGATCCCACCATCGTGCGCAAGATGCCGCACCTGGACGAAACCCTGCTGCCCACCCGCGAGGAGATGGACGAGGACCTGGCCATGCTGGCCGGCACCGTCCAGCAGGTGCGCACCTATTCCACCCTGGAAGGGCTGGACCAGGTTCCCGAGCTGGCGGCCAAGCACGGCCTGAAGGCGCTGCCCGGCGCCTGGCTGGACGAGCGTCTGGCCCGCAACGAGGTGGAGATCGCCAACATCATCCGCATCGTCCGCGACAATCCCAACGTGGACCGGGTGATCATCGGCAACGAGAACCTGACCCTGCACCGCCTGACGCCCGAGCAGATGATCCGCTATCTGCGCCGGGTGCGCGCCGCCCTGCCCGAACGCGTCAAGATCTCCACCGCCGAAGCCTGGTCCATCTGGCTGGACCATCCCGAAGTGGCGCAGGAGGTGGACTTCATCACCCTGCACACCCTACCGTTCTGGGAGCGCGTCGACATCTCGGGCGCGCTGGACTTCACCAAGCGCATGGTGCGCGAGGTCAAGAACGCCTATCCCGACAAGCCGTTGTTCATCGGCGAGGTGGGCTGGCCCTCGGCCGGCCGCTCCTATGGCAACGCCGAGCCCTCACTGGTCAACCAGGCCCTGTTCCTGCGCCAGTTCCTCAACTGGGCGCACGAGGAAAACCTGGACTACAACGTGGTCGAGGCGTTCGACCAGCCGTGGAAGGTCAACCTGGACAACACCGCCTCGGAAAAGCACTGGGGCATCTTCACCGTCGACCGCCAGCCCAAGTTCAACTGGATCGGTCCGGTCATCGAGTTCAAGGAGTGGCCGTTCCAGGCCGCCGCCGCCGCCCTGATCGCCATCCTGCCGGTGATCTGGTTCCTGGGTAAGTGGAAGGAACTGCGCCTGCCAGGCAAGATCTTCTTCGCCATGCTGGTGCAGTTCGCCGCCACCCTGGTGATCTGGACCATGTCCACCCCGGTGGTGCGCGACCTCGCCCCAGCCACCGAGCTGATGATGGGCGTGCTGCTGCCCGCCCAACTGTTGCTGCTTATCGTCGTGCTGATCAACGGCATCGAGCTGACGGAACTGACCTGGGCCGGCAGGATGAAGCGCGGCTTCAAGCCGCTGCCGCCCGGCAGCCTGAAACGCTTCCCCAAGGTGTCCATCCACCTGCCCTGCTACAACGAACCGCCCGAGATGGTGAAGCTGACCATCGATTCGCTGATGGCCATGGACTACCCCAACTTCGAGATCATCGTGTTGGACAACAACACGAAGAAGGAGGAGGTGTGGCGCCCGGTGGAGGAATACTGCAAGACCCTGGGCGAGAAGGTGCGCTTCTACCATCTGGCCCCGTGGCCGGGCGCCAAGGCCGGCGCGCTGAATTTCGGCCTGTCGGTGACCGCCCCTGACGCCGAGATCATCGGCGTGGTGGATTCCGACTATCAGGTGCGCAAGGACTGGCTGAGCGCCCTGGTTCCCTATTTCGACGATCCCAAGGTCGGCCACGTGCAGGCGCCCCAGGACCACCGCGACTGGGAAAACGACCTGTTCAAGGAAATGATCAACTGGGAATATGCCGGCTTCTTCGACATCGGCATGGTGTTCCGCAACGAGGCCAACGCCATCATCCAGCACGGCACCATGACCCTGGTGCGCAAGGAGGTGATGGAGAAGTCCGGCCGCTGGGCCGAGTGGTGCATTTGCGAGGACGCCGAGCCTGGGCCTGCGCATGATGCAGATGGGCTACGAATCCTGCTACATCCAGGAGCGCATGGGCCACGGCCTGGTGCCCGACAGCTTCATGGCCTACAAGAAGCAGCGCTTCCGCTGGGCCTACGGCGCGGTGCAAATTCTAAAGGCACACTGGAAGGCATTGATCCCGTTCAGGAACACCGGCCTGACCCCGGCCCAGAAGTACCACTTCGTCTCGGGCTGGCTGCCGTGGTTCGCCGACGCCTTCTACCTGCTGTTCTGCGTCACCAGCCTGTTCTGGTCGCTGGGCATGGTGCTGGCGCCGCGCTACTTCGACACGCCGCTGGCCTTCTTCATCCTGCCCACCGTGGGCGTGTTCGTGGCCAAGATCGTCCACCACATCTTCCTCTACACCACGCGGGTGAAGTGCAGTTGGAAGCGCCGCGTCCTGTCGGCGGTGGCCGGCATGGGCCTGACCTATGCCATCGCCTGGGCCATGTGGCAGGGCATCTTCACCAAGCACACGCCGTTCATGCGCACGCCCAAGATGGCGGAAAAGGTGGGCCTGAAGGACGCGGTGAAGATGACGCTGGAGGAAAGCACCCTGATGGTGCTGCACTGGATCGCGGCCGTCGCCATCCTGATCCCCAAGCACAATTTCTACGACCCGGAAATCCGCCTGTGGTCCATCGTACTGGTGGTGCAGTCCATGCCGTTCCTGGCGGCGCTGGTGACCTCCATCATCTCGACCCTGCCGCCCAAGACGCCGGAAAAGCACGAACCGGCGGAACCGGCGGCACCGGCCGAAACGGCGCCGGCATCGTAACGATCACCCCGCCGCCGCCCGGCCTAGCGCAGGGTGGCGGCCGGCCGGTTCAGGCGCCGTTCATGGCGGATGCTCCATAATAATCCGTACGTTGCAGGCGACCCCGCCCGCAACAGTCGCCGATCCAGTCAAAAGGGGGATGGCCGTGCGGAACATTCGGATCTTGTTATGGGGCGCGCTGCTGCTGATGACGGCGCTATGGCTGGCCGCCGAACCTTCCGTCTTCCAGCCGGCAACCTTCTTCACCTTGCGCGCCGCCATGGTGCAGTACAGCGGCATCATCGCCATGGCCTGCATGAGCCTGGCCATGATCCTGGCGTTGCGTCCACGCTGGCCCGAATCCTGGCTGGGCGGATTGGACAAGATGTACCGCCTGCACAAATGGTTGGGCATCGGCGCCCTGGTCTTGGCGGTGATCCACTGGCTATGGGCGCAAGGCCCCAAATGGGCGGTAGGCTGGGGATGGCTGGAGCGGCCGCAGCGAGGACCACGGCCGATCCCCGACAATGAGATCGAAGCACTGCTCCGGAATCTGCGCGGGACTGCCGAGGGAATCGGCGAATGGGCGTTCTATGCGGCGGTAGCCCTGATCGTCCTCGCCCTGTTCAAGCGCTTTCCCTATCGCCTGTTCTTCAAGATCCACCGCCTGCTGGCCGTCGCCTATCTGGTGCTGGTCTTCCATGCCGTCGTGCTCGTCCAGTTCGACTACTGGACCCAGCCCGTGGGATTGGTCATGGCGCCGCTGCTCGCCGCCGGCACTTGGGCCGCGGTGGTCACCCTGCGCCGCCGGGTCGCCGCCGGCCGCCAGGTCGAGGGCGAAATCACCGCCCTGCACTATTATCCCGGCGTGCGGGTCCTGGAGGCCCAGATCGACGTTCCCCAAGGCTGGCCGGGGCACAAGGCCGGACAGTTCGCCTTCGCCACCTCGGACGTCTCGGAAGGCGCCCACCCCTATACCATCGCCTCGGCATGGGACAAGGACGCCCCGCGTATCACCTTCATCGTCAAGGAGCCTGGGCGACCACACCCGCCGGCTGCGCGAGAAACTGCGGGTCGGCCAGGCGGTGAAGGTCGAGGGCCCCTATGGCTGTTTCACCTTCGACGACACCTGCCCCCGGCAGATCTGGGTGGGCGGCGGCATCGGCATCACCCCGTTCATCGCCCGCATGAAGCATCTGGCGGCGATGGGGGAGGAGCGTCCACCGCAGGCGGTCGACCTGTTCCACACCACCGCCGACGTGGACGACGACGCGCTCGCCAGGCTGACCGCCGACGCCGAGGCCGCCGGGATACGCCTGCACATCCTGGTGGATTCCCGCGACGGCCGGCTGAACGGCGACCGCATCCGCGCGGAAGTCCCGCAATGGCGCGACGCCAGCATCTGGTTCTGCGGCCCGGCCGGGTTCGGGCAGGCGCTGCGCCGGGATTTCGCCGCTCACGGCTTGGTGGTGGCACGGCGGTTCCATCAGGAACTGTTCGCCATGCGCTGACAGCGCGGTTATCCCCGCGCCTCCTTCAGCCGCGTCTCCTCCAACTCGCCGCCCTGCTCCAGGATGGGATAGGCCACGGCGGCGATATGGGCGTTGATGCGCTTGAGATCGCGCAGCACGTCCAGGTGAAGCGCGCTGGTCTCGATGCTCTCGCGCCGGCCCGAGCGGATGCGGGCGAAATGGGATTCCGTCGCACGGCGCTCCAGATGGCGGATTTCCGCTTTCTCCGATACCAGCCGCCGGGCCAGACGGGCGTCGCCGGCCAGGAATACCGCCACCGCCGCCTTCAGGTTCTCGCGGGTCTGGGTGAACATGGCGGCGATATCGGCCCGTCCCTCGGCCGAGAATATCAGCTGGCGCGCCAGCCGCTTCTTGCCCAGGTCGCGCAGGTTGCGGTCGATGATGTCGCCCATGTGTTCCAGATTGATCACGAAGGTCATGATCTCGGCCGCCCGCGCGCTGTCGGCCGGGTCCATGTCCTCGGCCGGCAGGCGGGCGAGATAGAGCTTCACCGCCGAATGCAGCGAGTCCACCACGTCGTCCATGTTGCCCAGGTCCTTGGCGGCATCGGCATCGTCGGCGGTCAGCAGTGCCTGGGCGCGGCCCAGCATGGCCTCCACCTGATCGGCGATGCGCAGCGTCTCGCGGGCGGCGCAGGCCAGGGCCACATTGGGCGTGCCCAGCGCCGCCTCGTCCAGATGGCGGGGCCGGCGATGATCCTCGGCGGCCGGCGCCTCGGGCAGCAGGCGGGCCAGCAGCGCCGACAGCGGCCCCAGCAGCGGCAGGAAGACCAAAGCGGCGGTCAGATTGAGCAGCACGTGGAAATTCACCAGTTGGCTGGCCGGGTTGCCCCCCAGCCAATGCAGACTCGGCCGCCAACGGTTCCAGGGTGGCTACCGCCGCCACGCACCCGACGGCGCGGACGATGGCGTTGCCCACCGGCACCCGCCGCTCCACCGGATTGCCCCGGCCGGATTCCAGGATGGGCGGCAACGCGCTACCCAGATTGGCACCCAGCACCAGAGCCAGCCCGAAGCTCAGGCTGAAGCTGCCGCCGGCGGCCAGCGGCAGGATCAGCAGGATGGTGGCGACGCTGGAATGGAACAGCATGGTCAGGGCGGCCGCCAGTACCAGCCCGACCAGCCAGATACCATCCAGATCGGCCAGCACGCGCAGCGAGCTGCGGCGCCTCGCGCACCGGGCCGGTGGCGACCTCCAGCAGACGGATGGACAGCAGCAGCAGGCCGGCGCCGAACAGAATGCGGGCAATGGCGCGCCCCCTGGCCTTGGCCCCCGAGCGATGCAGCACCAATGAAGCCAGCAGCAGAGCCGCCGCCAGCGGCCCGACGTCGAAGGTCAGCGCCTTGGCCACCAGGGCGGTGCCCAGATTGGCGCCCAGCATGGCCGCCTGGGCCGGCGCCGCCTCCAGCAGGCCGCGCCCCACGAACGAGGCCGCCATCAGGCAGGTGGCGGTACTGCTCTGCAAGGCCACCGTCACCGCCAACCCCGCCCCGGCGGCGCTCAATCGCGAGCCGCCGGCATTGAGCCATCGCCGCAATTCGCCGCCGAAAGCGCGGGTCACCCCGGTATTGACCATGGCGAGGCCCCACAACAGCACGGCCACCGCCCCCAGGATATTGATGATGACGACCACCTCGTTCATGGCCGGGCGTCCTCCCTGGCTCGGGATTGTCATTAAACTGTAACAATGCGCATGTTCGGACGATGACGCATCCCCAACGAAAGCACTAGCGCTGTTGCGCCGCGGCCCGCGCCCGGCCTAATCTCTGACCCATGAGCGAGCCCTTCAACCTCCTCTGGCTGCAGGCGGGAAGCTGTGGCGGCTGCACCATGTCGACGCTGGCGGCGGACGACGTGGGGTTGGTGCGCGCGCTGGAACGGTTCAACATCCGCCTGCTCTGGCACCCCTCGCTGTCCGAGGAATCGGGCGCCGATGCGCTGGCCATCCTGGAAGGCGCCGCCGACGGCCGCATCCGCGTGGACGCCCTGTGCGTCGAAGGTGCCATCCTGACGGGGCCCAACGGCACCGGCCGCTTCCAGCTGCTGTCGGGCACCGGCAAGCCGCTGGCCCAATGGGTGGCCGCCATCGCCGCGCATGCGCGCGCCGTGCTCGCCATCGGCTCGTGCGCGGCCTTCGGCGGCGTGCCCACCGCCACCTCCAACCCCACCGACGCGGTCGGCCTGGTCTATGCGGGCGCCGATTCCGGCGGCCTGCTGGGGACGGAATTCCGTTCCGGTGCCGGCCTGCCGGTGATCAACGTGGCCGGCTGCGCCCCCATCCCGGCTGGGTGATCGAGACGCTGGCCGACCTGGCCATGGGCGGCTTCGATGCCGGCCGGCTGGATTCTCTGGGGCGGCCCCGCGCCTTTGCCGACCACCTGGCCCATCACGGCTGCGGCCGCAACGAGTTCTACGAATTCAAGGCCAGCGCCGCCCGCCCCTCGCATCGCGGCTGCCTGATGGAGAACCTGGGCTGCAAGGCGACCCAGGCGCCGGGCGACTGCAACATCCGCCGCTGGAACGGCACCGGCTCGTGCACCGACGGCGGCTTCACCTGCATCAACTGTACTTCGCCTGGCTTCCAGGATCCCGGCGCGCCGTTCCAGGAAACCGCCAAGGTGGCCGGCATTCCGGTCGGCCTGCCGGTGGACATGCCCAAGGCGTGGTTCGTGGCCTTGGCCGCCCTGTCCAAATCCGCCACGCCCCAGCGGGTGCGCACCAACGCCCATGCCGACCATGTGGTGGTTCCCCCCGCCCGCAGACCCCCGAAAATGCCGTGAGCAAGCAGACCTCCCGCCTTGTCGTCGGCCCCTTCAACCGTGTCGAGGGCGACCTGGAAGTTACTCTGGACATGGCCGACGGGGTGGTGCGCGACGCCCGTGTCACCGCGCCGCTGTATCGCGGTTTCGAGACCATCCTGGCTGGACGCCCGCCCGAGGATGCCCTGGTGATCGCGCCGCGCATCTGCGGCATCTGCTCGGTGTCGCAATCGGCCGCCGCGGCCCGCGCCCTAGCCCAGGTGGCGGGGGTGGAAGTACCGGCCAACGGCCGGCTGGCCGCCGATCTGGTGCTGGCGGCCGAGAACGCCGCCGACCATCTGACCCATTTCATGCTGTTCTTCATGCCCGATTTCGCCCGCCCCACCTATGCCGGCCGGCCGTGGTTCGAGGCGGCGCGGCGGCGCTTTGCCGCCACCCAGGGCGAGGCGCAGCGGGCGCTGATGCCGGCGCGCGCCCGCTTCCTCCACCTGATGGGCCTGCTGGCGGGCAAATGGCCCCATTCCCTGGCCTTGCAGCCCGGCGGCACCACCAAGAGCGTCGATCCCGGCGAGCGCATGCGCCTGATCTCCATCCTGGCCGAATTCCGCGAAGCGCTGGAAAGCGTGGTGTTCGCCGACCGCCTGGAAGCGGTGGCGACGCTGGAGTCCGTGGCGGCGCTGGATGCCTGGGCCGATGCCGCGCCCATGGACCGGGGCGATTTCCGCCTGTTCCTGCACATCGCCCGCGACCTGGAACTGGAGCGGCTGGGCCGAGGGCCCGGAGCCTTCCTGTCCCATGGCAGCTTCGGCCTGTGGCCGGCCGGGGTGATGATGGACGGCGACCTTCGCCCGTTCGACCCGGCCCAAGTGGCCGAGGACCTGGCCCATGCCTGGATGGAGGCGCCGCTGAGGCCGGATGCCGACAAGGCTGGCGCCTATTCCTGGTGCAAGGCGCCACGCCTGGGCGGCCGGGTAGTCGAGGTGGGCGCCCTGGCCCGCCAGATGGTGGCCGCCGACCCGCTGGCCCACGACCTGGTGGCGGCATCGGGCGGCACGGTCAAGGACCGCGTGGTCATGCGGCTGGTGGAACTGGCCCGCCTGGTCCTGGCCATGGAGGGCTGGGCACGGGACCTGCGTCCCGGCGAACCCTTCTGCGCCGCCAGCCCCCTGCCCGCCCAGGGCAGCGGCATCGGCTTGGTGGAGGCGGCCCGCGGCGCCCTGGGCCACTGGCTGCAGGTGGAGGGCAGCACCATCGCCTCCTATCAGATCATCGCCCCCACCACCTGGAACTTCTCGCCCCGCGACGGCGCCGGCACCCCCGGCCCGCTGGAACAGGCCCTGGCCGGCACCCCGGTGCAGCCCGGCGAGACCACCCCGGTGGCCGTCCAGCACGTGGTGCGCAGCTTCGATCCCTGCATGGCGTGCACGGTGCATTGAAACATTCGTGAGGAATTCCGCAGTGCGGACGTGATCAGCGCAAACTACGCGCTGCGATCTTAGAGAACCGGTCGCTGCGGTCACACTTTCGGATGAGCGGCATACGCTCAAGCGCTAATTGACACTCCGGCAATACTCTCCCCGCTAGCCTGACGTCCTGCTCCCCGGGGGCAGACTTTAGCCATGGGTGCCACAGTTTTGCCACCACTTCGGCCCCCATCAATTAAGTAGTAATACCCCGGACAACACAGCAGGAGGGCCTAGAATATGGCTACGTTGCATGGGGGCGCCTACGGCGACGATATGATCGGCACCAACAAGGCCGAGTGGATCTACGGTCATGCCGGTGATGATCATATCTTCGGCGGTGGCGGCGGCGATTATCTTTTTGGCGGCGATGGTAAAGATCAGCTGTTCGGCGGCCGCGGCGATGATCATTTCTTTGGCGGCACCGGCGACGACTTCATCAGAGGCGGCTCGGGCCACGACGAAGGATCGGGCGGCCTGGGCAATGACATTCTGTTCGGCGGTTCTGGCCACGACATCCTGAACGGCAATGACGGCGACGATTTCCTCTTCGGCGGCTCCGGCAGTGATCTGCTGCGCGGCGGCGCCGGCGATGACATCGTCTCTGGCGGCAGCGGCGACGACCAGATCACCGGCGGCCTTGGCGACGATGTGCTGAACGGCGACAACGGCAACGACATCATCTCCGGTGGTGACGGCCAGGACGTCATCTTCGGCGGCAACGGCAACGACGTGCTGTCCGGCCACCAGGGCACCGACGTGATCGACGGCGGCAACGGCAATGACGTGATCGACGGCGGCGACGGCAACGACGTGCTGCGCGGCGGCAACGGCAACGACGTGATCACCGGCGGCCATGGCGACGACGTCATGACCGGCGGCCACGGCAGCGACATCTTCACCTTCACCAGCGGCAGCGGCCAGGACGTCGTCATGGACTTCCAGAAGGGCCAGGACGTTCTTCAGATCTCGAAGAACATCAACGGCCTGGCCATCGAGAAGGCGTCGGACGTCGCCGACCATGTCACCACCGACATGCACGGCAACGCGGTCGTCGACCTGGGCCATGGCAACACCATCACCCTGGTGGGCGTGTCGGCCGAGGACATCCACCACCATCCGGACTCGTTCTTCGTCATCCACTAAGGCGGGAGCAGGAGGCGCCGGCTCGCGCATGGGCCGGCGCCTCCCCATTTCCGCAGCCACCAACGAGGCCGTTCCGCATGCCGGATTCGCGACTGGACATCATTATCCCCAGCCTCCATGCCCTGGTCGGCGAAGCCGTGCTCGCCGTCTGGGACAATGCCGTTTTGGCGCGTGCGGTCGCCATCGCGCCGCGTGTGGACGGCAAGATCCTGCCTCGCCCCCATGCCAGCCTGGTGCTGCCCACCACCTGGGGCGGCAGCCGCACCGTGGTGGCGTTCCGCTGGCCGGCAGCCTTGCGCGGGGGCACGTTGACGCTGTCCGAGAGCACCGCCGACCTCGCCTCCCCCTCCATCCACCATTTCGACGCAGCCACCCTGGCCGCCGGGCTGACCCCGGCCGCCCAGGCCCAGTTGGTCAGCACGCTGCTGGAGTTCTGCCGCGCCGCCTTCGCCCGCCGGCAGGAGAAGCGCTTCAGCGCCGTCGCCCTGGCGCTGCTGGCTGAAATCTTCCCCGAGCCGGCCGCCCTGATCCCCACCATGGAGGCCGTGCCCGGCCTGGTGCTGGCCGAAGGAACCCTGCCCGCCGCCGCCGGCGAGGTGGCACGCGTGCTGGTCATCGACCGCCAGTCGGTGCGGCCGCAGCGCGCGGTGCCGTTGCTTCACCCTGCCCGCGCCAAGGCCGGGCAGGTCCCCATGCACCTGATGCTGGACGGCGCCGCCGACGGCGCCCGCGTGGTGCTGATCGGCCGCGACGGCGGCATGGCCTGCCGCGTGGTGCGCGGCGCGGCGCCCCGCCTGCGCCTGCTGGAGTGGCTGGAACGCGGCAACGTGCCGGCGCATTTGCGCGAATACGTGGCCGCCGGCCTGGCCGCGTCCGACCGTCCCATGGCGGCGGCCATGCTGGAGGACATGCAGGTGCTGGCGCCACTGCCGCGCCGGCCGGTCTTCGTCAAGGGCCGCCCGCTGGGCGCCGACGTGGACCTGGCCGTCCACCGCCATGCCGGCGGTCTGTTCGTGGCCGGCTGGCTGCACGATCCCCACGCCATGGTGGCGCGCATGGAGGCCATCTCGCCGCTGGGTGCGCGCCGGCCGCTGGACGTCCCGCTGTTCCGCTTTCCCCGCCCCGACGTGGCCGAGCAGTTCGGCCAGCCCACAACAGCCGACCGCTCGGGCTTCATCGCCTATCTGCCGGGCGGCACGGACGCTCCAGCCTGCCACCAGCACCGGTTCGAGCCTGCACCTGCGCTCGGGCGCCGCCATCGAGGTCGTGCCCGCATTGCCACCGTTGGGTCTGGCCCAGGCGCGCGACGCCGTGCTGGGTGCCATGCCGCCCGCCTTCGCCAAGGATCGCGCGCTGGCCGAATGCATCGGCCCGGCCGCCTCGCATCTGCACGCCGCCTATATGGCGACCCGCCGCGAACCCGAGGCGGTGAGCTTCGGCACCCTTCCTGCCCGCCCGGCCGCCAGCATCGTGGTGCCGCTCTACCGCGTTCTGGATTTCCTGCGCTTCCAGGTCGCCGCCTTCGCCGTGGACCCCGCCATGGCCGAGGTGGAGCTGATCTATGTCCTCGATTCGCCCGAGCAGCGCGAGGAAGCCGAACATCTGCTGCTGGGCCTGCATGCCCTCTACGGCCTGCCCATGACGCTGCTGGTGCAAAGCGGCAATTACGGCTTCTCGTCCGCCTGCAACACCGGTGGCCGGGCGGCGCGCGCGCCAGCCGTGCTGTTCCTCAATTCCGACGTCATCCCCGACCGTCCCGGCTGGCTCGCCCCCATGCTGGCCGAGCTGGCCGGCCCGCGCGTCGGCGCCGTCGGTCCCAAGCTGCTGTTCGACGACCAGTCCTTGCAGCACGCCGGCATGTTCTTCCAGCGCGACCTGAAGGGCGCCTGGCTGAACCAGCATTACTTCAAGGGCATGCCGCGCGACTTCGCCCCCGCCTGCCATGCCCGCTCGGTGCCGGCGGTGACCGGGGCGGCGGTGCTGATGCCCGCGTCCCTGTTCCATCAGGTCGGCGGCTTCTGCCAGGACTACATCATCGGCGATTATGAGGATTCCGACCTCTGCCTGAAGGTGCGCGCCGCCGGCTACGACATCCGCTATCAGCCCGCGGCCGAGTTGTTCCACCTGGAGCGCCGTTCCATCTCGCGCCATGCCGGCTACATGCGCGGCATCGCCTGCGCCTACAACCGCCGCCTCCATGCCGACCGCTGGGACGGATTGATGGAGAGTCTGTGCCCCGCCGGTCCTGCCGGTGCGGCAACCAACGACGATTTCGCCCCCCTCGCCGGAGCCGCCGAATGAGCCACGCCGCCGCCCCCGCCAGGCCCGAGGCCCCCGCCGCCATCTCGCTGGTCAAGGGTCCCCGCGCCCCCGACGTGGGCACCGTCGCCCGCGTCTATGCCGCCAACCGCTTCATCCCCGTGCCGCCGTCCGAGCGCCACTTCGTCGGCGACGGCGACTTTCGCGCCATCGGGGCCGAGTTCCTGGGCCATTTCGTCCGCCTGGGCGGCCTGGCCCCCACCCACCGGGTGCTGGAGATCGGCTGCGGCATCGGCCGCATGGCCCTGCCGCTGACCCAGTGGCTGAGCTATGGCGCCGGCAGCTATGACGGTGTCGACGTGGTCAAGGACGGCATCGCCTGGTGCGCCCAGACCATCACCCCGGCCTACGGCAATTTCCGCTTCCACCACCTGGACTACCGCAACCCGGTCTACAATCCGGTGGGCAACCTGCCGGCCGACCGGGTGGCGCTGCCCTTCGCCGACGGCCGCTTCGACTTCGTCGTGATGACCTCGGTGCTGACCCATCTGGACCAGGCCACCACCGAGGCCTATGCCGCCGAGATGGGCCGTCTGCTGCGCCCCGGCGGGCGCTGCTTCCTCAGCCTGTTCTTGATGAACGACGACGCCCGCGCCGGCCTGCGCCAGGAGCACCGCCGGCTGGCCTTCGACCCTGGCGCCGCCGGCCCCGAATACCAGGCCGACCCGGCCAATCCGGGCATGGGGGTGGCGTTCGACGACGCCTGGCTGATGGCGCTGTTCGCCCGCCACGGCCTGCGCCTCGGCGCGCCGGTGGCCTATGGCCACTGGAGCGGCCGGCGCTCGGCCAATTACCAGGACCTGCTGGTGCTGGTGCGGGAGGAAGGCCGATGAGCACCAAGCCGCGCGTCCTGTTCATCGCCCACAACCATCCCAGCCTGCACCCCGGCGGCAGCGAGATCTTCGCCCACGACCTGTTCGCCGCCATGAAGGCGAGCGGCGCGGTCGAGGCCATGTTCCTGGCCTGCACCAACAACGTCCACCGCGAGCAGAAGCCGGGCACCAATTTCCAGACCGTGGGCCGCAGCGCCGACGAGGTCATGCTGTGGGCCGGCCATTTCGACCATTTCACCCTGTCCCAGGTGGACCTGCACGGCATCGTGCCCGACCTGACCCAGTTGCTGCAGTCGTTCCGCCCCGACGTGGTGCACTTCCACCACGCGCTGCTGATCGGCGTCGAGGCGCTGTTCCTGGTACGCCGTCTGCTGCCCAGTTGCCGCATCGTGTTCACGCTGCACGATTACTACGCCATCTGCGCCAATCACGGCCAGATGGTCAGAGCCGGCGGCATGGAGCTGTGCGGCGAGGCCAGCCCCGACGCCTGCGGCAAGTGCTTTCCCGCCATCAGCGCCGACAAGTTCGTGCTACGCGAGAAGCACCTGAAGACGCTGTTCTCGCTGGTGGATCAGTTCATCGCCCCCAGCGAATTCCTGCGCCAGCGCTACATCGCCTGGGGGCTGGAAGCCGACCGCATCGCCGTCATCCGCAACGGCCGCCCCGGCTGGGCGCCGCAGCCCCTGCGCAAGTCGCCCGACGGCAAGCGCAACGTGTTCGGCTATTTCGGCAATCTGAGCCCGTTCAAGGGCGTCAACGTCGCTCTGGAAGCCGCCCGCCTGTTGCAGGCCGAGGGGCTGGACTTCCAACTGCTGATCAATGGCGGCACCCCGTTCCAGAGCGACGAGTTCAAGGCCGAGTTCGCCGAGCGCCTCAAGGCGGCCCAGCCGGCGGCCCAGCACCTCGGCCCCTATCGGGCGGCGGAGATGGCTGCCTTGATGGGCGCGGTGGATTGGGTGGTGATGCCGTCGGTGTGGTGGGAGAACGCGCCGCTGGTCATCCAGGAAGCCTTCCAGCACATGCGCCCGGTGTTGTGCAGCGGCATCGGCGGCATGGCCGAGGCGGTGCTGCACAACGCCTCGGGCCTGCATTTCCGCGTTGGCGACCCGCGCAGCCTGGCCGATGCCATGCGCCGCGCCATGACCGAGGAGGGCCTGTGGGAACGGCTGCTGGCCGGCCTGCCCCAAGTGCCCACCATGGCCGAGACCGCCGCCGCCCACCTGGATTTCTACATATTGGCAACCCCCGCCCTGGCGGCGGCCGAGTGACCGTTGAGGAGTGATCGATGACCGAGACCATCAATCCCGCCGGCGCCATGATCGGCGCCGCGCTGGTCGATGACGACCTTGCCCTGGTGGCCGGGTGGAGCGAGCGGCTGCTCCCCGGTTCGGGTGAGTTGAAGATCGGCGGCCAGTTGATCGGCACGGCCCGTATTCATACTTGGCCGCGCGTGGCCGAGGGCGCGGAAAGCTACTGGTTCGTGGCCGCCATTTCCGGCCCGGAGGTCATGCGCCTGGGTGGCATCGCCACGCTGACCAGCCCCAACAAGCGCATGCGCTATGAGCTTCAGGCGCCCCGTCCGTCGCTGGATTTCGCCGGCTTGCTGGCCGAGCTGGCCATCCTGGCCCAGGGCGAGCCCGCCCTGCTGGGCTTCCTGGAGCAGATTCTGCTGGAAGATCCCACCCCCGCCGCAGCGCCGCCCTGTTCGCCCTGTTCGAGAAGGCGGTGCCGCTGGATGGCTATCTGGAAATTCTGGGCCACAGCGACGGCGCGCTGGTGATCCAGGGCTGGTCCATGCATCTGGCCGCCGGCCGCGCCGAGATAGTGATCGAGACCGGCCGCATCGACCGCATGACTGCCGTCATCGCCACTCACGACCGGCCCGATCTGGGCTCGGCCGGGCGCGGCATGGTCGCCGTGCTGCCCAGCACCCTGTTGGCCGACACCGCCATGGACTGGCGGAGCATCCGCCGCGCCTTCTTCCGCCTGGGACCGTCCTGGCACCGGCTGGAGGTGTTCGAGAACCGCCGCTTCCTGTCCGAGGCCGAGACTTCGGCCCATTTGGCTGCCATGCTGCCGATGCTGCGCCTGGAGCCTGCCACCGCCAACGCCTTCAAGCGCCTGGGCGGTCCGCGCTTCGAGGGCTTCGAGACGGTGTCGTCGCTGTCGGCCCCGGTGCGCGCCGCCATCGACCTGGCGGTGGGCACCGCCGGTTCGGGCGTGTTCCTGACCGGCTGGCTGCTGGACCCCGAGCGCCACGTCACCGCAATCCGCCTGCGCAACACCGCCGGCTTCAGCCAACGCATGGACGAGGCCTGGCACCGCACCGACCGCCCGGACGTGTCCAGCGGCTATGGTGCCGACCCGCTGTTCGCCGGCCGCATCCTGCCCGGCGACGACGCCCACGGCTTCCTGGCCTCGGTGCCCTGTTCGTGCGAGGCGGGCGCGTCCTGGTTTCTGGAACTCCAGCTCGACGACGAACGCACGGCCTTCCTGCCGGTGCCCGTGGCGCCGCCCACCGGCACCCTGGTCCGCCGCATGCTGACCAGCGTCGACATCCGCCACGCGGCAGCCTCGGCCGTCATCGCCGGCCAGCTTGGCCCCATGGTGACCGCCGCCTCTGCCCGCCTGCCCGGCGCCCGCCGCTGCCATGTGGCCGCCACCTTCGGCCGTACCGAGCGCAAGCCGCGCGTAACCGCCATCATCCCGGTGCCCAGCGGCACCAATGACATCGACGTCACCCTGGCCCGCTTCGCGGTCGACCCCGAACTGGCCCAGGTGGAAATCCTGGCGGTGGCCCAGCCGGGCAACGCCACCCAGTTGGGCGCCAGCCTGCAGCGCGCCGCCCGCTTCTACGGCCTGTTCGGCCGCATGGTGGTCGCCAGCGACGAGATGGACCCGTGCGAGGCGCTGGAGGCCGGCGCCGCTTTCGCCGAGGGCGAGCTGCTGCTGTTCCTGTCGGCCGGCGTGCTGCCGCGCGGCAAGGGCTGGCTGTCGCGGCTGGGCAAGCCGCTGTTCGCCACCGAGGCGCCCGGCGCCGTCTGCCCCACCCTGCTGTGGGAGGACGAATCCATCAAGTTCGCCGGCAACCGCGCCACCGCCGGCGACACCATCGACCGCACCGCGCTGACCCGCTTCGCCGGCTATGCCCGCCACTGGCTGCCTGACGAAGGCGGCGCGCCGGTGCCGGTGCAGGTGGGCACCATCGAATGCTGCCTGATCCCCAAGCGGGTGTTCGCCGCCATGGGCGGCTTCGCCCGCGACTATGTGGGCGCCGAATGGAAGGGGCCCGACTTCTTCCTGCGCCTGCGCGCCGCCGGCTTCTCCTGCCTGTGGGTGCCCAGCGTCGAGATGGTGGCCCTGGACGATCCGGGCGAGACAAGCGAGCCCGAATACTGGCGCCAGACCGGCCGCCTGGTCGACGAGTGGGGCTTCGACCGCAAATGGGCCGGCACGTCATGCTGAGTGCCCCATCCTTCACGTCATGCCCGGACTTGTTCCGGGCATCCACGCCCATCCGCCACTCGACCGTCGAAGCTGCGGCCCCTTCGTGGATGGCCGGGTCAAGCCCGGCCATGACGACCACTTCAAAATTCTGAAGGCAGGAATTTCCCCATGCGCGTGCTTGTCGTCTCCCACGGCCACCCCTCCTTCTCCATCGGCGGCGCCGAGGTCGCTTCCTACAACCTGCATCTGGGCCTGAACACCCTGCCCGATTGCGAGAGCCATTACCTGGCCCGCGTCGGTCCGCCGGTGGCCAAGCACAAGGGCACCGCGCTGATGTCACTGCGCCAGAAGGAGCGCGAGGCGCTGTTCTGGGCCAACGATTACGACCATTTCCGCCTGTCCAACCGCAACCTGGAAAGTCTGGAGCGGGATTTCGTGCGCTATATCGCCGACGTCCGCCCCGACGTGGTGCACTTCCACCACTTCCTCGGCCTGGGCGTCGAGACGGTCTACGCGGTCAGGAAGCACTTCCCCGAAATCGCCATCGTGGTGACGCTGCACGAGTACCTGTCCATCTGCCACCACCACGGCCAGATGGTGAAGACCGGCGGCAAGGCCACCCTGTGCCAGCGCTCGTCGCCGGCCGAGTGCGGCATGTGCTTCCCGCAAATCCCGGCGGGCGAGTTCATGAAGCGCGAGCTGTTCCTCAAGACCTTCTTCGAGATGGTCGACCACTTCGTCTCGCCCAGCCAGTTCCTCATCGACCGCTACGTGGATTGGGGCCTGCCGCGCGAGAAGTGCACCTTCCTGGAGAACGGCCTGATCCTCGACGACATCGCCAAGCCGCGCCCCATCGCCAAGGGCGGCCGGCGCTGCCGCTTCGCCTATTTCGGCCAAGTCACCCGCTTCAAGGGCGTACACGTGCTGCTGGACGCCATCACCCGCGTGCCCGACGACGTGTGGGGCGATGATGCCTCGGTGGCGTTCTTCGGCGGCAACCTGGAGAACCAGCCCGAGGAGTTCCAGAAGGATTTCAAGCAGCTGATGGAGCGCGCCGGCCGACGCGCCCGCTTCTACGGCCCCTACAAGGCGCCCGAGATGCCCACGCTGATGAAGGACATCGACTACGTCATCGTGCCCTCCATCTGGTGGGAGAATTCGCCGCTGGTCATCCAGGAGGCGTTCGCCCACGGCCGCCCGGTGATCAGCAGCAACATCGGCGGCATGGCCGAGAAGATCCGCCACGGCGTCGACGGCCTGCATTTCCGCGTAGGCTCCGTCGAGGACCTGGTGGATCGGTTCACCGAAGTGCTGAGCGACGCCACCCTGTGGGACCGCCTGCGCGCCAAGATCCGCCGGCCGCTGGGCTACGGGGAGTGCGCCCGCAGCCATGTCGCCATCTACCAGCGCCTGCGCGGCCGGGCCAGCCAGCCCCTGCCCAAGGCGGCCAACGCGTGAGCGCGCCATGACCGCCGCCGAAGTGCTGGCCCAGACCCGCCGCCGCTGCATCACCGGGCTGCTGTTCGCAGCCTTCCTGAGCTGCTTCGTCAACGTCCTGCAGTTGTCCCTGCCCATGTTCACCCTGCAGGTCTATGACCGCGTGCTGAACAGCCGCAGCACCGACACGCTGATCATGCTGGTGCTGCTGACGCTGGGCGGCATCGCCACCATGGGCGTGCTGGACAGCATCCGCGCCCGCATCTTCGCCGTGCTGGGCGTCAGCCTGACGCGCCGCCTTTCGGCGCCCGCGCTGGAGGCGGCGGTGGCTGAGTCGCTGCGCACCGGCTCGCCCCAGGCGGCACAGGCGACCCGCGACATCAACGAGTTGCGCCTGTTCGTCACCGGCTCGGCCATCACCGTGCCGCTGGACATGGCGTGGACGCCCCTGTTCATCGGCGTGCTGTTCCTGCTGCACCCGGTCTACGGCTGCATCGCGCTGGGCGCGGCGGTTCTGCTGGTGGGGCTGGGCGTCATCGCCGAGGTGGCGACCCGCCGCCCGCTGGCCGAAGCCAATGCAGCCCTGGCAAAGTCGTTCGGCACCGTGGGCGTGGCCATGCGTCACGCCGAGGTGATCGAGGGCATGGGCATGCTGTCGGCCATCACCGCGCGCTGGCGCCGCGCCCAGGCCCAGGCGCTCAAGCAGTTGGACCGGGGCTCGGCGCGGGCCAAGCTGCTGTCCTCGCTGTCGCGTTCCACCCGCATGGCCATCCAGATCGGCATCATCGCCGCCGGCGTGGTGCTGGTGCTCGACCGTTCGGCCTCTCCGGGCTCGTTGGTGGCATCCTCCATCCTGCTCGGCCGCGCGCTCCAGCCCTTCGAGCAATTGATCGACGGCTGGCGCCAGTGGGTGTTCGCCATCGCCGCGTGGAAACGCGTGGGCGAACTGTTCACCACCAGTGCCAACCGCCGCCAGGAGATGGTGCTGCCCGCCCCCTCGGGCCGGCTGCTGGTGGACGGGCTGGGCTTCCTGCCGCCGGGGGCCGAGAAGCCGGTGCTCAAGGGCGTATCGTTCAGCCTCGAGCCGGGCGAGGTGCTGGGCGTGGTCGGGCCGTCGGGCTCGGGCAAGTCCAGCCTGTCGCGCCTGCTGGTGGGCGTGTGGGAGCCCACCGCCGGCGGCATCTATCTGGACGGCCACAACGTCTTCCTGTGGAACCGCGACGATTTCGGCCAATACGTCGGCTACCTGCCGCAGAGCGTATCGCTGCTGGACGGTACAGTGCGCGAGAACATCGGGCGCATGCGCGACGCCGATCCCAGGGACGTGGTGGCGGCGGCCAAGCTGGCCGACGTGCACGACCTGATCGGCCGGTTGCCGCGCGGCTACGACACCCCCGTCGGCGAGGGCGGCTTCGCCCTGTCGGGCGGCCAGCGCCAACGCATCGCCCTGGCCCGCGCGCTGTTCGGCAACCCCCGGCTGCTGGTGCTGGACGAGCCCAATTCCAACCTGGATTCCACCGGCGAGCACGCCCTGGTGGAGGCCATGGTCGCCGCCAAGCGGGCCGGCACCACGGTGATCGTCGCCGCCCATCGGCCGGCGGTGATGTCCATGGTCGACAAGCTGCTGGTGCTGCGCGACGGCATGGTCGAGCAGTTCGGTCCAGTCGACGAGGTGATGCCCAGCATTACCGGCGGCGTCACCCCCTGCCCCGCAACCCTCAGGCCCGCCTCCGCGCGGGACAGGCTTCGGCATGAGCGAACTCCTCACCGCTCCCTATCGTGTCGTCTCCCCTCTCGTGCCATCGCCATCGAGGACGACGAGCCCTCGTTGCGCCGGCCGATATTCGCCGGCCTTGCCACCGTCGCCGTCGCCTTCGGCGGCTTCGCCGCGTGGATGTTCCTGGCTCCCGTGGACAGCGCGGCGGTGGCGCCCGGCACGGTGATCGTGGATACCCACCGCAAGACCATCCAGCATCTGGAAGGCGGCATCGTCCGCGAGGTCCGCGTCAAGGACGGCGACACCGTGAGCGCCGGCCAGCCGCTGGTGGTGCTCGACCGCACCCAGGCCGACGCCGCCCTGGGCCAGGTGCAGAGCCAGTACTGGAGCGCGCTGGCCAAACTGGCCCGCCTGCGCGCCGAGCAACGTGGCGAGGCGCTGGCCTTTCCCGACGAACTGACCGCCCGCGCCACCGATCCGGCGGTGACCGAGACCATGCACGCCGAGGAGACCCTGTTCCACAGCCGGGCAGAGACACACACGGCGCAACTCGCCATCCGCAAGCGGCAGATCGAGCAGAAGAGCGAGGAGATCAGCGCCCTGCGCGCCCAACTGGCCGCCACCCAGCAGAGCCTGGTCTTCAAGCAGGAGGAACTGAAGGGCGTGCAGGACCTGTTCGCCAAGGGTTACGAGCGCAAGCCACGCCTGCTGAGCCTTCAGGCCGATGTCGCCAACCTGCGGGGCCGCCAGGGCGAACTGACCGCCAACATCGCCCGCGTGCAGCAGGAAACCGCCGCCGTCGAACTGGACCGGACCAATTTCGACAGCACCTGGAAAAGCGACATCGCCAAGGAACTCCAGGACACCCAGACCTCGGCCGCCGAACTGTCCGACAAGCTGCGCGCCGCCAACGACGTCCGCGGCCGCACCGTCATCATCGCGCCCCAGGACGGCAAGGTGGTGGATCTGAAGGTGTTCACCATCGGCGGCGTGGTGGCGCCCGGCCAGCCCATCCTGGATCTGGTGCCCAGCGAGGATTCGCTGATCGTCGAGGCGCGCGTCAGCCCGCTCGACATCGACGTGGTGCGCCCCGGCCTGCCCGCCCATGTGCGCCTGACCGCGTTCAAGGCCAAAAAGGTGCCCATGGTCGAGGGCAAGGTGGTGCAGGTGGCGGCCGACAAGCTGGTCGACCAGCGCACCGGCGAGGCCTATTTCACCGCCCAGGTGCGGCTGGAAGGCACCTCGCTGGCCGAACTGCACGGGGTCGAGATCACCCCCGGCATGCCGGCCGAGGTGTTCCTGGTCACCGGCCCCCGCAAGGCGGTGGACTACATCGTGTCGCCCATCACCGACAGCATGCGCCGCGCCTTCCGCGAGGATTGAGGCGGCTTACGTGCTCTCGGTGCGCTCCCCACTCTTGCCGTCATCGCCGGGCCACCGGGTCTGGCCAAAGGCCAGCCCGGCGGTAAACTTCACGACCCGGCGATCCATGGATGCCCGGATCAAGTCCGGGCATGACGGGAAGAACAATTCCGGCATGGCGTGACCTCATGCGCGTCCTGTTCCTGCACAACGCCTTTCCCGGCCAGTTCGGCCCCATGGCCATGGCCATGGCCGCCGACCCGGCCAACCAGGTGGTGTTCGCCACCGCGCAGGAAGGCGGGTCGCTGCCTGGCGTGCGCAAGCTGGTCTATGGCGGGGCGCGCCCGGTGACGGCCTCCATCCATCCCTACCTGCGCTGGATGGAGGGCGCCGTGCTGACCGGCCAGGCGGTCTACCGGCTGTGCCACCAGTTGAAGCAGGAAGGCTTTGTGCCCGACGTGGTGTGTGCCCATTCCGGCTGGGGCCCGGCGCTGTACATCAAGGAAGTGCTGCCGGACTGCCGGCTGGTGGGCTATTTCGAGTGGTTCTATCACGGCGCCGGCGCCGACACCGCGTTCGTCGGCCATCAACTGTCCCCCGACGACCGCTGCCGCGTCGCCACCCGCAACGCCGCCCTGCTGATGGATCTGGCCCAGTGCGATGCGGCGCTGACACCCACCCGCTTCCAGCGCGACCAGTTTCCCGAGCGGCTGCGGCCGTTGTTCACGGTGCTGCATGACGGCGTGGACACCGATTATTATCGCCCCGATCCGGCCGCCCGCCTGCCCGGACTGGACGGCGCGGCCGAGATCGTCACCTATGCCACCCGCGGCATGGAGCCCTATCGCGGTTTTCCCCAATTCATGCACGCCGTCGCCCTGTTGCAGCGGCGGCGCCCCGGGCTGCACGTGGTGGTGGCGGGCGACGACAGCGTCCATTACGGCGAGCGCTTGCCCGAAGGCGACAGCTGGAAACGGCGCATGCTGGCCGAGTTGCCCGAGTTGGACCTGGACCGCCTGCACTTCGTCGGCACCCTGCCGGCCGAGCAATACCGCACACTGCTGCAAGCCTCTTCGGCGCACGTCTACCTGACGGTGCCTTTCGTGCTGTCGTGGTCGCTGATGGACGCGCTGGCCTGCGGCTGCGCCATCGTCGGGTCGGACACCGCGCCGGTGCGCGAGGTGATCGAGGACAACGTGAACGGCCTGCTGGTCGGCTTCCATTCCGCCCCCGCCATCGCTGAACGGGTCGAGGCGGTGCTCGACGACCGGGCGCTTGCCGCCCGGCTGGGGAAGGCCGCGCGGGAGACGGCGCAAACGCACTACGCCCGCGCGTGCCTGCTGCCGAGACAGCTGGAAGTGCTTGCACCACGATAGTCGTCATGCCCGGACTTGATCCGGGCATCCACGTGGCGCCAGCCTTAGCGATTGCGTCCGAGGACGTTCTTGCGGAAACACGTGGATGGCCGGATCAAGCCCGGCCATGACGACAAGAGGGAGTCACGGCACCGCCACCCTTACCGGCACCCTGACTAGGTCGCGGTCCATGCCCAGGGTGCAGTCCTTCAGGTTGAAGCGGGTCATGTAGAGCCACGCCGTGTCGCCCACCGTCTCGAAGGTGCGCGAAGGGCTCCGCGGGTCCAGCAGCACCGGGTAGTTCCACGCCTCCTTCTCCCCGCATTGCTGCTTGCCGGCGATGGTCAGCGGCAGGGCCAGCCGGGGCGGCGACCAGTGGATCAGATCGGGCGAGGTGGACAGGAACACCCCCATGCCCTCGGGGCGCACCGCCGCCATGGTGGCGACGAACAGGCCCGATGGCTGGTGCCGCACCACGCTGGAGACCGGCGCGCCCAACCCGGCAAGGGGAGCGCAGACGTGGCGGCCGGGGGCATCCGCCTCGCGATAGGGATCTTCGAACCGCACGGAGAAGTCCTTGCCGTCCCACGCTCGCCAGGAGGACGGATCCTCGGGATGCTCGGTGCGCAGCAGGCAGGCGCCGCCCTTCTGCGCCTCGCGCGCCACCGCGAACACCATGACGTACCAGTAGGCGCCGTTGCGTACGATGTTGCTGGGATTGAAGTAGCCCGAGTGGCGGCCGAGGTCGCCGCGATACCGGTAGGGCAGCGCCGCCACCACGCCGGGGACGCGCTGGAAGGTGGCGCCGCCATCGGTGGAGCGCGCCGCCGTGATCGAATTGGTCCAGCATTCCATGTACTTGCCCGACGGGCACAGGGCGCGCCGCCGGTGCCCCTGGAACTCGTTATGGACCAGTGCCTGGACGGTACGCCCGTCCGACGTGGCGAAGGCGGCCAGCCAGGCGCGGTCGTCGAAGGCGGCGGGATCGTCCTGCTCGCCGCCGCGATAGGCGATGCGGCAATCCGGCCCGACCGCATCGAGGCTTTCGCCCACCAACGCGCGATTGACGTCATGCGGCGCGAAAAGGCGGACCCGCCCTTCCGCGTCGCGGAAGGCCCTGGCCGGCGCATCAGGGATGTCCCGCTCGTCACAGGCCTGTTTGCGGTAGCCGAACACCGTTTCCGCGGGTCCGGAGACGTTCAGACTCTCCGAATACGCGCTGCCGATGCCACAGAAGAGACACAACAACAAACTCAAGCGATACAAGTTTGCCACGCGACACCTTTACCAACGTGAAACTACTCTTGCCTAGCCTAACCGCACACAGAGGCAGACCCGCCAAGCCAACTTTGTGATTAGTTCTGACATTAAAGAGGATACCAGCGCATGCCGAACATTCTTGTCATGATCCCCTCCGGAGAGGTCTACGACCACGACTGCGTCCGCTGGTACAATTACAAGGATGTCCAGGGCAACCTGAACCACTATCACAACATCGGCGACGCCTTTGTGTTCGACTCGTCGCTGAAGCTGCTCAATTACGACCGCCTCGACGTGCTCAAGATCCGCGAGGTGCGGCGCGAGGACATCGACCGCTACAACGCCGAATACGACTACTGCTTCCTGCGCGGTTCCAACTACATCCATGGCTCCATGGAATGGGAGAACGCCATTCCGGTGCTGGAACAGCTGAAGATTCCTGTGCTTGCCTTCGGCATCGGCGCCCAGGCCCCGTCCACCGGCAAGATGCAGTTGTCCGACACCACCAAGCGGGTGCTGCGCCTGATCGCCGACCACTCGGTCAGCTTGGGCGTGCGCGGCGAGTTCACCGCCGAGGTGCTGTGGGACCTGGGCATCAAGAACGCCCGCGTCGTCGGTTGCCCCACCCTGTACCGCAACAACAATCCCGAATTGCGGGTCACCCTGCCCGACCTGGATCAGGTCCGCGACGTGGTGTTCACCCTGCGGCGCGAAGTGTCGGGTTCCTACGCCAGCGACATCGAGCGCTACCTGACCCTGCATCATGACTCGATCGTCGAGCTGTCCAAGCGCTTCAACGTCATCGTCAGCGCCCAGGGCGAGATCGAGGAAAAGAAGATCCTGTGGGGCACCGCCGAACAGCGCGAAGAGGCCATGACCCAACTCGCCCACGAGAAATGGTTCACCGGCCCCGACGACCCGATGATCCGGCTGTACCGCGACAAGCTGTTCTATTCCGACGTGGTGACGGAATACGAGCAGTTGATGCGCGCCCAGGATCTGGTGCTGGGCTACCGCCTGCACGGTAACCTGATGGCGCTGGCCAGCGGCGTGCCCTCGGTCTACTTCACTTACGACTCGCGCACCGCCGAGTTCGTCGACACTTACCGCATCCCCGCCTTCGACGTGTTCTCGGGCAAGGATTTCCGCCTCGAGGATTACTGGGACCAGTCGCTGTTCGAGCGCTTCAACCGCGCCTATCACGCCCGCTACCGCGACATGAAGCTGTTCCTCGACGAGAACGGCATCGACCACAAGATGGGTCGCGCCACCGAGGCCGGCTCCCTGCGCAGCGCGGCCTGAGATGACGGCAACCATCGAAAAGCTTCAGGGACCCGCCGCCCGTCTGGAAGGCTTCATCGACGCCCTGGACGGCGGCCGCCTGTTCGGCTGGGCGTGGGACCGGCTGCATCCACAGGAGCGGCTGCGGATCGACGTGAGCATCGACGGCGCGGTGGTGGCGAGCACCACCGCCGACCAGCTCCGCCCCGACCTGCGGGCCAGCGGCATCGGTGACGGCCAGCACGCCTTCGAGGTGGAGGTTCCGGAAGGCGCCTCGCCTACCGTGGTGGCCATCTCGCCCTCCACCGGCGAGCGGCTGGACCTCAGGATGCAGGAGCCCGAGGAACAGGGCACGGAAACCCTGGCCCTGCTGCGTCGGGTGGCGGGCGCGATCGACATGCTGGGGCGCGGCCAGCGTCGCCTGGGCGCCGTCCTCAGCGAGCGCGACAAGGCTCCTCCGACCGAAGCCGGGGAGGTGCTCAAGCTGATGGCCGATTTGGCCGCGGCGCAGCAGGAACTCAAGAAGCAGCAGGATTGCTTCGAGGTGTTCCTGGTGCGCTTCGACGGCCTGCTGCGCGACATGGCCGAGCGGATGGACGCACCACCCGCAAAGGCCGGCATGCTCAACCGCCTCTTTTCCAAGTAACAGGGGGACTGAATGAAGCCGAGCGTTCTGGTTACCGGCGGCGCCGGGTATATCGGCAGCCACGCCTGCAAGGCCCTCGACGCCGCCGGCTACACGCCGGTGGCCTATGACAGCCTGGTGTTCGGCCACCGCTGGGCAGTCCAGTGGGGTCCGCTGGTGGTGGGCGACCTGGCCGACACCGCGCTGATCCGCAAGACCATCCGCGACCACAACATCGGCGCCTGCATTCATTTCGCCGCCTTCACCTATGTGGGCGAGTCGGTGACCGACCCGCGCAAGTACTTCCGCAACAACGTGGTCAACACGCTGGGACTAATGGATTCGCTGGTGGAGGCCGGGGTCAAGCGCATGGTGTTCTCGTCCACCTGCGCCACCTACGGCGATCCCGAATACATGCCGCTAGACGAAACGCATCGCCAGCACCCGGTCAATCCCTACGGCGAGTCCAAGCTGATGGTGGAACGCATGCTGCACTGGTACGGCCGCGCCTATGGCCTGGGCTGGACCGCCTTGCGCTATTTCAACGCCTCGGGCGCCGACCCCGAAGGCCGCATCGGCGAGGAGCACGACCCCGAAACCCACCTGATTCCGCTGGTCCTGCAAACCGCCTTGGGCGAGCGCAGCCATATCGGCATCTTTGGCACCGACTATCCCACCGCCGACGGCACCGCCGTGCGCGACTACATCCACGTGGACGACTTGGCCGACGCCCATGTGCTGGCCCTGCGCCACCTGGAGCGCGGCGGCGAGTCGCAGGCCTTCAACCTGGGCACCGGCACCGGCCACTCGGTGCGTGCGGTGATCGAGGCGGCCGAGCGGGTCACCGGACAAACCGTGCCGGTGCAGCTGGCGCCCCGCCGCGAGGGCGACCCCGCGGTGCTGGTGGCCGAGCCCAAGCGGGCCCGCGAGGTGCTGGGCTGGCAGCCCAAACACACCGACCTGGACGGCATCGTCGCCACCGCCTGGAACTGGCACCAACTGATGGCGGAGTTCCGGCGCCTGCCCTTCGGCAAGGCGGTGGCGTAGGGAGCAGACGGGCATGGAGGTACCGCCCCGCCCGCTTCGAGGCCAGCCCGAGAACGCACCGGTCAAGAAGGGCGCTCAGAGGCCGGCCACGGATCGGCTTGTCCGGCGCCAGATCAGCTGCGTAGCCCGGGCGCTTCGTGGCCCGTGCGCGCCACGTACTCCGTGTAGCCGCCACTATACTGGTGCAGCCCCTCCGGCGTCAGTTCCAACACCCGGTTGGACAGCGCGGCCAGGAAATGGCGGTCGTGCGACACGAACAGCATGGTGCCCTCGTAGGCGGCCAGCGCCTTGATCAGCATTTCTTTGGTGTCGAGGTCGAGGTGGTTGGTCGGCTCGTCGAGCACCAGGAAGTTGGGTGGATTGAACAGCATGATCGCCATCACCAGCCGGGCCTTTTCGCCCCCCGAGAGGACGCGGCACTTCTTTTCCACGTCGTCGCCGGAGAATCCGAAACAGCCGGCCAGTGCCCGCAGCGATCCCTGGTTCGCCTGAGGAAACGCGCTTTCCAGAGCCTCGAACACGCTGGCGTCGCCGTCCAACAGTTCCATGGCGTGCTGGGAGAAATAGCCCATCTTGACGCTCGCGCCGACGGCGACCGTCCCCTGGTCCGGTTCGGTCGCCCCCGCCACCAGTTTCAGCAGCGTCGTTTTGCCGGCACCGTTGACCCCCATGACGCACCAGCGCTCCTTGCGGCGGATCGTCAAGTCGAGCCCCTGATAGATGGTGCGGCTGCCATAGGCTTTGTGCACGCTCTTCAGGACCGCCACGTCCTCGCCCGAGCGCGGAGCCGGCGGGAAATCGAACAGTACCGTCTGGCGGCGCTTCGGCGGCTCGAAGCGTTCGATCTTGTCCAGCTTCTTCACTCGGCTTTGCACCTGGGCCGCGTGCGAGGCCCGCGCCTTGAAGCGTTCGATGAACTTCAGTTCCTTGGCCAGCATGGCCTGCTGCCGTTCGAACTGGGCCTGCTGCTGCTTTTCGTTCAGCGCCCGCTGCCGTTCGTAGAATTCGTAATCGCCGGAATAGCTGGTCAGCGTCCCGCCGTCGATCTCGATGATCTTGGTAACGATGCGGTTCATGAATTCGCGGTCGTGCGAGGTCATCAGCAGGGCGCCATCGTAGCCCTTCAGGAATTCCTCCAGCCAGATCAGGCTTTCGATGTCCAGGTGGTTGCTTGGCTCGTCCAGCAGCATGGCGTCGGGCCGCATGAGCAGGATGCGGCCGAGCGCCACGCGCATCTTCCAGCCGCCCGACAGGCCGCCCACGTCGGAATCCATCATCTCCTGGCTGAAGCTCAATCCGGCGAGCACTTCCCGCGCCCGCCCCTCCAGTTCGTAGCCCCCCAACTCCTCGAAGCGGGCCTGCACTTCGCCATAACGTTCGATGAGCGCATCCATATCGTCAGCCTGGTCGGGATCGCCCATGGCCGCTTCCAGGTCGGCCAATTCCGCCGCCAGGGCGCTGACCGGCCCGGCCCCGTCCATCACTTCCGCCACCGCGCTGCGGCCGGACATTTCGCCCACATCCTGATTGAAATAGCCGATCGACACCTGCTTCTCGATCGACACTTGGCCCTCGTCGGGCAGTTCCTCGCCGGCGATCATCCGAAACAGCGTGGTCTTGCCCGCGCCGTTGGGACCGACGAGGCCGACTTTCTCGCCCCGGTTCAGCGCCGCGGAAGCCTCGAAAAAGAGAATCCGGTGACTGTTCTGCTTGGTGATGTTTTCGAAACGGATCATGTGCGGCTGGCTTCCCGTGACGTGAGCCGCCCCTTATGCCACAGGAGGCCTGACGCGATAGAGTCCTGATGATGCCGCTCAAGGATGATTCTGCTTACAGGCCATCCACGATCCGCCGGCACGTCATTGTTTCCATGAGGCCGGATTTAGCTGTTTCAGGACGGCCCCCGCAGGCTCTCGCCCAGACCAGCCAACTGCTATCACTACACCTTTCGGATGACACCTCCATCGGCATGGCGCGCACGGTGCATCAATCGCCGGCCTGCCAGCCTTCATCCAGAAGCCAGCGGATCGCCTGCGCCGGCGGTTGCGGGCGGTCGAACAGATAGCCCTGGCCCACGTTCACGCCCAAGGTGGTCAGGGTGTCCAGGTGTTCCCGGTCCTCTATTCCTTCCGCTACGACGAACATGCCCAGGTGCCGCGCCAGGGCGATGGTCAGGCGCACCAGTTCGGTCTGGCGTCCGCAGGGCCCCAGGCGTTGGATCAAGCTCTTGTCGATCTTCATGAAATCGAGGCCGAACAGGTCCAACTGCCCCAACGAGGAGTAGCCCGAGCCGAAATCGTCGACTCCCACGGAGACGCCGATCTCGCGCAGGCGTTTCAATTTTTCCACCAACAGCGCCGGTTCGGTGGCCAGGGCGGTTTCGGTCACCTCCAGCTTGAGGTAGCGGGGGTCGATGCCGGTCTCGCCAATCGCCTCGGCAATGGCCTCCTCGATCCCCGCCGCCATCAACTGGACGGGCGACAGGTTGACGCTCATGGTCACCTGACGGCCGGTGGCTTTGGCCCAATCCACCTGCTGGCGGCAGGCGGTCCACAGCACGTACTGGCCGAGCCCCTTGATCAGGCCGCATTCCTCGGAAACCGGGATGAACTGGTCGGGGGGAACCGCCCCGAAATGAGGATGGTTCCAGCGCAAAAGGGCCTCGAACCCCAACAAGGGGAGGCCGCCGGCGGAGGTCAGGTCCATCAAGGGCTGGTAAACCACGTGGAACTGGTCGGTTTCGAAGGCCGCCCGCATGTCGTTCTCCAAGTGGAAGCGATGATCGGCCTGCAACTGGCGTTCCGGCTCGAACATCCGGGCGCAGCCGAGATGCGCCCGCCGCGCGTCGTCCATGGCGAACAGTGCGTTCTTCAGCAGCTGGGTTCCGTCACACTCGGGTTCGACCATGACGACGCCGATGAAGGGCGGGCTGAACACCTCGAATCCGTCGACGGAATGGGGCGACGAGCACAGCGCCACCAGGCGATGGGCCAGGCTCCATGGCGGCCTCGGACCCGTCGCAATCGACGATGAGGCCGTAGCGGGCGTCGCGGAGCCGGAAGACCCGGCACCCGGGTTCCAGACCCGTGATCAGGTCGCGCATGTTGTCGAGCATCGCGTCGCCACCGGCAAATCCCAGGTTGCGGTCGATGAAGTCCAGGCGCCCGAGGCCCAGCAGCAGCACGGCGGCATTTGGCCCGCCGGTCCGCACCGAAGCGATCGTCGCTTCCAACGCCTGCATGAAGTGAACCTGCTGGTGAAAATGCGCGTCCACGATAGCCCTCACAAAAAGCAGTCATCCAAGGTGTCGGCGGCCTCCACCGGTGGGCCGGCAAAGCCGCTCCCCGAAGGATCGGAGTCATCGAACAGGCCATGGACGATGCGTTCGCTGTCCATGGTGTAATGGCCGCGCAGCAACATCTCGACCTCGCTGCGGACGTCGCGCGGATCGCTGCGCCCGGGATCGATCTCATCGGCCAAGGCGTCGATTTCGGCCACCGCCCCGACAAGGACCCTGCCAACCTCGGTGCCGATGGTCATGCCTTCTGCGGTGGCGGTCAGTTCGTGGGCCACCGTGTCGATGCCGGCGCGCAGCCGCGAGAACGCCTCGTCGATCTCGGCCCCCAGGACACCCAGCGCCTGCAGCGAACCCCTCCATGGCCTGGCAGGCGGCGCGGCTTGCCCGGTCAAGCTCGGCATCGGCCGCGCCGGCCAGCGTGCCGGCCATGTCCATGGATTCCGCCAGAGCCTGCGACAGCCGCCGGGCCTGTTCCTCGGTGCGGCGGCTGCAGGCGCGCAATTCGTGGGCGACCACGCCGAGGGCCATGCCCTGCCCACCCAGGCGCCCGCATTTCAAGGTGGCGTTCAAGCCCATCACCCGCATGTCGGCATCGATGGACTGAATCGCCTTCAAATCCACCGCCATCGAAGCGAAGTCGTCCGCCATGCTTTCCATCAGCCGCCGCAAGGTGCCGCGCGAGGCCTCGCTTTGCGCCAGCAGGTCGCGGGCCGAGGCCATCTCACGCCCTAGTTCGCCGACGAACGACGCGCTGCCGGACTGGCTGGCGGCAAAGGCCTCCACCGCCAGGGTGGAAACCCGTTCGGCATCCTGGGCCAAGGCGCGCATATGGATGGCCAGTTGGGTCACTCGGCCGGCGAATTCCTCGCCGGTGCGCGACAGTTGGACGGCTTGCAGGCGCAGCACGGTTCCAGCCAGCACCCGCACTCGTCCCGGCTCCAGCCCAGCCAGCCAGGAGTATTCGCCATGGCCGGTTTCCGCCCGTCCGTCCAACAACTCGACCAGGATGGACAACGCGGTGGACACGTGGGCGATACGCTGCGAAGCGATGTCGTTGATCTGCATGCCGCCGATGGCGGCGGCGATCTGCGCCGCCACGTCCGACGATCGCCGCGCCACCTCGGTGGCGGAGTGGGCCGCGCCCTCACGGCGCTCGCCGAGGATCCGCAGTCCTTGCTGCAGGCGAAGCCGCACCGCCGCCAGTTCCTCGCCGTTGCGCCGCTCGAAGGCGACGGTTTCGCCCTGCGCGTCCTGGATGCTCTTGCGCAATTGCACCAGACGCGCCGCGGTCTGGTCGATGGTCGCCAGCGCCAGTTCGCCCAGGCGGGCGATCTCGACGGTGAAGACACTGAAATCATTGCCCGAATGACTGAGGTAGGAGGCCTGGATCTTGCCGTTCATGGACAGCAGCGCCACCTCGCCGACGGTCTTGCGCAACCCTTCCACCTGGCGGGCGACCATTTCCGTCTTGCCGCCAAGGGCGCCCAGCACGCCTTCGGAGCCGTTGCTGTCCGCCCCCAGCGCCACCACCCGCCGGACGGCATCGTCCAGTTGGCGGGCGGCGTCGCGGGATTCGCTTCCGTCCAGGCGGGCGCTCAGCCCGGCCATCCCGCCGCCCGCCTCCTGCAGCACGGCCACCGCGCGCGACAGCACCTCGCCATAGGCGAGAAAACTGCGCTCGGTCGGGGCATGAAGGCCGTCGAGAAGCCCCCGCACCCGGCGCAGGCGCTCCGGTACCGATAGCGCCACCGCCGTCATGCCCGCCTCTCCAGTCCGCGGGCCCGGGCGGCGCGCATGATCTCGCCGGCCACCGCCGACAGCGGCACCACCTTCTGGGCCGCACCCAGGGCGATGGCTTCCTTGGGCATGCCGAACACCACGCAACTGGCCTCGTCCTGGGCGATGGTGACGGCGCCGATCTGGCGCATTTCCAGCAGGCCGCGGGCACCATCGTCGCCCATGCCGGTCAACAGGATGCCCAGCGCATTGGCCCCCACATACTGGGCGGCCGAACGGAACAGCACGTCCACCGAGGGGCGGTGGCGCGACACCAGCGGACCTTCCCGGACCGCGACGTAGTAACGGGCGCCACTGCGTTGAATCAGAGTGTGGTAATTGCCCGGCGCGATCAGCACCCGCCCGCGCAGAATGGCGTCGCCGTCCTCGGCCTCCTTGACCGAGACCGTGCACAGGCCGTCCAGGCGGCGGGCGAAGGCGGTGGTGAATTTTTCCGGCATGTGCTGGACGATGACGACCCCCGGCGCATCGGCGGGCAGTTCTTCCAGCACCTCGCGCAGCGATTCGGTGCCGCCGGTGGACGCCCCCATGCACACCACCATTTCGGTGGTTCGCGCCATGGCGCCGCCGGTGGGCCGGGGGGCGGCATGATCACGTCGGCGGTCAGCTTCTTTTCCGCCACCGAGCGGGTCTCGCGCCGGCGCAGCCGGGCCGAGGCCGCGGCCTTGACCACGTCGCAGATGCGCAGGCCCGCTTCCAGCAATTGCTGGCGGGTATCCAGCCGCGGCTTGAGGATGACGTCGACGGCCCCCGCCTCCAGCGCCTGCATCAGGGTCTCGGACCCCTCCTCGGTCAGCGACGAGCACATCACCACGGGAATCGGATGCTGGGTCATGATCTTCTTCAGGAAGGTGATGCCGTCCATGCGCGGCATCTCCACGTCCAGGGTGATGACGTCGGGCGCCTCCTCCTGAATGCGCCTCGCCGCGACGAAGGGATCGGAAGCGGCGGCCAGGACCTCGATCTCGGGATCGCCCCTCAGGATGTCGGTCAGGGTCTGCCGCACCGAGGCGGAATCGTCGACGATGAGAACCTTGATCTTGCGTGCCATGCCCGTCCTCACAAGCGAAGGAAGATGGTCGGCGCCGCCTGACGCAGCGGCAGCGAAAAACCGGCGACGGTTTCCGAATGGCCGACGAACAGGTAGCCGCCGGGCAGCAGGCACTCGCAGATGCGCGACAGCACCGCTTCCTGCATGGCCTTGTCGAAATAGATCAGCACGTTGCGGCAGAAGACCACGTGCTGCGTCCGCGGCACCGCATAGACGGCGTCGTTGAGGTTCTGGCGGGCGAAGCGGACCCGCTGGCGCAGTTCGGGAACGATGCGCGTTTCGGCCAACGAACGGTCGCGCGAGCGCATCAGGTAGCGTTGGCGCATGGCCGCCGGCACCGCCTCCACCATGTCGTCGGGATAGATGGCGGTGGCGGCCTTCTGCAAGACCTCCATGCAAATGTCGGTCGCCAGGACGGAGAAACGGAATCCCTTGTGCGCCTGGGCGAAATCGTTGGCGACCATGGCCATGGAGAAAGCCTCGGCCCCCACCGAAGCCGCCGCGCTCCACATCTGCAGCGGCTCGCTGAAGCCGATGCGCGCCTCCAATGCCAGTTGCGGCAGGGCGATCTCGGTCAGGAAGCGGAAATGATCCGGTTCGCGGAAGAAGTCGGTCTTGTTGGTGGTGATGGCGTCGATGATGAACCCGCCCTCCTGGGACAGGCCGTTCTCGTCGAAGACATAGGTGCAATAGGCGCGGAAATCGGCGAAACCCAGGGTGCGCACCCGCCGGCGCAACCGCCCTTCGACCATGGCTTTCTTGACCGGCGGCAGGCGGATGCCGGTATGGCCGTTGACGAAGCCGGCCAACTTATCGAAATCGGGCCGCGACAGCAGGAAACGGTCGGGGTTGCCCTCGGGCGGGGTTTCGTTCATGGCTCGGTCTCCGAGGACAGCAAGGCGGCGTCCTCGCCGGCAAACAGCCGAGCCAGGTCGAACACGATGACGAAGACGCCGGAGCGCCGGGCGACGGCGCGGATGTAGTCGGAGCGCCAGCGGATGCCGATTTCCGGCGGGGCCTCGACGGCGCTTTCGTCCAGTTCCGTGACCTCGAACACCCGGTCGGCCACCAGTCCCAGCACCAGAACGCGGTCGCCCACGGGAATTTCGGTGACGACGATGCGGGTCTGGTCGGTGGAGGCTTCCGCCGGCAGTCCCAGCTTGAGGCGCAGGCTGATGACCGGCACCGCCTCGCCGCGCACGTCGATGATGCCCATCAGGAACGGCGGCGCGTTGGGCAGGGCCGCCATGGGCTGCAGGTCCAGGATTTCCCGCACCACATCGACGCCGACGGCGAACACCTCGCGGCCGACCCCGAGAGTCACGAATTTTTCCGCCGGAGCGATGGCGGCGATGACCGGCATGGCTGCCTCCCTGCTCGACCCAGTGCCTGGCGAACGTCAGAAGCGCTCGAACTCGGCGTCGCTTCGTTCCGGTGAGCCGCTGACTAGGTCGAGATGGACGCCCATGTTGCGGCCCGAATCGGCGGAACGTCCCTTGGCCGCCCTGGCGACAATCGGGGGCGACGCCTTGACGCCCTTGGCCGGCTTCGGTCTGGCCGGCCCGGGATGGGCGATGGCGGGGCGCGGCCGTTGCGGCGCCGCGATTACCGGCGAGGTTTCGTCGCCGATGCGGAAAAAGGCGACGCTTTTGAGCATCTGCTCGGACTGGGCGGCCAGTTCCTCGGAGGTGGCGGCCATCTGCTCCGATGCACCGGCGTTCTGCTGGGTCACCGTGTCCAATTGCTGGATGGCCTGGTTGATCTGTTCGGCGCCGATGTCCTGTTCGCGGCAGGCCGCCGAGATTTCCTCGATCAGGTCGGCGGTCTTCTTGATATCGGGCACCAGCTTGGCCAGCATCTGCCCGGCTTCCTGGGCGCTTCGGACGGTGTCCGACGACAGCGCGCTGATCTCGGTGGCGGCGGCCTGGCTGCGCTCGGCCAGCTTGCGCACCTCCGAGGCCACCACGGCGAAGCCCTTGCCGTGCTCGCCGGCCCGCGCCGCCTCGACGGCGGCATTCAGCGCCAGCAGGTCGGTCTGCCGCGCGATCTCCTGGACGATGACGATCTTCTCGGCGATGGTCTGCATGGCCAGCACCGCTTTTTCCACCGCCAGGCCGCTGGTTTGCGCGTCGGCTGCCGACTGGCGGGCGATCTTCTCGGTCTGGCCAGCATTGTCGGCGTTCTGCTTGATGTTGGCCGCCATCTCCTCCATGGCCGAGGATGCCTCCTCGGTCGCCGAGGCCTGTTCGGTCGATCCTTGCGACAGTTCCTCGGCGCTGGAAGACAGCTCCTCGCTGCCGGCCGAGACGTTACCGGCGGCGTTGGAGACATCGGCGACCACCACCCGCAGGCGCCCCACCATTTCGTTGAGATGGGACAGCAGATCGGCGATCTCGTCGCGGCCGGTGATCTCGGCGGTTTCGGTCAAGTCGCCGTTGGCCACGGCCTGGGCCAAGTTCCCCGCCCGGCTCAGGCCGCGGTTGATGGTCATGCTGATCCACACCCCGGACACCAGGGCGATGGTGAGGGAGGCCAGCAGCACGCCGATCAGCACGCTCCGGCCGCTCTCATAGGCGCGGTCGCTCATGCCTTTGTCGGCCGCCATGCTCTGCTGGGCCAGGAGGACGATCTCTTCCATCAGCTTTTCAGCCTGCAAGCGCAGCGGGCGGACCTCGTTCCGCAACAGGGTGTAGGCGCGGGTGCTGCTGTTGTCCTTGCCCAAGGCACGCACCTGCTCATCCACCTTGAGGACGCGGGCCAGCCGCTCGTCAAAGGTCTCCAGCCGCCGGCGCGCGTCGTCGCTCAGCGCGAGCCGCCCGATCTGCCCCCGCAGCCCGGTCAGGTCCTGGGCCACGGCCTGTCCCGCGCGGTCGAGCCGGATCACTTCGGCGTCATTGGTTTCCAGCAGCAATTGGCGTTCGACGCGTTGCAGATCGCCCACGACCACCAGCATGTGCGCGGCGGCCAGGGCCAATTGCGGCGCGTCGGCGAGCGCGGCCAAGGCGCGCAACGGTTCCTTGGCGGCCTCGAAGGCGGCGTTGCCCTCACGCTCGATCAATTCCCGTCCCCGGATCGTCGAATTGCGCAGGGCGATATCGCGGACCTTGCCCACGCCCACGGTATAGCTGTCCAGGAGGCGGATGAACTCGTCCAGCTTCACCTTTTCCTCGGACATGGAGAGCTGCCGCAGCTTCGCCTCGGACTGGCGGATGTCCTTGAACTGGCTGTCGATGTTGACGCTTTCGCGCTGCATCCCCTCGACGGTTTCCTCGATGATCATATTGGCCTGGGCGCGCCCGATGGCGCCGAGGCTGTCGCGCATGTCCATGGCCAGGCGCACCTTCTCGGCGGAGACGTCGACGATGATGCCCAGCCGGTCGCGGATGGCCGAAGACGCCTGAATGGCGACCACGGCGGACGCCACCATCAGCAGGACGATGACGGCGAAGGTGACTCCCAGTTTCAGTTTGATCGTCGTCCGCATTTCTTCCCTCCCTTTGGCCATGGGGTCGCGACGTCTAATGGGTGGCTGCTGGCGCGCCCGCCAGGACCTGTTCCATGTCGAGAATGATGATGAAGTCGCTGCCGCGCTTGCCGATGCCGGCGATGTATTCCTGGTGCCACTTGAGGCCGATGCGGGGCGTTTCCTCGATGGCGGCCGGCATGATCTCGGTCACCTCGTAGACACGGTCGGCCAGGATGCCCACCGCCGTGGCCTCGCCGCTCACCTCGGCGTCGATGACCACGATGCGGGTATCGATGGTGGGCGGCGGCGTCGCCATGCCGAACCTCAGGCGCAGATCCGCCAACGGCACCACCTTGCCGCGCACGTTGACCAGACCGTTGACGAAGGGCTGGCTGTTGGGCACCTCGGTGACCGGCACCAGATCGAGGATTTCGCGCACGCGATTGGCGTCGATGGCGAAGATCTCACCCTGCATTTCCAAGGTCAGGACCTCGTGTGCCACCTCCTTCTGACTCATGGCCGGTTCCCTTTCACGATGCGATCTGCCGGATTTCCTGCCGGCGGCCGGCGGCGATGAGGTTGACGACGTCCAGGATCAGCGCCACGGCGCCGTCGCCCAGGATGGTGGCGCCCGAGAAGGTGGTGACATCGGCGTGCAGCTTGGACAGCGACTTGATCACCGTCTGGTGGTCGCCGATGATCTGGTCCACCACCAGCCCTACCCGGCGGTCGCCGGCGGCGACGATCACCACCTTGGGATAGGGGTCGGCCGGCGCGGTGACCTGGAACAGGTCGCGCAGGCGCAGGAACGGCACCAGGTCGTCGCGGATATTGAGGAAGCTGCGGCCGGTCGAACGCAGGTTGTCGGCCTCGGACAGTTCCACGCATTCCTCGACCGTCGACAGCGGGATGACGTAGCGGCCGCGCCCGACCCGCACCAGTAGGCCGTCGATGATGGCCAGCGTCAACGGCAGGCGCAGGGTGATTTGCGAGCCCTGCCCCGGTGTGCTGGCGACGTCGATGAAACCATGCAGCCCGTCGATGGTGCGCTTGACCACGTCCATGCCGACGCCGCGCCCCGACACGCTGGTGATTGCGGCGGCGGTGGAGAAGCCGGGCCGGAAAATCAGCGAGAACAACTCGGAATCGGGAATGTCGGCGCCTTCGGCCAGAAACCCCGCTTCCACCGCCTTGGCGCGGATACGCTCGCGGTTCATGCCGCGGCCGTCGTCGCGGATCACGATCAACACCTGGGCGCCGGCGTGGCGCGCTTCCAGCGACAGGGTGCCGGTCCGCGCCTTGCCGGCCGCCATGCGCTCGTCCGCCGGCTCCAGGCCGTGGTCGATGGCGTTGCGGATCAGGTGGACAAGGGGATCGTTGAGGCTCTCGATGACGGTCTTGTCCAGTTCCGTCTCCTCGCCGGCGGTGACCAGCCGCACGTCCTTGCCCAGATCGCGCGACAGATCGTGCACCACCCGCCGGAAACGCGAGAAAAGCTGGCCGATGGGGACCATGCGGATACCCATGGTGGCGGCACGCAATTCGGACGACAGACGCTCGATGTCCTCGCTGACCGACCGCAGGGTGGGGTCGGGGCTGCCCTGGGTCAGCTGGCGCAGGCGCGACTGGGCGATCACCAGGCTCGCCGACCCGGTCCATCAGGTTGTCGATCCGCTCGGCCGGCACCCGGATGCTGCTGGACGCCGCGCCCGCCGCCGGACGTGCTCCGCCGGCGGCCGGACCGGCCCCGGAAACGGGGATGGGCGAGGAAGAAGAGGCAACCGGGGGGACCTCCTCCTCCGCCTCCGCCGCCGCGTGGACCTGCGGCTGGCCGATGGGGGCGGCGCCGACCACCTGCACCGACAGCTCCATGTCGTCGAGCACGAACATGAACACGTCGTCGATGGCCGAGCGTGGCTGTGCGGTCGTCAACTCCACCCGCCAGACCAGATGGCAGCGCTCGGGATCAAGCTCTTCGATCGCCGGCAGCCGCGAGGCATCAACGCTGACCCGGCATTCGCCCAACTCGCGCAACTCGTCCAGCAGCAACAGGGGATTGGTGCCGCGCAGCAGGACATCGGCGGGCAGGGCGAAGACGATGTCGTAGGTCGCCAAGGCCTCGGCGGCGGCGGGAGCCGGTTCGGTGAGCCCCGCCGACGCTCCGGAGGCGGCGACAACGCCGCCCAAACGGCGCAGGTCCTCAAGCAGGCTCTCGCCGATGGCGGCCTCGGCGTCGGCCGGCGCCTGGATCAGCTGCCGCATGAAATCCTTCGCCGCCAGGGTGGTGGCGATCAATTCCCGGCTGGGCTGTTCCTGACTTTTGCGCAAGCGGTCGAAGGTGTTTTCCACCACGTGGGCGAATTGCGCCAAGTCGTCAAAGCCGAACATGGCGCCCGACCCCTTGAGCGTATGCAGGGCGCGGAACGCCGTATCGATGAGCTCGTGGTCGTCCGGCCGGGCATCGAGGTCCAGCAGAACGTCCTCAAGCTGCACCAGCAGCTCATGCGCTTCCTGGCGGAATGTCTCGGCGGGATCGGGAGCGCCGGACATTATCCCAGCACTTTCTTGGCGATCGCCAGCAGCCGCTCGGGCTGGAACGGCTTGGTGATCCATGCGGTGGCGCCGGCGCTTTTGGCCGCACCCTTCTTGTCCTCGTCGGATTCGGTGGTAAGGAAGACGATGGGCACGCCCTTGTAATCGCCGATGCCGCGCAATTCCCGGATGAAGGACAGGCCGTCCATGTTGGGCATGTTCAGATCGGTGATGACCAGGTCGGCGCTGACCTCGCGAGCCTTGGCGAGCGCGTCGCGCCCGTCCACCGCCTCGACCACCGAATAGCCGCAGCCGGTCAACGTCAGCCGGACCATCTGGCGCATGCTGGCGGAATCGTCGACGCACAATACCGTCTTGCTCATGGAAGCCCTCGCTAATGTCGGAAATGGAGGCCGCATGCCTGGGCATCGACGCCGCAGCGGCTCAACAAGGCCATGAAGGCCGGGCCGGCATGGACGACCTCCACCGCCCCCCCTGCTTCTCCGCCGACCGTGCCGCCGCGAGCAGGATCTGGATGCAGGTGACGTCGCCGGATTGGAATGCGGCGGCATCGACGATCACCCCGCCCGCGCCGGCCACCCCATCGGCCATCTGCCGGCGAAGCTGCACGCAAGAGCGGATGTCGTTCACGGGGGCAAGGGCGACGGCCAAAGGCGACGGGTCGGTTGTCGGTGACGGCATAGCGGCGAACCATCGATCGGATGCTTGTGCGAGCCAAGTCAATTCCGGAACCATACGAGTATACATTGGCGAAGACATGGCGAGCGAACAGATCACACAACCATCATCCGGCAAATACTCGCACAATTCCTACCGCCATTAGAATTCAAGCCCGTGAGCCCTTCAACTTTCCTTTTGTCAGAAGTTTGAATAGGCGCAGCAACATTATACCAAACGCCATATGCAATTCGCGCCCACACCCCCCACATATAGGCTCGATGATAAACCGAAAGACTATGATCGGTAGGCGCCGATCAATGCCTTGTGAAACCCATGTAAGAGCCGCGTAAGATTTTCTAGATTTGCCGTTACGCACAACCCGCTGAACATCCCGCAACGCCGTAAAAGCATTGCGTTAATATATATGCATCGCAGCAATTTATGGTTTTGTTGACACACACATATCACCTCCTCAAGAATGCATTACATCGTCCATACAAACCGGAGCGACGTTACTGCGTGCCCATACACAGTGTTTGATTACGAGGAGTGGAAAGGGGGAGGCGTGAATGCGTCATACGATCGTTATCGCTGATAATGACCGTGAAACAGTGCATGCTTTGGCGGAGCACCTCACCGGCGGAGCCTTTGAGACGATTTTCGTCGACAGCGGCGTCGAAGCAAAAAAGGAAGTCTGCCGGCGCAATCCTTGCCTGGTGGTGCTGGGAACCAATTTCGGTGACATTCCGGGACTGGATCTCGCCCGCTGGATCCTGGCCATGCCGTCCCGCCCCGGATTGATTCTGCTGAGTTCGCGCGCCGATCCCATCGACCGGACCATCGGCCTGGAAATGGGGGCGGACGACTATCTGTCGAAGCCATTCTTCGCCCGCGAGTTGCTGGCACGGATCCATTCGGTCCTGCGCCGCATTCAGCCGCCTCCCCGGGCCGAGGACAGCCCCCCCAAACCGGCGGCGGAAACCGTCTCGACCGGAGGCTACGTCTTCAATTTCCTGTCACGCCAGGTCCAACTACCCCACGGCGCCACCGTCATCCTGTCTTGGACGGAAGCCAAGGTGCTGTCGGCCCTGCTTGACCACCGCGGCGTGCCGCTGACCCGTGACATCCTGTCCCTGCGGGCCCTGGGGCGGACGTGGACGCCCGAGGAGCGCGCCCTCGACCAGCACGTCGCGTCGTTGCGCCGCAAGCTTCATTCCCCGCCCCCGGCCAAGCCGCTCATCATCACCGTTCGCCATGTCGGTTACCTGATCGAGGCGGAATGAACGCCGCCCCGCCGGGGCGGAACGGCATTCGTTCCTCTCTCCGAAGGCATACGCCATGGGGTCGTCAAGCGGCGAGCCTTGCGTTCGCCGTCACCGCACGATGTTCAAAGCATGGCCATAGCCGTTCCATCGGCAACAGAGGGCCAAGCAGAAGGAGGCTGAGATGCAGGTACGCGAATGCATGACTACCGACGTGAAGATCATCAACCCGGAGATGACGCTGCGGGAGGCCGCGGGGTTGATGCGCGAGCAGGACACGGGGTTCCTGCCGGTGGGGGAGAACGACCGGCTGGTGGGCTCGCTGACCGACCGCGACATCGCCGTGCGCGCCGTGTCTGAGGGCAAGGACCCGAACACCGCCAAGGTGCGCGATGCCATGTCCGAACACATCGTCTATTGTTTCGACGACCAGGACGCCAGCGAAGCCGCCAGCCTGATGGGCGAGCGGCAGATCAGGCGCTTGGCCGTGCTGAACCACGACAAGCGGCTGGTCGGCGTGCTCTCGCTGGGCGACCTGTCCGAGCGCACCCGCGAACAGCACGCGGCGGAAGCGCTGGAGGGGATATCGCACCCCACGGGGCAGCCGCGCGCCGTGTGACGACGGATCGGCCGGGCGCCATGCCCGGCCTGCCCGCCGGCTATGGACCGGCGCTGTCGCCCAGGATTTCCCGTTCCGCCTGCAGCCAATGTTCCCGATGGCGTCCTTCGGGACGGCCCTCGGCCTCCCAGATTTCGAACGCCCGGCGGCGGATGCGGTCCAGGTTGGTTTCCAGCGGCAGGTCGGGCCCGCGCTTCTCGCCATATTCGATGCGGCCTGAATCCATGTCCGGCATGGGGACCTCCTCCGGGCTCAGTGACGCATCTTCCGTTCGCGCGCCTTGGTGCGGCGCAGGGCTTCGGCGTTTTCCTCGGTGCTCTGCTGGTTGGAGGCGCCGGCCTCGCGCAGGGCGATGGCGATGGCTTGGCGTCGGCTGCGCACCTTGCGGCCGGTGCCGGTCTTCAGCTCGCCCCACTTGTATTCGCGCATGACGCGATCGATGATGGACTTCTGTTCGTCGGATTCCGGCATGGCTCCTCTCCGTGGTTGCCTGCCGGTTTCAACGACGGGGCGCCGGACCGGGTTCCGGCGCCGCCTTGCCCCCTTACTTCACGATCCGCCATTGCCCGTCGGGCATCAGGCACGCGGTGCCGTAGGCCGGCTGGCTGGCGCCACCGACAGCCACGGTGGTCTGGTATTCCCGGCAGTAACGGCCGTCCGCGTCGGTATAGGGCGGTGAAGTGGGCACCGCCTGCACCGGCCCCGGGTCCACATACACCACCCGCGGGCCGGGGGCATACACCACCGGGGGAGGCGGCGGATAGACCATGATCACCTCGCGCGGGTAGGGGTGATAATGGGGCGGGCGGTGCCGCCAGCGCCATTCCTCGTCATAACCCCACCCGGCCTGGGCGGGAATGGCCAGGGCTGCCAGAACCAAGCCAAGGGCGGCGGCCGAAACCACGCGAACCATCCTTCAAGTCTCCGTCATCGCAACGATGCTCCATTCCACCGCTCAATTATGGCGGCATTCCGGCCGATGACGGGTCATCCCCTTTGGATGGGTTGACGCGCCCTCCCGCCTTATGGCTGCATCGGGTATGGTTGATTTCTGCCTCTTGCGCCGTTTTCTTTGTCATGCGGGCAGCGTGCGAAACTGCACGCTTGCCCCGGTGGCGGCCGCCTAGCGGTCCGAACCGAGCGGCCGAGCCGGGGCCTTTTCCTTCCCTCCTCCAAGCCTTTCCGCCGTTGCCCGGCCCTGCCCGGCGCGACCGCTCCCTTTTGCCGAAGGAGACAGCCATGTCCATTCCCGAATCCTCGCTTCCCCCCATCACGCTTTGCACCGCCGACGCCGAACGCCTGTGGGCGCTGTCCGAGGTCGGCCGGCGCCAGTCGCCCGAAGTGGCGGATTTCCTGGAAGGGGAACTGGAACGGGCGCGCATCCTTCCCGACGACGCCCTGCCCGGCAACTTCGTCCGCATGGGCTCGCGCGTCAGCTTCCGCGACGATGGCACCGGGCTTACCACCCATGTGGTTCTGGTTTACCCCGGCGAGGAGGACACCGAGCGCCGTCATGTCTCGATCCTGTCGCCGGTGGGCGCCGCGCTGATCGGCCTGTCGCCCGGGCAATCCATCGTCTTTACCACCAGTCAGGGACGCCGGCGCAAGCTGACGCTGCTGACGGTGGAACAGCAAGGCAGCGACGAAACCGTCGGCACGCCATAGGCGGGCGACCGTACTGGAAGGAATGTTTCCATAGATACAAAGATCGTGACCACAAAACGGTCCAGCCGTTCCTCCCACGGCAATGCAGGGAAATTGGTCTAGCCGTTGAAATCCCACCCCTCTCCCCCACCCGTCTGGCCATTTTGCCTACCCGATGGAGTTGGCACGGCTCTTGCGGGTGGGGAAACCGGCAACCGAGAAAAAGAACATCGGGAGGCTTGAGGACGAAGCGTGCGGTGGCCCCTGTGCCGCCGAGCGCCGCTTTTCCCCACCTCCCGGCGTTCGCCAGATCAAGCCCTAGGAGAGGTGGGGTAGACCGATGTACGACGACAGCGCCAACATTATCGAAACCGACGTCGAGACCCGTTTCGGCGTCTCGCGCCGCGATTTCATGAAGTTCTGCGCCGCCATGGCGGCGACCATGGGCCTGCCCAAGGGCGCTGACGCCCAGATCGCCGAGGCGATCACCAAGAAGGACCGTCCCTCGGTCATCTGGCTGCACCACCAGGAATGCACCGGCTGTTCGGAATCGCTGCTGCGTGCCGAGCATCCCACCCTGGAGAAGCTGATCCTCGAGATCATCTCGCTGGACTACCACGAGACCCTGTTCGCCGCCGCCGGCCACCAGGCCGAGGCCGCCCGCAAGGCCGCCATGGAGCGCAACAAGGGCAAGTACCTGCTGGTGGTGGAAGGCGCCATTCCGACCAAGGACGGCGGCATCTATTGCAAGATCGGCGGCCAGACCTCGCTGGAGCTGACCAAGGAAGTGGCTGCCGATGCCGCCGCCATCATCGCCATCGGCTCGTGCGCCTCGTGGGGCGGCATGCCTTCGACCCCGCCCAACCCCACCGGCGCCACCGGCGTCGGCGAGGCCCTGGGCCGCAAGGACGTGGTCACCATCCCGGGCTGCCCGCCCAACCCGTACAACTTCCTGGCCACCGTGGTCCATTTCCTGACCTTCGGCAAGCTGCCGGCGCTGGACCACGAGAACCGTCCGCTGTTCGCCTATGGCCGCCTGATCCACGACAATTGCGAACGCCGCGCCCATTTCGACGCCGGCCGCTTCGCGCTGGAATTCGGCGACCCCGGCCACAAGAAGGGCTATTGCCTGTACAAGCTGGGCTGCAAGGGGCCCGAGACCTACGCCAACTGTCCCGCCATCCTGTTCAACGACGTCGGCCCCGGCGCATGGCCGGTGGGCACCGGCCATCCCTGCATCGGCTGCACCGAGAAGGGCATCGGCTTCGCCAAGCCCATCCATGCCCTGGCCGATCTCAAGACCAACCCGCCGATCTCGTACCCGCGCATCGTCGAGGAGAAGGGCGAGGGCGCTTCCCTGGGCGCCGCCGCCCTGGTGGCCGGCGTCGCCGGCCTGGCCGTGGGCGCCGGCATGAAGCTGGCCGGCAACCTGGGCAAGTCCGAGCCCAAGAGCGGCGAAGGCCCCCAGGGACCGGACGAGGAGTAAGCCGCCATGGCTTTGAAGCGCCGAGATTTCCTGAAAGGGGCCGCAGGGAGCGGCGCCGCGCTGGCGACAGCGGCGGTGGCGTCTGCTCCGACGCAAGCCCGCGAGAACAAGCCCATGCCGCCCAACGCGGTGGGCCTGCTTTACGATTCCACCCTGTGCATCGGCTGCAAGGCCTGCGTGGCGGGCTGCAAGGAAGCCAACAACCTGCCGGCCGACTTCAACACCGAAGACAAGCTGTGGGACACGCCCATCGACATCGGGCCGAAGACGTACAACGTCATCAAGCTCTACGCGTCGGGCACCGCCGAGGTGAAGGACCGCGAAGAGAACGGCTTCGCCTTCGTCAAGAAGTCGTGCATGCACTGCGTCGATCCCAGCTGCGTCTCGGTCTGCCCGGTGTCGGCCATGACCAAGGACGGCCGGACCGGCATCGTCGGCTATGACCCGGACATCTGCATCGGCTGCCGCTACTGCGTGCTGTCCTGCCCGTTCGGCGTGCCCCAGGCCGAGTACGACACGCCGACCCCGAAGATCAAGAAGTGCGAGATGTGCCGCCACCGGCAGGCGGAAGGCAAGATCCCGGCCTGCGCCGAGGTCTGCCCCACCGGCGCCACCGTGTTCGGCCCGATGACCGCCATCAAGGACGAGATCGCGCGGCGCCGCGCGCTCCAGCCCGGCCAGGTGACCACCTTCGAGCGGCGCACCCTGGGTTCGGGCGACACCCACGAGCGGGCCGCGGCCCAATACGTGGACCACGTCTACGGCGAGAAGGAAGTGGGCGGCACCCAGTTCCAGTTCATGTCCGGCGTGGCGTTCGAGAAGCTGGGCATGCCCGCGCTTCGCGACAAGTCGTACCCGTCCGATTCGGAAGGCATCCAGCACACCCTGTACAGCGGCATGATCGCCCCGGCGGTGGTGTTCGCGGGCCTGGTGTGGGCTGCCAAGCGGGCGTCCCACGTCGAAGACGAGCATCCGGAGGAGTAGGCCGCCATGGGCAAGTTCCACAACGAACATGAAGCGCTGGGCGGCAGCCTCGTCTCCAAGACCACCGTGGTCTGCGCCATCCTGGCGCTGATCGCGGCGTTCCTGCTCGCCAAGCGGATGGTGCTGGGCCTCGGCTCGGTCACCAACCTGAACAACGGCTACCCCTGGGGCATCTGGATCGCCTACGACGTGGTGATCGGCACCGCCTTCGCCTGCGGCGGCTATGCCATGGCCCTGGTGTGCTACATCCTCAACAAGGGCGAATACCACCCGCTGGTGCGCCCCGCCCTGCTGGCCTCGTGCTTCGGCTACACCCTGGGCGGCGTGTCCATCGTCTTCGACCTGGGCCGCTGGTGGAACGCCTGGCACATCCTGGCGCCCCAGTACATGCAACCCAATTCGGTGATGTTCGAAGTGGCGCTGTGCGTCATGAGCTACATCCTGGTGCTGTGGATCGAATTCTCGCCGGCCATCGTGTCCAAGTTCGCCGCCCTGCGCCCACACAGGAAGAAGCTGGAGAAGCTCCTCTTCGTCTTCGTCGCGCTGGGCTGCCTGCTGCCCACCATGCACCAGAGCTCGCTGGGCACCCTGCTGGTGGTGCTGGGCTACCAGATCCATCCGCTGTGGCAGACCCCGCTGCTGCCGCTCCTGTTCCTGTGCTCGGCCATCTGCATGGGCTTCTCCATCGTGGTGTTCGAGGCGGTGCTGGGGTCGGCCGGCTTCAAGCGCTCGGTCAAGCACGAGATGCCGCAGCTGGCCAAGATCGCCCGCATCGTCCAGGGCTTCATGGTGGTCTACCTGGTGCTGCGCTTCGCCGACATCGCCATCCGCGGCGAGTTCGGGGCCATCTTCACCTCGGGCCTGCGTTCGCTGATGTTCCTGCTGGAGATCGTGCTGTTCGCCGCCCCCATCGTGCTGTTCTCGCGCGAGATCCAACCGGCACAACCGCCAGGGGCTGTTCGTCGGCGCCGTGGCCATGCTGCTGGGCGGCGCGCTCTATCGCCTGGACGCCTTCCTGGTGGCCTACGACACCGGTCCCGGCTGGCACTACTTCCCCTCGGTTTCCGAGCTGATGGTGACCATCGGCATCATCGCCGCCGAAGTGCTGCTCTACATCGTCTTCGTCCGGAAGCTTCCGGTCTTCTACACCCACAAGCTCACGCCGGCCGACCTGGCCGCCGCGCACGAAAAGTAAGGAGCCACGCCCGTGTCCCAGCGTATTACCATCGACCCCATCACCCGGATCGAGGGCCATCTGCGCATCGACGTCGAGGTCGATAACGGCAAGGTGTCCAAGGCGTGGTCTTCCGGCCAGATGTGGCGCGGCGTCGAGCTGATCCTGCTCGGCCGCGACCCGCGCGATGCCTGGGCCATCACCCAGCGCATCTGCGGCGTGTGCACCACGGTGCACGCCATCACCTCGGTGCGCGCGGTGGAGAACGCCCTTGGCCTGGAAGTGCCGGTGAACGCCCAGTTCATCCGCAACATGATCGCCTCGGCCCACGCGCTCCACGACCACATCGTCCACTTCTACCACCTGTCGGCGCTGGACTGGGTGGACGTGGTCTCGGCGCTCAAGGCCGATCCGGCCAAGGCCGCCTCGCTTGCCGAGTCCCTGTCCGACTGGGGCATGAACTCCAAGCAGGTGATGGCCCAGACCCAGGAAAAGCTGAAGACCTTCGTGGGCTCGGGCCAGCTCGGCCCGTTCGCCAACGGCTATTGGGGCCACCCGGCCATGAAGCTGCCGCCCGAGGTCAACCTGCTGGCGGTCGCCCACTACCTGCAGGCCCTGGAAGCCCAGCGCCATTGCAGCAAGATCGTCACCATCCTGGGCTCGAAGTCGCCGCACATCCAGAATCTGGCCGTCGGCGGCGTCGCCAACCCCATCGACACCAACAGCCAGTCCAACCTGACCATCGAGCGCCTGCTGGCGATCAAGGAGCACATCGACGCCCTGTCCGAGTTCGTCCGCAAGGTCTACCTGCCGGACGTGTGCGCGGTGGGCGCCTTCTATGTGGACTGGACCAAGTACGGCAAGGGCATCACCAACTACATCTCGACCCCGGACTTCCCCACCGATTCCAAGGGCACCCAGTTCATGGTGCCCGGCGGCCACGTCCCCGACGGCGACCTGTCCAAGTACAAGCCGTTCACCCAGTTCGGCGACCAGTACCTGCGCGACGGCGTCGAAGAATCGGTCAAGCACGCCTGGTACGAATATTCCAAGCCAGGCCCGCTGCATCCCTACAAGGGCGAGACCAAGCCCAAGTACACCGACTTCCAGGACGAGGGTAAGTATTCCTGGCTGAAGGCCCCGACCTTCTACGGCAAGCGCGCCCAGGTCGGCCCGCTGGCCAACGTGCTGTGCGGCCTGGCCGCCGGCCACCAGCCCACCGTCACCTATGCCACCAAGGCGCTGGACACGGTGTCCTCGCTGGTGGGCTCGAAGGTCGGTCCGGACATCCTGCACTCCACCATCGGCCGCCATGCGGCGCGGGCCATCCGCGCCGGCGTGATGACCGAGGTGCTGGCACAGAACTGGTCCATGCTGATCGAGAACATCGGCAAGGGCGACACCACCACCTTCAACAAGCCGGTCTTCCCCAAGGGCGAGGTCATGGGCTTCGGCATGCACGAGGCGCCGCGCGGCCTGCTGTCGCACTGGACCGTCATCCGGGACGGCAAGATCGCCAACTACCAGTGCGTGGTGCCGTCCACCTGGAACGCCGGCCCGCGCGACGAGAACGACGCCATCGGCCCGTACGAGGCGTCGCTGATGGACAACCCCATCGCCAACGCGGAACAGCCGCTGGAGGTGCTGCGCACCGTCCACTCCTTCGACCCCTGCCTGGCCTGCGCCGTGCACGTGCACGACGAGGATAGCCGCGAGGTCGTGCAGGTGAAGGCGCTGTGATGGTATAAGGTGGCGCTGTTTCCCTCTCCCATTCCATGGGAGAGGGTGGCGCGAAGCGCCGGGTGAGGGAGCCAAGGACTCGGGAGTTCCTGGCTCCTCACCCTCCCGCTTCGCGGGTCCCTCCCTCTCCCGCCTGCGGGAGAGGGTCTTTTTGATTTCGGGAGTAAGTTCATGCGTGTGGTGGTTCTGGGGGTCGGCAACGTCCTGATGTCGGATGAGGGCGTGGGCGTCCACGCGGTGGAAGCCTTGGCCAGCCAGTACGCCATCCCCGACGAGGTCGAGGTCATCGACGGCGGCACCGCCGGCATGGACTGTCTGGACCGCATCGCCGATGCCGACCTGCTGCTGATCGCCGACTGCGTGCGCAAGCAGGGCCGGGCGCCGGGCGCCATCACCCGGCTGGCCGACGGGGAGATCGACGCCTGGTTCAAGACCAAGATTTCCCCCCATCAGGTCGGCCTGTCCGACGTGCTGGCGGCATGCAGCTTCCACGGCTTCTATCCCAAGAAGGTGGTGCTGGTGGGCGTGCAGCCGGAATCCTTCGACACCGCCATGGAGCTGACCCCCACCGTGGCCGCCGTGCTGCCCAGGATGATAGAGACCCTGGTGGCCGAACTGGCCGCCGTCGGCGTCCATCTGGCCAGGAAGGCGGCCTGACGCCATGTGCATGGCCGTTCCCTCCCGCATCGTCGCCATCGACGGCGCCGTCGCCACGGTGGAGGCCTTCGGTGCCCGGCGCCAGACCAGCCTGATGCTGATGACCGAGGACGTGGCGGTGGGCGACTACGTCCTCCTGGGCGCCGGCGGCAGCTTCGCCGCCGAGAAGGTGCCGGAAGAGGCTGCGCTGGACGCCCTGGCCTACCTCACCCAGGTCCTGGCCGACGGCCAAGCCTGATGTTCCCCGAGGCCCGCCTGGACGTCAGCTTGCGCCTGCGCGACGGCGTCGTCGCCGACGTGGCCGTGCGTTCGACCCGGCTGGTGCAGGCGTCGCGCCTGTTCGCCGGCCGCCGCCCGGACGAGGTGACCGGCCTGCTTCCCACCGTCTTCGCCCTGTGCGGCACCGCCCAGGTGCTGGCCGGCCTGGCCGCCATGGAACAGGCCTCGGGCCTGCCGCCCTCGGCGGCGCAGGCGCCGGCCCGGCAATTGCTGCTGCTGACCGAGATCGTGGCCGAACATGGCCTGGGACTGGCGCGGGACTGGCCAGCCCTGCTGGGCGCCGAGCCCGACCTGGCCGCCGCCCGCTGCATCAGGGCGGCGCAGGTGGCCATCCGGCCGGCACTCTATCCCGCCGGCGACTGGAACCGTCCCGGCGGTGGCGCGCTGGCGCCCGATACCGCCAAGCTGACCGCCACCATCGCCATCCTGCGCGCCGCCCTGACCGAACTGCTGGGCGCCCCCATCGATAAGTTGGCCGCCGACCTGGACGCCTTCCGCGCCTGGATCGCCCGGGCGTCCCAACCGCCCGCCCGCCTGCTGGCGGAGATTTCCGCCGCCGAGTTGGCCGGCTTCGGCCGCGGCCCCTTCCTGCCCATGCCCGAACAGGGGCCGGCCGACCTGCCGGTGCGGCTGGCCACCGACCGCGAGGGCACCTATGTGGCCCGCCCCGACTATGCCGGCCGGGTGTACGAGACCGGCCCGCTGGCCCGCCTGAGTTGGCATCCGGTGGTGGCCGGGCTGATGGGCGCCCATGGCCCCGGCCTCTTCGCCCGCATGGCCGCGCGGGTGATGGAAGTCGCATCCTCCTTGCAGGAAATGGACGAACTCGTGCAGGATTTGGGCGGTGAGCAGGCGCCGGCCTGGTGCCTGGTGGACGGCGCCGGCTTGGGATTGGTGGAGGCCGCCCGCGGCCTGCTGGTCCACCGGGTGGAACTGGAAGGCGGACGGGTGAGGCGCTACCAGATCCTGGCCCCTACCGAGTGGAACTTCCACCCCGAGGGACCGCTGGCACGCGGCCTGCGCGGCGTGGCCGCCACCCCGGACCTGGCCCGGCGGGCCCAATTGCTGGCAAGCGCATTGGACCCCTGTGTCGCCTGCGCGGTGCAGGTGGAGTAGACTGTATGCATGAGATGAGCCTGACCGAGGGCGTGGTGCGCATCCTGGAGGAACAGGCCGCCGCCTACGGCTTCGCCAAGGTCAAGACGGTGTGGTTGGAAATCGGCGAAATGTCCAATGTGGACCCGGACTCCATGCTGTTCTGCTTCGACGCCATCGCCAAGGGATCGCCGGTGGCCGCCGAGGCCAGGCTGGAGATCGTGCGGGTGCCCGGCCAGGGCTTCTGCCTGAGCTGCGGCAAGCAGGTGGCGGTGGCGAACCGCTTCGACCCCTGCCCCGAATGCGGCGGCTTCGGCCTGCGGATCACCGCCGGCGACGAGATGCGGATCAAGGAATTGGAGGTGGAGTGATGTGCACGGTCTGCGGCTGCGGCGAGTCCAAGCTGGAACACTCCCACTCCCATTCCCATGATCATGAACACGAGCACGACCATGGGCACGGCCATGGGCACGGCCACCATCATCACCACGACCACGATCACGGGCATTCCCATGATCATGATCACGACCACGGGCACGACCTGCACTACGGCACCGGCATCGCCGGCGTCCACGTGCCGGGCATGAGCCAGGCCCGCATCATCCAGATCGAGCAGGACATCCTGGGCAAGAACGACTCCCTGGCCGCGCGCAACCGCGCCATGCTGGCCGACAAGGGGGTCTTCGCGCTGAATCTCGTCTCCAGCCCCGGCTCGGGCAAGACCACCCTGCTGTGCAAGACCATCGAGGCGCTGGCCGGCCGCCTCCCCGTGGCGGTCATCGAGGGCGACCAGCAGACCAGCAACGATGCCGACCGCATCCGCGCGACGGGAGCGCCGGCCGTTCAAGTCAACACCGGCAAGGGCTGCCACCTGGACGCCGACATGGTGGCCAAGGCGTGCGAGCGGCTGGCGCTGGCCGACGATTCTGTGCTGTTCATCGAAAACGTGGGCAACCTGGTCTGCCCCGCCGCCTTCGACCTGGGCGAGGCGGCCAAGGTCGCCATCCTCTCGGTCACCGAGGGCGAGGACAAGCCGCTGAAATACCCCGACATGTTCGCTGCCGCCGGCCTGATGATCCTGAACAAGGTGGACCTGCTGCCGCACCTGGATTTCGACGTCGAGGCCTGCATCGCCAACGCCCGCAAGGTCAATCCCGACATCGCGGTGCTGAAGCTGTCGGCGCGCTCGGGCGAGGGCATGGAGGACTGGCTGTCCTGGATCGCCGAGGGCCGCAAACGCGCTGTCACCGAGCGGATCAAGGCGCTGGAAGCCAAGCTGAAGGCGGCGCGGGAGAGCCTTTGATGGTGGGTTGTACTGCGCGCGCCACCCGATTTTGGTGGATGACACGGATGGACACGGATGGACGAGGATATTCATCCTCAGACCCCATCCGTGTTCATCCGTGTCCATCCGTGTCTCTCCAATCATGATCGCCGCCACCATCCCCCTGCCCCGCGCGGTGCCGCCGGTCCTGGCGTTGGGGGCGTTCCTCAAGAACACGGTGTGCGTCACCAAGGACGCCACCGCCTATCTCTCCCCCGTCCACGGCGACCTGGGCACGCCCGAAGCCATCGCCGCCTTTGAGGCGTCGGTGGAAGCCATGGTGGCGGAACTGGGAGTGGCGCCGGTGCGGGTGGCCCACGACCTGCACCCCGATTTCCATTCCACCCGCTACGCCCAATCCCTGGAGCTGCCGCAGGTGCCGGTGCAGCACCACCACGCCCATGCGGCGGCGGTGGCGGCCGAGCACGGCCATGACGGCCCGGTGATCGGCCTGTCGCTGGACGGCTTCGGCCTGGGCCCCAACAACGAAAGCTGGGGTGGCGAGCTGCTCTATTGCGAGGGGCCCCGCTACCGCCGCCTCGGCCATCTTGCCCTGCTGGCCCAGCCGGGCGGCGACGCGGCGGCGCGCGAGCCGTGGCGCATGGCCGCCAGCGCGCTGCACAAGCTGGGGCGCGGCGCCGACATCGCCGGCCGCTGGCCCGCCATCCCGGCGGCGGCGCGCCTGTCCATGGTGCTGAACAAGGGGGTGAACTCGCCCCCCACCTCCTCGGCCGGCCGCTTGTTCGACGCCGCCTGCGGCCTGCTGGGCATCCACCCCATCGCCGCGTTCGAAGGCCAGGCGCCCATGGCGCTGGAGAAACTGGCGACGGCGCCGCAGGTGATGGCGGACGGCTGGCGGCTGGAGAACGGCGTGCTGGATTTCGCCCCACTGCTGGAACGGCTGGCCTCTTGCCCCGACGCGACGGAAGGTGCGAACCTGTTCCACGGCACCCTGGTGGCGGCCCTGGCGGAATGGTGCGCCTTCGCTGCCGCCGAGACCGGCTGCCGCACCGTCACCCTGGGCGGCGGCTGCTTCTTCAACAAGGTGCTGACCGGCGGGCTGGTGCCGGCGCTGGAGGCGCGGGGGCTGGTGCCCTTGACGGCCCTCAAGGCGTCGCCCGGCGACCCCGGCTTGTCTGTGGGGCAGGCGTGGATCGCCGCCCAGATGGAGAACTGAAGCCCATGTGTCTGGCCCTGCCCTCGCTGGTCACCGAAATCCTGCCCGACGATCAGGCCAAGGTGGAACTCGGCGGCGTCACCAAGACCATCTCGCTGGCGCTGGTGTCCGACGTGGCCCCCGGCGACTACGTCATCGTCCATGTGGGCTACGCGTTGACCAAGGTGGACCCGGAAGAGGCCGAGAAGACCCTGGCCCTGTTCGCCGAGATGGCCGAGGCCGGCGCACCCTCATGAAGTACATCGACGAGTACCGTGACGGCGACCTGGCCAAGGGCATCGCGCGCACCATCACCGCCGAGGCCGATCCCGCCCGCTCCTACCACCTGATGGAATTCTGCGGCGGCCATACCCACGCCATTTCCCGCTACGGGCTGGAGGACATCCTGCCCGCCAACGTGCGCATGGTGCACGGACCGGGCTGCCCGGTCTGCGTGCTGCCGGTGGGCCGCATCGACGCCGCCATCTGGCTGGCCCGCCAGCCCGGCGTCACCCTGTGCACCTATGGCGACATGCTGCGCGTGCCCGGCTCGCAGCGGCTGTCCCTGCTCAAGGCCAAGGCCGAGGGCTGCGACATCCGCATGGTCTATTCCACCCTGGACGCACTCAAGCTGGCCCAGGCCAACCCCGACCGCCAGGTGGTGTTCTTCGCCATCGGCTTCGAGACCACCACCCCGCCCACGGCGGTGGCGCTGAAGCAGGCCCAGGCGCTGGGCCTGGGGAATTTCTTCGTCTTCTGCAACCACGTGCTGACGCCCTCGGCCATCGCCCAGATCCTGGACAGCCCCGAGGTGCGCACGCTGGGAACGGTCAGGCTGGACGGCTTCATCGGCCCCGCCCACGTCTCCACCATCATCGGCTCGGGCCCCTACGAATACTTCGCCGAGGAATACCAGCGCCCGGTGGTCATCGCCGGCTTCGAGCCGCTGGACGTGCTGCAGGCGGTGCTGATGCTGGTGCGCCAGATCAACCAGGGCCGCTTCGAGGTGGAGAACGAGTTCTCGCGCGCCGTCACCCGCGACGGCAACGCCAAGGCCAAGGCCCTGGTGGCCGAGGTGTTCGAGCTGCGCAAGAGCTTCGAGTGGCGCGGCCTGGGCCAGGTGCCCTATTCGGCGCTGCGCATCAAGGAACCCTTCGCCGCCTTCGACGCCGAACGCCGCTGGCAGGTGCCCCAGGACAGCGTGGCCGACAACAAGGCCTGCGACTGCGGCGCCATCCTGCGCGGCGTCAAGAAGCCCACCGACTGCAAGCTGTTCGGTACGGTCTGCACCCCCGAGAACCCCATGGGCAGTTGCATGGTCTCCGCCGAGGGCGCCTGCGCCGCCCACTGGACCTATGGACGGTTCCGGGATACCCGATCATGAGCCCCCTCCCCTGGCCCCGCCGGGGGAGGGTCGGGGTGGGGGCTGTCCCCACCCTTTCGCTGCCGGCCATTGCCCCCACCCCGGCCCTCCCCCACGCTCCGCGCGGGGGAGGGTGTGAAGGACGAGTTCCATGACCCTGCCCCGCCGCTCCCATCCCCGCCCGCTGGACATCGCCCAGGGCCGCATCGACCTGACCCATGGCGGCGGCGGCCGCGCCATGCAGCAACTGGTGGAGGAACTGTTCGTCGCCGCCTTCGACAACGAGGCGCTGAACCAGCGCAACGACCAAGCCGCCTTCGACGTTCCCGCCGGCCGCATGGTGATGACCACCGACGGCTACGTCATCAGCCCGCTGTTCTTCCCCGGCGGCGACATCGGCAGCCTGGCCGTGCACGGCACCGTCAACGACGTGGCCATGGCCGGCGCCCGGCCGCTCAGCCTGTCGGCCGGCTTCATCATCGAGGAGGGCTTCCCGCTGGCCGACCTCAAGCGCATCGTCGATTCCATGGCCCGCGCCTCCAAGGAGGCCGGTGTGCCGGTGGTCACCGGCGACACCAAGGTGGTGGAAAAGGGCAAGGGCGACGGCGTCTTCATCACCACCGCCGGCATCGGCGTGGTGCCGCCGGGAGTCTCCATCTCGGGCGACCGCGCCCGGCCGGGCGACGCCATCCTGGTGTCGGGCACCATGGGCGACCACGGCGTGGCGGTGATGAGCCAGCGCGAATCCCTGGGCTTCGAAAGCGCCATCCTGTCGGATTCGGCGGCGCTGCACACCCTGGTGGCCGAGATGGTCGCCGCCGTGCCTGACATCCACGTACTGCGCGATCCCACCCGCGGCGGCCTGGCCTCGACGCTGAACGAGATCGCCGCCCAGGCGGGCGTCGGCATGGCGCTGAAGGAAACCGCCATCCCGGTGAAGGCCGAGGTGCGCGGCGCCTGCGAATTGCTGGGTCTGGACCCGCTCTACGTCGCCAACGAGGGCAAACTGATCTGCGTCTGCAAGCCCGAGGATTCCGAGGCGCTGCTGGCGGTCATGCGCGCCCACCGGCTGGGCCGGGACGCCGCCCTGATCGGCCATTGCCGCGAGGACTCCCATCACTTCGTCCAGATGGAAACCGCCATGGGCGGCAATCGCGTGGTGGACTGGCTGGCCGGCGAACAGCTGCCGAGGATTTGCTAGGCCATGCGCATTCTCCTCCTCGCCCATTCCTTCAACTCGCTGACCCAGCACCTGTGGGTGGAACTAGCCCAGGCCGGCCACGAGGTCTGCCTGGAATTCGACGTCAACGACGAGGTCACCCTCCAGGCGGTGGAATTGGCCCGGCCGGACGTCATCATCGCCCCCTTCCTCAAGCGCGCCATCCCTGAACAGGTGTGGCGCCGCCACAAATGCCTGGTGGTGCACCCCGGCCCGCTGGGCGACCGCGGGCCGGCGGCGCTGGACTGGGCCATCCTGGAAGGCCGCGAAGAATGGGGCGTCACCGTGCTGCAGGCCGAGGCCGAGATGGATGCCGGCCCGGTGTGGGCGCACAGGACGTTCCCCCTGCGCACCGCCACCAAGTCCAGCCTGTACCGCAACGAGGTGACCGAGGCCGCGGTGTCGGCTGTGTTCGAGGCGCTGCGCGTGGCTGAGCCCATCCGCCCCGAAAGGACGTGGTGGCGACCGGCCATGACCCAAGCCGACCGCACCATCGACTGGGACAAGGACGACACCGCCACCGTGCTGCGCAAGCTGCGCGCCAGCGACGGCACGCCGGGGGTGCGCGACGGCGAGTTCACCCTGCATGACGGCGCTCCGGCCGAGGGGCTGACCGTATGCGGCCGGCCCGGCGAGTGGATCGCCCGCCAGGGCGGCCGGCTGGCGCGGGCCACTACCGACGGCGCGGTGTGGATCGGCCATCTGCGCCCCGCCGAGAAGGGCGCGCTGAAGCTGCCCGCCGCCGCCGTGCTGGCCGACATCGCCGCCGAATTGACCGAGCAGCCCGGCCATCACGACATCTGGTACGACGAGACGGGCGGCGTCGGCTTCCTGCATTTCCCCTTCCACAACGGCGCCATGAGCACTGACCAGTGCCTTCGCCTGCGCGATGCCTTCCTGGAGGCGACGCGGCGCCCCACCAAGGTCATCACCCTGATGGGCGGCCCGGACTTCTGGTCCAACGGCATCCACCTGGGCACCATCGAAGCGGCCGACAGCCCGGCCGACGAATCGTGGCGCAACATCAACGCCATGAACGATCTGTGCGAGGCCATCATCACCTGCGGCAGCCACCTGACCATCGCCGCCATGCAGGGCAATGCCGGTGCCGGCGGCGTGTTCATGGCGCTCGCCGCCGACATGGTGGTGGCGCGTACCGGCGTGGTGCTGAACCCCCATTACAAGGGTATGGGCAACCTGTACGGCTCGGAATACTGGACCTACCTGCTGCCGCGCCGTTGCGGGCAGGCCGGCGCCCTGGCACTGCCCCAGGCCCGCCTGCCGGTGGGCACCAGGGAGGCCCGCGACTGGGGCCTGATCGACGCCGCCTTCGGCGCCACCGTGGCGGAATTCCGCGCCGAGGTCGAAAGGCTGGCCCATGGGCTGGCCGCCAACGCGGACATGGAGGAACGCTTGGCCGCCAAGCGCCTGGCCCGCCTGGCCGACGAGGCCGAGAAGCCGCTGATCGCCTATCGCGCCGAGGAACTGGAACACATGAAGCTGAATTTCTACGGCTTCGATCCCAGCTACCACGTGGCCCGCTGGAACTTTATCCGCAAGGTGCCGAAGTCCCGCACGCCCCTCTATCTCGCCCGTCACCGCAGCAAGCAATAAACGCCGCGCACACAAGGCGCCCCCATCCTATAGGAATATGCCCATACGCTGTGCAATCATATATTTTTGCCCAGTAAGAAGGCATCGGGAGGGGAAGCATCATGGGACGGTTGCGCATCGCGTCGCTGACCGCGCTGTTCGGCGCGGTGGTCATCGGCAGCCTGGTGCTGGTGGGAGGCGTCGGCGTCACCGCGCTCTCCCAGCTCAAGGTCGGCGGGCCGCTGTATCAGCGCATCATCCTGGGCAAGGACGTGGTGGCCGACATCCTGCCGCCGCCGGAATACATCATCGAATCCTACCTTGAGGCGACGCTGGCACTGAACGACCCCGCTTCGGCGGAAAGCCGGCGCCAACGCCTGGCCCAGTTGAAGAAGGAATACGACGAGCGCCACGATTTCTGGATCGGCTCGCCCCTGCCCGAGATGCTCCGCGACAAGCTGGTCAAGACCTCGCACGCCCCGGTGGAGCGCTTCTACCGCGAACTGAACGCCACCTTCCTGCCCGCCCTGGCCGCCGGCGACATGGATGCTGCCCGCGCCTCGTACCAAACCCTGAGCGCCGCCTACGCCGCCCACCGGACGGTGGTCGACCAGATCGTCACCGAGGCCAACGCCATGAACGCCGCCACCGAGGCCGAGGCCGCCCAGGCCGACAGCCGCTACGTGCTGGCCCTGTGGAGCGTGGCGGCCATCGCCCTGCTGCTGGTGGCGGCCGGCGTGCGGGCCATCCTGCGCGGCATGATCCGCCCGGTGGTGGCCATGACTGCGGTGATGAAGCGGCTGGCCGGAGGCGACAACGACGTGACCATCCCGTCGGCGCACCGGCAGGACGAGATCGGCGAAATGGCCGCGGCCGTCCAGGTGTTCAAGGACAACGCCCTGGCCGCCGAGGCCTTGCGCGACCAGCAGGAGCAGGAGCGGGCCCGCGCCGAGGCGGAAAAGCGCGCCGCCCTGGTGGCCATGGCCGAGACCGTGGAATGCGAAACCCGCACGGTCATCGACACGGTCGCCCGCCACACCGAGCGCATGGCCGCCAACGCCGCCGCCATGGCCCACTCGGCCCAATCGGTCAGCGACAGCAGCCAGAGCGTCGCCGCCGCCGCCTCCCAGGCGCTGGCCAACGCCCAGACCGTGGCCGCCGCCTCGGAGGAATTATCCGCCTCCATCGGCGAGATCGCCGGCCAGATCAGCACCTCGCGCACCGCCACCGGGCAGGCGGTTACCGCGTCCAACCGGGCCAGCGACACCATCCAGCGCCTGTCCAGTACCGTCGGCCGCATCGGCGAGATCGTCTCCATGATCAACGCCATCGCCAGCCAGACCAACCTGCTGGCGCTCAACGCCACCATCGAGGCGGCACGGGCCGGCGAGGCCGGCAAGGGCTTTGCCGTGGTCGCCAACGAGGTCAAGTCGCTGGCCAACCAGACCGCCAAGGCCACCGAGGAAATCACCGCCCAGATCGGCGAGATTCAGGCCAGCACCGCACAGACGGTGGAGGCGGTGCGCGAGATCACCGTCGCCATCGGCGACGTGGAGACAGTCTCCGCCACCGTGGCCGCCGCCATCGAACAGCAGGGCGCCGCCACCACCGAGATCGCCCGCAACGTGGTACAGACCTCGGACGCTGCCCGCGAGGTGGCGCATCGCATCGACATCGTTTCCAGCGAGGCGGCCACCACTGGCGAGCAGGCGCAGGAGGTCAACGTGGTGTCGGCCGAGGTCAAGGAAAGCATCGACCGCCTGGGCAACGCCCTCATCAAGGTGGTGCGTACGGCCACCACCGACGTGGACCGCCGTGCCGCGCCGCGCACCGAGGTGGAACGCCGGGCCACGGTGCGGGTGGCCGGCCGGACCGTGGAAGCGGTCACCATCAACCTGAGCGCAGGCGGTGCCGAGTTGCGCGGAGCCCTGCCCGGCTGCGACATGGGCACCCGGGTGGAGTTCACGGTCGACGGCGAGGCGAAGGCCGTCCGTGCGGTGGTGTGCTCGCTGTCGGACGGCAACACCCACCTCGCATTCGAGCAGGCGGCGACCTAGCGAGCGGCCATCCGATGCATGGCCGCCACGCGGAAGCATCATCGACCCGTGGCGGCAGGCGGCCGAGCCAAACAAGGAAATGCAATAACCACAGCGGTTGATTCCTTTCCACCAAAGCGGCCACAATGGGACCGCCCCCCGATGTAGGAAGGACCCTTCCGTTGACCTCGCTGCCCATCATCTTGGTCGTCGATGACGAGAAGCAGTCGCAGGAAGCGCTGCGCCGCGTCCTGGCCGACGAATTCCGCGTGCTCACCGCCTCTACCGCTACCGAGGCCGAAGCGGTGCTGGAAAGCGAGAATGTCCACGCCATCCTGTGCGACCAGCGCATGCCGGGCATCCAGGGGGTGGACTTCCTGCGTTCGGTGCGCGAACGCTGGCCCGACCCGGTGCGCATGATCATCTCGGGCTATACCGCGTCCGAGGACATCATCGCCGGCATCAACGAGGCCGGCATCTACCAGTACATCACCAAGCCGTGGGAGCCGGACGAGCTGGTGCGCACGGTCAAGGAGGCGCTGACCCTGCTGGAATTGCAGCAGGCCTCGGCCCAGGCCTCGCTGGACCTCAAGGTGGCGCCGGCCATGCTGGGGACCAGCGTGGCGCGGAAAACCGGCGCCTTGAAGCGGGCCCACCATTTCGACCGCATCGTCCACGCCGCCAAGTCCCCGCTGGCTGACATCATCGAAATGGCCAGCCGGGTGGCCGCCTTCGACATCTCGGTGCTGATCACCGGCGAATCGGGCACCGGCAAGGAGCTGCTGGCACGCGCCATCCACTACAACTCGCCGCGCGGCGACAAGCCCTTCGTGGTGGAGAATTGCGGCGCCCTGCCCGACCAGCTGCTGGAATCGGAACTGTTCGGCTGCAAGAAGGGCGCCTTCACCGGTGCCTACGAGGACCGCATCGGCCTGTTCGAACAGGCCAATGGCGGCACCATCTTCCTGGACGAGATCGGCGAAACCTCGCCCGCCTTCCAGGTCAAGCTGCTGCGCGTGCTGCAGGAGGGCGAAATCCGCCCGTTGGGCGCGCGGCTGACCCGCAAGGTGGACGTGCGCGTCATCGCCGCCACCAACCGCACCCTGGAGGACGAGGTGCGCGATAAGCACTTCCGCCGCGACCTCTATTACCGCCTGGCCGCCTTCCCGCTGCACATCCCGCCTTTGCGCGAGCGCCCCATGGACATCCACCTGCTGGCGGAACGCCTGCTGGCCGACACCCGCAAGGGCTTCGGCAAGCCCATCCGCGGCTTTTCCGAGCAGGCGCTGGCGGTGCTGAAATCCTATGACTGGCCCGGCAACGTGCGTGAATTGCAGAACGAGATCCAACGCATGGTGGCTCTGGCCGATGCCGATATCCTGGAAGCGGAGTCCATCAGTCCGCGTATCCGGGCGCGGGCCTGTCCGGGCGGCCGCGCCATCGCCGACGCCGGCCAGCGCCGCACGCTGAAGGACCAGGTGGAGTCCCTGGAGGCGCAGTTGCTGGGCGAGGCGCTGGCCCGCCACCGCTGGAACATCAGCCGCGTCGCCGACGAACTGGGCCTGTCGCGCGTAGGCCTGCGCGCCAAGCTGCACCGCTACGGGCTGGAGCGGGCGGGGTGACGATGGTGGTGATTGCCCCCACCCCTGCCCTCCCCCGCCGCAGGCGAGGGAGGGAGCGCACGTTTCCCCTCCCCCAACCCGGTTGGGGGAGGGTTGGGGTGGGAGCGCGTGCATGAGCACCGAGCCGGAGTTCGCCAACGCCCAGGAAATCGCCTGGATCGAGGTGATCAGGAAGATGGAGGAGGTCTATTCCGACCTCATCTCCTACGAAGTCGAGCTGGAAGAGAAGAACTCGGCGCTGGAGGAGGCCCAGCGCTTCATCACCTCGGTGCTGTCATCGGTTTCGGACATCCTGGTGGTGTGTGACCCCAGGGGGGCGATCCAGCAGGTCAACCTAGCCTTCCTGAAATTGACCGACATCGCCGAGGTGGACCTGCTGGGCCAGCCGGTGGACGACCTGCTGGCGGAAAATCTGGGCCCCCTGGCCTATTGGCTGGAGGCCGGCCCGGGCCAGGACCGCGAGGTGCGTTTCAAGACCCGTGACGGCGGCACCTCGGAACCGGTGGCGCTGACCTGCGCCACCCTGCTGGACCATCGCGGCCTGCCCGCCGGCATGGTGCTGACCGGCCGGCCGGTGGGCGAGCTGCGCCGCGCCTACGAGGCGCTGAAGCGCGCCCAAGCCCAGTTGGTGCAGCAGGAGAAGATGGCCTCGCTGGGCCGGCTGATCGCCGGCGTCGCCCACGAGCTGAACAACCCCATCAGCTTCATCGTCGGCAATGTGCATGTGCTGACCAAATACCGCGAGCGGCTGGAAGCCTATCTGGCGGCCATCCACGGGGGCGTCAGCGCGTCGCAGCGCGAGGCCGAACGAGTGCATCTGCGCATCGATGCCCTGATGGACGACCTGCCGGGCCTGATCGAGGGCACCCGCGAGGGCGCCCAGCGTGTGGCCGACATCGTCAAGTCGCTGAAGCGGCTGTCATTTTCCGACTCTGGCGAGCCCCAGGCGGTGGATCTGGCGGAACTGGCCGACAAGGCGGTGCAATGGGCGGCCAAGGGGCGCAACAGCGCGGCGGCGATCGCCGTTTCCCTGCCTGACGGGCTGGCGGCGCGCGGCCGCGCCGGACAATTGCACCAAGTGCTGGTGAATCTGGTGGAAAACGCCCTGGACGCCGTCGCCGGGACGCCCGACGCCGCCGTATCGTTGACCGGCCGGCGCCAGGGCGGCAGCGTGGTGGTGGAGGTCGCCGACAACGGCCCCGGCATCGCCCCGGCCGACCTGTCCAAGGTGTTCGATCCGTTCTTCACCACCAAGCCGGTGGGCCAGGGCACCGGCCTGGGCCTGTGGATATCCTACGGCATCGTGCGCGACCATGGCGGCACCCTGGAGGCGTCCGCCGGAGCCCAGGGCGGCGCCGTGTTCAGGATGACGCTGCCGGCGGCGTGACCATCCAGCTCACGCCCCGGTCGGGGTGAACCGGCAAGGCCTAACACGTCAGGCCAATGGCCTCGTCTTCCACGAACAGCCGCGCCGAGCGGATGCCCACGCGCACGGCGCTGCCGGGCGACAGGGCCAAGCGGTCCAGGCTCCTCGCGGGTCAGTTCGGCCTCCAGGGTGGTGCCGCCCACCGCCAATTCGGCCCGCACCACCGGCCCCAGCACGGTCAGGTGGCGGACGCGGCCCGACAACCCCGCGCTGTCGGCGGTCCGCACCTCGATGTCGTGCGGACGGATGAAAGCGGTGCCGACACCGCTTTCGTCGCCGCCGCTGGCGCAGCTCAGCTCCATCCCCTCGATCACGGCGCGGCCCTGGTTCACCTGCACCGGCAGGGCGTTGACGTTGCCGAGGAAGCGATAGACGAACGGCGTGGCCGGGCGGTCGTAGATTTCGGTGGGAGTGCCGATCTGCTCGATGCGGCCCTTGTTCATCACCACCACCTCGTCGGCCACTTCCAGGGCCTCTTCCTGGTCATGGGTGACGAACACGCCGGTCAGCCCCATCTCCTCGTGCAAGGACCGCAGCCAGCGGCGCAGGTCCTTACGCACCTGGGCGTCCAGGGCGCCGAAGGGCTCGTCCAGCAGCAGCAGGCGCGGTTCAATGGCCAAGGCGCGCGCCAGGGCGACGCGCTGGCGCTGGCCGCCCGACAGCTGGGCGGGATAGCGCCGGCCCAGGCCGTCCAACTGCACCAGCCCCAGCAATTCCTCGACCTTGGCGGCGATGGCCGACTTGGACGGGCGGCCGGCGCCCTTGCGCACCTTCAGACCGAAGGCGATGTTGTCGGCCACGGTCATGTGACGGAACAGGGCGTAGTGCTGGAACACGAAGCCGACGCCGCGCTCGCGCGTTTGCAGGGTGGTGGCGTCGACGCCATCCAGGTGAATGGCGCCGGAATCGGGGAAGTCCAGGCCGGCGAGGATGCGCAGCAGCGTGGTCTTGCCCGAACCCGACGGGCCCAGCAGCGCCACCAGCTTGCCCTTGGGCACGCTGAGCGAGACGTCGTCCAGGGCGGCGAAGGCGCCGAAGCGCTTGGTCAGCCCGGCGACCTCGATCATCTTTCCCGACACGTCAGACCCGGTGGGTTGCAGCGAGTTCATCGCGATGGAGCCATTCGAGGGCGGACTTTGCCGCGAGCGTGACCAGGGCCAGGACGGCGAGGAGCGACGCGACGGCGAACGCTCCGACGATATCATATTCATTGTAGAGGATCTCCACATGCAGCGGCATGGTGTTGGTCAGCCCCCGGATGTGCCCGGACACCACCGACACCGCGCCGAATTCGCCCATGGCGCGCGCGTTGCACAGCAGCACGCCGTAAAGAAGCCCCCACCGCACGTTGGGCAGGGTAACCAGCAGGAAAGTGCGGAAGCCGCTGGCCCCCAGCGTCAGTGCCGCCTCTTCCTCGTCGCGGCCCTGCTCCTCCATCAGCGGGATGAGCTCGCGGGCGACGAAGGGAAAGGTGACGAACACCGTCGCCAGCACAATGCCGGGCACAGCGAAGACGATGCGCAGGCCATGCTCCACCATCCACTCGCCCAGCAGCCCCTGCAGGCCGAACAGCAGCACATAGACCAGGCCCGAGATCACCGGCGACACCGAGAACGGGATGTCGATCAGGGTGATCAGCAGACTCTTGCCGGGAAAGTCGAACTTGGTGATGGCCCAGCTGGCGCACAGGCCGAAGACGATGTTGAGCGGCACGGCGATGGCCGCCACGATCAGGGTCAGCTGGATGGCCGAAACGGTCATGGGATCGGAGAGCGCCACCAGATAGCGGTCGATTCCCTTGGACAGCGCCTGAGTCAACACCGCCAGCAGCGGCAACAGCAGGAACAGGGCCAGGAAGGCCAGCGCCGCGCCGGTGAGGAGAGTGCGCACCCAGCGCGTCTCGGTGGTGGATACCCGCGCCATGGCTACGCCCCCTTCAGACGGGAATGCCGCCACTTCTGCAGGGCGTTGATGGCCAGCAGCAGGACGAAGGCCACCACCAGCATGATCACGGCGATGGCGGTGGCGCCCACGTAATCGTACTGCTCCAGCTTGGTGACGATCATCAGGGGCGCGATCTCGGAAATGCCCGGCATGTTGCCGGCGATGAAGATGATGGAGCCGTACTCGCCCACCGCGCGGGCGAAGGACAGGGCGAAGCCAGTCAGCAGGGCCGGCCCCAGGGCGGGCAGGATGACGCGGAAGAAGGTCTGGCTGCGGCTGGCGCCCAGCGAGGCGGCGGCCTCCTCCAGCTCCTGGTCCAGGTCGGCCAGCACCGGCTCGACCGTGCGCACCACGAAGGGCAGGCCGATGAACACCATGGCCACCACCACGCCCAGCGGGGTGAAGGCGACCTTGATCCCCAGCGGCTCCAGCAGGCTGCCCAGCCAGCCGTTGGGCGCGTAGAGCGCGGTCAGGGCGATGCCGGCCACGGCTGTGGGCAAGGCGAACGGCAGGTCCACCATGGCGTCCACCAGCTTGCGGCCGGGAAAGTCATAGCGCACCAGCACCCAGGCCACCAGCAGGCCGAACACGGCATTGACCAGGGCGGCGATGGCCGAACCGCCGAAGGACAGCCGCAGCGACGCTATCACCCGCCAGTCGTTGAAAAGGCCGATCCATTGCTGCCACGTCATGGCGGCAGCCTTGAGGAACAGCGCCGCCAGCGGGATCAGCACGATCACCGACAGGTAGACCAGGGTAAACCCCAGCGTCAGCCCGAAGCCGGGGATCACCCTGTGGGGCGCGCGCAGGCGCCCCCCGAAGATGGTCGCGCTCCGCAAGCTCATTTCTTCACATAGATCCGGTCGAACACTCCGCCATCGGAGAAGTGGGTGTTCTGCGCCTTGGCCCAGCCGCCGAAGACGTCGTCGATGGTGAACAGCTTGACCGAGGCGAACTCGCCCTGGACCTTCTTCCACACCTCGGGGTCACGCGGCCGGTAGTGGTTCTTGGCGATGATAGCCTGGGCCTCCGGCGTATACAGGTACTGCAAATACGCTTCCGCCTCCGGCCGGGTTCCCCGGCGGTCCACCACCTTGTCCACCACCGCCACCGGCGGCTCGGCCAGGATGGAGATGGAGGGCGCGACGATCTCGTAGCCCGAGCCGAATTCCTGGATGGCCAGGTAGGCCTCGTTCTCCCAGGCCAGCAGCACGTCGCCGATGCCGCGCTGGGCGAAGGTGATGGTGGAGCCGCGGGCGCCCGAATCCAGCACCGGCACGTTCTTGTAGAGCGCTCCGACGAAATCCTGGGCCTTGGCCTGGTCGCCGTTCCACTTGTTCAGGGCGAAGCCCCAGGCGGCCAGGTGGTTCCAGCGGGCGCCGCCCGAGGTCTTGGGATTGGGGGTGATGACCGACACGCCCGGCTTCACCAGATCGTCCCAGTCCTTGATCTTCTTGGGGTTGCCCTTGCGCACCAGGAAAACGATGGTCGAGGTGTAGGGCGCGCTGTTATAGGACAGCTTCTTCTGCCAGGCCTTGTCCAGCAGCCCCTTCTCGGCGATGGCGTCGATGTCGTAGGCCAGCGCCAGGGTGACCACGTCGGCCTCGAGGCCGTCGATGACCGAGCGCGCCTGCTTGCCCGAGCCGCCATGCGACTGGTTGAACTTGAGATCCGCGCCGGTCTTGGCCTTCCACTGCTTGGCGAAGGCGGTGTTGATTTCCTGGTACAGCTCGCGGGTGGGGTCGTAGGAAACGTTGAGCAGCGTCTTGCTCTCGGCCGCGTGAGCACCGGGGACCAGCGTCGCCACACCCGCCGCGAAAGCGATGGCGAACAGGATCGCCCCCCCAGGCGCAGCCATTCCTCATCGATGAACCGGGTCATGGGGCCTCCATCTCGACCACGCCTTTAATCTACGCATTTGTAGATTTATATGGCAATCGCTGTCAAATGGATAATCTACGCACCCAGCGCTACGTTCAATTTTTTAATTCACATTACCATATTGTTGATTCTGACACCCCACCAAGGCGCACCACAGCCGCCTTGCTTCAACAGACGTCCTCCCGCTGCGGGGAGCGCCGTCTAGATGTCGTACATCAAAATGGGCTCTGGCTTCTTGTGCAGAGCCATCTCCGCCAGGCTGGTATTGTCCAGGATGCCGGCGATGGCGTCGCGCACCTCGCCCATCACGGCGCGGATGGCGCAGGTGGTCTCGTCCCGGCAATCCTCGCACCGGCGATAAGCCGTCCGCGACACGCACGGCACCGGGGCCAGCGGCCCGTCGAGCACGCGCACGATGTCGCCCACCATGATCCGCTCGGGCTGCTTGGCCAGGGTATAGCCGCCGCCCTTGCCCTTCTTGCTGGACAGGAAACCGCGGTTCTTCAGCTCCAGCAGGATGGCGTCGAGGAACTTCTTGGGAATGTTCTCGGACTCGGCGATCTCGGCGATCAGCACCGACCCCTGGTCCGCGTGGCGCGTCAGGTACACCATGGCCTTGAGGCCGTATTTCGCCTTGCTGGAAAGCATTTACCCACCAAGAAAGTAGAATGCCGAGGATGTGGCGCGAGAGGCCCCTATTTGTCAAGTGGCACCGCGCGCCCCATCCCTTCTACCCTCATGGACGGGGTGGCACCACATCCTCCGACAACGTCAATTGTGCCACCTGCGGGCCGGAAGAACCACCCGCGACTTGGCCTGGCAGGATCTGGGCCGCCATCCAACCGAAGGCGACGACGAACAGCAGGCTCAACAGGATGCGACGCACGTCATCGAAAATCTGCCCGACCATTTCGCTCTCTCCATCCGCTTCGGACTAACCACAGGGCCAATCTACGAAATCGATGGGGCTGATCGGTGTGACCAAACAGGGGCAAGGCGGAACGCTTTATTGCCTGCCCCGGTTCATTCTTCCTGCTCGAAGCCGACGGCGCTGCGAACAACATACAGCGGACGGTTCTTCACTTCCGAGAAGACCCGGCCCAGATACTCGCCGATGACTCCCAGGCTGATCAACTGCACGCCCGAGAAGAACATGATGGCGACGATCAGCGAGGGATAGCCGGGCACGTCGATGCCCAGGATCAGCGTCTTGACGATGAACAGCAGGCCATAGAGCAGCGCGAACAGGGCCACCACCGTGCCGACGAAGGTCCACACCTTGAGCGGCACCGAGGTGAATGAGATGATGCCGTCAATGGCCAGACGCCACAGCCGGAAAGCGTTGAACTTGGTTTCGCCGGCGGCGCGCGGCGCCACGTCGTAGGGAAGGGTCACCTGGCGGAAGCCGACCCAGGCGTACAGCCCCTTCATGAAGCGGGTGTGCTCGGGCATGGAATTGAGCACGTCCACCACCTTGCGGTCGAGCAGGCGGAAATCGCCGGCGCCGCGCGGCAGGTTGACCTCGGACACCTGGGCGAACAGCCGGTAGAACGCCTCGGCGGCGGTGCGCTTGAAGGAGCTTTCGTCCTCGCGGCCGCGGCGTACGGCGATGACCATCTCATAGCCGGCACGCCACTTGTCCAGCATGTCCTTGATCAGCTCGGGCGGATGCTGCAGGTCGGCGTCGATCATCACCACCGCCTGGCCGCCGGCATGCTGCAGGCCGGCGCTGAGCGCCAGGCTCCTTGCCGAAGTTGCGCGACAGCTCCACCACCTTTATCCTCGGGTCGCGGCGATGATGGTCCACCAGCCGGGCCACAGTGTCGTCGCGGCTGCCGTCGTCGACACAGACGATCTCGTAGCTCACGTCCAACCCGGCCAACACCTCGGTGAGACGGGCGAACAGCCCGTCCACGTTGCCGGATTCGTTGAACATGGGCACCACCAGCGACAGGACCGGCCCAACCTGCTGGGACTGGCTGCGGCTGTGGGAAATGGCGGTCATGGAAGCGGCCTCGCCGGAAACGGGGAAATGGCCGGCAGTTTGGAAGAAAGCGTTTCCTGGGTCAATGCGAGAGCCCCCGACCATGGTTCCCTCCCCCCGCCCCGCCATCACCCTGTGCGCCGACGATTACGGCCTGAGCCCCGGCGTTTCCGATGGCATCCGGGCGCTGATCGCCCTGGGCCGGCTGCAGGCCACCGGCTGCATGACCGGCAGCCCGCACTGGCCAGATGCGGCACCGCTGCTGCGCGCGCTGGACGGACGGGCGGACATGGGCGTGCACCTGACGCTGACCGACCAGGCGCCGCTGGGCGCCATGCCCGATTTGGCGCCCGCCGGCCGCTTCCCTTCGCTGCCCCAGTTGCTGAAGCGGGCGGTCACCCGCCGGCTGGACAAGGCCGAGATCACCGCCGAGCTGGAACGCCAGATCGACAGCTTCGAGACCCATTACGGGCGGCCGCCCGATTTCCTCGACGGCCACCACCATGTCCACCAATTGCCGGTGATCGGCGAGGCGGTGCTGGAGCTGTGGCGCCGCCGGCTGAACGGCAAGGGTTGGGTGCGGTCGTGCGTCGAGCCCTTCCCAGCCATCCTACGGCGCGGCGTCGATCCCTTCCGTGCCAGCGTCATCGCTGCCCTGGGCCTGGGCTTCCGCCGCCGGCTGGAGCGCGAGGGCGTGCCCCACAACACCTCGTTCCGGGGGGTCTACGACTTCTCCGCCCGGGTCCCCTTCGCCGAACTGTTCCGCCGTTTCACCGACGCACCGGGCGAGCGGGCGCTGGTCATGGTCCATCCCGGCAAGGTGGACGACGCCCTGCGCGCCGCCGATTGCCTGACCGGCCAGCGCGAAGTGGAGCTGACCTTCCTGGCGTCGGAGGAGTGCGTGCTGTCCCTGGCCGGCCGCGGTATCGGCTTGCGCCGCCTGTTCCCATGAGCGCCCAGGGGGCTGCGTTCCGGCTGGCGACCTATTACTCCGCCCTGTTCGCCGCCGTGGGCGTCCACCTGCCCTTCTGGCCGCTGTGGCTGAAGGACCGGGGGCTGTCGCCCACCGAGATCGGCCTGATCCTCGCCACCACCTATCTGGTCAAGAGCATCGTCAATCCGCTGATCGGCCATCTGGTGGACCGCCGCGGCGAGCGCCGCCGCCCCATGCTGTGGCTGGCCGCCGCCGCCGCCCTGGCCTGGATGGGGTTCGCCCTGACCTCGGGCTTCTGGCCCATCCTGATCCTCACCGTGGTGGCGCTGGGCCTGTGGAGCGGCATCATGCCCATCGGCGAAGCCCTGGCGCTGCGGACCACCCAGGCCCACGGCATCGATTACGGCCGGGTGCGGCTGTGGGGCTCGGCCGCCTTCATCGCCACCGCCATCGCCTGCGGCCGGCTGCTGGTGGACCAGCCGCCGGCCATCCTGGTCTGGCTGATCGCCGGTCTGCTGGCGGTGATGGCGCTGACCTGCGCCGCCCTGCCCGACACCCGCGTGGCGGTGCCCGAGGGCGGCCGCTCCCTGCCCCTGAAGCCGCTGGTCACCAGCGCCGCCTTCCTGCTGTTCCTGACCGCCGGCAGCCTGAACTCGGCCTCGCACACCGTCTATTACGCCTTCTCCACCATCCATTGGAAAGCCGCCGGCATCCCTGACGACACCATCGGCCTGCTGTGGTCGGAAGGCGTCATCGCCGAGATCGTGCTGTTCGCCATGTCGGGGCGGGTGGTCCGGCGCTGCGGCCCGGCCGGCCTGCTGGCCCTGGCCGGGTTGGCCGGCGTGGTGCGCTGGACCACCCTGGGGCTGACCACCGAACTGCCGCTGCTGGCCGCCGCCCAACTGCTGCACGCGGCCACCTTCGCCTGCGCCCATCTGGGCGCCATGCACTTTCTGCGCGGCGTGCCCGACGGCCTGGCGGCGCGCGCGCAGGGCATCTACGCGGCGGTGGCCCTGGGGGTGGCGCCCGGGTTGATGAGCCCGTTTACCGGGCGCCTGTACGAGGCGCTGGGCGGCCACGCCTTCCTGGTCATGGGAGTGCTGTCCGCCCTGATGGCCCTGGCGGCGGCGCAAATGGCCCGGCTTCGCCCCGCCGGGAAGCCCCTATAGCAGCCCGGCGGCCATGCCGATCAGGGCGCATGCCACCAGGACCGGGGCCATGCCCAGCTTGAAACGCAGCATGGCAATGGCCGCCCCAACCGCCAGCAGCAATTGCAGCGGCCGCACGCTGGCGAGATCGGGAACGGGCAGGCCCAGCGGCCCCTCGCCCACGCGGGCGAACACCACATGCAGGGCGAACCACACCGCCAGATTGAGGATCACCCCCACCACGGCGGCGGTGATGGCCGCCAGCGCCCCGGCCAGGGCCCGGTTGGATCGCAGCCGTTCGAGGAAGGGCGCGCCGGCGAAGATCCACAGGAAGCTGGGGAGGAAGGTCACCCAGACGGTCAGCGTCGCCCCCAGAATGCCGCCCAGCCAGGGATCAAGGCCGCCCGGAGAACGGTAGCCGGCCAGGAAGCCGACAAACTGGGTCACTAGGATCAGCGGCCCCGGCGTGGTTTCGGCCAGCCCCAGGCCGTCCAGCATCTCGCCGGGCGCCAGCCAGCCATAGACCTCCACCGCCTGCTGGGCCACATAGGCCAGCGCGGCGTAGGCGCCGCCGAAGGTGACCAGCGCCATCTTGGAGAAGAACAGGCCGACGGCGGCGAACGTCCCGTGCCCCGCCGCCATGGCGATGCCCACCGGCAGCAGCCACAGCACCAGGCACGCCGCCACCGTCAGCGCGACACCCCCCAGGCGCGGCCGCTCGGCCTGGGCGTCGGCCGGCGGGCCGGCCGGGGCGAAGGCCGTCCGGGCGAGCGCGCCCGCCGCCCCGGCCGCCAGCACGATCAGCGGGAACGGCACCCCCAGGGCGAAGATGGCGAAGAACGCCGCTGCCGCCACCGTCACGGCGGCGGCTCCCTTCATGGCGCGGCGGCCGATGCGCAGGGTGGCCTCCAGCACCACCGCCAGTACCGCCGGCTTGAGCCCGAGGAACAGGCCCTCCACCACCGGCACGTGGCTGAGCCCCACATAGAGCGCCGCCAGCACCATCATCACCACGAAGCCGGGCAGCACGAACAGAGTACCGGCGGCGACACCGCCGGGCACACCATGCACCCGCCAGCCGGCATAGGTGGCCAATTGCTGGGCCTCGGGGCCGGGCAGCAGCATGCAGAAGTTCAGCGCATGGAGGAAGCGGGGCTCGTCCAGCCACTTCTTCTCGTCCACCAGGACGCGGTGCATGGTGGCGATCTGGCCGGCGGGCCCGCCGAACGACAGCAGGCCGATGCGCAGGAAGGTGCGCAAGGTTTCAGCAAAGCTGGGCTGTGATGCGGCCATGACTCTACCTCCCTGGGTCACAGGCAAGGCAGAGCTTGGGCAATGGCCGCCTGACCGGGCGTCTGCCGGCCCGGATGGAGGAATAATTAGGTTCCGGCCATGGGGCGGTCAATACCCGTGATTGTGACGCGTCATACCGTCACCGCCAGCGGAGCCGGGGCCCTCCCCAGCAGGCCGGCAAGGAGCGCCAGTCCGCGCCGCAACTGCTCGCGGTCGGTCGGGCAGGACACCGACAGGCGCACGCCGTCGCCGACCGGCCGCCCCACGGCGAAAGTGTCGGTGGGGGCGATGCTGACCCCCAGCCTGGCCGCCTCGGCGACGAAATCGGTGCTGTGCCAGGGCGGCGCCAGCGGCAGCCAGACATTGAAGCCGGGGGTGGCGGGACGGACCTGCCCGCCCAGGACTTCCACCGCCAGCCCGGCACGGGCGGCGGCCTCCTGGCGCAGGCGGGACAGGTTCTCGAAGGCGCTGCCCTCTTCGATCATCAGGCAGGCGGCCTCGATCAGGATGGTGGGGAGCGACAGGGTCAGCGCCCCGTTGGCGGCATCGAAACGCGGGCGCAATGGCGGCGGCACGGCGACGAAGGCGGTGCGCAGGCCCGGCGAGACGCTCTTGGACAGGGTGCTGAGATAGACGCAGCGCTCGGGGGCATGCACCAGGATGGGCGCAGGGGCGGAGGGGTTGAGGAAACGGTGCACGCCGTCCTCGATCACATAGGCGTCATGGCGGCGGGCGGCGGCGGCGATGGCGCGGCGGCGATCCTCGTCCAGCGTGGTGGTCATGGGGTTCTGCACCGTGGCGATGGTGTAGAGCACCCTGGCCCCCTTGTGGAAGGCACGCTCCACCTCGTCCGGGACCAGCCCGCCCGCATCCATGGGCACCGGCACCAGGGTGCGGCCCATCAGGCTGACCGCCGACTTGATGCCGGGATAGGTGAATTCCTCCACCGCCACCATGTCGCCCGGGACGGTCATCACCGACAGGGCGGCCAGGATGGCCTGCTGGCTGCCGGCGGTGACCGCCACCTGTTCCGGCGGCAACTCGGCCCCCTCCTCGGCCAGCCAGCGGGCACCGGCGGCGCGATGGCGGGCGCTGAGGGATTCGAAGCGATAGGCCAGCAAGGTGGCCAAGTCGGGGCGCCGCGCCAGCCGCGCCAGTTGCGGCCCCACCGCCCAGGCGGCCTGGTCGCCATCGGGGCGGTTGACCGCCAGATTGATCATGCCCAGGCGCGAATCGGCAGCCTCGTTCAGGTAGCGCGCCAGCGAGGGGTCGGCCGCGCCCGGCTCGCGGACGAAGGTGCCGCGCCCCACCTCGCCCGACAGCAGCCCCTGGCGCTCGGCCTCGGCATAGGCCCGCGCCACGGTGCCCACCGTCACCTTCAGCCGCCAGGCCAGGTCGCGGTGGGTGGGCATGCGGGTGCCCGGCACCAGCCGCCCGGCGGCCAGATCGCCGGCGATGGCATCGACGATGGCGCGGTATTTGGGCGCGGTGGATTGCGACAGGTCGGGGAGCCAATTTGACATGGTGTCAATGTTGCCATTGACTCATAAAGGCGGTCAATGACTGATTCATTTCCGGTGTCAAAGAAGGAATTGAACCATGGAGGCGTCAGATTGGACCGATTCAATTTCCTTGAAGGCGCCCTTCTCCCTCTCCTGGCCGGTGCGCCTGTTCGACCTGGCGTTGCTGTGGCTGGAGCGGTCCCGCCAGCGCGCCGCCCTGGGTCGGCTGGATGAACGCCTGCTGCGCGACATTGGCTGCAACCGCGCCTCGGCGGTGGCCGAGTCCGACAAGCCCTTCTGGCAGGAATAGCGCCACCGCCCGCCACCATACGCTCGTAATAGTCACTTGACCGTTGTCATGGTGGCGCCCTCGCATTGCGCCAAGCTGGAGACAGCATTTTCGCGCGTAGAGGCGGTACCATGGCGACCATTGATGAATCCCTGTCCGTGGGCGTGCCCGACCTGGATTCGGACCACCAGAACCTGCTCCGGCTGATCGACCGGCTGTCCGGCGCGCAGAGCCACAAGCAGGTCACGCTGCTGGCGGCCGAGGTCGCCGACCACATGCACCTGCATTTCCGCCGCGAGGAGGACATGCTGGAGGCCTATGGCTGGCCCGGCCTGGCCGCCCATCGCGACGAGCACCGCCAGTTCGAGGGCCGGCTGGCGGATTTCCTCACCACCCTGACGCCGGACAACGCCGCCCGCTTCGCCCAGGACCTGCGCGAGACCCTGGCCACCTGGTTCACCGGCCATGTGGCCGGCTCGGACATGCGCTACCGCGACCACATGCGCCGGGCCATGGGCACCGGCAAGGGCCGGCTGGGCCTGAAGACCGTGCGCATCGCCGTGCTGCTGCCGGCCCTGCTGGTGGCGCTGGCCACCCCCTTGCTGATCGCCACCGGCCTCATCGTCGCCGACAACTGGCGCGACCGTTCCATGGCCGAGGCCACCGCCCGCAGCAACGCGGTGGCCGACCTGCTGCTGGAAGCCGCCGGCCACTGGGCGGTAGAGCGTGGCCGCACCAACGCCGCCCTCAGCGCCCCGCTGGAGCAGGTGGCCGCCCACCAGGCCGAAATCGCCAAGCGCCGGCAGGCCGCCGACGTCGCCTATGCCGAGGCCATGGCCCGGCTGACCGAAGACCGCTTCAGCCAGCCCGCCTTGCTGGACAAGGCGCGCGCCGCCCATGACCGGGTGGCGGCCCTGCGCGGCAGGGTCGACGGCGAACTGGCCAAGCCCTTCGACCAGCGCGACCGTGCCGTGGCGAAGCAATGGTTCCCCACCCTGACGGCGCTGATCGACGAAACCCAGTCCATCCGCCTGATCGCCACCCGCAGCGGCGGAGGCGAGGCCGCCACCCTGTCGGACATCGCCGAGCTCAAGCATTTCGTCTGGGTGATGAGCGAATATGCCGGCCGCGAGCGCGCCCGCATCGGCGCCCTGGTGTCGTCGGACTCGCCCATGAACACCGCATCAACCGCCGAACTGGCTATGTTCCGGGGCCGGGTGGATCTGGCCTGGAGCCGCCTGATTGCCGCCCGCGAGGCCGGGCTGCTGCCGCCCCGGGTGCTGACCGCCATGGACGAGGTCGAGCGCAGGTTCCTGGGCGATTTCCAGAAGGTGCGCGAGCAGATGTACCAGGCCGGTGCCGCCGGCGGCCTCTATCCCCTGGATGGCCCCGGCTGGATGAAGGAATCCACCGCCGCCATCGACACCCTGCTGGCGCTGTCGCGGGCGATGGGCGAGCACTCGGACGTGCTGGCCCGCCAGGTCCAGCGCGAAAGCCTGGTATCCCTGCTGGGCGCCGCCGCCGCCCTGGCCGGCGGCCTGGGCATCGCCGTGTGGGCGGCGGCCCTGGTACGCAGCCGCGTCACCCGCCCCATCGGCCGCATGACCACGGTGATGACCGAGTTGGCCGGCGGCAACACCGACGTGGGCTTCGTCGCCAGGACCGAGGACGAAATCGGCGCCCTGGCCCGCGCCTTCATGCATTTCAAGGAAAGCATGATCAAGGACCGCCAGCACCGGCTGGCCGAACGATTGGAGGCCGAAGAGCAGATCACCCGCAAGCGGCGCATCGAGACGCTGACCGCCGATTTCGACGCCGCCATCCGCGAAGTGCTGGGAACGGTATCGGGCGCGGCCGAGCGGCTGCACGCCTCGGCCACCGCCATGTCGGTCAATGCCGAGCAGACCAACCGCCAAAGCGCGGTGGTGTCCAGCGCCACCGAGCAGGCCAGCGCCAACGTCGAGACGGTGTCGGCCGCCGGCACCGAACTCAACGCCTCGATCCACGAGATTGCCCGCCAGGTCGCCCGCTCGGCCGAGATGGCCAGCCGCGCCGTCGACGAGGCGGGCGCTGTCAACCAGCGCATCGGCAGCTTGGCCGAAGCGGCCAACAAGGTCGGTCAGATCGTCCAGTTGATCAACGCCATCGCCAGCCAGACCAACCTGCTGGCGCTCAACGCCACCATCGAGGCGGCGCGCGCCGGCGAGGCGGGCAAGGGTTTCGCCGTGGTCGCCAACGAAGTGAAGAGCCTCGCCAACCAGACCGCCAAGGCCACCGACGAGATCGCCGCCCAGGTGGCGGCTATCCAGGGCGAGACCACGGCCGCCGTGACCGCCATCCGCGGCATCACCGGCACCATCGCCGAGGTCAACCAACTGGCCGCCTCGGTGGCGGCGGCGGTGGAGGAGCAGTCCTCGGCCACCGGTGAGATCAGCCGCTCGGTGGCCGAGGCCTCGCGCGGGACCGCCGAAGTGGCCGCCAACATCGCCGGCGTCGCCCAGGCGGCCGGCGAAACCGGACGCATGGCCAAGGAGGTCTACGACGCCGCCAGCCTGCTGATCGGGGAAAGCCGCCGCATGGAGGACCAGGTGGAGCATTTCCTTACCGACATGCGGCAGGACTGACGGCACGGCCCCACCCCGCCTATGCCCCATGGCGGGGTCGGGGGCCACCTGATTGCTTTCCCCGGCGCCGCCCCTAATGTTTGAAACAGCGCGGCCTTGCCATCCCGGCGGTCGCATAGGCTTCGCGGGTGGGCACCCATGATCTCCGACACGGCCATCGACATTCCCGGCCATCCGTTGCCCTGGCTGGACTCCTTCGAGGTGGGCAACGAGCGCATCGACGGCGAGCACCGCGCCCTCATGGACGCGGCCAACGACTTGTGCGCGCTGGCCCTGCACCAGACCGATCCCCGGGTGCTGCGCGGCGCCGGCCGCGAGCTCATCGCCATCGTCGAGGCCCATTTCACCAGCGAGGAAAGCCTGTTTCCCGCCATCGGCTATACCGGCATGCTGAGCCATGTGCGCGAGCACTTGTCGATCATGGAATCGCTGAATTCCCTGCTGCTGGCCGACAATCACCTGGACGCGCCGATGGCCGCCGGCACCGCGCGGCTGCTGTTGCTGGAACACATCATCCGCCACGACCTGGGCTTCAAGACATGGATACAGGTCGCCAAAGGGCAGTGACATTCCACCCATTATAGCGAATGCGACTTGAAATCATAAATGAAGCCTATCCATATTGGGTATGTCGTTTGCTCAATATGGGTATGCTCATGCGCTGGCTCGCTCGTCTGCGGATTTCCGCCAAGATCGCCCTGTCCTTCGTGCTGCCCAGCCTGTTGGTGCTCGGCTTGGCCGGCTACGTCGTCGCGTCGAAGGCGCGCACCTCCTCTGAAACCGCCGCATTGGAAACGGTGGCGCCGCTGACGGCCGACGTCAGTTCCCTGGTGCACGAACTGCAGGCGGAACGGGGCGCCACCGCCGTGTTCATCGGCAGCGCCGGCGCCAAGTTCGGCGCCGAGATGGCCGCTCTGCGGCAGAAATCCGACGCCGCGCGTGCCCGCTTCGAGCAGACCGCCACCAATATCGACCTGGCGGCCCTGGATGCCAGCTTCCCCGCCAAGGTCACGGCGGCCCGCCAGCGGGTGCAGGCGCTCATGACCGCCCGTGCCGACACCGACAAGCTGTCGGTGGACGCCAAGACCGCCATCACCGGCTTCACCGAGACCATCCGCACGCTGCTGGACATCGTCGGCCAGATCGCCGTGCTGTCCTCGGACCAGAAGGTGGCGGAAACCACCACGGCTTACTTGAAGCTGATGGAAGGCAAGGAAAAGGCGGGCCAGGAACGTGCCGTCGGCGCCGGTGCCATCTCGGCCGGCCGCTTCGACGCGGATTCCTACCGCCGCTTCATCGCCATCCAGGCCGAACAGGCGCTGCAACTGAACGACTTCACCCGCCTGGCCAGCACCGAGGAAGCCGCCTTCTTCCACGCCACCCTGGACGCCGAGGCGTCGCGCATGGTGGTCCGCATGCGCAAGGTGGCGTTGGACAGCCTGGGCACCAACGATATGGGCGACGTCACCGGCCCCGCCTGGTTCGCCGCCACCAGCGAACGGATCGATCTGCTGCGCCGGGTCGAGGACCGCATGGCCACCGATCTGGCCGACCTGACCGGACGGGTTCACGCCGATGCCCGCACCGTGCTGGTGGCGACGCTGGCTGCCGTGCTGCTGGCCTCGGCCGTCACCGTCGCCTTCGCCATCGCCATCGGCCGCGAACTGACCGGTTCGGTACGCAATCTCGCCAGCGTCATGGAACGGCTGGCGGGCAACGACCTGTCCATTGCCGTGTCGGGCACCGAGCGCGGCGACGAGGTCGGCGCCATGGCCCGTGCCGTTCAGGTGTTCAAGGACGCCATGATCCAGGCCCGCGACCTAGCCCGCCGCGAGGCGGAAGCCGGCCAGGCCCGTGAGCGGCGCGCCGCCGCCATCGAGCAGTTGACCCGCCAGTTCGAAAGCACCGCCACCGCCCTGGTGCAGGGCGTGTCCGCCGCTTCCGGCCAGTTGCAGGGCACCGCCGGCACCATGTCCGCCGTCGCCGCCGAGACCAGCCAGCGCGCCACCGCCGTGGCCGCCGCCACCGAGCAGGCCTCCAGCAACGTGCAGACCGTGGCCGCCGCCGCCGAGCAGCTGTCCGGTTCCATCGCCGAAATCGGCCGCCAAGTGGAACATTCCTCGCGCATTTCCCGCAACGCCGTCAGCGAGGCCGCCCGTGCCGAAACCACCGTCGGCGGCCTTTCGGACACGGTGCAGCGCATCGGCGACGTGGTGTCGCTGATCAACGGCATCGCCGGCCAGACCAACCTGTTGGCGCTCAACGCCACCATCGAAGCGGCCCGTGCCGGCGAGGCCGGCAAGGGCTTCGCCGTGGTGGCGCACGAGGTGAAGTCTCTGGCGACCCAGACCGCGCGCGCCACCGAGGAAATCGGCCAGCAAATCGGCGCCGTGCAGCAGCAGACCGCCCAGGTGGTGCGGGTGATCGGCGACATCGTCGGCATCATCCGCGAAGTGGGCGAAATCTCCGCCGGCATCGCCTCGGCGGTGGAGGAACAGAGCGCCGCCACCCAGGAAATCGCCCGCAACGTCGAACAGGCCGCCAGCGGCACCGCCGAGGTGTCCCAGAACGTGGGCGGCGTGCAGGACGCCGCCGGCCGCACCGGCGAGGCCGCCAACGAGGTGCTGGACGCCTCGCGCGCCCTGTCGCAGCAGGCCGGCGAGCTGCAGGGCGCCATCGGCCGCTTCCTGGCGGACGTGCGGGCGGCGTAAAGCCGCCCTCCCCCGAGAGCCGCACGCCCACGAAAAGGGCCCCGGGATTTCCCGGGGCCCTTTCCGTTTGGGCGGAACCGCTCGCTGCTTACTCCACCGGCTCCTTGCGGGCCTTGGCGTAGCCGATGCTTTCCAGGCTTTCCTCGATCTCGTCCAGGATGGCGGGATCGTCGATGGTCGCTGGCATCTTGTAGTCCTGGTTGTCGGCGATCTTCTGCATGGTGCCGCGCAGGATCTTGCCCGAGCGGGTCTTGGGCAGGCGCTTGACCACGGTGCAGCTCTTGAACGCCGCCACCGGGCCGATGGTTTCGCGCACCAGGGCGACGATCTCCTTGAGCACCTGGGCGTCCGGCTTGGTGACGCCGGCCTTCAGGCAGACGAAGCCCAGCGGCAGCTGGCCCTTGAGCTGGTCGGCCACGCCGATCACGGCGCACTCGGCCACGTCGGGGTGGCTGGCCAGCACTTCTTCCATCTGGCCGGTGGACAGGCGATGGCCGGCCACGTTGATGATGTCGTCGGTGCGGCTCATCACGTAGGCGTAGCCGTCCTCGTCGATCATGCCGGCGTCGGCGGTCTTGTAGTAGCCCGGGAACTCGGCCAGGTAGCTGTCGAAGAAGCGCTGCTCGGCGTTCCACAGGGTGTAGAAGGTGCCGGGCGGCAGCGGCAGCTTGACCACCAGCGAGCCGGTCTGGCCGGGCTTGCACTGGTGATGGCCCTCGTCCAGCACCTGCAGGTCCCAGCCGGGAGCGGCCTTGGTGGGCGAGCCGGGCTTGACCGGGAATTCATGCAAGCCCAGGCAGTTGGCGGCGATGGCCCAGCCGGTCTCGGTCTGCCACCAGTGATCCACCACCGGAACCTTCAGGTTGGTCTGCGCCCACTTGATGGTGTCGGGGTCCGAACGCTCGCCAGCCAGGAACAGCGCCTTCAGCGACGAGATGTCGTACTTCTTCAGCAACTCGGCGTTGGGATCCTCGCGCTTGATGGCGCGGAAGGCGGTCGGCGCGGTGAACAGCGCGGTGATCTTGTGCTCGCTGATGACGCGCCAGAAGGCGCCGGCATCGGGAGTGCCGACCGGCTTGCCCTCGTACACCACCGTGGTGGCGCCGTGGAACAGCGGGGCATAGCAGATGTAGGAATGGCCCACGACCCAGCCCACGTCGGAGGCGGCCCAGAACACCTGGCCCGGCTCGATGTTGTAGACGGCCTTCATGGTCCACTTCAGCGCCACCAGATGGCCGCCGTTGTCGCGCACCACGCCCTTGGGCTGGCCGGTGGTGCCCGAGGTGTAGAGGATGTAGAGCGGATCGGTGGCGGCCACCTTCACGCAATCGGCCGGAGCGGCGGCGGCGGCGATCTGCTCCCAGTCGTGGTCGCGGCCGGCGATCAGCTCGGCCTGGGCCTGCGGGCGGGCCAGGATGATGGTGGCCGACGGCTTGTGCTCGGCCAGTTCGATGGCATGGTCCAGCAGCGGCTTGTAGGGAATGACCTTGGCGGTCTCGATGCCGCAGGTGGCAGAGACGATCACCTTGGGCTTGGCGTCGTTGATGCGGGTCGCCAGCTCGTTGGAGGCGAAGCCGCCGAACACCACCGAGTGCACCGCACCCAGGCGGGCGCAGGCCAGCATGGCGACCACGGCTTCCGGCACCATGGGCATGTAGACGATGACGCGATCGCCCTTCTCCACACCCAGGCCCTTCAGGGCGCCGGCGAACTTGGACACCTGGTCCTTCAGCTCGGCATAGGTGATGGTGCGCTTGGAGTCGGTGACCGGGCTGTCATAGATGATGGCGGCCTGGGCGCCGCGGCCGGCCTCCACGTGGCGGTCCACCGCGTTGTAGCAGGTGTTGACCTCGGCACCGGAGAACCAGCGGTAGAACGGCTTGCGCGAGTCGTCCAGGACCTTGTCCCAGGTCTTGTACCAGCTGATGTCCTTGGCGGCTTCCGCCCAGAAACCCTCGGGGTCCTTCAGCGACGTCTCGTGGGCCTGTTGGTATGCGTTGGTCATTGCGGCCGTTCCCTCTTCTAGACAGCGAATCTCGCGGGGGTTGGGCGGACCCTCCCCCTTATGGCGGGGCCAAGATGCAACAAGCCGGAAATTTTTGCAAAGGGCCAATCGTTGCAAACGAAACTTTTCTCTGCCCACCTAGCCGAACAGGTTAGGAAATAACCCGCGCACCGGACTGCGGAAACGCGTCGGGGCCGCCCGCCGGGCCGACCGGGCGCCTTTGGCGCGCCATGTCGTTGGCCTCGGCAGGCGGCCCCGAGCGGACCGCGCTGTCAGCGGGTCTAATGTGTAAGGGCCGGACCGAGCTTCGCCAACTCGTCCTTGATGGCCAGTTTCTGGCGCTTGAGGACGGCAATCTGCGGCTCGTTGGGATAGGGGCGCCTGTTTTCCGCGGCGATGGCGGATTCCAAAGCGGCATGCTTGGCTTTCAAAGACTCGATCCGGTCTTGAAGGCTCATTACTATCCTCCCTGCACATTGGGGTGAGGCGATTAGTGTATGCCTCCCACGGTCAGGTTGTCAGCAGGGAAAATTGGCCTGTATGCCTTATTGCAGAAGCGAAATCAACCCACTTTCTTAAGGTTTTTTCCTAGATCAGGAGTATGAACCATGGCGGGAGCCCCCCTCGGCTGGTGGTGGGAATAAGTGGCGCATCGGGGGTGGTCTATGGCATCCGCGTCTTGCGGGCACTGGCCCCTTTGGGCATCGAAACCCATCTGATCATGAGCAAGGCGGCCGAGGTCACGCTGGCGCACGAGACGCGCCTGAAGCTGGCCGAGGTGCGCGAGTTGGCCAGCGCCTGGTACAAACCCGAGGATATCGGCGCGGCGCCGGCCTCGGGGTCGTTCCGCACGCTGGGCATGATCGTGGCCCCCTGCTCGGTGCGCTCCATGAGCGAGATCGCCTCGGGCGTCACCACCTCGTTGCTGACGCGCGCCGCCGACGTGGCGCTCAAGGAACGCCGACGGCTGGTGCTGATGGTGCGCGAGACGCCGCTGCACACCGGACATCTGCGCACCATGCTGCAATTATCGGAAATGGGCGCCGTGGTGGCGCCGCCGGTGCCGGCCTTCTATGCCCGCCCGGAAAGCCTGGAGGCCATGATCGACCACACGGTCGGCCGCATGCTCGACCTGTTCGGGATAGAAACCGGCCTGGCCAGCCGGTGGGGGGAGTAGCCCCCACCCCGCCCCTCCCCCATGAAGGGAGAGGGAGGAAGTGCACGCCCCTCCCCCCTTGCGGGGGAGGGCTGGGGTGGGGGCTTCCCCTTACGAACAGACGCCCATGTCGCCGATATAGATGCCCAGGCCGCGCGCGGTGTGGGCCAGGGCGCCGAAGGGATCGACGGCGCGGGTGATGCCGGCGATCTCGGACAGCGGCACGTCCACCACCGAGCCGTGCTGCCACGCCACCATGCGGTCCATCTTGCCCTGGGCGATCAGGTCCACGGCATGGACGCCGAAGGCCGAGGCCACCAGGCGATCGCGCATGCCCGGCGTGCCGCCGCGCTGGACATGGCCCAGCACGGTCACGCGGGTCTCCGCATCCACCAGATCGCCCAACTTGGCCGCCAGGTACTGGCCGATGCCGCCATAGCGGGCCTCGCCGCCGGTCTGCACCTGGGTGACCGAACGGCCGCTCTCGGTCTTGCAGCCCTCGGCCACCACCACCAGCGCATGGTTGCGGCCCTCGCTGCGCACCTCGGCGATCTTGGCGGCGATGCCTTCCAGGCTGTAGGGAATCTCGGGGATCAGGATGACGTCGGCACCGCCGCCGATACCCGAGGACAGGGCGATATGGCCCACGTCGCGGCCCATGACCTCAAGGATCATGACGCGATGGTGGCTGGCCGCGGTGGGCGCCAGGCGGTCGATGGCCTCGGTGGCCACCGACAGGGCGGTGACGTAGCCGATGGCGTAATCGGTGTGGGCCACGTCGTTGTCGATGGTCTTGGGAATGCCCACCATGGGGACGCAACCCATCTTGCACAGCTTGTTGAGGATGCGCATGGAGCCGTCGCCGCCGATGACGATCAGCGCGTCCAGGCCAAGCTCCTTGTAACCCTCGACGAATTCCTGCGAGCGGTCCTTCTTGGTGCCGTCGGGCATGGGATAGGCGAAGGGATCGCCCTTGTTGATGGTGCCCAGGATGGTGCCGCCCAGGCGCAGCATCTCGCCCGAGGCCACCGACAGGTCGAATTCGACATAATCGAGCGGGCGGTTCATCAGGCCCATGCTGCCGTCGCGGATGCCGAAGACGCGCCAGCCATAGCCGCGGATGGCGCGATGGACCACCGCGCGCAGGGCGGCGTTCAGCCCCGCGCAGTCGCCACCGCTGGTGAGTATGCCGATACGCTTTTCTGCCATGAAACCTGCTCCTCCAGGCGAGTCGACCTTACCCATACCGTTTCCCCCCGACTTCTGCTACTGTCAACCCGGAACGCCGCCCCAAGTGTCTTTTCTCCGTCATGATCGACGACAACATCGAAGAAATTCGCCGAAAGCTGGCGGAGCTCACTACCGAGCATCGTGATTTGGACGACGTGATTGCGCGCATGGCGCAAGATCCGTTCATGGACCAATTGCGCCTTCAACGCCTCAAAAAGCGCAAGCTGTCCTTGAAAGACCAGATCGCGCAGCTGGAAAACCAGCTGATTCCCGACATCATTGCTTGAAATGGGGCTTGGCGCCGGGCCGCTTCACTTGCCGCCCCGCCGGGCTCAGCCCAACCCACGCCGCGCCAGATCGGCGGCGGCCAGGGCCACCTCGGCGCCCTCGCCGGCCTTGAGGGTATAGAGGCCGTGCGCCGGCGTCAGCGGCACGCTGAAGCCGAGCCAGACGAAGGCGGGATCGGCGATGCGCGCGCAGATGGATTGCATCTTGGCGCGCGCCTGCTCTTCCGGCGTGCCGGGCAGCAGCACGGCGAAGTCCGAGCCGCCCAGGCAGCCCACCATGTCGCTGGCCCGCAGGGCGCCCAGGATGTTGCCAGCCACGTGACGCAGGGCCGCCTCGCCCGCCGCCAGGCCGTACAATTGCCGCAGCGCCTCGATGCCGGCCACCTGGACCAGCGCCAGCACACCCTCGGTTTCACCGCCGGCCAGGAAGGTCTCCAACTCGCGGACGAAGGCCCGCCGGGTCAGGCAGGGCACCACCGAATGGCGGTCCGACTGCCGCTCCAGCCAGTCGGCGCGCCGCTGGGCATGGTCGGCAGCCCAATGCAGGCGGTCGATCTCGGCCAGCAAAGGCACCACCGCGGCCAGCAATTCGGGGGAAATGGCATCCGCCGGCAAGCCCAGCACCGAAGCCACATCGGCCGCGCTGGGATGACGCGGCGGCTCGTGATGTTCATAGGCATGGGGCGGCAGGTGACGGCGCGGCTGTCCGTCATGGCCCGGGGGGAATTCCTGGACCATCCGGGTGGGATCGACACGTTCTGTGCGATAATCGCTGCCCATGGGCTTCTTCCCGGTCGTTGCTCCCAGTATAGCACGGTCACGGCGCACTTGCACCGCGCCCAGCGATTCCTATAATCCCCCCTTTCCTCGAATGCCCCCTTGGTGGGAGAGGACCGAAAAGCATGACGAACGCCGCTCCGCTGGTTGGCATCATCATGGGCAGCCAGTCCGACTGGGAGACCATGCGCCACGCCGCGCAAGTCCTGGCCGACCTGGGCGTGCCCTACGAAACCCGCGTGGTCTCCGCCCACCGCACCCCCGGGCGCCTGGTGGATTACGCCACCTCGGCCAAGGGCCGCGGCCTCAAGGTCGTCATCGCCGGCGCTGGCGGCGCCGCCCATCTGCCGGGCATGGCCGCCGCCATGACCGCCTTGCCGGTGCTGGGCGTGCCGGTGGAAAGCCGCACCATGAAGGGCATCGACTCGCTTTATTCCATCGTCCAGATGCCCGGCGGCGTGCCGGTGGGAACGCTGGCCATCGGCAAGGCCGGCGCCACCAATGCCGGCCTGCTGGCGGCATCCATCCTGGCGCTGGCCGATGCCGCCCTGGCCGACCGGCTGGAGGACTGGCGCCGCCGCCAGACCGAATCGGTGGCCGAGAAGCCGGTCGATGCCGAGCATCCCGACCTGATCGTCTGAACGGCCCTGCGACCATGACCACTTCCACGCCGCTGCCCCCCGGCAGCACCATCGGCATCATCGGCGGCGGCCAGCTGGGCCGCATGGCCGCCCTGGCGGCCGCCCGCCTGGGCTACCGCGTCCACGTCTTCTGCCCCGAGGCCGACAGCCCCACCGAGCAGGTGACGGCGGCCGCCACCGTGGCCGAGTACACCGACCTCAAGGCGCTGGCGGCCTTTGCCCGCGCCGTGGACGTGGTCACCTTCGAGTTCGAGAACATTCCTGCCGACAGCGTGCGCCTGCTGGCCAGCCTGGTGCCCGTGCGCCCCAGCCGGCGGGTGCTGGAAGTGGCGCAGGACCGCATTGCGGAAAAGGCCTTCTTCAATTCCATCGGCATCGAGACGGCGCCGTGGGCGGCGGTCGCCAGTGCCGCCGAGCCTGAAGGACGCCGTCGGCCGACTGGGGCGCCCCTCCGTCTTGAAGACCACCCGCTTCGGCTATGACGGCAAGGGCCAGGTCAAGATCGCCGCCGACACAGATTTGGGCGAGGCCTGGGCCAGCCTGGGCGGTGCGCCTGCGGGCGAAGCCCGCGCTACCAATGGTCAATCGGCTCCGCCGATGGCGGTTCTGGAAGGCTTCATCGATTTCGCCGGCGAGATCTCGGTGATCGTCGCCCGCGGCGTGGACGGCACCTCGGCCACCTTCGACCCGGCCTGGAACGTCCACGCCAACCACATCCTCGACACCACCACCATCCCCGCCCCCATTTCGCGCGAGTTGGCCGAGGCGGCCATGGCCGCCGCCCACAGGGTGGCGGACGAGCCTGGACCTGGTGGGCCTGTTGGCGGTGGAGATGTTCGTCACCAAGGACGGCCACCTGCTGGCCAACGAGATGGCGCCGCGCCCGCACAATTCTGGTCACTGGACCATCGATGCCTGCATCACCGACCAGTTCGAGCAGTTCGTGCGCGCGGTCTGCGGCCTGCCGCTGGGCAGCCCCGAGCGCCACTCCGACGCCATCATGAAGAACCTGATCGGCGACGACGTGCACGACTGGCCCAACATCCTGCGCGACCCGGTGGCCAAGCTGCACCTCTACGGCAAGGCCGAGGCCCGCGAGGGGCGCAAGATGGGCCACGTCACCCATCTCAGCCCGCGCAAGCTCTGACGAGTCCCCATGACGTTTCCGTAACGATGAACATTCGTCGTTGACGGTAACCGTGCCGATACGGGATTTTCTCGGGCGCCCGCCCCTTCGGGATGGTGAATCCGCCTGGGCCTGGGGATATGCTGGAAGCACCGAAAGAAGGGTTTGACCGCGCCGTATTGAAAATCGGCGTCATTGACCGAGATCATCGCCGGACGCCGCGAACCGGTTTACACAGGTGCGGCAACTCCCGCCGCCAGTTCAACGAGCCCCAGGTTCAACAAGAAGGCCACCCTTGGAAGACGTCCTTCAAACCGTTCTGACCCAATACGGCTTCCTGCTGTACCCGGCGATCCTGGTGTGGACCTTCGTGGAAGGCGAGACGGTGGTGATCATCACCGGCGCGCTGGCCTCCGAGGGTCGCTACAACATCTCGGTGGAACTGCTGGCCCTGTTCGCCTTCGCCGGCAGCTTCCTGGGCGACCAGCTCTACTACTACATCGGTCGGCGCTACGGCACCCCGCTGCTGAACCGCTGGCCGACGCTGGGGCATAAGATCGAATGGGCCTTCCACCTGGTGAAGGACCACCCCACCCTCTTCATCCTGTCCTTCCGCTTCATCTACGGCATTCGCAACATCGCGCCCTTCGTCATCGGCATTTCCGGCGTCGGGCGTGTGCGCTACTTCGTCCTGAACTTCATCGCCGCCATGATCTGGGCCCATTCCTTCGCCTGGGGCGGCTACCTGCTGGGCCGCGCGCTGGAGCGCTGGCTGGGCGACCATAAATGGATGCTGCTGGGCGGCTTCGTGCTGCTGGCCGCCTGCGTGGCCACCTGGGGCTACCTCAAGCAGAAGCGCAAGCTGCGCGCCATCGAGGCCAAGGAACAGGCCGAAGGCGTCTGCGTGACGCCGTCCACCACCGCCGGCGAAACCGCCGCCAGCGAATAGGCTATTCCGCCAGGAACCCCGCCACCGCATCGATGAATTCGGCCGGCTTGTCGGCGTGCACCCAATGGTTGGCGCCCTCGATGGCGTGGAAGCGGACCTTGGGGAACAGGGCCAGGATCAGGTCCTCGTGGCTGGGCAGTACATAGTCCGATTCGGCACCGTGCAGGAACAGCGCTGGGCCGTCGTAATGGGCCTCGTCCGGGAAGCGGGGAAAGGACAGGATGTCCTCCATGGCGGCGCCCAGCACCGCCAGATTGGCCCGCCAGCGATAGCCGCCGGCACCACCCTCCAGGTTCTGCATCAGGAAGGCGCGCACGCGTGGATCGGGGATCATGCCGGCCATGGCCGCCTCGATGTCGCCGCGCCGCTCGGCGGTGCCCAGGGGCGCCGCCCGCATGGCCTTGATGTAGGGGGCGAAGGTGTGGGTGTAGGACACCGGGGCGATGTCCACCACCACCAGCCGCTCCACCAGTTCCGGCCGGGTCAGCGCCAGGACCATGGCCGCCTTGCCGCCCATGGAATGGCCGACCACCGCCGCCGGACCGCCCACCTGCTCGTCGATGAAGCGGGCCACCTCGCGCGCCATGGAGGGATAATCCATCCCCTCGGTCCACGGGCTGGAGCCATGGTTGGGCAGGTCCAGCGCCATCACCCGGCGGCTTTCCCCCAGCTTGGTGGCGATGCCGCCCCAGTTGCGGGAAGACCCCAGCAATCCGTGCAGAATGATCAGCGGCTTGCCGCTGCCGGCTTCGGTGACGTTCAGGCGCATGGCGTGTCCGAAAAGGTTTGCAGCCGCTTATCTATCCCCCGTTTGGAATGCTTTCAAGCCGGCCGCTGGTCCCGGCGGCATTCTCCCGCTTATCGGAAACACATTCATTCAAATATCAATTTTTAACTGTATGGGATATTTTGACAGCCGAAGCGGGCATGGAGGTTCCGACGATGGCGGGACGCGTGATCCAGGGCTATTTCCCCGGCGGGCAGATGCGGCCGACCGCCCAGGCGCGGCCGGGGATGACACCGCGCATGCACGCGCCGCCACCGCAGCCGGGCAGCGCTCCTCCCGCCGTTCGGCCGATGCTGGCCCAGCCCCAGGGCCGGCCGCTTCAGGCCCAGGGCGCCGCCTCATCCTTTCCCGTCGATCCGCGCCAGCTTGGGCTCGGCGCCGGTCGCGGCGCGCCCCTGCCCCCGGCCGTCCAGGCGCAAATGGAAACCATGTTCCGGGCCGACTTTTCCACCGTCCGCGTCCATGAGGGTCCCCAGGCCGCCCGCATCGGCGCCATCGCCTTTACCACCGGCGACCACATCTATTTCGCTCCCGGGCGCTATCGCACCGACACGCCCCAGGGCCGGCAGTTGCTCGGCCACGAACTGGCCCATGTGGTCCAGCAGCGCCAGGGACGCGTCCGCGCGCCCGCCGGGTCGGACATGGCCGTCGTCCATGACTGCGCCTTGGAAGCCGAGGCCGAGCGCATGGGCGTGCAGGCAGCCGGCTGGGCGCCGGCCGCGCCACCCGGCCGCACCGCGCAGATGAAAAGCAGTGGGCGCCTCCCCCCGGCCGCCGGCCTGGGATGGCGAGGCTGCGTGCAAAGGATGTTGGCGAACAAGGCGGCCGAGCCGTCACAGGCCACCTATCTGACCGCCTACAACGAAACGACCAACCAACAATTATGCGAGAACCTGCAAAGCGCGGTCGGCGCCCACGCCGAGGATCGCCTGATCGACCAGGTGCTGCCCGCCGCAGCGCTGGCCGGCCAGCTGGATCCGGTCAACCGCAACCGGCTTCTCATCGGCATCAACCGCAGCCCCTGCACCTCGGAGGACCATCTGGGCAACGGCCAGCCCTCCAGCAACAAGGGCGGCGGCGCCCCGGGTTGCGCCCAACGGCTGATCGACCTGCAGCTGTCGGGGCGGACCCTGCACGGCACCCACTACACCTTCCAGCTGGTGATCACCGTTCGCGGCCTGTATGGCAGCAATGCCGCCGAACGCGCCAATTCGGCCAGTGCCATCGAAGTGATGGACATGGTGGGCATCACCGTCGACCAGTCGCAATTGGCAACCTCGACGCGCTTCATGGACACGACGACGGCCAAGAACCTCTAGTGACACCCGTCAATGGCCGATGATCTGCCCCAGGAACTGACGGGTGCGCTCATTGCGGGGATTGGCGAAGAACTCGGCCGGCGGCGCCGTCTCGACGATGCGGCCATCGGCCATGAACACCATGGTGTCGCCGACGGCGCGGGCGAAGCCCATTTCGTGGGTGACGCAGATCATGGTCATGCCGTCCTCGGCCAAGCCGATCATCACGTCCAACACCTCCTTGACCATTTCCGGATCCAGCGCCGAGGTGGGTTCGTCGAACAGCATGATGGACGGCTTCATGCACAGCGAGCGGGCGATGGCGACGCGCTGCTGCTGGCCGCCCGACAGCTGGCCGGGATACTTGTGGGCCTGCTCGGGGATGCGCACGCGCTCCAGGTAGTGCATGGCCTGCGCCTCGGCCTCGGCCTTGGGCACCCGCTTCACCCACAGCGGCGCCAGCGTCAGGTTCTCCAACACCGTCAGGTGGGGGAACAGGTTGAAGCTCTGGAACACCATGCCGACGTCCTTGCGGATGGCCTCGATGGCCTTCAAGTCGTCGGCCAGCTCGATGCCATTGACCACGATGCGGCCGGCCTGATGCTCCTCCAGGCGGTTGATGCAGCGGATCATGGTGGACTTGCCCGAGCCCGAGGGGCCGCACACCACCACCTTCTCGCCTTTGCGGACCGAGAGCGACACGTCCTTCAGCACGTGGAAGGCGCCGTAATATTTCTGCACGTCGATGAGTTCGACCACGGGGAGTCGGCCATGGATCCTCCTAACGGCGCCGGCCGGTGGCGAGTTGGCGCTCGAGCCACTGGCTGTAACGGGACATGAAGAAGCAGAAGGCCCAATACACCAGCGCCGCCGAGATGTAGCCCTCGACGAAGAACGGCCGCCATTCCGGATCGGCCAGCGCCGCCTTGGTGGCGGCCAGCAGATCGTACAGGCCGACGATGGTCACCAGCGAGGTGTCCTTGAAGCACGAGATGAACTGGTTGACGATGGGCGGAATCACCAGCCGCAGCGCCTGCGGCAGGATGACCAGCCGCATCTTGCGCCAGTAGGACAGGCCCAGTGCGTCGGCCGCCTCCTCCTGGCCGCGCGGGATGGCTTGCAGGCCGCCGCGCACCGCCTCGGCCAGATAGGCGGCGGTGAACAGGATGATGCCCACCAGGGCGCGCAGCAGCTTGTCGACGGTCACGCCCTCGGGCAGGAACAGCGGGAACATGACCGAGGCCATGAACAGCACGCTGACCAGCGGTACCCCGCGCACCAGCTCGATATAGCCCACCGACAGGGCGCGGATGGCCGGCAGTTCCGAGCGGCGGCCCAGCGCCAGCAGGATGGAGAGCGGGAAGGCCAGCGCGATGCCCAGCACCGCCAGCACCAGGGTCAGCGGCAGGCCGCCCCACTGGTCGGTTTCCACGTAGGGCATGCCGAGAAAACCGCCCCACATCAACCCGGCGATGGCGGCGAAACCGGCCGCCCACGCCCACAGCAGCGCCGGACGCCAGAAGCGGCGCAACGCGCTGGTGCCCAGCAGGGCGATGAGAATGCCGGTGGCCAGCAGCGGCCGCCAGTGCTGGTCATAGGGATAGAGGCCGAACAGCATCAGCCGGTGGCGCTGGGTCACCAGCGACCAGCAGGCTCCGCCGGATTCCCGGCAGGCGGCGGCGTCGCCGCCCCATTGGCCATGGATCAGCCCCCAGGACAGCAGGGGCGGCACGATCTCCCACAGCAGCCACAGGGCCAGCAGGGTGAGGACGGTGTTGGGCAGCGAGCCGAACAGGTTCTCGCGCGCCCAGCCCAACAGGCGCAACGGCGGACGCGGCGGCGGCGGTGACACCGCCATCGACGGTTCCTCCACGTCGGCGGCGGCGATGGCGGTGGTGGAATGGTCGCGCGGCGTTTCGCTGATCATCGCGTCACCAGGGCGACCTTGGCGTTGTACCAGTTCATCAGCAGCGACAGCGCCAGGCTGATGACCAGGAACACCGCCATGACCACGCCGACGCCCTCGACGGCATGGCCGGTCTGGTTGATGGTGGTGTTGGCGACGCTGACCAGGTCGGGATAGCCGATGGCCACCGCCAGAGAGGAATTCTTGGTGAGGTTGAGGTACTGGCTGGTCAGCGGCGGCACGATGACGCGCAGCGCCTGGGGCAGCACGATCAGCCGCAGAGTCTTGGCCCGCGACAGGCCCAGCGACATGGCCGCCTCGGTCTGGCCGTAGGGCACCGCCAGGATGCCCGAGCGCACGATCTCGGCGATGAAGGCGGCGGTATAGATCGACAGGCCGGCCAGCAGGGCGGCGAATTCCGGGCTCAACGTAGCGCCGCCGGAGAAGTTGAAGCCGCGCAGCTGCGGCACGTCCATGGTCAGCGGCGCCCCGGCGGCCAGGAAGACCAGCAGGGGCACGCCCAGGGCGACGCCGATGCCGCACAGCACCCAGGGGAACGGCCGGCCGGTGCGCTGCTGGCGCGCCACCGCCCAGCGCCTGAGCGCCCAGGCCAGCACCAGCCCCACCGCCAGCGCCAGCAGCAGCCAGGGATAGACCGGGTGGTCCTCGGGCACCGGCACCTTGAGGCCGCGATTGGACAGGAACACGCCCGGCAAGGGATTCAAGGCCTGCCGCGGCCCGGGCAGAGCGGTGACCACGCCGTACCACACGAACAGCTGCAGCAGCAGCGGGACGTTGCGCACGCCCTCCACGTAGATGGCCGCCAGCCGCGCCACCAGCCAGTTGCCGGACAGCCGGGCGATGCCCACCACCAGCCCGATCACGCTGGCGATGACGATGCCGAGAGCGGCGACCTCCAGCGTGTTGAGCAGGCCCACCAGCAGCGCGTGGGCATAGCTGTCGGCGGCGGAATAGGCGATGGGGCTTTCGCCGATGTCGAAGCCGGCCTCGCGCCCCAGGAAGTCGAAGCCGGTGGCGATGCCGCGGGCGGCCAGGTTGGTCAGCGTGTTGTGGACCAGATACCAGCCCAAGGCGATCACCGCGCCGACCACCAGGACCTGATACAGGACGCCGCGGAAGCGGGCGCTGTTGAGCAGCGACCGCTTCCCTGGGACCGTCTGGCCCGCGGCCATGGAAGACCGCCTACTTGAACGGCGGCGAGTACATCAGCCCGCCGTTGGTGAAGAGGGCGTTGAGGCCGCGCTCGATCTTCAGCTTGGACCCCTTGCCGACGTTGCGCTCGAAGCTCTCACCGTAATTACCCACCTGCTTGACGATGTTGTAGGCCCACTTCTCGTCCAGGCCCAGGGCCTTGCCGTTGCCGGGAGTGACGCCCAGCAGGCGCTTCACCTCGGGATCGGGCGAGGTCAGCATCTGCTCCACGTTCTTCGAGGTGACGCCTTTTTCCTCGGCGGCGATCATGGCGAACAGCGACCAGCGCACGATGTCGGCCCACTGGTCGTCGGCATGGCGCACCACCGGAGTCAGCGGCTCCTTGGAGATCAGGTCGGGCAGGATGACGTAGTCGTCGGGCTTGGGCGCCTCGTTGGCGCGGATGCCGGCCAACTGCGAGGCGTCCGAGCTGTAGGCGTCGCAACGGCCAGAGAAGAAGGCGGCCGCCAATTCCTCGTTCTTCTCGATCACCACCGGCTTGAAGCTCAGCTTGTTGGTGCGGAACCAGTCGGACAGGTTCTGCTCGGTGGTGGTGCCGGGCAGCACGCAGATGGTGGCGCCGTCCAACTCCTTGACCGACTTCACCCCCAGCTTCTTGGCCACCATGAAGCCCTGGCCGTCGTAATAATTGGTGACGGTGAAGTTCAGGCCGTTGGCGGTGTCGCGGCTCAGCGTCCAGGTGGTGTTGCGCGCCAGCAGGTCGATCTCGCCCGATTGCAGGGCGGGCAGGCGCTGCTGCGCCGACAGCGGCGTGTACTTGACCTTGCCGGCATCGCCGAACACGGCCGCCGCCACCGCGCGGCAGGCGTCCACGTCCAGGCCGCTCCACACGCCCTTGTCGTCGGGGGCGGAAAAGCCGTACAGGCCCAGGTTGACGCCGCATTGGACGAAGCCCTTGGCCTTGACCGCGTCGAACGTGGTGCCGGCCTGGGCCGACAGGGAACCGCAGGCCACGAACAAACAGGCGGCCGCCATGCTTTTGAGCAACGACATCGTACCTCCCCCACGGAAATTGCGATGACAAAAGGTATTACCGATCCGCGCATTGGTAAAGCGGCGGACCTTCCGTCGGAGGATATGTGCGAATGGTGGGGGCCGCTTGCCATCCCCTGGGGTAGGAAAAAACGGCCAGGGGGAAAGAGTACGGGAGATGCCGGCCCGAAAAACCGAAGGGCCGCGGACCTGTCGGAAAGACACGGTCGGGCGGCCCCGTCGATTTGATCCCCGGCGCGCCGGGGCATAACAGTCCTGACGCCGATCAGGCGGCCAGGGCGTCCTGATTCTGGCGCACCAGCAATTCCACCACGGCCAGCTGCCAGATACGGGAACCCTGCACCTTGGGGTCGGCGGCAATGGCCCGCAGGGTCGCCAGCGGAACGTTGCAGAATCCACTCTTCGAGCATCTCTATCGCTCCAAACCGATATTGCAGCGCAGCATATAATCGGTGACGGTAGGATTACCACCGCATCGCTTGCATCGGAGCCATGTGCTCAATGCAATTCCTTGTGGTTATCCGAAATGGATGGGGCGGGTTGGCACCTTCGCCGATTGTGATATACCCGCCCCTACCACGGTTGCGCTTAAATGCGAGGCCCGCTTCATGACGTTTGCCCTGTTCCTGCACCTGCTCTGCGTCGCCACCTGGCTGGGCTGCATCCTGGTGGAAGCGCTGTACGAGCACTCCATCGACGACAGCCCGGCCATGCGCCGCTTCATCTCGGCGCTGCACTGGAAGACCGACAAGTTCATCGAGATCCCCGCCTTCCTGGGCGTGCTGCTCACCGGCGGAGCGATGCTGCACCAAGCGCCGTACACGCCCCTGCTGTGGACCAAGATCGGCCTGGGCCTGACCGCCATTACCTTCAACGCCGTCTGCGTCTGGCTGGTGGTCAAGCGTCTGGCCCTGGCCGACAAGGGCGACTTCGCCGGCTGGGAAAAACTGGACCACTGGCAGCACAAGCTGGGTGCCGTGGTCCTGCTGGCCCTGCTGGCGGCCCTGGTGGCCGGCGGGGCATTGTTCGTCGCGCGCTGAACGGCAACGGGCCGGCCCCGGCGCGAAATCGCGCCCGGAACCGGCCCGTTGACGGTGGATGGCGCGCCCTGCTGGATTCGAACCAGCGGCCGTCCGCTTAGAAGGCGGGTGCTCTATCCAACTGAGCTAAGGGCGCCGGGAAGGCGGCTCAGAAGCGGCCGAATTCCAGCTTGTCGAAACGAAAATTGTCGGCGTAGTTCTTGGGCGGGACCGGCTTCTTGTGGGCCGGCTCGACCACCTGGAAGTCCAGGCCCTTGCGGGTCGCATAGGCCACGGCCTCTTCCTTGGTGGCGAACTTCAGGCGGAGCTGCTGGGTGGTATCGTCCGAGCCCAGCCAGCCCATCAGGGCGTCGGCCTGCTTGCGCGCCGCCGGCTCGTATTCCAGCACCCACGCCTGGGAATTGGCCTTGCCCGACTGCATGGCGGTCTTGGCGGGGCGATAGATACGGACCTGCATCGACGGGCTCCTTCGGCATCCGAAAATCCGGTGGCTACATCTAGCCGGATTCGGTTCCCGAGACAAGCATCAGGTGGCGCCCGCCCTACCCTCTAGGGTGGCGCCCCGTCTGTCAACGGTGGCGCCGCCTATCTGTCAACGGTGGCGCCGCCACCAGGGGCGCCGGGACGGTGCCATTCCCATCAGACCGGGCATCACCAGCACCTCGGGCAGGGCCAACCAGCGCGGCGGCGGGGCCGGCGCCAGTTCGCGCAGGCGCTCGACCCGTTCCTCGGTGGTGGGATGGGTGCGGATGAGCTGCAGCCAGCCCTTGCGGCCGCGCCGGCGCAACCGTTCCCAGCCGCCCTCCTGCAGGGTGTCGATGCGCATGAGCGCGGAAATCAGCCCGTCGGGATCGCCGGTCAGTTCCACCGCGCCGCGATCGGCCTCGAATTCGCGGGTGCGCGACAGGGTCAGGCCCAGCAGATCGCTGACCAGCGGCGCCAGCACCAGCAGCAGCAGGGCCGCCACCGGCACGCCCCCCATCACCTCCTCGGCGGGCAGGTACAGCAGGATCATCACCAGGCCGAACAGGGCCAGCGTACGGGTCAGCCGTCCCGCCGCCTCGGCCAGCCGCAGCAGCTTGAGGTCGCCGGCGCGCAGATGGCTGGTCTCGTGGGCCAGCACCGCCGCCAGTTCCCGCCCGCCCAAGGCGCGCAGCAGGCCGTCCGACACCGCGACGGCGCCCTCGCGCCCCCAGCCGGTGGACAGGGCGATCAATTCGTTGCGCGGGATGAAGAGAAGCGGCGGCACCTCCGCCAAGCCCGCCCGACGCGCCAGTTCAGCCCCCATGGAATAGAGGCCGGGGGCCTGGGCGGGATCGACCGGTACCGCGCCGTACAGGGCCGCCAGCAGGGTGGTGGAGCGGATGGGCTGGATCAGCAGCACCAGCACGGCGCCCAGCACCGCCCACAGGATGCCGGCCCCGCCCGCCACCAGCCAGCCCACCAGGGCCATCCAGGCGCCGATGCCGCCCAGCACAGCCAGGGACCGCAGCATGTTGCGGCGATGCTGGCGGGCCAGCACGGCAGCGTCCAGGCGGGCGGCGGCGAACGGAGTCATGGCGACCTCACATCCCGGCGCGCGGGTCGTAGGGGTGGTCGGCACTCCAGCGGCGGATGAAGGCCGTCAGTTCATCGTCCGGGCGCTCGGGCAGCGCCACCTTCAGGGTGACGTACTGGTCGCCGCCCTTGATGCCCTTGCCCTTGAGGCGCAGCACGGTGCCGGTATTGGCGCCCGCCGGCACCGTCATGGCCACCGTGCCGGTCAGGGTGGGCACGGCGATGCGCCCGCCCAACACCGCCTCGGCCAGGGTGACGGGGATGTCGGCATGGATGTCGTCGCCCTTGCGGGTGAACAGGCGATGGGGTGCCACCGCCACGTCGATCAGCAGGTCGCCCGCCGCCCCGCCGCCCTGGCCGGGCTCGCCCCTGCCCTTCAGCCGCAGGGTCTGGCCGTCCTTGAGCCCCTCGGGAATGGTGACGTCCAGGGTCCTGCCGCCGATGGTGACGCGCTTGACCGCGCCCAGCGCCGCTTCGGCGAAGTCCACCGTCAGGCCGGCCCGCACGTCTTCGCCCCGGCTGCGCGGCCGACCACGGGTGCCGAAGGGCGGCCGGCCGCCGAAATGCTGGCCGAACAGGTTCTCGAACAAATCCTCGGGGGCGTCGCCGCCGAACGAAAAATGATAGCTGCCCTGGGTTCCGCCCGCCCGGAACGGATCGCCGCCGAAACCGCCATGGGCGCTGCTGTAGGCGTGAGCGAAGGTTTCGCGCCCCTCGGCGTCGATCTCGCCGCGGTCGAAGCGGGCGCGCTTGGCCGGGTCGGACAGCAGGTCGTAGGCTGCGTTGATTTCCTTGAAGCGGTTCTCCGCCTCCTTGTTGCCCGGATTGACGTCGGGATGGAGCTTCTTGGCGAGCTTGCGGAACGCCTTGCGGATCTCGTCGTCGCTGGCGGCGGGCGTGACTCCCAGGATGTCGTACGGGCTGCGCATGGTCCTCTCTCCACAAGTGCCGGCGGGCCACAGGTGCCGGCGGGAACGGCGGACCAGAGGCTGGCGGGCCTCAGCGCATCACTCGCGTCATCTGTCCGCGCCCGACCGGCGGCACGCGTCGCCGGAACCCTCGGCGCGCGAGCGGTTCCGGCATTATCGATTTAGGCGATGGCCCTGCCCCGTCAAGGCCCGGAACCCCGCCTTCCGCCCGCGTGTTGGAACAGCACCGACCACAAGGGAAAGCCCCGCCCATGCGCATTCTGCTGGTCTCTCTGATGGCCGCCGCCCTGCCGCTGGCGGCGCTGGCCCAATCCTCGGGCGGTTCGTCGGGCGGAGGTTCGTCGGGGCGTTCGTCCGGATCCGCCGGCTCCATGGGCTCGTCCTCGGGCTCGGCGCCTTCACTGGGCGGTTCATCCGGTTCCACCAAGACCGAGCAGGCGCCGCGCGGGGCACTCCGCAGCGGCAGCGAAAGTCCTGGCAATCGGGGCGGCGGTTCGGCCACCATGGGCGGCGGCAGTTCCAACGTGCTGGGCGCCCCCGGCGGCGGCACCGCGCCGGGCTCCTCCGGCCCCGGCGCCCAGCAGTCGCGGGTCCCCGACCAATGCACCGGCACGGGGGCCAGCGCCAATTGCGGCGCCGCCACCGCCCCCACCGGCACCGGCATGGGCGACCGCGGCACCAGCCAGGGCACCCGCGTCCCCTATGGACCGGGGCAAAGCCCGGTGCAGGGCGGCCCGCCCTTCACCAGCCCCACCGGACGGCCGCTGGATTTGCCCGAGGAAGGGCGCTGAACCCCACATTACCAATCATTAATCCTGCCGAAAGGTGGTCGTAAGGTGCGGGCAGGCATTCTTCACCACATCAGGCAAGGGAAAGACGGTTTCAGCGCTCCCCGTCATCTTCCCCAGCCGGGCGGAATTGAACTCCCCGCCGACCGGAACGCACCTTCCTCTCCCCCGGGGCGGTGCGCGAGACCAGAAGAGCACCGGCCACTCCCCCTGGCCGGCTCGGAAGCCGAAAACCGCCCCCGCAGCTTTCCCCCTGGCTGCGGGGGCTTTTCATGTCCAGGGGCGGCGGAGTAAGGTCCGGTCCATGCGTATCCTGCTCATCGAGGACGATCAAGAGGCGGCCGCCTATCTGGCCAAGGGCCTGCGCGAGGCCGGCAACACCGTCGACCATGCGGCCAACGGCACCGATGGGTTGTTCCTGGCCACCTCGGAACGCTATGACGTCATGGTCGTCGACCGCATGTTGCCGGGCTTGGACGGCCTTGCCATCATCCAGGCCATCCGCGCCGCCGGCAACGCTACCCCGGTGCTGATTCTGTCGGCGCTGGGCAAGGTGGACGACCGGGTGAAGGGACTGAAGGCCGGCGGCGACGACTATCTGGTCAAGCCCTACGCCTTCGCCGAACTGCTGGCCCGCATCGAGGCACTGGGCCGGCGCGGCAGTTCCAGCCAGCCCGACACCCGGCTGAAGGTGGAAGACCTGGAGATGGACCTGCTGGCTCGCACCGTCATCCGGGCCGGCCAAAGCATCGACCTGCAGCCGCGCGAATTCCGCCTGCTGGAATACCTGATGCGCCATGCCGGCCAGGTGGTGACCCGGACCATGCTGCTGGAAAACGTGTGGGAGTACCATTTCGACCCCCAGACCAACCTGATCGACGTGCACATCAGCCGGCTGCGCCAGAAGGTGGACAAGGATTTCGACCCCGCCCTGATCCATACCGTGCGCGGCGCCGGATACACGCTCCGTGCGGCCCGTTAACCTTTCCCTCCCCCTGCTGCTGCGCGCCACCACCTTCCGGCTGGCGCTGTCGTATCTCGGCATCTTCACCGTCTCGGCCATGGCCCTGCTGGCCCTGGTGTCGTGGAGCACCTCGGTGTTCATCGAGTGGCAGGTGCAGGAGACGGTGGAGGCCGAGGCGACCGGCCTGTCCGAGCAGTATCGCGAACGCGGCATCCAGGGCATGGCCGAGATTATCGGCAACCGCGCCAACCAGGACATCGAGCGCCGTGCCGTCTATCTGTTGCAGGACCCCGAGGGCAACCGCATCGCCGGCAACCTGTTCGGCTGGCCCAAGGATAGCGCCGACAATTCCGGCTGGGTGCGCTTTCCCATCGAGCGGGTGGGCGACGGCCGCCTGGCCACCGAGGTGCTGGCCCGCACCTACACCCTGCCCAAGGACTACAAGCTGCTGGTCGGCCGCTCGCTGCACGATGCCAAGCGGGTCAAGTCGGCCATCAACCGGGCGCTGGGCTGGGGCCTGGCGCTGACCGTGCTGCTGGGCATCGTCGGCGGCTATTTCACCAGCCGCCACATGCTGACCCGCGTGGAAGCCATGAGCCGCACCGCGCGGCGCATCGTCGGCGGCGACATGAAGAGTCGCATGAAGCTGTCGGGCACCCGCGACGAGTTCGACCAGCTGGCCACCAGCTTCAACGAGATGATGGACGAGATCGAGCGGCTGGTGGAAGGCATCCGCACCGTCACCGACAACATCGCCCACGACCTGCGCACGCCGCTGAACCGCCTGCGCTCGCGCATCGACGTGGCCCTGCTGGGCCAACAGCAGGAAGGAGGGGGGACGCCGCCGATTTGCGCCGGGTGCTGGAGGAGACGGTGGTGGAGGCCGACAACCTGCTGGCCACCTTCAACGCGCTGCTGGCCATCAGCAACGCCGAATCGGGCCAGCGGCTGCACAGCTTCGAGCCCCTGGATCCGGCCCAGCTGGCCGGCGACGTGGTCGAACTCTACGAACCGCTGGCCGAAGAGAAGGGCGTGACCATCGTCTGCCACGCCGATCCCGGCCTGTCGCTGGAGGGCGACCGCCACCTGATGTTCCAGGCCCTGGCCAACCTGGTGGACAATGCCGTGAAGTACACCCCGGAGGGCGGCTCCGTGGCTGTCACCGTGGCGGCCACTGCCACGGGCACCGAGGTGGCGGTGGGGGATTCCGGCCCCGGCATCCCCGAGGGAGCGCGCGACCGGGTCCTGGACCGCTTCGTCCGCCTGGATTCCACCCGCTCCACGCCCGGCAACGGGCTGGGCCTGTCGCTGGTCAAGGCGGTGGCGCGGCTGCACGGGGCCGAATTGCGGCTGACCGACAACGCCCCCGGCCTGAAGGTCCACCTGCAGTTCCACAAGGCGGGCTGACCGCCCGCCTGCCCCTTTTACCCACGCTTGGTCTGGCTACGGCGACGGCGGCGGGGACTGCCCTGTTCCTCGTCCTGATCGGTCAGGGTGGGGAACGAGCCCTGGTTCTCCACCGCCTCCAGCGGTTCCACCGGCTCGGGATGGTCCACCTCTTCCCGTTCCGCCGCCGGGTCCGGCTCGGTGGCCAAGCCGGGATCCAACTGGATGGCAAGCTCGTTGCGCGCCATCTGCCAGTGATCCTCGGCGCGGCCGTCGGGACGGCCCTCGCGTTCCCAGATGTGGTGGGCGCGAGCCCGGATCATGTCATCGGTGATCTCGGGCGGCGGCCTTTGCGGCATGGATGCTCTCCTCCGGACGATAACAGGCTCGCGCCGGCCGCACGGCCCTACTTGGTCTTGGATGGGCGCTTGGCCGATGCCACCGTGCGGCGGCGCGGGCTGGCGCGGCCGGTATCCAGATGGGACATTTCACTCGCCAGTTCCGCGCACGCCAAATGCCAGTGGCCGTCGGCACGGCCATCAGGGCGGCCCTCGCGCTCCCAAATGTGGTGGGCGCGATTACGGATCATGTCTTCGGTAATCATGTCTTCGGTGATGCGGGTCTGCGACTTGCTCATGCGGATGTCCCCCCTCGGTTTGAAAGCGGATGCTACCAACGATCGATCACGGCGGCGGCCTGGGCGTCAGACAACCCCACCAGCGCGGCCAGGTCGGCCAGCACACGCCCGCGCACGGGCATGGGCATGCGGGTGGGCTCGGCGGCATGGGGATCGAAGAACAGCGGTTCGCCGCGGCGCGGCGGCCGGCCGAACTTGCTTTCGAACAACGCGCGACGATGTTCCAGCACGCCAATAAGTTCCAGCGACATGGGCGGCATCCGCCGCCGTCTTGTGGCGTTTTCCATGGTCATTGCTCGTTTCTCCTCCCTATGACAACGACCATATCCAGCCCGGACGGGGCCGAACAGGCGGGCAGACGAGGGAGTCGCCCCCCACCTTAGGCGGAGTCCCCTCCTCCTTGGGCCGAATGCGGGGTGCTCCGGCACGGTTCTAAGGTGAGAGTGATCCCATAGGACGGAAGACGGCGGGGATATTGTGCAGGCCCGCCGGATTGCCGAGCGTCACATCCCGGCTGGACGAGTTGACAGTAGAAAATCCGAAACACAGGGCAAGAGGCCTGTGCACAACTCAGCGACATCTTGAATTCAAGCCAAGAATAATTGTAACACCTAGAGGCTAGCGGGGGGATAAAAGATGCGAGTCATTCTTGCCGACGATCATGTGATGATCCGCGAAGGACTGCGTCCTTTCGTGGAACGCATTGCGCCCGACACCATGGTGCTGGAGGCGGGAAGCTTTCCCGAGGTGATCGAACGGCTGAAAGATGGGCCGGTGGACTTGATCATTCTCGATCTCAAGATGCCCGGCATGAACGGTTACCAGGGCCTGGTCACCCTGCGCCAAAGCCATCCCGACACCCGCTGCGTCATGCTGTCGGCCATGGCCGACCGCGAGCACGTGCTGGAGGCCATCCGGCTGGGCGCCGACGGTTTCATCCCCAAGCACCTGTCCGGCGCTGCCATGGTGTCGGCGCTGCAACTGGTGCTTTCGGGGGAACGCTTCATCCCCGCCATGCTGGTGGGTGTCGGATACGAACCCGGCTTTCCTTCCGAGCACACCGCCAGCGAATTGATCGGCCGTCTCACCCCCCGTGAACGGGATATCCTGCGCCTACTGCGGGAAGGGTTCCCCAACAAACTGATCGCTAATCACCTGGACGTCAGCGAAGTGACGGTCAAATCCCATCTTGGCAACGTCTTTCGCAAGCTTGGGGTTCAGAACCGTCTCCAGGCCATGAAGCTTCTGGTCGACAGCGAACCTTTCTGAACCTTATCGCCTATACTTTTCGGTGCCTTTCTCCCCAGCCTTCATAATGTCATACTCGGCAGATAAAGGCTTGGGGGAGTCTTCCATGAACGGGCGCGCCGACCGCCGAAGGCCGGACGAAGCGCTTTATCGCTGGCAACCGCCCGGATCCTCCGCGCGGGCGCTCCACGTGTTGCCGTGGCTGGTGGCCGGCACCTCCCTGACCATTGCCCTGTGCCTGGGCGCCCTGGAAGTGCACCGCCTGTTGGCCGCCAGCCTGTCGGACAGCGGGCCGGAAGTGCCGTGGTGGCAAGCCCCTTGGCTGCAGGCGGCGCTGCTCAGCGGCCTGATCCTCACCGCCGGCGCCACCCTCTCCGCCCATTGGCAGTACACCCGCGCCCGCAGCCGGGTCGAGGGCCGCCGGCAGTTGCAGGGCATCGTCGACGCGCTGGCCCAACTGGCGGAGGATCCCCTCTCCGGGTGGCGCTCCATCAAGGAGCAGAAGGTCATCGACGGCTACGCCCTGTGGGACGAGGCCGACCGTCTGGTGGCCGGCGACTGTTTCCTGAACCGCTACCTGCCCCAACTGGCCGAATGGCAAACGCCCACCGCCCGCCAGATCGTCACCGCGCTGGTGGACAGCGGCGCCATGCTGCCGCCGCCCGGCCAGGATCGCGCCCAGACCATCGAGGAGTTTTGCCGGAATCGCCGCCGCGTCCCCGGTCTGCGCCAGTTCCGCATGCACGACGGCACGGTGCTGCAGGGACGCAATGTCGACCTGGGACAGGGCCGCCTGGCGGCCATATACACCGACATCACCGAGTTGCACGACGCCCAGGCTGAACGAGAACGAGTTCCGGCTGGCGTTCGACTTGGCGCCGTCCGCCACGCTGTTGCTGGACGAGGACTTCCGCCCCTTGGCCGCCAACCGCGCCTTCACCACCCTGATGGGCTACCCGCTGGACCGCCTGGCCTCGCTGGGATGGCGCGGCATCGTTCCCGCCGACGAACCGGTCGACGTTCCGCCGTGGTTTCCGGGCATCCATCGGCTGCACACCGCCCACGGCACGATCGCGCGCGTCTCCATGGGCGTCCAGGCCATCCGGGGCGAACCGGGGCAATTGCGGGAACGTCTGCTGGTATCCCTGGAGGACGTCACCGCCCGATGGGAACGCGACGAACATGCGCGCCTGCAGTCCATGGTGCTGGAGCACCTGGGTGGCGCGGTGCTGGCGGTGGACCGGAACGGCCGCGTGCTCTACGGCAACCCGGCGGCGCGGACCCTGTTCCAATGGAGCGGCTCCATCCTGCCCGGCACGCCCGTCGAGCGCCTGCTCGGCCCATCCATGCGGGCGGCGCTGGCCGGCAACGCCAACGAAATCGAGACGGAAGGCCAGACCTGGGACGGCACCGCCTTCCCCGCCCAGGTGTCCATTGCACGCACCGGCGAGGATGACGGCACGCCCGGCGGCGCCGTGCTGGCCGTGACCGACCTGACGCCCCGCCGGGCGCTGGACCTGCAATTGATGCATTCGGCCCGCCTGGCCACTCTGGGCGAGATGGCGGCCAGCATCGCCCACGAATTCAACCAGTGCCTGCACGTGATCCGCCTGACGGCGGAGGCGACCAGGTTGGACATCACCGAAGGCAAGAGTGACGCCGACCGGATGACCAGGCAGGCGGACAATATCCTCGGACAAGTGGATCGCCTGACCGAGATGGTGACCCACATGCGCACCATCAGCCGGCGGGAAAGCGAGGGAAAGAAGCCATTCCCGCCCCAGGCCGCGGTGGATACCGCATTGCGCATGGTGGAGCCCCTGCTGAGGGGGGACGGCATCCTGGTGAAGCGCCGGGGCCGGCTGGACGGCCTCTCCGTGCTGGGCCATCAGGTGCGGCTGGAACAGGTCCTGCTCAACCTGCTGAACAACGGCCGCGACGCCATCCGCGATCGCCTGCGGCGCGAGGGCAGTGGCGGGCATGCCGAGGGCTGCATCGCCATCACCTGCGACGGCGGCGTCGGCGAGCCCCGCATGCGCATCATCGTGCGCGACAACGGCACCGGCGTGGAGCAGGCGGTGGGCGAGCACATCTTCGAACCGTTCGTCACCACCAAGAACGGGGGCGCCGGCCTGGGGCTCGGCCTGTCCATCAGCCGCGGCATCTGCACCGACATGGGCGGCAGCCTGAGCTATCGCAACGTGGCGGACGGCGCCGAGTTCGTCATCGAGCTGCCGGCGTTCACTCCCTCGCCAGCCGAGGCGGGACAAACCGGCCACCGCCTCTCGCCCGACGAGGGGGCGCCGCCGAGGGCGAAGAGGACCCGGTCGACGAACGCCGGGTGCTGCTGGTGGACGACGAAGCCCTGTCCGTCATGATGGTTTCGGAGTTCCTGCAGCGACAGGGCTATGAAGTGGACGCCGCCTATGACGGACTGGAGGCCTTCCAGCTCTGCCACCGGCACGTCTATCACGCGGTCATCACCGACATCCGCATGCCGCGCATGGATGGTCGGGAGCTGATCGCCAAATTGGAGGATTTGCAGCCTGGCACGCCGGTCATCGTGGTGACCGGCCACCTGCGGGCCAGCAACGCCTCCGAATTGGGTGGCAACGTGGCCGCGTTGTTGACCAAGCCCTTCCGCTTGGAAGACCTGCGCCAAGCCTTGTTGCGCCTGGAAGAGCCCCACACGGGCCGTCAAGTGGAAGGAGTATGAGCCCATGAGGATACTGCTTGCCGACGACCACGCCATGGTGCGCGATGGTCTGGTGCCGTTCCTGGAGCGCCTTCAGGAGGGGGCATCGGTGATCGAGGCCGGCAGCTTCCCGGAGGCCCTGACCGCCGCCCGCAAGGCCATGCCGCTCAATCTGGCCATCCTGGACCTGTATATGCCCGGCATGGAGGGACTGGCCGGCCTGAACACCATGCGGGCCGAATTCCCCAGCCTGCCCATCGTCATCCTGTCGGGTTCCACCAAGCCCGAGGATGCCTTGCAGGCCATCGAGCAGGGGGCCAACGGCTTCATCCCCAAGACCATGCGCGGCGAAACCATCCTGGGCGTGCTGCGGCTGGTGCTGTCGGGCGAAAAGTACATCCCGCCCTTCCTGTTCGACTATCGCGACGGCTCGCCCCAGCCGGCGGCCGCGGCGGGCGGCGATGCCGGCTCGCCGCTGGCCACGCTGACCCCCGCGAGCGCGGCATCCTCGAGATGATCGTCGACGGCGCCCCCAACAAGGTGATCGCCCGCGAGCTCAGCCTGCAGGAAGTCACGGTCAAGGCGCATCTGCGCAACATGTTCCGCAAGCTGGCCGTCGCCAACCGCACCGAAGCGGCACGCGTCGCCCTGATGGCGGGCGTGACGGGGCGAAAGGGAGCGGCGCGTTAGGACGACGGCACCCCAACCAGCGGGAAATGCACCCTGACCTCCACGCCCTGGCCGCGATGGACCGAGACGTTGCCCCGCAATTGGCGCACCAGGCTGCCCACCATGCGCAGGCCCAGAGTGCCGCTCTGTTCATCGAAGCTCATGGGCCGATCCGCATTCGCTCCCTGGTCGGCCACCACCAGCACCCCTTCGCCCGGGGCCGGGCAGGACAGGCGGACCCGCAGCCGGCCGGCGCCATCGGCGAAGGCGTTCTTGACCGCGTCGGCCACCAACTCGTGCATGATCAGCGCCAGCGGTTCAGCCTGCTCCACCGATAGGGCGGCCGACACCTCCACCGTCAGCGCGACCCGGTCCTCGCGCAGGTCGTGCAGCCGGAACACCTCGGCGCACAGCGCCCGAACCAGCGCGGTGAAATCCACCGAGGCGGGACTTTGCTGGCGATAAAGCAGTTCGTGCACCATGGCCAGCGACAGGATGCGGCCGCACCCTTCCTCGAAATGCCGGCGCAGCGTCGGGTCGCAGATCTGCCAGCCCTGCATCTGCAGGATGGAGGAAACGATCTGCAGGTTGTTCTTCACCCGGTGATGAACTTCCTGGACCAGTACCCGGTTGTCCTCCAGCGAGGACTTCAGGCTCTCCTCCATGGCCTTGCGGGCGGTGATGTCGCGCAGTACCGCCACCGCCGCCGCATGGGGCATCTGGTCGTCGTCCACCGGTGCCACCTGGCATTCGAGACACAGCGGCCCGCCGCGCCACGGCACACAGAATTCCTCGGTGCGGGGGGCCCCCTCCGCCAGCACCGCATCGGTCAAGCCTTCCAGGCGCAGCATCACCGCCTCGGGCAAGCCGGCCTCGCGCCAGGTGCGGCCCACCAGTTCGCGGGTGCCACGCTCGAAGAAGCGTTCCGCGGCCGAACTGACGAAGCGGATGCGGCCATCCGCATGGAACATGACCACCGGGTCCAGGGTGGCATCGAGCACGGCGTCCAGCGTCTGCGCGTGCCGCGCCGCCTCGTTGGACAGCGAGCGCTCGCGCTCCATGGCGCCGACGATCAGGGATTGCGGGCGCCGCAGGCCGCTGTCCACCACCGCCCGCAGCAACAGCCATACCCCGATGATCTTGAGACAGTGGCCGATGAAATTCACCAGGCCGAACAGGTCCACGTACCAGGAAAAGGCCAGTTCGGTCGCCATCTTCATGGCCACCGCCGCCACCAGCAGGCCATGGACGGCAGGGTCGAAATCGGCCACGTGCCGGCGCAGCCGCACCAGCACCAACAGGAACGCCGCCGCCAGGACCAGTTCGACGGCGGTCTTCACCGGGGTGACGCCCTGCCCTTCCACGAAGGTGGGCGGCCAGACATTGCCGAACGCCGCAGCCAGCAGGGCGACGGTGACCACCGTCTCCACCGCCAGCAGCGCGCCCAGGTGGTAACGCCGCCGGGGCGCCCACACGGCCACCAGGAAGTTGCCCGCTTCCAGCACGCGGGCCGAGAGCCACAATTGTGAAGAGAGGTTGCCGCCGCTGTCGGGCAGGATGTTGATGCCCTTGTAGGCGATGATGTGGAAGGCATCGATCACGCCGACGAACAGGCAGCTCAGCCCCAGCAGGAACAGGAAGTTGCGCCCCGTCCAATCGCGCGAATACCAGGCGACCACCGCGGCGGAAAAACTCACCACAACGGAAAATAGCTCAGAAATCGTATGGAACAACAAGAAGTTGCTAGCCCAAACAGCGCAAAGTACGACACCCAGCAAGCCGAAACCGGCAACGGCACCATGTCCAATCAAAAGCTGCGTCGAAGACCCCTGGTCCGACTTTGCGCTATCCAACCGCACCTCCGCAGGCGCCGCCCCGCCCGGCCGTTGCATGCGGCTCGGACACCCTTGCTAATAGCAGGGCAATGGCGGCGGCGCGACCTCACCTAGGAACTACGCTCTAGTTCGAAGGGACTATTCGATCAGTCCGCGACGAATTGCGTAAGTCGCCAGTTCGGCGGAATTGTGCAGGTCAAGCTTCTGCATGATCTTGGTACGGTGGGTTTCCACTGTCTTGATGGCAATGGATAGTGTATCGGCGATCTCTCTATTCTTGAGACCCTGCGCGATCAGCCGCAAGACCTCGCGCTCACGCGCCGTCAACGCCACCGCCACCGTGTCGGCGCCGTCAAGGTATTCACGAACCTGCTCTTCGTTCAGGCCCGGGCCGAGGTAATGCTTGCCCGACCGTACCGAGGTGATGGCGCTCATCAATTCCTCGTGGCCCAGCTTCTTCAGGGCGTAGCCGTCGGCCCCGGCGGCCAGGGCCTCGGCCACCCTGCGCTCGCAATTAGCGATGGTCAGGATCAGCACCCGGATCTGTGGCGCGACTCGCTTGATGCGCCGGGTGGCCTCGACCCCATCGAGCACGGGCATGGACAGGTCCATGAGAACGATGTCCGGCTTGAGCGAGCGCGCCATTTCGACGGCGGCTTCCCCATCCTCGGCTTCTCCGATGATTTCGACGTCCTCCGCCTTAAGCAAGGCGGCCAGACCCTGGCGCACGAGTAATTGGTCCTCGGCGATCAGGATGCGAATGGGCACGCGAACGTCCTCCTATGATAACTCAACCATCGTTTTGATAGGGGCCGGCCCCAGGATGCCCTAAATTTACGATGAAATCGAGTGCCCGCGCTAAACCCCCGCGTTGCAGGCTTGCCCCCATCAGGAAAATGCGCAATTCATGGGCGACCGATGCCGGATGGGGAGTTTCTAGGCAATGAAGGTCGCGGTTGCCAGTTCTGATTTCGTGAAGGTCGCCGGCCATGCCGGCCGCGCCCGCAAGTGGCTCGTCTACGAAGTGGCCGAAGACGGCTCGGTGGGCCAGCCCAACCGAGTGGAACTGGAGCACGACAACGTTTTCCACTACGCCGAGGACGGCCGCCCCCACCCGCTGGACGGCATCGCCGCGCTGATCGCCCAATCGGCCGGCGACGGCTTCCTCAAGAACATGGAAAAGCGCGGCGTGCGACCGGTGCTGACCGCCGAGACCGATCCCGACAAGGCGGTGCGTGACTTCCTGGCGGAAACCCTGTCGCCGCCCAAGCCGCGCCCCATCGGCTCGCTGATCTGCAAGACCATCGACTTGTTCAGCAAGCATAAATAAAAAGGGCGCCGGTTGGAGAGCCGCTGGGGCTAGGTGGGTTTCGTCATGGCCGGGCTTGACCCGGCCATCCACGGCCACGCCAGCCGCAGGAACGGATCCTCCCAGTTCGGACTGTCGGCCAGAATCAGTTTCACCTTCCATGCCCTCGGCCAGTGCCTGAGGTTCTTCTTGCGCTCAATGGCACGTCGTATCGCCCATGGTACACTAGCCGTTTCAGGCCATAGCCCCTGCTAAAGCCGTCGGCGAGGCCCTCCCTATGCCCCAGGCTCAAGGCGCCAAGTCGCCGGTCGCACCGACGTAAAGCGTGCCATTTGCCCTGTTCGTCATGATGTAAATCCAGCCCCCTCGCATGCTCGTATCATGCGGTACGCCTTGGAGCCTGTAACCGGCAGCGTGGATGGCCGGATCAAGCCCGGCCATGACGGAAAATTCTCTGCAAATGAGAAGCCCCGTATCCGGCGCGCTGCCTGATACGGGGCCTCCCTCAAACACGCCTGGTCCCAACGGCCCTGCCGGTTGGCACCCTTTCCTCATTTTTCCTTGGCGTAGGGGTTCTTGCCGCCGCGCACGAACAGGCGGATGGGCACACCCGGCAGCTTGAAGGTCTCGCGCAGCCCGTTGATCAGGTAGCGGGTATAGGCCTCGGGCAGCTCGTCCGGCTTCGAGGCGAAGATGATGAAGGTCGGCGGCCGCGCCTTGGCCTGGGTCATATAGCGGATCTTCAGCCGCCGCCCGCCGGCCAGGGCCGGCGGCGGATGGTGCGCCACCACTTCCTCCAGCCACTGGTTCAGCTTGGCGGTGGAGATGCGGCGGTTCCACAACTTGTGGGTTTCGATCACCGCATCCATCAGCCGCTCCAGGCCCTTGCCGGCCAGCGCGCTGATGGTGATGGTGGGCACGCCGCGCACCTGCGGCATGGAGGTTTCCATGCGGTCGCGCAGGCGCTGCAGCGCCTCTTCCGGCTTCTCGACCACATCCCACTTGTTGATGGCGATCACCAGGGAGCGGCCTTCCTCGACCACCATGCGGGCGATGGTGAGGTCCTGCTTGTCCAGGATGGCCGAGGAATCCAGCACTAGCACCACCACCTCGGCCATGCGGATGGCCTCGAGCGTGTTGGACACCGACAGCTTTTCCACCGGGTCCTCGATGTTGGCGCGCTTGCGCAGGCCCGCGGTGTCCACCAGCCGGATGCGGCGGCCCTTGTGCTCCCATTCGCTGGAAATGGCGTCGCGGGTCAGCCCGGCCTCGGGGCCGGTGAGCATGCGGTCCTCGCCCAGCAGGCGGTTGACCAGGGTGGACTTGCCCACGTTGGGACGGCCGGCGATGACCAACTGCAGCGGACGGGCGGCGCGGGCGGCCTCTTCGGCGGCGGCCTGCGCTTCCTCGTCCGGTTCGTCCACCGGCTCGGGGAAGCCGTCCTCCTCGTCCTCGTCGTCCAGCGCGCCGGCAGCCTCGGCATAGGGCTGCAGGGCGAAGAACAGGTCGGACAGGCCCTCGCCGTGCTCGGCCGATACCGGCACCGGCTCGCCCAGGCCCAGGCCGTAGGCCTCGTACAGGCCGGGCTCGCCCGCTTTGCCCTCACACTTGTTGGCCACCAGGATCACCGGCGTCTTGGCTTTGCGCAAGAGGTCGGCGAAATGGCGGTCCAGCGGCGTCACCCCGGCGCGGGAATCGATCAGCATCAGCGCGACGTCGGCCTCCTCCACCGCGGCTTCCGTCTGGCGGCGCATGCGCGCCTCCATGGAATCGCCGGTGGCGTCCTCGTAGCCGGCCGTGTCGATGATGGTGAATTCCATGCCCAGCAGGGTCGCCGCGCCCTCACGCCGGTCGCGGGTGACGCCGGGCATGTCGTGGACAATGGCGACCCGCTTGCCCACCAGACGGTTGAACAACGTGGATTTGCCGACATTGGGTCGGCCGACAATGGCAACGGTGAAGCTCATCTCAGCGGTACGCGACCAGATCGGCGTCGTTGGTGACGAAATACATGGTGTTGCCGGCCACTACCGGCTGGATGCTCACCCCATCCGAGATGGACACCTTGCCCAGCACCTCGCCGGTATAGGGCGACAGCGACACCAAATAGCCCAGCGAGCTGCCGAGGATCAGGCGGTCCGAGGCGAGGACCGGGCCGGTCCAGGTGACACGGCCCTCCTTCTCCTCCTCGTCCTCCCACACCTGCAGCTGGGTGACCCACAGGATGCGGCCGGTCTTGGCCTCCAGCGCCAGCGCCTCGTTGTTGTTGGTGACCAGGAACAGGTAGTCGCCGGCTACCCACGGGCTCTGGATACCGCCGATCTCGCGCTCCCACAGGCGGCGGCCGGTGCGCAGGTCGATGCCTACCAGCAGGTCGGCATGGCCGATGGCGTAGACACGACCACGGTCGATGATGGGGCGGCCGCGGATGTCGGACAGGGTGGCGACGTTGTCGGTGCGGCGCACGGTGGACAGCTGGTCCTGCCACAGCACGGTGCCGTTATCCACGCGCAACGCGAACAGCTCGCCGGAGGAATAGGGAACCACCACCACGTTGCCGTCCACCGCCGGGCTGGTGCCGCCCAGCAGGCTGGCGCCCTCGGCGATGCCCTGGTGGGTCCACAGCACGGCGCCGTCCTCGGCCGCCAGGCAATGGGTCTGGTTGTCCACGGTGATGACGAACACGCGGCCGCCGCGCACGGTGGGGGCGCCACGGATGGGGCCGGACAGCGACTGGCGCCACTGCACCTTGCCGGTCTTGGCATCCAGCGCCACCACCTGGGCGAAGCCGGTGGAGACGAACAACTGGCCGTCCTCGTACGAGACGCCGCCGCTGGCGAAGGTGGAATCCTCGTCGTCGGGGGTCAGGTCGCGGTTCCACAGCGCGCGGCCGGTCTTGGCGTCGATGGCGCGCACTTCCGCTTCGGCGTCCATGGTGAACACCATGCCGTCGGCCACCACCGGCTGGGCCAGCAGGCGGGCGCGCTTGCCGGCGCTGGCGCCGATGCCGGTGCTCCACTGCTTCTCCAGCTTGTCGCCCACCTCCATATGGTGCATGGCGTGGTTGGCGTAGCCACCGGCCTGGGGCCAATCCTCATTGGGCTCGGGCGGCGGCAACTTGATCTCAACGCCCTTGATTTCGGGCTCCAAGCTTTTCTCGCGTGACAGCACCGAGATGCGCTTGCCCGGCAGCGGCGGCTTGGCGTTCTCACCCAACCAACTGGAGCACGCGGCCAAGCCCAGCGAGGCCAGCACCACCAAAGCCAGACGACGCATCATGCAATAGTCCCCCTGGACGAGACGGATTAGCCCTTGGCCTTGGTGCCGACGGCGGCCAGCATTTCGGCGGCGCGAGCGCGCACGCCCTGCGGCGCCGCCGGATCGTCGGCGATCTTGCGGAACAGCTCGGCGGCCTTGGCGTCGTCGCCGCGTTTGGCGGCTACCAGCGCCAGGATTTCGCGGGCGGAATGGCGCCACGGGCTGGCCTCGGCCGCCAACGGCTCGACACTGGCGGCCACCGCCGCCGGGTCGGCGGCGTCAAGCTTGAGATAGGCGGCCTTCAGGCGCGCAAGATCGCGGTAGATGTCGTCGCCCCGCCCCGCGGCCACCCGCTCCAGCAGGGCGACGGCACCGTCACGGTCGCCACCGGCCAGCTTGAGGTCGGCCAGCTTGAAATCGGCCAGCACCTGATAGCCGGAAGTGCCCTCGGCGGCCACCTTGCCCAACTGGGCCAGCGCCTGCTCCCGGTTGCCCTGGTGCAGCGCCTGCAAGGCGGCGCTGAAATCGGTGCCGGACTGCGCACGCGCGCGGGTCTGCCAGGCGTTCCAGCCTTGCCAGCCGGCCACCGCCAGCACCAGCGCCACCGCCACACCCACGGCCAAGCTGCCGTGTTTCTTCCACAGGAACTGAAGCCGTTCCTGCCTCAGCTCTTCGTCCACCTCGCGGATCAACAATTCGGCCGAGGCGTCGTCATTCTTGGTGGTCAAGGAGGGCTCTCCGAAAATCGAACCGGCGTAACATAGTCTCTAGGACAGCCCGAGGCAAATCTGGCGTGCGCGGTAGGGTCAAAACTCCATTAATCCATCGCCAGCGTCGGCGCTCCAAGCGCGCCATGGCAGGCGCATCGCGACGGCGATGCTGGTGGCATCGCCGAGAGATGCAACGAACCAGGGCGCCTTGGAGCGCCAACCCTCCGGGCCGGGCGAAACCGCCCTCCCGGGGCGTCAGACGGCTTGCGCGATGCGTCCAGCATCGCGCTACGCCCTCTTCCGGCCGGGCGGGCAGTTTCGCCACGGCGCTGGCGATGGATTAATGGAGTTTTGACCCTAAGGTCAGCTTTCCGGCTTCCACTTGATGGAGCAGCCCATGGAGGGAGTCTGCTCGGCCGGTCCGCCGGCGCCGGCGGCCACCTGGGCCATGGCGTCGAACAGTTCGCGCCGGGCGCCCGGCGGAGCGGCCTCGCGCCGCGAGGCGTCGAGCCGGCCGCGGTATTGCAGCCCCAGCCCGGCGTCGAAGCCGAAGAAGTCGGGCGTGCACACGGCGCCATAGGCCCGCGCCACCTCCTGGCTCTCGTCCAGCAGGTAGGGAAAGGTGAAGCCATGGCGGGCGGCGAACAGCTTCATGTTGTCGAAGGAATCCTCGGGATAGGCCACCGTGTCGTTGGACATGATGGCGGCGACGCCGACGCCCAGCTCCTGCAGCGCCGTCACGTCGCGCGCCAGCCGGTCCACCACCGCCTGCACGTAAGGACAGTGGTTGCAGATGAACATGATCAGCGTGCCCTTGGGGCCGCGGACGTCGTCCAGGCTCCATGCACGGCCGTCGATGCCGGGAAGGGCGAAATAGGGAGCAGGCCAACCGAAATCACAAATGGGCGTTTCGACCGCCATCGAAGCCTCCGCCGTCATAAGGGAAGAAGCGGCGCGCGAAGGGTCAAGAATCCCTTTGACCTGCCGCCGCTTTTGGTTGGACAATTATACCGCATCACCATGAGGGGTCATAGAACATGATCAGGCGTTTCGCCCCCTGGCAGGAATTCTGCTTCTCGCCGGTTGCGACGCGATCAGCGCCGACCGCGGCCTCGACACCACCAGCTACGGGCCATGGACGGTGGCCGGGCTGGAAGTGACCAGCGTGATGACCACCAAGAAGACCCTGGGCGACCACGTGGCCACCTGGATCACGGGCAAGGATTGCTCGTCGGTGCGGGCCGAACGCGAGGGCGCCTGGTGCGTGGATTGGCCGTCGCCGCCACCGCCGCAAAGCCAAGTCTATTGCTATGCCTCCATCGCGCGGCCAAGCTGCTATGCCCAGCCCTACAACGAGGGCAACGACCGCCTGATCGGCTTCGTTCCCGCGCCGACGCCGCTGCGGCGCTAACAGCGCTACGGAAAAGGCCCTGCCTTATACTCCGTCATTCCCGCGCAAGCGGGAACCCATGCCTCCGCCAGCACAGCATAGTGCGTCACGCAACCAGTCTCGTCCCATCATGACCCCCGCTTGCGCGGGGGTGACGCGAGGACAGAGGGTTGGCGGAGTTTTCCCGCCTCCTATTAGAGCGCGGGATACGAATCCGCCACAACCGCCCCACAGCCTGAGCCGAAGGCCGCCTAGTCCCGGGCGTCGCCCTGTTTCAGGCGCTCGCAGATCAGGCGCATGGTGTTGCCGATTTCGGGCTGGTGTTCGGCCAGGGCCTGGGCCAAGCGCCGCGCATGGGTGCGGTCGAAGGGCCGGCCGTTGGCCTCGGCCTCCAGCAGTTCCGATAATTGACGAAGGTCGTGCAGACGGTAGTCCATGGCGGGTACCTCCACAGTGATACCAGTAGGGGGACTATGGGGGCCGCTTTGCTGCACCGCAACAGACTCTTTGGTGACAGCAGCGCGCCCGCTCAGGCGTCGCGGGGCAGGTCGGCCGTCATGCGCCGCACTACCAGGCCCATGCTGGCCCTGATCTGGGGATAGCGCCGCGCCAACCGGCCCGCCAGGCGCACCGCCAGCTGACGGTCCACCAGACGGCCTTCGGCCTCGGCCTCGATGATGGTCGCCAATTGGCGAATATCCCTCCACCGGTTCATGGCCAGACGTCCCTTGGTTAAGGAAGGGTGAAGGGTAGCACCACGGCCATGGGCATGGAACCTATCCACCGCCCCTTCCGACGGTGGAGGCTTCGTCCGAAAGGGGGAACGGCGCCGTCGAACCCCGCGGCTGGCCACGGTTCGCACCGCCGTGACCGGGCGGCGCGGACACAGCCGATGCGAAAGCCAGCGCCCAGCGCCACGCCTATACGTGGCAATGGCTACCCCCAAAGCATAAAGCCGTGCGCTTCGCCCTCTCCGGAACGGAAAAGCCCCGCCCCGGGAAGCCGGGACGGGGCTTTTCGCCTGGGCCGAACGACCGCTTAATCGCTGGTCTTCACGTTCCAGATTTCCCGGGCGTACTCGGCGACCGTGCGGTCCGACGAGAACTTGCCCATGCGGGCGACGTTCAGGACCGCCTTGCGGGTCCACTCGTCACGGTCGCGGTACAGCTGGTCCACCCGGTTCTGCGCCGCCAGGTAGAGCGGATAGTCGGCGGTCAGCAGGTAGTGGTCGCCGCCGGTCAGCAGGTCCACCACCGGGCGGAAGCGGTCGGGCTGGTCGGGCGAGAAATAGCCCGTGCCGATCATCTCCAGCGCCTTCTTCAGCTCCTCGTTGCCATTGATGGCCGGCCAGGGATCGTAGCCGTCGATGCGGCGGCGCGCCACGTCCTGGGCGGTCAGGCCGAACAGGAACATATTCTCCTCGCCCACCTCCTCGCAGATTTCCACGTTGGCGCCGTCCCAGGTACCGATGGTTAGGGCGCCGTTCATGGACATCTTCATGTTGCCGGTGCCCGAGGCCTCGGTGCCGGCGGTGGAGATCTGCTCGGACAAATCGGCCGCCGGCATCACCAGGCTCGGCGGTGGAGACGTTGTAGTTGGGAACGAACACCACCTTCAGCTTATCGCCCACCAGCGGGTCGTTGTTGACCACGTCGGCCACGTCGTTGATCAGCTTGATGATCAGCTTGGCCATCAGATAGCCGGGCGCCGCCTTGCCGCCGATGATCACGGTGCGCGGCACCACGTCCAGCGTCGGGTTGGCGCGGATGCGGGCGTAGCGTGTGACCACGTGGAGCACGTTGAGCAGCTGGCGCTTGTATTCGTGGATACGCTTGATCTGCACGTCGAACAGCGAATCCACCGACAGGTCGATGCCCAGGCGCTGGCCGATGACCTGGGCCAGATGCTGCTTGTTGGCCCGCTTGACCGCGGCGAACTCGGCGCGGAAGGCCTTGTCCTCGGCCAGCTTCTCCAGCCCCTTCAGGCGATCCAGATGCGTCACCCAGCCGTCGCCGATGGCCTTGGTGATCAGCTTGGACAGACCGGGATTGGCCACCAGCATCCAGCGCCGCGGGGTGACGCCGTTGGTCTTGTTGTTGATCTTGCCGGGCGACAAGTGCTCGAAGTCCGAGAAGATGGTGGACTTCATCAAGCCGGTATGGATGGCGGCCACGCCGTTGACCTTGTGGCTGCCGACCACCGCCAGATGGGCCATGCGCACGCGGCGCTCGCCATCTTCGCCCACCAGCGAGACGCGGCCCAACAGGTCCGAATCGCCGGGGTGGCGGTGGCGGACATCCTGCAGGAAGTCGTGGTTGATGCGGTAGACGATCTCCAAGTGGCGCGGCAGGATGCGCTCGAACATCTCCACCGGCCACGTCTCCAGCGCCTCGGGCAGCAGGGTGTGGTTGGTGTAGGCGCAGGAGCGGCGGGTCAGGTCCCAGGCGCGGCTCCACTCCAGCCGATGCTCGTCCACCAGCACCCGCATCAGCTCGGCCACCACCAGCGCCGGGTGGGTGTCGTTGAGCTGGACGGCCACGCGCTCGGGCAGCTTGTCCCAGTCGCTGTGCGCCTTGCGGAAACGGGCCAGGATGTCCTGGATCGAGGCGGCGACGAAGAAGTACTCCTGCTTGAAGCGCAGTTCCTTGCCGCGCGCGGTGATGTCCGAGGGGTACAGCACCTTGGACAGCGTCTCGGACTCGTTCTTGTCGCGCACGGCCTCGATGTAGTTGCCGGCGTTGAAGTACTTCAGGTCGAATTCGCGGGTGGACTTGGCAGACCACAGGCGCAGATTGTTGACGGTCCTGCCGCCGTAGCCCGGAATGGGAACGTCATAGGCCATGGCCATGACTTCCTCGGTGTCCATCCACTGGGCGCGGGTCTGGCCCATGACGTCCTTATAGTGGACGACGCGGCCGCCGAAACGCACCGGATAGATCACGCCGGGACGCGGGAATTCCCACGGATTGCCGTAGCGCAGCCAGTTCTCCGGGCTTTCCACCTGCCAGCCATGCTCGATGTGCTGGGTGAACATGCCGTAATCGTAGCGGATGCCGTAGCCGAAGCCGGCCACGTTGAGCGACGCCATGGAATCCAGCAGACAGGCGGCCAGACGGCCCAGGCCGCCATTGCCCAGGGCGGCCTCCACCTCCCAGCCGACGATCTCGTCGAAATCGAGATTCATCTCCTGGATGGCGGCCTTGACCTGATCGTAGATGCCCAGGTTGACCATGGCGTTGGACAGGGTCCGCCCGATCAGGAACTCCATGGACATGTAATAGACGCGCTTCTGGTCCTCGTCGTAATAGCGGTTCAGCGTCGGCATCCAGCGCTCGGAGATGCGGTCGCGTACCGTGTAGGCGGCAGCCATGAACCAATCGCGCGCGGTGGCGTTGATGGGGTCCTTGCCGACGGAATACAGCAGATGGCTGGCGAGGCTGTAACGGATGCTCTCGACGTCATCGTCCAGAAGCCTCACCACGGGTGGCCCGACACGGCTCATTCTTCGTCCTTCCGCCAATGGAATACCGCATAGGGAGTGTCCCGGACCCCGGTCACAAGTCAAGGCGTTTCATGCGCGAAATGGAGTTAAAAACCGTGCCCCCGCAGAATACTGGGGGAGAGAGGCCCCCACTTGTGCACAACTCTTCGAGGTCACGGAATCGTAACCGCGCGACCATTGCACGGAGCGGGCAAAGCGGCTATTCGATCCCGTTCCCCTCGCCCTCCAGCAGGGCCAGGGGGAAGGCCGCGAACAGGTCGGTGAGCGGCAACACCATGGTGCCGCGCCGCGACACCGCCTCGACCCCATCCCCGCTGAGCAGGTCACGGAAACGCCCCGACCCTCCCCGTTTCGGCGCCTCCACATGCACACCCCGCCAGACCGCCCCGACCGGGGCGCTGGATAGATTGTCCGGCCACAGGCGCACCGTCTGCACCGGCACCACCACCACGACCTGGGCATCGTTCCACGACCGGGCGAAGGCCACCACATGGGCTGCGCGCGGCCCCCGCACCGCCAGGGGCCGATAGGCTCCCTGCTCGAACAGGTCGGGGCGCCGGCGGCGCAGGTCAAGTGTCCGGCGGATCAGCGCCTGCTTGACCGCGCCGTCGCGCCAGTCGGCCGGCGCCGCCGGCAGCGGCCGTCCGTGGAAACGGTCGAGCAGCTCGCGGCGCAGGGCGTAATCCACCGGCCGGCGGTTGTCGGGATCGACCAGGGACAGGTCCCACAGCTCGCAGCCCTGGTAGATGTCGGGCACGCCGGGGACGGTCAGCTTAAGCAGGGTCTGGGCAAGGCCGTTCAACTGCCCGGCGGGCACCATGCGCCGGCGCAAGCCCAGGAAATCCTCGAGGAACGGGTTGCGGCGCTCGGTCTCGGCGATGCGGCGGACGAAATCCACCACCGCCTGCTCGTAGGCCTCGTCGGGATGGGCCCACCAACTGCGCCGCTTGGCCTCCCTCACCGCCTTGACCACCACGCCGGCCAGGCGGTCGACGAATCCCTGGACGTCGTCGTCAGGCCAGGCGCCCAGCATAGTCTGGTAGATCCAGATCTCGTCGTTGGGCTCAGGCGCCGGGCCGCTTTCCAGCTGCTTGCGGAACGGCTGGTTGAGCTGGCTCCACCGCTCCAGATGCTGGCGCCATTCCTCGGGCAGTTCGGACAGCACGTCGATGCGCACGCGGGTGTCCTCACCGCGCTTGGTGTCATGGGTGGCGGTGGCCAGCAGGGTGTGGGGATGGGTGCGCTGGCGCGCCCGGCTGGCCTGGTGGAAGGCGGCGGGCGTCAGGCCGAAGCGCAACGGCTCGCCGCCCACCTCGTTCAGCGAGATCAGCCGGTTGAACCGGTACAGGGCGGTATCCTCGAACCCCTTGGCCATGACCGGGCCGCTGTACTGCTGCAGCCGCATGGTGAAATCCACCACCGCCCGGCGGGAATACTGCCCATCGCGGGCCAACGAGGTATCCAGCACCGCGCCGACGAAGTCGAACACCGTCGGGTCGAGCGGGCTGGCGCGGCGGGCCTTGGCCAGTGCCCACTGGATGTAACGCAGGTCGTTCTCGGTGACCCGGCGCGAGGTGACGTAGGTGCGGTAGACCGGCAGCCATGCCACCACCTCCTTCAGCGCCCGCACCAGCACCGACAAGGTGAAGTCGCGCGACCGCCAATGGGACGCGGCGATACGGCCCAGCCGGCCGGCCAGCACCCGCAATTCCGCCGACATGTGCTCGTCGATGATGCGCTTCTTGGCCTCGACCACCTGGGCGTCGAAATCCATGGCGAAGCCGATGAAGCGGGCATAGGTGGCGGTCAGCGCCGCCTCGGCCTCGGCTGCCACGAACAGCCCATTCACCAGATTGGCGAAGTCATAGCCGGTAGTGCCGGCCACCGGCCAGTCGCGCCGCAGGGGCTCATGGTGGGCGAGGATCTTCTCGACCCACAGGGGCAGGGGCTGGTCGTCGGGGCCCTTGAGCGCCACCCCCAGCGCCTCGGCGGCGCGGGCCTGCACCTGACGGCAATACTCCGCCGGATTGAACAGGCCATCCACATGGTCCACCCGCAACCCATGGACCAGACCGGCGCGCACGAGGTCCATGGGCAGGCGGTGGGCGCGGGCGAACAGCTCGGGCTCCTCCACCATGCGCAAGGCGGCCAGATCGTTGATGTCGAAGAAGCGGCGGTAATTGATCTCGTCCGCCGCCACCCGCCAGAACGACACCCGGTAGTGCTGGCGCTCCAGCAGCGCATTCAGGGCGGCACGGTCGGCCGCCAGGGCGGCGAGGGCATGGTCGATGGCGTCGGCGAGCGCCGGCTGCGCCGCCGCCAGCCCGGCCAGCCGCGCCTTGGCTTGCACCGCGCGGGTGCGCCGCGCCTGGATGTTGCGGCCGCTCTGGCTGCTGGCGATCTGGCGGAATTCCAGCACCACGTCCAGCAGGGCGTCCCCTGCCCCGCCCTCGGGCACCGCCGCCTGCAGCAGCCCGGCATAATCGGCCACGGCGATGGGATAGCGATGTTCCCAATACCAGACGCTGAGCGCGCCGTCAGTGCGGTCGAACTTGGGTACCAACTCGCCCCGCTCCAGCACGGCGCCGTAATGGTCGCCCAGGAACGGCAGCAGCACCTTGCCCTTCAGCTCGCGCCGGGGCGGCTGCCAATCGATATCAAAGAAGCGGGCATAGGGGCTGTCTTCGCCCCATTCCAGCACGTCCAGCCACCATACATTGTCGGCGTAACCTACCCCCATGTGGTTGGGCACGATATCGATGATCAGGCCCATGCCATGCGCGGCCAGTTGCGTGCCCAGGCGTTCCAGCGCCGCCCGGTCGCCGATCTCGGGATTGAACTGGTTGTGATCGACGATATCGTAGCCGTGAGTGCTGCCCGCCCGCGCCTTGAGGATGGGCGAGACATAGAGGTGGCTGATGCCGAGTTGGGCCAGATAGGGAATGATGGCCTCGGCATCCGCGAAGGTGAAGTCGCGGTTGAGCTGGAGCCGGTAGGTGGCGCGGGGGATGGCAGGTACGGGCAAGGGCGACCTCCCGGGAACAGGGACCACCCCCGCGACCAACCGTCATGGCATCGAGGGACGGCGAAACATCGCCTTCCCCCAACCCCTGTCAGCCGTTGCTGTTCCCTCGGCACTCCTTCAGGTTTCCGGCCAGCCCGACCAGGCGGGAATCGGCCAGCACGGCGTCCACGTCCATCGGGAAGCGGCGGCGCCAATTAGGGTGCTGGTCGGTGGTGCCGGGCAGGTTCATCTGACTGTCCAGCGCCAGCACGTCCTCGATCTGCACCATCATCAGGCGCGAGCGCGAGCGCGCCAGGAACAGATGCGCCGCCCAGGCCAGCCGTTCGGCGTCGGCGTCCGACAGCGGGCCGTGGCTGGGGAAGTCCGCCGGCAGCAACCCTTGCCCGGCGAAGGCCTGCACCAGCTTCTCGCGGTCGGACTGGCGGGCCGCCCGCTCCTCCTCGCCCATGCCCTCGCGCGGGTAGAGGTCGAGCTTGATCCGCTTGTCGATGTCGGTGCCGTTCCAGTAGCCGCGCGCGCTGGGCAGGTCGTGGGTGGCGAAGATGGACAGGGCGTTCTCGTCAAACTCGTCGGGTGTCTTGAAGCGGCCGTCCTTCTGTTCGAACACCATCACCCGGTAGGCGAACAGGCTGGTGCGGTCCATGCGCTCGCGGAAGCCCTCGGGCACGGTGCCCAGGTCCTCGCCGATGATCAGGCAGCGGTTGCGCACGGATTCCAGCGCGACGATGCGGAACAGGTCGTCCACCGGATAGCGCACATAGGCGCCCTGGTCGGCGGTGCTGCCCGGCGGCACCCAATAGAGGCGCTGCAAGGCCATGGCATGATCCAGGCGCAACGCCCCGGCATGGCGCATGTTGGCGCGCATGACGCCGATGAAGGGCTCGTAGGCCGCCTCGCGCAGGGCCAGCGGATTGAGCGGGATCAGGCCCCAATCCTGGCCCTTGAGCGCCAGCGGATCGGGCGGCGCCCCCACCGAGACGCCCAGCGCCAGGTTGTCCTGCTGCAACCACGCCTCGGCGCCATCGCCGGCGATGCCCACGCCGAGGTCGCGGTAGAGGCCGATGGCGGCGCCGTTGGCCTTGCCGGCGTCGTGGGCGGCGGCCAGTTGTTGGTCGGCGGCGAATTGCAGCCACCAGAAGAACTCCACCCGCTCGCGGCTGTCCTGGGTGAAGCGGGCCACGGCGGGCGAGGCCGGATGGCGGTATTCCTCGGGCCACTGGCGCCAATAGCCCTGCCCGTCCCGCAGGAAACGCTCGTGCAGCGCCTCGAAGGTGCAGAACAGCTCGGCGGCGCGCCCGCCCTGGCGCTGGAAGTCGCGGAAGGCCTGACCGCGCTCGTCACCCGGCTCCAGATGTTCGGAGCGGAACCACTTGTAGAGCACCTCCAGCACCGGCCGGCCCAGTTGGGCCACGTCCACGTATTCCACCAGCGGATAGCTGCGCACCCGCGCCAGATTGGCCTGGAAGCCGGGCGAGGCGAACATGCGCTTGGCCTCCAGGCATTCCTTGAACTCGGGTACGGATTCCACGTCCAGATAGGCGATGTTGAGGAAGCGGCGCGACGACGGGGCGTAGGGGCTGAACTTCTCGGGACTGGCGGGGAACAGCGCATGCAGCGGATTGATGCCGATGGTGGCGGCGCCCAGCCGGGCGGCGCCGGCGGCCAGTTGCTCCAGCGCCTTGTAGGTGCCGCAGCCCCAGTCGCTGTCGTTGCGCAGGGCATAGACCTGGGTCGCCAAGCCCCAGGCGCGGCTGCCCTCGGCCACCGCCGCCGGCACATGGGCACGGGCGGGGGCGACGATCACCTGCATGTCGGCCCCCTGCATGTCGGCACTGGCGCCGTCGCCGGACTTGACCCGCAGATGGTGATAACCCAGCGGCGGCAAGGCCGGCAGCACCAGCCGCCAGCGCTTGACCAGCCTGCCATCCACCCGGCGCTCCTCGATCCACGGCAGGGAGTCAACCTGGAAGCGGCCGGCATGGACGGTACCCAGTTCGTCCTCCAGCGCCCATTCCATCACATCCTTGTCGCGTGACGCCGGCACAGTCAGCGGCACCCAGGCCTCGCCCCAGGTTTCGTCGAACACCACCACCGGCTCGAGCCAGCGACGCCAGGGGCGGTTTTCCAGCTCGTCCAGACTGGCGGACAACTGGGCGTCGTCGGCCACCTTGAAGCCCATGGCGGTCAGGAACGCCTGCTTGGTTTCGGGGGAGACGGGACGCCAATTCCCAAAAAGTCCCACCAGCCCTCCTCGATCCCGGCCAGTTGCGCCAGCCGGTCGAGTGCTTCCACCGCGTTCATTCACTTCCCCCCGTCGTCCAAGAACCAGTCCAGCCCCCAAGCGGGAAGGGCGCCGACCCCCCCGTAGGTAGAGTACAGAAGTCTTCCCTCGCCGGGAACGATCCCTGGCAGCGGCACCGCCGAGAAATTAGCGACCACCGTAAGCGTGCTGTCGTCGCCCAGCCGCCAGCGCACCCTGAAGGCGCGCGCCCCCAGCATCTCCGCCGTGGCCGTGCCGCCGGCCATGCCGGCCAGGCGCGGCGCCAGTTCGCGCTTGCGCAGGACCAGCAGCGTGCGCACTTCGCGCAGGCGGTGGGCATGGGGCGGATTGGCCGCCTCGGACCAGTCCAGCTTGGAGCGCAGGAAGGTCTCGGGGGCCACCGGATCGGGAATACGGTTGGCGCCCTCGCCCTGGAACTCGGGGAAATGAACGAATTCGTGCTTGCGCCCCTCGCGCACCGAATGGGCGAGGCCGGGGCCGAAATCGCAGAAATACTGGAAGGGCGTCGCCGCTCCCCATTCCTCGCCCTGGAACAGCAGCGGCACCTGGGGCGCCAGCAGCAGCAGGGCGGTGGCGGCGTGCACCGCCGGCCAGGGGGCCAGGGCGTCGATGCGCTCGCCCATGGCCCGGTTGCCGATCTGGTCGTGGTTCTGCAGGAAGCTGACGAAGGCGCCGGGCGGCAGATGGCGCGACGGCTCGCCCCGCCGCGCGCCCTCGCGATGCTCGGATTCCTCGCCCTGAAAGGCGAAGCCGTCGGTGAGGCAACGCACCAGATGGACCATGGGATCGGGCGCGTAGTCGCGGTAATAGCCCCCGGCCTCGTTGGTCAGCAGGCGGTGCAGGGCGTGGTGGATGTCGTCGTTCCACTGGGCGGTGTAGTGGCGCGGCCGGCCCCGGCCGTCGCGCGACAGCAGATGGGCGGCGTTGTCGTCGTTCTCCAGCACCAGATGGATAGGGCGGTCGCCGCAAGCCTCCCGCGCCCGCTCGGCCAGTTCCTCCAGCACGGTCTTGGCGCTGTCGTCCTGGATGGCATGCACGGCGTCCAGCCGCAGGCCGTCGAAATGGAACTCGCTCAGCCAATAGAGCGCGTTGTGGATGACGAAGTCCCGCACCGGGCCGGCATCGGCGCCGTCGTAGTTGATGGCCTGCCCCCACGGGGTGTGGTGGCGGTCGGTGAAGAACCGCCTGGCGGTGGCGTGCAGATAGTTCCCCTCGGGGCCGAAGTGGTTGTAGACCACGTCCAGCATGACCATCAGCCCACGGGCGTGGGCGGCGTCGACGAACGCTTTCAAATCCTCGGGGCGGCCATAGGTGGCCTCGGGGGCGAAGAGCAGCACGCCGTCATAGCCCCAGCCGCGCGCGCCGGGAAACTCCGCCAGCGGCATCAGCTCGATGGCGGTGACGCCCAGATCGGCCAGATAGTCCAGCCTGGCCAGGGCGGCGGCGAAGGTGCCTTCCGGGGTGAAGGTGCCCACGTGCAACTCGTACACCACCGCTTCTTCCCACGGCCGGCCGCGCCAGCCGCCATCCGCCCATTCGTAGGCCCGCGGGTCGACGACCTCGGACAGGTCGTGGACGTCGGCGGGCTGGTGCCGCGAGGCCGGGTCAGGGATCAGCAGGCCGCCGACGCGAAAGCCGTAGCGAGTCCCCGCCCCTGCCCCGGGCACCACCGTTTCGGCCCAGCCGCCGGTATCCTTGGGCATGGGAATGTCGCCGCGCCCGGGGATATGCAGCGCCACGGCGCCACAATCGGGCGCCCACAGCCGGAACCGCGTGCCGCCGGTCTCCACTGCGGTCCCGAAAGGCATGGCATGGCTGCGGCGCATCTACTCGCTCCGGATTCCGTTGCGGCGTCTGAGCACGGCCAGCGAGTGGGGCTTGAGCGGGAAACGGGTGCCCGCCGGCGACACCTCGCCGGTGAGCACCGGCTCGGGGCGGGCGGTGTCGATCACCACCTCCCAGCCCTTGCCGTGATGGGTGGGCGGCAGGGTGTAGAAGATGATCTCGGTATAAGCGTTGAACAGCACCATGAAGGTGTCGTCCATCTCCTCCAGCCCGGTGCGCGAGTCCACCACGCAGGCCTCGCCGCCCAGGATGAATCCCAAAGAACGGGCATAGGGAAGCGTCCAGTCGGCATGGGTCATCTCGCGCCCTTCCGGGGTCACCCAGGTGATGTCCTTGAGCGCGCCGCCCGCCATGCGCCGGCCTTCGAAGAACCGCGGCCGGCGGAATACAGGATGATCGCGGCGGAGCCTGGATCAGCGCGCGCACGAATTCCAACATGTCGGCGTCGATGTTGTTCCAATCGAGCCAGCCGATCTCGTTGTCCTGGCAATAGGCGTTGTTGTTGCCGCCCTGGCTGCGCGCCAGTTCGTCGCCGGCCAGCAGCATGGGGACACCCTGGGACAGCAGCAGGGTCGCCAGCATGTTGCGCATCTGCTGGCGCCGCAGCACATGGATGCGCTTGTTGTGAGTGGGGCCTTCATGGCCGCAATTCCACGAGTAATTGGCGTCGGTGCCGTCGCGGTTGCCTTCGCCGTTGGACTCGTTGTGCTTGCGCTCGTAGGAAACCAGATCGGCCATGGTGAAGCCGTCGTGGCAGGTGACGAAGTTGAGCGACGCCCACGGCCGCCGGCCGCCCCAGCCGAACATGTCGGACGAGCCGGTCAGGCGCGAGGCGAGGTCGCCAATCAGGCCGCCGTCGCCGCGCCAGAACCGGCGCACGGTATCGCGGTAATGGCCGTTCCATTCCGACCAGCCGGGGGGAAGCCGCCCAGGCGATAGCCGTCGCCGCCGATGTCCCACGGCTCGGCGATCAGCTTCACCCGCGACAGCACCGGGTCCTGGCGCACCGCGTCGAGGAAGCCCGAGCCGCCGTCGAAACCCGACTTCTCGCGCGCGAGGCTGGCGGCGAGGTCGAAGCGGAAGCCGTCCACGTGCATGTCCTCGACCCAATAGCGCAACGAGTCGGTGACCATCTGCAGGACGCGGGGATGACTGAGCTTCAGCGTGTTGCCGCAGCCGGAATAATTCTCGTACCAGCGCTCGGACCCGGGAACCAGACGGTAATAGCTGGCGTTGTCGATGCCCTTGAACGACAGCGTCGGGCCCATCTGGTTGCCCTCGGCGGTGTGGTTGTAGACCACGTCCAGGATGACCTCGATGCCGGCCTCGTGCAGGCGCTGCACCATGGTCTTGAAATCGCCGTGGGGATTGACGCCGTAATAGCGGGTGTCGGGAGCGAAATAGGCGATGGGGTTGTAGCCCCAGTAATTGCGCAGGCCCTTCTCGGTCAGGTGGCGCTCGTCCACATAGGCCTGCACCGGCAGCAATTCCACGCTGGTGATGCCCAGCTTGACCAGATGGTCGATCACCCCCGGCTGGGCCAGCCCCAGGAAGGTGCCGCGGAATTGCGGCGGCACCTCGGGGTGGCGCATGGTGAAGCCGCGCACATGGGCCTCGTAGACGATGGTGTCCGACCAGGGCAGGTTGGGCCGGCGGTCCTCGCCCCAGGTGAAGGCGGTGTCCACCACCTTGCACTTGGCCTGGAAGCGCGCGTTGTCGCGCTTGTCCATGACCAGATCCTGCTTGGGGCTGCCCAGCTTGAAGCCGAAATGGGTGTCCGACCACAGGACGGTGCCCGACAGCGCCTTGGCATAGGGATCGATCAGCAGCTTGTGCGGGTTGAAGCGATGCCCGTGCATGGGGTCATAGGGCCCGTGCACGCGATAGCCGTAGAGCAGGCCGGGCCGCGCGTCGGGCAGATAGCCGTGCCAGACCTCGTCGGTGTATTCGGGCAGCGGAACGCGCTCGACCTCGCGGCCGCGGCTATCGAACAGACACAGCTCGACCTTTTCCGCGTGGGCGGAGAACAGGGCGAAATTGACTCCGTGGCCGTCCCAGGTGGCACCCAGGGGATACGGCGAGCCGGGCCAGATACGGCGACGATGGGGCATGACCGGTGGGATGGTTACGGACCGGCGGCCATCTTTGCCGAGAACGCCCGGCCTGCCAAGGCCAAAAGGCGGAAGGTTTCGTTACCGGCGGGAGGCCTCAACGTTCGCGCTTGAACACCACGGTGGACAGCGGCGGCAAGGTCAGGTTCAGGGAATACGGATGGCCATGCCAGGGCACCTCTTCCGCCGCACGGCCACCCTCGTTGTGGACGTTGCCGCCGCCATACCATTCGGAATCGGTATTGAGCACCTCATGATAGAAGCCGGGATGGGGCACGCCCACCCGATAGCCCTCGCGGATCACGGGGGTGAAGTTGCAGGCGACCACGGCGATGTCGTCCTGCTGCTTGGCCCTGCGCAGGTAGGTCAGCACGGAATTGTCGCGGTCGTTGCAGTCGATCCACGAGAAGCCGTTGGGGTCCACGTCCAGCTCATGCAGGCAGGGCTCCACCCGGTACAGGCGGTTGAGGTCGCGGATCAGGCTTTGGACGCCCTTGTGCATGCCCTCGTCCAGCAGGTGCCAGTCCAGCGAGCCGTCGTAGTCCCATTCGCGCTCCTGGGCGAACTCGCTGCCCATGAACAGCAGCTTTTTGCCCGGATGGGTCCACATGAAGGCGTAATAGGCGCGCAGGTTGGCGAAGCGCTGCCAGCGGTCGCCCGGCATGCGGCCGAAGATGGAGCCCTTGCCGTGCACCACCTCGTCATGGGACAGCGGCAGCACGAAGTTTTCGTGGAAGGCGTAGAGCAGGCCGAAGGTCAGGTCGTCGTGGTGGTAGCGGCGGTGGATGGGCTCCTTGGACACGTAGCGGAGCGTGTCGTGCATCCAGCCCATGTTCCATTTGTAGCCGAAGCCCAGGCCGCCCAGGTAGACCGGCCGCGACACCATGGGCCAGGCGGTGGATTCCTCGGCCACGGTCATGGCGCCGGGATGCTCGCCGTAGACAACCTCGTTCATGCGGCGCAGGAAGTCGATGGCCTCCAGGTTCTCGCGGCCGCCGAACCGGTTGGGAATCCACTCGCCCTCGTTGCGCGAGTAGTCCAGGTACAGCATGGAGGCCACCGCATCCACCCGCAGGCCGTCGATGTGGTACTGCTCCATCCAGTACAGCGCGTTGGCCACCAGATAGTTCTGCACCTCGCGGCGGCCGTAATTGTAGATCAGCGTGTTCCAGTCCCGGTGGAAGCCAAGGCGCGGGTCCTCGTGCTCGTACAGATGGGTGCCGTCAAAATAGGCCAGGCCGTGCGGGTCGGTGGGGAAATGGCCGGCCACCCAGTCGATGATGACGCCGAGACCGTTCTGGTGCAGGCGCTCGATGAAGGCGCGGAATTCCTCGGGATTGCCGAAACGCGAGGTGGGGGCGAACAGGCCCACCGGCTGATAGCCCCACGAGCCCGAGAAGGGATGCTCGTTGATGGGCAGCAGCTCCACATGGGTGAAGCCCAGATCGGCCACATAGGCGGACAGCTGGTCGGCCAGTTCCAGATAGGTGAGCGAGCGGTTGTCCTCTTCCGGCACCCGGCGCCACGAGGCCAGATGCACCTCGTAGATGGAGATGGGGGCGTGGCGGTCGTTTCGGACCTGCTGGCGGGCGAACCACTCGCCGTCCTGCCAGTCGCGTTCGGCCAGGTCCCAGACGATGGAGGCGGTGCGCGGGGGCACCTCGGCGTAATGGCCGTAGGGATCGGCCTTGAGCGGCAGCAGGTCGCCGTGCGGGCCGATCAGCTCGTACTTGTACAGCGTGCCGTTGGCGAGGCCGGGGATGAAGATCTCCCACACGCCAGCCTCGACCCGCAGCCGCATGGAGTGGCGGCGGCCGTCCCAGTGATTGAAGTCGCCCACTACCGAGACCCGCTTGGCATTGGGCGCCCACACGGCGAACTGGACGCCGGACACCCCGTCGATGGTGACGCAATGGGCGCCCAGCTTCTCGAAGGTGCGCAGGTGGTTGCCTTCCACCAGCAGGTGGATGTCCAGCTCGCCCAGCACCGGCGGGAAACGGTAGGGGTCCTCGGCGGTCTCCAGCCGGCCGTCGCCCAGTTCCAGGCGCAGGCGGTAATCCCCGGCCAGTCCGTCCTCCGCCTGGGCGGCGAACAGGCCGTCGGGATGGACCCGCTCAAGCTCGACGTCGCCGGCGGGGCCGGTGGCCCATACCCGGCGCACATGGGGCTGGAAGGTGCGGATGACGGCCCCAGTCTTGCCCTTGTGCGGCCCCAATACGGCGAAGGGATTGCCGTGGCTGCCGGCAACGATGGCGTCGGCATCCGACTTGGCGACCAAAGTGGTGGTGGTGTTCTTGGCCATGAAAAGCGTTCCCTTCTTTATCCGCCCCTGCCTTCTGCACCGGCAAGCAAAGCATTACCCGGTTCGCGTAGAAAGACAAATTACGCTTCGTCAGAGCTCATCAGCGCGATCAGTCCGCGCACGGGGATTGCCAACCATGCCGGCCGGTGCGCCACCTCGTAGGCGATTTCGTAGCAGGCTTTCTCCATCACGAACAGGTCCAGCAGGCGACGCGCCTCGGCGCCCGCCAGATCCAGGCCGCTGGCCTGCTGCCCCGCGGTCGCCAGATAGGCTTCGAGGAAGGCCGCGGAAACCCGGGCGAGCCACTCGCGCGCCACCGGCTCCAGTTGCTGGGGCAAATCGGGGCGCGCCGCCGCCAGCCGCGACAGGGCGGTGTGAACCGCGTAGTCCAGCGAGCGCAGGATTCCGGCGGCGTCGCGTAGCGGGCTGTCCTTGGCGCGCCGCGCCGCCAGGCTGCGCACCGGCTCGCCTTCGAAGTCGATGATGTGGACATCGTTGACCGCCACCAGCATCTGGCCAAGGTGCAAATCGCCGTGGATGCGGATGCGCCGGCCGAAGGGCCGCATCGGCACGCGCGCGGCGATGGCCGCCAACAGCCGGTCGGCATGGGTGGTCAGCCAGCGTGCCTCGGGCAGGTCGCTGCCGCGCAGGGCTTCCATGGCCTGGCGCGCCTGATCCTGGGCCCGGTCGCGCCACAGGGCGAGGTCCTGCGCCTCCACCGGGTCGGCGCCGAAATCGGGATCGGGACTGGCCGCCGCCAGCGCCCGGTGCATTTCGGCCGTGCGCTGGCCCACCGTGGCGATGAACGCCTCGAAATCCCCCAGCCCGCGCACGGTGGGGCGGCTGGCGATGTCGTCCACCGGCAGCACGCTGGCCTCGTCCAGGTAGCGGGCCAGATGGGACTGGGTCCATTCCCAGGCGTCGCCCTGGTTGCGGACGAAGCCGTGTGCCACCGCCAGCACCGACGACCCTGCGGTGCCGTCGCCCCATTCCAGCCAGCCCAGCAGCGGCGGCATGTTGGCGAAGGGCGAGGTCTCGGTGAGGTAGCGTCCCATCTCCACCTCGGGATTGGGCCCGGCATGGGGGCGGCGGATCAGCTTGAGCACCACCGCCTCGCCGATGATGGCCGAGTTGTTGGACTGCTCGACGCCGATGCGCTGGATGTCGGGTGCCTCGGCCATCTCCAGCCGGTCCAGCGCGCCGGTGGCCCGGCCGGCCAAGTTGCCCTCGGGGCCGGGCAGAACGGCGCGGGCACGCATGACCTCCAGCAGCGCCAGCAGGAAATCGTCGTGGCAGAAGGCGTCGCACAGGGCGCCCACGCGCGGGCCGGTGCGCAACCGCGCCAGGGTATAGCCGCCCGGCGCGGCATGGGACGCCTCCTCCCCCTCCTCGCCCCATTCCTGCGCCAGCGGCAACTGATAGCCGGACAGGCGCCCGTCGGCGCGCCGCACGCCCACCAGCGTCATCAGCCAGCGCCCGCGCGAGGTCCGCAGCTCGGCCCAGCGCAGCAGTTCCGCCGCCTCCATGCCCACATCCTTGTCGGCGAACCAGCGCCGCAACTGCAGATAGGGCGGCAGCACCTCACGCTCGAACAGGCGCCGGTTGGTCCCGACCAGGAGGCTGGAGAAACTGTCGCGCCCAACGATGGTCACCAGTTCCGCCATGGCGCCGGGCAATTCCACGTGCCAGGCCGGGGGCTCGGTCTCGGCCGACAGCAGGAACCAGTAGAAGCCGTAGCCGGGCAGGGTGAGGAAATAGGGCAGATCGCCGATGGGCGGAAAGGCCGACTGGCCGGTCAGCTCCACCGGCACACGGCCGCGGAAGGCGCCCAGGGACAGTTCCACCCCCTGGGCGGCGCGCGACAGGTTGCACACGCACAGCACGTGCTCGTCCTCGTATTCGCGCAGGAAGGCCAGGATCTTGCGGTTGCTGGGATAGAGGAACTTCAGGCTGCCGCGGCCGAAGCTCTTGCGGCCGTGGCGGATGGCGATCATGCGCTTCATCCAGTTGAGCAGACTGGACGGCGATCGCAGCTGCGCCTCCACGTTCACCGCCTCGAAGCCGTAGACCGGGTCCTGGACGGCGGGCAGGAACAGACAGGCGGGGTCGGCGCGCGAGAAGCCGCCGTTGCGGTCCTCGGTCCATTGCATGGGGGTGCGCACGCCGTTGCGGTCGCCCAGGAAGATGTTGTCGCCCATGCCGATCTCGTCGCCGTAATAGATGATGGGCGTCCCCGGCATGGAGAACAGCAGCGAGTTCAGAAGTTCGATCTTGCGCCGGTCGTTGTCCATCAGCGGCGCCAGCCGGCGGCGGATGCCCAGGTTGATGCGCGCGCGCCGATCCGAGGCATAGGTGTTCCACAGATAGTCGCGCTCGCGGTCGGTGACCATTTCCAGCGTCAGTTCGTCGTGGTTGCGCAGGAAGATGGCCCACTGGCAATTATCCGGGATGTCCGGCGTCTGGCGCATGATGTCGGTGATGGGGGTGCCGGTCCTCGCGGGCGATGGCCATGTACATGCGCGGCATCAGCGGGAAGTGGAAGGCCATGTGGCATTCGTCCCCGGCGCCGAAATAGGGCAGCACGTCCTCGGGCCACTGGTTGGCCTCGGCCAGGAACATGCGGCCCGGGTGGGATTGGTCCAAGGCCCGGCGCAGATGCTTCAGGACGGCATGGGTTTCCGCCAGATTTTCGTTGTTGGTGCCCTCGCGCTCGCACAGATAGGGCACCGCGTCCAGGCGCATGCCGTCCACCCCCATGTCCAGCCAGAACCGCATGACCGAGATGATCTCGCGCACCACGCGGGGATTGTCGAAGTTGAGGTCGGGCTGGTGCGAGAAGAAGCGGTGCCAATAGAACTGCTTGGCCTGGTCGTCCCAGGTCCAGTTGGATTTCTCGGTGTCGGTGAAGATGATGCGGGTGCCGGAATAGCGGGTGTTGTCGTCGCTCCAGACGTAATAGTCCCGCGCCACTGTGCCGGGCACCGCCGCCCTGGCCCGCTGGAACCACGGATGCTGGTCCGAGGTATGGTTGACCACCAGTTCGGTGACCACCTTGAGCCCGCGCGCATGGGCCTCGCGCACGAAGGTGCGGAAGTCGCGCAGCGTGCCGTAGGACGGGTGGATGGCGCGGTAATCGGCGATGTCGTAGCCGTCATCCTTCAGCGGCGAGGGATAGAACGGCAGCAGCCACAGGGTGTCCACGCCCAGGGTCTGGATGTAGTCCAGTTTCTGGGTCAGGCCGCGAAAATCGCCCATGCCGTCGTTGTCGGCATCGAAGAAGGCTTTGACGTGAATCTGGTAGAAGATGGCGTCGCGGTACCAGAGGTGGTCCAAGATGGAGACTCTCGACTGCCCCTCTCCCGCCGGGCGGGAGAGGGAGGGGCCCGCAAAGCGGGAGGATGAGGGAACCAAGAAGCATCAAGTCTCCTGCTCCCTCACCCGGCCCCGCGCGCGGAGCGCGCAATCTTCGATTGCCGGCTTCGCCGGCGCCACCACCCCCTCCCGCTCGCGGGAGAGGGAAATCTCAAAAACACGGCGTCCTGTAATCCACGCTGGTCCACACCGTGACCCGGTAGATCACCGCCGGGTTGACGTGGGGGTCGAGGCGGACCCGCTGGTTGGCGCCGCGCCACAGGTGGCGCCGTCCTGACAACAGTTCCTCCACCTCGAAGGTTTCCCCCGCGGGCACGCCCATGGCCTCCAGGGGGAAGGTCAGCACCGCCTCGTGCGCATCGAAGGGATCCAGGCAGACGGCGACGAAGATCAGGTTGGAGCGGTCCAGGGTGGACTTGCCGTAGAACAGCACCGATCCGTCGTCGGCCGGATGGAAGCTCACGTTCTCGAATTCGTGCAGGGCCGGGTTCTCGTGGCGGATGGCGTTGATGCGGGCGATCTCGGCCTTGATGTTGCCGGGCCGGTTCCAGTCCCAGACCTTGTGCTGGTACTTCTCGGAGTGCAGGTATTCCTCCTTGCCGGGCACCGCCGCCGCCTCGCACAGCTCGTAGCCGTTGTAGACGCCGTAAAGCGACGACAGCGTGGCCGCCAGCACCAGGCGGATGCGGAAGGCGGCGCGGCCGCCGGTCTGCAGGAAGGGCGGCAGGATATCGGGGGTGCTGGGCCAGAAATGCGGCCGCATGACCTCGCGCGCCTCGCCTTGGGCCAGCTCGGTCACGTAATCGGTCAGCTCCTGCTTGAAGTTGCGCCAGGTGAAATAGGTGTAGGACTGCGAGAACCCGGCCTTGGCCAGGGCGCGCATCAGCTTGGGCCGGGTGAACGCCTCGGACAGGAAGACGACGTCGGGATAATCGTCCTGCACCCGCGCGATCAGCCATTCCCAGAACGGGATGGGCTTGGTGTGGGGGTTGTCGACGCGGAAGATGCGCACGCCTTCGCGCACCCAGAACAGCACCACCGCCAGCAGCTCGCGCCACAGCGCCCCGGCATCGGGGCCATGGAAGGTGACGTTGACGATGTCCTGGTATTTCTTCGGCGGGTTCTCGGCGTAGCGGATGGTGCCGTCCGGACGCCACATGAACCAGTCCGGATGCACCTTGATCCAGGGATGGTCGGGGGCGCACTGGATGGCGAAATCCAGCGCCACCTCCATGCCGTGGCGCCGCACCTCGGCGACGAAATGGCGGAAGTCGTCCACGGTGCCCAGTTCGGGATGGATAGCGTCGTGGCCGCCCTCGGTGCTGCCGATGGCATAGGGGCTGCCGGGATCGCCCGGCTCCGCCACCAGGGAATTGTCCGGCCCCTTGCGGTGGACGCGGCCGATGGGATGGATGGGCAGCAGGTAGACCACGTCGAAGCCCATGGCCCGGATGTCGGGCAGCCGGCGCTCGGCGTCGACGAAGGTGGCCGAGCGCCCCGCCTCGGAGCCCTGGCTGCGCACCATGAGTTCGTACCAGGCGGAAAAGCGGGCGGCGACACGGTCCACCACCACCTGATAGACCTGCGGATGGCGCACCGCCCGCGAGCGGTCGGGCCAGCGCGCCATGATGCCGCGCACCAGGGCCGAACTCATCAGGTCGGCCTTGTCGTCGTCGGAACCGGCGTCGTCCAGCTCGGCCAGCAGGCGCTCCAGCCGCTCGCGGTCGGACCCGTGCAGGCGCGGCAGCACGCCGTTCAGCAGCAGGTGGCCCTCGACCACTTCCACCGGCACCGCCTGCCCGGCGGCGCGCTTCTTGGCAAGGTCGTCGCGCCAGGTTTCGTAGAAATCCACCCAGGCCTCGACGGTGTACTGGACGCGGGTGTTGCGCTCCAGCCGGACGCGACCGATCCAGCGGTCGTTGTCCTGGTGCCGCATGGGCTCGGCCTGCCATTCCGAGCTCCCCTTCTCGCGCCACAGCACGCGGGCGGCCAACATGTCGTGGCCGTCCTTGAGGATGTCGGCGGTGACCTCCAGCGTGTCGCCCACCTCACGCTTGACCGGATAGCGGCCGCAATCCACACAGGGCGCCACCGCCTGGATCAGGATGCCGGGCTGGCGCACGTCGGGCAGCCTGCCAGGTGGCGGCAGCGCCGCCCGTTCCTGCACCGTGCGCAGCAGGCGGACCTCCAGAGGCGCCAAGCGCGCGCCGAACGGCTTGCCCAGAACCGTTTCGAAACGATTGAGCGACAAACCGGCGCTCCCCAGCATCGCGCCCACATCCACCTCCGCCGGCGTGCCCACGTCGGTGTTCATTACCAGCAGCGCCGCCTCGTCCTCGCCAGGGGTCAGGCGCAGCAACGCCACCACCGGATCGGCCGGCGCGGTCAGCCGCCGCTGCGGCCCCTCGGCGTTGAGCGCCGGCGTGTCCGCCTTGATGCGGTTGAGCCCGGCGATGAACTCGGACAGGTCATAATGGATGGCCTCGCGGTCGGTGGGCCGGGTGGCGACCACGTCGGGTTTGGTCCGCCAGCCCCATTCGTAGCCGATGGGCATCATCCAGCCGGCCGAGAAGAAGGCGGCGAAGGCGGCGCGCAGCCGCGCCCAGCGCTCGGGATTGCCCTGCCCCGCCGCTTCCGCAGCCAATCGCCCGGTATCGTGGCTTTCGGGAAAGGCGATGCTGGGGGCGATGGTGCGCAATTGGTCGTATTGCTCCAGCAGCCAGGGCTGATGGAAGTCCCACCATTTGGACGAATTGAACAGGGTGTCGAAGCCGGCCCGGTGCAGGGCGGCGATCTGCTCGGGGGTGCAGCCCAGGGTCTCGGCGGCGAAATGGGCGTCGGGCCGGGCGGCGCGGGTGGCCCGGATGATCCCCGTCCAGATGTCGGCCGGCACCTGATAGGCGGCGTCGCAACGGAAACCGGCGAAGCCCAGCCCGGCATAATGGCCGGCCAGCCTGCCCCAATATTCGATGAAGGCCGGATGCAGTTCGGCGCGGTCGTAATCCAGCTTGGCAAGGTCGCCCCATTCGGTGACGCGGGTGGGATCGTCGGGATCGACGGCACCCGGCGAGACCAGGGCGCCGGCGGCGTCGCGGGCGAACCAGTCGGGATGCTCGGTCACCAGCACGGCATCCTTGGAGGTGTGGTTGATGACGAGGTCCATCATGACCTTGAGCCCCAGCCCGGCGGCCTGGCTGGTGAACTCGGCCAGTTGGACGTCCATGGGCCGGCCGTCATCCATGTCGGGGTGCAGCCGCCGGTAATCCTTCACCGCATAGAGCGAGCCGGAGAATCCGGGATAATGGAACGGGTTCAGATACACCCAGTCGAAACCCATGGCGCGGATGCGCGGCAACTCCCCGCTCCAGCGCGACACCGTTCCGACCAGAAGGGGAAACAGGTTGTAGATGCGGGGGCCAAGGGTCACGCTTGCCTGCCTTGCCTGGGTAGCCTGTGCGCCCCTCCCCATCTTTCGCCGTGGCCCGATGGGTTCAACCACCCGAAAGCGCCACTTCCTTGGGGCAGGCCCCGGTGCGCGGCGGTATAGATCGCCGAATTGACCTTTCGGATTAGCCCCAAATCTGGTAGAGGTTTCCCCCGAGGGGGCCGGCCGCCGAAGGCCGGCATTAAAGATTCAAGGAGCGTGTTCGATGAACGTCCTTCCCAAGGTTCTCGGCCTGACCGTGGCCGGCGTGCTGGTGATCGCGTTGTATTTGGCTGTCTCGGTGTTCGGCGCCCTGTTCGGTGGCGTCGCCAACCCGCTGCCGTCGGGCAACCCGCTGGGCTTCGCCGTCTATATCGGCCTGGCGCTGACCGCCATCTTCCTGGCCAGCGTGATGTACCTGGCTTCGACCGGCGGCGACGCCGAGTAATCTCGGCCAACGCGCTTCGGCGAACGATGATCGCCCCGGCTTCCTTGGGAGGCCGGGGCGACGTCTTTCCGGGGGGCCGTCAAAGCTCGGGCAGCACCACCAGGGTGCGCGCCTCGCGCCCCTTGGCGTTGAGCAGCACCGCGGCGATCACCCGCTGACCGGTGGTCAGCCCGGCCAGCCCCGAGCGGCGCAGCGCGCTCTTGTGGACGAAGACGTCGCGGCCGCCATCCTCGGCCTGAACGAAGCCGAAGCCCTTTTCGGGCTGGTACCACTTGACCACGCCGGCCACGCTGAGGTCGCATTCGGGCTGGGGGTCCGGCGCCTGCACCTCGATGACCCGCACCACCTGGGGTCCCTTGGCGGTGGCGGCCAGTTCGCACACCACCTCGGCCCCCTCGCACAGCTGGGCGACGCCGCCCCGGGCCAACACCGAGGCATGCAGGAACGCTTCCGGCTGGCCGTCCGTGGGGGTGACGAACCCGAACCCCTTTTCCACGTTGAACCATTTGACTCGGGCCCGCACCAAGCCCGCATGAACATGGGAAGCCGAGAAACGCTCGGCGGTGAGGATATCGCTCACGGCGGAACCTCGATTGATGGGTATTCCCATGGTTCTCGCATTTCAACCCTGGGCGCGGCCACCGGACGGCTTGCCAGCCCCCCATCCGGCATACCTCATGGCTCAAGCCGTCCCCCGCTTGGCCCGGTGTCTCCCCCGTCTCGCCTAAAGACCGGGCGAAGCGCCAAAGGCTAAAGTCATGGTCCCCGTTGCGGGGCAAGCAATGGAAAGGATCCTGACATGGCCGCGAAGAGGGACGAAAAGGACGTCATCACGAATGCCGCCGTCGAGCAGATGACCGCCGGAAGCCGTTCGGTCGAGGAGGGTCTGGACCAGATGGCCGACCTGGCCCGGCGCCAGGCCGAGCAGGCCCGTTCGTTGCTGGGCAGCGGCACCCGACTGTACGGCGACCTGGGCGAGATTTCCCAGGGCGACGTCAACAGCCTGATCGAAACCGGCGCCCGCCTGGCCAAGGGGGCACAGGACATGGGCTGGGAGATGGTCCACTACACCCAGCAATCGCTCCAGCTGGGCATGAAGACTGCCAACGAAATGATGACCTGCCGCACCGTCGAGGACATGCTGAAGGTGCACCGCAACTACGTGCGCCAGAGCGTGGACTCGCTGCTGCAGGAAAGCGTCAAGCTGCTGGAACTGTCCACCGGCACCGCTACTTCGATGGCCAGCCCCATCCAGCAGCGGGTGGAATTGCGCCAATGAGGTTGGGGGGAAGGCGTGCCCTTCCCCCGCCAGCCTTCATTGCGGCTGGCAGGATTTGTAGTCCAGCAGAACCTCGTTCTGCACCACCTTGGCCTGGGCGGTGAAACCGTTCCAGCCGCGCTTGCCGATTTCGTCCAGCATGTCGTCGGCGTGCTCGCAATAGGCCACCGTCAGCGGCACGTTGCGGTGATAGGTCACCAAGCGGCCGTCGAAATAGGTGCGCACCTTCAGGGCGTCCTGTTTGAACTCGCGCTGGAACAGTTTGGCGCGCTTGTCGGTCTGCTGCTTCAACCGAGGGCCGAAACGCTGGTCGAACGCCTTCCACTTGGCCGCCGTGCCCGGCTTCATCTCGTCGCAGCGATTGGCCGCCTCGCGCAGGAACACGCCGTGGCGGATCAACTGTTCGACGGCCATCTCGGTGTCCGACAGGCAGCGCTTGAACTTGACCTGGGCCAGGGCCTCGGCCGGCAGGGCCAGGACCAGGATGGCGGCGGTGAGGCGGACAAGCGATTTCATGGGGCGTACCGGAGAAAGAGGGCGCGCCCGCATTATGGCGCGAGTCCGGCCAGGCGGGAAACGGGAACCTTGGACCGGGCGGGATCGTTGGCGAGAGAAGTCCACGCTTTTGCCATTTCGGAGGACAAGGCATGCTGAAGCGGATTGTGGGCGTTACCGCCCTGGGGCTGGCCGTCGGGCTGGCCGCCTGCGACAATGCCGGGCAGGAACAGGCCCAGACACCCAGCCGCACACAGGAACGGCAGCAGGGCGCCGAGCCGTCCCCACCGGCATCGCCCCCCGCCGCCAGCCCGGCCCAGCCGCCGGCGGAGCAGACCCCGTCCCCGCCGCAGCAGCAGCCCGGCGGGTCCGGCGGCGGCACCCAGTAGGCGCAAGGGAACGGTCAGGCTGCGGCGCCGCCCGAACGCGGCCGCCGCAGCCGCCCGGCCAGCGCCGCCGCCACGCGAAACCCCAGCAGTGCCGCCAGGATGACAGCGTACAGCATGGGCTGGCGGATGTCGGCCTTGACCATCATCCAGTAATGGGCGACCGCCAGCACGGCGATGGGAAACACCAGCAGGTGCAGGCGGCGCCAACGTCGGCCGCCCAAGCGGCGAATCATGCCGTCGGTGGAGGTGGCCGCCAGCGGCAGCAGCAGCACAAAAGCGGCCATGCCCAGGGTAATGTAGCGGCGCTTGACGATGTCCTTGGCCAGGGCCTGCCAGTCGAAGAACAGGTCCAGGCCCAGATAGGACGACAGGTGCAGGCACACGTAGAAAAAGGCGAACAGGCCCAGCATGCGCCGCAGCCGCGCCACGGGGACCCAGCCGGTGACCTTGCGCAACGGCGTCACCGCCAGGGCGATCAGCAGGAAACGCAGCGCCCAATCGCCCAGGAAGCGGTTGACCGTTTCGATGGGGTTGACGCCCAGGGTGCCGAACAACGCCTGCCACACCAGCCAAGCCAGCGGCGTCAGCGACAGGGCGAAGACGGCGGACTTCAGCCAGGGTGTAGGCCGGGTCATCAGAACTGCGCCTTGAGATCCATGCCCGTGTACAGCCCGGCCACCTGATCGGCGTAACCGTTGAAGGGCAGCGTGTCGCGGCGGCGGAACTCGCCGATGCGGCGCTCCTTGGCCTGGCTCCAGCGCGGGTGGTCCACCGCCGGGTTGACGTTGGAATAGAACCCGTACTCGCGCGGGTTGGCCTTGTTCCAGGCGGTGGCCGGCTGACTCTCGGTGAAGCGGATGCGGACCACCGACTTGATGGACTTGAAGCCGTATTTCCACGGCACCACCAGACGGATGGGCGCGCCATTCTGCGGCTCCAGTTCCTCGCCGTACAGGCCCACCGCCAGCAGGGTGAGCGGATGCATGGCCTCGTCCATGCGCAGGCCCTCGGTGTAGGGCCAGTCCAGCACCGGGATGCGCAGGCCCGGCATCTGCTCGCGGTCGGCCAGGCTGGTGAATTCCACGTACTTGGCCTTGGAGGTGGGCTCGAACCGCCTCAGCACCTCGGCCAGCGGCACCCCCACCCAGGGGATCACCATGGACCACGCCTCGACGCAGCGCAGGCGATAGATGCGCTCTTCCAGCCGGTGCGGCCTGATCAGGTCTTCGTAGGCCACGGTGCCCGGCTTGGCGCATTCGCCCTCCACCGCCACGCTCCACGGCCGCACCTTCAGCCGGCCTGGAGCGGTGCGCGCCGGATCCTCCTTGTCGGTGCCGAATTCGTAGTAGTTGTTGTAGGTGGTGACCGCCTCGCGCGGGGTCAGTTTTTCATCCAGCGTCACCACCCCCTTGGCGTAGCCCAGGGGTGCGGCCCAGGCCCGCCCCACCGGCCAGGTGGCAACAGCGGCCGCGGCCGCGCCAAGGGCGAGGAAGCGGCGCCGGTCCACATGGAGCCTTCGGTCGGTGACCTCGGACTCGCGGAGGACGGGGACGAAACGGATCAACATGGGCGGACCTCCAGGCTAACCCATACGGAGATGGGCATGGTGGCCCGCCCATGAAAGCCGCATCAGCGGTTGACGTCCACCACCACGCGTCCACGCACCTGCCCCTTGAGGATCTGGCCGCCCAGGGCGGGCAGGTCGCCCAAGCCCGCCTCGGTGGTCAGCGAGTCCAGCAGGTCCTTGGGCATCTCGGCCGCCAGGCGGCCCCAGGCCTGCCGGCGGCGCGGCGTCGGACACTGGGCGCTGTCGATGCCCAGCACGCTGACGCCGCGCAGCAGCAGCGGCAGCACGGTGGTGTTGAGCTCCACGCCGCCGGCATTGCCGCAGGACGCCACCGCGCCGTGCAGCTTCAGGCTGGCCAGCACGCTGGCCAGGGTGGGGCCGCCGACGCTGTCGACGCAGCCCTGCCAGCGTTCCGCCAGCAGCGGCTTGGCGGCACCGCCCGACAGCTCGTCGCGGTCGACGATCACCTGGGCGCCCAGGGACTTGAGATAATCGTGCTGGTCGGCTCGCCCGGTGGAAGCGGCCACGGCATAGCCGCGCCGCGCCAGCAGCACGGTGGCCACCGAGCCCAACCCGCCGGCGGCGCCGGTCACCAGCACCTCGCCCGGCCTGTCGGGGGACACCCCATGCTCCTCCAGCGCCATCACCGCCAGCATGGCGGTCAGGCCGGCGGTGCCCAGCGCCATGGCCTGGCGGGTGGTCAGGCCATCGGGCAGCGGCACCAGCCACTCGGCCTTCACCCGCGCCTTCTGGGCATAACCGCCCCACCACACCTCGCCCACGCGCCAGCCGGTCAGGATGACCTTGTCGCCCGGCTTGTAGGCGGGGGACTCCGAGGTTTCCACCGTGCCGGCGAAATCGATGCCGGGAACGTGCGGGTACTGGCGCACCAGCCGCCCCAGGCCGTTCAGGATCATCCCGTCCTTGTAGTTCAGGGTGGAATAGTCCACCCGCACCGTCACGTCGCCGGCCGGCAGCCGGTCGTCGCCGAGACGTTGAAGCGAGGCCGCGACCTTGCCGTCGGCCTCTTCCAGCAGCAGCGCCTGGAAATCGCTCACGTGATCCTCCCTTGCTGATCCGGCGCCGAGTGTAGCCCGCCCGGCCGCTGCCGGTCGAGATGGCGATGACTGGACTTATCGGTTAGGGGCCGCCGGTGCGGCTGTTTCCCGCCCCCCTGTTGCCGCCGCCCGGCCGCAGGCGTACCCTCGGGACCACCCTTGGGCGAAGGAGACCCTGTTGCACGCCCCCTCGACCCCCGATCAACAGGCGCCCTTCCTTCACCTGGGCGGCACCGGTGCCATGGTACGGATGGCATTGGCCAATCTGGCGCTGAACGTGCTCACCCTCAGCCTGTGGCGGTTCTGGGGAAAGACGCGGGTGCGCCGAGCCCTGTGGGCCGGCACCAGCGCCTGGGGCGATACCGCGGAATACGTCGGCACCGGCCGCGAACTGTTCCTGGGCTTCGTGCTGGTATTGTTGCTGGTCTTCCTGCCCCTGGCCGGCGCCTTCGCGGTGGTCCAGGGATTGGCGGAGGCCGGCCATCCCCTGGCGGGCGTGGCCTTCGCCGCGCTGCAGGCGCTGGTGCTGTTTCTGGGCGCCGCCGGCCTTTACCGGGCGCGGCGCTACCAGCTGTCGCGCACCGTCTGGCGCGGCATCCGGGGCAACCAGTCGGGCGCGGCGTGGCGCTACGGGCTGCTGTTCCTCGGCGTCGGCCTTGCCACCGTCGCCACTCTGGGCTGGGCCTGGCCGTGGGCCGAACTGGTGCTGGCCCGCTACCGCCTCAATAACACCGCCTTCGGCGATTGCCGTTTCCGCTGCGATGCCACCGCCCGCCCGCTGTACAAGCGGTTTGCCGTGTTGTGGGGGTGCGCCGCCCTCTTCGCTTCGGCCCTGCCCATGGGCGCCGTGCTGCTGGTGTTCGCCAACGACCACACCACGCCGGCGCAGATGGCGCTGTCGGTGGGCGCCTTCTACCTGCTGCTGGTGGTGTGGGGACTGCTCACCATCGCCCTGCCCTACGCCTGGTACCGGGCCGGCTTCTACCGGCAGATGGCGGCCCATACCCGCTTTGCCGACACCGGCTTCGCCCTGGAGGCCTCCACCGGCGGCCTGGTGCGACTGGCGCTGGGCAACGGGCTGATCAGCCTGCTGTCCCTGGGCGTCCTGCGGCCCTGGGCGGCCCTGCGCACCTTCCGCTACGTCTGCACCCACTTGCGGGTGGACGGCGAGCCCGACTGGGAGCGCATCCGCCAGAGCGCCGCCCCCGCGCCCCGTTCGGGCGAAGGTTTGGCGGCGGTGTTCGATGGGGCGGGGGGATTCTGATGTCCGCGCTGGAGGGCCGCTTCAACGACGGACGCACCGCCGCCAGCCGCAAGGTGCTGGTGACGCCCAAGGCGGGCGGACTGGACATCCGGGGCGAGGACGGCCTGCTGGTGGCGTTCTGGCGGACCGACGACCTGCGCGCCGACGGAGACCTGCCCGGCGGCAAGGGCGTGCGCCTGCGCTGCGCCACCGACACGGGCGCCCGCCTGACCCTGGAACGGGCCGAGTTCATCCGCCCCCTGCTGCCCCGCAAGCCGCGCCTTCCCTGGGCCAAGCTGGGCGCCGCCCTGGTCCTTGCGGCCGCGCTGGGCGCCGGGCTGTGGCTGGGCCTTCCCGCCGCTTCCCGCACCCTGGCGAATCTCGTGCCGGCGGCCTGGGAGCAGCGCTGGGGCGACGCCGTGGCCGCCGGCTTCCAGCGGCGCTGGGGCGCCTGCCGTCAGCCGGCCGGCGAGGCGGCACTGCACCTGCTGACCGACAGGCTGGCGGCGGGCCTGCCCCCGGACCAGCGGCCGCGTCGGGTGGTGGTGGTCAGGACGCCCGACGTGAACGCCTTCGCCCTGCCCGGCGGCACCGTGCTGATATTCTCGGGCCTGCTGGCCGATGCCCAGAGCCCGGACGAGGTGGCCGGCGTGCTGGCCCACGAAATCGCCCATCTGCGATTCCGCCATCCCACCGCCGCCCTGATCCGCGCGGCGGGAGTGGGCGTGGTGGTCACCCTGATCACCGGCGACAGTTCCGGGCTGGTGGCCACGGGGGCCGGCATGGCCCTGGCCGGCGCCTATTCCCGCGAGGACGAGGCCGCCGCCGACCGCGGCGCCGTCGCCCTGCTGGCTGATGCGGGCTTGGATGCCCAGGGCCTTGCCACCTTCCTCCGCCGGCTGGCGGCACACCCCAATGGCCTGCCGCAATGGCTGAACAGCCACCCGGACTCAGCCGCCCGCGCCCAGGCGGTGGAAGCCGCGGCCAAGGCCGGTGCGCCCGCGCTCGGCCCCGAGCAATGGGCGGCGCTCAAGGGAATCTGCGGTCAGTAGGCAGTGCCGTCGCGGCGGGTGAAGACTTTGCGCGGCTCCACCAGCAGGTCCACGTCGGGATAGACCACGCGGTCGCCGGCCTGCCGGCTGCCCACCTCAAGATAGACGGCGACGCCCTCGCCATCGTTGCGCAGACAGTGGCCATCCCCGGAATTCTTGGGAAAGCCGGCGCAGGTCCCGGCCGGAAGACCCTGTTCGCCGGCATCGGTGACCAGCGTCAGGGTGCCCGACAACACGTAGATGAATTCGTCCTCGGCGCTGTGCCAATGGCGCAACGCCGATGCGGCGCCCGGCGGCAGTTCCACCAGATTGACGCCGAAATCGCTGAGCCCCAGGGCATCGCCCAGCCGCCGCTTCACCCGTCCGGTCACCACCGCGATGAATTCCTCGGGATAGACGCTGCCGGTGCGGCCGGGAATTTCGGCGGGGTCGAGGGCCGGCCGCTCCATCACACCCGCTCGCTCAGCCAGATGGCCAGCTTGCAGCCGGTCTTGATGGCCCCCGACAGCAGCGGATAGGCCGGCGCCTTCTCGGCCTCGTTGGCCAGGCCGATGTCGCGGTGCTCCAACTCCTCGGTACGGAAGATCTCGATAGTGGCCTTCAGATCGGCCTCGTCCTCGCCCAGTTGGGCGGCCTGGCCGGCATAATGCTCGTCGATGGCCTCCTCCACCGCCACGGTGCAGGCCATGGCGGCCCGCTCGCCCAGCAGCGCGGTGCCGGCACCCAGCACGAAGCCGGCCACGTGCCACAGCGGGCTCAGCGCGGTGGGACGCACCCGCCGCTCCGAGATCAGCCGGTTGAAGGTGTCCAGGTGGTGCTGTTCCTGCGCCGCCATTTTGGCCAGCAACGGTCCGTGCCGGCCCTGGCCCAGCACCGCGCGCTGACCCTGGTAGATGCGGACGGCTCCCAGCTCGCCCGCCTGGTCCACGCGCAGGATGCGGGCGATCATCTCGTCCTTGGAGGGCTTTCCGGGAACGCTCATGCCTGCTCCTTCATGCGGCGGGCCAGCACCAGGGTGACCACCGCCAGGCCGCCGGAAAAGACGATGTTCATGGCCGCCATGGTGATGCCGTGCCAGGCCCAGGCGGGTTCATCGCAGCGGGCCTCCACCGGTTTGGACATCATGGCGGCCAAGTCGTTGACCGACACCGGGCCGCCTTCGGTGGGCGAACAGCTGGACTGCCACCACTTCTGCTCCACCCCTACGTGGTAGACGGCGATGCCGGAATTGACCAGGAAGGCCAGCCCGGCCAGCGCCATCAGCGCGCGGCGGAAACGGCGGAAGGCGCCCAGCAGGGACAGGGCGGCCAGGCCGCCGGCAAGGGCGAAGGGGACGCGCTGGGTGATGCACAGCACGCACGGCTTCAGCCCGAAGCCGTATTGGGCCACCAGGGCGAAGGCCAGGGCGAAGGCGCTGACCGACAGCACGAACAGCGGCACCAGCCGCGATGGGATCGTTTTCATGGTTCGGGACCATAGCAAAGGCGGGCACGCTTGACCACACCACCCCCGGCGGGGATGATCGCGCCATGACCCTCGATGATATCAAGAGCGGTGGCAAGGCCGCCCTGGCCAAGGCCCTCGCCCAGTTGGAACGCCTGCCCGACGCGCCCGAGACGGTGGCGCTGCTGGACGCCGCCTATGCCGCCCCCACCGCCCAGGTGGTCGGCATGACCGGCCCGCCCGGCGTCGGCAAGTCCACCCTGATGAACGCCCTGATCGCCAACTGGCGGGGACGAGGCCGCACGGTCGGGTGCATCGCCGTCGACCCGTCGTCGCGCCGTTCCGGCGGCGCCCTGCTGGGCGACCGCACCCGGCTGACCACCGACCCCGAGGACCAGGGCGTCTTCGTCCGCTCCATGGCGGCGCGGGACCGCCTGGGCGGGCTGGCTGGGCTGACCGTCTCGGCCATGGTGCTGATGCGGGCCCTCTACGACGTGGTGCTGATCGAGACCGTGGGCGTGGGCCAGAGCGAGACCGACGTGGTCGGCGTGGCCGACACCGTGCTGTTCTGCGTCCAGCCCGGCTCGGGCGATTCGCTGCAATTCATGAAGGCCGGCATTGCCGAGATCCCCCACGTGGTGGTGGTGACCAAGGCCGACATGGAAAAGGAAGCCCGCCGCGCCCGCGCCGACGTGCTGGGCGCCCTGTCCCTGGGCGGGGCCGGCGACGAGAGCGGGGGCTGGCAGGTGCCGGTGCTGCTGGTGTCGTCCATGCGCAGGGACGGCATCGACGCCCTGGTGCAGGCGGTGGACGGCCACGCCGCCTTCCTGGCCGCCGAGGGACGACTGGCCGGCACCCGCGCCGCCCAGGCCCAGACCTGGCTGGAGGAAGCCGTGCGCGAGCGCTGGGGCCGCGAAGGCGTGCGTCGGGCGGGCGACCTGACCCTGCCGGACGGAGTGTCCCCTTTCGCCCAACTGGCCGAACTGCAGCGCTGCTTCTCTGCCTGACGGGCGGACCAGCCCGCATATCGTGGATGGTTGACTTTCCACCCACTTTGGCCTGACCATCAACCCTGATGGGTAACAAGGGAATCAAGAGGTGACGGCATCCGTGGCGGCACGCACCGCGACCGTCGTACTTGATCGCGAGCTGTTGGAGCTCGCGTCTTCCTTGGTGTGCCTGCTGCGCGACAACCAGATCATCTTCCTCAACAATGCCGGCGTGCGCATGCTGGGCTTGGCCGCGGCCGAAGAAGTCATCGGCTGTCCGTTCGAGGAATGGGTGGTCGATGACTACCGCTTCCTGATGGAGGCCGGCTGGGACCTGCTGGCGGAAGAGGACTTCCTGCCGCTGAAGCTGTCCCGCGCCGACGGCACCGTGTTCGAGGCCGAACTGCGGGTGCGCCGCACCCCCACCGACGACACCTACTTCATCGAAGGGCGCGACATCTCGAAGTTCGTCAAGTCGGCCGAGGCCCTGCGCGAGCGCGAGGAGCGGCTGCAGGGCATCCTGGCCTCGGTGGCGGAAGGCATCGTCACCATCAATGATTCCGGCAAGGTGGAATCGGCCAATCCGGCCGCCGAACACATGTTCTGCTATAAGCGCGGCCAGATGGCCGGCATCGACCTGGGCGACCTGATGCCCGACGATATGCGCGACCGCCACCAGCGCTTCTTCGACGCCTACATGGCCGGGCTGTTCCCCACCCTGATGGGGCGCCTGGTGGAAGGCGTCGGCCTGCGCCTGGACGGCAGCACCTTTCCCATGGAAATCTCGGTGTCCGAGTTGCGCCACGGCAAGCAGCGGCTGTTCACCGCCATCCTGCGCGACATTTCCGAGCGCAAGGAGAACGAGGACCGCATCCGCCGGCTGGCCCACCACGACAGCCTGACCGGGCTGCCCAACCGCAACCTGCTGAACGACCGCATGAACCACGCCCTGGCCCGCGTGAAGCGCCATGGCGGCCGCATGGCGGTGCTGTACGTGGACCTGGACAAATTCAAGCCCATCAACGACACCCTGGGCCACGAGGCCGGCGACCACGTGCTGCGTGAGGTCTCGCGCCGGTTGGCTGCCTGCGTGCGCTCGTCCGACACGGTGGCCCGCGTCGGTGGCGACGAGTTCGTGGTGGTGGTCGAGGAAATCCAGCGCCCCGTGGAAGCGGCGCTGGTGGCCCGCAAGATCGTGGATTCCCTGTCCAAGGCGGTGGATTACCAGGGCCATGCCTGCCAGGTGGGCGCCTCCATCGGCGTCGCCGTCTTCCCCGATGACGGCAATTCCATGGAAGAGGTGTGCAAGGCCGCCGACGTGGCCATGTACCGGGTCAAGCACGCCGGCCGCAACGGCTTCTGCTTCTTCGCCGGCTACAACCAGCCCATCGAGGAATACAAGGAATGACTCCACCTTCTCCCGCGAGCGGGAGAAGGTGGAGTCATTCCGGCAGCCGCGCCCAGTCGGGAACGCCGACGGTCAGCGTCGCCTCGCCCGCTCTCAGCGGCGTCGCCATATGCTCCAGCCGCACCAGTGCCAGCCCCGCCTGCCCGCAGGCCGAGCGCATCTCGCCCGCCTCCGCCTCGCCGGCCATCAGCGGGGTGCCGGGAGCCGGCACCGGGCCGGCGATGGTCACCGGCAGCAGGCGCTTCCTGACCAGGCCGCGATACTTGGTGCGGGCGGTCAGCTCCTGGCCCATGTAGCAGCCTTTCTCGAAATCCACGCCGCCCAGTTCGTCGAAGCCGTTCTCCAGCAGCAGCGCCCTGTCCACCACCATGTCGCGGCTGCCGTCGGGCACGCCGGCGGCGATACGGGCCGCGTCCCAGGCGGCGAGGTCGGTTTCGGCCAGCCCGGCGGCCACCAGCGCCTCAGGCGAGGCCAGGATGGCACGGGCGCCCAGGCGGGGCAGGCGCGGGTCCACATAGGCGACGCCGTCGCCGAACGGCCGGGTGGCGCCGGGCGCCTCGCCCAACCCCAGGGGGCGGCGTCCAGCACCGCGTAGACGGCTAGCTCGGTCAGCGCGATGGCCACCTTGGAGCGCAGCTTGTAGAGCGACAGCTTCTTGCGGAATTCCTCGGCGCGGTCGGCCTCCACGTCGATCAGGAAGGCGCCGTCCTTCTCGGCGATGAACAGGTCCCACAGGAACCGACCCTGGGGCGTCAGGAACGCCGCCCAGATGGCGCGCTCGGGCCCGGCCTTGGCGATGTCGTTGGAAATCAGGCCCTGCAGGAAGCTGGCCCGGTCGTCGCCGGACACCGACAGCACGGCGCGGTTCAAACGGGTGAAACGGGTTTCCATGGCAAGCTCACTGTTGATTGCGGCGCGGCGGACCCGATCAAGGTGGGGCAAAGCCGGGCCGATGGCAACCCTTGGCGCCTTGGCAGGGGCCGGGTGGAGCACTATAAGGGGTGCACCATGCATATCACCCTGGTCGACGATTCCATCCCCTTCGACGGCTTCACCGCCTCCAGCCGCGCCATGGGCGGGGCCGAGAAGGCGTTCGCCGCCCTGCCCGGCGCCCTGGCCCGGCGCGGCCACACGGTGACGGTGTTCAACCGCTGCCGCTGGAGCCTGTTCATCGAAGGCGCCCAATGGGAAACGCTGGAGGGCAGGAAGCCGCTGGCCACCGACGTGCTGGTGGCCTTCCGCAAGCCGGCCCTGCTGGAATTCATCCGCCAGGCCAAGCGGCGGGTGCTGTGGACCACGGCGCCGGCCCGCCAACTGGCGCGCGTGGCGGCCGGGGACCTGGTCAAGGACCTCAAGCCGCTGCTGCTGCTGTCCGCCTCGGCGCAGGCCCAGGGTTGGACGGCGCACGGCGTGTCCGTGGAAGTGATGCCGGCGGCGGTGAAGTCCGATTATCTGGCCGACGCCGTCACCGGACCGGCGGTGCCGCCGCACGCCATCGTCACCACCCATCCCAGCCATGGGCTGGACTGGGTGCTGGAACTATGGCTGGGCCGCATCCGCCCGGCGGTGCCCGAGGCCGAGCTGCACATCTATTCCACCAGCCTGGCCAAGGCCGAGGACGGCGGCGAGGTGCCGCCGGAACAGCAGGACCTGTTCGCCCGCGTGCTGGCCGCGCGCGGCGACGGCATCGTCATCCAGCGCCCCGGCAGCGACGGCGCCATGGCCCAGGCCTATCGCGAGGCGACCGTGCACCTCTATCCCGGCCATGCCGACGACGCCACCGCCTTCACCCTGACGGAAAGCCAGGCCGCCGGCACCCCGGCGGTGCTGCGGCCGCTGGGCGCAGCGCCGGAACGGGTGGCCAACGGCCGCTCGGCCTATGTGGTGCCCGACGACGATGCCTTCGCCAACCTGGCCACCATGCTGCTGGCCGATGCCGGTGTCGCCGCCTCCATGGGCGCCGAGGCGAAGGCGCTCTACACCGGCCGTTCCTGGGACGCGGCGGCCGAACACTTCGAGGCGCTGCTCACATGATCCGCCTGCTGCAAGCCATGGCCGGGGCCGATCGCGGTGGCGCCGAAGCCTTCTTCGAACGCCTGGCCCTCGCGCTGCAGCGGGCCGGCGTCGAGCAGCGCGTGCTGATCCGCGCCAATCCCCGCCGTGCCCAGTTGCTGCGCGATGGCGGGGTGGCGGTGACGGAATTGCCCTTCGGCGGCCTGCTGGATTTCAGGACCCATTGCGGCTTCCGCCAAGCGGTGCGCGACTTCCGCCCCACCGTGGTGCTGACCTGGATGAACCGGGCCAGCCGCTTCTGCCCCCGGGGTGATTTCGTCCGGGTCGGCCGGCTGGGCGGCTATTACGACCTGAAATACTACCGCGGCGCCGACCACCTGATCGGCAACACCCAGGACATCGTCGACTGGATCGTCGGCCAGGGCTGGGATGCCGAGAAGGTCCATTACGTCCCCAACTTCGTCGCCGAAACCAGGGCGCCGGCCGCCAACCGCAAGACCTTCTCTACCCCCGAGGGGGCGCCGCTGCTGCTGGCGCTGGGCCGGCTGCACCCCAACAAGGGCTTCGACGTGCTGATCAAGGCCCTGGCCCAGGTGCCCGAGACCTATCTGTGGCTGGCCGGCGAGGGCCCCTTGCGGGCCGAGCTGGAAACGCTGGCGGCACGCGCCGGGGTGATCTCGCGGGTGCGGTTCCTGGGCTGGCGCGAGGACGTGGCCAGCCTGTTCGCCGCCGCCGATTTGTTCGTCTGCCCGTCGCGCCACGAACCCCTGGGCAACGTGGTGATCGAGGGCTGGGCCCAGGGCGTGCCGGTCATCGCCGCCGCCTCGGAAGGCCCGAGCCAGCTGATCGAGGACGGCATCGACGGCATACTGGTGCCGCTGGAGGACGACAAGGCCCTGGGCGCCGCCATCAACCGGCTGGTGAACGACCGCACCCTGGCCATGCAGATCGGTGCCGCCGGCCGCCAGGCCTATGAGGATCAGTTCACCGAGGACGCCGTGGTCGCCCGCTACACCGAGTTCTTCGAAAAGGTCGCCGGCTGATGTGCGGCATCGGCGGCATCGTCGCTCGCAACGGCCAGCGCCCCGACGGCGCCACCCTGGACCGCCTGACCGAGGCGCTGGGCCATCGCGGCCCCGACGGGCGCGGGCGCCATCTCAAGGACAATGTGGGGCTGGTGCAGACCCGCCTGTCCATCATCGACCTGGAGGGCGGCCGTCAGCCTATCCTGGACAATGACGGCCGCGCCATCGTCGCCAACGGGGAAATCTACAATTACATCGAGCTGAAGGCCGGCCTGCCCGACGTGCGCTTCGCCACCGGCTCGGATTGCGAGCCGCCGCTGCATCTCTATGCCCGCGAGGGGCTGGCCTTCACCCGCCGGCTGCGCGGCATGTACGCCCTGGCCATCCACGACCCCGCCGCCGGCCAGGTGGTGCTGGCCCGCGACCCCTTCGGCATCAAACCGCTCTATGTGGCCGAGGGGCCGTGGGGCGTGGCTTTCGCTTCCGAGCCGCAGGCGCTGGTCAAGGCGGGTCTGGTGGCGCCCAAGGTGAACGCCCAGGCACTGCACGAGCTGCTGCAATTGCAGTTCACCTGCGGCACCGACACCATCTTCGACGGCATTCGCCGAGTGGCGCCGGGCGAGACCCTGGTGGTGGAGGACGGCCGCATCGTCGATTCCCGCCGCCTGCCCGCCTTGCCGGAAAGCGGCCGGGAAAGCGGCGACGGCGCTAGCCTGCTGGACCGCCTGGACCAGGTGCTGATGGATTCGGTGGACCTGCACCAGCGCGCCGACGTGCCCTATGGCATGTTCCTGTCGGGCGGCATCGACAGTTCCGCCCTGCTGTCCATGATGGCGCGGCTCAATCCCCGCCCCGTCCTGGCCTTCACCGCCGGCTTCCCCGGCACCGGCGTGCATGACGAGCGCGACCACGCCCGCGCCCTGGCCCGCGCCGTGGGGGCCGAGCACGTGGAGGTGGAGTTCGGCGAGGCCGATTTCTGGTCGCTGCTGCCCGCCGTGGCCGCCGCCATGGACGACCCGGCCGCCGACTACGCCACCCTGCCCACCTTCAAGTTGGCCCGGCGGGCGCGCCAGGACGTCAAGGTCATCCTGGCCGGCGAAGGTGGCGACGAGCTGTTCGGCGGCTATGGCCGCTATCGCGGCGCCATGCGGCCCTGGCCTTTCACCAAGGCCATGCGGCGCAGCGGCACCTTCGACGGGCTGGAAGTGCTGCGCCACCCCCCGTCCGGCTGGCGCGACCGCTATGCGGCGGCCGAGCGCGCCGCCCGCCTGCCCGGGCGCTCGCGCCTGCAGGCGGCGCAGGCCACCGATTGCGCCGACTGGCTGCCAAACGACCTGCTGATCAAGGCCGACCGCTGCCTGATGCGCAACGGCGTCGAAGGCCGCGTGCCCTTCCTCGACCCCGAGGTGGCCCGTTTCGCCTTCGCCTTGCCCGACCGCTGGAAGGTGCGCAAGAACACCGGCAAATGGCTGCTGCGCCTGTGGCTGGACAAGGCCCTGCCGGCGGCGCGGCCCTTCGACAAGAAACGCGGCTTCACCGTGCCGGTGGCGGAATGGATCGCCGCCCGCCCGCAATTGGCCGAGTTGGTGGCCCGCCAGCCCTGCATCGACGCCCTGGCGGCGCCCCACCAGGTGAAGCGCCTGTTCAAGTCGTGCGACAAGCGCACCGGCTTCGCCTGCTGGACCCTGCTGTTCTACGCCCTGTGGCACCGCGCCCATGTTGACGGCGCCGACATCCAGGGCGATGTCTTCGAAATGCTGTCGGCCTGAGGGAGAGCGAGATGTCCCAGACCTATGACCTGATCCTGCGCGGCGGCATTGCCGTCACCCCCAACGGCCGCGAGCAGACCGATATCGCCGTTTCAGGGGGGCGCATCGTCGCCATCGGATCCTTGGGCGGGGCCGGCGCGGCGGCCGAGATCGACTGCGCCGGGCTGCACGTGCTGCCGGGCGTCATCGACACCCAGGTGCATTTCCGCGAGCCCGGGCTGGAGCACAAGGAAGACCTGGCCACCGGCACGGCGGCGGCGGCCATGGGCGGCGTGGTGGCGGTGTTCGAGATGCCCAACACCAAGCCCGGCACCACCACCGACGTGGAACTGAGGGACAAACTGAAGCGGGCCGAGGGGCGCACCTGGACCGACCACGCCTTCTTCCTGGGCGCGGCAGCCGACAACATCGCCCATCTGGCCGAGTGGGAACGCATTCCCGGCTGCGCCGGCATCAAGGTGTTCATGGGATCGAGCACCGGCAGCCTGCTGGTGTCCGACGACGAAACCCTGGCCCAGGTGCTGGCCCAGGGCTTTCGCCGTGTCGCCGTCCATTGCGAGGACGAAGACCGGCTGATCGAGCGCAAGGCCATCGCCGAGAAGGAGGGCCACCCGCGCGTCCACCACGTCTGGCGCGACGCCCAGGCGGCGCTGATCGCCACCCAGCGCCTGGTCAAGTTGGCCGAGGCGGCCCGGCGCCGGGTGCACGTGCTGCACGTCACCACCGCCGACGAGATGGCCTTCCTGGCCGACCACAAGGATCTGGCCACGGTGGAGACCACGCCCCAGCACCTGACGCTGGCCGCGCCGGAATGCTATGAGCGCCTGGGCACCTACGCCCAGATGAACCCGCCGATTCGGGAAGAGCACCATCGGGACGCGCTGTGGCGGGCCATCGCCGACGGCGTGGTGGACGTGCTGGGCAGCGACCACGCGCCCCATACCCGCGAGGAAAAGGACAAGCCCTATCCGCAATCGCCGTCGGGCATGACCGGGGTGCAGACGCTGGTGCCGCTGATGCTGGACCACGTCAATGCCGGCCGCCTGAGCCTGGAACGCTTCGTCGATCTGACCTCGGCCGGGCCGGCGCGCATCTACAACCTGGCCGGCAAGGGCCGCATCGCGCTCGGCTACGACGCCGACTTCACCCTGGTGGACCTGAAGGCCGAACGGGTCATCACCAACCAGTGGATCGTCAGCCGTTGCGGCTGGACACCCTTCGACGGCCAACGCGTGACCGGCTGGCCAGTGGGCACCATCGTGCGCGGCAACCCGGTGATGATGGACGGCCAATTGGTGGGCGACCCCATCGGCAAGCCGGTGCGCTTCCAGCACGCCTATCCGGGCTGAGGCCTTTTGGCTTCGCGGCCATCAGCCGTCCAAAAAACACAGATGAACACAGGCGCCTGACGGCGCACACGGATGAACACAGATAAGGGGAAGCTATCTGTATTCATCCGTGTTTACGGAATAGTTAAACCGCACACCCGTGGGTCAAATCCGGGCATGACGGAAACAGGGCCCGAAGAGCCCTCCCGCCCGTCGGCGGGAGGGCCTTGTTCGTTCATTCGGTCGCCAGCGCCTTGGCGACCACCATGCGGACCCAGGCGGCGCGGGACAGGCCCAGGGATTCCGCACGGGCGTCGATGCCGGTAAGTTGGACGTCCTCGAAGCGGATCAGCACCGCCTCCTTCTTGGCCTTCTTGGCCTTCTTTTCCTTCTTGTCCTTCTTTTTCTTTTTCTTGTCGGCCTTGGGGGTCTCCACCGGCTCGGCCGCCTCCAGGACGGGCGCGAGCGCCGGTTCGGGGGTGGGGGCTGCCTCTGCCGCAGGGGCGGGAACCGCCGGCTTGGCCTTGGCCTTCGGCTTGGCGGGAACAGCCGGCGCCGGGGCGGCGGCCTTGGCTTTCGGCGTCGCCGGCTTGGCGGCCTTCTTGGCTGCCGGCTGATCGGGAATGGTAGTCGTGGTCATGATCTGGTGTCCCTTTGGGGATGAGCCGGAGCGGCTCGGAAATTCACTCGCAAATGCTATATCTAAGCGATATCGCTTTTCAATAGATCGCGACCATGCCTTAGGTATGGATCGCCCCTCGCCACACGTATCGCGCGCGCAAAGCCCCCTAGGCGCGCCCGTAGCCATCTGCCATAATGAAAGTGGACTCTGGACGCCGGCTTCGCGCCGCATTATATTTTGCGAATGATTCGCAATTAAGGCCGGGAAAGGGCACCGCCCATGTTCGCAGACAACACGCTGACGCCGAAGGAAGCCGTTCGCCTGTGCGCGCTGGGGACCATCGCCCGCGAGCCCATGCGCTATTCCGCCCTGGCCGGTTCGGTCCGCCATTTCCTCTCCCGCGTGGCCGGCCCGCAGTTGGACCTGATGGGCACCTCCATCGAGCTGCTGCGCTATGAGGGACTGGTGGAGGCCCTGGACGGCAACGGCATGGAGGATGACGCCCTGCTGGGCATCAGCGAGGCCGGCCGGCGAGAGCTGAAGACCCTGCTAACCGCCCGCCTGCGCCCCGGCACCGACCTGTCCAAGCTGATCATTGCCCTGAAGATGCGCTTCCTCGACCTGCTGGAACGCGACGAGCAGCGCGCCCAGGCCGACCTGCTGATCGAGATGGTGGAAGGCGAGTTGACCCGCCTGATCGACCTGCGCGGCAGCTTCGCCACCAACGATTCCGACCCCTGCCACCTGACCGACTGGCTGGATCACGACATCCAGACCCTGGAACTGCGGCTGGAATGGCTGGAAGGCTTCCACGCCCGCCTGTGACCGTCGAGCCCGCCCTGCCCGGCCTGGCCGACCAGGCGAATCCGGACAGTCCCCATTACCTGGGGCATCGTGAGCGCCTGCGCGAACGCTTCCTGGCCGAACCCGGCGCCCTGCCCGATTACGAGGTGCTGGAACTGCTGCTGGCCAGCGTCATTCCGCGCAAAGACACCAAGCCGCTGGCCAAGGCGCTGATCGACGAGTTCGGCGGCTTCGCCGAGGTGCTGGCGGCGCCCACCGCCGTGCTGGAGGCCTTCAAGGGGGTTTCCGCCACCACCGCCGCCTATCTGAAGGTGGTCGAGCACGCCGCCCAACGCATGCTCCAGTTGAAGGTGGCGGACAAGCCGGTGATCTCGTCCTGGGACGCCCTGCTGGACTACTGCAACGCGGTGATGGCCCGGCTGCCGGTGGAACAGTTCCGCCTGCTGTTCCTGGACCGCAAGAACGTGCTGGTCGCCGACGAACTGCAACAGCAGGGCACGGTGGACCACACGCCGCTGTACCCGCGCGAGGTGGTGAAGCGGGCGCTGGAACTGAACGCCAGCGCCATCATCATGGTGCACAACCACCCCAGCGGCGACCCCACGCCCTCCAAGGCCGACATCGAGATGACGCGCGCCGTCCGCGACGCCCTGCGGGCGGTCGGCATCGCCGTGCACGACCACCTGGTCATCGGCCGCAAGGGCCACACCAGCTTCAAGAGCGTCGGCCTGCTGTAGGGGCAAGAACCGCACTTCGGCATCTCGTGTTCGCACTGCAAACGAGCACAGGAGTGCGGCATGCGCATACCCAAGGTGACCTTCAAGACCCGCGTGCGCAACGATGCACTGGGCGGGTCCAATCCGTTCGAATGGAAGGACCTGAGCTCCGAGGAGCTGTTCAAGGGCCGCAAGGTGGTGGTGTTCTCGCTGCCGGGCGCCTTCACCCCCACCTGCTCCACCAGCCACCTGCCCCGCTACGAGGAGCTTTACGACCAGGCTCCACGCCCTGGGGGTGGACGAGGTGGTGTGCATCTCGGTGAACGACGCCTTCGTCATGTACCAGTGGGGCAAATCCCAGGGCGCCAGGAACGTGTTCCTGCTGCCCGACGGCAACGGCGAATTCACCCGCAAGATCGGCATGCTGGTGGACAAGTCCAACCTGGGTTTCGGCATGCGCAGCTGGCGCTATTCCATGTACGTGGACGACGAGGAGATCGTGCGCATGTTCGTGGAACCGGGCTTCGAGGACAATTGCCCCGCCGACCCGTTCGAGGTGTCCGACGCCGATACCATGCTGAACTGGCTGAAGCAGCGGAAGGCGGCGGCTTGACTCTTACACCGGCAGCGGCAGGTCGCCCCCTTGAGCACCGCCACGGCGAAGGCCGCCCCCAGCACGGCGCCCAGCGCCACCAGCAGCAGCGCCCGACCGAGCCTGGCGGGGGCGCCGCCTCGGCGGCCACCACCATTTCGGCCATCTCGGCCGGATCCTCGCGGATCCACGCGGGCAGCGGGGCCTTGGCCGGCGCGCTCAGGCGTTCCGGCGCCTCCGGCGTGATGGCCAGGCCCTGGCGCCAACCATCCAGCACCGCGCGGGCGGCGTCACGGTCCTCGATGCTGCCGCCGTCGTCGCGCCCCGACGGGTCCAGCAGCAGACTCGGCCACCCGCACGTAGGCTCGCGCCGGTGCCGAGCCCGACGCCATCACCGCCACCGGCAGATCGCGGCCCGCCGCCTCGATCACCACGTTGTCGCGGGGCACCAGCACCGGCATCACCCGGTTGCCGAACTCGGCCATGATGTCCTCGGACAGGCGCTGGGTCAGGTCGCCCTCCTCGGTCAGGGTCAGCAGGATGTGGATGACCGAAAGCTGCTGGTTGAAATTGCTCCGCACCCGGTTGACGTTCCACCACGCCTTGTGCAGGCCATCCCGCGCATGCGGGCTGGGCATCACCGGCATCACCACCGCGTCGGCCGCCACCAGGGCGTTGACCGAAACCACGCCGGGGGCCGGCGGGCAGTCGATGACGATGACGTCCAGATCGTCCGGCGCGGTCTGCAGGGCGCGGGTCAGGCCGGCCTCGGGCTGGCCGCCGAGGGCCAGCTCGATATCGGCCCAGGCCAGTTCGTCCGAACCGCCCACCAGGCGCAGCCCGGCGAAGGGCGTGGGCCGCAGGCACTCGGCGAACGGAGCGCGCCCGGTGATCAGGTGATAGGCGCCGGAGGCCACCGGCGGCGTCACCCCCACATTGGCGGTGGCGTTGCTCTGGCTGTCCAGATCGATCAGCGCCACCCGCCGGCCGAACGCGGCCAGGCACACGGCGACATTCACGCTGGTGGTGGTCTTGCCCACCCCGCCCTTCTGATTGAACACGGTGATGATGCGCGGTCCCGCCCGCGCCTCGTCCGCCTGCTCCGCCTCGTCCGCCACCGTTTCCTCGCCCGTCATGGCTCCCCCGCCGCCGGATGGGAAGAGAGCGGAACAATAGCGCCACCTCATGTTCCGCCGCAATGCCGCCGAGGCATTCGCACCGCCTTCTCCTTCACCAAACTTACAATTAGCTCACCAACTTGAAAAAGCCTGTTGTTGCCGTAAAGGCTTAATCATATAATCCGCGTCCATGACCCAGCCATACTTCGACATCGTCCGCCTGATCGAGCGTCTTCACCGGCATTTCCTCGACGTTTTGCGCACGGAAATGCGGCGATTGGGCATTGAAGACATCAACGCCGTGCAGGCGCTGCTGCTCTACAATATTGGCGAAAACGAAGTGGTGATTCGCGACTTGAAGGATCGCGGCTACTACCAGGGTTCCAACGTTTCCTACAACATTAAGGCGCTGACCGAGTGCGCTTATCTGACGCAGGAACGTTCGCCCCATGACCGCCGTTCGGTCCGCCTGAAGCTGACCCAGAAGGGCCTGGACCTGTGCAACGCCATCCGCAAGCTGCAGGACGACCTGTCGGCGGTGCTGGGCGGCAGCGAGGACACCGCCCGCATGCTGGAAGCCACGCTGTCCACCATGCAGCGGGTCGAGCGCACCTGGACCGACTTCATCCATTACGGCCGCACCCGCCCGCTGTAACCGCCCCCGCGGACACCTTCCCCCATCGACAAGGGCCCCATCGACAAGGGCTTGGCAAACCAGCCGGTTATTTGCCATAACCCCCCTTTCCGATTCGCCCGCAAGCCTGAGGCCCCGTCGATGTCGATCGCCCGTTATTCCCGCCCCCAGATGACCGCCATCTGGGAGCCCGCCAACAAGTTCTCCATCTGGTTCCGCATCGAGGCCCATGCCTGCGACGCCCTGGCCGAACTGGGCGTCATCCCCAAGGAGTCCGCCAAGGCCGTGTGGGCCAACGGCGACAAGCCCTACACCCCCGAGCGCATCGCCCGCATCGACGCCATCGAGGCCGAGACCAAGCACGACGTCATCGCCTTCCTGACCGAACTGGCCGAGCATATCGGCCCCGACTCGCGCTTCGTGCACCAGGGCATGACCTCGTCCGACGTGCTGGACACCTGTCTGAACGTACAACTGGTACAGGCCGCCGACATCCTGCTGGCCGACATCGACGCCCTGCTGGCCGCCCTGGAACGCCGCGCGTTCGAGTACAAGGACCTGGCCTGCATGGGCCGCAGCCACGGCATCCATGCCGAGCCGGTGACCATCGGCCTGAAGTTCGCCGGCTTCCACGCCGAATTCCAGCGCAACAAGGCCCGCCTGCTGGCCGCGCGCGAGGACATCGCCACCTGCGCCATCTCGGGCGCCGTCGGCACCTTCGCCAACATCGACCCGCGGGTGGAGGAGCATGTGGCGGCCAAGCTGGGCCTGAAGGCCGAGCCGCTGTCCACCCAGGTCATCCCGCGCGACCGCCACGCCCAGTTCTTCGCCACGCTGGGCACCGTCGCCAGCTCCATCGAGCGCGTGGCGGTGGAGATCCGCCACCTGCAGCGCACCGAAGTGCGCGAGGCCGAGGAATACTTCTCGCCCGGCCAGAAGGGCAGCTCGGCCATGCCGCACAAGCGCAACCCGGTGCTGACCGAGAACCTGACCGGCCTGGCCCGCATGGTGCGCGGCTACGTCGTCCCGGCCATGGAGAACGTGGCCCTGTGGCACGAGCGTGACATCTCGCATTCCTCGGTCGAGCGCTATATCGGCCCCGATGCCACCATCACCCTGGATTTCGCCCTGGCGCGGCTGACCAACGTGGTGGACAAGCTGGTGGTCTATCCGGATGTGGTCGAGCGCAACCTGAACCAGTTGGGCGGTCTGATCTTCTCGCAGCGCGTCCTGCTGGCCCTGACCCAGGCCGGTGTGAGCCGCGAGGACGCCTACCGCCTGGTCCAGCGCAACGCCATGAAGGTGTGGGATGCCGCCGGCGAGGGCAAGGAAACCAAGGGCAAGTTCCTGGCCGGCCTGAAGGCCGACGCCGACGTCACCAAGGCGCTGAGCCCGGCCCAGATCGAGGGACTGTTCGACCTGGGCTACCACACCAAGCACGTGGACACCATTTTCCGCCGGGTGTTCGGCCGGGCGTGAGCAGTTTTCCCTCTCCCGCCTCGCGGGAGAGGGAATAAATAATACAAAAAGGCCGGGGAATGATCCCCGGCCCTCGCGTTCCAGAAGCGGCGAAACGCCCTACTTCTTGCCGGTCTCTTCGATGACCTGCAGCCGCGCCTCTTCGGTCAGGCGGGCGAACTGCTTCTTCACGTGGTGCTCGTCCACCGCCACGCCCTTGGCGGCGAAATCGCGGACGACCTTGTGGCTGGCGTCATGATCGGGTTCCGTGAATTCGGCGTCGACCACCGACAGCGCATAGGCCTTGGCGGCATCGCCGGTCAACCCCAGTTGCTCGGCGGCCCACAGGCCCAGCAGCTTGTCGCGGCGGATATTGACCTTGAACTGCGTTTCCTGGTCCAGCCGGTATTTCGCCTCGAACGCCTTCTCGCGGTCGTCGAACATAGTCATGGTGCGCGACTTCCTTTTTCGCCCACTATATACAAGTGGTTGTCGTTGGGACCCGTTGCCATTGCGGCGAAGGTGTTATAGCGGCGGTTGAGCTTCGTAGGAACGGATTTTTCATGTGTACACTGGTCATTTTGCGACAGCCCACCGCACAGTGGCCCGTTCTGGTGGCCGCCAACCGCGACGAGATGGCCGGGCGGCCGTGGAAAGCACCCGGCCGCCACTGGTCCGATCGCCCGGAAGTGGTGGCCGGCCTGGACGAACTGGCCGGCGGCTCGTGGCTCGGCATGAATGATGTCGGTGTGGTCGCGGCCATTCTCAACCGGGTCGGCACCCTGGGTCCCCAAGCGGGCAAGCGCTCGCGCGGAGAGTTGGTGCTGGAAGCGCTGGACCATGCCGACGCGGTGGACGCAGCGCACGCCCTGGCGGAATTGGACGGCCGCGCCTACCGCCCCTTCAACATGCTGGTGGCCGACAACAGGGACGCCTTTTGGCTGCGGGCCGACGGCTCCTCCCGGGTAACCGCCCATCCCGTCGGCGAGGGCCTGCACATGCTGACCGCCCAGGACCTGGACGATACCACCAGCCCGCGCATCGCCGCCTACCTGCCCCGCTTCCGCGCCGCCGCGCTGCCACGCCCCGAGGTTGACGACTGGCACGACTGGGCCGCCCTGCTGGCCGATGGCGGCGGCGGCCCCGACGGCGAGGAGGCGGCGGCCATGTGCTTCACCCGCCCCAGCGGCTTCGGCACGGTGTCGTCGTCGCTGATCGCCCTGCCCGCCATCGGCTCGGAAGCCAAGCCCGCCTGGCGCTTCGCCGCCGGCCGGCCCGATCACGCGGAATGGCAGGAGGTGGCGCTGTAGCTCAGCGCAGCCAATGGGCCAGCAGCGGCCCCAGGCCGACACTGGCCAGGCCGGCCAGCACCATCACCAGGCCGGCGACGGTGCCTTCCTCGCGGCCGACCTCGCGCGCCTTGGCGACACCGGCGCCGTGGGCGCCCATACCGAACAGGGCACCACGGGCGAACGGCGAAGACAGCGGCAGCAATTTCAGCAGCACCTCGCCGGCCGACGCGCCGAACAGACCGGTGACCACGACGCAGGTGGCGGTCAATTCGGGAACGCCGCCGATGTCACTGGAAAAGGCGATGGCGAAGGGCGTGGTCACCGAGCGCGGCAGCAGAGACAGCCGAAGCGCCGGCGACAGGTCCAGCAGGGTGGCGAGCACCCAGCCGCTACCCACGGCGATGGCCGAGCCCACCGCCACCCCGGCCAGCAGCACCGGCCAGTGGCGGCGGATGACCGCCCGCTGCTCGTAGATGGGCATGGCGAAAGCCACCGTCGCCGGCCCCAGCAGCACCATGATCCAGTGGGTGCCGCGGATGTATTCGCCATAGCTGACGTGCATGAGCAGAGCAAGGCCGAGACAGGCGCCCCAAGTCAGCAGCAGCGGCGAGGTCCACCACCGCCGCAGGCGCCGGTTGACCAGTCGCGACAGCCCGTAGAGGCCGAGCGTCGCCACCGCCCAGAACAGCGAGGCCAAGTCAGCGGACATTGCGGCCGATCCAGCGGAAGCACAATTCCACCGTCAACGCGGTACCGGCCATCACCAGAAGAGTACCAACCATGATGGCCGCCAGCAGCTTCAGCCCGGTGACGCCCACCAGTTCGGGATGATCGAGCAGCGCCATGCAGGCGGGAACGAAGAACAGCAGCATGTGGTCCAGCAGGCCGCTGGCGCCGCGGCGGAACCAGGTGGAGGGCACCTTGCCCGACCCCAGCGCCACCAGCAGCAGCACCAGGCCGACGATACCGGCCGGCACCGGCAGCCCCAGCAGCCGCACCACCACGTCGCAGGCCCACCAGATACCAACCACCAGCAGCGCCTGGGCCCAGCGGCTGCGGCGGAACAGAATACCGCTACGCTTGATCAACATTTCATCCCTCCTGGGATGATCGTGTTTTTATCAAGCGCCCAAATATGAAGGAAATGAATTGATTGAATTAATTTAATTCCTTATTGGAATAGGCATGGATCTGCGGACACTTAAGGCCTTCGTCGAGGTGGTGCGCCAGGGCGGTTTTTCGCAGGCGGCGAAAGCCGTGTTCGCCACCCAGCCCACTGTCAGCAAGGCGGTCAAGCAGTTGGAGGACGAACTGGGCGCCCCTTTGCTCGACCGTCTGGGCCACCGGGTACAGCTGACCGCCATGGGCGAGGTGGTGTATCGCCGCGCCGTCGCCATGCTGTCGGACCGCGAACATCTGCTGGCCGAGCTGGATGAGCTGCGCGGCCTCAAGCGCGGCCGCCTGCGCCTTGGCCTGCCGCCGCTTGGCAGCTCGATCCTGTTCGCGCCGCTGGTGGCGCAATTCCGCAGCCGCTATCCCGGCATCGACATCGAATTGCTTGAGCACGGCAGCATGCGGCTGGAACAGGCGGTGCTAGCCGGCGAGGTGGAACTGGCGGTATCGCTGCTGCCCATCGCAGAGGTGTTTCAGTGGCAGCCGGTGCGCGACGAGCCCATGGTGGCGCTACTGCCCCCCGGCCACCGGCTGGACGGCCGTACCGCGGTACGGCTGGCCGAGCTGGCCGCCAGCCCGTTCATCCTGTTCGAGGCCGGCTTCGCGCTGAACCACCTGATCGAGGAGGCCTGCGGCCGCCGCGGCTTCGCCCCGCGCGAGGCGGCGCGCAGCAGTCAGGCCGACTTCATCATCGCCCTGGTGGCCGCCGGGCTGGGCGTCGCCCTGCTGCCCCGCTTCACCGTCGACCAGCGTGTTCATGCCCCGGTGCACATGGCGCTGCTGGACGAGGACGACCTGCGCTGGCGCGCCGCGGTGATATGGCGGCGCGGCGCCACCTTGTCGCCGGCGGCGCGGGCCTGGCTGGCCCTGGTGGGCGAGCCGGGCGCCTGAATTTGGAGTTATGCGTCAGGCGCGGGGGAGACAGCTCGTTGTCTCTCCCGCCGTTGCCTGCTATATGAACTGCTGTGATCGACGGAGCTCCCGATTCGAGCAGCACCGTTTTCCCCGCGCGCGACTGACCCAGCCCCGCGCTCCATCATCCGGATGTTTCCCATGGCCCGACGCAGACAGATTTACGAAGGCAAGGCCAAGGTCCTTTTCGAAGGCCCCGAGCCCGGCACCCTGGTCCAATACTTCAAGGACGACGCCACCGCCTTCAACAACAAGAAGAAGGGCACCATCACCGGCAAGGGCGTGCTCAACAACCGCATCAGCGAATACCTGATGCTGAAGCTGGGCGAGATCGGCATTCCCACCCATTTCGTGCGCCGCCTCAACATGCGCGAGCAGCTGGTGCGCGAAGTGGAGATCATCCCGCTGGAGGTGGTGGTCCGCAACATCTCGGCCGGCTCGCTGGCGCAGCGCTTCGGCCTGTCCGAAGGCACCCCGCTGCCGCGCTCCATCGTCGAGTACTATTTCAAGTCCGACGCGCTGGGCGATCCCATGGTGTCGGAAGAGCACATCACCGCCTTCGGCTGGGCCACCACCCAGGACCTGGACGAGATCATGTCGCTGAGCCTGCGGGTCAACGACTTCCTGACCGGCCTGTTCCTCGGCATCGGCATCCGCGTGGTGGATTTCAAGCTGGAGTTCGGCCGGCTCTACAACGGCGACGACATGCAGATCGTGCTGGCCGACGAGATCAGCCCCGACAACTGCCGCCTGTGGGACCTGAAGACCGGCGAGAAGATGGACAAGGACCGCTTCCGCCGCGACCTCGGCAATGTCGAGGAAGCCTACCAGGAAGTGGCCCGCCGCCTCGGCATCCTGCCCGAAGGTGGCCCGAGGGACCTGAAGGGTCCCGCGACCATGCAGTAACGCCGGAAAAGGAAGAAGACGTGAAGGCGAAGGTTCACATCACCCTCAAGAACGGCGTCCTCGACCCCCAGGGCAAGGCGGTGCAGCACGCGCTCGGCTCGCTGGGCTTCGGCGGCGTCAACGACGTCCGCCAGGGCAAGTTCATCGAGCTGGAACTGGCCGAGACCGACAAGGCCAAGGCCAAGGAAGCGGTCGAGCAGATGTGCAAGCAACTGCTGGCCAACACCGTGATCGAGAACTACACCATCGATCTGGTGGACTGAATTCGGTTGTGATGGAAAAGGCCGGGAAGCGATGGCTTCCCGGCCTTTTTGTTTGTAAGCACCCCTCTCCCACCTTGTGGGAGAGGGCTTCTTATTGCCTCACATCACCTCGCCGCCGTCGTCGATCTCGGCGACGCGCAGGATGTTGGTGGTGCCGGAGCAGCCGAAGGGCACGCCGGCAGTGATGACGATGCGGTCGCCCACCTTGGCGAAGCCCTCGCGCTGGGCGGCCCGGCAGGATTTCTGCACCATTTCGCTGAAGCTGCGCACCTCGGCCGTCTGCACCGAATGGACGCCCCACACCAGGGCGAGTTGGCGCGCCACCTCGATGTCCGAGGTCAGGTTGATGATGGGCTGCTCGGGGCGCTCGCGCGCCGCCCGCAGGGTGGTCGAGCCCGACGAGGTGAAGGTCACCACCGCCGCGCAGTTGAGCGTCTGCGCCACTTGGCGGGCGGCCGCCGAGATGGCGTCGCGGGTGGTGTTCTCGGGTGCCGAGCGCGAGGCGTTGATGATCAGCCGGTAGTGCTCGTCGCGCTCCACCCGGTTGATGATGCGGTCCATCATGGTCACCGCGTCCACCGGGAATTCGCCGGCGGCGGTTTCCGCCGACAGCATCACCGCGTCGGCGCCGTCATAGACCGCGGTGGCCACATCCGAGGCCTCGGCGCGGGTGGGAGCCGGCGAATGGACCATGGAATCCAGCATCTGGGTCGCCACCACCACCGGCTTGCCGGCGGCGCGGCAGGTCTTGACGATGCGCTTTTGCAGGATCGGCACGGTCTCGGGCGGGCATTCGACACCCAGGTCGCCACGCGCCACCATGATGGCGTCGGACATCTCGACGATCTCGTCCAGATGCTCGATGGCCTGGGGCTTTTCCAGCTTGGACAGCAGGCGCACCCGGCTGCCCACCTTGCCGGCGATCAGCCGGCGCGCCTCGGCCACGTCTTCGGGGCGCTGGACGAAGGAGAGCGCGATCCAGTCGGCACCCATGGCGACGGCGAAGTCCAGGTCGGCCTTGTCCTTCTCGGTCAGCGGCGAGATGGGCAGGAAGGCGTTGGGAACATTGACGCCCTTGTGGTTGGACAGGTCGCCGCCCACCAGCACCCGCACCTCGGCAAAATCGGCACCGTGCTTTTCGACCCGCATGCGCAGCTTGCCGTCGTCCAGCAGCAGTTCGGTGCCGACGCTCAGCGCGGCGAACACCTCGGGGTGGGGCAAGGGCGCCCGCTCGGCGGAGCCCAGACTCGGGCGACAGATCGAAGCGGAACGAGGCGCCGTTTTCCAAATGGACCTTGCCGGTCTCGAACTTGCCGACCCGCAGCTTGGGTCCCTGCAGATCAGCCAGCACCGCGATGGGGCGGCGCACCCGCTTTTCCAGTTCACGGATGGCATCGTAACGGGCCTGATGGTCGGCGTAGGAGCCATGGCTGAAATTCAGCCGGAACACGTCGGCTCCGGCGACGAACAGGCCCTCGATGGCCTGGGGAGAGGAACTGGCCGGCCCCAGGGTGGCGATGATCTTCGCGTTTCTTGTTCTTCGCATCGCGAACTCTTCCTTCACGTGGCGGGCGGACATTCTTGAGGTCCGGCACCATAGCAGAGGAAGACCAACGCGCCTACCCGCGCCCTGGTGACAGATTGGCGTATCACCTATGGGGAGCGTCAGGCCGGGACCAGGCTTTTCCGCGCGCGCTGCTCGGCCCGGTAGCGGGCGACGACCCAGCCCAGATGGGCCTGCATGGCCCGTTCGGCACCATGGGGATCACGGCCGCGGATGCCCTCGAAGATGGCCCGGTGGTGGGCCAGGATGGTGGTGTCGTCGGCGGCGCTGGAGAACATCTCGTAGCGGTGATAGTCCAGCATCTCGTGCAGGATGCCGCGGAACTGTCCCATCAGATGCATGTAGATGGCCGAGCCCGAGGCCTTGGCGATGGCCAGGTGGAAGCGGATGTCGTTCTCGGTCTTGTGCTTGCCGCGGTTGATGTCGGCTTCGGTGGCCTCCATGATCTCGGCCAGTTCGGCGATGTTCTCGGCGGTGGCGCTCTCGGCGGCGCGGCGCACCGCCCATACTTCGAGAATCCCCCGGATCTCGGCCAGATCCGCCAGGTTGTCCTGGTTGACGCGCACCAGCTGAATCAGGCTGGGATCCATGCATTGCGAGGTGGAAACCACCCGGGTGCCGCCCCCTGGACGGCATCGACGAAACCCTGGGTTTTCAACGACTGCAGGGCGGCCCGCACCGACACGCGGCTGACCCCCATGTCCTCGGCCAGCTGCCGCTCGCCAGGAAGGCGTTGGCCGGGCGTCCATTCGCCCGAGGCAATGCGCGCCAGCAGGCTGTCGGCGACGCGATCGGAAATGCGACCGCCTCGGCCTGGACGATGGGAGACGGAGGGCTCTGGGGAAGGTTTGGGAAGCTTGGCGGACATACTAAAATCCTGCGCGTGGATAGGATCAAAGTCAAGCGCTTTTCGCCTTACGCGCGATATGAATTCCCAGCAAAATCACCGCACTTCCAGCGATTTCCGCCACTCCCAGTGCCTCGCTGAACAACATCCAGGCGGCAAGCGACGCAACCGCAGGTTGGAGGAGAAGGACGATCGAACCAAAGGCCGCCGGCACATGGGCCAGTCCCCAGGCGATCAGCCCTTGTCCGCCCACTTGGCTGACCACCGCCAGCCCCAGGACCACCGCCCAGCCCTCGGGAGTGGACGGCACCACCACCTCGCCCAGCGCCAGGGCGGCCAGCAGAAGCAGGATCGAGGCGGCCAAGCCGCTCCACAGCATCAGCGCGGGAGCGGACATCGCCGCCCGCGACCGGCCCACCGCCAGGATGTAGCCGCCGTAGAACGCCCCCGATAGGACCGAGAGGGCGTCGCCGGCCAGCCGGTCGGCGGACAGGTTGAACGAGCCGCCCATCAGCATGACGGCGCCGGCCAGCGATACCGCCAGCGCCAGCAGGAAGCGGGGGCTGGGACGCTGACCCCCAGATGAGCCACAGGCCCAGGGTCACGAAGACCGGGGCGAGATTGGTGAGCAAGGTGGCGTTGGCGACGCTGGTCAGCAGGATGCCCACGTGCCACACCGACAGGTCGCCGGCGAAGCACAGGCCGGCCAGGACGCAGCCGCCCCAGCCCGGCCACCCGCGCGGCAGCCCCAGCCGCGCCGCCATCAGCGCGAAGACCGGCAGCGACAGGGCGACACGGTGGAAGGCGGTCGCCACCGGCCCGACCTCGGACAGGCGGACGAAGATGGGGGCGAAACCGATGGCCACCGCCCCCAGGAGCAGGGCGATCAGCCCGGCCTGACGGGTGCGGGGCGGCATGCTCAACCGATAGCACAGGCCTGGAGGACGAGCATCCCCGATTTCCTTGACAACAAAATAATTTGTATGCCATCTATTCGCGATGCAGCAAAACCTCCGACACACTCTGGGCTACCGCCTCGGTCATCTGGCACGCCGCTGGCGCCAGGCGGTAGACGAGGCCCTGAAGACGCTGGACCTGACCGAAGCCACCTGGCGCCCGCTGCTGCACCTGTCCCATCTGGGTGAGGCGGTTCGGCAGAAGGATCTTGCCGAATCCATGGGACTGGACGGCTCGTCCCTGGTCCGCCTGCTGGACACGCTGGAAGAGCGGGGCCTGATCCGCCGCGAGGACGGCCGCGACCGCCGCTGCAGGCTGGTGACCCTGACGCCCGATGGCCGCCGGTTGATGGAGCGGACACGGCAGGTGGTCGCCGCCCTCGAAGAAGACATGCTGCGCCGCCTGGACGAGGGCGACGTGGCCCAGCTCGTCCATCTGCTGGAGCGCATCCACATCCCGCAGAACCACCGCCAGGCCCCATGACCGTTTCCCTCGCCGCCCGTTTCCATTTTCTGCTCCGCCCCACTCTTCCTGCCCTCACCTTCGCCCTGCGCACCACCGCCGCCGCCCTGGCGGCCTTGGCGGCGGCGCTGGCGTTGGGACTGCACAATCCCCATTGGGCGGCAATGACCGTGTGGATCGTCGCCCAGCCGACCCGGGGCCAAGTGGTTTCCAAGGGGCTCTACCGGCTGGCCGGCACGGCGGTGGGCAGCGTCGCCGCCGCCGGCATCATCGCCGGCTTCGGCCACGCCCCCTTGCCGTTATCCCTGGCGCTGGCGGCCTGGGTGGGAGCATGCGCCGCCGCCAGCACGCTGCTGCCCGGTTTCCGCTCCTACGGGGCGGTGCTGGCCGGCTACAGCGCCGCCCTGGTGGCGGTGATCGGGCTGGGCCAGCATGACGACATCGCCCAAGTGGCCATGACCCGCGTCGCCTCGGTGGCGCTGGGCATCGTCGTTTCCGGCGCCGCCACCGTGCTGTTCCTGCCGGGCTCCGGCGCGCGCGAACTGCTGATCCGGGCACGGGTGCTCAGCCGCGACACCCTGCGCTGGGCCTCGCTGGCGTTGAGCGAGGGGGCCGGCAGCGAGACCATCGCCCAGCAGCACCGCCTGCTGGCGGAAATCGCCCAGGTCAACAGCCAGGCCGACCTTGCCGCCGCCGGATCACGCGACCTGGGCCAGCGCATGGCCCAGGCGCGGGCGCTGATCGCCGCGCTGTTGACCCTGATGGCGCATATCCGCGCCCGCACCGCGCGCCCCCAACCCGATGACAGCGAACTGGCCCGCGCCCTCGCCCGGACGGCCAACGCCGCCGCGCGCCCCCGCCCCGAGGAATTCGCCCGCTGGCCCGAGATCGGCGACTGCCTGGCCCAGGCCCTGGAACGCTATGCCGCCTTGGGGCAGCCTTCGCCCGAGCCGGCGGCGGACAGCCTCTCTCACCCGGACTGGCGCGCCACCCTGGGCGCCGGCCTGCGCGCCTTCGGCGGCGTGGCCGCCGTCGGCCTGCTGTGGACGGTGACCGGTTGGGTGGACGGACCGCCCATGCTGATGGCGACCGCCATCATGTGCTCGGTGTTCGCCGCTTCCGACACGCCGTCGCACAACGTCCTGATGGCCATGAAGGGGGCCAGCCTGGCCGTGCTGGCGACGCTGGTCATCGCCGTGCTGCTGCCGGCCCATGCCGCGCCCCTGCCGGCCATCCTGGCGGTGATGTCGCCCTTCATGGTGCTGGGCGGGCTCGCCATGGCCAACCGCGCCACCATCATCCCGGGAACCGATTTCAGCATGCTGTTCCTGCTGTTGAGCCAGCCGGGCGTGACGCCCCACCCGCAAGTCGCCCAACTCGCCAATATGGGCCTGGGCATCATCTGCGGCATGGCCACTGCCGCCCTGGTCAACCGCATCGGCGTCCCCGCCTCGCCCGCCGCCCGGGCCGAGGCCCTGTCGGCGGAAATCGTGCGCGACCTCGCCGCCCTGGCGGCAGCGGCCAAGGGCAAGGGCCACAAATGGCGGAACAAGGCCTACCACCGGGTGCTGCGGCTGGTGCTGAAGGCCAACGAGGCGGGCGGCGACGCCGCATCCCGGCTGGAAGGCGCCCTGGCCGCCCTCAACGTGGGGATGGCCATCAGCCGGTTGCGGGTGCTGCTGAGCGCCCCCGGCCCGTCGAAGGAGCAGCGCGCCGGCATCCAGGCCGTCCTGGCCGCCTGCCGGCGCCTCGACCGCGACCCCGACGCGGTGGCCGCGCGCGCCCTGGCGGAAGCGACACGACAGGATCATGGCGAGGCGGTCAGGGCGCTGCACGAACTGGCCGACGCCCTGTCAGCGCAGCCCGCCTTCTTCCGGCGCTAAACCACGCGCAGGCTCTGGCGGCCGAGGCCGGAAACCTCCACCTCCACCAGATCGCCCATCGAGAGGAACTCGCCGCGGCCGAGCCCCACGCCGGCCGGCGTGCCGGTGAGGATGACGTCGCCCGGCGACAGCCGCATGAAGCGCGACAGATAGGCGATCAGGAAGGCCACGCCGAACACCATGTCGGCGCTGGTTCCGCTCTGCTTGACGCGGGTATTGACCTCAGTGCGCAGGGCAAGGGCCTGGGGGTCGGGAACCTTGTCGGCGGTAACCAGCCAGGGGCCGAGCGGACAGAAGCCGGGACCGGACTTGCCCTTGGCCCACTGGCCGCCCCGCTCCATCTGCCAATCACGCGCCGAGACGTCGTTGGCGGTCATGTAGCCGGCCACATGGGCCAGCGCCGCCGCCTCGTCCACCTGCCAGGCCGGGCTGCCGATGACCGCCGCCACCTCCACCTCCCAATCCAGCTTGGCGGTGCCGGGCGGCTTGGGCAGGTCGTCGAACGGACCGGCCAGGGCGCCGGTATGCTTGTTGAACACCACCGGCTCGGCCGGCAGCGCCAGCCCGGTCTCGGCGGCATGGTCGCGGTAGTTGAGGCCGATGCCGATCAGGTTGCCGATGCCCGTGAGAGGCACGCCCAGGCGCGCGTCGGCGGGCACCCGCTCCAGGCTTTCGGGATCGATGGCGGCCAGCCGGGCCAGCCGGTCGGGGGCCAGCATGTCGGCGCTGATGTCGGCGCAATGATGGCCGAGGTCGCGCACATGGCCGAAACGATCCACCAGCCCGGGGCGCTCGGCCCCCTTGGCACCCCAGCGCACCAGCTTCATGCGGACACCGTCTTGGTTAGAGCTGCCGGCAGCTCGGCACGGGCGAGGAAGGCATCCATGTCCTCGGCGGACATGGGACGGGCCAGCAGGAAGCCCTGCACCCGGTCGCAGCCGAACGAGGACAGGAAGGCCAGTTGCTCGGGCGTCTCCACCCCGGGCGCCACCACCTTCATGTGCATGCCGCGCGCCACCGCCACGATGGCGGTGACGATCTCGGAATCGTCGGTCGAATTGGCCACGTTGCGCACGAAGCTCTGGGCCATCTTCAGCGCATTGGCCGGCAGCCGGCGCAGGAAGGCGAAGGAGGAATAGCCCGAACCGAACTCGTCGATGGCGAGCCCCAGGCCCAGGGCATTGAAACGGGCGAACAGGGCGCCGGCGTCCAGGCCCTTGTCCACCACGCTGGATTCCGGCACCTCCAGCACCAGCGCGGAAGGCGGCAGGCCCGAGGCTTCCAGCGCCACCGCGATGTCCTCGACCAGTTCGGGCTGGCGCAACTGGCGGCTGCTCAAGTTGACGTGCAGTTCCAGATCGCGCAGGCGCTCGCGCCGCCATTTCTGTGCCTGGGTGCAGGCGATTTCCAGCACCCAGCGGCCGATGGGCAGGATCAGGCCGGTTTCGTCGGCCAGCGAGACGAACTGGGCCGGCACCACCATGCCCACCTCGGGATGGCGCCAGCGCAGCAACGCCTCGACCGCCACCACCTTGCCGGTGCGGAAATCGAAGATGGGCTGGTAGTAGACGTGGAACTCGTGGCGTTCCAACGCCAGCCGCAGAGCGTTCTCCAGGGCCAGACGTTCGAAGGCCTGGGCGTTGACCGCTTCGGAATGGAACTGGCAGCCGTTGCGGCCCAGATGCTTGGCCCGGTACATGGCGGCATCGGCCAGCTTGATCAGGGTCTGCGGATCGCCGGCATCGGCGGGATAGAGGGCGACGCCGATGGATGAGCTGATATGGGCTTCGTGCCCGGCCAGGTCGAACGGCTCCACCAGCATGTGCAGGATCTTGTGGGCGACCACGGCGGCGTCGCGCGGGTCCTGCACGTCTTCCAGGATGACGGTGAACTCGTCGCCCGACAGGCGCGCCACCGTGTCGCCCTGGCGGGTGGCGCCGGTCAGCCGTTCGGCGACCTGCTGCAGCAGCAGGTCGCCGGCCAGATGGCCCAGCGTATCGTTGACCTGCTTGAAGCGGTCCAGGTCGATGAACAGCAGCGCCACCAGGCTTTGGTTGCGATGGGCGCGGGCCACGGCGCGCGACAGGCGCTCGTGGAACAAGGTGCGGTTGGGCAGGCGGGTCAGCGGGTCGTGGTTGGCCTGGTAGGACAGGCGCTCCTCGACCTGCTTGCGCGAGGTGATGTCGCTGATGACCGCGACGTAATTGGTGATCTCGCCCAGCGAGTTGCGCACGGCGGCGATGTTCTGCCAGCCGGCGAACATCTCGCCCGACTTGCGGCGGTCCCAGATCTCGCCCTGCCATTTGCCCGAGCTGCGCAGGCTCTCCCACATGCGCTCGTAGAAATCCCCGCCATGCCGGCCCGACGACAGCACCTTGGGGGTCTTGCCCAGCACCTCGTCGGCCTCGAAGCCGGTGATCTCGGTAAAGGCCGGGTTGACGTGGACGATATTGCAGCAGTCGTCGGTGACGAACAAGCCGTCGCCCGAATTCTCGAACACCGTGGCCGCCAGACGCATGTGGTCTTCCAGGCGTTTGCGCTCGGTCACGTCCTCGACCACGGTGACGGTGAAGCGGACGTCGGTACCGTCGGCATTGGCCTCGCGCACGGCGGTGACGGTCAGCCGGCCCCATACCACGCGGCCGCCCTTGGCCACATAGCGCTTGGTCAGATGGACGGATTCGCGCCCGCCCGCCCGCATGTCCTCGCGCAGCGCGCCGGTGCGGGCGACGTCCTCGGGATGGGTGATGTCCTGGAAGCGAAGGCTGGTCAGCTCCGCCTCGTCATAGCCGACCATGGCGCAGAAGGCGGGGTTGGCCTGGACGATGCGGCCGTCGGGCTCGGACAGCACCACGCCCACGCCGGCATTCTGGAACACGGCGCGGAAGCGGTCCTCGGACAGGCGCAAGGCAATGTCGATGCGCGAGCGTTCGATGGCATAGCGGATGGAGCGGCGCAACACGTCGCCATCGCCGCCGCCCTTGACCAGATAGTCCTGAGCCCCCTGGCGCAGCGCCTCCAGCGCCAGCACCTCGTCATTGGTGCCGGTCAGCACCACCACCGGCACCAGCGGGCGCGACGCCCGGATGCGGGCCAGCGTTTCCAAGCCGAAGGAATCGGGCAGCGACAGGTCCAGCAGCACCACGTCGACGTGCTCGGCCTCCAGCGCGGCCAGCCCGTCGGCCAGGTTGGCGGCCTTCAAGATGCGGAAGGGATCGGCGGTTTCGCCCAGCAGGAAGAGTTCGACCAGCCGGGCATCGCCCGGATTGTCCTCGACGACCAGGACGGTGCGGCGCGAGGACGGGGCCTCGGTCATTCCTCAGTGCCTCAACGCGGAGGAAGCGTCACCACCGAGCACCAATATTCCTCTATGGATCGCACCACCGAAATGAAGCGGTCGAGGTCGACGGGCTTGGTGATGTAGCAATTAGCGTGCAGATCATAGCTGCGCAGGATGTCCTGCTCGGCCTGCGAGGTGGTCAGCACCACCACCGGGATACGGCGCAGCTCGGGGTCGGCCTTCATCTCGGCCAGCACCTGGCGGCCGTCCTTGCGCGGCAGGTTGAGGTCCAGCAGCACCAGATTGGGGCGCGGCGCGTCGTTGAATGCCCCTTCGCGGCGCAGATAGGTCATGGCTTCGACGCCGTCGACCACCACCTTCAGGCGGCTGGCCATGCGCCCTTCCTTCAGTGCCTCCTGCGCCAGACGCGCATCACCGGGATTATCCTCCACCAGAAGGATATCGAAGGTTTCGGGGGCGGTTCTCAAGCTCACGGGGCTGCTCCTCGCGATCCCGGGGTCGGGAATGACAGGAAGGACTATACTGGCGTTCCGCCTCGTTGAAAACGCCCTTGCTACACCGAAAGAATAAGGTCGCCGGGATTTGCCCAGGTGGCGCTGGCCGGCGGCCGGAGAAAACGGTTACAAATGCGGGCACCCATGCACCAATTACGGGAGAGCCCCATGCGCATCACTACCGTCGCCATTTTGTCGGGCATGCTGGCAGCCACTCCGGCCCTGGCGGCCACTGCCACCATCACCGTGCACGCCATCGACGCCACCGGCACCGGCCCGGCGCTGGGCACCATCGTGGCCCGCGACACCGCCAAGGGCTTGGAGTTGAGCCCCAAGCTGAGCGGCCTGCCGGTTGGCCCCCACGGCATCCACGTTCACCAGAACGGCGATTGCGGCGTCAAGGAGCAGGACGGCAAGCCGGTGGCCGGGTTGGCGGCGGGCGGCCATCTGGACCCGCACGGCAGCGGCAAGCACGTGGGCCCGTGGCGGGATGACGGCCATCAGGGCGACCTGCCCGCCCTGTCCGTCAACGGCGACGGCTCGGCCACCGACAAGCTGCTGGCGCCCCATCTGAAGGTGTCCGACCTGAAGGGCCGCGCCATCGTCATCCATGCCGGCGCAGACAATTACGCCGACGAGCCCAAGCCGCTGGGCGGCGGCGGCGGGCGCATCGCCTGCGGCGTGGTCAAATAAGGCCTGCAGCGTGGTGAGATAGGCTTACCGACCACCGGTCGCGAACGGGCGGTTCAAGGGAAAATCAGGCGATGGCGGTCTGCGCCTGCTGGAACCTTCGGGGATGGCGCGCGTTGGCCTTGCGAGTGGACGGCGCGAGGCGCTCCCCAGGCGGCGAATGTCTCGCGGCGGTCCTTCGAAGGAAACGACGAACGGAGGAGCATCCATGCCTCTCGCCAGCCATTCGACGGCCACCATCGCCCAGGTCCTGTCAGGGATCGACTTTCCCGCCAATAAGCAGAAACTGGTGGATTACGCCCAGCAGAACAACGCCGACCAGGAAGTCCTTGAAGCCATCAAGCAGATGCCGGAGGCCGAATACACCAGCATGGCCGACGTCTTCAAGGGGGTGGGCCAGAGCAACAAGTGACCCCTACGGGCAGCGGCGGAACGGGCCGGCCTCGGCCTGTTCCGCCATATGCGCCGCCACCTGCCGGCGTTCCGCCGTCACGGCGCGCTCCACCGCCCGCGCCAGGGCCGGATCGGCGATCCAGTGGGCCGAATGGGTCGCCACCGGCTGGTAGCCCCGGTTGACCTTGTGCTCGCCCTGGGCCCCGGCCTCGACGCGCTTGAGGCCGTGGGCGATGGCGAAATCCAATGCCCGGTAGTAGCACGCCTCGAAATGCAGGAAAGGCACCTCGCGGCCGGCCCCCCAGGTGCGGCCGTAGAGAGTCCCGCCCCCCAGCATATTGAAAGCGGCGGCGAGCGGACGGCCGGCCTCCTCGACCCACACCAGCACCACGTCCTTGCCCACCGCCGAGGCCGACAGCCGGTCGAAAAACTCGCGCGTCAGGTAGGCCGAACCCCATTTGCGGTCCACCACCGACTCGTAGAAGCGGTGGAAGGCATCCCAATGCCGGGCCTTCACGTCCTCGCCCACCAGGGTGGAGATGCTCAGGCCCTGGGCCGCCACCGCCTCGCGCTCCTTGCGGATCTGCTTGCGCCGGCGCGACGACAGCGCCGCCAGGAAGTCGTCGAAGCGGGCATAGCCGGCATTTTCCCAATGGTACTGATAGCCCAGGCGGGGCAGGAAGCCAGCCGCCTCCAGGGTGCGGGCCTGGGCCTCGGTGGGAAAGGTGACGTGCAGCGACGACACCTCCATGGCCCGGGCCACGTCCACCAACGCGCCGGCCAGTCCCGCCTCCAGGCCGTCGGGGGCGCCGGGGCGGACCAGCAGGCGCGGCCCGGTCACCGGGGTGAACGGCACCGCGCATTGCAGCTTGGGGTAGTAACGCCCACCCGCGCGGGTATAGGCCTCGGCCCAGCCCCAATCGAACACGTATTCGCCGTAGGAATGGGTCTTGAGGTAGAGTGGTGCGCAGGCCAGCACCTTGCCGTCCCGGTCCTTCACCACCAAATGGCGGGGCAGCCAACCGGTGGCGGCGTTGGCCGAGCCTGACCGTTCCAGGGCCGCCAGGAAGGCATGGCTGACGAAAGGGTTGCCGCTGCCGGCGCAGGCATCCCAATCGGCCGCCGCTATCTCGGCCATGCCGCCCAGCAGGTGCACGGCCAAGTGGTGGTTTCGCTCGGGCATTATCCCTCCCTGTCGGCGGCTCGAAAGATGAACATGGCGGCAGCCATCACGGATTCCAAGCACATCCCCGGCCCGCAGGAGCTGCGGGCGGCCCAGTTCCGCCGCATGAAACGCCTGGCCACCGGCCTGCTGGCGCTGATGTTCGCGCTGTTCGTCGGCGCCGTCATCGCCCAGTCCCGCTGGCCCCAGTACGCCCCCCAGCTGGCCTATCTGCGCGCCTTCGCCGAGGCCGCCATGGTGGGCGCCATCGCCGACTGGTTCGCCGTGGTGGCGCTGTTCCGCCGCCCCTTCGGCCTGCCCATCCCCCACACCGCCATCATCCCGCGCAACAAGGAGCGCATCGGCCAGTCGCTGGGCGCCTTCATCTGCAACAACTTCCTGGCGCCGGAACCGGTGGCGTCCAAGCTGGATTCCCTGGACGTGGCCGGCCGCCTCGCCCGCTGGCTGTCGGACCCGGCCACCGGCGAACGCCTGGGCCGCCGCGCCGCCGGGCTGGTACCGGCGCTGATGGACGCGCTGGACGACGAAACGGTCAATGCCTTCGCCCGCGGCACGCTGACACGGGGGCTGGCCTCGGCCCAGGCGGCGCCGCTGGCAGCCCGCGTGCTGTCGGTGCTGGTGGCCCACGGCCACCACCAAGCCCTGTTCGACAACGCCCTGGACATGGTGTCCGGATGGCTGCTGCGCAACGAGGTCCTGATCCGCGAGCGGGTCACCGACCGCTCGTGGAAGTGGCTGCCGCGCTGGGTGGACCGCAAGCTGGCCGACAAGGTCATGGACGGCTCGCTGGACACCCTGGCCGAGTTGCGCGACCCCGCCCATCCCTGGCGCGGCGAATTCCAGGAGGCGGTGCTGCGCTTCATCGACCGGCTGGCCCACGACTCGCAGATGCGCGCGCGCGGCGAGGCCATCAAGGCTGAGATGCTGAAGAACCCGCTGGTGCAGGAATACCTGGACTCGGTGTGGGAGGAGACGCGCACCCGCCTGCGCACCGACCTGTCGGCGGGCGAAGGGGTCGTGCGCCAGACGGTGGAGCGCGCGGTCACCACCCTGGGCACCCGGCTGAGCGAGGACGGCCGCATGCGGGCGGTGGGCAACCGCTGGCTGCGCCGCACCGTCGAACGGCTGGTGGTGCCCCAGCGTGCCGAGATCGGCAATTTCATCGCCGGCGTGGTCGCCCGCTGGGACACCCGCACCCTGGTGGACAAGCTGGAGCTGCAGGTGGGCCGCGACCTGCAGTACATCCGCATCAACGGCACCCTGGTGGGTGGGTTGGTGGGGCTGCTGATCCACGCGCTGGCCCACCTGTTGGGGTAGAGCGGCCGCCTTCCCGCCCGCGCATGGCACCCATCGGCGGCCAGGGCGCCATTGAATGGTTTATTCCCCCGCGCGGATGATGGTATGGTCCGCGCCTCGTTTTCGGCCTGAGCTTGAAGACTCGTCGGACCATGACCTCGGTTTCCGCGCCGCCCGTAGACTTTTCCTGCCTGCCCCGCGCCGAACTGGCCGACGATGGCGGTCGCGCGCTCGATGCCGCGCTGCTGGTCACCTCCGACATTGTCGGCGCGGTCGGCGCGGCGGTGACCCAGGGGTATGCGGTCATGCCCACCGGCGGACTGACCAGCGCCATCGGCTCGTTCGACTACAAGAAGGAAGCGGTGGCCGCCTTCACCGGCGTGGTCGCCATCCGTCCCAAGGGCGCGGTCACCCCCGAACTGGCCGAACCCGGCACCCCGCCGGAGCAGGTGCAGACCCACCAGATCCTCATCGACGCGCCTAAGGGCCTGATCACCGCCGGCGCCGGCCTGACCTTCAACCAGGTCAATGCCGCCCTGGCCGAGCATGTGGGCCCCACCGCCCGCGTGCTGGTGGACCTGACCAGCGTCGGCTCGGCCTATGTGGGCGGCGTCGTCGCCACCGGCGCCATGGGCCCCATGCGCATGCGGCCCAGCGCCACCCTTGAGGCGGTGGCGCTGGCCGACGGCTCCGGCGCCCGCATCCTGGCCGGCGACGACCTGGACCAAGTGGAAGGCCTGCAGGGCTGGACCGGCATGGTGTCGGCGGCGGTATTCCGCTTCTACGAGGTGCCCGCCTCGGAATTCGGCCTGGTGCTGCCGGTGCAGGGCTCGGACGTGGACGCGGTGGCCGGGCTGCTGGCCTATCTGGAGCCGTGGACCCGCATCAGCCTGCCGGGGGCCGGCGGCCGCCTGGGCAACAGCGACACGGTGGTCAACGGCGTCGAACTGGTCAGCAAGGATTCGCTGGAAGCCTTCGTCGAGATCGCGCCGGAGCCCGCCCGTACCAAGGCCCAGGGCCTGCTGCAATCGTGCGAATATGCCGGCGCCGACCAGCTGGCCTGCATCACCGGCTGGTCCGAGCAATCCATCGACGACGTGCTGTTCTCGCTGATGGACCCCGAGACCGAGACCATCGGCGGCGTCATGATCGAGTACGGCGTCGGCTTCTCGTCGGGCCAGGAGATGGAGACCTTCCGCGCCATCCGCGAGGCCGCGCCCGACATGGCCCGCACCCGCGCCCGCGTGAAGCCCGAGGGCAAGCTGAAGCCCTGGACCAGCTCCACCGACGTCAATCTGGCCGCCCCCGCCGATACCGGCGCCATTTCCGACATCCTGGCCGCCTATGCCGATTACCGCGGCTCCATCCGCGCCCTGGCGCGCGAGCTGGCCCCCACCGGCATCGAGGTGGAGCTGATGGCCTATGGCCACCTGCTGCCGCACGGCATCGACCCCCATCACCGCGTCACCGTCTTCGCCCCCGAGGGGCAGGAGGCCGCGCTGGCCGGCGCCCGGCAGGCAGTGCTGGCCTGCAAGCGCACCCTGATCCACGACCTGCTGCACGCCGCCGAGCGCGGCGGCGGCCGCATCACCGGCGGCGAGAAGGGCATTCCCTCGCTGGTGGAGATCGCCCGTGCCGCTGGCGGCGAGAACCGCCTGCCGGCCGAGTTGAAGAACCGCCTGGCCCGTGCCCGCCACGCGGTCACCACCGCTCCGGCCAACTTCTCCTTCCGCGCCCCCGCCGAGCCTGAAGGCGGCGGACTGAGCCGTCCGGCATCCTCACGTTTTCATGGCTGGTGCGCGGGGTGCGCACTCCCCCCCCCCTGCCCCGCCCCGGCCGGTAGAATGAGTCATGTCCCCGTCCGCGCATGGGGAAGTGACATGGCCAGCCACGGCGACCTGCTCCCAGTTCCCCCTTCGCATAGCCTCTTGTCGCCGCAAGAGGTAGTCCCCATGTCCAGAAGCCAAGGATCCGCTTGGCGGGGAGGGTGACATGACCCTGGTCATTCCGTCCCCGGGCTTTCAGCCCCGGGCGTTCAGCGGCTGCCATGCGTTGGTGGTCGATCCCATTCTCGGCAACCGACGACGCATGCGTGACACCCTGCGCGACCTTGGCTGCGCCAGCGTCGAAGAAACCGGAAAAATGCGCGAGGCATGGACCACCCTCGAACAGGGCGGCATCAGCGTGCTGTTCCTGGACTGGTCGGGCGAGATCGACGCGCCGTCCCTCCTGGCCCGCCTGCGCGGCGATGAATCGCCCAACCGCTTCCTGCCGGTGGTGGTGATGAGCGCCTATGGTTCCGCCGACGAAGTGGCGGCCATCCGCGATGCCGGCGCTACCGAATTCATGCTGCGGCCGTTTTCCGACGACATTGTCGCCAGCCGGCTGCGCTCCATCGTCGAGCATCCGCGCCTGTTCATCCAAGGCGGCGCCTATTTCGGCCCCGACCGCCGACGGCGCCGGGCGGATTGGTGCGGGCCGGAACGGCGCATGCACCAGAACTGGCGGGCGGCCGACCGCCGCCGCAACCAGACCAGCCAATGGAACGGCCCGGAACGCCGCCAGGGGCGGCCCGGCTTCGAACCATTGGAACGCCGGGACGCGCCGCGGGTTTGAGCCACCCGCGCGCGCCGACCCTCCTCCGCGCCCGTGGGGGAAGTCCTGCCGTCATCTCCTTTCCCGACGGCCGGAGGAGGGTTGGGGCTTAGAGCCCCTTCGTTCGTCATGCCCGTGCCCGACCACCACTGTCCGGCTTAACTTTCGAGTGTCATCCTGAGGAGTGCAGCGACAAAGGATTCCCGTCTGGCACACCGGGCCAGAACCGGCAAAGGCCTGCCAGGACAAGATCTCTCGCCGTCTGCTGGCCGGAGGCACGGGGAATTGGCAATCTCCCAGCCAACGTCAGGGAGACCTCCCGTTGCTCAGGAAAACGCCGTTCCGTCAGAGATCCAAGTCGGCCCAGATCGCCGCGTGATCGGAGGCCGCCTGATGGGCTGCTTTCATCTCGGGGAATATATCCCAGAGCGTCCCATTTTTACCGCCCCATACACCGCGGCGGAAAATCCCGCCCCGCGTCACCTTCTGGGCAAGCGCTGGAGAGAAGAGAAGGTAGTCGATCTTGTTGCCCTTGGTGCAATTGCCGTAGGTACCAGGGCGGCCGCCATCGTCAAAATTCGGAAGTGTGCTGATGTCCCTCAGGTCCGATCCGTCTGCAATCAGGGGGGCCAGCGCCGGGCTGTCCGGGGTGTCGTTCAAGTCGCCAGCGACAACGACATGAGACACACCGGCCGCCTTCAGCCCCTCGTAGATTTCGCGTACGCGCCCAGCCTGTTCCCGCCGCCGCGCGCTTGATTGCGCCGGATCGCCGTGGCCCTTGCTTTTGAGATGATTGGCCAGGATTACCATTTTTTCGCCTGAAGCCAACTTCAGGTGGAATTCCGGGCAGTCCCGGCTGAATATCTTGCGGGCACCGATGCGATCGTCGACGTGGCTCCGGATCGCTTCGAGCTCGGCGCTCGAGCGCGTCATCAGTCCCACATCGATTCCGCGTTCGTCATTACCGTCGATCAGCATGACGTGATCGTAGGAACGGACGCCGACCTTGCTCAGCACTTGTTCATTGAAACGGCAGAGCGAGGTGCGGTTTTCCGCTTCCACCACCACCACGACGTCGGCGGCGACATCACGCAAGACACGGGCCGTATTCTCGGTGGCGACCTCTTCGACGGCTTCCTTCTTAAGCTCCAGCCAGCCGATCCAATCGCCGCGTCCATTGGCGACAATCTGGATTCCGCCCGTCCGAGGACGCTTCAGAAGGGCACCTTTGTTCTTGCGCAGAATGACAAGGTTGCTCTCATCGCTCTTTTCGAGCCCCAAAGACCGCAGGAGGTCGACGATAGCCGCCTTGTCGGCTGTACTGTAGACCTGTTTGCTCAACAGAGTGTTCAGTTGGGCATATCCGTCCAGGGCCGCCCGCCCCGCCGACCAGCGCGACGGATCCGGGCCGGGGTCGTTCATCCATTCATCCTGATTGAGGGCACGCGCCCGCTCGAACAAATTTTCAACGTTGAATGAAGCAATCCGCATGTCTGCCCCCTGCGCCATAAGATGGGCCAAGCTACAACAGATCATCAATCATTCGTTGTATTTTGGTCAACGTAATGTCGCTGATTGTCATTGTTCCGCAACGCTTCCGGATTTCCCTTGCCGGGAAAGGCCACCCGGCATGATAGGCGTTCCTACCGCGGGAAACGGCGAGAGCCGCCGGCCATCAGCCGGTAGCCCCGATGCACGGCGCGGCGGACTTGGTCACGCAGATTGCGGCGGGGATCGCTCCATTCCTCGGCGACCCGGCGCTCACCCCACAAAGCCATGGCGATCGCCGGTGAAACGCCCCGGCCAAATGGCCGTCCAGCACCCGGCGAAAGCGCGCCGGAGCGATGCCGCCCCGCGCCGGCCGGCTGGCCTCGCGCTTGCGGCCGTAACGGCGCAGGACATGAACAGCCAAGGCCATGCCGGGGCTATCCAAATAGAGCACGCCATCCTCGGCCCCCGCATCCCGGTCTACGACATGGTGGCCTCGATGTCCGCCGGCCTTCCCCGCGACCGCATCCTTGCCGTCTGGCCCGGCCTGGACGACGACTCCATCGATCTGGCCGTGCTCTACGCCGAGGCCAACCCGGTGCGCGGCCGTCCCCGCCGTTTCGCTGCCCTGCCTTCCGATGCAGCCATCGTCAGTGAGCGCACCGTATCGAGGCGCCGTCGGGCATCCGCCGCAGGCGCGAGCCCGGCGGGATGAATCCAGAGTTGCAGGCCGCCGCCATCGGAAAACTTCTGCAGCTTGGGGCCGGGGCGGGTGGTCCGGCACTTCATATCGGTCAGCGCCATGGTCCGATTCTCCTGTTGGGATTGCGAACCGCCAAAAGGAGATGGGGAATACCAACACGGGCCCAATTTTCGGGTCTGCCGTACCAACAACGATGGAGTGCGCCCAGATACCAACAAGTGCGACGGCGCTGAAAATTTTCTTTGTTTTCAGCGCATTAATCGCCCTTCGGGATGCGAGGGGCGGCAAAAAGGCATGTTGGGAACAGGAAGGAGTGGTGCCAGGGGCGGAATCAGGTCGCACGGGCCATCACATTGTTTTGCAAAAGCTTTCCGCATTCGTTGGTAGGCGTGTTACCAACCGACATACCAACATTTCATCCTAATGATCGGGTTCGATTCCCTCATTACGTCATAAATGCGATTATATTCCCTCATCAGGCCCATTGGCAGCCTCTAATTTTCCTCCCAACGGCCACGTACGATCTGCAAATATCAATCATCAAACCCCCACCCCCGCTCCCGGTACAACGCGCAAACAAGTTGAATGAGCGCGTTGGCCTGGGTGACGTTGAATGCCTCCGCCTCGAACCCCGGAGCCCATTCCCGCATGGCTTGATGTTCCGAGTGTCCCGGACCGGCTAGAGCATCCAGAAAGTCAGGATAGCTGTAAGCCCCACCGCAATCCTCGGGAGGACATGCCCTTTCTCCTCCGACGCAAAACGGCAGATAGCGTTCCGGAATGGGCGGGACATCTGCTTCGATGCTAACCCTGTGCCGCCAATCGTCTCCGAAATCGTATGTGTAGAAGAACTCGGAAGTTTTGCCGAGAACGGCTTTCAGCCGATACCTCCGCTCGTCTTCACACCCCTCCTCCGGCTCCGACTGGCCGTCCTCCGGAACCTCGAAGCGCCGGTCCCCGATCTCGAACAGATGCAGGTGACAATCGCGCCACCCCATCGCCCCCTGTATGACCGCGTGCAGTTCGAGCAATGACAGAGAGTCAGGCACGACGATGCGCCGCCAGATTGATGGCTCGATATCGAGAAGCTCGATTTTCAGATGGAGAGCCCCACTTTTGCTCGACGACGATTTTCTCCGGGCTACCATGTCGGTCTCGCCTCCCTATCTGCCTGCCGGGCAAAGAGTATGGCCGATCCTTGTTGTGCAGGCGAGCCTGCTCCAGGCACCGGCTTCTAGTGATGCCCATGCGGAGGACAGCCTCGGCCTGCAACAGGCCGGCCCAACGGCCTTCACATCGCCATTGTATGACCGAGCGAAACCCTCACCGAGCTAGTGCCCCGGACGGTATCATCCATGTCCATTGCATGATTAACCACGATGGGCGGCAGTTGGTCCCCGAATGCCCTGAAGTGCGCCCCACCAGCAATTGCAGCGGTTTCATCGGGAAACGGCATTCAAGGGGTAGGCTGGCTCACGACCGTGCTCGCCTTGAAATGCCCGGCAGATAGCCGTACATTGCGTGGGTCAGGAGAAACGCCATGGCCTACGCCCATTCCCAGTCAGAACCCTCGCGCCCGCGCAGTGAGCGACTGGAAGCGCGCATATCCGCCGAGCAGAAGGCGCTGTTCCAGCGCGCCGCCGAACTGCAGGGAAGAACGCTGACCGACTTCATCGTGGCCAGCGTCCAGGATGCTGCCGTACGCACCATCGACGAGATGCAGGTGATCCGCCTGAGCGTCGAAGACAGCAAGGCGTTCGCCGAGGCGCTGCTGAACCCGCCGGAGCCGAACGAGCGGCTGCGGGCGGCGGCCCGCCGCTACATGGATGTCATGGGGAAGTAGGTGACGCCTGATCCCAAGGGGGGCCGGCCCATGATCGGGCCGCTCAACCCATCCCATGACCGGACGGCGTTTTCGTGCGGCGTCGAGCCGCTGGACCGTTATCTGGCCACCCAGGCCGGACAGGATATGCGCAAGCACGTGGCCGCCTGTTTCGTGCTGACCGAGGACAGAGATCCGTCCATACGCGGCTATTACACGCTTTCGGCCACCAGCCTTGCTCTCGCAGACCTGCCGGACGAACTCGTCCGCAAGCTGCCCCGCTATCCCGTCCTTCCCGCCACGCTGATGGGGCGCCTGGCGGTGGATTGCCGCCACCGGGGCCGTCGCTTCGGGGAATTGCTGCTGCTCGATGCTTCCGCCCGGACCTTGCGGAGCGAGATCGCAACCTATGCCTTCGTCGTCGACGCCAAGGATGAAAACGCCCAGGCGTTCTATGAAGCCTACGGCTTCCGGCGTTTGCCGAGCGCCGGCCGGCGACTGTTCCTGCCTGTGGCAAGTATCGCGAAGCTGTTCTCTTAACCCTCCCCACCTACTGCGCCGCCCCGCCTCCCGTCGGCAGAAAACAGCTCCACGTTGAGGGGGGGCAGGCAGGCTAGGATCGTTCAGCCGGACACTCTACTGCACTGCTTCATTCAGAAGGTCAGTCAGGGCATGGAATCTTTCGCGGATGTAGCGGATAGTGGCACCCTGAAGATCAGGCCATAGACTTGAATATGCCGTGCCGAATACTCCAGCGGATTATGATAAAGAAAAATGGGGAGAAATGGATTCACTGCCTTCAAGTGGTAGCCAACCCACATGAACTCAGACGAACCGAACCTTACGATATGCCTCAAGCGCTCCCTTCAGATTGTCATGGATCCATAGTGCCTTGGCGTCTTGTGTTAGGAAACCATCGAAATAGCAAGCCTGAGCCGCTAGGAAGAGGTCGATTACATCGTTCCGCGCCGCCTCGATCTTCCTCCGACTCTGCGAGCCCTTCGAGATCCACCACAGAAGGTAAATGACGATCCCGAGCGCGATCCGAAATTGTAGTGAAGATGCCCTAAACGTAGAATCCTGGTGCTGCGGCAGCTCCATGGCCTCGGACAACGCTTCCCAGAGTTGCTCTGCCGCCCCGAATATGCTGCTAAACATCTCAGGTGTGAAACGCCCCTTCTTGCGAATGATCCGGACCTCCGCCGCGCTGAACATTTGCGCCTGCATCTCAGGCAGGGATACGACGATGTCGAGCGCTCCCTCCAGCATCCCCTCATTCTGTAAGGCTGCTGCGTCCCATCTGGCCTTAAGTTGAGCCTGAATTTCAGGTTCGCCGCTATGCTCGGGGGAAAGCGATATCAACATTTGGCGCATCAATGACCCTGCATCAGGAAGCACCATCCTTTCGACCAAGTTCGGGTGAGAAGGCTCCAGTCGCATTATGTCGCCAGTCGTCCGCAGGACGACCACTTGATCAGGGTAGCGCCCTAGAATTTCGAGACCACGGCGGAGAGCATCCACACAGCGCTGCTTATATAGCTCAAACCATATCTCGATCGGAATAACCGCCACATTGCTTGATCTCGCCGATAGAAAATCATCAAGCTCTTTCACCTGAATTATGTTACTATCAATTACAACATGAGTTCCCATGAACATATCCAGATTTGCGGTTCTTGTCACACAACAGTCCGTCGATGCCCCTGTTCAGCATAACCCGCCAAACTGCCGGGCGACTGACCCTGGCCCGATGGGCTACCTCCAGCACCGGTAGGCGCTCGGCAGGCAATATGATGATGTGCGTCCGCGGCACATACTTCTGGGGAAGATTTCGATCACCGAGGATCGCCATCGAGCGTGCACCATCTTCCAGTTCAACGGTGACGCTGACTGTTCGAACCAAGCAGCCAGAACCGCGAATTGCCTACCCGCTGTGAATCCCATGTCTGCGTCAGTGCACTAGGTAGTCCTTGACGTTGCACGGCTCAGGAGAGCATCCCCCTGAGCCGCGCAGTTTACGCGTTCTCGATGATTTTACATTCCCAGCTTGGTCTACTTGCACTTCACCGGCTTGCATTGAGTACGGCATCGCGCAGCCGCAAATCCCGGCGAGGCAAGGATGGCCGCAGACATTTCGTTATGGAATTGCCTGTCCATATCGTAAGCGTCCCCGTCATCGTCCCCGTACAGATCTTCGCCGTAGGCAACTTTCCACACATCGTTCGCCGCCGCCGAGGCATGGCGCCACGACGCCACGTCGGCATCATCGACAAAGCCAAAATATGGATAATGATGGAAATACCCGTTGAAAACGGAAGCGCAATCATCGTGGTACTTCTCAGTATCCATGATGTGCAAATGCCAAAATTCATCGATCAGACGGGTTGGAACAATCTTTATGTCGATGGAACACGTATCCAAAGCCTTTGAGAGCGCCAGGAATTTCCGGTACTGCTCCTCCATGGCATTCACGACATCTTCATGCCAGCCAAAAACTTCGACCATTTTTCGCTTCTGCAGCGCGAAGTCGAGAGAGTTCACCTGAGCCTGGGCTTCTTGAAGGGAAGCCAGAATGCGTTCCTGAGGGAAAGCCTGCATCTTCATCCTCGTGTGGTCATAGGCATAGAAAGGTCAAGGAGGTTGTTACCGGTCCCGCCCATTTCTACCTTACCATCCCACACATCCAGCTACCATAAGAACGCCAATGAAGCGCCATAACGTCTTTTTAGGAATGTGCCATGCTCATCTCGCTATCATAGCGCGCCAACCTCCTCTTACCCCCTTCTCCACACCAGTTGCGCCTCCCCGCCGCCTTCCGCCGGAAACAGCGCTGCGTTGAGCGGCTCGGGCAGGCTGGGATCATCCAGGCGGACCCTCAGGTAATCCTTGGGCGGCTCGCCGGCGGAGCGGGCTTCCCAGGCATCGCCGATGCGGGTGTGGCCGAGCAGGACGCGGAAGGCCGGGGCCTTGTCGCCGTCGCGGTTGTCGTGGGGGATCAGGCGCAGCTTGGCGTCCAGGGTCAGGGTGCGGATGCTGCCGGTCCAGCCGCCATCGCGGGCGGGGGTGAAGATGCCGATGATCATGATTGCGGCTCCGGGCTGGTGGTGGGGATGACGGGGACCGTGGACGCCCTGGGCTTGCGGCCGCGCCGGGGTTCGGGGACCGGCACGGCGACCCCCTCCTTGCGCAGCTTGGCGAAGTCGCGGTCGCTGGCAAGGAAGGCTTCCAGCATGAAGGGGATCAGCTCGGCGACGCTCTCCGCACTGCCGTAGGCTTGGCGGTAGGCCCCGGCATAGGCGGCGAGATCGCCATGCAGCGCCGGGCTGACGTTGAGGATGATCCGCACCGGGGTGCGGTCGGGCAGCTTGGGCAGTTTCAGCATGGAAGCCTCCGTTCAGCCCCGATAGGGGCGCAGGATGAGATCCTTGTGGACGATGACGCGCAGCGGCCAGCCGGGACGGATGGTCAGCGTCGGCTGGATGTTGAGGTTCTTTTCGGTGATGCGCTGGCCAGCCTGGTTGGCGTTCTGCTGGGTGGACTCGCGGACGGCGCGGACGAGGTCGCTTTCGTTGGCGCCGAAGGTCAGCTCGGTGCCGACGCCCAGCAGGGTCGACAGCACCACGCCCTTCAGCAGCGTCCAGGTGTGGTAATCGACACCGTCCTCCAGCCCGGCATAGCCGGCGGCGTCGGTGGCGGGCAGATTGTCGATCTGGATGGAGGATCCATCGGGCATGACGATGCGCTGCCACACCACCAGGGCGCGGCTCTGCCCATACGCCACCACGCTGTCATAGCTGCCGATCAGCCGCGATCCCTGCGGGATCAGCAGGGTGCGGCCGGTGACGCTGTCGTAGACGTTCTCGGTCACCTGGGCGACCACCATGCCCGGCAGATCGGAATTGAGGCCGGTGACCAGACTGGCGGCGATGACGCTGCCGGCCATCACCTGCCAGGGCGAAGCGGGCTCCTGCAGCGCATGGGGATTGTAGATGCCGGTCTCGGGCTTCCGGGCCAGGAAGTCGAGCTTGCGCTGCTGGTTGTTCTGGTCGCGCTCGGGGTCGAGGGCGAGACGGGGAGCCTGCTGCGCCTCCGCCACCGCCGTGCCCCCCTGCCCCGTCCCGGCTCTTTCCGCCGGCGGCCGCGCCGCGATCTGGAAGAACACCCCGGCCTCGCGGGCCTTGAGCGATTGCTGGGCGAGACGCTGGCGCTCGGCGGCGGCGGCCTGATCACCCGCGCTCGGCGCCAGACCGAGCTGGCGCTGCCGCTCGAGGATCGGGCGGCCGAGATCGCCGGGCAGAGGCGGCCCCAGGCGGGGCGTGTCGGGCCGGATGTCGCCATAGCTGCCCGGCAGGGCGGCGAGACCATCCGGCGGCGCCTTGCGCTCGGTGCTGTAGAGTTCCTCCACGGACGGACCGGGGCGGGACGGCGCCTTCAGCGCCACCGCCACCACCGTGAAGATGGCCGCCGAGCCGATGGCGGCGGCACCGATCAGCACGCCGCGCCGGAAACGGATGGCCTTGCGGGGCGGCGCCCGCAGCACCAGGGAGTCGGGATCGGCCTTGCCGGTCATGGCCGGCTCCCGTCGGTGCGGCTGATGCGCACCACCTGCTGCGGCTCGGTGCCGAGACGCAGGCTCGGCGGCGGCGAACAGCCGGTCGACGATGTAGAGGTTGCGCCGCACCCGGTAATTGACCAACTCGCCGGAGCCATCGGCCCCCACCACGAAGAGCGGCGGCGCCTCGCCCTGGTCGAGGCGGTCGGGAAACTGGATGTAGACCTTGGATCCGTCGTCGAAGGCCCGCACCGGCCGCCACGGCGGGGTATCGCCGGTGATGGCATAGCGGAAGCGCAGATTCTCCACCGCGACGCCGGCGGCGGTGGGAGCGGAGGCCTCAGCCTGCTCGCTTTTGCGCTTCAGCACCAGCAACTGGTCCTGGGGATAGGTCCAGGACAGCGCCGCCATGGCGGTGGCGGCGGTGCTTTCCAGCGACAGGTGATAGGAGCGGCGGTCGGTGGTGACGACCAGATTGGTCTTCAGGCCCGGCGCGAAGGGCTTGACCAGCACATGCACCCGCTTGCCCTCGCCCGAGCCGCTGGTGGTGTCGCCGATCACCCAGCGCACGGTGTCGCCGGCGGACACGGCGGTCAGTTGCTCGCCGGGCTGCAGGGCGATGTCGCTCACCTGCTCCGGCGCCGCATAGAGGCGGTAGAGCGCGCCCTCCATGTAGGGATAGACCTGCACCGCGTTGACGTAGCCGTGCTCGGTGGGCTCCTGGGTCGCCGCCTTGTTGGCCGCGGCAACCCGGGCGGCGGGCGGCCGCTTGTCCGGCAGTGGTTCCGGCAGCAACTGGCCGGGCAGCGGCACCGGCGTCGGGATTTCCACCACCTGCACCGGCGGCGGAGCCTCCGCGGCGATCGCCGCCGGCTGGAAGTCGGCGGCATCATAGGAGATGGCGGGCGGCGGCACCTTGGCGGCGCAGGCAACCAGGGCGGCAGCGAGCAGGACGAGGAGGAAACGGACCATCATGGCGTCTTTCCTTCCTGGGAGACATCGAGGTCGCGCGACCAGGCGATGGCGTTGACGTAAAGGCCGAGGGGGTTCTTGCGCAGCACCTCGGCATTGCGCGGCGGCTGCAGCACGGTGGACAGGATGGCGGTCCAGCGCGAGGTGCCGGCCAGACTGCCGCGCTCGTAGGAATGCTCGATCCACTTCACCTGGAACGAGGTGTCCGAGGCCCGCACCACGCTGGTCACCTGCACCGAGACGCTGCGGGTGCCGATGGCCCGGAACGGGTCGGTGGCCTTGGCGTATTCGTTGAGGAACAGCGCCGCCTTGTCGGTGGCGAAGTCGTAGGCCTCCAGCCAGCCCTGCCGCACCAGCACCGGATCGGTGGACAGCGAGCGGACATTGGTGATGAAGCGGGCTAGGTGCCAGGCGGTCTGGGCGTCAGTGGGCCGGTAGTCACGAATGGCCTGCGCCACGGCGCGGGCCTCGCCCAGCTTGTCCACCTCGACCACGTAAGGAACGACGCGGCTTTGCACCGATTGCCAGACCAGCCCGGCGGACAGCGCCATGGCCAGCCCGAGGCAGCCGAAGGCCATCAGTCGCCAATTCGTGGCCTGGGTGCGGGCCGAGCCGATGCGGTCGTCCCACACCTGCGCCGCTTTCTGGTAGGGAGTCACCGGCGCAGGCGTGACGCCGTAACGCTGGACAGGACGCTTGAACAGCATCGCTCAGTCATCCTTCTGATGGAGGGAGGGATTGGCGCCGGCGCCGGGGCGATCGCCTTCGCGGACGGCCTGCAGAGTGGCGTGGCGGTGGGCACGGGCGGCCTGCTCGGAGCGCAGGCGCTGGGCCCAGCGCGGCGGACCGGACGGCGTGCCACCCGAGGACGACGCGGCGGCTTCGGCCATGGCGGCGGTGGGCTGGCCGCCGGTGGCGCGCCATGCCCCTTCCCGCCCGGCCTGGGTGCGCTCCGACAAGGAGGCCCTGGCCCGGCCGGCCATGGACCGGACCTTCTGCGCCACCGCACCCGCCCCGGCGCGGGCGACGCCGCCCATGCCGGCGGCGACACCGCCGAGGCCGGAAGCCCCGGAGGTGGCCTGCCCCAACTGATAGGCGGAGGACGCCGCCGAGCCCATGGCGGTGCCGGCACGGATGGCGGCCAGACCGCCCGATCCGGCCATGCGCGCCGCCGCCAGTCCCGCCCCGCCGGCCAGCATGGCGGCGCCCACCGCCGCGCCGGCGGTGCCGATGGCGGCCCCCGCGCCCAGTTGCGGCGCGCCGGAGACCAGCCCGGCGGCGATGCCGGGGCCGAAGATGCCCAGACCCAGCAGCGCCAGCGAGGCCAGCACCAGGGCCATGGCCTGAACCAGGCTGGGTTCCTGCCCCTGGAGGGCGGCGACGAAGGACTCGAAGAAGCCCGAGCCGATGCCGACGATCACCGCCAGCACCATCACCTTGACGCCCGAGGACACCACGTTGCCCAGCACACGCTCGGCCAGGAAGGCGGTCTTGTTCCACAGGGCGAAGGGGACCAGCACGAAGCCGGCCAGGGCGGTGAGCTTGAACTCCAGGATGGTGATGAAGAGCTGGACGCTGAGGACGAAGAACGCGATCACCACCACGAACCACGCCAGCAGCAGCACGACGATAGTGAGGAAATTGCCGACGAGGCCGGTGAAGCCCAGCAACTGCCCGGCCTGATGCAGCAGCGGCCATGCCGCCTGGAAGCCGATCCCGGCCAGCTGGCCGGGCCTCAGCAGGTCGTCCACCGACAAGCCACTGGACGCCGCGACCAGCCCCAACCCGGCGAAGGAGCGGAACACCATTTCGGCCAGCGAGGCGAAATTGTTGAGGATGAAGGCGAAGGCCCCGACATAGAGCACCTTGCGGATCAGCCGGGCGAGCACGTCGGTGCCTTCGTCCAGCAGCCACAGCAGCCCGGCCAGGGTGATGTCGATACCGATCAGGATGGTGGTCAGCGTCGCCACGTCGCCCGATACCAGGCCGAAGCCGCTGTCGACCGCGCCGGTGAAGGCCGCCATGAAGGTATCGATGACGCCGAGGTCGTTCACGGGAACCCCCTATCGCGGCGTATAGCCGACGCCATCGCCCAGGAACCGGGTGGTGGCCGCCCGCGCCGCCGCCTCGGCCTGGGCCTGGCGCGCCCGTTCCAGCGCGTCGGCCCGGTACTGCGCCGCCATCAGGGTCTGGATCTGCATCTGCTGTTTGGCCGACAGCGCGATCAACTGGTTGCCCGCCTGGCTCGCCTGCAGGCTGCCCACCGCACCCTGGCTGGCGCTGACCAGATCGGACAGGGTCCTCGCGTCGGCCTGGACGTTCTCGACCACCTGGGACTGGATCACCATGGTCTGGCGGTAGGCGCTCATGCTCTGCTGCCAGCGGGTCCGCGCTTCCGTCACCGATTGCTCGGTGGTGGTGTCGTCGGCGTATCCGGCCGGGAACATCTCGTCGAACCCCGCCTCCGCCGCCTCCACCGTGAAGGCGATGCCCTGGGCCCGGGTCATCAGCCCGTCGATCCGCGCCAGCGCCGAGGTCATCGCCCCCAGCGACGACGAGTCCAGCGACTGCAGATGGCGGGCCATGTTCTGCAACATGACCGCCTCGTTCTGCAGCGACTGGATCTGGTTGGTGATCTGCTCGAGCGCACGCGCCGCCTGCAGCACGTTCTGCGCATAGTTGGATGGGTCGAACACCGTCAGCGCCCGCGCCGGCAGGGCGAGCAGCAGGAGAAGGACGAGAACATGGGCTCCGCCCATGACCCGCTGGGGCCTTGAGGCCCCAGACCCCATTGGATAATTCCCATGAGGTCCAGGAGGCCGCGCCTCCTGGCCGGGGCGCGGGGCAGGCGCCCCGCATCCATGCGAACACGTCATCTCCATTCCTCCAGGGCAAGCTCCGCCGCCCAATCCAGGCCCTTGGCCCGGAGGAACGCGGCGGCGAAGGGATCGGGGCCGGCCTCGGCCAGCACGCGGTCGATCAGGGACTGGTCGTCGGGCGAGGAGGCGCCGCACAGGGCCAGCGCCACCGGACCGAGGCCCAGGCTCGAACAGCCGGTTGCCGCGGCGGGATTGCAGATAGTAGTGGCGCTTGGGCGTGGCCTGGGCGATCAGCTCGGTCTGGCGGTCGTTGAGGCCGAAACGCTCGTAGGCAATACGGCTCTGCGGCTCCTGGGCGCGGTCGTTGGGCAGGAACAGACGCTGCGGGCAGGATTCGATGATGGCCGGGGCGATGGCGCTGTCGGTCACGTCGGCCAGCGACTGGGTGGCGAAGACGACGGCGACGTTCTTCTTGCGCAGCACCTTCAGCCACTCCCGGAGGCGGGCGGCGAACAGCGGGTTGTCGAGGAACACCCAGGCCTCGTCCAGCACCAGCAAGGTGGGCCGGCCGTCGAAGCCGTCTTCCAGCCGGTGGAAGAGATAGGTCAGCACCGGCGCCACCACGCCGGCCTGGTGCATCAGGTCCTCGGTCTCGAAGCACTGCACGTCGGCCAAGGCGAGCGTGGTCTCGGCGGCGTCGAGCAGCCGGCCGAACGGCCCCTCCAGCGTATAGGGCTGAAGCGCGGTGCGGAGCGCATTGGATTGCAGCAGGACGGACAGGCCGGTCAGCGTGCGTTCCTCGGGCGGCGCGGAGGACAGACTGGTGAGCGCCGACCACAGCCGCTCCTTCAGTTCAGGGGTGTTCGTCATATACTCATGAGTAAATAACGCCCCCACCCACTCGGCCGCCCAGGAGCGTTCCGCCGGCTCGTCGATGCGACACAGGGGCTGGAAGGCGAGCGTGCCGCCCACTCCGAGGGCGTAATGGGAGCCGCCCATGGCCAGCGTCGCGGCACGGGCGGAATTGCCCTTGTCGAAGATGATGACGCGCGAGCGCGGATAGCGCCGGAACTGCATCACCAGCAGCGCCAGCAGCACCGACTTGCCGGCGCCGGTGGGGCCGACCACCATCATGTGGCCGACATCGCCCACATGGGTCGAGAGGCGGAACGGCGTCGATCCCGAGGTCTCGGCGGTAAGCAATGGCGGGCCATCGAGATGGGCGTTGCGCTCCGGCCCCGCCCATACCGCCGACAGCGGCATCAGATGGGCGAGGTTGAGGGTGTGGACCAGCGGCTGGCGCACATTGGCGTAAACATGGCCGGGCAGGCTGCCGAGCCAGGCTTCCACCGCGTTGACGCCTTCACGGATGCAGGTGAAGCCCAGGCCGTTGACGATGCGCTCAACGGCGCGGACCTTTTCCTCCACCGCGTCGCGGTCCTCGTCCGACACGGTGATGGTGGCGGTGAGATGGCCGTAGGCGAGGTGGTCGCCGCCGAGGGCCTGCAGCGCCAGATCGCAATCGGCCACCTTCTGGTCGGCATCGGTGTCGAGCAGTTGCGTCGGCTCGTTGGTCAGCACCTCGCGCAGCAGGGCGGCGATGGATTTGCGCTTGGCGAACCAGTGCCGCCGCAGCCGGGTGAGCTCCCGCGTGGCCTGGGCCTTGTCCAGGCAGATGAAACGCGTCACCCAGCGATAGCCGAAATCCTGGTGGTTCAGCGCATCGAGCAGGCCGGGACGGGTCAGGTTGGGAAAGCCCAGGATGGTGAGCGTGCGCAGATGCCGCTCGCCCAGCATGGGCTCCAGCCCGCCGGTGAACGGCGTGTCCACCAGCACCCCGTCCAGGTACATGGGCGTACCCGGCACCGCCACCGCATGGCGGCGGGTGGAGACGGCGCCGTGCAGATAGGTCAGCGTCTCGCCGTCATCCAGGCCGCGCGCCTCGGGCATGAAGCCGGAGAACAGGTCCAGCGCCCGCTCGGTCTCGGCCATGAAGGCGCCGAGATCGCGCCGCCAGTCCCGCCCGCGCCCGGTGCGATCGGAGTCCACCAGCGCCTGACCGGCGCGGTCGACCACGTCGGCGGGCGGCAGATGCAGCAGGGTCAGATGGGTGCTGCTCTCGAAATGCCGGCCGGTACGGCCCTCGAAAGCGGCGCGGCGCTCCTCGTCCACCAGCCAGGAGGCCGGATCGGGGAAGCTGGAAGCCGGATAGCCCTGCGCCTCGCGCCGTTCCGCCTCGAAGAACAGCGCCCAGCCGGACCCGAAGCGCCGCAGCACGTTGTTGGCCCGCGCACAGGTGGATACCAGTTCGGCCTCGGTGGCGCTTTCCAGATCGGGACCGCGAAAGCGCAGGCTGCGCTGGAAGCTGCCGTCCTTGTTGAGCACCACCCCGGGCGCCACCAGCGCCGCCCACGGCAGATGGTCGGCCAGCCGGTCGGAGGCGCGGCGGTATTCGGCGAGGTTCAGCATGCCAGCCATCCCTTCTGCCGCAGGTGGCGCAGCAGCACCGGCCAGAAATCGGGATCGCGCTTGGCGGCGAACACCGCCAGCGTGTGCCCGGCCAGCCACAGGCCCAGCCCGGCGATCCACATCTGCAGGCCGAGGCCGATGGCGGCGGCCAGGGTGCCGTTGAGGATGGCCACCGCGCGCGGCGCCCCGCCGAGCAGGATCGGCTCGGTCAGCGCCCGGTGCAGCGGCACCTCGAATCCCTCGGGGCCGGCCATCACACCAGCGCTCCGCCGCCGAAGCTGAAGAACGACAGGAAGAAGCTGGAGGCGGCGAAGGCGATGGACAGGCCGAACACGATCTGGATCAGCCGGCGGAAGCCGCCCGAGCTCTCGCCGAAGGCCAGCGCCAGCCCCGTGGTGATGATGATGATCACCGCGATGATCTTGGCCACCGGCCCCTGCACCGAGTCGAGGATCTGCTGCAAGGGCTCCTCCCACGGCATGCCGGAGCCGGCGGCATAGGCGGGGGTGGCGAGGAGAAACGCAGTGAAAATCGCGAGAATGCGCATGGGATTCTCCCTGTCAGGAAGCCTTCGGCTGATGCGGGCTGCCGCCCGCGCCTGCCTGGGGCGGGGCCCCAGACCCCATCGATGAAGAAGCAAGGGGTTCGGGGAATGCTTCCCCGAGCGGGTCCGGGCAGCCGCCCGGTGGCGAAGCCAGACTGGCAAGCCGGTAATCGCCGTTACCATCGAGCCCGGTCACCTCGGCGATGGTGTCGATGCGCCGGCCGGTGCCGCGCCCGGCGATGAACACCAGCACGTCGACCGCCTCGGCGATCAGCCGGCGCGGCACGGTGACCACGCTCTCCTGCACCAGCTGCTCCAGGCGGTAGAGCGCAGCACGGGCGGAATTGGCATGGATGGTGGCGATGCCGCCGGGATGGCCGGTGTTCCACGCCTTCAGCATGTCCAACGCCTCCGGCCCGCGCACCTCGCCCACCACGATGCGGTCGGGGCGCAGCCGCAGGGTCGAGCGCACCAGATCGGCCAGCGACACCACGCCCGGCCGGGTGCGCAGGGTGACGCAGTCGGGGGCGGCGCATTGCAGTTCGCGGGTGTCCTCCAGGATCACCACCCGCTCATCCTGCCGGGCCATCTCGGCCAGCAGGGCGTTGGCCAGGGTGGTCTTGCCCGAGCCGGGTGCCGCCTACCACCAGGATGTTGCGGCGGGCGGCCACCGCCTGCTTCAGCGCCTCGGCCTGCAGCGGTCCGGCGATACGGTCGCGGACGTAGTCGTCCAGGGAGTGGATTCTCGCCGCCGGCTTGCGCAGGGCGAAACAAGGCGCGGGCGCCACCGGCGGCAGCAGGCCCTCGAACCGCTCGCCGGTCGGCAGCTCGGCGCTGACGATGGGATTGCCGTCATGCACCTCGGCCCGCCCCAGGCTGGCGATCAGGCGGATGATGCGCTCCACCTCGGCCGGGGCGACGCTCTCGCCGGTATCCATCCTGCCCTCGCCCAGGCGGTCGAGGCGCAGCGCGCCATCGGGATTGACCATGATTTCGACCACCAGCGGATCGCACAGGGCCGCGGCAATGGCCGGACCGAGCGCGGTGCGCAGCATGGCATGGCGGCGGTGGTCGGCTTCCGGGTGCGGGATCATGGCCGCTCTCCCGCGTCGTCCACGCGCCGGCCGGCCATCTGCCGGCCCACCTGGTCGATGAACTTCTGGAAGCGTTCCTGGCCGACGGCCCGCGCCGCCTTGTCGGGCTCGGGCATGGGCGCGGTGACGGTGAGCTGGTAGCGCACGAACAGCGCCAGGGTCTCCAGCAGCACCTGGCCGTCACGCTCGATGCGGTCGAGCTGCCGCGACAGCCGATCGAGGCGGATCCTCAGCGCCTCGTCGATGTCGCGGGCACCGTGGCGGGACAGGTACTGGCGCAGGGCGTCGGCGACGATGGCCGATTTCGAGCCGCCCGGCGCGGCGGCCAGGACCTCCAGTTGCGCGGTCAGTTGATCGTCGAGATAGAGGTGATGGCGGGGCTTCATGGCGGCGCTCCTCCTCAGAAGCCGGGCAGCAAATCGTCATGGGGGCCGTTGCCCTCGTTGACGCCGTAGGCCCGGGCGATGCTGGACAGCCGGTCCATGACCCGCTTGTCGGCGGCCACGTCCGTGTCATCCTCGGCCAGCGACAGTGGATCGGGATCGGGGGAGGACGGCTTGGCGGCCTCCTGCTCGGGCAGGCCGGGATGGCGCAGCAGGCCGCCCTCGTCCTCGGGATCGGTGCCCTCCTCGGCGGCGGCCGTCTCCAGGCCGACATGGACGCCCCGCACTTGCCCGCTCCAATCGTCGGTACGCGGTGCCGGGCAGTCGCGGTAGCCGTCGTCGTCGAGCCTGAGGGGCTGCCGCGACACGGGCGGTGAAGTTGGCATCCTCGTAGTAGCGCAGCTTCCGGGCGCGGATCGGCGCCAGGCCGGACACCATCACCAGTTCGTCGGCCGGCGGCAGTTGCATCACCTCGCCCGGAGTCAGCAGCGGGCGCGCCGTCTCCTGGCGGCTGACCATGACGTGGCTGAGCCACGGCGCCAGCCGGTGGCCGGCATAGTTGCGCTGGGCACGCAGCTCCGTGGCGGTGCCCAACGCGTCGGAGATGCGCTTGGCCGTGCGCTCGTCGTTGCTGCTGAATGCGATGCGAACATGGCAATTGTCGAGGATGGAGTTGTTCTCGCCGTAGGCCTTGGAAATCTGGTTGAGCGACTGGGCAATGAGGTACGCGCGGATGCCGTAGCCGGCCATGAAGGCCAGTGCCGTCTCGAAGAAGTCCAGCCGCCCCAGCGCCGGGAACTCGTCCAGCATCATCAGCAGTTGATGGCGGCGGCGCTTGCCCGGATCGCCCTCCAGCCGCTCGGTCAGGCGGCGGCCGATCTGGTTGAGCACCAGGCGCACCAGCGGCTTGGTGCGCGAGATGTCAGACGGCGGGATGACCAGGTACAGCGACACCGGCCGTTCGGCGTCCACCAGGTCGGCGATGCGCCAGTCGCAGGCCGAGGTGGTGGCGGCCACCACCGGGTCGCGGTAGAGGCCGAGGAAGCTCATGGCGGTGGACAGCACGCCGGAACGCTCGTTCTCGCTCTTGTTGAGCACCTCGCGCGCCGCCGAGGCGACGACGGGATGGACCTGGGGATATTCCGGCGTGCCCAGGTGGTTGGTGGACATCATGCGGCGCAGGGTGTGGGCGAAGCTGCGCTGCGGGTCGGACAGGAAGGTGGCGACGCGGGCCAGCGTCTTCTCCTCCTCGGCGTAGAGCACGTGCAGGATGGCGCCCACCAGCAGCGAGTGGCTGGTCTTTTCCCAGTGGTTGCGCCGCTCCAGCGCCCCTTCCGGGTCGACCAGGATGTCGGCGATGTTCTGGACGTCGCGCACCTCGTCGGGGCCCTTGCGCACCTCCAGCAGCGGGTTATAGCGGGCCGAGCGGGGATCGGTGGGATTGAACAGCAGGCAGTGCGAGAAGCGCGCCCGCCAGCCGGCGGTCAGCTGCCAGTTCTCGCCCTTGATGTCGTGGATGACCGCCGAATCGGTCCAGGACAGCAGCGTCGGCACCACCAGCCCGACGCCCTTGCCCGAGCGGGTCGGCGCGAAGGCCATGACGTGTTCCGGCCCGTCATGCCGCAGATAGCGGCCGCCCAGCCGGCCCAGGAACACCCCCGCCGGCCGGAACAGCCCGGCCGCCTCCACCTCCGCCGTGGTCGCCCAGCGCGACGAGCCGTAGGTGGTGACCAGCCGGCTCTGGCGCGCCCGCCACAGCGAACCGACGATGGCGGCGGCGCACCCCATGAAACCGCTGGTGCCGGCCAGCAGGCCCGCCTTGTCGAACACCGCCGGCGCATAGGCGTCATAGGAATACCACCAGGGGAACAGCTGCCATGGCCGGTATACCGGCATCCCAAGCACCAGAAACCATGGTCCGCCCAGTTGCGGCTGGTGCTCCAGCATGGCCGCCGCCCACTGCGTCGCCGACCACAATCCGGCGATCATGATGGCGAAGACGACCAGGATCTGGCCGACCAGCAGCTTGGTGGGGGTCATGGCACCGCTCCCGCAGGAGCCGCGGCAAGGACGCCACGGCAGGCCCGCGAGAGTCGGACAGCCGCCGGGAATCGGAAATCGCGTTTAGTTACGCCGGGTTACGACGATTCGGCGGGAGCGCGGGTGGGAGGGAATGGAGCGGGAATTGGAAGGCGGGTCAGCCGGCAGTGCCCGGCTTTCTCAGTAAGTCCCCTGGATCCATGCCGAGGGCGTCCGCGATATGGCCGAGGACCGTGACGCTGGCCGAAACGGTCGCGCGCTCGATGGCCCCGACGTAGCGGGCGCTCAATCCCGCCCGCTCGGCCAATTCTTCCTGCGTCAACTGTCTGTCATGGCGCGCCCGACGCAGGTTGGTCGCCATGACCTCCTTGAGGTCCATGCATGGATGGGAACCTCAAGAGGAATTATCATTCCAGGAACGATAGTTCCGATTCGCATGTTGATGTGATATTAATGCAGCAGCAACTTTCAACCGCCGTGCCCGAGGTCTGAGGCAAGGAAGGACGCCGATGGAGTGGGAAGAAGCGATGTACGAGAGAACGGTCCCCGCCAGCCGAGGCCGCCTCTATTTCTGCCGGAGGCGGCTGAATATCTCGTTCGGCTCGATGTCGAGCACCGTGGCGATATCCACGAACTCCACGACATCGATGCGCCGCTCCCCATTCTCGTACTTGGCGACGAAGGACTGCGGTTTACCAAGGGCGATGGCGACTTCGGCCTGGGTCATGCCCTTCCCTTTGCGCGCCTCGGCGAGCAGGGCCATGAGCATCCGCTGCCGGGGAGTCCGCAAGGATTTCTGCATTTAGACCAAGGCTCCGTTGTAGACCGGGAGCCCTTCTGATAATCCTGGAGCGGGATAATCCCATTTCAGGATTTATTGGGCGGCGCCTGAAGGAGGGGAACTCATGCGTGCGGAACCCAGGAGTAATCGGGACGAGGAAGCGGCCTCCGTCCGGCCGGCCATCAAGCGACTCCGCTCACGCCGCCGCTCCGCCACGCGGGACGGCCCCGACCCCGTCGACGTGCATGTGGGTGCCCGCATCCGCCTGCGGCGCACCTTGCTGGGGCTGAGCCAGGGCGAGGCTCGGCAAGGCGCTGGGCCTGACCTTTCAGCAGGTGCAGAAATACGAGCGCGGCGCCAACCGCGTGGCGGCCTCCACCCTGCACCGCATGGCCGGAATCCTCGACGTGCCGGTGTCCTTCTTCTTCGATGACCTGCCCGACGACCTGATGTTGCCGTCCGGCACGAACGGAGACGACATCCTGACGCGACGCGAAAGCCTGGAATTGCTGCGCGGCTACTATGCCATCCCCGAGGGGGTCCGGAAGCAGGTCTACGATCTGGTCAAAGCCCTGCGGCGAGACGATCACGATGGCTGACAGCTGTCATTCCCTGGTCGAAATCGTCACCAGCGCCATGGCCGAAGCCCGGCGATCGGGACATGACCACACGGGCCAGATCGAGCGGGCGGTGGCGGCGCTGCTGACCGCCGAACCCGGCCTCAGCCAGGGGGCCGCCCGTCGTCTGGTGGAAACGCTGGCGTCCTGAAAGAAAGGGCAGACACCATGCCGGGCCGTCCGCGCATCCTGGTGGTGGATGACGAGCCGCTGATCGTCGAGACCCTGTACGGCCTGCTCGAACGGCAGGGCCTGCGTGTCTTCACCGCCGCCAACGGCCGCGAGGCGCTCGACCGGCTGGCGGCCGGCCCCATGGACGTGGTCATGACCGACCTGCACATGCCCGGCGGCGATGGCGCCGAACTGGTCGCCGAAATCCGCCGGCGGGATTCCCTGCCGCCGGTCATCGTGCTGACCGCCGATGATCAGGCGGCGCGATCGCTGGTCCGGCTGGGCAACGTCCAGGTTCTGCGCAAGCCGGCGGGCATCGGCGAAATCCTCGCCGCCCTCGGCCGTGTCCTGGGGTAGCACGACGCGCCACGATCCTTGCGGCCCAGGACCTTCGATATTATATTCCGATGCGTTGGAATATTTATGAGGCTCCCATGCGCGCCAGTCTGCTGACCCCCAGCGAAGCCGCGATCATCGCCGGCGTCACCGTGCGCGACATCAACCGGGTGATCGACGAGAAAATCCTGCCCGAGGGCTTTACCTCGGTAGAGGACGGCCGCCGCGTCCGCCTGGCCGCCTGCCCGCTGGTGGGGTTCTATTTCCGCACCGCCCGGGAGCTGACGGCGGAAAAGCGCATGGCACTGATCCACCTTTTCTCCAAGCGCATCACCGGCGACATGGCCGAGCACCCCTTCACCGGCTGGCGCAAGGCCGACTGGATCGTGCGCGAGGGCTTCCTCAGCGTCAGCCTGTCCGACTTCGTGGCCGAGGCCGACGACCGCGCTTCCCGACTGGAGGCCGCCCGCAATATGGTGGTCGAAGATGCGAACATCCTCAGCGGCACGCCGGTGATCCGCGGCACCCGCATCCCGGTCTACGATTTGGTGGCCTCGGTGTCCGCCGGCCTTCCCCGTGACCGCATCCTCGCCGCCTGGCCCGGCCTGGAGGACACCGCCATCGATCTCGCCGTGCTCTACGCCGAGGCCAACCCGGTGCGCGGTCGCCCCCGCCGTTTCGCCGCCCTGCCCTCCGACGTTGCCCTCGTCAGCGAGCGCACCGTCTCGAGGCGCCGCCGGGCGTGAGACTGCTGATCGATGAGTGCCTGAGCGAGGAACTCGCCAAGCTCGCCCGCGAGCGCGGCCATCCCGACGCCTCGCACGTCCGCTGGATCGGCAAGGGCGGCACCAAGGACTGGGAACTGGTCCCGGTGATCCTGGCCGGCGACTGGACCTTCGTCACTAAGAATTCCATCGACTTCCGCGGCCCCGCTTCCGCTCCAGGCAGTGCCGGCGAATACGCCGATCTCGACCTCCATGCCGGGCTGATCTGCCTCAACGGCCCTGTCGGCATGGACTTGGACATGCAGTTGGAACTGATGGACGTGGCGCTCGATGACCTCGACGCCCAGCCCGATCTGGTCAATCAGGTGTTGGAGGTGACGCTGGAAAATGGGGCGGATGCGGAGATGCGGGTGGTGCGGTATGCGTTGCCGAAGGACAGATAACAAAAACGGTTTTGCTTCGGTCAGGTTAAGTGGGACGATGAAAAACTCTTTGAGCCAGAACCAATTGCTTGCTCCGATAATTCGGAACTGCAGAATCGGGCCGTTGGCAGCCTGCCCGCCTTTGGTGGGCTTACGAGACAGTGCTTTTTTAGCGAGCGCCGCACATGAAGCGCGTCACAATTCCCCAATACTCGCCCATAGGTAGGTTATGGCCTAGCCGATCATCGGAAAATGCAGCATAATGTGTATGATGAGTGGGGGGCGCTTTGAAATTCATAGACCTGTTTGCCGGATTAGGGGATTCCATCAGGCGCTTGCTGCGCGCGGTGCGGAATGTGTCTTTGCCTCTGAACTCGACCCGACGCTTTCAGATTTATATGAGAAGAATTTTGGACTTCGGCCGGCAGGTGACATCCGGCAAGCCGATCTCAACGCCATTCCCGATCATGATGTTTTATGCGCGGGTTTTCCTTGCCAACCCTTCTCGAAAGCCGGAGACCAAAAAGGGCTTGAATGTCCGCAATGGGGTAATTTGTTTGACTATGTGGTCGAAGTTTTACGGCTGAAGAAGCCTAGATATTTCATCATCGAGAATGTGCCAAATCTCATCCGCCACAACAGCGGCAAAACTTGGGAAGTGATTTGCACACGCCTCAAAGTGCTTGATTATGATATCCGCTTCGAGCGACTTTCGCCGCATATGTTCGAAATCCCCCAGAGGCGTGAGCGCGCATTCATCGTGGGGGACTTGGAAGGCCTCGGCAATTTTAAATGGCCCATTCCTGAAACCCTGCCCGATGTCTCGATCACATCCGTACTGGACACGAGTCCCAAGGACGCCTTGAAACTGAACGCGAAGCAGGTTCAGTATCTGGAGACTTGGCAGGAATTCATCAGCGCATTTCCCTCGGATGAGGATCTACCTTCTTTCCCGATTTGGGCGATGGAGTTCGGGGCGAACTACCCGCTCCACGGCGATACGCCGCACAAACGTAGCTATAAAAGTCTCGGGCGCTACAAGGGCGCCTTCGGCGAACCTCTAAAAGGACTAACGCCCTCAGAGGTCGAAGCGGCATTACCAAGCTATGCGCGCACCAAACTCGACGAATTCCCGGACTGGAAGGTCGATTTCATCCGCAAGAATCGCGATTTCTATGTACGCCATAAGGACCTCATCGGCCCCTGGCTCAGCAAAATTCGCGATTTTCCACCTAGCTTCCAGAAGCTGGAATGGAACTGCAAGGGTGCCGAACGGGACATCTGGAAACACATCATCCAGTTCCGGGCCAGTGGTATCAGGGTAAAAAAATCTGATGCAGCTCCGTCGCTGATCGCCATGACCACGAGCCAAGTACCGATCATAGCATGGGAGAAGCGCTACATGACTCCGCGCGAATGCAGCCGCTTGCAGAGCATGGGCGGTCTTGAGCATCTCCCCGAAACCAAGGAGCGCGCGTACAAAGCTTTCGGCAACGCCGTGAATGTGGAGGTCGTCAGGCAGATTTTCGACGCCCTAACTGGCCGCACACGCGAAGATTTGTCGATCAAAATGGCCGTGGGGGCGGAATAATGGCCCTGATCAACTCGGTTAATATCAGGCCGGGGGTCAATGTTCTTTCGGTACTGCCACACCTGAATTACAAGGCGTGGTTCGCGCTGGCCGAATTCGTCGATAACGCCATCCAAAGCAGCATCGACCATCGGCGGGAACTGATTGCGACCGAGGGTAAGGACTACAGGCTGCGAGTCGATATTGTTTTCAACCCGACTGAGAGCACGATCACCATCACCGACAACGCCGCCGGCATCGCAACGTCGGACTATCAACGAGCGTTCCGCCCAGCAGAGATCCCTCCCGATGCGAGCGGCCTGTCCGAATTCGGCATGGGAATGAAGAGTGCGGCCTGCTGGTTCGCACCGAATTGGAGCGTTCGCTCGACCGCCCTTGGCGAAAGAACTGAGAGGACAATCTTCTTCGACATCGAAAAGATCGTCCATGACAGCATCGAGGAACTGAACGTCGTCTCGACCGATGCGTCCGCCGACACGCATGGGACAGAAGTCAGACTCGAGAGGATCTGGAAATTTCCGCGCGGACGCACCATTCCGAAGATTAAAGAACATCTCGCCAGCATCTATCGCGTCTATATACAGGAGGAACTGCTCGAACTCTGGGTCGATGGCGAGAAGCTTGGCTATGAGGAACCGGCGATCCTCATCGCGCCTAGCTATCGAGACCCCGACGGGGCGCTCGTTACATGGCGCAAGGACATCAATATCAACCTTGGCGATGGCCGGTCGGCGAGCGGATTTGTCGCAATCAGGGAGATCGCGAACACCCGCCTTGCTGGCCTCGCGCTGTTCCGCCGCAAGCGGCTCATTCTTGGCAGCGCCGACGAGGCATATCGGCCCGAGGATATCTTCGGACGTCCAAACACCTATCCTTTCCAACGCATCTTTGGGGAGATTCACCTCAAGGGTTTCTTCGTAAGCCACACCAAAGACGGCGTGAAATGGGAAGAGAGCGAGGAGGTTTTTCTCCGCAAGCTTCGCCAGGAATTGTCCAGTGACGCGCTTCCCCTAATTCAGCAGGCCCGGGAGCACCGAACTCGGTCGGGCGCTAAGGCCGTACGTCAGGAAGCCTCGGCAGCGCTCTTCACGACAGCTGCCAGCCTGAACGAGGTGACGCTGTCGGCCCATGATGAAGCGCCGCCTCCCGATTCCGGGAAAGAGGCACCCGTAACCGCGAACAGCAAGGTGGAGCTTCCCGATGTCGCCAGCGGGGACCGCGAGGAAGCCGAGATTCGCCTCCGCTTCCGCAACGAGTTCTGGATCGTCCGGTTCGAACTCTCCTATGCTGAAGATGATGCTGACTGGCTTGTCATCCGCAACCGGCCATCGATCACCGATCCCGAACCGCGCGAGGTCGTGGTCCGAATCGCGATGCTTAATCCGTTCATGGCACAGTTTCCAACGCTGGATTCTGAGGGCTTTTCGGCCGTGCTCAAAATCGCCGCTGCGATGGCGCTCGCCGAAGTCGCGGCGACCGAACTAGCTGATCGCCATCCCTCGGCGGTGCGCCGATACACCAATGAAATCCTAAAGAACCAGCTATCGAGGCGAGTGACCGATGACTAGCAACATCATCAAGGTGGCGGCGTTCGATACGGATGGTCGCAGTGGTTGGGGGCCGTCGCAAGGCGAGACATTCACGCGACTGCTCATTTCCAACTCGGCGCTTTCGCCCGATGAGAAAGAGCGGCTGGTCGAGGAAACGACCTCCATCCTAGGCAACTGTGTCAATCCCGCCGGGGAGGCTGACTGCAATACCGGCTTGGTGATCGGCTATGTCCAGAGCGGCAAAACGCTGTCCTTCACCAGCTTGGCCGCGCTAGCGCGCGACAATGCCTACCGGCTCATCATCTTGTTGGCCGGCACCACCAACAATCTCGTCGAGCAGTCCTATGATCGGATCAAGAAAGATCTTGACATCGACGGCACCCGAGAATGGAAACTGCTTTCCACGCAACAGAGCGGTTTCCAGGGAGCCGAACTCGACCGTGTAAACATGGAGTTGTCCAAATGGCGCCGGGGCAGCCCGCGCTCGCGCTCGCTGCTCATTATCACCATGAAGCAGCATCAGCATCTGGAAAATCTGGCAAATCTCCTGTCCCGGATTGACTTCTCCGACACGCCAACTCTGATCATCGACGACGAAGGTGACCAGGCCGGCATTAACACCAAGGCGAAACAGTCCGAAGAGAGCACCACCTATGCCCGGATCATGGCCCTGCGGATACTGTTTCCACACCATAGCTATATTCTCTATACGGCAACGCCCCAGGCTCCGTTGCTGATTAGCCGAATCGACACGCTTTCGCCGGATTTCGGTAAGGTGCTTACCCCCGGTGCTCAATATGTCGGCGGCAAGGATTTCTTTGTCGATGGGGCCGATCGCTACGTTGAGTTGATCCCATCATCGGAAGTGCCCGATCGTTTCGACCCGCCCACCCAACCGCCCGCAACGCTTCTGGCCGCGTTGCGAGACTTCATCGTCGGTGTGGCGATAGGACTGCTGGAGGAGGAGGATCGCAAAGGTCGCAATCGATCAATGATGATCCATCCTGCAGTGCCTAAGGATGAGCACCTCATGTTCGCGCGCTGGGTGCGGCAGACGAAGGAGCAATGGTCCTCCATCTTGCACGATACAAAGCATCCGGGGCATGACACACTCATCGCTCTCTTCAACGGGGCCACGCAAGAACTGCTAAAAACCTATGCCACGTCCTTTTCCTTCGACGACATCCGCCCACTGCTTTTTGAGGCATTAGACTCGACCGCCATCGTCGAGTTGAACACACGCGAGAAGAACCGGATTCCATCGGTAGATTGGCGCGGCGAATATAGCTGGATTCTGGTCGGCGGCATTGGACTGGACCGTGGTTTCACGGTCGAGGGGCTGACGGTGAGCTACATGCCCCGCTCCACTGGCGTCGGAAACGCAGACAATATCCAGCAGCGTGCACGCTTCTTCGGTTACAAGCGCAGCTATCTCGGCCTGTGCCGCATCTATCTGACAGCCGAGAATATCGACGCCTTCACGGACTATGTCACACATGAGGAGTCAGTCCGCAGTTCAATCCGCCGACATCTTGAACAAGGAAAATCCCTCAAGGACTGGAGACGAACCTATTTCCTCGATCAGGCGCTGAAACCCACCCGATCCTCCGTAGTCATTCTCGAAATGTATCAATCGAAGGGTAAAGGGGGTTGGATCACGCCCGATCATCCATACGAGGACAGTGAGATCGTGGCCGAGAACCGCGAAATTGTTGAGACTATTCTTAACGATTTCTTATTTGCCGAATATGCCGAGGCAGGATGGAATGACAAGCAGGTCATCCCCGCCTTCAGCGACACGATCACCCTGGCCAATCTGCTGCCCTATCTCAGTCGGGTACGTTATAAGTGGCCCGACGACAATTTACAGCACTCCTCCATTCTGCTGATGCTGGCTAGGCTTGTATCTGAGGAACCAGATATTTCCTGCAGCTTCTATGCTTTTTCAGGCCCTTGGTCAGGCGTGCCAGCGATGCGCTCGCTGAATGACGATCAGCCGGCCAAGATCAAGAATCTCTTTCAAGGCTCAAATGCGAAAACGAATTATCCAGGTGCGCGGGCGCTGATTTCGCAGGAAGCCGTCACATTCCAGCTTCACCGCTATGATCTTCAGACATCGGACAAGAAGCGCACACTCAAGGACGTGCCAGTGCTCGCGGTCCATATTCCCGCCCCTCTCATCCAGCGGGTTTGGGTCGAACGCTGAGCCGAAACAGACATGCTGTTTGAGGTATGGGGGCCGATCCGGTCTGCTTATCCGCCCGCCATTCGTCCGTTTCGGATCGTAAACTGCCATTCTATCGTTACCCCCCTCACCCCACCCCCGGCCCTCCCCTCTGCCGCCCGATGGCCCAGGAAATCCCGTCCCCGCGCATGATCCCGGACACCTGCCGACCAAGATGGCGCTCCAGCACCGGCCGCCATGGCACCAGGGTGAACTCCCGGCTTTTCTCGATCAGCGCGTAGCGGCCGCTGGCCAGGTCGAGGGCACGGCGATAGACGCCGTCGATGCGCTCGCCTTTGCCCGCCTCCACATAGGCCAGCCCCAGGCTCGCCGGAAAGCTGGCCGGCGACACGGGCCAGTTCGCGTCGCCGCAAGGTGTCGAGCAGGCCGGCACGGAAGACGACGCGGTCCTGGTCCTGGCGAGCAAGGTTTTCGGCGATCAGCCATTGCCGCCGCTGCACCAGGGCGTCGCGGACCTCGCGGCCGAAGCCGGCATCGCGCAAAGCTTCCGGGGTGACGGACAGCAATTCGCGGTCGAGCCAGGTGGCGCCGTCGGCGGTGACCTGGCGCTCAAGCGGCAGCGAGGACAAGGACGTCACCGCCACCGGCCGATCCTTGGCCTGCCGACGCTCGAATTCCGCCGCCCGTTCGAGATGGTCGGGAGCGATGATCCAGGTGCCGTCGGGTTCGCGGGCCACAGTGCCGGTCAATTTCCGCATGGCCTCCAGCCGGCGGACATGGCTCTCGGCGAAATCCTGGCTGGCGGTGGAATCATGCTGCAGATGGATATCGACGCTATAACGCCCATCATAGGTGGCGGCGATCTCGGCGACGGTGCGGTCCACCGGCCGCGCTTCGGTCCGCCGTGATTCGACGCGGATAATGGCGCCCTCGGGCAATGGCTCGACGGACTGACCCGCGCCGATATCGACGTAATGGAAATAGCCATCGATGCCGTCGACGATCAGATAGTGGCGGTCGTTGATCTCGTCGGAGAGTCCACGGGCGACGACACGGCCGACGATGGGCCGGGCCTGCGCGGGATCGTCGATGACGTATTCGGTGGCGGCGCGCGCCACACCCCGCTCGGTCATCGCGCGATGCATGGTCTTGATAATGTCGCCGCGCTCGCCCGTGCGCCGTAGCGTATCCTCCAGCCCTTCGGTGAGATGCCAGCGCCCAGGACGGATTTCCTCGGCCAGTCCCAGCCGTTCCAGCTTGCGCAGCCGGCCGGCGCGCAGGGACTGCCGGAAGGCATCCGCATCAACGGCACTCACCAGGCCGTTTGGCCCGACGTCGCGCAGCAGGGCGCGGTCGAGGCTGGTCAGGCGCTCCTGCTCCACCTCCTGGCGCAGCCGGTCCTCGATCTCGAAATCCGAGCGCGGGCCGAAATCCAGGCCGACGATCTCGGCCGCGCGCTCGCGCATGCCGGTGGTGATGTAGTCCCGGGCGATGATCAGGTCGCGGCCACGATCCTCTTTCCCCCGCACGATGACGTGGCTGTGGGGATGGCCAGTGTTGTAATGGTCCACCGCCACCCAATCGAGCCGAGTGCCGAGATCCTCCTCCATGCGGGCCATCAGCCGGCGTACCAGCGGCTTCAGATCCTCGTACTGAGCGCCGTCCTCGGCGGAGACGATGAAACGGAACTGATGGCGGTCGCCCTCGGCACGGTCGAGGAAGGCACGGCCGTCGACCTGGTCATGGGCGGCATCGTAAAGCTGGCCCGGCCGGCCGTCGCGGGTGACGCCGTCGCGCTGAATATAGCGCAGATGGGCACGCGCCCCCTGCAGCCCCTTGCCTGCCAGCTTGACGATGCGCGACTTGATGACGACGCGGCGACGGCGATAGGCGGCGTAGCGGTCACGCGCCGCCAATACGCGACCGATTCCGGCGCCGCGACCAATACGGCTGCCACTGAAACGGGACTTGCGGGAGGACCCGCTGCCGCCCTTGGCCAGATTGGTGGCCTGCAGCACGCGGTGGAGATATTTCCGCCCGCGCCGGCCACCGAGCGAGCGGATTTTGCCCAGCCTGGGTTCGAAACCGTCGTCATGGACCATGATCGGCCTCCAGTAGCGAGCGCCATCGACAGCGAAAGAAATCAACGCCCTGGCGGCAAAGTGGCGCCAGCGGAACAGGCGCTGGCGCTATGCCCGCCCCGGAAAAACGACGTGCAGACAACGGGTTGCGCCGCTCCCGCGAGGGAGTGGCGCCATTGCTTCATCTTGCCTTCCCCGTCGTCCTGGAATGCTCCCGTCCCTGCCCCGCTCACCTGCGCTCTCCTGCCCGGATCGAGGAAAAAGGCGGGGTCAGCCCCCGCCGTCGAGGAACGCCGCCTCGGCCTCGGCGAGGTGGTCGAAACGGCGCAGCTTCAGCAGCGCACGCACCCGCCGCTGGCCGTCCACCAGGCAGGTGGCGACCAAGTAGCGGCAGCGGAAATAGCCGATGATCCGCACCCGCCGACTGCCCATATCGCGTTCGGCGAAACGGCTGTCCCAGGCGAAATCGGCCTCCTCGGCGGCGATCACCGCGTCAATGATTGCGGCGCCAAACTCCTCGAGCAGCTGGGGAAAGCGGTCGAATTCGGCATGCGGATACAGGATGGAATGGGACATGGCGACCTCCGGGATGGACGTCCTCATCGTCGAGGACACCTCCCGGGAACAGCCGGCGAAGCGGCGGTCAGGGACGCCCCTGAACGAAGTGAGGGGGGCGCCGCGCAGCGGGGCGCGGGGGAGCCGAAATGCGCCAGCATTTCGGGGGGACCGCGTCTCCTTGACGGCCGTTTCACCCCGGCTGGTAGGATGACAAGGCCGAGACGAGGCCCCTCTCTCCGTCTGGGCGGCGCCCTTCACGGCCGGCCTCCCGACACGGTGGCGAGGGGCACGAACAGCCCTGCCGGCTGACTCCGCAACGGCACGAACAAGCCGCCGCCGGACGGCAATGCCGACGCCAACGCCGCCAGATAGGCGCGGGTCTCGGACGGCAGGGGCCGGCCGGTGAGCAGATGCTCCCGGTAACGTCCCGGCCCGGCATGGTAGGCGGCGAAGGCGCCGGGCATGCCGAAGCGGTCGCGCATCTGGCGCAGGTAAGCGGCACCGGCCAGGATGTTGGCGCGGGGATCGAAGTGATCGTCGCCGAGGCCATGGCGCGGCCGCAATTCCGCCCAGGTGGCGGGCATGAGCTGCATCAGGCCGATGGCACCCTTGGGTGAGACGGCGCGCGGATCGCCGCCGCTTTCCGCCGCCATGACGGCATCGATCCAGCCTTCCGGAATGTCGAAGCGATGGGCGGCCTCGGCGACCAGCGGCCGCCAGCGCTCGCTCTGCGCCTGGGCCGGCAGGGCGGCCAACAGCGCCCCCAGGGCGGCGGCGAGAAGGTTCAGCCGGCCCATAGCGGCACCAGCCGACCGATGATCGAGGCTGCCGGGACCGGGCCGAAATAGCGGCCGTCGAAGGAATCCGGCATGTCGGCCATCAGCAGGAAAAGCTCGTTTTCGGCCAGGACGAGGCAGCCCTGCCAGCGAGGCAGCGGACGGCCACGGGCGTCGTGTTCCATACGGATCGCCACCGGCGTGCCGTTGATGGAAAGGACGTTCCCGGCGGCGCAGAGGGTGTCGCCGGCCAAAGCGGCGACGCGCTTGACCAGCGGCACCCCGGCCGGCAAATAGCCGCGCGCGGCGGCCAGCTTTTCCACCTCGGCGGGTGGGCGAACCAGCACCAGGGCGCCGCGCACCGGGGGCGCGGCCACCACCCGGTAGAGGCCGATGGGGGCACTGGCGGAGGCGTTCCACACCAGCAGCGGCGCCGCTGGATTGAGCGCAGCGAAAGCCAGGCACGCGAGCCCGAACCCGGTGAGGGCGAGCGGCATGCGCGGGCGTCTCCGCCCGCGCCGGCGCCGCCCCAAGACGGCGGAGGTCATCGCCCGGCCCCCACCATCCGGTTGTCGGAGGTGGAGGCGCGGTCCCGGCCCTGGGACCAGGCATCGAGGTCGTCGATATGGTAGCGGACGTAGCGGCCGTGCTTGCGGTAGCGCGGCCCGCCGCCGGTGGTGCGCATCTTCTCCAGGGTGCGGCGCGACAGGCCGATATAGAAGGCGGCCTGGTCGGTGTTGAGGAACGGGCTGCCCTTCTTGGCGTTGGCGGCCCGGATGATTTCGTCGTCCATGGCGTTCTCCTCGGGGGTTGGCGGCGGGCATCGCCGCCGGCCCGGGGAGGATGGGCGCAGCCCGAACGGCGTGGGACGGGCGAAAACCCGGGCGGCGGTTTTCGCCCCTGGGAGAAGGTCATAGGCCGAAGGCCGGGGCCCCCGCGCGAAATCCGCGCGGGGGCCGGCGGCGGTCAGTCGGCGGGGTTCCAGATGACGGCGTAGACCTCGTCGTCGTCCTGGCCGGCGGCACGGCCGAGATTGGCGTAGAGCTTGCGCGGGCCGAATTCCGGGGCGGCGAGGCCGAGGCTGACGTAGTCCTTGCCGGACACCTCGCCGGTGCGGATCCAGCCGGCGCCGATCTCGACGCCGCCGGCCAGTACCCGGAAGTCGGGCTGGTTGTCGGCGGCCTTGGCCTGATTGGGCACCACGTCGATGTCGGCGCGGATGGAGAGGGTCTTGAGCTGGCCCTTGAAGCCGCCGTTGCTCTGCCGGGTGACGTAACCGATTGCGGGCATGATCTTTCTCCTGCTGGTCGCCGGGGCCGATCCCCTTGCGATGGCGGCCCGTGATGGGCGCGTCCGGAGGCGGTGAACCGGCACGGCCGCAGCGCCAGCGGAGGACCGGAGCGGAAGGGCTTTTTGAGAGCGAAGCGGCCGCGAGGAGCCACCGGCAGGTGGCGGGGAAAAAAGCCCGGACGCGATGGTTTCGCCGAAGACGGCGACGCCCATAGGGTCCGCGTTTCGAGCAAGGGATGGCCCCGGAACAGGACATGGAAAGAGCAGGCCGCCGCAACGTATAGCCGGGGGAACGACGCACCCCCGAGGCCACATCTGCCCTCCTTCCATGCCGATGACAAGGACCGGATCAGAGCAACGGGGTGGCAATCAACGCAAGCTTATGGGGCTGGCAATAGGGAGGATGAACTGCCGGAGTGCGCGGGCAGGTCACGGAAAGGAGCGGCATGCCCGGCGTTGACCACGAGGCCCGGGATGCCGAGACTGCAATCTTCCCGGGGCAGTGCCGCCCAGACCACAGGCGCGGTCCCACTCGCCAATAGGACTCCGCCTCTGGATGATTTCAGAACCCATCAAATCGATTGGAGCGAGGGGCAACCCGGATTTCCATCGTCCTGCCATTCGGAATATGGATAGCTCCCTTACAGCGAGGACACTCAAATAAATCGTAGTGCCAATCATGTTTTGAAAATTGGAGTACAGACCGTGTTCCATTTTCGAAGCAGGGTTGGCAGAACCATGGCCCGTTTTTCACCGCGTCCTGTACTTCCTTGGAAATATACGCAAACGCTCCAGGACCAAGCTGCTGAAGAGAGCATTGCTCCCGTTGAGCAGTCATAGCCTCAAGCTGCTTTACCCTATCGCGCAACTCGGCAATCTGATCTTTTTTGTGCGAAAATCGTTTCCTTCGCCACATACAATGCTTCCTTCATTTGAAGCACCGTCTCCTTCGCCGCCTGAACTTGTTCAGATTGCGCGCCGCGTAGCGAACTTGCTGTCTTGAATACATCGAGCAGCCCGCTAGTAGCGCTGATTGCAGAACCAACGAGGGAAACAGTTTGGGTAACGTCCATCACATCCTCCATGACGCGGCAATCAGAATAGCAACGACATAAAGGCGCGACCATAAGTAATCCCAAGGTTATGCTTACTCAATTCCCCAGACAGGGAACCCCATAGGACGTTGACATTCGGACTTAGGCAACCGAAGCAGCCCCCTCCCCAAATGGACACCGGCCCCCACGCCAGACCCGCGCGGGGGCCGGATTTCCGGGCCTATTCCGCCGCCATAAGCGGGCTCACCTGTGCCCAATGATGGGCAGCGCGGATGCCCCCGCGCTCGGTATAGGAACGCACCGGGAAGGCCAGCCAGCCGGGCAGCCAGTTCTCCACCTTGGCCCGACCATTGGCACCATCTAGGCAGTCGCGGACGATCTGCTTCTGCGTCCTGCCCTTCTCGGCGATGTTGGCGTCGGCCACCGCCTTGCCCGCCACCTCGGCCAGCAAAGCGTGGATCACCGCCTTGTCGCGGATCAGGTCGAAGAAAGCGTCGTCAGCCTGCCAGGATTGCGTCATGTCCACCTTGAGATGGACGCCCGCCGCCTCGACCATGGCGCTACCCGCTTCCAGCGTCTCGCCCATGACCAAAGCGAGGATGCGGAACACGTCCTCGTCGGGCATCCCCAGCAGACGCAGGAATAGCGAGGACGTATCACCGCGATGGCCGCCCGCCACCGTGCTCTCCTCCTGGGAGAAGTCGAGCAGGGCCAGCACCTCGCTGCGCCGGGCGTCGAACGCCGCCTCCAAAGGACTGGCGGCGAGGCTGGCGGCAACCATCTCGCTGCCCGCCCGCTGCGGCTCGGGATGGACGCTCCACAGCCCCGACCCGGCGATGGCGTGGGCGACCATCAGACGCAGCGCCACGCCGGGATGGTCGAGAAGGGCCAAGCGCACGGCGGCATGGCGGTGCAGGTCGATATAGCTTTGCAGGGTGCTGGTCACCTCGGGCCGGGCGGGCTTGGCGACGGTGGCGGCCTCCGGGTCGGCCTCGGCGTCACGGGCGCGGCGGGCCTCCCTGGTGGTGAGGAAGCCTTCATGCGTCTCGACCTCGCCCCGGTGCGACACGGTGATGAACACCTTGCCGCCCTTCTTGCGGGGGGTCTTCTCGTATTCCCAGGAATGGAAACTCTGCCCCGGTTCCAGCACCTCCACCGCCCCCCACCCGGCGGCGAGATAGGCGTCCCGCTTGGCGGCGACGGCGGCGTTCTGCAACGACCAGAACAGGTCCACGTCGGCGAAATAGCTGTGCTCGCCGAACAGATCGGCGACGATCTCGCCGGAATAATCCTCGAGCGGGAACAGTGCCACGGTGGTGGCGACGAACTGCCCGCCGAACAGCCATTGCTTCAGTTGATGGCCGCGCGGGGCGTGTGTCAGGGGATCGTTGAAGAGGGCCAGCCAGTCCTTCTGGCGGGCCTTGGTGGCGAGCGTCAAGTGGCGCACGGTGTCGGCGTCGATGTCGCCCTTGCGGTAGGTGTCGCGGATTTTCGGCAGCAGATTGCCGAGGGCGAGGCGGCGCTTCACCATGATCTCGGTCATGCCGAAGGTGGCAGACAGGTCAGCCACCGAGCGGCCCTCGCGGATCAGGCGAACGAAGGTTTCCCATTGGGTCACCTCGTCGGGGTCGAGGCGGGCGAGGTTCTCGATCAGCGAGGCTTCCAGCGCCGCCGCGTCGTCGCCCGGCGCCATGACGGCGCAGGGCAGCGGCTCGCTGCCGCCGGTTTCCTCGGCGAGGGTGCGGGCGGCGAAATAGCGCCGCCGCCCGGCCACGATCTCGTAAGTCTCCGGGCTGCCGTTGGGACGGACCAGCAGCGGCACCAGGATGCCGCGCGCGCGGATGCTGGGCAGGATGTCGGAGAGGTCGGGCTGTTTCCTGCCGTGACGCATGTTGGCGGGCGACACGGACAGCTTGGCAAGGTCGATATGGGTCAGGTCCATGGCGATCACTCCTGGATGGGCTGGCCGAGGGCGGCGGCGGCCTGGGCCAGCAAGGGAGAAAGTTCGGTGATGCCGCCTGCCCGGCGCGCCGCCTCGGCATAGACCGAGAGCGGGTAGCGCGGGGCGAAATACAGGTCGCGTTCGATGCCGAGGCCGAGCAGGCCCTTCACCTGTTCCAGTTCGGACAGGCTGACGGTGCCGAGTTCCGGACAACCGAGACCCAGGTCGCACAGGCCGAACAGGATGTCGGGATCGTCGGGCATCATCTCGGTGAGCAGCCATGTCGCCGCGCCGCAGGGGTCGAACAGCTTGACCACCGGCACGGGATCGGGGCCGCCCTGACCGCCGCCATTGGCGAGCAGCCGGGCGCGGATGTCGTCGGGGACGAGGATCATGGCGTGTCCTCCAAGGTCGAGAAGTCGAAGTCGAGCAGGAAATCGGCGGCCTTGCTGGCGAGGCTGGCGGCGCGGAAGATGGCGCGGTTGTCCTCGCGCAGTACCTCAAGCCACGAGCCGATGTAATCGGCATGGCGCACGGTGGGGGCCACCCCCAGCCCGGCGCAGACGAAGGCCGAGGCCAGTTCCGCGCACAATTCCTCGCGGGCATAGGACGAGGTGCCATAGCGCCCTGACAGGTCGCGGGCCAGCCGCGCGCGGTGTCCGGTCCAGTGGCCGAGTTCGTGGAAACAGGTGCGGTAATAGTTGATCTGGTCGAAGAAGGCGGGCTGCGGCGGCACCTGGATGAAGTCGCCGTCCGGGCTGTAGAAGGCGCGCTCGCCGCCGATGCGGAAATCGGCACCGGTGGCCCGGATCAGCGCTTCGGCCTGGGGAACGACCTGCCGCTCGGGCAGCGGCTCGCCCGCATCGATCTCGGGCAGGCCCTCGCACTGGTCGGCGTTGAACACGGTGAAGCGCTTGAGGAAGGGCACGGCGTCCGGGGTGCCGCCCTCCCTGGCGACCCGCTCGGCTTCGGCCTTGGGGATGAAGCGGTCGGCGTAGCAGATGGTGGTGCCGTGGGCGCCCTTGCGCACGCAGCCGCCGAGGGACAGGGCCTGACGGAAGGTCAGCCAGCGCTGGCCGGAAAAGCCCCCGGCGATGACCGCGCCCCATAGGATGAGGATATTAACCCCGGAATAGCGCCGCCCGGTGACGGCATTCTCGGGCAGGCCGGGGCCGGTCCTGGCCCGGCCCCAGGGCTGGACCCAGGGCACCCGGCCCTGCTCCAACTCCGCGATGATGCGGTCGGTAACCTCCTGGTACAGGCTGGGACCACCGGCCCCCGCTTTGTGTCCGCCCGCAGGCTGGTAGGCAAGTCTGGACATGCGCTGGTCCTCCGCTCGTCGAAGCTCGCGCCCTTTCCCCGGAAAGCGGGGTGGGCGGCGAAACGCGACCGGACAGGCCCGCCGAAACGGGCCGGGCGCACCCGACAGGGCCGCAATGCAATGGAGGACCCGGAGCGCAGCGCAGGGTTGCGGCCGGGCACGGCGGGCCTAAAAGGGAGCGCCGCCCGCCCCGCGACCGAGGGGAAATCACCAACAACCGCATCGCGCCCGGAGGGCGCGATGGCAGCAGCAGGACGACAGACAGGGTTGCGGGGCGTCGTCGCCTCTGCGACGCTGGGAGCGATTCCGTATCAGGGGAGAGGCCGATGCCCACACCCGACAGGCATGCCCCGGTAGCCGACGAGGCGCCGAGCGGCGACGCGCTGACCGCCTATGACGAGCTGCACCTCATCCATTATCTCCGCCTGCTCGACGCGGCGGCGGAGGGCGCCGACTGGCGCGAGGTGGCGCGCATCGTGCTGGACATCGATCCCGACCGGGAACCGGACCGGGCGTGGCGCGCCCACGAAACCCACTTGGCGCGGGCGCGGTGGATGACGCGGACGGGCTACCGCCACCTGCTGACCAGGAACACTAAGAGCCAACCTCTACCGTAAGAAGCGACGATAACCGCCGGCCATGAGCCGGCAGCCCCGGTGCACCGCGCGGCGGACCAGGTCACGCAGGTTGCGGCGGGGGTCGCTCCATTCCTCGGCGACCCGGCGCTCGCCCCACAGAGCGATGGCGATCTGCCGGTGAGATGCCCCGGCCAAGTGACCGTCCAGCGCCCGTAGAACAAAAGTGAGACGACGGGCACAGCCGGGCGGCGGATGCAGCGACGGACGCAGGCGGCCATGGGCGAGCAGGTCGGCCACCTGACGAAGTCCGTGCCATTGCTCGGAGGAGATTGTCGCCGAGAGCGGAATGCTCAGCGGCGGCGAAGGAAAAGCGGCAGTCCCGCCGATCAGGTCGAGCTGAAGGAAGCGCCCCTCCTCGGCGAAGAGAAGCTGGCGGCGGCCGTCAGCGGTGCGGCCGGAGAGCATTCGGCACGGGGAGCGGACACCAATATCCTCCCAGCCGGTGGAGGAAACGGTCAGCACGGCGCGGCAATCTTCCGGCCGCCAGAACAGTTTGGCGGAACGGGCATCGTGCGCGGGCGGGACGAAAGTGACAGAGGGCCCAACGGATTGGCTCGATCCCTCCCCGACACCATGCCGAGCGGTACTCGGGATCGCGCCGCAGGAACTCCCACGCCCAGCCCAGGCGCGGCAGGTCCGTCAGCCATCCATAGGCATCCGAATCTTGCCAGCCATGAAACTGGGCTGCAGCGGGGTCGGTAGTTTCGTCTGCCATAACTATCCCCCTCTCACCTGGAGGCGTCCGGCGCAGTGGCAGGAGACAGGTACAATAGGCTAAAACCCCAGCTGTTCCGCCAGACCCACGCCAGATTGTCATCCACCGTAGACAAGCCAGTTTCCCAGCCACCATGGCGATTTTGCCCATCCTGGGACATTCTTGCGAAATCAACTACCTTTAGGCGACAAGATATAGGCAGAATCGCTACTGCAAATGCAGGTCCTTTGGAAGTTCATGCTCATCGTGAATTGGTCATCGCTCCTAGGCAGTAAGGTCTCATAGATTGCGGCGATATCGTGCTGGAGTCGTACCGGTCAAGCGGCGGAAATGCTCGGTGAAATGGCTTTGGTCGGTAAAGCCGAGCATCAAAGCGATTTCAGCCACGGACAGATGCGAAGTAGCGAGCAGCGATTTCGATCGGGCAATCCGTCTCTCTATGAGGAAGCGATGCGGCGACACTCCCATGCTGTCTTTGAAAGCATGGGCAAAATGGTGAAAGGCAAGACCCGAGAGAGTGGCAAGGTCAGCCAGCGGAACATTCTCGGCCAAGTGCGCGTCCACATATTCCAGCACCCGGCGAAGACGAGTAGGAGCAATCCCTCCTCGGACCAGAGCGGAAGCACGGGGCGGTTGGCGGTAGTGGCGAAGCAAATGAACGGCCAGCGCCGTCCCCAAGCTTTCCAAGTAGAGGTCACTGCCGCCACCATCCAACAATTCGCGCTCGAACAGGCCGAGCAGGTGACGAATTTTCCAGTCAGTCACCGCAACCGCCACCCCTATGCTTCCCGCCACGTTTCCATTTTTGACCGAAGTTTCAGCAATCATACTTGTATTGAGAGAGACTACTAAAATATCGGCGGGTCCGCTCAAACGCAGCCAAACGGGCATATTGGCGCCGATAACGTGAACCATACCTCGGCGAACGCGCCGGGACCGGATTCTGTGGGAGGGTTGTCCCCAATTCAACAGTACGGTGGGACTCACATGCATCCCGACAACAACATGCTCACTCGTAACAACAATCTTCCGATCCGCAGACAGCACGCACAATGAGACTGTCATCCCGCCAACACGGATTTGGCATTTCGCATCCCGTTGGCATAATGAATAATCACTTGGAAGTTTAATTAAAATTGGCGAAAGCATGAGCACATCATCCCGCATTTTGCCGCCATCATTGATGGCGCACGGCCATGGCCCTATTCCGCTGCTTCATGAAGCGGCAGTGTCCGGCGGTCCAGATCGGAGCAGACGATGCGCAGATTTCCGCTTTGCCTTTCCCTTTGCGGTGGCAAGGAAAGGACGGCATGCGTGCTGACGATTCTGGAAGATAATCCCGGCACCGCCCAGTTGGTCCGTGTCTGACTGGGCTGTGATGCCGAGGCATTATCGGCACCGCCCACTTCAGACAGAGAGAAGTGACGCAACTACTGATGCCGGCAGCCGAGGGAACAGGTAAAACTATAAACTCACGCAGGAATCTTTCGAAACTATCTTGAGTTTTTCCTCAAGCACCTCCCTCAGTGTGCTCACCAAGCAAAGGGGGACCACGGTGATAGGACACAGGTGAATCCGACAGACGCAACGGACTGGCCACAGTGAGGATGTGTCCCTGAGTGGTGTGCGGCACCTCCTGCTTCAGCGCGCGAGCCACAACATGCGGATCGGCAAAAACCTTATCGATGGTGTTGATCGGGCCGCAGGGCACATGGCGGTGTTCCAACACTGCCAGCAGCTTATCGGTGGCCCATTTGCGGGTCTCAGCCTCGATCAGTGGCAGCAATGTCGTCCGGTTGACGACGCGAGCGGCGTTGGTCGCGAAACGTTGGTCGCTGGCCCAATCCGGGCGGCCTAATTCCTCCGCCAATTTGCGGAATTGCCCATCGTTGCCGACCGCAATGATGAGATATCCGTCGGCGGTAGGAAAGCTTTGGTAAGGAACGATGGTGGCGTGCCCATTGCCCACACGCTGCGGCACTTGGCCCGAAATGAAATAATACATGGCATGATTGGATAAAGCCGCGACCTGGGTATCCAGCAGGGCGATGTCGATATATTGACCGCGGCCCGAGCGGTGGCGCTGGTTAAGAGCTGCCAGGATGCCGATGGTGGCATAAAGCCCGGTGACCAAATCGGCGAAAGCCACCCCCGCCTTCTGCGGCCCGCCGCCAGGCAGGTCGTCGCGTTCACCGGTCACGCTCATCATGCCGCCCATGGCCTGGATCATGAAGTCATAGCCGGCCCGGGGTGCATAGGGGCCGGTCTGGCCGAATCCGGTGATAGAGCAGTAAATCAGCCGGGGATTGATCTGCCGCAGGCTTTCATAGTCGAGACCATATTTCTTCAGGCCGCCGACCTTGTAGTTTTCGACCAGGACGTCGGCCTGGGCGGCAAGCCGGCGGATGACGTCCTGGCCCTCGGCCGTGGCGAGGTCCACAGCAATCGAGCGCTTGCCCCGATTGGCGCACAGATAATAGGAGGCGTCCCCCGCCTCACCGCTGACCGGATCGCGAAGAAAAGGTGGTCCCCAGCCCCGGGTGTCGTCCCCGGTGTCCGGTCTCTCCACCTTGACCACGTCGGCACCGAGATCGGCAAGGATCTGCGTCGCCCACGGGCCCGCCAGGACACGGCTGAGGTCAAGGACGAAAATGTCGTCGAGGGCCTGCATCTGAATTTCTCCACGCATCAATCATCTCATTAGGACGGAAAGGCCCGCCAGCCAGAGGCCGAGCAGGCCAAGGGCCGCCACGGTGAACGGGCCGTTCCAGCGCAACACGATGGTTTCGGCCGGTCGGCCGATCAGTTCGCCCAGCAGCATGGACGAGGCGGTCAAGGCCGAGGAATTGATCGCCATGCACCAGCCTGCCATCAACGAGACGGCCAGCACCTCGGGCGACACCGCCAGGTTGGGGGAAGCCGCAAGCCCCGAGGCCAGGATGGTCACCGAGACGATGGGGTTTACTCCCGCCAGGGCAGGAACCACCACCATCAGAACAGCCAGGATCGGCAGCAGTGCCGGCGGCAGCAGCGAGGAGGACAGGACAGTCCCGAGCCAGTCGGAAGGCACCAGGGCAGAGAACAGCGTACCGATGAAGCCTGCCGAGGACAGGATGGCGATTTCGGTGCGATAGTTGGGGAAGGTCTTGGCGGCATTGCGGACGATACGCCGCCCAATCAGCAGACTGCCGGTCCTGGCCCCATAATCCAGGTATTGCGCCGCCAGCCAGCCCACCCCGACCAGCGGCAACGACACCAGGATGGCCCGGCTCAACGGGATGGCGGCGATATGCTCCACAGCCACCGCCAGGGCAAACACCAGCAGCACGAGGGCAACGACGCCGAGCAGGGCAGGCGTGTCGCGTCCGACTTCCGGCAGCGGAACGACGGAGCCGGGAGGACAAGGCGGCCGCATCCGGTCCTGCATCCAACCCAGGCCGAGCAGCAGGGCGCCGGTAGCGACGCCCAGCGGCAGGATCGCGGTCCAGTGCAGGCCCGGCAGCACATTGAGCATGAGGGCCATGGAAATGGACAGCGGCGATGCCAGCGTCGTGACCGAGAAGCCCCGCAACAGCGGCAGGATCATGCGGCGCTCGCGAAGTTCGCGCACCGTCCGGATGCCACCGGCCGCCGTCAGGGAATTCCGCCGCGTGATCATGATCCCCAACAGGCTGAGCACGCCAAGGCTGAGGATGATGCCGAACAGATAGCCACCCAGCGTCAGCAGGACGTAGCGCTTGGGCGGCGCCTGATTGACGAAGAAGGCCGAGCAACGGTGCACCAGCGGCGAGGTTCGCGCCGCCTCGCGCAGGAAGAACTGATTGGCGAAGAAGGTGGCGAAGAACGCCCCGGCATCCAGCGCCTCTTCCACCGCCCGCAGCGGTTCGGCGATCACCGTAGAGGCCGCCGCCGTCGCCAGTACGGCAATTGCCACCATTATCCGCGCGTTGGCGGCCATGCGTCCCCACTCGACGGCAAGAAAGGCCACCAGCAGAACACGAGCCGCCATGCGGAAGACGCTGACACCGGCCAATGCGTCGGCGAGGACACAGGCGATCATCCCCAGCAGGATGAGCGCACTGGCGCGACCGCGCCGGTTCACCGCACGTCCCCCGCCGGCAGCAGCCGCGCCATGGCCGCTGCCGCTTCCACCTTGAAGCGGTCGATGATGGCCGCCAGCGGCTCGACGGCATCGGCAAAGGCCACTGCCTGGCCGACCGACAGGACGCCGCGCGACCAGTCACCGCCTTGATAGGCCGTCCGTCCTACTTTGCCGGCGATGTGCGGCATCAGATCGTCCAGCCCAGCCCCTGCTCCTCCAGCGTCTGGATGGCTTCCGTCGTGGCGTTGCGCAGCACGCGGGCGGTGTTGCGCAACGACTGCAAAATCAGGGTGGTGTCGGTTGCCTCGGCCGTGATCAGCCGGCGTTTGTAATCGGCATGGGCCCAAATTTCCTCGGCCACCAGGAAACGAGTGCCGACCACCACGCCGTCGGCGCCCAACGCCAGGGCGGCGACGATGTGGGCGCCGGTACCGACGCCGCCGCCGACCGCCAGGGGGATATCAAGCCGGCGGGCGGCGACGGCCGCCTGCACAAAGGTTCCCACCATCTCCATGCCGGGATGGCCGCCGCATTCGGCCCCGACCACAGCCACCGCGTCCACGCCCGCAGCCTGTGCCGCAAGGGCGTGCCTGACCGTCGGTACCTTGTGGACCACTTTGCACCCCGCCGCCCTCAGCCTGGGCAGGTACGGGGCGGGATTGCGGCCGGAAGTCTCGACATAGGCCACCCCCTCCGTAGCGACCACATCGACGACGGCCTGGGTGCGGTCGCCCTCCACCAGCTTGGGCAGCATGGAGATGTTGACCCCAAAGGAGACCTCGCCACACAAGTCGCGACACCGGCGGATGGCGTCGCGCAAGGACGCGCCGTCCTCGTAACTGGCGGCGCTCAGGAAGCCGATGATGCCGGCACGGCCGGCAGCGGCCACGTATTCCGGTGTCGAAAGCCATTGGAGTCCGCCGGCCAGAATCGGAAGTTGGGTACCGAACAGCTCGGAAATCCGGGTCGCGGGGATCACAGCGGCACACCTTCCGGAGACTCGCTGCCCGAGCGGTAGCGGAAGGTGCCTTCGCCCATGGCAAGCAGTTTTCCGTCCGCGTCGGTTACCTCGGCCGCGCAGAAGACCACCTTGCTGCCGCCGGCCCGTTTCCGCGCCCGGGCGACGATGACGCCATGGCGAGCCTGGCCGGTGAAGCTGGTGGTCAAGGACAACGTCACCACCCGGCGCACCCGCCCCTCGAAAGGGCACCAGGTGGCCGCGAACCCGCACGCGGTATCGATCAGTGTGGACAGGACGCCGCCATGGACCACACCGGCCCGATTAAGGTGCCGATGGTCCAAGAGGAGGTCGAGGACGGCTTCGTCCTCGCGCCATTCCACTAGGCGGTAGCCCAGCAGGTCCTGAAACCCGGACGGCAACTCCCCTTCAAGCCATCGGTTCGGCATTGACGGCATCCCGTGCGAAGTAAAGGTGATGCAGACGGTCGACATCCACCTCCGTGGCCGTGTCCGACATCACCACCTTGCCTCCACGCACCAGGTAGACGTGATCGGCGATGGCGAGAGCCTTGTTCGTGTTCTGCTCGACCAGGACAATGGTCTTCCCCTCCCGGCGCAGCCGGTCAAGGATCGCCATCACTTCATCGACGATGACCGGGGCGAGGCCGAGCGAAGGCTCGTCGACCAGGATGAGCTTCGGCTCTTCCATCAGGCCACGTCCCATCGCCAGCATCTGTGCCTCGCCGCCCGACAGCGAACTGGCCAGTTGATCGCGACGCTCCCGAAGGCGGGGAAACATGTCGTAGACCATGCCCAGATTGGCCTTGGCGCGAGGCCGGCAGCGCGCCGGGAAGCCGCCGATCAGCAGGTTGTCTTCGACGGTCATGTCGCGAAAGATCATGCGGCCTTCTGGGATCAGGGTGACGCCGTCGCGCACCATGACCCAGGTCTTCTCGTTGGTCCGCTCCAGTCCTTGGAACCGGACCTGGCCCGAAGCGACCGGAATCAGCCCCATGATCGCCCGCAGCAAGGTCGTCTTGCCGCCACCGTTGGGGCCGACGATACAGGTCAGACGCCCCTCTTCAATGGTCAGCGAGAGATCCCACAGGACGTTGATCGAGCCATAACCGGCGCGCAGATTGTCGATTTCAAGCAGCTTCGCCACCGGTATAGCTCCTGATGACTTCGGGGTCGTTGAACACGGTGTCGGGCGTGCCATCGGCGATCAGGCGCCCGAAATTGAGGACCAGCACACGGGGACACAGGCGCGAAATCGTCTCGATATCGTGCTCGATGATCAGCATGGCCAGATTGAAACGCCGGCGTGCAGCCTCCAGTGTCTGCATGAAGGCACGCTTGCCGGCGGTCTCCAACCCTGCCAGCACCTCGTCCAGCATCAGCAGCTTCGGCGACGTCGCCAGCGCCTTGCCGACTTCCAGCGCCTTCTGCTCCGTCAAAGCCAGCGAGGTCGCGGCCTCGGCTTCGGCCTTATGACCGAGGTTGACAAGATCGAGAATCTCGTCGATGCGCTGGGGGTCGATCCGGCCGGTGGCAAAACGTTGGGCAACCAGCAAGTTCTCACGCACGGTCAGTTCGTGCATGGGCTGCGGCACCTGGAACGCGCGGCCGATGCCGACGCGGGCGCGGACGTGGGTCGGCATTCCGGCCAGGTCATGCCCCAGAAAGGCCGCCTTTCCCTGATTGGGGCGGACCAGGCCGGAAATTGTGTTGAACAGCGTGGTCTTGCCAGCTCCATTGGGACCGACCAGGCCCAGAATATCGCCCTCGCCCATGGTAAAGGTGACATCGGAAACGGCCACCAGCCCACCGAACGCTACGGTAATTCCGTCAAGCCTGAGCATGGGCGACCTCCTTCCTGATCCGCTTCTTGGGCCAAGCCATCAGCCACGGCATCAACCCACCCGGACTGAACAGCACCATGGCGCCCAGCAATGCGCCGAGGATGAGCTGATGGCCTTGCGGCAGGATCGGCTTGAACACCAACTGGTCCACCAGATAGACCATCACCGCACCAACGAGGGGACCATAAAGGGTGCGATAGCCGCCAAAGATGGCTGAAACGATGGCCAGGGTGGTCCATTGTCCTGCAAAGGCGTAGTCGGGTTCCAAGAAGTTGATGTAATGGGCGTTGAACGCTCCCATCAGGCCCGTGAAGAAGGCCGAAACCAACAGCATCAGCGCCTTCAGCATGGTGGCGTTGACACCCACCACACGGGTGGCGTCCTCGCTGTCGTGCATGGCCTTCAGCGCCAGGCCTTGCGGACTGCGGCGGATCAGGTGATAAACGCCGACGGTCGCCAGCACCAGTGTCACCACCACGAAGTAGCCGCCAACCTTGGTGCCGAAATCGACCCCGAATATTACCGGCAGACGCGGAATGGACAGGATGCCGGCAGCGCCACCGGTGAGCCACTTAAGTTCCGTGGCCAGGATACGGAAGATTTCGGCATAAGCCAGGATCGCCAAGGCGAAATAGGGACCGCGCAAGCGCAGTGCCGGCATGGTGGCGATTGAAGCCACCGAGGCGGCCACGCCGGCCGCGATCATGGCGGGAAAGATGGGCCACCCGGCCTTCATGCTCAGCAATGCCGAAGCATAGGAACCGACCCCGAAGAAGGCGGCATGGCCGAAACTGACCATGCCTCCCAGATTGCCCAGCATGGCCCAAGCCAGCGCGATGCCGCCGATCGTCAAGGCCGCGACAATCAGGCTGATGACGTAGTGGTTGTCGCCCAGCGCCAGCGGCACAACGACGTAGCACAGCGCCAGCAACGCCAGAGTACGTGCGGTCTTCATCCGCGCCTCCTGGCCCGGCCGAACAGGCCGGATGGCATGATCAGCAAGACGACCAGGAACAACACCATGCCGGCCAGTTCCTGAAGCGCAGACGAAGCCAAGGTGACGGTTAGACTCTCGACAATGCCCAGCAACAGAGCTCCAAGCAGCACGCCAGGAACCGAACCCATGCCCGCCAATACGGTGATGATGAAAGCCTTGATGGTCAGGTGATGGCCGAGCGAGGGCTGGATAACCTTGCCGGTGAAGATGGCAATACCGGCTACGGTGGCCAGCAGGCCGGCCACGGAGAAGGACAGCACTTCGGTCATCTGCGGGTTGATGCCCATCAGCTTGGCTGCGTCGCGGTTGGAGGCCACCGCCCGGAGGGCACGGCCATACCAAGTTTTCTCCAACCACCACCAGACGCCCGCCACCAGGACGATGCCGAACACGGCAAACAGCAGTTCGGCCTGCATGGCGAACAGGGTGTCGGCCAGGATGGTGGCGTCGTGATACCACGGGACCGTGGTCGAATGGATATCGGCCGACCAGATCATCAGGATCGCATTGGTCATGATGACACCGATGCCGAAGGTCAGGATCAGCGAGTTGAGTTCGCGATCCTTCCTGATGCGGCTGAGCAGGGCATAGACGGCCACGCTGGTCAGACCGACGACGACGACGGCCAAGGGCACGGAGGCAAGGGGATCGAGGCCGAGCCGAGACTCAGCGGCATAGGCGACATATCCCGCCAGGAGCACCAACTCGCCATGCGCCAGATTGATCACCCGCATGGTGCCGAACACCAGGGCAAGGCCCAGGGCGATCAAGGCGTAATAAGCTCCCGCCAACACCCCGGAAAATGAGGATTGCGCAAGTAATTCGAACATTGCATCACCGCCATGGGCTGGTGTTTGGGAAAGGGGACGCGGGGCGTCCCCCATCTCAACGGGTCACCAGGGCACCGCAGGGAAGTTCATCCTCCCGGTGGCGGCATCCGCCGGCCAGACCAGGACGATCTTGCCGTTCTGATGCTGTCCTATCCGATGGCTGAATTCGGCATTGTCGCCGGTTTCGTCGAAACGAACCTTGCCCATGATGGTCATGGTGTTGGCCTTGCGGAGCTCCTCGGCGACGCCCCCTTGTCGATGGTGCCGGTGTCCTGGGCGCGGGCCACCGCCTCGAACAGCAGCTTCGACTGCACATAGCCGAATATCCCAAGGTAGTCCGGAGCTTTGTTGAACATCCTTTGGTAGGTTTCGGCGAATTCCTTGGCTTCAGGCGTGGTGAATTCCGCCGGGTAGGACAGGGTCGAGGTACCGCACACACCTTCCATCAGGTCCGGAAACTCCTGCCACATTTTCGCGGTTGCCAACGACCACACGCCCGAAATGATTTTGATTTCGGGTTTCAGCACCTTGGCGGCCCGCAGGACGCCGACGTAGTCGTTTTCGTAGCCGATCATGGCGATGGCTTCGGGACGATCCTGCAGCTTGATTTTGTGAACGATGGGCTTGAAATCCGTGATTGACGGATCGAACGGGTGAAGGGTGACCTTCATCCCCTTGGCGAGCCAATCCTTCTCGATCATCTTGGCCACTTCGTCGGTGGCCTCCTTGGTGGAATAGATGACCGAGACGGACTTGATGCCGAGGTCGCTGTACAGCCCCTCGAGCGCCCGCGCATAGCCCGCGGAATTATTGATTCGGAAGAAGTTCTTGAGGCCGCGCTTGGTCAGTTCGGTGGCGACGCCACCGGAGGTGACATAGACCTTGCCCAGTTTTTCCGCCGCTTCCGACGCCGGACCGATGATGTTGGAGCCGTAGCCCCCCGTGAAGGCGACCACCCCGTCCGCAGCCAGCTTCTCCACCGCCGCCACCGCTTTGGCGGGCGAGGATTCATCATCCATCGTCACGATCTTGACGGTATGCTTGCCGTTCTGCTTGTTGAACATCTCAGCTGCCACCTGGATGCCTTCATTCATGGCAGTGCCGACTCGAGCAAGGTTGCCGGTCAGCGGCACCTCGGAGCCGATCTTGAGTTCAGCCGCATAGGCGCTGGAAAAGGACAGGACGAGAGCCAGCGCAATCGCTGAGGCTTTCTGGATCTTGGACATGTTTCCTCCTCATTCGATTATTTTGTCATGTCTTGGACGATGTGCTGGCGTGCCATCTCCGCCAGTCTGTTCTTTAGTATTTTTCCGGTCGCGCCGGCCGGCAGATGCTCCATCACCACGATCTCTGCGGGTCGTTTGTAGGGAGCTAATTGAGCTGTCACGAAACTGGATAGCTCCTGGGAATCGATGATCGCTCCCGGGGCAGCTTGGACGAATGCAACCACCTCTTCGTTGCCTTCGGCGGCGGGACGGCCGACGACTGCGGATTGGGTGATGCCAGGAAAAGCATTGAGAACGGCTTCGACCTCGTTCGGATAGACGTTGAAGCCTGAACGGATGATCAGTTCCTTGGAACGGCCGACGATGAAGAGGCTTCCATCCGCCCCCTCCCGCGCGAAATCTCCGGTGTTCAGCCAACCTTCGGCATCGATCACCCGAACGGTCATCTCCGGTGCGCGGTAGTACCCCTTCATGATCCCGGGACCGCGCGCCCACAATTCGCCGACCTCGCCCTGCGGCACCGACCGGGAATCCTGCCCGAGAATGCGGATTTCCACCCCCGGCATCACCAGTCCCACCGAGCAGTCCTTGCGCGGCTGATGCAGACGGGTCTGGGCAATGGTCGGAGATGCCTCGGTCAGCCCGTAGCCGTTATGCAAAGGTAATCCGAACAAGGCCTCCGTTTCGGCCTTGATGACCGGATCGAGAGGTGAGCCGCCGCCGGCGATCAACCGAAGGCTAGGCGCCTCGACTCTGGCGCCGGCCGCCTTCACATGTTCCAGCAGCTTCGCGAACATGGCCGGCACACCCTGCAGCACGGTGATGCCCGAGCGCAGGTCGGCCAACACGGTGTCCGGCGAAAATTTGGCGACCACATGCAGACAGGCGCCAGCGTACAGCGTCCCGACGAACACCGAGGACAGGCCATAGACATGGGACATGGGCAGCACGCCATAGACGCGGTCGTCCGGCGCCAGGCCCCGGATGCCACTGGACACCGCGCCGATGAACATGATGTTGCGGTGGGTCAGCATGACCCCCTTGGGCGTGCCGGTGGTGCCCGAGGTGTAGATCAGCGCAGCTACCTGATCCGCCCCCGAAGATTCCACCGGCTCCGGCACGGCGCCTTCGTTCAGCGTCCCTATGGCAATCCGGCCGAGATGGGGCAAGGACTGGACCTGCGCCCGATGACGTTCGGCATGCCCGGCGGCATCGCGTGAAACCTCGGCGGTGTAGAACACCCGGCGGGCGCCGCAATGGTCACGGATGGTGTCGACCTCGCGGGCGGACAGGCGAGCATTGATGATCGCCACCCATACATCCAGGTCCGCTGCGGCGAGGATCAGCACGCACAGGGCCAGGCAGTTCTCGTTGACCACCATCAACCGATCGCCCGGGCGAAACCCGAGTTCGACCAGCAGTGCGCGGGTTTCGCGCACGGCATCCGCGAGTTGGCGGAAGGACCAGACCAAGCTGCCATGGCACAGAGCGGGAGCTTCGGGGCTCCGCTCCTCCCGCCGCCACAGCAGATGGCTGATCCGAGCCGGCAACCCCGCCAGGAGGTCTTCGACTGGAACCATCAGGCCGACTCCCGCAGCATGTTCCTGGCGATCACCAGTTGCTGGATCTGGGAGGTGCCCTCGTAGATGCGGAACAGACGGACGTCACGATAGAAACGTTCCACGCAGTATTCCGCGATATAGCCGGCGCCGCCGTGAATTTGCACCGCGCGGTCGGCCACGCGCCCGACCATCTCAGAAGCGAACAGCTTGCAGCACGCGGCCTCGGTCGAGACGTTCTCACCGGCATCCTTGCGCCGCGCGGCGTCCTGCACCATGGAACGCGCCGCATAAGCCTCGCTCCGACTGTCCGCCAGCATGGCCTGGATCAATTGGAACTCGGCGATGGGCTTGCCGAACTGAACGCGCTCGCTGGCATACTTCACCGATTCGCGGATCAGGCGCTCGGCCACGCCGACGCAGACGGCGGCGATGTGCAGGCGGCCACGATCAAGCACCTTCATGGCGGTCTTGAAGCCCTGCCCTTCCTTGCCGCCAATGATGTTGGCGGCCGGCACCCGGCAGTCCTCGAAGATGACGTCGCAGGTATGGCTGCCTTTCTGGCCCATCTTCTTGTCGATCTTGCCCAGCGACAGGCCGGGCGTGCCGCGCTCGACAATGAAGGCGGAGATGCCGCCGGCCCCCTTGTCCTCGGGATTGGTCCGCGCCATCACCGTGTAGATGTGGGCGTGGGGGGCATTGGTAATGAACCGCTTGGTACCGTTCAGAACGTAGTGATCGCCATCCCGCCGGGCGGAACTCCGCAACGACGCCGCATCCGAGCCGGCATTGGGTTCGGTCAACGCGAACGAACCGATGATCTCGCCGCTGGCCAGCTTGGGCAGCCACTTATCCTTCTGTTCCTGCGTTCCATCGATGACGATTCCCTGCCCGCCGATGCCGTTGTTGGTGCCCATCAGCGAACGAAAAGCCGGTGAGGTCTGGCCGAGTTCGAAGGCGACGCTGACTTCCTCCTCCATGGTCAGCCCGAGACCGCCGTATTCCTCCGGCAGGGACAGGCCGAACAGCCCCAGTTCACGCATGTCGCGGACGATATCGTCGGGAACACGGTCCTCCTCGGCGATGCGTTCCTCGTTGGGCACCAGCCGCTCGCGCACGAAACGCGAAACGGTCGCCAGCAACTGGTTCAGGGTTTCCTGATCTCTGATCATCTTCTTGGGGCTCCTCGGGATTTGTTATGGTCTCGACAGCGCGGCTTCGACGCGCCGCACCGTTTCGAGCAGTTGTGGTCCGTAATCGGATTCGAGCTTGTCGCGGGGCATGAGGAAGGCCGCACCGCCGCAGTTGAAAGCCAGGATTCCACCGTTGTCGGGAAGAGCGATCGCCCGGCCGACCGCATGGATTTCCGGCTGCCATTCGCCCGTGGACATGGTGAAGCCGAAATCTGCGTAGTCCTTGAGCGCCTGCTCGATGCCGCGGCTGATGGCCGGCCAATCCTCGGCATGGCGAGCCTTCAGTTCGTCCATCAGCGCAGAGCGTTCTTCTTCGGCAATGGTGGCGAGATAGGCCCGCCCCATGGCGGTGGTGGCGAGGGGAATGCGTGAGCCGACGTCGAGACGAAGCGTCACCGGCCCCTGACCACGGCAGCTCTCCACGTAAATCATCGACGTGCGGTCGCGGCTGCCCAGTGACACCGACGCATTGGTGGCGTTGGCCATCTCCTGCATGAACGGACGCGCAATCTGACGGATATCCATGCCGGCGAGCGCGGAATATCCAAGGGACAGCACCGCCGTGCCCAGTTGATACTTCTCCAGCCGGCTGTTGAAACGCAGGTATCCAAGTTTTGTCAGCGTGTGGGTCATCCGACAAACAGTCGGCTTCGGAAGTCCAGTCCGCTTAGAAATTTCCTGATTTCCAAGCAAAGCCTCTCCCGACGTGAAAGACCTAAGGACATCAAGTCCCCGCGCAAGCGCGGTGACAAACATGCGATCCTTCGATTCTTCCTCATCGGAATCAACAACATCGCCGATGCCGGCCATGGACATCTCCCGTTATTTTTCTCGCCGTTTTTCTTCGCGAAAAAGCGATTGCCAATTGATCCTCGCAGAATTAGGGTGAGGCTGTCAATACAGCGAAATATAGTTTCGCACAGCGAAATTAAATAGCGAGGAAGCCATGTCCGAGGTCTTGCTGGAGCACCCGCTCGACGGGGTCGCTCTGCTGAGGATCAACCGCCCGGAGGCGAAAAACGCGCTCAACGCCGAAGTTCGCCGCCAGTTGGCTGAACACCTGACCGCCCTGGCGGAAGAAGGTGGCGTGCGCGCCGCCGTCCTGACCGGCAACCAGGAAGCCTTTGCCGCCGGTGCCGACATCAAGGACATGGCCGAAGCCGGCGCCGCCGACATGATGCTGCGGCGCAATCATCTGCTGTGGCGGGCCATCGCGCAGTTTCCCAAGCCGCTGATCGCGGCGGTCAACGGTTACGCCTGGGGCGGCGGCTGCGAACTGGCCATGCATGCCGACATCATCGTGGCCGGCGAAAACGCCAGCTTTTCGCAGCCGGAAATCCGCGTCGGCATCATGCCCGGTGCCGGCGGCACCCAGCGGCTGACCCGCGCGGTAGGCAAGTACAAGGCCATGCTGATGGCGCTCACCGGCCAAGCAGTGAGCGGGATCGAAGCCGGCGTTATGGGGCTGGCCAGCAAGGTGGTGCCCGACGCCGAGGTATTGGCTGCGGCGCTCGACATCGCCAAGACCATCAGCCGCATGCCGCCGCTGGCGGTGCAGCAGATCAAAGAGGTGCTGCTGGCCGGCCAGGACGCTTCGCTGGACACCGCGCTGATGCTGGAGCGCAAGGCTTTCCAGTTGCTGTTCGATACGCGCGACCAAAAGGAAGGCATGCAGGCCTTCATCGAAAAGCGCAAGCCCGTCTACGAGGGGAAGTAAGCATGACTTTGGACGTCGATCGCCCCGACCTGACCCTCGGCATCGTCGGCACCGGCATCATGGGCCGCGGCATCGCCCAGATCGCGGCCCTTGGCGGGTGCCGCGTGATCCTGCTGGACAGCCGACCGGGGGCGGCCCAGGAAGCCCGCATCTATGTCGAGGGAATGCTGAGCAAGTTGGCCGAGAAGGGCAAGCTGGGTGCCGCCGAGCGTGACGCCGCGGCGGCACGGCTGTCTGTGGCCGAAGATTTTTCGGAGCTATCGCCCTGCCATGTGGTGGTGGAGGCCATCGTCGAGAAAATCGAGGCCAAGCAGGAGCTGATGACCCGTCTGGAAACCGTGGTGCGCGACGATTGCCTGCTGGCGACCAACACCTCGTCGCTGTCGGTGACCTCGATCGCTCGGGCCTGTCGTCTGCCCGGCAGGGTTGCCGGCTTCCATTTCTTCAATCCTGTACCGCTGATGAAGGTGGTCGAGGTCATCGCTGGTGTGATGACCGAGACATGGGCGGCCGACGCGCTGACCGCCCTGGCACGCCGCATGGGACATCGCCCAGTGCGCGCCAAAGACACCCCCGGTTTCATCGTCAACCATGCCGGCCGCGGTTTCGGCACCGAGGCCCTGCGCATTCTGAGCGAGGGCGTGGCCGAGGTCCCCGATATCGACCGCGTGCTGAAGGGAGCCGCCGGCTTCCGCATGGGCCCCTTCGAATTGCTCGACCTTACCGGCCTGGACGTCTCCCATCCGGTGATGGAATCGGTCTATACGCAGTTCTATCACGAACCGCGCTTCCGCCCTTCCCCCATCACCGCCCAACGGTTGGACGCGGGATTGCTCGGCCGTAAGAGCGGGCGCGGCTTCTACGTCTATGACAAGGACGGCGCTCAGGTGCCGCCGCCGCCCACGGCGCCTTCGTTCCGCCCCACCGCCGTATGGCTGGACGGCGGAGCCACGGCAGCGCCGGTCGCCGCCCTGCTCGCCGAACTGGGCTGCGCGGTAGCGGCTGGCGCTCCGCCCACCGACGCCCTCTGCGTCGTCGCGCCAGTCGGCGAGGACGCCACCTCCATGGCGGTGCGGCTCGGCCTCGACCCGCGACGCACGGTGGGCATCGACCCGCTGTTCGGCCTCAGGTCCCACCGCACGGTGATGACCACCCCCGTCACACGTCCGGAGTACCGGGCCGCCGCCCAGGGTCTGTTCGCCACCGACGGTGTTCCGGTAACGGTGATCAATGACAGCCCCGGACTGATCGCCCAGCGTGTGGTGGCGACCATCATCAACATCGCCTGCGACATCGCGCAGCAGCGCATCGCCACCCCGGACGATATCGACGGGGCCGTCACCCTCGGCCTCGGCTATCCCACAGGCCCTCTCGCCTGGGGCGATGCCATCGGATCGGCCACCGTTCTGGAAATCCTCGACCACATGCACGCCATCACCGGCGATCCTCGCTACCGCCCCAGCCTGTGGCTGCGCCGCCGGGCCTTGCTGGGCGTCTCCCTCCACACGACCGAAAATTAGGAAGGAAGGCTTCGATGCTCGACGCTTATATCTACGACGGCCTGCGCTCGCCCATCGGACGCCACGGCGGCAAGCTTGCACCGGTGCGTCCGGACGATCTGGCCGGTGAAGTGATCCGGGCCCTGGTCGCCCGCTCGCCGTTCCGCCCGGAGCAGATCGAGGACGTCATCCTCGGCAACACCAATCAGGCCGGTGAGGACAGCCGCAACGTTGCCCGCCACGCCGGTCTGTTGGCCGGCCTGCCGGTGGACGTTGCCGGCCAGACCGTCAACCGCCTGTGTGCCTCGGGCCTGGCGGCGGTGCTGGACGCTGCCCGCGCCGTCCGCTGCGGCGAAGGCGACCTGTTCGTTGCCGGCGGCGTTGAAAGCATGAGCCGTGCGCCTTTCGTGCTGGCCAAGGCCGAGACCGCCTACAGCCGTGACTTCAAGATGTTCGACACCACCATCGGCAGCCGCTTTCCCAATCCCAAGGTGACCAGCGCCCATGGCGCCCATTCCATGCCGGAGACCGCCGACAACGTCGCTGATGATCTCGGCTTGGGACGCGAGGAAAGCGACATTTTTTCGGTGGCGTCGCAGCAAAAATATGCTGCTGCCCGGCAGGCCGGCTTCTACGAGGGGGAGATCCTGCCCATCGAAGTCCCGCAAGGGAAAAAGAAGCCGCCCGTGCTGGTATCCGAGGACGAGCATCCCCGCCCTGAGACCGACCTGGACATGCTGGCCAAACTGCGCCCCTTGTTTGAGGGCGGCGTGGTCACCGCCGGCAATGCCAGCGGCGTCAACGATGGCGCCGCCGCTCTGCTGATCGGCAACCGTGGAATTGGTGAACGCGCCGGCGCCAAACCGCTCGCCCGCATCGTCGCCGGCGCCGTGGCCGGCGTGCCACCCCGTGTCATGGGCCTGGGGCCGGTGCCGGCGACACGGAAAGTGCTCGCCCGCGCTGGCCTGGACCTGAAGGACCTAGACGTCATCGAGATCAACGAAGCCTTCGCCGTCCAGGTGCTGGGCTGCCTGAAACAGCTGGACCTTTCCGCTGACGATTCGCGCCTGAATGCCAATGGCGGCGCCATCGCCATCGGCCATCCGCTGGGGTGTTCCGGCGCCCGCCTTGCCCTTACGGCCACCCGTCAACTCCACCGCAGCGGGGGCCGCTATGCACTGGTGACCATGTGCATCGGCGTCGGCCAGGGCATGGCCGTCATCATCGAACGCGTTTGAGGGGGGTATTCGACATGGCCCAATTCACCTTTGATTGGCAGGATCCCCTGCTGCTGGAGGACATGCTGACCGAGGACGAGCGTCTGGTGCGCGACGCCGCCCGCTCGTACTGCCAGGACAAGCTGATGCCGCGCGTGCTGGAAGCCAACCGGCATGAAATATTCCACCGCGAGATCATGAACGAGATGGGTGAACTGGGTTTCCTCGGCCCGACGATCTCCGAGCAGTATGGCGGTGCCGGCGTCAACTACGTCTGTTACGGCTTGGTCGCCCGCGAGGTCGAGCGGGTGGATTCCGGCTACCGCTCTGCCATGAGCGTGCAGTCTTCCCTGGTGATGCACCCGATTTACGCCTACGGCACCGAGGAGCAGAAGAGGAAATACCTGCCCAAGCTTGCCCGTGGCGAATGGATCGGTTGCTTCGGCTTGACCGAACCCGATGCCGGTTCCGATCCCGGCGCCATGCGCACCCGCGCTAGGAAGGTCGATGGCGGCTACTTGCTCACCGGGAACAAGATGTGGATCACCAATTCACCCATTGCCGATATCTTCGTCGTATGGGGCAAGACCGAGGACGGGGTGATACGCGGCTTCGTGCTGGAGAAAGGCATGAAGGGCTTGTCCGCGCCGAAAATCGAAGGAAAATTCTCGCTCCGCGCCTCGGCCACCGGCGAGATCGTCATGGACGAGGTATTCGTCCCGGCCGAGAACCTGCTGCCGGGCGTCGAAGGTCTCAAGGGGCCGTTCGGCTGCCTCAACCGTGCCCGCTACGGCATCGCCTGGGGGGTTTTAGGCGCAGCCGAGTTCTGCTGGCACCAGGCGCGGCAATATACGCTGGACCGCCGACAGTTCGGCCGGCCGCTCGCCAGCAATCAGTTGATCCAGCTCAAGCTCGCCAACATGCAGACCGAGATCACCTTGGGCCTGCATGCCTGCCTGCATCTGGGACATCTGTTCGACACGGGCAGAATGGCTCCCGAGATGATTTCGCTGCTCAAGCGCAACAATTGCGGCAAGGCATTGGAAATCGCGAGGATCGCCCGGGACATGCATGGCGGTAACGGCATCTCCGACGAATTTCACGTCATCCGCCATGCCATGAACCTCGAGGCGGTCAACACCTACGAAGGCACGCACGATGTCCACGGCCTCATTCTTGGGCGCGCGCTTACCGGCCTCAATGCTTTCGCGGGGTAACGCCATGTCCATCGGTGAAATCGTCGTTCATGTCGAACAAACGCAGGCAGCCAAAACCCGGCTCGCTTTCGCGGCATCGGTGGCACGGGCAGTGGGGGGGCGCCTGGTCGCCATCAGCCAGATGGAGAGCCGGGATTGGCAGAGTTGGGAAGGAGGCGAGCAGATCGTGGAATGGCGCCAGCTTGGCGCACTGCGTCAAGCCGGGTTGCATGCCCGTTACGCCGATCTCACCATCGTCGGCCAACCTCCCGCCAATGGCCCGGATCACGTCACCGAATTGATCATGACCACTGGGCGACCGTTCCTCGTAGTGCCGCAATACGGGCAATTTCAGCACCCTTGCCGCAAAATCCTGGTGGCGTGGAACGGAAGCCGTGAAGCAACGCGTGCGGTCTTCGATGCGATGCCTCTGATGGCCTCGGCAGAACAGGTCATCGTTCTCACCCTGGACGCCCCTTCGGGAGACCACGGCGAGAGTCCAGGAGCCGACATCAGCCTTGCTATCGCCCGGCACGGAGCTCGCGTCGAGGTCGTCCGCAGCACGGCCGGGGCCATCGACACCGGCAACGCCCTCCTTTCGCGGGTCGCAGAGCATGGGGTCGATCTGCTGGTGATGGGGGCGTTCAGCCGCCATCCGCTCCGCGAAAAGACATTGGGTGGCGCCACCCACCACGTCCTGCGGCACATGACCGTTCCCGTGCTGCTCAGCCATTGAACCGGAGTTCCCCATGAAGGTACTGGTCGCCATCAAGCGCGTCATCGACTACAACGTCAAGATCAGGGTCAAGGCCGACAACACGGGGGTGGAGACGGCGAACATCAAGTTCTCCATGAACCCGTTCGACGAGATCGCCGTCGAGGAAGCCGTCCGCCTGAAGGAGGCCGGCAAGGCTTCGGAGATCGTGGCGGTATCCATCGGCCCGGCCACCGCTCAGGAAACCCTGCGCACGGCGCTCGCCATGGGCGCCGACCGGGGTGTCCTGATCCAGACCGACGAAGAGGTTCAGCCTTTGGCCGTGGCCAAGCTGCTGAAATCCGTGGTCGACAAGGAACAGCCCGGCCTGGTGATCCTGGGCAAGCAGGCCATCGACGACGATTCCAACCAGACCGGCCAGATGCTTTCGGCGCTGCTGGGCTGGTCGCAGGCCACCTTCGCCTCGAAGGTGACGCTGGGCGACGGTTCGGCCGAGGTCACGCGCGAGATCGACGGCGGCCTTGAGACCCTGTCGCTGAAGCTGCCGGCCATCGTCACCACCGATCTGCGCCTGAACGAGCCGCGCTACGCGTCGCTGCCCAACATCATGAAGGCGAAGAAGAAGCCCATCGACGCCATGGCTCCGGCCGATCTGGGCGTGGACATCGCTCCCCGTCTGGTGACGCTGAAGGTGGAAGAGCCGGCCAAGCGCAAGGCCGGCATCAAGGTGGCCGACGTGGCCGCCCTGGTCGACAAGCTGAAGAACGAAGCGAAGGTGATCTGATGAGCGTCCTCGTCCTCGCCGAACACGAGGCCGGCCAGCTCAAGGCCGCGACCCTGAATACCGTCACCGCCGCCAAGGCCCTGGGCGGCGACGTCCATGTGCTGGTCGCCGGTTCCGGCGCCGCCGCCGTGGCCGAGGCGGCCGCCAAGATCGACGGAATCGCCAAGGTGCTGCTGGCCGATTCGCCAGCCTATGCCCACGCCTTGGCCGAGCCGCTGGCCGCCCTGCTGGTCGATCTCGCCAAGGGCTATTCCGCCGTGCTGGCCCCCGCCACCACCACCGGCAAGAACGTGCTGCCGCGCGTCGCCGCGCTGCTGGACGTGGCCCAGGTGTCGGACATCCTGGCGGTGGTGTCGGCCGACACCTTCGTGCGGCCCATCTATGCCGGCAACGCGCTGGCCACCGTGCAGTCCAAGGATGCCATCAAGGTGGTCACCGTGCGCACCACCGCCTTCGAGGCCGCCGGCATCGGCGGCTCGGCGCCGGTGGAGAGCATCGCCGCCGCCGCCGATCCGGCCCTGTCCGCCTTCGTCAGCCAGGCCCTGTCCAAGTCCGAACGTCCCGAGTTGACCAGCGCCCGCGTGATCATCTCGGGCGGTCGCGGCATGCAGTCGGGCGAGAACTTCCACCTGCTGGAAAAGGTGGCCGACAAGCTGGGTGCCGCGGTGGGCGCCAGCCGCGCGGCGGTGGACGCGGGCTTCGTGCCCAACGATCTGCAGGTCGGCCAGACCGGCAAGATCGTGGCGCCGGACCTCTATGTCGCCGTCGGCATCTCGGGCGCCATCCAGCACCTGGCCGGCATGAAGGATTCCAAGGTCATCGTCGCCATCAACAAGGACGAAGAGGCCCCCATCTTCCAGGTGGCCGATTACGGGCTGGTGGCCGATCTGTTCAAGGCAATCCCTGAATTTTCCGCGGCCCTCCCGTCTCCCGGCGCCGCGTAACTTAGGGCGGGGCTGATGCCCCGCCCCCCTTTTTTGACAATTCCCGCAGATGTCTCTTCTCCCGGCTTTACTGCCGGAATACGGAAGGGAAACGTCGCCAATTATTCCCAACCGCTAGGAAGAGACGGGGGAAGAAGAAGGGGTGGCAGATGTCCTGGATGGATAACCTTAGGATAAGGTCAAAACTTCTAATCGGCGTGACCGTCAGTACGCTAGGGATGGCCGTGCTGCTGGTTTCCGCGATTTTGCTATCCGCAACGGTAAGCAGATCCTTTCGCGACCTCAACGGCGCAGCATTCCAGCGCTTTCAGCGCGCTGCTGAAGCCGAGGCGCATTTCGCCGGTTTCCATGCCGAGCTCTATCGCCTGACCTCATTTGCTGCAAATAGCCGCGATACCGTGGCGAGCCTCGCCGAACATCTTTCCGTGGTATGCAAAGAACTTCGGGCACAGTTAGGCGACCAGCCTCCGGCGGACATGCTGTCCTACCTTGACGCGGCCAAAGACGTTATCGAAATGGCTCCCGTCAGTCCTAGCATCGCATTGTCAGCGATGGGCCGCGCCGAAAAAAATTCGACAGCATCCTCAAGCAAATCCGCCAATCCACTGCCGAAGCTGACCACGATCGTCAGATGGCTTTCGAGGCGACGCTGGAAACGTTGACGCATGGCGGATCGCTATTGGCCGCCTTGGCATTCGGCATCATGACGGCGTCAACAGCGGCAGCTCTGTCGGCCGGTCGCGCTATCTCTCGCCCCATCCACGCGCTGACCGTTTCGATGACAGCTTTAGCGTCAGGGGATTTCGCCGCTGATATTCCGGACCTTACCCGCAGGGATGAGGTAGGTGCCATGGCGAAAGCGCTTGCCGTACTCAAGCAGAGCGGGATCGAACGCGCCCGTCTGGAGGAAGAGAGAGCAGTAGCATCGGAGAGGGTACGAACCCGCACTCACGCCCTCGAAACCATGTCGCTGGAGTTTCGGTCCCGCATCGCCGATGTACTGACTCGCCTAGGTACTACCGTTAACCACTTGGCGGCGATGGCCCAAGCTCTGCGTGATTCGGCCGACCGCACCACCCAGCAGGTCGAGAAATCCCTTCGTGGCGCCGCAATTGCGAGTGAAAACGTGAACGCAGTGGCAGCTGCAAGCGAACAGATGAGCGGGGCCGCCGTTCAGATGACGCAACGTGCCCAACAATCACGAGGCTTCATTCAGGGTGCCGCCGCGGAAGTCGGCCAAACACGCACATTGGTCGAGAACTTGGTTTCGGCCAGCGATCGCATCAGCAAAATCGTAGGTTTCATTTTCACTATCGCCAAGAAGACCAATTTGCTTGCCCTGAATGCCAGCATCGAGGCGGCACGGGCAGGCGAGACAGGCAAGGGCTTCGCCGTGGTGGCGGGCGAAGTAAAAGCGCTGGCCAACCAAGCCGAACACGCTACCGATGAAATCGGCCAGCAAGTCGACACCGTCCAGCAGGTGGCTCGTGCAACAGCCGAGGCCATCGCTTCTATCTCCGAGATTATCTGTGCGGTGGACGAGCATTCTCAACGGATTGTTGCCGTTATTACGGACCAGCGTCTCGTCATTCAAGGCGTGAGCGGCAACGCCACTGAAGCGGCCTGCGGTACCGACGCTGTGGTGAGGGGCGCCCAGGACATCTTAGACCTCGCTTCGAATACCAATAAACGTTCCGCTGAACTCGCCGAGATGGTCCAGGAACTTGAACATGAAGTAGAGGGAATTCGTAGTTGTATCGGCAATTTCCTCGATACCATGCAAGCTATTGCGTGAGGGATGAAAAATAAAATGGAACGAGAAAGCATGGAATTCGACGTGGTGGTGGTGGGTGCCGGCCCGTCCGGCCTGTCCGCCGCCATCCGCGTCAAGCAGTTCAACCCGGACCTGTCGGTCTGTGTGCTGGAAAAGGGCTCCGAGGTGGGCGCCCACATCCTGTCCGGCGCCGTGTTCGAGCCCCGTGCCCTGGCCGAGCTGTTTCCCGACTGGAAGGAACGCGAGGCGCCGCTGGTCACCCCGGCCGGGGACGACGCGTTCCTGTTCCTGACCGAGGCCAAGGCCATCCGCCTGCCCACCCCGCCGCAGATGCACAATCACGGCAATTACATCATCTCCCTGGGCAATCTGTGCCGCTGGCTGGCCGAGCAGGCCGAGGCGCTTGGCGTCGAGGTGTTTCCCGGCTTCGCCGCCGCCGAGGTGCTGTACCACGAGGACGGCTCGGTCAAGGGCGTGGCCACCGGCGACATGGGCATCGGCAAGGACGGCGAGCCCACCGCCAATTACACCCCCGGGGTCGAGCTGCATGCCAGCCAGACCATCTTCGCCGAGGGCTGCCGCGGTTCGCTGACCAAGACGCTGATGGAGCGTTTCGACCTGCGCTCGGATTGCGACCCCCAGACCTACGGCATCGGCATCAAGGAATTGTGGGAGATCGATCCCGCCAAGCACCAGCAGGGCCGGATCGTCCACACCGTCGGCTGGCCGCTGGATTCCCAGACCTATGGCGGCTCGTTCCTCTATCACCTGGAGGACAATCAGGTGGTGGTGGGCTTCGTGGTCGGCCTCGACTACCGCAATCCGCACCTGTCGCCGTTCGAGGAATTCCAGCGCTTCAAGACCCATCCCGCCATCCGCCCCATCTTCGAGGGCGGCCGGCGTATCGCCTATGGCGCCCGCGCCCTGTCGGAAGGCGGCATCCAGTCCATCCCCAAGCTGACTTTCCCGGGCGGCGTGCTGGTGGGCGACACCGCCGGCTTCCTCAACGTGCCCAAGATCAAGGGCAGCCACACCGCCATGAAGTCGGGCATGCTGGCGGCCGAGGCGGTGGTGGCCCTGCTGGCCGAAAATGCCGGGCCCGAGCCCAAGGGCTACAACGAGGCCCATGCCTATCCGCGCGAGCCTGAAGAAAAGCTGGCTGTGGGACGAGCTGTACAAGGTGCGCAACATCCGTCCCAGCTTCCACAGGGGCCTGTGGGCCGGCATCGCCTATTCGGCGCTGGACACCTATCTGTTCCGGGGCAAGGCGCCGTGGACGTTCCGCAACCACGCCGACCACGACCAGTTGAAAAAAGCCTCGGCCTGCCGTCGGATCGACTATCCGAAACCGGATGGTAAGGTTTCCTTCGACAAGCTGTCCTCGGTGTTCATCTCGAACACCAATCACGAGGAGAACCAGCCGCCCCATCTGAAGCTCAAGGACCCGTCGGTTCCGATCGAGGTCAATCTGGCCCTGTACGATGCGCCGGAGCAGCGCTATTGTCCGGCCGGGGTCTACGAGATCGTGCGGGATGATGCCAAGGAAGGCGAGGAAGGCACCAACCTGCGCTTGCAGATCAACGCGCAGAATTGCGTGCACTGCAAGACCTGCGACATCAAGGACCCGACGCAGAACATCAACTGGGTGGTGCCCGAAGGCGGCGGCGGGCCCAATTATCCCAACATGTGATCAAATAGCATGGTCTCCCTATCTGATACACTCGCCGGTTCCAATATGATATCGGAGGCCTTCGTGCGCCCCGTCGCCTTCCCACTCTGCACCCGCAGTTTCTCAAGGAGATCCGCCCACCACTGCATCATGTCCACGCGCTGTTGCCAGTGCTCGCCACAGGCATAGGCACGCCGGACGTCGTTGTTCTCCACGTGGGCAAGCTGCCGCTCAATGGCATCGGGATGCCATTTATCGCATTCGTTCAACAAACTGGACGCCGTGGCTCGGCAGCCGTGCGCCGCAGCCTCATCCTTGCCATAGCCAAGCCGACGCAAGGCGGCGTTCAGGGTATTGTCGGAGATGGGGCGCCTGGGAGTGCGAACGCCGGGAAACAGCAGGGTACCGCGCCCGGTGATCATATGCAGACCACGCAGAACTTCGGTGGCCTGTCTGGACAGTGGGGTCTGATGTGGCCGACGCATCTTCATGCGACCGGCCGGGATGGTCCAGATCGCCTTGTCGAAATCGAACTCGGACCACTCGGCCGCCCGCAATTCGCCGGGCCGCAGGAAAAGAAGCGCCATCAATTGCAGCGCCGCCCGGGTGCTCGGCTGTCCATCGAAAGTGTCGATCGCTCGCAGCAGCGCCCCGAACGCGTCCGGCTCGGTTATGGAGGCGCGCGGTGTGACGGTCGCCCAAGCGATCCTCGACGATTTCCTGAGAGCGACGGATCGGCGAGGGATTATGGTTGAAAGAGATGGCCGTTGGACATATGGCTCCGCTGAGGCCAACGGCAAGCGAGTTGAACAGGATGGGTTCCGATAGCCCCAGGCTGCGGCGGAGCGGCCGCCCCAACGCCCAGGCGTCCGAAGAACTGGACCGTCGCGTGCTGGACATGGCCGTCGGCATGTTCGTCGAGCATGGCTACGCGGCCACGTCGATCGAGAAGCTTGCCGCCTTGGCCCATGTGGGCAAGCAGACCATCTATCGCCGCTACCCGACCAAGGAAGATCTGTTCAACGCGGCGATGGGCGCGTTGAGGGACCGTTTTCTCCATGCCGCGCTGTTGCCGCTCCACTCTCTGGCGGAGCCGTTGGCGGCGATACGGGAAGCCTGCCTTGCGGTGATGGAAATGGCCTCCGCGCCGGAAACCGTGGGCATGTATCGCGTCCTGATCGCCGAGGCGCAGCGTTTTCCGCAGTTGGTCGATCAGGTCATGCTCCACACTGCCGACCCGCTTTATCACAACGTGCAGGCCCGGCTGCAGGCCGCCATCAATGCCGGGCAAGTGCGGCAGAGCGTTGATCCGGAGACCCTTGCCCGCATCCTGGTCGGCATGGTTTCCGGTTGGGTGTTGAACCAATGGCTGGTGGGGCGCGAGCGTCTGAAGACGCGAGAGGAACGCCTGACCTTCCTGGACGCCGCGTGGACCGTGTTTCTCAACGGGGTCGGCACCTCGGACCGTTCGTAGCTGCAACTGGTTGATCCGCCTGACGCCATGGTGGCAATGGCCTTGCGGAAACGAGCCGCCCGAGGCGAAGCCCAGATTGACATGGTCCGCCTGTTCGACTTCGCGGCGACCAAACTCGGCGTCCCTACATTGTTTCCTGCAAGCGCTCCGACCCCGGGATTGGCGGCGCCGATGGGCCATGCTCGATCCGGATCACCCGTTGCGGATAAGGAATGCCGACCCCGGCCTCGGCCAGGCTGCTCTCGATCATGAAGCGCAGATCGCTGGCCACCAGCGAGGCGTCGGTGCCCCGGCTGTAATCGACCCAATACTGAATGTTGAAGATCAGGGCGTCGGCGCCAAACTCTTCCAACAGAACGCGCGGTGCCGGCTCGGTCAGGACGTGGCCGTGGCGTGCCACCACCTGGAGCAGAAGGTCGCGTACCCGGGGCGGCGACGCGCCATAATCCACCCCGACCTTTACCGAGCGGCGCACCCTGGCGTTGGAATAAGTCCAGTTGGTGACGTTGTTTTCGATGAAGGTGGAGTTGGGCACCAGGATCTCGATCCCGTCGGAGGTGCGAACGGTGGAAGACCGCACGCCGATATTGGTGACCGTGCCGACGATGGCCCCCACCTCGATGAGGTCGCCCACGCGCAGCGGCCGCTCTATCAGCAGCATGATGCCGCTGACCAGATTCTTGAGCAGGACCTGGGTGCCGAAGCCCAGACCGATGGCCAGCGCGCCGCCCAGGAATGCAAACACGGTCAGAGGGATGTTGACCATATACAGGGCGGTGATGACCAGCATGGCCAACAAAATGAAATGCAGCCAGCGCGACATCATGGTGGCGTGGCCGGTGGCGGCATTGAGGCGGCGGACGGCGAATTGGCCCAGCCGGCGCGAGACCCAGGCGCTGGCGAAATAACCCGCCACCAGGAACAGGATCGCCCCCACCGACTTTCCCACCGTCACGCTGCGGGCGGCGACCACCTTGCGCCCATCGATCTCCAGCGAATCCTCGACGCTGACGATCTCGAACTGCCAGACCGCCCGGAAGCCCTGTCGCAATGTGTCCAGGACATCGCGGGCAATGGCCGAAGGTGGACGGTCGGCGCCGCGCGCCAGATAGTCCTGGCGCCAGACGGACAGCGTGCGCAGCAGATTGGTGATCGCCAGCTGGCCGTTGCGCAGGGTTTCCGCCCGTGCCCGCTGCGCCGCCTGAATTTGGACGGCCACGGCGGATTGTTCCGGGGATAGACCGGCCTGGCGCTCCTGCGCGAAGCGATCGTCCTGAGTAGGCGTTCGCGTGATCTCGTTTTCGAGGTATTGGTTCCATGTCTGCAGGCGTTGAACCAGCAGGTCGATCTTGGCCAGCGTTTCGCGCAATTTGTCGCGGTCGCCCGAATTGAGCAGCAGCCAGCGGAATTGCCAGCCGGTTCGCTCCCAGGCATGAACTTCCAGCTCACGCCGCGCCATGTCGGCCGCCAATTCGTCATTATCAGCCTGCAGCCGGCGCAGTTCTTCGGTTTTCTCCAGCAGTTCCAGCCGGGCCGCCACCTCGGTCCCGCTTCCGCCATCGGCCAGCCGGTTTGCCTTGAAGGTGGCCAGGGCCTGTTGCACCAGCACCAGAGCCTGACGGGATCGCTGGCCGGCGGCTCGCGCCGAGTTCTCCTGTTTTTCCAGAACCGTCCGCCGACGGTCGAGATCGGCCAGCACCGCGTCGAGATCCTTCTGGGAGAATTGGGCGGTCTGGCGCGCCACCGCCACCTGCTTTTCCAGCAGGCGCACCAGTTCCCGCTGCTCGGCGGCTTCTGCCATGGCCACGGCGCGCTGCTGCCGAGCGGCTTCGAGGCTTGTGGCGGCCGCGCGCGAGCGCAGCCGGGCCAGGTCAAGCAGCCAGAGCTGGCGGTCGCGAAGCCCCGTCGCCTCGGTCTGAGCGGCGCTCTCCTCGCTTTGCCGCTTGACGATTTCGGCCGCCTTATAGCGCTGCTCGGCTTCGGTTGCCTCTTGTTCCTGCAAGGCGGCGCGCGCGGTCGCAGCCTGCACCTTGAAGATGGCGGTCTCCAGCGCCTGGCGCAGTTGGTCCACCAGCAGGATCGAATAAGGGGGCGGGTTCGGGAAGGCCGTCCATTCCCGGGTGTGCGCCTCCTGCTCGGTCAACCGCTGCCGTGCTTCCGGCAGGCGTTCCGTCGCTTCCAGGGTATGCCGCAGGCTGGCGACCCATTCACCCATGAGATGGATGCGTTCCAGTACCTCTTCCCGTGTAGCCCCGGCGGGCGGAATGCCTGCGGTCAGGACTTGCTGATAGGCGGCCTGGGCCGCGTCCAGTGAGCGGCGTAAGGAGGCGGTGGCGTCCTCGCCCTGGTTGACGGCCAATGCCGGAGCCGGCATGTCGGCTACCGCCGGGGCCCAACCACCGGCCAGAGTGATCACCCCGGCCAGAAAGACGCCATGCAGAACGCGCCTTGTGCCTCCCCTGCGGGAAGCCGGTCCATTTTCATTGCTCTGCGACACGTTTGGTTCCATCTGGGCGGTAAAATCTTTCAATGTTTTGTCGTCCTTGACGCGCAGACACAACACGCATAATAGAACGATATCGCTTCGTTCTGTTTAATACACCTTTCCGTCGGAACGAATGATCCAGGAGAAGCCCATGCAAGCGAGGCAGACGGCATCGCGGCGTTCGGGACGACCCGATGCCCGGGCCGCGGAAACATTGGATCGGCGCATTCTGGACACGGCGACCCGCCTGTTCATCGAACAGGGGTACGCCCCGACGTCCGTCGATCAGATCGCCATGACGGCCAGAGCCAGCAAGGCCACCATCTATCATCGCCACTCCTCCAAGGAAGAGTTATTCGCCGCAGTGATCACGGACATGACGGCGGTAATGCTGGAAACGGCCGTCTCCGCCGAGAGGGCCGAAAAGGATGCTTCTGATCCTCTGGCAAACCTACGCGAAGTCTCTCGAGCATTTCTCGAATTGACGATCCGGCCGGAAGCCATCGCGCTCTATCGCATCCTGATTGCGGAATCTCCGCGGTTTCCCGAAATGATTCGAGTCATGCAAGCCGTCCGCGTCCCGTTGGACGCCGTCTATCTGCGCCTGCTCAATGCCGCACGGGATGCAGGGCAAATCCGCGGTGACGTTCCCGTCGAAGACATATCTCAGATGCTGGACAGCCTAATCTGCGGCTGGGTCGTTCGGCAGTACGTGATGAGCGTCCGTGCCTTAAGCACCCAGGCGGAGCGCGACTCCTATTTCAATACCGCCTGGGCGATCTTTCTTAACGGGGTGACATACACCTAGGTCGGAAAAGCGAGCGCCAGCATGGCAACCATCCCGGGCCACCGGACCACCGCCATCGCCCTGCGCTGGCTCGGCCGCCGGCTGTCCGCCGCCGCCATCGCCGCGCGCCGGCGGCTATGGGCGCGCATGGCCGCCGCGGCCGTGCTGTTCGCCCTGGTGGCGGGCATGGGCGCGTTCACCCACGCCTCGCTGACCGCCGGAACCACCGCCGCCCCCCTGAGGAACGGGTTCCAGGCGGCGATCCTGGCCGCCATCGTTTCCGCCGCGACGGCGGCCGGGCTCTATCCCGTCTTGCGCCAGCGCGACCTCTGGCTGTTCCGCACCGTCTCGGCGCTCTCGCGCAACAACATCGAGATGCTGTCGGTACTGGGCAAGCTGACGGAACTGCGCGACGGCGACACGGCGGGACACAATCTGAGGGTGACCCTTTACACCGTGCTGTTCGCCGAGGACTTGGCCCTGCCGCCCGAGGACATGGTGCGCGCCGCCAAGGGCGCGCTGTTGCACGATGTCGGCAAGCTGGTGGTGCCCGACCGCGTGCTCGGCAAGCCCGGCCCGCTGACGCCGGAGGAACGCACGGAAATGGCGACGCATGTGACGCGCGGCATGGAGGTGGTGGCACAGTCGCGGTTCCTGGCCGAGGCGGCATCCGTCGTCGCTGCCCATCACGAGCATTATGACGGCAGCGGCTATCCCCGCGGCCTGAAGGGCGAGGACATCCCGCGCGAGGCCAGGATGTTCGCCCTGGTCGACGTGTTCGACGCCCTGACCTCGCCGCGCGTCTACAAGCCCGCGCTGAGCGTCCCGGAAGCCCTGGCCGCCATGGCCGGCGAACGGGGATCGCATTTCGATCCCGCCCTGTTCGACCGCTTCCGGGAACTGGCGCCGGGATCTCGCCCGGCAATTGCCCCGGAACGAGGAAGCCCAGGCGGCCATGCTGATGGCGCGCCTGCGGCCCCATCTCGACCGCTTCCTCCTCGGCCGGCCCGTGCCGACCGGGATCGGGCCAAGAGGAGCCTCCGCATGACCCAACTCCGCCCGCCCGGATGGCGTCTGGACCAGCACGGCCAGGAGGCCGTCCTGCGCCTCACCGGGGACTGGATCGCCCGCGAGACCGGCCTGCGTAGCGCGGCCGAGGTGCGGCAGGCACTGGAGCGCGTACACACGGCGCCGTTGCGGTTCGACACCACCGGCCTCGGCCGCTGGGACAGCGCCCTCGTCGTCTTCATCCAATCCCTGCGTGCCGAGGCGGCGCAGCGGATGCCGCCGCTCGGCCTGGACGAGTCAGCTCTGCCCGAGGCGGCGCGCCGCCTGCTGGCCCTGGCCGGGTCGGCCGGCGGGGCGGGGTCGGCGGAGGCCGGGCCACCCCCGTCGTCGCTGGCGGAACGGGTCGGACATGCGGCCTTCGGCCTGTGGGAAAAAATCATGGCGGTGGCCGCGCTGGTCGGCGAAACCGCGCTGCGCGGCATCGCCGCCCTCGGCGGCCGCACCCGGACCCGCGCCGTGGACGTTATGCAGCTCATGCGCGAAGCCGGGGCCGGAGCGGTGGGCATCATCGCCGTGGTCAACGGCCTGGTGGGCGCCATCCTGGCCTTCGTCGGCGCGGTGCAGCTGCGCCGTTTCGGGGCGGGCATCTACGTCGCCGACCTGGTCGGCATCGCGGTGGTGCGGGAAATGGCGGCGGTGATGACCGCCATCGTCATGGCCGGGCGCACCGGCGGCGCCTATGCGGCGCACCTAGCCACCATGCAGGGCAACGAGGAGATCGACGCGCTGCAGGCGCTGGGCATCCCGGTCCACGATTTCCTCGTCCTGCCGCGCATGGCGGCGCTGGTGGCGATGATGCCGCTGCTCTACCTCTACGCCTGCGCGGTGGGGCTGTTCGGCGGCTTCGTGGTCAGCGGCGCCATCCTCGACCTCACGCCCGCCGCCTTCTGGGGACAGATCCAGACCGCCATCGCCGGTCGGCAGTTCGCGATCGGATTGGTGAAAAGCGTCGCCTTCGGCGCCCTTGTCGCCCTGGTGGGATGCCATGTCGGGCTCGGGGCCGGCCGCAGCGCCGCCGAGGTGGGGCGCGCGGCGACCAGCGCCGTGGTCGCCGGCATCGTCGGCATCATCGCGCTCGACGCCCTGTTCGCCGTGTGCGCCGATGCCCTGGGGATCTGACATGGCGGCGCACGCCTCCCCGCCCCGTCCCCGGCTGCATGCCGAGGGGCTGACGCTCGCCTTCGGCCCCAGGGTGATCCAGCACGACCTCACTTTCTCCGTCCGGCAGGGCTCGGTGTTCGCCGTCATGGGCGGCAGCGGCTGCGGCAAGAGCACGGTGCTGAAGGCGATGATCGGCCTGCTGCGCCCAGCCGCCGGCACCGTCGCGGTGGACGGCGAGGACTACTGGGGCGCCACCGCCGGTCGGCGCGCCGAGATCGGCCGCCGCTTCGGCGTGCTGTTCCAGAACGGGGCGCTGTGGAGTTCGATGACGGTGGCCGAGAACGTGGCGCTGCCGTTGCAGATGTTCACTGATCTTGGCGCCGACGATATCACCGCCCTGGTGCGCCTCAAGCTTTCCCTGGTCGGCATGGAAGTGGCCGGAGAACGGATGCCGGCCGAACTTTCCGGCGGCATGCGCAAGCGCGCCGGCCTCGCCCGCGCCCTGGCCCTCGATCCCGACATCCTGTTGTTCGACGAGCCGTCGGCGGGGCTGGATCCGGTCACCTCGAAGCGGCTGGACGACCTGATCCTGGAGCTGCGCGACGGCCTCGGCGCCACCATCGTCATCGTCAGCCACGAATTGCCGAGCCTGTTCGCCATCTGCGACGATGGAATCTTCCTCGACGCCGAGACCCGGACGGCAATCGCCCACGGCTCGCCCCAGGCGCTGCGCGACGGCTGCGGCCATCCCGCGGTGCGCGCCTTCATGGAACGCGCCCGGTCCAATCACCCTGGCCAAGGAGGTTCGCCATGATCACCAGGCCCGCTGCCGTCGGCGGCTTCATCCTCGGGGCCATCGCGCTCGGCGTGGCCGCCATCCTGTTCTTCGGCGGACTACGCCTGTTTTCCAGCACGTCGCGCGCCGTGGTGTTCTTCGACGAATCGCTCGCCGGCCTGGAGGTGGGGGCGCCGGTCACCTTCCACGGCGTGCGCATCGGCTCGGTCAAGAGCATCGCCATCCGCATGAACGCCGACGACATGACCGCGCGCATCCCCGTCTTCCTGGAATTTGATTCGGACAAGGTCGATTGGGAAGGTGACCGGACCGGGAAGGACGCCGCCGACCACCAGCGGCTGGTGGCGGCCGGGCTGCGGGCGCAGCTGGCGATGCAGAGTCTGGTCACCGGGCAGTTGCGCATCGACCTGGAATTCCGCCCCGGCCCCCCCGCTCAACTGGTCGGCGCCATTCCCGGCACGCCCGAGATTCCGGCCGTCCCCTCGGACCTGGACGAGTTGCGCAACAAGCTCTCGGCCTTACCGCTGCACGAACTCGCCGAGACGGCGCAGCGCGCCTTCCTGTCGCTGGAACGGCTGTCCGGCCACCTCGATGCCGCGCTCGATCCGCTGAGCGACAGTGCCCGCCGCAGCGCCGACGCCGCCACGCGGACGCTGGAAACCACGGACGAGACCTTGCGCCGCCTGCAGGCGGACGTCTCCACCACGTTGCGGGGATTGGACGCGCTGGTCGCCGATGCGCGCGTCCAGCTCGACACGCGCAGCAGCGAGTTGGGCCGGACCCTGGCCTCGGCGGAGCGAGCCTCCAGGCAGACGGAAACCCTGCTCGCCTCGCTCAACGGCATGGTCGAGCCGCGATCCCAGGTTCGTGGCGATCTGGAGGCCACCCTGCGCGACCTTGCCGCCAGCGCCAGCTCGCTGCGGGGCTTCGCGCGGGCGGTGGAACGCGATCCCAGCGCCGTCCTGACCGGGAGGGCGTCGCCATGACCAGGATGCTGTCCGCCGCCCTGCTTGGGATCGCCGGCCTGGCACTGACCGCCTGCATGTCGGGGCCGCCGCCCGCCGTCTACATCCTCGGCACCATGCCTGCGGCAGCGCCCGGCAACGCGATACAGGCCGGATTGCCGGTGGTCGAGCTCAAGTCCGTGCGGGTGCCCGATTATCTGGACACCACCGATCTCGTGCTCTACCGCAACGGTCAGGTGACCTTCAGCCAGACCGGCCGCTGGGGCGAACGCCTTTCGGTCGGCGTCACCCGCACCCTCGCCGCTGGCCTTGCCAGCCGGCTGCCCGGCATGCGGGTGACCACGGCGCAGCCGGTGGAACGGCCGGCGCGCCAGATTCTCGTCGACCTGGAAAGCTTCGAGGCCAGAGCCGACGGCCGGATGGTGCTAGTAGCGCTCTGGAGCATTATCGACGGCGCCGCCCGCCGGACGCTGACCGCCGAACGCTCCACCGTGGTGGTGCCGGTCGAGGGAAGCGGCGACGCGGCGGTGACAGCGGCGATGACCCGTTGCATCGACGACCTCGCCGCTCAGGTGGCGGTCGGACTCGGCCGCGTGACGCAGGCGCAAAAAATAAATCCGGAGTAGAATAGGAAGTAGGGAGCGGCTGCCGATGGACCGTGCCATGAAATCATTTCCATTTCGCTCGCCGGTCGCCGTGCTGGCCGCCCTCGCCGTCGTCGGCATCGCTTTGTTCGCCGGCTGGACGCTGTTGCGCCCCGAAGGATTGCCCGCCGGTTTCGCCGCCAGCAACGGCCGCATCGAGGCGGTGGAGATCGACGTCGCCGCCAAGATCGCCGGCCGCCTGCAGGACGTCATGGCCCAAGAAGGCGATTTCGTCACCACGGGCCAGGTGCTGGCCCGCATGGACACGGCGGTTCTGGACGCGCAGTTGAACGAGGCCAAGGCCGGTTTGCAGCAGGCCGAGATCGGCGTGGACACCGCGCTCAGCCTGGTCAGCCAGCGCGAGGCCGAGTGCAACGCCGCCCAGGCGGTCATCGCCCAGCGCCGGGCCGAACTGGACGCCGCCGCCAAGCGGCTGGCCCGAACCGAGGATCTGGCCCGTTCCGGCACCACCTCGCTGCAGAAGCGCGACGACGACCGCGCCCAGTTCCAGGGCGCCAAGGCGGCGCTGAGCGCCGCCCAGGCCAATCTCGCGGCCGCCGACGCCGCCCTCGGCCATGCCAGGTCCCAGGTCATCGCCGCCCGCGCCCAGGTGGATGCCGGCCGCGCCACCATCCAGCGCATCCAGGCCGACATCGACGACAGCAGCTTGCGCTCTCCCCGCGACGGCCGCGTCCAGTACCGGGTCGCCCAGCCGGGCGAGGTGCTGTCGGCCGGCGGCGTCATCCTCAATCTGGTGGACCTCGGCGACGTCTACATGACCTTCTTCCTCGGCACCAATCAGGCCGGCCGGGTTGCCCTGGGGGCCGAGGCGCGCATCGTCCTCGACGCTGCGCCGCAATACGTCATCCCGGCAAGCGTGACCTTCGTCGCCGATGTCGCCCAGTTCACGCCCAAGAGCGTGGAGACCGCCGAGGAGCGCCAGAAGCTGACCTTCCGCATCAAGGCCGCCATTCCCCCGGATCTGCTGCGCCGGCACATCCGCGACGTCAAGACCGGCCTGCCCGGCATGGCCTATGTCCGGCTCGACCCCAATGTCCCATGGCCGGCCGAGTTGCAGGAGCGGCTGCCGCCATGACCGGGCCGTCTCCGCCGGTGGTCCGGCTGGGCGGGGTCGGCCTGCGCTACCGCCGCCGGCAGGCCCTTGCCGATATCGACCTTGACGTTCCCGCCGGAGCGATGGTCGGCCTGATCGGCCCCGACGGCGTCGGCAAGTCGAGCCTGCTGTCGCTGATCGCCGGCGCCCGCGCCATCCAGACCGGCCGGATCGAGGCGCTGGGCGGCGACATGGGCGATCCCGTCCACCGCCGCGCCGTCTGCCCGCGCATCGCCTACATGCCGCAGGGATTGGGCAAGAACCTCTACCCGACCCTGTCGGTGTTCGAGAACATCGACTTCTTCGGTCGGCTGTTCGGCCATGGCCATGCCGAGCGGCGGCGGCGCATCGGGACGCTGACCGCAGGCACCGGCCTGTCGCCGTTCCTCGACCGCCCCGCCGGCAAGCTGTCGGGCGGCATGAAGCAGAAGCTGGGCCTGTGCTGCGCCCTGATCCACGATCCCGACCTGCTGATCCTGGACGAGCCGACCACCGGCGTCGATCCGCTGTCGCGCCGCCAGTTCTGGGAGCTGATCGACCGCATCCGCGCCGGCCGGCCCGGCATGAGCGTGCTGGTGGCCACCGCCTACATGGAGGAGGCGTCGCGCTTCGACTGGCTGGTGGCCATGGATGCCGGCCGCGTGCTGGCCACCGGCGCGCCAGGCGAAATCCTGGAACGCACCGGCGCGGCGACGCTGGAACGCGCCTTCATCGCCCTGCTGCCTGAGGAAAAGCGGCGGGCCCACCGGCCGGTGGAGATTCCCCCGCCGCCGCCGGTGGCGACGCTGCCGATATCGCCATCCGGGCCGAGGGGCTGACCATGCGCTTCGGCGACTTCATCGCGGTCGATCGGGCCAGCTTCAGCATCCGCCGGGGCGAGATCTTCGGCTTCCTCGGCTCCAACGGCTGCGGCAAGACCACCACCATGAAGATGCTGACCGGCCTGCTGTCGCCCAGCGCCGGCGAGGCGTGGCTGTTCGGCCGGCAGGTGGAGGCCGGCGACGTCTCGACGCGGCGCCGGGTCGGCTATATGTCGCAGGCGTTCTCGCTCTACGGCGAATTGACGGTGCGCCAGAACCTGGTCCTGCATGCCCGCCTGTTCGGGGTCGATGCGGCCGAAATTCCCGGCCGGGTGGACGAGATGGTCGCCCGCTTCGATCTGGCCGGCATGGCCGATTCCCTGCCGGAATCGCTGCCGCTGGGGCATCGCCAGCGCCTGTCGCTGGCGGTGGCGCTGATCCATCGCCCCGAGATGCTGATCCTGGACGAACCCACCTCGGGGGTGGACCCGGTGGCGCGCGACGCCTTCTGGCAGATCCTGGTCCGGCTGTCGCGCCAGGAGCGGGTGACCATCTTCATCTCGACCCATTTCATGAACGAGGCGGAACGCTGCGACCGCATCTCGCTGATGCATGCCGGCCGCGTGCTGGTCACCGACGCGCCCGTCGCCCTGGTCGCGCGGCGGGGCGCCGCCAGCCTGGAGGACGCCTTCATCGGCCATCTGGAGGATGCCGGCCGGGAGGCCCCGGTGGCGGAGCCGGTCCCGGCGCCGGTCGCGCCGCCGCCGCCGGCGCCCGCCTCGGCCCGGGCGGCCGGCTTCGATCCCCGCCGCATGATCAGCTATGCCCGCCGCGAGGCCCTGGAATTGCGGCGCGATCCCGTCCGCCTTACCCTGGCACTGCTGGGCAGCGTCCTGTTGCTGTTCGTCATGGGCTACGGCATCAGCCTGGACGTGGAGAAGCTGTCCTTCGCCGTGCTCGACCGCGACCGGACCACGCTCAGCCGCGACTACGTCCTCAACCTCTCCGGCTCGCGCTATTTCGAGGAAAAGCCGGCCATCGTCGATTACACCCAATTGGACCGGCGCATGCGGTCGGGCGAGTTGACGCTGGCGCTGGAAATCCCCGCCGGTTTCGCCCGCGACGTTGCCCACGGCCGGCAGGTGGAGATCGGCGCCTGGATCGACGGCGCCATGCCGCAGCGCGGCGAGACCGTGCGCGGCTATGTCCAGGGCATGCACGCGCAGTGGCTGGAAAGCCAGGCCCGCCGGCAGGGAACGGTGCTGCCCGGGCTGATCTCCATCGAGACTCGCTTCCGTTACAACCCCGACATCAAGAGCGTGGTGGCCATGGTGCCGGCGGTGATCCCGCTGCTGCTGATGATGATCCCGGCCATGCTGGCGGTGCTCAGCGTGGTGCGGGAAAAGGAACTGGGGTCGATCGTCAACTTCTACGTCACTCCCACCACCCGGCTGGAATTCCTGCTCGGCAAGCAGCTCCCCTACGTCCTGCTGTCCACCTTCAGCCTGATCCTGCTGTGCGGCCTGGCGGTCACCGTCTTCGGGGTGCCGATCAAGGGCAGCGTGGCGGCGCTGATGGCCGGCGGCGTGATCTACGTGACCGCCTCCACCGCCTTCGGCCTGCTGGTGTCCACCTTCATGCGCAGCCAGGTGGCGGCCATCTTCGGCACCGCCATCCTGTCGATCCTGCCGGCGGTCAGCTTCTCGGGCATGATCGACCCGGTGTCGTCGCTGGAAGGCATCGGCCGGGTGATCGGCGAGATCTATCCCACCACCCACTTCCTCACCATCGCGCGCGGCACCTTCGCCAAGGCGCTGGGGTTCGCCGAACTGCACCTGTCGTTCCTGGCCCTGTCGGCGTCCGTCCCGGTGCTGGTCGGCGCCGCCGCGCTGCTGCTCCACAAGCAGGAGCGCTGACCATGGCCGCCGCCAACGTCCTGCACCTGGGGGGTCAAGGAACTGCGCAGCCTGTGGCGCGACCCGGTGATGGTGGCGCTGATCGTCTACGCCTTCAGCTTCGCCATCTTCGCGGCGACCACGGCGCAGCCGGAAACCTTGCACAAGGCACCCATCGCGGTGGTGGACGAGGACGGCTCGCCGCTGTCCGGCCGCATCGTCGGCGCCTTCTATCCGCCCCATTTCATGCCGCCCAGGCTGATCGGCGCCGCCGAGATGGACGCCCGCATGGATGCCGGGCTGGACACCTTCGCGCTGAACATCCCGCCCGATTTCCAGCGCGACGTCCTGGCCGGCCGCCGGCCGGAGGTGCAGCTCAACGTCGACGCCACCCGCATGTCGCAGGCGTTCACCGGCAGCGGCTATGTCCAGACCATGGTGGCGGACGAGGTGCGCGCCTATGTCCAGCGCCGCCAGGGCGCCGCCGCCCAGCCGGTGGAACTGGCGCTGAGGGCGCGCTTCAATCCGCAACTGAGCAAGTCGTGGTTCGGCGCCATCATGGAGGTGATCAACAACGTCACCATGCTGTCGATCGTACTGACCGGGGCGGCGCTGATCCGCGAACGCGAGCACGGCACCGTCGAGCACCTGCTGGTGATGCCGGTCACCCCGTTCGAGATCATGGCGGCCAAGGTGTGGTCCATGGGCCTAGTGGTGCTGGTCGCCTGTGCCCTGTCGCTGCTGCTGATGGTGCAAGGCGTGCTCGCCGTTCCCATCGCCGGGTCGGTGCCGCTGTTCCTGCTGGGGGCGGCGCTGCACCTGTTCGCCACCACCTCCATGGGCATCTTCCTCGGCACCGTCGCCCGCTCCATGCCGCAATTCGGCCTGCTGCTGATGCTGGCGCTGCTGCCGCTGCAAATGCTGTCGGGCGGTACCACCCCGCGCGAGAGCATGCCGGACTTCGTCCAGGCCCTGATGATGGCCGCCCCCACAACCCACTTCGTCATGCTCGCCCAGGCGATCCTGTACCGCGGCGCGGGACTGGACGTGGTGTGGCCGCAATTCGTGGCCCTCACCGTCATCGGCGGGTCACTGTTCGGGGTTTCGCTGGCCCGCTTCCGCAAGGCCATCGGCACCATGGTTTAGGGCTTCAAATGGAAGACAAGGCCCCCGAGCTAGGTGTTTAGTCCCGCCACTTGCTGGTGCATTCTTGTCCACGGAGTGGAAGGAGGCACTATGAAAGGTGGCCCCGTCCTTTCGGACAGTTTGGCGGCAAAAATAAGCTAATCCCGGCTGTCGTTACGCCACCATTTTGTTGCCGGTGCCGATGGACGCCATTGCCGGGGTCAACCCCGGCAATGGCGTCGGCCCGTTTTGATAATACGCCTCGTCGGGCGTCCGTCCAGCCAGTGCCGAGTGAGGCCGCTGGGCGTTGTAGTGGCCGATCCACTTCGTCAGCCCGGCCCGGGGTTCCGATCCGGTCTCGAAGGCATGGAGATAGACGCAATTAGCTTATCGCTCTCTCCGATTTTCCGGGGCCACCTCTGAGCGCCCCGGCAAACCAAGTGTCGCTCGGTCCAAAAATGCTTGGCGCGCTACACGCGTTTCTACGCCGTCGTGTGGTAGCTATGTGGTATCCGGAATCAAAAAAGGCCTTAGCAGGATTGCCGCTAAGGCCTTGTTTTGATTGGTTGCGGGAGCAGGATTTGAACCTGCGACCTTCAGGTTATGAGTTTGATGAAACCTGAGCGCCGATATTCTTCATGCGCTTTAGAGCTTTCCCACCCCCAGTTCGCAACTCATCAAGGTGGTCCGCCCACCACTGCATCATGTCCACACGCTGTTGCCAATGTTCACCGCGGGCGTAGGCACGTCGGACGTCGTTATTCTCGACGTGGGCAAGCTGCCGCTCTATGGCGTCCGGGTGCCATTTTCCGCTTTCGTTCAACAAGCTGGACGCCGTGGCTCGGAAGCCGTGTGCCGTAGCCTCATCCTTGCCGTAGCCGAGCCGGCGCAAGGCGGCGTTGAGGGTGTTATCGGAGATGGGACGCTTGGGGGTGCGAACGCCGGGAAACAGCAGGGCACCATGCCCGGTAATCCTGTGCAGGCCGCGCAGAACCTCCATGGCCTGTTTGGACAGAGGTATCCGATGTGGCCGCCGCATCTTCATGCGACCGGCCGGGATGGTCCAAACCGCCTTGTCGAAATCGAACTCGGACCACTCAGCCGCCCGCAATTCGCCTGGGCGTGGGAACAGAAACACCATCAGTTGCAGCGCCGCCCGAGTGCTCGGCTGACCATCGAATGCGTCGATCGCCCGTAGCAGGGCGCCAAACGCCTTAGGCTCGGTTATGGCGGCGCGCGGCGTGACGGTCGGCCTGGTCAGAGCGCCTTGAAGAGCGTAGGTGGGATCATTCTGCGCCCGGGCCGTGGCGACGGCATAGCGAAAGACGCTGCCGATGGTGGAGCGCAGGCGGCGGGCAGATTCATAGCGTCCCCGCACCTCCACCTCCCTCAGCACCCGGAGGACGGCGGGCGCATCGATCTCCCTGATCGAGCGGGTCCCCAGCGTTGGGTAAGCAAAAGAGAGAAGCCATTCGATCTTGGTGATCGTCGCCTCGGCCCGTCCCTCCCGCTTCAGCTTGGCGACGTATTCCTCAGCGATGGCGCGGAAGCTGTCGCCGGAACCATATTGCAGCAACTTCCGCTGCTTCTTATCCTCCGAGGGATCGATGCCGGCAGCCAGGAGCTTCCGGGCGGCATCCCGCGCTTCCCTGGCCGCCGCCAGCGAAACCGTGGGGTAAATCCCGATAGCCAGAAGCTTCTGCTTGCCGCCGAACCGGTAGGCAAGCCGCCACAGGCGCGCACCGGTCGGCTGCACCCACAGCTGCAGCCCATCGCCATCGGAAAACTTCTGCAATTTAGGACTTGGCCGGGCATTCCGGCACTTCATGTCGCTCAACGCCATGATCCGGTCCTCCTGTTGGTACAGGATACCAACAGGCCCCGCAGATACCAACAGGAAGACCAACCCAAGGTTTCGACGGACCACGTACGCCGGGGTTTCCCCGGCCACTCCGGACTGCGACGATGCCCAGAAAAAGTGAGCCTTTAAAACACGTTAGCCGTCCCCGAGCGTATCAGGAGCGGCTTAACGGACCCTAGCGGGTGAAAGGAATGGTGCCCAGGGGCGGAATCGAACCACCGACACTGCGATTTTCAGTCGCATGCTCTACCAACTGAGCTACCTGGGCACACCGCGAAGCGAGGTTGGTATTGGCCCTCGCGGCGAAGAGGAGGCGCTTATATCGGGTTTCCGGGAAGCTGTCAAAGGGGAGCGTGCATTTTTTTCACGCGCCGGTAATGGCGTGCAGCAGCCCCACCGCGGCCGCGCCGGCCAGGGTGGCCAGGGCGGGATTGCGGGTGAGGCGCTGGGTGAGCAGCACGGCGGCGCTGCCCGCCGCCAGGACCAGCAGCGCACGCCCCTGCCCCGCCCCGGCGGGCAGCAGGTCCTTGAGCGACAGCACCAGCAGGGCGGCGATGGCGGCCGGTCCCAGGGCGCGCAGGAAGCGTTGCGCCCGGGCCGGCGCGGCGCGGCCCTTCAGGCGGTCGCCGGCCAGGATGGGCAGCAGGCGGATCAGGTAGGTGGCACCGCCGCCCAGGACGGCGGCGAGGAGCAGCTCGGCGCTCATCGGCCCTCCCCTTCCCCTGGCGAACCGGCCGCCACCAGGGCGCCGGCCACCATGCCGCCCAGCATGGCGGCGTGGCCGGGCAGCCAGATCGAGGCCAGCAGCGCCACGCCGGCCGCCGTCGCCAGCAGCGGCAAGTGGCGGCGGTCGAGCGACTGGGCCAGCAAGGCCAGGAACAAGGCAGGCAGCACGAAGGCCAGGCCGGCGTCCACCGCCGGCCAGCGGGCGCCCCCCCAGGCGCCGGCATGGGCGCCCGCCACCGTCCCCACCAGCCAAGCGCCGTAGGCCGCCACCTGCACCCCCAGCAACCAGCGTTCGCCGCGATGGGGAGCGATGCTGCCGGAAGCCAGGGCGAACACCTCGTCGGTCATGCCGAAGGCCAGCAGCGGGCGCGGCAGGCGTTCGCCGCCCTGGGGCAGCTGCGCCAGCAAGGCGGGGCCGTAGAACAGGTGGCGCAGATTCATGGCCGCCACGGCGCCGGCCACCGACAAGGGCGAGGCGCCGGCGGCCAGCAGGGTGACCAGGGCGAACTGGCTGGCGCCGGCATAGACGACGGCGGAAACCAGCACGGTCTCGCCCGGCGAGAAGCCCAGGCGGACCGCCAGGATGCCGAAGGACACGGCGATGGAGAAATAGCCGACGATCAGCGACACGCCGTCGGCCAAGCCGCGCCAGAATCCGGCCGGAGCGGCGGCTGGAACGGGATCAGTCCCGCTCGCTGGTGTCGGGGCTGTCGGCACGGTCGTCGCTTTCCACCCGATAGACCTCGCCCAGCCAGCGGTGCAAATCCACGTCGGCGCAACGGGCCGAGCAGAACGGCTTGAATTTCTCGGCCGGCGGCTTGCCGCAGATGGGGCAGGGCTTGTTGGAATTGGCGGGGGTCTTGCTCATGGCAGCTCCTCGACGGCGAAATCGGCACGGTCGCGCCCGGCCTCGGCGCGGACGGCCAGCTTGCGGCCCAGCCGCTCTTCCACCTCGGCGATGGCGGCGGAACGGTAATAGAGCGCCGAGGCCACATCCGGCGCCACCACCAGCCCCAACCCGCGGCCGGGCCGGTGACGGGCCTCGGCCAGCACGTGGCGCAGGGCGGCCAGGGCCGCCGCGTCGGTGCTGGGGCCGAAGTGGCGCTCCTGGCACAATTCGGCCAGCGACGGCCCCTTGCGCTCGCGCGTGATTTCCACCAGTCCCAGCGGCGTCAGGCCGATCACATGGGTGGCCACCGGATCGCGCGCCACCGCCTGCTTGAGCGCCGAGACCAGCTTGAACAGCGCGCCCTTGCCGCCGCCCGAGACGAAATCCACCACGATCTGGCCGGCGACGTTGCGCAGGCGCAGCTGGCGGGCGATCACGCCCACCGCCTGGGTGTTGGCCTCGGCCGCCGAGGCGCCGCCCGAATCCACGTCGATGGCGGTCAGCGCCGCCGTCGGCTCGATGGTCACCCGGCCGCCGCAGGGCAGCGGCACCACCGGGTCCAGCGCCGCGGCGATGGCGTCCTCGACGTCGTGAAGGTCGAACAGCGGCGGGCCGCGATGCAGCTCCACCGGGCCGGCGAAACAGGCCTTGGCCGGGTTCAGCAGGCTGGGATCGTCCACCAGCACCCGGGTGACGCCGGGATTGTCGGCTAGCAGGCGCAGCAGCGGATCGGGCCGCCACAGCACGGCCGGCGGCTGGGCCTGGGCGGCGGCGGCCTGGATGGCCTGCCAGCGGCCGCGCAAATCGGCCAGTTCGGCCTCCAGCTCGCCCTCGCCGGCGGTGGTGGCATGGGTGCGCACCGCCACGCCCTCGTCCTCGGCCACCAACGGCTCCAGCCGGCCCAACAGGCGCTCGCGCTTGTCCTCGGACAGCTTGCGCGACACCACCAGGCCGGGACGGAACGGCGCATAGGCCAGGCAGCGGCCGGACAGTGAAACCTCCACCGTCAGGCTGGCGCCCTTGCCGCCCTGGGCGTCGGCCTTGACCTGCACCAGCACGGACGCGCCCTGGGTCAGGCCCTTGGCCTGCAGGTAGCCCGGCTTGTCCTGGCCGATGTCCACGAACACCGCCCCCAGCTTGGGCGCCACCTCCACCACCCGGCCCAGCACCACGGCGCCGGCCAGCAGTTCGGGGCGCACCAGCACCAGATCGGCGAGGCGGCCCTCGCGCACCAGGGCCAGACGGCTTTCGCCCGGGCCCCAGGAATACAGGATCTCAGCCGCCATGGGCGCCGCTCCCTTTGAGCAGTTGGGCGGTTTCGAACAGCGGCAGCCCGACCACGTTGGAATACGAACCGATCAGCTGGCGCACGAAGATGGCCGCCAAGCCCTGGATGGCGTATCCGCCGGCCTTGCCGTGCCACTCGCCGGAAGCGATGTAGGTTTCCACCTCGTCATGGTCCAGCACCTTGAAGGTGACGGTGGTGGTGACGAGGCGGGAATGGGCCTTGCCGCCGGGCGCCAGCAGCGCCACGCCGCCATGGACGCGGTGGCGCCGACCCGACAGCAGCGCCAGGCAGCGCCGCGCGGTGCGCTCGTCCTCGGCCTTGGGCAGGATGCGGCGGCCGCAGGCGACCATGGTGTCGGCGGCCAGGACGTGCTTGCCGGGATGGCGCGCCGCCACGGCGCGGGCCTTTTCCTCGGCCAGGCGGAGAGCATGGCGCGGCGGCAATTCGCCCTTGTGGGGAGATTCGTCCAGTTCCGCCGGATCGACGGCGCCGGGAACCAGGCCGATCTGGCGCAGCAGATCGAGCCGGCGGGGAGAAGCGGAGGCCAGGACCAGCCCCGGAATCTCGACGGGAACACCCGCCATTACTTGAATCGAAATGTAATGCGTCCTTTGGTCAGGTCATAAGGCGTCATCTCGACATTGACGCGGTCGCCGGCAAGGACGCGGATACGGTTCTTGCGCATCTTGCCCGAGGTGTGCGCCAGAATCTCGATCTCGTTGTCGAGCTTCACCCGGAACATGGCATTGGGCAACAGTTCGACCACCGTGCCCGAGAACTCGATGACGTCCTCTTTGGTCATTTTCCCTTCCCAAACGCAAGCTGGCAAGCCGCGCAAATAAGTGAGCGCTCGACACCGAAAGGTCAAGCGGAATCAGGGGGTTCCGGCTACAGGCTAGCTGCGGCGCAAAAGAGAAATCGAGTGGCGGCCGCCCCCTATTCCCGCGCCAGCGCCTGGGTGGGGAAGCGTTCGAGAATATGGCGCATCAACTCGTCGCGCACCTGACGATAGGCGTCGAGCCTCGCCTCGCGGCTGCCTTCGATCAGGGTGGGATCGAAGGTCGGCCAGAACTCCACCTCGCAGGAATTGGTGCGGGTCAGTTCCACCGCCTTGTGCTGGGCCTCGGGCGAGAGCGAAACGATAACGTCGAAGCTGTCGTCCTCCAGTTCCTCAAAGGTCTTGGGCCTGTGCCTGGAGATGTCGATACCGATCTCATCCATCACCGCCACGGCGAAGGGATCGACCTCCTCGGTCTTGACGCCGACCGAGTCCACGAAGACGCGGTTGCCGTGATAGCGATGGAAGATGCCCGCCGCCATGGGCGAGCGGATGGCGTTGTAGGTGCAGCAGAACAGGACGGCCGACGGCTGGTCGCCCATGATCGCCTCAGCCCCGGATATGCAGGACGCAGATGAGCGTGAACAGCCGCCGGGCGGTGTCGAAGTCCACGTCCACCTTGGCCGCCAGACGCTCGCGCAGCAGTTCGGAACCCTCGTTGTGCAGGCCGCGCCGGCCCATGTCGATGGCCTCGATCTGCGACGGCGTCGCCTTCTTGATGGCGGCGTAATAGCTCTCGCAGATCATGAAGTAGTCCTTGACGATGGACTGGAACGGCCTGAGCGGCAGCGGCACCTCCAGCAGCCCGGTGCCCTGGGTGGTGCGCACGTCGAACAGCAGCCGGTTGTCGGCCAGGCTGAGATGCAGGTGATAGGGTCCGACGTAATCCCCGTGGGGAGCGAAGTAGTTCTCCTCCAGCAGGTCGTAGATGGCGATGTTGCGCTCGTGCTCCACCTCGGGGCGGCGCCGCACCATGGTCTTTTCGTCCAGCTGGACGTGCGCGATGCGCTGACGGTGCGGCACGGCCCCTCAGCCTCTCGCCATGTTCAGCCGCAGCGCCACCGACAGGCCGTGGGCGCCCAGTCCCTCGGCGCCGGCCAAGGCTACCGCCGCCGGACCGATGGCCCGCAAGCTGTCGGCGTCGCAGCCCAGCATGGTGGTGCGCTTCATGAAGTCGTGCACGCCCAGGCCCGACGAGAAGCGGGCCGAACGCGCCGTCGGCAGCACATGGTTGGGCCCGCCCACATAGTCGCCCACCGCCTCCGGGGTGTAGCGGCCCAGGAAGATGGCGCCGGCATTGCGGACCTTGGCGGCCAGCCCGTCGGGGTCGGCCACCGCCAGTTCCAGATGCTCGGGCGCCACCCGGTCCACCAGCGGCACGGCGGCGTCGAGATCCGGCACCACGATGATGGCGCCGTGGGCCTCCCAGCTTTCGCGGGCGATCCTGGCGCGCGGCAAGGTGGCCAAATGGCCCTCCACCGCCTGGGCGACGCGCTCGCCGAAGGCGGCATCGTCGGTGATCAGGATGCTCTGCGCGGCGGTGTCGTGCTCGGCCTGGGACAGCAGGTCGGCGGCGATCCAGGCGGGATCGTTGGCGCCGTCGGCCACCACCAGGATTTCCGACGGGCCGGCGATCATGTCGATGCCCACGGCGCCGAACACCTGACGCTTGGCGGCGGCCACATAGGCGTTGCCGGGGCCGACGATCTTGTCCACCGGGCGGATGGTGGCGGTGCCATAGGCCAGCGCCGCCACCGCCTGGGCGCCGCCCACGCGGTAGATCTCGTCCACGCCGGCCAGCCGGGCGGCGGCCAGCACCAGCGGGTTGAGCTTGCCGTCGGGGGTCGGCACCACCATGACCAGGCGGTCCACCCCGGCCACCTTGGCCGGAATGGCATTCATCAGCACCGAGGACGGATAGGCGGCGGTGCCGCCCGGCACGTACAGGCCGGCGGCCTGGACGGCGGTCCAGCGACAGCCCAGCCGCACCCCGGCCTGGTCGGTGTAGCCATAGCTTTCCGGCAGTTGGCGGCGATGGAACTCGCGGATGCGCTCGGCCGCCAGTTCCAGCGAGTGGATCAGGTCGGGCGACACCTCGGCCACCGCCGCGTCCACCTCGGCCCTGGAGATGCGCAAGGTGCCGGCCGACAGTTCGGGCAGCCGGTCGAAGCGCTTGGTGTAGTCGATCAGCGCCCCGTCGCCGCGCGAACGCACGTCGGCGATGATGGCGGCGACGGCGGCGTTCACGTCGGCGTCGGTCTCACGCTTCATGTCGAGCAGGGCGAGGAACCGGGCCTCGAAATCGGCCTGGGCCGCGTCAAGCCGCAACATTGGCGGCCTCGCAAGCAGAGCGGAAACGTTCGATCCAGCCGGTCATCTCGGCCGGCCGGGTCTTGAGCGCCGCGCGGTTGACGATCAGGCGCGAGGTCACCTGGGCGATCACCTCCACCTCCTTCAGGCCGTTGGCCTTCAGCGTGGAGCCGGTGGACACCAGATCGACGATGCGCGAGCACAGGCCCAGGCTGGGCGCCAGCTCCATGGCGCCGTTCAGCTTGACGCATTCCGCCTGGACGCCGCGATCGGCGAAGAAGCGCTTGGTGGTTTCGGGATATTTGGTGGCGATGCGCACGTGGCTCCAGCGGCGGGGGTCGTCGCCCTCGGCCATGTCCACCGGCTCGGCCACCGACAGGCGGCAGGCACCGATGCCCAGGTCCAGCGGCGCGTAGATCTCGGGATAGTCGAACTCCATCAGCACGTCGTTGCCGGCGATGCCCAGATGGGCGGCGCCGAACGCCACGAACGTGGCCACGTCGAACGAGCGCACGCGGATGATGTCGATATGGGGATGGTTGGTGGCGAAGCGCAGCAGCCGGGTCTTGGGGTTGTCGAACTCGGACTCGGGCTCGATGCCGGCGGCGCGCACCAGCGGCATGCATTCATCCAGGATGCGCCCCTTGGGCAGGGCGATCACCAACTTGTCTTCCATCACCACGATCTCGGGACTCCGCGAAAGGGGAGCAATCATTACTCAAATTCAGGCCGCTATACCAGCCCCGCCAGCTTGGACGCCAGCCAGCGCCCGATCTTCTCGGCGCCCTGGGGCGTGTTGTGCAGATAGTCGTAGAAGTCGCCTCGTTCAAAGGTCAACTCGCGGGCGAGGTCGAGACACAACAATCCCTCGTCGCCGCAAACCTGGCGGGTCGCCTGGTTGTAGGCCGACAGCAGCCGGTACTGATCGATGCCATTGAGCCCGCCCGGCTCGACCACGCCCAGCACCTTGCCATCCACCACCTTGAAGTCGCCGCGCGCCTGGGTGACGAAGACGGGAACCGCGCCCATGCCATGGGCGGCCACGGCCAGCTGGCGCAGCCGCTCCCGGAACGCGTCGGGCGACGAGCCGGGAGGCTGCGGCCGGCCTTCGGCCGGCTTGTCGGTCCATTCGGCATGATCGTAATCCACGCGCCGGTGGCCGGGAGGCTCGCGCCGCTCATCGGCGGCGCCGGAAAACTTGGCGGCCCAGCGCCACAGGGCGCTGTGCCGACGTATCCGGTCGAACCGGCCGGGCCGGCGCTCGATATCCGCGCCCCCGCTCCCCGCTTCCTCGGCGCCCACGGAGAACAGGATGAAGCGCGGCTTGAGGCCGGGCACCTGGGGAAACCACTCGGCCATGGCGCGCAAATGGCCGGCGGTGGCCTGGCCGTCCAGACCGGCATTGGCGACCACTGCCGGCCGGCCGGCGGCGCGCAGTTCGCGCTCCATCACCGCCTGCCAGGTCGCCTCGTCGGGCAGAGTGGGCTGGTCGGTGGTGGTGCCGCCCACGGTCAGGATGGTGACCTGGGCCGGATCGGTCCCCGCCCCGCGCAATCCCCAATGGTCGCGCCGGTAGGTAAAGTCGGCAGCGCCGGAATAGAGGGCGGCGGGAGATACCGTCACGGCCGAATCGCGCGCCAAGCCGAGCGCGTCCAGCGGGTCCTGGCTGAACCAGGTCCCGAAAGCCAGCTCGGTGATCAACGCCAGGACCAGCAACAGCCCAAGGCTGGCGGCAGCGACAAGAATCTTCCGCATCGGGCCTTATAGCCGGCCGGCCGTGACGGGGTCAAATGAAGCGGCAGGGAACCCTACGGTCCCCTGCCGGCGAAGACGAGTGCCCAGGGGGCTCAGCGGGACGGCTGGGCGCCGCCCTCGGGGCCGAACCCCATCGGGCCGCAGCCGTCGCCGCCATGGCGGAAGCCGTGCGGGCCGGGACCGCCATGGCGGCCGTGCTGCAGGGCGCCGGCGGGGCGGGCGAAAAGCTTGTCCACCAGGGCGTGTTCGGACACGGTGCCGTCGGCCTTCAGCAGTTCCACGTCGTAGGTGTTGGCGTCCTTCTCGGTCACCTTGCCGACCTTCAGGTCGCTGCGCATGAGCACCAGACGGCCGCCGATCACGGTCTTGACCTGTTCGGCCGTCAGCGGCGTCGGGGCCATGCGGGCCGGCGCGCCGGCCGGCGGGGTGGGTTGCGTCTGGGCAGCGGCGTCGACGGCTCCGATGCCCAGGCCGATCAGGGCGGCAGCGGCGATGCGGGTAGCGAAATTCATCTTCGTATCCTCCTCGGGGGAACCAATTCGATGACGCCATCTCACCAGGGCCGTGTAACGCCATGATGGCCGATTTGGTAACCGAGGGTATCGCCGCTGTTACCCTTGGTTACCAACTTCCGCCGACGGATTTTTCCTCGCCGCGCTATACTGCCGGCCATGGAAACGCAGCCTCACATCCTGGTGGTCGACGACGATCGTGAAATCCGCGACCTGCTGGCCCGCTTCCTGGCCAAGCACGGATTGCGCGTGACCACCGCCGCCGACGGCACCGAGATGGAGAAGGCGCTGGCCGATTGGGCCATCGATCTGGTGGTGCTGGACCTGATGATGCCGGGCGAGGACGGGCTGAGCCTGACGCGACGCCTGCGCGCCAAAGGCTCCGTCCTGCCCATCGTCATGCTGACCGCCATGGGCGAGGACACCGACCGCATCGTCGGCCTGGAAATGGGCGCCGACGACTACCTGCCCAAGCCGTTCAACCCGCGCGAATTGCTGGCCCGCATCAAGGCGGTGCTGCGGCGGGCCCAGCCCGATCCGCCGATCCAGGCGGAACCGGGCGCCAGCGGCAGCCGCCACCGTTTCAACGGCTGGCAACTGGATGTGGCCACCCGCGACCTGATCAGCGCGGACGGCGTGGTGATGACCTTGTCGGCTGGCGAATTCGACCTGCTGCTGGCCTTCGTCGAGCATCCGCGCCGGGTGCTGTCGCGCGACCAGTTGCTGGATCTGGCGCGCGGCCGCCAGGCCATTCCCTTCGACCGCTCCATCGACATCCAGGTCAGCCGCCTGCGCCGCAAGCTGGGCGACGACGCCAAGGACCCGCAATTGATCAAGACGGTGCGCGGCGGCGGTTATCTGTTCACCGCCGAGGTCACCCGCGCATGAAGCGCCTCCACCTGCTGCCCGATACCCTGCTGGGCCGCACCGCCCTGGTGCTGGTGGCGGCGCTGGCCGGCGCGCTGGCCGCCGCCCTGCTCACCTTCGCCGACCAGCGTTCCCAGGCGCTGACGGCCTTGGGCGGCCGCAACGCCGCCGAGCGCGTGGCCTCCATCGTCAACCTGCTGGAGGCGACGCCGCCGGACGCGCGGCGCGCCACCCTGCGCAGCATGGACACCTCCGGCTTCCGTGCCGGCTGGGCCCTGGCGCCGCTGGTTCCCGACGAGGGCGAGAGCGACGGACTGGCCGGCGCGGTGGCACGCCATCTGAGCCATCACCTGAGCGGTCACGAGGTCCGCATTTCCACCCGCGCCCCGCCCGATCCTCCACCGGACGCGTTTGGCCGAGGCCGGGGCCACGGCCATGGTCGCGGCATGGGCGATTTCGGCTTCGAGCGCGGCCCGGCCTTGCGCATGTCGGTGCGGCTGGCCGATGATTCCTGGCTGAACGTGTTCTCGCCGCTCGACGGCGACGAAAGCATGTGGCAGCCGCGCTTCCTGGGCCTGCTGCTGACCACCCTGGCAACGGTGACGGTGGCGGCCCTGTGGGCGGTGGGCCGGGCGGCCCGCCCCTTCGCCACGTTCGCGGCCGCCGCCGAACGCCTGGGCATGGACGTCGCCGCGCCGCCGCTGCCCGAGGCCGGGCCGCACGAAATCCGCTCCGCCGCCCATGCCTTCAACGTGATGCAAGGCCGCATCCGCCGGTTCGTCGAGGACCGCACCCAGATGCTGGCCGCCATCAGCCACGACCTGCGCACCCCCATCACCCGCATGCGGCTGCGCGCCGAATTCGTCGAGGACGACGAGGAACGCGCCAAGATGCTGGCCGACCTGGAGGAGATGGAGCGCATGATCGCCGCCACCCTGGCCTTCGCCCGCGACGACGCCGCCCGCGAGGAACGCCGCCCGGTGGACCTGGCCATGCTGGTGCAAGGGCTGGCCGAGGACGTGGACGTGCCCTATGAGGGCCCCGACAGCCTGGTGCTGGAGGCCGGGTCCATGGCGCTGAAGCGCGCCGTCGCCAACCTGCTGGACAATGCCCGCAAGTATGGCGGCACCGCGCGGGCCAGCCTGACCGAGACCGAAGGCCACGTGGCCGTCGCCATCGATGATGACGGCCCCGGCATCCCCGAAGCCGAGTTCGAGCGGGTGTTCGCCCCCTTCGTCCGCCTGGAGACCAGCCGCAACCGCGAAACCGGCGGCACCGGCCTGGGCCTGTCGGTGGCCCGTGCCGCCGCCCGCGCCCATGGCGGCGACATCGTCCTGGCCAACCGCCCGGAGGGAGGATTGCGGGTGCAACTGGTGCTGCCCCGTCCGCGCGGTTGAGCACCCCCATCGGCGCTCCGCCCGTCCTTTGGCTCCGGCGCGCACCCCCCTGCATGCATGCCTGCCTGCCTGCCCTGGCGTAGTCTTCGGCACCGACCACCGTCCGGAGGGCATAGGATGTTTGTGGAGGCCAGCCAGCTTGCCGAAGGTTCGTGCCTGTCTGCGGATGTCGCCATCGTCGGAGCCGGGCCGGCCGGCATAACCCTGGCGCATGAATTGATGGGAAGCGGCCTCAAGGTGCTGCTGCTGGAGGCCGGCGGCAAGGAGGTGGACACCGCGCGCATGGACGGCTTCGCCGGCGAGGTGCTGGACGTCCGCCATCCGCCGCTGATGCTCTACCGGGTGCGCGGCCTGGGCGGCACCTCGACCCTGTGGGGCGGACGCTGCGTCCCCTTCGACCCCATCGACCTGGAAGCCCGCCCCCACGTGCCGTGGAGCGGCTGGCCCATCACCTATGACGAGTTGAAGGACTGGTACCGCCGCGCCCTGGCCTATTGCGAGGCCGGGCCGTTCCGCTTCCGCGCCGCCGAAGCGCTCGGCCCCGCCGCTTCCGCCATGGTGCCCGGCCTCGGCGGCGGCAATGTCGATTGCGGCAACCTGGAGCGGTTCTCCCCGCCCACCGATTTCGGCCGCCGCTATCGCCGGGCGCTGGCCCGCTCGCCCGAAATCAGCGTGGTGCTGGGCGCCCAGTGCTGCGGGCTGGCCATGACCGAGAGCCACCAGATGGTCGAATCGGCCGCCTTCGTCAGCCCGGCCGGGCGGACCTTCCAAGTCAGGGCACGCCGCCTGGTCCTGGCGGCGGGAGCCCTGGAAACCACCCGGCTGATGCTGGCGGCGGGCGCCGGCAACGATTTCGTCGGCCGCTTCTACATGTGCCATCTGGAGGGCAAGGCGGCGGTGGCCCGGTTCCGGCCGGGCCTCAAGGTGGTGTTCCATTACGAGCGGGACCAGGACGGCATCTATTTCCGCCGCCATTTCTCGCTGCCCGCCGAGGTCCAGCGGCGGCTGCGGCTGACCAACGTCATCCTGCGCTTCGAACCGCCCTTGATCGCCGACCCCGCCCATGGCGACCCGGTGCTGTCGGCCATGTGGCTGTCGCGCACCTTCCTCAAGCCGGAATACGAACGCAAGCTCGCCAGTTTCGGCTATCGCGGCACCGAGGCCGGCGGCCGCCGCACCCTGATCGCCCGCCACCTGATGAATGTGTGCCGCGGCGCCCCGGCGCTGGCCGGTTTCAGCGTGGATTGGGCGTTGCGCCACGTGCTGGCCGCCCGCAAGCTGCCCTATGTCGCGGTCAAGGGACGCAACGGCGCCTTCACCCTGGACTACAACGCCGAACAGGTGCCCAACCCGGACAGCCGCCTGACCCTGTCGGCCCAGGCCGATGCCCTCGGCCTGCCCCGGCTGGTGGTGGACTGGCGGGCTTCGCCCCAGGATGTGGAGGGCGTGCTGGAGGTTCACCGACTGCTGGGCGAACGGCTGGAGGCTTGCGGCGCCGGCCGGCTGGAGGTGGACGAGGAGGCCATCCGCGAGGGCTACAACGCCGTCGGCGGCCACCACATGGGGACCACCCGCATGGCGGAGGATCCGGAGCACGGCGCGGTGGACCGCCATTGCCAGGTGTTCGGCGTCGACAACCTCTACGTGGCCGGCGCCTCGGTGTTCCCCACCAGCAGCCACGCCAATCCCACCCTGACCCTGGTGGCCCTGGCGGTACGGCTGGCAGAACATCTGCGTGGGCTGGAACGGAGCGGCGGGCGCCCTCCCGCCTGCGAGGAGATGGCGGAAGCGGCGCAGTAGAGCAGCCTCGGCACATTTGGCCCCAATTGGAGTCAATTCGCCAGACAATGAGTAAAAGTCCATCAATATTTGTCAAAGAAACCAGCTTATGCGACAGCCGAATACACATTCGCACTATTCCGCATTGGACCGGGACGGCCAAAAGTGAGAGGCTTATCCGATCGTGTATGGCCTCATCCAGGTGGAGGAACGGGTTTGGCGCGCATCTCAACCACCGTTCTGGCCGTCCTGGCCGTGGTCGCGGGGGCCTCGGCCGCCGATGCCGCGCAGGGCTCCAAGGAGGCCAAGGTGCTGCCGCCCAGTATCGCCATCCAGCGCGCCAGCCTGCAGCCGCCGCCCATCATCGCCGACCGCATCGAAGGCCTGAAGATCACCATCACCCAGGTGATGTATCCCGGCGTCCCCGACCGTGCCGCCTGCCGCTTCGTGGTCCGCGCCTACAATGACGGCCCCGCCACCGTGTCGGCCTACGCCCTGCTGCACACCCTGGACGGCGACAAGGGCGAATTGAACTCCTGGATGGTGCCCACCGGGGCGCTGGCTCCGGGCCAGGCTTCGGAACGCCTGTATTCGTGCAAGACCGCCCAGTTCCTGGTGCTCGACCAGCAGAGCATGGGCGGCTGGCCGGGGCGCTGCACCGTCAATGGCGAGGAGCGCACCCCCTGCCCGCTTACCCTGGGGCTGGAAGCCAACCTGAATATCATTGCCAAACAATGATCGGCAGGCGAAGGTCGAAATTTTCGTAAAATTGTCCGCATTCTAATACCAAGGCAGTATCTTTGCGCCATTGGCACAAAGAATCCCACATTCGTGGGTAGGATATACGTTCGCTTCCTTTCATCCGGCCGTCCATTTGTGACTTTTATGGGGCAAGGACAGCTCGGGAAGGGGCACGATCATGAAGACTTACGACGATATGATTCAGTTGGCGAAGATGCTGGAAGTGGAATTCGCCACCGGCTCCATCGACCGGGTGCGCGCCCATGAACTGGCCGAGCGCCTGCTGCCGCACCATCCGGAACTGCGCAATACGCTGACCAGCGTGCGCAACCGCATGAGCCGGCGCTGAGACGCCTCAGATCCCTTTCGCGATGGCCGGGCCCGCCCCGGCCATTTTCATGTGCCGCCAGTCACGCCAGCGCTGCGCCGCCGCCAGCCAGACGATGACCGCCTGGCCGAGGACGTTGAAGGCGCATACCACCATCATCTCCCGCCGGCCTACCACCACCGTGGCATAGACCAGCCCCACCAGGCTGACCGCCAGCCAGCCGCCCCAGGCCGCCAGCGACATGGCGCGCCGCGCCTCGGCCTGGCGGACCATCCGCAGGATCTGCGGCCCGTAGCAGGCGCAGGCGGCCATCCCGGAAGCGGCGTAGAGGGCGGAAAGGGCGGACACCAGGGTCATGGCCGCAGCATGCCGGCGCCGTCTTGCCCTTTGGTAAACGCCCCATCGGGGAAGCCCCGCGCGAATGGGCATGACCCGGAGGTGATACCTCTTGGAATATGACTTTCAGGTCATACCTTCCTTGTCATACCGCCGCCGAGATGGGCCGGGGGCGGCAGGACCGGGAGAGGTAATCATGTTGCAGATGCTGCGCACCGCCACCACCAAGATCGCCACCGCCGCCACTGCCGCCGTCTCGGCCAAGCGCCCCAGCCCCTATCGGAACTACATGTGCTACCAGGACGGCCGCCCCTTCATGGTCATCAACGCGCCGTCGTTGGAACACGCCCAATTCATCGTCGCCGGTTTCACCCAGGACCACACCTGGATGCTGATCGAGATGGATCGCTGAGCCGCTACTTCATCCAGGGAAACCACAACCGCTGCCCCAGCCGGATCCATTGGGGCCAGGTCTCGGCGCCGGCCCGCAGGCATTGGACGGTGAGTTCCAACGGGGTCAGCCCCATCCGCCATCCCTGCTGCCACCATTCCCCCGCCTCCTCGACCGCCTGACGCTGGATGTCCTCCATCCCGCCCACCATTTCCAGCGGCCGCGCCGGCAAGACGGTGAACACCTCGTCCAAATCCCGGTACTGCCGTTGGGGTATCTCCTCCAGCGCCGCCAGCGCGCGCGGCGGCAGGTTGAACTGGCGCGCATACTCGATCAACCGCGCGCGGTCGCAGGGAAAGGAAATGCCCTCAAGGGCCTGCTGCAATGTCTCCGCCATCATGGGACGTCCTCCGTTGCCCGAGAACAGGTCAACCCAAGGCGCCCGGCCATGTTCCCCGCCCGCGCGGAGCCGCCTGCCCCGAGCGGCACCGCGCCGCCCACGGCCAACCCCAGCGGCAGGGGGGGCAATGGTCACGGTCGCCAGAGCGACCACACCAGGGCGAAGGCATCGGCCTCGCCCATGCCCGGTTCGGCCTCCCGCACCGCCCCCACCGCCCGCATCATGGCCTGGGGGCTGTCCTGCCGTTCGTCCCGCGAGCGGCGGAACGACTCATCGACGATGCGGTGCAGACGTTCCCATTGATCCATCAGCGGACCCACAGCCGATCCACCAGTTCATAGGCGCGGGCAACGCCAAGGTCCGGGCTGTGCTCCAGCACGGCCCGGATCGCCGCCGCCAGGGCAAGCACGTCGGCCTTGCTCCTGCCCCGTGCCGCGGCCACGATCACGCCCCGGAGGGCATGGGGCAACACCACCGGCCCTCGCATGATCGGAGCGCCCTCCATCATTCCACCCCATCCCCGGCCCCATCCCCGGCGGCGCGCGCCATCGCCTTGACCAACGCATAGACCTGCCTCCGCTCGCCGCCCGCTAGACGGTAGTAATGGCGAAGGAGTTCCAGGCTCTCTCGCCGGACCAAGGCGTCATCGGCCCCGGAGGGCGGCCAAGCGCCCATCCCCTCGGGCAAGGCGTCGAAGAAGAACGACACCGGCACGTCGAGCACCTGGGCGACCCGGTACAGCACCGAGGCCGACACCCGGTTGGCGCCGCGCTCGTATTTCTGCACCTGCTGGAAGGTCAGGCCGATGGCCCCGCCAAGCTGCCCCTGGCTGAGCCCCATCAGGGTGCGCCGCAGCCGTATCCGCCCCCCGACGTGGATGTCGATGGGGTCGGGGCCTTCCTGGGAAGCAACCCGGCGGTGGCCCTTACGCTTTGCGGTCTGCCTTACCATAAGGAACTCCAGCCACGAACTTGGGGCACACGATTTGCGTATCAGGGCAGAACTTTCAGCCCTAGATATCATGCACCCTCCAAGCCATCAACGACATATCGTTGTTGAAACAAACACAACAAGTCATTAGCCTGCGCAGCCGGTTCACGAGACAAATCCGGAATGGAAGGTCTCGGCGAAAAGCTTCGTGCACGCGCACGTGAATTGGGGTTGTCGGACACGGAAGTGGCCCGACGGCTGGACATTAGCCAATCGCGGTACGCCAACTATGTGGTGGACAAGCGCGAACCGGACTTTGCCACCTTCATCAGGATTTGCCGTGTGCTCGGGACAACACCTGACGTTCTTTTAGGTTACGGCGCCTTGGCCCAGGCCACTTCCGAAGATGAGCGACTTCAGCGGGAAATTGGGGCGGCAGCGTTGTCGATGAGGACCCCGGCCCTTCGGACCCTGGCCGAGGTTGCAAATGCGCTGGCCGCCCGCCGTCAGGAAGACGACAACGCATAATCTCACCTGATTTCCCTGGGCTACCCACCCTGAACTGACAATTATTGTATTGCTGCGCGTTGCGGCAATGCGACGGCACGCTTGCCCATTTTTGGCAGGAAAAAGGGTGGCCTGACCTGCCGCCATAGCGGGGCACGATCTAAGGAGGCGGCTGGCAGGAAAATGAGCAAGCGCTACCGGAACAGGACCTGCGTCTATTGCCGCGAGCGGCTTTCCATTACCGCCGATCATGTTTTCGCGCGCGAGTTCTTTCCATTGATGGAAAGGGGTGGACTCCCGAAGGTTCCAGCCTGCGCTCAGTGCAACCGCCTGAAATCAGTCGCCGAACATTATCTCACGGCCCTCTTGCCGTTCGGTGGTCAGCACCGCAGCGCAGCCGAGGACTTGGTGACGATGGTCCCTCCTCGCCTTGACAGGAATGCAAAGCTCCGGCGCACGCTAGCGGCTGGAAAGCGCGATATCTGGATGAAGACGCCTGCTGGCGTCATTCTGCCGTCAATGTCGCTCCCCCTCGACCATGAAAAGCTGACGGCGTGGGCGGGGTATGTCGCCATAGGGTTGACTTGGCACCACTGGAGGCTTTTGGTTCCCCTGGACCACAATGTCGCGCCGATTTGCCTTAGTCGCGCCGGGGAGCAGGCGCTCGCGACATTGTTTGCTTCTCGCACCGCTGACACGGTTAGCGCCGCGGTTGGTCATGGGAGGTTCGCTTACCGTGGGGTGCGAGAGGGGAATGTGACCTATTGGGAGATTTTGCCCATGGGCGGCCTCATGCTTGCTGGCGACCCGCATCAGCCTGAAGAAGTATCAACGCGGTTGGGCGTCTTAGCCGGCCCAAAGACGTTGAGGCTGTCGTCGTTCAGAGGTGCGCCAGGGTAGGCGGAATAGCGCGGCGTAGCCAGTGGGTGCCAATAGACGGATCCAGGGCTACGAGTGCTCGCGTCTAGCCGGGAAAGCCGGCCTTCAGACGGAGAACCTGCTTACCCGAATTTTCCGGCGGATGCTTACTTCATACTTCCCCGGAAACGGAGAAGCCCGCGGCCTTCCGGCGCGGGCTTCTCGACGTCCCGCATTCGCGGGGAAAATGGTGCTGCCGAATGGAATCGAACCATCGCCCCTGCCCTTGCCAAGGGAGAGGGCTGTCTCCAAAAGCCCATTGATAAAACAGGAATTTTCCGCACTGGCACGCAGGTGCGCGTCAGGGACGTGTCAGAAGCCGACGTCCGCGGGGGCAACCTTTTGATCCAGGCAGCCCTGACGCACCGCATCTGCCAACAGGTCGCGATGCTCGGGGGCCATCAGTGCCCGGCCCGCATTCAATCCCTCGCGCCATGCCGGACCACGCCGCCATGCCTCGGTCCAGGCCGCCGCAAGGTCGTATTGGCGCCGCTTGAGCGCCAAGGCCTCCACCAGGAGGCTCGCCTGGCGGACGTCCTTGTCCCGCTTGGACACGAGGTTGGCGGTAGCCGCGCCGTATCCCACCTGCGTGTCCTCCCCGGTCCGCCGGCGGCTGGCGACGATGAGTTTGTGGACGGCATAGCGTTCCGGTGCCGGCACACGCACCGAGATGCCACCCTTGTGCAGCGCGACCGTCCGCACCGGATTGGCAATCAGGAAGTCCAGAAAACGTAAGGGCTGGGCTGCCGCGCCCCCAACGCCGGCATCTCGGCGGGGCGCCCCAGGTACTCGTCCTTGCTGGTGTTCGGCGTCAGGAACTCGACGGCGAAGCGGCCGGCACTGACGAATCTGGTGGCGCACCTCGGGTCCGTCAGATGCGGCACCTCGGCGAAGCTGTCGTCGACCTTGCGCAGCACGTCGAGGATTTGCGGCAGGGAATCGTCGATGGAGACCGAGATCGAATGGAACTGGGCGACATCCAGATCCCCCGTCCGCAGGACCGACGCGGGCAAGCGGATTCCAAGCAGCCCCGGATAGCAGCCGAAAGCCACCGATCCCACCAGCACCGCCCGCATCCTGAACAGCCCCGCCTTCCACAAGACCTCGAGCAGATCGCCCGCCATGTCGTCCGGCCGCGGCAGCCCGGCGTCGTTGACCAGGGTGGAGACAAGACGGCGACGCGCGGTGTAGTCGTCCTTGACGGACTTCCACGCCGCCACCCGCTTGGCGATCTCGGGATCGCTGTCGGGGCCGACATAGCGCTTCTTGTAACGCCCCTCGATGCGCTCCTGGAAATACCAGTAGCCGAGGCCCTTCACGGTGGTCTTCTTGAACAGGCCGGTCTCGGGGAAGGCTTCGTCGAACTCGGCATCCAGGCACCGCTGTTCCAGCTCGGACAGCATCGTCTGATATGCCAAGTCGATCTGCTTCAGCGCCACGGCGGCCTCCTCACGTTAGGCCCATTTTCTCAAATATGGGCCTAACACGTCAACGCCCCCAGTTAGGCCTATTTCTACAAAACATGGCCTAACCTGGATAAAGGGCCTTCGCATTCCGGATCTTGCTCGCAGGGATCGCCCGTGATTCCCCCTTCCCCTCCCCGATGGGAAAGGAACGCACCTTTTCGCGCCGATCATCTGGCATGCCGCGCGTATGGCCGAAGGACACTTTCCCCCCGCGCTTCCCCGGAAACGGAGAAGCCCGCGGCCTTGCGGCGCGGGCTTCTCGACGTCCCGCATTCGCGGGAAAAATGGTGCTGCCGAATGGAATCGAACCATCGACCTTACCCTTACCAAAGAGGGTATAGCTTTATTTCCTGGGCTTACCGCTGATGGGTCGCCATTGAAAACCCCTTAAATTCCGTGGCCCGCCAAATTACCTCGGCGAGATGAGCGTTTCCCGTGCGCCTTCCGGTTTCCCGCCGTGCGCTTCCCCCGCGCTTCCCCGGCCCCCGGAAGCCGGTCCGGGGAAGCGGAACTGGCGGTTCCCCATGGAAAACCCAGGCGATGAGCAAGATCACGAAGCGTCTTGTCGATGGTTTGAAACCCGATCCCGCCGGCAAGGACCTGTTCGTGTGGGACAGCGAATTGACCGGCTTCGGCATCCGGGTGAAGCCGTCCGGCGCGGCCAGCTACCTGATCCAGTACCGCACTGCCCACGGGCAGACCCGCCGGCTTGCCTTTGCCAAGGTCGGCACGCTTACCCCCGAGGAGGCCCGCGCCACCGCCCGCGACAAGCTGGGCGAGGCCGCCAAGGGCGCCGACCCGTCGGCAGAACGCAAAGCGGCGCGCAAGGCCATCACGGTCAGAGAGTTGTGCGACCTATACCTTGCCGCCGTCGAGGCGGGCGAGGTTGCGGGCCGGCGCGGGAAAACCAAGAAGGCAAGCACCCAGACCACCGACCGGGGCCGCATCGAATGCCACGTCAAGCCGCTTCTCGGTTCCCGCGCTGTGGCGAGCCTGACCTTGCAGGACATCGAGCGGTTCCAGGCCGATGTCGCCGCCGGCAAGACCAAGCCGAAGGAAGAGAAGAAGGGGCGCGGCGGCAGGATCAGAGGCGGCAAAGGCGCCGCCGCCCGCGTCATCGCCATGTTCGGCGCCATCCTGGAATTCGCCAAGCGGCGCAAGATCATCGACGCCAACCCGGCGCGCGGCATCCAGAAATTCGCCGACGGCAAGCGCCAGCGCTTCCTCAGCCCCGAGGAACTGACGAAGCTGGGCCAGACCATGCGGGTGGCCGCCGCCGAGGGCGAGAACGCCACCGGCCTCGCCGCCATCCGCTTCGCCCTGCTGTCCGGCTGCCGCAAGATGGAGGTGCTCAAACTGCACTGGGACGAGGTGGACGCCCGGACCGGCTGCGTCAGGTTTACGGACACCAAATCGGGACCGCAAATGCGCCCGGTGGGCATTTCGGCCCTCGACCACCTCGCCGCCCTAACGCGCAACGAAGAATGCTCGTTCGTCTTCCCCTCCGACCGCGATGCGGAACATTTCGTCGGCATGGCGAAGGTACTCGCACGGGTCTGCAAGACGGCCGAACTTCAAGGCGTCACCATCCACACCCTGCGCCACACCTTCGCGGCGACGGCGGCGGAAATGGGCTATTCGGAATTGACCATCGCCGGCCTGCTTGGACACTCGGTGCCAGGGGTGACGGCGCGCTATGCCCATGTGCCCGACCGGGCGCTGGTGTCGGCGGCGGATGCGGTGTCGGGGCGGATCAAGGCGGCACTCGACCGTTCTTGAGTGGGGAGGATGCAAAAATGGCACCCGCGAGTTCACCTGGAAGACCGCGCATCGCCCTCGTTGATGCGTACAATCAAGCCCTGGAGCGGCTTGGAAAGGTGCTCAACAAACAAGAAATAGAACACCGCCTCGTGACCGCCTTCGCTCACCGCGATATTGACGTTATCGGCTGGTACAGGATCGAGGACGGGGAAAGTTTTTCGGAACGGACCTACAGGCGCAGTTCTGGGCAAGGGTTGGTCGAAGCCGAGTTGACTGGGACGCAAATGAGTGTCGATTTTCAGTAATTTACGATGAGAAGGACTGGGTTACAGATTGTTTTGCCTATGCACTCGAAGTGCGGCGCGACCAGCTTGAACTTTGGATGGCAGCGGAGGAATTTGCCGAAGGCGTAGAACCACAGCGACGCAGGGCGCAAAGCGCGACAAATGCCCAAACCGCAAAAGAACGCGAGGCACTGCTCAGAAACAGAATTCAAAGTGTAATTGCGGCCGCGCGCAAAATGAAAAATCTTTCACATAGGGATATTGCCAAGATCCTTGTTGGCACCCCGAGTGGGCAACGGTTTTCCTCAGAAACCATTCGTAAAATTCTTGCCGGCACCTACCCTCCCCAGAAAGACCTGGGTATCGGCGGCCTGTGAAATTGCACCTTACCCGACCTTCCCCAAAATACCCATAAAGTGTTCGCCTTATCAGCGCATTAGCGAATGTATCGGGCTGTGCGGTTACCCAGCCATCCTCCGCTCATTCCCGGCACACCGGGCGATTTCGAGGAATAACCGCAAATGACGGCGAGGAACCTTACCGACATGATCCCTGATTGGCCTATCCGCCTCCGCCGGACGGAGGCCAGCAAATACCTTAAAGACACTTGGGGCATCGACCGCAAGCCGAGCACGCTTTCTAAGCTTGCGGTTGTGGGCGGCGGCCCGCGCTTCATGCATGCCAATCGCGTCCCGTTGTACCCGGTGAACGAGTTGGATGCCTGGGCCTCGTCCATCCTCACCCCCTTGAAAAGCTCGACTTCTGAATAACTGGAGTATTGCCAGTGACCACACTTTCCCCGGTTCGGCACGGCAGCGAAATTAATGAACTGCTTGTACCGGAATTCACCAACCCTCGCTTCTATGACGCCGCACATGCTGCTTACCATCAGGCGGGGCACGCGATGATTGCAGCATCCTTTGGGCGCTGGATAAGTCCGGTCGAATTACTCCCCGCCCATGATCACATGGAGGCTTCACTCATCCCCCTGTACGCGGCATCAGGATCACGGGAAACCGTTCTTTGGCAGAGATTGGCATCAAGGTGATCCTCGCCGGCCCCATAGCCCAGCGCGAGGGCTATCCGTTCAGCAACGAATCATGGGCGGCGGCGGACTTCGATCGGGCAAGCGAAATTGCCTTGCGGTTTAGCCGATCGGAAGACGAAGCGCGCCTTTTCGTCGCACTTCTGGCGACGCAGGTGGAAGAAGAGCTGCACCGTCGTTGGGAGGCCGTTCAAGAAATGGCCGCACGCCTGGTGGAGGGCGCGGGGCGGCGCAGTCGCCCACATGGTTCGTGACGAGTAATCTCAATGCCCTCGGCGCGTCAGCTTGTGCCGGGGGCTTTTTCTTGCCGCTCCCTGCTGACGACAGAGGAACGTGCATGATTGGATGCCTTGTCGGCCACCTTCCGCGAATTTGTCGCAAGCCGACACATTCCACTGGAGAAACTTACGACCGGGAGCAAGTGAGCACCATCGTCCGAAAACATGCGCGGGCGAGAAATCCCCGGGGAAATAAGGGCTTGCGGCCGTGTGCATCCAACCCGCCTGCCCATCATCTCGCTGCAGCCCCTCTTATTACCGTAGAAGAGAGACCTTCAGCCTGAGCATCGACATCAGCTCAATGCCCACTTCGGGCATGCATTAGAAACAACTGAAGCACAACCGAGCCATTCTCCATGAACCGCTCCGACCGTGAATCCGACTTCCTCACTATCGGCCAAGTGCATGAGCTCATAGCGGCAACCGCCCACGCCTTCTGCATCGGCCAGCCCTTGAACCTCTACCTGAGCATCAACTGGGGCCGGGCACGGATACGGTGCAGCGCCCAAGAGGCCACTTGGAAATATCTCAAGCTGTTCGAGGACTGGCTCCGGAAGAAAGAAAGGAAGCACAAGGCAAAGCCTGCGTCACCTGCCTGGGTGCTGGTACAGGAACATCCTCCACCTAAAGGAGAAAACACCCATATCCTGGCCCATTGCCCTCTCGAATATGTCGAGGAGTTCATGCGACGTAAGGATGCATGGGCCGAAAACCCCAAGATCGGCGCAACCTTCCAGGAACGGGGGCGTGTGGTCAATGCGCAGACGGTTATTGGCTCCTTCCCTGAATATGACCTGTTCCGCTATCTCGAAAACCTGAAGCGAACCCTTGGCTATTTCCTTAAGGGCCTCAACCAACTGCAATACCCTGGCTATGATATCAAATATGAAAACCAGGGCGTCATCCTCGGCAAGCGCTGCGGCACCTCGCAACTGCTGACGGCCAATGGCCGCGCCAAGGACGCGCGCAGCCGGGCCAGGAACGTGCATTCAGTGCGCCTCGCCTCGGGGCGCCAGTTCCGCCTCGTCCACCCCTACGACCGCCACCGCCACTTCATCGACCGCATTGGTCTCACGCTCCAGGGCTACCGGGTTAAGGGAGATGGATAGGGTGAGCTTGGCAAGTGAGGTGGGCGACATGGCCGTTTTCGCCCCGTCGAGGGCCGAAACAGGGTCGGCTGGTACATCCCCCTGTCGCCTACGCCCTTCACCAGCCGGCAGCACCTTAAAACGCGATTGCGGCCCCCTCCCTCGTCACCCTCTCGACCGACTGCCACAAGGGAAATGGCCTCAAAACACATGAAGTAACGAAGATAAAAGCGCGGAAAATCGCGTCCATCACAATAAAACCTCGAACATATTATCCGAAATATTACTAGACTACAGCATCACGTTCATCGAGAATAGAGGGGCGCTCCAGGGCCTGCCACACCCCGGAGTGCCACGAACGGCCAATGATCGCTGCATTGGGTTCGCTTTTCCGGCTCCTCGCATACGCCGGAACCAACCCAGACGTAAAGCTTGATCTTGACCTGCTCGCGAAAGAACTGGCCGGGTAAAGGCGTTTCATTTGCCCCGGCCATGGTGGCGCCGACCGCACGCGGTGTACGGTCGGCCATATACCGCGCAGGGGGTATATCCGTCACCCCCACGGAAACATCGGGGCTGGGAAAAGGCCATCTGGCCGCTGACCGGCACCATGAGCGAGCGCGGCGCGTCCCCTGAAGCGGGGAACCACCTTGGGGTGGTGCTCGTCTACTACCTCGGACGGAGATCAGACGCACTTTTACGGCGAAGCGGGCTGGAAATCGCCCTCGCCTTTCACCTCGGCCATGTCGCACGCCCCTATATCCGAATGACGGCCCTTCCTCCCCCGAACGGGCAGAAGCAGGATAAAGGAACGTGTCATGAAACGGATCGCCACGTTGCTCGCCCTCTCCCTTCCGGTCACGGCTTGCACAACCATGCCAAGCGAGATCATCGGCCAAGTCCAGCCCGGCGTGACCACCGACACGCAGATTTCTGATCAACTGGGTACCCGCCCCATCACCGTCCGTTTCCTGGAGGACGGCACCCGCCATGAGGTGTGGGCAAAGCGGGACATGCCCAACCCGTTCTCGGTGATCGATGAGGTGTTCGCCGGTGATTTCACCGCCGACGGCGTACTGGTCCGCGTGACCGGCTTCGCGTCCTCGAACCCCAACCACTCGGCGGCGCCCATCCAGCAGGCGCAGAAATGAACCGCGTGGTGGTCGTATTCGATGCCAGAGGGCACATCGCGGAGATAGCCGCAGATGCCCCGGTGCGGGTGCTGTTCGTGGACCAAGGCGTTGCCCGCAACCGGGTATTCGAGGTCGGCAAGGTCCAGGTCGGGCGCGAGCAGGTGGATCGTCACGTCCGAGGCTTGCCCATCGCCCCCTGGGAGCATGACGAGTAGGGCTGTCCCGCGTATCCACCTCCGCCCGCTCCCCCACCATCTTCCAAACCATTTCGATGAAAAGGAGGTTCGAGATGGCCCGCCGCCCCGGCCTTGGAAAAATAACGTGTGAAGCCTGCCTCGCCCTCGACGTAGGCCGCTGGCACCGGGACGGCCATCTGCGGCCCGGCGGGTCGTTCACCTGGCTGTGGAACACCCAAACCGGCACGACGGCGGCGAGCCTCGGCGTCACCGTGCAGGCCGGCGCCCTTGTCCTGGCCTACCGCCGCCATGGAGACCCGCGCCCCGTCGAGCAGCGCATCGCCTTGACCGCCACGGCCTGCCATTATGGCGGCAACCGCCCTTGGTTCCGCTGCCCCTCCTGCAGCCACCGGGCCGGCAAGCTGTACCTCGCCGGCCACCCCGCCGCCTTCGCCTGCCGCAACTGCCACGGCCTGACCTATGCCACCCGCCAGGAAGGCCCCAAGCTTCGCGGCCTCAGCCGCGCCAACCGCCTGCGGACGAAACTGGGCGGCCAGCCGGGCATGGACGCGCCCCTTCCACCCAAGCCGTCCGGCATGCATCGCAGCACCTATGCCCGCACCGTCGAGATGATCCGGACCCTGGAGGCGACGGCGGAGGCGCGTCTTGCCTGACGGCCCAACCGTCGTCCGGCTCAGGCCGCCAGATGTTCCCGTTTGCGGATATAGGCGATCACCGGCAGCAGGCTTTGCGCCTGCGGATTGCCGCGCGGCCCGAACATCCGCATCAGGCTCTTGGAGGGCGTTCCCACCTCGTCGGCCAGCTTCTCGAAGCCGATGGTGGCGTTGATGTAGTCCCGGAAGATCGCCTTGGCGGTGTCGAAATCGCCGTTGAGCAGGCATTCGATGGCCTCGCTCACCAGGGCTTGGCGGAACTCCGCGTCCTGATCGGCACGGGCCTTGATGGTTTCCTTGAAATCGCGGGTCAGAGCCATCCTTCTACCTCTTGTCTCGCTTGCCTTTGACGGGAGACGCTGTTCCCGCCGCTGCCGCCTTCTTCTCCATGGCCTTGCGGTGCTTATACTCCTTCCACAACCGCTTGGCCTCGGCGATGTCCTCGCTCTGCGATGTTTTGTCGCCGCCGCCGAGCAGGATCACCAGTTCGGCTCCATCGCGGCCAAGATACACCCGGTAACCAGGGCCGTAGTCGATGCGGTACTCCGAAACGCCCTCGCCGACGGCCTTCAGGTTGCCGAACTGCCCGCCGACCAACTTGATCTTGGCGACGGCCACCTTGGCGGCGGCCCGCGCCTCCAGCTTATGGAACCAGACGGCGAACGGGCTGCGGCCGTCCTCAAGGATATATTCGCGGATGTCCGGCATTCAATGGTAACCTTTGCGTTACCACAGTGATAGCCGAACCGGGCATCGCGAGGCAAGGGTAAACCGAGACGGCTCTGGCATCATGGGGCGGGCCTATACGGAAATCCCCTCCGCCGGCCTGGGCCGCTGGTCCCACCGCCCCCACGCGCTTCCGGGGCGGGCCGCAGCTATACGGAAAAGAGTTATTTCTCGTATAGGTTGCGGATGGCGTATCGGGTATAATCCCTCATCAACCGGAGAGATGAGCCATGCGCAAGCGCGTCGCCCTCTATACCCGCGTCTCGACCAGCGGCCAGACCACCGAGAACCAGCGCCGCGAGCTTGAGGCCGTCGCCGCCCGAAGCGGCTGGGACATCGTCCACGTGTTCGAGGATTCCGGCATCAGCGGCGCCAAGGGCCGCGACAAGCGCCCGCAGTTCGACGCGGTATGCAAGGGCGCCACCCGGCGGGAGTTCGACATGGTCATGGCGTGGAGCGTGGACCGGCTCGGGCGCTCGCTACAAGACCTGGTGGCCTTCATCAACGAACTGGCCGCCGTCGGCTGCGACCTGTACCTGCACCAGCAGGCGCTCGATACCTCCACACCGTCGGGCCGGGCCATGTTCCAGATGTGCGGGGTGTTCGCCGAGTTCGAGCGCGGCATGATCCGCGAGCGGGTCGCCGCTGGCCTGGGCCGGGCCAAGGCGCAGGGCAAGACGCTGGGGCGCCCGAAGGCTGGAGCCGAGGTGGAGGCCCGCATTCGGAAACTGCACGGCGGTGGCATGGGTAAGCTGAAGATCGCCAGGACGCTTGGGGTTGGGGTCAGCGTCGTACAGCGCATTTTGGCGGCAGCATAAGCGCTCCTTTCGCCTTGAGCGCTTGCCTCACATAGCTTCACCCTTCATCAACGGGTGCGGGAACCTTTTGGGATACGGGCTGGGGCGGTGCCTTGCATTTCGCGACCCGCTGGCCGGTTTGGTCGTCGTCGTACCAACTCGCCACCTCGAAGATGTTGATGGACAGCGGAATCAACAGCACAAGCCCGTAGGCGAAGAGGAGAAATGCAGGAGCGGAGAGAATCACTCCAGGCACAACAGAAATTAGGCTCCAGTCCTTGGCCTCCGAAATCTCCGCATACGAGATGAAGGAAAGCCCCTTGAATATGATGGAGATCAGAAGTGCCGTTGCCTGTACGATGATGGTATGCACAAGCGTGGCATTGACGTGCATATAGGGACTGTCTCCGTCGTCCTCGTCCGTTTTCCCTGCGATCTTCCTTTTAAATTCTTCGTCGCCAAAGGACACGAGGATGGCATAACCGCCGATGGTGAACCCGACAATGTTGGGAAGTACGGAAATCGATAACTCCCACCATTTCGTGGCGACCCAAATGGGGCTAGTCAGGGCGGTTATCAAAATTGATAAATGAAAATACGGCGAGGTGAGGACCGCACCCACGCCGCCGTAAATCCGCCAATACTCCCGTAAAGGCTCCAAGGGCTTCCAATAGGAAGCTGGGATGCGGAACCTACGTTGCCGCAAGGTAGCGTCCGATCTTCTCGACCAAACCACGGGCGCCACGCAGGAAGCCTTGCTGTTCAGTCAGCGCATCTGGATCATAGGCGTGCGGTTCCACAAGCGGATGAGCCGCAGTTGACCGCGGAACAACCCGACCTCCATCGCCATCACCCACAATCGCCGTGACCTCGCCGTCGGTCAGAGCCACACGCGCCAACAGCTTGGTCTCATCGTCGGGGGTCAGCGCCTCACTCATCGGCGGAATAAGGGTCTGCTCAAATGCAATGGCGTTATTGGCCCCCAGGCGCTTCATGACCTTGTCGCGATGGACATTCAGGGTGTCGGGATTGGGCCGCCTGATCTTGATGGTCAGTTTGCGAATGGCCTGGGAGCCGAGAATTTGATCGAGCTTATTGACGTCCGCGACGATGGTCACATCGACCTGACCATACACCTTTACGATTTCCGGCTGACCGAACAACCCCTTCAGGAACTTCTCGACCATGTTGGGGCTGATCGACACATCCTTGCCTTTAGTCTCGAACACAAATAGGTGTGACTTCTCGAAGAAGGCGAAGAAGACCGGCACATAATTGGGGTGCATGCCCTCAGGGATTTTGATGCTCTTGACGTTTTCTTCGTCGGCCACATCCAGGGTTTCCGAGTTGAACCAGGCCAGTTCGGGGTCGATCTCGGTGAATCGGGCGACCGAGCCGACAAGCACGCCGTCACCGGCATCATGGAACGGGCGCATCACGAGGTGCTGGTCACCGCGGCACTGGATTGGCCGCTTAAGTGCGAACGCATCCTTGAGTAGGCGCGGATAAATCCCAGGCGGATGCGGGTGGACCTTGATGTTGGCGGCAGCAATGGTAACGGTACGAGGTCTCGCCACGATTTTCCCCAGCGTGCAGATGGACTGTCAATTGGCTACCACCAATAGCAGAGGCCATCAAGGGACAATGGCCTTGCCGCCTATCCCAGGCGGAAAGGTGCTTTTGCCAAGATGCGGGTCGCTAGACCGATGGCGAACTCGGCATCGCGGCGAATGAGGGCTTCAAATGGTTCACGACCATCGATAGAACGGCGATCCAAGCTACTTTCGTCATCCACATGGCGGAAATGGGAAAGAGGATTGCGCAAGGCCATCAGCTTTTCCAGTTCCTTGACATCCTGTTCGTTCAGCAAATCCCGGTCCTGGCAGCGCTTCAATGTGTCCTTGAATTTGATGCGGCATGGCAAATCGTCGGCCATCAGCCCGCTATGGAGGAAAGATGCGAGAAGCTGTTCAACCATGCTCTGGCACAGCAAAACGGTGGCGACGAAATTGCCGTTTATGAACGAGGACCGAGCTTCAACCCATGCCAGGGTGGCAGCGGGGCCGAAGATCATGGTTCCGTTTCGGCCAAGATCGCGCCCGAGATCGGTGAGTTGCCGAAAGCGCATGATCCTGCCGTAAAGGTCGTCGTGCATATCCGCGAGCAGGTGGCGGACCAGATCGAGGTCCGTGACGTCGGACAGAAGATCGCCTTGCTGTTCGCCCGCGTTCGCCATCACACCTTCCCCTGGCGGAAGGTTTCGCGGAGCATGGCGGGAAGCAGGGCGTCGGCATCGCGGGCGGCCTGTTCTCGGATGGCCCGCATCTTCCGGACCTTGGCTTGCAACCGGTCGAACCAAAGCTGCTTGTCGAAGGATGGCGTGGGAACCTGGATCGCTTCCAGTGCTTTCAAGCCAAGGGTGCGATTGCGGCCCGCGCCACCAGGGGAAGCCTCTCCGAGTTTGGCGAGGCCCTGCGGCGTCTGAAAATAGAAACGCAGGAAGTCCGCCGTGGCGCCACCACGATGCGGAACGCAGGTGAGGAAGCGATGGGAGCCAACCCGGCCTTCATCGTTCTCCGTCGCCACCGCGACAGCGCCTTCCCAGGCAAAAACGATATTGAACACAAGGTCGCCCGGCTTGATGAAGAACAGCCTTTTCGTTCCTACCTCGGCCCCCGCCAATGGCGGCTTATGGAACGTGCCCCGTCCGAACGACCGGACTCCCAGTTCCGGGTAAGAACCTTCTGAGCATATCGCTACCGGGCGCCGCACCAACGGAGCCACCTCGGCCATGGGATGCGGAGGCGCACCATCGATGAGGCGGTCGAAGGCAGACCGCAACATGGCCTCGGCTTCGTTGTCCATCGCGTCAATGGCCGCCTGCCGGGCTTGCACCAACCGTTCGACTCGATCCAGGCGGGCGACGATTCGACGCTGCTCCTCCAGGCTGGGAATGGTCATGGTCAAACCAAGGAATCGCTCCTCGGTCAGGCGAACCCGGTTCGTGCTGCCTTCGCTGGCTCGGCGGCACAGGTCAACGAACCGGGAGGTCTTGCTGAGCCATTCGACGAACCCAGGTTCAGCTTCGTTTTTGTCGATGTCAAAGACGGGAAAATCGTTGCTGACAACGGCACCATCAAGCTCGGCGGGAACAAGGCCGAACGCGCCGTTCCTGGCGTCAATTTTCGAGATAATGAATTGCCCGCTCTTGACCCGCCGCTGTTGTGCGGCGGCAATTTCCGAACCGGCCACCTCGCCTCGCGGCACGACGCCTTTGCCCCAAAGCCGAACGGTCACCTGCTGGTATCGGTTGGTCGGCACGATCTCCGTCCACTGAAAGGACGGGCGGAGAAGACGGCGCAATTCGACTTCACGCCAAGAGAAGCCCATCACACCGGCTCCGCCAACGTCACCTTGATCTCGGCCAGCAGGTCGAGGATGCGGCGTTCATGGGCTATCAGGCTGTCCACCAGTTCGGAGGGCGGGCGATGATCCAGTGCCTCGGCTGCGTTGGGGTTTTTGAGGTCGAGATTGCAGGCCACAACCTTGCCGTCGGCATCGCGTTCGATCAGGTCCAGCCCATGGACCTTCCAGGCCCTTTCGTTTTCCTGGCGGTTCCTCCACCAGGACAGGCAGGAATCGAACTCCTCGAAGGCCAGCGCGTTGGTCTTGGTGTACTTCCGGCGATCCGGCGGCAGCGGGTGGTCGTAGAACCAGATGTCCTTGGTCGAGCCGCTGGTGTCGAAGAAAATCAGATTGGCAGGAATGTCGGTATAGGGGGCGAACACCCCTTCGGGCAGCCGCACCACGGTATGCAGATTGTATTTCTCGATCAGGTCGGCCTTGATGCGGGCGGCGACGCCATCGCCGAACAGGGTGCCGTTGGGCACGACCACGGCGGCCCGGCCCTTCCCCGCCTTCTTCAGCCGCCGCATGATCATTTGCAGGAATAGCAGGGTGGTTTCCTGGCAGCGCCTGTCCTCGGGGAAGTTGTTGAGGATGCCCTTCTCTTCCTCGCCGCCGAAGGGCGGGTTGGTCAGGATGACATTCACCCGGTCCTTCTCACCGATGTCCGTCAGGCGGTGCCGCAGGCCATTTTCGGGGTCGATCTGCGGCGCTTCCAGGCCGTGCAGCAGCAGGCCCATTTCGGCCAGCATGTAGGGCAGCGACTTCACCTCCCCGCCGAAGATGCTCGCGGTCTGGAGGGTCTTACGGTCGGCGACGGTACGGCACTGAGCAGACAGATGCTCGAACGCCTCGGTCAGGAAGCCGCCGGTGCCGCAGGCGGGGTCGAGAACGGTTTCGCCCAGCCGGGGATCGGTGACCTTGACCATAAAGCGGACCACCGGGCGCGGAGTGTAGAACTCGCCCGACTGCCCGGCCGCGTCGCGGATTTCCCGCAACAGGGTTTCGTACAGCCGACCGAGGATTTGCATTTCCTCGGAACTGGTGAAGTGGATACCGTCGATCAGGTTGATGACATCGCGCAGCACATAGCCGCTTTCCGCCCGGTTGCTGATGGTGCGGAAGGCGTTGGCGATCACATCCCGGCGGTCCTTGCCCGAACCGCCGTTGCGCAGCGACCGCAGATAGGCAAACAAGCCGGGGCCTTCTTCCTCGCTGCCCGGCAGCACCGCCTTCTCGTCATTGATGAAGCGGATCAGGTCGGGGCCGGTGATGCCCTCGGACTTGGCCGCCCAATCCCGCCAGCGGTAGGGCCGGGCGATGGCAGGCTTGAATGGGGTGCCGGACAGGACGGCCTTCTCTTCCTCGATGCGCTCTTTGTCATCGAGGAACTTCAGGAACATGATCCACACCAGGGTCGGCAGGCGCTCCAGGTCGGTGTTGAGACCCCGGTCCTTCCGCATGTGCTTGCGCGCCGACTTGATGATGGAGTCCAGGCGCTGGGCGGTGGTTTGGGTCTGTTCCTTTTTCCTGGGCTGGCGGGCCATCTGCGTCCTGATCTTTCAAATACGGCTACGGTTCACGCGGCATATAGAAGCTGGGTTAATTCGGCAACCGCTTCCTTTAGCTTGGCCGCTCCACCGAACCGTCCGGCGATTTCGATGACGTTGCCGAAGCTGTCGAGGGGAGCCACCTCCAGGGCATCAGGAAGCCGGAATTGCGCCTCGCCGTGCTCCGCATACTTTTCCAGCAGGGCTTCGAGGACGGCACGGGCCTCGGGGCCGTATTGGGCGAAGAACGCGGCCTCATCATGGCGGACACGATCCGCTCGCTCCCGCCGCGAGCGCAGCGGCGCGTTGTAGGCGAGGTGGCACAGCAGGTCGAAGGGATCGGCCTCGGGCTTGTCCAGCGTCTCGGTGAGGCTTTCCACGTCGATGCCGCGCTCCAGCAACTCCTCGACGATCACCGGACGCTTGTCGGGATCGAGCCAGTCGTGGCGGAAATCGGTGGCGTTGGGATAGAGGGTGCGGACCTTCTCGCCGGTGTAGTCGGTCAACTGGCGGCAGGTTAGCTTCTTGCCGTCGGCGTCCAGGTCGTAAACGAGGTGATGGATCACCGCGACGTTGCCGCCGTCCACGAAAAACTTGCGCGGCATACTGTCGTCGTCACCGTCGTCAGGCGGCAGGGGATCGCCGCCGGTGATGCCGTCCAGGTCATCGGGCGAAACCGGTGTCTCGTCCTCCGGCACCTCCATGATGATGTCGCCGGTGTCGTCGATGGTCGCCCCGCCGGTGGCGGCGGGATCGCCGTCGAAATTGGGGTCGGCGAACTTCTCGGTGGCAGTGCCGGTGTAGTCGATGATGTGGAAATAGAGCTTGCCGTATTCGGGCTTCAGCCGGGTACCGCGCCCGATGATTTGCTTGAATTCGCTCATGGAGCCGACGACACGGGCCAGAACCACGTTCTTGCAGGTGGGCGCGTCCACCCCGGTGGTGAGAAGTTGGGGAGGTGGTGAGGATAACCGGCGAGGTGGCCTCGATGTCCTGGAACCGGGACAGGTGGCCCTTTCCAACATCACCTTCGTCGGCGGTCACCCGGCAGACGTAATCGGGATAGTCCTTCACGAGGTCGGCGTTTTCGGCGATCAGGGCGCGGCGCATCTCGCTGGCATGATCCTGATCGACGCAAAACACGATGGTTTTGGCGAAACGGTCGGTCGCCTTTAGGAAGGTGGTCAGGTGGCGGGCGATGGCCTCGGTGCGGGCACGCAGAGCGACCACGCGCTCGAAATCCTTGGTCTCATATTCGTCGTCGGGAATTTCCCGCCCGAAACGGTCCAATTCCCCCTTGGTGGGTCGCCAACCCGCCGCGTCGGCGTCGGTGATGATGCGATGGACCCGGTACGGGGCGAGGAAACCGTCGGCAATGCCTTGGGCGAGGCTGTAGACGTACAGTGGCTCGCCGAAATAGGCATAGGTGTCCACGTTCTCCTCGCGGCGCGGCGTCGCCGTCATGCCAAGCTGATAGGCTGAGTCGAAGTGCTCCAGGATATCGCGCCATGTGCTCTTGTCGCTGGCGCTGCCCCGGTGGCATTCGTCCACGATGATCAGGTCGAAGAAGTCCTTGGGGAAAGCGCGGAACAGGCCCTCGCGGCGTTCGTCCTCGGCCATGGCCTGATAAATGGCGAAATACATGTCCCGCCCCAGGCTGGGCGCACCGCCGCCGATCTTGTAGCGGGCGTCGCCGAACGGGGCGAAGTCCTTAGCATGGGGATCGTCCACAAGCACGTTACGGTCAGCCAGGAACAGGATTTTCGGGGTGCGGTGCTCGCTGAGCTTGTTCCACCGGCTCGACCACAGCTTCCAGCAAATCTGGAAGGCCACGGCGGTCTTGCCTGAGCCGGTGCAAAGGGTCAGCAGATTGCGTCGCCGTCCCTGGACGATGGCCTGGACCGCGCGGTTGACCGCGATTTCCTGATAGTACCGTAGCGGCTTCTTGTGGTCGGGATAGCTGGGGGTCAGCAGGCGTTCGGCGGCCTTGTCATCCGCCACGCCCTCGGCGGCCCGCAGCCGCGCCCACAGTTCATCCGGCGTTGGGAAAGCGGGAACGAGCTTTTCGGTGCCGGTAGTGTAATCGATCTCGATGATCTCGGCACCGTTGGCGGCATAGGCGAATTTCAGCCCGAGGATTTCGGCATAGTCCTTGGCCTGCTGAACGCCGTCGGCAGCAGACTTGTAGCGGGCCTTGGCCTCGACTACGGCAATGGGGAAATCCGGGCGATAGCGCAGCAGATAATCGGCGCGCTTCTGCTTGCCGCGCTTGACCTTGCCGCCGACGAAGATCACCCGGCCATCGGTGAAGGTGCGCTGTTCGTTGATGGCATGCGGCTCGTCATCCCACCCGGCCTTTTGCAGCAGTGGAACGATGAATTTTCGGCAGGTATCGGCTTCTCCCAATGCCACAATTCCCCCCTGCCCACGTCTGTTCGCGACTTCAACCAGTTGTAGGCGATGACTTGGGCTGTGGCAACGGCCAGGCCACACGCATGACCGCCCGAAGTCGGGGCGAGCAAAAGTCATTAAGCCGATTTCGGCTGGGTTACGGACCCGTTTTCGGGTCAGCGCGGTAGCGGCCCATCACAGGTCCGCAACACACCTCCTGTCTGGGTCGAATCGCGTTTCCGCTGGGGGGCCTCCCGCCGAGGCCGGCGACACGCCGCGACGAACCACCGCCGCCCTTAGTTCCCGCCGCTCTTTACCGCCAATGGCCCGTCATTGCTGGGATTTTCCCCCGCCCGCTTCCCCCCGCGCTTCCCCGGAAACGGAAAGGGCCGCCACCTTGCGGTGCGGCCCTCTGCTACGTCCCTGAATTCTCAGGAGAAAAAATGGTGCTGCCGAATGGAATCGAACCATCGACCTTACCCTTACCAATCCAGCACGGATACCGTTCAACTTATTTTATCGATCCTATTAATGCCAGTTTTCTGCGACTTTCCAGTACATTCGAGAAGGATACCAAACAGCACCCTTCTTGCGAGAACGCAAGGATACGCCTAAGGTTAGCGGGAACTGGGGGCTGGACACAATTCGGGACACACCCCCTCACCTTGCCCCTTGGCTGTTCGCCTGGATTTCTCGCCATGGAAGCCCGCATCAAGGTAGCCGAAAATGAGGGTGCGACCCTCAATATTTACCCCCGTGCTGGGTCAGGCACCTTCTACTTCGAAATTAGAGATTGCTCATATAAGGATCGCGGCTCCCTCGGCACCAAGAATGAAGTCCAGGCGCGAACCGATGCCTTGACCCGTTTCGCCGCTTACCTCGACCGAAAACGCAAGGGGCAACCTGTCAAGGCGCTGGCGCTCGACACGGTGGTGAACGAGTTTCTCGCAATCCGCGAGACCGAATACGAACGTGGCGAGTTGTCCGTCTACACCCTACGGCAGAACAAAACTGTTTTGAAAAACTACTTCCTTCCGTGGATGAAGGAACAGGGCTTCCTGGATTTGTCCCAGGTCGTGGATATCGACCCGTATGTGGATTGGCGAAAAGCTTACCGCCGAGATGCCGAACAGACCTACATGCGCGGCGGCAAGGAAGTGACAGGGCAACGGTGCGCCAAGCACTTCAAACTGATCAGCGCCGATACCATCAACAAAGAGAACAACGCACTGCGCGTGTTCTATAGGTGGGCGCAACGTGCGGGACACGTTGCCAAGGGAACGGCACCAGAAATCCCGATGCTGCGAGACACCGCCAAGGTGCGCACTCCCGAACGCAACGGGCGCTTGGAGCGGCAGACCCGTGGTGAAGCCGTCACCATTGAGGAGCGGTCGCAAGAGATTAATTACGGGAATTGGCTCAGGGTAGAAGAATTTGCGAAGCTGCGTAAAACTGCATGGCAATTATACAAATGGGAAGCTACCAAGCACGAACTGTCCAAGCGGAGATACCCTTGGATGCACAAACGCCGCTATTCAAAAACAGGCGTTTCCCAACACGTCAGAAATTGGCGGGCGTTCTATTGCTGGCTCATGATCATGGTCAATACAGGCATGCGCCCAGTCGAATTTCGCAATTTGATTTGGGACCGCGTTAGACCGTATCGGTTCTCCGACAGTCGGGTGGGTCGTGAGGTGTGGGTGATCGGCAAAGGCAAGCTTCGCCCCGTGGTCGTAGACCCCGATCTGGCAATCTACTTTGACACCCTCGCCCGCCTGACCAGTGGCAAAGCTTATGAGGATGTCCTTAAAGATCAAGAGGCACTGAAAGGATACGTGTTCCCCCTACCCGATTTCGGAAAGTATCTTAAAGAAACCTTAGAAAAAGCAGAGATGGATACAAACGGCAGGAATCAGTACACTCTCAGACACACCTACATCAATTGGCAACTCTTATACACGGATATAAAGCCATCAGATTTGGCGATCATCGTCGGGAACTCGGATAGAGTTATTCACGAGTATTATAACCACGTCACACCATTCCTTCTGGCGGAGCGGTCCTCCAACGTCGTTCGCCAACATGGACGTTTTCTCAAATTGGAGAAATAATCACAGATTGCGCTTCGGCACCACCACCATCACGCCAGTATCACCTAATGACGTTCATTGCCGTCAGCTTTCTGTTTTGATTTTGCATCATACAGTGACAAATACCTTGCCTCCCATGAAGCAATTATATTGCTATCTATCTTGTCGCCCTTCTCGGACATTCCAGCGATGTAGAAGACCATCTCATCGTGAAGCCTCCCCAGCGCCTTAGTCTGCCGCAACTCCTCCTCATACCTGTCCTGAACCCCATAATATTTATACCATGCACCAGAAAATGTTGTGAGCGCGGAAAAGAAAATAGCCAGTACGCTTACATAATTGTTTTTGAATTTTGCATTTATTGCGACAAACATCGTGGACAATGCGCCGATTGCAAGAACGATTGGATAAAGCCACCGATCAATCTGATTGTCGTAATAAGCAACATCCTCAGTACCGCGCCTAGCCTGAAATATCCGATAACTTAATAAAAGAATTTCAGATTCCTCTTTACTGAGACGCTTTCCATCGTCAGAAGGAATATCCCCCCTCTGATCCATGATAGAATACTCCCAGAATGCTCTGCTTTTTATAGCGTCAGTCCACCCCCAGAACCCATGCCTCCTACCGATTGAAGCGATTACCCGATCATGATTTATAGCAGCACCACCCTTTGCAAACTCATTTATATGAGAAGCAGAATCTCTTCTGTCATTTAGCACAGATATATTCTGCGCAATGATCATTGAGACGACAAATACAGAAAAGAATGAGAATACCACACCAGAAAACACGATTGTGATTTTCTGTTTATCCCACACCTCTTTCATTAAAGACTTAACCGCGCCGAAAGACATTACCACCTCCAATACAGTTAACTACCGACCCACTCATCACTGAGAACAAACTGTCGGATATAATCGCAGAGCGACATACCAGCGGCATCAAATTCGTTGAGAAAGACGACCCTGCCCCCTGTTGGTAGGCGCGGTTAATTGGCCCCCTGTCCTTGTCCAACGACAGAACTATAGAGGCGAACCGCCGCGCCATTGCCCGAGCAGCAATCGACGCATCTGCTTCGTTCTTATACAGCCCACTGGGGCGCTTCTTCCCGCCTATTGGCGTCCGCTGCTGCGCCAAAAAGGCGACCTCCTCAGGGGTGGCAAAGCGCCCCTGGTCGAAACCAGCGACGCGCTGCTCATGAGAAGGAAGCGTCTCATCGAAAAAGCCAAAATAAGCATCCGTCCTTACCCCGCACGCCCGCACCATCTCCTCGACAAACGCACGCTTGTCGGCGGGCATGGGCGGTATTTCAAATTCCGCTTCACGCGTGAGACAGATGCAAAACTCCTCGCGGGGCAATTCGACCGACAGATCGATGTTTCGGTCGAATAGGAAGTCCCATACGTTGTTGTCAATGTAGACGCTTATTGGCCCATTTCGCGCGCCATTCATTCCCAGCCCCCCACTCCCCTCGGTATCACTCGGGTTCTGTCAACGAGCATCACCATTGGGGCAGCACACCACAGAACGACTCGCACTCGGCACTATGGGCAGTTAGCAGAAATAAATCCTCCCCAGTGTGCAACACACCTCTTGGCAAGATCGAATGCATCAATATCACCAGAGTTAGTTGATATTGTATACTTTATCGATATGTCGATCTTTTCCGTTACGCCAAAACCATCTTGAATATTCAGCCTTATATGCTGCCCCGTGAATGTCGGACTCTCGGTGGACCTTGGCCGACTGAGCGTGAGGTGTTTTGTGCCGTTGCAAATGTCGGCGCAAATTTGCAGATCAGGAGTGCTGTTTATAAAAGCCTCAACATCAACTCCTGAGCATGACGGATCGTTCTTAATCCAATCTTTCAGGTGATAGCAATTCTGGAAGAATGAGTACACATCATCCTTATGGTAATCAGACGCCTTGTCATGACTTTGACCTGAATCAATTTTGTCAAAGCGAGAGAGATGCCGCTTCACCCTCTCAAATTGTTCTTTGTACGGTTCGCTCATTCTCCCCTCCATGCATTTCGTGGTCTGCCGCGCCTATCTCCACGCCGCAGCACAAGTTACCACCACCGCCTAAAGGCGGCCACCCAAGCTTTATCTTCAGCAGATGGATGTGGCGGTCTTGCCTCACTGGACCAGGGTCTTGTGAGGCCATCCGATGAATTTCCCCCATACGTCTCAATAGACAGTGATTTGACATTTGAGACAAAATGGCCGTAGCATCTTTGGTGTCAATGGAACACCACGGGGCAATCATGCTGATCGGATACGCACGGACATCCACGCTGGATCAAAAAGCCAGCATTGACGGTCAGGTGCGTGACCTGACGGCGGCAGGGTGCGAGAAGGTATTCAGCGAGCAAGTCTCATCCGTGGATGTCGCCAACCGCGAACAGCTTGCCCTGGCGCTGGATTTCATCCGCGAAGGCGATTCTCTGGTGGTGACCAAGCTGGATCGCCTTGCTCGGTCGGTAGCGCACCTGCTCTCCATCGTGGACACGCTGAATCGCAAAGGGGTCGCCCTGCGGATTCTCGGAATGGGCATCGACACCGCCACACCAACAGGCAAGTTGATGCTGACCGTGCTTGGCGGCATTGCAGAATTCGAGCGCGAGATAATGCTGGAGCGCCAGCGTGAGGGGGTGGCTCGCGCAAAGGCCGAAGGCAAATACAAGGGGCGAAAACCAACCGCTATGGCTCAGGCGGGTGCGGTGCGTCGGTTAAAGGCAGAGGGCATCGGTGCAACCGAGATTGCGGCTCGCCTGGGGATCGGTCGAGCGTCCGTCTATCGGGCATTGGTGGAAAAATCTCCCCTGCCTCGGGTGGAAAACGGCGTCACCGACGATGGTCGCCATCTGGAGGTAAACCCACCAGCAGAACCGACCGAACCAGTCCGCTATGAAACAACTGCACGACAGGAGGAACTGATTGCGGCAATCAATTGGGCGAATCTCGCCAACGGGCGCGCCCAACGGCATGCAAGCCCCAAGATCATATTGGTGGCCAACCGTGCTGCCGAACGTGTGGTTGAGATGTATGCCGAACTGACCGAAGCGGAAAAGATCGTGTTTCGGCTTCCCACCGACACCGATGGATGCGTCGCAGCTTATTCAGTGGAGTATCCCAGGTACTTCCCGATCCATTTTCCCGCCAACCGAGGGGCAACTTCTGACGAGAACTATGTGGTCCCTTCAGAAGAAGAGCATCACGCATTGGCTGAGAAGCAGAAACGCGTAAAGGCGACACTTAAACGCTTGGGGTGATAGCGGCGGAGAATTCCGCCGCCAGCCCACTCACGCATCTTTCATGCGACGGGTTCGCTCCTTCGCGGCGTTGATCGCTTCGTCCAGAAGTCCTTTCTCGATCCCGGCCTTGATGGTTTCCAACGCCTTGATGGCGCTGGTGGTGTCCTTGCATTCGACCGTGGGCTTACCATCCAGCGCCACGATCTGGCTGCTGCCATAGCGGATTTGGACGAATACCTTGCCATTGGCTTCCCAGAACCAGGGCTTCGGCGGACGGCTCGTCATCTGACGGCTGTACCCGCTTTCACCTTTCACGTAACGGACCCGCTCAAAGGTGTACGACGGGTTCCGCAGGAGTGCGAGTTGGTGGGAAATGCCTTCCAACACGACCATGCGCGGGGATTTACGACGAACCTCGGCAACCAATGGCTTTTGGTTTCAACCAGCTTGAGTCCGAACATCAAACACCTCCTCGCATCGTCTGCCAGGAGGTTATGGCCGCCGTAAACACCCTGCCAAGATGCTCACCACATGGACTTCAGCAATGTTTTCAACCGTGGCCGACCGGCCGCGATCAGGTGCGCACCCGTTCTGCGATCTCGCTCCAAATTTCAAGGCGCAACTGGCGAATAGCAGTGATGCGACCGTGATCCAAATTTCCATCGGAATGTTGTTCCGCTTCGACCAGCGAAAAATAGAACGCTAGCAGCGCCTCGGTGGACAGGCGGCGCTCAGCCTGTCGGCTTAGGGCAGAGGAGAACCAACTTTCCGCTCGCCCCCACAAGCGGCTGAAATCGCCCTGACTGGTGGTCAGTTTCAGCGTCACGCACATATCGAAAATTTCCTGGATCGACCTCATGTTCATCTCCCCGACTGCGGATGCAGGTATTTATCAACCTGCCGTCTGGTCGGGCTGAATCCCCTTGTTTCCTGCGGTATTGACCATCCTACAGTTAGATAGTTCAGACCTTGCTACGGAACACACAGTCCAATTCCCGATACAGCTTTCCGATGGTCTGCAACCAAGGCAATTCGTACTCGTCACCGAACTTGGTTCGCACATCATCGAAACCTCCATCGGCATACTGAAGACGCTGTTTGTGGGTATAACCGTGCAGATTCTCCAATGCCTGTTCGAGTGACTGATGCTGGAACAGAGTTTTGTTGAGGACGCGCCGCCGCCCTGGGAAGGTGCGGCGCAATTCGTTGTTGATGTGGTCGGTGGAATGAACTCCCCGCACCAGCACCGCATGGATGTGCGGTACCAGAACGCGGTCGGCATCGAGAACACCGAGGTCGGCAAACAGATCGCGGCGCTGATCCTTGATCTGATCACGACGGCAAAGGTCAAACTCGACCGCACCGCGCCAAATCAATCCAGGCAAACGACGGCGGATCGCGTCGCTCCATTGGCTGCGGAAATCGCCCACCTGCTGCTCGACCAGCGTTTTAAGTGAGGCGTAGTCAGGATTTAGCGTGGCAGGAATAGCATTGATGATGACCGTGCTGAACAGCAAGTCATCCTTTCGGTATTTCGTCAGACAGCGCCAGGAGGCACCAATCTTCGAGGAGGTGTCGCGGGTCACGGCGGCGTTCCTTTTTCTGGGTCACGCCGTTATTTATCTTTGTGAAAAAAGCCCCCTGGAACGCAAGAAGGGCGGTTCCGTGGAACCGCCCCCGACTCTTCCCCTAGCGGTGTGTGACCCTGCCGCTGATGTATTTATCCTGTCAAATGCGCGGTCAGGACCGTATCCCCCAAGGTCCGCTTGCGTGTGCAAGCGGAATTGATGTCCTGCGTGGACTTGGCCGCATTCGAACGGATTGCTACGCTCGCATGCGTGATGGGGGATCGAATGGAAACCAAGCGGCTACCGTTTTCTCTGGTGGTGTGTGGGTTGGACGAACTGCCCAATAAGATGGCGCGATCGCCCCCTCCCACGTCATCTCGATCACGGACCCAGGCGACCCCGAACCAGACTTCCCTCCCAATATCACCGCTCTACGGCTGGCGTTTCACGACCATCGCGACCCTGGCACGCAAGTGGCGCGTTTAATTTTGGAATTCGGCCAGCGGCTCCCTGACGATGCCAGGGTGTTGGTACACTGTGCCGGGGGCGTGAGTCGCAGCGCCGCCGCCGCATATCTGCTGCTTTGTCAGCGGCGACACGGCAATGAGCAATCTGCATTTCGATTGCTGAAGGTGATCCGCCCACAAGCACAGCCTAATCCGCTCTTGGTCGCGCACGGCGATGCATTGCTTAGCGCGAACGGGCGGATGGTGGCGGCTTTGGAATGGCGATGACGAGCGGTGCAGACCTCCTGCACCAGATCGCGGTCCACCTGCTCAAGCATGCCCATGGTGAGGACGACCGCATTTCCGCATTGGTGACCGCGCTGGACGCCATCCAGATGCTCTATGGGGCGGTCATGCCGCTGGTCAGCATCCCCGAACCAACCGACGCCGACCCGCGCCTCCCGGCGCTCAAAGCATGCGTGATGGAACGGTTGGCCCAAGTCTGGCAGACGCCGCCGCATGACCGACATGGCGAGCGTGCGCCATCATGGTGTGCGGCAGTGCCGCCATTAAGTGATCAGCTTTGGCTGATTCCCCCCGATTTTGCCGATCTCGGGCTGAACCCTATTTTTGAGCGCAGGGGTATCGTAGCGTTACCCAATTTCCTGATGTTCGCATGAACCCACGTTTCAATCCTGAAGAATACTTGTTCCATGCACCAGCCATTGCTTAATATGATCTACGCATTTTTTATGTGCGTCCAAATCTTTTGCACTCAACAAATCCATCCAGATTTGCCAGCGATATCGCAGTTTTTTTGTACGTTGCAATATATAATCCAAAGAAATTCATCACAACGTCAGAAACACTGACTTTGTAACCGTCCCTTTCTGGCATCGCCTTCCCAATCCTCATCAGGTCAACTGACGCCATAAACAATATGTGGTCGGTGATTTTTTTGTCGAAATGAACTTCTTTGCCGTAATCGCGATCTGCATGTTTAAAGTAATTATAAGACGCGCTTATCTTATCAACGAGCTTTTTACCGTATTCTTTTTCAAGTTCCCTGGCAGCTTCCCAGAGAGATCGATAAACTGAATAACCAATTTCTTTCTCGGCAACATGTCCAAGGACTTCTGCGGCTGCACAGGCCAATATATGCGCCCCGATTATCTGACCAAGGCGATGAAGGGTGCAAGCTCCATGCAACGCATGCTCACCTGCTGCTTCCTTGTAAATGACATCAATCACATCGCTACTCCAATTTGTATTATCCGCCCATTATAATGCCAACACGGGATAACCGCATCCCTTCCCCTTAAACAAAAAGGTCGCCCGAAGGCGACCTCATGCTGCATGAACCACCAGAGGTGTTTGCAGAATTGCGTGCTACCCGCTGATTTAGGCGGCTATTGGCACTGCCGTTAGCGGCGTTTCACACCCACATACATATCGCGGCACGATCCCCAGAAGGTTTTCGCCGTCTCACTTCCGCCCACGTCGTTGTAACTGACGGCAGCACCCACGAACTGCTGCACGTAACTGGCAAATTGCGATGCCTGCTGCTCGCAGTTTTGCGCCTGAGCCTGGGCGAACGGATCATTCATCGCGGACATCTCACGGACCATCGTCTGCATGCTGGCGTGGACCGCCTTGGGGTCCGAGAAATTAGGTTGTTTGATCTCTGCGGCTTGAGCCGACATCGACAGGCACACGCCCCCAGTCATCGTCAGCAGCATTCGCGATAACGAGCGCATCACAAGTTACTCCACGAACGGGATCAGCGAGGGCATGCGCCAGAGGCAACGCGGCGGGTCGGCAAGCTGTAGCAATAGGTGTCCTTCTTGATGTTTTTCACATCGGAGAAGTCGTTGACGAAGAACACCGTGTTCCCATTTCGGTCAGGGGACATGGACATCATGACACTCCCCGTCGTGCGCTTGTTTTGTGGGTCGCGATTAGCGCCCGTCCAGCGCGTCATTTTCGCCCCTTCGGGGATCAGCGTGACGTACTCGCAGGACGATGCGTTCACGGTCCATGGAGCTTTGGCGAACTCCGCAACCTGCGCCGCAAACCCAGTCAGCGTTTGGATCGTTTCCTCGGGCAGTGGGCGACCGTCTTCAATCACCTTGCGGCAAGGAAGTGCGCTTTCGCCCGCCATGGCGCTGCCGCCAATAAGAACCAATGCGATGGCAGAGAACATGAATGCGTTCATCTCTTTCCCCCTGTTTTACTTGCCCTGACCGATCCAGGCGACATTGCATTGCCCGTATTGGGTCTGGACGATGCGTTTGGCATCGCCTTCATTCTTCCCAGCCTGAACAACCTCAAACTGGGACTTGCCAGGGCAGGAAATGCGGAAGCGGTAACTTTCATCGGCATACGCCGACGTGCATGCGCCAGCGATACCAAGGGCAACGACAACAGCTACGGTCTTTCCCATCAGGCTCTCCCCAAGGACGAGCGCGCCCCATAGGCGCAACCTTCGCGCTCAGGATAAAAGTTTTACGCTAATCGACAAGATAAAAAATTACGCCAATCGCCTCACTGGCAGCGGTGCTGCACAGTCGGAGGCATGGCGATGGACACCAGCAAACAAGTCGGAAGTCGGATCAAGCAGTACCGCGAGATGCGTGGTCTTACGCAGGCCGGACTCGCAGACCTCATGGGTAAGTCGGTCGTGACGATCTCGAATTTCGAACGCGGAAAGGTCGCCACGTCGCTCTACACCCTGGAGCAGCTTGCGCGACACCTTAACGTCACCGTGAAAGACTTCTTCGAAGACACGCCACCCGCGCCCCTGCCTGAACCCGAGGCCGGTTTTGCCGTGACGGTCAGAAATGTGCTGACGCGTCTGACTGATGATGACATCGAGAATGTCATCTCTGGTCTGAATGGTGTTCTGGATGCCCGCCGTCGCCGCAAGCGCGGCGAGTGATCAGGGATACTTACTGATCACCGCATCGATTTTCTTGGCGGCATCGGCGGCGATGGTGTCGCACTCGGTGGTGTGCGCCCCACGGTATTTCGCATACCGAATTCCGCGATAAGCAACATTAGCAATGGTTTGAATGTTCCGCTGCTCATGCTCGTACGCATTGTGCGGGATGTACCCGCCGTTGAACGTCATGTGGCGGTCGATCAAATATTGCATGGCGTTGGTCGCGTACACATCGATACGCTCCTCAACTTGCTCGCAGTAATTCGCCCTATCCAACAGATCGCGCCCGTTCTGATCAGGCGTCTCCACCGCCTGTTTCTGCCGCTCCCAGAACTCGCGTGTGTTCCATTCGCCCGCGTTCGGTGGGAAATCACGGTAGCCCTGACGGGCTTCCTTCTCGGTCGGGACAGGCACCTCGAAGCGACCGTAATCAGCATCCTCGGCATGAACGACGGCACCGCCCATCAACAGGACCGTCGAGAGAATGCAGGCGAAGGTGGTTGGACGTGGACGCATGTCGCAACATTACGCCAATTAGTGTGATAAAAAAAATACGCTAAGTGCGATCACTGCGGGCGCAGCCGCGCGGATAAATACCCTCGTCATCCAATAAGGAGGGAAACCATGCGTCTCAGCCAAATTGCCACCGCCGCACCGTCAGCACCAGCACCCCAACCAGACGATATCGATGCGCTGGGCGAGGAACTGGTTCAGTGGCTACGATCAATCGCTGAACGGCTGGAATTTTTTGTCAGCTTGTTGGACGCTGAACAGTGTGCTGATCAGCAATCTCGACCACACGCACGCTGACAATCTCGTAGCTTTGGTCGGGGGCGACCGATCCCGTTGCCTCTCGGCGTGACAGATGAATCAAGGTGGCGCTTCCTGTTTCCGCGCCGTCAGCGCCACATTCACACCGATCCACAGGCAACTGCTCCGAGGACTGCTCCAAGAGATAGACCAGTTCGTGCCGCTCATCATGACCGAGGAGTCCCGCCGCCCATACCGCGAGTTCGCCGCTGGCGACCTGTAGGACGGTGTATTTGGCTTCCCTCAGGCACTCGCGGCATGGCGTGACCATAACAACTTCCACGACGCTGATATCGGCTCTGGGCGGTATCGCATATGAGTTCATGGAGAGGAACACTCCGCCCCAACTTCACCAACCGAGTAGCTGATGCTGGACGGCGCAGTGGCAAACAGGGTCAATGGCTTGCCTGTCACCATGTGTTCAGCCCGATATTCATCGACGCACCCGTACCGACCGATCACGGTACGGTAACTGACTATGCGGAAATGCAGGGTATCCAGCAGCAGACGCACCTGCTCCACGGTCAAACCAATAAGCGGATCAACGGCACTGCCGCCGCTATCGGTCGCCAGTTGCCCCATCCCCGTGGTCAGCGTGAGCAGATCGGTAGCATTCAAGTCTGCGGGCGGCATGTGAAAATGATCGGCACGGCGGTAGCGGTCTGCGCCTATGCCCATATAGCGACGCGCCTTCGCTGCGACATACCCAGTCATGATTCGGCTCCCACCAGGGTCATCCAGGTATTCTCGGTGTTTGGCTCGCAAAAATTCACCACGCGCCCGATTTCCAAGCACACATCGGATATCCACCCATCAACCCCACCGCCAAATGCCTGAAACACCACGTCATCGACGGCTCTACGCGCTTCCGTCCAAGTACGTGCCACGATGGGGATTGTCCCGCGCCAGTGGATTCGAGCTTCGGTGTAATCGGCATTGAAGGAGACAACTTCGCCCTCGGCGTCCTTGAGCAACCACCCATCGGCTCGGATACCTAGATCGCTTTTGTATGGGGAGCGGGGTTGGTCGCTGGCAGGAACGACGCCCCTGGCGATAATTGGAATCACAAAGAAGCGCAACGTGTCTGTAGCGCGGAATAACTGCTTACGGGGGAAAAGTGATGCCCATCGCATGGGTAACCTCCAGGGTTTGAATTGCCTGAAGGTATTTATCCTGCACATGCAGGCGGCTGCCCTGCCGCTGGCGGGGAAACGGTCAATGCTGTGAGCAGCTTTGGACACAGCCTGACCACCCAACCAGTCCAAAGGCATTACCTGAATCGTTACCGATGTGGAGAGCGACCCTTTCGCTTTTCGCGGTACTCTCTCAAATCGTCTGCCATGATTCGGTCATAGGCGTCATCGAACCTGTCTTCATCCACCTGGGAGAGTGACCGACCTTCACGCTTCAATGCCCACGCCAGCTTTGCCTCTTGTGCAATTCTGAACTCACGCTGGTGGAGTTTTTTGTCCTGGTATTCTGGATCGTGGGGTCTTCTGCCGTACTCATCCATAGCAAACGATGAGCCATCCTTATACCCAACCACAATCCCTCCTGTGAACGGCACCTTGTAGGGGTTTGGGAATAAGAACCAGTCATCGTCCAACCGTGACCAGTGAGTGCTGCTCAACCTGGACTCGGGGTAAAGCCAATTTTCGTCTGCCGCCGCTATGTACCTGTGGGCTTTTTGCTTCAGCATCAGGTTGATCCTGAGAACCTCATCCTCCTCCAATTCCCGCCCATGTTGGATGTCCATGAAGTTCATCATGGTTGGCTGGTATGCCCGAGCATTTACACGGCTCTTCCTTGGGTTCGCCCATGGATCGCGGACAAGTTGAAGGTGGGAAATAATCAGGCAGTGATCCATCCCAAGGGGGAAGATTGTTCTAGTACCAATATCACCGAGCGGAACGTCCATGGGATAGGCGCAGTCACGGGAATTAGGGAATGCTTTGACGTTGTAAAAAGTTATCGGATTGTCGGTCAGAAGGAATTTTGTTTCCGACCTACTAGCACTAACAAATTCCCAGACACCCTCCATCCACATAGTTGCATGAAAACGATAAACTTTTTGCATGGCGAGTAATCGAGCGTTGCTTGAGGAGAGCCGCACCGCCATTCTTAACCAATCAAGACCTCTCGGCGTTCTGATCCTTTGCGCATCCATATACCTTATAAGATTTTCAAAGGCATCATGGACACCTTCTCGAATTTCATAATTCGAGAAGAACTCGACAGCCCGTTCCCCGTTGCGATCTATAGGACCGAAAAATCTGTGTTCAATTTCATCCGTAGTCCAGTCACCGAGTTTTACGGTGTATAGATCGTTTTCACAAAAACACTTCTTTGGACCCCAGCGCAGAATGGACCGCCGCTGCCACCGGGCTGCGCCATTCACGACGGTTTCGGGGTGAAGGTCCAGATAATTGAAGTGGGCGCAGCCGTCTGGCAGGAACCGCTTCTGGTACCATTGGGGAACATAGTGGTTCCGCGAAGTTTGGTTGTTCTTTGGCATGGCTATTGGGCGCAAACGGACACGTCTGGATATCTTTAATCCAAACGCGAACGGCGCGACACCATGTTCGCAGTGGAGCGCACCCTGGCACGAACACACGCGATTGACCGTCCAGCGAGCCTAGAAGCACTGGGACACACTCGGGACACACCAGTACCTAGACAGCAAAAAGCCCCGCCTTCTGGGCGGGGCTTAAGTCCTTGATTTCCAAGGAGAAAAATGGTGCTGCCGAATGGAATCGAACCATCGACCTTACCCTTACCAAGGGTATGCTCTACCGACTGAGCTACGGCAGCATCTCGGCACGGAGCGGGTGGCGCCCCGTGGCGAGGCGCGCTTTATGCCAAACGAAGAGCGCCCCGTCAAGCAACTTTCTTGGGCCCCTTTGCACAATCTTGACGGCCGGGCCAAAGCGGCGAAAATGCGCCCCATGAGCGATGCCAAGTCCCCTCCCCGCCTCAGCCGGAAAGGCCTGACCGAGGCCGAGATGCGCCAACGCCGCCAGGCCGAGGCGCTGCGCACCAACCTGGCCCGGCGCAAGGAGCAGACGCGCGGCCGCCAGGAGGAAACGCCCGCCCAGCCCGAGGCTGGCGAACCCGCGCGCGAGGACTGACGAGCACCCGCACTTGCACCCATTGTGCGCGCGCGTTACAAGGGGCCAAATCCCCTTGGAGCACCTGCTATGTCCGTCATGCCCGACACCTGGATCCGCGAAATGGCCCTGAAGCACGGCATGATCGAGCCGTTCACCGAGAAGCTTCAGCGCGAGGGCGTGATTTCCTACGGTCTGTCGAGCTACGGTTACGATGCCCGCGTCGCCCCCGAATTCAAAATCTTCACCAACGTGGATTCGGCGGTGGTCGACCCCAAGGAATTCTCGGACAAGAGCTTCGTCGACCGCGAGACCGAGGTCTGCGTCATCCCGCCCAATTCCTTCGCGCTGGCCCGCACGGTGGAATATTTCCGCATTCCCCGCGACACCCTGGTGATCTGCCTGGGCAAGTCCACCTATGCGCGCTGCGGCATCATCGTCAACGTGACGCCGCTGGAGCCGGAATGGGAAGGCCACGTCACCCTGGAATTCTCCAACACCACCCCGCTGCCGGCCAAGATCTACGCCAACGAGGGCGCCTGCCAGTTCATCTTCCTGCATGGCCATTCCTCGTGCGAGACCTCGTACCGCGACCGCGCCGGCAAGTACCAGGGCCAGAAGGGCGTCACCCTGCCCCGCCTGTAGCCGGCACCACGCCTCGGGCGCGGCGGGACCTCCCGGCCGCGCCCGTTCGTTTTGCGCCCGCCTTGACCCGGCGGCGCGGGCGCGCTAAACGGGTCGCTTCGCGCGGAGGGGGTGGGCCCGCCCCATGGCGGGGTACCGCCACGGGGATGCCACGATCGGCGGATATCCCCCGGGTTCCGAGGCCCGATCACGCCACCAGTTTACGAGGACAATTCAGCATGGACAGGATCCGCATCATCGGCGGGGTGCCGCTCAAGGGAACCATCCCGATCGGCGGCGCCAAGAACGCAGCCCTGGCTCTGATGCCGGCCAGCCTGCTGACCGAGGGCACCCTGACCCTGTCCAACCTGCCCCATCTGGTGGACATCACCACCATGGCCAACCTGCTGGCCCAGCACGGCGTGGTGATGGCGCTGAACGGCGATTCCCGCAATGGCGGCCATACCGGCCGGGTGCTGGAACTGACCGCCGGCGAGATCACCAACACCACTGCCCCCTACGACCTGGTACGGCGCATGCGCGCCTCGGTGCTGGTGCTGGGCCCGCTGCTGGCCCGCTGCGGCGAGGCGCGGGTGTCGCTGCCCGGCGGCTGCGCCATCGGCACCCGCCCGGTGGACCTGCACCTGAAGGCGCTGGAGCAGATGGGCGCCAAGATCGACCTGGACGGCGGCTACATCACCGCCCGCGTCCAGGGCCGCCTGAAGGGCGCCCACATCATCTTCCCGCAGGTCACCGTGGGCGGCACCGAGAACCTACTGATGGCCGCCACCCTGGCCGAGGGCGAGACGGTGCTGGCCAACGCCGCCCGCGAGCCGGAAGTGTCCGACCTGGCCCAATGCCTGGTGGCCATGGGCGCCAGGATCGAGGGCATCGGCACCGGCACCTTGCGCATCCAGGGCGTGGACGCCCTGCACGGCGCCGAATATTCGGTGGTTCCCGACCGCATCGAGACCGGCACCTATGCCGTGGCCGCCGCCATCACCCGCGGCGACGTGGAACTGGTGGGCACCCGCATCGAGCCTGATGGATTCGGTGGTCAAGATCCTGCGCGAGTGCGGCGTGACCGTGGAGGAGACGCAGCGCGGCATGCGGGTGGCGGCGCTGAACGGCATCAGCGGCACCGACATCATGACCGAGCCCTATCCGGGCTTCCCCACCGACATGCAGGCCCAGCTCATGGCGCTGATGACCACCGCCACCGGCGCCTCGATGATCACCGAGACCATCTTCGAGAACCGCTACATGCACGTGCCCGAACTGATGCGCATGGGCGCGCGCATCAACGTGCACGGCTCGTCGGCCATCGTGCGCGGGGTGCCCAAGCTGTCGGGCGCCCAGGTCATGGCCACCGACCTGCGCGCCTCGTCCTCGCTGATCCTGGCCGGCCTGGCCGCCGAGGGCGAGACCGTGGTCAACCGCGTCTACCACCTGGATCGCGGCTACGAGCGGGTCGAGGAAAAGCTGGCCGCCTGCGGCGCCCACATCGAACGCATCAAGGGCGAAGCGGCGGAATAATGCCACCCCTGCTCCGGGCAGACTTGCGGTGACAAAGTCCGGGTAAATTTGTCACCGCGGGTGTCCTTTCGCGGGCGCGCGCCCGCACCCGTTGAAGCAAACCCATACCATCTGCCTATGCTGATCGCATCTTTTGGGGAGGATGCGATGACAGAAGGTTTTCGCCCAAGGCACTATCTGGCCCTGACCCTGGCCCTGCTGGCCGCCGCCTGCACCACCTGCGAGGTCGCCAGCCTTCCCCTGCCCGCTCCGACGCCGGCGCCCGCGCCGGCCAAGCCCTCGCCCAAAGTGAAAAAACTGGGAATCTACCGCATCGGCGAGCCCTACCGGGTCGCCGGCGTGTGGTACACGCCCAAGCTGGACTGGAACTACGACGAGGAGGGGCGCGCTTCGTGGTACGGCAAGGGCTTCCACGGGCGCAAGACCGCCAATGGCGAACTCTACGACCAGGACGAACTGACCGCCGCCCACCAGACCCTGCCGCTGCCCAGCGTGGTGCGCGTCACCAACCTGGAAAACGGCCATTCCCTGGTATTGCGGGTCAACGATCGCGGCCCCTTCGTCCGGGGCCGCATCATCGACGTCTCGCGCAAGGCCGCCAAGCTGCTGAAGTTCCACCGCCAGGGCACCACCCGGGTGCGCGTCGAGGTGCTGGAGGAGGAAAGCCGCCAGGCGGCCATGGAAGTGGGGTGGAAAGGCTAGGGTCTGTCCGGTTTCGCTGGAAGCGCCTCCCTATCCCGTCACGGCCGGGCTTGATCCGTGGGTATTCCGTTTAGCTTTCCCGTGTCATCCCGAGGAGCGCGCGACGAGGGATCCCCGCCTGGCACATCGCGTCAGTACTGGCAACGACCTGCCAGGATGAGATCCCTCGCTGACGCTCGGGATGACACGGGAAAGTCAAACCGGGCAGCCTCTCTAGGGCGCGCGCACCACGCGGAAGCCAACGTCGTAGCTCCAGGTGCGGGCATCCTGTGGCGCCCGTGAGGCCGAGCGGGACTGCCACGGCACGAAGTACCACGAGCCGCCGCGCATCGCCCGCCGGCTGCAATCGCCCTCCCAGCAGTCGCGGGTCCATTCCCACAGGTTGCCGTTCATGTCGTACAGGCCGAACGGATTGGGCGCCATGGTGGCGACGGGAGCGGGCTGATGGCTGAAGCGGGGGTCGCAGCGCTGGCAGACGGCGCGCCCGGCCTCCATGGCCTCGCCCCAGGGAAACGGCGTGGCCGTGCCCGCCTTGGCGGCGTACTCCCATTCGGCCTCCGATGGCAGGCGATAGCGCTTGCCGGTGCGCCTGGACAGCCAGGCGGCGTAATCCTCGGCCTCGCGGGCGGTGACGTCGGTGCGCGGCATGTCGTCATCGGCCCAGCGCACCTGCCGGTCGCGGCAGGCACCGGCCGCCACGCAGGCACGCCACTGGCGGACGGTGATTTCGGTCCGGCCGATGGCGAAGGGCTCCACCGCCACCGGCGCCCCGCCTTCGCCGTCACCCGGCCGCACCCGCCCGCCCGGCAGCCGCACCATCTCGGGGCAGTCGGGACAATCGCGGAAGCTGGCGGGCTCGGCGGCCAGCCCGGCGCTCGCGGCCAGCATCCAGCAACCGAAAAAAGCAAGGAGGCGCACCATGCCGCCGACCCTAACCCGCGCGACAAGGGCGCGCAACGGCGCGTTCACCCGTGGTTTACCGCCCGTTCACCGCCGAACGGAACCGCATTTGCGCCCGGCCGCTAGCATGCCGGCCATGAGAGGCGCCGCCGATATCAGCCTGGAAGCCCGTCGGCTCGACCGAAGCGGCATCATCGACATCCTGCGGGCCTCACGCCAGAAGAACAGCGCGCGCCGAAACCGAGGCGTGAGCGGGGGCTCACCCGATCCCTGGGGGATGAGAAGATGAAGGCGGAAGACGCGTTTGCCGGCCTGACCGGGTTCCAGCATGCCCTGGCCGGCCATGTGGAATGGCTGCAGAAATGGTATCAGGCGATCCTGCACCGCGCCGATGGCGTCGCCATGCCGGATCCCGAGGCCTCCGCCTGCCCGTTCCATACCTGGTACGGCAAGGCGGTCGACGGCCCGCTGTCCACCTTCCCCGGCTTCGTCCAACTGGGCGAGGAGCACGAGGCGGTCCACGCCAAGGCGACGCAGATCTCGGCCCGCGCCACCGCCGGCCAGACCATCACCACCTCGGATTACGAGACGCTGATGGGATCGGTGCTGTCCTTCGGCAGCGTCGCCCAGGCGCTGGAGCGCGAGGTGTGGAAGGCGCTGGCCACCGTCGATCCGCTGACCGGCCTGGCCAACCGCCAGACCATGCGCACCCAGTTGATCGGCGAACGCGACCGCGCCATCCGTCAGCGCCTGCCGCTGTCGCTGGCGCTGACCGACATCGACCATTTCAAGAAGGTCAACGACACCTTCGGCCACGCCCAGGGCGACAACGTGCTGCGCGCGGTGGCCCAAGTGCTGCGCAGCACCGTGCGCCCCTATGACGTGGTCTACCGCTATGGCGGCGAGGAGTTCCTGATCTGCCTGCCCGGCACCAATGCCGAGACCGGCACCCAGGCGCTGGAGCGCATCCGTCAGGCCATCGCCGCCCTGCGCCTGACCGACGAGAAGGGCACCCCCATCCCGGTCACCGCCACCTTCGGCCTGGCCGGGGTGGACGCCGACACCTCGGTGGACGACGCCATCGAGCACGCCGACAAGGCCCTGTACGACGGCAAGCGCGCGGGCCGCAACCGCGTGGTGGCCTATACCGAGGACGTGCCCCCCCCCCTGACCCTCTCCGTTACCGGCCGTTACCAACCACCGCTTCGACTGACATCATGCGGTTACCGCGCTGTGGTTGAATGATGGCATGGGAAAGGAAAGGGAAGGAGGTCGCCATGACAGCCTTGAAGATCGCCACCGCCCTGACCGTGCTGCTGACGCTGGCTGGCGCCGCCGCGGCCGAGGACACCCAGACGAAAGCCGCCACTCCGGCCTATGGACCGGGCTGGCGGCACGAGCAGATGGTGCAGGCGTGGCAGCGGGGTGAAACGCCCGCCGCCATGATGATGCGCCGTGGCCCCGGCTATGGCCTCGGCATGGGGCTTGGAGCCGCAAGAGGGAGCCCGGCCCTGAAGGCCGACGGCACCGTGGACGTGACCCAATTGCCGCCGTGGTGCCCGATGAAGGCGTCGCTGCAACGGCAATAGGCTTCTGCGCGCCCCCTTCCACGAGGGGGCGCCGCCTTTTTTGCCCGCACCTGCCTTCGGCAAGCGCTGACGGACGCGACGCACAATGATAGGATCGGTCGCTTTTCCGTAACCGTCGGAGTCAAGGATGCGTCCGCCGATCCGCCTGCTCGCCGTTCTGGCCGTCAGCCTCGGCGTGAGCCTGCCCATGGCGGCGCAGGCCAACGCCCAGATTTCGCCGGACGTGCGCGCCAAGCCGGAAGCCGCGCCGGAACCCCGGGGCAAGGCCGAACTGGTGATCGGCATCAACCAGTTCCCGGTCACCTTCCATCCCAACATCGAGTCCATGCTGGCCAAGACCTACGTCCTGGACATGGCCATGCGGCCGTTCACCGCCTACGACGCCGATTGGAAGCTGGTCTGCATGCTGTGCGAGACCCTGCCGACGGTGGAGAACGGCCTGGCCAAGCCGGAGAAGGTGAGCGGCGGCGGCCAGGGCGTGGCGCTGACCTACACCATCCGCGCCGATGCCCGCTGGGCCGACGGCACGCCGGTCTCCACCGAGGACGTGCTGTTCACCGTGGACGCCGGCCGCCACCCGCTGTCGGGCGTGTCCAATTCCGAGCTGTACCGGCGCATCCTCAAGGTCGAGGTCAAGGACAAGCGCACCTTCGTGCTGCACATGGAGCGGCTGACCTTCGACTACAACGCCATCAACGATCTGCGCCTGCTGCCGGCCCATATCGAGCGGCCGCGCTTCGAGAAGCCGGCGGAGTACCGCAACCGCACCGCCTACGACCAGGACACCACCAATCCCGGCCTCTACAACGGCCCCTTCCGCATCGCCCAGGTGGTCCAGGGCAGTCACGTCGTGCTGGAGCAGAACCCCTATTGGGCCGGCCCCAAGCCCGATTTCAAGCGCATCGTCGTCAAGACCATCGAGAACACGGCGGCGCTGGAGGCCAACCTGCTGTCGGGCGGCGTCGACATGATCGCCGGCGAACTCGGCCTGCCGCTGGACCAGGCCATCGCCTTCGAGAAGCGCGCCGGCAAGGCCTACAACGTCATCTTCAAGCCCGGCCTGGTCTACGAGCACATGGACGTGAACCAGGACTCGCCCATCCTGGCCGACAAGCGGGTACGCCAGGCGCTGCTCTACGCGCTGGACCGCGAGGCACTCAACAAGCAGCTGTTCGACGGCCGCCAGCCGGTGGCGCAGACCTCGGTGAACCCGCTGGATGGCGTCCATGCCGCCGAGGGCGTGGCGCGCTACCGGTACGACCCGGCCAAGGCGGCGGCGCTGCTGGATGAGGCCGGCTGGAAGATGGCGGGAACCGTGCGGCGCAATGCCCAGGGGGAACCGTTGGCGCTGGAACTGGGCACCACCGCCGGCAACCGTTCGCGCGAACTGGTGGCCCAGGTGCTGCAGGCGCAGTGGCGTCGGATCGGCATCGAGGTGCGCCTGAAGGTGGAACCGCCACGCGTGTTCTTCGGCGACACCGTGACGCGGCGCAAATTCCCCCATCTGGTCCTGTTCGCCTGGTACTCGGCACCCGAGAGCGTACCGCGCACCACGCTGCATTCCAGCATGATCCCGTCCGAGAAGAACAACTGGGCGGGGCAGAATTACGGCGGCGTCTCCAATCCCCGCATGGACGAGTTGATCGACGCCATCGAGGTGGAGTTGGACCGGCCCAAGCGCGTCGCCCTGTGGCGCGAACTGCAACAGATCTATGCCGAGGAACTGCCGGCCCTGCCCCTGTTCTTCCGCGCCGACGCCTTCATCCTGCCCAAGGCGCTGAAGGGGCTGGTGCCCACCGGCCACCAGGACCCCACCACCCTATGGGTGGAGAACTGGCGCTGGGCCCCCGAGGCATCGGCCACCGCCCCCGCCGCGCCGGCGGAAAAGAAGCCGGCCGAGAAGCAGAAGCCCAAGGGCCGCTCGTGATCCACCACGTCATCTCACGCAGCCTGCAATCCCTGGCCGTGCTGCTGGTGATGTCCTTCGTGGTCTACGGTCTGATGGGGCTGATGCCGGGTGATCCCATCGACCTGATGATCGCCGGCGACCCCCACCTGACCGCCGCCGACGCCATCCGGCTGAAGGCGCTGTACGGCCTCGACCGGCCGTGGACCGAGCGCTACCTCCGCTGGCTCGCCCAGGTAGCCCAAGGCGAGCTGGGCTATTCCCGCCTGTATGCCCGCCCGGTGCTGGACGCCCTGGCGCCGGCGCTGGCCAATACCGCCCTGCTGATGGTGTCGGCGCTGGCGGTGGCGCTGGCGGTAGCCATCCCGCTGGGCATCGCCGCCTCATTACGGCCGGGCTCGGTGTTCGACCACGGGGTCAACCTGCTGGCCTTCGCCTCGGTGTCGGTGCCCACCTTCTGGCTGGGCTTGATGCTGATCGTCGCCTTCGCCGTCGGCCTGGGCTGGCTGCCCGCCTCGGGCATGGAGGACGTGGGCGGCGGCGGGCTGGCCGACCGCCTGCGCCACATGGTCCTGCCGGTGGCGACACTGGCCCTGGCCGGCATGGGCCAGTACGTCCGCCACATGCGCGCCGCCATGATCGGCGAGGCCCATCACGACTACGTCCGCACCGCGCGGGCCAAGGGCTGCAGCCCCGGCCGCATCGTGCTGGTGCATCAGCTGCGCAACGCGCTCATCCCGGTCACCACCATCCTGGCGCTGGAGGTGGGCGGCCTGTTCTCGGGGGCGCTGATCACCGAGACGGTGTTCGCCTGGCCGGGCATGGGCCGGCTGATCTACGAGGCGGTGATGGGCAACGATTTCAACCTGGCCCTGGTGGGCCTGCTGCTGGCCACCGCCATGACGCTGCTGGGCTCCATCCTGGCCGATCTGGCCTACGCGGCGCTGGACCGTCGGGTGAGCTACAAATGAACCCCGCCGGCCCTACCGCGCGTGCGCTGCGGCGCCTGGGGCGCGACCGGCCGGCCGTGGCCGGGCTGGCGGTACTGCTGCTGCTGGCCGGCGGCGCCCTGCTGGCGCCCTGGCTCGCCCAGGACCCCGAGCTGATGGACCTGACCGCCATCTTCGCGCCGCCTTCGGCCGAGCACTGGCTGGGCACCGACGAGTTGGGCCGGGACGTGCTGGCCCGGTTGGCCCATGGCGGCCGCATCTCGCTGGCGGTGGCCGGCGCCACCGCCGTGCTGGCGGCCTTCATCGGCACCGGGCTGGGGCTGCTGGCCGGTTATTACGGCGGCCGGCTGGACGCGGCGCTGATGCGCGTCACCGACGGCGTCATGTCGCTGCCGCTGCTGCCGCTGCTGATCGTGCTGGCCGCCATCGACCCGGCCAAGCTGGGCATTCCGCCCGAGCAACTGGGCAGCGAAGCCTTCGCCATCGGCCGCATCGTGCTGATCATCGGCGCCGTCGGCTGGACCACCGTGGCCCGTCTGGTGCGGGCCCAGGCCCTGTCGGTCAAGGCCCGCGACTACGTGCGCGCCGCCACCGCCATCGGCGCCAGCCCGCGCCGCATCATGCGGCGCCACATCCTGCCCAACGTGGCCTCGCCCATCATGGTTGCCGCCACCCTGTCCATCGGCAACATCATCCTGATCGAGAGCGCGCTCTCCTTCCTCGGCCTGGGCATCCGCCCGCCGCTCGCCTCGTGGGGCAACATGCTGACCGGCGCCATGACGGTGGTGTGGAGCGCCCCCGAGCAGGCCCTGTGGCCCGGCCTCGCCATCTTCCTGACCGTGCTGTCGTTCAACCTGGTGGGCGACGGCCTGCAGCGCGCCTTCGATCCGCGCGGCGAGGAGCGCTAGAGCCGGAGTCAGCGCAGGATGTCACGGACCAGATCGACGATCACCCCGGTGGCGATCTGCACCAGCAGCACGTCGGCGCCCACCACCCGGTACTCGTAGCCCGGCCGCGCAGGCAACTGCGCCCGCAAATCGCCGGGGAACCGCTTGGCGATGCCGGGCGGCAGCGGCTTACCCCGCGCCACCTTCTTGCGGATGCCCGGCGGCAAGTCCGCCACCATCACGGGATGGTCCTGATAATATTGCTGGATCAGCGCCCGCTCGGCAGCCGAGATGATGATGTCGCCGAGATCGGCCTCGCGCTCGCTCCGCTGCTCGCCGCCGTGGCGGCCGCCGGGATCGGCGAGCGCGGGGCCGGCGGCGGCCAGCAGCATCAGCACGGCCAGGGCATATTTGGTCATGTCGGCACCTTTCCAAGGTCAACCCGATTATAGGGCCGTCTCCAGCGCAGATGAACCTGGATATTGGTGTGTATTTCCGGGCGTCGCGCGTCAGTCAGCCCCCTCTCCACGTGGATGCCCGCATCAAACGCACGGCTGTCCGATTGAGTTCCGGAGCGGGGCAAACCTGTATGGGCTGCGGCGCCATCGGTTCCATGGAACACGGATGAACACAGATAGGTTTTCCTTATCTGTGTTCATCCGTGTGCGCCGTCAGGCGCCTGTGTTCATCTGTGTTTTTTGGACGGCTCATGGCCGCGAAGCCAAGGGCAGCCGGGCATGACGAGGAAAGCAGCGATGCAGCTTTACCGCACGGCGCCCTAGTCGGTCTTCTCCGCCAGGATCATGAACTGGCCGTGCTGGACCACCACGGCTTCCCGCACGCCCTCGCCCTCCACCTCCTCGACCACCATGGCCGAGGCGTCCAGGCGCCGGACGGCCTCGGCCAGCGAGGTGACGTAGATGTAAGGCACGGTGCTGCCCACCAGCGGCCGAACCGTGCCGGGCTGAAAATAGCGCTGCATCAGCCGGACGCTGGTGAGGATCAGGTAGGTGTTGCCGGCGCGCAGGCCGACGCAATCGGGATCGTCGAGGTCCACCGGCTCGAACCCCAAAGCGAGATACTGTTTGAGCACCGGCCGGATGTCGGGCAGCACCATCATCGGCGATACCCGCCGCACCAGATCGTCCATCATCCCCCCTTCAACATCTCCAGCAACGGTTCGGCTTCGGGCTGTTGGTGCCACTGGTCGAACCAGGTCACCTGCTCCATGGGCATGCGCGGCAGCCATCCGGCGTTTTCCAGTTCCGGCTTGGCATAGAAGTGCGACACGTAGCCCAGGCATAGATAGGCAATGGGATGGATGTCGGCCGGAATGCCCAGGGCGTCGCGCAGTTCGTCGCGATGGGCGATGCTGACCCAGCCCACGCCCACATTCTCGGCCCGCGCCGCCAGCCACAAATTCTGCACCGCGCAGACGGCGCTGAACAGGTCCATTTCCGGCAGGTGGGTGCGGCCGATGACGACCGGGCCGGTGCGCCGCCGGTCGCAGGTGATGCAGATGTTGACCGGCGATTCCAGGATGCCTTCCAGCTTGAGGCGCCGGTAGGTCTCGCGCCGCTCGCCCTCGAACATCAGGGCGGCCTCGGCATGGGCCTTGGTGAAGGCGGCGTGGACCCTTTCCTTCACCGCGCGGTCGCGCACGACGATGAAGTCCCAGGGCTGCATGAAGCCGACGCTGGGGGCGTGGTGGGCGGCCCCGAGGATACGCGCCAGCACCTCGTCCGGAACGGGATCGGGCAGGAACTGGCCGCGCACGTCGCGCCGCGTGTGGATGCAGCGGTAGACGGCGGCGCGCTCCTCGGCAGAGAAATCGGGATCGGTCTGGATGGCGGAAGCGGGCATGAGTTTCCCCTGTCATGCGGAAGCGACCGCCGCTTGTCCAGGGCGGCGGCCCATGCGTTCCCGGCCGGTCTTCTGACTGAGGATCGTCCCGCGCCGGCGCCTTCCCGGTGGGGTCACCAGTGGCGTGTGCCGGCCCAGTCCCCTTCACAGCGTTGGGCACGTGGCGGACTTTCACCGCCTTCCCGATTCTCCCCCGCGGGGGCACCCGGAACCGGCCCGTTGTGCCACGGATCGCACCCCGCCTTCAATGCCCGCCTTCAATGGCTGAGCAGCACCGGCACGGTCATGTGGCGCAGGATGTGCTGGGTCACCCCGCCCAGCACCATGGTGCGCAGGCGCGAGCGGCCATAGGCGCCCATGACCAGCAGGTCGGCGGCCTCGTCGGTGACGCGCGACAGCAGCATCTCGCCGGCCCGCAGATCGTCGGACTTGATGTGCTCGCACACCGCGTTGACGCCGTGGCGCGACAGGTGCAGGCAGATATCGGCGCCCGGCACGTCGCCATGGCCGGCCATGCCGCCCACCGGGTTGACGGCGATGACATGCACGCGCTTGGCCCCGACCAGCACCGGCAGGGCGTCATGGACCGCCCGCGTGGCCTCGCGGCTGGCGTTCCAGGCCACGACCACCCGCTCGCCGATGGTGTTGAAACGGCCGGCCTCGGGCACCACCAGCAACGGGCGGCCCACCTCCAGGATCAATGCGTCGGCCAGCGGACGCTCGCCCTCGTCGGCGTCGGCCTGGCCGATGATGGTGACGTCGGCGTAACGGGCGTGCAGGACGACGCTGTCCACCAGGCCGCCATCCACATCGCGCCATTCGGTGGTGACGCCGTAGTCGGGGGCGATGGCGTCGAAAGCGGCGCGCGCCTCGCGGGCGGCCTCTTCGTTGAAGCGGTTGCGCACCGCATCGATCTGGGGGCCGAACTGGGCGGAGATGAACTGGGGCAGCACCGGCCGGGTGCGCACGTTCAGCGCGATCAGGTGGGCGTCGTGAACCTGCGCGAGTCTGGCACCGACGGCCAGACGGACAGGGGTCCGTTCGGTGTTGTCCACGTGGACGAGGATATCCTTGAACGCCATCGCCAGCCTCTCTCTCTCAGCGGAAGCCTGTGTTGCCGATGATAGCCCCGGCCGAGCGGACAGGCCAGCCGGGGCTATACTCCCGAGGGAGAAATGGGTGCCCCTCCGGCCGGGCGCCATGGCCGGCCGTTAGATTTCCACCGGCTCTTGTATCCGCTCCCCACCGCCGCCTTATGTAAGGAACACCGCCCGGCCTCCCCCAATGGTGAGGGAGGGCCTATCGGCACCGAGCACGCGGCGAGGCATCCATGTTCGGCATCACCCGCGCCCCCGATTTCGACCGCGACGGCCTGACGTGGTTCAATGTGGCGCAACCTCTGACCCTGGCCGACCTGCGCGGACGGCTGGTGATCCTGGACTTCTGGACCTTCTGCTGCATCAACTGCGTACACGTGCAGCCGACGCTACGGCGGCTTGAGGAGAGCTTTCCCGGCCAAGTGGTGGTGATCGGCGTGCATTCGCCCAAATTCGACCACGAGCGGGACGAGGCCGAACTGGCCCACGCCATCGCCCGCTACGGCATCGCCCATCCGGTGGTGCACGACCCCGACCTGCGGCTGTGGGACGATTACGCCGTGCGCGCCTGGCCGACGCTGGTATTCATCTCGCCCGACGGTTACGTCATCGGCCAGTTGGCGGGCGAACCCCATCCCGACCTGCTGCTGCAGGGCCTGGGCGATATGGCGCGGCAGTTCTTCGCCCGCGGCGAGCTGAAGCCCCAACCACTGCCGCTCACGCCGGTGACCGAGGATGGCGGCCGGCTGCGCTTCCCCGGCAAGATCAAGCCCTGCCCCGAGGACGACGGCACCAAGCTGTGGGCGCTGGCCGATACCGGTCACAACCAGGTGGCGCTGCTGACCGACGAGGGCGAGGAGTTCCTGCGCTACGGCACCGGCGAGGCGGGCAACCGGGACGGCGCCGCGCACGAGGCCAGCTTCGACGGCCCCGAGGGGCTGGCCTGCGACGGCCGCTTCATCTATGTGGCCGACACCCGCAACCACGCCATCCGCCGCATCGACCGCCAGACCGGCTGGGTCGACACCCTGGCCGGGCTGGGCTGCCGGGGCGCCATCCTGCGCCAGCCCGAACCGGCGCTGGGCGCCGCCCTGGCCTCGCCCTGGGACCTGGAGATCGTGGATGGCGTCCTGTACTTCGCCAATGCCGGCAGCCACCAGATCGGCGCCGTCGATCTGTCCACCGGCATGGTGCGCCCGGTGGCCGGCAGCGGCGGCGAATCCATCATCGACGGCGACGGCGACAACGCCGCCCTGGCCCAGCCCTCCGGCCTGAGCCTGGCGCCCGAAGGCAACGCCCTGTTCTTCACCGACAGCGAGACCTCGGCGGTGCGGCGGCTGTGCCTGCGCTCCGGCCGGGTGGAGACCCTGGTGGGCCACGGCCTGTTCGATTTCGGATATGCCAACGGCCCGCTGGACCGAGCCAAGATGCAGCACCCGCTGGGCGTGGCGGCGGTGGACGGGCGTGTCTTCGTGGCCGACAGCTACAATTCGGCCATCCGTGTCATCTCGCTGGCCGACCGAATGGTCAGCGACTTGGACGGGCTGGACTGCGCCGATCCGGTCTGCCGCCCGCCGTCCGAACCGGCCGGCATCGCCGCCGACGGCCCCCACCGCCTGCTGGTCAGCGACACCAACAACCATCGCATCGTGGAATACCGCCTGGACCGCGGAACCATGCGCACTTGGGCGGAATAAAAGTGCCTCGGGTCCACCACCGATTGCCGCCGCGCCACACCCCGGCGTAATGTATCATTCACAGTCTGCTTGGGGGGCATGTCATGGCGGCCAAGTCGCGGTCCGACATCATTGGCGACATCGAGGATTTCATCGCCCGCAACGGCGCCCGCTTCGGCGACTGGTTCGTCGGCTGCACCGGTACCCCCAAGGCGGCGCTGTTTTCGCACCACGGCCTGAAGCAATCGGGCGACGCGTGGATTTCGCGCCTCGCCAGGGACGACCTGGACGCCCATGACGTGGTGGAGTACTTCCGCACCACCCGGCGCACCCGCGGCCGCGCCAAGGAACGGCAGGACAGCGACCTTTACGTCTACGCGTTCAAGATCAAGGGCCATACGCGCGTCTGATATGCGCACGGACAAGCTCAAGAGCTACACGCGCGCCTGACGCGCGCGTTCTGCGCATTGCACCGCCAGCATCATCGGGCCTAAACTCCGGCCTTCCACGCTGGAGGAGCCATGAGCACGGTCGCCGAGGCGGATATCGCCCACCTGTTCCATCCCTACACCAATCTGGTCAAGCACCCGGAAACCGGCCCGCTGGTCATCACCCGCGGCGAGGGCGTGCGCGTCTTCGACGAGGCGGGCAACGACTACATCGAGGGGCTGGCCGGGCTGTGGTGCACCACCCTGGGATGGGGCGAGGAGCGGCTGGCCGAGGCGGCGGCGGCGCAGATGCGCGCCCTGCCCTTCTACCACCTGTTCAGCTCCAAGGCCCACGAGCCGGGAGTGCGGCTGGCCGAGGCGCTGGCCCAGCTGGCGCCGGTGCCGGACGCCAAGGTGTTCCTGGCCTGCTCGGGCTCCGAGGCCAACGACACCGCCATCAAGCTGATCTGGTACCGCAACAACGCGCTGGGCCGGCCCGAAAAGAAGAAGATCATCTCGCGCGAGCGCGCCTATCACGGCGTCACCGTCGCCACCGGTTCGCTGACCGGGCTGCCGGTCAACCAGCGCTCGTTCGACCTGCCCATCGACCGCATCCTGCACACCGGCTGCCCCCATTACTGGCGCTACGCCGAGAAGGGCGAGACCGAAGAGCAGTTCGCCAGCCGCCGCGCCGAGGAGCCTGGAAAAGCTGATCCTGGCCGAGGGCCCCGACACCGTGGCCGCCTTCTTCGCCGAACCGGTGATGGGAGCCGGCGGAGTCATCGTCCCGCCCGCCGGCTATTTCGAGAAGATCCAAGCGGTGCTGCGTAAGTACGACGTGCTGCTGGTGGCCGACGAGGTCATCACCGGCTTCGGCCGCACCGGCAACATGTTCGGCAGCCAGACCTTCGGCATCCGGCCCGACATGATGACGGTGGCCAAGGCTCTGTCCTCGGGCTATCTGCCCATCTCCGCCCTGATCGTCGCCGGCCACGTCTACGAGCCCATCAAGGAGGAGGCGGGGCGCATCGGCGTGTTCGGCCACGGCCTGACCTATGGCGGCCACCCGGTGCCGGCGGCGGTGGCGCTGGAGACGCTGAAGATCTATGCCGAGCGCGACATCGTCGGCCATGTGCGCAGGGTGGCGCCGGTGCTGCAGGACGGCCTGCGCGCGCTGCAGCAGCATCCGCTGGTGGGCGAGGCGCGCGGCCTGGGCCTGATCGGCGCGCTGGAGCCTGGTGGCCGACAAGGACGCCAAGACCCCGTTCGATCCCAAGCTGGGCGTGGGCGCCCGCGTGGTCGCCAAGGCGCAGGCCCAGGGCGTCATCCTGCGCGCCATGGGCGACGCGGTGGCCTTCGCCCCGCCCCTGGTCATCGAGGCCGGAGAGATCGCCGAGATGCTGGCCCGCTTCCGCCGCGCCCTTGACGAGGCTCATGGCGAACTGGTGGCAGCGGGAGCAATGTCGAAATAGACCCTCACAAGGTGGGGAGATTACTGCCATGTAAGTTGCACGGCAGGTTTCCCATCCATTACAGTCGCCGCAGCTGTTGACCCGCGCCGGCATTTCTTCCAGAGCGCGGAGGGAGGCAAGGTCCGATGGATTACCAGCATTATTTCACCAAGCGTATCGCCGACCTGAAGAGCGAGGGCCGCTATCGCGTCTTCGCCGATCTGGAACGCCGGTGCGGACACTTCCCCGTCGCCCGCAATTACCGCGACGGCCAGGTGCATGAAGTGACGGTTTGGTGCTCCAACGACTATCTGGGCATGGGCCAGCACCCCGAGGTGCTCGCCGCCGCCAAGGAGGCGGTGGACCGCTGCGGCGCCGGCGCCGGCGGCACCCGCAACATCTCGGGCACCAACCACTACCACGTGCTGCTGGAAGAAGAGCTGGCGAGCTGGAACGCCAAGGAATCGGCGCTGCTGTTCACGTCGGGCTACGTCGCCAACGACACCACGCTGTCCACCCTGGCCTCCACCATCCCAGGCTGCGTCGTCTTCTCGGACGAACTGAACCACAACTCCATGATCGAGGGCATCCGCCACTCGAAGGCGCCCAAGCACATCTTCCGCCACAACGACCCGGAAAGCCTGGACGAACTGCTGTCGGCCTATCCCAACGAGACGCCCAAGCTGGTGGCCTTCGAATCGGTCTATTCCATGGACGGCGACATCGCCCCCATCGCGGAAATCTGCGACGTGGCCGAGAAGCACAACGCCATGACCTATCTGGACGAGGTGCACGCCGCCGGCATGTACGGCACCTTCGGCTCGGGCGTGGCCGAACGCGACGGCGTGCGCGACCGCATCACCATCATCCAGGGCACCCTGGCCAAGGCCGTGGGCGTGGTCGGCGGCTACATCGCCGCCTCGAACAGTCTGGTGGATTACGTGCGCAGCTTCGGGCCGGGCTTCATCTTCTCGTCCTCCATGCCGCCCATGGTGGCCGCCGCCGCCCTGGCCTCCATTAAGGTGCTGCGCAAGGACCCGTCGATCCGCGACCGCCACCAGGAGCGCGCCGCCGCCACCAAGCGCCGCTTGGCCGAAGCCGGCATCCCGGTGATGCCGTCGGTCAGCCACATCGTGCCGGTGATGGTGGGCAACGCCACCCTGTGCAAGCAGGCCTCCGACCTGCTGCTGAACAAGCACAACATCTACGTCCAGCCCATCAACTACCCCACCGTGCCGGTGGGCACCGAGCGGCTGCGCATCACCCCCACGCCGCTGCACACCGACGAAATGCTGGACCATCTGGTGAAGTCCTTCATCGCGGTGTGGGATGAGCTGGAACTGCACAAGGCGAACACTCTCAAGGTCGCCGCCGCCGAGTGATACAACTCGTCACAGCGAGTATAGCGGTCACCGTTTGACCAGTATTGGCTGTGGGGCGTAGCATGGTCTGACCACCAAGAAAAAAGAGTGGGAGGACACCGTGCGCACGCCAGGAATCCGGCATTACCTCGGTGTCCTGGTGCTGGCGGCTTCGCTTCCGGTCGCCGGCTTGGCGCTCGCCTTGTTCCTTTTGTCCATGCGGTCGGGCTACGAGGTGGCGTGGCAGCGGGTCGAGGCCCGCACCACCTTCATCACCGCCGCCGTGCAGACCCAGATGGACGCCCTGGCCGGCACCCTTGACGTGCTGTCGGCCAGCCCGGCCCTGGCCGATGGCGACCTTGCCGCCTTCCACACCCAGGCCCGCGCCATCACCGGCGAACGGGTGGACGCGGTGTCGCTGATCCGCCCCGACGGCGTGACCGTGCTGAACAGCCGGGTGCCTCCGGGCCAAATTCCCCCTCCTTCTCGGTCCCCGAGGCCGAGGTCCGGCGCGCCGCCGCCGAAAAGCGCCTCATCATCACCGGCCTGTTCTCGGGCGCCACCTCGCGCCGCAACATCTTCGCCATGATGAAACCGGTGAGCGTGGCCGGGCGCCCCCACGTGCTGGCCGTCGGCCTGTTCGCCAGCCGCTTCGAGCCGCTGTTCGACCGCACCCTGGCGCCCTGGAGCGTGGCCCTGCTGGATGGCGGCACCAAGACCGTGGCCATGCTGCCGCGCGAGGACAACCTGGCCGAACGGCACCACGCGCGGATCGCCGAAACCGTGGAGGCCGGCGGGCAGGGACGGCTGGCCCTGCCCCATGCCGACGGCACCGAACACCTGCTGGTGGTCGAACGCATCCCCCCGTCGGGGTGGGTGGCAGTGTCCGCGCTGCCCCGGTCCATCGCCGAGGAGCCGGCCAAGCGCACCGCCCTCATCTACGCGGTGGGCGCGCTGCTGCTGGCGCTGCCCAGCGTCCTGCTGGCCAGTTGGCTGGGGTGGCGCCTGGCCCGCTCCATGAAGGGACTGGCGGCCTTCGGCAGCGCCATGGGCCACCCGTCGCCGCTGGCCGCCCTGTCCCTGCCGACGGAGGGTGCCCCCTGCCAGGAACTGGAGGTGGTGGCCGAGGCGCTGCAGAACGCCGCCGGCGAGATCGCCGCCCGCGACGCCCAATTGCGCCAGCAGCGCGACCTGGCCGAAGAAAGCGCCACCCGCATCGCCAGCCAGTCGGAGGAGCTGGCCCGCTCCAACACCGAGCTGGAACAGTTCGCCTATATCGCCTCGCACGACCTGCGCGAACCCCTGCGCATGGTATCCAGCTTCCTCACCCTGCTGGAACGCCACCTGGACGACCGCATGGACGACGAGGCCCGCGAGTTCATGGGCTATGCCCGCGACGGCGCCCTGCGCATGGACCAGATGATCCTGGACCTGCTGCAATATTCCCGCGTCGGCCGCACGGGAACGGCGGTGGAAACGGTGGACCTGAACCGGCTGGTGGAGCAGGTGCGCCGCGAGTTGGCTCCCAAGATCGCCGAGGCCGGCGCCGAGGTGGTGGTGGAAAGTCCGGGCCTGCCGGTGATCGCCGGCGATCAGGGCGAGTTGGAGCGCCTGTTCCTGAACCTGATGGGCAACGCCCTTAAATACCGCGCTCCCGAACGCCCGGCGCGCATCACCGTCTCGGCCAGGACGGCCGAAGACGGCTGGCAGGTGACCGTGGCCGACAACGGCATCGGCATCGAGCCGCAATTCCACCAGCGCATCTTCGCCATCTTCCAGCGCCTGCACACCCGCGAGAAGTACGAGGGCAACGGCATCGGCCTGGCTATCTGCAAGAAGGTGGTCGAGCACCATGGCGGGCGCATCTGGGTGGACTCTACGCCGGGCAGCGGCAGCGCCTTCCACTTTACCCTTCCGGCCGGTCCGCCACCCCTTCCGCATAGCTGACCGTGGGTTGATTGCGTCCCGGCGATGGGGACGGCTATGGTCTAGCCCTCTCCAGCGCCGGGAAGGGGGCCATGCTGAAAAGGCAGCTGTTCTGCGAGGTCTGCGGCCGCATCGTCGAGCATCTGGTGGATGGCGGCGATGAGGACGGCGGCGAAATGGCACTGTGCTGCCTGTGCGGGCGCCTGAGTTCGGTCCTGCCCGAAAGCAAGGGAACGACAGTGCCGTCGTCCCAGCCGGAGTCCATGCTGCCGCCCCGGCCGCCGCCCCTCGATTCCCGCTCTCGCTGACGCCCATGCCGTGCTAGGGTCTGCCGCAGCAAAAGGAGTGCGGCATGAAACCCTGGATCGCGTTGTTGGGCACCCTGGTGCTGGCCGGCTGCAGCGAGGGCGAAGTCACCGAGGTGGCCCGTTTCCCCTCGCCCGTCGGCGGCCTGGATGCCGTGGTGGGCACCATGAAGGCGGGCGAGGCCCAACCCTTCCTGGTCACCATGACCAAGCCGGGGGAATCGCCCGCCAAGGGCACCCGCGTGCTGCTGGCCGACAAGATCGTGGCGCCCAAGGTGGAATGGCTGGACGCCGACCATGTGGTCATCCGCTGCGACGACGGCGCCCGGGTGTGGTCGTACCGCAACTTCTGGACCAACGGCACCGCCACGGTGTCGGTGGGACTGGAGTGCGGCACCAAGGGCTGGCGCTAGGAAAGCCGCCATGCCGCTCGACCCCGCCCAGTTCACTGGCTTCCTGGCGGCGGCCATCCTGATCACCCTGGCGCCGGGCCCGGACAATCTGATGGTGCTGAGCCTGGGGGTGGCGCGTGGCCGCCGGCAAGGCATGGCCTTCGGTCTGGGCTGCGCCGTCGGCTGCCTGAGCCACACCGCCCTGGCGGCCCTGGGGGTCAGCGCCATTATCGCCGCCTCGCCCTGGGCCTTCCTGGCGCTCAAGCTGGCCGGCGGGCTGTATCTGGCCTGGCTGGGCATCCAGATGCTGCGCCACCCGGATTTGGGCGCCGCCGGGCCGGCCGGGAGCGGCGAAAACGCCTGGCGGCTGTTCCGGCGCGGCCTGGTCGCCAACGCCGTCAACCCTAAGGTCATCCTGTTCTTCCTGGCCTTCCTGCCGCAATTCGTGCAGGCCGGGCGCGGCGCCGTCGCCGGCCAGACCTTGGCCCTGGGACTGACCTTCACCGTCCAGGCGGCCGTGCTGTTCTGCCTGCTGGGTGCCTGTGCCGGCCAACTGGGCCGCGTCCTGTCACGCCGCCCCGCCATGGGCCGCTGGCTCAACCGGCTGGCCGGTCTCACCTTCCTGGGCGTCGGCGCCCGTCTGGCGCTGGGGCGCTGAAGGGGGCGGCACCCCGCCCCCTCCTTCGAACCTACGCCGCCTCACGCTCGCCGATATAGCGGATCAGGTCGGCTACGGTGATGATCACCGAGCTCGTGCCGACGGGCGTAATCGGCCACCTGCCCGCCCCGCGCCATGGTGCCGTCGGGATTCATCAGCTCGCACAACACACCGGCCGGCCGGAAGCCGGCCAGACGGGCCAGGTCCACCGAGGCCTCGGTATGGCCGGCCCGTTCCAGCACCCCGCCCGGGCGGGCGACCAACGGGAACATGTGACCCGGACTGACGATGCGGCAATCACCGGGGGTGGAGGCCAGAGCGGCGCGGATGGTGGCCACCCGGTCGATGGCGGATACGCCGGTGCTGACGCCCTCGACCGCCTCGATGGACTGGGTGAAGGCGGTGCCGAAGCGCGAGCCGTTGGCCTCCACCATGGGCTTCAGGCCCAGGCTGGCCGCGGTATCGGCGGTCAGGCACAGGCAGACGATGCCGCTGCCATCACGGATCATGCGGGCCATGATGTCCTCGTCCACGCACTCGGCGGCGCAGATCAGGTCGGCCTCGTTCTCGCGGTCGTCATCGTCCAGCACCAGGATGGGACGGCCGGCGCGCAAGGCCGCGAGGGCGGCGGGGATGGGGGAAATCAACATCAGCTGAAACGCTCCTCGTCCTTTCGGTTCCAAGAAACGCTTCGGGGCAAAGACGGCCACCCGCCCGCCCCTGCACGCGCATGGGCCGGCGGTCCCGGACCCTGGGGGGCCGGGGCATGTCATCTTCTTCCATCCGGACTGTAACCGTCGGCGTCAGCTTTGGACTGACTCTGCTGACCCGGCGGAAGGGCTCCGCCGGCGCTCGCGGGCTCGCGGGGAGTTCCCCGCCTACCGCCGGTGGGGAATTCCACCCCGCCCTGAAGACGCGGGGCGCACTATAGGCCCCTTGGCATGGTCCGATCAATTCGGATCATGCTCAGCCCCTACTGAAGCGGCGGCCCGGCGAGGGCCAATGACGAGAGCTGAACCTCTGTAGCGGTTCAGCGCACATCCTTGAAACGGAAATCAAGCCGCACCGGGAAGGGCGCCTTGGCCAGCAGGGCCGGCGGCAGCTTCACCGGCTGGGCCTGGCGGATGGCCTTCAGCAAGGCATCGATGGTGCGGCGCTGGATATCGTCGGCCGCCAGCATGGTGTAGCCATCAAACGCCGCCGCAGGATTCCAGGGCCGCCGGGCGTCGTAGATATCGTCGAAATAACCGTCGGCGCGCACCGTCACGGCGACCCGCACCTCACCCTTGGCATAGCCTGCCAAGTCCTTGGGCGGCGCCCAGTGGCGCAGCACCTGGCCCAGCACGAAATCGCGCTCGTTCTGAGTCACCGGCTCGGGCTTCCTGGGCCTGACCGCCGCCTCGGCGCGCGGTGCGGGCGGCACCAGGCTGGACTCCCTGGGTTTGGGCGGACTGGAGCGCTGGGCGAGGGCGCCCTCCTCCAGCTGCGGGATGGGGCTGTCCGGCCCGGCCGCAGCCTGGGGTTTGGCCGGCGGCGGGGAGGCCGGTGGCTTGGCGGGCTCGGGCGCCAGTTCCACCTGGATGGCGGGTTCCTGCTCGGACGGTCCCTCCGGCAGGGGAAAACCCAGCCAGACCAGCGCCAGCAGGACATGCAGCAGCGCCGACAGCGCCAGCGGCGCCCACTGCCCCGTCGTGCGTGGCGATGGAACGAAGGCCTGGTCCATGGAAGGCGCGGACAACATGGCGCGCACCTTAGCGCCATCGGCCCCCTCCGAGGAAGGGGCCATCACCGCGCGGGAGCCATCTCCCTGACGCTCGCCGGATTGCCCATGGCGGTGGCTCCGGCCGGCACGTCGCGCGTCACCACGCTGCCGGCACCGATGACGGCACCGTCGCCGACGGTCACCCCGGGCAGGATGATGGCGCCGGCCCCGATCCACACGTCGCGGCCGATATGGACGGGACGGCCAAATTCCAGCCCCTGCGCCCGGATCGCCGCGTCACGCGGGTGGTCGGCGGCCAGGATCTGCACCCCCGGACCGATCTGGGTGCCGTCGCCGATGGTGACCGTCACCACGTCGAGAATGACGCAGTTGAAGTTGAGGAAGACGCCGGCCCCCAGGCTGATGTTGAAGCCGTAATCGCAATGAAAGGGCGGCCGGATCACCGCCCCCTCGCCCACCGCGCCGAACCGCTCCACCAGCAGTGCGAAGCGCTCTTCGGCGGTCAGCGCCAGCGCGGCGTTGTAGCGCGCCAGCCAGCGATGGGTCGCATGCAGCTTGCACTGGATGTCGTGGGAGCTGGAATCGTACAGCTCTCCCGCCCGCATCTTCTCGAATTCGGTCGGTGCCATGGCACCCCCTCCCTTGCTGCGGCTGGAGAGATATTTTCACCACAAAGGCACGAAGGGCACAAAGGCGGCTTTCGGGAGGGCAGGCATGCGGGACGGGATGCATGAAGGGGGGCGATGGCGGGAATGGCAAGCGTGGGAGGGGCCTCTGCTCCACTCCGGGGGGAAAAGAAAGGCGAGCCCTACACACGACTGCAACGGAATTCCCCCCTCACGTCCCGCATCATTTCGATGTATCATCAACATGATTGACTACTTAAAGTTATGAGCAGGATACATGCCTCGCCATTTTGCGCCGCCGCCGACGAAGTTCGCCGTTGCCGTGACCCCGCCCGCCGACGCCCGCCCGCTCCAGCCGAAGCCGGCACCCGGCCCCGCTGGTGCCCTGTGGACCAGACCGCCGCTCGTCGTTCCACCCCCGCGTCCTGCCCCCATTGCCAATGGCCGCATCATGGTGCCATCCAGGCCATGGAGCAGGAATTCACCGGCCGCGTCCTTGGCATCGCCAACAAGATGTCCCATGGCGAAGCGTTGGGAAATACCGGCAAGGAGCAGACGACGACGCTGGAGGCGAAAATCAACGGCGTATATATTGGAAAATTCGACAACAGAAAATCTTTCATGGATACAGGAGAAATTACAACATCGAAAAATTTCTCAGCCGACTACCCCACTGAATGCAAAAAATATTGGATCTTGAAGACGGGGGGCCACAGCAAAGGCAAACCCCATGCCGAGGACTACCTTCTTGCCGCCCTCAACGCCGAATATAATCGGCTAGGAGGAAAATGGAGCGCGGCCTATCCACGGCACAGCACTCAAACCAAGGACCTGCTGTCCATCAAAAGCGACAAGACCGCCTGCCCGAACTGCGCGCGGAACCTGGCGCGCTTCTGCGTGAGCCATGGACTGGTGCTGCGGGAAAAGGCTTCCATCCTGCATCCCGAGACCAGTGCCAGCAGTGACCGGACCGGCGCGAAGATTCTGGAGGACAAGGGCTACAAGGTGCGCCACTGGACCGTAGGCAAGCTGGAGGCCTACGTGGTCCGCAATGACAAATCGATTACCAACAGTACGACTGTCGCGGAATTTCGGCTCAAGAACGCAGGCTCCACCGGGAAGTTCCCGCGCAGTGCGGATGCCGAGAAGGGCTGGAATGCGGTGGGCCTCGGCCGCAAGAGCGGCGGCTACTGACACGCCGAAACGAAACAGCGGACCGGAGTGACCCGGCCCGCTGCCATCAAGAGCTATGTCTTACTTGGTCCCCGAGCCGCTGGCGTCGCCCAAGGCGGCCTGGGCTGCGGCGAGGCGGGCGATCGGCACGCGGTAGGGCGAGCACGAGACATAGTCCAGCCCGACCTTCTGACAGAAGGCGATGGAGCTGGGATCGCCGCCATGTTCGCCGCAGATGCCCAGCTTGATGCTGGGACGGGTGGCGCGGCCGCGTTCCGAGGCGATCTTGACCAACTCGCCCACGCCCTGCTGGTCGAGCCTGGGCGAAGGGATCGTGCTCGTAGATGCCCTTCTCGCGGTAGACACCGATGAACGGACCCGAGTCGTCGCGGCTCATGCCGAAGGTGGTCTGGGTCAGGTCGTTGGTGCCGAACGAGAAGAACTCGGCGCTTTCCGCGATCTCTCCGGCCAGCAGGGCGGCGCGCGGCAATTCGATCATGGTGCCCACGTGATAGGCCACGGCGTAATTGGCCTCGGCAAACACGCCGGCGGCCACCTTGTCGATGCTGGTCTTCAGCAGGTCCAGCTCTTTCTTGGCGCCCACCAGCGGAATCATGATCTCGGGCGTCACCGTGCGGCCGGTCTCGCGCGACACATGCACCGCCGCCTCGAAGATGGCGCGGGCCTGCATCTCGTAGATTTCCGGATAGGTGATGCCCAGGCGGCAACCGCGATGGCCCAGCATGGGATTGGCCTCGTGCAGGGCCGCGTTGCGCGACTTGACGGTGGCGGCGTCCACGCCGGCTTCCTTGGCCACCTCGGCGATTTCCGCGTCGGTGTGGGGCAGGAATTCATGCAGCGGCGGGTCCAGCAGGCGGATGGTCACCGGCAGGCCCTGCATGATGTTGAACAGGTCGACGAAATCCTGGCGCTGGAACGGCAGCAGCTTGGCCAAGGCGGCACGGCGGCCCTTCTCGTCGGCGGCCAGGATCATCTCGCGCACCGCCAGGATGCGCTTGGGATCGAAGAACATGTGCTCGGTGCGGCACAGGCCGATGCCCTCGGCGCCGAACTTGCGCGCGGTGGCGGCGTCGTTGGGAGTCTCGGCATTGGCGCGGACCTTGAGGGTGCGGATGGTGTCCACCCATTCCATCAGGGTGGCGAAGTCGCCGGTGAGTTCCGGCTGCACGGTGGGAACCGCGCCCAGGAACACCTCGCCGGTGCCGCCGTCGATGGTGATGACCTCGCCTTCCTTGATCTCCTTGCCGGCCACCTTGAGGGTGCGGGCGGCATAGTCGACGCGGATCTCGCCGGCACCGGCCACGCAGGGCGTGCCCATGCCGCGCGCCACCACGGCGGCGTGGCTGGTCATGCCGCCGCGGGTGGTCAGGATGCCCTCGGAGACGTGCATGCCGCCGATGTCCTCGGGGCTGGTCTCGACGCGGACCAGGATGACCTTTTCCTTCTTGTCCTTCACCCAGTGCTCGGCGTCCTCGGCCGAGAACACCACCTTGCCCGAGGCGGCGCCGGGCGAGGCCGGCAGGCCGCGGGCCAACAGGTTGCGCGGCGCCTTGGGGTCGAGGGTGGGGTGCAGGAGCTGGTCCAGCGCGCCGGGATCGATGCGGCCGATGGCGTCCTTGCGGGTGATCAGGCCCTCGCGCGCCATGTCCACGGCGATCTTCAGCGCCGCCTTGGTGGTGCGCTTGCCGGTGCGGGTCTGGAGCATCCACAGGCGCTTCTGCTGCACCGTGAACTCCATGTCCTGCATGTCCTTGTAATGGGCCTCCAGCTTGTGGCGGATGGCGTTCAGCTCCTTGAACACGTCCGGCATCACCTCTTCCATGGCCGGCAGCTCGGATTTCTGCAGGTTCTTGCCATGGATGGTCAGCTGCTGCGGGGTGCGGATGCCGGCCACCACGTCCTCGCCCTGGGCGTTGACCAGGAACTCGCCGTAGAAGGCGTTGTCGCCGGTGGAGGGGTCACGGGTGAAGCACACGCCGGTGCAGCAATCGTCGCCCATGTTGCCGAACACCATGGCCTGGACGTTGACGGCGGTGCCCCAGGTCTCGGGGATGTCGTGCAGACGGCGATAGATGATGGCGCGGTTGTTCATCCACGAGCCGAACACGGCGCCGATGGCGCCCCACAGCTGTTCCTTGACGTCCTGCGGGAAGGGCTTGCCCAGTTGCTGCTGGACCTTGTCCTTGTAGCGGACCACCACCTTCTTCCAGTCGTCGGCGGTCAGCTCGGTGTCCAGCGACAGGCCGCGATCGTCCTTGTGGGCCTCCAGGATTTCCTCGAAGTGGTGGTGGTCGATCTCCAGCACCACGTTGGAATACATCTGGATGAAGCGGCGGTAGGAATCGTAGGCGAAGCGCGGATCGCCCACCTTCTTGGCCAGGCCTTCCACCGACACGTCGTTGAGGCCCAGGTTGAGGATGGTGTCCATCATGCCGGGCATGGACGCCCGCGCACCCGAGCGCACCGAGACCAGCAGCGGGTTGGCGTTGTCGCCGAACTTCGCGCCCATGGTCTCTTCCACCTTGGCGAGCGCGTCCAGCACCGCCTCGGTCAGGTCGGCCGGATAGGCGTGCTCGTTGGCGTAATAATAGGTGCAGACCTCAGTGCTGATGGTGAAGCCCGGCGGCACGGGAATGCCGAGATTGCTCATCTCGGCCAGGTTGGCGCCCTTGCCGCCCAGCAGGTTCTTCATGTCGGCGCGGCCTTCCGCGCGGCCTGCCCCGAAGCTGTACACCCATTTGCTCACGCTCGCCCTCCTCGTTCCTCCCTCCCCCCCTCTTCGTCCGCCCTCCCCTCCTCTGCGCGGGACCGTGGAGGTCCCCCCGCGGACGTTTTCCTCCTCTGGTATCCCCGCACCCCCACCCCCTAGAGCCCCCCTTCTCCCCCCCCGGGGGGGAGCACAAAAGCCGTCCCTTTCCTTACCTTAGCCCCGCCGTTCTTATCCCCTTTTTTCCCCCGCCCCCAAAAGGGGCAGGCCGGACGGAAAACTACCCCTTATCCCTTGCGCAAAAGGGGAAATCCGCCGCGGGCCTCACGGACCGCGGGCCAGATCGAGCACGGCGTCGGTGGCCGGCTGCGGCGGGCGCTCGCGGTCGGCGCCGCGGCGGCTGCGGAAGGTCCGGAAGGCGATGGCCATCCAGGTGCCGTGAAAGGCGAGGCCGCAGAGCAGGACGATCTGCCCCGGCACCGGCCCGATGGTCGCCCGCGCGAACAGCTCGTCCAGGCTCGACAGCGGGACCGGATGGATCATCAGCTTTCCCAGATAGGCCACCACCTGGATCAGGAAAATCCAGCCGTAGTTCCGCCGCAGCCGGCGGCCCACCGCCTCCAGGTAGGTGATGTGCAGGTTGGGGTTCTGGTAGTCCTGGAACAGCGTCTCGTTCCAGCCCCGGGCGAACTGGTCGCCCTGGCCGCGCAGGATCGGGCCGAGGAAATACAGCTCCAGCACATGGGCGCGGATTCGCCAGAAGTCGAAGAAGCGGTAGCGCCGCGCCTCGATGTAGAGGAACACGGCGACCAGCAGCCCCACCAGCACCAGCGGCAGGGGTGAGGCGGTGGCGCTGCTGAAGGTCAGCGACAGGGCGATGCCGGTGGTCACCACCGCCCAGTTGGTGGTGGCGTCCAGCCGGGTGCGCCAGACGGTGCTGCGGTAGATCTCGGCCCTGTAGAGATGCGACAGGGCCGTGACCTCGGCCGAGGTGTAGTGGGTCTTGGGTGCTTTGGCGGCGATGTCGTCCATGCTCGGCGTCCTCCCCTGGCTTTTTTTGCGCAGGGGCCGGGGACGCCGGCGCGTCAGTGGGCGCCGCCGTCGGCCTCCAGCCCCAGCCGGTCGAACAGCCGCCGGTCGGCCTCATGCTCCGGGTTGCCGGTGGTCAGCAGCTTGTCACCATAGAAGATGGAGTTCGCGCCGGCGTAGAAACAGAGCGCCTGCCCCTCGTCGCTGAGCGAGCGCCGCCCCGCCGACAGGCGGACGTAGGAGAGCGCGGCATCAGGATGCGGGCGACCGCGATGGTGCGGATGAACTCGAAGGCGTCCAGCGCCTCCACGCCGCCCAGCGGGGTGCCGGCGACCGACACCAGCTTGTTGATCGGCACGCTCTCCGGCTGCGGCGACAGGTTCGCCAGCGTCTCCAGCAGGCCGGCGCGGTCCACCCGGCTCTCCCCCAACCCGACGATGCCGCCGGAGCAGACCTTCAGCCCGGCGTCGCGGACGTTGGCCAGCGTGTCCAGCCGGTCGCGGTAACTGTGGGTGGAGACGATCTGCTCGTAGAACTCCTCCGACGTGTCGAGGTTGTGGTTGTAGTAGTCGAGGCCGGCGTCCTTCAGCGCGTCGGCCTGCGGGCGGGTCAGCATGCCCAGCGTCATGCAGGCCTCCAGCCCCAGGTCCTTCACGTCGCGGACGATGTTCGCCAGCTTCTCGACGTCGCGGTCCTTCAGCTCGCGCCACGCCGCGCCCATGCAGAAGCGCCCGGCGCCCGCCTGCTTGGCCTTCTCCGCGGCGGCGCGCACCTGGGCGCGGTCCAGCAGCTTCTCCGCCCCGACGCCGGTGTCGTACTTCACGCTCTGCGCGCAGTACTTGCAGTCCTCCTGACAGCCGCCGGTCTTGATGTTCAGCAGGGTGGAGAGCTGGACCTTGTTCGGGTCGTGGTGCTGGCGGTGCGTCTCGTGGGCGCGGTGCAGCAGCTCCATGAAGGGCAGCTCGAACAGGGCCAGGATGTCCTCGCGGGTCCAGCGCCGGGCGGTGGCGGGGGCGGCGGCGGAGTCCGCGGTCGGCATGGCGGTGTCGGGCATGGTCGGTCCTCGGGTGGAAAGCAGATCAGAGAAGGGTGTCCGCGGCGTCGCGGATCGCGGCGTAGGCACGGTCCAGCTGCCCGTCCGTCACGCAGTAGGGCGGCAGGAGGTATATCACGGGGCCGAGGGGGCGCAGCAGCAATCCCCGCTCCAGGAAGAAGCGCTTCAGCGTCTGCCCGACGGCGGCGGTGTAGCCCTGCGCGTCGGTCACCTCGATGGCGGCGATGGTGCCCATGACGCGCCCGCGCGACAGCTTCGGGTGGCCGGACAGCTCGGCGATGGCGGCGCGGTGCCGTCCTTCGATGCGGGCGAGGTTCGCGGCGGTCTCCGCCGAGGTGGTCAGGTCGAGCGAGGCCAGGGCCGCGGCGCAGCCCAGCGGGTTGGCGGTGAAGCTGTGGCCGTGGGCGAAGGCGCGGTCGAAGCCGGCGCCGAGGAACGCCTCGTAGATCGCAGCGCCGCAGGCGGTGACCGACAGCGGCAGGAAACCGCCGGTCAGCCCCTTGGACAGGCAGATCAGGTCCGGGGCGACCCCGGCCTTATGGCTGGCGAACAGGGCGCCGGTGCGCCCGAAGCCGGTCATCACCTCGTCGAAGATCACCAGCCCGCCGGCCGCCCGCACCCGCGCGGCCATGGCCCGCAGGAACTCCGGACGGCAGAAGCGCATGCCCGAGGCACCCTGGACCAGCGGTTCGATGATGACGGCGACCATCTCCGCCCCGTTGGCGGCCAGCCAGCGGTCGAGCCAGTCCAGCGCCGCGGCCTCCTTTGCCTCGACCTCCGGATCGGCGTCCCAGGTGGCGGGGTAGGGCATGCGGTCCACGGCGAAGAGAAGCTCGTGGAAGGGCTCGTAGAAGCCGGAGCCGACCCCCGCCGCCATGGCGCCGAAGGTGTCACCGTGGTAGCTGCCCTCGAAGGCGAGGAAGCGGCGGCGCTGGCCCTCGCCCTTGTTGCGCCAGTACTGCCAGGCCAGCTTCAGCGCCACCTCCACCGCGGTCGAGCCGTTGTCGGAGAAGAAGACGCGGTCGAGGTCCCCCGGCAGCACCTCGGCCAGCCGGGCGGCGAGGCGGGCGGCGGGGCTGTGAGTGAAGTCGGCGAAGATCACCTGCTCCAGCCGGTGGGCCTGCTCCGCGATGGCCCCGGCGATGGCCGGGTGGGCGTGGCCGTGCAGGTTCACCCACCAGGAGGAGATGAGGTCCAGGATCTCCCGCCCGTCCTCGGTGAACAGGCTGACTCCTGGCCGTGGGTGACGGCCAGCGGCTCCGGCGCGGTCTGCGCCTGGGTGAAGGGATGCCAGACGTGGCGCCGGTCGAGCGCGATGGTGCCGGGGGCGGTGTCGGTCATGGAAACACGCTGTCGAAGGAAGGAAGGAGGGCCGCCGCCTCGGCGACGGTTTCGGCATCGAGGCGGTCGAGCATGGGAATCTCGGCCAGCACGCGGACGTTGCCGAACCGCTCGATGGCGGCGCGGTTGCCGGGGTTGGGCGGGCCGTTCAGCACCACCCCGGCCACCGCCAGCCCGCGCGCCCGCAGCGCCTCCAGGCTGAGCAGCGTGTGGTTGATGGTGCCGAGCGTGCTGCGCGCCACCAGCACCACCGGCAGGCCGAAGCGGGCGATCAGGTCGATGATGAAGACGCCCTCCGTCACCGGGACCAGAAGCCCGCCCGCCCCTTCCACCACCAGCGGGCGGTCGCTGTCGGGCAGGGCCAGGGCGTCGGGGTCGATGGCGACGCCCTCCAGTTCCGCCGCGGCGTGGGGGGACAGCGGCTCGGCCAGCGCGTGGGCCGGCGGGTGCACGCGCTCCGCGGGCAGGGCGGCGAGGGCGGCCACGGTCGGCGTGTCGCCGGCCTCGTCCTTCAGGCCGGTTTGCAGCGGCTTCCAATAGGCGGCGTCCCAGGCCCGCACAAGGCCCGCGGAGACCAGCGTCTTGCCGACGCCCGTGTCGGTGCCGGTGACGAACACCCCGTTCGGGGACGGGTTCCGTCCTTGCGGAACAGGCCGTAGGCGATGTGATGGGTCATGGTCAGTCCTTCCGGCCGTTCCAGCCGGCGCAGCACGCGGCGCAGGGCGCCCGGCGGCAGGGGGCGGCGGCCCTCCGCCGGCAGATGGGCGCCGATGCCCTTCAGCCTTCGGCGAGGAACTCCAGCCCGTCGGCGTGGCGGCGGAGCAGCCGCTCCTCCTCGACCGATCCGGACGCCCCCGGCGGGCCACAGCCCGTCGACGGTCGCGGCGGGTGGGGGATAGGCGGGAGTCCCGGCCTCCAGCCCCAACTCGTGATGAGCCTCCCGCCACTCCCGGAAACTGTCGGCGGCGAGCGTGGCGACGGCGATGCGTCCGCCCGGCGCCAGCAGCCCGGCCCAGCGCGCCAGGGCGGCGGCGGGGTCGCGGAACCATTGCACGGCGAGGCTGGAGACGATGAGGTCGAAGGGCAGGTCGAAGGGGCCGTCGAGGTCCGGCTGCTCGCCGTCCAGAAGACGGAAATCCGCGTCCGGCGGGTCGCCCAAGGGCGGGGGCGCGGCAGCGCGTCCAGCATGTCCGGCGACAGGTCGGTGAGCAGCCAGTCCGCCGGTCCGATCCGCTCGCGCAGGGCGCGGCTGAGGAAGCCCGGTGCCGCAGCCGATCTCCAGCACGCGGGGGCGGGGCGGCAGGGGCAGGCGGGCGACGCGCTCCGCCAGACGCTCCGCCGCGATGCGCTGCACGGCGGCGTGTTCCTCGTAGCGGGGGGCGGCCTTGCCGAAGCGCGGCGGCGATGGCGGCCTTGCGCGGGTCGGCGGTCATGCCGTCAGCCCGGCGGCGAAGGCGGCGATCCGCTCGGCGCACCAGCCCGGCGCGGTCAGCGGCAACAGGTGCCCGCCCTCGGGGTGCCACGCGATGTCAATTCCGGCCAACGCCTGTTCGGTCATGGCCGGCGGGACGATGGGGTCCTGCGCTCCTGCCAGGGCCAACGCCGGGCCGGTGAGCGCCGCGCGGGCGTCCCAATCGCGCAGCGCCCGCAGCGCCTCGCCCAGCCGGTCCGCATCCAATCCAGCAGGCAATGGGGCCTCGCAGCCGCAACGGCGCAGGAACTCCGCGGTAACCGCCTCCGGCGCGGCGGCGAAGCGCGCGATCATGCGGTCCAGCACGCGGCGCGGCGTGGCGGGGGCGAAGCCGTCGCCCTCGGTGAAGCGGGGGAAGCCGTTGACCAGCACCAGCCCGTCCCAGGCGAAGGGCCGCTCGTGCAGCAGCCACAGCGCGCCGAAGGAATGGCCGACCGCGACGACGGGCCGCCCGGCGGGAAGGCGGGGAAGCGATGGCGGACCGTAGAAGCCCAAATCCACCGCCACGCTCCCGCCACCCGGCAGGGCGTTCCGCACGCCGTCCCAGACGCCGGTGCCGAAACCCCAGCCATGGACGAAGACGAACAGCGGCGCGGTCATCGCGGGCTGGGTCATGCCGGCGCCCAAGCGTCGGCGACCGCGCCCGTCAGCGTGTCCAGGTCGGCGTCCGTGTGGGCGGCGGACAGGGCGAAGCGCAGGCGGCTGGTGCCCGGCGGCACGGTCGGCGGGCGGATGGCGATTCCCAGGATGCCGCGCTCCTCCAGCCGCCGGCTGAGGGCCAGCGCGTCCTCCTCGCGCTCCGGTGATGGCGGGAACGATCTGCGTGCTCGACCCCGCCGTGGCGATGCCCAGCCCTTGGAAGGCGGCGCGCAGCCGCTCCGCCATCCCTTGGAGACGGGCGCGCTCGGCGTCCAGCGTCGGCACGAGGTCGAGCGCGGCGTCCATCGCCCCCAGCACGGCGGGCGGCAGGGCGGTGGCGTAGATCAGCCCGCCGCAGCGGTTCACCAGATAATCGCAGAGCGCCTGCGACCCCGCCACATAGGCGCCGAAGCCGCCCAGCGCCTTGCTGAAGGTGCCCATGGCGAGGTCCACGCGGCCTTCGCCCAGCGCCGCCAGCCCCATGCCGCGCGGGCCGAGCACGCCGGTCGCGTGCGCCTCGTCGAGGAACAGGAAGGCGCCGTGCCGCTCCGCCAGCGCGGCCAGCGCCGGCACGTCGGCGCGGTCGCCGTCCATGCTGAAGACGCTCTCCGTCACGACGAAGCGCACCCCCGGCTCCCCGCGCGCTGGGCCAGCAGGCTGTCCAGATGGTCGAGGTCGTTGTGGCGGAAGCGGATCTGCCGCACCCCGGCGGCGGCGCAGCCATGGTGCAGGCTGGCGTGGTTCAGCCGGTCGGTGAAGACCAGCGCCTCCGCGCCCAGAAGCTCGCGGTCGAACAGGGCGGGCAGGACGGCGGCGTTGGCCTGCCAGCCGGAATTGAACAGAAGCGCCGCCTCCGTGCCCTTCAGCCGGGCGAGCTTGGCCTCGACCTCCGCGTGAAGCTCCAGCGTGCCGCAGACGAGGCGCGACGCCGTGGACCCGGCGCCCCAGCGCCGCGCCCAGTCGCCGGCGCGCTCCACCAGCCGGGGGTGGGAGGCGAGGCCGAGATAGTCGTTGCTGGAGAAGTTCAGCAGCGTACGCCCGCCGCGCCGGATGCGCCCCGCCCCCTCCGGGCGCACGGGCAGCAGGGTGCGGCGCGTGTGGCGCCGGTCGAGGCGGTCGAGATGCTGGCGGAACAGCGGGTCGAGCAGGGACATGGTGCGGGCGTGATAGCAGAGCGCGCCGCTGGGGCGAAAAGGTCCGAATCGCAGCGGTACCCCGACGCTCCGGCTGGCGTAGACTGGCGCGGCCATGCCGTCCGATCCGCCATTCCACGACCGCCCCGACCGCCTGCCGCCCGAGCCCGGCGCCTATGTGCTGCTGATCGCCCTGGACCGTGCGCTGACCCTTCGCCTGTCCGGCAAGCCGGAACATGTGCTGGCGCCGGGCCGCTACCTCTATTGCGGCAGCGCGCGGGGGCCGGGCGGCCTGCGGGCGCGGGTCGGGCGCCATTTCCGCCAGGGCAAGCCGGAGCGCTGGCACGTCGACCGGCTGACCGCCGCCGGCCGGTTGCTCGGCGCCTGGATCGTTCCCGGTGGCGACGAATGCACCCTGGTCGCGGCGCTGTCCGGCCTGCCGGTGCCGGTTCCCGGCTTCGGCAGCAGCGATTGCCGCCGTTGCGCCAGCCATCTGCTGCATTGGCCGGACGGGGCGCCGATTCCGCTGCCCAACGCGCCTTTCTGAGGGTCCGGACGGGCTCCGGCGCGGGAATTGAGGCGAATTGCTTGGTTCGACCGCCATCCGGAGGTTATAGTCCCCCGTCATCGGGAGGCGGGCATGAAGACATTGACCCATAACCGCCGGGATATCCTCCGGGCTTTCGGAGGCGCCTTCGGGGCCGCGACCATGCTTCTGACGGCGCCCCAGGCGTTGGGGCAATCGGCACCGTCCACCCTTGGATCGTCCAACCTGGGCGTCGGCGTCCTCTATTGCGGCGACCGCGCGGATTTCGGCTTCAACCAGGCCCATGCGGAGGCCGCCCGCGCCTTGGTCGGGCTGCCCGGCCTGCGGCTGGAGGAGCGGGAGCACGCGGCCGGCACGCTGGCCGCGACGGCGGAGGAGCTGGTCGGCCCCCAGGGTTGCCGGATCGTCATCGTCACCGCCGCGGGCGACGCCCTGCCGGGGCTGCTGGCCCAGGCCGACGCCCACCGCGACACGGTGTTCCTGTTTTCCGGCGCGCCGCTGGACCGCGACCGTCTGCCGGTCAACACCGGCTTCTTCGAGGGCTATCTGGAGGAGGCGCAGCACATCGCCGGCCTCGTCGCCGGCTACGCCAGCCGGGCGAAGACGATCGGCCTCGTCGCCTCCCACCCCGCGCCCGAGGTGCTGCGCTGCGTGAACGCCTTCGCGCTGGGCGCCCGGCGGGCCGATTCCGCCACCGCGCTGCGCGTCGCCTTCGTGGGCGAGACGGCGACGCCGCGGCAGGTCGCCGAGGCCGCCCGCGCGCTGGCCGAGGGTGGGGCCGACGTGCTGGCCGCCCAGCTCGACGGGGGGGGCGCCCGGTCTGCGAGGTGGCGGAGGCGCACGGCATCCTCTGCTGCGGCCTGCACACCGACCTGTCGGCCTTCGCCCCGCAGGGCTTGCTGACCGGGGCCGAATGGGCCTGGGAGAAGGCCTACGCCGAGGCCGTCGCGCGAGATCGCCGCGGGAAAGCCGTGGAAGCATCTGCGCCAGGGCGGCTTCGACCAGGGATTCGTGCGCAACACCGCCTACGGCCCGGCGGTGGGGGTGGAGGCGCGGGCGCACGCCGACGCGGCGCGGATGCAGCTCGCCAACGGCAACGCCGCCGTCTTCCGCGGGCCGATCCAGGACAACACCGGGCGGACGGTGGTCGCCAAGGGCAAGTCCCTGCGCGGCGGCGACGCGGAGCTTGGCCGCATGGTCTGGCTGGCCGAGGGCGTCACCGAGGTCGGACGCTGACGGTTACCTCCCGCTTTGTTCCGTCCACCCGCAGGCGGCCAGGGCGTCCCGCATGTGCGGCGGGGGCGGCGCCAGGGCGGTGACCGGTTCGCGGTCGAAGGCCATGGTGAAGCTGACCGACCGCGCCAGCAGATGCAGGTTTCCCGGCGGCACGCGCACCGGCCCGTAATAGGGCTCCCCCACCAGCGGACAGCCGATGGCCGCGCTGTGGACGCGGAGCTGGTGGGTTCGGCCGGTCCGCGGCCTCAGCTCCAGCCATGCCCTCCCGTCACCGGTTCCCAGCACGCGGTAGTGGGTGACGGCGGGCTGGCCGGTGGGGTGCGTCACGATGTTCCAGGCGAAAGGTCGGACTCATCGTGTTTCCCTATTAACCTACAATACTAACTAACGGGGCATACCATTTTCCTACGGCTGCTATTTAATAGAACACATAGAATCCAACAGCACCTCCTTTCTTATGATTCCCATAGCTCGTGCACTTCCGAACCACCGATCTCAAATCCTCATCAAAGAGGTGCTGCAGCGCAACCACAGCAAAGCCCCCCGTGCAAGCCGCCCCGCAGGATGACAAGCGCCGCCCAAATCGACAACTTAACAGGTGGAGGATATTCTCCGGAGAAGCTCAATCTCGGCAGCAGGAGCTGGCGGAGATGCTGGGGATTTCCCAGGGAGCGGATCGCCGCCCGCATGAACAAAAGCTGAGTTGAAATTTCTTGCCACAACAAAAGAGCCGCCCTTCCATATTGGGAAGAGCGGCTTCTTGGCCATACCTTGGATTAACACTTGCCGATAAATCCGGCCCCGCGGCTGATGATCACCAGCAGAATGAACAGAACCAGAATCAATGCCGTATCGTCGTATACCGGCTTCGGTTTGGGATGCGGGAGCATGTAGATGTTTTCCGTAACCGTCACATTGGGCATGACATTCGGCATGGTGTTGACAGGCATCATGTTGGGCATGGCATTAACGGAAGCAGGGGACACAACAGGGGGCATATTGTTTGACATTCCATAACTCATATTGGGTGAACCTCCTTAGGTTGTTGGGATACACCAACAGTCTATGGGTGGGGGATCACTGGAAAACACGGTATTCACCCAGTCCTGCCAAAATAGGCGCTCCCCCGTGTGGACTAACTTCCCTGCACGTCCGTCCATTTATTCCCCCAAAAGTGACGAGATGCTTCGAAGCCGATTCCGGTTACTTTTGGGGAGCCCCCGAAACAGATTGTAAAGCTACTCGATATATGGGTTGTTGGCCCGTTCAAAACCGATGGAGGTCCGCTGGCCGTGGCCCGGATAAACCTGAACGCGGTCGTCCAGCTTGAGCAGCTTGTTTTTGAGCGTATCCATCAGCGTTTCGTGATGTCCTCCCGGCAGATCCGTCCGGCCTACAGAGAGCTTGAAAAGAGCGTCTCCGGCAAACAGGATATCCCCCCACAGGAAGCTCACGCTTCCCGGGGAATGGCCGGGGGTGTGAATCACCTTGAACGTTTCGCCCAAAAGCTTCAGCACCTGGCCGTCGTCCAAGGCATATTCAGCAGGATCTGTGGCAATGGGCGGACCCACCTCAGGCCACATCAGGGAGCCGTTCTTTTTGGGGGTTGTCAGCCAATCCGCCTCCAGGTCATGGAGATAAACCGGACAGCCCTTCAGCTTCCGCAGCTCGTCCACTCCGCCGATATGGTCAAAGTGCGCATGGGTCAACAGAATCGCTGTCACCTCCAGATCCTGCACACGGCGGATCAAAGGCTGGGGATTCATCCCCGGGTCGATGACCACTGCCTGTCCCGCTTCAGCGTTGGTCAATAAGTAGGCGTTGGTCCCCAAGGGGCCCAGAGGGATCGTTTCAATCTTGAGCAAGGCAATGTCCTCCAATTGGGAAACCCCTTTTTTAGAATGAAGAAATGAGCTCACGCAGCTCGGATACGATTCCCTTGTGGTAGGCAGTGCCTTCCCCGTACCGCCGTCCCATTTCCTTGCGGGCCTCGCCAAGCTTCTCCTGGTAATCCGCCGCCTCCCGGTCCGGGTTGGCCAGCTTGAAGGCTGTCATGGCCTCTTGCACATGCTTGGGCCGCGGTCCCCAATGCCCCAGGACATATCCGCCCGCATCGGTGAAGATCACAATGGGAATGGCTTTGCCTCCCATGGTCAGGAACTGGTCCATCACATCGGGATGCTCCTCCATAATCAGGATACGCACGGGAATGCCCGTGGGCTCCAGCGCCTTCAGCACAACGGGAACATTACGCACCACGTCTCCGCACCATTCGGCAGCCAGAATCAGGCAGCGCAGGTCATCCCGGTTGCGCAGGGATTCGAAGTAGGAGCGCTCTTCCTCCGGCCATTGGAAGCTGTCCGCCCATTCCTGGAGCTTCTCCCGGTTCTTCGTCATACCTTCGATAAATTGCTGCGGCGAAAGGCCGGCTCCCAGCAGAGAATACAGATTTTGGCTCATATGCTCTCCTCCTAGTTAAGTTAAGTGTCAGCGGTTATTGGACCCGGATTCCTCCAGCAGCTTGGCAATTTGATCCACCTCTGCAGGGGACAGGCTCCGCTTGGCCTTATGGCCTTTGATGGTTTGCACCAGACCGTCAGGCTTAACAGCTGCAAAGGCCTGGCTTTTCCCAACAACGGTGCAGTCCGGATGAACGAAGCAAAGCACACCCGTCACATCCGCCTCTATCTTATTGTCCCGCAAAAGCTCCTTCAGCACAAATTCATTGCGGTACAGCTGCCCGGTGGGGTCCTCATGCTGCCCCTCCTTGCCGCGTTCCACCCCGCTGCCGGTAAACGTAACAGTGCCTGCCCAGTCCTTCTCTTCAATATGAAACACACCATTGGGACCGACCACCAGATGGTCAAATTCCCGGGAAGCGCTTTTGGAGCTGACCGATCTGCTATTCAGCACCCGGTAGTCGCTGCCGGTTTGCTTCAATTGGCTGTCAATGGTTACTCCGCCTTCCGGCGCTGTTTTGTCCTTGGGGCTTTTCTTGCGGAAAAACACCTTGTACAGCACATACAGCACCGTCAAGCCCAATGCGGCCCAGAGGATAGGCTGGGTGTAGGGACCCGCCTTCTCGTCGATGCTCTCCCAGTTTTCGCCCAGCTTCTTGCCCAGGGTAATAAACAGGATAGCCCACGGAATGGAGGCCAGTCCCGTATAAACCAGGAACTTCGCCAGATTCATTCTGGCAATGCCCGCAGGAATGGAGATGGCCTGGCGCACCACCGGAATAAACCGGGAGGTGAACACCACGCCGGCGCCATATTTGTTGAACCAGCGTTCGGTCAAATCAATGTGCTTGGGTTTGATATGCAGATATTTGCCGTATTTGTCCACGAAGGGCCTTCCTCCGTAAATACCGATGGCATAAAGCACGATCTGCTGGAGCAAACATCCGATGGTGCCGAAAATAACCGCCTCCACCATGTTGATCTGGCCCTGATAGGCCAGATAACCGGCATAGGCCAGCACGATTTCGCTGGGGATCACCTCAATGGCCAGTCCGATCAGAATGCCCCAATAGCCCATTCCCGTTATGACTTCCAGAATACGATGCACAAGCTCTCCCATCTTCATCCTACCTTTTCCGGTCCTGACGGACATTTGTTTTTTTGATTTGAAGACACTTACTGAAGTAATCATTCCTGGGGTCCCCGAAAAGTAATCGGAATATGCTGCGGGAGCATTTCTTCACTTTTTGGGGATGGTCTATCCTATTCTATCATAAATCCCGCTAGTACCCAATTCAACGTAATCGGCAGGCCCGTACTATCCCGCATTCAGCCCGCATAGCTTTTAAGCATAGGACGTGCCCCGCCCGGCAATCCGGGCAAATTACGGCCACTTCCGCACGGGAGCGTGAACCATATGCCGAAGGTAGTCATTTTGAAGCGCCGCCACCTGCGGGCTGGCGGGCTGGCTCTTATCTTACTGGCGGGAGGAATATTGTTTGCTCTTTTCCACCGCTCCGGCGACCAGCCGGTTGGCGGGCAGCCGGAGGGTCCCCGGACCATTCACATGGTCACGGCGGAGGCCAAATCCACTCTGGAGGATGGCACCACATTGGAGGCGTACCGCTGGGATCCGGGCACTGTATTTGTGGAAAAAGGGGAGGAGGTCAACCTGGTGCTCTACGGCATCAACGGGGAAAGCCATCCCTTCTATATCGAAGGCACCCGGATCAAAGGGGAGGTCAAAAAAGGCAAAGAAACCACAGTTGCCTTTCAGGCGTTCAAGGAGGGTACCTACCGGCTTATCTGCCTGACCCATCCCGACAAAAACCATAACGGGCCGATGATCGGCTATATTGTAGTGGATTAAGCGCCAGTCGCCCATTGGCCGGATGCCGCATACAATACTTGTGTCATCCCAAGTAACCATTAGGCTGGTGGTATCCATGCAAACCAATCCCATGCGCAATGCCAAGCACGAAAAGCCTCTTCCCACGGCCCGCCAGATACGCCGCTCCTGCCAGAAGGAGCTGTACCGGACCATCAAGAGGCTGAAAACGTATATCGCCCCCGAACCCTTGAAGCAGGCGGAGGAGCTGTATTTCAAAAAGGTGGCTCTGAACCTGTTGTGGATTGTGGAAAACGGGAGCAACCGGAAGCTTCTGGCCGACTGGTTTGAGAAGGAGGTCAGCCCTTCCATCGCCCCGCTATGGAATGTGGGCGAGGAGGAGCTGAACCGGGCGTTCCGCGATTCCTTCGGCGGATAGGCCGGTCAATCGAAAGCGGGCATGCCGCCATGGCAGTGCCCGCTTTATTTACCGGTCCGAAGGCTTCCAGGCCGATCAGCCCTTGCCGGAGAAGGTATTGTCCGGCGGACAAGTCTGGACCTGGACCGCAGCATCCGGCGCTGAACCGGTCTCCTCTTCATCCAAGTCCTCCGACAGCTGGCGGAAATTCACAGGCAGCACAATCTCCACGCAGGTGCCTTCCCCCAGCTCGCTGGTGAAAAGCAGCCTCCCCTTATGGTTGGCGATAATCTGCTGGCTGACCATAATCCCCAGGCCGGTGCCGTTTTTCTTGCTGGTCAGGAACGGCTCCCCCAAACGGCGCAGCATGTCCCGGGAAATACCGGTGCCATGGTCCGTAAACCGGAACCTGATCCGCTCCGGTCCCTCGGCCGCCGCCTCAATCCTCATTACTCCCCCTTCCGGCATGGATTCCATTCCGTTTTTGATCACATTCAGAAACACCTGCTTGACAAGATTTTCCTCGCAGAGCATCCGGGGCAGATTGCGCTCAATGCTGGCTTCAAGCCGGACGCTGCTCATGTGGGACTGGGGCTGGAGAACTCGCAGGGTATCCTGCAGAAGCTCCCCGGGATCCTTGAGCAGAAACTGGTTCAGGTGGGGTTTGGAGAGGATGATGAACTCGCTGACAATAAAATTGATCCGCTCCACCTCCTCCAGCATCAGGTCCAGGTATTCCTGGTTTTCGGCATGGCGCTGCTTGAACAACTGGACAAAGCCGCGCAGCGTAGTAAGAGGATTGCGGATCTCATGGGCCACACCTGCGGCCAGCTGGCCGATTACCGACAGCTTCTCGGAGCGCCGCAGCAGCTCCTCCGTTTCCTTGCGTTCCGTAATATTGCGGCTGATGGCTGCCAGGGCAACGGGCTCCCCGTCATCCAGACGTACGGGAGACAAGGTCAGGCTGACATGGATCTCCTTGCCCTCCTTGGTTTTGCGGACGGTTTCGTATCCGCTCACCTCTTCCCCGTTTTTGACCTTGCGGATCAATTCAATAAACTCATTGCCCTCCTGCTCCTGCATAAAAGGCTGGAATGATCCGGTCACTTCCTCCTCCCTGTAGCCGTAAAGCGCCTCAAAGGCCGGATTGGCACGTTGGATATTGCCCTCCAGGTCCGTCAAATAAATAGCGTCCGTACTGTGCTCAATGAGGGAGCTCCAGAAAATATTGGCTCTCCGCAGGCTCTCCACCATCCGCAGCCGGTCGGAGGTATCTGCGTTCTCCTCCAGCGCCATCGCCAGATAGCGGGACGAAGATTCGGGCACAGCCAGACTTTGCGGCTCCGCGGCGGCAGCGCTCTCCCTGGCGGACAAACCGAAGAAAGCCGGCTTGCGGGAAGACGGCTTTCCGGCAGCGGAAATTTTGGGCAGGCGGGCGGCAAGCATAAACCCCAGAATCAGGGCTGCTACCGAGAGAGTATCGGATAATGCCAAATACCAGTGCAGGGCCTTATCCCAGCCCAATTCCCCGGGGTGAAGGAACAGCCCCAATGCAGAGGCCAAGAGGCCATTGGCCAGAATCAGGAGACAGGAGATACACCCCAAAAGATACATAGACGGCTTCCAGCGGCGAAATAAATGGGTCATGGGTCTTTCCTCCCGATTTGGGAATGTGGAGGACACTCTTATTAAATATTTCTTCCTTTTTTTCCGGAATCCTTCACATCTTTACGGAATAGAAAACTTTTGACCCATTCTTTCCATCCCATTTCATTACTGACCAGGCTGGAACAATTCCAGACGCTCCCCGTTAGGGCCGAAAAAGAACGCAATCTTGGTTCCGCCCAGAATGGTCCGCGGCTCTTCATCCAGCAGACGGATGCCCAGGGATCTCAGCCGCTCCAGCTCCGCCTCAATTTCCGTTACGGTAAAGGCGATATGATGGACGATGCCGTTGTCCGGCATTCCCTCAGTGCCTCTGCCGATAAGCTCAATCTCTGTCTGCGGCTGGTCCGGGAACGAAAGGAAGCTCAGCTCCACACCGTTATCCAGACGCCTGCGGGCGGCCAGGTTCAGACCCAGAACCTCCGTATAAAATCTGATGGACTCGTCCATGTCATTGACGTATACGCCGATGTGCTCCAATTTTTTGATCATTTGATAACCTCCGATTATTTAGTTTTTTCTTGATTATACTGTGTTTCGGGGGCTCCCCCAAAAGTAATCGGAATAAGCTTCAGAGCTACTCTTCACTTTTGGGGGCCAGTTTTTTGGGGGTCAATTGCCATCTCCACCCTGTTCCTTCCGTTCCGCTTCGCCTTGTACAAGGCTTGGTCCGCTCTGGAGACCATATCCTCCAGCGTGGAGGTGCCGTAGCTGTAGTCTGTCCGGTAATCGGCAACGCCGGTGCTGACCGTCAGGCTGACCTCCAGCCCTTCCTCCCTGTATGGCTGGTCCATAAACATCCGGCGGATCCGGTTGCCCAGCTCCATGCCACCGCTGGCTGCAGACGCGTTGGGCACCAGAATCAGGAATTCTTCCCCGCCGTAACGGGATACCATATCGCTGGAGCGGATGCAGGACATCAGAATGGAAGCGGCGTGGATAATCACCCGGTCCCCCACAAGATGGCCGTAGGTATCGTTTACCTTTTTGAAAAAATCGATATCGATCATCAGCACGGAGCAGGGCTGCCCCGCCCGGATGCAGGTCTCCAGCAGACGCGGACCTTCGGTCATAATGAACCTGCGGTTGTATACCTCTGTCAGCTGGTCCACCACCGCTGTCATTTCCAGCATCTGAATGGTGGATTTCAGTTTTTTCCCGGCAAGGTTGAAATTCTCGCACAGCTGCTGCAGCTCCTCCGGGGCTGAGGAAATCCGGTCATAGGGAATGCGGAAGTCGTAATCCCCCTCCCGGATGGTGCTTGTCCCCTGCAAAAGCAGGCCGATGGGCTGGACAATCCCTTCGGTAAACGTAAAGGTGAGGGCAAAGCTCAACAGCAGCACCACCAGAACAATAATGGACATAAGCAGAATATCGGTATACAAAGCCCGGAAAACGTTGCTGTGCTTCATCTCGGCAACAACCAGCCATTCCCGGTCCTTTACCCAGCCGTATTGGCCCAGCACCCGTTCACCGGCGTAATTGGCATACACCTCATTGGGGGAAGCCCCTTCATTGGCCAGCTCCGCAATGGGTGAGCTGTTGACCAGTTTAAGGGGAGTGCCCTCCACTCCCAGCGGAACGGTAATGAACTGCCCGCTCCGGTTCAGCAGGTAGGTTTCCCCCGCGCTGCCGAAATCAAATTGGTTCATGATCTTCTCCAGGATGCCGATATGGATAACCCCGCAAACAAGCCCGTTAAAGTTATTGTTCGCGTCCATGACGGGGGAGGAGATAAAAATGAAGGGCCGGTTGGAGTTTTTGCTGATCAGCACATCGGTGATAAAGCTCCGGCCTGCCCGGGCCTCCTTGAAATATTCCCGGTCGGAGACATCCCCGCTGGTGGCAGTGCTCTGGGAGTCCACAACAACCTTGCCCTGGGCATCCACATAAAGAACGGCGGTATATTCCCCTTCCTCCGACATGAAGGATTGGAACATGCGGCGGATTTCATCATTGTTTCCGGTCCGTCCCGACATTAAATTGGACAACACCCTGATTTGGGTGCTGTTGTCATCCAGCCACCGGTTGATAAAGGTGCTTTGCAGGCCGATGGCATCCTTCAGCTGTTGTTTGGTCTCCCTCGTTTTGTAGCGCGCCTCCGTTAAGGATGTGCTGATAAGGATCAGAGCCCCCAGCACCACAATAATCAATCCGACCCAGAACCGCAGCCTTTGCTTCAGGGTGAGCAGTCCCAAACGGCAAGATAGTCGATCCAGCAATGACCCACCTACTCTTCTTGTGTAAATACCTAATCTGCGTGATTATGCGGGAAGTTGCCCGTCAACCGGCGGAGGAATGGCTGCCGCCGGTTGACTTATTCTCCTCTTGCTCAATGCTCGGTCAGAATCAGAGGCCCCTGGGCAGTTATGGCAATCGTATGCTCATACTGGGCGGATAAACCTCCGTCCACAGTCCGGGCCGTCCAGCCGTCCGCGTCCACTCTGGCATAATAGGAGCCCGTATTCAGCATGGGTTCGATGGTAAACACCATCCCCTCCTTCAGCCGCGGGCCTTTGCCCTTGGGTCCGTGATGGGGAACCTCCGGGTCCTCATGCATTTCTTTGCCGATGCCGTGCCCGATAAAATCACGGACAACGGAATACCCCTCGCCTTCCGCGAAGGTTTGAATGGTGTTGGAAATATCCCCTACCCGGTTTCCGGCAACGGCCTGGGCAATCCCCCGGTACATGGCCTCCTTGGTGGTCTTCAGGAGCCGGAGCCCCTCTTCGGCGACATTGCCTACCGCGTAAGACCAGGCCGAGTCCGCCAGCCAGCCGTTCAAATTGACCACCATATCGATGGTGACGATGTCCCCATCGGCAAGCGGCTCCATCTTGGGGAAGCCGTGGCAGATCACATCATTCACCGAGGCGCAGGTGGCGTATTTATAGCCGTGGTAGCCCTTTTGCTCCGGAGTGGCGCCGTGCTCCTTCATGAAGCGCTCGGCAAACTGGTCAATTTCCCAGGTGGTGAGACCCGGGCGGATCATTTTTTCTATTTCACGGTGGCAGGCTGCCAAAACCTTCCCCGCCGCATGCATGTTTGCAATTTCTTCTTTTGTCTTGATAATAATCATGTTGGCAGACTCCTTTTTTTCGTTATACTTGGGTGAGACAGCTTCATTATAGGAACAAGGAGAGAATGTAAAAGTGGAGCATCCAGATTTAATCATGCTGCTGTTTTTGGTGGGCGCCGGGTTCGTGGCAGCCTTCATTGATTCCGTGGTAGGCGGCGGAGGGCTCATATCCATGCCGGCGCTGTTATTTGCGGGGCTTCCTCCCGGCCTGGCTTTGGGGACCAACAAACTGGCGGGCACCATGTCCTCGCTGACCAGTTCGGCCTCCTTCCTTTTCTCCGGAAAAATGAATTTTCGGCTTGTGGCTAAACTGTTTCCGTTATCGCTTGCGGGAGCGGTGCTGGGTTCACTTACCGTCCAGCAGATTCCAGCCACCTTCCTGAAGCCGATGGTTGTGGTTATGCTCATCGCGGTAACTCTCTATACATTATGCAAGAAAAGCTGGGGAAATCAAAGTCATTTTGCCGGCCCCACCGCCAGGAACCGGATTGTGCTGGTGAGCGGCGCCGTGGCGCTGGGCTTCTACGACGGCTTCTTCGGGCCGGGCACCGGCTCCTTCCTTATTTTTATGTTTCTTCTCTTGGGCTTTGACTTTGTCGGGGCTTCCGCCAACTCCAAGGCGCTGAATCTGGCCAGCAATCTGGGCAGCCTGGCCACCTTCTTCATTCTGGGTGTGGTCAATGTCCCCTACGGCCTGCCTATGGGCATTGCCATGATCGCCGGGGCTTTGACCGGCTCCCGTATGGCCATCAAGAATGGCAGCACATATGTAAAGCCGCTGTTTCTCGGCGTAACCACCCTTCTGATCGGCAAGCAGTTATGGGATCTGCTGATGGGGTAAAGAAGCAGGAGTGGCGCGAAAAGTTCCAAGACTGGCCCGGAGGGGGGAAGCCGGTGACCGAAGGGAACGCCTGCCGATTGGGAGCGGGATTGCGGCGGCGGGTTGCGGGGCGCATCGGGGGCTGCCTTGACGGTAGGGCACTGCAAATAGCCACTCATACTGCGGTTCCCGCCGTACCAAAGAACGATGAAATGTCGGAGGAGGCCCTCAAACCCGCTTTGCCGGTTTCGAGGCTTCCATAACACCATCCGGCCTGCGGCTTGGACCAGTGTTATTTCAGGGTAGCGGCAGCGATTTTCCGCTATTTGTGCAGAACCGTCATTGGGATGCGGATTAGCGGAAGCAGTTTTCCGCTATTGCCTCCAGAAAGCCTCCGGCAGGACGAATTTGGCGGGATAGCGGAAATCGGTTTCCGCTATTGCTGCATTACCGCCAGCTTTGGCAGGAATAGCGGCAATTGGTTTCTGCTATTGCGCAATAAAATGGATTCAAAAGTCAATTGACCCTGACACCTGCCTGCAATCGCCTCATCCACTGGAGCAGGGGGACAAAATCTTTAACCAGTATGGTGTGGTAACTCATTCCGGGGAGGTTAGAGCATGTTTGTGGTAACGTCGGAGGAAATGCGCAGACTGGACCGCCTGACCATTGAGGATATCGGCATTCCGGCTATGGTGCTGATGGAAAATGGCGGACGGGCCATCGCAGAGGAAGTGCTGCGCGTGGCGGGTCGCGGAGGCGGCGGAAAGGGCGGAATGCAAGGCGCGGTTGGGCGCGGAAGCGGTGGAAATGGCGGAATGCAAGGCGCGGTTGGGCGCGGGAGCGGTGGAAATGGCGGAATGCAAGGCGCGGTTGGGCGCGGAAGCGGTGGAAATGGCGGAATGCAAGGCGCTGCCAGTGGCGGTGAAGCTGGTCCGGCGGCAGCGGGGGGAGCAGCTGCCGGTTGCGGCAGTGCGTTGCCTGCGGCATCAGGCGACGGCAATGCGCTCCCGGCCGGGCCCCGGGAGCGCTGGCTGGTGCTGGCCGGCAAGGGCAACAACGGCGGCGACGGGTTTGCGGCTGCCCGCCATCTGATGGAGGCGGGCCTTGCCGTGGACGTGGCGCTGGCGGTGCCCGCCACGGAGCTTGGCGGCGACGCCGCGGCCCAGGCGACGCCGCGGCCCAGGCGGCCATCGCCGCCCGCTTCGGCGTGCCGTGCCTGGACGCGTCGGCGTCCGGAGCACCGCTCCGGTGGGAGCGGTACTCCGGCGTCGTCGACGCGCTGCTCGGCACAGGCGCCGCCGGGGCGCCGCGGGAGCCCTACGCGGCGCTGATCCGCGCCGCCAACGAAAGCGGGCTGCCGATTGTGGCAGCCGATATCCCCAGCGGCATGGACGCCGATACCGGCGCCGTCCATGCCCCCTGCATCAGGGCCGCGGCCACGGTGGCCCTGGCGTTCCTGAAGCGGGGGCTGGTGCAGTATCCCGGCGCGGAATACGCCGGGGAGGTCACGGTTGCCCCCATCGGCATTCCCGCCAGGCTGGCCCGCGAAGAGGGTGTGGCGGTGCAATACATCACCGCCCAAACCGCCGCAGAGGCGCTCTCCCTCGATCCGCTGCGCCCCCGGGCGGCGGACACCCACAAGGGCACCTACGGCCATGTGCTGGTAGCCGCAGGCTCCGCCAACATGATGGGCGCGGGCCTGCTCTCCGCCTCGGCCGCGCTGCGGGGCGGCAGCGGTCTGGTGACCTGGGCGCTGCCCGCCTCACTAACACCCTTGGCGGCCACCCGCCCGCCGGAGCTGATGCTGGCGCCGCTCACGGAGGCGTCTCCTGCCGCCACCGCCCACACTGCCGACTGGGCCGCCGCTGACCCGCAAGCGCTGGCCGGGCTGGCCTCCTCCCGCAGCGCAATGCTCATAGGCCCCGGCCTGGGCCGGTGGAAGGGGGACAGCGGCTGGCTGCGCACCGTCTGGGAGGAAACACGCTGCCCCCTGGTAGTGGACGCGGACGCATTGAATATGGTGGCGGAGGCAACCAACTTCTCCGCCTGGACGGCTCCGGAAGGCCGGCCCACCATCCTCACTCCGCACCCGGGCGAAATGTCGCGGCTTATGGGCGTTCCCACCGCAGACATCCAGCTTAACCGCATCGGGGCAGCCATACGCTTCGCCAGGGAGCATGGTGTGGTGCTGGTGCTGAAGGGAGCCCGCACCGTAACGGCCCTTCCAGACGGCAAAGCTTATGTGAACGGCAGCGGCAATCCGGGCATGGCCACCGGCGGGGCCGGGGATGTGCTGGCCGGGCTCATCACCTCTCTGTTGGCCCAAGGTTACGCCGCCGGAGACGCAGCGGCATTGGGCGTTTACCTCCATGGCGCCGCCGGCGACCGGGCCGCGCAGCTTCGTCCCGGCGGCCCCGCCTCTCTTCTTGCTGGAGACATAGTGGCCCAGCTGTAGAAGCTTTCCCTCCTTCTTAACACAATCGAGTAGGAGGGGGCGCCTAGCCCCCGTCCTCTCACACCACCGTACATGCGGGTCCGCATACGGCGGTTCCAAAAGGTTAACAAAGTTCCAAGTAGCGACGAAGCAAACTTTTCAGCCCTTTCGCTTCCCAATAGGAAGTCGGAAGGGCGTTATTTGTGTTCCGGGCCATTTCCCACGGACCTTTCCGGGAGTTAGCCATCATGAGGCAGGCCCATTCTGGAACCCCTAGTGCTCGAAGCTCGCGGATTCGGGTTCGTACCCGTTTCCACTGCTTCCATAGACACATTCGGAGCCTGCGGCGAATCCATTGGTCCATTTGCTCACAATGTGTCTTCGCTGCTGCCAGCTTGTAATACCCTAGCCAGCCATGGGTGTAGCGATTCAGTCGCAAGATTCGCTCTCCCATCGACATCGGCTTTGTCCGGTCTGTTAGCTCCCGAATCTTCTCTTTCAATCGAGAGATCGTTTTCGGGGCTAATCGAATGGTCGCCTGCTTGTTCGACAGGAAACTAAATCCTAGGAACTTTCGGTTCCATGGGCGGTCTACCGCGCTCTTGTCCCGGTTCACTTTCAGTTTCAGCTTTCCTTCTACAAATCGGACCACCGATTCCATGACCCGTTCCCCTGCGCGTTTGCTTCCCACGAAGATGTTGCAGTCGTCCGCGTAGCGGACGAACTTCAATCCCCTCTTGGTCAGTTCTTTGTCCAAATCATCCAACAGGATGTTTGCCAAGAGCGGACTCAGTGGCCCACCTTGCGGTGTTCCTTCCTCCGTCTTCTGGCATATCCCACCTTCCATCACACCGGCATTCAAGTAGGCACGGATCATTTTCAAAACTCGCTTGTCCGTCACTTTCCTTGCCACTCTTGCCATAAGGATGTCGTGGTTTACCCGGTCAAAGAACTTCTCCAAGTCCATATCCACCGTCCATCGCAGGCCGCTTTGGATATAGCGTTGGGCTTGTTTTACCGCGTCATGGGCCCGTTTTCCCGGTCGAAAACCGTAACTGTACCAGGAAAAAGTGGCGTCAAAGATCGGATTCATCACTTGCAGAAGGGCTTGTTGGAGGAAGCGGTCCATTACGGTCGGGATTCCGAGCAGCCTCATTCCGCCTCCGGCTTTGGGGATTTCCACCCGTCTGACGGGCATGGGTCTGTACGTTCCCGTTTGTAGCTCGGTTTTCACCGTTTCCCAGTGTGCTTTCAGGTAAGCTTGTAGCTCCGCTACCGTTACACGGTCCACCCCGGGGGCTCCTCCGTTTTGTACCACTTGCTTGTAGGCAAGTCGAAGGTTGTCTCCTTCCAGCATTCGCTCCAACATGTCGCTCTGGACTTCGCGAGAGGAAGGGGCGACTTGTGCCGGTGAAGAACTCGGCACTCCAGCATACCCTGACGGCTTCACCGCTTCTCTTTGCTGCGAGTTCTCTTGTGAGATATTCGGCTGTTGTTGCTCTTCACGCGAACGCATCGGTTTCCTCTCTCCTTTCGGTTCGGCCCTTCCGGTTTCTGGCGTCCCGTACTTCCGTACTATGGCCTCTGCTGACTCCTGCGGATTCAGCGCGGCTTCTCAGCCGCGGTTACGAAGGGGACTTCGCTTGTTCCGCAGGCCTCCCCAGATAAGAACGTCATCTGTCTGCCCGCGACCACCCAAGTTTACAGCGTCAGTCCTTGGCGGCTCTGGATTTTGTCTTGAGTTGGAGACTCATCCGACTAACACTGCCTCGAATTGGGTTCGTGTACCTTAGCCCGTGCATTTGCCTCCGGCTTCCTTCAGATTCCGCCTCGCGACGGACACCCTTGCCCTTGGCTAACGGTAGGCGCTCGCCAGCCCCCGTTCGGGACTTTCACCCTAAAGATGACGCCCATGCTGAGCGTACAACTCAAAACCCCCGGATCGCCTTGATCCGGGGGTTCTATCTTTTCCACATTTATTCCGCTACCGTACCGCTAACCCAGCCGCCTGAACCGCCCCATAACCTCCACCGTCTCCAGCACATTGACGAAGGACTTAGGGTCCGTCTCCAGAATAGCCTTCCGCAGCTCCGCCAGCTCGTAGCGGGTGGTTACCGTCATCAGCATGCAGTTCCCTTCATGGCTGTAACCGCCCTCTGCATTGACCACGGTCACGCCATGGGGCAAAAGCTTCAGCCGCGTCAGCATTTCCTCCCGCTTCTTGGTGACGATGAAGCAGGTTACCTTGACGTGGCGGATATGGATCATGTCCACCACCTTGCTTTTGACGAAGGTACACAGCATGGTGCACAAGGCCAGATCCCAGCTTTTGAAATACCCCAGCGTCAGGATTACCATGCCATCCATAATAAACAGCACCGTTCCCATAGGAACATCGCGCTTCCGGGTAATAATGGAGCCCAGGATATCGAAGCCGCCTGTGGAGCCCCCCGCACGCAGAGAAAAGCCGATGCCTCCGGCAATAATAACACCGCCGGCAATCGCCGCCAGAATCGGATCGCTGACCACCTTGGTGCTGGGCAGCACGCTCAGAAACCAGGTAGTGGACGCAACCGACAGAATGCTCAGGAAGATGTACCGTTTGCCGACCACAATCAGGCCCCAAATCAGAATGGGCAGGTTCATGCCAAAATAAAACAGTGAAATATATTTCGGATCAGTCAAATACCCGATTACCGAAGCAAGCCCCGCAACACCGCCGGACAAAAGCTGATGCGGAATCAGAAACAGCTTCAGCCCGATGGATACCAGCAGGGCAGATACAATGATCATAACCACATCACGAGCCTGCTTCATAATTCCCTCCATGGAAACTGGGGTGGCAAGATTACGAATGTACATGATAGAATCCCCTTTTTCTTTTTCCTCATGATGACGCAGGGCGTTTTTTCCCGGACAGGAGAGCCGGAACATATGAAGGAAACCCGAAACGATTCGGCAGAAATTTTGTAAACACACAAAAAATTATTTTATCATGGTGATTATATTTTTTATCGGATTCAGCGACTATGATTTCTCTCACACTTCATGTAAGGTTATGAATGAGCTTTTTTATCCTTCCGCATGCCTCCGAAAAAAATTTGAAATCGCCTCACCTGACATTTCCACCGGAATAATTACCAATTCCGTCATTTTCTTTGCCGTGTTATTGACGTACAATGAGCCTGATCAACAGATCATTCATACATTTTCCTGACCGCTTTAATGGCCTGCACGTACCGAAGGAGGTTTGAAACCATGCCCTCTTATGATCTGAAATGCCGCTGCGGAAACCAGTTTAATGTGTCCGCCTCCCTGAGTGACCGGACCGGCAAACTCATCCTTTGTCCGGAATGCGGAAGCAACGAGCTGGAAGCCGTGTTCAAAAGCGTAGGAATTATCAGCTCGCGGAAATCTCCGGCGCTGCCCTCCTGCCCCAATGCCCATGTCTGCGGCGGCGGATGCGCCCATTAGTCGCCCTCCGGCGTGAAAAAGAG
>JANQAI010000014.1 GCA_024707145.1 Magnetospirillum sp. | reverse complement strand
CGCCTGTATTCTGTGCGCCAGGCGTTGCGGTGCCGACCGGACCCAGGGCATCCGCCGCGCCACCTGTCAGATGGGAGCTGTCGCCAAGGTGGGCGCCTGGGGGGCGCGGACCGGAAACGAGGCCTATCTGGCCGGGGCCGGGGAAATCCTGTTTTCCGGCTGCAACCTGCGCTGCCTGGCCTGCTCCACTTGGCAGGCTAGCTGGGACGGCGCAGGGGAGGAGGCGGATGGCGACGCCCTGGCCGGCATGCTGCTGGAGCTTCAGCGGCGCGGGCACGAGTCGGTGGTCCTGTCCAGTCCCAGCCATGTGCCGGCCCAGATCCTCGACGGCCTGTGGCGGGCGGCCGAACGCGGTTTCCGTCTGCCGCTGGCATGGCAGACCGGCGGCTACGACGCCATGGAGACATTGGCCCTGCTGGACGGGGTGATCGATCTCTATCTGCCCGACTTCAAGCATGGCGATGCCGGCGCCGGGCGCCAATGCGCCGGGGTGGCCGACTACCCGGTGGTGGCCGCCCGGACGGTGGCCGAAATGCACCGGCAGGCGGGGTCTTTGCGGCTGGGCGGGGGCGGCATCGCCCGGCGCGGCCTGCTGGTGCGCCATCTGGTGTTGCCCAACGGCCTGGCCGGCAGCGAAGCCGTCTTCGCCGCCCTGCCCAAGGGTTGCGCCGTGCATGTCATGGATGGCTATCGGCCGATGCACCGCGCCAACCGGGCTCCGAAACTGAACCGCCGCCCCTCGGCGGACGAGGTGGCGGCGGCAAGGGCGGCGGCGGAAGCGGCGGGGCTTCGCCTGATCGGGTAGGACTGCTCCTGCTTTGACGGAGGCAATCCCCTTCTGCTCGTCATGCCCGTGCTTGACACGGGCATCCATGGATCGCCGGGTCAAGCCCGGCGATGACGAAAGGATGGGGGCGAGGCCATCAAACGAAACTTGTCCTACGCGTTGGACAGGCCTTCGTGGCGGCCCTGGATCAGCGCCATGAATTCGCGCCGGGTGACCGGCGAATTGCGGAAGGCGCCCAGCATGCGGCTGGTGACCATGGTGACGCCCGGCTTGTGGATGCCGCGCGTGGTCATGCATTCGTGGGCGGCCTCGATTACCACCGCCACGCCCTTGGGCTGCAATACTTCGTTGATGGCGTTGGCGATCTGGCTGGTCAGCTTCTCCTGGATCTGCAGGCGCTTGGCGAATACCTCCACCACGCGGGCCAGCTTGGAGATGCCGACTACCCGGCGGTCGGGCAGATAGGCGACATGGGCCTTGCCGATGATGGGCACCATGTGGTGCTCGCAATGGCTTTCCAGGCGGATGTCGCGCAGCACCACCATCTCGTCGTAGCCGTCGGTCTCCTCGAAGGTGCGCTGCAGGATGTCCACCGGGTCCTGCTCGTAGCCGGCGAAGAATTCCTCGTAGGCGCGCACCACCCGTTCCGGCGTGCCCACCAATCCCTCGCGGTTGGGATCGTCGCCGGCCCAGCGCAGCAGCACGCGCACCGCTTCCTCCGCCTCGGCGCGGCTGGGGCGGAGAGAGGTGGCGGCGTCGCGCAGTTCGGGCGGCAAGGTGATCTGTTCGGTCATCGGCTTCCCTGGTCGAGGGGCGCATGCCCCGTATGGTCTATCCCGTCGGGATGTGGCGATGGCGCTTCGCTCTTGCAAGAGGGAGCGGCTAGTTGAGCCGATGCACCTCGTGCGGGCTGTCCAGCGAGAAGGCGGGAATGGAAACGTCGAAGGTTTCCCCCTCGTCGCTTTCCATCTGATAGGTGCCCATCATGATGCCGGACGGCGTCGGCAGCGGCGTGCCGCTGGTGTATTCGTAGGACTGGCCCGGCTGCAGCACCGGCTGCTCGCCCACCACGCCGGCGCCTTCCACTTCCTGCATGCGGCCCAGGGCGTCGGTGATCTTCCAGTGGCGCCGCTTCAACTGCACGGTCTCGTCGCCGTTGTTGTCGATGCGTACCCGATAGGCCCAGACGTAATGGCCCTCGGCCGGCGAGGACTGGTCTTCCAGATAGACGGGCTGGACCGTCACGGTGATGCCGCGAGTGGTCTCGGTGTACATGGCAGCGGGTCCCGAACGTAAGCGTTTCCGGGGTGGCCGATGGATCCGGCCACCCCGCATCCGGTCAATATTAGACCCGAATCGGGCGATGTCCACTGCGGTACGCGCGGATCAACCCGCAAGCGCGATGTTCAGGTCCTCGATCAGATCGTCGGCATCCTCCAGGCCCACCGACAGCCGCACCAAGCCTTCGCCGATGCCCTGGGCCAGCTTCTCCTCCGGGGTGAGGCGCTGGTGGGTGGTGGTCCAGGGATGGCAGGCCAGGCTCTTGGCGTCGCCCAGGTTGTTGGAGATGTCGATGACCTCCAGCCCGTTCAGCAGCGTGTAGGCCGCTTCCTTGCCGCCCTTCAGGCTCGAAGGCGACGACGCCGCCGAAGCCGGTCATCTGGCGCTTGGCCAGTTCGTGCTGGGGGTGGCTTTCCAGGCCGGGATACAGCACGCGGGCGACCTCCGGACGGGTTTCCAGGAAGCGGGCGATCCGTGCCGCGTTGGCGGCGTGGCGCTCCACCCGCAGGTCCAGGGTTTCCAGGCCCTTCAGCAGCACCCAGGCGTTGAACGGCGACAGGGCCGGGCCGGTGTGGCGCAGATAGGGGCCCAGCACGTCGTTGCAGAATTCGTTCGAGCCCAGCACGGCGCCGCCGAGACAACGGCCCTGGCCGTCGATGTGCTTGGTGGCGGAATAGACCACCACGTCGGCTCCCTGGGTCAGGGGCGCCTGGAAGACCGGGGTGGCGAAGACGTTGTCCACCACCAGCCGGCCGCCGGCGCGGTGGGTCAGCTCGGCCACCAGGGACAGGTCGACGATTTCCAGCGTGGGGTTCGAGGGCGTCTCCAGAAACACCACCTGGGTGGACTTGGACAGCGCCCGCTCCCACTGGTCGGCGCTGGTGCCGTCGATGAACTCCACCCCGATGCCGAAACGCGGCAGCAGGTCGCCGATGATCCAGGTGCACGAACCGAACAGGGCGCGCGGCGCCACCACCCGGTCGCCGGCCTTGAGCTGGCAGACCAGCGCGGCGTGGACGGCAGCCATGCCCGAGGCGGTGGCGCGACAGGCCTCGGCCCCTTCCAGCGCGGCCAGGCGTTCCTCGAACAAAGCGACGGTCGGGTTCTTGAAGCGGGAATAGACCATGCGGTCGCGGGTGCCGTCGAAGCTCTCCTCGGCCTCTTCCGCGCTTTCGTAGACGTAGCCCGAATTCATGAAGATGGGCTCGGCAGTCTCGGAAAAGCCGGTTCGCGCCAGTCCGGCACGCACTTGCAGGGTGCGCGGGCGCAGTTGGCGGCGGGTGGGAGTGCTCTTGGTCATGGTCCAGCCCCTTTCCTGGCAGGCAACAAAAAACCCGACCGGGGCAGGGGTCGGGGCTGGCAATGCCTAGCCGGAACCTCTTTAGCGCTTTGTTTAACGTGGCCGCAAGCCGGTCGGTCAAATCACCACGTCTCTTAGACATAGCGCCGCCCCGGCGCGCTCGTCAAGCGTCGCAAGCCCCTACGGACCATGTGACCGTTCGGCTAAAACCGCCGCGATGGGGGATGGCCCCCCTTGAGGTACGACCAGCGTCAGGGGTATGTTGCGCTGCAACAGGCCTCCACCTCGAAAGGAAGATCATGGACGCGTCCGTGAAACCGTATCAGCAGGTCAAGACTCTGGATTTGACCGGCAAGAAAGGCCTTGTCGTCGGTATCGCCAACGACCAGAGCATCGCCTATGGCTGCGCCAAACACTGCCGTGCCTACGGCGCCGAGCTGGCGGTCACCTATCTGAACGAGAAGGCCGAGAAATGGGTGCGCCCGCTGGCCGAGGGCCTGGACGCCTCCATCATCATGCCGATGGACGTGCAGAAGGAAGGCGAACTGGAAGCGGTGTTCGCCGAGGTCGAGAAGACCTGGGGCAAGCTGGATTTCCTCATCCACTCCATCGCCTTCGCCAACCGCGATGACCTGCATGGCCGCGTGGTCGATTGCTCGCGCGACGGCTTCATGCTGGCCATGGACGTGTCCTGCCACTCGTTCATGCGCATGGGCAAGCTGGCCGAGCCGCTGATGAAGGACGGCGGCTGCCTGATGACCGTGTCGTTCTACGGCGGCCGCAAGGTGGTCGAGCACTACAACGTCATGGGCCCGGTCAAGGCCGCGCTGGAAGCCAGCACCAAATACATGGCCGCCGAGCTGGGCGAGAAGGGCATCCGCGTCGTCACCCTGTCGCCCGGTCCGCTGAAGACCCGCGCCGCCTCGGGCATCGATCATTTCGACGAGCTGATGGAGGCCGCCGCTGCCAAGGCGCCGACCCACCAACTGGCGACCATCGACGATTGCGGCTCGTTCGCCGCCTATCTGGTCAGCGACCTGGCCCACTCGGTGACCGGCACCACCCTGTTCGTGGATGGGGGCTACCACATCGTCGGCTAAGTCGTTTTCAGTTTCCCGGGAAAGGGAACGGGGCGCGGAGCGATCCGCGCCCTCTTTTTTGTGCCTCGGATGGACACGGATGGAGGCTGTCCGTGTCCGCTCGTGTCATTTACCTGGGCGGACGCCATGACATGCTTTGGCCGCGGTAGAGGCTCAGGTCCCGCTGCAGGCAATCAAGCCGCGGGTCGCCGGCCAGCGCGGCGGCGGGCATGCGGCGGCGCATGCGTGCCGCCTGCTCCCGCACCTCCCGTGCCATCCGTTGGAACAGCTGGGCGCGTGCCGCCCTGTCGCTCGGCGGCGCGGCCGGATCGGCGGGCGGGATGGGGCCGTCGTAGCGGCGTTCCAGGGCGTCACGGTGGGCGAACATTATTTGCCAATTAGAACATAATATGAACATAAAGTCCAGCTACTGGCTGGCCCACAGGATGCGGGCGATCCAGGCCACTTCCTCGGCGGCCAGGCTGCGGCCCTGATGGGCGGGGTTCAGCGACGCCAGCTCGATCCGCTTGGCGCTCTGGCGCACCAGCTGCTTGACCATCACTTCGCCCTCGACCGTGCGCACCACCACCCGGTCGCCTCGGCGCACCGAGGCGGCGGGCGAGACGATGACGCGGTCGCCGTCACGGTAAAGCGGCTCCATGCTGTCGCCCGACACCTCCAGGGCATAGGCGTGCGGATCGCCCACCTCGGGGAAGGGGATTTCGTCCCATGAGCCGCCGACCGGATAGCCGGCATCGTCGAAATAACCGCGGTCGCCGGCCTGGGCGAAGCCGATGAGCGGCAAATGGGCCGTCTGGGTCGAGCGACCCTGATGGCTGCCGTCGATGTGGCCCAGCAGGTCGGTCAGGCTGGCTCCGGTGGCCTCCAGCACCTTGGCGACGCTTTCGGTGGAGGGCCAGCGCGGCTTGCCCTCGCGGGTGATGCGCTTGCTCTTGTTGAAGGTCGTGGGGTCGAGCCCGGCCCGGCGGGCGAGCGCCGAGGCGGTCAACCCATGGTCACGGGCCAGGGCGTCGATGGCAGCCCAGATGTCGGCGTGCTTCAGCATGGGAAGATCGTCTCGCAATCGCTGGTTCGGGTCAGCAGGAATATCAACCTATATGCCTTGACTCAATGCGGGATATCCACACACAATGTTCGCGTTTAGTTCTAATCATGGAGGAGTCGGCATGCGTGTGGCCAAATTCGCCCCGAGACCATTCAGCGAGCGGGAAGCGCAGCCTTTCGCCTGTGCCGAGGAGGCCTGGCTGTGGTACGCCCGCTGCCAGTTGGCCCGGCTGGAAGGAGTGCGGTTCAGCGCGGATAGCGGCGAGGTGGCGCGCCCCTGCGACCCGGACGACATCTATCGCATCGTCAGTCGGCTGGTGCATCGGCGCCTGCTGGGGGAGGGGCACGTCTCCGTCCTGGGGCGCTTCGGCTGCCGGCTGGAGGCGCCGGATCCCTGGGCAGGCGACGCGCCCGGCGAGGGCGAAGCTGTGGGGGCGAGGCCATGGATCGGCTGGAAACCGAGTTGCGCCGGAAGGGGATCGTGTCGTGAGTGCCGGCCCCGGCGATCCGTCCTGGCGCCATGGCCTGGTGGTGTTCTGCGATGCCACCGACCTGTGGTGGCTGCGCCTGCTGCGACCCGGCTTCCGCCATTGTTTCGTGGCGCTGGCGGTGGAGGGCGGTTGGGTGGTGGTCGATCCCCTGTCCCATCGAACCGGCGTCGCACATTTTCCGCTGCCGGAGGAATTTGATCTCGCAGCCTGGTATGGCCAGCATGGCCTGAAAGTCGTCCATGTGAAAAATATTTCCCCTGAAAAGAGAGTTGCTCCCTTGGCACCATACTCTTGCGTCGAAAGCGTCAAGAGAGATCCTGGGAATCCGCGCCCGATGGGTGGTGACGCCCTGGCAGCTGTTCCGCTATCTGAACGAAACGAGAAAATATCTGTTGACGGAGGTGCGAAATTAGGTATATAGTCATTTTCATCAACACCAGAACTGTGCCCGGAGCCCGGCCGATCCCATGATCGGCCGGGCTTTGCCGTTCTGACTCACAAGACAGTATTCCTGAAATGAGGAGGTTCCCCATGGGTGGTTTCTTCGGCGGCTCCCCGTCGGTGCCGTCCTATACCCCGCCGGCCACGGTCGCGGCGGACCCCGAGGAGGAAGCGCGCAAACAGCGCCAGGAATCCATGGCGCGCAACCGGCGCGGCCGTGCCGGCATGGTCGCCACCTCGGAACGCGGCGTGCTGACCGAGGCGGTCGGCACCGGCAAGACCCTGCTGGGAGAGTAACCATGGCCGCTTCCGACGAGTTGCTGGGGCCCGACCGTGATCCGGCCCATCTGCTCAAGCGCTACCACAAGGCCAAGCAGCGCCGCGCCGCCTGGGAGGGACACTGGCAGGAGTGCTACGATTTCGCCCTGCCCTTGCGCGACGCCGTGCTGCACCAACCCAATCCGGGCGAGAAGAAAGGCGATCGGCTGTTCGACGGCACCGCCCCCGATGCGGTGGACCAACTGGCGGCCAGTCTGCTGTCCGAACTGACGCCGCCCTGGGCTCAGTGGTTCGGGCTGACCGCCGGCCCGGAACTCTCGGCCGAAGAGCGCGAGCAGGCGGCCCCCCTGCTGGACAAGGTGGGGGCGGTGCTGCAATCCCATTTCGACCGCTCCAACTTCGCGGTGGAGATGCACCAGTGCTATCTGGACGTGGTCACCGGCGGCACCGCCTCGCTGCTGTTCGAGGAGGCGCCGCCCGGCGAGCCCTCGGCCTTCCGCTTCACCGCCGTCCCTTTGGGCCAAGTGGTGCTGGAGGAGGGCGTGGACGGCCGGCTCGACACTACCTTCCGCCGCTCCGAACTGACCCTGGCCGGGTTGCAGGCCCGCTTCCCGGCGGCGGCGCTGCCGGCAGCCCTGGTCAAGCGGGCCGAGGACGACCCCGAGCAGCGTTTCGCCGTGATCGAGGCGGTGGTGCCGGCGGCCTCGGGCCGTTTCTGCCGTTACGCCGCGGTGCTGGCCGAAGAGGGCGGTGACGAGACCCTGCTGGCCGAGGGGCGTTTCGAGCAAAGCCCCTTCGTCAATTTCCGCTGGCTCAAGGCGCCGGGGGAAAGTTACGGGCGCTCGCCGGTGATGAAGGCGCTGCCCGACATCAAGACCGCCAACAAGGTGGTGGAACTGGTGCTGAAGAACGCCACCATCGCCGTCACCGGCATCTGGCAGGCCGATGACGACGGCGTGCTCAACCCCGCCAACATCAAGCTGGTGCCCGGCACCATCATTCCCAAGGCGGTGGGGTCGGCCGGCCTGCAGCCATTGGAGGCGCCGGGCCGTTTCGACATCTCGCAGCTGGTGCTGGAGGATCTGCGCGGCCGCATCCGCCATGCCCTGCTGGTGGACAAGCTGGGCCAGCCCGATGCGCCGAAGATGACCGCCACCGAGGTGCTGGAACGTTCCGCCGAGATGGCGCGCCTGCTGGGCGCCACCTATGGCCGCCTGCAATGCGAGCTGCTGACGCCGCTGGTGCTGCGGGCAGTATCCATCCTGCGGCGGCGGGGCGAGATTCCCGAAGTGCTGGTGGACGGCCATACCGTCGACCTGCAGTACAAGTCGCCGCTGGCCCAGAGCCAGGCCCAGCGCGACGCCAAGAACATGCTGACCTGGCTGTCCTCGCTGGCCCAGTTGGGGCCGGCGGGCATGCAGGCGGTGGATGCTGGGGCGGCGGCCAAATGGCTGGGCCGGGCCTTCAACATTCCCGCCGAGCTGATGGTGCGGGCCGGCGCCGCTCCGGCGGGTGGCGGCGACGCCACGGCCCTGGCCCAACTGGCGCAGTCCCTGGGCGGCGTGGTCGCTGGCGGCACGGCGCCGCCGGCCGTCAATATGGCGCTGGGCAACCCGGTGCCGGGCGTGGGAGGCGGCCATGTCGTCTGATGCCGGATGGACGTGGTTCGAGCCCGAGCCCGCCGGCCCCGGCGACGACCGGCGCCTGCGGCTGGGGCGCATCTTCGCGCGGCTGTTCAGCGGCGCCGATGGTGAGACCGCCCTGGCCTACCTGACCCAGCTCACCACCGAGCGCTGCCTGGGCCCCGATGCCTCGGATGCGGCCCTGCGCACCTTGGAGGGGCAGCGCCAGCTGGTGCTGCACCTGCAATCCCTGATCCGTCTCGGCCGTGACGGCGGCTGACCTCATCGCAAGGAGCAAGAGATGCATTACGAAGATTCCCTCAAGCCCGCCCCGGCGGATCTCGACCGTCCCGAGCAGGTGCCGGAGAAATTCTGGGACCCGCGCTCCGGCGCCATTCGCACCGATGCCCTGCTGCGCGCCTATCTCGACCTGGAGCGGCGCATGCATTCCATGGTGCGGGTGCCCGGCCCCGACAGCGGCGACGACGAGCTGTACGCCTTCCGCACGGCGCTCGGCATTCCCGAAAGCCCCGACGGCTACCGGATCGAGACCCGCCATGAGCTGCTGACCAGCGACCCCACGGTGAACCGGCGTCTGCACGAGGCCTGTTTCACTCCCGGCCAGGCCCAACTGGTTTACGACCTCGCCCACGACTGCGTGCTGCCCGCGCTGACCCGCATGGACGAGGAATACCAGCAGCGGCGCCATCTCGACCGCCTGAAGGACCATTTCGGCGGCGATGCCCGCTGGTCGGAAACAGCCCGCCAGGTCTCGGCCTGGGGCAAAGCCAACCTGCCGGAGGAGGTCTATCAGGCCCTGGCCAAGTCGCCGGAAGGGGTGATGGCGCTGGAGCGTATGATGGCCTCCGGCGAACCGGCCATGGGCCGCGCGCTGGCGCCCAAGGACGAGGCGCTGTCGGAAACCGAACTGAAGCGGATGATGCAGGATCCGCGCTACTGGAAGAAGCGCGATCCCGCCTTCATCGACAAGGTATCGGCCGGCTTCCGGCGGCTGTATGGGGAGTGACCCCCACCCCGGCCCTCCCCCGCGAGGGGGGAAGGAGAAAAGAAAAACCCTCCCCCTTGACGGGGGAGGGGTTGGGTGGGGGTGCCGACGGCGCCTAACGCCGCAGATCGTTCAGGTTTTCGACGCCCAGGCGGCGCAACGCCTCGGTCTTTTCCAGGGCGCGGCGCACCGAATCCGAGGCTTCGTCGATCATCTTGCGCAGGTCGTCCACGTAGCGGCGCATGGTGTCGGACACCGTGCGGAATTCCTTTTCGTGGACACCGGCGGCGGCGGCTTCGATGGCGATGTTGGTGGCGATGGAATCGGACTGGCTGACCACTTCCTCGACGCCGTGGGCGCGGCGCGACAGGTCTTCCACGTTGGTGGACAGGGTGTCCAGCTTCTCCACCAGCGAGCGCATGGCGTCGGCGAAGGCGGTGCTGTCGCTGCCCGAGTTTTCCTCGATCCGGCGCAGTTGCTTCAGCTCGTCTTCGATCTGCTCGGACAGGGCGTCGGTGCGGCTACGCTGCTGGTTCATCTCGCCGCGGATCTGGGCCAGGCGGTTGACCAGTTCACGGGTGTACTGGGTCAGGGCGCGTACCGCGCGACCCTTGTCGCCGGCGCGGCCGGCCGCCAGTTCGGCGTTCAGCGACAGGATGCGCAGGTTTTCCGCCAGTTCGTCCAGTTCGCCGAAGGCGTGAAAGGCGCGCCGGCAGTCGGCCAGCAGGGCGCTGGCGCGGGTTTCGATGCGTTCGGTGCGCAGGGTGCTGCCGGTGTTGCGCGCCACTTGGACAGTCTCGTTCATGACGTTGCCTGAATCCCTTCCCGCCAGGGAATGTGCCCCTCAGAGCCCCGATCATAACCATTTTCCCTGCCCGCGACAGTGGGAAATTTCGTGAAGTTTGGCGCTCCGGCCCGCCTCTCGGCCGTCGAGCGCCGGCCGCCCTCCCCCGCGCCTCCCCTCGGGTTGGCGCGGGGGAGGGATGGGCAATCATCCGTTCAGTTCCGTGCGCTGGAGAACCGTGCCCAACCGGCCCGGCGGACATCCGGACGCGCGCCGACGGCGGCCCCTGGGCCAGAACCGGCCGGCGACGTCCTTGTCGCATCCTCAACATCAAGGACCGCAATCATGTCCATCAGTGTGATCAACACCTATTCCAAGGATTACGGCGCCCAGGTGCATGCCGCCTACCAGCGCCAGGGGTCCAAGCTGCGCAACACCGTGCGCACCCGCAACAACGTCACCGGCGCCATCGCCGTGTTCCAGAAGGTGGGCAAGGGCGCCGCCAGCACCAAGGCCCGCCATGGCAAGGTGCCGGTGATGAACGTCGACCACCAGACGGTGGAATGCCAGTTGTACGACTATTATGCCGGCGACTGGCTGGACAAGCTGGACGAGCTGAAGATCGAGCACGACGAGCGCGCCGTGCTGGTCAATGCCGGCGCCTATGCGCTGGGCCGCAAGACCGACGAGCTGATCATCGCCGAGCTGGACAAGTCTACCAACCATGCCCAGGACGGCACCACCGGCCTGACCAAGGAGAAGGTGCTGGCCGCCTTCGAGATGCTGGGCGAGGCCGATGTCCCCGATGACGGCGAGCGCACCGCCATCGTCGGCTGGAAGCAGTGGTCGGAGCTGCTGCAGATCGACGAGTTCGCCGACGCCGATTACGTCGGTTCGGACGATCTGCCGTGGAAGGGCACCCAGGCCAAGCATTGGCTGGGCACCCTGTGGATGCCCCATTCGGGCCTGACCAAGGCCGGCAACGTGCGGCGCTGCTTCTGGTTCCACAAGACCGCCGTCGGCCACGCCATCGGCTCGGAAGTCAAAAGCGAGATCACCTATCACGGTGACCGCGCCGCTTGGTTCATCAACAACATGATGAGCCAGGGCGCCGCCCTGATCGATCCGGCCGGCATCGTGTCCTTGCGCTGCCTCGAATCCTAAGGAGCAACCCCATGGCCTATCAATCCAAGGACTTGTCGGTGCTGGCCTACGCCAACGGCTTCACCCTGTGGCACTACACCACCGGTGACGCCGCCGCCGCCGTGGACGGCGCCGGCTACTTCAACGCCGCCGCCGACATGCTGCGCGCCGGCGACATCATCATCGCCAACGTCGACGCCGCCTCGGCCCCCAAGGCCGGCCTGTTCCTGGTGTCCACCGTCTCGGGCGGCGTGGTCGACGTCAGCGACATGACCCAGGTCGGCGGTGCCAACACCGACTGATCCTGGCGTTCACAGCTGCCCACGGGCCGGTTTCCCTGGCGGGAGGCCGGCCCGTGGGCGTTTCAGGGAGTAAACGATGACCATCACGGCCTCGCTGTGCCCCACCTGCTATCGCGAGGTGGAGGCCCGCCTCCTCATCCGCGACAGCGCTGTCTGGATGCACAAGAGCTGCCCGGTCCATGGCGAAACCACGGCCATGGTCGAGCGGGACGCTCTGTTCTGGCGCATCTGCCAGCAGCCGGCTTCGGGGTATTCCCAGGCCGTCTACGACGGCATCTCGCTGATCGAGGTGACCGACCGCTGCAACCTGGCCTGCCGGCATTGCTATCACCAGCCGGACAACCAGGCGCGCGACCGTTCCGCGGCGTGGGTGGTGGCCAAGGCCATGGCCGCCCCCACCGCCACCGTCTGCCTGATGGGGGCGGAACCCACCATGCGTGACGACCTGCCCGCCATCGTCGAAGGCGTGCGCCATGGGGGCAAGGTCCCGCTGATCTACACCAACGGCATCCGTCTGGCCGAACGGGCCCGCGTCGCCGCTCTGGTGGCGGCCGGTCTGGACGGGGTGTCGCTTTCGGTGCACGACAGCGCCTATCACAGTCCCAAGGTCTTCGCGAAGGTGGCCGCCGCGCTGGACAATGTCATGGCGGCCGGGTTGGCCCTGGGGCAGGTGTCGTTCACCGTCGCCGATCTTGGGGCGGGCTTGGAGGAGGCCCTGCGCACCATCCTCGACATGGTGGCGCGCGGCATCGCGCCGACCGATTTCTGCATCCGCACCCCGGCGGCCATCGGCAAGGCCTTCGCGGACCGGCGGCTGTTCGTCTCCGACGTGGTGGGGGCCGTCAGCGATCTGGCGCTCGCGCGTGACCTGGCGTTCGACCTCGATCCCGCCGGCGGCAGCAATCCCTATCACGTGCGTGTCCGCTTCAGCGGCACGCCGATCCAGGTCATCCACTGGCCCGATGCGGCCAACCTCGACCTGCGTTTCATGAACATGGGGCCGTGGGCGTCGTTCATCGACGGCACGTTCGGCAGTTTCGCGCTGCAGGCCATCCTGCGCGACGGCCTCAAGAAGGGATGGTGGCAGGGGCAGCGCTTGTCTCCCGCCTGACCTCAATCGTAAAGACGAAAGGAGTTTCCGCCATGGCACTCTCGGCCATCGCGCTGTGTTCGCGCGCCCTGCTGAAGATCGGTGCCGCCACCATCGCCTCGTTCGACGAGGGAACGGCCGAGGCCGAGGTGGCGGCCAATCTGTATCCCTCTATCCGCGACGCCCTGATCTCGGCCCATCCGTGGAATTTCGCCACCGGCCAGGTGACCCTGCCGCGTCTGGCCGCCGTGCCGGTGGCCGACTACGCCTATGCCTACCAGCTGCCGGCGGATTTCCTGCGGGCGTTGTCGGCCGGCGTGGGCGGGCTGGGGGCGGGTGTGTCCTACCGCATCGCCGAAACCCGTCTGCACACCGACGCCGAGGAGCCTGGTGCTGACCTACATTTTCCGCCCGGACGAACTGGCCTTCCCGCCCTTCTTCGACCAGGCGCTGATCGCGCGGCTGGCGGCCGAGTTCTGCATTCCGCTGACGGAAAGCACCACGCGGGCGCAACTGCTCTACAAGCTGGCCGAGGACGAGTTCCGCCGCGCCAAGCTGGCCGACGGCCAGCAGGACACACCCCTGGCCATCACCGATTTCCCGCTGGTGGAGGTGCGGTCATGAGCGCGCAGCGCGAAGGAGCCCGCCCGGCGCTTGAGGGAGAGAAACAAGAATGACCATCACCCTCACCAAGACGAACTTCACTGCCGGCGAGCTCAGCCTGGACATGCTGGGGCGCGGCGACCTGACCGCCTATGCCAACGGCGCCAAGCGTCTGCGCAATGTCTTCATCGCCCCCGTGGGCGGGGTGTCACGCCGCGCCGGGCTGCGCCATGTCGACAGGGCGCGAGGACCGGGCCGGCTGATCGCCTTCGAGTTCAATACCGAGCAGACCTATCTGCTGGTGGTTACCGGCGGGTACGTGGACGTCTATGCCGACGGCGCCAAGGTGGCCGGTTTTGCCGCTCCCTGGACCACCGCGCAGATCTCGCAGCTGCGCTGGAGCCAGACCGCCGACACCCTGCTGGTGGTCCATCCCGACGTGGCGCCGCGCAGGATCACGCGGACCTCGCACATCAGTTGGACCATCGCGGAATGGAGCTTCTACGCCAAGGATGGGGTGGTATATCAGCCCACCCATAAATTCGCCGCCGATCAGGTGACGCTGCAACCGTCGGGGACTTCGGGCACGGTGACGCTGACCGCCTCGGCGGCGGTGTTCCAGGCCGGCCATGTGGGGCTGCGTTTCCGCCTGCAGCAGAAGGAGGTGGTGATCACCGCCGTGGCCTCGGCCACCCAGGTCACCGCCAGCGTGCAGCAGACCCTGGTGGACACCAATGCCACCACCGACTGGGAGGAGCAGGCGCTGTCGTCCCTGCGCGGCTGGCCGGTTTCGGTGTGCTTCCACCAGGATCGCCTGGTCATCGGCGGTTCGCGCGATCTGCCCAACCGGCTGTGGCTGTCGAAATCCTCGGACCTGTTCAACTTCGACCTGGGCGAGGGACTCGACGACGAGGCCATCGAGTTCGCCCTGCTGTCCGATCAGGTCAACGCCATCCGGGCGGTGTTCTCGGGTCGCCACCTGCAAGTGTTCACCTCGGGGGCCGAGTGGATGGTGTCGGGCGACCCGCTGACGCCCGGCAACATCCAGCTGACCCGGCAGACCCGGGTGGGCTCGCCGGTGGATCGCCAGGTGCCGCCGCGCGACGTGGACGGCGCCACCCTCTACGTGTCGCGGGGCGGCACGGATCTGCGCGAGTTCCTCTACGCGGACGTGGAGCAGGCCTACCAGTCCACCGACCTGGCCATGCTGGCCAAGCACCTGATGGTGGCGCCGGTGGACCAGGACTACGATTCCGGCCGCCGGCTGTTCCATGTGGTCATGGGCGACGGCACCCTGGGCACGGTCACCATCTACCGCACCGAGAAGGTGACCGCCTGGACGCTGCATGGCACCGAAGGCGCATTCCGCTCGGTGGCGACGGTGGAGGGCGAGGTCTACGTGCTGGTGGAGCGGGGCGGCGGCACCATGGTCGAGCGCTTCGACGATACCTTGTCGCTGGATGCCGCCATGACCGGCGAGGCAGCCACTCCCAAATCCACCTGGAGCGGGCTGGGGCACCTGGAAGGGCGCACGGTGCGCATCCTGGCCGATGGCGGCGCGCTGGAGCAGGCGGTGGTGACCAACGGCGTCGTCACCTTGCGCGATCCGGCGCGCAGCGTGCAGGTGGGCCTGGCCTACACCCACGAGGTGGAGCCGCTGCCGCCGGTGGTGCAGGCCGGCAGCGGGGCCGGTCCGGGCGCCACCATGCGGCTGGTGCGGGCCCATTTCCGCCTGCTGGACACCAAGGCCCTGCATATCGACACCGGCAAGGGCCTGGCCGCCATCGCCTTCCGCCGCTTCGGCCGCCACCAGTTCGACGCGGGGCCGCCGCCCTTTTCCGGCGACGTGCAGATCCGCGCCATCGGCTGGCGGCGCGACGCCTTTCAGCCGTTGTGGCGGATCGCGCAGGACGTCCCGCTGCCCTGCACCATCCTGGCCGTGGCCACCGAGATGAAAGTGGCCGAGTGACAAGGAACGAATCATGACCGAACACATTCAGATCAACGATGTGGCGCCGCTGGTCCATTACGACGCCGATGGCGTCCAGGCGGCGTTCACCTTTCCCTTTGCCGTCTTCAAGGCCACCGACCTGGAAGTCTGGCTGAACGAGGCCAAGACTCCGGCGGGCTTCACCCTGTCCGGCGTGGGCATCTCCTCGGGCGGCGCCGCGCTGTTCGCCGTGCCGCCCGCCGCCGGCACCCGGGTGACCCTGCGTCGCCGCATGGCGCTGGAGCGTATCAGCGACTTCCAGGCCGACGGCATCATCCGCGCCAAGACGTTGAACGACGAACTGGACTACCAGGTGGCGGCGGTGCAGCAGGTGGCGGACGACGTGTCGCGCTGCGTGCAGCGGCCATTCACCAGTTCCAGCACCGCCGCGCTCACCCTGCCCGATCCGGTGGGTGGGCGCGGGCTGAAGTGGAACGCCGCCGGCACCGGGCTGGAGAACAGCGCCGCCGGTCTGGACGAGGCGGTCGCCGTGGCCACCGCCCAAGCCCATGCGGCCATCCAGGCCCGCGCCGCCACCGATGCCGATCATGCGGCGGTCGCCGCCGATCGCGCCGCCGTGGGTGTCGATCGCCAGGCCGCCGCCGCCGCCGCCGTCTCTGCCGCCGCCGATCGGGCCGCCGTGACCGCCGACCGTACGGCGGTCGCCACGTTGCGCGGCCAGGCGGAAGTGTCGGCGGTTGCTGCGGAAAGTTCGGCCCTGTCGGTGGGGACGAGGCTGCTGAGCGCCAGCACCTCGACACTGACCTTGGGCACGGGAACAAGACTGCTGGAGGTTGAACCGGCCAAGGGGTGGGTGGCGGGCATGACCGTCACAATATTCGTCACCGCCGAACCGGGGCGCTTCATGACCGGCCAGGTGTCGTCCTACGACCCGTCGACCGGTGCGTTGCAGGTGATGGTGGAAGACGTTCAGGGCATCGGCAGCGCCAGCGCCTGGACCGTGGTGATCGGCGGACGGCGCGGCATGGCGGGGACAGGGTCGGGTGATCTGCAGGCGGTCAACGCCTTGGCCGAGATCGCCGCTCTTGGTGCCGGCACCAAGCAGGCGGCGCGCGGCAACCTCGGCCTCGGCGGGCTGGCGATAAAGGGCACCGCCGCCGCCACCGATCTTGCCCTCTCCGCTCCGGCGATTCTCGGCCGTGCCGCGGCCGGGGCAGGGAATGCCGCCGAGCTGTCGCTGTCACAAGTTCTCGACCTCGTCGGCGGTGCCACCCGCGGCGACCTCCTGTACCGGGGCGCCTCCGGTTGGGCGCGGCTGCCCGCCGCCGGGGGCCTGTACCTGAAAAGCAACGGCTCCGGCGCCGATCCGGCGTGGGCGACCGCTCCTGGCCGTGTGCTCGGCGTCGCCGCCACGAGTGTGGGCGGCGTCGCCGCATCCACGGCGACCATTCCCTACGACGACACCCCCCGCTTGATAACGAGGGGGCACAGTTCATGGGGTTGAACTATACGACGCAAGCGGCAGGAAGCAGTTCCCTGCGGGTGGACGTCTGCATCGCGCTGGCCGGTTCGAACAACGGGACGCAGCTGATCGCCGCCCTTTTCTGGGAACAGTCGAATACCGCGCTCGGTGCCGTGATCCAGAATCAAGTGAACATCATCAATTGCATTCACATGATCCATTTCACCAGCTGGGTCAGCCAGTCCCATGGTGCCGGATACGTTCACACGTTTTCCGTCCGCGCCGGCCCCTCCCATCTTTTCGGCGGTACCGTCACTTTCAACGGCGCCGGTGGAAGCCGCTTGCTGGGGGGCCTCATGGCCTCGTCCATCACCGTCACGGAGTATCAGTAAATGGACCTGAACATGCTGGCGGAGACGCTTTCGGCGCTGGTTCCCGGTGCCCAGTTCTCCATATGGGACGGCGAGCCGCCGTTCCCGCCCGAGAGCGACCCCTCGACCGTCCGCGAAACGCGGATGGGGTTCGTGGTGTGCTGGAACCATGCCAGCCCCGCTCCCTGCCCGGGCGAGGACGAAATCGCCGCGGCTCGGCGGCTTGTGGGAGGCGAGACCCCGTGACGGGCCGAAGCCGTCATCGCTTGGGCAGAAAGGAGTCCCCCATGACCGAGGACATGGAAACCTTGCGCCGGCTGGTGCAGGGCGCGCTGCCCGAACGCATGCGCGCCGCCCTGGCCGGCTACGAGCGCTTCACCGCGGAGGAGCCGCCGGCCGACGCCAAGGGCTTTGCCGGCTGGCATGCGGCGGCCAGGGCAGCGCTCGCCCATGTGGAGGTGCTGGTCAAACTGATGCGCTGGGCCGAAGGCGGTGCGGGGGCCGACCCCGAAACCGATGACGGCCTTCACCGATTGCTGGCCGAGGCGCGCCATGCCCTCGGTCAGCTGGACGAGGAGACGGCGAGGATCTCTGACCTCGCCGCCTCGTCCCTTTCCCAGGCCCGCCGGTCGCCCGGCGGGCTTTTTTCATGCCTGAAAGGAAGAACCATGACGAACAAGGTCGATTATACCGCCAACGGCACCACCGTGGTGTTCCCCTATCCCTTCGCCATTCCCGCCGCCACCGCGCTGGAGGTCCGCATCGGCGGCGTGGTCCAGGATGCAGGCTTCCAGGTCAACTGTGCCGGCAGCGCCGATGGCGGCATGGTGGTGTTCGACAGCCCGCCGACCGAAGGCTCGGTGGTCTCGCTGCGCTACCTGGGCGCGGTCAGCGTCTCGGTGGACGACGCCACCGCCGGCCATCTGGCCGACAAGCTGGTGGCGGGCGCCAACATCGTGTTCGACACCGTGGTCGAAGGCGGCGGCATCCAGCGCCTGCGCATCACCGGTCCCGATGTGACCGAAGCGCTGGAGAAGTCGGCCAACCTGTCCGACCTGGAGGACATGGCCGCCGCGCGGGCCAATCTGGACGTTTATTCCAAGGCCGAGACCGACGCCCTGGACCAAGCGGTGAGGGAGGCCGCCCTGCTGAAAGCCAACAGCCTGGCCGACCTCATCGATAAGCCGGCGGCGCGGGCCAATCTGGGGGTCTACTCCAAGGCCGAAACCGATCTCGCTGGCATCACCGGCGAGATTCGCCTGTTCGGTGGTGCCTCGGCCCCGTCCGGATGGCTGTTCTGCGATGGTTCGGCGGTCAACCGCACCGCTTATGCCGCCCTGTTCGCGGTGATCGGCACGGCGTTCGGCAGCGGCGACGGCACCGCCACCTTCAACCTTCCCGACCTGCGCGGGCGTGCACCCATCGGCGCCGGCCAGGGCGCTGGCCTGACCTCCCGCACTCTCGGCGGCACGGTCGGCGAGGAAAAGCACACGCTGACCATCGCCGAAATCCCGGCGCATAATCATTCGGCCAACAGCTACAGCATTGAACAGGGGGAGCCCCGTCGCTGCGTGGATCTGGTGACCCGTATCCCTGGTCTACCAACCTTACCGGCGGCGATCAGCCCCACAACAACATGCCGCCGTCGCTGACGGTCAATTTCATCATCAAGGCCTGACGTCGGTTCCGGCCCGTATTGCCCCGCCCCCTTCCGGGGACGGGGTTTTTCTTTCCGTCATTGGGAGAAGGAGGTCCCCAAGGCCGGCCCGTTCCCGGAGGCCACTCCGGAGTCCAATGACTGCCTTCCCCGATTACTGGCCGAGGCGCGCCGTGCCCTCGTCCATTCCCCAGGCCCGCCGGCTTCCCGGCGGGCTTTTTTCATGCCTGAAAGGAAGAACCATGACGAACAAAGTCGATTATACCGCCAATGGCACCAGCGTGGTGTTCCCCTATCCCTTCGCCATTCCCGCCGCCACCGCGCTGGAGGTCCGCATCGGCGACGTGGTCCAGGATGTGGGTTTCCACATCAGCGGTGCCGGCGGCGCCGATGGCGGCATGGTGGTGTTCGACAGCCCGCCGGCCGAGGGTTCGGATATTTCGTTGCGCTACCTGGGCACGGTCAGCGTCTCGGTGGACGACGCCACCGCCGGCCATCTGGTCGACAAGCTGGTGGCAGGCGCCAACATCGTTTTCGACACCGTGGTCGAGGACGGCGGCATCCAGCGCCTGCGCATTACCAGCCCCGATGTGACCGATGCGCTGGAGAAGGCGGCCAACCTGTCCGACCTGGAGGACAAGGCCGCCGCCCGCGCCAACCTGGGCGTCTATTCCAAGACCGAGACCGACGCCCTGGACCAGGCGGTGAGGGACGCCGCCCTGCTCAAGAACGGCAATCTGGCCGGCCTGGCCGACGTGGCCGCCGCCCGCACCAATCTGGGTGTTTACTCCAAGCCCGAGACCGAGGCTGTGGCTCAGGGCGTGCGGGACGCCGCGCTGTTGAAGGCCAACAACCTGTCGGACCTGACCGACAAGCCGGCGGCTCGGACCAATCTGGGCGTCTATTCCACCGTGGAAACCGATGCCACCATCGCCACGGCCACCGGCCAGTTGTCGGGCGAGGTGCTGCATCGCAGCCAGAACCTCGATGACGTTGCCGACAAGGCGGTGGCGCGCGGCAATCTGGAAATCTATTCCAAGAGCGAAACCGATGGCGCCTATCTCGCCAAGGGCCAGAATCTGGCCGACCTGGGCAACACCGCCCAGGCGCGCAGCAATCTGGGCCTGGATCAGGTGGCCTATCTGAACGCGGCCCAGGACTGGACCAAGCCGCAACGCTCGCAGGCGGTGCAGGCCGCCTCGGTAGGCGGTGCCACCGTGCTGGATTTCGCCCAGTATCAGAACTTCAACCTGACCCTGACGGCCAGCATTACCTTCGCCAATCCCACTTTGTCGGCCGCCCTGATCGGCCAGAAGGGCACCATCGGCATCGTTCCCGCCGGCTTCGCCATCGCCGGCATGGGCTCGTTGTGGAAGCGCGTCGGTGAGGTGGGTGCCCCCTCGGGCATCACCGGCATCGGCCGCATCGACTATCACATCCGCGCGCTCGACCGCATCGAGTACGCTTATAACGACGTGGAGGCCTGACGCCATGCTTTCCGACACGATGATGCTGGGAGGCGGCCGTCAGGCCGCCTATTCCATCGAGAACTCGCTGTTGTTCAGGGGCGGGCAGTATCTGAGCCGCACGCCCAGCGTGACGGGAGATCGTCAGAAATTCACCATTAGTGCTTGGGTTCGTCGCGCCCGACTCGATGTGGAGCAGCACGTATTCTCCGCATCGAATGGGGCGAATAGCGATACGACTATATTCGGCCTCACCTTCACGGAAACCGGGGCCATAGCTATCGGCGGGGGTGTCACCAATTGGCGCATCACCACGGCGCTCTATCGCGACGTCAATGCATGGTATCATATTGTCTGTACCGTTGACACCACGACCCAGACGGTGTCCCTCGAAGTCAACGGCATCCCGGTAACCAGCTTCAGCACAAACAACGCGATCCCGCTCAATTTGCAGACAGCGGTCAATTCGATCGTTGAGCACCGTTTCGGTGCTCTCAATTATGCGTTCCCGTATTACAATAATTGCCAGATCGCTGAACCGGTGGTGTTGGATGGCGTAACGCTGACGTCTTCCAGCTTTGGCGAGTTCGATCCGGCGACGCTGAACTGGCGCCCCAAACGGCCGGCCGTTGTTTTATGGGGCACCAATGGCTGCTATCTTGGCAAGCCTTGGAACAATGCCAACCTGGGGATGGATTACAGCGGCCGAGGCAACCACTGGGCCCCCGTCGGCTTCGCCGCCACGGACGTGGTGGCGGATACGCCGACCAATGTGTACGCGACACTCAATCCGCTGGATAAGGGGGCCGCTTTCACCTACAGCAACGGCAATCTATCGATCGTGACCAGTAGCTCGTTGGAGGGCAGCTATCGATCTTCGATGGTGTTGCCGAACAGCGGTATCTGGGTTGCCGAAGCAACCGTTACCGTTGCGCATGATATCCTCGGCATCATGCCTCCATTGGCGCCAAGGTGGCCAGATATCAGTTACACTGCCGTCGAGATACAGTGGGGGCGGGTCTGGGCTCGTGGAACCAATTATTATACCTTTTCACCCCTCAGTGAGGGCAGTGTGATCGGTGTCGTGGCCAATACGACCGCAGGAACCGCTCAGTTCTATGTCGACGGTTCCGCTTTCGGCTCTGCGGTTCCACTTCCGCTCAGTTCGGACATCGCTTTCGGTGGGCATGACGGTTCGCCGACCTACTTTCAAGGGGCGGACTGGAATTTTGGGCAGAAACCCTTTGCCTACCCCAATGTTTACGGCGCGGCCAAGCCGCTGTGCACCGCCAATATGCCGCCGACCGTTGGCATTGCCAGCGGCAGCTTCATTGGCAGTGTCAGCGCCGACGGCCCGTGCATCTACACCGGTGCAGTGCCGCGGACGCTGACCATCAATGGTAATGCCGTGACCTGGGGCACCCATGCCGACAAGCTGGCGACCGGGTTCAAGATCCGTACGGACAGCGCCTCTTATAACAGCAGCGGTACCAACACCTGGACCGCGACCTACGACCGCAAGCCGACGGTGGGGCCCAAGGGCCGCGCCCCGGCCAACGCCCAGGTCAATCCGTAACGCCCGGGTGCTTCCGCCCCGCCCCCGTCCCGGGGGCGGGGCTTTTTCTTTTCCCCACAGCCACAGGAGGTCCCCATGGCAGGCCCGTCCCAGGAGGACGGCGCATGACCCGCGTCGACTTCCCCGAATTCATCTGGATCTGGAACGCCAGGCTGGGCCAGTCCACGCCGCGCCATCACCTGCGCATGGCGCGCTGGCTGGCGGCGCGCTGGCGCGGGCAGCGGCGCGAGATGCTGCTGATGGCGTTCCGCTCGTCCGGCAAGTCCACCATCGTCGGCCTGTTCTGCGCCTGGGTGCTGATGAACGACCCCGACCTGCGCATCATGGTGCTGGCGGCCGATTTCGCCCTGGCCAAGAAGATGGTGCGCAACGTCAAGCGCATCATCGAGCGCCATCCGTTGACCCAGGGGCTGAAGCCGCCCCGGCGCGAGCACTGGGCCAGCGACCAGTTCACCGTCAACCGGCCGGGCGAATTGCGCGATCCCTCCATGGTCGCCAAGGGCATCGGCGCCAACATCACCGGCTCGCGCGCCGAGATCATCATCTGCGACGACGTGGAGGTGCCCAACACCTGCGACACCGCCCCCAAGCGGGCGGATCTGCGCGAGCGGCTGGCCGAGATCGAATATGTGCTGGTGCCGGGCGGCGCCCAACTCTATGTCGGCACGCCGCATTCCTACTACACCATCTATGCCGCCGAGCCGCGCCTGGAGATGGGCGAACAGCGCCCTTTCCTCGACGGCTTCTCCCGGCTGGATATCCCGCTGCTGGACCGCGCCGGTGCCAGCGCCTGGCCCGAGCGCTTCCCCGCCGAGAAGATCGACGCCATCCGGCGGCGCTCGGGGCCCAACAAGTTCGACAGCCAGATGCTGCTGAAGCCGGTGAACATCGCCGACGGCCGCCTCGACCCCGACCGGCTGCGCCTCTACGAGGGCGAGTTGGCCTATGCCGAGGGCAACGGCCAGCCGGTGCTGTCGCTGGCCGGCCGCCGGCTGGTCTCGGCCTCGTGCTGGTGGGACCCGGCCTACGGCGCGCCGGGCAAGGGCGATGCCTCGGTGGTGGCCGCCCTGTTCACCGATGCCGAGGGCGGCTACTGGCTGCACCGGGTGCGCTATCTGGAACACGACCCCGCCCAGACCGAAGTGGACGAGGCCACCCAGATGTGCCGCCAGGTGGTGGCCTTCGTGCGCGAGCTGTACCTGCCGGCGGTGACGCTGGAAAGCAACGGGCTGGGCCGCTTCCTGCCCGGCCTGCTGCGGCGGGAGCTGGCCGCTGCCGGCCTTCCCTGCGCGGTGGTCGAGGTCCATTCCAGCCGGGCCAAGGACCAGCGCATCGTCGACGCCTTCGATGCCGTGCTGGCGGCGGGCGCGCTCAACGCCCACCGCTCGCTGTGGTCCACCCCCTTCATCGCCGAGATGCGTGAGTGGCAGTCCGGTGGCAAGGCGCGCGACGACGGCCTCGACGCCGTCGCCGGCTGCCTGCTGTCCCAGCCCGTGCGCCTGGGCCGCCCGGCGGTGCCGCTGGCCGAACGGCGCGAGTGGCGGCCGGGCGGCGGTGGATTGGCGGCGGAAACCGAATTTGAGATTTGAGGAGAACAAACATGGATCATTGGAGCATGGACCTGGCGTGGTGGATCACCGCCGTGGAACTGCCGGTGCTGGGCGGCTTGTTCGTGCTGATCTGGCGCGGCCGCACCGAGGCCGACGACCGCATGGACGAGATCGAGCACAAGGTGGAGGTGGCCGGCAGCCAACTGCGCGAGGCCCTGGCCGCCTACAAGCTGGAGGTGGCCAAGACCTACGCCACCACCGGCACCCTGAAGGACGTGGAACGGCGTCTGACCGAACACCTGCTGCGGATCGAGGCCAAGTTGGACGCCGCCGGCACCGTGGGGGTGCGGCCATGAACGCCCCCATCCTGATCATCGACGCCGAGCCCGACGCCGAATCCCAGACCCCGCCGGCCGAGCGCGGCTCGCCCGCCGACATCCTGGCCCGCACCCTGTGGGGCGAGGCGCGCGGCGAGTCGGTGCGCGGCATCGAGGCGGTGGCGGCGGTGGTGCTCAACCGGGCCGCCAGGGGCGGCTGGTGGGGCGGCAGCGTCGAAGCGGTGTGCCAAAAGCCGCGCCAGTTCTCGTGCTGGAATGTGGACGATCCCAACCGCGCCAAGCTGGAGCGGGTGGACGAGACCGACCGCGTCTTCCGCATTTGCCTGCGCGTCGCGCGCCGCGCCCTCGCCGGTGCCGTGGCCGACCCCACCGCCGGGGCCACCCACTACCACACCCGCGCCTGCCTGCCGGCCTGGGCGCGCGGGCGCGTGCCCTCGGCCGAAATCGGCAACCACCTTTTCTACAACGACGTAGAGTGAACTCGCTCCCCTCCGATCCCCGTGTGAACGGGTACCCAGGTCCGCCGATCAATCCGGCGGACCTTTTTGTTTGACCGAAAGGAACGGCCATGACGACCGAAGTCATCTACACGGCGGACGGCATCACTTTCGTCTTTCCCTTCGCCATCGAAACCGAAGACGATTGCCAAGTGCTGATCGACGGGACGCTGCAAAGGGGCGGCTACAGCTTGCGCGGCCAGGCCAGCATCGACGGCGGCGCCGTGATCTTCGCCGTCAGCCGGCCCAGGGCCTGACCATCACCTTGCGCTATCGCGGCGCCACCACCGTCACCGCTGCCGACGCCTGGCCCGGCCAACTTGGCCGACAAGGTGGCGGCGGGCGCCAATATGGCGGTGGAAGCGGTGACCGAGGCCGACGGCTCGCAACGCCTACGCATGCGGCAGCGCCGTGCACACGCGGGCATTCGGCTATGTGGGCGTTGCCATCCAGCGTGATGGCTCGAATGCGGCCAGCATGCAGATGCCCGTTGCGGACACTTTCTGCACCTTCAACACCGGCCGGGCGATGGCTTTTGACGAAGGGGCCTGGGCTCTCGGTCTGACGACCATGGTGCTGGAATCGAGTGGCTCGTTGAGTGTGGTCGCCATCAACGCCTTTTCGAGCTCGCGCGGTTGACCTGGCCTCGCCCCGCCGGCAGTTCGCCGGCCGACGGGGCGAGGATGATGCGTGCTCCAGGCGATCCCCCATCCGGGTTCTGTTCCGCAACCCCGCCGTGGTGCGCTGCGGCGGGGTTTTTCTTTTGATGAGGAGTACGGCCATGTCCATCCTGGGAACCATGCTCGGTGCCGGCGGCGAGGCCGTCGCCAAGCCCATCGAGGCGCTGGGCAGCCTGTTCGATCGCCTGTTCACCAGCGACGACGAGCGCCTGCAGGCGCAGGCGGTGCTGGAGAAGCTCAAGCAGCATCAGGACGAGTTGCAGGTGGAACTCAACAAGATCGAGGCGGCCAGTTCCTCGGTCTTCGTCGCCGGCTGGCGGCCCGCCATAGGCTGGGTCTGCGCCGCCTCGCTGGCGGTCTACTACATCCCGCGTTTCGTGGTGGGCACCGCCATGTGGTGCGCCGCCGCCTGGGGCCAGCAGGCCCTGCCGCCCATGCCCGAAATGGGCATCGGCGATATCCTCGGCCTAGTGGGCTCGCTGCTCGGCATGAGCTGGCTGCGCACCGCCGAGAAGAAGGCGGGCGTGGCGCGTTAGCTCCCGCCCCGGTCTGCCCTTGCTCCCAGCCCGCCGATTGTCGGCGGGCTTTTTTCTGGAGAACGATCATGCCTCATTTCATCGAGTACACCGCCGATGGCTGCCGGACCGCGTTCGGCTTTGATTTCCCTGTCTTCGAGCTGTCCGATCTGCGGGTTCAGATTGATGGCGCGACGCCGTCCGGCACCTTCGTCGTTCGGGGTTTGGGCGGCGGCAATGGCGGAATGGTCGAATTCGCACGGCTCCGTTTGAAGGTGCCGTCATCCGGCTGGCCCGTATCAAGGTGCCGCTGTAAGTGCCGTTCCTGGTCAAGGACGAAAATCTGGCCGATGTTGCCGACAAGGCGGCTGCCCGGGCCAATGTCGGGGTGTATTCGAAAGCCGAGGTGGATGCGTCGGAGCAGATGCTGAAGGAGGTAATCAAGCTTCACGGCAAATGCAGGTTGTTGCGGACGTCGTCGACCACCTTGCGTCTGCTTCCCTGGAATGGCGGCAGCCTTGTCGTCAATGGCAAGGCCTGCCTGATTCCCGACGAAGGTGTAAGTGTGGGCAACGCCGCCCTCGCCGCCAATTGCACCTACTACGTCTATGCCGCCGACCTCGACGCTGACGGCGTGGTCGATGCTGTCGTCCTCAGCCCCACCGGCACGGCAGCGGTCAGCCCGTTCGGCATCAGGGTGAAGGCGGACGACGCAGGCATTCAGTTCGTGGACGACGAGGCGCGCCGGTGGGTCCGCTCATGGTTCAACGATCCGGGGCTGTCGGCCTATTCCAACGTCCCCGTTTACACACTGAACGATCATCTCCTCAGCCTGGGTCGTGCATGAGCCGGTCGTCGACGTGCTGGCATGGGACGGAGAAGTGATCAATATCCTGGTCTGCGGCAATGTGGTGCACGCGGCACCCTACGGCTATGTCGGGATTACCGTTCATCGCGACGGCATCGCCTGTTCGCCCAGCGTCAGCACGCAGGTTGCGGGCCCGAACACCTGTGCCGCTTTCAGTTCTGGCCGGGCGTTGTCGGTGACGGAAGGTGCCAGCAGTTTCGGCATCCGGACCTATGTCGAGATGGCTGGTGGTGAAACCGGCGTCGTCGGTCTCAGCCTCTCTTCCGCGCCGCGTACCTAAGGTCTATCTGTTCCACCAGTTCGGCCAGCACTGAGGCTTTGGTTGCCTCGGCAACGTCAAGTGACATGTTCTGTCAAAAACTCTACAGTTACGTGCGGCAATCCGTCCGCACGGTCTTCCCGCTCTCGGGGAGGGGGAGGAAGTCCGCCGTATCAGGCGGGCTTTTCTGAAGGAAAGGCAGAGCCATGACCATGCAAGTCGACTATACCGCCAACGGCACCACCAGCGTTTTCCCGTTCCCTTTCGCCATTGACGGCCAGGATGATTGCCAGGTGCTGCTGGACGGCATCATTCAGGCCGGCGATTATTCGGTGCGCGGCCAGGCCAGCATCGATGGTGGCGCCGTCGTCTTCGACAATCCGCCCGCTGCCGGCCAGACCGTCACCCTGCGCCATCGCGGCACCGTCACGGTGACCGCGCTGGATGCGGCGCCCGGCCAGTTGGCCGACAAGCTGCTGGCGGGGGCGGGCGTCAGCCTGGAAACGGTGACCGACCCGGACGGTTTCCAGCGCCTGCGCATCGACGGCGGCGGCATCACCGGGGAAGTCCGCATGTTCGCGGCCTCGACCGCGCCGTCCGGCTGGCTGCTGTGCGACGGCGGGGCCGTCAGCCGCACCACCTATGCCGCGCTGTTCGCCACCATCGGTACCGTCTTCGGCAACGGTGACGGGGCCACCACCTTCAACCTGCCGGACCTGCGCGGCCGTGCGCCCATCGGTGTCGGCCAGGGCATCGGCCTGAGCGACCGTTCCCTCGGACAGAAAGTGGGCGAGGAGGCGCATGTGCTGACCGTGGCGGAGCTGCCCAGCCATGACCACAGCTTCACCTGGACCACCAGCGTCGAGGTGGGGTTCGACAGCCCCACCGGCGGCGTCTCCGGCGAGATCGGCGGGACGATCATCACCTCCGCCACCGGCGGCGGCGGCGCTCATAACGTCATGCAGCCGTCCCTGGTGCTGACCTTCATCATCAAGGCCTGATTCGAACGGGGCCGCCCCGCTCCTTCAGGGGGCGGGGCGGAGTTCTTCCGTCAGCGCCGCCTTCATCCACGCCACCGGGGTGGAGAAGTCGTCGGGCCGGGGCTGGCGGAACAGGCGCATGGTGGGATACCAGGCGCAGGTGTCGCCCTCGTCCAGCCAGCGCCAGTCGCTGACGTAGCGCAGCAGCACCCAGGTGGGGCGGCCCAGCGCGCCGGCCAAGTGGGCAGGGGCGCTGTCGATGGTGACGATCAGGTCCAGTTCGGCCATCACTGCGGCGGTGGTGGCGAAATCCGTCAGCTGAGGACCCAGGTCGCGCACCAGATGGCCGACGCCCAGCCGGGCCAGGTCGGCGGTGCGCTCGCCCATCTGCAGGCTCCACCACGCCACCCGCGGGTCCTCCATCAGCGGCAGCAGCTGTTCCAGCGGCCACGAGCGGTCGCGCGGATTGGTCTTGCCGGCCCAGATCAGCCCCACGTTCATCCGGCTGCCCGGCGGGCGGCCCAGCGGCTTGGCCAGCGGCGCCGGGGGCGACAGATAGGCGGGCGGTGCCGGCAGCGTCTGCCAACTCACGCCCAGCAGCCAGGCCAGGCTCATCATGGGGGCCCACAGGTCGTAGGCGGGCAGGGCGGCGCCCTTGGTCACCACCTGGGCCACGCCCGGAACGGCCGCGAACAGCGCCAGCAATTCGGGCTGGCATTCGAGGACCAGCCCGTCGCATCGCCGCGCCACCTCGGGCAGGAAGCGGGCGAATTGCAGGGCGTCGCCGAAACCCTGCTCGGCGGCGATCAGCACCCGCTTGCCGGCCAGCGCGGCGCCGGGTTGCCAGCGTTCGCCCGGCAGGTCGCGCCGATGGGTGCGGGCCAGGCCCCAGCGTGCCTCGTAGCCGGCGAAGCCGCGTTCGTAATCCCTCAGGTAAAGGTCGGTCAGCGCCAGGTCCCAGCCGTAATCCGCATTGCCGGGGTCCGCAGCGGCCAGCGCCGCCATGCGCTCGCGCGCCTCTGCCGACCGATGGCGGTCGCGGATCACCAGGGCCAGGTTGTAGGCGAAGGACGGCTGGTCGGGGGCGGCCGCGTGGGCGAGGGACAGGTGGTGTTCCGCCTGCTCCAGCCGACCCAGGGCGCGCAACGCGTTGCCCAGGTTGGAATGCAGGGCGGGATCGTCGGGGGACAGCGCCAGGGCGCGGCCATAGCTGGCCACGGCGGCCTCGACCCGGCCCATCCGGCGCAACGCCACGCCCAGGTTGGAATGGGCCTGCGTCTGGTCGGGCGCCAGCAGGGCGGCATGGGCGAAGGCCGCCGCCGCCTCGTCGACGCGGCCGGCCGCCCAGGCGGCATTGCCCGCAGCCATGGCCTGGCCGGCGTCACCGAACCGCATGCCGCGTTTGGCTGATCCCATCCTCGCCCCCTCCAATGGCGTGGCGAGTTTTCCCAGTTTCGTGCGCCCATGCAAGCGGCAAGTCCCGCCGGGGATTGTCGAGCCTGCCGTCCTGGGCTAGAGTTTTCCACATCCGAGACCAGCACCCCGGGGGAACCGAGCGATGAGTGCGGAGAAGGAAAAGATCAAGGATGTGGCGTACCGGCTGTGGCAGGAGGCGGGAAGCCCCCATGGCCGCGACCAGGAATTCTGGTTCCAGGCTGAAAAGGCGGTGAAGGCGTCGAAGCCGAAGGCCGCCGCCAAGCCCAAGGCTCCAGCCAGGCCCAAGGTGGAAAAGGCAGCCGCGCCGGCCAAGGCGAAGGCTCCGGCCAAGCCGAAAGCCGCCGCCAAGCCGAAGGCCGTTCCGGCGGAAAAGGTCGCCGCCAAGGTCTGAGTTTCCCTGCCCCGCCATACGCGGCGCGCCGTCTCCGGGGAACCGGGGGCGGCTTTCCGCGCTACATCCAGCCCTTGCGCTTGAACAGCCAGAACGGGATCAGCGCTGCCGCCACCATCAAGCCCAGCACCAGCGGATAGCCCCACACCCAGTCCAGTTCGGGCATGTGGTGGAAGTTCATGCCGTAGATGCTGGCCACCAGGGTGGGCGGCATCAGCAGCACCGCCATCACCGAGAACAGCTTGATGATATGGTTCTGCTGGATGTTGATGATGCCCAGCGTGGCATCCAGCAGGAAGGCCACCTTGTTGGCCAGGAAGGCGGCGTACTCGGCCAGGGATTGCAGGTCGCGGCCGATGGTCTTCAACCGTGCCCGGCCGTCGCGCAGGCCCAGTTCCTCCTCGGGCAGGAAGGCGATCACCCGGCGCAGGCCCATGATGGTGTCATGTGCCTTGGATTGCAGGTCGCCGCCCCGGCCGATGGTGCGCAGCATCACCTCCAGCTCGCGTGAACTCGACCGCCGGCGCTGGCGGTTGGGGTGGTGGAAGATGCGGTGCGAGATGGCGTCCTGCTCGGCGGCGATGCGTTCCAGCACGTCGGCCAGGCGGTCGACGATGCCTTCGATCAGACTCAGCAGGACCTCCCCGGCGCCGCCGGCGGGCGGGCGTCCGCGCTCCAGCCGTGCCATGTAGGCGGCCACCGCCTGGGGAGTGCCGTAGCGCACGGTGATCAGGCGGTCGCCGGCCAGGATGAAGGTCATGGCCACGTTCTGCGGATTGATGCCGGTGGAATTGGTCAGCACCGGTGCCGTCATGGTCAGGTGGTCACCATCGCGCGACAGCCGGCTGGAGACCTCGATCTCCTGCATCTCCTCGCGAGTGGGCACGTCGGCGCCGATCAGCGCCTCGACCGCGTCCTCCTCCTCGGGGGTGGGCGACAGCAGGTCGATCCACAGCGCGTCGGGGCCGAGGATCTCTGGGCCACCGCGCAGCAGGCGGCCGTCGGTGCGGGTATACAGCGTGATCATCGCCCGCCATGGTGGGCGTGGGCGCCAGCCAAATCAAGGGGTGCTATTGCGCCGCCTCGTCCTGCACCGGCTCGGGCCGGAACGCCGTCACGGCCGGGCGCGGCGCCTCCAGCGCCGGGGTGGCGGTCTGGGCCGGGCGCGGGGTCTTGTGGATCAGGTGGCCTTCCAGGTGGCCGCCGGCCTCGATCTCCAGGGTTTCGTGGGTGATGTCGCCCACCACCTGGGCCGATTTGGCGATGGCCACGGTGTTGGCGTTGATCTTGCCGGTCAGCTGGCCGTGCACGCGGACGCTGTCGGCGGTGACTTCGCCGCTGATACGGGCGCCTTCGCCCACCACCAGGGTCTGGCAGGTGATATCGCCGTCCACTTGGCCGTCGATCTGCATCTCGCCCTGGGTGATGATGTCGCCGACGATGCGCACGTCGGGGCCGATGACCGACAGCGGAATGGTGGCGCGGCCGGAGGAGCCGCCGCCCAAGCCCGAGGTGCCCTTAGCGAGTTTTCGGAGCATCGCGACCTACCGAGATGAATTTGATGGGATCCTTGGCCACGTCGGCGACCCGCACCTCGTAGTGCAGGTGGGCGCCGGTGGAGCGGCCGGTATTGCCGACCAGGCCGACCACGGTGGAGCGGTTGACCCTCTGGCCTTCCTTGACCTTGATGCGCGACATGTGGGCGTAGCGGGTGGTGACGCCGTTGCCGTGGTCGATTTCCACGGTGTTGCCGTAGCGGTCCCACGGCTCGGCCAGGGTCACCACACCTTCGCCGGTGGCATAGACCGGGGTGCCGATGGGGGCGCCGAAATCCAGGCCTTCATGGATGGCCGAGCGGTGGTTCAGCGGGTCGGCGCGGGTGCCGAAGCCGCTGTTCAGCTCGAATGGGCCATGGATGGGGATCGCCAACGGCAGGCGCTGCATGGCCGCCTTCATGCCGTTCCAATGCTGCATGCGTTCGATCAGCGCGCCCATGGCGAAGCGGTCGTCGTCGTCGGCAGGGGCGGGGATGAACGGGCCGCCCTGGCCGCCGGTGGAGCGCTTGGGCGGCACCAGGCGTTCGGCGCTGATGCCCAGGCGCGAGATCTGCTGCTCGGTCTGGCTGATGCGGCTGGCGGCGGCGTCGGCGGTCTGCTGGGCGGCGCGGGTATAGGTGCTGCGCAGCTTGCCCAGCGAATCCTCCAGCCGGCGCACCTGCTCGCGCATGGAGTTGGCTTCCGGGCCGCCCGGCTGGCCGCCGTCGTCATAGGCGGGCTCGGGCACCAGCCGGGCCTTGGCGCCGCCGCGCGCCATCTTGGCGCCGGGCGGGTCCTTGGCCAGGCTGTCCGAGGACTCGGCCAGGGTGAGCAGGTTGCCGTGGACCTCGTCCACCTCGCGGGCGATGTCGCCCACCAGCTTTTCCGCCGAGGCCAGACGGACCTGGGCGGCGCGGGTCGAGGCCATCATCTCTTCGAGTTCGCGCTCTTTGGCGGCCAGGCGCTCGGGCTGGTCGATCAGGGCGGTGGTGGCGAGGCCGGCCCACAGGGTCAGGAGGGCGGCGCCCGCCAGCAGCGCCACCTGGCGCCGGCGGCTGATGGTGAACTGCTCGGCACGACCGTCGCGGCGGCGCACGAACACCTGCCATTCCGGCAGCGCCTGAGCCAAGACCCGCTTCAGATCGTTCGGCCGTTTCCCCCCAAGGACCCGACCGGAAGTCCACTCCGCCACTGTGACTACCCCTGCCGTTTGCGGATGTCCATGCGATTAGGGGGGCAGTGTATCCGGACGGAAGGTCTTAATCTATAGTTAATGACTCTAAACGATCAGCCGAATCGGTATTGTTGAAGTATGGGGTGGGGCGTCAGCGGCCTTCCCGGCGCCCCGCCGCGTCAGCGGCCTTCCCGGCGCCCCGCCGCGTCAGCGGCCTTCTCGACGCCATGCGACCAGCAGGCCTCCCACCACCAGGGCCAGTAGGGCCAAAGCCGGCAGCAGCGAGACTTCGCGCACGCCGGTCACCACGTGGTCGCCGCGCGTCACCAGCCCGGCCCAGTCGCGGCCGGCGGCGGCGCGGCCGGGGCCGGCATGGTCGGCGCTGACCCGGCGGAATTCGGGCACGCCGCCCTCGCCGAGGAAACGGACGGAGCCGCCGGTGGCCTGGGCCGCGGGGGCCAGGGTGTCGGCGGTGGCGGTCAGTTCGGACTGTTCCAGCGGCGCCAGCGTGCCGGCGGCGGCGATGGCGGTGCGCTCGCCGTCCTCCACCCGCCACAGGCCGGGCTGGTCCACCGGCATGCTGGCGGTGGCGCGGCCGTCGTCGTGGTCCTGCAGCGGCAGCGTGCGGGTCTGGCCGTCCGGCGCGGTGACCGTCAGGGAGTCCGGCGCGGGCGCCAGCGAGCGGCGCACCACCTCCAGTTTGTCGCCCTTGACCTCGGCGGCCAGGGAGTCCTCCTCCAGCTCGGGTTCCTTCATCAGCCAGTGGGCCAGCCGGCGCAGCAATTCGTCGTGGGGGCCGCCGCCCTCGAAGCCGCGCGCCCACAGCCACAGGGTGTCGGACAGCACCTGGGCGACGCGGCCCTCACCCACCTTGTCCAGGATCACCAGCGGCCTCCCCTCGGCCCCGGACAGCAGCACGCTGCCGCGATGCTGGATCACCGCGATCTGGCGCAGCCACTCGCCCCAGGCGCCGTCGCCGGGCAGGGCGGCGGTGACCGGATGGCGGCGGCCCAACTCGGTGACCTTGGGGACGAAGGCCTGGTTCACCAGGGTGCCGGTGGGCTCGGCCGGCAGTACCGCGCCCAGAGGCGAATCGTAGAGCCCGCCCGCTTCCGAGAATTCCGGCCCGGCCGCGGCCAGCAGGGCGCCGCCCGCCTTCACGTAATCCACCAGCGCCTGGTAATAGGCTCCCGCCAGTACGCCGCGGCGGCGATAGCGGTCGAACACCACCAGATCGAAGTCGCGCAGCTTTTCCTCGAACAGTTCGCGCACGGGGAAGGTGATCAGCGCCAGTTCGCGGATGGGGGTGCGGTCGTCCTTTTCCGGCGGCCGCAGGATGGTGAAGTGCACCAGGTCCACCGCCGGGTCGGCCTTCAGCAGGTTGCGCCAGGCGCGCTCGCCGGCATGGGGCTCGCCCGAGATCAACAGCACCTTCAGCCGGTCGCGCACCCCCGAGATGCCCAGGGCGGCGCGGTTGTTGGCCAGGGTCAGCTCGCCGGGGCCGGGGGCGGCGGCCAGTTCCACCACCGTGGTGCCGGCATGGCCCACCGGCACCTCCACCGAGCTTTCACGGTTGGCCGGCAGCTGGAGGGACGCCGCTGGCCGACCGTCGATCCGCACCTCCACCGGCACCGTGCCGGAGAAACCCGGATCGGCCACCATGACGCCGATGGTGGCTGTCTTGCCCACCAGGGCGTAGCCGGGGCTGCGCGTCACCACCAGGCGGCGGTCGCGCTCGTCGCGCCGGCCAGTGATCAAGGCGTGCAGGGGCGCGCCCAATTCCTTGGCCTCGGCGTCCGGCGGGATATCGTGCACGCGGCCGTCGGTGATCATCACCACCCCGGCCAGCCGGCGGCGCGGCGTGTCGGCCAGGGCGCGGTCCACGGCGGCGAACAGCCGGGTGCCGTCGTCGCCCTGGCCGCTCACCCGTTCCACCCGCACCTCCAGATTGGGCTGGCGGGCCAAGCGCTCGCGCACCTGCGCCAGCGCCGCCTCGGTCTGGGCGCGCCGCTCGCCCACGCCCTGCGAGGCGGTGTCGTCCACCACCACCAGGGCGATCTCGGGCAGGGGACGGCGGTCCTCGGTGACCAGCCGAGGGTCGAGCAGGGCCAGCAGCAGCACCGCCAGCGGCAGCGACCGCAGCCAGGCGCCGCGCGCCCGGCGGGCCAGGGCCAGCCCCCATACCGCGAGCGCCAGCGCCGCCAGGCCGGCCAGCCAGGGCCAGGGCAGCATGGGCGCCAGGGTGATGGCGGAGAAGGCGGTCATCGTCCCAGCCGCTCCATGATGGCGGGCAGGTGCACCTGGTCGGCCTTGTAGTTGCCGGTCAGCGCGTACATGACCAGGTTGATGCCGACGCGATAGGCCAGTTCGCGCTGGCGCTCGCCGCCCGGCACGGTGGCGAACATGGGCCGGCCGTTGTGGTCGGCGGCCCAGGCGCCGGCCCAGTCGTTGCCCCCCACCACCACCGGCGACACCCCGTCATTGGTCGAGCCCTGGGCGTCGGCCACCCATACCGCGCCGCCCTCGAAGCGGCCAGGCATTTCCTTCAGCAGGTAGAACGAGCGGGTCAGCACGTGCTCCTCGGTCAGCGGCACGAGGGGCGGGACGGCAAGGCCCTGGGTCAGGGCGCGCAACGGAGCCTCGTCGCCGCTGCCGCCGGCCTCGGCCTGGCTTCCGGTGTCGATGACGATCAGCCCGCCCGCCCGCATGTAGGCGTTCAGCTTGTCCGCCGCCTTGGGCGACAGCGGCTTCGGCGCCGTCCCCACCGGCCAATAGAGCAGCGGGAAGAACAGCACCGGGTCGTTTTCCACGTCCACGCCCATGGGTTCGCCCAGGCTGGCGGTGGAGCGTTCGCCGATCACCCGGCTCAGCGCCCGCAGGCCGGCGGCGCTCTTGCCGTCCAGGGCGGCGTCGCCGGTGCGCACATAGGCCAGCCGGGTTTCCAGGCCGGCCTCCAGGGCGAAGGAATCGGCGGCCTCGCCCGGACGCGGCGCCGGCAGGACCAGGATCAGGGCCAGGGCGGCGGCGGCGCCCCGGCGGCCCAGCAGGCCGCGCAGGGCCAGCGCCACCAGCAGATCGATCGCCAGCAAGGCCAGGGCGGCGGCCAGCAGGCCGGGACGCAGGTCCCGCTCGGCCGCGTGTCCGCTCAGCGAGGTCTGCGTCACCCCCGAGGGCGGCACCAGGGCGGCGGGGCGGCCCAGCGAAGGGGCGAGGTTCAGCGCCACCATCCCGCCTTCGCCGTAGAGCCCGGGCGGGTGGCGGGGGCCGGGGCGGATGGCGGCGGGATCGCCGCCCAGCGCCGTCGCCGCCGGTCCGGGATCACCCAGGCGGCCGAAACCGTCCAGCACCCGCACGGGCGGCAGCGGGCCGGCGGCGTTGGGGCCGCTGCCCAGCCCCGCCGACAGCTCCACCAGGCGCTTCAGCATGTCCACGAACAGGCCCGAGAGGGGCAGGTTGCTCCAGGCGGCATTGGCGCTGGTGTGGACCAGGATCACCCAGCCCTTGCCCTTGTGCGCGCCGGTGACCAGCGGGGTGCCGTCGGCCAGCCGCGCCCAGGTGCGCTCGCCCAGCTCCAGGGTCGGCTCGGCCAGTACCTGGGCGGTGATGGTGACCTCGGCGGGCACGCTCAGGCCGGCGAACGGGCCGTCCTCGGGAAACGGCGCCAGGCCCTGCGGATTGGTCCAGCTCATGGCGCCGCCCAGATTGCGGCCGCCGCCGCGCAGGCGCACCGGCAACAGCGGATCGGGTTCCGGCGTGGCCGCCGCCTGGGCCAGCAGGGGGCCGGCGAAGCGCACCAGCACACCGCCATTCTCCACCCATTGCGCCAGCCGGTCGGCGGTGGTGCCCAGCACCGCCGGGACGTCGGCCAGGATCAGCACCGCCATCTCGCCGCCCAGCAGTTCGGAAATCTCGCCGTGCTTGAGGTCGGCGGTGGGGGCCAGGGCGCGCTCCACATAGGTCAACTGGGCCAGCAGCGGGGCGCCGGCCTCGTCGCCACCGGCCAGCCCAACCGGGCGGCGGCGCCAGCGTTGGTCCAGCAGCACCAGCGCGCCGGCCCCTGTTCCGCTTCGATGTCCAGGCGAACCAGCCGGTTGCGCAGCTCCGGCGGCAGGCGCAGGCTGGCCACCGCTTCGGTCTGGCCTGCCGCCATCGTCACGTCCTCGCGCCCCAGCACCCGGCCGGAGCCGTCCACCGCCCGCACCGCCAGCCGATCCGGCGCGCGGGCCGGCGGCGCCCGCAGCACGGTGACGTCCAGCCGGTCGCGGGCGGCGTTCTCCTGGGGGGCAACAGCAGCCGGCCGCTGTCGCCGGTGACCATCTCGACGCCGCCGCCCAGGGTCTGCAGGGCATGCGCCAGGTCGGCACCGTGGCCGTCGTCGATGCCGTCGGCCAGCCACACCACCCCGGCGACGCGGTCCCGCGCGATGCCTTTGACCGCCTGGGCGGCGGCGGCGCGATCGGGCGTCCACGGCTTGGGGGCCAGCGCCGCCACCAGCGGGCGGGCCTGGGCGGCTGCCATCATCGGGCTGGCCTCCACCTTGCCGCCATCGGCCGGCGGCGCGGTGGGCACCACCACCACCGGACGGCCGTCGCGCTCGGCGCGGGCGAGGGTCTGGTCCAGGAAGGCGCGCCGCGCCGGCCAATCCCGCGCCGAGGCCCAGCCGTCGTCCACCGCCAGCACCAGCGGCCCGCCTTGGCCGCCCAGCGGCTGGCCGGGATTGAGCAGGGGATGGGCGGCGGTCAGGATGACCAACAGGGCCAGCAGCAGGCGCAACGCCAGCACCCACCACGGTGTGCGGGCGCTGGCGTCCTCGTGTCCCTCCAGCCCGAACAGCAGGCGGATGGCGGGAAAATCCAGCCGGCGCGGCGCTGGCGGCACCACCCGCAGCAGCCACCACAGCACCGGCAGCAGGCCCGCGGCGGCCAGGGCCCAGGGGGCGGCGAAGGCGAGGGGGCCCAGCGACAGCATCAGCGGCGTCCGCTGCGGGGGGTGGACAGCCGGGTGTGCAGGGCCAGCAAGGCCACCTGCGGCGGCTGGTCGGTGTGATGGGTGGCGAAGCTCCACCCCAGGCTGCGCGCCAGGGCGGCCAGCCCGTCGCGGTGGGCCGCCAGGCGGCGCTGATAGGCGTTGCGCACGTCCTCGGCCCGGCGCACCAGCATTTCGCCCTCGTCCTCCAGCCCCAGGAAGCGGATGCGCCCGGCATAGGGCAGGCTTTCCTCGGCCGGGTCCAGCACCTGGACCAGATGGCCGCCGCCGCCCTCGGCCGCCAGGGCGCGCAGGGCGGCCTCGACCTGGGGCAGCGGCAGCATGAAGTCGGACATCAGCACCCGCTCGGCGTGGCGGGGCAGCCGGCCGGGTGGCGGCAGGCCGGCATCGTCCGCCAGCAGGGCGGCGGCCAGCCGGGTCAGCGCGCCGCCGCCGGTGGTGGGCGGCAGGGCGCCCGACAGCAACGCCACCTTCTCGCCCGCCTTCAGCAGCAGGGCGGCCAGGGCCAGGGTCAGCACCTCGGCCCGTTCGCTTTTGGGCGGCAGGTTGGGCGACGAGCGCCAGGCCATGGAGGCCGAACCGTCGCGCCACAGGCCCACCACCTGGGCGGCGGCCCATTCGGTCTCGCGCACGAACAATCCTTCGGCGCGGGCCGACTGGCGCCAGTCGATGGCACCGGCCGGGTCGCCGGGCTGGGCGTGGCGGAACTGCCAGAAGGTCTCGCCGGTGCCCGAGCGGCGGCGGCCGTGGGTGCCACCGGCCACGGTGGCGGCGACCCGCTCGGCCGCCAGCAGCAAGGGCGGCAGGCGCGCCGCCAGATCCTGGGCTTTTCCCTCCAGCGGGGAAACGCTCACGCCACCACCTCGATCAAGCGGCCGATGATGTGGTCCACGGTCACCCCGTCGGCGCGGGCCGAGAAGGTCAGGGCCATGCGGTGGCGCAGCACCGGCGGGGCCAGGGCGACGACGTCGTCCGGCGAGGGCGACAGCCGCCCCTCCAGCAGAGCGCGCGCGCGCGCGCGAGGCCAGCATCAGCGCCTGGGCGGCGCGCGGGCCGGGGCCCCAGGCCACCGCGCGCCTGACCTCGTCCAGCGCCGAGCTTTCCGGCCGGCCGGCGCGCACCAGGGCCAGGATGGCCTCGACCACCGCCTCGCCCACCGGCACGCGGCGCACCAGCTGCTGCGCCGCCAGCAGGTCGGCGGCGGTCATCACCTGGACGGGGGCCGCCTCGGCGGCGCCGGTGGTGGCGATCAGCATGCGCCGCTCGGCCTCCAGGTCGGGGTAGCCCACGTCGATCTGCATGAGGAAGCGGTCCAGCTGCGCCTCGGGCAGCGGATAGGTGCCCTCCTGCTCCAGCGGGTTCTGGGTGGCCAGTACGGCGAAGGGGGGCAGGCAGGTCGTGGTAATGGCCGGCGATGGAGACCTTATGCTCCTGCATGGCCTGCAGCAGGGCCGACTGGGTGCGCGGGCTGGCGCGGTTGATCTCGTCGGCCATCAGCAATTGGCAGAACACCGGACCCTGGAGGAAGCGGAACGAGCGGGCGCCCGAGGGCGACTCCTCCAGCACTTCCGACCCCAGGATGTCGGCCGGCATGAGGTCGGGGGTGAACTGCACCCGCTTGTCGTTCAGGCCCAGCACCACGCCCAAGGTCTGGACCAGCCGGGTCTTGGCCAGTCCGGGTACGCCGATCAACAGGGCGTGACCCCCCGCCAGCAGCGTGATAAGACTTTCGTCGATGACCCTGTCCTGGCCGAAGATCACATGTCCGATGGCCTCACGCGCGGTGTTCATGCGCGCGCTCAGAGTTTGCGCGGCGTGCAGGATGTCGCCGGTATCGGCGGGGCCACCCGCGGGACTGGACTCAAGGCCGGTCATGGATTTCACGGGCTGCGCCTCCGGGCTGCCGGTTGAAATTTGACGGAACATGCAAACGTAGTAGTGGGCGAAGCCGTCCCTCGGAGATGACAGATTGGCAACCCTGCCCAAAACCCGGACCAGTGTTCCCGAAGGCCCCACCAATTGCGGTGATCTCGGCCTCAGGATCGACAGGAACGGACGATGGTTCTACCACGGCTCGCCGATTAACCGCAAAGAGATGGTCTGCCTGTTCGCTTCGGTGATGGAGCGCCGGGCCGACGGTTCCTACTGGCTGGTCACCCCCGACGAGATGGGGACCATCCAGGTGGACGACGTTCCCTTCATCGCCGTCGAGATGTTCACCTGCGGCTGCGGGCGCGAGAAGGTCATAAGCTTCCGCACCAATATGGACGAGATCGTGACGGTGGATGCCCTGCATGCCCTAAGGATTGCCGAGTGTGGCGAAACCGGCGAACCTGTGCCCTATGTCCACGTTCGCGACGGGCTGGAGGCGCGGCTGACCCGTTCCGTGTATTATGAACTGGTGGCGCAGGGCTTCGAGGAAAAGGTGGACGGAGAAGAACTGTACGGCCTATGGAGCAGCGGAACCTTCTTTCCCCTGGGACGGCTGGACGATCCCATCTGACGCGAGAGCGGATCACCGAATTGCTTGCCGCCGGGTTCGATCCGGCCGGGCGCGGCGACGCCATGCTGGAAGCGCGGGTGGACGGCGACGTGCGTCCGGGCCGCGCCGCGCTGGGCCGGCCGCCCACTCCGGCGGCGGTGCTGGTGCCGCTGGTGGAACGGCCCGAGGGGCTGACGGTGCTGCTGACCCAGCGCACCGACCACCTTGCCCACCATCCCGGCCAGATCAGCTTTCCCGGCGGCCGGCTGGAGGAGTCCGACGGTGGCGACCCGCTGGTCGCCGCCCTGCGCGAAACCGAGGAGGAAATCGGCCTCGGCCGCGAGCGGGTCACCATTCTCGGCCGCCTCGACCTCTACGTCACCGGCACCGGCTTCGGCGTTACTCCGGTGGTAGGCGTGGTCACCCCGCCCTTCGAGCTGTCGCCCGATCCCTTCGAGGTGGCCGAGGTGTTCGAAGTACCGTTGCATTTCCTGCTCGACCCCGAGAACCACAAGCTGAACCGCGTGGTGGTGGAAGGCCGCCACCGGCCGTTCTGGTCCATGACCTGGGAGGAGCGGGTGATCTGGGGCGCCACCGCCGGCATCCTGGTCAACCTGTCGGAAGTGTTGCTCCCGCAGGCGGGACGACCCTGATGCGCCCGGTGCCGGGAAGTGCCGAGCCGCTGGGCCAGTTGCCGCCGCAGCCGTGGATGCAGGCACCGGAAACCCAGGCGGTGGTGGCGGCGCTGACCGCCGAGGGCTCCGAGATCCGCTTCGTCGGCGGCTGCGTGCGCGATTCGGTGCTGCACCGGCCCATCAAGGACATCGACATCGCCACCCACGAGCCGCCCGAGCGGGTCATGGAGCTGCTGTCGCGCGCCGGCATCCGAGTCATCCCCACCGGCATCGCCCACGGCACCGTCACCGCGGTGGTCGGCAAGGCCCATTACGAGATCACCACCCTGCGCGAGGACGTGCAGACCTTCGGCCGCCATGCCCGCGTCGCCTTCACCGACGACTGGACGGCCGATGCGGCGCGGCGCGATTTCACCATGAACGCCATGTGCGCCGACCCCCAGGGGCGCATCTACGATCCCTTCAACGGCTTGGCCGACCTGGGGGGCGGGGGCGGTGCGCTTCGTCGGCGACCCCATGAAGCGCATCGAGGAGGACGTGCTGCGCCTGTTGCGCTTCTTCCGCTTTTTCGCCCATTACGGCCGTCCGCCCATGGATCCGGCGGCGCTGGCGGCGTGTCGGCGCATGGCGCCGGAACTGGTCAAACTGTCGGGCGAGCGGGTGGCCGGCGAACTGGTCCGCCTGCTTCAGGCGCCGGACCCGGCCAGCGTGCTGATCGTCATGCACGGCGAGGGCATCCTCAGACCCATCCTGCCCGAGGCGAGCGAGTTCGGCCGGCTGCGGGTGATGACCTGGCTGGAGACGCGGGCCCTGGTGCGGCCCCATCTCCACCCCGACCCCATCCGCCGGCTGGCGGTGATCCTGCACGCCGATGCCGAGGGCGTCGACGCCATCGGCGAGCGGCTCAAGCTGTCGGGGGTGCAGACCGACCGCCTGCGCGCCATGGTGGCGCCCAAGGTGGCGGTGGCGCGCACCATGGACGAGCGGGCGGCGCGGCGCGCCCTGCGCCGCGTCGGCGCCGACGTGTTCCGCGACCTGGTGCTGTGCGCCTGGGCGGCCGAGCGGGCGGCTGAGGCGCGCATGTCCACGGCGGAAACGGCGGCGTGGATCCGCCTGCTCGACCTCGCCGATGCCTGGCAGCCGGTGCAGCTCCCCGTGCGCGGCGCCGATGCCCTGGCGTTGGGGGTGCCGCGTGGACCCGCCATCGGCGCGGTGCTCGCACAGGTGGACGAATGGTGGGAGGTCAACGACTTCCGGCCCGGCCGCGACCAATGCCTGGAAAAATTGCGGATGGTGGCCGGCGCGGCGTCGTAGGGCGGATGCAAAAAGGGCGGGAATCGCTTCCCGCCCCAAGGGCCGCTCGCAATCACATCGCTTCTTGAGTCGTCATGCCCGGACTTGTTCCGGGCATCCACTGGCATCGAGCCCGCGGAAAGACGTGGATGGCCGGGGCGAGCCCGGCCATGACGCAAGGAGCGGCGATTCTGTCCGCTGGCGAAACGCTAGTACATGTGCTGGCCGCCGTTGACCGAGATGGTCGAGCCGGTGATGAAGTCGGCATTGTCGGCGATCAGGAACATGACGCAGCGGGCGATGTCCTCGGCGCGGCCCAGGCGGCCCACCGGGATCTTGGCGATGATCTTCTCCAGCACCGCCGGCGGCACGGCGCGCACCATGTCGGTGTCCACATAGCCGGGGGCGATGGCGTTGACGGTGATGCCCTTGGCGGCACCTTCCTGGGCCAGCGCCTTGGTGAAGCCGTGGATGCCCGACTTGGCGGCGGCGTAGTTCACCTGGCCGTACTGGCCGGCCTGGCCGTTGATCGAGCCGATGTTGACGATACGGCCGAAGCCGCGCTCGCGCATGGAATCGATCACCAGGCGGGCCATGTTGAAGCAACTGGTCAGGTTGGTGTGGATGACCTCTTCCCACATTTGGTAGGACATGCGGTGAAGGGTGGCGTCACGGGTGATGCCGGCATTGTTGACCACGATCTCGACCGGGCCGATCTCGTGGGTGATCTTCTGCACCGCCGCTTCGCACTCGGCGAAGTTGGAGACGTCCCAGCGGTAGGTGGGAATGCCGGTCTCCTCGGTGAACTGGCGCGCCGCTTCCACATTGCCGAAGTAATTGGCCGCCACACGGTAGCCGGCGTTCTTCAGCGCCTCGGAGATGGCGCGGCCGATGCCGCGGGTGCCACCGGTCACAACTGCAACACGCCCCATGATGTTCTCCTATTTCCTGGTTGGCCGGTTATTGGCCCGGCCTGTTTCGTTTCCACCCGGATTTTGTACCGGGGAGCCTCCGGGCGGGCGAGGCTCCCCGTAACTTTCAGCTGAAAAACCCTATCAGCGTTCGACGCAAAGGGCGATGCCCATGCCGCCGCCGATGCACAGGGTGGCCAGGCCCTTCTTGGCGTCACGCTTGGCCATTTCGTGCAGCAGCGACACCAGCACGCGGCAGCCCGAGGCGCCGATGGGATGGCCCAGCGCGATGGCGCCGCCATTCACGTTGACCTTGGCGGTGTCCCAGCCCAGGCCCTTGTTGACGGCGATGGCCTGGGCGGCGAAGGCCTCGTTGGCCTCGATCAGGTCCAGGTCCTGGTGGTTCCAGCCGGCCTTTTCCAGCGCCTTCTTCGACGCCGGGATGGGGCCGCAGCCCATGATCTTGGGATCGACGCCGGCGGTGGCCCAGCTGGCGATGCGGGCCAGCGGCTTGATGCCGCGCTTGGCCGCCTCGTCGGCGGTCATCAGCACCACGGCGGCCGCGCCGTCATTGATGCCCGAGGCGTTGCCGGCGGTGACGGTGCCGTCCTTGGCGAAGGCGGGGCGCAGCTTGGCCAAGCTGTCCAGGGTGGCGCCGAAACGGACGAACTCGTCGGTGTCGAACAGCTTCTCTTCCTTCTTCACCACGATCTTCACGGGCGTGATCTCGTCCTTGAAGCGGCCGCCCTTGATCGCGGCCTCGGCCTTGTTCTGCGAGGCCACCGCGAACTCATCCTGCTGTTCGCGGGTGATCTGGAACTCCTTGGCCACGTTCTCGGCGGTGATGCCCATGTGGTAGTTGTTGAAGACGTCGGTCAGGCCGTCGTTGATCATGGTGTCGACGAAGGCCATGGGGCCCATCTTGACGCCGCCGCGCAGGTAACCGGCATGCTGGGAATTGGTCATGCTCTCCTGGCCGCCGGCCACAACGATGCGGAATCGCCGGCCAGCAGGGACTGCATGCCCAGCGCCACGGCGCGCAGGCCCGAGCCGCACACCTGGTTGATGGTCATGGCGGTGGATTCGATGGGCAGGCCGGCGTTCAGCGCCGCCTGGCGGGCCGGGTTCATGCCGTTGCCGGCGGTCAGGATCTGGCCCAGCAGGACCTCGTCCACCTCGCCGGCGTCCACGCCGGCGCGGTTCAGAACCTCCCGGATCACGATCGCGCCCAGCTGCGCCGCCTGATAGCCGGACAACGACCCGCTGAACGAACCGAGGGCGGTGCGGGTGGCGGCGGCGATAACGATATCGGTCATCTTATCTGTGCTCCTTGGTGGACGTTACCCGATCGTTGCGGTGTTCCCGGAAGAATGAACCGCAAGGTGTCATAGTACGCGGGGCTCAGCGTGGCGCAACCGGCCTATTGCACTGCCGCACGCACTAACCATCTGGCGAGGGGGGCGTAGACCTCGGTCTTGGTCCGCCCCGCCAGCAACATGCCTACGTGGCCGCCGCGCACCCGCATGACCCGCGCGCCGGGGATCTGCTCCGCCAGCGGCTGGGTCGATTCAGGCGGCACGATACGGTCCTTACCCGGTATCAACACGAGGGTGGGGACGGCGACGCGCCTGGGCAAGACCGGGACGGCGCCGACGCGCCATTTCCCTGTCATCGGCGTGTTGTCTCCATACCAGTCGAACAGGCATTGGCGCGCCACCGGGCCGGCCAGGGCGACGCCGTCATTGGCCCAGTCCTCCAGCGCGACGAAATCGCGCGCCCGCGCGCTGCGGCGCTTCAGCCGGGCGAAGGCGGCGAACTTGCGGGCGGCCAGGTTGGGGTCCAGGCTGGCGAACATGGCCTGCAGCATGTCCACCGGCAGGGTGCCCAGCCGCTCGGTCAGGGCGGCTAGGCCCGGCGCCAGCGCCCGCAGCAGGACCACTTGGCCGGCGCGTCCGGCATGGAAGTCCCACGGGGTTGCCAGCAGTGCCAGGGCGGCCACCTCCTGTGGGCGGAGACAGGCCAGCGCCAGGGCGAGGTTGCCGCCCATGCAATAGCCCAGCACCGCCGGCTTGCGCCCGGTCGCCGCCACCACGACGGCGAGCGCGCGCTCCAGCCGGGCCATATAGTCGTCCAGCGAGAAGCCGCTTTCCTCGGCGCCCGGAGCATCCCAATCCACCAGGAAGGGGGCCAACCCGCGCGCCGCCAGGTCGCGCAGCAGGCTGCGCCGCGCGGTCAGGTCCAGGATATAGGCGCGGTTGACCAGCGAGGGGATGACCAGCACCGGCAGGCCGTCTTCGCTGCTGGCCCCGCTGCCGGTGCGGTAGTCGCGCAGCACGGTGGTGCCTTCGCGCCACAGTACGGGGGCTTCGGGCAGGGTGCGGGCATAGGGGTGGCGGCGATAGGCCTCGATGCCGGCCAGCATGGCCTCGTGGCGGGCCAGCGCCTCCTCGGCCAGGGCGCGGTCCAGCTCAACCCACGCGTTTGGTCCGGCCTCGCTTAGGCTTTGGCGCAGGGCTTCCGCCTGCTGATCCAAGCCGGGACTCCAGGGCAGCGAGCCGCTCTTCAACAGCGGCAAGGCGGCGCGCGAGCCCATCAGCGTCGAAGCGTGCGTCATCAGATGCAGGGGCAGCGGGCGAGGTCCCTGGCGGGCCGGATTCCCCTGGCGCGGCGGGGTCGGGCGGGCTCGCGAAGGGCTTTCCGGCATCGGCTGCTCGCGCCTGGTTGACGGGGGCCGTCGCGCCGGCGGCTGCCGCCTGCAGGAACGCGGCGGGCATTTGGGCCATCATGGCGACACCCTGAGCCACCGCCTCCGCAAGCGCCGGATCGTTGGCCATGGCGGCCACCTGTTCCTGCCACAGGTCCAGGTAGCGGCGCGCGAGGGCCTTGAAATCCGGCGGCGCTTCAGACATGGCGGGAGCATACTCCTCGGTTGTTTGGTTGACCAGCGCGGCGGCGGCGCGCTCTGTTGCACCGTCGTGAAAAATCTGTTGCCAATCCCTACGAATAGGAAAAATCTGATATCGTCTAAACCCATAAGCCGAAAACGGAAGCGACGCCAAGATGTCAGAAGCTCAAAACGCAGCCTCCCAGGCGCCGATCACCATTAAGAAATATGCCAATCGGCGACTCTACAATACGGCAACATCCAGCTACGTGACGCTCGACCATCTTGCCCAGATGGTCAAGGACGGCACCGATTTCGTCGTTTATGACGCCAAGACCGGCGAAGACATCACCCGGTCGGTGCTGACCCAGATCATCGTCGAGGAAGAGGGAAAGGGCGGCCAGAACTTGCTGCCCATCAGCTTCCTGCGGCAGATCATCGGCTTTTATGGGGATTCGCTGGGCGGCCTGGTGCCCCGCTACCTGGAATATTCCATGCAGTCGTTCTCGCGCAACGAACAGCAGATGCGCCAGTACATGCAGAACGCCCTGGATGGACTGTTCCCGTTCAATCCGTTCGAGGAAATGGGCAAGCAGAACATGGCCTTCTTCGAAAGCGCCATGAAGATGTTCTCGCCTTTCTATCCCCATGGGCCCGAGGGGGCGCCGCCGGGCGAGGCCGCCCCGGCGCCCAACCTGGAGGATCTTCAGGCCAGGATCAACCAACTGCAAAGCCAGTTGGCGGACCTGTCCAAGAAGAAATAGGCCCTGGCGCCTCCGTCTCCCTCTGCCGCCGCTCCGGACGGCAGAGGGAGATCGTCCTGTTGCCCCGTCTCCCCCTGCGCGCGTACACTGACCCCACCTGTCACCCAAGCCGGGGCGTACGGTGAGCGAGTCCGGGATTTCCAGCAGCCAGATCAGCGCGGCGGGCGCCTATGCCCGGGCCGATACGCTGGTGGCCACCCTGCCGGTCCGCGCCATCGATCCGACGCGCCCGCGCTTTCAGATGGGCGACGAGGTTGCCGGCGACGAAAAGGCCGCCAAGGCCCGGCCGCAAGGGGAGGCCGCCGACGCCACCGATGCCGACGGCACGGCGGGCTCGTTCGACAGGACCCAGGAACGCCCGGCCACCGGCTGGGGACGGACCGGCTTCGGGCTGCTGGGCGCCTTCACTTCCTTCCTCGCCCGGGTGTTCTCCCAATCGGATGCGGGTCAGGTGACGGCGGGCGCGTCCTTGCGCAGCGGCCTGCAGGCCTATGCCCGTGCAGCCGGCACCAGCGCGGCGGACGAGACGGGCGGCGCCGAGATCCTGCCGCCTTCCTTTCCCCGCCTGGCTTCGGGCCGCCGAGTCGATCTGACCGTCTGATCGTCAAATTCGACATTTTCCGCCCGCATTGCGAGGATGGAGAATAATCCTGTGATTTCATGGGATTGAGCCATTGCACGCGGGATTTCCCATCCCCCACCTATCCTTCCGATTTCGGTTCTCCACACTGGTATTACCGCCACTGCGGATGCATATACCTGACGTGAGGAAACGTCTGGACCCTGAGCAACTCCTGCACCCTAACGGGTGCCAAGCGCCTGTTCCCCCGCGTGAGCGGGTGGCAAGCGCGCTGGTTGCGCAGAGTGGGGCGAAATATAAACTAAATAAACACTCTGATAATTTAGATTCCCAGTTGTTTTCTGAATATAAGCTCCCAGTGGAGCAATAATGTGGGTTGATTACCGGGTAGATTCCGACTATGGACAGGGAAAGGTAACCATGCCTGATACAGCGGATGATCGCCGCAAATACGAAGGCCACTCTCAACTTCAGCCGAGACAGATGACGACCAAGACTGATGCCAAGGCCGCACGGCCGACCAATCGAGCCAACGACACTGATCGTCACGTCGGCGCCCGCATCCGCGAGCGCCGCATCATGCTGGGGCTGTCGCAACAGCAGATGGCGGACCTGATCGGTGTGACCTATCAACAAGCGCATAAGTACGAGCGCGGCATCAACCGCATCTCGGCCGGCCGTCTGTACGAGATCGCGCAGGTGCTGGGCGTGCCGGTCAGCTATTTCTTCGAGGGCCTGGACAACGAGCGCACCACCGACCTGACCGCCCGCCAGCGCATGTGTCTGGAGTTGGCGCGCAACTTCTCGAGCATCTCCAACGAGAAGCATCAGGAGGCGTTGTCGCAGCTGGCGCGGGCCCTGGCCTCGGAAGGCTGAGGCGCGGTTACGGTAGCGGCATGGTCGGGACCGTGATCGGGACCCGAAGATGAATACAACGGGGCGGCCAGTGGGCCGCCCCGTTGTGTTTTGTGCTGCTGCTACTGGAAAGGGTGTTTGCCGCTAAGTGGTGCTACCAGTGCTGCCTGGGGCTGGATGCTTGCCGGTGTCATCGCGGTCCAGCTGGGCCAGGGCCCAGCTGGCGGCGTCGCGCACCACCTCGTCGGGATCGTCCAGCAGGGCGGCGGCGGCAGGGCGCAGGCGGGCGTCGCCGCTATTGCCGATGGCCACCAGCACGTTGCGCACCATGCGGTCGCGGCCGATGCGCTTGATGGTCGAGCCCGCGAAGACTTGGCGGAAGGCGGCATCGTCCAGTGCGGCCAGGTCGGCCAGGCGCGGCGCGGTCAGTTCCGCCCGCGGCAGGAAATCCGGCTCGACGGTCGCCCGGGCGAACTTGTTCCATGGGCACACGGCCAGGCAGTCGTCACAGCCATAGATGCGGTTGCCCATGAGCGGGCGCAGTTCCTCGGGGATCGGCCCCTTGTGCTCGATGGTCAGGTAGCTGATGCAGCGGCGCGGTTCCACCCGGCCGAAGCCCTCGATGGCGCCGGTGGGGCAGGCGTCCTGGCAGCGGCGGCAGGCGCCGCAATGGTCGGGCTCGGCCGCGTCGGGGGGCAGGTCCAGGCTGGTGTAGATCTCGCCCAGGAACAGCCACGAACCGAACCGGCGCGACACCACGTTGCTGTGCCGTCCCTGCCAGCCCAGGCCGGACTGGGCGGCCAGCGGCTTTTCCATCACCGGCGCGGTATCGACGAACACCTTCAGCTTGCCGCCCAGGCTGTCGGCCATCCAGCGCCCCAGCGCCTTCAGCCGGCGCTTGACCAGGTCGTGGTAGTCCTTGTTACGGGCATAGACGCTCACATGGCCGCGATCGGGATGGTTCAGCAGCGCCAGCGGGTCGCCTGCCGGGCCGTAATTGCTGCCCAGCACCACCACCGAGCGCACCTCGGGCCACAGGCCGGCGGGGGCGGCGCGCTGCTCGCACCGTTCCGCCATCCATGCCATCTCGCCATGGCGACCCTCGGCCACATAGGCGTCCAGATGGGCACCCCAATGGCCGTCGGCCGGGGCGAAGCCGACGGCGTCGAAGCCGAGTTCTCCAGCGCCTTGGCGCGGATGCGGTCTTTCAGGGAAGAGGACATGGAGGAATAAAGACACGGATGGACACGAATGAACACGGATATTGAGAGCCAGAGCTCATCCGTGTTGATCCGTGTCCATCCGTGTCAAGAAATCAGCCCCGTCCCCGATAGGCGGGTACGCCCTGGTCGGGCAGGAACAGCCCCTTTGGCGGTTCACCCGTCTGCCAGAACACGTCGATGGGGATGCCGCCGCGCGGATACCAATAGCCGCCGATGCGCAGCCACACCGGCGACAGGGCGTCCACCAGGCGCTTGGCGATGCTCACCGTGCACGCCTCGTGGAAGGCGCCGTGGTTGCGGAACGAGCCCAGGAACAGCTTGAGCGACTTGGACTCCACCAGGGTTTCGTCGGGCACGTAGTCGATGACGATGTGGGCGAAGTCGGGCTGGCCGGTGATGGGGCACAGCGAGGTGAATTCCGGCGCGGCGAAGCGTACCAGATAGTGGGTGCCCGGATGGGGATTGGGCACGGTTTCCAGCACCGCCTCGTCGGGCGAGGCGGGCAGGGCCGAGTGCCGGCCCAGTTGGGTGAGGTGCGGATAGTCGGCCATTACGAACTCATCTTCCTGATGGTGTTGGTGGTGCTCTGGCCGTCCACCAGATTGGCCAGCACCACTCGTCCGCCCCAGGCTCATGACGTCGGGGGCGCCCACCACGGTTTCAACCGTGTAGTCGGCGCCCTTGACCAGCACCTCGGGCTTGAGCGCGCGGATCAGGCTCCAGCGGCGTGTCCTCGCCGAAGATCACCACCAGGTCCACCGAGGAGAGCGAGGCCAGCACGGTGGCGCGCGCGGCCTCCGACTGCACCGGCCGGGTTGGGCCCTTGAGCCGCTTGACCGAGGCGTCCGAGTTCAGTCCGACCACCAGTCGGTCGCAGGCACCCTTGGCCTGGCCCAGCAGCGAGACGTGGCCGGGGTGCAGCAGGTCGAAGCAGCCGTTGGTGAAACCCACCTTGCAGCCCTTGCGGCGCCAGCGCTCGACCACGTCCAACGCGCCCTCCAGGGTAGCGACCTTGCTTTCCGCCGACTGGATCTCGTCGTGGTGCAGGGCGGCCACCACCTCGGGGGCGTAGGCGACGGCGGTGCCCACCTTGCCTACCACGATGCCGGCGGCCACGTTGGCGATGCGGGCGGCCTGCAGCAGCGGCGCGCCCGAGGCGATGGCGGCGGCCAGGGTGGCGATGACGGTGTCGCCGGCGCCGGAGACGTCGAACACCTCGCGCGCCTCGGCCGGCAGGTGGTGCACCTCGCCCTTGGCGGTCACCAGGGTCATGCCGTCCTGGCTGCGGGTCACCAGCACCGCCTCGACCCCGCAGGTGTCGATCAGCGTGCGCGCCGCCGCCACCACCGCTTCGTCGTTGTCCACCGGCATGGCGGTGGCCTCGTGCAGTTCCTTGCGGTTGGGCGTCAGCAGGGTGGCGCCGCGATAGCGGGCATAATCGGTGCCCTTGGGATCGACGATCACCGGCTTGCCCTGGGCGCGTGTCCGCGCGATCAGCTCGCCCACCACCGGAGGGGTCAGCACGCCCTTGCCGTAATCGGACAGCACCACCGCGCCGGCCTGGGCGATCAGCCCGTCGGCACGGGCCAGCACCTGCTCGCGGCTGAAGGCGCTCAGCGGCGCCCGGGTCTCGCGGTCGGCCCGCAGCAATTGCTGCGCGCTGGCGAAGAAACGGGTCTTGATGGTGGTCTGGCGGCCCGGTTCGATGACCAGGCAGGGGTCGATGCCGTCATGCTCGCCCAGCAGCCGGCCCACCTCGCGCCCGGCCTCGTCGTCGCCCACCACCGCCACGAAGGCCGGGGTGGCGCCCAACGCCACCAGGTTGCGCACCACGTTGCCAGCGCCGCCCAGCATGGCGTCCTCGCGTTCCATGCACAGTACCGGGATGGGCGCCTCGGGCGAGATGCGGTCCACCGCGCCATAGACGAACCGGTCCAGCATGGCATCGCCGATGCAGAGCACCGCCGTGCCCTTCAGCCGCTCAACCCGTTCCACCAGCGCTGAAATGTCGGTCATGCCACACCCTAGTCAGAAGCCTGGGGGTCGGTTACCCCAGGGGCGGGGCGGATGCAAGAAAAACCACGGGGACCCTGGCAGCCGGAGCGAGCGAAGCGAGGGACTTGGCCGTTGAGGTCCCGCACGCTCATGTGTGCGTGCGCCAAGCATCCTGGAGGGATGCGCCCGGCGCTTGAGGGTTCAACTGACCAGGAACCGTCTGTCCGTCCCCTCCAGTACCAGCGCGGTCAGGTGGCCGGAATAATAGGCGCCGGTGTCGATGCCGATGCGGTGGGGGCGGATTTCCGGGGTGGGGCTGGGCGAGTGGCCATGCACCACCACCGCTTCGTGGGCCGAGCGGTCGTGCAGGAATTCGTCCCGGATCCACAGCAGGTCGGCGGGGGCCTGGTCGGCAATGGCGGTGCCGGGGCGGATGCCGGCATGGACGAACAGGTAGTCGCCCTCGCGATGGGTCAGCGGCAGGCGGGCCAGGAAGCGCAGATGGGCGGGCGGCAGCGAACGCGACAGCAGCAATTGCAGTGCCGCCATGTCGCCGCCCACGCGGTCGGGCAGCTCGCCGGCATAGGACCGCAGGGTTTCGTAGCCGCCGTTCAGGCACCAAGCGGGGCCGACGCCCATCTCGTCGAGGAAGCGGACCAGATAATCCTCGTGGTTGCCCTTGAGGCAGATCCACTCGGCCCCGGCCAGCGGCCCGTCGGCGGGGGGGCCCTGCATCAGCCGCTCCACCACCATGCGGGAGTTGGGGCCGCGGTCCACGTAATCGCCCAGGAAGACGATGACCAGCCGCTTGGGCCCTGGCCGGCGCGCAGCGTCCTCGGCCATGCGCTCCAGCAGGCGCTCCAGCAGGTCCAGGCGGCCATGGATGTCGCCCACCGCATAGACCCTGCAGCCGTCGGGTACGCGGGCCGGTGTGTAGGCGGCGGGGGCGGCGGGCTTATGCATTTCGCTCTAGGATCGCCTGAAATCGCGATGTATTTTGACACTAGCACAACGACTTTGCCCGTTTCGGGGGCGAAGGACAACGGCCGAAAAAGGCAGGCAGCAGCCGCCAGAATGGGGAAAGCGATGAACGCGTCGGCGTTCGGCGACAAGCCGCAGGAAGTCGTGACGTCGGAAAGTTTGCTTTACGACGCCGCCGAACGCGTTGGCCGCATCCGCGAGGGTCGGCTGGCGTTGCACCTGCACCTGTCCGACCTGCTGCCCCATAATCGCGAAGACGCCAAGATCCGCATCGCCTTCCGCATGTTCAGATCCATGGTGGACGTCTTCCGCGGCCAGATGTTCCTGCTGACCAATTCGGACATCGTGCTGATCTGCAAGGATGCCCGCCTGGCCGATCTGGACGCCATCGTCTACAAGCTGCGGGCCCTGTTCTCCAAGGACCCGCTGACCTATGCGGAGAGTGCCGACGGCGAGGACCGCTTCGTCACCTATTACGACCTGGAGGGCGAGTACGACGCCTTCTTCGCCGTCTGCGGCCAATTGCTGAACGGCGCCCGCAAAAGGCAGGCCAGCGCCCGCACCGCGCCCCAGATCCAGCCGCTCGACGCCCGCAACCTGAACCGGGTGCTGGAGGCCATCGGCGCCACCGACATCGCCGGGGTGGTGCGCCGACAGCCCTGCGTGCGCTTTTCCGACAAGATGACCGCCGAGGTGGCGTTCCAGGAATTCTTCATGTCCATCGCCGACCTGCAGAAGGTGCTGGCGCCGGACGTGAACATCCTGTCCAACCGCTGGCTGTTCCAGCACCTCAGCCAGGTGCTCGACCTGCGGGTGCTGTCGGTGCTGCAGGATGCCGGCTTCCGTCGCCTGCCGACGGCGTTCTCGGTGAACTTGAACATGTCCACGGTGAACACTCCCGCCTTCCAGAACTTCGAGGCCGCCATCCGCGGCCGCGCGGGGCTGGTGGTGGAGTTCCAACTGGTGGACATCTTCAACAACCTGGACGGCTTCTTCCGCGCCCGCGACTTCCTGCGCTCGCACGGACACAAGACGGTGCTGGACGGCATGAGCCCCATCACCCTGCAATTCATCGACGCGGAGCTGTACGAGGCGGATTTCGTCAAGGTGAACTGGAGTCCCGACATGGCCGACGAGGTGGTGACCGCCGACCTGCACCACGCCCTCGGGCCGGTAGGGTTCGAGCATGTCATCCTGTCGCGCTGCGACAGCGAAACTTCCATCGCCTGGGGCCTCAACCAGGGCATCCGCCACTTCCAGGGCCGATTCCTGGATTCCATGGTGGCGGCGGTGACCATGGCCCAGTGCGACAAGGCTGCCGCCTGCACCATGGCGCAATGCACCCAGCGCCATGGCGTGATCTCGGGACGGCCGCGGGTGGAATGCGGCAACAACGATATGCTCGACCTGTTCCCGCCCCTCAAGGCGCTGCGGTAGGAGGCGGCCCATGATCGGTTCCCCTCCTTCCGGCTCGGCGCGCGTGACCGCCCAGGAAAACCTGCTGCTGGATTACCTGCACCGGCTGGAGCGCCACCGCGCCGAGCGCCGCGCCGTGCACATCCACCTGTCGGGCCTGCTCAGCCAGAACCGCCGCGACCACCACCTGCGCATCGCCGCCACCACCTTCGAGGGGCTGGTGAAGATGCTGCAGGCCCAGGTGTTCACCCTGGCCAATTCCGACCTGATGGTGGTCTACAAGGCCCAGGCCCAGGACGAGGTGGAATCCGCCATCGTCAAGCTGCGCTTCCTGTTTTCCGACGATCCCATGATCATCGAGGACGCCCAGGGGCGCAAAGGCACCTTCTGCACCTGGTACGACCTGGAACGGGAATACGACGTCCTGGTCGCCCTGGCGCAGAAGATGCTGCAGGACGAACAGGCTCGTCGCCGCGCCGAGCAGGAGCGCAACGCGCGCGAGACCCGCACGGCGGCCCAGCCCAAGGGCTCGCCGTTCACCCCCGACCTGCTGGCCCGCGTCGAGGCGGCGCTGGGCCAGGCAGACCTGGCCAACCTGATGCGCCGCCAGGCGGTGTGTGCGGTGGTGGGGCAGGCGCCGCCGCAGCCGGTGTTCCACGAGCTGTTCATCTCCATCGCCGACCTGCGCCAGACGTTGATGCCCAGCATCAACATGAACTCCAGCCCGTGGCTGTTCCAGCAGCTCACCGAGACGCTCGACCGCCGTGTGCTGTCGCTGCTCAACAAGCACGACGACCGCACGCTGGAAGGCGACATCAGCATCAACCTCAACGTCTCGACCATCCTGTCGCCGGAATTCATGGTGTTCGACGACAACGTCAAGGCGGGCATGCGCGGCACCATCGTGCTGGAACTGCAGAAGGTGGATATCTTCGCCGATCTGGGCGCTTATCTGTTCGCCCGCGACTTCGCCCACGACCGGGGCTATCGCATCTGCATCGACGGCCTGTCCTATTCCATGCTGCCTTTCGTCGACCGCGAGCGGCTGGGCGCCGACCTGATCAAGCTGATCTGGGACCCCTCGCTGACCGAGGAGAAGGACAAGAAGACCGACGCGCTGCGCCGCATCGGCGTCACCCGTATCATCCTCGCCCGCTGCGACACCCCTTCGGCCATCGAGTATGGCCATTCGGTGGGCATCACCCTGTTTCAGGGCCGCCATGTGGAGCAGACCCTGATGGGCGACATGCGCCGTCGCGGCATCGGCCGGGTGCGGCCAAGGACCTATTGAACGAAGCCCCGGACCGGAGGGGCTCGCCATTCACCGAAAGTGGGGGAAAGTTCGCCCCAGAAAGGTCGTCATGCCCGGACTTGATCCGGGCATCCACGATTGTCGCCGCCTAACCGATTGTTTCCAGAGTCGTTCGGGCGGAGCCGCGTGGATGGCCGGGTCAAGCCCGGCCATGACGGAACGGGAAGGCGTCTCGCTTTCACGAGACGCCTTCCATACTTCAGGTGAGCGCCGAGCCAGAGGGTCCGGGGGCTTCTTCCGCTTATCCGCAGGTTCCGCAGCACGAGGCACTTTCGCGCGCCTTGGCGATGCGCACGCGCCAGGTTTCCGGGCCCTGCTCCAGATAGGTCCATTCGAAACGGCCCGAACGCTCGGCCGCGAATTGGTAGTACAGCGGCTTGGGGTCGTGGTCGTTGGTCAGCACGAAGGCGGCCCCCGGCGCCAGCCCGTCGAAGGTGGCGAAGATTTGCGGATGGCGGTCGCGCGGGGCGATGGCGCGGACGTCCAGCACAGTCTCGGTCATGGCAAAACGGCTCCAAAAGCGGTGATGGGCTTACCCAACCAAATTACTGGGACTTGCCGCCTTGAGCCTGGTCAAGATTTGCACGCCGCGGCGAAGAGGCCTATATCCAGGCGATGCAAGACTTCGCCCTGCAGGTCGAAAATCTGACCAAGCTGTTCGGCCCCGTGGCGGCGGTGGACGGCATTTCCTTCGCCGTGGCGCGCGGCGCCACCGTGGCCCTGTTGGGGGGCAACGGGGCGGGTAAGACCACCACCATTTCCATGGTGCTGGGCCTGCTGCTGCCCAGCGCCGGCAGCATCCGCGTGCTGGGCGAGGACATGGTGCGCCACCGCTACCGGGTGCTGCCGCGGCTCAATTTCTCCAGCCCCTACGTGGACCTGCCGCACCGGCTGACGGTACGCGAGAACCTGACCATCTACGGCCATCTCTATGGCGTGCCGCACCTCAGGCAGCGCATCAAGGCGCTGGCTGGCGAACTGGAGCTGGAGCCCTTCCTCGACCGTGCCTCGGGCAAGCTGTCGGCCGGCCAGAAGACCCGTGTGGCTCTGGCCAAGGCCCTGCTCAACCGGCCGGAACTGCTGCTGCTGGACGAACCGACGGCGTCGCTGGACCCGGACACCGCCGACTGGGTGCGCGGCTATTTCCAGGCCTATCAGCGCGCCACCGGGGCCACCATCCTGCTGGCGTCCCACAACATGACCGAGGTGGAGCGCATGTGCGACGACGTGCTGATGATGAAGGCGGGGCGCATCGTCGACCGGGGCGCGCCGGCCGGCCTGATCCAGCGCTATGGCCGCGCCACCATGGAGGAGGTGTTCCTGGATATCGCCCGCGACCGCGCCCGCCCGGACAAGGCGGCGGCGCAATGAGCCCATTTTCCTCCCGCCGGGTCTACGCCATGGTGCTGCGCCACCTCTACATCCTGCGAGGGTCGTGGCCCCGCGTGCTGGAGATGGCCTACTGGCCGGCGGTCAACATGGTGGTGTGGGGGTTCACCAGCCAGTTCTTCTCCCATCATTCCACCTGGGTGGCGCAAGCGGCCGGCGTGCTGATCGGCGCGGTCATCCTGTGGGATGTGATGTTCCGCGGCAACCTGGGCGTCTCGCTCTCCTTCATGGAGGAGATGTGGTCGCGCAACCTGGGCCATCTGTCGGTCAGCCCCCTGCGGCCGCACGAACTGGTGGCAGCCATGCTGACCATGAGCCTGATCCGCACCCTGATCGGCGTGGTGCCGGCGGCCCTCCTGGCCATTCCGCTGTATCACTTCAATCTGTTCGATCTTGGGTTGCCGATCATTGGTTTCTGGATCAACTTGATGGTGACGGGATGGGCCATCGGCCTGGGCGTGTCCGCGCTGGTCCTGCGCTTCGGCCTGGGAGCTGAAAGCCTGGCCTGGGTCATGGTGTTCGCGGTGGCGCCCCTGGCCGGCATCTACTACCCCATCTCCACGCTGCCGGACTGGCTGCGGCCCCTGGCCTGGGCCCTGCCGCCGGCCCATGTGTTCGAAGGGATGCGCAGCGTCATGTTCGACCACGTCTTCCGCTGGGACCTGATGGGCTCGGCGGCGGTGCTCAATCTGGTCTACCTGGCGGCGGCGGCGGCGCTGTTCCTGCACACCCATCATGTGGCGCGGCAGCGGGGATTGCTGCTCAACGTGGGCGAATAGGCTAGACTTTGGAGACAAGCGGGAACCGAGGCGCGACGTGACCAACCTGCCTACCTTTCCGGCCATGTGGACCGACGTGGTCGATCTGCGCGACTTCTACGCCACCAGCCTGGGGCAGATGGCGAAGCGCATGATTCGGCGCCAGTTGCGCGCGCTGTGGCCGGATGTGAGCGGCATGCGGGTGCTGGGCGTGGGCTTCGCCACTCCCTATCTGCGTCCTTTCCTGGCCGAGGCGGAGCGGGTGGCGGCGGTGATGCCGGCCAGCCAGGGCGTGCTGCCCTGGCCGCCCGAGGGGCCGGGCATGACCCTGCTGGCCGACGAGACCGACCTGCCGCTGCCCGACCGCTCCATGGACCGCATCGTCCTGGTGCACGCGCTGGAGGCCACCGAGCAGGTGCGTGCCATGATGCGCGAGATATGGCGGGTGCTGGCCGATGGCGGCCGCCTCGCCATCGTGGCGCCCAACCGGCGCGGCATCTGGGCGCGGCTGGAACGGACGCCGTTCGGCCAGGGCCGGCCCTACACCACCGGCCAGCTGGCCCGCATGCTGCGCGACAACATGTTCACGCCGGTCTCCACCTGCGGCGCGCTGTTCCTGCCGCCCACCACCTCGCGCATGGCGTTGCGCTCGGCCCCGGCCATCGAGGAGTTGGGCTGCCGCTGGTTCGAAGGCTTCGCCGGGGTGAACATCGTCGAAGCCACCAAACAGATCTACGCCGCGTCGGGCCTGCGGGAGGAAAAGCGCAAGCGCCGCGCCTACGTCCCGGTGGCGCAGGGGTTCTCGCGGGTGCGGCTCAACCCGCCCGGCTGAGCACGAACAGCCCCTGGGCGGCGAACAGGTTCGCCCAGATGCCCTGGCCGGAGAAGGACAGTACGCCGCCGTCGCGGTCCAGTGCGATGCCGCGCTCCACATTCACACCCAGGTCCCCGCACAGCACCAGGAAATCGCGGATGGTGCAGAAGTGGATGTTGGGGGTGTCGTACCACTCGTAGGCCAGGGTGTCGGTCACCGGCATGCGGCCGCCGAGGCTGAGCGCGGCGCGCACCCGCCAATGGCCGAAATTGGGGAAGGACACGATGGCCCGCCGTCCGATGCGCAGCATGTTGGACAGCACCTGGCGCGGCGCCCGCGTCGCCTGCAGGGTCTGGCTCAGGATCACGGTGTCGAAGGCGCCGGCCGGATAGTCGGTCAGGTCGGTGTCGGCGTCGCCCTGGATCACCGACAGGCCCTGCGCCACCGCCGCCGACACGCCCGCCATGGACAGTTCGATGCCGCGCCCGTCCACGTCCTTGTGCTTGCCCAGCCAGGCCAGCAGGGTGCCGTCGCCGCAGCCCACGTCGAGCACGCGCGACCCGGTTTCCACCATGTCGGCGATGAGGCGCAGGTCGACGCGCAGGTTGCCGTTGGAAACGATCATGGCCTCACCCCCGGTCCTTGGCCGCCGGCAAGCCGCGCCGCGCCGCCGCCGCCTCCAGGAAGCCGGTCAGGGTGGCGTGGAACTCGGGCTCGTCCAGCAGGAAGGCGTCGTGGCCCTTGTCCGACTGGATTTCCACGAAGCTGACATTGGCGGCCACCGCGTTCAGCGCATGCACCACGGCGCGGCTTTCCACCGTGGGGAACAGCCAGTCCGACGAGAACGACACCACGCAGAACCTAGTCTTGGTGCCGCGGAAAGCGTTGGCCAGCTGGCCGCCATGCTCCGCCGCCAGGTCGAAATAGTCCATGGCCCGGGTGATGTAGAGGTAGGAATTGGCGTCGAAACGGTCCACGAAGGTCGAGCCCTGGTGGCGCAGATAGCTTTCCACCTGGAACTCGGCGCCGAAGCCGTATTCGAAGGCGTCGCGGTCGCCTTGCAGGTTGCGGCCGAACTTGCGGTGCAGTGCCGGTTCCGACAGGTAGGTGATGTGCGCGGCCATGCGCGCCACCGCCAGCCCGCGCTTGGGCTTGGTGCCGAAATCCATATAACGGCCGTCGCGCCAGTCGGGGTCGGCGATGATGGCCTGTCGCCCCACCTCGTTGAAGGCGATGTTCTGAGCCGAATGGCGTGCCGCCGTGGCGATGGGAATGGCGGCGAACACCCGTTCGGGGCGCGAGGCGCACCATTCCAGCACCTGCATGCCGCCCATGGAACCGCCCACCACGCAGAACAGCTGGTCGATGCCCAGATGATCCACCAGGGCCGCCTGCACCTTCACCATGTCGCCGATGGTGATGACGGGGAAATCCTGGCCCCAGGCCTTGCCGGTGGCCGGGTTGATCTCCTGGGGGCTGGTGGTGCCCATGCAGCCGCCCAGAACGTTCGAGCAGATCAGGAAATAGCGGTCGGTGTCGAACAACCGGCCCGGTCCCACCAGATCGCTCCACCAGCCCGGCTTGCCGGTGATGGGATGGGGGTCGGCCACGTACTGGTCGGCGGTCAGGGCGTGGCAGATCAGGATGGCGTTGGACTTGTCGGCGTTCAGCGTGCCGTAGGTCTGGTAGCCCACGGTGACCGGCCCCAGGCTCGACCCCGCAATCCAGGCGGATCGGCGCGCCCTGGTCCAGGCTCGACAAACTGGCCCCGCGGATCGTGGCTGGGGGTTGGTCCGGTGGACGGGGCGGCGGTCATGGCGAAACGCTGTTCATTCCTCAACGAAAGAACACGATTAGCTATGGGGGCGGAGGGGGGCTGTCAACGTTTTCTTTGATTTCGTGCGGTACACGCACTACACCTATGCCGCCTTTGGAAGAGCTTCAAAACCGCATCATGAGCACCGACAGCGCCTCCCTCGACCGTCTGCGCCGCGAGATCGACCGCATCGACGACAAGTTGCACGACCTGCTGATGGAGCGGGCCGGCCTGGTCGAGCAGATCGCCATGGCCAAGGCGCCGGGCGGCATCGCCCTGCGTCCGGGGCGCGAAATCCAGGTGCTGCGCCGCCTGGTCGGCCGCCACGCCGGTTCCTTCCCCAAATCGGCGCTGGTGCGTATCTGGCGCGAGATCATGGGTGCCCTAGTGGGCCTGCAGCAGCCCTTCACCATCGCCGTGTTCCAGCCCGAGCGCGGCGCCGGCTACATCGAGCTGGCGCGCAACCATTTCGGCGTGGTGTGGCCGCAGATTGTCCACCTGACGCCCGGCCACGTGGTGCGCATGGTGGCCGACGGCCAGGCCACCGTGGGCGTGGTGCCGCTTCCCGGCGTGGCCGATGCCGAGCCGTGGTGGCTGGCGCTGACCGCCGACGCCGTCAACCTGCCGCGCGTGGTGGCCCGCCTGCCCGTGCTGTCCCAGGACGCCGCCGCCGGCCGTTCGGAGCCGCTGGAGGCCTTCGTGGTTGCCTGCCGCGACGCCGAGGCCACCGGCGACGACCGCACCTTGATCGCGGTGGAAACCGCTCCCGATATCAGCCGCGACCGCTTGCGCGCAGCCTTCGCCGCCGCCAACGTGGATCTGGCCGCCATGCTGGCCACCCATCGCTCCGAGGGCGTATGGCGCCATTTGGTCGAGGTCGCCGGCTACGTCACCGGCGCCGATCCGCGCCTGGCCGATCTGGTGCAGGCCAAGGACCCCATCACCCACGTGCGGGTGATCGGCGGTTACGCCGTGCCGTTGCCGGCCTGATCGGCCGTTCCACCCGCTGTTTCGTCAGAAGACCAACTCCCAAGGAGTATCCGTGCGATGACCGCTCCCACCCCCCGTCCCGGCATCATGGACATCAAGCCCTATGTGGGCGGCGAGTCCGCCCTCGATGGCGCGGCCCGGGTGATCAAGCTGTCCTCCAACGAGGGCGCGCTGGGGCCAAGCCCCAAGGCCCTGGCCGCCCTGGCCGGCATGGCGGGCGACATGCACCGATATCCCGACGGCGGCGCCACCCGGCTGCGCAAGGCCCTGGGCGCCCGCTGGGGTGTGGACCCCGGCCGCATCGTCTGCGGCGCCGGCTCGGACGAGCCTGCTGGGCATCCTCTGCCGCGCCTATGCCGGTCCCGGCGACGAGGTGCTGTATTCCCAGCACGGCTTCCTGATGTATGCCATCGCCGCCAAGGCCTGCGGCGCCGTGCCGGTGACCGCGCCCGAAACCGACCTGACCGCCAGCGTGGACAACCTGCTGAAGGCCGTCACGCCCAAGACGAAAATTGTCTTCCTGGCCAATCCCAACAATCCCACCGGCACCTACCTGCCGGCCGAGGAGGTCAAGCGCCTGCGCGCCGGCCTGCGCGACGACGTCCTGCTGGTCATCGACGCCGCCTATGCCGAGTTCGTCTCCAAGAACGACTACACCCCCGGCATCGAACTGGTGGATGCGGGCGCCAACACGGTGATGTGCCGCACCTTCTCGAAAATCTACGCGCTGGGCGGCCTGCGCCTGGGCTGGGCCTATTGCCCGGCCGGGATCGCCGACGTGCTCAACCGCGTGCGCAACCCCTTCAACGTGTCCTCGGCCGCCCTGGCGGCGGGCGAGGCGGCGCTGGAGGACGCTGCCTACATGGAACTGTGCAAGGGCCACAACGACTACTGGCTGGGCTGGACCAGCGCCGAACTGAAGAAGCTCGGCCTGACCCTGACCCCCAGCGTCGGCAATTTCGTGCTGGTGCAGTTCCCCAAGGAAGCCGGCAAGGATGCCGTCTCCGCCGACGCCTACCTGCGCTCGCGCGGCATCATCGTCCGCGCCATGGGCGGCTACGGCCTGGGCGACTGGCTGCGCATCAGCATCGGCACCGGCGAGGAGAACCAGGCGGTGGTCGCCGCCCTGGCCGACTTCCTCGCCCAGTGGAAGTAACGTATCGGGGTGTCATCCCGAGGAGCGTCGGCGACGAGGGATCTCCGTCCGGCACTGCGCCATGAGGGGATCCCTCGCTCCGCTCGGGATGACATGGAAGGATGATGGCCCCATGACCGCTCCGCTTTTCGAAACCATCTGCTTCGTCGGTATCGGCCTGATCAATTCCTCGCTGGCCCGCGCGGTGCGCAAGCACGGCCTTGCCAGGCGGCTGGTGACGCTGGATGCCGACCCGGAAGCCTGCCGGGTGGCGCTGGAACTGGGGGTCACCGACAGCGCCTTCACCGATCCGGCCGAGGCCGTTTCCGGCGCCGACCTGGTGGTGCTGGGCACCCCGGTGGGCGCCATGGAGGCGGTGGCCCTGGCCGTTGCTCCCCATCTCAAGCCGGGCGCCATCGTCAGCGATGTGGGCTCGGTGAAGACCGCCGTGATCCGCGACGTGGAGCCCGCCTTGCCGGAGGGCGTCCATTTCGTTCCCGGCCATCCCATCGCCGGCACCGAGTTCTCCGGCCCTGCCGCCGGCTTCGCCGAGCTGTTCCAGGGCCGCTGGTGCATCCTCACCCCCCAGGCCCATACCCAGCCCAAGGCCACCGCCCAGGTGCGTGCGCTGTGGGAAGCGGTCGGTTCCACCGTCGAGGAGATGGACCCCAACCACCATGACCGTGTGCTGGCCGTCACCTCGCACCTGCCGCACCTGATCGCCTATACCATCGTCGGCACCGCCGACGATCTGGAAGGCGACATGCAGCAGGAGGTGATCAAGTTCTCGGCCTCGGGCTTCCGCGACTTCACCCGTATCGCGGCGTCGGACCCGATCATGTGGCGCGACATCTTCCTCAACAACAAGGAAGCGGTGCTGGAGGTGATCCAGCGCTTTACCGAGGACCTAACCGCGTTGCAGCGGGCCATCCGCTGGGGCGAGGGCGAGGTGCTGGAGAAACGTTTCACCAAGACCCGCGCCATCCGCCGCGCCATCATCGACGCCAAGCAGGATCGCTAGAGTGCGATGGCAACAGGTTGGCGCGGCCTCGCCCAACCTGTTGTCTGAATCGCCCTCTAACTCATTGAGAAGAGGCGGATTCAGCTTGCCGGTCGGATCGCAAGGCGATTCGATCGGCAAGCATCCGGCTCTAAGGGTTTCGCAACCCTCTAAATTCATTCCTCGGCGGTTGACTCCCGTCCGCTCCCGGTGTCCCCTGTCGCCTTCCATAGCAGCAGGGGGATCGCATGGCCAATCACCTCACCGGCCTGGATCACGCCGTCATCGCCGTGCGTGATCTGGAGGAGGCCGCCACCGTGTTCGAACGGCTGGGCTTCGCGCTGACTCCCAGGGGACATCACCCCGAATGGGGCACGGCGAATCGCTGCGCCATGTTCGCCGGGGATTACATCGAACTGCTGGCCGCCGAGGATGCGGGGGCCGAGGCCGACCGGGTACGCGCCTTCGCCGCGCGCGGCGACGGTCTGGCCGGCATCTCCATCGGCTCGGCCAACGGCGCCGCCACCGCCGAGGCTCTGCGCGCCGCCGGGCTGGAGGTGCCCATGGCGCGCTCGCTGTCGCGCAAGCTGGATGACGGCAAGGGCACCACGCTGATGTATTCCGAGCTGCCGCTGCCGGTGGAGGCGACGCCCGGCGTGCCCGCCCGCGTGGTCCAGCACATCACCGCCGAGCGCGAGCGCCATCCGCAATGGCTGGAGCATCCCAATGGCGCCGTGGGCATCACCTCGGTCACCGCCATCGTGGACGAGCCGCCGGCCTTGACCCCGGCCTGGGACCTGCTGTTCGGCCCCCACGCGGCGGTGCTGACCGACGACACCGTCACCGTGCACACCGGCCGCGGCCTAGTCTACCTGACCCGGCCCGAGGAGCTGACCCAGCTGCACCCCGAGGCCGAGCTGGACGAGCTGCCGCCGCCGCCGGCCCTGGTGGCCCTGGCCGTCCGCGTCGCCGATACCGACCGCGCCGCCGCCGTGCTCAAGGCCAACCGGGTGGAGTTCAGCCGTGACCGCGAGGGCACCATCCGCATTCCGCCTTCGGAAGCCTGCGGTGTGTTCATCGAGATGATCGGGGCCTGACTATGCGCCTGTTCCGCCCGCTGCTGCTCCTGCTGTTGCTGATGGCCGCTCCCGCCGCCTTCGCCAAGGACGGCGCCAAGGACGGCGCCAAGGACGGCGACAGCCGCTTCGTTGGCCTGGACGACTTCCTGATCCACACCAAAAGTTGGGGCAGGGCGGACGCACCGGCGGTCATCCTGATCCACGGCTTCACCCTGGACCAGTCGTTCTGGCGCCACCAGGTGCCGGCCCTGGCCAAGGGCCACCGGGTGATCGCGCTGGATTCCCCGGCCACGGCGATTCCGGCAAGCCCCGCGACGTGGACTACACCATCGCCCTCTACGCCCGCGCGGTGGAAGCGGTGGCCAAGGATGCCGGCCTCACCCACGCGGCGCTGGTGGGCCATTCCATGGGCCTGCCGGTCATCCACACGGTGGCCCGGCGCGGCGTGCTCAAGGTGGACAAGGCAGTGTTCGTGGACGGCGCCATTCTGGAGCCGCCGGCCGATCCCAAGGTCAAGGCCGAGCGGGACAAGTTCTTCACCGACATGGTGGCCGGCCTGAAGGGGCCCGATTACCGTCTGGTGCTGGAGCAATTCTTCAAGGGCTTCACCCCCAAGGTGCCGCCCGCCGAGGCCAAGCCGCTGTTTGCCAAGGTGCGCGAGGCCGACCAGCACGTGGTTTCCAGCACCTTCGCCCATTTCACTGATGCCGACGTGTGGGCGCCGGCCCGCTTCGACTTCCCGGTGCTCGGCCTCTATGCCAAGACCACCGCCGACAAGGGCGTCAAGCCGTGGCTGGAGGCCCATTACCCCAAGGCCAAGCTGGTGGTGTGGGACGACGTGGACCACTTCCCGCAGTTGGAACAGCCCGCGCGGGTCAACAAGGCCATGGTGGAGTTTCTGAAGTAGCCCCCCCCCCAACCCTCCCCCGCAAGGGGGAGGGGCTCTTTCCTTTTCACCCCCTCCCCCCTTGCGGGGGAGGGGCCGGGGAGGGGGCTTATCCCCACAGCACCTTGCCGGCCGCCGGCAGGGCGGCGCCTGCTTGGATGGGGGCGCCCATCTCGGCCAGCACGCTTTCCAGCGCGGTCAGGCACAGGGTCACGTGGGTGGGGGTGGCGCTGGCGCCCATCAGGCCGATGCGCCACACCTTGCCGGCCAGCACGCCCAGGCCGGCGCCGATCTCCAGCCCGAAGCGCTCCAGCAGGCGGGCACGTACCACAGCCTCGTCCACGCCCGCCGGTACGGTGACCAGGTTCAACTGGGGCAGGCGGTGTGCCGGCGCCACCAGGAAGGACAGGCCCATGGCCTCCAGCCCCGCCTTGAGGGCGTCGTGCATCCTGGCGTGGCGGGCCCAGGCGGCCTCCAGCCCTTCCTCGTGCAGGATGACTAGGCTTTCGTGCAGGCCGTAGAGGGCGTTGATGGGGGCGGTATGGTGATAAGCACGCTTGGTGCCGCCGCCCCAATAGCCCAGCAGCAGGCTGAAATCCAGGAACCAGCTCTGGTTCTTGCCCTTGCGGGCCTTGACCACCTCGACGGCGCGTTCGCCGAAGGTCACCGGCGACAGGCCGGGGGGTGCAGGACAGGCATTTCTGGGTGCCGGAATAGACCGCGTCGGCGCCCCATTCGTCCACCCGTACCGGAATGCCGCCCAGGGCGGTGACCGTGTCGACGATGGACAGGGCGCCGTGCTCGCGCGCCAGCCGGCACAGGGCGGCGGCGTCCGAGGTGACGCCGGTGGAGGTCTCGGCATGGACGAAGGCCACCGCCTTGGCGCCCGGATTGGCCTGCAGCGCCGCGTCCACCTTGGCCGGATCCACCGGGGTGCCCCAGGCGTCCTCCACCAGAACGGCGCGGCCGCCGCAGCGCTCCACGTTCTCCTTCATGCGGCCGCCGAACACGCCATTGATGCAGACGATAACGGTGTCGCCCGGTTCCACCAGGTTGACGAAGCAGGCCTCCATGCCGGCCGAGCCGGGGCCGGAAATGGGCATGGTCAGCGTGTTTTCGGTCTGGAAGGCGTATTGCAGCAGCCCCTTGATCTGGTCCATCAGCCCGATGAAGGCAGGGTCCAGATGGCCGATGGTGGGGCGGCCCATGGCCGCCAGCACGCGGGCGGGAACGTCCGAGGGGCCGGGCCCCATCAGCACGCGGGTGGGGGGATTGAAGGATTGCACCGGCGCGTTGCTGCCCGCGATCATCAGACCACTCCGTTGGTTGAGCCGGGGCGAAGTATAAAATTGGCCGAGCCGGCCGTCACCGCCAATTCACCGCCAATTCACCGGCGGCATCCGCGCCACCTGGGCCGGGCCCAGGTAAAGGGCGCCGTCCTGCACGCTGATGGGTACCGGCACGGCGGGGCGGCCCTTGGAATCGGGACGCGCCATCAGGCTCAGCACCATCTTGGCCGCGTTGGCGGTATCGGCGGGTACGGTGCCGGCTTCGGTCAGCCGGTCCATCAGCGGGCCGAAGCCGCGCACCTTGGCCGCCAGCGAGGCCAGGGGCTGGCCGGCGGGATCCAGCGCCAGGGTGCCCTGGGCCTCCAGCGCCATGGGCGCCCATTCCAGGCTGACATGGTCCAGTTCCACCGTGCCGCCATCAGCGCTCCAGCGCGCCAGGGCCTCGATTGGCGGGGCGGCCGGCACCTCGCCCAGGACATGGCCGGTGACCTCCACCAGGCCGATGGCGCGGTCCAACGGCAGGCCGGGCAGGGCGGGCAGGGTCACGCCGTGGACGGTGGTGGAGAAGCGGGCGATGGGGGTGGTGTGGGTGGCGTTGACGGTCACCAGCGGGTCCCAGGTGACGGCCACGCCGTCGGCACGCAGCGGTTCCGCCGTGGCGCCGGTCACGGTCACGGTCGACAGCAGCAGGGTGGCGTCCTCCAGCCGGCCGTGGCGGTCGGTATTGACCTGGGCCTGGGCCGTCGCCGCCTCCACCGTCGCCTCGCCGCCCGGCCAAGCCAGGTGGTGAAGGCCCGGCGCGTCCAGCCGCAGCCGGGTCCAGTCGAACGGCTCGGCATGGGCCACCAGCCGGTCGGTGCGCCAGCTGGCGCCGGTGGGATGGGTCACGCGGGGGGCGGCCAGGTCCAGCCGCAGATGCAGCGGAAAGCCGCCGGTCTCGACGACGTCCCAGGCCACGGTCCAGCCCTCGGCCCGGCGCTGGTCGGCCCAGCGTTCCAGGCCCTTGCGCAAGGACCCCGCCACGTGGAACCAATAGATGCCGTAGCCGGCGGCCGCGACGACCAGGGCGGCGGCGAACAGGGCAACGATTCGGCGGACGGACATGACGGCATCCTTGGGCGACCACGGTCTTCCTTCGTCTAAACCTTGTGCCGTCCGGTGGCAACCGGGCGATGGTGCATGGGTGTTCGCCTACGGGTCGCTGATGTGGCGCCCCGATTTCGCGCCCGCCGAAACCCATCCCGCCCGCCTGGCCGGCTGGCATCGGGCCATGTGCATCCTGTCCACGGTCTATCGCGGCACGCCCGAGCGGCCCGGCCTGGTGCTGGGGCTGGATCGCGGCGGTTCGTGCCTGGGCCGGGCGCTGCGGGTGGAGGCGGGTGAGTGGGCGGCGGTGAAGGCGGCGCTGGATGCCCGCGAGCTGATCACCGGCGTCTACCGCCCGCGCTTCGTGCCGGTGCGCCTGGATGACGGGCGGCGGGTGGCGGCCTATGCCTTCGTCTGCGACCGCGACCACCGCCAGTACTGGTCAGGCCCGCTCGACGAGGCGGTGCGGCTGATCCGCCAGGGCCACGGCAGCGGCGGTCCGGCGCGCGACTACCTGGCCAGCACGGTGGAACACCTGCACGCCCTGGGCATCGCCGACAGCCGGCTGCACCGGCTGTTGCTGCGGGTGGACGGCGGCCTGGCGGAGACGCCGACGGCGTTACAACCGTAAACGAAAGTCAAATACTTCTAGTGGTATATATAACCTTTGTATCTGGCGCCTTGGATGTGATCTTCTATCGTCAGGTGGCGGCGCTGCCGCAACGGCAACGACTTGCGGGCCGGTGAGCCATGGCGATGACCCTGACGATCGACGACTTCCTCGAACTGCTGGATTTCTACGGTTCCGACCTGGACAGCTGGCCGCTCAGCGAAGCCGAGGTGGCGGCCGTCGCCCTGCTGCTGACCCAGTCCGATTTCGCCCGCGACGCGGTGATCGAGATGCGCGGCCTCGAGGTCCATCTGCGCCGTCCGCCCAGGGCGCCGGAAAGCCTGGCCGACCGCATCCTGACCGCCGCCGGTGCCGGCACCGCCAACCCCATCTGCGTGCGCTCCGAGGCGGCACCGGCTGAAGACCATCCGGCCGATGATAGCGGCTGGCCGTGGACCTCCGACGGTTTCCGTTGGGAAAATTGACGCTTTAGAAACTGATACGGCCATAGGGTTCCAGCAGCCCGGCCATGTCCAGCCGCACCTCGCCGCTGTCGGCGTGGACGACCACGCTGGCCCGGCCCTGGCGCGCCAGTTCCCGCTGCCGCGCCAGGGCGGCGGCATAGCAAGGGAAACGCTCGTAGCGCAACGGATTGGGACGCCCGCTGGGGCCCAGCAGGGTCAGGGTGTGGGGCTCCGCATCCGTGGGCCGCGCCGCCACCCGGGGCGCCGGCCGCGCCCGTGGCTCGCCCAGCCACCACACGGTCAGCGTCCATGCTGCCACACCCATCACGGCATACACCAGAACCATGCCCAGCGCGGAATCCATGCTGCCCTCCGCCGGTTGCGCGGGCCCGCCGTCCCGGCGGCCGCCCCATCGCAAACACATGCGCATCCTCAGCCGCGCCGCCAACCATCCGGATGGTGTAACCGCGACCATCGGTGACGGCTTGGGACGAAATGCCGGAGGAAACGATCCGCAAGGCCAGGGGGGGCCGGACCAGTTCCATGGGCGCGGATGTGACGGATGTTTTGAGGAATGGCGCAACCGGTAGGATCTCGAACCTACGACCTCTGCCTTCGGAGTGGGTCCGCAGGCGGAAAGTGCAAGCAATATCAGCGCATTGAGCGGAAATGCTTGTGCAAGCTCATCAAGAGCGCATCGGGCCACCGTTCTCTCCAGGGATTTTTTGGGGCTGAGGGAGGGAATGGCATCCACATCCCCTCCGGTTCCTCGGAACCACAAATCAGGCGGCTTTCCTGAGCCTGCGCTTCTTGTCGCCTTCGCTGGCCTGCGCCAGGGCTTTGTCCAGGTCGCCCCTGCCGATGGCTTCGGCGAGCAGGTCCAGCATCTTGCCCACCTCCTGGAGCGTAGCCGCACCGATCACCGACTTGCCGGGGCCGCCGATCAGGACCGGTGAGCGGGCATACTGCATCTCCACGGCATAGCCGCCTGTGGCGGTCTGCCAGTACCAGCGCACGGGCTTGCGCTCGACGGTCTTCTGCTGGACGACGCCGTTTTCATCGGCCACGTGGATGGTCTTGGTGAGCGGAGCGACCTGTTCGCCGAGGTCGCGCGCCAGCAGGTGCTTCTGGACGCGGATGGATTCCAGGGCCGTCTGCCGTCGACGCTCCTCGGGGGTGGCTCGGTAGCTGGGAGTGGGGCGCTTTGCGGTGATGAAGTTGAGGGTGGAGAGCGACATAGTAGTCTCCTGTCTGAGTGCCTACTTTGTCGAATAACTCGATTCCCAAATCCGTCAACTCGATCTTTTCATCATCGGAAGAGACTGATTTCCATACCTCGCCAGTGCTCAGAAGACATTAAAACCTGAGATGATGCGCTTTCCAGCCCGCCATAGCCGGATGTTTTCTCCAGGAGAGATGCGGAGGACTTGGCCGCAGCCATATGTTCCATAACCTCGCGGGCCAGGAAACATTCCAGCATCTCGTCGCGCAGTGCCGCCAAGGTCGGCTCTTCGTCCCACATCCATACCCCTGCGCCTTTCAGTACGCCAAGATAGGCGTGCCCCTGGTGGTGTGGTGGCAGGATGATGAGGGTTGTGCCGGGCTGGCCCATAATGTGGCGTGCGAAATAGTCCGCCAGGAACCCGGCGATGTTGGCGCGCACCATTATCCCGTGGTAGCGGCGCAGATGGTCCAGCAGGCCGACAGGATACTTCCATTCCGCACCGAGGATGCCTGCGCTTTCCGCAACAAGGTCGGCAATGGCCGGGTGCTGCCCCACAAGCTGATGGGAGACGAGATAGAGGATCACGGCCACACCTCCACTTCTCCTGGATGACCACCGCCAGAGAGATAGTTCCAGCTATCGGCCCAGAATTGATCCCAATCGTCTTTGGTGTGGACGCCGAAGTGGACGGATGCGAGCGCGTAGAGGTCCATCATTTGGCCGTGTAGGCGGTCATTCTCCCGAATGGCCCACATCCGGACCAGATGCTTGGCGATGGTGTTAAAGTCGCCTTCTTCGCGGTGAAAGATCGGACGGTTGTCACCCAGCAGCAGGTGGGCGAGCAGCCGGTCTTCGACCACCAGCAATCCCATATGGCGGTCAGCGGTGAGGATGGTGGTCACATAGCCCTGGGCACCGGCCCACACATCCCCGAATGTCCGCCCATAGACGCCTTCCATCCCGCACAGGTCCCAAAGCTCGCCCACCAGTGATGGCGAGGCTTGCTCATATTCGGCAAAGAGGTGGGCGCATTCGTCGTGGAGGTCTTTGCGGTCAAAGATGATGAGGTGGAAGTGATCGTCGCGGGTCATTTGCCACCGCCTTTCCGGCGGCGACGAAGCTCCTCAAAAACCTCCTGCTGGACGAAGTAGGTGATTCTGGCAGCCTTTTGCTCAGCCTCAGTCAGGCTTTTCCCCGTCAGAATGATGTTCCGGAACTCCTGATCGAGCGCATCCAGTTCCAGATAAATGTTCATCAGCGCGTGGTCAGAAGGATCAGCGCCGCGTGACTGACGACTGCTGACGTAGCTCTCCGCCTTGCCGCACATCCGGGACAAGTCACGCTGGTTCTGGACGAGGCCACCAGCGCGCAGAGGGGCGTACAGGTCACGGAACCTCATCGGCACACCTCCCTGCCGATGTCCGCGATGAGGTTTGCAAGGACAGCCTTGGTGTTCCTCTGGAGCGGCCTTTCCATCAGGTGGCCCAGAGCAGTGGCAAGGTTGGCCCACGCCTCTGGCGATGGGCTGCGGTGCTGCTGGCGCAGGGTGTTGTGATACGTCCGAGACCGCCCCATCCACCGGGAGTATTCGGCGGATGAGCGGATCAAGGCATTGCCCACGAGGAAACGGTAAATCCTGTCGGCCAGGGTGGTTGGTTCAAAAATCACGAGCGCCTCCTGTGTTGTCGTTATGTTCTTATTTATCTTTGAAGAATTGGCTCACGCAGCTTTTGCCAACCGCTCCCGCCGCCTTTGTTGCGAGAGGCGATTTTGATCCCGCTTGGCCTCTTTCCTCTCCTCTTCCGAGGCGTATTTCGGCTTTCGGCCACCCTTGTTGAGCCGAAGCTGCGCTTTGAGCGTCTGGGTTATGCCAACGTCAATGTGCTGGATTTCGCCACCGCCCAGCATTTCTTGCAGGCTTTCGGCTTGAGCGCGGCTGAACACGTAGACGTCCACCGGTTCCACGGAATCAAAAATACGCAGGTTGCTCCGCATCACGAACTGGTACAGGGCTTCCCGTTCGCGGTCTTGAAGCACCCCTTGCTTGGTGATGCCGAAGGTGCTGATGACCTGGACTTCGTGGTCGGCAGGGACCATCGCCGCCAGCCAGACCGCGCAGGTGTAATGGCGCAGGTCATTGGTGCCTGCCAGTTTCGGGGTCACCTTGTGCGCCAAGCCCTCCCCGTTGCCAATCAGAGCAATATGGTGCCTCTCGTTGAAGCAGTAATAAAACGGCTGGGTGATGTTCGCGTTGATCCAACCAGCCGCTAATCCCAGGGGGCCACTTGGGTCCCGGAAGAAGGTGTCGGACGCGTTGCGCTCCGAGAAAAAGTAAATTCGCATTCGCTCCCCCACGGGAACGATGCGCGTGGACTGCGGTTTGATGGTGCGCTCCACGAAAGTCGCTCCCTGTTTGGCCCAAATCCGGTAAAGCAGATAGGAGGTAAAGTTCGCGGCCAGGAACCACCTGGAAGCGAAAGGAGCCAAGAGGTCGGCATTGAGGGTGCTGCCGAGCACCAGAGAGGTGCGCTCGGCACCCTTTGCCAACCGGTCAAAAAAGGTTGCCTTGCCCACACAGGTGCGCTTGTCGGCCATCAATCCCCAAAGCGAGGCCATTGTCTGGCTGAGGGCGTCTTCTCGGGTTTCACGAATACGGTGGCCCTCGGTGGTGAGTGTCACCCTTACCCAGTCCGGTGAGGTGGAGCCATCCTCCATCGCCAGCGGTTCGGTCTTGAACAGGCCGCGCAGCCTCTCGTGCGAAGCGGTGAGGCGGAAGCAACCAGAGGTCCAGATATCCGGCACCTCGTCGCAAACCAGATGCCAACGGTGGGCGTTCAGTTCTGGGCGAGACCAATCAACCAAGGCCAGCGCCTGATGGGTAATGAACAACACCGCGTGAGGGCTGTCGGCGAGGTCGGCCATTGCTGCCGCGATAGCGGTCCCGATGGGGGCCGCGTTTTCATCCGCTGCCGAGTGCGTAACCCGAATGACCGGCGTGTGCCCGCCACCTCGGGCCTCAATGAACTCGTCCATCAACTCGCGCAAAAGCTCAATTCGCGGCGCTGCGTAAACATAAAGGCCAGGGGTGGAGCAAATGTGCTCCCGTGCCGAAGTGGATTTCCCTGCCCCTGGTTCGTTCGCTGAATAAAATACCTCCATAACTTCTCCTAAAATAGTTTCGCTGTTATTTATCAGTGTAGAACGATTTTACTGTGCACATTGCCGTGAAGTCAAAATATTGTAAGAAAAAAGCAGTTCAGTCAGAAATAGCCGACCCTTAGAAATAGGGGGTATTTCTTCTGACATCAGCTTGGAAAGGAAAGGGCCGGAGCAACTGGCCGGGTGGGCTTGCTCCCGCCCGAGGCAGTTGTTTCGGCCAGCGGATGCCGCCAGGGGCGGCGTCCGGTGATTCCACGGGATCAGTGATGGGAATGGACGGCGGTGTGCTGGCGCACCCCACCGATCAGCGGACAGGGCCGTGGTTCGCCCGGCTTACGGCTTGCCGCACGGCGGCTGCGCCGACGCCGACCACGCCCCAGCCCGCCGGATTCCCAATTCATCAGCCTCCCATTGGCAGGGCGCCAAAGGCCCCTCTCCGCCAACGTGCGGTTTTCTCTATGTCCGCGCGCCAGCGCACCCACTGACGGGCTTTGTTCTGATCACAACCGCCTGACCGCCGCTCGCAGCATCTCGTCATTCACGTCGATGTAGCGTTGCGTCGTGCTCAGGTGCTTGTGCCCGGCCAGCGTCATAATGACCTTGGCCGACACGCCCGAATGGGCCAGCCGGGTGATGAACCACCGTCGCCCGCTGTGGCTGCTGGCTCCGTCAATTCCGGCCAGGGCGTAGATGTGGCCGAATAGCTGGCACAGAGAGTTGGGGGTGAACGCAGTGTGTTTCTGCGTCATCAGTAGCGGGGCATTGGGGCGTTTCCGGTAACCGTCCAGCGTGGCGATGTAGTCGGCCAGTTCCCGCCGCAGCTTATCGCCCACGAAGACCACGCGGGCTTCACCCGACTTGGTGATGGCGGCGCGGAGCAGAACTTGCTCCTTCACCTCGCCCCGGCCATCCAGGATGTCCCCGACCGTCAGGGCGGCGATTTCTCCCACCCGCATTCCGGCATAGTGGCTCAGCATCAGCGCGGCCCGGTTGCGGGCGGCGTACTTCATCTTGGTGACGGCGGCCAGAACCCGTTTGAACTCGCGCTCCGTCAACACCTTGGCCTGCTTCATCGCTCCCCGTCCTGTCCGGCTTTCTCCACTGCCGCCGCCCTGACGGGACGTGCCAGCGTGGATCATCGTTGCCAGAAAACCGAAGGAAATGCACCAAAGCTCATACACGCCATAGAGGTGAATGGCAAGGCGTGCAAAGCATATTCAGTGTCCGTGCGCGGCAAGTGTGACAAATCCGCCACGCAAACTAGCGTAGGTGTGAAATCGCCGCAAAGTTATGGCCGGAAAGGCTTTCGCGTGTGCTTGGAAACATAATGAAAGGTGCAGAAGCTTATATCCGGACAAGCGCAATAGGCTGATACGAGCACTTGTGGGCATTTTGTTGATATTGCGGCCCTGTAGGTATCTGTCAGGCGCACTTCCGGTCACCATCCACCGAAGGGGGATCACACGTGCTCAAAAAGATTCTACTCGGCGGCACATCCACGCTTGTGTTGCTGGCCGGTGTCGCGCACGCGGCGGATATCGACATCACCACCACCGGGGCCACCAACTACACGGGATCACCGGCGGCCTCCTCGGCGGACTTTGCTGCTGATGGAACGCTGAATGTCGCGGGCACGATGAACTTCGCCACGGTCACCGCCTCTGGCGGAGACAACATCGGCACGGTCAACGTCAACCAGAACGCCTTGTTCTACACCAATGCCCAGAACAGCGGCACGTCCATCATCGCCGCCGACTGGGGATCGGCCACCAATGGCCTGAAAGCCGTCAACTTCAACAGCGGCACCACCCATCTGGACAGCAACGACTACTACGTCGGCCAGACCACTGTGAACAGCGGTGCGACACTGGTGATTTGCTCCGGCGATGGCTGCCCCGGTGCCACCCTCGCCGATCCTGGTCAGGTCATCAGCGGCAATCTCAAGATCGATGGTGGCACCCTGGACCTGGGGCGGACGGTCGCCAAGATGCAGGCCGGTCCCGGTTCCGCCGCAGGCGATTTCGTCACCACGTCGGGCAGCGTCATCAAGACCACCATTCTGGGCGATGGCAATACCAGCGGCGCGGGCAGCTACAATCTCGGCGTCCTCAAGGCCACGGGGGCGGTGACTCTGGCCGATGGCACCACGGTGGTGCCGGTGGTCAACGGCATCACTATTTCGGACGGTGCGCGCTACATCCTCATCGACGGCAGTGATGTTTCCGCCACCACGGTGGGGCAGGTCACCGCGCAGAACAGCGCCCTGGTGACCTGGAAAGTTCTCCGGGGCGACGACGCCAGCCTGGGCCAGGACGGAAAGGATGTGTATCTCGTCGCCACCAAGAAGGAAATCGCCACTCTGGTGAGCACTCCCGAGGCGAAGGGGGCTGCCACCGCCCTGACCTCCATCGCCTCTTCCAATGCGCCGGGCGTGCAGAACCTGATCGCGGCCATTTCCAGCCTGTCGACGCAGGCCGAGGTGGATCGCGCGGTCAAGCAACTGGCCCCCAGCGCCAGCGTCGCCGCCGCCACTACCTCGGGGTCAGCGGCGGCCACCACCGCCAACATCAACACCGTCAACGCCCGTGCCGCCGAGGTGCGTACCGCTCAGGCGGGCGGGGCGACGGGTGTTGCCACTGGCGACAGCCTGCGTGGCCTGGGTCTGTGGATTCAGGGCTTGGGTTTCAGCGGCAGCCAGGATCAGCGCAAGGGGCAGGATGGCTTTGACGCCTCCACCGGCGGCTTGGCGGTCGGCGGCGATGTCCAGGTTGCGGCTCCGCTGCGGATCGGTGCTGCGTTCTCTTACGCCCGCACCAACGTTGATGCCAAGGACAATTCCTCTGGCAGCGGCGTTGACATCGACAGCTATCAGGGCACCCTGTACGCCAACTACACCGGCTCGCCCTGGTACGTGGATGCCGCCCTGGTCTATGGCCGTCACCAGTACGACAGCACCCGCGCCATCGGCTTCCTGGGAGCCGAGGCCAAGGGCGATTACGAGGGTGACCAGTACACCGCTCAAATCGCTGGTGGCTATCCGCTGGCTTTCGGCAAGACGGTGGTGACGCCCAATGCCTCGCTGGCCTACAGCCTGCTGAAGCAGGACGCCTACGAGGAAACCGGGGCACCGGGTGCCAACCTGTCGGTGGAGGAGCAGACCAACACCTCTCTGCGCAGCGGCCTGGGTGTCAAGCTCGCCCACACCTTCCAGAGCGGCACCAACCGCATCATCCCCGAAGGGCGGGCGACGTGGTTCCACGAGTTCCGCGACGATGCGCCGAACCAGACCGCGCGGTTCTCGGCGGGTGGTTCGTCCTTCACCACCACCGGCGCGAAGCCGGCGCAGGACAGCGCCGTGCTGGGTGTTGGCCTGACCGTCGCCACCGCCGATCAGGTCAGCGTTTCGGCCAACTACGATGCCGAACTCAAGGACGGCTATGTGGGCCACAACGGCACCTTGCAGGTTCGCCTGGACTTCTGATCCTGGATCGTTTTTGTGATTGGGCCGCCTCTCGCGGGAGGCGGCCTTTTGCTATGGGGTGAAGATGACGCGCGCCCACCTTGCCCTTTTCTCGTTGCTGGTCCTGGCTGCCTGCGTGGGACGGGAAGCACGGCTGGATACCGCCGCCGATATAGCCCGGCAAGGCGGATTGCAGCCCATTACCGTGGCCGGTCAGCCCTTCGCCCTGGCCGCCTTCGTCCGGGACCCCGATCCGGCCCAGCCCGTCGTGGTCTACATCGAGGGCGATGGGCTGGCGTGGGTGTCCTCCTCCTTGCCGTCCACCGACCCGACGCCGCGTAATCCCGTGGGCCTGCGGTTGGCGGCGCTGGACACCTCGCCCAACGTGGTCTACCTCGCACGCCCCTGCCAGTATGCGTGGTCGCCGTCCTGCTCCGAAGCGTACTGGACAAACAAGCGGTTTGCGGACGAGGTGGTGCGGGCCACTTCCCTTGCCATCGACCGCCTGATCCGCCCCGGACAGCAAATCCACCTCGTCGGCTATTCCGGCGGCGGAGCCATCGCCGCCCTGTTGGCCGCACGCCGGGCCGATGTCGTCAGTCTGCGCACGGTTGCGGGCAACCTGGACCACGAGGCGGTCAACCGCTACCACGGTGTCTCGCCGATGCGGGAATCGCTAAACCCGAAGGATATTGCCAGTCGGCTGAAGGGACTACCCCAGCAGCATCTCGTGGGCCTGGGGGACAAGGTGGTGCCGCCGTTCATCGCCCAAGCGTTCACGCAAGCCGTTGGTGACGAACAGTGTGTGGCGGTGATCCCGGTCAGGAATGCCACACACGGGGATGGGTGGGAGCCAGTGTGGCGATCATATTCATCCAGCCCACCGACTTGTAGAACCTCCGTCCGTCACTGACGCTGGAAAGAGGCTGTCGCGCACTAATCACCTTTGCTTGTGAAGCAAGCAGTCTGATGCGATCATAAGGAACAAAGGGGGCAACGATGACACACTCATCTCAAGTGATCGCAGCGACGGATGAAAACCTTCTTGCGTGCGCCGTCGAGCCGATGACCCGCTGGCTGATGGCCGCAGCACTGGAACGCCGCCGGATCACCTACAGTGAGGTCCGGAAACGACTGGAGGATGAGTATCACTTGTCTTCCATCTTCACGACGAGGTTGGGAAAACCCGCAGGCGAACTGATGAATCGTTTGCTTGAGGAGGACGCCGCCACTCCCTTGCTGAATGTCCTTTTGGTTCGGAGCGATACCCTCCTACCCGGCTCTGGTGCTGGATACTATATGGCCCCACGATTTGGCGAAAAGAAGTTGGCCGAGAAGGACGCGCCGACCAAATACCCGGAGTTATGGCAGCACTTTTGTGAGAAGGCTGCCGAAGAGGTATACGCCTACAAAGGATGGCCCGCCCTTTACCGCCGTCTCTATCGCAAAAAGATGGTCATCGAGCCGCTGGAGGCAAAGGGAACGGAAAAAGACGGATTGGCCCGTGGCCGAGGCGGTGAAGGCAAACCCCATCGGGATTTGCGGCTGTGGGTGCAAGCCAATCCCGGTCAGGTTGCCCCGCAACTCAAAGACCCACGAGCGGAAACCGAGGTTGATCTTCTGTCTGGAGATCGCGTCGATGTGGTCTATTACGGCTCCACCAAGACGCTTGGCATAGAAGTCAAATCACGCACATCCGACTGGTTTGATCTGTTGCGTGGCGTTTATCAGTGCGTGAAGTACAGGGCCGTTCTGAAAGCCCAAGATATCCGCCCCGAGGCCGACGTGGATGTGTTGCTGGTTACCGAGACGGAATTGGACGGCGAACTCAAGACCTTGGCGAGGCGGTTTGGGGTGAAGCACCTGTGTGTGCCCGTGGATCGGGACTGAACGGCAGTCCGGACACGTCCAGCAGGTGTTGGCATTCGGCGCTGCCGGATTTCAGCGGAACCAATGCTGCGGGCACGAGGCCCGCAGCATTGAGATAGTCTCTGACGGCCTGCTCCGGCGATGATCCGCAAGGCGTGCTTGCGGCCAGAACCTTCACGCCACTGACTCGAACGCGGTATTGTCGTTGGTGTTTTGCCGCGCGCGGATTTCCTCAGCGGTCAGCCAGCCCATCTGCTGACGGAAGAAATCCAGATGAGGGATGTCGTAACTGAGGATCACCATTTCCTCACCGGGCCGCCCCTTTCTGCTCTTACCCCTGGTCCCCCAGTCCTGAGTCCGATAGAACTGCGTCAGCCCGCTGTACCTTTGCGCGTTGGTTTCCGACCAGTTCAAGGTGACCATCACCCTGACGTTTGCCCCATTGGCTTTTCGCACCAGAACCGCAAGTTCGTCGTGCTCGTAGGCTCCAAACTCGACGGCATAGGAGCTTCGGCCCGTGCCCTCATAGGGCGGGTCACTCAGGATGAATGCCTTTTCGCCGAGGCCAATGGCTTCCTGAAAGGTGGCACGAAAATCCCGCACCTGGAAATCCCAGCCCTGGATAAGCGCCGACCAGCGGAAGAGTTCGCCCAGGCGCAACGCATAGCTATCAAGGAAATCCTCGGTCTTCCCCTTCGCCCGCCCTCCAGGCAACAGTTTGAACTGGCCCATCGGGTGGCTGATGATGGAATGGATGTAATAGGCCGCTGCGACGCCGTATTTGTCGTCCACGAGGCCCTTTTTGTTCGCCGTAAGGATTTCGATGAGTTTGGCGAATAACTGGTCGGGAGTGGACCACATCGGCTCGACCAATCCCCGGATAGCCCCGACGACCTTGGCCGGATCATCCCGCAGGCAGCGCCAGAAGTTGATGAGCAGAGGATTGGTGTCCCTCATTTGGAAGGTGATACTTGACGCGTGTTCGCCTGCATCTCGTGCGTAGGTCAACGGGATCGCGCACCCACCGCAGTTCGCGTCGATGAAGGCACCACCCTGTGGAACAGACGCAAGCCGCGCCAACCGTTCTGCCGATTTCCCTTTCCCACCGCTATGGTTCAGCGGGCTGATGTGGTGGAGCGGAAGAAGGCTGCGCCGGTAGCCCTCAATATAGCTGTGGATGATGAGGCTGTCGGCGGGGGTGATGGCTCCCTCCGCAATGGGAGCCATCGGGATGCTGTCATTGGCGGAAAGGGACATCACGCGTCCTCCCCGTCATTGCCAGAGACATCCGCCACGTTGGTGTTGTCGTCGGCCGGAAGCCAAGTGACCATCTTCCTGGTGCCCAGCCGCACCAACTCATTGGGCGATACGGGGAGGATTGCCGCCGAACCATCCCGAAGGCGAATAACAAGCTCCGCGCCAACGAACTTCTCGTTGTCGTCGGCTGCTTGGGGATTCTTCGGCTTGAAGTGCTCGTAAGCCTTGGCGAAACCACCCAGCAGGTTGATGCGCTCAACAGCCGAAGTGCTGGCATCAGTTCCCATTCCCGCCGCAACGGTCGCAATCTTGGAAATGGGACCGCCTCCCCGACCATTCCCCATCAAGCACTTGGCCGTCAGGTATTGGACTACGTTGGCCGTGTCCCTGCGGCACTTGACCTTCTTTTGCTGGAAAAACTTATCCGCTGCCTCGGGGTCCGCTTGGAACAGAGCGACAGCCTCGACCACCTGACCCGTGATGACGGCATACTGATTGTCGGTGTCGGCCTTGTTTTTGATGATGGCTGCCATCGCAACGTCGACGGCAGCCCGATGCGTCTTCGTGCCCTCGATAAGGTGCTTGACCCGTTCCGCCAGGGACGGCGTTGCCGCACCCTGCGCATTGGCGCCACCACCAACAAAGTCCTCGGCCACGCCCTCGGCGGCCGTCATTTCCTTTTTAGTCATTTAGATTTACCCAAAACACGCCGAAACATCTCGGGCGTGCGCCAGCCGTTAGGCTCGACGATCTGGATACAGAGTTTGGGTTTGGCGCTCCGCATCCGTCCCGGAGGCCAATGCCTCGATCAGGATGGGCAGGTTTTACTGCATATGGACCGCAAATGTCAATGGAAAAATACCAATGACATTTATTTTTATTTCTAGTGACTAAAGCACGGAAAGTTTGAGTGCCCTGATATTTGGCATTCGTCACTTCTTCATTCAAAAATCCGTCCCTCCACAATGCCCAAAAACGACCGTTTCCGAACAGGTCGTCCATCCGCGCAAATGAGGTGTCCAAAAATAGGGTTGGCAACTTTTGAACACGTGATATTCTGAACACCTATTTTGAACAGGGTGTCCGGAATGCACACGTTCATCTACGCCCGAGTTTCCACGTCGGGTCAGACGACCGAGAACCAGTTGCTGGAGATTGAACGGGCAGGCTACGAGGCTGATGCCATCTTTGCCGACACCATCAGCGGCAAGGTCCCCGCGATGGAGCGCCCGGAGTTCGCCAAACTGATGGACACCATCAGCCGGACCAGGAAGCCGAAACGGCTGATCGTCAGCAAGCTGGATCGGCTTGGTCGCGATGCCGTGGACATCCTCGGATCGGTGCGTGCCTTAGAGCAGGCCGGTTGTTCGGTCCGCGTGCTCCAGCTTGGCGATTTGGACCTGACCTCATCGGCGGGCAAGCTCGTGCTTTCGACCCTCGCAGCGGTGGCCGAAATCGAGCGAGACTTCCTGGTAGAACGCACCCAGGCGGGATTGGCCCGAGCCAGGGTCGAAGGAAAGCGGCTTGGACGCCCCAAGGTCACCAATGATGGTTCCGTGGAATCCATCCGCACCGCGCTTGGTGAAGGCGTCACCATTTCCCAGATTGCCCGTGACCACGGAGTGTCCCGTGCGACCATCATCCGCATCCGGGACGCCGTTCAATGACCGACCTTGCCGCCATTGAGCAGTCAGCCCGTGAATTGGTGGACCGGCACGGCAGGGCGGCCATTGAATTCGCGCTCACTCGGGTGGAGAGGGCCGACAAGGAAGGTGGCCCCACGCAGACCGCTGCTCTATTGCTCCTGTCCGCCGTTGAAAGGCTGCTGGAGCCAGGAACACGGAGCCGAGATGAGGCCCGGCGTTATGCTCATTGCCACAGCTCTTTGGGCCGCGCCAGTGATACCGTTCGCCCTATGAAATGACCTGCTGCAACCAGGGAAACTCCGTGAGGGAACGGAGGGTGTCGCGGTTGCTGGTAAGGGCGTTCCAGGCGGTACAGCAGGCATCGGCGATGGCCTCGTAATCATCAAGGAGGCGGTGCGACAGGTAGCGTTCGCGCAGATGCAGCCATACCCGCTCGACGGGGTTCAACTCCGGCGAATAGGGCGGCAGCGGCACGAGCGTTATGTTGTCGGGGATGCGCAGCGCGTTGGCTCCGTGCCATCCGGCCTGGTCGAGGACGAGCACCGCGTGGACGTCCGTCGGCAGACTGGCGCTGAAGCCCTCCAGGAAAATGGACATGGCTTCGGTGGAGACTGTCGGCATCACCAAGGTGAAGTCGTCGCCGGTGGCTGGACGGACGGCAGCGTAGATGTAGGCCCAGGTAAAGCGGCGGTCGCACAGGCCGGGCGGGCGCTGGCCGCGCTCGTACCAGCGGTGGGTGACGCGGCCCTTGTTGCCGAAGCGGGCCTCGTCCTGGAACCACAGTTGCAGCCGCTTGCCGGGGTGGGCCAGCTTCGCCTCCCGCAGCGCCCGCTTCAGGCCCCCTTTTTGAACCGCTCCTGGGCGATCCGGTCGGTCTTGGGATGAACCGGCCGCGCCTTTTGACGCGACAGCCCCAGGCGCTTCAGCAATCGTCCCATCGGTGGCTCAGCGTAACGCACGCCGAAGCGCTCCTCGACCAGGCGGCAAATGTCGGCGACGGTGTAGCGGGAAATGCCATCCTTCTCGGGGTCGGGACCACGCAGCACCAACGCTTTCAGCGCCGCCTGCTGGCCCTCGGTCAGAAAGCACTTTCGGCCCGGCTTGGGTCTGTCGTACAGCCCGGCCACGCCTTCGGCGTTGTAGCGGACCACGGCATCCCGCAACGCTTGGCGATCCATACCCACCACCCGCGCTGCCTCGGCCCGCGACATCCCCTCCAGCGCGTTGGCGATCGCCAGCATCCGCATCGCTGTCCGGCGATTGCCCTCCTTGCGTGCCAACTGCCGCAAATCACCGGCCGACAGGTCTTCCCTGATCTTGAGCGCATTCCACATCGGCTCCCCCATATCTGTGGAGCCACAGTGAATCATGCCTGCTCCCTCAGGGGAATCCCCCGCGAGTCTCCTTCAAAGGTGGCCGGTATGACAGCCTGGGCAGATATGTACGGTTGGGACGAAGGACGTGCCGCACCGGCTAATGCCGAACAGCAACGCCAGCAAGATCGTGCCATTGCCCTGAAAGACCGAAACCGTCAGTGCGACGGCTTGCGCCAACAACTGGTGGCGCACGCCAACGCTCTCATCCGGGAGGTCTACCAGCGCAGCTATGACACAGCGGACGATGGTTGGGTCGAGCATCGGTCGCGCGAAATCTTCCTCCGCGACGTGAAGGAGGAAATTGTCCGAGCGGAAGAGGCTCTCCGCCGCATCAGCTATGGTGAGGTTGATGTGCAGCGGTGCGTTGAAGTGGCAGGCCGGTATCGTGCTTACGTGGACTGCTACCACGCCAACGCGATGGTGAACCGGCCCTTCCTGAACCGCACCTCGTGCAGCAGCGACCTGTACCGCGCCTACGTGGCCCCCGACCGCTATTACGACGCCTGGTGAGGCCCATCCAACACAGAGAGACCGGGCGGGCCAGTGTAACGAAACCCCACAAAAGGACTTTCGTTACACCTGCTCTCATTCAGGCCCTTGCCAGGGTGATGCGGAGGTCGCTCGATTTCGGATCAACCAGCACCAAGGGCTTTCCTGCGCCGGGATTGCAGCGTGGCGTGTCTCCATCGGGCTCGGGCAGGCTCTTCCGCTGCCGGTCCGCCCACGCCAGAGCGTCATTGGCATCACTGTGGTCGTAATGGGCATCCAGCATTTCACGGCTGGTTCCCAGCAGTTTCACCAACAAGCCATCGGGCATCCCCTGATTGGCGAGTTCGGTCGCCAGCGAATGCCGGAACGAATAAGCTGAGTAGTCTTCCGCCCCTTCCGGCTTGGGGAAATCGCAGGCTTTGATGAGGTTTGCCAAACTAGTGGCGAAAGCGATTATCCGACGACCATCGGGATGGACGAAGAGAGCCTCCGTCTCGTTCCACTCCTCCCCGTTATTCTCCAGTTCAGATTGGCGCGCTGCACGCATTTCGTTGAGCAGGCATACGAGTTCCTGGAACAGCATTGGGATGATGCGCTGGTCGGTCTTGCCACGCCGCAGGTAGATTTTCCGGTTTGTGACGTCGATATCCCGCCACGTCAGTGACAACGCCTCAGCCGGTCGCATCCCAGTCCAACTGAGCAGTTCTACGTAATAGGCAAGCTGCTGCCGTTCGCGAGTGCGCCGTCCCTTTGGTGCATCAGCGACGCGTTGCCGCGCCACCCGCCGAATCGTTTGGACCTGTTCGTAGCTGAATTCCGGGCGTCTCTCGCCATCATCACTTTGCGTAGCCACTTTCAGGATAGTTGTCGCGGCAATCCGCCCCTCCTCACGTGCGAAGGTGATGATCTGGCGGAGGACGTTGTTCTCTCGGTTCAGGGTTGTGTTCTTGGGTGTGCCGAAGGTCGTTCGTTTGGCCTTCACCACTTTCCCGGCCCGCATATAGGTGAACTTCTCGGGGGTTTGCGCACCCGGTCCATCGACGTAGTAGTTCCGCCTCCACAGGAGGTAGTCGTTGATGTGCTGCTGCCGTAGGGCGGCAATATCCTTCACGTTCGCCTTGTCGCGGAAGAACGGCAGGAGGAAGCGACGGATCACCAAATCCTTCCTCGCATAGTCCTTGGCGTGCTCAAACTGCTTAAGCCAGCGTCGGGCCACCGTTTCAAAGGAGGTGGGCTTGACAATGAAGGTCTCTGGAGAGGTCTTTGCCGCCTTGTAGGCGGCTATTGCCTCAATCTTCGCTTCGTCGAGGTCGCAGTGAGACGTACTGCGTCGTATCTGCTTGCCGTTGATGAGAAAATAATAGTACCAGATTCCGCTCTTGGAGTTGTCCCTTGTGTAGAGGCTAACTCCTTTGATGACCTTAGTATGGTTTCGCCTGTTCATTGCTAAACTCTTTTGATTAACTAATGAGTAGACGATGCCATACAGTCGGCTCTCAAGTCAAAATGCGGACGCACTTTTTTTCTGCACCAGTTTGTGCATAGTTTTGTGCATTTTTAGCTGGAGAGAGCGCGGCCCGAGGAAGGTAGAGGTATCGTTGAGCTTCCTGGGAACGTGCGCAAACGCGTGTGGAAAACGACGCATTACGGAGCGTAACGCGTTGTTTTGGTGCGAATTTTGAGCGGAAAATGGCGCAACCGGTAGGATTCGAACCTACGACCTCTGCCTTCGGAGGGCAGCGCTCTATCCAGCTGAGCTACGGCTGCGCGGGTCTCGGCGTATGCGAGAGCCGAGGTTTATAGCGCGGATCGGGGTTGGGGGGAAGGGGGATCTGCCCGGCGCCAGGCCAGCCCGATCGGGATAAGCGGGAGTTTGCCGTCCAGGCGTGTGCCCCTGTCGCGTTCACGGATCGCGCGGGCTTTGTCGGTGATGCCGGATTGCCCTGCCCGTCACGCCGCCGGCTGGATTTCCGCCACCGTGCAGGTGAAGACCAGGGTCAGGCCGGCCAGGGGGTGGTTGGCGTCCAGGGTGATGCGGTCGCCGTCGATTTCCTTGACCACGAAGGCGATGGGGTTGCCTTGGTCGTCGGCTCCTTCCAACTGCGTGCCCAGTTCGATCTCGAAGTCGAAGCGCGCGCGATGTTCCATGCGCACCAGACTGCGGTCGTAGGGGCCGAACGCGTCGTCGGCTTCAAGCGTGGCGGTGATGGTCTCGTTCAGCCCCTTGCCGTCCAACGCCGCTTGCAGTTTGGGGAACAGGCCGTCCGGGTCGCCATGCAGGTAAACCATGGGCTCGGCTCCGGGGTCGATCAGCTCGCCGTCTTCGGAGGTGACGGTGTATTGCAGCGTCACGGTGCTGCCGTTCTGAATGCGCATGCTCGCCCCTTGGGTTGGCTGTTGGCGCCCACGCTAGACCGGGCGGCGCGCCAGGGCAAGGCCGGCACACGGGATTAATGATGGGAATAATGATGGGGCCGTCCAGCCGCGTCCATCGCGCGCCGAGGTGACATAGCCCCTTGGGAGCGTCGCGCCGCGATTACCGTCGGCGCGGTTTAAAGGCGGCCGTCCGGCGGCGATATGACTTGGGCATCCCCCGGTTCATGCAGACGGACACAATTCCATGTCGGCTTCCCGCGCGGCGCTTCCCCACCTCTCCGACACCCCGTTCCTGACCGATGGCGGACTGGAAACCACCTTGGTGTTCCACGAGGGGCGCGACCTGCCATGCTTCGCCGCCTTTCCCCTGCTGGACGATGAGGCCGGGCGCGCCCAGCTGCGGCGTTATTTCGAAGGCTACCTGCGGATCGCGGCGGAGCACGGCGCCGGCTTCGTGCTCGACACCCCTACCTGGCGGGCCAATGCCGACTGGGCGGTGAGGCTGGGCTATCCGCGGGCGGACGTGGCGGACATCAACCGCCGGGCCGTAGCCTGGAGCGGCCAACTGCGTGACGCGTTCGCCGCCGAGATTCCGGTACTGGTCAATGGCGTGGTGGGACCGCGCGGCGACGGCTACCGGGTAGAAGAGCGGATGGCGCCCGACCAAGCCCAGGCCTATCACGCCGAGCAGATCGAGGCCTTCGCCGGGGCGGGGGTGGACATGGTCAGCGCCGTCACCATCAATTATGCCGAGGAGGCCATGGGCATCGTCCGGGCCGCCCAGGCGGCCGGCGTGCCGGCAGTGGTGGCGTTCACGGTGGAGACCGATGGCGGCCTGGCCTCCGGCGAGCCGCTGCTGGACGCCATCGAGCGGGTGGACGCCGCCACTGGCCAGGGCGCGGCCTATTTCATGGTCAACTGCGCCCACCCGACCCATTTCTCGCATGTGCTCGACGCTTCGCGGCCAGCCCTGGGGCGGATCGTCGGCGTCCGTGCCAACGCCTCCACCAAGAGTCATGCCGAACTGGACGAATCCACCGAGCTGGATGCCGGCGATCCCGGGGAACTGGCCGGCCAGTACCAGGAGATGCGGCTCCGGCTGCCTCGGCTGAGCGTGCTGGGCGGCTGCTGCGGCACCGATCACCGCCACCTGGGCGCCATCGCCGCTCGCTGCCTGTAAGTTCCGGCGGGCTCAGCCCTCCGCTGGCAGGCTGAAGTGGAAGGCCGCGCCTTCCCCGGGCCGGCTGTCGAACCAGATGCGGCCGCCATGGCGCTGGATGATGCGCTTGCAGATGGCCAGGCCGACGCCGCTGCCCGGGAAGCTGCCGGCGGCGTGCAGGCGGCGGAAGATCTCGAAGATGTCCTGGTTGGTGTCGGCGACGCCGATACCGTTGTCGGCCACGGTGACGATCCACTCGCCGTCCAGCCGTTTGGCCGAAACGTCCACGCGCGGGGGGATGTCGGGGCGGCGGAACTTGATGGAATTGCCGATCAGGTTCTGGAACACCTGCATCAGCTGCACGCTGTCGCCGGTAACCTCGGGCAGGGGGCCGACCAGGACCTCCGCCCCGGTTTCGACGATGGTTTCGCGCAGGTTGTCCATGGCCGCGGTGCAGGCCCGTTCCAGCGGCACGGGGCCGAAGGGGATGCCGCGGGCGTTGACGCGGGAATAGGCCAGCAGGTCGCTGATCAGCAGGCTCATGCGCTTGGCGGCGGCTACCACGAAGCCGAAATTCTCCTGATCCTCGGCCGGCAGCGTGTCGCCCAGCCGGCGTTCCAGCAGCTGGGTGAACGAGGTGATGGTGCGCAGCGGCTCCTGCAAATCGTGCGAGGCCACGTAGGCGAAGCGCTCCAGGCTCGGAATTGGACACCGTCAGCCGCTCCACCGCGTCGCGCAGTCCCTGTTCGGCGCGGAGGCGGGCGGTGACGTCCTGCACCACCAGCACGGCGCCGATCACCGTGCCGTCGGGGTCGCGGATGGGGCCGTGGCCCAGGCTCGATGGAGCGCCGGGTGCCGCCCGGTCCGGGCCGCTGGAAGTGGATGCGCCCCGACGCGGTCAGGCTGTCCGGCGCGCGCCACCATGGCTGCTCCTGCCCGAGCGGCAGTTCCGGCAGCAAATCGGCGATGGGGCCCTGGATGCGGGCGTGGTCTCCCTGGCCCAGGATGGCGGCGGCGCTGGGATTGCAGCGGAGCACGTTGCCGTCGGTGCCCACGGCGATCACGCCGTCGGCGATGGCGTCCAGGATGGTGCTGATCTCCTCCTCGTTGCGGCGGTGCTGGTTCAGCAGCGCTCCCACCGTGCTGGTCATGGAGTTGATGCCGTACTGCAACTGGCCCAGTTCGTCGTCGTAGGGAACCGGAATGCGGGCATTCAGCGCCCCGCCCTCCACCCGCTTCAGCACCGCCAGCGAGGTGTCCACCCGGCGGGTGATCAGGCGCTGAGCCACCAGGATGATGGCCGCCGAGCTGAACAGCACGAACAGGGCCGAAACCAGCCAGCCCCGCAGGGCGATGGACTGCTTCTGCGCCTCCAGTTCAGCGGTGCTGATGGTGAGGGCGGCGGCATAGACGGGGGCGCCGCCGACACCGCCATGGACATGGGTGATGCTGGTCAGCGTGCCGGCACCGGCGACGATCTGGTGGTCGGGGGCGGACTCGGCCAGCCATTCCGCGTCGAAGCCGGGGATGGCGGCGGCCGGCCGGCCCAGCAGCGCGGGCTCGGTGGAGACGATGACGCGGCCGCTGCCGCCGATCACCATGCCGTTCAGGTAGGGGGCGCCCACCAGGTCGCCCACCATGCCGCGGCTGGCGATGGCACTGACCGCCAGTTCGTTGCGGCTGACCATCTGCCCGACCATGTGCAGGCGCGAGCGCACGCGGTCCTCGGCGGCGGCGCTGAAGCGGCTGATGTAGAACCAGCCCAGCGCGCTGAAGGCGGCGATCTCGATGGCGACCACCAGCAGGGCGATGCGCGAGATCAGGCCGAAGCGGCTCGGGCTCACGGCGCGTAATGCGGGGTGTCGGCCAGGGTTTCCAGCCGTGCCTCCCGCTCCTTTTCGTAATGTGCCTGATCCGGGGTGATGCGGCCCAGAATCTGGATGCCGCGCTCGGGCGCCGCCGGGTTGGGGCGCCAGGTGGCGATGTAGGTGCTCTGTTGCAGGTGGTGGCTGACCGGGTCCATGGCCGCGCCGTCATGCTGCATGCGTTCCGCCGCCGTCGCCCGATAGGCCTCGAGCCTGGCGATGACCGCGTGATTGTCGGTGGTGCCGGCGCGGCGGATGGCATCCAGCAGCGCCTTGGTCGCCAGATAGGCCGAATGGGTGACGTCGCCGGGATAGGCGATGGTGGTCCGGCCATAGCGCTCGCGGTAGCGGGCGACGAACTCGGCGCTTCCCGGCGTATCCAGGTTCCACGCCCAGGTGGTGCCGAACAGCGGGCGCGGGGTGCCCGGCGCGGGGTAGAGTTCCTCCCAGTCCACCTCGCCCACTACCCAGGCCTGGCGATCGAATATCCTGGGGTCCATCTGGGCGAACAGCTTGATCTGGTTGTCTCCGCTGATGTTGGCGGCCACCACGTCGGCCGGGATGGCGGCGACCTGTTCCAGCACGCGGGCGGGATCGGGCAGGGCTTCGGGGGCGACGACCTCGCCCGCCACCGTGCCGCCGTATTCGGCGATATAGGCGCGCGAGGCGGCGGCGCTGCTGCGGCCCCACACGTCGTCCTCGGTCAGCAGCAGGACGCGTTTGGACTTGCGCGAAGCCAGGGCGAACTTCAGCAGCGAGCGGTTGAAATTGGCGGCGTTGGCGTCGAAGACGAACTTGGTGCGGTGGGCGCTTTCCACCGCTTCCGAGGGCGACGACGAGTTGGTGTTGATGAAGATGACGCCGTATTTCTGGCACACCGCCGACATGCTGGCGGCCACGCCGGAATTGATGGCGCCCACCAGGAAACCCACGCGGGTCTGGGTGATTAGTTCCTCGGCCACGCGGGCGGCCTGGGCGGGGTCCGACGAGGGGTCGCGCGACACCAGCACGATTTCCCGGCCGAGCACGCCTCCGGCGCGGTTGGCCTCGTCGATGGCCATCTCGGCGCCGCGCCGGTCGCTTTCGGCATGCAGGGCGAAGCGCCCGCTGGTGGGGGCGACGTGGGCGATGATGAGGGGCGCCCCCGGTTCGGCGGCGGGGGCGGCGGGGCTGATGCTGGCCAGCAAGGCGGCCAGGACGACGCCCAGGGCCTTTCGCATGATTGACTTCCAATGGGCAGGTCTTCTACCCGTAGGATGGTAGTCCAAACCGCCTATGCGGCAAAGCCGCAAGCGCGCGCGGGTGGCGTTCAAACCGTGCATGAGCCGAAGGTGCCCGGGGCCGTGCCGCCCCTGCCCACAGGGCATAGCCCCAATGCCCCTTCCGCATTGCGCCGATAGAATTGTTTTTCGCCGTCGCCAAACGCCGCCGTGAGGAAGTGGGATGCCTGCTTGCCCGGCTGCTGCGGCAGTCCGGGATGGACGATTCTTGCCGCTTCCGGCCGTGCACGGGCCGACAACAAGTGGGGAGAGTGGAATGGCACGATTTTCGGGAACGCCGGCGACGGACCTGCTTTCCGGCGGCGCCGGCGACGACCGCATCTTTGGCCTGGGCGGCAATGATGTGCTTATGGGCCAGGGTGGCGACGACCGGCTGTCGGGCGGCACCGGCAACGACCTCATCTTCACCGACGGGTCGGACCGGGTCGAGGGCGGCAACGGCATCGACGTGGCCGTGCTGCAGGGCGACCAGCCCTTCAGCTTTTCCATCGCCAATGCCGGCGGGCTGGAAGGCATCCAGGACATGCCGGGCCAGAGCAGCTCGGTCACCCTGGATGCCGGGCTGCTGGCCGAGACCAGCGGCGGCCGCTTCATCTTCGGCATGGGCGATGGCGATGATACCGTCCGCATCCTGGATGATGCCGGTCTGGTGCGGGAAGAGAACGGCCAACTGGTCTTCGACGGCAAGGTGGCGCTGGAGTTCGACGGCGCCGAACGGGTCGAGATCGTCGGCGGCGAGGATGGCCAGACCCGGGTCTGGATCGATCAGTCCCAGCCGGCCGAGGACAGCGCGGCGGCCGGGTTCGCCGGTTCGGGCTCGGCGGCGGCCAAGGCGGCGGCCGTGGTGGGGCTGAGCCAGGATGCCAGCATCACCCAGAATGCCGGGCTGCTGCGCGACATCGGTGCCGATGCCGGCCGGTCCCATCCGGCGCCCAGCCAGGGCGACATCATCCAGACCGCCCAGATCATACAGATCGCCATCGGCGGGGGCGACGTGAACCAGATCGCCGACATCCTTCAGCGCGCGGTGGGTGGGGACATCACCCAGAACGCCGCCATCGAGCAGATCGCCCAGGCCACCGGCAGCGACAGCGGGCATGCTGGGCCGGCCGTGCGCGGCGCGCTGGATTTCGGCCTGGGCCATCCCGGCCAGAACCAGGGAGGCGACATCGACCAGCAGGCCGCCATCGAGCAGAACGCCGCCAGCCGGGGCGGCGACGTGGACCAGGACGCCAGTGTGGACCAATCCGCCGTGACCAAGGGGCGTGGCGACATCGACCAGAGCGCCGACGTGGATCAGTCGGCCATGACCAAGGGGCGCGGCGATATCGACCAGAACGCCACGATCGACCAATCCGCCTCCAGCAGGGGCGGCAGCGTGAACCAGGACGCCAGCATCGATCAGCAGGCGGCCAGCAGTGGCGGCGGACGGGTCAGCCAGGACGCCAATATCGACCAGAACGCCTCGGTCAGCGGCAATGGCAGTGTCAACCAGAGCGCCGACATCCAGCAATCGGCATCGTCCTCGGGCGGCGGCGACGCCAGCCAGTCGGCCTCCATCTCGCAAAGCGCCAGCGTGGGCGACGTGGGCCACGGCGGTCCCTATGGGGACTGGATGCTGGTGGCCTGAGGGCAGGGGGCGGGACGTTCGGATCAGGTCAGCCGGTCGACCTTGCGCAGGGCGGGGAACTTCCACGCCCACAGCGCCGCTACCGCCAGGGTACCCAGGCCGCCGACGATCACGGCGGGCACGGTGCCGAACCAGGCGGCGGTCAGGCCGGATTCGAACTCACCCAGTTCGTTGCTGGCGCCGATGAAGACGAAATTGACGGCGCTGACGCGGCCGCGCATCTCGTCTGGGGTGCGCGCCTGCACCAGGGTCTGGCGCACCACCACGCTGATCATGTCGGCGCAGCCCAGCACCGCCAGGGCGCCCAGCGACAGCCAGAAATTGGTGGATAGGCCGAACACCAGGGTGGCCAGGCCGAACACCCCCACCGCCAGGAACATCCTGGCGCCGGCATTGCGCTCCAGCGGATGGTGGGCCAGCCAGAACGCCATCACCGCCGCCCCCGCCGCCGGGGCGCTGCGCAGCACGCCCAGGCCCATCGGCCCCACGTGCAGGATGTCGCGGGCATAGATGGGCAGCAGGGCGGTGGCGCCGCCCAGCAGCACGGCGAACAGGTCCAGCGACACCGCGCCCAGGATGTCCTTGCGCTGGAGGACGTAGCGCACGCCGGCCAGCAGGCCGGTCAGGCCGGTTTCCACGGCGGCATGGAACATCAGGCGGGTCTTGATCCGGGTTATCGAAGCCAGTGCCAGCGTTATCATGGCGGCGGCGGCGGAATAGACGGTGGCGACGCCGAAGACGTACAGCGCGCCGCCCAGGGCGGGGCCGGCGATCACCGCCGTCTGGAACGACGACGACGCCCAGGCCACCGCGCGGGGAAACATCTCGCGCGGCACCAGATGGGGCACCAGCGACTGGCTGGCCGGCTGCATGAAGGCGCGGGTGGCGCCCATGACCGCCAGCACCGCCAGCAGCGCTTCCAGCGGCGGCGACTGCATCAGCGCCAATCCCAGCAGCGCCAGCAGGCACAGCAGCTCCACCCCCAGGCAGCCCATCAGCACCCGGCGGCGGTCGAAGCGGTCGGCCACGTGGCCGGCCGGCAAGGCGCAGGCGAAGGCGGGCAGGAACTGCACCAGTCCCACCAGGCCCAGATGCAGCGGGTCGCCAGTCAGGTCATAGACCTGCCAGCCCACCGCCACGCTGACCATTTGCAGCGCGATGGCGGACAGGAAACGGGTGCCGAGGAAATAGCGGAAATCGCCGATGGCAAGGACGGCGCGGGCGGAGGGCGTGGTCATGGCCGGAAGATTAAGAGCTTCCCGGAGCAAAGAGCAAGGGGCGGGGAAATCTCGGAACGGTTGATATTCGCCGCCGCCTCTGTACTCTCCTGAACGTCAGGGAGGGGGATGTGACCATTCACACGCTATTCGATCTGGCCGCTTGGGGGATGGCGGCCTTGATCGGCTACGCCGTGCGCCGTCGTTGGGATGCCGGGTCGGGTTTCAATCTGGCCGGCCGGCCGTGGTATTTCGCCGCCGCCGCCCTCGGCGCCTTGGTCGGCGCGCTGCTGCTCGGCAGCGCCAACACCGTGCTGGCCGGCATGGGCGAGGGCAAGAGCGTCCTGGGCGGATTGCTGGGCGGCATCGTCGCGGTCGAGGCCTACAAGCGCCTCAACCGCTTGAGCGGCTCCACCGGCCTGGGTTTCGTGGCGCCCATGGCGGCGGGCATCGCCATCGGCCGGGTCGGCTGCCTGTTGTCCGGATTGGACGACTACACCTATGGCACGCCCACCGCCCTGCCCTGGGGCTGGGATTTCGGTGACGGCGTGCCCCGCCATCCCGTCCAGGCCTACGAATCCGTGGCCATGCTGGCCTTCCTGGGCTGGTTTCTGCATGCCCTCGCCGGGGGCTCCGGGGTGGCGCGCCGGCATGGCTTCGCCCTGTTCGTCCTGTGGTATGGCGGGCAACGCTTCGCCTGGGAATTCCTCAAGCCCTATCCCACCGTGGCGGGCCCGTTCAACCTGTTCCATTTCGGCTGCCTGGCGCTGATGGCCTATGGCCTCGGCGCCGTGCTGCTGCGGGAGAAAATCCATGCCCGAGCCTAGGCCCTGGCTGTATCTGGGCGCCACCACGGCGCTGTGCGAGGAATGCCTGGCGCTGGTGCCGGCCAAGGTGGTGGCCGAAGGCGGTGCCGTCTGGCACCTGAAGCGCTGCCCCGAGCACGGCGCCCAGCGTACCCAGATCTCGTCCGACTACGATTACTGGCGCCTGTGCCGCGACTTCATCAAGCCGGGCGACCTGCCGGCCCGCTTCCACACCGAGGTGGACAAGGGCTGTCCATGGGATTGCGGCTTGTGCCCGGATCATGAACAGCATTCCTGCCTGGCGCTGGTGGAAGTCACCGATGCGTGTTCACTGGGCTGTCCGGTGTGCTTCGCCGGTTCGACCCCCATGGCGGCCATCGCCCGCTGGCCGAGGTCGAGGCGATGCTGGATCAGGTGGTGGCCAGCGAGGGCGGGCGTCCCGACCTAGTCCAGATCAGCGGCGGCGAGCCCTGCGAGCATCCGCAGATTCTCGACATCCTGCGTGCCGCCAAGGCGCGGCCCATCCGCCACGTCATGCTCAACACCAACGGCGTGCGGTTGGCCGAGGACCGGGATTTCGTCGCCCGGCTGGCCAGATTGATGCCGGGCTTCGAGGTCTACCTGCAATTCGATTCGCTGCGGCCCGAGGTGCTGCACCGCTTGCGGGGCCGCGACCTGAGCGGCATCCGCCGCCGTGCCCTCGAAGCCCTGGAGCGGCATAATATCTCCACCACCCTGGTGGCGGTGGTGCGGAAGGGCGTCAATGACGACGAGATCGGCGACATCCTGCGGCACGCCTTGGAATGGCGCTGCGTGCGCGGTGTGACCTTGCAGCCGGCCCAGGCGGCCGGGCGCGGTCCAGTGGACAAGGATCGCCGCATGCTGGTGTCGGACATCCGCCGTCGGGTGATCGATTCGGGGCTGTTCGGGGCCCAGGACGTCATCCCGCTGCCCTGTAGCCCGGAAAGCATCGCCATCGCCTATGGCCTGCGCGACGGTCCCCGCATGGTGCCGGTTACCGGCTTGTTTCCACGCGACATCCTGCTGTCGGCGGTACCCAACACACTGACCTTCGACGCGGTCCCGGGGCTTAGGGAAAGGGCCATGGCGGTGCTGTCGCTGTCGGCCGCCGGCAGAATCCTGCGCCGCCACGCTCGGCGAGCTGCTGTGCTGCCTGCCCAAGGTGGCGGCGCCGGAGAAGCTGACCTATGACCGGGTGTTCCGCGTCGTCATCGCGCAGTTCCTCGATCGCTTCAGTTTCGACCTGGGGGCGGTCAAGCGGTCGTGCGTGCACGTGGCGGTGCCCGATGGCCGTATGGTGCCGCTGGACACCTGGAACCTGTTCCATCGCACCGGGACGACGGCCTGATGGCGGCGCTGCGCTTTCTGCTCGGCGTCGGCGGCTGGCTGCTGGCGGTGCTGGCCATCATCGGCATGGCGGCCAGCGGACTGTGTGCCGGCATCTTCATCGTCGATGCCAAGGGCGGCTGGAACATGATCCTGATGGCGTCGGCCTTCACCGTGCCGACGCTGGCCGTCCTGTTCGGCCTCTTCCTGGTCGGGCGGGCGCTGATCCGCCGGTCTGCCAACGATGAGAGCCGCTCGCCGGAAGCGTGACTCACCCGGCGGCCAGCTTGGCCAGCGTCACCGCGCCCTCGCGGCTGATGGCGCCGCAGACGAAGCGGGCGGGGTGGCAGAAGGTGGCATCGGCCACGCCGGTGGCCGCCGCGAAATCGCCGTCGCGCAGGCCGCCCCAGGCTTCCGGCAGCGGCTTGCGCTGGGCGAACGAGGTGCGCTCGGGCGGCACCGCGCTGACCGTCCATTGCTTGCCGGCCGGGCGGACCACGTAGAGCGCCTGCCCCAGGCTCAGGTCGAACACCGCGTCCTCCCACGGCACCCGGCGCTCCAGCACCAGGATGCGCGGATCCTCGGCGGTCCGCGCCGCCTCGGCCACCGTCTCGGCGGCCAGCACGGCGGCGTGGGCGCGGGCGACGGCGCGGGCCAGCACGCGGCCGGCCAGTTCCGCCGCCTCGGCGAAGGCGGCGTCCTCGTCGCCCTCCTCCTCGGCGAAGGTGGGGTTGAACGCCTCCAGCACGGTGGAGAAGTGGCCGGGCGTCGGCGTCATGGCGCCGTTGTCCATCAGGTCGATGTCGCGGATCAGGCCGCCATCCACCCGCTCGACCACCTGCGCCGCCTCGGTTTCCGTGACGGCGGGCAGCAGGGCGCGAACCGCGCGCGGGCCGTAATCACGCCACACCAGCCCGGCCGAGCTGAACGGCTCGCCGCTGGGGCGCAGGGGGCGGTCGCGCATGTGGTGGTCGTAGCGGCCGGCGGCCGGATCGCAGGTGCCGCCCACGTCGAACACCACCGCGGCGGCCTCCAGCACCGCCTGCTCGCGCGAGCGCACCAAGGTGACGGCGCCGCCCAGGGCGGCCCTCAGGATGGCGAAGGCGAAGCAGTCATCGGCATGGAAGGTGCCGCTGTGGGTGGCCACGGTGGTCATGGGCATGTCTTTCAGGCTGGGCCGCTGTCCAGGAACAGGCGGTAGGCGGGGTTGGCGGTCTCGTCCCAGTGGGAATAGCCCAACGCCTCCAGGAAGTCATGGAACAACGGCCGGTCCGCCTGGGGCACCTGGATGCCCACCAGCACGCGGCCGTAATCGGCGCCATGGTTGCGGTAATGGAACAGCGAAATGTTCCAGTCGGGGCGCAGCCCCTCCAGGAAGTTCAGCAGGGCGCCCGGCCGCTCGGGGAACTGGAAGCGGTAGACCAGTTCGTCCTTCAGGTCGGCGGCGCGGCCACCCACCATGTAGCGCACGTGCAGCTTGGCGACCTCATTGTCGGTCATGTCCACCACCTCGTGGCCGGCGCGGGCCAGCAGGTCGATGATCTGCCGCTTCTCGCGGTCGCCCTGGGCCAGCTTGACGCCGACGAAGATGCGGGCGGCCTGGCCGTGGGCAGTGCGGTAGTTGAACTCGGTGATGGCGCGGCCGCCCAGCAGCCGGATGAAGGTGCGGTAGCTGCCCGGCCGCTCGGGGATGGTGACCGCCAGCAGCGCCTCGCCCCGCTCGCCGATCTCGGACCGCTCGGCCACGTGGCGCAGGCGGTCGAAATTGATGTTGGCGCCGGAATTGACCGCGATCAGCGGCCCTTGCGGCGCCGCGCCCGTCTCCACGTGGTGGCGCAGGCCGGCCAGGGCCAGGGCGCCGGCCGGTTCGGCGATGGCGCGGGTGTCGTCGAAGATATCCTTGATGGCGGCGCAGATCTGGTCGGTGGTGACGGTGACGATGCCGTCCAGCAGGGCGTTGCACAGGCGGAAGGTTTCGGCGCCCACCTGGCGCACGGCGACGCCGTCGGCGAAGATGCCCACCGGGCCCAGATCCACCGGCTTGCCGGCGGCAATGGCGGCCTGCATGCTGGCGGCGTCCTCGGGTTCGACGCCGATCACCTTGATGTCGGGGCGCAGGAACTTGACATAGGCGGCCACGCCGGCCGCCAGTCCGCCGCCGCCGATGGGCACGTAGACGGCGCCCATCGCGCCGGGCTGCTGGCGCAGCAATTCCATGGCGATGGTGCCCTGGCCGGCGATGACGTCGGCGTCGTCGAAGGGATGGACAAAGACCAGGCCGTCGCGCTCGGCCAACGCGGAGGCATGGGCGCGGGCGGCGTCGAAACCGTCGCCGTGCAGCACCACCTCGCCGCCCAGGCGCTCCACCGCGCGCACCTTGATGCTGGGGGTGGTGGTGGGCATGACGATGACGGCGCGGGTGTCCAGCCGCGCCGCCGACAAGGCAACGCCCTGGGCATGGTTGCCGGCCGAGGCGCAGATGACGCCGCGGGCGCGCTCCTCGGCGGCGAGGGCGGCGATGCGGTTGTGGGCGCCCCTGATCTTGAACGAGAAGACGGGCTGCAGATCCTCGCGCTTGAGCAGCACGTCCACGCCCAGGCGGGCGGACAGCTGGGTCATGCGGTCGAGGGGAGTTTCCTCCGCCACCTCGTACACCGCCGAGGTGAGGATGCGCCGGACGTAGTCCTGCAGGTCGGGAAGCGTAGTCATGGCCGCATGATGCGGGCTCAGCGCTCCAGCGGCAAGGCGGTGTTGTAGCGCACCTGCTTGAGCGCGAAGCTGGACTTGATGCTGGCGACGCCGGGAATCCGGGTCAGATGATCCTTGAGGAAGCGCTCGTAGGCGCCCAGGTCGGGCACCACCACCCGCAGCAGGTAATCGGCCTCGCCGGTCATCAGATAGCATTCCAGCACCTCGGGGCGGCGCGTGATGGCGACCTCGAAGGCGTCCAGGCGTTCCTCCACCTGACGCTCCAGGGTGACGTGCACGAACACGCTCACCGGCAGACCCACCGCCTCGGGGTCCAGCAGGGCCACATAGGTGCGGATGGTGCCGGCCTCCTCCAGCGCCTTGACCCGGCGCAGGCAGGGCGAGGGCGACAGCCCCACCGCCTGGGCCAGGTCGGCGTTGGAGATGCGCCCGTTGCGCTGAAGCTCGGTCAGGATGCGGCGGTCGATGGCATCCATGGCGGTATTTGGCATAAATCACCTCGGAGTGCCGATAAGTTGGCAGAAGATGCCAAAACGTTACGGCAAGGTGCTTGCCTTCGCAACCCTCTGCCGGAACGTCGGTGCTAGACTGGGCGGTGTTGGAAATTTTGCACCAAAAGGCGCCGCCATGGACACCCTCGCCACCCTCGACCACCCGGCCGACGACCGCCTCGCCTGCCTGCCCGCCCTTGAGCGCAAGGTGCTCTGGCTGGCCTCGTGGATGATCCATCACGCCAACCACATGCGGCCCAACGAGGACGGGCTGAAGGTGGGCGGTCACCAGGCCTCGTCGGCTTCCATGGCCACCATCATGACCGCGCTCTACTTCAGCGCCCTCAACCCCGAGGACCGGGTAGCGGTGAAGCCGCACGCCTCGCCGGCCTTCCATGCCATCCAATACCTGCTGGGCCATCAGGAGCTGGACGCGCTCAAGCGCTATCGCGGCTTTGGCGGGGCGCAATCCTACCCCTCGCGCACCAAGGACCACGACGACGTGGACTTCTCCACCGGCTCGGTGGGCATGGGGGTGGCGCAGACCGTTTTCGCCGCGCTGGTGCAGGACTACCTGCGTGCCAAGGGCTGGGGAACCGGCCGGCCCGAGGGACGCATGATCGCGCTGGCGGGCGATGCCGAGATGGACGAGGGCAACGTCTCCGAGGCGCTGCTGGAAGGCTGGAAGCACGGCCTGCGCAACACCTGGTGGGTGATCGACTACAACCGCCAGAGCCTGGACGCGGTGGTGCACGAGGGCCTGCGCGACCGGTTGGAAGGCATGTTCCGCGCCTTCGGCTGGGAGGTGGTGGTGCTCAAGCACGGGCGGCTCATGCGCGCCGCCTTCGCCGAGCCGGGCGGCGAGCACCTGCGCGACTGGATCGACCGCTGCCCCAACCAGCTCTATTCGGCGCTCACCTTCCAGGGCGGCGCGGCGTGGCGCAAGCATCTGCTGGCTGATCTGGGCAACGGCCCGGCGGCGCAACTGATCGCGTGGCGTTCCGATGCCGAGCTGGCCGAACTGATGGGCAATCTGGGCGGCCACGACCTGCCCACGCTGCTGGAAGCGTTCGCCCAGGCCCGCAGCCATGACCGGCCGGTGTGCTTCATCGCCTATACGGTCAAGGGCTACGGCCTGCCGCTGGCCGGGCACAAGGACAACCATGCCGGCCTGATGACGCCCGAGCAGATGGAGACGTTGCGCGCCGCTCACGCCATCCGCCCCGGCCACGAATGGGACCGTTTCGAGGGACTGCCGGTGGAATCCGGGCGCCTGCAACGGTTCCTCGACCAGGTTCCCTTCGCCCGCGATGGCCACCGCCGGCTGGATTCTCCCGCCATCCCGGTGCCCGCCGCCCTGGCGGCGCCCGAGCAGCGGGTGCTGTCCACCCAGGCGGGTTTCGGCCTGATCCTCAATGAATTGGGGCGTAGCGGTGGCGCCCTGGCCGACCGCATCGTCACCACCTCGCCCGACGTCACCGTGTCCACCAACCTCGGCGCCTGGGTCAACCGGCGCGGCGTGTTCTCCACCGAACTGAACGCCGACGTGTTCCGGCAGGAGCGCATCCCCTCGACCTTCGCCTGGGAAATGTCGCCGGCCGGCCAGCACGTGGAACTGGGCATCGCCGAGAACAACCTGTTCACCCTGCTGTCGGCGCTGGGGCTGTCCCATTCGCTGTTCGGCGAAAGGCTGCTGCCCATCGGCACGCTGTACGACCCGTTCATCTATCGCGGCGCCGACGCGCTCAACTATGCCTGCTACCAGGATGCCCGCTTCCTGCTGGTGGCGACGCCCGCCGGCCTGGCCCTGGCGCCCGAGGGCGGGGCGCATCAGTCCATCGGCACGCCGCTGGTGGGCATGGCCCAGGACGGCCTCGCCGCGTTCGAGCCGGCCTTCGTGGACGAACTGGCGGTGATCCTGCGCTGGTCGCTGGAGCACATGCAGCGCCACGGCGGCGACCGCCCCGACCCCGCCACCTGGCTGGCCGACGGCAAGGGCGGATCGGTCTATCTGCGCCTGTCGTCGCGCCCGCAGGAGCAGCCGCTGCGGAGCTTGAGCGAGATCCCAGCGCGCCGACATTGTCGCCGGGGCCTATTGGCTGCGCCCTCCCGGCCCCAACGCCCAGGTGGTCATCGCCTTCACCGGCGCGGTGGCGCCCGAGGCCATCGAGGCGGTGGGCCTGCTGGCCGAGGCCCGGCGCGACATCGGCCTGCTTGCGGTGACTTCGGCCGACCGCCTGCATGCCGGCTGGACCGCCGCCCAGCGGGCGCGCGAGGACGGGGCGGCCGATGCCGCCTCCCACGCGGAACGGCTGCTGGCCGGGCTGCCGCCCCATTGCGGGCTGGTCACCGTCATCGACGGCCACCCGGCCGCGCTCAGCTGGCTGGGCTCGGTGCGCGGCCACCGCACCCGGGCGCTGGGGGTGGAACGCTTCGGCCAGACCGGCACCATCGCCGACCTCTACCGCGCCTACGGTATCGACGCCCCCGCCATCGCGCGGGCGGCCGAGGTGCTGACGCCGGGCCGCCCCGTGCGGTCGCTTTGACAACCGCGCCGCTTGCGCAACGTCAATGACGGGGCGCGGGCCGGCGCGTCATGGTGGTCCGGTCGAATACGCTCATGCCTCGACGCTCTGCCCGGAGGTGTTTCCCCCCGCCTCCGGGCTCCTTTTTCGCACGCCGCCATCAGGAAGTCCGCCACCAGCCGGGCCAGAGTCTCGAAGCTGGCCGGGCGCTCGTGGCTGGTTCCCTCCAGGATGACCAGCCGGGCGTTGCCGGCGGCGCGGGCATGGATGGCGGCGGCGCATGCGCTCGGCACCACCTTGTCCTCGGCACCGTGGCCGATCAGCACCGGACAGGGGATGGCGGCGATGGTGGTGACGGGGGCGATGGCGTCGAAACGGTGGCCGATCACCCATTCCACGTAGCGGCACACCAGCCAGCCCAGCGGCCGGTAGGGGAGGCGCAGGCGTGCCAGCATGCCGCGCATGACACGCTCGGGGTGGTCGAAGGCCGACAGGCTGATCACCGCCGCCACGTCGGTCCGCCGCGACGCCACCAGCAGGGCGGCGCCCGCGCCCACCGAATGGCCGATCAGCGCGAGGCGGCACGGTGCCAGATCGGGTTGGGCGGCCAGCCAATCCATGGCGGCTTCCATGTCCTCGGCGAAGCGCGGCATGGCGGCGTAGGTGTCGTCGTCGCTGCGCCCGTGGCAGCGGGCATCGACCAGCAGGACGGTGTGCCCGCTCCGGGCCAGCGGGGCGGCCAGGGGCAGCAGGGTGTCGGCATTGGCGCCCCAGCCGTGCATGACTACCGCCGCCGGCGCTCCGGCCGGACCGGGCAGCAGCCAGCCGAACAGGCTCTTGCCCTTGGCGGTGGGGATGCGTACCGCCCGATGCGGCAGCCGGAAGTCCGCCGGGTTGGCGAACGGCGTCATGCGCGGCGGGCGGAAGCCCAGGTGGACGCCGGCCAGCGCCGCTCCCGCCGTCACGGCGGTCACAGTCAGGGCCAGCGCGGCCATCTCCAGGGGCGGCACGGCTCCTCCCATTCATTAGGCTGATCTGATGTAATGGGCGAAGGGAGCCCGATCAAGCCCGTCAGTGGCCGTGCGGTTCGGCCGGCGGCAGGGTACCGGCGAACAGGCGGCGGATGGCCTCCAGCGGGTCCTTCTCCGAGGTGGTCACCACCGTCACGCCCCGGCTCATCAGGCGGTTGACGAAACCGCTTCCGGCGCTGCCGGCGATGATCACATCCAGGTCGTAAAGCGGGTGCGGGCCATCGTCCCGCACATGATGCAGGGTGCGTTCCTTGGGCAGGTCGATGCGCTCCAGTTCCTGCGGCGGCTGGCCGGGGGCGGCCTCGAACACGCGGAAGCGGCCGGTCTTGCCGGGGTGGGCGGTGATGGTGGTCCAGTTCTGGCTGGCGACGGCGATCTTCATGGTCGGTCCTAGCGGGTGGGTCAGCCGATCCTGAGAGCGGTGGGGCTGGTGAAGGCATAGGGTGGAACCGGCAGGTTCAGCGGCGCCGGGCCCTTGCGGATGCGGCCCGAGGTATCGTAGTGCGAGCCGTGGCAGGGGCAGAACCAGCCGCCGAACTCGCCCCTGGGGTCGCCCGGCTTCTGGCCCAGCGGTACGCAGCCCAGGTGGGTGCACACGCCTTCGACCACCAGCCATTCGGCCTGCTGCACCCGGCTGGCGTCGGGGGCGGGGGCGCGCAAGGGGGTGCTGTCCTCCGCCACGGCCCGGACGATCTCGGCCTCGCTGCGGCGGCGGATGAAGACCGGCTTGCCGCGCCAGGTGACGGTAACCGCCTGGCCCACGGCGATGGCGCCGATGTCCACCTCCAGCGTGCCGGCGGCCAGCACGTCGGCGGCCGGGTTCATGCTGGCGACGAACGGCACCAGCGCGGCGGCCGTGCTGGCGGCGCCGAAGGCGGTGGTAGCCAGGATGAGGAAGTCCCGCCGAGCGGCATTGCCGGCAACCTGTCCCGTCATGGCGATCTCCCTGTGCCGGGGGTGATGGGGCATGGTCAGGGGCGGGGCGGGGTGGCGGCAACGACAATTCGCAACCGCCGCCGCGGGCATGTTGCGGAATGTCATTTCCGCAGGGATAAAAATACCGTACCCCTACAGCATGCTAAAAGATTGATTGGAGCAATTATAAGGATTCGGCATGGGTGTCAGGCATAAGGCGTTGGGCGCGGCGGTCGCCGCCGCCGTTGCGGTCGGGGCCGGCAGCGGCGCCCTGGCGGCCGAGCTTGAGGTGGTGGTGCGGGGGATCGCCCACGACCAGGGCGGCCTGCGTGTCGCCCTCTATGCGTCGCCCGAGACCTTCCGCAAGGAAAAGCTGGCCCTGGCCGTACACACGGCCCCGGCGGTCGCGGGCGAGATGACGGTCGTCTTTCCCGATCTGGCCGAGGGCACCTATGCCGTCATCGCCTATCACGACGAGAACGGCAACGGCGACATGGACCGCTTCCTCGGCATGATCCCCACCGAGGGCTACGGCCTGAGCAACAATCCCGAGGTGAGCGGACCGCCGCAATTCACGGAAAGCGCCGTCGCCGTGGGGGGGCCGGAACCCACCCGCATCGTCATCGACCTGCGCTACTGAGCCGCTTTGGCCGGCGCCAGATAACCCCGGCGCACCGCCTCCTCCACCAGCGACTGGGCGTAATCGCCCAGGGCGGGGGCGCCGGCGCGGATGCGGTCCACCAGCTTCAGCACCTTGTCGGCGGTGACGTTGTGCGGCTTCCAGGTGCCGCCTTCGGTGGCGACGTTGTTCATGATGGGCTGCAGGCGGTCCAGCGCATCGGCGAATTTGGCGGTGGGGGTGGCGCGGTCCTCGTATTCCTGCCAGAGCGCGCGCAGCTCGGCCCCCTGGTCGGGCGGCAGCAGACCGTACAGGCGGTCGGCGGCCTTCTCCTCGCGCGCCGCCTTGTCCTGGTTGCCCTTGTCGTCGTGGATGAAGGTGTCGCCGGCGTCGATCTCCACCACGTCGTGGAACAGCAGCATGCGCGACGCGCGCAGGGGGTCGGCCCCTCGGGGGCGTATTCGGCCAGCAGCACCGCCATCATGGCCACGTGCCAGGAATGCTCGGCGTCGTTCTCGCGGCGCGACGAATCGGCCAGCAGGGTCTGGCGCAGGATGGTCTTCAGCTTGTCCAGCTCCAGGCTGAAGGCAAGCTGGCGGGAAAGGCGGTCGGATCGGCTCATGCCTTCTCGATACTCCTTAACCCTTGCGCGGCGCAACAGGGTGTCTGAATCCCGTTGAACTCGTTCGGCGAAACGTGTATTCCAGCCGCTTCGGCGCGGCACCCCTGGAGGCCGCGCCTCTTCGTGTTATGGAGATTCGACTATGACTGAGATCAGCGCCATCGCCGCCGAGCCTGCGCGACCGGGCCGGAAAGGGGGCCGCCCGAGCCACTCGCCGTGAAGGTAAGGTTCCGGGTGTCATCTACGGTGCCAAGCAGGCTCCCGTCACCATCGCCCTCGACCCCCGCGTCATCTGGGCCGAATTGACCAAGCCGGGCTTCAAGACCCGCCTGTTCGACATCGACCTGGGCAACGGCTCCAAGGAGCGCTGCCTGGCCCGCGACATCCAGTTCCACCCCGTGAACGACCAGCCCCAGCACATCGACTTCCTGCGCGTGTCGGCCGACGCCGTCGTGCACGTGAAGGTGCCGGTGCACGTCGCCAATGCCGACAAGGCCCCGGGCGTGAAGCGCGGCGGCGTGGTCAGCATCGAGCTGCACGAGGTCGAGGTGACCTGCGCCCCCGACGCCATCCCGGCCGAGATCGTCATCGATCTGACCGGCATGGACATCGGCGACGCCGTCCACGTCAGCGAGCTGAAGCTGCCGGCGGGCGTGTCCCCGTACCACATGGCCGCCCAGGGCACCGTGGTGCTGATCTCCCCGCCGACCGTGCAGCAGGTCGAGGCCGCCGAGGCGGCTGCGCCGGCCGCCGGCTGACCATGATCCTGGTCGTTGGCCTGGGCAATCCCGGGACCGAATACGCCAGGAACCGTCACAATATCGGCTTCATGGCGGCGGACGAACTCGTCCGCCGCCATTCCTTTGGGCCCTGGCGCTCCAAGTTCCAGGGCGAGCTGGCCGAGGGAACCATCGGTGGCGACAAGGTGCTGGTGTTGAAGCCCCTGACCTACATGAACCTGTCGGGTCAGTCGGTGGCGGCGGCGGCGCGGTTCCTCAAGGTGCCGGTCGAGGACGTGGTGGTCATCCACGACGAACTGGACCTGCCCCCGGCCGTTTGCGCGTGAAGCGCGGCGGCGGTGCCGGCGGCCATAATGGCCTGAAGAGTATCGACCAGCATCTGGGCCAGAACTATCGCCGCATCCGTCTGGGCATCGGCCATCCCGGCGACAAGGACCGGGTCGCCGGCTACGTGCTGCATGATTTCGCCAAGGCCGACCAGGCCTGGCTGGACCCCTTGATCGACGCCGTCGCCGACGCCCTGCCGCAATTGCTGAAGGGCGACGAGGCCGGTTTCATGAACCGGGTGAGCGTGCTGACCGCGCCGCCCAAGCAGAAGAAAGACAAGCCCGCCGAGGCGCCGAAGCCGGCCGCCGCGCAGCCTGCTCCCGCTCAAACCACCACCTCCGGCCCGGTCGGCGCTCTCGCTGATGCGCTGCGGGCGGCTCTCGCCAAGAAGAAGGACTGACCATGGGTTTCAACTGCGGCATCGTCGGCCTGCCCAACGTGGGCAAGAGCACCCTGTTCAACGCCCTGACCCAGACGGCGGCGGCCCAGGCGGCTAATTATCCGTTCTGCACCATCGAGCCCAACGTGGGCCGCGTCGCCGTGCCCGATCCGCGCCTGGACGAGCTGGTGCGCATCGCCAAGAGCCAGAAGGAAATCCCCACCCAGCTGGAATTCGTCGATATCGCCGGCTTGGTGCGCGGCGCCTCGAAGGGTGAAGGCCTGGGCAACCAGTTCCTCGCCAACATCCGCGAGGTGGACGCCATCGTCCACGTACTGCGCTGCTTCGTCGACGACGACATCAAGCATGTCGAGGATTCGGTCGACCCGGTGCGCGACGCCGAGATCATCGAGACCGAGCTGATGTTGGCCGACCTGGACAGTCTGGAGCGGCGCATCGTGCCGCTGGAGAAGAAGGCCAAGAACGGCGACAAGGAGGCCAAGGCCCAGGTCGACGTCATGACCCCGGTCCTGGCGGCGCTGCGCGACGGCAAGCCGGCCCGCACGGTCGCGTTCGACGACGACGAGGCCAACCGCATCTTCAAACAGCTGGGCCTGCTGACCTCGAAGCCGGTGGTTTATGCCTGCAACGTGGAGGAGGCCTCGACCGCCGAGGGCAACGCGCTGTCGGCCAAGGTGTTCGAGATGGCCGCCAGGGAAGGCAATTCCGCCGTGGTGATCTCGGCCGCCATCGAGGCGGAAATCGCCCAGGCCTGGGCAGCGACGAGGAGAGGCAGGAATTCCTGCAGACCCTGGGGCTGGAGGAAACCGGCCTGGCCCGCGTCATCCGCGCCGGCTACGACCTGCTTCACCTGATCACCTTCTTCACCGTCGGCCCCAAGGAGGCCCGCGCCTGGACCGTGCAGAAGGGCGCCAGGGCGCCCCAGGCCGCCGGCGTGATCCATACCGATTTCGAGAAGGGCTTCATCCGCGCCGAAACCATCGCCTACGCCGATTTCATCGCTTGCGGTGGGGAAGGCGGTGCCAAGGAAGCCGGCAAGATGCGGCTGGAAGGCAAGGATTACGTCGTCCAGGACGGCGACATCTTCCACTTCCGCTTCAACGTCTAGGGTACGTCTGCTTCGCAGAAAGCCCTCTTATCGTCATGGCCGGGCCTGACCCGGCCATCCATGGCCCCTCGGGTCGAACCCGGGGGTGACGGTAAAAGGAAGGCGGTTTGCCCTGGACTGGGTAAATCCTACACCAGCATGTCCACCAGCTTGGTGGGGTCGGGGCGGAAGGTGGTGCCGCTACGGCGCCAGTCGGTGCCGGCCAGGGTGGCAAGGTCGCCGGCCACGTCGTCCATGGCCGTCAGGTCGGTGGAGATCTGGCTCGCTACCTCGCCCGAGGCGCGGCCGCTGAGCGAGCTGATCTTGTCCATGGCGGTGCGCAGGCTGTCGAGCGCGCTGCCGATCTGTTTGGAATAAGCCTCCAGCTTGGGATCGGCCTCGCCCTCGGCCACGCTGCCGTCGGAGGTCTTCAGCCCGTCCACCACCTGCTTCAGCGCCGCCAGCATCTCCTTGGCCGACTGGGCCATGCCGGCCACGTTGTCGGCCCGCCCGGTGCTGATGGCGGCGTCGGCACGGATATTGACCACGTCGGCCAGTTGCTGCAGCAGGGTCAGCTTGTCCTCGGGCTTCTCCGCTGCGGCCACGTCGGCCATGGTGGGCACCCGGGTCTTGCCGGAGATGTCGCTGGACAGCGAATAGGTACCGGTCGAGGCCTGGCCGTAGAAGCCGGTGAACCCGTCCTTCTTGTCGCCCCACAGATAATCCGCCAGCGAGCTGCCCATCATGGCAGGCCTCCTTTTCAACCCGAAGGCTCCCAAGGTGACTCGGGGCTGGTTAAGGAATGTTCAATAGAGCAGGCGGGCCGCCTCGGCCCGTTCCTCGGGGCTGAGCACGGTATTGGCCGGCACCGGACCGAAGCCCAACAGGTAGTCGATGGCGCGCCGGCCCTTGGTGTCAGCCATCTGCGGGTCGGCGCCCTTGGCCAGCAGCACCTTGATCATGGACAGCGAGCCACTGGCGGCGGCATACATCAGGGCGGTGCGGCCGTCATGGGCCAGCCCCGCACCCTCGGCCATCCAGGTGGTGGCATTGATGGCGGCGCCATGGTCCAGCAGCAGCCGGGCGCTCTCGACCGCGTCGGCCTGCGCCGCCGCCATCAGGGGCGTCTTGCCGAAGGAATTGGCCTCGTCCGCGTCGCGGCCGCGCTCCAGCAGCAAGGCCAGGGCGGGCGGGTGGCCCACCGCCACGTGCGACAGCGGATCGAGGCCGGCATGGATCGCGCAGATGGTCACTTCCGGCGCCTCCTTGCCGGCCAGGGCGTCGCGGATATCGGCCAGCGGGGCGCGCTCCATGATCAGCCCGCGCAATGAGGGTGTCGGCGCATCGGCGCCGCAATCGGCACCCCAGACCACACGGAACAGGCCGGTCTTGGCAGCGCGCGCCGCCTCGTCGGCGGACAGGCCCTGGCGGAGGTACCACGCCGACAGCGTGCCGGCGGCTTCGCGGTACAGCGCGGTGATGCGGTTTTCCACCGCGCGGTTGCCCAGGCTGAGCAATCCCCAGACCTGATAGGGGTGGTCCTGGGTGGGCGGCTCGGCGGCAGCCAGGGTGCGCGGGTCCAGCTTCAACCTTTCCAGCGCGGCCTGCTGGCTGGCGATGTGGGAGGCGACGATGGTGCCGTCGTGGCGGGCGATGAAGTGGCCGTCGGCCTCTTCGGCGGCGGCGACCAATGCGGCCACTTCCGCCTCGGGGAAGCCGCGCACGTGCCCCCGTCCGCTCGCGCAGCCGGACACCGGCAGGAAGTTGTCGCGGCTGCCCACGAACAATGGTTTGGTGGCGGCCAGCAGGCCGGGCTTGGCCTGCAGCACCGCGCAGGGAATGGCGTAGCCGGGTGCCGTGTCGGTGAGGGCGGCCAGCCGCAACGATGCCAGCAGCGACGAATCGCTGCCGTCGTAGCCGGCCGGCTTGCCGACGGTCTCCAGCACGGCCGGCTCGGCTCCGGGCAGCGATGCCGCATCGACGGTGCGCAGCAGCGCGTGGATGCGGGCCTGGTTGTCGGGGCTCGCTGGACGGAAGGCGTGCAGGAACAGGGCATAGTCCAGCTTGCCCGCCGGGCTGGTTCCGGCGGCCAGCACTGCTTCGGCGGCGTCCATGTCCTCGTCCATCCACGCCACGGCGATTTCGTGGTCCCAGGGGGCGGGCGGCGGCGGCTCGGCGCGGGCCAGGGGTGGGCGTGGCGGAATGGGCGGAATGCGGGGCGGCAGCATGGCCGGCGCCCTGGCCTGGGCCTCCACCACCGCCAGGTCGGCATTGTCGGTGGGGCAGGAGAGCAGCGGCCCGGCGCGCTCGCCCAGGCGGGCTTGGGCCTCGGCCATGGCGGCGGTGCGGCCGATCGCCGTGCGGCAGGGCAGGCGCAGCCAGGAATCGTTGCGCGGATCGTCGGGCGCTCCGGCCAGCCGCCGCGTCTGCGGGTCGGCACCGCCCCAGCCGGCCGCCTCCATGAACAGGATGCTGTCCACCATGCGCATGGCCGCCGCCAGCCGGGTCAGGGGCTGGGGGGCATGGGCGGCGGCCAGGGCGGCGAAATAGTCCAGCGTGCGGCGGCGCAGCTCGCCGTCGCCCATGCCGGCGGCCGGCCTCAGCCGCTCGGTCGCCAGGGCTTCGATGGCGTTCAGCTGCACGTCCATGGCCTTGACGTTGCCGTCGCGGAACAGGCGATAGGCGTCGACGATGGCTTCCAGCGGGTCGCCGGCCATGCCGGCCGGCAGCGGGCCGGCCTGGCGGCCGACGGCGGCCCGCTCCAGGTCGGTCTGGATGCGGGCGAGGACGCGGCGCGGGTCGGTATAGGCGCCCTGGCGGGGGTCCGGCCGAACCGGCACCGTCCGAGGGCCGCCGCCGGTCAGCAGCAGCCAGCCCAGGAAGACCAGCGTGGACAAGGTCAGGACTAGGACGACGATCCGCAAGCCGAATGCTCCCGCTTCCCCTGTCGGCATGGTAGCCGAATGGGGAAGGGGCGCAACCGGCGAAGAAAAACGGCGCGCTCGAAGGAGCGCGCCGTTCGGGGATTACCGCACCAGCGGCTTGTACTTGATGCGGTGCGGCTGGTCGGCGTCGGCGCCCAGGCGGCGCTTGCGGTCGGCCTCGTAGTCCTGGTAATTGCCCTCGAACCAGACCACCTGGGAATCGCCTTCGAAGGCCAGGATGTGGGTGGCGATGCGGTCCAGGAAGAAGCGGTCGTGGCTGATCACCACGGCGCAGCCGGGGAACTCGGCCAGGGCGTCTTCCAGCGCCGACAGGGTTTCCACGTCCAAGTCGTTGGTGGGTTCGTCCAGCAGGATGACGTTGGCCGGACGGCTCAGCATCTTGGCCAGATGGACGCGGTTGCGCTCGCCGCCCGACAGCACGCCCACCTTCTTCTGCTGGTCGGCGCCACGGAAGTTGAACAGGCCGGCATAGGCGCGGGAATTGATCTTGCGCTTGCCCAGATCGATCTCTTCCTGGCCGTCGCTGATCTCCTCGAACACCGTCTTGTTGGCGTCCAGGCTGTCGCGGCTCTGGTCCACATACCCCAGCACCACGGTCTCACCCACGGCGAAGGTGCCGGTGGTGGGCGTTTCGGCGCCGGTGATCATGCGAAACAGGGTGGTCTTGCCGGCGCCGTTGGGGCCAATGATGCCGACGATGCCGCCCGGCGGCAGCTTGAAGTTCAGGTTCTCGTACAGCAGGTTGTCGCCGAACGCCTTGGCCACGTTCTCGGCCTCGATCACCTTGCCGCCCAGGCGCGGGCCCGGCGGGATGGAGATGCAGGCGGGGCCGGTGGCCTTTTCCTGCGACTTGGCGACCAGATCCTCGAAGGCGTTGATGCGGGCCTTGCTCTTGGTCTGGCGCGCCTTGGGGCTGGACCGCACCCATTCCAACTCGTCGCGGATCGCGCGCTGGCGGGCGCTCTCCTCGCGCTCCTCCTGGGCCAGGCGCTGGCCCTTCTGCTCCAGCCAGCTGGTGTAGTTGCCCTCGTAGGGGATGCCCTGGCCGCGCTCCAGGCTCCAGGATCCAGCCGGTGACGTTGTCCAGGAAGTAGCGGTCGTGGGTGACCATCACCACGGTGCCGGAATAATCCTCCAGGAAGCGCTCCAGCCACGCCACCGATTCGGCGTCCAGGTGGTTGGTGGGCTCGTCGAGCAGCAGCATGTCGGGATGCGACAACAGCAGGCGGCACAGGGCGACGCGGCGTCGCTCGCCGCCCGACAGCTTGGTGACGTCGGCGTCCGGCGCCGGGCAGCGCAGGGCGTCCATGGCGATCTCCACCTTGCGTTCCAGGTCCCAGGCGTCGGTGGCGTCGATCTTCTCCTGCAGATCGGCCTGCTCGGCGATCAGGTCGTTCATTTCGTCGTCGGACAGCTCCTCGGCGAACTTGGCCGACACCTCGTTGAAGCGGTCCAGCAGTGCCTTGGTCCCGGCCACGCCTTCCATGACGTTGCCGACCACGTCCTTGGCGGGGTCGAGCCTGGGGCTCCTGCGGCAGATAGCCGACCTTGGCTCCCTCGGCCGCCCAGGCCTCGCCGCCGTAATCCTTGTCGATGCCGGCCATGATACGCAGCAGAGTGGACTTGCCGGCGCCGTTGTTGCCGAGGACGCCGATCTTGGCGCCGGGCAGGAACGACAGGTAGAGCCCCTTCAGGATCTCCTTGCCGCCCGGATAGGCCTTGGTCAGGTTCTTCATCACATAGATGTACTGGTACGCGGCCATGGGCCCTCCGCTGGCAAGGCTGGATTCGTTAATGGAATTGGGTCCGGGTTTAGACGGGGGCGCCCGATCCGTCAAGCAATCCGGGGAGAGGGACGCCGGAACCGGCCGCCCCGGCCGTATCAAGGACGGTCACTCCCTTCGCCGAGGCGCTTCCGCCATGTCCCGTCTGGTCCTCACCGCCGACCTGTTGCGCCCCTATCCCGACGGACGGGGAGGGTGGGAAAGCGCCACCTGGAAAAGCGTGCGCTGGCTGGAGGGCATGGTCGGCCCGGCAGCTTCCCTTGCCGGCTGGGAGGTGTCGACGCTGTCCTGGCAGCGCGATGGCGGCGGATTCGACACTTCCGCTTTGTATGGACGCCTGGGCGTGCCGCTGGATTTCCAGGGTTGGAGTACGCTGCTGGCCCGGCCCGGCGATTTCACCGGCGAGGCGGCCATGCTGGCCGAGCCGTTCGCGGGTGCGCTGGTGGTGGGCGTGGAATTGCCCGAGGTGATGCTGGCGGCCTTCGACCGCGCCGGCATTGCCTATCTGGACGTCATCGGCCATCCCGTTCGTTTTCTCGACGATCTGGTCATGGCCTTCCGCACCAACCGGTCCGAACTGCATGCGGTCCTGTTGGGGCACCGCCTGGACCCCGACACTATCCCGCTCCAGGCCGGGCTCATCCGTGCCAAGGCGGCGTGGATGGCGCCGCCGGTGCCGGACCTGCCGGCGGGCAGCGCGCTGGTCCTGGGGCAGGTAGCCGAGGACCGGGCATTGATCCGGCCGGGCGTGGGCGGTTTCGCCAGTCTGGCCGACCACCTGCCGCTGCTGCGCCAGGCGGTGGCCCATCATCCCCGGGTCTATTTCAAGCCCCATCCCTACGACCGCCCGGATTCGCCGTCGCAGCAGGCCATCCGTTCCCTTCCCGAGATGGGCTGGATCGGCGGTAACCTTTACCACCTGCTGGCCCAGCCGGAAATTGCCACCGTCTACGGCATCACCTCGGGCGGATTGGCCGAAGCCGGCTACTTCGGCAAGCAGGTGGTCGCCCTCGGCACCCCGTCCCACCGCTTCGGCGACGCGCCGGGCGAGGCGGTGCCGCTGCACGGCGGCTGGATGCTGCCCGGCTTCTGGCGCCGGCTGGCGGAAGGCGATGCTTCGCTCCAGCCGGCGCCGGTGCTGCGCGACAACCGGCTGCGTCGTAGCCTCAATGCCGATTGGGGGTTCGGTGCAATCGATCGGGTGATCGCCTAGGGCGGTGTTTTGATTCTGTCGTGAATCGGCCATGGACTCGTCGGCTTCGCATCCCATGTGAAGGAAAGAGAGCCCGGCAATCCGCCGGGCGGCAGGGAATTGGCGGAGTACCCGGTGTGGCCCGCGAATTGCTTGGAAGTTGGTGTCGGGGCCGGTAGGCCGGCCCGCAGGCTGATGCGAGGACCACCATGGACCGCATTCGATACTTCGCCGACCTTTCGGTTCGCCGCGCCGCCGGCCTGGGGCTGACGGGCATCGCCCTGGTGGTCGCGGCGCTGCATTTCGACCGCCCGCTGGCCATGCACGCCTTGGCCGCACTGCTCACTTTCGAGGCACTGGCGCTGTTCCAATTAGGGCGTCGCGCCCACCGGGTGCCGTGCGAGCGGCGCGAGGTGTGGGCCCTGATGGAAGGGCAGCACGGCATGAGCGAGAACCGGGTGCAGCGCATCATCAGCGAGATCATGCGCGAAACCTACCTGTCCTATGCCCGCCGCCTGGTCGGGCCGGCCGTCGCCGCCTGGGTCCTGGATTTCGGGATGCGTCTTTCGGGCTAGGCAATCGTCCGAAAGTCACCCCAGCCCCGCGTCCATTCCCCCTTGCCAGGGGCGACGCCACCTGAAAGCATGGACCCGTAATGAGGGTTGCTCAGGGAGGGGCTTCATGACCGGCAAGACACCACTCCAATCCCGTGCCGCCGCCCTGGTGGGGCCATTCGCCGGCGGCAAGACGTCGCTGTTCGAGGCCCTGCTGTTCCGTGCCGGCGCCATACCCCGTCAGGGCAAGGTCAAGGACGGCACGACGGTCGGCGATGCCAGCCCCGAGGCCCGCAATCGCCAGATGAGCGTCGAGCCCACCATGGCGACGGCCGAGTACCTGGGCGAGCACTGGACCCTGATCGACTGTCCCGGCTCGGTGGAATTCCTGCAGGACAGCTACAATGCGCTCGGCGTGGTCGACGCCGCCGTGGTGGTGGTCGAGCCCGATCCCGCCCGCGCCGTCATGGTGGCGCCGCTGCTGAAGTTCCTGGACGAGCGGGCCATCCCGCACCTGCTGTTCATCAACAAGGTGGAGGGGGCCGGTGCCCGCCTGCGCGAGGCACTGGAGGCGCTGCAGGCGGTGTCCGACCGCCCGCTGGTACTGCGCGAGGTGCCCATCCGCGAGAACGACAAGGTGGTCGGCTTCGTCGATCTGGTCAGCGAGCGTGCGTACAAGTACCGCCCCGGCCAGACCTCGGACCTGATCAAGATTCCCGATGCGTTGCAGGACGAGGAGACCCTGGCCCGGCAGGAGATGCTGGAGCATCTGGCCGATTTCGACGACCACCTGATGGAAGAGCTGCTGGAAGACGTGCAGCCGCCCAAGGACGAGGTGTATGGCGACCTCGCCAAGGACTTGGCCGAGGACCTGATCGTGCCGGTGTTCTTCGGCTCGGCCGAAGCCGATGCCGGCATCACCCGCCTGTGGAAGGCGCTGCGCCACGAAGTGCCGGCGCCCGAGGCGGCGGCGGCGCGCGCGGGCATCGACATGGCCGGCCCGGCGGCGGCCAAGGTGTTCAAGACGGTGCACGCGGCCCATACCGGCAAGTTGTCCTATGCCCGCGTGTTCGCCGGCGAGTTCGCCGACAACCAGGGCACCGAGACGGGACGCATCTCGGGCCTGTTCGTGCCGGTCTCCGGCTCCCCGACCAAGGCGGCGAAGGCCGGCCCGGGCGAAGTGGTGGCGTTCGGCAGGCTCGACGGCGTGGCGACCGGCGCCGTCATCGGCGCGCCGGCGCGGCCGGGCATGCCCCCGTTCAATTGGAGCCGTTGTTCGGCCTGGCCCTGACGGCGGAAAAGAAGGGCGACGACGTCAAGCTGACCGGCGCGTTGACCAAGCTGGTGGAGGAGGATTCCTCCTATCGCCTGGAACAGAACGCCCAGTTCAGCGAGCTGGTGCTGTGGGGGCAGGGCGAGATCCATCTTCAGGTGGCGCTGGAGCGGCTGAAGAGCCGCTTCAACCTCGCGGTGGCTACCCGCAAGCCGACGGTGCCTTATAAGGAAACCATCCGCAAATCCACCTCGGTGCATGGCCGCCACAAAAAGCAATCCGGCGGCCACGGCCAGTTCGGCGACGTCCATGTGGACATCCGCCCGCTGCCGCGTGGCTCGGGCTTCGTCTTCGAGGACAAGATCGTCGGCGGCGCCATTCCGCGCCAGTACATCCCCGCCGTCGAGGAGGGGGTGGGCGAGTTCCTCAGGCAGGGCACGCTGGGCTTCCCGGTGGTGGACGTGGCGGTGACGCTGACCGACGGCAGCTATCACAGCGTGGACAGCTCGGACATGGCGTTCAAGACCGCCGCCCGGTTGGCTATGTCCGAGGGCCTGCCGCAATGCGAGCCGGTGCTGCTGGAACCCATCCTCAAGGTCGAGGTGTCGGTGCCCTCGGACTACACGTCCAAGGCGCAGCGCATCATTTCCGGCCGGCGCGGCCAGATCCTGGGCTACGACGCCAAGGAAGGATGGTCCGGCTGGGATGCCGTCTCGGCCTATCTGCCGCAGGCGGAGATGGGCGACCTGATCGTGGAATTGCGCTCGTTGACCATGGGCGTGGGCACTTTTCTGTGGGCCTTCGACCATCTGCAGGAGCCTGATGGGGCGCACCGCCGACAAGGTGGTGGAGGAACGCAGGAGCGCGCTCGCCGGCTGAGGCGGGGACTCTCTCCTTTGGGGGCGGGTTCCATCCGTGCCCGCCCCACCCATATCCCCCGGTGACGCCACCATCATCGGGGGATTTTCATGTCCGAAGCCTGGCATGCGCCTTACGAGAAGCTGTCGCGCCAGACCATCACCCTGCACCAGTGCATCCGCTCGCTGATGGAGGAACTGGAGGCGGTGGATTGGTACCGCCAGCGCGCCGATGATTGCGAGGATCCGCAGCTCAAGGCCATCCTGCTGCACAACATGCGCGAGGAGATGGAACACGCCTGCATGGAGATGGAATGGCTGCGCCGCAACAATGCGGACTTTGCCGGCCAGATGGACACCTACCTCTACAGCGAGGGCGACATCACCGAGGTGGAGGAGCGCGCCGAGGCCGGCGGCGGGCGCAGTGATCCGTCCAAGGTCTAGCTGGAGACGGGGCCGGCGCCCCCGCCCGGGGGCGGGGGGCCATGGCTGGCCGGTTCAGCGGGCGGCGTGGTGCGGAGCGTGCCGTCCGCTGCGGCGCCCCATCAGATAGTTGCCCAGCAGGAAGGCGGCGCCGGTGGCGGCCAGGGCGGTCGCGACCGGGTTGGAGCGGACCACGTTCAGCAGCAGCGACGAGCCGAGGCCGTGGACGGTGGCCGAACCGCTCATGACGGCGCCGACGGGCGAGGACTGCTCCAGCCAGCGGCGGATGGTCTCCAGATGACGCTGCTCGTCGCCCAGATTGCCTTCCAGCAGGTGGCGCAGATGGTCGGGCAGTCCGTTCGACGCCAGGGCCAGTTCATAGGCGTGGTTGGTCACCACCTCGTTGCTCTGCATGGCCATCAGCGCGCCCGGAACGGACATGCCCGCCGCCACGCCGGTGAAGCCGGCCAGGGCGAAGCCGGTGAGGTGGGCGTTCTGCGGCGGCTTGCCGCCGCGCTTCAGCAACTCGGCCGAAAGGTCCTCGATATGACGTTCGTGATCGGCACGGAAGCCGGTCAGCATGTCGCGTACGGCCGCATCGGTGACGTTGTCTATGGCTTGGGTATAGGCGCGTACCGCGTCATGATCGATGCGGATCAGATGCTCCAGGCTGTCGGAGATGTCCATGGCATTCGTCCTCTGACGATGGTTCTCGCTCCATCAACACCCGCACAGGACGAAAGGTGCCGGGATTTACACCGCGCCGCCCTTGACAGCAGGCGGGCGGGTTTGTGAATGTCGCATCCCCCCTTGTCCAAGGACGTTTCCGAAAATGCGTTACCGCCCGCCCGCCGTCGTTCCGCTGGATCGAATCCTGCCGGATGAACCGCTGTTGATGATGGGGGCCGGCCCGGTGCCGATTCCGGCCCGCGTGGCCGAAGCCAATTCCATCGTCATCAACCACCTGGGCGAGACCATGAACCGGGTCATCGAACAGGTGAAGGAGATGGCGCGCTACGTCTTCCAGACCCAGTCGGCGCGCGTGCTCGGCGTCGCCGGCCCCGCCTCGGCGGCCATGGAGATGGCCATCTGCAACCTGGTGGAGCCGGGCACCAAGGTGCTCAGCGTGTGCAACGGCTATTTCAGCCGCCGCCTGGCCGAGATGGCGATCCGTTGCGGCGCCGAGGTGGCGCACCTTGATCTGGGCGAGACCGAGACCGCCGATCCCGCCCGGGTGGAGGAAGCCATCCGCCGCGAGCGTCCGGCCGTGCTGACCCTGGTCCAGGGCGAGACCTCCAACACCGTGTGGAACCGCCACCTGCCGGAAATCGCCGCGGTGGGGCGCAAGTACGACTGTCTGGTGGTGGTGGACGCGGTCTGCACCCTGTCCACCATGCCCATGGAGATGGATGCCTGGGGCGTGGATGCCGTCATCACCGGCGGACAGAAGGGCCTGTCCTCCATTCCCGGCGTGTCGCTGCTGGCCTTCTCGGAACTGGCGTGGAAGCGCATCGAGACGCGCAACGCCCCCATGGCCCATTGGTGCCTGGACGCCCGGCTGGCCGACCGCTTCTGGAACCTGAAATCCTATCACTACACCGCGCCGGTGTCGGGCATCATGGCCATCCACGAGGCCTTGCGGCTGATCTGCACCGAGACGCTGCCGGCCCGCTTCCACCGCCACGAGATCAGCTCGCTGGCACTGCAGGGCGGTGTCCAGGCCATGGGCCTGGAGCTGTTCGTGCCCGAGGAAGCGCGCCTGAATTCGGTGGTGGGCGTCAGGCTGCCGGCCGGCGTTTCCGGCGAAGCGGTGCGCCACCACATGTCCCAAGTCTACCGGGTCGAGGTGTCGGGCGCCTTCGGCCTGGACATCCTGCGCATCGGCCAGATGGGCGAACAGTGCCGCGCCCACCACATCTTCCGCACGCTCCACGCCTTCGGTTCGTCCCTGCGCGCCGCCGGGGCGGTCATCGACCTGCCGGCGGGCGTGGCCGAGCCTGGAGCGCGTCCTCGCCGAAGGGCAGGTCAACTGACGCCATTCCGGCGGATGACGACGACCCCGTCGGGGTCGTCGTTGCCCGGCCGGGTCATGGCGGCCAGCAGGTCGCGGTCGCGCACCCAGAGGGGGCCGAAGCGCTCGCCGTCCACGTCCATGATCAGCACCCGTCCGCTGGCGGCGTCGTAGTCGCCCACCGGCGAAACGTGACCGACGCTGGCGTCGCCCCACAGCCGGCCCTGGTCGAAGGTGACCAGCACCACGTCGTCCGAACCGGCGGCGCCGGCCGCCAGCAGCCTCCGCAACCGGTCCAGCGTGGCGGGGCCGGCATCGGCGGGCTGGTATACGGTCAGGCTGGCGTCGTCCAGGCCGGCCCGCTCCAGCCCCTGCCGCAGGTGTTCCAGCAATTCGGCGAAACTGACGCCGTCGCCACCCTGGCCGGTAGCCCGGCGCCAATCCACGTCCACCGCCAGCAAGGCGGGCTGGTTCCACCGGCCGGCGCCCAGCGCCCCCAGCGCCGCGGCGACGCTGGCCACCGAACAGGCGCTGTCGGTCACCTGGGCATGGTAATGGGGCAGCAGCCGCCAGTAATCGGCCGTTTCCCCGGGCAACCCCGCCCATACCAGCGCCAGGACCATCCACGCCCTCATGCCCGGTCAACGCCGCGGCGCGGGCGTGGTTCCTACATGCCGGCCTCGCGCACCAGCAGGCCGGTCACCCGGCGCCACAGCCCGGCGAACAGGCTGTGGCCGGCCGCTTCCAGATGGACGGTGCCGATCAGCTCGGCGGCGGGCGGTGGCGCCTGCACGCGCAGCCGCACCCGGTACAGGGCCTGTTCGGGGACCAGGGCGCGTTCGGCGCTGCGCACCGCGATGGGGCCGCCGGCCAGCGACGCCAGCGGGGCCGCGTCCAGATGGCGGATAGCGGTGCGTTCGATGGCGGTGACGGTGGCGGCCAGCGAGGGCCGTCCCGGCGCGGTGGGGACGAAGCGGGCCGAGGCCTCCTCGCTCAGCCGGTCGATGGCGTCCTCGGACACATAGGCGACCAGGGCAGCCTGCCCGCCGCCCAGCACCGAGGCCAGCTTGTCCTTGGGCGACAGCCATTGCCCCGGCTTGATGTCGGGGGCCAGGTCGGCCACCCGCCCCGCCGTCGGGGCGGCGACGGTCAGCCGTTCGATTTCCCGCTCGGCGGTCAGCTTCTCGGCCAGGGCGGCCTGCAACTCCTCGCGCAGGGACTGGGTGCGCCGCTGCAGGGCGGGGTCGAAGCCGCTGGCGCCCAATTCCTGCTGCAGCACCAGGATGCGGCGTTCCGCCTGGGCTCGGCGTTGCGCCACATCGGGGGAGCCGAGGCGGAACAGCACCTCGCCGGCTGCCACGACCTGGCCGTTGCCGACCAGCACCGCCTCCAGTTGGGCGGGGACCGGCGGATAGAGCGGCACATGCTGTTCCGCCTGCAGCAGGGCCGGCGCGGTCACGGCGGTGGGCCACGGCACGAAGGCGGCGGCCAGGGCGGCGGCGGCCAGCATCAGGCTGAGCTTGCCGCGCCGGCCGTGCAGCAAGGCGGGGCCGCGCGCGCGCCACTCGCGCAGTTCCACCCACACCGGCCGCAGCACGAACCAGCCGATTTCCACCACGAACAGGACGATGCCCACCAGCTTGATGAAGAAGTGATAGACCAGCACGGCGATGCCCAGGAACAGCACCAGCCGGTACAGCCACACCGCCACGGCAAAGGCGGTCAGGCCCCGCCGGGTGGCGGGCGGAAAGTGTTCCGGCGGCTCCTCGCCCAGGCCGAACAGCAGCTCGCGCAGGCGCCAGCGGGCGAGGGCGAAACTGCGCGGATGCAAATTGGGCAGGTTCAGCGCGTCCATGGCCAGGAAATAGCCGTCGAAGCGCATGAACGGGCTCAGATTGATCAGCAGCGAACTGATCCAGGTGGTGGTCGCCAACACGAAGGCGGCCTGCCGCGCCAGCCCGTCGTCCAGCAGGCCCCAGGCCAGGGTGGCCCAGGCCGCCAAGGTCAGCTCGGCGGCCACCCCGGCCGCCCCCACCGCCAGCCGGTCGCGGCGGCGCGGCAGCAGCCAGGCGTCGTTGACGTCGGTATAGAGCACCGGCCACAGCACCAGGAAGGCCACGCCCATGGTGGGCACCCGGCAGCCCAGCCGCTTGGCGGTATAGGCGTGGGATAATTCATGCGCCACCTTGGCCAACACCAGGGCGATGGCGTAGGTGGCGGCGCCCGACAGGGTGAAGGTGTCCAGCAGGGTGGCGGCGAAGCGGTCCCATTGCCGGGCCAGCAGGGTCAGGCCCACCAGCAGGGCGGCGATGGTGGCCAGCCGGAACGGCCGGCCGGCCAGCCAGCCGACCAGATGCGCGGTGGCGCCCAGGAAGCGGTCGGGCCGCACCAGGGGGACGCGGAAGAACAGGTAATGGTGCAGCAGCCATTGGAAGGCCGAGGGCCGTTCCGCCTGGGCCGCCTGCACCAGCATGGCGGTGGCGCGGGCGTCCCCGGCCCGCAGCAGGTGGCCGCGCGACAGCATCTCGGCCATGGCGGCCACGTCCTCGGGCTCCACCGTCAGGGTGGTTTCCGCATTGACCGCCTTGGCGATGCGCAGGGGGTCGCCCAGGGACCAGCGCGCCAGGATCTCGAAGCCGGGCCAGTCGATGCGGAAGAAGCGGTTGCGCACCGGGTCGCGCAGGATCCAACTGGGCCAGCCGTCGCCGCCGGCGGGGCCGGGATGCAGCGACAGTTCGTCGCGCAGGGACGCCCAGGCGGCGGCCATCCCTACCACCCGACCCAGGCGCGCACGGCGCCGATGGGGCGGCGCAGCAGCCAATAGGCCAGCGGCACCGATCCGCCCGACAGCCGGGCAGTGCCGCGCAGGCCCAGGCGCGGTTTGTCGTCCTCTTCGATGCGGGCCCGCGCCCGATAGGCGACGGTGGCGTCGGGACGCACCGACGCCTCGTAGGCCACATGGGTCAGTCGCGCCGTCACCGGCGACAGCGGCGCCACGTTCAGGAAGATGGTGACGGCCGCCCCGTCCTCCAGGGCGATCATGTCGGCCGGCGACAGCCAAGCCTCGATCTCGGTGTCCGTCTCCTCGGCCAGCGCCATCACCTTCTCGCCCACCGCCACCGGCCGGCCGATCCATTCCGAGGGGTCGTCCAGCACGGCGATGCCGGCGGTGGGCGCCTTGACCCGGATGCGCTCCAGCAGGCTCTTCAAATAGTCCAGTTCGGCCGCCTGCTGCTCGCGTCGGCCGACGATGGCGGCCAGCTTGGGCTTGGCGGCGGGGTCGAAGACGGCCTGCTGCGACACCTGTCGCAATTCGGCCTCGGCGGCGGCCAGGGACTTTTCCGCCACCTCGGCCTTGCCGCGCAGGGTGGTGTCGTCCAGTTCGAACAGTAATTGCCCCTCGGTCACGCGCTGGTTGGGGCGTACCGCCAGACCGCTGACCACCCCGTCCAAGGGGGCACGGATGACGGCTGGATCACGCGCCACCACTTCGGCCGGGGCCAGCACCGTCAGCGGCACCGGGATCAGCGCCGCCACGACGGCGGCGATGGCGACGCCCGCCCACGTCTTGCGGCGCAGACGGGCGCGCGCCTTCCATTCCGCCCACAGGCTGGGGCGGCGCAGCGCGGCCAGGGCGTGGCCGTAGGCGTGCGCCAGTTCAGCCAGCACAGGGGCATCCTCGTCCCGCCATTCCTCGTCGCGGGCCAGCAGCAGCGCGGCCTTGGCCCTGGGCAGCGGCAGCCAATAGCCATGGGGCGGCAGCCACTCGTTCCATTGCTCGCGTTCGTGCGGCTGCATGTGCCCGGGGGCGATGGGGCCGGCCTGCTGCAACTGGCGGCACACCCGCTCGAGCCACAGGGTGAAGGGGGCGTTGGCCTCGGGCAGCGGCACGCCGGATACCGCCAGCAGGCCGCGCCCTTCTTCCCACAGGGCGGCCTGGCGGTAAGGCAGCAGCGCCACCGTCTCGTTGACGGCGATGAAGGCCAGTTCCTGCGGCGTCGCCGCATCGCGGGCGCGATGCAGCAGGTTCAACAGCGCCAGGGCGCTCACGGCGCCCCCGGAGCCATCTGGATCTTGCCGCTCATGCCGGCCAGCAATTCGGCGTGGGTGCCGGTGATCTCGCCCACCACCTTGACCGACTGGCTGACCGGATCGACCCGGGCGCCCAGGCGGGCCACCTTGGCCGGATAGGTGCGGCCGGTTTCATCCACGGCGATTTGGAAGGGGCTGCCGGGTTTCATCCAGCTCAGCCACTTGCTGGGGGCCAGGAACTCCACCTCCAGCACCGAATCGTCGATGATCTCCATCATGGGATTGCCGGGCTGGACGAACTGCTGCTCGCGCACCTTCAGTTCGGCGACGCGCCCCGGGAACGGCGCCGCCACCTGGCATTTGGCCAGGACGGCGCGGCCGGCCTCGACCTCGGCGCGGGCCTTCTGCGCCTCGGCGGCGGCCACCTCGGCCTCCAGCGCCCCGCCGGCATTCATCTCGTGCAGCTTCTTGTTGACCGCCGAGGTCTTCTCGGCGGCGACCAAGGCGGCCCGGGCCTTCTCAAGGTTGGCGCGGTGGACCGAGCATTCCATGGACACCAGGATCTGGCCCTCGCGGAAACGCTCGCCCTCCTTGATGGGCAGGCGCTCGATCTTGGCCCCCAGTTCCGCCGACAAGGTGGTGTAGCGCCGCGGCGACAGCTGGGCGCGGATGTCCAGCAGGCCGCTCTCCTGCGCCAGGGCGGGAGCAGCGAGGACCAGCATGGCGGCGACCGGAAGGGATCTCACCGGGCCGACTCGGCCACCAATTGGCTGATCCGGTCGCGCATCTGCGAGACTTCGTCGGGATGCTTGGCCGGTGGGTTGGCAGGTTGGGCCGCCGCCGGCTTGGCGGCGGGGTCGAACCAGTCGCCCACGTGCGAGAACAGGCTGCCCATGCCGATGTCGTCCTTGGCCGGCGGCAAAGCGGGCTTGGCCGCGACCGGCACCGCTGCCGGGACCAGGGCGGGTTCGGGCTCCGGCACCTTGACGGGAGCCGGGGTCTCGGGGGCCTGGTCGGACAGGCCGTGGCCCCACTCTTCCAGGCTCAGCGCCACCCGCCGGCTCAGGTCGTCCAGATCCTGGCTGGCCACCGTGCCGGGCAGGAAGTCCTGGCCCATGGTGGCGTACAGCCGTCCCAGCGAGGACTGCATCTGGGCGTAGGACTGGTAGCGGCGCAGCGAGGCGGCGATGGCGCTGGTCTGGTTGGTGATCTGCTCCATCACGCTTTGGGCGTCGTTGTCCGCGCGCACCTTGGTGAAATCGGCCAGGCGCTTCTCCACCTGATACAGTTCGTCGGCGCGGATGTACTGCTTGGAGGCGTTGTTGAACTGGCGCAGGCCGATATGCACCTGGGCCAGCACGGCCATGTGCAGGGCCTGGCGGCGTGCCTTCGCCACGGTCTCGCCGGCTTCGGCATTGGCGATCTGGTCGGGCGCCGAGATCAGGTTGAACAGGTTCCAAGTGACCCTGGCGCCGGCCTCGTACCAGCGGTTGTCCACCAGGAATGAGTTGCTGTCGTAGTTCCGCCCGGCGGTGAAGGACAGCCCGGGCAGCAGTTTCAGGATGGTCTTGCGGGTCTCGTCCACGGCGATGCGGGCGTTGTAGCCCTGTTCGCGCAGGTCGGCGTTGTTGACCAGCGCGGTTTCCTCCATCTGCTCCACCGCCATGGCGACGGAGGGCGGGGCCATGGTGGAATCGGCCGGCACCTCCAGGGTGAACTCGGTTCCCGGCGGCAAGTCCATCAGTGCCGCCAGCTCGACGCGGGCGGTGGACAATTCCTGCGATACGCCTTCCAGCTGGCGCAGATTCTCCAGCAGGGTCTTCTGGAAACGCAGGGCCTCGGCCGGGTTCCTCAGCCGCGCCGCCTCGACCCGGCGGGCATCGCCCAGCGCCTGTTCGGCCAGCCCGATGGCCTGGCGCACCTCGGCCTCCAGCACCTGGGCGGCGGCGGCCCGCCAGAAGGCGAAGCGCACCTCCTGCACCAGATTGTGCACGGTCTTGCGGCGGCGTTCCTCGGCGATCAGGGCGCGGTCGGCGTTCTGGTGGGCGTTGAAGTAGGAGACGCCGAAATCCAGCACGTTCCACGACAGCGTCAAATCGGCGGTGATGGCGTCGCGGTCGGCGGAATAGGTGGGTTCGGTGTCGGCGCCGGTGCGCTGGGTGAAGCGGGTGCGCGACACCGTGGCGTAGGGTTCCGAGCGGCCGGCATAGCCGGCATTGGCCGCCAGCTTGGGCAGCAGGTCCCAGCGGTCCACCTTGGTCTGGCCCAGGGCCAGCGCCTGTTCCATCACCTTGGTCCGGTGGTCCAGATTGTGCTTGAGGGCGCGGGCCACGGCGTCGGCCAGGCTCACCGGCCGGGTCACCGGCTCGGCGGTGAACATTTCGGCCTTGTCCGCCTGGGCCTGGGCCTTCAACTCGGCCGGCGTGAACGGCGACGGCTGCACCGCGCAGGCCGACAACAGCACCAGCATCGAGGCCGAGGCCAGGAATTTCACGCTCGTCATCACGTTCCCCCCATCTTCATGCCACCTTCGCCGATCCCTTGGCCAAGGCGCGAGACAATTCCGCCATGCGCTCGCTTTGCCCCAGCCGCATGGCTGCCAACTGGCTGCCCAGACCGGGCCGGCCGGCGAAGGCGGCCTTCACCGCCATGCCGTCACGGTTGTCGGCGCCCCGGTTCGCCGGCTTGATCTCGATGCGGATGACCTGGACCGCCTCGTTGCCGTTCTGGTCGCGGGCGATGACCCGGACTTCCACGGCGCGCTGGCCCGGAGGCGGCGTCCCCTCGAAGGCGCCGGTGGCCGGGTTGAAGCTGATCCAGGACGGCAGCGCCCGGCCGTCGGCGCGGGTGGCGGTCAGCGTCACGGTGCTGTCGGGGCGGCTCACCGCAAAGGCGTCCACCGGGATGGCGAAGCTGACGCGGCCGTCGGTAGCCTCGACGGTGCCGATGGGGCGCGCCACCACGATCTCGCCCTGCATCGTGGGACGGGCCGATTCGGCCACCACCGCGACACGGAAGCCGACGTCGTTGGGGGCCGAGAGCATGGGAGCCAGGGCGACCAGCGAGGACTGGAAGCCGAAGGCCGGTCCCGACGAGCCACCGCTTCCGCTCCCAAATCCACTGCTGCCGCCCAGGCCGCTATCGCCAAGGGAACCGAAACCCGCGCCCGGCCCCGCGCCGGTCAGGCTGCCCTGGCTGGCCCCCGCCCCGGGTGTGCGGCCAAAAGTGATGACGGGGGCGCTCGTTTCGGAGCCGCCACTGCCGTTCCCGCCACCATTGTCGTTCCCGCCGCCGGTTTCGCCGCCGTTGCTGTTGCGGCCATTGTTATTGTGGCCACCGTCGCTGCCACCGGAGGATGCCGCCGCCCCGGTCAGTTCCACGTCGTTGCCGGTGCCGGCGGCGTAGCGGGCGGTGACGGTGTAGCCGCCTTGGGGCACGGGCTGCCCCTCGGCAAAGTCCGGCAAGGTCCCGCCGACCGCGTCGGTGCCGTCGTTATCGATGATCACGAAGGTGCCGTCGGCGGCGGTCCGTATCACCAGCGAACTGGGGGCGCCCAGGGTGACGGTGCCGTTGACCGCCACCTGGTCGTGCTGACTGCCCGGGATGGCGCCGTTCAGGTCCACCGACAGGGTTCCGTTCAGCACCAGGTTGCCGTTGATGGTCAGGCGGCCCGCCGTGCCCTCGGTGGCGGGCGACAGGGTGGCGCCGGCACTCACCGTCACGCTGTTGGTGGAGCCTCCGGCGAAGATGGTGCCGCTGCCGCCCAGGGTGGCGCCGCCGGCGACGGTCACCGCCGAGGTGCCGTCCAGTGCGCCGTCCACTTGCAAGGTGCCGCCATTGATAGCGGTGGCCCCCGCATAGGTGTTGGTGCCGGCCAGCGTCAGCGTGCCGGTGCCGGCCTTGGTCAGGCCGCCGGTGCCGAAGATGGTGCCGGCCATCACGGTGTTGCCGTTGTTGCCGCCGGTGGTCAGGGTGTTGGCGCCCAGCGCCACGGTGGAGGTGGCGGCGCCGGCCAGCGAACCGATGGTCTCGTTCCCACTCAGGGTCAAGGTGGCGCCGGCACCCAGCGATACGGCGCCGCCATCGGCGATGGCCGAACCGCCGGCCAGGGTCAGGTCGCCGCCGGTGACGGTGGTGGCGCCGGTATAAGTGTTGGCGCCCGACAGGGTCAGCGTGCCGCTGCCGGTCTTGCTCAGCCCGCCGGTGCCGGTGATGGCGCCGGCGGCGAGGGTGGAGCCGTTGTTGCCGCCGGCCGTCAGGGTGTGGCTGCCCAGCGCCACGGTGGAACCGGCGGCGCTGGTCAGCGAGCCGATGGTTTCGTCCGCGCCCAAGGTCAGGGTGGTTCCGGCGCCCAAGCTCACCGAGCCGGCATCGGCGATGGCCGAACCGCCGGTCAGGGTCAGATTGCCGCCGCTGACGGTAGTGGCACCGGTATAGGTGTTGGTGCCTGCCAGGGTCAGGGTGCCGGTGCCGGCCTTGGTCAACCCGCCGGTGCCGGTGATGGCACCGGCCACGGTGGTGGAGGTGTTGTCGCCGCCGGTGGTCAGAGTGTTGCTGCCCAGCGCCATGGTAGAGCCGGCGGCGGAGGCCAGCGAGCCGATGGTTTCCGAAGCGCCCAGGGTCAGGGTGGCCCCGGTAGCCAGATTTACGGTGCCGGTATCGGCGATGGCCGAGCCGCCGGTCAGGGTCAGCCCGCCGCCGGTGACGGCGGTGGCGCCGGTATAGGTGTTGGTGCCCGACAGGGTCAGGATGCCGGTGCCGAGCTTGGTCAGCCCGCCGGTGCCGGTGATGGCGCCGGCAATGGCGGTGGAGTCGTTGTTGCCGCCAGCGGTCAGGGTGTTGCTGCCCAGCGCCACGGTGGAACCGGCGGCACTGGCCAGCGACCCGATGGTTTCGTCCGCGCTCAGGGTCAGGGTGGTTCCGGCGCCCAAGCTCACCGAGGCGGTATTGGCGATGGCCGAACCGCCGGCCAGGGTCAGGCCGCCGCCATTGACATTGGTGGTGCCGGTATGGGTGTTGACGCCCGACAAGGTCAGGGTGCCAGAGCCCGCCTTGGTCAGCCCGCCGGTGCCGGTGATGGCGCCGGCAATGGCGGTGGAGGTGTTGTTGCCGCCGGCCGTCAGGGTGTGGCTGCCCAGCGCCACGGTGGAACCGGCGGCGGAACTCAGCGCGCCGACGGTCTCGTCCGCGCTCAGGGTCAGGGTGGTCCCGGCGGCCAGGCTCACGGTACCGGCATCGTCGATGGCCGAGCCGCCGCTCAGCGTCAGTCCGCCGCTGTCGACGGTGGTGGTGCCGGTATAGGTGTTGGTGCCCGACAGGGTCAGCGTGCCGGTGCCGAGCTTGGTCAGCCCGCCGGTGCCGGTGATGGCGCCGGCAATGGCGGTGGAGGTGTTGTTGCCGCCGGTGGTCAGGGTGTTGCTGCCCAGCGCCACGGTGGAACCGGCGGCGCCGGCCAGCGACCCGATGGTCTCGTCCGCGCTCAGGGTCAGGGTGGTTCCGGCGGCCAGACTCACGGAACCGGAATCGGCGATGGCAGAGCCGCCGCTCAGCGTCAGCCCACCGGCACTCACGGTGGTGGCGCCGGTATAGGTGTTGGCGCCCGCCAGGGTCAGGGTGCCGGCGCCGGCCTTGGTCAGGTCGCCCGTCCCCACGATGGCGCCCGACAAGGTGGCGTTGCCGCTGCTGCTGATGGTGGCCGGGGAGCCCAGGGTGATGGCGTTGTCGATGGTGGTGGCCCCGGTGATCTCCAGCCCGCCGCCGTTCAGGGTGATGCTGCTGGCGCCGCCGCCCAGGTTGCCGTCGCCGGCCACCGACAGGGTGCCGCCGGTCACCGTCACGCTGCCGCTCCAGCTGGCACTGTTGCCGGAATTGCCGAGTGCCAGCGTGCCGGCGCCGGTCTTGGCCAATGCGCCGCTGCCCCCGATCTGCGCGGCGATGGTCAGGGTGTCGCCACTGCCGTTGGTGATAGTGGTGGCGCCGTTCAGGGTGATGGTGCTGGCGCCAGCGATGGTCAGCGTGCCGACGGCGTCGGTGTCGAGGGTGACGCCGGCGCTGAGGCTCAGGGCCGAACCGAGTGAGATGGTCTGGCCGGCCAGGCCGGCGGCGAAGCCGATGGTGCCGCCACCAGCGAAGAAGGCAGCTTCGCGCAGGCTAAGCCCGCCGCCATCGGCCAAGGCCTCCGCAAAGGTGGAATCGACTTCGGCGTCGTCACCGCTGTCGCTGACGGTGGTGACAATCAGCGCATCGGAGACGACGATGGAGAAGGTTTTGTCGTAGGTCCCGCCGGCGCCGTCGTCCACGCGGATGGTGACGGCGTAGGCGCCCACCGCCAGCAGGCCCGGATTGGTGGCCGTCAGTTGCGATCCGCTGATGCTGAACGATCCGGTGCTTTGCGGCACCCCGTCCAGCGATACCGCCTGGACGCTATAGGTGAAGGACGACGAATCCACATCGGTGGCGGCTAGGTTGCCCACCGGCGCTCCGGCCGTGTCGTAGATCGAGACGGTGGTGCCGCTGAGCGAGATGTCGGTGGGGGCGTCGTTGACCGGGACCACCGCCACCGTGCTGGTGGGCGAGTTGCTGGCATGGTTGCTGGCCTGCCCGTCGTCCACCTGCCAGGTGACCGTGCGGGTGCCGCTGCCCGGATTCTCGCTGGAAGAACTGAAGGTCACCGAGCGCAGCGCCGCCTCGTACTGCGCCTTGGTGGCGGTGCCGGTCAGGGTCAGGGTGCGGGTGCCGGCATCCCAGGTGCCGGTGATGCCGTTCTGATTGGAGAAGCTCAGGGTGTCGCCGCTGACGTAGCCCGACGAAATCACCACGGTGGCGCCGGCGATGTCGGCGTTGTCCACGTCCGCAACGGTGATGGTGTTGTCGACCACCACGCCGGCACCGTTTTCGGTATAGCTGGCGCTGCTCGAGCCGGCAGTGACGGCCGGAGCGTCGTTCACCGCGGTGACGTCGATGGTGATGGTGTTGGCGTTGCCGGCATACAGGCTGCCGTCGCCGACCTTGAAGGTGAAATTGGCATAGCCGGCGCCGTTGGCGTTGGCGTCCGGGGAGAACTTCAGCCGGCCAGCGGCGATGTCGGCGGCGGAGATGATGGCGGCGGCGGTCAATGCCGTGTCGTCGTTGCTGCCGTTGTTGTTGGCGTCCAGCCACAGGGTGCCGGCGCCGGGCAGGCTGGCCAGCTGGATGCCGGCGAACGCGGCGCCCGTGTCCGGGTCGGTGAAGGTGAAGTCGCTGGTCTGGAAGACGTAGGGGTGTCTTCCGTCGCCGTCACCGTCTTGTCGCCGCCGGCCGGCGCGTCGTTGGCGCCGTTGATGGTGATGGTCAGCACGGCGAGGTCGGTGGCCGAACCATCCGAGACGGTGTAGTTGAAGCTCTCGGTCAGGGTCTGGCCGGCGGCCAGGGCCTGGACGGTGGCGTTGCTGTTGTCCACCGCGTAGGTGTAGCTGCCGTTGCTGTTCAGGGTCAGGGTGCCGTAGGTGCCGGTCAGCGCCACGCCCACGGTGCCGCCGGTGCCGGTACCCTCGGTCCCGCCGAGGCGCACGGCGCTCACCGTCATGGTGCTGTCGGGATCGGTGTCGTTGCTCAGCACGTTGCCGGTGGCGTTGCTGCCGGCGGTGCCGTTGGCGACGCCGCCCGCCTCGGTGGCGGAACCGCTGTCGTTGGCGGCCACGGGCGCGTCGTTGGCGCCGTTGATGGTGATGGTCAGCACGGCGAGGTCGGTGGCCGAACCATCCGAGACGGTGTAGTTGAAGCTCTCGGTCAGGGTCTGGCCGGCGGCCAGGGCCTGGACGGTGGCGTTGCTGTTGTCCACCGCGTAGGTGTAGCTGCCGTTGCTGTTCAGGGTCAGGGTGCCGTAGGTGCCGGTCAGCGCCACGCCCACGGTGCCGCCGGTGCCGGTACCCTCGGTCCCGCCAAGGCGCACGGCGCTGACGGTCTTGGTGGCGCCGGCATCGGGATCGGTGTCGTTGGTCAGCACGTTGCCGGTGGCGTTGCTGCCGGCGGTGCCGTTGGCGATGCCGCCCGCCTCGGTGGCGGAACCGCTGTCGTTGGCGGCCACGGGCGCGTCGTTGGCGCCGTCGATGGTGATCTCCAGCGTGCCGATGTCGGTGGACGGCGAGCCGCTGACGTCGCTGCCGCTGATGGTATAGGTGAAGCTCTCGGTCAGGGTCTGGCCGACGGCCAGGGCCTGGACGGCGGCGTTGCTGTTGTTCACCACATAGGTGTAGCTGCCGTTGGCATTGATGGTCAGGGTGCCGTAGGTGCCGGCGAGGGCCACGCCCACGGTGCCGCCGGTACCCGTTCCCGATTCGGCGCCGGTGCGGATGCCGGTCACCGTCATGGTGCCGGAATTGGTGTCGTAGTCGTTGTCGATGACGTTGCCGCCGGCGTCGCTGCCCGCGGCGGCGCCCGCCTCGGTGGCTGTGCCGGTGTCGTCATTGGCATTGGCGCCCGGCTTGTAGATATTTTTCAAAGATATGTTGTCGAGAACAGGCGACAAATCTCCGTTTTGATTTGTAAAGATTACGGAAGTGACGTCCCTGAATATATACACGCCAGAAACTTGATAATTTGCCAAGTTTGTTATCTGGTCCGCATTATTCGCGCCGATTGATGGTGTAAAGCTATATGATCCCTTCGATGTTGTCAGAATGATGTTTGCTCCGCTCTCAGCAAAATCATAGAAGCTGAAGCTGTCGAGCGTAAAAATTTTTCCTGTGACCGAAATTTCCACCGACTGGGCGGCTTCGAGGCCGGTTGTGATGACCCGACCGTCCATGTTGCTGAAATCGTTGTCACCCAGGATTGAAGTGCCGCCGGTGCTGGCGGCATCCTGAGCGAAGTAGAGGTTCACGGGGCCCGAGGTTCCGACGGTTGCCGTCAGGGTGATGGTTTCCGATACCGATCCACTGGTGTACGTATAGGACAGGGTCGATGCTCCGCCCGCCAAATCATCTCCGCCGGTGCCGAAACTGAAGGTGGCATCGGCGAGGGTTTCACCATATCCAGCCAACGCCAGCGCCTGGGTGCTCACCTGGGGGCCGGCGGTTTCCAGCACCCAGTCGCCGCCGCGGCTGGCGGCGCCGGTAGCGTCGGTGGAGGCGGCCACGTCGGCGCCGGTGGCGGCGGAGAGATCGGACAGGAATTGCCGGCCGGTCTCGCCTGCGCCGATGTCGCAGCCGTACAGCAGCAGGTCGCCGCCGGCCTTCAGCGCATGGCCCAACTGGGCCAACTCGGCCTGGGTGACGGCGGATTGCAGGCCGCCCTCGGTCACCGTGTCCGTGCCCAGGGTCAGGGTGGCCGCGCTGCCGTGGCTGAGGATGTGGATGGCGTCGTAGCCGGAATGGGTCTCGGCCCATTTGGCGATCTGGGCCAGGCCGCTTTGGCCGCCGTCGATCAACTGGATTTCCACCCCGGCGCCGATGCCCGCGACCAGCGACTGGTAGTCGGCCACCGAGGTGTCGACGAAGGCGACTTCCTTCTTGCCGTTGTTCTGCTCGGGGGCGGCGGCGCGGACTTCGGCGGGCGCGGTGGCATCGGGAATCTGCACCTTGGCGGCGGCATCCGGCGCATCGTGCGCGGCGTCCGCAGCGGGGGCTTGGGCTGCGGCTTGGGCCGCCGCGTGGGCGGCGTCGCCGGCGGCGGCCCCGTCGAACATCATGCGCGGTTCCAGCGCCAGGAGCATGGGCGGACGGCGGTTGCGGCGGCGGGAATCCGCCGGGGTGGAAGCCATGCTGGTCATGCCGGAATCCTCCACGGATCGCATGCGGCCGGACGGAACGCCGAATGGCCGCCAGTCGGGAAAACCCGGGCGGCATGCATCGATTCAGGGGTTCCGTTCACAGCCAAATTCACACTCAAGCGCCACTAAAGTGCATGTTGTTTATTCTTTTTCGCCTTTTACAGCCGTTTGTTCAAGTGGCGAGTTGTGACCGCACGGGCTGGTTGCCATTTGTCACAGCCCAACCGGCGGAAGGCGGGGGCCTTCCGCCGGCCACGCCTCAGTTGAAGGCGATCTGGTAGCAGGCCTTGCCGGGGTCGTCCGAAATCACCCGGTTGACGGCGGCGGTCAGGGTTTCCAGGCCGTCCCCGGCGATGGTGCAGGTGGCGGATTCGAAGCCGGCTTCCAACCCGGTCAGCATCAGCACGGCGAAAGCCCTCCGCCGCCTGGCGCTCGCCGGGGCGCCGCTCTCGACCACCCGGTCCACGGTCATGGGGATGGCCGGCCCGCCCTGGGGGGTGATGGTGACGGTCCGACCGACCAGCGGCGTGAAATCGGCGCTGGTGAGGCTTGCAAGCATGCCGTTTCTCCTTCCTTTCGACAGGTGCCCGGAGTTAATCGCGGGTCGGATACACGCCGATCAGGGCAATGGAATAGTTCATGCCGAGAAACGGGTTCAGGAGCGGGACCTGGACCGGCGTGGCAGGGTTGGGGTTCTGGGTCGCCACCGCAACGGTGCCGCCGGTGACGGTGGTGATGGTGGTGCTCGTGGCGGGAATCTCGGGCTTGTAGGTGGAGGCGTCGACCTGCACGTTGAGCCCCTTCAGGGTGGCCTGGTTGCCTGGGGTGGGCGCCGTGGTGGTGCAGGGGCCGTTGGCGGCGCTGCTGACGCCGGTCAGGTAGTATTCGGTATTGGCCACCGGATCCACGCCGGCGGAGCCGGGGACAACGCTGATGGTCGGTGCGGGATTGATGGTGATGCTGCCCGAGCCGGCAGTGCCGGGAATGTTTACCTGAGCGCTCCCGTTGGTGGGACTGAACGTGGCCGGATGGGTGTGGCCGGGAATGTTGGCTGGTGCCAGCGCAAACGTGACGGCGGCGTTGCCGCCCGTCTGGCCCACCTGCACGGTTGAGCCGGAGTTGGTACCCTGGCCACGGGGAGTGCGGGCGCGCAGGTCAGGAAGCCCGAAGGTGGTCTGGGCGTTGCCGCCGTAAAGGGTGCCGAGCAGCGAGTACAGCGCCTGGTACTGGTTGATCGGCAGCAAGGTGCCGTCGCAGAAGCGCCAGCCGGAAGGGTTGAAGGTGAAGGCGAAAAGTTCGACTTGGCCAATGTAGGGTTCGGACATGGGGGTCTCCTGCTTATGGTTTTAAAGAAGGAACCGCCGGTGTTCCTGGGGCGGAGGCCAGGTCATCAGGTCGCGGCCGGACTGCGCTGGGTGCTATGGTCCGGCCGGCCCGCAACAGGATGGTGCGCTGCCGAGGGGGGCGGGCATGCCGCTTCCCCCTGCCTTCGCCGTGTGGCTGCGCTCAACTCTGACTGGGATAGTTGCCCGTCAGGGCGATGGAGTAGTTCAGGCCGAGATAGGGGTTGAGCACCGGCAGGTTGATCTGCATAGGAGCGTTGACCGCCGCGGCAGGGTTGGGGTTCTGGGTCGCCACCGCGACGGTGCCGCCGGTGAGGGCGGTGATGGTGGTGCTCGCGGGGGAATCTCGGGCTTGTAGGTGGAGGCGTCGACCGTCACGTCGAGCCCCTTCAGCGTGGCCCGCTTGGTGGGGTCGGTATCGGGCGCCGTGGTGGTGCAGGGGCCGTTGGCGGCGCTGCTGACGCCGGTCAGGTAGTATTCGGTATTGACCGCCGGATCCACCCCGGCGGAACCGGGGACGACGCGGATGGTCGGTGCGGGATTGATGGTGATGTTGCCCGAGCCGGCGGTGCCGGGAATGTTTACCGGAACGTTTCCGGTGGAGGCTGTGAAGGTGGCCATATGGGTGTGGCCGGGAATATTGGCGGGAACCAGGGTGAAAGCCACCGTGGCGTTGCTGCTGGAGGTCTGCTGCCCGCCCTTTTCGGCGATCTGTACGGGGGACAGGCCGGTACCCTGGCCCAGGCCGCGGGGGTGCGGCCGCGCAGGTCGGGAAGGCCGAAGGTGGTCCGGCCGTCGCCGCCATAACGGGTGCTGAGCAGCGAGTACAGCGCCTGGAATTGCCCGACCTGCATCAGGGTGCCATCGCAGAAGTGCCAGCCGAAGGGGGCGAAGCTGAAGGCAAAGAGCTCGATCTGGCCGATGTAGGGGTCGGACATGGGGATCTCCTGTGCGTGGTTTCAGAGAAAGAACCGCCGGTGTTCCTGGGGGGAATCCAGACCATCAGGTCGTAGCCGCACTGCCGTTCCTCGACGATGAAGCCGAGGGACCGGTAAAGGCGCGCCGCCTGCGGATTGGCCTGGCTGACCCTGAGCGTCAGCGGCGCCGCCACCTTGACGGCGGCCGCCTGCAAGGCCCGCAGGACGGTGGTGCCGTAGCCATGGCGGCGCGCCTGGGGCAGCAGCGAGAGATCGAGGATGTGGACGAAATTGGCGCCGAAATTCACCACCACCCGGCCGATGCGTTCGCTCAGCTTCTCGACGATGAATTCCATGGCATTGGGATAGGCCTCGCCGTAACTGGCGGTCTGGTAGCGCTGCTGTTCGCTGATCAGGAATTCGATCTGGTCGCGCTCTGCGTCCATCAGCCGCAGGTGGGCGCGGTTGGCACTGTTCAGCGATGCCAGGAAACCTGCATCCGAGTGGTTGGCGGGCCGGATCGAGAGGCCTTCCTGCAGCCCTTTTGCAAGTGCGTCCATGCCGTTTCCCTTGCAGATGGTCTCTGCGCAGTTTTAGCACGAAAAACGAGCATGTCATAGCTCAATGGTTGTGCGCAATATATGTCCTCTCGCATAGGGAATATTATTGCGAGGTTTGTGCAAGCTATGGCGCGGCACTTTTGTGCACTGCACATGGATAAATGAAAGGGCCCGGCTTCCCTATGGGGCCGGGCCCTAGTGCGAGCAGGGGGAGATCAGGAGGCGCGGACGCGCTCCAGGAAGCCGTCGATCTGGTCCTTCAACTGGTTCGACCGCTCCAGCAGCCCTTGCGCCGAGCGCAACACCTCGCCGGCGGCGCTGTCGGTTTCGCCGGCCGCCAGGGTGACGCCGCCGATGGCATTGGCGACCTCCTGGGTGCCGGCCGCCGCCTGGGTGACGTTGCGGGCGATCTCGCGGGTGGCGGCGTCCTGTTCCTCCATGGCGGCGGCGATGGTGGTGGCGATCTCGTTGATCTCGCGGATGCGGGTGACGATGGCCTCGATGGCGCCGACCGCGTCGCGGGTGGCGTTCTGCACGCCGTTGATCTGGGCGGCGATCTCCTCGGTGGCCTTGGCGGTCTGGTTGGCCAGCGCCTTGACCTCGTTGGCGACCACGGCGAAGCCTTTGCCGGCCTCGCCGGCGCGGGCCGATCTCGATGGAGGCGTTGAGCGCCAGCAGGTTGGTCTGGCCGGCGATGTGGTTGATCAGGCTGACCACGTCGCCGATGCGGCCGGCGGCCTCGGCCAGGCCCTGGACCATGGTGGTGGTGCGTTCCGCCTCGTCGGCGGCCGATTGCGACACCCGGGTCGAGCGCTCCACCTGGCGGCCGATCTCGCCGGCCGACGAGCTCAGTTCCTCGGCGGCGGTGGCGACGGTCTCCACGTTGGCGGTGGCCTGCTCGGTGGCGGTGGCCACGGTGGTGGCCTGCACGTTGGTGCGCTCGGCGATCTGCGACATGGTCTGGGCGGTGCGTTCCATCTCCACCGCCGCGCCCGACACCGCCTTCAGGGTATCGGCGATCTCCTGGTCGAACTGGCGCGTCATCTCTTCGATGGCCAGGGCGTGCTTCTCGCGCTCGGCGCGCTGGGCCTCCTGCTCGGCGGCCAGACGTTCGGCGGTCAGCAGGCCGTCGCGGAACACCAGCAGGACGCGGGCCATCTCGCCGATCTCGTCGCGGCGGTCGCAGCCGGGGATGTCGGCGCCCAGGTGGCCCGAGGACAGGCTGCCCATGGTGTCGCGCAGCACCGCCAACGGGCGGGTGATGCTGCGGGTGGCGGCCACCGCCACCACCGCGCCCACCAGGGCGGCGCCGGCCAGCATGACGATGGTGAACAGGCGGATGCGGCGCTGGGTGGCGCGGGCGTTGTCCATGAAGGTCTTGGCGCTTTCCTGCGCCGATTCCATCACCTTGTCCATGTCGAAGGCCACCGTGCGGGCCAGGAAGGCGGCGCGGCCATTGCCCAGCGCGCCCGCCTCGGCCAGGCGGTCCTCGTCCTTGGCGATCTCGAACAACTCGTTGCGGACCGGGCGCCAGGCCTCGTAATCCTTGATGATCTTGTCCACCAGGGCCATGTCGCCCTGATAGCGCTCCTTGACCAGGGCGAACTGGGCCAGGATGCGCTTGTCCAGCGTGTTGACCTCCAGCATCTCCTGCTCGACGCCGGCGGTGGTGGTACCGGTGTAGATGCTGCGCATGCTGGCACGCATGGCGACGATGTCGGCATTGGCGGCCGCCAGCGCGTTGGTCACCGCAAAGGGATCCTCGTACAGGTTCTCGGTCAGCGAACTCAGGTCGTCGGCACTCTTCAGCGCCATCATGCCGACCACGGCGGTCAGCAGGACGCCGACGGCGAAACCCAGTCCCAGTCGGTGGCCGAGACGCATCTTGCTCCACATTGCTTGCTTCTCCCTCCGCTGCGCCTGCCCGTTCCCCGCCTCGTCAGAGGCCGCTCGTCAACCGGGAGGTGCGCTCCCGATCTTCCCGCAACGCACAAATTCTCGCTACCTGATTTGTCGCAGGATGGTATTGCTACTTATGGGGGATGAATAGTCCCTTCGGTCATGGCTATACCTCTACCGGCTTGATCATCAGGACGACGGCCATGACCACGAACACCATGGTCTCGGCCGCCGGGCCCCAGAAGCGGCCGGTGATGGCGATGACCAGACCCAGGACGAAGGCCGCCACGAAGGTGCCGCGCAGATTGCCCAGGCCGCCCACCAGCACCACGGCGAAGCACAGCAGCAGCACCTGGAAGCCCATGTAGGGGTGGACCGAGGTGATGGGGGCGTACAGCACGCCGCCCAGCGCCGCCAGGGCGCTGCCCACCAGGAAGACGATGGTGAAGTAGCGGTCCACCTTGATGCCCAGGCTGGCGGTCGCCTCGCGGTCCTCCAGACCGGCCACCACGATCTTGCCGACGATGGTGCGGCGCAGGAACGCCTCCATGCCGAAATAGATGGCGATGGACAGCGCGATGATGAGCAGGCGGTAGACCGGCAGGTCCACCCCCAGCACCGCCACATAGGTGCCGATGGGGTCCGACAGCGGGATGGGGGTGGCGCCCCAGATCCATTTGACCAGATCCACGCCGATCAGCAGCACCGCGTAGGTGGCGATGATGGCGTAGTCGATGGACTGGGCGCCGTAGAGCCGGCGGATGATGTAGCGTTCGATGACGAAGGCGATGGGGATCATGGCCAGCACCGCCAGCGCCGCCGCCGGGATGAAAAGGCCACCCAGCACCGGCAGCGCGCTGATCAGGAGGTAGGCGCCCATGGTGTAGACCACGGCATGGGCGAAGTTGACGATGCGCATGGTGCCGAAGGTGAGCGACAGCCCGATGGAGATGATGTAGAGGATGCCGCCGATGGTCAGCCCGTAGGCGATGGTTCCGATCATTGGTTTTCCTCCTTGTTGCGCGCGGCGGCCAGGCGCACCGCGTAGCCCCACAAGCCCTCGCGGAACTTGAACACCAGCGCCAGCAGGACCAGCCCCAGGAACAGCTCCCAGCGCTGGATGTAGTTGGGCAGGAAGTTGCTGATGGCCATGAAGCCCACCCCGCCCAGCAGCGCGCCGTAGACACTGCCGGCGCCGCCAATCAGCGAGGCGAACACCACCTCGACGCTGCGGCCGGGGTCGATGAAGCTGGGGGTGACGTAGGAATAGTTGATCATGGACAGCGCCCCGGCGAAGGCGGCCACGGTGGTCGAGATGACGAAGGCGATCCACTTGTAGGCGAACACGTTGTAGCCCAGGAAGACGCTGCGCTGCTCGTTCTCCTTGATGGTGCGCAGCAGCAGGCCGAAGGGCGAATCGGTCAGCCGGCGCATCAGCAGCACGGTGCCCAGCAGGCTGACCAGCACCAGGGTGAACACCACCGCACGGTCGTTGACGTCGATGCCCCACAGCGGCGCGAAGAACGCCGACTTGCCGTCCTCGCCGCCGGTCCAGCCACTGAAGGCGATCAGCGCCAGGAAGAAGCCCATCTGGTTGAAGGACAGGTTGATCAGGGCGAAGCAGGCGCCGGTGGTGCGCATGACGATGGGGCCCAGCAGCAGGCCGACGGCCATGCCGGCCAGGGCGCCGGCCGCCAGCGCCAGCAGCGGATTGTCCGACCAATAGGTGGCGCACATGGCGGCGCCATAGGCCCCCGTGCCCAGGTAGAGCATATGGCCGAAGGACAGCCGGCCCATGTAGCCGTACAGCAGGTCGTAGGCCAGCACGAAGATGCAGAAGATCATGAAATCGGTGGTGCGCTGGATCGACAGGAACGGCGCCACCAGCAGGAAGGCGGCCGCGATCAGCAGGATGTCCAGCCGCCGCCAGCGTTCCCATTTGGATGTGGTCTTGATCATGGCCCGCTCCTCTACAGATAGGTTTCGAGCTTGGCCTGGTCCGCGATGGCCGCGGGGTCGGTCAGTTCCGCCAGGATGCGTCCCTCGCGCATGGCGTAGACGCGGTCGGCCAGGCGGCAGACCACCGACAGGTTCTGTTCGACGATGACCATGGACAGCCGTCCCTTCATGCCGTCGAGCACCTCGAACACCTCGCGGATGGTGCCCTGGGCCAGCCCTTCCGTGGGCTCGTCGATGAGCAGCAGCTTGGGGTCGCCGATCAGCGCCCGGCCCAGCAGCAGCAATTGCCGCTGGCCGCCGGACAGGCCGCCGGCCTTGCTGTCCAGGAACTTGGCGATGGCCGGGTGGATGCCCACCACGGTGTCGATGGCGTCGGCCAGCCTGATGCCGGCGGGATAGGCGGCCAGTTCGATGTTCTCACGCACGGTCAGCTGGCTGAACACGCGCTTGTCCTGGAAGACGTAGCGCATGCCCTTCAGCGCCACCTGCTCGGCGCCCAGCCCGGCGATGTCGGCGCCGTCGAAATCGATGGTGCCGGCGGTGGGCCTGATGAAGCCCGAGATGGTCTTGAGCAGGGTGGTCTTGCCGGCGCCGTTGCGGCCGACAAGGAACAGCATCTCGCCCGGCTTGACGTGCAGCGACACGTCCGAAACCGCGCGGGCCTTGCCGTAATCGACGTCCAGGTTGGCGACTTGCAGGATCATGGCGAGCCCTCCGCATTGGCCGCGGCCGGTTCGGCCTGCTGTTCGCCCCAATAGACCAGGCGCACGGTGGGATCGGCCAGGATGGTCTCGACCGGGCCTTCGGCGATCAGATGGCCTTCGTGCATGACGGAAAGCCGGCTCACCAGGTCGAGGATGCGCGAGATCTTGTGTTCGATGATGACCAGGGTGAAGTCCCGCTTGACCTGATGCAGCAGGTCGCGGACCTCGTTGATCTCGTAGTCGGACAGGCCGGCCAGCGGCTCGTCCAGCAGCAGCACGGCGGGCCGCAGGGCCAGCGCCATGGCGATTTCCAGCTTGCGCTTGTTGCCGTAGGACAGGTTGGCGGTGGGCTGGTCCCAGACCAGCGGATCGATGCCGACCCGGTCCAGCGCCGCCTCGCAAGCGGCCAGGACGGCCTTGGGCCGGCGCCGGCCGAACAGGAAGCCGCACCGGCTCACCAGGCCCGGCTTGCCGCGCAGCACCGCCAGCACCAGGTTGTCGATGACCGGCAGGGTGTTGAACACGCTCACCAGTTGGAAGGTGCGCACCAGGCCCAGCGCGGTGCGGCGGTCGCCCGACAGCCCGCTGACGTCCTGGCCGCGGTAGTGGATGCTGCCGCTGCTGGGCCGGAACATGCCGGTGAGCAGGTTGAAGAAGGTGGTCTTGCCGGCGCCGTTGGGGCCGATGATGCCCACCGATTCCCCCTCGCAGACCCGGTAGTTGACGCCCTCGACGGCCTGGAAGCTGCCGAAGCGCTTGCCGACATCGCGGCTCTCAAGGATGACGTTGCCAGTCATTTCCGACCTCTTCCGGACAAGGAGCGACGCGGCGGGAAGGAAAGGGCGGCGGCCGGCCGGGCCGCCCGCCGCCCGGGGCTCGCGTCAGTAACCCAGTTCCTTCAGCGGCTGCAGGTAGCCTTCGCCCGTATAGGCGTCGATCACCTTCACCAGATCCCATTGCGGATCCTTGCGCTCCTTGGGGCCTTTGCCGACCACCACGAAGGCGTTGTACTTGAACTGCGGCTGATGGTCCTCGCGCCAGCGGCCCTCACCCTTCATGGACTGGAAGAAGGGATTGTCGGTGATCGCCTTGGCCACAGCGGCGGGGTCGTTGCTTTTGGCGATGGTCAGGGCGCGCAGGGCCTCGTAGACGCCCACATACGCCATGGCGCTGTAGGGGTCCGGCGGATAGCCGAAGGTGGCGGTGAACTTCTTGGTGAAAGCCGCACCCTGGTCGACGATGGCCTTGTCCTTGAAGCCGGACAGGTCGTGGTACCAGCTCATCAGCGAGTACACGCCTTCCAGCGCCTCGGCGGGCACGCCGCTGCCGAAGGCGTTGGTCATCCAGTCGAACCAGATCTTGCTGTTCTTCTTGATGCCGACTTCGTTGGCCTGCTTGAGCACGTTGATGGCGTCGGTGCCCCAATGGGCCAGCATGACCCATTCGGGCTTCATCTCGCTGATCTTCATCAGGTAGGGGGTGAAGTCGCTGGTGCCGACCGGCGATTCCAGGTACTCGACCTTGATCCCCGCCTTTTCGAAGGCGGCCTTGGCGCCGCGCCACTGGTCCTGGCCGAAGGCATAGGCCGGGCCGAAGAACACCACCTTCTTGGCGCCCATCTTTTCGATCAGATAGGACGCGCCGCCATAGCCGGCCGAATAGGCGCTGCCGTGGACGGCGAAGGTGGCCGGGGCGATGGTCGCCTTCTCGAACATGCCGGCGGCCACCACGTTGACCGGGAAGTACGGCACCGGGGTCTTCTTGACCTGCTCGTTCAGCGCGCCTGAGATGGGGGCGAAGGTCTGGCCGACCACCGCATCGACCTTGGCCTCGCTGACCAGTTCGCGGAAGCGGCGGATGGCGACGTCGGGCTTGGTTTCATCGTCCTTGACCGCGAAGGTCACCTTGGCCTTGCCCTCGCCCCACGGCACGCCGCCGCTGGCGTTGATCTCGTTGATCGCCATCTTGGCGCCGTCGAGCTGCAGCGGACCGATGGGCGAGGCCGCGCCGGTCAGGCCGAACAGCAGGCCGAGCTTGATCTCCTTGGGGGCGTCGGCGGCCAGCGCGGCGCCCGAGAGGGAGAAGGCCGCCACGGCGGCGGTGATCAATAGTCGGTGTGGCTTCATCATCTTCACCTCCATTGCGGTCCGCCGGCCTAGCTCAGGGCCGCGAGGAATTGGGCGGCAGTCATGACCTTGCCGATGCGCGGGAAGATCACTTCCTCGGCGTATTTCTGCTCACGCTCGGTGTCGGTGGCGGTGCAGTCGGAGAGGACCACGACGCGGAAGCCATGGTCGTAGGCCGAGCGCGCCGAGGATTCCACGCACCAGTTGGTGTGGAAGCCGCAGAAGGCGACGGTGTCGATCTCGTTGGCGCGCAGGATGTAGTTGATGGCGGTGGAGTGGAAGGCGTCCAGCGTCAGCTTGCCGCGCAGGATGATGTCGCCCTGCTTGGGGGTCAGCGGCTCGATGATCTCGGGGCCGGGGGTGCCGTCCAGCCAAGCGCCGGTGCCCCAGTCGGCCTTCATGTCCATCTCGATGCCGCGCAGGCCCTCGGTGCCGGGGCCGCCCCGCTTCAGGCTCGGGGAAGCCCGGCTTGAACGCCTGGAAGGGGCAGTAGATGATCTTCACCTTGCCGCGGGCGCCGTCGAGCAGCCCGACAAGGTTGTTGATGACGTTGCGTTCTTTAAGCTGGTCGGCAATGTACTGGTACATGGTGCCGCCGGGAGTCAGGAAGTCGTTCTGCGGCTCGATCAGTACAATGGCCGTTTTCGCGGCAACAATCGCCATGATGACTCTCCTATGTTTGAGTGAACGCGTTGTCCTGCCGGTTCAGCAGGGGGCTTCCTTCATGGTTTGGCCGATGGCCTCCATGATTGCTTGCATGTGTTTGCGGACGATCGCCTCGGCTTGTTCGGGCTGTTCCGCCCGCAACGCCTCCAGCAGTGCCCGGTGGTCCTGGTAGAGCTGCGGCAGCAGCGGGCCCAGGGGCACCTTGAGCGGCCATATCTTGTCGCGGATGGAGCGCAGCACCTCCTGCAGGGGGCGGTTGCCGCAATGGTCGCAGATGAGGGTGTGGAACTCGGCGTCCAGGGCCGAATAGGCCGCCTGGTCGTCCTGGGCCAGCGCGACGCTCTGCCGCTCCAGGTTGGTGGCCATGCGCGCGAAGGCGTCCTCGTCCATGCGGCCGGCGGCCAACCGGGCGGCCAGGGCCTCGGTGACCTCGCGCACGGCGTACAGGTCGAGGATATCCTGGCCCGACAACACCGCCACGTAGACGCCGCGGTGGGGCTGGTTGGTTACCAGGCCCTCGCGGGCCAGGTGGGCCACCGCCTCCCAGACGGGCGTGCGGCTGACCCCCAATTCCTTGGCGATCTGCTCGACATTGATGCGCGCCCCGGGGGGAAGCGACGATCCAGGATCATCGCCTTCAGCTCTTCATATGCCTGCAATCCCAGGTTAATGCGCTGAAGGGTCACGGAATCCTCCTCTCTGGAAGAGGTACGCCGAATGTCGTTCCTGTTACGTCAAAAAGGCTATTCCCCGCACAATTTGGGGTCAATTCCTCCATTCGTGTTTCATGAAGTACGAAAAAGGAGGAGGCCTACCTCTTCTGCGGTGTTGACGGCGAGATCCGCTAAGTTCACGGGGCCGATACGCACAGAACGAGGGTAGGTTGTTAACCTTTTCGCCACGGGGCATGGCGAGGGGCGCGGAGGAAGGCGGTGCCAGGTTGGAGTGGTTCGAAATCTCAACCTTGGCGATTTGAATGGAGCCGCCGGTTGGGGGGGCTTCCACTCTCGCGGAGGAGGCGGCAACCATCCCGTCCCCCGGCTGTCGTCCTTCCATCCCGCCCGTGCCATCCCGCTCATGGAGGTGCCGATGGCCCGCATCCTTGTCCCCGTGCTGCTTGGCCTGTCGCTGGCCGGCGCCTCGGCCGAAGCGCGCAAGGACGAGTTGGGGCCGTACGGCCAACTGCCCGCCGGCCCTCATTGCCGGGTGGGGACGCCAAGCGCGACGCCCGCCACGGCGGGTCCGCCGCCGCTGTTCCAGGGGCTGGGCCTGCGCTCGTTCGCCATTACCACGGCCAGCCCCCAGGCCCAGGCCTATTTCGACCAGGGTCTGCGCTGGGCCTACGCCTTCAATCACGCCGAGGCCCGGCGGGCCTTCGTCGAGGCGCAGCGGCTCGATCCCGGCTGCGCCCTGTGCGCCTGGGGTGAGGCCATCGTGCTGGGGCCCAACATCAACAAGCCCATGGCCCCCGCCGACAACCCCGCCGCCCTGGCGGCGCTGCACCGGGCGGAACGGCTGGCGGGCAAGGCCTCGGCCAGGGAGCGCGACCTGATCCAGGCGGCCAGGGCGCGCTATAGCGCCGATCCCCAGGCCGAGCGCGCCGCGCTGGATGCCGCCTATGGCGAGGCCATGGTCCAGGTGGCGCGCCGCCATCCCGAGGATCACGACCTCCAAGTGCTGGCGGCCGAGGCGCTGATGGACGCGCAGCCCTGGGACTATTGGCAGGACGACCGGGTCAGCCCCAAGGGACGGCACGGCGAAACGGTGGCCCTGCTGGAAAAGGTCCTGGCCGCCGACCCGGAGCATCCCGGCGCCATCCATCTCTACATCCACGCCGTCGAGGCCTCGGCCACGCCCGAGCGCGCCCTGCCCGGCGCCCGCCGGCTGGCGGCCCAGATGCCGGCCGCCGGCCACATCGTCCACATGCCCAGCCACATCTACTACCGCGTCGGCCTGTGGAAGGACTCGCTGGAGGCCAATCGCCAGGCGGTGCGGGCGGACGAGGCCTATTTCGCCACCGCCGGGGCGGCGCCCGGCATCTACCGCGACGGCTATTACCCCCACAACATCCATTTCCTGCTGGCCACCGCCCAGATGAGCGGCGACGGCGCCACCGCCATCGCCGCGGCGGACAAGCTGGCCGCCACGGTGAGCGAGGAAAGCGCCCGCGCCATTCCCTGGGCCCAGCCCATCAAGGCGGCGCCCTATTTCACCCATGCCCAGTTCAGCGCGCCCGAGACCATCCTCGCGCTGCCCGATCCGGGCGACGGGCTGCCCTATGTCAGGGCGCTGTGGCATTACGCGCGCGGCACCGCCCTGGCCCGGCAGGGGGCCGGCAACGAGGCCGAGATCGCCGCCATCCGCGACCTCGCCCGGCAGCCGGATATCGCCGACCTGACCGCCCAGGGCGTGCCGGCGGCAGACGTGCTGGCGCTGGCGGTGGAGGTGCTGCAAGGGCGCGCCGCCCAAGGGGCGGGCGATCACCAGCGCGCCGCCGCTCATTTCCGCCAGGCGGTGGTCCTGGAGGACCGGCTGACCTACATGGAGCCGCCATGGTGGTACTACCCGGTGCGCCAGTCCCTGGGTGCCAGCCTGATGCAGGCGGGCGACGCCAAGGGTGCCGAGGCGGTGTTCCGCGAGGCGCTGGCGAGGACGCCCAACAACGGCTGGGCGCTGTGGGGGCTGGCCCAGGCGCAGTGGGCCCAGGGCGACGAGGCCGCGGCCCAGGACAGCGAGCGCGCCTTCCGCCAGGTCTGGGCCGGCACTCCGGCGGCGCCGCAACTGGCGGGATTGTAAGGGCGGTTGCCGTGGAATGACCGCCGGGGCGACCGGCCCTCTTCCCGTATGCGGCGGCACCGCGCAACGGTGTGCGCAATGCGCAAAGACTTGCGCGCCCGACGGATGAAGGAATGCCCCCCGGATGACGCTGCGAGGCGGCATTTCCAAGGGTTCCGGCTTCCGGTCCGTCCAAACCCCGATGGCACGGGTCTTGTATTGCACTGGGTGCGTTGATTCGCACGGTGCCGGGGGTGTCCTGAGCGGTCCCGGCGCCCCTGTTGCCAGCCGTCATCGGCTGGCCGGAGCCCGTCCGCGCGCCTTCCCGCGCCCCACCAAGGCTCGCGGACGGGCATTCCGTCTTTCTACGGAGCCTACCGTCATGTCTTCCAACCCTTCCAATGTTCTCGTGATCGAAGTCCCCGTCACCTTGTGCATCGCCGTGTCCTTTCCCGACGGCGTGCCGGCCGACGGCCGCACGGCTGCCGAGGACCTGGCCCGGCAGGCGGCGCAGCGGCTGACCCATGTCAGCGGTTCGCGCCTCAGGGCTTTCAATGCAGTGAACAAGATCCATGCCCAGGGCCGTGGCGAGGTCCGTTCGGTCGTCGCCGCGCCATGCACGGACAACGCGGCCTGACCCGACCGCCCAACAGGAGTGCAAGATGATGCCAGAGATCGTGATCGCTTCGGCTGTGCGCAGCCCGATCGGCAGTTTCATGGGCAGCCTGAGCCCCTTGCCGGCCCACGTGCTGGGGGCGGCGGTGGTCCGCGAGGCGCTGACCCGGGCGAAGACCGCCCCCGACGAGGTGTCGGAGGTGATTCTGGGCCAGATCCTGACCGCCGCCCAGGGCCAGAACCCGGCCCGGCAGGCGGCCATCGCCGCCGGCATTCCCGCCGAAAAGACGGCGTTCTGCATCAACCAGCTCTGCGGGTCCGGCCTGCGCAGCGTCGCCCTGGGCTATCAGGCCATCTGCATGGGTGATGCCGAGATCATGGTGGTCGGTGGCCAGGAGAGCATGAGCCTGTCGCCCCATGCCGCCATGTTGCGCACCGGTGCCAAGATGGGCGGCCTGGAACTGCAGGACACCATGCTGCGCGACGGCCTGATCGATGCCTTCCACGGCTATCACATGGGCGTCACCGCCGAGAACGTGGCCTCGCGCTGGGGCATCACCCGCGAGGAGCAGGATGCCTTCGCCGCCACTTCGCAGCAGAAGGCCGAGGCCGCCATCACCGCGGGCCGGCTCAAGGACGAGATCGTTCCCATCACCGTGCCCGGCCGCAAGGGCGACGTGGTGGTGGAGGCCGACGAATATCCCCGTTTCGGCACCACCGCCGAATTCCTGGCCAAGCTGAAGCCCGCTTTCCGCAAGGATGGCACGGTGACGGCGGGCAATGCTTCGGGCATCAACGACGGCGCCGCCGCCCTGGTACTGATGACCGCCGCCGAGGCCTCCCGGCGCGGCATCGCGCCGCTGGCCCGCATCGCCGCCTGGGCGACCGCCGGGGTGGATGCCGAGATCATGGGGGCCGGCCCCATTCCCGCCAGCCGTTTGGCGCTGAAGAAGGCCGGCTGGTCGGTGGCCGATCTGGATCTGGTCGAGGCCAACGAGGCCTTCGCCGCCCAGGCCATCGCCGTCAACCGCGACATGGAATGGGACACCGCCAAGGTCAACGTCAATGGCGGCGCCATCGCGCTCGGCCATCCCATCGGCGCCTCGGGCGCCCGCGTCCTGGTGACCCTGCTGCATGAGATGGGCCGGCGTGGCGCCCGCAAGGGGCTCGCCACCCTGTGCATCGGCGGCGGCATGGGCATCGCCCTCTGCGTCGAACGGTGAGAGATCCGGAGGCGGTGGGCCGCCGGCCCGCCGCCTCCACCCGCCAAGGAGATCCCCATGAGCGAATCCCGATCCGTCCTGGTCGTCAATGCCGGCTCATCCAGCCTGAAATTCTCGGTCTTTACCCATCGCCGCGGCGGCGAGCCGGAACTGGCGGTCAACGGCCAGATCGCCGGCATCGGCACCGCCCCCCAGCTTCGTGGCGAAGAACGCCCAGGACGAGCGCATCGCCGAGCAGGAATGGCCTGACGGCTCCGACCGGGCGCAATTGCTGCGCATGGTGCTGGACTGGCTGGAGGCTCAATTGCCCGGCACCAGGCTGGCCGCCGCCGGCCACCGCGTGGTCCATGGCGGCGAGAAGTTCTGGGCGCCGGTGCGGCTCACTCCCCAGGTGATCGCCGAGCCTGGAGGCGGTGGTGCCGTTGGCGCCGCTGCACCAGCCCCACAACATCCTGGCCGTGCGCGCGCTGCAATCCGTCAATCCGGGGCTGCCGCAGGTGGCCTGCTTCGATACCGCCTTCCATCGCACCCAGCCCTGGCGGTCGCAGGCCTATGGCCTGCCCCGCAAGCTGATGGACCAGGGCATCCGCCGCTATGGCTTCCATGGCCTGTCCTACGAATATATCGGCCATGCCCTGGCCCGGCTCGCCCCCGAGCTCGCGCGGGCCCGCGTGGTGGTGGCCCACCTGGGCAACGGCGCCAGCCTGTGCGCCATGCACCATGGGCACAGCCAGGACACCACCATGGGCTTTTCCACCCTGGACGGCGTGCCCATGGGCACCCGCCCGGGCAGCATCGATCCCGGCATCCTGCTCTACCTGATGCGGGAGAAGGGTATGGACGCCGAAGCGCTGGAGCGCCTGCTCTACCGCGAATCCGGCCTGTTGGGCCTGTCGGGCATTTCCAACGACATGCGCATCCTCGAGGAAAGCGGCGAGCGGAGCGCCGCCGAAGCGGTGGACCTGTTCTGCCTGCGGGTGGCCAAGGAGGTCGTGGCTCTGGCCACCTCCATGGGGGGGCTGGACCTGCTGGTGTTCACCGCCGGAATCGGCGAGCATTCGGCCGCGGTGCGCGCTGCGGTGTGCCGCAATCTCTCGTGGATCGGGGTCCGGTTGGACGCCGACGCCAATGCCCGTGGTGACCAGGCCATCGAAAGCCGCGAGAGCGTGGTGCCCGTGCTGGTCATCCCCACCAATGAGGAGCCTGATGATCGCCCGCCACACCATCGCCACCCTGGGGATCAGCTGATCCCTTTTGCCTCCTCCATGGAAAAGACCCCCTAAGGTATGGAAGGCGTCTCGCTTTCACGAGACGCCTTCTGCCGTGGTCCTGCTACGTGGCCGGCGGCGTGAGCCAGTCCTCGGCCCGCAACCCGGCGACGCGATTGAATTCGCGTAGGTTGCCGGTAACCACCACCAGCCCCCGGCTGCGGGCATGTCCAGCGATCATCAGGTCATAGGGGCCAATCATTTGCCCCTTGTGCTCCAGGTCTGCGCGGATTTCGGCATAGTGGCCTGCGGCCTCGGGGCCGAATGCGAGAATCTCCAACCGGGCGGCGAAGGCCTCGACCTCTTGCCGGGCATGGGATGGGCGCGCCGACCTTTCGGCGACGTACAGCAATTCAGCCAAGGTAACCGTTGAAATGCACAGGCATGCGGCTTCGGCATTGAACCGTTCGCGGAGACCTGCCGGACGGTCACGCAATACACGGATGCAAAGGTTGGTGTCGAGCATGTAGCGCAGCATAGTCAGAAGCTTTCCCGCTCCTGCATCCGTGGCTATTCGCGGTCGGGCAGGTCCACGCCGGAAGCCGGGAAGAAGTCGTCCCAGACGGCGTTGGCGGGTACGATCACCCGACGGGCGCCGTCCTTGAGGATGGCGACCTCACGGACGCCATCGGGGAAGGCGACATCCTTGGGCAGCCGAACAGCCTGGGAACGGTTGCTCTGGAATAGGGTGGTGCGGGTCATGGCGCCTCCGGTGGGCGGGATATGTTCAATGTATATCCAAGCCCGGATATGTCAGCGGGATATACCGCTTTGCGGTGCCCAAAGGCACGGGGATGCACGTCCCGCAACGGCAGAAGGCGTCTCGCTTTCACGAGACGCCTTCCACACTTGGGTGAATGGTTAGGACGTCGCCGTCCGGGGGCCTTTCCGTTGGAGGATGGCTGTTACAGGGTCAGAGCCAGCGCCCACAGCAGGAACAGGACCAGAGGAGCGTGGAACAGCAGCTGGGTGAAGCAGAAGCCGACGATGTCGCGGGCTTTCAGGCCCAGCACGCCCAGCAGCGGCAGCATCCAGAAGGGGTTGATCAGGTTGGGCAGCGCTTCCGCCGCGTTGTAGACCTGGACCGCCCAGCCCATGTGGGCCTTCAGGTCGGCGGCGGCCTGCATCACATAGGGCGCCTCGATGATCCACTTGCCGCCGCCCGACGGGACCAGGAAGCCCAGGATGGCGGAGTAGACGCCGATCACCACCGGGAAGGTGTGGTCGTTGGCGATGGACACGAACACGCTGGCGATGTGGTGCGAGATGGACACGCCGTCCGCACCGGGCACTGCGGTCAGCATGGTGGCGATCGAGCCGTACAGCGGGAACTGGATCAGCACGCCGGCCGTGGTGGGCACCGCCTTGGAGACCGAGCGCAGGAAGCTGCGGATGTTCTTGTGCAGCAGCAGGCCGATCATCAGGAAGATGAAGTTGTAGGTGTTCAGGCTGGAAATGACCGGCAGGAAGCCCTTGGAGCTGAATTCGGCATAGCAGAAGCCGACGGCCAGCAGCACGATCAGGATGGGCAGGGCGGGGGTGAATTCGAACCATTCGCCCGGACGGGTCTGCTTTTCCTCGGAGTGCTTATCCTCGCTGACGTCGCAGCCCATGTCCTGGGCGGTGCGGGCATGGGCCTCCCCAGGCGCCGAGTAATAGGCGATGATGACCGAGGCCAGCAGGATCAGGCCGCCCATGACGAAGGACTGCCACAGGAAGATGGTCTGGCTCAGCGGGATGACGCCGGTGATGTCCGAGATGGACTTGGGCAGGCTGGCGGGGTTGGCCTGCAGCATGGCCGCCGACGAGTTCGAGGCCCAGCGCCCAGGTGGCGCCCAGGCCGAGATAGGCGGCGGCGCCGGCGGCGCGGTAGTCCATGCGCAGTTCGACGCGGCGGGCCAGGGCGCGGACCAGCAGGCCGCCCAGGACCAGGCTGAGCGCCCAGTTGAAGTACGAGGCCGCCATGCTGACGACGGAGACCCAGGCCACGGCGGTGCGGCCGTTGCTGGGCAGGCTGGCCAGCCAGGTGATCAGGCGGGAGCACGGCCCCGAGGTGGCGACCACGTAGCCGGTGATGGCCACCATGGCCATCTGCATGGTGAAGGGGATCAGGGTCCAGAAGCCGGTGCCGAAGCCCTTGGCGACGGCCAGGGGCGAGGCGCCGGTGGCCATGTTGGCCAGGGCGACGGCGATCACCGCCAGCACGACGAAGACGAAGGCGTCGGGGAACCACTTCTCGGCCCAGGCGGTGAACGCATAGGCCAGACGGGCCAGGCCGCCCTGGTTCTCGCCGGTCGCCTGACCGGCCTGGGCGGCGCTCTTGGGATTGGCTGCGATAGTCATGATAGGACTCCTTTATCGGAGAAATCCGGAGGGCCGGTTCAGGCGGCCACGGGCATGCAGGGGATGTCGCCCGGAATGACGAGTTGCGCCTGGGTCGCGGCGATCACGTCGGCGACGGCCACGCCGGGCGCGGTTTCGCGCAGGACCAGTCCCTGCTCGGTGGGTTCGATCACCGCCATTTCGGTGACGATCAGGCTGACGCGGCGCTGCGCGGTCAGCGGCAGGGTACAGCGCCTGAGGATCTTGGGCTCGCCCTTGGCGGTGTGGGTCATGGCGACGATCACCCGCTTGGCGCCCGCCACCAGATCCATGGCGCCGCCCATGCCCGGCACCATCTTGCCCGGCACCATCCAGTTGGCCAGATGGCCCAACTCGTCCACCTGCAAGCCGCCCAGCACGGTGACGTCCAGGTGTCCGCCCCGGATCAGGCCGAACGAGAAGCAGGAATCGAAGGCGCAGGCTCCGGGCAGGGCGCCGATGGGGCTGCCGCCCGCATCGGTCAGATCCTTCAGCGGCGCCGCACCCTCGGGCAGCGGCTGCATGCCGATGATGCCGTTCTCGGACTGGAACGACACCCGGATGCCGGGTTTCAGGTAGCGTGCCACCATGGTCGGCAGTCCGATGCCCAGGTTGACCAGGTCGCCGTCGTTCAGCTCAAGCGCCACGCGCTTGGCGATCAGGGTTTTCTCATCCATGGCAGCTCTCCTTGGGGACCAGCAGGTCGACCACGACGGAAGGGGTCACGACGGTGTCGGGAGAGATGACGCCCACGGGCACCACCTCTTCGGCCTCGACGATGACGGTCTCGGCGGCCAGGGCCATGAGCGGATTGAAGTTCCGCGCGGTGAAGGAGTATTCCAGGTTGCCCAGGTAGTCGGCGCGGCGCGCGTTGACCAGGGCGAAGTCGGCCTTGAGCGGGCGCTCGACCAGGAAGGTGCGGCCATCGATGTCGATGGTCTGCTTGCCCTCGGCGACCACGGTGCCGACGCCGGTGGGGGTGACCACGGCGCCCAGGCCGAACCCGCCGGCCCGGACCCGCTCGGCCAGGGTGCCCTGGGGCACCAGTTCCACCTCGATCTCGTCGGCGATCATCTGGCGCTGGGTTTCCGGATTGGTGCCGATATGGCTGACGATCACCCGCTTGACCAGCTTGGCGTCGATCAGCTTGCCGATGCCCACGCCGGGCCGCGCGGTGTCGTTGGCGATCACCGTCAGGTCACGCTTGCCCTGACGGACCAGCTCGTTCATCAGGTCGGGCGGCGTGCCCGCCCCCATGAAGCCGCCGATCATCAGGACGGCTCCGTCGGGAATGGCGGCAACGGCGTCTTGCAGGTTGGTTATCTTTGACATTTCGTCCCCCGTGCGTCTGGTGAGACAGTGCCGTGGCGAGAAGGGGGTCAATAAAACGCCGCTGGGACATGGGACTCAGGCGGTACACATTTTATTGAAAAATAAAACTTCTCGTCCGGTGGCGAATTCACCTGTTTTCAGGCAGGCAAGTGCGTCCAACCCAGGCGACGCAAGGGACGTGCCAGAAAAAATATGGAAAATTATTTTTAGAGGAATGCAAGAGAGGCGGGAAACCGCCAAAAAAAGACTACGCGATATTTCGCAAGTGCGAAGGATCGCGCAGTTCTGTGCGCATTGCGCAAGTCTTTGCGCACCCGTCGAGTGCGCAGTCAGGCGATGGCGTATTCCTGCAGCTTGTACAACAGCGAGCGGCGGCTGATCCCCAGGTCCTGGGCGGTGCGCATGCGGTTGCCGCCATTGCGCTGCAGGCATTCGGCGATGACCTGGGCCTCATACTGGCTGATGCGCTCGCGCAGGGTCTGGCCCTCGCCCGGCGGGAGGGTGGCCGCTGGCTCGGCCACCTCCTCGCCCGGCTCCTCGGCCGTGCGGGTGACCTGCTCGGGCAGATCCTCGGGGAAGATCACGCGGCCGGTGCTCATGATCACCGCGCGTTCGACCGCGTTGCTGAGCTCGCGCACGTTGCCGGGCCAGGAATGGCGCAGCAGACAGTCCAGCGCCCGGTTGTCGAAGCCGACCGCGTCCATCTGGTTTTCCGCCGCGAAACGTTGCAGGAAGTGTTCGGCCAGCAGGCGGATGTCCTCGGGCCGCTCGCGCAGGGGAATGGTGCGCAGGGTCACCACGTTGAGGCGGAAATAGAGGTCCTGGCGGAAAGTGCCCTGGCGGACCAGCTCTTCCAGGTTGCGGTTGGTGGCGACGATGACGCGGACGTCGCTACGCAGCACCTCGTTGCCACCCACCCGTTCGAATTCGCGCTCCTGCAGGACGCGCAGCAGCTTGACCTGCAGGCTGGGCGAGATGTCGCCGATCTCGTCCAGGAACAGGGTGCCCTGGCAGGCCTGTTCGAAGCGGCCCTGGCGCCGGGTGGCGGCGCCGGTGAAGGCTCCCTTCTCATGGCCGAAGAATTCGCTTTCCAGCAGCCCCTCGGGAACGGCGGCGCAGTTGACCTTGACCAGCGGGCCGGCGGCGCGGGCGCTGTTGTTGTGGATGGCGGTGGCCACCAGCTCCTTGCCGGTGCCGCTTTCGCCGGTGACCAGCACGGTGGCGTTGCTGCGCGCCACCTTGGCGATGGTCTGGCACAGCTCCATCATCTTGGGGCTGTTGGTCAGCAGGCGGTCGTAGCGGTAGCTTTCCGACAGCTTGCGGTGCAGCACCGCGATGTCGTCCTGCATCTGCCGCATCTGCAGCACCCGGTCCACCAGCAGCAGCAGTTCGGAAATGTCGAACGGCTTGATGATGTAGTCGAAGGCGCCGTCCTTGATGGCCTGCACCGCCGTTTCCACGGCGGCATAGGCGGTCATCAGGATGATGGAGGCCGAGCGGTCGATCTTGCGGATTTCGCTCAGCGCCTCCAGCCCGGTCATGACGGGCATGCGGATGTCCATCAGCACCACGGCGGGGCGCAGGGTGGGATACAGGTCGACGGCGGCCTTGCCGTCGGCCACGCAGGTGACGTGCAGTCCCTGCTTGGTCAGGACCGCCGCCAACATTTCGCGGATGGCTTCCTCGTCGTCGGCGACCAGGGCGTGAAGGGGCTGGGTCATGATGTCTCGCTGCTGGGGATCGGCTGGGCGATGGGCAGGCACAGAAGCACGGTGGTGCCCGTTCCCGGCACGCTGCTGACCGAGATGGTGCCGTGATGGGCGTCGACGATGCGGTGCGCCATGGCGAGGCCGAGGCCGGTGCCGGTGGGTTTGGTGGAAAAGAACGGATCGAAGATCTTTTCCAGGTTTTCCGGCAGGATGCCGACGCCGGTGTCGCTGACCGAGATGTGCACGTGCGCCGCCACCGGGTCGGCCTCGGTGGCGATGGTCACGGTGCCGCTGTCGGGGATGGCCTGGACGGCGTTCAGCAGCAGGTTCAGGACCACCTGCTTCAGGGCCTCGCCGTCGGCCTGGATGCTGGGAATGTCGCCGCTCAGCGCCAGGGTGATGCGGGCCGGGGTCTTGGTGCCCACCAGCACGGTGATCTCCTGGATCAGCGCGTTGACCTCCACCGGGCCGATGCAGGGCAGGCGGTGGCGGCCGAATTCCAGCAATTCGGTGACGATGCGGTTCAGACTGTCCACCTGGCGGACGATCAGGGGGGTGTAGCGCTGCCACTCCTCGATGCTGTTGCTGCTTTCCAGGTATTGCATGAAGCCTCGGATCGAGGTCAGCGGGTTGCGGATTTCATGCGCCACGCCGGCCACCAGCTCGCCCAGGCCGGCCAGCCGGTCGGCCCGCATGATCTGCTTGTGCAGCCGCTGCTGTTCGCTGCGGTCCTTCAGCACGGCCACCGCGCCGATGACGGTTCCGGTGCCGTCGCGCAGCAGGCTGCTGCTCAGGATGACGTGCACGATCTGGTCGCCGACGGGAAATTCGCGGGGAATGCCGATATGGTCGCGGCCGCTGCGCAGGGTGTCGAGCAGGGCGCTGATGAACTTGTCCTGGGTGGGATAGAGCGTGGCGTAGGCGTGTCCCAGGATGTCGCGCGGGGTGACGCCCAGCATGCGGCAGGCGGCCGGATTGGCCGAGGTGATGCGCCCGTCCACGTCCACCGCGATGACGCCGTCGGCGATGCTGTCCAGGATGTTCTCGTTCAGCGAGCGGGCGTCCAGCAGCGCCTTGGCCATGGCGTTGATGGCGTCGGTGATCTCGCCCAGTTCGCCCGACGGTTTGCGCAGGGTCTGGTTCAGATCGAACTGCAGCCGGGCCAGGCCGGTCTTGATGCCGTGGATATCGTTGGTGAGCTTGCGCGACAGCGCGTGGGCGAACATGACGCCCATCACGATGCCCACCAGGGTGACGCCCGCGATGGTGTTGTCCATCTCGCGGGTCTGCCGTTCGATGGACGAGGTCAGCTCGTTGGCCCAGATATAGCCGATGGTCCGGCCGTCCCGGATGATGGGCAGCATGGCGTTCATGATCGGGCCGCGCACCAGGGTGCCGACGCGGGCCATGGCCTCGCCGTGCTCCATCACCTGCCGCCCCGGATGGTCGGGCGCGATGGCGATGCCCACGGTGTTGTCGTATTGCTGGCTGGGGCCGTAAGTGATGATGGCGTCCAGGTCGCGACTGTAATAGCCCACGCCCGTGCCGGGGACGGCGGTGGCCACCATGTCGGTGATGGTGCGCAGCTTGCGGTTCAGAAAGGCGATCTTGGCCGGGCGGTCGCCGGGATCACCGCGGTAATCGGCCAGCAACTGGTCGAAGCCGGGGCCCAGTTCGGAATCCAGCATGCGGGCCAGGCCGTACAGCTTGTCCAGCTTCTCTGCCTCGCGCGCCTCGCGCCCCTTCATGTCTACCACCAGCCCGGTGATGGACAGGGGCACCGACACCATCAGCAGGGTCATCAGCAGCAATTGCGAACGCAGGGTCTTCGGTAAAATCCGCGTCCATAAGCGCATGAAGCCCCCTGCCATCGGCCATCCTGCGGCCCGCGCGGCGGCCCCGTCGGTTCCGCCGTCCATCCGTTCCGCTCCGATCATACGTGCGGCCATGCGGTTGTCCATCCATGACAAGGGGCGCGAGGATGCCCCCACCCGCGAGAGGTGGGGGACCCCGTCACATGCTTTTGCGCACGTCGCCAACGAAGGTATTGGCGGCCTTCTCCAGATTGTGGAGATGCTGGCGCATCACCTCAAGGCCGCTCAACACCTTGTCGGCGGCACTGCCCGATTGCGAGGCCGTGCTGGACACCGTGGACACCGCGCCGTCCAACTGGACGATGTCGGTGGTGGCGGCATTCACCGCCCGGCCGATCTCGGTGGTGGCGGCGTTCTGCTGCTCGACGGCGGCGGCCACCGAGGTGCTGATGCCGCTGAACTGCCCCACCACGTTGGCCACTTCCTTGATGTCGGCGGCGGCGATGGTGGTGGAGGCCTGGATGGCGGAAATCTGCGAGGCGATCTCGTCGGTGGCCTTGGCGGTCTGGTTGGCCAGCGACTTGACCTCGTTGGCGACCACGGCGAAGCCCTTGCCGGCCTCGCCGGCCCGCGCCGCCTCGATGGTGGCGTTCAGCGCCAGCAGGTTGGTCTGGCTGGCGATGTCGTTGATCAGCGTCACCACCTGGCCGATGCGGGCGGCGTTCTCCACCAGGCTGGCCACCTTGGATACCGCTTCCTCGGCCCGGTCGGCGGCACTCTGCGCCACCTTCGACGAGCCGTGGACCTGGGCGGCGATCTCGCGGATGGACGAGCCCAACTGTTCGACCGCGGCGGAAACCGTCTGGATGTTGGCCGACACCGAACGGGACGTACCGGCGGCATTGCCGCTTTGCGCGATGTTGATGCGCACCCCGTCCAGCATCTCGTTCAGGGTGGACAGCAGGTCGTCGGCCATGCGGCCCGCATCGGTCAGGCTGGTATCGATGGAGGATTCGAACGTCTCGGCCATGGCGCTCAGGGATTGCCGCCGCTTTTCCTCGGCCTTGACGCTGATTTCCGCGCTCTCGGCCTCCAGTCGCTTCTGGTCCAGGCGGCGCTGGCGGAACAGGGCCAGCAGACGGGCCATCTCGCCGATCTCGTCCCGGCGCTTCTGGTCGGGGATCTCGGTTTCCAGGTCGTCGTCGGCAAGGCGCGACATGGCGCCCTTCACCCGGCCCAGCGGCACGCTGATGCTGCGCCCGATCACCGCCCCGACCACCAGCGAAACCAGGCCCAGGACGGCGACGATGCTGCCGAAGATGGTCATCAGGCGGTAGAACTCGGACTTGAGGTCGTCGCTGTAGACGCCGGTGCCGACTACCCAGTCCCATGGCTTGAAATAGACCGAATAGGCCAGCTTGTCATAGGTGGGGCCGTTGGGATCGCCGGGCCGTGGCCAGGCGTAGTGCACGAATTCCGGCGGCTCCGCCATGCCGCCGCGCACCGCCTCGCGGATGACATAGACGCCGTTGCGGTCCTTGATCTCGGAGCCGCTCTTGCCGATCAGGGTGCGGTTGCCGTGCATCACGTTGATCAACTGCGAGGTCCAGATCCACAGGTACTCGGCCCCATTGTAGCGGATGGCGCCGATGGCGGCCGCCGCGCGCGTTTTTGGCCTCTTCCTCGGGCATTTCGCCCTTCTGCGCCCGCTCGTAATAATCCTTGGCGATGGCCCCGGCGGATTCGGCGACGAAGCGGACGGACAGCATCCGCTGCTCGACCAGCGCCCGGTTGAGGAAATGGCCGCTGACGACGGCGATCAGCGCGGCCGCGATGATGGATAGCGAAGACAGGAACGCGATTCGCCACCACAGAGAATGAAGAGCTTTCGACATCGGTCTACCCTCCGGCATGGCAATACAGCAATGAAAACCCGCCGGGTCGGAGGAGGGCAAGGATGCTGCACTGCAAAATTCAATTTTATGGAATTGCTAAATTGTTTCAGTGTTTCTTGAAGGTGAGAGTATTGAGATCCAGTTTTTGTCCATCCGCACTGCGATGCAATGAAAAAGCAATAAATATGCCAGCAGGATTATGCAATGGTTGTGCGCTTCCGCTCGCTCAAGTCGCGAAGATGATGGGGGTTCCTCGGCTTCTGCGTGCGCATGAAATTGCGCACTGCGCAAAGATGTGCGCACTGTCTCGCCGGGGCGTCGTTAGCCCGTCAGCCCAAAAAAGAAGCCCCGGCTTTCACCGGGGCTAAGTCAAACAGGGAGGCTTCACGTCTAGGAGACGTAGGGTCCGAAGACCCGGAACACCCAGGCTAGGCCTGGGAAAATGGCGGGGCGAGCCCCGCCGGAACATTTCGCGGCCGCGAGAAGCAACCGCACCCGCTCTATGTACGGCAGTCGGGCCTTCACAACCATGTGAAAAAGCGCGGCAGGGGCATGCAGGCCGCGCATAACAAAGTTGTAAATGGAAGAAAGCCGGTGCCGCCACGGGAGGCAGCCGCTGGAACTGCGGATCGCCCAGGCGAAATCCGGAGAGGCGCGCGGAATTCTTGGCGCGGCCCGCGTGAAATGTTTAGAGGGATTCCTGGATCTTGTGCAGCAGGAAGTCCCTGAACACCGTGATGCGCTTGGAGTGGCGCAATTCTTCGGGATAGACGAAGTAGGTGTCCAGCTTGGGGCCCTTCAGACTCGGGCAGGATGTGCACCAGATTGTCGGCCTCGGTGGTCATGTAGTCGGGCAGGGCGGCGACGCCCAGGCCGGACTTCACGGCGCGGTAGATGCCGTAGATGTTATTGACCTCGAGCACCGGCTTGCGCGGTCGCGATGGGCTGGCGCCGGCTTCCAGCAGCCAGTTGACGTTGGCCACCGGCGGCGACACCCGGGCGTCGTCGCCGTAGACGACGATGTGGTGGTTGTCCAGTTCCTCGGGCGCCTTGGGCATACCGTAGCGCTTGAGGTATTCCGGCGCCGCGTAGACATTGTAATGCATGGTCAGCAGGTGGCGCTGGATCAGGTCGGGCTGGCGCGGCGGCATCATGCGGATGGCCACGTCGGCCTCGCGCATGGCCAAGTCCAGTTCGCCGTCATAAAGCACCATGGTGACGTCGATCTCGGGATAGAGGTCGAGGAATTCCTTGATGCGCGGGGTCAGCCACAGCGAGCCGAAGGCGACGGTGGTGGTGATCTTGAGGGGGCCTTGCGGGCGCTCGCGGCTTTCGGTCAGCAGCGCCTCGGTCATGGCCAGCTTGGAGAATATCTCGCGGGCGGTCTTGTACAGCAACTCGCCCTGTTCGGTGAGGATCAGGCCGCGGGCATGACGGTGGAACAGCGGCAGGTTGAGGCTTTCCTCAAGCGCACTGATCTGGCGGCTCACCGCCGACTGGCTCAGGTTCAGTACCTCGCCCGCATGGGTGAAGCTCCCTGCCTCGGCAACGGCGTGGAACACCCTGAGCTTATCCCAATCCATGTCCCTTGACGGGCTCCTTCCCCCCGAAGCCGGCTCCGGCGCCCCGATGGCGCCGGGCCGTTTCTGTTCTACTGACGTTACTGTGCCGCAACTTCCGCCGTATGTCCATGGATGGCGAGGAAACGTTCGGCCTCCAGCGCCGCCATGCAGCCGGTGCCGGCGGCGGTGACCGCCTGGCGGTAGGTCTTGTCCTGCACGTCGCCGGCGGCGAACACGCCGGGAATGTTGGTGGTGGTCGAACCCGGCGTGGTGAGGATGTATCCTTCCTCGTCGATGGCGACCGTGTCCTTGAACAGCTCGGTGTTGGGGGTGTGGCCGATGGCGATGAAGACGCCGTCGCAGGCCAGCTCCGACAGCGCGCCGGTCTTGGTGTTCTTCAGCCGCACGCCGGTGACGCCGGGCGGGCTGCCGGCGCCCAGGATCTCGTCCACCACGCTGTCCCACACCACCTGGATCTTGGGATTGGCGAACAGGCGATCCTGGGCGATCTTCTCGGCGCGCAGGGTATCGCGGCGGTGGATCAGGGTGACCTTGCTGGCGATGCCCGACAGGTAGATGGCTTCCTCGACGGCCGAATTGCCGCCGCCGACCACCACCACTTCCTTGCCGCGATAGAAGAAGCCGTCGCAGGTGGCGCAGGCCGAGACGCCGAAGCCCTGGAAGGTCTTCTCGGATTCGATGCCCAGCCAGCGGGCGGTGGCGCCGGTGCAGATAATCAGGGTGTCACCGATATAGGTGTCGCCCGAATCGCCCTTGGCCACGAAGGGGCGCTTGGACAGGTCCACCTCGGTGATGATGTCATAGAGGAACTGGGCGCCCACGTGCTCGGCCTGCTTCTGCATCTGCTCCATCAGCCAGGGGCCTTGGATGGCCTCGGCGAAACCCGGGAAGTTCTCCACGTCGGTGGTGATGGTCAGCTGGCCGCCCGGCTGCAGGCCGGCGACCAGCAGCGGCGACAGGTTGGCGCGGGCGGCGTAGATGGCGGCGGTGCAGCCGGCCGGGCCGGACCCGAGAATGAGGACTTTGGTGTGGTGGGTGGCCATGGTGTTCCCCGGCGAATTGATCGTGACAGAATAAGGAGGGGGCGCGCCGGGTGCAAGCGTACCCGGCCGCAAATGCCAAGAGAGGGCGCGAGGTTGCCCCCGCGCCCTCCCCCCGCTAAACATTCAGGCGAGGACTTAGAGTTCCTTGCCGTGGCTGGCCAGGTACTTGGCCACGCCCTCGGGGCTGGCCTGCATGCCGGCCTTGCCCTTCTGCCAGCCGGCCGGGCAAACCTCGCCATGCTCCTCGTGGAACTGCAAGGCGTCGACCAGGCGCAGGGCCTCGTCCACGTTGCGGCCCAGCGGCAGGTTGTTGACATGGGCGGACTGCACCACGCCGGCCTTGTCGATCAGGAAGGTGCCGCGCAGCGCCACCGCCTCGTTGATCAGCACGCCGTAGGAGCGGGCGATGGACTTGGTCAGGTCGGCCACCAGCGGGAACTGCACGTTGCCCAGGCCGCCCTTGTCAACGGGGGTGTTCTTCCACGCCAGGTGGGTGAAGTGGGAATCCACCGACACGGCGACCACCTTGACGCCCTTCTCGGCGAAGGCCTTCAGGCGGTGGTCATGGGCCAGGATTTCCGACGGGCAGACGAAGGTGAAATCGAGCGGATAGAAGAACACCAGGCCATAGGAGCCCTTCAGGTAGCTCTTCAGGTTGAAGGCCTGGTCGATCTCGTTGTTGGGCAGCACGGCCGGGGCGGTGAAGTCCGGGGCGGCTTGCGTCACCAGGCTCACGGGATTGATCACGTCGGTCATCCTTCTGGCTCCCTTGATACTCTGTTCGATGGTGGGCTATGGGGACGCAATCTAGTCCCGCGGCTCCTTGCGTGCAAGGTGGAATGATTACAGAATTTCCTCCAGCCGCGAACAATGAAACGCATTTTAAACTCACTCTCACTACGGGTTTTTCTGTGTGGCGGCAAAGCCACGTCCCAGTCAAAAGCGGAGGCATGATGCGGCGCAAGGGGAGGCATGCGCCCGCGCGGGGCAAACAGGCGCTTGGCGGGGCGGAACGAGCGCGGTAATATAATTTCGTGAAACGCTTTCCGTTTGGAGTCCCCTAAATGCAACGGGTCAAGCTCGACCGCATCGACCGCCGAATCCTGGCGGATCTGCAAGCCGACGGTCGCATGACCAACGTGGAGCTGGCCCGCCGGGCCGGCATTTCGGCGCCGCCCTGCCTGCGCCGCGTCCGCGCCCTGGAGGAGGCGGGCTACATCAAAGGCTATCATGCCGAGATCGAGCCCCACGCCCTGGCCTTCAACGTCACCGTTTTCGCCCATGTGGGCCTGAACAGCCAGGCCGAGGCCGATCTGCGCGCCTTCGAGGAGCTGGTGCAGGGCTGGCCCGAGGTGCGCGAGTGCCACATGCTGGCGGGCGAGACCGACTTCCTGCTGAAGATCGTCGCCCATGACTGGGACGACTATCAGCGTTTCCTCACCACCAAATTGACGGCGGCGCCCAATATCAGCCACGTCAAGAGTTCGCTGGCCATTCGCACCTCGAAGCTGCAGCCGGGCGTGCCCATCGATGTGGATGCCGGGCCCGAGGCCGAACACGAATAGGAGCCGCCATGGATATCCTGGACGTCAAGGGCCTGAACTGTCCGCTGCCCATCCTGCGCGCCAAGAAGGCGCTGAAGGACGTCGAGGTGGGCGGCCTGCTCAAGGTGATCGCCACCGATCCGGGCTCGGTCAAGGACATGGCCGCCTTCTGCCGCCAGACCGGCAACGAGCCTGGTGGAATGGGCCGACGAGGGCGGTGTCTACACCTTCGTCATCAAGCGGCTGGCCGAGGCCGTCGGCGGGAGATAATCTTCGCCCGCCCATGCCGCCATGACCCCTGGCGCCGCTATACGATCAGGCAAGAAAACTGCGCCCCGTGCCGCGCTTGGCGGTCAAATGGCCGCCAGCAGGCGTTGCAGGCGGCCGATGGTGTCGGCGTCGGCGATGCCGTCGATGCGCTCGGGGCGGAAATGGCGCTGGAAGGCGGCGATGGCGGCGGCCGGTTCGCTGACGTCGTAGCCGTAGCTTTCCAGCAGTGCCAGCGCCTTGTCGGCGGGCAAGTCGGTCCGTTCGCCGCCGTCGAACGGCCACAGGCCGATGCCGTAGGATTTCAGCCGCGACCACGAAAACAGCTCGCCCGGGTCCTGCTTGCGGGTGGGGGCCACGTCGGAGTGGCCGACCACGTTGCGTGCCGGGATGGGATGGCGGGCCAGCACCCCCAGGCACAGGCGGATGACGGCGTCTATCTGGACCTCGGGGAAGGGACGGTAGCCGAATTCGTGGCCGGGATTGACGATCTCGATGCCGATGGAACGCGAGTTGACGTCGCCCTCGCCCCGCCATGCCGATATGCCGGCGTGCCAGGCGCGGCGGCTTTCCGGCACCAGGGCATGCACGGCGCCGTCCTCGTCCACCACGTAATGGGCCGATACCTTGGCGTCGGGGTTCAGCAGCCGGGCCAGCGCCTCCTCGCCGGTGCGCATGCCGGTGTAGTGCAGCACCAGCATGTCCACCCGGCCGCCCTTGCGGACGTCGCTGTTGGGGGAATGATGACGGGTGATGGGGGCTCTCGCGATCATGCGCCCGGCTCCGGTTCCTCCTTGGGCGGCATGACGCCGCCGACCAGTTCCACCGCGGCCACGCCGGCGATGGTCAGCGCGCCGCCCACCAGCTTGTGCCAGCCCAGCGGCTCGCCCAAAGCGAGGACGCCGCCGGCGACCCCGACCACCGGCCCCAGCAGGGTGATGGGGACGACGCGGTTCATGGGGTGGCGCGCCAGCAGACGATACCACAGGCTATAGGCCACCAGCGACGACGCGATGACGGTGTAGGCCGTGCCGGCCAGCACCTTCCAGTCGGTGGCGGCGCGCAGCAGGGCCTGCTGCTGGCCGCTCTCCACCGCCAGCGACAGCGCCAGCAGCATGGGCGAGGCGAACAAGGCCATCCAGCCGTTGAGCGCCAGCGGCTCGATGTGGCCCAGGCGCTTGACCTGCACGTTGCTGAGCGCCCAGGCCAGCATGGCCAGGACGGACACCGCCAGCGGCCCCCAATGGGGCAGGCTGGGTTCGCCGACCAGCAGGGCGACGCCGGAAAAGGCCAGCGCCAGCCCCACCGCGCGGGCCGGGCTCAGTTTTTCGCCGAAGGCGATCCAGGCCAGCAGGGCGCTGAACGGCACACCCAGTTGGGTGACGATGGCGGCGGTGGCGGCATCCATGCCGGAAATGCCCAGGAACAGCAGGCCGAAATGGCCGCAGCCCAGCACCAGCCCAACGCCCAGGATGCCCTTGATCTGGTCCCGGCGCGGGCGGAAGAACGGCGCCAGCGCCAAGGCGACGCCGGCGAAGCGCAGTCCGGTGAGCAGGAAGGGCGGCAGCACCGCCACCGCCACCTTGACGGCGATGAAGTTCAGCCCCCACAGGGTCACCACGGTCAGGGCGGCAAGCAGGTCGCGGGCGTTCATCTCCCTCCCTCCCTCCCCAGGCCGCGCCAGGGGAGGGGGGTCGCGCGGTTCCTCACCGTCCCAGTTCCTCGCGCAGGGTTTCCAGCTCCAACCAGCGCTCTTCGGCCGTTTCCAGGCTCGGCGCGGGCGGCGTCCAGGCGGGCCGAGGCCTTGTCGAAGCGGGTGCGGTCGCGGGCGTACAGGCCGGGGTCGGCCAGCTCGGTCTCCAGCTTGGCGATCTCGCTCGCCAGTTTGTCCAGGCGGCCGGGCAGTTCCTCCAGCTCGCGGGCGTCCTTGTAGGACAGCTTGGTGGCGGCCTTGGGCCGGGGCGGTTCCGCCGCCTTGGCCTTGGGCGCCTCGGCCTTGGCCTCCTCGGGCTTGGGCCGCTGGGACAGGTAGTCGGAATAGCCGCCGGGATATTCCTGGATGTTGCCGTCGCCCTCCACCGCGATGACGCTGGTCACCAGGCGGTCCAGGAAGTCGCGGTCGTGGCTGACCACCAGCAGGGTGCCCTCGTAATCGGCCAGCACCTCTTCCAGCAGGTCCAGGGTGTCCATGTCCAGGTCGTTGGTGGGCTCGTCCAGGATCAGCAGGTTGCTGGGCTTGGCCAGCAGCTTGGCCAGCAGCAGGCGGTTGCGCTCGCCGCCGGACAGCGCCTTCACCGGCGTGCGCGCCTGGGATTCCTGGAACAGGAAGTCCTTCATGTAGCCGACCACGTGCTGGGGGCGGCCGCGCACCCAGATGTTGTCGCCGCGCCCGTCGGTCAGCGTGTCCCATACCGACTTCTCCGGGTCCAGGCGGTCGCGCCGCTGGTCGAAATAGGCCGGCTCCAGGTTGGTGCCCAGGCGGACCTCGCCGCCATCGGGCGCCAGGTCGCCGGTGAGCATGCGCAGCAGCGTGGTCTTGCCGGCGCCGTTGGGGCCGATCAGGCCGACGCGGTCGCCGCGCAGGATGCGGGTGGAGAAGCCCTTGGCGATGACCTTGCCGCCGTAGCTCTTGTCGATGCGTTCGGCCTCGACCACCAGCCGGCCGGAGATGTCGCCGGCCTCCGCCGCCAGATTGGCGCGCCGGTCGTTGTCCTGTTTCGAGGAAAACCGCTGGGCGCGCTCGCCGCGCAGCACGTCCAGCGCCCGGCGGCGGCCCATGTTGCGCTTGCGCCGGGCGGTGACGCCGCGCGCCAGCCAGTGCAGCTCGCGCCGCAGCAGGTTGTCCATGCGCGCCAGCTCGGCTTCCTCGGCGGCGTAGGTTTCCTCCTGCCAGGCGGGGAAGCCGGCGAAGCCGAACTCGGCGCGGCGCACCAGCCCGCGTTCCAGCCACAGGGTCTGCCGGGAGACGTTGTCGAGGAAGCGGCGGTCATGGCTGATCATCACCAGGGCGCCCTGGTACGCTTTCAGCCAGTCCTCCAGCCACAGGATGGTGGGCAGGTCCAGGTGGTTGGTGGGCTCGTCCAGCAGCAGGGCGTCGGGCTCGCCCACCAGGGCGCGGGCCAATGCAGCGCGGCGGCCCTCGCCGCCGGACAACTGCCGGGGATCGCGGGTGCCGTCGATGCCCACGGCGGCCAGCACCGCGTCGACGCGATATGTCTGGTCGCGCTCGTCCGCGGGCAGGCCCTGCGCCACATAGTCGGCGACCGTGGCGCCGTCCAGCAGCGGGTCCTGAGGCAAATAGGCGATGCGGGTGCCGGGCTGGACGAAACGCTCGCCCGAGATCAGGCAGGACTTCGCCTGCCAGCACCTTCAGCAGGGTGGATTTGCCCGAGCCGTTGCGGCCGACCAAACAGGTCTTGTCGCCCCGGCCGACCCAGGTGGTGACGCCTTCGAACAGTGGATTGCCGCCAAAGGTCAGGCGGACGTCGCGCAGGGCGAGGAGCGGAGGTGAAGCCATGGGGGGTGATATAGCCTACGGGCGCCGCAGAGCCAAGGAATAGGCGCCGCCCTTGTGGTACGTCATGGCCGTGACAAGTACGGCCATGACGCTTGAATGGTGGCGGACGCTACTCCCGGTTCCGCGCGCCGCACTCGTCCACCCGCTTGCCCAGTTGCTTGCAGATGGTGGTGCGCTCGGCCTCGCTGGAGGCCATGCCGTACAGGCGGACCCAATGGCCCTTCTTGCCCAGGTCCACCGATTGGGTGACCGCCTTCTGCTTGGCCAGGATGGGCGACGCCTTGGTCAGGATGGCGAAGCCTTTCTGCGCCTGCGTCTCGCTCTTGTACGAGGCCAGGTAGACCAGGGTCCGCGGGTCCGCGTTGGCCTTAGCGGGTTCCGGGGCCTTGGCGGGTTCCGGAGCGGGCTCGGGCGCCTTTGCCGGTTCCGGCGCGGCGGCGGCCTGGGCCGGCGGCACCGGCGCGGGGGCGGGCTTGGCGATCTTCAGCACCCAGCCGTTGGCGCGGGTCAGCCAGCTGTCGTCGGGTTGGGCCACCAGGGTGGCGAAGGCGACGCCGTCGCAGGTGATGGTGACGACCTTGCGCGGTTCGGTCTCCTGGACGGCCTGCGGCTGCGGCGGACGGCCCAGGGCCTCGGCCGCCGGAGCGCTGCCCTCCCAATAGCTCGGGGTCTTGCACAGCCGGCCCGACGGGTCGATGGCGCGGTCGGCGGCCAGGGTGACGGGCTGGCCGCGATAGGGGGATTGCTGCGTTCCCACCGATTCGGCGGCCCAGTCTGCCGTGACCACCCATTCGCCGCCCGGAGCGGTGGCGGGCTTGGGAGCGGGAGGCGCCGCGGCCACCGGGGTTTCCGGCTCGGCGGCGCAGGCGCCCAGCACCAGCACGGTCAGGGCAATGGCAAGACGTTTCATGGTGTTTCCCCCCGGAAGACAGCCTCATCCCCAGGGCCTCACTGTATGATGGAAGCCCGGTTCTGCCAATGGTTCAGGGCAGGGGGCTGACGCCGATGACCAGCCGGTGCAGATGCAGCATGGCGGCATAGAGCACCAGTGCCGCCAGCGGGCGCTTCCACCCCAACTCGGCCAGGTGCAGGCGGCTGCGTCCCTGGGCCAGGGCGAGGAAGGGCAGCCACGAACTGTGCCGTGCGTACTCGTCCCAGCCGGCGCCCAGCTTGGCGCGGCGGCGGGCGTCGATGTGCAGGCTGCCGCCCAGCGCCAGCACCAGCACGGCGCCGATCATCACCACCGAGGCAAGGTCGCCGTTCACCACCAGATGGGACGCGGCCCATAGGGCGAAACCCCACATGCCGGGATGGCGGGTGACCGCGAACAACCCCTTGGGACGGGTGGCCACCGGCCGCTCCGCCTGATAGACGGCACCAGGGTTCGTGCGGCTCAAGCCTTCCACCAGCAGCCAAAAGGCCAGCGGCATCAACACCAGCGGCACCCAGGCCAGGGCGCGTGGCGCCGGCCACAGTTCCACGAAGGGGGCACGGGCCCAGGCCCAGATCAGCCCGGTCAGCGAGGCGGTCGCCAGTGTGGCGTAGAGGGGGATATAGACCCGCTCGCCCAGAACCGCCACCAGCCGGTCGCGCACCGGCAGCGACGACAGCACGACGTGGCCGCCGACGAACAGCAGGGCGAACAGGACCAGGGGCAGGAAGTTGGACATGACGCTCACTCCGGCAACTTGCGGGGAGCGTAGATGGGACGGGCGGACGGCGCAACCCGTCCGCCCGGCCATGCCCAAGGGGAAGCTAGCGGGTGCGGCGGATGAAGCGGTCCATCCAGGTGGCCAGAAGGCCGAAGGCCAGCAGCATGAAGGCGCCCAGGGTCAGGACCACGTACAGGTCGTTGCCGGCGAAGCTGGTGGCGCTGCCCTTGATGACCAGGGTGTTGATCAGGAACCAGGCGATGACCGGGGCGGCCATGGCCAGGACCAGGATGTAGGGAAGGAAACGCACAGGGATGTCCTCCGGCGATTTGGATAACGCTTCTAATTCCAATTCGAAGCGGCCGGAGGATGGCGGGTGCGCCTGCGAAAATCAACCCGAGGGGTTTTGGGGAAATGGGAGGGCTTGCCGGCTAAACTCCGTCATCGCCGGGCTTGACCCGGCGATCCATGGATGCCCGGATCAAGTCCACGGCTGTCCGGTTCAAATTCGAGGCGCGCGCCAAAGGCGGCGGCGCGTCATCTGAAAAATATGGAAAAGTCATCCCGAGCGGCGCGAGGGATCTCGTCCTGGCAGGTCTTTGCCAGTTCTGACCCGGTGTGCCAGGCGGGGATCCTTCGTCGCTACGCTCCTCAGGATGACATCCGAAAGCTCAACCGGACAGCCGTGGATCAAGTCCGGGCTTGACGAAGGGGAGACAGAGGAGGGGATTAGCGACCGATGGTCAGGGTCGCCCAGCCGTCGATGATCTGGCGGTCCTTGAGCGTCAGGCCCTGGGCCTCGTGGGTGCCCATGACCATGCGCTCCTGCCACTCCAGCAAGCCGGACAGCACGGCGACGCCGTCGGGGGCCAGATGGGCGGCCAAGTCCTTGGCGAAGCGCATCAGCGGCTTGGCCAGGATGTTGGCGCAGATGATGTCGAAGGGGCGGTTCTTCTTGAGAACCGGGTTGCGGTAGCCGTCCGACACCACCGAGGTGAAGCGGGCGCCCACGTGGTTGAGCCTGGCGTTGTTGGCAGCCACCTTCACCGCGCCGGGGTCGATGTCGGTGGCGATGACGTGGGTCGCCCACATCTTGGCCATAGCGATGCCCAGGATGCCCGAGCCCGAGCCCAGATCCAGCGGGCGCCGGAAGCGCCGCTTCTTCGCCAGCTTGTCCAGCGCCAGCAGGCAGCCCCGGGTGGTGGCGTGCTCGCCCGAGCCGAAGGCGGTGCCGGCGTCCACCAGCAGTTCGATGCGGCCGATGGGGGTGGGGTCCTCCCAGTGCGAGCCGCGCACGTAGAAGCGGCCGGCGTCGATGGCGGGGAAGTCGCGCAGGTTCTCCAGCACCCAATCCACGTTGGGCAGGCGCTCCACCGTCAGGTCCGGCACCTCCAGCCCGTTGGCGGCGGCCACCGCGGCCAGGGCGGCGATGATCCTGGCGCGCTCGGGCGGCGTGCGGGAATAGCCCTCCAGGTGCCACGGGCAGTCGCCGTCGGAAATCCCCGACTTGTCCTCCATGAACATGGTCACCGATTCGGCGAAGCGCTCGAACACCTCCTCGAACACGGGCATGGCCTCGGGCGAGGTGGTCAGGCGCAGGTGCCAGATGTCGGGGAAGACGGGGGGCATGGGGATGGCTCTTTCTATCAGGAAACAGTCGTCACCCCGGACAAGCGCAGCGCAGATCCGGGGTCCATGGCGGTGCACTACCATGGATCCCGGCTCTCCGCTACGCTGCGGCCGGGATGACGCGATGAGGGAACGTCATCACACAAGCGCGACGAAACTGTCGAGCACCTTCTTGGTTCCGGCCTTGTCGAAGGCGATTTCCAGCTTGTCGCCGTCCACCGCGATGACCGTGCCGTTGCCGAATTTCTGGTGGAACACCCGGTCACCCTGGTCGAAGCCGGTCTGTGCCGTGCGCGCCGCCACTTTCCACGAGCCTGCGTCGATGGTGGGTGGCGGCCTGCGGGCGCCGCCCGCGGTAAAGCCTGCGTCGTTCCAGCGGGCGGTGGAGCTGCCGCCGGCGAACAGCCCGCGCTCGGCCTCGCGCGCCACGTGGGCGTCGGGCAGGCTCGTCGAGAAAGCGGGACGGCAGCGCCGCCTGCCACTGGTTGTAGATGCGGCGGTTGGCGGCGAAGCTGACGAGGACGCGGCGGCGCGCCCGGGTCAGGCCCACATAGGCCAGGCGGCGCTCCTCCTCCAGTCCGGCATTGCCGCCTTCGTCCACGGCGCGTTGGTGGGGGAACACCCCTTCCTCCCAGCCGGGCAGAAAGACGCTGTCGAATTCCAGGCCCTTGGCGCCGTGGAGGGTCATGATGGTGACCTTGTCCACGTCGGTCTTCTCGTCGTTCTCCATGACCAGGGCGACGTGCTCCAGGAAGCCCTGCAGGTTCTCGAAATCGTTGAGCGCGCGGACCAGTTCCTTGAGGTTCTCCAGCCGGCCCGGCGCTTCGGGGCTCTTGTCGTTCTGCCACATCTCGGTGTAGCCGGATTCCTCCAGGATCACCTGAGTCAGCTCGGTGTGCGGCATGGCCTCCAGCTGCGAGCGCCAGCGCAGCACGTCCTCGCAGAAGCCGGCCAGGGCTTTGCGCGGCTTGGGCTTCAGCTCGTCGGTCTCCACCAGCAGCCGGGCCGCCTCGAACAGCGGCAGGGAACGCGCCCGCGCGGTGGCGTGCACCACCTGCAAGGCGGCGTCGCCCAGGCCACGCTTGGGGGTGTTGACGATGCGCTCGAACGCCAGGCCGTCATCGGGCGAGTTGACCAGCCGCAGATAGGCCATGGCGTCGCGGATTTCCTGGCGCTCGTAGAAGCGCGGGCCGCCGATGACGCGATAGGGCACGCCGGTGGTGATCAGGCGCTCCTCGAACTCGCGGGTCTGGAAGCCGGCGCGCACCAGGATGGACATGGTGGCCAGCGATTCGCCGCGTCGCTGCAGCGCCTCGATCTCGTCCACCACCACGCGGGCCTCTTCGGGGCCGTCCCACACGCCGCGCACCCGCACCTTCTCGATGGCGTCGCGGTCGTGGGTCAAGCCGGGCCGCAGGGTCTTGCCCAGCCGGCCTTCGTTGTTGGCGATCAGGCCCGAGGCGGCGGCGAGGATGTGCGGAGTCGAACGGTAGTTGCTCTCCAGCTTGATCACCGTGGCGCCGGGGAAGTCGCGCTCGAAGCGCAGGATATTGCCCACCTCGGCGCCGCGCCAGGAATAGATGGACTGGTCGTCGTCGCCGACGCAGCAGATGTTCCTGTGGCTCTGGGCCAGCAGGCGCAGCCATAGGTACTGGGCCACGTTGGTGTCCTGGTACTCGTCCACCAGCAGGTAGCGGAACTGGCTCTGGTATTGGGCAAGGATTTCGGGCTGGCCGAGGAACAGGGTCAGGTTGTGCAGCAGCAAATCGCCGAAATCGCAGGCGTTCAGCGTCAGCAGCCGCTGCTGGTATTGGGCGTACAGTTCCTGCGCCCGGCCGCCGGCCAGGTCGGTGGCGTGCTCGGCGGTCAGCTTGTCGGGCAGCAGGCCGCGATCCTTCCAGCGTTGGATGGTGCCCATCAGCGCCTGGGCCGGCCATTTCTTGGTGTCGACGTGCTCGGCCTCCATCACCTGCTTGAGTAGGCGCAGCTGGTCGTCGGCGTCCAGGATGGTGAAGTTGGATTTCAGCCCCACCGCCTCGGCATGGCGGCGCAGGATGCGCACGCACAGCGCATGGAAGGTGCCCAGCCAGACACCCTCGGCCATGGGGCCGATCAGGGCGGCGACGCGGTCCTTCATCTCGCGCGCCGCCTTGTTGGTGAAGGTCACCGCCAGGCATTGCCACGGCCGCGCCCGGTGCGAGGCCAGGATGTGGGCCAGGCGCGAGGTCAGCACCTTGGTCTTGCCGGTGCCGGCGCCCGACAGCACCAGCACCGGGCCTTCGGTGGTGGTGACCGCCTGGTGCTGCTCGGGGTTCAGGCCCACCAGCCAGGGGGCGTCGGGCGGCACCTCGATGGGGCCGGACGGGGCGCGCGGCGACACCGGCTGGAACGGATCGGGGATGTCGTCGTCAAGGGCGAAGGGATCGGACATGGCGGGAATATAGTGGGAACATCCCGCGCCGCCTAGCCCGAAACCATGCGCAGGACAGCCGCGCCGAACGCGTGTAATGTCGCGGGCATGGAAACCCTGATCCTCTCCGTTTTCGTCTTCACCTATCTGGGCATGGCGCTTGGCCGGGTTCCCGGGCTGAAGCTGGACCGCACCGGCATCGCGCTGCTGGGCCTGGTGGCCCTGCTGGCCGGCGGGGCGGTGGACCTGGAGCACGCCGGTTCCGCCATCAACATGCCGACGCTGCTGCTGCTGTTCGCGCTGATGATCGTGTCGAGCCAGTTCCAGGAGGCGGGGTTCTATGGCGCCGTGGCGGCGCGGGTGGCGGCGGCGGCGGGCTCCACCCACCGCCTGCTGCTGCTGACCGTGGTGGTGGCGGGCGGGCTGTCGGCCATCCTGGCCAACGACATCGTGGTGTTCGCCATGACCCCCATCGTGGCCGAGGGCATCCGCCGGCGCGGCCTGGACCCGCGCCCCTTCCTGCTGGGGCTGGCCGGCGGCGCCAATGCGGGCTCGGCCATGACCATCATCGGCAATCCGCAGAACATCCTGATCGGGCAGGTGGGCGGCCTGGATTTCTGGGCCTTCCTGCTGGCCTGCGGGGTGCCCGGCCTGCTGTCGCTGGGCGTGGTCTACGGCGCCGTGCGGCTGACGTGGCGCAAGGCGCTGGCCCAAATCCCCGAGCCGACGCCGACGGAAAAGCTGCCCCGCCCCGATCCCTGGCAGACCGGCAAGGGGGTGGCCGCCATCGTCTTCCTGATGGCGCTGTTCGCCACCGACCTGCCGCGCGAGATCGGCGCCCTGATCATCGCGGCTTTCCTGCTGCTCAGCCGCCGGCTGGCCAGCCGCGACATGATCGGGGCAGTGGACTGGCACCTGTTGGTGCTGTTTGCTTGCCTGTTCGTCATCACCGACGCCTTCTCGGGCACCGGCTTCGCCGGCCAGGGCGCCGAGATGCTGGCGGAATCGGGCGTGATGCCGCACCGCCTGTCGGTGATGGCGCCGCTGATGCTGGCGGCCAGCAACACCATCGGCAACGTGCCGGCCACCATGCTGATCCTGTCGGTGTGGCCCATCGCCGAGCCGGGGCCGCTCTATGGCCTGGCGCTACTGTCCACCCTGGCGGGCAACCTGCTGCTGGTGGGCAGCCTCGCCAACATCATCGTCGCCGAGCGGGCCGCGCGCGGCGGGGTGGCGCTGTCCTTCCTGGATTTCGCCAGGGCCGGCATCCCCATGACGCTGGGCACCATGGCCCTGGCCATGGGCTGGCTGTGGCTGGGGCAGTGGATGGGGTGGTAGGGTCTGGTCGGTCGGCGATTTTCATTGGGAACACAGATGAACGCCGATAAACACGGATGAACACAGATGATTTCTCATATCTGTGTTCATCCGTGTGCGCCGTCAGGCGCCTGTGTTTATCTGTGTTTTCCTGCCAGGACCGTCGCCGCCGCCCGACACCAGCGGCTGATGTACTCGTCGTCGCTAAATTGCCCACGCTCGAATTGGCGTAGCGCCCAGTGGGCCAGGCCATCCCACTCATGGACGTTCCCAGGCGGATAAAGAGACCATTTTAATTGGCTCAGTGTCCAATGTGCTTTGACACTGTTGTGGAGCATCGACGTGGTGACCCAGTTTTCGTCGGCGTCGGCTCCGCCCTGTGCCACTGGTTGCACATGGTCGATGGTTGGGAAAAGTTCCCAGTAGGCGCAGCGCGTCTCCTCCATCTTCCAGTTCTTATGCACGGGAAAAGCGTCCCCCAGGATGCGGCTGAGTAGGCGCAGGGCAGCAGGAAATACTAGCCGTTCGCCGGAATAACGGTCGACGAAGCCGTCGCGCACGAACACTCTCATGCAGTCCTGGACTGAATATTGCCGCTTTGTCTTGGGCGTGGGGACGTGCGGGTATCTGGCGGCGAGCACCACTTGCGCTCCAGACAGATCGTCCCGGTCAATGGCGGCGCAGATCTCCGCCAGGACGTCTGCCTTTTCCATCAGTGGGCCAGCTCCGGCATCCGTCGCCGCAGGTCATACCCTTCCTCCAGCGCCGCCAGCACGATGTTGGCGCAGGCGGTGGCGTCGGACAGGGCGTCGTGATGGTTGAGCGTCAGGCACAGGTGGCGGCAGACGTCGGGCAGCTTGGTGGGGCGCAGGTTCCAGGCGTCCCGGGCCACCTGCACCGTGCACAGGTACGGCTTGTCCGGGACGGGCAGGCCGTGGGCGGCGCAGCAGCCTTCCAGCACGCGGCGGTCGAAGGCGGCGTTGTGGGCGGCCAGGAAGTCGGCGCCGGCCAGGGTGTCCGCCAGGTCGGGCCAGATGCCGGCGAAATCGGGGGCGTCAGCGAGGTCTTCCCAGGTCAGGCCGTGGATCTCGGTGAACATCACCCGGCGGCGCGGCGGCCGGATCAGCCGGCTGATGCTGTCGGTGATGCGGCCGCCCTTGACCACCACCAGCGCCACCGCGCAGGCGGCGTCGCGTCCGTTGTCGGCGGTCTCGAAATCGATGGCAACGAAATCGGGGGCAACGAAATCGGGCATCAGCCTTCGTCGAACTCCAGATGGCTGGTGCTGGTCAGGTCTTCCTGGCTCATCACCTGGTTGCGGCCCTGGCGCTTGGACAGGTACAGGGCCTCGTCGGCGCGGTGGACGAAGGCGCCCAGCGTCTCGCCGAACTCGTACTCGGCCACGCCGATGGACAGGGTGACCTGGCCCAGCACCTGGCCGGTGCGGCGGTTCAGCACCTTGCGGCCGGCCACCAGCCGGCGGATGTTCTCGGCCACCGCCACCGCGTCCTTCAGCCGGGTGTCGGGCAGGATGATGGCGAATTCCTCGCCGCCGTAGCGGGCGGCGGTGTCCTTGCCCTTGATACTGTCCGAGATGGTGCGCGCCACCAGCTTCAGCACCTGGTCGCCCAGCATGTGGCCGTGGGTGTCGTTGAACTGCTTGAAGAAATCGATGTCGATCATCAGCAGCGAGAGGAACTTGCGGTCCTCCTCGGCCTCCAGCGCCGTCTCGCGCAGGGCCACGTCGAACAGCTTGCGGTTGGCCAGGCCGGTCAGGGCGTCGGTGGTGGCCTCGCGCTTGAGCCTGGTCCAGGTCCTCGCGCAGGCGGGCGATTTCGGTGGAGGAGGTCTCCAGCCGCTGCTCCAACTGCCGGTTCACCTCGATCATCACCTTGGTCTCGTCGAGGATCGAGCGCACCAGGGTGCCCAGTTCGGCCACGTCGCGCGGGCCTTCCAACTCGCCCGAGAAGTTCTGCAGCGCCTCGCCGTACTGGGCCGCGCCGGCATTGGCGGTGACCAGATATTCCAACACGCGGGCCACCGCATCCTCGATGCGCTTGCCCACGGCGCGCAGCTCGGCCTCGTGCTGGCTGGTGCCGAAGAAGCGTTCATGCAGGTCGGCGCACACCTCGTCGGAAAATTTCTGCCCGGCCCGCAGAATGCCGTTGATGGCCTTGGTCAGGTCGGGGTTGCGGTCGGCGACGAAGGCGTACCAGACGATGAAGTTGTTGGGATGCGCGGGCACCCCGTGGCGGTCCATCATGCCCAGCGCGGCCCGGGCGCAATGGGCGGCGACGTCGTAGGGGTCGGTGAACTTGATGCCCACGTGCGCTGCCCTCCGCCCTAGTTGCACTGGCCGAGGGAGCCCTCGGCGCAGATGCGGTTGCCGTCCACCCAGCGCGCGCCCGACAAGTCGGCGTTCAGGAAATCGGCGCCCAGGGTCTTGGCCCCGGTCAGGTCGGCGCCGCGCAGGTTGGCGCGGAAGAACTTGGTCCTGCGCAAATCCGCCTCCTTCAGCGACGCTCCGGCCAGATCGGCCTTGGTGAAATCCGCTTCGGCGAACGTGCCGGCATCCAGCCGCGCGCCCTTCATGCTGGCGCTGGTGAAGCGGGCGCGATAGCCGTCCACCCCTGCCAGCACCGCCTGGTCCAGGGTGGCCCGCTGGAAGCTGGTCTCGCGCAGCCGGGCCCGCGACAGGTCGTGGGCGGTGAAGTCGCGCCCATCCACGTAGCAGCGCTGCCAATCCACCTGCGGTCCCGCCGGCTGCGTGCAGTCGGCCGCCCGGCCGGCCAGCGGCAGGACGGACAGAAAAAGGCATATGGCCAGAAAAGGGAACACAGGACGCATAGCCCAAGGTGTAATCCCGGACCGGGCCGCGGCAAAGCGATATTTCCTCCTGCTCCCCCCGTCGCCCGGACGGTTTACCTTGAGCCGCATCCGCCCTACCTTGTTAACAAAGGCAAGAAGGAGCGCAGCCCCATGACCAAATCGGTCGCCGACACCATTCTGGAGGAAGCCGAGAAGCTGTGGCTGGCCGGCCAGATGCAGCAGGCGCGTGAAGCGTTCCGGCGGGCCCGCCTGCTCTATCACGAGAACGGCGATGCCCCCGGCGAGGCACAGGCGTTAACCAATCTCGGCGACTTCGAGATCGAGGCCGGGCATCTGCCGGCAGCGCGCGAGGCCTATGCCGACGCCCGCAGCCTGTATGCCCGGGATGGCGATCAGCGCGATCAGGCCGGCATCTTGGTGCGGCTGGGCCAACTGGCCCATCGCGAGCACAAGACCGGCGAGGCGGTTCAGTTCTACGCCTCGGCGCGCGAGCTTTACGACAGCGCTTCCGACCATTCCGGCCTGGCCCATGTGGCCAAGCGGCTGGGGCACATGGAGCGCGACCAGGGCCGCCAGGATTTGGCGCTGGACCATTACCGCCAGGCCTTGGCGTTGTACGAGCGTGCCGGCGACACCCTGGGCCAGGCCCATGCGCTCAAGGCCATCGGCCAGTTGCACCGCCAGTTCGGCCGCCTCGACGAAGCCCACGAGGAATACGAGCGGGCGCTGGACCTCTATCGCGAGGCTGGCGATGCCCTGGGCGAGGCCTCCACCAACCATGCCCTCGGCCACCTGCTGATCCATCTGGGCAATGGCGAGGAGGCGCGGCGGAATTTCGAGGCCGCCCGCCACCTGTTCGCCGCCACCGGCCATCTGAAGGCCGAGGCCGAGGTTCTGATGGATTTGGGCCGCCTGCAGACCACCAGCGACCCGGTCAAGGCCCACGCCGCCTACAAGCATGCCGCCGCCCTGTTCAAGTCGCTGGGCGACGCGCGGCTGACCGAGGCGGAGACGGCGGCGGGGAAGTTCTTCTAAGGTTGTTATATCCGCGGCGTCATGGCCGGGCTTGAACAGCACCAAGGCCAATTGTCATCCCGAGCAAGGCGAGGGATCCCATCCTGGCATGTCGTTGCCAATACTGACGCTGTGTGCCAAGCGGGGATCCCTCGTCGCACGCTCCTCGGGATGACACGGGAAACTCAAACCGGAGGGCCGTGGGGCAAGCCCGAGCATGACAAAGAAAGGATTTCCCTACACCTCGTAATCCACCACCCGGCGTTCGGCGCGGGCCGTCCGGACCAGCGGGGCCGCCTGCTGGTGTTCCGGGTGGTGGTGGTAGGCCTCCAGCGCGGCGCGGTCGGTGAATTCCGAGTACAGCACCACGTCCGACGCATCGCCGTCGCCGCTGACGTCGATGCCTACCTCCAGCCGCAGCAGGCCGGGAATGCGGCCGTTCAGCGCCTCCAGCGCCGCCTTGATGGCGCGGGCCTGGGCCGCGCGCGTGGCGGCGCATTCGCCGTTCAGGCGCCAGAACACGATGTGCTTGATCATTCCGCTCCGTATCCCCCTCCGCCCGGCGTCTCGATGACGAAGACGTCGCCGGGCTGCATGTCCACGCGGGCGGTGCCGCTCAGGCTTTCGATGGTGCCGTCGGCCCGTTCCACGCTGTTGCGGCCGGGCAGGCCGTTGCCGCCGCCCATCAGCCCGAACGGCGCCACCCGGCGGCGGTTGGAGAGGATGCCGGCGGTCATGGGCTCCAGGAACTTCAGCCGCCGCACCACGCCGTCGCCGCCCTGGTGGGCGCCCGGACCGCCCGAGCCCCGGCGGATGGCGAAGCCGTCCACCAGTACCGGGAAGCGCCATTCCAGCACCTCGGCGTCGGTCAGGCGGGAATTGGTCATGTGGGTCTGCACCGCGCTGGCACCGTCGAAATCGGCGCCGGCGCCGGCACCGCCGCAGATGGTCTCGTAGTACTGGTAGCGCTCGTTGCCGAAGGTCAGGTTGTTCATGGTGCCCTGGGCGGCGGCCATGATCTGCAGCGCCCCCATCAGGCAGTCCACCACCGCCTGGCTGGTCTCCACGTTGCCGGCCACCACCGCCGCCGGGGGGCGGGGCGCCAGCAGCGAGCCCTCGGGGATGACGATGTCCAGCGGCTTCAGGCAGCCCTCGTTCAGCGGGATGGCGTCGTCGACGATGCAGCGGAACACGTACAGCACCGCCGCCCGGGTGATGGCCGAGGGGGCGTTGGCGTTGCCCGGGCGCTGCGGGCTGGTGCCGGTGAAGTCGATGGTGGCCGAGCGCGCCGCCCGGTCCACCCGTACCGCCACCTTGATCACCGCGCCGTCGTCCATCTCCACCGCGAACGCGCCGCCGTCCAGCCGCGCCAGCACCCGGCGCACGGATTCCTCGGCGTTGGCCTGGACGTGGCCCATGTAGGCGGCGACCGTTTCGGCCCCGAAAAGCTCCACCATGCGGATCAGTTCGCGGGCGCCCTTTTCGTTGGCGGCCAACTGCGCTTGCAGGTCGGCGATGTTCTGGCGCAGGTTGCGGGTGGGGTAGGGGCCGCCGGTCAGCAGGGTCGACAGCTCGGCCTCGCGGAAGTGGCCGCCTTCCACCAGCGCCAGATTGTCGATCAGCACGCCTTCCTGTTCGATGGAGGTGGAATCGGGCGGCATGGAGCCCGGCGTGACGCCGCCGATATCGGCATGGTGGCCCCGGCTGGCGACGAAGAAGCGCAACGCGCCGCCATCGAAGACCGGGGTGATGACGGTGATGTCGGGCAGGTGGGTGCCGCCGGCATAGGGCGAGTTGAGCACGAAGGAATCGCCCGGCCGCATGGTGGCGGCGCGGCTGCGCAGGATGGTGCGCACGCTTTCGCCCATGCTGCCCAGATGCACCGGGATGTGCGGCGCGTTGGCCACCAAGCCGCCCTCGGGGTCGAACACCGCGCAGGAGAAGTCCAGGCGTTCCTTGATGTTGACCGAGTGGGCGGTGTTGGCCAGCACGGCGCCCATCTGTTCGGCCACGCTCATGAACAGGTTGTTGAACACCTCCAGCAGCACCGGGTCCACCCGGGTGCCGGCGGCGAAACGTTGCGGCCGGGGAACGACCCGGCTCAGCACCAGATGGCGCCGCCGGTTCATCTCGGCGCGCCAGCCGGGTTCCACCATGGTGGTGGCGGTGGCCTCGGTGATGACGGCGGGGCCGTCCACCCGGTGGCCGGGACCCAGGCGCTCGCGGTCGAATACCGGGGCGTCGTGCCAGGCGTCGCCGGTGAACACGCGGGCGGTGGCGCTGGGCTGCGGCGCGGAATCGGCGGGGGACAGCTCGGCCTCGTCCACGTCCTCGCCGCCGCCGGCCATCTCCACGCCGACGGCCTCCACCACCAGCGGCCGGCCTTCCATGACGAAACCGAAACGGGCCTGGTGGGCGACGGCGAAGGATCGGGTCAGGGCGTCCTTGTCGGCCGCCTCCACCTCCAGCGCGGTGTCCGAGCCCTGGTATTTCAGGAATGCCTTGCGGGTGCTCGCCATGTCGGCGCGCTCGACGCCCTGGCGTTCCAGTTCGCAGCGGGCCTCGGCCTCCAGGTCGGCGAAGGCGCGGTTGACTGCCTTCATGGCCTCGTCGTCCAGCACCACCTCCAGGGCGCGTTCCTTCAGCACGCGCAAATCGGCCAGGCCCATGCCATAGGCCGACAGCACGCCGGCCAGCGGGTGCAGGAACACGGTGTCCATGCCCAGCGCGTCGGCCACCAGGCAGGCGTGCTGGCCGCCGGCGCCGCCGAAACAGGCCAGCGTGTAGCGGGTGACGTCGTAGCCACGGGCCACGCTGACCTGCTTGATGGCGTTGGCCATGCCCAGCACGGCGATGGACAGGAAGCCCTCGGCCACCTGTTCCGGGGTGCGGCCGTCGCCGATGCGTTCGGCCAGTTCGGCGAAGCGCTCGCGCACCACCCGGTCGTCCAGGCTCCTGGTCGGCGGTGGGGCCGAACACGGCGGGGAAGAAGGCGGGCTGCAGCTTGCCCACCATGACGTTGCAGTCGGTCACCGTCAGCGGGCCGCCCCGGCGGTAGCAGGCGGGGCCGGGATTGGCGCCGGCGGAATCGGGGCCGACGCGGAAGCGGGCGCCGTCGTAATGCAGGATCGAGCCGCCGCCCGCCGCCACCGTGTGGATGCGCATCATGGGTGCGCGCAGGCGCACCCCCGCCACCTGGGTGTCGAAGCTGCGCTCGTACTCGCCGTCGTAATGGCAGACATCGGTGGAGGTGCCGCCCATGTCGAAACCGATCAGCTTCTCGAAGCCGGCCATGGCGGCGGTCTTGACCGCGCCCACCACGCCGCCGGCGGGGCCCGACAGGATGGCGTCCTTGCCCTGGAAGCGGCGCGCGTCGGTCAGCCCACCCGAGCTTTGCATGAACATCAGCCGGCTGCCTTGGAGCTGGCCGGCCACCTGGTCCACGTAGCGGCGCAAGATGGGCGACAGATAGGCGTCCACCACCGTGGTGTCGCCGCGCCCCACCACCTTCATCAGCGGGCTGGCCTCGTGGCTCAGGCTGACCTGGGTGAAGCCGATCTCGCGCGCCAGCTTGCCGATGGCGCGCTCGTGCTCGGGGAAACGGTAGGCATGCAGCAGCACCACCGCCACCGAGCGGATGCCGGCCTCGTAGGCCTCGATCAACCCTTCGGCGGCGGCGGCCAGGTCCACCGGGACCAGTTCCTCGCCGCGCGGGCCCATGCGCTCGGGAATTTCCACCACCCGCTCGTACAGCATCTCGGGCAGCCGGATGGCGCGGGCGAACAGATCGGGACGGTTCTGGGTGCCGATGGCCAGCAGGTCGGCGAAGCCCCTGGTCACCGCCAGCACGGTGCGGTCGCCCTTGCGCTCCAGCAGGGCGTTGGTGGCCACCGTGGTGCCCATCTTCACCGCCGCCACCTTCTCGGGCGGAATGGGCTCGCCCTCCCCCAGGCCGAGGAAACGGCGGATGCCGGCGATGGCCGCGTCCCGGTACTGCTCGGGGTTTTCCGACAGCAGCTTCATGGTCGCCAGCCCGCCATCCGGCCGCCGCGCGACGATGTCGGTGAAGGTTCCGCCGCGATCGATCCAGAATTGCCAGCCGCCCATGCCCGCCTCCTGGGGTAAGGGCCCGATGCTAACGCAGGACGGGACAAGGCGGAAGCCGAACCTCCATCCATTGGAGGAGGTCTAAGCCTTGGGTAGGTGGAAACTTATCCTTTCGCGCTTTGCCGAAAAGTTGAAATTTTATGGCAGCATTTGCCCTTACTTTCGGGCAGGTCCGGCCATGCCCCATGGCACGATCGCCCCAAGGGACAGATAGGTGTAATTTCCATAAAATTGTTGATACTATTTCGATAACTTGCCGTTTCTGCTAGGTTCGGCCGCCTTTTGAGTGCAATTGGAGAGTCCGCCATGACTTCCGCCTTCCGACGGCTCCCTGTCGCAGGCCGTCTTGCCGCCATCGTCGCCGTCGCGCTGCTGGGCCTCGTGCTCAGCGTCGCCCAGTTGCTGCGCGATATGTCCGAGACCCTGTACGAAGGACGCGAGCAGCAGGTGCGGTCGGTGGTGGAAAGCGCGCAATCCATCATCGCGGGTTATCGCCAGAAGGTGGCCAAGGGCGAGATGAGCGAGGACGACGCCAAGGCGGCGGCGGCCACCGCCCTGTCCATGGTCCGCTATGCCGGCAACGAGTATGTCTGGGTCAACGACCTGAGCGGCCTGATGGTGATGCATCCCTTCGCGCCCCAACTGGTGGGCAAGACGGTGCTGAACCTCAAGGACGCCGACGGTCAGGCCTTCTTCCAGGCCATGGTCGATGTGGCGCGCGCCAAGGGGGCGGGCACCGTGCGCTACAAGTGGAACAAGCCGGGCGCGTCGGAGCCGATGCCCAAGGTGTCGTTCGTGCAGGCGGTGCCGGAATGGAACTGGATGGTGGGCTCGGGCCTGTACCTGGACGATGTGGAGGCCGTGGTGCGCAGCCAGATCGTCGGCCAGCTGGCCCAGTTGGCGGTGGTGCTGGTGCTGGTGCTGGCGCTGTCGTGGGTGGGCGCGCGCGCCATCGCCACGCCGGTGCGCCGCCTGACCAACGCCATGCACGCCCTGGCTGCGGGAGAGCTGGGGGTGGAGGTGCCCGAGCGTGACCAGGGCGCCGAGATCGGCGCCATGGCCGGCGCCGTGCAGGTGTTCAAGGACAACGCCCTGGCCATGCGCCGTATGGAGGCCGAGCAGGCCGAGGCGGCCCAGCGGGCTGCGGTCGAACGCAAGGCGCTGATGACCCGCATGGCGTCGGAGTTCGAGGCTTCGGTGAAGGGCGTGGTGGGCGAGGTGGCCCGCTCGGCCCAGGACCTGAAGGGCACCGCCGAGACCATGACCACCGCCGCCGGCGCCGCCAGCGAGCGCACCGCGGCGGTGGCCGCGGCGGCCGAGCAGGCGACGATGAACGTGGATTCCGTTGCCGCCGCCACCGAGGAATTGTCGGCCTCCATCAGCGAGATCGCCCAGCAGGTGGAACGCTCCAGCGCCATCGCCCACGACGCCGTCGCCACCGCCCAGCGCTCCGAGGAGATCGTGCGCGGCCTGGCCGAAACCGCCTCGCGCATCGGCGAGGTGGTCAAGCTGATCACCGACATCGCCTCGCAGACCAACCTGCTGGCCTTGAACGCCACCATCGAGGCGGCGCGGGCCGGCGAGGCCGGCAAGGGCTTCGCCGTGGTCGCCAACGAGGTCAAGTCGCTGGCCAACCAGACCGCGCGCGCCACCGAGGACATCAGCAACCAGATCGCCGCGGTGCAGGAGCAGACCCGCGAGGCGGTGGCCGCCATCGACGATGTCGCCAAGGTCATCGACCAGATCAGCGAGATTTCCTCGTCGGTGGCTGCCGCCGTCACCGAACAGGGCGCCGCCACCCGCGAGATTTCGCGCAACACCCAAGAGGCCGCCCAGGGCACCCGCCATGTCTCGGACAACGTGGTGGACGTGCGCGCCGCCGCGGCCGAGACCGGCCGTTCGGCCGACAGCCTGCTGTCCCAGGCCGAGGGGCTGTCGCGCGGGGCCCACTCGCTGGAACAGGCGGTGGACGGCTTCCTCGACGGCATCCGCGCCGCCTGACGGCGGCTACCTTCCCCCGCGTCATGCCCGCGCTTGACGCGGGCATCCACGTGGCTCCCCCGGCACTGTGACGAACGGTTCGACGAGGATGGCCGGGGCGGGCCCGGCCATGGCAAGGAAGGGGGGTGTCAAAGACTGTCATCCCGAAGGAGCCACGCGACTGAGGGATCTCCGCCCGGCACGCCGCGTCAGAACCGGCAATGCCCTGCCAGGACGAGATTCGTCGCGCCGCTCGGGATGATAATCCCAGATACCCGTCCGTGTCTCATGGCAGGGCCCCGCCGCGCCGGCACTTTCCGCGAAAGCTTGAACGTCAGGCTCGGCAACGGCAAAGGGCGCCTCGTTTTCACGAGACGCCCTTCAACGCCGACAGGGGTGCTTTCTTGACGCGTCCTCCGATGGGGAGGGACCGAGGGGGGAGGGGCACGGAAGGCACGTGCGTGCCGGAAGGCGGTGTCTTGGGCCTGTTGTTCTTCTTCTTTTTCGATCTTCTTCTTCTTGTTCTTGTGTTCAGACTTTCCGGTCGTCCGCGCCCCTTCCCCTCGGAGCCGTTTAGAGTTTGTCAGGTTTTGATGGAGGCGCTTTCTCCTCTCGTCGTGGCCGGGCTTGACCCGGCCATCCATGGACCCTCGGGTCAAGCCCGAGGGTGACGGTAGGAAGAAAGCGACTCAGCGTGGACCCGACAAACTCTAGGCCAGGAACATGGCCTTGGTCAGCGAGCGGTTCATCCGGTACATGGCCATGACGGCGCGATGGGGCGCCAGCATGCTCCATCCCACATTGGCGAGGTCCAGCCAGGTGGTGTACGCGGTGAGCGCGTTCTGTGCCGGGCTGGGACGATCGGACGGGGGTTCGATGCGGATGTTGGTGAAGACCATGACCAACCTCTGGGTGTGTGGCGGCTGGCGTGATAATCCTCGAAACGGGCCGGGCGTCCTATGAGACGAACGGCTTGCGTCTCCATTGGCCAGGGGCTTAACACCAATGTTCGGACTGCGAGGAAAGATGCCATGACCGCTACCCCGGAAGACCTGTTCGCCCGCCTGGAAGGATTGGGGGTGGCGGTGACTACCCATCGCCATGCCCCCGCCTTCACCGTCGAGCAGGGCAACGAGGTGTGGGGCGGCATTGCCGGCGTGCATTGCAAGAACCTCTTCCTCAAGGACGCCAAGGCCCGGCTGTGGCTGGTGGTGGCCCCGGCCGAGCGGAGCGTCGACCTCAAGAGCCTGCCGGCGCGCATCGGCTCGGCCCGGCTGTCCTTCGGCTCGGCCGAGCCTGCTGCGCCAGGTGCTGGGGGTGGAACCGGGATCGGTGACGCCGTTCGCCCTGATCAACGACGTGGAGCGCCGCGTCACTCCCGTGCTGGACGCCTGGATGATGGAGCAGGATCTGCTGAACTATCACCCGCTGCGCAACGACATGACGACGACCATCCGGGCGGCGGATTTCCGCACCTTCCTCGCCGCCACCGGCCACCGGCCCGAGGTGGTGGCGCTGTAGGAGGGACCAGGCAGGGGGGCGGGCTTCGATTGCGAAAAATTAATATCCAAGCCGCCAGCTAGGCTATTGACGCAGACACGGGTTGCGGGCGTGATAGAGGCCGGATGGAATGGGGTTCGGTGCCCATGATTTTGGATGCGCGTGCGACTTTGTGGAACCAGTTCATCCTGGCGGCGGCCATCGCGCGCATGGCGCGGCCGGTGGCCGAAAAGGCCGGCGATGATCTGGTGTACTTCTCGTATACCGACACCCATGCCGGCGCCGGCACGCTGCCGGGCCCGCTGCCGCACGTGGCCGAGATCATCGAGAACCATGGCCGCTTCGCGAACCGTCATTGGTTCGCCGCCGTGCCGGGGCCGCTGCCGCCCGACAGCCATCCCGGCTCGTGGGTGGTGGCCGGCCGCGTGCTGGCGGCGGTGGGTGGGCCCCAGCTGGCCATCGAGATGGACGTCAACGACCTCGACCCCGCCGTGATGGAGGCGGCCAAGGCGGCGCGCGAGCGCGGCTGGGTGCGGCTGTGGAGCCACGACTGGTTCCTGTTCCTGCGCTCGCGCCTGGGCCGGCCGGAACGCCCCCATTTCGTCCTGGTCGATCCCCCCGCCGACGATCCGCGCGGGCCGGCCTACGGCATCGACGCCGCCATCCTGATGGACGCCATGGCGGTGCCCTACATGCTCGCTTATCCGGCGCGCGGCTGCCAGGCGACCATCGACCAGATCGGCCGCACCGGGCTGGAACTGGCGCTGCCCGACGGTGGCGGCTGGGGCGTGCTGCTGGGCGGGGGCGCCGAGACGGCGCTGCTGGACGTCATCTCGGACCTGCGCGTGCTGGCGGAACTGCTGGGTGGCGAGTTCCTGCCGCGCCTGCCGACGACGGTGGATTACAGCATCTGACGGAAGCGGGGGCGTGAGGGAGAGGGGCGCATCGGCAAGGCGTTTCCAGGGCCTGCCGATCCGAACATCCAGGCCGCAGCCAGGCCCTCTCCCTGTCTCACAGGTCCTCAAGGGCGGACCCTAGCGCTTGCCCGCCGTGGCGACAGTTCGAATTTTCGCAATGCAGCATTCCAAAAGGACATTGGCGGCTTCTTGCCGGCCATGGCCGGGCCGCCTAAGTTCGGATCAGACAACGGATGGATGAGCCATGTTCGACGACGAAGCCGGTTTCGCTCCCGCCAGCCCCGAGCGGCTGGACGCCCTGCGGGCCGAGTTGGCACGGCGCAAGCTGTCGGGCTTCGTGGTGCCGCGCGCCGACGAGCACCAGGGCGAATACGTGCCGCCCAGCGCCCAGCGGCTGGCCTGGCTGACCGGCTTCACCGGTTCGGCCGGTTCGGCGGTGGTGCTGGCCGACCGCGCGGCGGTGTTCGTGGACGGCCGCTATACCCTGCAGGTGCGGCAAGAGGTGGACGCGGCACGCTTCGAGCCGGTGCACCTGATCGATTGCCCGCCCACCCGCTGGCTGGGCGAACGCCTGTCGGCCGGCGACCGCCTGGGCTACGACCCGTGGCTGCACACCGCCGACCAGGTCGAGGCCCTGCGCCAGTCGGTCGAGCGGGTGGGGGCGGAACTGGTGCCCTGCGAGGACAATCCGCTGGATGCGGTCTGGCGGGACCGCCCGGCGCCGCCGCGCGCCCCGGTGGTGCCGCATGCCCTGGCCTTCGCCGGGCGCTCGTCGGCGGAAAAGCGCGGCGACGTGGCCGACATCCTGCGCGACGAGCGGCTGGACGCCGCCGTGCTCACCGATCCCCACGCCATCGCCTGGCTGCTCAACATCCGCGGCGGCGACGTGGCCTATACGCCGCTGCCCCTGTGCTTCGCCATCCTGCATGCCGATGCCAGCGTCGAGCTGTTCATCGACCCGGCCAAGCTGTCCGCCGGGCTGGCCGACCATCTGGGGACCGCGGTGTGGGTGCGCTCGCCCCGGCAATTGGACGCCGCGCTGGAGGGGCTGGCCGGCAAGCGGGTGCGGCTCGACCCCGCCACCGCCGCCGCCGCCCTTTTCGACCGGCTGGGCGAGGTGGGGGCCCGCGTCGAACGGGGCGCCGACCCCTGCGCCCTGCCCAAAGCTTGCAAGAATCCGGTGGAACTGGCCGGCGCCCGCGCCGCCCATCGCCGCGACGGCGTCGCCGTGGTGCGCTTCCTGGCTTGGCTGGAAGGGCAGGAGCGGGTGGACGAACTGGGCGCCGCCGCCCGGCTGGAGGCCTTCCGTGCCGAGGGCGTGCATTTCCGCGGCCTGTCCTTCCCCACCATCGCCGGTTCGGGGGCGCACGGCGCCATCGTCCATTACCGCTCCACTGCGGCCAGCAACCGCTTCCTTCAGCCGGGCGAGCTGTTCCTGCTGGATTCGGGGGCGCAGTACCTGGACGGCACCACCGACATCACCCGGACGGTGAGCATCGGCACGCCCGGCCCGGAGCATCGCGAGCGCTTTACCCTGGTGCTCAAGGGGCATATCGCCCTGGCCCGCGCGGTCTTTCCCGCCGGCACCACCGGCAGCCAACTGGACGTGCTGGCGCGCCAGTTCCTGTGGCGGGCGGGGTTGGACTATGACCACGGCACCGGGCACGGCGTCGGCTCGTTCCTGTCGGTGCACGAGGGGCCGCAGCGCGTCTCCAAGGTGGGCACGGGGGCGGTGGCGCTGAAGTCCGGCATGGTGCTGTCCAACGAGCCCGGCTACTACAAGACCGGCGCCTACGGCATCCGCATCGAGAATCTGGTGGCGGTGGTGGATGCTTCCCGGCCCCAGGGCGGCGAGCGCGACCTGCTGGCCTTCGACACCCTGACGGTGGTGCCGTTCGACCGCGCGCTGATCGAGCCCGCCCTGCTGGACCAGGAAGAGCGCGCCTGGGTCGACGCCTATCACGCCCAGGTGGCGGCGGAACTTGCGCCCCTGCTGGGGGCGGAGGAGCGCGCCTGGCTGGAGCGGGCGACCCGCCCGCTCCCCGTGGGGTAATCCCTTCTTACCAGGAACGCGCGGGTTGACTGACGCGTTGGTCCATGTGGATGCGTCCCAAAAGGAGGAGTACACATGGACAAGCACAGGGTCATGCCCGTTCTGGCCGGCGCCGTGCTGGCGGTTTCGTTGACCGCCTGCCAGGGCATGATGGGCGGCCACGAGGCGCAGCAGACCAGCAGCGCGCCCAGTGCCAGCACCGGTGCAACCGCGGCGGCCGGCCAGCCTGCCGCCTCATCCGATCTGGTGCGCGACGTCCAGCGCGGGTTGGCGACGCGCGGCTACGACGTGGGGCCGCAGGACGGCGTCTACGGTGCCAGCACCGAGCAGGCGCTGCGCCGCTTCCAGCAGGACCGGCGGCTGACCGCCAGCGGCCAGATCGACGGCCAGACCCTGGCGGCCCTGGGGGTGATCGGCGGCGCCAGCTCGACGGCGTCGCGCGACTACGTTCCCACCAGCCGGCGCCAGGGGGCTTCGGCCGCCGGATCGCGCTCTTCCGTCGGGCTGGCCTCGCACCAGGTGCGCGAGGTGCAGCAGAACCTGGCCGATCGCGGCTACGATCCGGGCAAGGTGGACGGCCTGTGGGGGCCGCGCACCCGCCAGGCGCTCAGCGGTTTCCAGCGGGACCAGAACCTCCAGGCCAACGGGCGGCCCGACCAGCAGACCCTGGCGGCGCTGGGGGTGGAGACCGGCTCGCCCGGCACCCAGACCGGCCAGCTGCCGGAGCCGCGCCGGAACCCGCCGCCCTCGGAGACTCCCGGCGAGCAGCAGGGCCAGTTGCCACCTACCGGGTCGCAGGCGCCCGGCTCGGCGCCCGAGCCCAATCGCTCCACCGTCGGTCCCGAGGGGACGCCGGAACTCGAGTCCAATCCGCCGCCGCGGTGAGGCATGGGCGGGCGGGGCGATCCCGCCCGCCTTCAACCCGTGAAGCCGGCGGCGCGGGCGAACTCGGCGGTGACGAAGTCCATGGTGTTGCGATGGTTCATCAGCCATTGCGGCAGCGCCTGGGCGAAATAGCCGTCCTGCTCGTCGCCGCCCTTCAGGCGCGCCAGCACGCCCTCCAGCTCGGCCAGCACCCGGACATGCTCGCCCTGATGGCAGCCATGGGCGAAGAAGCCGGTCTTTTCCATCATGGCTTCCTCGCGGGCGAAGTGCTCGCGGCAATGGGCGATGAACGTCTCCAGCGTTGCCGCCCGCTCAGGCCCGCTGCTGGTGGCCAGGGCGTTGATCAGCGCCGCCGCTTCGGCATGGTCCTCGTCCATGAAAGCGACGCCCACGTTCAACCCATCGTGCCACTCGATCGCCAGCATCTCACTGCTCCTTGTTCCGGCATCCCCGTCCGGCCGCACTATGCCCGCACGTGCCAATTGGGGGCAATAAAATACCTATTTTCTTTATGGTATTTTCCGCTCCGCACCGGCGGCGCACAGATCCTCCTGCATTGGTGGGATGGCCTGCTGCCAACGGAAGGGAGGGGATCCTCTGGTTGCGCCATTTGGTTCCGCAGGGGCACTTGGCACAATGCCTCCCTCATCGGCGGGGGGTGAAAGGAGGCTTTGATGGGTGACCCTCATCACCGGCAATGCCTGAACCGCCTGCTGACCCTCAGCGGCCAGGCCGATGCCCTGGCTGATCACGAGGTCGCCAGCGAGGTGGATCGGATGCTGGCCTGCAATGGCCGGCGTGCCTGTGTGTCCCATTTGGCCTGCGCCTGCCTGGCCAGCGAGATGGCGTCGCGGCTTGCACGGCGCTTTCGTTAAGTGTTCGAGAGGCGTAAAAGTGGGGCGGGGTAGGGTGTTTACCTGATGGCGCCCGCTGGGGTTCGGTCAAGGACGACCGCGATGACCACGGATTTTCGCCGTTTCCACGTCTCGTTGCGTTTGCGTCCCCAGCAGGCGGACGACCAGCGTCACTACCAGCGCTTCTCCGGCGAGGGTTTGGGCGTCCGCCTGGATGGCCGGCACTATGCCGTGCGCGACGTTTCCATCGGTGGCATCTGCATTGAGGGGACCGACGCGGCTCCGGGCACCGAAGTGGCGCTGGACCTGTTCCTGCTGGACGACGCGGCGAGATCCCACCCGGTCAGGGGAATGGTCGCCGGTCATTCCGGGGAGGGGACGCATATCCGCTTCGCCTCCATGACCTATAGCCTAGCCAAGTTCCTGGTTCACCATGCGGCCCGGTGCGTGGGGGTGGAGCCCTACGCGCTCAAATAGGGTTTTCCCCCGTCATACCGATGTCACGGCATCTACTGCCAAAGATGGTATTACCACCTTTGGCTTCTCTTTCCGGCTGCCGTCGTGGTTTCATGGGGGACCACGTTGCTGGGAGGCTGCGATGGAAAATCCCCAAGCCGCGAGACAGTGGCAGGAACTGGCCCACATGCTGCGCGACGAATGGCAGGGCCAAGGCATCGACTGCCGGCGCGCATTGGAACTGGCCGACGGCCTGTTGCCGGACTACCCCGAACTCAAGCACACCCTGACTCACATCCGTCGCCGCATGACCAGACGGCGGGGCTAGCCTATTCGGCCGGTTCCGCCGTGGCGGGCTGGCGGGGCAGGGCCACCAGGGCGGTTTCCGCCACTTGGCGCAAATCCTCGCAGGTGGCTCCCGAGGCCGCCTGGATGGACATGCCCTGGATGACCGTGCTGACGAAGCGCGCCAGCGCGGCGATGTCGGTGCCGGACGGCAGGTCGCCGTCCTCCAGCCCCCGTTCCAGGCGGTTGCGGAAATCGGTGTCGAAACGCTCGCGGATCTCGGCGATCTCGCGCTTGACGGATTCCGCCTCGTCGCCGCAGGTCAGCGCGCCGCGCACCGCCAGACATCCCACCGGGTGGCAGGGATCGGTCAGCATGGCGGCCGCGCCCAGCAGCAGGCGCTCGCACACTTCCCGCGCGGTGGGGGCGGACAGCGCCTCGCGCAGGTAGGCGGCCTTCTCGGTGACATAACGGTCCAGCGCCTTGCGGAACAGGGCTTCCTTGTTGCCGAAGGCGGCATACAGGCTGGGGCGGTTGATGCCCATGGCATCGGTCAACTCGGTCAGCGAGGCACCCTCGTAACCCTTGCGCCAGAATACCTCCAACGCCCTGTCCAGCGCCTTGTCGGCGCAGAAGGCGCGGGGCCGGCCCATCGCCATGACGGTTCTCCTTGATTTATGTACCTATCGGTAAAATAATCTATTGACAGGTCGGTGTCCAGGATTCCATCTTTACCGCACGGTACAAAACCGACGAGATGGAGCCCTCCCATGACGAAATCCCTGAACGGCAAGGTCGCCCTGGTCACCGGCGGTTCGCGCGGCATCGGGGCCGCCATTGCCCTGGCCCTGGCCGCCGAAGGCGCCGACGTGGCCATCGGTTACGCCTCTTCCGACGACAAGGCCGCCGCCTTGGTCGGTCAATTGGAACGACTTGGCGTCCGCGCCGCCGCATTCAAGGCCGACCAGGGCGATTCGTCCCAGGTGGTCGGCTTGGTCAAGAGCGTCGCCGCCCGCTTCGGCCGGCTCGACATCCTGGTCAACAACGCCGGCATCGCGGTGATGGGGCCGGTGGACGATCCGGCGGCCGACCTGGCGGCGCTGGACCGCCTCTATGCCGTCAACCTGCACGGCGTCGTCACCGCCATCCGCACCGCCGCCCAGGTGATGGGCGAGGGCGGGCGCATCATCAGCCTGGGTTCCGTGCTGGCCGCCCGCGCCAGCTTCCCCGGCGTGGCCGACTATGCCGCCACCAAGGCGGCGCTGGTGGGCTATTCCAAGGGCGCCGCCCGCGATCTGGCTGCGCGCAAGATCACCGTGAACGTGGTCCAGCCCGGTTCCACCGCCACCGACATGAATCCCGCCGACGGCCCCGGCGCCGCCGGCCAGTTGGTGGGCAACGCGCTCGGGCGCTTCGCCACGCCCGAAGAGATCGCCGCTGCGGTGGTGTTCCTGGCCAGCCCGGCGGCGGCCTTCATCACCGGCACCACCCTGACCGTCGACGGCGGCGTCACCGCCTGATGCCCGAAGGAATTCCGACATGAACACGTTGCGATCGAAGAAAGCCCTGTGGTTGGCAGGCATTGCCCTGGCAGCGGTGCTCGGCGGCGGCGCCGTCTCCACCCGTCTGTCCGACCACAGCGCCCAGGCCACCGAGGCGGCGGCGGCCGCGCCCCAGGCCCTGCCCGTCTCGGTGGCCGTCGTCGAAAGCCGCGACATCGTGCCGTGGGAGGAATTCTCCGGCCGGCTGGAGGCGGTGGAAAAGGTCGAGGTGCGCTCGCGCGTCGCCGGCCAAGTGCAGGCCATCCATTTCCGCGAGGGTGGGCTGGTGAAGAAGGGGGACCTGCTGGTCACCATCGACCCGGCGCCCTTCGCCGCCGAGGTGGCCCGTGCCGAGGCCCAACTGGCCCAGTCCCAGGCCCGTGTCGCCTTCACCAAGCGGGAATACGAGCGCGCCCAGGCCCTGACCGGCTCCGGCAACATGCCGGTGCGCGAGCTGGACAGCCGCACGAACGCCTATTTCGAGGCCCAGGCCAATGTGCGCGCCGCCCAGGCGGCGCTGGACGCCGCCCGGCTGAACCTGGGCTACACCCAGATCCGCGCCCCGGTGTCGGGCCGAGTGGGCAAGGCCGAGATCACCGTGGGCAACCTGGTTCCGGCCGGCGCCGGCGCCCCGGTGCTGACCACGCTGAATTCGGTCAGCCCCATCTACGCCAGCTTCAACGCCGACGAACAGGTGGTGCTGCGCGCCCTGACCGCCGTGCGCGAAGGCGACGGCGCCCAGCAGGTGGAGCGCATCCCGGTGCGCATGAGCGCCAGCGGCAGGGACACCGACGTGGACGGCCGGGTGCAGATGATCGCCAATGCGGTGGACGCCAAGAGCGGCACCGTCCAGGTGCGCGCCGTCTTCGACAACGAGGACGGCCGCCTGATCCCCGGCCAGTTCGCCCGCCTGCGCATGGGCCAGGCGAAGTCCCAGCCGGTGGTGCTGATCAGCGAGCGCGCGGTGGGCACCGACCAGGACAAGAAGTTCGTCATGGTGGTGGGCGAGGACAACACGGCGATCTACCGTGAGGTCACCCTGGGGGCTTCGGCCGGCGGATTGCGGGTGGTCACCGATGGCCTGAAGGCGGGCGAGCGCATCGTCGTCAACGGCCTGCAGCGGGTCCGCCCCGGCGCCCTGCTGGCGCCCCAGCAGGTGTCCATGGCTCCCAAGGGCGGCACCGAACTGGCCCAGCGCTGAGCGTCCATTACTGACCGTCATCCCCGCGAAAGCGGGGATCCACGGGTGCACGACCATTCCAACCGTGACTCCTGGATGACCGCCTCGGCGGGCATGAGGGGAGAGACATGCCCAGACGAGGCCCGTCATGAACCTGTCCAAATTCTTCATCGACCGTCCCGTCTTCGCCGGCGTGCTGTCGGTCCTGATCTTCGTCGCCGGCCTGCTGGCGTTGCGGGCGCTGCCCATCTCGGAATATCCCGAGGTGGTGCCGCCCACCGTAGTGGTGCGCGCCCAGTATCCCGGCGCCAATCCCAAGGTCATCGCCGAGACGGTGGCGACGCCCATCGAGGAGCAGATCAACGGCGTCGAGAACATGCTCTACATGGGCAGCCAGGCCACCACCGACGGCCTGATGACGCTGACCGTCACCTTCAAGCTGGGCACCGACCCCGACAAGGCCCAGCAACTGGTGCAGAACCGCGTCGCCCAGGCCGAGCCGCGCCTGCCCGACGTGGTGCGCAGCCTGGGCATCACCACGGTCAAAAGCTCGCCCGACCTGACCATGGTGGTGCACCTGCTGTCGCCCAACGACCGCTACGACATGACTTACTTGCGCAATTACGCGGTGCTCAACGTCAAGGATCGGCTGGCCCGCATCGAGGGTGTCGGGCAGGTGCAGTTGTTCGGCTCGGGCGACTATTCCATGCGTGTGTGGCTGGACCCGCAGAAGGTGGCCGAGCGCGGTCTGTCGGCCGGCGACGTGGTCCAGGCCATCCGCGAGCAGAACATCCAGGCCGCCGCCGGCGTGGTCGGCGCCTCGCCCGGCCTGCCCGGCATCGACCTGCAGATGTCGGTCAACGCCCAGGGACGCCTGCAATCCGAGGAAGAGTTCGGCGACATCATCGTCAAGACCGACGCCAGCGGCGCGGTGACGCGGCTGCGCGACCTCGGCCGGGTGGAACTGGGGGCGGCGGAATACGCCCTGCGCTCGCTGCTGGACAACAAGTCGGCGGTGGCCATTCCCATCTTCCAGGCGCCCGGCTCCAACGCCATCCAGATTTCCGACAACGTGCGCGCCACCATGGCCGAGCTGAAGCAGTACATGCCGGAAGGCGTGGACTATTCCATCGTCTACGACCCGACGCAGTTCGTGCGCGCCTCCATCGAATCGGTGGTGCACACCCTGCTGGAGGCGGTGGCCCTGGTGGTGCTGGTGGTCATCCTGTTCCTGCAGACCTGGCGCGCCTCCATCATCCCGCTGCTGGCGGTGCCGGTGTCGGTGGTGGGCACCTTCGCGGTCATGCACCTGCTGGGGGTGTCCATCAACGCCCTGTCGCTGTTCGGCCTGGTGCTGGCCATCGGCATCGTGGTGGACGACGCCATCGTGGTGGTGGAGAACGTCGAGCGCAACATCGAGGCCGGCCTGACCCCCCAAGGAGGCCACCTACCGCGCCATGCGGGAAGTCTCGGGGCCCATCGTCGCCATCGCTCTGGTGCTGGTGGCGGTGTTCGTGCCGCTGGCCTTCATCACCGGCCTGTCGGGCCAGTTCTACAAGCAATTCGCCCTGACCATCGCCATCTCGACGGTGATCTCGGCGGTCAATTCGCTGACCCTGTCGCCGGCCCTGGCCGCACTGCTGCTCAAGGGGCACGACGCCCCCAAGGACCGGCTGACGCGGGTGATGGACGCCGGCCTGGGCTGGCTGTTCCGCGGCTTCAACCGGCTGTTCGGCCGTGGCGCCGAAGCCTATGGCGCCGGCCTGGGCAAGGTGATCGGCCGCAAGAGCCTGATGATGGGCATCTACCTGGTCCTGGTGGGCGTCACCTACGGCCTGTTCCAGGTGGTGCCGGGCGGCTTCGTGCCCATGCAGGACAAGCAGTACCTGATCGGCTTCGCCCAGCTTCCCGACGGCGCCACCCTGGACCGGACGGAAGAGGTGATCCGCACCATGAGCCAGATCGCCATGGACGATCCGGGCGTCGAGCACGCCATCTCGTTTCCCGGCCTGTCCATCAACGGCTTCACCAACTCCACCAATTCCGGCATCGTCTTCGCCGGCCTCAAGCCCTTCGACCAGCGCACCACGCCCGAGCTCAGCGCCGCCGCCATCGCGCAGCGGCTGAACGCCAAGTATGCCGGGCTGCAGGACGCCTTCGTGGTGATGTTCCCGCCGCCCCCGGTGCAGGGTCTGGGCACCACCGGCGGCTTCAAGCTGCAGATCGAGGACCGGGCGTCCCAGGGCTACGAGGCCACCGCCCATGCGGTGAAGGCGTTCATGGCCGAGGCCGCCAAGGCGCCCGAACTGGCCAATTTGTTCTCGTCCTACCAGGTCAACGTGCCGCAGCTCTATGCCGACGTGGATCGCACCAAGGCGCGGCAGCTGGGCGTCGCGGTGACCGACGTGTTCGACACCCTGCAGATCTATCTGGGCAGCCTGTACGTCAACGACTTCAACAAGTTCGGCCGCACCTATTCGGTGCGGGTGCAGGCCGACGCGCCCTACCGCGCCCATGCCGATGACATCGGCAAGCTGAAGGTGCGCTCCAATACCGGCGAGATGGTGCCGCTGGCGGCGCTGCTCACCGTGCGGCCGGCGGCCGGGCCGGAACGGGCCATGCGCTACAACGGCTTCCTGTCCGCCGACATCAGCGGCGGCGCCGCGCCCGGCTATTCCTCCGGTCAGGCCCAGGCGGCGGTGGAGCGCATCGCCGCGCAGACCTTGCCCAAGGGCTTCAGCTTCGAATGGACGGAGCTGACCTACCAGCAGATCATCGCCGGCAATTCCTCGGTCATCGTCTTCCCGCTGGCCATCCTGCTGGTGTTCCTGGTGCTGGCGGCGCAGTACGAAAGCCTGGCGCTGCCCATCGCCATCATCCTGATCGTGCCCATGAGCATCCTGGCGGCCATGACCGGCATCTGGCTGACCCATGGCGACAACAACGTCTTCACCCAGATCGGCCTGATCGTGCTGGTGGGGCTGTCGGCCAAGAACGCCATCCTGATCGTGGAATTCGCCCGCGAACTGGAATTCGCCGGCCATGCCCCCCGCCGGGCCGCCATCGAGGCGGCGCGCCTGCGACTGCGTCCCATCCTGATGACCTCGCTGGCCTTCATCATGGGCGTGGTGCCGCTGGTGCTGTCCACCGGCGCCGGTTCCGAGATGCGCCACGCCATGGGCGTGGCCGTGTTCGCCGGCATGATCGGGGTGACGGCGTTCGGCATTTTCCTCACCCCGGTGTTCTACGTGCTGATCCGCGCCCTGGCCGGCAACCGGCCGCTGACCCAGCACCACGCCTCCTCCATGGAGGGCGAGGCGGTGCTGCAGCCAGGGGAATGAAATGAGGGGGCGCCGTAAGGCGCCCCTTTTGTTCAGGTGGTCTGGCCGATCAAGGGGCTTGGGCGGTCACCAGGGCCGCGATCACTTCGGCAAGCTCGGTCGGCCCCTTGACCGAGCCGGCGCTGTTGGCGGCGAATTCGATCCAGCCTTCATTGAAGCCGTCCAGCATGCGCACGCGCGGCCCCGGATTGCGCATGCCCTGGTCGCGGAACAGGGTCTCCCAGCTCTCGCGTGGTATCGTCCGCACCTCCACCGGCCGGCCGAGCACGGTGGCGAAGGCCTGGGCCAGATCGTTGGGCGACACGCGGCGCGGCCCTTCCAGTTCGACCACCCGCAAGCCAGTCCATTCCTCCTGGATCAGCCGCGCCGCCAGCCGGCCGATGTCGCGGGTGGCGACCATGGGAAAGGCCTTGTCCGCCGGTTGCAGGAAGCTGTGCAGCACGCCGGAGTCGCGGGCGGCGGCCACGTCCCAGGCGGCGTTCTCCATGAACCAGGCCGGGCGCAGCAGGGTCACGGGCAGGTCGAGGCGGCGTAGCGCCGCCTCCAGCAGGGTGCGCTGGGTCAGAAGATTGTGGTGCACCGCGTCGGCGCCGATGGTGGAGAGCGACAGCACACGGCCGGGGCGGGCGGTCTGCAGGGCGCGGGTGATGCTGTCGATCACCTCTCGCGCCTCGGAATAGCCGGGGGCCGGATCGAATTCCGAGGGCGGCAGGATGAAGGCGGCGGTGGTGCCGGTGAAGGCGCGGGCCAACGCCTCGGCATCCTCCATCTCGGCCACCGTCACTTGGCAGCCGCGCGCCGCCCATTCGGGGCCCTTATCGGCGTCGCGCACCACGGCGCGGACGGGCTGTCCCGCTGCCAGCAGGGCGCGGGCCAATTCGCCGCCGACTTTGCCGGTAATGCCGGTGATTGCGTACATGGGTCTCTCCTGTTCCGGGATTCGCGATGCGTCGGTGCCGGCGCAGGTTCGTTCTAATTCTCGTGACATTGTTGCTGTGAGTGCCATTAAGTCATATTTTTGGTGACTCAAAATCAATGGAGAGCGCCATGGCCTTCGATGGACGGGTGATCTCGAACGTGGGTGTGCTGGCCGCCATCGTGGAAAGCGGCAGCTTCGCGCGGGCGGCGGATGCACTGGGATTGTCGCGCTCGGGCATCAGCCGGGCGGTTTCGCGGATCGAGGCGCGGATGGGCATCCGCCTGTTCCACCGCACCACCCGGGCGGTGACCCTAACCGACGAGGGGCGTCGTCTCTATGCCCAGGTCGCGCCGCTGCTGAGCGGCATCGAGGATGCGGTGACGGTGGCGTCGGGATCGGCGGTGGCGGTGCGCGGTCGCCTGCGGGTCAATGTGGACGCTTTCTTCTCGCGCCTGCTGTTTACCCCCCACATCGCCGCGTTCCTATCGCTCTATCCCGAGCTGTCGCTGGAATTGGTAGCGCGGGACCAGTTGGGCGATCTGGTGGGCGAGGGCTTCGACATTGCCGTGCGGTTCGGCACGCCGCCGGAATCCAGCCTGGTGGCGCGCAAGCTGCTGGAAACGCCCGCCATCACCATCGCCTCGCCCGCTTATGTGGCGGCGCGCGGCCGGCCGGCGGCGCCCGCCGACCTGGTCCACCACGCCTGCATCCGGGTGCGGGATTCCTTGACCGGCCAGCCCATCGACACCTGGCAGTACCGGCGCGGCAACGAACTGGCCGAGGTCAGGATCGGCGGCCGCCTGATGGTAGCCGAGTTCGGCACCATGCTGGGGGCCTGCCTGGACGGCGTCGGCATCGCCCGGGTCAAGGCCATCGGCGTGCGGCATCTCCTCCGCCAGGGGGCGCTGGTGGAACTGCTGCCCGACTGGCGGGGCGAGAGCTTCCCGCTCTACGCGCTCTATCCATCGCGCCACCTGCCGCCGGCCAAGGTGCGCGCTTTCATCGACTTTGTGCAGGAAAGGTTGGCTTTGCCGGTCCCGGAGGCCGGCTGGAATCCCGCCAGCCTGTGAGGGAGCCTGTCAGCCGCCGAACAGGGCGGCGTAGCGCTCGGGCTTGAAGCCCAGTTCCAGGATGCCGGGGCCTTCCAGCAGCGGGCGCTTGATCATGCCCGGCTGGGCCAGCATCAGGGCAATGGCGGCCTGTTGGTCCAGATCGACGCGGGCGTCCTCGGGCAGCTTGCGGAAAGTGGTGCCGGCGCGGTTCAGCACCTTCTCCCAGCCCAGGGGGGCACACCAGCGTTCCAACTGGGTCCGGCTCACGCCGTCCTTCTTGTAGTCGTGGAAGCTGTAGGCGACACCATGGGCGTCCAGCCAGGCGAAGGCCTTCTTCATGGTGTCGCAGTTCTTGATGCCGTGGATGACAAGGCTCATGGCGCCGGCCCTCAATCGCGGTAGGTCAGCGTCACCTTGGCCGCCGCCGCGCGGGCGGCCGCGCGGGCGGTGTCGGTATCGCTGTCCCTGGCCAGCGCCAGGGCCACGCCCATGCGGCGATAGGGCCGGGTGGTCGGCTTGTTGAAGATGCGGACGTCCACCTCCACCCCCGGCGTCGAGGGAAGCAGGGCTTCAACGAGGCCCGCCACCGAGAAGTCGGCGGATTCGCGGTCGGCCAGGATCACCGCCGAGGCGCTGGGGCCGTGCTGGGTGATGGCGGGGATGGGCAGGCCCAGGATGGCGCGGGCATGCAGGTCGAACTCGGTCAGGTTCTGCGAGATCAGCGTCACCATGCCGGTATCGTGCGGGCGCGGCGACAGTTCCGAGAAGATGACCTGGTCGCCCATGACGAAGAACTCGACACCGAACAGGCCATAGCCGCCCAGATTGTCCACCACCGCCTTGGCCTGACGCTGGGCCTCGGTTACCGCAGCCTCGGACATGGCCGCCGGCTGCCAGCTTTCCTGGTAGTCGCCGCGCTCCTGCCGGTGGCCGATGGGGGCGCAGAACACCACGCCATCGCGGGTGCGGATGGTCAGCAGGGTGATCTCGTAATCGAAGGGGATGAAGCCCTCGACAATCACCCGCTGGCGGTCGCCGCGCATGCCCTGGACGGCGTAGTGCCAGGCGGCGTCCACCGCGTCCTCGCCGCGCACCGTGCTCTGGCCCTTGCCGGACGATGACATCACCGGCTTGACCACGCAGGGAATGCCGATCCGGGCGACGGCGGCGCGCATCTCCTCCAGCGTCTCGGCATAGAGGTACTTCGAGGTGGGCAGGCCCAACTCGGTGGCGGCCACCTCGCGGATGCGGTCGCGGTTCATGGTCATGATGGTGGCGCGCGCCGAGGGGACCACGTTGAAGCCGCGATCCTCGTACTCCTTCAGCACCTCGGTGCGGATGGCCTCCACCTCGGGGACGATGAAGTCGGGCTTGTGACGCTCGATGGCGGCGCTCAGCGCGGCGCCGTCCAGCATGGGAAACACCTCGGCCTCGTCCGCCACCTGCATGGCCGGCGCGCCGGCATAGGCGTCGCAGGCCACCACATGGGCACCCAGGCGCTTGGCGGAAATCACGAATTCCCGGCCCAGCTCCCCCGAGCCCAGCAGCAGGATCTTGGCGGTGGCGGCCATGGCCGTTTCTCCCCTTTGGGTCTTAAGCCTTCTTCACGAACTCGGACTTCAGGTTCATGGCGCCGATGCCGTCGATCTTGCAGGCGATGTTGTGCCCGTCGGCGCCATCGGTCAGGCGGATGCCCTTGACCTTGGTGCCGCCCTTGACCACCAGCGACGAGCCCTTGACCTTCAGGTCCTTGATCACGGTGACGCTGTCGCCGTCGGCCAGTACGTTGCCGTTGGCATCCTTGACCACTGTGTCTTCGGCCTCGTTCGCGCCGGCTTCGCCGGGATTGAATTCATGGGCGCATTCCGGGCAAATCCACAGGCTGCCGTCCTGGTAGACGTGCTCGGAAGCGCATTTGGGGCACTTCAATTCGTCGCTCACTGTACTCACTCCCACTCCATTGTCTCTTGCATCGCTAACTTATTGAAAAAGTTCCCATCTCCGGCGGCGGGAATCTACTTTACCGCCAGAAATACCGTCAAAAAAGTGGGCTGTTGAAAAACCAAAGTTTATTCTCGAATTTTTGCGGCGTGCATACTTTCGGCTCGATTATCACCGACGTGCTCGGAGGCGCAAGCGCGACTTCCGCATCAAGGATGGCGAAGGGGTGCCGGTGTGCCGACTCAGGACGGGTTTGGTGCATTTGATGTGTCTTTACGCCACTCCCACAGGGCTTCCGGCTCTGAACACGCTTCCACGGTCTTGTTGGCGTGGCGAGCGAATTAACCCGTCTTTCCTGGCTTTTTGAGCAAATCTCCCGGGTCCATGTCGAGGGCCTCTGCGATATGGCCAAGAACCGTAACGCTTGCGGACACGGCGGCACGCTCGATTGCGCCGACATAGCGGGCACTCAGTCCCGCACGGTCGGCCAATTCCTCCTGCGTCAGCTGTCTGTCATGACGTGCCCGACGCAGGTTGATCGCCATGACCTCTTTGAGATCCATGGCAGGAGGGAACCCAAATCGGAACCATCGTTCCAGGAACGATGGTTCCGATTCGTACGGTGGCGTGTTATTGATGTGCCATCAAACCGTGCGCATGGCCTGCGCGTTGAGGAACGGGGCCGATGAAATCCGAGATCGACTACCGTAGCGATGATACCTCGCCCACCGCATCGGGGGACGGCGCCTCCCTTTCGTCCCGGAAACGCCGCCGCCGTGTTGCCACCCGGGACGGCCCGGAACCGGTTGATGTTCATGTGGGCACCCGCATCAGGCTGCGGCGCACCCTGCTGGGCCTAAGTCAGACTGACTTGGGCAAGGCGCTGGGGCTTACTTTTCAGCAGATCCAGAAATACGAGCGCGGTTCCAACCGGGTTGCCGCCTCAACTTTGCACCGGCTCGCCCATGCTCTGGATGTCCCCGTGTCGTTCTTTTTCGATGACCTCTCTGACGACTTGGCGGTGCGACCGTCCGGGGGGCCGCGGAGACATCTGGTCGTGGCGGGAAAGCCTGGAACTCCTGCGGCACTACCATCGGCTTCCCGATACTGTCAGGAAGCCGATCTACAGTCTGATCAAGGCCATGGCGCGGACCGAGAGTGATGGCGATGACGGGACGTGAGCGACGGTCGCTGGTGGAGATCATCGCTGGGGCAATGGAGGAAGCCCGGCGGAACGGGTGCGGTCGAGACGGCCAAGTCGACCACGCGGTGGTAGCGATCATGGCGGCCGAACCCAGCCTCAGCCCTGCCGCTGCCCGGCGCTTGGTCGAGACACTGGGATCCTGAATATTTCCGCGAAACCATCGCTGCCGGGTCGGTGGGTTCTGAGGATCGCAAACCTTGGGAAAGTATCGTGTCTGGTCGCTCTCATGTTCTCGTCGTTGATGACGAACCGCTGATCGTGGATGTCCTTCGGGACTTGTTCGAGAGGCAAGGGCTGCTCGTGTCCACCGCCGCGAACGGATTGGAGGCGATGCGACTGCTGTCGACAGGTTCCTTTGATGCCGTCCTCACCGACCTCAACATGCCCGGCTGCGGCGGTGCGGAGCTGGTTGCGGCAATCCGGCAGCGAGACGCTCCTTTGCTCCCGGTTATCGTGCTGACCGCCGACGATTGGGCGGCGCAAGATTTGGCGACACTGGGTGATATCCAGATCCTGCGCAAACCGGCAGGGATCACCGATATCCTCGCGGCTCTTGGCCGGGCGTTGGAGTGATGGGCAAATCTGCCTCATAACCTCAAGATCGCAGCTTCAAATTCTGCCCCGCAACCCAAAACCGCCGATATATTAAGCATATAGAGGCGTTCTTGATTCTCCATCCGCTCTTTCGGCCGTCCGTTGATCACGAGTTGCCGCTCGTGTGTGCGAATAACCGGCTAAACGACACGGCGCCCACGGCATTGCAGACCCGCGTTCACAAATGTATCATTTTGCTCATGGGCGAAATGAGCATAGTGTCCCGCCATGCTTGAGACATTCGAGACTGTAGCCAAAGCCGTCGCGGACCCCAGCCGGGTACGTATCCTCAAGCTCCTTGAGGGCGGCGAACTGTGCGTCTGCCAGATCACCACCGTCATGGACCTCGCGCCTGCCACCATTTCCAAGCATCTGGCGGCGCTGAAGACGGCTGGGCTGCTCCAGCAGCGTCGGGACGGCAAGTGGGTCTATTATCGACTGGCTGATCGCCAGTTGAACCCCTACGCGCCCCAATTCCTCGCCCTGGTCCGGAAGTCCCTGGTGGACGACCCGACCACGGCCGAGGATCGCCGCGTGCTGGCGCTGGTGAATGCGGTGCCGCTCCCCGTCCTCTGCGATCAGGGGCGCGCTGCGTTAGCTCCGAATGCTCAGGCTCCCGAGGCATCCACCTGCTGTGGGGGACCATCATGAGCGAGAAGACCTACAACGTGCTGTTCCTGTGTACCGGCAACTCGGCGCGCAGCATCATGGCCGAAGCCATCCTCAACCGCGACCTCAGCGGCAAGTTCCGCGCGTTCAGCGCGGGCAGCCACCCAAAAGGACATGTGGATCCGACGGTTCTCAGTCTGCTGAAGAAAACCAACTATCCGACCGAGGGGCTGCGCTCCAAGTCCTGGGAGGAATTCGCCAAGCCCGGCGCCCCTGAACTGGATTTCGTCTTCACCGTCTGCGACAATGCCGCTGGCGAGGTGTGCCCGGTATGGCCGGGCCAGCCCATGACCGCCCATTGGGGCGTGCCCGACCCGGCCGAGTTCACCGGCAGCGAGACCGAGAAGGCGGCCTTCTGCGGCGAGGTCATGCGCATGCTCTACAACCGCATCAACATCTTCGCCGCTCTGCCCATCCGCTCGCTCGACAAATTGTCGCTGCAGAAGCACCTCGACGACATCGGTAGAACCAAAGCGTAATATCCGAGGAAACCTTCATGGCAATCAACGTTCTCGTCCTGTGCACCGGCAACAGCGCCCGCTCGGTGCTGGCCGAGTGTCTGATCAACGACCTCGGCGGCGGCAAGTGGAAGGCGTACAGCGCCGGCAGCAAGCCGACCGGCAAGGTCAACCCGCTCTCCGTCGAAATCCTCAAGGAGAAGGGGCATTCGGTGGAGGGCCTGCGCTCCAAGTCGTGGGACGAGTTCGCCTTGCCTAACGCGCCCAAGATGGATCTGGTCATCACCGTCTGCGACAACGCCGCCGGCGAGGTCTGCCCGATCTGGCCGGGCCATCCGGCCAAGGTCCACATCGGCTTCCCCGACCCCGCAGCGGCAGAGGGCACCCACGAGGAGCGGCTGGCGGTGTTCCGCGAGGTCTACGGCATGATCGAAGCGAAGGTGCGCCGGCTGATGGAACTTGGCCCCGACCGCGCCGGGGAGGTCTGAGTTGTCCGCCCAGTGTGAAGTGGCGGCAAAGGCTGCCAGCGGGGCTGCCATGGGGGGCTTCGAGCGCTACCTGACGCTGTGGGTGGCGCTGTGCATCGTCGCCGGCGTGGCGCTCGGGCATTTCCTGCCCGCGCCGTTCCACGCCATCGGCGGCATGGAGGTGGCCCAGGTCAACCTGCCGGTGGCGGTGCTGATCTGGGCCATGATCATCCCGATGCTGCTCAAGATCGACTTCGGCGCCCTGCATCAGGTCAAGGAGCACTGGAAAGGCATCGGCGTCACCCTTTTCATCAACTGGGCGGTCAAGCCGTTCTCCATGGCGCTGCTCGGTTGGGTGTTCGTCTCCACCCTGTTCCGGCCCTGGCTTCCCGCCGACCAGATCGACAGCTACATCGCCGGCCTCATCCTGCTGGCGGCGGCGCCGTGCACCGCCATGGTGTTCGTGTGGTCCAACCTGACCAACGGCGAGCCGCACTTCACGCTCAGCCAGGTGGCGCTCAACGACACCATCATGGTGGTGGCCTTCGCCCCCATCGTCGGCCTGCTGCTGGGGCTGTCGTCCATCACCGTGCCGTGGGACACCCTGTTGCTGTCGGTAGTGCTCTACATCGTGGTGCCGGTGGCGGTGGCGCAGGTGTGGCGCAAGGCCCTGCTGGCCCGCGGGCCCCAGGCGCTGTCCAACCTGCTGGCCAAGCTGGGCCCGCTCTCGCTGGTGGCGCTGCTGACCACCCTGGTGCTGCTGTTCGGCTTCCAGGGCGAGCAGATCATCGCGCAGCCGCTGGTCATCCTGCTGCTGGCGGTGCCCATCACCATCCAGGTCTACTTCAACTCCGGCCTCGCCTACCTGCTCAATAAGAAGCTGGGCGTCGCCCATTGCGTGGCCGGGCCGTCGGCGCTGATCGGCGCCAGCAACTTCTTCGAGCTGGCGGTGGCCGCCGCCATCAGCCTGTTCGGCTTCCAGTCGGGCGCCGCGCTCGCCACCGTGGTGGGTGTGCTGATCGAGGTGCCGGTGATGCTGTCGGTGGTGCGCATCGTCAATGCGTCCAAGGACTGGTACGAAGCTAGAGCCTGAGCGATGAGCGGGCGTGTACGGCACCAGCCGGGTGTTGCCGCCATTGCCGGCAATGTGAGGTCGCGAAACTGCTGATGACCGGGAGGAGAAGATCATCCAGGGAAGATGAACGGCTGGGGCGGGGCACGACAACGCAAAGCAAGGAATGAAGCCCAGCGGCCAACCACCATGACCGACTGCTCCGCCATCCGGGGGAGCGAGAGAAGGAGGCCAGAATGCTCAGGACTTTCTTTGCAACGGTGCTGGTAATGGTTCTGGGGGCGGCGGGACACGCGTCCGCCGAAAACGGGTTGCTCCGTGTGAGCGGTTCAACCAGCGTAGCCAATAGCATCGTTCTGCCGCATCGGACGCAAATCGAAAGTGCTGTGGGAGTGAAGCTCGCCGTATCTCCCAATTCGTCAGGGGCCGGCGTCACCGATTTGCTCGCTGGAAATGCCGACATCGCCATGATTTCTTCCGAGTTGGATGAGGTTCTCGCCAAGATGGCCAAGGCCGTCGCCGCCTACAATGTCGATCGGAGCGAACTGCGCGTATTCGACCTGGGAACCGCCAAGGTCGAGTTCATCGTCAACCAGGGCAATCCCGTAAAGAAATTGTCTGCCAGTCAGCTCCGGGCCATTTATTTGGGTGACCTAAAGAATTGGCAGGATGCCGGCGGCCCTGCCGGTGCGATCGCTCCGTTCTCGGAAAGCCGTTTCGGCGCCATGCGGACCATGGTCGAGCACGATCTTCTGGGAGGAAGGCCGTTTTCCGAGCTGGTCTCGGAGGTTGACGAGGCTCCCGACGTCGCCTTGATGGTCGCCCGCAAGCCGAACGGCATCGGGTTCATCAGTTCCTCGACCCCGGTTGCTCTACGCACAGGCACGGCGGTCGTGGAGACCGATACGCGGATCGCCCAACGTCTGTCTCTGGTCACTCGGGGAGAGCCGAAAGCCGAGGCCAAGCGCGTGATCGAGGCGATCGGGAAGTTTCGCCAATAGATGTTTCGTCGCAGGCGGCGCCATCTGTCGGATGGCGTTGCCGCTTATTGAGAATGGAAACGATCATGAAGAAGCTCGAAGTCTACGACCCTGCCATGTGCTGCTCGACCGGCGTGTGCGGCCCCGACGTCGACCCGGCACTGGTGGCCTTTGCCGCCGACCTCAAGTGGGTGGCCGAACAGGGTGTCGAGGTCCAGCGCTACAATTTGGGCACCGAGCCGCAGGCGTTCGCCGCCAACCCAGCCGTGGTCAAGGAGATGGAGGCCGGCATGGACCGGCTGCCGATCATCGCCATCGACGGCGCCATCGTCTCGACCGGCATCCATCTCACCCGTGACCAGCTGGCGGCCAAGCTGGACCTCGGCGCGGCCAAGCCGAAGATCACCGTCAAGGCCGGCGGGTCCTGCTGCTCGGGTTCCAGCTGCTGCTAAAGGACGCCATCATGGCCCTGCCGTCGATCGTCACGCGCTACGCCTTCTTCACCGGCAAGGGCGGCGTCGGCAAGACGTCGCTGTCCTGCGCCACCGGCCTTGCCCTGGCCGACGCCGGCAAGCGGGTGCTAATCGTCAGCACCGACCCGGCTTCCAACCTGGACGAGGTGCTGGGCACGGGCCTGTCGCAGCGGCCCACGGCAGTGACCGGTGCGCCCAACCTGTTCGCGCTCAACATCGATCCCGAGGCGGCGGCGCGTGATTACCGCGAGCGCATGGTCGGCCCCTATCGCAGCATCCTACCGCCGGCCGCCATCGCCAGCATGGAGGAGCAATTCTCGGGCGCCTGCACGGTGGAAATCGCCGCCTTCGATGAGTTCGCCAAACTGCTGGGCGATCCGGCGACCACGGCCGAGTTCGACCACGTCATCTTCGACACCGCGCCGACCGGCCACACGCTGCGCCTGCTGACGCTGCCCTCGGCCTGGACCGAGTTCATCGCCTCCTCCACCGGTGGCGCCTCGTGCCTGGGGCCGCTGGCCGGTCTGGAGAAGCAAAAGGCGCTGTACGCCGCTACCGTCGCCCGCTTGTCCGACCCCGCGACGACCACGGTGGTGCTGGTCGGCCGCCCCGAGCCTTCTTCCCTGCGCGAAGCCGAGCGGACTCGGCTGGAGCTGGCGGAACTGGGCGTCACCAATCTGCGCCTGGCGTTGAACGGAGTGTTCGTCGCGACCTTCGCCGGTGACGCGGTGGCCGACGCCATGACCCGACGCGGCCAGACGGCCATCGCCGTCATGCCGAAGGGCTTGGCGAGCCTGCCGCGTGGCGAAACGCCATTCCTGCCCAAGGGAACGGTCGGGCTGGATTCTTTGCGCGGCATGTCCAACCCTGCCCTGGTCCAGCAAAACGACATCTTGCCGGACGTGCCCGCCCACCTGCCGGCCGGCTTGGCGCCGCTGGTTGACGATCTGGCCGCAAGCGGCCATGGCGTCATCATGACCATGGGCAAGGGCGGTGTCGGCAAGACGTCGGTCGCCGCTGCGGTGGCGGCTGCGCTGGCCCGCCGGGGCCATAAGGTGCTGCTGTCCACCACCGACCCGGCCGCCCACGTGGCGGGGGCGGTGGAGGACGCCATCCCCAGTCTGACAGTCACCCGTATCGACCCGGAAGCCGAGGTGGCGCGCTATCGCGACGAGGTGCTGGCCAAAGCGGGCGCCGGCCTGGACGCCGCCGGCCGTGCCATGCTGGAAGAGGACCTGCGCTCGCCCTGCACCGAGGAAATCGCCGTCTTCCGCGCCTTCGCCCGCACGGTGGACGAGGGTCGGAACGGTTTCGTCGTGCTGGACACCGCGCCCACGGGCCACACCATCCTGCTGCTGGATGCCGCCGAGGCCTATCACCGCGAGGTGCTGCGCACCCAGGCTGACATGCCCGAGGCCGTACGCCAGTTGCTTCCCCGCCTGCGCGACTCCGCCTTTACCCGCGTTCTGATCGTCACCTTGGCGGAAGCAACCCCGGTA
>JANQAI010000010.1 GCA_024707145.1 Magnetospirillum sp. | reverse complement strand
ACGCGGACGTCGCGGCCATGGTGCGCAGCGTGCACCATGGCCTTGCCGCCGTAGCGGGCGGCATTCTCGATCAGGTTGGTCAGCGCCCGCTTGAGGGCCAGCGGCCGGCAGGTGCATCCGGCCGGCCCGACCATTCATATTCGCGGCCAGCCCTGTCGGTGGCGTTGTCGCAGATGGCCTCCAGGGTGGCGGCCAGGTCGAGGTCTGGACGGCCTCGTCGTTCGCTTCGCCGCGGGCGAATTCCAGCGTCGAGGAAACCATGTCCTCCATGTCGGTCAAGTCCGCCAGCATACGGGTGCGCTCTCGGGCAGCATTTCCGCGCAGCCGCAGCCGGGTGATGGGACTGGCAGGTCGCGGAGATGGCTGCCCAGCATGCGCGTCCGGTCCTCGACGAAGCGGCGGATGCGGTCCTGCATCTCGGCAGCGGCGCTGCGCACTTCCTTGGGGCCGTTCCAGGCAGCGGCGATGCTGACGTCGCGCCCCAGACGGTCGGCGCCTGGGCGTCGCCAGCGGGCGGCCGAATCCAGCGAGTTGCCAGCACCGAGAACAGCGGCCACCCCTATGCATGGTGATCAAAGTCGACAGGATGGAGCGGTGTGCGACAGCACGACGCAGAGCGCACCAAAGGTCAGGGCCAAATTCGCCCAAGTGCCATCATTAAGCTCCAACGACACCTGAATGGTCTGATTTTTCAGTGTGCCATGGATCAGTTGAGCTAGCCAGGTCAATCAGGCCAGGCTCGGGGCTGAATCGTCCATAAATAGCTCGTGAACGCTGCGGTCCATGACGTGGATGCGCCGCTTGTCGAGTGGGCCGAAATAGGGACCAGCGCCGTGCGTACTGTCTCCAGTTCGTCACTTTCCTCGTGATCGTGGGGAAAAGGCCGGTTCAGGCGTCCAACTGACGCTTTGAGGATCGGGCTGTAGTGAGAACCTCGACCAACTCCTTACGCTCGTCTTCGTTGGAACGGTCCAACAGCCGCGCCACCGACGCTGGGAGGAGAGTGAGATGCGAAAGGCTGGTGGGGTGCTTGTTTTGTCGGCGATCCTGGCGGGAGCCTCGGTAAACGCCTGGGCCGATGCGAAGGATTACCGCTTCGAGGCCGTTCAGCCCGAGGTGGCGGCGGCATCGGATGCGGCCGTGGCGGTCCGCCTGGTGCACGTTCCCACCGGCAAGCCGGTGACCGATGCCATCATCCTGCCTGCCAAGATGGAGATGCCCATGGCCGGCATGGCCCCCATGGCGACCAAGGTGTCGCCGGCCAAGCCCGACGGCAAGGGCGCCTATGTGTTTACTGCCGATCTCTCCATGGCCGGCCCGTGGACGCTGCAGGTGGCGGCCAAGGTTCAGGGCGAACCCGCCACCATCACCGGCTCGGTGCCGTTCACCGCCGCCAGCGGCTCGCACAAACACTAAAATTCGTGGGGGATACGATGAGGACGACGACCGCCGCCCTAGCCCTGATGCTGGCTTTGGGTTTTGCCTCGCCGCTATTGGCGCAGGAACATGCCCACAATGGTGCCGTGGGGGCGACGGTCGACGACCTTGTCGCCATTGCCAAGGCGATGAACCCGGAACTCCAGGTGATGGCCCTGGAGGCGGACGCCGCTGCTGCCCGCGTCGAGGGCGCCGGCAGCTTGATGGACCCCAAGGTGACCTTCCTGGTCGAAGGCTGGCAGCGGGACTTCCCCAGCTATGCTCCGCGCAGTTCGTGGGGAGGCACCGACAAGACGGTGCGCATCTCCCAGGAATTGCCGTTCTGGGGCAAACGCGATCTCAAGCGCGAGATCGCCGAGGCCGGGGCCAAAAAGGCTGCGGTGTTGAAGAAGGCGGTCGAGAACGATCTGGTCGCCAAGGTGAAGGTGGCCTATGCAGAGTACCATCAGGCGCATCTGGCCATCGACTTGGCCAAGAACCTGAGCGGGCGCCTGGACACCCTGACCAAGCTGGCCCGGGCACGTTACGGCCAGGGCCTCGGCAGCCAGCAGGACGTGACGCGGGCGGGCGTCGAGAAGTCCATGCTCGACACCGAGATCGCCCGCATGCAGGCGGAACGGCGCAAGGCGCGGGTGAAGATCAACCGTCTGCTCAACCGCGACCTCAATGCGCCGCTGGTGGAGGAGCCCCATCCCCGTCCCATCCCGGCCAAGGAAGCGCTCGACGTGGCGGCGCTGACCGACCGGGCGCAATCGGCCAATCCCGAGCTTCTGGCCCAGGAGGCCATCATCACCGGTGCCGACAAGTCTGTCGCCCTGGCCGAGAAGAGCTGGTACCCGGACTTCGAGGTGGGTGTGGGCGCCATGCGCCGCGAAGGCCAATGGGACAATTATGAAGCCATGGTCACCATGAACGTTCCCATCCAATGGGGCCTGCGTAATTCCGAGATCGGCGAGGCCAAGGCCATGTCGGCCGCCGCCCGCCAGCGCCGCCAGGCCCGCGAGATCGAATTGGGCAACGAGGTGCAGGATGCCTGGCTCAGCCTGGAAGCGTCGCGCCAGGTCGAAACGCTGTTGCGGGAAAGCGCGCTGCCGCAGGCGGAAATCGGCTTCCAGGCGGCGGCCAAGTCCTACGAACTGGGCCGCACCGAATTCCTCGACGTGCTGACCGCCGAGCAGCAGTTGTGGAAGACGCAGATCGACCTGCTCAAGGTCGGGTTCGACCAGCAGATGCGGTTGGCGGAAATCGAAAAGCTGATTGGAGGTGAGCTGTGAAGCGCGCTGGAGCTTTGGCGGCTGGGGTCGCCGTTGTCGCCGCCTTGGGCGGCGGCTATTGGTTGGGCCGGCAATCGGCGCCCGCGCCGGTGACGGATGTTACCGCCGCCTCGGCCGGCCATGCGGGACACGGGGCTGCTCCGGCCGCGCCCCCGCAAGCGCAAGACGGTCACGATCCGGCTGCCCATGCCGCCGCTCAGGTCGCCGCCGAACGGGCCATCCTCTACTATCAGGCCCCCGACGGTTCGGCCGACTACTCCCCGGTGCCCAGGAAGGACGCGCAGGGGCGCGACTACACGCCGGTGTACGCCGATCCCGAGCCGGAACCGGCACCCTCGCCAAAGCCCAAGACCGGCAAGATTCTCTATTACCGTAACCCCATGGGCCTGCCAGACACCTCGCCGGTGCCGAAGAAGGACCCCATGGGCATGGATTACGTCCCGGTCTACGAGGGCGACGAGGACGGTGGCAGCACGCTGAAGGTCAGCATCGACAAGGTGCAGAAGCTGGGCGTGCGCACCGAACCGGCGGTATTGCGCCAGCTCACCCGGCCCATCCGCGCCGTCGGCACCGTGCAGGTGGACGAGCGCCAGTTGCACGTGGTGGCGCCCAAGTTCGAAGGCTACATCGAGCGCCTGAACGTCAACCAGACTGGACAGGTTGTTCGCCAGGGCCAATCGTTGATGGAAATCTACAGCCCTGACCTGGTGCTGGCTCAGCAGGAATACGTGGTCGCCTTGCAAGGTGCCCGCTCGTTGGAGAACGCCAGCCCCGAGGCGCGTGAATCTGCCCGTTCGCTGGCGGAAGGGGCGCTGGCGCGGCTGAAGAACTGGGATATTCCCTCCGGCCAGATCGAGCGTCTGCGTAAAGGGGGCAGCCGACCCGTACGTTGTCGCTGCCGTCGCCGGTTTCCGGCGTGGTGCTGGAGAAGCGGGCCATCCAGGGCATGCGCTTCATGCCCGGCGAAATGTTCTACCAGATCGCCGACCTGTCCAACGTCTGGGTCGTCGCCGAGGTGTTCGAGCAGGATTTGGCCCAGGTGAATGTCGGCCAGAAGGCGGACGTTACCTTCAACGCCCTGCCGGGCATGACGTTCACCGGCAAGGTCACCTTCGTCTATCCGACGGTGACGGCGGAAACCCGCACCGCCAAGGTGCGCATCGAGCTGCCCAACCACGAAGGCCACCTGCGTCCGTCGCTCTACGGCACCGTGCAACTGGCGGCGCCGGTGGCGAAGGGGCCGGTGGTGGCGGTGCCCGATTCGGCGGTGCTGGACACCGGCACCCGCCAGGCGGTGCTGGTGGAGCGCGGCGAGGGTCTGTACGAGCCGCGCGAGATCAGGGCCGGCAGCCGGGCCGACGGCTTCGTCGAGGTCATGGAGGGCATCAGGGAGGGCGAGCGCGTCGTCGTGCGGGCCAATTTCCTGATCGACGCCGAAAGCAACCTCAAGGCCGCCCTTCAGGGCTTCCATAATCACTGACGGCGGAGAGCCTTCATGATCGCTGGTCTCATCCGCTGGTCCGCCCGCAACGTCTTCCTGGTGTTGCTGGCGACGGTCTTCATCATCGGCGCCGGCGTGCTGTCGGTGAAGCGCCTGCCCCTGGACGCGTTGCCCGACCTGTCCGACGTGCAGGTCATCCTCTACACCGAATATCCCGGCCAGGCGCCGCAGGTGGTCGAGGATCAGGTCACCTATCCGCTGACCACTGCCATGCTCAGCGTGCCCAAATCCAAGCTGGTGCGCGGCTTCTCGTTCTTCGGCGTGTCGTTCGTCTACGTCATCTTCGAGGACGGCACCGACATCTACTGGGCGCGTTCGCGCGTGCTGGAATACCTGAACTTCGCTTCCAAACGCATGCCGCCGGGGGTGACACCCAGCCTGGGACCGGACGCCACCGGTGTGGGCTGGGTCTACCAGTACGTGGTCCAGGCCAAGGACCGCACGCTGGCCGAACTCAGGACCATCCAGGACTGGTACCTGCGCTACCAACTGGCCAAGGCCGAGGGCGTGGCCGAGGTCGCCAGCATCGGCGGCTTTGTCCAGCAGTACCAGGTGGTGGTCGATCCGCAGAAGCTGCAGGCCTACGGCATTCCCATCGCCAAGGTCACCGAGGCCATCCGCAAGAGCAATATCGACGTCGGTGGCCGCGTGGTCGAGATGGCCGAGACCGAGTTCGTGGTGCGCGGCCGCGGCTATCTCAAGGGCGTTCCCGACATCGAGCAGATCGTGCTCAAGGTCCAGGCCGGCACCCCCGTGCTGCTGCGCGATGTCGCCCGCGTCGAACTCGGTCCGGATGAACGCCGTGGCCTGTCGAAATTAACGGCGAGGGTGAGGCGGTCAGCGGCATCATCGTCCAGCGCTTCGGCCAGAACGCCCTGGCCGTCATCGAACGCGCCAAGGACAAGATCGCCGAGGTCTCCTCCGGCCTTCCCGAAGGGGTCAGCATCGAGGCGGTCTACGACCGCTCCGACCTCATCCTGCGGGCGGTGGAAACGTTGAAGCACACCCTGGTCGAGGAAAGCATCATCGTCGCGGCGGTGTGCGTGATCTTCCTGCTGCACGTCCGTTCCGCCCTGGTTGCCATCGTCATGCTGCCGGTCGGCGTGCTGATCGCCATGATCGTCATGGACTGGCTGGGCATGACGTCGAACATCATGAGCCTGGGCGGCATTGCCATTGCCGTGGGAGCCATGGTGGACGCCGCCATCGTCATGATTGAGAACGCCCACAAGCACCTGGAACGTCTGAAGCCGGGAGAGTCGGGCGGAAGCGCTGATCAACGCCGCCATCGAGGTGGGGCCGTCGCTGTTCTTCGGCCTGCTGATCATCACCGTGTCGTTCCTGCCGGTCTTCACGCTGGAGGCTCAGGAAGGCCGCCTGTTCAAGCCGCTGGCCTTCACCAAGACGTTCTCCATGGCCGGCGCCGCTTTCCTGTCGGTGACATTGGTGCCGGTGCTGATGATGCTGTTCATCCGTGGCCGCATCCTTCCCGAGCAGAAGAACCCCATCAACCGCTTCCTCATCTGGATTTACCGCCCGGCCATCCGCGGCGTGCTGAAGGCTAAGATCATTACCATTCTGCTGGCGATCGGTGCGCTGGTGGCTTCGCATCATCCGCCACTCGCATCGGCTCGGAATTTATGCCCAGCCTGAACGAGGGCACCATCCTCTACATGCCGACCACGCTGCCGGGTCTCTCCATCACCAAGGCGCAAGAGCTGCTGCAACTGCAGGACCGTATCATCAAGAGCTTCCCCGAGGTGGAGTCGGTCTTCGGCAAGGCCGGCCGCGCCAGCACCGCCACTGACCCGGCCCCCACCGAGATGTTTGAGACAGTGATCAATCTCAAGCCCGAGAAGAACTGGCGGCCGGGCATGACCACGGAAAAGCTGATCGCCGAGATGGACAAGGCGCTGCAGATGCCGGGCGTATCCAACGCCTGGACCATGCCGCTGCGCGCCCGCATCGACATGCTGTCCACCGGCATCCGCACCCCCATCGGCATCAAGGTGTTCGGCAAGGATCTGGACGAGATGGAAAAGCTCGCCCGCCAGATCGAGGCGGTGGTCAAGGCGGTGCCCGGCACCACCTCGGCCTATGCCGAGCGCATCGGCGGCGGCTACTATCTCGACATCCAGCCCGACCGCACGCAGCTCGCCCGCTACGGCCTGACCATCGACGACCTGCAGGAGGTCATCCTGACCGCCCTGGGCCGCAGATCAGTAACCCCCCCCGTGGGAGGCCGCGAAAGGTTCAGCGTCAACGTGCGCTATCCGCGCGAATTCCGTTCCGACCCGCAGGCCATCGCGTCGCGCGTGCTGGTCAACACCATGGACGGCACCGCCATCCCGCTGGGCCAGCTCGCCACGGTGCGGCTGACCAAGGGGCCGGCCGGCATCCGCACCGAGAACGCGCTGTTGTCCGCCTACATCTACGTGGACATCCGCGACCGCGACATCGGCGGCTACGTGGCCGAGGCCCGCAAGGCGGTGCAGGACAGCGTCGTCATGCCGCCCGGCTATTTCGTCACCTGGTCGGGCCAGTTTGAATACATGGAGCGCGCCATCGAGAAGCTGAAGATCGTGGTGCCGGTCACCATCCTGATCATCTTCCTGCTGCTCTACCTCAACTTCAAACGCATCACCGAGACGCTGATCGTCATGCTGTCGCTGCCATTCGCCCTGGTGGGCGGGCTGTGGCTGCAATGGTATCTCGGTTTCAACATGAGCGTCGCCGTGGCGGTGGGCT
>JANQAI010000002.1 GCA_024707145.1 Magnetospirillum sp. | reverse complement strand
CGCTGGAGCGGCCTGTCGCTTCCCCAGCCGGTCTGGCTGATCCTGTTCGCCCTGGCCATCGGCCTGACCAGCGGCTTGAACGGGGTCGAGGTGGTTCACGCCTTCAGCAATGGCTTCGGCCGCATCCTGGGGGATTTCGCCCTGGTCCTGCTGCCATCCTTCGTGCTGGCGGCCTGCATGGCGCGGCAGAAGCTGGACGGCGCCGACCGCATCGCCGCCGCCATCTCGCCCATGACCGCCGCTGGCATGGTCTGCCCCGACACCTCCTACGCCACCCTCGCCTCGGTGGCCGACCGCCGCAAGCTGTCGGTGGCCTTCGGCAGCGGGGCCGGTTATCGCCTGCTGTTCCCCGCCGGGCCGCTGATCGTCGCCACCGGCCTGGGCGTCAACAGTCCCGCGCTCTTCCTGACCGGATTGCTGCTGCTCGTTCCGGTGTGGCTGGCCGGCGAAGTTTGGTCGCGCTACCGCACCCTGCCGACAATGCTCCCGGCAGTCGCACAACACCTTTCTCGCGCGCCGTCCTGCGGCCGCTCCTGCCGCTCGGCGTGCTAGGGGTGCTCCTGTTGATCGGCAGCGTCACCGACCTTTCCGCCTTCCCTGGGCGAATTTCCTCACCCGCCCCCAAGGGCGCCCTGATTATTGCGGCTGCCCTGGCGCTATTCGACACACAACCTCAATCCCGCCGCGAATGCCTGGATGCGGCCATGCGCCGCACTGCCTCGCTGCTGTTGGTGATCGGCGCCGCCAGCGCGTTTGGGACCATGCTCAGCAACACCCTGCCGCTGAAGCAGATGCTGGCACCGCTGGCCTCCAGCGTCGGCATGCTGGTGGTCCTGTTCGCGGTGACCATGGTGTTCAAGCTGATCCATGGCGCCTCCACCGCCACCTTCGCCACGGTGACCCCGGTGCTGGCGCCCTTGATGGCCGGCGCCGACATCTCGCCGGTCGCCGCCGTCTTCGCCATCTGCCTGGGGTCCTTCGCCATCCTGCCCACGGACAGCTTTTACTGGCTGGTGCGCAGTGACGCCCTGGCCGGGCGGGCGAATCCTCCGCCGTCGCCACCCTGGCTGGCGGTGCCGCGCTTCAATCCCTGGTCGGTCTGACGGCGCTCTATCTGCTTGTCATGGCCGGGCTGGCTTGACAGCGCCCAATAATTCAACATATCTGGAAACATGGAAGAAAAAGCCATCATCGCCGCCTTGTCCGCCTTGGCCCAGGAAAGCCGCCTGCGGGTATTCCGCCTGCTGGTGACCGTGGGACCGGACGGATTGCCGGCCGGGCAGATCGCCGAGGAATTGGCGATCCCGCCCAACACCCTGTCGTTCCACCTGTCGCACCTGAAGAACGCCGGTCTGGTGACCGTGCGGCGGGAGGGACGCTCGTTGATCTATACGGCCGAGTACACCCGCATGCGAGGGGTGATCGCCTACTTGACCGAAAATTGCTGCAGCCGGTCGCCGTGCTGCCCGTGAGGCCCAGACAGCATGCCCGAAACCATGAACGACCCCGCTATCGACGAAATCCCCGGCAGCGACAGTGAACTGGCCGCCCTGCTGGCGCAGGCCGGCCTTCCCACCGACGATCTGGACCTGTCCGGCCGCCAGTTCTTCCGTTTCCGCGACGGCGGTGCATTGGTCGGGTTCATCGGCTGGGAAGCGGTGAACGACACCCATGCGCTGCTGCGCTCCTTCGTCGTTGTCCCGCACCGGAGAGACCAGGGGCTAGGGTTGGAGATCGCCCGTTGGGCGCTGACGCGGCTGGCCGAACTGGGCTTCACCGACGCCTGGATTCTCACCACCACCGCCGAGGCATTGGCCCTCAGGCTCGGTTTCGCCCGCGCCGACCGGGAAACCGCGCCGGCAGCCATCCGCCAATCCCGTCAATTCGCCGGGCTTTGCCCGGCTTCCGCCACCCTCCTGCACCGGAGCCTGCCATGAATGCCGACCAGATCCGCGCCAACGTCCGCGACCGCTACGGTGCCGTCGCCCAGGGCACGGCCTCGCCGTGCTGTGCACCGCCGACACCTGCCCAATCATCGTGCTGCGGTTCCGCCGAGCCGGATGTGGGCGAACTGGCGCGGCGCATGGGCTATGGCGACGACGAACTGAGTGCCGTCGGCGACGGCGCCAATCTCGGCCTCGGCTGCGGCAACCCGCAAGCCATCGCCGATATGAAGCCCGGCGAGGTGGTGGTCGATCTCGGTTCCGGCGCCGGCTTCGACTGCTTCCTCGCCGCCCGACAGGTGGGCAACACCGGGCGCGCCATCGGCGTCGACATGACCCACGAGATGCTGCGGAAGGCACGCGACAACGTCGCCAAGCTGGGCCTTGCCAATGTGGAATTCCGCCTGGGCGAGATCGAGCACCTGCCCATCGCCGACAACACCGCCGACGTCGTCATTTCCAACTGCGTCATCAACCTGTCGCCGGACAAGCCGCAGGTGCTGCGCGAGGCGTTTCGCGTGTTGAAATCCAGTGGCCGTGTCGCCGTGTCCGACGTGGTCATGCTCAAGCCCCTGACGCCGGACCTGGCCGCGCGGCAGGAGCTCTATTGCGGGTGCGTCGGCGGTGCCGCGACCGTGGAGGAGCTGGAGCGCTGGTTGGAGGAGGCCGGCTTCACCGACATCCGCATCGACCCCAAGCCGGAGAGCCGCGACCTGATCGCCGAATGGGCGCCCGGCCTGGGCGTGGAGGATCACGTCGCCTCGGCCACCATCGAAGCACGCAAGCCGTAAGGAGAAAATCATGACCGACAGCGCCGACGCGAATTCCCAGGCCATCCAGCGTTTCAAGGAGGGGCTCTACTGCGCCGAAAGCGTCCTGGCCACGCTGGCAAGCCGGCTGGGCATCGACAACCCGCAGGTGCCCGCCATTGCCACCGGCTTCTGCAGCGGCCTCAGCCAGACCGCCGGCCCGTGCGGCGCGCTCACCGGCGCCGTCATGGGGCTGGGACTGGCCTTCGGACGCAATGATGGCACCGGCTCGGTGCAGCGGACCTACGAGGCGGTGCAGACCCTGGTGGAACGCTTCACCGAGGAGTTCGGCGCCACCGGCTGCGCCGATCTGCTCGGCTGCCACCTCGGCACGGCGGAGGGCCGGCAGACCTTCACCGACAACAAGCTGCACCGCCGTTGCATGACCTATACCGGGCGCGCTGCCGAATTAGCCGCCCAGCTGATCGGCAACGATGCTTCCACCGATACGGTAGTTAAACCCGGCTACTGCGGATGACCCTGCCGGCGCGCCCCGCCGGCGACGCCGCCACGCGGCCATGGTCCTTCGTGTGGTTGCTGGCGGCGGCGCAACTGGTGGCCTGGGGCAGCCTGTACTATGCCTTCACCGTCGCCGTCGTGCCGATGGAAACGGAACTGGGCTGGTCGAAAACCACGCTGAACGGCGCGCTTTCTGTTGGGTTGCTGTCTTGGGGACTGGCGGCCCCCTCAGTGGGCGCCTGGATCGACCGGCACGGCGCCCGCGAGGTGATGATCGTCGGCGCCATCGCCGGCGGCCTATTGATGGTCGCGTGGTCCCAGGTGACCTCTGTCTGGGCCTTCTACGCCATCTGGGCCGCCATGGGCATCGCCATGGCGACGCTGCTGTACGAACCGGCCTTCGCCGTGGTCACCGCGCTCTACGGCGGCGATTTCCGGCGGGCCATCACCGCCATCACCTTGCTGGGCGGGTTCGCCAGCACCGTGCTGATCCCCGCCACCCAGGCCTTGACCGACCTGTGGGGCTGGCGGCACGCTATCCTGACGGTTGGCGTGACCATGGCCATCTTCTGTGGCGGCCTGCATGCCCTGATCCTGCGCAAGGGCGACGGACGTGCGCCCATTCCCCATTCCGGCACCACCACCAGGGGCGCCAGGGTCCTGGTGGACAATCTCGGCAATCCGGTTTTCTGCGGCTTGGCGCTGTGGTTCACTGCCTATGGCGCCACCTTCACCGGCCTGACATTCATGCTGATCCCGATCATGATGGCCCATGACGTCCCCACGCCGCAAATTCTGCTGGTCATGGCCTCCATCGGCCCCATGCAGGTCGCCGGCCGGATCATCCTGCTTGCGCTGGGGCGCCGGCTGAGCGCACGGGCGACCGGCGCCTTCGTCGCGGGGGCCATGGTGGTGGCGGTGGCCATCCTGCTGGTCGCGCCGGGACACTTCCCCGCACTGGTGGCTTTCGCCCTGCTCTACGGCGCCGCTAATGGCGTGATGACCATCGTCCGCGGCACCGCCGTGCCGGAATACCTGGGTGACCCTCGCTACGCCACAATCAACGGCGCGCTCACCCTGCCGGTCAATTTGGCCAAGGCGGTCTCGCCGCTGGCCCTGGCGTCGCTGTGGTCATCCACTGGCAGTCCCCGGGCGGTGATGATGACCATCCTGGGGTTCTGTGCCATGGGGGTCGGCGGCTACCTGGTCGCCGCCCTGTCGCGCCGTCCCCGCAATCGTTCCTGAAGGGGGCTGTAACGATTTCCGCCGTGCGTCGTCAAAGGGAATGACACACCCTCTTGAAAGGAGTTTTCCATGGACGACCGCATCAAGGAATTGATCGCCATTGGGGCCTCGGCGGCAGTGAACTGCCACCCCTGCATGGACTACCATTTGGCCGAATGCGACCGCCTCGGCATCGACCGCGCGGAGGTCAGGGCGGCGGTCGAAGTCGGCCTGATGGTCAACCGCGGCGCGGCGGCCAAGACGCGCGACAAGGCCGACGCCCTGCTGGGGACGGCCGGCAAGCAGACGGGAGGTGCCGGTGGCTGCGGCTGTGGATCCTGAGCAACTGGCCGCGCACCGGATGACGGTGCGCGGCGTCCTGCTGCGCCTAGTGCGCGACGAAGCCCTGGCCGACGACCTGGTGCAGGAGGCGCTGCTGCGCGCCACCCGCGCCGCCGCGACCCTGCGCGGCGAGGCGGCGCCAGCCACCTGGCTGACCGCCATCGCCCTCAACCTGGCCCGCGACCATTTCCGCGCGGCCAAACGAGCGCCCACCACCGCCCTGGAGGAGGCCGGCGAGCTTCCCGCCCCCGACCACCCCGAGGCCGAGATCCTGCAGGCGGAAATGTCCGCCTGCATCCTCGCCCATGTGGCGCGCCTGCCCGAACGCCAGCGCGAAGCCGTGCTGCTCCACCATTTCGCCGGCCTCAGCCATCGCGAGATGGCCGGGCCCCTGGGCGTTTCCGAGGGCAATGCCCGCGTCATCCTCCATCGTGGCCTGGCCGCCCTGCGCGCCAGCCTGAGCCGCGAATGCGTCCTGGATTTCGGCGACGACGTGCCGTGCGAGCGCAGATAGGCGCTTTTCCCCTGTAACGGGGCGACTTGCCCCCGCGTCCAAGGTGCCGAGGGTTGGCCGGCAGCGGCGCCCTGTCTTCCATCTGCACGAGGGCACCATGACCGTTTCCAAGCACAACCCGACAACCGTGCTCATCTGCGCCGCCGCCATCCTGGCGGTTTCGCTCGGCGTGCGGCATTCCTTCGGCCTGTTCCTGCAGCCGGTCTCCATGGCCGGCGGCTGGGGGCGCGAGGTGTTCGCCTTCGCCATCGCCCTCCAGAACCTGGTGTGGGGCATCTCGCAGCCTTTCGCCGGGTTGATCGCCGACCGCATCGGCGCCGGCAAGGCGGTCATCGCCGGGACGATCCTATACGCCCTCGGCCTGCTGGTCATGGCTCACCCCGCCGGCCAGACCGTGTTCATTCTGGGTGCTGGCGTGCTGGTCGGCCTGGGGTTGGCCGGCACCACCTATCCGCTGGTGCTGGGCGCCGTCACCCGCGCCACCGCGCCGGAGAAGCGCAGCCTTTCCCTGGGCATCGCCATGGGCGGAGCCGCCTTCGGCCAGTTCGTCATGTTGCCGGGTGCGCTCAAGGGCATCGACTGGCTGGACTGGTCGGGCGCCCTGGTGGCGCTGTCGGTGCTGACCGTGACCATGGTGCCGCTGGCATTCCCGCTGTTCGAGCGCGGTCACGCCAGTACCTATGCCGCCCATGGGATGACCGCCGGCCAAGGCGATCCGCACGGCCCTGCGCCACCGGGGCTTCGTGCTGCTGGCGCTCGGTTTCTTCGTCTGCGGCTTCCAGGTGGTGTTCATCGCCACCCACGTGCCGGCATTCCTGGCGGACAAGGGTCTGTCGGCCGGCGTCGGTTCAATGGTGCTGGCCTTCATCGGCCTGCTCAACATCCCCGGCACCTATTTCGCCGGCCTGTGGGGCGGGCGCTTCCGCAAGCCCATGCTGCTGACCTGGCTCTATTTGGCCCGGGTGGTCATCATCGCCGCTTTCGCCTTCCTGCCGGTCAGCGAATGGAAGCGCCTATGCCTTCGGTGCCGCCATGGGCCTGTTCTGGCTGTCCACCGTGCCGCTGACCAACGGCACCGTTGCCGCCATCTTCGGTGTGCGCAACATGTCCATGCTGGGCGGCGTGGTCTTCCTCGCCCACCAGCTGGGCGCCTTCCTCGGCGGCTGGCTGGGCGGCGTGCTCTATGACCGGCTGGGGTCCTATGACGGCGCCTGGGGCCTCGCCATCGGTCTCAGCCTGATTGCCGCCCTGCTCAACCTGCCGATCAAGGAACAGGCGGTGGCGCTGCCCGAGCCGGTGAAGGCATGAGGACGCTCTTCCACGCGGTCATCCTCGCGCTCGGGCTGAGCGTGGCGGTGGCTGCGTGGTCGGGCTATCAGGGGCCGTTGCTGGGAATCGTGCTGACGCTGGATTTTTGTCAGTGACCCTTTTCAGGAGGCGAGATTGCGAACCCGCACGGGGGCCGCTTCCCGCCAGACCTTCACAGCTGAAAGCACAAGCAGAATGGCCAGCAATGGCAGCAGCACGGCATCGGGGGCGAACCCCAACAGCATCCCTCCGATGAATGTCCCGGCCAGCGAACCTGCCGCCATGATGCCGACAAAGGCACGGTTGCGCCCGAGCACCGAGAAGCTGCTGTCACAACTGTAGCGGGCGAACCCGACAATCATCGTCGGCAGGCTGATCGCCAAGGACAAACTTCCCGCCAATTTGATGTCGAGGCCGAACAACATGACCAGCGTCGGAATAAGAAGCTCGCCTCCGGCCACGCCCATCAACGCAGCGATGACGCCAATGGCAAGGCCTGCCACGGCCCCTGACAGGATTAGAGGGCTTCCATCAAGCAGCGGCACGGGCGCCCCACCGATGTGATGGCCGAACACCAGGGCTACAGCAATTCCAACCAGCAGCACGGCGATCAGTCGATAGAGTGTGGCCGATTTGAGTTGGGTGGCCCAACCGGCACCGAGCCAGGCGCCAGCCAGACTGCCGACCAGGACGTTCAGAATCACGTCCCAATGGCTTGTCACCTGGCCGATTGAGATGGAGGACGTTCTGAAGATCAGCGCTCCAGCGACCACGACCAAGCTGACGGCCTTGTTGACGATGACCGCTTCCAGTGCGCCAAAGCGGAATACGCCGATGAGCAGCGGCAGGCGAAATTCAGCCCCACCCAGCCCGATAAGCCCGCCTAGCGTCCCGATCACGGTGCCGCCTGCAAATGCCGCACAGTTGACGGCTCTCATCGTCACCTCGCCTTCAAACGGCTCCGGCCCGTCATAATCATCCGTATATAACGCTGCCCCTTATAGCGTCACGCATGAATGATTACAACGACCGTAATGCACGGATGTATATGACGATGTGTTAGTCGTCGTCCCGCAGTGGACGTGCCCCTGGTACGCCCCCCGCAGTATTGGGACCGACCAATTTTTCCAAGCGCTCAAGTGGCTCGACCACCGCCGCTTCGGCCCGTTGTTGAACTTCGCGATAAATGGCAAGGACCTCGCGACCAAGGTCTGTCAGTCGTGTTCCCCCGCCTGTCTTGCCGCCCGAAACCGTGCCGACGACGGGTTCGCGAAACGCGCGGTTCATCTCGTCGATGAGCATCCATGCGCGGCGATAGGACATTCCGAGATCCTTCGCCGCCGCCGTAATGGAGCCGCGGCGGTCAACCGTCTCAAGCAGGTCCGCCTTTCCCGGCCCGAGAGCCGCGAATGAGCAGAGTTTCACGCGCAATTTCAGCTGTTCAGCCATTTCAGCGACATCTTCCGACGAGCAGATGGCCGAAGTATCTGCGGAGGTCTATGAGCGAACAACGGAATTTTCGCCACTCGCCGCCGCCGCACCGGACTACTGGACCAAGATGGCGAGTCCTTTTTCCCCCACTGGCGCCACCGCCTGCCAGGCGATCAGCGCACTTCGCTGCGACAGTTTGCCGACCACCCGCTCGATGAACGGCACCTCGTAGCGCCCGCGCTGGGCCAAGATCAGAGTCCGTGGTGCCGCTGGCCAGCAGGCTCTGGTTGATGACCCAGGCGTAGGACGTGATATCCGCGCGGCGAAGGTCGTCTTGCAAGCGCTCGGCCTCGTGTACCGGGGTTGCTTCCGCCAAGGTGACGATCAGAACGCGGGTAAAGGCGGAGTCGCGCAGGCGGGGAAGCAACTGGCGTACGGCCTCGGGCATGTCAGCCTGGGTGCGCAGCACCTCGCGGTGATAGGCCTCGGCGGCATCCAGCAGCAGGATGGTGTGGCCCGTGGGCGCGGTGTCCAGCACGACGAAACCGTTCCGACCCTCGTCCACCGTGCGGGCGAAGGCGCGGAAGACGACGATTTCCTCGGTGCAGGGCGAGCGCAGGTCCTCTTCCAGCATGGCACGGCCGGCGGCGTCCAGGCCGGCGCCCGCTTTGGCCAGCACCTCGTCGCGATAGCGCGCCACCTCGGCTTCCGGGTCGATACGGGTGACTGTCAGACTGGGGATGGCGTCCTCCACCGCCCCCGCCACGTGGGCGGCCGGGTCGGTGGTGGACAGCAGCACCTTATGGCCCCGGCGGGCCAGCGCAGCCGCCACCGCAGCGGCGACCGACGTCTTGCCGACACCGCCCTTGCCCATGGTCATGATGACGCCATGGCCGCTTGCGGCCAGATCGTCAACCAGCGGCGCCAAGCCGGCCGGCAGGTGGGCGGGCACGTCCGGCAAGATGTCGTTTTGCTGGACCAGGGCAGGGTTGGACATGCCGCGCAAAGAATCCAGCCCGACCGTTCCCTTGGGCAGGAATGGCGTTTCGCCACGCGGCAGGCTCGCCAAGCCCTTCGGCATGGCGGCGATGGCCGTCTGGCCGCGTCGGGTCATGGCGTCGGCCACCGCGTCACCGGCGAAGGTCGCGACGAACACTCCGTTCAACGCCAGGCGCAGATTGGTGACGCCCAGTTCCGCCAGCTCCAGCCGGGTCCGCTCGGCTTCGCGCAGGGAAGAAGGCTCGGGCCGGCCGACCAGCACCACCGTGGTCGTCGCGGGGTCGGACAAGCGGGCGACGGTAGCGGCGTACAGCGCCTTTTGCTTCTCCAGACCGGCCAGCGGCCCCAGGCACGAGGCGCCGCCGGTGGAGGAGGCGATGAACTCGGTCCAGGCCGAGGGCAGCGTCAGCAGGCGCAGGGTATGCCCGGTCGGTGCGGTGTCGAAGATGACGTGGTCGAACTCGGCCGTGGTCGTCGGATCGCCCAGCAGCTTGGCGAACTCGTCAAAGGCGGCGATCTCCACCGTGCAGGCGCCCGAGAACTGCTCCTCCATGCTGGCGATGGCGGCCGGCGGCAGGATGCCGCGATAGGGGCCGACCATGCGCTCGCGGTAGTCGCGTGCCGCCGCTTCGGGATCGATGTTGAGCGCGAACAGGTTGGGCGCACCGGCTACCGCCGTCGGCCGTTGCGACAAGCCCGTGCCCAGCACCTCGTCCAGGTTCGACGCCGGGTCGGTGCTGACGATCAGCACCCGCTTGTCGGCGTCGGCCAGCGCCAGGCCGGTGGCGCAGGACAGCGACGTCTTGCCGACGCCACCCTTGCCGGTGAAGAAGGCATAGCGCGTGATGATCGACGGCAGGGCCATGGCGACCTCCTCAGCAGCAGGACGAGCCCGAGCAGCAGGACCCGCCGGCCTTGACGGTGATCTTCGGCTTGGCCGCGCCGAGGTCCAGCTTGGCCGCCAGCTGGTCACGGGTGAGATGGATGCCGGTCGAGACGATGGCGCCGTCGATGGCGATGATCGGCAGCCGGTCCATGCCGGCCTCCATCTCCTTGACCACGGCTGGGTTGGCGGCGAACGCCTGCGGCTCGGTGCCCAAATTGTAGCGCTGGACCTCGACACCCTGTTCGGCCACCCACTTGAGGTCGGCGGCAAAGGCCACCAGTGCCGGGTCGACGTCGGGGCCGCACACGCCGGTCGAGCAGCACATGGCAGGGTCGTAGACTTCGAGCTTCTTCATGATCGTTTCCATTCTCAATAAGCGGCAACGCCATCCGACAGATGGCGCCGCCTGCGACGAAACATCTATTGGCGAAACTTCCCGATCGCCTCGATCACGCGCTTGGCCTCGGCTTTCGGCTCTCCCCGAGTGACCAGAGACAGACGTTGGGCGATCCGCGTATCGGTCTCCACGACCGCCGTGCCTGTGCGTAGAGCAACCGGGGTCGAGGAACTGATGAACCCGATGCCGTTCGGCTTGCGGGCGACCATCAAGGCGACGTCGGGAGCCTCGTCAACCTCCGAGACCAGCTCGGAAAACGGCCTTCCTCCCAGAAGATCGTGCTCGACCATGGTCCGCATGGCGCCGAAACGGCTTTCCGAGAACGGAGCGATCGCACCGGCAGGGCCGCCGGCATCCTGCCAATTCTTTAGGTCACCCAAATAAATGGCCCGGAGCTGACTGGCAGACAATTTCTTTACGGGATTGCCCTGGTTGACGATGAACTCGACCTTGGCGGTTCCCAGGTCGAATACGCGCAGTTCGCTCCGATCGACATTGTAGGCGGCGACGGCCTTGGCCATCTTGGCGAGGACCTCATTCAGTTCGGAAGAGATCATGGCGATGTCGGCATTTCCAGCGAGCAGATCGGTGACGCCGGCCCCTGACGAATTGGGAGATACGGCGAGCTTCACTCCCACAGCACTTTCGATTTCCGTCCGATGCGGCAGAACGATGCTATTGGCTACGCTGGTTGAACCGCTCACACGGAGCAACCCGTTTTCGGCGGACGCGTGTCCCGCCGCCCCCAGAACCATTACCAGCACCGTTGCAAAGAAAGTCCTGAGCATTCTGGCCTCCTTCTCTCGCTCCCCCGAATGGCGGAGCAGTCGGTCATGGTGGTTGGCCGCTGGGCTTCATTCCTTGCTTTGCGTTGTCGTGCCCCGCCCCAGCCGTTCATCTTCCCTGGATGATCTTCTCCTCCCGGTCATCAGCAGTTTCGCGACCTCACATTGCCGGCAATGGCGGCAACACCCGGCTGGTGCCGTACACGCCCGCTCATCGCTCAGGCTCTAGCTTCGTACCAGTCCTTGGACGCATTGACGATGCGCACCACCGACAGCATCACCGGCACCTCGATCAGCACACCCACCACGGTGGCGAGCGCGGCGCCCGACTGGAAGCCGAACAGGCTGATGGCAGCGGCGACCGCCAGCTCGAAGAAGTTGCTGGCGCCGATCAGCGCCGACGGGCCGGCGACGCAATGGGCCACGCCCAGCTTCCTGTTGAGCAGGTAGGCGAGGCCCGAATTGAAATAGACCTGGATGGTGATGGGCACCGCCAGCAGCAGAATCACCAGCGGCTGGGCGATGATCTGCTCGCCCTGGAATCCGAACAGCAGCACCAGGGTGGTCAGCAGTGCACCCAGCGACAGCGGGCCGAGCTTGGCCAGCAGGTTGGGCAACGCCTGCGGCCCACGGGCCAGCAGGGCCTTGCGCCACACCTGCGCCACCGCCACCGGCACCACGATGTAGAGCACCACCGACAGCAACAGGGTGTCCCACGGCACCGTGATGGAGGACAGCCCCAGCAGCAGGCCGACAATCGGGGCGAAGGCGACCACCATGATGGTGTCGTTCAGCGCCACCTGGGACAGGGTGAAGTGCGGCTCGCCGTTGGTCAGGTTGGACCACACGAACACCATGGCGGTGCACGGCGCCGCCGCCAGCAGGATCAGCCCGGCGATGTAGCTGTCGATCTGCTCGGCGGGCAGCAGTGGGCGGAACAGGGTCGAGACGAACACCCAGCCTAGCAACGCCATGGAGAACGGCTTGACCGCCCAGTTGATGAAGAGCGTCACACCGATGCCGCGCCAGTGCTCCTTCACCTGATGCAGCGCGCCGAAATCGATCTTCAGCAGCATGGGAATGATCATCAGCCAGATCAGCACCGCCACCGGCAGGTTGACCTGCGCCACCTCCATGCCACCGATGGCGTGGAACGGCGCGGGCAGGAAGTGCCCCAGCGCCACGCCGGCGACGATGCACAAGGCCACCCACAGCGTCAGGTAACGCTCGAAGAACCCCATGGGTACCTTGGCGGCGGCCTTGGCCACCACTTCACATTGGGCGGACATCTCAGACCTCCCCGGCCCGCTCCGGGCCGAGGTCCTCGATCAGCCGGCGCACCTTGGCTTCGATCATGCCGTAGACCTCGCGGAACACGGCCAGGCGCTCCTGGTGGTTCCCCTCGGCCGCGGCCGGGTCGGGGAAGCCGATGTGGACCTTGGCGGGATGGCCCGGCCAGATCGGGCAAACTTCGCCGGCGGCGTTGTCGCAAACGGTGATCACCAGATCCATCCTGGGTGCGTCCGGAGTAACGAACTCGTCCCACGACTTCGACCGCAGCCCCTCGACCGAATGCCCTTTCTCCCCCAGAATCTCAATGGAGAGCGGGTTGACCGTGCCGGTCGGATGGCTGCCGGCGCTGAACGCCCTCCACTTGCCGCCGCCGAGGTCGTTAATCAGACACTCGGCCAGCACCGAACGGGCGCTGTTGCCGGTGCGCAGGACGAGGACGTTGGTTGCCATAATGGTTTCCTTGGGGGGTCAGGCTTTGGTCTTGCCGATGTCGTCGAGGTGCTTCTGCAGCGACAGGCGGTCGAGCGAGCGGATCGGCAGGGCGGCGAAGATGTTGATGCAGTTGTAGAGCATGCGCATGACCTCGCCGCAGAACGCCGCCTTCTCGACCTCGCCACCGGTGAACTCGGCCGGATCGGGGACGCCCCAATGGGCGGTCATCGGCTGGCCCGGCCATACCGGGCAGATTTCGCCGGCGGCGTTGTCGCAGACGGTGAAGACGAAATCCAGTTCGGGGGGCGCCGGCCTAAGCGAATTCCCTCCGGGCCGACTTGGAACGCATGCCCTCGGTCGGGTAGTTGGGTCTTCTTCAGC
>JANQAI010000006.1 GCA_024707145.1 Magnetospirillum sp. | reverse complement strand
GTGGGCGGCCACCCAATGGGCGGCGGCTATGCTGGGGTATCAGGCCCGGCTGGGGGATCCGTGGTTCGAGCTGTTCGGCTGGCCGGTCTACCTGCCGTGGCGGCTGTTCGAGTGGTGGTACGCCTTCGACGCCTATGCCCCGTGGGTGTTCGAGAAGGCCGGGACGCTGGCCGCATCCGGCGGGCTGATCGGCAGCCTGGTGGCGGTGATCGGCTCGCTGTGGCGGGCGCGCCAGACCCGGCTGGTCACCACCTACGGCTCGTCGCGCTGGGCGACCAAGGCCGAGGTGGAAGCCGCCGGACTGTTCAAGCCGGCTGGCGTGTTCCTCGGCCGCCTCGGCGGGCAGTACCTCCGCCATGATGGCCCCGAGCATGTCATGGCCTTCGCGCCGACCCGTTCGGGCAAGGGCGTCGGCCTGGTCATCCCGACGCTGCTCAGCTGGACCGGCTCGGCGGTGATCCACGACATCAAGGGCGAGAACTGGCAGCTGACCGCCGGCTGGCGGCGGAAGTTCTCCCACTGCCTGCTGTTCAACCCCACCGACCCGCGCTCGGCCCGCTACAACCCGCTGCTGGAGGTGCGGAAAGGACCCCACGAGGTCCGCGACGTCCAGAACATCGCCGACATCCTGGTCGATCCGGAAGGGGCGCTGGAGCGGCGCAGCCACTGGGAAAAGACCAGCCACTCGCTGCTGGTCGGCGTCATCCTCCATGTGCTCTACGCCGAGGAGGAGAAGACGCTGGCCCGGGTTGCCGGGGTGCTGTCCGATCCCCGCCGCTCCTTCGAGCACACGCTCAGGGCCATGATGGCCACCAACCATCTCGGCACGCCGGACAACCCCCAGGTCCATCCGGTGGTCGCCTCGGCCGCCCGCGAGGTGCTGAACAAGTCCGACAACGAGCGCTCGGGCGTGCTGTCCACCGCCATGTCGTTCTTGGGCCTCTACCGCGATCCGGTGGTGGCCCAGACCACGGCGGCCTGCGACTGGCGCATCGCCGACCTGGTCGATGCCGAGCGCCCGGTGTCGCTCTACCTGGTCATCCCGCCCTCGGACATCTCGCGCACCAAGCCGCTGGTCCGGCTGGTGCTGAACCAGATCGGCCGCCGCCTCACCGAGACCCTGGAAGGCGACCCGGCCAAGCGCCGCCGCCACCAGTTGCTGATGATGCTGGACGAGTTCCCGGCGCTGGGGCGGCTCGACTTCTTCGAGACCGCGCTCGCCTTCATGGCCGGCTACGGCATCCGCGCCTACCTCATCGCCCAGTCCTTGAACCAGATCTCCAAGGCCTACGGCGACAACAACGCCATCCTCGACAACTGCCACGTCCGCATCGCGTTCTCCAGCAACGACGAGCGCACCGCCAAGCGCATCTCCGACGCCCTTGGCACCGCCACCGAGCTCAGGGCCCAGCGCAACTATGCCGGCCACCGGCTGGCGCCGTGGCTCAGCCACGTCATGGTCAGCCGCCAGGAGACCGCCCGGCCGCTCTTGACCCCCGGCGAGGTGATGCAATTGCCGGCCACCGACGAACTGGTGCTGGTCTCGGGCCTCGCTCCCATCCGGGCCAGGAAGCTCCGCTACTACCAGGACCGCAACTTCACCACCCGGGTGCTACCGGCGCCCACGCTGGCCACCGACGGCCACGGCTATCGCGACAGGCCCGCGCCCCGTCGTGACGACTGGAGTGGCCAGGTGCGCAGCGCCGACGCCCGGCTGGTCCAGCAGTTGGAACTCGATTTCGGCGGTGGAGCCGAGGAGGAGGGCGGCCTGCTGCGCCATCCCGGCCTGCCCGAGGAGGAAATTGTCCGCGCCCAGGACGACGGCCCGGCCGACGACCTCCGGCTGCTCGACGACGACCTCGATAATCCCGCCCAGAGCCGCGCCCCCGGGGTCGATCCGCTCCGATCCGCCATCACCCGCGCCCACGCCATGAACGAGGGACGCGCCAACGATCCCCACGACCTGCTGCCCGACTTCTGAAGGAGGCCGCCATGAAGCCCCGTCATCACCTCTACCTGGACAAGGCCCTGTCGGCCCGCCTCGACGAACTGGCGGCCAAGCCGGGCAGTTCGAAGTCGGCCATCGTCGCCGATGCGCTCCGGGCCTGGTTTGACCGCCGGGCGGCCGGCGAACTCGACACCCTCTTGCAGGTGCGGCTGGACCGCCTGTCGCGGCATCTCGAACGCATCGAGCGCGACCAGGAAATCCTGCTGGAAAGCCTGGCGCTGTTCATCCGCTTCCAGTTCACCGTCATCCCGTCGCTGCCCGAGGCCGAGCAGAAAGCGGCTCGCGTGCTCGGCCAGGACCGTTTCGACAGCTTTATCGAGCAGGTGGCCCGCCGTCTCGCCGAGGGCAAGCGGCTGTCGCGCCAGGTCCACGACCGGCTGGCTGCCAAGCCGGAGGGCCAGACATGAGCGCCCATCCCGAATCGGTGGAGCGCCGCCGCGCTATGCTGCGCACCGCGCTGGGGCCGGCCATCGCCGCAGCGCTGGCCGATCCGGCGGTGATCGAGATCATGGTCAACCCGGACGGCAGCCTCCGCCTCGACCGCCTTGGCGAGGGCCGCATCGACACCGGCCAGCGACTTGCTGCGGCCGAGGTGGAGCGCATCATCCGCCTGGTGGCCTCCCATGGGCGGGCCGAGGTGCACGCCGATTCCCCCATTGTCAGCGCCGAGCTGCCCACCGGCGGCGAGCGTTTCGAGGGCCTGCTGCCGCCGGTCGCCCCCGGTCCGTGCTTCGCCATCCGCAAGCCGGCGGGGCAGGTGTTCACCCTCGACGACTACCGGGACTCCGGCATCGTCACCCCGCTGCAGGCGGCGACGCTCAGGCGCGCCGTCGCCGAGCACCGCAATATCCTGGTGGCCGGCGGCACCGGCTCCGGCAAGACCACGCTGGCCAACGCCCTGCTGGCCGAAGTGGCGGGCCGCGACGAACGGGTGATCCTGATCGAGGACACCCGCGAGCTGCAATGCGCCGCCCCCGATTGTGTCAGCTTGCGCACCCGCCCCGGCGTGGTCGGCCTCGCCGACCTGGTCCGTTCGACGCTGCGCCTGCGCCCCGACCGCATCATCGTCGGTGAGGTGCGCGGGCCCGAGGCCCTCGACCTCTTGAAGGCGTGGAACACCGGCCATCCCGGCGGCATCGCCACCCTGCACGCCAATTCCGCCCGTGCCGCGCTCACCCGCCTGGAACAGCTGATCCAGGAAGCGGTGGTGGGCGTGCCCCGGCGCCTGATCGCCGAGACCGTCGACCTGGTGGTGTTCATCCAGGGCCGCGGACTCGCGCGCCGCGTCGAGACCATCGCCCGCGTGGCCGGCCTCGACGCCCACGGCGATTACGCCCTCGCCGAAATTCTTCCCCATCAGCCTCACGCCTAGGAGAGCCGCCATGCGTGTGTCCATCCGCATCCTGTCCCTCCGCCTGCTGGCCTCCGCCGCCAGCCTGGCGCTCGCTGCCCCGGCCTACGCCGCCGGTTCCAACATGCCGTGGGAGGCGCCGCTGCAGCAGATCCTCGATTCGGTCCAGGGGCCGGTCGCCAAGATCGTCGCGGTGATCATCATCATTACCACCGGCCTGTCGCTGGCCTTCGGCGACACTTCGGGTGGCTTCCGCCGGCTGCTGCAGATCGTCTTCGGCATCTCGGTGGCCTTCGCCGCTTCCAGCTTCTTCCTCTCCTTCTTCTCCTTCGGCGGCGGGGCGCTGGTGGGATGACCGCCTCCTCGCCCATCGAGGGCTTCGAGGTCCCGCTGCACCGGGCGCTGACCGAGCCGATCCTGCTCGGCGGCGCCCCCCGCGCGGTGGCCATCGTCAATGGGACGGTGGCCGCCGCCCTGGGCCTCGGCCTTCAGCTCTGGCCGGCCGGGATTGCCCTGTGGGCGCTCGGCCAGACCCTCGCGGCCCTCGCCGCCAAGCGCGACCCGCACTTCGCCGAAGTGCTGGCCCGCCATCTCCGACACAAGGGGACCCTGGCATGCTGAATCTCGCCGAATACCGCCCGCATCCCGACCGCCTCGCCGACACTCTGCCGTGGGCGGCGCTGGTGGCGCCGGGCGTGGTCTTGAACAAGGACGGCAGCCTCCAGCGGACCGTCCGCTTCCGCGGCCCCGACCTCGACAGCGCCACCGAGGCCGAACTGGTGGCGGTGTGCGCCCGCCTCAACAACGTGCTCAGGCGCTTCGGCTCCGGCTGGGCGCTGTTCTTCGAGGCCGAGCGCTTCCCGGTGCCCGGCTATCCCGACAGCACCTTCCCCGATCCCGCCTCCTGGCTGGTCGACCGCGAGCGCCGCGCCGCCTTCGAGGACGGCGCCCATTTCGAGAGCGCCTATCACCTGACGCTGCTGTGGCTGCCGCCCGCCGATGAGCTGCGTCGCGCCGAGCAGGCGCTGCTGGACGGCCCCAAGGGCGAGGAGCGGGGACCGCGCGACCATCTCGACGCCTTCATCGCCGAGACCGACCGCGCCTTCGACCTGCTGGCCGGGCTGATGCCGGACTTCGTGCCGTTGGACGATGCCGGCACGCTCACCTACCTGCACGGCACCATCTCCACCCGGCGCCATCCGGTGGCGGTGCCCAGCACGCCCATGTATCTCGATTCCGTGCTGGTGGACACGCCGTTCATCGGCGGGCTGGAGCCCATGCTGGGCGAGCAGCATTTGCGCACGCTGACGGTGCTGGGCTTCCCCAACCTCACCCGGCCCGGCATCTTCGACGAACTCAACCACCTGGGCTTTTCCTACCGCTGGGTCACCCGCTTTCTGGCGCTCGACAAGACCGAGGCGACCAGGACGCTGACCAAGCTGCGCCGGCAGTGGTTCGCCAAGCGCAAGTCGATCACCGCGCTGCTGCGCGAGGTGCTCTACAACGAGCCGGCCCAGGCTCCTCGACACCGACGCCGAGAACAAGGCGGCCGACGCCGATCTGGCCCTGCAGGCGCTCGGCGGCGACCACGTCTCCTTTGGCCACCTCACCGCCACCGTCACCGTGTGGGATGACTCGCGCCAGGGCGTCGCCGAGAAGCTGCGCGCGGTGGAGCGGGTGATCCAGGGCTGCGGCTTCGCCACCATCCGCGAGACGGTCAACGCCGTGGAAGCCTGGCTCGGCAGCCTGCCCGGCCATGTCTACGCCAACATCCGCCAGCCGCCGGTTCACAGCTTAAACCTCGCCCATCTGGTGCCGCTGTCGGCGGTATGGGCGGGGCCGGAGCGCAACGACCATTTGGGCGGCCCGCCGCTGCTGCTGGCCAAGACCAGCGGCGCCACGCCGTTCCGCCTGTCCACCCATGTGGGCGACGTCGGCCACCTGCTGATCGTCGGTCCCACCGGCGCCGGCAAGTCGGTGCTGCTGGCGCTGCTGGCCATGCAGTTCCGCCGCTATCCGCGCGCTCAGATCTATCTGTTCGACAAGGGCAACTCGGCCCGCGCCGCCACGCTGGCCATGGGCGGCGAGCATTACGCCCTGGGCGGGGGCGGCGCGCTCGCCTTCCAGCCGCTGGCCCGCATCCATCTCCCTGAGGAGGCCGCCTGGGCGGTGGACTGGCTGGCCGCCCTGCTGGCCCACGAGAAGGTCACCGTCACGCCCGAAATCAAGGCGGCGCTGTGGTCGGCGCTGCTCAGCCTGGCCTCGGCGCCGGTGGCGGAACGCACGCTGACCGGCCTGTCGCTGCTGTTGCAGGCGAACGCGCTCAAGGCGGCGCTGATGCCCTACACCCTGGAGGGGCCGTTCGGCAGCCTGCTCGATGCCGCCGAGGACCGGCTGGCGCTCTCCGATGTCCAGTGCTTCGAGACCGAGGCGCTGATGAACCAGCCCTCCGCCGTACTTCCCGTCCTCACCAATCTGTTCCACCGCCTGGAGGAACGGTTCGACGGACGGCCGACGCTGCTGATCCTCGACGAAGCCTGGGTGTTCCTCGACAACCCGCTGTTCGCCGCCCGCATCCGCGAATGGCTCAAGGTGCTGCGCAAGAAGAACGTGTCGGTGGTGTTCGCCACCCAGTCGCTGGCCGACATCGCCGACAGCTCCATCGCCCCCGCCATCATCGAAAGCTGCCCGCAGCGCATCTTCCTGCCCAACGACCGCGCCGTCGAACCGCAATCCCGCGCCGTCTACCAGCGCTTCGGCCTCAACGACCGCCAGATCTTGCTCATCGCCCAGGCCACGCCGAAGCGCGACTACTACCTCCAATCCCGCCGCGGCAACCGCCTGTTCGAGCTCGGCCTGGAGCCGGTGACGCTGGCCTTCTGTGCCGCCTCGTCGCCCGCCGACCAGGCGCTGATCGACCGCCTGCTGGCCGAGCAGCCCGACACGCCCTTCGCCGAAACCTGGCTCACCGCCAAGGGCCTGGGCTGGGCGGTCGACATCCTTCACCGCACCACCATGGAGAACGTGCCATGAGGACTTCGTCCTATGGGGCTCCCGCCCCATGCCCCGGCCGGGAGGCAGGGCCTCCCGGACCCGGCATGAACATGAACAGGAAAACTGAGGGTCCGGGAGCTGCACTCCCGGGCAGGCGCGGGCGGCAGCCCGCAGCGAAGCTTCCAACCCTCCTGCTTGCCGCCCTGCTGCTCGCCGCTCCGCCGGCCCGCGCCCAGATGATCGTGTTCGACATCAACGCCTTCAACCAGAGTGTGATCGAGGCCAGCCAGCAGATCGAAATCATCAGCAACCAGATCCTGTCGCTGCAGAACGAGGCGCTGATGCTGGAGAACCAGGCCCGCAATCTGGCGCGCCTGGATTTCTCGGCCCTGGCCGGCATGGTGTCGGCGCTCAACCAGATCGAGGCGCTGATCAACCAGGGCCAGGGCATCGCGTTGGAGGTGGCCGCCACCAACGCTGCCTTCGCCCAGAGCTATCCCCAGCAGTATGGCGCGTCGGTGAGCGCCGACCAGCGGGCGGCCGATGCCCGCCGGCGCTGGCAGGATGCCATGGGCGCCTTCCAGCGGACGCTGGTGGTGCAGGCCCAGGTCGCCCGCAACGTCCAGGCCGATACCGCGACATTGTCCGACATCGTCACCGCCTCGCAAGGCGCGGGGGGTGCGCTGCAGGCGACCCAGGCCGGCAACCAGCTGACCGCGCTGTCGGTCAAGCAGCAGCTCCAGATGCAGTCGCTGATGGCGGCGCAGTACCGGGCGCAGGCGCTGGACCAGGCGCGTGCCGCCGAGGGCGCCGAGCAGGCTCGCGCCGCCTTCGCCCAGTTCATGGGCAGCGGGTCGGCCTACGGCAACTGACGGGAGGCGACCATGGGCGACCTCGGCATCATCGACAGCTTCCTGGCGACTTTCATCCAGTACATCGACAGCGGTTTCGGCCTGCTGGGCGGCGAGGTCGGCTTCCTCACCACGGTGCTGATCGGCATCGACCTCACCCTGGCCGGCTTGTTCTGGGCGCTCGACGGCGAGACCGACATCATCGCCCGGCTGGTCAAGAAGGTGCTCTATGTCGGCGCCTTCGCCCTCATCCTCAACAACTTCGCCGGCCTGGCGCAAATCCTGTTCGATTCGTTCGCCGGGCTCGGCCTCACCGCCAGCGGGTCGGGGCTGACGGCGGGAAACCTGCTGCGTCCCGGCCAGATCGCCGCCACCGGTTTCACCGCCGCGTGGCCGCTGCTGCAACAGGCCGGCTCGCTGATCGGCTTCACCACGGTATTCGACAACCTGGTCACCATCCTGGTGCTGCTGTTCGCCTGGGCGGTGGTGGTGCTGGCCTTCTTCATCCTGTCGGTGCAGCTGTTCATCACCATCCTCGAGTTCAAGCTGACCACCCTGGCCGGCTTCGTGCTGGTGCCCTTCGCGCTGTGGAACAAGACCGCCTTCCTGGCCGAGCGGGTGCTGGGCAACGTCGTGTCGGCCGGCATCAAGGTGATGGTGCTGGCGGTGATCACCGGCATCGGCACCACCTTGTTCGGCCAGTTCACCGGCGCGCTGGCGGGCCGGCCGCCCGGCTTGGCCGACGCCATGTCGCTGGTGTTGGCCTCCATCGCCCTGTTCGGCCTCGGCATTTTCGGTCCCGGCATCGCCGCCGGCCTGGTCTCCGGCGCGCCGCAACTGGGCGCCGGCGCCGCCATCGGCACCGTCGGCGGTCTGGCCGCCGGGGCCATGGCCGGCAGCGCCGCCGCCATGGGACTGGCCCGCGCCGGCGGAGCGGCGGGGCTGTCCGCCCTCCGGGCCGCTTCCAGCCTGGGCTCCGGCGCCGCCACCGCCTATCAGCTGGGACAGGCCACCTCAGGCGCTTCCGGCTTGGCCGGCATCGGTGCCGGGATCGCCGGTGTCGCCCGTGCCGGTGCCGGCATGGTGGGACAGGGAGCACGCGGCACGGCCGAGCGTCTGTCCGGCACCATGGCCGAAGCTGCTGCCACCGGCCGCCAGGGCGCGTGGCGCGCCACCGGCGGGGCGCTGCCGTCCGCATCGGCCGGCCCAGCCAACGCCGCCACGACATCCGTCCCCGCCTGGGCCCGCCGGCTGCAGTCCGAACAGCGGCTGCGCGCCCACACCCATGTCGCCGCCCAGGCCGTCAAGGAAGGCGACCGGCCCGGCCATGGCGCCAATCCGGATCTCCATCAACGGGATGAGTAGAGATGAAGCGCTTTACCCCATCGCTGAGGCAAGTCTCTCCATCCCTCTCGCCGAACCGGACGTGCGAGTTTCCCTGCATCCGGCTCTCCATGCGCGGCATTCGCCGCGGGTGGCCCTCACAGTTGACGTGCGAGGGTGTTGAACGACGGCCAGAACTCGTCGGCTCCACGCTGGAACCACTCGTCCGGGTCGGCATTCCATCCGTTCGGTATCCGCATGCCCCGGTATGGGAAGCGGGATGTCCCCCCTTCCCGGAAGAACCTGATCTTGGTGGAGCCATCGCTCCACCTCCTCTGGTTCCCGCGCGTGTCTCCGGTGAAGCGGTGCTTCAATTCGCACCATCTCGCCTTGCGATGCTTCTTCCGAAGCCAGCGGCCGACGCGCCACCACATCCACCAATCGAGGGCCGTGAAGTCCCGACTGGCCCCGCTGGCGTACCGATAATAGTTCCGCCAGCCGGTGATGATGGGATTGAGCATGTCAATGAGGTCCGCGAGGGACTTGCCTGTCGGCGCCTCTCGAACCTTTACCTTGATCTTGTGGCGCAGATCCTTGAGCTTGCTCTTCGGGATGAAGAGCTTGCCGACCATTCGTCCGGTACGGCTGCTCCGTTCCTGCACCACCCGATAGCCGAGGAAGTCGTAGCCTTCCCCGACGGCGGTGATCCGGGTCTTCTCCATCGACAGCTCCATGCGCAGTTCCCGTCGGAGGAACTCCGCCAGCGCCTGCTTTTCCGCTTCGGCCTGTTCGAGCGTTCCATCGGTGTAAACGACGAAGTCGTCCGCATAGCGCACCGAGAGGAACGTCGGTCGCCCATTCCGCCGGTCGCGCTGCCGGCGGGAATCCGCGAGCGAGGGATGCTCGCGGGGGCGCACAGACCACCGTCCATATCGCTCGTCGATGGCCGTCAGATAGACGTTGGCCAGCAGCGGCGAGATGACGCCCCCTGCGGTGTTCCCGTCACGGGGTGGCGGACGGTGCCTTCGACCATGATGCCGGCCTTCAGGAAGGCGAGGATCAGCCGCAGGACCTTGCGGTCCCTGATGCGGCGCCGCACCCGTTCCATCAGAACATGATGGTCGATGGCGTCGAAGCACCCCTTGATATCGCCCTCGATCACGTAGCGGCATTTGGATGGGCCACGTGGTTTGGGCTGTATCCGACGCACGGCGGTGGCCAGCGCGTCGTGGGTGCTTCGACCGGGCCGGAACCCGTAGGAGGTCGGATAGAAATCCGCCTCGAAGATGGGTTCCAGCACGAGCTTCAAAGCCATTTGTACCAGGCGGTCTTTGAGCGTGGGAATCCCCAGCGGCCGTACCTTGCCCGGTTTGCCCGGCTTCGGAATCAACCGTTGCCGGACAGGTTGGGGGCGATAGGTGCCGTGACGAAGGTCCTCGCGGATGTCTGCGAGGAACGCCGCCACGCCGCCGGGACGCTTTTCGACCTTATGTCGCGTCACGCCGTCCGTGCCCGGCGTCTGGCTGCCCCGGTTCCGGGCCAGCCTTTGCCATGCAGTATCCAGCGTTCTGCGATCGCACACGAGATTGAACAGATCCGCGAACACCTTGTCGGGGCTCGCGGTACTCCACCGATACAGCTTGCGCTGCATGTCGGGGACGAACGCGGTATTCACCGTGCCGGACATAAGTCCACCCCCTGCTGGCTTGCAGTATCCACTGCCTCCCTTCGCCATGTGGACGGCTTTCCCGCCCTCGGACTACTACGGAGGCTCCGCCCCCTGTCCACGCGGTCACCGGTCGCTTCGGTCATCTGGTCAGCCCGGCAAGCCGGGTCGCCAGAGGCGGGGATAGGGTTCTCAGGTTCCGTCATTAACCTCTGGTCCGCTACAGGAGCCGACTCTACCCCGTGTGGATTCCGGCCTTCGAGCCCCGCAGGCTCGCCCGAAGGCTGGTGTGCGGTCGTCCGCATACCCCCGGTCCCCCCGTGCTCAAAGGGGACCAGCGCTCCACCGGCCTTGCGGCCGTCCCGCCCACTTCCGCGTTGGCGGGGTACATGTTTCGACGAGGCTTCGGCCATCGGTTCGGTTTCCCTCTCCATGGCGGACTCGCGCACCGGACCGATCACGGGGGCGGAAGTCCCCATGCGTCCGGCTTCAACGGGTTCTGCTGATTTATGGCTCCCCGGAAGCACCCGGTTCACCTCACCCGTCCGCTTGTCGCCGCGCACTGCGTTGCACGATCTGCAGGGCCTCTCACCCCGCGAGGTTACTGACAGCTTTGCGATGAGCTTTTCCCTCCTTTCCCATCAACCCCTGACACACGAGCACTGACCCATGTTCAAACGAGCATCCCAACGCTATGGCCGGACACCCGAGCCGGTCACTCCCTACCAGAAAGCCGCCCAGGCCTGGGACGAGCGTATCGGCTCAGCCCGGGTGCAGGCGAGGAACTGGCGCCTGATGGCCTTCGGCTGTCTTGTGATTGCTATGGGTTTGGCCGGCGGACTGGTCTGGCAGTTGGGCAAGAGCCGCGTCACCCCCTACGTCGTTGAGGTCGACAAGCTCGGCGGGGTGCAGGCGGTGGGCCCGGCCACAGAGCCCTACCGCCCGACCGATACCCAGATCGCGTACCACTTGGCCCGCTTCATCGTCGACGTGCGGTCGCTTCCCATCGATCCGGTGGTGCTGCGGCAGAACTGGCTGGACGCCTACGGTTACGCCACCGACCGCGCTGCCGCCTTCCTCAACGACCATGCCCGCGCCAACGACCCGTTCAAGGCGGTGGGCGAGCGCAGCGTCTCGGTCCAGGTGACCAGCGTGGTGCGGGTGTCGGCCGAGTCCTTCCAGGTGAAGTGGGCCGAGCAGACCTTCCGCCAGGGCAGCCTCGCCAAGACCGAGCGCTGGACCGCCATTCTCACCATCCTCATCCGGCCCCCGACCAATGTCGACGCCCTGCGCCAGAACCCCCTCGGCCTGTTCGTCGCTGGCCTCAACTGGTCGCGTGAACTCAACCCCGGAGAAACGCCATGATCCTTTTTCGCCTTGTCCCGCTGATGTCCGTCCTCCTGCTCGGCGCCTGCGCCATGACGGCACCGCCCCCCGCCATCACATACGACCAGGAACGACCGGCGGTCGCCATTCCCGAGCCGCCCCGGCCGGTGGAGATCGTCACCATCACCGAGCCGTTGCCGCTGCCCGGCCAACTGCTGCCGGCACCGGCCCCAATACCGGCGAAGCCGGACAAGCGCAAGCCGGCCGCCCGCGTCGTCGCCGCCAACCAGGCGGCGCTGCTGGAACCCAGCCGCGACGGCTATATCAATGCCGTCCAGGTCTATCCCTTCACCGAGGGTGCGCTCTACCGCCTCTATGCCGCGCCCGAGCAGGTCAGCGACATCGCCTTGGAGCCGGGCGAGGGGCTGGTTGCTGTCTCGGCCGGCGACACCGTGCGCTGGGTGATCGGCGACACCTTCAGCGGCGCCGGCGCCTCCAAGCGCGTCCACATCCTGGTCAAGCCGTTCGTCCCCTCGCTCAAGACCAACCTGGTCATCACCACCGACCGCCGCACCTACCATCTGGCGCTGGAAAGCACCAAGGCCACCGCCATGGCGGCCGTGTCGTGGACCTATCCCGCCGATGCATTGATGGCGCTCAAAGCGCGCAACGCCAAGGCGGAGGCCTCGGCGGCGAGCACGGTGGAATCCGGCATTGCCCTGGACCGCCTGCGCTTCCGCTATGCGATCTCCGGCGACACCCCGGCATGGAAGCCGCTACGCGCCTTCGACGACGGCGCCAAGGTCTACATCGAGTTCCCGGCGCGGCTCGACCAGGGCGAGGCGCCGCCGCTGTTCATCGTCGGCCCGGACGGCGGGGCGGAACTGGTCAACTACCGCGTCCGCGGCAACTGGTACGTGGTCGACCGCCTGTTCGCCGCCGCCGAATTGCGGCTCGGCACCGACCCGCAGCAGGTGGTGCGCATCACCCGCACCGACGGCATCAAGACCGCCCATGTCGATCCCCTCGCCCAGGGAGGTGCGCCATGACCGACCTCCATGCCGATCCGCCCAAGGCGGATCCCGAAGCCCTGGTGCTGCGCGCGGCCCCGCCGGCCGTCACCCGCATCAGCCGCCGCGTGGTGGTGATCCTCGCCGCCCTGGCCTGCCTGGTGATCGTGGGCGCGACGTGGTTCGCGTTGCAACCGCCCCGTCTCGGCAAGGACCAGCCCGGCCAGGAGCCTGATCAACACTGACCGCAAGCAGACCCCCGACGGGCTGGCCGGCCTGCCACGCACCTATGGCGACCTGCCGCCGCCGCGCCTGGGTGCGCCGCTGCCGGGCGACCTCGGCCCGGCGGTGGTTGGCCAGGAACGGAGCCTCGGCCTGGCGCCGCCGGCGACGCCGGGCACCGGCTTCCGCCCCAACCCGGTCGACGATGCCGCAAGGGCCGAGGCGTTGCGCCTCGCCCAGCAGGCCCGCCAGGCCCGGGAGGCGGGGGGTGATATTCCAGACCGCGCATCGGGCGGAGACGCCGAAAAGGTGCGGCCGCCAACCCGGGTTCGCAGCCGGTGACGGCCATGCCTGCGGCCGACCGACCGCTGCTCGACCTGGAGCGTGATCCCAACGGCCAGCAGCGCAAGCTCGACTTCCTGGAGCGGAAGGGCGACCGGGGCATCTATAACCCGCACGCCCTGCAGGATCCGGTTTCGGCCTACCAAGTGCTGGCTGGCACCGTCATCGCCGCCAGCCTGCTGACCGGCCTCAATTCCGACCTGCCCGGCCTGGTCACCGCCCAGGTCACCGAGAACGTCTACGACACCGTCACCGGCACGGTGCTGCTGATCCCGCAGGGGTCGCGGCTGATCGGCAGCTATGACAGCGTCGTCGCCTACGGCCAGCGCCGCGCCCTGGTCGCCTGGCAGCGCCTCATCATGCCCG
>JANQAI010000008.1 GCA_024707145.1 Magnetospirillum sp. | reverse complement strand
CCGCACTGCAACATCGGCACCATTGGTCACGTTGACCATGGCAAGACCTCGTTGACCGCGGCGATCACCAAGGTTCTGGCCGAGACGGGCGGCGCGACCTTCACGGCCTACGACCAGATCGACAAGGCGCCGGAAGAGAAGGCGCGCGGCATCACCATCTCGACGGCGCACGTGGAGTACGAGACCACCAACCGCCACTACGCGCACGTGGACTGCCCCGGGCACGCCGACTATGTGAAGAACATGATCACGGGCGCGGCGCAGATGGACGGCGCGATCCTGGTGGTGTCGGCGGCGGACGGCCCGATGCCGCAGACGCGCGAGCACATCCTGCTGGCCCGCCAGGTCGGCGTGCCGGCGCTGGTGGTGTTCATGAACAAGTGCGACATGGTCGACGATCCGGAGCTGCTGGACCTGGTCGAGCTGGAAGTGCGCGAGCTGCTGTCCTCCTACGACTTCCCCGGCGACGACATTCCGATCGTCAAGGGCTCGGCGCTGTGCGCGCTGGAAGACAAGCAGCCGGAGATCGGCCGCGACGCGATCCTGGCGCTGATGGCCGAGGTGGACAAGTACATCCCGCAGCCGGAGCGTCCGAAGGACAAGCCGTTCCTGATGCCGATCGAGGACGTGTTCTCGATCTCGGGCCGCGGCACGGTGGTGACCGGCCGCGTGGAGCGCGGCGTGGTCAAGGTGGGCGAGGAAGTCGAGATCGTCGGCATCAAGCCGACGGTGAAGACCACCTGCACCGGCGTGGAAATGTTCCGCAAGCTGCTCGATCAGGGCGAGGCGGGCGACAATATCGGCGCGCTGCTGCGCGGCACCAAGCGTGAGGACGTGGAGCGCGGCCAGGTTCTGGCGGCCCCGGGCTCGATCACCCCGCACACCAAGTTCGAGGCCGAAGCCTACATCCTGACCAAGGAAGAAGGCGGTCGCCACACCCCGTTCTTCACCAACTATCGTCCGCAGTTTTACTTCCGCACCACCGACGTCACCGGCGTGGTGTCGCTGCCGGAAGGCACCGAGATGGTGATGCCGGGCGACAACGTGAAGATGAGCGTGCAGCTGATCGCCCCGATCGCCATGGACCAGGGCCTGCGCTTCGCCATCCGCGAAGGCGGCCGCACTGTCGGTGCCGGCGTCGTCGCCAAAATCATCGAGTAGTCTTTCGGCTTCTCGCCGAAACGAAGGCGGCGCCCGGGTTTCCCGGCGCCGTTTTTGTTCTCGACGGCAAGTGAAAGACTCTGGTTGCCAAGGGGCGGACTCTCTGTATAACCCTGGGCTTCCGGCTTCGGCCGTCCCCGTAAGAGCCCCTGAACCGCTGATCACGGCGGGGCTGACTGCGGGGGGTTCTTTGAACCGAAACGAGATTCAATGCGATCGGCGCCCCGCATGAAACCGGGGCGCCGATCCGATTTAACGGATGACGTGAAATGGAAAGCCAGAACATCCGTATCCGCCTCAAGGCGTTCGATCATCGCGTGCTGGACCAGTCTACCCGCGAGATCGTCAACACCGCCAAGAGGACTGGTGCGCAGGTGCGCGGACCGATCCCGCTTCCCAGCCGGATCGAGAAGTTCACCGTCAACCGCTCCCCGCACATCGACAAGAAGTCGCGCGAGCAGTTCGAGATCCGCACCCACAAGCGTCTGCTGGACATCGTTGACCCGACCCCGCAGACCGTGGACGCGCTGATGAAGCTCGACCTGGCCGCCGGTGTCGACGTCGAGATCAAGCTCTAAGGAACCAACACGATGCGATCCGGTCTCATCGCCCAGAAGGTCGGCATGACGAGGATCTTCACCGAGGACGGCACCCATGTGCCCGTCACCGTGCTGAAGGTCGACACCGTTCAGGTGGTCTCGACCCGCTCTGTGGAAAAGGACGGCTACACCGCCGTTCAGCTCGGCGCCGGCGCCGCCAAGGTGAAGAACGTTGCCAAGGCGCAGCGCACCACCTTCGCCAACGCCAAGGTCGAGCCCAAGAAGAAGCTCGCCGAATTCCGTGTCTCCCCCGAGAACGTCCTCGAGGTGGGTGCGGAGCTGTCGGCCGCCCATTTCATCCCCGGCCAGTTCGTGGATATCACCGGCAACACCATCGGCAAGGGCTTTGCCGGCGGCATGAAGCGCTGGAACTTCCGCGGCCTGGAAGCCACCCACGGCGTGTCGGTGTCGCACCGCTCGCACGGTTCGACCGGTCAGCGCCAGGACCCCGGCAAGGTGTTCAAGGGCAAGAAGATGGCCGGCCACCTGGGTGACGAACAGGTCACCACCCAGAACCTGAAGGTGGTCTCCACCGACGTCGAGCGCGGCCTGATCCTGGTCAAGGGTTCGGTCCCCGGCGCCGAAGGCTCCTGGGTGCTGGTCAAGGATGCGGTCAAGCGCAAGCTGCCCGAGGGCGTGCCGTTCCCGGCCGCGCTGAAGGCCGCCGCTGCCGCCGAAGCCGGCGAGTAAGGATAAGCGCGATGAAGACGAACGTTATCAGCCTGGACAACCAGAGCGTCGGCGAGATCGAACTCGCTGACGAGGTGTTCGGCGTCGCGGTTCGCACCGATCTGCTGCACCGGATGGTCAGCTATCAGCTGTCGAAGCGCCGCGCGGGCACCCACAAGACCAAGACGATCTCCGAGATCTCCGGCACCACCAAGAAGCCCTTCAACCAGAAGGGCGGCGGTCGCGCCCGCCAGGGTTCGCTGCGCTCGGCGCAGTTCCGTGGCGGTTCGACCATCTTCGGCCCGGTCGTGCGTTCCCACGCCTTCGACCTGCCGAAGAAGGTCCGCACCCTGGCGCTGAAGACCGCCCTGTCGGCCAAGGCCGCCGAAGGCAAGCTGGTCGTCCTCGACCAGGCCAAGCTGTCGGCTCCCAAGACCAAGGACCTGGCCGCCCGCTTCAAGAAGCTGGGCTGGGGTTCGGTCCTGGTGATCGACGGCCCGGCGCTGGACGACAACTTCGCCCTGGCCTCGCGCAACATCCCCTTCGTGGACGTGCTGCCGAGCGTCGGTGCCAATGTGTACGACATCCTGCGTCGCGACACCCTGGTCCTCACCAAGGACGCGGTCGCTGCCCTGGAGGCCCGCCTGAAATGAGCAAGACCATCTCGAAGGAGCGGATGTACGACATCATCCGCGCTCCCGTGATCACCGAGAAGGCCACCATGGGCTCCGAGCACAACCAGGTCACCTTCAAGGTGCCGCTGGATGCCTCGAAGCCCGAGATCAAGGCCGCTGTTGAAGGCGTGTTCGGTGTGAAGGTGAATGCCGTCAACACCATCGTCTCCAAGGGCAAGGTGAAGCGGTTCCGCGGCCGTGTCGGTCAGCGTTCGGACGTCAAGAAGGCGATCGTCACGCTGGCCGAGGGCAACACCATCGACGTGACGACGGGAGTCTGACGCCATGGCACTGAAGTCTTACAAGCCCACGACCCCGGGCCAGCGCCAGCTCGTCACCGTCGACCGGTCCGAGCTGTGGAAGGGCAAGCCCGAGGCGAGCCTGACCGAGGGCCTGCGCAAGAAGGGCGGCCGCAACAACCTGGGCCGCATCACCGTTCGGTTCCGTGGCGGCGGGCACAAGCGCCGCTATCGTCTGATCGACTTCAAGCGCACCAAGTTCGATGTGGCGGCCACCGTTCTGCGTCTGGAATACGACCCGAACCGCACCGCCTTCATCGCCCTGATCGAATACGCCGACGGCGAGAAGAGCTACATCCTGGCTCCGCAGCGCCTGGCGGTCGGTGACACCGTGGTCGCCGGCGAGAAGGTCGACATCAAGCCGGGCAACGCGCTGCCGCTGAAGAACATCCCCGTGGGCACCGTGGTGCACAACGTGGAACTGAAGCAGGGCAAGGGTGGTCAGATCGCCCGTTCCGCCGGCACCTACGTGCAGCTGGTGGGCAAGGACCAGGGCTACGCCCAGCTGCGCCTGTCCTCGGGCGAGCTGCGCATCGTCCGCGGCGAGTGCATGGCCACCATCGGTGCCGTGTCCAACCCCGACCAGCAGAACGTCTCGCTGGGCAAGGCCGGCCGCACCCGCTGGCTGGGCTTCCGCCCGCATGTCCGTGGCGTCGCCATGAACCCCATCGACCACCCCCATGGTGGCGGTGAGGGTCGTACCTCGGGCGGCCGTCATCCGGTCACCCCGTGGGGCAAGCCGACCAAGGGCAAGAAGACGCGTTCCAACAAGAAGACGGATGGCCTGATCATGCGCCGCCGTCAGCTGAACAAGTAAGGAGGGACGGGGTATGGCTCGTTCCGTTTGGAAGGGTCCGTTCGTCGACGGTTACCTGCTCAAGAAGGCGGATAAGTCGCGTGCCAGCGGCCGCAACGAGGTCATCAAGATCTGGTCGCGTCGCTCCACCATCCTGCCGAACTTCGTTGGTCTGACCTTTGGCGTCTACAACGGCCAGAAGTACATCCCGGTCCTGGTGACCGAGAACATGGTCGGCCACAAGTTCGGTGAGTTCTCGCCGACCCGGACCTACTACGGTCACGGCGTCGACAAGAAAGCGAAGAGGAAGTAAGCCATGGGCAAGAAGCCTGCTGAGCGCGTCCTCGCGGACACCGAAGCGAAGGCCTTTTCGGCCTCCATCCGCACCAGCCCGCGCAAGCTGAACCTGGTTGCGGCGTCGATCCGTGGTCTCAAGGCCGAGACCGCCCTTCATTCCCTCACCTTCTCCAAGCGCCGTGTCGCCGAGGTGGTGAAGAAGGTGCTGCAGTCGGCCATCGCGAACGCGGAAAACAACCATCAGCTCGACGTGGATCGGCTCTATGTGGCCGAGGCCTATGTCGGCAAGGCCATGGTGATGAAGCGGTGGCGCGCCCGCGCCCGCGGCCGTGTCGGCCGCATCGAAAAGCCGTTCTCGAACCTGACCGTGATCGTGCGCGAGCGCGAAGAAGCGACCGGGGAGTAAGCAGATGGGTCAGAAAGTCAATCCGATCGGTCTTCGCCTGGGCATCAACCGCACCTGGGACTCCCGTTGGTTCGCCGACCAGTCCTACGCCAAGATGCTGCACGAGGATCTCAAGCTGCGCGACCACCTGCGCAAGAAGCTGGCCCAGGCCGGCGTGTCGCGCGTGGTGATCGAGCGTCCGGCCAAGAAGGCCCGCATCACCATCCACACCGCCCGTCCGGGCGTGGTGATCGGCAAGAAGGGCGCCGACATCGAGGTGCTGCGCAAGGACCTCTCGAAGATGACCGGTGGCGAAGTCCACCTGAACATCGTCGAGATCCGCAAGCCCGAGCTGGACGCCCAGCTGGTGGCCGAGTCCATCGCCCAGCAGTTGGAGCGTCGCGTGTCGTTCCGCCGCGCCATGAAGCGTGCCGTGCAGTCGGCCATGCGTCTGGGCGCCCAGGGCATCCGCATCAACTGCTCCGGCCGTCTGGGCGGCGCCGAGATCGCCCGCATGGAATGGTATCGCGAAGGCCGCGTGCCGCTGCACACCCTGCGTGCCGACATCGATTACGGTGTGGGCACCGCCAAGACCACCTACGGTACCTGCGGTATCAAGGTGTGGGTGTTCAAGGGCGAGATCCTGGCCCACGATCCCATGGCCCAGGATAAGCGTGCCGCTGGCGAGTCCGCGCCGGTCGAGCGCGAGCGCCGCTGATTGAGAGGGTAGAGAGATGCTTTCGCCCAAGCGTACCAAATTCCGCAAGTTCCATAAGGGCCGCATCCATGGCGATGCCAAGGGCGGCACCCTGCTGAACTTCGGCGCCTTCGGTCTGAAGGCGCTGGAACCGGAGCGCATCACCGCCCGTCAGATCGAGGCCGCCCGCCGCGCCCTGACCCGTCACTTGAAGCGTCAGGGCCGCGTGTGGATCCGCGTGTTCCCCGACGTGGCGGTGTCGAGCAAGCCGGCTGAAGTCCGCATGGGCTCCGGTAAGGGTTCGCCCGAGTTCTGGGTGGCCAAGGTCAAGCCCGGCCGCGTGCTGTTCGAGGTGGACGGCGTGCCGGAGGATCTGGCCCGTCGTGGTTTTGAACTGGCCGCTGCCAAGCTGCCGATCAAGACCAAGTTCATTGTCCGCCTCGGGGAGTAAGGATCATGGCTAAGGCTACCGACCTCCGGGCCAAGACCGACGATCAGCTGAAGGATGCCCTTCTGGAGCTGAAGAAGGAGCAGTTCAATCTGCGCTTCCAGAAGGCCTCGGGCCAGCTGGAGAACACTGCTCGGGTCACCGCGGTGCGCCGCGAGATCGCGGTCATCAAGACCATCCTCGGCGAGCGCGCCCGCGCCGCCAGCGCAGCTTAAGAGAAGGACCTAAAGCAATGCCGAAGCGCATTCTTCAGGGCGTGGTGGTCAGCGACAAGATGGACAAGACCGTGGTCGTGTCCGTCGAGCGCCGCGTGATGCACCCGATCTACAAGAAGTTCATTCGTCGTTCGAAGAAGTACCACGCGCACGACGAGAACAACACCTTCAAGGTGGGCGACACTGTCCGCATCTGCGAGTGCCGTCCCATCTCGAAGACCAAGACCTGGGAAGTGATCGTCGAGACGGCCTAAGGGCCCGATCGACGATATCGATCTAGAAAAGGAAACTCGACATGATCCAGATGCAGTCCAACCTGGACGTCGCCGATAATTCGGGTGCCCGCCGGGTTCAGTGCATCAAGGTTCTGGGCGGTTCGCACCGTACCATTGCCAATGTGGGCGACATCATCGTCGTCTCCATCAAGGAGGCCATTCCGCGCGGCCGCGTGAAGAAGGGTGACGTGCATCGCGCCGTCATCGTCCGCACCGCCAAGGAAATCCGCCGTCCCGATGGCACCGCGATCCGCTTCGACACCAATGCGGCCGTGCTCATCAACAAGCAGAACGAGCCCATCGGCACCCGTATCTTCGGGCCGGTGACCCGTGAGCTTCGCGCCAAGAAGTTCATGAAGATCATCTCGCTGGCTCCGGAGGTGCTCTAATGGCCGGTCTCAACGTGAAGAAGGGCGATCGCGTCATCGTGATCGCCGGCAAGGACAAGGGTAAGACCGGCGAGGTCATCGCCGCCTACCCGCGCGAAGAGCGCGTCGTCGTCCAGGGCGTCAACAAGGTGAAGAAGCACCAGAAGCCGACTGCCGCCAATGCTGGTGGCATCGTCGAGCAGGAAGCTGCCATTCACGTTTCCAACGTCGCCCACGTCGATCCCAAGGACAACAAGCCGACCCGCGTCGGCGTGAAGGTCCTCGAAGACGGTCGCAAGGTCCGCGTCGCCAAGCGGTCCGGCGAAGTCATCGACCGGTAAGGGGAGAGGGACACATGACCGCGCGTTTGCGTAAGCATTACCAAGAGAAGGTCCGGCCCGCCCTGCAGCAGGAGTTCGCCTACGCGAACCCCATGCAGGTGCCAAAGCTCGAGAAGATCGTCATCAACATGGGCGTCGGTGAAGCCGCCCAGGATGCCAAGAAGATCGAGGCCGCGCTGGCCGAGCTGACCCTGATTTCCGGCCAGAAGCCGGTGGCCACCAAGGCCAAGAAGTCCATCGCCCAGTTCAAGCTGCGCGAGGGTCAGGTCGTCGGCTGCAAGGTGACCCTGCGTGCCGACCGCATGTACGAGTTCCTCGACCGCCTGATCAACATTGCGCTGCCGCGCGTCCGCGACTTCCGCGGCGTGCCCGGCAAGAGCTTCGACGGCCGGGGCAACTACGCCCTCGGCATGAAGGAGCAGCTCGTGTTCCCGGAGATCAACTACGACAAGGTTGATGCCACCCGGGGCATGGACATCATTTTCGTCACGACGGCCAAGTCCGACGCGGAAGCCAAGGCGCTTCTCAAGGGCTTCGACATGCCGTTCGCGAGCTAATGGAGAAATCTCGCAATGGCTAAGACCAGCTCCGTCGAGAAGAACAAGAAGCGCGCCGCCCTGGCGAACCGCTATGCGGCCAAGCGCGCTCGCCTGAAGGCGATCATCATGAACCGCGAAACCTCTCCCGAGGAACGCTTCGAGGCTGCCTTGAAGCTGGCGGAAGTGCCGCGCAACTCGGCCAAGAATCGCATCCGTCTGCGCTGCGAACTCACCGGCCGTCCGCGCGGTAACTACCGCAAGTTCAAGCTCTGCCGTAACAAGCTCCGCGAGCTCGGCAACCTGGGCCAGGTTCCTGGCCTGGTCAAGTCGAGCTCGGTAAGGGAGGCATTCGACAATGTCCATGACCGATCCGCTCGGCGATATGCTCGCCCGCATCCGCAACGGCCAGCGGGCGAACAAGTCCACCATCACCTCGCCGGCCTCGGGCCTGCGGATGAACGTGCTGGAAGTGCTCAAGCGCGAAGGCTACATCCGCGGCTATTCCAAGGCCGACGTCCGTTCCGGCGTGACCGAGCTCACCATCGAGCTCAAGTATCACGAGGGCAAGCCGGTGATCTCCGAGATCTCCCGCGTGTCCAAGCCGGGCCGCCGTGTCTATTCCAAGATCGCCGACCTGCCCCGCGTGGCGAATGGTCTGGGCATCTCCATCCTGTCCACCCCGCGTGGCGTGATGAGCGATGCCGAGGCCCGCACCGCGAATGTGGGCGGCGAGGTTCTCTGCCAGGTGTTCTAAGGAGGAACTGACAGATGTCGCGAGTCGGCAAATATCCCGTGCCGGTGCCGTCTGGAGTTTCCGTCCAGATCGTCGGCGCCGAATTCATCGCCAAGGGCAAGCTGGGCGAGTCCCGCATGCCGCTGACCGATGACGTCGAGACCACCATCGAAGGTGACAAGATTTGGGTGAAGCCCAAGTCTGAAACCAAGAGCGCCCGCATGATGTGGGGCACCACCCGTGCCCTCATCAACAACGTGGTCAAGGGCGTCAACGAAGGCTTCACCATCAACCTGGAGATCAACGGTGTCGGTTACCGCGCCGCGGTCGAGGGCAAGACCCTCAAGCTGCAGCTCGGCTACTCCCACGACATCGACTATCCGATCCCGGCCGATGTGAGCATGAAGTGCGATAAGCCCACCTCGATCTCCATCACCGGCCGCGACAAGCAGCTGGTTGGCCAGATCGCTGCGGAGATCCGTGCGTTCCGTGGCCCCGAGCCCTACAAGGGCAAGGGCGTCAAGTACGAGACGGAAACCATCCTCCGCAAGGAAGGCAAGAAGAAGTAAGGGGCACCGCCATGATGACGCCGAAGGAACTTTTCGAGCGCCGCAAGCGGCGCGCCCGTGCAAGCATCGCGAAGAAGTCGGGTGGCCGTGTGCGCCTGTCTGTCTTCCGCTCCAGCAAGCACATCTATGTCCAGCTGATCGACGACGCCCAGGGCAAGACCCTGGCGTCGGCCTCCACCATGGAGGCGGATCTCAAGGGCAGCCTGAAGACCGGCGCCGACATCGCAGCTGCCGCTGCGGTTGGCAAGCTGATCGCCGAGCGGGCCAAGGCGGCCGGCATCACCGAGGTGGTGTTCGATCGCGGTGGCTACATCTATCACGGCCGGGTCAAGGCCCTGGCCGATGCGGCCCGCGAAGGCGGCCTGTCTTTCTAAGGGAACGAGAATATGGCACGTACTCCCAATCCCGATCGTGGTGGAGACAGCACCGAGCAGCGCCGCGGCCGTGGCCGCGGTGGTGACGGCGAGGGCCGGGCTCCACGCGGTCGTGGCTCCGAGGCTCCGCGCGCCGAGCGCGAGGAGTCCGAGTTCGTCGACAAGCTGGTCCACATCAACCGCGTCGCCAAGGTGGTCAAGGGTGGCCGTCGCTTCGCCTTCGCCGCCCTGGTGGTGGTCGGCGACGGCAAGGGCCGCGTCGGCTACGGCTCCGGCAAGGCCCGCGAGGTCCCCGAGGCCATCCGCAAGGCCACCGAGCAGGCCAAGCGCAACATGATCAAGGTGCCGCTCCGCGAGGGCCGCACCCTGCATCACGACGTCAACGGTCACTTCGGTGCCGGCCGCGTCGTCCTGCGCGCCGCCCCGCCCGGCACCGGCATCATCGCCGGCGGCCCCATGCGCGCCGTGTTCGAGACCGTTGGCGTGGCCGACGTGGTGGCCAAGTGCTTGGGCACCTCCAACCCGCACAACATGATCAAGGCGACCTTCGCCGCTCTGGAGAGCCTCAACTCTCCCCGCTCCATCGCGGCCAAGCGCGGCAAGAAGGTCGGCGACATCATCGGTCGTCGCGACGGCGCCGCCGCCGCGGCTGCCGTGGCGTAACGGAGGACCATGACGATGGCTGACAAGAAGACCGTCACCGTCACTCAGGTCGCGAGCCCCATCGGCCGTCCTGAGGACCAGCGCGCCACCCTGATCGGCCTGGGCCTGAACAAGATCCGCCGCACCAGCACCCTGGAGGACACTCCGGCCGTGCGCGGCATGATCAGCAAGGTCAAGCACCTGGTTCGGGTCGAGGAGTAATACTCCGACCGGCCCCCGCCCCGGGAAGGGCGGGGGCCGGCAACGAGGAAGAAGAAGATGACGAAGCTCAACGATCTTCGTGACAACGACGGCGCCCGCTACAAGGCGAAGCGCGTCGGTCGTGGTATCGGTTCCGGCAAGGGCAAGACCTCGGGCCGTGGCGTCAAGGGCCAGGGCTCGCGCACCGGCGTGGCGCTGCACGGTTTCGAAGGCGGTCAGATGCCCATCTACCGCCGTCTGCCCAAGCGCGGCTTCAACAAGCCGTTCGCCCTGGAATTCGTCGAGGTCAACCTGGGCCGACTGCAGGCCGCCATCGAGGCGGGCAAGGTCGATGCCGGCAAGACCATCGACGCCGCCGCCCTCAAGGCCGCCGGCCTGGTTGGCAACGTGCGCGATGGGGTTCGCCTCCTTGCGCGCGGCGAGCTGAAGACCAAGGTGACCATCGAGGTCGCCGGTGCGTCCAAGGCCGCCATCGAGGCCGTCGAGAAGCTGGGTGGTTCGGTGAAGGTGGCGGAAGCCGCCGTCGCCGCCGAAGGCTGATCCGGTTCTTTCCATTGCGTGCGTGGCGCTGCCCCCTGACCTTGCGGTCATGGGTTGGCGCCACGCCGTAATTGCTTTAAAAGCTGGTGTCCCCATTCCGGTGACGGTGCCTTTCCCGCGGCGAGCGGGGCGGGGGCGCCGGAATCGGAATACCAGCGCAACGCACTTTCTTTCTTGGAGAAGGGCATGGCCTCTGCTGCCGAGCAGCTTGCCGCGAACCTGAACTTTGGCGTCCTGGCCAAGGCGACCGACCTCAAGAAGCGGATTTGGTTCACTGTCGCCGCCCTGGTGGTCTACCGCCTGGGCACCTGGATTCCGATCCCGGGCGTCGATCCCCATGTGATGGCCGACCTGTTCCGCCAGTCCGGCGGCGGCCTGCTGGGCATGTTCGACATGCTGGCCGGCGGCGCGTTGCAGCGCATGACCATCTTCGCGCTCAACATCATGCCCTACATCTCGGCGTCCATCATCCTGCAGCTGATGACCACCGTGGTGCCGTCGCTGGAGCAGATCAAGAAGGAAGGCGAGTCGGGCCGCAAGAAGATCAATCAGTACACCCGTTACCTGACGGTGCTGATCGCCATCTTCCAGTCCTACGGCATCGCCGCCGGCCTGCTGGGCATGAGCGGTTCCACCGGCCCGGCGGTGATGATGGAAAGCCCGGTGCTGTTCCAGTTCACCACCGTGGTGACGCTGACCGGCGGCACCCTGTTCCTGATGTGGCTGGGCGAGCAGATCACCGCCCGCGGCATCGGCCAGGGCACCTCGCTGATCATCTTCGCCGGTATCGTCGCGCAGTTGCCGCACGCCTTGGCCGCCACCCTGGAGCTGGGCCGCACCGGCGCCCTGCCGGTGCTGGTGATCATGCTGCTGCTGGTGCTGTCGGTGGGCGCCATCGCCTTCATCGTGTTCATGGAACGCGCCCAGCGCCGCCTGATCGTGCAATATCCCAAGCGCCAGGTGGGCAACAAGATGTACGGCGGCGAGTCGTCGCATCTGCCGCTGAAGATCAACACCTCGGGCGTCATCCCGCCGATCTTCGCCAGCTCCCTGCTGCTGATGCCGGTGACCGTGGCCCAGTTCGCCGCCCAGGGCGGCCCCGAATGGCTGGGCACCTTCACCGCGCTGATGGGCCGCGGCCATCCGCTGTACCTGGCGCTCTACGCCGGCCTGATCATCTTCTTCGCCTTCTTCTACACGGCGGTGGTCTTCAACCCGGCCGACACCGCCGAGAACCTGAAGAAGTACGGCGGCTTCATCCCCGGCATCCGCCCCGGCAAGAATACCGCCGACTACCTCGATTACGTGCTGACCCGCCTGACCGTCGTGGGTGCCGCCTACCTGGTCGGCCTGTCCATTCTGCCGGAAGTGCTGATTGCCAAGTGGTCGGTGCCCTTCTACTTTGGCGGCACCAGCTTGCTGATCGTGGTGACGGTGACCATGGATACCGTGGCCCAGATCCAGTCGCACCTGCTGGCCCATCAATACGAGGGACTCATCAAGAAGTCCCGGCTCAGAGGCCGCCGCGGCTGATCGGCCGTGCCGGCGAAGGGGAGAACAAGAAGATGAATCTGGTTCTGTTGGGGCCGCCGGGCGGCGGCAAGGGTACCCAGGCCAAGCGTCTGATGGACAAGTACGGCCTGATCCAGCTGTCCACCGGCGACATGCTGCGCGCCGCCGTCGCCTCGGGCTCCGAGGTGGGCAAGAAGGCCAAGGCGGTGATGGACGCCGGCCAGTTGGTGTCCGACGACATCGTCATCGCCATCATCGACGACCGCCTGGACGCTCCCGACACCAAGAATGGCGTCATTTTCGACGGTTTCCCCCGCACCGTGGCCCAGGCTGAGGCGCTGGATGCCATGATGGCGAAGAAGGGCAAGAAGCTCGATTTCGCCATCGAAATCCGCGTCCCCGACGCCCCGATCATCGAGCGCATCACCGGCCGCTTCACCTGCGCCAAGTGCGGCGCCGGCTACCATGACAAGTTCCAGCGTCCGGCCAAGGACGGTATCTGCGACGCCTGCGGCGGCACCGAGTTCACCCGCCGCGCCGACGACAATGCCGAGACCGTGGAGAAGCGCCTGGCCGCCTATCACGCCCAGACGGCGCCGCTCATTCCCTATTACCAGGGCAAGGGCAACTACCATCTGGTGGACGGCACCCAGGACATCGCGGACGTGACCAAATCGCTCGAGAGTATCCTCGGCGACGCCCTGGTGGGCTGAGGGCGGACGAGGAAGAGTCTTTACGTTGACTCTTCCTCGATTCACCCTATAATCGCGCACCTTCGGTTTCCCCCATGTCGGGCGAGGCCCGATGTGGTGTTGTTTGAATTCCGGCCTCTGGGATGAGCCCATGCCGGGTGGACAAGCGGGGGATGGAGCAAAAGTCCTCCCTTTGATCGTTTGAAGGAGTAACCAGCTTTGGCCCGTATCGCTGGCGTCAATATTCCGACCAACAAGCGCGTGCTTATCGCGCTGACCTATATCCATGGCATCGGTCGTGCCAAGGCGGCTGAAATCTGCACCGCGCTGGCCATTCCGGACGAGCGTCGGGTCAACCAGCTGACCGACGACGAGGTCCTGAAGATCCGCGAGCTCATCGACCGCGACTATCAGGTCGAGGGTGATCTGCGCCGTCAGGTCGCCATGAACATCAAGCGGTTGATGGACCTGGGCTGCTATCGCGGTCTGCGTCATCGCCGCGGCTTGCCGGTTCGCGGCCAGCGCACGCACACCAACGCGCGCACCCGCAAGGGCCCGGCCAAGCCGATCGCCGGTAAGAAGAAAGCGACGAAGTAAGGATCACCTCAGATGGCTAAGCCTGCTGCTGCCGCGCGCCCTCGCCGCCGCGAGCGCAAGAACATCACCTCGGGCGTGGCGCATGTGAACGCCACGTTCAACAACACCATGATCACCATCACCGATGCCCAGGGCAACACCATCTCGTGGTCGTCCTCGGGCATGCAGGGCTTCAAGGGGTCGCGCAAGTCGACCCCCTACGCCGCCCAGGTGGCTGCGGAAGACGCCGGCCGCAAGGCGATGGAGCATGGCATGCGCACCCTCGAGGTCGAGGTGAAGGGTCCGGGCGCCGGCCGTGAGAGCGCTCTGCGCGCCCTCCAGGCCGTGGGCTTCGCCATCACGTCGATCCGCGACGTCACCCCGATCCCGCACAACGGCTGCCGTCCGCGCAAGCGCCGTCGCGTCTGATCGGAAAGGTCCGATATGGGGCGTTGCCGCCGCCTCCCGTTGCCGGGAGGTCGGCGGCCGTGCCGTTCAAGGACCATGTATCGTTCCTAGCATGAGGTCACGCTCGTGATTCAGAAAAACTGGCAGGAACTCATCAAGCCCTCGAAGCTTCAGGTCGAGGCCGGGGCTGATCCGTCCCGTTCCGCTACCGTGGTGGCCGAGCCGCTGGAACGCGGCTTCGGCATGACGCTGGGCAATTCCCTGCGTCGCGTGCTGCTGTCGTCGCTGCAGGGCGCCGCCGTCACCGCCATCCAGATCGAGGGCGTGCTCCACGAGTTCTCCTCCATCCCCGGCGTGCGTGAGGACGTCACCGACATCATCCTCAACGTCAAGAACCTCGGCCTGCGCATGCATGGCGAGGGGCCGAAGCGCATGCACCTGCGCGCCACCGGCCCCGGCGAGGTCAAGGCCGGCATGATCGAGGCTGGACACGACATTGAGATCATGGACCCCGACCTGGTGCTGTGCACCCTGGACGAGGGCGCCAAGCTCAATGTGGAGTTCACCGTCGAGACCGGCAAGGGCTATGTCCCGGCGTCGCAGAACCGCCCCGAGGATTCGCCGATCGGCCTGATCCCGATCGACGCCATCTTCTCGCCGGTGAAGAAGGTCGCCTACAAGGTCGAGAACACCCGCGTCGGCCAGGTCACCGACTACGACAAGCTGTCCATGGTGGTCGAGACCAACGGCGCCGTCACCCCGGACGATGCGGTGGCCTTGGCCGCCCGCATCCTGCAGGACCAGCTGCAGCTGTTCATCAACTTCGAAGAACCGACCCAGGTGGTCGAGGAAGAGAAGAAGGACGAGCTGCCGTTCAACAAGAACCTGCTGCGCAAGGTTGACGAGCTCGAGCTGTCGGTCCGTTCGGCCAACTGCCTCAAGAACGACAACATCATCTACATCGGCGACCTGGTCCAGAAGACCGAGGCCGAGATGCTGCGCACCCCGAACTTCGGCCGCAAGTCTCTGAACGAGATCAAGGAAGTCCTGTCGCAGATGGGCCTCCATCTCGGCATGGAGATCCCCAACTGGCCGCCGGAGAACATCGAGGAGTTGGCCAAGAAGCTCGAGGAACCTTACTGATCCTCGGTTTCTGAACGCCGTCATGGCCGGGCTTGACCCGGCCATCCATGGATCCCCGGGTCAAGCCCGGGGATGACGGTTTAGAGAGAACGTTTCCCCAGGGCCATGACGGCCCGACCCTGACGTACTCCACAAGGGGGCGTTCGGGGAGTTCAATCGGTCCTCGCGCCGCGAGACCAAGCCAGAGGAGTGATCCATGCGTCACGGAATGTCCGGCCGCAAGCTGAACCGCACCAGCGCCCATCGCAAGGCGATGTTCGCCAACATGGTCAATGCGCTGATCAAGCACGAGCAGATCAAGACCACCCTGCCCAAGGCCAAGGACCTGCGTCCGATCGCTGAGAAGATCATCTCCCTGGGCAAGTCCGGCACCCTGCATGACCGCCGCCGCGCCTTCGCCATCCTGCGCGACGACGCCGTGGTGGCCAAGCTGTTCTCGGTCATCGCCGAGCGCTACAAGGACCGCAACGGCGGCTACACCCGCGTGCTGAAGGCGGGCTTCCGCTACGGTGACGCGGCCCCCATGGCCTTCATCGAGCTGGTCGACCGCGACCCGGCCGCCAAGGGCCTGGATTCCGGCCCGACCGCCGAGAAGAAGGACGAGGACGAGGAGTAATCTCCTCGGCCGCAGGGTCTGCGAAAGGGCGTCTCCGCAAGGAGGCGCCCTTTTTCTTTGGCCCCGTTGCTGCGGCACGGCAGCGGAAAAATCCGGAGATTGTCATCCCGAGCAAAGCGAGGGATCTCATCCTGGCAGGGCGTTACCGATGCTGACACGGCGGGGATCTTTCGTCGGCTGGCCTCCCCAAGATGAGAAGGGGGGGGCTGAATAGCCGCGCGCCGCATCCACCCATAGGGGCGCCAATCATCCGCCCCAAACTGCAACGGGCGCCCGTATGGGGCGCCCGTCGGAGGATCACGTCGTTCGGCCGGCTCAGACGGTGATGTTGAGCACCTGGCCGGGGCCGCTGACTGGCGGCGGGGACGATGCTTGAGCCGCCGGCTGGGTGGCCGCAGCGACGATCTGCAGCACCGCCGCGTCCTGTTGCAGCGTCTGCTTCGCCATCTGGATGGACAGGTTCTGTACGAACTCTGCCCGGTTTACGGCCATGGCCATTTCGGCCGCAGCAGCGATCTCCATGATCGTCTCCCTTCGACGGATCATGGCAATGATACCACAAACCCGGCAGCCGAGTCACGCTTGGGCCGTACCGGCCCCGCTCAGGCGCCGCGCGGGCTTATCGCAATTCCGTCGAAGCCGGAATTGCTCTGGCGGGCGATAGCCACCGGCGTCGCTCGGCGAGCCTTGGCGCGGAACGTCTGGTACTGCGTCCTCGCCAGGCGTTTGGCGGATAAAACGATAATGTGTATCTAAAACGCTATTTATTTGACGATCGCGGTCCGACGCCCTACCGTCACTCATCGAGGCACCGTTCAACCGTCAGGACCAAGGTGGGCCGATGACCATTCCCGCTTCCCCGTCCCCTGTCCCCGGCCTCGGGGCCGCCGCAGGGCCCGAGGGGCTGCTGCAGACGCTCGACGGCACCTGCCTGAGCCTGGTGGTGGATAGCGCCACCCTGGCGTCGCAATTCACCAAGGTGATGGCGGCGACCGCCGAGCAATCCGCCATCATGGAACGGGTGCGGCGGTCGTCGCAGGGGTTCAGTCAAAGCCTGGACGACTCGGCCGGCCAGGTGGCGACCTGCACGGCGACGGTGGCGGAGACGATGACGCTGTCGCGGCAGGGGGCGGGCTATGTGGACGACGCCGCCGATACGGTCGGCGCCGTTGCGCGCGCCATCGAAGGCGCGGCGCAGGAATTCGCCCAGGTGGCGGAAGCGTCGCTGGAGATCGTCGGTATCGTCCACATCATCCAACGGATCGCCAGCCAGACCAATCTGCTGGCGATGAACGCTGCCATCGAGGCGGCGCGGGCGGGCGAGTTGGGGCGCGGTTTCGCGGTGGTTGCCGACGAGGTGAGGGGATTGGCCAAGCGCACCCGCGAGGCGACCCTGGAGATCGGCGCCATGACCGACCGCATCGTCGCCAGCACGCGTTCGCTGGACGAGGCCATGCACGCCGCCCGGGCCCGGGCCCAGGACAGCGTCGAATTGTCGAACCGGGCGGCGGAAACCTTTCGCGGCATCATGGACAAGGTTACCGAGGCCATGGCCGCGACCCAGCGGATCAGCGCCGAAACCGAAAGCCAGGGCGAGCTGTCGGCGCAGATCCTGGCGGAACTGGCGAGCCTCGACCACTCGCTGGGGGCCGGCACGGGCACCGTGCAGCAGTGCAACAACGCCCTGCGCGGCGTCATCGACACCATCGGCCGCATCAAGCACGGCGCCGACGCCCTTGTCCCCGCCAAGCCGCCGCTGCGCGGCATCCAGGAAGCCATCGAGGAAATGCGGCTGAACAACATCCTGATGATGAACGCCCGCACGGTCGCCGAAGCGGAGCCCTGCATCGGTCGGCTTGGTCAGCTCGATGCGCAAATCGAGGCCCTGTGGCGAGACCATGCGGCGGCGGCCGCCGCCACCGCTTCGGCCCATCGCTTCCGCGAGGCCCTCGCCACCTACCGGCACCAACGCGCCCTCGCCGAGGAGCACGCCCGGCGCGGCGATTTCGCCGCCGTCGCCGAACAGATCACCCGGCATACCCGCCCCGCCTACCTGGCCGCCAAGGACGCTATCGCCGCGTTGTGCGAGGATCACCTTGGCGCCGTGCCGGCGGGCGGCGCATAGCCCGCCATCGGGTTACGGCGGATTGCCGAAAAGCTCGCGGGTGAGCTGGCCGATGAGCTGGAGGAAGCGGCGGTCGTCAGGTCCCTCGACCTTGGCCACCCAGCCGCGCACCGAGGCCAGTAGGGTGGCGCCGTCGCAGAAGGCGCCCAGCACGGTCACGCGCTCCTGCCGGGCGGCAGCGGTGGCGATGGGGCCCTGACACAACTGGCGGGCATCGGCGTCGGCCGGCGGGTCGAAGGCCAGCGCCACCCGGAAGCGGGGCTGGGGCGCCTGCTGCGGATCGGCGGTGAAGGCGGTCGGCCGCCCGATGATCTGGTTGGTCATGGCCTGGGCGACGGCGGCACGGAAGCCGGCGGCGTCCAGGCCGAAAGGATCGCCGTGCACCTCGACCAGCATGGGGCCGGCGCTGGTGGCGTAGATCATGGAGCTCCACGCCGCCGGGCTCCGCCACGTGCCGGCCAGGGTGGCGGGACCGTCCTCGCAGGCGGCCCCCAGGGCGGCCAGGGCCGCCGCTCCGGCCGACAGCAGGCGTTTCAGCATGGCCCTTCCTCCGATGGTTGCCACCGGATCATCGGCCACGCCGGCTTTTGGCACAAGGGGGCGCGGTGGTGTCAGCTCGGCCGCGGGGCGGCCTCCACCAGGGCGCCGCCGCGCTTGCGCGCCTCGCCCGCCACCTTGCCCAGGCACTGGTCCCGGCCGCCGTCGGCGGCGGAATAATCCAGGGCATAGAAGCCGCCCTTGTCCATGTCTGGGAACAGATGCACCGACAGCTCGCAGCCGGTGGCCTTGTAGACCCAGATCTTGCCGGGCGGCGCCGCGCTCTCCTCGGCCGGGCGGCCCAACAGGCCCACGGTCTCGTCCTCGGACAGGCCCACCAGCTTGGGGGCGCCCGCAGGCGCCACGGTTGCCGCCGCTTCGCGCTCGGGTGCCGGACGGGGTGGCGGTCGCAGGGCCTTCAGCTCCTGCGGCGCTTTGGCCGAAGGGCGGGGCGGTGGGACCTGAATCGAAGGGCCGCTGGCCGGAATCGCCGGGGCCGGCTTGGCCGGCGGGGAGTATCCTCCAGCCCGGCGCAGGCAGACAGGGACAGCGCCAGCACCATCAGCGACGGCAGGGCGAAAGGCTTCAGGCGGAGCTTGATCATGGCGACGGACTGCATCTGGTTTAGCCGTTTCATCGGAAGAATGCCGGACACCATCCGTCTGAAACAATCAACCGGACGGCCAGCTGTGACATTGTTGTGTCAAATGGTGGCAAAATAATGTCTTGCGGTGACAAGCTGTGGGATATGACCATGATGTAATTGCCAACGCTGCACAAGTGTTTTTCAATAAGGCTACATAATGGTGTTAAGAAGGACTTAAGTAGCCATGCGTAACGCTTCCATTGTCACCGCCATTGCCATTTGCGTCCTCGTTGCCGGCTGCGACCACATGACGAACCAGCAGCAGCGTGCCCTGTCGGGCGGCGCCATCGGTGCCGCCGGCGGTGCTGCGGTGGGTGCCCTGGTCGGCGGTTCGCTGGTGACCGGCGCGCTGATCGGTGGTGCCGGCGGTGCCGCCGTGGGTGCTCTGACCGGTGGTTCATCCTCCAAATCGAAATAATTCCTGCCTTACCCCAAAGGTGCCGCCATGGCCGCCTTCTCCTCCCGCCTGTCCACCGCCTGCCTGATGATCCTGTTGTCGCTGCCCGCCGGACCACTGGCGGCCGACCCGCCGTCGTGGAGCGGCGCCTGGCCGGTGCGCGAGCGTTTCCACCGCTCCGACGGGGATGGCGGCGATGTCGTCTACGCCTTGCCGCCCCCGCCCGTGGGGGCGGCGGTGGCGGCGGCCGAGGGGGCGGCGGCCATTCCCGTCGCCCGCGGGCTGCCCTTCGGTTTCAACCGCGGCACCTGCGACCGTGCCCTGCTGGAGGGCGCTTCTGCTCGTGCCGTGGCCTTGCCCGGCGCGGTCGGCCGGGCGATGGACGCCACCGACCGCGAATGCGTGTGGGGCGCGCTGGAGGCCCTGCCCGACAGCCGCTCCATCGCCTGGGTGGGCGAGGCGGGCGAACTCTTTCGGATAGCCGCTGAGCGCACATATATGGTGGGGGAGGTCCACTGCCGCGATTGGCGCGCCAGTCTCAGCTTGGCCGGCCGTCTGGACCATACTTCCGGCACAATGTGCCGCCGGTCGGATGGCCAGTGGGTGTCGGCAAACTAACCGGGTTTTAATGGCGGGTGGACTATGGATGGGCGAGATGTTCTTGAATGCGGAGGAGTTCCTATGGCGACGGCGGTTGTCCTGGTAGACGACGACGATCTGTTTCGTGAGTCGCTGGGGCGCAATCTGGCGGATGCCGGCTATCAGGTGCGCGATTTCGCCCGCGGCGCCCTGGCGCTGGACCACCTTTTGGCGGCCCCCGAGCAGCCCAGCCTGGTCATCCTGGACTGGCGCATGCCCGAGATGAACGGTATCGAGGTGCTCAAGCGCATCCGGGCGGCCAATCTGGACGTCCCGGCCATCTTCCTGACGGCGCTGACCGATCAGATCTATGAAGAGGCGGCGCTGGCCACCGGCGCGGTGGACTTCGTCGAGAAGAGCCGCAGCTTCTCCATCCTGGAAAAGCGCATCGGCCTGATCCTGGATGGGGCCAAGGCGCGCGGGGCGGCCAACAGCAACGAGGCCGACACCGTGGTGCGCGGTCCGCTGACCCTGAAGCTGAAGACCAGCCGGGCGACCTGGGCCGACAAGCCGGTCGAGCTGACGCTGACCGAGTTCAAGATCGTCGCCCTGCTGTTGGAAAAGGCCGGCGAGGACGTCCCCTACCGCGACATCTATGATCTGGTGCATGGTGCCGGCTTCCTGGCCGGGGCGGGGCCCGAGGGCTTCCGCGCCAATGTCCGCACCTTCGTCAAGCGCATCCGGCAGAAGTTCCGCGACACCGATGCCAATTTCGACATGATCGGCAACTACGCCGGCTTCGGCTATCGCTGGAAGACAGAGTTCGATGTCTGATGGATTCAGCCGCGCCGCCCGCTCGCTGGCGGCGCGGCTGGTGTTGGTGGTGGGTGCCTTCGCGGCGGTGCCGGTCTTCCTGTACGGGGAATTTTCCGCCGCCGAGAGCATCAAGCGCGATGTGCTGCTGGCCCGTCTGCAGGTGGAAGGCCAACTCATCGCCCGCGGGCTCGCCTTGGGGTTGACCCGCATCAAGGCGCCCTCGGTGGTGGAAACCCGCAGGGTGCTGGACGAGCTTGATCCCGCCGGTGTCAACGTCCGGCTGCTGTTCCGCCCCATCCTGGCCGAGGGCAATCCCGGCCCCGTCTTCCTGGTGGCGGCGGTGCCGCCTTTGGCGGCGGACGCCGTCGACGCCGAACGCGAGCGCCTGGCCGCCGCCGGGATCATCCGTGCCGTGCCGGATACCTGTGCCGGCGGCCACGCCCTCGACCTGCACTATTCCAGCGCCACCGGCGCCGAGGAGGTGCTGACCTCCATCGTGCCCTTCACCACGGCGGCCGGCTGCTGGTCGGTGGTGACCTCGCAGAGCGCCCAGGGCGAAGCCGGGTCGTTCCTCGACCGCCCCTACTGGAACAGCCCAGAGGTGCGCATGGCGGCTGGCGTCTACGCCCTGCTGATGGTGCTGGTGCTGACCGTGTTCGGCGGGCTGTGGCTGGCGCTGCGCCGGTTCGGCCGCGAGGCCCGGCGGGTGGCCGAGGGCTTTCCCGCCTCGCGTCCCTTCGTCAAGGCCAACCGTATCCCCGAACTGGACGGCGTGGCCCGCGAACTGGACCAGATGGTGTCCAACCTGCGCTCCACCGCCGAGGCCTTCCGTTTCGCCGCCGAGGAGAACGCCCACGCCTTCAAGACCCCCATCGCCACCATCGCCCAGGCGGTGGAGCCGCTGAAGCGCATGGTGTCCGCCAATGACGGCGCCGGGCGCTCGCTGCAGGTCATCGAGGCGTCGCTGGAACGGCTGGACGCCCTGGTGGCTGCGTCGCGCCGGCTCGACCAGGTCAATGCCGAGCTGGTCACGCCGCCCCGCCAGGCGGTGGATTTGTCCCGGCTGGTGGGGGCGCTGCTGGACTCGTATGACGAGACCACCGCCGACCGCGCCATTACCATCGAGCGCCGCGTCATCCCCGGCTGCGTGGTGCGTGCCAGCGTCGAGATGATGGAGACGGTGATCGAGAACATCCTGGAGAACGCCCTGTCGTTCTCGCCCGAGGGGGGCGCCGTCACCGTTACGGTAGCGCGCGGCGACCATCGGGTGGTCATGACCATCGACGACCAGGGCCCCGGCGCCCCTGCCGAGGTGCTGGAGCGCATGTTCGAGCGCTATGTCTCGCACCGGCCGGCCAGCGATCCCTCGGGCGCGCCCCATTTCGGCATCGGCCTGTGGATCGTGCGCCGCAACGTGGCCGCCATCGGCGGTTCGGTGGAGGCGCGCAACCGGGCCGAGGGCGGCCTGCGGGTCACCGTCACCCTGCCGGCCGCCGCCTGATGGTCCTGCCCCATTGGGCATAACCCGGCTACCCGCCCAGACGGTTGTGCGCAGTCCTCCAGCCACGTTATAAGAGGTCAACGGATAATCAAAAATGGGCCGAGAACGGCCGGAACGCGGGGGCAGGGCTTGACCGATCTCACAGACTTGCGGGTGCTGGTGGTGGACGCCAACGCCCACATCCGGCGACTGATCGCCACCTTGCTGGGGGCGCTGTCCATCAAGGACGTGCGCGAGGCGCGCAGTCCCGCCGCCGCCGTGCCGTTGATGATGGACAAGCCGCCGCACCTCATCATCGCCGATTTCGCCGGCGACACCACCGAGACGGTGCTGTTCGTGCATCGCATCCGCCGGGGCGAGTTGGTGGATGCCCGCACCCCCGTGCTGGCCCTGGCCGCGTCCACCCATCACGCCGTCCTCGAGCAGGCGTGGGAGGCGGGCATCGACGACGTCATCGCCAAGCCCATTTCCGCCATCGAGGTGATCCAGCGCGTCGCGCACCTGCTGGAACAGGTTCTGCGGCGGGAGCCGGCCTCGCAAGGCGCGGCCTGATGGCGGCGGGCGCCGACGAGTTCGAGCTGGACCCCGCCGCGCTCGCCCGCGCCGAAGCCGCCCTGGCGGCGCTGACGTCCGATTACATCCGCTGGATGGAGGCCGACATGGCCTCGTTGCGTGCCGCCCTGGACGCCCTGCGGGAGGCCGGGCCGGCGGAGGCGCCGGAGCGCTGCCGGCAGTTGTTCGCCGTCGCCCATAACATGAAAGGCCAGGCCGGTACCTTCGGCTATCCGCTGCTGACCCGCCTGGGCAACGCCCTTTGCCGGCTGCTCGAAGGCTCGGCCGCCGGGGGCGCCGTGCCGCTCGCCCGGCTGGGGGCGCTGGTGGACGCCATGGGCGAAGTGGTGGCGGGCCGCCTGGACGGCGATGGCGGCGTGGCCGGCCGTGACCTTCTGCTTGGGCTGGAGGGCGAGGGTGTCCTTTCGGCGGAAGGGGCATGAACAGCGGCTTGCCACGATTTGGCCGCGAACCGATAGTATAGCCGACTCTTCCGTTCGTGCCGCCGAGGTTCCCCCATGAGGCTGTCGCGCTTTCCCGCGTTCCGGGCGCTCGCCCTGATGATCCTGGTCCTGCCGCTGGTGGCGGCCGCGCCGCCGGTGCTGGCGCAGCAGGTGCCCGCCTCGCGCGACCAGATCAAGCAATCGTTCTCGCCGGTGGTGAAGGCGGCAGCCCCGGCGGTGGTCAACATCTACACCAAGCGGGTGGTGAAGGCGGCGGCCTCGCCTTTGCTGGCCGACCCGTTCTTCCGCCGTTTCTTCGGCGAGATGCTGCCCCCCGGCGCGGTGCAGGACCGGGTGCAGCGCAGCCTGGGCTCGGGCGTCATCGTCAGCCCCGACGGCACCGTGGTCACCAACCACCACGTCATCAAGGACGCCGACGAGGTCACCGTGGTGCTGTCCGACCGCCGCGAGTTCGAGGCGGCCATCGTGGGGTCGGACGAACGTACCGACTTGGCCGTGCTGAAGATCGATTCGGGGCGCGAGGCGCTGCCGGTGCTGACCATGGGCGATTCCGACGCCGTCGAGGTGGGCGACCTGGTCATCGCCATCGGCAATCCGTTCGGCGTCGGCCAGACGGTGACCAGCGGCATCGTCTCGGCGCTGGCGCGCACCAATATCGGCATCACCGACTACCGCTCGTTCATCCAGACCGACGCCGCCATCAATCCCGGCAATTCCGGCGGCGCGCTGGTGGACATGAACGGGCGGCTGGTGGGTATCAACTCGGCCATCTATTCCAAGGACGGCGCCTCGCACGGCATCGGCTTCGCCATTCCCAGCGCCCTGGTGAAAAGCGTGCTGACCGGCATCACCCAGACCGGCAAGGTGGTGCGTCCCTGGCTGGGCGCCTCGGGCCAGGCGGTGACCAGCGAACTGGCCCAGGCCATGAAGCTGTCCCGCCCGGTGGGCGTGCTGCTCAACGCCATCGCCAAGGACGGGCCGGCGGCCAAGGCCGGGCTGAAGATGGGCGACGTGGTCACCCTGGTCAACGGCCGCGAGGTGGACGACCCCGAGGGCATGCGTTTCCGTCTCGCCACCCTGGCGCCCGGCGCCGATGCCAAGGTGACCTTCCTGCGCGACGGCGCCGAGCGCAGCGCGGATGTCCGCCTGATCGCCCCGCCGGAAGTGCCGGCGCGCGATACCGCCGAGGTGGGCGGCGCCAATCCCTTCGCCGGCGCCACCATCGCCAACCTGAACCCGGCCCTGGCCGAGGAAACCGGCATGGCCAGTTCGTCCACCGGGGTGGTGGTGCTGCGCATCAAGCGCGGTTCCATCGCCCACCGGCTGCAATTCCAGCCGGGCGACATCATCTTGCGCATCAACGAGCGCGCCGTCGCCACGGTGGCCGAGGCGAAGGCGCAACTGGCGGCCAAGAGCGATCTGTGGCGCGTGACCATCAATCGCGACGGCGAAACCTTGAGCTTGCAGGTCGGCGGGTGAGCACCCTGTTCGAACGCGACGAGGACCGGCCGCTGGCTGACCGCCTGCGGCCCCAGAGCCTGGACGAGGTGGTCGGCCAGGACCATCTGGTCGGCCCGGCCGGGCCGCTGGGCCGCATGCTGGCGGCCGGGCGGCTGACCTCGTTCATCCTGTGGGGGCCGCCGGGCTGCGGCAAGACCACCATCGCCCGCCTGCTGGCCGAGCGCACCCGGCTGCATTTCGAGCCGCTGAGCGCGGTCTTTTCCGGGGTGGCCGACCTGCGCAAGGTGTTCGACGCCGCCGCCAAGCGCAAGGAGATGGGGCAGGGCACCCTGTTGTTCGTGGACGAGATCCACCGCTTCAACCGCGCCCAGCAGGACGGCTTCCTGCCCTATGTGGAGAACGGCACGGTGGTGCTGGTGGGCGCCACCACCGAGAATCCCAGCTTCGAGCTGAACGGCGCGCTGCTGTCGCGCTGTCAGGTGCTGGTGCTGCGCCGGTTGGACGACGGCGCGCTGGACACCCTGATCGCCCGCGCCGAGGCGGCCATCGGCCGCACCCTGCCGCTGGCCGAGGATGCGCGGGCCGCGCTGAAGGCATTGGCCGATGGCGATGGCCGCTATCTGCTCAACCTCATTGAGGCCCTGTCCATCCTGCCGGCCGAGCCGGTGCTGGACGCGGCGGGGCTGGCCGAGGTGGTGCAGAAGCGGGCGCCGGCCTACGACAAGGACCGCGAGGGCCACTACAACCTGATCAGTGCTTTGCACAAATCCCTGCGCGGCTCGGATACCGACGCGGCGCTCTATTGGATGGCGCGCATGCTGGATGGCGGCGAGGATCCGCTCTACCTGCTGCGCCGGCTGGCGCGTTTCGCCGTTGAGGACGTGGGGCTGGCCGACCCCGGCGCGCTCACCCAGGCCATCGCCGCCTGGGATCTGTACGAGCGCCTGGGCAGCCCCGAGGGTGACCTGGCCATCGCCCAACTGGTTATCTATCTGGGCACCGCCCCCAAATCCAATGCCGCCTACAAGGCATTCGGCGCCGCCAAGCGTGCCGCCAAGCAGTTCGGCAGCCTGATGCCGCCCATGCACATCCTCAACGCCCCCACCAAGATGATGAAGCAACTGGGCTACAGCGACGGCTACCAGTACGACCACGACACCTCCGAGGGCTTTTCCGGTCAGAACTACTTCCCGGACGGCATGGACCGGCAGCGCTTTTACAATCCGCCGGAACGGGGGTTTGAGCGTGAAATCAACAAGCGGCTGGAATATTGGGCTCGGTTGCGGGCGAAAAAGCAGGGCGATAATTCGTCAAATTGAGTCCGATTCTACTGTCAATACATAAGTAATAAAAAATATTGCTGAGCGCGCTTCCCTGGTAATAGTTTAGTTGCGGATGGGCTGTCCTGTGGCGGCCAAAATGCGATCCAATCTATTGGCGATATTCGTTGCAATTATTGTTGTTTGTGGAAGTTTCGCGAGTGCCTGGGCGGAGGCGCTGTTCGAACGGCCGGTGATGGCGTCCTGGTACGGCAAGCGCTATGCCGGCCGGCCCACCGCCAGCGGCGAGCGGTTCGATCCCCGTGCCTTGACGGCGGCGCACCCTACCCTGCCGTTGGGCAGCCAGGCCGAAGTGCGGCGGTGGACCGACGGCCGCCGCGTGGTGGTCCGCATCAACGACCGCGGTCCGGCACGGGGTGACGGCATCGACCTGTCCGAGGCGGCGGCGCGGGCGCTGGGGTTGTTGGCCGAGGGCACGGGCCTGGTGGTGGTGACGCCGTTGCCACAGCAGCAATTGGCCGCAGGACGCTGACGGGCTGGACGTACGCGGCCGGCTGGGGCAGAAAGGGGGCGCATTCCACCGCCGGGCGCGCCGTCATGACCACTACCTTCACCTCCGTTCTGTGGGTCGCCCTGGGCGGCGCCCTGGGTTCCGTCGCCCGCTACCTGTCCATGGTCCTGTTCGGCCAATGGCTGGGCATGGGGTTTCCCTGGGGCACGCTGTTCGTCAACATCCTCGGCTCGGCGGTCATGGGCGTTCTGGCCGAACTGGGCGCCCTGGCCTGGCAGCCCAGCCAGGACCTCAAGGTGTTCCTGACCGTGGGCATCCTGGGCGGCTTCACCACCTTCTCCACCTTCTCGCTGGACGTGGCGGTGCTGGTGGAACGCCACTCCTGGGCGGTGGCGGCGCTGTACGTGGGCCTGTCGGTGGCGCTGTCGGTGGGCGCCCTGTTCGCCGCCATGGCGGCGGTCCGTCAGGTGGTGGGGTGAAAGCTTGTGGTTCACCATAAAGACACCGCGGCGCCGAGAGGCCGAAGTCGGCCGTGGTTCCCGGGGCTCATTATTTCCTTGGTGTCTTGATGCCTTGGTGGTGAATATCCCCTTCCGAATCGTTGCAGCGAACAAACATGTCCGTCCAGACCCTGACCGTTTCCCCCGATGATGCCGATATCCGCCTGGACCGCTGGTTCAAGCGCCATTTCCCCGACGTAGGCCACGGCCTGCTGGAGAAGTGGCTGCGCACCGGCCAGGTGCGGGTGGCGGGCAAGCGGGCCAAGTCCAACCAGCGCCTGGAAGCGGGGCAGGAGATCCGCGTGCCGCCGCTGCCGGCGGCGGGCGAGGCGTCGGCCCGGCCCGAGGCGCCCAAGCGGACGCCGGTGGACGACAAGACCGCGCGCATGCTCAAGGACGCCATCCTCTACATGGACGACGACGTCATCGCGCTCAACAAGCCGGCGGGGCTGGCCGTGCAGGGGGCACCGGCATGGCCGACAAGCATCTCGACGCCTGGCTGGACTGCCTGCAATTCGACAAGCCCGACCGGCCGCGCCTGGTGCACCGCCTGGACAAGGACACCTCGGGGGTGCTGCTGCTGGGGCGCTCGGCCAATGCCGCCTCCAAGCTGGCCGCCGCCTTCAAAAGCCGGGCGGCGCGCAAGTGCTACTGGGCGCTGGTGGTGGGGGTGCCCAAGCACCGCCAGGGCCGCATCGACGCCGCCCTGGCCAAGCTGCCCGGCCGCGCCGGCGAGAAGATGGCGGTGGACCACGACGAGGGCAAGCGGGCGGTCACCTGGTACCGGGTGGTGGACAATGCCCTCAAGCGGGCCGCCTGGCTGGAGATGGAGCCGCGTACCGGCCGTACCCACCAGCTGCGCGCCCATTGTGCCCTGCTGGACACGCCCATCCTGGGCGACGGCAAGTATGGCGGGGCGGATGCCTTCATCGCCGGCACCGGCGTGTCGCGCAAGCTGCACCTGCACGCCCGCGCCGTGCGCCTGCCCCACCCGCGCACCGGCAAGGAACTGCTGGTGGAGGCGCCGCTGTCCGAGCACATCGCCAAGTCCTTCGACTTCTTCGGCTTCGACGAGCACGCCGCGGGCAAGCCGTTCGTCGCGTTCAGCGAGCTGGAATGAAAAACGGCGGGCCAAGGCCCGCCGTTTCACGTTGGATCAACCGCTCCAACTAAAGCTTGACCTTGTGGTTCAGGCCGCCCTTGCCGTCGCTGGTGAAATCGACGGTGGCGTTGACGGTCTTGCCGCAGGCCTTGAAGGTCCAGGTTTCCTTCCAGGCGCCCTCGACGATCATGCCCTTGTTGTCCAGCTTCAGCGGCTTGGTTTCCTTGTCGCGCTTGGTGTCCACCGGGACGATCTGGGTCTGGTCGGTGCACTTGTTCTTGGCCAGCCCCTCCAGCACGTCCTTCATCACCAGGTTCTGCATGGGCGGGTTGCTCTGGGTGCTGCCCGGCATCATCAGCGCCATGCGCGGCGGCTGGCCGTCCTTCTGGGCCTGGATCAGCACGTTCTGGAAGGTGGTGGCGCCGCAGCGGTTCATCTTGATGCGGTCCACCCACAGGCCGCTCACCGGATGGACGCCGGCCTCGAAATGGGGCGCCCCGTAGATGGTCATGCTGGCGCGCTCCTGCGGCTTGTGCTCCTTGCAGTCGGGCGCCGAGATGGTGTCGCCCATGATGGCCAGTTGGCCGATCGAAGACTTGTAGCCATCGCTGGTGACGTAGGCCTGGAAGCGTTGCGCCGGATCTTGCGAGGCAGCCGGCGCCTGGGCGGGCTGGTCCGGCACGTTCTGCGCCAGGGCCGGCTGGGCGGCGGCGGCAAGAACAAGGGCGAGGGCAAGAGGTCCAAAGCGCATTGCTGACGAACTCCACGTGACGACGGCGGCACCTTAGCCCAACTGCGGAAGCATGCACAGTGCGAAGGTCGGCATGGCTGTATTCCGCCATAGTTTCGCCATCGTTCGGCGGTTGGTTGAAGGCTGGGCATGGGGTAAGCTGCCCAGCCTGAACACGAGAACTGGCGATCCTTCATGTCCCGTTTGCGCCTCGCCGTCTTCGACGTCGACGGAACCCTGATCGATTCCGAGCACAACATCGTCACCGCCATGACCGAGGCATGGTCGCGCATGGAGCTGGGCGTGCCCGATCCCACCCAGGTGCGGCGGATCATCGGCCTGTCCCTGGTGGAAGCCTGCGCCAGCCTGCTGCCGTGGGCGACGCCGGAACTGCATCGGCTGGTGGCAGAGCATTACAAGGATGCCTTCCGCGCCCTGCGCCTGCTGCCCGACACCGTCGAGCCGCTGTTCCCCGGCGTGGTCGAGGTGCTGGACCAGTTGGAGGCCGAGGGCTGGCTGCTGGGCCTCGCCACCGGCAAGTCGCGCCGGGGCGTCGACAACATGCTGCACAACCACGGGCTGGAAGGCCGCTTCGTCACCATCCAGACCGCCGACGACAATCCCGGCAAGCCCAATCCCGGCATGCTGCTGCGCGCCGCCGCCGAAACCGGCGTGGAGGCCGCCGGCATGGCCATGATCGGCGACACCGCCTATGACATGCTGATGGCTTCGGCCGCCCGGGCCGCCGGGGTGGGCGTGTCGTGGGGCTATCATTCCATCGACGAGCTGCGGCAATCGGGGGCCCGCGTGGTCATCGACAGCTTCGAGGGCTTGCCGGAACTGCTGGATTCGCTGGCGGGGGGCGGGAATGCGCCTGAGCGCCGCCCTCAAGCTGATCGCGCTGCTGGCCGTCGCCCTGGCGGTGGGGCTGGTGGCCGCGGCCAAGTCCATGGATTTCCAGCGTGCCAAGGCCCTGATCAGCGAGCAGGTGCAGGCCGCCACCGGCCGGCCGCTCACCATCGCCGGGCCGCTGGAACTGCGCCTGGGCGTGGTCCCGCGCGTCATCGCCACCGGTGTGGTCCTGGGCAACGCCCCTGGCGGTTCGCGCCCCGAGATGGTCAAGATCGAGCGCATCGAGGCCGAGGTGGCGCTGCTGCCGCTGCTCAAGCGCGAGGTGCGGGTTCAGCGGCTGGTGGTGTTCTCGCCGGACATCCTGCTGGAAACCGACCGTGCCGGGCGGGGCAACTGGTCGTTCGCCTCTCCGTCGCTGGCCTCGGCCGTACCGGCGTCGACCGCCGCCAGGGATGGCGCGCCGGCCATGCGGCTGACCCTGCGCGAGGTGCGCATCAAGAATGCCCGGCTGTTCTGGCGTGACGGACGGAACGGCTCTTCCCGGCAGGCCAACATCCCCAAGATCGCCGTGCAGGCCGACCAGAACGTGGCTGGCCGGCTGGCGGTGCAGGTGGTTGCCGATACCGACGGCCGCGTGCTGGAGATGGGCGGGCGGGTGGACGTGCCGGCGGATGCCGCCAAGCCGTGGTCCCTGCAGGCCCAAGGCAGCTTCGACGGCATGGTGGCCAGGGCAGAGGGCAGCGTGGGCGATCCGCTGGCGGCGCGCGGCATGGATCTGCGCCTGGCGGTGCAGGGCGACGAACTGGGCAAGGTGGTCCGGTTTGCCGGTCTGGTGGCGGGCGAGGCGCCGCCGGCCCTGGGACCGTTCAAGCTGGCGGGGCGTCTGTCCGACGGCCAGGGGGCACTGGCCCTGACCGACCTGGAGGTGAGCGCCGGCCGGCGCGATGCCCTGCTGGTCAGTGGCCGGGGCGCCATCAAGGACGTGCGGGGCCTGGGCGGTGTCGAACTGGCGCTTGCGGTGGACAGCGACACCCTGGCCGGCCTGTCGCGTCTGACCGGCACCGAGGTGCCCCCCATCGGGCCGCTCAAGCTGACCGGAACCCTGAGTGGCGGCGGCGAACGCTGGAAGCTGGCCGATATCAAGGCGACCCTGGCCGGCAGCGATGCCGCCGGCGAGTTGGCTCTCACCCTAGCCGGCCGGCCCCATCTGACCGGTTCCCTGAGCGCCAATTCCCTGGCGCTGGCCGATTTCACCACCCCCGCCTCCAAGCCGGGCGAGAAGCTGACGGCCAAGGGGCTGAAGGCGGATGGCGGTGGCCGCCTGTTCCCCGCCGACAAGCTGGCGTTGGCGCCCTTGCGGGCGCTGGATGCCGGCGTGACGCTGCGGGCCTCGCGGTTGGCCTTGGCGGGCGTGACGCTGAACGCCGCCGTTGCCGAGATGCATCTGCGCGACGGCCGGCTGGTGGTGAAGCCGCTGCAATCCGGTCTGGCCGGCGGCCAGGTGGAGGGCGAGGCCAGCCTGGACGCGTCGGGCAAGGTGCCGGCGCTGTCGCTGCGGCTGTCGGCGCGGAACGTGGACCTCGGCCGTGTCGTCCACGACCTGGGCGTGGAGGCGCTGACCGGCGGCCGCACCGACGCGCGGTTGGATTTCCGCGGCCAGGGTGAGTCCTGGCGGGCGTTGATGGCGTCCTCCTCGGGCGAGCTGGTGGTCGGCGTGGGCGAGGGGCGGCTGCGCAACACGGCGTGGGACTGGGCCGGCGGCGACCTGCTGGTGCAGTTGGTCGGCGTGCTCAATCCCTTGAGCCGCAGCGAGGACACCACCCCGCTGTCCTGCGCCGCGCTACGCTTCGTCGTCAAGGACGGCGTCGCCGTGGCCGACCGTGGCATCGCCGTGGAGACCGCCCGGGTCAACGTGGTCGGCGCCGGCAACGTGGACCTGCGCAGCGAGCAGTTGGACCTGGGCATCACCCCGCGCGCCCGCGACGGCCTCGGCCTGTCGCTCAGCGCGCCGTTGGCCGGCATGACCCGGCTGCGCGGCACCCTGGCCAACCCGGCCCTCAGCCTGAGCGAACTGGGCGTGGCCCGGTCCGCCGCCTCGGCGGGCGCGGCGGTGGCGACCGGCGGCCTGTCGCTGGTGGGCGAGGCGCTGTTCGACCGCCTGACCGCCGACGGCAATCCCTGCCAGACCGCCCTGGGCAAGGTGCCCGAGAAGAAGACGGGCAAAGGCAAGGGCAGGAAGGCCGAACCGGGCCTGCTGGACGGTCTGTTCGGGCGTTAATCCCGGGCGGGGGCGGCTGGGCGCCAATGTGCTTGTCCGCGCCGCCGATTTCCCCTATGTCCCGGCCATCACACATGCGAGAGCCGGGACGATGCTGAACAAAACCCTGAAGCGTTTCTACAAGCAGGCCGCCGTCGCGGAAACCGAGGAGGGGTTCGCCGTCCACCTGGACGGGCGCGCGGTGAAGACGCCGGCGGGCAAGCGTCTGGCGGTGCCGTCGCGTCGCTTGGCCGAGGCCATGGCGGCCGAATGGGACGCGCAGGGCGAGGAGATCAGGCCCGCCACCATGCCCATGACCCAGTTGGCCAGCACGGCACTGGACCGGGTCGGGCCGGAGCGGGACACCATCCGCCAGCAACTGGCTGGCTTTGCCGGCACCGACCTGCTGTGCTACCGCGCCGATTTCCCGCCGGATCTGGTGGCGCGCCAGACGGCCCAGTGGCAGCCGCTGCTGGACTGGGCCGCGGATATCCTGGGCGGCCGGCTGGCGGTGACCTCGGGCGTGATGGCGGTGACCCAGCCGGTCGAGGCGGTGGAGGCCCTGCTGGCCCGCCTGGATGGCTACGATTCCTGGCGGTTGACCGCCGCCCAGGCCGCCTGCGCCGCCGCCGGCTCGCTGGTGCTGGCCCTGGCCCTGGTGGAGGGGCGGCTGACCGGCCAGCAGGCCTACGAGTTGTCGCAACTGGACGAAAGCTATCAGATCGAGCAATGGGGCGAAGACTGGGAGGCGGCTCAGCGCCGCCAGGCTCTCCAGCGCGACATCCTGGCCGCCGAGCGTCTGCTCGCGCTGCTCTGAACCCCTCCAAAAAGCGGCAGGCGGGCCCATCGAAAGAAAATTTCTTTCTTTCCTGCCGCCGCGAAGCGGTGTGACTCGCCCCGACCTACCCGGAAACTCCCGGATTCCGGCGTCTTTCGGGTTTCCCCCGGGTAATTAAACCGGTGGTGGGGCCTGGGTGTTTGCGCAAGAAAATTATTTTAGCCATGCGTACCGCGCAACCCCGTTAAAGCCAAGCGGCGTAAGGCTTTCCGTTAGTCACAAATTGCAACACAACGTGAGTGGTGGTGGGGTCTTTTTCGGTGGAAGCGGGCGGGAAGTAATGGTATCTGCACTGCCCTGACCATAAGGGTGGGGTTACCGCCCGAAGGTGCCGGCGTGCCCGCAACGGGCGCTTGCGCTGACCTTCATTAGGGGAAATCGGATGCAGGAAATCATTCGCCAACTCGAAGAGAAACGGAACCGTGCCCGTTTGGGCGGCGGCGAGAAGCGCATCGCTTCGCAGCATGCCAAGGGCAAGCTGACGGCGCGCGAGCGCATCGAACTGCTTCTCGATCCCGACTCCTTCGAGGAGTGGGATATGTTCAAGGAGCACCGCTGCACCGATTTCGGCATGGACCAGCAATCCATTCCGAGTGACGGCGTGGTCACCGGCTACGGCACCATCAACGGCCGTCTGGTGTTCGTGTTCTCCCAGGACTTCACCGTGTTCGGCGGTTCGCTGTCGGAAGCGCATGCGGAAAAGATCTGCAAGATCATGGACAAGGCGGTCCAGGTCGGCGCTCCGGTGATCGGCCTGAACGATTCGGGCGGCGCCCGCATCCAGGAAGGCGTGGCCTCGCTGGCCGGCTATGCCGAGGTGTTCCAGCGCAACGTGCTGGCCTCGGGCGTCGTGCCGCAGATTTCCATGATCATGGGCCCGTGCGCCGGCGGCGCCGTGTACTCGCCGGCCATGACCGACTACATCTTCATGGTCAAGGACAGCTCGTACATGTTCGTGACCGGTCCGGACGTGGTGAAGACCGTCACCCACGAGACCGTCACCGCCGAGGAACTGGGCGGCGCCGTCACCCACTCCACCAAGTCGGGCGTGGCCGATCTGGCCTTCGAGAACGACGTGGAAGCGCTGCTGCAGCTGCGCCGCTTCGTGGACTTCCTGCCCTCCTCCAACAAGGAGAAGCCGCCGGTCCGTCCCACTCCCGACGTGCCCGAGCGCAAGGAGATGAGCCTGGATACGCTCATCCCCGACAACGCCAACAAGCCCTACGACATGAAGGAATTGATCCTGAAGGTCGTGGACGAGGGCGACTTCTTCGAGGTCCAGCCGGGCTATGCCGGCAACATCATCGTCGGCTTCGGCCGCATGGAAGGCTCCACCGTCGGCATCGTCGCCAACCAGCCCATGGTGCTGGCCGGCTGCCTGGACATCGCGTCCTCCATCAAGGCCGCCCGCTTCGTGCGCTTCTGCGATGCCTTCAACATTCCGATCCTGACCTTCGTCGACGTGCCCGGCTTCCTGCCCGGCACCGCCCAGGAATACGGCGGCATCATCAAGCACGGCGCCAAGCTGCTCTACGCCTATGCCGAGGCCACCGTGCCGAAAATCACCATCATCACCCGCAAGGCCTATGGCGGCGCCTATGACGTGATGAGCTCCAAGCATCTGCGCGGCGACGTCAACTTCGCCTGGCCCACCGCCGAGATCGCGGTGATGGGGCCCAAGGGCGCGGTGGAGATCATCTTCCGCCAGGACATCGGCGACGCCGACAAGATCGCCGCGCGGACCGAGGAGTACCGCCAGAAGTTCGCCAACCCCTTCATCGCCGGCCATCGCGGCTTCATCGACGACGTGATCATGCCGCACTCGACCCGCAAGCGCGTCTGCCGCTCGCTGGCCATGCTGAAGGACAAGGACCTCAAGAACCCGTGGAAGAAGCACGGGAACATTCCGCTGTGATGGGGGGCGCGAGCATGTTCACCAAGATTCTGATCGCCAACCGCGGCGAGATCGCCTGCCGCGTCATCAAGACCGCCCGCAAGATGGGCATCAAGACGGTGGCGGTGTATTCCGACGCCGACAAGGATGCGCTCCACGTGCAGATGGCCGACGAGGCCGTGCACCTGGGCCCGCCGCCTTCCGCCCAGTCCTACCTGCTGGTCGACAAGATCGTCGAGGCCTGCAAGAAGACCGGCGCCCAGGCCGTCCATCCGGGCTACGGCTTCCTGTCGGAGAAGCGCGAGTTCCAGGAGGCGCTGGCCAAGGCCGGCATCGCCTTCATCGGCCCCGACGCCCATGCCATCTTCGCCATGGGCGACAAGATCGAGTCCAAGAAGCTGGCCAAGCAGGCCGGCGTCAACACCGTTCCCGGCCATATGGACGTCATCAAGGATGCCGACGAGGCGGTGAAGATCGCCAAGCAGATCGGCTATCCGGTGATGATCAAGGCCAGCGCGGGCGGCGGCGGCAAGGGCATGCGCCTGGCGTGGAACGACACCGAGGCCAAGGAAGGCTTTATCTCGGCCACCAACGAGGCCAAGTCGTCCTTCGCCGATGACCGCGTGTTCATCGAGAAGTTCATCGAGCAGCCCCGCCACATCGAGATTCAGGTGCTGGCCGACAGCTTCGGCAATACCATCTATCTCGGCGAGCGCGAGTGCTCGATCCAGCGCCGCCATCAGAAGGTGATCGAGGAGGCGCCGTCGCCCTTCCTCAGCCCCGAGATGCGCAAGGCCATGGGCGAGCAGGCCTGCGCCCTGGCCAAGGCGGTGAGCTACAAGTCGGCCGGTACCGTCGAGTTCATCGTCGGCGGCGCCACCGGCGAGTTCTACTTCCTGGAAATGAACACCCGCCTGCAGGTGGAGCATCCGGTGACCGAGATGGTGACCGGCCTCGATCTGGTCGAGCTGATGATCAAGGTCGCCGCCGGCCAGAAGCTGCCGCTGACCCAGGACGACGTGAAGCTCAACGGCTGGGCGATCGAGGCCCGCGTCTACGCCGAGGACCCGTTCCGCAACTTCCTGCCCAGCACCGGCCGCCTGACCCGCTACGCCCCGCCGGAGGAAGGCCCGCACGTGCGCGTCGACACCGGCGTGTACGAGGGCGGCGAGATCAGCATGTTCTACGATCCCATGATCGCCAAGCTGGTCACTCACGGCCCGACCCGCGACGCGGCCATCAGCCACATGCGGGAAGCGCTGGACGCCTATTACATCCGTGGCCTGTCCCATAACATTCCGTTCCTCGCCTCGCTGATGAGCAAGGATCGGTTCGTCAAGGGCAACCTGACCACCAACTTCATCGCCGAGGAATACAAGAACGGCTTCCACGCCGACGACCTGCCGGCCGACGACCCGACCGTGCTGATCGCCGTGGCCGCTTCGGTGAAGTCCACCATCGTCGGCCGCAACATCAATATCTCGGGCCAGTTCCCCGGCCACGAGATGAAGGTGCCGGTGGAATGGACGGTGGTGCTGAACGGCCAGTACCATGATGTGGAATGCCGTCCCACCGTCGGCGGTTTCGCCGTGGTCATCGGCGGCGAGGCGGTCAGCGTCAAGACCGACTGGCAGATCGGCCAGCCCCTGTTCAAGGGCCAGGTCGAAGGCCGCACCGTCTGCGTCCAGGTGGACCGCAACGGCGTGTACTACACCCTGGCCCATGCCGGTTCCCGCGTGTCGGCCATCGTGCTGACCCGCTCGGCCGCCCTCATGAACAAGCTGATGCCGTTCAAGGCGCCGCCGGACATGTCCAAGTTCCTGCTGTCGCCCATGCCCGGCCTGCTGCGCGCCGTCGAGGTGGCGGAAGGCCAGGAGGTCAAGGCCGGCGAGCCGCTGGCCGTGGTCGAGGCCATGAAGATGGAGAACATCCTCAAGGCCGAGCGCGACGGCACCATCGCCAAGATCCACGCCAAGCCGGGCGAGTCGCTGGCGGTGGACCAGAAGATCATCGAGTTCGCCTCGTAAGGCGGTTTCGCTGAGCGAAGAAGCCCCCGGCCCGCCAAGGCCGGGGGCTTTTTTTCATTCTCCCAAACCGTTGGCTTATTGTCCGTGGCGGTGCCATCGCCATCTAGGGAATTTCCACCATATGGGGAGAACCGGAATGGCCGCGAAATTCGAGCTGAAGAATGCCGGCAACGGCAAGCAATTCCTGTTCAATCTCAAGGCCGGCAACGGCGAGATCATCCTGACGAGCGAGCTTTACGAGGCGAAGGCCAGTGCCCAGAACGGCATCGATCTCGGTGAAGAAGAACGCGCCGGACGATGGCCGCTACGACCGCAAGACGGCGAAGGACGGTTCGCCCTTCTTCGTCCTCAAGGCGGCCAACGGCCAGCCCATCGGCAAAAGCGAGTTCTATTCCAGCACCTCCGCCATGGAAAACGGCATCGCCTCGGTGAAGAAGAACGCCCCGGACGCGGCGGTGGACGACAAGACGGCCTGAGCGGCGCGGGTCTCCTTAGGCCGCCTTGCGCCGCCCCACCAGGCCCCAGGCCTTTTCGTGGAAGAAATAGGCCACGGTGTTGCACAGGGGCTCCACCAGGGCCAGCAGGCCGCTGATGGCCACCGAGCCGGTGAGCAGGTAGGCCACGGTGAACGCGACCGAGAAGTGCACGGCGGCGAAGGTCAGGGTCTTGATCAGCGCGGTCATGGCTTGCTCCCATGGCGGGTGTTCTTTAATGAGAATGATAGTCAATATCACATAGGGGCGCCAATGGATTTCGCCGCGGGTCGGCATCGACCGGGCCGATGAGGAAGGGGCTGCAAAAGGAAAGCCCCCGGCGCGCCGTGCGGCCGGGGGCTTGGATGCAGGGGGCTTAGCCCAGCAGCGAACGCAGCATCCAGGCGGTCTTCTCGTGCACCTGCATGCGCTGGGTCAGCAAGTCGGCGCTGGGTTCGTCGTGGGCGTCGTCCACCACCGGGAAGATGGAGCGGGCGGTGCGCACCACCGCCTCCTGGTCCTTCACCAGGATGCGGATCATGTCCTCGGCCGACGGCACGCCATCCTCTTCCTTCAGCGAGGTCAGCGCGGCGAACTGGCGGTAGCTGCCGGGGGCGGGGAAGTCGAGGGCGCGGATGCGCTCGGCGATCAGGTCCACCGCCAGGGCCAGTTCGTTGTACTGCTGCTCGAACATGAGGTGCAGCGTGTTGAACATGGGCCCGGTGACGTTCCAGTGGAAATTGTGGGTCTTGAGATAGAGCGTGTAGGTGTCGGCCAGCAGCCGCGACAGGCCGTCGCCGATCTGCTTGCGGGTGGCTTCGTCGATGCCGATATCGATGCTCATGAAAAGCCTCCTTCAACTGAACGGCGTATCATTTATGCCGTTGGCGGCGGACGCCAAGGTCTGTCGCGCTAGATTGGAGTTATTCCAACTTACTTCCGACGTCCCCGCAACCGCTCCCACGCCTTGTCGTGCAACCGCCCGGCCACCACGTTGCAGACCGGTTCGACCAAGGCGACGGCGCCGCCGATGGCCAGGCTGCCGGTCATGGCGTAGCCGACGCCCACCGCCACGCCCAAATGCAAGCCCAACTGGGACACTGTCTGCGCCGCCTTTGCCATGATCTCCCTCCTGATGCCGGTCGTTGCGGTTGGCACACCCTAACGCGCGGGGGAGTGAGCGATCCAACCGGAAATGTCCCGCCGTTAAATTGATCAATTCGATCAGTCTTCCCCTTGCCGCCGGGCGGACAGCGCCTATTCTGCAACCGTGCAAGGACGTGGAGGGCCAATGGATCATCCCCAATGCGTGCGGGTCCTGGTGGAAGGCCGGGTCCAGGGCGTGTGGTATCGCGGCTGGACGGCGCAGACGGCGCAGGCGCTGGGCCTGTCGGGCTGGGTGCGCAACCTGTCGGACGGCCGCGTCGAGGCGGTGTTCCTCGGCCCGCCCGCCGCGATCCAGGCCATGATCGACGCCTGCCGCCAGGGGCCGCCGGCGGCCCGGGTGACCGCCGTGACCGCCGAGCCGTGGAGCGAGCATCCCGGCCACGGTTTCCATCAGCGTCCCACCGCCTGACCGTCTCCGGGGGATGACAAAGACGGGAAATGGGATGAAAATCACTAGACGCCAACTTCTTGTCGGAGCCGCCGCCATGGCCGCAACGCCCGCTTCCGCTGCAACGTCTCACGCCAAAGTCTTTCCCAAGGGGTTCCTTTGGGGGGCGTCCACTTCGTCCTATCAAATCGAAGGGGCATTGGACGTCGACGGACGGGGTACCGACATTTGGGATACCTTTACCAAGGCCGGCCGCATCATGGATGGCAGCTCGGCCAAGGTGGCGTGCGACCACTACCACCGCTACGCCGAGGACGTGGCCCTGATGAAGGCGGCGGGCTTCAACGCCTATCGCTTCTCGCTGGCCTGGCCGCGCATCGTTCCCGCCGGCACCGGCGCGGTGAACCAGAAGGGCCTGGATTTCTACGACCGCCTGGTGGACGAGCTGTTGAAGGCCGGCATCCAGCCCATGGCCTGCCTGTACCACTGGGACCTGCCGCAGCCGCTGGAGGATCAGGGCGGCTGGCAGGGCCGCGCGGTGATCGAGCCCTTCGCCGAATACGCCCGCGTCGCCGTGCGCCGCCTGGGCGACCGCGTGCAGAACTGGGTGATGCTGAACGAGCCCAACGTGGTCGCCATCTTCGGCTATGGCGTGGGTGAGCACGCCCCCGGCCACCGCCTGGGCGAGATCGGCATCCTCAAGGCGCTGCACCACCAGAACCTGGCGCAGGGCAGTGCGTTGCGCGCCATCCGCGCCGAGAAGCCCGACGCCATCCTGGGCACCGTGACCAATCTCAGCCCCTGCGTGCCCGACACCGAGTCCGAAGCCGACAAGCGCGCCGCCGCCCTGTGGGACGCCGCCTGGAACCGCGTCACCCTGGATGGCCTGTTCAAGGGCCAGCTGCCCGCCATCGTCGCCGACCGCATGGCCGATTTCGTCAAGCCGGGCGACCTGGAACTGGCCAAGTATCCCATCGACCTGCTGGGCATCAACTTCTACGGCCGCAACACCATGAAGCATGAGGAGGGGCGGCCCTTCAACGCCGGCTGGGGCGACCCCAAGGCCAAGCGCTACACCGGCATGGGCTGGCCGGTGCAGCCCGAGGGCCTGTACGACCAGTTGATCGACCTGAGGAACAATTACGGCAATCCGGCCGTCTACGTGGCCGAGAACGGCGCCGCCTACGACGACGTGCTCAGCCCCGATGGCAAGGTGCACGACGCCGAGAGGACGCAGTTCATCAAGGAGCACATCGAGCAGGTCCACCGCGCGCTGACCGACGGCGTCAACCTCAAGGGCTACCTGGCCTGGAGCCTGCTGGACAATTTCGAATGGGCCTTCGGCCTGTCCAAGCGCTTCGGCATCGTCCGGGTCGATTACGACACCCTGGTCCGCACCCCCAAGGACAGCTATTACCTGATGCAGCAGATCGCCAAGGCCAACGCGGTCTGATCTGTCCGGCGGGAAACGCCCGGCTCCGCGAGGAGGCCGGGCGTTTTGTTTGTCTCAGGCCGCCTGCGCGGCGGGCATAGGCTGTTCGCTGGCGACGCCGCCGCGCACCGTACGCATCACGTTGTAGGCCATGATCAGCGCGCCGGTGAGGAACAGGGCACCGCCGATGGCGCGGATCACGTAGTACGGATGCATGGCCTCGACGGTCTCGATGAACGAGTACTGCAGGAAGCCGAGGGTGTCGTACGCGCGCCACATCAGGCCCTGCATGATGCCCGAGATCCACATGGCGGTGATGTAGAGCACGATGCCGATGGTGGCGAGCCAGAAATGCAGGCTGACCAGTTTCAGCGAGTACATCTCCGGCCGCCGCCACAGCTTGGGAACCAAGTAATACAGCGCGCCGAACGAGACGAAGGCGACCCAGCCCAGGGCACCGGAATGCACGTGGCCGATGGTCCAGTCGGTGTAGTGGGACAGGGCGTTGACCGCCTTGATGCCCATCATCGGGCCCTCGAAGGTGGACATGCCGTAGAATGCCACCGAGGTGATGAGGAAACGCAGCACCGGGTCGGTGCGCAGCTTGTGCCAGGCGCCCGACAGGGTCATCAGGCCGTTGATCATGCCGCCCCAGGACGGCATCCACATCATCACCGAGAAGGTCATGCCCAGGGTCTGGGCCCAGTCGGGCAGGGCGGTGTAGTGCAGATGGTGGGCGCCCAGCCAAGTGTAGAGGAACACCAGCGCCCAGAAATGGATGATGGACAGGCGGTAGGAATAGACCGGCCGTTCGGCCCGCTTGGGCACGAAGTAGTACATGATGCCCAGGAAGCCGGCGGTCAGCAGGAAGCCCACCGCGTTGTGGCCGTACCACCACTGGGTCATGGCGTCCTGCACGCCGGCATAGAGGGAATAGGACTTCCACCACGAACCGCCGAACAGGGCGGCGGGCACCGCCACGTTGTTGGCGAAGTGCAGCAGCGCCATGGCCAGGATGAAGGCCAGGTAAAACCAGTTGGCCACATAGATGTGGGGATGGCGACGTTTGAAGATGGTGCCCGCGAACGCCATCAGATAGGCGATCCACACCATGGCGAAGGGCAGATCCAGCCACCATTCCATTTCCGCGTATTCGCGGCTCTGCGAGAAGCCCAGCACATAGGACAGCGGCGCCGCTGCCATCAGCGCCTGGTAGGCCCAAAAGACGAAATGACCCAGGCCGCGACCGCCGAACAGGCGGGCCTGGCAGGTGCGCTGAACCACGTAAAACGATGTGCCGATCAGGATGTTGCCGCCGAAGGCGAACAGCACCAGCGTGGTGTGGACGGGGCGCATGCGGCCGAAGGTGGTCCATTCCAGATCGAGGTTGAGGGCGGGAAAGGCCAGTTGCCAGGCGATGAAGTCGCCGGCCATGAAGCCCGCCACCGCCCAGCACAGCGCGGCGACGGCAAATTTGCGGACAACGGTTTCCTCGTATTCCAGCGCCGCGTCGGCGAGTGGACAGGCGTTGCTTGCTGCATTCATTGAATACCTCCCAGTCAGTCCGTCCACTCATGTGGCAGAATTGCCTCTTAGAGGTATTCCAATTTTGGAAAGGTGTAACTAAAATACCTGATGGCTCGCGGCACGAAATTTTCAGGGCGTTCCGGCTCAGGGTTTGGCGGGTTTTGACGGAAGCGCACTCCCCTCCGTCATGGCCGGACCTGACCCATGGGTGTTGGTTCAACCAACGGGGTGACCGTCTGCGGAGCACAGCCAGCTTGGCATTTGCGGCGTTCGATGTGCCATCAGGACACGGATGAACACGGATGCCGCTTCGCGGCCACGGATGGACACGGACAACAAAAACTTCGTCATGCGGGGCCTGACCCGGCATCTAGGGGGTACCCCGACCATGGACCCCGGCTCTCCGCTTCGCTGCGGCCGGGGTTCAGAGAGGTGCCGGCACGGCGCCCGTCCGTGTTCGTCCGTGGCCCGCGCCAGCGGGCATCCGTGTCATCCGTGTTCCTGTGGCACGGCTTCTGGGCGTGGGCACTTTCCGCGAAAGCTCAAAAAGCGACTCGGCCTGAACTGGGCAAATTCTAGCCGCGTCCCAAGCCCTCGCGCAGGACCGCCAGCAGCTTCACGGCCATCTCCAGTTGATCGTCGCTGAAACCGGCAAGGCTCACCTCGGCCTGCCGCAGCAGGTCGGCGCGGTGGTCGGACAGGGGAAGGGCATCTTCCGAAAGCATGTCCATCAGCGAACAGCCAAGCGCCGTGGCGATCAACGCCAAGGTTTCCAACGCCGGAGTGGTTCGTCCGCGCTCGAACATGGAAATCGCCTCAGGAGATTTCTCGATGGCCTCGGCCAACTGTTCCTGAGTCATGCCCCGCTTGTCGCGCAGGCGCCTGACATTGGTTGAAATCACAGTCTTGAGGCGATCGGGCTGCATAGGTGCAGTCTCAGTGGTCGCCGTGCCCTTGACCACGAACTCAAAGAACGACAATATAGCGTCGTTTTACTTAATAATGGCGACTGCCGCGTCGGACGCAACCGTCCGCATGGCATCATGGGAGAGGTTCGACCGATGCCTGAACGTAAGCATATGGACTCCATTCTGACCCTCGGCGCGGCCATCGCCGAGGAGGCGGGGCTGCGCACCAGGAAGCTCGGCAGCGTCGATCATGACGACCTGTACGTGCTGGCCAGCGCCCTGGCCTGGGCGTCGCTGCGCCGGTTCTGGCAGGGCGACGGCAGCGCCGCGCTGCACCGTTGGCGCGAGGATGTTCCCGACGCCATAGACCGCTACGCCGAGCGCATCGGCATCGAACGGTCCTAGTCCCCTCTCCCGCAAGCGGGAGAGGGGACTTTTGCCCGCCTGGACGCCTTCGCCGCGCCGTATCAGCCGTGATGAACGGAGGACCGGCATGAGTTCAGCGGAAAGTGTCGAAGGCCTGGCCCGCAAACTGGCTTCCATCGTGTTGCGGCAGGAGGACTGGCGCGAACGCCTGGATGGCCTGTGCGCCGCGCTGGCCGCCGCGGCCGGCCGCGTCCGCTCCGCCCGCAGGATGGTGGCGGTGGTGGCCCGCGCCGAGGCCATCCTGCGCCACGTCGCCGTCGCCGACGCGGCCACCATCGGCCGGCTCTATTTCGACCTGCTGCCGCGCCAGCCCGGCCATCCGCTGACCGAGGCGGTGATCGCCGCCCTGTCCGACCGCGGCGCCGTGCTGGATATGCTGCGCGCCGCCGGCATGCGGCCCCGCCTGCTGAAGGACGGGGACGGCACCACCTTCCTCGTCATCGACGGCCTGGACGAGGCCGCCGCCCTGTCCGACGGCATGAAAGCCGCCATCCGTGCCGCCATGGCGGCGGACGCGCCGCCGCCCCACGGACCGTTGCAGGTGATGCACTAAAACCCCTCTCTCGCCCGGCGGGAGAGGGAGGGGCCCATCGCAGATGGGAGGGTGAGGGAGCCGAGAAGAACCTCGTTTCCGGCTCCCTCACCCGGCCTTCGGCCACCCTCTCCCGTGGAACGGGAGAGGGGAATACCGTCTACTCCGCCGCCGGCTTCTCCACCTTGTAGATCTCGCCGCCCTCGGCCTTGAACTTCTCGCTCATGGCCTCCATGCCCTGTTCCGCAGCGATGTCGCGCACTTCCTGGCTGATCTTGTAGGCGCAGAACTTCGGCCCGCACATGGAGCAGAAATGGGCCAGCTTAGCGCCCTCGGCCGGCAGGGTCTGGTCGTGGAAATCCTGGGCCTTTTCCGGGTCGAGGGACAGGTGGAACTGGTCCTTCCAGCGGAACTCGAAGCGGGCGCGGCTCAGCGCGTCGTCGCGTTGGCGCGCCGCCGGATGGCCCTTGGCCAGGTCGGCGGCGTGGGCGGCCAGCTTGTAGGTGACCACGCCTTCGCGCACGTCCTGGCGGTCGGGCAGGCCCAGATGCTCCTTGGGGGTCACGTAGCACAGCATGGCGGTGCCGAACCAGCCGATCATGGCGGCGCCGATGGCGCTGGTGATGTGGTCGTAGCCCGGCGCGACGTCGGTGACCAGCGGGCCCAGGGTGTAGAACGGGGCCTCGCCGCACAGCTTGAGCTGCTTCTCGACGTTGACCTTGATCTTGTGCATGGGCACGTGGCCGGGGCCTTCGATGATGACCTGGCAGTCGTGCTTCCACGCCACGTGCGTCAGTTCGCCCAGCGTTTCCAGCTCGGCGAACTGGGCGGCATCGTTGGCGTCGGCGATGGAGCCGGGACGCAGGCCGTCGCCCAGCGAGAAGGCCACGTCATAGGCCTTGAGGATTTCGCAGATGTCCTCGAAATGGGTGTAGAGGAAGTTCTCCTTGTGGTGGGCCAGGCACCACTTGGCCATGATCGAACCGCCGCGCGAGACGATGCCGGTGACGCGCTTGGCGGTCAGCGGGATGTGGGCCAGGCGCAGGCCGGCATGGATGGTGAAGTAATCCACGCCCTGCTCGCACTGCTCGATCAGGGTGTCCTTGAAGATCTCCCAGGTCAGGTCCTCGGCGCGGCCGTTCACCTTCTCCAGCGCCTGGTAGATGGGCACGGTGCCGATGGGGACCGGGGAATTGCGCAGGATCCACTCGCGGGTGGCGTGGATGTGGCGCCCGGTGGACAGGTCCATCACCGTGTCGGCGCCCCAGCGGATGGCCCAGACCAGCTTCTCCACCTCTTCCGCCACCGAGGACGCCACGGCGGAATTGCCGATGTTGGCGTTGATCTTGGTGAGGAAGTTGCGGCCGATGATCATCGGCTCGGCTTCGGGATGGTTGATGTTGCTGGGGATGATGGCGCGGCCGCGCGCGATCTCGGCGCGCACGAATTCCGGCGTCACCTGATCGGGGATGTCGGCGCCGAAGTCCTCGCCGTCACGTGAAAAACCATCGGCTCCGCCTTGGCCGGCCGCCTCGCGCGCCTCGGCCACGCGCAGGTTCTCGCGGATGGCGACGTATTCCATTTCGGGGGTGACGATGCCGGCCCGCGCATAGGCCAGCTGGGTCACCGCCTTGCCCGCCTTGGCGCGCAGGGGGCGGCGGGCGGCGCGGTCGAACACCGGCACGCCGATGGTCTCGCCCGGCTTCAGGCCGTCATCCTCGGGGCGGTGGGCGCGGCCCTGGTAGGTTTCCACGTCGCCGCGCTCCAGCACCCAGTGCTGGCGCAGCTGGGGCAGGCCCTTGGTGATGTCCACGCTGGCGCCGCCATCGGTATAGGCACCCGAGGTGTCGTACAGGCGCACCGGCGGCTCGCCCGAGCCCGGCTCCAGGTCGATCTCGCGCATGGCGACGCGGATATCGGGACGCGAGCCCGTCACATGGATCTTGCGCGACCCCGGCAGCGGCCCGGTGGTGACCTTCAGGTCTTCGGTGGTCTCGGACATTGGCCTATCCCTCGTTTATGGCGGGTGACAGGCCGGCGGGTGCGGAAAAGCGGTTTCCGATCCCTTCGCCGGCATGACCCGGATCAGGTTCCAAGGGTCGCCGGGGGAACAGCTCCGGCCTCTCAGCCCCGCGCCCGGGGCTCCCCTTCGGTGAATGCAGGAGAGTGGGGCTTGGCCCCCGCAAAAGTCAACCCTGCGGCGGCTGTGTGTTTTTCCAGGCGCCATCGACAGGGCGGGTTCCGTCCTGCTACCTTGCGCGGTGGCGGGAGCGGTTCTCTCTCCCTCTGGTAACGCCGTGCGGTGGCTTGATGCGCACGGCCCTTCGCGCCCATAGTTCCCGGGCTGGTGGTTCGCATATGATGAGGCGGCGCGATGCCTGCCGCCCAGGGGGGATTGTCCGACGATGATGACCACCACCATCAAGATGCGCCATATCCTGTTGTGGGCCTTCGCCCTGGTCACCCTGTCGCTGCTGGCGGGGGCGGGGCTGTATTCCAATGCCGGGGTCAAGGCATCGGTGCAGGCGGCCCATGCCCGCTTCGAGGATGCCGACCTGCTGGCCGAATTCGACCGCGACCGCCTGTCCATGTCGCTGCTGGCCATGGACATCATCGTCGATCGCGGCGAGCGGCGGATTTCTCCCCAGCGGCTGGAGGAGATGGCCGGGCTCACCCGCGCCCTGGGCGAGGCGGTGGGCAAGCTCGATGGGCTGGCCGACAGCGCCGACGAGCGCCAGGAACTGGACTCCATCCGCGCCGGGGTGGCGCGGCTGACCGGGCTGGTGGCCGGCGACCTGCGCCGCGCGGTGGAAGGCGGCGCCGACGACGAGGTGTTCGCCGGCCTGGACGACGCCATCGACGGCGCCAGCGAGGAGCCTGGGCAAGTCGGCGGCCTTCCTGCGCACCCGGCTGAAGGCGGAGTTGAACGACGCCCTCGCCGACAATGCCGCGCAGCAGGCCGGGACCCTGCGCTTCACCCTGATCACCTTCGCGCTGGCGGCGGCGGCGCTGTCGCTGATGTCGTGGTGGATCGGCCGCGGCGTGGTGGTTCCCATCACCGCCCTGACCCGGGTCATGGGCCGCATGGCCGAGGGCGACCACACGGTCGAGGCGCCACACCGCGACGCCCGCGACGAGATCGGCGAGATGGCGCGCACCCTGGACGTCTTCCGCCAGGCGCTGCTGCGCGCCGACCAGATGCAGGCGGCCCAGGCCGAGGCCGAGGCGCGCAACGCCGCCGAATTGCGCCAGCATCGGGAAGAGATGGCGCGCGCCTTCGAACTGGGCGTCAGCCAGGTGGTGGCACGGGTGGCCGAGACGGCGGCGCGGCTGACGCAGACATCCGACGCCATGACCGCCGTTTCCGACCAGTCCGGCCAGTGCGCCGCCGGTCTGGCCGGTGCCGCCCAGCAGACCGCCGAGAACGTGCAGACCGTGGCCTCGGCCACCGAGGAGCTGTCGGCTTCGGTGGCGGAGATCGGCCGCCAAGTGGACGAATCCTCGTCCATCTCGCGCCAGGCGGTGGGCGAGGCGGAACGGGTCCAGGCCATCGCCAGCCAGTTGGACGAGGCGGCTGGCCGCATCGACGCGGTGGTCGGCCTGATCACCGACATCGCCAGCCAGACCAACCTGCTGGCCTTGAACGCCACCATCGAGGCGGCACGGGCGGGCGAGGCCGGCAAGGGCTTCGCCGTGGTCGCCAACGAGGTCAAAAGCCTCGCCAACCAGACCGCCAAGGCCACCGAGGAGATTACCGGCCAGATCGCCTCGGTCCAGGCCAGCAGCCGCGACGTGGCCGTCGCCATCGCCGCCATCAGCCAGGTCATCGGCCGCATGAACGGCATCGCCAACGACATCGCCTCGGCGGTGCGCCAGCAATCGGCCGCCACCAGCGACATCGCCCGCAATCTGGTGGAGGCCGCCAACGGTACCCGCGAGGTCACCACGGCCGTCGCCGACATGGCGGCGCTGGTCGGCCGCACCCGCGACTCCTCGAGCGCCGTGCAGACGGAATCCAAGGCCCTGTCGGGCAACGCCTCGACCCTGGAGGCGGAAGTGAACCACTTCCTGGCCGACATCCGCGCCGGCTGAGGATGATCCCGTGGTCGCTATCGCCATCGCCGCCTTCCTCGGCTATGTGTGGCTGGGCATGGCCGGCGCCGGGCTGTTCGCGGCTCTCGGCCTGTGGTCCCATTGGAGGCGATGGCGGGGGCTGGACCGCCGTGCCCTGGCGGCGATCCTGGCGGCGGCCTGTCTGCTGCCGTCGGTCCTGTGGGTGATCGGCTATCTGCGTCCCGGCTTCGCCGTGGCGGCGTTCGATGCCGTCGCTCCCGCCGCCCGGCGGGTGCTGTCGCTGACGGCGGCCGACGGCAAGGCCCTGGCGCGGCTGACCCAGCAGGGGCTGGCGCACCGTTTTCCCGCCGTTCGCCTGGGGATCGCCGCCGCCTGGCTGTGCGCCCTGCCGACGGCGGCGGCCATCGTGCTGTGGTGGCGCCAAGTGCCCGAGGAAAAGCGCTGGGGGCGGGACGGCCGCTATTTCGACCCCATGGTGCTGCTGTTCCTGGGGGCGGCCATCTTCGCGCTGTCCACCGTCATATTGGTCAGCGGCTTCGGTTTCGGGGCATCGACCCGCAACCTTTCCGACGGCGGCGGCGTGATCTACCAGCCCATCTTCTTCGCCTGGTGGCTGATGGGCGTGGGCGTCTTGCGCTCCTGGGCCAATTGGTGGTTCGCGCCCGATGCTCCCGGCAGGCAGCCTAAACCCTGACCAGCAGCGCCAGCGAGCGGGCGTCCAGGGGATAGTCCTGGCCGGATTCGTGCACCGCGCTCTGGCGCATGGGCTCGTAGGTGTCGATCCATACCTCCCAGCGGCGGTCGGTGCCCGGCAGGGCGAACGGCACGGGCTGCCAGAACGAGTTCAGCAGCAGCAGGAAGGGCATGTCGCGCTGGGGCAGGCCGCCCTCGGTGGTGTAGTAGAAGTCGCCGGTGTCGCCGGTGAACAGCATGCCCAGCGTGCGCGCCTCGGCGAAGGCCCAGTCCGCTTCCGTCATTTCGCTGCCGTCGGGCTTCAGCCAGACCACGTCGGCGCCCTGCTCGAAATGGCCGCGGAAAAAACGGCGGCGGTGGAACACCGGGTGGTGGCGGCGGATGGAGATCAGCCGGCGGGTAAAGGCGATCAGGTCCTCGTCCGCCTGCTCCCAATCCAGCCAGGCGATGGGATTGTCCTGGCAATAGGCGTTGTTGTTGCCGCCCTGCGAGTTGCCCATCTCGTCGCCCGCCAGCAGCATGGGCACGCCCTGGCTGAGGATCAGCGTGGCCAGCATGTTGCGCTGCTGGCGGCGCCGCAGGTCCAGGATGTCGGAATCCTTTGTTTCCCCCTCGGCGCCGCAATTCCAGGAATTGTTGTCATTGGTGCCGTCGCGGTTGTCCTCGCCGTTGGCCTCGTTGTGCTTGTCGCTGTATGAGACCAGGTCGGCCAGGGTGAAGCCGTCATGGGCGGTGATGAAGTTGATGCTGGAATAGGGGCGCCGGCCGCGATGGCCGAACAGGTCGGCCGAACCGGTCAGGCGCGAGGCCAGTTCCGGCAGCTGGCAGCCGTCGCCCTTCCAGTAGCGGCGGACCGCGTCGCGGTAGCGGCCGTTCCATTCCGACCAGCCGGGCGGGAAGCCCCCCACCTGGTAGCCGCCATGGCCCAGGTCCCAGGGCTCGGCGATCAGTTTGACGCTCGACAGCACCGGGTCCTGGCGGATGGCGTCGAAGAAGGCGGCGCCGGGGTCGTAATGGAGGCCTTCGCGCGCCAGGCTGGCGGTGAGGTCGAAGCGGAAGCCGTCCACGTGCATTTCCGTGACCCAGTAGCGCAGGGAATCCAGCACCAACTGCAGGACGCGGGGGTGGCTGAGGTCCAGGGTGTTGCCGCAGCCGGTGGAATCCCAGTAATAGCGCGGGTCCTCGGGCACCAGCTTGTAGTAGCTGGCGTTGTCGATGCCCCTGAAGCTGAAGGTGGGGCCCAGGTGGTTGCCTTCGGCGGTGTGGTTGTAGACCACGTCCAGGATGATCTCGATGCCGGAATCGTGGAACCGCCGAACCAGGGACTTGAACTCCGCCAGCCGGCCGGTGGCCAGGTAGCGGGGCTCCAGGGCGAAGAAGCCGATGGAGTTGTAGCCCCAGTAATTGCGCAAGCCCCGCTCCACCAGCGGGCGGTCGTCGATGAAGGCGTGCACCGGCAGCAATTCGACCGCGGTCACGCCCAGCGTCCGCAAGTGTTCAGCCACCGCCGGCCACGCCAGTCCGGCGAAGGTGCCGCGTCGGGGCTCGGGCATCTCGGCGTGCAGCATGGTCACGCCGCGCACATGCATCTCGTAGATCACCGTCTGCGACCAGTGGGTGTTGGGCCGCCGCTCGTCACCCCAGGTGAAGGCGGTGTCCACCACCTCGCATTTGGGCATGAAGCGCGCATTGTCGCGGCGGTCGAAGGACAGGTCCTCGCGCGGGTTGCCGACGCGATAGGCGAAATGGGCGTCCGACCAGCGCAGCGCGCCGCGCAGCGACTTGGCATAGGGGTCCAGCAGCAGCTTGTTGCCGTTGAAGCGGTGCCCGGCCTGCGGTTGGTACGGCCCGTAGACCCGGTAGCCGTACAGGCGCCCCGGCAGCAGGTCCGGCACATAGCCGTGCCAGACCTCGTCGGTGTATTCCGGCAGGGGGATGCGCTCGACCTCGCGTTCGCCGGCGGCGTCGAACAGGCATAGCTCGACCTTTTCCGCATGGGCCGAGAACAGGGCGAAATTGGCGCCGGCTCCGTCCCAGGTCGCGCCCAACGGATGGGGAGCGCCGGGCCAGATGCGGGCGCGGGGCGGGACGGGCATGGATGGGGTCTCCCGTGGGCGTGGGCGGAGGGATGCCTAGGCAAGTGGGGCAGGGCGCGCGCGGCTGCGAGCCCCCCTTTCGAGGGGGAAGTCGTCACATCTCGTCGTTTGCGGCGGTCCCGGGATCGCGCGATACTGAGGGGCCCATGGGGGTGGGCAGTGGCGGTCGCGGCAACGGGGCCGAGGGGTTGCGGACGTGAAAGAGGTGGAGCACAACACGGCGGTGCGACAGATCACCGACGCCCTCAAGGGCCCGGTGGCGGCCGTGTTTCGCTCGCTCGTCCCCACCTTCGGCACCATGGACGGCGCCGAGTTCTACGAGACCGTGCTGTCCTCGTCGGACCTGCTGCACGGCCTCATGCTCATCTTCCGCAAGCGGCGCGACGCCTTCGCCCACCTGCTGGTGGACGCCCAGGGGCGTCCGGTCAGCGACGATTTCGTCCGCCTGCGCTGCGGCCGCTCGGTGCACGACATCATCGCCATGGTGGTGCGCACCCACGCCAAGAAACACTTCCGCGCCACCCTGGGCGGCGATCCCAACGATCCGAAAAAGCAAGGCCGGCCGCCTGTACCAGGCCATGAACGAATACCTGATCCACGAATGGCAGGTGCCGCTAGTGCCCCACTATGCCGGCCTGTCGCCGGCCAAGGCGCGCGAACTGGGGCCCATGCTGCTGGACCTCAAGACTCCCGCCGAGGTGGACGCGGTGGCGTCCAGGTCGGCGGCCCGCGCCGAGGTGGCGCCGCCCGAGACCCCGGCCCGGCCGGCCAATGCCAACGCCACCCGGCAGGCCCCGCCCAAATCCGAGGTGATGCCCGAGTCCGAGGTGATGATCGTCGAAAATCGCTCGCGGGAAGAGGATTTCTGGTGGGAGACCCTCAACGACCCGCAGGTGCGCCAGACCCTGGGCAACCTGAACGAGAGCGACATGCGCGCCCTGACCGCGGCTTTCTGCCAGCTGGGCGACGCCACCCGCTCGCAGCTGCTGGCCCCGCTGGGGCTGTCGCTCTATCAGGCGGCGGTGCTGCTGGGCACCTGCTACCGCACCCTGGGCCGCGCCGGCTTCGGCCAGATCTTCGGCAAGCCGGGCAGCGCCGGGGCGGTGGGCGCCTTCGCCGCCAAGCTCAAGGCCAAGGGCATCAATTCCCGCACCGACGTGCGCTCCATGGGCCGGGCGGTGGAAGGCGTGCTGGCCACCATGCCACGGCCGGCCGGCGCCCGCGCGGCCGGGCTGGAGGCGCGCGCCAATCAGCGCCCCGGCCAGCGGGCCATGGCGGCGCAATAGGCGAGCGGGCATAATCCGGCCATGCTGGACTTCGCCCTGACCGCCTTCGTCGCCTTCCTCGTCATCCTGGACCCTCCGGGCACGGCGGTGGTTTTCGCCGCCATGACCCGCACCGTCGCCGAGCCCCACCGCCGCGCCATGGCCTGGCGCGCCACCGGACTGGCCGGCCTGATGCTGCTGGCCTTCGCCCTGGGTGGCGAGTGGCTGCTGGCCATGCTGGGCATCACCCTGCCGGCCTTCCGTGTGGCCGGCGGCGCCCTGCTGTTCCTGCTGGCCACCGACATGGTGTTCGCCCGCCAGTCCGGCCTGCGCTCCACCACGCCGCTGGAGGAGGAAGAGGCCGCCAGCCGCGAGGACATCACCGTCTTCCCGCTGGCCTTTCCCCTCATCGCCGGGCCGGGGGCCCTGACCTCGGTAGTGCTGATGATGGGGCGCGCCCAGGGCGATCCGGCCCACCAGATGGTGGTGCTGGCGGTGCTCGCCCTGGTGCTGGTGATCATGCTGGCGGCGCTGCTGGGGGCGGGGCGGCTGTTGCGGCTGCTGGGCATGACCGGCGCCCACGTGGTCAGCCGGGTGCTGGGCGTCATCCTGGCGGCCCTGGCCGCCCAGTTCGTGCTGGACGGCCTGCGGCAGTCGCTGCCCGGGCTGGAGGGCGTGTTCTAGGCATTGCCGACAGCCATCAGGAGCCAAAGCCTGGTCGGGAATGAGATCACTTGGGAAAGTGCTCGATGTGGGTTTCGGCGGTGCGGCCGTAATAGACCACCCGGCGACCAAGGAACGAGACCAAGTAGCCTGCGCAACCGGCGGCCTTCACCTTCTCGCAGAAGACCGGGTAGTCATAGTCGGGGCCGTTAGCCTGTGCCCAGCGCACCAGTGCCTCGATCCCGGCGGGATCGAACGCGGCCAAGACGGTTCCGGGTGACGGCGGCATATCCAGCGTCACGCTGTCGCCATCCGGCAAGTAGCAGGTCTGGGTGTTGCGGCGATAATCGACCGAGTAGCCTTCAAACCCGGCGGCTATCAGCCGGCCGATTATTTCGGGAAAGCTGAGGCTGCCGTCGTGGGCAGCGTGCAGGCAGGTTTGGGCAATGGAAATCCGTTCCGCGTCCATGGCGCAGATCCTTTTGTCGTTTGTTCCGGCGGGTCAGTCCACGGGGGGCGTTCTTAACCCGCGCCTTTCGACCAGGGCCTTCAGAATGCGGTCGAGCGTCTCGTGCTCTTCCCTTGTAAGGACATCGAAATATTCCGCGTCGTTCATGTCGGCGAGAGCCGCCAGGACCGGCACCTTCGTCCGCCCTGCATCCGTCAGTGACAGGCTGTGTGCCCGCTTGTCATCGGGATTGTCGGTGCGCGCGAGCAGCCCTTTCTCCAGAAGCCTGTCAGCGAGCTTGCTGATTGCGCCCTTGGTCATTCCCATTTTCTCGGCGAGTGCCGAGGGGGCCATCGCCTTGGCATCGTAAAGCGCGCGCATGAAGGTCCATTCCGCCACCGTGACTCCCTCGTCCGAGACTTTTCGGGCGAAATCCTGCGACACGGCATTGGAAACCATCCGCAGCCAGTAACCCGTATGAGCGGTCAGGTCTGAAACGGTGGACATCGCCATCCTTGCAAAAGGTTGATTAGGAATCTAGACTATATTGGTTTCCTAGTCAACTTGCATTTTGGCTGAGGGCATTCGCTTGCGAGTCAATGCAAGTCATTCGCATTTGCCCTTGCGCCGTGGGCTTCCGCCATGCCACTCTGGTCGGCAACCAAGGAGGCCCGTTCATGTTCCTGTGGCGCAGCCTGACTCCCGCCGCCATTGCCGCCGCCGCCGCCGCCCTGACCCGGCCGAAGCCGCAGGTGGGCAAGTGCGGCTGCGGCCAGTCGGCCTCCTCTTCCCAGCCCGAAGAGCCGGCGCCGCCGGCCAAGAGCTAGGGCGTTTCCCTAACCACCGCTCCAGCCGCAGGCCCGTAGCGCCGCCTCCATGTGGGGCGGCGGTGGCGCCTCCACGCGGATGGCCGGCTTGGACGGCGCCATGGGCTTCAGACCGATGCGGCGGGAATGCAGGTGCAGCGGCGCGTCGGGATGGGGATCGGGGCCGTAATAGGCGTCGCCCCGCACCGGGCAGCCCAGCGCCTTCATATGTACGCGGATCTGATGGGTCCGCCCGGTGCGCGGCACGCATTCGATCCAGGTGAGTTCGCCGGAGCTGCCCAGCACCTGCCAGTCGGTGATGGCCGGCTGGCCGGCGGGGTCGCAGACGATGCGCCAGCCGCCTTTTCCCGTCAGCTTCAGGATGGGTAGTTCGATCCGCCCCGATTCCTCGGGCGGGCGGCCCAGCACCATGGTCCAGTAGGCCTTGTCCACGCTGCTGGCCATGAACATCTTGCCCAGCCGGCGGATGGCCTTGTCGTGGCGTCCCAGCACCAGGCAGCCCGAGGTGTCGCGGTCCAGCCGGTGGGCCAGGCGCGGCGGCTGGCTCCAGCCGAACTTCAGGGCGTCCAGGTACAGTTCCAGATGGTCGGGCGAATTGGGCCCGGCATGGACGGGCAGGCCAGCCGGCTTGTTGAGGACGATGACGTCCTGGTCCTGATGGAGGACGCGGGACTGAATTTCCTCAGGAGACATGGCGCGCTCTCGCCCGAAAAGCGTCATGGCCGGGCTTGACCCGGCCATCCACGGCTGTCCGCAGATGAGGTGCCAGACGACACCACGTGGATGCGCGGGTCAAGCCTGCGCATGACGAAGGAGTTGCCGCCCTATCGCCGCTGGTGCGCCACCATCTGGGCGTCCACCGCGGCCAGGGCGGTGACGTTGACGATGTTGCGCACGGTGGCCGAGGGCGTCAGCACGTGGGCCGGCAGGCGGGCACCCATGAGGATCGGGCCCACCGACAGGCCTTCGCCCAGCGCCTTGATCAGGTTGAACGAGATGTTGGCGGCGTCTAGGTTGGGCATGACCAGCAGGTTGGCCTGGCCCTTCAGGCGCGAGGCGGGATAGATGCGCTCGCGGATGTCCTCGGACAGGGCGGCGTCGCCGTGCATCTCGCCTTCCACCTCCAAATAGGGCGCGCGCTCGTGCAGGATGGCCAGGGCCTCGCGCATCTTGGCCGCCGAGGGCGAGCGGTGCGAGCCGAAATTGGAATGCGACAGCAGCGCCACCTTGGGCTCGATGCCAAAGCGCCGCACCTCTTCCGCCGCCAGCAGGGTGTTCTCGACGATCTGCTCGGGCGTCGGCTCGGGGGTGACGTAGGTGTCGCAGATGAAATAGGTGCCCTGCGGCATGATCAGCAGGTTCATGGCCGCCGGCACCTTGACGCCGTCGCGCAGGCCGATGACGTCGGTGATGTGGTTCAGGTGCTTCTCGTAGCGGCCGATGGTGCCGCAGATCATGGCGTCGGCCTCGCCGCGCTGCACCATCAGGGCGCCGATCACGGTGGTGCGGGTGCGCACCACCGTGCGGGCGTATTCCGGCGACACGCCCTTGCGCCCCATCAGGTCGTGGTAGCGGCGCCAGTAGTCGTTGTAGCGGGTATCGTTCTCGGGGTCGCACAGCTCGAAATCAGTGCCGAGCTGCAGGCGCAGGTCCAGTTCGCAGATGCGCTTCAGCACCACGTCGCGCCGGCCGATGAGGATGGGGAAGGCGACGCCTTCGTCCACCACCGCCTGCACCGCCATCAGCACGCGCCGGCCCTCGCCCTCGGTGTAGACGATGCGGCGCAGGTCCTGCTTGGCGCGGTCGAACACCGGCTTCATCACCAGGCCCGAGCGGAAGACGAACTGGGCCAGGGTTTCGTGATAGGCCTCGAAATCGATGATCGGGCGGCGCGCCACGCCGGACTCCATGGCCGCCCGCGCCACCGCCGGCGCGATCTTGAGGATCAGGCGCGAATCGAACGGCTTGGGGATCAGGTATTCCGGGCCGAAGGACAGCGGCTGCTCGCCATAGGCGGCGCGCACCCGCTCGTCCGATTCCGCCATGGCCAGCTCGGCCAGGGCGTAGGTGGCGGCCAGCTTCATCTCTTCGTTGATCTGGGTGGCGCCCACGTCCAGCGCGCCGCGGAAGATGTAGGGGAACACCAGGACGTTGTTGACCTGGTTGGGATAGTCCGAGCGGCCGGTGGCGATGATGGCGTCGGGGCGCACCGACTTGACCTCGTCGGGCAGGATTTCCGGGGTCGGATTGGCCAGGGCGAAGACGATGGGCTTGTCGGCCATGGTCGCCACCATCTCGGCGGTCAGCACCCGCGGCGCGGACAGGCCCATGAAGATGTCGGCGTCCGGGATGACCTCGGCCAGGGTGCGCTTGTCGGTCTCCTGGGCGAACACCTCCTTGTAGGGGTCCATCAGCTCGTTGCGGCCCTTGTAGACCACGCCCTTGATGTCGGTGACCCAGATGTTCTCGCGCTTGATGCCCACCGCCACCAGCAGGTTGAGGCAGGCCAGGGCGGCGGCGCCGGCGCCCGAGGCCACCAGCTTCACCTTGCCGATGTCCTTGCCGACGATGCGCAGCGCATTGATCATGGCGGCGGCGACGACGATGGCGGTGCCGTGCTGGTCGTCGTGCATGACCGGGATGGACAGCCGCTCCTTCAGCTGGCGCTCCACCTCGAAGCATTCGGGGGCCTTGATGTCTTCCAGATTGATGGCGCCGAAGGTGGGCTCCATCGCGGCGATCACGTTGACCAGCCGGTCGGGATCCAGCTCGTTGATCTCCATGTCGAAGACGTCGATGCCGGCGAACTTCTTGAACAGCACGCCCTTGCCTTCCATCACCGGCTTGGCGGCCAGCGGGCCAATGGGGCCGAGGCCGAGGACGGCGGTACCGTTGGTGACCACGGCAACAAGATTACCCCGCGCGGTCACTTCCACGGCGGCGTTGGCGTCGGCGACGATGGCTTCGCAGGCGGCGGCGACGCCCGGGGAATAGGCCAGGGCAAGGTCGCGCTGGTTGGCTAAGGGCTTGGTAGGATTGACGGAAATCTTACCGGGGACCGGCAGCCGATGATATTCCAGCGCTGCGTCGCGCAGCTCGTCCGACATGCTCATGAAGAAAAACCTCGGGTAATTTTATTATCTTGAACGTCCGCCCGCGCGGTGACCGTCCCGGCATACGCCACTCCGTGAAAAACGACAAGGGTGGAACGCCCCCAATTCGCGCGCCGTTGCGGAAAACCGATAATGGTAGCACCACTTTAGCGGCGGGGCGGGGTGGCGGGACCATTGGAAAAGCGAAACCCCCGCCGGCCGGGGCCTGCGGGGGGTTCGAAATTTGGTGCGACCGGGGAGACTCGAACTCCCACGACTTGCGTCACACGCACCTCAAGCGTGCGCGTCTACCAGTTCCGCCACGGTCGCATAGCCGGTAGAACCTTAGGCAAGACTTAAACAGAGGCTTGCCAACAAGGAGAGAGGGGAATACCAAACTCCCCCCGGCGAATCAAGCGGACTTTCCAGGAGTGCCATGAGCCTGCCCATCGAATGGCGAATCAGCGACCAATTGGTGCCCTACGAGGAGGCGCTGGCCTTCATGGAGGAACGGGTGGCCGCCATCCGTGCCGGCACCGCGCCCGAATGCGTGTGGCTGCTGGAACATCCGCCGCTTTACACCGCCGGCACCAGCGCCAAGCCCGAGGACCTGCTGTGGCACGACCGCTTCCCCGTCTACCAGACCGGGCGCGGCGGCCAGTTCACCTATCACGGGCCGGGCCAGCGGGTCGCCTATGTCATGCTGGACTTGAAGCGGCGCGGCGCCGACGTGCGCGCCTATGTGCACGACCTGGAGGAATGGCTGATCCGCACGCTGGCGCGCTTCACCGTCAAGGGCGAACGCCGCGACGGCCGCGTCGGCATCTGGGTCGAGCGCGGAATGGGACGGGAGGACAAGGTGGCGGCCATCGGCGTGCGGGTGCGCCATTGGGTCACCTTCCATGGCGTCGCGCTCAACGTCGATCCTGACCTCGGCCATTTCCAGGGCATCGTCCCTTGCGGCATCAGCCAGTACGGCGTCACCTCGCTGTGGGACCTGGGCAACACGCCGTCCATGGACGACGTGGATTGCGCCCTGATGGCGGCTTGGAAGGACGTATTCTAGCCCTTCCGGCGTTTCTCCTCCTTTGGTGGCATCACCCTCCGCGCCCACTCGCTCCGACCGGGAGCGTGGGATAATCCTTAGAAATCAGGGCTGCGGAGGACGCGTTCGTGCTGGTGGACAAAACTCGGGACGTGGTTGACAGGACGCGGGAGGTGTTGCGGCTGTTCGAACGGGCGGCCGGCGAGCACAGCTCCTGGCTCATGCGCGTTCATGCCGCCCTGATGTTTCCCGGCCAATCCGACATTCCGCCCTGCGGGCCCGACGCCCCGGTGCCCCTGCTGGCGGCCTATGCCTGCGGCGACGCGGAAGAACTGGCGCCGCTTCTGCGCCTGCGCGCCTTCATGCACGGGCGGGCGGCGGTCCTGCTGGAGCGGCGGCGGCGCGGCTACCCCATCGCACCCGACGATTATCAGGAGTTCATGGCGGCGGTCGAAGCCTATGTGCGCGAAGCCCGGCGGGTGGAGGGGCAGTTCCGCCGCGTCCTGGTGGAAACCGACCCGCTCACCGGCGTGCACAACCGGCAGGGCATGATGCGCAGCCTGCGGCGGGAATGGACCCGCTCTCTGCGCACCGGCGATCCGGTCTGCGTCGCCCTGGCCGACCTCGACTTCTTCAAGCGCATCAACGACACCTGGGGCCACCAGGCGGGCGACCGGGTACTGTGCGCCACCGCGCGCTTCTTCCAGCGCAGCCTGCGACCCTACGATTCGGTCTATCGCTATGGCGGCGAGGAGTTCCTGTTCTGCCTGCCCAATACCGACGTGGAGACCGCCGCCCACGTGCTCGACCGCCTGCGCCGCGCGCTGGCGCGGCAGCCGGTGCTGCTGGAAGGCGGCCAGCAGGTGGCGGTGACCTGCTCCATCGGCGTGGCTCCCATGGTGCCCAGCGGTTCGGTGCAGGAAGCGGTGGCGGCGGCCGACCGTGCCCTGTATGGGGCCAAGGATCGTGGCCGCGACCGGGTGGAACTGGCGCCGCCTCCCGCCGGCTTGGCCCCGGCGGGGCTGGTGGCGTCCGAGTTGCGGGCCAGCCGGGCGGCGGTGCGTCACTAGGGTTTGGGAAGCGTCCATGAGGAAAGGGCCGCCCCGGCGACGGGGCGGCCCTTGATGTTGGGGGAAACGGGCGGCCTATTCCTCGACCGCGTTGCCGTCCATGTCGCCGGGGCCGGCGGCCAGCGCTTCGGCCACCAGACCGGAATTGGTGCGTACGGCGTTCTCGATCTCGGCCGCCATGGTGGGATTGTCACGCAGGAACTGCTTGGCGTTCTCGCGACCCTGGCCGATGCGGGTGGAATTGTACGAGAACCAGGCGCCCGACTTCTCCACCACGCCGGCCTTGGTGCCCAGGTCGATCAGTTCGCCCAGCTTGGACACGCCCTCGCCGTACATGATGTCGAAATCCACTACCTTGAACGGCGGCGCCAGCTTGTTCTTGACCACCTTGACGCGGGTCTGGTTGCCCACCACCTCGTCGCGGTCCTTGATGGCGCCGACGCGGCGGATTTCCATGCGCACCGAGGCATAGAACTTCAGCGCGTTGCCGCCGGTGGTGGTTTCCGGGTTGCCGAACATGACGCCGATCTTCATGCGGATCTGGTTGATGAAGATGACGATGGTCTTGGACTTGGACACCGAGCCGGTCAGCTTGCGCAGCGCCTGGCTCATCAGGCGGGCATGCAGACCGACATGGCTGTCGCCCATCTCGCCTTCCAGTTCGGCGCGTGGCACCAGGGCGGCCACCGAGTCCACCACCAGCACGTCGATGGCGCCCGAGCGCACCAGGGTGTCGGCGATTTCCAGCGCCTGCTCGCCGGCATCGGGCTGGCTGATCAGCAGTTCGTCCAGGTTGACGCCCAGCTTCTTGGCGTAGACCGGGTCGAGCGCGTGTTCGGCGTCCACGAAGGCGCAGGTGCCGCCCTTCTTCTGGGCTTCGGCGATGACGTGCAGCGCCAGCGTGGTCTTGCCCGAGCTTTCCGGGCCGTACACCTCGATGATGCGTCCGCGCGGCAGGCCGCCGATGCCCAGCGCGATGTCCAGGCCCAGCGAACCGGTGGAGACCACCTCGGTCTCCACGGTCTCCTTCTGGCCCATCTTCATGATCGAGCCCTTGCCGAACGCCCGCTCGATCTGGCTGACGGCGGCTTCCAATGCCTTCTGTCTATCCATGGTGTCCTTGTCCACGAGACGCAAAACAGCCTGCGACATGGCAGTCCCCCTCATCTATCCCGATCCGATGGGCCGATGCAATGCGGTTCTGAGGGAAGAGTACATATTCCGTTCCGGAACGCAACGGGAATGTTCGCATATGTTCCGTTTTTCTTCGCGTGAGGTTCCTGGTGTGGAACGGTGAAACCCGGCGCCGCGCTCGGATTCCTTCGTATAGGTCCAAAAGGGATGGTCAAGCGCCCAGGGCTTGGGGCTGGGATTCGCCTTCCCCACATTGACAGCCGCCCGCTCCTGGGCCATGACCAAGGGCAACAGCACGAGAGGGGAGGAGCGCCGATGAGTGCCGTGAAAACCGTGGCCACTACGCCGTTCGACGGGCAGAAGCCGGGGACGTCCGGTCTGCGCAAGAAGGTCAAGGTCTTCCGCAAGCCCCATTACCTGGAGAATTTCGTCCAGGCCATCTTCGACAGCATCGGCGACGTTGGAGGCAAGACGCTGGTGGTGGGCGGCGACGGCCGCTTCCACAATCGGGCCGCCATCCAGACCATCCTGAAGATGGCCGCCGCCGCCGGCTTTGCCAGGGTGATGGTGGGCAAGGGGGCATCCTGTCCACCCCGGCGGCCTCGTGCGTCATCCGCAAGTACAAGACCTTCGGCGGCATCATTCTGTCGGCCAGCCACAATCCCGGCGGCCCGGACGAGGATTTCGGCATCAAGTACAACATCCCGGCCGGCGGCCCGGCGCCCGAGGGCGTCACCGAGGCCATCTACGCCTGCACCAGGGAAATCAAGGAATACCGCATCCTCGATGGCGCCGACGTGGACATCGAGACCGTCGGCGACCGCGCCCTGGGCGGCATGGCGGTGCAGGTGTTCGATCCTGTCGCCGATTACGCCGAGCTGATGGGCCAATTGTTCGACTTCGACGCCATCCGCGCCCTGTTCGCCGGCGGTTTCCGCATGAAGTTCGACGCCATGCACGCGGTCACCGGCCCCTACGCCACCGCCATCCTGGAGGACATCCTGGGGGCGCCCGAGGGCACGGTGATGAACGGCGTGCCACTGGAGGATTTCGGCCACGGCCACCCCGATCCCAACCTGGTGCACGCCCACGACCTGGTGGAGATCATGTTCGGCGCCCAGGCGCCCGATTTCGGCGCTGCCTCGGACGGCGACGGCGACCGCAACATGATCCTGGGCCGCCAGTTCTACGTCACGCCCTCGGACAGCCTGGCGGTGCTGGCGGCCAACGCCACCCTGGCACCCGGCTATGCCGCCGGCCTGAAGGGCATCGCCCGCTCCATGCCGACTTCCGCCGCCGCCGACCGGGTGGCTGCCGCCCTGGGCATCAAGTCGTACGAGACCCCCACCGGCTGGAAGTTCTTCGGCACCCTGCTGGATGCCGGCCTCGCCACCCTGTGCGGCGAGGAAAGCTTCGGCACCGGCTCCGACCACGTGCGCGAGAAGGACGGCCTGTGGGCGGTGCTGCTGTGGCTGAACGTGCTGGCCAAGCGCAGGCAGCCGGTGGCCGACATCGTGCGCGGGCATTGGGCCGAATATGGCCGCAACTACTATTCCCGCCACGATTACGAAGGCATCGACACCGCCGCCGCCAATGGCCTGATGGACCATTTGCGCGGCCTGTCGCTGAAGGGGGGGCAGGCTGGGCGCCTACACCGTCGCCTTCAACGACGATTTCGCCTACACCGACCCGGTGGACGGATCGGTCAGTACCAAGCAGGGCATCCGCATCGTCTTCGAGGACGGCTCCCGCGTGGTGTTCCGCCTGTCCGGCACCGGGACCGAGGGCGCCACGCTCCGCGTCTATATCGAGCGCTTCGAGCCCGACGCCGCCAAGCATGGCCTTGACCCGCAAGACGCCCTTGCCGACCTGATCAGGATCGCCCGCGAGGTGGCCGAGATCGAGACGCGCACCGGCCGGCAGGAGCCGACGGTCATTACGTGAGACGAGATTTCCCTCTCCTGCGTGGTGGGAGAGGGCATTCCCTGGAGAAGCACATGCATACCTTCCACCCCACCATCCTGCGCGAATACGACATCCGGGGCATCGTCGGCGAGACCCTGTTCGCCCAGGACGCCTTCGCCATCGGCAAGGCCTTCGGCACCCGGGTGCGCCGGGCCGGCGGCCAAGGAATGGAAAAGCGGGGGTCCGCCCCGGTGGTCTGCGTGGGCTGGGACGGGCGGCTGTCCAGCCCTGATCTGGCCGCCGCGCTGGTGGATGGGCTGGTGTCGGCCGGCTGCACCGTGCGCAGGGTGGGGCGGGGGCCGACCCCCATGCTGTACTTCGCCACCAAGGTGCGCGGCGCGGATGGCGGCATCATGGTGACCGGCAGCCACAATCCGCCCACCCATAACGGCTTCAAGATGGTGTTCCAGGGCAAGCCGTTCTTCGGCCCCGACATCAGGGACCTGGGCCGCATCGCCGCCGAGGGCGACTGGCTGGCGGGCGAGGGCGGGGCCGTCGACGATCCGGTGTTCGGCGAGTACGTGGATCGCCTGCTCGCCGATTACGACGGCCGGCAGCCGCTGAAGGTGGTGTGGGATTGCGGCAACGGTGCCGCCGGCGAGGTGGTGCAGGAACTGGCCAGGCGCCTGCCCGGCAGCCACACGGTGTTGTTCGGCGACATCGACGGCCATTTCCCCAACCATCACCCCGATCCCACCGAGCCCCACAATCTGGAGCCGCTGATCGACGAGGTGCTGATCGGCCACAATCATCTGGGCCTGGCCTTCGACGGCGACGGCGACCGTATCGGCGTGGTGGACGCGGAAGGCCGCATCCTGTGGGGCGACCAGATCCTGGTGATCCTGGCGGAGGACCTGCTGAAAGCCCGCCCCGGCGCCTCGATCATCGCCGACGTCAAGGCGTCCAAGGTGTTCTTCGACGAGGTGGCGCGCATGGGCGGCCATCCGATCATGGGCCGGACCGGTCATTCGCTGATCAAGACCCAGATGGCCGAAACCGGCGCGCCCCTGGCCGGCGAGATGAGCGGCCACATCTTCTTCGCCGACCGCTATTACGGTTATGACGACGCGCTCTACGCCGCCATCCGCCTGCTGGGCATCGTCGCCCGCTGGGAGGGGCAGACCCTGGCGAGCCGCAGGGACAGCCTGCCGCACATGGTCAACACCCCGGAAATGCGCTTCGACTGCCCCGAGGAGCGCAAGTTCAAGGTGGTGGCCGAGGTGCGCGAGCGCCTGGCCGCTGCCGGCGCCAAGGTGAACGCCATCGACGGCGTGCGGGTGGATACCCAGGACGGCTGGTGGCTGCTGCGCGCCTCCAATACCCAGGCGGTGCTGGTGGCCCGTTGCGAGGCGGCCAGCTCGGAAGGACTGAAGCGGCTGCGCCAGGCGCTGGAGGCGCAGTTGACCGCCAGCGGCGTCGCCCTGCCGCATTGACGGAACCCGCTTTCAGCGGTCGGTGTTTCCTCCCCATCAGGAGGAACCACCATGAATATAGACGAGAACACCGTCCGCCGCCGCGCCTACCGCACTTGGGAGGCCGCCGGCCGGCCCGCCGACCGTTTCGATGAGCACATGGAGCGGGCCCGGCGCGAGATCGAAGCGGAGTTCCGCCGGGCCGTCGAACATATCGGCGACACCGAACATCGGCTGAACCCGCCGCTGCACGTGGAGGAGGCGTTGTTGCCCGGCCAGGGGCTGGTAGGCGAGCGACGGTCGTAAGCCTCTCCCCCACAGCGGTCCCATAGGCTAGACTGGCGTCGCTTCCGCCGTTCTCTCGGCCCGAGAGGAGGCCCATGACCGACGCCATCGCCTTGTTCCGCAGCCAGCTGCCGCTGCGTTTCGACACCATAGACCCCGCCGCCCGCCCCACCGGGCTGGTCATCGTCGACATCGTCAACGGTTTCGCCACGGTGGGGGCGGGTGCGCTGGCCCCGCCGGCGCCCGATTTCCAGGTGGCCGGGATGATCGACGAGACCGACCGGCTGGCCCGCCGTTTCGGCCAGCATGGCTGGCCCATCCTGGCCTTCCTGGACACTCACGAGCCGGGCAAGCCCGAACCGCCCTATCCGCCTCATTGCGAGGCCGGCACCGGCGAGGAGGAACTGGTCGAGGACCTGAAATGGCTGGAGGACCACGGCGGCGCCACCCTGGTGCGCAAGGACTGCATCAATGGCTTTGTCGGCGCCATCGATCCCGCCACCGGCCGCAACGCGGTGGTGGATTGGGTCAACCGGCATGGCCTGGAGGCGCTGCTGGTGGTGGGCATCTGCACCGACATCTGCGTGATGGATTTCGTCCTGACCCTGCTGTCGGCGCGCAATCACGGACTGATGCCAAGCCTGCGGGACATCGCCGTCTACGAGCCGGCCTGCGCCACCTACGACCTGCCGCTGGAGGTGGCGCTGCAACTGGGGCTACCCGAAACCGCCGCCCACCCCAAGGACCTCAGCCACCATGCCGGGCTGTACTTCATGGCCTCGCGGGGCGCGCGCCTGGTGGAGAAGGTGATATAATTCATTCGTCGGGTCCCGCCGGAAGGGAGCGGGGCGGTCACGCTGGGGCCAATCGTTCGATGAATTTGTTCTTCTACGGCACGCTGATGGATCCGGAGGTGCGCGACCTGGTATGCGGCAAATCGCTGGAGGCGGTCGAGCCGGCCATAGCCCAGGGGTTCCGCCGGGTCTACGTCGCCGGAAAGCACTATCCCATGATGCTGCCCCATGCCTCGGGCTGGGTCGAAGGCACCCTGGTGCGCGGCGTCGATGCCGAATCGGTGCATCGGCTGCAGGTCTACGAGGGCTGGGAATACGGCCTGCATCCCATCAAGGTGCGCACCGCTTCGGGCGCCATGGTGATGGCCCACGTCTTCCTGTGTCCGCCCCACATCGTCGCCCACAAGCGGGACTGGCGGCTGGAACAATGGCAGCGCCGGCACAAGCGCAGCTTCCTGCCCAAGGCTCGCCAGCTGATGGAGCGGGCGCTCAAGACCGGCCGCATGCCCGGCGCCACCTCGGGCCAGCGTCCCCGGCCGGGTTTGGCGCCCAAGCCGGTGCGCAAGGCCTGAAAACGAAAAGGGCGCCCGGAGGCGCCCTTCCTGTTCAGCTCGGCTGAACGATCTTGCAATCTTTCTTCGCCCGGGACAGCCGCTTACAGGCGGCGCGGGCCTGGTCCTCGGTGAAGCCGGACAGGCGGGCCCGGTACATGGTCTGCTTGCCCTGCTTGGCCTTGGCCACGTCGATGCTTGCCCGCGTCACCAGCCCGCCCAGCTTCTTGGCGGCGGCGCTGGCGGCTTGGTGGGCCGGCTTGTACTCGTTGAAGGCTCCCACCTGGATAGCCCACGACACCGGGTCCACGTCGCCCTCGTCGTCCTCCTCTTCCCGGCGGGGCGCGGCCTTGGCCTTGGCCAGCTTGACGCTGGCGGCCTTGGTTGCCTTGGCACCCTTCTCGGTCTTGTTGACGGCGGCGATCAGCTTGTCCAGATCGGCGCTGTCCTCTTCCTCCACCGCGGCGGTACGGATGTCGGGGTTGCCGGCGCGGGTGAAGCCCTTGTCCAGGATCTGGGCCATGTTGTTGTCGCGCCAGGCCGCGGTGTCGCCGCCGAACACCACGCCGATCAGACGGCGGCCGTCGCGTTTCGCCGAGGCGACGAGATTGAAGCCCGAGGCGTTGATGTAGCCCGTCTTGATGCCGTCGGCGCCGGGATAGCGCAGCATCAGGCGGTTGTGGGTGGTGATGGGCTGGCCGCGCCAGCGGAACTGGCGGGTGGAGAAATAGTGGTAGTAGTCGCCATGGCTGCGGATCAGCGCGCGGGCCAGGGTGGCCTGGTCGCGCGGCGTCGATATCTGGCCCAGGTTGGGCAGGCCCGAGGCGTTGCGGTAGGTGGTGTTGACCATGCCGATCTGGTGGGCCTTGCGGGTCATCATCTCGGCGAATTCGGGTTCCGAGCCGCCCAGGGACTCGGCGATCACCACCGCCACGTCGTTGGCCGACTTGGTCACCAGGGCCAGCACCGCGTCCTCCACCGAGATGCGGTCGCCGGGCATCAGGCCCAGCTTGGACGGCGCCTGGGCCGAGGCATGGGCCGACACCGGCAGGGTGCTGTCCAGCCGCAGCCGTCCCTGCTCCATCGCGTCGAACAGCAGGTACAGCGTCATCACCTTGGTCAGGGACGCCGGGTACGAGCGGCGGTCGGGGTTGACCGCATACAGCACGTTGCCGGTGTCATGGTCGAGGACGATGGCGCCGTAACGGCTCGCGCGCTGGGAAGCCGAGGCGTCGGAGGGGATGGCCGCGCCCAGGACGGACACGGCGAGGCAGACCAGAAAACACCGCGAGACGAATCCGAAAAGGCTGCGGGTCGCGCTCAATTCCTCGACCTTCCGTTTTGCGACTGGTATCGATTAGAGTAGCTGGGCACGATAAAGAAATCGAGATTCAGTGTCCAGTTTGCCCAGCCGTCCTGAATGGTTTTTCGGGCTAGCCCGTTGGATATTGGTGGGCGGCGGTGGCTATGCCCGACAATTGGTTGTACGCCCGCCCAAGGAACTCGCCATGAATTCGCTGCTTTCCCGTCTTTCGGCCATGCTGCTCGCGCTCGCCGCTGTAACCGGCTGCACCTATACCGGCAGCGATATCGGCGACCCGCTGGAGCGCAAGGCCCACTGGTTCTCCTTCGTCGAGGGCGAGGACATCCGCGCCAGCTGCGCCGCCGGGACTCCCGACCGCTTCCGGCTGGTCTACAATGCTGTATACGACGAGCAGTTAAGGATCTACGAACTGGACGCGCTGCGCCGGGTCCTGGTGATCCGCGCCATCGACCAGGGCAATGCCGGGCGGCTGTCCACCGAGGACCTGCTGGCGCCCTGGCGGGCGGTGGAGGCGCGGGTGCAACTGGACCAGGCCGGGTATGATCGTCTGGTGGCCGGCTTCCAGGCCGGCGGCATGTTCGCGCCGCCGCCGGTGGGTCTGGAACTGCCGTCGCGCTCCTATTACTGGACTGCCGCCTTGTGCAAGGACGGCGCCTATGGTTTCACCGCCTGGAGGTACCCGTCCCAGGCCTATGCGGCCATGGGCTTCGACCGGGACCTGTTCGCCCTCGACACCACCGGCGTGCCGGTCAACCAGGCAAAGGAGGTCGGCTACGACCCGCTGTGGGAGAACAAGGCCCGGCGCGGCGAGGTGTCGGCGTTTTCGCTCAAGGTGGCGCGGCGCGGCATCGTGCGGTGACCTGCTGTTACAGGCATGTTGCAGTGCACAAAGTCATATTGACTTCGGCTTCCAACAGGATGCATAGTGCCGCATGTTGCGCCGCAGCATGGCTTTGTCGTGCCCGCTCGGGTGCGGTCGCCGCCGTTGATCGAGGCGCACCCTTGTTCAGCCCCGAATGCTGACCGCCCCGCATACCGACCTGAAGGAGTTTGAGCGTCATGACCACCGCCACCGCCGCCACCACCACCAAAGCCAAGCCGGCCGCCAAGCCGGCTGCCAAGGCCGCCGCCAAGCCGGCCGCCGCCAAGCCGGCTGTCGCCGCGGCCGAGCCCAAGGCCGCCGTCCCGGCCGCCCCGGTGCTCGCCGCCGATGCCTCCAAGGCCATCGAGCAGGCCGTCAGCGCCGGCAAGGAGACCATCGAGCAGGTGGTGAAGGCGTCGCAGGAGGCTGCGGCCACCGGCTATGACAAGGCCGTCGCCCTGGGGAAGGAGCAGGTGGAGGCCGCGACCAAGGCGCAGGCCCAGGCGGCCAAGTCCACCGAGGAGGCGCTGGCCGCCGCCAAGGAGAACCTGGACGCCGTGGTCCAGGCCGGGCAACTGCTGTCCAAGGGCCTGCAGGAACTGAGCAAGTCGGTGCTGGTGCTGACCCAGGAAGCGGTCGAGGACAGCGTAACCTCCACCAAGAAGCTGCTGGCCGCCAAGACCCTGCACGAGGCGGTGGACCTGCACAGCGCCCACGCCAAGGCGCAGATCGACCGCCTGCTGGCCGAAGGCACCCGCCTGTCCGACAGCACGCTGAAGCTGTTCGAGCAGGCGCTGGCCCCCATCCAGGCCCGCCTGCACGCCACCGTGGACAAGCTGACCAAGCTGACCCGCCACTGAGGCGGGAGCTTCCCCCATCCGCAAGGGCCCGGCGGCACCCCCGCCGGGCCTTTTTTTTGCCGGAAAATACCCTGATACCTTCGAATGCGGCACGAGGCTCTTTTCGCCGGGCCGTTCCGCCCAATATGATAGGCGTGTACCAGTGGGCAACACCCGTGCATGCGAGAAAATGAGCGACCATCGAGACGACCAGCGCAACGACGACGGCAATCAGGCGGGTGTGGTCATCAAGACCCGACCCAAGACCAAGAAGCCGTCCATGTACAAAGTGCTGATGCTGAACGACGACTACACCCCCATGGAGTTCGTCGTCCATGTGCTCGAGCGCTTTTTTCAACAAGAACCGCGAGGAGGCGACGCGCATCATGCTGCACGTCCACACCCGCGGTGTCGGGATCTGCGGCGTGTACACATACGAGGTGGCGGAAACCAAGGTGACGCAGGTCATGGATCTGGCCAGGCAGAACCAGCATCCGCTTCAGTGCACAATAGAGAAGGATTAGCCTTCGGAAGGAGCCCGCATGCTGTCGCGTAATCTGGAGCAAAGCCTACACCGAGCCCTGGCTTATGCGTCCGAACGCCGCCACGAATACGCGACGTTGGAGCATCTGCTGTTGGCCCTTTCGGAAGATCAGGATGCGGTCGCCGTCTTGCGGGCCTGCAACGTGGACGTGGACCGCCTGCGCCGCGATCTTACCGAATTCGTCGACAATTCCCTGACCGACCTGGTCAGCCCCCGCGCCGCCGAACCCAAGCCCACCGCCGGCTTTCAGCGCGTCGTGCAGCGTGCCGCCATCCATGTGCAGTCCTCGGGCCGGGAAGAGGTGACCGGGGCCAACGTGGTGGTCGCCCTGTTCTCGGAGCGGGAAAGCCATGCCGTCTATTTCCTGCAATTGCAGGACATGACCCGCCTGGACGCGGTCAACTACATCAGCCACGGCGTCGCCAAGGCGCCCGGGCGCGCCCAGAACCGGACGGTGCATGGGGCCGATGACGAGGCTGCGCCGGAGAAAGTGGTGAAAAAGGGCCAGGACGCTCTCAACGCCTATTGCGTCAATCTCAACAAGAAGGCCATGCAGGGCAAGATCGACCCGCTGATCGGCCGCGACGCCGAGATCGAGCGCACGATCCAGATCCTGTGCCGCCGTTCCAAGAACAACCCGCTCTACGTGGGCGACCCCGGCGTGGGCAAGACCGCCATCGCCGAAGGACTGGCGCGCCGCATCATCAAGGCCGAGGTGCCCGAGGTGCTGAAGACCGCCACCATCTTCTCGCTGGACATGGGCACGCTGCTGGCCGGCACCCGCTATCGCGGCGACTTCGAGGAGCGCCTGAAGGCGGTGGTGACCGAGCTGGAGAATTTCGACGGCGCCATCCTGTTCATCGACGAGATCCACACGGTGATCGGCGCCGGCGCCACCTCGGGCGGCTCCATGGACGCCTCGAACCTGCTCAAGCCCGCGCTGGCCTCGGGATCGCTGCGCTGCATCGGCTCGACCACCTACAAGGAATACCGCAACCACTTCGAGAAGGATCGCGCCCTGGTGCGGCGCTTCCAGAAGATCGACGTGAACGAGCCGTCCATCGAGGATTCCATCAAGATCCTCAACGGCATCAAGCCCTACTACGAGAGCCATCACAAGGTGCGCTACACCCCCGACGCCATCAAGGCGGCGGTGGAACTGGCGGCCAAGTACATCACCGACCGCAAGCTGCCGGACAAGGCCATCGACGTCATCGACGAGGTGGGGGCGGCGCGCATGCTGCTGCCCGAATCCAAGCGGCGCAAGACGGTGACGGTCAAGGACGTCGAAGAGATCGTCGCCAAGATCGCCCGCATCCCCCCGAAATCCGTGTCGGCCAACGACATGGAGGCGTTGAAGAACCTCGAGCGGGATCTGAAAACCCTGGTCTTCGGCCAGGACAGGGCCATCGAGGCGCTGGCCAGCGCCATCAAGCTGGCCCGAGCCGGCCTGCGCGAGCCCGAGAAGCCCATCGGCTGCTATCTGTTCAGCGGTCCCACCGGTGTCGGCAAGACCGAGGTGGCGCGGCAATTGTCCCGCATCCTCGGCATCGAGCTGACCCGCTTCGACATGTCGGAATACATGGAGCGGCATTCGGTGTCGCGGCTGATCGGCGCCCCGCCCGGCTATGTGGGCTTCGACCAGGGCGGCCTGCTGACCGATGCCATCGACCAGCATCCCCACTGCGTGCTGCTGCTGGATGAGATCGAGAAGGCCCATCCGGACCTGTTCAACATCCTGCTGCAGGTGATGGACCACGGCCGGCTGACCGACCACAACGGCAAGAATGTGGATTTCCGCAACGTCATCCTGATCATGACCACCAACGCGGGCGCCGCCGACCTGGCCAAGCCGGCCATCGGCTTCGAACGCGAGGTGCGGGAAGGCGACGATTCCGAGGCCATTCAGCGCATGTTCTCGCCCGAGTTCCGCAACCGCCTGGATGCCACCATCCCCTTCGCCAACCTGACGCCGGAAATCGTGGCGCAAGTGGTGGACAAGTTCGTCATGCAGTTGGAAACCCAGCTGGGCGACCGCGACGTCACCATCGAGTTGACCGAGGAGGCCCGCGGCTGGCTGGCCAAGAAGGGCTACGACCGCCAGTACGGCGCCCGTCCGCTGGCCCGCGTCATCCAGGAGTACATCAAGAAGCCCCTGGCCGAGGAACTGCTGTTCGGCAAGCTGGCCAAGGGCGGCGTGGTCAAGGTCCGCGTCGAAGAGGGCAAGCTCGCCTTCGAGATCATCGAAGGCTCGGGCAAGGACGAAAAGGTGGCCGAACTGGTGGATTAAGGGCGACCGGCCCGGCCGATCCGCAGGGGCGCCCGGTGGGCGCCCCTTCCCTTTTGCGCTATCGGGACCGGGGCGGGAATTCTTGACACTCGGCGTCCGGCGGGGGCATAATAAGGCTGTAACAAACGAAGAGGAGTTGGGCGGTATCTCCGGCAGAACTCAAGTGATCCGGCAAGCACTTAGCTCCAGGCGGAGCAAGTGAACCGGAAAGGAGGATGCACTACCGGCATGACGCCACCGGGTAAGTTTGCAGGTGCCTTTGAGTAAGGTGCCAACGATTTACAGAGAACCGATCTTCTTCTGTCGGCTGACAGCCGAATATTAGGGCCGCGCCGGCCCCAGACCGCAAGCCCCGCGATGAGCGCTGATCCGCCCGCGGGGCTCGGCTTTTGTAGTCTCCCCTTCGTGGTGCGGAATTTCCTTCCGGCGGCCGAGTGCCAGAGTTCGCCAGGCTTTGGCGGAAGTGTTCCTTGTTACCGTCATGTCCGGGCTTGAGCCTCGGTTGTCCGGTTTAGCTTTCCCGTGTCATCCCGAGGAGTGTGTGACGAGGGATCCCCGCTTGGCACATCGTGTCAGTACTGGCAAAGACCGGCCAGGATGAGATCCCTCGCTGCCGCTCGGGATGACAGTCTTCAGATGTTTCAGGCACCTTGCCGTTGTCGGCGTTTGTTCACCACCAAGGGCACCAAGACGGTTATTGTGAGGCGGCCCCCTGCCTTCTCGGCACCCTCTTGGTGCTCTTCGTGCCCTTGCTGGCCGCCGCCTTTGGCGCATACCTCCTAACTAAATTGGACACCCGGTGGCCTGATCCGGCCATCCATGGACCCTCGGGTCAAGCCCGAGGGTGACGGGATTCAACCTGAAGCGGGCAAACCCTGGGGATTTCCGCCGTCACCAAAGCAGCCGGCGCTCCCGTCCGTCCGGGTCGTCATCTTCGGTGCAATTGCGCCAGGGTCTGGCCGCCACCGCCACCATGCGGAAGCGGTAGGGATCGTTCCAGCGCACCAGGAAATGGAAGCGGCGCGGGCCGGCGGGCAGGTCGGTGAAATCCACCGCCACCTGCCACAGGCTGCGATCGGCCCGGCAGCGCAGGGCGTTTCCGGCGAACTCGCCGGAAACGGCTTCCGACCCCGGGCGACTGCGGGTGCCGTCATGCCAGCGCCAAGCTTCGGCGCGGCCGTGGCGCTCGGTCCAGCCGGCGCTCAGGGACCACGGCGACGACAGCCATTCTTCGACGAAATTGACCGGCGTCAGCGCGATGGGGTCGGCGCGGCGGGAAATGTCGCCATCGAAGCGGAAGTGGCGCAGGGCCAGACGCGAATGGATCGCGATGTCCAGGCTGGCGGTGCGGAACTCCACAGTGGCGCTCTGCGCATCCAGGCGTCCGGCCAGCGGTCCGTCCACTTCGCCCAGGAAGGCGAATTCCGTCCCCTCCAGTAAGAGATGCTGGGGTTGGCCGGGGCCGGCCAGCCACACCTTGTACTGGACCGGGTGCCAGTTGGAGCTGCACCATTCGCCATGGGCGACGGTCATGACCAGGGGAGCGGGGGCACCGGTGGGCGCCGTCAGGATCGCGTGCAGCCGGCGGGGGTTGGCGCTGTGGTCGCCCCGCCAGAAGGGGCGCCAGGCGCGGCCGTCCCAATGGTACAGGGCTGCCGACTGGTCCTGGCCGCACGGAATGTCCAGGGCGGCGCGCGCCGCCACGAAGTCGCCGATGGGGGCGAGGGAGACGTTAATGCCGCCGAGGGGCGGGGCGCATTCCCCGGTCGTCGGCTTGAGGGCACCGGTGATGGCCGTGCCTGCGCCGGCAAGGTCGGGATGGGGTGGCAGCTTGGCCATCTGCGCATCCACCTGCCGCCACAGGCGTTGCCGCATGTCGGTTTGGACGGCCATTGGCGTGGGGCATTTCCGCGCCCCGTCGCCGGCTCCGGCGAGGGCGGGAGCCGGCGCGTGCGCCAGCAGGAATGCCGCCATGGCGGCCGCGAGGCGGCGCATGGTCAATGATGTGCCAGGGCGTCCTTGGCGATATCCACCGCGCGGCGGGCTTCGTCCAGCAGCCCGCGTTTGGTGACCAGTTGGGGGTAGGTGGGCAGGACCACCTCGTTGGCGCGGTCGAGCAGGGCGAAGGCCCGCTCCAGTTCCCGGCCGGCGATCATCAGTTTTTCAGTGTCAACCATCGAACCCTCCCACGAGGATTGTTTTTGGTGTTGTGCTTCCGTTCAGTGGCTGTCCTTGCCCTTGCGGAAGCCGGCCTTGTGCATGGCCTTCTTCAGGTCTTCCCAGGCGGTGTAGATGTCGGCGGCCACCATGCCGGCGGTGCCGTTGGGACCGCTGCGGAAGAAGGATTCCGCCAGCCGCATATGGGCGGCCAGGCCTTCGGCGGCGGCGCGGGTGGTTTCCTGGGACATCAGGGCCAGGCGAGTGGCCAGGAAGGCCTCCACTTCGGCCAGTTCGTCGGGCGAGCAGGCCTTGCGGATATCTTCATCCAGAACCGGCTCGTCCTTGTTCAGCCGCGCCACCACTTCGGCCCGTCCCCGCTTGATGGCGGGATCGTAGACGGTGCGGATGACCTGGATGACCCGGCTGCGCTCGCGGAATTGCATCATGCACCTCCGGCCGAACAACGGCCCGCATGCGGACTATTTACGGGCATCATAGTACGCGCATGGGGCTGTCATATCAAGCCCATATATGGGCCGCATACGAGCGGTTGACGGGCAGTCGATGGGGCTATGCGGAGAGGAAGGGGGTCAGTCCTTCTCGGCCTTGCGGCGCAGGCTTTCCCAGTCTTTGGGCGGGATGATGTCCAGCCCCCACAGGCCCTTGCGGGCGGCCAGCGCCGCCGCCTGTTCGGCTTCGTAGGGGCCGTCCTTGACCGAGCGGACCACGCCCGACCCCACCAGCAGGCGGCCCAGGTCGCCCTCGGCCACCCGGCAGCGGCCGTACAGCGTGTCGCCGCTCACGTCGTAGAGGTCGCAGGCGATCCCCTTGGCCACCAGTTCGGCCACGCGCTTGCGGGCGGGGCGGGCGCAGGGAAACTCGTCCTTGGCGGTGCGGTTGGTGCACAGGTCGCGCTGGTTGGGGGCGGCGACTCCCATCAGCTGGATGCGCAGGCCGCGCACCTGCACGGCATCGGCCTCGAACCCTTCGGCCCGGCCCCAGACGCAGGCGCCGCCGTCGCCGTCATCGGCGCAGCGGATGGGGGCCGCCTGGGCGGACATGCCCAGGCATAGGGCGAACAGCAGGGGTATGGCCGAACGGAATGCGTGCATACAGCCAGCATAGCGTGCCACGACAAAGACGCCAACTGGACACGGGCCCAAGCCGCGGGTTAAAAAGCCGTTTCGCCCCGGCGACCCTGGGAAAATCAAAGGCAGCGCCCTCCGCGCCCCACGCACGATCACGGTAAAGGCCATGCAAAGCGCAAACGACATCCGCCGCACCTTCCTGGACTTCTTTGCGAAGAACGGCCACGAGGTCGTGCAATCCAGCCCGCTGGTGCCGCGCAACGACCCCACGCTGATGTTCACCAATGCCGGCATGGTCCAGTTCAAGAACGTCTTCACCGGGGTCGAGAAGCGCGACACCGTGCGCGCCACCACGGCGCAGAAATGCGTGCGCGCCGGCGGCAAGCACAACGACCTGGACAACGTGGGCTACACCGCGCGCCATCACACCTTCTTCGAGATGCTGGGCAACTTCTCGTTCGGCGACTATTTCAAGGACGACGCGATCAAGTTCGCCTGGGACCTGATCACCAAGGAATTCGGCCTGTCCAAGGACAAGCTGCTGGTCACCGTCTATCACGACGACGACCACGCCTTTAACGTCTGGAAGAAGGTGGCCGGCTTCTCGGACGACCGCATCATCCGCATTCCCACCTCGGACAATTTCTGGGCCATGGGCGATACCGGCCCGTGCGGCCCGTGCTCGGAAATCTTCTACGACCACGGCGACCATATCCCCGGCGGCCCGCCCGGCAGCCCCGACCAGGACGGCGACCGCTTCATCGAGATCTGGAACCTGGTGTTCATGCAGTTCGAGCAGGTGGACAAGGACACCCGCGTCGCCCTGCCCAAGCCCAGCATCGACACCGGCATGGGGCTGGAGCGCCTGGCTGCCGTGCTGCAGGGCAAGCATGACAATTACGACATCGACCTGATGCGGGCGCTGATCGAGGCCTCGGCCCAGTTCTCGGGCGCCGATGCCGACGGCCCGCACAAGGTGTCGCACCGGGTGGTCGCCGACCACCTGCGCTCCAGCTGCTTCCTGATCGCCGACGGCGTGCTGCCCTCCAACGAAGGCCGCGGCTACGTGCTGCGCCGCATCATGCGCCGCGCCATGCGCCATGCCCACCTGATGGGCTGCACCGAGCCGCTGCTGTGGAAGCTGGTGCCGGCGCTGGCGGCCGAGATGGGCCAGGCCTATCCCGAGCTGATCCGCGCCCAGGCGCTGATCACCGAAACCCTGAAGCTGGAGGAAACCCGCTTCAAGGCGACGCTCGACAAGGGCCTGAAGCTGCTGGACGAGGAAGTGTCCGGCCTGCCCGCCGGCAAGCCGCTGGCCGGCGAGGTGGCGTTCAAGCTGTACGACACCTACGGCTTCCCGCTCGACCTGACCCAGGACGCGCTGAAGTCCAAGGGCCTGGCGGTGGACACCGACGGTTTCAACGCCGCCATGGAGCGTCAGCGCGCCGAGGCCCGCAAGGCCTGGGCCGGCTCGGGCGAGGCCGCCACCGAGACCCTGTGGTTCGAGATCAAGGACACCCACGGCGCCAGCGAGTTCCTCGGCTACGACGCCGTCGAGGCGGAAGGCAAGATCGTCGCCCTCGTCGAGAACGGCAAGTCGGTGGAGGCGGTGCATCCCGGCCACGAGGTGGCGGTGATCGCCAACCAGACGCCGTTCTACGGTGAATCGGGTGGCCAGATGGGCGATGCCGGCATCATCACCGTGGGCAAGGCTCGCGTGGTGGTGAAGGATACCCAGAAGAAGCTGGGCGATCTGATCGTCCACCTGGGCACCGTCGAGGGCGCTCCCATCGCCGTGGGCGAGGATGCCCATCTGGCGGTGGACGCCGAGCGCCGCGACGCCACCCGCGCCCATCACTCGGCCACCCACCTGCTGCACGCGGCGCTGCGCAACACCCTGGGCGAGCACGTGACCCAGAAGGGCAGCCAGGTCGGCCACGACCGCCTGCGCTTCGACTTCGCCCATCCCAAGGCCATGAGCCTGGACGAGATTCGCGTGGTCGAACGCGAGGTCAACCGCCAGGTCCGCAAGAACCGCGAGGTCGGCACCAAGCTGATGACCCCGGACGAGGCCATCGAGGCCGGCGCCATGGCGCTGTTCGGCGAGAAGTACGGCGACGAGGTGCGCGTAGTCTCCATGGGGGGCGACGACGGCCTCCACTTCTCGGTGGAACTGTGCGGCGGCACCCATGTGCGCCGCACCGGCGACATCGGCGGCTTCAAGATCGTGTCGGAAAGCGCGGTGGCGGCCGGCGTGCGCCGCATCGAGGCGGTCACCGGCGGCGCCTTCCTGGCCTGGGCGGAAGAGCAGGAGGAACTGGTGGCCCGCGCCGCCGGCGCCCTCAAGGTCGCTCCCACCGATCTGCCGGCCCGCATCGCCCAGCTGCAGGAGGACCGCCGCAAGCTGGAGCGCGAGCTGGCCGAGACCCGCAAGCAGCTGGCCACCGGTGGTGGCGGTGCTGCCGGCGCGGCCACCAAGACCGTCAACGGCATCACCTTCTCGGGCCGCGTGCTCGACGGTGTGCCGGCCAAGGACCTCAAGGGCATGGCCGACGAGATCAAGAAGCAGATCGGTTCCGGCGTGGTGGCCCTGCTGTCCACCGACGGCGGCAAGGCCAGCCTGGTGGTGGGCGTCACCGACGACCTGAGTAGCAAGATATCCGCCGTGGACCTGGTCCGCGTCGGCTCGGAAGCGGTGGGCGGCAAGGGCGGCGGCGGCCGTCCCGACATGGCCCAGGCCGGCGGCCCCGACGCCGCCAATGCCCAGGCCGCCATCGACAAGATCGAGGCGGCGCTGGCGGGTTGATAAAGATAAGGGGAGAGCCGCACGGCTCTCCCCTTGTTGTTTGTGCGCGGGGCGCGAACTGCCTGCTTCGTGCTTCGTTTCTTTCTCGTCATCGCCGGGCTTGACCCGGCGATCCATGGATGCCCGGAATCAAGTCCGGGCGTGACGGGAGGCGTCCTGGAAAGGGCTTTACGGCTTCAGCCCCAGGCTTTCGATAAAGCTGCGATAGGCGGCCGGGTTCGGCTCGGGGAAACCGCTTCGGGCATAGCGGCCCACGGCGGGCGAGGCCAGCATCTGGTCGGCGGCCGATTTCAGGCACAGCTTGTAGGCGGGCTCCAGGGCGTCCCTGAAATCCACCCCTTCCTTGCTGTCGAAGCGGGCGACGAAGCTGCCCAGCATGGCGCCGTCGGCGAGATAGACGTCCAACCCGCAGCCGATCTTCATGACGTTGTCCAGGCGCGAGAACTTGGGCGTGCCCAGCACCTTGACCACCAACTGCGGGCGGATGGCCGGGGTGTTGGTTTCCACCGTGGCGAAGCTCTGCGACAGGATGGCGCGGGCGGCGCGTTCCAGCGTCTGGCCGTCCTTGACCGAGGTTTCTTCATTGCGGTAGCGGGTGGCCTCGATCATCAGCGGCCGGTCCAGGTCCGATCGCGACATGTAGACCATGGCCCGTGCCGGCAGCGGCAGGGCCATGCCGGCGGGAGCGGCCAGGGTGGTATTGGCCTTGTTCAGGTCCTGCCCGCAGGCCGCCAGCGTGAGTGTCGCCAATACCGCGACAAGGCCCTTGAAGCGCATGAAGATTTCCTCGTTCTGGTCATCGGGCAGGATCATAGCCCAGCACGCGCGGCCGGCGAAGGCCATTGAACCGGCCTTAATGCTCCACCGCTATTTCGAGGGCGCGGCGCAATTGGCGGTCATCGCCGCTATCCAGGCCGGGGCCGGCAACGCGGATGTTCGGTGCGATGCCGACACCCTCGAATGTTTGCAGGTTGGGGCGGACATAGCGCTCCGTGGTCAACCGCAAGGTGGTTTCGCCGAAGGGAAACAGCGTTTGCGCCGTGCCCCTGCCGCTGCTGGTTTCGCCTACCAGCACGGCGCGGCCGTTGTCGCGCAACGCCGATGCCACCACTTCGGCGACGCCGGCGGTGCCGCGGTCGATCAGGACCGTCATGGGTACGCCGGGCAGGAATTCCTCCGGGCGGGCGAAGTGGAGGGATTGCCGTTCCGGCCGCCGGCCTTCCAGTTTGGCGATGTCGCCGGTGGACAGGAACAGGTCGGCGACGGCCACCCCCTGGTCGAGCAGGCCGCCCGGGGTGCGGCGCAAGTCCAGCACGACCGCTCGGATGCGGCCGGCTCCCCCTTGGGTCCGGTGCAGCAGTTCCGCCCGCGCCGCGGCGGCGGAGGTTGCCGAGAACTGGGCGACCCGCAGATAAAGGATGTCGCCCTCCATCCGGCTCTTGACCGGCTGAATGCGGATGATTTCCCGGCGCAGGGTCATTTCGGCCATTTGGCCGGACGGTTTGCGGATGGCGAGCCGCACCAGGGAGCCCGGCGTTCCGCGCAGATGCGACACGGCATCCTCCAGGGCGAGACCGGCCAGGGGAGTGTCGTTCGCCTGGAGGATCCGGTCGCCGGCCTCCAGGCCGGCCTTGGCCGCCGGGGTACCGTCGAGCGGAGAAACCACCAGCGGTTCGCCGTCGCGCACCGTGACCTCGGCGCCGATGCCGCCGATTTCGGCCTTGATCGCCAGATTGGCGTCCTGCGGCGACAGATAGCCGCATTGGGGATCGAGTCCGGCGGTAAGCGCGGTGGCGGCGGCCCTGAAGGCGCCCCGGGCATCCACAGGTGGGGGCAATGCGCGTACCGCCCCGGCCATGGCGCCGGCAAGTCCGCCGGGAGTGCGCTCCTCCAGGTATTGCTCGACCACCGTGTCGATCATGGCGTCCAGGCGTTCGACCTGGCTTTGCGCGTCATCGGCGGAAACTCCCGCCTGTTCGAATGCCGCAATCAGCGCGGCGCGCTCTCCCGGCCCGGCATGCACCGGCGAGGCAAGCACGAGGAGAGGCAGCAGGGCGAAGCGGTGGAGATGCGAGGCCATTCCGCATCATGCCCCGGCCGGCAGGGCTTCGCAACCAGGGGGCGGCATACGGCGACAACCGTCCCGGGAACGCTCTAGGAATCCGCCCAATCCTCGTCCTTGGGCGGGACGGCGGTGGCAGCGGGCTTCGGCTTCACGCCGGTTTGGCCGCTGGTTTGCGCAGGGCGGAGCGGGCTTCCGCGCGGACTGGGGCTGTCGCCGCCGCGCTGGCGGTCGGGGCGCCGGTGTTGAAGAACCCCATGAGGCGGTTGAGTTCCTGGGACTGTTCCTCGAGGGCATGGGCTGCGGCGGCGGATTCCTCGACCAGGGCAGCGTTCTGCTGGGTCATCTCGTCCATCTGGGTGACGGCGGCGTTGACCTGGTCGATGCCGCTGGCCTGTTCGCTGCTGGCGGCGGCGATCTCGGCGACGATGTCGGCCACCCGTTTGACGCTGCCGAGGATTTCCTCCAGCGTCTTGCCGGCGCCCTTGACCAGGTCGGCGCCGCCGCGCACCTGGGTCGAGCTTTCGGCGATCAGGGTCTTGATCTCCTTGCTGGCCTGGGCCGAGCGCTGGGCCAGGTTGCGCACCTCCTGGGCCACCACGGCGAAGCCCTTGCCGGCGTCGCCGGCGCGGGCCGCCTCCACCGCGGCGTTGAGCGCCAGCAGGTTGGTCTGGAAGGCGATCTCGTCGATCATGCCGACGATGTCCTCGATCTTCTGCGACGAGGCCTCGATGCGGCCCATGGCGGTGATGGCGTTGCTGACCACCTCGCCGCCGCCGGCCGCCACCTCGCGGGCGCCGGCCGCCAGCTGGTTGGCCTGCTGGGCGTTGGCGGCGTTCTGGCGCACGGTGGCGGCCAGCTCCTCCATGGAGGCGGCGGTTTCCTCCAGGGCGGAGGCCTGCTGCTCGGAGCGCTCGGACAGGTCCTGGCTGCCGGCGGCCACCTCCGAGGCGGCCGAGTTGATCTGGCCGGCGGCGGAGTTGATGTTGGTGACGATCTCGAACAGCTTGTCGGCGGTCTGGTTGACGTCGCCCTTCAACTGGCCGAACAGCCCGCCGTACTCGTTGGTGATGCGCCGGGTCAGGTCGCCGCGCGCCACCGAGGCCAGCACCGCGGCGACGTCGGACAGGGCCGCCTCCACCGTGCCCGCCAGTTCGTTGATGGCGGCGCACATGGTCTTCAGCATGCCGTCCTTGCCGGCCAGGTCGATGCGGCGCGACAGGTCGCCGGCGCAGGCGGCCTGCACGGTTTCGGCCACCTCGGCGCCGATGGCAGCCTCGCGCGCCTGCTGCTCCTTCTCCGCCTGCCGCCGGGCCTGCTCGGCCAGGACCACCGCCTGCGCCTCCGCATGGCGGCGGGCCAGGATGTTGTCGCGGAACACCGCGAGCGTCTGGCCGATCCGCCCGATCTCGTCCCGGCGCGCCAGGGTGGGGATCTCCACGTCGGCATCGCCCTCGGCCAGGCGGCCCAGCCGCCAGGTCAGATCCACCAGCGGGCGGACGATGGAGCGGCGCGCCAGCCACAGGGCCAGCAGGCCGGCGAACAGGCCGACACCCACGGTGGTCAGGATCACCGCGTTCTGCGCCTCGGCGACCGCCCCTTCGAACTCTGCCTTCTTCACGCCCACGTAAAGGATGCCGATGACCTCGCCGGCCGGCGACAGGATGGGATCGTAGGCGGTCATGTACGGTTCGCCCAGGATGTCCACCGTGCCGCGATAGGGGCGCTTCTGGCTGAAGATGGCGGTATGGGCCGGGCTGGGCGCCAACCGGGTACCGATGGCGCGGGTGCCGTCGGCCTTCATGACGTTGGTGCTGATGCGCAGGTCGTCCTGGAACACGGTGGCGGTGCCCTCCACCAGTGCCTTGACCCGGTCCACCACCTCGGTGTTGCCGGGCAGGGCGTAGTCGCCCGCCTTCAACACCCCATCCACCACCTGGAAGGGCTGGCCTTTCGCCTGCAGCAGTTCCCAGGCCACGCGGATGTTGCGCTCCACCTGTGCCGCCGCCTGTCTTTCCGCCTCGCCCCGCAGGATCCACAGGGTGGTGGGCAGCAGCACTGCGGTCAGCAGGCCGATGGCCAGCAGCACGAGCACCAGGATGCGGGTGGAAACGGAGAAGGAGATGCGGGACGGCATGGCACGCTCTTCAAAGGTTCCGCTCGAATGTAGCGACAGAGCGTCCTGGAGTCATTTCCGCTGTGCGCTTCCGCGACGGATGGTCCGGTGATGAAGCGTCGGGGTTTGGAAAAGGAAAGGGCCCGGTTTTGGCCGGGCCCTTCGTGATCAGAACTCTTCCCAGTTGCTGCCGTCCGCCTTGGCCGCCGCCGTCTTCGGCTTGGCGGCGGGCCTGGCCAGCGGTTTCGCCGCCGGCTTGGGGGCCGGCTTGCGCGGGGCCGGGCGGGGCTCGGCCCGGGCCGGCGGGGCGGCGTGGGGAGTGTGGGGGGCGGCGGCGCTGGCGGCCGGTGCTCCGGTGTTGAAGAACCCCATGAGGCGGTTGAGTTCCTGGGACTGTTCCTCGAGGGCATGGGCTGCGGCGGCGGATTCCTCGACCAGGGCGGCGTTCTGCTGGGTCATCTCGTCCATCTGGGTGACGGCGGCGTTGACCTGGTCGATGCCGCTGGCCTGCTCGCTGCTGGCGGCGGCGATCTCGGCGACGATGTCGGCCACCCGTTTGACGCTGCCGAGGATTTCCTCCAGCGTCTTGCCGGCGCCCTTGACCAGGTCGGCGCCGCCGCGCACCTGGGTCGAGCTTTCGGCGATCAGGGTCTTGATCTCCTTGCTGGCCTGGGCCGAGCGCTGGGCCAGGTTGCGGACCTCCTGGGCCACCACGGCGAAGCCCTTGCCGGCGTCGCCGGCGCGGGCCGCCTCCACCGCGGCGTTGAGCGCCAGCAGGTTGGTCTGGAAGGCGATCTCGTCGATCATGCCGACGATGTCCTCGATCTTCTGCGACGAGGCCTCGATGCGGCCCATGGCGGTGATGGCATTGCTGACCACCTCGCCGCCGCCGGCCGCCACCTCGCGGGCGCCGGCCGCCAGCTGGTTGGCCTGCTGGGCGTTGGCGGCGTTCTGGCGCACGGTGGCGGCCAGCTCCTCCATGGAGGCGGCGGTTTCTTCCAGGGCGGAGGCCTGCTGCTCGGAGCGCTCGGACAGGTCCTGGCTGCCGGCGGCCACCTCCGAGGCGGCCGAGTTGATCTGGCCGGCGGCGGAGTTGATGTTGGTGACGATCTCGAACAGCTTGTCGGCGGTCTGGTTGACGTCGCCCTTCAGCTGGCCGAACAGCCCGCCGTACTCGTTGGTGATGCGCCGGGTCAGGTCGCCGCGGGCCACCGAGGCCAGCACCGCGGCGACGTCCTTCAGCGCCACCCCGGTCAGGTTGACCAGGTTGTTGACGCCCTCGCACAGGTTGAGCAGGAAGCCGTCCTTGCCGGCCAGGTCGATGCGGCGGTCCAGGTCGCCGGCGCTGGCGGCCTTGGCCACCTCGGCCACCTCGGCGACGATGGCCGCCTCGCGCGCCCGCTGCGCCGCCTCCGCCTCGGCCTGCGCCACCCGCGCCGCCTCGGCCTCTTCCTCCATCCGCTTCTTGTCCACCGCGTTCTGCTTGAACACCTGAACGGCCTTGGCGATGTCGCCCACTTCGTCGACGCGGTCCTGGCCGCTGACGTCCACCGCCAGCTCGCCCTTGGCCAGGCGGGCCATGGCGTCCAGGATCTTGCCCAGCGGATGGGTGATCGAGCTGACGATGCCCCAAGCCAGGCCGCCGCCGATCAGCAGGGCCAGGCCGGCGGCGATCAAGGCCAGGGTGACGCTAGTGCTGGAGGTCTTCTGGCCGTTCTCGTATTCGGCCTTGGCGCCGTCCACCTGCAGGGTGAAGCCCTCGGAAATGGCCTTCTCCAGCGCCACGCCCGCCTGCGCCCCCTCGGTGCGCGAGATGGTGGCCGCCAATTGGACGTCGCCGGCCGACAGGGCGGCGAAATAGCGGTTGCGCGCGTCACGGTAGGCCGCCAGCGTCCGTTCGAGGTCGGCTGCCACCGTCTTTTCCTCGTCGTTCAGCCCGGAAGCGCGATAGGTGCTCCAGGTCTGGTCCATCTTGCGGTCAAGGGCATCGATGTCGCCCTTGATGCGGGCCTGCACCTGCGGGTCGCTGGCGTCGCGGTAGCCGATGGCCAGCAGGCGGATCTTCATGAAATCCTGCTGCACATTGGCGAGATGGATCAGGCTGAGGGTCTGGTCCTCATAGACCGTCCTCAGGCTGGCGAGGATCGAGTTCATGCCCTGGATGCCCACCCCGGCCACGGTGGCCAGGAAAACGCCCATGGCGATGGTCAGGATGGCGAGGCGTGCGGGGATGCGAAGGCGCGCGATCATGCTCTTGTCCTTGCTCGTCGATGGGGCTTATGGGGTGGCCGTCGGCGCCGATGCCGGCGGGGCGGCGTCCAACTGGGCCAGGATGGGGGCGTGCAGCAGGTTCGACAGGTCCAGCAGGGCGACCATGCGGCCGTCCACGGCAACGATGCCGTTCAGGACCTCGGCGCGATGGGCGTGCTCGAGCTCGGGCACCGGCTGGATGGCGTCGGGTGCCACGGTCAGGATGTCGGCCACGGCATCCACCAGGATGCCCAGGTCGCGGCCCTCTACGTTGACCACCATGATGACGTGGCGGCTGCTGGGCTCGGTCAGCGCGCCGGTGAAGCGGGCGCGCAGGTCCAGGATGGGAATGATGGCGCCGCGCAGGTCGATGACGCCGCGCATGTAGCCGGGCGTCTCCGGCAGCGCGGTCGCAGGCGTCCAGCCCTTGATCTCGCGAATGGCGATGATGTCGACGCCGTATTCCTCGTCGCCGATGGTGAACGAGATGAACTGTCGCGGCGTCGCCGACGCGTCGCGGAGGGGGTCACTGCCGGTTTGGCTCGCCATGGCTCGTCCGCCCAAAATTTTAGACGAGGTACCATACGCCCCAAAGTTAAATGAATCATCAGCCAATAAATCGTATGGCCATGCGCCAGACGCGGCGCTTTACCCCTTGCAGTCCTGCTTTAGTATATTAGCGAGCACTGAGATGGGTGTGCTTATGCTTCAGTTTCGTTACCGATCAAACCTTGGATGTAGGGTGGTAAGGCGAAGGCCGCCTTATGGACATCCGGCGTGTAGTAACGGGCCGGCACCGGCGCGGCGCGGAAGCGGGCGCGGATGGTTTCCAGGCTTTCGGCGCGCGGCCGCGGGCTGGCGGCGGCCCAGCCCAGCGCCATGAAGCCGCCCACATAGGTGGGCACAGCCGCCAGGTAATAGCCCAGGTCGGCGAAGTGGGGTCGGCGGCGGCGCCAGGTGTCGGTGACCTCGGCGCCCTGCAGGAAGGGGACGCCGTTCTGGTTGACCACGATGCCCTCGGCGGTCAGGCAGCGGGCGCAATCCTGGTAGAAGGATTCGGTGAACAGCACTTCGCCGGGACCGATGGGGTCGGTGGAATCCACTACGATCAGGTCGAACCTCTCGGTGGTCTCGGCCATGTATTTGATGCCGTCGGCGATGACGATGCGCGTGCGCGGGTCGTCGAAGGCGCCGGCCGAGACGCTGGGAAGGTGCTGGCGGCAGAAATCCACCACGGCGCCGTCGATCTCCACCAGAACCGCCCGCTCGATGCTCCGGTGCTTGAGGATCTCGCGCAGCATGCCGCCGTCGCCGCCGCCCACCACGCAGGCCGAGCGCACGGCGCCATGGGCGTAGATGGGCACGTGGGCCAGCATCTCGTGATAGATGAACTCGTCGCCGGTGGTGACCTGGATGACGCCGTCCAGCGTCAGCACCCGGCCGAAGCCGGGCGTCTCGAACACGGCGATCTCCTGCATGGGGCCTCGGACCCGGGTGACCTCGCGGGTCACCCGGAAACTCTGGCGCCAATGGTCGTAAAGCGTTTCCTGGAACCAGGTCATGCCGGCGGACCTTTCGATAAGGGCGCGCGCCGGTCCGGGGTCACGGCACCAGGCCTCGCTTGCTTTCGGAAACGGTGACGAAGTCGGGCTTGAACGCCGCCTTCAGCACCGGAATGGCCTTGTAGGGGTCGCAATCGCCGCACATGAAGACATCGAGCGCCGCGTAGCCCCGCTCGGGCCAGGAATGGATGGTGATGTGGCTTTCCGCCAGCACCAGCACGCCCGAAACGCCGCCATTGGGCTGGAAGTGATGCAGGTGGCAATGCAGGATGGTGGCCCCGCCGGCGATGGCCGAGGTACGCAAGGCTTCCTCCACCAAGCCGATGTCGTCCAGCTTGCTGGCACCCCACAGGTCGATCAGCAGATGGGTCCCGGCGTATTGGACGCCGTTCCTCGTCACGTAATAATCCTTGCCGTTCTCGGCTTCGGGCCAAGCCGGGGCGACGGTGTCGGCGACGCTGTGGGTATTCCTCGGATCGATTTCCGAGTTCATCCCCAGTCGGGCAAGAGCTTGAGCCATTGCTCCCCTCCAAACCAGCAGATGGACCAGAATAGCGGATAGGGGGCGGGTTATCCCCTAAACCGCCCGGGGATGCAACACCAATGTCGCGCGGGGGGACTCAGTTGACCGAGGACAGGCCCTGCGTCTGCATGCGCTTGCGCCAGTCGGTCATGAAGCCCTGGAAAGCTTCCACCTGCTTGATCTTGTCGGCGATGCGGCGGTAGTCGGCAATACCGCGCTCCGGTTCCGAGGTCAGCAGGTCGAACGCCTCCTTGAAGTCCGTCTTGGCCATGCGCGGGCCGTAGCTGCGGCGCAGCCGGGCCAGGCCGCGGTCGTCGCGGGCCAGCATCATGGCGGTGGCCAGGTCCACCAGCCGGCGGGCCGCCACCGGCGACAGCGGCGAGGCGTTGTCCGGCCTGTCGATGGTAGCCTCCAAGGCGGTGGCCGCCTCGGGCCATTTCTTCAGGTCCCAGTAGATCTCGGCGCGCAACTGCTTGGCGGTTTCCGACTGGTCGTTGATGATCAGCGCCAGCGCCTCCGCCGTGCGGCCCAGTTCGGCCAAGGCGCGGACGCGCAGGTAGCGGCGCTGGTCGTAGATCTCCGCCGGCTGGTCCGGCACCTCGCTCATGTCCAGCGCGTCCAGCGCCTGGGCCGGCTTGCGGTCGGACAATTGCAGGAAGGCCAGCCGGGCGCCGATGCGGGCCCTTTCCACCCCCTGCAGGCGGAACTGCACCTGATGGCGCAGCAGGTCGGACGAGCGGTCCAGCAGGTCCACCGAGGCCAGCCGGTCGGCCAGCTTGCGGATCATCTCGTCGCCCTTGGCGCCCGAGGGCGTCAGTTCCTGGAACTCGTCGTACAGGCCGATGGCGGCGACGGCCGACATGCCGTCCGCGGCGCCGCCTAGATACAGTTTCTCGAAGGTTTCCGCCATCATGGCCTGGATGGAGGCGATGTCGGGGTGGTCGGCGTAATTGGCGACGATGGCGCGCAGCATGCGCAGGCCGTCGGCATACTGGCCGTCGGCCAGCAGCAATTCGCCCAGGCGCTTCAGCAGGCTGTACTCGAAATCCTCGCCGCGCCAGGCGAAGCGCAGCTTCTCCAACTGCCGGATGGCGTCCTTGGCGGTGATGGAGCCGCGCCGCAGCTGCAGCTCGATACGGTTGCGGGCGGCATAGGCGCGATCCGGGCGGGAGTCGCCTTCCTCGGCCTCCTGGTACTTGGACACCGCCTGGTCCCATTGCTTGCCGGTTTCCGCCGCCAGGCCCTGCAGGTAGGACACCGCCCCCAGGTCGCGCTTGGACAGACCGGGGCCGTTCATGGCTTCGATGATGCGGGTGGCCGCCTTGGCGTCGCCGGCGGCGGCGACCGCCTGGACGGCGATCTTGCCCAGCCCCATGCGCAGGCGCGGGGTCAGCGGCTTGATCTCCTCGGGCGACAGGCGAAGCAGCAGGCCGTTGCGGGCCAGGTCCCCGGTGCCGCGCGCCTTGGCGGCGGCCAGCCAGATCTGCGCCTGCGGGTCCTTGGCCAGGGAGGGGTGGGAGAGGTCGTCGATGGCCTCGGAATCGCGCATCATCAGGAAGCTGGCGACACCGCGCGGACCCCGGAATTCCGGCTTTTCCAGCATGGCGGGATCAGTGGCGGCGATGAGTCGCAGGACGCCCAGCGCTTCCGCCGGCATGCCGTTGGCCAGATAGTGGCGGGCCACTTCCAGGCGCTGGAGGTTCTTGTCCTCGGGCTTCACGTAGGCCATGCGCTGCATGAGCTTCTGATGCTCGGGGACGAACTTGTCCAGGCCGCCGCGGTTCCACCGGCTGATGTCCAGGGGCGGGCCGCCCGAGGACTCGGCCGAGGCGGTCTCCACCGGGGCGCCGCCTTCGACGGCGGGCGGCAGGGTGCGCGACAGGTGCAGGCCGCCGGGCATGGAGACCTCGACCCCCTGGCGGTTGCCTTCCAGATGGGCGCCGTCGGCCAGCGGCACCAGGGCGACGCCCTGGGCGGTGGGCAGCAACTGGGCGCCGGGAACCACCGTTTCCACCGCGACGCCGGCGCCGATGGCGGTCAGCGGCATGACCTGGAGGGTGTCGCCCACCTCGGGGTCGCGCAGGATCACCGGCTGTGCGGGCACGTCGCTGGCCGGCAGGATCAGGCGGCCGCGATCCTCGAAATCGAACTGGCGGTTGACGGGCAGCGCCAGCTTGGGCTGGACCGGCTGTTCCGCCATGTCGAACACCCACAGCTGGCCTTCCTTGCGCACCGTGGGGTTGAAGCCCGGCTTGGTGATCAGGCGCACGGCGGTGCCGTTCTTGACGCCGGGCACCTGTTCCACGTGCAGCACCACGTCGCCGCCGGTGCGCTTGAGCAGCTTGGTGTCGATCTCCGCCTTGCGGTCGAACACCAGCCATAGCCAGCCGGCGCGGCGGAAGGCGGCGGCGGCGGCGGGCTGGTCGAAGCCGACGCCCAGGCTGACCGCCGAAGCCGGTTTGGCCGCTTCGGCGACCGCAGCCGGGGCTGGCGCGGGCGCTGCCGCAGGGGGCGTCGGGACGGCGGAAGAGGGCACGCTCGGCAGGGTGGCCACTGGCCCGGCCTTGGCGGCTTCCGGCTTGGCCGGTTGAGACTTCGGCGGCTCGGGTTTCAGCGGCTCGGGCGTGGGCGGTTCCGCTTTCGGCGGTTCCGGCTTCACCGGCTCGGGCTTGGCCTCGGCGGTCTTGGCGGGGATGGGGGCGGGGGCAGGGGCGGCGCTGGATGGCGGCCGCAGCAGGTCCACCGCCACTTTGGGACCCGAAGTGAAGTGCTTGGTCGTGGTGCCGGGGGGCACCGCCAGCACCACCGCCGTGCCCTTGCCCTGGGGGCGGGCCTCGACGAACCGCACATCGGTCGGCAGCGCCGCCTCCAGTGAGGTCACGTTGAGATTGGCCGGGCTGTCGAAGGCGATCACCACCTGGCCGTCCTGGGTGCCGACGGTGTAGCCCACCGGCTTGGGCCAGTCGAACACCAGGCGGTTGAAACCCTCATGTTCGCCGCCACGCACCATCAGGTCGGTGGCCGGGGCGCCCGCGGACTGGGCCACCTTGGCCGGGGCTACCGGCGGCGGGGTGGGGGCGGCGGCGGCCGGCGGCTGGGCGTTCCTGGCTTCGATCAGGTCGATGACGGTGGAGGTGCCGCTGACGAACGACTTCACCTGTACCGGCAGTGCCAGCGAGAACGTGGCCATGCGGCGGTCGGGCGACAGGGTGACGCCCTTGAGATATTTGGACAGCGGCTTCAGCAGCGCCTTGGGGTCGCCGGCGATGGGCTTCTCGAAACGCACCACCAACTGGCCGTTGACCACGTCGGCCGACCATTGCACCGGGCCGTCCCAGTCGAACACCATGCGGCCGAAAGTGTCGTGCTCGGCGGCGCGCGGGGTAGACTGGGCCAGGGCGCCGGCCGGCGCCAGCGCCAGCACGGCCAGCAGCACCACTAGGCGGGACAGGGAAAGCATGGTCACGCGAAAACCCCGGTGAACACGATCATGGCCGCCCTTGCGGGCGCCAACCTTCATGTACCCCGAAAGGGAGAGGAGAATCTTGGACGCAAAGGAGGTGGCGCAGCCGGACGCCGACGGCGACACCAACCGCGATCCCTGCTGTCTTGCCCGGTCCCCAGCGTGCCCCCGCGCCTGCATGCCGGTCAGTCGAAGCTCGCCAACAGCCTGTCGATCTCGGCCTGGTCGGCGGCGTTGGACGGTAATTGCGGCCCGTTCAGCAGGTCTTCGTCGGTGGAGGCGCCGGGCTTTTCCTTGGCGGCCGGTGCGTCCACCTCCGAACCGAAAGCCTTCACCAGGTTCTCCACCCGGCCCTCGATCTCCTTGAGCATCTTCACCACCTTGGTGATGCGCTGGCCGGTGATGTCCTGGAAGGTGCAGGCCTCGAAGATGCGGGTGGTGATCTCGGTCAGCCGCTCCGCCACCTGGGCGTCCATCATGGAGCTCAACGTCTCCAGATGTTCGGCCGCGTCCATGATCTCGTTGGTGGCGGCCTCGGTGGCGCCGACGATGGCGTCCAACTCGTCCGTGGCCGAGGCGATGAATTCGTTCTTGATCTCGCCGGGCCGCAGGGCGGCGATTTCGGCCTTGGCGGCGTGGATGTAGTCCGCCAGGGATTCGATCTCGCGATAGAGCCGCAGATCGTCGGAACTGATGTCGCCGGTCATGGTGTCGAGCATGGCCCGCACTACTTCGGCGATCTGGTCCACGCGCACGGAATCCCCGTGCTCCCGGCGAATGGCGTCGAGACGCAAGGAGAGGTCGCGATCTACGCCCTTCGCCGTCATGGCAGCGTGCTCCGCTCGGTTAGGCGAAGTCGCCGAGGACGCTCACCATCTTGGTCTTCAGCGTTTCGGCATTGAACGGCTTGACGATGTAGTTGGAGACCCCCGCCTCCTTGGCGGCGATCACGTTTTCCGACTTCGATTCGGCGGTGACCATGATGAAGGGGATGGACTTCAGCTTGGCGTCGGCGCGCACCTCGCGCAGCAGCTGCAGGCCGGTCATGGGCTCCATGTTCCAGTCGGAGATGATCAGGCCGTAATTGCCCACGCGCAGCATCTGCAGCGCCATGGAGCCGTCGGTAGCTTCGTCAACGTTGTTGAAGCCCAATTGTTTCAACAGGTTGCGGATGATCTCGCAGCATCGTCTTGTAATCGTCAACGATCAAGACGTTCATATTCTTGTCGACAGCCATCCAACGAGCTCCTTCGAAGCACTAGTCGCCACAGCGTCAAGAACCCGCTAAGGCGCAAGTTTCCTTAGTTAAGATAGGGGAAGGCAATCGCGCAAGGCATTTTTCTCGCCCGCCCCGTAGAATTCGTTTCCTAGCCTCCGCTTGTCGGCTTGGGCAAGGGAATCTGTCTGCGTTGTGCCAATTCCGAGGTGACGACGCGCGCCTTCGATGGATCCATTTCGGCGAGAATGGGAGCCACCTTCTGCTCCTTCATGCGCTCGACCACCTCCAGCATGATGGGCATGTCGAGCTGCTCGAAGATTTTGGCCGCCTCTTTCGGCTTCATGTTTTCATAGATTTTGACCAGGGAGCGCATCTTGTTGTCTTCCTGATCATTGTACTGGCGCAGCAGCCCCTCGATCGTATTCTGCAGGCTGCGCATCTCGCTGATCTTGCGCTCGATCTGGTCCTCGGCGGCCTTCAGCATGGCCTCGCGCCGCTCGATGTCCTTCTCGCGGTTGTCCAGCGTGGTGCGGCGCTCGGTCAGCTTTTGCAGCACGTCCATTTCGGTCTGGCTCAGCGTGCCCGGATCGGTGCCGCCGGGGGGCGGCGGGGGCGGGGCCTGCTTGGCGGTGGCCGGGGCGGGCGAGCCGGCGGGGCCGGCGGCGGCCGGCGTGGCCTGGGGCGTCTGGGCGGTCTGCTGGGCCGGCTGCGCGGCGGTGGCCGCGGGCGCCGCCGCCTTGGGCTCGGCCTGCTGGGCCTGCAACTCGCCGGCGACGCGTAGCGAGGCGCCATCCAGGAAGCCCTTGCGGATGTCGTTGATGCGCACCGACAGCATTACGCCGGTGCCGATGATCAGCAGCGGCAGCAGGCGCAGGAAGGGCGTGCGCTGGGCTTTCTGCTTGGCTTTGGGCTTGGGCTTGGCGGCCATGGCCTTACCTCATGGACTGGAGCGCGCGCAGCAGCTCGCGTTCCGCTTCCGAGCGCTCGTCCACGTCCACTTCGCTGGCGGCCGCCGCAGCCGCCACGGTGGCTGCGCGGGAGGCCTGGGCCGGGCGTTCGGAACCGCTCGGACCGCCGACGCGCGGGGCCGCCTCCTTGGCGCCGGCCGCGCCCGGCCGCACCTCCGTCCGCGCTGAGCGCACGGCGTTCTCCAGCCGGTTGGCCATGGTGTCGGCCCGCTCGATCATGAAGGCCAGGTCGTCGCGCAGGGACTGCGCCTTCTCAACCCGTTCCTGCAGCGATTGGCCGGCATCCTCGGCCGCCTTGCGCAGCTTGGGGATGGACGATTCCGCCCGCACCGTCGCCTCGTTGAAGCTGACGATGATCTTGGCCAGGTCGTCGCGGTTCTTGCGCAGCTGGGTCAGGCGCTGGTTCAGCATCACCGCGTAGCCGATGGTGGCGACGAGCAGGATGGACACCAGCAGGTCCAAGAGGATCTTCCAGTCCATGGTCTACCCCTTGACCTTGTTGACCTTTTCGTCGACCCGGATGGCGATGTGCTGGCCCTTGCGACCCATGCGCCCCCGGAACATCGACACGTCGCCGCACCGCAGGTCGATGGACGAATTGGGCGAGGCGTTCAGCATGATCTTCGACCCCACCTTCCAGCGCAGCACCTCGCGCAGGTTCATCACCTGCTCGTCCAGCACCGCTTCCATCTGCACCTCGGTCAGCCACAATTCCTCGGCCAAGTGCGTCTCCCAGATGGAGTCGCGGCCGAACTTCTCGCCCATGAACATCTGCAGCAGCAGCTCGCGCACCGGCTCCAGGGTGGCGTAGGGCAGCAGCAGTTCCAGGCGGCCGCCGCGATCCTCCATGTCGATGCGCAGCTTGGCGACGATGGCGGCGTTGCTGGGGCGCGAGATGGTGGCGAAACGCGGGTTGGTCTCCAGGCGCTCGAAGCGGAAGGTGACGGGCGACAGCGGGTCGAAGGCGGCCGACAGGTCCGACAGCACCACGTGCACCATGCGCTCGACCAGATTGCGCTCGATGGTGGTGTAGGGGCGGCCCTCGATGCGCATGGCGGCGGTGCCGCGCCGGCCGCCCAGCAGCACGTCGACGATGGAGTAGATCAGCGACGAATCGACGGTCAGCAGGCCGAAATTGTCCCATTCCTCGGCCTTGAACACCGCCAGCATGGCCGGTAGCGGGATCGAGTTCAGGTAGTCGCCGAAACGCAACGACAGGATGTTGTCCAGCGACACCTCGACGTTGTCCGAGGTGAAGTTGCGCATGGAGGTGGACATCATGCGGACGAGGCGGTCGAACACCACCTCCAGCATGGGCAGGCGCTCGTACGAGACCAGCGCCGAATTGAGGATGGCCTGGATGCCGGATTTGTCGTCGCCACGGCCGTGGTCGTCGTCGAAGCCCAGCAGCGAGTCGATTTCGTCCTGATTGAGGACGCGGGTGGAATCCTTGGGCGCGCCGGCATCGTCGCCCCCGCCGCCGCTCTCGTCGCCGGCCCCGAGCATGGCTTCCCACTCGGCCGCCATGGCGTCCGCGTCCTCGCCACCGCCCGCAGGCGCGCCGCCGCCGCCATCGCCTCCGGCCATGGCGGCCCATTCGCGCATCAGGGCCTCTTCGTCTTCGGCGGACCGACCTTCGCCGCCTTCCTCGTCCATAGCCATCCGCTTCTCGCGCTTACTGGACCAGCATTTCCTTGAACAGCACGTCGTTCACCTTGACGGGCTTGATGGCCGCATTGACCCGGGTCAGCAGCTCCTCGCGCAGCAGGTGCATGCCGGCGGCGCCCTGCAGGTCCTCGGCGCGCAGCTCGCGCAGGTAGACCTGGAAGGAATCGACGATGCGCGGCATCACCTGGTCGATGCGCGGCATGTCGGCCGGGCTTTCCACTTCCAGCGCCACCCGGATCTTCAGGAAGCTCTGCTTGCGGCCCTGCGTCTGCAGGTTCACCAGCATCTCCGGCAGATCCATGAACACCGCCGGGCCGACCTGCTTGGGCCCGTCGGCCTTCGGCTCGGGGGCGGCGTGCTCCTCGCCGCCCTTCATCTTGCCCATCAACGCGTCGACAACGCCGGTGAAATACAGCCCGGCGCCGGCGCCCACCAGCAGCAGCAGGGGCAGCACCAGCATCAGGATCTTCTTGATCGGCAGCTTGCGTGACGGGGACTCGGGAAGCTCCTCGGAGCCTTCACCCTCGTCAAAATCCTCTTCCAGGTCTTCCGCCATTATCCCCCACCTTGCGGGAATGGTGCGCCGCACGCCGTGCCCGGCGCGGATGCCACACAAGTTCAACGGTGAAGGTACGCCGCCCCGGTTAACAGAAGGTTGAGCCAGTCCCAACCAATGGGCGGCCGGGGCGGGCCCTTCGGCGAGCCGCGACCATACCTTTTGGCCCCCCGCCCGGCAATATCTGCCCGGCAGTCCGCGTTCTGGCCGGTTCGTTCCCGGTGGAAAATCCCGGAAATCCGCCATTCCTCGTCCGACGCTCCGGTTGGCACGCCCCCTGCAAGACAAGGGGCGAGGCTTCGCCAACCGGGTTTGGAAAGATGGAAAATACCGGCTACATCGCACTCTCGCGGCAAAACGCCCTGTGGCGGCAGATGGACGTCATCGCCAACAACATGGCGAACGCCAACACGCCCGCCTACAAGGGCGAGCAGATGATGTTCCGCGAGTTCCTGGTGGACACCCGCTCCTCCACCCGCACCACCGGCACCAAGCTGTCCTTCGTGCAGGACATGGGCGTGCTGCGCGACACCCGCGAAGGCGCGCTGACCAAGACCGACAACCCGCTGGACATCGGCATCCACGGCGATGGCTACTTCCAGATCGAGACCCAGGCCGGCATGCGCTATTCGCGCAACGGCCACTTCCGCCTGGACGAGGGCGGCATGCTGGTGAATTCCCAGGGGTTCGCGGTGATGGACAACCAGGACAACCCCATCATCTTCGCTCCCAACGAAACCCGCATCGAGATTTCCGGCGACGGCACCGTGTCCACCGAGAACGGCGTGGTGGCCAAGCTGAAGGTGGTGCGCTTCGCCAACGAGCAGACCCTGCGCAAGGCCGGCGACAGCCTGTACGACGCCACCGACGAGCCCGAGACCATCGAGCGCCCGCAGGTGGTGCAGGGCATGATGGAAGAATCCAACGTCCAGCCGGTGCTGGAGATCACCAAGATGACCGAGCTTCTGCGCCAGTATCAGGCGGCCCAGAACATGATCGAGCGGGAACACGATCGCACCATGAAGGCGATCGAGACCCTGGTTCCCCGCGCCTAAGGCCCGTCAAGGAGAGTTAAGCCATGCGTTCGCTGAACATCGCCGCCACGGGCATGCTGGCCCAGCAGACCAACGTCGAAGTCATCTCCAACAACATCGCCAACATGAACACCACCGCCTACACCCGCCGGCGGCCGGAGTTCAGCGACCTGCTGTACCAGAACCTGCGCCGCGTCGGCGCCGCCTCGTCCGATGCCGGTACCATCGTGCCCACCGGCGTGCAGTTGGGCCTGGGCGTCAAGACCACCGCGGTCTACCGCATCACCGAGCAGGGCTCGGTGCAGAACACCGACAACACCCTGGACATGGCGATCCAGGGCAAGGGCTACTTCCAGATCCGCCTGCCCTCGGGCGAGACCGCCTACACCCGCGACGGCTCGTTCCAGTTGTCCGACCAGGGCCAGATCGTCACCCACGAAGGCTACACCGTGCTGCCCGGCATCAACGTGCCCAACGACGCGGTGGGCATCTCCATCAACAGCTCGGGCCAGGTGATGGTGAAGCGCGACGGCAGCATCGACCAGACCGTGGTCGGCCAGTTGCAGACCGCCATCTTCCCCAACGAGGCCGGCCTGGAAGCGCGCGGCGACAACCTGTACATGGAGACCCCGGCCTCGGGCCCGGCCGCCGTGGCCAATCCCGGCACCGCCGGCTACGGCACCGTGCTGCAGGGCTACCTGGAAACCTCGAACGTCAACGTGGTGTCCGAGGTGACCAACCTGATCTCGGCCCAGCGCGCCTACGAGATGAACTCCAAGGTCATCCAGACCTCGGACGAGATGCTCTCCACCATCAATCAGATGAAGTAACGAGGTCCGCCATGAAGCGCCTCCTGCTCGCCGCCGCCTTCGTCCTCGCCGCCACCGGCGCCGCGCTTGCCGACACGCTGCCGGTCAGCCTGAAGGCCACCGCCGCCATCGAGGGCGACACCGTTAAGCTGGGCGACCTGTGGGACAATCTGGGCGCCCAGGCCGAAACCCCCATCGCGCCGGCGCCGCAGCCGGGCAAGCGCATCACCGCCGACGCCCGCTGGCTGCTGGCGGTGGCGCAGAATTACGGCGTCAACTGGCAACCGGCCACCGCCTTCGACCGCATCGTCATCGAGCGCGCCGGTCAGACCGTCGACGCCCGCCTGATCGAGAGCGAGCTGCGCGAGGCGCTGAACATGGAGGGCGTGCCGGGCCCGTTCGACTTCGAGATCACCAACCGCACCGCGCTGAACATGGTGGTTCCCACCGGCGCCGGCCCGGTGGGCGTGGCGGTGCGCGACCTGATCTGGGACTCCCGCACCGGCCGCTTCTCGGCCACCGTCGAGGCGCCGGCCGGCGTACCCACCGCCCAGCGCCAGCGCGTCAACGGCCATGTCTTCTCCATCGCCCGCATTCCCGTGCTGAACCGCACCATCGGCCGCGGCGACGTCATCACCGAAGGCGACATCGAGTGGATCGAGGCCCGGGCCGAGGCGGTGCGCCGCGATGTCGTCACCGATGCCCGCCAACTGGTTGGCCAGGAACCCCGGCTGCAGGTGCGCCAGGGCGCCCCGGTGCGCCTGAGCGACGTGCGCCGCCCGGTGCTGGTGCCGCGCAATTCCACCGTGACCATGGTGGTGAAGACCCCGTTCATGACCCTGACCGCCCAGGGCCGCGCCTCGGAAGAAGGCGGCAAGGGCGACGTCATCCACGTCACCAACCTGCACAGCAAGCGCGTCGTCGAAGCCGTGGTCGATGGTCCCGGTTCGGTGACCGTCACGCCCAACGGCGCCGTCGCCCTGGCCAACTGATGAAGACGAAGAAGAAGGATCGCGTCATGACCTCCCGCATCCTCCCCTCGGCCCTCAAGCTCGCCACCCTGGCGGTGGCGATGGGGTCGCTGTCGGCCTGCAATACCTTGTCCCGCCTGTCCGAGATCGGTGACGGCCCCCAGGTGTCGGCCATCCAGAACCCGACCCAGAAGCCCAATTACCAGCCGGTGAGCATGCCCATGCCGCAGCCGGTGGCGCCGCCAGCCAACGCCAACTCGCTGTGGCGGCCGGGCTCGCGCGCGTTCTTCAAGGACCAGCGCGCCAAGGACGTGGGCGACATCCTGACGGTGGCGGTGTCCATCAACGACAGCGCCAACTTCCAGACCAGCCTGGCCCGCACCCGCGATTCCTCGGAAGACGCGGGCATCACCGGGCTGCTGGGCTTCGAAGGCCAGTTGGGCAAGGTGCTGCCCGACGCGGTCGATCCGGCCAACCTGGTGGGCACCACCGGCAGCAGCACCAACGCCAATTCCGGCGCCACCGGCCGCACCGAATCCATGACCGTCAACATGGCGGCGGTGATCACCCAGGTGCTGCCCAACGGCAACCTGGTGATTTCCGGCAAGCAGGAAATCCGCGTGAACTACGAACTGCGCGAGCTGTCGGTGCAGGGCATCATCCGGCCCGAGGACATTTCCAGTTCCAATTCGGTGACCTACGACAAGATCGCCGAGGCCCGCATCCATTACGGCGGCCGCGGTGTCGCCTCCGATGTCACCCAGCCGCGCTATGGCCAGCAATTGCTGGACGTGATCCTGCCGTTCTGACCGCCAGTCATGAAACGCCCCGGAAGGCCAGTGGCTTTCCGGGGCGTTGGCATGGGCATTTTTTGCCGGTGGGCAATTCGTCCCCCGAAGCCGCTCAATGGGGCCAGATGGGCTTGGGCGCGCCGTCGTCGAAGGGCAGGAAGTTGTCCGTGTAGCTTTTCGGCTTGCTTCGGCGCGGCGTCGGCATCTCCACGTCGGTGGCCAGCTTCTGGCGCCGGCAATAGGCCAATGCCTCGTCCAGGCTGGCGAAGCTCATGCGCACCTGTTGCAGCGGGTCGGCCGATGAGGTCCAGCCCATCAGCGGGTCGATGCCCGGCTTGAGCCTGCGGCTCGAATTCCACAATCCACTCGCCGCTGCGGGCGCGCCCCGACTGCATGGGATTGGGCGAACGGCGGTAGACGCGGGCACGCGCCAGTCCCATTTCCTCCGGTTCGGGCGAGCCGCCGTGATGCACGCCGCTGGGCGCTTCTTCCGGCGGCGCGGCGCGATCGTCGGGGGTGCGGTCGAAGGAGGGCGTCTCGGCGCCGGAATGATAGAAGCGTGCGTTCTCGGGGTCGACCAGCGGCACTTGATCGGGCAGGGGCGTGATGACGGGTTTGGGCATGTGGCGAATCTCCTGGTCCCGACGTGTTGCTTTTCTTATTTAAGAGGCATGGTCGAGAAACTTCCCCCGTCCAAAGGGCGTACCGCCGTCGACACCTTCCTCGCCCGGGTGGCAACCATGCCCGCCCCGGCGGCGGCGGGGCGAGGCCGCTTGGTGTTTGCCCTGGACGCCACTGCCAGCCGCGAGCGAACCTGGGCCCAGGCCCAGTCCCTCCACGCCGAGATGTTCACCGCCGCCGCCGGGCTGGGCGGGTTGGACGTGCAGTTGGTCTATTACCGGGGCATGGGCGAATGCCGGGCCTCGGGTTGGACCGGCAGCGCCGACCGATTGCTCGGCCTGCTCGGCAAGGTCGCCTGCATCGGTGGCGAGACGCAGATTGCCAAGGTGCTGCGCCATACGCTGGACGAGGCGCGCAAGGGGCGCATCCATGCCCTGGTCTTCGTCGGCGACTGCATGGAGGAGGATGTGGACCGCCTGTGCACCCTGGCCGGCGAACTGGGGCTGCTGGGCGTGCCCGCCTTTCTGTTCCACGAGGGGGACGACCCTGCCGCCGCCCGTGCCTTCGCCCAAATGGCCAAGCTGTCGGGCGGCGCCTGCTGTCGCTTCGACCTGTCGGCTCCCGAGCAGTTGCGGGCGCTGTTGCGCGCGGTGGCGGTGTACGCCGCCGGCGGCCGCAAGGCCCTGGCCGAACTGGGGCGCAAGGAAGGCGGGCTGGTGTTGCAGATCACCCATCAGATGGGGGCCTGAGCGTCCATGCTGCCGCAACTGATCCTGGCTGTGGGCGCCCTGGTGGCGGCGTGGTTGCTGTTGAGCTGGCTCGGGCGGGCCAAGCCGGCGGTGGCGGCGCGCATGGTCAAGCGGGGCGGCCTCATCCTGCTGGTGGGGGCCGGCCTCTGGCTGGTGCTGACCGGCAGGCTGGCCGGGTTGATCGCCGTGGCGGCCGGCGCGGCGCCGTGGGTGGTGCGCGCGCTTCACCTGCATGGGCTGTGGCAGGTGTTGCGCCGGTTCGGCGCGCAGATGGGCGGCGGCCGCGCCAGCCCCGGCGGCTCCAGCCGGGTGGAGGCCCGCTTCGTCCGCATGGAACTGGACCATGACAGCGGTCAACTGGATGGCGAGGTGGTGGAGGGGCGGTTCCGCGGCCGCCGGCTGTCCTCGCTGAGTCTGGCCGAGGCCGGCGCCCTGTGGCGGGAGGTGGCCGCTGATGGGGAATCGGCCCGGCTGGTGGAGACCTGGCTGGACCGCGCCTGGCCCGACTGGCGCGACGCCCAGGAACCACCCCGCGAGAGCGCGTCCGGTGCCCAACCGCCGAGGGCGGGCATGACCGTCGAAGAGGCCCGCGACATCCTGGGGGTGCGGGCGGATGCCGGTCCCGACGAGATCCGCGCCGCCCATCGCCGGCTGATGCTGGCCAATCACCCCGACCATGGCGGTTCCACCTGGATCGCTGCACGCATCAATCAGGCCCGCGACCTGCTGCTGGGCGGCTAATTCCCTACTTCCGTTCGGGGCATCCGTTGCCCCCGTTGCGTCCGACCTCGGGGCATGGCAAAACAGGCCCGGCCGGTCGCCGGCATCTTTCCGGGCGGCCGAACGATTCGAATCGCAAGGAGTTGCCGCAATGGGTCGTCGCGTGCGCAAGGCCGTGTTCCCGGTGGGTGGCATGGGTACCCGTTTCCTGCCCGCCACCAAGGCGATGCCGAAGGAAATGCTGCCGGTGGTGGACAAGCCGCTGATCCAGTATGCGGTCGAGGAAGCCGCCGCCGCCGGCGTCGAGCACTTCATCTTCGTGACCGGCCGCGGCAAGACCGCCCTTGAGGATCATTTCGACCATGCCCCCGACCTGGAGCGCACCCTGAAGGAGCGCGGCAAGTTCGATCTGGTCGAGGCGGTGACCAGCTGGATGCCCAAGTCGGGCCAGATTTCCTATACCCGCCAGCAGGAACCTCTGGGGCTGGGCCACGCCGTGTGGTGTGCCCGCGACCTGGTGGAGGACGAGCCCTTCGCCGTGCTGCTGCCCGACGACCTGATCCTGGCCAGGACGCCGTGCCTGAAGCAGATGGCGGCGGTCCACACCGAGGTGGGCGGCCACGTGGTCGCGGTCTCCGACGTGCCGCGCGAGCATACCAAGCGCTACGGCATCCTGGACGTGGAATTCGACAATGGCCGCATCGCCAAGGCCAAGGGCCTGGTGGAAAAGCCCGATCCCGAGGTGGCGCCTTCGACGCTCTCCATCATCGGCCGCTACATCCTGCACCCGGCGGTGTTCGACGTGCTGGACAAGAAGGAGAAGGGGGCCGGCGGCGAGATCCAGCTGACCGACGCCATCGCCCAGACCATCGGCATGGTGCCCTTCCACGGCCTGCGCTTCGAGGGAACCCGCTACGATTGCGGCGACAAGGTGGGCTGGCTGGAAGCTAACGTCGCCTTCGCGCTGGAGCGCGAGGATATCGGCAGCCTCGCCCGCGAGGCGCTCAAGCAGTTCAAGTTCTGATCCAACAAGGAAAGTCGCGCCATGCGCATCGCCATGATCGGCACCGGCTATGTGGGCCTGGTGTCGGGAACCTGCTTCTCGGAATTCGGCATCGAGGTGGTGTGCGTCGATAAGGACGCCCGCAAGATCGAGCTGCTGCACCAGAACGTCATGCCCATCTACGAGCCGGGTCTTGACCAACTGGTGGCGGACAACGTGAAGGCGGGCCGCCTGTCCTTCACCACCGACCTGAAGGCCGCGGTCAAGGACGCCGACGCGGTGTTCATCGCCGTGGGCACGCCGTCGCGCCGCGGCGACGGCCATGCCGACCTGTCCTACGTCTATGCGGCGGCCGAGGAAATCGCCGACGCCATGAACGGCTATACGGTGGTGGTGACCAAGTCCACCGTGCCGGTGGGCACCGGCGACGAGGTCGAGGCCATCATCCGCAAGCGCCGCCCCGACGCCGAGTTCGACGTGGTGTCCAACCCCGAGTTCCTGCGCGAGGGCTCGGCCATCAACGACTTCATGCGGCCCGACCGCGTGGTCATCGGCACCGAGTCGGAGCGTGCCCGGGCGGTGATGAAGCAGCTCTACCGGGTGCTCTACCTGATCGAGACGCCTATCGTCTTCACCTCACGCCGCACGTCCGAGTTGATCAAGTACGCTGGCAACACCTTCCTGGCCACCAAGATCACCTTCATCAACGAGATCGCCGATCTGTGCGAGAAGGTGGGGGCCAACGTGCACGACGTGGCCAGGGGCATCGGCCTGGACGGCCGCATCGGCAAGAAGTTCCTGCACGCCGGTCCCGGCTACGGCGGCTCGTGCTTCCCCAAGGACACCCTTGCCCTGGTCAAGACCGCCCGCGACTTCGGCGCCCCCATCCGGGTCGTCGAGACCGTGGTGGCGGTGAACGACGAACGCAAGAAGAGGATGGCCGACAAGGTGGTCGCCGCCTGCGGCGGTTCGGTCAAGGGCAAGACGGTGGCCGTGCTGGGCCTGACCTTCAAGCCCAATACCGACGACATGCGCGACAGCCCCTCGCTGGACATCGTTCCCGCCCTGGTGGAAGCGGGCGCCGCCGTGCGCGCCTTCGACCCCGAAGGCATGAACGAGGCGAAGAAGCTGTTGCCGGCCATCGATTACAAGGACGACGCCTATGCCACCATGGCTGGGGCCGACTGCCTGGTGATCGTCACCGAGTGGAACGAGTTCCGTGCCCTCGATCTGGGCCGGGTCAAGTCGCTGCTGGCCGATCCGGTGGTGGTCGACCTGCGCAACGTCTGGGACCCCAAGGAGATGAAGGACGCCGGCTTCACCTATGTGAGCATCGGCCGGCCCTGATACGGTTTGGGATCAGAGTGGACAAGGGCCTTCCGGCATGCCGGAAGGCCCTTTCGCTTTGTGGCGGCGCCGCGGGGGTTAAGGCCGGGTAAAGAGTCCCGCAAATATCATCTCGGCGTCATCATGGCGCGACCGCTTTGCGCTAGAGTCCGCCCACGTCGTCACCGGACGAGGAAACGGGCCATGCTCAGCAATGCTTCCCGTGCGCTCGATCGCCATGCCAGCGACCTGCCGCGCCCCATGCCTCCCATGGGGTTGCTGGCACCCCATGACGTTCTGTGCCCCTGTTCCCGCCGCCATACCGTCCAGCCGACGGCGCACCGCGCGCCCGGCTGCGTCTCCAGGCGGCATGCCTGCTGCCGCCATTTGGGCGAAGGCCACCATCCGGGCCGGGTGACCGGTTAGGGGCGGCGCCAGCACCGTCTGGGGACTTGCCCTGCCGTGCAAATGGTTTAGAACCACTGTCCGTGGCATGCTTGTGACCAAGCGGCGGGCCACGGCCGCGCATCGTCTTAAGGATGGTTTCATGACCCGTCGTCTGATTTCCTCCGGCTCGCCCTTCGAGGAGGTTGCCGGCTATTCCCGTGCCGTGGCACAGGATCCGTGGGTGTTCGTGTCCGGTACCTCGGGCTACAAGGACGGCAAGATCTCGGAGTCCGAGGTCGAGCAGGCCGAGCAGGCGCTGCTGACCATCAAGGGAGCCCTGGAACAGGCCGGCGCCAGCATGGACGACGTGGTCCGCGTGATGATGTACGTCACCGACGCGTCCTATTTCGGCACCATCGCTCCGGTGCTGGGCAAGTACTTCAAGAAGGCCAAGCCGGCCAACACCACCATCGTCTGCGGCCTGGTCGATGCGGCCATGAAGGTCGAGATCCAGGTCACCGCGCTCAAGCAGTAACCTTAACGCCGCCCTCTTCCGGCGCCGCCGGAGGAGGGCGCGATGTGCAGGGAGGGTGCCCATGCCGACCATTCTGATCACCGGGGCCAACCGAGGCCTGGGTCTGGAATTCGTCCGCCAATATGCCGCCGACGGCTGGCGGGTGCTGGCGACGGTGCGCGACCCGCTGTCGGGCAAGGCCGCCTCCGACGCCGGTGCCGAGGTCTATGTGGCCGATGTGACCGATCCGGCGTCCATCCAGCGCCTGCACTCCTCGCTGGCTGGGGTGCCGCTGGACATCCTGCTCAACAATGCCGGCATCTACGGCAAGGACCAAGCCTTCGGCGCCGTCGACCCGGACGGTTTCCTGGCGGTGATGCGCACCAATGCGCTGGCACCGCTGAAGCTGGCCGAGGCCTTCGTCGGTCAGCTGACCGGGCGCAAGATCATTGCCTCGGTGTCGTCGCTCATGGGCTCCATTGCCGAGAACAGCTCGGGCGGCTTTTATGCCTACCGCGCCTCCAAGGCGGCGCTGAACATGGTGGTCAAGTCGATGGCGCTGGACCTGGCGGGCGAGGGGATCACCGCCCTCGCCCTGTCGCCCGGCTGGGTGCGCACCGACATGGGCGGCCCCAACGCCCCGCAGGAGCCCCATGAGGCCATTGCCGGCATGCGCGCCGTGCTGGCGAAAGTTACCCTTAACGACAGCGGAAAGTTCTTCCACTTCGACGGGCGCGAGCTGCCCTGGTAACCTCCCGGCAAAAGCCGAGGGAGGAACCATGTCCGAGATCGAATTCTATTTCGACTTCTCGTCGCCCTACGCCTATTTCGCCAGCACCCGCGTGGGCGCCCTGGCCGAGCGCCACGGCCGGGTGTGCCGCTGGCGGCCCATCCTGCTGGCCCCGGCGTTCCAGGCCTCGGGCAATGTGCGGCTGATCGACCAACCGCTGAAGGGCGCCTATTCCCGCCACGACTGGGAGCGGGTGTCACGCCAGTACGACATTCCCTACCGCTTCCCCGAGCCCTTCCCGGTGGGAACGGTGGCGGCGGCGCGGGCGTTCTGGTGGCTGGATGGCCGCGACGCGGCGCAGGCCAAGCGGCTGGGGCATGCGTTGTTCGCCGCCTATTTCGCCGAGGGGAGGAATATTTCCGAGCGCGAGGTGGTGGCCGAGGTGGCGGCGGCCCAGGGACTCGATCCCGCCACCATCCTGGCCGCCATCGAACTGCCCGAGATCAAGCTGAAGCTGCGTCAGGAAACCGAAGGAGCCATCGAACGGGGCGTCTTCGGCGCACCGTTCCTCATCGTCGATGGCGAGCCGTTCTGGGGGTTCGACCGCCTGCCCCAGTTGGACGAATGGTTGACGCGCGGCGGCTGGTGACAACGGCGCGGCAAGCGTATAATGCTTGCCGCCCAGCCCTTAACCCAGCGTTTGTGGGAGAAAATCAGTGCCCTTGTTGATCGACTTGAAGCCCGGTGAAAAAGTGATCATCAACGGCGCGGTGATCGAGAATGCAGGGTCGAACACCAAGATTCGCATCTGCAACGACTCGACCCTGTTGCGGCAGAAGGAAATCATGGTCGAGGAGGATGCCGTCACTCCGGCGTCCCGCGTCTATTTCTGTCTGCAGAACGCCTACATCTTCCCAGGACGGCGGGACCAGTATCTATCCCTTTTTGACCAATATCTGGGTGATTTCCTGGGGGCCATCCCATCCGCCCGCGAGATCGGCGAGCAGATGCGCGCCGAGGTGGCCGAGGGGCACTATTACAAGGCGCTCAAGGGGGCGCGTAAGCTGCTCAAGCACGAAGACAACATCGTGCGCGCCATGCAAGGCCAGGTCGAAGACTGATCGGGCGGCCGTCGCGGCCGCCCGCCCATCAATCTATTTCAGGTAGTTCAGCAGCGACAGGCTGCGCACGGTGGACAGCGTCTGATAGCTGGCCTCCATGGCACGCTGGTCGTCCAGCAGCGTGGCGATGGCCTCCGTCATGTCCACGTTCTCGATATCGTCCGAGCGGGCCTGGAACAGGGCGATGAACTGCTGGTGCTTGTCATTGCGGTCCTTGATCACCGCCTGGGTGACGCCGACTTTGGACTGCAGCGACTCCATGTTGCCGCGCTCTTCCGTCCCGTAAGGCGCCGGGCCGACAGCCGAACCGTCGGTGGCGTCGTAGATGAGGAAGCGAGCGGCGTTCAGGCGGTCCTGGTTGTTTTCCAGGCCGCCCGCGGTGCCGACGGCGCCTTGGGCGATCAGGCCCATGGCGCGGAACGCCTTTTCGAACGCCGGGTCGGCGGCGTACAGGGCGATGTCCACCGAAGTGTCCGAATCGATGCGTTGCTGCAGCGTGCTGGTGTCGCCCTTGTACCACGAGGTGGAGCTGACGCTGGCGGTGCTGCTGGAATCGGTCCACACCGTCTTGCTCTTCACCACGATGCTGGTGCCGTTGTTGCTGACCACCTCATAGACGCCGTCGTTGACGCCGGTGCCGCTTTTCAAGGTGATCAGCTCGCCCGGCTTCGGGGTGACGCCATTGGCGTCCGAAAAGGCGTTGGCGGTCGCGGCGGTAATGGTTTCGCCGAAGGTCCCAGTGGGGGTAAAAGTCAGCGAGCCGTAGACGGCGGTGCTGTCGAAGTCCTTGCTTTGGCCCGGGAAGGTGATGGCCACGTCGGTGCGCCCGCTCTGCGGCACGAATTGCGAGGTGCGCAGGGCATCCGGGTTGATCTGGAACTGCACGGTGGTGGCCGTGGCGCTGGTCACCTGGAAGGTGCCGTCATGGCCCTGGGTGCCGCCAATGCCGATGGGGTCGCCCGCTGCGAACAGGGTATTGAGCGCAGTACCGCCGGGGGGACGGTCAGGGTGACGGTGTTTCCGCTGATAGTGAATTTGGCGTCGCCGGTGATGGCGCCCAGGCCGGCCAGGGTATCGGGAATTCCGTCGGCGCCGGTGTCCTGGCTCAGCGACAGTCCCGACACGTTGACGGTCTCCGGCAGGGCGGCGCCGGTGTTGGTGGCAAGGGTGACCTTGCCGTCGGCGTTGGCGGTCACCTTGAAGGTGCCGTCGTAATCACCGAAGCCGTCGCCGTCCAGATCGTCGGACCCGCTGATGGTGATTTGCGTGCCTGGCGTCAGGTCGGCCAGCGTATTCGCGTTCGCCGGGGTTATGGTCATGTCGCCGGCCGGGTTGAATGCGAACGCCAGATCGCCGGTGGCGCCGTGGGTCAGGGTGCCGGTGGGGGCGGAAATGAAGGTGTTGTTGCCGGCATTGGCGGTTTCGGCCAGCGGCTTGCCGTTGACGTTGGTGGTCACGTGGCCGGTGATGGTGAAATCGTCGTTGTTTGCGTTGGTGCCGCCGATGGTCACCCGGCTGCTGGTGGCCACGTTGGCGAAGGCGCCGGCGTTGGTGGGGATGATGGCGCCGTAATTGGCGTCGAAAGTGACCAGGCCCATGTCCGCGCTGCTCAGCTTGATGTCCTGCAGGTTGGCGGCGCGGGTGGTCGGGTAGGTGCTGGTGAAGCCGTCGTAGATGGCCTGGAAGTCTTCCAGCGTGCTGGCCGGCAGTTTGACCGGCGAGGTGCCGACGCGGCCGCCCGAGAACAGGTACTGGCCATCCACGTTGACGTTGAGATAGGACGACATCTGCGTCATCGCCTGAACGGCGAAGCCTTGCAGCTCCTTGATCTTGTCGGGATTGGTGGTGTCGCCCTGCATGAAGCTGTCCAGGCGGTCGCGGAACTGCTTGATGGTGGTCTGCACCGCGTTCAGCGAGGTCTGGGCCGCCGTCAGCTTGGTGGCGGCGAAGTCGTTGTTCTTCTTGAACTGGGTCGCCAGGGCGGTTTCCGTCTCGAAGTTCAGCAGCCGGGTGGCATCGGTGGAGAGGCCGGTGTAATTGGGCGACTTCTTCTCGGTGGCGACCTGCAGACTGGTGGCGTTCAGGCGCTGCTGGGTGGCCATCAGCCGGCTCAGGTACATCTGGCTGGCGCCGAAAGTGCCGATGCGCGACATGATCAGTCTCCCTTAGCGGATCATCGAGGTGAGGGTTTCCAGCATGTCCTGCAGCGTCGAGATCACCTTGGCCGACGCCGAATAGGCCTGCTGAAAGTCCATCATCGCGGAAATTTCCTCGTCCAGATTCACGCCGCTGAACGAGGCGTTCTGGAAGTCGAGCGAAGCGTTCAAGGTGGTCTGGTAGTCCATTTGCGACTGCGATGCGCTGGAGGCCTGGGCGACCACGCCGACGGTGGCCGAAGCGTATTCGGCGAAGTTGTACTTGCCGGCGTAGATGGAGCCGGCCGTGTCCATGCTGCTCTTCTGGGTCATGACGTCGGACATGGCCTGGGCGATGGTGTTGTCGCCCTCGGAAATGTAGTAGCGGTTGGTGTCGGCGTTCCACTGCACCGAGCCGCGGCTGATCTTTTCCGGTGCGGTCATGATGTCGCTGCGCACCGAGGTGGAACCGGCCGAGCCGGTGGCGGCGCGTTCCAGGCCCAGATCCGACAGCAGGTTCTTGCCCAGGGCGTCCAGGGTGGACGAGGAGTACAGGGTGTCGCCGGTGGTCTGGCGGATGCGCAGGCGGTAGCCCGAGCCCTCGGGCACCACCGCGGCCTCGATGCGCTGGGTCTGCTTCATCTCCAGCGTCTGGTTCAGGTCCATGGTCGAGCCGGTGATGGTGCCGCCGGTAATGGTGACGCTCAGCGCCTCGCCGCGCGAATCGGACAGGCGCAAGCGGCTGGCGCCGCCGTCCTGGACCACCTGGGCGGTGACCGATCCCTGGGTCAGCTTGCCGGCGATCTCTTCCAGGGTGTGGTTGCCGGGGCCCAGGTTCAGCGTGAACAGGCTGCCGCTGCCGTCGGCCACGGTGATCGTGGCCGCGGTGCCCAGGCTCCAGCTGGTGCTGGACAGTGCTGCCGACTCGTTGGTCTGGGTCTGCTTGTTGATGGCGTCGGCGATCTGCTGCAGGCTGGCGCCTTTCGGCAGGCTGATGGTGTTGCCCAGCTTGCCCGAGGTGTCGTACAGGCTGAGGTCGCGGTTGCCGGTCAGCGTGAAGGTGGACGGCTGCACCGCGCTGTCCTGGATGGAGGCCGGGCTGGAATTGACGTAGAGGTCGTTGAGGCCGAAGAAGTTGGAGAAGCCTTTGACCGTCTCGTCCACCGCGCCGTCGCCGTTGACGTCGAAGCTGATGGTGGCATCGGTCGCCGCGCCGCCGGGGGTGCTGGAGCTCTGGTCGCGGAAGGCCAGCGACACGGTGCTGTCACCCACATCCACCACCATCTTGCCGTCGTTGTCCAGGTTGACCGAGGCGTTGTTGTAGCCCTGCGACCGCAGCCAGGCCTCCACGTGGGCGCTGACCTCGTTGATGCCCCACTGGTCGTGGTCGCCCTTGCCCTGGAAGTCGGCCAGGGTGCGGCCGTTGCCCGCCGTGCTGGCGCTGTAGGGCGGGGCCGGCGAATAGGGCGGCACGGTGAAGTCCAGTTGCATGATCTCGTTCAGCGTGGTCTGCTTGAGCTGGTTGCCGGACTGGTCGAAGGTGGCCAGCACCACGTCGTCGCCGCCCTGCAGTTGCATGGTCTGGCGCACGTTGACCTTTTCCACCACGATCTGGTTGGTGGAGGTGTAACCCACCACCCGATAGGTGCCGTCGTTGCGGGCTTCCGGCGCCCCGGGGGTGCCGGCGCCGCTGATGCTGAAGGTCTGCCCCACGCCGAAATTGGTGGGGTTGAACGCCGGATTGGTCGCCGTGAGGGTGTACTGCCAGGGGTTGGCGGCGTTGGGGGCGAAGCTCAGCGAGCCGTAGCCGCCGGCGCCGCTGGCGATGGTGGTGGAGCCCTTGTAGATGGTGGCGTTGGTCTCGCCGGCGGCGGGGACGATGTCGCCCTGCTTGGCGAACACGCGGGTGCCCTGGTAGCGGCTGGATACGTTGGGCAGGCTGGTGCCGCGGTTGTGGGCCTGGTTGATGGCCTCGGTCATCTGCTTGGTCATCTCGTCGAGATTGGCCTGCAGATTAGGCAGCGCGGTGTCGCGCATGTCGAGCAGGCCGCGCAGCTTGCCGCCGGTCACTTCCGGTCCGAAATCCTGCGAGCCGCCGGCCACCGTGATCTTGCTGAACTGGCCGCCGGCGGCGGTCATCCAGGCGTCGGTGGTGCTGGTGGCGCTGTAGCTCAGCAACTGCGGCTGGTTGTCCAGCAGCATCTGGCCCGAATTGGAGAAGATGGTCACCGAGCCGTCGGTGCGCTTGTAGTACTGGATGTCCACCAGCTTGGCCAGATCGGTCAGCGCCTGGTCGCGCTTGTCCTCCAGGTCGCTGGTGCCGGTGGCGACGGCCGCGTTCTTCACGATCTTCTGGTTGAGGTCGTGAATGTTGTTCAGCAGGTTGTTGATGTCGGTGACCGTGTTCTCGATGTCGCGGTCGGCCTCGATGCGCAGGCTTTGCAGGCTGCTGGTCATGCGGTCCAGCAGATCGGTGACGTCCTGGGCGCTCTGCACCGCCGACCACTGGATGGCCGGCTTGTTGACCTCGGTTCCCAGGCTCTCGAAGGCGTTGGTGAGGTCGGCCAGCTTGTGCGCGATCGAGGTGTTGTCGGCCACGTCGCCGAACAGGTCGTCGATGCGCGGATAGTAGGACTGTTCCACCTCCAGCTTGCCGGTGATGGTGCTCTGCCGCCGGATGTCCTTGAGCAGGCCCTCGTTGACCATGCGGTTGACGCTGCCCACCTGGACGCCCGCGCCGGTGCCCGACAGCACCCGCGATTCGGGGGTCATCACCTTGCGGGTGTAGCCCTTGGTGTTGACGTTCACCACGTTCTGGGAAATGACGTCCAGCCCGCGCTGGGAAGTCATCAGGCCCGAGAGGGCGGTGTTGAGTCCGAGGGTCAGCGACATGGTGTTCTCCCCGCCCTTCTGGCGTCAGAGGGTCTGGTTGAAGCTCAGCGAGTTGGCGTCGCCGATGGCATGGCCTTCGACGTGGCCGGCCGGGCCGTAGGTCACGGTATTGGTCTTGGTCGTCTTGACCGCGTGCACCACGGCGTCCATCAGCATCTGATAGGCCTCCATCTCGGCCTTGATGCGACGGGCGTTCTCCTCGACCAGATCCTTCAGCCGGTTGCCCAGACTCAGCAGCTCTTCCTTCTGCTCGTGCTCCAGGGCGTCCAGCAGGTGCGGCTCGTCGGCCATGGGCGCCACCGCCTGTTCGTAGATGCGGGCCAGCGCGGACTTGTTTTCCGACAGTTCGCGCACGGTGGCGGCGTCGTGCCGGGCCAGCGCGTCGTTCTCGTATTCCAGCAGGTCGCACAGATGGGTGCAGGCCCACACGATGTCGTCGTAGGGAAGGGTGGCGCCGGTCATGCTTGGACCTCCTGGTGCGACAGCAACACGCGGCTGACCTGGTCCGCGAGGCCGATGCCGTTGCCGCGGTTGGCAATCATCTTGCCGTACTCGTCCGTGAGCATGGGGCGGAACATGGCCTCGGCGTGACCACCGCCGAAAACGCTCTTTTCTGCATCCACGCCGGTAAACATATGGTTGAGCATCTGCGTGACGAACATGGCCTCGAACTTCTTGCCGATGGCGCGGGCCTGCTCGGCCGAGGCGGCGCGCATGGCCATGGGCTTGGGAGCGGTGGCGGCCAGGTCGGTCGAGGTGGTGTTGAGCGCGTCCATGTCACATCACCTCGATGTCGGCCTGCAGGGCGCCGGCGGCCTTGATGGTTTGCAGGATGGCGATCAGGTCTCGGGGCGTGACGCCCAGCGAGTTCAGGCCGTTGACCAGCTCCTGCAGGGTCACTTCGTGCGGGACCACCTTCATGTTGGCGGGCTTGCCCTCGTCCACCTCGATGTCGGTGCGCGGAACCGTGGTGGTGGTGCCGGTGGTGGAGAAGGGTGAGGGCTGCGACACCTGGGGCGTCTCGGTGATGCGGATGGTCAGTGCGCCTTGCGCGATGGCGACGGTGCTGATGCGCACGTTCTCGCCCATCACGATGGTGCCGGTGGCCTGGTCGATGACGACCTTGGCGGCGTGGTCGGGTTCGACCCGCAGCTGCTCGACGTCGGTCAGCAGGCTGACCACGTTGCCGCGGTAATGGGGCGGCACCACCAGCTGCACCGAACCGGGGTCGCTGGGGCGCGCCACCTCGGTGCCCAGATAGGAGTTGATGGCCTGGGCGATGCGCCGCGCGGTGGTGAAGTCGGGATTGCGCAGGGAAACCTTGACGGTCTCCATGTGGCTCATCTCGAACGGCAGTTCGCGTTCGACGATGGCCCCGTTGGCGATGCGGCCCTTGGTGGGGCTGCCCTTGGACACCGAGGCCGCCTGGCCCTGGGCCGAATACGAGTTCGGTGGCCACGCCGCCCTGGCTGACCGCGTAGACCTCGCCGTCGGCGCCCACCAGCGGGGTGACCAGCAGGGTGCCCCCGTCCACGCTCTTGGCGTCGCCCAGGGCGGAGACCGACACGTCCACCCGGGTGCCCTGGCGGGCGAAGGGCGGCAGCACGGCGGTGACCATGACGGCGGCCACGTTCTTCGGCTTCAGGGTGGCGATGGTGCCGCCCTGGCCGCGGATGTTGACGCCCAGGCGCTCCAGCATGCCCACCAGGGATTCCTTGGTGAACGGGGTGTTGGTCAGGTCGTCGCCGGTGCCGTTGAGGCCGACCACGATGCCGTAGCCCACCAGGATGTTGTCGCGCACGCCCTCGAAGTCGGCGATGTCCTTGATGCGCGAGGCCCCGAACGCCGTCTGCGGCATGCAGGCGATGGTCGCGGCCACCAGCCCGGCGGCAAGCACGAAAGCGCGCAGGCCGGTGGCGATGGTGGCGGCGGTGGCGGCGGCGGTGGCTCGGATCATGGCGGTCCTCTGGGCCGGGTCACAAGAATACGCTCCTCCCGATGCGAACGGCGTGCCAGAGGGAAAATCATTATATAACAAGGTGTTGCTTGGTGTTCCTGACCGCGATGACCGGCAAAATCCGGCGGAGGGCGGCAAAAACTGCCGGGACGGGGCGCTTGGGGCGGCAGAAATAGCGGCTTTGCAGCGGGCCCCGCCAACGGCTAGAATGCGGCACACCAGATTGGAACCCCCAAGGGATTACGGGGCCGCATGAAAGTTTCCGGTACCGGTTCGAGTTCCGCCGCCAGCGGCGGCGCCCGCCGGGTCGACAAGTCCGCAGGCAAGCCCGGGGAATTCAAGCAAGCCCTGGTCGAGGTGTTGGACGCCGCCGATGGCCCGCAGGCCACCGAGGCGCCGACCCAGCTGTCGGGCATCGATGCGCTGCTGCTCGTGCAGGCGGTGGATGAGAGCACCGAGCGCGAGGCGCGTCGGCGCCTGCTGCGCCGGGGCGAGGACATGCTCGACAAGCTCGAGGAGATCCGGCACGGACTGCTGCTGGGCATCGTTCCCAAGGAGAAGCTGACCGAACTGGCGCAGATGGTGCGTTCGCGCCGCGAGACCTGCCAGGATCCCCGCTTGGCCGCCCTGCTGGACGAGATCGAGCCTGCGCGCCGAGGTCGAAATCGCCAAGTTGTCCCGTGGCGGCTGAGCCGCCGGACAAGATGGCGCGCAACATTTCCCCCGTCCCTGTGCACGATGCCCTTGCGACACAAGGGACGTCCCCATATATTCCCCCGGCAAATTTGGATCGACCGTTGCACCGAGGGAACGGATGACCGTCACTCTGCCGCCGGATTACCGTCCGACCGACGAAGAGCCCTTCATGAACGAGATCATGCGGGAGTATTTCCGGCAAAAGCTGCTGGCATGGCGCTCGGAGCCTGCTGCGCGAGTCCGACGAAACCCTGGCCCATCTCCAGGAAGGCGGCTTGCAGGAGCCGGATATCGCCGACCGGGCCTCGGCCGAAACCGACCGCGCGCTGGAGCTGCGCACCCGCGACCGCGAGCGCAAGCTGATCGCCAAGATCGACGCCGCGCTGGGCCGCATCGAGGACGGCTCCTACGGCTATTGCGAGGAAACCGGCGAGCCCATCACCATCCGCCGCCTGGAAGCCCGGCCCATCGCCACCCTGTCCATCGAGGCGCAGGAACGGCACGAGCGGCTGGAGCGCACCCACCGCGAGGACTGATCCCCGGTTTTCGGAAGCTCCGACCAAGGCCCCGCAAAAGCGGGGCCTTTTTGCTTTGATGGGCTGTGTGTAGGATTGCTCCATGCCCATCCGCATAACCCTGGCCGACGGGCCCGAGGCGGGCCGCGTCTTCGAATTCCCCGACACCCAGGCGGTGGTGACGGTGGGCCGCCATCCGTCCTGCGACGTGGTGTTCGCCCCCGACGCCATCCAGGTGTCGCGCTACCACCTGGCCTTCGAACGCAAGCTGGCCCGCTACCGCCTGGTCATGCAGGCGGACAATCCGGTGTGGATCGACGGCGAGGAGGCGTTCGAGGGCGACGAGTTACCGGTGGCGGCGCTGGTCAGCCTGGGTGGCCCCAAGGGGCCGCGCCTGCAGGTGGAAACCATCGAGGACGACGACCTGCCGGTCACCCAGCGCTATGCCCGCCACGACAGCGCCGCCCGGCTGGCGGCCACCGCCGCCCGGCGGGTGCAGACGGGGCTGGGGGCGCTGGCCTTCCTGGTGGTGGCGGTGGCGCTGATCCTGGGGTGGATGCGTCATGCCGACCGCCAGGACATGACCGCCCTGCTGGCCCAGGCCCGCCAGGATGGCGGCGCCCAGGCCGAGGAGCAATTGGCCGCCCGCCTGCGCGAGGCCAGCCGCTCGGTCTATCTGGTGGCCGCCAAGGACGACCAGGGCCTCACTCCGTTCGGCACCGCCTTCGCGGTGGAGGGCGGGGCGCTGGTGACCAGCGCCCATGTGGCCGAGCAGTTCAATGACATGGGCGAGGGGCTGACCCTGGTGGTGCGCGCGGCCGGCGCGCCGGTGCGCGACCTCAGGGTGGCGCGGACCTCCATGCACCCCCAATACCGCCGCTTCGAGGATGCCTGGAAGGCCTACGGCCCGCTGGCCGCCGGCGCGGGCGGCACCAACCGGCCCATCGTCGGGGCGGGCGGCTACGACGTGGCGGTGCTGCACCTGGACCCGGCCGATGCGGCGGCCCTGGCGCCGCCCCTGCCGCTGGCCGCCGATGCCGACCTGATGGCGCTGGAACCGGGCGATCCGGTGGGTTATGTGGGCTTCCCCATCGAAAGCGCGGCGCTGGGCGGTGTCAATCTGGACGACCCCGAGGCGCAATTGCAGATCGGCCGGCTGACCGCGCTGACCGACTTCTTCCTGGTGAAAAGCGATCTGGCCGACCGCCAGTTGCTGCAGCATTCGCTGCCGGTGCAGGGTGGCGCTTCGGGCTCGCCCTTGCTGGACCGCCGTGGGCAGGTGATCGGCGTGGTGTCGGGCGGCAATCTGGTGGAAATCAACGCCCAGGGCACCCGTGTGCCCACCGGCATCGGCGTCAATTTCGCCCAGCGCGCCGATCTGGTGCGCGAGGTGCTGGCGGGCGATGCCGACCGCCGGCTGGCCGAGCGCGAGGCCTTGTGGCAGCGCCGGCTCAAGCGCTACCAGAACGAAGTGGACGTGGCCCTGAGCGACTGGGTCGGCAGCCACGGCCTGTCCAGCGTTCCGCCGGCGCTGGAGCAGGTGGACGGCCGCACCGAGGAAAACCCCCGCTACGACATGCCGGCCTTCATCCATGCCTTCAGCGTGCCCAAGGCCGGCTGGTACCTGTTCATCGCCACCTCGCGCAGCCGCGAGAACATCGACATGATGCTGATCGAGGATACCGCCAAGGGGCCCAAGCTGGTGGGGTTGGACACCTCCCCCGACCACTATCCCGGGGTGGAATTCGCCGGCGAGGCGGGCAACGAGCTTCAGGTGGTGATCCCCGGCCCCGCCGGCACCGACGTGCGCCTCAGGGTCTATTACCTGCCGGCAGGCCGGCGGTGAGACTGTTCGCGTTGGATCGAAAAACTCTCCTTTTCATCGTCATCGCCGGGCTTGACCCGGCGATCCATGGATGCCCGGATCAAGTCCGGGCATGACGAATGGAGGGGCATGCCTTCGTCAAGACGGCGGCTGCCCTTTAAGACGCGCCAGGGCATAGAGGTCGCGGTCGCGGGCGTCGTGCGGCCCAGCGGGGCGCCAGCCCGGCGTGCCGGCCACCGTCTCGCCCCAGTCGATCAGCACGGGGTGGCCGTCCCCGGCCGCCAGCACCACGTTGGCCGGCTTCAGGTCGCCATGGGCGGTGCCGGCTGCGTGCAGGGCGGCGAGCGCGGCCTCGATCCCTGCCGCCAGGTCGCCTGCTGCCAAGTCTAACGGGGGTGCCCCCGCCGCAGGGCGGCGGCCAGCGTTTCCCCCGCGATCCAGGCGAACAGGCGCCAGTGCGGACCCTGGGCCAGCAGTGGGGCCACCCCGGCATGGATCGCCATGGGCAGCGCCGGTTGCGGCTGGTCCGCCGGCCATAGCTTCACCGCCACCGGGCCATGCCCCGGCAGCCAGCCGCGCCAGGTTTCCGGCGGGCCGAAGCGCAGCCGTTCCACCAGCACCGCCCCATGCGGGCCATCGGCGGCCAACCCGTCCAGCGCCGCGCGCGCCTCGGCCCCGCCCTCGGCGAGGGCTTGGCGCAGGGTCGCGCGGCGCGGGCGCGCCAGTTCTTTCGTGTGGCTGTGCCTATCCAAAGGAATCAGAGGGGTTAAGTGGCGTTGAGGAATGATTCTAACCCGATGGCGGTATTGATAGGTGTGGGTATTTGCCTATACAATGGGCGTAAACAGGGGCACTGCCTACGGCGTAAGCAGACGGTTGGGGGAGAAAGCATGTCGGAGCCGGAGAGGATAATCGCGCTTACCCGCGCGGTCTACGATGTGGCCAATGACAAGATCCAGGCGATCAAGAAGGTAACGGGCACCACGCGCATTCTGTCGCTGAACGCCCTGATCGAGGCGACGCGGGCGGGCGATGCCGGCAAGGGCTTCGCGGTGGTGGCCAACGAGGTCAAGAACGTCTCCCACAACATCGATTCCATCACCCAGTCGCTGGAAGGCGAACTGTCGGCCACCATCCAGGACCTGATGGTGCTGGGAGAGACGCTGGTGCAGCAGGTGCGCGGTTCGCGCCTGGCCGACTTGGCCCTCAACATGATCGAGATCATCGACCGCAACCTGTTCGAGCGGTCCTGCGACGTGCGTTGGTGGGCCACCGATTCGGCAGTGGTGGACTGCCTGGTCCATGCCTCGCCCGAGGCTGTCGCCTATGCCACCAAGCGCCTGGGCGTGATTCTGGATTCCTATACGGTTTATCTGGACCTGTGGATCGCCGACGCCTCGGGCCGGGTGGTCGCCATCGGCCGCCCCGACCGCTATGCGCGGGCCATCGGCACCGACGTGTCGCAGGAGGGCTGGTTCAAGGACGCCATGGCCACCCGCGACGGCAGCGAGTTCGCCATGGCCGACATCGCCGTCAATCCGGGCCTGGGCAATTCCCTGGTGGCCACCTACGCCACCGCCATCCGCGAGGGTGGCGAGGTGCAGGGCAAGCCGGTGGGCGTGCTGGGCATCTTCTTCGACTGGCAGCCACAAGCGGAAACCGTGGTCAAGGGCGTGCGCCTGCGCGACGAGGAAAAGGCCCGTACCCGCTGCCTGCTGATCGATCGTCAGCACCGCGTCATCGCCGCTTCCGACGGCGTCGGCGTGCTGACCGAAACGCTGGACCTGCGCGATGGCCCCGCCATGGGTTCGTACGTGGACGTGGCCGGCAACGTGGTGGGCTATGCGCTCACCCCAGGCTACGAGACCTATCGCGGCATGGGATGGAAGGGCGCCATCGTCCAGGCCCCGCGCGAGGGCGGTCACTGACCGGTCACGGCGCCCGCGCCTCCTGAATCAGCCGGCCGCAATCCTGGTCTTCGCCCAGTCCGGGTTCGAGGAACGGAATCAGCGCAGCCAGCGGCGTCAGCAGCGCCCCCAGCGCCACGGCCAGGCCGCCGCGCGCGGCTTGGGTGGCCGTATCCACGCCCACCTCGGGCCGGCCCAGGCTGCCCCCCACCAGCACCGGCGCCCGTGCCGACAACGGGCTGGCATCCTTGGGGTGGGCGGTCAGCTTCAGGCCCAGGCGTTCGTCGCGCAGATTGATGTCGCCTTCTCCGGTGATCACGGCACCCTCGGTGTCCAGCACCAGCGCGCGGCTACGGGCGTCGCCCTTGGCCAGTTCGAAATCGGCCACCAGGCAGCGCACAGCCATGGGCTGGTCCTGGCTCAGCACCAGGCCCAGCGCCCTGGCGATGTCCAGGCCGGCGGCCTCCACCAGCAGGGCGCTGATCGACCCGCCCGCCATCAGCACGGTGGCGCGGCCATCGGCGCCGCCCAGCAGTTCGGCGGTGCTGCGTCCCCGCGCGGCCAGCTCGATCCGGCCAGCCAGGGTGCCGGCGGTCTGCGGGGCGAAGCGGGTGCCGGCGAAGAAGCGGTGCAGGTCCATGCGCCGGATTTCCATGTCCAGCTTGGCGCGCGGCACGGGCTGGCGGCCGTCCAGTTCCACATTGCCGGCGAAGCTGCCCTGGGCGATGGTGAAGTCCAGCGGTTGCAGCACGGCGCGCCCATTCTCGATGACCAATGCCGCCGTCAGCCCGTCCATGGGCAGGCCGGGCGCCTCGACCCGGCGGCCGGTGAAGCGCACGTCCACATCCATGGCCCGCAGCTTGCCCAGGTTGACCGGCTGGTCGGGCAGCACCCGGCCGGCGGCGCTGGCTTCGTCCGGCCGGCCGGGCTTGCCGCCGATGAAGCCGGCCAGATCGGCCAGGGCCAGGCGTTCGGACACCAGGTTGCCGCGCAGGACCGGCCGCTCGCCGCCGGTGACCACCGTCAGGCCGCCCGACAGGTCACTCTCGCCCACGTGGCCGCGGAAGTCTTGGAACGACCAGTCGGGGCCGCGCCGTGTCAGATGGCCGGCGATGGCGTAGGGGCGGGTGGCGGGGATGGGGATGCCGAAGATGGGGAAGATGTCGGCCATGTCGCGTCCGGCCAGCGACATGTCCAACGCCACCCCTTCCAGGTCCAGCGGTTCGGCGATGGTGCCGGCGATGCGGGCGCGGGTGGCGCCGATCTGCGCTTCCGCCAGGATAGGGTAGGGCACCGACGGATCGCGCAGGGTGAGCAGCGAGCCAGCCTCGATCTTGATCTCGGCCGGTTCGCCCTTCAGGCTGCCGGTGCCGGCCAGCCGCACCTGCTCGTGGGCGGGGTCGCCGCCCACGGCGGTGGCGACGTGGGTGTCGATGTCCAGCCCGGCGGCCGGGTCGCTGTAGGTCAACCGGCCGTCCTCGATGACCAGATGCTCGATGATGGGGAAGGTGGCACGCTTTTCCGGCACCACCGTCTGGACGGCGGCGGCTCCCTTGGGATTGGCGCCGAAGCGCCAGTTGGCCTCGCCCTGGGGGTTCTTTTCCAAGGCGATGCGCGGGCGGGCCAGGCGCAGCTCGGGCAGTTCGACTCGTCCGACCAGCAGCGGGAACAGGCGGATGGTCGCGTCGATGGCGTCCAGCCGCGCCATGTTGGGCTGGCCGGCCCAGTCGGGATTGCCGATGCGCACGCCCTCCGCATGCACCGTGATGGTCCGCCCCAGCCCCACATGCAGCGGGCCGTCGATGGCGACGCCGCGTCCCAACGCGCCGCCCGCCCGCTCGCCCAAGGGCCCGCGCAGCCAATTCCAGTCGAAGACGAAGACAAGGAAGCCGGCGGCCAGCACCACAAGGGTGCCCAGCACCGCGGCCAGGATGCTCAACGGTCGCGCGGCCATGGCGCCTCCCGCACGTGACGGAAGACATATGGGGCGCCGTGGCGCCCGGACGGCGGGCCTACGCCGTTTGCGCCTGCGCCTGATCCGGCTTGCCGACGCCGATGGCATCCACCAGCGCCCGCAATTCCTGGCGGGCGGCCACGTGGCTCATGTTCAGGCTCGAAGCCCAGCACCTTGTGGCGCAGGTCCAGCAGGGTCAGCCCTTCGAGGAACAGCGAGCGGTAGATGACGCGCTCGCCCAGGCCGGGAACCACGCGGAAGCCGATGCGCTTGGCCAGGTCGGCCAGCAGCTTCTCCATCTGCTGCTTGTTGCGGGCGTCCAGATGGGCCAGACGGTTGCGCAGCACGATCCAGTCCACCACCGCCTTCTCGCCGCGCATGGCGCGGGTCTTCTTGGTTTCCCACACCATCTCGGCGTAGTGGCTGGGGCGGACGATCTTCATGGTTTCGGGATCGACGCGGGCCAGCACGTCCAGGTCCACCAGGCTGTCGTTCAGCGGGGTGATCAGGGTGTCGGCGAAGGAATGCCCCAGCCGCGACAGGTAATGGTCCGAACCGGGGGTGTCGATCACCACCACGTCGTGGGCCTCGCCCAGCCGCGCCATGGTGTCCAGCAGGCGGGTTTCGTCGGCGCCCTGGTCGCCCGAGGGCGGCACCGCCACGTGGTCGGGCGCCTGCAGGCCCAGTTCGGCCGCGTCCTTGCGCCCCTTGCGGTTCTGGATGTAGCGGGTCAGCGTCGCCTGGCGGGCGTCGATGTCGATGGAGCCCACCGACAGCCCCTGGCCCAGCAGGCTGACGATCAGGTGCATGGACACGGTGGACTTGCCGGTGCCGCCCTTCTCGTTGCCGACGACGATCACGTGCGCTCGTCTGCCCATCTCTTCCCCCTTTACCCGGATGCCCTGACCCAGATGGCCGCGTCATGGAAGGCGCCGCCGCCGGCCGGCAGCACGGGCTGGCTGCCGATCAGGCGGTTGATGCCGATGCCTTCGATGAAATCCTCGTTGGCCCAGATGCCTTCCACCGCCACCACGCCGCGGGCGATGCCCTCGGTGACCTGGGCGTGCACCACCACCGAGCCGCGCCGGTTGCCCAGCCGTACCCGTTGCCCGGTGATGATGCCGAGCGTCTCGGCATCGGCGGTGTGGACCAGGGCGGTGGGGCGGCCTGCCTGCTTGCGCGAGGTGGGGGTGTCGTTGAAGCTGCTGTTGAGGAAGTGGCGCGACGGCGGCGTGATCAGGCGGAAGGGCGTCTCCGCGCAGGCCTCTTCCACCACCGGCCAGTAATCGGGCAGCGCGGGCATGCCTTCGGCGCCCCAATGGGGGGCGAAGCGGAAGCGTCCGCCATGGCCGAACCCGTCCAGGCAATGGGCCTGTTCGAAGGCGGGGGCGCAGTCCAGCCAGCGGGCGGCATGCAGTTGGTCGGCGCCGGGCAGGCCCGAGGCCTTCAGCGTGGCGTCCATCATCTGCCACTCGTCCAGGACGAAGCTGGCGTGGCTCAGCCCCAGCCGGCGGGCCAGCTGGTTGACCACCCAGTGGTTGGAGCGGGTCTCGCCCACCGGCTCGATCACCGGTCTGGCCGCCTGCAGGAAGGTGTGGCCGTACGAGGTGTAGAGGTCGGCGTGTTCCAGGAAGGTGGTGGCCGGCAGCACGATGTCGGCGAATTTGGCGGTGGTGGTCATGGCCTGTTCGTGCACCGCCAGGAACAGGTCCTCCCGCGCCAGGCCGCGCCACACCAGGTCGGTTTCCGGCGCCACCGTGGCGGGGTTCGAGTTCTGCACCAGCATGGCGGTCACCGGTGGGCCGCCCTTCAGCGCCGCGTCGTCGCCGGTCAGGATCGGGCCGATCTCGCACATGTCGAGGGTGCGGGCGGAAGAGGGCATGTCCAGCGCCTCCACCAGATCCAGCTTGACCGGGAAGGCGCCGGACAGGCTGTGGCAGGCGCCGCCGCCCGCATGGGCCCAGGCGCCGGTGATGGCTGGCAGGCAGCTCACCGCATGGACGCTGACGGCGCCGTTGCGCGACCGGCTCATGCCGTAGCCGAGCCGCAGGAAGCTGCGTTTGGTGCGGCCGTACAGCGCGGCGAAGGTCTCGATCTCGGCGGCGCTCAGCCCGGTGATGGACGCTGCCCAGTCTGGGCTCCGCTCTGCCACGTGGGCCTCCAGCCGGTCGGCATCGGCGGTGTAGCGCGCCATGTAGTCGCGGTCAGCGAGGCCGTCGCGGAACAGCACATGCATGACCGCGCAGGCCAGCGCCGCGTCGGTGCCGGGCTTCAGCATCAGGTGCTGGTCGGCCTTCTCGGCGGTGGGCGTGCGGTAGGGGTCCACCACCACCAGCTGGGCGCCCCGCTCCTTGCGGGCCCGGGCGATCAGCCCCATCAGGTGCACCTGGGTGGCGGCGGGATTGCCGCCCCACACCACGATCAGGTCGGATTGCGGGATTTCGCGTGGGTCCACGCCTCGCCGCCGGCCCACGCCGGCCATCCAGCCGGCGCCGGCGATGCTGGCGCAGATGGTCTTGGCCTGCTCGGACGCGCCCAGCGCCCGGCGCAGCCGGTTGGTGGCGCCGCGCTGCACCAGTCCCATGGTGCCGGCATAGAAATAGGGCCACAGGGTTTCCGGCCCCAGCCGCGCGGCGGCCCCGGCGAAGCGCTCGGCGATGGTGTCCAGCGCCTCGTCCCAGCCGATGGGTTGGAAAACGCCGGAACCCTTGGCGCCGGTGCGTTTAAGCGGAGTCAGCACGCGGTCGGGGTGGTGCACCCGTTCGGCATAGCGGGCCACCTTGGCGCAGATCACGCCCTCGGTATAGGGCATGGCGGCGCCGCGCAGCCGGCCGATGGTGCCGTCTCCATGGCGTTCCACCTCCAGCGGGCAGGCGGAGGGGCAGTCATGGGGGCAGACGGAGGCTGCTATGGTTGTGTTCATGGCGGGCACTGTACTTGGGATCGTGGTGATCGGGCAACTTCCGCAAGATCGGGGGCAGTGCTATGCTGCCGCGACATCTTGAGGGGCTGGGGTTTGACGAGGACAAGGACTTGACGTCAGGGGCGAGCGAACGCATCGACTGCGTGGTCATCGGCGCCGGCATCGTCGGCCTGGCCGCCGCCCGCGCACTGGCCCTGGCCGGCCGCGAGGTGGTGGTGCTGGAAGCCGCAGGCGCCATCGGCACCGGCGTGTCTTCGCGCAATTCCGAAGTCATCCACGCCGGCATGTATTATCCCGCCGGCAGCCTGAAGGCACGGCTGTGCGTGGCGGGCAACCGCCTGCTGCGCGACTTCGCCGGCCTGCACGGCGTGCCGTTCAGGATGGTGGGCAAGCTGATCGTCGCCACCGATGCCGCCGAAGAGAAGGCCCTGGCCGGCATCCTGGAGCGCGGCCTCGCCAACGGGGTCGACGGCCTGCGGGCTATTCCGGCCGCCGAGGCCAGGGCGATGGAGCCGGCGCTTCACTGCACCGCCGCCCTGTTCTCGCCCGCCACCGGCATCATCGACACCCATGCCCTCATGCTGGCACTTCAGGGCGAGGCCGAAGAGCACGGCGCGGTGATCGCCTTCCGTTCGCCGGTGACCGGCGGCCGCGTCGGCGAGAGCGGCGTCGAGCTGGAGGTGGGCGGGGCCGAACCGTCGCGCTTCCTGGCCCGGACCGTCATCATCGCCGCCGGCCTGTCGTCGTGCCAGGTGGGCCGCGCCCTCGGCCTGCCCGAGGTGCCCGCCGATTACCTGTGCAAGGGCAATTACTTCACCCTGACCGGGCGCATGCCGTTCCGGCGGCTGGTCTATCCGGTGCCGGTGGCCGCTGGCCTGGGCGTGCACTACACGCTGGACATGGCGGGCCGCGGGCGTTTTGGCCCCGACGTGGAATGGATCGAGCGCGAGGATTACGTGGTCGACCCTGCCCGCTGCCAGTCCTTCTACGGCGCCATCCGGCGCTATTGGCCCGACCTGCCCGACGGCGCGCTGGAGCCGGCCTATGCCGGCATCCGCCCCAAGATCCAGGGGCCCGGCGACGCGGCCAGGGATTTCCTGGTCCAGGGGCCCAAGGAGCATGGCGTACCCGGCGTGGTGGCGCTGTACGGCATCGAATCGCCGGGCCTGACCTCGTGTCTGGCCTTGGGTGAGTTGGTGCGGGAGCTGGCGGCATGAGGCGCGTATCCATCCTGGCAGCGATGCTGCTGGCGGCGCTGGCCCCCCCGCCGGCCGCCGCGCTGGAAAAGCCGCGCGACTGGCAGCCCCCGCCGGCGCAAAGCATTCCCAATCACCGCGAGATTTGGCGCAACGTCATCATCGAACTGGCCAGCTACGCCAAGACCCGCAATCCCAAATTCGTCGTGCTGGTGCGCGGCGGCTCGGAACTGCTGGTCAAGGGCGAGCGCGAGGCCCAGTGGGAAGAGGTGCGCGATCCCGAGGGCCGGAACTTCGAGAAGCGTCTGCCGCTGCGCAGCGTCTTCCGCCCTTATGTGAAGGTCATCGACGGCATGGTGGTGGACGGCCTCTATTGCGGCGCCGACGCCCTGGGAAAGCCGTTGGACAAGGCCATCAAGGACCGTCTGGAATTGGACGCCAAGCTGGCCGAGGAGAAGGCCCAGGGCATCCAGCGCCCGCCGGTGCCCCAGCCCTTCGGTCCGTTCAGCCTCGATCCCAAGGAAGAGCTGCGCCGGGCCGCCGAGGTGCGCCGGCTGGCCGAGCGCGAGGAACGCCAGCGCCGCCTGATCTACGCCGTCGACGCCCTGCGCCGGCAGGGGCGCACCCTCCTGTCCATCGAGGATTGCAAGAGCCAGAAGGAGGTGGATTCCGCCTATGCGGCGGCCGAGCGCGACCGGGTGCTGACCTACGCGGCGGTCAACGCCGCCACCCTGAGCGTGCTGCCCAAGGGTCATCCGCGCAACGAGAACGCCCTGCCCGTCGCCACCATCACCGCCGCGCGCAACTGGCTGCCGCTGCTGCGCGCCGACCGCTTCGGCAACAAGGCGGAATGGGTGATGGCCATGGAGCGCACCAACCACGACGCCATGCTCATCGACGTCTCCCATCGCGGCTCGGACCCGCTGACCAAGGACGAGGTCAAGCGGCTGCGCTTCAAGGAACTGGGCAGCCCCCGCCTGATGCTGGCGGTGCTGCCGCTGGGCAAGGCCTATGATTGGCGCTGGTATTGGCAGAAGGGCTGGGAGGCCGGCGACCCGTCCTTCCTGTTCGCCCCCGATCCCGGCGATCCGGGCAGTTTCGTCGCCGACATGGGCGATCCCCAGTGGCTGGAACTGCTGGGCAAGTACATCACCGGCATCATGGACCTGGGCTTCGACGGCGTGGTGCTGGACGACCTCGACACCTACCTGTGGTTCGAGGAACTGATGCCGCTGGATGGCTGACGGATGCTGAAAGCCGCCAAAAGCTACGAGGAAGCCTGCCGCCTGTTCCGCTGGCGCATCCCAGACCGCTACAACATCGCCTTCGATGTGTGCGACCGCCAGACCATGGCCGGCGCCGACGGCCACCGCACCGCGCTGATCGTGGAGGCGGCGGATGGCTCTTGCGAGCGCTACACCTTTCATGTGCTGCGCCTGCTGTCCAACCGGCTGGCCAATGTGCTGACCCAGGCCGGCGTGGTTCCCGGCGACCGCGTGCTGGTGTCCTTCGGCGCCTCGGTGGAGGCGGCGGTGGCGCTGCTGGCGGTGCTCAAGCTGGGGGCGGTGGCGGTGCCGGTTCCCGTCACCCTGGGCGAACTGCCGCTGGCCTGGAGGCTGGCCGATTCCGGCGCGGCGGCGGCCATCGTCGATACGGCCGTGGCGCCGCGCCTGCTGGCGGCCCGCGACGCCGCGCCGGCCCTGGCCTCCGTCCTGGTCGCCGACAGCGCGCCGGCCGGCTGTGTCGAGATGTGGGCGGCGATGGAAGCGGCTCCCGACAATTTCGCCCCGCTGGTGACCGGCGCCGATGATGCCGCCCTGCTGTTCTATCCCGAGCATGCCCGCGGCAAGCCGGCGGGGGTGCTGCATGCGCACCGCGCCCTTCCCGGCAACCTGCCGCCGGTGGAACTGGCGCTGGGGTTCTTCCCCCAGTCCGGCGACATCCTGTGGAGCCCGGCCGAGTGGATGGGGTTCGAGGGATTGATGTGGGCGGTGCTGCCGGCCTGGCACCATGGCGTTCCGGTGGTGGCCGGCCCTGCCGGCCAGAGCCCCGAGCAGCAGCTGGCCCTGATGGGGCGCCATGGCGTGCGGGTGGCTTACGCCCCGCCGGTGAACCTGCTGAAACTGGCCGAGGCCGCGACCAGCGCGCCCCATCCGATCCCGCGCGCCCTCGCCACCGGAGCAAAGCCGCTGAGCGAGTCCCAGCACGAACTGGTGGCGCGGGTGTTCGGTGTCCATGCCCACGAAATCTGGGGCGTGGCGGAAACCGGGGCGGTGGCGGCCAACAATTCGGTCCTGATGGAACTGCGTTCCAACTCGCCCGGCCGGGCCTCGCCGGGGGTGACGGTGGAGGCGGTGGACGCGGGCGGGCGGCCCATCCGCGCCGGCGAGCGCGGCATGCTGGCGCTGGCGCCGGGGGCGCCCGGCTCGTTCCTGGCCCACTGGAATACCGCCGATCCGTTGCGCTCGCGCCTGCCTTCCGGCTGGCTGATGACCGGCGTGGTGGGCAGCCGCGACCTGGACGGTTATCTGTGGCCCGAGGCTGCGGCGCCGGAAGCCGGCACGGTGCTGGTGGAAGGGCTGCCGGTGGCGCTGGACGAGGTGCAGTCGGCGCTGGCCTGGCATCCCAAGGTGGCCGCCGCCGGGGTGGTTTCGGTGAGGGACAGGGAGTTGAAAGCCTTCGTGGTGCCGGCCGCCGGCATCGCCGCAGACGTGACGCTGGCCCGCGAGCTGCAGGATTTCATCGCCGTCCGCCGCGCCGCGCACGAGGTGCCGCGGCGGGTGGAGTTCGTGGATGCCCTGCCGGCCGGCGAGGACGGCGCCGTCGCCCGCGATGATCTGGCGGCCCGGCCCCTGCGTCTGGACGCGCCGGCGCCGGATGAGCGGTGGAGCACATCCAGTCGTTGAAATGATTAGTTATCGCTTTAACAGTCTGTAAATGAATCCCGCGTTAAAAGGGGACAATCCTACGAAAGCGTGGGATGTGTCAGACATCACTTGATGGTGGCCAAAATGGCTGGAAACGTCACCCTGTCCTCCGCGTCGCGCGCTAACCTGCTCGCCCTCCAGAACACCACGGCCCTGGTCAAGCAGACGCAGAATCGTCTGTCGACCGGCCTGAAGGTCGCCAGCGCGATCGACGACCCGGTGGCGTACTTCCAGGCCAAGGCGCTGTCCGACCGCGCCTCCGACTTCAATACCAAGAAGGACGGTATCGACCAGGGCGTCTCTACCCTGAGCGCCGCCACCAACGGCGTGAGCGCCATCGAATCGGTGGTCAAGCAGCTCCAGGGTCTGGTGCTGAACGCCAAGTCGGCGCAGACCACCACCGAAATCAACAACATGGTGTCGCAGTTCAATACCCTGCGCACCCAGATCGACAAGCTGGCCAACGACGCGTCCTATCAGGGCCTGAACCTGATCAACGCCACCGGCGCCATCCTGTCGGTCTCGTTCTCCAACGACACCACCTCCAAGCTGGACGTGGAATCGGTGGACATCACCGTCCACGGCAAGGGCCTGGGCATCAACAAGGTCAATGCCCTCGCCACCGCCAATCTGGGCCAGTTCGACGGTATCGGCATCGACTTCTCGGCGCGCGATCTGGGCTACACCCTGACCCAGACCGGCACCCTGACCGTCACCCTGGCGATGTCGGCCGATCTGACCCTGACCACCGCCAACCTCACCGGCCACGATTCCCTCACCTTCGCCTACGGCACCACCGACGTCACCCTGAACGTCGGCGTGTCGGGTGATGCGGCCACCTTCATCATCGGCCCCGGCAGCTCGCTGGTTCTGCAGGCCGGCGCGGTCTACACCTTCGACATCGCTGATTCCGGCGCTGTCGCCACGACCGGCGAAGTGCTGGTGACCGGCATTACCAATTCCACCGACGTCATCAAGGCGACCGTGGACAACGAAGGCGCCACCAATCTGGGCGTCGGTTATACCGAGTCGTTCAACCGCATGGTGACCAAGCTGAACGCCAACCTGACCACCATCCGCGCCCAGGCCCAGACCCTGGGTTCGAACGTGGCCATGCTGAACACCCGCCTGGATTTCACCACCAACTACGTGAACACCTTGAACACCGGTTCCGGCAAGCTGAACCTGGCCGACCTTAACGAGGAAGGTGCCAACCTGCTGGCCCTGCAGACCCGCCAGCAGTTGGGCATCCAGGCGCTGTCCTTCGCCGGCCAGAGCGAGCAAGCGGTGCTCGGCCTGTTCAAGTAAAAAAACTCTTAATCGTTTGAAAAAAGAGGGGCTTTCCGCCCCTCTTTTTTTATACCCCGTTCGTGGGGGAAACACTTGCCAATGGGGGTATGGACGCGTTAGGGTAGGACCGTAGTGCACTCAGAAGAGTGCCTCTGACTCTAGAAAAGAGGTCTCATCATGGCTGGTTCCATCACTCTCTCCGCCTCCTCCCGTTCCAACCTGCTGGCTCTGCAGAGCACCGCTTCGCTGGTGAAGCAGACTCAGGGCCGCCTGTCGACCGGCCTGAAGGTCGCCAGCGCGATCGACGACCCGGTGGCGTACTTCCAGGCCAAGGCCTTGGCCGACCGCGCCTCCGACTTCACCGCCAAGAAGGACAGCATCGACCAGGGCGTCTCCACCCTGACCGCCGCCACCAACGGCGTGAGCGCCATCGAATCGGTGGTCAAGCAGCTGCAGGGTCTGGTGCTGAACGCCAAGTCGGCGCAGACCAGCACCGAAATCAACAACATGGTGTCGCAGTTCAATACCCTGCGCACCCAGATCGACAAGCTGGCCAACGACGCGTCCTATCAGGGCCTGAACCTGATCAACGCCACCGGCGCCACCCTGTCGGTCTCGTTCTCCAACGACACCACCTCCAAGCTGGACGTGGACTCGGTGGACATCACCGTCCACGGCAAGGGCCTGGGCATCAACAAGGTCAATGCCCTCGCCACCGCCAACCTGGGCCAGTTCGACGGCATCGGCGCTGACTTCTCGGCGCGCGATCTGGGCTACACCCTGACCCAGACCGGCACCCTGACCGTCACCCTGGCGATGTCGGCCGACCTGACCCTGACCACCGCCAACATCAGCGGCCACGATTCCATCACCTTCTCCTACGGCACCACCGATGTCACCCTGAACGTCGGTGCCTCGGGTGATGCGGCCACCTTCATCATCGGCCCCGGCAGCTCGCTGGTTCTGCAGGCCGGTGCGGTCTACACCTTCGACATCGCTGATTCCGGCGCTATCGCCACGACCGGCGAAGTGCTGGTGACCGGCATCGCCAATTCCACCGACGTCGTCAAGGCGACTGTGGACAACGAAGGTGCCACCAATCTAGGCGTCGGTTATACCGAGTCGTTCAACCAAATGGTGCTGAAGCTCAACGCCAACCTGACCACCATCCGTGCCCAGGCCCAGACCCTGGGTTCGAACGTGGCCATGCTGAACACCCGCTTGGAGTTCACCACCTCTTACGTGAACACCCTGACCGCCGGTTCCGGCAAGCTGAACCTGGCCGACCTCAACGAGGAAGGCGCCAACCTGCTGGCCCTGCAGACCCGCCAGCAGTTGGGCATCCAGGCGCTGTCCTTCGCCGGCCAGAGCGAGCAGGCGGTGCTCGGCCTGTTCCGTTAATCGGTTCGGGTTCTCGCAGAATAAGGGGAGGGGGATTACCCCCTCCCCTTTTTCTTTTGCGCGCCTTCTTCTCTTCTGGCATGACAACGGCATCCCCCGAAAACAGAGCAGGTGCGCCCAATGGATAGCTCCACCGACAGTTCTGCGGCGCTGGTCGCATCCACCGAGGAAGGGCGCCGCGAGCTGTTCGAGGCCAACAAAGCTCTGTTCGAGACCTGTCTGCCCCACGTGGCCAAGCAGGTGGCCGCCATCCGCGAGCCGCAATCCCGCTTGGTCCCGGTGGGCGAGGATGATTGGGACATCGAATTCTCCGGCATTCCGCTCTACAGCCAGGGCGGAAAGAGCTTCGCGAAGACCCAGCAGCAGCAGTGGTGGGACTCGCCATCGCGGGTGCGGTTCGCCGGTCCCAAGCGTAGCGCCTTCGACCGCAACACCGGTCCCGCGATCGACGATCTGTTGAGGGGCTTCGAGGCGCGTTCGATTGTTCCATGTCAGGATTTGCAGACGGACGCTGCGTTTCATGTCATTTGCATGGGCGTCGGATTGGGATTCCATCTGCCGGAGCTGATCGCCCGTACAGGCTGCCATCATCTTCAAATCGTCGAGGTCAATATCGAGTTTGTTTACCATTCCTGGCACGTGATGGATTGGCGGCCAGTGTTTTTCCATGATGACGGTTCGTCTCGGCTCGTACGCTTCTATACCTATGTCGATCTCGACAGATCTCCACTGGAATTGCGGGAACTGCTGCGCAGTACCAATCCAACTCGAGTGGAAGGGACTGTTCTTTTTCAGCATTACGCGAACGAGCAATACTCTGCCGTGTTTGCGCGAATGCTGCGGGAAATGAACCTGTCAATGTCGGGTTTGGGTTTCCTTGACGACGAAATCCGCATGGTTCGCAACGCCTATCTCAACCTTAAGCGTAATGCGCCGCTGATCTTCCGTAAACGCGAGGAGGCCGCTCGCTTCCCGGCGCTCATCGTCGGTTCGGGCCCATCGATGGACCAGATGATCGAGGATGTTCGCCGCAATGCGCCGTATGCCTTGGTCGTTGCCTGCGGCACGGCGCTGCCTGTCCTGTTGCGCCACGGTATCCGGCCTGATTGCTTTGCCGTCCTCGAGAATGTGCCGGAAATTTACGACTACGTGAGCATGGCCAGGGATCGCTGGGGGCTGGATGGCATCACCTTGATCGGCTCCATTACCGTGGATCCACGCGTTCCGCCCATGTTCGAGCGCAATGTGCTGTTCATGCGCGGCGGGCTCGCCTCCTATGTCGTCTTCTGTCGGGACGAGGCGACCTATGTGCCTGACGCCTCCCCGACGGTAACCAATACCGGCTTCTCCATCGCCATCGGCCTGGGGGTGAAGGAAGCTTATTTCTTCGGCGTCGATTTGGGCAGCAAGGTCGCCGGTCGCCATCATGCCGACGATTCGCCCTATGTCGCCGATGGCATGGAGTTCGATTCTCGCTTCGATATCGAATTGCGTGGGAATTTCGGCGGCAAGGTCATGTCCGACTATACCTTCAACTGGTCCCGCGACAGTTTCGAACGGGCCATTGTCTCCAGCCGCGGCGGCGTGCGTGTCTTCAATTGCAGCGACGGTGCCTTTGTCCGTGGAACGACGCCGCGTCTGGCCCGCACCCTCAACCTGCCGGCCGGTGAAGAGGCGAAGGGCAAGTTGCTTGCCGAGTTCTGGGCGCCGCTCTCCACCTATGGCGACGACAGCTTCGCCGACGCCTGGAATGTCGAGAAGTTGGTGGAGGACATCAATGATTTGCGCCAGACAAACCTGGGAATTTTGCGGAATGATCAGGGGATATACAAGGCTTTATATGAGTTCAATTACAAATTAATGGTGCCACCGCCAAGGTCAAGCCAGCATTTCATTCGAGGAAGCCTGTTCCAGGTCATGATCATGTGTATTTATTATTTGAATCGGATACCGGAAGAGCAGTTGGACGTGGCTGGAGACGTGGTGCGCCAAGTGCTGAGCGATTGCCTCAACAAGTTCTGCGACCACACCATCGATTTCCTGTATGACCTGGACGCCGGCAAGGAAAATGGTCCCTGGCTGTTTGGCACTGATGGGAAGCTATCCCAAAACTGACGGCTGGCGAGCCGCCAGCCACTGGACAAGGGCCGCATTCAACTGGGCGAGGGGGCGTTCCCATCCTTCCTCCGGCTGGCGCCGGAACAGGCGGAGCGAGGGATACCACTTAGTGGTGTCGCCCTCCAGGCCCCAGCGCCAGTCGCTGGGAAACGACAGCAGCAACCAAGCCGGGCGGTCCAGGGCACCGGCCAAGTGAACCACCGATGTATCGACCGAGATCAGGCCGTCGAGCACGGTCAGGGCGGCTGCGGTGTCGGCAAAATCCTGGATATCCGCCGCAAGGCTGTGAACATTGGCGAACCCCAGTTCGCGCAGTTCCTCCACCTTGGCATCGGGCTGCACGACGAAGAAATCGGCGTTCAGGGACAGGAGCCCGCGCAGTTGGTTCGGCGCGATGGATCTGATCCCGTCCGTCGGATTGTGGGGGTTGCCTCGCCAAACTAGTCCGAGGCGGCCGCGGCCGGTGGCCAATCCGTCGATGCGTTGCCGCAGGCGCTCGATGTCCTCCGGCGCCGCCGCCAGATATGGCGTCTCCATCGGAATCTGGCTGCCGATCCTGGGCTGAAGAAGATACGGCAGGCTGAGCAGGGATGCGCGCAACGGCACCCGAGGCAGGGTGTCGTGGGGCAGGACGTAAATCATGTTTCCGTAAGATTGCGCCATCAGCCGGCGGAGGGGCGGTTGGCAGAAGAGAACGATTTTGCTGCCCAGCATCAGGGGATACTTGAGGTAGCGGCAGAAGTTGATGGTGTCACCCAGGCCCTGCTCATAGTGGAGCAGCAAGATCTGGTTCGGCGCCGGTTCGCCCTGCCACCGGCTTGCAGAATTCTCGAATTTGCCGTCGTGTTCGGCCACCGGACCACGCAGGCGCCATTCGTATTCGCCCCAGCCGAGGGCGTAATTGCCTGTTTGCAATAGATTGACGCCCAGGCATGTGTGTACCACGGGGGCCTGCGGGTGGTCGGCTGGCACCAGTTCCGCCGCCTTGGCCAGGTGGCGGGTGGACGCGCCCATTTCCCGGTCTCGGCGCAGGCACATCCCCAACTGGAAATGCGCATCCCAACTATGGGGGAACTTGGCCACTGCGCGACGGAGCATTTCCACCGTGTCCGTGGCGGAAACGCTGGGTTGCTGTTCGTCTTTAACCAATGGGAAAGCCTTCTCGTCGATTATCGGGTGATTTCCCCTCGGGGATCGGCGTCGATTATTGACGGACAGGGTTAAGGTGTCGACATGAACATGGCCGTTCCTGATCAATATTTCCACCTGCTCGAACAAGGGTTCGAGGTGCTGGAAAAGGCTCCTGAGGAGGCGATGCGGCGCGGCCTGGAAGCGCGGGAATTGGCCCCCGAACGTCCCGAGGCGTTGTATCTGCTTGGCGTCGCCAGTTGGCAGCTCGACCGCCATATGAACGCCCTCGATCTGCTGCAGGAGGGGCATCGCCTTGCCCCCGACGCCCAGGAATATTCTGCTGCGCTCGCCCATCTCTATTCGCAGCTGGGTAAGCTCGCGGACGGGCTGTACCACAGCAAGCTCACCCATACCCAGCATCCTGACCCGTTCCTGTCGCGGCAGGCCCCGGCCAACCTGCGCTCGGCGGACCATGCATTGATGGGGGCGGGCTATGCCGCCTATTTTCACCATGCGCAATTGGCTTTTGACGCCCAGGATTATGGGCGGGCGCGAGAGCTGTGCGAATCCGAACTGGCGCTCAATCCGAGCAATGTCGAGTGCTTGCGTCTTTATGGTCAGGTGCTGGATGCGCTGGGGTTGTCGCTCAAGGCGGTTGCCGCCTTCCGCGCTTGCATCGCCGCCGGCCAGGACGACGCCCCGCTGCTGGTCGCCCTGGCGCGGGCGCTGTGTGGGGCCGCCGATTTCGCCGCCGCCATCGATGCCGCTGGCGAGGCGATCTGCCGGACGCCGGGCGACGGGGACGTCCTCGCCGGGGCGATCCGCGCCTTGGATGCTCTGCCATCCGGCATGGATCAGCCCCGCGCCGATCTCGTGGCGATTTGGAACCGCTCCGTGGTGGCTGAGCCGTTGCCGCAGGAAAACGGGCGTGCGCCCTTCCCCGGACGCCTCCTCCGCATCGGCTATCTCATCAACGCCGCCGCCGCGGAGGGGGCGCTTGACGAGTTGGAGGCCGTGTTGTCCCACCATAGTGCTGGCCGCGTCGAAATTTACGCCTACCAGCTGTTCTCCCATAGCCCCGCCGCGATCCAGCGCTTGCGGGGGAAGGTGCCCAACTGGCGGGAACTGGTGGATGTGGATGATCTCACGGCCGCGTATATTCTGGCCGGCGACGAGTTGGATGTGCTGATCGACGTGTGTCCGATGACGGTCGGCGCGCGGTCGGGGCTTTTGGCGGCTCGGCCGGCGCCGTTGCAGGTGGCCTGGCACGGCGAGGTTTCCAATGATGTTTTTGACGCGGTGCTGGGTGGTCCCCATGTCTCCGCCGCCCTGCCGGCCCAAACGCGCATCATCGATCTGCCCAACGGGCCGTTGTGCCGGCCTCTGACGCCCTTCCTGCAGGCCGTTGCCCAGGACATGGCGCCGCCGGCGCTCGAACACGGAACGGTGACGTTTGGTGCTCGTCTGGAGCTTGCCGCCATCAGCCCCTCCGTGGCCAACTGGGCCCGCATCTTGCACGAATTGCCCGGAGCGACATTGCTGCTCGGGTTGGTGCACTCGCCCGATCGGCTGGTCGCCGATCGTCTTTACGAGCTGTTCGCCACCTATGGCGTTGCTGACCGCGTGCTGTTCGCGAACGAAGGGGGCGATCCGAACGTCAGTTTCTGGGCCAGGATCGATATCCTGCTGACCGGCTTGCGGGGACCCCGGGTGGACGATGTGGCGACGGCGGTGACCATGGGGGTGCCCGTGGTGGTTCGTGCGGGCGGTTCTCTCCGCCATGGCCGGGCGGCCGGCGTCCTCGAGGCTATTGGGCAGGAAAACTGGTTGGCCCAGGACGACGACCAGTACGTCAAGATTGCCCTATCCATGGGGCGGTCGGCGGACGTGGCTGCATCGTTGCGCGATGAACTGCTCAAGGTCATCGGTGAAACCCCGCTGTGCTCCGGGCGTGCCTTTACCGACCAATTGGAGGCGGCCCTGGTCCAGTACTATTTGCTGGCACAGTGATACCGGTGGAGTGGTTGTATACGTTTTTGGTTGACTCTAAGGCCATGGTGGCCGGACACTTTATAGGTATAGGTCTGTTCGGCAGAAAGCGGAGACCACGATGAGCGACATTTCCAGCACCTCGACAGCGTCATCGAGTCTGGCCCAAACCGTGCAGCTGAGCAAAACGAGCGCGGCGAATGGTACGGGGTCGCTTCTTGGCAGCAGCTCGAATTTGGCCATGAATCTGGCCCAGGCGCAGGCCGCCGCCGCGCGCCCGGCCTTCAATCTGCAATTCAATTCCCTGCAGAATGCGATCATTGATCGTATGAACGCCAAGATCAATGAACTCAACGCGAGCAACGGCCACAAGGCTCTCGACGACCAGTTGAAGGCCCAGCGGCAAGCCTTCGTGCAATTAGGCACCGATGTGGAGCCCGTGCGCGCCGCTACCCTGTCCAGCTACCATGCGCTGAATGCCATTGCCGAGGCCTTGGCCGGGCTCAATAATCAGGTCGGAGCGGCTGCTGCCGGTGATTCCAGCATCTTCAACCAGACGCTGGCCGGTATCAATGACCTGGCCGCCAACCTGAAGATCGTGGATGCGACACCGATTGGCATCGTCGTTTCCGACGGCACCGAGAAGCTCAAACGTGACGGCGTGCTGATGGTGACCCAGCCAGACGGCACCCAGGTTAAGGCGACCTCCTATGAGGACTTCGGCAGTTCCACCGAAGCCTTGATGGCGATTACGGCGGCGCTTGGCCGCGTCTTTAATGTCCAGGACGCCAACCAGAACAGAGCTGATATTATCGCGACGACCATGAACAACGTTCAGGTCGGCATCAATAAAATTGATGCGCAGATGGCAGCGCAGGAGCAGCTCGATCTTGCCAAGAAGGCGGCGGAAGTCGCTAAGATCAAGCAGCAGTACAGCTTCACTTTGCAAGCTCTGTCGCTCTCCTTCGAGAGTTCGCAATCCATGGCGGACGCTCTGACCGCTCGGCTGAATAGCGAGATGTCGGTGGACAAGGGATCGGTGATGAGTCTCTTTACGTGACCTTTACCAATTCAGGTCATGCTGACAGGGTCGGTGAGGGCCTTTCCGGTGCTTTGGCCGACCGTCCGACGAGGGCGCTATCGCAGCGAAAATCTGCCAAGAGGCCAGAATGAAATCCGAATACAGCGCTTATGGGGCGGCGGCGTCCGGCGGTTACAATACCGTTCCCAGCCCGGGCATCCCTGCCAATTCGGAAGCTTGGGCACTTATCGAGGCAGCCCGCCGCATGGCCTCGGCCTCGTCGTCCCCGGACTCCCTCGACCAGTTGCGTGAGGCGCTTCGGCTGAATTGGCGCCTGTGGACGCTGTTCCAGGCAAACCTCAGCCTCGAGGATTGCGGTGTTCCCGACGACGTACGCCAGAACATGCTGAACCTGTGCAATTTTGTCGACAAGCGGACGGTCGCCGTACTGGCCGACCCCACGCCTCAGTCGGTTCAGGTGCTGGTGGACATCAATCGAAATATCGCCAGCGGCCTTCTGGCGGGCCTGAAGCAGGCGGAGGGGGGCAGCCGGCGCCGGCCGAGGTCCCCCAGTCGGGCTCGCTCAACGCCATTTCCGCCTGAGCCGGGCTGGCCTCCGCGCTTGCCGTTCGCCTTTCGGGAGAGCTTCTTGTCCAGCCAAGACCGTTTTCAGTCGAACGTTCAGCTTGACGGGCGTTCACTGCTTATCACTGGGGGCACCGGCTCCTTCGGCAAGCGCTTCATCGCAACCGTCCTTGAGCGCTACAAACCGCGCCGGCTTATCATCTATTCTCGCGACGAATTGAAGCAGTACGAGATGGCGCAGATCTTCGACCCGCGCCAGCACGAATGCCTGCGCTATTTCATCGGCGACGTCCGCGACGCCACGCGTCTTGAAATGGCCATGCGCGACATCGACATCGTCATCCATGCCGCCGCCCTCAAGCATGTGCCCATCGCCGAGTACAATCCCAGCGAGTGCATCCACACCAACGTCAATGGCGCCGAGAATGTGGTGATGGCCGCCATCAAAGCGGGGGTGAAGCAGGTGGTGGCGCTGTCCACCGACAAGGCGGTCAATCCCATCAACCTGTATGGCGCCTCCAAGCTGGCCTCGGACAAGATCTTCGTCGCCTCCAACAACCTTTCAGGCGCCAAGGGCTGCCGCTTCTCGGTGGTGCGCTACGGCAACGTGGTGGGGTCGCGCGGCTCGGTGGTGCCCCTGTTCCAGAAGCTCATCGCCCAGGGCGCCGACCAGCTGCCCATCACCGACAGCCGCATGACCCGCTTCTGGATCACCCTGCAGCAGGGCGTGGATTTCGTCCTGTCCTCGCTGGAACGCATGCGCGGCGGCGAGATCTTTGTACCCAAGATCCCCAGCATGCGCATGGTCGACCTGGCGAACGCCATGGCGCCCGGCCTGCCGCACCATTTCATCGGCATCCGTCCCGGCGAGAAGCTGCACGAGGCCATGATCACCGAGGATCATGCCCGCGACACGGTGGAACTGCCCGACCGCTACGTCATCCTGCCCAACTCGGCCACCTGGACCAATTCGGTGCTGGTGGACGGCGCCCTTCCGGTGCCGGACGGCTTCCGCTACGCCAGCAATACCAATGATGACTGGCTGGACGAGGCCGGGCTCAGGGACTTGATCGCCAGAAGCTGATGGCCGGTTCCGATTTCCTGCCCTACGGGCGTCACACTATCGACGAGGATGACATCGCCGCCGTGGTGCGGGTGCTGCGCGGCGATTGGCTCACCTCGGGGCCCAAGGTGGAGGAGTTGGAACGCCGGCTGGAGGCGGAAACCGGCGCCGCCCATGCGGTGGTGTGCAACAGCGGCACCGCCGCCCTCCACTTGGCGGCGCTGGCGCTAGACCTCGGTCCGGGCGATCTGGTCGCCGTTCCCGCCGTCACCTTTGCCGCCACCGCCAACGCCGCCCGCTTCGTCGGCGCCGATGTCGTTTTTTGCGACGTGGATGCCGATACCGGCCTGATGACGGCCGCTACCCTGGCCGAGGCCCAGGCGCGCGCCGGCCGCCGGCTGTCGGCGGTCTTTCCTGTCCACTTGGCCGGGCAGACGGTGGACATGCCTGCGCTACGCGCTCAATGCCGGCCCGGCGGCATCCCGTTGGTGGAAGACGCCTGCCACGCCATCGGCACCCGCGTGGAGGGCGTGCCGGTGGGGGCCTGTGCCGCCTCCGAGATGGCGTGCTTCAGCTTCCATCCGGTCAAGACGGTGGCCATGGGCGAGGGCGGCGCGGTCACCACCAACGACGCCGCCAAGGCGGCGCGCATGCGGCGGCTGCGCGGACACGGCATCACCCGCGACCTCGCCGAATTCCAAGCCCCCGAGCAGGCTTTCGACAGTCGGGGCGAGGCCAATCCCTGGTATTACGAGATGGTGGAACTGGGCTACAATTTCCGCGCCAGCGACATTAACTGCGCCCTGGCGCTCAGCCAGTTGGACAAACTGGCACCCTTCGCCGCACGCCGACGCCATCTGGCCGACCTTTACGCCGCCCAACTGGCGCCTCTGGCCGATCGGGTGCGGCCGCTGGCCCGTGTTCCCGGCTGCGTGCCGGCCTGGCACCTGTACGTGGTCCGCATTCCCTTCGACCAGTTGGGGCTTGAACGCGCGGCGGTGATGGCGGCGCTGAAGCAGCATGGCGTTGGCAGCCAGGTCCACTACCTGCCGGTCTACCGCCAGCCCTATTACGCCGCCCTGGCCCCCTATCCCCGCCTGCCCGGCGCCGAGGCCTATTACGACACCTGCCTCAGCCTGCCGCTGTTCCCCGCCATGGCCGACGACGACGTCCGCCGGGTGGTGGACGCCCTGGCCGAAATCCTCGGCGCCTGAACCGCCCATGACCGACGCCCAGCCCATCCTGGATGCGATGACGGCGGGGCGCCTTGCCGACGCCGACCGCTTGTGCCGCCAGGGGCTGGCCAAGGGCGAGAGCGCCCTGCTGCGTTATTTGCACGGTTTGCTGCTGCACCAGTGGGGGCGGGTAGGAGAGGCGCTGGCGGCGCTTCGCCATGCCGCCCAGTTGGAGCCGCGCCATCCCGACGTGCGTTTCGCCCTGGGCGTCGTGCTGGTGGAGGCGGGCGAGGCGGCCGCCGCTGCCGAACAGTGGCGCCTGGTGCTGGAGGCCAAGCCCGATCACGACGGCGCCTGCTACAATCTGGCCCGCGCCCTCACCGATCTGGGCGAACTGGCCGAGGCCGCTGAACAGTACCGGCAGTTGCTGGCCGGCCATCCCAGCCGCATGGACGCCCGTTACAACCTCGCCAATCTGCATTATCGCCTGGGAGCCTTTGCCGAGGCGGCCGCCGGCCACCGGCAGGTGGTGGCCGCCCAGCCCGGCCATGCCGCCGCCTGGGTCAATCTGGGTATGGCCGAACTGGCGCAGAACGACGCCGTTGCCGCCGTTGCCGCCTATCGCCGCGCCATCGCCCTGGATCCGGGCAATGTGGACGGCCACTGGAATCTGGCCGTGCTGCTGCTGGGGCAACGGCGGTGGCGCGAGGGGCTGGCCGAGTTTGAATGGCGGCTGAGGCTGCCCGACGCGCCGCGTCCGCCTTGGAGCCTGCCACGCTGGACCGGCGCCGAGCCGGCGGGAACCCGGGTGCTGGTGTGGAACGACCAGGGAGCCGGGGATGCGCTGCACTTCGCCCGCTACCTGCGTCCCCTGGTGGCGCGTGGGTACCAGCCCGTGGTACTGGCGCAGGACGGCTTGGCCGGGGTTCTGGCGACGGTGCCGGGGGTGGCCGAGGCCGCCGGCTTTTCCGGCCCGCTGCCCCAGGCCGACGTGCACTTGCCACTGCTCAGCCTGCCCCATGCCCTCGGCATCGACGATCCCGAGGCGGATTGGCCCGGCCCCTATGTGACGCCGCCCGCCGCGCAGCGGCAAGGTACGCGCAGGGCGGTGGGGCTGGTCTGGGCCGGCAATCCTGCCCACCGCAACGACGCTCGCCGCAGCCTCGATCCCGCGCTGCTGGCGCCGTTGCTGGCTTGTCCGGAGGTGGACTGGGTCAGCCTGCAGGTGGGGGCCGCCGCCGAGGCCTGCCAGTACCCGCCCCTGGCAGGGTTGGTGCGGGATCTGTCGGGCGACCTGACCGATTATAGCCGGACGGCCGCCGCCATCGCCGGACTGGATTTGGTGATCACCGTGGACACCAGCGTCGCCCATCTGGCCGGGGCCATGGGCAAGCCGGTGTGGCTGATGCTGCCGGCTTTCGGCCTGGACTGGCGCTGGCCGCGTTATGGCGACCGGACGCCGCTCTATCCCTCCATGCACCTGTTCCGCCAGCCCGTCGACGGCGACTGGCCGGCGGTGGTCGCCGTCGTCGCCGAGGCCCTGCGGTCGGCCTAACCCTCCACCATGGACCAGTCCAGCGGCGTGCCGCGCGCCAGGTCGCCCTTGGCACGCTTGCCCAGCACGCGCGGCAGTTCCTTGGGAGCCATGCCGTAGCCGGGGCGGATGGAGCGCACGTTGGCCTCGGTGATCGTTTCGCCGGCCTTGATGTCGGCCACCACGTAGAGCGAGCGGCGGCAGGACAGGCTGGCCTCCTCGCTGGGCTTCAGCTTGGCCTCGGGCGAGCCGATGGCCTCCCACGCGATGCGGGTTCCCTCCACCAGCGCCTTAAGTTCCTCCGGCTCCAGCGAGAACTCGCAATCGGGGCCGCCGTCGGCGCGGCGCAGGGTGAAGTGCTTCTCGATGACGCAGGCGCCCAGGGCCACTGCCGCGATGGGCACGGCTACGCCCATGGTGTGGTCGGACAGGCCGACGGTGACGCCGTGGTCGCGGGCCAGCTTGCCGATGCGGGCCAGATTGGCCTCGCCGGCCGGGGTGGGATAGCCGCTGACGCAATGCAGCAGGCAGATGTCGGTGGCGCCGGCGTCGCGGGCGGCGCTCACTGCTTCGGCGATCTCGGCTTCGCTGGCCATGCCGGTGGACATGATCAGCGGCCTGCCGGTGCGGGCGGCCAAGGCCACCAGCGGCAGGTCCACCAGTTCGAACGAGGCGATCTTGTAGGCCGGCGCATCGAGGCCGTGCAGGAAGTCCACCGCGGTGGCGTCGAACGGCGTGCTGAAGGCGGTGATGCCGCGCTTGCGTGCGTGCTCGAACAGGGCCGGGTGCCAGTCCCACGGGGTATGGGCCTCCTGGTACAGTTCGTACAGGCTGCGCCCTGCCCACAGGCCGTCCTCCAGATCGAAGCCGGGGCCGTGGTGGTCGATGGTGATGGTGTCGGCGGTGTAGGTCTGCAGCTTGACCGCGTCGGCGCCGGCCTCGGCGGCGGCGTCGATCAGGGTGAAGGCGCGGCCGATGTCGCCGTTGTGGTTGCCCGACATCTCGGCGATCACATAGGGCGCATGGCCGGGGCCGACGAGGCGGCCGGCAATGGCGAAGGCGGAAGGCTGGCTCATGGCTTTGTCACCTTGTACGGCCCGGCTTCCACGCGGCCGCAGGACCGGACGATCTCGGCGGCGCGGGGGCCCATGTTGAACAGCAGGTCGATGATGCTGAGGTTGGGCATGAACGGGCGCCCCTGATCATAGACCGGATGCTCGAAGACCTGCCAGTAATGCTGCAGACCGGCCTCGGCCAGAGCGGGTTCGTCCACGTAGACCCGCGAACCTTCGTTGGACAGAAAACCCGAGGCGCCGACGGCATGGCAGATTTCGATCAAAAGCGCGGTCTTGTGTTCCGTGGGGGCGTAGTCCTGGCTCTCGTGAATGGGGGTGTCGATCTCCAGTACCTCTAGGAAGTGGCGGATCAGCGCCTTATCCAGAAGCCCCAACGAAGGTCCGGCGTCCAGGATCAGCGCCTCGATGGCGGGGAAGTAGCGGTCGAAGAACGGCCGCTTCCCGTAGGCTTGGCGAATGCTTTGCAGATGCTTGCGCTTCCAGTGGTCGGCCGCCACCTGGGTCTCGTCGATGGATTGGCCGAAGCGGCCCGCCTTCTGGATGGGCACGGTCAGGAAGATTTCGTTGTCGCCTTGGCGGATGCGGTTGCGCATGTGCCAGCTCTGCACCACCACCTGGGCATGGCCCAGGAACATGAAAGCGTCGGAAAGCGCAATCTTGTTGAACAGGATGATGCCGGGCAGGTAGACCGGCTGGTGGGCCGACAGGATCATGGGCGCTCCAGCAAGGAATCGAGGATGGCGGCGCAGCGGGCCAGCCCCCGGCCGTCCACCAGGGTGCGCTGGCGTTGGGACATGGTGTGTGCCCGCTCGCGGTTGTCCATGAGGGATGAAAGCGCGGCGTCGATCCGCGCCATGTCCATGCCGCCGCCCTGGAGGTCCAGCGCGGCACCGGCGGCGGCGAAGGCGGCGATTTCCTCGCGCATGTCGTCCAGCAGCGGGTTGATCACCGCCGGCACGCCCACCGCCGCCGCCTCGTAGGCCACCATGCCGCCGGTGACCAGCACGGCTGACGAGGCCGCCATACGGGCGGCCAGCCGGGTGGCGGGCAGGCCGCTCAGCAGGGTGAAGCCGGCGGCCCGGCAGCATCGCTCCAGGCGCTCGCGCTCGGGGAAGGCGGCGCCCACCACCAGGGTGACCGGACCGTGCCGGGTGGCGTCCAGGCCGCCCTCGGCCAGGGCGAAGACCCAGTCGCGGGCGGAATCGCCACCACCGGCGACGACGGTCAGTACCCGTTCGGCGGGGGCACCCATGGGTGGGCGGCGAAATCGGGGCGGATCAGGGCATAGGAGCCGCCGGCATAGACCTGCAGATGGGAGGGGCCGCGGAAAAGGTGGTGGCATTCCACGACCGAGCCGTTGAACACCACGTCGGCATCCACTTCGCCGCCGAAGTCCTCCACCGCCGCCACGGGCGCGCCCAGCCGGCGCAGGGCGGCCCAAGGGCGGGCGATACGGGGCGGCAGGTCGACCACCGCCAGGGCCGGGGTCTCGGCGGCCAGTTCCCGTTCCAGCCCGCCTTCGGTGGTGACGCTCAGCCGGGCTGCAGGGAAGGAGGCGCGTAGCGGCACTTCGGCACCAACGGCGAGGACGCGCACCCTGGTCGCGGCGCCCATGGCCGCGACCAGCGCACTGGTGCGCACGGCATGGCCCATGCCCCATTCGTGGCCGGCGGCGGTGACCACCAGAATGGGACGGGTCACACCCATTCGATGCCCTCGCGGGTATCGCGCTCGCGCAGAATCCCTGGCCAGGTCGGGGTCGCCCTCGACCACCCGCAGGGTTTCCCGCCAGGGCCAGCCAGCCGGGCCGGAAGGCAGCCGCGCCGCAACCTTGTCCAGCAGGGCCAGGTCTTCCAGTGTGTCCAGGGTCCAGCGATGGCGGGCCAAGGCTCCGCCCGGCCCCATCAGGTGCCAGACGCTGGCCTGGGGATGGTGGTAGATGAAGGTACTGACGTGTTCGTGGTCGTAATCGGTGGCCGCCTCGCGCTCGGCCCGCTCCAGCCAAGCCAGCGAAAAGGCCTCGCAGCCCAGGCCGTGGGGGAACAGCGGCAGCAGGTCGTTGCAGGCCAGGTCGGCCCGTTTGCTCTGGTACAACGCGATCACCTCGCCGGCCAGGGCGGGGTCCAGCAGCGGGCAGTCGCTGGTGACGCGCAGGATCGTGCGGGCACCCACATGGCGGGCGGCGATCAGGTAGCGGGCCAGCACATCGCGCTCGGGGCCCCGGGTGACCACCGCGCCGGAGCGCGCCGCCTCCGCCGCCACCGGATCGTCCGCAGGACCCTCGGGGACGCAGCACACCACCACGTCAGCGCCGGGGATGGCGCGGCAGCGCTCCAGCACGCGGGACAGGGCGGTGTGTCCAGCCAGTGGGCGCAATACCTTGCCCGGCAGCCGGGTCGAGCCCATGCGGGCCTGGACAATGACGGCAGTGTCGCTCACAGGTTGTCCGCCCAGATGATGCCGTCCTGGTTGCGGATCAGGCGGTCATTCTGCAGGTTATCGAACATCTCGTAGAACACCTTGATGCTGTCCTGGCGCAGCTTGAACGGCGACATCAGATCCAGCATCTGGTGGGTTTCGTAGAAGCTGATCGTGCAGCCCTGCTCGCCGGTCTCGGTGGCGGTAATGCGGAAGCTCTGCGGTCCCAGCGCTTCGCCGCGGCCGAAGCGGTAATCCAGCGGCGTGCGGAAGCGGCAATAGAACAGGGATTGGGCGGCGTGCGGGGCGAAACGCTGGATGATGGCGCGGGCCTGCTCCACGGTGAAGTAATAAATGATGCTGGGCAGCAGGAAGACGTCGAACGGTCCCTCCACCTCCTGCTGCTGGTTCAGGTCGCCGACGGTCAGTGTCCAGCCGGTATGGCCCGCCTTGGCGAAGTTGCGCCGGCCGGCCTCGATCAGGGCGGAATCGTAATCGATGCCCACCGTTTCCCAGCCGTAGGCGGCGAACAGCATCAGGTTGCTGCCGTTGCCGCAACCCAACTCGATCACTCGGCCGCGCCGGGTGTGCAGACCGTTCTTGAAAAAGAAGCGGGTCAGCATTTCGTCAGGAAACTTCAGCCCTTCGATATCGGCGATGTTCATCTTTATTCTTCCGTCTTTATTTTCGCGATCTTGCTAAATACGATCCAGCCAGTCCAGCGACCATCGGTCCGCGGGCGGCCAGCGCAGCCACATGGACAGCGGATTGGGGTGCGGCGTCACTCCCCGTTGCCGCAGCCAGCGGGCGGCATCCGACTCGGCGTCCAGGTTCAGCAGCGCGCTGCGGCAATTCTGCACGACGTGAGGCCACAAGGCATCGTAGTGGGCGGGGTCGCCCACCAATTCGTACAGAATGGCCCGACCGTCCTGCTGGGCGAACAGGGCATAGGCCTGTGGCACCCGGGCGACCAGCATGCGTGCGGCACCGAAGGGACGAGCCAACCAATCCTGTTCGGAGCGCGCCACGCGACGGGGCCGGGCTCGGGCGCGGATGGCTTCGAGATCGGGCAGCATGCTGGGCATGAGTACCGGCGCTTCGTTTCCGGTACCGCCCTCTCCCCGCCATTCTCCTTTGGCACCATGGGGGTCCCACGCTTCCCACCCCAGCTTGGCGTAAAGGCCCGGTCGGGTCGCCCACAGCACCAGCGGCCCCGGCACCTGCTCCGCCGCTGCGTGCAGCACCCGGGCAGCCAAGCCCCGCCCGCGCCACGGAAGCAGGGTGAAGACGAAGCCCACTTGGTGGGCAATGAACTGACGATCATCGGCCTGGCACCGGACCGGGCGCGCCACCAGGCCGGCAATCGGGGCGCCTTCGGCCAGGACGGCGAAGCAACGGGCGCCGCCGGGCCGGAACAGGGCGGGCCAGCGTTCCGCCACCGAACCGTTGCGGCCGCGGGCGGTGACGAAGACCGCGTCGATGGCGGCGACGAAGGCGGGCAGGTGGGGGGCGGCCAGCTCTTCGACCCGCATGTCACCACCCTTCCCGGATAGTGGCGGCGATGTGGTCGCGATCCAGGTCCCCCACCCACCAGCCGCAGGGGATCACCAGTTCGGCAGCGGCGAAGGCGGCCACGCCCGGCAGGTCTTCCAGCCGGCCGCCGAAGCAGGAATAGGCGTCGTTGCGCAGGTGCAGGCGTTGGCAGCCGATGCCGGCGTCGGCGAGTTTCGCCAGCAGGGTGTCGGCGCGCTCGGCCAGGATGGTGTAGGCCCAGAAGGCCGAGCGGGCGTCGCCGCGCCGGCGTATCAGCCGCAGGCCGGCCACCTCGGCCAGAGCGGAATCGTACCACGCCCCGTTGGCCCGCGCCCGCGCCAGCAGCCCGTCCACATGGGGCAGTCCGGCCAGTCCGATGGCGGCGGGGATGTTGGTCAGATAGGCATTCCAGCCCGCCTCGACGATGTCGCTGGCCGGGTTGAGGTCGCCGGTGGGCAGGCGGAAGCTGGCGTTGTCGATGCCGAAGCGGCGCAGCCGCAAAGCGCGCTCGTGGTCGGCGGCTCGGGCGCAGAGCAGGGCGCCGCCTTCGCCGGTGGTCAGCGGCTTGGCGGCGTGGAACGAGACCACGGTGAAGTCGGCGCTGCCGGCGCCCAGCCGCTTGCCGGCCAGTTCGGCGCCCAGCGCCTCCGAAGCATCCTCGATGCAGGCGATGCGGTGCTTGGCAGCCAGGGCCGCCAGCGCCTCCACCGCCCCCACGTCGCCGGCCCAATGATAGGACAGGATCGCCTTGGTCCGGCCGGTCAGCCGGCGGGCGCAATCGGCGGGGTCGATCATGCCGGTGGCGGGATCCACGTCGCACCACAGGGGCGTCGCCCCCAGCGTGGCGATGGGCATGGTAGTGGCGGTGCAGGCCAGCGGCGAAACCGCCACCTGATCGCCCGGCCCCACGCCGGCCAGCCGCAGCGCCAGGGTCAGGGCCGCCGAGGACGAATTGGTGGCGCACACCCGTGGATTGCCCAGCCACGTCCCCAGGGCGGCCTCGAAGGCGGCCACTTGGGTGCCGGCCACCAGATAGCCGCTGGTCAGTACCGGTGCCAGGTCCATTCCCTCCGGCATGAAGGTGCGGAACAGCGGGATCGGGCGTCTCATCTTACCAACCCTCGCGGATGGTGGCGGCGATGCGTTCGCGATCCTCGTCGTCCACCCACCAGCCGCAGGGGATGTGCAGCACGCGGGCGTGGAAGGCGTCCAGGCCGGGCAGGGCGTGGCGGGCGGCGGCGAAGAGCGGATGCTCGTCGTTGCGGCGGTGGATCAGCGAGGCGGCGATGCCACGCTCGTTGAGGCGGCGCATCAGGCCGTCGCGGTCGTCGGCGAACAGGGTGTAGAACCAGTAGGACGGTTCCGCCTTGGCATCCCAGCGCGCCGGCTCGATGCCCGGAATGCCGGCCAGTTCGCGGTCGAACCAGCGGCCGTTGTCCCGGTGGCGGGCAATCACCGGTTCGATGTGGTCCAACTGCACCAGCCCGATCTGGGCGGTGACGTCGTTCATGTGGTACTTCCAGCCCACCTCGGCCACTTCGGCTTCCAGCCGGGGCAGGGCGCGGTCGATGCCGAACCAGCGCAACCGCCGCCCCTTGGGCAGCAAGGCGGGGTCGGACACAGCAAGGGCGCCGCCGTCCACCGTGGTCATGTGCTTGATCGCCTGGAACGAGAACATGACGAAGGGGGAATGGCTGCCCAGCGGCTTGCCGCCATACCGGGCACCCAGGGCGTGGGCGCAATCCTCGATCACCGGCAGGCCATGGCGGGCGGCGACGGCGTGGATGGCGTCCAGGGCAGCGGGAATGCCGCCGTAATGCACCACCATGATGGCCTTGGTGGCCGGGGTGATGGCGGCGGCGATGCCTTCGGCCGACAAATTGCCGTTGACCGGGTCCACGTCGGCCCAGGCGACCCGCGCCCCGGCCTGGGCGATGGCCATGTTGGTGGGTTCGGCGGTCATGGCGGTACTGACCACCTCGTCGCCCGGCTGCACGCCGGCCAGCAACAGGGCCACATGCAGGGCGGCCGTGCCGCAATAAAAACCCAGGACGTTGGCGTTGCCGATGGCGGCGCCGAACCGGTGCTCGAACTCGGCAGCCTTGGGGCCTTCGGTGATCTGGCCGCCGTACAGGGTGTCCAGCAGTGGCCCGGCCAGTGCCTCGCGCGGGGGCAGGAACACCTTGAACAGCGGGATCGGGCGCGGGCTCATGGGGCGGTACCCGGCGGCTGGATATGCAGGAGGTCCAGGATGGCGCGCGCCCGCTGGTCCCAGGTGTGGCGCTCCAGGGCGATGGCACGCGCCCGAACCGCCTTTTCCCGGACCTCGTTCTCAGAAGGCGGGTGGGCGAGGAGTGCGGCAAGCTCCTCGGGGGCCTGAAAATAGGTCAGCGAGTCGCCGAATTCGCGCTGGAAGAAGCGTGACGGCGTGGTAACGACAGGGGTACCCAGGATGGCCGCCTCCAGCACCCGCTCGCTGCACGAGTAATAGGGCGGCACCAGATTGTAGAGGAACCGGGCGCGCCGGGTGAAAGCCTGTACCTTCTCGGTCTCCACCGACCCCAGCAGATGGGCGCGGCTGTTGCGGTCGCGCAGATAGTCCCAGCCGTGGCCGCAGATCAGGGCGGGCACCCGCAGCAGTTCAGTCAAGGCGCGGGCCCGGACGTGGGTGCGTGCATAAAGATCGAACAGCCGCAGCAGCCGCAACTGGTCGTCCAGCGGGGGGTCGGCTCCCGCCAAGGCTTCGTCCAGCACCTCGGCCATGGGTTTGAACGGGGCCGCCTCGTGGATTTCCACCATACGGTTCAGGCGATCCTGTCCAAGCTCGCCGATGGCGGGGATGCGGTGGGCCAGGCGGCGCAGTTCCTCGGGGTCGGTTACCGCGCCGAACTGGCCCGCGATAGGATTGTTGCCCACCGCCAGATGAGGGATGTCGCGTTTGTCCCACGATGCTTCATCCTGGCGCGTCGCCCCCTGGCGCAACACGAAAAAAGACGGCCGGTCCGGGTGGAGCGCCTGGGCGGCGGTCAGTTCGTCCTCGCCGGTCAAGGTGATCAGCAGATCTGGGAAGGCCTCCATCAACTGGAGATGGCTTTCATAGCCCAGGTGGGGATGGTCGGTGTTGTAGAAGAACAGTGGAATGCGGTGGCGTTGGGCCAGTTCGACCACCGTCGGCGCCAGTACGGTGTATATGTTGAACGACACGACGGCAGCGACGCCGCCCGCCTGGGCGTCGGCGGCCAGTTCGTCCAGGCTGCCTTCGGGCGAGAAGAACTTGGAGCGTATGCCCATGGCGGCCATGGCCTCGGCCAGTTCCGCCGTCATTCGCCGCACGGCGTTCTGGAGGGTGTCGACGTCGACGAAGTAAACGCAATCGCGCATGCTGTTCCCAGAAAGGCCGAAGCGGCCGCACGGGCGGGGGCCGGTTTCCTATCTGGCCTGACAGACGTTAGAGTTCCATTAATATGGAAAGCCCCGGTTAGTGTTTTCTTAAGATGCTTGGTCCAATTTGTACCATGGCCTCAAGCTCTGCCGAGTTTTCGTTCATCCCTTGGCTAGCGGGAGCGCGCGATTACGTAAGGGAGAATCCCCATGTCCGACCTGGTCGACACCCTGGCTCTGTCGCTGCCGGAAGCCGAGGCCCTCAGCCTCACTGAAGTCGCGCTCGCATTGGACCAGGCTCGCGGCGCCAACGATCCCCACGCCATGGCGGTGGCGCTGGAGCGCAACCTGCAGCTCTGGACCGCCATCAAGACCTTGACCACCCAGCCGGATTCGCGCATTCCCCGCGAAATCGCCGTCAACCTGACCCGGCTGGCCGACTTCGTCGCCGCCACCATCCTCAAGGCCGGCACCCAGATCGGCCAGGAACTGGTCAATACCCTGGTCAATATCAATTTCCAGATTTCCGAAGGCCTGCTGGAAGGCAGTCGCCGCAAGGCCTCGTAAGCGTTCGGACCGGTTCCGGCAAGGAACGACGCCCGCCTGCTCCTTCGGAAGCAGGCGGGCGTTTCCTTTCCCGTCGCTAAGCGATGATGATGTCGGAACCGTGCAGGTGGACGCCCGGCTGCAGGGTGGCCAGCACGGTGTAGCCGGCGCCCTTGCCGTTGGCGTCGTAGTACAGGGTGCCGGTGGAATCCTGGATCAGCGAGGCCTTGCCGGCGGCGAAGGTGCTGCTGGTGGCGTTGGTGCCGGTATAGACCGTGCCGATCTCGACGAAATTCACGCCGTCCCGGGCCGAGCCAGTGCCCAGCAGGAACTGGGTGTGGTCCAGCACGATCTTGTCGACGCCCACCGCGAAGTCGGTGATGGTGTCCGCCTTGAGGCCGCCCTTGGATACGTTGCTGCCGACCCATGCGCCGTCGCCGGTGGACAGGTACTTGAACTGGTCGGCGCCGCTGCCGCCGGTCAGCACGTCCTGGCCGGCCCCGCCCACCAGCACGTCGTTGCCGCCCTTGCCCGACAGGGTGTCGTTGCCGGCCAAGCCGGACAGGGTATTGGCGGCGTCGTTGCCGGTCATCTGGTTGTGCCACGAACTGCCGGTGGCGCTGACGGCGTTGTTGCCGGTCAGCACGACGTTCTCCATGTAGCTGCCCAGGGTGACATTGAACGGCGTCTTGACCGTGTCCACGCCCTGGTTGCTGAGCTCCACCGCCTTGTCGCCGGCCGAGTCGAAGATGTAGGTGTCGTTGCCCAGGCCGCCCTTCATGGTGATCTCACCGCCCGCCCCTGACAGGGTGTCGTTGCCCGATGTGCCGGTGATGGTGGTGGGTGTTGGGGTCGGGGTGGGGTCGGTGGGAGTGGGATCGGTCGGACTCGGCGCGGTGAAGCTGCCGACCAGGTGGATGTCCGAAGCGGCCACGGTGCCGCTCGTCAGGGTCGCCATCTTGGTGGCGCCGCCGCTGGCGGAGCCGTTGCTGTCGAACCACAAGGCCCCGTTGGAATCGAAGACGAAGTGGACGTTGCCGGCGCTTGAGCCGCCATAGGCCCCGGAAATCCGGGCGAAGTCGCTGGACGCCAGGATGCCCGAGCTGATGCCGAAGGCGCTGGCGGTGAACTCCAGATGGTCGATGCCGGAGACGAAGTCGGTGATGGTGTCGCCGCCCTGCGCGGTCGAGGCGAAGCAGAAGGCATCGCCGCCGCCGCCGCCGGTCAGCTTGTCGGCGCCCGTGCCGCCCACCAGCACGTTGGCGGCGTCGTTGCCGATGATGGTGTCCGAGCCCGAACCGCCCACCGCTTTCTCGATGGTGGCGCCATAGGCGACGCAGACGGCGTTTTTGGCCACCGTGCCGTTATAGACGCCCAGGCTGGAGAACTGCCCTTCGCGCAGGTCCAGGGTGCAGTTCACCGTCTGGTTCGAGGCGTCCAGGGTGTCGTTGCCGCCGCCGTCCCAGATGGTCAGGACCGAGGCCTTGTTGGCCGGGAACTGGTAGACCGTGTCGCCGGCATTGGTGGCCTTGTTGGCGCCGTAGAGGTACTGCACCGCGGCGATGTCGTAGAGCTGGGGCGTGTAGGGCTGGGCATTGGGCGTGCTGGGCGGGTTGTCGTAGCTCATCACGCTGTACTGGGCGGTGTTCTCGACGCCCGACAGGGTGGTGCCCGAGGTGTCGAAGGTGTGCTTCAGGCCCAGGGCGTGGCCGATTTCGTGCAGGATGGCGCGGAAGCCGAAGCTGCCGTCGGAATAGGTCAGCGACTGGGAGCTGCTCATGTAGACGTCGGCATGGGTGGTCTTGTAGCCCGACGAGGCACCCTGGACGCCCTGCCACAGGGTCATGCCCGAGGCGCTGCCCACGTTGGCGTTGCCGAAGGCGATCTGGCCGCCGCTGGACACCTCCTTGAAGGTGACGTTGCACACCTTGGCCCATTCCGCCAGGGCTTCGCGGGCGCCGGCCTTGTCCGCCTCGGAAAAGGCGCGGAAGCCGCCATAGACCCCGGGGTTGCTGGCCATGAAGCTGTAGGTGACCGTGACCGCCGTGCCGTGGGCGGAATCGGCGTTCCAGCGCCAGTCCTGGGGATACAGGACGCCGCTGACGTAATAGGGCAGCGCGGCCGCGTCGGCATGGGCGACGGGGACGCTGGCGGCGTCGTGGATCACCACGTTCTTGTCGAGCGCGGCGGCGGCCGACGCGCAATCGGCGCATTGGCAGCCGTAATAGTGTTGGGTCTCGGGAGCGTGGCCATTGTCCCAAGTTTCGGAAAGCAGTGAGTTCGCGAAGGTTGCCACGGGTTGTCCTTCCATCGGTTGGTCGACTTGCTCGGATGCGCGACCCTATCGATGGGGGAGCTAAGCGGCGCTTAAGGGCATTTGGGCAAGAATGGGGCATTAATGGGGCGCGGCGGCGCACGTGACAGGGCGCCGCCGCTCGGCTATATGGTCAGGCCCATTCGCCCCAATCCGTCCGGAGAGCCCCATGGAAAGCCGCGAGATGTACGACGAGATCAATGCCCTGGTCGGCGCCGTCGCCAAGGCGCTCGACACCAGCGAGATGGAGGTGATCACCGCCATCGAGCAGGGCCGCTTGGGCATGGAAATGCGGACGGATGAGGAGGGGCGCAATTACGTTCACGTCTCCTTCGACGAGCGCGTGGTCCGCGTCTATCAGGGCGCCATCTTCCGCGAAGGCGACCGCCCCGACGAGCCTGCGGCCGACGAGGATTGCGGCGGTGGCGGCTGCAGCTGCGGCCACTGACGCCGGGCGCGCTTTTTCCCCTTCAAACCGCGGCCATGCCTGACTACCTCCAAAGCAATGGGGGTGGAGGAGGCGTCCATGCAAAGCACTTTCCTGTCCGACGGCGCCCAGCGGGTCCGTATCCGCGCCGTCACGCTGGATCATCCCTGGCGTTGGCTTTCGGCCGGCTGGCTGGACATGTGTTCCGAGCCGGGGATCAGCTATGTGTACGGCGCGGTGTTCACCGCCTGCGGTGTGCTGCTGCTGTTCGGCCTGGACCAATGGGGCGTGGGCTATCTGATCCTGCCGCTGGCCTTCGGTTTCGCCCTGGTGGGGCCGGCGGCGGCGGTGGGCCTTTACGAGATCAGCCGGCGGCTGGACACCGGCGCCGAGGTGAGCTTCGGCCACGCCCTGGGGGCGTTCCGCCGCAACCCGGCCCAGATCGGGCTGGTGGGCATGTTCCTGATCATCGCCTTCATCGCCTGGGTGCGGCTGGCCATGCTGGAGTTCATGCTGTTCTTCGGTTCGGCGCCACCTTCCCTCGATCATCTGCTGGATGCCCTGTTCCTGTCCTCGGTCAGCGTTCCGTTCCTGGCGGTGGGGCTGGCGAGCGGGGCGGTGCTGGCGGCCGGCGTCTTCGCCATGACCGCCATCGCCATTCCCATGCTGGTGGACCGCCCCGAATGCGACGCCATGACCGCCATGCTCACCAGCCTGGACGCGGTGCGCCGCAATCCCCGCCCCATGATTTTGTGGGCCGGGCTGATCGCCTTCTTCACCCTGCTGGGGGGTAGGCCTGTTCTTCGTCGGGCTGGTGGTAACCCTGCCGCTGATCGGCCATGCCTCTTGGCATGCTTACCGTGACTTGGTCGAGCGGGCGTCCTGATCTTCGGGAGAGGGTGACAGGAGCAAGCAGCGTGCCGACATGGCAGGTGATTTTCCTGCCGAGGAGGCCGCCGCCATGCTCCGCGCCTTTGCCCTGGGCGCCGTTCTGCTCGCCATGTCGGCGGCAGGGGCGGCGGCTGATTACCGCTCGGGCATCGCCGCGTGGGGGCGGGGCGACTCCGCCGCCGCCGCCGCCGCGTTCCGGCCGGCGGCCGAGGCCGGCGATGCCGATTCCCAGTACATGATGGGCCGCCTGTGCGCCCTGGGCGGCGGCGTGCCCCAGGATTTCGTGCAGGCCTGGGTGTGGTTCGACCGGGCCGCCCGCCAGGGCTACCCCCAGGCGGCGGATGGGCGCGCGATGCTCGACCATGTGCTGAACCCGCAGCAACTGGCCCTGGCGCGCTCGATCGATGCCCCGCCGCCGCTACCGCCCGCCACCACGCCGCCGCAGGTGCGGACGGTGGTGGCCGAGCGGCAGGTGGTGCTGGTGCCGCGCCGGGGCGTGGTGCAACCCGCCCGCCTGGTGGCGCCCGGCCCCACCGAAGAGGGGCGCCTGCTGGCGCGCGGCGAGATTCCCGGGCAGGTGCGGGCCGAGCAGGTGCGGATGGCCCAGCGGACATTGCGCGAGATCGGGCTTTACGCCGGCCCGGTAGACGGTTCTCTCGGGCCGGCCACCCGCCAGGCCATCCGCGATTACCAGCGCGCCGTGGGCTGGCCGGCGGACGGGCAGCTCACCGCTCAGGTGATGGGGGATTTGACGGTCCCCGATCAGCAGCAGGCCTCGCGCTGAAGGGGTGACGTGTTGCGCCGCCGCACCCACGCTCCAATGTGGGGTTCATGACCGTCGCTTTCGACCGCCGTGTCGCCGAGATCCGGCCGCCCTTGGCCCAGCCGGGCCGCAATTGCTGGCGTGTCGCCCGCGCCGACCGCTTCGGCGTGGCGGTGGATGGCGACGCCTATTTCCGCGCCTTGAAACAGGTGCTGCTGGGTGCTCGGCGTTCGATCCTGTTCATCGGCTGGGAATTCGACAGCCGGACGCGGCTGGTGCGCGACGGCGATGAAGGCGACGGCCCCAACGAGATCGGCGCCCTGCTGGACCACATCGCCCGGACCCGGCCGGGGCTGCGCGCCCATGTGCTGATCTGGGACTCGGCCATGATCTACGCCTTCAACCGGGAATTCGCCGGGCTGGTGAAGATGAACTGGCTGACCCATCGGCGTCTGCGCTTCCGCCTGGACGACAGTCATCCCCTGGGTGCCTCGCACCACCAGAAGATCGTGGTGGTGGACGATTGCCTGGCCTTCGTCGGCGGCCTCGACGTGACCAGACAGCGCTGGGACAGCCGCGAACATCTTCCCCGCGATCCCCGCCGTGCCGACCCGGCCGTTTCCGCTTATCCGCCATTCCACGACGTCATGGCGATGGTGACCGGCGAGGCGGCGCGCGCCTTGGCGGAAATCGGCCGCCGCCGCTGGCGCCAGGCGACCGGCGAGGAACTGGCGCCGGTGCTGCCCGGCGACCCGCAGGCTCTTTGGCCACCTTTCGTCCCGGTGCTGGCCGCCGGCGTCGACGTGGCCATCGCCCGCACCTGCCCGGCCTGGGACGGCGAGCTTCCGGTGCGCGAGGTCGAGCAGCTCTATGCCGACATGATTGCCTCGGCGCAGCGCTTCATCTACATGGAAAATCAGTATTTCGCGGCGCGCCGCGTGGCCGCCCTGCTGGCAGACCGGTTGGCCCGCGAGGACTGTCCGGAAATCGTGCTGGTCAATCCGGGCGAACCGGTCAGCCTGGTGGAGCGCTCCACCATGGGGGGTGGCGCGGGCGCGCCTGCTGCGCCAACTGCACGAATGCGACCGTTTCGGACGGCTGCACGCCTATTATCCCAGCGTGGCCGGCGAGGACGTCAAGGTGCACGCCAAGTTGATGGTGGTGGATGACGTCGCCCTGCGCATCGGTTCGGCCAACCTCAACAACCGCTCCATGGGCCTGGACACCGAATGCGACGTCCTCGTCGAGGCGGGCGGGTCGGACTCGATCCGCGCCGCCATCCGCGCGTTCCGCCACGACCTGCTGGCCGAGCATCTGGGCGCCACCCCGGCGGAGGTGGCGACCGCCGAGGCGGCAAGCGGCGGCATCGCCGCAGTGGTTGCCGCTTTGGGCAGCAGCCGGCGTACCTTGTTGCCGTTGGATGGTCGCGAACCCGCTGAGATCGTGCAATTGCTGAGCGAGAGCGCACTGCCCGATCCGGAGGAACCGGTGGAGACGCTGGTCTGCCTGGATCAGTCCATGCCCGGTTCGGCCCGGCGCGGGCTGAAGCTGCGAGTGCGGGCGGTGGCGGCGGTGCTGGTGTGCCTCGGCCTTGCCGTGGGCCTGCTGCCCCGCTTGGCGCCGGCCTGGCAGGCCGAGGCGGTGGGATTGCTGGACTGGGCCAACGACTGGCGTGGCCAGGCGGTGCTGGCGCTGGTGGTGCCGGCCCTGTTCGTGGCGGCCGGGCTGGTCCGGTTTCCGGTTTCGCTGGCGGTGCTGTTCAGCGGCCTGCTGCTGGGGCCGTGGCTGGGCAGCGGGCTGGCCTTGCTGGGCTCGGTGTCCAGCGCGGCCGTATTGTACGCCGTGGGTGCCCGGCTGGGGCGGGTGCGGGTCCGCCGCCTGGCCGGCTGGCGGGTCAACCGGGTCAACCGCGCCCTGTCGCGCCATGGCATCATGGCCATGCTGGTGCTGCGGCTGATGCCCGTGGCGGGCTTCTCGGTAGTCAACGTGGTCGCCGGGGCGTCGTCGGTGAGCCTGCGCGATTTCCTGATCGGCACCGGGGTCGGCATGGCGCCGGGCATCTTCGCCATGAGCGTGCTCGGGGATCGCTTGGCCGTGGTGCTACGATCCCCCTCGCCGGGCAACATCGCCATCCTGGGGATCGCCGTCGCCCTGGTGCTGGCCGCCCAGGTGGGTGTGGTCAGCCGGCTCAGCCGCGCCCGCGCTCCGGCGCCGGGGCGGTCCGGTTAGCAGCAGAAGGAGGGCGCGGCCGCTTGCCCGAAGATCCGTCTCCCGGCCTGACCCCGCTGACGGTGTCGCTGGCCAGCTACAACATCCATCGTTGCTTCGGCACCGATGGGCGCTACGCTCCGGAACGCACCGCCGAGGTCATCGAGGCCCTGGACGCCGACATCATCGGCCTGCAGGAAGTGGACATGCGCCTGCTGGTGGATGGGCGGGCGCAACTGGATTTCCTGGCTGACATGCTGGCCTGCAACGCCGTGCCGGGGCCCAACATCAAGGGAAGGCGGGGCAAGTTCGGCAACGCCCTGCTGAGCCGCTGGCCGGTACGCGAGGTGCGGCGCCCCGACCTGACGGTACGCCATTACGAACCGCGCGGCGCCATTCTGGCCGAGGTGGACGTGGCCGGACAGCCGTTGCGGGTGGTGGTGACTCATCTCGGGCTCAACGCCGCCGAACGGCGCCTGCAGGTGCGCCATCTGCTGGCGGCGCTGGAAGAGGGCGGCGACGACATGCCCACCGTGATCATGGGCGATTTCAACGAATGGCGGCCCACGCGCGGCGCTCTGCGCGCCATCGACCGCCGCTACGGCGTCTCGTTGATGCCGCGCACCTTCCCCTCGCGCCTGCCCCTGCTGCCGCTGGACCGCGTGTGGGCCTGGCCGGGGGCGGGACTGAAGCGCCTTTCCGTCTATGCCACTCCCTTGTCGCGCATCACTTCCGATCATTTGCCCCTGCGCGCCGAGGTCGCTTGGGAGCCGCACGAAGTACCGGGAGGGTGGCGCCGCCGCGCCGCTATCACCAAGGTATAAAGGCGACGCGCATATAGGCTCCTGCCCGGCAGTCGCGCAAGTCAGCGATTGAAAAGAACGTGGTTAAAATTAAATACCCGAGTGCGAGGCGAAGGTGGGGTAGGCGCGCCTACCCAATAAGATGCGGCTTCTAGTGTTGGTTGATATCCTGAAACTTCGTAGTATGGCGCTTTGGATAGTCTCCAAAAGATAGACTATTCACTGCTTCGTTTCGCGCTATACCGATACGGGCGGCCTGTGCCGTTGAAGAGGTCTTGAATATGGTAGTACTTATCGCCGACGACCATGCCTTGTTCCGCTACGGCATTTCCTTGGCCCTGGAAAGCCTGTACGGCAAGGACGTCACCATCTTGCAGGCGAGCAACGCCGAGGAAACCCGGCGCATCGCCCACGAGACCCCGAAACTCGATCTGATCCTGCTTGATCTGATGATGCCTGGCCTCAACGGCATCGCCGACCTGAAGAAGTTCATCGACACCCTGCCGCCCATTCCGGTGGTCATCGTCTCGGGTTCGCGTCAGCGCGCCACCATCCGCTCCGCCATCGAATGCGGGGCGCGCGGCTATGTGCTGAAATCCTCCAACGGCGAAATCCTTAAGCACGTGCTTCCGCTGGTGCTGTCCGGCGAGCTCTACGTGCCTGCCCAGGCGGTCGCCACCGAGGAGGCCGGCGAGCAATACGAGGGCTCGCCCCTCGACGAGGCAGGCGATTTCAATCCCGACTTCAAGTCGCTCACTCCCCGCGAGACCCAGGTGCTGAAACTGCTGACGCTGGGCTATTCCAACAAGGAGATCGCCCGTTCCTTGGGCATGCTGGAAGGAACCGTCAAGGTCCATGTGAAGTCCATCATGAAAAAGCTGGGCGTCAACAACCGCACGCAGGCGGCCATCGCCGCCAACCGCTCTTTTGCGCGCCAGCCCACTCCCACCGCTTAATCCTCCCCTTCAACCCGCTCCTGGGCGACGGAACGCCGGCAGCGGCCGGCGGCCGTCGCGGGCGCAAAAGCGCCAGCGTCCTGCGCAGACAGGAGGGTGGCGCGGGCAGCCCTGTGCCGGAGATTTGGGGCGACAATATCAATGGTATGGGCCAACCCTCCGGTGATGGAACGCCGCTCCAAGATGGATGTGCGCCTGCCTGCCCTGACCCCGCTGCGCGGTGGCTTGCGTCGGCATCTGGTGGTGCTGGTGCTGGCGCCGCTGATCCCCATGTTGCTTTGGGCGGGCGGCTTGACCGTATGGAGTTCCCTGCAGGAGCGCGCAGCCCTGGAGCGCGGCCTGGCTGAAGCCGCCCGCGCCTTGACCATCGCCGTGGACCAGGAAATCCGCTTGACCATCGCCGCCCTGGACAGTGCGGCGTTGTCGCGCACCTTGGCCGCCCACGATATCCCCGGCTTCGCCCCCATGGCGCGCCAATTAGCGGCGATCCATTCGGAATGGGGGGCGCTGCTGCTGTTCAACGCCGCCGGGCAGCAGGTGTTCATGTCGCGCGAGATCCTCCTCGTCGGGCAGCGGCGCCACGGTCGATGCCGAGGCCGCCGCCGTGATCGGGCAGGTGCTGGCCGGCAGCGACGCGGCGGTGTCCGCCCCCACCCAGGCGCCGGCCATGGGCGGAGAGGTGGTGCTGGTGGCGGTGCCGGTGCATGACGCGGCGGGACAAACGGCCTACGCGCTGGCCGCCGCCATCCGCACCGAGCGCCTGGCCGGCCTGCTATGGGGCCAGCAATTATCCCTGGGCTGGTTCGCCGCCATCAACGACGCCCGGGGCGGGCAGGTGGCGCGGGTGCCGGCCCACGCGGTCAACCTCAACGGCCCCGATTGGCTGGCTGTCACCGAACGTTCGGCGCTGACCGGCTGGACCGTCCGCATCGGCGCGCCGCGCGACGGCTCCGACGCCAACCTGCGCGGCACGCTGGGAACCACCGTGGGGTTCGGTTTCCTGGTGCTGGGCGGTTCGGTGGTGCTGGCCCTGACCATCGCGCGGCGCATCCTGCGCCCGGTCCAGGCCTTGACCAGCATCGCCCAGCCGTTCCTGCGCGACCGCCCGACGACGCGCCGGGTGTTCGGTATCAGCGAGCTGGATGCGCTCTACCAGGCGCTCGATGTGCTCAGCGGGGAACTGGAGAAGACCCAGGCGCGTTTCCTCAGCTTCTTCTCGGCGGCGCCGGTGATGTTGTTCGTGCTCGACGAGAACGAGAGGTTGATCGCGGTCAACGATGCCTGGCTGCGCACCCTGGGCTATGCCGCCGACGAGGTGTTGGGGCGGACGCCCTGGGAATTCCATACCTCGGCGTCGGGCGCCCAGGTGCGGCTGGTGGCGTGGCCGGAATTCCTGCGGGTGGGCAGCCTGGACCGCGTTCCGGGGCAATACGTCACCAAGGCGGGTGACGTGCGTGAGGTGCTGGTGTCCCTGCGCGCCGACCGCGATCTGGAAGGCCACATCCTGCGCACCATCGGCGCTATCCAGGACGTCACCGAGCAGCGCCGCGCCGAGGCCGGACTGGCGCGCGCGGTGGACGAGGCGGAGCGGGCCAACGACGCCAAGACGCGCTTTCTGGCCGCCGCCAGCCACGATTTGCGCCAGCCGCTGCAGGCGCTGTCCTTTACCTCGGCGTGCTGAAGGCACGCCTGCAGGGGCGCGAGGAGCAGGTGATGGAGGCGGTGGGGCAGTGCGTGGAAAGCCTGACCGGCCTGCTGAACGACATGCTGGACGTGGCCCGGCTGGATGCCGGCGTGATCACCCCCAAGCTCTCCGACATTCCGGTCAGCCGGCTGCTGGAGCGGGTGGCGGCGGCCTGGCGCATCCAGGCCGAGGCCAAGGGGCTGCGCCTGCGCGTGGTATCGTCCAGCGCGGTGGTGCATACCGATCCGGCGCTGATGGACCGGGTGCTGTCCAATCTGGTCGCCAACGCCGTACGCTATACCGAGCGGGGTCATATCCTGGTGGGGTGCCGGCGCGTGGGCGACGATCAGGTGCGCATCGAGGTGTTGGATACCGGCATCGGCATCCCCGCCGACAAGCTGGGAGAGATCTTCGAGGAGTTCCGCCAACTGGGCAATCCGGAGCGCCGCCGCGACAAGGGAACGGGGCTGGGACTGGCCATCGTTCGGCGCATCGCCAGTCTGCTCGACCATCGCGTCGATGTCCGTTCCCTGTCCGGTAGGGGCTCGGCTTTCACCATCACCTTGCCGGTGGCCGGGGAATGCACCCTGGAGGAAGTGCTTTCCGAGCCCATGGCCAACACCGCCCGCCGCATCCTGGTGGTGGACGACGAGGAGTTGGTGCGACGCGCCCTGGAGATGGTGCTGGCCGAAATGGGCCATCAGGTGGAGACCGCCGAGACGGTGGAAGAGGCGCTCCGCCTGGGCAGCAAGCGCCGGCCCGAGCTGGTGATCGCCGATTTCCGCCTGGCCGGCGGAACCACCGGCATCGACGCCATCCGGGCCCTGCGCGCCAGCTGCGGGCGGGACCTGCCGGCGGTGGTGCTCACCGGGGATACCGATCCGGCGACCATTCGCAGCATCGTCGACGAGGGGCTGCATCTGCTGCACAAGCCATTGCGGCTGGATGCGCTGAAGGGTTTCCTCAAGCACGTGGCCTGAGCGCCAACGCCATTGACCTGGGCAGGCGCGCCTGCTTCCCTAGGCTGACAACTCCCCCGCCCCGCGGAGACGCCGATGCTCGCCGAATGCCTCGCCGGCACCCGTATCCTTGACCTTACCCAGTACATTCCCGGCCCTTACGCCACCCAATGGCTGTCCGACCTGGGCGCCGAGGTGGTCAAGGTCGAGCCGCCCGCCGGCGACCCCATGCGCACCATGGGGCCGCTCGATCCCGACGGCACCACCGCGTGGTACAAGCTGGCCAACCGCAACAAGGTGGTGGTGACCCTGGACCTCAAGACCGAGGCCGGGCGCGGCGCCTTCGCCAAGCTGGTGGAAAAGGCCGACGTGCTGGTCGAGGCCTATCGTCCCGGTGTGCTCGACCGCCTTGGTTTTGCGCAGGCGGAACTGCATAGGCTCAACCCCCGGCTGGTGCATTGCTCGCTGTCGGGCTACGGCCAGACCGGGCCGTGGGCCAGCGTCGCCGGCCATGACCTCACCTACGTGGCCCTCTCGGGTGGGCTGAACGCCAGCGGCGTCGCCGCCCGGCCGGTGATGACCTATCCGCCCCTGGCCGACCATGCCGGGGCCATGCTGACTATGACCTCGGTGCTGGCCGCCCTGCTGCGGCGGGGCACTACCGGCAAGGGCTGCCATCTCGACATCAGCCTGGCCGAGGCGGCCCTGGCCTGGATGCCGGGCATCCTGACCGCCGCCCATCGCTGGGACGAGGATGCCCGCGAGGCCGGCCTGATCAATGGCGGCGCCGCCTGTTACCGGGTCTATCGCGCCGGGGATGGCCGCTTCGTCGCCCTGGCGGCGCTGGAGCCCAAATTCTGGAGCAAGTTCTGCGAAGTCGTCGGCCGGCCGGAATGGATCCACCGGCAGGCCGAGCCCATGCCCCAGAACGAGCTGATCGCCGATCTGGAGGCGCTGTTCCTGACCCGCGGTCGCGAGGCGTGGGTGGCGCTGCTGGGGCCGGCCGATTGCTGCTTCGAGCCGGTGCTCGTTCCCGCCGAAGTGGCGGCCCACCCCCAGTGGAAGGATCGCGGCGTGGTGCGCACCGACGAGGATTCCGACCGCCTGGTGGAGGTGCTGCTGCCGATCTTCCTGGACGGCGCCCGGCCGCTGCACCGCCGCCCGTTCCGGGCCGACAGCGCCGAAGGGGTGCTGGCGGGATGGCATTAGCCCTTCCCATCCACGGCGGCGACCTGACTGCCGCCGAGGCCCGCTGGGGCCGGCCGGCGGCCGGGTGGCTGGACCTGTCCACCGGCATCAATCCCTGGCCTTATCCGCTGCCGGCCCTGGCGCCCGAGGCTTGGACCCGGCTGCCCGGCAGCGCCGAGGACGCGGCCTTGCGCAGGGCCGCCGCCCGCCGCTACGACACGCCGTCGGCCGCTCATGTATTGGCGGCACCGGGGACCAGCGCGTTGATCCAGGCGCTGCCGCGCACCCGTCCGCCCGGGCCGGTGGCGGTGGTGTCGCCCACCTATGGCGAGCATGCCCGCGCCTGGGCGGCAGCGGGCCATGACGTGCGGCTGGCGGAGGGCATCGAGGCCGCCGACGCCCCGGTGGTGGTGGTGGTCAATCCCAACAATCCCGACGGCCGGCTGGTGGCGCCGCACACCCTGCTGGCCCATGCCGAGTCGCTGGCGGCGCAAGGCGGCCTGCTGGTGGTGGACGAGGCGTTCGGCGACATGGTTCCCGCCCTCTCGGTGGCCCCGGCCCTGCGTCCGGGGCTGGCCGTGCTGCGCTCGTTCGGCAAGTTCTATGGCTTGGCCGGGTTGCGTCTGGGCTTCCTGCTGGCCGAGCCCGATCTGCTTGCGCCCGTGGCCGGGCAATTGGGGCCATGGCCGGTTTCCGGTCCCGCTCTGGGTGTGGGCGTTACCGCTTTGGCCGACGATGGCTGGGCCGAGGCCACCATGGCACGCCTGGCCGAGGCGGCGGGGATGCTGGACGACCTGCTGGCCCGGGCGGGCCTGACCGTCATCGGTGGCACCAGTCTGTTCCGCCTGGCCGCCCATGCCCAGGCGCCAGAGCTGTACGACACGTTGGGCCGGGCCGGCATCCTGGTGCGCGCCTTCGCCGGTCAGCCCGACCGTTTGCGCTTCGGCCTGCCGCCGGACCGGAGGGGGCTGGAGCGGCTGGCGACGGCCTGTGGGCTGGACTGAAAGCTTTCTTTGATGATCCACCAGCAAGCTTCCGACGCCGCCTGGCACTTGATTGATGCCGGCTTGCTGCGTGCCACCGCCGAAGCGAGGATTGGGTGGAGTGGCCGAGATGTGCTCGACTTGGGGTGCGGTTCGGGGCTGATGGGGCTGCATCTCCGCGAAGTCCATTCGCTGGTCGGCGTGGCCTTTGATCCGGTCATGCTGGATGCGGCGCGTCCTTTTGGCCTCTATGCGGAACTGCATCAGCATGATGCGCGCGTCGACCGCCAGTTCGGCGAGTTCGATCTGGTTCTCAGCGCTGGCGTCTTTCAGTATCTCGATGCCGATGAATATGGACAGGCGTTTCGATTCGCCCATATGAACCTGCGCTCCGGTGGCTATCTGGCATTTGAGGCGCCGGCTTGCAGCGAAGCCTTGCGGGAGGTCACCTTCAACACCACCTCGCACTCTCTGTCCGACAGCGTGGTTGCCGCCAGGGCCGAAGCCGCCGGCTTGACGCTGGTGGAGGCGAAGCTCATCCCCGCCATTGGTGCGCATCGTTTCCGGCTGTTGCGGAAGGCTCCGTGACCATCACCACCATCGCCTTCGACGGCGACGACACCCTGTGGCACAACGAGCCGCTGTTCTGGGCCTCCACCCGGCGCTTCCAGGAGCTGTTGGCGCCGTTCTCCGAACCCCAGGCGCTGGCGGACCGGCTGTTTGCCACCGAGGTGGCCAACCTTGCCCTGTTCGGCTATGGCATCAAGGGTTTCGTGCTGTCCATGATCGAGACCGCCATCGAGGTTTCGGGCGGTCAGGTGCCCAACGGCGTCATCCAGGAATTCCTGGATCGCGGCAAGGAGATGTTGGCCCACCCCGTACACCTGCTGGGCGGCGTCGCCGAGACGCTGGCGGTGGTGCGGAGCATGGGGCTCCGCCTCGTGCTGATCACCAAGGGCGATCTGTTCGACCAGGAAAGCAAACTGGCGCGTTCGGGGTTGGCCGAACTGTTCCATGCGGTGGAGATCGTCAGCGAGAAGGACGAGGCGCTCTACCGCCGCCTGTTGCTCCGCCATGGCGATGGGGCGGAACGGGCGGTGATGGTGGGCAACTCGGTGCGTTCGGACGTCCTGCCCATGCTGGCGGCCGGCGGGCACGCGGTGCATCTGCCCTATGCCACCACCTGGGCGCATGAGCGGGCGGAAGCGCCGGTGGGACATGCACGCTATCACCGTATCGAGGAGATGGCAGAACTGGTGGGGCTGCTGGCCGGACTGAACCGCTCCTAGCTCTCCGGCCGCAGCGCCTGCCCGAGAAAGGTGCGCAGGCGCATGGGGTCCAGCGGCTTGCGCAGGATGCGCAGGTCGTCGGCCACCGGTTCGCTGGCGGCGCCGGTGTCGCCGGTGAACAGCAGCGCCGGCACCCGGGCGCCGACGCGGTCGCGCACGGACGAGATGGCCTCGATGCCCGATTTGTCTTCGCGCAGGTGCAGATCGGCCAGGATCACGTCCGCCTGCCCCCCATGGCCTCCAACTGCGCCAGGGCTTCGTCGGCGCGGCCCGCCACCACCGGCCGGCATCCCCATTCGCTCAGCAGCAGGGACAGGGCATCCTGGATGTCGGGGTCGTCATCGATCACCACCACGGTGGCTCCGGCCACCTCGGGAGCGTCCTCCTCGTCGTCCTCCGGGCCGTGGGTGGGCAGGAACTCCTCGGCCAGCGGCACCTCCACCGCAAAGGTGGACCCGTGCTCCAGGACCGAGCGGACGTCGAGGGCATGCCCCAGCAGCCGGGCCAGGCGCTGGACGATAGCCAGGCCCAGGCCCATGCCGGCGCTGCGGCCGGCCACGTTGGGAGTGCCGCCCTGGCGGAATTCCCGGAAGATGTCCAGGCGCTGGCTTTCCGGAATGCCGGGGCCGGTGTCGTAGACCGCCACCCGCATCCGGCCGCCCCGGCGGCGCACGCCCAGCAGCACGGCGCCCGAGCGGGTGTAGCGGATGGCGTTGGACAGGAAGTTGCCGACGATGCGCGCCAGCAGGCGGGGATCGCTTTTCACCGCGGCGCTGCTGGGGACCAGGCGGAATTCCAGCCCGGCGGCCTCGGCCTGGGGGGCGTAGGTGGCTTCCAGCTGTTCGAAGATGTCGTTGATCAGGAAGACCTGGGGCTCGGATTTCATCACTCCGGCATCCAGCTTGGACATGTCCAGCAGCGAGTCGAACATCTCCTCCATGCCGCGCAGGCTGGTCTTCAGCGAGTGCACGATGGTGCGGCCCTGGGTGGTGGAGACGTGGTGGTCCAGCGCCGAGGCGAACAGCGCCATGGCCTGCAGCGGCTGGCGCAGATCGTGGCTGGCGGCGGCCAGGAAGCGCATGCGGGCGCGGATATTGCGCTCGGCCTCCTCGTTGGCCTCGGTCAGCCGCTGTTCCTTCTCCTTCAATTCGGTGACGTCCTGAAAGACCAGGATGATGCGGGTTTCGCCCTCGACCTCGAATTGCTGGGTCGAGGCCAGCACCCACAGGCCGCGCCCGTCGGGGCGGCTCGCCTGGACCTCCACCCGCCGGATGGAATCCTGGATACGCATCTGGCGGCACAGGTGGTGCTCGGCGGATTCGTCGCCGGCGGCGAACTCCTCGATGTTGCGTCCGGGCAGGCTGCCGGCCGGCACCCCCAGGGCTTCCTCCGCCGAGGAATTGGCGCGCAGGATGATGCCATCCATGCGCAACGTCAGCATGGGCAGCGGAATGGCGTCGGTGAAGGCGCGCAGACGGCTTTCGCTGGAGCGCGCCCGCGCCTCGGCCTGGTGCGGAACGGTCACGTCGGACAAGACGCCGACGAAGGCCGTCAGCGTCCCGGCTGCGTCGCGGATGGGGCGCATGTCCAGCTTCATCCAGAACGGCTTGCCGTCCTTGCGGTAGTTCAGCAGTTCCACCGACAGGGGGCGTCCCTCGACCACCGCCCAATGCACTGTGGCCACCGTCGCCGGGTCGGTGTCCCTGCCCTGCAGCATGCGCAGGTTGCGGCCCAGCAGTTCGGCGGAATCGTAGCCGGTGATGGCGGCGCATTCCCGGTTGGCGAAGACCACCGGCGTATCGGGCAGCCGGGCGTCGCACACGACGATGCCCACGGGCGCGTTGTCAACGGCGTACAGCCAGGTATCCGGCACCATCGACCCCGCGGCCGGTCGGCCCGTCTCGCGACCTTCGCGGTTGGATGTCTCTTCCATACGGGTGATTCACTCGGATGCTAATGGGGCGCGTTGTGTCGGTAGTTTAACGGATGACCGCTTCCAGTGTTGGACGAAATGGGAGTGGGCGGCAATATCACCAAACGGAATCGTGCGGCCTTGTAAAAAAGGATACCTGTTCATATGGGGAGTATCTATATAACTGGATGATATCAATAGGTATATCTCCAGAGGATGTTGTTGAGTGGCATTGGTAATAGGCCTTGAAGAATGTCTTACATTTGATCTGTTGCCCATATAGATTTCGTCAGTATTATGACCTGCCAAAACATGCTGCCGCATGTTCATGCCGGTCCACAGGCCGGTTCGACATGCCGCCAGCCCGAGCGGCGCTCAAGTTCCGCCCGGTCACGCCTTGGGAAACCGCCAGGAGACGCGACATGCTGCGGAACAGACCGCACTCCACCATCACGCAACCGCCATGGCCCTCCGCCGCCGTGGAAGGCGACGCGCGGATCGAGGCGTTGGCCGATTTGATCGACGGCCTCGATCTGGGGTCGTTCTTTCTCGATCCGGCCTATCGGCGCCAGTTGAATGACGTCCTCGCCTGTTTCAGCGACGAGGAGTTCGACAGCTTCGAACGCCTCTACACCCGCCGATTCACCATCAACTGACGGAAGGCGGCCCATGACACCGGCGAGGCTGCCGAGCGTCCCCCTCTTCGGCCGATGCCATGCGGCGCAGCTTTCCATATGAGACGGGGTGCTTCATGATCGACGCGACTTTGAACGACCCGCCGGCGGCGCAGGCGCCGGTGGCGCTCGCCGTCGAAGACACGCACATGGTCAGCGAAATCGTCGGGCGGTTCGAGCCGGCCGAACGCCAGGACGTGCGTATCCTCGACGATCCCCGGCAACTGGTCGAACACCCCCAGGATTCGCCGGGCGAGGTGACGATCATTTCCTATCCGGTGATGCGCCAGCTGGCGAAATACCATCTGGACGAACTGGGCGATTTCTGCCGCAACAACAAGGCCGTGCTGCTGATCCGGTCGCCTGAATTCCTCGATTCCATCGGTTTTCTCGAATTCGTCGACGGGGTGATCTTCGCCGACGCCACCATGGAACGGGTGCGCGACATCCTGCAATTGTCCAAGTCGGGCTACTCCATCCTGCCCTCGGCGGCGGTGATGGACATCGTCACCGACCGGCTGCGCTGCGACACGCTGCAACGCCTGTCCTTCATCGAGCTGTCCATTCTCGACCAGGTGCGGCTGGCCAAGACCAACCGGGCCATCGCACGCTCGCTCGGCCTGACCGAGGCCAACGTCAAGACCAAGGTGCGCGCCATCCTGAAGGCGCTCAAATTCCAGAACCGGACGGAGGCGGCGGTGTTCGCCGCGCGGCAGAACGAACTGATCCGGCAGACCCTGGCGCGCCGCGGCAGGGAAAAGGTGGTGGAGCCCCAGGATAAGGGGTTGCCCCACTGACCAGGGCGTGGACGTCCTCCCACCTTGCTTTCCGAGCCCGCGAATCTGGGCTCGGACACGAGGTCAAGGAGTGACGCCATGGGTCCAATCCGTATCGGTGCCGGCGCGGTGGCGGCGGTTGCCGTGCTGGCCTGCGCCCCCGCCTGGGCGCAATGGAACAACCAGCCCTATTCCTACCGCTCCGACGGCAGTTCGGCGGGCATGAGCACGGCCTATCGCCAAGCCTATATCGACCAGCAGATTACCGGAAACCGGCCGCGCAACCTGGTGCGCGGGGCGGACGGATCGCTGGTGACGGTGATCGAAAAGGACCGCCAGGCTTTCCTGGTCACGCCGCAGCCCAACTACCTGATCAATCGCGGCGGTGTCGCCGCCGGCGTCAGCATCAGCTTGGGCGGGGTGGGAATCGGTTCCCCGGTGGAGGGTTGGACCGGTTCCGTCGCCGGCGTGGTCCCGCCGGGCGCGGGGCGTTCGCCCATCGATTCGTGGACGGCCCAGCCGGGACGGGGTGCGGGCGGTGCAGTGACGGTTGAAGGGTGGGAGAATGAGGCGGGGGCGGGGCCGGCCGGTCCCGCCCCCGATCCTCCCCTTTACGGGCCGGAGTTGGAGGCTTCCACCGACGCCACGCCGCCTGGCGGGGGCGCCGCGGCGGCGGCAGGGCGGCGTTCTCGGCCGACAGGCCGTTGTTCAGTGCCCAGATGGCGGCCTGGGTGCGGTTGGCGGCGTTGATCTTCTTCAGCACGCCCTTCAGGTGCACCTTCACGGTGGCCTCGGTGATGCTGAGCTTCTTGGCGATCACCTTGTTGGGATGGCCGTTGAGCAGGCAACGCAGAATCTGGATCTCGCGCTCGGACAGGCCTTGCAGGTCGGGCGAGGCGGTGGCCGGACGCTGGGTGTCCACCTGGCCCGAGATCAGCATGGCGGCCAGGCGGGTGGGGAAGACCTTCTCGCCCAGCAGCACCAGCTTGAGCGACTGCTTCAGCGCGTCGGGCGAGATGTTCTTGAGCAGGTAGGCGTCGGCCCCGGCTTCGAAGCAGCGGGCCAGGTTGTGGATGTTGCGGGTGCTGGCGGCCAGCACCACCAGCTTGAGGTCCGGGTACTTCTCGCGCATCTGCTGGAGGACGGAAATGTCGTCGGAGCCGGCGTCGAATTCCACCAGGGCAATCTTCGGCTTGAACCCGCCTTCCAGCCGCTGCATGCCCTCGGCCATGCTGTCGGCCTCGTCGGAGATCACGAAGGACGAACCGTCCAGCAGCTTTTTCAGCCCTTCCCGGAACAGCTTGTTGGCGTCAATCAGAAGCATTTCCACGTTCTGCATCTCGGTCCCCGTGCGTTGGAAGACGGCTTGCGGGCAACTTGATCCCAGTGGAGGGCGCGGTCGGTGGCCGACGCTCTCCCTCGAACTCAATCTTCTGATGCGATTTTTATCCGACGGGGCGCCCCGCCTCCCATCATCTGGTGGAGGTAGCGCCGCGTTCATAATTGGTAGGGATCACCCGAATGCGCGCGCCGGCAAATACCGAAATCGTGTAAGGCCACCCCGGACGATACGGGAATGTTGCATGATTTCAGTGTGTTGCGAGCATGTGCACAAACCCGCTCCGTACCCCATCGGGGGCGACGGACTGGCCGGCATCGAATGGAAAGGGGATGGGGCGAGTGATCGGATTCGAACCGACGACATCCAGGACCACAACCTGGCGCTCTAACCAACTGAGCTACACCCGCCACCGGGAGGCCGCATGTGTACCTAAAGCGGCCCCCTGCCGTCAAGCGCCTCTTTCGTCGGTCGGGCTAACCAAAGAACTTGCAGCCGCTCGATCGCCCGGTCGATGGCGTCGTCGGTCTTGGCGAAGCAGAAACGGGCATAATGGGCGGGGGCGCCGCCCTGGTAGAACGCGCTCACCGGAATGGCGGCGACCCCGGCCTTTTCCGTGATCATGCGGCAGAAATCGGCGTCGCTGCCGGTGAAGCCGAGGGGCGCGAAATCGGCGGTCAGGAAGTAGCTGCCGCCGGTGGGCAGGACGCGGAAGCCCGCCGCCGTCAGTCCGGCGGCCAGGCGGTCGCGCCGGCCCTGCAGCACCCCGGCCAGCCCGTCCAGGTAATCGCGCTGCTGCTCCAGCCCCCAGGCCACCGCCTCCTGCAGGCTGGGCGGGGTGGTGAAGGTCAGGAACTGGTGGGCCTTGGCGATGGGGGCCAGCACCTCCGTCTCGGCCACCACCCAGCCCACCTTCCAGCCGGTCAGCGAGAAGATCTTGCCGGCCGAGCCGATCTTCACCGCGCGGGCACGCATGCCGGGCAGCGACGCCAGCGGGATGTGGCGGCGGCCGTCGAAGGTGAGGTGCTCGTAGACCTCGTCGCACACCGCCAGGCAGTCGTGCCGGTCCAGCAGGTCGGCGATGAAGGCCAGTTCGTCGGCATCGTACACCTTGCCGCAGGGGTTGGTGGGCGAGTTCAGCACCAGCAGCCGGGTGCGCGGGCCGAAGGCGGCGGTCAGCTGCTCGCGCGGCAGGGTCCAATGCGGCGGTTCCACCCGCACCAGCTTGGGCGTGCCGCCGGCGCGGCGGATGATGGGCAGATAGGAATCGTAGAGCGGCTCGATCAGCACCACCTCGTCACCCGGCTCGATCAGCCCGAAGAAACAGGCGGCCAGGGCCTCGGTGGCGCCCGAGGTCACCATGACCTGCTCGGGCCGGGTGGCGAGGCCCCAGGCCCGGGTTTCGTGGTCGGCCACCGCCTGGCGCAGCGAGGGCGTGCCCATCATGGAGGGGTATTGGTGCGGTCCCGCCCGGTCGGCCTGGGCCAGGCGTTCCACCAGGGCGGCGGGCTCCAATCCCTCTGGAAAACCCTGGCCCAGATTGACGGCGCCATGGGTGTTGGCCAGGCGCGACATGGTCTCGAAAATGGTGGTGCCGCAGGCGGCGAACAGGGAATTGGCGTGGGCCATGGAAGGTCGTGGTGGTTGATTCCTCGTGGGTTTTTCTTAGCACGAAAGTGGGCGCCGCCGAAGGGGCTGTGGCTGTGCCTAATCATTGGGCAAGAGCGCCCTAAATTAAGGCAGATTTTCTAGCAATTCCGCGCTCTTTGCGGTGTTTTCCCCATGGCCCAAGTGGCATGACCCGTGCTAAATGGTGTCCCGCGCTTGACGCTGGTTCCACGCTTTTCCGAGAGACGCGGTTTCATGAAGAAGATCGAAGCGATCATCAAGCCCTTCAAGCTCGACGAGGTGAAGGAGGCGCTGCACGAAGTTGGTTTGCAGGGCCTGACCGTCACCGAGGCCAAGGGCTTCGGCCGCCAGAAGGGCCATACGGAACTCTATCGCGGCGCCGAGTATGTGGTTGACTTCCTGCCCAAGGTGAAGATCGAGCTGGTCATCGAGGACGCCCTCGTCGAACGCGCGGTCGAGGCCATCCAGCAGGCGGCCCACACCGGACGCATCGGCGATGGCAAGATCTTCATTTCCTCGGTCGAGGAAGCCATCCGTATCCGTACCGGCGAGCGCGGCAGCGACGCCATTTAAAGGCCTGCCGACGAAGGCATTGTTTTTTCCACATCCAACTGTTCAGGAACTGTGACCATGGCCGACGACGTCAAGAAAGTCCTCGAATTGATCAAGGAGCACGACGTTAAGTACGTCGATTTCCGCTTCACCGATCCCAAGGGCAAGTGGCAGCACACCGCTCAGCACGTCTCCACCGTCGACGAGGGCATGCTGACCGAAGGCCTCATGTTCGACGGCTCCTCCATCGCCGGCTGGAAGTCCATCGACCAGTCCGACATGATCCTGATGCCGGACTGCTCGACCGCCGTCATGGATCCCTTCGCCGCCCAGGCCCAGTTGATCATCTTCTGCGACATCGTCGAGCCGGCCACCGGCCAGCTCTATGATCGCGACCCCCGCTCCATCGCCAAGCGCGCCGAGCGCTATGTGTCCGAGTCGGGCATCGGCGACACCGCCTTCTTCGGCCCCGAGGCCGAGTTCTTCGTGTTCGACGACGTCAAGTTCGCCGTCGGCATGAACAAGGGCTACTACGAACTGAATTCGGAAGACGGCGCCGAGTCGTCGGCCAAGGACTTCTCCGAGGGCAACCTGGGTCACCGTCCGGCCGTCAAGGGCGGCTATTTCCCGGTTCCGCCGGTGGACGGCGCCGTCGACATGCGCGCCGAGATGCTGACCGTGATGGGCGAGATGGGCCTGCCCATCGAGAAGCACCACCACGAGGTGGCTTCCTCTCAGCATGAGCTGGGCTGCAAGTTCCAGACCATGGTGAAGGCCGCCGATAGCCTGCAGATCTACAAGTACGTCGTCCACAACGTGGCCGCTTCGTACGGCAAGACCGCCACCTTCATGCCGAAGCCGATCTATGGCGACAACGGCTCGGGCATGCACGTGCACCAGTCCGTGTGGAAGGCCGGCAAGCCGCTGTTCGCCGGTTCGGGCTACGCCGACCTGTCGGACACCGCGCTGTACTACATCGGCGGCATCATCAAGCATGCCAAGGCGCTGAACGCCTTTACCAACCCGCTGACCAACTCGTACAAGCGCCTGATCCCCGGCTTCGAGGCCCCGGTGCTGCTGGCCTACTCGGCCCGCAACCGTTCGGCTTCTTGCCGCATCCCCTACGCCACCAGCCCGAAGGCGAAGCGCGTCGAGATCCGCTTCCCGGATCCGGGTGCCAACCCCTACCTGGCCTTCGCCGCCATGTTGATGGCCGGCCTGGACGGCATCGCCAACAAGACCCATCCCGGCGAGGCCATGGACAAGAACCTGTACGATCTGCCCCCCGAGGAGCTGAAGCAGGTTCCGACCGTGTGCGGCTCGCTGCGTGAGGCTCTGGAGAACCTGAAGGCCGACCACGACTTCCTGCTGAAGGGCGACGTGTTCTCGAAGGAGTTCATCGAGTCCTACGTCGAGCTGAAGTACGAGGAAGTGTTCCGCTTCGAGCACACCCCGCATCCGGTCGAATTCGCCATGTACTACTCGGTCTAATCCGAGTAGACGGGGACCGGGGCTTCACCGCCCCGGCGCTTCGACAGGAATGCCCCCGCCGGGAAACCGGCGGGGTTTTCTTTTGCCGCCGGGCGATCCGCGGATCAGCCCGCCAGCAGCCGCTGCCAGGCCGGCCATGCCGCCACCAGTTCGGCCAGGGCGTCGTAGCCGCCGGCACCGGGATGGGCGCCGTCGCCGTTTGCCGCCTCGTCACGCCAAGTGGAGTGGCGGTCCAGAGATGCGAAGATAGCCAGGAAGGGCACGCTGAGGGCGCCGCACACTTCGTCCAGGCCGACCGACAGGGACGCGATGCGGACATTGATGGCATCGTCGGCGATGGGCGGCGGGCCCACCATCAGGGTCGGATGCCGGGCGGCGGCTTGGCGCAGGATTTGTCCCGCCAGCGCCAGAGAGTCCTTGGCGGCAACCCGGCGGCGTCCAGCCTCGTCGCAGCAATCGTTGACGCCGAACGAGAACACCAGCGCCCCTGGATGTTCGGCCGGAAGCCGGGCCAGGGATTCGGCCCGCCAGCGTGCCGCCACGTCGCGGCTGGTGTCACGGCGGATGCCCAGATTGTAGACGGTCAGGTCGGTGCCCTGCTGGCGCGCCCGCGCCGCCACCCGGCCGACCCATCCCAGGCAGAGAGGATCGTTGGTGCCGTTGACGAAGCTGTCGCCGATGAAGCAGATGCGCATAACCGAATGCTGCGACAGGTGGGGGCGGGGCGGCAATAATTTTCCGCGCCTCGCGCTGTCGCCGCCACGCCCCCACATGAAGGGCTGGCAGGGCGGAAAAAGGCATGCGCCATGGTCACGTTGAAGGACATCCTGGTACGGCGCTACGGCTACAACCGCGATGACTTCGGTTCGGCCGGCTTGGTGCGGCTGGACCTGGAGGAGGGCACGCTCAGCCCGGTGCCGCTGCACGACATCTTCACCCCCCATCGCATCGACCCCGCCAAGGTGGTGCGCCTGACAGCGTTGTTCAGCCCGGGCCAGCAATTGACCTTGATGGGGGTGGGACGGGCGCCGACGCGCCGTTTCACCGTGCTGATGGTCAGCGGTGACGGCCTGATGGTGGAAGGCGGCGGCGCCCGCGAACTGGTCGGCTGGGAAATCCTGCGCCACGGATTGATGCGCCCGGAATTGCTGGTTTTCGACTGCGATCTCCAGGGCCGCGACGAAGCGCAACGGCAACGCAAAAAGGCGACAAAATCCCTTTGCACCGGCCCAAGGTTGGCGCTATAAGGAGCGCCTCGCAGGCGACCGGAGTGTAGCTCAGCCTGGTAGAGCACTGTCTTCGGGAGGCAGGGGCCGGAGGTTCGAATCCTCTCACTCCGACCATATGAAAGCCCGCCAAGTCTTGGACTTGGCGGGCTTTTCGTTTTCGGCTCAGCGATCACCCCTCCCGTTACATCCGTCAAAGGCGGCGGCTTGCATATGGTCGGGATGGTTGGCGGCCATCGGTGTTCCGCTGGGTCCTTTGATCGCGGATTGGCGCACGCCCGGCACCACCGCTTCCGCGCGAAGATTTGAGGTTTCGGCGGCCGCGACGAAGGCGTGGGGAGCGCGGAAAGGCGTGACCCTTTCCCCCTGCCGCTAAACTCGACCATTTGCCGTACCGCCGATCATCGCCGGCCTGATCGTTTGGCCGCCCCCTGGTTGCTTCACTCTCTGGCCGGCAAGCATGACCATTCATCGACACCACCGTGCGATTCCCATTTTCGGGAGCGAATGTAGGGTTATTCCCGCTTGTGGGACTGGTTGCGCCCGGCAAATGGCGGTCCGCCTGGGCTGCGCGTTCGGCACGCTGTTTGCGTATTCCACTGCCCAAAATAGGAGTTTCGGAACGCGGCAACTGTAGCGCGATAAAATGTCGGCCTGGAGAAACCGTCGTGTTGAATTTAATAGCCAATGTGAAGATGCGCACTCTTATTTCCGCATTGTTCGGCGCCATTCCGCCCGTTCTGGTCGGCATGCTGGGCAAGGACATCTGCATTGGCGTGCGGGATGCTTGGCAAGTTCGGGTCCTTGCCCGCAGGGCCAGCCGGCCCACCGAGGACATGCGGGGCGGCCCCGGCCGGCCGGAGGTACAGGTCGAAACCCTGTCGCGGGACGTGGGCGGCTTCATCGCCCGAGTCCGCGCGGCCTGGGCGCCATGAAAAACGGTCAGCAGTCGAGGAGCGTGCCCATGGACCTCCACAAGCTCAAGGCCCATTCGTCCTGGGACGATCTGCGCGTCGTCCTGGCGGTTGCCCGCACCGGCTCGCTGTCGGCGGCGGCACGCGAACTGGCGGTTAACCACTCCACCGTGCTGCGCCGGGTGGCCGCTTTCGAGACGGGGACCGGCGTCGCCATGTTCTTGCGCCAGGCCAATGCCTACCTGCTGACCCCGGCCGGTGAGGAGATGGTGGCGGCCGCCTTGCGCATGGACGACGAGTTCAACGCCGGCCTGCTGCGCATCCTGGGTATGGACGGCCGCCCCAGCGGCACCGTCAAGGTGACTACGGTGGACACCATCGCCCACCATGTGCTTCCCAGCCATCTGGAGGCGTTCGAGCGAGCCCACCCGGAAATCTCGGTGGCGATCGACGTGTCCGAGACGCCGTGCGATTTGGGCCGGGGCGAGGCCGACGTGGCCATCCGCTGTCTCACCAGCACTCCGTCGCCGCCGGACAATCTGGTCGGCCGGCCCATCTCGGGCATCGCCTTCGCCGCCTATGGCCCCTCCGGCAGGGGGAGCCGGCGATCTGGAATCGTACCGCTGGGTCGGTCTCGACGAACGCTTCCGCGACCTGCCCATGGCACGCTGGCTGGAGCGGAACGTGCCGCAATCGCGTATCCGCATGCGGGCGAGCTCGGTCGGCACCCTGTTTGCCGCCGCCAAAGCCGGCTATGGCGCCGCTGTGCTGCCGTGCGCGCTGGGCGACCACGCCGTCGAGCCTGAGCCGGCTCACCGGCCCCATTCCCGAACTGGGCGGCGCTCTTTGGCTGCTGGCCCATCCGTCGCTGCACCCGCAGGGTCGCGTGCAGGCCTTCCTGCATTTCATGGGCAAGGCGTTGCTGGGAGAACGGGACAGACTAGAGGGAAAGATCTTGCAGGCAGCGTGACTTGTAAAAACTTGGAATAGTAGAAATACGTATAAGCTGCATCCTTGATCTGGGTGCGGCTGTGCTCGTGTTCATTGAAATTCATCTCACTTCTTCTTCCGTGCACACCCTCTCTGCAAATTTAGAGAATTGAGAAAATCAAGATAAAAGAAGAATCTCCTCACCCTAAGTAGGGGTGATCTCAAGTGCCGTCTTTCTGCCGAGATTAGAGCGCTTTCACTCGGCAGATAAGAACTATTCAAAAGACGACATTTTGGCCTCGCCCTTTGTCTCCATCGACGGGGGCGGCGCTCTCTGGTTGAGCGGCGCCGTTCGGTGGGAAATAGGGGAGTTTGCAATGTCTTATCTTCGCGCAGTCGCGCTTGCGGTGGCCGCCATTCTTCTGGCGGCGTTTGCCGGCGCGGCCTCCGCCAGCGAGCCACAGGCCGCAGCGCAATCCACCGAAGCCTCTTCGATCAGAATCGCCGCGCACCCTCGGTCCCAAGGACGTGGTGCTGAAAGGCGACGCGGTGTGCACCAAGTGCCACGACGAACAGGACAACTATCCGATCCTCAAGATCGGCCAGACCAAGCACGGCACCGTTGCCGATGGCCGCACGCCGACCTGCACCAGTTGCCATGGCGAATCGGCCACCCACGTGAACAAGCCGGCCGACGCCGCCGAGCGCCCCAAGCCCGACCGCCTGTTCCGCAAGACCTCGCCGACCCCGGTGGACGAGCGCAATGCCGCCTGTCTGAGCTGCCACGAAGGCGGCCAGCACATCCTGTGGGCGGGCAGCACCCACCAGTCGCGCGGCGTCGCCTGCACCGACTGCCACCAGGTGCACAACGGCAAGGACAAAGTGCGCGACAAGCAGACCCAGCCCGAGGTGTGCTTCAACTGCCACAAGCAGCAGCGCGCCCAGATCGAGAAGCCCTCGCACCACCCCATTCCGGAAGGCGAGATGGCCTGCTCGGACTGCCACGCGCCGCACGGCTCGGCCGGTCCGAAGCTGATGAAGCGCGACACCGTCAACGACACCTGCTTCCAGTGCCATGCCGAGAAGCGCGGCCCGCATCTGTGGAGCCACCAGCCGGTCACCGAGAACTGCGCCCTGTGCCACAACCCGCACGGCACGACCACGCCGAACATGCTCAAGCAGCGCGCTCCGTTCCTGTGCCAGGAGTGCCACGAGCCGACCAGCCACCGCGGCGGCATCCCATCGCTGTCGGGCAGCAGTGGCGGCACTTCCGGCCTGGGCATCACCGGCGGCCGCGCCTGCCTGAACTGCCACACGAACATCCACGGCGGCAACAACCCAACCAACAACGGTGCTTCGCGCTCCATGCGTCGCTGAGCGGTGACAAGGGGATTTGACGATGAAAAACTATCGCACTGCGGTTTCCGCATTGTCGTTCGCCGCCATGGGCGTGTTCGCCGCGCTGCCGGCCGCCTCGGAGGAGGCGGACCCGGCGGTCGAGGCCCTGACCAAGCCGAAAAGCGAGATCAGTGTCGGCGTGGGCGGCGTTTCGGACGAAGTCGAAGCGGCTCGGGCAGTACAACAGCCTCAACGAGGCGGGGGCGCACGCCATCCTGGACGTCGACGTCAACCATCGCGACGACGAAACCGGCACCTGGTTCAAGGCCAAGACCCGCAGCCTGGGCGAGGACGACAGACGTGATGCGCGCGTGGAGGTCGAGCGCCAGGGCAACTGGGGCGTGCTGCTGGACTACAACGAGATCAAGAAGAGCAGCCCCTACAATATCTGGTCGCCCAACCCCGGCGGCACCAATCAGTTCTCGGGCGGTCCCCGTTCCGAGAAGGATCTCGAGATCGAGCGCAAGGCGGGCAAGATCGGCCTGTCGAAGAAGTTCGGCGACGGGTTCGAGGCCAAGGGCTCGTTCAAGCGCGAGCGCAAGGAAGGCGAGCGCAACTGGGGCGCCCAGGGTCCGTACTTCCTGATCGACCCCATCGACTACACCACCGACGAGGTCGAAGGCACCCTGGGCTATACCGACCGCAAGCTCCAGGTGCTGGGCGGCTATCTCGGCTCGTTCTTCCACAACGAGAACAAGGTGGTGAACAGCTCGGACACCAGCCATCCGCAGGAGGCCCTGGCGTTGGGCAATCAGGCCCATCAGCTTCACCTGACGGCGGGCTACAACATCACGCCCACCACGCGGACCAACATGAAGTTGTCCTACGGCACCCTCCGTGCGGACGAGAACTTCTACCAGGCCGCCATCAACGGCCGGAAGAATCTGGACGGCCGGGTGGACACCACCCTGTTCCAGTGGGGCCTGACCGCCAAGCCGCTCAAGGACCTGAGCACGCAGGCCAAGGTGCGTTACGAGGACCGCAACGACATGACGCCGCGCGACCGCTACATCTCGGCGGGCGGCGACTATGACGGCTATTACGTCAACCAGTCGCGCACCACCAAGTCGGCGGATTTCGAGGCGGGCTACCAGCTTCCCTGGGACCTCCGCCTGATCCAGGGCTTCGGCGTCGAGGATTTGGACCGGGGCGTGCCGACCATGCGTTCGGTCAGCTACCGCGCCTCGACCACCGAATACAGCTCGCGCACCGAACTGCGCAGCGCCCTGACCGACACCGTGGGTGGTTCGGTGGCATACATCCACGCCAAGCGCATGGGCTCGGACTACCTGCTCGCGCTCTCCGACAACCGCATCGACCCGATCCAATGGGCTGATCGCGACCGCGACAAGATGCGTGTCACCCTCGACTGGCAGCCTGCCAGCGCCTGGTCGACCCAGCTGATGCTGGAAGGATCGCAGGACCATTATGACGGACGCGCGTTGGGCCCGCGTGAGGGCTCGGCGTATTTCGCCTCGTTGGACGTCACCTACAAGCTGAACCGCGACTGGGACCTGTCGGGCTGGGCGTCGATCGACGATTCCCGCATGGACCAGGCCACCCGCCAGACCGCCGCACCGGTGCAGGACTGGGCCGGCAAGCTGCGCACCCTGGGCCGCGCCATCGGCCTGTCGGCCCGCGGCCAACTGACCGATACGATGAAGGTCGGCATCGATCTCCAGCAGTCGTGGGACCGTTCCGAGTTCAATCTCGAATCGCTCTCCGGCCTTTCGGTTCAGTCGCTGCCCGATATTACCTACCGCCAGAGCAGTATCAAGCTGTTCGCCGATTATGAGTTCGTGGAGAACAACGGCGTACGCTTGAACTACGGTTATTTCCGCACCTCCACTAACGATTGGACCTATGCCGGGTTCAACTACAACAACGGCGGCGACAGCACCATGATCGGCATTCCCGGCCAGGAAGACGTTCATTACACCGGCCTGACATTCTACCACCGTTGGTAAAGCCCTCCCGCCCGGCGATGGTCGCCGGGCGGGTTTCACCCGTGAAAGGGAGAGTATCCATGCGTATCGCCGTGTTGGCGGCCGTCGCCGCCATCGCTCTGTCCCCGCTGGCCGCCAACGCCGCCGACGACAAGGCCGCCGAGGCCCTGGCCAAGGACAGCAACTGCTTCAAATGCCACTCGGTGTCCAAGAAGAAGGAGGGCCCCTCCTACAAGGAAGTGGCCGAGAAGTACAAGGGCAACCCCGAGGCCCAGGCCAAGCTCTTTGCCCACGTCACCACCCAGCCCACCGTGAAGATCGACGGCAAGGAGGAGAAGCACGAGAAGGTGAAGTCCGACAACCCGGCCGAGATCAACAACCTGATCGAATGGATACTGTCGCGCTAAGGCGCGCTGTCGAGGCCCGGCCGGGCGCCCAGGGGGACCGGTCCTGGGCGTCGGGCCCCTCTCCGGAGTTCTTCCTATGAGTAAATTTGCCCAATGCCGCATCGTGCAGAAGCTATTGTCGCTGCGCGTCGGCATTTTCGCCCTGCTGGGTGCGGTCGTCGTGGGTGCGATCCTGCTGGGCGGCTTCAACTCGGTGCTGGGGTGGACCAACACCGAAAGCTTCTGCGTCACCTGCCACGAGATGCGTGACAACGTGTACGCCGAATACCGTGGCACCATCCACGACAAGAACCGTACCGGCGTGCGCGCCACCTGTCCGGACTGCCACGTTCCGCGCGAGATCGTGCCCAAGCTGATCCGCAAGGTCCAGGCCGCCGGCGAGCTGTGGGCCAAGTTCACCGGCAAGCTCGATACCCGTGAGAAGTTCCAGGAGCATCGCTACGAGTTGGCGAAGCACGTCTGGACCACCATGAAGAAGACCGACTCCCAGGCCTGCCGCAACTGCCATGACGCCAATTCCATGAGCAGCAAGAAGCAGTCCGAGAAGGCCCAGGCGCGTCACGAGAAGATGCGCAGGGAAGGGATGACCTGTATCGACTGTCATTATGCCATCGCCCACGAGGAACCTGAGGGCGAACTGGGGCCGCAGGATATCGTGGTCGCCAAGTAGATCTTGAGCAAAGGGCGGGAGCGATCTCGCCCTTTTCGGGCGAGTCGCCAGCCGTCTGCCGTAGCGCCGGGCACAGGGTGACGACGCCGACCTCGATGTTGGCAAGGGGCCGCGCGCGAGGTGGAGGTGCAAAGGATGAGGGGTTCTCATTGGCTGTTGGCGGCACTGGCCGTGCAGACCGTGGTGATAGCCACCCAATTCCAGGCGGGTGAAACGGAGATCAACGCCCTGCTGGCGCGCAAGGAACCGTCCATTGCTCTGGTCGATTATGCCCAGGACCAAGCCTTCGCCGACTACTTCGCTGCCGCCGCCCGTCCCTGCAGGTGGAATGCAATGCAGGGAATCTGGTGGTCGACGCGGTAACCGACCATCTTGTACAGGTGATGATGAAGCCGCTGGCCAATGTCGTCGATGCGGCGACGACCGTACGCCGGTAATTGGAACAGGCGTCGCTTTGACCACTCCGCGGGGAAAATGATGAAAATTCTGGTGATCGAGGACGAGACCGCCTTCCGGCAAGTGCTCGAAGCCCAGATGGTGAAGGAAGGCATGGAGGCCACCGGGGTGGGGCGGGCCGAGGACGGCCTGCGCGCCCTCGAGCAACAGGATTTCGACGTCGTCGTCACCGACCTGCGTCTGCCCGATCGCGACGGCATCGAGGTGGTCAAGGAGATCCGTCACCGCGGCTATGACGTGCCGGTGCTGCTGATGACTGCCTATGCCTCGGTATCGACGGCGGTGGCGGCCCTGCAGTCGGGGGCGGCCGACTATCTGATCAAGCCGGTGCGCGTTCCCGACCTGATCCGTCGGGTCATGCAGATCCATGAGCTGGAGCAGCTCAAGCGCGAAAACACCCTGCTGCGGCGCATCGTCCAACAGGACAGCAAGAAGTACTGGTTTGCCGACACCCCCGCCGGCAACTGCGTCAGCCAGATCGTCGCCAAGGTCAGCAACACCGACATGACGGTGCTGATTACCGGCGAATCGGGCACCGGCAAAAGCATGACCGCGCGGCTGATCCACTCAATGAGCGCCCGCGCCGAACATCCTCTGGTCCTGGTCAATTGCGGCGCCATCCCCGAATCGCTGGTGGAAAGCGAGCTGTTCGGGCACGTGAAGGGCGCCTTCACCGGGGCCGACAAGGCCAAGGACGGTCTGTTCGTCGGTGCCCATGGCGGCACCCTGTTTCTGGACGAGATCGGCGAACTGCCCCTGGCCATGCAGGTCAAGCTGCTGCACGTCATCGAGGAGAAGGTGGTGCGGCCGCTGGGGGCCAGCCGCGAGCGTCCCATCGACGTGCGCATCATCGCCGCGACCAACCGCAATTTGGAGCAGATGGTCCAAGACGGCACCTTCCGCATGGACCTGTTTTACCGGGTCAACATCTTCCAGGTGTCGATGCCGTCCCTGCGCGAACAGCGCGAGGCCATCCCCAGCGCCATCGATTTCGTTCTGAAGAAGCTGCATCCGGCCGGGAGCACGCCGGTACGCGTGATGCCGGAGGTCATGGCGGCACTGCAATCCTATCCCTGGCCGGGCAACCTGCGCGAACTGGAGAACGTGCTGGAACGCGCTTCACTGCTGTGCGAGGGCGGCACCATCGAACTGCGCGATCTGCCGCCCAGCATCGCCGGCCACGCCGCGGAGGCCCAGGTGTCCATGCCGGTCGAATATGTGCCCGGCCGCAGCTTCCGCGACCAGGTCGCCGCGTTCGAACGGCAGTTGATCCTGCACGCCATCGGGGACGCCGACGGAGACCGCCGGGTGGCCGCCCGCAATCTCGGCGTTGGCCTGTCGACGCTGTACCGCAAGCTGGAGGAATTCAACGAGCCGTCCCAAGAGGATGGGGCATGAAGCGGGTTTTCCTGGCGATTCTCACGCGGGCGGCCCGGCCCGCAGGGTGATCTCGAAGCGGGTCCCGTCGCCGCCTTTGCGGGTGGCGACTTCGATGGCCCCGCCATCGGCCTGAACGATGCCCAGCACCACCGGCAGGCCCAGGCCCAGGCCGTCCCCCACATTGGCGGTGGTGAAGAACGGTTCGAACACCCGGGCCAGCGTCTCGGCGTCGATGCCCTGGCCGGTATCGGCCACCGTTAGCTTCAGCGCGGGGCCGACCGGCATGTCACCCAGCGCCAGCCGCACCGCACCGTCGTCGGCGCGCCGGGAAAAAGCGGGCAGGGTCACTTCCTCCAGCCGGATGGTGAGCGTGCCGCCGGTGGCCACCATTGCCCGCACCGCGTTGATGGCCAGATTCCACACCACGTGGCAGAAGCGGTCGTGGTTCATGGCAAGGGTCAGGCCGCTGGCGCGGATGTCGGTCACCAGGGTCACCGAGGGCGGCAGGGTCGCCCGTATCGTCGGCAGCAGCTTGTCGAGGGCGGCGACGGGGTCGAAGGGGGCGTCGGGCTCGGTCTGTTTTTCGCTGAAGATCAGCAGTTGGCGCACGATTTCGGCGGCGCGCCACGATGCGTCCAGCACGTCGTGCAGGGTCGGCGTGGCGGCGCTGTCGGGCGGCAATTCGCCGATGGCCTTCTCCGTGCAGGCCATGAGGGTGTTGAGGATGTTGTTGAATTCATGGGCGGCCCCGCTCGCCAGGGTGCCGACAGCCTCCATCTTTTGGGCTTGGAAATAACGTTCCTTCAGCAGCGCCTGTTCGCGCTCCGCCGCCTTGCGCTCGCTGACGTCGCGCAGGATAGCAGTCAGGAACGTCTCGCCGTTATGGGTCCAGTGCGATACCGTCAACTCGACCGGCAGCACCACACCGTCCTTGCGCGTCGCCACCGAGGTGATGACGCCATCCGCCTGTGCCGCCGCCCTGGGCAGCGGAGCGAAGAATTGCAGCGGGTGGGCGGCTTCCGCCGCGGGCGGTAGCAGCAGCGCGTTGATCGGCCGGCCCACCGCCTCGGCGGCCTGGTACTGAAGGATGCCCGCCGCCGCCGGATTCCAGAACACCACGGTGCCGGTGCCGTCCACGGAAATGATGGCGTCGGTGGCCGATTCGGCGACGCTGCGGAAGCGCTCCTCGCTGTCGCGCAGGGCCAGGGTGGCCCGGGCGACGGCCAGGCGCAGCGAGGCGCTGGCGAATAGGCGCGAATAGACGACGAAGCCGCCCAGCAGGGCGATCAGGATGCCCATCGACCAGATCAGCGCCGAATAGGGGCCGGTGGTCGGCCAGCCCTTGGCCGGCATCACCGCTAATTGCCAGGACCCGTGGGGCAGCAGGACGCTGAGCAGCACCGGATCGCGCTCGAACAGACCGGCGTCGCCGAAGAACGGAGCGCCTTCGGCGCCCAGCGAATCCTTGCCGCGCAAGGCGACCTGGAAATGGGGGTCGGCATCGGTGATCAGCCCGCCTTCGGCCAGGATGGGGCCGATGTCCAGAACCACCGTGGCGAACCCCCAGAAGCTGTTATTGTCGGGGCCGGTGAAGATGGGGTCGCGCGCCACCAATCCCTCGCCGCCTTGCAGCAAGGAGAAAGGACCGGCGACGATGAACAGTCGCTTGTCGATGGTGCGCTGAACCGCGGCCCGGCGGGCGGGATCGGCCAGCAGGTCGTGATGGAGCACCACCTCGTTTCCCTGGAGCGGGTAGACGTATTTGACGATCGCGTTGGGGGCCAGCTGCAGGCTGCGGATGCCCGCTAGGCCAGTCTTGGCCAGGCCCGCGGCAAAGCTCTGGAAATGGTCCAGATCATCGCGCGGATGGGCCTTGGCAAAGGCGGCCAAGCCCTTGGTCAGATGAAGACGCAGATTCAGCGCGGCCTCCAGCCGCGCCCGGACCATGCTGGCGTGGCGGACGGTATCGAGGCGCACCGATTGCTGATAGCGTTCGTGTTCGTAAAGGTCGATGCGGACAGTCAAGCCCAGGATGGCCGCCACCGCCAGAGCGGCGCCGAGCAACGCCATCCATCGTTCCCGGCACGCGCTTCGGCTGTCAGGCGGCTTTGCGGACAAGAGCATCTCCTTGCTGGCCGGTATATCCGCTCGTCGCGCTCTCATCAAGAGGCGGGCGGGCGTCCTGTTTTGACTTACTCAAATTTTGTGCCGGTTTTCCGAAACCCCTTTGGATGCCTGCGGCGATGGTCGCCACCTGCCGGGCATAGAGCAGGTTTTTCCTGGCCGGCAGGGACGTGTCGGGCAGGCTGCGTCACCTCCGAGGCCGTCGGGCACCGCCATTCCCATTTCCGGGAGTGGCGGCGGCCGTTTTCCCACAGTCGGGATTCCCGGCCGGTCAGAGGAAGGTCGAGCGGACCTCGTCCTCCACCGCTCGAATCTCGCTGCGCGACGGCGGGGCTCGGGGCGGCGGCCGGCGATTCCGATATCGAAGTTCCTTGGCTACCGCCGTGACCAGGCTGGCGCGGGAATTGCTTTCGCTGTGGGCGGCGCACCGCCCCATGGGCCGGCTAGGCACGGCCGGTCGCGCCGTCAGGATTATGACGGCGGCCGCTGTCGCGGCCGCCGGTGGGAGAGCTTCGTCATGTTCGTGGAATTGGGACACTACGCCCTGGTCTTGGCGCTGGCCGTGGCGGTGACGCAGGCGGTGGTGCCGCTGCTGGGTGCTCGCCGCGGCGAAGCTGCGTGGATGGCGCTGGCGGCGCCGGCAGCCCTGGCACAGCTGGTCTGCGTCGGCATCGCCTTCGCTTCCCTGACCCACGCCTATGTGGTCAGCGACTTCTCGGTGGCCAACGTGGCAGCCAACTCGCACACCGCCAAGCCCCTGCTGTACAAGGTATCGGGCGTCTGGGGCAACCACGAGGGCTCCATGCTGCTGTGGGTGTTCATCCTCGCCCTGTTCGGCGGGGCGGTGGCGGTGTTCGGCCGCAATCTGCCGCCGGGGCTGAAGGCGCTGGCGCTGGCAGTGCAGGCCATGATTTCGGTGGCCTTCCTGCTGTTCATCCTGCTGACCTCCAACCCGTTCCTGCGCCTGGCCCAGCCGCCGGCCAACGGCGACGGCCTCAATCCGCTGCTGCAGGACCCCGGCCTGGCCTTCCATCCGCCGTTCCTGTACCTGGGCTATGTGGGCTTTTCCATGGCCTTTTCCTTTGCCGCCGCCGCCCTGATCGAGGGGCGGGTGGATGCCGCCTGGGCCCGCTGGGTGCGGCCCTGGACCCTTGCGGCTTGGGTGTTCCTGACTGCCGGTATCGCGCTGGGCAGCTGGTGGGCCTATTACACCCTCGGCTGGGGCGGCTGGTGGTACTGGGACCCGGTCGAGAACGCCTCGTTCATGCCCTGGCTGGTGGGGACCGCGCTGCTGCACAGCGCTATCGTCGTCGAGAAGCGCGACGCGCTGAAGAGCTGGACAACCCTGTTGGCGATCTTGGCCTTCGGCTTGTCGCTGCTGGGCACCTTCCTGGTGCGCTCGGGCGTCATCACCAGCGTGCATGCCTTTGCCACTGATCCTACCCGCGGCATCTTCATTTTGGCCATCCTGGCCATTGCCGTTGGCGGCTCGCTGACCCTGTTCGCCCTGCGGGCGCCATCGCTGAAGGCGGGCAGCCTGTTCTCCCCAGTCTCGCGCGAGGGCTCGCTGCTGCTCAACAACGTGCTGATGGCGACCGCGGCGGGCACCGTGCTGCTGGGCACGCTTTATCCTCTCTTCGCCGATGCGCTGGAGATCGGCAAGGTCTCGGTGGGGCCGCCCTTCTTCAATTCGGTATTCCTGCCGCTGATGGTGCCCTTGGTGGTGACCATGGCGGTCGGCCCGTTCCTGGCGTGGAAACGCGGTGATCTCGATTTGGCGGCGCGCAAGCTGCGCTGGGCGCTGGCGGCAACCGCACTGGCAGCGGCGCTGATGGCGGCGCTGGCGCCATCGGGAAGTCCCTGGTGGGCGCCTGCGGGCATGGCGCTGGCGGTATGGCTGCTGGTGGCGACGGTGTCGGAATGGGCAGGGCGCTGCGGATTCTCGCACACCCGCATGGTTCAGGCGGGGCGCCGGGCGCTGCGCCTTCCCCGCGCCGTTCACGGCACGGCCATTGCGCATGCCGGATTGGCACTGGTGATCGTCGGCGTCGTCGGCTCCTCGGCCTGGAAGGTCGAGAACATCCTGACCATGCGTCCGGGGGAGATGACGTCCGTGGCCGGCTACCAGTTCCGCTTCGACGGTGTCCGCCAGGTGCGGGGGCCCAACTACACGGCGGTCGAAGCGAGCTTTTCCATAAGTCGGGACGGTCGCGCGGTGACGGTTCTCAAACCCGAGAGGCGCCGATATACCCATCCCCCCGGCCCACGACCGTGGCCGCCATCCATACCACCGCGATCGGTGATCTTTACGCGGTGGTTGGAGAGCCCGACGGTGACGGCTATGTGGCACGCCTGTACTTCAATCCGCTGGTGCCCTGGATGTGGGCCGGTGCCTTGATGCTGGCCGTCGGCGGCATCGTGTCGCTGAGCGACCGTCGCCACCGCATCGGCGCCCCGGCCCGCCGGGTGGCGGAGGCCGCCCTGGCCGGGCCGGCGGAGTAGGGCATGCGGCGCGTCCTCTTCGTGGTGCCGGCGGCACTCTTCGGGCTGCTGGCCGTGCTGTTCCTGCGCGGGTTGGAACTCGACCCCCGCCGTGTCCCGTCGCCCCTGATCGACAAGGCGGTTCCCGCCTTCGACCTGCCGCCCCTGTCGGCCGCCAAGCCTGGCCTGACCGGGGCCGACCTGATGGGGCGGGTCACGGTGGTCAATTTCTTCTCGTCGTGGTGCGTGCCCTGCCGGGCCGAGCATCCGGTGCTGATGGATCTGGCCCGGCGGCCCGGGGTGACGCTGGTGGGCATCGATTACAAGGACCAACCGGCCGACGCCCTGGCCTGGCTGAAGCGCCTGGGCGACCCCTTCGGGCGGATCGCCGCCGACCAGGATGGCCGCACCGCCATCGACTGGGGCGTCTATGGCGTGCCGGAAAGCTATGTGGTCGACCGCCAGGGGCGCATCCGCTTCAAACAGGTGGGCCCGCTGACCGAGGCGGATGTGAAGGCCACGGTATTGCCGCTGCTGACGGAGTTGTCGAAATGAGGCGCATGCTGCTGACCATCGCGCTGCTGTCGGCCATCGGCGGGCCGGCGCTGGCGGTCAATCCCGACGAAATGCTGGCCGATCCGGCGCTGGAAACCCGCGCGCGCGACATTGGCAAGGATTTGCGGTGCCTGGTCTGCCAGAATCAGTCCATCGATGATTCCGATGCCAGTCTGGCGCGGGACCTCAGGGTCATCGTCCGCGAGCGCCTGCAGGCCGGCGACAGTGACCGGCAGGTCATGGAGTATGTGGTGGCGCGCTATGGCGACTTCGTATTGCTGAAGCCGCCCTTGAAGGTGGGCACCTATGCCCTATGGTTCGGGCCGCTGTTCCTGCTCGCGGCGGGAATTGCGGCGGTGTTCGCATTCTATCGCCGCGCCGCTTCCAGCGTCGCCGGGCGGATGCCGATGCCGCTGACCACCGATGAGGAAGCCGAGCTTTCCCACCTGTTCACCGAGGACAAGACGCCATGAGTCCCTGGATCGCATTCACGGCCCTGACCATCGCCGTCCTGCTGCTGCTGGTGTGGCCGCTGCTGCGCCGGAGCGGCAAGTCGGCGGCGCGGGCGGATTACGACCTCATGGTGTTTCGCGACCAACTGGCCGAGGTCGACCGCGACCTCGAAAGCGGCGTGATCCAGGCCGACCAGGCCGAGGCCGCCCGCCTGGAGATCAAGCATCGCATGCTGCGCGCCGGCCGCCAGCGCGGGACCGAAATCATCGGTCGCCCGCCCGCCCGCACGATGGTGGCGGCGGTGGTGGCGGTCGCCGTGCCGGCCGGCGCTTTCGGCCTGTATGGGGTGATCGGGGCACCCGCCATTCCCGACATGCCCTATGCCGAGGTCCAGGCCCCCCAATTAGGGGAGGAGCATCAGGGTGCCGCCGACATCGAGGCGATGGTGGAAAAAGTTGGAAGCGCGGCTGGACGCCAACCCCGGCGATTCCTCGGGGTGGGCCCTGTTGGGCCGCTCCTACAGGACGCTGGGGCGCTATGACGCCGCCATCGATGCCCTGCGCCGGGCCGCCGACCTGGGGCCGCCCAACGCCGACCTGTTGGGAACCCTGGGCGAGGTGGTCGTCGCTTCCGCCCAGGGCATGGTGGTGCCCGAAGCCCGCCAGGTGTTCTTGGAGACGTTGGGCGTGCAGCCGGGCGATCCGCGCGCCCGCTTCTATCTGGGGCTGGCGCGAGCGCAGATCGGCGACGCCGCCGGGGCCATCGCCGTCTGGAAGGATCTGGAGCAGGATTCCAGTCCCGATGTCCCGTGGCTGACGGAGTTGCGTGACGAGATCGCCCAAACCGCCGCCACCGCTGGCCTGGATGCCGCCACCATAGCCCCCAAGCCGGAGACGGCGCTCACCGGCACCGCCGCGCCTTAATTGAGGTGCCAGCCCTGCCGGGGACCCCGGGCACAAGGGCGTCGGCCGCCGCAGGTGCACTGAACGCATCACAGGCACTGCTGCAAGTCCTGTGCATGTCATGCGACAGTCTCTCGCGATAAGGGCTCGCGGGATGCGTGGAGAATGCTTCCCGCTGGTTGACTGACAGGTGCAGAACTTCCCGTGTTCTGCATGTAATGGGTATTCGCATATATTTTCATTGTAATTGTTAAAATGCCCTCCCATCCTTGAGAAGGCATTTTCGTAAAGACAACCCATGTCGATTCCTTATACTGGGAATCATCAGGAGCGGGCATGGCACGAGGCGGCGCGCCTTTCTATCCCGTCGGAGCGGTGGCCAGCGCCGCTGGCCGGGTGGCGGAGGACAATCTTGCCGGCGTCTCGGACATCGGCCTGTACTATGTTCTGTCGGCGAATGGTCGATGAAATGGATCCACGGTTATTTATTGCGCCGCATTAATCACATTATGCTACTGTAAAGCACAAACTCGGCATGGTTATTTAATTTTTGCTTATTTGAAAATATGTGTTCTTTCGTTGTGTGTTGTTCGTATAATATTGTTCCATCGATATTGGATGGTGGCCTATGCCGAATGCCATGCGAAGCCCCGGCGCCAGCCTTGTAGACGGGGAACATCGCAGTGATCGCGTCCACGAGTTGGAGGCTATGATCGCTGCGGTCCAGGACGGCATTCTCACCATCGACGGCAGTGGCATCATCGAAACCCTCAATCCGGCCGCCGAGCGCATCTTCGGGTATGCGGCGGCCGAGATCATCGGCCAAAGCGTGGGTGTGCTGACCCAGGAACACGGGCGCGAGGGGCACGATACCTACCTTCGTACCTATCACCGGACCGGAGAATCATCGATCATCGGCCGGACTCGCGAGTTGGTGGGGCGTCGCCGTGACGGCGCCTCCTTTCCGCTGGAACTGACGGTGACGCGGGTCGACACCTCCGGCCGGGTCATGTTCGCCGCCCTCGTCCGCGACCTTACCAATCAGCGGCGGGCGGAGGCCGAGCGCGCGGCCCTGGCCGACCAGTTCTTCCAGGCCCAGAAGATGGAGGCGGTCGCCGCCTTGGCGGAATGGATGGCCCACGACATTGGCAACATCCTCAACACCATGGTGGCATATGCGGAATTCGCCGCCGACAATCTTGCCAAGGATGACCCCATGGCCGCCATGCTGCGCGACGCCGCCGGCGCCGGGATGCGTGGCAAGGATTTGCTGCGGCAATTGATGATGGTGGGCGGGAGCGGTAGCGCCGAACGCGAATTGATCGACTTGGCGGCCATTGTCGGGGATGCGACCCAGCTGTTCAGGTGCGCCGAGGGGCAGGGGGTCCGCCTGATCCTCGACCTGCCGGCTGAACCGTGTCTTGTCCATGGCCGCGGCATCCAGCTGTATCAGGTGGTCATGAACCTGATGATCAATGCGATCCAGGCCATCGCCGACACGGGCGAGGTGAGGGTGAGCCTCGACTGCGTCGTCCTTCGATCGCCGGAAGGGGGCGAGGCCGAACGCCCCAACGCCGTCTGCCTGCGCGTCGGCGACCTGCGCATCGGCTTCCCTTATGTCCGCTTGTCGGTGACCGATACCGGTTCGGGCATGGACGCCGATACCCTGTCGCATATTTTCGAACCGTTCTTCACCACCAAGACCAGCGGTACCGGGCTGGGGTTGTCGGCGGTCAGCGGCATCATTGACGGCCACCACGGCGGTATCGTCGTCGAAACCTGCAAGGCCGAGGGAACGCGGTTCACCATCTTCCTGCCCCGGGCCGACGTCTAATTCTCCCGATTGGCTCCATCCTTTCCGGGACGGAGATGCGGGCGCGCATGGACCCTTGTTTGGTTCCGGATCGCACTCGGGCCGCAGCTTTTCCAACGGGGCGACTCATCCGGTGCAGGCGGCCGAGCTGTCCACCTGCGCCCACACGGTCATTCCATTCGCCAGCATTCCCCGTAACCCTCCCGCTGCGATCCGCCCCGGCACCGTCTTCGGGAGGCCCGGGGGCCGGAGGTTCGAATCGACCGATAAGGCCAGCAAGCCCAATGGGTTTGCTGGCCTTGATCTTCTCTGGCTGTACCTGCTCGCCCTAATCCTCCTTCTCCTTCAGGCGATCCACCACCACCCATTTGCCATCGGAGCCTCGGCAGGCGCTGCCGGCGGTGGTGGTGCGGGCGGAATTCGTGCTGACGGTCTGCAGGAAGTCGCGGCAGAAGACGCCCTTTTCGGTACGAAAGGTGGCCTTGGGCTGTACCAGCGTCTCCACCGTTCCGGCCCGCCCCACCGCCTTGCCGCCGGCCGGCAGGACTTCCAACCCCCGCTGGCGCACCTTGGCGGCCACTTTCTCGGCCTTGGCGCCCAGGGTTCCGCTGCCGATGGCGACCAGTTCCTCGGGTTCCTTGGCTTCGGTCCAGTTGCGCCGCACCACCTGGCCCAACTCGGGGGCGTAATTCCACACGATCTCGCCGATGTTGCTGCCGCGCCAATAGCGCTGGCAGCGCAGGCGATAGGTGTCGAAGCTGCCCAGCCGGATGGCCACCCGCTCGGTGCCGTCCACCATGCATTGCCACTCGTCGTGGTAGGCGTGTTCGGAATTATGCACCTTCAGGGTCAGCCGCTGGTTCACGACGAAATGGACGGCATTGCCCGGCTTCAGCGGCCACAGCGCGCCAGGCGGTACGTCCATTTCGGTGACCGCCCGGGTGGTGGGGTAGTCCCAGGCCAGCGAAGGCAACGCAAAATTGCGGTAGCCGCTGTAGGTGTTGCCGTCCTGGTCGCGCCAGCGCACTACCTCGCCATCCACCGCCACCACGGTTTCGGTCTGGCCGTTGCTCCAGCTGACGCTGTCGCCGACCCGCCACTGGGGCAGTGGCGCGGGAGGCAAAGCGGGGCCGGCGGCCAATCTGGACGGGGCCTCGGCGCAGGCGGCCAGGGCCGAAAGGGCCAACAGCAGGAAGGGACGGATCATGGGCGAAGCCTCGACGATGCGTTCGGGACGCCCCGCAGCATGAGCCAATCCGACCGCGCGCCGCCGCCTCTCTGATGGCGAGGACGGCGGCGCGAAAGAGCTCTCGCCTGCACCCCGCGCTACTACCGGCGTCAGCGCCATATTGGCCCCAGTCGCCATCGATTGGGCAGGAAGGAGGCCGGGCATGGCAAGGGGTTGGGTCAAGACTGTCGGGTTGGCCGGCGTGGTCGGCCTGGGACTTGCGGTGGTCGCCGGGGGCACCTTGACCGAGGCGCAGGCGGCTGCCGGCGGATCGGCCGGTGGCGCGGTCGGCGGCAGCACCGGTGCCGGCGGGCCGTCCGGCGGCAAGGCCGGCGGTGCGGTTGGCGGCGGCGGCGGCGGCGGCGGCGGTGGGTCGGCTGGCGGTGTGGGCGGTGCCCATGGCGGCGGCATCGGCGGCGGCGGTGGCGCCGGTGGCGCCTCGGCCGGTGGGGCCGGCGGCGGCCATGGCGGCGGCCTCGGCGGTAAGGGCGGCCAAGCCGGTGGCATCGGTGCCGGCGGCAACAACGGGGCCCTGGGTGGCCGCGCTGCCAATGGAGCGGGCGACGGCGGCGGGCGTGCCGGCGCCCTGGGGCTGGGCAACGCGACGCCCGGCAGCAGTTTCGGCCTGCGCGGTCCCGCTTTGACATCGACGGCCGAACGGGCGGCCATTTCCGCGGGCTGGTCGGTGGGGGCGGGGTCGACCGAGTCGGGCGCCACCGGCGCCGCCATCGGGGCGAACGGCGTGGTGGGCGGCTCGGCCGGGGCCACCACCGGTGGTTCCTCCAACGGCAGCATGGCGGCAGGCGGCGATTCGGCGGCCGGTTCGAAGGGCGGCCTCGCCGGCTTGGGGAAGGCCCAGGGCGGGCGCACGGCGGGCGGGTCCACCGGCGGCTTCGCCGGCCAGGGGCGCTCCCGGGGCGGTGACACCGGGGGTGGATCTTCCGGCGGCGATACCGGCGGCGGGCCGGGCGGGGGTGGCGGTGACGGCCCTGGCCCCGGCAATGGCGGGAATCCGGGTGGTGGGAATCCCGGTGGCGGGTCCAATCCCGGCACCAACACGGCTTCGGCTTCGGGACGCACCGGTCTGGCGGCCCAGACCTGCGACCCGTCCACCTCCAATACGTGTAAGGTGTCGGATACCACCGTGGCGGTGGCGTCGGTGTCGGAAGGCGCCGATCCCTCGGTCAGCGACCGCGAGATGGCCGAGCCGGCGGTGCCGACTTTCGCCGTGACCGCGGGGCCGCTGCAGGACGGCCTTGGGCCCGAAGCGCTTGACACCGACATTCCGGCGGGGACCGAAGAGACGGCTACCCCCGTGGCGGCGGAGGCTCCGGCGGCGATGGAGGCGCAGTGATGTCAGTGCGGCTGCCGCGGCGCCTCGCCCTCCATGGCCGCCTGGGCCAATTGTTGGGCGGCGGCCAGTTGCTCGCGCAACTGCGGCAGCGTCGCTTCGGCCAGGGCGGCGTAGCGCGGGTCGCCCTCGCCCAGCGATTCGATGTTGCGGATGGTGTCGGGATAGTGGCGGGTGATCCATCCCACCAGCTCGCGGCTGAAGCCGGTGCGGTCGTTGCCGGCCAGGGCGCGCAGCCGGGCGATCTCCGCCTCGTCCAGACGCTCGCGCAGGGGCAGGTTCTCGGGCCCCGCCACTTGCGCCAGTTGCTGGGCCAGCCCGCCATTGGTCACCGCCATGGACTGGCTCAGTTGGCTCAGCCGGCTCTCGCCGGCGCGGGTGCCGCCCAGATTGCCCAATTGGATGGCGGTGGCGGCGTTGCGGGCGACGGTCGCCAGCATCTGGCGCTGTTGCGGCGCCAGCCGGGTGGTGCCGTGGCTGTCGCCGGGCAGCCCTTCCTGCTGGGCCAGGGCGGGGGACACGCTCAGCAAGGCGGCGACGAAGGCGGCGGTCCAACCCCGCATGGCCGGGTTCCTTCCCATTTGACGGTTCGGAGGCTTCACTCTGGCGCCCTGGTGGCCGAACGGAAACCTGTCCGCCCGGCCGGCTCCCCTTTCGGCGAGAACCGCCTTGCCGGATGGAGCAGGGGCGCCCTCCCTTTGGCAGTGGCCCTGCTGATCAGCCTGTCCGCTTGGCCGGCGCAGGCGGTGGAGCACAATCTGGTGCGCTGGAAGAAGACGGGGCAGTGCGAAATCCTGACCCGCCTGCCCCTGTGGGGGGATCACTGGATCACCCTGGGTACCTACCCCTCCAAGGCCCAGGCGGAGCTGGCGCTGGCCAAATACCGCCGCACCCGCGCCTGCCCGGCGGACAAGTCGGCGAAACGGGCCGACACCCCGCCCGACGATCGCAAGGCGCCAGTCACCTATCGCGGCGGCCGCACGGAAAATGGGCAGCGACGATGATTGCCCAGTGATTGTGCTGTCGGTTAGAGTTCGGGATCGGCTTCCGCCCAAGCCCGACCACGACATCCGCGAGCGAGTCATGAGCGACATCGACACCCTGAAAGCCGAGATCAAGAAGCTGTCGACCCAGGCCACCCAGGCCAAGATGGACCTGCACGACCTGTCCGAGGAACTGCCGGTCAACTGGGAGAATATCCCGGCGGTGGCGCAGAAGTGCTACGACCTCCACGCCAAGCTCACCGAGGCGCGCGCCCAGCTGAAGGCGCTCCAGGGCTGATCCGTTGCGGGGAGGCCGCGCCTAGTCGGTGCGCCGGCGTCCCACCGCCACCCGGTAGATGGCCAGGATGACCACGGCGCCGACCACGGCGCCGATGAAGCCGGCCGACTGGTCGGCCCCGTACCAGCCGACGGCGCGGCCCAGCCAGGTGGCCACCAGGGCGCCGGCGATGCCCAGCAGGATGGTGACGATGAAGCCGCCGGGATCGCGGCCGGGCATCAGCAGCTTGGCGACGATGCCGGCCAGCAATCCGATGATGATGGCGCCGATGAAAGCCATGGGGAAACCTCCGCTTGCCTTGCGGAAGGGTGAACGGCGGGGCGCCGCGCCGGTTCCCGCGACCCGCCGCCGAACTCAACCGATATCGATCAGTTCGACCTCTGCGGCGGTCAGCGGCCAGGACACGAAGACCCCGGCCACGCGGGCGAAGCGTTCGGGTGCGTCGGTGGCCATGTAGCGCACGCTGCCCTGGTCGCGATGGGTGGCGAGCCGACGGTGGACCAGCAGGTCCTCGACCGCGCTGGCCGAGGTGGTGGCCGAGTCCACGATGGCCACGTCGGGACCGAGGATCCGCCGCAGCATGGGCTCCAGCGCCGGGAAGTGGGTGCATCCCAGCAACAGGCAGTCGTAACGCTGCTGCTGCGGCGGGTCGAGGAACAGCGACGCCAGGTAATGGCGTGCGATCTGCTCGGCGATGGGGCCGTCCACCATGCCTTCCTCCACCATCGAGACGAACAGCGGGCAGGCCTGCGACAACACCTGGGCGCCGGGGCGGGAATGCAGTACGGCGCGGGGGTAGGTGCCCGCCTGCACGGTGCTCTCGGTGGCGATGACGGCGATACGGCCGGCGGCGCTGGCGTGGCCGGCGGCGGCAGCGCCGGGCTCGATCACACCGATGACCGGCAAGCCGCGAAATTCCGCCCGCAGGGTTTCCAGGGCATGGGCCGACGAGGTGTTGTCGGCCACCACCAGGGCCTTGATGCCGGTGGCCACCAGGGCGTGGGTGGCCTGCACGGCGTAATGGCTGACCGCCGCCGCGCTCTTGGTGCCGTAGGGCAGGCGGGCGGTGTCGCCCAGGTACACCAGCGATTCGCGCGGCAGCCGCTCGCGCAGGGCCTTCAGCACCGTCAGGCCGCCGACCCCCGAATCGAATACTCCGATGGGCAGGTCGCGGGTCTTGGCGGTCACTTTGCGGGCTCCATGGCGGGTCGGCGGGCATCTTCGCCCGATGGCGGCGAAAAGCAAGCATCCCGTCATCGGAACCAGATGGTTGGTCGGTCTGTTAGGGCAGGACAGTGAAGACCTGCGGGAGGATCCACCATGATGGTGCGCGCATGGCTGATGGCGGCAGTGCCGGCAGCCCTTCTGACTTCGGTTCCGACTCTGGCGCAGGCGGCGGGCGACGCGGCTGCTGGCGAGAAGGTGTTCAACCAGTGCAAGGCCTGCCACACGGTGCAGGCCGGGCAGAACCGGGTGGGGCCGTCCCTGCATGGCGTGGTCGGCCGCAAGGCGGGCTCGGTGGAAGGGTTCAACTATTCCCCGGCCATGAAGAACTCGGGCATCACGTGGACTGCGGAAACCCTGGACAAGTACCTGGCCGAGCCCAAGACGGTAGTGGTCGGCAACAAGATGGCCTTCGCCGGCCTGAAGAAGCCCGAGGACCGTGCCAACGTGATCGCCTATCTGGAGCAGCAGAAATAGTCCGATGGTGAACCCCTGAACGGAGAGCCGCCATGAAGACACGCACCTTCGCCCTGGTCTTGGGCATCGGATTCCTGGCCGCCGGCATCCTGGGCTTCGTTCCCGGGCTGGTTTCCCCCTCGGGCGATCCCGCAGGGATGGGAATGGAGGGCATGACCCACGGCCGGCTGTTCGGCCTGTTCGCCGTCAATGCCCTGCACAATCTGGTTCACCTCGCCTTTGGCGTATGGGGCGTGGTGGTGTGGCGCGATTTCGCCGCCTCGCGCCTCTATGCCCAGGTGGTCGCCGTTGCCTATGCGGTGCTGGTGGTGCTGGGACTGATTCCGGCGGTGAATACCTTGTTCGGGTTGGTGCCGCTGTACGGCCATAACGTCTGGCTGCATGCCGTGCTGGCGGTGGCCGCGGGCTTCTTCGGCTTCGTCCCGGTGGCCACGGTGGAATCGACGCGGGTGACGGCGCGGCGTCCGTGACGCCGGTGCGGCGCGCGGCGCGGGAACTCGGGGGCCTCGTTCCTGTTGTCCCGGTGCGACCGACCCGCTGATGCAAGGAGGAAAGAGTTATGGCCGAGACCACCACCAACCCGCTGAGCGGCTCTGCCGCCGATGACGCCGCGGCGGCGGCGCGCTCGGCGTCCAATACCATCCGTGCGGGCGGCGAGCGGGCCTTGGCCGACGCCAAGACCAAGATGCTCGACGCCGCCGAGGCGCAGCGCCAGCGCGCCGTCGAGGCGGTGCGCGGCATGGCCGGCGCCCTGCACCGGGCGGCAGGCGACCTGAAGATGGAGAACGAGAGCATGGGGCGCTACACCGATATGGCGGCGGATCGGCTGGATCAGTTCGCCGGCTACCTGCGCGGCTCCACACTGTCCGACGTGTTGGAGGAGGCCGAGGGGCTGGCCCGCCGGCAACCCGCCTGGTGCATCGGCGGGGCCATGGCGGTCGGTTTCCTGGTGGCGCGGGCGATCAAGAACGCCTCGCCGCCCAGCGGCCGCGGCCGTTCCGCCGATTATGGGCGGCGGCTGGCGGCATCGTCGGCGGTGGGATCCGGCACCAGTACGGAAGCCGGGGTCTTCCCGGCCACCACGGCGACGACGCGCCCCATCAGTTCTGCTTCCGGCGGTTCGGCGCCCGGCGGCGGGGAGGCGTGACATGGCCGACATCATTTCCGACCGTCCGCTCACTTCGCTGTTCAATAAACTCACCCAAGACACCGCCAGCCTGTTCCACCAGGAAATCCGGTTGGCCCGGGCGGAGCTGTCCGACAAGGCCCGCCAGGCGGGGCGCGGCGCCACCGAAATCGCCATCGGCGGGGTTCTGCTGCTGCTGGCGCTGGGCGCCCTGACCGCCGCCGGCATCCTGGCGCTGGCGCTGGTGGTGCAGCCGTGGCTGGCGGCCCTGATCGTCGGCGTGGCGGTGGGGTTGGTGGGCGTGGTGGTGCTGGTCCGCGGCCTGGACAACGTCCGCACCAACAACCTGACGCCACGTCGGACCATGGATTCGCTGAGGGACAACACACGCTGGGCCAAGGAGCAGATACGATGACCACCGAGGACATCGAGGATGAGATTGCGCGTACCAGGGGCTCGATGACCGACACCCTGACCGCGATCGAACGCAAGCTTTCTCCCCAACAAATCATGGATCAGGCGGTGGATACCATGCGTGAGTTCCTCAGTGACCGCTCCCGCGTCGCCGAAATGGTGCGCGACAACCCGGTGCCCCTGGCGCTGATCGGTCTCGGCATCGGCTGGATGGCGGTAACGGCGGCGACCGGCGGCCGTTCTCGCGGGGCCGTCGCCCAGGGTTCCTATGAAAGCATGGAGGGGATTTCCCCCACCTGGGGCGCCGAGGAGGACACCGGTTACGCCCCCGGCGTGGAAAGCCCGGCCTATGGCACCGTCGGCACGACCGAATACGCCGCCGGCGAGGAGGGGGCAGCAGGCCGGCCGAAGCCTGCGTGCCGCCGCCCAGCGGACCCGTGGGCGGGTATCGGATTGGGGGCGCCAGGCCCGCTCGTCGGCGACAACCGTCGCCGACCGCACCCGTGGTGCCTACCAGGACCATCCGCTCACCATGGCCGCGCTGGCTCTGATGGCGGGGGCGGCGATGGGTGCCTTGCTGCCCCGCAGCCGCACCGAAGAGGAAACGTTGGGCGGTGCCGGGGGCGAGTTGGCGCGGCAGGCCCGGCAGACCGGCGGCGAACTGGCGGAAAAGGCCTCCAGGGTGGCCGAGCGGGCGGTCCAGGCCGGCAAGGACGAGGCCGAACGTACGCTGCGTCAGGAGACCGGGTCGCCCCAGGAGGCCGGGTCGCCATCGCGCATGACCCATTAAAGCCATGGCTATCCATGCGGACACCCGTGGACGCGGGGCCGAGCGTCCACGGGACATTTCCAAGCCGGGCTGGCTCGACATCCTGCGCCGTATGTGGGGTGACATCAGCCGATATGAGCTGTCGGTCATCTCGGCCGGCATCGCCTTCAACGAGTTCTTCGCGCTGTTTCCCGCCCTGGCCGCCGCCATTTCGCTGTACGGCCTGATCGCCGACCCCGATCAGGTGCAGCGGCAGTTGGATGTGCTGTCGGGCTTCCTGCCCGGCGATGTCGCCCGCCTGGTGGGCGAGCAGATGAACGGCTTGGCCAGCGCCTCGGGAGGGGCGCTGGGCGTTTCGTTGCTGGTGTCGCTGGCGGTGGCCCTGTGGGGGGCGACCAAGGGAGTCAAGGGGTTGATCTCGGGTCTCAACATCGTCTATGGCGAAGAGGAGAAACGCGGCTTCTTCACCCTCAACGCCACCTCTCTGGGGCTGACGCTGGGCGCCATCGTGTTCGGGCTGGTGGCGCTGACCATGGTGGCGGCGGTGCCGCCCCTGCTGTCGATCCTGCCGATAGGCAATGGGGTGAAATCCCTGCTGTCGGCGTTGCGCTGGCCGCTGCTGGCGGTCTTCGTGCTGGTGGGGCTGAGCATCGTCTACCGCTACGCGCCGTCGCGGGACCGGCCGCGCTGGCGCTGGGTCACCTGGGGCGCGGTGCTGGCGACGGTGCTGTGGCTGGTGGGGTCGGGCCTGTTCTCGCTCTATGCCTCCCGCTTCGGCGATTTCAATAAGACCTACGGGTCCATGGCGGCGGTGGCGGTGACCCTGCTGTGGTTCCAGCTCACCAGTTTCGTGGTGCTGCTGGGCGCCCTGCTCGACGCCGAGATGGAGCACCAGACCGCCCGCGACACCACCATCGGGCCGGAACGGCCCATGGGGCAGCGCGGGGCCTCCATGGCCGACACGCTGGGCCCCGGCGGCGACGGCCGTCCGTCGGGTGGTTCCCGGGGGCGCGGTTCCTAACGGCTATGGCCGTTTGCCCCGACCTATGCCGCCCCGCCTGGCGCGATAATGGCGCATGGACCAACGCGGACAGGGAGGCGGCCATGCGGATGAGCGTTCTGGCGCCCACGGCGCTGATGGTGTTGGCGGCCACGCTGGGGACCGCCTGGGCGGCGGGGCGGGGTACCGCCGAGACCTGCATCAATGCCGGTTACCGGATGGGCAGCCCGGCTTTCGACATGTGCGTCGCGCGCATGTCGGGCGACGATCCGCTGGCGGCGCTGGAAGGCGGCCAGTTGGATGGCCGCAGCGAGGGCAAGCCGGCGGACAGCGACCTGGATCCGCTGGGCGCCATCACCGCGGCCAAGCCGCCGGCGATGGATGGGATGCTGCCGGCCCTGACGGGCGGGCGCGAGGAAATGCCCGCTTCGTTCAGCAATCCACCCATGCTCGGCGGGGTGCCCACCCTGCCCGGCAACGGGCCGGCAACCCCCTCCACGCCGTCGCCGAGCCCGGGCGGGTTCACCTGGCCCACCCCGCCCACGGCGCCCACTTTGCCGTCGGTGGTGGCCCCCAACGTGCCGATCTGGAATTTTGGCGCGCAGTAGGGCTTGGCGGGCGGCGGTGCTTGGCTTAGGTTCTAACGGGTATCAAGGAAACCTGTTATGTCCGAAGCCGTTCCGCCGCCCGACAAGGGCGTACTGTTGCAATTGCAGTTCACCCCGCTGTTCTCGGGGCTGCTGGAAGCCGACATCCGCGACCTCGTGGCCGGGGCCGAGTTGGTCCCGCTGGGGCACGAGCACCAGCTCTACAGCCAGGGCGACGCGGTGGAGTGCTTCTACGTGGTCATGGACGGCCATGTGGAGTTGTCGGTGGACGTGGACGGCCGCCGCTCGGTGGTCGAGGTGGCGCGCAAGGGCATGGTGCTGGGCGATGCCGCCTTGTTCGGGGACGGTCATTTCCTGATGGGTGCCCGGGTTCTGACCTCGGCCACCGTGCTGGCGATCCCGGCCCGGTCGTTCCTGGCCAAGCTGGAAGCGCGCTTCGACATCATCACCCACATGCTGTCGACCATGTCGTTCCGGCTGCGCATGCTGGTGCGCCAGATCGCCGAACTGAAGCTGAAGACCACCGCCCAGCGGCTGGGCAGCTTCCTGCTGTCCCAGGTGGAGGCCGAGGAGGGGCAGGCGACCCTGCGCTTCCCCTACGACAAGCGGCTGGTGGCCGACGAACTGGGGATGAAGCCGGAAAGCCTGTCGCGCGCCTTGGGCAAGCTGGCCAAGCTGGGGGTGGAGTCGCTGCCCGACAACACCGTGGTCATTGCCGACGTGGAACGCCTGCGCGAATTCTGCGTCGAAGACGATATGGGGTAAGACCATGGCCGGATTGTCCGCCGCCGATTTCGACCTGTGTGCCCGTGCCCCGTTGTTCGCGGCGCTGGGCCGTGATGACCTGTCGTTGCTGCTGGAACCGGCGCAGGCGGTGTCCTACGCCGATACCGGCCTGCTGTTCAGCCAGGGTGATTCCGCCGACCGCTTCTTCGTGGTGCTGGAAGGGCGCGTCAACCTGTTCGCCCTGACCGAGACCGGCGACCAGTCCATCATCGAGGTGTTCGATCCCATCGCCACCTTCGCCGAGGCAGCCATGTTCTCGTCGGGCAAGTTCCCGCTGAATTGCGAGGTGGTGGCCGGGTCGAGGCTGGTGCACATCCCCGCCGCGCCGTTCCTCCGCCGTCTGGGCGAGCACCGCAGGCTGGCCTTCCACCTGCTGTCGGGCCTGGCCCGCTGGCAGACCCGGCTGATCCACGAGATCACCGAACTGAAGAGCAAGTCGCCCGGCCAGCGCCTGGCCTCGTTCCTGCTTGCCCTGGCGAAAGGGCAGGAGGGTTCGGCCCAGGTGCGCCTGCCGCTGACCAAGGCGGTGCTGGCCAGCCGCATCGGCATTGCCCCTGAATCCCTGTCGCGCGCCCTTGGCCGGCTGAAGGCGGTGGGGGTGGAAAGCCACGGGCGCGAGGTGGTGCTGACCGACCTGGACGCCCTGCGCCGGCTGGTGCAGGAGAGTGGCGAGTAGGCTTAGCTCCCCGGCGCTTCTTGTCGAACGTCAAGGGCGCCTTTTGCGCGACCTGTCAGGTTGTTGGCAAATAGGGAGTTTGCCATGAACGACCAGACCGGGAATGCTGGCACCCAACCGCAGGCCGGGCCGCCGGAATGGCTGGCCCTGGCGCTGGAGGTGGCGCCGCTGGACGTGCGGCCGCTGCTGGCCGCCGGTGAAGATCCGCTGATGGCTCTGATGGAGGCCGCCGACCGGGTGGAGTTCGGCGGAATCCTGGTGGTGGACGCACCGTTCAATCCCTCGCCGCTGCGGCGCATCCTGGCGGCGCGCGGCTTCTCCTCCTACGGCCGCAATCTCGGGCCGGGCCACTGGCGGGTGTTCTTCCACCTCAATGGCGGCCAGGACTGGGAACGCGACGCCGAGGTGGCCGTGAGCCCCGAGGGCGCCATGACCTGGCGCGAGGACGACGGCCTGCACATCGACGTGCGCAAGCTGCCGCCGCCCCAGCCCATGCTCGCCATCCTCGCCCTGCTGGAGGCCAATAAGGACGGCACGACGGTGGTGGTCCACCACGAGCGTGTCCCCCAATACCTGTTTCCCGAACTGGCCGAACGCGGCTGGTCGGTGGCGCGCATGAGCGAGGAATTCGCCAATGTGCGCTTGTGGCTGGAGCGCGGCGCCCCATGATGCCGAGCGCGCTCATGATGGGGGCGCAGGATCGCCTGCTGCCGCTGTCGGTGCCGTTCCGCTTCTTCGCCACCGCCGTCATCCTGCATGTGGCCGGCTGGGCCGCCCTGCTGGCCGGGGCCGATACTCTGCCGGGCTTCCTCGGCGGGTTGGGCTTCGGCTTGGCCGGCCTGCATCTGATCACCCTGGGCGTGCTGGCCATGACCGCCATGGGCGCGGCGTTCCAACTGCTGCCCGTGGCCACCCGTCGGCCGCTGGGGCCGCCATGGGCCTGCCGGCTGACCTGGTGGCTCTATACGCCGGGCGTGGTGGCGCTGGCGGCCGGCATGGCGGCCGAGCTCGGCTGGGTCATGCAGGCGGGGGGCGCCCTGGTGGTGGGGGGCCTCGCCCTGTTCGCCGTGCTGGTGGGGCGCAACCTGCGTCAGGTCGGCGACCTGCCCGGCGTGACCCTGCATGCCTGGCTGGCGCTGGCCGCCCTGGCTGCCCTGGCCGCCCTGGGTCTGACCCTGGTGGTGGACGTGGATGGCGGTTTCCTGCCCCAGCGCGGCCCGGTGGCCGCCGCCCATGCGGTGCTGGCCGGCTATGGCTTCATGGGTAGTCTGGCCATGGGCTTCTCCTATGTGCTGGTGCCCATGTTCGTGTTGTCGCAAGGGGTGCCCGATCCGGTCGGGCGCCGCACCGCCCTGCTGTCGGCGGTCGCGCTGGCCCTGGCGGCCGGCGGCGCGGCCTTCGGCGCGGGCGTGGTGGCGGCGCTGGGCGGCGTGGTGGCCCTGGTCGCCATCGGCCAGCATCTGCGTGCCCTGCTGGCCGCCCTGAAGACCCGCATGCGCAAGCGGCTGGAGCCGTTCTTCCGCCAGGTCTGGCTGGCCTGGGTGCTGTTGCCGGTCAGCGTGGTGCTCGGCCTGGCGCTGGCGCTGGGCGGCGCGCCCGAGCTGACGGCGCCGCTGTGGGGCTGGGTGCTGGTGTTCGGCTGGCTGCTGACCTTCGTCACCGGGATCCTGCAGCGGATCATGCCGTTCCTGATTTCCATGCATTCCGGCGCCGGCGGGGCCAAGCCGCTGCTCATGTCCAAGCTGGTGGCCGAACGCCCCCTGCTGGTCCATGCGGTGCTGCACGCCCTTGCCCTCGCCCTCGTGGCGGCCGGTCTGCTCGCCGGCTTCGTTCCCCTGGTTCAGGCCGGCGCTGGCGCCGGGCTGGCCGGCTCGATCGCCTTTGCCTCTTTCGCCCTGACCGTGCTGGCGCGCGCCCGCGCCCATTTCCGCGCCACCCCTCAACCCCAAGGAACCCAGACATGCTGAGCCAAAGCCAGACCGGTGCCTTGCTGCACGAAGACCACATGGCCACCATCGAGACCCTGCAGGCGCTGGAAGAATTCCTGGGGCGCCACCGCTCGCTGCCGGCGGTGAACGAGGAGGCCGCCGCTTTCCTGATGCGCCTGTCCAAGACCCTGCGCGAGGAGGTGGAAAGCCATTTCGGTTTCGAGGAGAACCACCTGTTCCCGGTCTTCACCGAACGCGGCGAGACCGGCATCGTCATGATGCTGACCTACGAGCATCGCGCCATCCTGCCGCTGGCGGTGCAGGTGGCCGAACTGGCGGCCGCAGCGGCCAAGGACGGTTTCGACGAGCAGGGCTGGCGGGATTTCCGCGATGCCGGCGCGGAACTGGTGGAACGGGAGATTTTCCACATTCAGAAGGAGGAGATGGGCCTGCTGGCTGCCATCTCCGCCCTGGTGGACCGTGAAACGGATGCCCGCCTGGCCGAGACTTATCGTCAGACGGTGGGCTGAGCCCTATTCCTCGATGACGTCGGTGGCCGGCAGGACGGTGACGCCGACGCCATCCTCTTCCTCGATCACCGCGATGTCGCCCTGGATGCGCTCTTCCGCCTTGGACAGGTGGTTGAAGTAGTGCCACAGGAAGGCCACGGCGATGGTCTGGTCGATCTGGTCGTCCTCGTCCATCTCGTCCTCGTCCAGCGCGGCGACGTCGCGCAGGATTTCCAGCGAATCGTCGAACATCTCTTCGATGTCCGGATTGTCCTCGAGCAGGTTCTTGATGATGTAGGCGTGCTCGGCTTCGTCGAGCTCGTACTTCCACTGCGCGGTGCCGGACTTGTAATAGACGGTGATCATCGGGATACCTCGACGTGGACTCGGGGATACCGGCCGTCGGAAACGGTGTTGCCCACTCTAGGACAGGTGGTGGGCGGCGGCAAACGCGCGACCGGGAAGGGCCGCCCCCATAGGCTTGCCGGAACGGGGCGGCCGCGACCCGCGGACCATGGGCGATTATCGGAAAAAAGGCAAGCGGGCGTTTGCCGCCTTGGCGAAGGCCGCGCGCTCAGCTATCAAGCGGGGGTTCAGGAGGGATCGAATGGCCGACAAACATACTTTCGTGCTTACCATCACCTGCCCCGACACCGTGGGCATCGTCGCCGCGGTATCCGGCTTCCTGACCCAGCACGATTGCTTCATCACCGAGGCCGCCCAGTATGGCGATCCGCTGAGCCGGCGCTTCTTTTGCCGCATCGTCTTCGCTGCGGGCGCCCTGACCCCGCCGCGCGCCGAGTTCGAGAAGCTGTTCGCCATGGTCGCCGAGCGCTTCCAGATGATCTGGACCCTGGCCGACCAGGCGCAGAAGCCGCGCGTGGTGATCATGGTGTCCAAGTTCGGCCATTGCCTGGTGGACCTGCTGCACCGCTACCACACCGGCCAGCTGAACATCGAGATTCCGGCGGTGATCTCCAACCACCCGGAGATGCGGTCCATCGTCGAATGGCACGGCATCCCGTATCATTACCTGGCGGTGGACAAGCACGACAAGGCCGGTCAGGAAGCCCGCGTGATGGAGCTGATCGAGCGCGTCGATACCGATCTGGTGGTGTTGGCCCGCTACATGCAGATTCTGTCGCACGACATGTGCACCCGCCTGCAGGGCCGCGCCATCAACATCCATCACTCGTTCCTGCCCAGCTTCAAGGGCGCCAAGCCCTATCACCAAGCCCATGCGCGCGGCGTCAAGATCATCGGCGCCACCGCCCATTACGTCACCCCCGACCTGGACGAGGGGCCGATCATCGAGCAGTCGGTGGAGCGGGTGGACCACACCCACACGCCCGACGACCTGGTGGCCATCGGCCGCGACATCGAGAACCTGGTGCTGGGCCGCGCCGTGCGCTGGCACGTGGAGCACCGCGTCTTGTTGAATGGTTCGAAAACCGTGGTTTTCAAATAGGCCGCTCTGCTAGACTTCGGGCATGGTTCGCATGCACAAGCGCATAGGATTGGCGCTGTTGGCGGCGGTCGCGTTCAGCACCCCCGCCGCCGCCGAGGAGCAGGGCAACGACTGGCTGGGAGCGGTGGGAGATTTCGTCCGCGCCGGCCTGGGGCCGCCGCGTACCGCCGAGGACCTCCGCCGCGAGGAGGGCCGGGCACGGGACGCATCTGACGCCAACCCCGAAGGCCCCAAGGCCAAATCCGAGCAGCCCAGGCTGGTGCAGCCCGTCCCCGCGTCGGCGCCGGTCCCCGCCGCCGAACCGGAGCTTGCCGCGCCGGTGCCGGCCGCTCCGGCCGTGGTATCCCACCGCAGTGCCGCCGTCGCGCCCGCGCCCGAGAGCCGCGCTGCGGCGAAGCCGGCCGCTCCGGCCGCCGCGCCGGTTCCCCCCCCGAGGCCCGTCCGGCCAAGCCGGCGGTGCCGGTGACCGCCCGCGCGCCGGCCCCGCCGCCGCCCGAGCCGCTGTCCAGCCGCATCGCCGCCACCGCCACGGTGGACCAGGCCATCAAGCTGGGTGGGGCGGCCGATACCTACAAGAAACCCCTCCGGAACTGAGCCCTGGCGCCTTGTCCGCAGCTTCCCTAATCTAGCCGCGCCTGAGGCGAATTTGGCGAGGAGGAAGCGATGCGGGCATGGGTGGTGCTGGCCGGGCTGAACGGCATGCTGGCGGTGGGCCTGGGCGCCTATGCCGCCCACGGCTTGGCCAGCGATTCCTATCTGCAGGGATTGGCCGAGCAGGCGTCGCGCTACCAGCTGCTGCATGCCCTGGCGCTGCTGGCCGCCGATCGCCTGGCCGCCGAGGGACGCCGTCTTGCCCATGGCGCGGCGGCGTTGTTCCTGGCCGGCCTGATCCTGTTCTCCGGCTCCCTTTACCTGCGCGCCTTGACCGGCTCGCCGCTGCCCGTCCCCATGGTCACGCCGGCCGGCGGAATGTCGCTCATGCTGGGCTGGCTGGTGCTGGCGGCGGCCGGGTTGGCGCGGCGCCGCTGACCGGCTTGGTTTGACTCACCCGGTCAAATTGACGATGATGCCAAGCATGATAAGGGCGCGCTTCAGGGGTGGCGCATCCGCGCGTTCAGGCGCCCGCCAATGCCAGGGGATGTTATGGCCAAGACCGTTCTGATCGTCGAAGACAACGACCTCAATATGAAGTTGTTCAACGATCTGCTGCAGGCCAACGGCTACGGTACCCTCCAGACCAAGGACGGCCGCGAGGCCATCGATCTGGCGCGCACCCATCGTCCCGATTTGATCCTCATGGACATCCAACTGCCCGAGATCTCCGGCCTGGAGATCACCAAGATGCTGAAGGAAGACGCCGAGCCTGAAGGCCATCCCGGTCATCGCCGTCACCGCCTTCGCCATGAAGGGCGACGAAGAGAAGATCCGCGAGGGTGGCTGCGAGGGCTACATCGCCAAGCCCATCTCGGTGGCCAATTTCCTCCAGACCGTGGGCCGGTTCCTGGCCTGAGGGCGCGGCGGCCCTCATTGCTCACCCATCGCGGACGGCCTTGACCCACGGCTCTCCGGTTTGAGTTTCCCGTGTCATCCCGAGGAGCGTGCGACGAGGGATCCCCGTCTGGCGCGCCGCGTCAGTCCTGGCAAAGACGCGCCAGGATGAGATCCCTCGCTTTGCTCGGGATGACGAGCTTTTGCTTTTAGGTAGGCGATCCGGCCATGCCTGCGAAGACCCAAAAGCACAGCGCCCGCCCAGGTGTCCCCGGGCGGGCGCCGAACGTTTCGGAAGCGTCCGAAAGGAAGCCTTACTTGATCTTGGCTTCGTTGAACTCGACGTGCTTGCGCACGACGGGGTCGTACTTGCGGAACTTCAGCTTCTCGGTGGTCTTGCGCGGGTTCTTCTTCGCCACGTAGAAGTAGCCCGTACCCGCGGAGCTAAGCAGCTTGATGAGGATGGTGGCAGGCTTGGCCATGGCGAAAATCCCGAAATCGTTGGTGCTTGTATGAAACGTAGGGGGCGGAAGATACTGATCTGGCGGCAGGAGTCAAGCGGTAGTTAGAAAAGCTCGGCTCCGCCCTCGGTGTCGTGCCGCTTCAGCTCGCCGGCGGCCAGCAGGTCGTCGTACCAGCACACCCGGTTGCGGCCGTGCCGCTTGGCCCAGTACAGCGCCTCGTCGGCCTGTCCCACCACGGTGGCGGGAATGTCGTCGGGATCGATGCGGACGAAGCCCACGCTGGTGGTCACCCGGCCCACCTGGGGGAAGTGGAAGTGCTCCACCGCCTCGCGTAGGCGCTCGAAGGTCTGGCGGGCCTTGGCGGCCACGGTGGGCGCCAGCACCACGACGAATTCCTCGCCGCCGAAACGGAACAGCAGGTCCTCGGCGCGGAACACCTTGCGCATGAGGGCGGCGAACAGCAGCAGGACCTCGTCGCCGAAGGCGTGGCCGTAGGTGTCGTTGATGCGCTTGAAATGGTCGATGTCGACGATGCCCAGCCAGTGGTGCTCGTCATCCTGATGGCACCGGCGCTCGTCGCGGCAGGGCATGGCGGCGCGGGTCTGGGCGATGGCGCGGGTGATGTTGTCGTCGAAGGTCTTGCGGTTCTTCAGCCCGGTCAGGGTGTCGCGTTCGGAGTCGCGCAGGATGGCCAGGAAGTTGCGATAGACGGCCAGGAAGGCGCGCACCACCGCTTCCGAGGCGGCCAGCCGGTCCACGCTGTCCACCACCAGGAAGGCCACCACGTCGTCGCCGTCCAGCACCGGCAGGCAGCGGCGCTCGCCGCCGTCGGGCAGCGGGGCGACGGTATCGCGGCCATCGGCCAGGGCGCGGGCCATCAGCGGGAAGTCGCCCAAGGGGGCGCAGGGCATCCCGCCCGCCGACATGCCCTCAGGGGTGCTGTGGGCAAGAATCTCGACCACCGTGCCGCTGCTGCGCCGGAGCGGGCGGGCGATGGTGACGACAGTGATGCCGGCCAGCTCTCCCAGTGCCGTCACCAGACATTGTTCCAAGGTTTCCCGGCTGCGCTGCTCGGTGATGCGGACCACCGATTCCAGCACGCCTTCCACTGTGATGCCGCTATCGCCCATCAAATCCCGGCCGCGCCGTCCCCATAGGGCGGGCGCCCCTCCCGTCGCCGGGGCGAGCTGCCCCGGGCGGCGCGGACTCTGCCTCAACCGCCCGGAAGCGTCAACTGTCAGTGGTGGCGGTCAGTGCTGGATCTGGCGCACGGCCACGTCGAGGGGATCGACCGCCTGGGCCGCGGCCGGTGTCGCACCGGGAGCGGACAGGGTCAGCGCGCTGCGGTACAGGGTCTGGTCGCGCAGCAGCGTCTCGGCCAGGTCGAGGTCCAGCTTGGCGTCGCCGTGCTTGGCCGACGGGCAGGTGGCGCGCAGCTGCTTGCGCAGGTCGGTCTCGTCCAGCCGCGCATGGCGCCACAGGTTCAGGTTGGCGGTCACCGGCGCCGGCATGGCGGCATGGACGACGCCCTCCATCAGGCCGGCGGTGGTGGCGGTCTCGTCCGAGGTGCACAGGGTGGGCAGCACCCCCAGGCCATGCAGGGCATAGCCCGACGGCGTGTGGAAGCGCGACCAGGTCAGTGTCATCTCGCCGTCGTTGGGCAACTGGATCACCGTCTGCACCGTGCCCTTGCCGTAGGAATTGGTGCCGATCACCACGGCGCGGCCGGCATCCTGCAGGGCGGCGGTGACGATCTCGGCGGCCGAGGCCGACTTGCCGTCCACCAGAACCACCACCGGCAGGTCCTCGCCCATGTCGCCCTCGCGGGCCTCGTAGGACTGGCTGGCGAGTGGTGAGCGACCCTTGGTGTTGACGATGGGGCCGTCCTTCATGAACAGATCGGACACCCCCACCGCCTGATCCAGCAGGCCGCCGGGATTGCCGCGCATGTCCAGCACCACTCCCTTCAGGGGGCGCCGTTGCGGGCGGTCAGGTGCTCCAGTTCCTGCTTCAGGCTTTGGGTGGTGCGCTGGTTGAAGCTGGTGATCTTGAATTCGCCGACGCCGTCCTTCAGTTGGGCGGTCACCGTGGGCGGCACGATCAGGCCGCGCCGCAGGCTCACCTCCATGGGCTTGAAGCCGCGCCGCACGCTCAGGCTCAGGCTGCTGGAGACCGGGCCGCGCAGGCGCTTGGAGATGTCGTCCTTGCTCATGCCGGCGAGGGATTCGCCTTCGATATGGGTGATGATGTCGCCCGCCTGCAGGCCGCTGGCGGCGGCGGGGGTCTCCTCCATCACCTCGGTGACCTTGGATTCGCCGTCCACCAGATCGAACTTGATGCCGATGCCGCCGAAGCCGTTTCGGCTGGCGCGGTGCTCGCGCGCCTCCTTGGCGCCGGCATAGCGCGAGAACAGGTCCAGCTTGGCCAGGGTGGCGTCGAACACCACCTCATAGACCTTTTCCAGGTCGGCTTCCTGCATCTTGGCCGACAGGCCGCGCGCCTCCAGCGCCACGGTGACGGTCAGCCGCGCCCAGCCGCGCACGTCGTCCTCGGCGGGCGCCGGGTATTCGGCGGCCACGTGGTCCGATGCGGTCAGCAGCAGCTTGCCGTCCAGGCGCTGCACGCCGATCTCGGGGTCGATGGCGGCCAGGCCGCGCATGCCTTCCAGCGCCACCGAGGCGGCATGCACCCGGTCCAGGTGACGCTCCACGATGGAGGTGTAGCCGAAGGTGAGGGTCTTCTCCGCCTCGGCGGTGTCGTAAGGGGCCTGCGGATTGGCCAGCAATCCCTGGCTCACCGGGGCACAGGACCCGGCGACGAACAGCGAGGCGGCGATGGTCCAACGTGCTACGGCATTACGCTTCAAAGCTGTCACCCGAGGTATGTCCTAAGCAGTATGCGAAGTGATCATGCCTGAGGCGCACCGCTGAGGACCAGTCTTTTCACTTACCTCTTTGGGGGTGGAAAGTAAATGGGAAGTCGCGTTGGTCCGACGCAGACCACGGGTTTAGAAAATGCCGCGCAGATGGGCAGCCCGACGCGAAAGGGGCATTGTGTTAAGAGAGGTTTAATTCTTGGAAGGGGCGGTTATCGCCGCCCACGCCCCCTGAAGCCTCCCTTGCCGCCTTTCGTCTCCGGCTTGGCCAGGCGCGCGCGCGGGCGCGCGCCGCCGGGGCGGGCGGGTTCGCTTTCCTCCAGGCGGAACAGCATGGAGCCGGTCAGCTGGTTGGCCTCGTGCAGCACCACGTCGAGCAATTGTCCTAATTGGAACTGGCGGCGGGTGCGCTTGCCGATGAGGGCGTGGTGCACCTCGTCATGTTCGTAGAAGTCCTCGGGCAGGGTGCTTACCGGCACCAGGCCGTCGGCGCCGGTTTCCAGCAGGCTGACGAACAGGCCGAAGCGGGTGACGCCCGAGACCTTGGCCTGGAAGCTGGCGCCGACGCGGTCGGCCAGGAAGGCGGTGACGTAGCGGTCCACCGCCTCGCGCTCGGCGGTGGCGGCGCGTCGCTCGGTGGCCGAGATGTGCTCGCCCCATTCCGGGAAGTCGGGCAGGCAGTCGGGCGGCAACCCGCCATCGCCCAGGCGCAGCCCCGACACCAGGGCGCGGTGCACCAGCAGGTCGGCATAGCGGCGGATGGGCGAGGTGAAATGGGCGTAGCGCGCCAGCCCCAGGCCGAAATGGCCGAGGTTCTCGGGGCTGTAGGCGGCCTGGGCCTGGCTGCGCAGCACCACCTCGTTGACCAGGGTCTCGTTGGGGGTGTCCTTGACCTTCTCCAGGATCAGGTTGAACTGGCCGGGCTTCAGCACCTGGCCCTTGGGCAGGGACAGATCCATGGATGAGAGAAACTCACGCAAGGAATCCAGCTTCTCGATGCTGGGCTGGTCGTGGACGCGGTACATGCAGGGCTTGTGCACCCGCTCCAGTTCCTCGGCGGCGCAGACATTGGCCTGGATCATGAAGTCCTCGATCAGCCGGTGGCTGTCGAAGCGCGGGCGCGGCTTGATGCCCAGCACCCGGCCGTCGGGGCTGATGTCCACCTTGCGCTCGGGGATGTCCAGTTCCAGCACGCCGCGCCGGGCGCGGGCGGCGAACAGGGCGTGCCAGGCGGCATAGAGCGGCTTGATCACCGGTTCCAGCAGCGGCCCGGTCAGGTCGTCGGGGCGGCCGTCATGGGCCTCCTGCACCTGGGTATAGGTCAGCCGGGCGGCCGAGCGCATCATGGCACGGACGAATTTGTGGCGCTTCTTGTTGCCGTCCTTGTCCAGCCAGAAATGCACCGCCAGGCAGCCGCGGTCCTCGTTGGGGCGCAAGCTGCACCAGCCGTTGGACAATTGCTCGGGCAGCATGGGCACCACCCGGTCGGGGAAATAGACCGAATTGCCGCGCTTGTAGGCCTCGCGGTCGAGGGCATCGCCGGGGCGCACGTACCACGACACGTCGGCGATGGCGACGATGCAGTGCCAGCCGCCGGGGTTGCTGGCGTCCTGGTCCGGTTCGGCGAAGACGGCGTCATCGAAGTCGCGGGCGTCCTCGCCGTCGATGGTGACCAGCGGGATGGGGCGCAGGTCGAGGCGGTGCTCCATGGTGGCGGCGCCGGCGGCCTCGGCCTGGGCCATCACCTCGTCGGGGAAGGTGAAGGGGATGTCGTTGGCGTGGATGGCCACCAGCGACACCGACTTGGGCGCGCCCATGCGGCCCAGGCGCTCCTTCACCGCCACCTGGCGCAGGCCGTAGAAGCGGCCGGGCAGCAGGTCGCACAGGACCAGTTCGCCTTCCTCGGCGCCGCCGGTCTCGCCGCGCGGCACGTTGTAGTCGGACTTCTCCTTGCGCGAAGTCGGCTGCACCCGGCCCGAGCCGTCGGGCATGGCGACGAACACGCCGAGCACCCGGGCCCTGGCCTCGCCGACGATGCGGATGGGGCGGCCTTCGTAGGTGTCGTCCTTGATCCTGCGCAGTTTGGTCAGAACGCGGTCGCCCACGCCGGCGACCACCTCGCCCTTGCGCCACGGCGCCATGAAGATGCGCGGCGGCCGGCCTTCCTCTTCCCAGGCCAGCGGGCGGCCGATCAGTTCGCCGTCGGTATCGGTGCCGACGATCTCGACCACCGCCACCTCGGGCAGGGCGCCGGGGCGGGCGAAGCGCCGATGCGCGCCGCGCTGGATCTGGCCGCCGCCCTCCAGTTCCTTCAAGATCGCCTTGAGGCCGATCTTGTCGGCGCCTTTCAGGTTGAAGGCGCGGGCCAGTTCGCGCTTGCCGATGCGGCCGGGCTGGGAGCGGATGAACTCCAGCACCTCCTCCTTGGAGGGCATGGGGACGGTCTTGGGGCGCTTGGGCGTGGTCATGGCCGAAGGGTAGCCCCTGCGGCAGGCCGCCACAAGGGTGGCGAAATCGTGGCCGCCTTGCTCATATTGCGCAAATTATGCGCAGGAATGCCTTCTCATTGCGCAATTTGCGCAACTAAACTATCATTCTCCACAATCGGACCTGAGCCGAGCGCTCAATGTGCGCAGATCGTGCAAAACTCAGGGGAGGAGTGATCATGAGACAGTTCGCCATCAAGCAGTCCATCGAGCGCGTTCCCGGCGGCATGATGATCGTGCCCCTGTTGCTCGGTTCGCTGATCGTCACGTTTTTTCCCGGGACGCCCAAGTTCTTCGGCTCGTTCACCGGCGCCCTGTTCAACGGCGCGCTGACCGTGCTGGCGGTGTTCTACGTCTGCATGGGCGCCAGCATCGACATCAAGGCGACGCCTTACATCCTCAAGAAGGGCGGCGCCCTGTTCGCCACCAAGGTCGCCATCGGCATCGTCTGCGGCGTCATCTTCGGCCAGTTCCTGGGCGAGACGCCGATCACCGCCGGCCTGTTCGCCGGCCTGTCCACCCTGGCCATCGTGTCGTCCATGAACGACACCAACGGCGGCCTGTACATGGCGCTGATGGGCCAGTACGGCAAGCCGGGCGATGTCGGCGCCTATACCATCATGTCGTTGGAATCCGGCCCCTTCCTCACCATGGTCACCCTGGGCGCGGCCGGCCTGTCGGCCTTTCCCTGGCAGACCCTGGTGGGCTCGATCCTGCCGCTCGCCGTCGGCATGCTGCTGGGCAATCTGGACAAGAACATGCGCGAGTTCCTGGGCCGCGCCGTGCCGGTGATGATCCCGTTCTTCGCCTTCGCCCTGGGCGCCGGCCTTGACCTGCACAAGGTCTGGACCGCCGGGCTGCTGGGCGTGGCCATGGGAGTCGCCGTGGTCGTGGTCACCGGCACCGCCCTGTTCTTCGCCGACCGCCTGACCGGCGGCACCGGCGTGGCCGGCGTCGCCGCCGCCTCGACGGCGGGGAACGCGGCGGCCGTGCCGGCCATCGTCGCCGCCGCCAACCCGGCCTATACCGAGGCGGCGCAGAGCGCCACCATGCTGGTGGCCTCGTGCGTGGTGGTCACCGCCATTCTGGTGCCGCTGCTGACCGCCTGGACCGCCAAGCATTTCGGCGCCAACGCCGACCTGCCCGACGACGGCGTCGCCCCGGCCGCCGGCACCGCCAAGGAGGCCTGATCATGTCCCGCAATTGGCTGATCCTGGCCGACGACCTGACCGGGGCCGCCGATTGCGCCATCACCTTCGCCAAGCAGGGGATGGACGCGGTGGTGGCCTGGGCCGACAAGCTGGAGGCGCAGGCCGAGGTCCTGTCGGTGGACGTGGACAGCCGCCGCTTCCCCGCTCCGGCGGCGGCCACCCGCCAGCTGGCGGCCATGGCCGCCCACTGGCGTCCCGAACTGCGCCTGTACAAGAAGGTTGACTCCACCCTGCGCGGCCAGCCCGCCGCCGAACTGGCCGCCCAGCTCAAGGCCATGGCCGCCGCCACCGGCGGCCGGGCCCCGCTGGCCATTGTCGCCCCGGCCTTCCCGGCCACCGGGCGGGTCACCCTGGGCGGCCGCGTCCTGGTGGGCGAGCAGCCGCTGGAACAGACGCCGCTCTGGGCGCGCGACCATACCTATGCCAGCGCCTATCTGCCCGACGTGCTGGCCTCGGCCGGCCTGACCGGCATGGTCATCGACCTGGACGCGGTGCGCCAGGGGCCGCGCGCGGTGCAGGCCCTGATGGCCCGCGCCCTGGCCGACGGCCTGGACGCGGTGGTGTGCGACTGCACCCAGGTGGCCGACCTGGAGGTGGCGGCGGAAGCGTCGCTGCAACTGGATGAGGCGGTCTGGGTGGGTTCGGCGGGGCTGGCAGCCGCCTTGGCGGCCCGGATCGCCCCGCTCCGCTCCGCCCGTCCCGTTCTGCCGCCGCGCCAGGGCGGGGTGCTCACCGTGGTGGGCAGCCTGGCCGAGGCCTCGCGCCTGCAGGCCCGCGAACTGGTGGAGAAGGGGCGGGTCCGCCATGTGGAGGTGGTGCCCGACACCCTGCTCGCCGGCGCCGACACGCCCGAATGGCAGGCGGCTCAGGCCGAATTGGAGGCCGGACTGGCCGACGGCGGCAATGTGCTGCTGGAGATCGCGCTCACCGACAACCCCGACCTGTCGCGCGGTCCCGAACTGGCCGGGCGGCTGGCCGTCCTGGTGGAGCCGGTGGCGCCCCGCATCGGCGCGCTGGTCGCCACCGGCGGCGACACGGCCTGCGCCCTGCTGTCCCACCTGGGAGTGCAGGGCATCCGCCTGGTCGAGGAGGTCGAGCCGGGCGTGCCGCTGGGGATCACCCAGGGCCGGCATGCCCTTCCCGTGGTCACCAAGGCCGGCGCCTTCGGCGATGCGCAGACCCTGCGCCGCTGCCTGGACCGGCTGACGAGGTGAAGGAGAGTTTCATGCCATCCCGCCCCATCATCGCCATCACCATGGGTGATCCGGCCGGCATCGGCCCCGAGATCATCATGCGCAGCCTGGCCCACGGCGAAGTCTACGCCGCGTGCCGACCCCTGGTCGTCGGCAATGCCGACAGGCTGCGTCAGGCCGGCACCATCGTCGGTTCGACCCTCGACCTGCGCGTCCTGTCCCGCCCCGCCCAGGCGCGCTTCCTCCCTGGAACGATCGATGTGGTCGATCTCGACGTGGTGCCGGCTGACCTCCCCTTCGGTCTGGTGTCGGCGGCGGCGGGCGAGGCCGCCTACCGCTTCATCGAACGCGCCTGCCAGATGGTGGTCGAGGGCGAGGCCGACGCCATCTGCACCGCCCCCATCAGCAAGGAGGCGCTGCACGCCGCCGGCCATCGCTATCCCGGCCATACCGAGCTGCTGGCCCACCTGACCGGCACGCCGGAAGTGTCCATGATGCTGACCGCGCCCAAGCTGCGGGTGATCCACGTCACCACCCATATTGGCCTGCTGGATGCCATCGCCCGCATCGAGCCCGGCCTGGTGGAACGCACTATCGCCCGTGGCCGCGACACCCTGGTCAAGGCCGGCCTGGGCAATCCCCACATCGGTGTCTGCGCCATCAATCCCCATGCCGGCGAGAATGGCCTGTTCGGCTACGGCGAGGAGGAAAAGAAGATCGCCCCGGCGGTACGCGCCTGCCAGGCCAAGGGCTGGGCGGTGGAAGGGCCGCTGCCCGCCGACACCCTGTTCTTCCGCGCCGGGCGCGGCGATTTCGACCTGGTGGTGGCCATGTATCACGACCAGGGCCACGGTCCGGTCAAGGTGCTGGGCATCGAGGCCGGGGTGAATATCACGGTGGGCTTGCCCGTGGTGCGCACTTCGGTGGATCATGGTACCGCCTTCGACATCGCCGGGACTGGCAAGGCCGACGAGCGCAGCCTGCTGGAGGCCATCCGGCAGGCGGTGGCGCTGGCGCCGCCCCGGCCGGAATAAACGGACTTCATGAGCAGGACCAGCCACCGCCGCCAGCGTATTCTCGACTTGATCGGCACCGGGGAAGAGGACGTGGACGTCCTTGCCGGCGCCCTCGGGGTCTCTGCCTCCACCATCCGCCGCGACCTGGCGGTGATGTCGGAGGAAGGGGTGATCACCCGCACCTATGGCGGCGCCGTGCTGGCCCATGCCCTGCCCGAACAGACCCTGTCCACCCGCGAGCACCTGAACCGCTCCGCCAAGGACGCCATCGCCAGGGCGGCTGCGTCGCGCGTCGCCGAGGGCGACAGCGTGCTGCTGGATGCCGGTTCCACCACCGGGGCGCTGGGCCGCCTGCTGCCGGGGCGCCGGCTGCGGGTGGTGACCTCCAACCTGGCCCTGGTGCCGGTGCTGGCCAATGCCGCCGAACTGGATCTGATGGTGCTGGCGGGCACCGTCCGCCCCATCTCCATGGGCGTGGTCGGACCGCTGGCCGAGATGGTGCTGCGGCGGCTGTCGGTGGACAAGGTGTTCCTGGGTGCCGACGGCGTGGTGGCCGGGCGCGGCCTGTGCGAGGCGACGCCCGAGCAGATAGCGCTGAAGGAGTTGATGGCGGCGCAGGCGGCCGAGGTCTACGTGCTGGCCGATTCCTCCAAGCTGGGCCGCGCCACCCAGAATTTCTGGGCGCCGCTGCCCCGGCGCTGGACCCTGATCACCGATTCCCAGGCCACCGAGGCCCAGTTGGAACCCTTCGCCCGCCTGCCGCTGGTCAACATCATCCGCGCCTGACCTCTTGCCATCCCGAGCCCCCGACGGGGAAGCCCGTCCTGGCACGGCATTGCCGGTTCCGAGGTGGTGTGCCAGGCGGAGATCCGTCGTCGCCATGCTTCTCGGGACGACGAGGGCGCCTATCGCGGCACTTGGGCCTGCTCGCCGTGCAGCTTGGCCTGGGTGTCCTCGGCCAGGCGCAGGTGCTGCTCCAGGGTCGGCACCGTCTGCTGGGCGAAGCTTTTCAGTTCGGCGTTCTGCCCGTCTTCCGCCTGCTTGCGGAACTCCTTCACGTCCTTGCGATGGTCTTCCACCATGGTCTGCATGTAGGCGCGGTCGAAATCGGCGCCGCTGAGCGCGGTCAGGCGGTCGACGGTGTGGCGGTGTCCGCGCGATATTTCCTTGGGCGCCGGCATGCCCAGGCGGTTGGCGATGGCCGACAGTTTCTGGTTGGCCTCGGAATGGTCGGTGACCATGCGCTGGCCGAAGGTGCGCACCGCCTCGCTGCCGGCGCGCTGGTCGGCCAGCTTGCCCAATTGCACCTCGGCGATGCCGCCATCCAGGGCATGCTCGGTGAAATGGCGGTCCTGGCGGCTCAGTTCGGGTTTGGCCGCCTGCTGGGCGGCGGCGGGAAGGGCGGCGAGCGCCAGCGTCAGGGCGAGAACGGGGGCGGGGGTGCGCATGGGCGGCTCCTTGCTGTGGGACGGACAGCAGGATGAACACGCGGGCCCTGGGGGCGGGTCAGTGTACCAGCAGCACCATTGCGGTCAGGGTGGCGGCGGCCACCAGCGTGCTCAGGGTGATGATGGCCGCCATCAGCCGGGCGTCGCCGCCCAACTGGCGGGCCAGCACATAGGAATTGGGCGCCACCGGCAGGCCGGCGAAGACCACGCAGACGGCGAAGGGCAGGCCGCGCACCCCCAGCGTCCACGCCAGCGCCGCCACCAGGGCGGGCATGGCCGCCAGCTTGCCCAGCAGGGCCAGGGCCACCGCCGGCCCACCGGCGCGGACGGCGCGCGGCTCCAGCCCTGCGCCCACCGCCAGCAAGCCCAAGGTCAGCGCCGCCTGTCCCAGGATCTTGAACAACGGCCCGACCACCGGCGGCAGGCCGACCCCGCCCAGGTTCAGCGCCATGCCGGCGGCGCAGGACAGGATCATGGGGTTGGTGACGATGGGGCGGACCAGCGCGCGCCAGCCGCGCCCGCCGGTTTTTGGGTGAGCCCAGTGGACCAGACCCAGCACCGCCAGCACGTTGCCCATGGGCACCACCAGGGCGACGCAAAGGGCGGTGAGCGTCAGGCCCTGGAGACCGAACAGGCCGGCGGCGGTGGCCAGGCCCACATAGGTGTTGGGGCGGATCATCCCCTGGAACAGGGACGAGGCGGCGGGGCCGTCAAGCGCCAATGGCGGCCGCCGCGACAGGGTGGCGACCAGCGCGGCCAGCGCCGCCACGATCAGCACGGCGCCGCCTTGGGCGCCCAGGATGGCGGCGACCGGCAGGCCATCCAGCCGGGCCTCGGCCAGGTTGGCCACCAGCAGGGCCGGGAACAGCACGTAATAGGTCAGCTTTTCCGCCGGCACCCAAAAGGAATCGGTCAGCCAGCCGCGAACGCGGAAGGCCCAGCCCATGACGATCAGCAGGAAGATGGGCGACAGCGCCCCGACGATGGCAGACATCCCTCCATAAGACTGGGTGGACAGGGCGGGCGCAAGGGGATCAATCTGTCTGCGTCAGCACCGGGGAGGACCCATGCCCAAGGCCACGCCGAAAAAGCCCGCACCGCCGAAGAAGCCTTCGGCCATGGACAAGATGATCGCCGAATGCGTCAAGAAGGCGCAGGCGCGCAAGAAATCGGGCCAGACCGACCGCGAATGGCGCGAGCAATACGCCAAGACCCTGAAGGTGGATGCGGGCGAGCAACTGCCGCTCAGCCAGACCCCGTTCGCCGGCGATACCGGCAAGAGCAAGAAAGAGTAACCTGCGGCAAATGTTCATCGTCCTGCTGACCTATACCGCGCCGATCGAGCGGATCGACGCCCTGGGGCCGGATCATCGCGCCTGGCTCAAGACCTGCTATGACGACGGGGTGTTCCTGGCCTCGGGGCCGCAGCAGCCCCGCACCGGCGGCGCCATTGTCGCCCACGGCCTGTCGCACGCCGAGCCTGGAGGCCCGTCTGGCCGGCGACCCCTTCGCCCGGGCGGGTGTCGCCACCTATCAGGTGATCGAGGTGGCAGTGCGGTTCACCGATCCCCGCCTGGCCTTCGTCATGGAATAGGGGGCTCAGCCCCCGAGTTCGGTGATTTGCGCCCGTGCGGAAGCCAGGTCGTCGCCCATCGTGCGCATGGTGCCGATCAGCGAATGGATCAGGGTTGTCAGGCCGGGGGCGGCGCTGTCCATCATGTCGCGGATGGTGGCCTTGGACAGCACCAGCACGGTGGTTTCCTCGCTCGCCTCGGCGGCGGCCATGCGGGGAGCGTCGTCCAGCAGCGCCATCTCGCCGAAAATCTGGAACGGCTTGCACTGGCCCAGGGTGACGCGCTTGCCGTGCACCGTCTTGAAGATGCGCACCGCCCCCTTCTGCACCAGATAGGCCTCCGCCCCCCGGTCGCCTTCGCGAAAGATCACCGTGCCCCTGGCGAAGGTGCGCCGTTCGGGATTGGCATTGCCGCTATTGCTCATGTCGTGGTCCCCCTCATCGCTGTGGCGCCCGGCCCCGTCGCACCAGAGATTACAGGGCTGGGCGCCTTTGTCCATCGGGCGAGGCACTGGTGGGGGGCCGCGGCGGCGGCGATTGCCCGCCACACGCATTTGGCGTAGTGTGTTGAAAAACAATATTTGTCGGGAGGGTGCGATGGCTGGACCGAATCGCATTGCCGTGGCCCTGCAGGGCGGCGGTGCCCACGGGGCGTTCACCTGGGGCGTGCTGGAAGGGTTGCTCGACGAGATGGCGCGCGGCGCCATCGAGGTGGTGGGGGCCAGTGGCGCCTCGGCTGGCGCGCTCAACGCCACCGCCCTGGTCTACGGCATGCAGGAGGGCGCGGCACTGCCCGGCCCCGCCGCCGCGCGCTCCCGGCGCATGGCCGAGGCCGCTCGCGGCAAGCTGCAGGAGCTGTGGGAATCGATCGCCCGCGCCGCCTTCTGGGGCGGCAATCCCTTCGTCGCCGCCATCGGCCTGTCGCCCGACTGGAATATCGACGACAGCCCGGCGGCGCGCTGGGCCGACGTGGCCGCCACCGGAGTGGCGCCGGCCGACCTGGGCATCACCAACTATCTGAACAGCGTGCTGCGGCAGGTCCTCCCCGAACTGCCCGCCATCCTGGCGCTGCCCCAGCCGGGCGTGCCCGCGCTGATGGTGGCCGCCACCGACGTGGAGGAATGCCGGCGCCAGCTGTTCGTGGACGGGGCGGTGTCGCCGGATGCGCTCAAGGCCTCGGCCTGCATCCCCAGCGCGTTCCAGGCGGTGACCATCGCCGGCAGCACCTATTGGGACGGCGGCTATATGGGCAACCCGCCGCTGACCCCGCTGGTCGACTGCCTGCGCAAGGCCGAGTGCGGCGACCTGCTGCTGGTGACGCTGAATCCCCTGCACCGCGAGGGCGTGCCGCGCGGTGCCCGCCAGATCATGGACCGGCTGAACGAGATCACCTTCTCGGCCAGCCTGGTGCATGAGGTCAACGCCATCGAGACCATCAACCGGCTGATCGACGCCGACCAGATCCGCCCGGATTCCGGCTACCGCCGCATCAACCTGCATCGCATCCACGCCGACGGGGAAATGGCCAGCCTGGGCATCTATTCCAAGGATGCGCCGTCGTGGGATTTCCTCAACTATCTGCGCGGCGTCGGCCACGCGGCGTTCAAGCGCCTGTGGCCCGGCATCGAGACCGCGCTGGGCAAGCAATCCTCGTGGGACACCAAGGCCCTGTGCGACCGCACCCTGGCGCGCGAGGCGCTGTGCTGAGGGAGCGTTCCCTTCTCGCGCGTTTCATGTTCCAGGGGGCACTCGGCAAGGGCCGCATCGTTCCCTTCGGCCCCTATGCCGAGGCCGAATCCATCCCCACCTTCGCCGTCGAGCCCACGCGGCTTGAGGGGATCATCAGGCCGCGTGTGACCGCCGTCGCCCTGGTCCGCCTGATCGGCGGCTTGGCGATCACGGCGCTGGGGTTGATGCCCTTCCTCGATGCCGAGTTTCCCTTCGACCCCGTCGCGATGGCCCTGTGCTGCGGCCTGGGCGGCCTGATGGCGGCGGCGCAGTTGTTCCTGTGGACGCGACGCTGCCGCATCGCCATCGCGGAGGGACGGGTTCGGGTGCGCCAAAGCCATGCCGTGTTCGCCCCGCTGGAGATGGACGTGCCCTGGGCCAGCTTTTCCGGCGTGATCCTGGCCCAGTTCGGCGAAGGACGGCGGGCCATCCGGGCCGTCCTGTTGACCCATTCCGACTGGGCGAAGGTGGTACCGCTTGCCTGGGCGCGTTCGTACCGGGATATGGCGGCGGCGGTCGGCCGTTATGCCGCCGCTCTGCGCATGCCGGCGCTGGAGGCCGGCGAGGACCTTGTCGCCTATCCCGCCGCGGCCTTCGACCTGCCGCTGGCGGATAAGGTGGCGCGCCGGCTGGTCGTCGCCGCCGCGCCGGGGGTACCCCCGGCCACCCTGGCCGTCGAGTTCCAGGGCGGGCGCACCGTGATCGCCTTCACCCCCAGGCGGCGCCTGCGGCTGGAAGGCCGTCGCGTCGCGTTCGAGACGCGCTTCTTCGGCCGTTGGTCTTCGCGCTGGAGCGTCGATCTGGCCAGTGTGCAGGGTGTGCAGGTCGGCCAGTGGGTCGGGTTCAGGAAGACGCTGCCGGCCGTGACCCTGCGCACCGCCGACGCTCTTCGATTTGCCGGTCCCTGCCCCGATGCCGCTTCGGCCCGCTGGTTGCGGACGCGGTTGGTCGCCGACGCAGCGGGTTGACGCGCTGCATGCAATCCCGCACCCTGCTCGTCATGGACGAACAGACGCGCACGCTTTCGGCTTCCGAGCGACTGGACTGGCTGCGACTGATCCGCAGCGAGAACGTCGGGCCTCGCACCTTCCAACGGTTGCTGGAGCGCTACCGCACCGCCGCCGCTGCCCTGGCGGCCTTGCCGGAACTGGCGAAGCGCGGCGGCCGGGCCAAGCCCATCGTCGTCTGTCCCAAGGCGGTGGCCGAGGCCGAGATGGAGGCCGCCGACAAGCTGGGGGCGGCGGCGTTGGCCTGGTGCGAGCCGGGCTACCCGCGCGCCCTGGCCGCCATCGATGACGCCCCGCCCATCCTGTACGCCTGCGGCAACGCGTCGCTGCTGGGCAAATCCATGGTTGCCATGGTCGGTGCCCGCAACGCCTCGGTCAACGGGCGCAATTTGGCGCGGCGCATGGCTGCCGATCTGGGGCGCGCCGGGCTGGTGGTGGCCTCGGGGCTGGCGCGCGGCATCGACACCGCCGCTCACGAAGGCGCGCTGACCACCGGCACGGTGGCGGTGATGGCGGGCGGCGTGGACGCCATCTATCCGCCCGAGAACGAGCGGCTGTACCAGCACATCCTGTCCATGGGCTGCGCCGTCTCCGAGATGCCGCCCGGCACCCAACCCCAGGCCAGCCATTTTCCCCGCCGCAACCGCATCGTCTCGGGGCTGGCCCTGGGGGTGGTGGTGATGGAGGCCAGCCTGAAATCCGGCTCGCTGATCACCGCCCGCCTGGCCGCCGAGCAGGGGCGCGAGGTGTTCGCCGTGCCCGGCCACCCCGCCGACCCCCGCGCTTCCGGCCCCAACGATCTGATCCGCCACGGCGCCGCCTTGACCGAATCGGCCAATGACGTGCTGGCGGTGCTGGGCGACCTGTTGCGCCGGCCGCTGGCGGAAGGAAAACGCGAGGAATTCGGCGCCGCTCCGGTGGTTCCGCCAAGCGAGTCCGAGTTGGCGCGCGCCCGGACGATCGTGGTCGAAAGCCTGGGCCCATCTCCTGTGACGGTTGACTTGCTCATCCGTGAATGCCAATTGTCTGCTTCCGTGGTGTCCCTGGTCCTGCTCGAACTGGAGCTGGCCGGCCGCCTGGAGCGCCATCCCGGCAACCAGGTGTCCCTGCTGGCGTCCCTCTAGGCCCGGACCTCCCACATCGTGTTTCCTCGCACCATCGGGTCCGGATGAAGGTCGTCGTCGTCGAGTCTCCCGCCAAGGCCAAGACTATCAACAAGTACCTGGGCAGCGATTTCCAGGTGATCGCCTCCTATGGCCACATCCGCGATCTGCCGGCCAAGGACGGCAGCGTCAAGCCGGATGATGGCTTCGCCATGGACTGGGAGACCGATCCCAAGTCCGAGCGCCAGATCAAGGAAATCGCCAGCGCGGTCAGGAAGGCCGACAAGCTGTTCCTGGCCACCGACCCGGATCGCGAGGGCGAGGCCATCTCCTGGCACGTCAAGCGCGTGCTGGAGGAGCGCGGCGCGCTCAAGGGCAAGGACGTCAAGCGGGTGGTGTTCAACGAGATCACCAAGACCGCCGTCACCGATGCCATGCGCAATCCGCGCGACATCCACCAGGATCTGGTGGACGCCTATCTGGCCCGTCGCGCCCTGGACTACCTGGTGGGCTTTACGCTCTCGCCGGTGCTGTGGCGCAAGCTGCCCGGCGCCAAGTCGGCCGGCCGCGTGCAGTCGGTGGCGTTGCGCCTGATCTGCGAGCGCGAGACCGAGATCGAGCGCTTCAAGACCCAGGAATACTGGACGGTGGCCGCCGACTTCCTGACCCCGCGGGGCCAGATGCTCACCGCCGCCCTGACCCATCTGGGCGGGCAGAAGCTGGACAAGTTCGCCCTGCCCAACGAGGCCGAGGCGTTGGCCGCCAAGGCCGCCATCGAGGCCAGCCGCTTCCATGTGGGCAAGGTCGAACGCAGGAAGGCGCGGCGCAACCCCTATGCTCCCTTCACCACCTCGACCCTGCAGCAGGAAGCCAGCCGCAAGCTGTACATGTCGGCCAAGCAGACCATGCAGATCGCCCAGCGCCTGTACGAGGGCGTGGACATCGGCGGCGAGACGGTGGGTCTGATCACCTACATGCGTACCGACGGCGTGCAGATGGCCGCCGAGGCCATCGCGAGCGCCCGCGACCTGATCGCCAGGGATTTCGGCAAGGGCTACGTCCCCGAGGCGCCGCGCCTGTACAAGACCAAGGCCAAGAACGCCCAGGAAGCCCACGAGTGCATCCGCCCCACCGACATGTTCCGCCGGCCGGACGAGGTGGCGCGCTATCTCGACCGTGACCAGGCTCAAGCTGTACGAGCTGATCTGGAAGCGCACCGTCGCCAGCCAGATGGCGGCGGCCGAGTTGGACCAGGTGGCGGTGGACATCGCCTCGGACGACCGCAACATCGTCTTCCGCGCCACCGGTTCGGTGGTGGTGTTCGACGGCTTCCTCAAGGTCTACCGCGAGGATCGCGACGACGCTCCGGCCCCGGGCGCCGAGGATGACGAGTCCGAGCGCCTGCTGCCCGACGTGGCCGAGGGCGAGGACCTGGCCCGCCAGGGCGTGCGGCCCGAGCAGCACTTCACCCAGCCGCCGCCGCGTTATTCGGAAGCCAGCCTGGTCAAGCGCATGGAGGAACTGGGCATCGGCCGTCCGTCCACCTACGCCTCCATCCTGTCGGTTCTGCAGGAACGCAATTACGTGCGCCTGGATAGCCGCCGCTTCATCCCCGAGGATCGCGGCCGGCTGGTCACCGCCTTCCTGGAGCAGTTCTTCAAGCGCTACGTGGAGTACAACTTCACCGCCGACCTGGAGAACCAACTGGACGAGATTTCCGGCGGCCACATCGATTGGCGCAAGGTGCTGGAGGATTTCTGGCGCGATTTCTCGGCCTCGGTGGACGGCACCAAGGAGCTGCGCATCTCCGACGTCATCGAGGCGCTGGACGCCGAGCCTGGGCGCCCATTTCTTCCCCGAGGACGGCAGCGGGCGCGACCCGCGCCTGTGCCCCACCTGCAATTCCGGCCGGCTGTCGCTGAAGCTGGGCAAGTTCGGCGCCTTCATCGGCTGCTCCAACTATCCCGAATGCCGGTTCACCCGGCCGCTGGGTGTGGCCGGCGAGAATGGCGACGCGCCGTCCGAGGCGGGCGAGGGGCCCAAGGAACTGGGCACCCATCCCACCACCGGCGAACTGGTCACCCTGCGCAAGGGTCCCTACGGCTGGTACGTGCAGTTGGGCGAGGGGGCCAAGCCCAAGCGGGTGTCGCTGTACAAGGGGCTGGAGCCGGCGGCCGTCACCCTGGAGATCGCGGTCAAACTGCTGGAATTGCCGCGCGAGGTGGGCGTCCATCCCGAGAGCAAGAAGAAGATCGAGGCCGGCGTCGGCCGCTTCGGCCCTTACCTCAAGCATGACGGCGCCTTCAAGTCGCTGGGCAAGGACGACGACGTGCTGACCATCGGCATGAACCGCGCCGTCGAACTGCTGTCCCAGGCGCGCGCCAAGAAGGGCGCCGAGCCGCTGAAGACTTTGGGCGAGCGCGCCGGCAAGCCGGTGACCGTGCACGAGGGGCGCTACGGCCCCTACGTGTCCTCCGACGGCATCCATGCCACCCTGCCCAAGGACAGCGATCCCAACGCCGTCACCCTGGACGAGGCCATCCGCCTGATCGACGCCAAGGCCGCCAAGGCGCCGGCCAAGCCGGTCCGCAAGACGGCGGCGAAGAAGGCGCCGGCCAAGGCCGAGGGCGACGGGGCGGAGAAGCCGGCGGCCAAGAAGGCCGCTGCCAAGAAGGCTCCGGCGAAGAAGGCCGCGGCCAAGAAGCCGGCGGCCAGGAAGGGCAAGAACGCGGCGGAATAGATCGCTCAGGCCGTCCGCGTCGCCGGTCCGTCGGGCGGCAGTGGGGCACAGGCGGGCGCCGGCGTGGGGGTGCTCACCGACGGCGGCGGGCTTCCCAGCGCCCGGCTGATGGTCTTGGCCAGGGATGCCAGCCGCTCCAGTTCGCCGAACGGCACCATCATCGGGTCGATCTCCAGCCGCTTGGCGATGTTGGACAAATCGTCCACCAGGCCGAGATGGGCCTCGGTGGGCGTTCCGCGCATGCGCCGCATCATGTCCGTGGCCACCAGGCTGAGCTTGCCGGTATAGGGCGCCAGGGCAGCCGCATCGGCGGTGACGCCGTCGCGGATGGTGGCGTGGATGTGGGTCACCAGCCAGTCGATCTGTACGGCGAAGCGCTCGATCTTAAGGCGGTTCAGGGTGATGGCGCTTTCGTTCACCATGCGGCTCAGCCGGGTGCCGTCCAGGGTGCTGGATTCGGCGCGGAACTTCAGCGGGTTGGGGACCTCCAGCATGGGGGCCGAATGGGTGATGAAGGCGCGCGCCTTGGTGCGGCGGTCGGGCCCGGTATAGTCGTGGGTGACCACGAACGGCTTGCGGGTGCGGGTCAGCTTTTCGATGCGCAGGATCAGTTGGTCCGGCTGCACCGGCGTCAGCAGCAGGTCGTCGGCGCCCGAATCGATGACGCGCTTGACGTAATCGGGTTCGGCATTGGCCAGCAGGGTGATGACGATCACGAAGGGATTGGGCCCCAGGCGCTGGTTGCGCATCTCGCTGACCAGGAAGCCGGTATCGTTCTCCTCCAGCTCGCTGGAGGTGATCAAAAGATCAATGGCATCCTGTTCCAAAAGATCGTGCAGCTTAATGAAACTAGAAGTTTCAATTATGGTGCGGAACCCAATCGAAAAAAGAGCCCCTTTCAATCCTGTGCGGATCAAGGGATTGGGGTCGGCGATCACCAGCCGTACGTTCTCGAATGACTGCGCCAATGCTCTGTTGTCTCTGCGCTCTCGGTGAAGCAGTACGGCGTGACATACGGACACTTCCGTACCTGCGATCAAGGTCTGATCCGTCCATCATAGGGATAACGGGCGCGCGGGTCATCATTCAGATCATTTCGTCGCATGCGCCAGCCGCTTGCGGGTGAAACGGGCCGGCCCTATAGTTCGCCCACCATGACCGAGCCGCGCTTTCCCCACCGCCATCTCCTCGGCATCCAGGGCCTGGGTCCGTTGGAGATCACCACCATCCTCGACCTGGCCGAAGGCTACGTCGCCCAGAACCGTTCGGTCGACAAGCGCAAGAACCTGCTGCGCGGGCGCACGGTGATCAACCTGTTCTTCGAGAACTCGACACGCACGCGGACCTCGTTCGAACTGGCGGGCAAGCGCCTGGGCGCCGACGTCATCAACATGCAGACCTCGGCCTCGTCGGTGAGCAAGGGCGAAACCCTGATCGACACCGCCATGACGCTGAACGCCATGCACCTGGACGTGCTGACGGTGCGCCACCCGGATTCGGGCGCGGTCAAGCTGCTGTCGGAAAAGGTCAATTGCGCGGTGATCAATGCCGGCGACGGCAGCCACGAGCATCCCACCCAGGCGCTGCTGGACGCGCTGACCATCCGCCGCCGCAAGGGCCGCATCGAGGGACTGACCGTGGCCATCTCCGGCGATGTGCTGCACTCGCGCGTGGCCCGCTCCAACATCCACCTGCTCAACGCCATGGGCGCGCGGGTGCGCCTGATCGGCCCCCGGACGCTGATGCCCGCCGGGGTGGCGCGCATGGGGGTCGAGGTCTTCCACGACATGAAGAAGGGGCTGGAGGACGTGGACGTGGTGATGATGCTGCGCATCCAGAACGAGCGCATGAGCGGCAACTTCATCCCTTCCATCCGCGAGTATTTCCACTTCTTCGGCCTGGATTACGAGAAGCTGGGCCGGGCCAAGCCCGACGCGGTGATCATGCATCCCGGCCCCATGAACCGGGGCGTCGAGATCGATTCCGACGTGGCCGACGACGTGGAGCGCTCGCTCATCCGCGAGCAGGTGGAAATGGGCGTGGCCGTGCGCATGGCCTGTCTCGACCTGCTGACCCGCAACCTTCCCCAATCGGTCGCCGTCTGATGCCGCATCGCACCCAAGCCGGCCTGATGGCCTATGTCAACGCCCGCCTGCTCGATCCCGCCACCGGCCTGGATTCCAGGGGCGCCCTGCTGACCAACGGCGAAGCCATCGCCGATGTGGGCCCCGGCCTGTTCCAGGGCGGCGTCCCCGACGGCATCGCCGTGGTGGACTGCCGGGGCCTCTGTCTGGCCCCCGGCTTGGTGGACATGCGCGTGCAGCTGCGCGAACCGGGCGAGGAGCACAAGGAGACGCTGAAATCCGCTGGCGAATCCGCGGTGGCCGGTGGCGTCACCTCCATGGTCTGCCTGCCTAACACCGATCCGGTGATCGACGAGGTCGCCACGGTGGAGTTCGTCGCCCGTCGCGCCCGCAAGAACGGGCTGGCCAAGGTCTATCCCTATGCCGCCGCCACCAAGAAGCTGGAAGGCAAGGAACTGTCCGAGATGGGCTTCCTGGCCGAAGCCGGCGCGCTGGCCTTCACCGACGGTACCAACGCCATCGCCAACGCCCAGGTGATGCGCCGGGCGCTGTCCTACGCCGCCACCTTCGGCACCCTGATCGTCCAGCATCCCGAGGAGCCCAGCCTGGCGTCGGGCGGCGTGATGAATGCCGGCGAGATCGCCACCCGCATGGGCCTGACGGGCATTCCCGAGCAGGCCGAGGTGATCATGCTGGAGCGCGACATCCGTCTGGTGGAGATGACCGGCGGCCGCTACCACGCCGCCCATGTCAGCACGGCGGAGGGGCTGGCGGTGATCGCCAAGGCCAAGGCCAGGGGCTTGGCCGTCACCTGCGACACCGCGCCGCCCTATTTCGCCCTCAACGAGCTGGCGGTGGGCGATTACCGCACCTTCGCCAAGCTGTCGCCGCCGCTGCGTACCGAGGCCAACCGCCAGGCGGTGGTGCAGGCGCTGAAGGACGGCGTCATCGACGTCATCGCCTCGGACCACGCGCCGCAGGATGCCGATTCCAAGCGCCAGACCTTCGGACAGGCCGAGTTCGGCGGTATCGGCCTGGAGACCCTGCTGGCGGTCACCCTGGAACTGGTGCACAACGGCCATCTCGGCCTGTTGCAGGCGCTCAGGCTGGTGACCTCGGCCCCGGCCGACCTGCTGGGCCTCAAGGCCGGGCGCCTCAAGGTGGACGCGGCCGCCGATCTGGTACTGTTCGATCCTGACCGCGCCTGGGTGGTCAATCCTGACCAGTTCCGCTCCAAGTCCAAGAACTCGCCCTTCGACGGCCGCCCGGTGCAGGGCCAGGTGGTGCGCACCGTGGTGGACGGCCGTCCGGTGTTCTGCCGTGACGTTTGAGGGCGTTGCCCCCACCTCGGCCCTCCCCCGGCTTCGCCAGGGGAGGGAGCCCGCCGGCTTTCTCCCTCCCTCGCGTCAGCGGGGAGGGCCGGGGTGGGGGCCTTCGCATGATCGTCTTCGTTCTCGCCGCCATCGGCGGCTACCTGCTGGGGTCGGTTCCGTTCGGACTGGTGCTCACCCGCATGGCCGGGCTGGGCGACATCCGCCAGATCGGCTCCGGCAATATCGGCGCCACCAACGTGCTGCGCACCGGCCGCAAGGGGCTGGCCCTGGCCACCCTGCTGCTGGACGGCGGCAAGGGCGCCATTGCGGTGGGGCTGGCCTGGGCGCTGTTCGGGCACACCGCCATGCTGGTGGCCGGCTTTGCCGCCGTGCTGGGGCACAACTTCCCGGTCTGGCTGAAGTTCAAAGGCGGCAAGGGTGTCGCCACCACCCTGGGTACCCTGATGGCCGCCGCCTGGCCGGTCGGCCTGGCCGCCTGCGCCACCTGGCTGGTGGTGGCCGCCCTGTTCCGCATCTCGTCGCTGTCGGCGCTGGTGGCGTTGGCCCTGTCGCCGGTCTACGCCTGGTTCCTGCGGGGGCCGGAAACCGCCCTGATGGCCGCCGGTCTGGCGGTGCTGGGCTTCATTCGCCATAAGGCGAACATCCTGCGCCTGCTCAAAGGCGAGGAGCCGAGAATCGGCTCCAGGAAAAAGATGTAGGGCACTCTCCTTTTTGACACTGGCTGTCGGATGGCGCACGCACTACCTATGCGTCAGGTGTTCCTATGGCGAGGTCGGAATCCATGATCAAGGTGATGGTTCCTGCGGGGGTGGCGGTGCTGGCGGTGCTGGCGGCGACCAATCCGAGCGAGGCCGACCATTCCCGCGCCATGGTGGTCCATGCCAAGGAAAGCTGTCTGGACAACCGTTTGGCCAAGGCCATCTGCGGCGGCGCGGTGTCCCTGGCCACCCTGGCGGTGTCCTACGACGATCACCTGCTCTATTCCACCGCCCATCTCGGCGAGGTGGAGACGGTGGGGGTGTTCGGCCGGGTGATGGTGATCAGCCAGTAGCCAGACGGCGTTCCACCTCGCGGCGGGCACGAGCTCTGCCCGCCAGCAGCAGCGGCGCCCCCAGGAACACGACTCCCGCCGCCATCAGCAGGGCCGGGCTCCAGCCGCCCCGGGCGGCCAGCCAGGCGGCCAGCACCGGGCCGATGATCTGGCCGATGCCGAACACCGCCGTCAGCAGGCCCATGACGCGGGCCGCCCCGGCCGGATTGATGGTGCGGGCGAAGGCCAGGCTCATGCCGACGACGCCGAGGAAGGTGCCGCCATACAGCACGGCTCCCAGCAGCACGGCCGCCGGGTGGCCCGACAGTGCCGGCAGGGCGATGCCCACCGCTTGGACCAGATGGCCGGCCACCAGCGTGGGCAGATGGCCGTGCCGCTCGGCCAGGAACGACCACGCGGCGGCCGAGGGCAGCGCCGCCAGTCCCACCAGCACCCAGGACAGGTTGGCATAGGCGTTCAGGCCGGGGGTGGCCCGCACCACCGCCACCAGGAACGTGCCGGTGACGATGTAGCCCAGGCCCTCGCAGAAATAGGCGGCGGCCAGTAGGCCCATGGGAAAGCGCGACGGCGCGGCGGTGCCGGCCGCCGCCGTCGGGGTCGCGGCATGGGAATGGGCTTGCGACAGGCTGGGCCAGGACAGCAGCGACAGGGCCAGGGCCAGGGCGGCGGTGACCAGCCAGCCGGCATCGGCGCCGAGCGCGTTGACCGCCCAGCCGATGACCAGTCCGGCCAGGATGATGCCCACGCCGACACCGCCGAAATGCAGGCCGCTCCAGCGGGCATGGCCGGCGGCCGTCAGCAGCGGCACCACCAGGGCCGAGGCCAGCACGAAGATCCAGGCCGAGGCGATGCCGGCCAGCAGCCGCAGCACGTTCCACGCCACCATGTTGGCGGTGGCCGGCATCAGCGCCAGCGTCGCCACCAGCAACGCGAAACCCAACCCCAGCAGGCGGTGGCGAGCCGCGTCGGTGCGCAGGGCGCCGGCCCACAGGGCGCCGATCAGATAGCCCACGTTGTTGCTGGCGGCCAGCCAGCCGCTGCCCTGGGGGTCGAAGCCGTACTCGGCCTGCATCACCGGCAGGATGGGGGTGAAGGCAAAGCGCCCCAGTCCCAGTGCCACCGCCAGGGCCAGCATGCCTCCTGCCAGGATCCGACCGCTCTGCGCCGACATTGATGTCTCCCATTGGCTTTTTTCCCAACATGGCGGCTGGGTTGTTTCTGTTCCAGCGAATAATTATGCTTTAAGCGTTCTGTATGGGAGAACGCAGCCATGGATACCGCATCGCTTCGGCTGTTCCATGCCGTGGCCCACACCGGTTCGGTGGGGGCGGCGGCCGAGCAGGTGCATTCGGTTCCCTCCAACGTATCGGCGCGGGTACGCAAGCTGGAGGAGGAGCTGGGCGCCCGTCTGTTCCTGCGCGAGCCGCGCGGCATGCGCCTGACCCCGGCCGGCGAGCCTGCTGCTGGATTACGCCGAGCGCATCCTGGCGCTGACGGCGGAGGCCCGCGACGCCGTGCGCGAGGCGGTGGGAGAAGGCGGCATGCTGCGCCTGGGCTCCCTGGAAACCGCGGCGGCGGTGCGGCTGCCGACGTTGCTGGCGGCCTTCCACCAGAACCATCCCAAGGTGACGCTGACGCTGTCCACCGGCACCACCGAGGAGCAGATGCAGGCGGTGCTGGACCGCCGGGTGGACTTCGCCTTCGTCGTCGGTCCGGTGCGGCACGACCGCCTGGACGGCGTGCCGGTGTTCAGCGAGGAACTGGTGCTGGCGGCGCCCGCCGGCATCCGCGCGGTGGAGGCGGCCAACACCAAGGCCATGCTGGTGTTCCGCTCGGGCTGCGCCTACCGCGTCCGCACCGAGGCCTGGCTGCGCGCCCGTGGCGAGCCGCCGCGGCGGATCATGGAATTCGGCACCCTGGATGGTTTGCTGGGTTGCGTCGCCGCCGGCATGGGCGTCAGCCTGCTGCCGCGCAGCATCGTCGAACGTCCCCAGCATGCCGGCCAGATCGTCGCCCTGCCCATCGCCGACGGGCAGGTGGATACCTGGATGATCCAGCACCGGGACGCGGTGGAAACCGGCGCCATGCGCGCCTTCAAGGCCATGGTGACCGGTGGGCGGGCGCAGGCGGCGGAATAGGGGATCCCCCGCCGTTTGGGCGGGGGACCTTTCATCGCGGTCTTACCCCTTGGGCGGGTTGGGACCCCAATAGATTTTCATTTCCCAACAGGGATAGCGGTTGTCGCCGGCATATTCGTCGGCCTTGCGCGTCGGCTGCCTGGGATCCTCGGCCAGCACCTTCAGGTATTCGATAATGGCGAGGCGCTCCTCGGGCTTGAGCGCCCGGCCGATGACGCCAGGGCGGTCGCTGTCGGCGAATTCGTGGCCCCGGTTGGAATTGCCGATGACACCCGTGTCGATGCGGGTGGCGCCGGAAAACTCCGTCGATATGTAACCCAGCTTTACCGGGTCGTATTCGCGGTTGCCCACCCAGAACACATCGGGACGCTCGGACACCGGCGACAGCAGGTCGTAGACGGTGGGCACCGAGCCGTTGTGCAGGAAGGGCGGGTTGGCCCAGATGCCGCCCAGCGGTCGGGCCTTGTAGCCGCAGGTGCCGCGCACCTCGTTGGGCCAGCCGTAGCCGTCGTATTCGCCCCACTTGTCCTTGGGCACCGGCTTGGCCCCGTACTGGTACTGGAAGGCCTTGATCTGCTCGGTCACCACCCACAGGCCCTCGCCGGCGCTGATGGGCTTCGCCACGCCCAGGCTGGTGGCGTCGTAGGTGCGCTCCAGGAAGTTGGTCAGCAGGGTGGCGTCGGTGCCCACCTCCTTGACGTCCACCACCGGCACCTGCAGGAAGGTCACGCCCGGCCAGTCCTTGCGGGCGAAGGGGCGGGGCGCGTGGCAGCCGGCGCAGTTCTCGTCATAGAGCGGCTTGCCCTTGGTGTAGGCCAGCACGGTGTCCACCGCCGGCAGTTCCTTGGGCCACACCGGCGCCTTCAGCTTGCGCAGGTCTTCCTCGGTGGCGTGCAGGTCGTGCACCGGAATGGACGAGGCCCACAGGGCGGCCCCGTTGGGCGGAAGGCCGGCGGGAGTGACGAAGTTGGTGGCGGCCTTGACGCCCAGCGACTCGCCCACATTGCGGATCATGGGCTGGCGCACCGAGCCGTTGTACTGGACCCAGTCGAAATAGGGCGCATCCCAGATGTGCGGCAGGCGCACCGGGGCGGTGCCTTGCTTCTTGTTGGCCTGGTAGTGCAGGTCGTCGCCCAGCAGGGTGTTGGCGATGCGCTGGAGGGCGTCCAGGCGGCCGAAGCCCTCCTCCACCGGGTAGACGTTGTGCAGCCCCTCATAGCCGCCCTGGTTCAGCGCCTTCTCGGCGGCCTGGTCGAAGCCCCATTTCAGCTGGTTCTTGGTTTCCGGCCCGTACTTGTCGGCCAGCACGCGGTGGGCGAAGCGGTCGAACTTCTCGGGTTCGGCGGCGGTGGCCATGACCGACTTGCCCAGCACCTCGGTCAGCAGCGCCGAGTTGTGCAGGGCGCCGCCGCCATCGATGCGGATGCCCACGCCCTGGTAGTTGATCTGGCCGGTATGGCAGGCGGCGCAGCCCAGGCCCAGGGTGGTGACGCCGTTCAGTTCGAACGGGGTGAAGCCCACCGGCAACTGGCCCTCGGGCACGTCGTCCACCAGGAAGCCAAAGCGCGACAGGTACGAGCGGTCGGAAATCAGTTGGGTGCCCGAGGGCTCCTCCAGCGCCTTGAACCAGGCCAGCGGCATCATCACCGTCCCCTGCTGGCGCCAGTAGAAGGCGTCGCGGGTGCTCTTGTCCCAGCTCGGGCTGGCATAGACCACGCTGCCCACCTTCTGTTCCGGCGGCAGCGTGGGATTGCAGGCGGCGAGCGCCGCACTCGCCGCGATGACCATCGCGGCCCCCAAATGACGAAGCATCATGTCCCCCCTCTTTTCGGACGGAAGTCCGGATTGTGTCCCGATGGACTGGCGGGATGGTAAAACATGCAACCAAAAAGGCAATATCTTCAGTCATAGTGCTCGTTATGGCCGCGCCCTGCCGCATCGGCTTTCCTGCATGCCTGCCCCTCCTGCGGACGAACTAGCCTTGGGCATCGTTCGGCACTACCCTTTGGAAGTAGAAGACCCGGCGCGGAGCCCGCCATGCGAGACGCCTCATCCCCGCCCACCAAGGTGCTCATGGTGGAAGACAACCCCGGCGACGCCCGGCTGGTGCAGTTGCTGCTGGCCGAGGTGGGCGGGTTCGAGATCACCTGGAAGCAGGACCTGCGCGAGGCGGCCGAGTGGTTGCGGGAGCACGTTCCCGACGCGGTCCTGCTGGACCTGTCGCTGCCCGATTCCCACGGTGTGGCCACCATCGACGCCATGCGGCGGGTGGCTCCCGACCTGCCGGTCATCGTGTTCACCGGCCTCAACGACGAGGCGGTGGGGGTGGCGGCGGTCAAGCGCGGCTGCCAGGACTACCTGGTCAAGGGCCAGGGCGACGGCCAGCTGATCGCGCGCACCATCACCTACGCGGTGGAGCGCAAGGCCATCGAGCGCGAGCGCCAGCAGGCCGCCGAGCGCATGAAGCGGGTGCTGTTGCAGACGGTGAAGGCGGTGTCGCTGACGCTGGAGATGCGCGACCCCTACACCGCCGGCCACCAGCGCCGGGTGGCGCAGCTGGCCCAGGCCATCGGCGAGCGCATGGGCCTGGACGCCGACCGGCTGGAGGGACTGCATACCGGTGCGCTGATCCATGACCTGGGCAAGATCAACGTGCCGTCGGACTTCCTGTCGCGGCCGGGCAAGCTGTCCGACGCCGCCTTCGGCGTCATCAAGTCCCACCCCAACGTGGGCGCCGAGATCGTCGACGGGGTGGATTTCCCCTGGCCCATCGCCCGCATGATCCGCGAGCACCACGAGCGCCTGGACGGCAGCGGCTATCCCGCCGGCCTGAGGGGCGAGGAGATCATCCTGGAGGCCCGCATCCTGGCGGTCGCCGACGTGGTCGAGGCCATCAGCAGTCACCGCCCCTACCGGCCATCGCTGGGCCTGGACGCGGCGCTCAAGGAAATCCAGGACAGGGCGGGCACCGCCTACGACCCGGCGGTCGTCGATGCCTGCCTGGCGGTCATCCGCGACAACGGCAACGCGGTATTCCGCGACGATTACGACCTGCCGCCGGTGATGTGAAATCCCATATGACGGGCGGGCGCGGTTCGGGTGCGACGCCCTTGGGGGCCAAGGGCTGCAATACCAGTTACACCCGACGCAAGCCACCCCCGGGGCCGTGCCCAGGACCTTGAAGGAATGCTGCTGGGGCAACGAGCCTTAAATCTGGCTCGTTGGTTCCGTCCCTCTCGTCATGCGCGGACTTGATCCGCGCATCCACGTGGAACCGCCTAACCCACTATCCCCAACGGATTTTGTGCGGCGACGCGTGGATCGCCGGGTCAAGCCCGGCGATGACGGAAAAGAGCTCGGGAACGGCAGGCAGATTTAGGGCACGCCTCTTTAAGCGCGCAGCTTGCCGATGAAGGCATTGACCTCGGTGTGCAGGTGGCAGGCCTGGGACGCCAGGGCGGAGACGCCGGAGCGGGTGGAATCGGCGCATCGTTCGGTCATCTGCACCACGTCGCGCACCTGGCTGATGTTGCTGGTCACCGTCTCGGTACAGGTCACCGCCTGATGCACGTTCTCGGCGATGGTGCGGGTGGCCGCCGATTGCTGTTCGACGGCGGTGGCGATGGCGCCGGTGGCCTCGTCCAACTGGCCGATGGTGCCGGTCACCTGCTGGATCGAGGCGGCGGTGGCGACGGCGACCGAGCGCACTTCATTCACCAGTTGGCCGATTTCGGCGGTGGCGCGGGCCACCTGGTTGGCCAGGGCCTTGACCTCGTGGGCGACCACGGCGAAGCCCTTGCCGGCCTCGCCGGCGCGGGCCGCCTCGATGGTGGCGTTCAGCGCCAGCAGATTGGTTTGGGCGGCCACGTCGCTGATCAGCTTGACCGCATCGCCGATGCGCTGGGCGCAGTCGGTCAGGCCGTGGGCTTGCTCATCGGCGTGGCGGCCGCTCTCCATGGCGGTGGTCGAGATGCTCACTTGGCGCGACAGGTGCGACGAGATTTCGCGGATGGACACGGCCATCTCCTCGATGGCCGAGGCGACCATCTGTACGTTGGCGCTGGCGCTCAGCGAGGCATCGGCGACTGCACGGGCGCGGTCGCCGGCGTCGTTGGCGGCCACGTGCAGTTGCGTCGCGTCGTCGCCGATGGTGCCGGCTTCGGATTTCAGTGAGGTGACGATGTTCAGCACCGACGAACTGAATTCGTCGCCGATCCGCTCGACGAAGCGGTCATGGGTGGCTTTTTCCTCGTCCAGGTAAACCGACAAGGCCAGTTCGATGTCCAGCAGGACCGCCCGGCTGATGACCGACAGGGTGGCCTCCAGCGATGGCTTCGCCTGGGATTTCAGCAGCCAGGGGCGGGGCATGCGGGCGGCCACCGCCAGCAGATCGGCCAGCACCAGGGAATAGCCGCCGATATACCAGCGCGGTTCCAGGCCGATGCGGCTATGGGTACGGCCGATCTCCCGCACCGAATGGAAGTAGTTCTGGTCGAAAGTCGCCGAGAAAAGATTTAACCAATGGGTGCGCTGGGCCTTCTTGGCGTGCGCCATGTGCTGTTCGTTGCTGAAGAAGCGGCTGACCGAGGGATGGCGTGAAATGTGCGAGTAGAAGGCCTCAAGGATATCGTCGATGTTTGGCTCGACGATTTCCCGGAAGCGGCGCAGCGCCTCGCGATCGTCTTGAGAGAAACGGATGAAGTCCAGGCGTTCGTTCATGTCGTACATGACGTAGTCCTCTCCCTGCGATGGTTGCGCCCATCTTGTCGTGCAGCCTAATGCGAAAGGTGTGCTCGCGTTCAAGCAAAACCAGTAGGGGGGAAGGCTGTAATGGACCATATGCAAGCGGGAGATGTATGGCGGTGGCCGTTTGGCATAGGCCATGGAAGCGGCCGGGAACCGAGAGATATTCCCGGCCGCCAGATGCCCGTCCATGAACACATGCGCTATGCGCATGCGCGAAATGCGTTTTTCTCATAGGAAAGAAAAAGGCCGCGCCCCCGGTGGGACGCGGCCCTTCGATCGACCCGGCGCGGGCTCAGGCCATGGACTGTCCGTTGATGGCCTTGTCCAGTAGGGCGATGGTGTTGTCCACGCCATACAGTTGGATGAAGCTGCCCATGCGCGGCCCCTGGTCCTGGCCCAGGAGCACCTCGTAGCAGGCCTTGAACCAGGCCTTCAGCTCGGGGAAGGCGTCGCGCTTGCCGATCTCGTACACGGCGTTCTGCAGGTCCTCGGCCGAGGCGTCGGTGGGCAGGGCCTGAAGCTTGGCCTTGAGGTCGGCGAAGGCCTGAGCCTCGTCGGCGGTGGCGGCGCGGTACTTCTTGGCCGGCTTGACGAAGTCCTGGTAGTAGGCGACGGCGCCTTCCACCAGCTTGTCCAGGATGGGGGCGGTTTCCGGGCTGGCGCCGGGGGCATAGCGCTTGATGAAGCCCCACAGCACCGCCTTGTCGTCGGAATTGCACACCGAGGCCAGGTTCAGCAGGATGCTGAACGACAGGTGCGCCTCTTCCTTCGGCGGCTTGCCGTTGTGGATGTGCCAAGCGGGATTGTCCAGGCGCTTGGTAGTCTCCTCGGTCTCGAACTTGCCGAGATAGGTCAGGTAGTCGTCCACCGAGCGCGGAATCACGTCGAAATACAGCCGCTTGGCCGCCTTGGGCTTCTGGTACATGAACAGGGCCAGGCTGGCGTCGGGGGCGTATTTCAGCCAGTCCTCCACCGCCAGGCCATTGCCCTTGGACTTGGAGATCTTCTGGCCCTTGTCGTCCAGGAACAGCTCGTAGGTCAGGTTCATGGGCGGGGTACCGCCCAGGATGCGGCAGATGCGGCCCGACAGCTCCACCGACGGGATCAGGTCCTTGCCGCTCATCTCGTAATCCACGCCCAAGGCGTACCAGCGCATGGCCCAGTCGGCCTTCCACTGCATCTTGCAGTGCGCGCCGGTGACCGGGGTCTCCACCAGCTTGCCGTCGTCGCGCTTGTAAACGATGGTGCCGGCCTTGACGTCGCGCTCCACCACCGGCACCTGCAGCACGATGCCGGTCTCGGGGCACACCGGCAGGAATGGCGAATAGGTGGCGCGCCGCTCGTCGCCCAGGGTCGGCAGGATGACGTTGATGACCTCGTCATAGCATTCCAGGATGCGCAGCTTGGCGGCGTCGAACTTGCCGGCCTTGTACCATTCGGTGGCCGACTGGAATTCGTATTCGAAGCCAAAGGCGTCCAGGAAGGCGCGCAGGCGGGCGTTGTTGTGGGCGCCAAAACTGTCGTGGGTGCCGAACGGGTCGGGCACCTGGGTCAGCGGCTTGCCCAGGTGGGGGCGCACGATCTCGGGGTTCGGGATGTTGTCCGGGACCTTGCGCAGGCCGTCCATGTCGTCGGAAAAGGCGAACAGCTTGCTGGGCAGCTCGGGCGCCAGCACCTTCAGCGCGTTGCGCACCATGGTGGTGCGCGCCACCTCGCCGAAGGTGCCGATATGCGGCAGGCCCGACGGACCGTAGCCGGTCTCGAACAGCACGAAGCCCTTGTCCGGGGTTTTGCCGGCCAAACGCTCGTCCAGCAGGGCCTTGGCTTCCTGGAACGGCCAGGCGGTGGCGTTGCGGGCGAGGTCGGAAAGGTCGGACATGATCGAGGTACTCTGACGGTTGGGGAAAGAGCGGAAAACTAAGCCCCGCGTGGGGACAGGTCAATGATTGCGCGCGGCAAACAAAGCTTCATGTGCGTAAGACGCACCAATGAGGGATATCATAGGCATTATTGTCCCGGAAGATCGCGGAGATACGGACATGCGCGTGCGCTTGATGGTCCTGGCGGCTGGCTTGGCCGGGATGCTGGCCGGCGGCGCGGCGCGCGCCGACAGTCTGGTCTACATGACCTCGCTCGACTGGCCCCCCTACACGATGGCGAACGAGCCCCATGGTGCCGTCGAAGAGGTGGTGCGGCAGGCGTTCAAGGCGGTGGGCCATACGCTCGTGGTCGATTACCTGCCTTGGAACCGGGCGGTCTTCAATGCCAAGAACGACAGCCATTATGTCGGGTATTTTCCCGAATATTATTCCTCTGAGATCGCGCGTGATTTCGTGTTTTCCCGGCCGGTGGGCAGCGGTCCGCTCGGCTTTGCCGAACGCAAGGCCGAGCCGATGAACTGGTCCACTTTGGACGATCTGGCCGGGATCACCATCGGCACGGTGTTGGGCTACGTCAACACCGAGGAGTTCGACCGCCGCGCCAAGGCGGGGGGATTTAAGATCGAGCCGACCCAAAGCGACCCGTTGAACCTGAGGAAATTGCAGGCCGGCCGGGTCCGTCTGGCGGTGATCGACCGCAACGTGATGAGCTATCTGATAAAGAACGACCCCGCTCTGAGCGGGACCGAATCGGCGCTGCAGTTCAACCAGCGCCTGCTGGAAAGCAAGGACCTCTACGTCTGCTTCCGCAACGACGAAGCCGGGCGGCGTATGGCCGCCCTGTTCAACGACGGGCTGGCGCGCATCGACGCCAAGTCCATCCTGGACAAGCGCCTGAACGGTGAGCTCCGGTGATCTAGGCAGGCCCCAGGGTCATCAGCAGCGCGCCCTCGATCACCGAATCGGCGTTGCGCACCAGCACCTCGCGGACGATGCCGGCGCGGGGCGCGGTGACCTCGATGGTAACCTTGTTGGTTTCCACCTCGGCGACCACGTCGCCTTCCTCGACTTTGTCGCCCACCCGCACCAGCACGGCGGCGACAAAGACGTCCAGCGAGTCGTCGGCGTTGAAGCAGGCGCCGCAGGGTTCGGCGCATTCGGGGAATTGGGGGACGCGGATTTCGGTCAATGCAACTCGGCGCGGATCTTCTGGCGCAGCACGTCGATGGGCACCATCTCGTCGCCATCCTTCATGCGCCAGAAGGTCCAGCCGTTGCAGGCCGGAGCGTTCTGCACCAGGGCGCCCACCTTGTGGATGGAGCCGCGGTGGTTGCCCAGGGGGCCGGTGGTCACCAGCGTGCCGTCGGCGCTGACGCGGGCGGTCCATTTGGCCTTGTCGCCGCCGTACAGCACCGTGCCCGGCTCCAGCAGGCCGCGTTCCACCACGGTACCGAAGGGGATGCGCGGCTCCGAGCGCTTTGACGGCGTGGTCAACATGGACAGGTCGGTGACCGGGCGGAGCTTGGCGATGCGCTCCCTGGCGGCGGCGATGTAGCCGGGGTCGCGCTCCATGCCGATGAAGCGGCGCCCCAGCTTCTTGGCCACAGCGCCGGTGGTGCCGGTGCCGAAGAACGGGTCGACCACCACGTCGCCCGGCCTGGTGGTGGCCATCAGCACGCGGTACAGCAGCATCTCGGGCTTCTGGGTGGGGTGGACCTTGGCGCCTTCCTGACCCTTCAGCCGCTCCGAGCCGGTGCACAGCGGAATGGTCCAGTCGCTACGCATCTGCAGGTCGTCGTTCAGCGCCTTCATGGCGTCGTAGTTGAAGGTGTAGCGGCTCTCCGCCGACTTGGCGCACCAGATCAGCGTCTCGTGGGCGTTGGTGAAGCGGGTGCCGCGGAAATTGGGCATGGGGTTGGACTTGCGCCAGACGATGTCGTTCAGCATCCAGAACCCCAGGTCCTGCAGGGTGGCGCCCACGCGGAAGATGTTGTGGTAGCTGCCGATCACCCACAGGGCGCCGTCATCCTTCAGCACCCGGCGGGCGGCGGCCAGCCAGCGGCGGGTGAAGTCGTCGTAATCCTTGAAGCTGTCGAAACGGTCCCATTCGTCGTCGACGCCGTCCACCTTGCTGTTGTTGGGGCGCAGCAACTCGCCGCCCAGCTGGAGGTTGTAGGGCGGGTCGGCGAAGACCAGGTCCACCGATTTGGCGGGCAGGGCTTCCAGGTGGGCGATGCAGTCGCCCTCGAGAATGGTGTCGAGCGGTAGGGCCATGCGGCTCACTTTGAGTCAAATGGCAGAGTCAGTCAAGAACCTATTGGAATCTATTGATTCTACCACAGGGACTCGGAAGCGCATCGTCCGAGGGGATTATTGCTGCCCGTTTGCCCCCCGCCCACATGGCCGCAATGAAGGGCAAACAGGGAGAGCGGGCATGCCGATCGGACCGCACGGAATGAGGCGCCACTGGCAGGATTGGGCCAATCTGGCGCTGGGCATATGGCTGTTCGTGGCACCCTGGGTCCTGGGCTATGCCGAGCTGCGCTCGGCCGCCTGGAATTCCTGGGTGCTGGGCGTCGTGGTGGCGGCGGTGTCGGTTTCGGCGCTGATCCTGTTCGCCGTCTGGCAGGAATGGGTCAACGTCATCCTGGGGCTGTGGCTGCTGGTGTCGCCCTGGGTGATGGGCTTCGCCGGCGCCGAGAACGCCGCCGCCTTGTGGAACCACGTGGTGGTCGGCTTGGCGGTGGGCGGCCTGGCGTTGTGGGACGCCCTGGCCCACGGTGCCGAGGATCGCCTTCCGGCCTGAGCGGGCCTACAACAGGCTTAATTGCGCGACGGGCGCGAAGCTGGAGCGGTGGTGGGGAGTGGGACCCAGGCGGCGCAGGGCGTCCAGATGCTGGGCGGTGCCGTAGCCGGCGTTCTTTTCCCAGCCATAGCCGGGATGGCGCAGGGCCAGTTCGGCCATCAGGCGGTCGCGGCGGACCTTGGCGATGACCGAGGCGGCGGCGATAGACAGGGAAAGCCCGTCGCCGCCCACCACGCAACGCACCTTGCAGCCCAGGGGCGGGACTTGGTTGCCATCCACCAGGGCGTGGTCCACCGGGCGGCCCAGCGCCTCCAGCGCCTCCAGCGCCTCCAGCGCCCGTTCCATGGCCAGGAAGGTGGCCTTCAGGATGTTCATCCGGTCGATCTCGGCGACGGTGGCCTCGCCGAAGCCGCACCGGCAGCTGTCCAATACCAGGGTGGCCAGGGCATTGCGTTTCCTGGCCGACAGCTTCTTGGAATCGTCCAGTTCCTCGGCCAGCCTGGCGGGCAGGGTGGCGGGATCGATGATTACCGCCGCCGCGATCACCGGCCCGGCCAGGGGGCCGCGCCCCACTTCGTCGATGCCGGCGACCACGCCGCCCAGCGAGGCTTCCAGCGACAGGTCAGGCACTGCTTTCCCCTTTGGCCGGCTTCGGCAGCAGCTTGCGTCCCTTGCCGAGGGTACTGGCAATGGCCTTGGCCTCGCGGCCATAGAGCGAAGTCAGCAGGCCGCGCAATGAGGTGGAGCCCGCTTCGGCAACCCGGTGCAGGCGGCGCATGGTGAACAGCCAGAACGGCGACAGCACCAGCGACAGCACGGTCACCGCCACCACCAGCTTGGTTTCGGTGGCGGTGATCAGGCGGCCGGCCTTGCCCACTTCGGCCAGCAGGAAGCTGAACTCGCCGATCTGTGCCAGCACCACGCCGGCGAAGAAGGAATCGTGCCAGTTCTGCCGCAGCAGGCGCAACGCCACCACATTCAGCATGGACTTGAACAGGGTGACCATGAGCAGCAGGGTCAGCACCTGGCCCAGGTTCTTCCAGATGAACTTGAAATCCAGCAGCAGCCCGATGGACAGGAAGAACACCATCAGCAGCACGCTCTGCACGGGGGCGGCGTTCTTCAGGATGGTTTCGCGCTGGGCCGAGTTGCCGATGACCACGCCGGCCAGAAAGGCGCCATAGGCCGGCGACAGGTCCATCAGGCCGGACAGGGCGGCGGCGCCGAAGCACCACACCAGGGCGCTGAGCGGCCCCAGTTCGCCCGAGCGGGCCAGCCGCTCGCTGATGGGCAGGCGCAGCTTGCGCCTCAGCAGCAGCCAGAATAGCGCTACCAGGAACACCACCGAGAACACTACTTTGAACAGGTCCATGGGCATGATGCCCTTGCGCTCCAGGCCGCCCAGGAACAGCATCATGGGCACCACGGCCATGTCCTGGGCGATCAGGATGCCGATGACGGAACGCCCCACCGGCTTGTCCAGGTCGCCCGAGCTTTCCAGCATCTTGATCACCACGGCGGTGGATGACACCGCCACGGCGAAGCCCAGCACCATGGCCAGGCCGAAGCTCCAGCCCAGCGCCTGGCGCAGCAGCAGCGCCGTGCCCACCGAGCCGGCGATCTGGATGGCGGTGGTGAACAGGGCCACCCGCCAGCCCTGGACGAAGCGGCGGATGTCCAGCTCGATCCCGACCACGAACAACAGCATGAGCACGCCGAATTCGGCCAGGGTGCCGATGGCGTCGCGGTTGGATACCAGCGCCAGTCCCGACGGGCCCAGCACCACGCCGGCCAGGATGTAGCCGACGATGGCGGGTTGCCGAAAACGGGTCATCACCACGCCGCACATCAATGCGGCAAGGGCGACCAGGGCGGCGGCGGTCAATTCGGGATGGTGAACTTCCATGGCCTTGCGGTCTTAGCACGTCTCGCGCTTTCGGTTTAGCCGCAAGTGGTGGCGAGATTGTGACGTCGAACAGGAAGGCTGGGGGGCGCCGCCTTGCGGCGGCATGGCCGTATGATCAGGGCGGCGGCGAACCGGGCGCGGCGGGGACCTCGATCCAGAATACGGCGCCTTCGCCGGGACGGCTGTTCACCCCCATGCGGCCGCCCATCAGCGCCGCCAGCCGCCGGGCGATGGCCAGCCCCAGACCCAGGCCCTTGCTGCGGTCGCGCTCGGAATTGTCCAGCTGGACGAATTCTTCGAAGATGGCCCGCTGCTTGTCCGCCGGCACGCCGGGGCCGGAATCGGCGACGCTGATGCGGATGGTGTCGCCGTCGCGCCGTGCCGTCAGGTCGATGCGGCCGTGCTCGCTGAACTTCACCGCATTGTCCACCAGATTGCCCACGGTCCGCTGCAGCAGCGTCGGATCCGCGCGGGCCACCAATGGGCTGTCCTCGATGTGGATGTCCAGCGGCTTGCCCATGGCGCAAATCTGCGTCCGCGCCCGGTCGCCGGCCTGGGCCAGCAGCGGCGCCAGTTCCACGTCGGCCAACTGGGCGGCAATCATGCCGGCATCCAGGCGCGACACGTCCAGCAAGCCGTCCAGGATGGTCTGCAAGGCGGTGGTGGCGTCCTCCATGTAAGGCAGGACGCGGGCGGCCGGGTGGTCGTCCTGTAATTGCACCCGCAGCGCCGCGGTGAACAGGGCCAGCGCCTGGGCCGGCTGGCGCAGGTCGTGGCTGGCGGCGGCCAGGAAGGTGGATTTGGTGCGTTCGCTGCGCTCGGCCCCCTCTTTGGCGTCGCGCAATTCGCCGGCCAGCCGTTCGGCGTTGGACAGCAGCGAGAACAGCCGCTCGGGGCTGTAGAAGGCGCTGAAGCTCTGGCCGGTGCGGAAGACATGCGCCACCCCCCAGCCCAGCAGCAGGAAGCCGGCGGCGCTGATGGCATGGGCCAGCCACCACTGGGTGTTCCACGGCTTGGCCAGCAGGAAGGCCCCCGAGGCCAGGGCGAACCAGATCAATGCCACCGCGTGGAACCACAGGATGGGGCCGGTGGCGCGGGTGATCAGCAGCACCACCAGGCCGGTCAGGCTGATCAGGCCGGCCATGGCTTCCATGGCGATGCGGGCGGAGGGAAAGAGCTCCGTCTGGACTAGGGTGATCCAGGCCACCATCGCCATGACGGCGCCGATGCCCAGCATGTCCGGCCACCAGGGGGCGGCCGGCGCGGCCGGGCGGCAGCACGGGGGGCCAGCAGGCCGCGCAATACGTAGGTGGCCATGACCAGCCGCGAGGCCGGGCCCCACAGCAGGAACAGCGCCGGTTGATGCTGGGCCATGAAGGTCAGCGCCCCATGCGGCGCATAGACCACGGCAAAGCCGAAGAAGCCCAGGGCCAGATGCCGGGTCAGCGGCTCGCCGCTATCCCGATGGCAGCGATAGGCCAGATAGGCCAGGAACAGGCTGACCGCCACCGCCACCGTGATGGCGATTTCATGCAGATGGTGGGCGATGAAAACCTGGCCCGCCGGGGCCTGGAACTGCACATAGGCGACAGCCGCTGCCGGCGACAGCGCGAACAGCAGGGATAGGGAAGCCTGGAAGCCTTCGGCCCAACGGGGGAGGGAGGTTCGTATCATCGAGACGATCCACGCGCCAACGTCGTTCCATTGAACCACAGCGTGTTTCAGCACGCAAAGGTAGTCTTGGCGGGTGAACGTGCCTGAATGACAATGGGCCGAATCGGGTGGCCGTGATGACGGGCCGCGGCGTTCCTGCGGACGAAGTGGAAGGGGCCTATTGGATGGGCCGCTCGGCGCTACACGGCAGCGCCTGGGGAACTTATCTGCTTGCGAAGGCGTATCGCGCGGGGAGGGGCGTTCCGCGTGATGAAGAGATCGGACAAAACCTGATGAAGGAAGCTGAGCGCCTAGGGTATCGAGCTGCCGACTGACCCCTGCTCCTAGGCGCAATTCGGGTGTTGATGCGCCTACACTACCGCAACGCGCGGCAGTCCGGTAATCACGTTTTGTTCTCATCGTGGTGCCGGGCCTGAGCGAAAAAAACCGAGCTATCCGACAAAAAGTGGAACTTTGCTCGCGTGCGCCAAATCCGCTGACATCAGACAATATGGGGAGTCTGGAGTTGGCCCGTGTCTGAAAAAATTTACCTATCCAGGAAAGAGGCTTCGAGGTTCCTCGCGAGCCTTGGTCTGTCCATCGCGCCGAGTACGCTTGCAAAGTACGCGACCGTCGGCGGCGGACCAAAGTTCCGGCGTTTCGGCCGACAGGTGAAGTACCTGCCGGCTGATCTGATTCCGTGGGCGGAGACCCGCCTGAGCGCGCCGGTCCAATCAACCAGTGAGTTCGACCTGGGCGAGCAGGACGAAACCGCATCCGAGGAGGACGGGGATGAGCCATCCCTCTCGTCGGCGTCTCCGTCCGACCCGAACGGTTGCGGCAACAGCCCGTCTCCGGGCTGCGGCTGATGGGCGCTTCCTGGATTGGCGCAATCCATCGGGCTACAATAAGCCAATCGCCGCTTCAGCCATGGAGGGCAGAGCATGACCGCGCGGGACTTTGTTCAGTGGTTCGCGGATCAGGACGTGGCCGCGCTTGCCGCCATGGCGGTCTCGGTCGGTGTGTTCGTCCTGTTCATGGTCAGGGTACCGAGCGGGATAGCTCCGGCCGCTCGCGAGGCGGGCGCAGCCGACAAGCCCGCCAAGGGTTGATCCGCGAACGCGGTCGCCGTGCTTCCGCTATGATTCCGCAGCCCCTTGGGAGGCTGTCCGTATCTCTCGCTAAGTATTTGATTTAACTGGTGCCGGCGGAGGGACTCGAACCCCCGACCTTGGCTTTACGAAAGCCCTGCTCTACCAACTGAGCTACGCCGGCAAACCGAGAATCGCGTGCAGCGAAGGCCGGGAAAGTACCTTCGCGGCGGGGCAAATGCAAGGGGCTGCTAGTGGCTGCCGTTGGGGCGGATGAAGCGGGCGCGGGCGCCCCGTTCGATGGCGGCGGCGATCAGCCGGTCGATGTCGAGGCGGTGGCGCAGCATTTCCAGCAGGCGCAACACCTCCTGGTGGGCCTCGCCGTCCGAGGCGGCCACGTCGCAGGCCAGCGCGTAGGCGGTCTCGCGCAGGCGCGTCGGCAGGGCCGCCTTGATCACCGTCAGGGCGCGGTCCAGCCCGTCCTCGGAATCGAGGAGCTCGGCACAGGCGACGGTGGTCTTCGGCAGCAAAGTGGGGTCATAGTCCCGGAACATGGGAAGGAACGAGACGATCTCGCCAATGGTGTGCAACTCGGCGTCGGTCATGTTCCGGTCCGCCGCCGAAACCATGACCATGACATAGATGAGGGCCGCGTGATGTGACAGCATGACGACCTCCCGGGAGCGTCTCGTTTCCAGGACTTTAGGCTTGCGGCGGCTGCTCGCGTCAAGCATAGATTCCGACCGGGCCTGAAGGAGTGGGGCGCGGGTCCGAGGGCGGTAGGCGACTACCCCGGCAGGAGAGGGCGGATGAGCGGAAAGACGGTGTTGTTGGTGGACGATAGTCGTGTGGCGCGCATGATGACGCGCAAATTGATCGAAGTGGGCCGGCCCGGCTGGTCGGTGATCGAGGCGGCCAGCGGAGAGGAAGCGCTGGAGGCGCTGTCCGCGGCCAAGCCGGATTTCATCGTTCTCGACGTCAACATGCCCGGCATGGGCGGCATCGAGGCGGCCCGCCGCATCCGGGCGCTGGCCCCCTTGCTGCCCATTACCCTGCTGACTGCCAACATCCAGGACCCCATCCGCCACCAGGCCGAGGAGATCGGCGTCGGCTTCCTGGCCAAGCCGGTGCGGGAGGACGCATTGCTGGCTTTCCTGGCCAACGGCGCGTCATGATCGATTTCATCGGCGAGACGGAACGCGACGCGGTCACCGAGCTGTTGAACATCGCCATCGGCCATGCGGCGGCCTCGCTGTCGCAGTTGGTGGAGGACGAGGTGCATCTGTCGGTGCCCTTCGTGGATTTCCTGACCCCGGACCAGGCGGTCGAGCGCCTGGAAGTGGAAACCCAGGGTGCCGATTCGGTGGCGGTGCGCCAGCACTTCCAGGGGCTGTTCTATGGCGACATCCTGCTGATCTTCCCGGAAAAGCGCAGCCTGGACCTGGTGCGCCACATGCTGGGCGACGAAGTGCCGCTGGAACAGCTGACCGAACTGGAGCAGGAAGCCCTGCTGGAGGTCGGCAACATCATCCTCAACGCCTGTCTGGGCAGCCTGGCCAACCAGCTGGCGCTGCCGGTGGAAGGTTCGCTGCCGGCCTATGTGCGCGGGCGCAGCGCCCGCATCCTCGACCTTGGCCAGCCCAAGGCGGGACCTGGCCAAGAAGAAATGGTGATGTTCCTGCACGTGGACTTCTCGTTGCTGAAGAAGGACGTGCACGGCTATCTTGCCTTCGTCATGGACATCGTCGCCGCCCGCCACTTCGTCGACGCCGTGCAAGGCTACGTCGCCAAACGTCTGGCCGGCTGATCCCGCCATGGCCTCGGTCCGCCCCGACGAGTTGTTCCGCGCCCTGTCCGATGCCAGCGAGATCGGCCTGGTGCTGATCGACGGCGATGGCCGCATCGTGCTGTGGAACGAGTGGATGGCCAAGGCCTCGCGCATCAAGGCCGAGGCCGCGTTGGGGGCCGAACTGGCGCACGTGTTCCCGCAACTGGCGGGCACCCGCGTGGTGGGGGCGGTGGACGACGCCCTGACACGCGGCATGTCGGCCATCCTGTCGTCGTCGCTGAACAAGAAGCTGTTCCCGCTGGTGCATGAAGGGCGCATCCCCGGACGGGCCGAACCCATGCACCAGATCGTGGTGGTCAAGCCGGTTCCCGCCGCCGAGGGGCGCGCCTGCCTGGTGCAGGTGTTCGACGTCACCAACATGGCTCACCGCGAGGCCCTGCTGCGCCAGCAGGCCCGCACCATGGAGGCGTTGGCCGAGAACTACCGCCTGTCCGAGCTGCACAACCGCGCCATCGTCGACAACACCGCCGACGCCATCATCACCTTCGGCGAGGACGGCGCCATCGGCACTTACAATCCGGCGGCCGAACGCATCTTCGGCTACGATCCGTTCCAGATCGTCGGCAAGTCCATCGCCGTGCTGATTCCCGAGCTGGCCGATGCCGGTGGCGCGCTGGTGCTGGAGTCCGTATTGGACCAGCGGCGCGAGGTGACGGGCCTGCGCAAGATCCGCGCGACCTTCCCGCTGGAATTGTCGGTCAGCGCCATGGAGTTGGGCGGCCAGCGCCTGTACGTGGGCATCGCCCACGACATCACCGAGCGCAAGGTGGCGGAAGAGGAGCTGCGCAACCAGAAGGAATGGCTGACCACGCTGATCAACGCCATGCCCGACCTGGTCTGCTTCAAGGACGGCAAGGGGCGCTGGCTGGTCGCCAACGAATTCTATCTGGAAATCGCCGGCCTGAAGGGCGTCGACTATCACGGCCGCACCGGTTACGAACTGGCGCGCCTGTCGCGCGAGCAGCCCGATTTCCTGCGCACCACCACCGAATCCGACGAGCGCGCCTGGCGCGAGGGCCGGCCGATCACCTATGAGAAGGAAGTCACCGCCGCCGATCGCGGCACCAAGGTGTTCGACGTGGTCAAGATCCCGCTGTTCAACGACGACGGATCCCGCCGCGGCTTGGTTCTGGTGGGCCGCGACGTTACCGAGCGCAAGCTGGCCGCCGCCCGCATCCACCACCTGGCCCATCACGATGCGCTGACCAACCTGCCCAACCGCGTGCTGTTCCAGGAGCGCCTGCGCAGCGCGCTGCTCCAGGCCAAGCGGGTGCAGCACAGCGTGGCGCTCATGTTCCTGGACCTGGACAAGTTCAAGGACATCAACGACACGCTGGGCCACCACGTGGGCGACCTGCTGCTGAAGGCGGTGGCGAAGCGGCTGCAGCGCTGCGTGCGCGAGACGGACACGGTGGCGCGCCTGGGCGGCGACGAATTCGCCATCATCCTGACCAACCTGGACGGCGCGGACGGCGCCATCCAGGTGGCCGAATCGGTGATCGCTTCCATCGCCGATCCCTTCGGCCTTGAGGAGCACGAGGTGCTCACCTCCACCTCCATCGGCATCACCGTCTTTCCCGATGATGCCGGCGACGCCGACCAGTTGCTGAAGAACGCCGACTTGGCCATGTTCCGCTCCAAGGCCGAGGGGCGGAACAACTACCATTTCTACGTGGCCGAGATGGACGCCGAGGTCCAGGCCCGCAAGGTGATCGAGCGCGACCTGCGCCTGGCGCTGGGTACCGAGCAGTTGGAACTGCATTACCAGCCGTTGGTGGAGGTGGACACCGGCGCGGTTATCGGCTGCGAGGCGCTGCTGCGCTGGAACCATCCCACCCGAGGCTGGGTCGGCCCGGCCGAATTCATCCCCATCGCCGAGCGTACCGACCTGATCGCCCCGCTGGGGCGGTGGATCCTGCACCGCGCCTGCCTGCAGGGCCGCGATTGGGCGCGGGCCGGCCTGCCGCCCCTGAAGATCGCGGTCAACCTGTCGCCGGCCCAGTTCAAGCACCACCAGACCCTGATCAGCATGGTGGCCGATATCCTCGACCAGACCGGCTTCCCGCCCAGCCAGTTGCAGTTGGAGATCACCGAGGGCATCGCCATGCAGAACATCGAGGCGACCATCGAGGTGCTGCAGCAACTGCGCGCCATGGGCTTGGTCATCTCCATCGATGATTTCGGCACCGGCTATTCGTCGCTCAACTACTTGAAGCGCTTCCCGGTGGACAAGCTGAAGATCGACCGCTCGTTCGTGGCCGATATCGGCCTGCATCAGGACAATGCCGCCGTGGTCAAGGCCATCGTCAACCTGGGCCATTCCCTGGGTACCCGTGTTAACGTGGAAGGCATCGAGACGCGCGAACAGCTGGATTTCATCATCGCCCACGGGGTGGACGAGGCGCAGGGCTACTATTTCTCCCGCCCTGTGCCGGCCGATTCCTTCGCCCAACTGGTGCGGGAGCGCAGTCCCTACTGCGTGAGTTGCGAGGCGTCCTGCCCTCCGTAGGGTGCAGGGCCGCCCTGTGGCGCGCCCGCTGGCCGTTAACAATCGGTTCGTAACGGCGTTAAGACCCAGTATAATACCCTTGTTATAATTATGGCCATGTTCGGCGAGTGGGAGGAGACCATGACGCCAACTGCCACTACCCCCAAGGGTCGCACCCTTTCCGTACCGCCATCCCATCCCCAGGAAACCGACCCGAATGCCGCCGATGGGCGCCTCGGCCGTTCGCGCCGCCAGGGCGCTCGCCGGTGCCGCCCGCCGGCGGACCTGGAGGAAGGCGAGCTGAAACTGGTCTGCGACGTGGACAGCCTGGAAACGTTTTGATCGTCAGTCCTGGCGCTGGCTCAGGAAATCCCGTGTCACCGTCACCGCCTCGGCCAGTCCGACCTTGCGTACCTCGACACCGTCGGGAAAGGCGCCGAACAGGCGGGACGGCATCATGGGGTCCAGCAGCACGAACACCCCGTGGTCGCCGGCGCGCCGCACCAGCCGGCCGAAGGCCTGCTTCAGCCGCAGCCGCGTGATCATGTCGTCGTAGCTCTTGCCGCCGAAGGCCGCCTTGCGCGCCTTGTGCAGGATGTCGGGGCGCGGCCACGGCACGCGGTCGAAGACGATCAGGCGCAGGGACTGGCCGGGCACGTCGACGCCGTCACGCACCGCGTCGGTGCCCAGCAGGCAGGAATCCTCTTCGGCGCGGAAGATGTCCACCAGGGTGCTGGTGTCCAGATTGTCCACATGCTGGGCCAACAGCGCCAGCCCGCCATCGTCCAGCGGCCCGCTGATCCGCTTGTAGACCGCTTTCAGCCGCGAGATGGCGGTGAACAGGCCGAGCGCGCCGCCGCCGGCCGCCAGGAACAGCTCGCGATAGGCGGCCGCCACCTGGTCCAGGTTGTCCTTGCGCACGTCGGTGACCACCATCACCCGCGTCTGGGCCGGATAGTCGAAGGGCGACGGCACGGCGGCGCGCAGCGGCGGGGCGCTCAGGTGAATGGCGCCGGTGCGGCGCTCGGCCGCGCTCCAGTCACCCTCGCCGCCCCATTCGTCGCGGTGGGCTCCATCGCGCAGGGTGGCCGAGGTCACCAGCACGCCGTGGGCCGGTTCCACCACCGCCTTGGCAAAGGGCAGGGTGGGGTCCACCCAATGGCGGTGCATGCCCACGTCCACGTCGCGCCCGTCGATGCGGTCCACCGCGAACCAGTCCACGAAGCGCCCATCCCCCTCCCCCGGCTGGGCCGGGGGAGGGCCGGGGTGGGGGCTAAGCGTTTCCGCCCCCACCCCGACCCTCCCCCACGTATCGTGGGGGAGGGAGCTGTTTGCCAATTCCTCCAGCATGGCTTTCCACCCGGCGACCGGCATCAGCACGCGCCGTTCGATGGAGCGGGTCAGGCCTTCGATGCGGGCGCGGGTGGCGGTGTCCAGGTCGGCGGCCTCGTCGTCCAACTTCTTTTCCAGGCTGCGCGCGAGCAGCAGCAGCGGCACCCCAGCCGGCCCAGGGATTGGGCCAAGGCCATGGCGGCCTCGGCCAATCCGTCCACCATGGGGCGGCACTCGGTCTCCAGGCTGTAGGGCGAATCGGTGCCCTGGGCACGGGCGTAGACCTGCTGGCGCACCAGGCTCAGGAACACTTCGGTGGGGTTGCCCGGCGCGCCGTCCATGATGCGGTTCTGCCAACCGGGGCCGGGCAGGGCCTGTGCCGCCGCCAGGGCGGAGTCCAGCGCCGCCGGAGCCTCCTCGGCCAGTCCCACCAGTTCCTCGGCCCGACGCTTCAGCCCCCGGGCGCGCGAGCGCGTGTTCTCGCCCTCGGGGCCCAGCAGCCAGCGCCGCACCTCGGTGGTCTCCATCCCGCTCAGATGGGTGGAAAAGGCGCCGTCGGCGGCATCGAAGACGTGATGGCCCTCGTCGAACACCAGCCGGGTGGGCTGGCTGGCATCGTCCAGGCCGCCCAGTGCCGCCTGCACCATGACCAGGGCGTGGTTCGCCACCACGATGTCGGCGCGCCGCGCCCGGCGCACCGCCTTCTCGATGAAGCACTTGTTGAAGTGCGGGCAGCCCGAGAAGATGCATTCGCCGCGCCGGTCGGCCAGGCCCAAGGTGCGGGCGCGGCCCAGCAGGTCGGACAGCCAGCCGGGGAAGTCGCCGCCCACCATGTCGCCGTCCCGCGTCGCCAGCAGCCAGCGCGCCATCAGCCCGGTGGCCACCGCCTCCTGCGGGCGGTTGCGCATCATCTGCTCTTCGTAGTTCAGCAGGCAGACGTAGTTCTCGCGGCCCTTGCGCACCACCACCCGGCGCGCCTTCTCCAGCGGGTCGGGGAACAGCCGGTCCAGCTCGGTGTCCAACTGGCGCTGCAGGTTGCGGGTGTGGGTGCTGATCCAAACCGGAGCACCGTTCTTCTCGGCCCACAGCGAGGCCGGGGCGATGTAGCCCAGCGTCTTGCCGGTGCCGGTGCCGGCCTCGGCCAGCACCATGCGGGGTTCGCCGGCATGGTCGCGGGGGATGAAGGCGCCGGTCACCGCCGAGGCGTAATCGGCCTGGGCGGGGCGCTGTTCGGCGGTTGGGCCCAGGATGGCGGCCAGCCGCTTGCGCGCTTCCTCGGCCTCCACCGGCACGTTGCCGGGCGGCGGTTCGGGGGCGTGCTCGGACCATTCCGGCAGCCGTTCCCACACCCGCAGGCCGTTGTTGCGTCCGCCGTCGCCCTGGATGCCCAGGGCCGCCAGCACGGCGGTGCCCCAGCCCCATCCCGCCCGCGCCATGGCCCAGGCGATGGACCGGGTGTCGGCGGCGCGCACGGCGGTGTCGGCGCGGGTCGCGTCGGCCAGTTCCTCCAGCAGCATGCGGGCGCAGCGGAACAGCCCCTCGGCCTCGTCCTCCGGGTCGGCGGCGCGGGCCAGTCCCACCGCCTCCATCACCCCCTTGGGCGTCGGCAGGCAGAAGCGGGCGGGCCGCACGAAGGCGAACAGCTCCAAAATGTCCAGGGCGGGAAAGTGGTCGAGGCCCAGCCGCCCGGCCACCGCCGGCATATGGCACACCAGCGGCGCCGTGTCGCGCGCCTGGGCGGCGGCCTGGGCCAGGCTCAGGCGGTGGAATTCGCCGTCGGTGTCCAGCAGCACCGCGCCCTTGACGCCGGTAACCAGGGCGGGAACGTGGGGCAGGACGATGCGGGGAGGAGCGGGCGGCGCGGACATGGTCCGGAGTATAGGGGCAAACGTCTGGGGAACAAAGTGCGACCTTGCGACCTTTAAGGCAGGGTGAAACTCCAGCGGAAAGGAGCCGCCATGCGCCTCGCCCCCTTGCTTCTCGCCCCCTTGGTTCTCGCTGGCCTCGTTCCCGTTGCCGCCCTGGCCCAGGGAACCCCGTCCCCGATACCCGCACCCTCGGCGCCGGCGCGCCGGATGATGACGGAGATGGATACCGACCATGACGGCTTCGTCAGCCGCGAGGAGTTCATGGCCGCCCATGCCCACGCCGACCAGTTGTTCGACCGGCTGGACAGCAACAAGGACGGCGCCATCAGCCGCGACGAATACCTCGCCCATGGCGGGCCGGGGGGCGGCGGCGGCGGTCAGGGGCGGGCGGAGCGCTTCCGCTTGCTCGACGCCAACAGCGACGGCCGTATCACCCGCGAGGAGCTGGACGCCCGCCGCAACGCACGTTTCGAGGCCCTGGACACCAGCCGCGACGGCAAGCTGTCGCCGCAGGAACTGCGCTCGGCCCAGAACGCCCTGCGCCGCGACGCCCTGGACCCCAATACCCGATAGCGCGGTATCCGGTTTGGCTGACGCTTCTTCCCTCGTCATGCCCGTGCTTGACACGGGCATCCATGGATCGCCGCAAGCCCGGCGATGACGGCAAGAAGTGCTTGGTGCGGTGGGAGGTACCCTCACCACGCGGGCGCGCGCTTGGGGGGACGCGTCCCATCGGTGGTTGGATTACTCCTTCGCGCTTCTCCCTCGGGGCGATGGACACCCCAGATGGAAGGAAAACCCGCGCAAGGAGGAAGCCATGGGTTTTTCCGTCATTCTGCCGGTGGTGGCCGCCCTTGTCCTTCCGGTGGCCGCCCATGCCCAGAAGGCCCCCAGCCAGAGCGGCCGTTCCGCCTTGGGAGCGTTCAACAGCCTGGACCGCGATGGCGACCACGCCCTCAACCGGGCGGAGTTGCAGGCGCGCGGCCGCGAGAGCGGGGCCGATTCGCTATTCACCCTGCTGGATTCGAACGGTGACGGCCGGCTGGCGGTGAGGGAGCTGGGGGCCGCCAACGGCGCCTTGCTGGCCCGCTTCGACGCCTATGACGTCAACAAGGACGGCTTCGTCAGCCGCCAGGAATTCCCCAATTTCGTCGATCCCCGCCTGATGGCGGCGTTGGACCGCGACCGTGACGGCCGTCTGGCGCTCAGCGAGATCCGTCCCGCCTTCGCCGGAGCGAACGCCCGTCCGCTGCCGCAGGAACCCGTCCGTCCGGCGCGCGCCGCCAAGGCCAAGGAGAAGTCGCAGCCCATTTGCTGGATCACCGGCTTCGGCAGCGACCAGTGGACCATCGAGGTGCCGGTGGTTTCCACCGCCTGCCGCACGCAGTGATGGCGAAGGTGGCGCCGTGGTGGTTCAATGGCAGGGTCATCCCTGCCGGAAAGCCGCCATGCGCCCCTCGCCCGCCCTGCTGTTCGCCGCCTGTGTCCTCGCCGTGCCCGCCTGGGCCGAGCAGAAGACGGGCGGCACCATCATCCTGTCCGATCCCGCCCAGGGCCGCACCCTGGGCAAGGTGGATGGCGAGACGGTGGTGCTGCAGAACACCCCCACGGGGACCGTGGGCAAGCTGGGCAAGGACAAGGTGCTGCTGCTCAAGGACAGCCAGGGCAACACCCTGGGCAAGGTGGGCGACCGCAGGCTGTTCTGCCACACCGACCCGGCGAGCGGCGTCACCCTGTGCAAATAAGGGCGGTCAGCGGGGGCAGGGGTGCTTGCTGTCGCGGTTGTCGCAGACCGAGACGGTCTTGGCGAAATCGCCCCATTCCTTGAGCATGTTGGTGGGGAAGGCCGGTGCCTGGTCCTTGCCGAAGGCGGGGCCGCGCCACTGGCGCTGGACCACGTACAGGGCGTCGCGGCCGCGGATGGCCTGGACCAGGGCGAAGCCGCCCATGCCGGAGCGCCCACGGGTGCAGGTCACCGTCACCGTGGCCGAGGGATAGGCGTTGTTCATGGTCTCGCTGACCGGGCCGGGGCCGGCTGCCTCGCAATTGTCGCGGCTGTACGAGATGATGCCCTCGACGAAGCTGCGCGGCGACTGCTCGGAACCGGGATACATCTGCACGGTGATGGACTGGGTCCATTGCTGCTCGTTCTCGCCCGGCGGGAACAGGCGCGAGATCACCATCTTCTCGCCGCGCTGCACCGGGAAGGCGTTCCAGCCCTGGGGGGCGTTCATCAGCAGGCGTTCCCCGAACTGCTGCTGGGCGGCGGCGGGGGCGGTGGCCAAGACAAGGGCGGTCAACAAGGTGATGGCCGGGCGCATGGGCTTCGATCCCCTCAATAGGCCTTGGCCAAGGCATGCCGCACGATCTTGCGCATGATCGTCGGCAGGGCCTGGTCGCCCAACTGATCCAACGGACACCAGATACCCCGCGCCAGCGGGTTGGGTCCAGTCCTTCCCGCCGCCAGACGCAGTTCCAGATGAAAGTGAGTGAAGGTGTGGCGCACCACGCCGGGCAGCAGCCGCCACTCGGCGGAAAGCGGCGCCTCGGCCCGCGCATCCTCCAGCTCCCAGGCGTCGTTCTCGCGCCAGGGGGTGGAGGGGATTTCCATCATGCCGCCGAGCAATCCCTGCGGCGGCCGGCGGCGCAGCAGCACGGCGCCGTCCTTGCGCACGGTCCAGAAGGCGAGGCCGTGGCGGGTCGGGCGCTCGGCCTTCTCCACCTTGGCCGGCAGGGTCGCCTCGATACCCTGGCGGCGGGCCTGGCAGGCATCCATCCATGGGCACAGGCCGCAGGCCGGATTGCGCGGCGTGCAGATGGTGGCCCCCAGGTCCATCACCGCCTGGGCATAGTCGCCCGGCCGCTCGTCCGGGGTCAGGGTGGCCGCCAGCCGCTTGAGGGTGGGTTTGGCGCCGGGCAGCGGGTCGGTGACCGCGAACAGGCGCGCCATCACCCGCTCCACGTTGCCGTCCACCACCGTGGCCTTGCGGCCGAAGGCGATGGCGGCGATGGCGGCGGCGGTGTAGGCGCCGATGCCGGGCAGTTTCAGCAGGTCGTCCTCGTCGTCGGGGAAGCGGCCCTCGCGCCACTCGGCCACCACCTTGGCGCATTGGTGCAGGTTGCGGGCGCGGGCGTAATAGCCCAGGCCTGCCCAGGCATGCATGACGTCCTCCACCGGCGCCTCGGCCAGGGCCCGCACCGTCGGCCAGCGTTCCAGGAAGCGCAGGAAATAGGGCGCCACCGCCTGCACCGTGGTCTGCTGCAGCATCACCTCGGACAGCCAGACGCGGTAGGGATCGGCATACTCGCCGGGGCGGGCGCGCCAGGGCAGGACGCGGGCATTGCGGTCGTACCAGCGCAGCAGGCGGGAGGCCAGGTCGGCCGGAGGGGGCGGGGGGACGGAGACGGACATGGCGCCAGGATAGCGGACATCGTATTGTCGCCGCCATGACCAAGAACGCGCCTCCCGCCCGCGACGACGACCGCCGCATCCAGGGCATGGTGTCCATCGCCGTCCCGGCCGACCGGGTGACCCGGCCGGTGTTCGGCAAGCATGGCTTCGTCTCGGGCGCCCTGGTGGTGGATTGGCCGGCCATCGTCGGTTCGGCGGTGGCGTCGCACACCCTGCCGCTGCGCATCAAGTTCCCGCCCAAGGAACGCGGCGAGGGCGTGCTGGAGATCAAGGTGGCCTCCAGCGCCTTCGCCACCGAATTGCAGCACCTGGAGCCGCTGATCATCGAGCGCATCAACGGTTATTTCGGCTGGAACGCGGTGGCGCGCCTGCGCCTGCGCCACGGCCCGCTGCCCGAGCGCAAGGCGGTGCGCGCGGCGCCGCCCGAACCGGATGCGCAAGCCTCGGACCGGCTGGCGGCGGTGCTGGACAAGGTGGACGACCCGGCCCTGCGCGACGCCCTGGCGCGGCTGGGCAAATACGTGGCGGCGAAAAAGGGCTGACTTCGTTTGCCCGGACTCTCCTTGTTTCGTCCGCCGCTCCCACCTAATATCCCGACCGCTTCATATCCCGCAGGGAGGGTTCAGGTGAAAAGTCTCGTCCGTCTGATCGCCATGGTCGTCGCCCTGGGTGCCGGCTCCGCCGCCAATGCCGCCGACAAGATCGAGACCTTCCCCATCGACCAGGTGCTGGGCAAGGCCGACGCGCCGATCACCATCATCGAGTACGCCTCGACCACCTGCGGCCATTGCGCCAACCTGCACAAGAACACGCTGCCCAAGATCAAGGCCGACTGGATCGATACCGGCAAGGCCAAGCTGATCTACCGCGACTTCCCCACCGGGCCGGCCAGCCTGTCGGTGGGCGCCTCCATGATCCCCCATTGCGCCGGGCCGCAGCGCTATTTCCCGGTGCTGTCGCTGATCATGGAGAACCAGGACAAGTGGATGGGTGCCGCCAATCCGCTGGACGGGCTGAAGAAGCTGGTGCGCATCGCCGGCATGACCACCGAGGATGTGGATGCCTGTCTGGGCCGCCAGGATCTGGCCAACGCCATCCAGGAACGCGCCCGCTTCGCCAACCGTGTCCAAGGCGTGGAATCCACCCCGACGCTGTTCATCAACGGCACCAAGATCGAGGGTGACCTGCCCGGCGATATCGAGAAGGCGCTCAAAGCCGCCGCCAAGTAGGGCGGAGGCCGGCCGCGTAGGGGGCGCAGGTCTTGATTTCGTTCACCAAGCTGCGTTTGTCGGGGTTCAAGTCCTTCGTCGATGCCACCGAGCCTGCTGATCGAGCCGGGCATGACGGGGGTGGTCGGTCCCAACGGCTGCGGCAAGTCGAACCTGATCGAAGCCCTGCGCTGGGTGATGGGCGAGACCTCGGCGCGGCAGATGCGCGGCGGCGAGATGGACGACGTCATCTTCGGCGGTACCGCCGGCCGCCCCGCCCGCAACCTGGCCGAGGTGGGGGTGGCGCTGGACAATTCCCGCCGCGCCGCCCCGCCGCAATACGACCTGGACGAGCTGGAGGTCATCCGCCGCATCGAGCGCGGCCAGGGCTCGGCCTACCGCATCAACGGCAAGGACGTGCGCGCCCGCGACGTGCAGTTGCTGTTCGCCGACGCCGCCACCGGCGCCCGGTCCTCCGGCCTGGTCAGCCAGGGCCGCGTCGGCGCCCTGATCAACGCCAAGCCGTCCGAGCGCCGGGGCCTGCTGGAAGAGGCGGCGGGCATTTCGGGCCTTTATTCCCGCCGGCACGAGGCCGAACTGCGGCTGAAGAACGCCGAGGGCAACCTTGAGCGCCTGGACGACGTGCTCGCCACCCTGGACGAGCAGTTGAAGGGGTTGCAGCGCCAGGCCCGGCAGGCGGCGCGCTACCGCACCATCTCCGAGCACATCAAGGCCATCGAGGCCCAGTTGCTCTACCTGCAGTGGCTGGAGGCGCTGGCTACCATCGACGCCGCCCGCGCCGCCATGAAGGAGGCGGATTTGCGGGTCGAGGAGGCCACCGAACTGGCCGCCATGGCTGCCACCCGCCAGGCCGAGGTTGCCGCCGGCCTGCCCGAGCCTGCGCCGCCACGACGCCGAAGTGCAGGGCGCCTTCCAGCGCCTGCTGGTGGAGCGCGAGCAGTTGGAAAGCGAGGAAGGGCGCCTCGCCGAGACCCGGCGCGATCTGGAGGCGCGCCTCAACCAGGCGGCCAGCGACCTGCAGAAGGAACACGCCCGCGCCGCCGACGCCGAGGGTGCCGTCGCCCGCCTCGCCGCCGAGGATGAAGCCATCCGCGAGGCGGCCGGGGGCGAGGAGGCCGCCCGCCAGGACGCCGATGCGGCGGTGGAAGCCGCCGCCCTGGGCGTGGCCGAGGTGGAGAAGGAGCTGTCGCGGGTGATGGAGGAGGTGGCGGCCGCCGATGCCGAGCGCGCCGCCGCCTTGCGCCGCCTGACCGATGCCGAGAACCGCCGAGACCGCCTGAAGGACCGCCTGATGCAGGTGGAGGCCCAGAAGGCCCAGGCCGAGCAGGAAGGCGTCGACCGCGCCGAATTGACCGGCGCCGAGATGGAGCTGGAATCGGCGCTGGAATACCTGGAGGAAAGCCGGGCCGAGGCCGAGGACTGGGACAGGAAGCGGGTCCAGGCCATGGCCGCGCGGGAATCCGCCCGCGACGCCTTCCAGGCCGCCGCCGCCGCTCGTTCCCGCCTCAAGGCCGAGGCCGAGGCGTTGGGCAACGTGCTGGCCCAGGCCAAGGCGGGCGACCATCCGCCGGTGTTGGACGCGGTCAGCGCCGCCGCCGGCTACGAACCCGCTTTGGCCGCCGCCTTGGGCGAAGACCTTACTGCCTCGCTGGACACCGCCGCTCCGCTGCACTGGCTGCCGCTGCCGCCGCTGGAGCAGGCGCCGGCTCTGCCCGCGGGCGCCGACCCGCTGGCCCGCTTCGTCACCGCGCCGCCCGCCCTGGCGCGGCGTCTGTCCCAGGTCGGGGTGGTGGCCTCGGCGGCCGAAGCCGAGCGGCTGCGTGCCGATCTGGCGGTGGGGCAGCGTCTGGTCACCCGCGACGGCGACCTGATCCGCTGGGACGGCTATACCGCCCGTGCCGGCGCGCCCAGCCCCATGGCCCTGCGCCTAGCCCAGCGCAACCGCCTGCGCGAACTGGAAGCGCGGCTGGAGGATGCCGAACTGGGCGTCGAGGAGGCGCAAGGTCGGGTGGAGGACGCCACCCAGGCGGTGGAGGAGGCTACCGAGAACGAGCGCGCCGCCAAGGACGCCGTGCGCCGGGCCGAGGCCGAGACCGCCAAGGCGCGTGAGCTGCATGGCAAGCTGGCCCAGCGCTTCGCTGCCCACGAATCCCGGCTGGCCGGCCTGGCCGAGCAGGCCGGGGCGGCGCGCGGCGACCTGGAGGAGGCCGAGGCCGACTTCCTGGAGGCGCGCGAGACCGTGGCGGCCTTCCCGCAAAGTGCCGACGCGGGCCGCGACAAGGTCAACGCCCTGCGCGCCGACCTGGCCGAGCGCCGTTCCGGCCTGGTGGAGGCACGCTCGGCCCTGGACCGTATCGTCCGCGAGGCCGGCGAGCGCAAGCGCCGGCTGGATGCCATCGCCGGCGACATCGACTCCTGGCGCCGCCGCTCGGAAAATGCGCGCGCCCATGTGGAGGAACTGGAGGAGCGCCGCGAGACGGTGATGCTGGAGCCTGGAGCGCCTGGCCCAGGCGCCCGACACCTTCGCCCGCCGCCGCGCCGAATTGCTGGAGCGCCTCGGCGCCGCCGAGGCGGACCGCAAGGCCTCGGCCGACGCCCTGGCCGCCGCCGAGGCGACCCTGGCCGAGGCGGATCGCGCCATGCGTGCCGCTGAGGCCGCCCTGGCGGGCGCCCGCGAGGACCGCATCCGCCGCGAGGCGGCCCTGTCGGCCGCCGACCAGCAATGCCGCGCCGTCGCCGGCCGCATCGGCGAACGCCTGGACATGACGCCCGAGCAACTGCGCGAAGTGGCCGGAGTGGTGGAGGCCGAGCGGCCCGATCTGGACGAGTTGCAGCGCAGGCTGGACCGGCTGAGCCGCGAGCGCGACGCCATGGGCCCGGTCAACCTGCGCGCCGAACAGGAAGTGGCCGAACTGGAGGAGCGCATGACCGCCATGCGCGCCGAAAAGGACGATCTGGTCCAGGCCATCGCCAAGCTGCGTGGCGCCATCGCCGAGTTGAACCGCGAGGGGCGCGAGCGCCTGCTGGCGTCGTTCGAGCAGGTGGACCAGCATTTCCGCGACCTGTTCGTGCACCTGTTCGGCGGCGGCCGCGCCCATCTGGCGCTCACGGAATCCGCCGATCCGCTGGAGGCCGGGCTGGAGATCATGGCCTCGCCGCCGGGGAAAAGGCTGCAGCAATTATCGCTGCTGTCGGGCGGCGAGCAGGCGTTGACCGCGCTGGCGCTGATTTTCGCGGTTTTCCTGATCAATCCCGCTCCCATCTGCGTGCTGGACGAGGTGGACGCGCCGTTGGACGATGCCAACGTGGATCGGTTCTGCACCCTGGTGGAAAAGATCGCCGGGAGCACGGGCACCCGCTTTCTCATCGTCACCCATCACCGCATGACCATGGCGCGCATGGATCGGCTTTATGGTGTGACCATGGCCGAACGCGGCGTGTCGCAGCTGGTGTCGGTGGATTTGGCGCAGGCGGAAGCCATCCGGGAAAATACGGTGTTGGCATGACCTACCCGAGCGCGACTACCCCTTCGGGGAGGGGATGTGAGGCGGTTTTATGGCAAAGTGAACCCGCCAATCGTCTACGCCGGGCGAAATTCGCAATGTTCCTCAAGCACTTGCCATCGGCGGTTTCCGGCCTTGACACGGGTGGGCGCACCCCTTATGGTGCCCGCGCTTTTGGCACCGATGTGATTGCGGTGGGGACTTTCAAGGGGCTCATCATTCATGGCTGAGCAGGAAAAGCCCCCATCCCTGGACGAGTTCGAGGCCCGGCTGCGCGCGGCGCGCGGCGCGGAGGCTGAGGCGAGAGGGGAAGAGCCCCGATCGCCGCGCTTCCGGTGCCGGCATGGGGCTCGGCTTCCGGATCGCCATCGAGTTCGTGGCCGGCATCGCCGTTGGCGGCGGTATCGGCTGGGCTCTCGATCGCTGGCTCGGAACGGCTCCGGTCATGATGGTGCTGTTTCTGCTCCTGGGCGGGGCGGCGGGCGTCATGAACGCCTATCGCGCGGCCAAGGGGATGGACGAATCGGTCGGCCTCGGCGGTGCGCAGAGGCGTCGGTCTGGACGAACGAACGAATAGGCGAGAGAGGCCAAGGTGGCAGCTGAGCACAGTCCCATGCAGCAGTTCGAGATCAAGGCCCTGCCCGGTCTCGACTTCCATATCGGTGGTCTGAACGTCTCGTTCACCCAGTCCGCCATGATGATGGTGATCGCCGTCGTCCTCATCACCGCCTTCCTGACCCTGTCGGTGCGCTCGCGCGCCCTGGTGCCGGGTCGCTGGCAGTCGCTGGCCGAGGTCATGTACGAATTCGTCGCCAGCATGCTGCGCGACAACGTCGGCCAGGCCGGGCGCCCCTACTTCCCGTTCATCTTCACGCTGTTCATGTTCATCCTGTTCGGCAACCTGCTGGGTCTGGTGCCGGGCGGCTTCGCGTTCACCAGCCACGTGGTGGTGACCTTCGCCATGGCCGCCGTGGTGTTCATCGGCGTGACCATCATCGGCTTCGCCCGCCATGGCCTGCACTTCCTGCGCATGTTCTTCCCCGAAGGCGCGCCGCTGGCCACCGCGGTCATCCTGATCCCCATCGAGCTGATCTCCTACTTCTCCCGTCCCTTCAGCCTGGCCGTCCGTCTGTTCGCCAACATGACGGTGGGTCACATCATTCTGACGGTGATGGGCGGTTTCGTGGTGTCGCTCGGCGGCTTCTACCTTCTGCCCGGCGTGGTGCCCTTCGCCTTCCTGGTGGGTGTGACCGTCCTCGAGATCGGTATCGCCATGCTGCAGGCCTACGTCTTCACCATCCTGTCCTGCATCTACCTGCACGATGCCATCCACATGCATTGATCGGGTTGCCGGTTAGGGGTGAGTCTTCCGCTGTTTTTGGTTTGATTTTCGGTTTCTTCCTGAAGGAGCAAGAATATGGAAGCGAGTGCTGCTAAGTTCATCGGTGCCGGCCTGGCTGCCATCGGCATGATCGGCTCGGGTATCGGTGTGGGTAACATCTGGTCGAACCTGATCGCCGCCGTTGGCCGCAACCCCGCCGCCAAGGCCAATGTCGAGCTGTACGGCTGGATCGGCTTCGCGGTGACCGAGGCTATCGCGCTGTTCGCGCTGGTCGTCGCCCTGATGGTTCTCTTCTCCTAATATTGCGGACACTCCTTCGGATGGTTCGGGACCGCGCAGGCCCAGGCTTGCGCGGCCCGTCCCCCGATCGGATCCAAGACCGTAATATCCACGCTTTGGAGCACCGGGATGCCCCAGTTCCAACAAACGGCGTTCTTCCTGCCCCAGATCGTCTGGCTGGCCATCACCTTCATCACGCTGTACATCCTGATGGCGAAGGTGGCCCTGCCGAAGATCGGCGCCGTGCTTGACGAACGTCAGCGCAAGATCGACGACAATCTCGACAAGGCCGCTCAGCTGAAGGCCGAGGCCGAAGCTGCCGTCGCCGCCTATGAAAAGGCGCTGGCCGAGTCCCGGGCTCACGCCCATGCCGTCATCAAGGAGGCTGGCGACCGCCTGGCCAAGCATGCGGAAGAGCGCAACCGCGAGCTCAACGCCAAGCTGGCCGAGCAGATCAAGGCCGGCGAGGCCCGCATCGCCGTCGCCAAGGACAAGGCCATGGCCGGCGTCCGTGACGTCGCCGTCGAGATCGCCGGTGCCGCCGTCGCCCGGCTGGTCGGCATCACCGCCGATTCCGCCAAGGTCGAGGCCGCCGTCGCCACCGCTCTGAAGGAGCAGGGCCAATGATTTCGACCGCCTTCGCCGCCGAGGCCGGCCACGAGGCCGCCGGCGCTTTCTACACCAACCCACACCTGTGGGTGTATCTCGCCTTCGTGCTGGTGGTTGGCTTCGCCTTCAAGCCGGTCTTCCGCGCGGTCACCGCCGCCCTGGACGGCCGCGCCGCCAAGATCAAGGCTCGCCTGGACGAAGCGCACAAGCTGCGCGAGGACGCCCAGGAAATGCTGGCGACCTATCAGCGCAAGCAGCGTGACGCCATGAAGGAAGCCGAGGAGATCATCGCCCACGCCAAGGCCGAGGCGGAGCGCCTGTCCAAGCAGGCCGCCAAGGACCTGGAAGAGTCGGTGAAGCGCCGTGAGACCCAGGCCTTGGAGCGCATCGCCCAGGCCGAGGCCCAGGCCCTCAAGGAAGTTCAGAACGTGGCCGTCGACGTGGCCGTGAACGCCGCCCGCGACGTTCTCGCCCAGTCGGTCACCGAGGCCCAGAAATCCGCTCTGGCGGATGCGGCCATCGCCGACCTGTCGCGCAAGTTCCACTAAGGCGCTTCGCCCGACATTCCTTACGGAACGGCCCGCTGCTTCGGCAGCGGGCCGTTTCCGTTTGCGCCGATGCGCACGGGGCGGGGTTGGCTGTTTTGCCGCCCTCCCGGTCTTGCTATGGTTGAGTCTGCATCCGGGGAGGTGCGCGCAGATGCCTTTTGTGACCCGTGACGAAAGCGGCCGCGTCGTCGCCGTGGCCGAACAGCCCCTGGACGAAGAGGCCGAGGCGCTGCCGCCGGAGGACCCCGAGGTCCAGGCCTTCCTCGCGCGCATGCATGGCTTCGAGGCTGCCGAGGGCGACGATGCCTTCGTCTCCTCGGACCTGTCGTTCATCCGGGTGCTGGAGGATCTGATCGAGGTGCTGATCCGCCGGGGCGTCCTTTCGCTGTCCGACCTGCCTGCATCGGCCCAGGACAAGCTGATGCAGCGGCGCGCCCTGCGCGGCTGGCTGGCCGGCGTCGCCGGCCTTGTGGACGACGACGACGGCAAGGTGTTGTAGGGGGCGGAAAACTCGAACGTCCCCGTCATTCCCGCGAAAGCGGGAATGCATGCCTTCGCCAGTATGGCATCTGTCGCCACACAACCGATCTCGATTTGACATGGCCCCCGCTTTCGCGGGCTGACGGAAAAAGAGGGCGCCGAGGCGTTTTCGCCCCTGCCAAACCTGACAGGCGAGGATTGAGCTCGGGCACGACGGCTGCCCTTGCGGACCGTTTCCTCACCTCAGGTGGGACGCCCAGACCGGCGCCCCTCCGTCAGGCCGCCCGTACCTGATCCAGGAACTGGGACACTTCGGCGCGCAGGGCGTCGGATTGCTGGGTCAGGGCTTCGGCCGAGCCCAGCAGGTCCGTGGCCGAGCGCTCGGTATCGCGCGCCGCATGGGTGACGTCGGCGATGTTGCGCGACACCTCGGCGGTACCGGCCGAGGCTTGCTGCACCGAACGGGCGATTTCCTCGGTGGCTGCCCCCTGTTCGGTGACGGCCGAGGCCACCGTGGTGGTGATGTGGGAAATGGTGTCGATGGTGCGGGTGATGCCGCTGATGGCGGAAACCGCCTTGTCGGTTTCGTTCTGGATGGAGGCCACCTGGTTCTGGATATCCTCGGTGGCCTTGGCGGTCTGGTTGGCCAGGCTCTTGACCTCCTGCGCCACCACGGCGAAGCCCTTGCCGGCCTCGCCGGCGCGGGCGGCCTCGATGGTGGCGTTCAGCGCCAGCAGGTTGGTCTGGCTGGCGATATCGTTGATCAGCCCCACCACCTCGCCGATGCGGGCGGCGGCCTCGGCCAGGCCGCGCACCATGGTGTTGGTTTCCTCCGCCTCGCCGACGGCGCGGTTGGCCACATCGGCCGCCTCGGACACGCGGCGGCTGATCTCGCCGATGCTGGCGGTCAGTTCCTCGGTGGCCGAGGCCACCGCCTCCACGTTGCCGGTGGCTTGGTCCGATGCCGCCGCCACCGACGACGCCTTGTCCAGCGTGCGGTCGGCGGTGGAGGACAGGCCCTCGGCGTTGCCACGTAGCTGCGAGGCGGCGGCGGTCACCTCGGTGACCACCTGCTCGATGCTGTCGGCGAAGGCGCGGGTGGCCGCATCCATGGCGGCGCGCTTGGCCGCCGCCTCCTGTTCGGCCGCCTGGTGCTGGCGGTCCAGTTCCTCGCCGCGGGCCAGCGAATCGCGGAAGCCGGACAGCGCCCGGGTCATGGCGCCGATCTCGTCCTTGCGACCGCTGTCGGCGAATTCCACCGTGTAGTCCTGGGCGGTCAGCCGCTCCATGCCGTTGGCCAGGCGGCCCAGCACCGCCATCTGGGCGCGGGTAACCAGGAAGACCACCAGGCACAGCACGGCGCCGATGGCGGCGGCGACGCCGATGACCGGCAGGCGGATCTCCTCCAGCATGGCGAAGAAGGTGGAGCGCGGCATGCCCGTCACGACGGCGCCGATGACGGTGCCGCTGGCATCCTTCACCGGTTCGTAGCCCACCAGGTAGACGGTGCCGATGACGTCGGCTTCGCCCAGGTAGGTCTTGCCGCCCTTCATCACGGTGTCGTAGATAGGGCCGGCGGCCAGCTTGGTGCCGACGCCGCGCTTGCCCTCCTTGGTCAGGACGTTGGTGGAGACGCGCACGTCGCCTTTGAAGATGCTGGCGCCGATGCCCATGGTCTTGCGCAGCAGGTCCACCACCTCGTGGTTGTCGTCCACCACGTATTCGCCCCAGGCCAGCTTGCCGTCGACGATGCGGGCGTCGCCGTTGCCCTTGGCGCGCAGCAACTCCTGGAAGACCCGCAGATTGACCTTCTGCTGCTCCACCGCCTGGGCGGCCAGGCTGGACTGGACGATGCCGAGCACCAGCCAGACGATGGCCGCCGTGCTGACGATGGTGCCGAGCACGTTGATCAGCACGATCCGGCGAGTGATGGACATGCGCGTGATAAAGGACGTCATGGGGCCCCCGACTGCACAACTGTAACGGACAGAGTAGCCCGATGGTAGCAGCCCGGGGATGCGCTTCCAACTAACCTTGGGAGGGAAAAAAGGTTAGGCTGGGTATATAAATACTATAGTCATATCTCGACTTGGCTACCGAGCTCGACCACGCGGTTCGACGGCAAGTGGAAGAAATCCATGGCGCCGGTGGCCGAGCGCGCCATCCAGGCGAACAGATGCTCGCGCCACAGGGCCATGCCCGGTTCGGACGAGGGGATGATGGTCTCGCGCGACAGGAAGTAGGAGATGCTCATGGGCTCGTAGAAGAAGCCCAGCTGGTCCGAACGGGCATGGGCCAGCGTCTTGGGGATGTTGGTGTCTTCCATGAAGCCGAAGCGCAGGATCAGGCGTTGGAAGCCGGGAGCCAGCTGGTGAGTCTCGATGCGCCGGCTGGCCGGGACCACGGGAATCTCCTCCATGGACACGGTCAGGATGACCACCCGTTCGTGGATCACCTTGTTGTGCTTGAGGTTGTGCAGCAGCGCCAGCGGGATGCCCTCGGTGGTGCCGGTCAGGAAGATGGCGGTGCCCGGCACCCGCGCCACCCGGTCGGACAGCGAGGTGAGGAATAGGTCCACCGGCATGCTTTCCTTGCGCAGATGGGCCATCAGCAGGGCGCGGCCGCGCTTCCAGGTGGTCAGCAGCAGGAAGATGGTCAGGCCGATGGCCAGCGGGAACCAGCCGCCATGGGGGATCTTGGTGGCATTGGCCAGGAAGAAGGCCACGTCCAGCGTCATGAACACGCCCAGCAGGATCAGCACGCGGCGGCGGTTCCAGCCCCACATCAGCACCATCACCATGCCGATCAGGCAGGCGTCGATGACCATGGTGCCGGTGACGGCCACGCCGTAGGCCGAGGCCAGGTTGGACGAGGTGCGGAAGCCGATGACCAGGGCCATGACGAAGAACATCAGCGTCCAGTTGAGGATCGGGATGTAGATCTGGCCGATTTCCTTTTCCGAGGTGTGGATGATGGTCATGCGCGGCAGGTAGCCCAGCTGGATGGCCTGGCGGGTCACCGAGAAGGCGCCGGATATGACCGCCTGCGAGGCGATCACCGTGGCGCAGGTGGCCAGGATCAGCAGCGGGATGCCGGCCCAGGCCGGCGCCATCAGGAAGAAGGGGTTCTCCAGCGCCTCGGGGTGGGTCAGCAGCAGGGCGCCCTGGCCGAAATAGTTGAGCATCAGCGCCGGCAGCACCAGCATGTACCAGGCTAGGCGGATGGGCAGGCGGCCGAAATGGCCCATGTCGGCGTACAGCGCCTCGGCACCGGTCACCGCCAGCACCACCGAGCCCAGCGCCAAGAAGCCCAGCTTGCCGTCGGACACCAGGAACATCATGGCGTAATGGGGCGACAGCGCCTTCAATACCCCGGGGTCCAGGCCGATGTTGCGGATGCCCAGCACCGCCAGCACGGTGAACCAGCAGGTCATGACGGGGCCGAACACCACGGCCACCTTGGCGGTGCCGTGGGCCTGGATGGCGAACAGCACCACCAGGATGACGATGGTGGCCGGCACCACCCATTGGTCCAGGGCCGGCGCCACCACCGCCAGGCCTTCCACCGCCGACAGGATGGAGATGGCCGGGGTGATCATGGAATCGCCGTAGAACAGGGCGGCGGCGAAGATGCCCAGAGCAGCCACCAGCGCCGTCAGTTTGGGCCGCCCCTGGGCGGCGGTGCTGACCAGGGCCAGCAGGGCCAGCGAGCCACCTTCGCCGCGGTTATCGGCGCGCATGATGAAGATGACGTACTTGACGGACACCACGATGGTGACCGCCCAGAACACCAGCGACAGCACGCCCAGCACATGCAGGCGGTCCAGCGCCAGCGGGTGGGGGCCGGCGAAGGTCTCCTTCATGGCGTAGAGCGGGCTGGTGCCGATGTCGCCGAACACCACGCCGATGGCGCCGAACATCAGCGCGAAGACGTTGCGCGAGTGGCGGGGCGGCGCCTGGTCGTCGTCGAGATGGGGAGTGCCGGCGGCGGTGGACATGGACACGCCTTCGCGTCTAGAGCTGAACCTGGGTTCCCAGTTCGACCACCCGGCCGGCGGGAATGTGGAAGAAGTCGGTGGCGGAGATCGAGTTTCGGCTCATCACCACGAACAATTTTTCCCGCCATTCGGCCATCTCGGGATGGATGGACGGGATCAGCGTCTCCCGGCCCAGGAAGAACGAGGTCTGCATCAGGCTCGAACTCCAGCCCGAAGGCCCTGCACAGGCGCAGCACCTTGGGCAGATCGGGCTCCTGGAAGAAGCCGTAGCGCACGGTGATGCTGTAGAACCCTTCCGCCAGCCCCTGGACCACCACGCGGTCCTTGGCGGAGACGCGCGGAATGTCCTCGAACACCACCGTCATGAACACGACGCGTTCATGCAGCACCTTGTTGTGCTTGAGGTTGTGCAGCAGCGCCACCGGAATCATTTCCGGGTTGCCGGTCATGTAGATGGCGGTGCCGGCCACCCGGTGGGTGGGGCTGTCCTTCTGGCGGGCGAGGAACAGGTCGATGGGCATGGAATCCTCGGCCAGGCGCTTGGCCAGAATCTGGCGGCCGCGCTTCCAAGTCGCCATCAGCAGGAACATGCCCAGGCCCACCGCCAGCGGGAACCAGCCGCCGTCGGGAATCTTCAGCAGGTTGGCCCCCATGAAGGCGAGGTCCAGCGCCAGGAAGGCGGCGCCCAGGCCCAGGCATAGGGGCAGCGACCAGTTCCACAGGGTGCGCGCCACCACCAGGGCCAGCACGGTGCTGCACGCCATGGTGCCGGTCACGGCGATGCCATAGGCGGCCGCCAGGTTGGACGAGGACTTGAAGCCCAGCACCAGCACGACGATGCCGACGAACAGGCCCCAATTAGCGCGCGGGATGTAGATCTGCCCTTCCTCTTCGTCCGAGGTGTGGCGGATCTCCAGGCGGGGCGAGAAGCCCAGCCTGCACCGCCTGGCGCGACAGCGAGAAGGCGCCCGAGATCACCGCCTGCGACGCGATGACGGCGGCGCAGGTTGCCAGGCCGATCATGGGATAGAGCAGGACGTCCGGCACCAGCAGGTAGAACGGGTTGCGCACCGCCCCGGGGTCGTCCAGCAGCAGGGCCGCCTGGCCGAAGTAGTTGAGGGCGAGGGCGGGCAGCACCACGGCGAACCAGGCGCATTGGATAGGGCGCTTGCCGAAATGGCCCATGTCGGCATACAGCGCCTCGGCGCCGGTCACCGCCAGCACCACCGAGCCCAGCACCAGGAAGGCGTGCCAGCCGTGGTCGATTACGAAGATCATGCCGTGCAACGGGTTCAGCGCCGCCAGGATGGCCGGCTCGGCAACGATCTCCAGGACGCCGAAGACGGCCAGGGCGCCGAACCAGAGCACCATCACCGGGCCGAACACCGCGCCGATCCTGGTGGTGCCGCGGCTCTGCACCACGAACAACACCGTCACCACCGCCAGGGTCAGCGGCTCGACATAGCGTTCGAGTTGGGGCGACGCCACCTCCAGTCCCTCGATGGCCGACAGCACGGAAATGGCCGGGGTTATGATGCTGTCGCCGAAGAACAGGGCGGCACCGAACAGGCCCAGCACCATGACCGGCCCCATGCGCCGCTTGTCGGCATGGCTGGCGTTCATGGCCAGCGCCAGCAGGGCCAGGATGCCGCCCTCGCCACGGTTGTCGGCACGCATGACGAACAACACGTACTTCACCGTGACGACGATGATCAGCGCCCAGAAGATCAGCGAGGCGATGCCCAGCACGTTGGCTTGGTTGACCGGCAGGCCGTGCGCGCCGCTGAAGCATTCCTTCAGGGTGTAGAGCGGAGAGGTGCCGATATCGCCATAGACGACGCCGATGGCCGCGAGCGACAGTGCCGCCAGGCGGCGGGCGTCGAACTCGGCCGGCTTGGCCGACCCTAGGTCCATGCGTGAATCCCCGTATAAACGGAGGCGATATAGCCGTCGGACGCGCTAAAGAGTCAAGACCCGGCCGAAAGAGGCATGTGGGCTAACAGTTCCGCCACGAAGCGGGGAACCACCTCGGAGGCGGGTCCGTAGATGGCTTCGGCGAACAGACTGGCGCCCTCGCTGGGGTCCAGGTTCAGTTCCACCGTATGGGCGATTCCGCGCTGGCGAACCGCGTGCACGAAGCCGGCCGCCGGGTAGACGTGGCCAGAGGTGCCGATGGAGACGAACAGGGCGCATTCGTCCAGCGCGGCATAGATGTGCTCCATGTCCAGCGGCAGCTCGCCGAACCAGACGATATGGGGGCGCAGGGCGGGGCGCTCGCATTCGGGGCAGGGGGTGGCGGGGGAGACGTCGCCGTCCCAGGTCAGCACCGTGCCGCAATTGCGGCAATGCACCTTGCGCAATTCGCCATGCATGTGGATCAGTCTTTCCGACCCGGCCCGCTCGTGCAGGTCGTCGATGTTCTGGGTGACCACCAGCACGCCGCCCGGCCATTCCCGCTCCAGCCGCGCCAGGGCGTGATGGGCGGCGTTGGGCAGGATGGCGGGATCGGCCAACTGGCGCCGCCGGGCGTTGTAGAATTCCTGCACCAGCGCCGGATTGCGGGCGAAGCCCTCGGGGGTGGCCACGTCCTCCAGCCTGACCCGCGACCAGATGCCGTCGGCACAGCGGAAGGTGTCCAGGCCGGATTCCTTGGAGATGCCGGCGCCGGTCAGCACGACGATGGGGGCCTGCGGCGACAGAAGGGGGCGCGTCATGGTCGGCCTTTGCAACGCGGGAAAAACTGAGCGGGTGCAGCATAGGAACACGGCCCAGGCCCGGCAAGGCACGCACGCGTATGGCCGGCCCTCGGAAACGCGGTGCTGGAGCCAAGGGACTTGCGGCGCCAGGGAGAATGCGGGTATGCGGGAAGCATGATCAAGGTCCTGTTCGTCTGCACCGGTAACATCTGCCGCTCCCCCACCGCCGAGGGCGTGTTCCGCGCCCTGGTGGCGACCGAGGGGCTGGACGGCCGCATCGCCACCGATTCCGCTGGCACCCATGGCTACCACGTGGGCGAACCGCCGGATCGCCGCTCGGCCGCCGCCGCCCGCAAGCGGGGCGTCGAGCTGTCGGACCTGCGCGCGCGCAAGGTGCGGCCCGGCGATTTCGACGAATTCGACTTGGTCCTGGCCATGGACCGCGGCCACGCCGACATCCTGCGCCGCCAGTGCCCGCCCGGCCGGGCCGACCGGGTGCGGCTGTTCCTGGACTTCGCGCCCGAACTGGGGGCCAAGGACGTTCCCGACCCCTATTACGGCGACGGAGACGGCTTCGAGCGGGTGCTCGACATGGTGGAAGCCGGCGCCCGGGGCCTGCTGGCCCATATCCGACAGACGCTGTTGTGACCGCGGCGCTGGCCGAGCGGGTGGCCCGGGTGACCGGGCGGCGCGTGGCGGGGATTTCCCCGCTGGCCGGCGGTTCGGTGGCGAAGGTGGTGCTGGTGACCTTGGCTGATGGCGGCTGGGTAGTCGCCAAGTTGGGGGCGGGGCTGGAGCCCGAGGCGTGGATGTTGCGCTACCTGGCCAGCCACACCGTGCTGCCGGTGCCCCACGTGGTCCATGCCGACGACCATCTGGTGCTGATGGATCATGTGCCCTCGGGCGATTCCATCACGCCGGCGGTGGAGGTGCACGCCGCCGATTTGCTGGCGGCGCTGCACGGGACCGGCTGGCATTCTTTCGGCGCCGAGCGGGACACCGTCATCGGCGGGCTGCGCCAGCCCAATCCACCCGGACGCCATTGGGTCGCCTTCTTTCGCGACCACCGCCTGCTGTTCATGGCCCGCCAGGCGCTGGAGGCCGGCAGGCTGCCGCCCGCCCTGATGGGCCGCATCGAGAGTCTGGCCGGGCGGCTGGAGCGCTGGCTGGACGAACCGGAGCGCCCCGGCCTCATCCACGGCGATTGCTGGGGAGGCAATGTGCTGGCCCGCGCCGGGCGGGTGGCGGCCTTCATCGACCCCGCCCTCTATTTCGCCGACCCGGAGATCGAACTGGCCTTCGCCACCCTGTTCGGCACCTTTGGCGACGTCTTCTTCGCCCGCTACGGCGAGCACCGCCCGCTGCGCCCCGGTTTCTGGGAGGCGCGGCGCGACCTCTACAATCTCTATCCGTTGCTGGTTCACGTCCGCCTGTTCGGCGGTTCCTACGTGGGCCAAGTGGAGCGGGTGGTGGGACGCTTCGCCGGCTAGCAGGCCGAGGAGGAAATCCTCCAACCATCGGCGGTCTCGTCACCCCCGCGAAAGCGGGGGTCCATGCTGGGGCAAGACTTGGGGGGGCGGCAAGAATGCATGGATTCCCGCTTTCGCGGGAATGACGGGAGAAATTCGAGCTTTTCCGTAGCCGGCTAGCTCACTTCACCGCGTTGTTGATCAGATAGGTGGCGATATCGGCCGGCTTGACCTTGAAGGTCTTGGGCGGTTCCTTGCCTTCCAGCGCCAGGGCGACCAGCAGGGAATTCTCGATGGCGGTCAGGTTGATCTTCACGATGCCCTGGGCGCCGCGCAGCTTGGGATAGTAGTTGGGGTCCACCAGCTTCTCCTTGCGGCCCAGGCGGGCCAGCAGGTCGTCCTCGGCGAACTCCACCTCGGCGGTCTTCAGCACCACCCAGTCGCTCTGGTTGGCAAAGCCGGCCACGGCGTCCTCGGCGGTCTGACCGTCGGCCAGACCCACCTTGTACAGGTTCTTGCCCAGGCCCACGTCCGCGCCCCATTCCTGCAGGCTCTTGCTGGTGGCCACGTAAAGGATTGCCATGCGGAACTCCTGAAAAGGGAAGAGGGCCGCCGGAAACCGGCGACCCCCTGGAACCATACACCGGATTCTCGCGGACGCGGATTAGCGCTTCGAGAACTGAGTGGAGCGGCGAGCCTTGTGCTTGCCGTACTTCTTGCGCTCGACCACGCGGGGATCGCGGGTGAGGAAGCCGCCGGCCTTCAGCGACGGGCGGGTGGCCGGGTCGAAGAAGGTCAGGGCGCGGCTGATGCCGTGGCGCAGGGCGCCGGCCTGGCCGGACAGGCCACCACCGGTGACGGTGGCGACGATGTCGAACTGGCCCTCGACGCGGGCGGTCTGGAACGGCTGGTTGATCAGCATGCGCAGGACCGGACGGGCGAAGTACACGGTGACGTCGCGGCCGTTGACGGTGATCTTGCCCGAACCGGGCTTGACCCACACGCGGGCGACGGCGTTCTTGCGCTTGCCGGTGGCATAGGAGCGGCCCTGGGCATCGACCTTGCGCTCGTGCACGGGCTGGGCCTGCGGCGCGGCGGCCTTGAGGTCGGCCAGGCTGGAGAGATCGGCCATGGGACTTACCTCTTGTTCTTCGGGTTCATCGAGGCGACGTCGACCACGGTCGGGTTCTGAGCCTCGTGCGGGTGGCTGGCGCCGGCATAGACGCGCAGGTTCTTCATCTGCGTGCGGCCGAGCGGACCACGGGTGATCATGCGCTCGACGGCCTTGATGATGACGCGCTCGGGGAAGCGGCCGCCCAGCAGCTGGCCCATGGTGCGGCCCTTGATGCCGCCCGGATGGCCGGTGTGCCAGTAGAAGGTCTTGTCGGCCAGCTTGTTGCCGGTCAGCTTGACCTTCTCGGCGTTGATCACGATCACGTTGTCGCCCATGTCCATGTGCGGCGTGAAGGTGGGCAGGTGCTTGCCACGCAGGCGCATCGCGATGATGCTGGCGAGGCGGCCCAGAACGACGCCGTCCGCGTCGATCAAAACCCACTTCTTCTCAATTTCGGACGGTTTGACGTTATAGGTCTTCATGGCACCCACGGCAAAACCAGTTAGGGAGCCCGGATGTCCGGCCTCCGAAGGTCGCGGAGTATGCCACCGCGGGCGCCAGAGTCAATGGGAAATAAATCGTGTAATTTCAACGGCTTGTATATGAGGTATCATGATACCTCGTCTGGCCGCCGCGGAACGGCTGGGCTGTGGGGGATGGGTGATTATCGGGATTCCGCCCAAAATGTCCGCTCGTGCCTTGCCCCCGCGGGCTTTCTTACCCACAATTGACGGGTTCGCTTGGGTGCCGAGCCCGGGCCGCACGCCTCTGCCCGACCTCCCGCCATGAATGTTGCCCATGCCGCATGACACCCCGTTGATTACCACCATCGTTGCCGGTATCGGACTGGCCTTCCTGCTGGGGGCTCTGGCCAGCCGCATGCGGGTGCCGCCGCTGGTGGGCTACCTTCTGGCCGGCATCCTGGTGGGGCCATTCACACCCGGTTTCGTCGCCGACCAGTCCCTGGCGCCGCAATTGGCGGAAATCGGCGTCATTCTGCTGATGTTCGGGGTGGGGCTGCATTTCTCGCTCAAGGACCTGCTGTCGGTCAGCCGCATTGCCGTCCCCGGCGCCATCGTCCAGATTGCGGTGGCCACCCTGCTGGGTTTCGGCCTGTCCATGCTGATGGGGTGGTCGTCGCCCGCCGGCCTGGTGTTCGGCCTGGCGCTGTCGGTCGCCAGCACGGTGGTGCTGTTGCGCGCGTTGCAGGAACAGCGGCTGCTGGACAGCGAGCGCGGCCGTATCGCGGTGGGCTGGCTGATCGTCGAGGACTTGGCCACGGTGCTGGCCTTGGTGTTGCTGCCTGCCTTGGCCGGTGCGGTGAACGGCGGCGGGGTCCATGGCGAGCCCGACTGGCTGGCGCGTGAGTTGAATCTGGGGTTGGCCGGGACGTTGGCGCTGACCCTGGTCAAGGTCGGTGCGTTCATCGCCTTCATGCTGGTGGTGGGCCGGCGCGTCATTCCCTGGGTGTTGCACGAGGTGGCCCACTCGGGCTCGCGCGAGCTGTTCCGCCTGGCCGTGCTCGCCATCGCGCTCGGCGTGGCCTATGGCGCGGCGGAACTATTCGGGGTGTCGCTGGCCCTCGGCGCCTTCTTCGCCGGCATGGTGCTGAGCGAGATCGGAGTTGAGCCACCAGGCTGCCCAGGATTCCCTGCCGCTGCGCGATGCCTTTGCCGTGCTGTTCTTCGTCTCGGTGGGCATGCTGTTCGATCCCAAAAGCCTGCTGGTGGATCCGCTGCCCATCCTGGGGACGCTTTTCATCATTCTGGTCGGCAAGACCGTCGCTGCGTTCCTGATCGTCCGCGCCTTCGGCCATCCGACGGGGACCGCGCTGACCATTTCTGCCAGCCTGGCGCAGATCGGCGAGTTTTCCTTCATTCTGGTGGAACTGGGCATCCGCCTGGACCTGCTGCCCGAGGCGGCCCGGCCGCTGGTGTTGGGCGGCGCCCTGCTGACCATCCTGGCCAATCCGTTGATGTTCCTGGCATCGGGTGCGGTGCAGGCGCGTCTCGCCGGGCGCGAGCGTCCGCCGGCGGAAGCCGGCGCCGCCCCCGCCCCACCCCCCGCACCGCCGCCGCCGCTGGCCCTGGAAGACCATGTCGTGCTGGTGGGCTACGGCCGGGTCGGCAGCCTGGTGGGCGAGGAACTGAAGGCCCGCGGCGTTCCGTTCGTGGTCGTCGAGGATGGCGAGAAGACCCTGGCCAAGCTGCGCGAGGCGGGCGTGGACGTGGTCGCCGGCAATGCCGCCACCCCGGGGGTGCTGGCGGCCGCCAGCCTGGGCAAGGCGCGTTCCCTGGTGGTGGCCATCCCCAATGCCTTCGAGGCGGGGCAGGTGGTGCAGCAGGCGCGCGGCGCCAACCCCACTCTCACCATCATCGCCCGCGCCCATGCCGATCCTACCGTCGAGCACCTCACCAGCCTGGGGGCCGACGTGGTCATCATGGGCGAGCGTGAAATCGCACGCGGTATCCTGGCTTGGTTGCAGGCGGATGCCCCGGGCGCGACGATCTAGCGCGAGAACATGTGACGCGCAGACGGGGCGGACGGCTGCAATAACGACGGCCTAATGTAGAATACACTTATACACGCAATTTCTTCTGGGAAAGTCGCCTTCACTGTGGCATTGGCATGGACATGCCGCCCGTCGCCCTCTTCCTCGTCCATGCCGGTCTGGTGATCGGCCTGCCCTTCGCCCTGTGGCGGTTGGGGCGGCTGCGCCGTTGGGTGCCGCTGGTGGTGATGCAGATCGCCGTCGGCCTGGCGCTGGGGCCCAGCGGGCTGGGCCGGGCGGCGCCGGATCTGTGGGCGGTGGCATTTCCCGCGCCCGCCCTGGCGGCGCTCAATGGCCTGGTGTGGCTCGGCCTGTGCTATTTCGCCTTCGCCACCGGCCTGCATTTCGATCTGACCGAGATCCGCGGGCGGGGCCGGGCCTTCGCCACCAACGCCGCCGCTACCTTCGTGGTGCCGACCCTGGCCGGCTGCGCCGTGGCCATGCTGCTGTTGCGGCTGGCGCCCCAGGCGGCGGGCGCGGCGGCACCCCCGTGGGCCTTCGTGGCGGGCGTGGGCATTGCCGTCGGCGTGACCGCCCTGCCGGTGCTGGCGGCCATCCTGCGCGAGATGGGAGAGAGCGGGACCCGCCTGGGCACCGAGGCGCTGGGCTGCGCCGCCGTCAACGATGCCGCCCTGTGGCTGGGGGTGGCGGCGCTGCTGGCCCTCGTCCAGGGCGGAAGTGCGTGGCAGGTGGCCGGCGTGCTGGGCGCCGCCGTGGCCTTCGCCCTGGTGCTGGGACTGGTGGTCCGGCCGCTGCTGGCCCGGCTGCTGCGCCACGCCGAGGGCAAGGTGTCGGAGCGCGAGGTGGTGGTCCTGTCGGTGGGGCTGCTGGCTTCCGCCCTGGCCACCGAGGTGATGGGCCTGCATGCGGTGATCGGCGCCTTCGCCTTCGGCGCCGTGGTGTCCAAGCCGCTGGCCCGCGACCTGCTGGCTAAGTTCGAATCCTTCCTGATGGTGGTGCTGCTGCCCTTCTTTTTCATCGTCACTGGCCTGAAGACCCAGTTGGGTGGCCTGTCCGGCGCCTGGGAGGTGTTCGCCCTGACCACCGTGGTCTCGGTGGCGGCCAAGCTGGCCTCGGCGGCGCTGCCCGCCCGCCTGCAGGGCTGGGCATGGCGCGATGCGCTGGCGCTCGGTGCCCTGGTGGGGTGTAAGGGGCTGATGGAACTGGTGGTGCTGACCCTGCTGCTGGACAAGGGTATCATCTCGCCCGCCGGCTTTTCCGGCATGGTGCTGATGGCCCTGGTCACCACCGCCCTGGCGCGGCCGCTGGCGGGTGTGCTGCTGCGCCGATGAGTGTTGATTCCCGTCAGCCGTTGCGCGAACCTGTTCAAGGGGATCGCCCAACGGGGGATGTCATGAAGACCGTCGCCGCCATTTCCTTCCGCGACAATCACAGCATCAGCATGGATGTGGACGCCGTCAGCCACATCGACCTGACCGAGCCCACCCAGGTGGAAGACGGGCTGTGGTATTGCGAGTTGCTGGTCCGCAGTGAGAACGGCACCGTTGCGCTGCAATTGCTGGCCGACGATCCGGCCAAGCTGAAGGTGAAAGCCCAAGGCCTGGACTGAGCCCTCGATCCGGTCAGCCTTCCGCCATGCTGGCGGGGCCTGGCATGGTTGCTCTAATCTTGGCGGTGGCGGCCCAAGCCGCGCCAAGAGAAGACCAACATGCCCCGGGAGGCCCCATGACCAGCGGTTCCGAACCCATCCTGCTGTCCGACGTCCGTGATGGCGTCGCCACCATCACCCTGAACCGGCCACAGGCCCGCAATGCCCTGTCCATCGAATTGATGACCGAGGTGGAAGCGGCCCTGTCCCGGCTGGCCGCCGATTCCGCGGTCAAGGCGCTGGTGCTGGCCGCCAATGGGCCGGCCTTCTGCGCCGGGCACGATCTCAAGCAGATGCGGTCGCTGGAGACGCCCGAGGCGGTGGCGGCGGTGTTCGCCCAATGCTCGCGCATGATGAAGGCCATCGTGCGTTTCCCCCGGCCGGTGATCGCCAAGGTCCATGCCATGGCCACCGCCGCCGGCTGCCAGATGGTGGCCTCGTGCGACTTGGCCTACGCCGCCGAGACCGCCCAGTTCGCCACACCGGGCGTCAATATCGGCCTGTTCTGCTCCACCCCCATGGTGGCGCTGTCGCGCAACGTGGGGCGCAAGCAGGCCATGGAACTGCTGCTGCTGGGCAAGCCGGTGGACGCCGCCCGCGCTGAGGCCTGGGGCCTGATCAACGCCGCCGTGCCGCTGGACGCCCTGGACGGTGTGGTGGCCGAGGCGGCGGCGGTGCTGGCCTCCAAGTCCCCCTACACCCTGAAGGTGGGCAAGGAAGCCTTCTACCGTCAGGCCGAGATGGGGCTGGACGAGGCCTACGACTACGCTACCCAGGTGATGGTCGCCAACATGCAGGCCCAGGACGCCGCCGAGGGCATCGACGCCTTCCTGGGCAAGCGCCACCCGGTGTGGTGCGGGGCCTGACCAGCCGATCTCAATGGACCTCGTCAATGGGCGTTGCCGTAATGCTCGCCCAGCAGGTCGCGGCCGAAATCCAGCGCCGGGTCGTGCCACACCGTATGGATGTGGTTGGCCCGGTTCTGGGTGTTGTCGTACTCGATCAGCAGGGTGGGGCCGTGGATGCGGTAATAATGGGGCTCTCCCTGCAGCAGTCCGCCGGCCCAGGCGAAGTGCAGGCCGGCCGTTCCGGCCTCGTGCAGGCGGTCCAACTCCCATTGGGCCATTTCGGGACGCAGCCGGTGGGCGTAGACCGCCACCAGTTCCAGTAATTGCGTGCTTTCTCCCTCGGCCATGGCGGCCAGCGGCAGGCCGGCCGGGCGTGACAGTGACCGTTCGCGTCCCGGCCCGGTGAGGATCTCGCCGGGCGCCTGCTGGGCGATCACGGTGCGGTGGCGCCGGCTGCCGTCCATGCCCAGGATCAGGGCGCGCGCCATCTCCTCCTCGGCACCCAGGACGCTGTGCACCCGATGGGCGTCGTCGAACGCGGCGGGGTTGGCGCCCATGAAGTGGGGCAGCGCCACCACCGTGTCGTCGGCGGCGATGGTGAAGGTGATGGACAGGTGATGACCGTCCACTCGCCACGACCACGGCGCCCCCATTTCCGGATTGCCGAAGATGGTGAAGGCGAAATTGCCGGGGTCGTAATCCATGCTGGGCTCCAGCGGCTTCAGCACCTCCTCCAGCGCCATGATCCCTTCGGCGGCGGCGAAGCCGGTGTCCGACAGTCCGCTGCGCAGCAGGGCCATGGCGGCGCGCCGCTGGCCCGCCTCCATGTCGCGCAGGTGCAGGCCGGGGCGGAGCCGGGGCACGTAATGCCAGTCGAAGCGTTCGCCGGCGTCGAAGGGATACAGGGCGTCCTGCTGCCGGGCATGGTCCAGGCTGTCGAGGAAGGCGATGGCCTCGATGGCCATGTGGCGGTTGACCGTGCTGGAAAGGGAAGGCCAGGAAAAGGAAGGATCGTCTGCCATGGGGGGAACCCAACTCTGTGCAAGCTGAAACAGGGGGCGCGCGGGGAGGTTCCGCCCCCCTCTCCCGTCGGCGGACCATACCCCCTTCGCGCGCAACGCGTGAGCGGTTACACTGGCGCGTGAATGTGAATGGGGGAGCCATGTCCGTCACCCGTCGATCCGTGCTCGCCGGTTTGGGTGCCACTCTCGCCATGCCCGCCTGGGCGCAGGCCATCGGTGCGCAAAGCGACCCGTGGGCGCAGGTGGATCCCTATGCTGATTCCAGGAACGGCTTTCCCACCGAGAGCAAGAACCTCCGGGGGGTATGGAGGAAGGGGCGGAACCACGTTTCACTCCGGACCAAAGCCGCCAGGCGCTGTCGCCTGGGGATCAGGACGAAATCGCGCTCAGTCGGCTGGTCTATCCCCATTGGATCAAGGAGGGCGGCGGAGCTGTCGCCGACCCCCGGCTGCAGCAGGCCCTCAAGGATTTTTGCCGGCCGCTGTTCGCGGTATCCGACCGCGCCAACCTGCCTTGGACGGTGACCCTGGTGAACAATCCGGAAGTCAACGCCAGTGCCGGCTTGGCCGGCATGGTGATCGTCAATGCCGGATTGTTGCCGTTCATGGACGATCCTTACGCTTTTGCCGCCGTGCTGGCCCATGAGATAGGGCACGTGGATTGCCGCCATACCGCGCGGGGCACCGACATGGCATTGTTGGCCGAGGAAGCGCGCAAACAGGGGGCCACCGCCATGGGCGACCGGGCCTTGGCGCAGTTGATGCCGGAGCTCGATGGCCGGATCGCCGATTTCATGACACTGATGAAGAACGCCTATTCTCGCGAGGATGAGGCCGAGGCTGACGCTCACGCCGTAGAGCTTTTCGAGCGGCGCGGTATCGATCCCCGCTTGGCCGCCAACGGCATGCGCGCGATTCAAAGGCTGGAGCAGGTGTCGGGAGGGGGGGCAGGCAACGAATGGGTGACGGATCATCCGCTGACCCCGGACCGCATCCGTCATATGGAGCGGGTGGCCGCCCTGCGGTCGAGGCCTGCCGCCAACTATGTCCTGCCCGGCTGGGACGTGTTGAAGGCGGCCATCCCCACTGATCCCCGCATCAGGAAAGCCTAAGGAGATTTTACCATGCTCGATCTTTCCTCCGCTTCCCTCGACCAGCTGTCCGATCTGGTCATCCGCTGGGGCGCCAATAGCGTCTGGGCGCTGGTCACGTTGGTGGTCGGCTGGGTGCTGGCCAGCTGGGGCGAGCGTGCGGTGAAGACTGGCCTGGCGCGAGTGCGGGTGGCCGACCAGATGCTGCGCGGCTTCTTCGGCTCGCTGGTGCGCTGGGCGCTGCTGGCGGTGACCGGGGTGGCGGTGCTGGAGCGGCTGGGCGTCCAGACCACCTCGGTGGTGGCCATCCTGGGCGCCGCCGGCTTGGCCATCGGCCTGGCGTTGCAGGGCACGCTGTCCAATCTGGCCGCCGGGGTGATGCTGCTGCTGTTCCGCCCGTTCAAGGTGGGCGACGGGGTCGAGGCCGGCGGGCTGGCCGGCACGGTCAAGGACGTGTCGCTGTTCCACACTCAACTGGTCACCGGCGATAACATCCAGGTCATCGCGCCCAATTCCCTGCTGTGGAACGCGGCGCTGCGCAACCTGTCGTTCTATGCCATGCGCAAGGTGGAGATCGTCGCCCCGGTGCCCTATGCCGCCGGGGCCGACCGGACGCTGGATTGCATTCGCGCCCTGGTCCAGGCCGACGGGCGGATCGCCGCCGAGCCGGCCCCCACGGTCATGCTGACCAAGTTCGGCGAGAAGGCGGCGGAGGTCACCGTCTCGGTGTGGTGCCCCACCGGCGAGGCGGGGGCGGTGAAGTCCGATCTGATGACCGCCATCTGGCGGGAATGCGGCCTGGGCGTTCCGTGAGGATGGACCGCCTTACTCGGCGGTTTCCTTGTTGGCGAGGCGCTTGACCAACTCGTAGATGCCGCGGCGCACCTCGGCGTCGTTGATGCTGCGGTAGTTGCGGGTCAGCTCCAGCAATTCGCGGTCGGGTTCGAAGGCGGGGCGGGGCGCCTCGGCCAGGCCGCCCTCGCGCGGCATGTCGTCGAAGAAGAAGCTGACCGGGACGTCCAGGGATTCGGCGATGTGATACAGCCGGCTGGCGCTGACCCGGTTGGCGCCGCTTTCGTATTTCTGCACCTGCTGGAAGGTCAGGCCCACTGATTTGGCCAGATCGGTCTGGCTCAGCCCCATCAGCGTGCGGCGCAGGCGCAGCCGCCCGCCCACATGCACGTCGACGGGATCCGGATCGCCGCTCTCGGTGCGGGCCCGGTACTTGCTTCCAGTGGTTGCCATGATTCGCAGTCTCGAAAGTGTGTGATTGCATACATTAGCTGTGGCGCCAGTTGTATGCAATATGCCCCGTCCACATGCGCCTATGTCCGCCAGGCGGTCGCCGGCGGCGCTCTCGTCATATTGGAGGAAGGGGGCCTATTCCTCGCCGGACCAGCCGCAGGCCGCCAGCAGGGCGCGCATATGCTCCGGCACCGGCGCGGTGGCGACCACGGCCGGCTTGGCGGAATGCAGCGGAACCGCCACCTGCCGCGCATGCAGGTGCAGGTCGGGGGCCACCAGATCGGCGGTGCCACGGCCATAGGTGGAATCGCCGACAATGGGCCAGCCCATGGAGGCCAGGTGAACGCGGATCTGGTGGGTGCGTCCGGTCCGGGGGCGCGCCTCGATCCAGGCCAGGCGGTCGGTGCGGCCCAGCACCCGCCAGTCGGTGACCGAGGGCTGGCCGGCGGGGTCGACCACCATGCGCCAGCCATGGCGGCGCTCCAGCTTCTTCAGCGGCTTGTCGATGGTGCCGGACGCGGCCGGTGGGCTGCCGACCACCACCGCCCAATAGGTCTTCTCCACCGCCCCGCCGGCGAACAGCTCGCCCAGGCGGGCCAGCGCCTTGCGGTGGCGGCCCAGCACCAGGCAGCCCGAGGTGTCGCGGTCCAGCCGGTGGGCCAGTTCGGGCGCGCGCGGCAGCCCGAAGCGCAGGCCGTCCAGCAGGTCCATCAGGTGGCCGCCGCCCTGGCGATCCTTGGGGGCGCCGGCATGCACGGCCAGCCCGGCGGGCTTGTCGATGATCAGCATCATCCCGTCGCGGTAGAGCAGGCGGGCGGCAATGTCCTCGGGCGTCATTTGCCGGCGGCACCGTTGGCGGGGAAGGGGGTGGGCATGCAGGCCTGGCCCCGTGCCTTCAGCGCGGTGCACAGGGTTTCCGCCTGGGCGGGCTCCACCGGGCCGGCGATCAGCCGATAGGTGACGCCCAGGTCGCCGAGATCGGCGCGCGACACCGTGTGGCCCAGGGCGGCCAGTTCGGGATTTTCCTTCTGCAGGGCATCCCATGCCTTGTCGCCATGGGAGGCGGTGCCCATGGACAGCAGGTGCAGACCGGCGGGGTCCTTGCTGCCGGGCTTCAGCCGGGGCGGTTCGACCCCGGGCGGCGAGGGGACCACTTCCAGCTTGCCCGAGACGCCGCCGGGCATGCGGCTGCCGCGGCCCGACCCGGCCTTCTTCTTCGCCTTGGGCTTTTCCGGCGGCGGGGGCGGCGCCACCACTTCGGGCAAGGCGCCGCTGGCGATCAGCTGGTCCACGGCGGCGGTTTCGCGGGCTCGCTCGTCCGGGGTCACCAGGCCGGTATCCTCCAGCCGGCCCAGGCGGTCCTGAAGTTTGCGGGCCGAGGCGATGTCGGGCGGCGAATAGGGCTGGCGTTGGGCTGGTGCCGTGGGCAGCAGGCTGTCCAGCAGGAAGGCGCGCTCGGCGGCGCGGGTGCCGTCGCTGCCCCGGTCGCCGCGGGTGAACAGCCCGTTGAACCGCTCCAGGATGCCGGCCTGGGACGGCAGTGGCCGGTCCAGCCCGGCGGCCGGCGGCAGTGGCGCGGTCAGCGGCAGCAGGGCGCCCATGTTGGCGTCCTTGCGCCCGACGGCTTCGGCCACCGGCACCAGCCCGCGCGCCGCCAGTTGCTTGAGCGCCAGGAAGCGCAGCGCCATGGGATCGCCGGCCAGCAGCACCTCGGCCTGCTCGGGGCTCAGCCGGCCGGCCGGGAAGGGCAGGGCCTCGGCGGAGGGTGGTACCGGCACCGGCAGCGGGTCGGCCATGGGCGCGGAGGCGGCGGTTCTGGTGTAAAGCGGCTCCAGGCCGGGCGGAATGCTCTGCTCGCCGTTCACTCGTTTGGTGAGCTTGTCGGCGCGGTAGCCCACATAGTCCAACTCGGTCTCCAGCCGCCAGCAGCCCGCCACCAGGGGCAGCAAGGCCACCATCAGGATTGTTCGCGGACTGAACGGCATGCCGGCCTCGGGCGGAATGGAAACCGCTCCATTTTCCCTGCCTGGGGCGGAAGCGCAACCTCATTGACCGGCCATCGGCAAAAAATGCAAAGATGAGCCCAGGCGGGACGCGGCCGGATGTGCCGCGACAGTGGGGTTTCCTTGGAGAGGTCTTTGACAGCCGCCTTGCGCCTTCGCGCCGAACTTGCCGACCTGGCCCGTCGGGGCCGCTTCGACGCGGTGCTGCGCGCCGCCCAGTCTCTGCCCGACGATGATCCCGCCGGATGCTGTTTCAAGCAGGGGGCGGCGGCGCTCAAACGCAACGACGCCTTCGCCGCCGTCGTCGCCTTCGAGGCCGCCGCCGCCGCCGACCCTGCCTTTCCCGCCCTGGCCGAAGCCCTGGCGAGCGCCTATCGGCGCGATGCCCGCTACGGCGATGCCCTGCGGGTGACCGAGGCGGCGGGCAGCCGGCAATGCCGCTACGAGCGGGCGCTCAGCCTGCTGGCGCTGGGCGAGGGGACGGCGGCCCTGGCGGTGCTCGACGCCATCCTGGCCGAGGATCCCGACCACGCGGTATCGTGGTTCGCCAGCCACGCCCCCGCCCTGGAACTGCATGGCGAAGCCGAGGCCCGCCGCCGGCTGGAGCGAGCGGTGGCCTGCGTCGGCGCCAACGGGCGTTATTGGGGCTTTCTCGCCGCCTATGGGCTGCTGGCCGGCGAGGCGGGTGTGGAGGAGCTGATCGCCACCCATATCGCCCCCCATCCGGCGCGGCGCGCCCTGGTGGACGGGGTGCGGGCGCTGCTGCCCCATTGTCCGGCTCTGCCGTGTCTGTTCGGCCTGTCCGCTTCGCTGCTGCGCTTCGCCATGGGTGAGGCCAGGGGCGAGGGCATGGTGCTGGAATTTGGCGTGCGCCGGGGCACCTCCACCACCGTGCTGGCCCATGCGGCGGGGCAGCCGGTGCACGGTTTCGATTCCTTCGAGGGGCTGCCGCAATCCTGGGGGGCCGAGCCCGCCGGCGTGCTGACCACCGGTGCCTCCCTGCCCGAGGTGCCGGCCAACGTCACCCTGCATGCCGGCTGGTTCGAGGATACGCTGGATCCTTTCCTGGCCGCCCATGCCGGGCCGGCACGGCTGGTCAACGTGGACAGCGACATCTACGCCTCGGCCCGCTTCGTGCTGGGCCGGCTGAGGGACCGCATCCGTCCCGGCACGGTGATCGTGTTCGACGAGTTCATCGGCAACAGGACGTGGGCTGAGGACGAATTCAAGGCCTTCGCCGAGTATGTGGCCGAAACCGGCGTGGGCTGGCGGGTGCTCGCGCTGGCGCCGTTCACCAAGCAGGTGGCGGTGGTGATCGAAGAGTCTTGACTCCCACGGCCCCATGGGGAGGGTCAGCCCCTGGGCATGTGGGAGCAGGTGCATTTATGACGGTTGCCATCGAGATGGGTTCCACGTCGGCGGGACAGCCGGCGACCCTGGATCTCGAAGAGCTGCTGGCCACCCGCTTGCTGGTGCAGGGCAATTCCGGTTCGGGCAAGTCGCACCTGCTGCGCCGCCTGGTGGAGCAGAGCGCCCAGTGGGTGCAGCAGGCCATCGTCGACCCCGAGGGTGATTTCGTCACCCTGGCCGAGGCCTTCGGCCACGTGGTGGTGGACGCCGCCGCCCACACCGAGGCCGCCTTGCAGCAGGTCGCCGCCCGCGTGCGCCAGCACCGCGTCTCGGTGGTGCTGAATCTGGAGAATCTGGAAACCGAGCGCCAGATGCGCCACGCCGCCGCCTTCCTGGGCGGCCTGTTCGACGTGGAACGCGACTACTGGTTTCCCATGCTGGTGGTGGTGGACGAGGCCCAACTGTTCGCCCCGGCGGCGGCCGGCGAGGTGTCGGACGAGGCACGCAAGTCCAGCCTGGGCGCCATGACCAACCTGATGTGCCGCGGCCGCAAGCGCGGCCTGGCCGGCATCATCGCCACCCAGCGCCTAGCCAAGCTGGCCAAGAACGTGGCGGCCGAGGCGTCCAACTTCCTCATGGGCCGCACCTTCCTGGACATCGACATGAGCCGCGCCGCCGACCTGCTGGGCATGGAGCGGCGTCAGGCCGAGATGTTCCGCGACCTCAACCGAGGTCATTTCATCGCGCTGGGACCCGCTCTGGCGCGCCGGCCGCTGCCCATTCGCATCGGCGAAGTGCAGACCGACGGCCGCACCGGCAACGCCCGGCTGATGCCGCTGCCCGAGACCCCGCGCGAGGACGCCCGCGACCTGATCATGAAGCCGGGCGAGAACGAGCAGTTGCGCGTGATGGCGCGCCCGACTCCCAGCACCGCCGACATCCTGGCCCAACTGGCCGCCAGCCAGCCGCCGGCGCCGGCCGCCCTGTCGCTGGTGGCCGAGGTGTCCGCCGTCCCGCGCGAGCCGCCGCCGGCCAGGCCCAGCCTGGACGACGTGCTGCGCGAGGTGCTGGGCGACCCCGACGCCCTGTTCCGCTCGGTGGCGCAGGTCTACCAGGACTTCCTGGTGCGCTGCCGCCAGTACGGCGTCAACGGCCGCATCATCGACCTGGCCGCCTTCCGCCGCAAGATGGCGACCGCGCGGGCCGGTGTGGACGCCGAAACCGCCGACACGCCGGAATGGGAGAAGGCGCTGCAATTATCCATCGCCCTGCCCGAGGACATCCAGGCGGTGTTCCTGATGCTGGCCCGCGCGGCGCACGACCAGAACCCGTGCCCCTCTAACGCCCAGATCGCCCGCGCCCGCGGCTCGCGCAGCCCGCGCCGCGCCCTGGGCCTGCTGGAATACATGACCAATGCTGGGCTGATCGTCATCGACACGGACGCCTATGGCGGCCGGGTCGTCGAATTGCCGTCGCTGGGCTGGCGGACCGCGCCGGGCAATCCCGACGCCGCCGACGAGGAGGATGTGGCGTAGCGCTACTGGATGGTCACCGAAACCCGCCGGTTCCGTGGCTCCGCCACGCCGTCGGGGGTCTTGACCAGCGGGTTGCGCTTCCCGTGCGAGGTGGCTTCGATTTCCCCGGCGGGAACGCCCAGTTTCACCAGCATGCCGCGCACCATCTCGGCCCGTTCGCGGGAAACTTTGATGTTGGTTTCGTCGGAACCGGTGGCGTCGGCATGTCCGGCGATCAGGACATGGGGATGGGCCCAGTCGCGCAGCAGGGCGGCGATGCGGGGCAGTTCCGGCTGGGATTCGTCACGCAGTTCGGTGCCGCCGGTCTTGAAATAGAGCAGGAAGGTCTGCGGGTGCGGCGGCATGGCCCGCAGGGCCGCGCCCCAGGTGTCGTCGATAGCCTTGTCGCCGATGTCCTGCGGCGCCGTGGGCGCGGCCATTCCCGCCACCGAGCTGACCATCTTTTCCTGCTGGAGCAGTTGGCTGCCGCCGGCGCTGGTCACCTCGATCCTGCCCACGTGCCCGTCGGCATCGGCCAGCAGCACCACGCGGTCGGGGGACGTGCAGGCGCCCAAACCCAGCAGGGCCACGGTCAGGGCGCAAAGTTTCAGCCTATTCATCGCCGGCCACCTCCACCAGGAACGTGGTTCCGCGGATGCCGATGCTCATGACCGGCGTTTTGACGGCCACGTTGTCGGGGGCCAGCTTGGCGATCTGGCCGCTGGCCATGGCAAAGGTGCCCTTGAGCAGGCGGACGCCCAGCCGCACATCGTCCTTGGCCGGGTCGAAGGCGAAGTCGTCCAGCGCCATGCGGCCCTTGGGGCCCATGGAGAGGGTGGTGTCGTCACGGAAGGTGATGCCCAGGCTGCCGTCCGGGCCGGTGGTCACCACGTCGTCGCGGAAGACGTCGTTGCCTGCCGCCAGCGGCTGCACATTGCCGCTCCGGCTCACGCTGGCGGTGCCGGTCAGGGTCTTGACCAGGCCGATGGGGTCGGCGGCACGGCCCGGCGCCGGCCAAAGCGCACAGGCGCAGACGGCCAGCCCCAGGACCGGCAGGATGCGAGTGATCACGATGGTTCCCCCTCCGCGACGCCAATCCCCCCAGTATTAGGACGCGGAACGCTTCAGGAGGTCAACACCCTTCGGCTCAGGTGGCGATCGCCACCGCCACCCCGCCGGTGGCGTCGAGGAGGTCCTGGGGTTTGGCCTTGATCTGCAGTCCGCGCTGTCCGCCATTCACCACGATGAAGGGTAGTGCCAGCGCGCTGTCGTCGAAGAAGGTGCGCAGCCGCCTCTTCTGTCCCAGCGGCGAGATGCCGCCCACCTTGTAGCCCGATAGCCGTTCGGCGTCGGGCACCTTCATCATGGCCACCGACTTCTTGCCGGCGGCATGGGCCAGGGCCTTCAGGTTCAGCTCCCTGTCGGACGGTACCACGGCGATCAGCGCCTCGTCGCCGGCGGTGGTCATCAGCGTCTTGAACACCTGCGACGCCGGCAGGCCCATGGATTCGGCCGCGTACAGGCCGATGGAGGCGGCGTTGGGATCGTACTCGTATTCCAACAGTTCGAACGGCTTCTTCGCCTTGTCCATGGCGGTGGTGGCGGGGGTTCGCTTGCTCATGTCAGTCCAGTCCGGGTTTGGCGCGCCGCAGCGTCTTGACCACCGAACGCTTGCCCTTGGAGTTCAGCCGCCGTTCCTGCGAGCCCTTGGTCGGCTTGGTGGGCTTGCGCTTGGGCGGCGGCGGCTTGGCCGCCTCGCGGATCAGTTCCACCAGCTTGGCCAGGGCTTCGGCGCGGTTGCGGTCCTGGCTGCGGTGTTCCTGCGCGGTGACGATCAGCACGCCGTCCAGCGTCAGGCGGCGGCCGGCCAGGCGGGCCAGCCGCTCCTTGACCTCGTCCGGCAGGCTGGCCGAGTTGCGCACGTCAAAGCGCAACTGCACCGCCGTCTCCACCTTGTTGACGTTCTGGCCGCCGGGGCCCGAGGCGCGGGCGAAGCTCTCTTCGATCTCGCGTTCGTCGATCTGGATGCGGCGGGTGACGGGGATCATGCTGCTGTCATTCCGGTTCATACCGAGCCAGTCGTGAAAATGTTCACAAGTTCCGCTTCGACGGCGTGGGGAAAGCCCAGAACCTTCAGCTTCTTGACCGTTGTCTCCACCGGATATGGAAACGACTTCAGTTCGAACTTGCCGTCTTGCCAGACGGCATAGTTGGCGAGCGGCTTGCCCGTGCGGGGTTGCCCGATGCTGCCGGGGTTCACCAATACTTTGTCGCCGATATGGCGGATGAAGGGGGCGTGGCTGTGGCCGACGAGCAGGATATCGGCGACGAGCCCATCGATCTCACTTGCCCACTCATCGCCATCCGGCTGGCACCGGCCATAGAACGGTTTCGAGGGCATGGCGTGGACCAGATGAAAGCGGCTGCCGTCCCGCTCGGCCTGCGCCTGAACAGGCAGGTCACGGAGGTATGCCTTGTGGTCGTCGCTCAAGACCGACGAGGTGTATCGCCGGGTCGCTTCGGCCATGGCCCGATAGCGGACAGTCCATTGGCTGTCGTCGTCGTGGGCCACCGCATGGTCATGATTGCCTTGCACTACCAGCGAGGCAGTCTTCATCACGGCTTCAACCACCTCTCCTGGCTGAGGGCCATAGTTGACGAGATCGCCCAGAACCCAAAGCTCGTCATACTCTTCCGGAAGGGCGCGCCAGGCGTCGTAATTGCCGTGGATGTCGGCGACGATGACCAGTTTCATGGATGTGCTTTCTCACATTTTTCCGGATCACGACGAACACCCGAGACTGGCTAAGAGCGGTCGGCGATCATCATTCTGGCGTCCGCTATGGGGTCTCGCTATGAGGCCCACAACGTGGTGACGTTCCGCCTACCGGGGCCCGAGGCGCGGGCGAAGCTCTCTTCGATCTCGCGTTCATCCAGGCTGATGCGGCGGGTAACGGGGATTATACGGAATTCCGGTTGCAAGTGGGAGGCGCCGAACAGCGCCGCTCCTAAGCATAGCACCGGTTCCGTCCCTTTCCATCGCCGCCTGGCGGTGCCCATCTTCACTCAGGCGGGTGCCCGCTTCCCGGCGTTTCCCTTCAATCCGTCCATCGTCAGCCATGCCCGACGGAGCCCTCATCAGCCTGCTGAAGGCACCCTTTTCCCAGGCGGCGGTGATCCTGCTGGTGTCCCTGGCGGCAACGGTGGCGGCATGGCGCTGGACCGACCAGCAGGCCGAAGCGCTGGAGAGCGTCCGGTTCAACCAATATGTCGCCGAGGTGGTCAACGAGGTGGGCGATCGCATGGCCCGCTACAACCACCTGCTATTGAGCGGCGCGGCATTCTTCGCCTCCAGCGACGAGGTCCGGCGGGATGAATGGCGGCGCTTCGTCGTTCGGCTGGACATCGGCAGGTTTTATCCCGGCACCCTGGCGCTGGGATATGCGGTGCGGGTTTCCGCGGATCAATGGTCGGCCCATGAGACTGCGGTGCGGAGCGACGGCTTTCCCAACTATCGCATCACTCCGCCCGGTATCCGCGAACTGGCCTTTCCCGTCGTCTACATCGAACCCTTCTCCGAACGGAACCAGCGGGCGTTCGGCTTCGACATGTTCTCCGAGCCCATGCGGCGCGAGGCCATGACCCGCGCCATGGATTCCGGGCAGGCGGCGCTGACCGGCAAGGTTGTCCTGGTGCAGGAAAGCGACAGGGACGTCCAGCCCGGCGTCCTGCTGTACCTGCCGTTCTACGGCAACCAGCCTTCCCTCGTGGAAGGGCGGCGCGCGGCCATCCAGGGCTTCGTCTACAGCCCGTTGCGCATGGGCGACCTCATCCGGGCCGTGTTGGGTGAGCGGCTGAAGTACCTGTGCGTGCAGATCTACGACCAGCAGGCCGACGACCGCAACCTGCTGTTCGCCAATACGGAATGCGTTCCCGGCGGCAACGCGTGGGATGGCAGCCTCGACGTCTTCGGCCGGCAGTGGATCGTCCGCGTCCGTTCGACGTCCGAACTGGACGAGAAGATCCTCAGCCACCGCTCCCTGTTCATTCTAGGGGCGGGCGCCATCATCTCGGTGCTGCTGGTCTGGGCGGTCATGTCCATGCTGGCCGAACGGCGCCGCCGCATGGCGCTGGACCGGGCCCTGGCGGAACTGGAACAGGCGCGGGCGGAAGTGGCCGGCGCCCTGGCCGCCAAGGGCCGCTTCATGGCGGCGGCCAGCCACGACCTGCGCCAGCCGCTGCAATCGCTCGGCCTGTTCCTGCGGATCATGATCGAACAGAAGGGGGGGCCCGGATCGGTGGAGCGCGCGGCCCAGCAGTCCTACGAGGCCACCGTCCGCCTGGTCGAGGCCATGTTCGACGCCGCCGCGCTGGAGAGCGGCCGCGCCAAACCGACCATCGAACGGGTGGACGTGGCCGAACTGATCACCAATATCGCCGATGAAAGCCGGGTCGAGGCGGAGAGCCGGGGGCTCTTCCTGCGTCAGCGCGTGTGCCAGGTGGAGGTGGAGACCGACAAGGTGATGCTGGAGCGAATCCTCCGCAACCTCGTCGGCAACGCACTGAAATACACCAGCGCGGGCGGCGTGCTGATCGCCTGCCGCAAGACGCGTGATACCGTGCGGATCAAGGTGGCCGACAGCGGGCCGGGCATCCCGGAAGACAAGCGCGAGCTGATCTTCGAAGATTTCTACCAGATCGAAAATCCCGAACGCGATCCCCGCAAGGGCCTTGGCCTGGGGCTGGCGACGGTGTCGCGCATGGCGCGGGCGCTGGGCTTCAACCTGCATGTGCTGTCCCGGGAAGGGATGGGCAGCACGTTCGTGGTGGAAATCCCTCGGGCCGCCGGGCGGCCCGAGGGTGTTTGACGATTGCCTCAGCGAGCGCTCAACTCGCGCTTGAGCAGGTCCACATCCAGCTCCTTCTCCCACTTGGAGACCACCACGGCGGCGACGCCGTTGCCGATGAAGTTGGTCAGCGCGCGGGCTTCCGACATGAAGCGGTCGATGCCCAGGATCAGGGCCAGGCCGGCCACCGGCACGTCCGGCACCACCGCCAGGGTGGCCGCCAGGGTGATGAAGCCGGCGCCGGTCACGCCCGAGGCGCCCTTGGAGGTCAGCATGGCGACGCCCAGGATGGTCAGCTCCTGGGTCAGGGTCAGCTCGATGTCCAGGGCCTGGGCGACGAACAGTGCCGCCATGGTCAGGTAGATGTTGGTACCGTCCAGGTTGAACGAATAGCCCGAGGGCACCACCAGACCCACCACCGACTTGGAGCAGCCCAGCTTCTCGAGCTTGTTCATCAGCGGAACCAGCGCCGATTCGGACGAGGACGTGCCCAGCACGGTCAGCAGCTCTTCCTTGATGTAGGCGATGAAGCGGACGATGTTGAAGCCGGTGGCCGCCGCGATGGTGCCCAGCACCACCAGGACGAACAGGGCGCAGGTCAGGTAGAAGCTGCCCATGAGCGCGGCCAGCGGCGCCAGCGCGGCGACGCCGTACTTGCCGATGGTGAAGGCCATGGCGCCGCCGGCGCCGATGGGGGCCAGCTTCATCACCGCGCCCATCATGCCGAACAGGATGTGCGACGCTTCCTCGATGAAGCCGTGGATGACCTGGCCGTGCTTGCCGGTGTGGGTCATGGCATAGCCGAACAGCACGGCGACGAACAGCACCTGCAGCAGGTCGCCCGAGCCGGTGAAGGCGTCCAGCACCGTCTTGGGGATGATGTGCAGGATGAAGTCGACCGTGCTCTGCTCGTGCGCCAGCTTGGCGTAGCTGGCCACGGCCTTGCCGTCCAGGTGGGCCGGGTCGGCGTGGAAGCCGGAACCCGGCTTGATCACGTTCATCACCACCAGGCCGATGGCCAGGGCGAAGGTGGACACCACTTCGAAGTACAGCAGCGCCTTGCCGCCCACGCGGCCGACCTTCTTCATATCGCCGGCACCGGCGATGCCCAGCACGACGGTGCAGAAGATGACCGGACTGATCAGCATCTTGACCAGGGCAATGAAACCATCGCCCAGCGGCTTCAGGTTGACTGCCATCTGAGGTTCCAGGAACCCGAGCGTCCCGCCCGCAAAGATAGCCAGCAGCACCCAGAAATACAGATGTCCGGTAAGCTTCCTCATAGTGCACCCCTTGCCCTTACGGAAAGGGCGGGACTATCACCTTGGTTATATTTAAGGGAAATTACGGATAACCGACATCTGCGCCTGACGCATAGCCGCTCTTGGCGACCCTTGCCCTTTGTCCTAGTATCCATCCGGATATAGCGCCAGGAGAAACCGGTGCCGCGCGAACTACTGCTCAGGATCAAACTGTGTTCCCATGCCGCCCTGGGGCCGGGCAAGGTGGACCTGTTGGAAGCGGTGGGGCGTTGCGGTTCCATCACCGCCGCGGCCAAGGACCAGGGTATGTCCTATCGTCGCGCCTGGGTGCTGCTGGACGAGATGAACCGTGCTCTCGCCGAGCCCGTGGTGGCGGCCAGCTTCGGCGGCGCCAAGGGTGGCGGCGCCGAACTGACCGGGGCCGGGCGGGCGGTGATCGACATCTATCGCCGGGTCCAGGCCAAGGCCCGGGCGGCCATCGAGCCGGAACTGGCGGAGCCTGGCGGCCATGCTGGCGGAGGAGGAGCGGCTGCCCAAGGCGCCGCCGCTACGGCCGTTGCGGCGGGCGAAAGGGGGGGACGGGGGCTGATGTTCACCTTGACGCCGTTGGAGATCGAGGCTCTGCGCCTCAGCCTGCTGGTGTCGGGCTGGGCGGTGGTGGGATCGCTGCCGCTGGGCATCGCCTGCGCCTGGCTGCTGGCCCGGCGCGACTTCCCCGGCAAGGTGCTGGTGGACGGCCTGATCCATCTTCCGCTGGTGCTGCCGCCGGTGGTGGTGGGCTATTTCCTGCTGGTGGTGCTGGGACGGCGCGGCGTCATCGGCTCGCTGCTGCTGGACTGGTTCGGCATCACCCTGGCCTTCACCTGGAAAGGCGCGGCCATCGCCAGTGCGGTGATCTCGTTCCCGCTGATGGTGCGTGCCATCCGCCTGTCGCTGGAAAGCGTTGATCGCGGCCTGGAGCAGGCGGCGCGCACGCTGGGCTGCGGCCCGCTGCGCACCTTCTTCACCGTCACTCTGCCGCTGGTGGCGCCCGGCGTGCTGACCGGCATCATCCTGGCCTTCGCCCGCTCGCTGTCGGAGTTCGGCGCCACCATCACCTTCGTCTCCAACATTCCCGGCGAGACCCGCACCCTGCCCATCGCGCTGTATGCCCTGACCCAGGTGCCGGGCACCGATGCCGCGGCGCTGCGCCTGTGCATCATCTCGGTGGCGGTGGCTTTCGCCGCGCTGATGGCCTCGGAAGTCCTGTCTCGCCGGGTGCAGGCCCGGTTGCAGGGATAGGGGCCATGCTCGACCTCTCCATCCGCCGCCGCCAGGGCGACTTCCTGGTCGATGTGGACCTGCACGCCGGCCCCGGGGTGACCGCCCTGTTCGGCCGCTCGGGCTCGGGCAAGAGCTCGGTGGTCAACATGGTGGCCGGGCTGGCGCGGCCCGACGAAGGCCGCATCAAGGTGGACGGCAAGGTGCTGTTTGACCCCGGGCGGGCATGGACCTGCCGCCGGAGAATCGCCGCCTGGGCTACGTCTTCCAGGAAGGGCGCCTGTTTCCCCATCTGTCGGTGGGCGGCAACCTGACCTTCGGCATGAACCGGCTGCCGGCGGCCGAGCGCCGCATCGGCTTCGAGTCGGTGGTCGAGGTGCTGGGCATCTCGCATCTGCTCGACCGTCGGCCGGCCAAGCTGTCGGGCGGCGAGAAGCAGCGCGTCGCCATCGGCCGCGCCTTGCTGGCCTCGCCCCGCATCCTGCTCATGGACGAGCCGCTGGCGGCGCTGGACAGCGCCCGCAAAGCCGAGCTGCTGCCGTTCATCGGCCGGCTGTCGCGGCAGTTCTCCATCCCCATCCTTTACGTCAGCCACTCCATGGACGAGGTGCTGCGGCTGGCCGACACCCTGGTGCTGATGGACGACGGCCAAGCCAAGGCGGTGGGGGCGGTGGAGGACTTGCTGTCGCGCCCCGACCTGCGGCCGCTGACCGGCCGTTACGAGGCCGGCGCGGTCATCCGCGCCACCGTGGCCGGCCATGACGCCACCTACGGTGTGACGCGGTTGGCCTTTGCCGGTGGCGAGCTTCAGGTGGCCAAGGTGGACCTGCCGGTGGGCACCGGGGTGCGCCTGCGCATCCATGCCCGCGACGTGGCCATCGCCATCGATCCGCCCTCGCGCATCAGCATGCGCAACGTGCTGCCAGCGGTGGTGAAATCGGTGCAGCAGGGCGAGGACTGGCTGGTGGACGTCATGCTGGCATGCGGCGGCACCGACATCTGGGCCCAGATCACCGCCGGGGCCCAGGCCCATCTGTCCCTGCGGCCGGGCATGCACGTGCATGCCATGGTCAAGGCGGCCACCATCGCCCGCGGTGACGTGGCGGAGAAGGATGGCGGCCCGTAAGACCTTCCTGCTCCGGGGGCGTCGGATTCAAGTCGTTTGGCCCCCTCTTCGTCATGCCCGCGCTTGACGCGGGCATCCACATGGCGCCACCTAACTCATTGTCTCCAAATGGTTTCTTGCGGCGACGCGTGGATCGCCGGGTCAAGCCCGGCGATGACGCAAGAATGTAAATGCCAAAGATGACCGAATGCCTGGGTATTCTCCACACCCTCGCCAGAACTTACGCTGGACAGCCGTAGTCGCCTTCGACGCGTGGGCGTCCGTGCCCGGTTAGTACTTCTTGTCGTCGCCCCACATGCTGGTGTTGAAGCGCACCACCCGGTTGCGGCCGGTTTCCTTGGCCTGATAAAGGGCCACGTCGGCGAACTTCACCGCCTGCCAGAAGGTGTCGCTGTCGCTGGGGAAGTCGGCGATGCCGATGGAGATGGTCTTCTTCAGCACCACATGGCCAGCCTGGATTTCCAGCTGTTCCACCGACGAGCGGATCTTCTCGGCCACCGCGTCGGCGTTTCCCGGCGGGGTGTCCACCAGGATGACCAGGAACTCCTCGCCGCCGAAGCGGATGACCATGTCCGACGCCCGCACGCTCTGGCGCAGCAGCTTGGCCAGGGCCTTGATGACGGCGTCGCCGGCATCGTGGCCGTAGGTGTCGTTGACCATCTTGAAGTAGTCCAGGTCCAGCATCATCACCGCCACCTGGGTCTTGCGGCGCTGGACGTTGGCGATCAGGGTCTCGACGTATTCCTCGAGGAAGCGGCGGTTGTTCAGCCCGGTCATGGGATCGCGCAGCGAGGATTCCCGCAGGGTTTCCATCAGGCGCTTGGTTTCCAGCACCGGGGCCGCCTCGCGCAAGTACACGTTGATGTAGGGAATCTGCGCCAGCACGCGGGCCTCGTCGCCGGGCCTGGCCACCAATTGCAGCACGTTGGCCACCGAGCCCGACTGGATGATGGGCAGACAGATGTGGCTGCGGCCGGAAACGTCTTCCGGCGGCTGGAAGGCGTAACAGATGCCGGGATTGGTGATGCCGTCCACGGTGTGGCCGGTGCGGCGCGCCCGGCAGCCTTCGCTGCGCACCAGGATCTGCTGGTCGCACCAGCGGCACGAGGCGTCGAGATTGCCGTCCACGAACAGGGGCGCCATCTGGTTCTTGTTGGGCACCATTTCGTACAGCGAATATTCGCTGACGTTGAATTCCTGCTCCAGCGTGCGGGCCAGCCGCAGGTGGATTTCCGCCTTGGTCTCGTCCTCTTCGATGGCCTGTTTGAAATGGGCCGCCCGGGTCAGGCCGTCCACCATGGCGATGGTGGCATCCAACTGGTTCTCGTCGGGCTTGGTGGTCTTGTTGGTCAGGCGCGCGACATTGTCGCCGATGCGGGTCAGGCCGTCGTCGAGGAAGCCCAGCAGGCGGTTCATGTCGCCGGCGATCTGGCCGATCTCGTCCTCGGTCAGTTGCTTCACCTTGGCCTTGAAGTCGCCGCGGAGCGCCCGCTGCACCGCCACCTCCACGTTGTGGGCGGTAAATGCGATGGGCTGGACGGTGCGGCGGACCAGCATGAAGGTCAGGCCGGCGAACAGCACCACCACGCCGACGATGCCCGCCACCGTCAGCATGGCTTTCTGCTTCAGCGCCTGGATGGACACCTGCATGGTGACCGCGCCCAGCACCATGCCTTCCTGCACGTGGTGGCATTCCAGGCAGTTGGGCGAACCGCGATCGGTGGCGATGAACGGAATGGTGCCGCGAATCAGCGTGTCGTCGTCGGTTTCGAGAATCTGGTATTGCGGCTTGCCGTCGCGCAGGACCTGCGACTCGATGTCGTCGGTGGGCTTTTCCTCGCTGAAGCCCTGGCCGAACTGCTGCACCACCAGCGGCGAGCGCACCACCCGCGCCGAGGCCAGGCCCTGCACCTCCATCAGGCGTTTCAGGAAGCTCTCGCGCTTGTCGATGACGCCGTTGATCATGGACTCGGTCAGGTGCACGCGCACGATCTCGGCCGCCGTGCGGATGTGCTCGGTGGACGAGGCGATGGAAAAGCTGCGGAAGGCAAACAGGCTGATGGCCACCAGCATGGCCACCAGGCCAGCCGCGATGGCGACGAAGAACATGTTGATCTTCGAATTGAGGTTCATTTTCAGGCATTCCCCCCTTTGGTGCCCTTGGCCCGTAGCATAGGAGGGGGGAGCGCTATTTCACAACCGTGACAGGTTAGCCCTCTGCGCGGGGCTGTCCCAACAATGACACGCGCCTTGCCATGTTTCCGGCGCAATGCTCGGCCACCATATCGCCATCGAACGGCAGGTCCGCCGCCCCCGTCGGGGTGGGGACAGACCCTTCAAGGAGGAGGGCGGCCATGAACATCCGCATTTTCGCGCAGGCTGTGACGATTTCCGCCATCGCTGTACTCGCCGCCGCCGGCACCGCCGTGGCGCACGACCACAAGGGCGGCCATCATGGCCATGGTTATGGCCATGGCCGCGGCCATGGCTGGGATGGCCCGCGGGTTGTCTATGCCCCGGCCCCGCCGCGGGTGGTTTACGCCCCGCCGCCCCGCGTGGTCTATGCCCCGCCGCCGGTGGTGTACGCGGCCCCGCCGGTGGTCTACGAACCGGCGGCCCCGTCCATCAATTTCGTCTTTCCGCTGCGCTGAGTCCTTGCGGTTCGGCATCGTTGGCCGGGCGCACCAGCCGCCCGGCCGGCAGCCGCACGGTGAAGGCGGAGCCCTTGCCGGGGATGCTGTCCACGGTGACGGCGCCGCCGTGGGCCTCCACGTAATGGCGCACGATGGGCAGGCCCAGTCCGGTGCCGCCGAAACGGCGCGACAGCGAGGCATCGGCCTGGAAGAACGGCTTCCAGATGCTGTCCATGTCCTCGGGGCGGATGCCGATGCCGGTATCGGTCACCGAAATCTCCAGTCCGTCCCCGGTCACCGCCGCGCTCAGGTGGACGCTGCCCTGGGGCGGGGTGAACTTGACCGCGTTGGACAGCAGGTTCAGCACCACCTGGCGGATGCGCAGGGGGTCGGCATGCAGCCGCGGCAATTCGGCCGGCGCCACCAGGGTCAGGGAAACGCGGCGCTCCTCGGCCTTCAGGCTCATCATGCGGACCAGTCCGCTCAGGCACTCGCCCAGGTCCATGTCCTCTTCCCGCAGGGTGACCTCGCCGATCTCGATGCGGGCCACGTCCAGGATGTCCTCGATGATGTCGCGCAGGTGGCTGCCGGCGCTGTGGATCAGCCCCACGTATTCGGCGTAGCGGGCATTGCCCAGCGGTCCGAATACCTGGTGCTGGATGGTTTCGGAAAAGCCGATGACGGCGTTCAGCGGCGTGCGCAGTTCGTGGCTGACCGAGGCGAGGAAGGCCGATTTGGCGTGGTTGGCCGCCTCCGCCTCCAGCTTGGCGGCCATCAGCGCCTCTTCCGCCCGCTTCAGGTGGGTGATGTCGCGCCCCTCCGGGATGATGTAGATCACCTTGCCGTTGTCGTCGTGCGCCGGCTTCAGCGAGAAGTCGATGGTGGCGGCGTGGCCGTTCGGGCCGGCATGGGAGGTCTCGAAGCGGACGAATTCGCCGACGGCGGCCCGGGCGATGCCGTCACGCAGCTTGGTCTGCTCGGCGGGGGAATGCGTCCACCACGGCGTCTCGGCGAAGGGCAGGCCGGCGATCTCGTCCAGGCCCTTGTCGATGAAGGCCAGCGCCGTGGCGTTGGCCTCGATCAGGTGGCCCTCGGTATCCAGCAGGCCGATGAACTCGTAGGTCTGGTCGAAGATGGCGCGGAACCGGCGCTCGCTGTCGGCCAGCCGGCGCTGGGTGTCCACCAGCTGGTTGATCTCGGCGAAGCTGGAAACCACCGCGTGGCCCGCTTCCGGGTGGTGGATGGGGACGCTGTGCACCTGCAGCCAGCGCACCGTGCCGTCGGGTTTGCGGGCGCCGATGATGCCGGCCACCGGATTGCCGCTGGCCAGGGCCAGGAAGGCGGGATGGTCGGCCTGGGCCAGGGGTTCGCCGTCCCAGCGGATGAAGTCGGGCGCCCCGGTCGGGCCCAGCAGGGCGCGGGCGGCGCGGTTGCTGCCGATGATACGGCCGTCGGCGGCGCGGATGGTGATGCCTTCCTCGATGGCCTCGACGATCAGCTGATAGGGCCAGCCGGCCAGTTCGGGCGAGGCGCGCAGGGTCAGCATGGCGGTGCCGCCGGACATGGGCACGATGGTGCAGGCCATGCGGACGCTTACCGCCTCGGTGTGGTGCAGCAGGATGGCGCAGTCGTGGCGGCGGTCGGCGAAGGCGGCGGGCAGGTTATGCAGGATGTCGGTCGCCGGCTTGCCGGCCAGCAAGGCGGCATCGCGCCCGACCGCATCGACGAAGGCGCCGTTCACCTCCACGAAGCGGCCTGCTCGATCGAGGATGGCCGCCGGGCAGGCCAGGGCGGCGAAGGCGTCTCGGAACAGGTCGGACATGCTGCTTCCCCATCAGCAATACCCAATCCATCATCCGGAGAAAGCAGGCGATAATCAGCAGTGATAAAGGTTATTTGTCCGGCCAATGGTATCGACGGGGCGGCGCGGCCCTACGCCCTAAGGTCTAGTGTCCAGGCCGTACTGCCGTAAAAAGGGTCCGCCGCCGGCCGTTGGGGCGGCCGGCGGCGGGGTGGCGCGTTCCTATTCCGCGGGCGAGGCGAACAAGGTGGAACTGCGCACCACGGTGCCGTCGCGACTGTCGGTCAGGACGAAGTCCAGCGGCGTCTTCTGGCCTTTGACCGCGTCGCGCGGGGCGGTGACGTACAGGCGGAAGGTGCCGACGCTGTCGCCGGTGACCGACAGGGCGGCGGTGGGGCCGTCGCCTTCCTCGCCCACCAGTTCCAGGCGGGCGCCGTCGATGCCCGATACCGCCAGGGTCAGGGTGCGGTCCTCGCGCACCATGTTGAGCACCTTGTAGGTGTAGCCGTTGCGGATCTCGCCGGTGGACAGTTCCACGAACAGCGGGCTGCGCTCATGCAGCACGTTGACGTCCATGGTCTTGCGCGAGGCCAGCGAGTACAGCATGACCGCGCCCACCACCGACAGGATGGCCACGTACATCAGGGTGCGGGCACGCACCAGCCTGATCTTGGGATGGTCTTCGCCGCGCTCGCGCGCCTGCTGGTTGGCCACCGAATCATAGGTGATCAGCCCGTGTGGCAGGCCGTAACGGTCCATCACCGTGTTGCAGGCGTCGATGCACAGGCCGCAGCCGATGCAGGCCAGCTGGGTGCCGTTGCGGATGTCCACGCCGGTGGGGCAGGACTGCACGCAGATGCCGCAATCCACGCAATGGCCACGCCCGGCGAAATCCTGGCCGATCTTGGCGTGCCCGCGCTTCTCGCCGCGCCACGCCTCATACGAGATGATGGCCGAGTGCTCGTCGAACATGGCCGACTGGAAGCGGGCATAGGGGCACATGTAGATGCACACCTGTTCGCGGGCCAGGCCGGCCATGACGAAGCAGCCGCCGCCCACCACGGCGATGGCGCCGTAGGTGGCGGTGCCCGCTTGGCCGGTCAGGATCTGGCCCAGCAGGGTGGGAGCGTCGTCGAAATAGAGCGCGAAGGCGATGCCGCAGGCGGCGGCGATCAGCAGCCAGAGGGCCCAGATGGCTGCCTTCCGGGCCAGCTTGGACGCGCTCCACGGTGCCCTGTCGAGTGCGATGCGGGCGTTGCGGTCGCCGGCCACCAGCCGCTCCACCAGCACGAACACGTCGGTATAGACGGTCTGCCAGCACAGGAAGCCGCACCACAGGCGCCCGGCCAGGGCCGACATGAAGAACAGCGTGATGGCGGCGAACAGCAGCAGGCCGGTCAGGTAGTAGACCTCCTGCGGCCAGATCTCGATGAAGAAGAAATAGGCGCGCCGCCCGGGCAGGTCGATCAGGATGGCCTGGTCCGGCGCTCCGGCTCCGCGGTCCCAGCGCAGGAACGGCGCCAGGTGCCACACCGCCAGCAGCACGCCCACGGCCCACCATTTCAGGCTGCGGAAGGTGCCGCGCACGGAACGGGGATGGATGGTGCCGTTGGTGGCGTAATAGTGCTTCGGCCCGGACGCTGCGCCGGGTTCAGCCTGCATATGGGACATGGGTGCCGCCTTGTCGAACTGGAAAGCCGGGCCCGCGGCGGCGGGCCTGAAAAACCAGTCTAGGAGCGCGTTTCCGGCATGGCATTGCGAATTGTCAATGCGGCTTTCCGGATGGCGTTGTTAGCGTCCGGGGTCGCCCCTCCGGCGAGGGGCCGGACAAGAAGGGGGACATCATGCATCTCGATCCCGACGCCTATATCGCCTTGGGCTTCCTGGCTGCCACGGTGGCGATTACCATCGGCCTGTTCGCCTTCCTGTTGACCCGCCGCAAGAAATGATTGGACGACGATGACCGCCGACACCGCCAGCCCTTCCGCCTCGCCGCGCCTGATCCACTTCCCGGTGCCGTTCTTCGCCACGGTGATGGGACTGTCCGGCCTGGCCATCGCCACCCATAAGGTGGAGACGCTGTGGGGGCTGTCGGGAGCGGCCACCATCCTGTTCGCGCTGGCCCTGGCGGTGTTCTGCGTGGTCGCCGCCACCTATGCCGCCAAGGCGCTGCGCCATCCCCAGGCGGTGGCGGCGGAATGGAACCATCCGGTGCGCATCAGCTTCTTTCCCGCCGCCTCCATCGGCCTGATCCTGCTGGGCAGCGCTGCGGTATCGGTGGATACGGTGCTGGCGCAAGGGCTGTGGAGCATGGGTGCCGCCCTGCACCTGATGCTCACCCTGGCGGTGATGCGCTCGTGGATCGAGCACAGCCGCTACGAGGTGGCCCACACCAACCCCGCCTGGTTCATCCCGGTGGTGGGCAACGTGCTGGTGCCCATCGCCGGCGTGCGCTTCGCTCCCGCCGACGTGTCGTGGTTCTTCTTTTCCATCGGCCTGGTGTTCTGGGTGGTGCTGCTGACCATCGTGGTCTACCGGCTGATCTTCCACCCGCCGCTGCCGGGCAAGATGGTGCCCACCCTGTTCATCCTGCTGGCGCCGCCCTCGGCGGCGTTCATCGCGTGGGTGGCGCTGACCGGCGGGGTGGATGCCTTCGCCCGCATCCTCTACTTCGCCGCCGTCTTCTTCTTCCTGCTGCTGCTGACCCAGGTGCCCAAATTCATGCAGGTGGGTTTCGCGCTGTCGTGGTGGGCCTATTCCTTCCCGCTGGCCGCCTTCACCATTGCCACGCTGGTGATGGGCGAGCGCACCGCCAGCCCGGCCTATGTGTGGGCGGGGCAGGGGCTGTACGCCCTGCTGGCGGTGGTGGTGGGCGGCTTGGCCGCGCGCACCCTGGTGGCGGTGGCCCGGCAGGAAATCTGCACGCCCGAGCACTGAACGGCCGCTCAGCCCTCGGCGGCGGCGATGCTGGTCAGCTGATCCACGTTGATGCGGTAGCGGTTGGGCCCCGTCTCGACGATGACGCCGCTGCGCTTGAACTCGGCCACCGTGCGGCTGGCATGCTCGGTGGTGATGCCCAGCATGGAGCCTACATCCTCGCGCGAGAGCAGGGTGACGCTGCCGTCGCATTCCATCAGCTGCAATATCAGCCGGGCCAAGCGCTGCGGCGCCTTGCCGGTGGACAGTTCGGTCAGCCAGTCGTCGGCTTGCCGCAGGGCGGCGTGCCAGCGCTGCATGAGCTGGGTGTGCAGGCGCGGGGTTTCCCGGCTCAGGCGCTCGACCACCTGGCGCGGGATGCGGCAGACCTGGGTGGGCTGCAGGGCGATGGCGGTGTGCTCGTAGGCCTGGCCCAGGATGGCCTCGAGCCCGGCGGTGGAGCCGTGCTTGAGCAGCCGGACGATGCGCTGGGTGCCGTCGGGCAGGTACTGCACCAGTTTCACCAGGCCCGAGCGGATGGTGTAGAGCGTCGCGCCGTCGCCGCCCGCCGAATAGATGGTGGCGCCGGTGTCGAAGGCGATCTCGTCGATGGGCAGGTGGATCAGGTTGAAGTCCGGCTCGGTCAGGTCGGCGAACAGCACCAGGTCGCGGATGCCGCAATCCTCGCAATGGGCGGTGCCTTGCCAAGCCGCGTCGATCTGGGTGCGTTTCATGGATCCGATCCGATATCCGGTTTCCGTGTCTAGCAGCGCCGCCGCCCGAAGTCCAGGCGCCCCGCCATGTTGGGCAAAGTTTGCGAAAAATGACAATTCGCAATTGGGCGCTGCCTCCGGCCTAGACAATTTGCAATGAGGCATTCCGTCCCGCTGCCTAGGCTGGCCGCGCGCCCGGACCCGGAGTTACGGGCGGGCGTCTGGCCGCCGTCCGGACCGGGGAGACTGGTCCCGGACGATCGGCGCGAAACCCATAGAGGAGTTCGTGCATGACCGCTGCATCCGCTGCTGTCGGGACCCAGGGGGACACGTCGCCGTATTACGACGACGTCGTCAAGAAGTTCGTCCTGGCTTCCGTCTTCTGGGGCATCGTCGGCTTCCTGGCGGGCGATTTCATCGCCTGGCAGCTCGCCTTCCCGGCCCTCAACCTCGACCTGGAATGGACCACCTTCGGCCGTCTGCGCCCGGTCCACACCTCGGCCGTCATCTTCGCCTTCGGCGGCAACGTGCTGATCGGCACCTCGTTCTACGTGGTGCAGCGCACCTCGCGCGCGGCGCTGTTCGGCGGCGCCGGCTTCGGCAACTTCATCTTCTGGACCTTCCAGAGCCTGATCGTCATGGCCGCCGCCTCCTACGTGCTGGGCGGCAGCCAGGGCCGTGAGTACGCCGAGCCGGAATGGTGGCTCGACCTTTACCTGACGGTGATCTGGGTCTGCTACCTGGTGGCCTTCGCCGGCACGATCATGAAGCGCAAGGAACCCCACATTTACGTGGCCAACTGGTTCTACATGGCCTTCATTCTGACCATCGCCATGCTGCACCTGGGCAACAACCTGGCGCTGCCGGTGGTGCTGTTCGGCGGCGAGTCCTGGTGGAAGTCCTACTCGCTGTATGCCGGCGTGCAGGACGCCATGACCCAATGGTGGTACGGCCATAACGCGGTGGGCTTCTTCCTGACCGCCGGCTTCCTGGGCATCATGTACTACTTCGTGCCCAAGCGCGCCGAGCGTCCGGTCTATTCGTACCGCCTGTCCATCGTGCACTTCTGGGCGCTGATCTTCCTGTACATCTGGGCCGGCCCCCACCACCTGCACTACACCGCCCTGCCGGATTGGGCCCAGACCCTGGGCATGACCTTCTCGGTGATGCTGTGGATGCCCTCCTGGGGCGGCATGATCAACGGCCTGATGACCCTGTCGGGCGCCTGGGACAAGCTGCGCACCGACCCGGTCATGCGTTTCCTGGTGTCCTCGGTGGCCTTCTACGGCATGTCGACCTTCGAAGGTCCGATGATGTCGGTCAAGGCGGTCAACTCGCTGTCCCACTACACCGACTGGACCATCGGCCACGTGCATTCCGGTGCCCTGGGCTGGGTCGCCTTCGTCTCCTTCGGCGCGCTGTACTACCTGGTCCCCAAGCTGTGGGGCCGCAAGGAAGTCTACTCGCTGAAGCTGGTGGGCGTGCACTTCTGGGTCGCCACCATCGGCATCGTGCTCTACATCACCGCCATGTGGATCTCGGGCATCATGCAGGGCCTGATGTGGCGTGCGTATGACAACCTCGGCTTCCTGCAGTACTCGTTCATCGAGACCGTCGAGGCCATGCATCCGTACTACGTGATCCGTGCCATCGGCGGTGCCCTGTTCGTCGTCGGCGGGCTGGTCATGGCCTACAACATGATCCGCACCATCCGGGGCGATGTCTGCGCCGACGAAGCGCGGGCTGTGCCCGCCGCGGTCCGTGGCTAAGGGGGGAACCATGTCTGTCATCAAGCATCATGCCAAGCTCGAGACCAACGTCTTCCTGCTGGCGGTCGGTATCCTGCTGACCGTCGTCACCGGCGGCCTGGTCGAGATCGTGCCGCTGTTCACCATCGAGAACACCATCGAGAAGGTGGACGGCGTGCGTCCCTACAGCCCGCTGGAGCAGGCGGGCCGCAACATCTATGTCCGCGAGGGCTGCTATCTGTGCCACAGCCAGATGGTCCGCCCATTCAAGGACGAGGTCGAGCGCTACGGCCATTACAGCCTGGCGGCCGAATCCAAGTACGACCATCCCTTCCAGTGGGGTTCCAAGCGCACGGGTCCGGATCTGGCCCGCGTGGGCGGCAAGTACACCAACGACTGGCACGTGCGTCACCTGATCAATCCGCGCGATGTGGTGCCCGAATCGGTGATGCCCGGCTATCCCCACCTCAAGCGCAAGCTGGCGTTCAACGACGTCGAGGCGCATCTGAAGACGCTCCGTGGCGTGGGCGTGCCCTACACCGACGAGCAGATCGGGAACGCCAAGGCGGACCTGCTGGCCCAGGCCAACCCGGACACCACCGAGACCTCGGACGTGGCCAAGCGTTATCCCAAGGCCCGGCTGGGCGACATCGACGGCAACGCCGCCGAGGTCACCGAGATGGATGCCCTGGTGGCCTATCTGCAGGTGCTGGGCACCTTCGTCGACTTCACCACGGTGAAGCCCGAGAAGGTCGCCCGCTAGGAGCGGGGTGGTGTTCACCGAATTCGTCCAACAGGTCCTGCGCCCCTTCTGGGGCGTATGGATGATGGTTCTGTTCCTCGGGATCGTCTTCTGGGCGTTCCGGCCGAAAAACAAGGGCCGGTTCGAGATCCTATGGAGACATCCCGCTCAGGGACGACGACAAGGAGCGCTAATATGGCTTCCATGGAAAAGGACTCGGTGTCCGGTCAGTACACGACCGGTCACGAGTGGGACGGCATCAAGGAGCTCAACACTCCGCTGCCGAAGTGGTGGGTGTACGTGTTCTGGGCCACCGTGATCTGGTCGATCGCCTACTGGGTCGCCATGCCGACCTGGCCGGGCATCAGCGACTACAGCCGGGGCATGCTGAACTACTCCTCCCGCAACGACCTGGCGTCGGAGCTGAAGGCGCAGAAGCAGTCGCGCGCCAAGTACGAAGCGAAGATCGCCGCCCTGCCCGTCGACGAGGTGGTCAAGGACAAGGATCTGCGCAACTTCGCCATGGTTGGCGGCAAGGTTCTGTTCAACGAGAACTGCGCCCCCTGCCACGGCGCCGGCGGTGTCGGCGTCGCCAACGCCTATCCGAACCTGGCCGACGACGAGTGGATCTGGGGCGGCACCCTGGCCGACCTGCAGCAGACCATCTCGTTCGGCGTGCGCAACACCAACGGCAACTCGCACGTGAGCGAGATGCCCAAGTTCGGCACCGACGGCCTGCTCACCAAGGAGCAGATCGACCAGGTCGCCGACTACGTGGTGTCGCTGTCGGCCAAGGCCGGTTCGTCGGGAGGAGGGGCCGCCGGCAGCCCCGGCGAGGCCATCTTCAACGAGCAGTGCGTCGCCTGCCACCAGGAAGGCGGCGTCGGTTCCAAGGACGTCGGCGCCCCCGCCCTGAACAACAACATCTGGCTGTTCAAGGGCGGCAAGGACGCCGTCAAGCAGGTGGTCGTCAACCAGGTCTCCAACCCCCGCCACGGCTCCATGCCGGCGTGGTCCGAGCGTCTGGACGAGACCTCCATCAAGATGCTCTCCGTCTACGTCCACTCGCTGGGCGGCGGAAAGTAACCCACGGTTCCCCGGGGCTGTTCCGACGGTCCCGGGGCTTCCCTTCCGAGAGCTTCGCCATGCTTGCCCTGGTCGATACCTGCCAAGCCACTGCCACCGCCCGCGGCCGTCTGTGCGCCTGCCTGGAGCCGCCGGCCCTGGGGCGGCTGCGCGCCATCGCCGCCGACGAGCGGCTGGCCGCCGGTGAGGTGCTGTTCGCTCCCGGCCAGCCGGCGCAGTCGCTTTACGGCGTGCGCCAGGGCGCGGTCATGCTGGTCCGGACCCTGGGCGACGGCCGCCGCCAGGTGCTGTCCTTCCTGTTTCCCGGGGATGTCTTCGGTTTCGAGCCTGATGCCGTTCATTCGTGCTCGGCCATTGCCCTGCGCCGCTCCGGCTTCTGCCGCTTCCCGCTGGCGGGGCTGGACGAGGACCTGCAGTTGGCGGTGCGCCTGCACGCCGTCGCCTGCGCCTGCCTGGCCGAAGGGTTGGAGCACATGTTGCGCCTGGGCCGCATGACCGCCGCCGAACGGGTGGCGGGCTTCTTCTATCGTCTGTGGGTGCGGCTGGATCGTCCTGCCGAGCTTCACCTGCCCATGCGGCTGCTGGACGTGGCCGATCACCTGGGCCTGCGCATGGAGACGGTGTGCCGCCATCTGGCGGCGCTGCGGCGGGCCGGTGTGGTCGGCCCGCTCGGGCCCGACGGCGACCTGCCGGTGCTGGATCCGGAAGCGTTGCGCCGACGCTAGTCGTCCGCCTGGGTCCGGCGAACGCGCTGTTCCTGCTGGCGCAGCCAGCGGCTGGGATTGGCGCGCAGGCTGTCGCGCAGGGCATCCAGCGCCGCCGCGATGGGCTGGCCGGCGAACTGGCGCATGGGGGCGATGTTCTGGCGGGCCAGGCCGTGCTCGCCGTCGGGGCCCACGTCCACGACGAAAACCAGCGAGCAGCCTTCCACTTCCTTGAGCCGGGGCGCCAGCTTGCCGTGGTCGCCGTCGGGCAGCAGGCCGCTGCCGAACGAAGCCGTGCGCAGGTGGCGGTAGCCTTCGGCGGAAACCTCGTAGAACATCAGGTGGCGCGCCCAGCCGAAATGGGCGTCCACCCGCGCCAGTTCCTGAGTTGCGATCGCCACCCGCATGGGGGCCTCCGTTGCTGCGGGGCCGGCGCCCCTTGGCGCCGGCCCGCGACTGCCTGATCAGTTGACCTTGAAGCCGTACTTGGCGAACACGCCCTTGGATTCGTTGGTCTTCACGTAGTCAAGGAAGGCCTTGGCCGCCGGGGTTTCCTTGCCGGTGACCAGGGCGAACGGATAGACGATGGGGTCGTGCAGGCTGGCCGGGAAGGTGCCGACCACCTTGACCTTCTTGGAGATAGCGGCGTCGGTGGCGTAGACCACGCCGATGGGGGCCTCGCCGCGTTCCACCAGGGTCAGGGCGGCGCGCACGGATTCGGCGCGGGCCAGCTTGGGCTCGACGGCCTTCCACTGGTTGGCCCGCTCCATCGCCTGCTTGAAGTACAGGCCCACCGGCACGCTGTCCGGGTCGCCGGTGGCGATGCGGCCCTGGCCGGCCAGGGCGGCGATATCGGTCTTGGCGTCGATGTCCAGCTTGGTCAGCTTGCTGTCGGCGGGGGCGACCAGCACCAGGGTGTTGCCCAGCAGATTGAAGCGGGTGTCGGCGTTGACCAGCTTCTTCTCGGTCAAATAGTCCATCCACTTCAGGTCGGCCGAGGCGAAGACGTTGGCCGGGCTGCCCTGCTCCACCTGCTTGGCCAGCGCCGACGAGGCGGCGTAGGACGGCTTCATGACGTGGCCGGTCTTGGCGGTGAAGGATTCGCCGACCTCGTTAAGGGCGTTGGTCAGCGACGCGGCGGCGAAGACCAGGATTTCGTCCGCCTGGGCGGCGGCGGCCGACAGGCCGAAAGCGAGAGCGGCAAAGGCTCCAAGAAAGCGCTTCAACATGCGTTCAACTCCGCGGGTGATGGGTGCCTGTGGCGGGCGCGTCCCTAGCGTTATATATTTTTGATGCATAACGCAAGCCGTTCGGGGTGCCGCCAAGCGCATGCCCGCCGATGCGGGGCAGGGAACGCCATCATCGGAATGCAGCATTTCCCTTGCATCGATGCATGCAAAGGAATATGCGTTTAGCTATATATAGTCATACTACATAACGATCCGATGGAGGGAGGTCCGCGGGTCAAGGCCAATCATGCCCGCGTCGCGCCGGGGCGCTGCGGCGGGACGAAGGAGGGTGAGTTGAAGAACACGATCCTGATGGCGGCCGTTGTTGCCGCTTTGCCCGCGGTTGCCCAGGCGGGCGAGCCGAAAGTGTTCACCTTGGGCGAGGTGCATGTGGCGGCGCCGGCCGATTCGGAACTGCCGGGCACAGATACCCTGTCCCAGGACCAGATGCGGCTGTTGAACCGCGAAACCCTCGAGGACGCGCTGAACACCATGCCGGGTGTCAGCATCACCCACGGCGGCAACCAGCGCAACGAAGCCAATTACTATATCCGCGGCATGGACCGCTGGCGCGTGCCCCTCTACATCGACGGCATCCGCGTCTACCTGCCTGCCGACAACCGCATCGACGTGGCCCGCTTCACCACCGCCGACGTTGCCGAGATCCAGGTCACCAAGGGCTACACCTCGGTGATCAACGGCCCGGGCGCCATGGGCGGCTCGGTCAACCTGGTCAGCCGCCGCGTCGCCAAGGAGGTGGAGGGCGACCTGCGCCAGGGCGTCCGCTTCGACGGCAACGGCGCCTTCAACGGCTTCACCGACGAGGCCTTCGTCGGCACCGCCCAGGACAAGTGGTACGTTCAGGGCTTCGGCCAGTTCTCCCAACGGGACCATTACCGCCTGTCGGAGGACTTCAAGCCTGGCCCGGGCGAGAATGGGGGCAACAGGAACGAGAGCGACACCCAGGACTACAAGATCAACCTGAAGGCTGGCTATACGCCCAACGCCCAGGACGAATACAGCATCAACTTCATCCGGCAGGATGGCGAAAAGAGCGCGCCGCCCAACGCCACCCAGACGGCCGCGCAGAACCGCTACTGGCGTTGGCCCGAGTGGCGCAAGCAGAGCATCTACGCCATCGGCAAGAAGACCGCCGATGACGGCTCGTACATCAAGGTGCGCGGCTTCTTCGACTGGATGGAGAACGGCATCGATTTCTACGATGACTACCGGTACTCCTCGCAGAACAACACCAATTTCGGCGTCTGGAGCCAGTACCGCGACACCGCCTGGGGCGGCAGCGTCGAGGGTGGGCTAAACCTGCTGGGTGGCCGCGACATGCTGCGCGTGGCCCTGCACGGCCGCAACGACACCCACCGCGAGCAGAACATGTACAACGAGCGCAACGGCGGTCCCGCCGTTCCGGTGGCACGGCGGCTGGAACCCACCCAGGAGGTCATCGAGGACACCTACTCGGTGGCGGTGGAAAACACCTTCAAGGCCACCCCGGACTGGGACGTGATCGCCGGTGCCAGCTATGACATGCGCCTGATGAGCAAGGCCCAGGATTGGGCCACCGAAAGCGTCAATGGCGGCGTGCAGAACGTCAACGGCCGCATGATCGACTACGCCCGCAACAACCTGTACGCCTTCAATCCGCAGCTGGCGACCATCTACCGCTACAGCATGACCGGCAACGTCAGCGCCTCGGTGGAGCAGCGCACCCGCTTCCCCACCATCTTCGAGCGCTACAGCAACCGGTTCGGCACCGGCACCGGCAACGCCAACCTGATGCCCGAGCGGGCGACCTCGGGCCAAGTCCAGGTGAAGGACCAGGTGGGCGAGGTCACCAAGGTGGGCGGCAGTGTCTTCTACAGCTACATCTCCGACGCCATCACCTCGGTGAACGTGGTGTTCCCGGCCCCCGTCGGCACCGTCACCCAGTACCAGAACATCGGCAAGGCCCGCCACCAGGGCTTCGAGCCTGGAGGCGTCGACGCTGGCGCTGCCCAACCTGGAGCTGGGCGGCAACTACACCTACCTGGACGCGGAAACCACCACCAAGCTGGTGCGGCTGACCGGCATTCCCCGGCACAAGGGCATCCTGTTCGCCGATTGGGAGGCGCTGTCCGACTTCCACGTGGTGCCCTCGGTGGAACTGTCCTCGGAGCGTTGGATCCAGGTGGGCACCTCGACCGTCTACTACCGCGGTGGCGACAGCGCGGTGGCCAACCTCAAGCTCGCCTACAAACCGCTGGAGGGCCTGACCGTCGAGGCCGGCGCCAAGAATATTTTCGACGCCGACTACGCCACCACCGACGGCTATCCCGAGGAGGGGGCGCAACTACTTCGCCAATGTCCGCGTCACTTTCTGACGGGGCGTTGGCGATGGCCGGGTACGGCGGGCCGCCCTGGTGGCGGTCCGCTGCCGGTTCCCTGGCCGTGCACGGCCTCGCCGTGCTGGCGGTGGGGCTGTTCTCGGTCCAGCAGGCCTCAGTCCCCGAGGAACCGCCACCCCCGCCGCCGGTAGTGCTGCTGGAGCTGTCGGCGCCTGCCGTTGCCGCTGCCGGTGCCAGTGCCGCACCGGCGGCGGTGGAGGCGTCCAAGCCCGTGGCGGCACCGGTGGCGGTTCCCTCTGCCAAGCCGGTGCCGGCGCGGCGCCCGGTCAAGCTCTCGCCCCAGCCCGGCCCCATGCCGGTGCCGGCCATACAGCCGTCTTCGTCATCCGGCGAAGCCGCCTCGGCCGGGCCGGTGAGCGCCCCGGCCGAGGTTCCCGGCTCCGGCGGGGGCGTTGCCGCCGGTGACGGCCTGGGTGGACGGGGGCAGGGCGTTTCTGCCGGCGTCGAAGGGAGCGCCCAGCCCGGTGACGCCATCGCCGCCTATCTGGCCGACGTGCGCGCCCGCCTGCAGCGCGGCCTGATCTATCCGCCCAAGGCGCGCCGCGTCGGTCTCCAGGGGGCGGTGCGGGTGCGCCTGCGCGTGCTCGCCGACGGCCGCGTGGCCCCCGAATCCGTGGCGGTGGTGGGCGATGATGCCCACCCCTTGCTGGCGGCCGGCGCGGTGGAAACCGTGCGCGCCGTGCCGCTGAAGCCGCCGCCGCTGCCCGAGATGGAGTTGGTGGCGCCCCTGACCTTCCGTATCGAATAGGAGAAAGCCATGTCGCTTCGCTTGGCCCGAGTGGCCGCCCTGTGCGCCCTCTGTCTCGCCAGCCCCGCCGGGGCCGAGACCGTGCGGGTGTTCACCAGCTATCCCCAGGAAATCATGGACCTGTACGAGCAGGCCTTCGCCAAGGTCCGTCCCGATGTGCAGGTGGAGTTCCAGTGGGGCCATGCCGCCGACGCCCTTACCACCCTGCGCCGGCCCGACCAGGGCGGGGTGGACGTGTGGTGGTCGCCGGCTTCCAACGCTTTTCCCGTGCTGGCGCGGGAAGGCGGCTTGCAGCCGTTGGGCGACCTGTCCAGGGGGTGGAGACCCAGGTGTGGGGCATGAGGCTGGGCGACGCCAAAGGCACCTACACCGCCTTCGAGATCGCCGGCTACGGTTTCGTGCTGCGCCCCGATTACCTGGAGCGCCACCACCTGGAGGCGCCCAAGGATTGGAAGGATCTGGCCAAGCCCGCCTATGCCGGCCACGTGGTGGTGCCGGTCCCGTCCACCATCGGCTACGCCCCCGCCATGGTGGAGATTCCGCTCCAGCACCTGGGTTGGGAGCGCGGTTGGGGCCTGTGGGCGGAAATCGCCGCCAATGCGGAACTGATGGGTGGCGGTGGCGGCGTCGCCATGATCAACGAGCTGGCCGAGGGTGCCAAGGGCATCGGCCTGGTGATGGATTTCTTCGTCCGCCCGGCCAAGGCGGAAGGCAAGCCGGTCACCTTCATCTATCCCACGGTCAGCGCGGTCAATCCCGCCCATGTGGGCATCACCGCCAAGGCGCCCCATGGCGAGGCGGCCCGGGCCTTCGTCCGCTTCGTGCTGTCCGAGGAGGGGCAGCGCCTGCTGCTGGCCCACGGCGTCGCCCGTCTGCCGGTGCGCAAGGCGCTGTATGCCTCGGCGCCGGCCGGCTATCCCCGTCCGTTCGAGGCCCCTGCGCCGGCCACGATCTATGATCCCGAAAAGGCGCTGGCCCGCCAGCCGGTGCTGAAGGCGCTGTTCGACGCCTACATCACCGAGCGGCACGAGCGGCTGAAGGCGTTGTTCGCCGCCATCCGTGCCGCCGAGGCGCGCGGCGAGGGGGACAAGGCCACCCAGGCCCGCGCCCTGGTCCTGCGCCTGCCGCTGAACGAGGCCGAGGCTGCCGACGCGCAGCTCAATGCCCTGATGGACAAGCGCGACGACGAGCAGGCCCAGGCAATCCGCGCCCAGTGGTCCCGCCGGGTGGCCGAGGCGACCGACCAGGCCTTCGCCGTGCTGGGGCGGTGACATGCGCGGCCCCCTCATCGCCCTGATGGCGTGGATCGGCCTGGGCGGCATCGCCCTGGCCGATGACCGCGCCCTGTCGGGCGGCGCCTTCACCGTGTTCGAGGCCGGCCGCGCCGCGTTCACCACCGCCGCGCCGGCCCTGCCCGAGGAATTGCGCGAGGAGTTCGTGCGCGGCCGCACCATTTTCGGCCGGCCATGGCAGGCCGGCGTCACCGAGGACGAGGCCTTCGACGGACTGGGGCCGCTGTTCAACCGCCTGTCCTGCGTTGCCTGCCATCCCCGCAACGGCGGCGGCTTCGCGCCCGAGCGGGCGGACGAGCCCATGCGCACCATGCTGGTGCGGCTGTCGGTGCCCGGTATGGGTGCCCATGGCGGGCCCAGGCCCCATCCCGCCTATGGTGACCAGCTCAACGAGAACGGCATTCCCGGTGTGGCCGGTGAGGGGCGCGCAATCATCCGCTGGTCCGAACGGCGGGAAACCCTGCCGGGCGGACTGACGGTGGCGCTGCGCCGGCCCCACCTGTCCTTCGACGGCCTTGCCTATGGGCCGTTGGGCCGGGACGTGCTGACCTCGCCCCGGATCGCCCCGCCCATCTTCGGCCTGGGCCTGTTGGAGGCGGTGGACGAGGCCGACATCCTCGCCCTGGCCGATCCCGATGATCGTGACGGCGACGGCGTGCGGGGACGGCCCAACCAGGTGTGGGATGCCGGCAACGGGCGGGTGACGCTGGGACGGTTCGGCTGGAAGGCCAACATGCCGTCGGTGCACCAGCAGATCGCCGGCGCCATGTTGGGCGACATCGGCATCAGTTCGGTGCTGTTTCCCGGCCAGAACTGCGCCCCGGCCCAGACCGCCTGCCAGGCGGTGTCCCCCGGCGGCACGCCGGAGCTGACCGCCGGGCAGCTGCACCATTTGCAGACCTACCACCTGGGCCTGGGCGTGCCGGCGCGTCGCGGTACGGACGATCCCACCGTGCTGGCGGGCGAGGCGGTCTTCGCCGCCAGCGGCTGCGCCGCCTGCCACCAGCCGACGCTCAGGACCAGGGGGCATCTGGCCGTGCCCGAATTGGGCGGGCAGGTGATCCATCCCTATACCGATCTGCTGCTCCACGATATGGGGGCAGACTTGGCCGACGGCCGTCCCGATTATCTGGCGGACGGCCGCCAGTGGCGGACGGCGCCGCTGTGGGGGCTGGGGTTGCGCCCGAGGGTGGCCGAGCGGGTGGGCTATCTGCACGACGGCCGGGCGCGGACGCCGCTGGAAGCCATCCTGTGGCACGGCGGCGAGGCCAAGCCGGCCGCCGACCGGGTGCGTGCCCTCGCCCCGGCCGACCGCGACGCCCTGCTGCGTTTCCTCGACAGCCTGTAGCGGCAAGAATACCGGGATTGGGTCGGTGGGGTGCCTGAAAGAAGAGCAGGCATCCCGTTCCGCCTATGATTTGTGCTCATCGCCGATTGGCCGTCTCGCTCATGTCCTGCTGCCGGCATCGGGCGTGCCGATAGCTGATCAGAAAAATTTGCACTCGATTTTATCTACCCTTTTAGCGCTGGAGACACTTGTATGCGCTTGGTTAAATATTTGGTTTTGTGTCGATTTTCTTATTTGTGCGCTATGTTGTATAAATAGATATCGAGATGTCCGCATTATATAGTTATGGGTAATATTGACGGTGGGGCTATCCGGTTCGATAATTGCGTTCGTGGACGGGGGTATGCTCTGTCCCGGGCCAATTCTCGACGGAGACGATACATGAAGCTCAGCGCTCGCAATGCCCTCAAGGGCAAGGTCCTGGAGATCACCAGGGGCCAGGTGATGGCCAAGGTGAAGATCGACGTGGGCGGCCAGAGCATCACCTCGCTGGTGTCGGCCGAAGCCATCGACGATCTCGGCCTCAAGGTCGGCGACAGCGTGGACGCCATCATCAAGTCCACCGAAGTGATCCTCGCCAAGTAAGGCCACCCCTTCCGGCGAAGCGGGCCCCGCCACTGGCGGGGCCCTTTTCGTTTTCGGCACCTGACAAGGGGCGCTCCTTCGTCATATAGTGCGCCTACATGACGAAGGGATGCAGGTGATGGCCGAGGAAAAAATCGAGGCGATGCTGGCGTTGCGCCGCGAGGGGCGTCCCCTGGTGGGGCGCGACCGCATCGAATTGCTGGAGGCGGTGGGCACCCACGGCAGCATCACCAAGGCGGCCAAGGCGGTGGGGCTCAGCTACAAGGCGGCGTGGGACGCGTTGAATGCCGTCAACAACCTGCTGCCCAGCCCCGCCATTTCCAGCCAGACCGGCGGCCGCCACGGCGGCGGGGCGGTGGTGACCGAGCAGGGGCAGGCGCTGATCGCCTCGTTCCGCCTGCTGGAGGACCGCCTGGGCAAGGCCGCCGCCGCGCTGTCGGGCGGCGGCGACGGCCATCTGGATCCCCTTTCCTTGCTGTGGAGCCTGGGCATGAAGACAAGCGCGCGCAACGTGTTCCGCTGCACCGTGGAGGAGATCAAGCCGGGGACGGTCAACGCCGAGGTGATCCTGCGGCTGTCGGCCGGCACCACCCTGACGGCGGTGATCACCGGCGAAAGCCTGCACGACCTGGACATCGCCGTGGGGCGCGAGGTGGTGGCCTTGGTGAAGTCCAGCTTCGTGCTGCTGGCCCCCGCCGGCCAGCGCCTCGCCATTTCCGCCCGCAACCGGATTTCCGGCACGGTGTCCCACCGCGAGGACGGGCCGGTCAGCACCGAGATCACCCTGGATATCGGCGGCGGCAAGAGCATCCATGCGGTGGTCACCCGCGATGCCGCCGAGGAGATGGGGCTGAATGTGGGCGATGAGGCGGTGGCTTTGTTCAAGGCCTCGCACGTCATCCTGGCGGTGGACTGAGTTAAGAGGCGCCGAACAGCACGCTGCGGGTTTCGGCCAGCACCTCGTCGGCGGGGCTGGGGTGCGGCGGTTCGTCGCGATAGCACTCCATCAACTGTTCCACCGCGCCCCACTGGCTCATGAAGGCGGCGACGCAGTCGGGGTCGAAGTGGCGCCCCTTCTGCGCCAGGATGTGGTCGCGCGCCTGCTCCATCGCCCACGCCTTCTTGTAGGGGCGCTCGCTGGTCAGGGCGTCGAACACGTCGGCCACGGCGGCGATGCGCCCCACCAGCGGAATGCCCGTGCCGGCCAAGCCGTCCGGATAGCCGCTGCCGTCGAAACGCTCGTGATGCGAGCGGGCGATCTGGGCGGCGGTCTGGATCAATGGTGACTGGCTGCCCGACAGGATGTCGGCGCCGAAGGCGGCATGGCGGCGCATCAGGTCCTCCTCGTGCGGGTCCAGGCGGCCGGGCTTGAGCAGGATGTGGTCGGGAATGCCGATCTTGCCGATGTCGTGCATGGGCGCGGCGGCGAAGATCAGGTCGGCGGTTTCCGCCGGCAGGTTCATGCCCTCGGCGATCATGCGGCAATAGCTGGCCATGCGCACCAGATGGTGGGCGGTTTCCGGATCGCGGAACTCGGCGGCTCGCGACAGGATCAGGATGGCCTCGCGCTCGCGCTCGGCCATGGCCTGGGTGGCCTTGCGCACCTCGCGCCCCAGCCATTGCGCGCGGTCGCTCAGCGCCAGATGGCTCTGATGCAGCTTCAGCAGGTTGCGCACGCGGGCCACCAGTTCGGCCTCGTCCACCGGCTTGGACAGGAAGTCGGTGGCGCCCAGCCGTAGGGCCTGATGGCGGATTTCGCGCTGGTTGCACGCGGTCACCATGATCACCGGAATGTCGGCGCCCTGCGGGTGGGCGCGCAGGTGCTGGATGAACTGCAGCCCGTTGGGCATGGGCATGGCGTAGTCCACCAGCACCAGATCGGCGGCATTGGAAAGGCACCAGTGCAGCCCCTCCGACGAGTCCTGGAAGGTCAGCGTCTCGCAACCGGGGATCGCGGTCAGCATCAGCGAAAAGGACTGCAGGGCGCTGGGACTGTCGTCGACGATGACCACGCGCATGAGCCGACCCCAAAGGTTGCAACGGACAGCGCGCATTATGACCCAGGGGCGCCGTCGCCTCATCTCGTCCATGGGGTGGACCCGCCCTGCATCCCGTGGGGGAGGGGGACTGCTCCCCCTCCCCCCGAAGGGGGAGCGCTGTCCCTGCAAATGCGCCGGCACGGTGGGGGGATGGGGTTCTTCAGAGGGGGCCGGCTCATTCTTGTCTTGGTTCGGAGCGCCGCCTTACCGTCGCTGGGTCGGACTGGCGAGGGGTGCCGCATGGCAAACGAACCATTGGAACAGGACGGAGCGACGCTGGTGCTGGACCCGGTCCAGACCCTGCAGACCATCGAGGTCACCAAGGACCTGCTGGTCCAGCGCGTGGCCACCACCGCCGGCCTGGTGGTGGATTGCTCGCGGATCGAGGAAGCGGACGTTTCCATCGTCCAGTTGCTGCTGTCGGCGCGCAAGACCGCCGCGCAGTTCGGCGGAGCCCTGCGCCTGGCGGCCCTGTCGCCGGCCCTGCGTGCGGTGCTGGAACGCTGCGGCGTGACCGGCGGCGCGGCCGACGACCCGTTCTGGAACGGAGCCGCGTCATGAGCAAGACCATCATGACCGTCGACGATTCCGCCAGCATGCGCCAGATGGTGCGTCTGACCCTGGCCGGCGCCGGCTACGAGGTGGTGGAGGCCGAGAACGGCCAGGATGCCCTGGCCAAGGCGCAGAGCGCCTCGCCCAGCATGGTGGTCACCGACCTCAACATGCCGGTGATGGACGGGCTGACGCTGATCCGCAATCTCCGCACGCTGCCCACCTTCCGGGGCGTTCCCATCGTCTTCCTGACCACGGAATCCGACGAGGGCAAGAAGCGCGAGGCCAAGGAGGCCGGCGCCACCGGTTGGTTGACCAAGCCGTTCAAGCAGGAACAGCTGCTGGCGGTGGTGAAGAAGGTGCTCGGCTGATGGCTACCGATCCCGCAGATACTTTCCGCCAGGAGGCCCAGGACCTGTTCGAGCAGCTTGAGCAGGCCCTCCTCGACCTGGAAGCCCGCCCCGACGACATGGAGCTGATCGGCACCGCCTTCCGGGCGCTGCACACGCTCAAGGGCTCGGGGGCCATGTTCGGCTTCGACGCGCTGTCCAGCTTCGCCCATCATCTGGAAGCCGCCTTCGACCAGCTGCGCCACGGCACGCTGTCGCCCAGCCCAGATCTGGTCGCGCTGGCCCTCGCCGCCAAGGACCACCTGCGTGCCCTGCTGGAGGGCACCGCCAAATCCGACGACCCGCAAGGCGCCCGCCTGCTGGCTCGTCTCCAGGACGTCGTCGTTCCGGCGGGTGGCCGCACCCCCCAGCCCCCAGCCTGGCCCCGCCGGACGACGACGGCCCCAAGACCTGGCGCATCCGCATGGACTTGCCGCCGGGCTGCCTGGGCACCGGCACCAACCCGCTGCTGCTGCTCGACGAGCTGCGCGAACTGGGCGTGTGCACGGCGGTGGCCGACGCCGCCAAGGTGCCGCCGTTGGACCAGATGGATCCCACCGCCTTGTACCTGTCGTGGGACGTGGTGCTGACCAGCGAGCGTTCGCGCGGCGATGTCGAGGACGTCTTCATCTTCGTCCGCGACGACATGGAGCTGACCATCGAGGCGGTGCCGCGCGCGGGCGACAAGCGCATCGGCGAGATCCTGGTGGAGCGCGGCGAGGCCACCCAGGCCGATATCGCCGACGCCCTGGCCCGCCGGCCGGCGCTGGGCGAATTGCTGGTCCAGTCCGGCACGGTGTCGCCGGCCCGGGTCGAGGCGGCGCTGGCCGAGCAGGCGCACACCCGCTCGGAAAAGCCCTCCGCCAGCCGCCGCCCGCCGTCGCAGGAAAGCATCCGGGTGTCCGCCGAGCGCCTGGACGAGCTGATGGATCGCGTGGGCGAACTGGTCATCAGCCAGGCCCGCCTGAAGCAGCTGGTGGCCGAACACGACGACATTCCGCTGAAGGCGGTGACCGAGGAGATCGAGCGGCTGATCGCCGAACTGCGCGACACCACCATGGGCATCCGCATGGTGCCCATCGCCTCGCTGTTCAACCGCTTCCGCCGCTTGGTCCACGACCTGTCCAAGGATCTGGGCAAGGAAGTCGAGCCTGGTCACCTCGGGCGAGGAAACCGAGCTGGACAAGACGGTGATCGAGCGCCTGAACGATCCGCTGGTCCACATGGTGCGCAACGCCATCGACCACGGCCTGGAAAGCCCCGCCGAGCGCGAGGCGGCGGGCAAGCCCCGGCGCGGCAAGGTGCTGCTGTCGGCGGTCCATGCCGGCGCCCAGGTGCTGATCTCCATCCAGGACGACGGCCATGGCCTGGATGCCGCCCGCATCCGCGCCCGCGCGGTGGAGAACGGCCTGATCGGCGCCGACGACCAACTATCGGACGACGAGCTGTATCAGCTGATCTTCGCGCCCGGGTTCTCCACCGCCACCACGGTCACCAGCGTCTCGGGCCGCGGCGTCGGCATGGATGTGGTCAAACGCACCATCGATTCCCTGCGCGGCACCGTCGAGGTGGACAGCATTCCCGGCCAGCAGACCGTGGTGACGCTGCGCCTGCCGCTGACGCTGGCCATCATCGACGGCCTGCTGGTGCGGGTGGGCGACGGCCGCTACGTGCTGCCCCTGGCGGTGGTCGAGGAATGCGTCGAGCTCAGCGCCGAGGCGGACGCCCGCTCGCGCGGCCGCAACTTCCTCAACATCCGCGGCGATCTGGTGCCCTTCCTGCGCTTGCGCGAGCAGTTCGACTCGCCGTTGCCGCCGGCCCCCTACCAGAAGGTGGTTATCGTCTCGGAGGGCGACGCCCGCGTCGGGCTGGTGGTGGACGAGGTCATCGGCGACCACCAGACGGTGATCAAGTCGCTGTCGCGCCTGCACGCCGACGTGGAGTGCTTCTCGGGGGCGACCATCCTGGGCGACGGCGGCGTCGCCCTGATCCTGGACATCGCACACCTGATCGACCTGGGCCAGAAGCGCGACGAACCGCGCATGGCGTCGTGACGAGGGGGACACCATGAGCCAGTGGAACGGCAACCGGACGCTTGAAGTGGTCACCCTGGGCCTGGACGGCGAGATTTTCGCCATCGATGCCGGGCTGGTGCACGAAATCCTCGACATGGCGCAGGTCACCCGCGTGCCGGGGGCCAGCCCCTTCGTCGGCGGCCTGATCAACGTGCGCGGCAAGGTGGTGCCGCTGGCCGATCCGCGCGTGCGCTTCGGCATGGAATGCCGCCCGCCGACCATCGACAGCCGCATCCTGGTCATCGAGATCGAGCTGGATGGCGAACCGACCATCGTCGGCATGCTGGCCGACAAGGTCTACGAGGTCACCGAGGTGGCCGCCACCTCGCTGGAGGAGACGCCGCGCATCGGCATGCGCTGGCCGCCCCATCTGATCCGCTGCGTGGGCAAGCGCGGCGAGGATTTCATCATCGTCCTGGAAATCGGACGCCTGTTCTCGGGCAGCGACGTCGTCACGCTGGGTGAGGCTGCGGCCCGCCCGGTAGCCGCGGCCTGACCATTCACGGGGGTAGTTATGCGCCTGACTGTAAAACTCAAGCTGGCCCTGGGCTTCGGCATCGTCATCGGCCTGACCGCCATCACCTCGGCGGTGGGCGTCAGCGACCTGGGCTCGCTCCATGATTCCATGGTCGCCCTGGTCAATGGCCCGGCCGAGCGGCAGAAGCTGGCCCTGCGCCTGCAGAATGAGTTCACGGTATTGGCCAAGGCCGAGAAGAACATGATCCTGGCCTCCGAGGAAGCCGACATCCGGCGCGCCGAAGGCGAGATCGTGTCCAGCCGCGAGCACATGCAGCGCCTGGAGGCGGATTACCGCGCCCTGGCCTCGGAAGATGGGCGCCGCAGGCTGGAGCAGTTCATCTCCGAGCGCAACCGCTACATGGCGATTCAGGACCGGGTGCGTGACCTTGCCCGCAGCGGCTCGGATCAGCACGCCGCCGAGCTGTCCGGCTCCCAGGGGCGCCAGGCCCTCGACACGGCGACCGTCAAGCTGACCGAACTGGTAGACCTGAACGACCAGCAGATGGACAAGGCGGTTCAGCTCTCCAATGACGATTACCGCGACGCGCGGACCACGCTGATCGCCATCCTGGCGGCTTCCATCGTCATCGCCATCGGCGTTTCGCTGTGGATCGCGCTGGGCATCAGCCGTGGCCTGGGCAAGGCGCTCGGCCTGGCCGAGGCGGTCGCCCTCGGCGACCTCGACCAGCGCATCGCCGTGACCTCCAACGACGAGATCGCCGACGTGGTCGCCGCCCTGGACAAGATGGTGCTGAACCTGCGCGCCACCGCCCATGTGGCCGAGCAGATCGCCCTGGGCGACCTGTCGGTGCAGGCCAAGGTTCTGTCGGACAAGGATACCCTCGGTCATGCCCTGACCGGCATGGTGACCAACCTGCGCGCCACCGCCGAGGTGGCCGACCAGATTTCCAAGGGCGACCTGACGGTGCAGGCCAAGCGGCTGTCCGACAAGGACACCCTGGGCATCGCGCTGGAAACCATGCTGGAGAAGCTGCGTTCGGTGGTGGCGGAAGCCAATTCGGCGGCCGAGAACGTCTCGGCCGGCAGCCAGGAATTGTCCGCCAGTTCCGAGCAGCTGAGCCAAGGCTCCACCGAACAGGCCTCGGCCACCGAACAGGCCTCGGCCTCCATGGAGGAGATGGCCTCCAACATCAAGCAGAACGCCGAGAATGCCGGTCAGACCGAGAAGATCGCGCGGCAGTCGGCCAAGGACGCCCAGGCCAGCGGCGAAGCGGTGACCCGTGCGGTCCAGGCCATGCAGACCATCGCCGAGAAGATCACCATCGTGCAGGAGATCGCGCGGCAGACCGACCTGCTGGCGCTGAACGCGGCGGTGGAGGCGGCGCGGGCCGGCGAGCACGGCAAGGGCTTCGCCGTGGTGGCCTCGGAGGTGCGCAAGCTGGCCGAGCGCAGCCAGGCGGCGGCGGCGGAGATCAGCGGCCTGTCCTCGGACACCGTGAAGGTGGCGCAGGAGGCCGGCGACATGCTGGGCAAGCTGGTGCCCGACATCAAGAAGACCGCCGAGCCTGGTGGAAGAGATCAGCGCCGCCTGCCGCGAGCAGGACATCGGTGCCGACCAGATCAACCAGGCCATCCAGCAGTTGGACAAGGTGACGCAGCAGAACGCCAGCGCCTCCGAGCAGATGTCGGCCACGTCGGAAGAACTGGCGACGCAGGCCGAGTCCTTGCAGCAGACCATCGGCTTCTTCCGCACCAACGAAAGCGGCCGCCCGATAGAAGCCGCGCCTCTCCGCGCCGCGGCCAAGCCGGCCCGCAAGGCCGCGCCGGCTCCGGCCCGCGCCCGGACCATCCCGCCGCGCAAGAGCAATGGCGCCGGTGGCCATGTCTACACCCTCGACAGTGGTCCGGACGCCCAGGACAGCGCGTTCGAACGCTACTGAAGACCATTGCCGACGACCCGGCCACGACCGGCTGACCGGCTGGCCCAATCATCCAGGGGGCTGTCATGCGTCTTTCCGTGAAACTGAAGCTCGCTTTGTCGTTCGGTCTGGTCCTGGTCCTGTCGGCCATCGCCGCCTGGATCGGGGTCGACAGCCTGAACCAGCTGGACCGGAATGCCCAGGCCCTGGTGAATGGGCCGGTCAAGCGGTCCGCATTGGTCCAGGACATCGATTCCAAGTTCATGGCCTCGGTCACCGCCGAGAAGAACATGATCCTGGAAAGCACCGATGCCGGCATGGATCGCTACGAGAAGGAGATGCTGTCGCTGCGCGACGACTTGCGCGGCCTGCGCGACCAGTACCGGTCCCTGGCTTCCGAAGAGGGCCGGCGGCGCATCGACAGCTTCTCCGCCGAATGGGAACGCTATATCGCCATCCAGGACAAGGTGCGCGAACTGTCCCGCCAGAACAGCAACGTCAAGGCTCGCGACCTCAACATGAAGGTGGCGGCATCCATCATCAATCCGGTGCTGGACACCCTGCACACCATCTCCCAGCACCTGGAAGGCGGCGTCGGCGAGCGCGCCCGGCTGCAGTTCAACGTCGAGCGGATGATCGGCCTGGTCATGCAGGCGGCCAAGGACCAGAAAAAAACGCGTTGCTGTTGGACGATGTCGCCGCCATGGAACCGTTCGAGCGCGCCGCCAATGACAGCTTGGCCGAAATCCGCCGCCTGCGCGATCAGATGCGGCCGGCCCTGTCCGAGGATGACCGTCGTCTGCTCGACCAGTTTTCCACCCAGTTCGAGCGGTGGGCCAAGATCAACGGGGACGCGCTGGCGCTGAACCGGGACAACACCAATACCCGGGCCTTCCAATTGTCGGCCGGGCAGGGTCGCCAGGCCAAGGAAAAGGCCCAGTCCATCCTGGACGGCATCGTCGCCCTGAATCAGGAACTGATGATCGCGGCGACCACGGAAGCGTCGAACACGGCCGCTTCCGCCCGCACCTTCCTGATCAGCGCGGTGCTGGTCTCGCTGCTGGTGGGCATGGCCGCCGCCACCTGGATGGCTCTCGCCATCAGCCGGGGGCTCGGGCGGGCTGCCTCGCTGGCCAATGCCGTGGCCATCGGCGACCTGAGCCAGCGGATCGCCGTCAATTCCAACGACGAGATCCGCGACGTGGTGGATGCGCTGAACAGCATGACCGCCAACCTGCGCGCCACCGCCGAGGTGGCCGACCAGATTTCCAAGGGCGACCTGACGGTGCAGGCCAAGCGGCTGTCCGACAAGGACACCCTGGGCATCGCGCTGGAAACCATGCTGGAGAAGTTGCGCGAGGTGGTGTCCGAGGCGACCTCGGCGGCCGAGAACGTCTCGGCCGGCAGCCAGGAATTGTCCGCCAGTTCCGAGCAGCTGAGCCAGGGCTCCACCGAACAGGCCTCGGCCACCGAACAGGCCTCGGCCTCCATGGAGGAGATGGCCTCCAACATCAAGCAGAACGCCGAGAATGCCGGTCAGACCGAGAAGATCGCGCGGCAGTCGGCCAAGGACGCCCAGGCCAGCGGCGAAGCGGTGACCCGTGCGGTCCAGGCCATGCAGACCATCGCCGAGAAGATCACCATCGTGCAGGAGATCGCGCGGCAGACCGACCTGCTGGCGCTGAACGCGGCGGTGGAGGCGGCGCGGGCCGGCGAGCACGGCAAGGGCTTCGCCGTGGTGGCCTCGGAGGTGCGCAAGCTGGCCGAGCGCAGCCAGGCGGCGGCGGCGGAGATCAGCGGCCTGTCCTCGGACACCGTGAAGGTGGCGCAGGAGGCCGGCGACATGCTGGGCAAGCTGGTGCCCGACATCAAGAAGACCGCCGAGCCTGGTGGAAGAGATCAGCGCCGCCTGCCGCGAGCAGGACATCGGTGCCGACCAGATCAACCAGGCCATCCAGCAGTTGGACAAGGTGACGCAGCAGAACGCCAGCGCCTCCGAGCAGATGTCGGCCACGTCGGAAGAACTGGCGACGCAGGCCGAGTCCTTGCAGCAGACCATCGGCTTCTTCTCCATCGACGGTGTGGCTCGTGCCGGCGCCGCGACGGCCTCCCGCCCCAAAGCCCAGGGCTCGCGCCCGGTCCCGGTGCGCAAGCCTGGTGGCAACCATGCCGTGGTCGCCCATCTGGCGGCGGCCCGCTCGGGCCCGGCCAGCACGACCGCCACCAATCCCGCTCCCGCGCCGCGCAAGGGCAACGGCAAGGCCGGCGGCAAGGCCAACGGGACGGGCTACGCCTTTGACCTGAGCGCCTCCGGCCCCGACGGCCTGGATGCCGAATTCGAGCGTTGCTGAACGCCTGATGGTGAAGGGAACGGAGGTCATGCGCGTCTCGATCAAGGCGAAACTCGACATCCCGGTGAGGCCGGCGGCAGCCGGTTTCACCGGGGGGTCCGCGATCTGCACCGGCACGAAAAGGACTGTGCCTTCGACCTGTCCGCCGGTGACCCGGACCGTCACGACGCCGATTTCGAACGATGCTGATTGAGAGGGCTGGATCATGGATGGGGATTCGAAGGTGCTCACAGACAGCGGCCAAGTCGTCACCCTGGGAATCGGGGCGGAGGTCTTCGCCGTTCCGGTGGAAACGGTGCGTGAGATCCTTGACCTCGGGCCCATCACCCACCTGCCCTACGCGCCGCCCTACCTGCTTGGGCTCATCGACGTGCGCGGCCGGGGCGTGCCGGTCATCGACCTGCGCCTGAAGCTGGGGCTGCCCGCCGCCGAGCACACCAGCAACACCCGCATCCTGGTGCTGGAATGTCAGATCGGCGGGCGCTCGCTGGCCCTCGGCCTGCTGACCGACAGGGTGTTCGAGGTGACCGCCCTGGACGGTGGCGAAGCCATGGGCTCGCCCGAGATCGGGCGCCGCTGGAACTCGGAATACATCGACCGCATCGGGCGGCGCGGAGCCGATTTCGTCATTGTGCTCGACCTTGCCCGTCTGTTCGCCGCCGACGGCGACCTTCCCGGCCTGATGCCGGAGGGGTGAGGATGCTGAGCCAAGCCGATTTTCACCGTCTGGCTCGCTTCATCCAGGATTACAGCGGTATCCGAATGCCGGACAGCAAGCGCACCATGCTCGAGGGACGCTTGCGCCGGCGGCTGGCTGCGCTGCAGATGACCGATTTTCGCCAGTATTGCCGCTATGTGTTCGATGAACAGGGGCTGGAGGAAGAGGCGGTCCACCTGATCGACGCGGTGACCACCAACAAGACCGATTTCTTCCGCGAGCCCGAGCATTTCCGCTACCTGTCCACCAATGCGGTGGCGCGGGTGCTGCAGAAGCGGGGCTATGAACGGGGGATGCGCCTGGTGGCGTGGAGCGCCGCCTGCTCCATCGGCGCCGAGCCCTACACCATGGCCATGGTGTTGGAGGACATGGCCGGACAAGGCCTGGATTTCGACTATTCCATCCTGGCGACCGACATCTGCACCCAGGTGCTGGAGCGCGGCACCCGTGGCGTCTATCCGGAAGAGATGGCCGCGCCGGTGCCAGCCGAATTCCGCCGCCGCTATCTCATGCGCGCCCGCGACCGCCAGCGCCAGGAGGTGCGGGTGGTGCCGGAATTGCGGCGCAAGGTGCAGTTCATGCGCATGAACCTGCTGGAGGATGCCTACCCGTTGCGCCAGCCGGCCGACATCATCTTCTGCCGGAACATCCTGATCTATTTCGACAAGCCGACCCAGGCCCACGTGCTGGAACGGTTGTGCGCCAGCCTGCGGCCCGGCGGCTTTCTGTTCCTGGGCCACTCGGAAACCATCGGTGGATACTCCTTGCCGCTGGAACAGGTCGCGACGACAATCTTCGTCCGGCGATAAGAAGGGGCGGCAGAGGGGGAGGGGTGATGGTCGGCAAGGTCAAGGTTCTTATCGTCGATGATTCCGCATCGGTGCGGCAGACCCTGTCGGACATCCTGTCCAGCGACCCGCGCATCGAGGTGGTGGGCACCGCCTCGGATCCCTTCGTCGCCGCCCAGCGCATGCGCGGGGTGGTGCCGGACGTGATCACCCTGGACGTGGAGATGCCGCGCATGGACGGCATCACCTTCCTCAAGAAGATCATGGCGCAGCGGCCGATCCCGGTGGTGATGTGTTCGTCCCTCACCGAGGAGGGCTCCGAGACGCTGATGCAGGCGCTGGAGGCGGGCGCGGTGGACGTGCTGCTGAAGCCCAAGGTGGACATGCGCCAGACCCTGCTGGAGACGGCGGCCACCATCTGCGACACCGTGCGCGCCGCCGCCCATGCGCGCCTGCCGGCGGCCCGCGCCGCCGCCTTGCGGCCGCGCCACGTGGAGCGCAAGCTGTCGGCCGATGTGATGATGCCGCCGCCGCCCGGCAAGGCCTTGGCGCGCACCACCGAAAAGGTCATCTGCATGGGCGCTTCCACCGGCGGCACCGAATCGTTGCGGGCGGTGCTGGAAACGCTGCCGGCGGACAGTCCCGGCATCGTCATCGTCCAGCACATGCCCGAAAAGTTCACCGCCGCCTTCGCCCGCCGCCTCAACGGCCTGTGCCAGGTGGAGGTCAAGGAGGCCGAGGACGGCGACAGCGTACTGCGCGGCCGCGTCCTCATCGCGCCGGGCAACCGCCACATGCTGCTGCAGCGCAGCGGCGCGCGCTATTACGTCTCCATCAAGGATGGCCCGCTGGTGTCGCGCCACCGCCCTTCGGTGGATGTGCTGTTCCGTTCGGCCGCCCACCATGCCGGCGGCAATGCCCTGGGCATCCTGATGACCGGTATGGGCGACGACGGCGCCGCCGGCCTGCTGGAGATGCGCCAGGCGGGTGCCACCACCATCGCCCAGGACGAGGAAACCTCGGTGGTGTTCGGCATGCCCAAGGAGGCCATCACGCGCGGCGCCGCCATGAAGGTGGTGCCGCTGCACCTGCTGTCGGCCGAAATCGGCCGGGCCGACAAGGAGTAGGGTCAAAACAGGATATCGTCCAGGTCCACCGGGGCGGCTTCGGCCGCGGCGGCGGTGTTGGCGCCACCACCGAACAGATCGTGCAGCGACCGCTCGCTGGCCATGGTGTAGTTGCCGCTCAGGTTGGCGAGAACCAGGCTTTTGAGTTCTTCGGCCCGTTCCGGATCGATCTCGACCTCTTTCGCCGTTTCCCGCAGCCGCAAGGCCGCCTCGCGGAGGCGCCGCGAGAAATCGTCCGCACGGGTAATATGGCCGACCGCCTCGTTGAGCAGCGCCTGCGCGCGCGCGCTGTCGGCTTCCAGCCCGCACAGGGCGCCGTCCTGGTCGGCGCCGTTGGTCGCCAGCAAGGCAGCAGCCTCGCGCAAGGAAGCCAGCGCGGTGGCGATCTCGCCGCCATCGCCCTGGCCGTGGGCCAGGGTTTCGGCCGTCGCCATGGCGGCCTTCAGGCCATCCATCAGGGCGCCGGCATCCTCCACCGTGCGGGTGGCCAACTGGCGCAAGTTCTGCGCCACCACGCTGAGGGTGCGTCCCTTGGGACCCAGGCGGGAGCATTTGAATGAGGCGTTCAGCGCCATGATCTTGAGATCGGCCTCGATGGAATGAACCGCCTCCACGTGGGCGACCATGGCGCCGGTGGCGTGGGTCACCGACCGCATGGCGGCCTCGGTATTGGCCAGCGCCCCGGCATAGCGTTCCAGCAATTGCTGGATGCGGGCCATTTCGCCGGCCAGGCCGTCGAGAAAGGATGCGCCGCCCGAACCGCCGAAACTGTCCTGGCCCAGGCGTGCCACCTCCTCGGCCTCGCGGGCCAGGGCGGCAAGATTGGCGGTCACCTCGGCGGTTTCGTGATCCAGGTCGGCGGCGGACTGCTCCAGCTGGGTCGCCTGCAGTGACGACACCAGGGCCGCCGCCTGGCGGTAATCCTCGGGCGCCAGGCCGGGCGCGTGGGCGGCCAGGTCGGCCAGCAACTCCAGGGCCTGGGTCACGTGCTCGGTGCGTTGGCGGGTGATGTCGCCGATCTGCAGGGCGGAGACGACCTCGGCGATGTGGTCGCCGGCGGCGCTCGAGCGTGTTCCGATCAAGGCGGCGGCGTTGGCGCTGCGCTGCCGCTGGCCGGCCAGTTGCTGCAACCCCTCGTCCAGCCGGCGGCAGACCGCCTGCAATTCGGAGCCATGGCTGTCGTTGAATCCCGCCTGCGCCTGGTGCGCGGCGGCGGTCTCCCCCGCCAGGCTGCGCAGTTCGCCGGCCAGCACGGCCAGCTCGGCGGCGGCGTTTGCGACCAAGCGGTCGATCTCGCGGGTGAAGACGGTGAAATCCAGCCGGCCGGCATCCAGGTGGGCGGCCTCCACCTTGGCGTTCAGCGCCACCAGCTTGACCTCGGCCACCGTCTTGCTGAGGCGGTTGAGGCGGGATTCCATATTCTTGAGCGCTCCGCCCAATTCGCCCAGCAGCCCGGCCGCCGAGCCTCCGGCTTGCGATCCCAGGGTGCCGGCCATGGACAGGGTGGCGCGCAAGCCGTCGACGCAACGGCGCATTTCCTCGCCTTCATACTGGCCGGCCAAGGACGCGAAAGACGCCGAGATGGCACGCCAGCGCGTGACGGCATCGCCCAGCCGCTCGCCAGCCTCGAGAAAGACGGTTTCAATGGAGCCGGCCACCTGATCCAATTCGGCGACCGCATGGGCGGTGGCCAGGCCGGCTACGGATGCGCTGGTCATGGCGAACTCCGTGCGCCGAAGCTATGAGGGGATTATCCCCGCGCGCCCTGGGGGGCGGCAAGGCGGAGGATAGTCCCTCCGTTCTCCCTCAAAAGGGGGGTGGTCGGAGAGTTCGGACCCAGACTTCAGGGTGGGACAGCTAGAGACTGTGTGCCCATGCTGCAGCGCCACAACATTTTCTTCATTTCATCGAAAATTCGGGAAAATTAATTACTCCATGCGGATAATATGACAACTGTCGTGCGAGTGTTAAGGTTCATAAACCAGATCGTGTCCGACCTCGACAAATGGGGGACCTCTATGACCATCGTCGTGGCAGGTGAAAATAGATTGGCAAAAGACAGCTTGGTTTCAGCGATTAAGACAACGACTGAACTTGCTGTGAATTGCATGAGCAACCTCAATGAGGCGGTTGCCGAGGCCGAGGGCGCTACGCTGTTACTGCTGGATTATGAACTTGCGGTGACGGGAAGTCTCGAATGGTTGCGCTCTTTGCTGCCGAAACAGACCAAGATCGCCGTCTATAGCGCCCCCGGCGCTCCGGACGAGGCGATGCGCTGGCTTCATCAGGGGTATGACGGCTATCTGCCGCGCACCATGTCCGCGCCGGCCATCGCCTGCGCCGTCCAGCTGATGTTGCGGGGCGAGCGTTTCGTGCCTTCCATCGCCATCAGCGCCAAGGCGGTGCCGGGTGTCGAGGTGCGCATGTCCGATTGCGGCCTGTCGCCGCGCCAGCGCGAAATCCTGACCATGGTCGCCACCGGCGCGTCCAACAAGCACATCGCCCGTACGCTGGTGGTCGAGGAAGTGACGGTGAAGTCGCACGTGAAGGCGATCTTCCGGAAACTGGGGGTCCGCTCGCGCACCGAGGCCGCGCGCTTCGTGCTGGCGCCCGCGCACACCTGGAACGCTGTCCCGGGCTCGCTGCCGAATACGTCGTCGGCGGCTGTGGCGGTGCGGGCGGCGGCAAGTCCGTACCTGGCCCGCTGATCGGGGTGGCGGATTGCGCATTCGCCGGTTCCCGGTGCGGCCGGGGCCGGTGCAGGTCGTCTGCCTTGGGCGGGCGGCGGCCCACCTAGCTGCGCTTGCCTTGCTGCAATTCACGCACCGCTCTGGAGATTTCCAGCCATTCCAGGGCGCCGTCGCGGTCTCCCGATTCACCTAGCCGCATGGCGCGGCGGGCGGCGATGCCCAGGGCGCGCCGGTCGTGATGGCGTATCAGCAGCCCCGCGATGTGCCACACATCCAACGGTTTGGGTGCTGGCTGGCCATCCGGCGGCCGGGTGCCGTCGCTCACGATAGGCTGGTTGTCGTCCATGGGGGCGTTCTGCCATTCCGGTATCGGTCCTGCGACGGAGCGTCCGTCCGAAACAAAGCCTGGATCGACGCCGGAGCCCGCCTGGGACGTGGCAGCATTCTACGCCATTGCCGAATTGTCCGCAATGTCGCCCGGATTTCCGCGGCACAGCATATCCGCGTGCGCGGATGGGGCGTCCAAACAAGAAAATCGCGCGCTCATTACTCGTTGTGCACATCGGGTGTATACCCCATAAGGGCAATATGACTCATTTCGTTTACATCTCTTGGGTTGAGCCCGGACGTGAATTCGGGTAAGAACTAGCATCAAGGGAGTATGTGTCGCCGCCCTGAATCCGCCTGTGCGGTCCGAACTGGACGAAAACGGATCGTTAAGGGGTTGGGCAATAAGGTGGCACATGGCGAGTCCGGAGCGGGGGGGGACCCGCAGGTTCTGCCCGAGTTCGACTCCCGCCGTTGTCGTCGCTAAGAACTGGCGCCGCGTTGTCGAACGAGGAGAATCCTCATGGTCTCGCCGATCTCTTATCTCAGCCCTGCCCAGATCGCCAATCTGACGACTACGGCCATCCAGAGTCTAACGACGACGGACATCGGCGCGCTCTCGTCGACGCAAGTGGCTGCCATCACCACGACCGGCATCCAGGCCCTGAGCACAACGCAGCTGAGCTCCCTGGAGACGACGCAGATCAAGGGGCTGACCTCGGTCCAGCTCGGTGCCTTGACCTCCTCGCAGCTGGTGTTCGGCGCGGCGCAACTGGCGGTTTTCAATGACGCCCAGATCCAGGGCATCGGCACGGACTTCACGGCGCTGGACACGACCCAGGTCGAATCCCTGTCGACGACGCAGATCAAGGCGCTGACCGCTGCCCAATTGCTGAGCCTGAGCACCACCGACATCGGTGAATTGACGTCGACTCAGGTGTCCAACCTTACCGTGGCCCAATTGGCCTCGTTGACGTCGACCAATATCTCGGCGTTGTCGCAGACCCAGGTCGAGGCTCTGACCACGACCCAGATCAAGGCGCTGAGCACGGCGCAGTTGGCGGGCCTGAGCACCACGGACGTGGGCGAGTTGACCTCGACCCAGGTTGCGGCGCTGACCACCGGCCAGCTGACGGCGCTGTCCACCACCAATATCGGTCAGTTGAACGCGACCCAGGTGTCGGCGCTGACCACCGCGCAGGTGTCGGCGCTGTCGGGCACCTCCATCTCCGTGCTGTCGCAGACCCAGGTTGAGGCGCTGACCACCACCCAGGTCAAGGCGCTCACCGCGGCCCAGGTGGAGGGCGCTGTCGACCACCGATATCGGCGAGCTGACCTCGACCCAGGTGGGGGCGTTGAGCACGGCCCAGTTGGCGGCGTTGTCGTCGACCAATATTTCGGCACTGTCGCAAACCCAGGTCGAAGCCCTGACCACCACCCAGGTGGCGGCGCTGTCCACCGCGCAACTGGCGGGTCTGAGCACCACCGACATCGGCGAGCTGACCTCGACCCAGGTCGGGGTGCTGACCGCCGCCCAGCTGGCTTCGCTGTCGTCGACCAACGTGTCGGCGCTGTCGCAGACGCAGGTTGAGGCGCTGACCACCACCCAGGTCAAGGCGCTGACCACCACCCAGTTGGCGGGCCTGAGCACCACCGACGTCACCGAACTGACCTCGACCCAGGTTGCGGTGCTGACCACCGCGCAGTTGGCCTCGCTGTCGACCACCAACGTGGGCGAACTGACCTCGACCCAGGTGTCGGCGCTGACCACGGCGCAGGTGGCGGCCCTGTCCACCAGCCAGGTGAGCGCGTTGTCGCAGACCCAGGTCGAGGCGCTGTCCACCACCCAGGTGAAGGCGCTGACCACCGCCCAGGTTGCGGCGCTATCGACCACCGACGTGGGCGAGCTGACCTCGACCCAGGTTGCGGTGCTGAGCACCGCGCAGTTGAGGACGCTGTCGTCGACCAACATTTCCGCCTTGTCGCAGACCCAGATTGAGGCGCTGACCACTACCCAGGCAGCCGCCCTGACCACCGCCCAGTTGGCCGGCCTGAGCACAACGGACGTGGGCGAGCTGACCTCGACCCAGGCGGCGGCGCTGACTGCCGCCCAACTGGCGTCGCTGTCGTCGACCAACGTGTCGGCGCTGTCGCAGACCCAGGTCGAGGCGTTGACCGCTACCCAGGTGAAGGCGCTGACCACCACCCAGTTGGCGGGCCTGAGCACCACCGATATCGGCGAGCTGACCTCGACCCAGGTAGGGGCGTTGAGCACGGTGCAGCTGGCGGCGCTGTCGACCACCAATGTGGGCGAGCTGACTTCGACCCAGGTGTCGGCGTTGACCACGGCGCAGCTGGCGGCGCTGTCCACCAGCCAGGTGAGTGTGCTGTCGCAGACGCAGGTTGAGGCGCTGTCCACCACCCAGGTGAAGGCTCTGACCACCGCGCAATTGGCGGCCCTGTCCACCACGGACGTGGGCGAGCTGACCTCGACCCAGGTTGCGGTGCTGACCACGGCGCAGTTGACGGCGCTGTCGTCGACCAATGTGTCGGCGCTGTCGCAGACCCAGGTCGAGGCGCTGACCACCACCCAGGTCAAGGCGCTGACCACCACCCAGTTGGCCGGCCTGAGCACCACCGACGTCACCGAGCTGACCTCGACCCAGGTTGCGGTGCTGACCACCGCAGCAACTGGCGGCGCTGTCGACCACCAATGTGGGCGAGTTGACCACCACCCAGGTGGAGGCGCTGACCACGGCGCAGATCAAGGCGTTGTCCACCAGCCAGGTGAGCGTGCTGTCGCAGACCCAGGTCGAGGCCTTGAGCACCACCCAGGTGTCGGCCCTGACCACGGCGCAGGTGGCGGCCCTGTCCACCACGGACGTGGGCGAGCTGACCTCGACCCAGGTCGCGGCGCTGACCACGGCGCAGCTGACGGCGCTGTCGTCGACCAACGTGTCGGCGCTGTCGCAGACCCAGGTCGAGGCGCTGACCACCACCCAGGCCAAGGCGCTGACCACCGCCCAATTGGCGGGCCTGAGCACCACGGACGTGGGCGAGCTGACCTCGACCCAGGTGGCGGTGCTGACCACCGCGCAGTTGGCGGCGCTGTCGTCGACCAACGTGTCGGCGCTGTCGCAGACGCAGGTTGAGGCGCTGACCACCACCCAGGTGAAGGCGCTGACCACCACCCAGTTGGCGGGCCTGAGCACCACCGACGTCACCGAACTGACCTCGACCCAGGTTGCGGTGCTGACCACCGCGCAACTGGCGGCGCTGTCGACCACCAACGTGGGCGAGCTGACCACCACCCAGGTGTCGGCGCTGACCACGGCGCAGATCAAGGCGCTGTCCACCAGCCAGGTGAGTGCGCTGTCGCAGACCCAGGTCGAAGCGTTGAGCACCACCCAGGTCGCGGCGCTGACCACCGCCCAGGTGGCGGCGCTGTCCACCACCGACGTGGGCGAGCTGACCTCGACCCAGGTCGCGGCGCTGACCACGGCGCAACTGACGGCGCTGTCGTCGACCAACGTGTCGGCGCTGTCGCAGACCCAGGTCGAGGCGCTGACCACCACCCAGGCCAAGGCCCTGACCACCGCGCAGCTGGCGGGCCTGAGCACCACGGACGTGGGCGAGCTGACCTCGACCCAGGTTGCGGTGCTGACCACCGCCCAGGTGGCGGCGCTGTCGTCGACCAACGTGTCGGCACTGTCGTCGACCCAGGTCGAGGCGCTGACCACCACCCAGGTGAAGGCGCTGACCACCACCCAGTTGGCCGGCCTGAGCACCACCGATGTCACCGAGCTGACCTCGACCCAGGTTGCGGTGTTGACCACCGCGCAACTGGCGGCGCTGTCGACCACCAATGTGGGCGAGCTGACTTCGACCCAGGTGTCGGCGCTGACCACGGCGCAACTGGCGGCGCTGTCCACCAGCCAGGTGAGTGCGCTGTCGCAGACCCAGGTTGAGGCGCTGTCCACCACCCAGGTCGCGGCGTTGACCACCGCCCAGTTCGCGGCCCTGTCGACCACGGACGTGGGCGAGCTGACCTCGACCCAGGCGGCGGCGCTGACCACGGCGCAGCTGACGGCGCTGTCGTCGACCAACGTGTCGGCGCTGTCGCAGACCCAGGTTGAGGCGCTGACCACCACCCAGGCCAAGGCGCTGACCACCACCCAATTGGCGGGCCTGAGCACCACGGACGTGGGCGAGCTGACCTCGACCCAGGTCGCGGTTCTGAGCACCGCGCAACTGGCGGCGCTGTCGTCGACCAACGTGTCGGCGCTGTCGCAGACCCAGGTCGAGGCGTTGACCACCGCCCAGGTGAAGGGCCTGACCAATACCCAGCTGGCCGGCCTGAGCACCACCGACATCGGCGAACTGACCTCGACCCAGGTGGGGGCGCTGACTACCGCCCAACTGGCGGCGCTGTCGACCACCAATGTGGGCGAGCTGAGCTCGACCCAGGTGTCGGCGCTGACCACGGCGCAGATCAAGGCGCTGTCCACCAGCCAGGTGAGCGTGTTGTCGCAGACGCAGGTGGAAGCGTTGAGCACCACCCAGGTGGCGGCGCTTACCACCGATCAGCTGGCGGCGCTGAGCACCACGGACATCGGCGAGCTGACGTCGACCCAGGTTGCGGTGCTGAGCACGGCGCAGTTGACGGCGCTGTCGTCGACCAACGTGTCGGCGCTGTCGCAGACCCAGATCGAAGCGCTGACCACCACCCAGGTGAAGGCGCTGACCACCACCCAGTTGGCGGGCCTGAACACCACCGACGTCACCGAGCTGACCTCGACCCAGGTGGGGGCATTGAGCACGGTGCAACTGGCCTCGCTGTCGACCACCAATATCGGCGAGTTGAGCTCGACCCAGGTGTCGGCGCTGACCACGGCGCAGGTGGCGGCGCTGTCCACCAGCCAGGTGTCGGTGCTGTCGCAGACCCAGGTGGAAGCCCTGTCCACCACCCAGGTTGCGGCGCTGACCACGGCGCAGGTCGCGGCGCTGAGCACCACGGACGTGGGCGAGCTGACCTCGACCCAGGTTGCGGTGCTGAGCACGGCGCAACTGACGGCGTTGTCGTCGACCAACGTGTCGGCGCTGTCGCAGACCCAGGTCGAGGCGCTGACCACCACTCAGGCCAAGGCGCTGACCACCACCCAGTTGGCCGGCTTGAGCACCACCGATATCGGCGAGTTGACCTCGACCCAGGTGGCGGTGCTGACCACGGCGCAGCTGAATGAGCTGTCGTCGACCAACGTGTCGGCGCTGTCGCAGACCCAGGTGGAAGCGCTGACCACCGCCCAGGTGAAGGCGCTGACCACCACCCAGTTGGCGGGCCTGAACACCACCGACATCGTTGAACTGACCTCGACCCAGGTTGCCGCGCTGACCACCGATCAGGTGGCGTCCTTGTCCACCACCAACGTCGGTGCGCTGACCACCACCCAGGTGGAGGCTCTGACGACGGCCCAGCTCAAGGCCTTGTCGGCAACCGCCGTCTCGACCTTGTCGCAGACGCAGGTGGAGGCGCTGTCTACCACCCAGGTGTCGGCGCTCACCACCGATCAACTGGCGGCGCTGTCCACCACCGACGTGGGCGAGCTGACCTCGACCCAGGTGTCGGTGCTGACTACGGCGCAGTTGACGGCGCTGTCGTCGACCAATGTGTCGGCGCTGTCGCAGACCCAGGTTGAGGTGCTCTCCACCACCCAGGTGAAGGCGCTGACCACCACCCAGTTGGCCGGCCTGAGCACCACCGACGTCACGGAACTGACCTCGACCCAGGTTGCGGTGCTGACCACGGCGCAACTGACGGCGCTGTCCACCACCAATGTGGGCGAGCTGACCTCGACCCAGGTGTCGGCGCTGACCACGGCGCAGGTCAAGGCGCTGTCCACCAGTCAGGTGAGTGTGCTGTCGCAGACTCAGGTGGAGGCGCTGTCCACCACCCAGGTGTCGGCGCTCACCACCGATCAACTGGCGGCGCTGTCGACCACCGACGTGGGCGAGCTGACCTCGACCCAGGTTGCGGTGCTGACCACGGCGCAGCTGACGGCGCTGTCCTCGACCAACGTGTCGACGCTGTCGCAGACCCAGGTGGAGGCGCTGACCACCACCCAGGTCAAGGGCCTGAGCACGGCCCAGTTGTCGGGCCTGAGCACCACCGATATCGGTGAGCTGACCTCGACCCAGGTGGAGGTGCTGACCACGGCGCAGTTGAATGCGCTGACCTCGACCAACGTGTCGGCGCTGTCGCAGACCCAGGTGGAGGCGCTGACCACCACCCAGGTGAAGGCGCTGACCGCCACCCAGTTGGCCGGCCTGAGCACCACCGACGTCACCGAGCTGACCTCGACCCAGGTTGCGGTGCTGACCACCGCCCAACTGGCGGCGCTGTCGACCACCAACGTGGGCGAGTTGACCGCCACCCAGGTAGAGGCGCTGACCACGGCGCAGATCAAGGCGCTGTCCACCAGCCAGGTAAGCGCGCTGTCGCAGACCCAGGTGGAAGCGTTGAGCACCACCCAGGTGTCGGCGCTCACCACCGGTCAACTGGCGGCCTTGACCACCACGGACGTGGGCGAACTGACCTCGACCCAGGTGGGAACGCTGAGCACCGCTCAACTGGTGGCGCTGTCGTCGACCAACATTTCGGCCCTGAACTCGACGCAGAGCCAGGCGTTGTCCACGACCTCCATCAAGGCCCTCACCACCACCCAGATCGATGGCCTGAGCACCACCGACATCACTGAACTGACCTGGACCCAGATCACGGCGCTGGTGCCGGTGCAGATCATGTCCCTGTCGACAACCCAGATCACGGCGTTCGACAGTACCCAGGCCAACGCCCTCACCAGTGAGCAAACGCAAGCCTTGACGGCGGATCAGGTCGAGGCGTGGATTGCGCGTCTCTCCTAAGAAGCGGTAGAAGAGGGGCCGGCCGGAAGGCCGGCCCCCTTCGCAGCCGTGGTGGTCGATAACGATTTACATTTGGGGCATGCGCGTGGCCGGCGATCTTTTCCTGTCCGCTATCAAAAAGATTACCGAACAGAACATCACCATCGTCGAGGCCATCGAGGCCGCCGACGCGCTGAAAGCTGCCGGGCAGCCTGATCTTGCGGTGCAGGTCTATCGCATCTGGGCCAGCTTCAACCAGACCCATCCGCTGCTCTGTGCCGCCTATTTCAACCTCGGCACGCTGTTGACCGAACGAGGGGATTGGGTGGCCGCCCGCGAACCGCTGGAGCGCGCCGTCGCCGCCAATGGCGATTTCTATCCCGCGCACATCAATCTGGGCAGCATCTATGAGCGGCTGGGCGATCCTGACCGGGCGGTTGCCCAATGGAACGACCTGGCCACCCGGCTGGCCGGGATAACCGGCCCCAATATCGGCTTCAAGACTGCCGCCCTGAAGCAAATCGGCCGTGTTCTTGAGGGCAACCATCATCCGGACCAGGCGGAAGTCATCCTGCAGCAATGCCTGACCGTCGATCCGCGCCAAGTGGACGTGGCCCAGCATTTCATCTCGTTGCGCCTGTACCAGTGCAAATGGCCTGTGGTGGTGCCGTGGGAGGGGGTGGACCGGCGCGCGCTGATGGCCGGCATGAGCCCGCTGTCCATGGCTGCCTACACCGACGATCCCATGCTCCAGCTGGCATCGTCCTACACCTACAACAAGACCTGGGATCCGCCGGCCGGTTACGAACTGCCCCGCCACAAGGCGGGCGGCAAGCGGAACGGGCGTCTGCGCATCGGCTATGTGTCGTCCGACCTGCGCACCCATGCCGTGGGTTTCCTGATGGCGGAAGTGTTCGAACTGCACGACCGCAGCAAGGTCGAGGTGTTCGCCTATTACTGCGGCATTCCCACGGAAGACTATCAGAACGTCCGCATCAAGGGGGCGGTGGAGCACTGGGTGGATATCACCGGCATGGACGACGCCACTGCCGCCCGCCGCATCGCCGAGGACAAGATCGACATCCTGGTGGACGTCAACGGCTATACCCGCGACGCCCGCACCGCCGTGTTCGCCCGCCGGCCGGCGCCGGTGCAGGTCAACTGGCTGGGCTTCCCGGGCAGCATGGGCAGCCCCTACCACCATTACATCCTGGCCGACGAGTTCATCATCCCGGAAGAGAGCGAAATCTTCTATTCCGAGAAGGTGCTGCGGCTTCCCTGCTATCAGCCCAACGACCGCAAGCGCGCCGTGGCTCCGACACCCACGCGCGCCGATGTCGGCCTACCCGAGAACGCCGTCGTCTATTGCTGTTTCAACGGCACCCACAAGATCAGCCGCTTCCATTTCGAGCGCTGGATGCAGATCCTGGCCCGCGTCCCCAACAGCGTCCTGTGGCTGCTGGAAGGGTCCGAGGCGGGCAGCCAGCGCCTGAGGGAGCGGGCGGCGCAATTCGGCATCGCGCCCGAGCGCCTGATCTTCGCGCCCAAGCTGGCCAACGCCTATCACTTGGCCCGCTATCGGCTGGCGGATCTGTTCCTGGATACGCTGCCCTATGGTGCCCACACCACGGCCTCGGATGCGCTGTGGGTGGGCGTTCCCATCCTCACCCTGGCCGGCCGCGGCTTCGCCTCGCGGGTGTGCGGCAGCCTGGCCCGCTCCGCCGGCTTGCCCGAGCTGATCTGCTCGACTCCCGAGGAATACGTGGAAAAGGCCGTGGCGCTGGGCCACAACCGGGCGGAGCTGGCGCGCTACCGCGATCAGTTGGAGAAGCACCGCGAAACCTGCGTGCTGTTCGACATGGAAAAGCACGTGAGCCAGCTCGAGGCCCTCTACGCGCAGATGTGGGACGAGTTCCAGCAGGGGCGCCTGCCTCGGCCCGACCTGTCCAACCTGGACGTCTATCTCGAGGCTCGGCGCTGAGGTGGACCATGATGGCGTCGAGGTGCTCACCATCGGCGATTACGCCGGCTGGTACCGCGAGAGGCTGGCGCGGCGCCACCACCTTCGCGCTGTCAAGGCGGATGGCCGCCTGTGGACGGCCGAGGCCGTCGCCAAGGCGGAAAAGGTGTAAAGGGGCCGGGCCATGTCGCTGATCACCCAATACATCTCGACTCTGCAGCAAGGCATCCTCAGCTACGGCAAGGTGAATGCCAAGGTGCGCCCGCCGGCCGACGAGGGCGACACGGGCGAAGGGGGCGAGAAGAACGCCCGCCCGTCATCCGCCAATGTGGCCAAGGACGAACTGGACCCGCACGCGCCGCGCGGATCGCACCTGGACATCCTGGCCTAGCCGTCTTTCCCGAGGCGGCTTGCCGCCGTCCGCGGCGGCGACTTAGCATTATCTTAACTCGCGACCGGAAATATGGCAGGTGATCCGATTTGTCGGATTCCCCCAGACCTGTGCCCTGCGCAAGCATGGCCGAACACCGGGAAGACGAGCGTGGCGACTGGACATTATACGCATCTGCCAGGACAACTGTCGCGCTGGGGCGTGGTGGATGTGGGACTGAAATGCCCGCATTCCTGCGTCCACTGCTATTACGCCTACCTTCCCGACGGCACCGAGACGCCGAAGAAATACGCCGGCATGCGCCGCGCCTCGTGGAAGGCCACCGAGCTGCTGCTGGCGCAGGTCGACAAGATGGCGGACAACCGTTTTCTCGGCTTCGACATCACCGGCGGTGAGCCCACCGCCCATCCCGGCATCGTCGATGTGGTCCAGCGCGCCACCGATCGCGGCATCGGCACCCGCATGATCACGCTGGGGCAGTTCCTGACCAACAAGCACAAGCTGCTGGAGCGGCTGCTGGCGGCCGGGCTGACCGATTTCCTGTTCTCGTACCATGCCGCCGACCCGGCCCTGTTCAAGGAATTAACCGGCGGCGACCTCGGCAAGATGCTGGATGCCATGGACATGCTGGGAGCCGAGGGCTTCCAGTTCGGCACCAACACCGTGTGCACGGAAAGCAATTCACGCACGCTGCCGGACCTCGCCCGCGCCATCGTCCAGAAGAACGTCTACGTCTCCAATTTCATCCTGATGAACGCCTATTACGAATGGGCGGACGGCAAGGCCTCGGCGGTGCGCGCGCGCTACAGCGAGATGGCGCCCTACCTGCGCGAGGCGGTGCACATCCTGGAAAGCAACGGCATCGCCGTGAACGTGCGCTATGCCCCCTGTGCACCATCGCCGGGCTGGAGAAGAACTACGTGGGCACCGTGGGCGTCCGCTACGATCCCCATGAGTGGATGAACTGCGTCCATCATTCCGGGCCGGGCAACGCCGAGCAGGAAGGCTCCTGGCTGCCGGCGCAGCCGGGGCAGCCGTCGCCCGGCGCCGATCTGATGTGCGTGCAGGGTGGTCCCATTCTCGGCCGCGGCACCGTGCGCGGCCTGACCAAGGTGTTCGCGCCCCAGTGCAACGGCTGCGCCGCCCAGGGTGTGTGCGACGGCATCGATCCCTCCTATGTGGAGGCGAACGGCGTGGCGGAGTTCGTTCCCTACAGCGGCGACCTGCGCGGCACCGTACTGGATCGCGACCGTCTGGCCTACCTGCCCGGCCACGTCATCAAACTCGCGCCGCGCGCCGACGTGAAGCAGGCGGTGAAGCGCCTGTTGTCGCCGCAGCCCATCCCCGACAATCCATTGGTGTCGGTGATCATCCCCCACTTCAATCATGCCGACACGGTGGAGCGATGCCTGCGCAGCGTCGCCGCGCAGACGTGGAAGAACATCGAGATCATCCTGGTGGACGACGCTTCCACCGACGGCATCCGCAAGGTGATGAAGGGGATCAAGCTCCCCAACCTCAAATGCGTTTGGCGGAAGCAGAATTCCGGCCGCCCCGCCGTGCCCCGCAACGAGGGCATCCGCCGCAGCAAGGGCGATCTGGTGCTGTGCCTCGATCCCGACGACTGGATCGAGCCCAGCATGATCGAGGAGCACATCCACCATTTCCGCCGCAACCCGTCGGCCTCGTTCGTCTATTCCGGCCTGCAGACCTTCGGGCTGGTGGCCGAGCAATGGCCGGCGCGCCCGTTCAATCCCGGCGTCATGATCACCCATAATTTCGTGCCCTACTGCTCGGTCTGGCGGCGCGAGGTGTGGGAGGACGTGGGCGGCTATGACGAGGATATGGCGCTCAAGGGCTGCGAGGACTGGAACTTCTGGGTGTGCGCCGTCCGCAACGGCCATATGGGCTTGCCGCTGACCCGCCAACTGGTCCATTACAGCCGCAGCGCGGACGGATTGTTCGAGGCCGAGGTGCGCCCCAACTACCCGGAGAAGCGCCGTCTGGTGCTGCGCAAGAACCACGCCATCTATCCTGCCGACCAGGTGATGGCCGCCTTCGCCGATGCCGCCGGCGAGTAAGGATCGCACCCTATGATTCCGCGCATCATTCACCGGGTGTGGCTCGGCGGCAAACCCATCCCGCCGCAATACGACCTGTGGTGGGAGGGCTGGCAGCGCCAGCTTCCCGATTACGAGTTCATCAGCTGGACCGACAAGGACATCCCGTCATTGTCGGTGCGCCAGCAGATCGAGGCCGCCGACAGCGGCGCCAAGAAGGCGGATATCGCCCGCTACGAGATCATGCACCGCTACGGCGGGACTTATCTCGATTGCGATTTCATGCCGCTGAACCACCTGGATTTCTCTGCCTTCGACGCCGATCTGGTGGTGTGTCACGAGCGCGAGAAGATCGAGCCCAAATGCTCCAACGGCTTCTTCTCGGTCAGCCCCAACCACCCGCTCATGGCCAAGGCGGTCGAGGCGGTGACCACCATGCAGCTGAACGCGGTGGAGGTGATCGCGGAAACCGGCCCCGGTTTCTTCGGCAAGCTCATCGCCGAGGCGCCGTACAAGCGGCTGCCCAGCAACTCGTTCTATCCCTATCTCTACAACGAGCCGTTCCACGCCGTCTTCCCCCGGCCCGTGGACCAGACCTACGGCATCCATGTCTGGTACAATTCCTGGTTCACCGAGCATCTGCGGGTGCTCAAGCTGAACTCCATGCTGCTCAGCGGCGACCTCGAGGAAATCCGGCAATTCTGCCAGAACAATCCCCTCGATCCTGGCGAGCTGCGCAATGTGGAGGAATTCATCTCCGCCGTGCGCTCAAGCCGCACCCTGATCACCGACATCTCGCGCGGCAGCGTCATGCAGCGCTTGTTGCGCCTGGACGACAAGGCCTGCTTCGAGCTGTTCAAGACCGGCTATTTCCTGCTGCGGCGGACGCCCGAGGCCAAGGTGTGGCATATCGGCGCCGGTGACGGCGTGGCCGGCTCGCCCCTGCGCGCGCTGCTGGTCAATTTCGACCCTCACGCGGTATTGGCTGAATCCCGGCCGGAACTGGCCCCGGCGCTGGTGCGCAACCATGCGCGCCATCGCAACGTCACCTGCCTCGGCCCCGAAGCTTTCGGCGGCGGCCCGGCCATTGATCTCGATCGCCTGCACGCCGCGTGCGGGGGCGGGGCGCCGCAGATCCTGGCGGTCACCCTGGACGGAGCCGGCGCGCAGGTGATCCACGGGCTGTTCGACCGGGGCGCCTTGCCGCAGATCCTTTATATGAAGGGGGCGGGCTGGGACGTGGGGCAGACCACCGCCTTGCTGCAGCGCCTGGCCGTCAGCCACGAGGTGGTTGATCTCGACAATTGCAGCATCGCGTATCGCCGCGATTTCTTCTGGGATTATTGCCGCGATCTGTTCATCGAACACGGCCACCCCACCGTGTACCGACAGATGCTCGATACCCTGATCAACAAGAACAAGCCGAAGGAATCCGATTCGGATTAGCGGCTGTCGCGTCCCAGGCGGTAGGCGGTGGCGATGGTTTCGGCCACCCATTGCGGCACGGTGGCATAGCGGTCGGCGCGGGCCATCGCCTCGCCGGCCAGCCGGTTGAAATCGGGCAACTGGGCGCGCGGGCGGGCTTCCTGGCGCCTTTCCCGCTCCAGGAAGCGGCGGGCCACGTCGCACAGCATGGCGCGGACCTCGGGCGACAATTCGCCCCATTCCCTGGCTTCGAATTCCTCTTTCAGCACCGAATTGCCGTCATGCTCGCGGTCGAGCAATTCCCACAGGCGCTGGGCTGCGGCCGAATAGTCCACGTCTTGCTCCGTCGTCATCGGCGCCATGGGCCGGCGCAGGGACATCCCGCCGGAAGGCGATCCGGCAGGCGGCACGAAGGTCCGCAGATTTTATATGGGAATGTTTTTCCAATCGGCGAGGCATCGGCGGGAGCGCCTTACGGCCGTCCCCGCTGCTGCAGCAGGCGGGCGATGGCGCTCAGCGTCAGTTCGCGGCAATCCTCGGCGCGCACGCATTCGCCCTTCTGCGCACAGGACAGGGCCCGGTTGGCGCGCTCCAGCGCGTGCGGGTCGGCGCGATCGTCGGCGTCCATCATGATGCTGGCGCAGACCCAGTAATAGCATTTCTGGTCGCCCGAGGGATCGGTGGCGAAGGGCAGGGTGAAGGATTTCACGGACGGCATGGGCCGGCAATTCCTGTCTCTGGTTGGATGTCATTTGACCAGGGTGAGTTCGCTGAGGGCGCCGCCGATGGACTGGAAGGCGTTCCTCAGGGTGGGCTGATCGGGCGCATGGAAGTAGTTGGCGCTGCCGGAGGCGCACGTCCGGTAGATGGTTTTGGTTTTTTCGTTGATATTGGAGCCGAAGGTGATCGTGTACACCTGAATATTATAGGGCGGCGATTTCATGGCTGTGCACAACGCCTTCAGGTTCTCATTTATCTTCTCGATCCCGGCCGACACGGTTGTGGCTCCCACTAGGCCGTACTCGTCCAGGCGACCATAGCCGGTGTAATCGGAGTTCACCCTGCTGTCGGGCTCGTTGTGCTTAAGGTTCCTGTCGGTCAGCTTGTGGAAGTTGGTCTCGCCGTCGGTCATCAGCACGACCGCCTTGCCGATATTGGGGTCGTTCCATGCCGCGCCCTGGGTGAACGGCGGGTCGGGGGACAGTACCCGCAGGCCCCAGGCCATGCCGATGTCGCTGAGCGTGCCGCCGCGGCTCCACGCCCGCATGGCGTTGATGTCGGTGGTCAACGCCGTGATATCGGTGGTCAGCGGGGTGATGGGGGTGGGGCATCCTACATTGGGACCGGTGCTGTCATTTTTCCATGACCAGTCGGCGAAAACAGTAGAGAGTTTTCCTTTCGTATACTCGTTGTCAGTGTACTTGTCGTCCCAGACGTAGGGCCGCCATTTCTCGGCTGAGGCCGGCGTGTCGCCCATGGCATTGGCCCCGTGGCGCTCGATGACGCATCCCTTCCAGCCCAAGGGATTGGCGGGATCGTAGGCGGCGCTGCCGTCGGTCAGGTCCTTGGCCTCGGAACCGGGATTGACCGCCGCCGAATAGGGCACCAGGGCAATGCGGGAATTGGCCAGGTTTCCCGCGGTGGCCCCGCCCGAGAGGATGTGCAGCAGCTCCAGCGCGTCGATGCGCAGGGCGCCGATGTTGTCGTTGGTGAGCATGGAGCCGGTGTTGTCCAGCACCATGGCCAAGTCCACCGTCAGGCTCTTGCGCAGCGCGGTGGCGCCCACCTCCACCTCCATGGCCGCGATGTTGCCCAGGGCGTGCGACAGCACGGGGATGCTGGCCTTGACCGACAAGGACACCTGCTGTCCCACCAGCGGGTTGCCGACCGTCTGGAAGCTGTCCTTGGTGATGGTGACCGTCTCGCCCAGGGATTTGCCCATGTTGGCGTTGAAGTAATCAACCCCCACCTGCTGCCAGTCGCCGGTGCCCAGCGAGCGGCCGGCGGCGAGGATGGCGGAATCCACCGCCGACCACATGCGCGAGCGGATCAGGTGGACGCGGATAAGGTCGAGCGCGGCCACCAGCAGCAGGGCGATGAAGCCGAGCACCACGGCGAAATACAGGGCGACGACGCCGCGGCGGTCGCGCAGCAGCGAACCGTGCGGTGGAGGGGGAATGAGGTGGCGCATGGTGTCCTCCTCCGTCACGGCGTGGGCAAGGGAGCGCAGCCCGGCTGGGCCAGCCGGTCGAGGGCGAAGGTGCGGGCACGGAAATAGGCGGCACGCTGGATGACCACCTCGCCCGGCGCGTCGGGCCAAAAATTGGCGGTCATGGCGAAGGGCCTGAAGCTGTAGGAAATCTCGGCCACCAGCACGATGGCGCCGCTGCCGGCGGGCGCCAGCGGGGCGGGCAGCTTGGCCGCCTGGCCCTGCCTGCCCAGCACGCTGGCGGCATCCTTGATGGTGTAGCTGCTGCGCCGCTGCCAGGTCACCGTGGGGGTGTTGCCCGGCGTGGAAACCGCCGACAGGAATACCGCGCCGTGGCCGTTCAGTTGCACCGGCTGCATCATCTGCTCGGCGGCGCTCACGTAGACGCCCAGGTTGAGGGCGTTGTCCACCGACGCGCAATCCACCAGTTGGCTGACCTGCCGGGCCATGATGTTGGCGACGCTGGCGGCGGTGCGTTCCACCAGCCCGACCGTCCGCATGTAGCTGTAGGCCTCGTAGAAGCCCAGCACCATCAGGCAGATCAGCGGCAGGATGAGCGCCATTTCCAGCGCCACGATCCCGTTACTGTCACGGGCCAGAGTGCGCAGAGTGCGTTCGCGGGGGATGGCGCCGGCGGTCATTCGTTCAACACCACGGCTTGGCGCCTGAACTCAAGCGTATTGATGCCGATCAGCTTGAAGATGCCGGAGAAGCCGGGGCGGGTGACGGTGACGCCATAGACCACCAGGCTGCCCGAGACGCCGATGCCGGGGACCAACTGCACGCCGCCCTCGGCCGGGCAGGTTCCTTCGCCGTCGTCGCAGATGGCGTTGTTGTTGAGGTCCACCCAGGTGGGCCGGCCGATGTTGTTGAGCGCCGGATAGACCTTGGTCTCGATCTTCACGTTCGAGGAGCCGGGCACCCAGCGCGACACCATCTCCAGCACGATTGCCTTGATCCTGTTTTCGCGCTCCTCCCGGGTGCCCAGGGCGGTGATGCTGCCGGTGCGCGACGCCGCCCTGATGCCGATCTCCAGCGAGGCGTCCAGCAGCATCATCAGCCCCATCTCGATGGCGCCTACGGTCAGCAGGATGATGAGGGGGAAGACCAGCGCGAATTCCAGCACCGCGCTTCCGCGCCGTTGGCGGCTCAGCCGGCGCAGCGTCGCGATCATGGCGCGGTTCCAGCTGGCGGCTCGGCCGGCTTGTGGCCGCGCAGGAAGCGGTAATAGCCCAGGTTGTTGCTGATGGCGGTGCGGTTGAGGTCGCTCGTCAGCACCGATTCGGCCGCCTGGTCGTTGCCGATCATGCCGTAGGCGAGGGCCAGGTTCTGGCGCGCCTGGATGGGGGCGCTGGGCGTCGCGGCGATGTCCAGCAGGACGTTGACCGCCTGGCGTGGGTCGCCCGACAGGGCCAGGGACAGGCCGAGGTTGCTGCGGGCCGCCGAATCCTCGGGATGCAGCGCCAGTGCCTTGCGGTAGAGGACCTGGGCTTCGCCATGACGCCCCTGCAGGTCGTAGGCGGCGCCCAGGCCACGCAGCACGCGCCCGTCGTCGGGCGCCAGCGCGCGGGCCTCGCCGAACCGCTTTTCCGCTTCCCCGAACTCGCGTTTGACCAGCGCCACCCGCCCCAGCCCCAGCAGCGGTTCCAGGGCGGCGGGGCGGCGCCTGACGGCCTCGGCGTAGGCTGCGCGCGCCCGCTCGTTCTCGCCGGCCTGGACGAAGGCGTCGCCCAGGCCCAGCCGGGCCTCGTAATCCTCGGGGCTCTTCTTCAGCACCTGCTGGAACAGAGTGATGGCGGCGCCGCTGTCGCCGCCGTCCAGGCTGGCGCGGGCCAGCCGCACCCCGCCTTCGGCCGCCGGGCTTTGCGTGCCGGTGGTGCGCGTCTCGACGGTGGCGCAGCCCATGACCAGCAGGGGGGCGAGCAGGGCGGCAAGTTTGAGCGGGTTCATTTGAACACCTCCGACAGGCGCATGATGGCGGGGCCGCCGGCGATCAGCATCACCGCGGGCAGGATCAGCAGCATCATGGGCATGGTGATCTTGGTCGCCAGCTTGGCGCCCTTTTCCTCCAGCAGCAGCAGGCGGGTGTTGCGCTCGCTGCGCGCCAGGGTCTTCAGGGATTGGGTGATGGGGGTGCCGTACTGGTGGGATTGGATCAGCGTGGCCACCAGGCTGCGCAGGCATTCCACGCCGGTGCGTTCGGCCAGGTGACGCAGGCCCTCCACCGGATCGGCGTTCATCTGCATTTCGTGGGCGGTGATTTCCAGCTCGTTGGAGAGCGCCGGCGACACCTCGCGCAGTTCGAAGCCGATGCGCTTGATGCTGGCGCCCAGGCTGTAGCCGGCATTGGTGCAGATGACCAGCAGGTCCAGGGCGTCGGGCACCGCGCGGTAGATGGCGCGCTGGCGGCGCTTCACCCAGCGGCTCAGGGCCAGTTCGGGCGCCATCAGTCCCAGTTGCAGGCCGCCGAGCACCAGGATGACCGGCATGGCGTCACCGCTGTCGGGCGGCAGCAGGCGGTTGGCGAAGGCGCCCAGGATGGCGAACACGGTGCCCGCCACCAGCTTCAGCGTGACCAGCACCGACAGGGCATGGGGCTGGCGGAAGCCGGCGGTGAGCAGCTGGTTCTGCAACTGGCGCCGCTGCTTGGGATTGAACAGCGGCAGGCGCTCGGCCAGCCTGGTAACCAGGTTTCGCGCCTGCCTGTGCAGATCCGGCTCGGCGTCGTCCTCGGGGGCGGCCACGGCGCCGCCCACCTGGCGCACCACCTCGCGGGCGCGGTCGGCCGCCCGCGCCTCCGGCCGGTTGAGGCGTAGCGAAACCAGGGTGACCACGGCCAGCACGGCGGCAAGGGCGAGAACCTCGATGACGTCGAGCATGGCGTCAGTCCTCCAGCCGGGACATGCGGTTGATGATAACCAGCCCGACAGTGACCATGCCGGCCGCCAGCCAAAGGATTGTGTGGCCCTTTTCGGTGGTGAACAGCGGGTCGAGATAGTCCGCGCTCATGGAATTCAGCGCTGCCATGGTCACCACCGGGATGGCGGCGATGATCTTGGCCGCGGTGCGCCCCTGCGCCGTCAGCGCCCGGGTCTTCAGCCGCAATTCGCGCCGGGCGCGGATGATGCCGGCAAGGTTCTCCAGCGTGTCGGCCAGCGGGCCGCCGGTCTCGCGCTGCAACTGCAGGCAGACCACGAAGAAACGGAAGTCGGGCAGGCCGATACGCCGGCTGGCGGCGTCCATGACCTCCTGCTGCTCCAGGCCCAGGCGCAGGGCGTCGCCCATGATGCGGAACTCGCGGCCGGCCGGGTCGGGCAGTTCCCGGCCGGCGGTGATGATGGCCTGAACCACCGGGACGCCGGCGCGCACCGCGCGGATCACCAGATCAAGGGCGTCGGGCAGCAGGGCGAGGAAGCGGGTGCGGTAGCGCACCACCAGGAAGCGATAGGCGGCCGCCGCCGCGACGGCGCCGGCGGTGGGAACCAGGGCCAGGCTCAACCAGACCGACAGTTTGGCGAACAGGCAGGCGGTGATGGCCAGGGCAACGGTTCCGGCCGCCGCCACGGCGATCCAGCGCAGGCCGGCGGTGCCGCCCATGTGCTCGGCCTGGGCGGTGATCCGCGCCAGCAGTTTGGCGATGCCGTTGTCGGCGGCCATCCGGTGTTGCTTGAGGGTCAGCGCGCCGTCCTGGGCCACCGAGGCGCGGACGCTGGGCGCCACCTCGGCCACGGTGCTCTGCACGCGCTGGCGCATGCGCGCGCGCGGGCTGTTGGCCATGGCGGTGCGGACGGAGTGATAGCCCAGCGCGGCGATGACCACGCCGACGAAGCCGGCGGCGGCGACCACGTCCTCGGGGGAGAGCTGGATGGCGCTCATGTGGTCATGGCCTCCATCAGCGCCCTCTCCAAACCGTAATAGGATGCGCGCGGCGCGAAGGCGGGACGCAGGCCGGAGCTTTCGAAAGTGCCGCGCACTTCCTCGCCGTAGGTGCTGTCGTCGTAGCGGAAGGTGAACAGGTCCTGGGTGATGATGACGTCGCCTTCCATGCCGGTGATTTCGGTGACGTGGGTGATGCGGCGCACGCCGTCGCGCATGCGGTCCAGCTGGACGATGATCTGGACGGCGCTGGCGATCTGGCGGCGGATCGAGATCAGCGGCAGGCTGCCGGCGGCCAGCAGGACCATGCTTTCCAGCCGGGTCAGGGCGTCGCGCGGCGAGTTGGCGTGCAGCGTGGTCATGGAGCCGTCATGGCCGGTGTTCATGGCCTGAAGCACGTCGAACGCTTCGGCGCCGCGCGTCTCGCCCAGGATGATGCGGTCGGGGCGCATGCGCAGGGCGTTCTTGACCAGCTGGCGCTGGTCGATGGCGCCGCTGCCCTCGATGCTCTCGGGGCGGGTTTCCAGGCTGACCACGTGGGGCTGCTGTAATTGCAGCTCGCAGGCGTCCTCGATGGTGATGATGCGCTCGCGCTCGTCGATGACCCGCGACAGGGCGTTCATCATGGTGGTCTTGCCCGAGCCGGTGCCGCCGGAAATGATGATGTTGGCGCGGCAGGCGGCGGCGATTTCCAGCACCCGCGCCATGGCCGCCGACAGGTTGCCCTGCATGACCATGCGGTGCAGGCTGACGGTGCGCTTGGCGAACTTGCGGATGGACAGGCAGGTGCCGCGGATGGCCAGCGGCGGCAGCACCACGTTGACGCGCGAGCCGTCGGCCAGGCGGGCGTCCACCATGGGGCTGCTTTCGTCGACGCGGCGGCCGATGGAGGCGGCGATGCGCTGGGCCACGTTGGTGACGTGGGCGTTGTCGCGGAACTTCAGCGGCGTCAGCTCCAGCCGTCCGTGGCGTTCGATGAACACCTGGTCGGGGCCGTTGACCAGGATGTCGGTGACCGAATCGTCGGCCAGCAGCGGCTCGATGGGGCCGATGCCGAACATGTCGTTCAGCAGTTCCTCCACCGCCTGCATCTGCTCGGGCGTGGTGACCAGCAGGCGGTCGCGGGCGACGATCTCGGCCACCAGCCGGGTCAGGTCGCCCCGCACCTGCTCGCGCGAGCGGGTGACCGCCGCCGACACGTTGATGGCGGCGAACACCGCCGAACGCAGGGTCAGGAAAGTCTCGGAGCGCAGGAAGTTCTCGGGCACGGATTCCGCCGCCGGTGCCGGAGCGGGCGTGCAGAGGGGCGCGGGGACCGGGGCGCAGACCGCCGCCGGAACAGGGGAAGCGGCAGGCGGCGGGGCGCCCATGGGTGCTGCCGCCGGCTCGCTGGGCAGGGTGACGGTGCTCTGATCGAAGGTCTCGCGCTTGCGCCCGAACATCAGGCCCTCCACTCCAGCAGATGGCGGAGCAGGGGATGGTCGCGGAAGCTGAAGGCGCGCTTGGGCTTGTCCTCCAGCTGGCGGCCGGCCAGATCGTCGCCCACCCGCTTCAGCGCCATGGCCAGGGCGCCCCGGCTGGCCACCACCGGCGGGCCGAGATTCTCCGCCCGGCTGGCCGAATCGTGGTCGTAGGGCAGCACGTGGCTGGCGCGGCGACCCACCGCCTCCTCGAAATCGCGCATGGCCAGCTCGCCCCGGCCGGACTGGCGCGGCTGGTTGGCGATCAGCATGACCGGCACGTGGGCGTCGCGGGTCTCGGCGATGCGGATCAGGCGCGCGGTCTCGCGCGCGGCATAGACCGACGGCTCGGTGACCAGCGCCACCACCTGGGCCTCCTCCAGCACCGCCATGGCGGCGGGGCCGGCCCGGTCGGGCATGTCGATGATGACGTAGTGGAAGTGGCGCTTCAGCTCGCTGACCAGTTCGCGCAGGGCGGCCACGTCCATGGGCTCGGGGCTGTCCAGGTCGTTCTGGGCGGTCAGCAGGAACAGCTTGCCGCCCAGGCTGACGGTGGTGCGCTCCATGTACTGGGTGTCCAGCCGGCGCACGTTCTTCAGAACGTCGCCCAGGCCGTTGTTGCACTGGGTGCCCAGCAGGATGTTCATGGGCCCTCCGAAGGGGTCCATATCGATCAGCACCACCCGGCGATCCACGTTGTGGGCCAGATGGAAGGCCACGTTGGCGGCGACGGTGGAGACGCCGACGCCTCCGCGCGCGCCGACGCAGGCCACCAGCTTGCCGGTGCGCACCTGGTGGACCGGGGCGACCACGGCGCCGGGCCCGCCCAGCAGGCGGGTGAGCAGGTCGATAGTCAGCGGCTTGGAGATGTACTCGTCCACGCCCATGCGCAGCAATTCGCGGAACAGGCCCACGTCGTTACGCTCGCCGATCACCACCACCGACACGCTGGGGGCGCAGACCTCGGCCAGGGCCGCCAGTTCCGACAGCGCCATGGCCGAGGTGGAGATGTCCACCACCAGCTGGCGCGGCGGGCGCTCCAGCTTGGCCATGAACTCGGTGGCGTCGGCCACGTTGCCCTGGCGGATGTATGTGTGCGGCATCATCCGGGCCAGGGCGAAGCGCTCCACCGTCTCGGTGCTTTGCTCGTCGGCCAGGAAGGCGACGAACTCGGCCTGGGGCGGTACGCTTCGTGTCGGGTTCGCCAGGCTTTCGATGAGGGACATGGCTTACCTCTCCGGCTATTCCGTCCCGACGGTGATCGAAACGCTGGGGGCGGTGCTCTTCTGCAGCTTCTTGACCCTGTCCAGGTGATAGAGCTCCACCGCATGGGCCGAGGTGGTGGAATCCGCGCCGCCATAGGCGCGCGGCGCCGCCAGATCGGCCGGGTCGGCCAGCATGCGGGTCAGGTTGGTGTAATTGGCGCAGCCGAACGCCATGGAGGGGCGGCTGCCCGCGCTCCACTCCTCGGAGGGAGTGACCAGGGCGGCGCAGTCGGGCGCGCTCAGGGTGACGCGGAGAAAGGCCAGGGTGGCGCCGCCGCCGGTATTGTCGGCATCGACGATGGCGATGGCGGGGTCGATGCCCAGGCCCTGCAGACGCTGGCGCAGCACGGCCTCCGCCGGCGCCGGCTCGCCGCGCGGCAGCCGCACCTGCACGCGGACGCCGTTTCCGCCCGCCTGCGCCAGGGCGGCGGCCACGCCGGCGCGCTCCTGCGCCGTGGGGGCGGCCAGGTCGGCCACCGGCACGGTGGCGACGACGCCGACCGTGTGGCCGATGACCGAGGAATTGGGCAGGTCGCGGTAATCGGGATTGGGGAAGCAGCCGCTCAGCACGGGCAGCGCCAGGGCCAGCAGGATGGCGGTGGGGCGGGACATGGGCGTGCTCCTCAATAGACGAAGCCGGCCGGCCCGAGCAGGCGGGGCGAATCCGCCGCCAAGGGGTCGATGCCGAGGCGCTGCTGGGTGATGTATTCCACGTCGGAAGCCGGCTTCAGGTTCTGGAGCGGGGTCTGCAACTGGCTGCCGTCCGCCGGCTTGACCGTGTAGGCGGTGACGATGACCACCAGTTCCGACTTGTTGTTGCGGTAGTTCTGCGACGAGAACAGCTTACCCAGCAGCGGCAGGTCGCCCAAACCGGGCAGGCGGGCCACCACGTCGCGCATGTTGTCCTGCAGCAGGCCGCCGATGGCGAAGCTCTGGCCGCTGGCCAGTTCCACCGTGGTTTCCACCCGCCGCACCGACAGGCCGGGAATGGTGGTGCCGTTCAGGGTGACGCTGTTGGTGGGGTTCAGCTCGCTGACCTCGGGGCGCACCGTCAGGCTGATGCGGTCCGACGACAGCACGGTGGGGGTGAAGTCCAGCGCCACGCCGAAGGGCTTGAAGACGACGCTGATGGCGTTGGTCTCGCTCTGCACCACCGGTACCGGGAACTCGCCGCCCACCAGGAAGCTGGCGGTCTGGCCCGACACGGCGGTCAGGTTGGGTTCGGCCATCACCGAGATCAGGCCTTCCTGGTCGAGGGCGTCGATCACCGCGGTGATGTCGTAGTCGCGGGTTTTGAAGCCGCCGGCCACGCCCCAGCCGCTGGAGGGGATGTTCCAGCTGTTGGTCTGTTCGTTGAAGAAGTCGCGCCCGTTCATCAGGCCGGCGACGAAATTGCCCGGACGCAGCAGCGCCTGCCAGTTCACGCCCAGCTGCTGGGTGATCTCGCGCGAGACTTCCGCCACCCGGACCCGCAGGTTGACCTGGGTGGGATTGCGGAAGGCCACGTTGTTGATCAGGCGTTCCTCCTTGCCCAGATAGGGTGCCAGCGTCTCGGCCACCGCCGCCACCTGGGCCGCGGTGTCCACCTGGCCGCCCACCATCAGCGAGCCCGGCGCCGAGGCCAGGGTGAAGGTGTAGGAGGGGAAGCGCTGGCGCAGCAGGTCCTGCATCTCCGCCGTGTTGTGGCGGACCACCACGGTGCGGCGCAGGATCTCGCGGTCGCGGCCGTCCACGGCGTAGAGGGTGGTGGTGCCGCTCTTCTTGCCCAGCACGAACACGGCGTTGGGCGACGGCACCTGGATGTCGGCCACCTCGGGGTTGGCGACGAAGACGCTGAGCGCCGGGCGGGGCAGGCGCAGAAGCTCGCCCTCGCCGGCGGCCAGTTCAAGGCGGGCGTCCGTCTCGGCGGCACGGGCCGCCGAGACGGACAACGGCGCAAGCTCCTTCCCCCAGGGGCTCGCGGCCAGAACCAGGATGACGCTCAGGCGAAGCAGACGACGTACGCAACCAGTCATTCCCACAAATCCCCCTGTCCGGCCTTCGCCTATTTGGCTCCGTCCGAGCCTCGAAAAACCTGTACGCGCGCCGGGCCCGACGCGGCGACGGCATGGGCGGCCGGGCGCGGCTGAGTCATGCGCACCACCGCCGAGACGTCCCTGCCCCAGACCGGCTGGCCGGACAGGTCGGCGGGTGCCTCGCTGTCCGGCCCCTGGCTGCGGCTGACCGCCAGGCTGCGCAGGGCCAGCGACAATTGTCCCAGCCGGCTGGCCACGGCCACCGATTCGGCGTCGCGCGGCGTGACCTCCAGGGTCACGGTACGGGCGCTGGCGGCGTTGCCCTGGCGTTGCGGCGGTGCCTCGGTGTCGGGGGCGTGCAGGACCGAACCGACGGCGATGACGCGCACGTCCGCCAGCACGGTCTCGCTGGCCACCTTGGGCGGCGTGTCGCCGCTGCCCGTGTCGGTCATGTGATGGGTCAGGATCAGGTCGACGCGGTCGCCGGGCATGGTCAGGCCGGCGTTGCCGGTGACCTCGTCGATGGCCACCGACACCGCCCGCAGGCCGGGCTGCAGGGCGGCGGCCAGGAAGCCGGGCGCGTCGGGGAACACCACGTCCTTTTCGGTGATGGGCGCGCCCTCCTCGATGGGGCGGCGGACCACGGCGCCGGGCAGCCGGGCGGCGGTCGGGCTGTCCTTGGTGATCTGGCCCTTCTGCACGCCGGCTTCGCCGACCTCGTGCCAGACCAGGTCATCGGCCCGCAGCAGGGTGCCCACCGCCAGCTTGGCGGCGGCGACCTGGATTGCGGGCGGCGGCGGGGGCGCGGGCGGGGTGCTGGAGGCGATGAACATGCCCCGCAGCACCACCGCCGCCAACAGGGCCAGGCCGAACACCGACGCGATGCGCAGGACGACGCGCAAATTCATGGATCATCCACCTCCACCGCCCGGATAGGTCAGGGCGGCCAGAATTCCGCCGAAGGACAGGGCCACCCCATAGGGAACGCCCCGTGTGGCCGACATCAGGTGCAGGCCGTTGCCCACCGCCGCCGGCAAGGGCAGCCGCCGCAGCCAGTCGGCCATCAGGCACCCCAGGGCCACCACGCCGCCGGCCATGGCCACGATGGCGACCATGCCCACGGCGTGCTCGGGGCCGGCCCACAGGAAGACGACCGCCGCCAGCTTCACGTCGCCGCCGGCCATCCAGCCCAGGGCGAACAGGCCGGCCAGCGCGGCGAAGGCCGCCAGCGCCACCAGCCCATGGAAGGCCATGGCCGCCGCATCGGCGCCTTGCAGCACGGACAGGCCGAGCCACAGGGTGCCGAGAACGGCGAGCAGAAGGTCGTCGATGGTCCTGGCTGTTATGTCCCGCAGGGCGACGAGCGCGAATATCGCCGCCGCCGCTCCGACGAGACCCCAGGTCACTTGCCGCCGACCGTCTTCATGTCGGTGTTCACGTTTTTGAAGATCTCGCCGACGTTGGCCTTGATGGTGCCCATGTTGGCGGTGACCGCCAGCAGGCCCAGGGCGGCCAGCACGGCGTATTCCAGGGCGGTGACGCCGCGCTTGTCGGTGCAGATGGAGCGGATGAAGCGGATGGTACGGAACATGGAAGGTCCCCTCGTCTGATCTGTTGCCGGGCAGCGGCCTTTTGCGCTCCGCGCCCCACCGTGCGTACGGTGATTACCCGAGGTCGATGCTTCCGAATTATCACAAAGTTGTAATCATGTTTTTTCGGCGGTTATTTTTGAAAATCATGTCGTATTTTATGTAATCGGTATGGGATCAGAGGTATCGCGGAGGGATGTTTATGAACTGGTTTCATTCTTCCGCCCGTGATTGTCGATTTTGACTAAGTCCAAAAAATATCTCTAATCCCTTCGCCCTCTAGGGTTTATACCTTAGAAGTAGCGTTGCGAACCCCACGCGTTATGGCTGAGCCGCCCTTGCGAGCGCCTATCGACGGTGCGTTGCGATGCAGGCTGATGGCATATATGTGCGAATCGCATGCCTGCCTCCAATGACGCGGATTTACTGGCCTTTCGGCACTCGCGGTCCTACAGGAGGCGTGGGGGCGGCATAAGGTGTTCACCCCAACGAAGAGCCTAATGGTTGTGCGTTGATTGTCGTGTTATAACCACAAAAAATTTATACCAAAGGGGGTGGTGCGTGCCGTTCGAGGACATCAGGCTCGACTTGGATTTGCTTCGCGGAGCGGGGATTCGACCGACGCGGCAGCGCGTCGTCATCATGCGCACCATCCGCCAGGGTGGCCGCCGCCATCTGACTCCGGAAGGGTTCCACAAGGAACTGGCCGATGCCGGACTGGGGATGGCGCTGGGGACCGTCTATAATACGCTGAACCAGTTCGCCGCGGCCGGGCTGTTGCGCCGGGTAGGGTTCGGTGACCGCATCTTCTATTGCACCAGCACCGACGAGCACCACCATTTCTACGACGAGGATACCGGCGTGCTGGAGGACATTCCCGGTCCGCAGCCGGTAGCCGCCAACCTGCCGGCGCTGGCGCCGGGCATGGCCATGGTGGGGGTGGATATCGTGGTGCGGGTGCGCCGGGCGGGCTAGGCTCCGCCGCTGGCCCTACTCGGCGGCGCGGCCCTTGGCCGCATCCTTGTATTGCATGTCCTCGACCTGGATATGCTCCACCAGCCACTTGCACAGGAACTCATAGACCGGCTGGCGCAGGGCCAGGGCTTCGCCGTTCTGGAAACGCTGGACGAACTTGTACGCCGTCGAGATGAAGATGGTGTGCGAGGCGAAATGATGCTCGACGATTTCCGGGGCGGCATCGACGAAGAAGCGCTCCTCGTCGCGGAAGTGGATGGCGGCGTATTCCAGCAGGCCGAAGATCACTTCGCCCAACTCCTCGGCGCTGGCCGATTCGTTGTCGAGCGTGTTGATCATGGCGATCAGTTTCTGGTGCTGGCTGTCGAGCAGATCATTGCCTACCGAAAGATCGTCGGACCACTCAATCCTCGCCATCGCGCCCGAACCTCCCGGCAATAGCTGGCGTTGAAGCGGCGAGCTTAACCTAGCCCCATGCGCGAAACAACCGCTAGGCGACGGACGGTTGGCTGCTCCGCGCAGAATGTATGGCGGCGGCAAGCAAAACCCCCGGAAGCCAGGGCTTTCCGGGGGTTTGAACTTGGTGGGCGCACAAGGACTCGAACCTTGGACCCGCTGATTAAGAGTCAGCTGCTCTACCAACTGAGCTATGCGCCCGCAACGCGGAGGCGGATTTGTAAGGCGAAGCCGAACGCGGCGCAAGCGGAAATTTCCCGCATGCTGGGGGGCGGGGACCGGCACGGCCTGGTCTTTTCCGGGGGGTGTGCAGGCAACGGCGGCCGAGACCGTCCGCCATGACGGACGCGGTCCCTGTTATCGCGGATGAAGTCTCACCAAAATGACTGAACGCGGTGGTTGCGGCGCCCTCTTGGCGCCATCCTCTTGCCTATCGCTCGGCCGGAAACATCGTCCCCGCCGCCAAGCAGGAGGTGCCCACCTACCATGACCCAAGATCCCGCCAATTCTACGGCGCTTGGCGACGTTGCCGCCCGGCAGCTTGCCAATGCCACCAAAACCGTTCCGCAGATGGCCAGCATCACGCCGCGCTGGCTGGTGCATTGCCTAGAATGGCTGCCGGTTGAGGCCGGTATTTTCCGCCTGAACAAGGTCAAGGACGCTTCCGCGGTCACCGTCGATTGCTCGGCGCGTGACGAGCGGGTGCTGCCCCAAACCTTTGTGGATTATGAGGAAAATCCGCGCGAATACATGCTGAGCGCGGTCAACACCGTGGTGGAGATCCACACCCGTGTGTCCGACCTGTACAGCATGCCGCACAACCAGATTGCCGAACAGCTCCGCCTGACCATCGAGGCCATCAAGGAACGTCAGGAAAGCGAACTGATCAACAACCGCGAATACGGCCTGCTGAGCAACGTGGCGCCGTCCCAGCGTGTCGCCACCCGTGCAGGCGCGCCGACCCCCGACGACCTGGACGAGCTGATCAGCCGGGTGTGGAAGCAGCCCGCCTTTTTCCTGGCCCATCCCAAGGCCATCGCGGCGTTCGGCCGTGAATGCACCCGCCGTGGCGTGCCGCCGCCGACCGTGTCGCTGTTCGGTGCCCAATTCCTGACCTGGCGCGGCCTGCCGCTGGTCCCGTCGGACAAGCTGCGTGTCGAGAACGGCAAGACCAGCATCCTGCTGCTGCGCACTGGCCAGGCGCGTCAGGGCGTGGTGGGCCTGTACCAGCCCAATCTGCCGGGCGAGCAGAGCCTGGGCCTGTCGGTGCGCTTCATGGGGATCAATCCCAAGGCCATCGCCTCTTACCTGGTGTCGTTGTACTGCTCGCTGGCGGTGCTGACCGACGACGCCCTTGCCGTCCTGGAAGGTGTGGAGGTGGACAAGTACCATGTCTACAACTATGGCTGACCAAGCCGCTGCCGCGGCCCCGCTTGTCGGGGCCGCGTTCGGCGATGCCTCTTCGCCGTTGGACGTCGCGGCGCTGACCCGCCTGGCCAACGACCTCTTCAATGCTCTGCCCGACGGCGCCATCGCCGGTTCCTCGCCGTTCGCGTCGGCGCCGCCCGCTTTGGGCGGCTTCGGTGCCGCCCTGCCCTCGACGCCCCGCCCCGACATCCCGCCGCTTTCGGCTGGCGTGCCGGGTGAGGCGGAACTGCGCGGACTGATCGCCGCCGCCCTGCCGCTGGCCGCTCCCGCCGCGCCGCTACGGGCGGGGGCCAGTCTTTCACCGGCTTTCTATTTCCTGGAAAACTCGCCGCAGGTGGTAAGCGATCCGCTGGTGCCGGCCCCCTCCGCCCATACGCCTTTCGATGTCGAGGCGGTGCGGCGCGATTTTCCCATTCTGGCCGAACGGGTGGATGGGCGCCCGCTGGTGTGGCTGGACAACGCCGCCACCACCCACAAGCCGCGCTCGGTGATCGAGCGGCTGTCCTATTTCTACGAGCACGAGAATTCCAACATCCATCGTGCCGCCCACCAATTGGCTGCGCGCGCCACCGACGCCTACGAGGACGCGCGCGAGAAGGTGCGCGGCTTCCTGAACGCCGGTTCGATGGACGAGATCATCTTCGTGCGCGGCGCCACCGAGGGCATCAATCTGGTCGCCCAGTCGTGGGGCCGGCGGAATATCCGCGCCGGTGATGAAATCCTCATCACCTGGCTGGAGCATCATGCCAACATTGTTCCCTGGCATCGGCTATGCGCCGAGACCGGGGCTAGGCTGCGGGTGGCGCCGGTGGACGATCACGGGCAGGTGCTGCTGGACGAATACCAGCGGCTGCTGAGCGACCGGACCAGGCTGGTGTCGTTCACCATGGTGTCCAACGCGCTCGGCACGGTCACTCCCGCCCGCCAGATGGTGGAACTGGCGCGCCGCGCCGGTGCCCGCGTGTTGGTGGACGGTGCCCAGGCGGTCAGCCACATGGCGGTGGACGTGCGCGCGCTGGATTGCGACTGGTTCGTGCTGTCGGGGCACAAGGTGTTCGGGCCCACCGGCATCGGGGCGGTCTATGGCAAGGCCGAAGTGCTGGATTCCATGCCGCCGTGGCAGAGCGGCGGCAACATGATCGAGGACGTGACCTTCGACCGCATCCGCTATCACGGCGCGCCGGCCCGTTTCGAGGCGGGCACCGGCAACATCGCCGACGCGGTGGGGCTGGGCGCGGCCATCGACTACGTCAGCCGCATCGGCATGGCCAACATCGCCCGGCACGAACACGATCTGATCGCCTATGCCACCCTGGGGCTCAGCCAGGTTCCCGGCCTGCGCATCATCGGTACCGCCGCGGAAAAAGCCGGTGTCCTGTCCTTCGTGCTTGCCGGCGTTCCTGCCCCCGAGGTGGGGCGGCTGCTGGCCAAGGAAGGCATCGCCGTGCGGTCCGGCCATCACTGCGCCCAGCCGATCCTGCGCCGTTTCGGCCAGGAGGCAACCGTCCGCCCGTCCTTCGCGTTGTACAACACGACAGCCGACATTGACGCCCTGATCGCGGCTGTACAGCGTATCCGCAGCGGCGCGCCGCTGATCTGACCCCTCGCCGGGAGAGCCGTCTCATGCATCGCACTGGACCCAGCCGACTTGTTCTCATCGCCGGCAGCGCCCTGGATGGCTCTCCCGAGGAGCAGAGCTTTTCCGACGCCCTGTGGCTGCGTCTGCGGCAGGAAGCACGCGAGGCCTATGCCCGCGCGCCCATGTTGGCGCCGCTGTTCGTGGATTCCATCATCAACCAGCCCAGCTTCGAGGCGGCGGTGTTCCACCGCATCGCGGCCCGGCTGAAAAGCGAGGTGGTCGGCCTGGGCGTCATCGTCGAGGCGTTCAACCGCGCCGTCGAGGACAACCCCGACATCGCCAAGGCGCTGCGCGCCGACATCGCCGCCGTGGTCGAGCGCGACCCGGCCTGCGAGCGTTTCATCGAACCCTTCCTGTATTTCAAGGGTTTCCATGCCATTCAGACCCACCGGCTGGCCAACTGGCTGTGGGGCAGGGGAGAGCGCGATTTCGCCCTCTATCTGCAAAGCCGTTCGTCCGACGTGTTCCAGACCGACATTCACCCGGCCGCCAGCTTCGGCAAGGGGGTGTTCCTCGACCACGCCACCGGTCTGGTGGTGGGCGAGACGGCGGTGGTCGGGGACGACGTGTCGCTGCTGCAGAATGTCACCCTGGGCGGTACGGGCAAGGAATCCGGCGACCGCCATCCCAAGGTGCGCCAAGGCGCCATGATCGGCGCGGGCGCCAAGATCCTGGGCAATATCGAGGTGGGGCCCTATGCCCGCATTGCCGCCGGATCAGTGGTGCTGCGGGCGGTCGAGGCCTACAGCACCGTGGCCGGGGTGCCGGCCAAGGTGATCCGCACCGGCACCGGGGCTGAGCCGGCGGAGAGCCTGGACCAGGTGCTGAGCGACCTGTCCTACGAGGCTTTCGACTATTCCATCTGACGGGAGTGCCGAAAGGGAAAGGCCCTGGAACGCGTGGTGTTCCAGGGCCTTGAACTTGGTGGGCGCACAAGGACTCGAACCTTGGGCCCGCTGATTAAGAGTCAGCTGCTCTACCAACTGAGCTATGCGCCCCAAGTGCGGCGGGGCATGCCCGCCGTGAAGGCCGGCTTTATATGTCGAACGGCGCGGCCTGGCAAGGGGAAAATGCAGCCCTTTTGTCACGATTTCCTCCCCCGCCGCGTCGGCGCCCCCTTGGCGGCTGTGGGGGCAGGGGGAGTAAAAGCGGGATAAGCAATGGGAACAACCGTCAAGGGACCCGCCGACGATGACTGATTCCGTGAAGTACCTCCTGCCCGAGGACAAGCTGCCCAAGGCCTGGTACAACCTGGCCGCCGACCTGCCCGCCCCGCTGCCGCCGCCCTTGCATCCCGGCACGCTGCAGCCGGTCACGGCGGACGATCTGGCGCCCATCTTCCCGCGCGCCGTGATCGAACAGGAGATGACGCAGGAGCGCTGGGTCGAGATCCCGGAACCGGTGTGCGAGGTCTATCGCCTGTGGCGGCCGGCGCCGCTGATCCGGGCGCGGCGGCTGGAAAAGGCGCTGGATACTCCGGCCCGCATCTACTTCAAGTACGAGGGCGTCTCGCCCGCCGGCAGCCACAAGCCCAATTCGGCGGTACCTCAGGCCTTCTACAACAAGCAGGAAGGCGTCAAGCGCCTCGCCACCGAGACCGGCGCCGGCCAATGGGGCAGCTCGCTGGCCTTCGCCGGCTCGCTGTTCGGGCTGGAGGTGGAAATCTATATGGTCAGGATTTCCTACAACCAGAAGCCCTATCGCCGCGCCCTGATGGAAACCTACGGCGCCCGCTGCATCGCCAGCCCGTCGCCGCTGACCAATGCCGGCCGCGCCATCCTGGAGAAGTCGCCCGAGTCCAACGGCTCGCTGGGCATCGCCATCTCCGAGGCGGTGGAGGTGGCCGCCACCCGCGACGACACCAAGTACGCCCTGGGCAGCGTGCTCAACCATGTCTGCCTGCACCAGACCGTCATCGGCGAGGAAGCCATCCTGCAGATGGAGATGGCCGGCGACCGTCCCGACGTGGTGATCGCCTGCACCGGCGGCGGCTCCAATTTTGCCGGCTTGGCCTTCCCCTATATCCGCGAGAACCTGAAGAACGGCGGCAAGACCCGTGTCGTGGGCGTCGAGCCGGCCTCGTGTCCGTCGCTGACGCGGGGCAGGTACGCCTACGATTTCGGCGACACCGGTCACCTGACCCCGCTGACCAAGATGCACACGCTGGGCTCCACCTTCATGCCGCCGGGCAGTCATGCCGGCGGCCTGCGCTACCACGGCATGTCGGCCATGGTCAGCCACGTCAAGGAACTGGGGCTGATGGAGGCGCGCGCCTACTGGCAGACCGAGTGCTTCGCGGCGGCCGTGCAGTTCGCCCGCGCCGAAGGCATCGTGCCGGCTCCGGAATCCTCGCACGCCATCAAGGGCGCCATCGACGAGGCCCTGCGCTGCAAGGCGGAAGGCAAGGCCGAGACCATCCTGTTCAACCTGTCGGGCCATGGCCATTTCGACATGCAGGCCTATACCGACTTCTTCGCCGGCAACCTGCGCGACGTGGCCTTCGAGGAAGAGGAGCTGAAGGCGGCGCTGGAGGCCCTGCCCAAGGTAGGGTGAGGAAGCGTTGCTACCGTAGCGTCATGGCCGGGCTTGACCCGGCCATCTCCGTCATGCGCGGGTCAAGCCCGCGCATGACGGAAAACGGGGTGCCCGCCGAGCCTAGCGCGCCGCCAGTTCCCGCAGCCAGTCCCGCGTCGCGTCGATGGCGGCGTCGGGCGTATTCAGGTGATCGGCGGCGACCGTAAGATGGCGGTTGAGCAGGTCGGCCGGCGCCTTGGCGAAGATGGCCGGCACCACCTGCTGGCCCTTGTCGCGGTCGCCGCTCACCCACAGGAGCGGCGCCTGGAGGTGGGTGATGGTGGACGGCATCACCGCCGGGCCGGCGGGATCGAAGAAGCTGGCATAAGTCTCGGCGCTGCAACTGACCATGAACGTCCAGCCGGCATTGACCTCGTTGAAATTGGCGGTGTCGGCCCCGTGGCCGTCGGCGACCATACCCTTGGCCTTCGCCAGGCTCTCGGCGATTTCGGGGCGATTGACGATGCGTTCCGGGTTATGGGCTCCAGCCAGCACCACGACGCCCTTGACCGGGTGCGAGCCGGCATAGGCGATGGCCGCGTTGCCACCCAGGGAGTGGCCGGCGACGACGATGGCGGTGGCGCCTTCGGCCCGCAGGGGAATCCACCGCCTTGTCGAGCTCGGCGATGCAGGCGTCGAACGGCTTGTCGTAGATGCGGCGCTTGGACCAGCACATTTCCGGCGAGGCCACCAGATGACCCTCGCGGGTCAGCGCCGAGGCCAGGCCGGTGATGGCTTTGTCCGGCTGGCCCTGCTTGCCGTGCATCAGCACGATGCCCAATCTGTCGGCCGCCGCCGCATGGCCGGCCGTGCCCAGCACGGCGGCCGCCAGGGCCGCCAGCGTGAACATCCTCATGGCATTCCCTCCCTCCCGAAAGTGGGACCAGGATGCTATTGCCCGCCCAGGCCTTTCAACAGGTTCTTGAGGATGTTCTTGCCGGTGTTCTTCTCGCGCGGCTGTTCCGATTGCGGCTGTTCGGAGGATTGTTGCTGCTGTTGCTGCTCCTGCTGGCCGCCGAGAGTGCCCAGCAGGTTGTTGCCGTCCTTCCCCTTCAGTGCCCGTCCCAATCCCCGCGACACCAGATATTGCTGGATGGCGTTGATGTCGATGATCTTGCGCGGGTTTTCCAGCGGGCCTTCCAGCCGGGCGGTGAGCGGCGTCTGCGGCGCATTGGCCAAGTGGAAGGCGATGGTACTGCGGGTGGTCCAGTCAGGCAGGTTGACCTGCATGTCGGCGCTGGCGCCGCCGCCTTCCGCCTCCAGCTTGAGGTCGCGGCTGGTGACGATGCCATTGTCGGCGCGCCAGGTTCCGGCCAGTTGCGAGAACGGTGTCTGTCCGCCGGCCAGGCCGGCCTGAACCACGCCCAGCAGGCTGCCGATATTCTGCAGGTTGCCGAGCTGGCGGTTGACTGCGGGCAGGTCGAAGCCGTCCAGGGTGCCGTCGCGCACCAGCAGCCGGCCCTCGCCGTTCAACCGTGCCGCCATGTCTTGCGACGACCGGCCCGAGGTGGCGAAATGGCCCTGGGCATCCATGCGGCCGCGTGTCACCGTCATGCCGGCGCCCTCCAGCCTGGCCGCGCCCAAATCGGCGCCGGCCACGGTGAACTCGCCGCTGAGGGCGGGAGTGGTGCCGGCGCTCAGCTTGCCGTTCAGCGACAGGTCGCCGCCCAGAAGCTTGCCGGTCAGGCGTTCCACCGTGGCGGTACCGCCCTGCACGGCGATCCGGCTGGTGGCATTCTCCAGCCGCCAGTCCTTGGCGGTGACGGTCTGTGTGGTGAGGCCGATGCGGGCATCGAAGGCGTTCAGCGCCGAAAGGTCCAGCGGCTCGCGGCTGAACGGCGAGGCGCCGGCTCCCACTGCCGCCGCCGGAACCGTCGGCATGGCCCGGGGGGCGAGCGTGGGGGGCAGCAGGGGGCCGCCGGGCAGCAGGCGCCCGGTGCGTTCCGAACCCAGCAGGCTGTCCAGCGCCAGGGTGTCGGCCGCCAGTTCGGCGGTGATGGCGGGCTTCGCCCCCTTTAGATCGACGCGGCCCTGTCCGCCCAGGCTGCTGGCGCCGGCCCGCAATGTCAGGCCGCTGACCTCGACGACGTTGCTGTCGCCGGTCACCCGGGCATCCAGAGTGAAGGCGCCCCCGCCCTGGGCGCGGCTGTCGCCCAGCAGGCGCAGTACCTGGGACAGGCTGGCGGCGCGGGCTTGCACCGCCATATCGGCGTGGGCCATCCGGACCACGTTGCCCTTGGCGGACAGGGTGACGCCGCCGCTTTCGGCGCGGGCGTCCAGCGCCAGGGCGTCGGTGGTGCCGCTGGCGGTGCCCTCTACGACCAAGCCGCCCAGGCGCTCCAGCACGGCAGGCGGCTTCAATCCGAAAGCGGCCAGCGGCTTCAGGCCCTGTCGGCTGGACAGGCGGAAGGCGCCATCCGCCACGCGCCCGTCTTCGGCCAACCGGCCCTTGACCATCGCTTCCATGCCTTCCAAGGTTGCGCTGACCGCCAGGGTTGGCGTGGCGTCGAAGCGTGCGGCGGCGCTGCCGCGGGCCTGGGTGCCATCCACCGTCAGGCGGAAATCGTCCAGCCGCATTTCGGGCCAGGCCAGCCGCACCGGCGTGGCCAGTTCGACGGCGCGCGCGCGGTCTTCCGGCAGCGGCAGGCCCAGCCAGCCCGCCAGGGCCGAACCGTTGACCGATTTGAGCCGCAGCTGACCATCGAACACCGCCCGTCCGGCTTCGTTGGTGAGCGAACCCTCGGCGCTGGCATCGGTGGCGCCGGGCAGTTGGGCCGAGGCCTGGCGCAGCAGCACCTCGCCCTGGTCCAGTACCGCCTCCACCTTGGCCTGGCGCACCACCTGGCCGCGCCACGACAGGGCGTCCACCGCCAGGTCGAGCGAGGCGAACAGGTCGCGGGGCAGGGGAGAAGCCGCCACCGGACGGAGCGGCGGCTGAGGGGGCGGGGGCTCCATCAGGGCCGGAGCCTTGCGATGCCGGTGCCCGGGCTGGGGCTGGGGCTGGCGCGAGGGCCGGCTTGGCGGCGGGGCTCCAGCGGTCCAGGTCCAGGGCGGCGGCGGCAAGGCGCACGTCCACTTGCGGCGTCGCCGCAAAGGCCGCCGAGATGCCGCCGGTCAGCCGGGTATCACCCACCGACAGGTCGAGATTGCCGAGCGAGGCTTCCTCGGTGGACAGGCTCAGTTCGCCCTCCGCCGCCAGCGAGCCGGGCGGCAGGGGCGGGGTCGCGCCGAGGCGGGCCAGGATGCGGGACGGATCGGCGGCCTTGACGGTCAGGTGGCCGCGCAGGGTCTCGCCTCCCGACAAGCGGGTAACCAGGCCGGCCAGTTCCGCGCGGGCTTCTTCGCCCGGCAGGCGCACGACGATGTTGGCGGGGCTGCCCCGGTCGGGGCTCAGCCGTTCGACGACGGCGTCCACGGCGATGGGCAACTCGCCCAGCTTGGCGCGGCCTTCTCCCCGGAACGGCCCCGAGCGGCCGCCGAGGATCACGCGCGCATCCAGTGCGGTGAGGCGGAAGCCCTGGTAGGCGATCTCGCCGTCGTGGATGGCGAGATCCTCGACCGGCAGCGTGTCGTCGCCCGTATTGGCGGGGGCGGGCGGTTCCGGCCGCGCGGAACGGTGGGGCGGCGGCGGTTCTACCGATGCGGACGGGGGCGCCTCGGCATCCTCGAAGCGCCAGTTGGGCCGGCCGTCGGGCAGCCGGGCCAGGGTGAGCACGGGGCGTTCCAGTTCCAGCGTCTTCAGCCGCACTTTGCCGGCCAGCAAGGGCAGCGCGGCCACCTTCAGGCGCAGCCGCCCGATCCGCGCCAGTTCTCCGGGGGCGCCGGCCGGATTGCCGATCGTCACGCCCTCGGCCGATAGCGCCGGGCTGGGCAGCAGGCGCACGCTCAACGGGCCGGCGATGGTCACGGTGCGGCCGGTAGCGGCCTGGACGCGGGAGGCGACCTCGCCCTTGTACCGGTTCCAGTCCATCAACGACGGGACCGCCACGGCCAGCAGGATCACGAGGGCGGCGATGGCTCCGGCGATGATGGCGGCGTTGCGCATGGTTTCGGCTCTCCTAGGATGGGCGCGAGTGTATCGGCCAACCGGCGCCGCATCAAACCTTCCGACGGCCGCTGCCTCCCAGGAAGGGGGCCAACGGCCGCAGGGCGTCCACGTGATCGGTCGCCACCCTCAGGATGACCAGCATGGGTACCGCCAAGATGGCGCCGGCTATGCCCCACATCCAGGTCCACACCGTCAGGGCCAGGAAGACCATCAGGGGCGGCAGGGTCAACCGCCGTCCCACCATCAGCGGGGTCAGCATGTCGGATTCCAGCAGGTGCAGGGCGAGGATGACCGCCGATGGCAATAGTCCCCGCCACAACTCGTCGAAGCTCAGCACTCCCACCAGACCCACCACCGCCATGGTGGTGATGGCGCCGGCATAGGGGATGTAGTTCAGCACCGCCGTCAAGGCTCCCCACAGGGCGGGATTGGGCATGTCCAGCGCCCACAGGGCCAGGGCGGCGGCCACGCCCATGCCCGCGTTGATCAGGGTGACGGTGCCCAGATAAGCGGTCACGTCCTGACGGATGCGGCGGGCCACCGCCACCAGCCGCCGCCGCCGATGGGGATCGCGCGGCACGCGGACCAGTTGATGCATAAGGCGGTCGCCCGAGGAGAGCAGGAAGAACAACAGCACGACGATGACCACGGCCTGGGCCATCAGCACGCCGGCGCTGACCACCGCGAGCGCGCCGAATTCCGATGTCCGCACGGCGACACGGGGCTCGCCGCTGCCGCCGGTGGCCAGGCGTTCCATCTGTTCGGTGGCCCGCTGGACCTGCTCCACCGGCTCCTTGACCGGGCGCAGCTTGGCTTCCAGCGCGCGCAGGCTCTGGGGCGCGCGGTGCAGCCAGTCGGCGGCGGGCGCGGCCAGCATCTCGACGCCCCAGCCTACGCCACCCACCAGCGCGCCCGTCACCAGCAGGGCGGCAAGGGCGCGCGGCAGGTGGCGACGGCGCAGCCAGCGCACCATCGGGGCCAGCACGACCGACAGCAGCAGCGCCACCAGCAGGGGCAGCACGATCTCGGCGGCGAAATACAGGGTGTAGCAGACGGCCAGGACCAGCAGTCCGGTCAGCGCCGGGGCACGACCCCAGGGTGGGGGTGGGGGGACGGCAGGCGTCGGCGGGGACGGCTCGGGCGGCGATGGCTGCATCCCCTACACATGGGAAGGCGGCGTCCGCCGCGGCGGGGAGCGTTTGGGGGAGGTTCAGTCGCCCTGCGGCTTATGCGGGCCTGCCGGCAAATTGCCCTTCAGCCGGCGGACGGATTCCTCGACCGTTTCCGGGGTGACATGCTCCGGCTCGGGCGCCGGGGCGTTCCCCATCAACTGCTCCAGCCGCTCCAGCGCGGTGGAGACGCGGGTATGCACCGCTTTCGTGGACTTAGGGGCCCCCATCCCCGCCTCCTGGACTTATTCATTTTCTGAACAAGAATTTTATACTAATGGTTAGGCCGCGTCCACCAGCAGCCACAGGGCAACCAGCCAGAGGGCCAGCAACAGGGCCCCCAGGTTCACGTAGCGGCCGTTCCATTCGCGGGCGACGGTGCGCATGGGAACGCCCGCCAGCCGGGCGATGGACAGCACCGCCGCGCCCACCGGGGTGGAGCAGGCCGACAGCGCCCACGCCCCCATCAGGCCGCTGGCCACGGCCAGGGGCGGCAGTCCATGGCTGGCCAGCGAGGCCAGCGCCCCGCCCAGCACGGTGACGGTGACGATCTGCGAGATGCCCAGTTGCGACAGCACCATCACCGACCACGCCGCCAGCACCAGCACCACCACCGGCGGCAGGGGGATCAGGTTGACCAGCCGCGCCGTCTCGCTGGCGGGGATGAAGGCCACCAGCACCACGCCCAGGAACATGGCGCCGCCCAGCATGGTGACCTCCTCGCGGAAGCCCGGCATGGACACGGTCAACTGGCGGCCGAGATGGGCCAGGGCCGGCAGCACCCCCCGGTGCTGGGCCACCAGCCACAGGATGGCGGCGGGCGGCACCACCAGCATGGCGCCCACCACCAGCCGCACGCCCAGCACTTCGGCCAGCGCCACCGAGGTGACCACCACCGCCGCCACCAGCGCGGCCAACTGGCCGATCGGTCGCCAGCCGGCCGCCTCGGCTTCTCCCGCGGGCGCCTTCACCGGCGGGAAGGCGCGGCGGTCCAGCAGCCAGCCCAGGGCCATCAGCAGCGCGGTCAGCACCAACTGCACGCCCAGCAGCGGCCACCACGACAGGCTGGGTACCGCGCCCTGCATGACCGTGAACGAGACCGACAGCGGCGACCACACCGTCATGGTGGCGAAGCCGCGGATGATGGCGGTCATCATGCGCTGCATGCGGATGGCGACGATGCGCTGGTCGCCCCCCGCGGCCTCGGCGGTGTTGCCTTTGACCACCATGGCGCCCACCAGCGGCAGTACGCCGAAATTCAGCACCAGGCCGATCAGATGGCTGCCCAGCGCCAGCGCCAGGTAACGGCGGCCGGGCGGCTGGCGCACCATCAGCTCGCCGCAGCGCTGGATCAGCGGCGAGGTACCGGCGGCTTCGCGCAGGAAGCCGAGCGCGGTGAACAGGCCGATCAGCGCCGCCGCCTGGACCCCGGCGTCCAGCATCAGGGACTCGGGATTGGGCAGGAGGACGAAGGCAGCCCCCGCAGCGGCCAGCGCCATGACCATGATCTTGCGGCCGCCGCGTTGGGCGGCCCAGCCTTCCAGCAACAGGTAGAGGCCCAGCGCCGCCGCCGCGGCCGGCCCGGCTGGCGGCCACGCCCACACCGCGCGCAGGATGGAAAACACCATGACGGCCAGCAAGGCCAGCGAGGCCAGGTCGGCGCGCAAGGTCTGCAGCAGGGGAGCGCCGCGCATGGATGGCCTCAACCGGCGATGAAACGGGATTTGGGGGCCGGCAGAACCTTGGCCGGCCTGGGAATATCCTTCATCAGCGCGGGGCCATTGACCATGGCGAAGCCGCCCTGGACGGCGCCGACGATGACCTTGCGCCGCCGCACGCCCCACAGATAGGCGCCCAGGCGGGCCTTGGCCGCCTGGGCCTGGAAGCCGCGCAGGGCGGCCAGCAGCTTGTCGTCGCCGGTGCGCTCGGCACCAGCCAGTTCGGCTAGGTCCACGCCGATCATGCTGGCGCCGCAATCCCAGGCGATCTTGGTGCCTGGATCTGCCAGGCGCGTGCGCAACGTCACCTCGCGGCACAATTCCTTGGCCTTGGCGATGGCGGCGCCCAGAATCATGGGTTTGACGTCCGAGGGCACGCCGAACAACTCGATGACGATGCGGTTATCGCGCGATTGCGGGGTGATGTCGGCGAAGGGGGCCAGGAAATCCATGCGGTTTTCCGCCGTCAGCGTCAGCCAATGCACCGGCACCACCACGGTGGAGTTGTTGCCGGCGCTTTCCGACGCGCGGAAGTCCCTGATGGCGTTGGCGATGCGGAAACGGTCCAGCACGTTGGCGGCCAGCTCGTCCTCGCGGGGGTAGGCGTTGACGCCCTCCAGCGGCGGCTTGTCCTTGCCGTCGAAGCGCTGGATGCGCGCCTCGTAGGCGCCGATGACTTCGCCCGCCGCCACCCAGCAGGGGCGCCAGATCAGGGACAGGCGGGCATCGGGCGGCAGCGGTTCGGCGCCCAGATCGGGGGCCGGCTCCAGGTTGGCGGCCAGGGCCTTGTCCTGGCCCACATCCAGAATGATCCAGGTGGGATCCTTGGCCTGCACCGGCCGCTCCACCTTGAGCTTCTTCCAGCCGGGATCCGGCGGCGGCGCCTTGGGCGCCGATTCGGGGACATACGAGATGGGCGGGCGGTCGTCCGGCTGTTCCGCCCTGGGGGCGGGAGCGCCGGGCATCAGGTGGCGGCGCGGTCCCTGGGGTTCCTCGGGGGCCGGGCCGCCGCGCATCCAGGCGGGCGGCATGGCGGCCTCGCCCCCCGGCTGGCCGGCGATCATGGAGCGGATCTGCGTCACCGCCGCATGCACCGCCTCCAGGTTCAGCGAGCCGTCCTCGTTCAGCCCATCGCCAATGTCCAGTTCGGCGGCAAGGGCCAGCGGGCGCTCGGCGCCGATGAACTGGTCGCCCACCAGGCGGGTGCCCAGGCTCCTGGGCGATAGCGACGGCGCGGCGCCGGGCCTCGGCGTTGTCGCAGGTGCGGAAGATCAGCACAAAGAAGTCGCTGCCCTGGCGGCCAAACAGGTTGCCGGCGCCGAGGTGCAGGTTGATGACCCCCTCGGCGATCATCATCACCTTGTCGGCGACCTTGTACCACTTGTCGCCCACCGCCTCGCGGAACTCCACCAGCGAGACGATGTGCAGCTTGACCTGGAAGTCGCCGGCCTCTTCCCTGGCCAGATGTTCGGTGAACAGGCGGAAGGTGTCGTCGGTCAGCCGGGCCGGGGCGTTGCCGGCCTCGGCCAACGCCATCTCCATCAGGCGCCGAACCTCGTCGTCGCGTTCGGTGGAACCGCGCACGACCCGGCGCGCCGCCTTGGCCAGCGGCGCCGCCAGGCGCGACAACAGTCCCGAACGCGAGCGCTTGCCGGCCATGGCGGTGGCCTTACCCGATCTCGGCGCGGTACTGGTCGGCCAGCTTGACGTAATTCTCGGCTGAACGCGGGAAGAAGGCGACGTCCTCGGGCTTCAGCTCGCGCATCATCTTGGCCGGGTTTCCGGCCCACAGCTCGCCCTTCCGGACGCGCTTGCCCGGCGTCACCACCGCGCCGGCGGCCACCATGGCGCCCGATTCCACCACCACGCCGTCCAGCAGGGTGGCGCCCATGCCGATGAAGCAGCCGTCCTCCAGCGTGCAGGCGTGCAGGATGGCGCCGTGCCCGATGGTGATGTCCGAGCCGATATAGGTGCCGAACTTGCCCGAGGTCACGTGGACGATGGTGCCGTCCTGGATGTTGGTGCGCTCGCCGATGCGGATCTCGTGCACGTCGCCGCGGATCACCACGTTGAACCACACGTTGGTGCTCTTGCCGATGACCACGTCGCCGATCACGGTGGCGTTGGGGGCGACGAAGCACTCGGGGTCGATGGTCGGAAGCTTGCCCTGGTAGGGCAGGATCAGGCCGGGCATGGGACCTCCTTACGGGAACAGCGGCTGCTGTTCGAGATTGGTGGTTTCGGGCAGGCCGAACATCAGGTTCAGGTTCTGCAGCGCCTGGCCCGAGGCGCCCTTGACCAGGTTGTCGATCACCGAGGTGATGATGGCCCGGCCGGGCAGGCGGTCGTCGAAGGCGTTGATCAGGCAGAAGTTGGAACCGCGCACGTGGCGGGTGGCCGGCACGGCGCCCTCGGGCAGCACGCCGACGAAGGGTTCGCTGGCATAGACCCTGGACAGCTCGGCCCGCAGGTCGGCCGCCTTGGCGCCCTTGGCCAGCTTCACGTAGATGGTGGACAGCATGCCCCGGCTCATGGGCATCAGGTGGGGGGTGAAGGCCACCAGCACCGGCTTGCCGGCGGCCTCGCCCAGCTCCTGCTCGATCTCGGGGGCGTGGCGGTGGCTGGCGACGCCGTAGGGATGGATGCCCTCGGTCACCTCGCAATAGAGGTTGGCTTCCTTGGCCGACCGGCCGGCACCCGAGGTGCCCGACTTGGCATCGATGATGATGTCGTCCACCTGGATCAGCCCGGCCTTGATCAGCGGCACCAGCGGCAGCTGCACCGAGGTCGGGTAGCAGCCGGGATTGGCCACCAGTTGGGCGGAACGGATGGCGTCGCGCTTCAGTTCGGTCAGGCCGTAGACCGCCTTCTTCTGCAACTCGGGGGCCTTGTGGGGGTGGCCGTACCAGGTGGCGTAGGCATCCAGGCTGGTCAGCCGGAAATCCGCCGACAGGTCCACCACGGTGACGTGCTCGGGCAGGCCGGCGATGACCTCCTGCGTGGTGCCGTGGGGCAGGCAGCAGAACACCGCGTCCACGGCGCCGAAATCCACGTCGCCGATGGCCACCAGGTCGGGCAGCTTGAGCTTGCCCAGGTGCGGGAACACCGAAGCCAGCGGCTGGCCCGCCTTGCGGTCGCCGGTCATCACGGTGATGCGGAACTCGGGATGGCCCGCCAGCAGGCGCACCAGTTCGGCGCCGGTATAGCCGCTGGCTCCCAGAATGGCGACACGCACCTCGGACATCGTCTGCTCCTACCTCACGCACTGAAGGGAAGCGGACGATAGCAGGGGCGGATATGGATGAAAACCCTCTCCCGCCGAGCGGGAGAGGGGAATGACGGCGTTACTGCGCGGTGGGCTGCGATTCCGCCGGGGCGGGCTGCGGTACTGCCGGCGTGGTGGCCTGGCCGCGCACGGCATAGGGGATGGAGCCGTCGGGATTGGCCGGCGGGCTGGCGATCGTCGAGCCCGAATGGGGCGCGTAATTGTCGGTGAAGGGCAGCGGCGCGTAGGACGGGCGCGGCGGGCTGGGCTGGGGCCAGCCGGGATGCTCGCCGGGCGCCGGGGTCAGGCGCTCGTCGGCACAGGCGGCCAGGGCCAGCGGCAGGGCGAGCAGGAGCGGGAGAAACGTCTTCATTATTGTCATCCTTCCACCTCGTGCGTCATGGCCGGGCTCGACCCAGCCATCCACGTGCTTGTGGCGAACACTTTGCCCGGCGGCTTCCGCGTGGATGCCCGGGTCAAGCCCGAGCATGACGGAAAAGGGGCGTCATCACTTCCACTGGCGCATCAGGCCGGTCATGGTGTTGTAGGCCAGGTTCTGGGCGATCTTGGACAACTTGGGCGGCTTGCGGCGCCTTTCGAAGCCCGAGGCGGTGGCGCGGTACTTGTCTTCGCCCTGGGGGCCGAAGCTCTCGTCCTCGTCCTCGGCGTCGCGCGGATCGACGAAACCCTTGTCGGTGGCCAGCACCGCCTTTTCCGGGTTCCATTCCTTCAGGTTCTTGGAGTTGACCATGGCGACGATGGCGCCGGTCTTCACGTCCAGGATGCGGGTGCGCAGTTCGTAGCCGGTGGACGACTTCCAGTTGGGCGAAACCAGGATTTCCAGCAGGTAGTCGGCCTTGCCCTGGAGGCCCTTCACCTCGATGGTCTTCTCGCTGGAGGTGGGCTGGTCGGCGGCGGTCAGGCGCATCATGGCGCCGCGGTCGACGATGGTGGCGCCGGCCTCCAGGAACGGGGCCAGGAAGGCTTCCTGGAATTCCCATTCGAAGCTCTCGCTGGTCATGCCGCGCCGCTGGTCCTGGACGCGGCGCTGGATCTCCAGGCTGTTCTGGCTGCTGCTCGACTGGTTCAGGTTGAACTCGCCGGACATGGTGGAGTTGGTCTGGCTGGAATTGACCACCCGCACGTCGGAATACCAGTCGGACAGCGCCTCCGACAGTTGCCGGTTCCAGTAGAGCGCCAGCCGGGGCTTGCCGTTGCGGCGATAGGAATCGGCGAAGCTGGCGACGGTGGCCGATTGCTCGGCGAAGGCGCCGGCAGCCTCGCCGGTCTTCCTGGCCTTGGCCATCATCTCGCCGTCGCGTACCGGCGGACCCACCGGCGCGGGCGGCTCGTAGGGTGGCACGCCGCCGGCCGTCTGGGCCGTCGCGGCGGCGGGAAGCAGGGTTCCGGCGGCGACGGCCGCGAGGGCGAGGCGGCGGAAACGCATCAGCGGGTCTCCTTCACTTCCACCATGTAGTACTGCACGTTGCGGGTGCCGATGGAAGATTCTGCTGTAAGTATTCAACGTCCGTGGGGCGAGATTAAGGCGTTTCCATGCGCTCACCGGTTCCGACGGGCCTTGCGCCTGGTCGTAGAACTGGGTGCGGGCCTCGACGTTGAGCGGATAGTCGGTGCAGTTGATGATCTGGCTGACCACCTTGACCGTGCCGGTGGGGGTGCGCTGGGCGTTGACCTGGCGCACGTACAGCTTGTTGACGACGGTGAAGTCGGTAATGGACACCGAGTTCAACGGCATTTCCAGCAGCGGCGACGGTTCGCCGGGAGCGGCGGCGGGCAGCGCCACCAATTGGCGCTGGGCGGCGATGCCGGCCATGTTGCAGATGGGCGCCGGCTCCTGCACCTGGGCGCAGCCGGCCAGGGCGGCGATCCCGGCCAAGCCGGCAAGAACTGCGAACGCGGTCTTCATGGTCTGGTTCCCCTTGGGCGTCAGGACTTGGAATTGGGCTCGGTCTTCGGCGCGTATTCCGCCGGCTTGTCGCCGGGCAGGGCGCTGCCGCCTTCCGAGGGCTTCGGCGGGATCACCACCGGTGCGTACATGGTTTCCCTGGGCGCGCTGTAGGGCGCGCGCGGATTGGCCGGCAGGGCGTTCTCGCCACGCACCCAGGCCAGGCCGCAGGCGCCGGCGCGGGTGATCGCCACCTCGCGGGTGCGCAGCAGCGAACCGTCCGAGGCCAGGAAGTCCACCGACAGGCCGTTGACCGATGCGGGCAGCGCCAGGGTGGCGGCGTGGATGCGGTCGGGCAGGTTGTCCCAGTAGCGGATGTCGGCCTCGGCCTCGGTGGCCTCGGACACGCCCTTGGCCACCAGGCCCGCCAGCAGCAGGATGCCGGCGGCCGCGGCGGCGTCGCGCTGCTGCTTCCTGTCGTTGGTGTTGGCGGCGTAGCCGGCGGCGGCGGCCGCACCGATCAGGGCCACGTTGCCCACCGTGTTGGTGACGTCCTTGAACTGGGCCTTGCCGGCCAGCAGGCTGTCGAACTCGCGGCCGCCCCGGGTGGAGGCCTGGAAATAGACGTCCTCCAACTGGGGCAGCGCCGTGGTGCGGGTGGCTTCCTTGGCCGCCGTCGCCGGTGCCGCCTTGTCGCCCTTCTTGGGCGGGGGCGGCGGGGCTACCGGCTCGGTCACGGTCAGCCTCGCCGTTTCGGTGGCGCTGGCCCGGCGGAACTTCAGGAACTTGGGGACGGAACTGCCGGCATCGGCCTGGCTGTACTTGACCGGGGCGCTGCCGGTCTCGGCCAGCACCAGCACGCTGTCGGTCTTGCCGGGCAAGGGGAAGGCGCCGTTGATGGCGGCGAATTCCTTGAAATCCTCTTCGGCGGTCACCGTGTTGCCGCGACAGCGGGAGGCCCAGCCCTGCAGGAATTGCAGCAGGCCGAAATCGGCGCGGTTCTGGTCTTCCTCGGCGAAGGAATCCTGGATGAAGCCGCCCTTGAAGCTGGCGCGGGCGTTGTCGTAATCGCCGGCCCGCAGGTACAGCAGCCCGCGGTAGTAATAGGCCATGGCGCGCTCGTAGGGCTCGCCCTTGAAGTCCTTGGCCTGCTCCCTGGTGAACAGCTCGCGTGCCTTGGCGGCATCGGGATTGTCGGCGTAGACCGTCTCGATGTTGCCCAGCGCGTCGTCGAACAGTTCCTCGGCCAGGGCGGTCTTGCCCAGTTCCATGCTCGCCAACCCAAGCCGCATGTCGTTGAGCACCTGGTTGCGCTTGCCCTGGGACAGGCTGACCATGAAATGCTTCTTCAGCTCGGCCGGCTTGTCGGCCAGATAGGCGCTGGCGACCTCGGGCTTGACCTGGGCTTCCTGTTCGCGGGTGGTCTGGCAGGCGGCAAGGGCCGCGGCCAGCGCGGTCGCGCCGGTCAGCCGGGCCATGCGGGCGGCGGGGAGCATGAAGGTCCTCGCCTAGCGATAGATCACATCGTCGGTAGCCGCCTTGGAGAACTCGTAGATGCCGCTCCACACGATCTCGCCGCTCTCCAGGTCGGCCATCTCGAACACGATCTGGGTATAGCGCTGGGTCATGCCCGACTTGGCGTCGCGCGCATCCAGCGAGGTGATGCGGCCACCCAGGCGGTAGTCGCCGCCCTTCTGGGCCTGGGCGGCGGGATTCTTGCCCTGGTCGACCACGCCCTGGCGCTTCAGGTTGCGTTCGGCCTGGACCATGTTGGCGTAGTGGCGGCCGACGAACTGCATGCGGCCCTGCGCGGCGCGCTGCAGGCCGACGCGCAGGCGGTCGGTGATGGAATTGCGGTTGATGCGCGACGAGCTCTCGTTGACGAAGTACTCGCCGTCGATGATGACGTTCGGCGGGGTGGCGGCATTGCCCAGGCGCGGCTCGGTCAGCATGTCGCGCATCATCTGGTCGGTCATGCTGATGATGTCCTGGCTTTCGATGCCCACGCCCTTGACCGGCCCCAGGGTGCCGGGATCGTTGTAGGTGGTGGGGGTGCCGGCGGTGTTCTGGACGGTCTGGCAGGCACTCAGGCTCAGCGCGGCGGCGGCCACGGTCATCAGACGGCGCATGGTCAAAGCTTCTCCCCTGGGGTCGTGGTGGGCCGGCGGCAAGCCGGCGCGCGCAGGAACGATAATGCAACCGCTGGCGGTTTTCACTGGGGATTTCGCCCGTGCCCGCTATTTGTAGCGGCCGGAGCCGCAGATGTACTTGTTGTGCACCAGGACCGAGTAGACGTCCTTCATCTCGATCTTCTTGGTGATGGAGTTGGGCCACTTGTATTCCACCCAGCCCTTGCCGTCGTTCAGCACCTTTTCGAAGATCAGCCGGTTGACGTAGCGGCCGTCGGGATCGCGGATGTCCAGCACGCCGCCCTTGCCCACCATGTTGGGATTGCCGCCGTGGGCCACGTTGATGCCGGCCAGCGAGTGGCAGAAGGGATAAAGCTCGCCCTGGATCCAGGGGCCCTTGACGTTGCTGAAATCGGCGAAGGCCTGCTCTTCGCCCACCGCCTCGATATGGGCCAGCATCTTGTCGACGAAGGCCACCACCTGTTCCTGGGAGACCCTCTCCTCGGCCCACAGGACCTGGCTTCCCCCCAGCCAGAACGCTGCCGCCGTCAGGACCGCGCCGATCCACCCCTTCATTCCGCGCGCCTCCGCTTTTCGCCGCCCCCGGCCGCGCGAGCCCGGGCGATTGTTGTCCGTATCTTGCGCAAAAACCGGGCGTTGCGCCATGGCCTTCGTCGCCGATGCGCATTCTCCGCAAAGCTGTCCGGTGCCGGCGATGGCGATAATTGGTTGCGCTCCTCCGGTGAAAGGGGAAAACTTCACTACAGGGAGTAGTGAAATGGTTCGACTTGGGGGCTCAGTCCGCCGATTGCTGGGGGTCGTCCTCTTGGCGTTATCCCTGCCGGGCTGCGACGACAGCGGCACGCAGGACTACCATCCCACCTACACCATCAAGTCGGCGGCGACGGAACGCAGCTACCGGATCAGTTGTCCGTTCGCCACGCCGGAAACCCTGTTCGCCGTCTATCAGCCGCTGGTGGACTACGTGAATGCCCGGCTGGAAGGGGCCAAGCTCAAGCTGGAGGCGTCGCGGGACTACGAATCCTTCGAGCAGAAACTGTATTACCGCAACCTCGACTTCGCCCTGGCCAACCCGTACCAGACGGTGATGGCGGTGCCCAACGGCTACCGTATCTTCGCCAAGATGAGCGACGACGCCCAGTTCCGCGGCCTGATCCTGGTCCGCCGCGACAGCCCGGTGCGCGAGGTGGACGACCTCAAGGGCAAGGCTGTCAGCTATCCCGCCAACAGCGCCCTGGCCTCCACCCTGCTGCCCCAGGACTTCTTCCGCCGCCATGGGCTGGACGTCGGCAAGGACCTGGACAACCGCTACGTGGGCTCCGAGGAATCGGCCATCCTCAACGTCTTCCTGGGCAAGGCGGCGGCGGGCACCACCTGGCCGCTGGCCTGGGCCCGCTTCCAGCGGGACGAGCCGGCCAAGGCGGCCGAACTGACGGTGCGGTGGGAAACCCCCAGCCTGCCCAACAACGGCTGGGTGGCGCGCGACGACGTGCCGCCCGAGCTGGTGGGGCGGCTGCGGGAAATCCTGGCCGGCATGCGTGACGCCCCCGAGGGGCGCCGGGTGCTCGACCATATGCTGGTGGCCGGGTTCGAGGCGGCCGACGGCGCCACCTACGAACCGGTGCAGCAGTTCCTGCGCACCTTCAGCCAGACCGTTCGCGAGGTGGCGCTGCCATGAGCTGGTGGGGACTCTTCCGGGCGAAAAGCCGCGAGTTGCTGGCCGGGTCCATCCGCCGCCGGCTGGTGGTCAGCATCGCCGTGGTGCATGCGGTGCTGATGACTTTGTTCGTGGCCGACCTGGTGCACCGGCAGATGGTCTTCCTGAAGGGGCAGAGCCACACCCGTGCCACTGGCCTGGCCCGGGTGATCGCCGTCAATTCGGTGTCGTGGGTGCTGGCCGACGACGTGCGCGGCCTGTCCGAGGTGGTGCGCTCGCTGCGCAGCCATCCCCACCTCCTGTATGCCATGGTGGTGGATCCGCGCGGTCAGGTGCTGGCCCATACCGACCGCGACCGCATCGGCTTCTACGTCTCCGACCCCACCAGCATGGACATCCTGTCGGGGGCGCCCGCGTTGCGCACGGTGGTTGAAACCGCCCGCATGGTCGAGGTCGCCATGCCGGTGATGGCGCAGGACCGGGTGATCGGCTGGGCCCGCGTGGCGCTGGACCAGCAGGAGGAGATCGCCAACATCCACTCCACGCTGGTCGAGGGCATTTTCTACATCCTCTCGGCCATCGTGGTGGGCACCGTCTGTGCCTTGTGGATATCGCGGCGGCTCACCGCCGATTTCCTGCAACTGGGCGAGGCGGTGGAGCAACTGCGCAAGGGCAGGCGCGAGATCGCCCCGCTGGATCAGCCGGCGCGCGAGATCGCCCGGGTCGAGCAGGCCTTCGTCGCCATGGCCGAGACCATTTGGCGGCGCGAGGACGAACTGCGCCACACCATCAACCAACTGGCCGCCTCCAACACCGACCTGGAGCGTTTCGCCTACATCGCTTCCCACGATCTGCAGGAGCCGTTGCGTACTGTGGTCGGTTTCGCCCAATTGCTGGAGAAGCGCTACAAGGGCAAGCTGGGCGAGGACGCCGACCAGTTCATCGACTTCATCGTCGAGGGCGGCAAGCGCATGTCCATGCAGATCCAGGGCTTGCTGGACTTCTCGCGCATCGACGCCAAAGGGCAGGCCTTCCGGAACGTGGACATGGGGCCGGTGGTGCAGGCGGCGCTCGACAACCTGGGCGACGCGGTGCGCCAGTCGGGGGCCGAGATCGCCATCCCGCCGCTGCCCGCCGTGCACGGCGATCAGATCCAGTTGATGCTGCTGTTCCAGAATATCCTGGGCAACGCCGTCAAGTTCCGCCGCCCCGACGTGGTCCCGCAGATCCGCCTGGATTGGGTGCCGCAGGGCGACATGGTGGAGTTCCGCATCAGCGACAACGGCATCGGCATTGATCCCGAGCGGGCGGACGAAATTTTCATGATCTTCCGCCGCCTGCATACTGGCGGCCAGTATTCCGGCCGCGGCATCGGCCTGGCCATCTGCCGCCGCATCGTCGAGCGCCACGGTGGAACCATCCGCGCCGAACCCCTGGCCGAAGGCGGCACCCGCTTCGTCTGCACCCTGCCGGCGGCGGTGGCGGACGGGAAGGCGGAAATCCGCACTCAGCCCCAAGTGGCTTGACCGGACCACGGCCCTTTTTCCACAAGCCGCAGAGGTAAGGCCGCCCCGGGACGCTAGGATGCGCCTGGAGCATCCTGGGAGACGAAACCGTCGTGTGCCGCTGGGACGATCTGCCGGCTGAGGAAACCAACGCCGTCCGCCGCACCCTGTTTCCCGGCGAGGGCGCCGACCTGAAACGGGTGGCCGTGCCTGCCGGCACGACCGCCCCTCGCCACCACCATGAGCACGAGGAGTTCATCCTGGTGCTGGAAGGCAGGGTTATTCTCACCACTGCCGACGGCACCTTCCCGCTGACGCCGGGAAGTGTGGTGCGGCTTCGTGCCCATGCGTGGCATGAGGCGGTGTTCGAGGCGGACAGCGTGCTGGTGGAGGTCAACCTGAAAGGGTGAGGCGTTGGCCGCCGAGGTCCGGCGGGCGCCCCGGGGGGGGGCTCAAAACAGGCTGTATTGCTGGGGCCGCCGCATGCGGCCGGCCGGGGTGCGGCGGGTGCATAGGGACCCCGGAATGTCGTCCAGGAACGGTGACGGCGGCAGGGTGCGCGGTTTGCCATGGTGAAACCGTTCCGCCGTGCGGGTGAGGAACAGCCGTTCCTTGGCACGGGTCATGGCCACGTAGAACAGCCGCCGCTCCTCGCCCGCCGCCTCGTCATTCCCATCGGCGCCCGGGAAGGAGAAGGGGGTCAGCCCGTCTTCCAGGCCGACCACGAACACCACGGAAAATTCCAACCCTTTGGCCGCGTGCATGGTCATCAGCGACACCCGGTCGGCCCGGGCGTCGCGGAAATCGGCCTCGGTGGCGAGCAGCACCTGTTCCCGCAGCCGGTTCTCGTCGCCGTCCACGTCCGGAGCGGCGGCCAGTGCCGCCAGCCATCCCTTCGCCTCGGCAAGCTGCGCCGCATCCGCCGCACCGGCCATCCGCGCCGCCTCGGCGGCGGCGGACAGGCGCCCCGGCAGGTCACCGCCCTCTTTCAGCGCCGCCAGGATCGCCGCCACGCCGGGATGGTCGGCGATGGGGGCGGGCGTGCTCTTGCCGAACGGAATTCCCGCCCGGTCGAAGGCCTCGCGCAGTGCCGCCGACTGGCCGTCGGTGCGATAGAGGACGGCGAAATCGGCGAAGCCGAACGGTCCGCTGCCGATCTTGCCCCGGTTGGCGGCCAGCATGTCGTGGCCGCCCATCAGTTCCTCGAGGGTTGCGGCGACGAACTCCGCCTCCTCGCGTTCGGTGGCGGTCGCGTGCAGCAGGATGGGTTCGCCCATCGACCTGACCGCGCCGTCGGCGGTTGGACGGCCCATGAGGGCGGAGGAGGCGGCGACGATGGTGCCGGTGGAGCGGTAGTTGCGTGCCAGCCGCACCGTGCGGCTGTGCGGGAAGTCCCGCGCGAACCGCTCGAAGCAGGTGGAATCGGCGCCGCGGAAGCCGTAGATCGCCTGGTCCGGGTCACCGATGACGCACAGATTACCGGCGGTGCCGGCGAGCAGGCGCAGCAAGCGGTACTGCCCCTCGTCGATGTCCTGGAACTCGTCGGCCAGGATATGGGTAAAGCGTCCCCGCCACCGCGCCGCGATCTCTTCGTCCCGCTCCAGCAGGTCCACGGCGAGGCCGACCAGATCGTCGAAATCCACCCATCCCCTGCTCGCGGCCCAGCCGGGCGAGCGCCTCGCGCGCCTCCCGCTCCTCGCCCTCCCCGGCCATGCCGGTCCGTTTCAGCACCGAGACGGCCTTGACCAGCCGCCCCGCGCGGCTCGCGGAGATGCCGAGGGCGGCGGCCAGCGCCGCCTGGCGCTCGGCCACATCGGCGATGCGGAACCCGGGGGCGAGACCCAGGGCGGCGCCGTGTTCGCGCAGCAGGGCAAGGCCCAGCGAATGGAAACTGTGCACCGCCACTTCTCTTTTCCGGGCCGGCAGCAGGGCGGCCAGCCGGCTGCGCAGTTCTTCGGTCGCACGGCGGGTGAAGGTGACAGCAAGGCAGGCAGTGGCCGGCACGCCGCGTTCCACCACCAGATGGGCGATGCGATGGGTCAGCATGCGCGTCTTGCCCGAGCCCGGGCCGGCGATCACCGCCAGCGGTCCGTCGACCAGTTCGGCAGCGTGGGCCTGATCGGCATCGAGCGCGGCAAGGATGCCGGCGCGGCCGGAGGGCGCGGGAGCCGGCGCCGAAGCAGGCGGCGCCGACGGGGCCGCCGCCTCGTCCGGCGCGGCGGCGCGGGCGGTCCGGGTCCGCGGTGCCGCCGCCGGGGCGTCGAACAGCAACCCGCCCTTGGTGAGGCGGTCCAGTTCGCCCTGCTCGAACAGGCGGATGACGCCGTATTCGCCATCGTAGCCCGCCTGCCGGATCACCGTGCCCGCCCTGAGGCGCGCCACCGCCTCGCCGAGCAGGGAATCGGCGCGGGCGACGTCTTCGACCGGCACTTCGCCGAGCACGGACAACTCCGGCCCCAGTTCGGCGATGATCCGGTCGTAGGCGCGCGCCACCCCTTGCGAGGCGGCGCCGCTGCCCAGCAGGCTCGGCCAGGATTTCCGGTAGGGGGACCAGGCTGTCCACCGTGCCGGCGGTCGGCGGCGGCACGGCCTCGGCGCGGTCGGCCAGCGCCTCCACCCGGTGCGCTACCCCCACGGTGACGGGACGGCCGCAGACCGGACAGCGGCCACCCAGCGCCAGGGTTTCCCTGGGGTCCAACCGCACCGCGCAGGCGCGGTGGCCGTCCATGTGGTATTTGCCCTCCTCGGGAAAGAACTCCACCGTGCCGCCATAGCCGTCGCCGCTTTCCAGCGCCCGGCGGATGGCGAAATAGTCGGGCGGGCAGGAGAACCGGGTGGCCTCGCGCCCCAGCTTGGCCGGTGAGTGGGCGTCGGAATTGGAAACCAGCCGGTAGCGGTCGAGGGACGAGACCCGCCAGTTCATCGCCGGGTCGGAGGACAGCCCGGTTTCCACCGCGAAGACGTGATGGGCGAGGTCGCCATAGCATTCGGCGATGGAATCGAATCCGGATTGCGAGCCCAGCGCGGCGAACCACGGGGTCCAGATATGGGCCGGCACCAGATAGGAACCGGGGTCCGATTCCAGCGTTACCTCCAGCAGATCGCGTGAATCGAGACCGAGGATCGGCCGGCCGTCGGAGGCGATGTTGCCGATCCGGGCCAGCCGCGCCGCCAGTTGCTCGGCCGCGTCGATGGCCGGGGCGTAGATCAGGTGGTGGACCTTGCGGGTCTTGTCGCCCTTCTTGTAGATGGTCGAGATTTCCGTCGACAGCATGAACCGCACCGGCTGCCGGCAGGCAGGGGGCAGGGTTTTCGCCACCTCGGCCTCGATCTCGGGCTTCAGGCGGAACAACCCGCCGCCGTCGGGCCGCAGCTTGTCGCGCATCTCGGCCAGCCAAGCCGGATGCACGCAATCACCGGTGGCGACCACGGCGATGCCCTTGCGCGCCGCCCACCAGGCGAGGTGCTCCAGGTCGAGGTCCCGGCTGGTGGCGCGGGAATATTTGGAATGCACATGCAGGTCGGCGAGAAAAGTCATCACAGGCGCTCTCACGGCACGCTGGGCAGGCCCCGGACCCCGGCGCCGGCAAGGCGTTCGGATGTCCAACATATGACGGGGGGAACGGCGAATCCACACCGGACCCGCTAGCGATTCGTCATCGCCCCTCTCTGCTGAGGCACACGAATGGCGGAAAAGATGCGCAAACAGACGGGCGCCTGCCCGCAATTGCTGCGCAATCGTCGATGAGTGGGCCTGGGTATCGAGCGTGCCCGACTGGGTGTTGAAGCGTAAACACCGTGGACGAGCGAAAGCCCACTAGCTGGGCGAACCGGAGCGAAAGTGGCGGAGGGAGCGGGATTCGAACCCGCGGTACAGGTTTACCCTGTACGACGGTTTAGCAAACCGTTGGTTTCAGCCACTCACCCATCCCTCCGCAGGGCCGGTGTCACGGTAGGTCCGTGGCTGGACGGACGTTTCTAGCGGAGTGGGTTGCGGGCGTCAACCCGGAACGCTCATTCCTTTTTGCACTTGCGGGCGGGCGGCGATGGAATCGTACCAGCGCTTGACGTTCGGGAACTCGGCGGCCAGGTCCACCCCTTGCCAATCGGCGCGTTGGCACCACGGGAAAATGGCCATGTCGGCGATGGAATAGGCCCCGGCCACGTATTCCGTCTGGCCTAGGCGCGTGTCCAGCACGCCATACAGGCGCTTGGTCTCCTTGGTGTAGCGCTCGATGGCGTAGGGGATCTGTTCGGGGGCGAAGCGGCGGAAGTGGTGGTTCTGGCCGAACATGGGGCCGACGCCGCCCATCTGGAACATCAGCCATTCCAGCACGGTATAACGGCCTACCGGGTCGGCGGGCAGGAAGCGGCCGGTCTTCTCCGCCAAATAGATGAGGATGGCGCCCGATTCGAACACCGCCAGCGGCTTGCCGCCGGGACCGTCCTGGTCGACGATGGCGGGAATTTTCGAATTGGGATTGATCGCCACGAAGTCCGGGGTGAACTGGTCGCCCTTGGAGATGTCGACAGGATGCACCGCATAGGGCAGCCCCACCTCTTCCAGCATGATGGAGGCCTTGCGGCCGTTGGGGGTGCCCCAGGTGTACAGGTCGATCATCCTTATCCTCCCTTGTGGGTGGCCTTAAACATAATCCTTGTCGCCATGGTTGACGAGGGGGGCTCGGCTCTGGCATCGTTTCTTCCATGATGACCAAGACCTTCGCCCTGCTGCTGCTTACCGGCCCGGTGTCGTAACTCGACGCCGGGGTTTCGCGTACGCGCATTGCAGCCAGGGTTTTTCAGGGTCAGGTATCATGTTTCCCATTATCGTCTTCGGTCCGAGCCGTTCCACTGCCGCCATCCGTGCGCGGGGTGAACTGCTGCGACTAAGCGGCGGTCGCCGGAGCTGATCGCCCGCGCGGGCGTCCGGCGGCCGTGAGCGGGCCGCGCCATTTTGCCGCAGCAGACCATTCGACCAAGGAGTTTCGGCGCCATGAAGACCGACGCCCAATCCAAGTACCGTCCCTATCCCACCATCAAATTGGCCGATCGCCGCTGGCCCGACGCGGTGATCGCCCAGCCGCCCATCTGGTGCAGCGTCGATCTGCGGGACGGCAACCAGGCCCTGATCGACCCCATGGATACCGAGCGCAAGATGCGCCTGTGGAATACCCTGGTGCGCATGGGCTTCAAGGAAATCGAGGTGGGCTTCCCCGCCGCTTCGCAGACCGATTACGATTTCATCCGCCATCTGATCGAGGGCGGGCACATCCCCGACGACGTCACCATCCAGATCCTGACCCAGTCGCGCGAGGATCTGATCCGCCGCAGTTTCGAGGCGCTGGAAGGGGCCAAGAAGGCCATCGTCCACCTCTACAACTCGACCTCGGAGGTACAGCGCCGGGTGGTGTTCGGCTTCGATCGCCAGGGCTGTATCGACCTGGCCCTGGGCGGTGTGCGGCTGGTGCGGGAATTGTCGGCGGCGCGCAAGGACGGCGAGGTGGTGTTCCAGTACAGCCCGGAAAGCTTCACCGGCACCGAGCCGGAATTCGCCGTGGAGATCGTCGAGGCGGTGGCCGAGGCCTGGGGTGCCGCGCCCGGCCGCAGAATGATCGTCAACCTGCCGGCGACGGTGGAGATGAGCACCCCCAACATCTATGCCGACGTCATCGAGTGGTTCGGCCGCACGGTGAAGGGGCGCGAGAACCTGATCTTGTCGGTACACCCGCACAACGACCGCGGCACCGGCGTGGCGGCGGCCGAACTGGCGGTGATGGCCGGGGCCGACCGGGTCGAGGGCACCCTGTTCGGCAATGGCGAGCGCACCGGCAACGTGGACGTCTGCACCCTGGCCCTGAACCTGTTCACCCAGGGCGTCAATCCCGGCCTGGATTTGTCCAACATCGACTCCATCCGTCAGGTGGCGGAGGAATGCACGGGCCTGCCCGTACACCAGCGCCATCCCTATGCTGGCGAACTGGTCTACACCGCCTTCTCCGGTTCGCACCAGGACGCCATCAAGAAGGGCTTCTCCGCCCGCAAGAAGGCCAACGACGCGGTGTGGGAGGTGCCCTACCTGCCCATCGATCCGGCCGACGTGGGCCGGACCTACGAGGCGGTGATCCGCATCAACAGCCAGTCGGGCAAGGGCGGCGTCGCCTATGTGCTGGAGCGCGACCACGGTCTGGAACTGCCCAAGGCCATGCAGGCGGAATTCGCCCGGGTGGTGCAGCAGGTGGCCGACCGTGAGGGGCGGGAACTGAGCCCGGAGGAAATCTACGTCTTCTTCGAGCGTACCTATCTGGGGCCGGGCAAGCTGGAGGTGGTGGATTATTCCACCGTGCCGGCCGGCAAGGGCGCCCGCTCGCTGACCGCTACCGTGCGCTGGCAGGGGGCCGAGCGCACCATCTCCGGTTCCGGCGCCGGCCCGGTCGACGCCTTCGTCCATGCCCTGGAAAAGGATTTGGGGGTGAAGGTGCAGGTGAAGGACTACCACGAGCACGCCGTCGGCCAGGGCTCGGAAGCCCAGGCCGCCAGCTACGTGGCGGTGGCCGGGCCCCAGGGGCTGGTCCACGGCGCCGCCCGGGACGCCAGCGTCACCATGGCGGCGTTGATGGCGGTGGCCCGCGCGGTCAACCGGCTGTGAAAAAGGACGAGGGCGGGAACAACCCCGCCCTCGCCGAATTCGTATGAAGGCTCGGCAGCTGTCGTTCAATGGGCCAGCGCGATAGCCCAGTAGCTGACCCAGCCGACGGCGCCGGCGGCGGGGATGGTGAAGATCCAGGCCCAGACGATGTTGGCGGCCAAGCCCCAGCGTACGGCCGAGGCGCGGCGGGCGGAGCCGACGCCGACGATGGCGCCGGTGATGGTGTGGGTGGTGGAGACCGGGATGCCCATGAAGGTGGCGCCGAACAGGGTGGCGGCGCCGGCGGTCTCGGCGCAGAAGCCCTGGAACGGCTTCAGGTCGGTGATCTTCGACCCCATGGTCCTGACGATGCGCCAGCCGCCCATCAGCGTGCCCATGCCCATGGCCAGCTGCGAGGCGATGATCACCCAGAACGGCACGTGGAACTCGCCACCCAGATAGCCTTGGCTGTACAGCAGCACGGCGATGATGCCCATGGTCTTCTGGGCGTCGTTGCCGCCATGGCCCAGCGAGTACAGCGCGGCGGACACCAGTTGGAGGTGGCGGAACTTGCGGTCCACCAGGAAGGGCGTGGCCCGGCGCAGCGCCCAGGACAGCAACGCCATCATGAAGATGGCGAGGATGAAGCCGGTGACCGGCGAGCCCACGATGGCCACGCTGGTCTTGATGAAGCCCTCGGTGGCCAGTCCGCCCGTGCCCGCCTTGGCGATGCCGGCGCCTGCCAGTCCGCCGATCAGGGCGTGGGACGACGACGACGGGAAGCCCAGCCACCAGGTGAACAGGTTCCAGCCGATGGCGCCCATCAGCGCCGCCAGGATGACGAAGGGGTCGATCACCGACGGCTGCACGATGCCGGTGCCGATGGTCTTGGCCACGTGCAGGCCGAAGAACAGGAAGGCGATGAAATTGAAGAACGCCGCCCAGCCCACCGCCCAGGACGGCGGCAGCACGCGGGTGGACACCACGGTGGCGATGGAATTGGCGGCGTCGTGCAGCCCGTTGATGAAGTCGAAGGCGAGGGCGACGGCGATGATCGCCACCAGGGCGGGAAGGCTGAGGGTTACGGCGTCCATGGACGGGGCGGCCTATACGTGGTCCAGCAGGATGCCTTCGATCAGGTCGGCGACGTCGTCGCAGCGGTCGGTGACCGCCTCCAGCATCTCGTAGACCTCCTTGTGGCCCAGGAAGACGATGGTTTCGGGGCGTTCGGCGATCAGCTCGGACAAGCCCTGGTGCAGCACGCGGTCGGCGTCGCTTTCGATCTGGCCTACCTTCTCGCACAGCACGTTGATGCGGCCCACGTTGCGGTTCACGTCGGTCAGCAGCGGAATGGCCTCGGCCAGCAGCTTGGCGCCGTCCTCGATCAGGCCGGCCAGTTCCAGCATGCGGGGGCTGAACACGTCGATGCGGTAGAGCAGGGAATGGCGGCCCACGTCCTCGATCAGGTCGAGGGTGTCGTCCTGGGCGGTGATCAGCGCATGGATGTCCGAGCGGTCGAACGGCGTGATGAAGGCGCGGTGCAGCGCCACCAGCGTCTCGCGGGCGATGGTGTCGGCCTGGGATTCGATGTCGCGCACGTCGGCGAAACGCGCCTCGCGCTGGTCGGGCCCCGCCTGCATCATGGCGATCAGCGCGCTGGAGGCGGCCACCAGCCGGTCGGCATGGGCGGTGAAATTGGCAACGAAACGTTCCTCCCTCGGCATCAGGGAGCGAATGAAGTTCAAGGCCATGGAAACCCCATCGAGTGTAACGCAATTGTCATATCACAATGGGTCGGGGCGCGTCTCGCCCTTCGCATGGGGAGTGCGGGTTGAGACGTGGAGCGGGTTGCTCGGATCAGTCGAAGCGGCCGCCGAAATCCAGCAGCACGCGCACCAGCCCCGGTTCGCCCACCATCAGGGCGGCCTCGCCGGGCGACATCCAGCGGCGCTCGCGCTCGTCCTTTTCCGGCCAGGCGGCCAGCTGGTGGGCCACTTCCAGCAGGTAGACCCGCACCACGCAGGGCATCTCGCGGCCGTTCTTCAGGCGCTTGATGCTGTCGAATTGGGCGAACGGCGTCTTGAAGACGGTGCCGATCAGGCCGGCTTCCTCGTAGGCCTCGGCCTCGGCCACCTGATGGGCCGCCAGTTTGCGCTCCGGCTGGCCTTTGGGCAGAATCCACCGTCTGGTCTCGCGGGAGGTGACCAGCAGGACCAGGGGGTGGCCGTCCTCGATGCGGTAGGGCAGGGCCGCATACTGGACCAGAATCTTCTTGGCGCTTTCTTTAGGCATGGGTCCATTTGTGCCCGCCGCTGATGGCAAGCAGAGGGCGTGTTTGTGACAGTTATATTACAGAGATGCAAGCCCGCCGAGCGAACCCGCCAGGGTGCCATTAGTAACAAGGCGGCCTCGGCGGCGCCACCGTACCTTCAGCGGGGCGGCGAGGCTAGCGGCAAGGCATAAAAAAGGAATGTCAGCAAAGGCTGTTGGTGGTCACTGCGGTTCGGCATTGGTGACGTATTGACGATTTTTCGCCCCAAAAACAGTCGTCATGCGCGGACTTGATCCGCGCATCCACGCGGCTCCGTCCGCGTTGGCCCCGCCGCTGGCGCGTGGATGAGCGGGTCAAGCCCGGCCATGACGAATCCACCTAGTGCAGGGCACCTACAGCTTTCGCTGACATGGCCTAAAAAAACCCCCGCCGAAGCGGGGGCTATAGGTTCATGGAGGAGATCGCAAGGATCAGAGGCCGAATACCCACATCATCAATCCCGTGCCGCCGATCAAGGTCACCGTCCCAATGCTCAGGGCGGCAAGCCCCATGGCGATGGCGGTAACGTGGGTAAGGGCGGAAGGGGCAACGGCGTGGGCGTTCATCTTGCGGCTCCAGAACGGAATTGGTTCCCGCATACCTTGCACCCGGGGGCGGGCCGGAGCCTTGACGATCGTCAGGCGCTTGCCAATGAAAAAGGCCGGGAGCGGTGGCTCCCGGCCTTTCCGATGGTGTACGCCCCGGCGGGCCGGGTTATTCCTTGAACTTCTTGGCGATCAACTCGTTGAGCATGCCGGGGTTGGCCTTGCCCTGGGTCGCCTTCATCACTTGGCCGACGAACCAGCCGATCAGCTTGTCCTTGCCGGCCTTCACCTCGGCCACCTTGTCGGGGTTGGCGGCGAAGACATCGTTGATGGCCTTCTCGATGGCGCCGGTGTCGGTGACCTGCTTCAGGCCCTTTTCCTCGACGATGGTGGCCGGGTCCTTGCCGGTCTCCACCATGAAGATGAAGACGTCCTTGGCCAGGCGGGTCGAGATCGTGCCGTCCTTGATCAGGTCGATCATGGCGCCGAGGTTCTCGGCGGTCACCGGCGGGTTGTCCCAGGTGTACTCGGGCTTCGAGTTCATGGTGGCGAAGAAATCGCCCATGACCCAGTTGGCGGCGGTCTTGCCGTCACGGCCCTTGGCTACGGTCTCGAAGAACGCGGCCGAGTCCTTTTCCGCCACCATCACGCCGGCATCGTACGAGTTCAGGCCGTACTCGCTCATGAAGCGGGCCTTCTTCTCGTCGGGCAGTTCGGGCAAGGTAACCTTGATGCCGTCGACGAAGTCCTGGGTGATGACCAGCGGCAGCAGGTCGGGGTCGGGGAAGTAGCGGTAATCGTGGGCGTGTTCCTTGCTGCGCATGGAACGGGTCTCGCCCTTGGCGGAATCGAACAGGCGGGTTTCCTGCTTGATCTCGCCGCCGCTCTCATAGACGTCGATGTGCCGCCGGGCCTCGTATTCGATGGCCTGTTGGACGAAGCGGATCGAATTGACGTTCTTGATCTCGCAACGGGTGCGCAGTTCGGTGCTGCCCACCGGGCGGACCGACACGTTGGCGTCGCACCGCATGGAGCCTTCCTGCATGTTGCCGTCGCAGGTGCCCAGGTAGCGCAGGATCGAGCGCAGCTTGGTCAGATAGGCGCCGGCCTCTTCCGGCGAGCGCATGTCCGGCTTGGACACGATCTCCATCAGCGCCACGCCCGAGCGGTTCAGGTCGATGAACGACTTGCTGGGATGCTGGTCGTGGATGGACTTGCCGGCGTCCTGCTCCAGGTGCAGGCGCTCGATGCCGATGGGGCGGGTGGACCCGTCGGGCAGGTCGATCAGCAGGGTGCCCTCGCCGATGATCGGCAGGTCGTACTGGCTGATCTGGTAGCCCTGGGGCAAATCGGCGTAGAAGTAGTTCTTCCGCGCGAACACCGACTTCAGGTTGACCTTGGCCTTGAGGCCCAGGCCGGTGCGCACGGCCTGCTCGACGCAGGTCTCGTTGATCACCGGCAGCATGCCGGGGAAGCCGGCGTCGACGAAGCTGACCTGGGCGTTGGGCTCGCCGCCGAACAGGGTCGAGGCGCCCGAGAACAGCTTGGAATTGGAGATCACCTGCGCGTGCACCTCGAGACCGATGACGATCTCCCAGTCGCAGGTGTCGCCCTGGATCACGTACGCCATCACACGCCCTCCGGAGCCGCAGTAAACTGGGCGGCGGTTTCCATCACGCCGGCCACCTTGAACACGGTTTCCTCGTCGAACGGACGGCCGATCAGCTGCAGGCCGAGCGGCAGGCCGTCGGCGGACAGGCCCGCCGGCAGCGACAGGCCGGGCAGGCCGGCCAGCGAGGTGGGAATGGTGAACACGTCGTTCAGCCACATGGTCACCGGATCGTCGGTGTTGTCGCCGATGCCGAAGGCGGCCGAGGGGGCGGTGGGGGTCAGGATGACGTCCACCGTTTCGAAAGCCTTGGCGAAGTCGTCGGCGATCAGGCGGCGGACCTTCTGCGCCTTGGTGTAATAGGCGTCGTAATAGCCGGCGCTCAGCACGTAGGTGCCGATCATGATGCGGCGGCGCACCTCCTTGCCGAAGCCGGCTGCGCGGGTCTTCTTGTACATGTCGTCCAGCGAGCCGCCTTCGACCCGCAGGCCGAAGCGCACGCCGTCATAGCGGGCCAGGTTGGACGAGGCCTCCGCCGGGGCGACGATGTAATAGGTCGGCAGGGCGTACTTGGTGTGCGGCAGGCTGATCTCCACCGGGGTGGCGCCGGCGGCCTTCAGCCACGCGATGCCCTGCTCCCACACCTTGTTGACCTCGTCCGACAGGCCTTCGGGGCGGTATTCCTTGGGAATGCCCACCTTGAGGCCGCGGATGTCGCCGGTCAGCGCGGCGGCGAAGTCGGGCACCGGGACGGGCGCCGAGGTGCTGTCCATGGGGTCGTGGCCGGACATGGCGTTCAGCATCAGGGCGCAGTCCTTGACCGTGCGGGCCATGGGGCCGGCCTGGTCCAGCGACGACGCGAAGGCGACGATGCCCCAGCGCGAGCAGCGGCCATAGGTCGGCTTGATGCCGGTGATGCCGCAGAAGGCGGCGGGCTGGCGGATGGAGCCGCCGGTATCGGTACCGGTGGCGCCCATGGCGATGCGCGCCGCCACGGCCGCCGCCGAACCGCCCGACGAACCGCCGGGGACCAGCTGCTTGGCCGGCTCGGCCTTGCTCTTCCACGGATTGACGACGTTGCCGTGATAGCTGGTGGTATTGGACGAGCCCATGGCGAACTCGTCCAGGTTCAGCTTGCCCAGCGTCACCGAACCGGCGTCCTTCAGCTTCCGGCTGACGGTGGATTCTGTACTGGGGCTTGAAGCCGTCCAGGATGTGGCTGGCCGCGGTGGTCGGCACGCCCTTGGTGCAGAACAGGTCCTTGATGCCCAGCGGAATGCCGTCCAGCGCCCCGGCCTGACCGGCCTTGCGGCGCGCGTCCGAGGCCTTGGCCTCTTGCTGCGCCAATTCAGGCGTCTCGGTGATGTAGGCGTTGAGGCTGCGCTTGGCCGCCATGGCCCTGATGTGCGCCTCGGTCAGCTCGACGGCGGTGAACTCGCCCTTGGCGAGGCCGGCAAGCGCGTCGGCGATGGTCAGATCGGTCAGTTCGGTCATGTTATTCGACCACCTTGGGAACGGTGAAGAAGCCGCCGTCCTCTTCCTGGATGGCGTCGGGCGCGTTGGCCAACACGGCTTGGGCGTAGCCACCGTCGGTGACCACGTCCTTGCGCATGGGCAGGGTGATGGCGGCCACGGACGCCATGGGCTCGACGCCGTCGGTGTTCACCTCGGCTAATTGCTCGACGAAGGTCAGGATGCCGGACAATTCGCCGGCCAGATGGTCGAGTTCGTCCTCGCGGACCTCGATGCGGGCCAGCTCGGCGATGTTGCGCACGGTGGCTTTATCCAGCGACATGCGATGTGGTTCCTCTGGGACAATCTGCAAGAAAACTTGCTATTTTCGACGTCGGCGGACGTTAACACCCGCCCAGTCTATCCGCAACCGGGGAAGGCCATGAGCAGCTTCGAGTACCGGCTGCAACGCTCTCCGGTCGGGGTGTTGCAGATCGATTCCGATTATCGCGTGGTGGGGGCCAATCCGCTGGCCCGCCGCCTGCTCGAACCGGTGGCGGGGCCGATCCTCGGACGCGACCTGCTGTCCATCCATCCCGAAGGCGCCAAGGCCAAGGTGCAATGGATGCTGGACGCCGCCGCCGCCCGGCCGGACGAGCCGGTGGGCATGGCCATGACCCTGCCCATGGGCTCGCTGATTTCCCGTGTCACCACGGTGGAAACCGCCAGCGGCCCCGGCTGGTGCCTGATCTTCCACCTGCCGGAAAGTTTCGGCAAAGGCGGCGCGCCCGCTTCCGACGACGTGCTGGTCAAGCTGCCGGTGGGCTCGCGCGCCGGCGTCACCCTTATTGACGTGGGCAACGTGGTCTATCTGGAGGCCGAGGGGCATTACACCCGCGTCCACACCGTGGACGGCCAGCGCTTCTGCCAACTGCCCTTCGCCGAACTGGTACGCCGTCTGGACCCGGCCACCTTCCTGCGGGTGCACCGCTCCTACATCGTCAATCTGCGCCACGCCGAAGCCATTGACCGGGGCGAGGGCCATTGGGCCATCATCATGGCCGCGCCGGGCGGCGCCCGCGTTCCGGTCAGCCGCGCCCGGGTGGAACTGGTGCGCCGCCGCTTGGCGCTGTAGCCGCCGGACTTGCCATTCACGTACTTTCCATAGGGCTTTATGCGATGGGCTTGCCGTTCGTGCATCCCATGTTGCCGTTCGTGCGCATCTTGCGGAATTTGGTGTCGCCACCAAAGGAACCCGGAAGATGACCATCGACGTGAAGACCGATCGCTACATCACCTATAACGGCATCGACTGCGAGGGTAACGCCAAGATCGTGGTGGAACGCGTGCTCGCCATCATTTCCGATCCCGCCAAGACCAACGCCTTGTGGGAGCGTTTCAAGGTGCGCTTGGCCGAGGCCGGCAAGGTGGGAGCCCGCAAGGCCGACGAGCTTTGCCTCGCCTGCAGCCACACCTATTACATCGAGGAACTGTTCCAGGAATACGACGACGAGGAAGGCCTGGCCGCCCTTGGCCGCCTGGAGGACGAGTGCTGCTGACCTGTTTTCCCTCTCCCATGAGATGGGAGAGGGTTAAAGAAGTTGCGCCGGTGGCGGTCATGCCGCACCTTGCCGCCATGCCTCTGCTTTCCATCGCCGATTTCGCCGCCGTCCTGCCCCGCCATGCCCGCCTGATGGGCCTGGATCTGGGCACCAAGACCGTCGGTCTTGCCTTGTCCGACGTACTGCGCTCCATCGCCACCCCGTTCGACACCGTCCGCCGCACCAAGTTCACCAAGGATGTGGAGATACTGTTCGCCCTCATGGACAAGCACGAGGTGGGCGGGCTGGTTATCGGCCTGCCGGTGGAAATGGATGGCGCCGAAGGCGCGCGCTGCCAGTCCACCCGCGCCTTCGTTCGCAACCTGCTGGGCCTGCGCGAGATTCCCGTGGCCCTGTGGGACGAGCGCCTGTCCACCGCCGCGGTGACCCGCACCCTGCTGGAGGCCGATGCCTCCCGTGCCCGCCGGGCCGAAGTGGTGGACAAGATGGCCGCCGCCTACATCCTGCAGGGTGCCCTGGACGCCATGGTGCGTTTGAAGGTTTAGGCGCAGACCGCGCCGCGCCGCCGGTCCCGCCGGATGCCGCCGAACTCCCGCGCCAGCAGGGCGGCCACCGTCTGAGTGGCCGCCAGCACCAGCGGCGACAGCCCGGGGGCGAAGGGCATGCGCAGGCAGGACACCGGCCCCAGCACTTCCATGGCCGGCAGCGGGCTGATGGTGCGCCGCACCGCCGCCAGCAAGGCGCCTGTGCCGCCGGTCAGCTGGTCGGGGGGCGTGGCCGCGGTAATCGTCGGCGGGCAGGCGCAGCACCTGGCCCGGGGCGCCCATCCGGCGCGGCAGCGCCTCCAGGATGATGGCGCGGTCGCATTCCGCGAACATGGGTAACGGACTGTCGTTGCCGGTGCCATCCCGCACGCGGACCTCCTGCGGCCAATCCATCTGCCCCAGTTCATAGGCCATGGCGGCGCCGAACCCGTCATCCGCGTGCATCGGATTGCCCAGGCAAATCAGGTGAATCACAGTGGAATCGTTCCTCATTGTTCTCGGCATGGGGAATCATGCATACAAAATTCGATCGCTGCAACTCGGCCGAGTACCATAGCAACCATTGCGCGCTGTACGAAAGGGCCTTTTCAAATGCATGAAAAGGCCCTTTCGCCGCACGCTAGCGGATATGGACGCCTTCGGCGAATTCTTCGACCATCTTGGCGCAGAATTGTGGCAGATCGTCGGGCTTGCGGCTGGTGACCAGCCCGTGGTCCACCACCACCGGCGCATCCTCCCAATGGCCGCCGGCATTGCTGATGTCGGTCCGCAGCGACGGCCACGAGGTCATCCGCTTGCCCTGGACAACGTTGGCCTCGACCAGCGTCCACGGGCCGTGGCAGATGGCGGCCACCGGCTTCTTGGTCAGGAAGAACGAGCGGGTGAAGTCCACCGCCTTGGGCTCCATGCGCAGGGCGTCCGGGTTGGCGACGCCGCCCGGCAGCATCAGCGCGTCGAACTCCTCGGGCTTGGCGGCGTCCAGGGTGCGGTCCACCGCCACGGTGTCGCCCTTGTCGTGATGGCGCATGCCCTGGATGCGTCCGTCATGGGGGGCGATGACCTCGACGCTGGCCCCTTCCTTCTCCAGCGCCGCCTTGGGTTCGGTCAGCTCGCTCTGTTCGAAGCCGTCGGTGGCGAGAATAGCGACCTTCTTGCCTTGCAGTTTGCCGGCCATGGCGTTCTCCGTTGATGAGGTGATGCCCAGGCCAACAGAGGGGCCGTGCGACGGGTTCGCCGCGAACGTGCCACGAGAACGCCCTTGATTCGCTAAACATCTATTGGCTAGTGTTACGCACAGGCCGTCCGCCATTCCTTGGCGCGATGGCCTTTTTTACGCGGGGGGATGGGCATGCTGGTTTGGGATGACGAGTACAAGATCGGCCAACCGGATATGGATGCCCAGCATCTGATCCTGTTCGCGCTGCTCAACCAACTCACCGTCAACATCGACAGCGACCGGGCCGGCGACTGTCTGCACGACGTCATCGGCGCGCTGGGCGACTATATCGACTACCACTTCGCCCACGAGGAAGCCTTGATGAAGGCCTGGGGGTATCCCGGCCTGGACGACCATGCCGCCCTGCACATGCAATTCGCCGCCGAGGTCCGGCGGCTGCAAAGCATGGCGAACGGCGCGGACGCCCACAAGGTCGCCATCCGGGTGCGCGCTTTCGTGCTCGACTGGCTGCTGGGGCACATCCTGGGGACTGACGCGCAGTACGCGCAGTTCATCACCGCCAGGTCGACGGCCGCCTGAAGGCGGTCCGGCGGACGGAGCAAGGCTGGGTAGAGAGGTGGGCGATCACGATGCGCGTGACCGAATCCGAACGTGCGTTCCTGCACGAACTGAATGCCATCAAGAAAAGCCCCCTGGGCAAGCGGCTGATCCATTTCTGCGTGTCCATGGCGCCGCCGGCCCGGGATGTGGCGCGCAAGGTGGAAAGCGCCAAGCACTTCATCAAGAAGAGTTTCGCCCGCTCGCCCTATTGCGAGGTGTTCACCGCCAACAATTACGACCTGTTCGTGGCTTATTCCCACATCACGGTGTCCGAGGTGCTGGCGGTGTGCAACCGGGTGGAGAAGCTGTTCTGCGATGAGCCGGTGACCGCCCGCAATCCGTATAACGAATACTCGTTCTACAAGGTCGCCGACGCGGTCAAGGAACTGGACCTGGTGTTCGCCGCCTTCAAGGGCATCCTGGGCCAGAAGCAGGAAATCCCCTCGGGTCCGGTCAAGCGGCCCATGGGGCCCGAACACCTGAGCCTGCTGTCCGAGAAGCTGCGCACCACCGACCTGCGCCACTGCATCTTCAACCAGCCGGTCTACTTCATCGGCAACAAGGTGCCCTCCATCGAGTTCCTGGAGTTCTACATCGCCAGCAAGCAGATCGAGAGCGTCTTCCTGCCCGAGGTCAGCTTGTCGGGCAGCCCGTGGCTGTTCCACGCCTTGTCCGAGGATTACGACCGCGCCACCCTGCGCGCGCTGGTCAAGGAGATCGCCGAGTACCGCCACAAGGCGTTCAGCGTCAATGTCAGCCTGTCCACCATCCTGTCCAAGGAATTCGCCGACTTCTACGAAAGGCTGCCCACCAAGCTGGCCGGCAAGATCGTGCTGGAGATCCACAAGACCGATCTGGTGCAGCACTTCTCGCTCTATCGCGACGTCCAGGGGCTGGTGCGGGAAAAAGGGCTGCGGCTGTGCGTGGACGGCCTGGAGTGGCGCGATTTCAGCCTGCTGAACTTCCGCCACCTCAATCCGGATTTCATCAAGGTGATCTGGCACAACGAATTGCTGTCGGCCCCGCACGAGGATCTGGCCGTGCTGGTGCGCGGCAAATCGGGGTTGGGGGAAGGCTGCGAACTGGTGCTGTCGCGTTGCGATTCGCCCAAGGCGTTTCCCTTCGCCCGCACCCTGGGGGTGAAATACGTGCAGGGCCGTCTGGCCGACCAGTACTTCAAGACCGGCATGGAATTATAGCACGCTGGTTGCTCCGCCACGCCCTTGCGCGTAAGGTTCGGCCAAGGTATCGGGGCAAAGAATGCGTTTCGTCTGGACCTTCATTGTCGGTTTCGTCTTCGCCGGATTCGTCATGCTGGCGACGTCGCCGCTTCTGCTGGCGGGGATCGGCCTGACCGCCTGGGCCGTCAAGGGCGCCATGTTCAATGCCCTGTCCGGCGAATCGGTGTTCGGCGTGCGCGAGCGCGACGGCCGGCTGGACGGCCGCATGGTCAACGTCACCTTCCAGACCATGCACGTCTCCATGCCCGGCGATCCGCGCCCCCGCCGTCTGCTGCTGCGGCTCGAGGTGATCAACGCCGACGTCTTCGCCTCGCGCCCGGGCGAGGGGCGAGTGCGGCTGGACGCTTGGCCGCTGGACGGCGTCGAGGACGTCAGGCAGCCGGCGCTCTACACCGTCGTCGCCCCCGGTCGCACCGCCAGCTTGGCCGAGGACGGCACCCTGGCGGTGGAGCATGGCAGCCGCCGCAGCCTGTATTCCCTGGCCGGTGGGCAATGGCTTTACGACACCGACTCCCCGCCCGCCTCCTACGCCGTCGAGGGCGACCGTCGCCGCTTCGTCGCCCTGGCCGCCGCCGAGGAGGACATGCCGGCCCGCGCCATCGCCGTGCTGACCCTGGCCACCGCCCAGGCTTCGCTGAAGCGGGTGATGATCGCCGCCGACGATCCCACCCGGGCCCGCCTGCTGCGCTCGTCGGTGTCCATGGTCCGGCCGGTTCCCCGTCTGGACGATGCCACCCGGCGCACCATCGACCTATCGCTGCCGGCCGGGCTGATGCGCATCCCGGTGGACGGCGACGACCTGGATATCGCCCGCGCCCAGATCCCCGCCGGGCTCGCCCTGGTGGAGATGACGCCCTGGGGGATGGGCCGGCGCTGATGGCCGCCGTTCTCACCTACGCCCTGGCGGCCTTCGCCGAGATCGGCGGCTGCTTCGCCTTCTGGGCATGGCTGCGCCTGGACAAGTCGCCCCTGTGGCTGCTGCCGGGCATGGTCAGTCTGGCCCTGTTCGCCTGGGCGCTGACGCGGGTGGATGCGGAATTCGCCGGCCGCGCCTACGCCGCCTATGGCGGCATCTATATCCTGGCCTCGCTGGCGTGGATGTGGGGCGTCGAGGGCAGCCGGCCCGACCGCTGGGACGGAATCGGTGCCGCCCTGTGCATCACTGGGGCGCTGGTGATCCTGCTCGGCCCACGCGGCGGCTGATTAGGCCATCATGGACCACCACCGCCGGGCCTCGCCGGCGGGCCATTCGGGGCCGTGGCCCGAGAACAGCACGGTGGTGTCGGCGATCTTGCCGAGGAAGCGGGGGATGGACCGCCACAGGGTTTCCTCGCTGCCGCCGGGCAGGTCGGTGCGGCCGACGCCGTGGCGGAACAGGGTGTCGCCGGTCAGGGCGAAGGCGCCGAAATCGTAGCAGACACCACCCGGCGTGTGGCCAGGGGTGTGGACCACTCGCACTTCGGCCCCGCCCAGGCTCAACGTGGGCTCGCCGTCGAACGGCCGCACCCGTGCCGGCCCTGCCTGGGCTTCGCCGGTGAAGGCGCGGCTGAGGTCGCCGGCCCGGGCAATCACCGGGATTTCGTCCTGGTGGGCCAGGGTGTCCACGTCCAGTTCGTCCTCCAGCGCACGGGCCGCTCCCAGATGGTCGGGATGGCCGTGGGTCAGCCAGATGGCCACGGGCTTGCCCTTCTCGGCGCGCACCGCCGCCAGGATGCGTTCGGCGTCGCCGCCGGGATCGACCACCACCAGTTCGCCGGTGGGGCGATGGCGGACGATGTAGGCGTTCTCGTACCAGGGCGGGCTGGTGACGACGACGGACAGGCTGAAATCACCGAAATCGCCAAGGTGCTGGACGGTCATGGAAGCGGCTCTTATGGTTCGGGCGCAAGGGCTGATCCCATATAGCCCATGCGCGGGCGGCTTTCCAGGCGGCGCTATGTTTACGCGGTCGTAACGAAGCCGCCGCCACACTATGCATTCTTTCCCAGTGGACAGGCGCCATGCCCAAGAACAACCACGCAGATCCCTTTCCTTCCGCCCGCGAGGACGCCGCCATCGCCCAGGCCCCCGCCGAGGAGACGCCGCAGACCGCCTCGCCCGCCTATCGCCTGGCCTTCGAGGACGAAGACTTCCTGCTGCGCCCCGACCTGCGGGCCGTGCGCCTGCAGCTGGAGCTGATGAAGCCGGAGCTGCTGCAGCAGGAGCAGGGTATCCGCTCCACCATCGCCATGTTCGGCTCGGCCCGCATTCCCGACCCCGAAACCGCCGCCCGCCATCTGGCCGAGGCCGAGGCGGCCGCCCGCGTCCTGCCACGCGACAAGATGCTGGCCCGCAAGGTCTCGGTGGCACGGCGCATGCTGGCCAATTCCCGCTATTACGAAGAGGCGCGCCGGCTGGCCCAGATCGTCAGCAACACCTGCGTGGGCGAGCATGTCTGCGATTTCGTGGTCAAGACCGGCGGCGGCCCCGGCATCATGGAAGCGGCCAATCGCGGCGCCTCGGACGTGGGGGCCAAGTCCATCGGCCTGAACATCGTCCTGCCCATGGAGCAGGCACCCAACCGCTACGTCACGCCGGAACTGTGCTTCCGCTTCCACTATTTCGCCATCAGGAAGATGCACTTCCTGATCCGGGTGAAGGCCCTGGTGGTGTTCCCCGGCGGCTTCGGCACGCTGGACGAACTGTTCGAGGCGCTGACCCTGATCCAGACCGGCAAGATCGAGCCCATCCCCGTGCTGCTGTTCGGCCGCGAGTACTGGGAGCGGGTGCTGAACTTCGACGCCATGATGATGGAAGGCATGATCAGCCCCGAGGACAAGGAGCTGCTGACCTTCGTCGAGACGGCCGAGGAAGCCTGGAACATCGTCGCGGAATATTACCGGCTGCCGAAATAGGCAGGTCCTGCTCCTCGCGCACCTCTCCGGTATGAACAAAACCTGTGCGTATTCCCCTTTAGGATGGGGGTGTCAGGTGATTACCTGATGCTTTCGTATACACCTTCGCATAATATGGTTTTCCAGCGGGTACGCCCGGCGGTGGATGCGAAGGGGGGCTTCGGCTCTGCCGCCACGGAGCGTTCTTGAACGGGGTTGCCCTTGTGGCTGCTCCGTTCCCCGCGGCCAATCTCCCGGGGGGAGGGGGCGGCGCCTCGATGACGCGGACTTCGTACCGTGTAATCGGGGCGCCGGGGCGCCTGCGGGCTGTCGGCCGCTCCCGGAAATTCCGCATAAATGCGTTTCTCGCGTGGCTCCCTCGTGGGGAGGGTGCCTTTCCGCCTGCCGCGCAGGGGCGTATGATGATTCCCGTGACGGATCGGGAGGCACATCATGACTCACGACATCATGTCCGTTATCGCCGCCATGGCCGAAGTGGCGACGGCCCCCCCTGCCGAGGGAACGCTCGCCAAACCCCGCCGGCCGGTGATCACCCTGTCCCGTGACTATGGCTCGGGCGGCGACGTCATCGCCACCCGCCTGTCCCAGCGCCTGGGCGTTCCCCTCTATGACGAGCAGTTGCTGCAGGAGGTGGCGCAACGCCTGAACGACGATCCCGCCATCGTCAAGATGTTGGACGAGGGCATGGGCCGGGCCAAGGACATGTGGCTGTACCGCTTGTTCTCGGGCAAGGACATCGGCCACGACGTCTATCGCGACACCCTGATCAAGGTGGTGATGAGCCTGGGACGCCTGGGCGGTGTCATCATCGGCCGCGGCGCCCATTTGATCCTGGCGGAAGGCTGCGCCCTGCGGGTACGCATCGCCGGCACGCCGGAGGTGTGCGCACGGCGCATGGCCGCCCAGGGGCGCGGCACTTTCGAGGATGAATTGAAGAAGGCGGAAGAGGTCAACCACGCGCGCGGCAAGTTCGTGTGGGACACCTTCCACTCGCGCCTGTCCGACGCCAGCCAGTTCGACCTGACCCTCAACACCGACCGCATGGCTGATGTGGAGGATGCGGTGGAAATGCTGGTGGGGCTGGCCACCGCCATCCATGCCGGCCGCGTGTTGACGTTGAATCGGGGCTGACGTTCCTCTCGCGCGGCCGCGTGAGGGGCGGAAAGGTCAGCCGATGCGACCCAAGGCCATGCCACCGCCCGGCGGCATGGCGGGTGGCGCGCCGAGCGCGGCGGCCGCCTTCATCATCTTGTCCACTTCCTCGACCATCTTGGAGGCGGTTTCGACGATGGGGGCGAAGCCCGAGGGATCGGCGATCCGCTCCAGCAATGACCGGGCATGGGCCATCAGTTCCAGCGCTTCGTCCTGGCGGTCCGGCAGCAGGGGGGCGACCTGTTTCTTCAGCCGGTTGGGGATGCGGCGCAACAGGCCCATGCGCCGGTTGGACAGCACCTTGAAGTTCATCACCCCGGCCAGCAACTCGGCGTGGAAGCCGGGATGCAGCGATCTCGAACAGATGCTCGATCAGTTCGATCTCGCCGAATTCGAGGATCAGGAAGGTGCGCTGGGTCTTCTGCCAGTCGGCGATGAAATCCCCCACGTCCCGCAGGCGCTGGGCCAGTTCTTCCTCGAACACCGTCGGCGAGAGCATGCGCCAAGCCTTTGCCGAGGCCATGGGCAGCTTGTCCGGCAGGCCGAAATTGCGCGACAGGTTATGGGCCGCCCCGAGCAGCGCCCGGCTGGCGCTGTCCTGGGTGCCTTTGGGCCAGCAGGCGTAAAGCGCGTCCAGAGCGGCGAAATCCTCGGCCGGCGGCGGATCGGCCAGCAGAACGGCCAGGGCGTCCAGGCGTTCGGGCAGGGCGGGGTCACCCTTGCCCTCGCCGCTAACGGTGGGGCGATGGGCGGCGATCAGGGCTTCGACGGTTCCGGTCAGGCGTGGGGCAAGGTCCTCCTCGGCCGGCAGCGTTGCCGCTTCGGCAGGCTCGGCCTCCGGTTCGCCATCGGCTTGCTCCTCTTCGCTGACCGGAAACTCAGTAGTGGCCGGCAGCGGGGTTTCGTCGCCGGCCACCGGCGGAGTCGCGGGGACGGGCTCATCGACGGCCAGGGCGCGCAACGCGTCGACGATATTGCCCATGGTCAGAGCCGAGGCGTCCCACACCGGTTCTCCTGCCGCCGGAACGGGGGCAACCTCCATGGCGTTGGTCAGCACCAGGATTTCGGCGGCGGGAGCCGGCTCGGCGGCGGCCATATCCATGACGGCATCCACGGTGCCGCCGGGATCGGCCGCGCGCAGTTCCTCCTCCGCGGACAAGACAAGCGGTTCGGCTTCGTCGTCCGATGGTTCGTCGGGCGTTTCCGGGGGCGGTGCCGTCCAGCCGCCCGGCGATTGGAACATGTCCGGAGGGGCCACTTCCGTCAGCAGCAGGGCCGGTTCGGGCTCCTGCACCTCGACGGTTTCCCCGGGTTCCTCTTCCTCCGGCGCGGGTGGCAGGCCGGACAGCAGGTCCTCCAGGGCGTAGGGTGCGCCTTCACCGGCAAAGGCCCCAGGCAATTCGGGCTCGGCCGGTTCAGGGCGGGGCGCCTGGACGGGCTTCGCCAGCGGATCGGCGGTCAGGACGTCTTCCAGCATCTGGGCGAGACCATCCGCCGGCAGGCCGACGAGGCCCGCCGCTCCAGGGTGGCGATGGGGTCCGGACGAGGATGTCATGGCGCCAGCATAGCCGAGCCGCCTTGCGCGGACCATGGGAGAATGCCCTCAGCCGCGGGAACCATCGTCCAAGGCCTGGGCCAGGGCGCAGAATTCCTCCACCGACAGCTCCTCGGCCCGTGCCGTGGGGGGGGGGCCGGTGGCGCCGATCAGGGCGTCGGCGTCGCCCAGCGACTTCAGGCTGGAACGCAGCATCTTGCGGCGTTGACCGAAGGCGGCGGCGGTCACCCGCTCCAGCGTCTCGAAGCGGGCGGGCGCCAGCGGCTGGGCATGGGGGATCAGCTTGACCACGGTGGATTCCACCGCCGGCGGCGGGGTGAAGGCGCGCCTGTCCACGTTGAACAGCGGCCGCACCTCGCACAGCCACTGGGTGATCACCGACAGACGGCCGTAATCGGGGCTGCGCGGGGCGGCGGCTAGGCGGTCCACCACTTCCTTCTGGAACATCAGCGTCATGCTCTCGAACGCGCTGGCTTGGCGCAGCCATTGCAACAGCAGCACCGTCGAGATGTTGTAGGGCAGGTTGGCGACGATGCGGCGGGGTGCCTCGCCCAGGCTGGTGCAGTCCACCTCCAGCGCGTCGGCGGCGATGATCTCCAGCCGGCCGGGATAGCGGGCGGCGATCTCGTTCTGGATGGTGATGGCGCGATCATCGCGCTCGATGGCGACCACGTGCCGGGCCCCGGCATCCAGCAGGGCGCGGGTCAGGCCGCCTGGGCCGGGGCCGATCTCGATGCAGGTGCCCTCGCCCAGATTGCCGGCGCCGCGGGCGATGCGGCCGGTCAGGTTGAGATCCAGCAGGAAGTGCTGGCCCAGCGACTTGCGCGCCGCCAGGCCGTGGGCGGCGATGACATCGCGCAGCGGCGGCAGTTCGCTCATGGGGTGGCGGTCCGGCGGTTGTGGGCGATGGAGGCGGCCAGGCGCAATGCCTCCATCAGGCTGGCGGCGCTGGCCCGGCCGGTGCCGGCGATCTCGAAGGCGGTGCCATGGTCCGGCGAGGTGCGCACGATGGGCAGGCCCAGGGTGACGTTCACGCCTTCGTCGAAGCCCAGCGTCTTCAACGGGATCAAGGCTTGGTCATGGTACATGCACAAGGCGGCGTCGTAGCGGGCGCGGGCGGCTGCGTGGAACATGGTGTCCGGCGGCAGCGGACCGAAAGCGTCGATGCCGGCGGCCTGGAGTTCGGCCACCGCCGGGGCGATGATGTCGATCTCCTCGCGCCCCATGGCGCCGTTCTCGCCGGCATGGGGGTTGAGGCCGGCCACCGCCAGACGTGGACGCCCGAGGGCGAAATCGGTCGCCAGCGCGCGCGACGTGGTCATGCCGGCGGCGACGATGGACGCCTGCGACAGCGACCTCAAGGCCTCCGCCAGGCTGAGGTGGATGGTCACCGGTACTACCCGCAGAGACGGGCAGGCCAGCATCATCACCTCGCTGCCGTCCAGCCCCAGCAGGTGGGCGAGAAATTCGGTGTGGCCGGGAAAGCGGAAGCCGCCCTGGTACATCACCGCCTTGTGGATGGGATTGGTGACCACCGCGCTGGCGGCTCCCGTGCGGGCCAGTTCCACCGCCCGGGCGATCGAGGCGCGCACCGAGGCCGCGTTCGCCGGGGCAGGACAGCCCGGCCCGACCATTTCGGCCAGGGGCTGCGCCAGCACCGGCAGGGCACGTTGGAACACATCCGGCGCATCGTCTGGCGAGCCGATGGGCTGGATGGGAACCGCCATCCCCAGCCGGGCCGCCAGGGCCGCCAGCCGCTCGGGATCGTCGATGGCGAAGAAGCAGGGCAGCCCCTCGCTACGGCGGGTCCAGGCCTGCAAGGTGATCTCGCCGCCGATGCCCGCCGGTTCGCCCATGGTCAGGGCCACCGGCGCGTCGGCTGGCTGGTGCGCAACCGTCACCGCTTAGCCCCGGATGTCGATGAAGGCTTGGCGCCGCAGATTGCGGATGTAACGGCGCGACAGCATGTCCATGCGCTCGTCCTCGATCATGCGGCGCACCTGTTCGCGCGTCGGCTCGCTCACCTTCAGCGATTCCACCCGTTCGCACACCATCACCACCTGGATGCCTTCCGGCGTGTCCAACGGGTCGCTGGCGCGGTTGGGCGGCAGCGATGCGGCGATGCGGCGCAGCACGCCGGTAAGTTCGCCGATCCGCTTGGTTCCCAGGGTGAGCGGGCCTACAGAACCGGCGCGGCGGCCGATGGCCTCCAGGTCGGCGCAGGACTTGGCCGGCGTGGTGATCTGGGCGGCGCGGGCCAGCAGCTCCTGTTTGGGGGGGGCGTCCTTGGGCACCGGCAGGATGACCTGGGACAAGGTCACCTGGGCATCCTCGGGATTGGCGACTTGGCCGGCAATGCGCTGGTCGAGCATCTGCAGGATGGCGAAGCCCGATCCGGTCCGCACGAGGGGGGGAAACCTGGCCCTTGTTTAATTGCGCCACCGGCCCGGCGATCTCCTCGTCCAGCGCGCCCTGGGCCAGCCAGCCCATCACGCCGCCGTTGCCGGCGGTGGGAGAGCGAGAAAACTGGCGGGCCAGGGCGGCGAAGGGCGCTCCGGCCTTCAGTTGCTCCACCAGGCGCTCGCCGGTGTGGCGGGCGTCGTCTTCCTGGGCCGGGGTGTCCACCGGCAGGACGATCTCGGCCAGCAGGTATTCGGGCTGGCCCCGGCGTTCCCGCAGGGTTTCCAGGCGGTCGTTGATCTCTTCCTCGCCCACCTTGATCTGCGGCTGCAGGGTGCGGCCGGTTACCCGCATCCAGGTCAAATCGGCCTTGATCTGGTCGCGTGCCATCTGCCCATCCACGCCGGCGCGCGCCAGGGTGGCGAAAAGGCCGCCTTTGGGCAGGCGGTTCTGCTGTTCAATAAGGGCGATGCCGTTTTCCACTTCCGCGGCGCTCAGCGAGATCTTGAGGCGGTTGGCCTCCTGCATCTGCAGTCTCTCGTCGATCAGCTTGCGCAGGACCTGGGGAGCCACGCGGCGGCGGGCCTCGACGCTGTCAGGCATGTTGGAATACACCAGCGCCATCTGCAGCCGCCCTTCCAGCTCCCGCAGCGAGATGATGTCGTCGTTCACGACGGCGGCGATGCGGTCGACCTCCTGTCCGAAGGCCATGGGCGCGGCGGCAAAGCTGAGCAACAGGCAGGCGCAGGCGGCAAAACGGGCGAGCATGCGGATTCCTTCGCTAGAACACATTGAACGGGATGCCGCTCAATGTCTTGAAGACCACGTTGAAGGTCAGGGAGTAGCCGGAAAGGTAGTCCCGGTCATAGGTATAGTTACGGCGCATGTCGGTGATGAAGGCGAAGCACTCGTCATCGTAAGCCAGCCGGGTCGTCCACGCGATCGGTCCGCCCATGTCGGTCAGGTCGTAAGAAATGCCCCCCTGGAAACTCCAGTAACGGGTCAACGCCGAACTCAGTCCCAGAGCGAGATAGTGCTGGCGGGGGAACGGGTCGATTTCATCGTCGCTGCGCTCGAACATCAGATAGCTGAGGCTGGTCTGCAAGATGGGGCTGCCGACGACGAGGCTGTTCTGTGTCCGGCGGAGCTCTCCGCTTTCCCTGTCGAAGCGTGCCCGGTTGTACAGCCCCAGATTACTCGAGGGCACGATATCCAGGCGTGCCAGATAGTCCGATAACTCCTCGTCGAAGCCTGTACCCTGGCGGAACGTGCTGTCGTCGCGCATGCGCCAGCCCTGGGCCAAGACGGCGGTGACAGTGCCCGAATTGCCGGGATAGGCGAGCCAACGCAAGCCATAGGCGCCGCGCAGGCCACCTTCCACCCGATCCAGACCGGGCAGGCGATTGGGGCGAAAAACGTTGGTTTCGTCCAGTTCGAAGCCGATGGAATCTTCGTTGGGGATCTTTTCGCTGTTGCCGCCGTTGGGGCTGGCGGCAATCATGGCCATGGGCTCGATGACCTGCGGCAGCGAGGATGAAGCCCGGGCGAAAGGCATGCGCCAGTTGGCCGCTACCTGCGGCACCACACGGCCGGTATTGGCCGAACCCACGTTGGGAACGTCATCGGCATGGTAGCCATCGGCGCGCAGCGAGGTGCTGATGGTGGTGACGTCGCCCAGGCCGCCGTAATAGGGGCGATGCCAGCCGGCGGTGGTGGACAAACGGGTCGCGCCGGGGCCGTCGCTGCGGGCATAGGCCAGCATGTCGTTGTCGAAGGTGTAATAGCCCCCCTTGGAATCGGGGGTGCTGATGTGGCTGGTGCTCACATGCGGCAGGACGATGGGCGAATTTCCAGGGTCGTCGGTCTCGCGCAGTCCCTGATAGGCGAAGCCCTCGGCCACCATGTAGCTGCGGCGGCTGAAACCCTCCACATAGGGCCGGGTGGTCAGCCAGGGGCGTTCCGCCTGGATGGGATAGGAATACACCGAAAGGTAGGTGTCGTCGCTGGCCCGTTCCAGCTGATAGCCGGCGCGCCAGTTGTTGTCCAAGTCGAAGCGGGCCCGCGGATCGATGTGGCCGCGCAGGTCGCCGTTGTGCCGGTCGCCGGTCAGGCTGGCGAAGGTGCGCGCTTCGCCCTGGGTGCCCCGCCACCGGTGTTCACCCGCCAGGACCAGGCGGCGCAAAGCGCTGTCGGATTCTTCCAGGTCGTTGACCTCCTTGGCCCCCGCGGATGGGAACAGGAACCGGGGCATGAAGGTGATGTCCTGGTTGTCCTTGATCGCCCAGAAATAGGGAACCGTGACATTGGTGCCGATATTGGATGACATGCCGGGAGTCGGCATCAGGAAACCACTTTGGCGCCGGACCGTGGGGTCGGGGTGCGACAGGTAGGGGGTATATATCACCGGCACGCCGCCCAGCTCGATCCAGGCATCGCGGTATTCGATGGTGCGCTCGTCCTGGTTGTGGGTGATGCGCTCGGCCTTGGCCTGCCATATGGGGGTCTTGTCGGGCTGATTCCGGCAGGGTTCGCAGGCGGTGTAGACGCCTTTGTCGAAATCCGTGCGGTTGCCCGCCACCCGGTGGGCGCTGGCGGCGGCCATGCGGGAATTGTCGGCCAGGATGGCACGGATTTCGCCGGCGACGCCTTCCTTCAGGTCGCCGGTCAGTTCCACGTAATTGGTGAACAGCGTCTCGCCGGTGGGCTCGGCCATGATGACGTTGCCGCTGGCGCTGACGATGTCCTGCTTCAGATTGTAGCTGACCTGGTCGGCCACCAGGGCGCGGCCCTGCTGAACGATCTCGACCCGTCCCTTGGCCGAGACGATTCCCAACTCGCGATCGTACACGATCTGGTCGGCGGTCAGGCTGACCGGCCTCTCGGTGTCGGCGGGCAGCGCGTCGTCGCCGGAGGAGGGGCGATCCGTGCCGGACGGGGCTTTCGCCTTCTCGGGAGGTGTGGCGGTGGGGGCTGGAGCCTGGATGCGGATGGGGCCGGGCGGGCTTTCCGCCGTGCGGCGGGGAGGCGCGGCCGGGGTGGCGGGCGGTGCGGCCGGGCCGTCCCAGGCGTCGCTCCATCCCGCGTTGATCTCATTCGGCGAGGGCCCGGCGGGAATGGCGGCGGCCGGCGGCGGGACCGGGGCGCTTGAGATGGGGGCGGCGGCGCTGGTGCGCGACGCTGGAGCGGCGGCGGGCGCCTCGTCGCCCCAAGCGTTGCCCCAGCCGCCGATTTCCGTGACGGCGGGACCGGCGGGCGCCGGAACCGCGCGTGTCGCGCCGGCCGTCGGCGGCTGGGTAGAAGCGGCGGTGGGCACCGCAGCGCGCGGACCCGGCGCCGGCTGGGGCGCCTCCGGCACGGACTCGTCGCCCCAGGCTTGACCCCAACTGCCGGTGTCGGCGGGCGTGGCGGCCATGGCCGTGGACCCTGCGGCAACCAGGGCGCTCAATAGGGCGCCGCCGGCAATGCCGGCGAGAAGGAAGCAGCGACGGGCGCGCAACGGGTTCGACCTCCGACGATCAGGCTGGGGCGGCGGCGCCCACCTGACGGCGGCGCAGGCGCGGTGGCTTGACCAGGACCCAGCAGCCCCCGGCGATGGGGGCCAGCGCGACCATATACATGATCGGCACGAAGGCCAAGTTGGCCGTAGCGAGATTGTTGGTGCCGAGCGCCATCGCCTGCATGGCGACCATGGCGCCGATGGCCTTGAGGATGGTCACGGTCTGGCCGCGGCGATCGAAACCGGCGGTCAGCAGGATGGCCAGGGCGACCGCGGCGAAGCCCAGGCTGTACAGCGGCGCGGTGAAGCGCTGGTGCAGTTCGACCTGGGCCCGGCGGTATTCGGACGGGCCAACTTCGCTTTCGTCCGTGGCGGCCAGTTCGAGGATGCTGCGTTCGCGGGCGTCGCGGTAGCGGCTTTGTTCGCCGCCCGTGGCACTGGCCAGATCGACGGTGTAGCTGTCGAAATAGAGCAGCGACAACTGGCCGGTGCCGCGCGGCAGCTGCTGGCGGTTGCCGTTGAGCATCAGGACGCGCGGGCCGGTAGGGGTGAATACCAGGGCGCCGCGTTCGGCCATCAGCGTCACCGGCTTTTCCGGATTGCGCTTGTCGTGCACCAGGATGCCCAGCAGTTCACCCTCGCGGGTGCGCGAGCGCACATAGATGGTCAGGCCCTCGCCGAACTTGTTGAAGGCGCCTTCCTGCAGCAGCACGCTGGTCAGGTCGTTGCGGATTCCCCATTGCAGCTCGCGGAAATTGCCCACTGTCACCGGGATGATCCACAGCGACAGCGCCAGGCCCACGGCGGTAGCGGCCGCCCCAAGGATGAGGCCGGGCCGGGCCAGGGTCCAATGGGACAGCCCGGCGGCCCGCAGGACCACCAGTTCCCGGTCGGCGTTCAGCTTGTTGTAGGTGAACAGCAGCACGGCGAACAGGGAAATGGGGATGATCACCACCAGGAACGAGGGCATCAGCATCAGGGTCAGCAGCAGGAAGGTGCCGACCGAGATGCCCTTGTTGACGATCATCTCGACGAAGCGCAGCGACTGGGTCAGCCACAGCACACAGGCCAGCGCGGCGGAGACGAAGATCATCCCCACCGTCAGCTGGCGCAATACGTAACGCGTAATCCCCGTCATGGCGCGGGATTATAGACAGGCGTCCGGCACCGAACCAACCGGATTCGTCGCCTGTCCGAAGGCCTAGAAGCGATCCATATCCAAAGCCATGATCTGCCCCGATCCCGCCTCGATCTGGGCGAGCAGGCTGCCTGTCCTGGTCAGTATCGCGTCGCCGAAATGGCGGGCGGTCACCACCTTGGCGGACAGATAATCGGAACCGTCGGCGCCGGCCGTCAGCAGGGCCTCGGCCTTGAGGCCCGCCTTGGCCATCAGCCAGCCGCCGACGACGATGCCCACCAGTTCGAGGAAGGGCACCGCCACCGCGCCCAGCAGCGCCGGGTCGGCGGCGTGGTTCTTCAGCAGGAAGGCGGCGGCGGCCTCGGCGGCGGCAATGCCGGCGCCCAGCCGGTGCTTCAGGGGCGCCCAAGCGGGGCCGGCGGCGGCCAGTTCCGGTTCCAGGCCGCGCATTTCGGCGACCAGGGCGGCGAAGGCCCGGCCTTCGTCGCGCACCACCTTGCGGCCGGCCAGATCCATGGCCTGAATGCCGTTGGTCCCCTCGTAGATCTGGGCGATGCGGGCATCGCGCATGTGCTGGGCGACACCGGTCTCCTCGACGAAGCCCATGCCGCCGAACACCTGGACGGCGGTGGAGGCGACGGCCAAGCCGGTGTCGGTGCTCCACGCCTTGACCACCGGGATCAGCAGGTCGACGCGGGCCTGGGCCTCGGCGCGCACGGCGGCGTCGGGATGGCCATGGGCCACGTCCAGGCGGCCGGCGGCGTAATAGGCCAGGGCGCGGGTGGCCTCGGTCAGCGCCTTGCTGGTCAGCAGCATGCGGCGCACGTCCGGGTGGATGATGATGGGGCCGCCGCCCTGGACGCGCTCCTTGGCGTAGGCCACCGCCTTCTGGGTGGCGCGTTCGCACTGGGCGACGCCTTCCAGCCCGACGGACAGGCGGGCGTTGTTCATCATGGTGAACATCAGGGCCAGGCCCTTGTTTTCCTCGCCCACCAGCCAGCCGACGGCGCCCTCGTTGTCGCCGAAGGCCATGACGCAGGTGGGGCTGCCGTGGATGCCCAGCTTCTCTTCCAGCTTGATGCAGGCCACGTCGTTGCGCTTGCCCAGGCTGCCGTCGGGATTGACCAGATACTTGGGCACCACGAACAGCGAGATGCCCTTGACGCCGGGCGGGGCGTCGGGCAGGCGGGCCAGGACCAGATGGACGATGTTGTCGGCCATCTCGTGGTCGCCCGAGGTGATGAAGATCTTCTGGCCGGTGATGCGGTAGGAGCCGTCCGCCTGCTTGAGCGCCTTGGCGCGCAGCGCACCCACGTCGGAACCGGCCGAGGGCTCGGTCAGGTTCATGGTGCCGGTCCACTCGCCCGAGATCAGCTTGGCCAGATAGGTCTGCTTGAGGTCGTCCGAGCCGTGCACGGTCAGCGCCTCGACCGCGCCCTGGGTCAGCATGGGGGTCAGGGCGAAGCTCATGTTGGCGGCGTGCCAGATCTCCTGCACGGCGGTGGCCACCACCTGGGGCAGGCCCTGGCCGCCCCATTCGGGGTCGAACGGCACCGCGTTCCAGCCGCCTTCCACGAACTGGGCGTAGGCCTCGGCGAAGCCCTTGGGGGTGCGGACCTTGCCGCCTTCCAGATGGCAGCCCTCGGTATCGCCCACCGGGTTCAGCGGCGCCAGCACCTCGCCGCCGAAGCGCGCCGCCTCTTCCAGCACCGCCGCCACCAGGTCGCCGGTGGCCTCCTCGAAGCCGGGCAGCTTGGTGATCTCGGGCAGATCGGCCAGATGCTCGATGACGAAGGTCATGTCGCGGACGGGGGCGGAGAAGGTCGGCATTTTTGGACGCTCCTTTATCATTGGCATGCCAGGGAACGAAATCCCCCGGAACGCGTCAAGGGGGCGCATTCGCATGGCCCTATGCGAGGATGGATGGGGCGCTCTTCAACCGCTGCGGTTTCCGCGGCGAATGGGGCGGGCGGCCGGTCCTGCGCCGAGGTTCAGGGCAGGATCTTGCCCGGATTCATGATGCCTTGGGGGTCCAGGGCGGCCTTGACGCGGCGCATCAGGTCCAGTTCCACCTCGGACTTGTAGCGGGCCATTTCCTCGATCTTCAGCCGGCCGATGCCGTGTTCGGCCGAAACCGAACCGCCCATGTCGGCGACGATGTCGTGGACCAGCCGGTTCATGCGCGCCCACTCGGCCAGGAAGGCCTGCTTGTCCGCTCCCGCCGGCTGGGTCAGGTTGAAATGGATGTTGCCGTCGCCGAGATGGCCGAAGGCGACCACCCGCACGCCGGGCAGGGACTCCTCCACCGCCGCCGTGCAGCGGCGCAGCATCTCGGGTACCCGCGAGGTGGCGACGGCCACGTCGTGCTTGATGGAACCGCCTTCTTTCTTCTGCGCTTCCGGCACGCCCTCGCGGATGCGCCACAGCGCCTTGCGCTGTTCGCCCGATTCCGCCAGTACCGCGTCCAGCGCGTGGCCGTTCTCCAGCGCTGCCTCCAGCACGCCTTCCAATGCTTCCCGCAGGCCGCCGGGGCGCGAGGAGGCCAATTCCAGCAGCAGCACCCAAGGGTAGGGCCGGTCGAACGGATCGCGGGCGCCGGCCACGTGGGCGACGCACAAATCCACGCCGATGCGTGGGATCAGTTCGCACGCCGTCACCGCGTCGCCCGAGGCCGAGCGCGCCGCCGCCAGGATGGCGAGGGCGGATTCGGGATCGGGCAGGGCGACCATGGCGGTCGCTATTTCGCGCGGGCGGGGGAACAGCTTGAGGGTGCAGGCGGTGACGATGCCCAGCGTGCCTTCGGCGCCGATGAACAGGTGCTTCAAATCGTAGCCGGTGTTGTCCTTGCGCAGGGCGCGCAGGCCATCCCACACCCGCCCGTCGGGCAGCACCACTTCCAGTCCCAGTACCAGATCGCGGGTGTTGCCGTAGCGCAGCACGTTGACGCCGCCGGCATTGGTGGAAATGTTGCCGCCGATGCGGCACGAGCCCTCCGCCGCCAGGGACAGCGGGAACAGGCAATCCCGTTCCTCGGCCGCCGCCTGCAGGGTGGCGAGCACGCAGCCGGCCTCGGCGGTCAGGGTGAAATTGATCGGATCGAGGGCGCGGATGCGGGTCAGCCGTTCGGTGGAGACCACCACCGCCCGGCCGTCGGGCACGCCACCGCCGCACAAGCCGGTGTTGCCCCCTTGGGGAACCACCGCGATGCCTGCGGCGGCGCAGGCCTTCACCACCGCCGCGACCTCGCCGGCGGAGCCGGGGCGGAGCACCGCCAGGGCCGAGCCGTGATAGAGCCCGCGCTCCTCGCTGAGATAGGGTGCCATGTCGGTGCCGGTCAGGACGTTGCCCATCCCGACGATGGCGGCGAAATCGGGTTTCATAGGGTGCCTCGCGGCGCCGCGGCGCGCTTCAGGCGGTCGTTGATGGCAAGACCCAGGCCGTGTGCCGGGATGGGGGCCACGGCGATGCCGGAAAACTCCCGCCGGTCCAGGGCGCGCAGCATGGCGAACAGGTTGGCCGCCGCTTCCTCCAGGTCGCCGCCGGGCGACAGGTTCAGGGTGCCCGCCATGGCGCCGAAGGCCAGCACCGCCTCGCCCGCTTCCGGCCGGGTGACGTTCAGCCGCACCGGCAGGCCGGGGGCGTAATGGCTGGCCAGCATGCCGGGGCTTCTGGGGGCGTCGACATGGTCGGTGGGACGCACCAGCCGGACGCCCAGCGCCTGTTCCAGCGCTTCCACCGGCACCCCGCCGGGGCGCAGCAAGGCGGGCCGGTCGCCTGACAGGTCCAGCACGGTGGATTCCACTCCTACCCGGCAGGGGCCGCCGTCCAGGATCAGCCCGACGCGGGTGCCCAGGCTTTCCGCCACGTGTTCGGGCAGGGTCGGGCTGACGGCGCCCGAGCGGTTGGCGCTGGGGGCGGCGATGGGGCGGCCGGCGGCGCGGATCAGCGCCTGCGCCACCGGATGGTCGGGCAGGCGCACGGCGACGGTATCCAGCCCAGCGGAGGCCAGCAGCGAGATGGGCGAGATCGTCGCGCCGGGGCAGCACCAAGGTCAGCGGGCCCGGCCAGAAGCTGGTGATGACGGCGCGGGCGCGTTCGTCCACCGCCACCAGCGGTTCGATGTCGGTCGGCTCGGCCACGTGCACGATCAGCGGATTGAAGCTGGGCCGGCCCTTGGCCTCGAAGATGGCGGCCACGGCGCGGTCGTTGGTGGCATCGCCGCCCAGGCCGTAGACGGTCTCGGTGGGAAACGCCACCAGCCGCCCGGCGCGCAGCATCTCGCCGGCTTGGGCAATGGTGACGGGATTGGCGGGTTCGATGTCGGCGGCGGCGGGCAGGGTGATCATGGCGGAAAACATAGAACAGGTCATCGGGAAAGGCCAAGGCGTAGACGGGCGATGCCACTTTAGGTAGAATTATCTAAAGGATGGCTCTTGGAGATGTGGTGCAATGACGCGATCCTGGCGACCTCCTCCCACACGCTTCCCTGCTTCCGGCAAGGTGGGCCAGGCCCGCCCGGTTGCCGTCCGCCCGCAGCAGCCGGGATGTCCGTCGCCCCCCACCGTGCAGGCGCGCCCGCTGTCGTCCGCGCATGTTCCGCCGCCCACGCGCTTTGCTCCCCACGGGGCTGGCGCTCCCCGCGCCATCCAGCGCTACGGATTGGACGAGGACCTGGAGGAGATCGCCGGGAATTTTGGGCTGGCCGTGCGCAACTATCTCTGGGGCGTCTGGGAGCAGCGGGTCGATGGCCAGTACCTGTGGCACGGCGTGGACGAACCGCTTGCGGGGCTGGTCCGGACCAATCGCACCCACCGCTCCGCGCTACGCAGCTTCCCGGTCTACATTCCGCAGGGCTATTGGTTCATCGACCACGACGGCACGACCAGCTGGCACGCGGGGGCGGCGCCGGTAAACCTTGTCGATGCGCACCAGACCCGTGCGTCCGTCGCCGGCGACCCCTATCCCGTTTTCCACGAGGACGGCTTTTTCGAGTTGCAGGAGAACGGCGGCTATTTGTGGCATCCGAACGAAACGGCGGATTTCCGCTACGTGCAGGCCCACGCCCAACGGTTCGGTTATCCGGTGCACCGTCACAACAAAACCTTCCTGATCCACTGGCTGGGAGTGGAAGGCCTGAATGCCATCCGGAACGATCCCAACGGTGGCTCGAAGGGAGGGCTTGGGGTGGTGAAATACCGGAATTACTATGGGCTCTGGTGGGATGACGTGGTGGCGGCGAACGGGCGCACGTACAAATTCTACGCTCACCTTCACGACGACGGCAATTTGGGCGGATGCTGGGCGGAGGGATTGAACGGCTCGGGGGTCAATCCCGCCGACAACCCCATCCGAGTCCAGTTGCAGGCTCGTCTGATCCGGTTGATCAGCAAGGGCTGGGGCGGGAATGGCAACCGGCCGCTGGTCGTTTTCTCCGACAGGAACAAGGGGTGGGTTCTCCCCTGAGTGCTTCCGGCCCGCTCAATGCCCCGCTTTCGCCCGCGCCAGGAAATCGGTGTTGAGGAATTTGGGCTTGCCATAGGCCAGCGGCCGGCCGTCCCAGGTCACCACTTCGCCCCCGGCGGCGGCCAGCACGGCGTGGCCGGCGGCGGTGTCCCACTCGCTGGTGGGGCCGAAGCGGGGATAAAAGTCGGCCGAGGCGTCGGCCACCTTGCAGAATTTCAGGCTGGAGCCGGCATTCTCCATGCATGGCTCGTTCAGTTCGGCCAGGAAGGCGGTGAGCTTCTCGGGGGCGCGGTGCGAGCGCGAGTCCAGCACCACGGCGCCGGAAGCGGGAGCCTTGCGGCAGGCGATGGCCGCGCGGCCGCTGGCGTCCTCGCGCCAGGCCTGCCCGCCGGCGCCCGACCACAGCACGCCCAGGGCGGGGGCGAAGACCACCCCGGCCGTCGGCACGCCATCCTTGATCAGGCCGATGTTCACGGTGAACTCGCCGTTCTTCTTGATGAATTCCTTGGTGCCGTCCAGCGGGTCCACCAGCCAAAAGGTGCCGTTGACCGCCGGAACGCGGCCGGCGGCGGCCTCTTCCTCGGCGACGACGGGAATGTCCGGGGTCAGCGCCTTCAGGCCCGGCAGGATCAGCGCCTCGGCCTTCTGGTCGGCCTCGGTCACCGGCGAATCGTCGCCCTTGCGCTCCACCGTGAAGTCAGTGGCATAGACTTCCAGGATGGCGGCGCCGGCAAGGCGGGCCAAGCGTTCGAGCTCGGGCAGGAGGGCGACGGGATCGGCAAGCATAGACATGATCATCCGGGGCTGTTAATGGAACCCGAATGTACGCTGGTACGCTCAAGAGTTCAGCTCTCGTTCGCCGTAGAATTCTGCGTGCGGCGCATGTCGTTGTTGTAGAAGCGGGATGCGTGGGCGGCGATGTACGTGGCCCGGCGGCGGAAATCCCAATAGAGGCGGTTGCGCGTGTATAGCGCACGAACGATGGCGACAAGTGGAGGAATGTAGAGCGGAATGGACCATGCTAGCAGTGCTATGGTTGGAAGACGGCACCGTTGTGCGAAGATGCTGGAATAGAAAAGAGATGTTATGGCGGCGATTGCTGTGCACACCAATATTATGGTGAGGATGCGATCGATTTTTCTCATTGAATTTCTCTTGTTGTAATAGTCCTTGTTGAAGATGGATATTTTATCGCTAAGTGCTTCCGCCGTCTCGAGTTTTTTAGCGGCCTTCTTGTTGCTCGGATTAGCGGCTAGCTCACGTCGCCGGGCCGCGATGACATCCGCGAGTTTTTCTTTTTTGCCGCGCTTACGCGGTCCTCTGTTTCGTTCTCGAGGCTTGTCCGGGTTTCGCTGTAGGCGGAGAGTACTAAATTCATCCCCACCGCCAGCTGAAACACCGATTGAAACGCGGATATGTCCATCATCAGGCGACCCTCTGGTTGTAAGGGTGTCTCGCCTACAAATTTACGGACGGTGTTGCAATCTGATTTTTTCTTTATGCCTCACTTCACCTCCACCGCCTGGAAGCGGCTGGCTTTGAAGCGGGGCGACCAGTGGTCCAGGGCCATGCCGGCCTTGTGCTTGAGATGGGCGAGGAATTCCGCCGGGTCGGGCAGCTGTTCCCATACCGCCGGCAGGAACAGGGCGCGGCGGCCGTCATCCTCGATGATCAGGCCGTCCATGCGTGGGCGCAACTGGCGCAGCAGGTCGGCCTCGTCGGTGAAGCGCATGGGGACCGGTGGGGTTAGCACCGACACCGACAGGCTCAATCCTTCCAGTTCGGCGGCGGTGAGTGGGGAAAAGCGCGAATCCTCGAACGCCGCCTTGACCGCGTTGTCCACCACGTCCTGGCCCAAAGGCCGCCATGCCTGGGGCGAACCGATACAGCCGCGCAGCCGTCCGTCCCGCTTCAGGGTGACGAAGCAGGCGCCGGGCCGGGTGAAGGCCGCCGGTTCGCTGGGCGCCGCCGCCGCGCCGCCGGCCAGACGGGCGCGGATGGAGGCCCATGCCAACTGCAGCAGGCGCGAGCCCAGATCCTTCCACTGGTCCTCGGGTTCGTACAGGGCCCAGGCGCCATAGCCCACCACCTTGTCGCGCGGTCCGGCGGTGTCGCCGGAATTGCGCACGTCCAGGGTCGTGATGGTCAGCCCCTTGTGCTGGGCGGCCAGCAGCAGGCCACCCACCGGCACGCGGCCGCAGGCCTGGCCGCTGCCGATGGCCCTTGGGTCCAGATGTTCGATGGCGGCGACGGTGGCTGCGTCGGCGGTTCGGCAGGACTCGTAATCCAGGTAGTGGGAGAGGTCGGTGGAGACGACCACCAGCGTTTCCGGGCCACCCCAGGCCTCCTCCAGCACGGCGGCCACCACGTCGCGCGGTGCCTCGCCCGCCACCAGTGGAACCAGTTGGAACGAGCCCAGCACCGCCTGCAGGAAGGGCACATGCACCTCCAGCGAGTGTTCCGCCTCGTGCGCCTTGTCCAGGGTACCCACCATGGGCAGGGTCATCAGCCGGTCCGTGGTCTCGCGGTTGATGGCGACCTCGCCCAGGGGAGACGCCCAGGAATCGGCGCCGCTGGCGGCGATGCCGCGAAAGGCGACGCGATGGCTGGGCCCCATCAGCACCACCCGGGTGATGCGCCCCTTGGCCGGGGCCAGCAGGGCGTAGGCGCTGGCCGCCACCGGGCCGGAATAGACGTAGCCGGCATGGGGGGCGATGATGGCCTTGGGCACCGGCGCGCCGGCTTCGGGGTGGGGCGCCGCGGCCAGGAAGCCGGCGATCTGGCGGGCCAGCTCCTCCTTGTCGGCGGGATAGAACATGCCGGCCACGGCGGTGGGACGGAGCACGGTCATGGCGAAACCTCGTGCATCAAGCCTTCTTTCGATTAGGTAAGCGCCCTTGGGGGGCTGCTGTAAAGGCACCAACGAGGTAGCGCCCTTCGAGGGAGGAGGGCCAGCCATGACGGCATTGAAGGGGGCATCGGCAAGGCGTACCTTACCCTCATGGACGAGGTTCTGGGCTCGCATTTTCCGGGACGGTACTGGCACAGGCTGGAGGACGGTCGTATCCAGTGCGACGTGTGCCCTCGCTTCTGCAAGCTGAACGAGGGCCAGCGCGGACTGTGTTTCGTGCGTGCCCGCAGCGGCGATCAGGTGGTGCTGACCACTTACGGCCGCTCCTCCGGGTTCTGCGTCGATCCCATCGAGAAGAAGCCGCTCAACCATTTCCTGCCGGGCACGCCGATCCTGTCGTTCGGTACGGCCGGCTGCAACCTGACCTGCAAGTTCTGCCAGAACTGGGACATTTCCAAGGCCCGCGAGATCGACCGGCTGAACGACGAGGCCAGCCCCGGCGCCATCGCCGAGGCGGCGGTGCGGCTGGGCTGCCGGTCTGTCGCCTTTACCTATAACGATCCGGTCATCTTCCTGGAATACGCTGTGGACACCGCCAAGGCCTGCCACGCGCACGGGTTGAAGACGGTGGCGGTGACCGCTGGCTACATCGCCCCCGAGGCGCGGCGGGAATTCTTCGCCCACATGGACGCCGCCAATGTGGACCTGAAGGCGTTCACCGAGGGCTTCTACAAGAGCCTGTGCGGGGGTCACCTGGATGCCGTTCTCGACACCCTGAAATATTTGAAGGACGAAACCTCGGTATGGTTCGAAATCACCACGCTGCTCATTCCCGGCGAGAACGACTCCGCCGCCGAGATCGACGCTCTCAGCCAGTGGGTGGCAAAGTCGCTCGGCCCCGACGTGCCGTTACATTTCACAGCTTTCCACCCCGACTGGAAGATGCGCGACTTGCCCCCCACGGCATCCTCGATACTGTCGCGCGCCCGATCCATCGCCAAGGACAGGGGGATCCGGCATGTCTACACGGGCAACGTCCACGACGGGAACGGCGGGGCAACCTGGTGCCACGGCTGCGGGGCCCTTCTCATCGGCCGCGACTGGCATGAACTGACGGCGTGGCGGCTGACACCGGATGGCCGGTGTCCGGATTGCGGCGTCAAGTTGGCCGGGGTATTCGAACCGACCCCCGGCCATTGGGGGCGCAAGCGCCTGCCGATAAGGCTGCATGCCGCGGCGTCGTGAGCTATTCATGTGGGAGGGATTGTGCTAATGCTGCGCCCTCGCCACAGGTCGGGGCCGGTTCGCCAATCATGATCAAGCGCTGGTTGCCTTGGATTCTGAAGGGGGGCATCTCCTTTGGGCTGATTGCCTGGGTGCTGTCCAAGGTGGACTTGGCCGCCGCCTGGGAGCAGGCCAAATCCATTGATCCCGTCATGGCGGTGCTGGCGGTCATGCTGATGGTGGCGCAGACCGTGCTGGGCGCCGTGCGCTGGGCGCTGGTGCTGCGGGCGCTGTCTGCTTCCTTCCAATGGTTGCAGACGCTGTCGGTCTATTATGTCGGCGTGTTCTTCTCCATCGTACTGCCCGGCGCGGTGGGGGGCGATGCCGTGCGCATGTGGTTCGCCCGGCGTAATGGCCTCAGCCTCGCCACCGCCGTCAATTCGGTGGCGTTGGAACGGGCGGTGACGGTGTTCGCCCTGGTGCTGCTGGTCTGCCTGACCCAGCCCATCCTCACGTTGCGCCTGCCCAACCTGCCGGGTGCTTTCATCTTTCCGGTCTTGCTGGCGGTATGTGTGCTGGGCATCCTGGCGTTGGCCGCCCTGGACCGGCTGCCGCAATCCCTGCATCGCTGGCGGGCGGTGCGCGGGCTGGCGCTGCTGGCGGCCGATACCCGCAAGCTGTTCTTCCATCCCGGCTTCAGCCTGATCACCCTGCTGGTGGCGCTGGTCGGGCACGTGAACCTGTCGCTGGTGGTCTACGTGCTGGCGGTCGGACTGAACCTGGACGTGCACGTGCTCGACTGCCTGGTGCTGGTGCCTCCGGTCATCCTGGTGATGACGCTGCCCATCTCCATTGCCGGCTGGGGCGTGCGCGAAACCGCCATGGTGACCGCCTTCTCCTTCATCGGCATCGCCCATTCCTCGACCCTGGTGCTGTCCATCCTGTTCGGCATCGTCACCATGTTGACCGCCTTGCCGGGCGGGGTGGTGTTCCTGCTGGCCGGCGGCCGCAGGATGGAAGAAGAGGAACTGGCCGCCGAGGCCACCGAGAAAGCCTAAGGGGCTCTCGGGGCCCGGCGATCGTCTCAGGCGGCGTCGATCAGGTCGTAGAGCTGGGTTTCCTCGCGCGCCACCCGGGTCCTCAGCGCATCCAGCACCGCGCGGGTTTCTTCGACGAAGCGGGCCGGGTCGCGGCCGATGGCCAGCGGGCCGGGCCAGGACTTGCGGTAGGCGTCGAAGCGCTGGCTCAATCCGCCCATCTCGGTCTCGAAGCGGCTGGCTACCGCTCGCACGTTTTGGTTATCAAGGGCCTTGGCACGGGGATACAGGCTGTTGTCCTCAATGGCCAGGTGAACCGAGAACTTGCCGAACAATTCCCGCACCGCGTCGGCCACCGGGTGGGTGTTGGCGGTGATGGTGGCCGGGTCCAGCAGAGCCTCGATGCGGGCGGCGATGGCCCGCAATTCCTCGTGGTGCTGGCGGTAGGTCTCGGTCTTGCGCATGACATTCTCCGTTGTGGGGTGATGTGGAGATAATTCCTTACTAAAATGCTTGGGTAATTGATGGTGGTCAAGCGATGATCTGCCAAATAATGGCATATCTAATTGTGTGGTTATTAGAAGCGGTATCCCACCTTGACCATGCTCAGCCAGTTGTCGGTGGATCCGTCCTCGATCCACTGGTAACGGCTTTCGAAGCCAATCAGCGCGTGGCCTTCCATGTAGGTGGCCGACATGCCGAACTGCACGGCGGGGCTGTCGTCCACGCCACGGCCGTCGGCCCACACGTAACCCAGGCCGGGACCGGCGCCGAGCCACAGGTTGCGCTGTGCCTCGAACACCCAGTGGGCATTCCATTCGACGGTATTGAGCTCCAGCCCGTCATGGTCGGCATGGTTGTAGGACAGCATGTGGCGAGATCCTGCCCAGCGCCGGGTCGAGGAACGGATCGTTCACCGAAATTTCGGCGCCATAGGCCGGTGCGGCGCCCACGCCTCGGAGGTCGGTGTCCCACACCCCACCCTTGGCGGCGATGGCCCAGTCGGGCGAGGTGGAGATGTCGTCGGCTCCGAGCGCCGGCGACGCGGCGGCCAGGACGACAATGGCGGCAGTGGCGGAAAGGATGAAGCGGCGCATGGACACCCTCCTTCGGATGGTGGCCGACAACCTTATGATATGGCCTTCATCCGGTTGGGTATCCAGCCCATCTGCGCATGGCTGGGCTCAGCGATTCACGGGTTCGGTCGTACCCGGGCCGAGGGGGCGCTGCATCAGCATGGAATCCACCCAGCGGCCGAATTTCCACCCCACCGCCTGCAGCAGGCCCACCGGACGAAAGCCGCAGGCGCGGTGCAGGGCCACCGAGCCGGAATTGTCGCTTTCGCCCCCGCCGATCACCGCCACCATCTGCCGGTAGCCCAACTCGGCGGCGCGGTCGAGCAGGGGGATCAGCAGGGCCCGCCCCACGCCCCGGCCGGTCCGGTCGTGGCGGACGTAGATGGAATCCTCCAGGGTCCAGTCATAGGCCGGGCGGGTACGGTAGGGGCCGGCATAGGCGTAGCCGACAACCTCGCCGTCCTCCTCGGCCACCAGCCAGGGCAGGTCCTTGTCCAGCAGGGACTGACGGCGGCGGGCCATTTCCGCCAGACTCGGGGGTTCCAATTCGAAGCTGGCCGTGCCGGTGCGGACGTGGTGGGCGTAGATGGCCGCAAGGTCTGCCTCGGTGGACGGGCGGATGGCGGTGGGCATGACCCCTCGTAGGGCGGTAGTACCCCAGAGTACGACGTGCCGGCCGGGAGGAACAAGGCGTCCGATTTCGTGTTCGCCAGCCGTACGGGGAGGAGGACGCCCGGTGGTGACGCCGATTGCCCGCCTGCTGGTGGTATTCGCGGTTTCGGGCCAGCGTCTGGCGGTGGCGGCCGAGGCCGTCGCTGAAATCGTACACGAGCCGGCCCTGCTGCATCCGCCGGCCATGCCGCCGGTCCTGGCGGGGCTGCTTCAATTGCGCGGCCAGGTGGTGCCGGTGGTGCGCCCCGATCGCCTGCTGGGACTGCCGCCCCCGGCGCCGGCGCCATATCGGGTGCTGCTGGTGCTGTCCGGCGCGGCGGCGGCGCCCTGGGCGCTGCTGGCCGACCATGCGGAGGCGGTGTGCGAGGCCGGCGAGTTGGCGCAGCCCCCTCCCGACATCGCCTTTGACGATTGCATCGTGGCGGTGGCGGCACTTCCCGGCGGTGCTGTGCCCGTCCTGTCGGTGGAGCGCTTGTTGCGGCGGCGTGAGATCGAGGCCTTGACCTCCTTCGCCCGCCGCGCCGCCGACCGTTGGGAGGAATTCTCGCTTGGCCACGAATAAGGGCGCGCGGCTGTTGAGCGACCCGGCTTTTCCCGTGCTGAAGGAAAAGGCCATTGCCCTGACCGGCCTCAGCTATTGGAGCGACAAGGATGGACCTCTGGCGGATCTGCTGGTCCAACTGTTGGAGCGCCTGCGCGTGCCCGCCGGTGCCCTGGCCCGGCGCCTGACGCAGGAAGACGGCCAGGGAGGCGCGACCCAGGCGTTGGTGGACGCGGTCACCGTGGGCGAAACTTTTTTCTTCCGTTATCGCGAACAGTTCGAGGCGCTAGAGCAGGTGGTGATTCCGGACCTGATCGAGCGCAATCGTCCGCTCCGCACCCTGTCGGTATGGAGCGCCGGATGCAGCAACGGGGCCGAAGCGTATTCCCTGTCCATCCTGCTTAACCGGCGTTTCGCCGTCCCCTTGGCCGGGTGGGAGGTGGCCATCCTGGGCACCGACATCAATGCCTCGGCCCTGGCCGAAGCCAATGCGGCGCTCTATGGCGACTGGAGCGTGCGCGACTTGTCGGAGGACGTGCTGCACGAATGCTTCACGCCCCAGGGCGGGCGATGGCGGGTCAAGCCGGCCTATCGCCAGGGCGTGCGTTTCGCCCCGCATAACCTGGCCACCCAGCCGCCACCCGGCCGGTTCGATCTGGTACTATGCCGCAACGTCCTGATGTATTTCGACGGCGAAACCCGCGACCGGGTGCTGCTCAGTCTCCGTGAGGCGCTGGTGGAATCTGGCTGGCTGCTGCTGGGGCACGCCGAGACCCAGCCGGCGGTGGCCGAGGTGTTCGCGCCGCTGGTCCTGCCGGACTGCACGCTCTATCGGCGCAAGGCGGCGCAGAAGCCAAAGCCGGCACCAGTCCGCCCGCCCGCCGCCCGCCCGCCGGTGGCCCGTCCGCCGGCCGCACCGGCCGCCAAGGCGCCGCCGTCCGCGGAGATGTGGGATCTGGAAGCGTGCGTGCGCCGGTTGCTGGACCGGGGCGAGTTCAGCGTGGCGGCGACCCGCTGCCGAGCCTGGGCGGACGCCCATCCGCTGGATCCGGCACCTCACTATTTCCTCGGTCTGGCGCTGGAACACCTGTCCGAGGATCTGGCCATCGCCGCCTTTCGCCGGGCGCTGTTCCTCGCCCCCAATCTGGCGCTGGCCCATTTCAGCCTGCTGCGCCTTTTCGTGCGCCGTGGCGAGTATGGGCCGGCGCGGCGGCATTACGTGTCCATGATGGCCGATCTGGCCGGTCTGCCCATCCACCAACCCCTGCCTTTGGGGATGGACCTCACGGTGGGTGAACTGGCTGCCGCCGCCCGTCGCCTGGGACCGTCGCCATGACGGCGGGCGAGGACGATGTCCGCCGTGCCCTTCGCGGCGAGGGGCCGATCTTTTTGGCCATGCTGGAGGAGCGCGCGAGAGAGCTTGCCGTGCCGCCCGAACCGGAGGCGCCGGAAGGGGCGTTCATCCATGTGCTCCGTCTGGTCGGCGCCGGGGGACGCTGGGCGTTGCCCGTGCGGGCGGTGAGGCGGGTCGAGCCGCTGGGGCGGTGCCTGACGCTGCCCGACGAGCCGGCATCCGTGCTGGGGATGGCGTTGCTGGCCGGGCGCTGCTGCCTGGTGACCGATCTCGATGCGCTGTTGACCGGGGCGGCGATGCGCCCACCACAGCGGCCCGGCCATGCGGTCCTGCTTCGCGAGCACGATGTGGCGCTGGTGGTGGACTGGGCCGACGCCGTGCTGCCGTTGCCCCATCCTGGGGAGGGGCGGCAGCGGTTGGCGGACGGCAGTCGGTTGCTGGATGTCGCCCGGCTGGTGGCGGCGCTCACCCGGGGAGGCGACGCATGAGAATGTCCATCGCGGTCCGGCTGGCCGTGGGGTTCGGATTGGTGATGGCGATGTCGCTCGGGCTGGCGCTGTTCCAGCTGTCCAGCTTCCGCACGGCCATCGATTATCTGGACAGGGTGACGCAGCGGGACTTCGTGGCCTATCGGCTGGTGGTCGGCATCGCCCATGGTCGGGCGCAGCTACGAGCCTTGCGGGAGACCGCCATCATCCAGAGCGCCTTGCCGAACAGTCCGTCGACCCCTCTTACCCTGTCCGACTACATTGCGGAAACCCAGAGCGTGATCGGCATCATGAGCGAGTTGGCCGCGTTTTCCCACGAGCGTGCCGCCGATGCCAGCACCAGCCAGCCGAGGCGCGAACGGTGGGCCGAAATGGCCAAGAACGCCGACGAGATCATTGTCCTGGAACGCAACATCCAGGCCAAGGGTGAGCAGTTGTTCCACCTGGTGAAACAGAAGCGGCCCGCCGAAGCTGCCGCCGTGCATTTCTCGACCGTTACCGACCATCAGGAACTGGATGCCCACCAGGAAACCATGGAGCGGCTGATCGACGAACTGGCCCAGGTCGGCCAGGACGACGTGCAACTGGTCTTGGAGCGAACCCTGCGCACCGCCGCCATCGCCATCGTCGCCATGCTGGCCGCCGCCGCCGCCGCCGCCGTGGTCATCGGCGGCTCCATCAATGGGGCGTTGCGCCGCTTCATGGGGTTCGTCCAGATGGTCGGGCAGGGCAATCTGACCCATTCTCTGCCGGAAGAGGGAACCGGCGAGCTGGCCCGCATGGGCGCGCATCTCAACGCCATGCGGCAATCCCTGCGGCAGGTGGCTACCCAGACCCGGGCCGCCGCCGAGAACGTCAACGCCGCCACCTCGCAAATCCGCGCGTCGGCGCAGGAACAGGCGGCGGCTTCGGCCCAGCAATTGTCGGCCATCGAGCAGACCTCGGCCACCTTGACCGAAATCACCCAGTCGGGCGCCCAGATCACCCAGCGCGCCCAGGCGGTGGAACGCAACGCGCAAGGGGCGGTGGTGCTGAGCGACGAGGGCCTGAAGGCGGTGGTGGCGACGGTGCAGGCCATCGATTCCATCAATGAACAGGTGCAAAACCTCGCCGCCACCATCCTGCACCTGTCCGAGCGCACCCAGGCCATCGGCGGCATCACCCTGACCGTCACCACCATCGCCGAGCGGTCCCACCTGCTGGCCCTCAACGCCTCCATCGAGGCGGCGGCGGCGGGCGAGCACGGCCGCACCTTCTCGGTGGTGGCGGGCGAGATCAAGCGTCTGGCCGACCAGGCGCGCGACGCCACCGAACGGGTGCGCGCCAACCTGGGTGAGATCCAGAACGGCATCAACAACTCGGTCATGCTGGCGGAGGAGACGGCCAAGCGGGTGGATGCGGGGCGGGCCCAGACGCTCTCGACCGACCGCACCATTCGCGACATGGCCTTGGCCATCCAGGAAAGCGTCCAGGCGTTCCAGCAGATCGTCGCGGCCACCAACCAGCACCAGATCGGGCTGGAGCAGGTGATGCAGGCGTTGGCCAGCGTGCGCCAAGCGGCCAGCCAGACTTCGCAGACCACGAGGGAGCTGGAAGGGGCCGCCACCAATCTGAACGGCCTGTCGGAAACACTGGTGGATGCGGTGAGGAACTACCGGCTATGAGCGAGCCCGCCCGCACCCAACTGCTGGCGGCCTATGCGGACGAACACCGCGACCATCTGGGTGCTCTGCGCGCCCTGCTGGCGGCCGGTGCCAGCGGGGATCTGGAGGATGCCTATCGGCATGCCCACTCCCTGAAGGGCGCCGCCCGGGCGGTCAATCTGGCGGCCGTGGTTCATCTCGCCCATGCCCTGGAAAGCCTGGTGGAGGCCTGGTGGGAGGGTCGCTCCCAGCCGGACGCCGAGACCATCCGGCTGGCCGGTGACGCGCTGGATGCCATCGAGGATCTGTCGGCGCTGCTGCTGGCGGGACAGCCGGCCCCCCAAGCCATCCCACCCTGGCCACCCTGAGCGAAGCACTGCGCACCCGTGGCCTGCTGGAACCGGCGGATGCGGCCGTGACGCCAATGCCGCCGCCGGTCCAGGCGCCATCCGGCCCGTTGCCGGCGGCCGGCACCCTTCGGGTGGACGCGGCCGCCGCCAACCGGCTTGCCGCCAGCACCAGCGCCCTGCTGACCGAACTGGAGCGCCAGCGGGCTGGAGAAGGGGCCCTGCGCCGCCTGTCCACCGCCGCGATGGCACTGATGGAGGAGGGCGACGGCGGGGATTGGCGGCGCGCGCTGTCCACGGTGGTCGAGCGCCATGGCGAGGCGCTACGGCAATTGGAAGAGTGCAGCTGGGCGGTGGCGCGCGCTTCCGAGGCGCTGGCCGAGGACGTGGCCCGGCTGCGCCTGGTGGCTGCCGACGCTCTGCTGGGCGGATACGGTCCCATGGTGCGCCAGTTGGCGGCGGAAATGGGCAAGCGGGTGGCATTTGAGGTCGAAGGGCTGGCGACCCAGGCTGATCGCGACGTCCTGGCGAGCGTCGCCGAGGCGGCGGTCCATCTGCTGCGCAATGCGGTCGTCCACGGCCTCGAAGCGCCCGAGGAACGGCGCGCCGCAGGCAAGGATGAGGTGGGGACGCTGCGGCTGAACGTCGGCACGGTGGGGCCCCGCCTGTCCGTCCGGGTGATCGATGACGGCCGAGGTATCGACACCGTGCGGCTGGCCGAGCAGGCGGTGGCGCGCGGCGTCATGACCGTCGCCCAGGCGGCGCGGGCGGCTCCCGACCGCCTGCGTCAGTTGATCTTCCTTCCCGGCCTGTCCACCGCACATCAACTGACCACCGCCGCCGGGCGCGGCATGGGCATGCCCATCGTCCGGCGTCTGGTGGATCGGCTTCAGGGCTCCGTGGTGCTGAACTCGGCCCCCGGGCACGGCACCGAAGTGGTGCTGTCGGTGCCGGTGAACGCGCTGGTGCAGCGGCTGCTGCTGGTCGAGACCCGAGGCCAGGTATTCTGTCTTCCGACGCCTGCGGTGGCGCGGGTCGCGTGCGTGCCGCCCGAAAGCGTGCAGCGGCACGCTGGCGAATTGCTGGCCGTCTTCGACGATGGCGAGGTCACCTTGGCCGACCTTGGCCTGCTGCTCGGGCTTCCGGGGGAGTCTCGGCGGGGACACGATCTTTGGGTCGCCATCGTCCATGGCGCCGGCGAGTTGGTGGGGCTGGTGGTTGACGGCCTGGTCGACGTCCGCGATCTCCCCGTGGCGCCCCTCGACCCGGCCCTGGTGGACGACCTCCGACTGGTGGGCACGGTGACGCTGGAGCGGGGGGAACTGGCGCTGGTGCTGTCGCCGGCGGCCTTGCGGGTGCATGGCACCTCCGCGGCTTCGGTGCTGGCCCAGCCGGTGAAGGAGCCGGCGCCTCCGCTGGTTCTGGTGGTGGACGATTCGGTGACCACCCGCACCCTTGAAAGAAGCATCCTCGAGGCCCACGGATATCGTGTGGAGATGGCAGTGGACGGACGGGACGCCCTCGAACGCATGGCTCGCCGGCCGCCGGATTTGGTCGTCAGCGACATCGAGATGCCGCGCCTGGATGGTTTCGGCCTGCTGGCGGCCATCCGGGGAGAGCCCCGGTGGGCCCGGTTGCCGGTCGTGCTGGTGTCCTCGCGCGGGGCGGCGGCCGACCGTGAACGCGGGATGTCCCTGGGAGCCGACGCGTATATCGTCAAGACCCGCTTCGACCAGGATGAGTTGTTGCGCGTCGTCGGGCGGTTGACATGATGGCAGCCGGTCGGATCAAGGTGTTGGTGGTTGAGGATTCGCCGGTGGTACAGCGCCTGCTGGCCCATGTCATCGACGAGGACCCGCGTCTGCAGGTGGTGGGCATGGCTGCCGACGCGACCGAGGCCATCGCGCAGATCAGGCGGCTGAAACCGGACATCGTCACCATGGACATTCGGTTGCCGCACATGAACGGCTTCGAAGCGACCCGCTGGATCATGCGCGAGCATCCGCTGCCGATCGTGGTGGTGGCCTCCAATGTGGACGACAAGAGCCTGGATATTTCCATGAATGCGTTGCGCGCGGGGGCGCTGAGCGTGGTGGCGAAGCCCCCGGGCCTGGGCCAGCAGGACTACCAGTCCATGGCCGAGCAACTGCGGACCCAATTAGTGATCATGAGCCAGGTGAAGGTGGTGCGCCAATGGCACCATCGCGCCTCCCGGCCGGTGCTCAATCCGGTTCCACCCATGCCGGGCGTGGATATGGTGGCACTGGTGGCTTCGACGGGCGGGCCGGGAGCGCTGGCGCGCATCCTGGGGGCGTTGCCGGCCGGCTTCGCCGCCCCCGTCACCGTGGTGCAGCACATGGGGGCGCCCTTCATGGGAGGGTTCGCCCATTGGCTGGGAACGGTTTCGGCCCTGCCGGTACAGATGGCCGGCGAGGGGTTGCCGGCCTGTCCTGGCCGCGTCTACGTGGCGCCGGGTAACACCCACCTCGCCGTCCATTCCGGTTTCTTTCATCTGCAGGCGGGGGAGCCGGTACACGGGCAGCGCCCGTCGGGTGACATCCTGTTCGACAGTCTGGCGCGGGGTGACGCCAGGCATTCCGTCGGCGTCCTGCTCAGCGGCATGGGCGAGGACGGCGCCCGTGGGCTGGAGGCCTTGAGGCGGGCCGGCGGCCATACCATCGCGGAGGCGCAATCCACCGCGGTCATCTGGGGCATGCCGGGCGCCGCCGTGGAGCGCGGCGCTGCCGTCGAGGTGCTGCCGGTGGATGCCATCGCCGGCCGTTTGAGCCAACTGGTGTCGGTGGCCGCCGCGGGGCGGGGACCATGAACGGGCGGCCGCAGGTGTTGGTGGCGGTGGGGTCGGACACCCTGGCCCTGCGCATGCGCCTGATGCTGGAGGCCGAAGGGGCCGAGCCGGTGGTCATGGCCGGCCCGCTGCCGGCGGAAGTGCGCGCCGTTCTGGCGGTGGCGGCCCCGGCGGCTTCGGATCGGGTGCGGCAGGTGGCGCCCGGCGTGCCGATCATCGAGGTCGCCGATGGCGAGGATTGGGACGGGTTGCGGCGGCGCTTGGCCGAGGCCCTGGGGCACGGACAGGCCAGCCCGCCGCCATCCGAGGCCGAGGCCCTGGCGGCGGCGTTGCAACGGGCGCGGATCCTGCTGGTGGATGACAGTGTGACCTACCGCGAATTTCTGCGCCACGAGCTGGCGCGATTGGGGGCCGTGGTGACGGTGTGTCCCGACCCCGCCAAGGCTGTGGCCCACCTGGAGCAGGGGGGTGGGACGGCGTATTGATCGATCTGGTGATGCCGGGAGTGGACGGGGCCCAGCTTTGCAGCCGTGCCGCCCGGCTGCGGCGCGACCACGGGCAGAGCTTCGTCCTGGCCGTGCTGTCCAGCCGCGAGAGCAGCGCCGACCTGATCCGCAGCCTGGAGGCCGGCGCGGACCTGTTCCTCGGCAAATCCCAGGACGTGTCGCTGATCCGGGTCAAGCTGGGCGCCCTGCTGCGCCGCCGCCAATTGGGCTGAGGCTGCCCCGTTCGCACCGCGCCTTTGCGCAGAAGGGGTGGGGGCGTTCTAAGGGGTTACACCGGACGGTGGGCATCGCCATGTCACTGGCCATGATAAATAGGCAACACCATACCGGCCCTGGCGCCGCCGATCTGGCCGCCGAGTTGTGCCGCCGCTCCAGCACCGCCTGCGTCGTGCTGTCCGTTCCCGACTTGTCGCCGCTGGCGCACAGCGCCGCCTACGCCGAGCGGGTCCGGTCGGCTGAACCTCTGCACAAGCGCGAGGACTGGCCCCAGGTCGCCACCGTGATGGAGCAGGTCGGGCAGAGCGGCGTGCCGGCCGAACTGGAGCTGAGCGGCGGCGACTTCGTCGATGGCGTGCTGCGCCTGCACTGCGCCCCCGTGGGGGCGGCCAGGGGCATCGAGGCGGTCATGGTGTGGCTGGACGGTCCGCGCATGGCCGATGACGAGGTACGCGCCGCCGCCCGCCAGGCGGTGGCGGCCAAGGCCCGCTTCCTCGCCGCCGCCAGCCACGATTTGCGCCAGCCCTTCCAGGCCATGCGTTTCTTCCACAGCGTACTGGCCGACCACGCCGTTCATCCGGCGGCCCGCCGGGCATCGGACATGCTGGAACGGGCGCTGACCGCGGGCGAGCAGCTTCTCAATGCCCTGTTGGACATCTCGACCCTGGACGCCGGCACCGTCCAGGTGAAACCCCAGCGGTTCGACATGGGCGAACTGGTGGAGCAACTGGCGGCGGAGTTTCGCCCGGAGGCCGAGGGCAAGGGCCTGCGTTTCCTCGTCCGGCGCTCCCGTTTCGAGGTGGAGAGCGATCCGCTGCTGATAGCGCGCATCGTGCGCAACCTGCTTGCCAACGCCATCCATTACACCCGCCGCGGCGGCGTGCTGCTGGCGGCGCGGCGGCGCGGCGGAACTGTGCGTCTGGAGGTCTGGGATACTGGGTTCGGCATTCCCCAGGACCAATTGGCCGAGATCTTCGAAGAGTTCCATCAGTTGGAAAACCCCGAGCGCGACCGCGCCCGGGGACTCGGTCTCGGCTTGGCCATCGTGCGAAGGCTGGCCCGTTTGTTGGGAACGCCCGTCAAGGTGCATTCCCGATTGGGGCGTGGTTCTGTATTCTCGGTCTCTCTGCCGCTGGCCGGCGATCAGCCGCAGGATTGTGCCCATTCGAACGGGGAAAAGCCCATGGTGGTGGAAAAGCTGACCATCCTCGTGGTCGAGGACGACCCCATGGTGCTGATGGGGTTGCAGATGATCCTGGAAACCTGGGGCATGGACGTTCTGCCCGCCGAGGACATGGCGCAGGTGCTGGAACGGCTGGACGAGGCTTCCCCCGATCTCGTGCTGTCCGACCTGCGCCTGCGTGCCGGCCTGACCGGGTTCGATGTGGTCGAACGGGTGCGCGCCATGCTGGGCGATCATGTGCCCGCCATCATTCTGACCGGGGAGACCGGCAAGGCGGAACTGGCCGAGGGCCAGCGCCGCAACCTCACCTTCCTGCACAAGCCCATCCAGGCGGAACCGCTGAAGGCCGCCATCGCCACCGCCACCGCAGGGTAGGAGGGCACCGCAGGGTAGGGCGGCGGCGGGTCAGATCCGGTAGCCGATGCGCAAGCCGCCCCAATGGCGGCCCTGCACGACGATGGGGGCCGATACGTCCTTCATCATCACGTACTGGCCGCCGCCCATGTCGCGGCGATAGGTCTGCAGCAGGAAGGGGGCGGTATTGCGCCCGGCGTTCAGTCCGGTGCGGTCGTTGAAGATGCGCCGGTTGCGGCAATTAGCGTTGTTCCACACCGGGTCCTTGCCCTGGGGCTGCGAAAACTTGCGGTTATGGGTGGGCAGATAGCCGTTGCGGTCCACCGCGACACAGAAGGTGATGCGTGAATCCGCGTTCAGCACGGCCTCCTGGATGTCGGGCAGCACCGCATCGCAGAAGGTGGTGAAGCGGGCCATGTGCTGTTCCGGGACGCTCCCCGGAACTGGGGCGTACTTTTCATCGAACAGGTCGGCCAGGCTCAGCCGCCCGGCGGCCACGCCCTGGGTGAAGCGTTCCACCACCAGGGTGGCATTGGCCTGGACCAATTCGATGAACGGCGTGTCGCCGGTCCGGTAGCCTGACGTGGCGATGAACCCCATCAGGTTTTCCGACAGGTCCAGCAGCGAGACGATGCGCTGGTCGGCGCGGCGCAGCGAGGCGCTGGTCATGGAAATGCCGTCGAAGAACTTGTCGATTTCCTCGATGACGTCCGAGCACTGGGTCAGCGAGGTGGAGGCGGCGTCGGAAATGTCGCCCACCCGCGACTGCACGGTGCCGATGGCGTCGCCGAACACCGCGACGGCATGGTTGATGACGCCGACGCCGGCATTGACCGAATCGGCCATGCGCAGGGTGTCGGTGGAGGACGAGATCAGGTCGGTGACCGAGGCTCGACAGCTTTTCCACCGTCTGGTCGATGCCGGACGTCACCTCGCCGGTCTGCCGGGCCAGGCCCTTGACCTCGGTGGCGACCACGGCGAAGCCCTTGCCGGCCTCGCCGGCGCGGGCCGCCTCGATGGTGGCATTCAGCGCCAGCAGGTTGGTCTGGCGGGCGATTTTCTGGATGTCGCGCGACTTGGTGCTGACCTCGCCCAGGGCGCCCTCCAGTTCCTCCAGCCGCTGCTCGATGCCCTGCACGGCGCCGACCAGACGGTTGATGTCGCTCAGGGCGGCATCGATGGTGTGCAGCGATTCGCTGGATTCCCGGCCGGCCTGGGCGGTGACCTCGCGGGTGTCGCGCCCTGCCGCGTCGATGCGGCGGATCGCCTCGGCCATGGTGTGGGCGATGCTTTTCAGGTGGGCGAACAGGTCTTCCTGGTGTTTGACGAACTTGGCCAAGCCGTCGATGGTGCCGGCAATGTCGGCCACCTCCAGACTCAGGCTTTCGATTTTTTCCAGAACCTCGGCGGCGAACGCGTCGGCCTTGACGGCTTCGTTGGGCGTATCGCCCTCGTGCACTGGCATCCGTGCCCTCCCTGGCAGCAGCCTTGCAGTCATTATCCGGGGGACGGTTGCTCCGTCCTCTCCATTGCATATGGGAAATATTATGCGGTGAGAAAAGGGGCGGTCAATGGTTCCGGCTTGTGGTTTTTGCCGAATGTACGCGTATTTAATACGTGTACATGATGCGGTTATTTAGAATTGCTATATCGAACCTGAACCTCGGCCAGACGTTCCGCCAGGGCTCCGCGCACCTGTTCCACATCGCAGCCCATCAGCGCCGCGTCTTCCAGGATGTCCTGGGCCTGTTCAGCGAACTCCTGCAGGTTCTGTTCCAGCACCTTGAGCTTTTCCAGGCAGCTGACCGGCTCGCCTTCGGGAGTCAGCCATGCGTGGGAAGGGCGGGAGGACATGGGGGCGGACCTTCGGCACTGTGCGCGACGGCGTCAGTCTGCACCAACGCCGGCCCCGCGCGCACGCAGAATTTGCGGCCCGGTCCTATTGCGGCCGGCCTGACTGGCTGCGGAAGGCCTCTGCCGCCTCCACGGCGGAAAGGTGGGCCTGCGGTTCCCCGATCAACTGCTCGGGACTGGGGGGCACGGGCGCGCTTTCCTGGTCGCGGCTTCTCGACAGCAGGCGCGCCACCACCAGGCCCGCTCCCACCGCCGCCAATCCGATCGCGGCACTCGACAGTTTCATGGCGTCCTCCGTTTGTTTGGATTCATCGCCTCAACAACAGCCGGGTGTCGACGGTTCCTTGCCGGATTTGCTAGTGTGCGGCCAGCAGGAGAATGGGCATGAGCGGCTGGGGTTGTGTGCACGAGGTCAAGGGTGTGTGCTCGCGCGTGGCCGACCGCCCCTGCGACCCCGGCATGAAGGGCTGTGTCCTGGCAGGCCGCTTCCGTTTCTCGAACGAGGCGAAGAACCGCCCACCGCGCCGCGCCAGCACGGCGGAGGTCGACGGCGGAACCGTCCCTTCGACCGAGAGCGACCCAACCGGCTAATCCCCCTGGGCAGGGGGCTTTCTCTCGAAGGCGCAGGGCGCTTTCCCGATGGTGGCGCGCCCCACTCCACCGGGCTTCCCTTCTTGGGAAGACCCCGCCAATGGAGAGCGCCGTCTGCCCCGGGGGTGGGCATCCCTTTGGCCGGAAGCCCGCTCCACCGGCATGCGCGGCAGGTCCGTGCCCTTTCCCATGGTGGCAGTGTTTTTCCCCCTGCCGGGCATCCTCCCGATGGGGTGGGCGAAGCCGGCATAAACGTGCGCATCGAACGACTAGCCGGGCCATTCCATGCAACGGTTTCCCCCCACCCTCGTTCCCATCGCTAGTTGGCAACATCCACAGGGAGCCCGCAGATGGCGAACGGGTCAACGACAGAGACTGGTCAGACCACCACTGATCAGACCACGTCGACAGGGACGGATACGACCGGCACCACCGACAGCAGCGGCGCCGCCGACACCGGTACCACGACCGGTACCACGGACGGCGGCACCGAGGTTTCCACCACCAGCACCGGCACTGATACGGGGACCGGCACTGGCACCGCGACCGACACCGGCTTCACCAGCCTGTCGGATTTCCAGGTCCTGAGCCCCGCCTCCGGGGAGCTGTCGGTGGCGGGCAGCAGCGGAAACGAGATCATCATCGGCACGCCGGACACCTCGATGCTGGTCGGCGGTGACGGCAATGACGTCCTAATCGCGCCCAGCGTCCCCCCCAGCAGCACCGGCGGCGAAACCGGTGGCACCACTGGCGGTGAAACCGGCGGGACAACCGGTGGCGAAACCGGCGGGACGACCGGTGGCGAGACTGGCGGTACCACCGGTGGCGAAACCGGTGGCACCACTGGCGGTGAGACGGGCGGCACCGGCGGGACCGATACCACCGGCGGCGAGACGGGCGGCACCACGGGTGGTGAGACGACCGGTGGTACCACGGGCGAAACGACCGGCGGCGGCACCACAGGTGGCGACACTACGGGTGGAACGACCGGTGGCACCACGGGTGGCAGCACCACGGGTGGCGACACGACCGGCGGTACCACCGGCGGTGAAACCGGTGGTACTACGGGCGGCGAAACCGGTGGCACGACTGGTGGGACCGACACCACCGGCGGCGAAACCGGCGGGACCGGCAGCGATACTACCGGTACCGAGACCGGTGGTACGAGCAGCACCGGCTATCAGCTCGACGGCGGGGCCGGCAACGACCTGCTGATCGGTAGCCCCGGAAATGACGTGGTATCCGGCGGCGAAGGCAACGACGTGCTTGTGGGCGGTGGCGGCGACGATGTGCTGCGCGGTGGAGCCGGCGCCGACCTGTTTGTTTATAGCGGCGGCAACGACGTCCTGCGCGATTTCAACTTCGCCGAGGGTGACCGCATCCTGATCGCCACCGGCGAAGACGTGCAGACCGTTCTGTCCAGTGTGAGCGGCGGTGGTGGCACTACCGGCGGCGAAACCGGTGGGACGACCGGCGGTGAGACTGGTGGCACCACTGGCGGTGAGACCGGTGGCACCACTGGCGGCGAAACCGGTGGGACGACTGGTGGCGAGACTGGCGGTACCACCGGCGGCACCGGCGGCACCGATACCACTGGCGGTGAAACCGGTGGGACGACCGGTGGCGAGACTGGTGGCACCACCGGCGGTGAAACCGGTGGGACGACCGGTGGCGAGACTGGCGGTACCACCGGCGGTGAGACCGGTGGCACCACCGGCGGCGAAACCGGCGGCACGACCGGTGGCGAAACCGGCGGTACCGGTGGGACCGATACCACTGGTGGCGAGACTGGTGGCACTGGCGGCACCGACACCACAGGTGGAGAGACTGGCAGTGAAACCTCGGTGGTCCTGCACACTGCGGACGGCGACGTTACCCTGATCAATCATTCGGCCTCGGACGTCACGGCCGACTGGTTCGTCCAATAAGAAGTGGGGGCGGGCCGCCCATTCCCCGGGATGGGCGGCCTCAACTCTCCCAGGCGATCCCTGTCTCCGACGAGAGGGTGATTCATGCTTGCTCGCGACGGCATTCTGGCAGGTGCGCGGCCGACCTTCGTCTGCGCCCTGGTCTTCAGCCTGTTCGCCAATGTCCTGATCCTGGCCATCCCCCTTTATAGTCTCCAGGTCTACGACCGCGTGCTCTCCAGCCGATCCGGGGCGACGTTGGCCATGCTGACCCTGGTGGCGCTGGGGGCGCTGGTCATCCATGCCATCCTCGAGATGGTGCGCTCGCGCCTGATGGTCCATGTGGGCCTGTGGCTGGAGCGGGTATGGGCGCCCGATCTGCTGCGCCGCGCCGTGCGCCACGGCCCCGATGGCGATGGCGCCAGCGGGGCGCAAGTGCTGCGCGACCTGTCCACCGTGCGCAATTTCATCACCGGGCCGGGGGTGTTCCATCTGTTCGACGCGCCCTGGGTGCCGGTCTACGCGGTGGTGATGTTCCTGCTGCACCCGGTGTTGGGCTGGGTGACGCTGGGCGGCGGCCTGGTGCTGTTCGGCCTGGCCCTGGCCAGCGAGATGGCGACGCGGGCGCCGCTGAAGACTGCCGGCAACCGCATGACCGTGGCCCAGGCGCGCGCGGACGAATATGTGCGCCGGGCCGAGGTGATCGAGGCCATGGGCATGTTGCCCGGCCTGATCGCCCATTGGGCCGGCGAATCGCGGCGCACCCAGGAATTCCTGGCCCTGGGCTGGCAGCGTTCCGCCCTGCTGGCCGCCTGTGCCCGTTTCGCCCGTTTTGCCGTCCAGGTAGCGGTGGTGGCGTCCGGCGCCTGGCTTGCCATCAACAACTCGCTTTCGGTGGGCAGCGTGGTGGCGGCGTCCATCCTGCTGACCCGCGCCTTGGCCCCGGTGGAAAGCCTGGTGGGCAGCTGGAAGAACTTCATCGGCGCCCGCAACGCCTATGGCCGGGTCCAGGCCGCCGTCGAACGGGCCGGGCGGCCGCGCCATGCCACCGCTTTGCCGGCGCCGGCGGGGCGGCTGGTGCTGGACCGGGTTACCCTGGAGATTCCCCGGCTGGAACGGCCCATCCTGTCGCGGGTGGAGCTGGACTTGGCGCCGGGCGAGTCCCTGGGCATCATCGGGCCGTCGGCGGCGGGCAAGTCCACCCTGGCGCGGATCATCCTGGGCATCCAGGAGCCCACGCGCGGGCGCGCCCGCCTGGACGGGGCCGACGTGGCGGCATGGCCGCGCGAGGACCTGGGGCGGCATGTGGGCTACCTGCCCCAGGCCATCGAGCTGTTCCCGGGCACCATCAAGCGCAATATCGCCCGCATGGCCGAGCCCGACGACGCCAAGATCGTCGAGGCGGCCCAGTTGGCCGGCGTGCACGAGATGATCCTGCGCCTGCCGCTGGGCTACGACACCGAGATCGCCGACGCCCTGCGCAACCTGTCGGGTGGCCAGCGCCAGCGCATCGCCATCGCCCGCGCCTTCTACGGCGCCCCGCGCCTTCTGGTGCTGGACGAGCCGAATTCCAACCTGGACGCCGAGGGTGAGAACGCCTTGATCCGCGCCCTGTTGCGCGCGCGGGAGCGCGGCGTCACCACCGTGATCATCGCCCATCGCGCCCGCATCCTCATGAGCGTGGACCGGCTGATGCTGCTGCGCGACGGCCGGGTGGACATGCTGGGGGCCCGCGACGAGGTGATGGCGCGGGTGCTACCCCAGCCGGGACCGGCCGGGCGGCCGAATACGCCCGCCGTGCAGGAGGTGCGCTCATGAGCGGATTGGTGCGCCATCACTGGGAGGCCAGTCCCAGCCTGAACGAAGTGGGCGGTCGCACCGCCCGCCGGGTCGGCTTCGCCACCGTCCTGCTGGCCTTCGGCGGCTTCGGCCTGTGGGCGGGCCTGGCGCCGCTGAATGCCGCTGCGGTGGCCCAGGGCGAGGTCAAGGTGGAGAACTACCGCAAGACCATCCAGCACATGGAGGGCGGCATCATCCGCTCGATCCTGGTGCGGGACGGCGACGAGGTCCAGGCCGGCCAGCCGGTGATCATGCTGGACGACACCGCCATCCGCGCCCGCTGGACCCAGCTGACCTTCCAGTTGTGGGACACCTTGGCGACGCGGGCGCGTCTGCAGGCCGAGCGGGCCGAGGCGGCGGCGGTGGACTTCTCGCAGCTGCCCGACCGCGACCACCCCCGCGCCCGCGAGGTCATCCACGCCCAGGAGCAGTTGTTCAAGGCGCGCCGCACCATGCTGTCCGGCCAAGTGGCGGTCTTGCGGAAGCGCATGGTGCTGTACGAGCGCGAGGCCGAGGCGCTGACCGCCGAACAGAATTCAGCTGACCGCCAGTTGCGGCTGATGGAGCAGGAGATCAAGTCCACCCAATATCTGGTGGATCGCGGCCTGGGACGCATGCCGCAATTGCTGGCGCTGAAGCGCGAGGCCGAACGCCTGACCGGCCAGCGCGACGATCACGGCGCCCGTGTCGCCCGGCTGCGGCAGGCTCAGGCCTCGACCGAACTGGAGATCGCCAACATCACCTACAAGCAGATGGACGAGGTGGCGACCCAGCTGCGCGAGAGCGAGGCCCAGGCCCGCGACCTGGAGCAGCAGTTGGCGGCGGTGACCGATTCGCTCAAGCGCACCGTGGTGCGCAGCCCGCAGGACGGGGTGGTGCTGGGGCTCAAGGTGCATACCGTCGGCGCCGTGCTGCAGCCGGGCGAGGCGCTGATGGACGTGGTGCCGCGCAACGAGAACCTGGTGGTGGAGGCCCGCGTCGCCCCCGAGGACATCGACCGCGTCTATGTCGGCCGCGAGGCCCATGTCCGCTTCCACACCTTCCTGCATGGGGTGACGCCGCCGGTGGACGGCAAGGTGACCCACGTGTCCGCCGACCTGTTCCACGACGAGCGCGACGGCAGGCCCTATTACCAGGCCCGCGTCGCCCTTGTTCCCGAATCCCTGAAGGCGCTGCCGGGACCGCTGAGCCCGGGCATGCAGACGGATGTGCTGATCACGACCGGCGAGCGCACCGCGCTGGAATATTTCGTCGCCCCCCTGCAACGGGCGCTGAGCACCGCCATGCGCGAGAAGTGATCATTCGGAGCCGGCGAAATAGATCTCGGTCAGGCCGCGCAGCTCGCCTTGCAGCGCGGCCTCGTCCTGGCCGGCGAGATGATGGTGCAGGGCGGGGGCGAGCGTGCGGAAGGTTCGCATCAGGGCTGCATCGAAATGATGCCCGGCCCCGTCATCCAGCATGGCGAGCGCCTGTTCCAGCGGGAAGGGCTCCTTGTAGGGGCGGCGCGAGGTCAGGGCGTCGAACACGTCGGCGATGGCGAAGATGCGTGCCGGGATGGGGATGTCGTCCCCCCTCAGGCCGGCGGGATAGCCGCTGCCGTCCACCTTCTCGTGGTGGCCGCCCACCACGGCCGCTGCGTCGGCGAGCCAGTCGAAGCGGCCGACGATGTCCAGGCCGTGCTGCACGTGGGTGCGCATGATCGTGAATTCGTCGGCATCCAGCTTGCCCGGTTTCAGCAGCACGGCGTCGGGAATGGCGATCTTGCCCACGTCGTGCAGGAACGCTCCCTTGATCAGGGCGCGCATGTCGGCAGGTGGCAACCCCACGGCTTGGGCCAGGCGGATGGCGTACAGGGTGACCCGGTAACTGTGGTCGGCGGTGTCGCTGTCGCGTTTGGCGATGGCGCTGCCCAGGGCTTCCAGGGTGCCCAGGTTGGCGTGCAGCAGGGCGCGCGAGCGGGCGACCAGGCCGGCGTTGAGCGACGCCAGCATGGGGTAGAGCAGGGCCGAGGTGGCCGCCACCGCCACCAGCACCAGCATGGTGGCGCGCAGGCCGCGGGTCAGCACCTGGATCAGGATGGGGGTGGGGATGCGGTAGACGCCCTCGAACCAGCCGATCTGGCGGCCGGCCGCGTTGGTCAGCGGCCCCACCATCTGCAGGTAGATGTGCCCGCCGATCAGATGCTTGGCCGTCAAGGTGCGGCCTTCCTTGGGGAAGTGGTGGATGGAAATGTCCACTGCCTTCTCCACCTCGGTGGAATCCGTGGCGACGGTGTCGGCCACCATTACCCGGGCGGTGTCGTACAGCTCCACCACCACGAAATAGCCGTTGGTGTTGCGCACCCGCTCGGCGATGAAGCGGTCGAGCTCGCCGTCCACCGCCTGGCGTCCGGCCGGGTCGAGGTTGTCCAGGCCGGTGGGCAGGCGTTCGGACAGGCGTTGCGCCTCGGCGCTGCCCATGGCGACGAAATCCTGGTCGATGCGTTCCAGGTCCAGCCACAGCACTCCGCCGCCCAGGGTGGCGGCGATGGCAAGCCCGCCGATGATGAGGCGGCGGGCGAGGCGGTGGTGGAAGCTGTCGGCCATGGCGGGGCTCGGGGCTTTAACGGCCGCTGCCCAGTTCCTGCAGGAAATCGCCGACCGGGGTGGGGCCGGCGGGGCGCGGAGGCGCCGACGGGGCGGCTGTCGGCGGGGACGGTTCGCCGGCTGCTTCCCCTTCGGCGGCGATGACCGGAGCCGGTTCGGGCAGTTTGAGGGCTTCCTCGGGCTTCTTCTTGGCCTGGGCCTTGATGCGGGCGTCCACGCCGGCGATGGCGGCGCGGTCGGCCTCGATGGCCTTGACCCACTCCACCCGCTCGTTGCGCAGCAGCGCTTCGAACCCGTCCACCTTGGCGACCAGCGAGCCGCACAGCTCCTCCAGCTTGCGCGCGTTCTCGGTCTGCATGGCGACCTTGATCTTCTCGATTTCCTCAAGCAGATCGCGCTTGATCCAGCGCGACTTCTTGTCCAGGTCCTCACCCATCTTGGTCAGGCGGTCCTCGACGTCGGTATTGATCTGCACCTTGATGTCATAGGCGGACTTGACGAGGTTGGCCATGTACATCATCAGGCCGCCGCCGACGATGAGGATCACGCCGGCCGCCAAACTGATGATCAGGACCGTGGAAAATCCCATGGCTCGCCCGCGATGCCAAAAATCGTGAAACCGCGGCCAATGTCCTTCAATGGCGCGGCTATTGCAACACCTGTTCCACCGAATAGCACGGCTTTGCGGCAGCAACTACGTATTTCGTTGAAGTCATTTCCTGTGCGGAATGATGTCGCCGCCCTCTTTTCGCCATCAGCCGGCGGCACGATGATGGGATTGACGTTGCAGCAAGCCTCCGAGGGGCCCCATGAGCGTGTTTTCCGACTGGATCAAGACCAACGGCACTTCCGAGGTGGAATGCCTGGTCCCGGACATGTCCGGCGTCGCCCGCGGCAAGATCGTGCCGGCGGGCAAGTTCGTCACCATCGCCGAGAACCGGGGCCTGCGCCTGCCGGAAAGCATCTTCGTCCAGACCATCACCGGCGACTATCCGGAAGAGGATGTCACCAGCGTCGCCAATGGCGACGTCTATCTTCGTCCCGATTCCGAAACGATCCGGCGGGTGCCGTGGTATGACGAGCCCACCGCCTGCGTCATCTGCGACTGCGCCTATCTGGACGGCCGGCCGGTGGAGATTTCGCCTCGCAACGTGCTGAAGAAGGTGCTGGGCCTCTATCACGCCCGCGGCTGGCACCCCATCGTGGCGCCCGAACTGGAGTTCTTCCTGGTCAAGCAGAACACCGACAGCGACTATCCGCTGGAGCCGCCGGTGGGACGCTCGGGCCGTGCCGAAAGCGGCCGTCCGGCCTATGGCGTGGATGCGGTCAACGAATTCGAGGGGCTGTTCGACCAAGTCTACGCCTATGCCGAGGTCATGCGGCTGGACGTGGATACCCTGTCGCACGAGGCCGGCAATGGCCAGATGGAGGTCAATTTCGACCACGGCGACGCGTTGGAACTGGCCGACCAGGTGTTCCTGTTCAAGCGCACCGTGCGCCAGGTGGCGCTGCGGCGCGGCGTCTACGCCACCTTCATGGCCAAGCCCATGCAGAACGAGCCGGGCAGCGCCATGCACATCCATCAGAACGTGGTGGACCGGGTCACCGGCCGCAACCTGTTCGCCGACGATGCCGGCAACGACACCGAGATGTTCCGGCACTTCATCGGCGGCCTGCGCAAGTACCTGCCGCAGATGATGCTGCTGTTTGCCCCCAACGTGAACTCGTTCCGCCGCCTGGTGCCCGACTTCGACGCCCCCATCAACCTGCATTGGAGCCGCGACAACCGCACCGTCGGCCTGCGCGTGCCGGAATCGGGGCAAAGTTCGCGCCGGGTGGAAAACCGGCTGGCCGGCGCCGACGCCAATCCCTATCTCGCCATCGCCGGCTCGCTGGCCTGCGGCTATCTCGGCATCATGAACAAGGTGGATCCCGGCGAGCCGCTGTCGGGCTCGGGCTACACCCGCGCCCATTCGCTGCCCTGGCACATGCACGACGCCCTGGAGAAGCTGAAGGGCGCCCGCAGTGTCCGCGAGGCTTTGGGCGAGGATTTCTGCGACGCCTACATGGCGGTGAAAGAGGCGGAATGGGGCGCCTACCAGCGGGTGGTGTCGAGCTGGGAGCGCGAGTACCTGCTGCTCAACGTCTGACCGGCGGGCGTCGCCTCAGTTTTCCACGTAATGCAGGAATTCGTGCCACAGGGTGCCGCCGCCGTCCGGTGTGTCTTCCTCGTCGTCCAGGCTGAAATAGGGGCGCATGAGGTCTTCGACGGTGAACAGGCCGTTCGGCACCTGCGGCATGTTGTCGATGACGAACAGGATGCCGCTGCCGAAGGCTTCACGGGCGATGGATTCGTGTTTCAGCCTGACCGTCTGGTGGGGAAAGCCGAACAGGATCTCGTGAACGCCGACGATGCCGCCCGCGCGGATCGTCTTGATGGCCTCGTCGCCGAGCCCGAGGTTGCTGGCGATCACCTTGGCCGTTCCCGAGACTTCCGGTTTCGTCTTGAAGTGTTCCTCGACGATCTCGATGTCGACGTAGGGCGCGATCTTCTTCAGCACCTTCGCCGCGACGATGAGGAAGTTGACGCCCAGGGTGATGTTCGGCGAGTGCACGACGCGGGTGGCGCCGGACAGCAGGCGGATGAACCGCAGTTTCTGCTCGGAGTACTTCGACACCGCGCTGACGATGGCGATGCCGCGCCGCGCGGCCTCCCGTCCGTAGTAATTGATGCCGTCCTCCGACGAAAAGTCGACGATGACGTCGACGGGATAGCGGTCGAGCAAGTCCGCCGCCTTCATCTCGCTGGTCGAGTGAATTCGTCCGGGTTCGTTTGAATCGATGCCCAGGAATTCGGGCGCCGACCGATGTTCAAGCGCGCGGGATCGGCGCATCACCCATTGCAGGTTGGCCTTCCTGGATTGCAGAAGCATGGACGATACCGCCCGCCCGGTCTTGCCGAACCCCATCAATCCAACTCTCATTGGCCGCCCTCGTCCGTGGTGTAAGCATCACATCGGCGATTTCGATACTTGTAATTTGATCTTTCGATTGTGGCGAGAATGTGGCGCGGGGGCGAGGGGCGGTCGGGAGGGGGCTGGCAGGGGTGTCAGCAGAGGAAGGAGGCACCGCCGTCGCGGTGCGCTTGCCGTCAAACGGAGTATATTGATTTCACTAGGTAATTTCGGTGTCTCCGGAACGGTCCCGGCGATCGTCGATCCGGGGTGGGAAAGGGGGGGTGGAAACATGTGGGCCGGGGGGGCGCGAGTCATGTTGACACCGCCCCCCTTAGGCGGCATACCGGCCCTTGGTCGGGAGGCTGGGAGGCTCCCCACGACCGTTCTACCCACGAACTGACACGGGGGACGTACATGTTCGCTCGCCTGACCCGCTTCGCCGCCGCCGCCGTGCTCGGCTTGGCCGCCACCGCCGCCCATGCCGAAGACAAGGTGCTGAACGTCTATAACTGGTCCGACTACATCGCCAAGGACACCTTGGAGAAGTTCACCAAGGAAACCGGCATCAAGGTCAAGTACGACACCTACGGCGACAACGAGGTGCTGGACACCAAGCTGATGGCCGGCAAGTCCGGTTACGATGTGGTGTTCCCGTCGGCCTCGCCGTTCTTCGCCGTCCAGGTGAAGGCCGGTATCTTCCAGAAGCTCGACCTCTCCAAGATCCCCAACGCCGCCGGCCTGGACAAGACCGTGATGGAAAGCCTGTCCAAGGTGGACCCCGGCAACGCCTATGGCGTCCCCTACATGATGTCGGCCACCGGCCTGGCCTACAACGTGGACAAGCTGAAGAAGGCCTATCCCGACGCTCCTGTCGATTCGTGGAAGATCCTGTTCGACCCCGCCGAGATCGCCAAGATCAAGGGCTGCGGCGTGTCCATGCTGGACACCCCCACCGAGGCGGTGCCGGCCTATCTGGCCTATAAGGGCCAGGATCCGCACACCCAGACCGTCGAGACGCTGAACGAGGTGATGAAGGGCCTGACCCCCATCCGCCCGTCGCTGCGCTACGTCAATTCGGAAAAGTACCGCGCCGACCTGGCCAATGGCGACATCTGCCTGGCCCACGGCTATGTGGGCGACCTGGTGCAGTCGCGCACCCGCGCCAAGGAAGCCAAGAAGCCGCAGAACATCGCCATCGTCATTCCGAAGGAAGGCGCCATCGTCAACATCGACATGATGGCCGTTCCCGCCGATGCGCCCCATCCGGCCGAGGCCCTGGCCTTCATCAACTTCATCCTGCGCCCGGACATCATCGCCGAGATCACCAACGAGACCGGCTACGCCAACGCGGTGCCCGCCTCGCTGGCCAATGTCGATCCCGCGATCAAGGCCGACCCGGTGATCTTCCCGCCGGCCGAGGTGAAGGCCAAGCTGTTCACCGCCGCCCCGCCGGCCTCGAAGGACTATGACCGCGCCCGCGCCCGCGCCTGGGCGAAATTCCGCGCTGCCAAGTAAGTAAGGACCCTGCACGTTGGCGATCGTCGTTCGTTCGTCCCGCGACCAGGACAAGGCCGGCAAGCCGCCGGCCATCCGGATCGAGGGCGTGAAGAAGAAATTCGGTGACGCGACGGCGGTCGCCGGGGTCGACCTGGAAATCGAGGAGGGAGAGTTCTTCTCCCTCCTCGGTCCTTCCGGCTGCGGTAAGACCACGCTCTTGCGCATGCTGGCGGGGTTCGAGACGCCGACCGATGGGCGCATCCTCATCGCCGGCGAGGAAATGACCGGGGTTCCGCCCTACGAACGCCCGGTCAACATGATGTTCCAGTCCTACGCCCTGTTTCCGCACATGACGGTCGAGGAGAACATCGCCTTCGGCCTCAAGCAGGACGGGGTGCCCAAGGCCGAGATCCGGGAGCGGGTGGTGGCGGCGTTGGAATTGGTGCGCATGGGCAATTTCGCCAAGCGCAAGCCGCACCAGATGTCGGGCGGCCAGCGCCAGCGCGTGGCCCTGGCCCGCTGCCTGGTCAAACGCCCCAAGGTGGTGTTGCTGGACGAACCGCTGAGCGCGCTGGACAAGAAAGCTGCGCGAGCAGACCCAGTTCGAGTTGGTGAACATCCAGGAAAGCGTCGGCATCACCTTCGTCATGGTCACCCATGACCAGGAGGAGGCCATGACCATGTCCACCCGCATCGCGGTGATGGACGCCGGCGAGATCCTGCAGGTGGGGCGTCCCCACGAAATCTACGAATATCCGGTCAACCGCATGGTGGCCGACTTCATCGGCATCGCCAATTTCTTCGACGGCGTGGTGGAGCAGGGCCAGGGCGGCTTTGTGTTCCGTGCCAACGGCGTCGACGCGCCCCTGGTGGTGGAGGGCGGCTTGGCCGCCGGCACGACCGCCTCCATCATGGTGCGCCCCGAGAAGATCGCCATGAGCCGCGAGCCCCAGCCGGGCGCAGTCAACCAACTCAAGGGCAAGGTGGTGGAGATCGCCTATCTGGGCGACGTCTCCATCTACCACGTCAAGCTGGCGGGCGGTCCCACCGTGCTGGTGACCAACGCCAACCTGCGCCATTCGGCCGAACCGGCGGTGACCTGGGAGGACGAGGTGGTGTTGTCCTGGCACCCGGGCAACGCCGTGGTGTTGCCGTGAGGGTGGGGGCTGGCGCCACAACTGGGGCCGCCGCGCGGTGCTGGGCATTCCCTATGTCTGGCTGCTGGTGTTCTTCCTGGTTCCGCTGCTCATCGTCGCCAAGATCTCCATTTCGGAAATCCGCGTCGGCGTGCCGCCCTACGAGCCGCTGCTGGAATTCGCCGACGGCGCCTTCGTCGGTATCCGCGCCACCTTCAACAACTTCGTCCTGCTGTTCGAGGACGATCTCTATGTGGGCGCCTATTTCCAGTCGCTGACCATCGCCGGCATCTCCACGCTGCTGTGCCTGCTGATCGGCTATCCCATGGCGCTGGCCATCGCCCGCGCCCAGCCCAGCCGGCGCGGCCCGCTGCTGCTGCTGGTCATCCTGCCGTTCTGGACCTCGTTCCTGATCCGCGTCTACGCCTGGATGGGCATCCTCAAGGACGAGGGACTGCTGAACGGCTTCCTCATGTGGGCCGGCGTGATCTCGGAACCGCTGGTCATCCTCAACACCGACATCGCCGTCTATGTCGGCATCGTCTATTCCTATCTGCCGTTCATGGTCCTGCCGCTCTACGCTACCCTGGAGAAGCTGGATCCCTCCCTGCTGGAGGCGGCCGCCGACCTCGGGGCCAGGCCCATCCGCGCCTTCGTCTCGGTGACCCTGCCGCTGTCCCTGCCGGGCATCGTCGCCGGGTCGCTGCTGGTGTTCGTGCCGGCGGTGGGCGAGTACGTCATCCCCGATCTGCTGGGCGGCGGCGACACCCAGATGCTGGGCAAGGCGCTGTGGGACATGTTCGCCCTGAACCGCGACTGGCCCTCTGCCGCGGCGCTGGCGGTGGCCATGCTGGCGGCGCTGGCGGTGCCCATCGCCCTGTTCCAGAAATGGCAGTCCAAGCTCGACCAGGGGGAGGACGCGGCGTGAGGCGCTCGGTCTTCCTGCTGTCGGCGCTGAGCTTCGGCTACGCCTTCCTCTACATGCCCATCGCGCTGCTGGTGGTGTGGTCGTTCAACGCCTCGCGCATCGTCAACGTCTGGGGCGGCTTTTCCACCAAATGGTATGGCGAACTGGCGCGCAACGAGGCCTTCCTCAGCGCCGCCTGGCTGTCGCTCAAGGTGGCCGCCACCAGCGCCACCGCCGCCCTGGTCCTGGGCACGCTGGCCGCCGTGGTGCTGGTGCGCTTCGGCAGGTTCCGCGGCCGGCTGCTCTTCAACGGCCTGATCGCGGCGCCGCTGGTGATGCCGGAAGTCATCCTGGGCCTGGCCATGCTGCTGCTGTTCGTGTCGCTGGAGCAGGCCATCGGCTGGCCCGACGGGCGTGGTTTCGCCACCATCGCCATCGCCCACACCACCGTGGGCATGGCCTATGCCACCGTGGTGGTGCGCTCGCGCTTGGCGCAGATGGACGAGAGCCTGGAAGAAGCCGCCCTGGACCTGGGCGCGCGGCCGCTTAAGGTGTTCTTCCTGATCACCCTGCCGGTCATCGCGCCCTCGCTGGCGGCGGGTTGGCTGCTGGCCTTCACCCTGTCGCTGGACGACGTGGTGGTGGCCCAGTTCGTCTCGGGCCCCGGCGCCACCACCCTGCCCATCGAGGTGTTCTCCTCGGTGCGCCTGGGCGTGTCGCCCCAGGTCAACGCGCTCGGCACCATCATCGTCTGCGTGGTGGCGGTAATCATCCTCGCCGCGTGGCGTCTGTCCAGCAAGAAGGCCGGTTAAGGCCTATTCCGCGATCTCCGTGGGCGTGGTGACGCGGAAGCTGGCGAACACCTTGTCGCATTGGCCACGCCAGAACGCGTCGGGTTCCTCGCCGTCGGGCTGGCTCCCCAGTTCGCGCGCCAGGGTGAAGAACTGCGCGTTGGGCCGGCGCGAGCCCTTCTGCACCACGATGGCCGACAGCAGGAAGCCATGGCGCTGGAGGCTGTCGCGCGACAGGTCCGACAGCAGGTTGCCGATGGCGGCGCGGTGGCGTGGATTGCTGGGGGCCATGCCGACGGGGGCCATCACCTCGCCATAGGTGATCAGGCGGCCCTCGGCTGCCGCCTTCGACAGCACGCGCAACACCAGCCGGCGTTGCTCGCGCTGGCCGCTCTCCACGGCCTCGGCCTGGGCGAACAGGGCCTTGGGGGTGACGCCGCGCCAAGTCTTGCGCCGGCCTTTCACCGCCATACCCTCCAACCGTCCCGTCTTGATCTGATCGGCCACCGCCGAGCGGCTGATGCCTTTCCACTCGGCCACCATGCCCAGCGGGATCATGGCCAGCGAGGGATCCTGTTTCAGGGCCTCGAGATAGGCCTCCACGGATTTGAACTGCATGTGAGCCTCCCCCTTTCGGACAGGGCATGCACCGTGACTACCTGCGAGTATAGGCCCGCCTGCATTTCCCTTGTGTGAAGAGAGGCCAAGCGGGGCGCATCGCGGGGTTGCGATATGCGCGCAGCTGCGGCGGGCGGGAGTGGGCGCCATGGCGCTTGCCGGGATGGGACGGCCAAAGGTAGGATGATTGGATCATCTTGTGCCGGAGATGCCCGTGCAGCCCGCTTTGATCGAACGCCGCTCGCTGGTGGAACAGGCCGCCGACGCCCTGCGTGGCCGCATCGCTGCAGGGGACTGGCCGGTGGGGGGCGCATCCCGCCCGAGGCCGAACTGGTGCGCCAGCTGGGGGTCAGCCGCAACACCCTGCGCGAGGCGGTGCGCTGCCTCGCCCATGCCGGCATGCTGGAGGTTCGCCAGGGTGACGGCACCTATGTGCGCGCCGCTGCCGATGGCGGCGAAACCCTGCGCAAGATCGCCCGTACCAGCCTGCGCGACCAGATCGAGGTGCGCTGCGCCTTGGAGGAGACGGCGGCCCGCCTGGCCGCCAGCCGGTGCAGCGAGGCCGAACTGACCGCGCTGGCTGATCTGCGCGACATGGCCGACGCCGTGGACCGCATGGAGGCGGTGGACGAGTACATCAGGCACGACTTCGCCTTCCATTGCGGCATCGTCGCCGCCGCCGGCAATCCGGCTCTGGAGGAGCTGTACCTCTATTTCGCCACCGCCGTCCGCATCAGCATCCGCCGCTCCATCGGCGATGCCGATCTGCCCGAACCGGGGCCGGAACAGCACCGCGCCGTGCTGGAGGCCCTTGCGCGGCGCGACCCCGACGGCGCCGCCCGGGCGACGCGCGCCCTGTTCGCCCCGCTGCTGGCGGCGCTCGATACCCTGCTGGAGCATTAGGCGACATGACGCCGCGCGACGAGGCTCCCCAGCTCGCCGACGATCTGCTGATCGACGCCGAGGACAATCCGCCGACCCCGGTTCCCGCTGTGCCGCGCTGGCTGCTGGCCGTCGCCATCCTGGTGGTGGCCTGCAACCTGCGCCCGCCCCTGACCAGCGTGGGGCCGGTCCTGAACGAGATCCGCGCCGCCCTGCCGGGACTCGGCGGGCTGGTCGGCCTGCTCACCATGCTGCCGGTGCTGTGCATGGGCCTCGCCGGGCCGCTGGCGCCGGTTCAGGCGCGCCGCTGGGGCGCCGAACGGGTGGTGCTGGGCTGGATGGCGGTGCTGGCGGCCGGGCTGGCCTTGCGCGCCATCGGCACGCCGCTGCCGCTGTTCCTCGGCACCGCCATCGTCGGCAGTGCCATCGGCGTGGTGGGCGTGCTGCTGCCGGGGCTGGTGAAGCGCGACTTCCGCGACCACGGCACCTTGATGACCGGCCTGTTCACCATGGCGTTGTGCTGGGGGGCCGCCTTCGCCGCCGGTGTGATGGTGCCGCTGGCCCAGTTCCTGGGCGGCTCGTGGAGCCTGGGCGCTGGGCGCCTGGGTGGTGCCGGCCGTCGGCGCCATCCTGGTGTGGGCGCCCATGGTGCCGCGCAAGGGAACTGCCGGCCACGCGGCGGCGGCGGTCAAAGGGGTATGGCGGCACAAGCTGGCCTGGCAGGTCACCCTGTTCATGGGGCTGCAATCCTCGCTGGCCTATGCGGTGTTCGGCTGGCTGGCGCCCATTTTGCGCGACCGCGGCCTTGATGCCGCCTCCGCCGGCTGGCTGGTGTCGTTCTCGGTGGTGCTGCAACTGCCGGCCGCCCTGGCCGCGCCGCTGCTGGCCGGCCGTGCCCGCGACCAGCGCCTGGCGGTGGCGGCGGTGCTGGGCTGCACCCTGGCCGGCCTGCTGGGCTGCCTGTACGGGCCGGTGGAGGGGTGGCAGGTGTGGCTGTGGGCCGCCGTGCTGGGCATCGGCCAGGGCGGCGCCTTCTCGGTGGCGCTGACGCTGATCGTGCTGCGTTCCCGCGACGGCCATGTGGCCGCCCAGTTGTCCAGCATGGCGCAGGGCGTCGGCTATACCGTCGCCGCCTTCTGCCCCATGGCGCTGGGGCTGCTGCACGAGGCCGCCGGCTCGTGGCGGCCGGCCGGCCCGCTGTTCGCCGGCGTCGCCGCCCTGGCCCTGGTGGCCGGGCTGGGGGCGGGCCGCAAGCTGACCCTGTCAGGAGAGGAATGATCCCCATGACCGCCCGTTCCGCCCGCGCCTCGCTGGCGTTCTCGTGCCTGGGCCATCTCTATGCCCATGTGTTCGAGCCCATCTTCTACATCGCCGCCCTGGTGCTGCCGGGCGAGCTGGGCCTGTCGTACGAAAGCGTGCTGGCGCTGATCATCGCCGGCAAGCTGCTCTACGGCCTGCTGGCGCCGGCGGCCGGCTGGCTGGGGGACCGCTGGAGCACGGTGGGCATGATGGCGGTGTTCTTCCTGGGCCTCGGCCTGTCGGCCATGGTCATGGGGGTGGCGCAGGGGCCGTGGGCGGTGGCGGTCGTGCTGGGACTGCTCGGCCTGTTCGGCTCCATCTACCATCCGGTGGGGATCGCCTGGCTGGTGCGCAATGCGGTGGACAAGGGCAAGGCCATCGGCCTCAACGGCGTGTTCGGCGGCATCGGGCCGGGCGTGGCGTCGCTGGTGGCCGGCGGCTTGATCGCCGGCTTCGGCTGGCGCGCCGCCTTCGTCGTCCCCGGCGTGGTGGTCCTGGTCACCGGCCTGGTGTTCCTGGTCTTCCTGGCCAGGGGCGTGGTGGTGGAGGCCAAGGCCGACCGCGCGCCCATGCCCGAGCCCTCCAAGGGCGACGCCGTGCGGGCCGGCATCGTGCTGTCGGTCACCATGCTGTGCGCCGGGCTGGTCTACCAGGCCACCCAGCCCTCCCTGCCCAAGCTGTTCGAGGAACGGCTGGGCGGCGGCATCGGCGATGCCGCCCTGGCGGTGACGGTGGTCTATCTGGTGGCGGGCCTGAGCCAGATCGCCGCCGGCCATCTGGCCGACCGCTTCCCGGCCAAGCGGGTCTATATGCTGGCCGCCCTGGTGCAGGCGCCGCTGCTGGCGGCGCTGGCCTGGGCGTCGGGCCTGTCCATGGTGGGCATCGCCCTGCTGGCGGTGGCCGGCAACATGTCGGCCATTCCGGCCGAGAACCTGCTGCTGTCCAAATACACGCCGGCCAAATGGCGCGGCACCGCCTTCGGGCTGAAATTCGTGCTGTCCTTCGGCGTGTCGGGGCTGGCGGTGCCGCTGGTGTCGGTGATCCGCGGCCTGACCGGGGGCTTCGAGGTGCTGTTCCTGCTGCTGGGCGGCGCCGCCCTGGTGGTCGCGGCGGCGGCGAGCCTGCTGCCCAAGGAGCGGCCGGCCAAGGAGCGATTGGGCGGGGAGACCGAGGGGGCCTCCGCAATCTCCCCGCCCGTCCCGGCCGTGACGGCGACCGGGAAGCCGTGAGCGCTAGAAGTCGAACACGTCTTCCAGGAACGACTTGCGCTTCTTGTGCTTGTAATGGCCGTGCTCACCCCATTGCCCGCCCTGCGGCGGGGTGCCGTACTGGGGTTGCTGCGGGGCCGGGCGCGGCGGTGGCGGCGCTTCGAACTGGCGGGCGGAGCGCTCGATGATCTTGTCCAGCTCGCCGCGATCCAGCCATACGCCACGGCATTGCGGGCAGTAATCCACCTCGATGCCCTGGCGTTCGGCGATGGAGAGCGGGACGCGGCAATGGGGGCATTGCATCCGTCGGTTTCCTTCCGCTAGATCGCTTGGCCGCTAGATCGCCTGGGTCTTGGGCACCAGGCGGGCCTCGGCGGCCCGAACCAGGGTCTTCAGCTTGGCCAGCGCGGCCGATTCGATCTGGCGTACGCGTTCGCGGCTGATGTTGTAGCGTTGGGCCAGGTCTTCAAGGCGCAACGGGGTCTCCCGCAGGGTGCGTTCGGCGACGATGTCGCGCTCGCGCTCGGACAGCTCGCTCCAGGCGGATTTCAGCAGTTCGCGGCGGTACATGAGTTCCTGGCGCTCGCCCAGGATTTCCTCGGCGTCGGGCCGTTCGTCGGCCAGCAGCTCGCCATAGGGGGTGCCGTTCTCGCCCACCGGCGCGTCCAGCGAGCGCGGCGACTGGCTGAGCAGCCGCTCCATCTCGGCCACGCGGGTGTCGCGCACGCCCAGTTCGTCGGCCACCTGCCTGGTTTCCGCCTGGGACAGGGCGCCGCCCTCGGGACCGGTCAGGCGCGACTTCAGGCCGCGCAGCTTGAAGAACAGCTTCTTACGCTCGGCCGACAGCCCGAAGGTGACGGGAGTCGAGAACTTCAGCACGTACTCGAACATGGCCGCGCGCACCCACCACTGGGCATAGGTGGAAAAGCGCAGGTTGCGCTCGGGCTCGAAGCCGTCCAGCGCGCGTACCAAGCCCAGATTGCCCTCGGCGATCAGGTCGGGCAGCGGCAGGCCATAGCCCTTGAACTGGCCGGCGGTCTTGATGACCAGCCGCAGATGCGCCTCCAGCAGGCGGTCGCGGGCCTTGGTGTCGCCTCGCTCGCGCCAGCGGCGCATCAGTTCGGCTTCATCCTCGCCGGACAGCAACGGCGTCTCGCGGGCCGCGCGGAAGAACGCGGCGGCGGGATCGGTGGCAGGGCGGGGGGTCGACATGGTCGTCTCCGGGGTGGTCGTTTCTCTGAGTATTAAGCTAGGGTTTGGTCTTTGATCATTCCAATCGAACTTTCTTGAAATATTGATAGGATATAGTTATCATTGAATTATGATCACCCTGCGCCAACTGCAATGCCTGGTTACCGTGGCCGACACGCTGCATTTCCGCCGAGCGGCCGAGCGGCTGAACCTGTCCCAGCCCGCCCTGTCGGCCCAGGTGGCCCAACTGGAGGAGGAACTGGGGGCGCTTCTGTTGGAGCGCACCCGGCGGCGCGTGCTGCTGACCCCGGTGGGGCGCGAGGTGGCCGGGCGGGCGCGGGCCATCCTGCGCGACGTGGGCGACCTGGGGGAGGCGGCGAGGCAGGCTGCGGTGCCGTTGTCGGGGACGCTGCGCGTCGGCGTCCTGCGCACGCTGGGGCCCTATCTGCTGCCCCACATGCTGGGGGCCATGCGCGCGCGCTATCCCGATCTCAAGCTCTACCTGCGCGAGGAGCCGCGCACCCAGCTGCTGGCCGAACTGGCCCATGGCGACCTGGACGTGCTGCTGCTCCACGACGCGCCGCGCGACGATGACCATCTGACCGTGGTGCCCCTGTTCCACGAGCCGCTGTGGGCGGTGCTGCCGCTGGGGCACCGGCTGGCGGCCAAGGAGGAGGCTGGTGCCGGCGGATATGGCGGGCGAACGGCTGATCCTGCTGGAAATGGGCGACGGCCTGCGCGACCCTGGCCTTGCCTTGTGCAGGGCGGCGGGGGCGTCCGAGCACCCGGACTTCCGCGCCACCTCGCTGGATGCGTTGCGCCAGATGGTGGCGACCGGCCTGGGCTGCACCCTGCTGCCGGCGCTCTACGTGGAGGCCGAGGCCATGGGCGACCAGCAGATCGCCGTGCGCCGCCTGACCCAGGCGCCCGCCCGCGCCATCGACCTGGCCTGGCGGCGCACCACCTCGCGCGCCGACGAGTTCCGCCTGTTCGCCAAGCTGGTGGAAGAGAACCTGCCGCCGGTGGTGGAACGGGCCTAGGCGCTGCGGACGTTGCCGACGAAGCGCTGGACCTGATCGTCCAGCGACTGGAACTGGCTGGTCAGCAGGCCGGTGGCGGAATGGACGCTGGCGGCGCGGTTCGCCGCCTCGCTCACGATGTCGCCGACCGAATGGATGTTGGTGGCGACGATCTGCGTGCCCTGGGCGGCGCGGTTCACATTCAGCGAGATCTCGCGCGTCGCCGCCCCTTGCTCCTCGATGGCCGAGGCGATGCTGGCCGCCAGGCTCCTGCGCCTGCGAGGCGACGGCGGCGATGGCGCGAATTTCCTTCACCGCCAGCTCGGTGGCCTTCTGGGTGGCGCTGATCTGGGCGTTGATCTCGTCGGTGGCCTTGGCGGTCTGGTTGGCCAGGGATTTGACCTCGCCGGCCACCACGGCGAAGCCCTTGCCGGCTTCGCCGGCCCGCGCCGCCTCGATGGTGGCGTTCAAGGCCAGCAGGTTGGTCTGCGAGGCGATATCGTTGATCAGGTTGACGATGTTGCCCACATTGGCGGCCTGGACCGCCAGCGCCTCGATGGTCCGGCACGCGCTTTCGGCGCTTTCCGCGGTTCGGGTGGCGATGGCCGCGCTTTCGCTGACCCGCTGGGAAATCTCGTCGATGGAGGCGGACAATTCCTCGGTGGCCGCCGCCACGGTCTGCACGTTGGCCGAGGTCTCGTCGGTGGCGGAGGTGACGGTGTCGCTGCTGCGCATGGCGTCGCCCATCCCGCCGGTCAGCAGGTTGGCCAGTTGCCCCATGTCGGAAATGGAGGCGAGCACCAGTTTGAGGACGCCGGAAACGTTGCCCTCGAAATCGCCGGCCAGCCGCTCCAGCAATTGCCGCCGGCTTTCCTCGGCCTCCTTGCGGAGGGCTTCCTGTTCCCGCTGCAGCCGCTGGATTTCCAGGGCGTTGCGCTTGAACACCTCCAGCGCGGCGGCCATGGCCCCCAATTCGTCGCGGCGTTCGAGGCCGGGAATGTCCGTGTCCAGGCGTCCGTCGCTGAGTGCGGTCATGGCCGCGGTCATGCGTGTGACCGGCCGCGACACCAGCCGCATGATCAGCAGCCCCAGCAGCGGCACCACCACGGCCATGGCGGCAATCACCGCCCCGGCCAGGATCAGCGCCAATGTCCGCAAGGGGGCGTGCACCAGGGCGCGGTCCATGGATACGCCCACGTACCAGTGCACCGAGGTCAGACCGGTGATGGGGTAGAAGCGGAGGATGGCCTCGCCGTCGTCCTTGGGAGGTTGGCGGGGATCGTAGCCCAGGGGCTTCAGCACCTTGTCGCTGTCGGGATGGACCAGCACCGTGCCACTTTCGTCCACCAGGAAGACGAAGCCCTTGCCGGACATGCGGATGCCTTTCAGGAAGGCCTGCAGCGCGTCCAGGGGCAGGTCGGCGCCGACCACGCCGCGCAGTTCCGCGCCGCCGCCGACAGGCTGCGCCATGCTGAGCACCAGTTTGTGGGTGGTAGCGTCCACATAGGGCTCGCTGATGGTCAGTCCACCCACTTTCACCGCCGCCTCGTACCACGGCCGTTTGCGCGGATCGTAGCCTTCCGGCAGCGGCTCGGTGTTGTTGGTGGTGAAGGCGCCGTCGCTCTGATGGCCGAAATAGACCTCGGAGAAGGTGGACATCAGCGTCTTGCGGTTGACCAGGGCGAAGATGGCCGGGGTGTCGGCCGAGGCCGCCACGTCCTCGGTCAGGCTCTGGACCAGCAGCAGGCGGCCATCCAGCCATTTCTGCACGCCGTCCGAGGCGCCTTCGCCGGCCGCCACCAGTTCTGCCGCGATTTCCTCCAGCAGGGCATCGCTGGAGACCTTGTAGATCCAGGCCCCGAGGCCGCCGAAGGAGACGGCGATCAGCAGGGCGGTGACGGCAAGAATCTTGACGACGAAGCGGCGCGAGCGGAGGGGCGTCTCCCGGGAATCCGGGGCGCGCACCGACGACGCCGGACCAGGCGCTTGGCTGTGCATCGTCCTGCCTCCGGGTATCAAGTCTCGGTTGAGACAAAGCTTATCCCCAGGCAAGCGGAGGACGAATTAACCTTGTGTTAAAGATGCCCCGGAGGTTCCTCAACCCGGTTCCGGCGGCAGCAGGTTGCGGTCGAACAGGCTGACCAGGTCCTCGCCCGAGACCGGCCGGCTGACCAGGAAGCCCTGGATCTCGTCGCAGCCGCGCGCCCGCAGGAACTCGGCCTGTTCCTGGGTCTCGACGCCTTCGGCCACCGCGCGCAGGCGCAGGTTGTGAGCCAGGTTGATGATGGTCGAGACGATCTCGGCCCCTTCGCCGTCGGCCACCTTGCCCTCGTCGAGCAGGTCGTGCACGAACGAGCGGTCGATCTTGAGCGCGTCGATGGGCATGCGCTTCAGGTAGGACAGCGACGAATAGCCGGTGCCGAAATCGTCGATGGAGATGTGCACGCCCATCTGGCGCAGTTCGCGCAGCACCTGGGCCACTTCCTCCACCCGCTGCATCAGCACCGACTCGGTCAGCTCCAGTTCCAGGTAATGGGGCGGCAGGCCGCTTTCCAGCAACGCCTCCTCGACGATGGCGGGCACGTCGCCCTCGCGGAACTGCAGGGCCGACACGTTGACGGCGATGCGCACCGGCGGCAGGCCCAGATCGTGCCAGCTCTTGCACTGGCGGCAGGCGGCCTTCAGAACCCAGGCGCCGATATCGCCGATCAGGCCCATGTTCTCGGCCAGCGGGATGAATTCGGCCGGCGACACCATGCCCATGTCCGGGTGGCGCCAGCGGACCAGCGCCTCGACGCCCGACAGGCGGCCGGAAACCAGGTCCACCTTGCCCTGGTAGACCAGGGTGAACTCGTTCCGCGACAAAGCGTGGCGCAGCGAGCTTTCCATGGCCAGCCGCTCGAACGAGCGGGCATTCATGGCCGAGGTGTAGAGCTGGTACGAGTTGCGCCCCAGGTCCTTGGCCCGGTACATGGCGGTGTCGGCGTTCTTGATCAGCTGTTCCACCGTCTGGCCGTCATCGGGATAGACGGCGATGCCCACCGAGGTGGTGACGTACAGTTCGTGCTCGTCGATGACGAAGGGCGCCTTGACCTGGCTGATCACCCGTTCGGCCAGCTTGGCGGCGTCCTCGATGTGGTCCAGTTCGGGCAGCAGGATGACGAACTCGTCCCCGCCCAGGCGCGCCACCGTGTCGCCCTCGCGCACGCACTGGCCCAGCCGCTTCGAGCTTTCCACCAGCACCAGGTCGCCGACGCCATGGCCCAGCGTGTCGTTGATGCGTTTGAACAGGTCGAGGTCCAGGAACATGATGGCCAGGCGCTGGTCGTGCCGGTGGGCGTTGGCGATGGCCATGTGCAGGCGGTCGGTGAACAGCCGCCGGTTGGGCAGGCCGGTAAGCACGTCGAAATAGGCCAGGTTCTTGATGCGCTCCTCGGCCTTCTTGCGCTCGGTGATGTCGCTGAACACGGCGGCGTACTGGCTGATCTGGCCCTCGTCGTCGCGGATGACGTTGATGGTCAGCCATTCCGGGTAGATTTCGCCGGTCTTGCGGCGGTTCCACACCTCGCCCTGCCAGACGCCCTCGTGGCCCAGCGTGGCCCACATGCGCTTGTAGAATTCCTCGTCGTGGCGGCCGGACTTCAGGATGTTGGGGTTCTTGCCGAACACTTCCTCGAAGGAATAGCCGGTCAGCTGCGAGAAGGCCGGGTTGACGAACTCGATCAGGCCCTGGGGGGTGCAGATCATGATGCCGTCCAGCGAGGCCTCGATGACCTTGCGGGCGAGATAGAGGTCCTTGCGCGAACGCAGCAGCGCCTCGTCGCGCTCGCGCAGGGCCTCGTCCAGGCGCTGGACGTATTCGTATTGCAGGCTGGACAGGATGTCCGAGAAGGACAACAGGCCGGTCAGCTTGCCCTCGGCGTTGCGCACCGCCACGTGGCGGATCTGGCGTTCCTCCAGCAGGTTGCGGGCCGACAGCATGCTGTCGTCCTCGGAGATGCAGACCAGCGGCCGGCTGGCGATTTCGTCCACATGGGCGGGCACGGCGCCGCCGGCGCCGATGACCCGGACCAGGTCGCGTTCGGTGATGATGCCGGGCTCGCCGCCGTCCACAGGCAGCACCACGGCGGCATCGGTGCGGGCGGCATTGAGTTGCGCCACCGCCCTCTTCAGCGAGCAGTCGCCGGCGATGGCGACCATGGGCCGGGCCAGGCCGGAGCGCACGTTGCGCAGGACCAGGAAGTGCTCGACGCCGTGGCGCAGGATGACGTCCGACTGGCTGACGATGCCCAGGGGATGGCCGGCGTCGTCCACCACCACGAAATGGCGCACGCCCTCCATCTGGAAACGCAGGCCGGTGTCGCCGATGCTGGTCTTGTGGTGGATGGTCTTGATGGGGTGGCTCATCACCGCCGCGATGGGGCGGCTGAAGCTGTCGGGCCGGTCGAAGTCAATCGCCAGGGCGTCGCGCTCGGTCCAGATGCCGACCGGCCGTCCGTCCTCCACGACGATGATGGAGGAAAAGCGCTTCTGGGCCATCTGCCGCGCGGCTTCCAACACCGTCGTGTCGGGGGTGCAGCTGAGTATTTCTTTTTTGACGATACGCTCGACGGCGTGATCGGACCCCAAGATACCAATCCCCAAACAATAGCCGGAAGACCAGTTTCTTTCTCTTTTGGTGTAGATGCAACAAGGCTGTTGCCTTTCTGCGCACAAGGGGAATTATCGCCGCGCTTTGGCCTGCCGGCGGTTGCGCCTTGCGCGCCGCGGCGCGCGCGACGGGAATGCGCCGCTTCATTAGGGGTGGGTACCTCCTCCTCGGGCTTTCGGGGCCGAACCTTTCCGCGTTGGGGTGTGTTGTTGGCAAGTAGGCCCCCTGGGCCGAAGCCCAGACCAATGGCGAGATGAGATCGGAGGACCCCATGCAGCACCAAGACCTCGACCGGATCCGGGGGGTGAAGAGCCTGGACCCGATGGTCGGCCCGGATGCGCGGACCACGCCCAAGAAGATGACGCGCGCCGAACGGCTGAACCGGTGGGCGGATTTGCTCGACGCCCAGGCGGGGCGGCCCTTGCGCGCCCTCGAGGACGTGGAATACGTCAGCCCGGCCGTCCGCCGCGACCTGCGCAAGGAAGATTCACCCTTGGTGGTGGCCTTCGCCGACCCCGCCCTGCGGGCCGACGGGTTGCGCGGCGATCGCCTGGGCGACGCCATGGATTATTTCGGCTTGTCCGAGCGCCAGGCCCATTGGCTGCTGTGCGACTGCCACTATGGCGGCCGCATGACCGCCAGCGAGGTGTCGGCCCGCGTGCGTGACGAAGCGCGCCCGTTGTACGATATCCTGCGCCCGCAATTGTGGGCGTCGTTGACCGGTGCGGCCGTGCTGGCCGGCGCCATCGCCTCGGTGGCGCTGCTCTGAAGCCGTCCGCCGCCGGGGCCCCGGCCCGCTGGCCGGGGCCCCGGCCGTGGTCAAGCTCCGCCGATCCCCTGGGTGATGGCGCCCGTCCCCGCGCAATTGGGGCAGGGCTGGCCCGAGAGGATGCCGGTGCCCGAGCAGACCGGGCACAAGGCTTCGCCGGTGCCTTCCGTGCCGGGCGGCGCTTGGTCGCCCGGCTTGGCGGTTTTCGCCTTTTCTTCGCTGCCGCTGTTTTCGTTATGGGGCATGCCAGCCTCCTGAAGGTGGTGTCGTTGAATGGACGCCGCCGGCGCTCCGACTGTTCCCCTGCGCATGAAGGGGTAAAGATGGCGCATGAGGGTAGAGATGGGCCGCGCACTCGGGTTAGAGTGCTGGGGCTGGGGGCAGCAGGGCGGAAGGGTTGAGCCGGGATGAGCGAGGTCAACGGCGGCAGGCCGGCCACCGAGGTGGTCGATGAGCTGCGTCAGGAATTTGTCGACGAGGCCGTCGAGACCCTCCAGGGGCTGGACGTCACCTTGGATGCCGGCCGGCATGGCCGCGTGCCCGAGGCCCAGGTGGTAGACGAGTTCCGCCGCGCGGCGGTGCGGCTGCGCGGGCCGGCCGGCAATTTCGGCCTGCGCGCCCTGGCGACCGTCGCCCATCGTCTGGACGACTACCTGACCCATGCGCCGTCGGTGCTGCCGCCGCGCACGTGGGACGATTTGCAACGCTTCCTCGACCTGATGCTGTCGCTGGCGGAGGGGAAGGTTTCACCCGACACCGAGCCCGCCGCCCTGGTGCGCACCCTGCCGTCCCGGCTGGGCTTCGACCTGGGCGACATCCAGGCGCGCAGCGTCGAGGTGATGCTGGTCATGCCCCACGGCGCCCAGACCCGCTACGTCGAGCGCGAGATGCAGCAATGCGGCTACCGCGTGGTGGTGGTGCCCGACACCATCGAGGCCTTCGCCCATGTGGTGCAGGCCAAGCCCGACCTCATCGTGGTGTCGGCGCTGATGCCCCATCTGGACGGCATCGACCTGGCCATCGGCCTGTCGGCCATGCCGTCCACCCGCAACACCCCCATCGCCGTCATCACCTCGCTGGAGCCCGGCGACGAGCGCTTGGCGCTGCTGCCGAAGAAGATTCCGGTGGTGCACAAAGGCGCCAGCTTCGGCGATGACCTGTTCACGGCGCTGGACAGCCTGTTCCTGATCTAGAGTTGTCGGGTTCCGGCAGAATTGTTCTCCCCTATCGTCATGGCCGGGCTTGACCCGGTCATCCATGGACCCTCGGGTCAAGCCCGAGGGTGACGGTAAGAGGAATAGCGAGTCGGCTTGAACCGGACAAACTCTGGTGCGGCCGCCTAGTCGCGTCCGCTGCGGTCGGCTTCGAGCCAGCCGTCCACCCAGGCGGCATGCTGGGCCGTATCGGGCGGGAAGGGGTTGTCGCCCAGATCCCGGCCCCGCTGTCCGGCCGACCAGCCGTCGAGGAATTCAAGCGGGCGCGGGTCTTCCGGGGCAGGGCGCCGGAAGACGTGGTGCATCCAGGCGCGGAATTCCGGGAACTCCATCAGCACGCCGTCGTCGATTCCTTCCGGATGACCGCGCAGCAGGGCGCGGCCGCGCGGCGTGGCGCGGAAGCTGCCGGCGTCCAGCATCTCCAGCGCACGGGCGGCGACCAGATGACGCCGCGCACGGTCCAGGTGGCTGATCAGTTCCGCCGCGTCGATGTGCTGGTGCTCGCGGGCCTGGGCGCGGTCCTCGGCCAGCAGTGCGGCGGCATCGGACAGGGTGCCGGTGGTATCGCGGCCGGCCCGCAACAGGGCACGCACCAGATCGGGAAAATGCAGCAGGGGGGTTTCTTCCAGATCCATGCCCTACATGTCGGCATGGTGCGCGCGGGCGACAAGGGCCGCCAAAGGGAGGCTGCGCGTGGAAATCCCGTTCACGCCGGCGGCCCAATGAACCCTCAATGACGGCTGGGCCAGCGTCCTCTTCCAGCCGCTGGTGTCAGATGCCGGCGCCGCGGTCGATCAGTCCGGTCTGGCGCTCCACTTCCAGCAGCAGCGCATGCAGGCTCCTGTCCGCGAAACCGTCGGCCTCCAGCTTGCGCACGGTGTTGATCAGGTAGTCGCGGTTCAGGCCGGCGCAGCCCTGGGCGTCCATGATGATGGCTGCCGCCCGTTCCAGCTCCAGATTGCCGGCATACTGGTGATGCTTGCGGTCGGCGACGAAGGTGTAGCCGTGCACCACCCTGTTGTCGTCCAGGGTGACGTTGAGGGTGCGGGCGATGTAGGCGTAGCCCACCAGTTCGCGCTCGTTGAGGTATTGCACCACCAGGGGGCCTGCGCCGCCGGCACGCGGAAGGCGAGCCCCCGGCACGAGCCGCCACGGTCGAGGCCCAGCACCAGGCCGGGATGGGAGGGGGTGCCCCGGTAATGCAGGGAATACAGGCAGAACGAGCGGTGCCAGCCCTTGAGCAGGGCGGGGTGCACCTCGGCGAATTCGAAACCCGGCCGCCACATCAGCGAGCCGTAGCCGAAGACCCAGAGATCGGAATGGGTGGTGGACATGGGGGCCAACAATGACCGAGAAGCCGCACCGCCGCCAGGGGATTATTCCAGTGCCGAATAGGCCGCCAGGACCGATTCGCCCAGTGGCCTCTCCAGCTCGGGCGGCAGCACGACCGCCGGACGCCATGCGCCGTCGGCGCCCCGGTAGGTGGGCAGCTTGACCTGCACGGTGGGAAAGCCGCGCGACCGGCCCGCCACCACCTGGACGCCATCCAGGCGGAAGGCGACGCCGGCCACCTCGATCTCGACCGACGCCAGCGCCAGCAGATGGGGGTGGGCGACACGGGTGACGCTGTCGACACGACAGGTCACCAGCGCGGTCTCCTCGCCGGTCGGGTCCGGCATGCGGTCAGCGGTCCCGGCCGGCGAACAGCGCCAGGATGGCCCGTTCCAGCTTGAACATGGAGATCTTGGTGGGCAGGCGCAGCACCGGCACGCCGGCCGCCGGGGCGTCGCCGTCGGTGACAAGCCAGTGGATGCCCGGCTCGCTGGCGTCGCAAACGGAGAAGCCGAACGCCCCCAACTGGCCGCGCAGGGCCTGGGCGTCGGGGGAAAGCAGAACGCCGACCTTGGGGTGGGCAGCGGCAATGGTTTCGATGGTGCTCATGGTCTCCTGCTTCCGGTGGCCCGGAGGTCAGTCCTCCTCGGCCGTCGCGTCGTCGAATTCGGCCTGGCGCACATGCGCCACCATTTCCGTCAGCATGCCGTTCACGTGCGCATCCGCCGCTGAATAGAACATCTGCCGGCCCAGCCGCTCCCCCGCACCAGCCGGGCACCGCGCAGCAGGCGCAGGTGGTGGCTGGTGAGCGAGGGCGACACGCCCGCTTCCGCCGCCACGTCATTGACGCATTTGGGCTCGAACAGGCAGGCCAGCAGGATGCGCAGACGCGTCGGGTCACCCAGCAGCCGAAAGGTCTCGGTGATGACGGCGATCTGCTCTTCGTCGGAGGCAACTCGTCGCATGTGATCTCCGTATATCTGAATAGGTGTTCATACGTCAATCATAATCACTGCCGCCCCTGGCCGTGGCGGCGCGCGGAGCGGTTGTGCCTCCATCCTAGCCGCTGGGCGGCGTCTTGCCAGCGGGTTCGCGCACGAGCGCTGGAATTCCCCGTGTCGACATTATATAGAGGACGCTTCGCATCCCGCGTTGGGGTGGATGCCCACACTCATGTTTCGAGGACTCGATGGCTGCTGCGTGGACGCCGGAAAGCTGGCGCTCTAAACCGATCGTTCAGGTTCCCACCTACCCCGACCAGGCCAAGCTGGCCGAGGTCGAGCAGACGCTTGCCAAGTTTCCGCCGCTGGTTTTCGCCGGCGAGGCCCGCCGCCTGAAGGCGTCGCTGGCCGACGTGGCCGAGGGCAAGGCGTTCCTGCTGCAGGGTGGTGACTGCGCCGAGAGCTTCTTCGAGTTTTCCGCCAACAACATCCGCGACACCTTCCGCGTGCTGCTGCAGATGGCGGTGGTGCTGACCTACGGCGCCGCCATGCCGGTGGTGAAGGTGGGCCGCATGGCCGGCCAGTTCGCCAAGCCGCGTTCGGCCGACACCGAGGTGATCGACGGCGTCGAGTTGCCCAGCTATCGCGGCGACATCATCAACGGCTCGGAATTCACCCCCGAGGCCCGCATCCCCGCGCCCGAGCGCATGCTCAGCGCCTACAACCAGTCGGCGGCCACGCTGAACCTGCTGCGCGCCTTCGCCCAGGGCGGTTATGCCGACCTGCACAAGGTGCATCAGTGGACGCTGGGCTGCGTCACCGGCAGCCTGCAGGGCAAGCTGTACGAGGACCTGTGCAACCGCCTGTCCGAGACGCTGGCCTTCATGGAGGCCTGCGGCCTGACCAGCGAGACCACGCCGCAGATCCGCGAGACCGACTTCTTCACCTCGCACGAGGCGCTGCTGCTGCCCTACGAGCAGGCGCTGACCCGCGTCGATTCCACCACCGGCGACTGGTACGACTGCTCGGCCCACTTCCTGTGGATCGGCGAGCGCACCCGCCAGCTGGACGCCGGCCACGTGGAGTTCCTGCGCGGGGTCAAGAACCCCATCGGCTTCAAGGCAGGCCCCGGCATGACCGGCGACGAGCTGCTGGGCCTGCTGGACGCGCTCAACCCCGAGAACGAGCCGGGCCGCATCACCATCATCACCCGCATGGGTGCCGAGAAGATCGAGGAAAAGCTGCCCAACCTGATCCGCATCATCGAGCGGGAAGGCCGCAAGGTGGTGTGGTCGTGCGATCCCATGCACGCCAATACGGTCAAGGCGGGCAACTACAAGACCCGCGAGTTCGACCGCATCCTCGCCGAGGTGCGGGCGTTCTTCGCCGTCCATAAGGCCGAGGGCACCCATGCCGGCGGCGTGCATTTCGAGATGACCGGCCAGGACGTCACCGAATGCGTCGGCGGCACCCGGGCGGTCACCGAGGCGCGGCTGGGCGACCGTTACCACACCCATTGCGATCCCCGCCTGAACGCCAACCAGGCGCTGGAACTGGCGTTCCTGATCGCCGACGCCCTCAAGGGCGAACGGGCCCAAGCGCGCGCCAAGGCCAAGGCCTCCGCGCGGTAATGCGGCGGCGGCGGAGATAGAGGGCTATGTCCGCCGCCTCTCACTCCAGTTTTCCGCCGGTTCCCGCCGGCCGCTCCATCTTTGCCCATGTCCTCGGCGGCGACGCCGGCCGGTTCGGGCGCCCTTATCTTTCCCCCATCATCGATTTGCTGACGCCGGGGTGGCTGGCCATGCCGCCGGCCGGCGGCACCATGCGCTCGCGCCAGAAGAAGGGACCCTGCCGATGAATCCTGCGGCCAACGACATCCCGGGTCTGACCGACCACTATTTCAAGCGCACCAAGGAAATCGTCGGCCGCTACGGCGACGTGGAGGTCACCTATGCGGTGTTCATGCGCCGCCCCGTGCTGGCCGCCACCCGCCTGGCGGTAGATTGGCTGAAAGGCGTGATGGCGGAACGCGGGCAGGCGGTCGCGGTGAAACCCCTGTTCGAGGAAGGCGCCTGGGTGGGGGCCGGCGAGCCCATGCTGCTGCTCACCGGCTCGTTCTTCCATCTGGTGGATTGCGAGACCATCCTGCTGCAGAAGCTGGGCGCGGCCTGCGTCGCCGCCTACAACGCCTACCAGATGTGCGTGGACCTGCCCGAGGTGGCGTTCCTGGCCATGGAGGCCCGCCACTGCGCCGGCGCCGAGATGCACGAACTGATGGGCTATGCCGCGTCGGTCGGCTCGGAGGCGGCGAAGCGCGCCGTCGGCGCTACCGGCTTCGTCGGCACCTCCACCGATCTGGCCGCGCCCTATTTCGGCACCAGGTCGGGCAAGGGCACCATGCCACACGCCCTGATCGGCTATGCCGGCTCGACGCTGCGGGCCGCCGAGATGTTCCACGAGACCTATCCCGACGACGATTTGATCCTGCTGCCCGATTTCTTCGGCCACGAGGTCAGCGACACCCTGGAGGTCTGTCGCCGCTTCCCCGCGCTGGCCGCCGCCGGGCGCATCCATGTCCGTCTCGACACCCATGGCGGACGCTTCATCGAGGGGCTGGACCCGCAAAGTTCCTACGCGGTACTGGAGCGCCACGTGCCCAAGGCCATCCGCGGCTACCGTACCGAGGCGGAACTGAAGATCCTGGTGGGCACCGGGGTGTCCGCCGCCGCCATCTGGCACACGCGCGAGCAGTTGGACAAGGCGGGGTTCGAGCGGGTGGGCATCATCGGCTCCAGCGGGTTCGGTCCGGCCAAGTGCAAGGTCATGGCCTATGCCCGTGCGCCGCTCAGCGTCGTCGGCACCGGCTCGTTCCTGCCGGCCGATTGGGGCGAGACCTACGCCACCGCCGATGTCATCGCCTATGGCGACCAGCGCCGGGTGAAGATCGGGCGTGAATTCCTGTGGAGCGCCCTGGACACCTGACAACCTTTTTCTTCTGTATTTTCCTTCTTTCGTATAGGGAAGCATTCGGTCGAAATACGGGTATAGTGGCAGCGTCCTGGACAGGGGGCGCAGCATGGTCGCGAAATCGGGGATTACTTTCAAGTTAATGTCTACGGCGGTTCTGGCTGCCGCCGGATTCATTGGCCTTGCAACCATGGCGTTGTCGCAATTGCACAGTGTCATGATCGAGGACCGGGTCTCCAAGGTTCGCAACTTGTCGGAGACGGCCTTGGGAGTGATCCGCAGCTTCCATGATCGCGCCAAGGCCGGCGAGTTCGACCAACCCACCGCCCAGGCCATGGCGCGCGAGGCGCTGCGGGGAGTGCGTTACGACAAGGTCGAGTACTTCTTCATCTACAAGGATGACGGGACCAACGTGCTGCTGCCGCCCAGGCCCGAGCGCGAAGGCACCAACATGGATGACGCCAAGGATGCGGACGGTGTCGCCTTCGTCCATGATCTGATCCGCCAAGGCAAAGCCGGCGGCGGCAAGGTGTTCTACAAATTCCCGCGCCCCGGCTCGGACGTTCCGGTCGAGAAGGTTTCCTATGCCGTCGGCTTCGATGGCTGGAACTGGGTCGTCGGCACCGGCATCTACATCGACGATGTGAACGCCGAGTTCCGCTCGGTGGCGACGGCCTTCGGACTGGTGTTCGCCGTGGTCATGGCGGCGGCCCTGGGCTTGGTGGTGATGCTGTCGCGCAATATCGGCGGCGGTGTGATCCGCCTGGTGGCGGTCACCCAGCGCCTGGCCGCCCGGGACTTCGCCGTCGATGTGCCGGAAACCGGCCGTCATGACGAAATCGGTCATTTGGCCCAGGCGGTGGCGGTGCTGCGCGACGGCGCCGCCGAGGCGGAGTCCCTGCGGGCCCGCCAGGAGGCGCTGAAAGCCGAGGCCGAGGCCGAGCGCCGCGCCGGCCTGCTCAAGGTGGCCGACGGCTTCGAAGGCAGCGTCAAGCGGGTGGCGGAAACCATCACCGCCGCCGCCGGCCAGTTGGAAGGAGCGGCGCAGACGGTGTCGGGCGCGGTGGACACCGCTTCCGGCCAGGCCTCGTCGGTGGCCGCCGCCGCCGAGGAAGCCTCGGCCAACGTGGCGACGGTGGCGACGGCCGCCGAGGAATTGTCCTCCTCCATCGCCGAGATCAGCCGGCAGGTGCAGGCCTCCTCGTCCATCTCGTCCGAAGCGGTTTCCGAGGCCCAGCGCACCAACGAACTGGTGGAGGGGCTGGCGCAGACGGCCACGCGCATCGGCGAGGTGGTCAACCTGATCAACGACATCGCCTCGCAGACCAACCTGCTGGCGCTCAACGCCACCATCGAGGCGGCCCGAGCCGGCGAGGCCGGCAAGGGCTTCGCCGTGGTGGCCGGCGAGGTCAAGTCCCTCGCCAACCAGACCGCCAAGGCCACCGACGAGATCGGCAGCCAGATCAGCGCGGTGCAAAGCGCCACCAACCAGGCGGTGGGGGCCATCCGTGCCATCGTCGGCACCATCACCCGCATCAACGAGATCGCCGGGGCCATCGCCGCCGCGGTGGAGGAGCAGGGCGCCGCCACCCAGGAAATCGCCCGCAACGTCCAGCAGGCCGCTGCCGGCACCGCCCAGGTGACTTCCTACCTGGGCCAGCTGACCATGGCGACGGCGGAAGCGGGCAATTCGGCTGGCGGCATGCTGTCCGCCACCCAGGCGCTGGTGGTGGAAGCCCGCACCCTGCGCTCCGAGGTGGATGGGTTCCTGGCCGGCATCCGGGCTTAGAACGGCTTGCGTTGAATTAGAACCACCCTTACGCGTCATGGCCGGGCTCGGACCCGGCCATCCACGTGGTGCCGCAGGATCCATGCAAGCATCAGGGCAGGAGGAGCGGACGCACGTGGATGCGCGGATCAAGTCCGCGCATGACGGAGGGAAAGGGAGAACGGATTTAGGCTACCGCAGGGCGCGCAGGGTCTGGACCAGCTTGTCGATGCCGCGGAAGGCGGCGCCCAGTTCCTCGTGGGCGTCGCGCATGGCGCCGGCATCGGGGCAGGGATAGCCGCCCAGGCGGTTGGCCTGAAGCATGCGCACCGCCGCCGCCAGGCTCTGTCCCTTGACGAAGTCGGACACCCGCTGCACGGCGGCGTAATGCACCGTCACATGGGCGGCCAGCTTGGGCGGCAACAGGTGCACGTTGCCCTGCATCGAACGGTAGCCGGCGTCGATGCCGGCCAGCGAGGTCACCGACGAGACGAACGACACCCCCGCCTCGATATTGGGCGGCAGCGGCACCGATTCATAGGCCAGGTGGCGGGTTTCCAACTCGGTGGCCAGGGTGGCCGCTACGGCGCGGCGGCGCTGCCGGGTTTCGGCGCGGCGCATCAGCAGCGCGGTGAAAATGCCGAAGATGGCCGCCAGGAAGGCGCCGAACAGCACCAGCACGCCCAGCGCCCAGGCGGGCAGGGCGCCGGCCGGGGCCGCCGGCGCGGCCGCCGCTTCGGCCACGGGTGGAACCGCCGGGGCTTCGACGGCATTAACCGGGGCGACGGCGGGGGCGGCGGGCGGCAGGGTCTCGACGCTGCGGGCCGGCGCCGCCGGCACCGGCTCGGCCGGGGTGGGTGCCGCCGCCGGGGCCGGCGGCTGGGCCGGGGCCTCGGGCTCCGCCGGGCGCAGGGGCTGGAAGGTGGGCGAGGGTTCGTCCAGCAGCGGCTTGTCGGCGGCGGGAACCGGCGGCAGTGCTTCGCGCGTGGGCGGCGCAGGGGGTGGCAGCAGGTTGATGGGCTGCTGCGTGCCTTGGGCCAGGGCGATGGCGGGAGAGGCCAGGAACAGGGCGGCGACCAGCGTGGGGCGAAGCATGGGGTGCGAACCTCGGAGCACTGTCTCGCGGCGGACCATAGCCGCTTTCCGCGACGGCGGAAAGGGGGCTCACCCGCGCCGGCCGGCTTCTTCGGCGGCGATGGCTTCGGCGGCGTTGCGGACCACGCGCTCGGGCGGGAACACCACCTGAACCGACGTGCCCTTTTCCGGTTCGGAACTCAGGCGGATGGTGCCGCCATGGGCGACCACCAGGGCCTTGGTCAGAGGCAGGCCGAGGCCGGTGCCCTCGTACTTCCGCGACAGCCGGGTATCGGCCTGGACGAAGGGGTGCATCACCCGCTCCAGTTCGTCGGGGGTCATGCCGATGCCGGTGTCGGTGACCGTCAGCACCAGTCCTTCCGGTTCGCAGCCGGCGGTGACGGTGACCGAGCCGCCTTCCTCGGTGAACTTGACCGCGTTGGACACCAGGTTCAGCACGATCTGGCGCACCCGGCGCTCGTCGGCGCGCAGATAGGGCAGGTCTTCGGGGATGTCCTCCACCAGGGCGATGCCGTTGGCGGTGGCCCGCCGGCTCATCATGCGCATGGACGAGCGGATCACCGCCGACACGTCCACCAGCGCGTCGACCAGGTCGGTCATGCCGGCTTCCGCCTTGGACATGTCCAGGATGTCGTTGATCAGCTCCAGCAGATGCATGCCGCTCTCGTGGATGTCGTCCACGTAGGTGCGATAGGACACGGGCTCCAGCGGGCCGAAGATCTCGTGCTTCATCAGTTCGGAGAAGCCGATGATGGCGTTCAGCGGGGTGCGCAGCTCGTGGCTGATGTTGGCCAGGAAGGTGGCCTTGGCGCGGTTGCCCCGTTCGGCCGCATCCTTGGCCTCGCGCAGGGTGTCCTCGACCTTCTTGCGGTCGGTGATGTCGGCGAAGGTCAGGATCAGACCGCCCGCGGGCATGGCGGTGGAGCGCACCTCCAGCACGATGCCGTTGGGCCGTGCGTGCTCGAACACCTGATGGGGGAAGCGGCGCAGCCGGGCGAGCCGGCGGATCACCTTGACCATGGCGTTGCCGCGCCCGAACTCGCCTTGCAGGGCCAGATGCAGCAGCAGGGATTCCAGCGTGTCCAGATTGCCGGCCGAGGGCGGCAGGTCCAGCAGGGCGCGGGCCGGCTGGTTCATGGCTACCAGCCGCTCGTTGGCGTCGAACACCACCACGCCCTGGCCCATGTTCTCGATGATGGCCTGGCGCTGTTCGGACTGGGCGGCCAGTTCGCGTTCGTGGCGCTTCAGCGGGGTGATGTCGGTGGCGGTGCCGCGATAGCCGCAGAACAGGCCGTCGGCGTCGAAGGCCGGGCGGCCGGCCATCTCGACGAACTTGGCCGCGCCCGAGGGCAGGGTGTGGCTGAAGACGAAGCCGCGGAACGGGCGGTGCGCCCGCATCAGTTCCATCTGCGGCTCCCACGCCGTCGACACCTCGCCGCTGTCGGCGAGATCGGTGAACGGCCGGCCGACGAAGAAGCTGGGGCCGACGCCGAGCACCTGGCGCACGCGGCCCGAGACGAAGGTGAAGCGGAAGTCGGAATCCATCTCCCAGAACCAGTCCGAGGCGGATTCCGCCAGGTCGCGGAAGCGCTGCTCGCTCTCTACCAGGGCGTCCTCGACCCGCTTGCGGTCGGTGATGTCGCGCACCACGCCGATGAAGGTGACCATCTCGCCCTGGCGCATTTCCGTGACCGCCAGGTCCAGCGGGAAGACCTCCCCGCTCTTGCGCATGCCCTTGACCTGGCGGCCGATGCCCACTACGTGGGCCTCGCCGGTGTCGGCATAGCGGCGCAGGTACTGGCCGTGCTCGCTACGATGGGGCTCGGGCATCAGCATGGCGACGTCGCGCCCCACCACCTCGGCGGCGTCATAGCCGAAGATGCGGGCGGCGGCCGAGTTGTAGGACAGCACGGTGCCGGTGTCGTCGATGGTGATGATGCCGTCCACCACCGTGTCCATGATGCCGCGCAGCCACGCCAGGCTTTCCTCCAGCGACGTCTCCACCTGCTTGCGCGAGGTGATGTCGCGCAGGATGCGCAGATGCCCGCCGTCGGCGGTGCGGTAGACGCTGACGGCGACCCAGCGGCCGTCCCACAGCTGGAACTCGCGGCCGTTGGTCTCGGCGGCGCTGTGATCGGCCAGCATGCCGCGCACCCAGTCGGATTCGCGGCCGTCGGCCTCGGGCACCACCCCCGCGCTCGGCCTCGGCCCGCAGGATGTCCTCGAAGCTGCGGCCCGGCCGGATGGTGTCGGCGGCGGGGGCCAGGAATTCCCGATACAGCGCATTGCAGGTGATCAGTCGGTCCGAGCCGTCGAACAGCGCCACCGCGTCCTGCACGCTGCCGAGCGCATCCACCAGCCGGCTCTGCAGCAGGTTGGCGCGCTGGCCTTCGCTTTCCATCACCGCCTGCTGCCGGCGCAGCACCACCAGCATCAACGACACCGCCATCACCATGGACAGCAATTGCGAGGCGATGAAGCTCCAGGTGGCCGGGGTGGTGTGGGAATGCAGCAGCGGCGCCGCCAGCTGGTGCACGCCCGAGGCAGCGAAGGCGATCGCCGCCAGCCGGTGGGCACTGCTGCCCGCGCCCAGGCCGCGCCGCGACAGGAAGCCCCACGCCCCCAGCAGCAGCGGGATGCCGCCGATGCCGAAGACGGGCAGGGCCGCCAGGTGCAGCGGGCCGCGCACCAGATGGGCGATCACCGCCCAGACGCCGCTGGCGATCAGGCCGGTCACCATCAGGCCGAAGGTGACGCGCCCGCCGACGAAGGAAACGGCGCCGCACAGGGACAGTCCGGCGGCCAGCCCGTGCAGGACGTCCGAGGCGTCCACCAGCAGCGGCGTGGCCCCCGCCAGCAGGGCGCCCTTGCTGGCGGCCTCCAGCAGGAAGGCGCCGGACCACCAGCCATAGGCGTTGGGGGCGGCGGGCAGCGACCAGCAATAGATCGTGGCCACGGCCAGCACGGCCGAGCCCATCACCGCTCCCATCAGCGCCGCCTGCAGCGCGAAATCCATGGCAGTCGCCGCCCTTTCCGCGAGCTGCCGCCGGGCCCGGAGGTCCAGGCCGGGGGCGGGTTATTGGTCGTACGAAACCAGGCTGGTGACCGGAACCTCCATGGCCTCGACACGCCGGCGGCCGGGAAGGAAGCTCAGGCTCGATCAGGGCGGCGGCGCCGGTGACGTCGGCGCCCACCTTGCGCAGCAATTCGATGCCTGCGGCCATGGTGCCGCCCGTGGCCAGCAGATCATCCAGTACGACGACACGCTGGCCGGGCTGCACGGCGTCCTCCTGGATCTCGATGCTGTCGGTGCCGTATTCCAGCGCGTAATCGTGGCGCACGGTCTTGCCGGGCAGCTTGCCCTTCTTGCGCAGCATGATGAAGCCGCAGCCCAGCTTGAGCGCCAGCGGCGCCGCCACCAGGAAGCCACGGGATTCGATCCCGGCCAGCAGGTCGGGCTGGAACTTGCGGACATTGCGGGCGATCCGGCCCATGGCCACCTGCCAAGCGTCGGGATGGGCCAGCAGGGTGGAGATGTCGTAGAAAAGAATGCCGGGCTTGGGGAAGTCCGGAATGGATCGGATATGGTCCTTGATGTCCATGAAGCCCCCGGGGAATCAGTCGCCATGACCGTCGGGCATGGTACCCACAGGTCCAGCCCCGGTCAAAGCAAAGCGGGATACTGCGCGCCCGGCCTCGCCGCTTGGATGTTGTCCAGGGCCGCGGCGAAACGGATCACTGGCCGCGCAGATGGTTGACGAAGGCGGCCATGCCCACCTGGCGGTCGCGCTTCAGCCGTTCGGAATCCAGGATGGACTGCACGCGGGCGATGGAGCGCTCCACCTCGGTGTTGAGCAGGATGTAGTCGTACTCGAACCAATGGCTCATCTCGTCGCCGGCCTTGGACATGCGCTTCCTGACCACCTCCTCGGTGTCCTGGGCGCGGCTGCGCAGGCGGCGTTCCAGCTCCTCCACCGAGGGCGGCAGGATGAACACGGTGACCAGGTCGGCGCGCGCGTTCTGGCCCAACTGCTGGGTGCCCTGCCAGTCGATGTCGAACAGCACGTCGCGGCCCGATGCCAAGGCGTCCTCCACCGGTTCCCTGGGGGTGCCGTAGAAATTGTCGAAGACGCGGGCGTGTTCAAGGAACTGGCCGGCGGCCACCATCTGCTGGAACGCCTCCACCGAGACGAAGTGGTAGTCCTTGCCGTCCACCTCGCCGGGCCGCGGCGGGCGGGTGGTGCACGACACCGACATGGCGATGTGGGGATCGCGCTCCAGCAGGGCGCGGGCGATGGTGCTCTTGCCGGCGCCCGACGGCGAGGACAGCACCAGCATCAGGCCGCGGCGGGCCACGGTGGGAAGATTGGCGGGCGGGGTGGTCATGACGGATTCCATGGGGTTTGCCTGCCCACGCGACGGCGTCGTGGGACGGCGGGCCTTATTCGATGTTCTGGACCTGCTCGCGGAACTGGTCGATCACCGCCTTGAGGTCCAGGCCGACGCGGGTCAGCTCCACGTCCGACGACTTGGAGCAGAGCGTGTTGGCCTCGCGGTTGAATTCCTGCGACAGGAAGTCCAACTTGCGGCCGACCGGGCCGCCGGCGCCGATCAGTTCGCGGGCGGCGGCCACATGGGCGCGCAGGCGGTCCAGTTCCTCGCGCACGTCGGCCTTGACCGCCAGCAGGGCCACTTCCTGGGCGATGCGTTCCTCGGGCAGCGAGGGGGCGGCTTCCAGCACGGCGGCCACCTGGTGGCGCAGGCGCTCGCGCACCGCCTCGGGGCGCAGGGCGGCACAGGCGCCGGCCCGCTCGGCCAGCGTGGCGATCTCGTCCAACTGGCCCAGCAGCACCGCCTGGATGCGCCCGCCTTCCGACAGGCGCATCTGCGCCAGCTGGTCCAGCGCCTCCTCCAGCGTCGTCTTCATGGCGGCTTCGCGGGCGGTGCGCACCGCCTCGGCGTCCACGTCCTCCGCCTCCATGGGTTCCAGCACGCCCTTGATGGACAGGATGCCGTCCCAGCGCGCCGGGGCGATGTTCTGGTGCGACGGGCCGATGCCGTCCACCAGCGTCAGCAGCTGGTTGAGCAGGTCGTGGTTGACCCGCACCGCCGGGGCCTCGGCGATGCGGGCGACGTTCAGCGAGACCTGCAGATTGCCGCGCTTCAGCTTGCGCCCCGCCGCCTCGCGCGCCGCCACTTCCAGGGCGTCGTGGCCCGAGGGCAGGCGGCAGCGGATTTCCAGGCCGCGGCCGTTGACGCTCTTGGCCTCCCACACCCAGCTCACCTGGGAGTCGCGCCCTTCGGCGCGGGCGTAGCCGGTCATGCTGGCGACGGACAAGGTGGGGTCTCCTGGGAATTGCTTCGGTGGTTAGGGTTATAGCCTCAGCCATGGGCATGCAACAATCCCCGTTCCTAAGCGCGCCCGGCCCGGCTATCCTTCGGGCTATGAAGGAACGACGCCGGCCCGCGCGCGGCCGACCCAGCGTGGTGGAACTGACCGTGCGGGTGCCCGCCGACAAGGTGGACGCGGTGCGCGGCTATGCCGCCCGCGTGGCCCACCAGCGCGCGCCCGTCACCCGCGACGAGGTGATCGACAAGCTGCGCGCCCACCGCGAGCTGTTCGACCGCTTCGGCGTGATCTCCGTTTCCCTGTTCGGCTCGGTGGTGCGCGACGAAGCCCGCCCCATGTCCGACGTGGACCTGATGGTGGAATTCGCCCCCGGCCAGCCGGGCGGGCTGTTCCGCTACGTGGAGCTCAAGCACGCGCTGGAGGGGCTGCTGGGGCGGCCGGTGGACCTGATCACCAAGGGCAACATCCGGCCCCGGCTGAAGGCGCGTATCCTGGCGGAATGCCTGCCGGTGTTCGGCGAGGAGGCGTGCGGCACGTGACATCCAAGGATTGGCGGGTACGGGTGGAGGACATGCTGGAGGCCATCGAGCGCATCTCTTCCTATGTGAATGGCATGAGCCGGTCTCAGTTCGTCGCCGACGGGCGCACCCAGGACGCCGTGCTGCGCAATCTGGAAGTGCTGGGCGAGGCGTCCAAGCGGGTGCCCTTCCACATCCAGCATCGCCACGGGGAAATTCCGTGGTCGCGCATCGGCGACATGCGCAACATCCTGGTGCACGAGTACCATTCCGTGGACCCGGAAATCGTCCTCGACGCCGCGCGCAACGACCTGCCGCCCCTGGTGGCCCCGTTGAAAGCCGTGCTCGCCGATGACGACAGCAATGGAGGCGACGCCCATGCCTGACGTGGAGATCCTGACGCTGCCGCCGCTGGACCTGGCGGGCATCTTCCACCGCGGCCCCTATACCGACCTGGGCCAGGTGTTCCAGCGATTGGTGGCCTGGGCCGAGGAACACCAGGCCTTCCGGCCGGAGACGCGGGTGCTGGCGGTGGCCTGGGACAATCCGTACATGGTGGCGCCCGAGGATTTGCGCTCGTGCGCCTGCATGACGCTGCCGCCCGAGGTGACGCCCGACGGTCCCGTGGAGCCGCTCACCCTGGCCGGCGGCCGTCATGCCAGCCTGGTCCATCGCGGCTCGTACGAAGGGCTGCCCGATGCCTATGCCTGGCTGATCGGCCGGTGGCTGCCGGCCAGCGGCGAAACCCAGGCGGATGGGCCCTGCTTCGAGGAATATCTCAACGACTGCCGCGTCCTGCCGGAAGAGCAGTGGCTGACGCGCATCTACGTGCCGCTGAAGGGCTGAGGATGCCGACCGCCATCCTCATCACCGGCGCGTCCTCGGGCCTGGGCGAGGCCCTGGCCCGGCATTACGCCCATCCGCGGCGCAAGCTGTTCCTGTCCGGGCGCGATGCCGGCCGGCTGGAGGCGGTGTCCCTGGCGGTGCAGGCGGCCGGGGCCGAGGTTCAGGCCTGCGTCCTGGACGTCACCGACCGGGACGGCATGGCGGCCTGGATCGAGGAATGCGACCGTCGTCACGCCCTCGATCTGGTGGTCGCCAATGCCGGCATCTCGGCCGGCACCGGCCAGGGCGGCGAAAGCGACGCTCAGACCCGCGCCATCTTCGCCGTCAACGTGGACGGGGTGATGAATACCGTGCTGCCGGCGGTGGTGCTCATGCGGCCGCGCCGCGCCGGGCAGATCGCCATCGTCAGTTCGCTGGCGTCCTTCCGCGGCATGCCCGGCGCCCCCGCCTATTGCGCCTCCAAGGCGGCGGTGCGGGTGTGGGGCGAGGGGCTGCGGGGCGAGCTGGCCCGCGACAACATCCGCCTGTCGGTCATCTGTCCCGGCTTCGTCACCACCCGCATGACGGCGGTGAACAGCTTTCCCATGCCCTTCCTGATGGACGCCCCCAGGGCGGCGCGCATCATGGCCGAAGGGCTGGCTCGCGATCGCGGGCGCATTAGCTTTCCCTGGCAATTGGCGGCGCTGAGCTGGCTGGCGGCGGCGCTGCCCGATCCGGTCATGGACTGGGTCTCCCGTCGTCTGCCCAGCAAACCTTAGGAGAATTTCCATGCGCATCCTGGTTCTCGGTGCCGGTGCCACTGGCGGCTATTTCGGCGGGCGGCTGGCGCAAAGCGGTGCCGACGTCACCTTCCTGGTGCGGCCGGCCCGCGCCGAGGCGCTGGCGCGCACCGGGCTGGTGATCCGCAGTCCCGACGGGGTGGACAAGGTCATGGTGCGCACGGTGACCGCCGAAACCCTGGACGGCCCCTACGACGTGGTGGTGCTGAGCTGCAAGGCCTATGGGCTGGATGAGGCCATCGCCGCCATCACCCCGGCGGTGGGCTCCGATAGCGTGGTGGTGCCGCTGCTCAACGGCCTCGGCCATTACCAGGCGCTGGACGCCGCCTTCGGGCCAGAGCGGGTGCTGGGCGGCCTCTGTCACATCGTCGCCTCGGTAGGGCCCGAGGGCGAGATCATCCGCGCCACCCCGATGCAGCGGCTGACCTTCGGCGAACGCGCCGGCGGGATGAGCAGGCGGGTGGAGGCGCTGGCGGAAGTGTGCGCCAAGGCCGCCTTCGAAACGGTGGCCAGCCCCGAGGTCATCCAGGCGGCGTGGGAGAAGTTCAGCTTCCTGGCCGCCCTGGCCGCCGGCACCTGCCTGATGCGGGCCAGCATCGGCGTGATCATGGCCGCCGGGGGCGAGGCGTTCATGCGCGGCCTTTACGACGAATGCGCCGCCGTGGCCGCTTCCGCCGGGCACGCCCCCAGCGACAAGGCGCGGGGCGAGGCGCTGGCGCTGCTGGTGGAGGACAAGTCGGCCGCCACCGCCTCCATGCTGCGCGACCTGGAGGCCGGGCGTCCCACCGAAGGCGACCACATCCTGGGCGACATGGTCCGCCGCGGCGCCGCGGCCGGGGTGGCGACGCCGCTGCTGGGCACCGCCCTCACCCATGTGAAGGCTTACGAGATTCGGCGGCGTTCCGCTTAGGGTTGTCAGGTTTTGATGGAAGCTCTTCCTTGTCGTCATGGCCGGGCTTGACCCGGCCATCCACGGACCCTCGGGTCAAGCCCGAGGGTGACGGCAGCAACTAAGCGTTTCCGCCTGAACCGGACAAACTCTACCCCTTCGTCTCGGGCTTGTGGGGCAGGCGCATTTCGATGACCGCGCGCCGCGCCGCCTCGTCCAGCGGCTTGCGCTGGGCGAAGCGCTGGTCCAGGCGGACGGCGCAGATGATGGTGCTCATCAGCGCCAGCCACACCATGCGGTTTTGGTAGCGGTCGTGGGGGTTGGACAGCGCACCGCAGACGAAGGCGTTGCCCACCAGCGCCAGCAGCACGGTGATCAGCAGGCCAGCGCTGATGCGGTCGCGGCGGCGCCACGCCACCACCAGCAGGCCCAGCATGGCGATCTCGGCGGCCTGGGCTACCGGCACCTGCAGCTTGTTGAGGGCGTCGAACGAGATGCCCTCGCGCCGCTGCTGGCGAGCGAAGCGGAAGGCGCGGAAGTCGTGGGGATAGTGCTTGAGCTGGGTGCGCACGAAGTGCCAGGTCATGGGCACCAGGTCCTCGCCCGAGGCGATCAGATTCAACTGGGTCCAGGTGTTGCTCACCATGGCCTGGGCCACCTCGGCCGGGAACATGGCGATGGCACCCTTGACGATCACCCCGGCCTCGTCGTGCATGGCCTTCCAGCCGCCCATGTCGTCGAACGGGCTGTCGCCCCACAGGAACTCGTCGGCGGTATAGGGCAGCTCTTCCTTGTGCCCGCACATCTTCAGCGCGGCGCCTTGCGGGCAGACCTCGTCCAGGTATTTCTTGGCCAGGCCGTCCTGGACGAACAGGGCCAGCTGCAACACCTGGCCGGATTCGGTGAAGAATGCCCGTCCGGTGGCGGCGTAATGCACCGCCGGCACGCTGGCGGTGCCCAGGCCCACGGCCAGGGCGACCAAGCCGATGCGCGGGCGCGGCATGCGCAGGGACAGTTTCGCGCCCAGCCACAGCGCGGTCAGCACCAGCAGCAGGCCCAGCGACACCGCCACGTGGGACATGTGCACCGAGATGGACAACGCGACGATGGGCACCAGCAGCAGGCGGCGGCGCAGCGCGATGGCGCTGCCGAAGGCCAGCACGGCGACGCCCAGCACCGCCATGCCGGCGAACATGTCGGCCATCACCTGCGAGACCACCCAGGGCAGGCCGGTCAGCAGCGACAGCGACACGCCCAGGCCGACGAAGACCTGAGGGCGCCAGCGACCCACCCATGCCCACACCGCCTCGTGCAGCATCCAGGCCATCATCAACCCTTGGGCCCATACCACCACCCACAGCGTGCCGAAGGGCTTGGCGATGGAGACGAAGGCGCCGTAGGTCATGATGCGATAGATGATCGGCTGCCACGCGAAGGAAATCTCCACGTAGTCTTCGCTGTCGAAATAGATCAGCGGATAGCCGTTCCAATAGGCCGGCGCCAGCAGCAATCCCGCCACCAGCAGCACGCCGAGCATGCGCCAGCCCTTCCAGTGGAAGAGGTCGGGAATCGGCATGTGGCCGTGGTTGCTCACACGCGCTTCCAGCTGGTGCCCTGGGCGCCGTCTTCCAGCACCACGCCGTGATCGGCCAGTTCCTGGCGGAGGCGGTCGGCCTCGGCGAAGTCGCGGGCCTTGCGGGCATCGGCGCGAGCCTGGATCAGGCGTTCGATGTCGGCGTCCGACAGCCCCTCGGCCGCGCCGGCCGGGCGCCAGCGAAACCACGCCTCGGGGTCCTGCTTCAGCACGCCCAGCAGGTCGGCCGCCGCCAGCAGCGCCGCCTTGGCCTTGGCCTTGTCGGCGGGGGTGGCGGCCTTGTTCAGCGCGGTGGCCAGTTCGTGCAGGTGGGCGATGGCCAGCGGGGTGTTGAGGTCGTCCTTCAGCGCCGCCAGCACTTCCACCGGCGGCTCGCCGGCAGCCGTGTCCACATCGGCGGCGCTACGCAAGGCGGTGTACAGGCGGTCCAGGGTGGCGCGCGCCTGCTTCAGCCCCTCCGCCGTCCAGTCGAAGGGCTGGTGGTAGTGGGTGGACAGCATGCACAGGCGGATAGCCTCGCCCGGCGCCTGTTCCAGCAATTCGCGCACGGTGAAGAAGTTGCCCAGGGATTTGGACATCTTCTCGCCTTCCACCATCAGGTAGCCGTTGTGCAGCCAATAGCGGGCGAAGGGGGCGCCGTTGGCACATTGCGACTGGGCGATCTCGTTCTCGTGGTGGGGAAACACCAGGTCCTGGCCGCCGCCATGGATGTCGAAGGTGACGCCCAGGTACTGGCCGCTCATGGCGCTGCACTCGATGTGCCAGCCGGGGCGGCCGCGGCCCCAGGGGGAGTCCCAGCCGGGCAGCTCGGGGGTGGATGGCTTCCACAGCACGAAATCGGCCGGGTTCTTCTTGTAGGGGGCGACCTCGACGCGGGCGCCGGCGATCATCTCGTCCATGGAGCGGCCCGACAGCTTGCCGTAATCGGCCATGCTGGGCACCGAGAACAGCACGTGCCCCTCGGCCTCGTAGGCGTGGCCCTTGGCGATCAGCGTCTCGATGATGGCGATCATCTGGGCGATGTGGGCGGTGGCGCGCGGCTCGATGGTGGGCGGCAGGGCGTTCAACTCGCCGATGTCGTCGTGGAACATCCGGGTGGTGCGCGCCGTGATGGCGGCGATGGGCTCGCCCGAATCCTTGGAGCGCTGGTTGATCTTGTCGTCCACGTCGGTGATGTTGCGGACGTAGGTCACCGAGGGGTAGAGCCGCTGCAGCAGGCGGTAGAGCACGTCGAAGACGATGACCGGGCGCGCGTTGCCGATATGGGCGCGGTCGTAGACGGTGGGGCCGCAGACATACATGCCCACATGGTCGGGCTTCAGAGGCTGGAAGGCCTCCTTCCGGCGGGTGAGCGTGTTGTAGAGAACCAGCGCCACGGTCTTGTCTTCCTCTTCTCCAGCAATCGGGCACGGATCGCCGGACGGTTCCGGCGGCGACAATGGAGGGGAACCCGTTGCCGCGCCCTTAACGTCTCAGGCGGTCTCGCCGCGCAGCCGCCTTTCGGTCTTGTCGCGGCCGATAAGGGGGTAGCAGGTTCTTGAGTTCGGGTCCATTCTCGCGGCCCGTCAGCGCCAGGCGCAAGGGATGGAACAGCTCGCGTCCCTTGCGGCCGGTCGCCGCCTTGACGGCGGCGGTCAGCACCCCCCAGGTGTCCTGGTCCCACGGCTCGGGCGGCAGCAGGCCGGCCGCCGCGGAGGTGAAGGCGGAATCCTCGATCACCGGGGCAACCGGGCCGCCGACCACCTGTGCCCAGTCGCGGATGTCGGCCAGGCTGGCCAGGTTTCCCCGCACCGCTTCCCACAGGGCTGGCGTCGCCGCCTCCAGGCCCAGTTCCGCCAGGCGCGGGCGCACTTCGTCGAAGCTGAGCGCGTGCAGCAGGCGGGCATTCAGGTGGCCCAGGCTCGGCCGGGTCGAATTTGGGGGTGGCGCGGCTGAAATGGCCGATGTTGAACTCGTCCACCAACTGGTCCAGCGAGGTGCGCGCCTCGATGGCGTCCGAGGTGCCCAGCTTGGTCAGCAGGCTGGCCACCGCCATGGCTTCGATGCCCTGGCGGCGCAGGTCGCCCAGGGACAGCGAGCCCAGGCGCTTGGACAGGCCGGCGCCCGAGATGTCGGTCAGCAGCGGCAAATGGCCGAAAATGGGGACCGGGGCGCCCAGCGCCCTGAACAGCTGGATCTGCGGCGCCGAATTGGTGACGTGGTCCTCGCCCCGGATGATGTGGCTGACGGCGAAGTCGATGTCGTCCACCACCGAAGGCAGGGTGTAGAGGAAGCTGCCGTCGGCGCGGATCAGCACCGGGTCGGACAGGCTGGTGCAGTCCACGTGGCTGTCGCCGCGCACCATGTCGTTCCAGCGCTCCTCGCGGTGCTCCAGCTTGAAGCGCCAGTGGGGCGTGCGGCCTTCGGCCTCGTAGACCCGGCGCTGGGCGGCGGTCAGCTTCAGGCCGGCGCGGTCGTAGACCGGGGGCAGGCGGCGCGCCAGCAGGCGCTTGCGCTTGTATTCCAGTTCTTCCTGGGTTTCGTAGCAGGCGTACAGCCGGCCGTCGGCCTTCAGCTTCTCGGCCGCTGCCCGGTAGCGTTCCAGCCGCTTCGACTGGAACGCCTTCTTGTCCCAGGCCAGTCCCAGCCAGGACAGGTCCTCGGCGATGGCCTCCACGTACTCGTCCTTGGAGCGCTCAAGGTCGGTGTCGTCGTAGCGCAGCAGGAAATAGCCGCCATGGGCCTTGGCGAACAGCCAGTTGATCAGGGCGACGCGGGCGTTGCCCACGTGCAGCAGGCCGGTCGGGCTGGGGGCGAAGCGGACGAGGACGGTCATTTATCGTCCATCCCTCAGGCGCCGGGCGGGGCGCATCCGCGCCCCTTGGCTCACGCGTGCAAAAGCGCGCGGGCGCTCAACGCGCCAGTCCCTCGCTACGCTTGCTCCAATAATGGTCGTCGGGGCTTTCATATGGTCCTGGTGAAGCCGTTGGTAATGGGATAGCGGCGGTCGCGGCCGAACGAGCGGCCGGTGATCTTGACCCCCGGCGGGGCCTGTCGGCGCTTGTACTCGGCGCGGTCGAGCATGCGCCAGACCCGGCGCACGACGGCCTCGTCATAGCCTTTGGCGATGGTTTCGTCCACGCCCATCTCGCCCTCGATCAGGCATTTCAGGATGCCGTCCAACTCGTCATAGGGCGGCAGGGTGTCTTGGTCCTTCTGGTCAGGCTTCAGCTCGGCTGAGGGCGGCTTGGTGATCACCCGCCCGGGCATTACCGCCCCGTCCGGCCCCAGGCCGCCATGGGGGCGGTACAGGTTGCGCCAGCGGCAGACGGCGAAGACGGCGGTCTTGTAGACGTCCTTCAGCACGGCGTAGCCGCCGCACATGTCGCCGTACAAGGTGGCGTAGCCGGTGCTCATCTCGCTTTTGTTGCCGGTGGACAGCACCATGGGACCGAACTTGTTGGAGATGGCCATCAGCGTCAGCCCGCGCGAGCGCGACTGCAGGTTCTCCTCGGTGATGTCGGGGGCGCGGCCTTCGAAGAGGGGGGCCAGCATGCCGTCGAAAGCGCCCATGGCCGGGCCGATGTTGATGGTGTCCAGCCGGCAGCCCAGCAGCCTGGCCACGCCGGCGGCGTCGTCCAGGCTTTCCTGGCTGGTGTAGGGCGACGGCATCATCACGCACCACACCTTGTCGCGGCCCAGGGCGTCGGCGGCCACCGCCGCCGCCAGGGCGGAATCGATGCCGCCCGACAGGCCAAGCACCACGCCGGGGAAGCCGTTCTTGGTCACGTAGTCGCGCAGGCCCAGCACCATCGCCTGGTAGATGCTTTCCTCGCGGTACGGTTCGGGGGCGATGGAGCCTTCCGTGGTCCAGCCGTGCTTGCCCCGCACCCAGGTGGTGGTGACCACCTGGGCCTGCCACGCCGGCAGGCGCAGCAGCAGCTTGCCCTTGGCGTCCAGGGCGAACGAGGCGCCGTCGAACACCAGTTCGTCCTGGCCGCCCAGTTGGTTGACATAGAGCAGCGGCAGGCCGGTCTCGGTGATGCGTTCCACCGCCCGGTTCAGGCGCACGTCGGCCTTGTCCAGTTCGAAGGGCGAGCCGTTGGGGACCACCAGGATCTCGGCGCCGCATTCGCCCAGGCATTCGGCCACGTCGGCGTACCACATGTCCTCGCACACCATCACGCCCAGGCGCACGCCGCGGAACTGGACGGGGCCGGGCAGGGGGCCGGGCACAAAGACGCGGGCCTCGTCGAACACGCCGTAATTGGGCAGGTGGTGCTTCAGCCGGGTGGCCGCGACCGCGCCATGGTCCAGCAGCAGCACGGCATTGTGCGGCTTGCCGTCCACCCGCCAGGGCGCCCCCACCAGCAGGGCGGGACCGCCGTCGGCGGTGTCCTTGGCCAGTTCGGCCACCGCCTCTTCCACCGCGTCCAGGAAAGCGCCCTTCAGCACCAGGTCCTCGGGTGGGTAGCCCGACACCGTCAGTTCGGGGAACACCACCAACTGGGCGCCGTCGCGCGCCGCCTTGGCGCGGGCGTCACGGATGCGGCGCACGTTGCCGGCGACGTCGCCGACCACGGGATTGATCTGCGCCAAGGCGATGGACAGGGCGTCGGACATACGGAAAAACCTGAAAAATTGCCGAGCCCTGACTTAACGACATGGGGTCGGGCCTGTCAATGCGCGCACCCGTGCGGGAATCTGCTAACATCGGCGGCGGATGGGAGGAAACGCATGACCAATCTGGACCCGCCGCCCCCAGCAGGCCCGAAGGCCTGCGAGGCGATCGCCAATACCATGATCGGGCACTTCGCCACCCGCCTGGAGGTGGAGGCACGCAAGCACGGCGGCCAACTGTCGGCCGAGGCCATCCGCGACCTGGCCGAGCGCTTCATGGCCGAGGAGGCCCTGCGCTTCCGCCCCGCTCTGCAACGGTCGTGGGATGCCTGCACCAGGGCGCGCGAAACCAAGCAATGGGAAAGCGCCCGGCGCCATCCCTTCGACCGCATCCTGGCCAAGCCCTTCGCCCATCTGTTCCCGCCGCGCCAGGGCGACGATGGCGCCGCCGGCATGCTCAGCCGCCGCCTGCTGCCGGGCTTCCACCTGGCGGTGGACAAGATGATCGGCCCCGCCTTGTTCGAGCAATGCCAGCGCAAGAGCCAGGCCATCCTGGAACGCCACCGGCTGTCCGGCGGCGGCTACGATTGGGCGGGCGTGCATGCCGATGCCGAGACCCACGCCCTGTCCTCGGACGTGCTGGTGGTGGTGGCCCACTACTTCGCCAATTTCGACCGCCGCCGCGAGTGGTTCGTCAATCTGGTCAATTCCAACCTGACGCCGGTGCCGGCCACGTCGCCCGAGGCCCATTGGCAGTTGACCGAAACCGGTTTCGCCGAACTGATGCGCGCCTTGTTCGCCGACCTGCACGCGCGCCTGACCGGCGATCGCGCCGCGCTTTGCAGACGGTATGGCGAGCAGACGGTGGAAACGGTCGAGGCCTTCTTCCGCCGGCTCGACGGCTAGGGTACAGTTCCGCCGGCAACCGTTTCTGGGGTTTCGACATGAGCGCGTCCGCTTTGAAGGTGCCGCCAGGCTTCCTATGGGGGGCCTCGACCTCGGCCTACCAGATCGAGGGCGCGGCGGCCGAGGATGGGCGCGGCCCCAGCATCTGGGACATCCATTGCCGCATTCCCGGGCGCACCAACAACGGCGACACCGGCGACGTCGCCTGCGACCACTACCATCGCTGGCCCGAGGACATCGCCCTGCTCAAGCGGCTGGGCGTGGGCGCCTACCGCTTTTCGGTGTCGTGGCCGCGCGTGCTGCCGCGCGGCCGGGGCGCGGTCAACGACAAGGGGCTGGATTTCTACGATCGCGTGCTCGACGCAGTGCTGGAGGCCGGTATCGAGCCCTGGCTGTGCCTGTACCATTGGGACCTGCCCCAGCGCCTGCACGAACTGGGCGGCTGGGCCAACCGCGACGTGGCCGGCTGGTTCGCCGACTACGCCACCCTGGTGGCGCGGCGTTTCGGCGACCGGGTCAAGCATTTCGCCACTTTCAACGAGCCCAATGTCGCCACCCTGTTCGGCTATGCCATGACCTGGTGCGCGCCGGCCATGCAGGATCGCGACGCCTATTTCCGCGCCGCCCACCATTTGAACCTGGCCCATGGCGCCGCCGTGGACGTGCTGCGCGACTGGGTGAAGGGGGCCCGCATCGGCGCCATCTACAACGTGCAGCCGGTGCACCCCGAATCCGACACGCCGGAAAACCGCCGAGCCGCCGAGGTGCTGGATGCCCACTGGAACCTGGTCTACGCCGATCCACAGATCCTGGGCGTCTATCCGGCGGTGGTGGCCGGCGATTTCGAGCCCTATGTGCAGGCCGGCGACATGGCTCGCATCTGCCGGCCGGTGGATTGGTTCGGCATGAACCATTACGGCCCCATCTGGACGCGGGCCGATGCCGCCAACCAGATCGGCATCGCCTGGGGCGACAACCCCGACCCGGTGCCCCATCCCGACATCGGCTGGCCGATCTATCCCGACGCCTTCACCGCCGAGCTGAAGCGCTGTGCCGCCCGTTACCGCCTGCCGGTCTACGTCACCGAGAACGGCATGGGCCGTGGCGCCGCGGAGGAGGTGCCCGATGCCCAGGGACGCGTGGCCGATCCCTACCGCATCGCGTATCTGAAGCTCTACACCGCCGCCATGGAGCAGGCCATCGCCGACGGCGTCGATGTGCGCGGCTATTTCATTTGGTCGCTGCTGGACAATTTCGAGTGGGGGTCGGGCTACGGCAACCGCTTCGGCATCGTCCACGTGGACTTCCAGACGCAAAAGCGCACGCCCAAGGATCCGTTCCAGTGGTATGCCGACCTGATCGCCGCCGCCGGTGTCGGCGCCTGACGTGACCGACCTTCCCACCATCCACCGCCTGCTGGAGCGCGCCGGCACGCCTGTGCTGCTGGCCGATGGCGGCGGCATGGTGGAATGGGCCAACGGTGCCGCACGGGCGGCATTGCCCGCCTTCCCTGCCGGCACCCGCCTGGAAGGGTTCCGTCCTGGACAGCCGTTGGCTGTCGCCGAAGGGATGCTGGTGCCCGAGGCGGTCGAAGGCGGCTGGGCCCTGTTCCTGGAGCGGGAGGCGAAGGATTTGCCGTTCCTGCCCGACCACATTCTCGACCTGGTGCCGCTACCTGTTTTCTGGAAGGACCGGAGGGGCGTCTATCGCGGCTGCAACCGCGCCTTCGCCACCTTCCTTGGCCGCTCGGCGCACGAGATCGTCGGCAAGAGCGTGTTCGACCTGAGTCCGCCTGAATTCGCCGCCAAGTATCAGGCCATGGACGAGGCGCTGATGGGCGGGGGGCCCGATGCGGTGCAGCGCTACGAGTGGGACGTGCACGCAGACGGGGGCTTGGTGCGGCGCGTGCTGTTCCACAAGGGCAATCTAGTGGATGGCGGCGGCCGGGTGGTGGGGCTGGCCGGCATGGTGCTGGACATCACCGACCTCCACCGCATGGAACGCAAGTTCATGACGGTGTTCAACGCCTGCCCCGACGTCATCGCCATCACCGACAAGGCCACCGGGCGCTACCTGGACGTCAACGACGCCTTCCAGGCGGCGCTGGGCTACGGGCGCGACGAGGTACTGGGCCGCACCTCGCTGGAGCTGGGCATCTGGGCCGGCCCCGAGGAACGCTCGCGCATGCTGGCCGCCTTGGCGGAGCGGGGGCGTCTGGTCAATTACGAAACCCGCTTCCGCCGCCGCGATGGCGGGGTGTTCACCGCCCTGATTTCCGCCGAAACCACGATATTGGATGGCGCCGACTGCCTGATCATGGTCGGGCGCGATATCTCGGAGCGCAAGCGCGAGGAGACCCTGCTGCGCCGGACCCTGGATGAGCTGCATCGTTCCAATGTCGAGCTTGAGCGCTTCGCCTATGTGGCCGCCCACGACCTGCAGGAGCCCTGCCGCACCATCTGTTCCTTCGCCCAACTGCTGGAGCGCCGCTGCGGCGACGCCTTGGGCGAGCACGGGCGGGAATACCTGGACTACTTGGCCTCGGGCGCCCGGCGCATGCGCGAGCTGATCCAGGGGCTGCTCAGCTACTCGCGGGTGGACAGCAACACGCTGCGCTTCGAGGCGGTGGCGCTGAACCACCTGATGAAAGCGGTGCTGAGCGACTTGGCTGGCGCCATCGGTCAGACGGACGCCGTCGTCTGCATCGGCGAGCTGCCGCTTGTGCGCGGAGATGCGGTACAGCTGCAGCAGGTGCTGGTCAACCTGCTGGGCAATGCCCTGAAGTTCCAGCCGCCGGGGCAGCAGCCACGCGTCGAGGTCGACGCGTGCCGGCTCGGGGATAACTGGCAGATCACCGTGCGCGACAACGGCATCGGTATTGATCCGCAATACGGCGACCAGATTTTCGGCATGTTCCGCCGGCTGCACGGCAGCGGCGCCTATCCCGGCACCGGCATCGGCCTGGCCCTGGTCCGCCGCATCGTCGAGGCGCATGGCGGCCGTATCTGGGTGGACCCTCCCTCCGGCCAGGGCGCCATGTTCCGCTTCACCCTGCCGGCCTAGCGGGCTAGACTTCGCCGCCCATTCACGGGGGATGCCGGGATGATCGAGGGGAAGGCGGCGTAATGGCCTCCGCGAGCGATGTTTCCGCCCTGATCCGGGCGGGGCGGTCGGGCGAGGCGGAACAGCTATGCCGCAAACTGCTGGCCCAGCGGCCTCGCGACGTGGAACTGCTGTTGGCCCATGGCGTCGCGTTGATGCAGATGGGGCAGGCAGAGGCCGCGCTGCGTCCACTCAACAAAGCGTTGCGGGAACAGCCGGGGCATGCCGGGGCAGCCAATACCAAGGGCGCGGCGCTGGAGCGGCTGCGCCGCCCGGCCGAGGCGGCGGACGCCTATCGCTTGGCGCTGAAATCCATGCCGGTGGCCGACATCTGGTTCAACCTGGGCAATGCCTGCCGCCACGCCAAGGACGAGCCCGGCGCGCTGGAAGCCTATGCCCGGGCGGTCGCTCTGGCCCCCGGCCGCTTCCAGTTTCTCAGCGCCCTGGTGGGGATAAAACGGCGTCTGTGCGACTGGTCCGGCCTGGACGCGTTGACGGGGCAACTGGTGGCCGCGCTGGACGATACCAGGGACATCATCGATCCGTTCCGCACCCTGGCGCTGGAGACGACCGAGGCGGTGCAGCAGGCGGTGGCGCGGCGCTGGGCCGCCCGCTTCGGCGTCCCCGCGCCCATGGCGCCGGCGGCGACAGCCAAGCCGCGGCTGACCATCGGCTATCTCTCGGCCGATCTGCAGCAGCACGCCACCGCCCATCTGATGGCGGAGTTCTTCGAGCTGCATGATCGCGCCCGCTTCACCGTCAACGCCTATTCCACCGCGCCCGATGACGGTAGTCCCATGCGGCGGCGCCTGCTGGCGGCGTTCGATTGCTTCGTGGATTGCTCACACCTGGATGCCGCCGCCATTGCCCGGCGGATGGTCGCCGACGGTGTGGATATCGTGGTGGATCTCAAGGGCTACACCCGAAACGCCGCCACGCGGGTGATGGCCTATCGCCCGGCACCGGTGCAGGCGCAATGGATCGGCTATCCCGGTACCATGGGGGCTCCCTTCATCGATTACGTGTTGGGCGACCACGTCGTGTTGCCCGACGGTGTTCAGCAATTCTATGACGAAGCCATCGTCCGCCTGCCCGGGTGCTATCAGGTCAACGACCGTAAACGTCCGCGCCCCAGGACGGCGCCGTCGCGGGCCGAACTCGGCTTGCCGGCCGATGGGCTGGTGCTGGCCTGCTTCAACCAGCCCTACAAGCTGCGGCCGGCCGAGTTCGACATTTGGATGAACCTGTTGCGCCAGGTGGACGGCGCGGTGCTGTGGTTGTTCAGCGATGCGGGCGCGGCCGAGGCCAATTTGCGCGCCGAGGCGCCGGCCCGGGGAATCGATCCCGGACGGGTGGTGTTCGCCCGCCGGGCCGAACCGGCCGACCATCTGGCCCGCTACCACCACGTGGACCTGTTCCTCGACACGCTCCCCTATGGCGCCCACACCACCGCCAGCGATGCGCTGTGGATGGGATGTCCGGTGGTCACCATGGTGGGTGAAACCTTCGCCGGCCGGGTCGGCGCCAGCTTGTTGCACGCCGCTGGGCTGAAACGCCTGGTCACCCGTTCGCCGGCCGAATACGAGGCCGCGGCACTGGCCCTGCTGCGCGACGGGGACGAGCGGGCTGCCATCCGCCGCCACCTGTGGGAGGACGCCCTGTCGCTGCCGCTATTCGATACTCCGACGACGACGCGGGCGGTGGAGCGGGCCTATGGGCTGATGTGGGAGCGGGCGGTGGCCGGGCTCCGGCCCGAGCCGTTCGACGTTTAGGAACCGTTGGCTTCCTGCCAATCGGCCAAGCGGTTGATGGCGTTGGAGATGAGCCGGTGGTCATCGCTGTCCAGCACCGGGCCGAGCACGCAGGCCGCTTCGTCGCCGACCGCGCCGATGGCCTGCAGCGCGCCCAGGGGGTCGTCCTCGGCCAGCTTTTCGGCGGCGGCGCGATAGATGCGCCGGCGGCCGCCGCGCAGTTCCTGTTCCACCAGTTCCATCAGTACCTCGTCCACCGGGCGTTTGCGGTGAACATGGTGGGCCAGGGACCGCAGCAGGCGGACCTTGTCTTCGGTATCCAGGGAATCATGCTTGGCCATGACTGGCCTCCTTTCGCGGGGCGAACCTTGGCGCCGGCTGGCACCCCAAGTCAATCGACGCCTGCGCAAGGCCGTGCTATGCAAACCGCATGCATGATGTTTCCCACGCTTTGGTCCTGCCCTTCGACCGGGACCTGTTGCCGTTTCCCGGCCGTGCCTTCCTGATGCGGGCCGAGCCGGCCGAGGCCTTCACCGCCGAGTGGAAGGCGGTGCTGACCTGCGAGCAGAGCTTCAAGCCGGCCTTCGACGCCCTGGCGGCGGCCGGCTTCACCGCCGTGCCCCGGCTGGAGTGCGATGACAACAGTTTGGCGCGGCCTCGCGCCGGCCTGTTGTCTGAATCGCCCTCTAACTTATTGATAAGAGGCGGACTCAGCTTGCAGGTTGGATCGCAAGGCGATTCGACCTGCAAGCATCCGGCTCTAGCGGGGCGTTTCCCCGCCGGGCTGCTGCTGCTGACCAAGCACAAGGCGGAGAACCGAGCCAATCTGGTCCGCGCCTGGTCACTGCTGGAGCCGGGCGGGCTGCTGGTGGCCTGCGGCGCCAACGCCATCGGCGCCGCCAGTTTCGAGCGCGAGGTGGACAAGGCGGTGGTGCTGGAGGGGCATCTGTCCAAGCATCAGGCCCGCACCTTCTGGCTGCGCCGCCAGGGTGAGGAGATGCCGCCGGCCCTGGTGGACTGGCAGAAGGCCGCGCGGCCGGCGCCGGTGGGCGATACCGGGCTGGTGGCCCGCGCGGGATGCTTCAGCCCCGACCATGCCGATACCGGCAGCCGGGTGCTCGCCGACTGCTTCCCGGACGGCGTGATGGGTCGGGTCGCCGACCTGGGGGCGGGCTGGGGCTATCTCGGCGCCCGCCTGCTGCATCGCTTCGCCGCCATCACCGAACTGGACAGCTACGAGGCCGAGGCGCTGGCACTGGAGGATGCCCGCGCCAACCTGGACGCCATCGACCACGGCGCCGCCCGGTCCTATCATTGGCAGGATGTGGCCGCCGGCCTGCCCGAAGTGGCGCCCTACGACTGGATCGTCAGCAACCCGCCCTTCCATGAAGGGGCGCGGGCCGATCCCGCCATCGGCCGGGCCTTCATCGCTGCCGCCTGGAAGGCCATCCGCCGGCGCGGCAAGGTCCTGCTGGTGGCCAACCAACACCTGCCTTACGAGGCCGAGCTGCGCAAGCGCTTCCGCGACGTGGAGCTGCTGCGCGTGGCCGAGGGCTTCAAGGTCTATCAGGCCAGCAACCGTGTGGACCACGTGCGATGAGACTGATCCGATTGGTGGCCAATCTGGGCTATGGCAGCCAGAAGGACGTGCGGGCGATGATCCGCGACGGCCGGGTGACCCTGGCCGACGGTACACCGCTCAAGGGCGAGGCCCAGGTCGCGCCCGAGGACGTGCGCATCGACGGCGAGCCGCTGGACCCCGGCCCCGGCCTGGTGCTCATGCTCAACAAGCCGGTGGGCTATACCTGCTCCACCTCGGACCCCGGCCGCATCGTTTACGAGCTGCTGCCGCCGCGCTTCCTGCGTCGCAATCCGGTGGTGGCCCCGGTGGGCCGGTTGGATCGCGACACCACCGGCCTGCTGCTGATGACCGATGACGGTGCGCTGCTGCACCGACTCACTTCGCCCAGGCACCACGTGCCCAAGGTCTACGAGGTCACCCTGGCCCGCCCGCTGGACGGTTCCGAAACCGAATTGTTCGCCAGCGGCGCCCTGATGCTGCGCTCGGAGAGCACCCCGTTGGCCCCCGCCGTGCTGGAGGCCACCGGCAGCCACACCGCCCGGCTGACCATCACCGAGGGGCGCTACCACCAGGTCAAGCGCATGTTCGCCGCCACCGGCAACCACGTGGAAAATCTCCACCGCGCCGGGTTGGGCGGGCTGGAGCTGGGCGGCCTGCCCGAGGGGACGTGGCGGTTGTTGACGCCCGACGAGGTGGCTGGGCTGCGCTGATTTCCCTCTCCCATTCCATGGGAGAGGTGGCCCGCAGGGCCGGGAGAGGGAGCCACGAAGCTCCTCGTCTCCCACCCTCCCGCAAGCGGGAGAGGGGAATGATCATCCATACACCGCGTTCTAAATGATCATCCATACACCGCGTTCTAGGTGTCGCGGCGCTGCTGCTCACCCTGGCGGCGCAGGGGGTGGATCAGCCAGTTGCGCAGGTCCAGTGGGCTCATCTTGCGGCGGCGGTCCTGGCCGTCCAGGTTGGTGGCCCGCACCTGCACCTGGCCGTCCTTGGACGGTTCCAGCGACAGCTTGCGTTCGTGATAGGCCTCCAACTGGGAATGGTAGCCCACGGTGATCACGGTGGCATCGGGGAACTCGTCGCGCACCAGTTGCATCATCTCGTGCTCGGCGTCGGGATGCATGCCGTCGGTGGCCTCCTGGATGAAGATCCAGTTGGGCCGGTGCAGCAGCAGGCGGGCGAAGCCCAGGCGCTGCTGCTCGCCCAGCGTCAGCACGTTCTCCCAGGTGTTGGTTTCTTCCAGCCGGCCGGCCAGATGGCCCAGGCCGACCCGTTGCAGGGCGGCGTTCAGGGCGGGCTCCTCGAAATTGTCGGGGCCCGCCGGATAGGCCAGTACGCTGCGCAGCCGGGCGATGGGCAGATAGGGCCGCTGGGGCATGAAGAAGATGTCGGCGTCGTTGGGCTTGAACACCTGGCCGCAGCCCCACGGCCACAGCCCGGCCACCACCTTGAACAGTTTGATGGCCGCGCCGGGGTCGCCGGTGATCAGCACTCGCTCGCCCGCCTCGATGGTCTCGCTGAAATTGCCAACCACCAGACCGCCATCGGCCCTGGACACGCAGAGGTCCTTGAACACCAGGGCGGGGCGCTCGCCGGTTTCCACCTGGATGGTGTTGCTGTGCTCGGCCTCGGCCTTGATCTGCTGCTCCTTCAGTTCCTGCAGCGCGTTGTGCAGCGACAGCACGCGCTCCACCGACGCCTTCCACTCCGCCGCCTTGGACAGATTGTCCACCGGCCAGGACAGGGCCGAGGTCATCTGCTGGAACGCCTGGGCGATCTGCATCAGCTCGCCCAGGGAAATGGCGCCGGCAATGTAGCGGGGCGCGGCGATGAGGAAGGGGAAGCCGGTGGCCAGCACCGAGTAGCCCGACGAGAACAGAAAGACCTTGGTCAGCGCCTTGGTCTGCAGGTTGAAGCCCCGGCGCACGGCGGTGAACAGGTCGGACAGGCGGCGGCGCTCGTCCGGCTCGCCGTGCAGCAGCGAGATGGCCTCGGAATTCTCGCGCACGCGGACCAGGCCGAAGCGAAAATTGGCCTCCACCGTCTGGCGCATGTTGACGGTGCGCACCAGCGGCCGGCCGATCAGCACGGCGGCGGTGGTGCCGGCGGTGGCGTACAGCATGGAGACGAACACCATGTGGCCGGGGATGGGCATTTCGGTGTCGAACAGGGTCACCGTGATGACGCCCGACAGCGACCACAAAATCTGCGTGAAGCTGATCAGCAGCAACATGCAGTAGAACATGGAATGGGCCAGGTCGATGGCGCTTTCGCAGGTGTTGCGGATGTCCTCGGCGATGCGGCCGTCCGGGTTGTCGTGGTCGCCCGGCATGTTGCTGACCAGGTAGTGGCGGCCCTCGGCCATCCAGTCGTCCAACAGCCGCCGGGTCAGCCAGCGCCGCCAGCCGATCTGCAACTTGCGTTTGAGGAACAGGTGGGTGGAGGTGATGATCATGGCCACCACCAGGATGCCCAGCAACGCCACCACCTGGACCAGGAAGCGGTCCATGGAGCGCTGCTCCAGGGCGTTGAACAGGTTGGCGCTCCACAGGTTGACCAGGATGGGCACCACCACCTGGGCCATGGTCAGCAGCACGAACAGGGTGGTGAGGCCGCGCACGGTCCACTTGTCGCCGGTGCTCCAGTACGGACCGGCGAGGGCGATGAACTGGGCGAAGAAGCCGGTCGGGCGCGGTGCCGGCGGACATTCGTCGGCCGGGGTACGCGCCGTCACCTCCACCGTCATGCCATCTCCCTCGAAAGGCGTATCACTCCCGTGGTCCCAATAAACCACGCTCGGGAGGGAAACGCCAGCGGGGGAAGGCCGTCCAAGCCGGCTTGACCGGAATGGTCATGCCACTCCACACTTGCGCGCTCCAACCGGATCGGAAGCCCCCATGCAGGTCGTTTTCGACGTGGCCCTGCCCGTCTTCGCCATCGTCGTCGCCGGATATTGCGGCGGCCGTTCGGTGCTGGGGCAGACCGCCTCCACCGCGCTGTCGGCCTTCGTCTACTGGTTCGCCCTGCCGGCGGTGCTGTTCCTCAGCATGGCGCGCCAGCCGCTGGAGCAGATCTTCAACGGCCGCTTCCTCGGCGCCTTCCTGGGCTCCATGCTGATCGTCTACTTCGTTGGCGCGCTGCTGGGCCGGGTGATCCGGCGCGAGAGCTGGTCCAACCATTCCCTGCAGGGGTTGAACGCCGCCTTCTCCAATACCGGCTACATGGGCATCCCGCTGTTCGTCGCCGCCTATGGCGCCGATCACTTGCTGCCGGCGCTGATCGCCACCGTGGTGATGAGCGTGGTCATGGTCGGGCTGGCCATCATCTGGATCGAACTGGCGCAGTCGGCCGGCAACGGCGTCGGCCACGCTTTCAGGGGACGTGGCCCGGGCCCTGGTGAGGAACCCGCTGATCGTGTCGTCCTTCGCCGGGCTGGCCTGGAATCTGACCGGCCTGGGAGTGCCCAAGCCGCTGGTCAATTTCTGCCAGCTGGTGGGTTCGGCCGCCGGCCCGTGCGCGCTGTTCGCCATCGGCGTCTTCCTGGCCGGCCGGCCGCTGGCGCTGGCCTGGCGCAAGGTGGGCTGGATGGTGCCGCTGAAGCTGGCGGTGCAGCCGTTGCTGGCCTGGGCGCTGATCGAGACCCTGTTCCCGCTGGACCGCTTCTGGACCGGCGCCACCCTGCTGCTGGCGGCGCTGCCCACCGGTGCGCTCACCTTCGTGGTGGCCAGCCAGTACCAGACCTATGTGGAGGAAACCTCCCAGGTCATCCTGCTGTCCACCATCGCCTCGGTGCCGGTGTTATCAGTGATCCTGGTGGTGTACGCGGGTTAGGCCAGAGGCCGAGGGTGTTTGCAGCCAACGGGTGATCAGATCCTGGTAATGATCGGATATTGCCGATTTGAAACTGGGACGGACATGATCCGGCTGATCGCCGACCTGCTCCGTGGTCAGGCATGGTGGGTTCGTCTCCAGCAGGTCGAAGCCCACCGCCCGGATGGCCGCGTTGACGGTGTTGTAATATTCCGCCGACTCGGTGCATAGCGGCGCGACGATTGGTCCATGGGCGTAGATACAGCGAATTCCATTCTGGTTGCAGAATGCGAATATTTTTTCAAGATAGACGGATTTATTATTATTTATGCTGGATTGTGAAAATTTCAATGAGTCTAAGTCTGTAAAATTTGCCAGTCGACCTTGTGGCATGTAGTCATTATTCTTGATGTTGCTCCACAGATTTTTCTCCTCCGATTTTGGCTTTCGTAGGGCGTTGAGGATGATGTCCTTGGACAGCAGCCATGGAACAAGGCTATTCAGGGGAACCTCGGCGAGATCCGAAAAGCTTTCCGCGGAAAAAAGCGCCCCTTCGTGGCTTTCCGCTCGCGTCATCATATCGGGGGTTTGAACGATCACGGCGGACAGCACGCGGCGGTGCCGCACGGCGCGGCGCAACATTTGGAGCGAACCCGCATAACCATAAGCCCCGGTCAGGGCGACATTTTCGACCACGCTCCCGGTCGACGTGCTCCAGCGCCGCGCATCGATGGCATTACCCAGCGAACTGTCCCCGATCAGTAGCACATCGATGGGCGGGCCAAAGGCCAGCTTTTCCGTCTGATAGCGGAAAAGCTGCGAGACGTGCCACGTGGAAAGATTGTTCCGAATCACATATAGCGACGCGGCGCCAGCGGCGACGAGTATGCAGGCGGTCGCGAGGACAACGGTCGCAATGTATCGGGATGGTGACACGGTTGGGTGCTCGGCCTTCAGAAGCGGAAATAGATGAATTCGGAGATATCCTTCAGGCTGAGAATTCCAGCTGAAAGAGCCAGCACCGTCAAAAGGGCCGCGACCGGATGGGGTTTCCATGAAATGGCGGTGAATTCCGGCCATGCCCCTTTGATCAGGAAGGGGCTGGGATAGCCCGCAGTTCGCAGTCCCGGTCGGCTGTAGCGCATGATCTGTTGGCTGTTGGGGGCGAACAGGGCAATCGCGGCGGCGATGGGAAGCCAGGTGTGGGTGACCGATCTCGGCAGGCTGACTTGGCCATTCCAAGTAAAGCCGTTCATCCCCACCATGCCGCGCCAGATGCTGAGGGTTGCGTCCAGGGTTTCCGCGCGGAAGGGAACCCAGGCAAATATGACGAAGACAAAGGTCATCAGCCAGGCCAGCGGCGCGAAAACAGGGCGGCGAACGTGTCCTCGCCACCAATGGTTAAACAGCAGGGCAATGCCGTGCAAGGCTCCCCATATGATGAAATTCCAGCCCGCGCCATGCCACAGGCCGCCGATCACCATCGTCAATAGGACGTTGAGCTTCTGGCGGGCTGCCGACGTGCGATTGCCGCCCAGCGGAATGTAGATGTAGTCCCGTAGAAAACGGGAGAGGGTAATGTGCCAACGCCGCCAGAACTCGATGATGGATGTGGATTTGTATGGCGAGGCGAAATTGTAAGGGAAGCAATCCCAAACATCTTTCCCAGGCCGATGGCCATGTCGGAGTATGCGGAGAAATCAAAGTATATCTGCATTGTGTAGCAGCTTGCCGCCAGCCACGCCGTTACCATGTCGGGCGAGGCCGTAACCGCACTTCCAAAGACCGGCTTGACGAATAGCGCGAGCTTGTCGGCAAGAAATATTTTCTTTGCCAGGCCAATCGTGAAGATGGTGATGCCGGCCGCAATGCAGTTCGCCGACGGCGGGCGGCGTTTCTCGAATTGGGGCATCATCTCCGAATGGTGAACGATGGGCCCGGCGATCAAATGGGGGAAAAACGTAACGAACAGAACATAGCTGAGGAAGCTGCTGGATGCTTTGCGTTCCAGATAAGTGTCTGCCAGATAGGCAATCTGGGTAAATGTATAGAACGACACGCCGGCGGGAAGGGCAATTTGAGCGATGCTTATGTTCCCACCAAGGAAATTCCATTGGTCGATGAAGAAGTTGAAATATTTGAAATAGCCAAGAATTGCCAGGTCAAGCACGATGCCGGTGAGGGTGATCGTAGTGCGGATACGGCCGCTTGACCGCCTGATCATCTGGCCAAAAGCATAATTCATGCAAAGGGAAACGATCAGGGTGATGATCGCCTGTGCTCCGGAAAATGAGTAAAATACAAGTGATGCGGTCGCCAGAATCGCCATTTCTGCGGATGTTCCGAATAGGCGGCGGGATAATATTGCGGAAATGATAGTGCTTGGAAGAAAGGCAAGCAAAAAATAGTATGAATTAAATAGCGTGTTTCCCAACGTCGCTAAATCGCGCTCGTGGCGTTAATTATCATATCCGGCCATAATATGGAATAGCGATGCCCACGCGACAGTTGCTTTGGGGCGGGGTCTATAGGCGTTTCTCCAAAGCAGGGTGCTCGCCGTGGTTCCTCCACGGCATTGGCGATGGGTTCGTGAGGTTTTGACCTTAGGGGCGTGCCATGACCAGAATGACCTCGTTGACGTCGCGGCAGCTGTCGCCAGTCACCAGCACGCGGCTGGCGGTCTGCTTGACATGGGCATTGCCGATCAGTTGCTCGCAGCGCCGCTTGCTGGCCTGGGCGAAGACGATCTCGTAACCGCCCTCGGCGCCCGCGCGCACCGACACCATGGGGTTGTCCAGGTAGAATCCCGGCTGCTCGACAGCCAGACCCGCCAGGCGTCCTTCGGCGGCGGCGGCTGTCACCCGATCCAGATAAGCGGGGATCAGGCGCGAGCGCGGCAGCGTGTCGACCAGATAGTACCAGCCGAACAGGAACACCATGGTGGCGAAGAAGATGTGAATTTTGATCTTGTTGACCACGGGACCTCCGTTGGGTCGAAACCAAAACGCCCGCCGTGGTTCCCCACGGCGGGCGCTTCGCTGAAAGACTCGACCTTACGAGGCCTTGGACTTGCCGGCGATGATCTCGTCGGCGACCTGGCGCGGAACCGGCTCGTAGTGCGAGAACTCCATGGAGTACGAGGCGCGGCCCGAGGTCATGCCGCGCAGCTGGCCGATATAGCCGAACATCTCGTTCAGGGGCACGAAGGCCTCGACGGCGATGTTGGTGCCGCGCTCCAGCTGGCCCTGGATCATGCCGCGACGACGGTTCACGTCACCGATGACGTCACCCAGGTAGTCCTCGGGGGTCACCACCTCGACCTTCATCACCGGCTCCAGCAGGATCGGGCTGGCCTTGCGGATGGCCTCGCGGAAGCAGGCCTTGGCGGCGATTTCGAAGGTCAGGGCGTTGGAGTCCACGTCGTGGAACTTGCCGTCGACCAGGCGGGCCTTGAAGTCCACGGTCGGGTAGCCGGCCAGCACGCCGTCTTCCTTCTGCATCTGCAGGCCCTTGTCCACCGACGGGATGTATTCCTTCGGCACCGAACCGCCGACGGTCTCGTCCTCGAACTTGTAGCCCTCGCCGCGCTCCAGCGGCTCGAACACGATCTTCACTTCGGCGAACTGGCCCGAACCGCCGGTCTGCTTCTTGTGGGTGTAGGTGTGCTCGACCGTGGCGGTGAAGGCTTCGCGGTAGGCCACCTGGGGCTTGCCCATGTTGCCTTCCACGTTGAACTCGGTGCGCATGCGGTCGAGTGTCACTTCCAGGTGCAGCTCGCCCATGCCGCGCAGGATGGTCTGGCCGGTTTCACGGTCGGTTTCCAGGCGCAGCGAGGGGTCGGCGCGGACCATCTTGCCCAGCGCGTTGCCGAACTTCTCCTGGTCGGCCTTGGACTTGGGCTCCACCGACACCGAGATCACCGGCTCGGGGAACTTCATGCGCTCCAGCACGACGGGCGCGGAGGCGTCGCACAGGGTGTCGCCGGTCTCGGTCTCGGACAGCGAAACCAGGGCGATGATGTCGCCGGCGCGGGCTTCCTCGATGGGGTTCGGCTGCTGGGCGAACATTTCCACCATGCGGCCGATCTTCTCGCGCTTGCCGCGGGTGGAGTTCATCACCGACATGCCCTTGGTCAGCACGCCCGAATAGACGCGCACGAAGGTCAGGGCGCCGTAAGCGTCGTTGATGACCTTGAAGGCCAGGGCCGAGAAGGGCTCGTCGTCGGACGACTTGCGCTCGCCCACGGCGTTGCCTTCGGCGTCCACGGTCTTGATGGCTTCCACGTCGGTCGGAGCCGGCAGGTACCAGATCACGGCGTCGAGGACCTGCTGCACGCCCTTGTTCTTATAGGACGAGCCGCACAGGACCGGGTTGAACGACGACGACAGGGTGCCGCGGCGGATGCACTCGCGCAGCACGTCGGCCGAGGGCTCCTCGCCGGATTCCAGATAGGCTTCCATGGCCGCCTCGTCCTGCTCCAGGCAGGTGTCGACCAGTTCGGCGCGGGCGGTGGAGATCGACTTCAGGATGTCGATGTCTTCCTTCACCGAGATCTTGCAGCGGGCGATGATGGCATCGGCGTCGGCGTCGACGATGTCCCACTGGGCGTCCTTGTCGTCGGACTCCCAGATGTAGCCCTTCATCTCGACCAGGTCGACCATGCCCTGGAAGTTGTCCTCGGAACCGATCGGCAGGAAGATCGGCAGCGGACGGGCACCCAGGCGGGTGCGGATCATGTCCACGCAGCGCGCGAAATTGGCGCCGGCGCGGTCCATCTTGTTCACGTAGCAGATACGCGGGACGTTGTAGTTGTCGGCCAGACGCCAGTTGGTCTCGGACTGCGGCTCCACACCGGCCACGCCGTCGAACACCACCACGGCACCGTCCAGCACGCGCAGGGAACGGTTCACCTCGATGGTGAAGTCCACGTGGCCGGGGGTGTCGATGACGTTGATCTTCTTGCCCTTCCAGAACGCGGACACGGCGGCGGACTGAATGGTGATGCCGCGCTTCTGCTCCTGCTCCATGTAGTCGGTCGTGGTCGACGACTTCAGGTCCTTGGTGTCGTGGACGTCGACGATGGTGTGCTTGCGGCCCGTGTAATACAGGATGCGCTCGGTCGTCGTCGTCTTGCCGGCGTCAACGTGCGCGATGATGCCGATGTTGCGGATGTCGGAAAGGGGAGTCTGGCGAGCCATGTGGTTAGGGTCCGTTGTGTGAAAGGGACAAAGCCCCAGGCGGAGACAAATGCTCTCCCCGCCCAGGTCGCAAAATCCGAACTGGTTTGGGGGGCGTTTTATATGAGATCGCGGGCAAAAGCCACTGCTTAACCGCACCGCCCGCAAATCGGCTGTGGAAACCCGCTCGAAGGCGCGCCGCGGCGCTTGATCCGCGCCCCTTCTTACCGCCATCATCGCGGCCCCGTCACCCCGATCCCCGAAGGACCGCCATGGCCGAGACGCTGCTTCCGCCCATTCCCTATGCCGACGATTTCCTGCGCGGCATCCTGCGCGGCGTGCGCACCATCGCCATCGTCGGCGCCTCGTCCAACTGGAACCGGCCCAGCTATTTCGTCGCCAAGTACCTGCAGGAGAAGGGCTACCGGGTGATCCCGGTCAATCCCGGCCTGGACGGCCAGGAATTGCTGGGCGAGCGGGTCTACAAGGACCTGGCCTCGATTCCCGAGCCGGTGGACATGGTGGACATCTTCCGCAATTCCGAGGCCGCCGGCCCTATCGCCGACGAGGCCGTGCGGATCGGCGCCAAGGTGGTGTGGATGCAGCTGGGCGTGCGCAATGACGAGGCGGCGGCCCGCGCCGAGGCGGCCGGCCTCAAGGTGGTGATGAACCGCTGTCCGAAGATCGAGTTCGGCCGCCTGGGCGGCGAGCCTGGGCTGGTTCGGCGTCAATTCCGGCATCATCTCCAACCGCCCCATGGAGGCGCCGCGCCCGAAGAAGGAGCGCGAGGCCGGTACGGCGGGCGGCCCGCAGCCCAAATACGGCTTCGCCACCAAAGCGGTGCATTCCGGCGCCGCGCCCGATGCCACCACCGGCGCCCGCATCACCCCCATCTACCAGACCGCGTCCTATGTGTTCGAGGATGTGGACCACGCCGCCAGCCTGTTCAACCTGCATACCTTCGGCTACATCTACTCGCGGCTGACCAACCCCACCGTCTCGGTGCTGGAGGAGCGCGTCGCCACCCTGGAAGGCGGCCGCGCCGCCGTGGGCGCCGCCTCGGGCCACGCCGCCCAGTTCATCACCTTCTTCACCTTGCTGGAGCCGGGCGACGAGTTCGTGGCGTCGCGCAACCTCTACGGCGGCTCGCTGACCCAGTTTGGCCTGTCATTCAAGAAGCTGGGCTGGCACTGCACCTTCGTCGATCCCACCGACCCCGAGAACTTCCGCCGGGCGGTGACCGAGAAGACCAAGGCCATCTTCATCGAAAGCCTGGCCAATCCCGGCGGCATCATCGTGGACATCGAGGCGGTGGCCAAGGTGGCCCACGATTTCGGCATCCCGCTGATCGTCGACAATACCCTGGCGACGCCCTTCCTGTGCCGGCCCATGGAGTGGGGCGCCGACATCGTCGTGCACTCCACCACCAAGTTCCTGGCCGGCCACGGCAATTCCCTGGGCGGCGTGGTGGTGGAATCGGGCAAGTTCAACTGGGGCGCCAACGACAAGTTCCCCAGCCTGTCCAAGCCCGAGCCGGCCTATCACGGCCTGACCTTCGCCGAGACCTTCGGCGATTTCGCCTTCACCACCAAGGCCCGCGCCGTGGCCCTGCGCGATTTCGGTCCGGCCATGGCGCCCATGAACGCCTTCCTCACCATCACCGGCATCGAGACGCTGCACGTGCGCATGGAGCGCCATTGCGCCAATGCCGCCAAAGTGGCGGAATTCCTGGCCGCCCATCCGGCGGTGTCGTGGGTGTCCTATGCCGGCCTGCCGGGCAGCAAGTTCAAGGCGTTGCAGGAAAAGTACCTGCCGGCCGGCGCCGGCGCGGTGTTCACCTTCGGCGTCAAGGGCGGCTTCGAGGCGGGCTGCAAGATCGTCGAGAACGTGCGCCTGTTCAGCCATCTCGCCAATATCGGCGACACCCGCTCGCTGATCCTGCATCCGGCCAGCACCACCCACCGCCAGCTCACCGAGGAACAACAGATCGCTGCCGGCGCCGGCCCCGACGTGATCTGCCTGTCGGTGGGCCTGGAGGATGTGGGCGACCTGATCGCCGACCTGGACCAGGCGCTGAAGGCGGCGGGCTGAGGGGCGCCCCCACCCCGGCCCTCCCCCGCCTTCGGCAGGGGAGGGGGCGTGCACTCCCTCCCTCGCGTAGCGGGGGAGGGCCGGGGTGGGGGCTTCTCTAATTTTAAAGCGCGGTTCCCAGGCCCACCACCATGGTGTCCTCGCCGCTCTCGGCCAGGGCCTGGGCAAGGCCGAGCTGGGCATGGCCGTGGATGCGGTGCTGGGCCGCCAGCATGGGAATCTGCAGCCGTTCGCCGGCATGGGAGCGGCGGCAGGTTTCGGCGCTGTACGAATTCATGGCCCGGCAGGGCAGGGGGCGCGCGGCGTGGATCAGGCAGCGCCCCTCTTCGTCCAGCAGGGCGCAGCGCAGTCGCGCCTGCCACCAGCCGGCCTGGTCCAGCCCCCTGCCGCGTTCGGCCATGTCCTTGATGCGGGCGCGGGTGGCACCGCGCTGGGGTTCGGGCAGGGCGTCCACCGCCTCGCGGGCCAGCGCCAGTTCGGCGCTGGTGATGCCCACCATCTGGTGGCAGCAATGGTAGCAGCCGGCGGCGCACTGGATGGCGGCGATCTGCTCGTGCAGGTCGACGGCGTCAATGATCCGGGCCAGGAAGGTTTCGGCGGTGTCGATGGCGGCGCGCGCGGCGGCGGCGAGGCCCTGGCCGGATGTCAGCGCCCGCAGGGCGGCCTGTCTGGCGGCAATCTGGACGTCGGAATAGCGGGGCGGGGACGCAGCCGGCATTACTCGGCTTCGACGTCGGCCGGAGCCTCGGCCGGGTCCAGCGGGACCAGCCGCAGCCGGCGGCCGTCGGTGCAGAAGCCCAGAGCAAGGCGGCCGTGCTTCAGTGCCAGCGCATCCTCGCCGAACAGCTCGCGCCGCCAGCCGTGCAGGGCGGCGACATCGGCATCGTCGGCGGCGGCGATGGCCTCGATGTCGGCCACGTTGGCCACCAGCTTCTGGGCGACGCCGTGCTCGTCGCACTTCATCTTCAGCAGCACCTTGAGCAGGTCCACCACCGGGCCCAGGCCGCGCGGCAGTTCCACGCGCTCGGGCGGCTTGGGGATCTGGTCCTCGGGCAATTCCAGGCCGCGCTTGACCGCGTCCAGCAGGGCGACGCCCATCTTGCCTTCCACCAGCCCCTTGCCCAGCCCGCGGGTGCGGCCCAGCTCGGCGGTGTTGGCGGGATGGTGGGCGGCGATCTCCATCAAGGTTTCGTCGCGCAGCATGCGCTGGCGCGGAATGTCGCGCTCCTGCGCCTCGCGCTCGCGCCACGCCGCCAGTTCCTTCAGCACCGCCAGGAATTTCGGGCTGCTGGAGCGCGGCTTCAGCCGGCGCCAGGCGTCCTCGGGGTTGGTGCGGTAGGTGTTGGGATTGGTCAGCTCGGCCATTTCCTCGGACAGCCATTCCAGCCGCCCGTTCTTCTCCAGCTTGCGCAGCAGCTTCTCGTAGGCCACGCGCAGATGGGTGACGTCGGCCAGGGCGTACTGCACCTGCTTTTCGGTCAATGGCCGCAGCGACCAGTCGGTGAAGCGCATGGACTTGTCGATGCGGGCCTTGGCCAACTGGCTGGCCAGCGTTTCGTAACCGACGGAATCGCCGAAGCCGCACACCATGGCCGCCACCTGGGTGTCGAACAGGGGGGTGGGCACGGCGCCGGCCAGATGCAGGAAGATCTCCACGTCCTGGCGGGCGGCGTGGAACACCTTCAGCACCTTGGGATTCGCCAGCAGGTCGAACAGCGGCGCCAGATCCATGCCGGGAGCCAGCGGATCGATGGCGCGCGCCTCGTCCGGCCCGGCCACCTGCACCAGGCAGAGCTGCGGGAAGTAGGTCTTCTCCCGCATGAACTCGGTGTCCACGGTGATATAGGGGGCGGAGGAAAGCCGCGCGCAGAACGCAGCCAATTCCTGGGTATCGGCGATCATCGGCATGGCCGAGAGTGATACACCCAAGCGTTAGGCGGGGCAAGGGCGGGCGTTGTCCTCTTTCGGTACGGCTCAGGCCAGGACGAAATCCCCCGGTTGCAGGCTGGGCAGCGCCACCCCCTTGAGAACCGCCTGGATTCCGTCGCCCAGTTCCAGCACCACGCCGCCATCCGACTGGCGCGCGAGGTCGAGGGCGTCGGTACCGGCGAAGGGCGAGGCCAGATTGTCGCTGCCTGGGCTGAAGTCGTCGATGGTGTCGTGGCCGCCGGTCACGACGAAGCGGTCGGCGCCGGTTCCTCCCGCCATCCGGTCGTCGCCGAGACCACCGTCCAGCGTATCGTCGCCGCTTTGGCCGGACAGGCGGTCGGCGCCTCCGCCCGCCCCGATCATGTCGTTGCCGCCGCCGCTGAAGATGATGTCGTCGCCCAGGCCGGCGGTGATGGTGTCGGCCCCGTCGGCCGGGCCGCCCTGCGGGGTCAGGCGGAAGACGTCGCCGTCCTGGTCGGTGGCGTAGAGGTTGCCGCGACCGTCCTCGCCGAACGAGGTGGGGTGCTCCAGCCGGGCGGTTCCCGAAAAGTCCAGCTGTCCGGCCCGCTCGGCGGCGGTGAAGACGCCATCGTCGGGCCGCAGGGTCCACAGGCGGCCCGAACCGTTGTCGGCAAACATATAGGCGCCCTGCAGCGCCTCGGCCGGGCCGCGATAGACGGCACCGCCGATGATGGCGTCGCCCAGGCTGTGATCGTAGGAAAAGATGGGCGGGAGGAAGGGATCGGCGCTGCCCGCTGGTGCGGCGAAGGGGGCCGGTCCCTCGAACCGGTTCCAGCCGTAATTGCCGCCCGCCTGGCCCAAATCCACCTCTTCCCACCGGGCCTGGCCGACATCGCCGATATACAGCCTGCCGTCCACGTCGAAGCTGGCCCGCCAGGGATTGCGCAACCCCAGCGCCCACACCTCGTCCGCGCCGGGGCCATCGGCGAACGGGTTGTCGGACGGGATGGCGTAGTCGCGGGCGGGGTCGGCGGGGAAGCCGTCCTGGGCGACGTCGATCCGCAGGATCTTGCCCAGCAGGCTGTCGGCGTTCTGGCCGTTGCCGAACGGGTCGCCGGCACCGCCGCCGTCGCCCAGGCCCACATACAGCATGCCGTCCGGGCCGAAATCCAGCCAGCCGCCATAGTGATTGGAGAACTGGTCGGGATGGTCGACGGTCAGCAAGGTGTCCGATTGCAGCATGCCCGCCGCGGAATGATAGGCGCGCAGCTCGGTGTCGCCCGCCAGGTTGGTCATGGTCACGTAGAACAGGCCGTTGGACGCATAATCGGGGTCGAAGGCCAGCCCGGTCAGGCCGCCTTCGCCTTCCGCCCGTACCTGGTCCGATATGTCCAGGAAGGGTTGCGGCGCCACCGTGTCGGCGTTCAGGTCGATCACCTGGATGCGGCCGCCCTGCTCGGCCACGAACAGGTGGTCGAGGTCGCCGCCGGGGGCGGTGGCGGCCAGCGGGACGGACAGTCCGGCGGCGACCGTTTCGGCCCTGATGGGGGAGGCGTCGGCGCTAGCGGGGGCATAGCCGTAGATCAGGTCGCCGGCGGCCGTTCCGGCCAGGGTGTCGGCACCGCTGGTGCCGATGATCTGATTGGTGGTGGGCATGCCGGCCCTCCGCCGCCTGTAGGGTCGTCGCGACAACAGCGCCGCCCGCGGTTCGGTTCCGCTGGCCTGACCATTGCCGGCCTTGACGAATCGACCCCCTTATGCCTTTTTCCCCGTCTCGGATGTTGTCGCTCCCCGCGCGGGAGCGCTTGGAGGCCCCATGCACGCTTACCGTACCCACACCTGCGGCCAGCTTCGGATCGAGGATGCCGGCGCCACCGCTCGCCTCTCCGGTTGGGTCCATCGCAAGCGCGATCACGGCAACCTGCTGTTCGTCGACCTGCGCGACCATTACGGCCTGACCCAGTGCGTGCTCGACATCTCCAGCGCGGTGTTCGCCACCCTGGAGAAGGCGCGCCCGGAAAGCGTCATCACCGTCACCGGCAGGGTGGCCAAGCGTAGCCCCGAGACGGTGAACCCCAAGCTGCCCACCGGCGAGATCGAGCTGCAGGTGGCCGAGATCGAGATCCAGTCCATCGCCGATGTGCTGCCCATGCAGGTGGCCGGCGACCAGGAATACCCCGAGGACATGCGCCTCAAGTACCGTTTCCTCGACCTGCGCCGCGAGGACGTGCACGCCAATATGATGCTGCGCTCCAAGGTCATCGCCTACCTGCGCAACGCCATGATCAACCAGGGCTTCACCGAGTTCCAGACCCCGATCCTGACCGCGTCGAGCCCCGAGGGCGCCCGCGACTATCTGGTGCCCGCCCGCCTGCATCCCGGCAAGTTCTACGCCCTGCCGCAGGCGCCGCAGCAGTTCAAGCAACTGCTCATGGTGGCGGGCTTCGACAAGTACTTCCAGATCGCGCCGTGCTTCCGCGACGAGGCCGGCCGCGCCGACCGCTCCCCGGGCGAGTTCTACCAGCTCGATTTCGAGATGAGCTACGTCACTCAGGACGACGTGTTCGCCGCCATCGAGCCGGTGCTGGAAGGCGTGTTCCGGGAATTCGGCGGCGGCCGCAAGGTGACGCCGGCGCCGTTCCCGCGCATTCCCTACGCCGAGTCCATGCTGAAGTACGGTTCGGACAAGCCCGATCTGCGCAACCCCATCGAGATTTCCGACGTCACCGAGCAGTTCCGCGCCTCGGGCTTCGGCCTGTTCGCCAAGCTGGTGGACAAGGGCGCCGTGGTGCGCGCCATCCCGGCGCCGGGTGCCGCCAACCAGCCGCGGTCCTGGTTCGACAAGCTGAACGAGTGGGCGCGTGAGAACGGCGCCGGCGGCCTGGGCTACATCCAGTTCGCCGAGGACGGCCCCAAGGGCCCCATCGCCAAGAACCTGGAAGCCGACCGCGTCGCCGCCATCAAGGAGGCCGCGGGCCTCAAGGACGGCGACGCCGTCTTCTTCGCCTGCGACAAGGAACTGCCGGCCGCCAAGTTCGCCGGCCTGGTCCGCACCAAGGTCGGCAACGAGCTGGACCTGCTGGAAAAGGACATCTTCAAGTTCTGCTGGACCGTGGATTTCCCCATGTACGAGCTGAACGAAGAGACCAACCAGATCGACTTCAGCCACAATCCCTTCTCCATGCCCCAGGGCGGCATGGAGGCGCTGGAAACCATGAACCCGCTGGACATCAAGGCCTACCAGTACGACATCGTCTGCAACGGCGTGGAACTGTCCTCGGGCGCCATCCGCAACCACCGCGCCGACATCATGATCAAGGCCTTCGGCATCGCCGGCTATGGCCCGGAAGTGGTGGAGGAGAAGTTCGGCGGCATGCTCAACGCCTTCCGCTACGGCGCGCCGCCGCATGGCGGCTCGGCCCCCGGCGTCGACCGTATCGTCATGCTGCTGGCCGACCAGCCCAACATCCGCGAGGTCATCCTGTTCCCCATGAACCAGCAGGCCCAGGACCTGCTGATGGGCGCCCCCGCCGAGGTGGACGCGGCCCGCTGGAAGGAACTGCACATCAAGCCCGACCTGCCCAAGCCGAAGAAGGAAGGCTGACGGCACGCGCCGGAACGACCAGAGGGGCCCAGCGGGGCCCCTCTTTTTGCGTACCTCTTCCGACGAAGCCCTCCCCTGATCGGGGGTGAACGGATGCCTCCAGCCGCAAATGCCGCCAAGGGCATAGACTGCGCCTCCGCATCGACGGAGGACGATATGAAGACTTTCTGGCTGCTGGCGACCGTCGCCCTGCTGCTCGGCTGCGCTCCCGCCGCCATGATGCCCGATACGCCGATGCAGGTGGTCGGTCCCGAGAACCATGCCTTGGTGCTGGACGGCCTGTCCTGAGGGATGGGCTCCCCTTGAGACGGTGCGTCGCCTATCCCATGTGACCGAGTCGGCAAGCCGATGGGAGGATGGCGAAGGTGACGGCCCCGACGAATCCGCGTGAACTCGGCTGGAGGCTGGCCCCTGCCTGGGCGCCTCCCGGGCGGTTCTGGATGATCTGGCCTCCGGCCAGCGGCGACAAGGAACGCGACGAAGCCACCCGCGAGGATTGCCTGGGGCTGGCCGAATTGCTGTCCGACCACGCTCCGGTGTCGCTGATCTGCTCCAGCCAGGATTCCGCCCTGGTGGCGTTGCGCACGCCTTCCAACGTGGCTGCCATGGCGGCCGAATACGATGCCTCTCCACTGCGCCGGCAGGCGCCGCTGTGGCTGGTGGACGGCGATGGCCGGCTGGTGGCCGCCCTGGCGCGCACGCCCTTGGGGCGGCGGATGGCCGAGCAGGCGGGCGTGCCGGTGGTGGAGCCACCGGCGGCCCTGCCCATCTGGATCGAAACCGATGGCGAGGGAACCGCGCTGGTGGTCGCCGACCTGCCGGACATGGCGGCGGCCGAAAACGCCTTGCGGCACTGGCTGGGCCTGGAGCAGGTGGTGTGGCTGGCGCCCCCGGGCGTCTGCTATCTCGGCACCGGCCTGGTGGCCTTGCCGCCCCATCCGGCCAATTACCTGATCCTGGAGGCGGCGTCGGACGCCCGTGGCCGCAAGCTCACGCTGCTGGAACTGCCGGAGCCGAGGAAGGGGGCGGGCTGCTATGCCGATTGCCTGGCGGCGGGTGCCGCCGTGGTGGTGCCGGATTTCGAGGATGGGCGCGGTTCGGAAGCTTTCAGCAAGGTCAGCGCCGCGTTGCCCGATCGCCGGGTGTCCGCGTTTCCCGCCGGTCTGCTGGCTTTCAGCGAGGGCGGGCTGGGCTCGCTGGTGGCGGTGCAGCCGCGCGGCTGACCGTTATCGCCTCGCGACTGACCGTTAGGCGCGCGGTTCGGCTTGGCGCCGCAGCACGTCAAGGGCGCGCTCGGCCACCAGGACCGCCGGATCGGCGTGGCGGCGCATGAAATCCAGGCGGTTTTCCCATTCTGCCAGCAGGTCGCGTGGGCGGTTGGGTTCCGCCTTCTGCCCGGTCAGGGCGCCGATGGTGGTGTCATAGGCCGGGTGCAGCTCGCTGGGGAAGCCCACCAGTTGGTACTCGGCCCATTTCAGGCTGCCTTCCACATAGAGTTCGTGTGTGATCTCGGCGAAGCGGCGGGGCGAGATATGGCGCAGGTCATGGCGCGGCCGCCGCTCGCGCGGCGGCGGCAAGGCGATCACCGTGGGCGGCGCCGGCATGGTCATCACCGGGGCCGGTTCGGCCTGCTTCGCGTCGGGAGGGGAGGCGATGCGGCGGGTCAGCGCGCCCAGCAGACTCATGGGTCGTTCCTCAAGGGCGCCGCCGGCGCGAGGGCGCGCCCGAAACCGTCTCCGCCAGCAGGGACTTCAGTTCGGGGACGTTGGAGAGCGAACATAATTGTTCGAAACTCAACGAACCCTCCGCGAACAATTCTTCCACCAGTCGCGCCACCTGCGCCATGGATGGCGCCGCCGGCGCGCCGGGCGGCGGCAGGTGCGGCGCCGGCACGGCGGGCACGAAGACGCTGCGGCATGTGGGGGTGGCGGCCGTGGCTTCCGCGGTGGAAACCGTGCTCAGCCAGTCGGGTGTGAAGTCGAGCGTCACAGCATTCCCTCCCGTCGTGTCTGCCCCCAGCCCTGGACACAGCGCAAGGCGCATGCCACATGAGGAGGTACGCTGCGCCGCGAAAAAGGTGTCCGCCGATGGGCAGAATTTGCCGCCTGCCCGGCAGGATGTGCCGGCTGCTGGGCAAGTTCCGCCGAGTGGGATATGCGTATTCCCCCGGATGGGGCATGCGGTATGCGCTGGTGGCGCGGATCGTGCAATGTATAATGAAGTCCGTATTTAGCCCTGGAGGGGTTTGATGGTTCGGCGGGTTTGGGCCGCGGCGGTTGCCTCGGTGGTGTTGGGCGCCTCGGCGGGTTTGGGAGCCACGGCGGCGGCAGGGCCGGCCGATCTGGCGCCGCACCGGGCCATTTATGCCATGGGCCTGTCCACCATCAAGCCGGGGGCGGGCATCGCCGCCGCCTCGGGCACCATGAGCTACGAATTCGATGATTCCTGCGACGGCTGGGTGGTGGAGAACCGCATCGCCATCACCTATGCCTACACCGAGGGCGGGCAGGTGCTGTCCACCACCGACTTCATCACCTGGGAATCCAAGGACGGGCTGCACTACAAGTTCCGCATGCGCAACACGCGCGACGGCCAGGTGACCGAGGATGTGGAAGGCGCCGCCGACCTCAAGGGCAAGGGGCAGGGGGGCGTCGCCCGCTTCACCCGGCCCGAGCCCATCTCCATCCCGCTGCCCAAGGGCACCCTGTTCCCCACCGAGCACACCCTGCGCCTGCTCGACACCGCCAGGTCCGGCGGGCGGTCGTTCTGGCGGGTGGTGTTCGACGGCTCGGGCACCGAGGGCCCGTACGAGGTCAACGCCCTGATCGGCAGCCCCAGCCAGTCCTTCGCCGCCGCCGGGGCCAGCCCGCTGCTGGCGTCGCAGGCCTGGCCCATGCGGCTGGCCTTCTTCCCGGTGTCCAGCCCGGACCCGCTGCCCAATTTCGAGATGGCGCTGACCTACCACCCCAACGGGGTGTCACAGCAGATCGTGCAGAGCTTCAAGAATTTCAGCCTGACCGGCAATCTGCAGAGCGTCGAACCCCTGCCGAGCAAGCGCTGCCACTAGCGCGGGCCGAGCCCAACCCGCTTCCCTCTCGGCACGGCTGGTGAGGATGCGTCCAGCCGTAAAGAGGATCAGTCATGACCGAATCCGCCGATCTGGGCCAGGAGATCGCCCAGCTTGAAGCCACCGTCGCCGAGTTCCGCGCCAAGATCGCCGCCGAGCCCGAGATGGCCTACCCCGCCTATGCCGACGCCCTGATGGAATTGTCCGGCGCCCGGGCCGAGGCGGGACAGCCCGAGGCGGCGCTGAACGCGGCCATCGAGGGCGTCGAGGAATACCGCCGCCTGTTCGACGCCCAGCCGGCGGATTTCGCCGTGCCCCTGGCCTCGGCGCTGAACATCCTGTCCAACCGCCTGTCCGAGCAAGGGCGCGACGAGGATGGCCGTGCCGCCGGCGACGAAGCCCTCCAACTGGCGCGCCGCGCCCTCGACGTGGCGCCCGACCAGGCGCGCTTCGTCATCGTCTCCACCTTGATGAACCAGTCGGGCCGCTCGTGGCGGGCCGGCCAGGCCTTGCGCGCCATCGAGGAGATGGGCACCGCCGTGGAAATTTTCCGCGAGGGCGGCGAGGCCATGTATCCCCAGTTGGGCGTCATGATCGACGCCCTGCACCGCAATGCCATGGCCCTGGCCGAGGGCGCTCGCTGGGAAGAGGCGGTGGAGGTGCGCCGCATGACCGCCAAGGTGTTCCCCCCCGACCGCGTGCCCGCTCCGGTCCATCATCTGCTGGCGCTGACCATGCAGCAGGCCGCCTTCGCCGCCAGCCGCGACGGCCGTCCCGGCAGCGCCCTGCCGCTGGTGGAAGAGGCGGCTGAACTGGCGCGCGGCCTGGCCGAGGGGGCGCCCGACCAGTACCGGCTGTTCCTGGCCCAGTCCCTGGCCAACCTGGCCAGCCGCCAGCACGAGGCCCATGCCGATCCGGAAGCGCTGGAATCGGCCCTGGAGGCGGTCAACACCTTCCAGGAAGTGGCCAATGTGGACCCGGCCAGCGCCGTCGTCCCGCTGGCGGCGACGCTGGAAACCTTCGCTTCGATCCTGGCGACGCTGGGCTACCACGACCAGGCCCGCAACGTGCTGGCCCAGCGCGAGCAGTTGCAAGGCGCCATGCGGCCGGTGGAGGAATAGGCTGTTCCCGCCGGCCGGCCGGCCAAGGGCGGCAGGTCCGGCCTAGTCCGGTCTGGCGCTTGCCTTTATTTCAGCGGGTTCGTAAACTTCCGCCCTTCGTTTTCAGCCTAGCAAGGAACGGGTTTCCATGGCCGATCTGCCGCCCGACATCGCCGCCATGAGCTTCGAGGACGCCCTGGCGGAATTGGAGAAGATCGTGCGCGCTCTGGAAACCGGAGCGACCCGGCTTGACGACGCCATCAACGCCTACGAGCGCGGTGCCCTGTTGAAGCGCCATTGCGAGGCCAAGCTGAAGGACGCCCAGGCCAAGGTCGAGCGCATCTCGTTCGGCGCCGACGGCCAAGTGGCGGTCGAGCCGGCCAACATCCAATAAGCGGGAAGGCCGTATCGTGGCTGCCAATCCGTCCGACGTTTCCCTGGCCGAGGCGCTGAAGGCTACCGGCGAGGCGGTCAACGCCGAACTGGACCGCCTGCTGCCGCTGCCCGACGGGCCGGAAAGCCGGGTGGTCGAGGCCATGCGCTATGCCTCGCTGGACGGCGGCAAGCGGCTGCGCCCCTTCCTGGTGCTGCAATCGGCCGCCCTGTTCAACGTGGCCCCGTCGGCGGCGCTGCGCGTGGCCTGCGCCATCGAGATGGTGCATTGCTATTCCCTGGTCCATGACGACCTGCCATGCATGGACGACGACGATCTGCGGCGCGGTCGTCCCACCTGCCATCGCCAGTTCGACGAGGCCACCGCCCTGCTGGCCGGCGACGGCCTGCTGACCCGCGCCTTCGAGGTGCTGGCGGCCGAGCCCACCCATGCCGATCCGGCGGTGCGCTGCCAGCTGGTGTGGGAACTGGCCCATGCCTCGGGGGCCAGGGCATGGTGGGCGGCCAGATGGTGGATCTGCGCGCCGCCGAGCTGGAGATGGACGTGCCCGCCATCACCCGCCTGCAGCAGATGAAGACCGGCCGCCTGATCGGCTTTTCGTGCGAGGCCGGCGCGGTGCTGGCCAAGGCGGCGCCCAGCTTGCGTCAGGCTTTGAAGAACTTCGCTCACGACCTGGGCCTTGCCTTCCAGATCGCCGACGACCTGTTGGACGTGGAGGGCGATGCCGCCCAGGTGGGCAAGCGGGTGGGCAAGGATGCCGATGCCGGCAAGGCGACCTTCGTGTCGCTGCTGGGCGTCGAGCGTGCCCGCGCCCAGGCGCGCATACTGGCCGAGCAGGCCTGCGCCCATCTCGATCCGTTCGGCGACAAGGCCGACCTGTTGCGCGCGGCCGCCCGTTTCGTGGTCGAGCGCCAGGCCTGAGGGGATTTTCATGACCGGTTCCGTTTCCAACCTTTCCCAGCGCCTGCTCGACGGCGTCGACGAACCAAAGGACATCCGCGGCTTCAACCCCGACCAGTTGCGCCAACTGGCCGACGAGGTGCGCCAGGAGATGATCGAGGCGGTGTCCATCACCGGCGGCCATCTCGGCGCCGGCCTGGGGGTGGTCGAGTTGACCGTGGCGTTGCACCATGTCTTCGAGACGCCCAAGGACAAGCTGATCTGGGACGTGGGCCACCAGTGCTACCCCCACAAGATCCTGACCGGGCGCAAGGACCGCATCCGCACCCTGCGCCAGGGCGGCGGCCTGTCGGGTTTCACCAAGCGTTCCGAGTCGGTCTACGACCCGTTCGGCGCCGGGCATTCCTCCACCTCCATCTCGGCGGGACTGGGCATGGCGGTGGCGCGCGACCTCAAGGGCGAGGATTTCGACGTCGTCGCCGTCATCGGCGACGGCGCCATGAGCGCCGGCATGGTCTACGAGGCCATGAACAACGCCGGCTCCATGGATTCGCGCCTGATCGTCATCCTGAACGACAACGACATGTCCATCGCCCCGCCGGTGGGGGCCATGAGCGCCTATCTGTCGCGCCTGCTGTCGTCGCGGCCCTACATGTCCATCCGCAACTTCGCCAAGGACCTGGCCAAGGCGCTGCCGCCGCCGCTGGAGCGCGCCGCCAGGCGGGCCGAGGAATACGCCCGCGGCTTCGTTGCCGGCGGCGGCACCCTGTTCGAGGAACTGGGCTTCTATTACGTCGGCCCCATCGACGGCCACAATTTCGACCACCTGCTGCCGGTGCTGAAGAACGTCCGCGATTCCGAGGACAAGCGGCCGGTGCTCATTCACGTGGTCACCAAGAAGGGCCGCGGCTATCCGCCGGCCGAGGAGGCCGCCGACAAGTATCACGGTGTCGGCAAGTTCGACGTGGTGACCGGTGCCTTGGCCAAGCCCAAGGCCAACGCGCCCAGTTACACCTCGGTGTTCGCCAAGGCGCTGCTGGCCGAGGCCAGGGCCGACGACAAGATCGTCGCCATCACCGCCGCCATGCCCGCCGGCACTGGTCTGGACAAGTTCGCCGAGAGCTTCCCCGCGCGCTGCTTCGACGTGGGCATCGCCGAGCAGCACGCGGTGACCTTCGCCGCCGGGCTGGCCTGCGAGGGCTTCAAGCCGTTCTGCGCGCTGTACTCCACCTTCCTGCAGCGCGGTTACGACCAGGTGGTGCACGACGTCGCCATCCAGAAGCTGCCGGTGCGCTTCGCCATCGACCGTGCCGGTCTGGTGGGGGCGGACGGAGCCACCCATGCCGGCTCGTTCGACCTGGCCTTCCTGGGCTGCCTGCCCGCGCTGGTGTTCATGTGTCCGGCCGACGAGGTCGAGCTGATGCACGCCGTCGCCACCGCCGCCGCCATCGACGACCGCCCCTCGGCCTTCCGCTATCCGCGCGGGGAAGGGGTGGGCCTGGACATGCCGGAGCGCGGCGAGGTGTTGCCCATCGGCAAGGGCCGCATCGTCCGCGAGGGCAGCCGCGTTGCCCTGCTGTCCCTGGGTACCCGGCTGGCCGAGGCCTGCAAGGCGGCCGAGGACATGGCGGCGCGCGGGCTGTCCACCACCGTGGCCGATGCCCGCTTCATGAAGCCGCTGGACCACGATTTGCTTCTGCGGCTGGCCCGCGAGCACGAGGTGCTGATCACCGTCGAGGAAGGCTCGGTGGGCGGTTTCGGCAGCCATGTGCTGCACTTTCTGGCCCAGTCGGGCGCGCTGGACCGGGGGCTCAAGGTGCGCTCGCTGATGCTGCCCGACCGCTTCCAGGACCACAATTTGCCCAAGGTCCAGTACGACGAAGCCGGGCTGAGTGCCGCCCACATCACCGCCAGCGTGCTGGCCGCCCTGGGCGAGCCGGCGGCCGGGGCCGCCAGCGCCTGACCCTTTGGCAAGAAGCGCTATGGTGGAAGAGGGTTTGTTGTAAAAACAACAGCATTGTTTTGTGCAACCACCTAAGTGCGTCCGGTTTTCATTCTGGTGGCAGTGAAATGTTGAAACCTGATGGCCGGATGATATTGTAGCCCAATGCGCGCCACCGAAAGGAACCCGACGGCCATGGAATTGGAGAAGCTGCAGGACAGCGCCCGTCGCGCCAGCACCTTGCTCAAGGCCATGGCCAACGAACACCGCCTGATGATCCTCTGCCAGTTGCTGCACGGCGAGAAGTCGGTGGGCGAGATGGAGCGGTTGATCGGTCTGTCGCAATCGGCGCTGAGCCAGCACTTGGCCCGCCTGCGCCGGGACGGCCTGGTGCAGACCCGCAGGCAGGCCCAGACCATCTTCTATTCCCTGGCGGGCAAGGAAGCGGCGGCGGTCATCGACACCCTCTACGGCCTCTATTGCGCCCCGGCCGAGGCCTGCCCCTAGGCCTGCCCCTGCACCGGGCCGAACAGCCACACCCCGTCATCGCGGATGTCGCGCCGCCATTCGCCGAGCGCCACCAGATGGTTGACGTGGGAGAGGGTCTCGCCCACGGCGAAGCCCATCTGCTGCGGGTCCAGTTCGCGGCGAAACAGGGTGCGGCTGAGCTCCAGCGCTGTAGCCGGCGCGGCGGTGGAGCGCAGCAGGTCCAGCCGTTGTTCGTGGTGGCGGATCAGTTCGTCGGCGCGGGCGTGCAGGCCGCGGAACGGCAGCCCATGCGATGGCAGCACCAGGGTATCCGCCGGCAGCACCTTCAACCTGTCCAGCGAGGCGAGAAAATCGCCCAACGGATCGTCGTCGGGCTGTTGCGGCCATACGCCGACGATGGGGCTGATGCGTGGCAGGATTTGGTCGCCGGCGATCAGCACGCCCGCCTCCTCGCACCACAGGCAGGCATGTTCGGGGGCATGGCCGCGCCCCACCACCACCCGCCAGCGGCGCCCGTCGATGGACAGGGAACCGCCGTCCTTCAGGGTACTGATGGAGGTCGGCAGCGGCGCCACCCGCAGGCGGTACGACCCCACGCGGCCGCGCACGCCCTCCAACAACTCGGGCCCGAAGCCGGCGCGTCGGTAATGTTCCACCTGATTGGCGGCGTAATCCTCGCCCGTCTCCAGGGTCAGCATGCGGCCGAAGCTCCACTCGCCTAGGGTGGCGGCCAGCGGGACGCCGTGGCGTTCGGCCAGCCAGCCGGCCAGCCCCATGTGGTCGGGGTGGAAATGGGTGCAGATCAGCCGGCTCAGCCGCTTGCCGGCCAGCACCGTTTCCCAGGTGGCGCGGGTGGCGCCGTCATCCACGCCGGTATCGACCACCGTCCAGGATTCATCGTCGGCCAGCAGCCACAGGTTGATGTGGTCCAGGGCGAAGGGCAGGGGCATGCGCAGCCAATGGATGCCGGGATGCACTTCCTGCGGGGTGCCGGCATCGGGGGGATCGGGGAAGGGATGGTCGAGAACGGTGCGGCTCAAGGGGGCGGTCCTGTTGTTATGGCATGCCAGTTAACCACACAGAGGCGGAGACACGGAAACGGCCCGGAGGTAATAGTTTTGCAATGATCCTGCTGCTACCGGGAGTGGTTCCATGCTCGACGGCCAACACTTGCGCATCGGCATCGATCTCGGCGGCACCAAGACCGAGGTGGTCGCCCTGGATCGGGCCTCGGGTGCGGAGCTGGCGCGCCGCCGGGTGGCGACGGAAAAGGGCTCCTACGACGGCACCCTCCGCACCATCAAGGAACTGGTGGAAGGCATCGAGTCCACCCTCGGCCGCGGCGGCAGCGTGGGCATCGGCATTCCCGGCACCATCAGCCCCAAGACCGGTCTGGTCAAGAACGCCAATTCCACCTGGTTGATCGGCAAGCCCTTCGACAAGGACCTGGAGGCGGCGCTGGGGCGCCCGCTGCGTCTCGCCAACGACGCGGATTGCTTCGCCCTGTCCGAGGCCACTGATGGTGCCGGCCAGGGCGCGTCGATCCTGTTCGGCGTCATCCTGGGCACCGGCGTGGGCGGCGGCCTGGTGGTCAACGGCAAGCTGGTGACGGGCATCAACGCGGTGGCCGGCGAATGGGGGCATAATCCGCTGCCTTGGCCGGGGCGGGACGAATTGCCGGGGCATTATTGCTATTGCGGCAAGGCGGGTTGCATCGAGACCTTCCTGTCCGGCCCGGCGCTGGAGCGGGATTTCGGCGAAGGCGTGGCGGCGGCCGACATCGTGCGCATGGCGGAAAACGGCGACGACAAGGCCGAGGGCGTGCTGTCGCGTTACGAGGACCGGCTGGCCCGCGGCCTGGCGACCGTCATCAACGTGCTCGATCCCCATGTGATCGTGCTGGGCGGCGGGCTGGGCAACATTTCCCGGTTCTACCGCACCATCCCCAGGCTGTGGGGCGAATACGTCTTCTCGGACGGCGTCGCCACCCAACTCAAACCGCCCGCGCACGGCGATTCCTCGGGCGTGCGCGGGGCGGCGTGGCTGTGGGAATAGGCGCTTACAGCCCCATCAGGGCGCGCACGTGGTCCTTGACCGAGGCTGCCAGGGCGGCCGGTTCGTAGCCGCCTTCCAGCACCGACACCACACGGTTGTCGGCGGTCTCGGCCGCCACCTCCAGCAGCTTCTCGGTGGCCCAGCGGAAGTCGCTGGTCTTCAGGCGCAGATGGGCCAGCGGGTCCTGGGCGTGGGCGTCGAAGCCGGCCGAGATGATGATGAAGTCGGGGGCGAACTCGCGCAGCTTGTAGAGCAGCAGGTCGTCGAAGGCCTGGCGGAAATCGTCCGAGCCGGTGCCCGCCGGCAGCGGCACGTTGACCATGCGGCCCTGGCCGCCGGTTTCGTGGGCCAGGCCGGTATTGGGATAGGCGTGCTCCTGGTGGGTGGAGGCGTAGAAGGTGCCGGGTTCGTCCCACAGGATATGCTGCGAGCCATTGCCGTGATGGACGTCGAAATCCACCACCGCCACCCGCTTGAAGCCATGGGCGTCGCGGGCGTGCAGGGCGCCGATGGCGGAGTTGTTGAGGAAGCAGAAACCCATGGAGGCGTCGCGCTCGGCATGGTGCCCCGGCGGGCGCACGGCGCAGAAGGCGTTGCGGGCCTGCCGGGCCGCCACGGCGTCCACGGCGGCCACCACGGCACCGGCGGAACGCAGCGCCGCCTCGACGGTTTTGCTGGACATCACCGTGTCGGGGTCCACGTAATGGTGCTCTCCCGGCGCCACTTCGGTGCTTAGGAACTGCTCGACGTGGTGGGGGCAGTGGGCGCGCAGAATCTGCTCGCGCGTGGCCTGCGGCGCCTCTTCGCGCAGCAGGTTCATGAATTCCTCGGATTCCAGGGCGGTCAGCACGGCGCGCAACCGATCGGCGCATTCCGGGTGATAGTCCCCGGTATCGTGTTCCAGACAGACGGGGTGCGTGAAAAGGAGCGTGGCCATTTTTTTTCTTCGGACGTCCCTTGAGGGTTTTGTTTCATTTATGCTGACGTATCGGAAAGGCAATTTCCATAGCCGTTTTTCGCATGGGGCCATGTCAGATGGGTGAACGCAAGCGGGTCGATCAATTGCTGGTGGAGCGCGGAATGGTTGAGAGCCGCGCGCGCGCCCAGGCGCTGGTGATGGCGGGCCTGGTGCTGTCCGGCGGCAAGCGGGTGGACAAGCCCGGCGCCCAATTGGCCGGGGACGCGCCGCTGGAACTGAAGGGCCAGGACCATCCCTGGGTGTCGCGCGGCGGTCTGAAGCTGGTGGAGGCGCTGGACCGTTTCGCCATCGATCCCGCCGGGCTGGTGGCCATCGACGTGGGCGCCAGCACCGGCGGTTTCACCGACGTGCTGCTGACCCGGGGCGCCGCCCGCGTCTATGCGGTGGACGTGGGCCACGGCCAGCTGGCGTGGAAGCTGCGCAGCGATCCCCGTGTGGTGGTGCTGGAACGCACCAACGCCCGCTACCTGACCACCGACCATGTTCCCGAACAGGTGGACATGGTGGTGTGCGACGCCAGCTTCATCGGGCTGGAGACGGTGTTGCCGACGGCCATGGGCTTCGCCCGGCCGGGCGCCTTCCTGGTGGCGTTGATCAAGCCGCAATTCGAGGTGGGCAAGGGCCGGGTCGGCAAGGGCGGCGTGGTGCGCGAGCCCGAACTGCATGCCGAGGTGTGCGAGCGCATCCAGTCCTGGCTGGCGGCGCTGCCCGGCTGGTCGGTGACGGGTCTGTGCGAAAGCCCCATCACCGGGCCCGAGGGCAACAAGGAGTTCCTGATCGTCGGGCGGTTCGAGGGCTGAGGCGATGTGCTCGCGCTTCGACCTCAAGCAGACGCCCCAGGACCTCATGAGCCGCTTCGGGCTGACGGTGCCGCCGCCCTGGCCCAACCGGCCCGAGGTGCGTCCCACCGATTTCACCCTGGTGGTGGGGCCGGGCGGGCAGGGACGGCTGGCCCGCTTCGGCCTGGAGGTGGAGTGGGACAAGCGCCCGCTGATCAATGCCCGCGCCGAAACGCTGGCGCAACGCCCTGCCTTCCGCCGCCTGCTCGGCCGGCGGGTGCTGGTGCCGGCCTCCGGCTGGTGGGAGTGGCGGGACGGCCCGCACGGCAAGACCAGAATGCGCCTGGAACCGGCCGATGCCGGCCTGTTCGCCTTTGCCGGGCTGATGGACGGCGACCATTTCGCCGTCGTCACCTGTGCTTCCGCCCCCTCCATCGCCCACGTGCACGACCGCATGCCGGTGGTTCTGCCGCCCGAGGCAGAAGCCGCGTGGGTGGACCCGCTGGTGCCGTTCGAGCAGGTGATTCCAGCGCTTTCTCCCCATGCGGGCGAGGTGACGGCGCTGGTGGAGGCCGACCCCGCCAAGCCCAAAGGGCGGTCGGCGCAGGGCGACCTGTTCGGCTGAGGGAGGCGCGGCAAGGGCGCCCCAGGGGGCGCCCCTTGACGGCTATATCAGTTCCGGATGCTGGTGGCGGAATTCGTCCAGCGCGCGGTCCCAGCTTGCGGCCGAACTCAGGTGGTGGCTGTTGGCCAGCCGGGCCTCCTCGGCCAGGGCGACCTCCACCTCATGGGTGCCTTCGCTGGTGTCCAGGGCCGATTCGGCCCATTCGGCGGCAACGATGACGGGTACATGCTTGTAGCAGGCGACGGCCTCCACTTGATCGGGTGTCAGGCCGCTGAAAGCGATGCAGTCGACCAATGACAGCATGGTCATCCCTCCCTTAACCGTGATTGTCGGTGCGGGAGTTGCGGATCGTGTCAAGATCCCGAACTCTCATCGTGGGGTGAATACTAGCACGGCATCCATGGTTTTAAATACCGTGCATTGTATCTGCGGCTACCTCCTTCGCTTTATGCTCGCACTTGCACAATGGCGGTAGTGCATTGCAGCGAAGGCAGCGTGGGCCTTGCTTTTCGCGCGTCTACGCATAAGCCGGGCCGGAAAAGTAAAGGCGGCCGCATGTCTGCCATGCGACCGCCTTGGCTTGCAAAATATTCAGTGACAGAGAAGGCAAGCCAACCCGGCGCGGCCCAGCACGTGGCGGGTGACGCCGCCCAGGATCAACTGGCGCAGGCGGGAATGGGTATAGGCGCCCATCACCAGCAGGTCGGCGTTCAGCTTGCCACATTCCTCCAGCAGCACCGCGCCGGCATGGGCGCCCGCATGAACCACCGAGCACTGGGCGGCCACGCCGTGCCAGGCCAGGAAGGCGGCCAGTTCGCCGCCGGGGGTGAAGGCGGTGCGGTCGTCCTCGGTCAGCGACAGGATAGTCACCGACGCGGCGCGCCGCATGAACGGCAGCGCGGCGGCGACCGCCCGCCCGGCCTCGGCGCTGCCGTTCCAGGCCACGGCGATGCGGGTGCCGATGGTGGCCGGCGCGGCGGGCGGGGCCAGCAGCAACGGCTTGCCGCTTTCCATCAGGGCGGCATTCAGGGTCAGCAGCGAGGGCGCCTCCAGCCCTTCACTGGGGCGGCCCATGAGCACCAGGTCGGAAAGCCGGCCACGCCAGGCCACCAGTTCCTCCTCGCGCCCGACCACGTCGTCCCATTGCGCCGAGGGGCCGGGAACGGGTGCTGTCGCCAGGGCGACGCCGTGGCGGGCGCAGGCGGCGTCGAAGGCGGCGCGGGCGGCCTCGGCGCGCTCGGTCGCCTGGCGCTCGGCCACGCCCATCATTTCCTCGACCATGGCGCCCGACATGCCTTCGCCCACCAGGGGCACCGCCGTGGTGGGGTCCGTGCGCACATGCAACCCGACCACGTGGGCGGCAAAGGTGGCCGCCAGAGCGAAGGCGGTATCCAGCGGCGCGTCGGCGGTGGCGGCATCGGTCACCGGGACCAGCAGGGTTTTGAATTCGGTCATGGTGATCCTCCCTTGGTCAGACTTTCGATTATGCGCCCACGCTCAAGGATTGTTAATCGGCCTCGGCAGGATACCCCTCATAACCCCAGGGCGGCCCTGCCATCCTTCAGCGCCTTGGCCTTGGATCCGCCGGTCTGCACGCGGGGCCAGGAAATGGGCCCGAGGTCGTAGGCCAACTGCTGCTCCAGCACCGCCACGGTGGCGTCGGAGACGTTGGCCTTGCGCCCGCGGATGCGCGCCGCCGCCAGTTTGGGCGGGGTATGGAGCCACAGGGCGCGAAAGGGCACTCCGGCGGCGCGGGCCACCTGCTCGATGGCGTCCCGCTGTTCCGGCTTGGCGAAAACCGCGTCGGCGACCACCGCGTGGCCGGCCTTCAGTACGGTCAGGCAGGTATCGTAGAGGGCCTGGTAGGTGCGCTCGGTCACCTCGGGCGTATAGCCCTCGGGCCCCAGCTTCTCCAGCAATCCGGCGCCCATGATCTGCTTGCGCAGGGCATCGGTGCGCACCACGGCGGCGGCCGGCACCGCCAGCAGCGGTGCCAGCTCGCGGCCCATGCGCGACTTGCCGCTGCCCGACAGTCCGCCCACCGCCAGCAGGCTGGGGGCGGGGGGCGCCAGATAGTCCAGGGCGGCCTCCAGGTAGCCGTCGGCTTCGGCGGCCAGGCGGCCGCGCTCGGTGCCGCCGGCGCCGGCGGCCATGGTGGCCGAGACATGGGCGCGCACCGCAGCCCGCAGAGACAGCAGCAGGGGCAGCAGGCCGATGCCCCGGTAATCGCCGGACAGGTCCAGGTAATGGTTCAGCGCGTAGCCGGCCAGGGGGCGGGCGCCCCGCCGCTCCAGGTCCATCAGCAGGAAGGCCAGATCGTAGAAGACATCGATGCAGGCGATGTCGTCGGAGAACTCGATGGCGTCGAACAGGGTGGGCTGTCCGTCCACCATGCAGATGTTGCCACAGTGCAGGTCGCCGTGGCATTGGCGCACCATGCCGGCGGCGCGGCGCTCCTCCAGCAGCGGGCCGAGGCGGTCGAGCCAGGCGCGGGAGCGTTCGGTCAGCAGGCCGGCGCGCGCGCGCGCCAGGATGTCGGCATGGGCGGCCATGGAGGCGGCGTTGGTGTCGATCACCCAGGCCAGCCCCCGGGTGCCGCCGCGGTCGGACCGGAGCGGCGCCGACTGGTGGAAGCGCCACACCGCCTCGGTCAGCGCGTGGATGCGGTGACGGTCCACCCGACCGGCCGCCACCTGCTTGGAGAACAGGGTGCGCTGGTCGAAGCGCCGCATGTGGACCAGCCATTCCTCCGCCGCTCCGTCGCCGCCCAAACGCAGCCGGCCCTGGGGATCGCGGGTGATGGGAACGCAGCCCAGATAGAGCTGCGGCGCGGCGCGGCGGTTGATCTCCACCTCGGCCTCGCAGGCGCGCCGGCGGCTGTCCAGGTCCGAGAAGTCGAGGAAGGGCAGGCGTATCGCCTTCTTCATCTTCCAGGCCTGGTCGCCGGCCAGGAAGATGGTGGAGATGTGGGTGTCGATGCGGGTCGGGCGGTGGCCGCCATGGGTGGCGGGACTGGCCAGCAGGCGCAGGATTTCGGCCTGGGGGCCGGGTCGCGGGGGCAAAGAGGTCATGGGGTTCCTCGACCGTCGGGCACGACCCCCTTAGCGATAAAGCCTCGCGCCGGCCAGGACAAGGGCGCTCAGCGCGGTTCCGGCGCCGACAGGGCCACCGGCCAGCCTTCCAGCGCCTGGCGCCGGCACAGCCGGACCATGCGCCCGAACAGCCGGCGCACCCGCTGGCGGGCCGGCCGAGGGGGAGGCGGGGCCGGCCAGGACAGGCGGAAGGCGGCGGTCATCATGTCGGATACGCTGGCGTCCAAATCCATGTCGGTTTTCCAATAATCCAGGGCATGCACTCTAGCCAGCCCCACCGGGGAGCCGCGTGACCGTTTGGTGAAACCGGCCGGCAAGGAACCCCTGCCGTCGGCGGCGTGTTGGGCAAGAATTCCCTTGTACGAGCGGAACCGCCCATGGATGTCGCCCAGGCCACCCGTATCTTCCTGCTGTACGTCATCGTACCCCTGTGGCTTCTGGTGGGCATCGCCGACTGGGTCTGCCACCGGCGCACCGACATCCAGCACACCACCGGGGCCAAGGAAAGCCTGATTCATCTGCTTATGCTGGTGGAAATGGGCGCGCCGGTGCTGGCCGCCCTGGTGCTGGAGATCAACGCCCTGGTGCTGGTGGTGATGCTGGCGGCCTTCGTTGCGCACGAAGCCACTGCATTATGGGATGTCAGCTATGCGGTCACCCGGCGCCGCGTCACCCCGGTAGAACAGCACATCCATTCCTTCCTGGAAGTGTTGCCGTTCATGGCGCTGTCCTTCGTCGTCTGTCTCCACTGGGGGCAGGCACTCGCCATCGTCGGAATGGGGCCGGAAACCGCTGATTGGGCCGTCCGGCTGAAGCCGGACCCGCTGCCCCTGGGCTATCTGGGCGCGGTGCTGGGCGCCATTCTCCTGCTGGAGGTCCTGCCCTACCTGGAGGAGTTCTGGCGCGGCTGGCGGGCCAATGGCGGCCATCTGGTGGCCCGCCTCAGGCATTGACCCGAGGTGTCTTGTCCCGGCATAACCCGCTATACCTTTATGGTTATCCGTTGGTCCGGGGGGAGCGGGTGCAATGGCTTTGATCGATTGGAGCGACCAGCTCAGCGTCCATGTGGTCGAGTTCGACTCTGACCATCAGAGGTTGATCGCCATCCTCAATAATTTGTGGGAAGCCAGCGAGGAGCGGCGCGGTCATGAGGTGATCGACGGCATCCTGGCCGAGCCTGGTGGATTACACCCGCACCCATTTCGCCCGCGAGGAGGAGATGTTCGCCCGCTGGGCCTATCCCGGCGTGGAGATGCACAAGAAGGCGCACGAGCGCCTGCTGGCCACCGCCGCCGGCCTGCAGGCCAAGTTCCGCGAGGACGGCTCGGAGACCGTGGCCGACGAGGTGTTCGAGTTCCTGCGCGACTGGCTGGTCAAGCACATCCTGGGCGACGACGCCCTGTACGCCAATTTCTTTCGCAGCCTGGGCATCGACAGCGTCCAGGCCACCCAGGGTGCCCGCCGCGCCTTCGGCCCCGGCCTGGGCGGCGTGCTGACGCTGCTGGGCGGCACCGCCCTGGCGGCGGCCACGGTGCAGTTCTTCGCCTCCGGCTGGCTCGCCACCGCCGCCTTCGCGGTTCTGCTCGCCGTCCTGGCCGGCGGCGGGCTCTGGCTCTGGCTGGGCGTGGCGCGGCCGCTGGAGGCCGTGGTGGCGCAGATCCGCGCGCTGTCCATCAACGACACCGCGCCGCGCCAGGAAAGCGGCGGCGGCGCCATCCGCCAGACCGGCGAGGCGCTGTTCTTCCTCAAGGCGCTGCGGGGCGCGCTGGTGGATTTCGCGCGCAAGAACGCCGAGAGCGAGCGCATCCTGCGCACCACCGAGAAGGAAATGCGGCTGACCTTCCTCGGCATGTCCGAGCAGTTGGAAAGCGAGATCAACGCCGCCGTCAGCGACGTCACCAACCGTTCCATGGCGCTGGTTTCGGTGGCCGACGGCATGCGCGCCCAGGCCACCACGGTGGGCGAGCAGAACCGCCAGGTGGCGGTGGCCGCCGGCAACGCCACCGACAATGTCACCTACGTGGCCGAGGCGGCCGAGCAGATGGTGGCCACCATCGAGCGCATGCGTGCCGATGCCGACCAGTCGCGCCAGATCGCCCGCACCGCCACCGAGGAGGCCCGGCGCTCCAGCGAGATCATGCAGACCCTGTCCGAGGCCTCGCACCGCATCGACGCCGTGGTCTCCATGATCAACGCCATCGCCGGGCAGACCAACATGCTGGCGCTGAACGCCACCATCGAGGCGGCCCGCGCCGGCGAGGCCGGCAAGGGGTTCGCCGTGGTGGCCGGCGAGGTCAAGAACTTGGCCAACCAGACCACCCAGGCCACCAGCGAGATCGCCGCCCAGGTGGCCGGCATCCAGGGGGCGGTGGGGCAGGCGGTGCAAGCCATCTCGTCGGTGGGCGACATCATCGCCCGGGTGTCCGACATCTCCACCACCATGGCCGACGTCACCGCCCAGCAGCAGGGGTCCATCGCCGCCATCGCCGGACAGGCGCGGCAGGCGGCGACTTCGACCCAGACGGTGTCCTCTACCATCGCCGGCATTTCCCAATCGGCCACCGAGGCCGAGCAGATGTCGGCCCTGGTGCACGACACGGTGAGCAGCGTGTCCGATCAACTGAACGGCATGCGCGACCACCTGATCGGTACCCTGCGGGGATCGGTGGTGGGCAACCGCCGCCAGCACGCCCGCATCGAACTGGACGTCGGGGTGCTGATGACCGCCGGTGGGCAGCGCTTGAGCGGCCGGGTCAAGGACCTGTCGGTGGGCGGCGCGCTGCTGGAAATCGCCGGGGGCGAGCTGGCGCGCGGGCAGAAGGTGACGTTCGACGTGGAGGACCTTGAGGCCATCGAGGCCGAGGTGGTGCGCACCTCCACCAAGGGCGTTCACCTGCGCCTCAACGCCAGCGGACCGCAGCGGGCGCGCCTCAACGCCATCATCACCCGCGCCCGCGCCCAGCAGGTGGCCGAGGCCGACGACATCGACCTGTGGTAGTCAGCCGGCCAGGATCGCCTGCGCCAGGATCGCTTTTGCCAATCGGGGCAGGTTGGGGTGGCACGTCATGGCGGCGATCTGGTCCAGGGTGAACCAGCCCGCCTCGATGGCGTCGCTGGCTGCGGCCGGCTCGCCCGCCAGCCAGCGGCAGGGCACGGCGTTCAGGATGAAGTGGGTGCGCACGCGGCCGTCCTTGTCGCACTGGATAATGTCCAGCACCTCGGCCACCGGTCCCGCCTCGGCCGTCACGCCGGTTTCCTCGGCCAGTTCGCGCACGGCCGCCTCGGCCACCGTTTCCCCCACCTCCACCAGGCCTCCCGGGAAGCCCCAGGGGTCGGGAGCGGTCCCTTTGCCGCGCCGTACCAGCAGCACGCGTCCCTTGCGGGCCACCATGGCGATCACCGCCGGCAGCGGGTGGGTCGGATAGTCCCGGCTGGCCGGGGGCGCTTGGGTCACGTCTTCCACTCCTGGCTGTTCAGCGTGCTTGCGGGGGGTGGCCCACCCCCGTATCCTCATACTATCGATCAGGTGGGAAGGGGGGGCAATTGCGCTGGCTGCTGGCGATCGTTGCGCTCTTCTCCCTGGCGCCCGCCGCCCGCGCCGCCGAGCCCGTGCGCATCGGTTTCGACGGCGAGTTCGGCGTGGTGGGCAGCATGTCGGCGCAAGCCATCGAGCGCGGCATCGCCATGGCCATCGCCGAGATCAACGAGGCCGGCGGCGTGCTGGGCGGGCGCAAGCTGGAACTGGTGGTGCGCGACAACCGTTCGGTCCCGGCCCGCTCGCGCGAGAACCTGCGCGACCTGGCTGGCGAGCGCGATCTGGTGGCGGTGTTCTGCGGGCGTTTCAGTCCGGTGGTGCTGGAAAACCTGGATGTTGTGCACCAGCTTGGCCTGCTTCTGCTGGACCCATGGGCCACCGCCGACGGCATCGTCGACAACGGCTACCAGCCCAATCCGGTCTTCCGCCTGTCCCTGCGCGACCAGTGGGTGCTGCCCGCCATGCTGCGGCATGCCGCGGCCAAGGGGGCGGCGCGCGTGGGCGTGCTGGCGCCCAACACCGGCTGGGGGCGCTCGGGCCTCGCCGCCATCGAGAGCGCTGGCGGCCCCGGCCTGCCCAAGGTGGTGGGAACCTCGTGGTATAATTGGGGCGACAAGAGCTTGGCCCGCCCCTATGTGGACTTGCTGCGCCAGGGCGCCCAGGCGATCCTGTTCATCGCCAACGACGCCGAGGGGGCGGTGCTGCTGCGCGAGGTGGCGGCCATGCCCAGGCAGGAGAGGCTGCCCCTGGTCATGCATTGGGGCGTCACCGCCGGCAGCCTGGCGAAGAACGCCGGCGGCGCGCTGGGGGAGCTGGACCTCTCGGTGGTGCAGTCCTTCAGCTTCCTGAACGCCGACCAACGCCGGGTCGCCCGTTTCCTCGACCGCTGGCAGAAACTGTTCGGCCCGGTGCGGCCGGAGGCCATCGCCGCCCCCGTCGGTGTCGCCCATGCCTACGACCTGACCCACATCCTGGCCCGCGCCGTCAATCTGGCCGGGACCACCGACCGGGCCCAGGTGCGCGCCGCCCTGGAACGGGTGCGCGACTACGACGGGCTGGTGCGGCGCTATGCGCAGCCGTTCAGCCCCACCAATCATGAGGCGCTGACGGCGGACCAGGTCTTCATGGCCGCCTTCCGTTCCGACGGGGCCGTCATCCCGCTGCCCACGCCGCGCGGCCGGGGTGACGGCGGCGGAAGGGAGGCGCGGTGATCAAGCGCCTGCGCGCCCGGCTGTCCACCCGTGTGGCCATCGCCGCCTCGGCGCTGGCGCTGTTCTTCGTGGTGTTGATGGGCGGCGGCGCCTGGCTGGTGACCGCCCAGCTGATCCGGGCCCAGGTCAACGATCTGCTTGTCACCGAGGCCGGCCTGCGGGCCGAGAAGGTGAGCGACCTGATCGAAGGCGTGTTCGCCCATTTCCATGTTCTGGCCGGCAACGCAGCCATCGCCAACGCCCTGGTGGACAGCGTCGGCCGCGAAACCTATCTGCGCCCCCTGCTGACGGATGTGGCCGATGTGCACGGCCTGCGCACCTCGCTGGTGGTCACCGATTTCATCGGCCGGCCGCTGGTGGGCTCTATCGTGCCGGGTGATCGCGAAGCCGATCCCTGGGTGGCCGGCGCGGTGGCCGGGGGGCGGGTGCGCGCCAAGGTCGCCCTGGGCGCCGATGGCCCCGAGCTGAAGGTGGCCGAGCCGGTGATCTATGCCAATACCGGCACCGCCGAAGGCGCACTGGTATGGCGGGTCAGCCTGCGCGAACTGGCGCGGCGCGCCGCCGTGCAGGCGGGCTCGGTGAGCGGCGAACTGCGCATCGAGGCCGACGGCCAGACCTATTCGGCGCTGCTGGGCGAAGGCCTGGACAAGGTGGACGATCCCATGATCGTCGAGGCGACGGTATCCCTTTCGCCGCAGCTGTCGGTGCTCCACCTGGTCATCCGCCTGGGCGCCGACCGCGATGCACTGGATACCTCGCTGCGCCGCCTGACCACCACCTTCCTCGCCATCGGCGCGGCCAGCACCCTGTTGGTGGTGGTGTTCGCCGCGCTGCTCGGCCAGCGGTTGACGCGGGCGCTGTCCAGCCTGGCCGAGGCGGCGACCTCGTTCGCCTTCGGCTCGGGCGATCGCAGCGCCTTCATCATCGACGGCCATGACGAGATCGCCCGCCTGGGTGCCGCCTTCGCCGGCATGGTCGAGCGCCTGGACCGAGCCTATCAGGACCTGGAACGGCGCAGTCAGACTCTGTTGTCCAACGCCGAGCGCGTGGCGCAGATCGGCAGCGCCACCTGGGACGCCATCAGCGGGCGCCAGGTATGGTCGGACCAGTTCCACGCCTTGCTGGGCACCACTCCCGGCGGGGAGGAGCCGGGGCGCGCCGCCTTTTTCCGCCGCGTGCATATCGACGACCGCGAACGCTTGGCCATGGCGTTGGACGCCGCCTTGGGCGGGGCCGGCGGCGGGCGCGTGGTCGAGGACATCCGCCTGATCCGCGCCGACGGCACCGAGCGGGTCGGCCAGTTCCGCGCCGAGGTTGCGTTCGCCCCCGACGGGGTGCCCGAACGGGTGGACGTCACCATCCAGGACATCACCGAGCGCAAGCGGCTGGAGCAGAAGCTGGACGCCCTGGTGCTGGAGCTGCGCGGCTCCAACGAGGAACTGGAGCAGTTCGCCTATGTGGCCTCCCACGACTTGCGCCAGCCCCTGCGTACCGTGCGCAGCTACATGACGCTGATCGAGGAAAGCATCGACGACAAGCTGGACCACGAGACCCGCGAGTTCATGGATTTCATCCGCGACGGCGTGCGGCGCATGGATGCGCTGATTACCGACCTGCTGGCCTATTCCCGCGTCGGCCGCGCCTCCACCGATCAGCCGGTGGATACCGGCCGCGCCGCCGATCTGGCGGTGATGGACCTGCAGGGCGAGATCGACGAAGCCGGCGCCCACATCGTGCTGCCGGGCAGGATGCCGGTGGTCCTGGGCGACGTGGGCGAGTTGACACGCCTGTTCCAGAACCTGATCGGCAACGCGGTGAAGTACCGCAATCCCCATTGCCGGCCCGAGGTGATGGTGACCGTCGCCGACCAGGGCGACCAGTGGGAGTTCTCCGTCGCCGACAACGGCATCGGCATTCCGCCCGAGCACGCCGAACGGGTCTTCGGCATTTTCCAACGACTGCATGCCCGCGACGAATACGAAGGCACGGGCATCGGTCTGGCCATCTGCCGTAAGGTAGTGGAGCGCCAGGGCGGCCGCATCTGGGTGTCCACCCAGGCGGGTGGCGGTACCGCGCTGCATTTCACTTGGCCGAAGATGCGCCGCGCGCCAGAGCCGGCTTGAGGGAAGACCGCCATGGGGACGCCATGACCGAGCAGACCAAGGAATACCATATCCTGCTGATCGAGGACGACCTGGGCGACGCCGGACTGGTGAAGATCGCCTTGCGCCGGGGCCATTACGACACGGTTCTGCACCATGTGAAGAACGGCACCGAGGCGTTGGCCTTCCTGCGGCGCATCGGCGCCGATTACACCCAGGCGCCCCGTCCCGATCTGATCCTGCTCGACCTCAATCTGCCGGGGCGGTCGGGCCACGAAATCCTCGAGGATCTCAAGAGCGACCGCGGTTTGCGCGGCATCCCGGTGGTGGTGCTGTCCACTTCCGGTGCCGAGCGCGACGTCGTCAAGGCCTACAGCCTGGGAGCCAATTCCTTCGTTTCCAAACCCATGGATGTGGAGGAATTCACCCGGGCCATCCACGCGGTCCAGGATTACTGGTTCCGCCTCGTCAGCCTGCCGAAAGCGCCATGACCGAAACCATCCGCGTCCTGCTGCTGGAAGACGATCCCGCCGATGCCCGCCTGGTGGAGTACATGCTGCGCCGCATGCCTCAGACCAGCTTCGTGGTGGAGACTGCGGGGCGGCTGGCCCAGGCGACCCAGCGCCTGGCGCGGGGCGACATCGACGTGGTGCTGGCCGACTTGTCGCTGCCCGATTCGACCGGCTTGGCGACGCTGAAGGCGCTGACCGGGGCGGCTCCCGACCTGCCGGTGGTGGTGCTGACCGGCAATGACGACGATTCCCAGGCCATTGAAGCGCTGAAGCACGGCGCCCAGGACTATCTGGTCAAGGGGCGCGGCGACGGCTCCATGCTGGCGCGGGTGGTGCGCTACGCCATCGAGCGCAAGGCCGGCGAGCGCGCCCTGAAGGAAGCGCGCGACCGCGCCGAGCTGGCCGCCCATGCTAAGTCGGTGTTCCTTGCCACCGTGGGTCACGAGGTGCGCACGCCGCTCAACGGCATCCTGGGCATGGCGCGCCTGCTGCTGGATACTCCGCTGGACATCAAGCAGCGCACCTTTGCCGAGACGGTGGTCAGCTCGGGCGAGCTGCTGCTCAATCTGGTCAACGACATCTTGGATTTCTCGCGCCTGGAAGCCGATGGCCTGACCCTGGATTCGGTGCCTTTCGACGTGGTCGACATGGTGGACGAACTGCGGCTGATGATGGCGCCGCGCGCCGCCGAAAAGGGGCTGATCCTGGGGTGCCGCTTCGGCGCCGGGGTGCCGCCCTTCGTCGCCGGCGATCCCCTGCGGCTGCGCCAGGTGCTGCTGAATCTGGTGGGCAACGCCATCAAGTTCACCGAGCGCGGCAATGTCAGTATCTCGGTGGAGGCCGTCGATACCCAGGCCGACGGCAAGGCGGTGCTGCGCTTCGCCGTGTTCGATACCGGCATCGGCATCCCCGAGGAGGCCCGCGCCGGGCTGTTCACCGAGTTCTGGCAGGCCGACAGCTCCATTACCCGGCGCTTCGGCGGCACCGGCCTGGGCCTGGCCATCTGCAAGCGGCTGGTCACCCTGATGGGGGGCGACATCGGCTATGAAAGCCATGACGGCAGGGGCAGCTCGTTCTGGTTCGTGGTGGCGCTGCCGTCGGCGGAATCACCCTCGGCGGTGGAGCCCGACGGGAACGGCGAGCAGGTGCTGGCCTGCCATGTGCTGCTGGTGGACGACAATCCGGTCAACCGCGAAGTGGGGGCGGGGCTGCTGGAGCGGCACGGCCATAAGGTGACGGCGGTGGCGGACGGCCTGTCCGCCGTCGAGGCCATGCGCCGGGGCGGGCATCATCTGGTGCTGCTGGACATGCACATGCCCGGCCTGGATGGGCTGGAGACGGCGCGCCGCATCCGGGCTCTGGGCGGAGCCGCCGCCGCTACCCCCTTTGGCTGCTGACCGCCAATCCGATGGAGCAGGATGCCCGGCTATGGCGCGATGCCGGCTTGGACGGCTGTCTGGCCAAGCCGTTCCGGGTGGAGGACGTGGCCCGCATCGTCCTGGCCCAGGCCGAGCCCGCCGCCGGGCCGTCGGCGCCCGCCGGCCCGGGCACCGCCCTGGTGGCCCTGCCGGACCTGCTGGCGGATCTGAAGGATTTGGGGCGCGACCGCATGCGCAGCTTGGTGGAACTGTTCCGCACCTCGTCTTCCGCCGATCTGGATCAGGTGCGCACGTCCATCCCCGCCGGCGACCTGGCCAGGCTGGGGGCGACGGCGCACCGCATGGCCTCGGCCGCCGCCAGCCTGCATCTCCTCGCGCTGAACGAACGCTGCCGCGCCATTGAAACCCTGGCGCGGGCGGAGGATACGGCCGCGCTGACGCTGGCCGGCACCCTTCCCGACCTATGGCAGCGCTCGCTGAAGGCTTTGCTGGAGGTGGTGGAGTAGGGGGCTCAGAGACGGATTCAGCTTGCGGGTGATTCGGCCCGCAAGCTGAATCCGTCTCTTGTCATCGCGCTCTAGGCCCCCACCAGCCGGTAGCCGATGCCGTGCACGGTGACGATGATGGCCGGGTGCTTGGGATCGATCTCGATCTTGCGGCGCAGGCGGCCCACCAGCACGTCGATGGTACGGTCGATCACCGCTTCGCCGTCATGCTGGGTCAGGTCCAGCAATTGGTCGCGGGTCAGGGCGCGGCCGGGATTCCGGGCCAGGGCGGCCAGCACGTCGAACTCGCCCCGGGTCAGCCGCACTCCCTCGCCCTGGGGCGAGGCCAGTTGGCGGGCATCGCAATCCAGCTTCCAGCCGGCGAAGATGAACACGCCGCTGGCCTGGCGCTCGGCAGCCATGCTGGGGGCGACGCGACGGATGAGGTTGCGCACCCGCACGGCCAGTTCGCGCGGGTTGAACGGCTTCGTGATGTAATCGTCGGCACCCAGTTCCAGGCCGACGATGCGGTCGGTTTCGTCCTGGCGCGCGGTCACCAGGATGATGCCCACCGAGGACTTGGCGCGCAGGTCGCGGGCCAGGATCAGTCCGCTTTCATCGGGCAGGTTGATGTCCAGCAAAACCACGTCGGGCACGGTGCGCGACACGATGGTCCGCATGTCGCGGGCATCCGCGGCTTCGCTCACCTGAAAACCCTCGGCGACCAGATGGGCGGCAAGCTTGCCCCGGGTTACCGGTTCGTCTTCGACGATCAGCACATGAGCCTTTGCGCCGGACAATGGCTTCTCCTTTGCGCCGCAACATTTACAGGCCGTTCACACGGCATTTCAGCCAAATTCAATCACAACCGGTATTCCATTGAAAGAGAGTTGATAAAAAACAAGCATCGGACCAGGGAATGCCGCAAGAGACTTCTTCTATTCCCTGATCAGGAAGACGGAACGGCCGTCGCCGCCATGGGATGGGCATCCGGTTTTTGCCGAAAGGCGAAGGCCAGGCGGCGACGGTCTACAACCAGGGGGCAGCCATGCCGCGTGCGGTATTTGCCAGGATGAATGCAGGGAGCGCCGTCGCGGCGTTCGGCATTTTCATCCTGCTGCTGCTGTGGCTGGCCCTGGCCTGGGACCTGGGGCGCGAACGCAACCGCCTGCTGGCGCAGGCCGAGGCCGATACCGCCAATTTGGCGCGCGCCTTCAACGAACACATCCATCGCACCTTCGCCGGGCTGGACCAGGCGCTGCTCTATGTGGAATCCGAGTACGAGCGCGATCCCGCCGGCTTCGGCCTTTCCGCCATGGCGGCGCGCTCGGCGATCCTGCGCAACGTGTCGTTCCAGTTGGCCATCATCGGCCCGGACGGCGTGCTGAAGGACAGCACCGTCCCCGGTTTCGCCCCCATAGACCTGTCCGACCGCGACCATTTCCGCGTCCACAAGGACCAGGCCGGCACCGGCCTGTTCATCAGCAAGCCGGTGCTGGGCCGCACCTCCGGCCGCTGGTCGATCCAGATGACCCGGCGCCTGGACGGCCCCGACGGCCGCTTCGACGGCGTGCTGGTGCTGTCGCTGGACCCCCAGTATCTGTCCGATTTCTACGGCTCCATCGACGTGGGGACCAAGGGCGTCATTTTGCTGGCCGGCCGGGACGGGATCATCCGGGCCGCCTCGGATGGCTCGGTCGGTCGCGAACTGCCGGCCGGAATGGCCGACGAACTGTTCGCCGCCGGCTCGGGCAGCCAGCGCCGCGTCGGGCCGCTTGACCATGAAGCCCGCATCGCCAGCTTCCGCGCCGTGGCCGAGCAGCCCCTGGCGGTCTGGGTCGGCCGCTCGCAGGCCGAAGTGCTGGCCGGCCATGCCGATACGGTGCGGGCCTACGTGTTGGTGGGGCTCGCGGTGACCGTGGTCCTGGGGGGCGCTGCTGGCGCTCTACAGCCTCGTGCGCCGCCAGGACATCATTACCCGCGACCTGTCGCAGAAGAAGGCCGAACTGCTGGCCAGCCGCGAGCGCCTGCGCCGCTATGTGGTGGACCTGGAGCGCATCGCCGAGGTGGCGGCCCACGACCTGCAGGAGCCCCTGCGCCGGGTGGTCGCCTACGCCCAGTTGTTGTCCAGCCATGCCCAGAATGCCCTGGACGCGGAAAGCCGCGACTATGTGGCCCATGTGGTGTCGGGCGCCCAGCGCATGCGCAAGCTGGTGCAGGACCTGGAGGCCTTCGTCGCGGTGGACCACCTGCCGCCGGCGGAGCGCCTGGTCGAGGCCAACGTGCCGGTCCAGGTCGCCACCAACAGCTTGGCGGAAGAGATCCGCCGCTGCGGCGCCACCTTGGTGGTGGACGCCCTGCCCGCGGTGGCCGCCGATGAGGTGAGTCTGGTCGAGATCTTCACCCAGCTGGTGGACAACGCCATCCGCTACCGCAGCGCCGAGCGCAAGCCGCTGATCCATGTGGCGGCCCGGCGCGAGGACGGCTTCGCGGTGTTTTCCGTGCGAGACAACGGGCAAGGCATCGACGAGCGCCAGTTGCCACGGGTGTTCGAGGTGTTCCATCGCCTGCCAGGTTTGGACGGGCGTACCGGCACCGGCACCGGTATCGGCCTGGCCCTCGTGCGTCGCATGGTCGAGCGCCTGGGTGGCCGCGTGTGGGTGGAATCGCAGGCCGGTCAGGGCAGTACCTTCAGCTTCGCCTTGCCACTGACGGTGCCTGCCGTGCTGGAACAACCCTTGGATCAGGAGGCGCGCGCCGCCTGATCCGGGCGAGCAAGTCCCGCCGGACGTTCCCGAACCCCAGTCCGGCGGGAGTTGAGAGAGGAGCCTCCGGCCCCCAATCGGGGCTCCTCTCGCATTCGCCCCGCAGAACGTGTCAGGGGGTGTTTTCCGCGGTTCGTTCCCGAACCCCAGCACCGCGGAAGCATCTTCTTGAGGGGGAGCGCCCCCCAAGCGCTCCCCCTCGTATCCCTCGTCCGCCTCGGGATGCGTCCCCGAACCCCTGCGTGCCGGGGTGGACAGAAAAGGGAGGGAAAGCGGCCCCAAACGCTTTCCCTCCCGCCCCAATTCTCAGCTTCCTTGGCGGGAAGGCCCCACCCCCGCCTCCTCCGGGTCCAAACCGGAGGAGGCGGGGGGAAGGCACGCCGCTGTCTGCAGTCTCCATCCCCGGCTTTCCCCCGCGAGGGGGAGGGGGGAAACAAAAAAGCCCTCCCCCTTCATGGGGGAGGGTTGGGTGGGGGTGTTGGCGCGCTCACCCCAGCAGGGTGCGGCGGTCTTCCATGATGCGGCGCAGGATGGGGGTGATGATCAGTTCCATGGCCAAGCCCATCTTGCCGCCCGGCACCACGATGGTGTTGCGCCGGCTCATCCACGAATCCTTGATCATCTGCAACAGGAAAGGGAAGTCGACGCGGAAGCGGTCGGGCTTGCGGAAGCGGATCACGACCAGGCTTTCGTCGGCGGTGGGGATGTCGCGGGCGATGATGGGGTCCGAGGTATCGACGATGGGGACGCGCTGGAAGTTGATGTCGGTCAGCTTGAACTGCGGCACGATATAATGAACGTAGTCGTGCATGCGGCGCAGGATGGTGTCCATCACCACCTCTTCCGAGTAGCCGCGCACGATGGTGTCACGATGGATCTTCTGGATCCATTCCAGGTTGATCACCGGCACCACGCCGATCTTCAGGTCCACGTGCTGGGCCACGTTGCAGTCCTTGGTGACAACGCAGCCGTGCAGCCCTTCATAGAACATCAGGTCGGTATCCGAGGGCAGGTCCTCCCACGGTGTGAACTCCCCCGACTTGATGTTCAGGTGGGAGAAGCGCCGGGCCACCTCGTCATTGTGGACGTACAGCCGCCGCCGTCCCTGGCCGCTTTCGCCGTAGCGGCGGAACACGTCCTCCAACTCGCCGAACAGGTTGGCGTCGGGGCCGAAATGGCTGAAGGTGCGCTGGCCGCTGTCTTCCGCCTCGGCCATGGCCTTCTTCATGTCGCCGCGGTTGAAGCGGTGGAAGCTGTCGCCCTCGACGATGGCCGGCTTGATGCCCTCGCGCCGGAACATGTGCTCGAAGGCTTCCTTGACGGTGGTGGTACCGGCGCCGGACGAGCCGGTGACGGCGATGATCGGATGCTTCCTCGACACGAACCTGATTCTCCGGACCGCTGACGCGATGGGGAGCGGGCCCCCATCCTTCCCATACTCCTTTTCTGCGCTGCGCACCACCCGGTCGGGTCGGCGTGGCGGCGGAAATGGGTGGCAAGGCGTCCACCCGTGCGTGTGGGGGCAGCGGGAAGGGCTACACCGCCTTGGAGTGGCGCTGTTCGCCCTTCCTCAGATAGCGGTCGAAGGCCGAGGCCACCGCGCGCACCAGGGTGCGGCCCTCGTCGGTGACGATGATGCGGCGGTCCTTCACCACCGCCAGCCCGTCCTCTTCCATGGGGGCGATGGCGGCCAGTTCGCCGTCGAACTGGGCGGCGTCGGCGCCGTACTGGGCGCAGACGGCGTCCAGGTCGATCTCCAGGTCGCACATCAGCTTCATGATGATGGCGCGGCGCAGGATGTCGTCAGCGTCGACGGCCACGCCGCGCGCGGTGGCCAGCCGGCCCGAGCGGATGGCGTCCTGGTAGAAGTGGATTTCGCCCACATTGGCCACGTAGCCCTGGGGCAGCGACCCGATGCCGGAGGCGCCGAAGCCGATCAGGGTGTCGGCGGTGTCGGTGGTGTAGCCCTGGAAATTGCGGTGCAGGCGCTTTTCCTTGAGCGCGACGGCCAGTTCGTCGTCGGGCGCGGCGAAGTGGTCCAGGCCGATCTTGACGTAGCCCAGGCTCTCCAGCTTGGCGGTGCCCTGCTCGTATTGCTGCCAGCGGATCTCGGTGTCGGGCAGCGCCTCTTCCGGGATCAGGCGCATGTGCTTCTTCATCCACGGCACATGGGCATAGCCGAACAGGGCGATGCGGCGGGGGCGGAAGCCGTGGGCCTTGTCGATGGTGTCCAGCAGCCCTTCCACCGTCTGGTGCGGCAGGCCGTAGACCAGGTCCATGTTGATTTCGGGCACGCCGTGCCGGCGCAGCCAGTCGATGACGTTGGCGGTGACCTCGTAGGGCTGGATGCGGTTGATGGCCTTCTGCACCTTGGGGTCGAAATCCTGCACGCCGATGGAGGCGCGGGTGACACCGGCCGAGGCCATGGCCTTCACATAGGTTTCGTCGGCGGTGCGCGGGTCCAGTTCCACCGCGATCTCGGCATCGGGCTTGATGAAGAATTTCTGCCGCAGCGTGTCCACCGTGCGGACGAAATCCTCGGCCGCCAGGATGGTCGGGCTGCCGCCGCCGAAATGGATGTGCCGCGCGGTCATGCGGGTGGGCAGGCGTTTCGCCACCAGCGCCACCTCGCCCAGCAGCGCGTCCATATAGGCGGCGACGGGGGCGTAGCGCTTGGTGATCTTGGTATGGCAGCCGCAGAACCAGCACATCTCGGCGCAATAGGCGATGTGCAGGTAGAGCGACAACTCCTCGGCCGGGTCGATGCCGCCCAGCCAGTTGCCGTAGGTGTCGGGGCCGATGCCAGGATGGAAATGCGGTGCGGTCGGGTACGAGGTGTAGCGGGGAACCCGAAGGTCGTACTTGGCCGAAAGGTCGCGGCGCATCGGCGGCTTTTCCTGAAACTGAACAAGGAAAGCGACCCTACTCCCGACACGAGGCCGATTTCAACAGCCCGGGGCGTAGGGGCTTGGCCGCCGCTCTCCGAAGGGGTGGGCGCAATCCCGAACGGGGATGCGCAAGTTTCGGCAGGATACTTGCGCGGGACAAATGGATTCTCCGCCTGGCGAATAAATTAATCCATAAGGGTGTTACAAAAAATGACACGGCGGCGTTAAGTTCTGTATCGCCACTCGCTGAATATCGAATGGATAATTTCAGCGAACCCGGAGAGCACCCAGGGGTATCCCCTCCAATACGCGCAAATCAGAAATAGCCTCCGAGAGCGTCATGCCAATACTTATCGGCATGCGCGCTGGCGGATGGCCGACCGGTCTTTGCCTTGATCAAAGGAGTGCGCGATGAAACGGCTGCTCAAGCCCGCAATCGGGCTCGCGGTGCTTGCCCTTGGCGGCTGCGCCCAGCCAGGAACCATGAGCAAGGGCGGAGTGGAACCGCTCCTCAGCGCCCCCGTCACCAACAACGACACCCCGTATTCGCGCTGCCTGGTGTCGTTGGGCCGCCTGCAGGGCAGCAACCTGCCGGTCTTCGCCGTGGGCGAAGTGGGCGACAAGACGGGGCAGTTCCAGGCCACCGGCAACGGCACCTCGACGGTGTTGACCCAGGGTGTGTCCGAGATGGTGATGAGCGCCCTGTACAAGACCCAGAAGGCGCGCCTGGTGGAACGGTACGACCTGCGCATCCCCCTGGCGCAGGCCAAGATGGCCGAGCAGAAGCTGACCGGCCCGGAAACCACCATCCGCCCCGGCACCGTGCGGGGCTCGGACTTCGTGCTGATGGGGGCGCTGACCGAGCTCAACTACAACATCACCTCGGGCGGCGGCCGCCTGGCCGTCGGCGGCATCGGCGGCGGGGGCCGCATGGTGGTGATCAATGTGGGACTGGACCTGCGCGTGGTGAATTCGCGCACCTTCGATGTCCCCTACGTCACCAGCCTCCAGAAGCAGATCGTCGGTTACGAAGTGGAAGCCAATGTCTTCCGCTTCTTCGGCACACAACTCGTCGAGTTCGATGCGGGCATGCGGAAAAACGAGCCCGTGCAGCTTGGCGTGCGTTCCGTCGTCGAGATGGCTGTCTACCAGATCATGACGGACTTCCTCGGTCTTGCCAAAGCGCCGGAATGCGGCCTGGTCAAGACCAGTGTCATGGACAACTACCTGAAAGAAGGAGAGAGCAAATGAAAGCCATGAAGAAGGCGTCGGTGCTGGCCGCCACCTCGGCCCTCACCCTGGTCCTCGGCCTGGCCGCCCAGCCGGCTTCCGCCGGCTGGTTCGGCGGTGGCGGCGGCGGTCCGCAGCTCCCCAGCACCGATTGCTGCGGCGTCGACTGGCACTTCACCGGTGGCGACCTCACCATCGAGATCGATCCCAACGACCTCGAATTCGCCGCTCTGACCAATATCTGCGCCGATCAGGATTTCACGGGCTTCCTGCACTCGGCCGCCATCGTCGCCGATTCCATTTCCGGCGGGGTGACCAACGCCGCCAGTTCCATCACCAACGTGATCAGCGTCGGCGGCACGGACGGCAGCGCCTCCAGCTTCCCCGCCATCGTCGACGCGGTCCAGAGCGTGGACGGCAAGCTGAAGTCCTTCGCCGGCGTGTTCGACGCGGTGGTGACGCCGGGCGGCGACTTCAGCAACGCGGCCACCTCGGCGGCCAACGTCGTCAACATCAGCTCCACCAGCCTGGCGCTGCTGGATGCCACCCAGGAGGCCGGCAGCTACTATCACCCCATCAAGCTTGACGCCACCGCCATCGCCAAGGGCGTGCAGGTGCAGGGCATCGGCGGCGATTTCGAGAACACCGCCTCGGCCATCGCCAACGTCGCCAGCGTGACCGTCACCCCCGCCGTGGTGCAGAACGGCGCCCTCAACTTCAATAATTCGCATCACAACAACCAGCCCCAGACCCCGAACATCTCCGCCACCAGCCTGGCCCTGGTGGATGTCACCCAGAACGCCGTCGGCAGCTTCTCGTCGCTGGCCAAGTCGGCGCACCTCAACGTGGCCGGCACTGTCAACAACGCCGCCACCTCGGCGGCCAACGTGATCAACGTGATCAACAAGTAAAGGCCCTGGGGGCGAGGGTCCTCCTCGCCCCCTTATCTTTCCCGCCGGAAGGGGAGATCGAAGATGAAGTATGCTTTTATCGCCACGGCGCTGCTGCTGGCGGTCGCCGCTCCGCATGCCCAGGCCCAACTGGTGGGCAATGACGGCTGGAGCTACCAGTCCGCCAACCGCAGCTTCCATGCCCAGGGCCAATTGCTTCGCAAGCAGATGTCGGCCACCGCCGCCAGCAGTGCCGGCAGCGCGGGCGCCACCGTGGTCAACAACTCGACCACCATCGGCAATTATGAGCAGATCAGCCAAATTCTTTCCGAGGGGGCGACGGCCAACCTCAACACCAATTCCAGCCAGAGCACCTCGGGCAGCCAGTCTTCCACCGCCACCGGCGGCGGCAATGGTGGCAACAACAACACCTATCCCACCGGGGGCGGGCAATGAGACGGCCCCTGCCCCTGACGCTGGCCGCCGCCCTAACGCTGGTCCCCTTGGCCTGGCACGGCCCCGCTGCGGCCGAAGAGGCACGCCAGGGCAAGTCAACCTCTGCCAAGCCAGCGGCCCATGCCAAGGCCGCCGTCGCTCACGGCAAGCCGGCGGCGGCGCGCGCCAATAAGCCGGAGGAGGCGAAGGCGGCCACGGCCGAGCAACAGGCGACGCTGAAGGCGCTGGAGGCGGCGGCCGCCAACGACATCCAGGCGCAGGCCAAGCTGGCGGCACTGATCATGTCGGGCAAGATGGGAGCGCCCGATCCAGTGCGCGCGGCGGCGCTGTTCCGCCCGGCCGCCGAGTCCGGCAACGCCGCCGCCCAGGTGGGCTTGGGCGAGCTGCTGCACGAGGGCAAGGGTGTCGCCCGCGACCCGGCGGCGGCGGCGGAATGGTTCCGCAAGGCGGCCGATCAGGGATCGCCCCAGGGTCTGGCGGCGCTGGGGCATCTGTATCTGGCGGGCAGCGGCGTTCCCGCCGACCCGGCCAAGGCGGCTCAACTGATGCAGTCCGCGGCCGACAAGGGACTGCCGGCGGCCAGCTACAATCTGGGCCTGATGTATCTAAAGGGGCAGGGCGTGCCGGCCGATCGGGATCAGGCGGTCCGCCGCCTGCACGATGCTGCCGAGGCCAAGTACGCCCCCGCCCAATATGTCCTGGGCCTGCTCAGGGTGGGCGGCGGCGAGAGCGACAGGAACCCGGTGGACGCGGTCAAGTGGCTGAGCCTGGCAGCCACCCACGGTGATGGAACCCTGCGGACCAGCGCCCTGGAGAAGATCCGGGTGATCTCCGAGTCCATCGGCCCCGACCGTACCCAGGAGGGGCTGGAGGCCGCGCGGGTATGGCTTTTCTCCCACTCATGATCGGCGCGCGCGGCATGTCGCCACCGAGGGTGCGCCGCTGGATCGCCGTGGGACTGCTGGGCGGCGCCTTGGGCGCCAGCCCGGCTGCCCTGGATGCCGCCCTGGTGCGGATCAAGGCCGGCGTGGCCTCGGATGAGGTGGCGGCGGCCATGAAGGAGGCCCGGGCCCTGGCCCAGTCGCGCGGCCAGCCGGTGCGGCTGCGGGTGGACGAGGGCATGCGCAGCCTGTGGGTGGAGGGCGGTCACTGGCGCAAGTTGCCCGACGGCGTGACCCTGGCCGGCCCCAAGCCGGACGGCGACGGGCTGGGCACCATCCTGTTCCGGCCCGACGGGTCGTCCTCGGGCGGCCAAGTGGTGGTGGGCTGGCGCAGGCGTGCCGTCTCCGTGCTGGTGGAGCCGGAGGACAGCCGGGTGCGGCGGGTCTCCGCCGGGGCGGGTTGACTAGAGGGCGATCGACCTGCGAGCATCCGGCTCTAGGCGGCCGGGCGCAGGCGTTCGGCGGGGAAGCGCAGGGTGACGGTGGTGCCGGCGCCCAGGGCGCTTTCCAGGCTGAGCGCGCCGCCGTGCAGGTCCATCAGCTTGCGCGACAGGGGCAGGCCCAGGCCGCTGCCCTCGTAGCGGCGGGCCATGCCGGAATCGGCTTGACCGAACGGCGCCATCACCTTGCCCAGGTCCTCGGGGGCGATGCCGATGCCGGTATCGGCGATGGCGATGGCCAGCCCCTTGGGATCGGCCCGCACCGACACCGAGACCTTGCCGCCCGGCGGGGTGAACTTGACCGCGTTGCCCAGCACGTTGACCAGGATCTGCTTCAGCCGGCGCGGGTCGGCCCACAGGAAGGGCAACCCCTCGGGCAGGTCGCAGGCCACGGTGACGGCACCGGCCTCGGCGCGCTCGCGCACCATCCCCAGGCAGGACTGGACGATGGCGGCGGCACTGACCCGCTCCTCGCGCAGGACGACGCGTCCCACTTCCAGCCGGGCCACGTCCAGGATGTCGTTGATCAGCTGCAGCAGGTGCTTGCCCGAATCATTGATGTCGTGGGCGTAGTCCCGGTACTGCTCCTGGCCCACCGGCCCCAGCAATTGCTGCTCGATGATCTCGGAGAAGCCGATGATGGCGTTGAGCGGCGTCCGCAGCTCGTGGCTCATGGTGGCCAGGAACTCGCTCTTGGCGCGGTTGGCCAGCTCGGCGGCCTCGCGGGCGTTGTTCAGCGCCTCTTCCGCCTGCTTGCGCACGGTGATGTCGTGGAAGACCTGCAGCAGCGACCGGCTGCCATCGGGATTGTGCACCCAGGCGGCGGTGAGGTCGTAGATGCGGCCGCTGCGCGGCGAGCGCCATTCGGCCCGGCAAGCGGCCTCGGCGGCGGCGGGGGCGGGCAGGGGCGCCTCGAACACCTCGGCCGCCTCGCGCCCCTCGATGGCGCCGAACTGGGCGACGAAGGCGGGGTTGGCGAACTGGAAGCCGCCCTCGCCATCGGTCAGGGCGATGCCGTCATGGATGGCCTCCAGCACCCGGCGCACGTTGGCGTGCTCCCGTTCGAGCGCCTGGCGCAGGGTGCGCACCTCGGTGATGTCTTCCTTGATGGCGATGAAATTCTCGACCCCGCCAGCGGCGTTCTTCACCGGGGCGATGGTCATCTGTTCCCAATAGGCGGTGCCGTCGCGGCGCTGGTTGACCAGTTCGCCGCGCCAATCATGGCCCTCGGAAATCTGCTGCCACATGGCGGCGTAGACCTCGGGCGGCGTCTCCAGCGAGCGCAGCAGGCGGGGATTGCGGCCCAGAGCCTCCTCGCGGCTGTAGCCGGTCATGCGGGTGAAGGCCGGGTTGACGTATTCGATCAGGCCGCCAGTGTCGGTGATCATGACCGAAACCGGGCTCTGCTCCACCGCGCGGAACAGCTTGCGGCTTTCCTCCTCGGCGACCACGGCGCGGCGCTCGCTGCGGCGCAACGCCTCCAGCGAGAACGTGACCAGCGCCACCACCACTACGACCACCAGATAGAACGCCACCTGGGCCGAAACCAGCTTGCGGTGGATGACGTTTTCCATGTCGGTGGCCAGCCGCTCTTCCGCATGGCCCACCAGGTCGATCAGGGTCAGGTGGGCGCGGTTCCAGATGTCGGCGTCGGCCGGCCCCAGATGGCCGGCGGTGGCCAACTGGTGCAGCCGCTCGATTTCGTCCAGGATGGGACCGCGCACGGTGTCGTCATAGGCCTGCTGCTGGCGCAGCGAGGCGTGGGCGCGGAAGGTCTGGAGGAACGCCTTGCGCTCCGCCTCGGCCTCGGCGAACAGGCGCAGCAGGTCGCGGTCGGCGCGGCCCTGCAGCAACCAGCCGGTGCCGATGGAGCGTTGGCGGCTCAGGCGGTCCTTGACCTGGCCTAGGTCCATGTAGGCGGAGATCAGGTTGCCCACGTCCTCCTCTGCCAGTTTGGAGGCCGAGGAAATCATCACCGAGATGAGGGTGTTGTAGCCCTCCAGCACCTCGTGCAGGTCGCCGTCGCCGTCCACCACCGCGCGCAGCCGGTCCAAGTCGCCCAGCCCCAGTTCGTTGCGCTGGCGCCCGAACAGGTTGGCGGCCTTGGGCGACAGCGCCAGGGCGCGGAAGTCCGTGGCGCGGTCGTCGGTGGCGTTGCGCTGCTCCTCCATGTCCTGGCGCCAGGATTCGCGGTCGGTGCCCACATACATGGCCGACCAGCGGCGCTCGTCCTCCAGTTCGCGGGCCAGTCCGTGGGCGGCCCGCGCCACCTGGGCGGCCACCAGCAGGTCGGCGCTGCGGCGGTAGGCGTCCAGCTTCTCGATGACCACATAGGCCGAAAACGCCACCAGCGCCAATACGGGGGCGAGCACCGCCGCCACCAGGCGATGACGGGTCAGCGGCGTCAGCCGGGCGCGGAGGGTGGAGAACAGAGGGGCGGGGGGCATCCGGGTTTCCGTCACGACATGTGGGCTCGGGACGCGAGGACGCGATCCAGGGCTTCACGAAGGCGCGCCAGTTCTACAGGTTTGGCAAGGTATCCGTCCATACCGGCGGCGAGGCAGCGGTCGGCTTCGCCCGACAGGGCGTTGGCGGTCAGCGCCAGGACGGGGGTGTGGCCTCCGTCCCGCTGCTCATCGTCGCGCAAGGCGGCGACGAACTGGAAGCCGTCCATCACCGGCATGTGGCAATCGGTGATGATCAGGTCCCAGCGGCGCTCGCGCCAGGCGGCCAGCGCTGCGGCGCCGTCGGGGAAGACCTCGGGGGCGTGGCCCAGCAGGCGCAATTGTCGGGATACCACCTGCTGGTTCACCGGGTGATCTTCGGCCACCAGGATGGCCAGGCCATGGTCGGGGGGGGGGCCTCGGACCGGTTGGGCGGGCGGGGAACCTCGCGTGGGGCGCAGGCCGGCGGCGGCGCGGCGCGGCAGGCGCCTGCGACCCGCGATACCGCCGTCAGCAGGGCCGGGGGCTGCAGCGGCCGGCCCAGGAAGCCGGCGCAGCTGGGCAGGCGTTCCAGCCGGGTGCGGGCATCACCCTCGGCCCCGTCGATGAACAGCAGCGGCGTCGCGCCCAACGCTCCCAGTTCGGCGGCGTCGACGCCGTCGCCGGCCAGGATGGCAAGGTCGAAAGGCAGCTTGGTGTTGCTGGCCCGCTCCGAGGCGGCCAGGGCCCCGGCGGTGCCGGGCACGCGCACCACGGCGGCGCCGGCCTGCTCCACGTGGCGGGCGACGGCGTTGCGTTCGTTGGTGTCGGGGCACACCACCAGCACCCGCAGCCCCATGAAGTCCACCGCCGGCAGTTCGGCCGGTTCGCAAGCGGCGGCCGGGTTCAATGCCAGTTCGACCCAGAAGGTGGAGCCCAGGCCGACGCGGCTGGTGACGCCGATGCGGCCATCCATCAGTTCCACCAGGCGCCGCGTGATGGACAGGCCCAGGCCGGTGCCGCCGAAGCGGCGCGTGGTCGAGCTTTCCGCCTGGGTGAAGGGATGGAACAGCCGGTCCTGCAGGTCGTCGGAGATGCCAATGCCGGTATCGACCACCCGCACCCGCACCACGGGACAACCGTCGCGCTGGCCGGCGTTTTCCACGAACACGGCGACCCGGCCTGATTGGGTGAACTTGACGGCATTGCCGGTCAGGTTGAACAGCACCTGACGCAGGCGCACGGGATCGCCGAGCACCTGCGCGGGGATGGCCGGATCGACGAACGAGGCGATGCCGAGGCCTTTCTTCGAGGCGGCGGGGGCCAGCGTCTGCACCACGCCGTCGATCAGCCGGCCGAAATCCACCGGCACCCGCTCCAGCTCCAGCCGGCCGGCCTCGATCTTCGAGAAGTCCAGCACGTCGTCGATGATGCCCAGCAGGGCCATGCCGGATTCGCGGATGGTATCGATCAGCGCGCCCTGCTCGCCGTCCAGCGGCGTGTGGGTCAGCAGCTCCAGCATGCCGATGACGCCATTCATGGGCGTGCGGATCTCGTGGCTCATGGCGGCCAGGAAGGCGGACTTGGCCTGGTTGGCGGCCTCGGCCTGCTCCTTGGCCACGGTCAGTTCGCGGATGGCGTCGTCGCGGTCGCGCGCCGCCTCCTGGAACTTGGCCAGCACGCGGTTGAACACGGCGGCGATCTCGGCGGCCTCGGCGGTGGCGGCCGCCGGCACCAGCGGACGGGCGGACACGCCATGCTCGTGGGCCTCCATCTGTGCCAGCAGATCCTGCAAGGTCCGCCGTTTGGCTTCCTCCTCGCGGGCGATGGCCTCGGCTCGCTCGGATTCCAGGCGCGCCTTCTCCAGGGCGTCGCGCCTGAACACCTCCACCGTGCGCGCCATGGCGGCCAGTTCGTCGGGCAGGTCGCGATCCTCGATGTCGTGGTCCCAGTTGCCCCGGGCGCCGTCCTCCATGACATGGCGCAGGCGCAGCAGCGGCTGGCGGATGGACTGGCCGATGGCCCAGCTGGCCAGGGCGCCCACCAGCAGCAGGGCCAGGCCCAGGGCGGCGCCCGCCCCGGCCACGTGCTGGAGCAGGGCCTGGGACTGGGCCTGCAGGGCCTCCTCGCGCTCGTGGCCCTGGGCGATCAGCCGGTCGATGGCCACCGCCATGATGGCCTGGTTGGCGTCCACCTCGTTGGCCAGGATGCGGGCGCGGTCGTCCATGGCGCGCTGGATGGTCTCGATGCCCTCGTCCAGGGTGGCGGCGCGCGAGGCGATCACGTGCAGGGCGTCCCGCTGCAGGTCGCTGCCGGCCAGTTCCACCAGCACCGGCACGGTCTCGATCACCCGCGACAGGGTGTCGTGGGCGGCGGCGGCCTTGGCCGGGCTGGGGCTGAAATAGAAGTTGTTGATGGCGATGACGGATTCGACGAAATCCTCGTGCGACTTCACCAGGGCGGGGGCGAGCAGGGTGCCCGGCCGCGATCGCGCCGTCGAGTTCAGGATGGCGTACAGCCCCGACATCTCGCTGGCGGTATGGACGATCTGGCTCTCGTAGATGCGCGCGATTTCGACGTTGATGCCCTTGAGTTGCTGGAAGCCGGCGACGAACCGCCGCGCCGCGTCGTTCAACTGGCCGATCTCGGCCGACATGCGGGCGTCCTGGGTGGTGGCGGCGAGGGCGGAGAACAGGTCCTCGGAGCGGCGGATGATCTCTTTCAGCAGTTCGTCGATGGGGCTGTTCAGGTATTGCCGGATCAGGCTTTGCAGGCGGCTGGCCTGGCCGTCGATGTCGGTCAGCTGGCGCGAGCGCAACTGCACGCCGCGCAGTTCCTCCAGATCGGCGCGCACCACCGTGGCCCCCTGCCAGCCGAGCAGCCCCACCGACAGGGCCACGCCGGCATTGAGCGCTACCACCAGCGGAATGCGCCAGGCGATGGGCAGCAGGCGAATCCAGCGGTTCAGGCGGCAGTCCTTGCTGGAGCGGGTGAACATGGCGCCCCCTCCTACTCGGCCGCCTGGATGCGGCGCAGCAGGTCCTTCTGGCGGGCGTCGCCGGCGAAGTGCTCGTGCACCGGGCGCATGGCCTCGGCGAAGGCGGCCTTGTCCACGGTATTGACCGCGACGCCGGCAGCGGCCAGGGCGTCGCGGGCAGTGCGCTCGCGCTCGCGCCACAAGGCGCGCATCACCGGGACCGAATCCTGGGCCGCCTGCCGCAGCAGGGCCTGCTCGGCGCCGCTCAGGCCGTCCCACACCTTGCGCGACATCAGCAGCACTTCCGGCGCCATGGTGTGCTCGGTCAGGGAATAGAAGCGCGCCGCCTCGAAATGGTGGGCGTCCTGGTAGGAGGGCCAGTTGTTCTCCGCCCCGTCGATGACTCCCGTGCGCAGGGCGACGCCCACCTGGCCGTAGGGCAGCGGGGCGGGCGTGGCGCCCAGCGCCCGCACCATGGCCTCGGCCACCGGCGATTGCTGGACACGCATGCGCAGGTTCCGCAGGTCGGCGGGCACGGCAAGCGGCCGGCGGCTGTTGTAGAACGAGCGCGAGCCGGAATCATAGAAGGCCAGGGCGATGAAGCCATGGCGCTCGAACGCCTTGGCGATGTCGGCGCCGATGGGGCCGTCGAACACCCGGTGCAGGTGGTCGGGCGAGCGGAACAGGAAGGGCAGCGACGGCACGGCCGTCTCGGGGACCAGGGTGTTCAGCGGTGCCAGGTTGACCCGGGCCATGTCCAGGGCGCCGACGCGCACGTGCTGGATCGTCTCGTCCTCCTCGCCCATCAGGCGGGAGTGCAGCACCTTCAACGTCAGCCGTCCTTGCGAGCGCTCGGCCAGCAGGCGGCCCATGTGGTCGAGGGCCTGGACGGTGGGGTAGTCGGCGGGGTGGGTGTCGGCGACCCGCAATTCGCGGCAGAAGGACGCGCTGGAAAAGGCAGCGAGACAGACGAGGACGAATCCGGCGAGAAGCGCGCGCACGGTCAAGTTCGAGGCCCCCCTCCTGGCCGCCCATCCGGCTTGGCATTCTTGGCCGATCAATCACTTGTAGCCTTGTCGGCGTCTCAAGGAAAGGCGCAAATTGATTACCCGTTAACCCCGCATGGGTGGCATGACGCTTAGGGTGTTGACCTTATATTCGCAACCAATAGAAGATGCCTCTCTATCGGGGGATAACACGAAGTCGGAACAATGCGACTGACGCTTCACACGGACTATGCGTTGCGGGTTTTGGTCCATGTCGGGCTCCGCGACGGCGATTTGGTGACCATCAGCGAAATCGCGGATTGTTACGGCATCTCGAAGAATCATCTGACCAAGGTGGTGCATCAGCTGGGCCGGGGCGGCTATCTGGAGACCGTGCGCGGCAAGTATGGCGGCGTGCGCCTGCTGGTGCAGCCCGAAGACGTGCGCCTGGGCGAGTTCGTCCGCCGCACCGAGGAGGATTTCGCCCTGGCGCGCTGCATGCGCGCCGATATCGGCTGCAACGACGAGACCTGTCTGATGCAGGGCGGCTGCATCGCCCGCGTCGCCTTCGGCCAGGGCCTCGCGGCCTTCTTCGCCGCGCTGGACCGCTATACCCTGGCCGACATGATCGCGGCCGAAGGCCGCCGCCTGGCCCGGCGCGAGGCCGCCTGCGCCTGATCTTTCCCTGGATTTGCCCGCACCGGGCATCGCCCTGGTTCCGCTGATGGCGGAACTGGTGTATCCCTGTGGCTTGTGACCAAACGGGGGGAGGACAGCGCGGGATGGAAACGGCCGACAACGAAAACGAACGCCGGGTCGTCAGCGAGTTTTTCGAGGAGCTGCGCGATACCGCCAGCGCGCTTCAGGTGCTGCTGGGCAACATGCGCTCGCGCAGCGTGACGGCCGAGGAAGGGCTGGCCACGCTCAAGCGCGAGGCCAGCAACCTGCGCAGCCAGGCCCAGGCGCTGAGCCTGCCGCTGATCAAGCTGGTCACCCACCGCCTGGACGAATACGTGGGCGAGTTGCATTCCGTCGGTCCCGCCGAACTGGACGAAATCCAGGTCTTCATCGACCGCATCGAGAAGCTGGCGGACGGCGAGGGCGCGGCCGATGCCGACATGCCGGCCATGGTGCGCTCGCTGCCGGCCAAGCGCACGGCCGACGTGGATTTCGGCCCGATCGAAAAGAAGAACGTGGAAGTGCTGCTGGTGGTGCCGGAAAAGGCCATGAGCCGCATCGTGGAACGGGAACTGGCCGCCTGCGGCTATCGCACCTCGGTGGTGCGCGATCCCTTCGCGGCGCTGGAGACGGTGGTTCATTCCAAGCCCGATCTGGTGGTCGCCTCCATGGAACTGGGCGTGTTGACCGGCGTGGACCTGGGCAGCGCCCTGGCTGCCATGCCGGTGACCCAGGGCATCCCGTTCGCCGTCCTCACCTCCTATACCTGGGGCCATCCCAAGCTGGCCGGCCTGCCGCCTCGCGCCGCCCTGATCCGCAAGGGCCCGCAATTCGGCGACGATCTGGCCGAAAGCCTGGCGCGGTTCAACATCACCTGACCGCTTTCGGCCTTCCAGAGCGGCGGTGGGCCGCGTATGGTCATACCATGCGTGCGCGGTTGCGAATCCTTCTGGCGATCCTGGCGCTGACGCTGGCGCCCGTTTGGACAGCTGCAGTCAGCGCAGCCCATGCCCCTTCCCAGCCGGCGGCCGAGGCCGGCCGAGACGGCTGCGGTCACCCGTGCGTGGATGGCGCCCCCCAAGACCATGCCTGTGTGGTTACTTGCGCCTCGCATGTGGTGCTGCCGGCGCTGGCCGCGGCCGACCCCGTCGTTCTGGCCGCCGCCATCTCCCATCCCCCCGTTCCCGGTGACGTTTCCGTGGCGTCTACCCGGTGGCCGCCGCCCTTGCGGCCGCCCCGCTCCTGAACCCTCGACCGCTGATTTGTGAAGGCTTGAGGCGACCGCGCGGCGGCGCCTATCTGGGAGTTGATGGAATGAGCAAGATGATGCGCGGGGCGCTGGCCCTGCTGCTGGGCGCCTGGGCGCTGCCGGCCCTGGCTGCCGAATCCATGACCGTCTACAAGGCCGACAGCTGCGGCTGCTGTGCCGGTTGGGTGGAGTACATGAAGGCCAAGGGCCATGCCGCCAAGGTGGTCAGCCTGGACGACGTGGGGCCGATGAAGCAGCACCTCAAGGTGCCCGAGGCCATGCAGTCGTGCCATACCGCCGTCATCGACGGCTACGTGGTGGAAGGGCATGTGCCGGCCGAAGCCATCGCCAAGCTACTGGCCGAGCGGCCCAAGGTAACCGGCATCGCCGCGCCCGGCATGCCGCAGGGCTCCCCCGGCATGTCCGGCAAGCCCGAGCCGTTCACCGTCTATACGTTCGGGCCCGACGGGGCCAAGCCGTTCATGCGTTTCTGAGGTAGATGGAAGCATCCCCCCTCACCGTCATGGCCGGGCCCGACCCGGCCATCCATGGACCCTCGGGTCAAGCCCGAGGGTGACGGTGGGACGAAAGTGATTTCGTCCGAACCGGACAAACTCTAGCGTTCGCGGAACGCCTCGTGGCGTAGCTTCAACACCGGCTTGATCAGGTATTCCATCACCGTGCGGGTGCCGGTGTGGATGTCCACCGTGGCCTGCATGCCGGCAGTGATGGGCCGCTTCTGGGTGTCGTCGCCCAGATAGGCCCGCCCGGTCTGCACCACCACCCGGTAATAGGGCTGGTTGTCCTGGCCGATGGTGGTGTCGGGGGCGACCAGGATGACGTCGCCCTCCAGCCCGCCATAGGTGGTGTAGTCGTAGGCCGACAGCTTGACCATGGCCTTCTGCCCCGCCTGCACGTAGCCGCGGTCGGCCGGGTTCAGCTTGGCGTCGATCTGCAGGCGCTCGTGCAGGGGCACGATCTCCATGATGGGGTCGCCCGCCTTGACCACGCCGCCGATGGTGTTGGCCCGCAGGTTCTTGACGATGCCGTCGATGGGGCTGGTGATCTGGGTGCGGCGCTGCTGGTCCGAAGCCTGGGACAGCAGCTCGCGGGTGCGGGCCACGTTCAGTTCCACCTCGGACAACTCGCCCTGGGCGGTGCGCACGAAGCGGGCCTGCTCCTCCTCGATGCGGCTTTTGGCCTCGGCGCCGCCGGCCTGGGCGCGTGGGATCGAGGCGCGCACGCTCTCCAGTTGGCCTTCCAGTTCCTCCACCTGGCCCTGCAGGGCCACGTGTTCCATCTTGGCGGTCAGGCCTGATTTCATCAGCTCGTTGGACATGGCCAGGCGTTCGCGCGACAGCCGCAGGTTCGAGGCCAGGGCGCGCTGGCGGGTTTCCAGTTCCTGCACTTCCAGCTGTTTCTGGCGGGCCTGGTCCTGCAACACCGCCAGGGTGGCGCGCAGGGCCTGGCGCCGGCTGTCGAAATTGCGTTGCTCCGAGGCCAGCAGGACGGGCTGGCGCTTGGCTTCGTCGGCGGGGAAGTCCACGTTGGCGGAACCGGCCACCTCGGCGCGCAGGCGGGCCCGCTGCAAGGTCAGGCCGTCCAGGCGCACCTGCAATTCGTCGCGGTTGATGGAGGTGGCCGACAGGTCCAGCTGCATCAGCGGCGTGCCTTCCTTCACCTCCTGGCCCTCGGCGACGGAAATCTCGCGCACCACGCCGCCTTCCAGGTGCTGGATCACCTTGACCTTGCCCTCGGGCACCACCTCGCCGCTGGCGATGGCGACCTCGTCCAGACTGGCCAGCAGGGCCCAGACGATGAACAGGGCGAGCGCCACCATGACGGCGCGCGCCAGCGGGCGCCAGGTGGGCAGCGGATAGGAATTGGACAAGGCCAGCAGGCGGCCGCCCTGCGCGGCGGCGTGATGGCGCTCTTCGGCGGCGGGCAGCAGCACCGGGCCGCCCGGCAGCAGCCAGCGCCAGGCGTCCAGCGCCAGCGCGCGCAGCCGCCGGGACAACGGCTGCGCCTCGCTCCGGGGATCCGGCTGCGGCCCCAGCCAGCGCAGCACCGCCTTCAGCGAGCGCAGCAGGGCACGCGCCTGTTCCCTGGCATCCGGGCCTTGCGGCGGTGCCGGGGGAAGCGGCGGCGGAAGGGGACTCTGCTCGGTCATGGCGTCACCCGCGCCTGCATCTGGTGGGGCGGCGGCGCCGTCCTGGCGGCGGCCGGGCGGGTGCCGAACAGGCGCGGCAGCACCTCGCCGGCCGGGCCGGCGACGGCCACATGGCCCTTGTCCAGCACCACCACGTCGCGGCAGGCCGGCAGCAGCACGGGGGAATGGGTCACCACCACCACGGTGCGGGTCTTCGCCAGTTCGGCGAGGGTGGCGCGCAGGTCTTCCTCGGCCTGGCGGTCCAGGCTGGCCGACGGCTCGTCCAGCAGCAGCACCGGTGGATCGCCCACCAGGGCGCGGGCGATGGCGATGCGCTGGCGCTGTCCGCCCGACAGGCGCGAGCCGGCCTCGCCGATGGGGGTGGCATAGCCCTTGGGCATGTCGGCGATGACGTCGTGCACGCCGGCCGCCTTGGCGGCGGCCAGGATCTGTTCGTCGGAACAGCCGGGGGCGCCATAGGCGACGTTGTCGCGCACGCTGGCGCTGAACAGCACCGAATCCTGCGGCACATAGCCGATCCAGCCGGCCAGTTCCGGCCGCGAGAACTGGGCGATGTCGGCGTCGTCCAGCAGGACCCGGCCCTTGGCCGGCTGGTACAGCCCCATCAGCACCTTCAGCAGGGTGGTCTTGCCGCTGCCGTTCTTGCCCAGGATGGCGGTGATGCCGCCTGGCCGGATGTCGATCCTGTCGATGGAGAGCGAGGGCGCCGCCTCGGGCTCGTAGGCGAAGGACAGGGCCTCCAGGGTCAGCCGGCCGCTGGGGCGCTGGAACCGGATGGCCGAATCGGTGCGGTCCTCGGTTTCGGCGAACAGCTCGGACAGCCGGTCCACCGACTGGCGGAAGCCGCCGAAGCTGCGCCACGCCCCCACCAGTTGGTTGATGGGGCCGTACAGGCGCGACGACAGCATGTTGCAGGCAATCAGGGCGCCCATGGTCAGCTCGTGGTCGATGATGAACACGGCGCCCACCGTGGTCAGCATGATGCTGGCCATCTGGGTCAGCTCGGCGCCCACGTTGACGTAGCCGTCGGCCACCGCGCCGCGCTGGATGGCATGCTCGATGGCGCCGGCCTGGCGTTCCTCCCACAGGGGACGCACGGCCCGGTCCAGGCCCACCGACTTGACGACGCCGCGTCCGGCGATGATTTCGGCCACCAGGGCGTCGCGGCTGGCGGTGACGTTCTTCTCGCGCTGGGCGGAATTGTTCAGGGCCCGGCCCGAGCGCCAGGCCAGCAGGACGAACAGCGCGAACATCACCACGAAGACCAGGGCCAGCGGCCGGCCGATGACGAAGATGACCGCCAGGAAGACAAAGACGAAGGGCAGGTCGGCCAGCAGGATGGCGGTGGCGCCCGATAGCGTGTTGCGCAGGGTTTCCACGTCGCGGAACAATTGCTGCCAGACGGCGGTGGGGCGGCTTTCCAGCGTGCGCAGCGGCAGGCGCATCAGCTTGTCGAACAGCCGGGTTCCCACCTCCACGTCGATGCGCAGCGCCACCATCTGCATTACCCGGCCGCGCGACTGGCGCATGATGAAATCGAAGCCCAGCACCAGCGCCATGCCGATGACCAGACCCTTCAGCGTTTCCATGCCGGAATGGCCGATGACGCGGTCGTAGACCTGCATGACGAAGATGGGCGCCGCCAGGGCCATCAGATTGATGAACAGAGAGGCGGCCAACAACTCGCGCGCCACCGGCCGCAACGGGTCGACGATGGTCCGCAGCCAGGCTCGCTTGTCGGGTTCATTGGTCATGGGCAAGACATTTGCTCTGTCGCGTGCCGCTGGCAAATGAAAAATGACGGCCGTGCTTCCTTGTCCGGGCCGGAATGCCTATTCTAGCTCGCTTTTGATTGGCAATGCTTAAGACCGGGGGGACGGGATGGCGGCGAAGCCCAAGCGCAGGGGATGGAATTTCTCATTCGCCGCCATACGGCGCTGGACCCTGAAGGGCGGGCGTCCGGCGGCCCTGGCGCTGCTGGTGGCGGCGCTGGTGTGGCGCCAGTTCGATCCCGGCGGTTTCCTGGAAATCGGCCGCGCCAAGGTTTTCGATTTCTATCAGCAGGTCCATCCGCGCGAGCGTCCGGTCGACCGGCCGGTGGCGGTGGTGGATATCGACGAGGCCAGCCTGGCCGCCCTGGGGCAATGGCCGTGGTCGCGCCTGACCGTGGCCGAGATGGTGGCGAACCTGTTCAATGCCGGCGCCGCCGTGGTGGCCTTCGACGTGGTGTTCGCCGAATCCGACCGGCTGTCGCCGGCCAAGGTGGCGGAGTCCATGACCGGCCTGGACCCGGCCACTGCCAAGCGCCTGCGGGCCATGAAGGGCAATGACGAGGTGCTGGCCGACATCTTCCAGCAGGCCGGCCGCGTGGTGCTGGGGCAGACCACCATCAGCGACCGCCTGAACGCCGCCGACGGCGAGGAGATGCCGGTCACCTCCATCGGCACCCTGAACGGGGATCCGTCGGCCCATCTGGAACGGCACGTGGCGCTGCTGCGCAACATCCCCATCCTGGACCAGGCGGCGGCCGGCCGCGGCATCTTCAACGTCACCCCCGAGCCCGACGGCGTGGTGCGCCGCATCCCGGCGGCGGTGAAGGTGGGCGACACCATCTATCCGGCGCTGTCGGTGGAAATGCTGCGGGTGGCCACCGGCCAGCCCTCCATCCTCATCCGCATGCCCAAGCAGGGCGAGGACTTGCCGGGCATCAAGGACATCGTCATCCGCCCCAGCGTCATGCGGACGGATGCCAAGGGACGCATCTTCCTCTACGCCGCGCCGTACGACCGCGAGGCCTACATCTCGGCCAAGGACGTCAAAGACGGCACCTTCGACCCGGCCAAGGTGGCGGGCAAGCTGGTGATCGTCGGCACCTCGGCCGCGGGGCTGCTGGACATCCGCACCACCGCGCTGGACCGCTGGATCCCCGGCGTCGACGTGCACGCCCAGATCATCGAGACGGTGCTGGGCGACATGCAATTATCCGTCCCGCTGGACGCCCATTTCATCGAGGGCCTCGCCACCGCGCTGGCGGCGGTGCTGATGATCGTGCTGGTGCCCATGATCGGCGCGCGCTGGACGTTGCTGGTGTTCCTGGCGGCGGCCGGCGGCCTGAGCGGCTGGTCGTGGTGGCAGTTCGTGGGGCACCGCGAGCTTTACGATCCGGTGTTCCCGTCGCTGACCGCCGCGTTGCTGTTCGTGCAGATGACCTATTGGGGCTATGCCAGCGAAGAGGCGCAGCGGCGCCAGGTGCGCACCGCCTTCGGCCGCTATTTGTCGCCGGCCCTGGTGGAGAAGCTGGCCCACGACCCGTCGCACCTGAAGCTGGGCGGCGAGATGCGCGACATGACCCTGCTGTTCTGCGACGTGCGCGGCTTCACCACCATCTCGGAACTGTTCGACGCGCAAGGGTTGACCCGGCTGATCAACCGGTTCCTGACGCCCATGACCAACGTCATCCTCGACCGTTACGGCACCATCGACAAGTACATGGGCGACTGCATCATGGCGTTCTGGAACGCCCCGCTGGATGACGAGGACCACGCCCGCCACGCCTGCGAATCCGCCCTGGTGATGATGGAACGCCTCGGCCCGCTCAACGGCGAACTGGAGCAGGAGGCCAAGGTGGAGCAGCGTCGCCACGTGCCCATCAAGATCGGCATCGGCCTCAATTCCGGCCCGGTCTGCGTGGGCAACATGGGCTCGGACCAGCGCTTCGATTATTCGGTTCTGGGCGACACGGTTAACTTGGCCTCCCGCCTGGAGGGCCAGAGCAAGCCCTATGGCGTCACCATCGTCATCGGCGACGAGACCCGCAGGCGCGCGCCCGACTACGCCGCCCTGGAACTGGACCTGATCAAGGTGAAGGGCAAGACCGAGGCGGTGCGCATCTGGACCCTGCTGGGCCGTCCCGCCTTGGCGCAGGAACCGTGGTTCCTGGAACTGGAGGCCGCCCACAAGGCCACCATCGACGCCTATCGCGGGCAGCGCTGGGCCGAGGCACGGCAATGGCTGGCCAAATGCGGGGAATTGCGCCACGGCCTGCCCATCGAAGGTTTCTACGCCCTGATGGAGGAGCGCATCGCCACCTTCGAGGCCGATCCTCCGGGGGCGGCTGGGACGGCGTGTTCACCGCCACCAGCAAGTAGCCGGGGGACGAAAAAAGGGCGGTCTTATCGGACCGCCCTCTCTATTCATCCGCCTCAGTTGGTGCCGGATGCGTTCATCAGCGGGCGCATGCGGGCCTGCATGGCGGCAGGCGAGCCGTCAGGCAACTCGTCGCCGAAGGACGTGGCGGTGACCGGGATGTACGGTGCTACCGGAGCGGGCACCGGGGCCGGCGGTTCGGCCAGTACGGCGGCGGTCGCCACCGGCGCGGGCTGCGTCGTAGCGGGCTGGGTCGAGGCGCGCTGGGCGGGCGTGGGCGGCAGCAGGCCGGTGCCGCGTGGCGGCGGAGCGGCCGGCACCCGTTCGATGCCGTCCACTTCCAGCCGCCCCATGGCCGCCAGCAATTCGAAGGAATGCTGGATCATGTCGTAATAGGCGGCGGTGAAGTTGATGCGCGCGTCGTTGATGCGGGTTTCTTCGTCCAGCACGTCCTGCACGGTGGCCTTGCCGGCCTCGCGGCGTTTCTTCTGCGCCGCCCACACTTCCTCGGCCAGCACGGCGGCGTTTTCCAGCAGGCTCATGCGTTCGCGGGCGGTCTTCAGCTTATACCAGGCGATGCGGACCGATTCGGTGACCTTGCGGCTGGTGTACAGGTGGTTGTCCTTGGATGCCGCATGGTCGAACGAGGCCTGGGCGACCTGGGCGTCGGTACGGAAGCCGGAGAACAGTTCCCAGGTGGCGGTCAGCAGCAGCGACCAGTCGCGGCGCACGCCGACGATGGCGTTCTTGTCGTTTTCGTAATTGGCGCGGCCCACCAGATCGATGTTGGGGTAATAGCCGGATTCGGCGGTGCGCTGGCGCTCGCTGGTCAGGTCGATGGCCTTGGTGGCGGTTTCCAGCGTCGGGTTGTCGGTCTGGGCCGAGCGGATGGCCTCTTCCAGTTCCGGCGGGATCAGCGCGGCCGGCACTGGCGGATCGGACAGCCGGGACACTTCGGGGGGTGGTCGAAGACCTGGGAATACTTGGCGACCGCGGCTTCGAAATTGCCCTCGAAATTGACCCGGCGTTCCTTGGCCACCTGCAGGCGCTGCTTGGCGGCCAGCACGTCTGAGGCCATGCCCGAGCCCTTCTGCACGCGTTCGTCTTCCAGGTTCAGCTGTTCCTGGATTTTGCGTTCGTTGTCGCGCGCCAGCTGGATCAGGCGAACCTGGCGCAGCACGTCGATATAGGCCAGCGCGCCTTCCAGCAGGGCGTTCTGGCGGGTGGCCCGCAGGTCGGAGGACGAAATCTCGCGGCTCACCTTGGCGGCGTCCACCTGGGAATCGGTGCCGTAGCCGTCGAACAGGCGCTGGGTCACCACTAGGCCGGCGCCTTCGCGGCCCTTGTAGAAACGGCGCCCCTCGGTATCGCGGCGGTCCGGGCTGTCCACGTATTCCGGGCCGGTGTCGCCGGTCACCCGCACGACGGGCAGATAGCCCGAGCGCGCCACGCGGATGCCCTCGTCGGCCGAAGCCACGCCCTTCTGCTTGGCCTGGATCTGCGGGTGGCTCTCCACCAGTCCACGCAATTCCTCGACCAGACCCTGCGCGGCCGCCGGGCCGCTCCAAGCGGTTGCCAAGGCAAGAACGGTGCAGCCCGCCAGGGCCGAGAAACGCGGCATGCTCGTCTTCAAGATCGCAAGTCCCCCCACAGAACTGGAATGGGGCTACCCCCCGGCGCCCAAACACTCGTCCCTTATACACCTATCCCTGGCGGGCTGCCTAGTCTTTGGCCGTATCGGGAATTGACCTGATATGCCATATGGTTGGGTATGTGGATGTTTTTGCTCCCATAAGTTGGATTCAATCTTGAAATGTATAAATGCCGGATTTCCTACGGGAACGTCCAGATTTTGCACGCAAATGCACTACTCTTTGGGGAATAAGTGTGATAATGATGCTCTCAAGTTTCGTAGGCACCACTGACGACGGGACCAGGATGTCGCGTAGAATTCCCCTTTCCAACCGGCCTCCGATGACACGCGCCGAACGGGTGCGGCTGCAACTGGCGGCCGAGATCGTAGCCGGCGATTTCCGGCCCGGGACCAGGCTGGACGAGGTTGCGCAATCCCATCGCATGGGGGTGTCACGGACTCCGCTGCGCGAGGCGGTGCGGCAGTTGGCGACCCTGGGCCTGGTGGAGAACAGGCCCCACCGGGGCGTGGTGGTGGCGGAAGGTGTTGGCACCGCCCTGTTCGAGACCTTGGCGGAGCTTGAGGCGGTGTGCGCCGGTCTGGCGGCCGAGCGCATGGCGGACGAGGCGCGCCAGGAACTGGCCCGGCTGGCGGAGGAGGGTGGCGACTGGCTGTCGGCCATCCATCGGGGCTGTGCCAATGCGGTGCTGGTGGGGCTGGTGGAGACGTTGTGGCAGCCCATCCTGGGCGGGGCCACGCGCCAGCGTGGGCCCATGGCGCCCGAGACGGAACGTATGCTGGGACGCCGCATCGCCGCCGCCATCGTCGGCGGCAGGCGCGACGAGGCCGAGGCGGGCATGAAGGAGTTCGTCCATGCCGCCGCCGCTGCCTTCGCCGCCCCGGCGACACGCGCCGCCGGCAACGGCTGACGGCAAGATCAGTTCAGCGCGGCCGCGTAGGCCATGACCTCATGGGCGCCGTCCCAGATCATGCGTACGGCCACGTACAGGATGATCACCAGGCCCACATAGGCGATCCAGCGGAAGCGGTTCAGCAGTCGCGCCACCAGGTTGGCGGCCAGGCCCATGAGCGCCACGGACAGCGCCAGGCCGATCACCAGCACCCATTCGTGGTCGCGCGAGGCGCCGGCCACCGCCAGCACGTTGTCCAGCGACATGGACACGTCGGCGATGACGATCTGGCTGACCGCCTGCGAGAACGTCTTGCCTTGGCCTGCGGCCTCGGCCGCCTCGGCTTCCTGTTCGGCTTCGGCGCGTTCCTCCTCGGCGGCGCCCGATAGTTCCCGCCACAGCTTCCACGCCACCCACAGCAGCAGCAATCCGCCGGCCAGCAGCAGGCCGACGATCTGCAGCAATTGCATGGTGAAGCTGGCGAAGGCGATGCGCAGCGCCGCTGCGGCCAGGATGCCGATCAGGATGGCGCGCTTGCGCATGAGGACGGGCAGGCCGGCGGCGGCCATGCCGACGACGATGGCGTTGTCGCCGGCCAGGGCCACGTCGATGGCGACCACCTGGAGCAGCGCTGTAAGGGATTCCCAGTACATGGGCGAGGGTATAACCGTTTCGGCCTCAGGGGTAAAGCAGCCGGCAGATGACAATGGCGCCCACCAGCCCCGCCAAGTCGGCGATCAGGCCGGCCGCCAGGGCATGGCGGATGCGGCGGATGCCGACGGCACCGAAATAGACGGCGATGACATAGAAGGTGGTCTCGCTGGACCCATAGATGGTGCCCAGCAGCACCGAGGTGGCCGAGTCCACCCCGATGGCCGGGTCCTTGAGATAGCTCGCCAGCAGTCCGAACGATCCCGAGCCGGACAGCGAGCGCATGCCGGCCATGGCCAGCGCCTCGGCGGGAACGCCCAGCGGCGCCAGCAGTCGGCCCAGTGGGCCCAGCACAGCCTCCATGGCTCCGGAGGCCCGGAACATGCCCACCGCCACCAGGATGGCCACCAGATAGGGGATGATGCGCACGGCGATGGCGAAGCCTTCGCGCGCCCCCTCCACGAAGACCTCGTAGATGGCGACGCGGCGCGCCAGTCCGAAACCGAGCAATCCGACCACCAGGCTGGGCACGATCCACGGACCCAGCACCGTTCCGTACATGGCCATCAGCGGGATGAAGCCCAGCAGCGCCACCAGGGACAGCCAGCAAGCCCAGGCGGGGACGGGGGCGACCGCCTCGGCGCCGTTCTCCTCGCAAGCCGACTCCTCGCAAGCCGGCGGCGGGGGCGTGGGCCTGCCCTGCAGCAGGCGTGCCGCCATCACCGCCACGCCGGTGGAGAACAGGGTCGCCGCCAGGGTGGGCGCCACCACCGCCGCCGGGTCGGCGGCCCCCAGGCTGGCGCGCAAGGCGATGACGCTGGTGGGCAGGATGGTGATGCCGGCGGTGTTGATGGCGAGGAACAGCACCTGGGCGTTGGTGGCGGTGCCCTTGGCGGGGTTCAGCCGGTCCAGCTGCTCCATGGCGCGGATGCCGAAGGGCGTGGCGGCATTGCCCAGGCCCAGGATGTTGGCGGCCACGTTCATCACCATGGCGCCCATGGCCGGGTGGCCGGCGGGGACTTCCGGGAACAGCCGTGCCAGCGCCGGGGCCAGCAGGCGGGCTACCGCTCGGACCAGTCCGCCGGCCTCGGCCACCTTCATCAGCCCGAGGAACAGGGCCATCACCCCCACCAGCCCCAGGGCCAGCGGCACCGCGCCCTCGGCCGCCTTCAGCGCGCCCTCGGCCAGCGCCGCCATGGCGCCGGGGCCGCGCGTGATCTCGTGCCCGGCCGCCAGGACGAAGGCCGACAGGGTCAACAGGAAGAAGACGATGTTCACCGGGGCCCCCTTTTTCGCGATCCCAGAGCCGGATGCTTGCAGATCGAATCGCCTTGCGATCCGCTCTGCAAGCTGAATCCGTTCCTTATCAAAAAGTGAGAGGGCGATTCAGGCAACGGGCTCTTGCAAATGCGCCATCCGCGCGCACGCTTGCCGCTTCCCCCCGGCATTGCTAAGGTCCGCCAGGGAAGGCTTATCGAGGTGACGAAAATGGGTTGGCCGGCCAAGTTGAGCATGGGCGCCGTGGTGGCGCTGGTTCTCTGTCCCATGGCCATGGCCGCCGACATCGTGCCGGCGCAGCTCGACGCCGCCCGCGCCGCCTATCAGAAGAACGACCTGCCGCGCACCGCCAAGGCGCTGGAAACGGCCCTGGCCGACATCCACGACCGTCTGGGCAAGGCGTTGGCCGAAACCATGCCGCCGGCCGCCTCGGGCTGGCAGGCCGAGCCGCCCGAGATCCAGGGCCTGGGGCAGGTGGGCGGCGGCTTGGCGGTGACGCGCGCCTACGGCAAGGGCGAGGCTTCGCTCAACGCCTCGCTGTTCCTGGACAGCCCGGCGGTGGACGCCGCCCAGGCGCTGTTCGGCAATCCCGCCGCCACCGCCGCCCAGCCCAACATGAAGCGGGTCAAGGTGGGCAGCGAGGATGCGCTGCTGCGCTATGATTCCTCCACCAAGGCGGGCGAGATCACCCTGGTGCTGGGCAACCGCGTGCTGCTGTCCATCGAGGGCGACAACATCGCCTCGGCCGATCCCCTGACCGAGGCGGCCAAGGGCTGGAACCTCGCCAGGATCAAGGCGCTGTCCGGGTTATAGGAGTTCAGCCGTACACCAGCCGGACCAGCAGCGGCACCACGATGGTGGTGGCGATGGCGGTCAGCCCCATGGCGAGGCCGGAGAAGGCGCCGGTGACCTCGCCCAGCTGGATGGCCCGCGCGGTGCCGATGCCGTGGGCTGCGGTGCCCATGGCCAGGCCGCGCGCCGCCTCGTTGGTGACCTTGAGCCGGTCCAGCACCCACACCGCCATGACCGAGCCGGTGATGCCGGTCAGGATGGCCAGCACGGCGGTCAGCGAGGGCAGGCCGCCGATGCCTTCCGACACCGCCATGGCGATGGGCGAGGTGGCCGATTTGGGCGCCAGCGAGCGGATGGTCTGGTCCGACGCGCCCAGCGCCCAGGCCACGGCCATGGCCGTGGTGGCGGCGGTGACCGCGCCGGCCAGCAATCCCACCACCACGGCGGCGGCCGAGCGCAGCAGCAGGCGAAGCTGACGGTAGAGTGGAATGGCCAGAGCCACCGTGGCCGGACCCAGCAGGAAATGGACGAACTGGGCGCCGTCGAAATAGGTGCGGTACTCCACGCCGGTCAGCATCAGGAAGCCGGCGATCAGGGTGATGGAGATCAGCACCGGGTTGAGCAGCGGCGTCATGCCGGCCCTGCGCCACAGCCAGTGGGCGGCCTGATAGGCCAGCAGGGTGGCGGTCAGGCCCAGCAGGGGAGAGGTCTCCAGGTAGATCCAGATGGATTGCAGGTCGCCGCTCATGACGGCCGCTTCCGCCGGCCCGCCAGCCATTGCATGACCACGCCGGTGACGGCGATGGTCAGCGCGGTGCTGATCACCAGCGCCACCGTGATGGGCAGCCATTCATGGGCGATCAGGCGCAGATGCACCATGATGCCGACGCCGGCCGGGATGAACAGCAAGGACAGGTGCGACAGCAGGAAGGTTCCCACTTTCTCCAGCCCCTCGGGGACGCCGCCCTTGACGACCAGCCCGGCGAACAGCAGCAGCATGCCCACCACCGGGCCGGGCACCGGCAGCCCGGCCAGTCGCGCGATCACCTCGCCGGCAAGCTGGCACACCAACAAAACCGTGATATAGGACAGCACCCAACCTTCTCCCGCAGGGACCCGACGATGGCATGGGATATGACCGAAACGGTGGGGTCGGCCGCCGCCATCCTGACCACCTTAGCCTTCGTTCCCCAGGTGGTGAAGACCCTGAGGACGCGTCATACGCGCGACATATCCCTGTCCATGTGGGCGCTGTTCTGCGCCGGGGTGGCGCTGTGGCTGGTCTACGGCATGCTGCTGGCGGCGTGGCCGGTCATCCTGGCCAACGCCGCCACCCTGGTCCTGGCCGCCATCGTGCTGACGGTGAAGGTGGGAAACCGGGAGAAGGAATAAGGTTCGTTGAAGAGCTTTCGCCTGACCGTCACCCTCGGGCTCGACCCGAGGGTCCATGGATGGCCGGGTCAGGCCCGGCCATGACGATGAGGGGTTGCTTCGATTCGAAGCGGACAGCCCCAGGACTCAGTCGATCACCGCGGCGGGATCGGGATCGTCGGCCCAGTCGATGGTCGGACGGGGGGACCTTGGTCAGCCAGTCCTCCAGTTCCTTGACGTGCTCGGCCTCCTCCTCGGCGAAGGTGCGGGCGAGGGAACGGACGTCGGCATCCGGCAAATCGGCGGCGCTGTTGTTGTAGAATTCCCAGCCGCGCCGTTCGTTGGCCAGCGCGAATTGCAGGGCATGGAACGGCGTCATCAGGTAATGGGTGCCGGTGAAGTCGCCCACTTCCGGCGGCTCGGGGGCGTTCCAGCGATATTCCCAGCTCTTCAGCTTGGGCGGGGGCTCGAACGACTTGGCGCGCTCCTGCACCGAGGCGGCATGCTTGCGCGAGAATTCGCTCATCTGGCGGAACAGGGCGGCCACTTCCGGATTGTTGTGGACCTCCATCACGTCCGCCAGCTCTTCGTAGCGGTCGCCGGCTTCCACCTCCAATGCGATGGAATGGGCCAGGAACAGGGCAACCTTGCTGGTCATCGGTGCATCCTCCTTCACTGGCGCCGGGTGGCGGACCGGCGGCTGGGTCGAGGCCAGTATGCCCCAACTGGCCGAGGCAGGCCATAGCCCTTCATAATTTGTGGTCATTCAGCGCGCAGGTGCATTTCCGTCCTTGGCATGCGAAAATGGCCCCTAACGATCGATAGAGAAGGGGGAGGGGACGATGGAACATCTCGAACTCTTCCAACGGCTGGGCTTGGCCCTCGCCATCGGTTTGCTCATGGGCGTCGAACGCGGCTGGCAGGCGCGCGAGGTGGAGCATGGCGGCAGCATCGCCGGCATCCGCACCTTCGCCCTGATCGGCCTGCTGGGCGGCGTGGTCGGCTGGTTCGGCCAGAGCGCCGGGCCGATTGCCCTGGCCGCCGGCTTCCTCGCCCTGGCCGCCGTGGTGGTGGCCTCGCACGTGCGCCGGGCCATCAGCGGCGAGCAGAATACGGGCGTCACCACCGAAGTGGCGGAACTGGCGGCCTTTGCCTTCGGTGCCATGGCCGCCATGGGCGAGGGAGCCGCCGCCGCCGCCGGCGGCGTGGTCGCCACCGCCCTGCTGGGTGCCAAGGACACCCTGCACGGCTGGCTGCGCAAGCTGGAAAAGCTGGAGCTGCGTGCCGCCCTCAAGCTGCTGCTCATCTCGGTGGTGCTGCTGCCGGTGCTGCCCAATGAGGGCTACGGGCCCGAGCAGGTGCTCAATCCCTACAAGCTGTGGCTGCTGGTGGTGCTGGTGGCCGGCATCTCCTTTATCGGCTATTTCGCCATCAAGATCGCCGGCCCGCGCATCGGCAGCCTGCTGACCGGCGTGTTCGGCGGCTTGGCTTCCAGCACGGCGCTGACCGTCTCGTTCTCGCGCATGGGGCGTGAAGGGCCGGGCATGCAGCCGCAGTTGGCCGCTGGCATCGCACTGGCCAACGCCACCATGCTGTTGCGCCTGTGGTTCATCCTCTTCCTGCTGAACCATCGCATCGGCGAGCAACTGGTGCTGCCGCTGGGCTGCATGGCCGTGGCGGGCGGCATCTGCACCGTGGTGCTGTGGCGCGCCCGCGAGGAAGAGGGCAAGCCCGGCGCCATGGTGCTGTCCAACCCCTTCGAGCTGGGCATGGCCATCAAGTTCGCCGCGCTGTTGGCACTGGTGATGGTGGCGTCCAAGCTGTTGCAGATGTGGGGCGGTCCCGCCGGCCTCTACCTGCTGGCTGCCGGGGCCGGCCTGGCCGACGTGGACGCGGTGGCGCTGTCCATGGCGCAAATGGGTGGCAAGTCGGTGGCATTGACGGTTGCGGCCACAGCAGTCACCATCGCGGCATTCGTCAATACCGGCGTCAAGGCGGCGCTGGTGGCCGGGCTGTGCGGCGGCCTGATGGCGCGACGCATCGCCGTGGCCATGGCCGTCATGGTGCTGGCCGGAGCCGCCGGGCTGACCGCGCGCTGGCTGGGGGTGTAGATGGACGCGGACATGGGAAAGGCCCTGGAAGGGGCGGTGATGGGGTACTTCCGGGCCCCCGACCCGGCGGCCCTGGTGGCGCTGTTCGCCGCCGCCCCGGTGACCGAGCATTGGCGGGCGCAGACCGTGCTGACCCTGCCGGTCTTCCTGGCCCTGATGGTGGACGGTACGCCCGACGCCGCCCCCGACCTGGTGGCCGCGGTGAAGGGGGGCGACGCGGTCAAGGTCGAGGTGGTGGCGCAGGCGCTCAACTACTCGCATCACTCCCAGCGCCGCCGCCTGATGGAAAGCCTGGTGGGCGAGGTGGCGGCCGCCTCCATGGACGTGGCCGGCGCCGACTTCAAGGCGTTCGTGCCCACCCACCCCGTCCACGTGGACATGCTGTGGGCGGCCTTTTTCGCCACCGGCGACGGCGCCTATGTGGCACGCATCGCCAGTTTGCTGGCCGGCTGGATGCCCGAGGCCCAGCTACAGGCGCTGCTGCCGGTGGCGGCCCGCGACGAGGCCACCGCCCAGCGCGCCATGGCCGGCGTGCTGGCCGAAGCGGCGCAGTGGAGCCTGGCCGCCAATGCGCGAGAGTATGTCGAGGTGCGAGACGCCCTGGGCGCCTATGCCGCCAGCCGCGACGGCCTGGGCCCGGCCATGGCGGCGAAGATCCTGGCGGGAACGGCGGTTTAGGTGTTTAGCCCCGGCATTGGATGGATCGGGTTGCGCCTGAAGCGCTCAGGTCCGGCTGTTCAGATTTTGCCGATGTATTCGTAGGGGGTGAGGCCCTTCAGGATTTTGAGCCGCTTGGCAAAGTTGTCGGCGATCACGAAGTCGCCCAGGTGAGCGCGCATGCGCGGAAACACCGGCACCCCTTCGATCCTGCCGCCTACAAGAAGCCTCACCTCATCGAGCGCTGTTCTGTCGGCTCAAGGACTTTCGCCGCATCGCCACACGCTACGACGAACTGAACCTTAACTTTTCCGCAGCCGTCGCACTTGCGGCAATCGTCATCTGGTGGGCCTGAGTGAGTCTCGAAGCTAAAGCATTTTGCGCCCTGACACGGTCAGGGCGCAAAATGCGACAAGCCCGCGCGGCGTTTGAGCGGCCCCTGAAAGGGCGCCGCAGGCAGACTCTAAAGGTGGTTCCGCGTGAGCGGAAACAGCTCCTGGCGAAAAAAATTTTCGCCAGGCCGTCACGCGGGGGCGGGCCGGGGCGTCATGCCGGTATCCACAATCAACCGGGATGACCGATATGTCCGCTCGCTTCGACCTTTCCAAGGACGCGCCCAAGGCCTATCAGGCACTCTACAACGTCACCAACGTGTTGGGCGAGGGCTCGCTGTCCAAGCAGCTCAAGCACCTGATCGACCTGCGCGTCTCGCAGTTGAACGGCTGCACCTATTGCATCGACCTGCATACCGGCTGGGCCCGCGGCGACGGCGAGACCGACGAGCGTTTGGCGGCGGTGGCCGGCTGGCGGCAATCGCCGCTGTTCACCCCCGACGAGAAGGCGGCGTTGGCCTGGGCCGAGGCCCTGACCGAGCGGCGCAAGGACCAGATCGACGACCTGCATGCCCAGCTGGGCCAGCATTTCGACCGCGCCGGCATCGGCGAGCTGACCATGATGGTGGCGGTGGTCAATGCCTGGAACCGCGCCGGCATCGCCTTCCACCGCGAATCCGCCCAGGCGGCCTGACCCATCCATCCGGCGGGGCTTCCCACCAGCCTCGCCGGAGGCCATGCTGGGGACGCCATGACCGTCGCCGTCGCCAACGACAACCATCTGCTCCCGTTTACCGCCCTGCGGCCGCGGCTGCGCGGGCTGGCCTATCGCCTGCTGGGTTCGCTGACCGACGCCGACGACGTGGTGCAGGACGCCTGGCTGCGCTGGAGCGCCATCGACGCCCAGGCGGTGCGCGTGCCCGAGGCCTTCCTGACCACCCTGGTCAGCCGGCTGGCGCTGGACCGGCTGCGTGCCGTCCGCCGCGCCCGCGACGCCTATGTGGGGCAATGGCTGCCCGAGCCGGCGGTGCTGGACGAGGCCGAGATCGACCTGCCCGGCGAGATGTCGCTGGCCTTCCTGCACCTGCTGGAGCGACTGACGCCGGACCAGCGCGCCGTTTACGTGCTGCGCGAGGCCATGGACCTGGATTACGCCGAGATCGCCGGCATCCTGGGCAAGACCATCACCGGCTGCCGCCAGATGATGCGCCGCGCCCGCGAAGCGGTGGCCGGCCCCGCCCGCTTCGCCGCTCCTTCGGCCGATCTGGCGGCGTTGGCCGATTCCTTCGCCCGTGCCAGCCTGGCGCGCGACTATGCCGCCATCGTCGCCCTGCTGGAGGAGGACGCGGTGCTGATCTCGGACGGCGGCGGCCGCGTGCGCAGCGCGCTCAACCCCATCTTCGGTGCCGACCGCATCGCCCGCTTCCTCATCGGCATCCAGCGCAAGATGGCCGGTCCGCTCAGCCTGGAGCCCGTGGTCGTCAACGGCGGCCCCGGGTTCCTCACCCGGGTGGGCGGGCAGGCTCCACGGTGCGCTCTGCTTCCACGCCGCCGAGGGCGCCCTCCGCCGGGTATTCCTGATCACCAACCCCGACAAGCTCCGCCACCTGGGCGTTGCCTGATCCATGGCGGATGAGCACCCCCGGCCTGCGCAGGGCTGCCTTTGCAGGCGCGCCGCCTTGTGCCACCATCGCCGCGCTTCATCGCTGCCAAGGAACGCCGCCATGCGCCGCTTCGCCGTCGCCCTGACCCTGCTGGTGCTGTCCCTGTCGCCCGCCTGGGCGCGCGAGAAGGCCGTGGCCGGGCAGTTCGACTATTATATCCTGTCGCTGTCGTGGTCGCCCACCTGGTGCGGCGGCAAGGTCGGTAAGGCCGATGGCGAGCAGTGCGGCGGCCAGCGCCGGTACGGCTTCGTGGTGCACGGCCTATGGCCGCAATACTCCAAGGGCGGCTATCCGGCCGAATGCGCCGCCCCCCAACCACTGCCGGGGCGAGTGGTCGAGGACATGCTGCCGGTGATGCCCAGCCGCAAGCTGATCCAGCACGAATGGTCGCGCCACGGCACCTGCGACGGCGCCGCGCCGGCCGAGTATTTCAGCAAGACCCGGCAGGCCTTCGAGCGAGTGCGCATCCCCAGGCCGTTCCAGGCGCCCGAGCAGGCCCAGACCATGAGCGTGGAACAGGTGGAGAAGCTGTTCATCGCCGCCAATCCCGGCCTGGACCGCAAGGGGCTGGCGGTGGTGTGCCGGGGGCGCCAGGCCAGCGAGGTGCGGGTGTGCCTGGACAAGGACCTGAATTTCCGCCCCTGCGCCCATGAGGTGCGCCCCCGCTGCAGGGCCGGAGCGCAATTCCCGGCGGCGCGCTGACGCCGCCCGACCATTAGTTTTAACTTGCGCCGTCAAAGGACCTGCCCGACCATCGCGCAATGCAAAGGGGGGTAAGGCATGCATTTGCACGGTGTGGCGCAGGCGCTGCTGGTGTTGTCGGCAGTCGCGGCGTTGGGATTGGGCCTCGGCCAGATCAAGATCGGTGGGGTTAAACTGGGTGTGGGCGGCGCTTTGTTTGCCGGCCTCGCCTTCGGCCATTTTGGCATCGGGATGGATGCCACCATGCTGGGCTTTGCCCGCGAGTTCGGCCTGGTGCTGTTCGTCTATGCCATCGGCGTCTCGGTCGGTCCCGGCTTCTTCGAGGCTTTCAAGAAGGACGGGCTGGCGCTCAACCTGATGGCCGTCGCCATCGTGCTCACCGGCACCCTGACTGCGGTGGCGGTGCACGTGCTGGGGGGCATCGAACTGCCGGCGGCGCTGGGTATCCTGTCGGGGGCGGTGACCAACACCCCGTCTCTGGCGGCGGCGCAGCAGGTGCTGTCCGATCTGAACGTCAGCGGCGCCGGGGCGGTGCTGGGCCAAGCCTACGCGGTCGCCTATCCGTTCGGCATCGTCGGCATCCTGCTGAGCATGCTGCTGGTGCGGGTGGCGTTCGGGCTGAACGCCAAGACCGCCGCCAAGGAGTTCGAGGCCGCCCGCGCCGCCGGCTACACCGCCGTCGAAACCGTCAACGTGGTGGTGCGCAACCCGGCCGTCGTGGGCTGCCAGCTGCGCGAGCTGGAAGAGCTCAAGGAGATGGGCGTGGTGCTGTCGCGGGTGCTGCATGACGGCACCCAGCACGTGGTCAGCGCCGAGGACGTGCTGGCCGAGGGCGACGTGGTGCTGGCGGTGGGACCGCGCAACAAGCTGGAGCGGCTGAAGCGCCTGATCGGTCCCATTGCCGACATCGACCTCAAGGCCATGGAAACCACCGACGTGGCGTGGGAACGCATGGTGGTGACCCATTCGGCCGTGCTGGGCAAGTCGCTGGGCGAACTGAACTTCCGTGCCAACCACAACGTGGTGATCAGCCGCGTCAGCCGCGGTGGCCTGGACCTGGTGCCCGGTGCCCATCTCAAGCTGCAGTTCGGCGACATCCTGACGGCGGTGGGCGACCCGCAGAGCTTCGCGGCGGTGGCGGCCCTGGTGGGCAACCGGTCCAAGGCGCTGCTGGAAACCCAGATGATCCCCATCTTCATCGGCATCGCGCTGGGCATGCTGCTGGGTTCGCTGCCCATCGTCCTGCCGGGTCTGCCGGCGCCGGTCCAACTGGGTCTGGCGGGCGGCCCGCTGGTGGTGGCCATCGTGCTGTCCCGCCTGGGCCATGTCGGACCGTTGGTATGGTTCATGCCGCCGCCGGCCAACCACATGATGCGCGATTTCGGTATCGCCCTGTTCCTGGCGGCGGTGGGCGTCAAGTCGGGCACCGGCTTCGTCGACACGCTGCTGCACGGCGATGGCCTGCGCTGGATGGCCTTCGGCGCCCTGGTCACCCTGGTGCCGCTGCTGGTGGTGGGCATCGGCGGCTATCTGCTGACCCGCACCAATTATCTGTCGCTGTGCGGCGTGCTGGCCGGTTCCATGACCGATCCGCCGGCCCTGGCCTTCGCCCAGGGGCTGTCCTCGTCGGAAGCGCCCATCCTGGCCTACGCCACCGTCTATCCGCTGGTGATGGTGATGCGCGTGGTGGCGCCCCAGTTGGTGGCGCTACTGCTATGGGCCGCCTGAGGCCCAAATGGAAGCCGCGCGGTTCAGAGAACCGCGCGGTTGTTCCAAGAGGAGAGTGAAGGCTGTCCGTCCGAGGCGGCGTGCCGTCCGCCCCCGTTCACTCTTTCATGATGGGGCCGAACCCTTTCCGGAGCAAGGTGTGTCCGCCTATTTCTTAAGCATGGGCGTCATCTGCACGGAAGTCGGGCGACCTTCGGCATGGCGGTGAGGATACGCACGATCCGGTATTGCATCGCCGTCCGCTGCCGCTATCCTGTGAATGTTTACGACTTTCGGGTGAGGCTGTGTTGGCGCAGAGTGACTGCGACGGGTTGGGGCGGACAGCCGAATTGGAGCGTGAGAACGCGGAACTGCGCCTGTTTCGGGCGGTTTTCGACATGGCGGCGGAAGGCATCATGGTTACCGATGCCGACAACCGTATCCTGGCCGTCAATCCCGCCTTCACCGTGGTGACCGGCTACGCACCGTCCGAAGTGATGGGCCAGACACCGCGCTGCCTGCGTTCGGGCCTGCACGACCAGACCTTCTTCGAGAAGATGTGGGGCGACGTGTCCCGCCAGGGCCGCTGGGAAGGCGAATTGTACAATCGCCGCAAGAACGGCGAGATCTACCGGGCCTGGCTGTCCATCGCCACCGAGCGGGACGGCCACGGCCGCATCCGCCGCCACATCGGCATCTTCCGGGATATCTCGGAGGCGCGCGACACCGCCGAGAAGCTGTGGCAGCAGACCAATTTCGATCCGCTGACCAAGCTGCCCAACCGGTCGCTGTTCCTCGACCGCCTGCTGCAGGGGCTGGTGCAGGCCGGGCGGGGCAACAAGCGGGCGGCGCTGCTGTTCCTGGGCCTGGACGGGTTCAAGAACATCAACGACACGCTGGGCCATACCATCGGCGACAAGGTGCTGGAGGAGGCGGCGCGCCGTTTCCAGAGCGCCTTGCGCAAGGGCGATACCCTGGCTCGCTTCAGCGGCGACGAGTTCACCGCCGTGCTGACCGCCATCGAGACGGTGGAGGAGGTGGAGCAGGTGGTGCGCGCCCTGCTGGAATGCCTGGCCGAGCCCTTCCTGGTGGAGGCCCACCAGATCCTTATCTCGTGTTCCATCGGCATCAGCCTTTGGCCGGGCGACGGCGAGGACGTGGAAGCGCTGATGCGCAACTCCACCAGTGCGTTGCGCAAGGCCAAGGATGCCGGGCGCAACACCTTCCGCTTCTTCACCCCCAGCATGGACGCCCGAGCCCAGGCCCGCTCGCGGTTGGCCAGCGAATTGTCGGATTCGCTGGAGCACGACGAGTTCACCCTGGTTTACCAGCCGGTGATCGACGTGCCCTCGGGCCGGGTCGCCGGCGCCGAGGCGCTGCTGCGCTGGCACAACCGTTATCTGGGCGCCATCAGCCCTGAGCAGTTCGTCCCCCTGGCCGAGGAAATGGGCCTGATCCTGCCCATCGGCGACTGGCTGCTGACCGCCGCCTGCCGCGAGGCGGCCGGGTGGCGCGCCCTGGCGGACCACCCCTTGCGCATCGCCATCAACGTGTCGCCGCGCCAGGTGCAGCAGGGCGACATCGCCGGAGCGCTGGAGCGGGCGTTGCAGGTCACCGGCCTGCCCGCCGGCCTGGTCACCGTCGAGATCACCGAAAGCCTGCTGTTGGCCTCGGGTGAGGAGGTTCTGGGCAAGATCCGCCGCATCCGCGACCTGGGCGCCAAGATCGCGGTGGACGATTTCGGCACCGGCTATGCCTCGCTCAGCTATCTGAAGCATTTCCCGGTGGACATCCTCAAGGTGGATCGCTCGTTCGTCGCCGGTGCGCTCAACGACGGCGACGATGCCCGCCTGATCGAGGCCATCATCGCGCTCGGGCATTCCCTCGGCATGCAGATCGTCGGCGAAGGCGTCGAGACGGCCGAGCAGATGACGTTCCTGGCCGAGCGCGGGTGCGACCAGGTCCAGGGCTATCGCTTCAGCCCGCCGCTGGCGGCCGACCGGTTCCGTGATTTCGTGCGGGATGGATACGCGTAGCAGATATAATTGTTCCTGCGACGGAGTCAGCCTTTCTCCATCTTTTCGACATCTTTAGTGGTGGCTAATTAAGCGCTAGTATTATCGGTCTTACCAAAGGGGGGCCGGCCATGCCTCGCTTCGGAATTGCCGCCAAGATCTACCTCATCGTCGCCTTGATGGCGGTGGTCGCCGGGACCGTTGGGATCATCGGCCTGACCATGCTCGGAAGCTTCATGCACGAGGCGGAAGAGATGCGCGATGCCGCCAACCGCGCCCTGCTGGGCGAGCGCGTCAATGCCCTGGTTCTGTCGGTGGTGATGGATTCGCGGGGCATCTACATGGCCCGCTCCGGGGACGAGGTGGAGAAATACGCCAAGCCCATGCTCGCCAGCCTGGACCGGCTGGAGGAGCGATTGCGGGAATGGGAGCCGCTGATCCTGCCAGGGCACCGCGATGATTTCGCCAAGCTGAACGAGGCGGCACGGCAATTCATCGCCTTTCGCCGCGAGATGATCCGCCTGGGCCGCGGCCAAGGGGCGGAGGCCGCGCGGGAATTCGGCGACAACGACGCCAATCGCAAGAGCCGCCAGGCCCTGAACGCCCAGATCGAGCGCTTCGCCACGGTCAACGCCGACGGCATCCAGGAGCATACCGACGGATTGGTGACGAGCTATGGCTGGGCGCGGGCGGTCAGTCTGTCGGTGCTGCTGGGCGGCGTGCTGGTGGGGACCCTGGTGTCATGGCGGATCGCCAGCCGGTTCATCGCCGGCCCCATCCGGGCCATGACCGATGTGATGGACCGCCTGCGGGCGCACGAGTTGACGGTGGCGGTTCCCGATACCCGCCGCCACGACGAGATCGGCGCCATGGCCCGGGCGGTGGAGGTCTTCCGCGACAGCATGGTTCAGGCCGACGAGTTGGCTGCGCGCGAGGCGGCGGAACAGGCCAGGCGGCAGGCCCGTGCCGCCGCCATCGAGACCATGGCCCGCGACTTCGAGGCCGAAATTTCCCACGTGGTCGGCGACCTCGGCACGGCGGCCCAATCCCTGTCCGATACCGCCACCACGCTGACCGATACCGCCGGCCGTGCCCAGGCGCAGGCTACCAGCGGGGCGGCGGCGGCCCAGCAGACTTCGGCCAACGTGCAGACGGTGGCTTCGGCTACCGAGGAACTGAGCGCCTCCATCTCGGAGATCGCCCGGCGTACCCACGAGGCGTCCGACGTGGTGCGCACGGCAGCCGATGACAGTGCGCGGGCCAACGCCAAGGTGCGCGGCCTGGCCGAGGCCGCCCAACGCATCGGCGAGGTGGTGGACATGATCACCGCCATCGCCGAGCAGACCAACCTGCTGGCGCTGAACGCCACCATCGAGGCGGCGCGCGCCGGCGAGGCCGGCAAGGGCTTCGCCGTGGTCGCCAACGAGGTCAAGGGGCTGGCCAATCAGACCGCGCGCGCCACCGAGGACATCGTCGCCCAGGTTGCCGCGGTGCAGGCGGCTACCGGCGAGGCGGTGGACAGTATCGGCGGCATTTCCGGTACCATCGCGCAGATCAATCAGATTTCCTCCACCATCGCCAGCGCCGTGGAAGAACAGGGCGCCGCCACCGCTGAGATTTCCAGCAATGTCAACCAGGCGGCAGCCGGCGTGCAGGCGGTGACGGAAACCATCGCCGAGGTGGAGACGGCGGCGGTGGCGACGGATGCCGCCGCCTCGACGGTGCTTACGGCGGCGCGGCAGCTGACGACCCGCACGGAGGAGCCAGACGGATCGTCGGCGACTTCCTCTGTCGGGTTAAGGCGGCGTAACGGCATTCTGAACGTCGGCGGGCTGTGCTACGATGCAGCCGCACAGGAAGGCAGAGGCCGCCATGCATATGGGATTCCTGGTCTTTCCCCGGCTGAACCTGCTGGATCTCGCGGGGCCGCTGCAGGTGCTGTCCTACCTGCCGGGTGCTTCCTCTCATTTGCTGTGGAAGGATTTGGACCCGGTCGCCGCCGAATGCGGCCTGCGGTTCTCGCCCACCGACACCTTCGATGCCTGTCCGCCGTTGGACCTGCTCTGTGTTCCCGGCGGAGCCGGCGTGGACGCCTTGCTGGCGGATGAACACGTCCTGGGCTTCCTGCGCCACGTGGCCCCGGCCGTCCGCTACGTCACCTCGGTATGCACCGGTTCGCTTTTGCTCGGTGCCGCTGGCTTGCTGGGCGGCCGGCGGGCCGCCTGTCACTGGCGCTACCGGGATCTGCTGACCCGGTTCGGTGCGCAACCTTCGGGCCGGCGGGTGGAGGTGGACGGCAACATCGTCACCGGCGGCGGCGTTACCGCCGGCATCGACTTCGCGTTGACCTTGGGTGGGCTGATGGCCGGCAGCGGTTGGGCCGAAGCCGTTCAGCTGGGTCTGGAATATGATCCTGCCCCGCCTTACGGCGGTTCGCCTTCCACGGCGCGCGGGGACGTGGTCGATAGGGAAACCGCGCGAACCGCCGTCTTGTACGACAAGCGCCGGCTTTTGGTGGAGGCGGCGGCGGAGCGTCTGTCCCGCGGATAGGGTCTACACCCGATTTGACAGCCGTGCTTGTCGCCTGCGAAAACGGGCGATGCGCCGCTTCCTAATGCTCCTGACGGTTCTCGTCGCATTCCTGCCGTTCGCGGGTGTTCCGGCCGGGCACGCTCAGACCGTACCGCGCGCGGTTGCCGGCGTGGCCGACCTCAGCGGCTGGGACTTCGACCGTCTGGGGGCGGTGGACCTGGTCGGCGAATGGCGCGTGGACGGGGACCGTCTGGTGGTCCAGCCCGCGCCGTGGAACCGGGTCGGACTCTCCGCTCTTGGCCGCCACACCCTCTCGCTGACCCTCAAGCTGCCGCCGGGTGGGCCGCCGCTGGCGCTCAGCGCTCCCGATATCACCAGCGCCGTCCGCGTCCTGATCGACGGAAGGGAGGTGGGGGGCAGTGGCCGCCCGGCCGATGACCGTGCCGGCGAGGTGCCCGTTCTCCAGCGCCTGCTGGTGCTGCTGCCGGCGGGGGCGCGGCAGGTGGAACTGGCCCTGGACGTCTCCAACTTCCATCATTTCGAAGGCGGTGTGGTGCGGGCGGTGCGCGTGGGCTCCGCCGTGGCGTTCCAGGCCGAGCAGATGCGGCTGAAGGCGGTGCCGCTGCTGGCCTTCGGCGCGCTGGGCATGGTCATGCTGCTGCTACCCGCCTTCTGGCTGGGCGGCAAGCGTGAAACGGTGTTCCTGGTGTTCGCGCTCTTTACCGCGCTGGTGGCCTGGCGCACCTTTGCCGTCGGCCAGCTATACACGCTGACCGGCCAGGACGTGCGGGCCGACATATGGTATCTGCCGGCCGCCTACATCTCCATGTACGGCTTCCCCGGCATCTACTTCAGCTTCCTGCGGGCCCTGTTCCCCGTCGAGGCGCCGCGCAAGCTGGCCTGGCCGGCCTATGCGGTGTCGGGGGTGATGGTGGCGGTGGTGTTGGCTACCGGGCCGGAAACCTATACGCGCTGGCGTGATCCCTTCCAGGCGCTGGTCCTGCTGACCCCGCTGCTGGGGACGGTGGTGCTGGTGGCGGCGTGGCACCGCCGCCGCTTCGGTGCCGGCTGGGTACTGGCCGGCAGCCTGCTGTTCGCCGCCAGCGTCATCAACGATTCGCTGCACTATCTTCGGGTGATCAACACCACCGACCTGACGCCGCTGGGCTTCGCCTCCTTCGCCGTCGCCTATTGCGCCGCCCTGGCGCTGCGCCTGTTCCGCTCCGAGCGGCAGGCGTCGGAGCGGCTGGCGGCGCTGAACCGCGCGTTGGAGGACAAGGTGCTCGAGCGCACCGCCTCGCTGGAGCGGGCCAAGGCCGAGGCCGAGCAGGCTTCCTCCGCCAAGTCCGAATTCCTGGCGGTGATGAGCCATGAAATCCGCACGCCGCTGCACGGCTGGGCCGGGCTGACCGAATTGCTGGAATCCACCGGGCTGGACGAGCGGCAGCGTCATTATGTCGGCCTGCTGCGGCGGACCGCCGAGCATCTCACCCGCCTGATCGGCGACATCCTGGACATGTCCCGCATTGAGGCGGGGCGGTTGGAACTCAACCCCGAGCCGTTCCGCCCGCGCGATCTGGCCGAGGAGTTGGCGGCCCTGGCGCGGGCGCAGGCGGCCGACAAGGGACTGGAGTTCCGGCTGGAGGTGGCGCCAGGCCTGCCGGAGGCCGTACGCGGCGACGTGGGGGCCATTCGCCAGATCGTGCTCAATTTCCTCGGCAACGCCGCCAAGTTCACCCGCGCCGGCCACATCGCCCTGTCCATCGCACCGGGCGACCAGGGGCTGCGTTTCACCGTCGCCGACACCGGCTGCGGCATCCCGGCCGACCGGCTGGGCGACATCTTCGAGACCTTTACCCAGGTGGACAGCTCCATCCGCCGCCGCCATGGCGGCTCGGGGCTCGGTCTGGCCATCTGCCGCCGTCTGGCCGAACTGATGGGTGGCTCGGTGGGAGCCGTGTCCCAACTGGGAGAGGGCACCACCGTCTGGTGCGAACTGCCCCTCGCCCCCTGCGAGCCGTCGTCGGCGCCGTCGGCGCCTCTTCACTCGCTGCCGCCCGGGACCCGGGTTTTGGTGGCCGACGACGTGGAGTTGAACCGGCTGGTGCTGCGCGAATTCCTGGCCGGCACTGGGGCGGTGGTGGTGGAGGCGGGCGACGGGCTGGAGGCGGTGACCAAGGTCGCGGCCGGCGGCTACGGCCTGGCGGTACTGGACCTGCGCATGCCCGGACTGGATGGTTTCGAAGTGGCGCGGGCCATCCGCCGCCGCGAGGCTGAACTGGGGCTGCCGGCCTTGCCGCTGGCCGCGCTGTCGGCCGGAGCCGCCCCCGCCGACCGCCAGGCCGCGGCCGAGGCGGGGTTCACCGTCTTTCTCGCCAAACCCATCGACCGCCCGGCGCTCATCGCCGCCCTGGCGGCGTTGCTGCCCGGAGACGCATCCATGGCCTCTTTGCCGCCGCCGCCGGACATCCCCGAGGGGCTGGAGCACATGCTGCCCCTGTTCGTGGCCGAGATGGAAAAGGACGCCGCCCGCCTGCGCGAGCTCGCCGAAGGCGATGTCGCCATCCTGGCCGAACACGCCCATGCCATGCGCGGCAAGGCCGCCATGTTCGGCGAAACCACCTTGTTCACCTTGCTGTCGCGCATCGAGGAACTGGCGGTCGCCGGCGACCGCCAGCCGCTGCCGGCGCTGGTGATGCAAGTTCTTGAGCGATCATCCCAACTTGGGGTGTATGGTCGCATCTCCACTGCGGAGCCATCATGAAGATCACCCAGTTCACCGACTACTCCCTGCGCCTGATGCTTTACCTGGCGGGGAACCGGGAGCGCGTCGTCACCGTGCGCGAGGTGGCGGATTTCTACGGCATCTCCTCCGAACACCTGAAGAAGATCGTCCGCCGCCTGGCCGAACTGGGCTACCTGTCCACCGTGCGGGGCAAGAACGGCGGCTTGCTGCTGGCCTGCGATCCCCAGGCCATCAACCTGGGACGCCTGATGCGGCAGGAAGAGAACCTGGCGCTGCTGCCCTGCAGCGAGCCGGGATGCACCTGCCCGGTCCCGGCGTGCAAGCTGGCCGGCATTGTCGATGAAGCCCTGGACGCCTTCCTCGGCGTGCTCGACCGCAAGACCCTGGCGGATTTGATTTAGGGTATGTATGCGCGGGCTGTTGGGGGGGGGCACTCGGACTCGGCCATGCATGGCAGCATGAGGGCTTTTCACCACCAACAACAGCCGTCATGCGCGGACTTGATCCGCGCATCCACGCGGTGCCGTCCGGCACGTTGCCGATGGACGCGCGTGGATGGCCGGGTCAGGCCCGGCCATGACGTAAACCAAACGGGTGGATTACCCACAGCTCCTGCTGACATGCCCCTGATTTAAGCCAATACCGGACGCGATGGGCGGTGGTGGTCAGCCCGTAGGGTTCGCCACCGGCGCCCACAGCACCTCGTCCAGGCTGTCGGCGCCGCACAGCAGCAGCACCAGCCGGTCCAGCCCCAGGGCGATGCCCGCCGAATCGGGCATACCGGCGGCCAGGGCGGCCAGGAAGTCCTCGTCGATGGGGTAGCGCTCGCCGTACAGCGCCTGCTTCAAATCCATGTCCGCCTGGAAGCGGCGGCGCTGCTCGGCGGCGTCGGTCAGCTCGCCGAAGGCGTTGCACAATTCCACGCCGCAACCATAGGCTTCGAAGCGCTCGGCCACCCGGGGATCGGCGGTCGAGGGGCGGGCCAGCGCCGCCATGGACACCGGATAGGAATGCAGGATGACCGGCACGCCGAAGCCCAGATGGGGTTCGATGCGGTCCAGCATGATCTTGAAAAAGATGTCGTCCCAGCGGTCGCCCTCGGACACCGAGATGCCCAGGCGGCGGGCCTCGGCGGCGATCAGGGTGCGGTCGGGGTTCCACGGATCGGGGGCGGTGGCCAGCACGTCCATGTCGCAATAGTCGAAGAACGCCTCGGCCACCGATAGGCGCCGCCACGGCAGGAACGGGTCGCACACCCGGCCCTGGAAGACCAGATGGCTGGCGCCGGCCGCGCGGGCGCAGGCGCGCACCAGTTCCTCGGTGTCGTCCATGAGTTGGCCGATGGTGCCGCCGGCCCGATACCATTCCAGCATGGTGAACTCGGGATGGTGGGTGGCGGAACGCTCGCCGTTGCGGAACACCCGGGCGATCTGGTACAGCCGCTCGACGCCCGCCACCAGCAGCTTCTTCATGGTGAATTCCGGGCTGGTGTGCAGGTACAGGGTCGCGGGCGGGTTGCCCCAGGCGTCTTCCAATTGGGTGGCGAAGGCTTTCAGGTGCGGCTCCAAGCCGGGGCTGACCTGCAGGCAGGGGGTCTCCACCTCGGCGAAGTCCCGCTCGGCGAAGAAACCGCGCACCGCCGCCAGCACGCGCTGGCGCCTGACCAGATTGTCCCGGCGGCTTGCGAAGACTTCCGGCCGCCACCACTCTTTGCCTGTCATCGAGTTTTCCGTATGCTCCGCTGCTTTTCTGGATTCGTCACCCCGGCCAAGCGAAGCGCGAGCCGGGGTCCATGGCGGTGCACTACCATGGATCCCGGCTCTTCGCTACGCTGCGGCCGGGATGACGCGCGAGATTTCCGAGATGTCTTCCGAACCCGATCCCATCCGTCGCCGTTCCCTGCGCACGCCCGCCGAACTGGTCGCTGCCGGGCTGGTCGCCGCCGACAGCCGCCCCGCACTTGAGCGGGTGGCGGAGCGTACCGCCATCGCCCTGACCCCCGCCGTGGTCGACCTGATCGACCCGGCCGATCCCCATGACCCGGTGGCGCGCCAGTTCGTCCCCAGCATCGCCGAGTTGGCGACCGTGCCCGAGGAACGGGCCGACCCCATCGGCGACGAAGCCTACAGCCCGGTGAAGGGCGTCGTCCACCGCTACCCGGACCGGGTGCTGCTGAAACCCATCATGGTCTGCCCGGTCTATTGCCGCTTCTGCTTCCGCCGCGAGGCGGTGGGCGATGCCGACGGCACCCTGTCGGCGGCCGAGATGGACGAGGCGCTGGCCTATGTCTCCGGCCGCCCCGAGGTGCGCGAGATCGTGGTGACCGGGGGCGATCCGCTGATGCTGCCGCCCAACCGTCTGGCCGATCTGGTGGCCCGTGTCGGCCGCCTGCGCCACGTGGAGGTGCTGCGCTTCCATTCCCGCATCCCGGTGGCCGAGCCCGAGCGCATCACCCCGGCGCTGGCCGGCGCGCTGAAGCCGGCCCCGGATTCCGACCTGGCGGTGTGGGTGTCGGTGCACGCCAACCATCCCCGCGAGCTGTCGCCTGCCGCCCGCAAGGGCCTGCGCCGTTTGGCCGAGGCCGGTCTGCCGCTGCTGTCGCAGACGGTGCTGCTCAAGGGCGTCAACGACAGCGCCGAGGTGCTGGAGGAACTGTTCCGCGCCCTGGTGCGCAACCGGGTGCGGCCCTATTACCTGCACCACCCCGACCTCGCCCGCGGCACCGCCCATTTCCGCCTGTCCATCGCCGAGGGGCAGGAGATCGTGCGGCAGTTGCGCGGCCGCCTGACCGGCATCGCCCAGCCCACCTATGTGCTCGATATTCCCGGCGGCGCCGGCAAGGTGCCGCTGACCCCGCAATTCTGGGACGGCGAGAACGGCGAGGTGACGGATTGGCGAGGCGGCAAGCACGCATATCCGCCCCGATGAGGGCTTGCGGTTGCCATCCGGCACCCAACCTGCTAGGTTCCGCGCCAATTTCCGTCAGCCCTCAGAGATTTAATCCCATGAAGATCAATGCCAACCTGATTCGCGTCGGCAACATCATCGAGCACAACGGCCGCCAGTGGGCCGTGCTGAAGACCGCCATCGTCCAGCCCGGCAAGGGCGGCGCCTTCATCACCGTCGAAATGCGCGACATCCGTACCGGCACCAAGACCAACGAGCGCTGGCGCACCGCCGACACCGTCGAGAAGTGCAACGTGGAAGAGAAGGATTGCACCTTCCTCTTCGTCGACGGCGACAATCTGACCTTCATGGACCAGGAATCGTTCGAGCAGTTCAGCCTGGCCAAGGATGTGCTGGGCGATTCCGCCGCCTTCCTGCAGGACGGCATGCAGGTCGCCGTGGACTTCATCGAGGGCTCGCCGGTGTCGGTGTCCCTGCCGGAAAAGGTGACCATGCTGGTGGTCGAGGCCGATCCGGTGGTCAAGGGCCAGACCGCGTCGTCCTCGTACAAGCCCGCCAAACTGGAGAACGGCCTGAAGATCCTGGTGCCGCCGTTCATCGCCGAGGGCGAGAAGATCATCGTCAACACCGGCGACTGTTCCTACGTCGAGCGCGCCAAGTAAGCCGCTTTGTGGTGAAATGGCCGCTCCCGGGGCGTCGTGCTCGGGGAGCGGCCTCGTCTTTTTGAAGCCAAGGAGTTTCCGCCGTGATCGTCCGTTCCGCCATTCTCAACGTGATGATGGGGGCCGCGCGCAAGGCCGGCCGTGGCATGGTGCGCGACTTCGGCGAGGTCGAGAAGCTGCAGGTGTCCATGAAGGGCACCTCGGATTTCGTCACCTCGGCCGACCTGCAGGCGGAGAAGGTGCTGCGCCAGGAGCTGAAGAAGGCCCGTCCCGGCTTCGGCTTCCTGCTGGAGGAGGGCGGCGAGGTGGCTGGCGAGGACAAGAGCCACCGCTGGATCATCGACCCCATCGACGGCACCACCAACTTCATCCACGGCATTCCCCATTTCGCCATCTCCATCGGCCTGGAGCGTGACGGCGAGCTGATCGCCGGCGTGGTCTACGAGCCCATCTCGGATTCCATGTTTCATGGCGAGAAGGGCGGTGGCGCCTATCTGAACGACTGGCGCCTGCGCGTCTCGGCCCGGCGCAAGCTGGAGGATGCGGTGCTGACCACCGGCATCCCCCATCGCGGACGCCCCGGCCAGGAGGTCTTCATCAAGGAGCTGGTGGCGGTGATGGAAGCCACAGCCGGCGTGCGCCGCTTCGGCTCGGCCGCCCTCGACCTGGCCTATGTGGCCGCCGGCCGTTGCGACGGCTATTGGGAACACGGCCTGAAGCCGTGGGACATCGCCGCCGGCATCGTGCTGGTGCGCGAGGCGGGCGGCTACGTCACCGACGTGGACGGCAAGAACGACATGCTGTCCACCGGCGGTCTGGTCGCCGCCAACGACCAACTGCAAGCCAAACTGGTCTCGCTGCTCAAGAAGGCGCGCGACTGATCACCCTGCCGCGACGCGGCTTCATTTGCTGAAAGAATGTCACGGGCGGGAGCGAAAGTATCCCGCCCGTTGCTTTTGTCGTCCCCTCATCCGCCTTTTCTTGGCTCAGCCTGTGACATCTGTGCAACGCCTGTGTCGTTTTCGGCAACGCGTTGTTGTGGCGCGACTCCGCATCGGTTAGTCTTGCGCAAGAATTGATAGTGGCAGGGGATTCCGTCCCATGATGCGGGCAAATTGGCGAGTTCTGGCGTTTGGCGCATTGTTCGGCGTGATGGCCCTGCCGGCTTCCGCGCAGGTGGTGATCGGCGGTTCCGGCGCCCCCAGCGTCGAGGTCAACTGGGCAGTGCTTGACAGCCTGGGCCGCCAGCCCACCCTGGCCGACCTGCTGAAGGGCGAACTGCCGCCCGAGAACCGCGTCGCCCTGGCCCAGCCGGGTGCCGGCAAGACCAAGGGCGTCCAATTTCGCCCCTACCAACCGGGCGGCAAGGTGGCCGCCAAGGGCAAGGCGGTGGCTGCCGCCAAGCCGAAGAAGAGTCCGGTGCAGCAGGCTTCCGCCAAGGCCGCGCCCATGGCCGATCTGGTGCAGTCCTCCGGCAAGCCCGTGCAGGAAGCCTCGGCCGAGGTGAAGCCGGTGGACGTTCCCCACGGCTCGTCCCAGCCGCCGGTGCCGCCCAAACCGCAGGTCGCCCCGGTGGAGGCGCCCAAGGCCGCCACCGCGCCGGTGCCGGCCAGCACCGGCCCGCAGGTCGCTCTGCCCGAGGTGCCCAAGCCCGCCGCCCCGGCGCCGGTCCAGACCGCCAAGGCGGAGCCGCCGGCAGCCCCGGCTCCCGCTCCGGTTCCGACACCCGCCAAGGCTGAACCCGCCCCGGCGCCCAAGGCCGAGTTGCCCCCCGCCGCGCTGACGCCGCCCCCGCCGCCGAAGGTGGAATTGCCCGCCACGGCGCTGACCCCGCCGCCCGCACCGGCGGTGATCAAGACGCCCGAGCCGGCGCAGCTGGCCTCACTGCCGTCCGCTCCGGTTTCCGCCCCCGCCCAGCCGCTTTCGGCCAAGAACGACACCTTGTCGGTGCTGTTCGCCACCGACAGCTCGCGCCTGCCCGATGCCGTTCACGCCGAGTTGGACCGCCTGGTCAAGCGCATGCAGAAGGATGACGGGCTGGGCCTGCAACTGCTGGCCTATGCCGAGGGGGACGACGCCAATGCCTCCAAGGCGCGCCGGTTGTCGCTGTCGCGTGCCCTGGAAGTGCGCAAGTACCTGATGGAGCAAGGGGTGCGCTCCACCCGCATCGAAGTGCGCGCCCTGGGTAACAAGATGGAAGGTTCCGGCCCGGCCGATCGTGTCGACGCGGTGCTGGTCGCCCGCTGACCGGAATCGGAAGCGCCTCATGAAAAGCCGCATGGCCCTTCGACCATGCGGCTTTTCTTTTCAGCGCACGCTGCCGGTGGTGCCGTCCACCCGGAACTTGTCCATTCGGCCCTGGTCGTCGCCGGCCTTGACCTCCCATGCACCTCGTTCGAACTCGATGGCGCGCACGTCCCAGTGACCGGTGGCGGCCACCGCCTGGATGGCCTCGGCGGCGCTGACCTTGGGCGCCGGGCCGTGGGCCCTGCGGGCCCGCGCATGGCTGTAGGCGTCGGTCAGTTCGGCGGTCTGCGGATCGATTCCCACCTTGACGATGGTGCCGTCGGTGGCTTCGACCCGCGCCTCGTAGGCGCCGTCCTCCGCCTCCAGCGAGCGCACCGCGATGCCGTCCTGGGCCAGCTTGTAGACGATGTGGGTGACCGGCAGCGGGGGCTCGGCGGCTTGGGCGGCAGCGGTGGTGGCTAGCCCGAGGGCGAAGCCGAGCAGCGCGACGGGAAGTTTCATGGCATGTCTCCTGCGTGGTAACAATCGCTGACCACAGGATGGCAAAAGCCACGGCAACCGGTTCTGAACGGCTGGTTCAAGCAACGTTCATGGTGTCTACCCTGGCGCGTCCCGCCTTCTATCCTTATGTCCTTCGCTCATGGCCCGTTTGCGCCCTGGAATGGACACATTCCATCCCAACAATGACCGGACCACTTCCGGAGCACATTCATGACCCGACCCAACCGCTATCTCCTGCGCATGGCCGTCTTCCTGGCTGCCGTCGCCGCCGTGGCCGGTGTGCTGGCGCCGGGCCTGTCCCACGCCTTCATGGCCAATCCGGGCCTCAACGGCCTGATCATCGGCGTGTTCCTGGTGGGCATCGTCATGAATTTCCGCCAGGTGCTGCTGCTCAAGCCCGAGGTGGACTGGCTGGAAAGCTGGCGGCGCGGCCAGCCGGCGCTGTCGGGCGGCAAGCTGCGCCTGCTGGCGCCCATGGCCTCCATGCTGGGCGAGCGCCAGGGCCGCATGAGCCTGTCGGCCATGACGCTGCGTTCGCTGCTGGATTCCATCGCCGCCCGCCTGGACGAGGGGCGCGACCTGGCGCGCTATTTCGTCGGCCTGCTGATCTTCCTGGGTCTGCTGGGCACCTTCTGGGGGCTGTCGCGCACCATCGGTTCGGTGGGCGAGGTCATCAACTCGCTGTCGGTGTCGGGCTCCGACGCAGCCGCCGCCTTCGAGCGGCTGAAGACCGGGCTGGAGGCGCCGCTGGGCGGCATGGGCACCGCCTTCTCCACTTCGCTGTTCGGCCTCGCCGGCTCGCTGGTGCTGGGCTTCCTCGACCTCCAGGCCGGACAGGCGCAGAACGCCTTCTACAACGAGCTGGAGGACTGGCTGGCCGGCCAGACCAAGCTGGGCGGCGGCACCCTGTCGGCCGAGGGCGACCAGCCGGTGCCCGCCTACATCCAGGCGCTGCTGGAGCAGACTGCCGACAGCCTGGACGAGTTGCAGCGCATCATGGCGCGCGGCGAGGAAAGCCGCATCTCCACCAATGCCAACATCCGCTCGCTCACCGACAAGCTGTCCACCCTGACCGACCACATGCGGGCCGAGCAGGCGCTGATGATCAAACTGGGCGAGGCCCAGATGGACATGCGGCCGCTGCTGGCCAAGCTGGCGGACGGGGCTCAGGGTGGCATGGACGAAACCACCCGCACCCATATCCGCAACATGGACGTGGCCCTGGCGCGGCTGGTGGATGAAACCGCGCACGGCCATGACGAGCTGATCGCCGAGCCTGCGCTCCGAGTTCAAGCTGCTGGCCCGCACCATCGCCGCCGTGGCCGAGGACGTGGAGGGCGGGGCATGATCGGCGGCCGCCGCGCCCGCCGCACCGTCGACATCTGGCCGGGCTTCGTCGACGCTCTGTCCGGCCTGTTGATGGTGATCATCTTCGTGCTGCTAGTCTTCGTGCTGGCCCAGTATTTCCTGGGCAACGCCCTGTCGGGCAGCGAGCGGGCGCTGGACCGCCTGGGCCGCGAGATGGCCGCCCTGGTGGAGCAATTGTCCCTGGAGAAGAAGGCCAACGAATCCCTGCGCGGCGACGTTTCCAAGTTGTCGGGCCAACTCACCAGTTCCGACGCCGAGCGCGAGAAGCTGGAGCACGACGTGGCCGCGCTGTCGGCGCTGAAGGCCGAGCTGGAGGCCCAGTTGGCCGAGCAGGGCGACGCCCTGGCCGGCGAGAAGACCGCCAGCCTGGCCGCCCGCGCCGAGGCGGCCCTGCTCAACCAGCAGCTCACCGCGATTCAGAACGAACTGGCCCGCGTCGCCGCCGCCTTGGAGGCTTCCGAGAAGGTGGCCGCCGACCAGAAGGTGCAGATCGCCGATCTGGGCCAGCGCCTGAACGTGGCCCTGGCCAGCAAGGTGGAGGAATTGCAGCGCTACCGCTCGGAATTCTTCGGCAAGCTGCGTCAGGTGCTGGGCAACCGCCCCGGCATCCGGGTCGAGGGCGACCGCTTCGTCTTCCAGTCCGAGGTACTGTTCGACACCGCCTCGGCCGAGATGGGCCTGGACGGTATCGAGCAGGTGCGCGCCCTGGCCAAGACGCTCAACGAGCTTTCCACCCAGATTCCCAAGGACGTGAACTGGGTGCTGCGGGTGGACGGCCATACTGACAAGCGTCCCATCGCCTCGGGCCGCTTCCCCTCCAACTGGGAACTGTCGACGGCGCGCGCCATCACCGTGGTCAAGACCCTGGCCGCCAACGGCGTCCCCGCCAGCCATCTCGCCGCCGCCGGCTTTGGCGAATTCCAGCCGCTGGACAAGGCCGACACCGAGGATGCCTTAGCCAAGAACCGCCGCATCGAGATCAGGCTGGACGCTCGGTAGGGGGGTGGCCGATTAACGGAACGTTCCCTTTCTTGTCGTCATCGCCGGGCTTGACCCGGCGATCCACACGTCACCGCGGAAAATCCATAGGTAACAATAGGGCCGGCGGGGCCACGTGGATGCCCGCGTCAAGCGCGGGCATGACGGTAGGAATGTGCTTCCGGTTCAACCCGTCAACACTGGCGCCCCGCCTTGCACCGCGCCCAGCAGCAGCACCACGCCCATCAGGGTGATGGCGCCGGCGCCGGCCAGGGACAGGGCCTTGCGCAGGGTGTCGGCGTGGCGGGAGCGCCCGGCACCCCGGTCCAGCAGGCGGTTGAGCCCCAGGGCCGACAGGCCGATGCCGGAGACGGTCAGGCCGACGCCGGCCGCCATGGCGAAGGTGGCGGCGATGCCCACGGCGAACAGGCCGTTGGCCAGGGTGAACAGCAGCACCAGGATGGCGCCCGAACACGGGCGGAAGCCGATGGCTGCGGCCATGGCCCACAGGGTGCGGCGGTCCTCGGCCTCGTCGTGGTGATGATGGTGATGATCATGGCCGCAGCAGGCATGACCGTGGTCATGGCTATGGTCATGGCCGCAGGCGTGGCGGCCGCGCAGGGTGTTCCAGCCCATGGCCAGCCCCATGGCGGCAATCAGACCGTAGGAGCCTACCTCCAGCCAAGCCGCCTGGGCCAGGATGTCCTTGGGCGCCAGCGCCGCCAGCCCGGCCAGGACGGCGACCACGGCGATGGCCACCACCGCCTGGGCCAGGGCGGACAGGCCGCAGGCGGCCAATCCCCAGGTGACCCGCGCCCGGCGGCTGACCAGCCACGAGCCGATCACCACCTTGCCATGGCCCGGCCCGACGGCGTGGAAGACGCCGTACAGGAAGGCGGCGGTCATCAGCGCCAGCGCCGGCTGGATGGAACCGCCTTCCTTCAGCGCCGCCAGATGGGCGCGCATCTCGCCGTTGAGCTGGCGCTGCAGGCCGAATCCCCAGGCGGCGAGCGAGCGCAGGGGCTCGGGCAACTCGCCGCCGGGCACCGGGGCGGGGGGCGGCAGCAGGCCGGCATGGGCGAGCGCCGGCAGGGTCGCCAATGCCAGCGCCAGCAGCGCACCTTTGGTCACGGGTCGCATGTGATCTCCACCTTCTTCGGCACAACCACTCCGCCATACAGCTTGTTGTCCAAATCGGGCGAAATCTTGGCATGGCAGCCGGCCGAGCCGTCGCCGATCAACTTGACGGCGCCGTCGTCGGGAAAATCGATGTCGATGTAGTAGGTTTCCTCGTAGGTGGAGAAACGGAACGCCTGCTTGCGCGGGTCCACCGGTTGGGGCAGGCCGAGGCGGAAGCTGTAGACCAGGGTGTCCTTGTAGGTCAGCACTTTGAAGTCGGCGGCCTTGGGCCAGGAAACCGCCTTGCCGTCCACCTGGGCATAGGTGAAATAGCTGTACTGGGCGGTGTCCTGGAACGCCTCGCGCTCCAGGCTGGCGATTTCCTGGGGCGACAGCCCGCCGCTCTTGTCCGCGTCGTAATCCTGCACCAGCGAACTGGAATAGACCGGGTCGAACTTCCAGCCCATCAGCAGCGCCACCACCTTGCCCTTGTCGAACTGGATGATGGCGTGGGAATCGATCAGCACGTGGGGATGGGCCGACGCGGCGGCGGGCGCCAGCAGCAGCGCCAGCGTCCAGGCGGCAAGGCGCCTCACCTCAGCCCGCCGCCTTCAGCCGGGCCAGCCCGGCCTCCAGGTCGGCCAGCAGGTCGTCGGCGTCCTCCAGCCCGGCGTGGAAGCGCAGGGACGGGCCCGGCGGGTCCCACTTGGTGGCGGTGCGGATGATGGAATGGCCGGTGGTGGGGATCACCAGGCTTTCAAAGCCGCCCCAGGAATAGCCCAGGTTGAAGTGGGTGAAGCCATCCAGCATGGCGTCCACCGCCGCCTTCGGCGCCGGCTTGAGGATCACGCCGAACAGGCCGCAGGCGCCGGTGAAGTCGCGCTTCCACAGCTCATGGCCGGCATCGCCGGGCAGGGGGGGGTAGAGCACGCTTGCCACCTCGGGCCGGTCCTTCAGCCACGAGGCCAGCTTGAGAGCCGTTTCGGCGTGATGGCGCAGGCGCACGCCCAGGGTGCGCAGGCCGCGCAGGCCCAGGAACATTTCCTCGGCCCCGGGGGAATGGCCGAACGCCGCCACCGAGGTCTTCAGGCGCAGCCACAGCGCTTCGTCGGCCACGGTGATGGAGCCCAGCATGGCATCGGCGTGGCCGACCACGTATTTGGTGCAGGCCTGGATGGAGACGTCGACGCCGTGGACGAAGGGCTGGAAACTCTGGATGCCCCAGGTGTTGTCCATGGCCACCAGGGCGCCGTGGGCATGGGCGGCGGCGGCGATGGCGGGGATGTCCTGCACCTCGAAGGTCAGCGAACCGGGCGATTCGGTGAACACCAGCCGGGTGTTGGGGCGCAGCAGCACCTCGATGCCGGCGCCGATGGCGGGATCGTAATAGGTGGTCTCGACGCCCAGGCCGGCCAGCACCGCGTCGCAGAACTTGCGGGTGGGGAAATAGGCGCTGTCCACCATCAGCAGATGGTCGCCCGTCTTCAGCAGGGCCATCAGCGTGCCGGTGATGGCGGCCAGCCCCGACGGCATGGCAATGGCCTTGGCGCCGCCTTCCACCGCCGCCACGGCTTCCTCGAAGGCGAAGGTGGTGGGGGTGCCGTAGCGGCCGTAGCGCACGCCGTCGAAGGGTTTCTTGCCGCTGGCCTCCATGGCCGCCACCGAGGGGTGGAGGATGGTCGAGGCGTGGTAGACCGGGGGATTCACGGCGCCGTGATAGCGCTCGGGATGGCGGCCGGCGTGGACGAGAAGGCTGTCTTTCTTCATGGCTCCCTGGGATCCGGGCGGATGACCGGTGTCGATGGTGGCACCGGCCTTTGCCCGCTGCCAAGGGTTTTAGTAACCGCCGCCAGGATTTGTCGTCGTTCGCGGCGGTTCCGTGTGTTCCTTGCCGGTCATCTTTTCCTGGGTCGCCTCGGAGCTCTGGTCGATGCCGCGCCCGGCGGCGGAGACATCCTCGCCGAAGCCCGACATGGTATTGCAGCCCGACAGCGCCAGCACCGCCAGCAGCAGTGTCAGGAAGACGGCCGCCAGCGGCGAAGGCAGGGCGCGGGCCAGGAAAGGCGCTTTGGTCGAAAGCATGGATGCCACCTCGTGTTCGGGCTTTCCTCGGGCCTGAGGTGGGGAGGCCGGAAGGGTGCATCAACCGAGAGGCAGGTGGGCTTAGGGGGTATGCATCAAACCATCAACACGAGGGTGGAGGCACGAAGACGGGCAGCCGCCCGGTGCCCCCGCGATGCTACTTGACGAACAGCACCGCCAGCATGACGGCGCCGAAGACGATGCGGTACCAGGCGAAGGGGGCGAAGCCGTGGCGGCTGATGAAGGCGATGAAGCCCTTGACCACGATCAGCGCCGACAGGAAGGCGACGATGAAGCCGCCGGCGATCAGCGCGAAACCATCGAAGGACAGCTCGGCGCGGGCCTTCCACAGCGAGTAGACGGTGGCCGCCAGCATGGTGGGGATGGCCAGGAAGAACGAGTATTCCGCCGCCGCCTTGCGGTCCACGCCCAGCACCATGGCGCCCATGATGGTGGCGCCGGCGCGCGACACGCCGGGGATCATGGCCAGGCACTGGCAGAAGCCGATCTTGACCGCCAGCGGCAGGGGGAAATCCTCGACGGCGAAGAAACGGCCCTTCTTCACCAGCCGCTCGATGGCCAGGATAAGGAAGCCGCCGACGATCAACGAGACCGCCGACACCGCCGGATGGTCCAGCATCACCTTGATGTACTTGTAGGCGACGGCGCCGATGACCAGCGCCGGCAGCACGCCGACGATGACGTTGCGCACGAAGTGCCGGGCGCTCGGCTGGGTGGTGACGTGGATGGCGGCGCCCCACAGGCGGCGCCAATAGACCACGCAGACCGCCAGGATGGCGCCAAGCTGGATGACGATCTCGAACGTCTTGCCGGCTGGCCCGTGGAAGCCCAGTAGCTCGCCCACCAGGATCAGGTGCGCAGTGGAGGAAATGGGCAGGAACTCGGTCACGCCCTCGACGATGCCGAGCAGCAGGGCTTGCAGAAGGAGATCCATGGAAAAACCTTGGAGGGATGACGGGACGCGGCCGGATCATGCGCCGGCTGGCCGGCGGGCGCAACCGGGGAAAGCGGCAGCGCCCATCCGGTGTGTGACGCCAGCCCTTTCGAGTGCGGCTTGCCCTGGTCGGACGCTTGGGCTACACGCCTTGGCGTCGCCTTTCCGTTGCAGGGCCTTGCCGCCGTGAACCGTTCCCGCCCATTTCAAGAACTGGCCCTGTGGATGCTGCCGCTGGCTTTCATGCTGGCGCTACGTAGCGTCGAGGCCACACTGGTGGAAATGCCTTTGGCGATCTCCGTGCTGGCGGGATTGTCGCTGTGGCTGATGGGGCGTTCGCTGTTCCTGACCACCGGCGCCCTGCTGCCGGCCTTGCTGGCGCAGACCGTGCCGCTGCTGTCGCCCGATCCCGGGCCGCTTCTGGTCGTCGCCGTGACCCTGTTGGTGACGGCGGTCGCGCCCATGGTGAACGCCCGCCCGCCCGGGCCACCCACCCGCATGGATCACCGGGCCGCATTGGCCGGCATCGCCGTGGCCCTGGGCGTGGCCTGCCAGGTGCACTTCGCGGTGCTGGGCGTGGTGCCGCTGCTGCTGCTGGACCGCCGCCGCTTCCTCGTCTACGTGGGGGTGGGGGGCGGTCGCGTGGGTGGTGTTCGCCGTCCCCGCCATTCCGTCCTGGGAACTCGCAGCGCCCCGCAGCGCCACCGGGGCCAAGCTGATCCTCTCGGCCACCATCCTGGCCGCGCTGGCCCTGCTGGCGGCCTATTTCCGCCTGCGCCGGCGCGGGCTGGTGCCACAGGACAAGTTCGCCCGCCTGCTGGCGTGCATTCTCGTCGCCCAGGTGCCGGTGCTTTTCGGGCAGCCCGCCGCCTTTTACATGGCGCCCGCGCTGATGCTGAGCGGCCCCGCCTTGACTGCCCTGTGGAGTCTGAGCCGGCCGCTGATGGCGGAGCGCAACCACCGGCGCCTGTGGGGCGGCGTCCTTGCCGTGCTGGCGCTGCTTCATCTGCCGCAGCTGACGGTGGACCTGGGAGTCCGCTTCCCCGGCGGTTCCAGAGCGGTGACATCGCTCAAGCCCGGGCCATTCGCACTTGCAAAAGTGAGCGAACCGGCTAGCCTTTCGCGCTAGGGGGAAACCTAGCGCACCCAGGGGGAGCCATGCCGGCCAAGATCGTCACCATCGCCCAGCAGAAGGGCGGCGCGGGAAAGACCACCATGGCCGCCCAGTTGGCGGTGGCCTATGCCCGCGCGGGCAAGCGTGTGGGACTGATCGACATCGATCCGCAGGGGTCGCTCGCCACCTGGTACGAGGTGCGCAAGGCGCTGGTGGATTCCGACGGTGCCGGCATTACCTTTCTCCAGGCGTCGGGTTGGCGCCTGTCCACCGAACTGGACCGCATGAAGCGCGACGTGGACATCATTCTGGTGGACAGCCCGCCCCATGCCGAAACCGACGTGCGCATCGCCGTGCGTGCCGCCGACCTGATCATGGTGCCCATGCAGCCGTCGCCCATGGACCTGTGGGCCACCCAGCCGACGCTCGACATGGCCAGGAAGGAGAAGTCGGCGGCGCTGGTGGTGTTCAACCGCACCCCGGCCAAGGGCAAGCTGGTGGATGCGGTGCGCAAGAAGATCGACCAGGCGGAACTGCCGGTGGCGGTCGCCGTGCTGGGCAACCGCGTCGCCTTCGCCGCCAGCATCATGGAAGGCAAGGGCGTGGTGGAGAGCAATCCCCGCCATACCGCCACCAAGGAAATCAAGGCGTTGGCCGACGAGATCGCCGGCAAGCTGGGACTGTAAGGGAAGAAGATGGATTACTCGTTCGCTGCCGCCATCGGGTTGCACACCCTGGCCGCCGTCATCTGGGTCGGCGGCATGTTCTTCGCCCATATGGTGCTGCGCCCGTCGGTGACCGAGATGACCGCGTCCCTGCGTCTGGCCCTGTGGCGCCGGGTGCTGCCGCGCTTCTTCGCCTGGGTGGCGGCGTCCATCGTCGTCCTGCTGGCGACCGGCTATGGCGTGCTGCTGACCGGCTATCGCGGCGGCATTTCGGGCGGCAATCTGCATATCGACGTCATGCAGATCACCGGCGCGGTGATGATCCTGCTGTTCATCGTCATGGTGCTCGGCCCCTTCCTGGCCTTCAAGCGGGCGCTCGCCACCAACGATCTGGTGGCCGCCGCCCGCTGGCAGGGCCGCATCCGCGCCATCGTGGTGGTCAACTTGGTGCTGGGCCTGTTCACCACCTTCATCGGCGCCGCCGGCACCTTCGTGGGATACTGAAAAGGGGCGGCCAACCCGGCGTCCCTCCTTCCGGACAGCCGCGCCCGTCTTGCGTCCGGACCCCGACCGGGCGTATAAGCAGCCTTGGTCGGCAGTTCACCCAGGCGTCGCCGCCCCGCGAGGGGAGCTAAACCTGCCGCTTGCATCCTCTTCGACCCGACACCTTGTCCTCGTGCCGTGTCGGAAGCCGGCGACCACCGACGATCCCTTCAGCGGACCTTGGCACGTCGTGAGGATGAGCGATGTCCCGAATCCCCTTGCCGTTTCATGCCGAGGACATCTCGGCCCTGGCCCGCGCCCTCAAGGGTGAGCTGGCCCGTTGCGACCACCAGCCCGGCCACGTGGAATTGCTGAACATGCTGGCCCGTTCGGCCGGCTGCCGCAATTTCCAGCATTTCCGCGCCCAGGCGGCTGCCCGCGAGGCGCTGGCCCAGCCGCCCGCACCGCCGCCCCAGCCGGTGGATTATACCCGTATCCGCCGCGTCACCCGCCATTTCGATCCCGCCGGCGGGCTGGTCCGCTGGCCATCCAAGTTCAGCGAGCGGCAGTTGTGCCTGTGGGTGATGTGGTCGCACCTGCCGGCGCGCCGGGTGCTGAGCGAGAAGCAGGTCAACGAGCTGCTGGTGGCCCGTCACGGCTTCGGCGACCACGTCCTGATCCGGCGCGAGCTGGTGGACGGCGGTTGGCTCGACCGTACCCGTGATGGCGCCGAGTACCGGCGGGTGGAACGCCGGCCGCCGGCCGACGCGCTCGCCCTCATCGGCCATCTGGCCTGAGGGGGCGGCCATGCCCAGCCTGCGCAGCCGCCTGTTCCTGTTCGCGCTGAAGCACCGCCATCTGCTCCGCCGGCCGCTTGACCACACCACCCCGATCACCGAATGGCGCCGGCGGGTGGAGAAGGGGGCGCGCCTGCTGGGCAGGCTGCCCGACGGGGTGACGGTGGAACCCGTTTCCATCGGCGGGCTCGCCGCCGAGTGGATTCGTCCCGCCGATGCCGAGCCGGGGCGGATCCTGCTGTATTTCCACGGCGGCGGCTATGTCATGGGCGACTGCCCCTCGCATCGCGCCATCGTCGCCAAGTTCGCCACCGGCAGCCGGACGGCGGCCTTGCTGTTCGGCTACCGCCTGGCGCCCGAGCACCCATTTCCCGCCGCCCTGGAGGACGCCCTGGCTGCCTATGGCTGGCTGCTGGCCCAGGGACATGCGGGCGACGACGTGGTCTTCATGGGCGATTCGGCGGGGGGCGGGCTGAGCCTGGCCACCCTGCTGGCCTTGCGCGACCGGGGTGGGCCGATGCCGGCACGGGCGGTGACGCTCTCGCCATGGACGGACCTGACCTGCGGCGGCGCCAGCTATACGGCCAACCTGGGGGTGGAGGCGTTGGCGCCCCGGGATTGCTGGCTGGTGTTCAGCGCCCATTACGCGGGCGGGGTCGACGCCGTCCACCCGCTGATCTCGCCCCTGCACGGGCGGCTGGAGGGGCTGCCGCCTGTGCTCATCCACGTGGGCGGCAACGAGGTGCTGCTGGACGATTCCCGCGTCTTCGCCCAGCGGGCCGAGGCGGCCGGGGTGGACGTGACCCTGCGCGTCGGCAAGGGGCTGTTCCATTGCTATCCGGCCTGCGCGCCCCTGTTCCCCGAGGCCGAGGCCGCCTGGGCGGAATGCTGCGACTTCATCTGCGGGGCTACTCCTCGCCGCCGCTGACCACGCTGCCCCGTCCCACCAGGCCGGTGATGATCTTGATCTCGCCGGTCAAGGTCTTGTGGATGGGGCACTTTTCCGCGATCTCCAGCAGCTTGCGCCGCTGCTCCTCGTCCAGCGGGCCGTCCAGGATGATGTCGCGCAGGATCAGCGTTCCCGGCCCGCCATTCTCCGGCGGCAGGGCGCCGTGGCGCAGGTGCACCTCCACATGCTCCAGCGGCCAGCCCTTGCGGTTGGCCACCATCTGCACGGTCATGGCGGTGCAGCTTCCCAGGGCCGCCAGCAGCAATTCATGGGGCGTCGGTCCCAGGTCATCGCCGCCCGCCGCGATCGGCTCGTCGGCGCGCAGCACGTGGCGCCCGACCATGACCGCCTGGGACAGCTTTCCCTCGCCGCTGGAGGCGACGACGACGGTGCCGCCGGGGGGTGCTGCGCTGGTCTTCATGGGCCCTCCTTCCTTGCTTCGGATGCGGTTGCGAAGTACAGGTGGTGCGTCGCCCGTTCCCATGGGAGCCCCTGATGGCCGAAACCCGCTTTTCCGTTGCCGAAGACGTCCAGATCATCGCCAGGGAACGCAGGTTCCAGGGCTATTTCGCCATCGACGTCTATCGCGTGCGCCACCGCACCTTCGCCGGCGGCTGGACCGGCGACATCGTGCGCGAGGTGTTCGAGCGCGGCCATGCGGTGGTGGTCATTCTCTACGATCCGGTGCGCGACCAGATCGCCCTGATCGAGCAGTTCCGCGTGGGCGCCCTGGCGGCGGGCGACTATCCGTGGCTGGTGGAATGCGTGGCCGGCATCATCGAGGACGGCGAGACGCCGGAACGGGTGGCGCTGCGCGAGGCCGAGGAGGAGGCCGGCGCCACCGCCGCCGACATGGTCCATATCGGCAAGTACATCATCACCCCCGGTGGTTCGTCGGAAACCGTGCAGCTGTTTTGCGCCCGCATCGACGCCAGCAGGATCGACGGCCTGCACGGCCTGGAGCACGAAGGCGAGGACATCCGGGTGTTCACCGTCCCCGTGGACGAAGCCTATGCCATGGTCAAGGACGGCCGCATCGCCAATTCCATGGCGGTGATCGCCGTGCAGTGGCTGATGCTGGAACGTCAGGGGCTGAAGGCGCGCTGGGGCGTCTAGAGTACGATAACTTATTGATAAGAGCCGGATTCAACCTGAAAGCATCCGGTTCTAATGGCAGATGTCCGCCAGCGCCTTGGTCAGCAGTTCGGGCGGTACAGGCTTGTGGAGGACCGAGATTTCCGCGCCGGGCCGCACCGTGGTGTCGCCGGTGATGACCAGCCCAGGCAACTTCCTGCCGGTGCGGCGGCGGGCCTCTTCGATCAGCCGGATGCCGGTAAACGCTCCGCCTAGGCGGAAATCGGTCACCACCGCGTCGGGTGCCCGCTCCCCCTGCAGCAGGGTCAGGGCCTCCTCCGCCTGCGAGGCGGTCAGCACCTCGTAGCCGGCGGCTTCCAGCAGCGCCTTCATCCCCTCGACGATTGTGCTGTCGTCGTCGACCACCAGGACGCGCCGGGCGATGGTGTCGGCCGCGGGTGCTGCCTCCGGGTTCGCCCGGGCGGCGGTGGGCGGGATGTCGACGGTGAAGCGGGAGCCATGGCCGGGGCACGAGCGCACCGAGAGCGAGTAATTCAACAGATTGGCCAGCCGTTTCACCGTCGCCAATCCCAATCCCATGCCCTGTTTGTGTTCCCGCCCGATCTCGCCGACCTGGACGAATTCCTCGAAAATGGCATCCAAGTGTTCGGCGGGAATGCCCACGCCGGTATCCACCACCTCGATGCGCACCATTTCGCCGACGCGATGGCAGGCCAGCAGGACGCCGCCTTGCGGTGTGTATTTGAGCGCGTTGTCCAGCAAATTGCTGACGATGCGCCGCAGCAGGGTGGCGTCCACCATCGCCCAGGCGTCGGTCAGATGCCGTTTGAGGCGCAGGCCCTTGGCGGCCATGCGCGGTTGGTAGGCGTCGGCCAGTTCCTGCAGAATGGCGGTGACGGGATGCGCCCGCACATCCGGGACGACCAGCCCGGCGTCCAGCTTGGAGATGTCGAGCAGGCTGTCCAGCAAGTCCGTGAAGGTGTCCAGCGCTCCCGACATCTTCGCCACCACCGGCTCGGCCGGATGGCCGGCCAGGCGCGAGGCAAGCACCTGGGCGAACAGGATCAGCGACTGGACCGGTTGGCGCAGATCGTGACTGGCGGCGGCCAGGAACTTGCTCTTCGAGGCGCTGGCGGCTTCGGCCTTGGTGCGTGCGTCCTTCAGGCCGAGTTCCCGGCGGTGCTGTTCGCTGATGTCGGTGAACAGGACGGCGATCCGGTTCTCGCTCAGCGGTGTCGTGGAGGCCTGGAACCACTGGCCGAGTGCCCCGGAATACCCCTCGGTCCGCGAGTGGATGCCTCGGCCGGCTTGGCGCCAGGTTTCCACCCAGTGGTCCTCCACCTCTCCGAACACTTCGCGCGTGGTGTGTCCGACCACCTGCTGCGGGGTGCGGCCGGTCAGCCGTTGGAACGACGGGGACACCTCGACATAGCGCAGGTCGTAAACCTGCCCCGTTGCGTCGCGCAGCAGATCGGCGATGACGAAACCCTCGCTCATGCTGTCGAACAGCATGCGGAACCGCGCCTCGCTCTGCCGCAATGCGGTTTCCGCCGCCTTGCGGCTGGTGACGTCGTCGAACACGATGGCGACCCTGTGCAACTCGGGCGCGCCCACGCGAATGGCATGGACGTCGTACCAGCGCCGCAGCGCCGCGGCGTAGCTTTCGAAACGCTCGGACACTCCGGTGCGGGCGATGCGACCATAGGTTTGGAACCAGGATTCCTCATGATCGGGGCGCATCTCCCGCATGCGCCGGCCGACCGCACCCTGCAGTCCCGTGTCCCTCTCGAATGCCCCGTTCACCTCGACGAAACGGTAGTCGACCGGCTGGTCCAGCTCATCGAAGATGACCTCGACGATGCAGAACCCCTGGTCCATGGTGCCCAGCAAGGCGCGAAATATCTGCTCGCGGTCATGCAAACCTGTCTCGGCACACCCTTGTTCTTCGGTGCCGGTCCCAGCCCTTGTGTCAGGGGGAGGGGGTATTGGCGGGGAGACTCATTACCGATGCACCGGACCACCTGGCATTCTTATATGCTAGATAAGAAGCCTGCCGCCGAAAACCTTGACCGAAGCTCGCTGGCTTTTGGCATACCTCGGGCGCGACCGGGTATTGTTTGCGCTTATGCCTACGCTCCTCCCACACCGTTGGCACGCGGTGTTGCCATCCGTGGGCAGGGGCTTCTCCATTTTCAGATTGTACATTTCCAATCGGCTTGATCGCTGACCGGATGCTCTGTTATGCTTAACTAAAGTGTAATTTAACGTGAAAGAACACTAATGATGACGGACGTTCGCGACGGTTTCCTCGACACCATCGGCCGTACCCCGCTGATCAAGCTGCACGGCCCGTCCGAGGCGACCGGCTGCACCATCCTGGGCAAGGCGGAATTCCTCAATCCCGGAGGTTCGGTGAAGGACCGCGCCGCCCTGGCCATCATCCAGGATGCCGAGGAGAAGGGACTGCTGAAGCCGGGTGGCGTCATCGTCGAGGGTACCGCCGGCAACACCGGCATCGGCCTGACCCTGGTGGGCAACGCGCTGGGCTACCGCAGCGTCATCGTCATGCCCGAGACCCAGAGCCAGGAAAAGAAGGACATGCTGTGCCTGATCGGCGCCGACCTGCGCCTGGTGCCGGCCGTGCCCTATTCCGACCCGGGCAACTACGTCCGCTATTCCGAAACCCTGGCCGGCGAGCTGGCCAAGACCGAGCCCAACGGCGTGCTGTGGGCCAACCAGTTCGACAACGTGGCCAACCGCCTGGGCCATTATCGCACCACCGGCCAGGAGATCTGGCGCCAGACCGGCGGCCGCGTCGACGCCTTCACCTGCGCCGTGGGCACCGGTGGCACGCTGGCCGGCACCGGCATGGCGCTGAAGGAGCACAACAAGGACATCCGGATCGTGCTGGCGGACCCCATGGGTTCGGCCCTCTACAATCATTATGCCCATGGCGAGCTGAAGGCCGAAGGCAGCTCCATCACCGAGGGCATCGGCCAGGGCCGCATCACCAAGAACCTGGTGGGCGCCCCCATCGACGACCAGGTGCGGGTCACCGACGAGGAAGCCCTGCCGCTGATCTTCAATCTGCTCAAACAGGAGGGGCTGGTCCTGGGCGGTTCGTCCGGCATCAACGTGGTCGCCGCCATGAAGGTGGCACGGAAGTTGGGGCCGGGCCATACGGTGGTGACAGTGCTGTGTGATTATGGTACCCGCTATCAGAGCAAGCTGTTCAACCCGGCCTTCCTGAAGGAGCGGAACCTTCCCGTCCCGGATTGGCTGGAGTAGGCGGCGCCAACCAAGCAAATTCCGAGGGAAGCATGACCTATCCCAATCCGGATGCCCTCGTCAGCACCGAGTGGCTGGCGGCACACCTGTCCGCGCCTGACGTCCGTGTCGTCGATGCCAGCTGGTTCATGCCCGCGGCCGGTCGCAACGGCCGCGAGGAATACGAGTCCGCGCATATTCCCGGCGCGGTCTTCTTCGACGTGGACGAGATCGCCGATACGAACAATCCGCTGCCGCACATGCTGCCGCCGCCGGAGAAGTTCGCCAGCAAGGTGCGCAGGCTCGGGCTGGGCAACGGCAACAAGGTGGTGGTGTACGACAGCCAGGGCTTCGCCACCGCCGCCGCCCGGGTGTGGTGGATGTTCCGGGTGTTCGGCCACCGCGACGTGGCGGTGCTGGACGGCGGCCTGCCCAAATGGATAGCCGAGCGGCGGCCGTTGGAGGATTTGCCGCCCATGCCGCGCGACCGCCACTTCCTGCCCCAGGTCAACGCCACCCTGGTGCGCGGCTTCGCCGACGTGAAGGCCAATCTGGAGAGCAAGCGCGAGCAGGTGGTGGATGCCCGTGCCGCCGCTCGTTTCGCCGGCACCGCACCCGAACCCTGGCCGGTCAAGCATGTGGGCCATATGCCTGGGGCGCTGAACGTGCCCTTCGCCGACCTGATCGACGCCGCCACCCACACCATGAAGCCGGCCGCCGAGTTGCGGGCGCGCTTCGAGGCCGCCGGTCTGGATTTTTCCCGGCCGGTGGTGGCCAGCTGCGGGTCGGGCATCACCGCCTGCGTGCTGGCGCTGGCGCTCTACCTGCTGGGCCGCGAGGACGTGGCCGTCTATGACGGGTCCTGGGCCGAATGGGGCAACCATCCCGAGGCGGTGGCAGTGGTCGGCTAGACCCCCGCCGTTCTTGAAGAGGACCACAAACAGCCGCAGGACCGCAAGGTCCTGCGGCTGTTTTTCTGGGAGGCTGTGGCTGAGCGCCCAATTCTTCGACAGAACCAGCAAAGTTCTGGCTATTCGCCTGTAAAACCTAAATTTCTCCTTCAGGTTGCTGCCCCCGGTGTCACGCCGTTGCCACGCCAAGAGAATAGGTGTGGTAAAAGCGGTTATTCTTTTGATGAAGCGTAAATATAAATATAGTGTTCCGTTGTAATTTTTGACGCTGGAGTTCGATGTTATTGCGAGGGTGATATGTCGAATGGCGATGGGAAGAGTCTCAAGCGGCGCGAAGCGGCGGAATATCTTGGCGTTTGCGTGGGAACGATGGAGTCGTGGGCCAAGCGCGGCGTCGGCCCCAAATACACCAACCCGACCAGGGGCAAGGGTGGGACATCAGGCACTGCGCTGTACATGATTGCCGAACTCGATCGCTGGCGGGCCTGCACTACCACTCCCCAGCCTTGGACCGGCCCACGCCGCGGCCGCCGGATCGGATCGCGCAACAGGCCAAAGGTGCAAGCGCCCTGATCAAGGCAATGCCGGCCACGCCATCCGCTGCCCGTGCACCATGTCGACCAGCCGCTGGGGCTCCAGAACCTCCACCTTGTCGCCCCAGGCATAAAGGTGCCAGGCCATCTCCAGATCGCCTGCGGCGGTGAGGCGGACGATCAGACCGCCGTCGGGCTGGGTTTCCAGCGTCTGGGTGGGGTGGAAGACGAAGTCGGCGGCATCGGCGGCGGCCTCGGGGGCAAAGCGCCACACGGTCTCGAACGGCTCCTCGCCCTGGAACAGGCCGAACGAGCGGACGGCGAAGGTTTTCAGGTCGAAGCCGGGATCGCGGACGAAGGTTTCATCGGCCAGTTCTACTGCTTCGATGTTGGGCAGGCTGAACAGCGCCACGTTGTTGGCCTTGGGGTTCTCGTGCCAGCCGACCAGATAGTGCCGGTGGCCGTGCAGGAAACCATAGGGGTGGACGAGGCGTTCCTTGACCTGCCGGGTGCGGCGGTTGCGGTATTGGATGCGCACCTTGCGGCAGGCCTTGATGGCCTCGCGCAATTCCTCCAGCACCAGCACCTTGATGCGCGGTTTGGGGCCGGGGCGCATGGCCAGGCCCTCGGCCTCCAGCAGCGCCTCCAGATCGGGTTCCACCCTGCGCGCCACCTCGGGCTTCATCAGCGCGCGCACCTTGGCCAGCACGGTGGCGATGGTCGCCGCCTCGTCGGCGCGGTTGTCGTGCTCCATCAGCCGCGCGGCGCTTTCCAGCGCCGCCAGTTCCTCGGCGGTGAAGTTCACCAGCCGGTCCAAGGTGCCGGGTGGAAGGCGCCAGCGCTTGACGCGCTCGTCGGTCGCCACCTCCTCGGCCTGGGGGAAGTTGCGCAGCACGGCGTCCCGCATGCGCATGGCGGTGCGGCGGCCGACGGCGAACTTGGCCTCGATCTCGGCCAAGGACAGTCCGCCGCGTGCCGCCTGCATCTCAAGGGCAAGTTGCAACAGGTTGTCGGCCTTTTCGTAACGCATCGGCTTGCCCCTTTCTCGCGATGTGACCGATTTTGGCATGGCGTGAGGCTTCGAGGAAGCCTGATGGTTGCATTGAACCGCACCACTCAGCTTTGGAACAGAACGTGACCAAAGTTGACACCCAATGCCGCTATGGTCTCACCATGATCGTCATGGAACCCGCCATCCCCCTGGTCCGTGCCCCCGACGCCGTCTGGCGGCTGACCGAGCGTGCCCTGGTCATACCGGGGGCAACCTCGACCCGGTTGTTGGGCCGGTGGGATTGTGGCTTTGGCTGTTGGGAATGGACGGGCAACCTCCTGACGATCCCCTGCGTGACCGCGCCGCTGCTGGACCGGCGCGGGGTGTGGCTTGATCCGCCGGGGCAGCGAGGCGAAACGTGGTACGCCTGCCGCGCCGCCCTGGCCGCCTGGTTCAGTCTGATCCCCACGCCGGTGCGGCGGTTGGTGGCGCCCCATGCGGGGCAGCAGTGGCAGTTGCTGCTGGCGATCAGGAATGACCCGTCCGTGGCGCGGGAGCTGGATGTGGGGTGACCGCTTCGGTCCCTTGTTGCTGCTATGATGACGGCCACCTGCAACCGGAAATCAGGCCATGGCCAACGATCTGAACAGCAAGACCAGCCAGGAATTGGAGGACTTGATCCTCCGTCTGGAACTGCGTCGGGACCGCATCGACCACTCGCTGGCCGAGTTCAAACGCGACCGTCAGCAGCTGGCCGACCAACTGAATAACGTCAAGCAGGCCCTGGAACGCCAGCGATCACGTAGGGCGGCTTTGGCCGAACCGGTGGTCAGCACCCACGCGCTGCTGCGCTTCATCGAACGGGTTCTGGAGATCAATGTGGACCTGATCCGCGAGCATATCCTGTCGCCCGACAACCGTGCCGCCATCGCCGCCGGTGCCACCAAGATCATTGCGGGCGGCGTCACTCTGGTGATCAAGGACGGTGTGGTCGTCACCGTGCTCGACTGATGCCCAGGACCAGCGCCCGGAACAGAACCTCCGCGGCCTCGTGAAACTCTGGCGATGCCGATGGTGTCTGGATGGCGCCTTCCTGGGCGAGCCGGAGTTCCTGTTCCAGGAAGGCGTCGATGACCGCCACGCGGGGGCCTTCGCCCATTTCGCCGCTGGCCGACTTCTTCGCCACCAGGGCGCCGATGGCGCCATCCAAGTCGGCAGGCAGGGACAGGCCGGCCAGCAGCGAGGGCTGATCCATGGGCACCATGTCGTCGCGCGAGCGCAGCCACAGCAGCGCCAAAGCGGGGCGGAGGCAATACATGTACTTTTTCAGCCGCACCATCGGTCGGTCGGCGATGTAGCGGTCGTAATTGCCGCGCAACAACGCCAGGTAATGATGGGCGGCCGAGCGGCGGTAAGGGCTGCGCCGGGCCAGGGCACGAAGGCTTTCCGCCTCGGGCGTGGCACGATAGACGATGGGCGAGGACAGCCATTCCAGCAGGGCCGGATTAGCCTTGACCAGCAAGCCCAACGCCTTGTGGAGGTCCCAGCCGGCTACATCCAACTCGTCCGCGATGGGCAGTTCGACGACGTCGCGCCCAGGATTCAACGACAGATACCATTCCAGCGGCCGCACATAGACGAAGCGTACGTCGTAATCGCTGTCGGGCGACGGGAAACCCCAGGCACGGCTGCCCGATTCGACCGCCCACAGGATGTGGATGTTCTCGCGGCTTTCCAGATCGGCCAGGGTGGCGTCGATGCGGGCGCGGATGGCGGGGGTGATGGTCATGCCATCACCCTGACCGGCGCCGGCCGTGGCCGCGCCACCGCCTGCGCCAGCCGCAGCACCGCCCACGCCGGAGTGACGACGAACACCGTCAGCGCCCCATAGCCGATGGCGAACAGGCGAACGGTATCGGCCAACGGTTCGGGCGCCAAGTCCGACAGCAGGGCGAGGAAAAGCGTGGTGATGATCCAGGGCAACATGGCAATGTCCTCCAATCCATGCCGCCACCCTGGCACTTTCATATGACCGAATTGGTCATGTCTGGGGCTGGGGCCGTTTCCAGATTTGCCGCCCAGGGAACGAGAGTTCGAAAGAGAACCGCCATAGAGGCAAGGTGAAGGCCCACTCGGTCGCCAATTCCAGCCGCAAAGGCTTGTATTGGTCCCGATAGACAAGGAAGCATTCCTTGGCGATCAGTGGGTTGAACTCCATCATCAATCCGATGGTCAACTCGCCCGGGCAATGCGTCACCTTGTAGCCGCCGACCCGCCAGACCCGATCGCCGTTGAAGCTCATTTCAATCGACCTTCCGTTGTTTTCCATCTCCGCAGTGCCGACACCGGCGGCAAGACCTTTGGTCGTTCCGCCAGGCAACTGCTCCCGCAGGGAAAATGCGAACCATCGGCGCCGGCGCTCGCAAGGGATCAGTTCCAGCAACCGGGACGCCTCGGCCGGGGCGAAGGTGTCGATGTCGTCGGCAACCAGCCGATCGATCAGGGCGTTCGCCTCCAGGCGGATTTCCAATGGCAATGTCACGGCAGTCCCTCCCTCAGTCATTCGCGACGAATGTGGATCGGCAGGGTGTCCGGAATGGGCACGGCAATAGGCCAGCATGACGCCTGATTGCCGGAGAACCGTCCCATGCGTTTATGGATGATTGTGGAAGAGCCGTTTTTGCAGGCGCTACGCACGCGCGGCGAACTAATCGCCGACGGGCGGCGGGTCTGGCGAGATTTTCGCCACGCCTATCGGTGGATGGCCGAGCAAATGGGGCGCCGGATCGGCCCGCCGCCGCGCCCTCGAGCCTATCCGTTGTGGGCGTGGGCACAATGGAGCGGCCCGAACCGCCGGCCCGACATGCGAACAGGCGGCCATAAGCCACGTGGCACGCAGTGCTATCGCCTGACCCTTGACGTGCCGCAACAGCAGGTCGTGCTGTCCGATTTCAGCGATTGGCACATGGTGCTGAATAACGGTTACCTGGCGCGGAGTGAGGCCGAGGCGGATGCCTTTGACGCCGAATTGGCCGCTGCCGGAATTCCAAAACTGAGCCGAGACTACGGGGCTTTCACCGCCCGGGTCGAAGCGAGCTGGGAACGGGTGTTCGACATCGATCACGCCAGTCTGCATCCCGCGTGGAACGGTTCGCCGGAAACGCAAAGCATTCAGGCGACGTTTTGGCGCCTGGGCAAGGATCAGGTGCGCAAGGTCGAGAGGTTCACCGCGCGCTGATGGGGCGATGCCGGCGTTTGCGCCCAAAGGCCCATTGACCGGCTTGTTTGCGATACCGGTATGCCGCCCGTTCGCCTTCCCTGTCCGCGCGGATTTCGCTGTGAAAGATCCCCAGCAGCTTGCGGCGGCCCATGTCGATCAGGGCATAACCGCGCGGCACCTCCAGCCAGTCGAAACGGCCCGACAACTCGTCCTCGCCGCAGAGTGGGCTGAAAAAGTGCGCATGGCCCCAGATGCGCCAAGTCTTGCCGAGCAGACGACTGCTGTAGCCCCGGATCGGGTGGCGGCGAAAGGTCAGTTTGGTTCGATGCATGGCAATGTTCTCCGGATCGCCTCCGCCCGTTTCTGGAACAGCACCTCGCCCAGCCTGGGGTCGGGGGCGTGGCCGGCGTTGGTCAGGTCGCGGGCGGTGATGCGGGCGGTGGCCGCGGCCGCAGTGCGGATGCGGTCGGCTTGGGGATAGGCCGTATGTTCCTTGCCCAGACGGCCGCGGAAATCGGCTTCGCAGGCGAGCAGCAGGGCCTCCAACCTTTCGGGATGGTGGAAGGCATCCGCCGCCTCCAGCAGTTTCAGCATCGTGCCGGGGCGCAGTTCTGCCGCCTTGTGCACTTGGCCGTGCCAGCGCGCAACCAGTGTGCCCAGGCTCGGCCCAGGCCATCGGCCCGGCCAAGCGGCGTACCAGCGGCTCAACCAGGGTGGCGCCACCCTCTTCGTGGCCGTAATGGTGGGGCAACCGCTCGGCGGGCGTCAGGCCTTTGCCCAGATCGTGGAGCAGTGCCGCAAAACGCACGGCGCGGTCGGCGGTCAGACGGGCGGCGGCGTCCACCACCATCATGGTGTGGGTGCCGACGTCGCCCTCGGGGTGGTGCTGGACCGGCTGCGGCACGCCGAACAGCACGTCGACTTCGGGCAACAGCCGGGCCAGCGCCCCACACTGGCGCAAGGCAAGGAAGAAGCGGCTGGGGCGGTCGCAGTCCAGCGCCTTGTCCAGTTCTAGCCACACCCGCTCCGGGGTGGCGGCGTCCAATGCCCCCGCCGCCGTCAGCTCCGTCATCAGCGCCAGCGTCTCGGGGGCGATGGTGAAACCGTCCAGCCCGGCGGTGAAGCGGGCGGTGCGCAGGATGCGGATCGCGTCATTGGCGAAGCCGGGCACGTGGCGCAGTACCCGCGTCTCCAGGTCGGCCCGGCCGCCGAACGGGTCGACCAGGGCACCGCTCTCATCCAGCGCCATGGCGTTGATGGTCAGGTCGCGGGCGGCAAGGTCGACCTCGATGGTGGCGCCGCGCGCCAGGGCGTATTCCTCGCGCGACTCAGGGTGCAGGAAGACGGGAAAGTCCTTGCCCACCTGCTGGAACCCACGCGCCAGCATGTCGGCGGGCGTGGCACCGACAAACACCCAGTCGCGGTCGCGGATGGGACGCCCGAGCAGTTGGTCGCGGACACAGCCGCCGACGAGGTAGCGTTTCATAGTGGTGCCCGCGTCAGAGGTCATAGAGTTTGACCGTGGTGCCGAGCGTGTCGGCCAGCCATTGCAGTTCGGCGTCGAAGGCGTCGTATTCCGCATCGTCCGTCCAGGCCCCCTTGAGCGGCTGGAAACGCATCCAGTGCTCCATCTGCCGAACCCGCCGGGTCAGTGTCGGGGGCAGATCGAGAGAACCTGCATCAATGGCGCCACCCTGCGCGCCCCACAGCAGGGTTCCATCGAAATCGTAGGCCAGAACCAACCCTTTCGCTCGGATGCGGTCGGTATAGGCCCGGCGATGCGCCCACCAATCCTTCAGATCGCAATCGACCATGGCATCCAGCGCTGTGTCGAAAGGCGGCCAGAACGAGCGTCCTTGTGCATCGAAGCAACTGACCGATAGACCGTATTCCATTGCCAGTCCGACATTGACGGCGCAGGACCACGCGCCGGAACCTGGCTCTGGTGGCACCGGTTCGGCGTGATCACGGAACCAGATCAGGCGTGAGGCGGATAGCAGCAGTGCGGGGTCGGTGGACAGGGACGGGTACAGCGAAAGCCAGCCGGGAATGTGGGCTTTCCGGACAAGGTCATACAGCGTCGGCTGCGGGGTAATCCGGGGCGACAGCCCGGTCCCTTCCTGCAACAACGCAGGATGTAGCAGCAAGCCGTGATCCGAGCGCAGGAACGCAAGCAACGCCTCGGAGCAGGCCATGCTGCTGGCGAACACGACGGCGGTACGAAGGCGGTCCTCCTCCATTCCTCCGAGAATGCTTTGCGCGATATCCATGCAGCCTCTCCGTTTGCCGGCCCATCAGGTCACCGGGCGGTGTCTGATTCGGTCACAATTGGGCAAGACGGTGCCGAATGGCCGAGGCGGCTTCACCCGCCAGCAATGCGGTCAGATCGTCACCATCCCAGTTGTTGACGAAACCCTTGAGGAACTCGCTGACGAAGGCCCGGCGTTTCCTGACCGACCGGGATGCGAAGTCGGCGGGGACCTCGACGTCGCCCTCCACATTGTCCACGAGATCGGTGGGAAAGACGCCATCTGCGGCCCAGGGAATGGTGCGTCGGGTGCGCTCGTGGGCAAGGAACTCAGCCAATGAGCCCGCTTCCGTCCGCCACACCTCGTCGCCCGGATAGGACAAGGCGTTAGCGAGCAGGGCGAGTTCGGCCGGCGGCAATGCCGTCAGGTCGTCAATGCTGGCGGTGGGCAGCACCCGTTTCACCATGCGCCCTAAGGTGACGCATTCCCACGCCAGTGGATGATAGTTCGGACCATGGACGAAGGCGTCGAATGCCGTGAAGAACGCCTCGGCCACCTGCATCGGATCGACCAGTACATCCATATGCAGCTTGTCACATTCGTTCGCCTGGGCGGGGATTGCCGGCACCGGCTGGAAGATATCGTGCTGAAAGCCGGCCACCACCAGCCGTGCCAGCCCGTCCGCACGGCGGGCCAGCCGGAAACTGGTTGCCCAATTTTCTTCGTTCACTCCCCAGTGGCAGAAGGTCGCGCCGCCGACCACGAGGTGCAGCCAGTCGATCATTGCCGGGAACGGATCGATGATGTGGCTGGCGCTCAGTGTGACCGACTGGCCGACCGCCTCGACCGAGAAAGATAGCCAGCCGGCATCGCATTCGTTGAAGGTCGCGCTCACGTAATCGGGAGCCATGCTCATTTCCTCATCAATGCAGGCAGCCGGCGGGCCAGGCCGCCGATCCCGTTCTTGCCGTCCTTGGCCATCGTCCACCGGTCAGAGAAGGCGTGGCGGGAATGGGCGGCCTCGTGCTCGCCTTCGCGCAAAGCGCGGCGGATGGCGGCGCGCCAGGATCGGTTGGCGCGCCGCTTGTCCTGCTTCTCGCTGTCGGCGGTGGTGATGCCGATGATCGGCGTGTGTCGGCGCGAGCGGCTCATCCGTCACCCTTTCACGCACACCACCTGGCGCAGGGTGTGGACCACCTCGACCAGATCCGCCTGTGCCGCCATCACCGCGTCGATGTCCTTGTAGGCGGCAGGTGTTTCGTCCAACACGCCTTTGTCCTTGCGGCATTCCACATGGGCGGTGGCGCGGGCGTGGTCGTCCACGGTGAATCGCTTGAGCGCCTGGGTGCGGCTCATCACCCGTCCGGCCCCGTGCGAGCACGAGCAGAAGCTCTCGGCCTCGCCCTTGCCGCGCACGATGAAGGAACGCGCCCAGGTCGCCCGCCATAGCGCGCACCGCCCCCTTGCGGGTCACCAGCACCGTCTGGCCGAAATGCGTCTCGGCGTTGACGTAGTTGTGGTGGCAGTTGACTGCAACTTCGTCCACCGCCGCGTCGGGGAAAAAGCGGCCGAGCGCGCCGAGGGTCGCATCCATCATCAGCTGGCGGTTGGTGCGTGCGAACTTTTGTGCCCACGACACCGCGCGCATGTAGGCGGTGAAGTGGTCCGTACCCTCGGGGAAGTAGGCGAGGTCGGCGTCAGGCAGGCGGATGAAGAACCGTTCCATGTCCTTCTTCGCCAGTTCAATGAACACCGTCCCGATCTTGTTGCCGACGCCGCGCGAGCCGGAATGCAGCATCACCCACAGCGCGCCAGCCTCGTCCAGGCACAGCTCGATGAAGTGGTTGCCGGTGCCCAGCGTGCCCAGGTGGTGCAGCGTGCGGCCGCCGGCGATCTTCGCCGTCTGTTCGCACAGGCGTTCATGCTCCGGCGCCAGTCCAGCCCACGCCTCGGCCACCGCTGGCGGCGGCTCGGCCCAGGCGCCCCGGTCGTTGGTGCCGCCGTTGTCGGTGCGTCCGTGCGGCACCCCCGCCTCAATGGCGGTGCGGATGTCGTGCAGATTGTCGGGCAGGTGCTCGGCGCGCACGTTGGTCCGTACCGCCATCATGCCGCAGCCGATGTCGACGCCAACTGCCGCCGGAATGATGGCCTTGCGGGTGGCGATGACGCTGCCGATGGTGGCGCCCTTGCCGCCGTGCACGTCGGGCATGGCCGCCACATGGCGAAAGACGAAGGGCAGGGCCGCCACGTTGCGCAGTTGCTGTTCGGCCTGGGGAGCGACCGGGGCACCCTTGGTCCAGGCCTTGATCGGAACCCCGCCCTCGACGGGGATGAAGTTGTAATTGTTCACCATGCACCTCGAACAAAAAAGCCGACGCCCCTCACCCAGGAAGACCGGGGAGGGGCGTCGGCTTGAAAAGCCCTGGCCCTGTGGCGGCGGTCACACCGTCTACAAGGCATCCTCCCACGGCAGATGGCCGTGCCACATCGCGCTCCGCCGAAACAGGGCGGGGCTGCAATGGGCTGTGAATGACGGGAGGTGTTTCACTTCGGTTCATCCGGTGGTTGATCGTGTGTGGACGCTACACCAGCATTATCGGGCGGTGCAAGAGGGTGACTTTGGGAGGGTGACCGATTTTGGCACCTTGCGGACCAATCCAGGAGTGACGAACGCTTCGTCTCTCGCCCTCACTCTCCGCGCCGCAAGAACCTTCGCCCAATAGGCGACAGTCTGTGCCATGCCCTCGTGCGGAGGGGCGACTAGACGACTGGGTTTCGTGCGACAGCGACACCAAGTTTCAATCCACGCCCCCGCGCGGGGGCGACCATCGCTGAATGACCATGCGCGGGCGCTGGTCCGTGTTTCAATCCACGCCCCCGCGCGGGGGCGACTGGGCGCGTGCCCAGGTGGAGATTCCGCCGGCCAAGTTTCAATCCACGCCCCCGCGCGGGGGCGACAATGCCATCTACGGCGAGGCGTTCGCCCAGGCGGAGTTTCAATCCACGCCCCCGCGCGGGGGGCGACCGCCCGGCGTCTGCCGCCTGACCATGTGCCCGTGGTTTCAATCCACGCCCCGCGCGGGGGGCGACGGCCTGTTCGGGAGCAAGTGACCATGGCCACGTTCGTTTCAATCCACGCCCCCGCGCGGGGGGCGACAAATAGCTGGAAGCCCTCAGGCTCTGGGCGATCAGGTTTCAATCCACGCCCCCGCGCGGGGGCGACTTGCTCATGCCGCCTCCCCGACGACCTGGGCATCGTTTCAATCCACGCCCCCGCGCGGGGGGCGACATTCGACGCGGGCACCACCCAATCCGAGTTGGAGGAGTTTCAATCCACGCCCCCGCGCGGGGGGCGACATGGCCCGGCTGGCTGACGGCGACAGAAGCATCATCGTTTCAATCCACGCCCCCGCGCGGGGGCGACATGGCCCGGCTGGCTGACGGCGACAGAAGCATCATCGTTTCAATCCACGCCCCCGCGCGGGGGGCGACCCGGCACTCGCTGCGGCATGATCCCCTTCATTGCCGTTTCAATCCACGCCCCGCGCGGGGGGCGACCCTTTATGGCAGCGGCGTCCCGCCTCGTCGTGGTGTTTCAATCCACGCCCCCGCGCGGGGGCGACCAGGCCGCGAGCCTGAGACGCGACTTGGGCAGAATGTTTCAATCCACGCCCCCGCGCGGGGGCGACGGAGCGGTTGCCGGTGAGTCCTTCCCCACCAACGGGTTTCAATCCACGCCCCCGCGCGGGGGCGACGGAGCGGTTGCCGGTGAGTCCTTCCCCACCAACGGGTTTCAATCCACGCCCCCGCGCGGGGGCGACGGAGCGGTTGCCGGTGAGTCCTTCCCCACCAACGGGTTTCAATCCACGCCCCCGCGCGGGGGCGACCCAATTACCGCCGGGCCTCACGTCATAGGCCTGCTTCTACAAGTTTCAATCCACGCCCCCGCGCGGGGGGCGACTCACCCGCCCCGGTCTGGTGGCGGAGGACGAGGATCCGTTTCAATCCACGCCCCGCGCGCGGGGGCGACGATCGTATCCACTTCAGCGAGACGGCCGCGCAATCGTTTCAATCCACGCCCCCGCGCGGGGGGCGACTTCTACGGCCACGCCGCTACGGCAACCCACCACGCGTTTCAATCCACGCCCCCGCGCGGGGGGCGACGTCCCGGCTGGAGCGGGCCTTGCGCCAATCCATGCTGTTTCAATCCACGCCCCCGCGCGGGGGCGACGCCGAATGACCCCGCCCCGCCGCCTCCGGTGCGCCAGGTTTCAATCCACGCCCCCGCGCGGGGGGCGACGCGGGCAAAGCCGCCATGAAGACCGCGTGGCGGCAGTTTCAATCCACGCCCCCGCGCGGGGGGCGACGTCAGAAATCAGCCAATCGCGGCGGAATTCGAGGCGTTTCAATCCACGCCCCCGCGCGGGGGGCGACCCAAGCGCCGGGCCGCCCTCATCGCCCGCGACCAGTTTCAATCCACGCCCCCGCGCGGGGGCGACCATGTGCACGCCTCCCATTCGTACACCATGGACGTGTTTCAATCCACGCCCCCGCGCGGGGGGCGACCGCGGCGGAATGTGCATCACGTCGAGCGCGTTGCCGTTTCAATCCACGCCCCCGCGCGGGGGCGACCCGGCCTTACCGTGGCGAAGCTGCGCTCGCTCAAGTTTCAATCCACGCCCCCGCGCGGGGGGCGACACCCCCGACCCCAGGATTATGATGCCTGTCTGAACGTTTCAATCCACGCCCCCGCGCGGGGGCGACACCCCCGACCCCAGGATTATGATGCCTGTCTGAACGTTTCAATCCACGCCCCCGCGCGGGGGCGACACGACATCTACATCCTCGTTGACCGAACCGACGAGGTTTCAATCCACGCCCCCGCGCGGGGGGCGACGAACCGCGCCTTACGATTCTTGAGCCTAGCGCTGGTTTCAATCCACGCCCCGCGCGGGGGGCGACTTGGGGAGGGGCATCATCGCGGTACCTCCGCACCGGTTTCAATCCACGCCCCCGCGCGGGGGGCGACCGGTGGCTTCCGACGCGTCGCGCGGGGCGTCTGGGTTTCAATCCACGCCCCCGCGCGGGGGGCGACCAGGCGGCAGCGTGGCATACGGTCAACGGGTTCATTGTTTCAATCCACGCCCCCGCGCGGGGGCGACGTCCGACCCGCGCTTCGTCGTCTTCTCGGCACCGGTTTCAATCCACGCCCCCGCGCGGGGGGCGACGTATCGGACCATCGGCGCAAACCTTGTACTGAAGTTTCAATCCACGCCCCCGCGCGGGGGCGACCAACACGGGGACGCGCCGGCGCGGCGGATTGTAGAGTTTCAATCCACGCCCCCGCGCGGGGGGCGACCTGGCGGCCTGCATATCAGGCGCCGGCTTGTGCATGTTTCAATCCACGCCCCCGCGCGGGGGGCGACCGTACTCCACCGCCGTCTGGAAGGTGATGTTGGGGTTTCAATCCACGCCCCCGCGCGGGGGGCGACGGCATCGGGGCTGGTGATGTTGTCGTCAGCAACGGTTTCAATCCACGCCCCCGCGCGGGGGGCGACCAAGCTGCGGCCCGGCGCTTCGCCTCGGCCTTGATGTTTCAATCCACGCCCCCGCGCGGGGGGCGACGCAGCGCGGCAAGGCCCAGGTGGCTCAGGCCGGGTTTCAATCCACGCCCCCGCGCGGGGGGCGACGTGGGCCAGTCAGGAGGCATCATCGAACAAGACGCGTTTCAATCCACGCCCCCGCGCGGGGGGCGACCGGAGGCGGAGGCGGAGCTTGCCGCCCTGGACGAGGTTTCAATCCACGCCCCCGCGCGGGGGCGACCAAGACGTTCCCAGCCGCCTGGGATACCCACCATGTTTCAATCCACGCCCCCGCGCGGGGGGCGACCCTGGAGTGCGAATGCCACCCGACAGGAACTTCACCGTTTCAATCCACGCCCCCGCGCGGGGGGCGACGCTTCGCGAGGGGTGCAAGTTCATGAGTCGTCATGTTTCAATCCACGCCCCCGCGCGGGGGCGACCCCCTATCCTTAACCCAATGGCGGCAATCGGAAAAACAGCCATTTATCGCGAAGGACTGCGCAATGAACTGTGGCGGGCCGCGTTCCAGCGGGTCCGTTGGCTAACATCTTTGATATCATTGGGGAAAATCCATCCGCGAACCACCCGGGGATCGAGTGGGAGTTTGACGTTCGCGGCGGCGTCACAGCATCAGCGGGGCGTCCAGGTCCAGCGGCTGGCGTGTACCGAAGTGTTCGATGCGGCGTTGTCCATCGGCGCCCAGGTTGTAGAAGCGCAAGGAATCGGTTTTGGCGTCGATGATGGACAGCAGGCGGGCTTTCAGTTCCACCCATCGCGCCGGGCTGACCTCGCATTCGAACACCGAGAACTGGACGCGCTGGCCGTAATCCTGGCAGGTGCCGGCGATGCGGCGCAGGCGCTTGCGGCCGGCGGCATCGGTGGTTTGGACGTCATAGCTGATCAGCACCAGCATGGGGCTATGGCCACAACAGGGCGGGATAGCCGTCCAGGTCGCCGCGGATGTGGCGGGCCAGTAGCAGGGACTGCAGGTGGGGAAGCAGGCCGATCTCGGTATCTTCGTTCAGGAAGGGGTGGCGGATGGTCTCGCGCTTGCGGGTCTGCCAAGCGTCGATCACCGTGCGGCGGGTGTCGTCGGTCATCACCACCGCGCCGCTGTCCAGCGTCTTGAAACCCTCGGCCGCCACCTGGCGACGATTGATCAGCGACAACACCAGGCGGTCGGCCAGGACCGGGCGCAGTTCCTCCATCATGTCGAGCGCCAGACTGGCGCGGCCCGGCCGGTCGCGGTGCAGAAAGCCCACGTAAGGGTCCAGCCCAACCCCTTCCAACGCCGAGCGCACATCATGCGCCAGCAGGGTGTAGACGAAAGACAGCAGGCAGTTCACCGCGTCCAGCGGCGGCCGCCGGTTGCGCCCGGCGAAGACGAAGGCCGGGCCGGCATTGCCGATCAGCGCGGGGAAGGCGCCCCAGTACGTCGCTCCGGCATCGCCCTCGACACCACGCAGTCCGTCCAGGTCCGTTTCGCGATCAAGCCGGGTCAAGGCTGCGGTAATGGTGTCGGCGGCGGCGGTCAGCGGCGCGACGCGCCCTTCGTCGCGGGTATCGCGGGCGCCCCGGCGCAACACGGTGCGGGCATTGCCCAGCTTGCCCTTGAGGATGAAGCGCGCCACCGCCGCCGAGCGGCCGGGATCGTCGGCCCAGCGGTATTGCTGCCGGCGCAACAGCACGTTGCCCCGCGTCTCGCCGTGGACCGAGGCCAGGAAGCGGCCGTTTTCCGTCATCCAGGTCAACGCCACTCCATGTTCGGCGCACATGGCCATCAGGAAGGGGCTGGCGTTGACGCGCCCCAGGCAGACGATGCCCTCGATCCCTTGAATGGGAAGGCGCCGGGGCGATTGGCCTTCGATGCGCACCGACACGCACTGGCCGTCCTTGCCCAGATAGGCATCGGGCGTCAGCACATAGAGGACGTTGAGCAGTTCCTTCATGGCTCCGCCAGTCCCTTGGCAAAATAGCGCGCCACCGAGGCGGTGGACAGGTTGGCAGGCAGGCACAGATCGGCCAGCGAGCAGCCCTTGCAGGCCGCAATCACCACCGGCGGCGGGGTGCGGCCCGATTCCAGCATGGCGCGAATGGCCGTGGCCGCCTCTTTCACCCGCCGGCGCAAGCCATCGTCAAAGCCGACCAATTGGCGCCGCCGCGTGGCGGCATAGAACAATGATCCCTCGGGCACCGGCACGCCCAGCGCCTCCTCCAGACACATGGCCTGGGCGCACAGTTGCACCTTGTCGCGGTCGTCCGGTTTTTCCCGCCCGCGCTTGTGTTCGATGGGATAGGGAACCTCGCCGCCATCCGGGTCGGGACGGAACTCCACCACGTCGGCCCGCCCCGACAGCCCCAGCCGCACCGAACGCAGCGGCAGGCCGGTGACCCGCCGCACCCCATGCCGGCTTTCCGACCCGGCCTGATCCACCGCCTGATGCAACACATTGCCCTCGGCGGTCAGCCGGTTGTCCTGCCATTGCTGCTCCAGATGGATCAGCGCGCACTGGCGGGGACAGACCAGCCAGTGCTGCAGGGCCGACAGGGGGATCAGGTCGTCGTCGTCTTCCATGGCCACCGCACCATCACTACAGCACCTCGATCACCTCGACCCCCGCCGGGATGGCCGCCCGATTGATGGTGACCGCGTAGTCACCAAAGGACGAGGATGGCCCCTCGGTGGCGCGATTCACCTTGACCGCGCCGAACAGAACCTGGGCCGGAGCATCTCCCAGTTTGCTGGCGTGTTTGAACACGATCAGCTTGCGTGCCGACATGATGCCCCGTGCCGCCGAACGGTCATGGTCGAACATGTTGACCAGCGCCTTCCACAGCAGGGCAAGGTCGTCCTCTGAAAAGCCGGTGCGGTCGGCTAGATGGGCCGAAATGAAGCCCTCGGCACGGTACAGGCCATAGCGCAGCACGTGCTTGCGGCCGATGGTGCGTTCCTTCTCCGCATCCTTTTCGTTGGTCACCGCCATGCGCGTGATGGCGATTTCCTGGGGGGTGCACCGGCTCGATGGATCTTGCGAAGGACAATTGCACCGGGCCGCGTACCTGGCCGCAATTGATCTCGGTGGTCATCACCGCGCCGAACGCACGGATGTCGAAGAAGTTGGCGCACATCCACGCGGTCAGCTCGCGCGCCTTGGCGTCGTCCTTGGGCAGCTTGCCGCTTTCCGGCTTCAGGCCCAGCGCCTTGTAGGCCTGCTCATTCTCGCGGTTGAGCACGCCTTTCTCGCGCACATAGATGTTAAGGCCGCTTTCCACGCCCAAATCGCCGCGCACCAGATCGACGAAATTGCGCACCTTCCGCTTCAGGCAGACATCGGTGACGATGCCGTGGCTGGTCTCGTAATCCAGACGCGGCATGTTGCCGGCATCGGGATCGCCGTTGGGGTTGCCCATGGCGACTTCGAACAGGAAGGTGAACTCGTAGCGGTTCTTGATCGGCTCGGCCATGGTCACGACTCCGTGGAAGGCTGATTGGGTTGCTTCTTGCTGCGCCACAGGTCGTTGCGCTGGTGGTAATAGCCCAGGGCGAAACGGCCCTGGCGGTCCAGATCCAGCGTGGCGGGGAAGGGCAGGCCGATGGCGTCGACGATGTCGCCGATCAGCTTGTCCAGCCAGCCGGCGTCGGCCTTGGACAGGTGATGCTGGGCCAACCGGATCAGATTGGGGAAGACCGTGCGCGGCGAAGCCGAGGCGGCGCCGAAATAGCGGTCTTTGATGGTGGCGTTCAGGCCCATGCCAAGCGCCAGTTGCTGCGCCCGTTCCAGGGCGGCGAACAGCCGGCCCAGGCGATAGGCGGTGTCGGTTTCGTCGGGATCGAGGCTCACGGGCGGACTCCATTGGCTGGAGCGCGTCAGGCAGGCCTTGACCAGCGCGACGCGGAGGTAGGAGACGGAATCGAAGGGACCATGCTCGGAACGCATGCGTTCCAGGGCCATGGCCAGCAGGGCCTGGGGATAGGGCGTGCCGGTCAGGGCGGCGCGGGCCAGGGCGCCGGCCAGTGGACCGGGAATGTTGTCGTCCTTGCCCTGGGGCACGATGGCGCGCAGCAGGGCGCGCATGCCGGGGAAGGTCGGTTCCGTGTCTGGCAAGTCCTTGTCGGGAAAGCGCTTCTCCACGCACAAGGCGTCCTGGTGGGCGCCGACCTTGTCGACCAACGCGCCAAAGCGGGACTCCAGCCACAGCCGTACCGATACCCGGCTGCCGCCTGGCGCGCCGACGCCCAGCACGAAGAAGCGGGCGTCCTGGTCCAACTCGGCGAAGGCGTCGCGCGGGCGCCGGCCCTGGCGCAATGCGCGCAAGGCGGCATCGACGCGGCCGCGCAAGGCATCGTCCAGGCCGCTGTCGTCGTCCTCCAGGCCGAACAGGGCGGCGACGGCCGCTTCCTCGCCGCTGGCGGCGCTTTCCGCCCAGAACGCCAGCACGGTGTCACCCAGCGGCAGCCGGTGCCGGCTGCCCGGCTTGACCAGGGTGTTGAGCGCGGCCGCATAGCGGAAGGCGGCATCCTCGCCGACCGGGGCGTTCATGCCCTGGTCGTTGCCGTAGGAGGTGAAGGCGTCGGCGTTGAAGCTGACCACCGGAGCGCCGTTGCCCTGGGTGCCGGGCAGCTTGATGCCGGCGTGCAGGCGGGCGATGGGGACGACCGCCCCGGTGATCAGGCATTGACCGATGGGGGGCGAGGGGCGGCGGGAAAATTCGGCATCCCACAACTTCGCCAGGGCCGGGCTTTCGTGGGCAAAGCCGGGCTGGCCATCCAGGCGGAACACCAGATTGGCGCCGGAAACCTCCTTCTCCCAATCCAATCCGTCGCGCTGGCACAGGCTGGCGGCATCGCCCGGATTCCATTGGGCGAAAAAATCCAGGATGGCGGTGGCGAACGGATCGGCGCTGCCGGCCAGCAGGCGTTCGTGCAGCGCGCGGGCATGGCTCAGGTATTCCAGCGCCTTGTCGCCGGTCTTGGCGTTGGCGCCCAACAGGAACGAGGTACCGTCACACAGGAAGTAAGGCTGGGTCTTGGCCGCCGAGGTCCGTACCTCGCCATGGTCGGGCACCAGCATCTCACGCGGAAAGGGCTTCTTGCCCTCCTTCCGGCGCAGGTCGGAAATTTGTGCAACCGAACCATCGGCCCGCAGTACCAGGGCAAAAGACACGCTGCGGCGATTCCAGCCCGGGCGCGGCATGCCGTCCGGGTCTTCCTGGGCCAGCCGCCCGTAAAGCTGTTCCAGCGCGGACAGGATCACCGGCTTTCTCCCGTGGCGGCAAAGGGCGGCACGGCAATCACGCCATCGGTCATGACGGCGTGGAAGAAACGCGGCGCGCGGCCATGGGCGAAATCGATGTCGTGCAACATGAAGCCCAGATCGTGGGGACCGGCCAGGTCGGCAGCGGGCTGCGGCGCCTCGCCTTCTTCCAACAACCGGAAGTGAGCTGGAAATTCGCGGCAGCCGAAACAGGGTTGGTGAAAGCACTGGCCCTTGCGGGCGCGGCGGGTGAACATTTCCAGATGCTTGGCGGCGCTGTCTTCAGCACTGGCCCGAGCGGTCATCTCGAAATGGGCGTCGATCACATAGGCGACGTCGCGCAGGATCAGACTGACCCGCTGTGCCCGCCAATCCTCCACCACCAGTTCGGTCCGCGCCCCACCGGCCATGGCCCGCGCCGCCAGATCGGCCGAAGCCTTGACGCTGACCTCATTGCGCCGCACCGATTCGAAACGGATGGGGTTGAGGACGGTGATGCGCTCCACCACCCAGCGAATGGCCGGTTTCCAGTGGATGGCTTCCAGTATTCCACGTGCGGCCGATGGGGTGAGTGCGTCGTAGGAGACACGTTCGCTTTTGAGACTCGGGGCGGGTGAAGCAGGCCCGCTCGCCCCAGACATGCAACCTGATGCCGTAAGACATGCCACCCCCAAAAAAGCATTGGTTGTGATCGTAATAGCTGTGGAGGGTAGCGACAAGCATTGTTAGTGGGTAAGTCAGGGGAAACGGGGAACGGGAGTGTTCACACCAAGAACGCCGTCATCCCGCGAAAGCGGGAATTCACGCGTCAGCAAACGCGGTTTTCGGCTCTGATTCTCGTTTGTCCTGACCATGGCCCCCCCGCCTTCGCGGGGGTGATGAAAACATGTGGGTCGGCTTTCCTTTGCCCGATTGCTCTGGGCGCAAGGCAGGGCGAGCTTCCGCTCTGCCCCACCTTGCGTTAGGATATTCTCGGCTGGCGACGCCATGCCATGAAACAACCTCCTTTCAATCAGAATGCGGTTGTTTTTTGCAAGCCTGGGTTCGGAAAGGTGGCAGCCTTTCCGAACCTACTGCTGACGCTACCCCCCGTTTCGTAACTAGGTCAATGTTTATAATCTGGAACTTACATACACAAAAGTTCGATGGTTCGATAAGACCTCGCACCATATATGAGGGGCGTGGTAAGAGGCAGCAGTCGTCCCCTACGCGGGGGCGTGGATTGAAACTGTGTTTGTAATATCCACATGTAAAATCGGGGAGTGACGGTGGTCACCGTCACTCCCCTCTCGTCACCACCCCCAATTCCGCGTCATAAGCCGCCGGGGTCAACACCAGCACGCGCTCTCCGACGGTCCGCAGCGCCGACTTCAGGGCTTGGGCATCCTTGCGCCAGATTTGCACGGTGTGGCGTTGCAGGTCGCGCAGCAGGTCGTGGCGGGGGCCGTTGGTTTCCACCTGTTGGATCAGGCTGCGGGCCTCGTCGTCGAAGGGCACGGTGACGTCCACTTGGCCGTCGCCGATCAGGCGGAAGGCGTCGGCGGCGGAGCGGAACGAGAAGTTCAGGCGGGCATTGGCGGCGAGCAGCGGGAGAATGCCTGCGCGGTCCAAGTCCTGGCTTTGGAACAAATTGCGGAAATACCACGCCACCGCCTCGGGAGCGGCGGGGTCGGCGGGGAACTCCTCCGTCATCACCCGGCGGGCCAGGTTGGCGTGCTCGCGCCACGGGCTGGGCGTGCCATGGTCCGACGGCTCGAACACCGTCACCTGCCCCGGTTGCGGCCGTCCGGCGCGGTTGCAGCGGCCGGCCGCCTGGATGATAGAATCCAGGCCTGCCAGTGCACGCAACACAATGGGCAGGTCAATGTCGACGCCGCATTCCACCAATTGGGTCGAGACCACGCGGCAGGGCCGTCCGTCCCTCAGGTTCTGGCGGATGCGGGCCAGGATCTGGGCGCGGTGTAGGGGTGTCATAGCCGCCGACAGATGGACGGCACCCGGCAGATCGCGGATCAGCGTGAACAATTCGCGGGCGTGGCGGCGGGTGTTGACCACGGTCAGGGCCTGATCGTGCCGCTCCAGGTATTCGGCGAGCTGCCCGTCGCTCAGGCGCCCGGCCCAGGTGTATTCCACCCGTCGCAGGGCATCATGCAGGGCGGTGGGGTTTTCGATGATCTCGGTCACGTGGTCGAAGGCGTAGCGCAGCCAGTCGCGGTCAGCCAAAGCCGGTTGGGTGGCGGTGCACAGCACAACGGTGCAGCCGTAATCCTTCACCAGCAGCTTCAGGGCTTCCAGGCAGGGCTCCAGGAACGGCAGTGGCAGCAATTGCGCTTCGTCCAGCACAATGACGGCGCCGGGGATGTTGTGCAGCTTGCGACAGCGGGATGGGCGGTTGGAATACAGGCTCTCGAAGAACTGGACCGAGGTGGTGACCACCACAGGCGCATCCCAGTTCTCCTCGGCCATGCGCAGTTTCTGCGCGTCCTCGGCCTCGACGCCGTCGCGGTCGTCGGGGTGGCGGAAATTGCTGTGATGCTCCAGCACCATCTCGGCGCCCAGGGCGTCGCGGTACACCGCCGTGTTCTGTTCGATGATGCTGGTATAGGGAATGACCGAGATGACGCGCCGCTTTTGCCAGCGTTTGGCATGGGCCAGGGCGAAGGCCATGGACGCCAGGGTCTTGCCGCCGCCGGTGGGCACCGAAAGCGAGAACACGCCGGCCGGCTGGTCCGCCATGGCCAGACACCGCACCAGTACCGCACGGCGCCAGTCATTGACCTGGGATGGCTTGGCGTCGGCCGACACCTGATCGAGGTGGGCGAGCAGGCGGCCGAGCAGCAGGCTCCGCATCGAAGGGTATGGTGCGCCGATCCTTGGCCGCCGGATCGTAAAACCGCTCGGTGGCGATGAAATCCGCGTCCACCAGGCAGGAAAAGATCATGCGCAGGAAGGCGGCGGCGCCCTGGCCGGTCATGTCCACCGGCGGCTTGGGCAGGTGGGGAAGTTCGGGAACCGCGCCATGGTCAAAAACGGAATCGCGCGCCAGCCGTTCATCCAGCTTGCCGGCATCCGGCAACCCGCCGTGATGTCCCACCACGGCATAGGCCAGCAAGCGTCCCACCAGCCCCAGCCGTTCGAGCGCGGCAATACCGCCGGCGCTGGCATGGTCCACCTTGGCGGGGTCGCCGGCAAGGCGGCGCAGGAACGCTCCGTGTGCCTTGCCCACATCGTGCAGAAGTCCGGCCGCCCGCGCCCAGTCCGGGGAACTGAAAGGGACTGCGAAGTCTGCCGCCAGATCGCCAACGCCAGCCAAATGTTCGCCGAGAGGTTCAGTGCCGTGGGGCGATGAATGGGCAAACCAAGCCATGGGGCGGGCTCCGGGTTGGCGTTTTCTCGCGCAATCATCGTATCGATTGCTTTTTTTGCAACCGGGATTTTCATGCTCTGGTTTTGCGGGAAGAGCGGGCGTTCCCCCGCTCTCCCCCGCGAGCACCGCCTCTCCGCCGGGCAGGGCCGCGCGCTTCGGCAAAGCCCGAGAGCTTCGCCGGCGCGCAACCCGGTCCGGCGCGCCGGTCCTCGTCCCCCTCTCACCCCACCGCTCACGCGGCCCCGGGAAGCAGCGCGAGGCTGCTTGCCGAGCGATCATTGGAAAGGAGAGAGGATCATGCACAGCGACATGGAAGCTGGCCCCCAGGTGTCCGGCGCGTTCCGGGTGGATGTGGGCCGGGGCGCCAATGTCGGCCGCGTGGCGTCGGAATGGTATTCCCGCCCCGCCGATCAGCGTTTCCTGAGCCTGTCCGACCTGTACGCCTCGGTGCGGGGCCGTGCCGACCGCTCGCAGACCCGCATGGTGGAAAGCCGGGCGGTGCGGGTGGAGGCCGCCCGCGACGACATGGAGAACCTCGCCCTGCTGCTGCCCGGCGAGGACCGGCCCACCGCCGCCACCCATTGGAGCTTCGGCCAGCGGTGCTCGCTGGTCGGCGCGCCCTCCGGCTATCTGCGCCAGCTGCCGGCGCCGCTGGCCGGGATCAATCTGCAATACGGCCTCAACCATCATCGCGCCGAGCAGGTCAAGACCCTGGAGACCGAGGACGGCCGGCTGGAACTGCGCGCCGTTACCGGCCTGGATTACGGCCGCATCTACGATCACGAACTGGTCTCCGCCGTGCAGCGCATCGCCGGCAACGGCACCGGGGACACGCGGTGGAAGGTGCCGGGCACGCTGGACTGGGCCGATGGCACCCACACCCCCTTCGTCGACGTGACCACGGAAACCACCACGCTGTACGCCAGTGACCGCGACGTCTTCCTGTTCCTGGTGGACGATACCCATCCCATCGAGGCGGGAAAACTGGCAGACGGCTCGCCCGACCTCTATTTCCGGGGATTCTATTGCTGGAATTTCGAGGTGGGCAGCAAGACCCTGGGCATGGCCTCGTTCTGCGGGGCGTATGCCAGAACCGCAACCTGTGGGGTGTGGAGGGCTTCGAGGAAATCGCCATCCGCCATTCCAAATACGCCGCGTCCCGTTTCGCCCACGAGGCCGCTCCGGCGCTGGAACGCTTCGCCGCCTCCAGCCCGGCGCCCTTCATGGCCGGCATCCGTGCCGCCCGCGCGCGCATCGTCGCCCGCACCGACGAGGAGCGCACCGACTTCCTGACCAGGCGGGCGGGCTTCGGCCGAACTGATGCCGCCAGGATCATCGACACGGTGCTGCGCGAGGAGGGCAGGGCGCCGGAGAGCGTGTTTGATTTCGTCCAGGGCATCACCGCCGTGGCGCGGAGCAAGGAGCATCAGGACGCGCGGCTCGGCCTGGAGCAGCGGGCCAAGCGGCTGCTGGATAAGGTGAACTGACGTCAGGGGCCGCGCCTCCCAGCGGGGCGCGGCTGCCCTTCCCCAAGGGACTACCCACAAAGGGGTAGGCAGCCCGGCGCGGAACGCCGCTTCGTGCATATCCATCACGGCACGACTTGGGCACATTGGCGGAACAGTGCTATGCTAAACGCCATCGCATGCTGGGAAAGCCGCAATGGGCCCCGTCAGTACCGTTCCCGAACCGCTGTTGAAGCAGGTGGTGTCCGTCTTCGGGCCGCGACAGGTCATCCTGTTCGGCAGCCGGGCGCGCGGCGATGCGCGCGACGACAGCGATTACGATCTAGTGGTGGTGGTCGACGACGATACTCCCGACGAAGATCTATCCTGGCGCCGCCGCTATGAGGCCCGCCGGGGATTTTCCGCCGATGTGCTGCCCTGCCGCGAAAGCACATTGAAGCACCGGGCGCGCGCCATTGGTTCCTTCGCCCATACGGTCCTGACCGAAGGGGTCGTGGTTTATGAGCGGACCTGATCCTCCAGGTCCTCGCGCAGTGGGAGGAAGCCGGCCGCTGGTTCGCCAAGGCCGATGAGGACATCCGCGGGGCGGCCCTGATGCTGGCCGCCGATCCGCCGCTTATCGATCCCGCCGCCTATCATTGCCAGGAGGCGGCGGAAAAGATCATGAAGGGCCTGCTGGTGGCGGTGGCGGTCAAAGTTCCCCGCACCCACGATCTGGAAATTCTGGCCGGCATGGTCGTGCCGCTGTTCCCGGCCCTCGCGTCCCGGATCGACTGGTTCATCCCGGTGACGGAATGGGCGACGGTGACCCGTTACCCCGATTTCGAAGGCGGCCTGGGTGCCGGGGTGGCCGATATCACCGAGACGCTGGGCAATCTGCGCGCGCTGCGCTTGGCGGTGGCCGAGGCGGCACCACTCTCCAGTCTCTGAAACGGCCCCGAGACAGTATCTCCGCAAGTCCTATCGCCAAAGGTCGAGATACAGGCATGCCGGAATGCCGGAATGCAGAGAACTTGTTCGGCCCTGTGCTCAGTTCAGTGGAGTTGCGCGGGGTTGCACACAGATAGATACACTTGCACAGTGTTCCGCTCAGTTGCGCTGATATTATTTTACTTGCGCAGTCTGATGCGGTGGCAAGATGTGGTTTGTGAGCCCACAAACCCGGTTGCTTACATCGCCTGCGGCTCGACGCGATGGCAAGGGAGCAAGGGCATGACCACCAACGAGACGGCAAGGCCAGTCCGCGACCGCGACTCTCGGCTGAAGGTGGGCGTGTCACCCGAGGAGCGGGCGACCATCGAAGCGCACGCGGCGGCGGGGCTGTCGGTGGCGTCCTATCTGCGGGTGGCCGGGCTGAACCAGCCGCTGCAGCGCCTCGCCGACCGCCAGGCATCGGACGTGCTGGTCCGCCTGCACGGCGAACTGGGCGAGGTGCAGCGGCTGGCCGGCCTTGGCGAGCCGCATCGCCCGGCTGCGCAACCAGTTGGGCATCCAGATGGAGCGGCTGGCGTGATCGCCAAGATCGTTCCCGCCCGCACCGCCGGCGATTTCGTCCGGCTGGGGCGCTACATCATCGATGCCAAGGCCGAGGGCCATAGTACCGCGGCCGAGCGGCTGAGCCGCTACGTGGTGGACAGTGCCCATGCCGGCGAGAAGGTGGCGTGGTCGCGCGTCACCAATTGCGGCACCGACAATGTGCGCCTGGCCATGCTGCAAATCCGCAATACCCAAGCCTGCAACACCCGCCCCGCCAACAAGACGCTGCACCTGGTGGTGTCCTTCCCGGTCGGCGAGCGGCCCAACGACCGCCAATTGCACCACATCGAGGATTGCCTGTGTGCCGCTTTGGGCATGGCCGACCATCAGCGGCTGTCGGCGCTGCACGTCAACACCGACCACGCCCATCTGCATGTGGCGCTCAACCGCGTCCACCCCGAGACCTATACCCGAGACCTATAAATGTGTCGACCCATCCTTCGGCCAGCGCCGGCTGATGCGCGCCTGCCACGAACTGGAGATCGCGCTGGGCCTGACCCGGACCAATCACGGCCTCGGTCGCGACGACGCCTCGCTTGCGCCGATCAAAGGCAAGGCCGCCGACATGGAAGCCCATACGGGCGTGGAGAGCTTCGCTCGCTGGGTGCGTGACACTGCCCGCGACGATCTGCTGGCCGCCAAGGACACGGGCTGGCCGGAACTACACAAGGTCGCCGCCCAGCACGGTTTGGAGATCAGGCCGCGCGGCGCCGGGCTGGTGTTTGTCGATGCCGACAAGCCCGACCGCGCGGTGAAGGCGTTCAGCATCGACCGTTCCCTGTCCATGGGCGCCCTGGTCAAGGCGTGCGGCCCCTTCCAGCCGGCCCAAGACAAAGAGCCGGCGCGGCAGACCTATCGACCGTGTCCGCTGGACCAGAGGCGGGTGCCGCCGCTGCTCGCCCGCTATCGGGCGGAACGGCAGGAGGTTGTGGACAAGCGGGCGCAGCATATCAGTGCCTGGCGCACCGAGCAGCGGCAGTTCCGCCGCGAGGTGGGCGCGTGGTACCGCGAGGAGCGCCACAAGCTGGTCCATCACTACGTCCAAGCCGCCACCCGTGGCGCACAGGAGGCCGCCCGCGACGTCGAACCGGGAGATCGGGTGATGTTCTATCAGGGCCGCCCCATCATCACGCACAGCCACGATCTCGGCCACGGGCGATGAGCCCATCCTTATAAAAGTAGTCACTTCACTACATCGAACTTGTATTCTACCCCTTGCCGCTCTGATAATGCCCTCGATCAACGTCCGAGGTGCCCGATGCGCAACGTTTCCGCCGCCGATGCCAATCGCCATTTCTCCCGCCTGTTGCGTGATGTGCAGGCCGGAGAGACGGTGACGGTCACCTCGCGGGGGTTCCCGTGGCCACCATCAAGCCTGCGGTTTCCGGAGGGGGGGACGAAGACCGCGCGGCAGGCGTTGCTGGCCCGGCTGCAGAACCAACCCGCCGCCGGAATCACCTGGAGCCGCGACGAGCTATACGACGACGAGGTCAGAGCGTGATCGTCGCCCTCGACACCAACCTGCTGGCCTATGCCGAGGGCGTCAACGATAGCGCCCGGCAGGCCAAGGCGCTGGAAATCATCCAGTCCCTGCCGGAGGGCGCGGTCATTCTTCCCGTGCAGGTGTTGGGCGAGTTGTTCCGCGTGTTGACCGCCAAGCTGAAGCGCAGCGCCGCCGACGCCCGCGCTGCCATCCTGTCGTGGCGCGACGCCATGCCGGTGCATGACACCACCGATCAGGCGCTGGTGGCCGCCATGGATCTGGTGGCCGATCACGGCCTGCAAATTTGGGATGCCCTGATCCTGGCGGTGGCCGCCGATGCCCGGTGCCGCCTGCTGCTGTCCGAGGACTTGCAGGATGGCTTCACCTGGCGCGGCGTTACCGTGGTCAACCCTTTCACCGCCAAGCGCCATCCCTTGCTGGCGGCGCTGTTGTCTCCGGTTCAGCACTAACGGCGCCCTGCTTCGACGATCTCGGATGCCCGACATTGTCATGACAATGTCGGGCGGATGTGTTAAAAAAGCAGACGAGGAGATTTCATCATGGCCGCCGCGACCCGATCCGAGAAGCTGGACCTGCGCCTGACGCCCGAAGCCAAGCGCGTGCTCCACGCCGCCGCACGGGCGAGCCGGCGCTCGGTCAGCGATTTTGTGCTGGAGAGCGCGTTGGCCCGCGCCGAGGAGGCTTTGCCGGATCGCCGGCAATTCGGCCTCGACGCCGAGCGCTGGCAGGCGTTCCTTACCGCGCTTGACGCCCCGGCCCGGCCGTTGCCTCGCCTCGGACGCCTCATGGCTGAGCCCAGTGTGTTCGAGCGCGAGCCGACCGAATAGGTATGGCGCCACGCATCGAGAAATTGCGACGCGACCATCACGTCGAGGGTTTTGATCGCGGTAAGGAACCGCTCAACCGTTTCCTGGCGCGTTTTGCACTGCAAAGCCAGTCCGCCAACAGCACGCAGACCTATCTCGCGCTTTCAGGCGACGAGGTGATCGGCTTCTATACCCTGGTTTTCGGCGACGTCGCCTATGACGACACGCCGGACCGGTTGCGCAAGGGTGTCGCCCGCCATCCGATTCCGTTGATGATCTTGGCCCGGTTGGCGGTTTCTCGGAACTGGATGGGCAAGGGGATCGGCTCCGGCCTGCTGAAGGATGCTCTCATCCGGACGCTGGCGGCGGCGGAGATCGCCGGGCTGCGCGTCTTCGCGGTTCATGCCAAGGACGACGAGGCGCGGGCTTTCTACGAGCGTTTCGACTTCATGTCTTCGCCAGGCGATCCCATGCATCTGTTCGTGCTCATGAAGGATATTCGCGCTCTGATTTGACCGGCTTGCCAGTGGTCTTGGGCGTTTGGACGGGAACGGTCTGGCGATATCAAAGGCGTCCCGATCCAATCATCTCCGCGAAGGCATGATCGGCTTTCACCGCTCCCTCGATGAGCTTATCCAGGCGGTTGCGCTGGTAGTAGCGCAGTGCGGTCGTGCTGTTCACGTGGTCGACATTCTCGGCGACCACCTCCAGCCAATTCGTGCCCAGGGAATCGAGGGCGAAATTGATGTAGGCGGAGCGGAAATTGTAGGTCTGCGGGTCGAAGTCACGCCGACATCGCTGCGACACCGTCTTGGCGTAGTCCTTGACGTCGGCAAGGTAGGGTTTTGCCGTGCTGCCATCCCTTCTGATGCGCTTGCCGCCAGGGGTGGGGAAGACCAGGGGCTGGCGGCAAGGCCGTTGGCCTGCAGCCACGTCCTTTGTTCCTCCAGCACCCGCATGCCCGCTTTCGCCACGATGATCTGGCGGGGGCGTCCGGTCTTGCCCCAGGTCTTGATGATGCGGGTGACCTTGAAGGTGACGCCGCCGATGAGTGCGGTGCAAGGCTCCAGTTCGTCCCATCTCAGGGACTGGATTTCCTCGGGCCTTGTGCCGGTCAACATGATCAGATGGAGACAGCGCAGCCCGATGGGGGAGGGGCCGGAGCGGTGATCGAGGGTGTCCTTGACTCGGGCGGCCAGGTAGCAGGCATCCAGGCCGGCCACGATGTCCCGCCATTCCTCGGCTCCCCATGACCGGGCGTAGCTGTCGGGGCGGTAATCCTTCATCCACGCCAGTTCGGACAGCATGTTGCGGAAAGGGTTGGTGTATGCCGGGGGCATGTCCAGGCCGCTGATCGGGCTCATTGCCCGGTTGAACGCGGAAGTCATATAGCGGACGAGCGCAGAGGTCAGGCCGCAGGCCCTGACCTCGACCCGGCCGTCTGCGCGACGGTAGAGCGATGCTGCCATTTTCCTGGCGGTGATCTTCTCTAGGTCCTTCCTGGTGGCGGTCCGCCACATGGTCTGATCGAGCCAGGAATGGATCAGCCTGCTGTCGATGTTGATGAGCGGCCGGTCGCCGTGTTCGGCCAGCAGCCTTTTGACCACTCGGACGACATTGTCCCTGGTGGAGGTCTCGGCCGATAGCCTGGTCATGTAGTGATCCACCACGTGGCGGAGCGTGCTGGCCGTCTTTGGGCGGTAGGTGATCAGACTCGGATCGCGGCCGTGGTCCAGTTCCCGATTGTAGACATCCGCCAGCGTCTTCGCTGCGTCATAGCCGATCAGGTCGGCATCGCCGATGGTGATGCGGCGGGCTTCCTGGCCGGCATAGCGATAGCGGTATCGCCAGACGCGGCTGGTGGCAGATAGGCGCATTTCCAGGCCACGGGTGACCTCGTCCTTGACAAGGATGTCCCTCTTGCCTGCCGCCTGGGCGGGATCGAAGGCCAGTTTCGCCCATTGTCGCGGCGTCAACTGCACCCTGCGGTCCTCGGGCATCCACGCCTCCCTGGTCTCACGGGGGATGTGGGCAAGCGAGGCGGCGGCACAACCGGTTGCCCCACCGTTGCCCCGGTCATATGCCGAAGTCGTCGATAGCTGTCCGCTATCCACACGGATTAGTGTGCAATCTTGGGGCTATCCGTTTGCATTCTTTGTGAGAAAACTCATGTCCAGCAATGGGTTATTCGGGTTGGACCGAGGCCGGAACAATGGCGGAACACCCGTCGCCGCTTCTTCCATGCCCGGGATTGAACTGCTGGTCGGGAATGCCTCGAAAATTTCGGAGTGAACGATGGATCGACAGGCGCATTGGCAGGGTGTGTACGCGTCCAAGGACGAAACCTCCGTTTCCTGGTTTCAGGAGCGTCCGGCCACCTCGCTGGCACTGCTTGAATGTGCGAAGCCCGGTGCCAGGATTGTCGATGTCGGTGGGGGCGCATCCCGCTTGGTCGACCATCTGCTCGAACGCGGCTATGACGTGACGGTGCTGGATATCGCCGGGGCCGCCCTGGAAAAGGCCAAGGCGCGACTGGGCGAGGCCGCCGCGAAGGTCCGTTGGGTCACCGCCGACATCACCCGGTGGAAGTCGCCGGCGCCAATGGATGTCTGGCACGACCGTGCCGTATTCCATTTCCTGACCGAGGAAGGCGACCGGCGCGCCTATGCGGACGCAATGGCCGCCGCGCTGCCCAGCGGAGGCCATGCCGTCATCGGCACCTTCGCCGCGGATGGTCCGGAACGGTGCAGCGGGCTTCCCGTCTGCCGCTACGACGCCAAGGGGCTGGCCGCCCAATTCGCCGCCTCGTTCAGGCTGGTGGACGAACTCGCCGAGGAGCACCGCACTCCCGGTGGCAACGTCCAGCGCTTTCAGTTCATCGTGCTGAGACGCCTCTGAGGGCTGGGGCGTTTTCCCGCCCACGGCCCGGCAAAGAAAAAAGGCCGCCGGGGACGCCGGCGGCCAGTTTATTCTTCGAAGAATTGTGGAAGACGCGACCCCTTAGTGGGCGGCCGCACCCTCGGCACCCAGACCGGTCTCGGACCGGATGGCCTGGGCCGGATAGGCATCCCGCTCGGCCTGGGCCCGCGGCGAGTTGTCCAGGGCCGAGAACACCCAGCAGCCGAGGAAGGCGGCGGGCATGGTGAACAGGGTCGGGTACACGTACGGGAAGATGGCGTTCTGGAAGCCGAAGCTCTGCACCCACACCACCTTGGACAGCACCACGCAGCCCACCGAGCCGATCAGGCCGATATAGCCGCCGATGACGGCGCCGCGGGTGGTCAGGTTCTTCGAGAACATGGCCATCACCAGCACCGGGAAGGTGGCCGAGGCGGCGATGGAGAAGGTGAGCGCCACGATGAACGCCACGTTCTGCTTCTCGAAGATGACGCCCAGGATCACCGCGATGACGCCGAGGCCCAGCGAGGAGATCTTCGACACGCGGACCTCGGTGGCCTCGGTGGTGCGCCCACGGGCGAACACGTTGGCATAGAGGTCATGCGAGATGGCCGAGGCGCCGGCCAGGGTCAGGCCCGACACCACCGCCAGGATGGTGGCGAAGGCCACGGCGGAGATGAAGCCCAGGAACATGTCGCCGCCGATGGCATGAGCCAGCCAGATGGCGGGCATGTTGCCGCCGCCCTTCAGGTTCAGGCCGCCCTTGGCGGCATCGATGTACTGCGGGTCGGTGGCCACCAGGGTGATGGCGCCGAAGCCGATGATGAAGGTCAGGATGTAGAAGTAGCCGATGAAGCCGGTGGCGAAGAAGACCGACTTGCGGGCTTCCTTGGCGTTCGGCACGGTGAAGAAGCGCATCAGGATGTGCGGCAGGCCGGCGGTGCCGAACATCAGGGTCAGGCCCAGCGAGATGGCGTCCACCGGATTGGTCACCAGCGAGCCCGGTGCCATGATGGCGCCATGCTTGGGATGGACCTCGACCGCCTTGGTGAACAGCGCCTCGAACGAGAAGCCGAAGTGGCTCATCACGCCGAGCGCGATGAAGGTGGCGCCGCCCAGCAGCAGGCAAGCCTTGATGATCTGCACCCAGGTGGTGGCGGTCATGCCGCCGAAGGTGACGTAGACCATCATCAGGGCGCCGACCACGATGACCGCCAGCAGGTAGTCCAGGCCGAACAGCAGCTTGATCAGCTGGCCGGCGCCGACCATCTGGCCGATCAGGTAGAAGATCACCACGATCAGCGCGCCGGTGGCCGCGAACACGCGGACCGGACCCTGGGCGAGGCGATAGGACGCCACGTCGGCGAAGGTGAACTTGCCGAGGTTGCGCAGGCGCTCAGCGATCAGGAACAGGATGATCGGCCAGCCGACCAGCCAGCCCACCGAGAAGATCAGGCCGTCAAAGCCCGACCCGTACACCAGGGCCGAAATACCCAGGAACGAGGCGGCCGACATGTAGTCGCCGGCGATGGCCAGGCCGTTCTGGAAACCGGTGATGCCGCCGCCGGCGGCGTAGAAGTCGGCGGCGGTCTTGTTCTTGCGGGCGGCCCAGTAGGTGATGCCCAGGGTGATGCCGACGAAGATGACGAACATCACGATGGCGTGCCAGTTGGTGGCCTGCTTTTCGGCGGCACCCATGTCGGCGCCGGCCGCGAGGGCGGCGGTGGTGGCGGCCAGCAACCCGCCGGCGGCGAGGGTGGCGGCCGCGAAAGCGGACTTGAGCGTCTTCATCAGCGGGATTCCTCGATGATCTGGCGGTTGAGTTCGTCGAACTCGCCATTGGCGCGACGGACGTAGATGCCGGTCAGCACGATGGCCGACAGGATGACGCCGACGCCGATGGGGAAGCCGATGGTGGTGGTGCCACCGAACAGCGAGGTTCCGAGGAACTCCTTGCCGTAGGCGATCAGGAGGATGAAGCCGGCGTAGATGCCCAGCATCAGCGCCGACAGCGTCCAGGCGAAGGACGTGCGCTTCGAGACCAGTTCATGAAACTTCGGATTGTTCCGAATCCTCTCGTGTACAGCTTGGGTATTTGCGACTTGTGACAATTGACCCTCCACTATCTGAGCCGTCCTGCAGCTTGGCGGACGGCTTCGTTGTTTCTGTACCGGTCTTGGTGCCGGCTCGTTTGGCGCTCCTTGCAGGTGGCCGAAGGCACCTATGCGTTTGCAGCATGGCCCCTCGGCTTGCCTGAGGCTTTCGTTGTCATTAACATCCGCCTACCATGCCGTCAACTCCATACGAGTGTGTCTGCATTATTGATTAAGGTTATGCTCTTATCCTCTAAGTCATTCCGCAGTGCAGTAAGAAAGATAAGGTCAAGTATTTCATAAGAAGCTGCGGTTTGTTTCCTGAATTCAGCGCCAGTAGGCCTTCCTCTCCGGGTTCCGGGACTATCCATTGAACGCGTTCGTTCAAAATATCCGTCCAATCGTGTTCTCAGTCGACACTTTTGGGTGGGGACGTTTGCGCTTGCAATGACCTTTTTCTTAATATCCTCGAGGTTGCGAACCTGCCCTCCGCCACTATGGTGATCTCTCCATGAACGACGTCGCCGCTCTGGCTCGCATCGACAGTTTCCCCTATCAGCATCGCCTGCGTGAGGTGATGAGCACGCCGGTGCTGACCGCCCCCGGCGACGTCACCCTCAGGGACGCCATCGACCGCATGTACCAGGCGCGGGTATCCTCCATCGTCGCCGTGGACGACCACGGGCGCGCCGTAGGCATCCTGACCGAGCGCGACCTGTTGCGCATCCTGTCCACCTGTGGTCCGCAAGGGCTCGACGGCACCCTGGGGCAGGTGATGAGCCGGCCGGTGGCCGCAGTGGACGCCGACGCTTTCGTCTATGTGGCGTTGGGCAAGATGAACCGCATGGGGTTACGCCATCTGGTGGTGGTGGACGGCGACAAGCGACCCATGGGCATGGTTACCGGGCGCGCCCTGCTGAAGGTGCGCGCCAACGACGCCCTGGCGCTGGGCGATTCGGTGCACGAGGCCCGCAATGCCCAGGACATGGTGGAAGTCATGGCGGCGCTGCCGCGCCTGGCCAAGGGGCTGCTGGCCGAGGGCGTGTCGGCCCGCAACATCGCCTCGGTCGTCGCCCTGGTCATCCGCGACCTGACCGCGCGCGCCACCGAACTGGCTGAAGCCGCCATGCTGGAGGACGGATGGGGGGCGCCGCCGGCCCCCTATGCCATGCTGGTGCTGGGCTCGGCCGGACGGGGCGAGAGCCTGCTGGTGTTCGACCAGGACAACGCCATCGTCCATCGCGGCGGTCCCGCCGACGATGTCTGGTTCGCCGAGCCTGGGCAAGCGGGTCAACCAGATGCTCAACGACGCCGGCATTCCGTTCTGCGACGGCGGCGTCATGGCGCGCGAACCCAAATGGCGCAAGAACCTGGAGGAATGGAAGGACGAGGTCCACCACTGGGTCTATGCCGTCGAGAACCAGACGGTCATGTATTGCGACATCTTCTTCGACTTCCAGCCGGTCTGGGGCGACCGCGCCCTGGCCGAGGAACTGCGCACCTACGCGGTGGAGAAGGCGGCGCAATCGGCCTTCTTCATGCAGTACCTGGCTCAGCACGTGGCCAAGATGGAAGTGTCGCTGGGCCTGTTCGGCGAGTTCGTCACCACCCAGGGCCGGCTGAACGCCAAGAAATTCGCCCTGCTGCCGCTGGTGTCGGCCGCCCGCTTCCGTGCCATCCGTGCCCACGTGCTGCAGACCGGCACCGATGAGCGCTACACCGCGCTGAAGGAGCAGGAACTGCTGCACGAGGAGGATTGGCGCGATTTCCTGGAAATCCGCGAGGTGGTCATGCGCGCCATGCTGGAACAGCAATTGGCCGACCTGGCCGCCGGCATCGCCCCCTCCGCCCGCATCGAGCCCAAGCGCTTCTCCAAGCAGACGCGCAACCGGCTGCGCTGGTGCTTCAAGCGCCTGCGCACCCTGAAGTACATCTGCGGCGTCGCCGGCTGACGGCGCCCGCCATGGCTGGACGATGACCGGGGCCAACCGCGAAACCCTTCGGTCCTACGAGGACCGGGTCCGGGAATACATCGACGGCACCTTGCAGGTGGTGACGGGCGAGGCGAAGGATTGGATCGATGCCGCCCTCGCCAACCTGCCGTCGGGCGCCAGGCTGGTTGAACTGGGCAGCGCGTTCGGCCGCGACGCCGCCTATGTGGCGTCCAGGGGGTTCGATGTCGAATGCACGGATGCCGTTCCCGGTTTCGTGTCTCATCTGCGGGCGCACGGTTTCAACGCGCGGCTGTTCAACGCGCTGACCGATGATCTGGACGGCCGCTACGACCTGATCCTTGCCAATGCGGTGATGCTGCATTTCGACCGTGGCGAGTTCGCCCTCGTCCTCGGCAAGCTGCTCCGCTCGCTGAAATCCGGCGGGCGTTTTGCGTTCAGCTTGAAACGGGGGCAGGGGGAGGGGCTGGTCGAGTGAGAAGATCGGGGCGCCCCGGTATTTCTGCTATTGGGAGCCGGATGACCTGGAGCCCGTGCTGAAGGCCGCCGGTTTTGCCGGATGGGGCATCCGCGAAGCGTCGACCGCCCGCGCCCATGCCCAATGGCTGTTCGTGATCGCGTGGGCGCCCTGACGGGCGTCAGGCCGCCTGGATGCGGTTGGCGCGGATGCGCAGCACCGTGCGGGCCAATTGCTCGCGCCCGAACGGCTTGGTGAGGAAGCCGGCCACGCCGGCCGCCACCGCGTGCATGATGGTCTGGGGCGTCTGTTCGCCGGTCATCATGACGAAGGGGACTTCCGCCAGGGCGGGGTCGGCCCGCATGGCCTGCAGCAGGTGCAGGCCGTCCATGGGCTGCATGTTCCAGTCGGACAGCACCAAGTCGGCGCCCCGCTGGCGCAGGATCTCCAGGGCGGCGACCCCATCGGCGGCGTCGAGGATGGTGCAGGGAGTGGCCTGGCTGAGCATCTGGCGGACCAGCGAGCGCATCAGCGCGCTGTCCTCCACCACGAGAATGGTAAATCCCTCGTCCATGGCCCTGCCCCCGGGAGCGTAACGGATCTCTCTCCGCTGTGATCCCATGTTTCGCCACCAGGCAATAGACATCCTGAAAGATGGTCCTGCTGGGCATTGGAAGGGGAGGGGGTGGAGGTTTTATACAAAAGGGCACGCCTGCTCTTACTCGCAGGTTTAGTCGAACGGTTTTCTGAACTACGAACGGTGTATGTGCCTGCCGCAGACCTGCCTATGCGGCGCTGCGGTTCTTGCCCAGGGCGCGAGCCAACTGCCGGTTCAGGGTGTCCAGGCCGAACGGCTTGATCAGGTAGCCCGACACCCCGGCGGCGCGGGCGCGGGTGACGTGCTCGGCCGAATGCTCGCCGGTGAGCATGATGAACGGGATATGGCGGGTCTTGGGGGCGTCGCGCACCGCCATCAGCAACTGATAGCCGGTCATGGGAATCATGTTCCAGTCCGACAGGATCACGTCCACGGAATGTTCGCGCAGGGCCTGCAAGGCCAACGATCCATCGCCGGCTTCGACGATCTGGTCGATGCCGAGCGAGCGGAGCATCTGGCGGACCAGCAGGCGCATGGCGGGAATGTCTTCGACCAGCAAAACCCGAAGGTGCGAGTGAAATAGGGTCATCGCCGTAGTCTGGTGTCTGTTGGTGACGAAATGTGACAAATATATATTCAATGTAGCAATTCATGTCTAGGGCAAAATTAAACTTTCGTATAGGGTGTTTTCTGTATATTGATGACTGTCTTAGATAAAACATCTATAACTAGTGTGGTTACTTCTCGGGTCTCGGCCTGATGCGCACAGGTGGTGCGCCCCTGGTCTTGCCGTCGCCGCTACCTCGCAAGGGCTATGGCCGAGGGGGTAGATGTGCCTTGATCGCATCGGCCGGCCGAACTATGGTCGGGGCCCTCACGTCCACCCGAGGGGTTCCAGAATGAGCGACGAGCAGAACAACAGCCAGATCGGCGGCATCGCGGCTGAGGCGCTGCGCCAGTTCATCGAGCGCGTCGAGCGCCTCGAGGAAGAAAAAGAAGGCGCTGGCGGCCGACATCAAGGATGTCTATTCCCAGGCCAAGTCCCAAGGCTTCGACACCAAGATCATGCGCAAGATCGTCTCCCTGCGCCGCATGGAGGACCAGGAGCGCGAGGAAACCGAACAGCTGCTCGACCTGTACAAGGCGGCGCTGGGCATGGCCTGAACGGCCGGCTGACCGGATCGAATGCGAAAGGGGGCCGTCCGGCCCCTTTTTCATTGTCAGGTCGGGTCGCCTTCTGCGGGCTGCAGCGGTACCAGGGGGAGGGCGAAGCGGAAGGTGGAACCGTGTCCCTCGCCGGGAGATTCCACCCAGATATGGCCGCCGTGGCGTTCCAGGATGCGGCGGCACAGCGCCAAGCCGACACCGCTGCCCTCATAGGCGCCGCGCGGGTGCAGGCGCTGGAACACTTGGAACAGGCGGCCCAGATGGGCCGGGTCGATGCCGATGCCCTCATCGGCCACCGACACCACCCAGGCGCCGTCCTCCTGCTTGGCGCTGACCGCGACGTGGGGAGCCGTGTCGGGCTTGCGGTACTTCAGCGCATTGCCCACCAGGTTCTGGAACACTCGCATCAGCTGGCTGGCATCGCCGATGACGGTGGGCAGGCGCTCGGCGCTGATCTGGGCGCCGGATTCGGCGATGGCGGCGGACAGGTTGGCCAGGGCGTCGGCCAGCACACCGTCCAGCCCCACCGGGGCGAAACGGTTGCCGCGACGATGGACGCGGGAATATTCCAGCAGGTCGGTGATCATCCGTGACATGCGCTGGGCGCCGTCCACCGCGAAGGCGATGAATTCGTGGGCTTCGTCGTCCAGCTTGTCCTTGTAGCGCCGCTCCAGCAGCGCGAGGTAGCTGGAAACCATGCGCAGCGGTTCCTGCAGGTCGTGGGAAACGGCGTAGGAGAACTGTTCCAGGTCACGGTTGGAGCGGGCAAAATCCTCTTCCAGGCGCTTGCGTTCGGTGATGTCGAGCACGGCCACCAGGATCAGCAATTCGCCGCGCAGGGTCACGGTCGCGCCCGACAGCAGGGCGGTGAAACGCTCGCCGTTGGAGCGTTTCAGCACCGCCTCCAGATTGTGCACCTGTCCGTGGGCGGCCAGGGTTTCCACCATGCGGGCGCGGTCGTCGGCGTTGACCCAGTAATCGGGGGCGGCCTCGTCCACCGCCTCGTCCTGGGAAATGCCGAAGGCTTCGGCGGCGCGGGTGTTGATGTAGACCACCCGGCTGTCGGCACGGCGCGTCAGCACCAGCGGCAATGGCGAGATGTCGACGATGCGGCGGAAGCGCTCCTCGCTCTCGGTCAGCGCCGCCAGCAGATCGTTGAGTTCGGCGGTCCGTTCCTTCACCGCCCGGGCCAGGCTCTCCACATGGGCGCGCTCGGTCGCCAGCATCTCGGCGCTCAGCAGGTGGCGGCGGCGCTCCGAGCGCGACAGCCGCATGGCCAGGGTGAAGATGACGCCGACGAAGATGGCCTGAATGCTGCCGTGCACCCACACCTCGCGCAGCCAGCCGTCCATGATGCGGGCGCGGTTGATACCCACCGCGGTGACCAGGGGGTAGTTGGGCACGGGGGTGAAGCCGACGATGCGGCGTTCCCCGTCGGAAAAGCTGGCGGCGGCCCGCGAGGTGCCGGCCCCGCCGACGGCGGCGTAGGCGCGATAGAGACCGCTGCCGGCGATGGAGCGGCCGACGAAGCGGTCGTCGCGCGGCTGGCGGCTGTACAGCACGCCGTCGGGCGAGAAGGCGCCGGCGGCATCGCCCTCGGCCGGCACCACCGAGGCCAGGGCGTCGTCGATGAAGGAGGTCAGCATGGCCATGCCGGCGCTGCCGTGAAAGGTCTTGTCCGCCCCGACGATGGGACGCGACAGCAGCACCACCGTTTTCCCGGTGAAGCGTTCGGGAATGGGTGGGGTGATGAACAGCTGTCCGTTGCGCCAGTTCTCGGCGATGGCGCGCACGTGCGGCACGTCGGAAATGTCCAACGGCACCGGGCGCGGCGGCCCGCCGCGATAGATGATGTGCCGCAGCCAGCCCTGGGCGTCCACCAGCCCCATGCTGTCCACTTCGGGGAACACGTCCAGCTTGGAACGCAGGGTATCGGTCAGGGATGGGTCCACATCGGCCGGGTCGCCTACCTTCTCCGCCAGTTCGGTCAGCATCACGTCCATGCTGCGCAAGCTGACCGCCACCCGTTGGGCGGCGGCGTAGGACAGGGACAGAGCCAGTTGTTCCGCCGCGTGCAGATGGGCCTGGCGGCTGGCCACCAGCTGCCAGGTGGAGGCGGTGCTGCCGGCCACCGCCAGCAGGGCGGCGGCGGCCCAGATTTTCACGGTCCCGTACTTTTGCGGCATGTTGCGCAGCCTCTTTCTCGCGCAACTGTGGCAGCAAGCCGGGGCGGCGGCAAGGGCCGCGGTCAGTCGCGCCGGCGTTCGATCTCGATGCCGACCGAGGCCGCTTCGGCGTAGACGTCCAGCTTTTCCACCCGCACCCGCACCGAATCCACCCGTTCGTCGGCCAGGCACAGGGCGGCGATCTTTTCGGCCAGGGTTTCCACCAGATTGATGTGGCCCTCGGCCAGCATGCGCTTGATGCCCTCGATGACGTCCTCGTAGGAGACCACGTTGGCGATGTCGTCCGACAGCGGGCCGGCCTGTTCCACTGCCGCCATGTCCACGTTGATGCGCACGCGCTGTGGGGCGAGCAGTTCGTGGGGATGGATGCCGATCAGGCACTTCAGCACCAAGTCGCGCACTAGGATGCGGTAGAGCTTGGCGTCGGGGGAGGTGGCGTACATGGAAGGATCCTCGGAGCGGGTGTCAGGCCAGCGGGGTGTCAGGCCAGTATGGGCTCGGCCGGGACCACGTCGTCCTCGGCCGGCAGGGCGGCCAGCAACTGGGCAATGGTGCCGCCGAGCCGCGGGTGTCGCACCTCGGCGGCGACGTCGGCCAGGGGTACCAGGGCGAAGCGCCGTTCATGCAGGCGCGGATGAGGAATGACCAACTCGGGCTCGTCCATCACCACGCCGTCGTAGAGCAGGATGTCCAGGTCGATGAGGCGCGGTCCGTAACGCACCGAGGCGACGCGGCCCAGGTCGCTCTCCATGGCCTTGAGCGCGGCCAGCAGGGGGCGGGGCGCCAGCGCGGTGGCGGCACGCACGGCCATGTTCAGGAAGGCGGGCTGATCGGTGACGTAAAGCGGCGCGGTCTGGTACACCGCCGACACCGCCTGGATGTCGGCAATGGCGGAGAGCGCCGAAAGGGCGGCGCGCAGGTTGGCCGCGCGGTCGCCCAGATTGGTTCCCAAACCAAGGAAAACGGTGGCCATCGCCCCTGTCCAAATCGTGGAAGGGCGCAACAATCCTCCAGAACGCCACACAAGGCAAGGGCAGCGTGCGGAACGGGACGGCTGCGTCTACGGCATGCCCCGCATGGGGCTTGTCCAGGTTCAGGCGGCGCCGGCCGGCACCCAGCCCGAGGACATGGCGATGCGCACCGCCTGAGCGCGGTTGGCGGCGCCGATCTTGCGGTAGACGTTGCGCAGATGGACCTTGATGGTGATCTCCTGCAGGTCCAGGCAGAGGGCGATTTCCTTGTTGGTGCGCCCTTCCACCAGCAGCGCCAGGATCTCCGCCTCGCGCCGTGACAGCTTGTCGAATGGCGCCGGCACCGCGCCCGTGCGCGGCGCGGTGGGCATGCTCATCTGGTTGCTGGGGTCGTCGAAGAAGGTGGAGGAGGGCAGGTACTTCTCGCCCGACAGCACCAGGCGCAACGCGTTGACCATGGCGGTGCCGCTGACCGTCTTGGGGATGAAACCGGCGGCGCCGGCCTGCACCGCCGACACCACGTGGTCGCGGCTGGAGAAGCCCGAGACGATCACCACCGGCACGTCGGGGCACTTGTTGCGCAACACTTCCAGGCCCTTCAGCCCATCCATGCCCGGCATCATCAGGTCGAGCAGAACCAGTCCCAGGTCGGTGGCGGTGGCCGCGACATTCAACGCCTCCTCCAGATTGGCGGCGTCGAGGATTTCCACATCGGGGCCAAGTTCCTGGAGGAACGGCTTCAGACCGTCACGCACCAGCTTATGGTCATCGGCGACCAGGATTTTCATCGCACTTCTCCCCTGCGCGGACGCATGACCGTTGGCGCGACGGAAGTATAACCTGACTCCGCCCCGGGTCCACAGAAAACCATGACAATGGGACTAATCGACTGGCGGCTTGAGGAAGGTGGCGATGATGTCGGCGAGCTTGCCCAGCGGCACCGGCTTCTTGAGCACGGCGCAGCGGTCGTCCTGAAGATTCTCCGCCAGCCGCTCGGTGGCGCCCAGGTGTCCGGTGACGATGACGATGGGCATCAGCGGGTCGTAGTCGCGCAGCTTTTCCACCAATTGTTCGCCGCCGCCGGCGGGCATGCGCAGATCGGTGATGACCACGTCGGCGGGGTCGGCCATGAAGGTCTCGTAGGCCTGGTTGCCGCTGCAGCAGACGGTGACGCGATAGCCCAGTTCCTTGAGATAGCGGCCCAGCGTCTCGCCCGCCGTCAGCTCGTCCTCCACCACCATGATGTGGCCGTCCATGGGCTGGCTGGAGGCGGCGGGGCGTTCCTTCAGGTCGATGGCCAGGATGCCTTCCTGGTCGATGGGCAGGGTGATGGCGAAACAGGCGCCGCCGCCTTGGTCCACCACTTCCAGCCGGCCGCCCATGGCCGAGATGATGCCGAAGCTCACCGACAGGCCCAGGCCGGTGCCGCGCCCGGCCTCCTTGGTGGTGAAGAAGGGCTCGAAGATGCGGGCGCGGACCGCCGGCGGGATGCCGGGGCCGCTGTCAGCCACGGTCAGCACCAACTGGTGGCCGGCGCGGCGGGCCGAGACGGTAATCTGCGCCTTCCAGTCCGATTGTTCGCCTTCCCGCTCGCGCTTTTCCTTCAGCGCGTGCTGGGCGTTGGACAGCAGGTTCATGATCACCTGTTCCATCTGCACCCGGCGACCGCGCACCAGCACGGGCTCCTCGGGCAGGTGGGTGACCAGGGTGATCTCGTCGGGGCGCAACTGGCCCGCCAGCACGCCCAGGGCCGACGAGACCGCCGACAGCGCGTCGAACACCTGCACCGGGCTGGTGTCGCGGCGCGAGAAGATGCGGATGTCGTCGATGATCTCGGCGGTGCGCTGGGCTTGGTCGGCCACCAGTTGGAACTGCTGGGCCTGCCATTCCGCCGTGGCCTTGCCGCGCTCGATGAACAGCAGCGCACCTTCGGCGGTCAGGCGGATGATGTTGAGCGGCTGCGACAATTCGTGCACCAGCCCGGCGGCCATTTCGCCCAGGGTGGCCAGCTTGGCGGTCTGCACCAGCTGCTGCTGCACCTGGTTGCGTTCGGTGACGTCGCGAATCACCAGGATGCGGGCGGGCAGGCCGTGGAAGGTGATGGTGGTGGCGGCGATCTCGGCCTCGAAATCCGACCCGTCCAGCCGCACCATGCGCAATTCGGTGACCAGGCGCTGTTCCGGCGCCCGGGTCAGCCGCGTCTGCACGTCGTCGCGGCCGTCGGGGTGGATGAGGTCGACCACCTGGCGCCCCAGCAGGTCGTCGTGGTGGGCGGCGAACACCCGGGCGGCTGCTGGGTTGGCGAACAGGATCTCGCCCTGGCTGTGCACCAGGATGGGGTCGGGGGTCAGCTCGATGAGCGAGCGGTAGCGCTCCTCGGATTCCGCCAGTTCACGCACGGCGCGGTCGTGCTCGGCCTTCATGCGGAGCGCGCCGATGCCGTAGGTCAGGTTGCGCGCCACGTCCTCCATCAGGCGGATGACGTCGGGATCGAATGCTTCCGGCTCCGAGGCATAGATGGAGAGCGCCCCGATGCGTTCCTCGCCCTGGCCCAGCGGCAGCGCCAGCACCGAACGGAAATGATGGCGGCGGCTGGCCTCGCGCCAGGGGGCGAAGCCGGCATCGACGTCGACGTCGTGCACCACCTGGGTCAGGCCCGAGCGGATGGACATCCCCGTGGGGCCATGGCCCTGCGGCTGTCCGCTGGTGGAGATGGCGACTTCCTCGAGATAGCCGCGGCCACGGCCGGCGACGGCCACCGGGACCACCTCGGCGGCCTCGGCATCGCGGGCGTAGCCGACCCAGGCTAAGCGGTAGCCGGCCACTTCCACCGCGATGCGGCAGATGTCTTCCAGCAAGGTGGTTTCGTCGGTGGCCCGCAGCAAGGCTTCGGTGGAACGGGTAAGGGTGGTGACCGCCCGGTCGATCAGCCGCAACTGCTCGGCGACACTATATGCGATCATCGTTGTTTCCGCCGCCCGAGAGCTCTGAAGTCTTGCCGTTTGACCATTTCATGGTACCCCTAGCGGTGCCAAGACGAATAGGGTGTTTTCCGGGTTAATACCGGCCTTATACCCGCCATGATGCCGTGCTTGGATGCTGCAGGCCCGATCCATCCAGGAGTCTTGAATGTTGCGCTGGTTGTCCTCCATCGTGGTGGCCGTGGGGCTGCTTGCCCCCGCTCTGCTGTCCCGTCCGGCGGCGGCCGAGAAGGCGCTGGACCTGCTGGACGTGCCGGTGTCCTACAGCGCCGACTTCATGGTCAGCAGCGACAAAGGCACCTATCACGGCACCGTGTGGCATGCGCCGGGGCGCGAGCGCCGCGATTTCGGCACCCAGGGCGGCGGCCAAACGGTGCTGCTGCGCCGCGACACCGATTCGGCCTATCTGATGAAGCCGTCGGGGCGCTGGTATGTGGGCCTGGGCTTCCAGGCCGTGGGCGCCCTCGCCGGCGGCATCGACTCGCTGACGGTGGAGCGCCAGAAGCTGCGCGACGAAACCCTGGGCGGCATCCGCGCTGCCCGCTACAAGGTGACGGCGGCCGGCCCCAACGGTTCGCGCTTCGACGGTGACGCCTGGTTCACCAAGGAAGGCATCCTGCTGCGGGCCGAAGGCACGCTGGAGGATGGCAAGGGCCGCAGCTCCGAGGTGGCGACGGCGCTGTCGAACCTGAAGGTGGGGAAGGTGGAGGAGCGGATGTTCGAATTGCCGGCCGGCTGGCTCGGCATGGACCTGCGCTCGGTGCCGCCCGAGCGTATCGCCCAGGCGTTGGCCGGCATCATGGCCATGCAGGGTTCCGGGCGCCAATAGGCGCCCACAGGCGCTCCATCGGCGGGGTCAGAAGGCGCTCACCAGTAGCGCACGCGGCCGGTGTCGATGTGGACGAAATTGGACGAGGGATAGGTGCCCACGCCGCCGACGCGCAGCGACTTGGCGGCACGACCCACCAGCTTGGTGGTCTGGCCGGGGATGCGGATGTCCACCGCCTTGCCGGTCATGTGCAGGCTGTTGTGGGCGACGCCGTCGCTGTTGGCGACCAGCATGGCGTTGGTGGCCGGCGAGCGATAGCCCGAGATGATGTGGATGGCACCCTTGTTGCCGAACTTCTTGTGCACGGCGACCATCAGGTCCAGCAGGCGCGGGTCCATCTGGGTGGTCTCGCCCGAGCGGTGGTCGCGCAGGAAGCGGTTGACCTGCACCAGCGACTTGGGCAGGTAACGGCCCTGCGACCAATAGACGGTCTTCAGGGTTTCACCGGTATGGGTGTTGTAGAGGTGAAGCCCGCGTTCCGGCAGTGCCCGGACGGCCGCTTCCAGCGGGTTGCTGACCACCATGGCCGCCGCCGCGGCACCCAGGCCCAAGGTCAGAAAGGACCGACGCGAAAGACCTTCGCGCTGGTTGGCGTCATCACCTTGATGCATACGCTCCCCCCTTATGGAGTGGTCCTTCATACCATCTGGGTAGGGGCGGGAGTCAACCTCGGCAATGAAGAATGTGTCGAGATGTTACAGCGGCCGTCCGGTGTGGCTTCGGCCGGCCGCTGTGTGGCCTTACAGGGTGCGCTGCGGGTGGTCCTGGGCCATCTGGGCGGCCGAGGTGCGGGCTTTCTTGAGCGCCGCCTTCAGGCGTCCGTCGTGGCCGTACAGATCGTCGCGGAAGTGGACGGTGCCGTCGTCGTCGGCCCAGGCGGTCATGTACATCAGATAGACGGTCAGCGGCCGTTCCAGCTTCAGCGTCTTGGTGTTGGTCTCGGCGATCAGGTCGTCCACCTTGCTGGCGTATTCCGACGGCACCAGCGCCTCGGCCAGGGCCACCGGCCGCTCCAGGCGGACGCAGCCGTGCGACAGCGCGCGGAACAGCCGGCCGAAATACTGCCGCTTGGGCGTGTCGTGCAGGTAGATGTCGTCCTGGTTGGACAGGTTGAACTTGACCTGCCCCAGCGCGTTGTCGGGGCCGGGCGCCTGGCGGATGCGCCAGGGGAACTTGCCGTACTTGTTCCAGTCGATGCCCAGGCCCTGGGCCTGGGTGCTGCCCTCGGGAAAGGCCTCGAGAATCTGCATGTTGTTGCTGGCCAGGTAATTGGGGTCCTTGCGCAGCTTGGGCAGGATTTCCTTGGTGGCGATGGACGGCGGCACGGTCCAGGTGGGATTCAGCACCACCGAGGTCATGGTGGTCTGCATGGTCGGCGTCTGGTGCTGGACGTCGCCCACCACCACGCGCATGGCCATCTGGATCTCGCCGTTGCGGACCAACTCCAGATGGGCGGCCGGCAGGTTCACCGCGATGTGGGTGGCGTCCAGGGTGCGCGGCATCCAGCGCCAGCGCTCCATGTTGGCCAGGATCTGCTTCAGGCGCTCGTCGGCGCTGACGTTCAGCGCCGCCAGGGTGGCCTTGCCGACGGCGCCGTCGGCCTCGATGCCATGGCGCTGCTGGAAGCGCCTGAGCGCCGAGGTCAGGTGCTGGTCCAGCACCTTGCCCTTGTCGTGCTTGGCGTCCAGCTCGCCGGTGGCGATCAGCCGCTTGCGCACCAGCGGCACGCGGTCGTCCTCCATGCCGGCCTTGATGGAGGGGCCGTCGGGGATGGCGGTCCAGCCGCCGGCGCCGGCCAGGGCGCGATAGCGCTCCAGCGCCCGCTTCAGGCGGTGATAGCCGGCATAGGCCGGGGGCAGGGGCTCCGCCAAGCTGGCGAATTCCTTGCCGCCGGCCAGTTCGCGCAGGAATTTGGTGCTGTCGAAGGCGGGGCGGGTTTCGGCCCCCATGCCGCCCACCAGGCGACTGGGCGTCACCCGGCCGGTGGCCAGATCGCGGCCGAAGCGCACCAGCGCGTCGGCTACCAGCAGGTCGCGATCCAGTTCCGAACCGGCGGAGGCCAGGGTGACGGCATACTGGTCGGGCTGCATGCCCTCGGCCGTGGCGACGGCGTGCACCTCGCCCAGCAGCCGCTCGGCGGCGGCTTGACCGGGCAGGCCGCCCCAGGCCAGGCGGAAGCCGCGCTCGCGGTAGAAATCGCGCAGCGGCATCAGGTCGATGATCCGTTCGCCGATCTTGACGGTGCCGGCGGAGTCCTCGAAGCGGCGCTGAACCTCGACAGGTGTTTCGGCAAATACGCTGTAGGCGGGAGCGGCACTGGCGAGGGCCAGGGCCAGCGAGAACAGGATGGGGCGGGCGAAGGACAATTGATCAAACCCTAAAGCTGCCGGCCGGGCGCCGATACCCGATTATAGCCGCCAGGTGCCCGCGCTGGCGCACGCGATTTCGGGTTTCGACCGGCGGCGACCGGACGTCGGCCAGCCGACCCTCCCCTTATGGATAGCTGCCCGGCGCGGGCGGAAGCAACGGCAATCGGCAGCGCTTTCGTCGTTGGTGCCACAGTGCGGCGCTCTTGCAACAGTCGGGGCGGAAATGGCGTGGGAATGGGCGGCCCTTCGCCGGAGCGCCGCCCATTCCGCAGGCAGTTGGTCAGCCTTGGACCCAGGGCAGGCCGGTGGCCTTCCACCCGGCGGCACCGCCGCGGTGGCGGCTGCCGTCCAGCGGGCCCTCGAAGCCCTCCAGAATATTGTAGGCGGCGCCGAAACCCAGCTGGGTCATTAATTCGGCCGCCGCCTTGGAGCGCACGCCCGAGCGGCACAGGAACAGCAGGGTGTCGCCCGGCTGTACGCCCTGGCTCTTCAGCTGATCGGCGAAGGCGTCGTTGCGGGACATGGCGGGGAACGCCTGCCACTGCACCAGGATAGGCTGCTTGCCCAATCCGGCCAGATCGGGAATGCCCACATAGGTCCACTCCGCCTGGGTGCGCACATCGATCAGCTTGGCATTGGGCTCGGATTGCAGCCGTTCCCACGCCTGGGTGGGGGTGAGGTCGCCGGCATAGGCGGTCATGGCAGCTCCTAATTCTACGGTTAAGCTACTGGTGAATGGGATTATTCTACACAAAAATACGTTGACTTTCTAGTCTTTCCGGTGTCATCTCGTAGTTAATGTTATACATACACCGAATTGTGTGTGAAATCGAGAGAGGAATGGTGAACATGCGCGACGCGATCCTGGCCCCGCTGACTCAGCCCGAGCCGTTGGTGCGGATGAGCGATCTGGCCGAATATCGCGACGGCCTGGCCAAGCATCTGGCCGGCGAGTGGGACGACGAGCGCTGGACCGCCTATCGCGTCCGCTTCGGCGTCTACGGCCAGAAGCAGCCCGGCGTCCAGATGGTCCGCATCAAGATCCCCGGCGGCATCCTGCCGGTGTCGTGGGCCCGCACCATCGCCGAGGCCAATCGTCGCTTCGCCGTGGGCGACGCCCATTTCACCACCCGCCAGGACATCCAGATCTACCATGTGCCGCTGGCCCGTTCTGCCGACCTGCTGGAGTTCCTGTACTCCAACGGCGTCACCACCCGCGAGGCCTGCGGCAACACACTGCGCAATATGAACGCCTGCGCCCTGGCCGGTGCCTGCCCGCGCGAACTGGTGGACGCCGGCCGCGTCGCCGAGCAACTGGCGCGCAGCTGGCTGCGCAATCCGCTGGTCCAGCACATGCCGCGCAAGGCCAAGTTCACCGTATCGGGCTGCGCCACCGATTGCGGCGCCAGCCCCATCCACGATCTGGGCTTCATCGCGGTCGAGAGGGACGGCGTGCAGGGCTTCCGCGTGCTGGCCGGCGGCGGCCTTGGCGGCCAGCCCCGCCAGGCGGTCGAGGTGCTGCCCTTCGTCATCGAGGCAGAGCTTCCCACCGTGGTCGAGGCCTTTGCCCGTCTGCATCAGCGCTACTCCAACCGGCGCGACCGTTCGCTGGCCCGCATCAAGTTCGTGGTGAAGCGCTTCGGCGAGGAAAAGTTCGTCGAACTGTTCGCCGAGGAATTCGAGCGGGTCAAGGGCCTGCCCCAGCGTCCGTGGCAGTCCCTGTCCTGGCGGACCCCCACCGAAGCCGCCGTCGCCCGCGCCCCCGTCGGCGTGGTGGACGCCCATGACGGCTCCAAGGCCGTGGTGGTGTCGGTGCCGCTGGGGATCGTCTCGTCCGACCAGTTGGACAAGCTGGCCGACTTGACCGAGCAGGCGGGCGGCAGCGGCCTGCGCATCACCCGCGACCAGAACGTCGCCATTCTGGGGTTTCCGCCGCCAAGGTGGCGGCGCTGGTGGAAGGCGTGAAGGCCATCGGCTTCGACGTGCCGGCTTCGGCCGAAGCGGTGCCCGATGTGGTTTCCTGCCCTGGCACCACCACCTGCCGCATCGGCATCACCAATTCCCAGAATTTCGCCCGCCAGGCCCTGGCCGAGGCCGATGCCGACCCGCTGGCCAAGGGCCTGTCGGTGCACGTGTCCGGCTGCCAGGAATTCCTGCGGCCTGCACCACGTGGCCGATTTCGGCCTGCACGGCATGGCCAAGAAGATTGACGGCCGCTCGGCGCCCCATTACCAGTTGCATCTGGGCGGCGACGCCCGCACCGGCGAGATCGGCATCGGCGGCCCCATGATCCCGGCCAAGCTGGCCAACCAAGCCCTGGCCCTGCTGCGCCAGGCCTATGGCGAGCAGCGCCAGGGCGCGGAAAGCGTGCGGGCCTGGGCCGAGCGCCTGGGCAAGCCGGGCATCGCCGCCGTCCTGGCGCCGCTGGACGTGGGCCAGGCCGACAATGTGTTCGTGGACTGGGGCGATGTCGACGAGTTCGCCGGCGCCCCCACCACCCGCGGCGAATGCGCGGCGCCCTTCGCCATGGACGACCTGTTCGTCGATCTGGCTGACGACGCCCTGATCACCCTGGACCGCGCCCTTGCCGTCGGCCAAGCCGAGCGCGCCCGCGCCGCCGGTGTCGCCGCCGTGGTCGCCACCGGCCGCCGCCTGCTGCATGCCCAGGCCATCCCCGCCGAGGAGGACGTGGAGCCTGGAGGCGGTGGTCGCCTCGGTGCGTGGCGCCTATGCCGGCAACGACGATGTGCTGGGTGCCTATGCCGCCGCCGTCGGCGCCAAGGACGGGGACATCGAGGCCTTCCGCGAGACGGTGGCCTATCTCATCGACACCGCGACCCAGGTGGTGGAGGCACCGGCGGTGCCGGTCGCCGCCGCCGTGGGCGACATCAGCGCCATATTGGGGATGGCGGAATGAGTCTGGATGCCATGTCCCGCCTGGATGGCCGGGAGCTGATTGCCATGGCCGCCAGCCACTTTGCCGGCCGCATCGCCGTGACCTCGTCCTTTGGGGCGGAATCGGCGGTGCTGCTGGATCTGGTGGCCCAGGTGGACGCCAGCCTGCCGGTGATCTTCCTGGATACCGGCGAGCTGTTCGACGAGACGCTGGACTATCGCTATCGGCTGGAGCGGGTGCTGGGCCTGACCAACGTGGTGGTGGTGCGCCCCACCGAGGCGGAGCGCAAGGCGGCCGAGGATTTGTGGCGCACCGACGCCGACCGCTGCTGCGAGCTGCGCAAGGTGCGCCCCCTGGTCAGGGCGGTGGGCGGCTATGCCGCCCTGATCGACGGCCGCAAGCGCGCCCATGGTTTCGACCGCGATGGCCTGGGCTCCGTCCAGCAGGAAGGCGGCGTGGTCAAGATCAGCCCGTTGGCCAATTGGTCGGAAGAGCAGATCGAGGCCCATTTCCAGGTCCGCAACCTGCCGCGCCATCCGCTGGTGGCCCAGGGCTACCGCTCCATCGGCTGTTGGCCGTGTACCCGTCCCACCAAGCCGGGGGAGCCGGCGCGCGCCGGGCGCTGGGCCGGCAGCGCCAAGACCGAATGTGGAATCCATACCGTCCCGCTGGGGACTGCCAAGGGCCTGTGAAAAATGAACGATCTCGATGTCTTGGAGAGTGAGTCCATCTACATCCTGCGCGAGGCCTTCAACCGCCTCGACAAGATCGCCATGCTGTGGTCGATCGGCAAGGATTCCAACGTCATGCTGTGGCTGGCCCGCAAGGCCTTCTTCGGCCACGTGCCGTTCCCCGTGCTGCACGTGGATACCAGCTACAAGATCCCCGAGATGATCGAGTTCCGCGACCGGGTGGCGCGCGAATGGAAGCTGCCGCTGATCGTCGGCCAGAACAAGGAGGCGCTGGCCGCCGGCATGAGCCCGGCCCAGGGCCGCGTCAATTGCTGCTCGGCGCTGAAGACCGAGGGGCTGAAGGCGCTGCTGGCCGAGCACGGTTACACCGGCGTCATCGCCGGCATCCGCCGCGACGAGGAGGGCACGCGCGCCAAGGAACGTGTGTTCAGCCCGCGCAACGAAACCAACGAATGGGACTTCAAGGACCAGCCCCCTGAGTTCTGGGGCCAGTTCAAGACCGATTTCGCCCCCGGTACCCACCTGCGCATCCATCCCCTGCTGGCCTGGACCGAATTGGACGTGTGGCGCTACATCGCCCGCGAGGGCATCCCGGTGGTGGACCTGTATTTCGCCAAGAACGGCCGCCGCTACCGCAGCTTGGGTTGCGCGCCGTGCACCGGCTCCATCGCCTCCACCGCCTCGACCGTCGAGGAGATCATCGAGGAGTTGGAGACCACCAGGACGTCCGAGCGCGCCGGCCGCGCCCAGGACAAGGAATCCGAGGACGCCTTCGAGCGGCTGCGCGCCGCCGGCTACATGTAAGGGGTTGGGGGAAAGCTATGAGCGCTGATCATACCGACGCAAACGCGCTGCTCCGCAGCGACTCCGCGCCGCTGCGCATCGTCGTCGTCGGCCATGTGGACCACGGCAAGTCCACCCTGGTGGGCCGCATCCTCAACGAGACCGGCGCCCTGCCCGACGGCAAGGTGGAGTACCTGAAGGAGGTCTGCGACAAGCGCGGCATGCCGTTCGAGTGGGCCTTCGTCATGGACGCCCTGCAGGCCGAGCGCGACCAGGGCATCACCATCGACACCTCGCAGCTGCGCTTCCATTCCGGCAAGCGCCCGGTGCTGATTATCGACGCGCCCGGCCACAAGGAATTCCTCAAGAACATGATCACCGGCGCCGCCTCGGCCGAGGCCGCCCTGCTGATCATCGACGCCGCCGAGGGCGTGCAGGAGCAGACCCGCCGCCACGGCTACCTGCTGCACCTGCTGGGCCTCAGCCAGATCGCCGTGGCGGTCAACAAGATGGATCTGGTGGGCTGGAGCCAGGACCGCTTCCGCGAGGTGGAAGCGGAAATCCGCGGCTACCTGGGCGAGATCGGCGTCACCCCCACCCACGTGATCCCGGTTTCGGCGCGCGGCGGCGACAACGTCAAGACGCGCTCGGGCGCCAGCCCGTGGTACCAGGGCCCCACCATCATCGACGCCCTGGACGGCTTCCACACCGCTGCTCCGGCCACCGATCTGGCCTTGCGCCTCCCGGTGCAGGACGTCTACAAGTTCGACAGCCGCCGCATCGTCGCCGGCCGCATCGAATCGGGCCGCCTCAAGGTGGGCGACCGGCTGGTGTTCGCACCGTCGGGCAAGTCCGCCCGCATCGCCAGCATCGAGGGCTGGGCGGGCGACGACGTTTCCACCGTGTCGGCCGGCGCCGGCCAGGCGGTGGGCGTGACCCTGGACGAGCCCATCTTCGTCGAGCGCGGCCAGATCGCCCATATCGGCGAGGCCGCCCCGGTGATCGCCTATTCGGTGCGCGCCCGCGTGTTCTGGTTGGGCCACCAGCCGCTCAAGGTGGGGTCGCGCCTCAAGCTCAAGCTGGCCACCGCCGAATATCCGGTCGAGGTGGCGGCCATCGAGCGGGTGGTGGACGTGGAGGACCTGAAGAACCACGACGGCGGCGAGGTCGCCCGCAACGCCGTGGCCGAGGTGGTGCTGCGTTCCCGCGCCCCCATGGCGCTGGATTCCTTTGCCGAAAATGCCCGGCTGGGCCGCTTCGTGCTGGTGCACGGCTACGATATCGTCGGCGGCGGCATCGTCGCCAGCGCGGCGGGCGACGCCCGCAACCTCACCGAGGTGGAGCACAAGGTCACCGCCCAGGCCCGCGCCCAGGCCAACGGCCACCAGGGTGCCGTGCTGTGGCTGACCGGGCTGTCCGGTTCGGGCAAGTCCACCCTCGCCATGGAGCCTGGAGCGCCGGCTGTTCCTGCGCGGCTGGCAAGTCACCGTGCTGGACGGCGACAACGTGCGCACCGGCCTCAACTCCGACCTGGGCTTTTCCGAGGTCGACCGGATCGAGAACATCCGCCGCGTCGGCGAGGTGGCCCACCTGTTCGCCAAGGCCGGCATGCTGGTGATCGCCTCGTTCATCAGCCCCTACCGGGCCGACCGCGAGAAGGTGCGCGCCATCGACCCCGAGGCCTTCCACGAGATCCACGTGGCCACCGAACTGGAGGAATGCGAGCGGCGCGACCCCAAGGGCCTGTACAAGAAGGCCCGCGCCGGCGAGATCGCCGACTTCACCGGCATCTCCGCGCCCTACGAGGAGCCGGCCGAGCCGGCGCTGCGGCTGCATACCTTCGGCCGCACGGTGGATGAGGCGGTGGCCGAACTGCAGGCCTATGTGGAAGGCGAGGTCGGCCTCTCCAGCCGCGAACGCGCGGCCAGTTGATCCTTTTCTCCGGTACCTGAAAAGACGGGCGTCCCCATGCCGGGGCGCCCGTTTTCTTATGCCTTTGCTCCGCTTGCCTTCGCCGTGCGCACCCTGCACAGTCGAAGCATAACAAAAACAATAAGCCGGAGCGTCCAGGAGATGACGGCTTACAAGGGACGGATCAGGCCGCCGCCTACGGCGCGCCGGGCGGACAGGGCACCGCATGTGCGCCGGCTGCTGGCGCGCATCGGCGAGCTGCAACTGGCGCAGTCCAAGGCGCTGCGGGCTCAGCAGGAACTGCTGGCCGCCACCGAGGCCCTGCGGCGCAGCGAGGAACGCTACGCCCTGGCCATGAAGGGGCCCAATGAGGGACTGTGGGACTGGGACCCCAACAGCAAGGAACTGTACCTTTCAGCCCGCCTGCTCTCCATTCTCGGCTTCCCCAGCGCCAACCTGCACACCACCTCGCACGAATGGCTGAAGCTGGTTCATCCCGGCGACCGCGCGCCCTATCAGGCCCGGCTGGTGGACCATCTCAAGGGGCTGACCGAGCATTTCGAATGCGAATACCGTGTCCGCGGCGAAAGCGGCGAGTACCGCTGGGTGCTGGCGCGCGGGCTGGTGGTGCGCGACGGCAGCGGCAGGGCCACCCGCATGGTCGGTTCCATCGGCGACATCACCGACCGCAAGCATGCCGAGCGTGCTCTCCAGGACGCCAACGAGCTGCTGGAGGTGCGGGTGGCCGAACGCACGCGCGAGGCCCTGCTTGCCCAGGAGCAGGCCGAACTGGCCAACCGCGCCAAGAGCGAGTTCGTCGCCAACATGAGCCACGAATTGCGCACGCCGCTCAACGCCATCATCGGCTTTTCCGAGGTCATGCAGCTGGAAGTCATGGGACCGTTGGGCAATGCCGTCTATGCCGAGTACATCCGCGCCATCCACGAATCCGGCACCCACCTGCTGGAGATCATCAACGACATCCTGGACCTGGCCAAGATCGAGGCCGGGCATTTCGAGCTGCATCGTGAAGTCTGCGATCTGCGCGCGATCGTTCAAGGGGCGGTGCGGCTGGTGGCGGAGCGGGCGGAAAAGGCCCGGGTGGCGCTGGACGTCCGTATCGCCGAAGGCGTCGCCACTGCCCGCGTCGATCCCCTTCGCCTCAAGCAGGTCCTGCTGAACCTGCTGTCCAATGCGGTCAAGTTCACCCCCGAGGGCGGTTGCGTCAGCCTGTCGGTGGAGATGGACGAGGACGGGGTGGCCATCCAGGTGGCCGATACCGGCATCGGCATGGACGACACGGCGGTCCAGACCGCGCTCACACCGTTCGGCCAAGTGGATTCGTCGCTGGCCCGTCGCTACCCCGGCACGGGGTTGGGGTTGCCGCTCAGCAACAGTTTCGTCCGCCTGCACGGCGGCAGCCTGCACATCCGCAGCGCGCCCGGCTGCGGCACCACGGTGACGGTATTGCTGCCGTTTTGACCGGGCCGGCCTTTCGCCGAGCCTTCCGCGTTGCTACGTTGTGTCCGCAACGCAGGAGATCGCTCATGGCCGGTTACGATTTCGACCTCATCACGCTGGGCGCCGGTTCGGGCGGCGTGCGCCTGTCGCGCCTGGCGGCGCAGCTGGGCGCGCGGGTGGCGGTGGTCGAGGAATCCCGCGTCGGCGGCACCTGCGTCATGCGCGGCTGCGTGCCCAAGAAGCTGCTGGTCTACGGCGCCCATTTCGCCGAGGACCTGACCGACGCCCTGGGTTTCGGCTGGACCGTCGGCGAGGTGTCGTTCGACTGGGCCCGCCTGATTGCCGCCAAGAACGCCGAGCTGAACCGGCTGGAGGCGGTCTATAACCGTATCCTGCGCGACAACGGCGTCACCCTGCTGGAAGGCCGCGGCGTGGTGGTCGACCCGCACACCGTCGAGGTGGCCGGCGAGCGCCACACCGCCCAGCGCATCGTGGTGGCTACCGGCGGCCGGCCGTCCCTGCCGGAAATCCCCGGCATCCAGTACGCCATCACCTCCAACGAGGCGCTGGACCTGATGCAGCTGCCCGGCCGCATGGTCATCGTCGGCGGCGGCTACATCGCCGTGGAGTTCGCCGGCATCTTCAACGCCCTGGGGGTCAAGGTCACCCAGGTGCTGCGCGGCGATACCGTGCTGCGCGGCTTCGACCAGGACGTGCGCGCCGCCCTGTCCGAGGAGATGGTGAAGAAGGGCATCGATCTGCGTTGCGAGACGGTGGTCAAGTCCATCGAGAAGACCAAGGCGGGCTATTCCCTGCGCCTGTCCGGCGACGAGACGCTGGATGCCGACCTGGTCATGTACGCCACCGGCCGGCGCCCCAATACCGACGGCCTGGGGCTGGAGGCGGCGGGCGTGCCGCTCAACGAGGACGGCGCCGTGGTGGTGGACGAGTTCTCGGCCACCGCCGTGCCCTCCATCTTCGCCATCGGCGACGTCACCGACCGCATGAACCTGACCCCGGTGGCCCTGGCCGAGGCCCGCGCCCTGGTCAACACCCTGTTCCTCGACAAACCCACCACCATGGATTACACGGGCGTCCCCACGGCGGTGTTCTCCATGCCGCCGGTGGGCACTGTGGGCCTGACCGAGGCGCAGGCGCGCACGGCCCATGGCTGCGCCTTCGACGTCTACCTGTCGCGCTTCAAGCCCATGCGCAACACCCTGGCCGGCCGTGATGAGCGCACCATGATGAAGCTGATCGTGGACCGCGCCACCGACCAGGTGCTGGGCCTGCACGTGGTGGGCGCAGACGCCGCCGAGATGGTCCAGGGCTTCGCCGTGGCGATGAAATGCGGCGTGACCAAGGCCCAACTGGATGCCACCATCGGCATCCATCCCACGGCGGCCGAGGAACTGGTGACCATGCGCGAGAAGCGGCCCGATCCCAGCCCGGAATGCCAGGAATAGCATCCGGCCGCCGGGAACAGGGCCGGGGGAGCCTCGGTTGATGCTTTGGCAAGACAAGGCATCGGGAGGCTTCCATGAAACACTCCGCATTCGTCCTCGCGGCCGGACTGGCCCTGGCGTTGCCGCTGGTGGCGGTCGCGCAGGAGCAGGCCCAGCATGAGCAGCAGCAAGGCCAGGCGGCCCAGGCCCAGCTGTCCGCCGACGCCCATCACGTGATCGACAAGCAGGCGGTGAACACCCAGGGCAAGGAGGTGGGCAAGGTCAAGGACGTGCTGATCGGCCAGGACGGGCGGGTGCAGGCCCTGGTGGTCGACGTCAAGGGCAAGAACCGGGCGGTGCCGTGGAACGACGTCTCCATGAAGGCCGACCAGTTGACGCTCAACATGAACGACCAGCAATTGTCGCAGCTGCCCGAGTACCGGGGCGAGAAGGACTGACCGCGGTGCTGGCGGTCTTCCACCGCTTGGCTTAGATAAGGACCGACACCTGGGCCGGCGGAAAGCTGTCAGCATGCATTACGATTTCCCCCTGTGGCGGCCGCCGTCGGAAGGCGACAACCTGATCATCCAGGCGACGCTGGGCTGCGGCTTCAACGGCTGCACCTTCTGCTCCATGTACAAGGTCAAGCGGTACGTGGAGCGCCCGCTTCAGGCGGTGTTCGACGACATCGAGCAGGCGGCGCGGGTATGGCCCCAAGCGTCCCGCGTCTTCCTGGCCGATGGCGACGCCTATGGCCTGCCCACCGAGACCCTGGCCGCCATCTGCGCCAGGCTGAAGGAATGCCTGCCCAACCTGACGCGAGTTTCGGCCTATGCCACGCCCTTCAACCTGCTGAAGAAGAGCGTCGAGGAAATCCAGGCGCTCAAGGCGGCCAGGCTGTCGCTGGTCTATGTGGGCATCGAAAGCGGTTCCGACCTCATTCTCAGGAAGATCGCCAAGGGCTCGGCCAAGGTGATGGAGCAGGGGTTGGCGCGTGCCGCCGAGGCCGGCCTCAAGGTTTCCGCCACGGTGATCAACGGCCTGGGCGGCAAGACCCATTGGCGCGAGCACGTGGACGCCACCGCCGACCTCATCAACCGGGTGCCGGTGACCTATCTGTCCACCCTGCAATTAGGCCTGGAGGAAGCGGTGGCGCCGCGCTTCTTCGAGCGCTTCGGCGAACCGTTCCAGTGGCAGGACGACACCGGCGTGCTGGAGGAACTGCACCATCTGGTCGAACGCCTGAACCCGTCCAGCCCGGTGATCTTCCGTTCCAATCACGCCAGCAACGCGCTGCCGCTCGCCGGCACGCTGCCCAAGGACAAGGGCAAGGTGCTGGCCCAGATCGAGCAGGCCATGGCGGGTGGGCGGGGCCTCCGGCCGGGATGGATGCGCGGGCTTTAGGGTTTGTCGGGTTTTGATGGAATCGCTCTCCCCTCTCGTCATGGCCGGGCTTGACCCGGCCATCCATGGACCCTCGGGTCAAGCCCGAGGGTGACGATAAGAAGAAAGCGACTTAGCCTGAACCGGACAAACTTTAGCGTCACCGTCCCGACAGCTTCAGCATCTCCTCCACCGTCATGGCCAGGAACGGCGCGCGGGCACGGCCCTCCATGCTGACCAGCATCCTGGTCAATGCCACCGCCTCCTTGGTCTGCGGCGCGTCGTCGGACTCCACCGGCTCGAACAGGGCGACCACGTCCATCAGCGTGGTGCGGTGGGCGTCGCCCACGAAGCGATAGCCGCCGCCGGCGCCGCGCACCGCCTCGATCAGGCCAGAGCGGGTCAACTCGGTCAGCACCTTGGCGAGGTGGTTCAGGGACAGGCCGTACTTGGCGGCGATCTCGCCGGCCGAGATGGGGCGCGCCGGTTCGGCGGCCAGTTCGGCAACGGCGAAAAGGGCGCACCGTGTCGCCTTCTGTAGCCTCATGCCCCCTGTCTCCCACGTCCGTGCTGCGTTCCGTTCTAGCCCGTGGCCGGCGCCTTTGCAGCAGGAATTTCCATTTGTCCCAGTGGGGCGCTTAGTCTTTGCATCGTGCAAGTAATCGCTCAGGATATTTGGGAATAGTCAAAAATTCGTCTTCATCTGGCCGGTTGGCAGTGCGGCGGGGCCGGTGTACAGTATTTCATCCCTACCTGAAACAGGGGGAATCCGATGCCTGGGGTGGACACCTCCGTCGGTGCGCCGGTCGTCCTGGATGGGAACGGCCTCGCCCGGCTGATCGCCGGCTTGAAGACCGAGGGCTATCGAGTCCTCGGTCCACGTGTCGCTGACGGCGCCGTCATCTACGACGACATCGATACCATGGCGGACCTGCCCGCCGGCTGGGGCGACGAGCGCGAGGGCGGGCGCTACCGCCTGCGCCGCCGCGATGACGGCGCCCTGTTCGGCTATACCACCGCGCCGCAGGGATGGAAGCGCTTCCTCTACCCGCCGCGCCAGCGCCTGTTCGCCGCCCGCCGCACCGAGGACGGCTTCGCCCTGGAACCGCCCGCGCCTGAGCCGGCGCCCATGGCGTTCATCGGCGTCCGCGCCTGCGAACTGGCCGCCATGGCGGTGCAGGCCCGCGTGTTCGGCGACAAGGACTTCGCCGAGCCGGGCTACCAGCGTCGGCTGGCCGCCGCCTTCGTGGTGGCGGTGGAATGCGGCGAGGCGGGGGGAATTGTTTCTGCGCCTCCATGGGCACCGGCCCCGAGGTGACCAAGGGCTACGACATCCGCCTGGTGGAGGTGGCGCCGGCCCGCTTCCTCGCCGATGCCGGCAGCGAGCGCGGCCGCGCCCTGTTGGCCGGGCTGGCGGCGGAACCGGCGGCGGAGGGCGATGCGGCGGCCGCCGATGCCGCCCGCGCCAACGCCCGCGCCACCATGGGCCGGACCATGGATGCCGGGGTCGCCGCGCGGCTGGACACCGTGCCGGAACATCCGCGCTGGGACGACGTGGCGAGCCGCTGCCTGACCTGCGGCAACTGCACCATGGTGTGCCCCACCTGCTTCTGCACCACGGTGGAGGACGTCACCGACCTCACCGGCGACCATGCCGAGCGGTGGCGGCGCTGGGATTCCTGCTTCACCATCGAATTCTCCTACGTGCATGGCGGCGCCCTGCGCACGTCGGCGCGGGCGCGCTATCGCCAGTGGATCACCCACAAGCTGGCCAATTGGGAAAAACAGTTTGGCACCACCGGCTGCGTCGGCTGCGGCCGCTGCATCACCTGGTGCCCGGTGGGCATCGACATCACCGCCGAGGTCGCCGCCATCGGCGCAACAATGCGGGAGGAAGCCATGGTGCAGGTTGAAAACCTCGGGCCGCTGCTGGCCCAGCATCCGTTCTTCGCCGACATGGACCCGGACGCCCTGGCCATCGTGGTGGGCTGCTGCGCCAACCACGTGTTCAAGCCGGGCACCTTTCTGTACCGGCAGAGCATGCCGGCCGACTGCTTCTTCCTGATCCGCACCGGGCAGGTGTCGCTGGAGTTCTTCGTACCCGGCCGGGAATCCGTCGTCCTGGAAACCATCGAGGCGGGCGAGATCATCGGCTGGAGCTGGCTGGTGGCGCCCTACCAGTGGAGCAACGACGCCCGCGCGGTGGACACCGTGCGCGCCATCAGCGTGGATGGCGCCTGCCTGCGCAAGAAGATCGAGAGCGACCGGGTGCTCGGCTACGAGATCTACAAGCGCTTCGTCCCCATCATGGCGCGCCGCCTGATGAGCGACCGCCTGCGCATCCTGGAACTGGCGACCGAACCGGGTGCCTGCGACGAATAGGGGAGGTCCGTCATGGACGGCAGTGCTACGCCCGCGATGGTCCCCATGACCGATCCCATGGTGCCGCGCCTGTTCCGCATCCGCCGGCTCAAACGCGAGGTGGCCGGCGTGTTTACCTGGGCGCTGGAGGCCGAGGACGGCCAGCCCTTCAGCTTCCGTCCCGGCCAGTTCAACATGCTCTACGCCTATGGCGTGGGCGAGGTGGCCATCTCCATCAGCGGCGATTGCCGCGACCGGACCAAGCTGGTCCACACCATCCGCGCGGTCGGCTCGGTTACCCGCGAGATGGCCAAGCTGAAGGCCGGCGCGGTGATCGGCGTGCGCGGTCCCTTCGGCCGGCCCTGGCCCATCGACGAGGTGGTGGGCAACGACGTCATCTTCGTCACCGGCACCGTCGGCCTGGCGCCCCTGCGCCCGCTGATCCTGGAGGTGCTGGCGCGGCGCAACGAGTTCGGCAAGGTGGTCCTGTGCTACGGCTCGCGCGGGGTGGACGACATCCTCTACGAGGACGATTTGCACACCTGGCGCGGCCGCTTCGACACCAACGTGCACGTCACCGTGCACTCCGCCCCGGCCGGCTATCGCGGCCGGGTGGGCAGCGTGGCGGCGGCGGTCAAGGCGGCCAAGCTGGACGGAGAGAACTCGGTGGCCTTTGTCTGCCGCTCGGAAAGCCTGACCAAGCCGGCGGTGGACGCCCTGCACGAGAAGGGCATCACCAGCGACCGCATCTGGGTGACGCTGGAGCGCAACATGAAGTGCGGCATCGGCCTGTGCGGCCATTGCCAGTTCGGCCCCACCTTCATGTGCAAGGACGGGCCGGTCTATTGCTACGGCGACATCGAACACCTGTTCACCACGCGGGAGCTGTGATCATGGCCCAGCGTCCAAAGCCCAAGCTCGCGGTGTGGAAGTTCTCGTCCTGCGACGGCTGCCAGCTCATGCTGCTGGACTGCGAGGACGAGCTGCTGGCGCTCGCCGACCAGCTCCGGGTCAGCTATTTCCTGGAGGCGACCCGCAAGGTGGAGAAGGGGCCCTACGACATCTCGCTGGTGGAGGGCTCGATCACCACGCCGCACGACGTCATGCGCATCCGTGAGGTGCGCAAGCAGTCCAAGGTGCTGATCACGCTGGGGGCCTGCGCCACCGCGGGCGGCATCCAGGCGCTGCGCAACTTCGCCAACGTCCGCGACTTCGTGCGGGCCGTCTACGCCCACCCGGAATATATCGACACCCTGACCACTTCCACCGCCATCTCGGACCATGTGCGGGTGGATTTCGAACTGCGCGGCTGTCCGGTGAACAAGCACCAACTGCTGGAGGTTCTGGGCGCCGCCCTCAACCACCGCAAGCCCATGGTGCCGCGCCATTCCCAGTGCATGGAATGCAAGGAAAACGGCGTGGTCTGCCGTATGGTGGCGGCCGGCGAAGCCTGCCTAGGGCCGGTGACACAGGCCGGCTGCGGCACCCTGTGCCCCGGCATCGACCGCGGCTGCTACGGCTGCTTCGGCCCCATGGAGACGCCCAACACCGTCGCCCTGGCGGCCAAATTGGCTGAACTGGGCAAGGACGGCGGGGAGATCCAGCGCCTGTTCCGCAGCTTCAACGCCAATGCCGACGCGTTCCGCAAGGAGGCCGACCGCCATGGCTGACACCCGCACCATCAAGGTCGAGGCCCTGGCCCGCGTCGAGGGCGAGGGCTCGCTGTCGGTCAAGATCCGCGACGGCCAGGTGAAGGAGCTGCATTTCGGCATCTTCGAGCCGCCGCGTTTCTTCGAGGCCTTCCTCAAGGGCCGCGACTATGCCGAGGTGCCCGACATCACCGCCCGCATCTGCGGCATCTGCCCCATCGCCTACATGATGGGGGCGTCCCAGGCCATGGAGGCCATCCTGGGCATCACCGTGCCCAAGCCCATCCGCGACCTGCGCCGGCTGATCTATTGCGGCGAGTGGCTGGAAAGCCACGCCCTGCACGTCTACATGCTGCACGCCCCCGATTTCCTCGGCCTCGCCGATGCGCTGGAACTGGCCAAGGTGGACCGGGCGCTGGTGGAAAAGGCGTTGCGGCTGAAGAAGCTGGGCAACGACATCATCGAGACGGTGGGCGGCGGCCGCGCCGTCCATCCGGTCAACCTGCGCATCGGTGGTTTCCACAAGGCGCCGTCGCGTCGCGCCATCCGGGCGCTGGAGGACGAGCTGGAATGGGGGCTGGAAACCTCCATCGCCACAGTGAAGCTGGTGGGCGGCTTCGACTTCCCCGAGCCTGGAGCAGGACTACAATTTCATGGCGCTGCGCCATCCCGACGAATACGCCATCCACGAAGGCCGGCTGGTGACCTCGCGCGGGCTGGACATCGCGGTGCCCGACTTCCTCAAGCACATGGACGAGGAGCACGTGCCCTGGTCCAATGCCCTGCACGGCGTGGCCCGCGACGGCAGCGCCCATCATGTCGGGCCGCTGGCCCGCTACAATCTCAACTACGACAAGCTGGGCGTGCTGGCCAAGGATGCCGCCCAGGCCGTCGGCCTGGGGGCGGTGGTCCGCAACCCGTTCAAATCCATCGTGGTGCGCGCGGTGGAACTGGTGCAGGTGTGCGAGGACGCCCTGGCCCTGGTGCGCGGCTATGCGGAACCCGACGCCCCCTTCGTCCAGGCCGACATTCATCCGGGCGAGGGCCATGGTTGCACCGAGGCGCCGCGCGGCATCTGCTATCACCGCTACCGCATCGACGCGGCGGGCACGGTGCAGGAGGCCCGCATCGTCCCGCCCACCGCCCAGAACCAGAAGGTCATCGAACTGGACCTGGCCAAGGTGGTGCAGGCCAATCTGAGCCAGCCCGACGAAACCATCAAATGGCGGGCGGAACAGGCGATCCGCAATTACGACCCCTGCATTTCCTGCGCGACCCACTTTCTCAAGCTGGAGGTGGATCGGGGGTGACTTGGAAGGCCCCCACCCCGGCCCTCCCCCAGCAAGCTGAGGGAGGGGGGCTGACACACCCTCCCCGCGGAGCGGGGGAGGGTTGGGGTGGGGGCTGTAACCGCATGGCAAGGCTTTCCGAAAAAACCAAGACCCGCGCCCGTTCCCTTCGCCAAACCGCTACCCTGGCGGAGCGCGCCTTGTGGCGGTTGGTTACCAGTACCTTCCCGGCGTGGCGTTTCCGGCGCCAGCATCCGGTCGGCCCCTATTTCGTGGATATCGCGTGCGTCAAGCTTCGCCTCGCCATCGAAACCGATGGCGGACAACATGCGGAAAGCCGGCATGACGCAGGTCGGGACGTCTTCCTGCGGCGGCAAGGGTGGCGGGTATTGCGCTTTTGGAACGAAGAGGTCCTGCAGGCACCTGACAGCGTGACGGCACTCATCGCGGAGGCGTTGGCGCAGCCCCCACCCCAACCCTCCCCCAGCACGCTGGGGGAGGGGGATTGACACTCCTCCCTCCCTCGCGGGGCGGGGTGGGGGTGATCACGGCATCTTCGACTTCAGCGTGATGGTCTCGCCGTCCACCACGAAGTGACCATAGCCGTGATGGTGGATGGTTCGGGGTTCCTTGTGGGCGGGGTCGATCCACGCCTTGACCACTTCCAGGATGAACAGGTTGTAGTCGTCCACCAGGGCGTCGTCGGCCACCTTGCATTCCAGGTTGGCGAAGCATTCGGCCACCAGCGGCGGTGCCACCTTCTCGGCTGGCGCAGGGGTCAGGCCGAAGGCGGCGAATTTGTCGGTGTCGCGGCCCGAGCAATTGCCCACCGCGACCACCTGCTCCGCCAGTTCCACCGTGGGGATGGCGATGACGCATTGGCCGGTACGCCGCAGCGCCCGGAAGCTGAAATCGTTGCCGCTGACCACGCAGGCCACCAGCGGCGGGGTGAACTCCACCATCATGTGCCAGGACATGGACATGACGTTGGCGCGGCCGTCCTCGGCGGTGGTCAGCAGGACCACCGGGCCCGGTTCCAGCAGGCGGTAGACTTCGGCGAGCGGAAAGTCCTTGAACATGGCGATGCCCTCCAAGCGACGCTGCCAGGATAACACGTCCATGGCGTTCCGGCACGGTGGGCCGGGGATTTGGATGGTTTCTCGTTGGCGGAGGTGGGCAAAGGCGCTAAAACGCCGCCATCATGATGCTGACACCTGTCGACCACCACACCCTGCTGCCCCTGCTGCCGGAGTTCAAGGCGGCGCTGGGCGACGATATCCTGGCCCGTCGCGTGTTCGAGCGCGTCACCGCGCTGGTCCCCGACGGCGACCTGATGACGCTGTCCTCCGAGCCCAAGCACCACGCCGAGGGCGTCGAGTTGTGCCGCCAGTTCGGCTTCGGCATCCTGGACGTGGATCCCAAGACCCACTTCACCTGGGATGGCGTCAACGTGGCCATCCGCATGGAGCCCAGCGTGCTGATCCACGAGGTGGGCCATTATCAGCTGGCGGCGCCCGAGCGTCGCGCGGTGCTGGATTTCGGCCTGGGCTGCGGCCCGGAAAGCGGCAAGCGGGAAGAGGCCGACGCGGTGCAGACCCTGTTTTGCCCCGAACGCGACGTGGAAGAGGCGCTGTGCTCGCTGCTGGGCATCCTGTGGGAGGCCGAGTTGGGCCAGCCCTCCATCCTGGCCTTCCTGGAGCAGAACTGGATGGAAGGCGGCGCCAACCTGCAGAACGTGGCCCATTTCCGCAAGATCGTCCGCTGGCTGCACCAGATGGAGCTGATCGACGACGATGGCGGCCCCACCCGCAATCTGCGCCAGGAAGGCGATGACACTTTCTTCGCCCGCTGGTTCGCCGACCATTCGTGAGCGTTTGGGCATGAGCGCCCTGGTCGTCGGCATCGGTCATCCGTTCCGCGGTGACGACGCCGTCGGCCCCCAACTCGCTGACGCGGTGGCGGCGCTGGACCTGCCCGGCGTCACCGTCCTTGCCCATCATGGCGAGGGCACCGACCTGATGGCCCGTTGGCAGGGCTTCGACGCCGTGGTGGTGGTGGACGCCACCTGTTCTGGCGCATCGCCCGGTTCCATCCGCCGCTGGGAGGTGGAGGCCGAGACGCTGCCGGCCGGCCTGTTCCCCAAAAGCAGCCATCAGTTCGGGCTGGCCGAGGCGGTGGAAATGGCCCGCCTGCTCGGCCGTCTGCCGCCCAGGCTGACGGTGATCGGCGTCGAGGGGGGCGAGTTCGCCGCCGGCGCGCCCCTGTCGCCCCAGGTGGCGACGGCGCTTCCTCAGGTGGTGGCGCTGGTGCGCGAAGCCGTGGGCGACAGCGGCGTGCACTAAATCCCTGCGAGTCATGGCCGGGCTCGGCCCGACCATCCACGTGAGGCCGTTTGGCACCACGTGGATGCCCGCGTCACGCGCGGGCATGACGAGGAAGGGGTGATGTAGGTTTACCGTACGACGCTTTAGCATTTCGGCAGCGCCCCCTCCAGGATGGCGATCAACTGACTGGGGGCGGTCATGTGGGGAAAATGGCCCGAGGCGTCGATGATCTCCAGCCGGCTTTGCGGCCATTTGTCGTGCAGGTACCCGGCCACCTCCATGGGAACCGCCACGTCTTCCAGCGTCTGGACGATGGTGGTGGGGGTGGTGAAGCCGTCCAGTTGGTCGCGCAGGTCCAGCTTGAAGATTGTCAGGGCCATGGCGAAGGCCACGTCGGGGCGCATGGCCAGCAGCGAGCGGGTGAATTCGGCCACTTCCTCGCCATCGGCGCTGCCTGCAACCGCCACCGGCGAGAAGCTGCGCACCCAGTCCAGGTAGTTGGTTCCGATGCTGGACAGCAGGGCCTCGATGTCGTCCGGATCGAAGCCGCCGCCATAGCCGGGATGGTTCACGTAGCAGGGCGACGGCGCCAGCATGACCATGGCACGGAACTTCTCCGGCGCCCGCTTGGCCGCCAGCATACCGATCATGCCGCCCATGGAATGGCCTACGTACAGGCAATGGGACGTCTCGGCGGCCATCAGCACGGCCAGCAGGTCGTCGACGAAGCCGTCGATGCGGGAATAACGCGAGGCGTCATAATGGCGCGGATCGATCACCCAGTCGAAGCGGACCACACGGTAGCGTTCCTCCAGCCAGGGCAGCACACGGTGCCACATGGTCTGGTCGGTGCCGAAACCGTTGGCCAGCACCACCGTCTGCCGGCCATGACCCGATATGGCAAGCTTGACGCGCTGCTTGAAGTCGTTGGTGCGGGCGAGGATCTCTAGGCTGACCATGGCGGCTCGCGCTTGGGCTTGGGTCCGTCATGTTGGGCCGGAAGCCGGCGCAAAGAAAACCCCCTTCCGCGCGGCAGCGGAAGGGGCTGGACTTTCGGAATAGCTACTGGGCCGCGTCCTGCGCGCCGCCGGGTACCGGGTCGGGCAGGCCGGCGAAGCGGCGCAGCTTGGCGAAGCGGTGGTGGATGGCTTCCTCGGCCTGGGAGACCAGGGCGCGGAACCGCTCGGGGTCGTGGCGCTCGGCCATGGTGAAGCGGGCCTCGTTCTTGAGGAACTCGTACAGGTGGCCGGCGGGCTCGGCGCTGTCCAGGGTCAGCGGATGCTCGTCGGTGCCCAGCTTGCGCGGATCCCAGCGGAACAGCGGCCAATAGCCCGACTGCACCGCCAGCTTCTGCTGGTCGAGGCCGTGCGACAGGTCGTAGCCGTGGGCGATGCAGTGCGAGTAGGCGACGATCAGCGAGACGCCCGGCCACGACACCGCCTCCTGGATGGCGCGCTGGGTCTGCACGTCCTTGGAGCCGAAGGCCACGTTGGCCACGTAGACGTCGCCATAGGCCATGGCCATCATGCCCAGGTCCTTCTTGGGCAGGCTCTTGCCGGCCACGGCGAACTTGGCGGTGGCCGCCAGCGGCGTCGCCTTGGACTGCTGGCCGCCGGTGTTGGAGTACACCTCGGTGTCCATCACCAGGATGTTGATGTTCTTGCCCGAGGCGAAGACGTGGTCCAGGCCGCCGTAGCCGATGTCGTAGGCCCAGCCGTCGCCGCCGATGATCCAGACGACCTTTTCCACCAGATAGTCGGCGATGTCGGCCAGGCGGGCGGCTTCCACCGACTTCACGCCGGCCAGCACCTTGCGCAGCTCGTCCACGCGGGCCCGCTGGGCGGCGATCTCGGCGTCGTTGGCCTGCGCGGCGTGGATCAGTTCATTGGCAAGGCGCTCGGGCACCTTGCCGGCGGCGGCCAGGCCGGCCAGCAGATGCTTGGCGTGGGACTTGTGGGCGTCCACGCCGAGCCGCAGGCCCACGCCGAACTCGGCGTTGTCCTCGAACAGCGAATTGGACCAGGCCGGGCCGCGCCCCTCGGCGTTCTTGGCATAGGGCGTGGTCGGCAGGTTGCCGCCGTAGATGGACGAGCAGCCGGTGGCGTTGGCCACCATCATGCGGTCGCCGTACAACTGGGTCAGCAGCTTGAGATACGGCGTCTCGCCGCAGCCCAGGCAGGCGCCCGAGAACTCGAACAGCGGCTGCAGGAACTGGGCGGTCTTCACCGTGGGCTGGGTCAGCACCGTGCGGTCCGCTTCCGGCAGGGCGTGGAAGAAGTCCCAGTTGTCCTTCTCGTCGGCCAGGATCTCGTGCTTGTCGCCCATGTGCAGGGCCACGCGCGAGGGGTCCTTCTTGTCCTTGCCGGGGCACACCTTGACGCACAGCGTGCAGCCGGTGCAGTCCTCGGGGGCCACCTGCAGCAGGTATTCCGCCCCCTTGAACTCGGCGCTCTTGTAGGGGGTGTGCTTCAGGGTCGAGGGCGCCTTGTCCAGGCTCGGCCGGCTCGGCCACCTTGGCGCGGATGGCGGCATGCGGGCAGACCAGGGTGCACTTGTTGCACTGGATGCACACGCCGGCATCCCACACCGGAATCTCGGCGGCAATATTGCGGCGCTCGAAGCGGGCGGTGCCGGTGGGCCAGGTGCCATCCGGCGGGAAGGCCGAGACCGGCAGCAGGTCGCCCTTGTTGGCCAGCATCATGGCGGTGACGCGCTGGACGAATTCGGGGGCTTCCTGCGGCACCAGCGACGCGCGGGTGCGGGTCGAGGTCACCGTGCCGGGCACCGCCACCTGTTCCAGGTGCTCCAGCGCCTGGTCCACGGCGGCGAAGTTCTTGGCCACCAGCTTTTCCGACTTGCGGCCGTAGGTCTTCTCGATGGCCTTCTTGATGTGCTTGATCGCCTCGTCCTTGGGCAGCACGCCGGACAGGGCGAAGAAGCAGGTCTGCATGATGGTGTTGATGCGCTGGCCCATGCCGGCGGCCAGGGCCACCTTGCGGGCGTCGATCACGTGGAACTCGATGTTCTTGTCGATGACCTGCTGCTGCACCTCGCGGGGCAGCTGGTCCCACACCTCGTCCTTGGAATAGGGCGCATTCAGCAGGAAGGTGGCGCCCGGCGCGGCATGTTCCAGCACGTCGTACTTGTCCAGGAAGACGAAGTGGTGGCAGGCGACGAAATCGGCCCGGTCGAGCAGGTAGGCGCTGCGGATGGGCTGGTGCGAGAAGCGCAGGTGCGAGATGGTCACCGCGCCCGACTTCTTGGAATCGTAGACGAAGTAGCCCTGGCCTTGGAAGCCGGCCTGCTCGGCGATGATCTTGATGGAATTCTTGTTGGCGCCCACCGTGCCGTCGGCGCCCAGGCCGAAGAACAGCGCCCCCTTCACTCCGGAGGCGGGCAGGTGGAAGGACTCGTCCAGCGGCAACGACAGGCCGGTGACGTCGTCGTTGATGCCGACGGTGAAGTGGTGGCGCGGCTTGGGCGCGGCCAGCTCGTCGAACACCGCCTTGACCATGGTGGGGGTGAATTCCTTGCTGGCCAGGCCATAGCGGCCGCCGATCACCACCGGATCGACGGCGGTGGCGCGCAGCCCCTGGGCCTTGGCCTGGGCCAGGCCGGCCAGGATGTCCAGGTACAGCGGCTCGCCGATGGCGCCCGGTTCCTTGGTGCGGTCCAGCACGGCGATGGCGCGCGCGCTCGGCGGCAGCGCCGCCACCAGGGCGTCGATGGAGAACGGGCGGAACAGGCGGACCTTGACCACGCCCAGCTTGGCGCCCTGGCTGTTCAGGTAGTCCACCGTCTCGTGCACGGTCTCGGCGCCCGAGCCCATGATGACGATGACGCGGTCGGCGTCGGCGGCGCCGTGGTAGTCGAACAGCTTGTAGGCGCGCCCCGTAAGCTTGGCGAAGGCGTCCATGCTCTCCTGGACGATGCCGGAGCAGGCCTGATACCAGGGATTGCGCGCTTCCTGTGCCTGGAAGAAGGTGTCGGGGTTCTGCGCCGTGCCGCGCAGCACCGGATTGTCCGGCGACAGCGCGCGGTGGCGATGGGCGGTGATCAGTTCCTCGTCCAGCAGCGAGCGCAGGTCGTCGTCGGTCAGCTCCTCGATCTTGGCCACCTCGTGCGAGGTGCGGAAACCGTCGAAGAAGTGCAGGAACGGCACCCGCGCCTTCAGGGTGGCGGCATGGGCGATGGCGGCCATGTCGTGGGCTTCCTGCACGCTGCCGGCGGCCAGCATGGCGAAGCCGGTCTGGCGGCAGGCCATCACGTCGGAATGGTCGCCGAAGATGGACAGCGCATGGGTCGCCAGCGTGCGCGCCGAGACGTGCATAGTGAACGAGGTCAGCTCGCCGGCGATCTTGTACATGTTGGGGATCATCAGCAGCAGGCCCTGCGACGCCGTGAAGGTCGTCGCCAGCGAACCGGCCTGGAGCGCGCCGTGCACGGCGCCGGCGGCGCCGCCCTCGCTCTGCATCTCCATGATGTCGGGAATGGCGCCCCACAGGTTGGGCTTGCTCTCGGCCGCCCACTGGTCGGCCAACTCGCCCATGGTCGACGAGGGGGTGATCGGATAGATGGCCGCCACTTCGCTGACTCGGTAGGCCACCGAGGCGCAGGCCTCGTTACCGTCTACGGTGATGAGTTTCCGCTTCGCCATGTCGTCCGCCTGCTGTTGAGGCTCAACCGAAAGGCATATGCGCTCCGATTGGGCCAAACTTGCCGATAGTCGGCAGCATAGGCATGCCCCCCGCTTCCTGCAAGCCGGTTTAGGCCAATACCTGCCCTGCCTTCAGCGAATATTTGAGAATTGCTCTCATGAGAAAGATTGACTTGCGCCCCCCTTTGGAAGGGTGCGGATGTGCACATCTTTCACGCGAAGCAGAAACCCTAACCTTTTGGATAAAACTGGGTAATTATTGGTTCAATCACAACAAGTAGTTGCCTTTCCGGGCGCTTTTGTGACAATGTGCAACTGGGGCGTTGTGTTACAGGATCTACCAATGACTGCTACCGCCAAATTGGCTGAAAAGACCACTACTCGTCGCCACTCCAGCCGTGGTCGCACCCCGTCGGGCAAGCCCAATCCCGTCGACGTCCATGTGGGCGCGCGGGTGCGGCTGCGCCGGACCCTGCTGGGCATGAGCCAGGAGAAGCTGGGCGAAGCCCTGGGCCTGACCTTCCAGCAGGTGCAGAAGTACGAGCGCGGCGCCAATCGCGTCGGCGCCTCGCGTCTGTTCGATCTTTCCCGCGTGCTCGACGTTCCCGTCAGCTTCTTCTTCGACGACATGTCCGAAGAGGTCGAGGCGCTGTCGCCCCGGCTGATCTCGGGTCTGGCGGAGGAGCCGTCGGGCTTCGAGGCCGATCCCATGACCAAGCGCGAAACCCTGGAACTGGTGCGCGCCTATTACCGCATCACGGACCCGCAGGTCCGCAAGCGCGTGCTTGACCTCGCCAAGGCTCTCGGGGCCGCCAGCGAGGAATAAGGACCGTTTGACGCCCAAGCGCGGTCCCGGCTTGGGGAGGCTGGGACCGTCGCCTTCCAGTTTTCGCCGCACCCCTTTATTTTCCATTGTGCGTTTTCGGGGCCGCCTGCGGGCCGCCCAGCTTCAACTGGAACATCTCGGGACCCGGCGCGCATGCGCATCGACGATTTCATCGAGGCGTCCAATCAGGCCGCAACCACTGACGAGGTCTTCGCCCTGCTGCAACGGGCGGTCGCCGAACTGGGGTTCGACCGTGTGATGTATCGCGCGTTGCGCAATCATCCCGACGTGGTCCTGCCGTGCATGGCGCGCTCCTATCCCGATGAATGGATGACCCATTACGTGGCCAAGGGCTACGTGGACAGCGATCCGGTGGGCCATCGCTGCCTGACCTCCAACCTGCCGTTCCGCTGGTGGGACAGCGTGGACAACCGCCGGCCGGAAACCGCCGTCATCTTCCACGAAGCCGAGGAAGTGGGGCTCAAGGATGGCGTGGCGGTGCCCCTCCATGGCCCTGCCGGCGAATGCGTGGGCATCGGCTTCGCCTCCACCGACGGCAAGACCGAGGCCAAGGCGCATCTTCAGCGCCTGCAATTGCTGTCGGTGCAGTTCCATACCGTGCATTCCTCGCTGACCCGGGCCGTGCCGGCGGAAGCGCCCCGGCTGACCCCGCGCGAGCGGGAAATCCTGCTGTGGTGCGCCAAGGGCAAGAGCTCGTGGAGCGTCGGCCAGATCCTGCACATCGCCGAGCATTCGGTGGAATGGCACCTGCGCAACATTTTCCGCAAGCTGGGCGTGGACAGCCGCATCACCGCAGTGGTGAAGGCGCTGCATCTCGGGCTCATCAGCCTATAGTCATCCCCCTTCAGTATGGCCCCTGGGATTCCAGGGGATGCGTCCATCCTTCCAAAGGTGGTCTTCTGATCGCGTCTTTCGGCCATGGAGGTCGTTGCGTGATCGACTGTTTCACCTACGAAGACGCCCATCTGTTCGGGGACGCCCTGGCGTCCCAGTTCCGTTTGCGCCACAAGGTCTTCATCGAACGCCAGGGCTGGGGGGTCCCCAATTGGCGGGGGATGGAGTACGACCAGTACGACACGCCGGCGGCGGTCTACTGCGTTTGGCGCGACGAGGAGTCTCATGTGCGCGGCGTCGCCCGACTGGCGCCGACCACGGTCCCGTACATGATCCGCGACCTGTGGCCCGATCTGGTCACCGAGGAGCCGTTGCCCTGCGCGCCGCACATCTGGGAATCCACCCGCCTGGGCATCGACCATGACCTGCCCAAGGAGACCCGCCGCCGGGTCCTGTCGGAACTGGTGTTGGCCTATCTGGAGGCATCGCTGCGTTATGGCGTCGAAGGCCTGATCGGCATCGGCTACGCCTGGTGCTGGGAGCATTCCTTCAGCCGCCAGGGTTGGCCGGTGCGCCGCATGGGGCCCGACGCCGCCATCGACGGCGAGGCGTCCTATGTGGGGCTGCTGCCGGTATCCGCCGAGATTCTTGCCGCCGTGCGCAAGTCCACCGGCATCCATCATCCGGTCCTGCGCACCGCCGACGACCTGCGGCGGGCGGCCACTTCCATGGTGGCGGCGGAATGACCGGCGACGAGGCCAATGCCGTCATTCTCGCCCTGCTGCCCGGCTTGCGCTATCTGGCCGCCGAGGCGTTGCGCTCGGGCTGCCATGACGTGTCCCTGGTTATCTACGACGCCATTTCGACGATCGAGCGACGCATGCTCGTTCAAGGGGGAAACGATGAGCAACGTGATTTATGTCAGACCGCAATTAGATCAGACCTCGCGCACTAGCGATGCCGAGGCGGCTGCCAACCAGATCCGGGGTGGATTGATGCGCCTGCTGGCGCAGGCCCGGGGCGAGGGCATGGACAACACCGCCATGACCATCGAACTGGCGCTGACCGCGGTGGATGTGGACGTGGAAGACCGGCGGCGCTGAGGGTCAGCTTTCCTGCAGGGTTGGGCTTGCGGCCTCGGCCAAAGCGCGGGCCAGGTCGTAGACCCGGCGGCGCACCGTGGGGTTGCCGATGCGGTGGAAGGCCCGCAGCAGTTCCAGCGTTTCCCGCTTCAGGTCGGCGTCGGCGGTGGGCACGGTGGGGACATCCCCCGGGCCTGCCGGCTCAGGTTCCGGTGGGATCAGATTCTCGAAAAAATAGCCGATCGGCACATTGAGGACGCGGGCCAGGTCGAACAGGCGCGACGCGCCGACCCGGTTGACGCCCTTTTCGTATTTCTGCACCTGCTGGAAGGTCAGGCCCAAGGCGTCGGCCAGCCTTTCCTGACTGAGGCCCAGCCCGTTGCGGCGCAGCCGGATGCGCGCGCCCACATGGGCGTCCACCGCATTGGCGCGGCCCAATCCATCATCGGTCTCACGGGGGGGGCGTGCCACGATGACATCCTCTCTCGGCAGGAGGCTCGGCATGGCCGAGGCTGACCGGCAGGGAGAGTACCACAATGGCGCACTCCGGGAATACGATTCCCGTACACCGCGAACAGGTGGCGCGGTGATAAATGAGGACGGCGACCCGTGAAAGCCGCCGTCCCGGGGCGGTGAAAATCAGGCGCGCAGCAGGACCAGGTTGTCGGCGTCTTGCTTGGGGGCTTCGGCGCGGCGGGCACGCTTGGCGTCCTCCAGCGACAGGCGGGCGACCTCGATCAGATAGCCGGTCTCGGGAAAGCCTGCCTTGTAGCATTCCGACTGCAGGTAATAGAGGGCGACTTCGATTTCCTTGGCACTCGACATGTTCCGTCTCCTTGTGGGTGCTTTGCTTGGGTCGCGTTATGCCGCTTCCACCGCGGGATTCTGGGCGACCCGCCCGTCCAGGCCGCCATTGCGGCGGATGTCCGCCAGGCCGATGCGGCTGACCTCGAATTCCACCGCCAGCGCCACGCAGTTGCCGATGCGGCGGGGTTTGCCCATGCGGCGCATGACGCAGCCGGCGCGGCGCAGGATGCGTTCGATGCGCACGTCCATCACCGCCACCATGTGGGTGATGCCCCAGTCCATGCCGACCTCGTGGATGCCGGCGACCAGGGAATAGGTGACGGTGTTGATCATGCCGGCGCCCAGGATGGCGTCCTCGCCGGCATCGATGCCGAAGCGGCTGACCTCCCACACCAGGTCATGGGCGGGGATGGGCTCCTCGGCCAGATCGGGGAAGACGTCGCGGATCATGTTGGGGCCGGTGGTGGGCAGCAGGCGGACGCAGCCGATCACCTCGCCGTCCTCGCCATGATAGGCCAGGTAGACCGGGCGCTGGTCGTCGAACTCGTCGCGCTCCATGCCGTCACGGCTGGGAACCTCCCAGTCCAGGCGTTCCTTGAACACCCGGTGGCGCAGGCGGAACATGGAATTCAAGACCTGTTCCGATGCCTGGAGGTATCCTGCACCGTAAACTCCGAGACCCCGCATGGGTTCCTCCCGCTAGCCGTTCCGATGCGGCTATTGGTGACCCGTTGGTGCAGTTTTGGGTGCTAGCAGAACTGATAGGTTGCGTGCAGGGCGGGGGATGCGGAAAATCCGCCGGACGGCTTGCGCCGTCCGGCGGATAAACACAGGATTTTCAGAGGGCTGGTGGCCCTGCTCAGGGAGTGATGATGCCCATCATCACCGCCTTCACGATGGCGTGAGGGCGGGAATAGACTTCCAGCTTGCGCATGGCGTTCTGCATGTGGAAGTTCACCGTCGCCTCGGAAATGGACAGGATTTCCGAGATTTCCCACGAGCTCTTGCCCAGCGCCGACCACAGCAGGCATTCCCGCTCGCGGCTGGTCACCGAAACCTTCGGGCTTTCATAGCTGATGAAATGCTCGGCCACATGGGCGTGGTAGTACAGAGACAGCAGGTGCAACTGGTGCTGGTGGTCGCGCATGAGCGCGCCGAACTGGCGCGGGGTTCCGTCGACGGCCACGCTGACCAGGCCGAATTCGCCGCCGGCGGCATGGATGGGAATGGCGGTGCCCTGGCACAGGCCCAGTTCGGCGGCCTCGTTGAGGAACTTCTTCTGGCGCGGCGTCACCGTCTTGCGGTGCTCGCGCGTGCCCCAATGCATGGGCGTGCTGCGGGATGGCGCCTCCAGCAGAACCGGGTCGATCTTCAGGTAATTGTTGCTGTCGTAGTGCTCGACCCAGGGCTGCGGGTAGGTGGTGATGAAGAACGGGCGGCCACGGGGGCCGCTGCCGCGGAAGCGCAGGCCCAGATAGGCGTAGTGCCCCACGTCCAGGCTTTCCAGCGTGCGGGTGAACAGATCGCGCGCGCCCTCCACCGTGGTGACGGCGTTCAGGTCGGTAATGAAGTCGTCCACGACGTGCTCGTTCATGACGCGCACCCACCACTGACACACGGTCTCTGGCTGGAAGTTTAAAGCGTGTAGCCCTTTGGGGAAAACGTATTTCTTCGGGTGGGCGGGCTTGCGGCCCGCCACTTCAAGGCGAGTGCCAACCTAGGTGGCGCTTCGCTGGAGCCATCTCGACGATTGGTAATCCCGACCGGAACGGCCCTGCCTTTCGGTACGTCATAGGTGCCTATGGCAGGGGACATAAGCCGATAACACGCCATCTCCGTACAAAAATTTTGAATTACACATATGCTGCAAACGCAATTAACAAAAACGATGGTCTATATATGCTTCATGGGCTCTAACCCTGGGGACCAGAACCCGTGACATCCCGTAGCAAGATCATCTCCCTGGCCGAGGCGGCGCGCCGCTACAGCTGGGACGGCATGCAATATGCCTCCGGCGCGGCCCTGCCCATCGGCTCGGACGCCATCGTCTTCGGGCGCGAGCTGCTGCGCCAGAAGCGCAAGGACCTGCACGCCATCTTCCATTGCAACAGCCAGCAGCTGAACCTGCTGGCCGCCGCCGGTGCGGTCACCAAGGCGGAATGCGGCTTTTCCGCGCTGGAGGTGTTCGGCTTCGCCAACGGCCTGCGCCGCGCGGTGGAGAGCGGGCAACTGGCGCTGGAGGATTATTCGAACCTGGCCATGCCGCTGCGTCTGCTGGGCGGCGCGCTGGGCTGGCCGTTCGTGCCGGCCACGGTGGCCATCGGCTCGGACATCCAGCACCGCAGCGCCTTCGCCCCCGGCAAATACCCGGCCACGTCCAAGATTCCCACCGTCGTCGATCCGTTCTCGGGCCGCGAGATCGGCGCCTTCAGTCCGCTGACCCCGGACGTGGCCGCCATCCACGTCACCCTGGCCGACCCGCTGGGCAACGCCATCATGCTGGGCACCGAATGGAGCCGCTACGAGCTGTCGCGCGCCGCCAAGAAGGTGGTGCTGATCGCCGACGCCATCGTCGACACCGCCTGCATGCGCCAGTACCCCAACCTAGTGCGCATTCCCGACATCGTGGTCGAGGCGGTGGTGCATTGGCCCTTCGCCGCCTGGCCGCAGAGTTCGCCCGGCCTCTACGACGTGGACGAGGCGCACATGAAGGCCATGAACAAGGCGCTGGCCACCGAGGAGGGCACCCAGGCCTACATCCGCGACTACGTGGACTCCTATGACGACGTGGAGTCCTACCTGGACGTCATCGGCCGCGACACCGTCGCCCGGCTGTCGGCCACGCCCACCGCCTTCCTGCTCGATCCCTATCGCCAATGGATCAAGTCCGCCGACGAGATCAAGGAGCTGACGGCATGAGCGCGCTTCCCTACACCCGCCAGGAAATGATGGCCATCGCCACCGGCCGCGAGATCAAGGACGGCGAACTGGCCATCTTCGGCGTCGGCCTGTCCATGCTGGCCGGCTATTTCGCCCAGGCCCACCACGCCCCCAACGTGCGCGCCATGACCGAGGGCGGCGTCTACGGTTCCACCCCAGTGGGCGGCCTGCCCTGGGGCATCGAGTGCAATCGCCTGTCCACCAACGCCACCAGCTTCACCTCGGGGCTGGACGCGCTGGGCTGCCTGGTGGCCTCGGGCCGCTGCGACGTGGGCATCATCGGCGCGGCCCAGGTGGACAAGTACGGCAACGTCAACACCACCGGCATCTGGGACGGCGAGATCGGCGCGCATTTCCGCCCGCCCAAGACCCGCCTGCCCGGTGCCGGCGGTGCCAACGACATCGCCTGCGGCGCCAAGCGCTTCATCATCATGGTGACGCACGAGCCCAAGCGTTTCGCCGAGAAGGTCACCTATATCAGCTCGCCCGGCTACCTGGAGGGCGGCGATGCCCGCTCGCGCCATGGCTTCGTCGGTGGCGGCCCCTCGGCCATCATCACCACGCTGGGCATCCTGCGGCCCGATCCGGCGACCAAGGAGTTCCTGCTGGACGGCTGGTTCGCCTTCTCCTCGGCCGACGAGATCAAGGCCGCCACCGGCTGGGAGCTGAAGATCGCCCCCGGCGCCGGAATCATCCCCGAACCCACCGAGGCCGAACTGGCCGCCCTGCGCCAGGTCGACGAGACCGGCGCGCTGCGTAAGCAATAGGAGAAAAGATCATGTCCGACGCGCTGCTGCTGCGCGAAGACCGGGATGGCGTCGCCACCCTGACCCTGAACCGCCCGCAGGCCCGCAATGCCCTGTCCCAGGGCATGCTGCGCGCCCTGCTCGACGCCTTCGCCGAGCTGAAGGCCGACGAGTCGGTCAAGGTGGTGGTGCTGGCCGGTTCCGGCCCGGCTTTCTGCGCCGGCCATGACCTCAAGGAGCTGCGCGCCAACGACTATGGCCGCGCTTACACCCAGGCGCTGTTCGCCGATTGCGCCGAGGTGATGCAGGCCATCGTGCGCCTGCCCAAGGTGGTGATCGCCCAGGTGCACGGCATCGCCACCGCCGCCGGCGCCCAGCCTGGTGGCGTCGTGCGATCTGGCGGTGGCCGCCGAGGAGTCCCGCTTCGCCACGCCGGGCGTGAATATCGGCCTGTTCTGTTCCACCCCCATGGTGGCGCTGTCGCGCAACGTGGCGCCTAAGCATGCCATGCAGATGCTGCTGACCGGCGAGTTGGTGGACGCGGCCACCGCGCTGCGCTTCGGCCTGGTCAACGAGCTGGTGCCGGCGGCCGAGCTGGCGGCCCGTACTCACGCCCTGGCGACGCGGATCGCCTCGAAGTCGCCGCTGACCCTGGCCATCGGCAAGGAGGCGTTCTACCGCCAGTTGGAACTGGGCCTCGCCGACGCCTATGCCTACACCGCCGAGGTGATGGTGAAGAACCTGGAGGCCGAGGACGCCAAGGAAGGCATCGACGCCTTCATCGACAAGCGCCATCCGGTCTGGTGCGGCCGCTAGGACCGTTTGGCCTTCAGCACCACCGAGGCCCGCCAGAACCCCAGGCCGTCGCCGTCCACGAAATGGACATGGCGGTCGGCCTGGAAGTCGCCCACCATGCAGGTCAGCGTGGTGGCTCGGCTGCGGGCGGTGCCGTAGAGGATGTCGTCCCGCGCCTCCGCCTCGCGCAGCAGCGCCTCGATGCGGTCGGCTTCGTCCTCGCTCACGTCCAGTACATAGCGCGGACCGCCCGCCTGCTTGCGGTAATCGGTGCGCTCGGCCAGCCGGCGGCGGTAATGGTCGGTGTCGAGGCCCGGCAGGCGGCCGCCCAGGCGGTGGGCCAGGCCGATGAGGATGCTGCCGGCCATGGCGCGGAACAGGCGGCCCACCCGGCGCAGGGATTTCTCGGTCCGCAGTTCGGCCGCCAGCGAGCGGCCCGAAGGCACCACCGCCGGGGTCAGGTCGCCCCCATCGCCCAGGGGGGCGGCGAGGGTGGTGGACACCACCTGCTCGATGGCGTGCTGCAGGCGGGCCAAGGTGGCGACGCCTTCGGCGCCGGTCCGCAGCGGGTCGATGATGACGCAGAGGATGTGGCCGCGGCGGGGCGGCACCGGCCGCCAGCGGCAGGACAGCCCTTCCAGGCCCGGCAACTCGCCGGGGGCGGGCGCCACCTTCCAGCGCTCGTCCGCCTTGACCCAGCGTTCGGCCATGGGTACGCCCGGCCCCAGGAACTGGCCGAAGACATTGCCGTTGCCGAAATCGTGCAGGGCGGCCAGCGCTTCGTGGCCGGTCCGGTTCAACTCGGCGACCGGCACCAGCCCGACCCGCAGGGGCACATCCATCTCGGTCCGGGCCCAATGGGCCAGGGCCGCCAGGGCGGCGCGGGCGGCGGCGTCATATCCGGGGGGCACCGCCGCCACCGCGCCGTCGCCGCCGAACTGGCAGGCGGCGGGTTGTTCCGGCCGGGCGCAGACGGCGGACAGGGCCGCCACCACCGCGCCGGCGACGTAATTGACGTCGCGGTCGCGGCCCTGGGTGGCCAACTGGGTGCTGGCGATCACGTCGGCCACCGCGATGGCCCAATCATCCCCCAGCCGGGCATAGCGGCCGGGGTCGAAGGCGTCGGCGGCGAAGTCCCTGATGGCGGGCAGGTTCATGGCAGTGGGGGAGGGGGCTTGCCCCTCCCCATGCGCCTCAGCCCTTGGCCGCTTTCAGGGCCGCCTCGTAATCGGGCTCGTCGGCCACTTCCGGCACCAGTTGGGTGTACTTGACCTTGCCGTCGCCGCCGATCACCACCACCGAGCGGGCCAGCAGGCCGGCCAGCGGGCCGTCCACGATGGCGATGCCGTAGCGCTTGCCGAAATCCTTGTCGCGCAGGTCCGAGACCGATAGCACCCGGTCCAGGCCCTCGGCACCGCAGAAGCGCTTATGGGCGAAGGGCAGGTCGGCCGAGGCGCACAGCACGGTGACGTCGCCCAGCTTGTCCAGCTCGGCGTTGAAGCGGCGCACCGAGGTGGCGCAGGTGGGGGTGTCGACGCTGGGGAAGATGGACAGCACCACGGTCTTGCCGGCCAGATCCTTCAGCGACACCGCCGACAAATCGGTCTTCACCAGGGCGAAGTCGGGGGCGGCCGAACCGACGGCCGGCAGCTCTCCGGCGGTGTGGATGGGATTGCCCTTGAGGGTGACGGTGGCCATCACATTCTCCTTTTCGTTTCGGGTCCAGGAGTGTGTGCCGTTCCGTCGCCGCTGGCAATGGGCCTCAGGCGGGCAGTGCCGCCGGATAGGCCTGGAAGAACGCGTCCGCTTCGTTGCGGAAGCCGGCCATGCCGTCCAGTACCGATTCGGGCAGGGTATCCAGATAGGCGTCGGGCAGCAGCTCCAGCGGCTCGATGTCCAGGCGGTCGAGGCCGTGGAAAATGCCCAGCAGCATGGCGTAGTTGATCAGCACCCCGGCCCAGTCCCGGTCGCGCGCCGCCTTGATCATGCCCAGCCGGTCGTTCTGGAAGGCGGGGAAGATTTCCGGGTCCTCGCAATAGCGGGTGGCGACGCGGTTGGCGAAGTACTCCGAGCTCATGCGGTGGGCCAGGTGCCAGGCCTTGGACATGCCGGCATCCAGATGCTCCAGGGTCTCGTCGTGGCGCACCGCGATATCGGCCACGTGGGCCAGTTCGTGCGCCACGGTGAAGGGGGCGGCCAGCGACAGGTAAAGGACGCAGCGCAGGCGGCCGCCTCCTTGCGGCAGGGCCGGCTCCACCAGCCCGTTGTAACCCTCCATGGCCCGTTTCTCGATGCGCGCCAGCTCGTCCAGGGGATAGCCGTCCTCGGCCATGCGCCGGAACAGGCGGCGCACCACCGCCTCCTCCTCCGGACCGAACCCGAGCACCGCCACCATGCGTCGCCGCCTTTCGCTGACTCAAGGCGGCATGCTCCCCCGGCGGCGGTTACCGAGGCGTTAGCACCGGCATCATTCCTGCTTACCTTGGCCTGCTTGCCCAGGCCTACTTGTCCGGGCCGGCGAACATGGTCTCGGTGCGGACCGTCTTGCCGCTCGCCTTTTCGGTCAGGACGAAGGTGACGGGCTGGCGCGCCCCTTTCAGCGACGCCTCGGGCGCGGTGACGAACAGGCGGAAGGTGCCGACGCTGTCCTTGTCCACCGCCAGATCGATGTGGGTGACGTCGCTGTCGCCGCCGATCACCTCCAGGCGGGCGCCCTCGACACCCTGGATGGTCAGGGTGTAGGTGCGGTCCTCGCGGATCATGTTCAGCACCTTGTAGGCGTAGCCGTTGCGCACGCTGCCGTCGGACATCTGGACGAACAGCGGGCTGCGCTCGTGCAGCACGTTGACCTCGGTGGTGGAACGGGTCGCGAGCGCGGCCAGCATGACGCCGCCCACCGCCGCCAGCAGGGCGAAATAGACCAGAGTGCGCGGGCGGATCAGCCGGCGGCCGGGGACGGGCCGGGCCTGGGTGCGGGCCTCAAGGTTGGCCGAGGAATCCAGGCGGATCAGTCCCTTGGGCAGCTTGAACTTCTCCATCACCCCGTCGCAGGCGTCGATGCACAGGCCGCAGCCGATGCAGGCCAGCTGGTTGCCGAAGCGGATGTCCACGCCGGTGGGGCAGGAATGGACACACAGCTTGCAGTCGACGCAATGGCCGCGCCCGTCGAAGTTCAGGTGCTTGGGCGCGGGGGCGCGCGGCTCGCCGCGCCATGCCTCGTAGGACACGATCAGCGAGTGCTCGTCGAACATGGCCGACTGGAAGCGGGAATAGGGGCACATGTAGACGCAGACGCGCTCGCGGGCGAAGCCGGCCAACAGGAAGCAGAAGCCGCCGATGACGCCGATGAACAGGTAGGTGGCGGGCGCGGCCTGCAGGGTGAAGATCTCCCGCAGCGTCTGGAAGGCGTCGCCAAACCACAGGGTGAAGCCGATACCGCAGGCGGCGGCCACCATGGCCCACAGGCCGTAGACCACCGCCAGCCTGGCCGCCTTGGCCGCGCTCATGGGAGTGCGGCCGAGGGCGATGCGGGCATTGCGGTCGCCCAGCACCAGCCGCTCGATCTGCTGGAACAGGTCGGTGTAGACGGTCTGCCAGCACAGGAAGCCGCACCAGACGCGCCCGGCCAGGGCACTCATCAGGAACAGGCTGATGGCGGCGATCAGCAGCAGGCCGGTGACGTAATAGACTTCCTGCGGCCAGATCTCGATGAAGAAGAAATATGCGCGCCGCCCGGGCAGATCGATCAGGATGGCCTGGTCGGGGGCGCCAGGGCCGCGATCCCAGCGCAGGAACGGCGCCAGGTGCCACCAAGCCAGCAGCACGGCCATGGCCCACCACTTGATGTCGCGGAACCGCCCCTTCACGGCGCGGGGCTGCGCCTGCCCCTTTTCGCGGTAGAAAGGCACCTCGCCCTTATGGTGGTGGCTGGTGGGCACCTGCCCGGGTTCGACGGCCGTGGTCATCCCTGACGTTCTCCTGTCCTGGTCGTACCCTTTCTAATATACTGAAAGGATAATAATCCATGCCGGAGATGGGGGTGGGGCATGCCCAGGGGGCATTGCCCTGTGTGCGTCAGGTCACAGACCGCGTCTCAAAGGTCCACGTAGCCCGCGTCCACCAGGCAGTCGCTGCGGTCGATGAAGTAATGCAGGCGTTGCTGCAGCAGGGGGCTCGGTGTTCCTCCTCCAGCCGGTGGACCACCAGGCTGAAGCGGTCCATCTCGCGCGGAACGCGGCAGGCCGCCTGGCGCGGGCAGTAGCGGCATCGTTTCATGGCCGTCTTTCCCGTTTGCTGTTATCTGTGCAATTTAACGGCAAACCATGACCGGCGCATGTCGCCGGGGTGATTCCTGGGTTACAAATGGTTGAATTACGGACTGGCCGCTTGAAACTGCGCCGCTGGCGGGCCGAGGACCGGCCGGCCTTCCGCCGCATGAACGCCGATGCGCGGGTGATGGAATTCATGCCGGGCCCATTGTCGGCCGAGGAAACCGACGCCCAGGCCGACCGCATCGCCGAGGACATGGCCCGCCAGGACTGGGGCTTGTGGGCGGTCGAGGTGCCCGGCGTGGCGGAATTCGGCGGTTATGTCGGTCTGAAGGTGCCGGCGGTGGGCCTACCCTTCGGTCCCTGCGTCGAAGTGGCCTGGCGGCTGGACGCCGCCCTGTGGGGGCGGGGCTACGCCACCGAGGCGGCGCGGGTAGTCCTGGATGACGGCTTCACCCGGCTGGGGCTGGCCGAGATCATCTCGTTCACCGCCCTGCCGAACCTGCGTTCGCGGGCGGTGATGGAGCGGCTGGGGATGCGGGAATCGGACGAGTTCGAGCATCCGCTCCTGCCCGAAGGCCACTGGTTGCGCCGGCACGTGCTGTACCGTAAAACCGCGCCATGACCACCATCCTCATCGACGGCGACGCCTGTCCGGTCAAGGACGAGGCCATCCGGGTCGCCGAACGCCACCAGTTGCCCGTGCTCATCGTCGCCAACCGCTGGCACCGCATCGACCATTACCTGGTGTCCCAGGTGGTGGCCCAGCAGGGCGCCGACGCCGCCGACGACATCATCGCCGACAAGGCCCAGGCCGGCGACGTGGTGGTGACCGCCGACATCCCGCTGGCGCAACGTTGCCTGGCCAAGGGCGCCAGGCCCATCGACCCGCGCGGCCGCCCGTTCGAGGAAGCCAATATCGGCATGCAGATGGCCATGCGCGACCTGATGAAGACCCTGCGCGAGACCGGCGAGGTCACCGGCGGTCCCGCCGGCTTCACCAAGCAGGACCGCTCGCGCTTTCTCGACGGCCTGGAAAAGGCCGTGCAGGCGGCCAGACGCTCGAAGGTGTAGGTGTCATCCCGAGCCTTGAGCGAGGGATCCCATCCCGGCACGTCGTTTCAATACCATGCGACATGCCAAGCGGAGATCCCTCCTCCCGCCGGTCGTCGGGATGACAAGACTCTTCCCGTTATTCCGCCGCTTCCGCCTGCGGCCGCGCCATCCGGGCGCCGGGCCAGGTGCGAGCGGTGGCGCGGGCGTACTGGTTGGCGACCGGGAAGTCCACCCCCAGCTTTTCCGCCGCGTGCCAGACCCAGCGCGGGTTGTCCAGGAAGCCACGGCCGATGGCGACCATGTCGGCCTTGCCCTCGGCCACCACCTGCTCGGCCAGTTCCGGCGTGGCGATCAGGCCGACGGCACGGGTGGGCAGGCCGGAGGCCTTGCGGATGGTCTCGGCCAGATGGACCTGATAGCCCGGCCCCACCGGGATGGGAGCCTTGGCGACCACGCCGCCCGAGGACACGCAGACATAATCGATGCCGGTGGTGGCGAAGGCCTTGGCGTAAACCTCCGACTCCTCCAGCGTCAGGCCGCCCTCCAGCCAGTCGGTGGCGCTGATGCGGATGCCCAGCGGCTTGCCCTGGGGCCAGGCAGCGCGGGCGGCCTTGATCACCTCCAGCGGGAAGCGCATGCGGTTCTCCAGGCTGCCGCCATAGGAATCCGTACGCTTGTTGGCCAGCGGCGACAGGAACTGATGCAGCAGGTAGCCATGGGCGGAATGCACCTCGATGGCGTCGAAGCCGACGCGCAGAGCGCGCTGGGCGGCACCGGCGAAGGCTTGGCGCAGGCGCTCCAGCCCGGCCTCGTCCAGCGCCTGGGGCACCGGCCAGCCGGCGTCGAACGGCTCGGCCGAGGGGGCCACGTTGGTCCAGTTGCCGGTAGGGCCGCCACCTTCCCAGGCCGGCGCGGTGGAGCCCTTGCGGCCGGCATGGGCCAACTGCACGGCAATGGCGCTGTGGCCGAAGCTTTTCAGCTTGCGCACCAGCCCGGTCAGCGCCGCTTCGGTGGCGTCGTCGTACAAGCCCAGGCAGTTGGGGCTGATGCGGCCTTCGGGGGCCACGCCGGTGGCCTCCAGCACGATCATGCCGGGGCCCGAGGCGGCCATGGCGCCGTAATGCTGCACGTGCCAGTCCTGGGCCTGGCCGTTGACGGCGCTGTACTGGCACATGGGCGCAACCACGATGCGGTTGGGCAGGGTCAAGCCGGCCAGGGTGATCGGGGCGAACAGCTTGGACATGGGTGACTCCTCGGGCGTTGGACGCGGTCGGTTGATGATTCACACTTTCCAAACCGCTCGGGAAGTGGGCTGAATGGCAAATCAGCTTTTCCAATTCGGAAAAAATAGATGGACCGGGTCCGCGAGATGGAGGTATTCGCCCAGGTGGCGGCCAGCGGCAGCCTGTCGGCGGCCGCGCGCGTGCTGGGGCTGTCGGTGGGGGCGGTCAGCAAGAATCTGGCGGCGCTGGAGGGGCGGTTGGGGACGCGGCTGCTGCTACGCACCACCCGGTCGCTGTCCCTGAGCGCCGAGGGCGAGGCCTTCCTGCCCAGGGTGCGTGCGCTGCTGGCCGATCTGGCCGAGGCCGAGGCCAGCGTGGCGGCCGATGAAGGGCCGCTGTCGGGCTTCCTGCGCGTCACCGCCTCGGCGGCGTTCGGGCGCACCCACATGGCGCCGCTGGTGGCCGAGTTCCTGCGCCTGCATCCCGGCCTCCGCCTGCACCTGCTGCTCACCGACACCATCCTGGACCTGGTGGAGGGAAACGTGGACGTGGCCCTGCGCTTCGGCGTGCTGGCCGATTCCCGTCTGGTGGCGCGGCGGCTGGCTCCCAACTGGCGGGTGGTGTGCGCCAGCCCGGCCTATCTGGATCGCGTCGGCCGGCCGCACAGCCCGGCCGAACTGGCCCGGCACGAATGCCTGGTCATCGGCGACGGCAACGAACGGGTCTGGCACTTCGTCGGTCCCGACGGCGACACCGCCGTGCGGGTGGGCGGCCGGCTGGCCAGCAACAATGGCGAGGTGGTGCACGCCTGGGCCCTGGATGGGCTGGGGGTGGTGCTCAAATCCGTCTGGGACGTGGAGGGTGACCTGGCGGCGGGCCGGCTGGTACCGGTGCTGCAGGAATGGCGTTCGCCGGACACCGCCTTGCACGCGGTCAGCCCGGCGGCGCGAGCCCGCGCCCCCCGGGTGCGGCGCTTCGTCGACTTCGTCGCCGCCCAACTGGCCGCGCGGGGGCACGGCTAGCCCCTTCCATGCGAGGCAGGGACCCCCTATCTAAAGGAACAGTTGGTCTTTTGGTGAAATGTCATGGGCGCCATTCACGACATCCGTTACGAACGTCTGGCCCGCGAGGCTCCTGACGTTCCCTTGGCCATGGGCGCCGAGGATCAGGATTATCTGCTGCGCCACCTGCATGCCGTGGGCGAGGCCTTCGACGTGCGCGCCGTCCCGGACACCCCTCTGGCGGCGATGAGCGGCCGCTCGCTGGCCCGCCATCTGGCCCGGCTGCGCTCGTGGCTGGACCCACAGACGCTGGACCAGCAATTGGCGTTGGGCCGGCTGGAAAGCGTGTTCCGGCTGGTGGCCTCGGCGGTGCGCCTCAGCCAGCTCAATCCCCGCCGCAGCGCCTGAGCACGCTCAGTCCCTGCTGTTGAGAGCTTTCCAGCTCGCCAGGGTAGCTTCCGTCCCGGTGGCATAGAGGGTGGACACCGCCTGTGCGGTGGCGGCCCAAGCCGTCAAACATGCCTGCTGCTGGCTGACGGCGGCGTTGTGGGCGGCATTGGCCAGCGCCTGACTGGTGGCGATGAACAGGTTTCCCAATGCCATGGCGGGGGCGTCGCCCACTACCTTCACGTTGGCCTGGGTGACGGCATCGGTGATCTGGCTGTTGACGGCGGTGGGGAAGGCCATGGTGGTTCCTTTCTATGCCTTGGGCGTCGGGAACAACTGCTTGAGCGTGTCCCAGCCCGGCGCCGAGGCGGTGCGCGACGGCTGGTCGGCGCGGATGGCGGCGTCCTCGATGCGGGCGATGCGCTCGGCCGTGCCGGGGTGGGTGGAGAACAGCGAGGTGGTCGCCGTGGCCGATTCCGGGTTGAGCCGCAGCAGGGTGCGGAAGAAATCGTCGGCGCGGGCGGGATCGTTGCCGGTCTGCTGGAAGATGCGCAGGATGTGGGCGTCCGCCTCGAATTCATGGGTGCGGGAATAGCCGGTCAGGATCAGGTTGTAGAGCGGCGCCTCCAGCGCGGTCAGCACCTCGCTGCCCAGGGCGCCGCCGCCCATCCAGCCCGACAGCGCCTCCTTGCCCAGGCCGCCCACCGAGGTGATCAGGGCCTGGTTGCGGATCTGGTTCAGCGAGTGGCCGTGGTCGGCATGGCCGATCTCGTGGGCGATCACCGAGGCGAGTTCGTCGGGATGGGTGCATTGGCGCACCAGTTCGGAATGCACCGCGATCTTGCCGCCGGGCAGGGCCCAGGCATTGACCTGCTTGTTGTCCACCAGGGTGATGTCCCACGGCAGGTTCTTGCGGTCGGCCGCCGCCAGCAGCGGCTGGGCAAAGGACTTCAGCGCTTCCTGCCCGTTGCGGTCGGGGTAGGTGCCGCCCGATTTCTGCAGATAGTCGGGATAGAAGCTCTCGCCCATCTTGATCTCGTCGCCCTCGCCGGTCGTGTAGGCCCCCACCACCTGGGCGGCGCTGTTGATCAGGTTGCCCAGGCTGAACTGGGCGCGGGCGGGCAGGGCGGCCAGGGCGGCGGTGCCGGCCAGGCCGGCGAGAACGGAGCGGCGGGAGGGCATGGCGGGTCGAATCAACTCTTCTTCTTGAACTGGAAGGCCGCCACCACCTTCTCGGCATCGTCGCGATGGCTTTGGAAGTGGTACAGCTCGGTACCGTAGTAATGCACCAGAGTGAGTTTCGAATCCACTACCGCCCCGCCGTGATCCTTGGCCGGCATTTTAGCCATCCGGCGTCCGTTAACAACCCAAAAGAGCGTTTGCGATGATGGCGCAGCCTGCGATGGCGCTGTCTCATACCTGCTTATCCTATCGTATATGCGCCCTCGCGATGCTTGAAAGCTGGCAAGTAAAAAGCGCCAAATTAATTCCGGGTATTTGGGGAAGGTCGATCCGCAACCGAACAAGGGGCCGGTCAAGGTCCCGATCCGCCATCAGGCGGTCGTGCGGGTTTCCTTCGAGGGAGGTTCCGATGACTCCAGAGCTCGCCACCTTGGTGGTTGCCGCGCTCTGCCTTGGCTGCGCCATCGTGGTCGGCCGGCAGGGGTGGCTTATGGCAGCGGTGTTGGGCTACACCGCCGCCGTGGATTGGATTATCCACCGCGACCTGACGTTACTGATGCCGGCGTTGAGCTTGGCCATCGTGTTGGGCGTCATGGGGCTGGGCATCATCGTCCAGCGAGAGATATTGTCACTCGATGACACATCTCGTCACCACTCATCAAAAATAAACGCAAACAATCTCACGGCGTTTGAGAATGTAGGGTCATAGACCGATGGAAAACTCTTCTTGATGTTCTTACAATAAGACATCTGCAAATTGCATCTTCCGGTTGTAACTATGCTGAGCGCTGTCCTCGCCATCGATACGTCTGCCCCCGATTGTCTCCGCTCGCGCATGGTGCAGGCGGGCAATCTGGTGGCAAACGGCTCGTGGGCCAGTTGCCACGCCATCCTCAGCGGCCTGCGCAGCTGCGGCGAGCGGGGAGGCTGCCCGGTCAGCCGCTTCTGCACCGCCGCCGCCGAACGGATGCTGAGCGACGTCCGAGGCCTGGTGTGTGAGCAAAGCGGCGCGGTCACGACCAAGTCTTGACACGCGACGGCCGGCGCGCGGTGGAGCTATCCCTAAGGGCATAGTCACCAGCCGAAAGGAAGCCGACCATGAACACGCGCAAGATCCTCCAGGCTTTCGCCCTCGACCTCTGTGCCGCCGCCCTGGGCGTTTCCATCATCGCCGTGCCCATGCTCTATCTGGGCAGCACCATGGCCTAGGGTTAATTGGGTTTTGACCCTAGGGGTTTAGCCGCTCTGATCCTGTCGCCGCTCCCCCTTGTCCGCCGGGGAAGGGGAGCCGCCGCTTGGTCCTCCAGGTGCATTTCCAGCCACATGCCGTTCAGGATGGCGGCCAGCGCCGCCAGACAGACCCCCAGCACCCAGGCGAAATACCACATGACGCGCGCCCTCTAGTACAGGTGGGAGCCGTGGGTTTCGATGTGCTCGGCGGTGACCTTGCCGCGCAGCACCCGATAGACGAACACCGTGTAGCTGGCGACGATGGGCAGCACCACCACGGTGGCCACCAGCATGATGAACAGCGTCAGCGGGCTGGACGAGGCGTCCCACACCGTCAGGCCGTGGCCGGGATAGGATGAACTGGGCAGCAGGAACGGGAACATCGCCAGCCCGGCGGTCGCCACCACCCCCAGCACGGCGGCGGCGCTGGCGACGAAGGCCCAGCCGTGCCAGCCCTTGCGGCTGAGGGCGATGACCACCAGCGGCGCCAGCAGGCCCAGCGCCGGGGCGGTCAGCATCCACGGCGCCTCGATGAAGTTGGACAGCCAGCCGCCCGGATCCACCGCCACCGTCTTGAGCAGCGGGTTGGACGGGCCGTCGCCGGGCAGGCCGGACACCACCAGATGGCCTTCCAGCACCGTCGCCACCACCACGCCGGCCACGGCGAACAGCGCCACCAGGGCCAGCGCCGCCACCCGCACGGCGTGCCGGGCGCGGGCCTCCAGCACGCCCTCGGTCTTCAACGCCAGGAAGGTGGCCCCGTGCATGGCCATCATGGCCAGGCTGACCAGCCCGCACAGCAGAGGGAAGGGCGTCAGCAGATGGAACAGGAAGCCGCCCGAATAGATGGGGCGCAGGCTCGGGCGTCAGCTGGAACGGCACGCCCACCAGCAGGTTGCCCATGGCGACGCCGAACACGAAGGTGGGCACCAGCCCGCCCAGAAACAGTGCCCAGTCCCACACCCGCCGCCACACCGCATGTTCCACCTTATTGCGGAAATCGAAACCCACCGGCCGCAGGATCAGCGCCGCCAGCACCAGCAGCAGCGGGATGTAGAACACCGAGAAGGCGGTGGCGTAGAGCGGCGGCCAGGCGGCGAAGGCGGCGCCGCCGCCCAGGATCAGCCACACCTGGTTGCCGTCCCACACCGGGCCGATGGAGTTGATGACGATGCGCCGTTCGGTGTCGCTGCGCGCCACCACCGGCAGCAGGATGGCGGCGCCCATGTCGAAGCCGTCCATGACCGCGAAGCCGATGAGCACCAGTCCCAGCAGCAGCCACCACGCCAGACGCAGGGTTTCGTAGTCCACCGGCACGGACATGGCGTCACTCCTCCGCCATCAGGGCTTTGGCGCCGGCGCGGTGGCCCCAGGCGGCGGGCGGCTCGGGCGTGGCGGCCGGGCCCTTGCGGGCGTATTTGATCAACAGGTACAGGTCCACCACCAGCAGGGCGGAATAGAAGACGACGAAGGCGCCAATGGAGGTCCATACCTGCGCCGGGGTGACCGCCGAGGCGGAGAGGAAGGTGGGCAGCACGCCGTCGACGGTCCAGGGCTGGCGGCCGAACTCGGCCACGAACCAGCCCATCTCGCTGGCGACCCATGGCAGCGGCAGGCTGAACAGCGCCAGCCGCAGCAGCCAGCGGCGCTCGAACACCCGCACCGTGCTGGTCCACAGGCACAGCCCGAACAGCAGGATGAACCACAAGCCGCACGCCACCATGATGCGGAAGGTCCAGAACAGCGGCGCCACGCCGGGCACGGTGTCGCGGGCGGCGGCACGGATCTGGTCTTCGGTGGCGGTGCGCGGGTCGTCCACATAGCGGCGCAGCAGCAGGCCGAAGCCCAGATCCTCCACGTGGCGCTCCAGCACCAGGCGGGCGGCGATGTCCTCGGTGTTGGCGCGCACCCGCTCCAGGGCGTCCACGGCGATCATGCCCGAGCGCACGCGCATCTCGTTCTCGGCCACCAGTTCGCGGATGCCCGGCACCTCCTCGGTGAACGAGCGGGTGGCGATCAGACCCAGCACCCAGGGGATGCGGATGGCCCAGTCTGTGCGCCCCTCCTGCTGGTTGGGCAGGCCGAACAGGGTGAAGGCGGCGGGGGCGGGCTCGGTTTCCCACATGGCCTCCACGGCGGCGATCTTCATCCTCTGGTTCTCGCCCGCCACGTAGCCGGACTCGTCGCCCAGCACCACCGAGGACAGCGCCGCCGCCATGCCGAAGGCCGAGGCCACGGCGAAGGAACGCTTGGCGAAGCCCACGTGACGGCCCTTCAGCAGGAACCAGGCGCTGATGGACAGCACGAACATGGCGCCGGTAACGTAGCCGGCGCTGACGGTGTGGACGAACTTGGCCTGGGCGACGGGGTTGAAGATGACCTCCGCCAGGTCGGTCAACTCCATGCGCATGGTGACGGGATTGAAGGCGGCGCCCACCGGATACTGCATCCAGCCGTTGGCGATCAGGATCCACAGGGCCGACAGCGACGAGCCCAGCGCCACGGCCCAGGTCACCGCCAGATGGGTGACCGGGCGCAGCTTGTTCCAGCCGAAGAAGAACAGGCCGACGAAGGTGCTCTCCAGGAAGAAGGCGGTCAGCCCCTCCAGCGCCAGCGGGGCGCCGAAGATGTCGCCGACGAAGTGGGAGTAATAGGCCCAGTTGGTGCCGAACTGGAATTCCATGGTGATGCCGGTGGCCACCCCCATGGCGAAGTTGATGCCGAACAGCTTGCCCCAGAACCGGGTCATGTCGCGCCACACCTCGCGGCCGGTCATCACCCAGATGCTCTCCATCACCGCCAGCAGCCACGACAGCCCCAGGGTCAGCGGCACGAACAGGAAGTGGTAGAGCGCGGTGAGCGCGAATTGCAGGCGCGACAGGGCGACCACGTCCAGGTCGGTCATGGCCGTTCTCCCAGCAGCGGCGGCGGCGAGGGTGGCGGCCGGTCGTCCGGGCCGAACAGCACGAAGCCCAGCACCGCCAGCGCCGCCGCCTTGACCACCAGGGACACCGCGATCTCCACGGCCAACGAGCGGCGGGGCAGGCTGAGCGGCATGGCTGGGCCTCCTCTGGTCAGCGGGCACGGCCATTGAACGGGCGAACGGCGGCGGGGAAAAGTCGGCGTGCGGGGTGGAGGCCGGGGTTTGCGGAGTAGCCCGATCGTGCCATAAAGCGCCGTCGTCCATGCACCAACGGAGGTTTCCATGCTGTCGCGCCGCATGTTCGGTTTGGTGGCCGCCGCCTGGGCGGCGCTGGCGCCCTCGGCGTGGGCGGCCGAGGAATTCCGCCTGGGCGCGTTCCTGTCGCTGACCGGCACCTACACTTTCATGGGCGATCCCGAGAAGAAGGCGCTGGAGATGCTGGTGGAGCGCGCCAATGCCGAAGGCGGCCTGGCCGGCCGCCCCATCCGGCTGATCGCCTATGACGACGCCTCCGAGCCGGAAAAGGCCATGACCATGGCCAAGCGGCTGATCGAGAACGACCGTGTCGACCTCATCATCGGCGGTTCGGGCACGCCCACCAGCATGGCGGTGCTGCCGCTGATGGAAAAGGCCGGCATTCCCTTCGTGTCCATGGGCGGTGGCATCGGCATCGTCGAACCGGTGCGCAAATGGACCTTCAAGATCCCCCACAGCGACCGCATGGGCGCCGAAAAGGTGTTGGCCGACCTGAAGACGCGCGGCCTGACCCGCCTGGCCCTGCTGTCCGAGAACGTGGGGTTCGGCAAGTCGGGGCGCGACCAGGTGCTCAAGCTGGCGCCCGCCATGGGCATCGCCATCGTCGCCGACGAAACCTATGGCCCCAAGGACCCCGACGTCACCCCGCAGCTGACCCGCATCCGCTCCACCGCCGGGGTGGATGCCCTGTTCGTCTTCGGCACCGGCCAGGGGCCGGCGGTGGTGACCCGCAACATCCGCCAGCTGGGCCTGCCCATGCCGGTCTATCAGTCGCACGGCGTGGTGTCGAAGGAGTTCCTGCGCCTGGTCCAGGGTGCCGCCGACGGCATGCGCCTGCCGGCCATGGCGCTGGCGGTGGTGGAACAGTTGCCTGCCGACGATCCCCAGAAGCCGGTGGCCCAGGCCTTCAAGACGGCGTTCGAACGGCGCTGGAACCAGGAATGCACCATCTTCGCCGGCCACGCCTACGACGCCTTCGCCATCGTCCAGGACGCGGTACGGCGCGCCGGCGGCACCGAGCGCGGACGAGTGCGCGACGCCATCGAGCAGACCACCCGGCTGGTGGGCACCGGCGGTATCTTCACCATGACGCCGGCCGACCATCTGGGCCTGGACCTGGACTCGTTCCACATGGTGGAGATCCGCAACGGCGACTGGGTGCTGGTGGATTAGGGGTGCTGGCGATCCGACGGATGCTCTGCTTCCTTTCGTCAGGTCCGGCAATAATGAGTAGAGGGCGGAACAACCCCGCGCTGGATGCGTGCGGATAGCGATAATGCTGTTTATGTTATCCCCTTTTGCGTGCATCATCGGGCCTTGCTGCCAAGCCGGGGGTGCGCCGCGATGTCCCATCTTCCCACATTCGCCGATTCTGCCGACCAGGGGCGGCTGGGACTCGTCTGGCTGAAGCGCCTGTGGTCCCAGTGGGTCGTTGGGCATGGGGCGCGGGCCGATGCCGTGGCGGCATGGCGGGCCACCAAGGTGCTGCTCAGCGGCCTGAATCTGGGCGTGGAGGAGGTGATGCGCTGGTGCGGTTCCCGCGCATCGTTCGAGGAATTCGAGGATTGGGTTCTGGAATGCAATGGCGGCGCCATTGATCCGTTGACGGTTACCCGCATCAACGCCGCCCTGACCGGAGCACCGCCGCCGCCCGCCATTCGCGAGCGCCTCGACGCCATCGAGCGGCTGCCGGACGTGCTGGGACCCGCCGAGCTCGGGCAGTGGCATGAGCAGGGCTGGGTGGTGCTGCCCAACGCCATTGATGCCGCCGCCTGCGCCGCCGCCGCCCAGGTGGTCTGGGATGCGCAGGGGATGTCACCGGAGCGGCCGGAGGAATGGGGGCGGTTCGGACCGCGCCAGCAATGCGTCTTCGTTCAGCTGTTCCGCCATCCGGCCCTGCGCGTTGCCCGCGAATCCCCACGCGTTCACAAGGCCTTCGCGCAATTATGGGGCACCGCCGATCTGTGGATGACCACCGACCGGGTGGGCTTCAATCCGCCGGAGCGGTCAGGCCTGCAGTTCCAGGGGCCGGGTATCCACTGGGATGTCAGTCTGGTGCAGCCCATCCCGCTGGGCATCCAGGGGCTGCTCTATCTCAGCGACACGACGGCGGAGCAGGGGGCTTTCGCCCTGGTGCCCGGCATGCACCGCACCATCGGCGACTGGCTGGACAGCGTGCCGAGCGGCGAGCATCCCCAGCACTTTGCCGCCCGCACGCTGACCATGACGCCCATCGCCGGGAAGGCCGGCGATCTCGTCATCTGGCACCATGCCCTGCCGCACGGCCCGACACCCAACCGGTCGGACCAGCCCCGGCTGGTTCAGTACCTCAAGATGTTTCCCGCCGATTTCGGCTACCAGCCCGAGTGGCTGTAGGCCGGGGTCAGTAGGCGCGCTCGATGCAGAAGTCGATGACGTCGATCATCGCCTGCTTGAGGGCGCCGTCGGGGAAGATGCCCAGGGCGTCGCGGGCGACCTCGCCGTAATGGCGGGCCCGCGCGATGGTGTCGGCCAGCGAGCCGTGTTTCTCCATCAGGGCGATGGCGTGTTCCAGGTCGCCGTCCTTCTGCTCCAGCCGCTCCACGGTGCGGCGCCAGAACTCGCGCTCCTCGTCGTCGCCGCGACGGAAGGCTAGGATGATGGGCAGGGTGATCTTGCCCTCGCGGAAATCGTCGCCAACGGTCTTGCCCAGCACCGCCTGCTTGGCGGAATAGTCCAGCACGTCGTCGATCAGCTGGAAGGCGATGCCCAGGTTGAGGCCATAGGAATCCAGCGCCTCTTCCTCGCCCTTGGGGCGGTCGGCGACCACCGCGCCGATGCGGCAGGCGGCGGCGAACAGGGCGGCGGTCTTGGAGCGGATGACCTCGAGATAGGCGTCCTCGCTGGTCTCGGTGTCGTTGGCGGTGATCAACTGGAGCACCTCGCCCTCGGCGATCACCGACGAGGCGCGCGACAGGATGGCCAGCACCGGCAGTGAGCCGTCCTCCACCATCAGTTCGAACGAGCGCGAGAACAGGAAGTCGCCCACCAGCACGCTGGGCTTGTTGCCGAACAGGGCGTTGGCCGAGGCTTGGCCGCGGCGCAGGCTCGGACTCGTCCACCACGTCGTCGTGCAGCAGGGTGGCGGTGTGGATGAACTCGACGCAAGCGGCCAGCTTCACGTGGCGGTCGCCCTTGTGGCCGGCCAGACGGGCCGAGGCCAGGGTCAACACCGGGCGCAGGCGCTTGCCGCCGGCGGCGATGATGTGGCCGGCCAGTTGCGGAATCAGCTCCACCGGGCTGTGCATGCGCTCGACGATCTGGCGGTTGACTTTCTCCAGGTCGTCCTTGACCAGGGACACCAGAGTGTCGAAGCTCTTGGCCTTTTTGCCCCGTTCGTCTTCCAGATTGACCACGATCGCCAATGCACCCACTCCTTCGATGCGGAACTTTGCCCCGTCCGCGCGCACGAACATAGTGTTGCGGCGGAAAGTCGGTCAAGCTTACAAGCACGACCTTTGCCATGTTCGGGACGTCATGATGCCTGCGGGTGACCCCTGTTCCACCTCCGAGGACCATTTCCTTGACGGCCGTCTGGTCATCCGCCAGCCGGTGGACGGTTACCGCGCCGGCTCGGACCCGGTATTCCTGGCCGCCGCGGTGCCGGCCAGGGCGGGCCAGTGCGTGCTCGACCTGGGCTGCGGCGTCGGCACCGCCGGTTTGAGCCTGCTGGTGCGGGTGCCGGTGTCGGTGGTGGGGCTGGAGCTGCAGCCGGGTCTTGCCCGGCTGGCCCGCGCCAATGCCGAGGCCAACGGCTTCGGCGAGCGCTTCCAGGTGGTGGAGGGCTGCCTGACCGAACCGCCCGAGGCGGCGCCCTACCACCATTTCGACCACGTGATCACCAACCCGCCCTGGTACGAGCCCGGCACCATCCGTCCCCCGCCGCCGCGAGCAAGGCCATCGGCCACATGGAGGAGGTGGAACTGGCCCTGTGGCTGAAGCAGGCGGTACGCTTCCTCAAACCCAAGGGACGCCTGTTCGTGGTCCACCGCGCCGACCGCCTGGGCGACATCCTGGCCGGGCTGTTGTCGCTGAAGGTGGGCGAGGTTCGGGTGTTCCCGCTGTGGCCGCGCCAGGGCAAGCCGGCCACCCGCGTGGTGGTGGCGGCGCGCAAGGACGCCAAGACCCCGCTGGAGGTGCTGTCGGGACTGGTGCTGCACCATGCCGATGGCACCTATACCGACAAGGCCGACGATGTGCTGCGCCGGGGCGGGGCGCTGTTCTAAGCGCGGCTATTTCAGGCGGAACTTGAACTTGGTGACGTTCAACTGCATGGGCGTTCCGTTGTTGCGATATACCGTGCGGACGCCTTTGTCGGTCGCATCAACGAAAACATAGCCGAGCGAGTCGGCGAATTCCTGAGCCTTGCCCATCACATTCCATTGAAGTCCCTGGGTGGTCGCCAGGGTTCTTGCGGGATGGCTCAGGAACGGCCAGCCGCATACCGAGATTTGAAGCTGGCCGGTTGGTTTCAGCACTTTGGCAGCCTCGCGGAAAATGCCCTCCAACAAAGATTTGTTGCTGATGGCGGCCTGCATGTCGGCAAGCCCGTTCTGGCCGTCTCCATACCTGCCGCTATGGGGGTTTTCGAAGATGATGCGGTCGAATTGGCGGTTTGCGGCGAAGTGCGGCGGATAACTGGTGGCATCGAAGCTCTCGATGACTTCGCCGTCGACATTCTCGATGTCGTAAACATTGTCGACCACATAGGCGTTTCCGTATTTCTCTCGGCCCTCGCTACGGCTGTTGAGTTCCGTGGCGACCACCTCGTAACCGGCATCGAGGGTGCGGACATGGTCAGGGTAACCGCCTGGGTCGAGTTCCGCCCCGATATTGGCGACTTTGCCCATGTCCACCGAGGAGTGCTTGATCGCCTTGTCGCGAGGGCGTCTGAAGTCGGCCGAGCCGAGGTAAAGGTACGATTTGCCGGCGATCATCCTCTGAATACCCGCGGGTGTCGTGGCGGCGCCGTGCGGCGGTCGACCACCCCAACTGACCGGTGGTGGAGAATGGTGCCGGCCGTTTGGGCTTGCCGCTTGCCGCTGCAATGTCGACTGCCATCGCACCGGCGGCGGCGGGTGGTTCGCTCGACCGGCCTTTGCCGGTGCGGGGATGGCGGGTTGTGACGGCTTCCTGGGTGCGGCCATGGCCTGTTCTGCGATTTCTCATGCCGAGACTGATTTCCGTATAGCGTGCCTTATCTCTCTACAAATGCAAGTTATAAGGGAGAGGCTGGGTGGGGGCTTGGCAAGCTGTCCGCTTCCATCCATCTTTGTGGCATGGATATCTCGGACACCTTCAACGATCTGGTCGAGCGCTTCACCAACCCGCCCCCGCTGGTGTCGGTGGTGCGTCTGCAGGGGCTGATCGCCGCTGGGGGCGGCATGCTGCGCGGCGGCATCAATCTGGCCAATCAGGCCGGAGTGCTGAAGGCCGCCTTCGCGCCCAAGCGGCTGGCGGCGGTAGCGCTGGTGATCAACTCGCCGGGCGGCTCGCCGGTGCAGAGCGCGCTCATCGGCAAGCGCATCCGCCAACACGCCGAGGAAAAGAAGGTGCCGGTGGTGGCCTTCGTCGAGGACGTGGCCGCCTCGGGCGGCTACTGGCTGGCGGCGGCGGCCGACGAGATCATCGCCGATCCGGCCTCCATCGTCGGTTCCATCGGCGTGGTCTCGGCCGGGTTCGGCTTCACCGAAGCGATCCAGCGCCTGGGCATCGAGCGGCGCGTCCACACCCAGGGCGAGCGCAAGCGCATGCTGGACCCGTTCATGCCCGAACGCCCCGAGGACGTGACGCGGCTGGAGGCCCTGCAGGCCGATATCCATGACGGTTTCAAGGAATGGGTGCGCGAGCGCCGCCAGGGCAAGCTGGTGGGCGACGAGTCCGCGCTGTTCAACGGCGACATCTGGACCGGCCGCCAGGCCCTGGCCCTGGGGCTGGTGGATCAGTTGGGCGACCTGCGCTCCACCATGCGCACCCGCTTCGGCGAGAAGGTGCGGTTGCGGCTGGTGGGCGCACGCCGCGCGCCGTGGCGCCGCCTGCTTGGCCCCCGCAGCCTCGCCCCCGACCTGCTGGCTGCCATCGAGGAGCGGCTGGCGTGGAACCGCTGGGGGCTGTAGCCCATTGACCGGACAGGGGCCGCGGTCCACACTTCGCCCATGTTCGCCAAGTTCCTGCTGACCGTCGCGGTCGTCGCCCTGATCTGGTTCGGCTTCAAGTACCTCCAGCGCGTCACCGAATTGCGTGAACGCCGGGCGGCCCGCACGCCCTCGACGCCCGAACGGCCGCGCTTCGAGCCGGTGCCCGACGGCGAGAGCGTGCAGGATCTGGTGAAATGCCCGCGCTGCCATACCTATCGCTCGTCCAAGTTGGGCCATTGCGGGCAAGAGGGTTGCCCCTACTGAGCCAAGGAGGTCGGAGATGGGACGTCGTCCGCTCGCCGCCGTGCTGTTGTCCTCTCTGCTGCTGACCGCCTGCGCGACGGCCGATCAACCGGCCACGCCCGAGCGGCTGGGCCGCTTCATGGGGCTGGTGGCCCAATGCGGATGCTCCGACATCCCGCTGGAGCGCATGCTGGCCGACTATCCGCGCGCCCTGGGCGACCGCTATTCGCCCGCCGACGTGGCGCGCATGCGCGGCTTCATCGAGACGGGTGGCACCGAGAATTTCAGCAACCAGATCCCCATCTGTGCCGATGCGTGTTCACAGACATGCCTAGTCAATGCGGTGGTGCAGCCCCTGGGCGGCCGCACCCGGGGTGACGGCCAGGCCTGCACGCCCACCGAACGCCGGCTGAACCTCACCCCCGGCTGGCAGGATATGGATTAGGAGGCCGGCCCATGTTGAAGCTCGTCGGTCCGCTGATTGCCGTCCTGGCGCTGGGCCCGGCGCTGGGATCGTGCTCGCTGCCGCCGCCCGATCAGCCGGCAGCGCCCAACCGCATGGGGCGCTTCCTCGGGCTGGTGGCTAATTGCGGCTGCTCGGACATCGGCCGCGACCGCATGCTGTCGGACTATCCGCACGCCGTCGCCGGGCGCTACACCGACAAGCAGATCAAGGACATGCACGGCTACGTGGATCTCGGGGCGCACGAAAGGTTCGACAACCAAGTCGTGATCTGCCGCGAAGCCTGCTCGCAGACCTGCATGGTCAATTCGGTGGCGGTCCCGCTGGGGGGCCGGCTGTCGGGGGACGGCCGCTCCTGCCTGGTGTCGGAACGCGACCTGCACCTCACCGAAGGGTATTACAGCGACAGCGGTGGCGGTTTGTTCCGATAAGTGATCGTGCCGCCTAGCTGTTGCCCCACCAGTACACCCAGACGAACAGGAACAGCCAGACCACGTCGACGAAATGCCAGTACCAGGCGGCGGCTTCAAAGCCCACGTGCTGCTGGGGGGTGAAGTCGCCGCGCAGGGCGCGCAGCAGGCAGACGGTCAGGAAACAGACGCCGACGAAGACGTGGAAGCCGTGGAAGCCGGTGGCCATGTAGAACACCGACGGATAGACGCCTTCGGTGAAGCCGAAGGTGGCTTCGCCGTATTCGTAGATCTGCAACCCCAGGAAGATGGCGCCCAGCACCGCGCCGACGGCCAGCCCCAGCTTCAGGCGGCTGCGGTGGTTCTCGCGCAGGCCATGGTGCGCCCAGTTCACCGCGAAGCCCGAACTCAGCAGGATCAGCGTGTTGACGAACGGGATGGTCCAGGTGTGCATGGGCACGATGCCCTGGGGCGGCCATTGCGTGACCTGCGGGTTGACGCCCAGGGCGGCGTTGAAGAAGGCCCAGAAGAAGGCGGCGAAGAACATCACCTCCGAGGCGATGAACAGCCCCATGCCCACGCGCAGCCCGTGGCGCACCACCGGCGTGTGGGCGTGGTCGCGCTGGGCCTCGCGCACCACGTCTCGCCACCAGCCGGCCATGGTCAGCAGCACCAGCGCCAGCCCGGCCAGCAGGATCCACGGCTTGGCATGGTCGTGGAAATAGGTCACCGCGCCATAGGCGATCACGAAGGCCGACACCGCGCCGACGAACGGCCAGGGGCTGGGATCGACCAGATGGTAGGGATGGGCCGGCGCATGGCCGGGGCCGGAAGCGTGCCCGTTGCTCATGATGGTCCCTGCCTTTCAGTGGACGCCTGTCGTTCCGGAGCCTTGCGCGCCGGGGCCGGCGGGGCGGCCGGCGTGGCGCGGTCCTCCGCCGCCTTGGGGAAGAAGGTGTAGGACAGTGTGATGGTGGTGACCTCGTTGGCATAGGGGTCGTCGGCCAAGGCGGGATCGACGTAGAAGGTCACCGGCATGTCCACGCTCTGGCCCGGTTCCAGCCGCTGCTCGGAAAAGCAGAAGCAGGCGATTTTGTTGAAGTAGCGGCCGGCCTTGTCGGGCGTCACATTGAAGGTGGCGGTGCCGACGATGGGCTGGCTGCCGGTGTTGGTGGCGGAGTAGGTGGCCAGCACCTGTTCGCCCAGGGCCACCTTCATCTCCCTCTGGTCCGGCTTGAACCGCCAGGGCAGGCCCTTGGCCACCGAGGCATCGAAGCGTACCGTCACCTGCCGGTCGGTGGCCCCCGGCGCCACCACCGAGGTCCGCGTGGTGCCGCCATAGCCGGTGATCTTGCAGAACAGGCGGTACAGCGGCACCGAGGCCACCACCAAGCCGATCATGGCCAGCAGCGCCGCCAGCGACACCAGCACCACCATGCGGTTGCGCCCGTCCAGGCCCATGGCCGGTTACTCCGCCGGATGGCCGAAGCGGGGCAGGGTCTCGAAGCTGTGCAGCGGTGGCGGCGAGCTGACCGTCCATTCCAGCGTGGTGGCGCCGGCGCCCCACGGATTGGCGGCCGCCTTGGCCCCGGCGAAAAAGGTGCGCAGGCAGACGAAGACGAACAGGATGGCGGCGCCGAAGCTGATATAGGCGCCGATGGAGCTGACCACGTTCCAGCCGTGGAAGGCGTCGGGATAGTCGGGAATGCGGCGCGGCATGCCGGCGACGCCCAGGAAGTGCTGGGGGAAGAAGGTCAGGTTGACGCCGATGAAGGTGATCCAGAAATGGACCTTGCCCAGGGTTTCCGGGTACTGGCGGCCGCTCATCTTGCCGATCCAGTAATAGAAGCCGGCGAACATGGCGAAGACCGCGCCTAAGGAAAGCACGTAGTGGAAATGGGCGACCACGTAATAGGTGTCGTGCAGGGCCACGTCCACCGGCGAGTTGGCCAGCACCACCCCGGTGACGCCGCCCATGGTGAACAGGAAGACGAAGCCGGTGGCCCACAGCATGGGCGTTTTGAACTCGATGGAGCCGCCCCACATGGTGGCGATCCAACTGAACACCTTGATGCCGGTGGGCACGGCGATGATCATGGTGGCGGCGGTGAAATAGGCCCGGGTGTTCACGTCGGTGCCGACGGTGAACATGTGGTGCGCCCACACCACGAAGCCTACGGCGGCGATGCCGACCATGGCGTAGGCCATGCCGATATAGCCGAACACCGGCTTCTTCGAGAACGTCGAAATGACGTGGCTGATGATGCCGAAGGCCGGCAGGATCATGATGTAGACTTCGGGATGGCCGAAGAACCAGAACAGGTGCTGGTACAGGATGGGGTCGCCGCCATTGGCCGGGCTGAAGAAGCCGGTGCCGAAATTGCGGTCGGTCAGCACCATGGTCAGCGCGCCCGCCAGCACCGGCACCGCCAGCAGCAGCAGGATCGCCGTCACCAGCATGGCCCAGACGAACAGCGGCATGCGGTGGAGGGTCATGCCCGGCGCCCGCATGTTCACGATGGTGGTGATGAAGTTGATGGCGCCCAGGATGGAGGACACGCCGGCCAGGTGCAGCGACAGGATGGCGAAGTCCACCGAGGGATCGGGATGACCGCTCACGGACAGCGGCGGGTATAGCGTCCAGCCGGTGCCGGCGCCCATGCCGGTCACCGCCGACAGCAGCAGCAGGACGAAGGCTGGCGGCAGCAGCCAGAAGCTGATGTTGTTCATGCGCGGGAACGCCATGTCCGGGGCGCCGATCATCAGCGGCACGAACCAGTTGCCGAAGCCGCCGATCAGCGCCGGCATCACCACGAAGAACACCATGGTGACGCCGTGGGCGGTGAGGATGACGTTGTAGAGCTGGAAATCGCCATCCAGGAACTGTACGCCCGGGTCCTGCAATTCCATGCGGATGAACACCGACATGGCGCCGCCCAGCAGCCCAGTGATCACCGAGAAGACCAGGTACAGCGTGCCGATGTCCTTGTGATTGGTGGAAAACAGCCAGCGGCGCCAGCCATGGGGCGCCTCGTGGGGGTGGGCGGCGGCGGGGGAGGCGGAAGCGGCAGCCATGGGCGTATCCCCTATTTCTCGTTTTCGGCGCTGGCCAGGGCCGGCTGGCCCTCGGCGGCGGCGAACTTGACCTTGCTTTCCTCGACCCAGGCATGGAACTGCTCGGGCGGCACGGCGCGCACCATGATCGGCATGAAGCCGTGGTTGACGCCGCATAGTTCCGAGCACTGCCCGTAATAGATTCCCGGCTGGTTGATGGTGACCCAGGTTTCGTTGAGGCGTCCGGGCACCGCGTCGGTCTTGATGCCGAAGGCCGGCACCGCCCAGGAATGGATGACGTCGTCGGCGGTCATCTGGATGCGGATGGGCACGCCCACGGGCAGCACCACCTCGTTGTCGGTGGTCAGCAGGCGGCGCTGGCCGGGCTGGAGGTCGCTGTCCTGCACCATCAGCGCGTCGAATTTCAGGCCGGAATCCGGGTACTCGTAGCTCCAGTACCATTGGTGTCCGGTGATCTTCAGCGTCATGTCTGCGTCCTGTACCCGGTCCATGAAATAGAGCAGGCGGAAGGACGGGATGGCGATCAGCACCAGGATCAGCGCCGGGATGGCCGTCCAGGCGATCTCCAGCTTGGTGTTGTGCGACCAGGTGGCGGGGACGGGATTGCGCGCGGCGTTGTAGCGCCAGGCGCACCACCCCACCAGAACGGTCACCAGCACCACGATGGCGACGATGACGCCGTTGATGATGGTGGACAGGGTGGTGATGCGCTCCATGGTGGGCGAGGCGCCCGCCTGGAAGCCGATGGCCCAGGGCAAGGGCTCGTCCGCCCACGCCCCGGTGGCGAAGCTGGCGACGGCGACCAGCGCCGCCGCCAAGGCCCAACATATCCGCTGCATGCGTCTGCCTCCCTGCCGGACGCCTCGACACGGAAACGCTTGGAAGCCGCCGATGGATCGGTGGCTCCGGTAATCATTCCTGTTAGTTGGGGTGCCCCTTTTTGGTTCCAATACCCCCGGGGCGTAGTTTTTCGATGGGCGGGCCCGGCCTTGCCCGGGCAGGGCGCCCACCTCGCCATCAGGCATAGATCGGAGGAATGTGCTGCCGCGCCGGCAGACTCAGCGGTAAGCCTGCCAATCCGCCCTCATGGCCTCGGCCATGATCGTCGCGCAGTCGTAGAGCCAGCCCGGCGGCAGGGCCGCCAGCCAGTCCTCCAGATCGTGGCGGCTGGCCTGGCCGCGATGGATGTTGGCCACCTCCCAGCCCATCCAGCGCAGCAGCGCCTCGGCTTCCACGTGGCCGCGGATCTGGTCGATGGCGATCTTATGGTTTTCCGGCGACAGCCGGCGGATGACCCAGTCGGTGGTCAGATGCAGGCAGGGATCCGGCGAGCGGTAGGCGGCGGCCAGGATCATGCGGTATTCCAGGGTGGCATCGCCCTGGGCGTCGCCGCCGGCATGCCAGACGGCCGCCGAGGGCAGGGCCCGCTTGCCCTCGCGCGCCACCGGGCCGCCGCGCCATTCACCCAGCGCCACGGCGCGCGGCCGCCCCAGCGAGCCCTTGCCGGCCCGGCTGCGGTCCAGGAATTCCTCGATGGGAACGCCTTCCGGCATGCGCTCGGCCAGCAGGTCTTTCAGTTCGTCCAGCTCATGCGTCGCCTGCAGGTCGCCGAATTCCTTGTGCCAATAGCGGGCGGTCTCGGACCAGTGCAGGCTGGCGGCGGGCAGCAGCCAGGCGGCATCGCCCTCCAGGATCACCGGCCGGCCGGCCCGCTTGCCCAGATTGGTATTGTAGCCAGCCAGCAGCGAGGCGCAGGCGGCGCGGCGGTCCAGGCTCCAGATAATCCTCGCCGATGGCCAGCAGGATGCTGGCGGCCAGCCGCACCAGGTCCAGGGTCACCGGAAAGGTGTGGGCCTCGTCGAAGTCGTTGATCCCCCACACTAGGCGCCCTTCGCCATCGCGCCAGGTGCCGAAATTCTCCAGGTGCAGGTCGCCCACCGACAGGATGGCGGGGGCTTGGCGCACCGGCTCGGGCACCAGTTCGTCCCAGCGCACCAGCCACCAGTAGAAGGTGCCGCGGAGGAACGAGAAGGAATCGGCGGCCAGCGCCTGGTGGCGGAAGGCGAGAGCCTCCTTCACCGGATCGAAGCGGCTCGCCATCCACGCTTCGTAAGAGCGGGTGGCTTCGGCGAAGGTCTGAGCCATGGAACCTCTCCCCCCAGCAACGTCTTTTGGGGGAAGAGGATGCCAGAGCTTCGCCTCTGCGTCACCACGTCAGACGGTATTTGGCGCCGGTGGCGAAGGCCGGCGGCGCGCTGGCGTCGTGACCCGGCTCCAGCGCCACCATTCCGCCCACCACCACCTGCTGGCGCTGGCCCATCGGCAGCGTCCACGACAGCTCGAAATCGGTTTCCGAACCGCTGGGCGACAGGCCGATCCGTTCGTCGCGGGTCAGCACGGTGCCGTTCACCGCCCGGCCGGTGGGCACCGCCAGGGTGGCCGAGCCGGAACTGACCCGCAGCGGCTTGGCGGCGGCGACCGCCACGCTGTCGCCCTCCATGCCCACATCGCGGATGGCGGCGCCGACGGCGAGGGACTGGCTGGTCACCGTCGAGGCGTCGCGCAGCAGGCCGGAATTCAGCGCCGCCCCGTCGGTCCAGCCCATGCCGGCGCGGCCGAACAGGGTGATCCGGCCGTTGACCGGATGGGCGCCGAAGAAGCCCAGGAACACGGTTTCCGCCGGCTTGTCGAACCCGAACCCGCCCTCGGCGGCGGAGGAGAGCGGTCCGTCCGCCTCGGTCAGCGAGCCCACCTGCGCCCCCACCACGCTGCCGTCCTGGAAGCGCTTGGTGGCCTCGGTCAGCGACGCCCGGCGCTCGGGTTCCGGCTGCCCCAGGGTGGACAGATGGCCGCCATCCTCGCTGAAGCCGAAGCTCAGGCCGTAGCCGTCGCCCAGGTCGCGTCCGGCGGACACGGCGGTGCCGTCGCCCGACAGGGCCAGGAAGGGCGAGGACAGGGCATTGCCGCCGATGCCGGACGTGGGCAGGCCGGGTGCCGCCGCCGCCAGCCCGGTCAGCTGGTCCAGGCCGAAGCCGCGGGCCAGCCCGACCCGGTTGCCGCCCAGTTCGGTGGACAGGGCGAAGCGGGTGGGCTCCTGCTCGCCGCCGGGCCGCGTTTGCAGTGCCTGGGGCACGGGTTCGGCCGGTGTCGCCAGGGTCAGGGCGCCGCCATTGTCCAGCCGGGTGGTGGTCACCGTGGGGGCGGTGGCGTCCAGCCAGCCCGCCAGCGGGTCGGCCTGGGCGCGGCTGCGCACGGTGTTGGACAAATCGGTGCGGAAATCGCGGCCGTAATCGTCCAGCACCGTGGCTTGGGACAGGGCCTGATTATGGCTGAGGGCATCGCCGAAGGCGCCGCCCAGGCTGAGGGAGGTGGAGGACACCGGGGCGGAGCTGCCGTTGGCGGTGGGGATGACGATGGTGCCCAGCGGCTGCATGGCGGCGTTCAGGTCGAGCAGGCCGTGGCCGTAGACGTCGTCCACGCCGGGGGCGCCCAGGTCGTAGGCCGAGTACAGCAGGATGTCCACCACCTGCTTGCCGGTGAGCTGGGGCCATTGTCCCCACACCACCGCGGCTGCGCCGCTGACCGCCGGGGCGGCGAACGAGGTGCCGCTGACGGTGCCGACGCCGCCGCCCTTCTTGGCGCTGGTGACGTTGACGCCCGAAGCCACCAGAAAGTGGTCCTTGGCGGTGCCGGCCTTGTTGGAGAAGGGGGCGAGCACGCCGTTGGAATCCACCGCGCCCACGGCGATGCCGCGCCCCTGGCCGTTGGGACCAGCCAGCCAGGCGGCCGGGTTGATGGGGTTGACGGCGTTGGCGGGGTCGGTGATGCCGTTGTTGCCGGCGGCGGCGACGATGAGGTGTTCCTTGGCCGGGTCGGGGGTGGTGCCGTCGGCCAGCACGCCGGGCGTCAGCGCCCGGGTCAGCGCGCTCTGCCAGCCGGCGTCGATGCCGCCATTGCCGCCCAGGCTGAAGTTTAGCACCTTGGCGCCGTTGTCCACCGCGTAGTTGGTCGCCCGCGCCAGATCGGAGTGATAGAAAGTGCAGCCGGGCGAGCACGCGCTTTCCGCGCGTACCGCCAGCAGGGTGGAGCCGGGGGCCACCCCGCGCACGTCGTAGCCGTCGGCGCGGGCGCCGATGATGCCGGCCACGGCGGTGCCATGGCCGGCCTGGTCGTCCACGTTGGCCCTGACCCCGGAAATGATGTCGGTGCTGGCCGGTGCGACGGCGCCGGCGAAATCCGGGTGCTCCAGATCGATGCCGGTGTCGATGATGCCGACGGTGACGCCGGCGCCGGTCTTGCCGGCCACGTTGCCGCCCAGGGCGCCCACCTGGGCCAGCTCATAGTTCCGCGTATCCTCGCTGGCCGTGCTGCCGTTGCCCACGCGGGCGTTGGAGACGATGGGGGTGCCGTTCCGGTTCACGGTGCCTCCGCCGCTGCCTCCCCCGCCGCCGTCGCCACCTCCGCCACCTCCGCCACCTCCGCCACCCCCGCCGCAGCCGACCAGCGCCCCGGCTGCCGCCAGGGCGATGAACGACGACCACACCATCCGCATGCCCGCCTCCGATCCAGGAAATCCCCCGATGGGGAGGCACAGGGTCGGGCCTTGGGCTTAAACGGGTGTGAACTCGCGAACGATTTGCAAAAAGGGAGTAGGTGGCCCTTGAAACCGGCCGTGCCTGCATTAAATTAGCTGAGTCTTAAGTATTTCGTGAGTTGCGTTTTCATGGCCGGTCGTCCCGATTTGTCCCACGTTCATATCGTTCCTCCTTACGACATCAAGCGGTGGGTGGAGGCCGGCGAGGCGGTCGTCGTCGACGTCCGCGAGCCCGATGAATTCGCCGCCGAGGCCATTCCCGGCGCCGTCAACCTGCCCCTGTCCAGCTTCGATCCCGCCCGCCTGCCGCCGGTTCCCGAGGGCAAAAGGCTGGTGTTCCATTGCCGCTCGGGCGTGCGCTGCGGCACCGCCGCCGAACGGGCGGTCGCCCTGGGCTACGAGGGGGAGATCTTCCGCCTGGAAGGCGGCATCTTCGGCTGGAAGATGGTGGGGGGAAAGACCCGCTGAGCCGAAGGGGGGGGCGCTTCGACGGCATCACTCTCTTCGCTGCGTCATCGCCGGGCTTGACCCGGCGATCCATGGTGGCAGAGCCGCCTTCGGCAGCATGGATGCCCGGGTCAAGCCCGGGCATGACGAATGGAAGGAGATGCATTCCTCGAAACGGAAACAACTCTAGCCGGCCACGGCGTCCAGCGAGAAGGTGTCGCCGGGGGTCAGCACCAGGTCCAGCCCCAGGCGCAGGCACACCGCCAGCACGATCAGGGCCAGCAGCAGGCGCAGTTGTTCGGCCCGCAGCCGCGCGCCGAAGCGGGCGCCCATCTGGGCGCCGACCACGCCGCCCACCAGCAGCGTCACCATCAGCACCGCGTCCACCGTCTGGGTGTGCACCGCCTGCAGGAAGGTGACGTTGGCGGTGACGAACAGGATCTGGAACAGCGACGTGCCCACCACCACGGTGGTGGGCATCTCCAGCACGTAGATCATCAGCGGCACCATGACGAAGCCGCCGCCCACCCCCATGATGGCGGACAGCACGCCGCCAAAGGTGCCGACGCCCAGCGGCATCAGCACGCTGATGTAGAGACCCGAGCGGGGAAAGCGCACCTTCAGCGGCAGGCCGGGCCAGGGATGGCGGTGGCGCTTGCGCGGGATCACCGAGCTGGCGCCCTTGCGCATGGTGGAGAGGGCTTCCCACCCCATGGTCATGCCGATGAAGCCCAGGAAGGTGACGTAGCACAGCGCGATGACCAGGTCGATCTGGCCCAGGCTCTTCAGCCAGCCGAACAGCGCCACCCCCAGCGACGAACCCAGCAGGCCGCCGGCCAGCAGCACGCCGCCCATGCGGAAATCCACGTTCTTGCGCCGCCAATGGGCGATCAGCCCCGACACCGAGGCCCCCACCACCTGATTGGCGCCGGTGGCCACCGCCACCGCCGGGGGATGCCCATGAACATGAGGAACGGCGTCAGCAGGAAACCGCCGCCCACGCCGAACAGCCCCGACAGGAAGCCGACGCCGCCGCCCAGCACCAGCAGGGCGTAGACGTCCACCGACAGGCCGGCGATGGGCAGGTAGATGGTCACGGCATCTTCCTTTGGGCGCGACTTTCGCCGCTGACGTTAGCAAACCTGCCGGCCAGCGTCGATGCGCATCCGCATGGCCCGATGGCCGGGTTGACCGGGGCCGGCCCGCCGCCATCTGGGGAGGAGGGGGAGAAAACGGAGATCGCCATGCGGATGATGCTTGTCCTTGCCCTGGCATTGGCGCCCACCATCGCCCTGGCCGAGAGCGGTCCCGGCACCGCCGCGCCGGGCGAACTGGGCAATCCCGTGACCGGGGCGCCGCTGGGCGCCAACGACCCGCCGGATTTCGAGCCCACGCCACCGCCGCTGGTGGCGCGCCTGCCCCCGGCCGATGCCGAGCGCATCCGCAGCCAGCTGATGGGCAAGCCGGTCTACGGGTCGGGCGGCGGCCGGATCGGCGAGGTCAGCGGCATCGCCGTCGGCAATGACGGCAGCCTGGGCGCGGTGACCGTCACCATGGCCGGCAGCGGCGGCGAGCCCGTCAACCTGGCGGTGCCGTGGAACCTGGTGCAGCCCCAGGCCGCCAACCCCACTATCGTGCTGCCGTGGGACGTGGCCACCCTGCGCTGGCTCACCGGCCCGCGCTGAGCCGCTTAGGGCCGGTCGCGGAAATAGGGCGAGTTGAGATAGGGGGCCAGCGCGTCCTGGTCGGCGGCGGTCATGGGCGGCTCGGGCCGCTCCAGCACGCGGCTGTCCAGGGCGTGCTGATAGGGGCTGGCGCAGGCGGCGAGCGCCAGGGCCAGGATGGCTGCGATGGTCATGGTCCGTGGAGTCATTCGGGCAACCTCAGTACACGTCTGGTCAGGTCGGGATCGTAGATGCCGCCGTCGTAGAAGCCGTCGCGGGTGGCATCGTTGCCGGTGCCTGGCGGCAGCACGGCGCTTTGCTCGCTGCCGGTGACGGGCGCCGAACGGTAGCCGCCGCAGGCCGGCAACAGAAGCAGCAGGACCAAAGCCAGCAGACGCATGGGCCAACCCTCCGCATCGGACTGGCACATGGGGAGGCCGGGCGGCCTCCTTCAATAGATCGAAAGGTCAGGCGTCATCGCCCAGCCGGCCGTTTTCCAGCCGCACCCGGCGGGTGGCGACGCGGTCGAGGAAGGTCTTGTCGTGCGAAATCACCACCATGGCCTGGGGTAGGGTCGCCAGGATGTCGGTCAACCGAGCCTCGGTGGGTTCGTCCAGGGCGTTGGTGGGTTCGTCCAGCAACAGCACGTCGGGCCGCATGGCCAGCACGGTGGCCAGCGCCACCAAGCGCTTCTGGCCGCCCGACAGCTTGTGGGTGATGCGGTCCTCGAACCCGCCGAGTCCCAGCATGCCCAGGGTCTCGGCGACGATGGCGCGGGCCTCGGCCGGGCGCTTGCCCAGGTTCAGGGGGCCGAAGGCCACGTCCTCGGCCACGGTGGGGCAGAACAGCTGGTCGTCGCTGTCCTGGAACAGGATGCCGGCGCGGGCGCGGACCTCATGGAAATCCGCCTCGCTCCGCCGCTGGAGGCCGAAGGCCTCGACGGAGCCCGCCAAGGGCTTGAGCAGGCCGACCATCAGGTGGAACAAGGTGGTCTTGCCGGCGCCGTTGGCCCCGGTCAGGGCCACCTTCTCGCCGGCGGCCAGCTGGAACGAGGCGCCGTCCAGCACCGGGCGGGCGCGGTCATAGGCGAAGCGGATGCCGTCCAGCCGGAACAGGGGTGCCATCACACCGCCTCGACCATCATCAGCAGCACCATGCCGGCCAGTGAGGCCAGGGCGAAGACGCCGTCGGGCAGGCGGAAGCGGGTCGGCTCGTCCAGGCTGGGGAAGCGGCCGTCGAAACCGCGGCAGCGCATGGCGGCGACGATGCGCTCGGAGCGTTCGATGCTGCGGACCATCAGCATGCCGAACAGATAGCCCACCGAGCGCCAGGTGTGGCGGTCGCTGCGCATGGCGAAGGCGCGCGCCCGCATGGCGATGCGCAGGCGCAGATATTCCCGCTGCAGCACGTCCAGATAGCGCACAGTGAACAGGAACAAGTGGACCAGCTTGTCGGGAGCGCCCAGCCGCCTGAGGGCGTGGCCGAGGGCGACGGCCTCCATGGAGCCCACCAGGGCCAGCACCATCAGCACCACCGCATTGGCCTTGAGCAGGATCACCGCCGCCCGCTCCACGCCCTGGCGCGAGGCATCCAGCCCGGCCAGACTGAACAGGGCGTCGCCGGGCACGGTGAAGGGCAGCAGGGCCACCGCCAGCACCATGAAACCGTCCAGCGCCAGCATGCGGCGCAGCGTCGGCGCCGGCTCCAGCCGTGCCAGCAGGGCGGCGGCCACGGCCAGAACCACCGCCAGCGCCAGGGCGGCAGGGTGGTTCAGCGCCACCACCAGCAGGGCGAACAGCATTGCGGCCAGGATGCGGCTGCGCGGGTCCAGGCGGCCCACCGGCCCATTCCCGGCATCGTCCTCCGGCACCCCGGAACGGCAAGCGCAGTCCTCGTCGCCGAGGCTGCCGGCATCGCCGCAATGGGCAGGGAAACGACTCATGGCCCGGTCTTGTCCTTGCTTGCCGCCTGGGGCGGCCGCTTGCGGTTGGCCAGGCCGAAGGCCAGCCCGGCCATGCCGATGATATAGCCGATGCCGCCCAGCACGTCATGCCACCAGATCTTTTCCTGATAGGCATCGATCTGCTCGCGCAGTGGGCGAATCTGGCGGACCACCGCCTGCTCGATGGCCGCGTGCAGGTCGGCAGCGGGCGCCGCGCCGCCGTTGGTGGCGGCAAGCGGGGTAGGAGCGGCGGCTGTGCCTGCCGGCAGGTTGTCGGGCAGCTCGGCGGCGGTGACGGTGAAGCTGGCCACATGGCCGTCGCCGCCATCCACGGTGATGATGTGGTCCATGCGCCGGGTGGCCTGGAAGGCGAACTGGCCGTGTTCGTCGGTGGCGCCCTCGAACACTGGGCTGCCGTCGGGGCCGGCGACGACCACCTTGGACTGGATGGCCCGGCTGTCGGCGTTGAAATAGGCGTAGCCGGAAACCGTGCTGCCTTCGGCGGTGGCAAACACCTTCATCTTGTGGGCCCAGGCCGGGGCGGCGGCGAGCACGGCAACCAGGGCGGCGGCGATGACGAAGGGGTGTCTCATGGCGTTTCCTCCGCCATGGGGGCGGAGCGGTCCAGGAAGCCGGGCTTCACCCGCAGCAGCAGGCTGACGGCGGCGGCGGTGAAGGCTGCTTCGATGACCATGACCGGGATGTGGGTCAGCACGATCAGCTTGGCGGCGGCGACAAATTCACGCCCGCTCAGGGCCAGGGACAGTGCCACGGCGGTCGCGGTCAGCAGCACGCCCAAGGCGCCGCACAGCCCGGCGGCGGCGGCGGAACGGGCCGGCTTGCCTGCGGAGCGGCGGTGCACGGTGTCGAACAACAGGCCGCACAGGACGGCCGGCACCGCCATGTTCGTCAAATTGACGCCCAGCACCACCAGGCCGCCGAAGCCGAACATGACGGCGTGCAGCACCAGGGCGACCAGGATGGCGGGAAAGGCCGCCCAGCCCAGCACCACGCCGGTCAGCCCGTTCAGGATCAGGTGCACGCTGCTGGGGCCCACCGGGAAGTGCACCAGCGACGCGACGAAGAACACCGCCGACAGGATCGCCACCTGGGGAATGCGCTCGGGCGCGATCCGCTTCAGGCCATAGGCGCAGCCGGCGACGGAAATCGCGGCGCCGCTGATCAGCACGGGGACGGAGACGACGCCGTCGGGAATGTGAGCCATGGAAAAGGCTGCTCCTACTTCATATCGACGGCTTTTACCCACATCACACCGCCCAGTTCCACCGAAGCGGGCTTGCCGTCGGGCGCCTTCATGGGCTTGTCGCCCTCTACCAGGGCGGCGAAGCCCCACCAGCCGGCGCGCGGCATGGTGTAGGCGAACTGGCCCGAGGAATCCGCCTTGATCACCTGGGTGACGAAAGGATCGGCCGGCGCCTTGACGCCGCCGTCATTGACCCATTCCACCTCGATCTCGGCGAAGGGCACCGGCTTGCCGTTCTTGCGCACGATGCCGCGGAACTGGTTGCCGGTCCAGAGGCCGTAGGGGCGCACCAGCGGCTCGATCTCCACCGGCAGGCCGACCAGCTTGTCCCAACCCTCGCCCGAGCCGAAATCCACCACCACCTTGGCATAGTGGATGATGTGCTTGCGTTCGGCCGGCTCCCAATAGGGGGCGGGTTCCACGTAGAAGACGTAATCGCCCGGCGCCTTGATCTGGTACGAGGCCTCGAACGCGGTCTTGCCCTCCACGGGCTTCCTCACCAGCGCCGCCTTGAGGTCGGTCTTCCTGCCGTCGGCCAGCACGCCGAACTGCACCGGCGGGCCCATTTCCATGGTCGGCCCGCCCTCGAACGGGTGGGTGAACACCAGATCCAGCTTGACCCTCCGGTCGCCCTGTTCCGGCACGATGTCGGCCGACGGCAGGATTTCCTGGAAATGGGCGTGGGCCGACGGCGCCAGCGCCAGCAGGGCGGCAACGACCAAGGCCGGCCGGACGAAGAACGACATGGTGAAACACCCCTGAACCGATAGTGCGTAATACGATTGCAAAACTTTTCATACGAACGGGCGGTCGTCAAGGGGATCGCCCGCATTGACAGGGCGTGGGCGCGAATGGAAGGGTTGCGCCCATGAGCGACCCCGAGAACGACAAGCCCCTGCGCTCCGGCTGGACCACCGGTGCCTGCGCCACGGCGGCCACCAAGGCGGCCTGCCAGGCGCTGTTCGGCGAAGGTTTTCCCGATCCGGTGGGCATCGTCCTGCCGCGCGGCGAGGCGCCCGCCTTTGCGCTGGCGCTGGCCGAGGCCGGCGAGGGCTGGGCCAAAGCGGGCGTGGTCAAGGATGCCGGCGACGATCCCGACGTCACCCATGGCGCCACCATCATCGCCACCTTGCGCCGGGGCGCGCCGGGCGGCGGCGTGGTGTTCCGCGCCGGGGCCGGAGTGGGCATGGTCACCAAGCCGGGCCTGCCGGTGCCGCCGGGCGAGCCGGCCATCAATCCGGTGCCGCGCCGGCTGATGGCCGAGGTGGTGCACGAGGTCGCCCTCCGCCACGGCCAGCCGGCCGACGTGGAGATCGAAATCTCGGTGCCCGGTGGCGAGCGCATCGCCCAGGCCACCTGGAACCCGCGCCTGGGGATCGTGGGCGGCATCTCCATCCTGGGCACCACCGGGGTGGTGGTGCCCTATTCCTGTTCGGCCTGGATCCATTCCATCCAGCGCGGCATCGACGTGGCGCGGGCCACCGGGCTGGACCATGTGGTGGGCTGCGTGGGCAGCACCTCGGAAAAGGCGGCGCGCGCTCTGACCGGCTTGCCCGAGGACGCCGTCATCGACATGGGCGATTTCGCCGGCGGCATGCTGAAATACCTGCGCCACCATCCCGTTCCGCGCGTCACCATCGCCGGCGGCTTCGCCAAGCTGTCCAAGCTGGCGGCCGGGTGGATGGACCTGCATTCCAAGCGGTCGCAGGTGGACAGGGCGTGGCTGGCCGGCCATCTGCACCAATTAGGGGCCTCCGCCGACCTGGTGGCTCGGGCCGGCGCCGCCAATACCGCATTGGAGGTGCTGGAATTGGCACGATCCGCCGGCCTGCCCCTGGGCGGCGCCATTGCTGCCCAGGCCCGTCAGGTCGCGCTGGGCGTGCTGGGCCAGGCCCCCGTGGCGGTGGAGGTGCTGGTGTTCGACCGCAAGGGCAATCTGGTGGGCGAAAGCCGTTAGGATGGTTCCCAGTTTCTGACCGGCGCATTTCCCTTCCCCGTCATGCCCGGGCTTGGCCCAAGGGCATCCGGTCAAGGATTGCGCCACGTACCTGGAATGCCCGGCCATCCTTGGCCTCACGGCCATCAGTCGTTCAGTAAACACAGATAAACACAGGCGCCTGGCGGCGCACACAGATGGACACAGATAAGGAAAAACCTATCTGTGTTCATCCGTGTTTATCGGCGTTCATCTGTGTTTCGTGGAACCGATATCGCTGGAACCTATCCAGGTTTGCTCCGCTCCCAAATTAGACCGGACCGACCGTTCCTCCCTCGTGCTCGTCATGCCCGCGCTTGACGCGGGCATCCACGTGGCACCGCCTAACCCGCTATCACCACGAATTTTTTGCGGCGACGCGTGGATCGCCGGGTCGTGAAGTTTACCGCCGGGCTGGCCTTCGGCCAGACCCGGTGGCCCGGCGATGACGAAAAGGAGCCATGGAGCATCATGCAGATTTAGGGCACGCCGCCCTAGCCCAGCCAGTCCAGCGCCTCGGCCACTGACGCCGCCATGGCGGTCTGGGGGCGCGGCGGGCGGCGTTTCATCACCACCCGCAGGCTCAATTCGCGGGCGGCGGCCAGCTTGGCATCGGCGGGGCCGCCGCTGTTCTTGCACACGATGGTGTCGATGCGGCGCGACGACAGCAATGCGCGCTCGGCCTCGACGGTGAACGGCCCGCGCGCCAACAGCACTTCCGCCTGGGTGAAGGCGGGCAGGGGGAGGGCGCTTCCACCGAGCGGATCAGGAACCACACGCGGGCCAGGGCGGCGAAGGGCTCCAGCTCCTGCCGGCCGACGGCCAGCAGGACGCGGGTCGCATGGCGTTCCAGAATATCCACCGCCTCGGGCCAATCCGTCACCTCGTCCCAGCGATCGCCAGGACCGGGCGTCCAGGCCGGGCGGTCGAGCCGCAGCAGCTTCACCCCGGCTGCGGCGCAGGCCTGGGCGGCGTTCCAGCCCATGCGGGCGGCGAAGGGGTGGGTGCCGTCCACCACCGCGTCCACCCCCTCGGCGCGCAGGGTGGCTGCCAGCCCCTCGGGCCCGCCGAAGCCGCCCACGCGCACCTCGCCCGCCGGCAGGTGTGGCCGGCTGGTGCGGCCGGCCAGGGAGGAGATCACCCGCAGGTCCGGGCGTTTCGCCAGTTCCGCCGCCAGGGCGTTGGCTTCGGCGGTGCCGCCCAGAATCAGGATGGTGCGCGCCATGCGGCCCGTTCAGGTCTTCGGGCTGGAGTGCACGTGGGCGTGCCCGTGGCCATGATGGTGGTCGTCGCCGCCATGGTCATGCTGGTGGTCGTGGCTGTGACCTACCTCCACCGGCACGGCGTTCAAGGCGCCGTGGCGCACGCCGGTTTCGGCGGTGATGGCGTCGGCGAAGCGGCGTACCGCGCGGGTGGGGCCCTGCAGCACGCTGACCTCCATGCAGTTCTCGTGGTCCAGGTGGACGTGCAGGGTGGACAGGGTGAGGTCGTGATGGGCGTGGCTGGCCTCGGTCAGACGGCGGGCCAGCTCGCGCTCATGGTGGTTGTAGATGTAGGACAGGCAGGCGATGCAATGGCCGTCCTCCTCTTCGGTCAGGCGCTCGGCCTCCAGCGTGCTGCGCAGGATGTCGCGCACCGCCTCCGAGCGGTTGCCGTAGCCGCGCCGGCGGATGTAGTCGTCGAACTGCGCCAGCAATTCCTCGTCCAGCGAAACCGTGAAGCGGTCCATCCTCGTCTCCGCCGTGCTCGTCGGCCGGCAGACTAGCACGGCGGCGAGGCCACCTCCTAGCCGCCGGCGACCGAGGGGTCGTCCACCGGCTTGCCGCGCAGCAGGCGCGCCGTTTCCACCAGTTCCGGCACCAGCATGGCGAAGCTGCCGCGTACGCTGTCATAGGCCGGGTGTTGCACGCCGATGGCCACCGGCACGGCGCCGGGCTGGCTGAAGGTGCCGAACAGATGGTCCCACAGCGGCATGGTGCCGAAATTGCGGGTGTATTCCTCGGGCCGCAGGCCATGGTGCAGGCGGTGGTGCAGGGGGAGACCAGCACCCAGCGGCCGAACCAGCCCCAGTCCGAGGCCCAGTTGGAATGGGACAGCAGGCCGTGGAAGACCACCGCCAGCTGGGCCGCCAGGATGCTCTGCTCGGGCAGGGTGAACAGCGAGAGCGGGGCGGCCAGGACCATGTTCAGGCCGATATCGGCGATGAAGTTGCTGCGTCCCGAGCAGATCAAGGTCATGTCCCTGGCCGAGTGGTGCAGCCGGTGCAGCGGCCACCAAGTGCGGGAATGCAGCCCCCGGTGCACCCAGTAGAAGGCGAAGTCGCGCACCAGCCAGCACACCACGAAGCCCCACACCGGATTGGTGACGGTGGTCAGGCCGCCCAGGCCCGCGTGTTCCGCCAGCACGCCGTTGCCCACCAGGGCGGCGGTGGACAGGCCGGCGAAGGCCAGCGGCGCGGTCAGCAGATGGGGGAGGCGCACGGCACCGACGAGGTAGATCAGCCCATCCACCTTCATGGAGGGGGTCCGTTCGAACAGCAGTTTGCGCAGCGAGCAGCCGGCCCATCCGGTGGCGGCGATCTCCACCGCGAAGGCGGCAGGCAGCAGGACCAGAGATTCCACCATTAACTTCAACAGCTTGTCCGCCGTCAGCCGCTGCGCCAGCCAGTCCTCTGCCGCCGCCAGTCCTGCGGGCGGCATCGCAGTCAGGATAAGGGCGACGCAAATCAGTCCTAATGCACCGATGATCCAGGCCGGTCTGATAGTCATGGTCCGATTCCCCAGCAAGCATTAAGCCGTGGGGCAAATCTTACGCATTCCGGCATAGGCGGCGGGCGCGCATCCGGGGGGCCGTCGCACGCAGGCGATAGGCCGGATTCCTTGAAAGGATAGCCCCGATTTCTTTCCGTTTTCCGGATGATGGCGGTCGTAGACGAAAGGAGGCCCAAAATGGAACGGCCCTCCTGGGTCTCCCCAGGAGGGCCGATGGTGGGCGGTACAAGGATCGAACTTGTGACCCCTTCCATGTCAAGGAAGTGCTCTACCGCTGAGCTAACCGCCCGTGCCGCTTGGCGGCGTCGAGGGCGGTCTTCTAACCGCTTTTGATGGGCATTGCAAGACCTTCCGTGACGGCTGCGAAATTTGTTGGTGCCGCCCATTTCCAACAGGGAGGCGCGCACGCATCCCTGTGACAGCGGGGCGTCAACCTGCTAATACCTTGGATCATGGACAGCATGCCGCTCGCTTTCGACGACAGCTCGGTGCTGACCGTTCTCGAGCCTCCGGAACGGACGGTGCCGCTGGTGTTTTCGTCGCCCCATTCCGGGCGCGAGTACCCGCCCGATTTCGTCGCCGCCTCGCGCCTGGATCCCCAGGGATTGCGGCGTTCCGAGGACAGTTTCGTCGACGAGCTCTTCGTCTCGGCGCTGCGCTGGGGGGCGCCGCTGCTGGCGGCGCGTTTCCCGCGCGCCTTCTGCGACCCCAATCGCGAGCCCTACGAGTTGGACCCGGCCATGTTCTCGGGCCAGTTGCCCCATTACGCCAACACCCGCAGCCCGCGCGTGGCCGCCGGGCTGGGCACCATCGCCCGGGTGGTGGCGACGGGGGCGGAAATCTATCGCGCCAAGCTGCCGGTGGACGAGGCCGAGCGGCGGGTGGCGCAATATTATCGTCCCTATCATCGCCGGCTCGCCGCCCTGCTGGACGAGACCCGCGTCCTGTTCGGCTGGTCGCTGCTGGTGGATTGCCATTCCATGCCCTCCATCGGCGGTCCCATGGACCGCGACGTGGGGGTATCGCGGGTCGAGGTGGTGCTGGGCGATTGCTACGGCGCTTCGTGCGCCCCGCTGATCACCCAGGTGGCCGAGGACGCCTTCCGGGCGCGCGGCTACCGGGTGGTGCGCAATGCCCCCTATGCCGGCGGCTTCACCACCCGGCATTACGGCCAGCCGCGCCACGGCAGCCACGCCTTGCAGATCGAGATCAACCGCGCGCTCTACATGGACGAAGCGCGGCACGAGAAGCTGCCCGGCTTCACTCAACTGGCCGCCGACCTGGAAGGGGTGGTGGCGGCGCTGGCGGAACTGACCAGGGACCACGCCTTTCCATGACCGTGACGCTGCAACAGCCGCTGCCCGTGCGGGTGCGCGACGCCACCGAGGCCGATATGGCCCAGGTGCAGGCCATCTACACCTTCTATGTCACCCGCACCGCCTGCTCGTTCGAGGAGACGTCGCCCTCGGTGGACGAGATGCAGGCCCGGCGCGCCGCCACGCTGGCGCGCGGCATGCCCTATCTGGTGGCCGAGGACAATGGCGAGGTGGTGGGTTACACCTATGCCGGGCCGTGGCGCCCGCGCTCGGCCTACCGCTACACGCTTGAGGACTCCATCTACGTGGCCCCCTTCGTCCAGCGCCGCGGCGTGGGGCGCGCCCTGCTGGGCAGCCTGATCGAGCGCTGCACCGAGATGGGCTATCGCCGCATGATCGCGGTAATCGGCGATTCCGCCAACCAGTCCTCCATCGCGCTGCATCGCGCCATGGGTTTCCGCCAGGAAGGTGTGCTGCGCGGCGTTGGCCTGAAGTTCGGCCGCTGGGTCGACGTGGTGATGATGCACCGGGTGCTGGGCGACGATTCCCGTCCGCTGCCCGACGGGGTGGTGGCGCCGCCGCTGCCCTGCTGCGACAGAATCGGCCTGAGGCCGCGAGCGCCTCGGACCAAAGCCATAGGCGACCATCTCCCGTCAATCCTGACCATCGCCCTATTCGTTGCCGGCGCCCTCGGGTTGTAGGGTCTTGCCCTTACGATGCGTCAGGGAGGACGTCATGAGCGTGCAATGGATCCGGCGGGACCTCCGCCTGGACATGACCTTGGCTGTCGGCCTGGAGGCGGCGGCGACTCTTCTGGTGCGCGCCAAATCGGTGCGCCAGCTGGATGCGGCGATCATCTACAATCTGCGCCTGTGGCGCATCATCCGCGGCGTGGCGCTGGACCGGCCCCACCTGTCCGAGCGCACCCAGCTGCTGGACATGGCCGATCACGTGGCGGCCATGCTGGCCCTGGACGCCACGCCCTGCGTGGATCCCCGCGACGTGGCCTTCGTCGCCGGCCGTAACCTGGCGGTTGCCGGCCACCTGGCGGAATCCCAGGCCTTCGACCGGGCCCGCGACGCGCTGGTGACGGAATGGGCCATGACGGACAGCCGGAACAGCTTCGAGGCATGGCTGATGGAGCGGCTTGCCCAGTCCGCGTCCCCAGCCTAGGGATCTCCGATCTTCGGACGAGGGAAGGCCGGAGGATACATATACCTTTGGTTCAGGCGTGTAACCGTCCGTGCATCTCCTTCATTCCCTTGCATGGTTGGGTCGGTTTCCCCGTTAAGGTATTCTTAACGCACAAGAACAAGGGCGCGGGGAGCCCACCCGGCAAGGAGGCTTGAATGAGTGCATGGACCCAATACGGACTCCGTCTCGACATCGCCCTGGCGGTGGTGATGGAGGTGGCCGTGCTGCGCCTGCACCGTGCCGAGACAGCGGCGGAACAGGCCGAGGCCGTCTCGTTCAATCACGACCTGTGGCGGGTGGCTTCGTCGCTGGCTCCGTCGGCGCCGGTGGCCGAGGATCGCGACGCCCTGTCCGTTGCCGCCCATCTGGTGGCGGCGGGCGGCAAGACGGCAGAGCAGTTGATGGAGATCAACCGCCGCTTCGCCCGCCTGTTGGCCGGGCGGGCTGCCACTGACGGCGCCCTGGGCCATATCCTGGACCGCTGGCGCGCCGCGCGCCACAGCGGCGCCGACATGGAATTCGGCCCCTGGCTGCTGGGGCTGCTGACCGGTTTTCCTGCCGATGATCGGGCGCTCGCCGCCTGAGCCGCCTGGAGCTGTTTCCGCCCACGCGGAACCACCCCTAAAGTCTGCCTGCGGCGCCCCTGGGGGCGCTCGAACCGCGTCTTCCCAAAGGGCGGCCGTGAAAGCCGCGCGTTGATGACCGGTCGTGATTTTGGGTCTCCTGCATGTGTTGGGGACGGGGTGCCGCTGGCGGGATGTTCCGGCGGAATACGGTCCGCCCACGACGGTCCACAACCGCTACCATCGGTGGGTGCGCCGCCGCATCTGGTAGATGATTTTCGAGGAGATGGCGGCAGCGGGAGCCATCCCCGAGGAACTGTCGCTCGACAGCACCCATGTAAAGACCCACCGTTCGGCACACGGCTCAAAAAGGGGGCCTGGGCGGAAGCGGTTGGCGTCTCGCGCGGCGGAAGAACATCAAGAATCCATGCTTTGGCCGATGCTCAAGGCAGGCCGGTTGCGTTCGTCCTGACGCCTGGGAACGTTGCCGGCATCTCCATGGCGATCCCGTTGCCGGAAGGGATCATCAAGCCAAAGCGGCTCATCGCCGACAAGGCATACGATGCCGGCAAACTGCGCTCATGGCTCAAAAACGCCGCATCAAGGCGGTCATCCCCTCAACCGCATCCCGAGCCAAGCCCTATCCGCCATCGCCCTCGTTTCCACCGTCATTGCCTGGGTTTGAATGAGTCCCCTACTAGGCCATCTTTATAGAGTAGACGTTCCGCCCTTGGCATAAGCGCTTAAGCATGGGCCGGAACTGCGGTACAAGGCGGGCCATGACCACCCTGCCCATCGATCCCGTCCTGCCCGAAATCGCCGCCGCCCTGGCCGCCGCGCCGGGGCTGGTGCTGCAGGCGCCGCCCGGCGCCGGCAAGACCACGCGGGTGCCGCTTTCCCTGCTGGGTCAGGACTGGCTCGCGGGCGGGCGCGTCGTCATGCTGGAGCCGCGCCGCCTGGCCGCCCGCGCCGCCGCCGCCCGCATGGCCGAGTCGCTGGGCGAGGCGGTAGGGCAGACGGTGGGCTACCGCATCCGCTTCGAGGCCAAGGTCGGCCGCGACACCCGCATCGAAGTGGTGACCGAGGGCATCCTGACCCGCATGCTGCAGGACGACCCCTCGCTGCCCGGGGTCGGGCTGGTCATCTTCGACGAATTCCACGAGCGCTCCCTCAATGCCGATCTGGGCCTTGCTTTGTGCCTGGAAAGCCAGGGGGCGTTGCGCGACGATCTCAAGCTGCTGGTGATGTCGGCCACCCTGGACGGCGGGCCGGTGGCGAAACTCATGGGCGACGTGCCGATGGTCACCAGCGAGGGCCACGCCTTCCCGGTGGAAACCCGTTTCCTCGCCCGGCCCGAGCCGCGCCGTTTCGCCGACGGCGTGGCCGCGGCGGTGGGGCAGGCGCTGAGGGACGAGGCTGAAGGCGACGTGCTGGTGTTCCTGCCCGGTGCCGGCGAGATCCGCCGGGTCGAGGCCCTGCTGGGCGAGCATCCGGCGGCGTGCGGCGTCACCCTCGCTCCCCTCTACGGCGACCTGCCCGCCGAGGCGCAGGACCGCGCCATCCGCAAGAGCGGGCCGGGCCGCAAGGTGGTGCTGGCCACCGCCATCGCCGAGACCTCGCTGACCATCGACGGCGTGCGGGTGGTGGTGGATGGTGGCCAGATGCGCCAGCCCCGCTTCGATCCCACCTCGGGCATGACCCGGCTGGTCACCTTGGCCGTCAGCCGCGCCTCGGCCGACCAGCGCCGGGGCCGTGCCGGCCGAACCGCGCCGGGCGTGTGCTACCGCCTGTGGTCCGAGGCCGAGGATCGAGCGTTGCAGCCGTTCACCGCCCCCGAGATCACCGAGGCCGATCTGGCGCCCTTGGCCTTGGACCTGGCGCAATGGGGCATCGCCGACGCCAACTCCCTGGCCTGGCTGGATGCGCCGCCCGCCGCCTCGCTGGCCCAGGCGCGGGAATTGCTGGCCGAGCTGGGGGCGCTGGACGGGGACGGGCGCATCACCAACCATGGCCGCGCCATGAACCGTCTCGCCATGCATCCCCGTCTCGCCCACATGGTGCTGAAGGCGCGGGAACTGGGGCTGGGCGGGCTGGCCTGCGACGTGGCCGCCCTGCTGGGCGAGCGCGATGTGGTCAAGGCCGAGCGCGGGTTCCGCGATTCCGATGTCCGCCTGCGCCTGGATGCCCTGCGCGAGGGGGCGGAACGTCATCATGGCCTGACGGTGGACCGGGGCGCCCTGGCACGGGTGCGGCAGGCGGCCAAGGAATGGCGCCGCCGCCTCGGCCTCAAGCCGGGTGAGGCGATGGGCGAGGGACGCGATGCCGGCATCCTGCTGGCTTTCGCCTATCCCGACCGCATTGCCCGCCGCCGGCCTGGGGGCGATGCCCGCTATGCCCTGTCGGGTGGGCGCGGTGCCTTCTTCGCCGATCCCGAGCCGCTGTCCGCCGAGGAATGGCTGGTGGCGGCCGAACTGGACGGCGATCGCCGCGAGGCCCGCATCTTCCTGGCGGCGGCGCTGACCAAGGCCGAGATCGAGGAGCATTTCGGCGACGGCATCCAGACCACCGAGGCGGTGGAATGGGATCGCCGGGAAGAGGTGGTGCAGGCCCGCCGCCAGCGCCGCCTGTTCGCCCTGGTGCTGGACGAGCAGAAGCTGGACAAGGCGGCGCCCGACCGGCTGGCGGCGGCCATGGTGGAGGGCGTGCGGGCCATGGGCCTGGCCTGCCTGCCCTGGACCGACGAGCTGATGAAACTGCGCGAGCGGGTGGCCTTCCTGCGCCGCCACGATCTCGACGGCAACTGGCCCGACATGGGCGATCAGGCCTTGCTGGACGGGCTGGAGGAGTGGCTGGCGCCCTACCTGCCGGGCATCACGCGGCGCGCCCATCTGGCGCGGCTGGATCTGACGCAGGCGGTGCGCGGCCTGCTGGAATGGGAGCAGGCGCGCCGGCTGGACGAACTGGCGCCTACCCATGTCACCGTGCCCTCGGGCAGCCGCATTCCCATCGACTATTCCGGCGAAACCCCGGTGCTGGCGGTGCGCCTGCAGGAGATGTTCGCCTGTGCCGATACCCCGCGCATCCTGGGCGGCCGGGTGCCGCTGCTGCTGCACCTGCTGTCGCCGGCCCGGCGCCCGGTGCAGGTGACCCAGGATCTGGCCAGCTTCTGGGCCAACGCCTACAAGGCGGTGAAGGCCGACCTCAAGGGCCAGTACCCCAAGCACTGGTGGCCCGACGATCCCATGCAGGCGGAACCGACGGCGCGGGCGAAGCCGAGGAAATAACAGAATTTGGAGTCTGCGGCTCCCTCACCCGCCTTCGCTGGCGCTCCGGCACCCTCTCCCGCACGCGGGAGAGGGAGGGACCCGCGAGGCGGGAGGGTGAGGGAGCCAGGGACTCGGTGTCAGCCGCGCCGTGCCCGCAATATCGTTCCCGCCACTATCACCGCGAATCCCATCACCGTCAGCCCGTTGAGCAGGCCGCCGAGCATGCGCAATCCGTCGGCCGCGCCCAGGTCGCCCGCCACCCGCAGGATCAGCGAGGCGTGCAGCAGGGCCAGCGGGATGTAGAAGTATCGCCGGAACGGCAGCTTCACCTTCAGCACCGCCGGCAGGATCACCGGGGCGTGGCCGAATACCATGGAAAAGACGAAACCGACGAACAGGGCGTGCAGGGCGGCGTCATAGCGCAGGGAGTCGATGCCCGCGTCCAGTGCCGGGCTCAGCAGGCCGGCAATGCCCAGCCAGGCATAACCCGACAGCAGGCAGACGGCGACGTAGCGGGTCAGGCCGGGCTGGCGGATGGTGCGCCGCACGATGTCGTTGACCAGGCTCCACGCCACCAGGGCCAGGCAGCCCAGTCCGAAGGTGGTCCAGGCGAAGGGCAGGCCGGCGGCGGCCAGCACGCCGCCGCCGCCGATCAGCGCGACGGGGGGCAGCAGGGTGGGGTTGCGCCAGCGCCACGGCTTGAGGAAACGGGACAGTTCCAGTCGCTCGCCGGCGATGGTCAGCACCAGGAAGGCGGCCCACAGCGGCACCACCTGGGGAATGGCGGCGCCGGCCGCCCACAGCAGGTTGCCGGCGGCCCAGGCCAGGGCGCCCAGGGCGAGCAGGCGGGTGAACGGTTCGGGCTGACGCTGGACGACCCTGAGCGCCACCGCCAGGAAGACCATGCTGCCCAGGGCCAGCAGGATGGCACCCGAGGTTTCCGCCCCGGCCAGCAGCAGCAGGCTGCCACCGCCGGTGGCGAGCGGCGCTGCGAAGGCCCAGGGGCGGCCCAGCGCCACCGCGCGCTCCAGGCCGATGACGGTGCCGAAGAAGCCGCAGACCATCAATGGCCCGTGCAGGTGGACGAAGGAGACCGGCAGGTCGAAGCCCAGCCGGGCCTCGCCCGCCGCCAAACCAGCCAGCAGGCTGATGGCTCCGGCGAGCAGAAGGGGGAAGGGGAGGCGGGAAAAGTGCGTCATAGGCGGAACCTCCCGAAGGCCCCCACCCCGGCCCTCCCCGCGCGGGGCGCGGGGGAGGGAGTGCTCGCCCCCTTCCTCGGCGAAGCCGGAGGAGGGCCGGGGTGGGGGCAATTCCTTCTACCATCCCAGTGTCTGCTTGGCCGATTCGCTCAGCCGCTCGGGCTCCCACAGCGGCATGTCCAGCACCTCGACGCTGGCGTTGACGCCGGCCTCGGCCAGCACGCGGGCGCATTCGTCCTGCAGATAGCCGCTTTGCGGACAGGCCGGGGTGGTCATGATCAGCGCCACCGCCACGCCCTCGGGGCCGGCGGCCACACGCTCGACCATGCCGAGGTCGACGATGTTGATGCCAATGTCGGGATCGATGACGCCCTTCAGGGCGTCCAGGGCTTGGGCTTCGGTGATCATGGGCGCGAACCGAAATCGTTCCAGGGAATGCCGTCAGCCTATGGCGGACGGCGAAACCCGGCATTGAGTGTGGTCAAGGCTGACTTGACCGCCGCCGGGGCGCTGGTTAGGTTTGCCGACCGATTTTCTTTCCACCTTAAGAACGGCGGAATTCCATGGCCCAGAGCGGCGCCAAGAAGCCCAGCTTCCAGCAACTGATCCTGACCCTGCAGGCCTTCTGGGCCGAGCAGGGGTGCGTCATCCTCCAGCCCTACGACATGGAGGTGGGCGCTGGCACCTTCCATCCCGCTACCACACTGCGGGCGCTGGGGCCGGATCCGTGGAAGGCCGCCTACGTGCAGCCGTCGCGCCGTCCCAAGGACGGCCGCTATGGCGAGAACCCCAACCGCCTCCAGCATTACTATCAGTACCAGGTGCTGCTGAAGCCGTCGCCGCCCAATTCCCAGGAATTGTACCTGGAATCCCTGCGCCGGCTGGGCGTCGACCCGCTGGCCCATGACATCCGTTTCGTCGAGGACGACTGGGAAAGCCCGACGCTGGGCGCCTGGGGCCTGGGCTGGGAAGTGTGGTGCGACGGCATGGAGGTGACCCAGTTCACCTATTTCCAGCAGGTGGGCGGCATCGAGTGCGACCCGGTCGCGGTGGAGCTGACCTACGGCCTGGAGCGCCTGGCCATGTACATCCAGGGCGTCGAGAACGTCTACGACCTGGACTTCAACGGCGACGGCGTCACCTATGGCGACGTTTTCCTGCAGGCCGAGAAGGAATACTCGGCCCATAATTTCGAGCATGCCGACACCGAGATGCTGTACCGCCACTTCCTCGACGCCGAGAAGGAATGCGAGAGCCTGCTCAAGGCCGGCCTGGCCCTGCCCGCCTATGATCAGTGCATCAAGGCGTCGCACCGCTTCAACTTGCTGGACGCCCGCGGCGTCATCTCGGTGACCGAGCGCCAGTCCTATATCGGCCGCGTGCGCGCGCTGGCCAAGGCGTGCTGCGAGGGCTGGCTGGCCTCCCGCACTTCGGCTGCCTCTGGGGCCGCCTCTGGCGGCAATCAAAAAAAAGTCCGCCTCCGGCGAAACGAAGGAGGCCTGAGCCATGGCCGAGCTGCTGCTTGAAATCTTCTCGGAAGAGATTCCCGCCCGCATGCAGGCCCGCGCCGCCGAGGACCTGCATCGCATGGTCACCGAGGGGCTTGCCAGGAACGGCCTGTCCTACGAGGGCGCCCGCGCCTACGTCACCCCCCGCCGGCTGGTGCTGGTGGTGGAGGGCCTGCCCGCCGCCGGCCCCGACGTGTCCGAGGAAAAGCGCGGTCCCCGCGTCGGCGCCCCCGAACAGGCGCTGAATGGTTTCCTCGCCTCCACCGGCCTCAAGCTGGAGGAGCCTGGAGCAGCGCGACACCGGCAAGGGCGAGTTCTATTTCGCCGTCATCAGCCGCAAGGGCCGCGCGACCGTCGAGGTGGCGAAGGAAGTGATCGAGGCCGCCATGGCCGATTTCCCCTGGCCCAAGTCGCAGCGCTGGGGCGCCAATGCGGTGCGCTGGGTGCGTCCGCTGCAAAGCATCCTGTGCCTGTTCGACGGTGCCGTGGTGCCGATAGCCTTCGGCCCCATCGCCGCCGGCAATGTCTCGCGCGGCCACCGTTTCCTCGCCCCGGCCGAATTCGCGGTGAAGGACTTCGCCGATTACGCCGGCAAGCTGGCCGCTGCCAAGGTCATTCTCGACCCGTTGGAGCGCCGCCACGCCATCCTGTCCCAGGCCGAAACCGCCGCCGCCAAGGAGGGACTGTCGCTCCGCGCCGATGACGGACTGCTGGCCGAGGTCACCGGTCTGGTAGAGTTCCCCAACGTGCTGGTGGGCACCATCGACGACACGTTCATGGGCGTGCCCCAGGAGGTTCTGATCACCTCCATGCGGGCGCACCAGAAGTACTTCTCGCTGATGAGCGGTGACAAGCTGGCGCCGCGCTTCCTGGTCACCTCCAACATGGAAGCGGCCGATGGCGGCAAGGCGATCGTCGCCGGCAACGAGCGCGTGCTGCGCGCGCGCCTGTCCGACGCCGCCTTCTTCTGGGACACCGACCGCAAGGCCCGGCTGGATTCGCGCCTGCCCAAGCTGGCCGAGCGCCTGTTCTACGCCAAGCTGGGCACCATGGCCGACAAGGTCGAGCGTATGAAGGTGCTGGCCAAGCACCTGACCGCCTTCGTCTCCGGCGCCTCGGCCGCCGACGCCGAGCGCGCCGCCCAACTGGCCAAGGCCGACCTGTCCACCGAGATGGTGGGCGAGTTCCCTGGTAGCTGCAGGGCGTCATGGGCCGCTACTACGCGCTCAATGATGGCGAGAAGCCGGTGGTGGCCGACGCCATCGCCGAGCACTACTCGCCGCTGGGCCCGAGCGACCGGGTGCCCACCGCGCCGGTCAGCGTCTGCGCCGCCTTGGCCGACAAGATCGACAGCCTGGTCGGCTTCTTCGCCATCGACGAGAAGCCCACCGGCTCCAAGGACCCGTTCGCGCTGCGTCGCGCCGCCCTGGGCGTCATCCGCCTGGTGGTGGAGAATGGCCTGCGCCTGCCGCTGTTCACCCTGTTCCAGTTCGCCCACGCCCAGTTCAAGCCGGGCACGCTGTCGGGCGATCCCAAGCGGGTGGCCGAGGACCTGATGGAATTCTTCGCCGACCGCCTGAAGGTGCACTTGCGCGAGAAGGGCGTGCGCCACGATCTGGTCAACGCCGTGTTCGCGCTGGGCGACGAGGACGATCTGGTCCGCCTGCTGGCCCGCGTCGACGCCCTGCGGGAATTCCTGGAAAGCGACGATGGCGCCAACCTGCTGGTGGCCTATCGCCGCGCCGCCAACATCGTGCGTATCGAGGAGAAGAAGGACGGCATCGCCTATGCCGGCCCGGCCGACGAGGCCGCCCTGGCAGAGGACGAGGAAAAGGCGCTCTATCGGGCCCTGGCCGAGGTGCGCGGCGCTGCCGGCCATGCCCTCAAGGCCGAGCGCTTCGCCGAGGCCATGGCCGCCCTGGCCCGCCTGCGCCGGCCGGTGGACGCCTTCTTCGACAAGGTCACCGTCAACACCGATCAGCCCGCCATCCGTGTCAACCGCCTCAAGCTGTTGGCCGAGATCGGCGCCGCCATGGGCGAGGTCGCCGACTTTGCCAGGATCGAAGGCTGAGCAAGGGGGAAGAACGAGGGAAAACCTTCCTTCGACGGACCCCTGACCCTCGAAAATCCACCTGTTCTTCAGGTGCGAAAAGGGTCACCATTTCACATCGGCACGGATGCCCCTGCCGAGGGCTCCGTGCTTTGTCCACCGGACGAGGATCGTACCATGAGCAAAT
>JANQAI010000005.1 GCA_024707145.1 Magnetospirillum sp. | reverse complement strand
ATGCTCTTCTTTGATTTGGCGAATCGTTGCGCGCGAGAGGCCGTTGTTCGGATATGTCCGCTGCAAATCGTCTTCGATCAATTTGTCCACGGCATCACCGGCGAACGCCAGCGACATCTGATCTTCCGGTGTGGGAAAGTAACCTTGGATCAAACAAATATCGCTCGTGCCGCCACCGATATCGATGAACAGCGAATTCGTGACGGGATCGACATAGTTCGCCTGACCGATGCGCGAATCATCGCGGAAACCCAGCGCGGCAAGGAACGGTTCCGGAATGAGCAACACGCGATCAAACACGCCCGCGGCGCATGTGCGAATATCTTCGCGGGCTTCGTTGTTGGCATTGGCGGGGACGCCGATCACCGCGCGAATTTCCGCGGTGCCCGTCGGATCGACCACCGCGCGCACGCGCTTGATAAAGTCCTTCGCCGCCTCGCGATGCGAGATGATGCCATCCTCGAGCGGCGCAATCACGCGCCCAGTTGCAGCCGATGATTCAACGCGTCCTCGCCGATCAGCGTCGTCGCATTGTTTGCGATGATCCCATCGACCAGTCCTTCGCGTGCGTAGCCGACCACGGTCGGGATGATTTTGCTGACGGTGGTATCGCGATTTTCCGCCGGACCGGCGAGCACGCACGGGCATTCGTGCCAAAATCGAAGCCGACAAAAATCTTCTTACGCTCGCCCACCCGGCGGAGCGGAGCTTGTTCCGCGGGCGCAGCTGACGCGGGACGATCTGCAGGAGAGGCAACGGGTTTCTTATCCAGTGTAGTGGTTGTCATTTTTGGTTATGGTGTGTTCTGTTACTGGCGTTGGTTGGTCGTCGCGCGTCGACCACGTCGCTCTGCCGCCAGCATGGCATCGAGCAAATCAGGAATTGCCGGTGAACCCGCCATGGAGGGCTCCCTCGGAGAAGCGGACGAAGCGTCCGCGGAAAAATTATCAGTCGGGGTCGTAAATTCGCGGGCTGGTGCACTCGTTTCCGCGGCAAAGCGCGGAATAGGCTCCGGCGTCGGTCCTGCGCCACGTGCCAGCGCGACCGTCAACTGAGGAACCAAAAGCGCCGCCAAAACCCCGGCATCCGCAACTCGCTCCGCCTCCCGCTGCTTAATCTGCAGCAGCTCTTGTTCGGTCAACGCATCCGGGCCATGCGCGAGGCGGAAATCCCGAATTGCACTACCCAGCTCCGTGTCCTCAACTGTTTGGACTCCGCCGCCTCGCCCTGCTCACGCAGCAGATAAATGCGTCGCACCAGCCGGGAAATGGCAGCCCGGCGGTCAGATTCAGTGGGTCGGGATTGAGAGAGGTGTTCAAATGCGGTCGGCGTTAACTGACCAACCTTTGCAATTAAGGTTCGGATTTTTTCCGATTCCACGGGATTCTTTTCCCCTATGCCCGTCCCGCCTGAGGGAAAATCCCCCACGGCTTCATGCCGGCGCGAAAACTTGAGGGTTTCCCGCGACTTCGCCGTAATACCAAACATGAATTCCCGCGACCCGCTTTCAGATACGTTGCAAAGCTGGCAGCCCTCGGCCCCAGCCGGCGCCGCACTTTCAAGCGGAAGTGCGGGCGCGCATTTATAAGGTGAATGCCGAGGCTCCACATCCGTTTTTTAAATGGGCGATTCCCCTGGCTGCGAGTGTCGCCCTATTTTTCGGGAATCGGTTCCGCCCTCACCCATACGCGACAACAACACACTGACCGGATGGCCGCGGCTTATGTGCGGACGATTGATCCGTGGCAAATGCACGCCGACCTGAGCGAGCAACCATGAAACGGCTCCTGCTTTCCCTGGTAGCCGCGCTCGCGGTGGGTGCGCTTTCCTACGCGATCACACGTGGAATCATGCGTCCTGCGGAAGAAGATCCCGACACCTGGCTTCAGCGGGAATTTAAGCTCACGGAAACCCAACGCGCCGCCGTCGAAAAACTTCAAGCGGACTACGAGCCCATTTGCGCCGAGCACTGCGCGCAAATCATGCAGATCCAGCGGCAACTCGCCGCCGCTCCCGACGATCCCGCGCTGCAAACCGAATTGGCCCGCCTGAAACAGGTGTGTTTTGACGCGACCTCAAAACACCTTCGCGAAGTCGCCGCGCAAATGGAGCCGGCGCAGGCCCGCCAGTTCCTCGCGCTCATGGAGCCGAAAATTTCCGGCCACGACCACGCTGCCCCGCTGGGTTTGAAATGACCGTCGCCCCGGCAGACCGTGATTCGGCCGACATGCACGCTTTGCAACAAGGCAACGATGCGGCGCTCAACCGTCTCATGTCCCGCTGGGAAATTCCGCTCAGAAATTTTCTATTCCGCTACACACAAAACGAACACGATGCGATGGAGTGCGCGCTCGAAACCTTCGTGCGCATCCACCGACACAGGCAGCGTTTCCGTCTCGGCCAAAAATTTTCCACGTGGATGTTTCAAATCGCGCTCAACCTCGCGCGCGATCGTGCCCGGGCCGCGCAACGCCGTCCTCAATTCACCACGCTGGATGAAACCCCCGAGCCGGCGGGCGCGCAGTCTCCGCTCGGCGACGTCATTGAATCCGAAAAAGCAAACGCCGTTCGCGACGCCATCGCGGACCTTCCCGCTGACCTCCGCGAAGCGATTCTCCTTTTTGAATACGAACAGAAATCCCACGCGGAAATCGCGGATATCGTGGGCACGACCCCAAAAGGCGTCGAAACCCGACTCTATCGCGCCCGTGGTTTGCTCAAAAAAAGTCTATCGCGCTTTTTCCGAACCGGGTGAGGCGTGCTCAATGCGGCATCGGCGCGGTGCTGTGCGGATTTTGCACGTATTTTTCGAAGAGCTTCTGGACCTTCTTCGCCGACACGCGCAGTTGCAGTCCCGAACGCAACAACCCGCGATTGCGCGGATGATAGTGAAACTCTGAAACCTCCGTGCGAAAATCCCGCTGGCTGCGCAACGAACCCACGCCACCCACAAAATCGAAATCAGCCGCGTAGTAATCGCGGTTTAACCAGAGCAGCCACCACAGCGGTTTCGCCTGTAAATGCAGGCAGCGAAAAACGACGGCGCGCTCAAACTTCTCGAGGGGGAATCCCATGAGCTTCACAATAAAGTTCGCGAAAAGTTTTCATCGCGTCGACTTCAGTGCATAGAGAGTGCCGCACGCGATAGGATAATTTACCTAGACCACATTTTTTTTACTTATCCCCCGCCAATTGCAATCTGCCGACAATTGCAGCGGCCTTTCCGCAAATGACTATCGTTGCCGCACCACTTGCACGGGCCTTTCACGCGACTGGGCCATCGCCCATTTTCTGTATCCACTCAGCTTTTAAGCGGCATCGGGCAACTTGCACCATCGAACCAAGAGCCTTCCACATAGGTCGTCGTGGGAATTTCCGGCACGCCAAATTTATTATGGTGTAATTGCCCCGCCAGAATTTCCACCGCGAGTTCCCCCACCGTGTCGTGATTCTGTCGCACGCCGGCGGTCTTGCCCGAACAGTCCTCCAGAAACACATCCACGAACGCCACATCGCGCGGCACCTTGAGTTTCATCTCCGCAAAGCACGGCTGCACAAACGAGCCTTTGCTCACGATCACCTCGGGACGGTATTTATCGAACCACCGCCTAAACCCTTCCGTCGGCGCAACCACGTCCGACTGACTTTCTCCCATCCACGCGGCCACCGGCTCGGCTCCGGGGAAAAGAAACATCGGAATACGTTCCTTCACGCCGAGATTCGTCTGTTCACACAAAAAAGCCCGCTGTCCAGAGGTGGTCCACGCTGTGATCCCAACCGCGGTGCATCACAAATCCGATCCGGCGATATCCCCCCGCAATCAGCCGCTGCATCGCGAGCCGAATGACGTCGCACTGATTGTTCGTCACGTTGTGCAGCTTCGGTTCATGCGGAAAATAATCGATCTTCACCGCGCTGAATCGCGACCAATCCAGCTGCAACGCCCGATCCATCTCACGCATGTGCGACGCGATCACCACGCCATTGATGCCGCGGGTATTGAGAATCTGATCGAGTCGCTCTTGGGTCATGCCCGGTTCGCCCAGCCAAAAGTGCTCAAGGTTAAATCCCAGTTCACGCGCCTTCGCCTTGGCTCCCGCATAAAACTCCGGATGCGCGGTCGTTTTTTGCCACCCCCAACGCGTTTTCCAATTCGTCACATAAGCCAGCGTCGGCGGATTCCGGCGATTCATGGTCTTCCCACGATACGCCACCAGCGCCTGCAAAAACGGATCGGGACTGTAGCCCATTTTCTCCGCGAGCTGACGGATCCGGTTACGCGTTTCCTCGGGCAACCGCGGATGATTTCTCATCGCCAGCGAAACGGTGGTCACGTGCACCTTTGCTTCGCGCGCGACATCAGCGAGGGTCACTCGGATTTTATTCATCGGGGTAAAATCAGAGCTAAACGCCCAGGACCTCTCTACAAGTCTATAGTTAGGACCGATCGCAGATTGTATTCGGAAATCCGTTCCAATCTAGTAGGCGAAAATTTACCCTGCTCCGGCATCGATCGCTCCCCGGTCCAATCTCATGAAAGCTGCTTCCGCCCATTTTCCCGGCTTCGCAAAAATCGCCTACGAAGGCGCTCAAACGACCAACCCGCTCGCGTTCCGTCATTATAATCCGGCCGAACTCATCGATGGCAAAACGCTGAAGGAACACATGCGTTTCAGCATCGCCTACTGGCACGCGTTTCGAGGCGTCGGCGGAGATCCTTTCGGCCCGGGCACCATCGTGCGCCCTTGGGAAAAAGGCGGCGACACCCTAACCACGGCGAAGCGTCGCATGGACGCGGCGTTCGAATTTTTCCCAAAAATCGAAGCGCCGTTCTGGTGCTTCCACGATCGTGACATCGCGCCGGAAGGCCGCACGCTCGCCGAGTCCAACAAGAACCTCGACGCCCTTATCGCGCACGCCAAACAGCTCCAAAAGGCCACCGGCGTAAAGCTCCTCTGGGGCACCGCGAACCTCTTCTCGAATCCGCGCTATATGTGCGGTGCCGCCACCAATCCCGATGCGCACGTCTTCGCGTATGCGGCAGCGCAGGTGAAAAAAGCACTCGAAGTCACCAAGGAACTCGGTGGTGAAAACTACGTCTTCTGGGGCGGCCGCGAAGGCTATGAAACGCTGCTCAATACGAATCTGAAACGCGAACAGGACCACCTTGCGCGTTTCATGCACATGGCCGTCGATTACGCGCGCAGCATCGGCTTCAAGGGCCAGTTTCTCATCGAACCAAAGCCGAAGGAGCCGACCAAACACCAATACGATTTCGACGTCGCCTCCGGCATCGCCTTCCTGCGCACCTACGGTCTCGACCAGTATTTCAAATTCAACATCGAGACCAATCACGCCACGCTCGCCGGTCACACGTTTAACCACGAAATCGAAGTCGCGGCCGCCGCGGGCATGCTCGGTTCCATCGATGCGAACTCCGGCGACGAACTCCTCGGCTGGGACACCGACCAATTCTCCACCGACGTGCGCCAGCTCACCCTCGCAATGGTTTCGATTCTTCGCGCTGGCGGGCTCCGGTTCAGGCGGATTTAATTTCGACGCGAAGCTCCGTCGCCCATCGATCGATCTCGAGGATCTATTCGTCGCCCACATCGGCGGCATGGACGCCTACGCCCTCGCCTTCAAGATCGCCAAACGCATCCTCGCCGACGGCAAATTCGAGAAGTTCGTCGCCGATCGCTATTCGTCGTTCGACTCCGGTTACGGCAAGGACATCGAAACCGGCAAAGCCAGCTTCAAGTCCCTTGAGAAACTCGTCATCACCAAACTCAGCGAACCCACGCCGCGTTCCGGCAAACAGGAATACCTCGAAAATCTCCTCATGCAGTATCTGCACTGAGTCATCCCGGGACCGCTGCTCGCCGGCCTCGCCCCTTTACCCCTTTCATGAGCACCCCGCCCCAAAAACTTTCATTTATAGAAAAAGCCGGCTACAGCGCCGGCGATGCAGCGGCGAACTTCGTCTTCATGACGATGGTTCTCTTCCAGCTGAATTTCTACACTGACGTCTTCGGTCTTTCCGCCAACGCCGCCGCGGCGATTCTGCTTTGGCCGCGCCTGTGGGACGCGCTCTTCGATCCGATCATGGGAGTGCTCGCAGACCGCACCAACACCCGCTGGGGAAAATTCCGCCCGTGGGTGCTCTGGACCTCCGTTCCCTGGGCCATCGTGATGGTGCTCGCTTACACCACGCCCGACGAAAGCTGGGGTTGGAGCACCGGCATGGTTATCGCCTACGCCGGCATCACGAACGCCGTGCTCATGACGCTCTATTCGATGAACAACATGCCCTACTCCGCGCTGGGCGGCGTCATGACCGGAGACCTCAACGAACGCACCAAACTCAACTCCTACCGTTTCGTTTCGGTCAATGTCGCGCAATTCATCGTCGGCGGGCTCACGCTTCCGCTCGTCGCCAAATTCGCCGAGGGCCACGACCGCCAGCACGGCTGGCAGATGACCATGACCATCTGGGCCGGACTCTGCCTCGTGCTTTTCCTCATCACTTTTTTCACGACCAAGGAACGCATCAAGCCCGTGGCCGAAGTGAAGAGTTCGCCCAAACAGGACTTCGTTGACCTGCTGCGTAATCAGCCGTGGCGCACGTTGATGATTTTCACGCTCTTTAATTTTGGGATGCTCGCCTACCGCGGGGGCGCTCATTACAATTTCTATCACCGTTACGCGGACAAAGCGGCCATGTTCGATTTCCTTGAAAAATCGGACTCACCACGCCCGACCTCCTGCAAAGGGCGACGGACTTCTTGAGTGGCTCGGTTACATTGTGCACGGCACGCGCGACAATCTCGCGAGTTCGAACGTCGCAGACGTGTTTAACAGCATCATGAACATGGCGGGCTTCGGCACGACGGTGATCGTGATTATTCTCTCGTCCGGTCTCGCGCAACGCTTCGGCAAAAAGTCGGTAATCCTTGTCGGGTTCATCCTCGCCGCTCTCAACGCCTTTGCCTACTTCCTCCTCAGTCCCACCAATACCACCGGCATGCTCCTGCTCGCGATCAATGGATCGCTGGTCTACGCGCCCACCATCGCTGTCGCGTGGGCGATGTATGCCGACGCCGCAGACTACTCCGAGTGGCAAACGGGACGTCGTTTCACCGGCATGGTTTTTGCAACCATTTGCTTCGCCCTCAAAGTCGGCCTCGCGCTCGGTTCGGCCGCGTTTCTGTGGTTTATGGCCGGCTTCTTCGACTACGACACCCGTTTCCCGGAGGCCGCGAACGCGGTCAAGGGCTACCATTTCTCCAGCAGCATTTTTGTCGGCCTTCTCTTTGTCGGCGGGGCTATCGCCATTGCCTGCTGCCGTCTCAACAAAACGACCACGCTCAAAATGGCCGAGGAACTCGCCGAACGCCGGCGACTCGCCTCCGCCCGTTGATGCCATGCGCAAGCCACTGCTTCCGATCTGCACGCTCCTCGTGGCACTCATCGCCACGAGCGCCCGCAGCGAAGATGGCTATCACCTCTGGTTGCGCCACGCGCCGATCGAAGACGCGACCTTGCGCACAGCTTATACACAAAATTTCTCGCGCATCGTTTTCGCCACGCCAACAGCTCAGTCAGCCGACTCCGCCACGCTCTCCGCGGCACGCCACGAACTCGCCGAAGCCCTCGAATCGATGCTCGGCATCACCCCGAACGTCGAACTCACCTTCACCAGCGAAGATCTCGCGGGCGGCGACGAGGTTATCGCATCGAACTTCGCAACGACGCCGCGGTTCTCACCGCCAATCGCGATATCGGAATTCTTTACGGCGCGTTCGCTTTGCTCCGGCAGATGCAAACGCAGACGCCCCTCCAGGAAATTCCCCACACCAGCGTTCCGAAAATCCAGCGACGCCTGCTCAATCATTGGGACGACCTGAACGGTTTCGTCGAACGCGGTTACGCAGGGTTTTCCATTTGGAACTGGTTCGAACTCCCGGAAATTCGCAGTGCCCGTTACCGCGACTACGCCCGCGCCTGCGCCTCGATCGGCCTCAACGGCACCGTGCTCACCAACGTAAACGCCAACGCGCACATTCTGACACCGCCTTACCTCGAAAAGGTGGCCGCGCTCGCGGAGGAATTCCGCCCCTATGGCGTGCGCGTTTATCTCACGGCCCGCTTCAGCGCGCCCATCGAGATTGGCGGATTGAACACCGCCGATCCGCGCGATCCCGCCGTTGCTGCCTGGTGGCGCGACAAGGTCGCCGAGATTTATCGCACGATTCCCGATTTCGGCGGCTTCCTCGTGAAAGCCAACTCCGAGGGACAACCAGGACCGCAGGACTACGGACGCTCGCACGCCGACGGCGCGAATCTGCTCGCCGACATCCTCGCACCGCACGGCGGCATCGTGATGTGGCGCGCTTTCGTCTACCGTCACGAGAGTCAGGAAGATCGCGTCAAGCAGGCCTACTCCGAATTTCAGCCACTCGACGGCGCATTCCGCGACAATGTGGTGATTCAAATCAAAAACGGCCCGCTCGATTTCATGCCCCGCGAACCGTTTTCCCCGCTCTTCGGCGCGATGCCGAAAACCGCGCTCGGACTCGAACTCCAAATTACGCAGGAATACCTCGGCGGCTCCACCCAGCTCGCCTACCTTGCTCCGCTATGGAAGGAGGTGCTTGAAGCGGACACTTACCACCCACGCGCCGGGTCAACGGTGGCTCGCGTGATCGACGGCTCCATCGACCAACGCAAGCTTTCGGCAATCGCGGGTGTCGCCAACATCGGCAGCGCACTCAACTGGACTGGACATCCGTTGGCGCAGGCCAATTGGTATGCTTTCGGACGCCTTGCATGGGATCACTCACTCGACAGCGCTTCGCTTGCGCGCGAATGGATTTTCCAAACTTTCTCCGCCCGCGAAGAACTCGTGAGGACGCTCGGTGACATGCTCCTCCTCGTCGCGCGAAACCGTCGTCAACTACTCCATGCCGCTCGGCCTGCATCACATCATGGCGGAAGGCCACCACTACGGCCCCGGCCCGTGGGTCGACGAAGCCGGCCGCGCCGACTGGACCTCCGTTTATTATCATCAGGCTGACCGCAACGGCATTGGCGCGAATCGCACCACGAGCGGATCCAACGCGCTGGAACAATACGCACCCGAACTTCAGCAGCGCTGGGGCAATCCCGCCACATGCCCGGAAAATCTTCTGCTGTGGTTTCACCACGTCCCCTGGAACCACCACATGCAATCGGGACGCACGTTATGGGATGAGCTTTGCCTGCGCTACCGACGCGGCGTCGACGAAGTCCGCGCGTGGCGTCGGCAATGGGAAGCGCTCGAACCTCACCTCGACACGCAACGTTTTCATGACGTCGCGCAACGCCTTCAGCGGCAGGAGAAGGACGCCATCGTCTGGCGCGACGCCTGCCTGCTCTACTTTCAACAGTTCGCCCAACGCCCACTGCCCGCGGGCGTCGAGCCGCCTGCGCATGATCTTGAACATTACAAATCGCTCCGGCTGCGCTTTGCCCCCGGACATCCCGGAGACCGATGAAAATCGCCGCCGCCTTCGCTTTCCTTCTCTTCGCGACCATCGTCCACGGCGTGCCGACCCCATCGGTTGCATTTAAGCGTTTCACTTACACCGGCAAGGACGCCGCATTCAGCCCGCCGCTGCCAACCGGGCATTTTCGCAATCCCATCCTTACCGGCTATTATCCGGATCCGAGCATCTGTCGCGTCGGCGAAGACTATTACCTCATCAATTCCAGCTTCGCTCACTTCCCTGGCATTCCGATTTTCCACAGCCACGATCTGGTCAACTGGCGCCAAATTGGCCACGTCGTCGATCGCCCCGATCAGCTCAACTACGACGGCCTCGGGATCACGCGCGGCATCTTTGCGCCGGCCATCAGCTATCACAAGGGAACCTTCTACGTTGCTTGCACCATGGTTGGCGCCGGCGGAAATTTTTCTGATGACGGCCACCAATCCCGCGGGACCGTGGAGCGATCCAGTTTGGTTGAATTTTGACGGCATCGATCCCTCGCTCTTTTTCGACGACGATGGGCGCGCGTGGATGGTTAACAACGGCAACCCGCCCGACAATAAACCGCTCTACGACGGGCATCGTGCGATTTGGATTCAGGAGTTTGACATCGCGAACCGCAAGATGACCGGCCCACGCAAAATCATCGTCAACGGTGGCGTCGATCTGAGCCTGAAGCCCGTTTGGATCGAGGGACCGCACCTCTACAAAAAAGACGGCTGGTATTACCTTTGTTGCGCCGAAGGAGGCACCTCCGTCCATCACTCCCAAGTCATTCTCCGCAGCAAATCGGTAATTGGTCCCTACGAATCTTGGGACCAGAATCCCATCCTCACGCAGCGCGACGTCGACGGCACCGCGCCCAACGCAATCACCTGCACCGGCCACGCCGATCTGGAAATCGGTCCCGACGGAAATTGGTGGGCGGTGTTCCTCGCCTGCCGTCCCTACGCAGCGGACACCTGGGCCACGGGGCGCGAAACCTTTTTGCTCCCCGTCACGTGGACGGAAGATGGCTGGCCACAAATTCTCCCGCCCGGGGAACGGGTCCCGCTCATGGTCCCTTCACCCAATCGCGTCACCCTCCAGCAGAACCCCGCGCCGCCGCTCTCGGGAAATTTCACATGGATGGACGAATTCGACACGTCGCAGCTCTCCCCGCTTTGGATCATGCTGCGCGCGCCAAAGGAAAATTGGTGGAAGCTCGCCGACGGCAATCTCTGGCTGACGCCGCGTCCCGAGTCTCTTTCCGGGAAGAGTAATCCGAGTTTTCTCGGCCGCCGTCTGCAGCACGCTCATTTCACGGCCTCCGCCGTCCTGCAAATTCCCTCCGCCAAAGGCACCTCCGCCGGCCTCGTCGCGATTCAAGACGAAACACATCATCTCTACTTTGCCGTGCGCCGTGATGAACAGGGACTCACCCTCTTCATCGAACAATGGAATGGCCCGTCGCCGCAGATCGTCGCCACGCACAAACTGTCCCACGATCTCACCTCGATCGAACTCCGTCTGCGCGGCGCAGGCGAGCGGCTGTGCTTTGACTACGCCACACGTTCGGATGAATGGCACGAATTTGCACCCGAATTAGACTCCTACCCTATCAGCGTCCAAGCCGCCGGTGGAGGCATTCACTTCACCGGCGCGCTTGTCGGGTTGCATGCACGAGTGGAACCATGAGCAAACTCGAAGCGCGGCGCGTGACCGCAAGAAGCCGCCGCCGCGGCAGCGGCCACGCAGCCGATTAGTTCTGCATTCGCGCTTTTGGATCTCCGGTCGGCGGCGGAGCGGTGTCCGTGTTTTTGCCCGCGGACCGAGCAACTCGGTCAGCACCGGCTTCAACGCGTCCGCCCACACTTGATAGCCTTTCAATCTCAAGTGAAGTTTGTCGACCGCGATGCCGTCGAAAAGTTGTCCATCCCGGTCGGCGAGACGATCGTTGATGTTTAGGTAGCGCACCGTCTCACCATCCGCGAACTTTGCGAGATTTTCGTTAGCCTGATTGATCACCGGCATCGCCGACCCGTCATTGCGCGGGAAGATTCCCATCACCACGATCTTCGCCTTGGGTGCCTTCTCGCGACAAAGTTCAAGAATCGCCTGAACTCCCTGCGTGACTTCCGCCACTTTGGCGACCGGATCGGCAATGGGTTCCTTGCCAATATTGTTCGTGCCGGCGAGGAGCACGATGACCTTCGGATTTACCCCGTCGAGTTCTCCGTTCTGCACGCGCCAAAGAATATTCCACGTGGTGTCGCCGCCCCATCCGAAGTTGCCCGCGTTCCAGCCGTAAAAATGTTTCCGCCAATGCGCGAGCAAGTCGGGATAATCCGTCGCCCCCCAACGACGCGTGATGGAATCGCCCAGAAAATAGAGATCAATCCCGCCTGCCCGCGCCTTCGCCAAAAGCTCTTCGTGTGCGATCCTTGAATGCGGTTCAGTCCGCGGCACAGCTTTATACATAGGAGACGGATCCTCGCCGCCGTCATGGGGGAAGCGCAATGCCAAACCCGCCGACGCGTTCGCCGCGCGGACTTTCCGGCGGACCGAGATGACTTGTCCGCACGCCCGGCTTGATTCGCCGGCCACGCGGCTCCACGGCACGGTCAACCTTGGATGTTTCAATCACAATACGTTCCAGCACGACGCCAGGATCGACCAACCAGAATTTGAGCACGTGTCTTCCCGGCGACGACAACGTGTGTTTGGAACTCACCCGACGCACACTGTTTGCCACTGCCGTTTCCCAATCACGCAATGTGGTCCAGGTGCCGACTTTGATGATTTGTGGAGCCTCGTCATCAACCGAGATCGCGTAGCGCAATCCTTCGCCTGATTGAAAATCCAACGACGGAGCAAGATGAACTTCCACCGTCGACTCGCCGGCGGAAAAAGTGTGGAAATCATATTCAATCCGCGGCGAATCGCCGCCCGGCGGCACGGCCGGCGTCAATACCGGGAACGCCGTCACTCCACCCTGCGTGCGACCAAAATTGGGCAACGTCTTCCACGTCACCTCACCACGTTGCATCACACGATCGTAATTGGGAGCGTTAATCGCGATGTGTCCGTCTGCTTCCACAAAGCCGTGGATCTTTTCCGCCGGCTTGCGCACCGGCAATCGCACCGTGAGACGTCCGGCTTCGCCGCCGTCAATTGAGATTGTCGCCTCGCTTCGCCCCGCCGGCACCTTGATCCAGTCGACGCCCACTTCAATTCGCACCGTGCGATCACTCACCCGGCCGCGCGTGTTCGAAAATTTTACCCACGGCTGCTCCGCCGAGATGCGGAACTCGCAGGGTGTTTCACCGCGATTAAAGACATCAATCCAACGGGTCGTGTCTTCGTGAAACACGGTCAACTCCGGCAGCACTGCCGGCGGCGCTTCGTAGCTGGGCCACGCGATCTCCGAACCCTCCGCCGCCACCGCAAGCGCAGCCCCGGGGCGTGGAAGCACCTCGTGCACCGCGGGCATCGCCTCCATTTCGGGGCTCTGCCAGGAGGTGTAGCCAAACTTCACCTGACTCATCATGTGATTCCATTTTCCGCCACCGAGTGCGTGATAACGTTCGACGAGTTGGCGATCCGCGGCGAACAACTCGCGCGCTCTCGCGGAAAAATAAATTGCATCCAGCCGTCCCTGCCGCGCGTAAAGCCGATTACGCCCGACCGCGATATAAAGTTCAGCGAGTCCCGCGCTCGCCTTCACCGGGTAGAGCACGAGCTGATAAAACGCATCATGATACTCAGCCGGCAACGCCGCCTCCACCATCTCGGCGCGCTTCACCAGATCCTGCCACTCGGCCAGCACACGCTCGGCTTCCCGGTAATTGGTGATGCTGTAGGTGTCGGCATTCATCAACTCCGGCACACGCCGGCGATTGAGCTTCGTATAACCATCGATGAGCGCCGCGATTTCCTTTGCGTGTTTCGCCCCGAACTCGCGCCCGGCCCAACGCTGGGAATATTCGTCCAGTTTTTCGTAAGGCCACTGTGCCGGATTCCACGCGTAGTGGATAAAGAACTCGATCGGAAACTCCATTGGCTTCAGGTCGCCCACATTGACGATCCAAATCCGCGTCGCCTCGGTCTGCCATGCAAGGTGCATCTGTTGCCAGACTTTGGTGAGGGGAGTCACGTTGAGCCATTTGTAGTTTCTCGGCCCGCCCACGTAATCGAAGTGATAATAAACACCTGCCCCGCCGGGGCGCTTCCGCTCCTCCGGCGTGGGCAGGCGGCGTAGGTTACCCCAGTTATCGTCACACCAAAGCAAAGTCACGTCATCCGGCACGCGCATGCCGGCCTCGTAATAATCCTGGACTTCCTTGTAGAGCGCCCACAGCTGCGGCTGCTCCTGCCGGGATCGTCCGGTCACCTCCGCGATGATTTTCCGCTGGTCCGCCACAATGCGCTCAAGGAGCTTCGTGTTCGTTTCCGCGGACATGGCTTCATCGCCGTCGCCGCGCATGCCGAGCGATACAATGCCCTCGAAATCCTTCACGCGTGCAAACCCTGTCCGCCAAAACTCCCGCAACGCGACCTCGTTCTTCGTATAATCCCAAGGCCCTTTGCCGTATTTGTGCCATTCCGCATGCGCGCGCATCATCGGCTCGTGGTGTGTCGTGCCCATCACGATGCCATATTCGTCCGCGAGCCGCGGGTTTTCGGGATCGTCGTCGTTAAACGCCCGGGGAGTCCACATCGCCGGCCAAAGCGTAATTCGCCCGCAGACGCAGCATCAGCTCGAATAGATCGGCGTGAAATTCACGTCCGAAACGGCCGTATTTTTCGTGGACCCAACCCATCAGCGCCGGCGCCTCGTCGTTCAAAAAAATGCCGCGATATTTCACAACCGGACTGCCGACCTCGGTGCGTCCGCCCGCGAGATAAATTTCAGCTTTCTTTTTAACCGGCACATCCGCCCACCAATACCAAGGCGACACGCCGATATGCTCGGAGATTTCGTAAATGCCATAGATCGTCCCACGTTTGTCGCTGCCCGCAATCACCAGCGCGCGCTCCACTCCCGGCAGTGGCTTTTCAATGATCTCGATGACGAACGCCTCCCATTTTCCACGGATTGTTTTCACATCAAGTTTTCCGGCGGCAATCAGACCGTCGACCAACGCACTTTTTCCGACCGTGCCGATAATAACCGCGCTCACGCCATTTGCCGGGTTTTCCGTCGACAACGCTGGACGCTCGCCAGTGACGCGCTCGATGTCTTTTTGCAGATCGCGCGCGGCGCGTTGGACCCCGGGCCAATCATCCGCCGATACATGGAGCGGCGCGAGCTCGGTGGAGCTCACCAAGGCAAACGCTCCCGGGGCAGCCTTCTCAACGAGAAGCGGGCGATCACTCAACGCGGCATGCACGAGCAACGCCGAACCCATCCAAAGTGAAAGCAAACGCACGAACAACTTCATGGCAGAACGATTGAGATGACTTGGGCCGGTTCGTCTGCATTCACGGAAAAGTTTTTTTCCACACGACGCCCGTTGTGCTCCACGATCACCCGATAATCGCCGTGAAAACCCCGCCCGCCGAGTTTTCCCGCCGCATCCGTGCGCCCGGCCACATGGGTTCGCCACTGATTCAATACGAGATCGCGATACACTTTCGCATTTGGTTTCTCCGACCAATCCGACCGGAACATCGCCGCCGACGGGCGCCAGTGACAGGTCTCCCAGAAACCCCAGTGCTGCACGCCCACCACGCTGGGATGACTGAACGCAAGAATCAGAAAATCGCGCGTGAAATCCGCCTGCAGCTCCTCGTCATACGTCCACACGTCAAATTCCGTGATGCGCACCGGCAGTTTGAACTGACGATAATAGCGGTCGAGCACATCGAGAATATTCTCCGGCGCATTGGGACGTCCGTTGAAATGCGCCTGCAGCCCGAGTCCGTCGAGGAGAGCGCCGTGATCGATGAGATAACGCGCCGTCTGTTCGAAATGCGCCACGTGATCCGCATCCGTCGTCGCATCATGATTGGAGAAATCGTTCAGGTAAAGCGGCACGTCCGGCAGTTCCTCCCGCGCCACCCTGAACCACGGTGGCATGATCTCGTTGCCGAAAATATCCATCAGGTCGTGATTCGTAAACGGTTCGTTCAACACGTCCCACTCGTCGATCAAACCTTTCGTCGCGCGCGCGATTTCGCGGATATGATCGTGCACGATTCCGGGAATCTCGCTTTGCCGCGGCGTTCCGATGCGGTCCACGATCGGCTTCGGCAGATTCTTGTGGCCCGGCCACACAAACACGTGCCCGCGAATGTGGAAATTCCGCTCACGCAGCCAACGTAATCCGGCGAGGGTTTGTTCCCGCGAGAATCCCTCCCCCCATTCGCCCAGCCACACCGGCCACTTTAAATCGTTCTCATTGCTCGCCGCGTTAAAGAACTCCTCGGTAATCTGACGATAACGCAGATTATCCGGCGAATCGACGACCAGCCGTTCCATTTGCAAGGCCGAGCCCCCACTGAAACGCGGCCCGCGTGTGCTTCACAGCCACCTGCGCCGATGCAACCGGCTTTCCGCCGGCATCGGTGACTTGAATCGAAAAGTCTCCTTTGCGGATCTTCTCGATGCGCGCCAGCGCTTCCTTGCGCCACGCTGCGTCGGGCTCACGTCCTTGATAGCTAAACTTCGTGCGCGGCAACGAGGCCCATTCGCGCTCGCGGCCATAATGAATCACCTCGATTCCGCCGATCTCGATCGTCTGACGTTTGAAGCCGAAACGCAGCATGAACGCGGCGCCGTCCACCTCGAAGTCCTGCGACCACACAAATGGCACCAACACCTCCTGCCATTCGCGGTTCGCCGTAAAGTCCCCTTCAAAACTGCTGTTCCAGTCAACGCCGTTGCGGCGCACCACCAGCAACACCCGTGCGCCGCCGGTTTCGTCGGAAATCTCCGTCGCACGAATAAAAAAACGCATCAAACTCACCTCGCCCGTCGTCACCGGAAGCGCATTCAAGGCGCGTAGTTCGATTGCGGCCATCGGCGTCGTGTCTTCGAGCGTCGCCACCCTCCACGCGCGCGAAAAGCCCGGTCCGGAGGAGTCGACGATTTCGATCTTCGCATTTTTCTCCGCGACCGGCTCCAGCTTCGGGCTAAACAGCTGCAAAGAATCGCCGTGCAACAGCGACTTCCCCTTCGGCAGTTCCGTTCTGGCCATGAGCATTCCCACCGCGGTTAAACCGAATACAATAAACTGGAGGAGACGAGACAGTTTCATGGGGAACGTGGATGGAATTAAGGTTGGTGGACGTTTGTCCGGATAAGGGTTTCACCCGCGCGCAAGCCATTGCTGGTTGCGATGAGTTTGAGTTGTCCGGGTTGCCCGGGAATTCCGCGAACAATCACCAGGACGAGTCCGTTGAAAGCCCGCCGGCGCGGAGAGACGAACGACTGGAAGTTCGTCGGATCGCCATTGTCGGTTGCGACAATCTCGCCCGGACCTTCGAGATGAAAACTGACGGAATGATCCGCGCGTGGCACAAACGTGCCGTCGGCATCAACGACCTGCGCGGTCACAAAACTCAAATCGCGTCCATCCGACAGAATCTCGCTACGATCAGGCGTGAGTTTCAACGCCGCAGCCTCGCCCGACGTGCGCACAGTGCCGCGCGCCCACTCCCGACCGCTCTTATACGCGACGACCTCAAGCGTGCCGGGTTCGTAAATCACATCGTCCCACCGCAACCGATATTCGAAGGCCCCCTTTTGTTTACGTCCGAGCGATCGCCCATTTAAAAACAATTCCGCTTCGTCGCCCGAGGTGAACACATGCACGGGTGTGACCAAGCCAATACGCTCCGGCCAGCTCCAATGCGGCAAAATATGCGCCATCGGCAGTTCCGGCCGCCAGCGGGATTGATAGAGATAAAAACGATCTTTCCTGAAACCCGCCAAATCAATGATGCCCGAGTAGGAACTTCGCGACGAATAATACGGTGTCGGCTCACCGAGGTAGTCGAACCCCGTCCACACAAACTCGCCGGCGACGAATGGATGACTATCAAGCGAGGCAAAGACCTTGTCCGGCGTGGAGCCGAAATCCACCGCATGCGTTTCATAAGCGCTCACGTGCCGAATCGTCGAATCCCCGCCCCGTCCGTCGCGCACCGGAGCGCTCACGAGCGGAGAAACGGGAAAGAGATAAACCCCACGACTGCTCAGCGTGGAGGCCGTCTCGCTGCTGAGGATGACTTTGTCGGGAAACTTTTCCCTGAACGGCAAATATTGCGGCGGCGTGCGGATGCGATCGGTGCCTGCAAACTCTGGTTCCTGCCGAATGCCTTCACCTTGGTAATTCAGGCTGATCAGATCGACAACCGCGGGCAGCGGCATGTCCGGTTTGGCCCAATTCATCGCGGTCGTCGTCGGCCGCGTCGCGTCTTCCTCGCGCGTGATCTCGCGCAAACGACGGGCAACCTCCGCACCGGCGGCATCCGTGTATTGTTCGCCAACCTCGTTGCCGATGCTCCACATGATAACCGAGGGACGGTTGCGATCGCGCCGCACGAGCGCCCGCATGTCCTGCTCGCCCCACTCGGGAAAAATCAAGTGAGCATCCAACGGAGTTTTCCTCCGTTCCCACATATCAAAGGACTCAGCCACGACGAGAAACCCCATCCGGTCGGTTAGCTCGAGAAACTCCGGAGCGGACGGATTGTGCGACATGCGCACCGCATTGCAGCCCATCTCGCGCAGCATTTCCAATTGGCGCTCGGCGGCGCGCACATTAAACGCCGCACCCAAAGCGCCAAGATCATGATGAAGATTAACCCCTTGATGCGGACGTGTTCACCGTTCACCTGAATGCCCAATGAAGAATCAAAATGAAGTTCGCGAATCCCGAAACGTGTCTCGTAACGATCACACCTGACTTCACCGTCGAAAACCTCGGTAATCGCCACGTAGCGATGGGGCGTCTGCGTGGGCGGCGGGCCCCAGAGTTTCGGATTGGGGAGAGTGAGTTCGGCCGCCGTTGTGGTCACGCCACGGCCCGCGATGCGCACTGTTTGCGGCGCAAAGTTCGCCACGGGCCTGGCGTCATGTCTGCCCGACTCGTCGAGCTCGTAAATCGCGGTGACTACGGTCGCGCGGATCTCCGCAGGTGCATGATTGTCGATCGAAACCTCCAGCCGAATCGTCGCCTTCTCTCGCGAAACTTCCGGGGTGGTCACAAACGTTCCCCACTGACTCACGTGCAATGGCTGCGTCTTCGTCAGCCATACATTGCGATAAAGCCCCGCACCGGGATACCAACGTTGCGATTCCGGCGGATTGTCCAGTCGCACCGCGAGTTGATTAACTTCGCCGAACTTCGCATACGGGGTCAGGTCCACGCGCCACGACGAATATCCGTAAGGCCACCCGCCAACCAACTGTCCATTGAACCAGACGACGGCGTAGGACATCGCGCCCTCCACATCCAGGTAGATCTTTTTTCCCGCGTCCTTCGCCGAAATCTCCAACTTGCGGCGATACCAACCAATGCCCGCCGTCGGCAGTCGTCCCATGCCACCGCCTCCACCTGTCGTGATAAACGGGCCGGCAATCGCCCAATCGTGGGGCAAAGTCACCGATGTCCACGCATGATCATCGTAATCCGCGTGCGCAAAGGGCACGTCCCGCCCCGGATCGCCAGCGGGACGAACGTATCGTTTCGCGGGATCGCCAATGAATCCGTTGCCCGTGGGAAGAATCCACGGTTTTAAAAATTGCTGGCTGTCCGACGCGATCCGCGCGGCTTCCTGCGGCGTCGAATCCGCGGGGACGTCATCGCGATGTCCCTCCACCACCGGACGCACATCGTAGTCAAGGTTCGCGGTGTTGCCCGCCGGATCACCACGATGAAAACGCCAGCCGTCGTTAAGCAGGAGCCGTTCACGCAGGGAAATCGCCAGCGATTTTCCGCTCTCCGGCTCAGCGCCAGTGGAAGGGGGGGAGCTCACCCTCAACGCGCTGGGCGGACGCCGTGAGAATCCCTGCGAGCAACGCGCACCCGGTGCCCGCGACCAGGCGGAACACTCTTTTTGCGCGGAATCCGATCTGTATCCTCATGGCGTTACACTCGTGGTATTCAGCGGGCACTCACGTGGCGGCCGCGTTCACTGCTCAACTAAAACAAAGTGAGGCGGGGATGGTTACCGCCTCACGGGACAAACAAACTGCCGGATAAGTTAAAACGAGAACGTATTTGTCACGAACCACTCCTGCCCGGGAGCGATACGTGCGGAGGCCCAAGTCTGGCCGTCGGGCTGCACCGAAATCGGAATTAGTTTCTTCTTATCGAATGCATTCCGGAGGTTCACTTGAATCTTCCAATTGATCTTCTTGGTCAGCCGACGCTCGTAGCTCGCCCACAGGTCGATCGCGTCTTCTGATGGACCGTAATAGGGTTTGGTGAGATCGAAGGTGTATTCCGTCGACGAGAGCGCGAGCACCGGATACCCGATGACCACCTTGTCCTGCCATCGGTAGGAACCACCGACGCCGACGCCCTTCAGGAGGCCGTTGCGGAAGCTGTAGTTCGTGACGACGTTGTAGCGCCAGCGGCGCAACTCGGAAGTCGAGGCACCTTCCTGCAACTTCATCAGCGTCCACGGACCGAGCCAGCCATTCCAATTGATGCGCATGGTATTCGCAGTAGGACCACCGGAGAATTGACGCATCTCGCCCGCAGGACCCGCCATCATCTGGCTGATGTAGTTCACAAATTCCACCGTCTCGGGAGAACCGACATTGCTGCGCGTGGCGTCGGTCCGCGAGGCGTTGAAGGCGATACGCCAGTTGCGCGTCGGGTTGGCGGTGAACTCGAATTCATAGCCCTTCGACAGCGTATCGGACGTCATCGTCAAGCCGACCGGCGGACGATTTTCCGCATAGGCGTAAACCTGCGCCGGATCCGGATTCGCAAGATTGGCCGGAGGCGTGAAACCCCATGCTTCGAAGAAACGGGCCGGAAGCGCGGCCTGGATTTCGTTCCACGCGGCGATGGAGGCATTCTCGCGCGCGGTGGCTTGGTCCTGCGTTTCGCCCGTGTCGGGATCGAAGTTATAACGCCACTCATTGGAACCGTTGGCCGTGTCGAGCGTGTAGGCGTTGAGATCGTAGAGGAACACATTTCTCCACCGCAGCCCGTGCACGATGATATTACCAAACATGTTCATGCCACTCATCTGGGTGCTCGCGCCTTTGACGGACGCTTCATACTTCACGACGCGCAGGGAGTAGCGGTTGTCCTTGGTCGACAGCAGCACGCCAAAATCCTCGGTCTCGCCGGTCGGATTATCCAACACGTCGCCGAAGATGTTGCGACGCGTGCCGGCGATTTCGAAGTTATCCGAGGTATTGTAGGAAATGCTGACATTGATCGGCAGCGGATCGCGCGAGAACAGTTTGTTGATGTGCAACACCGCGCCCTTGCTGAGCGAATGACTCTTGATCTCGCTCAGGTAGTTTTCAGGCAGCGTGTAAACCGACGGATTGAGATTAAGCGTATTCCGATTGCTCGTGGTCGGCGCGGTGATGTCCTTGCCGCGCACCGCATCGTAACGCCAGCCGAGCGTGCCGACAAGCGCGCCATCCCACCAGAAACTCTGCCAGGTGCCGGCGTAGGATTTTGTCTTGCGGAGCGCCTTCGCCGCATTGGTCGTGAGGCTCTGGTCGCCGTCGGCATAACGCAGGATGTCGAGGTTGTAGTTGCTGTTCCAACCGACGTAGTTCGCGGGATTGGAATTTTGCAGCAATGCGGTCTGGTCTGCGGGCAGTCCTGTGGTGTTATTAAACACGTTGGCCAGTGCCGGCGGAATCGTCCACGCACCGTTGAAGGGCACACTGGCGTTCCATTGCGAGCTGAAGTGATAAAGCGGTCCGTCGTTCAGCTGGATCGGAGAAGTGATGCCGGGAATGTTCGCGCCCGAGGCGGAATTCAGCGAGGCAATCGACGGCCCGAGATAGATCATCGCAATCGGCGGACGATCATTGAACGGCAGCGATGCACCGTGGTAAGTGTCCCACGCGGCGCTCGTGCCATAGAGATTCCAGCTGCGATTTTCCGAGCGGTATTCCTCTCCGCTATATACGCCGTTGAAACGGTGCAGGCCGATCAGCTTGCGCAGGAAGGGACTGTCGAACACATCCGATGAGCGAAACTCGGCGAACAGCGAAGCGCGCACATATTCGCGTTCACTCGAATAAGAACTGCCGTTGCCGCCCCCCTGCACATAAGGACGACCAAGATTCGGATTGGCGCTGAGATCCTGGAACTGACCAAGGATATCGATATCCAGCGTCGGTGCCCAGCCGAGGAAGGATTCATTGGCGCGATCGTATTCCTGATGATCGTAGTTGAGTTCGACACCGACGCGATCGTCCCAACCGGTCTGGGAAATCGAGAAGTTAAACGCGTCCCAATTTTCGTTTTCCCATTTGTTGGGGCCGTCGATCAAGTGATTGTAGAAATCGAAGACCGAGGAATCGGTGAGCGTCTGCTCGCGATACTGACCGTATTGATAGCCAGGCAAACGCGCATTCGTGGCATAACCGGGCAAACCGCCGACGCCGTAAAAAACCCCCGAGTAACGCAAGCCGACAAGACTACTCGAAGCCGAACGCACGGAACCATCGGCATTGCGCGCACCATTGTTCACATAACCGCCATAAATGCGGTAAAGCTGTCCCGAGGTGCCGTCGGTAAAGTAAAACGGCTGCTGTTGATTGCCGCGGCCGGAGATCCACGCATTGTAATCGGGGTCCGCCGCGCGCGTCTGGCCCATGCCATCGCCACCGATGGGCGGATTGTCTTCACGCTCCGCCATGTAGCCGCTCGTAAGCGTGAGTTTGCCCATGCCGCCAAACGGATTGGACGCGCTCACGGCAGTTGAACGGAACCACGGAGACAGGTGATCGTTCGGTGGAACGAGGCGCGGACGATTGGCGTTAATTTCGCCGTGTTCGTATTTCACACGAATGCTCGTGCGGAAGGATTTGTTTTTAAATAACTGCGGATCGTAGCGCACCGCGGCGTAGATGCGCTCGTCGTCCTCGAACGCAGGATCCTGACGGAATTTTTCGTGGTCCCAAAGACCGACCACGCGCACTGCGAGTTTTTTGTCGAGCAACTGTTTGTTGATATCAAGCGAGGCCCGTTGACTGCCAAAGGAACCGAAACGATATTCGACGCTATTCTGGTCGCGGAACTCGGCGTTGCGCAGCGCAGCATTAATGATGCCCGCCGGTTTGCCCAAACCGAAGAGAATGGAATTTGACCGCGCTGAATATCGACGCGATCGATGTTGTATCCATCCCACGGAATATCGGAGACGAAGAAATCACGCGTGTTATCCGCTGCACTCAATCCGCGCACGCGATTGTTCGACGAAGGCGATGCGAGTGAGGATTGTTCGCTCACGGTCGTGCCGTTGCCCAAACCTGCATAAGTGGAGCGTGTGCCGCCGACTTCGGCGTTGGCCGTATATTGCAGCAACGTCGTGGTATCGGTCGCGCCGATGTCATTCATGAATTCCTTCGTGATGACCGAAATCGCCGCACCCACATCTTTGAGCTGTGTGCGAATGCGGGTGCCGGCCAACGTTTCCGTGGCTTGATAACCGGTGTCACGCTCCGCGGTGACTTCGAACGGCGACAGCACAATGGTTTCGTCCTCGCCTGTCGCGGAGTTGGTGACAGGGACGCTTCGATTGGAACGCTCGTTGCTGGATGCAGGCGAGGGAGTGGGCGCGACTTGGGGGTAAGCGGCGACCACGAGCGCGGAGAAGGCCAGCATGGCCTTTGAATTCCGCGCAGTGATGCGGGCACGTTTCATGGGGAGTTGCATGGTAGCTGAGGTTTAGTGGGGAATTTTCTGGCGACCCGGCCAAGGTCGCGGGCCACAGGCGAAAGGGTGTGTGGCTGGCAGTGAGGGTAAGAGCGGGGTTGCTGACAGCGTTTTCAAGGGGAAGCTGGAAGCGACGCGGGCAACTAACCGAAGTGAAATTCAAAAAGCAAAGCCGCCATCAGTCTAACAATAGTATCAAAATGCTAATTCGGCGAAATTTGCAGCGATGCGAAACGGAATGGTTGATCAAACCAACGTGAGTTTAGCGACGGCATGAGCCGGCGAGCCCAAAAGTTGGGCCCGCGAGCCCGGAGCAGCCGCTCCGACGACAATCTGGTATTCACCAGGCATCCAGCTCCAGCGGCCCGCGGCATCGACTTGCCTCAATTGCGCGGCGTGAAGCGTGAAAGTGACCGTCGCGAAATTGCGCGCAGTCACCGAAACTTTTTTAAAATCCAACAGCGTTGCCTTCGGCGCCTCTGCGGAACGCGGAGGAATCAAATAACACTGCGTCGTTTCCAAGGCGTCGCGCTCGCTCGTGTTTTTGATTCGCACACTCACCTCCACCGAACCCGTCTCATCGAGGCGTGAGCGGCTCAGCGCGAGTTCTCCATACGAGAGCGTGGCGTAACCGAGACCGAAGCCGAAGGGATACAGCGGTTCCTTCTCCGCAAAACGGTAGGTTCTGCCGCGCATTGAGTAATCGTTAAACGCCGGCAGATCCTCCGTGCTACGAGGCACCGTGACCGGCAACCGACCCGAAGGGGCCACATCCCCAAACAAAACATCGGCGAGCGCGTGGCCGCCTTCACACCCCGGATACCACACCTGCAACACAGCATCCGCAATTTCGTGTTCCTCCGGAATCGCGATCGCGCTGCCTCCCGTGAGCACCAGAATGAGTCTTTTAGAATGCTGCCGAAGCTCCCGGAGAAAAACGCGCTGATTATCCGGAAGCTCGATGCGCACGCGGTCGCCACCCACCGGCGATGCCACCGTGTCGCCCTCCTCGCCTTCCAGTGACGGATCGAGACCAAGAAACACGACCACGACCTCCGACATCGCCGCCGCGCCAAAAGTATAATTCACGCCGGGCGCACCGGGTTGCGACAACGGACAGCCGACGCGATATTTAAACCGACATCCTTCCGGCACGCGCGCGAGCAGTCCTTCCATAAAGGTCACCATGCGCGGACTCACGCCGTAATAGTTTCCGAGCAGCGCGGGGATATTTGCGGCGGTCGGACCGACCACCAGCATGCTGGCCGGCGATGACGCGAGCGGCAGCGTCTGGTTTGCGTTTTTAAGCAGGACGATCGATTCGGCGGCGGCCCGGCGCGCCAAGGCACGGTGCGAATCGCAGTCAATGACACTCGGCGAAATCGAAGTGAATGGCACGCGGTCCGCCGGGTCGAAGAGGCCGAGCTTAAACTTCGTCGCGAGCAAACGCCGCAAACTCGTGTCGATCTCGGCTTCACTCACCAAACCGTCGCGCACCGCCACCGACAGGTCGTTGAACGTGCAACCGCAATTGAGATCGCAACCATTGCGCACCGCGAGCGCGGCGGACTCGGCGGAGTTTTGCGTGACCTTGTGGTGCAGATGAAAATCCTCGATCGCTCCGCAGTCGGAGACGACATGACCGCGGAACCCCCAGCGCTGACGCAGCGTTTCCTGAAGAAGAAATTGACTGCCACACGCGGGTTCACCGTAAACGCGATTGTAAGCACCCATCACTGCTTCCACGCCGCCCCGCACGAGTTTTTCGAACGCCGGGAAATAGGTTTCCGCAAGGTCCTTGGGCGTGGGTCGCGCATCGAAGGAATGCCGCTCGTCCTCCGGACCAGAGTGAACGGCGAAGTGTTTCGCGCACGCCGCAACCTTGAGGTATTTTTCGTGGTCACCCTGCAAACCGCGAACCACCTGCAAACCCAGCTCGCCGGTCAGATAAGGATCTTCGCCAAATGTCCCTGGCCGCGCCCCCAGCGGGGATCGCGGAATATATTAATATTGGGCGTCCAGAACGTGAGCCCCTGATATTGCAGTCCGTGCCGACCGCTCGCCCGGCCGCATGGTGCTTCGCACGCGCCTCGTCCGAGGTCGCCGCCGCGACCCGGCGCACGAGTTCGCGATTCCACGTGGCCGCCAACCCGATCACCTGCGGAAACACCGTCGCCCGCCCGTTCCTTCCAACGCCGTGACACGCTTCGTTCCACCAATTGTAGGCGGGAATATTCAGGCGCTCGATCGCATTGTTTTCGTGGACGAGTTGGTTGATTTTTTCCGGAAGCGTCAGGCGCCCGATCAAATCGGTGATACGCAACTCCGCAGGCTGTTCGGGATCGAGGTAGGGAATCACAGCAGAAGGGAAAGAGGTTCGGACAATCGGCGAGTGCATCACAATGTGGTCGTGGGGTAGGCACCGCTGATGGCGTCCGCACTCAGCCAGCTCTGTCGAAATGAAACAAATCATTCCTCAGTCCAACAGTAGAGCAAAGACACAGATCCGGCCCCGTCCGGTCCGACAATCGTCGCTCTTGATTCACACGTTTATCGCTCGGGCACGATCGATATTTTTCCATCCACTTCCAAAATCGCCCACCGCACCTGCTCAAGTGACTCGAGTCCGCTTTTGTGCATTTCGGCGAACAACTCCTCCACGGAAATGCGCTCCCGATCGCAGTTGCGGAATAAAATTTTCCCTCGTGCAACCAGCAATGATGGAGCTCCGTTAAAAAGCCGCTCTGCACCACGAAATCGATGCGCCACAATCGAGACCAGAAACACCAAACAAAAAAGCGTGGCCACCGCGACCAACGCATTGGTGAGGGAATAATCGTCACGAATAATCGCTGACGCCACCAGTTCCGGCACCAAGAGCAACGTGATCAAATCCAGCGCGGACAGTTTGCTGAATTCGCGTTTACCGAGAATCCGCAATCCCAGGAGAATAAAAAGATAAACGAACGTGACTCGAAACACTGTTTCCATGGCGACAGCGTTTAGGGAAGCAGGAAGGCTGAGAGCGAAACGAGCGCCGGAGATCCGGCGCCTGCAACGCTTGCCGTGACGGTCCCGCGCGCGCGACCGTAGCCTTGGGGTTCAAGTTCGAGGACGATTAATTGTTCCTGGTCCGAGGCGGGCAGAACGAAAACGTGCGAGTCCCCGCCGATTTCACTCGGCAAAGGAAATATCGAAACATCCATAAACTTCGAGAAATAGGAGGAATCGATTTTCACGGTGATATTTCCCGCAGCCTCACCGTCGACCGCCCGCACTCGCACCTTGAATTGCGAAGGATGCCCGTAACGCACGCGCGGTGCATGTTCAACCATCAGGATCACATCCCGGCTCGTTCCGACGCGTTTTTCGTGGGCATCAAATCGACCAAGCACGGCAAACAATGGAATCAACGCCATCAGCGGCATCCCGATGAGCTGTGCGCGGGTGAAATGCACGCTCCCGCTTCGACATCGGCGCCAGCGGTGGACCCTCTGCGGATGGGCGTTTAGCGGACATATACAAATGCGACGCTCGCATCGTGTCCGTTCAGTTTCGCACTCCTTGAAAGCCACCCCCAACTGCGGCGGCTGCATCGTTTGCCCTGCGCGAAATCAGTTCGCATATCGGCGCCATCATAGGCTTTCCGCGGGCATTTTCCCAGCGGTCGGAACCCGGTGCTATGCGTCAGGCAATTCTCTTGAGCAGAACACGCATCCGCTCATCAATACTTCGCCTGCGCACGCTAAAATAGCCACACGCCATATACTCGCTTCTCAGCCCGCCACCACTGAGAAAAATACCGCCCCGAATCAGCGCCCATCCCGTGGACATCACTGATTTACGCGACGCGGCACAATTAGCCATTGCGACCTCTCTGCCGCTCTCCTTGCCTGCGACACACGGCGTGGCTCCCGCTCTAGAGAAAATTTTCGGCTGCGATCTGTCGCCTGCCACGGAAAGTAGACACGCCACTCTTTACCCATTCACTCGTCCATCGGTTCATACTCATGCGATTCCTCGACCGCTCGTTCCTCCGTTCCGTTCTCGCCAAGGCAACGCTACTCGCGTTCCTCAGTTTGCCCGCCATCGCCGCGACCACCACCGCGACGGCACCTGTTTACCTCAAAGTCGATATCGCTTCGTTCCGCGCGGCCCTGCCCGCTCCACCCGCGGATGATTCGCCCGCCGGACAAGCCGATCTCGCCGTCGTGCTCCGCTTTCAAAGCGATCGCACCCCGTCGCAGATCGCCCGCGCGCAGGAATTGGCGGCGCACTCCTTATTTTTGATGGGAGCCGCGGCGTGGGGCCCCGACTTCAATCCCGACAATCTTCCCGAAACGGCCGGAATTTACAAAATGATCCGCGAACAAAGCCGCCCGGCGATCGTCAGCGCGCCAAATCCTCATGGGATCGCGCCCGGCCCTACCAGCGTGACATACGTGTTCAGCCCTGCGTCAACAAACCGAGCAACTCGTCCTACCCGAGCGGGCACTCCGCCGAAAGCGCGATTTGGGCCGCGCTTCTGGGCGCTGCGTTTCCGGACAAAGCGGCAATTTTTGAGGCGATTGTGGAGGAGACGATGTGGTCACGCATCATCGGCGGCGTGCATTATCCCACCGACACGCAAGCCGGCTTGATGCTGGGCAGGGAAATCGCCCGTCACCTGCTCGCCAGCGAAGACACCCAAACCGCCATCGCCACGATCCGCGCCGAAACCCTCGCACGAATCCAAACACGCTGAGCGTCACCCACGTGCGGCTACCGTCCTTTGCTCGCAGATGGGGGCAAGAACGCGTGCAGAATACAGACTGCTGAACAACCGTTCACCACATACAATTTTAAGTCCTTACTAACGGCAATCAGCCTGCGCTCTGCAGAGGGCAGCTACATCCCAGGAAATAAAACATCCCAGACGGAAAGGCTAACTAGAATGTGCGACGCTACCACTGTCGGTTTTTTTACGGACGCAGGGTTGAGAAATCTCTAATTTTTTTCCGTAAAGGCATGGGGTTCACTTCAATTTTCATCGTCGTGCTCAACGGAGCCGGGGTGCCCTGCCCGATCGTCATCGTTTTGTGATCGGCGACATAGGGCTCCGCAAATAATTGCCGCGGGACACCAATGGTTTTCTGCCCGACATAGGCGTGATAAATTGCCCAGTGTGATTCTCCTGTTGGAGACGACACGTAACACGCATTAGCCGAGCCCACGATTTCTTTGGACGCCTTAAAAACGGGCGCTGGAGACTTTATCCAATGATCGGGATTCATCGGGTCGGTGCCGGCCAATTTCATCAGACCGATCGCATAATACGGAGTCCAATAACCGCTCGCCGCATAGAGCAGATACAACGTGCCATCGTCCGCGACCACCGGTGTTCCACCTTCCACCACCTCCGGCAGCATCCGTCGCTGGTCGCCTTTGCCGGTGATGCCCGCCCCATGTTTTTCCCAAGGAAGTGTAGGTAAACAAATGATCGCGGGTCGACCAGCCACGGTCCACGGGGTGATCAATTCATCGATCGCGAGGAACTGACGGTGATCTCCCACCTTCTTCGATTCAGGTCCGCCAAAACGGCCGACCCAAATCAAGTAATTTTTGCCACCGTGGTGTAGGACCTTCGGCCCAGCTACCCACTCATCGTTAAATCCAACTCCATTTTCACTCGCGACGCGCACGGGCACATGTGGAGTGGCATCCTCAGGCGAACCGTAAGGGCCAAGAGGCGATCCTGTGAGTGACCGCGCGACGAACAAGCGATGATCGAGCGCGGAACGGCCAGAGCCATCGTTCGCCGTGAAGTAGAGGTAAAATCCTGCATCCTTGCCGAAACGCTCTTCACTCAGGTAATAAATTTTCGGCGACCACAAATTTCGTGAATATGGCTGGCCTGCCTTCGGTGCAAAAATCGTCGTCTTTTCCGCGTGCCCAAGATCCGGCAAGTTCGCGACTTTGCGCCCAACCAAACGTGAGCCACCCGTCGAGGTCGCGTAATAAAATCCCTCGTGTAAAAACACCCACGGATCCGCGCCTTCGATTAGCGGATTTCCAAAGGACAACTGCCCGATATTCGGGCGGTCAAGCAGCTCCGCATTCGCAACCAATTGTGACGTCGCCCCTCCGTTTAGGTTGGCCGCCCCACGCATTTCGACAAGCGATGCAAAATTTCCACCGGTAATCGTGAGTGTGTAGTTGCCACGCATTGACGCGTTCGAATTACGCGATGCCGCAATCTCGTTATAATAGGTTCCTCCCGTGATCGTCAGCGCCACCTCACCGTCCACAGCCGGCGAACCCGCCTCGGCGAGCACGTTCACGCCACCGAAAAATTCTCCCCCATTAATTGTAACGGCGACATCCCCGGAGTGCTGCGCGGAACCCACAGCACTGAATTTCCTGAAAGTGCCTCCGTTCACTACGATCCGAATCGTGCCGCTCGTTTGCGTGCTGTTCTTGGCGGAAGCCCCGGTCACATTTTCCCACTCCCCAGAGTCGATCGTCACCTCAACGCGGCCGCCTGCCCCGACTTCATGCGGGGCTCCTGCGATCGACGGATAAAGCCCGTTCCCGTTCGGAACGCAGGTCACTCCGCTGGCGATCCACAAAGGCTGCGCCCGTGTGATAATCGTCGCATCTTTGGTCGCGTTGACGATCTCGACATTCGTGAAACGCGTGGGCCCACCCAACGACAAATCTCCCTTAAGCACTAATCGGCCACCCGGCACCCTCTCAGATCCATTGCCGTTCCCTCCCACTATTGTCACCACCCCGTCATGCTTGGGTGCAGTGAAATCCTCCGGCAATTCAATCACTCCGTTAATCGCAATCACTCCGCCCTGCGGCCCAAGACGAACATACGCATCCAGCAATGCGTTTCGTGTCGCTTTCAGAGGGATCTCACCCGCAGGCCCTTTCGGATCAGTCGCTGATGCGCTCACAAACGGCATCATCGTAACCACAATTAAAGCAACACTACGCAAACCAACTACGAACTTTGGGCACATAAGAAAAAAAAGGTGGGCAACGGAAAGTCTGAGCCAAACGACATCTGGGCACTCCACGATCACACGCGAGTGCCTGTCCCTGTCAGATCGATTCACTTCACGACCATGAGCGAAAACTTGTCACTCACACCGCGCAACGCCCGGAGGCGTCGCGCCGCGTGTGAACAAGTCAAACCCGCTCAATAAACGTCCCGTTGATACCGCTTGTCCCTCTTCATCTGCTTAACGTATTCGATCGCCGAAGCAGCGTCCATCCCTCCCTGTTGCGCGATCACTTCATGCAGCGCCGCGTCCACGTCCTTCGCCATGCGTTTTGCGTCACCGCACACGTAGAAGTGCGCGCCCCCACGAATCCAAGCCCATAACTCGACCGCCTTTTCGCGAATGCGATCCTGCACATAGATCTTCTCCGCTTGATCGCGCGAAAACGCGAGATCGAGGCGTGCGAGCTGGCCGCTCGATTGCCACGCCAGCCATTCCTCTTCGTAGAGAAAGTCCGTGGCACGACGCTGGTCACCGAAGAACAACCAATTTCTTCCCGTCGCACCCGTCGCCACGCGTTCCTGCATAAACGCGCGAAACGGCGCCACGCCCGTCCCCGGCCCAACCATGATAATGTCCTTCGCTCCATCGCTTGGCACCCCGAAGTGCGAGGAAGAAACGAAGACCGGCACCGGCGTTTCATTTAACTCGACGCGGTCGGCCAGAAATGAACTCGCGACCCCGACCCGTGAACGCCGGTTGGTTTCATAGCGCACCACTGCCACCGTGAGATGAACCTCGGTCGGATGCATTTTTTGAAGACGACGCGATGGAGTAGAGACGCGGCATCAGCTTACGCATCTGATTGACGAGCTCCTGCGGAGTCACCTTTGCGCTCGGAAATTCAGCGAGCAGATCAACAAACTCGCGCGCCTCGAGAAAAGCAGGCAGCTCCGCTTTTTTCTCCGCCGACAGGAGCATCGCCAACGTCGCCTTCTCGGAGATATCCGTCACTTTAGACGCCAACGTCTCCAAAAATTTCGAGGTCGGTTTTGGCGAGCGCGAGCCGCTTCGTGAGGGCCTCGCGCAGCGAGATTGGTTCAGTCAGTTTCAGCATGGCGGGCGATACCGGTTCGTCGCCGGTGGCACCCAAGCGTTGAAGAATTTCATCCACTTCTTCCGATCGATTCGCAGGGAACACACCAAGCGAATCGCCCGCTTTGTAGTCGAGTTCGGAGCCCGCGATATCGACGACGAAATGGCGGGTTTCCTTCTGCGATCCCGGTTTGTTCAGCCGCCGGTTTTCACGCAGTTTGCTTGGATACGGATTGTCTTTGGTGTGCAGGTTTTGAAGTGCGAGTTCACTCATAAAAAATTTCCTTTAGCCACCGCCCGCGCATTCTAGGCAAGCTCACTTTTTCCAACCGGGGCGCCGTCCCGCGCGCCCTTTTGCCTATTTTTTGGAGGCAGTTTTCTCTGCCTAAATCCGCCCGAAAAATCCGCTCCTCCACGCCCGTTTTAAAGCGACTGAAAACGCATCGGGCGGCGGAGCCGTGAGCATAGTTATCAAGTTAATCAATACGCTCCTCCAGAGTGAAATCTGACGATGCGATGCGAATAGAAGTGCCAGTGGCCGGCGCAACTGGCTGAATCGTTCATTCCTGACTCAGCCCGCGTTTAGTCGGCTTAAAAAATCCGTGTCCGCGATCGCGAAATTCGGCCGGGAAGATTCAGCAAATTCGCGCCGTTTCCGGCCAATGAGAAGCAACATTTCAGTCAAAATCATTAAGTATTTAGATGTGCCAAATGGCCTCCAACTCCGTGCGCTCTTACCCCGTTACCCAGCCCACCCCCAATTTTCCTACCTCATGTTGATTTCGAAAACTGCCATTCGCGTCTGCTTTTCCTCGTTCGTCGCTTTGGCGGGGAGCGTCATGGCCCTCGCCGCGTCCATCGCTCCGGAACCGGCGCGCAACGACGATGGCTCCTTTGGCCTCCGCGTGCGTGGAAACGGATTGGCCGATGTCACTCAACTCAGGCCGCTCCAAGTTGAAGTCTGGGACGACTCAACCGATAGCTACACCGCGCTTCACGGATCCTACGAGGCCTTGGCCGAACGCGGCGCGGCGTGGGAAGGTCGCGGCTCGATCACCGGCGCGAAAGGTCAACGCTTCGAGTTCGTCGATCAGTGGATCCCGAGCGAAAACGAAATTCGTCTTGTTCGCACCGTCACCGTTAAAGGTGACGCTTCCGGCGGTTTTCGGACCTCGATCACGTTCGAATTGGATCAACCCTTGCGCTGGCCAGACGTGGAATGGTTTTTCGCCAGGCACGATCTACGGAAATTTCGCCTATCTGCGCAAAAACTCCTTCGGCGCAGAAAACTATTACACCGCCGGTGATTATTCGGTGTGGATCCGCGAAGATCGTTTACCCGCGCCCCTCTTGAGCGCGCGGTTTGCCGACGGCTCGACGCTCGCCGTGTTAAATTCTTCACCCGACGGCGCTACCACGCACGCAGAAGGCAATGATTTTTCTCACGCATCACGCGCGGACGAGCGTTTCGCGTTTGGCGCCATCGGCGCTCAGGAAAAATGGGCAACGCATCCAGCTCGGTTTTCTCTTTCCCGGCTCAGAGGGACAAATCAGTTACGGAAGAAAATCCAGCGAACACGCGACCGCCCACGCGGCGTGGCGTCGTCGTTATCACCCGATCCGCGATGGCTTCTCGCACCGCTACGAAGTTTCGTTCCGTTTCGATCGCGCCGATGGCTTCACCGAGCACATGTCCACGTCGTGGCGTTGGGCATGGAGCAAACTCCAACCCCAGACCAACCCGCAAAACCTGAGCGCGATCTGGCATCACGTGGTCGACGTGATCGCATTGAACACGTTGGAACACGAGGATCGCGCCGGCACGCAAATCATCAGTTGGGCGATTCCCGGACAAAAGGAACGCGAAGTCACCAAGACGATTATGGGCTTCATCGGCTACGCGTTGGGCTCCGCTGAGATGATGCTCGCCGAGTCTAACCGCGACCACTCCGCGCGCGGCGCCGAACTTCGTCGCAAAGCGGAAAAGTCGATCGATTCGTTCGTGCGCATTCCCATGGCTCCGCCGTCCGGCGAAGGCTTCTTCCACAAGAGCGGCGAATTCGCGACTTCCCAAGGCGGCTACAAAATCGATCACGAGCTTTTCCTGCGTTGCTTCACGGACGACATGAAGTCGTTGATGCGCGCCTACGAGGACGAGCAACGCGCCGGCCGCATGCACGCCGACTGGATTGTGTGGATTCGTCAATTCGCCGACTGGCTGTTGGCCCAAGAAAATCCGAACGGTGGCTTCATCCGCTCGTGGATGCCTCGCACCGCCAAAGTGACGTCCGCGTCGCCGACCGGCTCGTTCATGGTGGTGCCTTTCTACGCGCAGCTTTATCGCATCACGGGCGAACAAAAATACCTCGACGTCGCAATCCGCACCGCGGAGTTCGCGTGGAACCAAGGTCAAAACGTCGGCCGCTTTGTCGGAGGCACGATCGACAATCCGGACGTCATCGACAAAGAAGCGGCGACGATCTCGCTCGAAGGTTATCTCGCGCTCCACGACATCACCAAGGATGCGCGTTGGTTGGAGCGCGCTAAAGCCGCCGCCGCGATGGCTGAAACGTGGATGTATATCTGGAACGTCCCGATGCCGGATGATTCGCCGGCCGACAAATTGCAATGGAAGCGCGGCGTGCCAACCACCGGCATGCAACTCATCGCGACCGGCCACTCGTTAATCGACGCTTACATGGCGTTCGACGTCGCGAGCTTTGCCAAACTCTACCGTCTGACCGGCGACCCGCACTACCGCGAAGTTGCTTCAATCCTTCTTCATAACACCAAAGCCGGCATTCAACTTCCCGAGCGTGATCTCGGACTGCGCGGCCCCGGTTGGCAGCAAGAGCACTACTGCTTCAGCCTCCCGCGCGGCGTCGGCCGCCACCAATTCTGGCTCCCTTGGGTTTCCGTCAGCCAACTCCGCGGCATGAAGGACCTCATCACTCAAGATCCAGAACTTTACCGCGAACTCTCAGCGCTTCACGGCGCACAGCCTCCGACTTCCGCGGATCAGCGCTGAGGTTCATTTCCATCAAACCCAAAAGACCTACACCCAAACACTACGTTATGAGTCCGATTAAACGGTGCTTCTACTCCTGCCTGCTCGTGTTGAGCACGGCGTTGGCTGCGACAGCCAGCGATACGAACGCGCCCGGTGCCATCACCGGCCGCGTCTTCAATCCCGCCACAGGCGAATATGTGCGCAGCGCACAAATCCGCGTGCTTCCCTCGAACGAAACCGTTCGCTCCGGCGACGGCGGTTCCTACCGCCTGGCGAATCTGCCTGCAGGTGAAGTCACGCTCGAAATCAGCTACATCGGCTACCCGACCACCACCGCCACCATCACGGTGCCGAGCGGTGAAACGGTGAGCCACGACTTCAATCTCGCCGGCTCCGACGACACGATGGTGCTCCAGACCTTCGTCGTCTCCGGCGAACGCGAGGGCAACGCCAAGGCGATTATGGAACAGCGCAACTCGCTGAACATCGTCAACCACATCGCCTCCGACGTCTTCGGCGACAACGCCGAAGGTAACATCGGCGAGTTCCTCCGTAACGTGCCCGGCGTCAGTCTCGACACCGTAAACGGCGAAGTCCGCAACATCGGTCTCGGCGGTCTCGGCTCCGAATACACTCAGGTCACCGTCGACGGCATGGCCATCGGCGCCGCCGACGCGAATGACAACACCTCGCGCGCGGCGTCCTTCGAAATGGTTTCCCTGAGCAGCATGGATTCCCTCGAAGTGTCCCGCACGATCAGCGCCGACGTCGACGCCAACGCTCCGGCCGGCACAATCAACCTTCGCCCAAAGCGCGCCTTCGATCGCAAGGGCCGCCGCGTCGTGCTCCAATCGAACGTGGCCATGCACAACTCAGCCATGACGCTCTCCAAGAGCTACGGCCCGAACGATCACAGCAGCACCCATAAATACACGCCCGGCGGGATCTTCGAATACTCGGACGTGCTCCTCAATCGCCGTCTCGGTTTCGTCATCAACGTTTCCGAGTCCAACATCTACACGGACTCCAGCCGCGTCACGATCAACTATAACCGCTCGCCCACCGTCGCCGATCCTCGCCCGCAAGTGCCGACGTCGATCGTCTTCCAGCAGCTGCCGCGTCACAACCGCCGCTTCTCGACCACGCTCACCACGGATTTCCGTGCCACCGAGAATCTCGTGCTCTCCATGAGCGCGATCTACAACTATTCCGAGCTCTGGAACATGCAGCGCTCCGTCACCGCCACTACCGGCGGACGCTCGCTCATCGGCGACAACCCGGAACACAGCTTCACCACGAACTCCTCGAGCGCGCAAATTACGGTCAATCCGGTCTCGATCTCGAAGATGGGCGAGACGATCACCCTCACCCCGAAGTTCGAATATAAAAAGGGCGATGTGACCTGGGACGGCGCGTTCTCCTATTCCAGCTCCGACAGCTGGTATGAAAACTTCGACAAGCGCGGCACCCTCCAAACGCTCAATAGTCCGGTCGCAACCAACGTCAACTTCACGGCCAGCCGCCCGCTCCACACGCTCTCGCCTGATTGGAAAATCACCCAAATCTCCGGCAAGGACATCTCGCAGGGCTCGTCGTTCAGCAAGCCGTCGATCATCGCCAAGGACAGCCGTTTCTCCAACGCCGAGTTCATCACGGCGCAAACGAACGTGACCTTCGCCACCAAGTTCGGCGTTCCGATCGTGTGGAAGACCGGTCTGAAGTCCCGCCAGGAAAAACGTATTTTCACCGACGAACGCGCCCTCGACCGCTACACCTTCCAAGGTGCGAACTACGGCGACTACGTCTCCGAATTCCCGTGGGACCTCGGCAATACCAACGTCAAAGTGACCTCGATCTCCGGCGGTAACATCTTTATGCCAGACCTCGCTGATCTCGGAAAGTTGTTCCGAACGAACCCGGAGATGTTCGTCAATTCCTCGAACGCGACCGACTACTACAACACCCACGTGGTGCGTAATCGTAACTTCAAGGAACGCATCGACGCCGCTTACTTGATGGGCACCTCGCAATACCGCGGTTTCACGTTCCGCGCCGGTCTCCGTTACGAGGACACCAGCACGAGCGTGCTCGAACCCGATTCCCTCTCGTCCGCTGAAGTCATCGCCGCCGGTTACACGGTCACCGCCTCGACGGGTATCGCGAGCACGATTCCTGGCATCGAGTATCAGTTCTTCTCCCGCCCGCGCGTGAACCGTCGTGGCGACTACGACAACTTCTTCCCGAGCGCCTCGGTCCGCTACGAGATCATCAAAGATCTCGAATTGCACGTCGGCTACAGCAGCACCATCCGTCGCCCGAGTTACAACAACCTGGCCGGGGTCTGGGTCGTGAATGACAACAACCAAACCGTCACCGCCCCCAACCTCAATCTGAAGCCGGAAACCGCCGAGAACATCGCCGCACGCCTCGCTTACTACACGAAGAGTGTCGGTGAGTTCAGCGTCGCGATCTACCAGAATAATGTCACCGACCTGATCAACGCGAGTGAGCTCACAGCGGCCGATTTCGGTTACACCGGTGGCGAGTATGATGGCTATCGCTTCATCACTTCGGCCAACACGCCGGGCAAGGTGCAGGTCCGCTCGCTCGAGTTCTCCTACAACCAAAACCTCGCGTTCCTCGGTTCCGCCTTCAAACGCTTCAACGTTCGCGCGAATTACACCCGCTCCTACGCCAGCGAATTGAAGACGATGCTGATTCCTCACGCTGTGAACAGCGGTCTTTCGTATCACTTCCGCCGTTTTAACGCCTACGTGAATGCGAACTGGACCGACAGCTTCCCGACCACGAGCACCGGCGCGACGTATCGCTACCAGCGCACGCAGGTCGACGCGGGCGCAGGCTGGAAGCTCTCCCGCATCCTCTCGCTCTCCCTCAGCGCACGCAACGTGACGGACGCGCCTTACATCCACATGCAGCTGGTTCCGCCGAGCGGCCCGACCCTCCAGGATCACCTCCGCATCGGCACGACCTATACGCTCGCGCTGAAAGCGACCTTCTAACCGACGCCTGACCAACACGAATACCGAGCAGCCTCTTTCGCTGCTCGGTATTTTTCCTTTTTGGCTCTCATCTCCGAAACTCGACGCTCGCAGCTCGCGACACCGCTTAGAACTCCATGACGAAATCCACCGCCCAGCCGGCCTCGCGCCCCTCTGATTCCCTACCAATGGGAAATCATTGGATGGCTCTTCCTCGCCTACATCATGAATCAGGCCGACCGCCAGATTTTCAATGTGGTGCTTCCGCTCATCAAAGCCGACCTCGGGCTCACCGACGTCCAAGCGGGCATTATCGGGTCAACCTTTGTCGTCACGATGGCGCTCGTGCTTCCCATCGCGGGCGTGCTCGGTGACCGTCATCCGCGCAGCATCATTATCGTGCTCAGTCTGGCCGCCTGGAGTGTCGCGACGGTTCTCAGCGGTTTCGCGACAGGCATCGTTTCATTCATCGCCATTCGCAGTATCGCCACGGCCGTCGGCGAGGCGCTCTACGTGCCCGCAGCGGTTTCCTTCATCGGCGAACATCATACCAAATCGCGCAGCCTCGCGCTCGCGATTCACCAATCCGCACTCTACGTCGGCACGATCGGCGGCGGCTTTATGGCCGGCTGGTTGGGAACTCTCTACGGCTGGAAAGCCGCGTTCTTTGTCTTCGGCGGACTTGGCGTATTTCTTTCCGCCGCGATGTATTTCCGCATGAAGCGTTCGCACTCGGTTCGAGCCGTCGTCGCGGAAGAGCAGCCCCCGGTCAAAGAAGTCGTCAAGACTCTCGTTAAGATCAAAACCGCCGTCACCTTTTCACTCGTGCTCGGCCTCGGAACGTTTGTGAGCATCGGCTACCTCTCGTGGATGCCGACCTATCTGCATGAGAACTTTAACCTCACGCTCGCGAACGCCGGTTTCTTCAGCGTTTTCTACAACCAGATCTTCGCATTCGTTGGCGTCATGTTGGGCGGCAAATTCTCCGACACCTTCGCTAAAAAATATCCGCGCTTCCGCCTGAATCTCGCCGGCTGCGCGCTCCTGCTCGGCATTCCGTCGCTCTACTTCATGGGCGCCTCGGACAGCCTCACCGTCGTCTACGTGGCTCTCGGTGGTTTCGGTTTCTGCCGCGGTCTGTTCGACTCCAACATTTACGCGTCGTTGTTCGACGTCGTGCCGCGCCGCTTCCACTCGACCGCGGCCGGTCTGATGGTCGCGTTCTCGTTCATCATCGGCTCGCTGGCTCCGATTATCCTCGGCGCCCTGAAACAAGGCGGTGATCTCGGCGCTGGCCTTTCCGGTCTCGCGTGGGCGTATCTGGTCGGCGGCTCTGCGCTGCTGTTCGCCGCGTATCGCTTCTTCCCTCGCGAATACATCAAACAAGACGGTCCCGCGCAACAAGTCCGCGCCCACTAATCCACACGCTTCCTTTTTGCCGACGAGACCAACACACTCGTCGGCAAGCCCTTCTCTCTTTCTCTGCTTACCATGAAAAATAAACTCCTCCTCACCCTCCTCACCGCCGTCTTCTTCTTTTCTTCGCACGCCATCGCCAGTGAAGAGAAGCCCACGTATAACGAAGGCACCGTCTGGGAACTCACCCTGGTCCGCGCCAAGCACGGAATGGTCGATGCTTATCTGAAAAGCATCACCGGCACCTTCGACGCCGTGATGCGCGGTTTGCTCAAAGAAGGTCTGATTCTCGACTACAAAATCCTTCTCGGGAACCCGGCCAACCAGAGCGACTTCAACATCCTGTTGATGACCGAGACCCGCAACATGGCCGAGCAGGACAATGTTCGCGAACGCTGGGGAAAAGTCGTGCTCGCCGCTGAAGGCGACGCGAAAAACCGTCTCAACATCGCGACGCAGCGTGTCGATATCCGCGAGGTGCTCGGCATTAAACTCATGCGTGAAATCACGCTGAATCCGTAAGCAACTCGCGATCCTCGTCCTCTCTCACGCCGGCCTTCGGGCCGGTTTTTTTGCGCACTGAAATCCCCCCAGCACCACTCAGCCCGAGAACATGCTTCGATAGGTGCGCGGTGAGGTGTGTTGGAAACGACGAAACCAATTGGAGAACTGCGACAGGTGCGCAAAGCCGAGATCGTAAGCGATCTCCTTCACGCCGCGTTCCATCTGTTGCAGCTGGCTACATGCATAAAGCAGGCGACGCTGGCTCCAGTATTGAAACGGCGTCTGCCCGCACGTCTCGCGCCAGATGCGATCTAGCTGACTCGCACTCACCCCGGCAACTTGCGACACCTCGCGCCGATTCCAATTCGCCGCCATCGGCCAACTCTCAATCAGCGCCATACTCTTCGCCATGACCGGATGCGTGAGATCGGGCGCCCGCAAACGAATCCCGGCGCCACTCAGCAATCGCGCCAGCGTTTTCCAAAAACTCCAAATGTGCAATTGCACCTCGATCTGCTCGTCCAGACTCGCGATCGGCAAAATCGGACCACCCGGCGCCACGCCCCGCGAATTTTTGCGATAGGTAAATGCTTCCAACCCTTCGGCGGCAGCCATTAATTCCGCATTACTCCCGAGAACTGCGGCCGACGGCCCAGTCCACTTGGCTGAACCCACTTCCACAGAAAAGTGGATCGAGATAATCTTCGAATTCGGCGCGAACGTTTGTCCACGTCGTCCGAGTCCTGGCACGAGCACCATCCACTCGCCTTTTTTTGCGGTGAGCGGCGGGCCCGACGCCGCCGTCACCTCAACTTCACCCTCCAGCAAATACCAGAGAATGAAGTTCATGGTCTCAAAAGAACCACTGATCGTCGTCGGCTTGTTGCGGTAACACCACAGCAGCCGACAACGCAGCGCGTTCCAGTCATACGAACGCGGAGCGTCAAATCCGTCGTCCCCTGTTTGACGAGGAGACTGCGTCTTCTTTTTTCCGCGTTTCATTAATTCAGACTGGTTGCATCAGCCCGCAGGAATCAACGAAATCTTGGGAAGGTCTCGCGCGCGACGCCGATCTTGAGTCGCTCGATCTTCGCGGGGTCCGCCGAAGCCATCACGTGTGACGTGACCGGCGTATCGTGATCCCAACGCGGATAGTTACTCGAGAACATCAACGTTTCATCCAAACGATTCGAACCGAGCAAACGCCAGAACTCTGAGGCTGGCTCGCCCGGCTCGGCGGATTGCGTGCCGAAGCGGAAGAAGCGTCGCGTGTATTCGCTCGGGAGTTCTTTCAACCACGGGCACTCCGAGCGGAGTCCTTTGTAGTTCTTATCGAAGCGCCACAGATACGCGGACAACCAAGCCACGCCGACCTCCAATCCGATCACTCGCAATTCAGGAAAGCGCACAAACACGCCCTCAGTGATCATGCTTGTGAGATGGCCAAGAAACGTCGTCGAACGTGTCACGCGCAACTCCGACAACGTGCCCGGCCAGCCGCAAGGCGTCGGCGCCGGACTCGTGCCCATCCCTTCCGTGCCCGAGTGAATCGCAATCGCCACGCCGCATTCAACGGCCGCCTCATAGATCGGGAAGAAACGGCGATTGCCGTAAGGAAACATGCTGCCCGTCGGCAACATCACTTGCACCATCCGCGCGTGTTTCGCTGCGCGACGAATCTCTTTCGCCGCCTCTTCCGGATTTTGTGTGGCAACGAGGATCGTCCCGTAAAGCGCCGGCGATTTATCCAGCCACTCTTCAGCCACCCAGTCGTTCACCGCGCGGGTGACTTCCAACGGATAATCCATATCGCCGAACGTCGAAATATTCGGCCCGTCGTAAACGCTCACCAACGCGCCGTCGATGCCGTGTGGCTGCAACCACTTTTGCTCGAGCTCGGCCGGCGTCGCGACGGCTTGTTTTCCCACCGTGCGCAACGACGTCGCGCCGAAGGGCTCGAGCGGATTGTAGAACTTTGGATTAATGCGCACTCCGGCTTGCGTGTGGCCCGCCCCGATCTGCCAACGCTCTTTCCACGACTGCGGCAAGCGCGCCGCGATGGTCGCATCATCGTCCCAGCGAATATGAACGTCGGCGTCGAAAAATTTGAGTTGAGAGGTATCCATAGGGTCAGAGTTCGATGGTTAACCGGCCTTCGCTTTCGATGACGCGATAGGTGCGCGCGCGGAAATTAGGATCGGCGAGATGCTGTCCGGTGATGAGATCGAATTCCCACTTGTGCCAAGGACAGCGCAGAATCCGTCCCTCGCAGCCCCACTCGTAATGCGACAGTTTATCCGTGTGCAGATTCGTGCCCGTGAGACGACCTTTGCAAAGATCCGCGCCTTCGTGCGGACAGTAATTCACGATACCGTAGTAGCCGGTCTCGAGGCGAAAAACGCCGACCGAATACGCGCCCACCGGCACGATGCGACGCCCGCCAATCGGCAGATCAGCCGCGCCTGCAGGCACAAGTTTACGAGTCCGAACGGGAGTAGAAGAAGTGTCTGTGCTCATTTGAGACCGAGGCGTTGACCGTAGAGAGCGAGCGCGTTGTCGCGCAGGATGCGGCGTTTCAGGGCGGCGTTGTCGCGACCGGGAAGAATCACGACCGGGTTATCGAAGTCCCAATGCGGATAATCGCTGGAGAACATGATTTGGTTATCTCCATTCACCGCGTGGAACGTCTGCACCAAGTCACGCGTGTTCTCGGGCTCCTCGATGGGTTGCGTCGTATAGAATAGTTGACGTTTAAGATATTCGCTCGGCAGTTCCTTCAGCAGCGGCATCTCCGAACGCAGATGTTTCCACTCGCGATCGAGTGCCCACATCAGCGGTTGCGCCCAAGAAATCCCGAACTCGAGCAACACGAATTTGAAATTCGGAATCTTCGCGAACACGCCTTCGCACACGAGACTCGCGACATTGGTCAACGCGCTCGCCGCGAGGCCGGTGTGATACTCGATGTAGCGCGAACAGTAGCCGTTGCCGGTCGGCGTGCCGGTGATCCCGCGGCCTTCCATCGTCGAGTGCGTCGCAACGGGAAACCCGTTCGCGGCCGCCGCTTCATAAACGATGTGATTCGAACGATGCCCCAACGGCACGACGCCAGCGCTCCCGATGAACACCTCGCTCATGCGCGGATGCCCGGCCCAACGCTCGATCTCTTTCACGGCCGCGCGCGGATCCTGCATCGCCACATTGATGACGCCATAGAAACGCGGATCGCGCGGCACAAAGTCTTCGTTCAGCCAACGATTGTAAGCAGTGGCCAACGCGACCGCGTAGTCGGTGTCGCCAATCGTGCTCAAATTGTAGATCGGCCCCGTGCAAATCGCCCACTCGATCCCGTAAGGATCCAAGAGTTGGCGCGCGATCAGCTCCGGATTACTCGCCGCCGGACAACCATCCGATGCATCGGCGTCCTCGCGATCATTCCCGCCGCGTTGGTCCAAATTCGGCGTGCTATCGCCAAGAAAACCATCGAGGTAGCGCGCGGCATACGACGCGGGTAAATAACGAGCAACATCTTGGGGCGACGATGGGCGGGCGTGAATCTCTATGTCGAATATCGAGTAGCCGATCTTAGGGTGAGCTGCGACCGGAACCGAAGGGGCTGATTGGCTCATAGCCCGAGTTCAAAGCGCCCCGAAAACTTGTCAGAGCTATTCACTTCATCCTCATGGGAAAGAAGTTTTACGATCTGCGCATCGCCTCACTCATCGTGAGTTATCAGACACCGCGCGGTATCCACAGAAAATGATCGTCACCACGCAGGCCCGCGCACGTCCGCGACGCAGCACACCAAGCTCTCGACGCGGCAATCACTGCACCGATAAATCACCAACGCACGCACTCACCAAACCGCGCACGCTACTCCGCACAAAAACACAGCGATATATCCCTCAACCCACGGAAGCGAACCCGCATTCTCAACTGGAGAAACGCACCGGGGCAAAGTGGCGGGGGAGGCGAGATTTTAGTCAGAACTCAACCAAGTCTAATACCTGTAGCTACTCAAGCCACCAACCGGATCAACGGGCCAGTTATCCAAACCGCCCCAACCGCACCAAATTCAGCGTAACGGGGTGTTGAGAACACTTGGGTGACGGAATGCTGATCCAGCCCTAACTTTTTCGGATCGCTTAAGTGATACTTCGCGCTTCGGCCGCCGGCTGCATCCTTCGCCAAAACACCTCGCTGAATCAAATCGGGGATATCGCGATGTGCGGTGTCTCGAGAACACTTGGCGAGTTTCGCCCATTTGGTAGAAGTGAGTTTGCCTTCAAACCCGTCCAGCAGTCGGTTGATGATCACTCGCTAGCGCTCATTCAGCGTCTCGCCTTCGAGGCGTTTCCAGAAAGTCGCCTTGGCCAATACCGCCGCGAGAATTTCGTCGGAAGAGTCGATCGCCCGCTTAAGGCATCCCAGATACCATTACCGAAACGTGACCACTCGGGGTGGAAGGAAAAAGCAAGCCACGGCCTTACGCGCTCAACGCAACGTTACGCCAGATTCGTTACTTGGGTTCGCAAGTCGCACGGCCAAAAATAGCCATATCGAGCACATCCAAGTGCTTCAGAGTCGGGTGTTAATTCACAACGCGACTGCATCGACGCGCGCAAAATTCGCAACATACGGCAAAGTTCGCCCCGGATCCTGGAATCCGCGACCAAGCTGCCACAAGAAACCCGTGGTTCGATGCTGAGCCGCTTCTCGCGTTACCGGTAAGCGGGAGAGAAAGCTGTTTCCACTGCGAAGAGGCTACGCGTCATTTCTCGGATTTGCGCCGGCGTGCAGACCGCTGCCGTCAGCGGGTCCAACATCAGCGCGCGTGCTCCGCGGCTTCGATGCGTCGCGTGATGGCAGCTTGCACCCCGAGATCGAACATCGCGAGATTGCTCGCAGAAATCGCGGCCATTTGCGGAGGCAACGCACCGAAACGCGTCGGCTGCACGCCATTGCCATCCACCAGACAAGCCACCTCCACGCAGGCATTCGCGGGAAGATTGGCGATGAGCGGACCGCCTGCGTGCGCGACGTTCATCACGTTGCCGTGAAACCGGAATGGCGAATTTTTTTCGCGGGCTTCGATGATCCAAGAGGCGTATTCCCAGGAACGCGGCCAATCCATCGCGAGTTCGCCCCGCAAAATCTTTTTCCGATCGCGGTCGGCGTTCGCGCGCCACGTCGGCCAGTGCGTGGCGTAAAAACGGGAGCCGCCATCGTAGCCCCGACGTAGATAAGCCCGCCCAGCCGGACTCTTCCGATAGAACGGCAGATACTCCGAAAGGTGTCCGGAACTCTCCGTGATGAACGCGCCGAAATGCAGACACATATCCTTGCGCACGATGTCCCGGTCGAGCGGCACCGGTTCATAATCCGAGTCAGAAGGCCCCTGCCCGCCGGCGTGGTCGGCGAGGCCTTTAGCCACGTCGGCCGCAAAACGCGCCTTCAATTCAGGATACAGATCGCGGCCGCCGTGGGCCAGTTTCGTAAACCATGCGAGGTGATTGATGCCGGCACACGCCCACTCCAGTTCTGCCACCGGCACGCCGGCGTAGCGCGCCAGGGAATCGCTCGTGTGCTGGACGCTGTGACACAGCCCGACTACCTGCATCGAAGAAGTCCGCGCCGCTGCGGGTGCAAAGCATCGCCATCGGATTCGTGTAATTCAACACGAGCGCGGCCGGACAAAGTTGCTCGCAATCTTTCAACACATCGAGCCACACGGGAATCGTCCGCAGCGCCTTGAACAACCCACCCGGCCCGATCGTGTCGCCGATGCATTGATCGACGCCGTATTTCAGCGGAATGTCGTTGTCCCACTTCACGCATTCGAGGCCACTCACCTCGATGCAGTTCACGACGTAGTCGGAACCTTTCAACACCGCGCGCCGATCCGTGGACGCCACCAGTTTCCAATGCGATTTACCGAGCGATACGAGGAGCTTGCGGACGAGGCGCGCGGAGATCCGCAGCCGCGCCTCATCGATATCCACGAGGGCCACCGTGCCGCCTTTTTCGCCCGGAATTCGCACGAGGTCGTTCACCAGCCGCGGAGTAAAAAAACTGCCGGCCCCCAAAAACGTGAGCTTGATCCGACGCGAGATCGTGCCCGGAAGCCCGAGCGCCGCGGCGGTCTGCGTGTGCGCGGCGTGGCCCAAGCCCGCGCGCGAAGAGAGTGATTTTTTTCTCATAGAAAATGACGTTCCCAGACGATACGTGATATAAATGCGGCCTGCCAACAGGTCGTTATTGATAATATCGCGACATTTTGTGATGAACTGTCCATGGACCCTGTGTTCGCTTCGATTGCCGCCGCCGCCGAGGAGGTCTGGCACGACGCCCGCTATTGCTGGGACAATTCCCGGCGGCCCGAACACGACGCCTGCGTGATTCAACGCACGCTGACCGGCCGCCTCCGGTTCACGACCAAAGGAAAATCCGTTTTCGCCGCCGCCGAAGAAGCCGTCCTTTTCACGCACCGCGAAGCGAGCGCCTACGGCTATCCGCCCGAGGACACCGGGCCGTATCGACTGCAATTCGTCGCCTTTCATCCCGGAGCCTTGCGAGCGCTTTTCGATGCCCTCCGTCGCGAGTTCGGCGCGGTCGTGAAGATGCCCGCCAAAAGCGAGGGCACCCTGATCCTCGATGAAATCGTCCGCCTTCAGCGCAAACGCGGCTTCCGCGATCACCTCCACGTCACCGAGCTTATCAGCAGATTGCTCCTGTCGCTGCATCGCGAACAGATCGCCGCCAGACAGAACGACGACCCCATCGACTACGGCTACCGCCTCGTAAACGACCGCGCCGCCACCTCCCGCACTTTGAAAGACATCGCCCGTCTCGCCGGTGTCTCCCGCGAGCATTTCGTCCGGGAATACACGCGTCGCTACGGCGAAACGCCGGGCGGGGTCCTCCGCCGCATCCGACTCGAAAATGCCCGCGCCATGCTGCTCGCCTCCTCGCTTTCCCAAGCCGACATCGCCGCCGTGTGCGGATTCGGCAGCGGCGACGCGCTGCGCCGGAGCTTCGAACAACACTTCGGCTACGCACCACTCGCACTCAGGCAGAGCCCGAAGATCGAACGCTAACCCGGCGTTTTCGCGGATCGCTCCATCGGCGAACTCAGTTTTCTGGCCCACCCCTGATTTCAGAAAGCGCCGCCGAGGCTCCACTGCGCATGCCACGCCAGCACCGGCCGGGAACCGGCAAACGCGAGCGGCAGCCACACATAACGTCCGTCGATCGCGTTTTGCGGACACCACCGGTCTGCCATGAAAATAAGGGCTCCCGGTTGCGCTACCGCCGGCAAGACGAACGTCGGCTGCGCGCCAAACGTCGTCGCCATCTCCTCCGCGGCCCCGACGCACGGATTCCCGAGGTCTGTCCATGGTCCCCAGATGGAATCGGCGACAGCCACGCGCAACGCATTCGGCCGCCACCCCGTGCAGCCCGATGTGAACAAAAAATACCGCCCCTCACGCTTCATCAGAGCCGGCGCTTCGCGAAACTCGCCGGGAAATATTCTCACATAGTTTCCCGCCGGACGCAGGTAATCGTCCGTCAGTTCCGAGACGTGCAACGTGCCGTTTTCCTCCGACGCATAGACGTGATACGCCGCCCCGTCGTCATCGACGAACAACGTCATGTCCCGCGCCATCTGCCCACCCGCGTGATCGCGTCGAAAAATCAAGTCGCGCGGAAACTCCGGATGCGGCCCACCGTTGAGCTTCAGTCGCGCGATCGCCGCAAATTCCACTTCCGTAAGCAGGCGCTTTTCTTCCGCCCGCGTCTCGCGCGGCCACACACCGGCGTTCGGTCTCAAGCTCCCAACATACCGATACGGCCCCGTCGGCGCATCCGCCACCGCCACGCCGCTGCGCGCACCCGCGTAGCCCGCGCCTGCCGGTTCGAGATGAAACCACATCACAAATCTTCCCGTGCGTCGGTTAAAGATCACCTTCGGACGCTCGATAATGCAGCCCGCGACGATCTCGCTGGTGGTATCCGTCGACACCGCCAGCGCCACGCCCGCGTTCGTCCAGCGATACAGGTCGGTCGACGCATAAACGCGCACGCCCACATACGCGCGATTGCCCGCCGGGCCTTCGATTTTGTGTTCGCCGAACCAGTAATAAATTCCGTCGTGGCAAAGCACGCCACCGCCGTGCGCATTGATCGGCACGCCGTCTGTATCGAGCCAGAGTTCGCCGGGACGAAATACTTCCCCGCTCATACTGCCGCATCGCGCGCCGCCGCGAGCAACCGATCGAGCAAGTCCACCGCGACCGCGTCCTTCGCCGCGATCGCTTCGAACAACCGAAACGAACACACCCACACGCGGCCCTGTCCATACGCTTTGGTGTAGAGGGTCGCGCCCCAGTCGATGGTGTCGGGCCGGCCGAATTGATACGGCATCGCATGCAACGCGAGAATCTCCGCGCCGGCTTTTTCACGTCCTCCGCCGCCGGATGAATGCGCGGATAACACGCGCCATACGCCGGGCCGATCTGCCGCTCGGGCCCGAGGTGCGCGAACAGCGCGTCGTCGAACGCGAAACCCATGTTCCCGGCGAACGCGCCATTGCCATAAATCTCGCGCGGCGTGTCTTCGCCGAAAAAATAATGCAGATACGCCAGATCGCAGTCGACGAACACCGCCGTGCGCCCCGCCTCCACTTCACGCCGCAACACACGTTGATTTTCGAAATAGTTCAACGTGCGATCCCGGCCGCGCAGGTGCACGAGCACCGGGAGCTGCGGCGCGTTGGCCTGATTGCCGAACTTCACCGTCTCCAGCCCGAGCCCGCCCAACAACGCACCCAACTCCGAACGCGCCGCACCATGCGGCCCCACGCTGCTGTCCATGAGCAACACCTGCGTGCCGGCAAACTTCGGCGCCGCGATCGTCGTGAGCACGACTTCGTCAACAACCGCAACGTCGCCGCACACCGCCTCGGCGCGCAACGTCCACGCGCCCGGTTGATCAAGCGCGAGCTCCGCGCTCAGCAACGGCGAACTCCACTCCGCCGCGCCCGCAAACTCCCACCGGCCTACCTCGCGCGCGCCGCGCCGCAACGTCACGTGTCCGCTCGCCGCGCGCGGGCCCGGCCGCGAGATTCGACACCACGACGCGCCACCGCACCCGCGCGCCCACGGCAAAAATACGTTCCCGGTGTATCGAGCAACACGATGACTTCGCGATTCAGTTCGCGATACACCTCGTAAACCCGTTTCGGTTCGCGCCAGAGATCGACGATCCCGCCAAACTCGCTCGAAGCGTCCGCACCCTGCGTGATGACGTAGCCCGCCACGCGCGGATTCAGCCGCAACGCGCGTTGCTCCAACCGCACCATCTCCGCCTGGTCGTAACCGAGCGCATGATAGAAATTCGTCAGCGTCCCGAAATACCGCGCGAGCCCAAACGCGTCCCAGCCGCGCACGATCTCGTCGCGGTAATTTTTCATCTGCCGGTAATCTTCCAACCCCAGCGCCCGCTCCGCCTCGGTATAATTCGCGAGCACGCGATCCATGTCGGGAAACGCACTCGTGCCAAACTCGCTCACAAATAGCAGACCCGGTTCATCCTTGCCCACCGAGACGATGCGCGTGTCGAGTTCGACCGCCGACGGAAAATTCCGCAGGTAAATATGCTCGTCCTGAATCGCGACGACCGGTTTGCCCTGGCCAAAGATTCCATTGCCCGACACCGCCTCGCCCACGCCACGCCCCGAATTGCCCGTCATCAACCGCGTCGGATCGAGACTCAAACCGAGTTTGCACGCCGCCCTCGATCAACGCCGCGGGGCTTTTCTTTTTAAAGTAAACCGTGTCGCTGAATTCGTTGAGCAACGTCCACATCACGACCGATGGACGGTTGCGGTCGCGACGGATCATCTCTTCCACCTCCTGGAGGCAACGCGCGTCGATCGCCGCGTCGTGCGCGATCCAGCCGATCGGCGGCTCGCCGATCACGAGCAACCCCGAGTTCGTCGCACAAATCGAGTTCCGCCCCGCTCGCCGGACGCAGCGTGATGCGCGAGAGATTGCAGCCGGCGTCGAGGATCGAGCGAATGTCCTTCCGCGCCATCGCGTCGTCCTGTGGAAACGCGATCGTGCGCGGAAACCCGCCCTGATGCAGCACGCCGCGCAGGTGAATCGGGTTTCCGTTCAACAAAAACCGGGAGCCATCGGTCGTGAACTCCGCGCAACCCGAAGCGCCAGCTCCGCGCATCCACGCCCGCCGCGCCCGTAAATCTCAGATGCAGCGTCAGCAAATTCGGCGCGTCGCACGACCACAGCGGCGCCTCCGGCAGCAACACGTCGAAGCTTCCTCCGCGCGCAGCGACGGGCACTTCCCCTGACGCGAGCACGGCGCCGCCCGTGGATGTCTTCACGCTGTAATTTAGTTTTCCTTCCGCGCGCACCTCGCCCGAAGCACCCAACGTGTATTCCACGCGAATCGATCGCGGTGCCAGCCGCGGCTGGATAAACGCATCCTCGATCCACACCTTCGCGGTGCGCAGCAGGTGCACCGGTTGCCAAAGTCCGCCGAAAGAATAATACCAGCCCGCCTTGTAAGTCGGCAGCGCCGTTTGCCGCAAAGGATGACTGCTCTGCAATCCCTCGACCGGGTATTCGCGCGGCGCATCGACCACGCGCACGAGCAACTCGTTTTCGCCTTCGCGCAAATGCGGTGTGAGCTCCGCCACGAACGGCGTGTAACCGCCATCGTGCCGAATCAGGAAATGCCCGTTCAGGAAAACGTCCGCCCGGTAGTTCACCGCCGAAAATCGCACACGCCACGTCTCCGCAAGTTCGCCCGCCGTCACGTGCAGCTCGCGTCGATGCCAGCCGACGCCATCGTAATTCGGCCGCACTTGCTCCCACACGTGCGGCACTTTCACGTCCATCACGTGCTCGCGCCAATCGCCCGGCAATTGCGCCGGATCGGTCGCGCCGCTCGGATCGAAATAAAGCTGCCACGCGTCAAGGCGCTGGCTGCGGACTGCGGAATCGTTCGACGAAAAGGGAGGCATCACACTCATTCGGGCGCGACGTAACCTTTCGGCCCGCCGAGTTTCATAAATTTTCCGTGCACATACCACGCGCACACCAGCGCCATCAACGCGAGCACCCCGCCCACCACAAACGTGAGTCGATACACGCGACCGGTCGCGTCGATCAACCAGCCGATCGACGGCGCGAGCAGGATGTTCGCGAGCGAAAGGAAGATGCTCGAGGCGGAGAAAAACTGCGCGTATTTATTGTGCGGGAAAAGTCGCTGCCCGAGCGAGGCGACACACGTGTAGTAGCAACCGGAGAAAACGCCGTGCAACACCCACGCCACGAGAAACGAGTTCGCCGTCGTCGCGTAGAGCGCGCCTGTCATCGTCACCACCGCGTAAGCGCCGAGCGAAAACATCACCATGCGCAACGGGTGGAATTTATCCACGAGCCACCCGAGGAAAAACGAAAAGCTGAGTGAGATCGTGAAGGTCAGCGCGAGCATCTTGCCGTAGAGCCCCATGTCGACGCCGAGGCTGCGCGCATACGGCAGCGAGAAGACGTTGATCGGCTGGAAGCACAGGCTCGCCATCATCCACATCACAAACACGGCGAGATAATAGTGATTCGTAAAACACTCGCGCACATAGCGCCGCAATTCCGCCCACCATCCTTTCAATCCCTTTTGTTTCTCCGGCTCCGGCGGCGGCGGCGGATAGTCGCCCTCCTTGACCTTGTAACACATCCACAAAAACGCGGCCGCATACGTAAAGCCCACGATGACGAGCATCAGCGTGAAATGCGTGGGCACCAAACCCATCAGCCAGAAATTAAAAATCATCCCGTCGATCAACCCGACCGCGCGGAATAATCCATAGAAACGCCCGAGCAACGGTTTGGGCACGACGTCGTTGATCAGGCCGCCGAGCAACGTCGGCACCGCGATGGTCGCGACTTCATAGAGCGCCCAGAAAATGCCGAAGCACACCACCGACACGATCATCTCGTTTTCCAAGGTGCGCAGCACCCACGCGCCGAGACGCGCTGCCATCTAGCAACCCGTGCAACCAGGCACCCACCCGGTGCGTCGGCGCGAGCACGCCATGCAACCAGCGCGCGAGATACGGCGTAAGCCCGATGCCGATGATGCCGAGCGCGGCGATGGGCGTCATCACGAGCAGGAACGGAATGCGTCGCCCGCGCGGCCCGCGGTGGCGGTCCGAGCGCACGCTGATGATCGGTCCGAGGATCAACCACAGCGCCGCGGGAAACGAAGTGATCAGCACGCCGAACAACCAGTTCGGCACATCCAGCGAGTTGAGAAACCACTGCGCCATCGGCCCGACCGAGCGCTCGCGCGTCGCCCACGCGAAATCGCCGACGAGCAGCCACGCGAACACCGCGACGAGCCCGCCCAACGTGTAAGTGCGCGTGCCCGCGGTCCACGTCTTTTTGGGCGCGACTGCGGGCGTTTCCGACGCGGGCGAAGGGGTTGAATCGTTCAAATCAAAAGCTCCCGTAGGTTGCGCGCTCGCGCGCAACGTGGCCCGCAAGCGGACCACCTACACCCAAGGCAGCTGAAAATTTTTTATCCACGCGCCTCATGCCATCCACGCCATTTGCTCGCGCGAGAGACGCCATTTGGAAGTTTCCCCTTTCAGGTAACAGTCGAGTTCATCGACGAGAAAATAGCCCATGCGCCGGCATTCCTCATCCATCGCGCCCGCGATGTGCGGCGTGAGCACGACATTCGGCAACGTCAGCAAGGGCGAATCCGGCAGCGGCGGCTCGGGCTTCGTCACGTCAAGCACCGCGGTCAGATCCGGGCGCACGCGCAACACGTCGATCATTTCCTGCTCGCGCACGATGATGCCGCGCGCGGTGTTGAGAAACGTCGCGCCTTCGCGCATCGACGCGAAATGCGCGCCCGTGATGAGCCCTTCCGTCTCCGGCAGCCACGGCGCGTGCAGCGACACGACATGCGAGCGGGTGAAAATTTCCTCGAGCGACACCAGCTCCACGCCGAGCTCCTTCGCCGCCGCGGGCGTGTAATGCGGATCGTAAACCAGCACGCGCAGGTCGAACGCTTTCAACAATTCCACCACGCGCCGGCCGATCGCGCCGAGCGAGATAATGCCGACCGTCGTGCGAAACGCGCCCGGCATCACGCCGGTTTTGCGCAGGTATTTCCCCTCACGCTGCATGCCGAGGGCATATTTCCAGCCGTGTTTCAAACTGAACAAAATCGACGCGATCGTGAACTCCGCCACCGGCACGGCGTTCATCACGTAGGCCGACACGATCTTGATGTCGCGCTGCCAGAACGCGTCAGACACCACGCCCTTGATCGAGCCCGCGCCATGAAACACCGCGCGTAGATTCGGCGCGGCGGCGAGAAATTCCTCGTTCATTACGCCCATGCCCCACCCGCCCATGATGATCTCGACATCCTGCAAGACCTCCAGCCGGCTCGTCAGCTCGCCGTGCGTCATCGGCGGCGCAACCAACTCCAGCCGTTCGCCAACTGCGGCGCCGAGTTCCTCACCGTAAATTTGATCGTAGGCCCACTCGTCGAGGACGAAGAGTCCGCGTGGTTTTTTCGAAGTCATAGAAATCATGGAAAGCAGTTCACAGGCGGACCGGTTCGGAAGTTTTCCCGCCGGCAGGACAGACGATCGCGTAATCCTTATGGCCGACGCGCACGCGGATCGTGCGGCCTGCGTGCGTGGGATCGCTGGCGCGCAATTCACCGTGTTCGTGGAAAAGCAGACACGGCGCGTCCACGCTCACCTCGACACCGCGCCACGTGGAAATTTTTCCCGCCACGTAGAATGCCGCCAGCCAGACGTCGTCGCCGAAGCGCACCGCCTGCACGTCCGCGTCATTGCGCCACACGCTCCAGCCGGGCTTCTTCATCAGTTTCTTCGCGCGCGCCGGCGTGTCGCACGGCAGAATCACAAAGCCGCTCGCCGCCGATGCCGGCGCGTTACCATGCTCGAGCGTCGCGAGGAAAATCGATTCCGTGACCGGGTCCGTCGAATAGTTCAGGTTAACGTCGTTCCACGAACCCGTGACCGGCCCGAGCGAAAATGAAACAGGCTGCGTCCCCAACGGCACGTAAAGCAGTCCGTCGTGATGAATCCACCGCACGCCACTTCGCGTGTGTTGTCCGGGTGCGAGGACGTTGACTCCGTCTGCATCCGCGATCGTCACCGCGCCGCGCAACCGGCGTTGATCGAGCGCGGTGCGCACGGGCTCGCCGGAACCAGTGCGCGTCAACGCCCCGATCAACCCGACCACCGTGCCCCCGCGCACCGCCCAGAATTTCCGCGCGGTCAGCGTGGTGACTTCACCCTGACCCGTCGCATAATCCATCGCGACCGCGCCGGTGTTGCCGTAGCCGCCCGCACTCACCGCACCCACAAACGCGCGCCCCTGGATCGAGTCGACGTCCGGCGCGGAAGTCACGCCCGGCAACAGCTCCCAATTCCACACGGGCGGGAGATCGACGTAATTGCTGCGCTCGGTGAGCACATAATGATCGCCCCAATTCAGTTTCCGCCCGCGACGATTTTCACGGAGCAACGTCTCCGTCACTTCCGTGCGCGTGGAAATCGTTTTCAGGAAAAAACTGGCCGTGCTTTGATGCGACACCGCGAAATCGGAACGCGGAAACGCCCGAAATCCCGAGTGCGGCGGACGCCCCGAAGCGTGCACGCGCGCCATGACGCCGAGCTCGTTTCGCCGCTCCGGCAACACGTCCGCCAGCAACGCGAGTTCGGCACCGATCCCGGCCGCGGCGAGTGCGCCCGGCCGGCTCACGGCACGATCCAGCGTGCCCGGCACCGTGACCGACCCGCGACTCATCCAGAAATTGCCCCGATCGGCGAAGTCGGCGAGCAGCGCGACTTTCTCCTCGGAAATTGCCCACGGCGTCCCGCGCAACAACCACGCGATGCGCACGGTGTCCTGGAAAAACGACGCGCCATAATGAAACTGCTGCAAGCGCGCGCCGTGCTGGTGAAAACTGAAATCATCCTGAATGCCCTGCGCGCCGCCCTGCGTGATTTCGCCCGCAACGAGCGCGCTCGCGTGGGCGAGCGCTGCCGTGTCGTCTTCGAGCGCGGCGGCCATCATCGCGAGTTCGGCGCTCCACACGGTGTTCGCGCCGATGCCGGCGTCCATGAGCTTTAATTGTTTCAACACGGCCATCGCCCCGGCGCGTCGGTCGCCGGTCAAACGGTCACCGAGCAACACGATGATGTCGCGCATCACCTGCGGCACGCCGATCTGGTTCTGCCACCAATTCGGATTTTGATAACGCTGCTGCGTCCAGTGATCGAGAGCGCGCAGAATAATCTGCTCCGCAGCGGCGTCGTTAGACAGCGGCGACGCGGGCCGGGAAATTTCGCGAGAGAGAATCCGCACCCGGCGCAGATGGACGAGCGTCTGCCACGCACCGCCCGCCCGGTTTTCATAATCGATGTCCGGCCAGCGGCTATCTGCGCCGAGCGTAGCGATCCACTTGGACGCGTCGGTCGCGTCCCACCCGGCGGACGCCTGTGCCGTCGGGGCATAACCGGAAACGAGCAACCCGCGGTAACGTTCGACGATCTGCGCGCACCCGGCGTCCGCCGACGCCACCGCCCGCGGCAACCAGAGCGCAGCGGTGAGGACGAGGAGGAAGAACGGGCGCGGGAGAAAACGTTTCACGAAAATCGCGGGAGGTTTTGTGGCAGTAACCAGCCGGCGCGGGCTAAACCCGACACCGGCTGGTTTTGAATCAACTGACCTGATCAAGCATTAGAAGGTGCCCTTGACCGAGAACGTCCAGAGGGTGCCGTAGATGTCCTTGCGGACGAGTTCTTCGCGGCCATTGCGGAACTCATACAGCTCCTGACCTTTGTTACCAATGTCGCGAGCGGACACGATCAGCGTAGCCCAGCGATTGACGGCATAGCTCGCGTTCGCATCCACCAAGGTGCGCGCACCGCGATACTGGATCGCATTGGCCGCGTTCGTCCAAGGAGTGTCGTCGGTCCAGTTGGCATTCGCCCCGATGGTGAATCGCTTGTAGTTCAACGAACCACCCACCTTGACTTGATGAGGAGCCAGACCGCCGCGGCGAACGTCAGCATAGTTTCTCAGATAATTGGCATACATGCTGGAACGGCGGAGCGCAGCCGGCAGGAAAGCGAGGTTCTGGCGGTATTCGAATTCCATACCGCGGAAGCGACGCTTGTTCTCGCTGTTGACGACGGAGCGCACGATATAGTCGCCATATTGTTCCGGATCGATCTCCGGGAACTCGTCAAACCAGGTGCCCGGCGCACGGTCATTTTCAAGGAAGAGTCGGTCTACTTCGATCTGGAAAGCGCCTACGGAAATCGTGCCCGAGTTGGGCAGATAATAGGACAGTTTGGTCGAAACGTTCAGAGACTCTTCCGGCTGCAAACCGGGGTTCGGCGCGGTGATAATCAAGGAACCTTCGTTGTAGGTCGTCACGCCAGAGAGCACCGTCAATTGTGGGCGGCGGATGGCCTCGTGCACACCGACTTGGGCGATCAAGTTGGGGGTGATCGAGTATTTGGCCGCTGCACTCAGGAAGACGTGGTCGTAATCGGTTTCCTTGATAAAGCCAGGCTGTGACTGGAACTGATATTGCAGGCCCGGAATCGTGGTCGCACGACCCGTGGATGAATTGAAAGCGTAACCGGCAGCGGTCAGCTCATCGGTGCCACGACGGGTAGGCTGAGCCAGTTCGTCGATCGTTTGCTCGTAACGAACACCGGCCTGGAGCTGCAGCTTCCGCAGCTGCACATTCCCCATCATGTAAGCGGCATTAACCGTTTCTTTGATGCTGCGATTGTTCGCAATAAAGGAGGAATAGTAATTGTCCGGGGTCGTTGCCGCAGTGTTGGCAACCCAATATTCCGGATTCGAATTATAGAGATCCGCGGCAAGGCTGCGGTCAGCAAAACCAGGAGGCAGGCCCGTGAGGGACGGGAAATAGCTGCTAAGTCCGCTCAGATCGATAGGATCGACCGAAGGAATCGAACCGAAGGAGCCGGTCGGGCCACCGCCCGGTCCGATATAGGAATACGAGAGCCAGTTACGACGATCCGTAAACTTGCGGTAATCTTCGCGGCTCTTGACGCCGAATTTCAGGAATGAAGGCAACCCAAGCACCGAGGTCTTCCACGTGGCATCGATGCCACCGGTGTAAACTTCATTCAAGTCCGAGCGACCTTCTTCCGTGACGCGGGGGTTGAGGTAGTTGGCCGCATTACCCCAATCGAGTCCACCGGTTTGCGAGATCACCCAGTCGCCAGAAGTGGGCGATGAACGTTTGGCAGTATATTGGATTCCGCTCAATGCATTCACCGCGACGCTGCGGGCTTTGCCTTCAGAGAGAGCGCGGTATTGGTTGTCGGACTCCGACCAGCCAAAGCGGCCTTCGATCGTCAAGTTCGCCGTCGGTTTCCAATCGAAGCTGGGAAGAACGCTCACCGTGTCGGTGAATTTGTCGGCGCCATCACCCGTGAGCGTGAGGGACGTGCCCGTGCCACCCGTCGTGAAGCTGACCATCGGGTCATCACCCAAAACGGTCTGACGGCCCGTGCCGGCGGCCGTGTTGTTCGTCGAAGTCACGAAGCGGAACTGCCGGTTATCCCAATACGCATGATACTTCGCGAACGTGGTGTTTACGCCGAAAGACAAGGTCGGCGACAATTTGTAGTCAGCACGGAAGGTGATCGTCTCGCGATCCGTAATCTTGGGACCATCGGTGAACGTCAGTGTCTGCGGCACGGCCACGCGCGAATCCGTTCCGGTCGTCGTGCGATTCACCGTCGTCATCGAGAACTGCTGAAATTCGTTATAGATGCTTGAATTGCTGTAGTTAAAAACAATGCCAAGGCGACGGTTCAGGAAAACATCAGAATACTCGATCGAGCCGGAAGGACGCGTCTTGAAGGTCTTCTCATTGGTCGGACCAGCGGTGCGCTTGAGGTGGAATTCCTCGGAGTTCGCCGACGCCGTGGCCGTGTAGGAAATGCGACGACCCGGGCGATCGAAAGCGCGCTTTGAACGCAGATTGATCGTGCCGGCGGGAGCGTCGGCATCCATGTCTGCGCTCAGGTTCTTATAAACCTCGACCGCATCGATGCTGCTCAGCGAGATTGATTCGAAACCGAACGCGCGGCTGCCTTCGTTGCCTTGATTGTCCGTGCCGACAGTGGCGTTGAAAGCATCGGCGCTCGCGAGCTTGATACCGTCGAGCGTCACGCCGACGTATTGCGGATCCATGCCGCGCATACGCGGGCCACGTGCGTCGAACTGCACATACTCCAAATCGACACCCGGAAGATGTTTGAGGAACTCGCCGACGTTGCCTTCGACGACGTCACCGAACTCATCGGAGGAAACGTGGTCGCCGATCGTCATCGAACGACGCTGACTCTGGATCGCCTTGGCCTGGCCTTCAGCGATGGCATTGACTTCAAACTTCTGGAGCTCGATCACGTCTTCGCGACCAACTTGATTTTGAGTATAGAGGCTGAAGTCCTGCGTTGCAGCCTGACCTGCGGTGACCGCGACGGTCGCCGAAGCCGTTTCATAACCCGTGTGCGTGACCACAACGTTTGCCGATCCCGTCGGGACGTTGCTAAAGGTATAGACGCCTTCGGAGTTGGTTTCAGTTTTTAAATTTGTTCCGACAATGCGCACTTCCGCATAGCGAACATATTCACCACTGGCCGGGCGCACGACTTTTCCAGTCACGCTGCCAGTTTCCTGGGCGAACGAAACAGCCGGAACGGCCGCAAATGCACACAGCATCACGGCACGCGCCAGCCAGGTAAAAAACCGGAACGCGACACGGCGCGCCGGTGAATGAGGAGGGGTGTAGGTCATCATGAGAAACGTCGGGGGTTGAGCAGTCGACAAAGGATTAACAGAGGCGAGGGTAAAACCTGGGAGCACGGAGACCAGCGGGGTTGCGCTCTCAAGCTGAGGTGAGCCAAAAGTGAAAAATACGTTTACATTATCCAACCCCGAGCGCGTTAAACCTGTTGAATTAAACCGCGGATTTTAGCTCAAACCGCCTCGCGCGCCCTCCTGCTTTCCAAAGCGACTGCACCTGCAAAAGTGTGCTCGCCTCGCGATCGATCACTTCGTTTTTCCCTCACGATTTTCCCGCCATCACCGATCGCTTCACCTCACGAATCACGCCAACGGGAAAAAATCCTCTTCCTAGTTTAACAGGTTCACCGAACGCGCCGTTGAACACATTTTTTACTACATCACTTCGCATATTGTCACCCCGCGCGACGCATCTCCGATGCTCGCGCACCGTTCCCAACCCTCATCCCCGAGCCCCGTCGCATCCTGCGCCTCGTGCGCCAGCACTCGACGGCTCTTCCTTCACATGCGGTTCCTCCTTAGAAAAATCCTCGCGAGCGCGCTCTTGGGCGCCCTCATTCCCGCCTTGGGCTTCAGCACGCCCACGCGCGTCGCTTCCTTCGGGCCCAACGGCACGCACTGGCCTGAGCTCCTGCCCACGCCATTCATGTATGATCTCTCCGTGCCGCACATCATTGATGTCGATTGCACGTGGGCGGCGATTCGCGCCGCCATCGCCGCCGTCACGCCGGAAATGGCTGACGCCGGCGTGCTCATCCGCGTGGCTCCGGGCGACCTGCCCGGCAACGGCTCCGGCGCCAGCTCGACGCCCGCGATTCAAAACGTCGGCTCCACCGCCTGGACGAAACGCGTCACCGTCGCCCCGCGCGATGGCTACGGCACCGTCACCATCGGCATGACCGCCAGCATCGGTGCACGCATCCATAACGTGAGCAATGTCTGCTTCGCCGGCTTCATCGCCTACGCGATCCGCCCGAGCGCCTGTAACAACAGCGCCATCGCCTGGACCAAGGTCAACTGGTGGCTCGGCATTTCCGCTTCCACCAACATGAACAGCTCCAACATGGAACTGGTCGAGGTCGTGCTGCCTAATTTTTCCATTCGCGACACCGACGCAGCGGAATCCGCCACGAGCAACGGCGGCGCCAACGATAATTTCCAATTCATCGGCTGCTACATCGCCCCGCGCTACCGCTCCCAAGGCAGCGCCCACACGGACTCGCTGCAATTTTTCGGCAGCTCCGCTTATAGCAACATGGTCTTCCGCGACACCGCGATTTTCTCGTCGAGCAACTGCGCGATCCAAACCGGTTCGCTCGCCGGCTTGCTCATGGAACATTGCTACATCGCCGCGCTCGCGCCCGCGCTTTCGCGTTATCCGTATCCCGAAGGCTACACGCCGCCGAATCCGGATGATGTCGGCAAACCGTTCAACGGCGGCGGCACCAACTTCCGCATCCACGATTCCATCCTCATCGGCCGCATGACCGGCTACTCGGCGGCGAACATTGCTGCAGTCACCAACACGCGCGCTACCGCCAACACGACGGTCGCTTCGGGCGCATGGACCATTGATCCTTCACTGCTCACTAGCACCCCGGAAGATTTCGGCGTTCCGCTCCCCACGGACGCCTACCTCGAATCTATCTGGCAATCCCCCGCGCAGCTCTTCGCGATCGCTCTCGGCGGCGACGCCGAGTCTGGTTATCAAGCGCATCTTCCTGTCGTCATTCATACCGATGGCATTGCGAGCCTCACCTTCCATCGCGCGACTGCCGACTACACCTATGTCGTCGAAGCCTCGAGCGATTTGAAGAACTGGACCGTGCTCGCCACCAATCCCGGCGATGTCGGTAACAACGTGACGGTCGCTGATGTGCCTCCAACGAACGCCACCCGTCGTTTTCTCCGTCTCGCAATTTACGACGGCGAGCGCGTGGCCCGCACCCAAGCGGAAGGTTACCTCGCCACCGCGCTGCCCGCTGGAGTCTCGACGCGTTACACGGGCCATGCCCTCGTCGCGCCCACCATCTTTCGCGGCAACGTCACCGCCGTGGCAGCTTCGCAACTGACAGTTGCCGGCACACCGTTTACCGCCGGAGCGTTCACAAGCACACCGTGTTGGTTGCGGATTGTGACGGGACCGCAAGCCGGTCGCCTTGCTCGCATCACAGCGAACACGACAAACACCATCTCCGTTGATCTCACCGACGGCACCAGCCAGTCAGTCGCGCTCAACGCCAGTGGCCTCGCGCTGACGGTCGGCACCACCATCGAAGTTGTCCCAGCCGACACGCTGGGCTCCTTGTTCACGGACTTGGTGGTCGCGGGGAATTCTCTGTTCACCGCCGATACGATCGGCCTGTGGAATGGCACGCGCTGGGTTTCGTATTATCGATCCACCACCCAAAACGCGTGGCTCGGTCAACTTACGGGCAACGTGGTGCAAGATGACTTAGTCATCGCTCCTCACCAAGCGTGGGTGCTCACTCGCCGCGCCGGTCGTCCTGCCACGACGCTCGTGTTACCCGGCACCGTGCCAGAAACCCGCCACGTGTTGCGCCACGCCGGAGCCGGCACCGTGATGACCACGGTAGCGTTCCCCGTCGCACAAACGCTCGCTGACTTCGCCTACGCCGGTCCGGGCACCTGGGTTTCGCACGATTCGTTCGCTTCCGCTGACACCGTGGCGCTCTGGAACGGCACGCAGTGGATCAACTACTGGCGCACCTCCGCTGGTGAATGGCGCCGCCAAGGTGACGCGAGCAATACCGATCACTCGGCCCTCGTCATCGAACCCGGCCAATCCGTCTCCAAGTGCTGCGTCGAGCCGCCGCGACCGGCCACGCCACCTTCATCACCCAACCCCTTCCCTACTCTAACTCTCGCTACTAATGAAAACCATCATCGCACTCTTCTCTCTTTCCGCGCTGCTCTCCGTCCCGGGGTTTGCCGCTCCGCAATCCGTGTGGACCAACGCCGACGGCGACTTCTCCTTCAGTAATTCCGCCAACTGGGCCAATCACGCCGTGCCAACCGACGGAGCTGACCTGAGTTTTGGCACCGACGACTTTCTAGGTCTCGACCACGGCGGCCACTTCCACGCCGACAGCATCACCATTCAATCTGGCTTCACCGGAATGGTCCTCTCGGCCGGCGCAGAGACGCTCAGCGTCGGAGCCGGTGGCATCACCAACTTTGGTCTCGGGATCGATTTCCAAAGCGGTCTGCTCGCCACCGTGAACCAAATCTGGAATGTCGGTGCCGGCACTTTCTCACTTAGCAACAGCTTCGACATCGCCGACGGTGCCACACTCACGATCGACGTGAGTGCCGGGGCAACCTTCCTGTTCGCGATGGGCTTGGACAACGCTGACTGGGCCGGCTCGATTAACTTCACCGGCGCGACCAACCTCGCGACCTTGAGCGTGATCGGTAGCGGTTTCACTTCGCAAAACCTATCGCGCATCACGATCGACGGTTTCGCCGCCGAACTCGTCGGCGGTCAACTGGTCGCCAGCGCCATTCCTGAATCCTCAACCTACGCGTTGATGGCAGGTGCAGTCGTATTAGTGATCGCCGGCGTGCGCCGACGCGCCCAAGTCCGCTCGTAATACGTCGCGCGACTCATCCGCCCGTCGTCACACCCACGCGTGACGACGGGCTTTTTTTGTCCATCTTCGAAGACACTCTCCAATTGGCCTTTTCGACCGCGCCGACGCGTGGAAATAGATCTAGCCTCGACGGTCCCTTCGGTTGATCGATGCGAAGCTCTCTCCGCGACGCGCACCTATCCGGTGGTAGCGTAGAATTTATACTCCATTCCATGATGGCTGATGTAAGGACATGGGGCGTTTGGGTTGGAAGATGTCCAAGTTATGCGACTGTCCTCGGGTCGCTCTTCAGTGGAAATCGCTTCTGCCGCCAGCGATTGGGGGCTCCATTCGCGTCCTGATTCTGCGGCACGCACCTCAACAACTCCTCGCCTTATGCAGCGCCGCGATCTCATCAGCAGATAACGCGACATCATACACCGCGAGCCCGCCGATTTGTCCGACGAAAAAATTGCCCATCTCGCCCCAGCGAAACACCGCGCCCACCGTGAAATCCGACCCTCCCTCGCCGACGGTATTGATCGCACGTGGCCAGAAATACGGACTCAAGCCCGGGCGATAATCCAACTGCCCATCCAGGTAAACGCGCACCCAGTCGCCATCGAACGTGAACGCCACCTGCTGCCACTCGCCAATCGCCACCGGCTTCGCGCCGATGCTCGCCTCCATGCAGTATTCATAACCAGGACTCGGTTTCCCCGTCGCCGACACATGGCCGCACACTGAATCCTCGCTGTCCCAAATCGTGAGATCAAGAAACAGACAATACTGCCGCGTCTCGCCCGTCTCGTTCCACATGCCCGCGACCGCCTGACATTGTTTGAACCGTTTAGGCGCGCGCTTCACCCATGCGATCACCGTCAATGGCTGCGCGCCATGCAGATTCAGCGCCGCACACTCCGCGCGAGGAAGATTGAACCATTGCCCTTCCCGCAACTCCACGCTATGCGCGCCACACACACCGTCACCCTCCACGCGAGCGATCGGCCCGCCTTGTTCGCGCAACGCATACGCGTGCCGTCCATCCGACACGCGCGGCAGGCCAGCGTCCTCTTGAAACAACCAGCGGCAAATCGGTTCATGCAGGTCATTCATAATCGTCACATCGAGTGCGCCCGTTCCGCATCGCGGCGATACACCGTCAACAACGCCACGGCCAAACACAGTGCGCCGAGTCCATAACCACTCGCACTCCACGCCAGCGCCGGACCGAGTCCATGCGACTGCGCCAGCAGCCCGACCAACCACGGCGCAAACCCGCCGCCAAGAAATGCGAGCGAGATCATCATCCCCGTCGCGAGCCCGCGCACCTGCGTGGGCATCACCGCGAACAACGAAGTGAACAGCGCCGCATCGAACAGCCCGCGACAAATTCCGAAAATTCCCAGCGCGCCATACACGACATTTTTGTCACCCGACAAACCGAGCACCGCAATAAAAGGAATCCCCAACACCAGCCCGACAATCTGCGTCAACGGTCGCCCGAGCATCGTGCGCGCCAGCCACGCATCCGATAGTTTTCCGCCGACCAACACTCCAATCAACGCGCCCACTTGGTGATAGATCGCCGCGTGAAATCCCGCCGACGACAGCGCCAGCCCGAAACGCTCGTGCAACAACGTCGGCATCCACGCGAGATACGCCGTGTTGACCAGCAACATGCCCAGAAATGCGCCCATCAGCCAATAAAAGCTCGGCACGCGCAACCGTGCCCACGCGCTGCCGCAACGGAATCGCCGCCACCGCCGCCGATTGCCGCGGTGCATCCGGCAAGCGCCACGCCAGCAACGCAGCCACGCCGATTCCCACCAACCCGAAACCGTAGAACGCGTGCTGCCACCCATACGTCTCGCCCACCCACCCCGCAATCCAGCCCGCCCCGGCGACCCCGACGTAATTGGCCGACTGGTGAATGGAGAGCACGAGCCCCGTGCGGTTCGGCGCATGCAGATCCGTGAGCAGCGACGCGGCCGCCGGGAAATAACACGCTTCGCCTGCGCCGGTGGCCGCCCGCATCAGCACTAAAAACATAAAACTCCCCGCCATACCCGACAGCCCGGTCGTCGCACTCCACGCAATCAGCGCGATGATGATCACGCGACGCCGACTGCGCCGATCCGCGAGCCAGCCCGCCACCGGCACCAGCGCCGCATACACCCAATGAAACGCCGAGTTAAGCAAACCGAGTTCAGACGACGTCAGTCCGAAGTCCGCCCTTAACAAAGGCAACACCCCGGGCAAAATCTGGCGGTCCGCCTGATTGAGAAAAAAGGCGAACCACAACAACCCCAGCGCACCCCCACGCCTGCGGATGCGCCGCACGCTCGGTCGTGACAGGGACGGAAGAAACAGGAACCGCGTGCGCCATGAGGTAAAGTCTAGCCAGCCTTTCCGCCCACCCCACCACTTCAACCCACCGACCGTTAAACCTGTTAATCAAACCTGCGTCGCTATCCCGAGCTTCTGTGTATTCCGGGTCTTTCCGTGGTTAAAAAGATCACCCGCGCGGCTTGTGGGAAGGCCTCACGTGCCCAGCCTTCCCTCGATCTCGGAAAAATCCACGGTGCGCACGTCTCCATTTTTGAAATGCACCCCCAACACCGCGTGCCCACCTGACTCGATCCGTGCCACCGGGTCGACCTCCGCACGCGACCACTCACCGCCGTCCGTGCGATGCAGCATGAGCGTCACCAGCCAATCCACTTCGGGCGCCATCCGTTCGCGATCCCTCACGGCGTGCAACACGGTGCTGGTCGCGGCCTCCACATTTTTCCCGGTGTGTTCGCCCGCCACCAAGCGATCCCAACCCCGATAACTTCCCAGCAACACCACCCGAGCTCCGGCCCGCGCGGTGGCAAAAGCACGTTCCTCCTCTTGCCAGGTCGCCACCGTCAGAACCACGTCGCTCGCATGCGGTAAACCAAAATGCCCGAGTCGCAACGCATACGCGCCCTCCGCGCGCAAGCGATCCACGCGCACCACGCCGCCCGGAATGATAATGTCTGCCAGATCCACGACCACATCCGGCATCGGCGATTCGCTGCGAAACACCAACTGCCGATACAACACGCCGTCGCGCATTCCTGCGTATCTCATCGTGGCCGGCGCCACGAATTTTCCAGCACCAGTCGCGCCGCGCCCAATCCGGCACAACGCATAACTCATCGCCGTGGCACCACTCGCATCGTCCGCTTCCCACGGAAACGCCGTATTAAACACGAGTCGCTGATACCACGATTGCCCCAGCACAACTTTGCCCGGGCGACACTCCGCCGCACCTGTTGCCCCGTGCAACGTCGCCGTCAACCCCGGGCCGGCGAGCGACACCGTGCGGGCGTCGTTACCCAACTCCGACCACACGCCTTCGTTTTCCACGGCCGTCCAAAACGGTGAATCCGCAGGCAAACTCAGCGCCTGATAGATCTTCGCCAACCAGAACGGACTCGCCGCGCAACTATAGCCCTGGATCACCGCATCGTGAGGGCCGTAGAACCCAAGACTCGGGATTCCGTCCACCCAGAGATCATCGCGTCCGAGAAACTGGAGCAGATTCCCCGACGCGATCCGTCGCGCCCAACCCGGATCCATCGGCGTCTCCCGCAAACAAAACGCCGTCACCAACGGCGCCGACGCCGCGCAGCGATACGCGGCACTACGGCCCCATAATAAAGATTTCCCTTCTCGTCCGAAGAACTGCGGGTAGCCCGCCATCAATTCGCCATGCCGTCGCTCGATCAACCGCGCCAGTTCCGGCCGGGTGCGATAGCCGATCCACTCACACCACAACGGCCCGTAAAACTGAAACGCCCACGCCGAATAGTAATCGAACTCGATACCATCGCGATACCAGCCATCGCCCGCGTAAAACGACATCAACGCGTGAAGATGTCCGTCGATCAACGCCTCATCGACCGCATAGCCGTGCACCTGCAGAAACGCTCCGGCGAGCACGTTAAAAAAGCGCCAATTGTGCGGATGCGTTTTCCCTTCCGCATAGTCCCGCACACACGTCGCGATCAACGCGCGTTCATCCTCCGAGTATCGTTCCCAGATCGAACATCGCGCGCTCATCAAGCCGATGCACAACGCCGCCACTTCCACCAACTGCTGCGCCGGACGACCTCCATTCGCGCGCTCCACCGCGTCCGCCTTGCCCATAAAGCGCGGCGACGCCGGATCGCACGCCGCCAGAATCTGGCGCGCGTAATAGTCACGCACCGCAATCCCGTGAATCGTCAGCGCCGGATTCTCCTCGATCAGCGGTGCCGCCACGAGAAGCGTGCGCGCCAGTCCCTCCAACTCCTCGGCACGCAACACCTGCCACGCAGCACCCGGTTGCGGATAAGTCACCGCGCTCCGCTTTGGAAATACGATAGGATCGTCCGCGCACTTCACGTGCGCCAACACGCCCTTCAGTAACCCCTCCGCGCTCATGATCCAATGCTCGCGCGTCAGCCCGGTAAACGGACTCCTTTCAAAATCGAGCTGCTGAGGAACGAACGCCATGGAAGTTTTCCTCGCGGGTGCCGCTCAGCGCGCTTCGGGGCTCACTTGAGTGCTGCCCTGAACGGCGCGGCCGGAAGCAAGGCGTCACTCTGCAAACCACACGCCGGATCATCGCCCCATGCGTAGCGCACCGCCACCGGTGCGCTGACGAGCGGATGACTTAGCACCACGCGGTCTCCTTCGATGCGAGCGTCGGCCGTCACAAACTTTCCATCCGCGCCTGCAATCTCGAATCCCGCGAGCGGCTCCGCGCGCGCCATCAACCGGTGGCCAAACGCCTCGAAACGCACACGCAGCGTCGCGCCTTCGCATTGTAAGTCGCGAAACACCGGTCCGGAGAATGTCACGGATTCGCCATACACTTTGGCCCGGGCGAGCCGCGCGAGTCGTCCGCCCTCCTCCGCCTTGTTGCGCGGATGCGGATCGTCCGACGCACCGATATCGATCGCCACGGCCATGCCCGTGCCGGGCAACGCGAGTGCGCTCGCCTGCGCTTCGCGGAGTTTCGCCCGATTGTCGCCGGGCGAGAGCGGGTCGCGGTAGTTGCGCGCCTGCACAAAATAGAACGGCCGTTCCGCATCACCCCAACGCGCGCGCCAGTCCGTGATCAACGCGCGAAAGAGTGCGCCATACTCGCCGCTGCGCGTCGCGTTGGCGGCACCTTGATCGAAGAGAAATCCCCCGCAGCGCGTAAGGCACGAGCGGATTGATCATCGCGTTAAACAGGCTCGCCGGAGCGTCGCGATGCAGCGCGCTGCGCGGCGGCGTGGGCTTGCGTTTGCCCTGCTTCGCCGACTCCAGGCGCTCGCGGCCCGACGCCTTTTTCCACCACGCGAGTGCGGCCTCGTAGTCGCGGCGCTGGCTCGGATAATCGCCGATCACCGCCGCCCACCGTGCCTGCACGACGGCAAACGCCGGATTCGACGCGAGCGCCTCCGCGCTCATCCACGATTCGATCTGCGTGCCGCCTACGCTGGAGTTGATCAAGCCCACCGGCACGCCGAGTCGTTGCTGCAACTCGCGCGCGAAATAATATCCCGTCGCGGTGAATTTCCCCACGGTCGCCGGCGAACAAATCTGCCAGGCGCCTTTCGCCGTCTCCGCAGGCGACGCCGCCACCGCAAACCCGACCGCAAAATGCCGGATCTGCGCATTCGTCGCCTCCGCGATCACTTCGGGCCGTTCCAATTCTTCCACGCGAAACGCCATGTTCGATTGCCCACCGCACAACCACACTTCACCCACCACAACGTCGGCGAGCCGCAGCACATTTTTGCCGGTAACGACGAGCTCGCCCGGCGCGCCGGCTTCCATTGGCGGCAACTGCACGCGCCAGCGACCGCCTTCATCGGCGACGGTCGCGACCGCGTGCTCGCGGAACTCCACGCGCACCGCTTCACCGGGCAGTGCCTGGCCCCAGACCGGCACCGCCACGCGCCGCTGCAACACGGCGTGATCGACAAACAGCGGCGCAAGCGACACGTCCGCGTGGAGCGCACCCGTGAGCGCCGTTAACAGAGCAATCCCGGTCAACACCACCCGAAGCAGAAATTTGATCTTCATTTGGTCGCCGCCTCCTTCCGCACGTTGAGTTTTATTTCGGCCACGCTGTTCCACGCGTTGTCCGAATTGCCGTAGCCGAGGTAGCGCACGAAACGCGTCTCCACCGGGGCGAAGGCGAAATTTTCGAGTTCGCTGGATTGGCCGGAAGATTGCCCCTCGAACACCGTTTCCCACCGCTGGCCGTCGCGCGACGTTTGCAACATGAACAACGCATGGCGCGCATTGCCGCTCGTGAAGGCGATTTCCACCGAATCGAGCGCCTTAATCGCGCCGAGATCGAGGCGCAACCACTGCTCATTGCCCTCGGCCGACCAGCGCGTGGCGAGATCGCCATCCGTCACGTTTTCCGGCACGTAGTTGCCCTGAAATGAACTCGCCGTGATGGCGGGCTGACCGGGGCGCGTGGCTTTAACCCACACGCGTTCGGTGCGGGTTTCTTTGCCGAGACTCCATCGGATCAAATATTGCCCGGGCTCCCGGCGCTGCGTCAGCGGATTCGTGCCATCCCACTCCGGCAAAAGATTCGTGACGCCCGCCGGCACCGTTTCCCGGTGTAGCGTTCCCAGCACGTCCGCGCCTGTCGCTGACAATAGCTCGATGCGCAATTCGCCCGCCGCTCGCGTTTGGGTAAACAAACGCGTCGTCGCGGGCGGCTCAGCACCGACATCAATCAGGTCGGGCAACACCACCGTCGCGGCGAGCACGGCACCCGGTTGCGGCGCTTTGCGCGAAAATCCGCACCGCGAGTTCATCGCGCACGAAACGTCGGCGCCAACCGAGATTTTTAGCGGTCACGTTTTCGTCGTAAGCGAGTGCCAGCGCCTGCTTCAACGGCGGCGCCCGGCGTGCGAGCGCGAGCGTGCGATGCCGCAACGTCTCGTCGAAACGCGCGAGACTCGTCCAGAGTCGCCCGGCGTCGCTCGAACCGTCGGACGCTCGCCACGCAGCGTCGATCTCAGTGGGCATCATGAAGCGGTTGGCGTTAACCAGCCGTTGCAAGTCACGCTGTTCGAAGACCAATCCGCTGTCATACATCTCTACCATGCGGGTGACTTCCTCGTTCTGGTAATTCGCCCGGTTCGGATGCACGCCCACCCAGCTCGCGAGTTTTCCGTTCACAAGATCGTGCGGACCGTGCGGCATCCAGAAATTCCAGGCAACGCGGTCCTCCTCAGGGAAATAGCGGAACAAGTGCTTGAGTCGCGTCATGATCTCTTCCGCTCGCGCGCGGTATTCCACGCTGCCCGTGATCCGCCACAAGCGGACCATCACGATCGCCATCGCGCTGTGTTTGTTAAGGTTCTCGCTGTGCGGCACGACCGGCGTGTCGACCCACGTCCAGGTTTTCGCGTCAATGAAGTGCAGCGGCATCCGGTAGCTGCCGAAGCCGGCTGCATCGCGATAATACGTGCCCCGCGCATTCCACTTCTCCCAACCGATCAAGCGCGCCTTCTCGACGTAGAGGTCGGCCGATTTCGAAAAGCGTGCCGCGAGCGCCGGATCGGCTTTGACCAGCTCCGCGAAGCGCAACATCGGCGCGAGCAGGATGGCGTCGCCGACCAGCGCATCGGTGCGGTAGGCATCGAGCTGCTTGCGACCCGGCGTGCCCCAGATGGAACCGCCAATCCAGCCTTCGCATCCGTCGGGGTCGCGCGTGAGTTTGCCGAGCAGGAACGAAAAATAGTGCTCCGCCGACTCCAGCCAGCGCACGTCGCCGGTGGCCTCGTATCCCTCGATGAACTCGTCCGCCGCGATGCGCGCATTCCAGCAGAAGAGCTCCCCGTCCGTGTCGTGCAGTCGCGGATTTTTCATCGCAGCCTCGAAATACGCGATCGGCTCGAGCACCGACGCATGAGTTGCAGAAGAGAACGCAAAGCACGCCAACACCAGCAACGAGCGCATAAAATTAAAAACAGGCATAGAGTCAGTAGTGGTCAGAATTCATCGAGGCGATTTGACCCGCCGGGCAACACCCGCAGGCGCCCGTTCCAACAGAGTTCGCCCTCGACCCCTTCCGGCAGGATCACATGGCCGATCAAGCGATCACCCGCACGGCGCAACGATACGCGCACCATGCCCCGCGGGTGCCTCACTTCCGCATCGATGACATGCAACTCACCGAACAATGGAGCGATCTCCACGCGCGCAAATCCCGGCGCACTCGGACGCACGCCTGCGACCGACGCAGCCAGATGCCAGCGCACGTGCGCACTCCACCCATGGCAATCGCTGCGCGTCGGCTCCGGTGCTTCGGGCATCGTCAGCAATCCCGTCGCGAGCACATCGCGCCAGAGCTGGAAGCGCGCATGCAGCGCCTCCCCGCGACCGGCCCGACGCAATGCTTCCATCGTATAAAACGAAAAATAGATCGTGGCCCGCGCCAGATCGCGCGAGCCCAACCACGCGTCAACCCAACGCGCCACGCCGCCCGTTGGCACGAGGTCCGCCAGCACCCCGAGCGCTTGGGCGTGTTCGCTAAACTCAGTCCGCACGCTCGTGTCGGCCAGCAAACCGCGTTCTGCACTCCAAAAAACGCTCAAGAATCGACTTCGCCAGCGCATCCGCACGACGCGACGCCAGCGCCGCAAGTTCCGGCTCGCCGAAATTAATTTCCAATTCCACCTGTGCGCGCAGCGCGAGCAACAGATGCAGATTCACGATGCTTGAATCGCCCTCGCGCACGCCGGGCCCACAGCCTTCGTGCCACGCAGGCACCCAATCGACGAACGGCCAACCTGGCGTCACGCCCAGCAATCCGTCGTCGCCCACGAGCGCGAGCACTTCGTCGACCATCGCACGCACGCCGCGCAGCCGCGCACGCACAAACGCGGCGTCATCACGCCACCACGCAAAATCGCGCACCATCAGCACCCACAGCACCGAATAGGTCACGCTCACCTGCTGCCACGCCGTCGGCGTGCGCTCCGCGACCAACCCGTTCACTCGCCGCGATTCATCGAATAGCGTCAGCATCCGCCGGCTCAACCGGTCATCCGCAAACAGCGCGTAGTTGTTCAATCCCGCCAGCCGACTGTCGCCGACATAAGCCATCTGTTCGTAGTAAGGACAATCCGTCCACACCTCGTGCGCACAGGCACGAATCGTTTTTTTTCGCATCGTGCCGCGATCTCGTTCAACGCCGGATCCTCTGACGCAAACCGCGTCGCTTCGCCGAGCGTATAACCCGTTGCGGTGATCGTAAGCGCACGAATCGTGAGCGCCGCGTCCGCCGTGCGCACTTGCACGCGCAGGTAACGCCCCGCCCGCCACCACCACGCCGGGAAATGCGCATCGCCCTCGCTCGCCAAAAACTCATCGCCGAATCCGTAAAAGAGCTTTCCCTCGATCTCGCCGCGATGTCCCTTCGGAGTGTCTTTTGTCACCGCCCCACGCGTCGCGCTCTCATGCAGCGCCTCGGCCCAGTCGGTCCGCACGCGCGAACCGTGCCCGCCCGTCGTCGTCAGCGTCGCGGAGCCGCACACGTAATCCTCGAAGTCCCACAGCAGCGTCTGCTCGGAATGCGGCGGCACGACGAGTTCACCTCGTCCAGAAATCAAATCATGCCAGCCGTCGCTGGTCACCGTCGACTCGCCCAGCTCGGAAAACGGCCCGTCGGTCCACGCGTTGCTGAGTGCGCGCACCCGACCGCCCGTGACTGCCGTGCGGGATTGCTCGGGCAAAGTCGTGGGTTGCAACCGCCAGCCCGGGCGTTGCACGCCATGCGGATTGCCGAGAATCGCAGCCGCGATCACCGCCACCGGAACAGGTCGAGCCGCCGCATTCCAAAGCATTCCGTCGACGTGAAACTCCGGCCCGATGTCGTGATACGCATAAAACGCCGGTCGCACGATGTGCACGGCGGCGGTTAGGTCTTCAACGCGCCACGGAGCGCGGCCGGTGTTCATGCGCTCGGCAAATTCGTTTTCGCCGGCTAGCAAAAATCCTCCACGCCAAGTCGCCTGCGCCACCGGCGGCTTCAGCGTCGCGTTGGTCGCGCCCGCCACCGTGTCGTCCCGCAACCACCACACGAGCGCTTCGATCCGGTGCGTGCCGGCACCCAACGTCAGTTCGTAGGTCGCCACCGACCAATTCTCCACCTCGCTCCGGTCCGGACCGTGGCCCACAACCTCGCCGTCGAGGCGCAGTTGAAAACGCTGGTCGGCGGTCACGTGCAGTCGCTGCGCTACCGCGGGCTCGGTTAACTCGAACTCCAAAACGAAACGCAGAAAGGCCGTCTGCCCGAGTGCGCCGTCCGGATGCCACACCCACGACGCCGCATCCGCCGGATGACGCGGCAGCACATTCGCGTCCGCCGCCAAGCCGCTTGCGACGAGAAATTGTCGGGACGCGCTCATTCGGTTTTCCGCACACCGTCAGGCGAAGGCATCGACGATTTGAGGTGACGGTTAAAAAAAGCGCGGGTGGCGGACATCATGTCGGGCGGAAAGCGCCCAAAGCCATGCGTGTTTGTCTCGATAATCTCAAGACGCGCTTCCACGCCTGCTTGCTCGAGAGCGCGAAGGAATTCTTCGCTCTGACTCAGCGGGATGAGCTGATCGCCCCGCCCGTGAAAAAGCAAAACCGGCGCATCGCCGGGCGACACGTCACCGCCGGGCTCGCGAGTCGCACCAAGTCTGCGTGTCTGATCACCGGTCCGCCGAATAGTTTTTCCAACGCGCAATTGCGCGCGAAGGTATATTTCGCCTTCGAGAAACTTCCCGAGGTGCCCAGCGCAGCCCAGAAACTGCGCTCCCGCGCCCGGCCGAGCATGCTCGTGAAATCCGTCGGCGCACACAGCGACACCACGGCCTGCACCCGGCTCGAAAATGTTTCGTTTCCGCCCACCTTCCCTTCGAGCGCGGAATTCCCCCGCTTACGCCGAGCAACGCCGCCAGATGCCCGCCCGCCGATTCGCCGCACGCGCCGATATGTTCGGAATCGAGTGAATACTCTGCTGCATGCGCGCGCAGCCAGCGCACCGCCGCTTTGCAGTCTTCGATTTGCGCGGGGAATTTCGCCTGCCCGCTCAGCCGGTAGCTGACGCTTGCTACCGCGTAACCTTCTTTCGCGAGATTCGCGATGGGACAAAATCCGCGTCCGCCCTCGCGCCACCCGCCCGCATGCAGCCACAGCAACACCGGCAACGGCCGCTCCGGTTTCGCAGTCGGCAAATGCAAATCCAACTTCAACTCCAGTGTCCCAACCGTCGCATACGTGATCCCGCGAATCACGCGCTTCTCGCCCAACGGCGGCGCATCTTTCACCGCATTTGCAGCCACCAGCGAACCCCACGCCATCACCATCCCGGCGAAAACCAGCCAATGTTTAAAGCTGTGCATCGAAAAACGCTTTGATCTTTGCCATCAGTGGGGGCTTAGGCCGACCGAAACCGTGTCCTGCCCCCGGGACAACTTCGAGCGTCGCCACCACCCCGCGCGTCGGAGCGCGGCGACCATCAACTCGCTTTGCGACATCGGCACGAGGAAATCGCGATCACCATGCACGAAGAAAAAGGGCGCGTCGTCCTTGCTGACATACTTCACCGGGCTCATCAATCGCGCCAGTTCGCGGTGCTCCTCCACAGGCCCGCCGAGCGCCGCTTCAAGGATCGCTGCACGCGAGCGAATCGTTTTTCCGAGAGCGACGTCCTTGGGGTCGGCGCTCTCCAACAACTCAGGCACGCGCGCCTGGTCCGCATCTTCAAGCGTGACATCCGTCGGCGGGCACAGCGCCACGACCGCCTGCACACGGCTCGACACGCCCGGGGTGCCACCGGCACCTTCCACTTCAACCACGTCTCCGCTCGTGCCAAGCAAGGCTGCGAGCAAGCCGCCCGCCGATTCTCCACACGCGCCGATCCGCGCCGGATCAAAATCATAGTCCGCCGCATGCGCTCGCAGCCAGCGAATCGCCGCTTTTGCATCGTGGAGTTGCGCGGGAAATTTCGCCTGTTGAGTGAAACGGTAGCTGATACTCGCCACCGCGTAACCTTCTTTCGCCAGCGGCGCTAGAGGACAGAAACCTCGGCCACCCTCCTGCCAGCCACCCCCGTGAATCCACACGAGCAACGGTCGCGGTGCGCCAGCGCTTGGCTTCGCCGGCAGATGCAAATCCAATTTCAATTCGACACCGCCGGGCTGCGCATAGACGAGTCCGCGCACCACGCGCACGTCCGCCACAGTCTCAACGCTGGTCGGCACCGCAGAAACCGCGGGCGTCGGTGTCGCCGATGGCTCACTCGCAAAAGCGGCAACTCCGCACGCCACGACACTCGTGAACACAAAAAGAGTCCTGATTCGATTCATGGGGAAAGGCGCTGCCTGCACGCAAAGTTTGCGCGAGAAAGCGGGGGGAATTTCCATAGATTGAATTTGACCGGCCTCCTTCCAAGTCCCACTTGGTTAAACCTGTTAACCCCTGTGATTACCCTCAAGCACATCGGCGACAGCTGCGCCGTGTCCAAGGCGACCGTCTCGCTCGCGCTTCGCGACGATCCACGCATCCCCGAAGAGACGCGCACGCGCATCAAGCAGGCCGCCGCGAAGCTCGGCTACCGCATGAACCCGCTCGTGTCGGCGCACTCCGCTTACGTGCGCACCGCGCGCGAAAGCAAGACGACGACCGTCCTCGGTTACCTCACGAATTGGGCTTCGTCCGCGCAGCCCGCCTCGAATCTCGTTAACCAGCGCTGCCTCGCCGGCATGCACGCGCGCGCCAAGGAACTCGGTTACCGCGTGGATCATTTTCAACTCCTCGAACGCGGACTCACTGAACGACGCCTCAGTCGGATTCTCGCAGCGCGCAACATCATGGGCATCGTCGTCGCCGATCTCGCGAAAGCGCACCACGAACTCGATCTCGATTGGCAGAACGTCGCGTCCGTGGCCATCGGTTATGGTCTCCGCTCACCGCTCATCCATCGCGTGTGTCACGATCAGTATGCGTCGATGCGCGTGTTGCTCGCCGAGTTAATGTCGCTCGGTTACAAACGCATCGGTTTGGCAATGGAGCATCGCCAAGATGAGCGCACCAATAACCTCATCCTGGCCGCTTACCTCGCCCACCAAAGCCAACAAGGCCAAACGCCGATTCCCCCACTCCTGTCGGATGAATGGAACAAGGAGGTGCTCCTGAAATGGTATCGCAAAAACAAACCCGACGTCATCGTGAGTGTGCTCGATGATGTCGTCGGATGGTTACGCGAAGCCGGCATCTCCGTGCCCGATCAAGTCGGATTCGCTTCGGTGTGTGTCTTGAAATCCGAAAGCTCCGGCATCTACCAACATTTCGAAGCCATCGGTGCCGCCGCCGTCAGCCACCTCGTCTCGCAACTCTACACGAACCAGCGAGGCCTGCCCGAGCATCCGCAGACCAATTTGATCATCGGCTCATGGCGCGAGGGGAAATCGGTCCGCCGCCTCAAAGCGTAAAGCCAAATATCGCCGCGCGTCGCAAGACGCCGCGACCGGTGTGTTTCGTTTAACAGGTTCACGATCACGCGCCTTCCGTTCGTCTCACGTCGTGCCACCTTCGCGTGCGTCACCCATCCCCCTGCAATTTGCTGAACCTCCCCTTTCGTCGCGGCCGGGGTGAAATTCGGACGCGTCGGCATCAGCAGATTGATATGTCGCCACCTCGCTCTCCGCAGCGGCGTCGTTCTCCTCGAACGTCGCTCCCGCCGCTGAGGGTTCCTGCAATGATCCAACCCGATTCCAGAATGAAAAATGCTTTCCGATTCCTCAAGAAGCTGTGCCTACCCACGGCTCTGCTCGGCCTGATTCCCCTCAGTGCCTCCGCCGCCACCGTCATCAACGAAACGTTCTCCACGAGCCCGGCGACTAATTTCACCGTCGTCTCCGGCGGCACTTGGGCCGTCAGCGGCGGACGCTACGTGCTCTCATCGCCGGCCAACAGCACCATCCTTGGCAACATCAGTCGCCACAACACTGCGGTCTCCGGCGACTTTACCCTCACGACGTTAGTGCGCATTACTGGCACCAGCGCGCTGTGGGACGATGCCGCAGTCATTTTCAACTACACGGACGCGAGCAACTACTACTACGTCTCAATCAACGAACTTAATGACGGAATGACTAACGGCATCTTCAAGGTGCAGTCTGGCGTGCAAACAGAGCTCGCCGACTTTTCCGCGACGGCCGTCTCCAACACAGATTACACAATCGAGATCGTTCGCAGCGGATCCAGCATCGCTGTAAAACGTAACGGCACCACGCTTGGCTCTGCCACCGACAGCACCTTCACCAGCGGCTACGTCGGCTACGGCTCGAAGAACGACGGCGCGCAATTCGACAACCTGCTCGTCGAGACTTCATCCTCCGCCGACACCACTCCGCCCACCGCGCCCGGGGCGCTGCTCGGCACCGCCGTCTCCAGCTCCCAAGTAAACCTGAGCTGGACCGCATCCACGGACAACGTCGCCGTCACGGGCTACCATGTTTACCGTGGGGGCTCGCTCGTCACGACGGTCACTGGCACCAGTCACAACGACGTCGGTTTGAGCGCCGCCACGAGCTACAGTTACAAAATCCGCGCGCGCGACGCAGCCAACAATCTCTCGCCCGACAGCAACACCGTGACCGTCACAACGCTCTCCGCCAGCACCGGAGCTCCGATTGAAGTCACTTCGTTCGGACCCAACGGCACCCACTGGCCCTCTGACCTGCCAACTCCATTCCTCTACGACACCAGTGTGCCCAACATCATCAACGTCGCGTGTTCGTGGTCCGCGATCAGCAGCGCAATCTCCGGACTCACCTCCGCGCAAGTCTCCGCCGGCGTATTAATCCTCGTCGCTCCCGGTGACTTGCCTGGCAACGGCTCCGGCTCCACCTCCACGCCGGTCATTCAAAACGTCGGCAACGCCTCGTGGACCAAGCGTGTCACCGTCGCGCCCCGCGATGGCTACGGCACTGTGACGATCGGCATCGGCAGCAGCGTCGGGGCGCGCATTCACAACGTGAGCAACGTGTGTTTCGCCGGCTTCATCGCCCACGCACTCCGTCCGAGCGCTTGCAACAACTTCGCGCTCGCTTGGACCAAAGTCGTTCACTGGCTCGGCCTTTCCGCCTCCACCAACATGAACAGCGCGAACCTCGAAATCGTCGAGGTGGTGCTCCCGCAGTTCTCAGTGCGCGATACCGATGCAGCCGAGTCGGCCACCAGCACGAATGGCACGACGTCTAACTTCAAATTCATCGGCTGTTACATTGCCCCGCGCTATCGCTCCACCGGCAGCGCTCACACGGACTCGCTCCAGTTCTTCGGCAGTTCCGCTTACAGCAACATGAGTTTCAAAGACACGGCCATCTTTGCGTCGAGCAATTGCGCGATTCAAACCGGCAGCTTAAACGGACTCGAACTTCGCCATTGCTACATCGCCGCACAAGGTCCCGCGCTGTATCGTTATCCCTTCCCCACCGGCTACACTCCGCCCAATCCCAATGATGTGACCAAGACCTTCAACGGCGGCGGCTCAAACTTCCGCGCCTACGATTCGGTCTTCATCGGGGGCATGCCTTATTCGACTTCACCGTGGAGCGTCGTGAGCAATACGCTCGTCAACTCCGCCGTGTCACTCGCGCCAGGCGGCACCGGTTCATGGACGGTCGATGCCTCGCTAACCTCCACCATCCCTGAAGATTTCGACGTCCCTCTGCCGACCGATACTTACCTGAACTCGATCTGGCAATAACCCCACGTTCGCTATCTCCGCCTCGATGCGCCACCGAACCCTCGCGCGCGTCGGGGCCATGCGGCCTCCAGCTACTCCGGTCACTGGAGGCCGTTTCGTGTCGGCAAAGAATCGTGCGGCGTATTCACCCAAAACCAAGCTCGCCTGTCCGGCGCCACCACCGTTTCTAAAGCCTGCCGCCGATGACCAATGCCCCCCACCACCCGGACCAGGTTGAGCCAACGCCCACCGCCGCGAAGCCGCGGAAAACATGGTCTGCCGGTTCACTCACCTACTCAGCCGGCGGCCTCGCGCTGTTAACAATTTTATTGCTGAGCGGAGATTTCGCCTGGTCGATGCGGGAGAGATCCGTCCAGCCGCTTTTTCAAATTCTCCTGCGCAAGTATGACGCCTCGGATTTCCTGACGAGCCTACTGGTCGGCTCCGTCCCGGCTTTGCTCACCGTGATCGTCTGGCCGGTCGTAAGCGTCTGGAGCGATCGCACAAGAACGCGGTGGGGCCGTCGCATCCCGTTTCTCTTTTTCCCAACTCCTTTTATTTGCGTCGCCATGGCCGGGCTCGCCTTTGCGCCCGAGATTGGCACGCGGCTCCACCAGTTTGCGGGACACGCGGGCAGTGCCCATCCATTCATTCTGGCCACGTTTGGTTTCTTCTGGGTCGTTTTCGAAGTGTTCGCGCTGGTGACGAACAGCGTCTTCTACGGCCTCGTCAACGACACGGTGCCCCGTGCCATGATCGGTCGGTTCTTTGCCCTCTTCCGCATGGCGGGACTCGGGGCCGCGATTTATTTCAACTTCAGCCTGATCGGCTACTCTGAAACCCACGCCCGGGAAGTATTCCTGGCCATCGCCGCCGTTTACGTCATCGGCTTCAGCACCATGTGCCTCTTCGTGAAAGAAGGCACCTACCCGACGCCACCACCGCGCGATGCGCGGGAAAACTTCCGAGGCAAGGTCGTGCGCTACTTCCGCGAATGTGGGCAGGATAGAACCATCCGCTGGGCTTTTCTCGCCCTGAGCCTAGCCAACCTGGCCGCGCTCCCGGTGAACTTATTCAGCATCTACAACGCCCAGAGCTACGGCCTCGATGCCGCTCATTACGGCAAACTCCTCGCTACAAGTTTTATCATCTCGTTCGCCATCTCGTTTCCAATCGGCTGGCTGGCGGATCGTTTTCATCCCATGGGGATCGTCACGCTCTGCCTCGCGGTCCACGCCGGCACGGTCATCGCCGGCTTTTTCCTGATCGAAGACGCTCACGCCTTCGGAATTTTCTTCATCGTGCACACTGTGCTGAGCGGATGCGTGAACACCGCCTCGCTCGCCGTTTATCCGCTGGTTTTCCCCCAAGCTCAGTTCAGTCAGTTCTACTCGGCGTTTTCTCTACTGAATAATTTTTTGATTTTCGCGGTGTCCCCCGTCCTCGGAGGGATCCTGAAAGTCACCCACAGTTGGTATCAACTCACATTTCTCCTCAGCGGCCTGATCGGAATCAGCGCATGTTTTTTCACCACGCGCTGGCTTTGGCAGCTCACCCGCCCCAACATCCCACCAACCACCGCCGAATCCGATAACGATTGAATCGGGAGTAGTTCGCGCAGGCTCAAAAACTGAGGCACCTAAATTCCCCGCCTCGCGCAGGTCGATCGCAACGAGAAGCCGAATTCCGTGATTCGTAATCACCATCGTTCACTCTTCGGCGCCTGCTACCAATCAAGGTTAGATACGGAACGCTTGTGGCGGATTGACCTCCGGCAGCACGCTCAAGCCGTGCAGTTGGATTAACGATTCATTCGTCGATTGAATCCCGAATGGTTCTTGGCAAGCTTCGCGTCTTATTGGCTCTTACCCTTCATCTCCGACGACGCGCGAAGCGGGGTTCGGAATGAATACGCAAGCTGGGGTTCAGCCCGAATCATTGTTCGTCGCCTCCGGTGAAATATTTCACTTCGGAATTGCTAGAGAGTTTGTCGGCGATCGCGCCGGTGCTGTCTGCGTCGACCGGTTCCCACCAAACAGATAAGACGATGCCCCCGACCGCCTGTGAGCACAGGTAGGGGCGCTATTTTTTCACCTTGGGACGGCACCAAAAGTGAGCCCAATCGCAGCGGCCGTTGGCGTAGCGGATCGATTGCTTCGCGTAGCTTTTAGGCATGAGCGCACGACCCTTCACCGAACAAGAATACACCACTCTACTCGCCTACTTCACCGCCAAGAAAATGACCCGAAATCGAGCCCTCTTGGTGGCCAGTTGCGGGCGCGGTTACCGCATCACCGAATGGCTCAGCGTAACGGTCGGACAGGTCTGGTCGGGCACCGAAGTTTTGCGCGAGTTGATCATCGCCCGGCGGAACCTGAAAGGGGGTCACGGGGCATACAAACGAAGCGTCAAAAATCGCCGTGTCCCCCTGTCTGAAACCGTCCGCACCGCCATTGCCGATCCCCTAAAAACCATCGGGGTGGACGGCCCCACTCGCCCACTCTTTTCCACAGCCAGAAAGAACGCCGGCGGGATGGAACGGACCCAAGCTTTTCGTATGCTCGCAGCCGCTTGTGAGGCCTGCGGAATTGATACCTCTCGGGCGTCAACTCACACCCTCCGCAAGACCTTTGCCCGCCGGGTTTATGAAGCCTCTGGGGGAGGACCTGATCGTTATGATGGGGCACCCCCTCAGTTTTGACCACGAGCCGCTACCTTCAGACCGACTCCGCAACCCTCGACAACCTTGTTCTGAACCTCCGCCGCCTCCCCCCCTTTTCGACCCCGCCTCCCCGCCGCCGTATCTCTCCTTCAACCCAGCTTCCTATGACCCTCCCCACCCTCCACTTTCAACACCTCCATTACCGGAAATTGGTTGGTGTTAAAACAGACCTCACGTGACGCAGAAACAGTCAGGCAAAAACACGAAACCAACGAGTGTTGGATAGTTAGAGTCGTTTTTTTCGCTACGGCGATGGCCTCTTCGGATTATGCGAAGTTAGGGGCAACTGACGCTCCTTTTTGAATGCGCCACACGTGGGGTTTGCAAGAGACAGCATCGCATCATGCATGAATCGTTAATCTGCCACCGCCATTTCGACAAAGGCGGATCCCCTCAAAGGAGCTTCCTTCAAATATCGCTCCGTAACCCAATTCGAAACAATAAGGGTCCGAATCAAAACTTTGCCATGAGCATCCGCCTTGATCCTTATTACGCCTGAATGCGGAACACGCCACCCCTAAGGATTTTAGGGCCGTATAGCGAAAGCCGCCACTACATCACCACTATTCCACCACTCGTCCGCCACTACGGCGGGCGGCCGATCCTGAACGACCCGCCGATTATGCCAGCAAGGCAAACGCAGACCTGCCCGGAACCGTCGGCTTCGGCCGCCGGCCTGCGCCTCCGGTTGCCGGGCACGACTGCGGGCCGCGGGGGTGCCGGCCATATGGCAGCGCCCCCGGCTCCCGTCGGTCGCCTGCGCGCTGCCGGGGCCGATGAGGCCAGCGAGTCCGCCGCCGTGGAAAGAACAGCCAATCGGCTGGCAAAATGGGCGCTCTCGGTCATCCTTTCCGGAATTACCTGCCAATGACGACACGCTGCGAACTACCCGCATGTCCCACCGTAATTCGGCGCGTCTTGGCTATTAGCCTGTCCGGCCCGGGGCGTGTTCTAATGCGGATGATCCGCATAGACCGCTGCCCCGATGACGCCAACTAAACTCAGCTCGCGGTCGAGCCTTGTATGGTTCCCGGGACTGCTACCTGCAATCGGGCCGGGTGAGCTTCGCCCGATCTCCCAAACCACAGTTACGGGGCTGGTGCGTGGGTGGGTCGGGAGTGGCAGGGAGTCGCCGGAGCTCCGCGCGGCGTTCCCTGCGCCACTTTGCCACGACGCGTCCGGCGTCGGCCGCCGGCGCGTCTAACCCGGGCGCGAAGCGCCCGGCCCCCAAGCGTCCACCACCGGAGGTTCATCATGACGATGCTCGATCCCAATCGCTTCGACCAACTGCCTGAATCGGAAGTGCTCCGCCGTATCGGCGGACTCATGGCGCTGATCGTGGAGCGCGGGCGGTTGCCGCGTCCGCCAGTGTCACCGGCGCCGCCCGCCAGTCACACGGCGCTGGACTTGATCGCCGACCCGACGGAAAGGGCCATCGCAACCTATCTGGCACGGTATGGCGCGACCGGCGCGAGGCGGCTGGCATCGGAGCTGGAACTGTCGGCGGCGCAGGTCGCCCGTGCGTTATCTCGCCTGCGAGCGAAGGGAATTGGGGAGCGGACGGGGCGGACGTCGGCAGCCCGCTATCAAATAAGAACGGACTTTTGCTCCAATTGACCAGAAAGCCGGAAAGATACCCGCCTTGGGGGTGCAATTCTGCTATGGGACTCTCCCCTAGCGCTAGACGACCCGATGAGCATTTCCCGCAGGCTTTTACAGAGGGCATCGTTTCCATCAAATAGCCTGTCGGTGAAGTAACCATTCCTCGCTAGATCTGCCTTGGCTCGTTCGCCCTGGCTCCACGGGATGTCAATCGTAGTGAGATAGGTTTTCTTTTTTCACTTTCGATCAATCGAACCCAAGCCTCGAAGTCCTCGACGTTCAAGAAAGCGTGCATGCACTTCTGCAGCTCCTGACGCTTAACCTTTTTTGAATCGAAACGACGAAAGCTCGCGAGCGGGTTTGGGTCGGCGAAACTTGCACCATTATTCGTATCCTCCGCCCATTCCTCGAAGTCGAAGGCATAGATGCGACAAGATTGGTTTGGCGACTGCACTGCCGCTGTCCGGTCGAAAGCGAAATACGCTGCAACCATGGGATCGAATGTCCAATCGAGCAATGGGGTAGGGAAAGCCGTGGTGCTGGGCAAAGCAGATCATGGAACCAATCTCTTCCGGACTATTGAGATCAAATTCGATGCCCGCTGCGGCTAGCCGATCCCGCATTGGGATGCACACTTCGCTCCAGTAGCGCAACAGATCGTAGCGCCTGGCACGGTGGAACGAGGACCGAAGACGCCACGAGTTAGACGCTTGCCCGCGGTATACCAGTCCTCCTCGTTTTATGGACTCGGCTGCAAACTCATAAAATTCGCCCCACGTGAAGATGTGATTGGGTGGCTCCGTCAGTTGTTTTGCGGGGTTGCTCAGTGTGAAGGTGCCGCCAGCCGAAATGTCGGTCTTATACTTTCCTTTAAAGTAGTTCTCTGACCACGTTCCTTCAATTTCGATATTGGAGGCGACTACTAGGTCGGTTCGATCGGCCAGAAATTCTTTGGGCTCAACCAACGTGTTCTTGCTGCTGTCATAGACGCGAATCGACTTCGCCACGCCGCTGAAAAGGTCGTCTTTGTAATGCACCTCAAGATGGACGTGGGTCGCCATGGGTCCCGTGAATTGTTGGGTCAAGCATGCGAATGGCGTGCTTGCACGCCCCGGCTCGATGTTCAGCAGAGCCCACCCCGGCGCTTCGCTATCGAAGCGCCCTATCCACTGTCCGTAGAGTTCCTCCGGTTTCATATCATGCGAGGTGTTCAGCGAAGTGAATGCTGGCGTGCAGGTGCAAGAACTACCCTGATTTTCTCGGATGGTAGTCCCAAAGTTCAACTATGTTTCAGCGTAGACCCGCTAGATCATGAATTCAGTCTAGGTCCATGTGCAAAAAAAACTTCTCTGCTCATCAAACGGCAACGTTACTAGCAGTAGCAATTTGTTGAGGCTGTATCGCCGCACTTCGCGTTCTGTAGTGAGATTGAGCAGGTGAGCTTGGATTTCGTCGGCGAGCAGAAGGAGTTTCAGGTGCTGGGTTATCGAGGCCGGAGAAAGGTTTTCTTCCTTGGCCAGGTGGAGGCGTTTCAGGCCCGGTTCGTTGTCCAGTCGGCGCTGCCAAGCGCGCGCCCGGTGAATCGCGTGCTGCGCCGGTTTGGTCCGCGCCTCGGGTTGGCGGCGGCGCACACCCAATTCACAGGGGAAGGGCTTCACAATCCGAACCGGCACCGCGCTGCCGGCGGATCCAAGGGAGACGTCGAGCGCCAGCGAGAGCGGCCGTTGCGTAGAACGCGGGCTGACATCGCGCTGCTCGACCACAAGCCGCTCTTCCATGCCGTCAAGGAGGCGCTCGACGCGCAGTTTGAGCCGTAGCTCCAGATTTCGGGTGCCCGGCGGCTGATTGGTCGACGGCTTCGTCGGACGAACTTCGACCCGCACGAGAAAGAGCGTGATCAGATCACGCTGCTGATCGTGGGAAAGCTGAGGGAATAACTCCGCGAAACGGGCGAGCGATTGGCGGATGCGCTCGGCATTGTGCGCGCCTTGGTCGCACTCGGCGAGTTCGGCTTGGAGGCGCCCGCGTTCTACGAGCAAGCGCTGGCGTCCGAGTTGTAAATTCTCAACTTCGTCGCGGAGTGCGTCGGTCAACGCGGCCACGCCACCCTGCGCAATCGCTTTCGCGCAATTGCGGATCTGTGCGCTGTTTTCGGCGAGTTGTTGTTCGAGTTCGGTGAGCTGACTCCGCACCACGGAGCGATCGCTTTGGCCGCGCTGGCGTAGGCTTTGCAAGGTGGCTTCGATCACCTCGGGATGCCGGCTGCATTCGCCGAGGAAACCGAGCACGGCCAGTTCCAGCGGCCCGGCCGCGACGTGCTTCAAGGGGCAAGCCGCATCGACGCGTTCCTTGTGCAATTTTCCACACGTGTAGTAACGGTAGGGCTTGCCGGTCGGATCGAGTTTACCGCTGGCGTTGGGAATCAGCGCACGACCACAGACGCCGCAATGCGCCAGACCCTTGAGGACGTGGAAGTGTTTATCGCGCGACGAAAAACGCCGTGGCGGAGGGTTGATCGCTTTGTTGATCGCGGCGTTGGCGCGCTCCCAAAGCTCCGGAGAGACGAGCGCCGCATGCTGGCCGGGAAATTCGAGGCCGTTCATCCGGACCTTGCCCGCGTAAAGCGGACGCGTGATCAGCCGGCGCAGGATGTCGGTGCGGAAACGTTTCTGGCCGATGTTTTCGCGCTGCCCACTCCGACGTTGGTAGTAACGCACGCGCGTGCGCACGCCCTCGTCGTTGAGTGTGTTCGCGATCTGAGCGAGACTGATCAGGCGGGCGGCCATTTCGAAGATGCGCACGATCACTGCGGCTTCCGCAGGTTCGGGGCTTAGCCCTTGGAGCGTTTCGTCGTAACGGTAACCGTAGGGCACGAGGCCTCCGGTCCAGTAGCCACGCTTGGCCTGCTCGTTGAGCTTGATGCGGATTTTCTCGGCGATGTTGAGCCGCTCGTATTCGGCGACGCTCATCAGCAGGTTGTTTTTCAGCCGTCCGGAAGGAGATTCGTCGGTCAGGTCCTCCGTCGGGCTCACGAGTTTGCAACGGTGCTTTTGGAGGAAAGACCGGAACGGCCCCCATTCGTCCGTGCTGCGCAGCACGCGTTCGAGTTTGAAGATCAGGACGACCTTCACTTCGCCGGCCTCGATCTGGCGCATGAGAGCCCGAATGCCGGGACGGTTCATCGAACTGCCCGAGTAGGCTGGGTCGGAAAAACATGCGACCTCGAACCAACCGGCGGCGGCGTGTTTCGCGATGTGTTCGCGGCAGATGACCGCTTGGCTTTCGCAGGAATCGAAGCGCCCACCAACTTGGTTGGCGGTGGAAACGCGGGTGTAGATGGCCACCGGAACAGTGGCACGAACATGGGGCGGCTGGGACTGGATCACGGACATTTTGGACTCCTCCAAGGGTTAATGTGGAGGGCGATCCAATTGGCCTCACCCGGTCGTTTCCGACTGGGTGAAGTATCGCATACGCGTGAAAAAAATCACGCGCAGAATTTTAGAGGTCTTCCGCGAAGCCCCCGCCGAATCGTCGAAAATCGCTTCCGCGCGAGGGTATTTCCCGAACTTATGCTGCGGCGCTAAAACGTCCTTTCCACGCTATCTATTCCCCCACAGGGGACTAGCTCTATTTTAGAGCCGTGAGATTCGGTTCGAACCAAATCTGGAATGGCGGAGAGGGAGGGATTCGAACCCTCGTTACCTTGCGGTAAACCGCATTTCGAGTGCGGCGCGATCGACCACTCTGCCACCTCTCCGGAACAAGAAGGGCCGACCGTAGAACCTCCCTCGGAAAACGGAAGCAGAAATTTCTCAATCGCTTCACGGAATCGATTATTTTCCGCATCGCGACCCAATGCCCTAATGGTCGGCGACGCCACACGCTGAGAACGCATCGTGGGCGGCCCGCGCATCCAGCCAAAAGCCAAGGCCAAGCCTCGCGGCGAAACGCCCTCCTCGCTGTATGCGCGCGTCCGATCATCTTCGCTACAATTCGCCACCGGTCAGAGAAACTGGCGAACAGCCGCGCCTTCGCGACGAGCCCTCGCCAAGGGATGAGCAACCAGGGCAATCCATCCAAATACGAACCGACTGACCGGTGTCGTCGCAGTGCGTCTCGTAAAGATCGACAACTCCACCCCGGATTTCCTGCATGCTCTAATATAGATAAAACACCCGATCGGAACGCATCGCCACCAGTGCCATCACACACACGAAGCCGATTACGCTCACTTATTTTCCGCGATGTCGTTGACGTATTCTTTCCTCACTCTTCGACAATGGAAAAAAGGCATCGCCCGACCGGCCGAACGAAGAACTCCATCGGCACCGCGCCGCATCCAGACACAAAAAACCCCGCGGCGGACAGCGCGCGGGGAAATTGAAAACGTTCGCGAAAGCTTACTTCGCGAAGATGTATTTCGCGTATTGCGATTTGTGATTCGACGCAGCGTTGCGGTGAATGACGTTGCTCTTCACAGCGCGGTCGAGAGCGGAGACGTAAGCAATCGCGGCCTTGCGGCTGGCTTCGGCGTCAGAACCGGCGGTAGCCTTCTTGGCGGCCTTGGCGAGGGTCTTCAAACGGGTCTTCGTAGCTTGGTTACGCGCGGCGTTGCGGGCGGTTTTGCGCGTGGCTTTGATTGCGGACTTGGTATTGGCCATGGTTCTTGAAAAATTTAGAACGGTGAAAAACCCAAATTCCTCCGGACGAGTCAAGGGGCTAATTCTTCACCGTCATGTTCAGCCCGCGGTCCTCGCGGACTCTCCCGCGGTCCTCACTTCCGACGATTCGCGGAACGCTCACCGTCACCGCAAACGCCATGGAGCACGCCGATCCGGGCATGAAAGTCTTGACCCCAACGGCTTGGGTGGCATTTACGCGGGTCTTGGCGTTTACTTGGCGGGAAACTCGCGGGAGAAGTTCAACCGGGCGGAGGGCCTCGCGTCCTCGGGAATCCACAGCAATCGCGCTCCAGCCCGGGTAAGCTTTCAGAGCAAATGGCGCGGGGCGGGCCGCTCATCGCAACCCGCCCCGCATTACTTAAACAAACTAGTTTCGAAACCGGTAAGCCGGATTCTGTCCACCTCCTCGCGGAGGCTCGATCTCCATTTCTCTAAGTGCGTCCGAGAACGCGACTTTTCCGGGCTGCAAGCTTGCGCTCACGCCGCGAAATGCGACTAACCCGGGACTGTCCGACGGGCCGCCGAGTCCCCTATTTAGTCTTGCACCGGATTGGGTTTTTCGTGCCGCCGTCATTGCTTTCGGCGCGGTGGGCTCTTACCCCACCTTTTTTCACCCTTACCGCTTTGAAATCTCAAATTGAAATCTGAGCTCCAAAACGGCGGTCTGATTTTCTGTGACACTTTCCATCACGGCGCCTTGACGCGCCGCGTCCCCGCTTTCGTGGGGAACCCTGCCCTATGGTGTCCGGACTTTCCTCTCCCTGCTCAAAGAACACGGAGCGAAGATCTGGCTCCCGAAACTAGACCTGCCAATAGAGGATACGCCCACACTGGGAGCAAGTGGCAATTTCCGTGCCGTTGCCCGTTTTCGCCAACACCTCAAGATGCGTCGGCACCTTTAAATGGCAACCTCCACAACGCCCGCCATTTACGGTGACGCACACCGGATGCCCCCGGCCGCAGCGCGATCCGATCGTAAACCCGGATCTGATTGTCCGGAACCTCGGGCCGGGCTTCCGCAACGCTCGCTTCGGCTTCCTTGAGGTTTTCGCGCAAATGCTGCTCCCGCGCCCGCAAGGTGCGGATTTTTTTCATCATAGCCGGAGATATTCTTTTTCAGCTCCGCCTCCGTTTCCGAAAAACGCTTTTTTGCCTCGTCGATCTGGAACAGCACGGCGATTTCATCCTCCTCGAGCTTTTCAATCACCGCCAACGTCCCCTCGATCTCGTGCGTGAGGGCCTGATATTCGTCGTTTTTACGCACTTGGGACTGCTGGGTGCGGTATTTGGACACTTTCTCCTCGGCGGCCTTGATTTCGCCATCCAGCGCCTTTTTGCGGGACTCCAAGGTGTGCCATTCGCTTTTGGCCGCCTCGATCGCACCTTTTTCCGCGGCAATCCTGGCTTCCACGGCGGCAATTTCCCGGGGCGATTGCTGTAACTGCTGTTCAAAATTGAGGCGCTTGGAATCGCGCGCCTGGAGAATCAGCAGTTTTTCCAAACTTTGAACAACCATGTCGGGCGACACTGCGACGCATTTGCCCGCGGTCAAACGAAACCACGCCGCACCACATTCCGGCCGATAAAAAGGCGCTTTCTGAAGCCCCAAATTCAGCCAATCCAAACCCGTTTTATCCCTGCCCGTGCGCGGTTGCGTTTCGGCCCCTCGCTACCCCTTGCTAACCAACCATTAAAAACGCTCAAAATCGGGCTGAAAATAGCGCTTATTTCGGAGAGAAAGTGGTTGTCGCCACGCCCATTTTACGAGACATTTTCCCATCCTATTTTACTCCTAAATGTCATCCTCCGACGAAGCTGCTAATCCTCCTGTAAATCCTGCCATTTCCGACACCTACGACGCCTCAAAAATTGGGCAAGCTCGAGGGTCTGGAAGCCGTCCGCAAAAAGCCCGGTATGTATATCGGCGGCACGGACGAACGCGCCTTGCACCACTGCGTTTCCGAGGTGCTCGACAATTCCGTGGACGAACACCTTGCGGGCCACTGTTCCCGCATCGAGGTCAACATCCACGTCGACGGCTCCATCAGCATCCGCGACAACGGCCGCGGCATCCCGGTCGACATCCACCCGCAATACGGCATTCCCGGCGTCGAAATGGTGCTTACCACGCTGCACTCCGGCGGTAAATACGGCCAAGGCGGCTACAAATTCTCCGGCGGCACCCACGGCGTCGGCGCGAAGTGCGTAAACGCCGTTTCCGAATGGTTCGAAGTCGAAGTCTCCCGCGGCGGTGCCGTCCACCACATGAAATTCGAGCGCGGCAAAACCGTGAAAAAACTCGAGGTCATCGGCAAGGCGAGCGGCACGGGCACCTACATCACCTTCAAACCCGACCCGGAAATCTTCAAGGAAACCACCGTGTTCGTCAGCTCGCGCATCGCGCAACGCCTCCGCGAACTCGCCTTCCTCAACTCCGGTCTCGAAATCATTTTCACCGACGAACGCCCCGCCGATCCCAAGCCCGAAAAATATCTTTATAAGGACGGTGTCTCCGAGTTCGTAAAACAACTCAATCAGGGCAAATCCGCGCTCCATCCCAATCCGGTGCGCATCACCAAGGAAACCCAGGCGCAGCTCGACGACAAACCGATCGAGATCCACTGCGAGGTCGTTCTCCAATACAACGACACCTACAACGATCAGGTGCTGTGCTACACCAACACCATCCACAACCCGGATGGCGGCACCCACCTCTCCGGTTTCCGCAGCGCCCTCACCCGCGCGATCAATCAGTTCTCCAAGGCCAACAATCTCCTCAAGGACAAGGATCCCCAAATCACGGGTGACGACGTCCGCGAAGGCCTCGCCGCGGTCATCTCGATCAAACACAGCGATCCGAAGTTCGAATCGCAGACCAAGGTCAAACTCCTCTCGCCCGAAGTCGAAAGCATCGTCGGTTCCTCCACCTACGAGGGCCTCATGATGTATTTCGAAACCAACCCGGGCATTGCAAAACGGTTCGTCGACAAGGCCCTCAATGCCGCGCGCGCCCGCGAAGCCGCCCGCAAGGCCCGCGAAACCATCCGCAAAGGCGTGCTCTCCGGCGGCAGCCTCCCCGGCAAACTCGCCGATTGCTCCGAACGCGATCCCGCCCTCACCGAACTCTACATCGTCGAGGGTGACTCCGCCGGTGGCTCCGCCAAACAAGGCCGCGACCGCCGCTTCCAGGCCATTCTTCCGCTCAAGGGCAAGGTGCTCAACGTCGAGAAAGCGCGCCTCGATAAAATCCTCTCCAACGATGAAATTCGCACGCTGATCACCGCGATCGGCGCCGGCATCGGCGAAGGCGGCGATTCGACCGGCGGCTTCAACCCCGAGAAAGTCCGTTACCACAAGATCATCATCATGACGGACGCCGACGTCGACGGCTCCCACATCCGCACGCTGCTGCTCACCTTCCTCTACCGTCAGATGAAGGGCCTCTTCGACCGCGGCTACGTTTACATCGCCCAACCCCCGCTCTACAAAATCAAGCGCAAGAAACGTGAACAATACGTCGACAACGACGACCAGCTCAACCGCATCCTGCTCGAGCTCGGGTCCGAGGACATCGTGCTGCAGCGCGTTTCCGATCAATACATTTTTGACCCGGCTCAAATCGAACAGATCGTCGAAAACCTCGCCGTCCTCGAAAAACTCGGCGGCGGCGTCACGCGCTACGGCGCCTCGCTCGGCGAATACCTCGACCAACAGGATCCGGCCACGCACGCGCTCCCGCGCTACGTCGCCCGCATCCGCGAAGGCAACAAGGAGACCCACGAATTCCTCCGCGACGAACACGCCCGCGCCGATTTCCTCGCCCGCCATCACCTCAACGCCGATCTCACCGAGCAGGTCGAGCCCGGCAGCGAAACACCCGAAAAGAAATTCGGGCCGGTGAAACGCATCACCATCCACGAAATTTTCGAAAGCACGGAAATGGCGAAACTGCTCAACGCCCTCGCCCGCACCGGCCTCGACGTCGCGAACTTCACCACCGAAGCCGACAAACCACGCTACACCATCACCGAAAACGCCGGCCAGAAATCGGAAATCAAAAAGCGAGCTCGGCAGCCCGCTTGAGATCGTCGCGCAAATTCGCGCCAGCGGCCGCAAGGGCCTTAGCATCCAGCGATACAAGGGTCTCGGTGAAATGAACCCGAAGCAGCTCTTCGAAACCACGATGGATCCGGAAAACCGTCGCCTCCTCAAGGTCTCGATCGACGACGCCGCCAAGGCCGACGCGCTCTTCACGCTCCTCATGGGCGACGAAGTCCCGCCGCGCCGCCAGTTCATCGAAGACAACGCCCTCAACGTCCAATTCCTCGACGTCTGAGCCTCCGCGCCACCCTCGCAAAATTTAAGTTCTCTCCTCCGTGTATACCGCATCCGAAAAACTTTCGACGGCCAACATCACCGACATCATGCAGTCGGCTTACATCGAGTATTCGATGTCCGTCATCATCTCCCGCGCGCTGCCCGATGCGCGCGACGGCCTGAAAACCCGTGCAACGCCGCGTGCTCTACGCGATGTTGCGCGAAGGCCTGCTCCACAACCGCGCGTTCGACAAGTGCGCCGGTGTCGTCGGTGAAGTGCTCAAAAACTATCACCCGCACGGCGACTCTTCCGTTTACGACACCCTCGTGCGTCTCGCGCAACCGTGGGTCATGCGCTACCCGCTCATCGATCCGCAGGGTAACTTCGGTTCCGTGGACGGCGATCCGCCCGCGGCTTACCGTTACACCGAGGCCCGCTTGAAGGAAATTTCCGAGGAGCTCCTCAAGGACATCGAGGAAGACACCGTCGACTTCGCGCCCAATTACAAGGAGTCCACCACCGAGCCCACGGTGCTGCCGTCCGCATTGCCAAACTTGTTGATGAACGGCTCGACCGGCATCGCCGTCGGCATGACGACGAACATCCCGCCGCACAACCTCGGCGAAATCATCTCCGCGGCCTGCGCGATCATCGATCGCCCATCGATCACCGTTGACGAGCTCGTCAGCTACATTCCCGGACCCGACTTCCCGACCGGCGGTTATATCACCGGCCGCACGGGCATCCTGTCCTATCTCACGACCGGGCGCGGCATCGTTAAAACCCGCGGCAAGGCCCACACCGAGGAAATGAAGGGCGGCGGCGAGCAAATCGTCATCACCGAAATCCCTTACAACGTAAACCGCTCGACGCTCGTCCTGCGCATCGCCGATCTCGTGCGCGAAAAGGAAATCGACGGCATCCGCGACCTCCGCGACGAATCCGACGAAAACACGCGCATCGTCATCGAGCTCAAACGCGGCGAGCAATCGCAGGTCGTCATCAATCAGCTCTACCAAAAGACGTCCCTTGAGTCCTCCTTCGGCGTCATCCTGCTCGCGCTCGACAAGAAACGCCCGAAGCAGATGAACATCAAGGAACTCCTTGAGTGTTACATCGACCACCGCCGCGACGTCGTCACCCGTCGCACGCAATTCCGTCTGAACCGCGCCAAGGATCGCGCGCACATTCTCGAAGGCTACATCATCGCACTCGATAACCTCGATGACTTCGTGAAGATCATCCGCTCCTCGCAAAATCGCGAGGAAGCAAAGGTGCGCTTGATGGCGAAATACCCGCTCACCGAGATCCAAACCAATGCGATCCTCGAGCTCCGCCTCTATCAGCTCACCGGCCTCGAACGCGGCAAGATCGAAGCCGAATACCTCGAGCTCATGAAACTCATCGACGAGCTCCAGGGCATTCTCGACGACGAACAAAAGCTGCTCGCGCTCATCAAAAAGGAACTGATCGAACTGAAGGACAAATACGCCTCCCCGCGCCGCACCGAAATCGTCGACGACCTCGGCGACCTGCGCATGGAAGACGTCATCCCGAACGTCGGCTGCGTGATCACCGTTTCCCACCTCGGCTTCATCAAGCGCACGCCCGTCGCCGATTACCGTTCGCAAAAACGCGGCGGCAAGGGCGTCATCGGTGCCGAAACCTACGAGGAGGATTTCGCCGAGCACCTCTTCACCGCGAGCACGCACGATTATATTCTCTTCCTCACCAGCATCGGCCAGTGCCACGCGAAAAAGTTTACGACATCCCGGAAGGCGCCCGCACCGCCAAGGGCAAATCGGTCTCGTCGTTCCTGCGTCTTGCCGAGGGCGAAAAGATCGCCGCGATGATTTGCGTGAAGGATTTCGCCGAGGACCGCTATCTCGTGATGGCCACCAAGAAGGGCGTGATCAAAAAGAGCTCCCTCGCCGACTACGCCAATTGCACGCGCGACGGCGGCCTGATCGGCATTAACCTCGCGGAAGACGACAAGGTCATCGGCACCGTGCTCACCACCGGCGACAATGAACTCATCCTCGTTTCCCACCAGGGCCTCGCCGTTCGTTTCCGCGAGCGCGACCCTGAAACCGGCGACGTGCTCTTCCGCGCCACCGGCCGCGCGACTGCCGGCGTCACCGGCATGCGTTTCAAACTCGATAGCGATTACCTCGATGTCATCGAAGTGGTCGACCACAACGCGAAGTTCCTCGTCGCCAGCGAAGCCGGTCTCGGCGTCCGCACGCGCTTCGAGGACTACCGCCTGGTCAACCGCGGCGCGAGCGGCGTGTGGGCCATCGATCTCCCTGAAGACGGTTCGGTCCAGCTCGCCGGCGCGCTCAGCGTGAAGGATACCGACGAGGTGATGCTGCTCACCGCGAAAGGACAAAGCATCCGCACCCGCGTGAACGAGATTCGCGAAGTCAATCGCGGCGGCAAAGGCGTGAAACTGCTCACTCTCGCCGAAGGTGACAAACTGCTCGGCATCGCGCGCATCGTCGAAACCGAGGAGGAAATCGAAGCCAACAGCGTGTCCGACGAACCCGAGGCGCCGCCAACCGCATCCGCTGCTCCCACTACGCCCGAAGCGTAATCGCTAAAAAAATTCAGGCGCGCCGACCATGGCGCGCCTTTTTTTCATTAAAAGCCGCCGATCCGCGGCGCGTTCGCTTACTCGACCTTCACGAGTTTCACTTTCACGCGCAGGCCGGCTTCCTGAATTTTCAGCCAATAAACACCCAGCACGCCCGGACGAATCGTGACCACCGGCGAACTGATCGGCGGCCCACTGTAATAATCCGCCTGAATCATCTCCCAAACCTGCCCGCCTTGCAGGCGAAACCGTCGTTTGCCGTCAAAGCCGCGTAGCTCGCCAATCAACCGGTCCTCGAACACCTCCGCTTCATCCGGTTTGTCGCTGGTCTTCTGCAGCGTCAGCAACGCATTCACCCACCCGGGTTGTTTTTTCCCGCTGTCCGCGGAAGTCACCTTCGTTTCGGCCGCCAACACCTTGGCTTCTGCCGCGGCGACTTTTTGCTCCGCCACCTTTTGCACGGCGGCCACTTCCCCCGATTTGTAGCGCTCGACGATCGCCTTGAGCTGTTCAAGCTCGGCGCCGCTTAACCGGTCGAGCCCCGTCGCCGCACGTTCCTCGACGGTCATCGTCTTCGTGAAATCCTGCGCCTGCGCCACCATCGGCAAACACGCCAACAACACCGTGAGCAAAATTCTTTGCATGCCCGACTACGCACCGAAGCCGCCGCGCCCGCAACGCGAATTTCACGGCGCCAAATGTCCACGTTTAAAACCTTCTTAATTTTTCCATCCGTCCATTTTAGTCATGCAAAAGCGCCAACGAAGCCTGATACTCGGTGCAGATGGTCCTGCGTAAAACCCCGACCGAGTCGATTCGTCCAAGACGGGAAGGCCTGCTGTCCGCCACCGCCATTTTCCTGGTGTCGTGCATCGGCCTCTCGGTGGTTTACCAATTCGCGCGGCACGCGCAGATCGAGGCGGTGCGCCACGAATTGGAGGCCCTCGCCCGCACGCTCTCCGTTCACATCGACGGCGATCTGCACCGCACGCTGACCTCGCCCGAACAAATGGGATCGGACGCCCATCGGCGCGCCCTGGCGCCCATGATCGCGTTTCACGAAGCCAACCCGGACCTCTATTTCGTTTACACCGCGATCCTGAAAGACGGTGAAATCCACACCGTGCTCGGCACCGACCAGCTGATGCCCAATCCGCGCACCACGGAGCCGCCGGATCCGATCATGACGCCCTACCGCGGAGTGGATCCCGAATTTAAACGCGCGCTCCTCGAGAAACGCGTGATCGTTAACTCGCTTCCCGTCCGCGACAGTCAGGGAACTTTCATGAGCGGATTCGCGCCGTTCCATGATTCCCAAGGCGCCGTCGCCGGCGTGGCTGGCGTCGACCTGGAATTGTCCGATTTCGAAACCCGGCTCTCGCGTATCCGCTACGCGGTGTATGCATCCGCCGCCAGCGTGGCGCTGCTCTCGCTCGCCGCGGGTGTCATCGTGTGGCGGTTGCGCACCACCGTGGCGGAAGCTGCGCGCCGCGACGCCGAGGCACGCGAGGAATTGCGCCGCTCGAAGGAACAGGCCGAGGCCGCGAATCAGGCCAAGAGCGCGTTCCTCGCGATGATGAGTCACGAAATTCGCACGCCAATGAACGGCGTCATCGGCATGGCGAGCCTGTTGCGCGACACACCGCTCACGCCCCTGCAGCTCGATTACCTGCAAACCATCGAAAGCAGCAGCGATTCACTCCTCACCATTATCAACGACATCCTCGATTACTCCAAAATCGAAGCCGGTCGCATCGAGCTCGAACACGCACCATTTGATCTCCGCCAATGCGTCGAGGAATCCCTCGATTTGTTCACCGCTAAAGCCGCGCAAAAAGGCATCGAGCTCGTCTATTCGTTCGCACCCAATGTGCCCTCATGGATCATCGGAGACGTCACACGCCTCCGCCAAATCCTCGCCAACCTCGTCGGCAACGCGGTCAAGTTCACCTCGCGTGGAGAAATCGAAGTCGCCGTCACGCCCGAGGAATCGCCCAGCGGCCCTCTGCTGCATTTCGCGGTGCGCGACACTGGCATCGGTATCCCCGCGGATCGTCTGGACCGGCTGTTCAAAATCATTTTCCCAAGTCGATAGTTCCACGACCCGCAAATACGGCGGCACGGGACTGGGCCTCGCGATCAGCCAACGGCTCGCCCTGTTGCTCGGTGGCCGCATGTGGGTCGAAAGCACCGTAGGCCAGGGCTCGGTGTTTCACTTCACCATCGAATCGCTGCCGCATAAGGAACCAGTTCGCGTCAACGTCGGCGCGCGCCAACCCGCGTTGGAAGGGTTGCGCATCCTCATCGTGGACGACAACGAAACCACCCGCACGATTCTCTCCACGCTCGCCCGCTCCTGGGGCATGACGCCCACCGCAGCCGAAAACGCTTCCGTCGCACTGCATCTGTGTGAAACCGGGCCCGCGTTCAATGTCGCGCTCCTCGATTGTCAAATGCCCGGAATGGACGGCGAAGAACTCGCCCGGCGTCTCAAACAAAACAGCGCCACCAGCCGCATGCCGCTCCTGCTCCTCAGTTCCGGCGGACATCGCCCGGCGGCTGGACTTTTCGCGGCCAAGTTGACGAAACCGGTCAAACCCGCCCACCTGCTCGCCGCACTCGGTGAACTTTTTCACCGCCCGGTCGTCGCCTCCGCGCCATCGGGCGAAGTTCCCCACCGAGAGGACACGCTCGCACAGCGTTGTCCGCTGAAGATTCTCCTCGCCGACGACAATCCCGTGAACCTGAAGGTCGCGCAGATGATGCTGCAACGCCTCGGTTACCGCGCCGATCCCGCCGCCGACGGACGCGATGTCCTCGAAGCGCTCGAGCGCACCCATTACGACCTGATCCTCATGGACGTCGAAATGCCTGAACTCGACGGCTTGCAAACCACGCTTCGCATCCGCGCGAACCACCCCGACGCGCATCATCCATGGATCGTCGCGCTCACCGCCAACGCCATGCAGGAAGATCGCGACCGGGCCCTCGCCGCCGGCATGAATGATTTCCTCACCAAACCGTTTCGCACCGACCACCTCGCCGCCGTGCTCGAACGCGGCTACCGTCACATCTCGGGCAATCCCACCTAAAACCCGCAGACGCATGCTCCGGACCACTCCGTCCTTGCCAAGCAACGACTGCGTGAGTCTCTTAACCAAACCTCCGCATGGCCGTCCGTCTTTCCAGCTTCCTCGAACCATCCCGCATCCAGCTCAACGTGCAGGGCACCAAGCGCACCGTCGCCATCAATGAGGTGGCGAAACTGCTCGAAAACGACCCCAACGTCGCCAATTTCGCGGGCTTTTACCAGGAGCTCCTCGCGCGCGAGCGGCTCGACACGACCTGCCTCGGCAACGAAGTCGCGCTCCCTCACGCCCGCACCGAGCACGTCAAAAAAATCGTCATCGCCGTCGGCCGCAGCAGCAACGGCGTGCTGTTTGAAAACAGCAATCAGAACGTAAAACTCATGTTCGTGCTCGGCACGCCCAAGACGAATCCCGGCGATTATCTGATGCTCGTCGGCTCCCTTTGCCGTCTCATCAAAGACAGCGCCAGCCGCGATCAACTCCTGACCGCGGAAACGCCCGAAGCGTTTATCGAAGCCGTAAAGTCGCTCGAAGATAAAATCTTCGGTTCAGAAAAATAAGTCGGCGCGTCCTTCACGCGCGCATCACGATCGCGGGAGCTCCCTCGCTCAACCGTGGCGGCCCTTCGAGATTCATAGACTCCGGCGCCCGGGCACTCCGGCGAGCACGCGTGCAGGTCACGATCCAAACGGGCTGTGATAAATGCCGACAGGGATCCCGCATTGTTTCAGGCCGCACAATCCTGCGCTGCTTCGTGCGATCATGTTCGTCATCGCGAGAGGGGCGAACGCGCACCGTGGCGATCCATCTGATGTCCGCAACCGATCTGATATCCATTTAGCTGGATTGCGTCGTCACGCTCCGCACTCCTCGCAATGACGATAAATGGCCAGCGGAAACCCGAAATGCTCGCCCATAGGACCTGCATCTCCTGACGGACTATAGTCGCGACCAAGCATAGCCGTGTTCAGCCGAAACACGCCCAACGTCACCAACCAGTCAGCCAAACGCGAGATGGCGCGCGCTCAGCAACTCTCGATGAACCGCGCCACCGCGCACGCGTGGCCCTCCACCGAACGGAGCACGTAAAAAGGCGCACCGAAACGGTGCGCCTTGTCGCGAGAGTGTGTGCAACGAACGCCCGATCAGTTCGAGCCCAGCAGTTCCTTCACCAGCGGCTCGGCACCGTAGATTTTCTTCATCGTTTCGATGATCGCCCGCACGTCGACGCTGACGGAGCGCGCCTGGGTCTCAGTGTAAGCGTAATTCCAGACCAGGGTGTGGATGTTACCGTCGAAGATAATCCCGATGAACTCACCCTTGCGGTTGATCGTCGGGCTACCCGAGTTGCCGCCGATACTGTAGTTCGTGCTGATGAAATTATACGGCACGCTCAGATCGAGGCGGTCCTTTAACTTGAGCCAGTTTTCCGGCAGGTCATAGGGTGAGGTAAACCCGCGTTCCTCGGCGCGTGTATAAACTCCGCCGATCTGCGTGTAGGGTTCGATTTTCTCTCCGCCGACGTCGATCCCTTTAACGGTGCCGAGCGACAAACGCAGGGTGAAGGTCGCATCCGGAGACACCGCGTCGCCGTCCTTGGCGTAACGCACCTTCGCGATCCGGGCATGCGCCTGCTCCTTGATTTCCGCCTGTTGTTCAATTGTGCGACGGAGCGCGCGAGCCGGCGCGTCGATCGCGAGCGCGAGTTGGATCATCGGATCGTCCGATTTCGCCAGCGTCGCACTGTCCTGCGCATACAGCGCCTTGCGGGTGGCAACGTCGGCCACCTTCGTGCCGTTCACCAACTCGGCGGCGCGCACCGCGGGCGATTTCCCGGCGAGAACGGTTTTTACCACGGGGTCGTTTGCGCCGAGTTCCGTCGCGAGGATCGTCAGAAAATGCTGCACCTTGACCTGCTCGAGATCGGCGTAGATCGGTTTTCCGGAGAACAAGCCGAGCTCGAACGTCGTTTTGGCCGAATCGCGGTATTCGGTCAGGCGCTCGCCATTGGGTTTGCCGCGTTCGGCAGCCGACCGCACGAGACGACGGGCGATGCTGAAATAATCGGAATTAAAGAGATAATTCTCGAGGAGGTTATAACGGACCGCATTTTGCGCGATGACCCGTTGCGCCTGCGCGATCTTATCCCACGCATCGCTCGCGCCCAACTCGGGTTTGTCCTGCGCAAATTTTCTGAGCGCATTTTCCTCGGCCTGCTTCGCCGCGATCAATTCCGGATCAAGCAGACCGGCAATCCGCCCATCCCACACTTTCCGCGAGTTCTCGATCGTGCGCACTTCGTCCAATGCACGACGCGCGTTTTCGGGACTGCTCTTGGAAAAACTGTTGAGCAACACCTCGCGGCTCTTCAGCCAGCGCAACGACGCGGGCACCTGCACATCGCGGGCGTATTCGAGTTCGGCAAACGTGATAAGCCGCTGCGTCGATCCCGGGTGGCCGGTGAGGAACACCAAATCGCCTTCCTTCGTGCCCGCCGGATTCCATTTGAGATAATGTTCAACCTTCGCCGGCTGGCCGTTTTCGTAGGCGCGAAACAACGCCACATCTAAATTGAAACGCGGATAACCGAAGTTGTCGGGATCACCGCCGAAAAACGCCGCCTGCTCCTCCGGGGCCCACACGAGCCGGACATCGGTGTAACGCTTGTAACGATAAAGGTGGTATTGCGCCCCTGATAAAGCGTGACCACGTCGCTGCGCAGGCCCGTTTCTTCCGACGACTTTTTCTCGATTTCAGCCTTCGCCGCATTGCGGGCCGCGAGCGCCTCCTCGGGAGACATGTCGGGGCGCACACCGGCGTTTACCTTGGCGGTGACGTCCTCGATCGACATGAGCACGTTCAATTCGAGATCCACGCATTTGAGCTCCTCGGCGCGCGTCTTGGCGTAAAAAACCGTCCTTCAACAGATCGCGCTCCTTCGTGCTCAATTTGTAGATGGCATCCGAACCGACGTGGTGGTTCGTCACGATCAACCCATCCGCGGACGCAAACGAACCGGAGCCACCGTTATTAAAACGGACCGACGCCTTCTGCACGTGCTCCAGCCACGCCGGCGTCGGCTCAAAGCTGTAACGTTCCTTGAGCACTTTGACCGGCGGATTATTAAGCAGCCACATGCCGTCATCGGCGTGCAACGCAGGCATGGCCGACAACGCGAGCAGCGCGGCGAACTTCGAAATTAAACGGAATGATTTCATAGGGGGAGAGGTGTCTGTAATCGGGGTTTCTCCGGCTTATGACAACGTCGAAACCAGTCGTTTTCTCCGGAGCCGGGGCTTGCCTCAGCCTTCGCCCCCCACACGATGCTCCCCCACCCGCATGATCCATTCCTTCATCTTCAGCGAAGGCAAACTGGTCGGCCGCGACCTCGAAGTCGAAGCCTCGCGCCTTGTTCACGGCGACAAGGGCCTGATCCTTTGGATCGACCTCGACAACCCCACCGACGACGAAATCAAGCAGGTGCTCGAAGGAATCTTCCAGTTTCACCCGCTGGCCATCGAGGACTGTATGACCCCGAGCAGTCTGCCAAAAATCGAGGACTACGAAGACTACCTCTTTATGGTCATGCATGCGGTGGACTTCACCCGGCATGACAAGTTCGCCACGACCGAGCTCGACCTGTTTCTCGGGAAGGAATTCGTCGTCACATTTCACCGCGAGCCGTTGCGCTCCGTGCAGACTCTCATCGAGCGACTGGCCAAAAGCGCCTCGCCCGGCCCGCGTGGCCCGGACCGCCTCGCCCACTCGCTGCTGGATCTCATCATCGACAACTACGCGCCGCTCCTGACCGAGCTCCACGGCGAACTGGAGGAAATCGAGGACACCGTGCTGCTGCAGGACAGCTCCAAGGAATTCGTTTCCCAGTTACTCGATGTCCGCCGGGATTTCACGCAGCTCCGGCACATTGTCCGTCCGCAACGCGACGTGATCGATCGCCTCGCACGCGGCGAAAGCCGTTACATCCGCTCCACCTTGCTGCCCTACTTCCGCGACTTGCGCGACAACCTCGCCCGCCTCGAAGACGCAGCCAGCAGTTACCACGAGCGCCTCATGATGGCGTTTGATATCTATCTCAACAAAGCCGCCTTCGAAGCGAACGAGGGAATCAAATTCCTCACCGCCATCACGGCCATCACGATCCCCATCATGGTCGTCGGCACGTGGTATGGCATGAACTTCGAAAACATGACCGAACTGAATTCGGCCCACGGCTACCGCAATGCGTTTCTCATCACGCTCGTGCTCACCCTGCTCACCGCACTTTATCTGAAAAAGAAACGCTGGTTCTAAGCGGCGTTATCTTCGGCGGGTCGATTCGACTGGAGGCAGTTCGACCCGCGCTCATCGCGACGTCGTATTGTTCACGGATTTTCGCACCGGCCGCGTAGTTCGCGCATCCGATTTGTCGCAAACCGAAGCCGGTGCGGGCCAAAATAGAGAGGACCGCGATGCGCCGGCGACACTGTCGCCGCCGGGCGATGCGGTCCGTTGATCGATCGGCGTGGTTATCTCGACGCGCTCAGCTTCGGGTCCGGACGAATCATCATAACAATAAACACCGAGAGCAGCGCCACGCCGGCGAATGCCCCGAAGATCACGTCAAGCGGCACGTGCCGGTCGCGCAACATCCCGAAGCCCCAATCGCCCAATCCACCGCAGCTGATGCTGACAAGATTCATGATTCCATAGCCGGTCGCACGCCACTCGGGCCGGGCGATCTGCGTTAGAATCGGCATGTTGTTGCAATCGAAGAACCCCCCAACCGAGACCGAAAATAATCAGGCCGAAAATCGCCATCGCCAGAGTTTGCGCATGCCCGACGCCAAAGAGCGCCGGGAGAAAAAGGACCATGCCGATCGCGCTCGTGAAAATGCGTCCACGATTGGTGCGCTTCATCCAGCGATCCGCCAGGGCACCACCGACCAGCACGCCGACGATTGACGCGAGTTGCACGTAGAGAATCGCGCTTACGCCCGCCTTGCCCTGACCAAGGTTAAATTTTTCGCGAAGAATTTCCGGCATCCAATCGCGCACCACCCAACCCGCGATGGCCGGCAAAGTGAAATACGCCACCAGCAACAGGAAATTTCGATTGGTAAGCAAGCCGCGCACCACCCCTTCCTTCGCCGCCGTCACTTTTACCTCCGCGGCTTTCGCCACTTGCTTCACCGGATCACGCAATGCCGCCAGCAGGGGCAACGCATAGATCAGCACCGATCATGCCGCACGTGGAAAACGCCCAGCGCCAGCCATGGTCCGGCGAATCCGCCATATAGCCCGCGAAGCTCACCGAGAATTTGTCCGAGATAAATACCGGTTTTCGGTGAAAACTCCACGGCCCGCGAGCGCGTGTTGCCAAAGTGATATTCCGAAATCAACGCCAGCGCCGCGGGAATATAAAACGCCTCGCTGACGCCCATCATCGCGCGCGCCGCGACGAGTTCGTTGAACGAGGTGACGTGGCCCGTCCACCACGTGACAAGCGACCACATGAACAAGCTCCCGCCGATCACCCAGCGTTTGCTGAAACGATCCGCCACGTATCCGCCGAACGGACTTAGAAACGCATACGTCCATTTAAAGCATCCCAACACAAATCCCCAATCCGCCTTGTTCGCGATGCTGGGAATATCGTGCACCATCGAGGCCTTCATCGTCGCCAGCATCTGGCGGTCGAGATAGTTCAGAAGTGCGACGGGAAAAAGCAGGGCGACGACAAACCAGGCGTAGCGCATTGCCGAAGGCGTTTGTGAATTCATAGAGACGTGGGGTAAGCAGCGGGGCTAGTTCGAACTAAATTGTGAGGGAACCACAAGTCTGCGCTTCCCTCACCCAACCAATTTCAAAACTGAATGACGCTACGCGCCACTCAGCTCGCGTAAGGTCCCAGGGGCAGGTTCCACTCCGCAAATTTTGCACGGAGATCCCGGACAATCCCGGCCGACAACTCGGCCGAACGCGGAGAGACGGCCTGTTTTAACACGCCCGGCGAATAACCGCGCGCCTGCACACCGGCCGCCACATTCAGCGAAAACGGCAAACGATCGATAATTTTGCCGATCTCCTGCATGCGCGTAAACGGCACGCTCACGTCGCCCGCGGCCCCTTCGTGACAAATCCGGTAGATCTGCACCATCAGTTCCGGCGCGATGTTGACGATGCCGCCGATGCAGCCCGCGGCGCCGAGCCCGAAGACTTCCGGCAAACGCGTGTCGGCCCCCGAGAACACCACGAAATTCTTTTCCCGACCGAGCGCGATGAGCTCCTTGTGATAGGCAAATTCTCCGCCGCTTTGCTTGATGCCGGCCATGTTCGCGCGATCCGCAAAGGCCGCGACCGTCTCGATCGCGATGCGCGTGCCGATGAGCTCCGGAAAATTATAGAGGAACGTCGGCAGCTGCGAGCTCTCGGCCGCGTTGAGGAAATGCGCGAGCGCATCGTCCTGCGTCGACGGGAAAAAGCCCGGCGGCATGATCGCGACAGCGGGCAACCCAAGCTCGCGCGCGGTGCGGCCGAGCTCGGACACGACCCGCGGGTTGATGTCGCTGATGTTGGCGATGACGGGCAACGGCGCCGCGAGTTCGGCCACGACGGTCAGCGCACGCTTGCGCTGATTCACGTCCATGAACGGAAACTCGCCGGTGCTGCCTAGTGCGAGGATGCCATAAACGCCCGCGCGCTTGAGAAACTCGATGTGCGCGGCGAGCTCGGCGTGGAGCAAATTACCCGAGGCATCCGTCGGCAGCCAGAGCGCCGCGAGAATGCCTTTTTTTGGAACAGACCCATGATTGTGCATTTATTTTTTAGCAGGAGATTTCAGGAGATAAACAACGCCATCCTCCGCCCCGATGAGCAGCTGGCGTTGGCCGTCGCCACGCAGGTCGATCATCGTCGGCTTCGTCGCATGGCCCGCGAGCACGTGCGCGCTCACCGGACCTTCGTCCTTGAACACATAACGCCCCTCGGCATCGCGACCTTTGCCGCGGAGGAAATTTACGTTCGGGTTGCTGTTGACCATCAGGTCGAGCACGCCGTCGCCGTCCCAGTCCGTGATGCAGAACGTGCGCCGTCCGCTGCGCCCCGCGTCGAGACTGTTCAAACGAAGCAAACCGGATTCGGAATTCGTCGGCCGACCGTTGGCGTCGAACCAGCTCACACCTTCGCTGTAGAAGATACGCTGCGGGGCGCGCACCACGACTTTGCCGCTCGCTTCACGCACACCTTCGTAGAACGCAAGATAACCCTGCGTGTCGTGCATCACGAGATCCATCACACCATCGCCGTTCCAATCGATCACCTGCGGCGTGGTGCGCCATTGCGTGACCAGTTCGCGTCCCTGCGGCTTCCACCAATTCCACGCGAGGTTCTGCACCGGCGCTCCGGCCGCGAATTCGATCGGCTGCGCGGCGGCGAGTTTCGGCGCGGTGCGCGTGCCGATATTTTTATACCACACGATTTTGCCCCAGATACCGTTCGTGATGATGTCCGCCAGACCATCGCCATCCCAGTCCTCGACGCTGAGAATTGAATACCCCCACTTCGATTCGGCCGGGCCCTGAATCGAGCCGTTCGGGCCGGCCTGCTCGCGAATAATCTTTCCATCCGCCTCCAACAAAACGGGCTCGGCCCAGCGCACGGGATCGCCGCCAAGATTTCTAATAAACGCAATGTGCCCGGCGGAATTTCCGGCAACGATATCCTCGCGTCCGTCGCCATCCCAATCCACCGCGTAAGGCGTAACCAGCGCGCCAAATTTCACCTTGTCGGAGAACTGACGGAAATAACGCGGCGCCAAAAATTCGGGCATGCCGTCCACCACGCGTCCGGTGTTTTCGATAAACGCCACGCGTCCGTCCTCATCGCCGCACACGATGTCGATATGACCATCACCGTTAAAATCCACCGCGACCGGCGTGATCATGCACAACTCCATGTGCAGCTCTTCGCCGCCGCGCGCCTTCAATTTGCGACCCGGCGCATACACCGGATTCTTGCGCGTGCCAATATTCTCGAAGAACGTAAAGCTGTCGCGGAATTCCCCGGTGATAAGATCCAGTTTACCCGTGCCGAGAAAATCACCCCACATCGGCGAAGGCATGCCGTAGGAATCGACCGGTCCATCACCGGCCATGACTTTTTCCGGCGCCGCGTAATCGGGCTTCTCGTTCGTGCCCTTGTTGCGCAACAAATACACATAACCGCGCAACGGACCCGCCATCCACTCGCCTTTGTCGCTCCACAGTGACTCAGTCGGCGACACCACGCCGAAGTCGCCCCAGAAATCGATACCGAGCGTCACATCGAGCACGCCGTCTCCATCGAAGTCCACGAGCTGCCACTGATTCTGACGAATATTGCCCGGCTGCGTGTGAATGCGTTCCGGCACGTTCAATTTGTGCGGCTTGGAGAACTGCGAATTCAGAAAATCCGGATAAACATTTCCGCGGAAATTATACGTATTATCGCTCAGCTTCTGCGACGCCGTCGCGGTGACGACCGGCTTGCCCGTCACATACGAAATGCCCACCGACGGCGCGGATTTCCCAATCAACACCGCGGGCTTGAAAATCGGCAGCCCGGTCTGGTCATCGATGCGTCCGCTGTTTTCAAAATACCACGTGCCGTTCGACGGCTTGTCCGTGCACACGACCACCAAATCCATTTTCCCGTCGCCGTTATAGTCCATCGGCAGCGGCCAGGCCCACAACCCCACCCCGAGGTCCGTCACGAGTTCGGGGTTACCATGCCGCAACGGCTCCAACTGACCGCCGGGATTCGCCGCGACCGCCGCGGTCGTCAAACCGGTCAGCAGGAAGGCAAGAGAGACTGTTTTGTTATTCATGATCTTTTGGGGTTTGCGTTTAAAGTTTCGCTGAACTCGACAGTGAAAATTTGTGCGTGGCCACCGACGCGGCGCGTGTAGGCGATGTGTTTTCCATCCGGGGAAAACACACAGGCGAATGCCTGGGGACCATCCCCGCCATGCCGCGCGGGCGTGAGTCGATGTCCTTCGCCCGTGATTGTATCCGTGACAAAGAGGCTGCCGTCCATGGCGTGCGCGATCCATCGCCCGTCCGGACTCCAGCTAAAACACGACGCGACGCTCCACGCATGCCGGGAAATCTGACGCGGTTCTCCGCCTCGGGGCGACACACTCCAGAGCTGCGCGCGACCGGCTTCGTCCGCCATCAGAAATGCGAGCTGTTCGCCGTCGGGCGACGAACGCACCCAGTGACGTGGCGCAAGGGCCACTCCCCGCGGCGAACGTGCGTCGGTGAATGTCAGCCGGCGCTGCACCACGCCCGCCGGCGGCGCAAGCCGCGTGAGTTCCGCGCCTGCCAGCTCAGCCGCGTCTTCCCGCGCAAGATCGTTCGGCAAATCCACGATAAACACCTCGACGTGGGGGCGTCCGTCCGCCGCGGTCACGGTGCCGAGAAATGCCAGCGCTTTCGCCTGACGGGTCCCGTCCGCAAGAAGATAACCTTCGCGTCCAACCCAGCCTTCCTCGCAAGCCCGACTGATTTCATCACTGCCGGGCGTGGGCTCATCGACGGTGCGCGTCACGGCCACGGAAAAATAATCTCCGTCGCGATTACGGGGATGTGAAGACGCCACGTGCACGGGACGCTTTGCCGGCACGGACACCACGACATTGCGTTGATTTTTTGCGCGCCGGCGAGACCGGCACGTTCAGCGCGCACCAAAATTTCGTCCTCATAGGTGGACGCCACCCACAAACCATCGGGACTAAACACGTGCAGATGCGAACCTCCGCGCAAAGCCCCCTGCGCAAACGGCGGCGCATAATTCATCGCATCAAGATTGTGGGCGCGCCCCGGTTGATCCGTTTGCAACCAACGCCCGTGCCGTCGACTCGGCCCGTAATTCCAATCGTCCGACGGATCTTCCGGTCCTTCGAGAAAGACCACTTTCGCTTCCGTCGGATGAAAACTCGCGACCGCGCATTTCGCACCATTGCGCGATTCATACAGCACTTCCACCGAGCCGGTATCGACGTTCACGCGCTCGATGCGCGTCCCGTCAAAAACGTTGTCCGCCGACCGCACATCATAAACCAGCCAACGCCCATCATGTGACCACACCGATGTGTTGGTGAGCACATGCCCGTAAGGCGCATGCGTGATCTGTTTTTCCACGGGCAACTCCATCGCAAAAACAGAGCCCGCGGCAAACATCGTGATGGCGGCTGCGAGCCTCATCGAGCCCCTCCGAGATCCGCGCGAAAATTTTTCACGCGATGAAACGTCAGAAAATTCGCGTCGTGAAAACTCTTCGCATCCCATGCGGTGCGCGATACCGCGACCAGATCATCTCCGTCGAACTGCCAATCGAGATACTGAAATCCATGGCGCACTTTACGCGGGTGCTTCTCGCCCGGACGCCACGCCAGCACCACGCGATGTTCGGTCCAATTGCGCAAGTCCGCGGAAGACGTGAGGATCACGACGTTGCGCTGCGCCACCGGCTCCGTCGCCACTTCACGTTCCGCATGCGGATGCGTGATCGTGTTGACCAAACTCCAATAACGGCCCGTGCGCTCGTCGTAGCGAATCGTGAACTTCGTAAGTCCTCCCGGGAAATGAACAAATCCCGTCGCAGGATCGAATGACAGCGTGCGCCCATCCGCGGAAACCTGCGCCATCGCGGCGACTTCGAAGCGGGGGATGCCCGCCGCCGGTCCGCTCTGCGCATAGTCTGCGTCCGGTCCAAGCTCCGTGTTAACCCCGCAGCATGTTCACCAAATTTCCCTCGGGCGTGACCACCGCGTTGCCTTCGAGCCAACCTGGTCGCCGCCCCGGCAACCACTCGGCATCAAAAACAACCCCGCTGCTCCGTGTCCAATTCGCAGCCTCCAGCAAATCTCCGTCCGCCGGCGCCGAGAGCATCACCGCCTCGAAATGCCGCGGCCATTTGAGATCATTCACAATTTCCTCGGCGGCGCGCCAGATTCGTCCGTTGTGCACGACCACCGGGACAGGCGCGCTGTGATAACCTCCCGTGAAGAGGACGCCGCTTTCCGCATCCTTCGGTTCCGTCCACGTGCGCCCGTGATCGCTTGAACGACGCATCACCACGCTGCCCGGATCACCCGTGAACGCCATATGATAGAGCGCCCCCGCATGCCAAAATAACGAGCCCCACGTCGCCGGCGTAAACGAAGCGATCTGCGTCCACGTTTCGCCGCGGTCCTTCGACTGATAAATGCGCGTGGCCCCCCAACTCAGGCCCGGCTTTGCCAAAGAGGTCGTGCGACGCCACGTAACTGCCATCCGGCAAAATCGCGATGCTCGGCGAGCCGACAAATTGCGTCTCAGGAACCGACGTGCGCCCGACGATCACTCCCGGCGGAAGCGACGCGTTTTCGCCTGCACGCACCAACCGAAGCGCCGGCGCCACGAAGACGAGTCCAAGCGCCAGCAGATGAATTGATCGTAAGATTCGAGTGAATGCGGTCATGGCGTGGGAAAAAGGTGACGACGTATAAATTCAAACTCCGCCCGGACCGCCGGGATTTGCTGATCCTTGTGCAAAAAAAAAATACACTCCAGCCCGAGCGCTTCCATTCGCTCTTTGAGCAACAAACCTAGATTCGGATGATGAATCCCCGTGCCAGATCGCGCATCCGCAGGGGACGCGCCCGCGCGATTCGCTGTAATAGGCAAACACCGGGGATCATCCGCGGTCAAATACGTCAACGGCGCCGCCTGGGCATAGCGTGCATGGGCTTTTTCAGTTTCAATCTCGTCGGGTGTGAGCCCGTGCAAATTCGCAAACACCGCGTGCCGCGCAGCCGCTTCGCCGGCGAGCTCGCGAATGACGCGCCTATCATAAGTCGGTTGGGCTCCTCTTACGGATACACAGCTCACGCGCGTTGATTCGCGCGCCACCAAATCATTCGAAAGCGGCTCCGCCAAATCATCGTGAAACGCGATCCACAGCGCGGCTCCGGCGCCAGCGGAACTGCCCATCAGCGCCACGCGCGTGGGATCCAAGTTCCATTCCCTCGCGCGTGGTGACGCACAAACTGAATCACTCTCGCGCAGTCCAAATAATGCGCCGGAAACGCCACCTCGGGCGCAAGTCGGTAATTGGCCGCCACGACGGAAATCCCCTCGCGCTTCGCCGCGGCGAGGACCGAAGCCGGCAAATTGCCTTTGCTTCCAGTGACAAATCCACCGCCGTGAAAATAAACAAGCACCGGCGTCGGCGCGGTCGAATCCGCGAGCCAGACATCCAGCACGTTGCGCGCGTGCGCGCCGTAGGCGACTTCCGCATGCGTCGGAGCCGGTAATTTCGAACGTCCGCTTTCGGCATCCTGGGAGCGCATCAGCGGTCCAATCATTGCCAACATGCACACGACCGCCTGCGTCAGCCGGCGCATGCCAATCGTGCAAACACCAACCGGCGCCGCCGTAGCGGTTGCCGTATGACCGAGCGGAACTGGGTGCGTGTGATTCACGGGGCAGCTTGCCGGAAAAATTTCCAAAACACGTCGAACTGACGTCCCTTCGTCCGAAGGGAGAAAAAAACGGGACTGCCCTCCTCGAGCGCAGTCCCGGAAATCAACAGCGCGCCCGCGATTCCCATTCCACTCCCAACCGTTGCCAACGCATCCGTAGAAACAGAGGTGAAGGCGGGAGCGGTGGCGATCCCGGCTCGGGCGAGCCGGGTGCCATGACGGGAATCGAAGCGAGGCGCGCGAAGCATCGTGATTAGAATCGGCCGCTCACCCCGATCAGCAGGGTCGTGCCGGCGGTGGTGATGCGTTCCACTTGATCCTCGCGATAACGGTAGAACGAATTCGGTTCGTTAAACGCGTTCTGCACGTCGGCGAAGAACGAGAGACTGCGGCTCAGATTGTAGGTGAAACCGAAGTTCGTGATGTAACGTTCGAAGCGATAACGCAGACGCGATTGGTCGGCGGAATACGTGGCGAGGTATTGGCCCGTGTAGTTGACCGTGGCGGACGCACCAAACTTGCCATGCTTCCAGGTAATGCCGGCGTTGCCCGTCTTCGGGTAGAACCCGGCGACTTCGCTGGTCGACCGATTTGCGCCCGTGCCGTAGTCACCTTCCGTTGTGAGGTAGGTGTAGTTGGCGAAGATCGTCGTGCCTTTCAACACGCCCGGCAACATCGAGAGCGCCTGGCTGTAGTTGAACTCCCAGCCGTCGACGGTGGCTTTGCCGCCGTTGAAGGAGCTGTTGAGCATGTAACCGGCGTAGCGGCCATCGAATCCGTTATCCATGCCTGTGCCGATGACGCCGATTTGACCGGTCACGATGAAGTCCTCGATGCTCTTCGTGAAGTAACCGACCGAGAACACGCCGACCGGCTTGAAGTAGTATTCGAGCGAGAGGTCGATGTTTTCGGAGTATTGCGGCTTGAGGCTGGTGTTGCCGATGGTGACCACTTCCGTCGCGGTGTTGACCGTTTCGTTGGGCAACAGGTTCGTGAACGCCGGACGGCCGATGCTGTTGGACCAGCTGGCGCGGGCCTGGAGGTTCGGGAGCACTTCGTAGGTGAAGTGGACGCTCGGGAAGAAGTCATCGTAGCTGCCCTTCGCGGTGCGGGCGACCGCATCGCGTTGCGCACTGCCGATCGGATCGGCGGCGCGTTCGGCGGTGGTGGACATCACCGGAGCGGCAATGCGACCGTGCGACTCGATGTCGGTCTTTTTCAAAACGCACACCGGTCAACACGCCGAGTTTACCGAAGCGGGACTGTGCCTGCACGAAGGTGGCGCCGACTTCCTCGGTGATGTCGCGCGTGCCCGTGAGATTACCGTAGGTCTCGGTGTAGAGCGAGCGGGTCCAGTTCTGCGGGTTGTTCGCGATGTCTTTCACGACGAGATTGCTGTCGACAAACGGCAACGCTTTGCCGGTGCGACGCGAATCAGACGTTTCGAGACCCTGCATCACGAACTGGGCGAGCGTGCCGGCGGCGCCAGCGTAGGTGTAGTCCTTTTCGTTCTTCACTTCCTCGACCATTTGATTGCGGTAGAAAAAGCCGGTCTTGATCGTCGTCGGGACGGCCCACGCGAGCTGGTAGGAAGCGTTGGCCTTCGTGCCATAGACGCGGGTGTTGCGTTCGCTGTCGCGGATCGTAATCGCCCCGCGGCTGTAGTTAGCCGCATCATAGATGCTGGCGCCGGCTTTTTGCGTGAAGACCGGATACGGCGAGCCGCCGTTTTCGATCGTCCAACCGACGTTGCGAACGTCCATCGTAAAGACACCGCCACCGAGCACGTCACCGCGCTTGCCGTTGCCGAGGTTCGCGAAGCTGTGGTTGTAATAGACGTCGTAATCGATCTTCAGGCGGCCGTAGTCATGCTTTGCGCCGAGGTTGAGCTGACGCTCGCGAGCCAGGAAGCTATACATCGTGGAGTTGAGTTGCACGATGGAGCCGGCAACGGGATTCACTTCCGTGAAATCGTCGGTGTGGCCCGCCTTGATGCTCGTCGCGTTGCGGCCCGTGTAAGCGCGGCTCGTGAAGCTGCGTTGGAACGGTTCGAACGCGTCATTGTAAATGCCGCTGATGAAGATCTGCGTGTGATCCGAAATCTTGTAGTCCACGCGCACGTTCGTGCTGGCCTGCTTGCGCATGTTGTAGGAATCCGCCGTGCGGTAGTCCCACACATAGGAGGGCGAGCTGGTGGTGTATTGGTAGTCCTGAATGACCTGGTCGTTCGCGTAAACGTTCTCGCTGTAGAACGCGTTCACCGAAACGGCGAGGTTGCGCGCACCGCCGCCGACATCGAACACTTCCTGATAACCGAAGCTCGTCTGCGGGTGATAACGGTGCTGCTCGCGCGTCGGCGTGTGCGGATAAAATTCCGGCGCAGCGCGAACTGCGGCACGGTAGTTAAAGCGACGCTTTTCCTTCAACATGAGCGCCGAGCGCGTCTTCATGTTCACCGCGCCACCGAGCGAGTCGGACGGCATGTCCGGCGTGACACCCTTGATCACTTCGATCTCCTCGAACAACGCGCCCGAGAGGGTGTTCGTGCGGAACTCGCGACCGAGACCGCCAATGCTCGACTGCATGTTGCCGTCGATGCTCACGGTGTTCAGGCCGACCGCGGCGCCGCGGATGACGGCACCGGTCACTTCACCGGAGTCTTCCGAGCGACCCGCGATACCGGGCAGGCGCATGAGCACTTCACCGATGCTGTCGTTCGGCACGTTGCCGAAGGCGTCCAGCGCGACCACGTTTTTGACGTTCGGCGCATTGCGCTGACGTTCGATCGAAGCCGCGTTGCCCTCGCGATCACCGGAGACGACCAGCTTGTCCAGCTGGTAAACGTCGGAACCGAGATCGAAAGAAAGCTCGGCGCGCTGGCCGGCCAACACCGTCACCGGAAGCGACTGGCGATCGAGGCCTGCAAAGCTCGCCGAAACTTGATACTCACCTTCCGGAAGATCCAGGAAGGTGTATTTACCCTCGAAGTCGGTCACAACACGACGACTCAAGGACTGGATCTCAACGGTCGCACTTTGCAGGCGATCGCCGGTGCCAGCATTATTCACGTAGCCAGTCACAGTGCCCGTAGACCCCGCGGTCTGGGCAAGCGACACAATGGCTGCGAAACACAGGGTAAGCGCAGCCATACAAGAACGCATTAAGTTCTGGGAAGGCATGGAGTATTAGGAGGTATTGGGTTATCGCTAAACCGATTTAGCTTCAAGTCGTAGCCTGAGCAAAACGATCAGCAGGAGTCACGATGCCCTAATGGCTATATGGATTTAGCAAAGTCAAAAGGTTTTTTTCTTAACTATCCTCCGAGTTCTCACAAAACGCGTCGTTGCTCGGCGCATGACCTATCCCATCAACGGATTACTCAAGCCAGCGCGTGATGCGAAAAAATCGAGAAAAGTTGAGGTCGGTTTACTGAATCTCAACACAGCGAAACCAATCTGCATATCCAGTGCCACATCCGTCATGCTTCAAGTAAAGCACCGCGCCGCTTGCTGGCCTCCCGTCCGACTGGACTGCACGGCACTAAGCCGACGCCCGCAGAAAAACCGGCGGCACCAGCACGTCGCCTGGGGCGGTTTTCACCGAGCACCGCCGGAACAGGCGTGCACGATCTCTTCATCAATAGACAATCTCACGAAAATTTTTCACGCGATGAAAGGTGATCAGATTTCCCTCATGCGCGCTTTTTGCCCGAGCATCTCCGCTCCTCGACAAAATCACGAGGTCCTCACCGTCGATGTCCATGCTGGCATAATGACGGGCCTCTTTCGGTGAATTGGTTTTCGCCACCAATCCAGCGAAACACCAGTCCACGAGATTGCGCGAGAAGTGCAGGACCATGCGGTGACGTTCATTGTAGGGCAGATCAAACCGATCCTGACTGAGCCGATCCGCCCGGCGCATTGAGTCGGTGGCTTGCGAGCCAAGCAGCCAATAGAGCTGCGTCTTCTCGTCGTAGATCAGATGGAAACGCATCTGCCCGCCCCGGAAAAAGGCACATACATCATCGCCTGCCCGGAAGGCGCCTGCTCAAGCGACATTGTCATCGTGCCATCATCATTCTCGACCACTTTGGTGAAACAGGCGAAGCCAGTCCCACCCGTGTGTGTGCACGAGCCACGACGTGAAAAGTCCGTCCACTCGGATCGAACCATACGTGGTCTGGATCCATGATCTGCGTCACCGCAGGCTCGACCCAGCCAATCGGCGGCATCGTGCGACGTGGCGTCGTAGTCACCGGAGCGCGGTTGGGGTAGTCCTGCTTATAGAACGGAATACCGAGCAACGGCAGGTTCACGTCGTTCGACCGAACACCGTCCACAACGTCAGCAAAAACAAGCTCACTGGAAAACGTCCAAGCTTCCGCCTGAGTGAGATCAGCGTCCGCCTGCGCCCGCAGTAGCACGAGCGCCTTCTCGCTCGGCCCCCACGCATTGATCGGCCGACTCATGCGCTCGAATGCCAAATACACATTTCCTTTTGCATGCCAGACATTGGCCGGCGTTTGTTGCCAGACCTTGCGCTTGCCCGTCAGGAAAACGGGCTCCGTCCACGTTGCTCCCGCGTCATCCGAACGCATGATCGGAAGCCCTGCGCCCGTCGCGAGGTAGTAGAGGGATCGCCCCGCTACAAATAGTCGTCCCTGTTGTGGAGACGCCTCGGCGCGTTTCGTCCACGTCGCACCACCGTCATCGGAAGTGAAAATAAGCTCCACGCTCGGGAAAACTTTCCCCTTCCCCGATTGTGTGTAAGCCGCCACGAGCCGACCCGAATCAAGTCGCACGATCGTGGGCGAATACAATGGCGTATCCTCCGGTGAAGGCGATTCACCCAGCACCACATGATCCTGTGCACGCGGCTGTATCGCCTGGCCGTGAGCGGCAAGCGCCAACCCTCCACCCAGCGCTGTGCACGTCGCAACTTTAAGCGCCGCCAAAATTACCCGCCGGAAACATGTCATGGTTAAAAACAGAAAGCTACGCTTTGATGATCCTTCGTTGAATCTCCTCGAGTGAAACTCCCTTGGTTTCCGGAACCATCAGCCAAACCCACAGCAAATGGAGAAACATCATCCCGCAGAAAAACAAGAATACCGTGCCGGGATGAAAGGCCGTGACCAACCTTGGAAAAAACGTCGTGAGAGCCGCTGCGAAAAACCAGTGCGTAAAACTGCCCAAGGCCTGCCCACCCGCGCGGTGCTGGTTGGGAAACACCTCGGAAATCAGCACCCAAATCACCGTGCCCTGCCCGACCGCATGCGCAGCGATAAACGCAAAAATGCACGCCGGCACGATCGCGTAGTTGCCCGTGTAGAACGCCCAAGCCGTAAGCCCGAGCGAAATCAAATAGCCGAACGAACCGATATACAGGAGACCTCGACGACCGACCCGGTCGATCAGCCAGAGCCCTGCAAAAGTGAAAATCAAATTGCTGACACCAATCCCGATCGACTGCAGCAGCGCAGCGTTCGCTCAGACCCGCGAGTTCAAAGATTCGCGGCGCGAAGTAGAGAATCGCATTGATCCCGGACAGTTGGTTGAAAAACGCCACGAGGAACGCCAGCAGCAGGGGCACGCTCAACCTCCGCGACCAGAAGCCCGATTGGATTTTAGTTTCTTCCTGCGCTCGCAGGATCTCGTTGGCCATCGCGCCCACGTCATGGGCGCTGGCGCTCGGATGGATCGACCGCAGCACCGCCAATCCTCCCTCACGGCCCCCTCTCCGCGTCATCAGCCACCGCGGACTTTCCGGCAACCAGAAGCACAGCACCGTGTAGAACAGAGCCGGCAACGCTTCGACTCCCAACATCCAACGCCACGCGATCCCTGCGTCAAAAGTCCGACCGATCACGTAGTTTGAAAGAAACGCGAGGAGGATGCCAAAAACGATATTGAACTGGAACAGCGCCGTGAGCCGGCCACGACGCGCGGCCGGGGCGATCTCCGCGATGTAAAGTGGTGCCGCAATCGTCGAAATACCGATCCCGAATCCACCGAGCGCGCGCGCGCTAGAACAAACGAGTAAACATCCCCCGCAATCGCGGACCACACCGCCGACACGAGATAGAAAATCCCGATCCACAACAACGTCGTCCGCCTTCCCCAACGATCCGTCGGCCAGCCACCAACCAACGACCCGAGCACCGTGCCATACAACGCGGATGCCATCGCCACACCGTGCATGCCCGGGCTCAAATTCCAGAGTGCTTGGATCGTCTGCTCGGCGCCCGAGATCACCACGGTGTCGAAGCCGAATAATAGCCCACCGAGCGCCGCGACGACCGCGGCGCGATTTACCGGAGCGGAAGATGAGGCGCTCATTGTTTGCCAAGGAGCTGTGAGTGATCAATCGCCGCCGGCGCCATCTGCCACGCTTCAAACGAAACAAGCGTCGCTTCGCCACCCTCGGCAAACACCGCAATCTGCAGATCCGTTAAGGGCGCATAGTGCACGCGGGATTCGAAAACCCGTCCATCGCCCGTGCAGGCATCCAGGATTCCTTTATCGAGAAATACGCGGAACGTAACCTCACGCGTCTCCGGATCTATCTCGTAACGACACGGAAATTTCGGCGTAGGACGTGCCACCGTGATTTCGCCATTGGCCCACTTCACCGGCAGAAACCGCGTTCCATCCTCGCTGCGGCGCACCTGCAAACCAAACGACGTGGCATCGTTTACGCGAAACCTCGCGATGATTTCCAACGCGTCACCGGTCAGACCAGGCAACACCATTACGCGATTGTGCAGTGTGACCGGTTCCGTCCAGCGCACCGCATCGCGTCGCAGCTTTTCCAATTCAGGCGCAGGAAACATCCGCGGGCGATCGTCAGAACCGATCGTCAAGATGCGTGGCAGCGCAAGCGCCCCTGTCCAGCCTCGCCCGCTACGCTGACCGCGGGTCACGCCATTGAGAATCGTGCGGCCTTGATCGTCGCGATAAGCGGTCGATGCGTAGAATCCGGAGTCGTGACTGATGCGACCTTCGGTGCGTGGCACGAATTTCGCCGTGACGGGATCAAAATCGCCAATCTGATAACGCACCGGTTCGTGCGGTGAAGAGAGATACACCCAGCGTCCGTCGACTTCAAAAAAGTTGGGACACTCCGCACTCTCGGGATCAATCGTGCCGCGATACTGCCACGTCGTGAGCTGATCATCCAGTGCCTCGTAAATCGGAATATTTTTGTCCGTGAGCACGAGAAACCGTCGATTACCCGCGCTGAAAGGGAATGCATCTTTTAAGTGACGCACCGCAGGCTCGCCTTGCGGCACGAGACCATGCGGCGGTTTTTCCGCGGTGCGCTCCCAACGAATCCACTCAGCGTCCACGGGGCGCGATGGCCAAATCTGGCGCGCGGTTTCTTTTTTGAAGGGAACCATCGTGACGAACTGCACGGGCTCACCGTTTTTGTCCCACGCGAGATTGCCGGAAAAACAGCTGAGTTCGCCCAGTTCGTATTCCGGGTGAACCGCGAGCGGCAGCGTTTCCCAATTCACCAGGTCGCGACTGCGCGCATGGCCCCAATGCACATTGGTCGCCACTCCGTGTTCGATGAAAACCATGTGTTGATAGAACACATGGTGATAACCGTTAAACCAAGCTGGCCCGTTCGGATCGTTCATGCGCTGAGCCGGGGGCGTGTAATGATAAATTGGTCGATAAGGGTCAGCGACGGCTCGTGGCACGTTGCGACGAATCGCATCGACCGCTTGTTGGCGCACGGCGGCGTTGGCGCTCGCGACATCGCCCGTCGCATCGGTTTTCGCACCATCACTCGCCTCAATCCGTCCGGCGGCGATGTAAGGGAGTCGGTCTTCCCGACAGTAATCGTGGAGGCCGATCGAAGCGGTCAGCCCTTTGAAATCACGCACGTCCCACGTCACCCAACCGAGCTCGGTGCGGTTGCCACCCGTGGAGGTGCGCACCACGCGGCCACCAATCCACAATGTAGCGGAAGCGCGGTAGGCATGATCTCCGCCCGCAAGTTGAAGGTTAATAAAATCACGCTCGATTACGAAATCGGGCGAACAAAGCGAACCCTCCGCACTTTTGCCGTCCGGGGTCGGTCGATCCGACGAGGCGACCCGCGTGTGCGGATCGCCCGGCAGAAAAAACAGGAGCGGTCCCGAAGGCCGCTCCGGGAAGTTCGCCACGTCCCAAATCCATCAATCGAAAAATCTGACAACAGGTTCTCTTCTGCGCGGAGGCTGACGCCTCCTACGATGAGGACTGCCGCCGCCAGAGCGACTAAGCGCGAGTGAGTTGGTTGGGACATGGCGGGGTTTGATGGAGTTGACTTAGAACTCGCCCTTGATCCCGAAGTTGACCGCCGTGAAGAAAATATACGAGGTGGTGACGCCGGCCGCCCGTTCCCACGCGCGAGGAGAGTTGGTGAGGTTACGCACATCGGCGAAGAGCGTGAGGCGGCGCTTCAAACGATACGAGACGCTCGCATCCCACATGTCGCGTTCCATCGTGTAGCGGAGCAACGCAGCATTCGCATTGTAGGAGTTCAGATAACGCCCTGTGCGGTTCCACGATACGCGCGCACCAAAGCCGCGATACGCGTAGCTCAAGCCGACATTGATCGCTTCAGGAATGAAATCGACAACGTCAGTGGTTGAAGGCACCGCAGCACTCGTGGAGCCGTAGTCGCCGTCCGTGGTGAGCCACGTGTAGGTCGCAAACGCAGTGAGACCGGAGAAGGGCTTCGGCAGGAATTCGAAACGTTGCTGATAACCGAGTTCGAAGCCTTTGATCGTCGCTTCGCCGCCGTTGAACGTGGAGTTCAAGTTGTAGCCGGCGTAGTCACCATCGAAACCGTTGTTCGGACCAGAACCAATCGTGCCGATATTACCGCTCACGATGAAGCCATCCATGTTTTTGCGAAACACATTGGCGGAGAGCACACCGACCGGCTCGAAATAGTATTCGATGCCGAGATCCCAGTTCTCGGAAGTTTGCGGTCCAAGACCGGCGTTGCTCACGGTGACGGTGTCGGTGGCTTCGTTTACCGCGAAGCTCGGGACAAGGTTGGTCAACCCTGGGCGACCGATGCTGTTGCTCCAGTTGGCGCGAACGAGGAGGTTCTTGTTGATATTGTAGGTCAGGTAAACGCCCGGGAACCATTTGTCGTAGAGCCTTCGTTGCGACGAAGGTTGTTCCAGTCCTTGATACCCGAGCCGACAGGATCCGCGTTGCGCTGGGCGGTCGTCGTCAGCGACAACGACGCCACATAACCTTCAGACATCACATCCGTGCGCTCATAACGCACGCCGGCGACGGCCTTGAGTTTGCCGAACTGAACCTGGCTCTGCAGATAACCTGCGGTGACGTCCTCGTGCACCAAGTCGTTGCCGATGTATTTGCGCGTGGTGGCGTAGTAGAGATCCTCCTTCCAACGCGAGGGATTTGCCGCGATGTCGGAGACGATGTCAGCCGCGTCGATATAGGGAATCTGTGCGCCGTAACGCTCTTCAAAGGAAGTCGTCACACGGTCGAGGTCGACCAAAGAAGCGAGAGCACCCGCGGAGGTGTTCGTCGGCGCCCACTGACGATCAGCGTTCGTGCGACGCAGCTCTTGGCTGCGGTGATGGAAGCCGAACTTCACATTTACCGGCAACTCCGTCGGGAGAAGATATTTTGCGTCAGCCTTCAACGTGAGGATATCGATATCCTTGCTGTTGTTACGACGCGTCATCGTGCCGGGGATGTAAACATTCGGGTCGGAGAGATTCACTCCGGAAACCTGGTTAAATACGGGATAGTGTTCGGAATCGCTGCGGTCGACGGTCCAACCGATGCTGCGCACGGTCTGCGTGAAATTGCCGCCGCCTTCGCGATCTCCGTGTTCGCCCGTGTTCAAAACCGAGCTGCTCGTGCTATACGCACCGCTATAATCGAGCTCGAAGCGATCGAACTTATGTTTCGCACCGAGATTATACATGCCCTGATCGTCGACGGTCCCGATTGTGATCTGCGTGAGTGTGATGACCGAGTTGTTGATCGGACGCGCTTCGGTGAATGTCTCCGTGTAGTTCGGGAGGATCGCCCCGGTGCCAGTCGGGTTGCCGTTGCCATCGAGCGTCGCGACGGTTTGCGACGTGGCGGCACGGAACGTGATTTGGCGGTTGAACGGCTGGTCGTCCTGATTGAGCAACGCGCCCATGCGAATCGTCGTCGTGGGAGACACACGGTAGTCGAGTTTCACCGACGCACTCTTTTGCTTACGATTATTATAAAGATCGCGGGACTGGTAATCGTATTGGTAGGCGCGCTTGTTCAGCGTGCTCTCGTAGGCGTTCGTGCCGGTGTGACCACCGCTCGCGTTCTCGCTGTAGAACGTGCTGAACGTGAGGCCGAGGTTACGTTGTCCACCGAAGACGCTAAACACCTCCTGCCAGTTCAGCTTCAGCGTCGGGTGCAGCGGGTGATCATGAGCCATCGGGACATTCTCGATCCAGTTTGGCGCCCAGCGGAAAGACGCGCCATACGTGATGCGTCGATTGGCCTTCATATCGAGTGGCGACGCAGACTTCATATTGATCGCACCACCGATGGAGTCGGCCGGCATATCGGGTGTCGGCGCCTTCGTTACCTCAATTTCTTCAAACAAGGCCCCGGAAATCGAGCGCATCGCGAAATTACGGCTGTCACCGAAGTTGCTCGCCATGAGATTTCCGTCGACGGTCACCATGTTGAGGTTACCCGGAGTGCCGCGAATATTGACGGTGGAAATGTTACCGTCGAGATCGTGAACCCCCGAGATGCCGGGCAAACGAAGGAGCAATTCGCCCGCGTTGTCGTTGGCGAGGTTTCCAAACGAATCCATCGACACGACGTGTTTGACGCTGTCCGAATTACGCTGACGGGTGATCGACGCCGCATTGCCCTCGCGATCGGAGATGACTGTGAACTTCGTCAGCTCATACACATCAGAGCGAAGATCGAACGCCTGTTGACCGCGTTCCCCATCCCCCAAGGTGACTTTGGAGGAAACCGCATCAAGGCCCGTGTAGGACGCGGTGACTGTGAAGTCCCAGCCGGCAAGTCGAAGAAGCTGTAGCTGCCGGTCGAGTCGGTAAGCGTGGTGCGGCCTGTCTCTCCGATGGTGACAGAAGCACCTTCGAGGAAACGACCTGACGATTGATTGCTAACGGTCCCGGTCAGCACCCCTGAACCCTTCGTGGGCTGGGTCAACGCAGACGTAGTTTGCGCAATTGCTGGGGTGATCACCGCCGCAGATAGCGCTGCAGCAAGAAGACAACGAGCCAAGGTGGCACGAAACATAGTAGTATTGGAGTAGGTTTGCTTAACCGATTTAGCCAAAAGGCATATCAACCGGTTGTGGTGAGGTTATCCAGTTTGGGGACTGGAAACGCTGTTGGTGCTAAATAGATTTAGCACGTCAAACTAATTAGTCTGTTAGTTTAATTTTTAGACAAATCCTCAGGTCGACCCGCGAATAAACACCGGGGGCACCACGAGGATTTCCTTGGGTGCATCCTTTCTCCACGCAACAGCCGGAACAGCAGAGGAACGGCTTCGGCCACCATTGCGTCATTTGCACCGGCGACCGTGGTCAGCGGGGGGATCAAAAAATTCCGCAAACTCGAAATCACCGACTCCCACCACCGCGATATCATCCGGTATCTTGTGCCCTCGCGCCTTGATCACCTGATACGCACCCAGCCCAAGCGAATCGGTCACGGTGAACAGCCCGTCGAATGTGCCTCCTTTGGCAAAAAACTCTTCGATCGTGGCCGCTCCCTGTTGCGGCCGCAGGTCCGAACTCACCAGCACAGTGGGCAAATGCCCGGTGCGCTCTTTCACGACTTGTTCAAATGCCGCCACGCGATTCGCCGTCGTGTGCGTGAGTGATTTTCCGTGCAGAATCGCGAGCTTCGTGGCTCCGGAATTTAACAACGTCTCCGCCGCCCGCCGGCCGACAAAATCCGGGGCTTCGAGCACACAGTGATAATTCGGAATCCGCCGCCCCAGCACCACGACCGGATACGGCAGCTGCGTCTTCGCCAAAAAGGCATCATCGTCCGGCAGCGTGTTGGTGATCATCACCGCGTGGTAACGATTCGTGTCGAGCGAACCCAACTTCTCCACGAGCCGCCCCGCGTGAAACATCTCGATCGCGACCGCGTAACGCGTGTGCTCGTTCGTCTGCAAATCCACCGCGCGCTGCAGCGCATGCAAAGCCTGTCCGACCAACGGCAGCGGCGCTTCAAAGGAAGTCAGAATCGCCAAATCGAATTGCCGGGTCGCGGATTTATGCGCCCGCAAACGCCGTCCCGCCATGTTGGGCACATAACCCAATTCCCGCGCCGCCTCGCGCACCTTGCGGATGGTCTCCTCCGACAAACGACGCTCCACGCCGCGGTTCGCCAACACGGATGAAACAGCCGCCGGCGATACGCCGACATGTTCGGCTATTTCGTAAATGGTGACTGCGGGCGAACTACCAGACTTGAGAGGCACGCCATTGCTTTGATTCAAGACGACAGGGGTTTCGAGGGAAATTTTTCTCAGACGGTATATATATACGCTTCGAGCATCAATCGCCCTTCCCCACCGCGTCCCGTTCATCGGCAGCGGCTATCACCTGCTCCCGCGTGGGCATCGCCGCTTGTGCCCCGAGCGAAAGCGTGGAAAGCGCCGCCGCGACGTTGGCGTGCCACAGGGCGTCCGCCCATTTCCAACCACTGCCAAGACGAGTCGCCAAAACGCCCGCAAACGTGTCGCCCGCGCCAACCGTGTCCAACGGTGTCACCGGATACGCCGGCACATCGTCGATCGACTCCTCCGAAATATGCACCGTGCTCGCGGCGCCCTGGGTCACTACCAAATGATTTATATGGTGTTCCCGCAGAAACTGCCCGCGGGTGTCGCGAGACAACTCCCGGGCCGCACGCGCCGTAACTCCAAAAAAATCGCGGCATTCGTGCTCGTTGACGACCACCGTATCAATCGGCTGGTCCCAACGAAATTCCGCCGTGAAAGGCGACGCGTTCAAGATAGTGCGCGCCCCACGTGTCGCCGCAACCGCCAGCGCTTTTTTCACCGCCGCGATCGGCGCTTCCAATTGCGCGAGCAACACCCCGCCTCCCGCCAAAACCGGTTCGAGCACGCCATCGAGCCCCGCCAAATCCCACAACCGATTCGCGCCGCCATCGACGATGATCTGATTTTCGCCAGCATCATCGACGTAAACATGCGCCGCACCCGTCACCGCATTTGCGTGCACGAGCATCGTCGAGGTATCCACTTTTTCGCGCTCAAGGTGTTCGCGGTAACGCTGCCCGTCCGCATCTCCTCCCACTGCGCCCACGATCGCGACACACGCCCCTTGCCGCGCGGCTGCGACAGCTTGATTGGCCCCCTTCCCGCCAAACGCCCGTCGCGTTTCCTTCGCGAGCACCGTCTGGCCGGGCGCAGGCAATCGCGCCACTGACCACACGTGGTCGATATTCAACGTGCCGAAGACGACGACGTTTGGTTTCTGAGCAGATAGCTTTTCAGCCGACATAGTCATTGGTTGTGAAAACACTCTTACGGGCGCGCAGCTGGCGCTTCCGTAATCAGCGCGGCAAACAATTCGCGCACGCGTTTCGCTTGGTCTTTATCCACGATCAGGAAGCGATCGCGTTTTGCCTTCGATTGTTTCTCGGGAATGAATTTGGAAAAACTATCAGGCATGATTTCGACTTTTCCAGTAACGGAGAGATCGAAGTAGCCACGGTCAGGCCAGACGGCTTGCAGCACGCTCGTCAGATCGAAGCACGGACGCTCGTGCGGCGTCGCGCGAAACAGTTGGTAGCATTCGTAGATCGGGTGGTGCTTCACGTAGCCAAAGTCACGCTCCACTACCAACGCGGGAAACAACACGGCGTCGCCGATTTCCGCTCCGCTCCAAATCATCGGCGTCGGCCATTCTTTCGCCACTTTCTGCGCCGCGGGGATGTCGAATTTCACGTTGAATTCGAGGAAGTAGTTGGTGTCCCGCGTGAGCGCGAACGAACCCGCCATCAGTTGCAGTTCCTTCACCTTCTTTTGATCAACTCGACGCCACTAAGCGGGCTAAATTCATCGCCCTTCGTATCGAGTAGCGCGGCGAGATTATTGAAGAAGCCAACCTGCACCAATGTCACTTCGCCGTCTTTCGCCGCCGCGAGCGTTTTGCGCAAAAGCGCGACCGCGTGCATCGCTTTATCCGGATCGAAATCGTGCGGGTGATTGTTCGCGACCTTCAGAAAGCGACTGACCTTGTGCACCACGGGCGATGACGGATTGATGCCGATCGGAATATCCGGGCGGCCATAAAACGTGTTGATCGCGTCAATCAATTTGCCCGCCAGCGGGTCAGGATTCGTGAGCGTCACCGCGAGCAACTCCGTGGCGCCACGATTCTGCAACGCATGGATTACGGCCAATGCCATCGCATCGTCGCAGTCGTTTCCGATGTCCGTATCGAAGATAATTTTTACCGGCGCGACGCGCTTAGGCTCAGGAAACTCTGACGCATGAACAAAACCGAAGAGGGATGCCGCAAGGGCGACACAGAGTATAATTTTCATCTTCATAAAATTTAATTAGCGCGGGTCAGCCGCTTGTTCATCCAACGCGTGCGCACCGCTTCGGCACCGACGGCGCCGACAATCACGGCGCCCGTGATCACACGTTTCATCGGCTCAGATACGCCGAGGTGGGCGAGGCCCGCTTCAAGTGTCGCGATGATCAACACGCCCACAAAAGTCGCGAGCATCGAGCCACGTCCGCCCATCAAACTCGTGCCGCCGATCACGGCAGCCGCGATGGCGGACAACTCCAAACCAGACCCCCGCATTCGGATCGGCGGCCCCAAGTCGGGAAATGTGACAGAGCCCTGCGAGTGCCGCGAGTGTGCCCGCCAGCATAAACACGGCCGCCCGCACCCGCGAAGGCGACAGACCGGCAAGGCGCGACGCTTCTTCGTTGGTGCCGACTGCCACGATATGCCGGCCAAACACCGTGCGCGTCATCACAAAATGCGCGACGAGCGTCAGGCCCACCGCCAGCACAAACGAGAACGATACGCCCACGACCGGCATTGAAAACTGCAGCGCGCCGAGTTTATCGCCGAGGTATTTGGTCTGTGAATCCGTCGCGAGATACGCGAGGCCGCGCGCGCCTTCCAGCAAACCAAGCGTCACAATGAACGACGGCATGCGCAGCAAGTTCACCAGCATTCCGTTGAACGCGCCACACGCGAGTCCGCCCGCCAACGCGGCGACAAATCCCACGAAAATCGGCGCGCCCTGATCAACTACCAGCCAGCCAAACACCGCCCCGGCGAGCGCGGAGACCGAGCCCACGGAAAGATCAATGCCGCCGGCGATCAGCACAAACGTCATGCCGAGCGCCGCAAGCGCCAGCGGCGGGATGCGGTTCGCCACCGTATTGAAGGTCTGCAACGACCAGAAATGATCGCTCAACGCGCTGAACAAACCGATCAGCAGCACGAGCAAAACCGCGAGAAAGAGAAAATCCGCAGAGCGGCGAAGGAGGTTCATCGAAAATTAATTGGTTCGGGTTTCCGTGGAAAACCCCGCAAAGGCTGCGGCCATGAAGGCATCGGGTGTCAGCGTCTCGCGCGTAAACTCCGCGGTGATGCGTCCGTTCGACATCACCAGCACGCGATCGCACAACATCGCGAGTTCCTCGTAATCGCTCGACGCCACCAGCATCGCCGGACCTGCCTCCGCGAGCGTGTGCAACAAATCATAGATCCCCTGCCGCGCGGCTGCGTCGACGCCACGCGTCGGCTCATCCAACAGCCACAGACGAACGTCGCGCTGCAGCCAGCGCCCGATCACCACTTTTTGCTGATTGCCGCCGCTGAGCTGCGCAATCGGCTGTTCCTGATCGGCAAAACGAACACGCAATTTTTCCAACAGCCCCAGCACGCCACTGCGTTCCGCGGCACCATTGATCCATCCCGGAATGCCCGCCCGCGTCGGCAAACGGGTGAGGCTCGCATTCGTGCGCACTGCCAGCGGCGCCAGAATGCCGTGGTGCTTCCGATCTTCGGGCACAAACGCAATGCCGCGTTCGACCGATTCGTGCGTCGTCGCCGGGGAAAACGATTGCATTGAATCGCCAAAAAAAACTTCACCGCGATCGCGAACATCCGCGCCAAAGAGCGCGCGCAATAACTCCGTGCGACCCGCACCGACCAAACCACCAAGTCCGACGATCTCGCCCGCGCCCACTTCAAAACTCACGCCGCGCACTGCGCGACCGGCGTGCAAATCGCGCACGCGCAACATCGCCTCACCTTTTGTGCGCGTAGATTTTCTTGAGACCATCGCGATGGCTTGTCCCGCCATCAACTGGATCAACTCCGCCCGGGTGGTTTCGCGAATCGCTTTGGTCGCGATCATTTGTCCGTCGCGCAACACACTCACGCGATCAGCGATCACTTCCAATTCTTCGAGTCGGTGGCTGATGTAGAGAATCGTCGTGCCCGCCGCGCGCAACGTGCGCAGCAACTCAAACAACGTTTTCGTTTCCGCGCCGGATAGCGCGGCGGTGGGCTCGTCGAGAACCAGCAAACGACATTCCTTCGTAAGCCCTGCGGCAATCTCGACCAACTGTTGATGCCCCACGCCGAGCGAGCCCGCCAGCGTTTCCGGATCAAGCGAACCGAGACCGACTTTAACCAACGCAGCTTTCGCGTCCGCGAACAAACGCTTCCGATCAAGCATACCGGCGCGCGACGGCAATTCGCCGAGGAGCAGATTCTCCGCGACAGAAAGCGTCGGCAATACGCTCAGCTCTTGCAGCACCATCACGACGCCCGCCGCCTGGGCTTCCCGCCGCGACGTCGGTGCGTAAGCGACGCCATCAAAAACCAATTCACCGCTGCTGCGCGTTTCCAACCCCGCGATGATTTTCGAGAGCGTGGATTTGCCGGCGCCGTTGCCGCCCACGAGTGCATGGATTTCTCCAGCCGCAAGCTCGAGGTCCAATCCGCGCAAGACGAGATTGGTCCCAAACGCCTTGTGCAGCGCGCTGACTTGGAGGCGGACGCGGGGCATGATTTAACGAGTCACTACATCCACCGGCGTAGCGCGATCCGCGGCTTGCTTTGTCTGTAAAGCTGAGAGCGCCGCCTCGATGCCGAACACGGCCAGTTGATCGCCATGTTGATTGGCCGTCGCGACAATCGCGCCGGATTGGATCAGCGGTTGCACGGCTTTGATATTATCGAAACCCGCCACGAGCACCTTGCCTTCGCGACCGGCGGAGCGAATCGCCGCGACCGCACCGAGCGCCATGTTATCGTTGCCGCAGAAAATCGCCTTCAGGTTCGGATGAGCGGTGAGCAACGCATTCGCGATCGTGTTGGCTTTCTCCATTTCCCATTGACCGCTTTGCACGGACACAAGCTTCAAGCCCGCTTCGTTGACCGCATCTTCGAAACCAAGTCGACGCTGACGGCCGTTGTCCGCTGTCGGAATGCCTTCGATAATAGCGACTTCGTCACCGCGAGAAAGCTTGGCGGCGACGACCGTGCCGACCGCTTTCGCACCCGCGCGATTATCCGGGCCGACGAACGGGATCGAGATGCCCGCATCCTTCATCGCCGCCGCATCGAGACGATTGTCGATGTTGATCACCACGACACCGGCATCGAGCGCTCGCTTGAGCACCGGCACGAGGGCCTTCGAATCAGCCGGCGCGATCACGATCGCGGCGACGCGCATCGCGACCATTTGCTCCACGAGCCCGACCCTGCTCCGCGAGATCGGTTTCGTTTTTGATGCCGTTGGAAATCAGATCATACGTCGACGCTTTCGCTGCTTGGTGCGCTTTCGCGCCCGCGGCCATCGTGCCGAAAAACTCGTTCGCAAGCGATTTCATCACCAGCGCCACACGCGGTTTGGCGGCCGCACCTGAGGCGGAATCGGACGAGTTCTGTTTGGAGCAACTGGTCGTGAGCAAAGCGGCCGTTGCAGCCACAGCGAGTGATACAAATTTAAGGGTAGTTTTCATAATCTGGAACGAATGACGTGGATTGATGAGGCGGGAAGATCGCTTCTCACAACTAAGCGCACTGGGTCGCGATGAGGATGGAAATGTGCGAGGCAGCACCAAGTAAGGGGATTCGCGCAACGCTCTCGCAATGAGCGGAACACCGTCAAGGCAAACGTTTGCATGAATTTCATTTCCTTAATTTTAAACGACGCTAACACACGACATTCCAATTAATTGAGTCATCGGTTCAGTTTCTTTCGCAGACGTAATTCACTGACATGCGTGAGGCCATCCAAACTGCCTTTTTCCACGAGATGCTCCCACTTGAATTCGAGCACGCCTGAATCATTTACTCTCGCAGGCAGCGTGAAATAAAGCGGCTCTGCTGGCTCCGGTCCGCGTTGGTGTGGATGGATTTCGTGCACGCCGTTGACGCTGAGTCGCGACGCCCCGTTCAAGCGCAAGTTTCCATAAACGATCATCAGCTCATAAGAGACCTTGGGCGCCAAACCCGAGAACCGAATGGTTAACGGGCTACCGTGCGCGCTGCCCAAATGATCCAGCCACGAAAGCCGCATGCGCGCGATATCACGGCCACGAATCCAACTCTGCATGCGCACGGAATCTTCTGCGTTCAAAACCTCCATGCTCACTCCACTGGGCCAAGTCTTGCGCGTAAGGGAAATCTCTTTTCCGAAATCGATGTAAACCTCCCCTGTCTGGACATCCTCCCAACGCAACGCAGCCTGCAGCGCATTCATCTGCTCTTTCGATCTGCGCAACTTTTCAATCGAGGCGAACTGTTGCTCCCACCAACCGCGATCGTTGAGCGCCCAGTCCAGCGAATCGAGCGTGGCTCCGCGCGACTGCGACATCGCGCGATGAGGCGCTACGCTCAGCCGCATGCCAATCGACTGGAAGAGCGCTTCACCCAGTTGCAACACCCGCGCTCGCTCGGGTAAACCGTAAGCGTAGGCCCGCCAGCGTCCGAACACAGCACGCGCCTCCGTCACGGAACGCATCACCCAATCAGGCTTAGCCGATTTCAAAATCTTCAACGCATCTTGCTGAATTCGCTCATCGAACTGCTTTCGCTTGAGCATATACATGTCCAAATAGGACCGAGAGAGCGTGAGTTGAAACCGCCAGTTTTGCAGCAGGCTCAGCTCAACCTCTTTTTCCAAACGAGTGATTTCCTCGAAAGCGCGTTCGATTTTTCGATTCTCCTCAATCGGCGTAAGCCAATTTTTCTCCTGTTGCAGCCAAACCTGCGTCGCTCGATCCGCCCAACGTTCACCCAGAAAAAAGCGTCCGTATTCGCGCAGGATTTACTCGGGCTGTTTTTCCGGGTCCCACAGAAGCTGAGTCCAAAGCACTTTGTTGATATCGTCGTGCACGCCTTCGGAGTAGAGCACACCTCCGATCGTCGAGGGTGCATCTCTCCGCACGATTTCAGCGATGCCACCCGGACGCGGACAAATCGGTTCACGCCCGTGAAGAATGGCCGCAGCTTGATCCAATCCTTCCACCGGATGCTCGGAATGCAGCACATGCGTGAGATCGATATACGAACGCACCGCGTAACGCGCCGGAAGTTTTTCGCGCAACTCCTGCACGGTCATATCCGTCCACGGCGCCATCGCCACGCCGGTCAACCACGCCGGTTGTTCGGTGCGAATTCGCTCAAGCTCGCGCTCACATTCCTGACGGGAGAAACCTTGAAACGTGATCCAAATTTCCGCTCCGGGATGACGCTTCGCAAGGAGACGCGCCTGCGTCGAGACCGCGGGAATAATCCATTGCGCGGGCGTGTGTCCTGGATCACCGCCGGGAACCAGCATGCCATCCACCCGCGATGCGGCGCTCATGAGGCGATCCCATCTCGCCGTGATGACTGCGGTTCCCTCCGGCTTCGAGTAGTCCGCATCGGGCATCGGCGCGAACATCGTCACCTTCATTCCGAGGCGCTGCGCCTCTTCTGCGAGTTGCGCGATTACGCGTTCGAAATCCTCCGGATTACTCGAAGATGGCTTCGACGAAGCCGCGATTTGCACGTGATTCAATCCGAACCACGCGAGCTCTTCCAACTGCCGCTTAAACTGCGCCCGCGTCCACGTGCCGTAAGTGTTCGATAACTCACCATAACTAAAAGTCACTCCGCGCACGGGCCAACGCGGAGCGGAGCGCTCAAAAATTTCCGCGCGCTCCGCAAACAGGCCTACGCGCTCCGGACCAAGGCTCAACTGTCTCAGTAAAAATCCGAGCCCATACAAAACACCCGCGTCATCATCGCCCGCGACGACCAGCGCGCGCGCGTTATCGGACCCAAAAGCACCAACCCAAAATCCTTCCGCCTTCGGAGAAAAATCCCCGGCCTGTTGAGCGCGCGGCAATTTGTCCAACACCGACCGCAACGTGGTTGAGCGTCCCACGATCAACGGCGTTTTTCCCTGTGTCCGCATTTCCGGAATCGTTGCCACATTTCTTCGCGCGAGCGTCACGCCCGAACGCGCCTCCACGGTTTCGATAAAAAAGTGAAACCGCCCGCTCGGCCACCGGACCGACCTCGCCAACGACCAGCAATTCTCCTTCGGCAAAGTTCAGCGCCAGTGGTTCAAGCCCTTGATTGCGTTGCTTGGCAAACGCGCTCGTGCCTGTGTCTGCGAGCAAGCTCACGGCGCAAGACAACGCCGCAATCCCAACGAAAAACGTGTTGAGCAATCGCCTCATTGCGCCCGTTTCTTCAAACGCAATTCGCTGATATGCGGCACGCCCTTGATGCTCGCGGCAACGGGATCGCGTTCCCAACGCAAGAGTAGTTCGCCGGAAGCGGTTTGCTCGCGCGGAAGAACATACGTCGCCGGGACCGGACGCTCATCGGGCTTGAGCGCGCCGTGAATTTGGTGCGCGCCGTTCGCGGTCAGACTAAATTCTGTCCGCAAGCGAGGCTCTCCATACACCACGCGCAGTTCGTATTCTGCGGATTTATCGAGGCCGGTTAAACGAATCTCCACGGGTGCCGGACCCAGCCGCGACAAGTGATTCATCCACTCGATGCGATGCGTGTTGAACTCACGGTCGCGAATCCAATTCGTCAGCACATACGTCGAGCCATGGCCGGACGGATCTTTCGCGAAATCGCCGATCATTTTCGCGCCGCGCTCGTCGCCCGCCGCAAACGTCAACAGCACACCGCCCTCGCCCGCTTCATTCCATGAACCGATCTCGCGTAGCAAACGCACTTGCTCGTCCTTCGGCGAAGTCTGCGCAATTTCTTCAAATCGTTGCTTGAGCCAGCGCCGATTATTGAGCGGCCAATCCAGCGAATCGAGATTCGCGCCGCGCGTCGTCGAAACCGCGCCGTGTCGCGCCGTGCTCAGTTTCATTCCGATCAAACGATTGAGCGCATCGCCGATTTCAAGAATGCGTGCACGTTCCGGCAACTGCTTCGATTTTTGCGCCGTCTCATCGAGCAATCGATCCGAATGCTTCACCATCGATTGCATGTTTTCGGACGTGACCGTTCGCAGCCACGCATTGACCTGCGTTTCAGCCGCGCCTTCCGAACGAACGCGCTGGTAAACATAATGGTCGTAGTAGGCTCGATATAAACCGGACAGAAAACGCCAGTTGTTGCGCAATTCCGGAGACGCCTGCGCTTCCATCGCCACGAACTCAGCAAACACTTTTTCAATGGAGCGATTGGTCGCGACCGGACCACGCCAGTTTTGCTCCAGCCCCACCAAGCCAGCGCCGAAACGATCGCCTAATTTCGCCCCTAGGTAAGTGCGACCGTAATCAGCCATAATTTCCGCCGGCTTCGCGGACGGATCCCACGCCAACGCCAGCCACAAAATTTTGTTCACGTCGTCGGTGACTCCGTCGGAATAAGCGATGCCACCGATTGTCGCGGGAAGTTCGTGTGCCAATATCTGCTGCATTCCTTCCGGACGCGGGCAAATAGGTTCGCGTCCTTGCGCGATGGCAAAAGCGATATCGAAATTCGGAACCGGATACTGGCAGTGAATCACGTGACCAATGTCAGCACACAGCCGCACCGGATATTCCGGCGGCACAGCTTTGCGCAGCGCTTCCGTGCTGAGCTCAGTCCATGGCGCGGAAATTACTCCGGTGAGCCACTTCGGACGCTCATTCGTGAGGTAGTCTAAAAACGTCTTCAACGCATCGCGGCCGAAACTCTGCGCAGACATCCACACTTTCGTGTTAGGGTGATATTGTTTCACCAGTTGCGCCTGCTTTTCCACCAACGGAATCAAAAGCGACGGCGGCGCCTCGCCCGGATCGCCGCCCGGAACAAAAATCCCATCGAGTCGCGGCAACAGACGAAACAGCTCTTCCCACTCGCGGAGCGTTTTTGCGACCGCTGCAGGATCGGAATAATCATGTTCGCGCGCTGGCGTCCACAACCACACATCAAGATCCCAATACGCGGCCAGCTTCGCAACTTCGCGCATCATTTCCGGCGCCGGCCGCGAGAGCAGTTCGGTTCTTTCGTTGCTAAAGCCCGCGACCAATTCGATCGCATTCACTCCATACAAAATCAGGTCGCGGATTTGCCGATCGAACTGCTCGACCGTCCAACTCCCGTAGGAATTGGACATCGCGCGAAACCCGAGTTGCACGCCGCGCAAAGGATACTGCGGAGCACTGCGCACATCCAGTGTCGCAGGCAGTAACGCCTGGCCATCGGCAACGCGCAGTTCACGCACGAGCCGCCCCATGCCGAAAAGCACTCCCCGCGCATCTGCGCCGACGACCTGCACAACCAGACCGCCGCTTTCGCGCACCGATTTCAATCGATAGCCTTCCACCGGAAGGTCGTCCGTGGCGATCCCCGCATCGCGGAATTCTTTAACCGTTCCGACCAAAACCCGATTCGCGCGCGCACCGGAAGCATCGAGCTCACGCAGTCCGCGATGAACCAGTTCGGCTTGGAAAAATTCGATCGCCCGCGCCGTCGCCACACTGGGCGTCGCGGGTGTCGAAATACTGAAATCAACCAGAGAAACAGGCGACTCCTGGGCTAACGTTTTTACTGCAAACGCCAGCACCATGCCGACTGACCACAGAGCCAAGAGTCGCCGAATCATGGTTAGAAGCGGCCGCTGATGCCGAGGCTGATGCGGGTGCCGTTATTTTCCTTCGTGAGGATGTGGCGCTTGCTGATGATGTAGGTCATCGGGGCGTCATCGAACACGTTGATCACATCGCAATAGAGCGTGTAACGACGGCTGATTTGATAGCTCGCATTCAGGTCGAGCGCGACGTCTTGCGTGCTGTAAATCCGCTGCAACGGGTCCGCGTTGTAGCTGCTCATACCGCCCGCTTGATACTTGTAGGAAGCGCGGAACAACGCGCGGCCATACTTCACCGAGAAACCGGTGTTCACCAGAATCGGACTGAAACCGTTGAGCTTCGAAGCACCGTCGCTGAACTCGCCCGACGTGTCCATCAACGTGACGTTGGCGAACAGCGTGCTGCCCTGCATCTTCGCCGGAAGAAACGGAATGACTTGCGTGTAATCCGCTTCGAATCCGCGGATACGAGCCGCCGAAAGATTTTCGTAGCGATAGATACCGTAGCCGGAGAGTTCGCCGAATTCTTCGCCCAACTCGCTGCCAGGAATCAAACGGCGGGAAATGAAGTCATCGATCTGCTTGTCGAACGCACCGACTGAAACCACGCCGACGCCCTTGAAATAATACTGCAAGCTGAGATCGAAGTTGTTGCTAAACATCGGACGCAGGTCGGGATTCGGCAGCACGCTCGAACCATTCTGGAGCGAGTTGATCTGCACGACCGGCAACTGCTGGTTGATCGGCGCACGGCCAATGCCCGTGGACCAGCTCGCGCGGGCAAACAGGTTCGGGAGAATCTCGTAACGCAGGTGAACGCTCGGATAGGCGTCGTCTCTCACCGAGTCACGTCGCACGATTTCATAATCGGTCGCGCCCGCGCGCAACACGCTGCCGCGCGCATCCACATCGGTGCGCTCGCCGCGAACGCCCGCGAGAATCGAGAGCTTGTTAAGCTGCACCTGCCCCATCGCGTAGATGCCTGTGATGGTTTCCTCGAACGTCGCCAGCGGAGCGATCGCGGCAGGATTCAGCACACTGAATTGTGACGGGCTGTCCTGGAAAAGTTTCGCCGCTTTCTGCACATCGAGCGAATAGAAGCTCGGATAGATTCCGAAGATCTCATTCGTCGGACCGCGGTAGAACTGCGCGAGATTATCGTCGTTGATTCCCGTAACCGTATTGCGTCCCTGCACACCATCGGCGCCCAGATAATTGTAGGTCACCGTGAATTCGGATTTGTCGTAAATCTTGTCGCGGAAAAACGCGCCCGCTTGGATGGCAATCGGCACCGCGCCGCGGTTGAATTCCTTCCGCCAATCGATTTGGGTCTCGAGCACTTCGTCGCGCACGACCACCGGGTTGAACATGTAGCGCCCGAAATCGAACCCGTTGAGATTCGCATCTGAATAGACCGACACACCATAGAGGTGCGTGTAGACGGGAAACTCCGCTTCCTTGGAAGTATCGAGGGAATAACCAAACCCGCCGGCTTTCTGAGCCATCATCTGATGCAGAAAATAATTCGATTTCGAGGGATTGAACGACGCGCGCAATTTCACCCAACCGTCATCGAGTTTATAATCCGCATACGCGCCCAATTTATACATCTTGTTGTGACGGGATTCGTCCGCGATGTAGTATTGATTCGTCGCATGCAGCACTTCCTGGAACGTGTCCGTGAACCCAGGCGCGATCGAAGCGGTTTGATTCGCGGTGTTGCGCCCTTGGGTGCCGTTAAAAATGTTCGCACGGGAAACGCGCGCGTAATCGATGATCCGATTCACGCCCGAAAGCCGGTGATCGCTGCGATCCAGTTCATACTTCGTATCGGTGGCTAGAAAATCGACGCCCACACGCAGACGATCGGAGAAATCGCGCTCTAATTTAATACCGCCACCAATGCGCACCCGCTCGACGATATCATCCAGAAGGCGCAGGCGGGTGTTGATCACCGTTTGCGTGTCGGGCGCGTAGCCCAAACTATTTTGCAAACGATCCCGCGTGTTCGTCGCTTTCGAGTAGCTACCGGTCACCGTGATGCCCGTCGGACGCTTTTCGCCAATCGTGTCCATGTAAGTCACCGCTGCCGTCGGCGTCCACTCTGTGCCGCTTCGGTTGAGATTCGTGTTCATACCGACGCGGTAATTAATGCGGCGGCCACGAATATCCAAAGCAGACTTGGTCTTCAGGTTGATGTTACCACCAAGCGAATCCGCCGGCATGTCTGGGCGGAGCGCCTTCGACAGTTCAACGGAAGCGATCATCTCCGCAGGGAGATTATCGATCGGATACGCGCGATCGCCGATCGATCCGGAACCGCCATTCGCCGCGGAGAGATTGGCGCCATCCAAGGAAACCGTGCTCAAATTTTGAGGAATACCACGCACACCGACGCCGATCACGTCGCCGTTGCTGCGGGATTGATCCACACCCGGCAGGCGCTGGATCAAGTTGCCGATGTTGCCGTCCGCGAGATTACCAAACGCATCCGTCGAAATGACATTCTGCATGGTCGGCGCATTCCGCTGAGCGGTGATGGCGGCCGCGTTGCCTTCGCGTTCGGTCGTCACGACGAACGAATCGAGTTGATACACGTCCGAGGTCAGCTCGACGTTCACCGAGCCGTCTGTTGCCGTTTCCGATGTGCGCACTTCCAGCTCCCGAGTATCGAGACCGGAGTAGGATATCCGCAGCGTGTGCGTGCCTGCCGCAACATCCTTCAGGGAAAACGTGCCGTCGCGCGAGGTCGTCACCGTGGTTCCGGTTTCCACGATCGTGATTCGCGCACCTTCGAGGTAGGCGCCGGTGTTGAGATTGCGCACGGAGCCGTTGATAAAGGCCGCTTGCGCAAGCCCTGCGCCAAGCGCGCTCATGAAGCCGCCAAGAAGCAGCCATCGGGGGGTGTTTTTCATACAGTTTACTGGGGTTAAGGAGATTTCGATCGCCTGGTGTTCACCAGATCGCGAGCGACTCAAAAACAGCACCTTTCCTACAGGTCACATAAATCGCGGTCAGATTCGATCCACATGGGATCGTCAAACGAACGAATGAAATGCTTGCCTGTGATACGGGGGAAGAGGTCATCTGGGTAAAACGGTTTAGCAGGGAGATTTTCCACTGCATTCCACGGGGCTGCGCAAACGTTTGCTTAATCGGTTGAGCTACGTCAAGGCAAACGTTTGCACAGAATAAGCGAAAAACCTTATTCTACTTAACACGAACCTCTTGCGATTAATTTTGGTGCGAGCTGCAGCGAACCCGCGGGAGCACCGGGATCTTCCAGTCGCTTAAAGAGCAGTTCTGCTGCACGCTGGCCCACTTCATACGCGGGCTGTTGCACCACGGTCAGCGGTGGATCGAAAACGGCGGCCAGCGGCAGGTCGTCGTAACCGATGAGCGCGACCTGCTGCGGGATCTTTAATTTCCGGGCAAAAATCGTCTCGATCGCGCCGATCAACATGAGGTTATTACACGCAAACAACGCCGTCGGCGGCTTCGCCAACGAGAGCAACTCCGCCGCGATGTCGCGACCGCTCGGTTGCTTGTAATCACCGTAACGAATGAGCGTTTCGTCCACCGCGATGCCCGCTTCGCGATGCGCGCGACGATAACCTTCGAGGCGTTCGCGACCGGTCGAGGTGTCGCCGGGGCCAGAAATCAAACCGATGCGTTTGTGCCCTTTCTTAATCAGATGCGCCACGGCTTCGAAAGACCCTTGCTCGTTATCCACTTCAACTTTGTCGATCGTCGGATCACTCAAACTGCGATCCACACACACCACGGGAATTCCACTCTGCCGCACACGCTGCACATCGGCGTCCTCTTCGTGCGCCGGCGGCAGGATAATCCCGTCGACCTGCTCGGCCTGCATCACATCGAGGTAGAATAATTCCTTCTTCGGATCCTCGTCGTAATTGCAGAGCATCACCGCGAAATTATTTTTGTAGGCCACGTCCTCCACCCCACGCGCGAGATCCGCAAAAAACGGATTCTGAATATTCGGAATGATGAGCCCGATGAGATGCCGCTTCCCTTCCCGCGCACGCAAACGACGCGCCACGCGGTTCGGCTTATAGCCGAGTTCGCGCATCACTTGCCGCACGTGTTCCTGCGTTTCCTCGCTGATTTTTCCGGTCCCGGTGATCGTGCGCGACACGGTGGAAATGGACACATTCGCACGCTTCGCGACATCAACGAGACTGGGTTTGCTATTCATTCTTTCCGTCACGTTGAGCCATTCCCCGTCAAGCTTCACGCGCAAACTACAACCCACTATGAAGATTCCCCGCGCTCCCTAATTTCCTCATCCGGTGGAGTTCCGGCATCGTAATCGAGGCTCCCTTCGTCCTCATTCATGATGAATCGTTCTCAATGAATACCTCCTCTATTGCGACCATCTGTGACGACGGTTTCTTTGCTTTGTTTTCTCTCCAATCGAGTTTTTTCTCCGCTCCACCCCTTTCATGCCCACTTCACTCTCGTCCGCCTCCCTGTCTGAACTTCCCTCCTCGATTCAGCGCCCGCACTACGATCGCTCCGCGGTGCGCCCCGGCATCGTGCACATCGGCGTCGGCGGTTTTTTCCGCGCTCACCAAGCCGTCTACGCCGACGATCTCCTCGCCTCCGGCCACGATCCCCGCTGGGGATATTGCGGTATAGGACTTCTCGCGTCCGACGCGCGCATGCGCGACGCATTAAAGAGCCAGGATCACCTTTACACGTTGGTCGAACGCAACGGCACGGCCAACCGCGCACGCATCATCGGCTCGATGGTGGATTACATCCTCGCGCCTGAAACCCCTGCCCTCGCGATCGAAACACTGGCCTCCGCCGAAACAAAAATAATTTCCCTCACCATCACCGAAGGCGGCTACCACATTAACCAGACAACGGGCGGCTTCGATCTCGACCATCCCAGCGTCCGCTACGATCTGGCCAATCCCAATCAGCCCAAAGGCATCTTCGGTTATCTCACCGCCAGCCTCGCTTTGCGCAAAGCCACGCACGCCAGCCCGGTCACCCTGATGTCCTGCGACAACATTCAGGGCAACGGTGACCTCCTAAAGCGCCACCTGCTGGCTTTCGCCGGACAACACAACGCGCAACTCGCCGCCTGGATTTCGCAGAACTGTTCGTTTCCAAATAGCATGGTGGACCGCATCACGCCCGGCACCAGCGAGGCGGATCGAGCGATGGTCACCACCGAATTCGGTTTCGTCGATCAATGGCCGGTAATGACCGAAACATTTTACCAATGGGTCTTGGAAGATCACTTCGTGGCTGGCCGGCCGGAGTGGGAAAAAGTCGGCGTGCAATTCACGCACGACGTTGCTGCTTACGAAAAAAATTAAACTTCGCATCCTCAACGGGAGTCACCAGGCGCTCACCTACATTGGCATGTTGCGCGGCCATACCTATGTGCACGAAGCGACGCTCGATCCCGGATCCGCAAGCTCGTCGAATTGATGGTGCAGCGCGAAGTGATTCCCTCGCTCACCGCCATGCCCGGCATGGAGCTCAACGCGTATCTAGGCAGCGTGCTCGAGCGCTTCGCCAATCCCGCCATTCGCGATCCCCTTCTGCGCATCAGCATTTACGGCAGTTCCGGCATCCCTCAGTTCCTGCTACCTTCGATTGAGGACCAACTCAAACATGGCGACATCACCGCCCTCAGCTTCGTGATCGCCTCGTGGTTCCGCTGCCTCACCGGCGTCGACGACAACGGCCGTGCGATTTCCATCGCTGATCCCATGGCCGCGACCCTCCGTGAAATCGCGCTCCGCGCCCAGCATGATCCCGCCACGCTCTTCACCGGCCACGATCTCTTCGGCCCGAACCTTTCGAAATCCGAGACGTTCAAAGCCCGTGTGACTGAAGCGTTGCAGCGTTTCCATCAACACGGAACAAACGCAACCCTGCGGCACTATCTCGACGCCATGACCGCCGCCAGCTGAACAATTCCACGCCCTGCGGGTGACATCGTCGACTTTTCGCCGGTTTCACGCCCAAGGCCCCAGCTGCACGCAAGGGTGCGGAGTTTCACGCTCGATTCTCGGCGTCGAAATCCATCTCACCTCTCCCCCCCCTCCCAAAACAACAAGGGGCCGCACAACGCGGCCTTGTGTTTCTGACAACCCCAAATGGCTGAGGCGCGATTCAAGGAACGCCGGTCACGTTCGTAAACGTGCCCGTCGCGAGTGTGCTGTTCGCATGCGAGCATGTCACCAAGCCGATGAGCACGTTGGTGCCCATGGTGATCGTTGCCGATCCGATGCTGGTCCACGTCGTGCCGTCCGAAGAGATATAGCTGGTGAAGGTGTTGCCCGTCCGCGTCACACGCACCCAACGCGGTAACGCAGTCGTTTGCGTCGTCACCTGAGTCGAAGCATTCGCCGTCAACCGTTGCTGCCGTGCCACCGTGTAACTCTGACTCGGGCTGATGACGGTTGCCGCGTTGGGCGATCCCGCGGCGGTGCTCTCGCGAATCATCACGCCCGCCTTCGCCCAGCTGTTGGTATTTTCGATCCCCGTCACCCGTGCGGTGATCGAGCAATCACCACTCGCCGTCTGATAAACGAAACGAAAACCATCGGCCGTGCCCTGGATATCCGAGCCCGAGCCTTCGAGCGTAAACGTCCCGCTCGAATGAACACTTGTGCCCGCCACGCCGACGGAACCGACATCGACCGCCACCCACGGGCTCCTCGGCAGCCCGGTCGGAGCGCCCGGATAGGTGTAGAGTCCGGAAACCGCCGGGCGATTAAAGCCGGCGCGGATGTAGTTGATCGCGGCATACGCGGTCATGTTCCAAGGCAGGCTGCCGACTGGGCGATTGCGGAGAAATTGCAGATACGCCGTGGTGGAGTTCGAGCCACCGATCGACGCGTAGTAATCGCCCATGTCATCATCCGGATGCGGCCACGACGAATTCGTCGTATCGAGCGAGGCCTGCCACTTATACGAGATGTTATTCGCCATGTTCGTATTCGTGTAGGCCAGATTGGTCCCATTCCCCACGCGATTTGCGACGATGTTGCCGTCCACAAATATTCCGGGAATCAGACTCACCACCGCATCGATCCCGTAAACAGCCGCCGAGCGAGGCGCGCTCATGTTCGTGGGATGCATCGTGCGGCCATTCAGGACCACATTGTCCACCAGGGAATTTGGGTAGGTGTAAACATCCGGATCCGTGGGCGCCTTCTCGCCCCCCAGATTGACGCCAATCGCGTTGTTGATGAAAAGATTTCGCGACACAATGCCGCCAGATCGCGCCTGCAAACCGTGCGCCGAGGCGCGCGCAATGATGTTGCCAACCATCACACCGCCTTCGCTGTTGGTATTTTGCACATAGATATTGTGATTATACATGTTGGCACCCGCGTTCGCCACCGTCTCGTTCCAACCGTTGTGATCGAAGAAATTCTCTTCAATGAGATAGCCCTGCACCCCATCGACGAACAAACCCTGGGCCTTCGCATCGGTCGTAAACGAGTTGTTCGCCCAACTGTCCACCGAGATGTTCCGGCGAAACTTGAAATTGGAATAAGACGATCCGCCGTAACTCCGCACCGCCACACTGTTGAAACGAAAGACGCAGTCCTCAAACAGGATATTCGCACCACCACCCACCAACCGAAAAACCCTCGACCCCCGAACTCCCATTGAAGTCAGGCGACGCCGGATCGCTGTTGGATTTGTAGAAATCCACCCCGATAAACGCCAGGTGATTACGGGTGTGACCGTCGTGATCTAGCATCTTTTCAACGACCTTTACGATCGGACGAGCCCCCGACGACCCGTAGTAGGAAAGCAACATTGGCTCGGTGGCACTTCGACCGTTTTTCCACCGGCCAAGCGCAGTGCCACCTCCCACGGAGAAAGTGTCGCCACGTCGGAGCAGAAGATGATCGGGATAACCGTCACGGATCAACGAATTGGCCGCGGCGATCGTGGCTTTGGGCGTGGAGGCGCTTAGGCCGTTGTTCGCGTCATTGCCGGCGTTGCTCACGTAGACAATGCGCGAATCTGAACTGGGCGTGATTTGAGTCCAACCATTGGCATTGAGAGAGACGCCAGCTTGCAGCGTCCACGAACATGCGAGCGCAGCCGCACAGAGGAGCAGTTTGAATGTTTTCATGTATGTTTAGGGCTAGTTAACCCCATGCTCGTGAAGTGGGGAGCACAGTCACAGAATGGCTTTAAATCTCCATGAACACGATGCCCATCCAGCGACAACGGTGATGCAGATCGTTCATTCCAAGGGGTAGGTTTATATTCAACCGTTCGTCCGCAGAAGCGAAACGTCAGGCTTGCGAGACCATTTCTATATAAAATGACCGCGCGCAAATCGCAGCCTCGTCACCTCGTTGACCAACCGTGCATCACACCACAAAAAAAAGAACCGTAAAACATTTATAAAACACACAAAACCACACCCTAATATACATCAAAAACCATCACCCACGAGGCACTTACCATTACATCAAAAAAAACAACACAGCCGATGAATATAAAAACACTCGACAATCACCCGAATCCTATCGCGTCGACGCAATCAGCCCTGCCGCGATGATCCACCCACCCGCCCTTGCTCACAGCGGCCTCAACGGAGCACCTCCTTATGCCGCAAGACAGATCGAACCGAACAATGCGCGCATGCACCGCCACCCGCGGCTTGGCCTGAAAAACCAAAGACTGAAACATTTACTTCGCGGCAACCAATGCGTTCACGTGCGGCATCGTCACACCCTCATTCCACTGCGGCTCCAGCAACAACGTCTGCTGAATCTCGGGAATACCCCTTTGATTTTGGTGAATTTGAGTCGCCAAAAAATCCACGGCGGCATACGCCACCTCGTCGTTCAATGCCGCTACCCCGGCGCAATGCGCGAACGTCGGCTCCACCAGCGCACACGCAAACGCGATGTCCTCCGGAATCCGGTAACCCACACTCTTCAGCCACTCGCGGGGCGTCTCGATAAAAGAGATAATGGCATCCGGCTCGACCCGCCTCACCCACTCCAGAAAAGCCTCCTTATCCTCCGGCCCACACAGCAGGAACGGCAGGCGCTGGCTCTCCGGGATCAATTGCCGCTGCTCCGCAATCGATGCCCCGTAGCGCGCATAGTCATCCTCGGCGATCGGGTCGTGTTGAAAAAGCGCACCGCCAATCCGCTTGTATCCGCGCGCCACCGCCTCACGCCAAAGCAGACGCATGTCATTAAAAATATCTTTTCTGATGACGTGAAACGGCGTGCTGACCCATCCCAACATGCAGCTCACCGCGGTAAACCGATTCCAGCCCGATGCGCGCAACATCGGCTCAGCCGAACGCGCCATCTGCGGGATAATCAGGCCCTGCACCCCGCGGTTGTAGAGCACATTGCTCGCAATTTGACCGGAAGGATAATCAGCGAGATCGAATTCGCTCAGTTGGTATCCCCGCAACTCCGCGCGGCGCTTCGCTGGCCCCAGATAACGCCGCTGCAAATAAAGACGACTGGGAACAGCCTCCCTTGTGTCCACAAGGTAAGCCAGCGTCGCGCGATACGCCGGCGTCTGCGCGGCAAACCGGTTGCTCGCCAACATCGTCAGCGTCGGATCCGGCCGATACCCCATCTTCTCCGCGAGCTCACGGATCCGCCTTCTCACTTCCGGACGTATCCGCGGATGATCACTCATCGCGAGCGACACCGTGGAACGGCTACAACCAAACTTTATTGCAATGTCCCGCAGGGTAACTCGAACAGAGGCAGTCATAGGGATAAAATGATGCGACCTTTGGAGGATCTATTGGGCAAAAAACGCGCCCGGCCACTAGCGATAACTTCCCCGCTTCAAGTCAACGACGGAACCGCCGACACGCAAAAGCGGCATCTTTCCCCTTAATATAAATCGCGCAGAATATTAACCGACCGTCAGTTATACCGATATATTTCACCCGGTTATAATTCTGTAAAACGCGGCACGGTTGATTTATAGCTCATCCAACGACTCACGAGACCACCCCCACGGCGACGCGCGACCAGCCAGCCCCGCAACCCATCGACCGAAAACGCCCAAACGCCGGGCTCTTACACCAGCATCGATCAGCGGTTTCCTCAGCCTCCATCCATCGCGAGTCCTTCCGACAAACATCGCGAGCGGTCTCACTCTGCCAAATCCGCAATAAGCGCCCGATTTCATCACTTTTAGTGACGGCTAGCCTGTTTTAACTCTCGCCCGGCGAAAACTGGCGGAGAGGGGAGGGGATTCGAACCCTCGGTGACCTTGCAGCCACACATGATTTCCAATCATGCGCATTCGACCACTCTGCCACCTCTCCTTGTTTCCAGAAGGGGTCGAATAAATGCGACTCTTCCTCCCTCGGTCAACGGAAATTACTCACTGATTCAACACCGCATCAGAAAACGCGTAAATGCCTACGTTTTAAAACCTCAGGGCAATCCTTCCCTACACCCTCTTCTCGCTTAACCAGCCAACTATCTTCAGAGCGCCGCCGTCAGTCTTCGGCTTCCTACGTAAAACAAGCCTCGATCTTCACCTCTCACTCGCAACATCTCGTTCAACACGCGCCTCGTTCACCAACCGACTAAGCCAAGATTTTCATCTCCATCTCCCTTATCACCATCAGCTATTCGCAGCTCAAAGCACTCGCGCAGCACATTTCACCGCGTCACCTGCGCTCAGAAAATCGGCGCTCACCCCACACCCCTCTCCGCACGTTTCACCCGTCCTTCATACTTCCGCGTCGTTTTCCGGAGACCACCAAGCCGCCCATCAACACATCGGAAGCACTCCTCACGTTCACCTCACGGATCCCGCACCAGCACTGCGCCTCAATCCACAGTCTCGATCAAGACTCGCGAAACCAAACTCGCGGCCTCACCGCCCCAGTCGCACATCGCTATCGCACTTTGCGCAAAAAGATTTTGATTTTGCGCACCAACGAAATTCCTACGGTCTATCATTCCACGACCGTTTCCGCATCTTTCGGACGAGAGCAGGTTTAACCCCTTCTTCAGCGCATGGCCAAAAAACGAATCATTATCATCGGCGGCGGTTTCGGCGGAGTAAAATGCGCGGGCACCTTGCGCAAACACCTGCGCAGCGGCGACGCCGAAGTCATCCTCTTCAACAAGGAAAACCATCTCGTTTTAAGCCCGTTGCTCGCCGACGCCGTCGGCTCCTCCCTCAACATCATGGACGTCATCGTCCCGCTGCGGCAGTTGCTGCCGGATGTCGAATGCCGCACCGAGGAAGTCCTCAACGTCGATCTCGCGAACAACGAAATCGAATTCGAAAGCTACGATGGCCATCCGCGGCGCATGCACTACGATCACGTCGTCGTCGCCTGCGGAAACATTTCCAATCTCAACGTCGTGCCCGGAATGGCCGACCACGCGTTCCCGCTCAAAACCGTCGGCGACGCGGCCGTGCTACGCACCCACGTCCTTCAACAACTCGAAAAAGCCGAGGTCTGCGGCGACGAAGCCCGCCGTCGCTGGTTTCTCTCCTTCATCGTCGTCGGCGGCGGCTACAGCGGCGTCGAGGCCGCCGGCGAAATCAACGACCTCGTGCGCGGCAGCCTGCGCTTCTTCAAAAATCTCCGCGCCGAGGACGTCACAGTCACCCTCATCCATTCGCGCGACCAACTTCTCCCGGAAATCGGCGAAAAACTTCGCGAATTTGCCCGCGAAAAAAATGGCCGAGGCGGGCGTCACGATCCGACTCAACTCCCGCGTGCAACTCGCCACGGGCGAAGGCGTCGGCCTCAGCTCCGAATTTATCCCGGGTGGCACCATCGTGTGCACCATCGGCAGCACCATCGCGCCGATGATCGATCGCATGCAGACCCCGAAGCGCGCGCGCGCGCCCCTCACCGATCCTGACATGCGTCTTCAAGGCAGCCGCAACGCGTGGGCGATCGGCGACTGCGCCAACATCATCAACGCTCACGACGGCGAGCCGTCCCCGCCCACCGGGCAATTTGCCGAACGTCAGGGCCGCCAGTGCGCCCAAAACATCATCCGCGCGATCAACGGCGAGCCCACGCGCCCGTTCTCATTCAAAGTGCTCGGCCAACTCTGTTCCATCGGCGGACACAACGCCGTGGCCGAGATGTTCGGCCTGCGCCTCTCGGGATTCTTCGCCTGGTTTGCCTGGCGCGGGGTTTATCTTTTCAAACTCCCATCATGGTCGCGCCGCTTCCAAGTCGGGTTCGATTGGGCATTTCTCCTGATTTTCCCGCGCGATCTCAGTCACCTCAAAACCGATGTCACCAACCGCGTCGCGCACGCGCATTTCGAGCCCGGCGACTACATCATCCGCCAGGGCGAACAGCCCTCGAGCTTCTACGTCATCGAACACGGTGAAGTGGAGGTAGTCCGCAGTTCGCCCGAAAAACCCGAAGGCGAAGTCATCGCCGTGATCGGGGCGGGCAATTTCTTCGGCGAACAGGCGCTTCTTAATAATCAGCCCCGCACCGCCTCGGTCCGCGCACGCACGCCCGTCGAAGTCGTCGTCATGGGCCGCAATGTTTTTACGACGGTCTCGCAATCGCTCGCCCCGCTGAAACTCGCGCTCACCAAATCCATGACGCGCCGCTCCGCCAACTTCTGGTCACAACGCCCGGAAGCGATGCAAACCCTGCGCGGATTGGCCCTCGCCGATTTCATCGAGCCCCCGCCCCTCCCCTTCGTTCCGCTCACCGCCACGCTCGCCGAAGTCACACGCACCTTCACGGAAAACAAAGCTGACTTTTTCTACGTGATTTCCGGCGAAAATCGTCTCGAAGGCATCATCACCCTTACCGACATCATCCGCGCACAATCCGGCGAACACCTCCCCACCGCGCCCGTCACCACCTTCATGACCAAAGCGCCCGCGACGTTGCTCGCGACGGACAGCAGCGTGGTGGCCGCCGAATCCTTCCGCGAACACGCCTATAAAACCCTTCCGGTCATCGCCGACGCGCAAAGCCGGCGTATCATCGGTTTTGTGAGCGCCCGGCGGCTCATGGCCAAGGTGATCGAAACACTCAGCGCCGCGGAAAAAACGCCGTAACAGTCCATCCACTTCCCTTTCGGACCGACGCCTGTGTCACCGCCGCCCGCGGCCGGCGGCAATCATGCCGGCGTAGGCCTCACCCGGCACCGCCCTTCTTGGGACTAACCTCCACCGGTCAGCCGCGGCGAAGGGATTTATCCAATTTTGTGCCTACGGGCCAACTTCGCTAAGACCTAAAGTCTATTTGCCAAAGCCCACGCTGCACGTAGCTTCAGCCTTCACGATTTTCCGGCTGATGCACGATCTCACCGACCTTTACCAATCCGTCATTCTCGACCACAACCGCCGCCCTCGCAACCGCGGCAAATTGCCCACGGCCAACCGGGTCGCCCACGGCGACAATCCCACGTGCGGCGACCAATGCAGCGTCTACCTGCGCATGGACGGCGAGCGCGTCGCCGAAGTCAGCTTTGACGGTTCCGGCTGCGCGATTTCCCAAGCCAGCGCTTCCCTCATGACCACGCAGATCAAGGGGAAAACCGCCGCCGAAATCGAAGATCTTTACACGAATTTCCATCACATCGTGACGACCGGTGAAACACCCGAGGAAATCAACGACGTCGCCGCCTTCGCCGGTGTGCACGATTTCCCTGCGCGTATCAAATGCGCAACCCTCGGCTGGCACGCCGCCCTCAACGCCGTCAAAGGCGACCCGCTGCCCGCCACCACCGAAACGCACAAAGATTAAATCTTTCTCCTTCCACTTTATCTTAATCTTTCTCCGCCCAGCCCGTTACGCGTTTTCAAAACGAGAAAGCGAAAGATTAAGATAAAAAAGAAAGGCTCCTCTCCCAATGTCTCCCGACTGGTCCAACCTCCGCGCTGATTTCCCGATTCTTCATCAAAACGTCGGCAAAAATCCGCTCGTCTATTTCGACAACGGCGCCACGTCGCAAAAACCGCGCGCGGTCATCCAGTCGCTCATCAACTATTACGAACGCGACAACGCCAACGTCCACCGAGGCCTCCACGCACTCTCGATGCGCGCCACGGACGCCTACGAAGGCGCCCGCGCCCGCGTTGCGAAATTCATCAATGCGGCCGGCCCCGCCGAAATCATTTTCACCCGCGGCACCACGGAGAGCATCAACATCGTCGCCCGTTCCTGGGCCCACGCACACTTGAAGCCGGGCGATGTCGTGCTCACGACCGAGATGGAACACCATTCCAATCTCGTGCCATGGCAACAAGCCGCCAAAGCCACCGGCGCGACACTCAAGTATGTCCCGCTGCTCGGCAACGACGGCGAAGACGGTCTCGATCTCGCCGCGCTCGACACCCTGCTCACGCCGCAAGTGAAGCTTTTTGCGTTCACGCACATGTCGAACACGCTCGGCACGATTAATCCCGCCGCCGAGCTCTGCCGGCGCGCAAAGGCCGTGGGCGCCATCACTGTGATCGACGCCGCTCAATCCATCGGCCACCTGCCTTTCGACGTGCGCGAAATCGGCGCCGACTTTGTCGCGTTTTCCGGACACAAAATGTGCGGCCCGACCGGCATCGGTGTGCTCTACGGTCGCCGCGAACTGCTCGACACACTCGCCCCCGACGAAACCGGCGGCGGCATGGTCGTCAGCGTCACCTACGAAGGCGCCAGCTGGAAACCCGCGCCTGAACGTTTCGAAGCCGGCACGCCCAACGTCGCCGATGCGATCGCACTTGGAGTCGCCTGCGACTACCTCGACGCGCTTGGCCGCGATAAAATTTTCGAACACGACGCTCAACTCGCCCAGCTCGCGATGGAAAAGCTCTCCACGCTCGAAGGCATTCGCATCATCGGTCCGCAGGTCGGTCAACCGCGCGGCGGCCTCGTGAGCTTTGCATTCGAAGGCGTGCACGCCCACGACATCGTCACCTTCGCCGATCAGGATGGCATTGCGCTCCGCGGTGGTCACCACTGCAACCAGCCGCTCATGCGCAAACTCGGCCTGACAAGCACCACGCGCGCGAGTTTTTATTTTTACAACACCCCCGAGGAAATCGATCGCCTCGTCGCGTCGTTGCGGAAGATCCAGAAATTCTTCGCCGGTTGAGGACGCGTGGGAAGGCGGCGAGAGATACGAGTGACGAGTGATCAGTGATGAGGAGCCGGCGCGTCCGTGGCACTCCCACGGGTCACGGGTCACTGGCGTGTGGTTAAGGGAATCCTCCTTTCAGCAGTGCGCGCAGCAAGAAGACCTCACGGAGACTTCGCCCTGCGCGGCAACGATTGCCAAAAGAAGCGCAATAAACGCGCAGCCCGGATGCGGCGCGCGCGCTAAGCTCCACGCATTATGGTGTCGTTGAGTCAGTCCATTCCCACGGCTTCACTGCCGAAGCTTGAGCTGGTCCGGAAATACAACATTCCCGGCCCGCGCTACACATCGTATCCCACGGCACCGCAGTTCTCCGACAAAATCTGTCGCGAGGCGCTCCTCAAGGAAATCGCCCACGACAACCAAATCCGCGCGAACCCACGTCCGCTTTCCCTCTATTTCCACATCCCGTTCTGCGAAAGCCTCTGCTGGTATTGCGGCTGCAATAACATCATCACGCGCCAACACAGCGTCGCCGGGGAATACGTCGATTTGTTAATCCGTGAAATCGAGCTCACCGCTCCGCACCTCGATCTCACTCCGGCCCGTCACGCAACTCCATTTCGGCGGCGGCACGCCCACGTTTCTTCCGCCCGCGGAAATCGACCGACTCGACGAGATTATCCGCCGCACATTCAACTTGGCCCCGGAAGCGGAAATTTCCGTCGAAATCGATCCCCGCCACCTCACCGAGGAACACGTGCTCGCCTACCGTCGCCTCGGTTGCAATCGCGCCTCGCTTGGCGTGCAGGACACGGATCCGCGCGTGCAACTCGCCATCCACCGCTGGCAACCTCTTGAAAAAACCTCCCCAAGCCATCACGTGGCTCCGCGCCGCCGGCTACCAATCCGTCAGCGTCGATCTCATCTACGGCCTGCCGCTGCAAACCGAAGCCTCGTTCGCGCAAACCATCGCCGATGTCATCACGCTGAATCCCGATCGTCTCGCGGTCTTTAGTTACGCGCACGTGCCCTGGCTGAAACCCGCGCAAAAAATCTTCGACACGCGCGACCAACTCCCGACCACCGCGGCAAAGCTCAACATGCTCGCGGAGGCGACCCGCGCGCTGTCTGATGCCAGCTACGAACATATCGGCATGGACCACTTTGCGCGTCCTGACGACGAACTCGCCGTCGCGCACCGCGAAGGCACGCTCACACGCAACTTCCAGGGTTACACCACCCGCGCCGGCGCTTCGCTCTACGGATTCGGCCTGTCTTCGATTTCCCAAACCGACGGCTCCTTCCGCCAAAATCACAAGGATATCGACGCCTACCGTCAGGCCGTGACTGCGGGGACCCTGCCCATCGAACGCGGCTGCCTGCTCACCGATGAAGACCGCCGTCGGCGCACGCTCATCATGGCTATCATGTGTCGGTCACGCGTCAGCTATCGCGACATCACGGAAGAACTCGGCATCGACATTGCAAGCTACTACGCCGCGGAAATCGCGTCGCTCGACGACTTGGAAGCCGACGGCCTTCTTCAGCGCGACCGCGACGGATTCGATATCACTCCCGTGGGCGAACTATTCCGCCGCATCATCGCCATGCGTTTCGACGCATACCTGAACAAAGTGAACCAACGGTTTTCGAAGACGGTGTGAGCGCATTCGAAATTTCTAATCGAGCACACGGCGGCAAAGTTGCTCGAAGCGCTTTGCATGCAGTCGCGCATCGAACACATCGTAGTGCTGCGGCACGATAAGACGCGGGGCCAACGCTCTCACTCGCCGCATACTGTCAGGAATCAACTCCGGAGCCGCATTCAAGACGGCGGGTGGCTGGTGCACATTAAAGAAGTAGCTCGCGAAAAGATCGCCGCTAAACAGCAGATCGTGACGCGAACTGTAGAAACCGCAGTGTCCGCGCGTGTGTCCTGGGAGATGCATCACCCGCAATCCTCCCCAACAAGGAAGTTCGTCACCCTCCGCGATGAAGTGGTCGATCTGAACCGGCCGATAGCTCAGCATCCGGTAGCCGAGCTTCTCAAGTCGGCCACACCACTTGGCCGACCCCTCGTAAGCAAATGTGCCGTCGATGTGTGCTTGCTCGCTTTGATGCGCGAGCAGTTTAGCCCCGCTCCACTGCTTAACCCAATGCAGGTTTCCTACATGGTCTAAGTGTCCATGAGTCAGCAAAACCGCCTTGAGCGCACTTGGCGCCAGCCTCAACCGCCGAAAGATTCGCTGAATCTGATACCGCTCACCTACCAGGCCGGTATCGATAAGGACCGCTTCGCGTCTCTCATCCACCAACAGATGACACAACCCCATCAGCCCACGAATCGAGAATACCCCCTCCAGCGTTTCACCCATGTCAGCAGGATCAGCCCTTACCGCCCACCCACGCCATCACTTTCGTCGCGAGGCGGTCGAACGCTTCCACGCAAAGTTCCAGATGCTCTTCTCGAGTGTCCTCGATCTTGTTGTGGCTGATCCCCTGCAAACTCTGCACGAACATCATCACCGTCGGCACACCGACCCCGCACATCTCCGCCGCATCGTGCAGCGGTCCCGAGGGCAACCGATGCGAAGCCCCAACCGTCTCACGGATCGCCTCGTCGCACAGACCAATGAGCTCGGCGTGAAAGGGACGCGGTTCGATCTGCCACAGTCTTTCCCAACTCACCTGCACATTCCCCTCCGTCGCGAATCGCTCGCTCGCCGCCTTCGCCTCCTGGAGCATCGCCGCGAGTTTCGCCGCATCAAGGTGACGCTGATCGAGCGTGATACGACACTCCTCCACCACACTTGTCACGATGCCTGGCTTCGTCGTGCACGAACCAATTGTGCACACGCCGTTGCCGCTGCGTTCCGCGATGCGATAAACTTCCTCGCCCATCTTCGCCGCCGCGAGAAATGCATCTTTCCGACGAATCATCGGTGTGCTCCCTGAGTGCGCGGCTTGTCCGCAAAACGTGATCGCATGCCGCTCCACGCCGAACGTCCCGAGCACCGCTCCGAGCGGCAAATCCAGATCGAGCAACACCGGCCCCTGCTCGATGTGTAGTTCGATGTAAGCCGCGGCATTTTTTCAGTTCAGCGCCGCTGTCTTTCACTCGCTCGAAATCCACGCCGACCGCTTTCAACGCGTCAGGCAACGTCACGCCATGTTTGTCCCTCAAACCGCGCGCTTCGTTCATATCGAGCGCACCCGAACACGCAGAGGAGCCGAACAAACTTTTTCCAAATCGCGCGCCTTCCTCATCCGCCCAATCCACCAGTCGCACCGTCACTGGCGGCCGGCCCGCATACTGCTCGTTGATGCGCCGCAAAATCTCCACGCCAGCCATCACGTTCAGGCAACCATCCAGCCAGCCGCCATTCGGCACAGAGTCGATATGCCCGCCTATCAACAACGCGCATTCACTCTCGCCGCGCAACGTAGCCCAGAAATTCCCCGCCGCGTCGACGTGCGTCTCCACCGGCAAGCCTGCGAGTTTTTCCTTCAGCCAACTGCGCGCCTTCACCCACGTCGGCGTGAACGCCACGCGTTGCGCGCCGTGCTCGTCTCCCGTCAGTGTCCGCAATTCCTTCAACTTAGCGACAACGCGTTTCGGATCGAGTGGCATGCGCGCGACGTTGCACGCGACGCGCCCGTAGCTCAAGCCCGCGCCTCCGGTAACACGGACATCTTGCGCCATGCGTTCAGTTCATTGCACACACTCACGCCGGCTTAGGCATTCACCACTCGCCACGCTCCCGACTTATCACTTTCGCTGCATTTTTTCCGCCCCACCGTTCGACGCATTCACCCCATGCGACTCGCGCCGTGGCACATTTGCTGCTTGGAAACACCTCAGCGTTTCGCTGTATTTCCTCCACCCAAACATAACCCAATTCCTGCAGGCGTCCGCGTAGCGGTCCTGGGAATAGCCGGCCAAGTATTGACTGACTTCCCTCGTGCCGAGTGGCGATTCGTCTCCCGAATGCAACTCGTGTTATCCCTATGCCCACACTCGCGACGGTCGTTGACGGTCTGAAACTCCCCAATCCTTTCGTCATCGGCTCCGGCCCTCCCGGCACGAATCTCAGCGTAATCAACCGCGCCTTCCGCGAAGGTTGGGGCGCCGTCATCGCGAAAACCGTTTCGCTCGATGCCTCGAAAATCACCAACGTCTCCCCGCGCTACGCGAAACTGCACGCCGAAAGCGGCGAAGTCATCGGCTGGGAAAACATCGAACTCATCTCCGACCGCCCCTTCAAACTCTGGGAAGACGAGTTTAAGAAATGCAAAGACGCCCAACCACCCGGTGCGCTCATCGCCTCCATCATGGAGGAATACAATAAGGACGCATGGATCGAACTTGTCCAACGCTGCGAAGCCGCCGGCGTCGACGCCTTCGAACTCAACTTCTCCTGCCCGCACGGCCTGCCCGAACGCAAGATGGGCGCCGCGATGGGCCAGAATCCCGAAATCCTCGAAGAAGTCTGCGGCTGGGTAAAATCCGCCGCGACCAAACCCTTCTGGGCAAAGATGACGCCCAACATCACGCACATCGAAGAACCCGGCCGCGCTGCTTTGCGCGGAGGCGCCACCGGCCTCGCCGCGATCAACACGATCCGCAGCGTCATGAGCGTTAACCTCGATACGCTCCGCCCCGAGCCCAACGTCGAAGGCTACACGACGCCCGGCGGTTACTCCTCGAAAGCTGTGAAACCCATCGCGCTCCGCATGGTGATGGAGTTGGCCACGATGATCCGGAAGGAATTTCCCGGCCGCTCGCTCTCCGGCCTCGGCGGCATCGAGACGGGCGAAGACGCCGCGCAATTCATCCTCCTCGGCGCCGACACCGTGCAAGTCTGCACCGGCGTCATGAAATTCGGATACGAATGCGTAAAGCCCATGCAGGAACAGCTCCTCGCCTTCATGGAGAAACATAAATTCGAAACCCTCGCCGATTTCAAAGGCAGGAGCCTCGACTACTTCACGACGCACGCCGACCTCGTGAAACGTCAGACTGATCGCAAAGCCGCCCAGAAAGCGGCCGCCGCTGCTGCCGCCACCGCGACTCCGAGCAAAGTCGTGAAAAACGACGCCGAATGGACCGGCGACGACTTCGTGAAACAATCCGACGCGCTCTCGAAAGGATGAGCCTTTTGATTTTGAACCACGGAGGCACAGAGACACGGAGAGCAGATGTTCGGATCTGTTCTTCATCACTTCGCTTGTCGGTTCCTCGATTTATTTTTCTCCAACGGGCCAATCACCACGCAAATGACCCGTCGATGAATCCTGAGAATATCGATCGAAAGAAATACTTCAATGAACTCACCCACCGCGTTCTCGGACTTTGTATCGAAGTCCACAGAGAGCTCGGCCCCGGTTTACTAGAATCTGCCTACGAAGAGGCGCTCGCCCACGAACTCACTCTCGCGAGTCTGTCGTTTAAGCGCCAACAAGACCGCCCACTTCTTTACAAAGGCGTGAAACTCGATTGCGGCTACCGCATCGACTTCGCGGTGGAGAACGAACTGCTGCTCGAGCTCAAAGCAGTGAACGAGCTACATCCGATTCACCACGCCCAGTTGCTCACCTATCTGAAGCTGGAAAACCGTCCGCTGGGATTACTCATCAACTTCAATGTGCCCCGTCTAATGGATGGCGTGCGACGCATCGTAACCGGCGACACCTTCAACACACCACCTTCCCCTAACTAGCCTCTCTGTGCCTCCGTGCCTCTGTGGTTCAAAACAAAACATGCCTCTCTCACCCTGCCCCAATTACGTGAACGGCGAGTGGTTCACTCCCAAAATCGCCGCGACTCCGGTCTTTAATCCTTCCACGGGCGATATCATCGCAGAATGTCCCGCCGGCGGTAGTGCCGAAGTGAACGCCGCCGTCGAAGCCGCGCACGCCGCGTTTCCGGCGTGGAGCGAGACGCCGCCGGTCGAGCGGGCGCGCGTGTTTTTCAAATACCGACAGCTCATCGAACATAACTTCGACAAGCTCTGCCAAACGGTCTCACGCGAGCACGGCAAAACTCACATCGAGGCGCGCGGGTCGATTTTCCGCGGGCTCGAAAATGTCGAATACGCCTGCGGCATTCCCACTCTGCTCTTCGGCGATTCGCTGCGCAACATCGCGCGTGGCGTCGATTGCGACACGATCAACATGCCGCTCGGCGTGTGCGTCGGCATCACTCCGTTTAATTTTCCCGCGATGGTGCCACTCTGGATGTTTCCCACCGCGATCGCCTGCGGAAACACCTTCGTTCTCAAACCAAGTGAGAAAGTCCCGCTGAGCGCGATCCTCCTTGGCGAGCTCCTCGAACAAGCCGGCCTGCCCAAAGGCGTGTTCAACATCGTCCACGGCGGCCGCGAAGCCGTCGATGCATTGCTCATGCACCCGAAGGTCAAAGCGATTTCCTTTGTCGGCTCCACGCCGATTGCGAAATACATTTGGGAAACCGGCACGAAGCACGGCAAACGCGTCCAAGCCAACGGCGGCGCAAAGAACTACATCGTCGTCATGCCGGACGCAGATATTTCGAAGACGGTCGAAAACCTCTCCACCGCCGCCTTCGGCTGCGCGGGCGAACGGTGTATGGCCGGCTCAACCGCCATCGCAGTCGGCAAAGCGGCAGATCTCGTGTTGCCCGAACTCATCAAAGCCGCCAGCGCCATCAAAGTCGGCCCGACCGACCGCGCTGCGCAGCCTGATATGGGCCCGGTCATCACCGCCGCCCATCGCGACCGCGTGCTTAGTCTGGTCGCCAGCGGTGAGAAAGAAGGAGCCAAAGTCATCGCTGACGGACGCGGCGTGAAAATCGCCGATGCCCCGAAAGGTTTTTTACGTCGGTGCAACCGTCATCGACGGCGTGGAAAATCACATGACGCTCGCGAAGGAAGAAGTCTTCGGCCCCGTGCTGAATGTCATGCGTATGGACGATCTCGATGCGGCTATCGAACAAGCCGGCAAATCCTCCTTCGGAAATGGTGCCGCAATTTTCACAAACAACGGTCGGACCGCGCGCGAATTCACGATGCGTGTCAAAGCCGGCATGGTCGGCGTCAACGTCGGCGTGCCCGCGACAATGGCGATGTTTCCGTTCACCGGCTGGGACGATTCGTTCTACGGCGACCTGCACATCCAAGGAAAAGAAAGCATCCAATTCTACACCCGGCAAAAAGTCGTCAGCTCCCGCTGGTTCGGCGGCGACGTGGGCGACGTGTGGAAAAAGTGAGGCGAAGCGCCTGTGTGACAAGTGACGAGTGGAATGTGACGAGATGAAACAGCCTACCTTCGAGAATCCTAAAGCTGAAGGATACCGCGATCTCGTGGTTTGGCAAAAAGGTATATCTGTCGCCAAGTTAATATACACCCTCACCAAAACATTTCCGGCTGATGAAAAGTTCGGGCTGATATCTCAGATGAGGCGTGCCGCCGTTTCCATCTCATCGAACATTGCCGAGGGTCAAGCGCGCCACACAACCGGTGAATTTATCCAATTCATTTCTCATGCCGAAGGCTCAGTCGCCGAGTTGGACACGCAAATACACCTTTCGACCGAACTGAGTTTCATCTCAGTGCAACAGGCGGCACCCATCACCCAACTTTTTAGGAGAGCTTCGCCGCATGTTGAACGGTTTGCGCCGCAAACTCGAAACATCACGCCAATAACTCGTCACACATCACATTCCCCATGTCACTTCTTATTAAAAACGGCGAAATCATCACCGCCGACTCCCGCTACTTCGCCGACATCTTTTGCGAGGACGAGACCATCACCCGGATCGACCGCAATCTCGCCGCCCCTGCCGGTTGTGAAGTGATCGACGCACGCGGCCATTACGTTTTCCCCGGATTCATCGATCCGCACGTGCACATTTACCTGCCGTTCATGGGAACGTTTTCGAAGGACACCTACGAGACCGGTTCGAAAGCCGCGATCGTCGGAGGAACGACCACGCTGATCGAAATGTGTTGTCCCGCGCGCAGCGACGACGCGCTCGCGAGCTTCGATCTCTGGATGAAGCAGGCCGTCGGAAAATCCGCGTGTGATTTCACGTTTCACATGGGCGTGACCAAATTCGACGACACCACCGAACAACAACTGCGCGAAATCGTCGCACGCGGCATCAGCTCCTTCAAAATATTCCTCGCTTACAAAGGCGCGTTCGGAATCGACGACACCGAACTCTACCGCACGCTCAAACTCGCCAGGGAACTCGGCGTCATCGTCACCGCGCATTGCGAAAACGAGACCCTCGTCAGCGAGCGGTGCAAGGAACTGCTCGCCGCTGGAAAAACCGATCCCGCGCAGCACCACGAAAGTCGCCCGCCTCGGGTCGAAGCGGAAGGCGTGCACCACTTGATGACTTTCGCCGAACTCACCGGCACCGCGACCTACATCGTCCATCTGAGCTGCCAGGAAGCGCTCGACGAAGCCATCGCCGCCCGTCGGCGCGGCGTGCGCGTCGGCATCGAAACGCTCATTCAATACCTCACGCTCGATAAAACCTACGCCGAAAAACCAGATTTCGAAGGCGCGAAATACATCATGTCGCCGCCGCTGCGCGACGCGCGGAATCAATCGATGCTCTGGAACGGCCTGCGCGACGGTCTTATCCAAACCGTCGCGACCGACCACGCACCGTTTGATTTCGAAAACCAGAAACCGATGGGAAAAGACGATTTTACCAAAATCCCCAACGGCATCCCCTCGCTCGAAGAACGCGTCAACTTGCTCTACACGCACGGCGTCAAAACCGGCAAAATCGATCTGCACACCTTCGTGAACATTGCGAGCACGCAGGCCGCGAAACTCTTCGGACTCTTCCCACGCAAAGGCACCATCCAGCCGGGCGCCGACGCCGACCTCGTAATCTTCGATCCCAACCACCGCGGCACCATCTCCGCGAAAACCCAATCCATGAACGTCGATTACAGCGCGTTCGAAGGCTGGCCCATCGAAGGCCGCGCCAGCGTCGTCACTATCCGAGGACAAATCGCAGCTCAACACGGCCGTTTCTGCGGCACCTTCGGACGCGGAAAATTTCTCCGCCGCACGCCAAGTCATTTTTGAACGCAAACGCTGCGCGAATACCGGATGCCAAAATGACGAATGCTGAATGCTCAAACGGCGAATGACGTTTACCAAACGAGCTAACCGCCTCCCGCAATCAATGCCCACCCGCCTCACTTCGCCGGCATTCGTTTCACGTCCCCCCGTCATTCGCCACGTCATTTTAATTCATCATCCCCTCCCGTCGTCCCGCGCAATCCGATGCACACGCCCACGTCCGCCCCCATCCCACACTCCGCCGCGAGCGCCAGCCCAACCTCCACCCTGTCCAATCCCGATCTCGCGCCAGTGCCGCCGTCGAAGCGCACGTGGACGCAGTGGCATATCGCCGCGCTCTGGGTCGGCATGGCGGTCTGCATCCCCACCTATACCATGGCGAGCGGACTCATCTCACAAGGCATGACGTGGTGGCAGGCGTTGCTCTGCGTTTTTTCTGGGCAACGTAATCGTGTTGATTCCGATGACCCTCAACGCGCACCCCGGCACGGCCTACGGCATCCCTTTTCCGGTTTTATTGCGCGCAAGTTTCGGCACCTTCGGCGCAAATATTCCCGCCGTGATGCGCGGATTGGTCGCGTGCGGTTGGTTCGGCATTCAGGCTTGGGTGGGTGGCGCCGCGATCTACGGCACGGCCGCGATTATTTTCGGTTTCGATCCCTCCACCAAAACCATCCTGCCCGTGCTTGGCCTGTCCCCCGGCGAGTTTGGGTGCTTCCTGATTTTTTGGGCCATCAATGTTTACTTCATCGTGAAAGGCATGGAATCGATCAAATGGCTCGAGGTGCTGAGCGCGCCATTCCTCCTGCTGATCGGTGGCGTGTTGATGTTCTGGGCCTATCAGGCGGCCGACGGTTTCGGGCCTATTTTCTCCCAACCGGAAACCCTGCTCGCCTCCGGAAAATTCTGGCCGGTGTTCGGCGCGGGGCTCACCGCGATGGTGGGCTTCTGGGCCACGCTCTCACTCAACATCCCTGACTTTTCCCGCTTCGCCCGCACCCAGCGCGATCAAGTCATCGGCCAAGCCATCGGACTCCCGCCCACGATGGCACTTTATTCGTTCATCGGCATCGTGGTCACGAGCGCAACCATCGTCGTATTTGGTGAAGCCATCTGGGATCCGGTCGCGGTCATCGCGAAGTTCGGCAGTAAAACGCTCTCCGCCGCAGCGCTCGTGACACTCGCGGTCGCCACCTTGTCCACCAACATCGCCGCCAACATCGTTTCCCCGGCGAACGATTTTTCTGCACTCGCGCCCAGGCATATCAGCTTCCGCACCGGTGGAATCATCGCGGCGATTCTCGGACTCATCATGATGCCGTGGAAACTCATGGCTGATCCCTCGGGGTATATCTTCACGTGGCTGATCGGCTATAGCGCGCTCCTCGGGCCAATCGCCGGCATCATGATCGCCGACTATTTTATCGTCCGCCAAAAACACCTGAACGTCGCCGAACTCTACGAAACGCACGGCGCATACCGCTACCGTAACGGCTTCAGCATAGTCTCGCTCACCACCTTTGTCCTCGCCGTGCTGCCTTCGTTGCCGGGATTTCTCGCACAGGTCGGAGCCCTCGACCCCGCGACCACGTCAGCCTGGCTGCTCGCTCCCTACAACTACGCCTGGTTCGTCGGCTTCACGCTGGCCTTCTTTGTTTATCTCATCCTTCGCAAACTCGCTCCCGGCACGTAACTCACACCCTCGTTATTTTCCGACGCCATTCGTCATTCGATATTCGTCATTCATCATTCGACCTGCTTCTCCCATGAACCCCATTCCTCTCCCCACAACTTCGCACACCCCTGCCGCCTACACCGGCCCGTCGCTCGAACAGGTGCTCGCGCAGCGCAAACAGTTCCTCAATCCCGGACTCTTCCTCTACTACAAGCAGCCGATCATGATTGTGGAGGGCAAGATGCAGTGGTGGGACAGCACCGGCAAACGCTACCTGGACGGACTCGGCGGCATCGTGACCGTCAGCGTCGGCCACTGTCATCCCCATGTCGTCGCGGCCGCCAATCGCCAAAACCAGTTGCTGCAGCACTCGACGACAATCTACCTCAACCCCAACATCGGAGAGTTCGCGGAAAAGCTCGCGTCTAAATTCCCCGGCGATCTGAAGGTCTGTTATTTCGTCAACTCCGGCTCCGAAGCCAACGATCTGGCCCTGCTCATGGCGCGGCTCTACACGGGCAACTACGACGTCATCGCCCTGCGCAACGCGTATCACGGCGGCAACGCCAGCGGCATGGGCGTCACCGCACATAGCGGTTGGAAATTCAACGTCCCCCACTCCTTTGGCGTGCATCACGCCGTCTCGCCTTATCCCTACCGCGGCAACTTCGGTTACGACGATCCCGACGCCGGCCGCAAATACGCCGACGACGTCAAACAAGTCATCGACTACACTACCTCGGGAAAAGTCGCGGGCTTCATCGCCGAGTCGATCCAGGGTGTCGGCGGATTTGTCGAATTTCCGCAGGGTTACTTAAAACAAGTTTACGCACACGTGCGCGCCGCCGGCGGCGTCTGCATCGCCGACGAAGTGCAAACAGGCTTCGGCCGCACCGGCACGCATTACTGGGGATTTGAAACCCAGGGCGTCATACCCGACATCGTCACGATGGCCAAGGGTATCGGCAACGGCGCGCCCCTGGCCGCCGTCGTCACCACGCCGGAAATCGCCGCCGTCATGACACAGAAGACCCATTTCAACACCTTCGGCGGCAACCCCGTCGTCAGCGCCATCGGCAAAGCCGTGCTCGAAGTTATCGACAACGAAAAGACCCAGCAAAACTGCCTCGAACTCGGCCGTCATTTGCTCGCCGGTCTCAACAAGCTGAAGGAAAAACACAAGATCATCGGCGACGTGCGCGGCAAAGGCCTGATGCTCGGCATCGAGTTTGTGAAAGACCGCGCCACCAAAACGCCCGGACGCGAAGAGTGCGCCGCCGCCGTCGAAAACGCGCGCGAGCTCGGACTCCTTCTTGGCAAAGGCGGCCTTTGGGGCCACACCATCCGCTTCGCTCCGCCGATGAACATCACGAAAGCCGACGCCGATTTTGCGCTGGCGGTTTTGGACGAGGCAATCGGCGCAGTGCGCGACTGATCGTGACTCAACGGTAGGGTCGGTTATCCCCAACCGACCTTCACGATGCACGCGCGCAGACAAGCAACGGGCTATCCAAGGGCGGTTAGGGATAACCGCCCCCCACCCTTGTTAGTTTCGGTAGGCCCGCCCTCCGAGCGGGCCGAGGAAATGATAAATGGAACGACGGCCCGCCCGGAGGTCGGGCCCTACCCGTGTTTCAAATTCAGTAATCGCTCACCCGCAGCATGGAGCGTCGCGTCTTTCTTCGCGAAATTAAGGCGGATGTAACGGTGCTCCGGTGTGTGGAAAAACACGGAGCCCGGCACGCCGGCGACCCCGATGTCCTTCGCCAGCCAATGGGCAAACTCCACGTCGTTGGCGTATCCAAACGGCGAAATGTCCACCATGACGAAATAGGCTCCCTGCGGCTCGGAATAACGCAGCCCCCCTCATATTCAGATACCAGAACTATATCCCGCCACGCTTTCCACACCCCAGGCCAGCCCGGGTAATAGCCGGCAGGCAAAAGCAAACCAGCCCCAAGCGCGCGCCGCAGCGGCGCCGCCGCACCGACCGTCAGGAAATCGTGCACCTTGCGGCCCTGCGCAACGAATTCCGGTGACGCGTAAACATAGCCCAACCGCCACCCGGTGATCGCGAAGGTTTTCGAAAGCGAACTGCACATCACCGTGCGCTCGGCCATGCCGGGGATCGCCGACATGTAGTGATGACGATGATCACCGAACACGATGTGCTCATACAGGTGCTGTTCGGATTCTATCGTGTTTCCCTATTAACCTTAGCAATACGTAACTGAACGAAGTACATTGAAAAAAGGCTACGTATTGCTAAGGTTAATAGGGAAACACGATAGAATCCAACAGCACTGGCCATGAACGGGTCTCCTCGTACGGAATCGGTACGGAAAAGCGTCGGCGGTCGAGCCCGGATGATAGCAGACGGCGTTTCGCTAAGCCATTGAAATTGCTGAGTCCGCCAGCGTCCGCCAACGTCCGTTCCTGTCTTGTTCCGCCGTTCCCAAGCTTACGACGAGGGTTCGATTCCCTTCACCCGCTCCAACATCTCCCTGAAAATTAGGAACCTGCTGAAGCCCTGACGTTCAGGGCGCACAGGCGTTCGGGATGGCCGCGGACACTGGTCCGGCGGCCTTGTTTCCCTTTTCTGAAGCCGGTGTTTACCGGTGCTTGCCGTTGTTGGAGGTCAGGGCGCCCACCGCGGCACCGGCGGCGCCACCAATCACGCCGCCCATCACGGCGCTGCCCCCCGTGAGGGCGCCGACCGCGGCACCGCCCGCGGCACCGATGGCGCCACCCGACAGCGTGCGCTGTTCGCGGTGGCTGAGGTTCGAGCAGCCCGCCAGGACAAGGCCGCCAACCACGATCACTGCCAGTTTCTTCACCATGATCCTACCCGTTTTCTTCCCTGCATTCTTGGGCACCACCAGCCCGAGAGGCCGGCGGCCAAGCCTGCGCTTGCGACGCATGCTTACGGAATGAACACGCGTCTGCGTGTGACTATTCCGGGGCAGAAAGCCATTCTGCTCATCCCTAAGAGGGTGAGATGGCTTTCCCGTCCCTCTCCCTAAGATGGGCGCTCAGGGCCGCTCAGCAAAGCCGATGGAAACGGCGCGGCGGCACCAAGGGAAAACTATAATGAAATTCTGGTTATTGTTTGTTTACCATCATGCCGCGTCGAAACGTTGCACTGAATTGGGAGCGTTTCCCCTTTACATCATCAAGGTTGCATGGAAGGTTCAGTGTCCTAACGACCTGCGCCGCACGGTAGGCGCAGGCTCATCGGAAACGTCCCAGGATGCCCACCATGCTGCATCTTTCCAGGCCGCAGGCCCTTGCCGTCCTCCCGGCGAGCCGTCCGAGTGATCGCCGCGAACGGCACCCGCTGCAGCCGGTCCGTGTCCATCCTTGCGCGCCGGCCTTTGAGCGTTCGGATGCGGCGATTCATCCCGCTGTTCCGGCAGCGGTGCCGGCGGTTGCCCAATCCACGGCCCGGACCCGTCCGGCTTTCGATGAAGAGCCGCTGGCCCGTGTCATCCACATGGCGACGACCGGCGTATGGGTGGTGAAGCGCCAGGGCCGGATGCTTGAAATCGAGGGACGGCTGCACTGGAGTTGCCCGCGCTCGCTCGCGTCGGATGCCGAGCGCGCCGGGGTCGCCCTGTCCGATCTGGTCATGAACACAGGCCGCCAGTCCTGATCCGGCCGTAAAAGGAGCGGTAAAAAGGAAAAGCGGTGCGAAAAAGGAAAGAGCGGCGCCCGCAAGCGCCGCTCTTTCCCATGTTCCGGTCCGGAAGGGAGCCGCGTCAGCGCTCCATGGTCACGGCCTTGATGGTCTCGACGCGAATCTCCTCGGTCAACCGCTCCTTGTAGGCGGCGAACTCCGGGGTGGTCTTGACCTTGTAGGAGCGGGGGTGCGGCAGATCGATGGGGATGTCGCACTTGATGCGGCCGGGGCGGGCCGACATCACCACCACGCGGCTGGCCATGAAGATGGCCTCGTCGATGTCGTGGGTGACGAACATCACCGTCTTGCGGTCGGCCTCCCAGATGCCCAGCAGCAGTTCCTGCATCAGCTCGCGCGTCTGGTGGTCCAGCGCGCCGAACGGCTCGTCGAGCAGCAGCATCTTCGGGTCGTTGGCCAGCGCCCGGGCCAGCGCGGTGCGCTGCTGCATGCCGCCGGACAGCTGGGCGGGGTGATGGTTCTCGAAGCCCTTCAGCCCGACCTGGGCCAGGAAGCGGTCGGCGATCGCCAACTGCTCCACCCGCGGCAGGCCGCGCTCGCGCAGGCCGAAGCAGACGTTGTCGCGCACGGTCAGCCAGGGGAACAGCGTGTAGGACTGGAACACCATGCCGCGGTCGGGGCCGGGGCCGGACACCGCCTTGCCCTCCAGCAGCACCTCGCCGGCGCTCGGCGTCTCCAGCCCGGCGACGATGCGCAGCAGCGTGGACTTGCCGCAGCCCGACGGTCCCAGGATGGTGATGAAGTCGTTGTCGGCGACCTCCAGGCTCGTCGGCACCAGCGCGCGGGTGGGCGCCGTGTTGTTGCGGCTGGGGAAGGTCTTCTCGACGTTGCGGATGGACAGCTTGCTCATGGCCGGCGCTTATCGTCCTTTGGCCCACGGGAAGAGACGGGCGTTGAGCGCCCGGAACAGCAGGTCGGTGATCAGGCCGATCACGCCGATGACGAAGATGCCGAAGATCATCTGGCCGGTGTCGAGGAAGCGCTGGGCGTCGATGATCATGTGGCCGATGCCGCGCGACGCGCCCACCAGCTCCGCGACGATCACGTAGGTCCAGGCCCAGCCGAGCACGAGGCGCAGCGCCTCGAAGATCTGTGGTGAGGCGGCGGGCAGCAGGACGCGCAGCACCACGCCGTCGCGCTTGGCGCCCAGCGTGTAGGCGGCCTCCACCAGATCGGTGCGGATGCCCGACACGATGACCGTCACCATGATGACGAGCTGGAAGACCGAGCCGATGAAGATGACCAGGATCTTCTGCAGCTCGCCCACGCCCGCCCACAGGATCAGCAGCGGGATGAAGGCCGAGGCCGGCAGGTAGCGGGCGAAGGACACGAAGGCCTCGAAGAAGGCCTCCACCGGCTTGAAGGCCCCCATCAGGATGCCCAGCGGCACCGCCAGCGCGGTGGCCATGACGAAGCCGGCGAAGACGCGCCAGACCGTGACGGCGATGTCCTCGGCGAAGCCGAACTCCCGGAACAGCGCGATGCCCGCCGTCAGCGTGTCGCCGGGCGAGGCCAGGAACAGCGGCTTCACGAAGCCGCCGTAGGTGGCGATGCCCCAGCCCAGGAAGAACAGCACGAAACAGGCGATGCCCAGCACCGTGCGCAGCGCCGGAGCGACCGGCTTCAGCGGAGTGAAGAGGGGGGACATGGGATTGGTGGACCGTTGTCGGTGTGTTGGAGGCGCTTGCCCCCACCCCCGGCCCTCCCCCGCTGTCGCAGGGGAGGGAGTTTTGTCCCCTCCCCGCCCAGCGGGGGAGGGTTAGGGGTGGGGGCAACGGCAGCAGAAACGTACCGTCTTACTTCACGAAGGACGTGTCGGTCATGCTGTCCAGGCTCGGCGGGGCCTTGCGGATCAGCTTGGCCTCCAGCATCACGTCCTGGACCTCCTTGATGAAGGTCGGCATCGTCTTGGTCAGATACTCGACGTTGCCGGCCTTGTCGTACCAGAGCACGGTCTTGGCGGAGCTGGCGAACTGTTCCGGCGTCTGGTTGACGTCGCGGGCCATGATCTCGAAGGCCTTCTTCTCGTCCTGCTTGATCGCGTCCAGCGCCTCGAACCAGCTGTCGACGAAGGCCTTCACGACCTTCGGGTTCTTCTGGATGTAGTCGGGCTGGAAAGCCAGCGTGTCGATGATGACGCCCGGCGTCTGGTCCGACGTGACGATGATCTTGCCGTTGGCCTCGCGCACCTTGGACAGGTACGGCTCATAGGTCACGGCGGCGTCGAACTGGCCGGCGACGAAGGCGTTGGCGGCGTCGGACGGCTGGAGGTTGACGGTCTGCACCTCGCCGATCGACAACCCGTTCTTCTTCAGCACATAGGCCAGCCAGAACTGCGGCACGCCGCCATACTGCACGGCCACCTGCTTGCCCTTCAGGTCGGCGAGGCTGTTGACCGCGTCGCGCACGACGATGCCGTCGCCGCCGTGCGAGCTGTCGAGCACCAGCACCTGCGTCACGTCCACGCCGGAGGAGGCGTAGAGCAGGTGCGTGTCCACCGTGGTGGTGATCGCCTGCACCTCGCCCGCCGCCATCGCCTGGTGGCGGTTGGAGGTCGGCATCTTCTTGATCTCGACCTCGATGCCGTTCTTCTTGAAGATGCCGGTTTCCTTGGCCAGCGTGATCGGCGCGAAGCCGGTCCAGCCGCTCATCGCCACGGTCACCTTGGTCTGCGCCGAGGCCGAAACCGCGCACAGCCCGGCGACGGCCGCCGCCAGGGCTCCGGCCATCCACGACGTCTTCCTCATGATCCCCCGCTCCCGGTTCTGAAGGTGTCTTTTGATCGCGCCGGGCGGCAGCCCGCCGCCCACGCATCCGTGTGCCGCATTGTGCACGCCGGCGGGGTGGGTGGGAAGGGATGGGCACCGCCTTGGCCGCAGACCTGACCTTCGTCGGATGGTGCGAATGGAAGCCATTGCAACCAAAGGCTTATTGGGATGCTTGCGTGCCCAATCCATATACCAACTGAACAAACCGCGACGGGTGTATGCCGTTCTTTTGGGCACCACAGAGGGGAGGCCGGACAGGATGCGCTCCATGGACCCGATGAACCCGCCGATGAACGCGACGGACCGCCAGCGGACGCTGGACTATTTCGAACGACTCGGCCGGGACAAGGTGCGTCTGTACAGCGCCATCGACTGCGATCGTTACCTGGGCGGCTGGCAGGTGCGCGAGCTGGCCGACCAGTGGCTGGACGAGAAGGCCGCCGAGGAGCGCCCGCTGCCGCTGTGGCGGCGGATCGTCCGTCGGCGCTGACGCCGCCGCGCTTTCCTTCCGTTCACGCGGCCCCGGCGTTCGCCATCATCTTGCGCAGGTCGTTGGGGAAGACCGGCTTGTGCAGGATGCTGAAGCCCTTGCGGCGGGCCTCGTCCAGCCGTTCCGGGGCGGTGTCGCCGGTCAGGATGATGCCCGGCACGTCCTTGCCGACCAGCCCCTGCACCGCGGCCAGCGCTTCCGGACCGGTCCGCCCCTGCTGGAGCTGGTAGTCGGCCAGCACGATCTGCGGGCGGCGCCCGTCGGCGCGCAGCCGTTCCAGCGCCTGATCCCCCGAGCGCGCGGTCAGCACGCTGTAGCCCCAGCCCTCCAGCATCGCCTTCAGGCCGAGCAGGATGATCGCCTCGTCGTCGATGACCAGCACCATGCCCTTGGTCGCGCAGTCGTTGGCGGCCTGCCGGAAGAGGTCCATGGCGGGCGGGGCGGCGGCGGCACGGGGCTTCTCCACGACGACGCGCGGCATCTCCACCGAGAAGACGGAGCCGATCCCCTCCTTCGAGCGCACGCGCACGCGGTGGTCGAGCAGTTTCGACAGGCGCTTGACGATGGCGAGGCCGAGGCCCAGCCCGCGGTCGCCGCTGCCCTGGATCTGGGTGAACTCCTCGAAAATGTCCTCCAGCCGGTCGGCGGGGATGCCGACGCCGCTGTCCCACACCTCGACGCGCAGCCGGTCGGGACCGCTGCGGCGGCAGCCGATCAGGATGCGGCCCTGGCGGGTGTAGCGCAGCGCGTTCTCGATCAGGTTGCGCAGGATGCGCTCCAGATGCGACGGATCGGTGCGCACCCAGGCCCGCGTCGGGACGGCGCGCAGTTCCAGCCCCTTCTGGGCGGCGCGCGGCGCGTATTCGGCAACCAGACGGCCCAGGACCTGCCCCAGCCGGACCTCCACCGGGTTGGCGGCGATCTTGCCGGATTCGAGCCGCGACATGTCGAGCAGACCGTCCAGCAGACCCTTCAGCGTGTCCAGCGCCTGACGCATGTTGTCGAGCAGCGGCAGGCTGGGGTGGCCCTGCAGACGGTCGCCCAGGGCGGCGGCGAAGAGGTAGAGCGACTGCACGGGCTGGCGCAGGTCGTGGCTGGCGACGGCCAGGAACTTGGACTTGCCGACGGCGGCGTGCTCCGCCTCCTCCCGCGCGCGGCGCAGGTCGGCCTCGGCCTGCTTGCGGCCGGTCACATCCACGGCGGCGCAGGTGATGCCGGCCAGCGTGCCGTCCGGGCCGCGCAGCGGGTCGATGGTCATGTCGTAGAAATGGTCCTGCCCGGCGAGGCGGATGCGGACCTCCTCGCGGACGCCCTCGCCGGTCTCCAGCGCCCGGCGCTTGATGGCGGTCAGGGCTTCGGCGTCGGCGGCGTCCTCGAACACTTCGATGTCGGTCTTGCCGACGACGCGCTCCGCCGTGAAGCCGAGGGCCGGGTTGTGCATCCAGGTGTAGCGCAGGGCGCAATCCTGGTTGAACACCACGACGCCGGAGTTGCGCAGCGCCGTGCGGAAGCGCTCGTTGGCGACGCGCAGCGCCTCCTCGGTGGACTTGCGCTCGGTGATGTCGATGCCCGAGACGATCAGGTGGGTGATCCGCCCGTCGCTTCCGTGCATCGGGGTGACCCGCATCTCCATGATCGCCGCGCGATCCCCGGCGATGCGCACCGGCGCGTCGAAGCGTGCGGAGTCGCCGTGGGCGGCGCGTTCCACCGCGTCGCGCAGGCGCTCGCCCGCGGCGCCGGCGAAGGCGCGCCGGCAGGCCTCGTGGAAGGGGTGGCCGACGATCTGCTCCACCGGCAGGCCGGACGCCTGGACGGCGGTCTGGTTGACCTGGAGCACGTCGCCCGCCGGGCTCAGCACGCCGACGAAGGTGGGCAGCGCGTCCAGCACGGCGCGCAGATGCTCCTCCGAGCCGCGCAGCGCGCGCTCGCGGGCCTCCAGGGTCTCGGCCATGGCGTCGAAGGCGCGGCCGAGCTGGCCGATCTCCGACTTGCGGTCCACCAGACCGGCCCGCGCGCTGGAGTTGCCGGCGCTCCACCCCTGGGTGGCGCGGATCAGCGCCTCGACCGGGCGGCGGATGAACAGGGTGCCGCCGATCCAGGCGGCCAGGATGGCGACCAGCAGCCCGGTCAGCGTCATCAGCAGGCCCTGGCGGGTGGCGCGGTCGATGGTGCCGGCCACGGCGGTGTGGTCGAGCCCGACGCTGATGAACAGGTCGCGCGTGCCCTGGCGGGACGGCGAATAGGCCAGCACCCGCGCCACCCCGTCCATCCCGGGCAGGGTGGTGACTCCGCCGCGCGTTTCGCCCAGCAGGTTCAGATAGGGTTGCGGCACGCGCTCGCCGCGCTGGGCGATGCCGTTGGGCAGCTTGACCAGGATGGTGCCGTTGCGGTCGGTGACCAGCAGGCTGGCGTTCTCGGGCAGGGGCGCGCCGCGAAGTTGGTGGCCAGCCAGGGCAGGTCGAGGCCGAGCGTCACCACCCCGGCGACGGCGCCGGCCTCGTCGCGGAAGGGCACCGCGAAGGGCAGCATGGCGGTGCCGGGTTCCGCCGCCGGACCGGGAGTCGTCCATTCGCCGACGATGAACCGCCCCTCCTCCAGCGCGCGGCGGACATAGGGGCGCTGGGCATTGGGAAGGCCGGCGGCGGCGGGCGCGCCGTCGGGCGTGGCGCTGCACAGGACGGCGCCGTCGCGGTCGAGGACGGACAGGTTGCGGTATTCGGGGGCGCGTTGGGCGAGCCGGATCAGATGGGCCTGGCACTGGGCGAAGTCGCCGAACCGCAGGGTGGCGGATTCCGCGATGGAGGTGACCATCAGCCGCGCGCCGTCGACGATCCGCGCCTGCTCCCCTCGACCAGATGCAGCAGCCGCTCGGCCTGGGCCGCGACTTCCTCGGCGCGCTCCGCACGGAACTGGAACACGCTGTAGGCCTGGATGCCCAGGGCCGGCAGGACGGCCAGAAGCACCAGCAGGAAAAGGCGGGCCAGCAAGGTCATCGTGTCACAGGCTCCCATCGGGCGGGAAAGCGGCCGGAACCAAAAGTCCGCTATCGTTTCGCCTGTGTTCCGAATAACCTTTGCATGGTTAAATCGCAGTTAATGGGCGGGATTTATTTTCTTTGAGATCGGCAACCTGCGGGATTTTTGCTGGAAATAAAGGGGTAGGTGGAGTGATGAAGTTGGGATTTACTTATGTATTTCTCCTAAAATTTTAGGATTTCACTTCATCGAACGGGTTAATCACCACCTCTTTCGATCGGCGGGCGGGTGGGGGCGGCGCCGGATGCCTTCGGGGGAAAGGCACCCGGTTGCGTCGCCGCGGATCAGACCAGCGTGTCCACGCCTTGCGAACCGCGGGGAGCCAGCGAGGAGAAGGCCTTCTGCGCGCCCGACAGGTCGCCCGACTGAAGCGCGCCGCTCATGCTTTGCAGGGCCGTCTTGAACAGGTCGGCCACCGACGAGGACGAGGATGTGGACGACGTGGCGCTGTCGTCCGCATTCTCCTGCAGGAAGGAGAGCAGGGACGAGACGGACTCCTGCGCGCCCGACAGGTCGCCGGATTGCAGCGCCTGCGACAGGCTGCCCATGGCGTCCTTCATCTCGTCCGGCGGACCGCCGGCGCCGCCCGGCGGCGGACCGGGAGGCGGGCCACCCGCGCCGCCGGGGCCGCCCGGTCCCTGGGCTCCCTTCGGACCGTTCGCCGCGAAGGCCTGCTGGACCTGCGAGACGTCGCCCGTCTCCAGCGCCTCGCCCACGGCGGTCAGCATCTTGTTGAGGGGAGAGTTGGCGTCGGACGCCGAACCGCTCCGGCTTTGCAGCTTGGACAGCGAGTCATAGGCGCTCTGGATCGAATCGAGGTCGCCGGATTTGACGGCGTCCTTCAACTGATGCATGCCGTCGCGGATGTCCTTGCCCGGTCCGGCGGCCCGCTGCTGGGCGATGCCGGACGCGGCCGATGACGTCACGCTTGAGATGGACATGGCGGTCTCCTTCGTCCTGTGCCGTTCTCCCCTGCGCGGACGGAGTTCGGCCTTGACGGGATGGGTTGCGGATGCCGGATTCGACGCGCGCCGGTGGCGACTCCTGCGCGGCGTCCTGCAAATAATTCCGCGCGGCCGTTCCGTGGGGAATTTCCCTGGGATCGTCGTCGCTGGTTGCGCAACCTGTGGTAAATTGGGGTGTGTGGCGCTCCCGGGCCGGATCACCCGCTTTCAGCGGAGGACGGGCGTGCTACAGTGCACGCCCCGCCGATCCGGAAGATCCACTTGCCGTCGAAGTCCCACCATCGTCCGCTGGTCCTTCTGGTGCTGGCCGCGTTGCTGCCGCTGGTTGCCCTGTCGGCGGCTTTCGGCGGCGCCTGGCTGCGGGGGCAGCAAAGCGCGATGGAGTCCAACGCCGTCTCCCTGGTGGACCGCATGTCGGCCCTGGTGGACCGCGAGCTGTCCGCGCAGATGGACGCGCTGAAGGCGGTGGCGGCGTCGCCCCTGCTGGACAGTCTGGCCGCGGGCCGCGAGGTCGATGCCGTGGCCTTCTTCGAATACGCCGAACGGGTGCAGGGCGCGCTTCCCCTGTGGTCGACCATCGTCCTCAGCGATGTCGAGGGGAACCGGCTGGTCGACGCCCCCTTCCTGGTGGGCGGCGTCCGGGGCAGGGTGCTGGACATGGACAGCCACCGGCGCGTGGTGGAGACGGGCAAGCCGGTGGTCGGCACGATCCTGCGCGGCCCGCGCAGCGTCCACGCCTTCCCCATCCGCGTTCCGGTGACGCGCAACGGCGTGACGGTCGCCGTCCTGTCGGCGGTGGTGATGCCGGAGGGATTCCAGAGCCTGCTGTTCGGCAACAGCCTGCCGCCGGGCTGGATCGCCGCCGTCATCGACGCCGAAGGGCGTCTGGTGGCGCGGGCCGGCGGCGACCCGAACCTGATCGGACGCCACGCCAGCGAAACCGCGCTCCACGCCCGCCGCACCGCCGGAAGCGGCGTTTACGACGGGGTGAGCCTGGAGGGCACGCCGACCGTGGTCGCCTTCCGCAAGCTGCACGACTATGGATGGTCGGTCCATTTCGCGATGCCGCGGGACGCCTATCGGGCGCCGGTCTCCAACGCGCTGTGGCTGGCCGGGGCGGGGGCGCTGGCCAGCCTGCTGATGGCGGGCGCCTTCCTCTGGCTCCTCGTCCGCGAATTGCGGCTGCGCCGCCGCCAGGAGGCGGCGCGGGAGGAAAGCCTGCGGCTGGAGGCCCTGGGCCGCATGACCGGCGGCGTCGCCCACGACATCGCCAATCTGCTGACCGTCGTGATGAGCGGCATCGCCGTCATCCGCAGCCGCCCCAACGACCCGGACCGCATCACCCGCGTGCTGCCCGAGATCGAGGGGGCGGTGACGCGCGGGCAGGCGCTGATGCGGCAGATGGCCGCCTTCGGCCGCCGCAGCGTCTACGAGCCGGTGCCCTTCCGCCTGCAGGACCGCAAGGCGTCGCTGGAGGCCCTGCTGGCGCGCTCCGCCGGCAGCGCGGTGGACACCGCCCTGATCGTTCCGGACAGCCTCTGGCCGATCATCGCCGATCCGGACGCCATGGAGGTGGCGCTGCTCAATCTGGCGGTGAACGCGCGCGACGCCATGCCGGACGGCGGCACGCTGACCGTCATGGCGGAAAACCGAGCCTGCCGGGCCGGCGGGGCGACGACACCGGGCTGACCGGCGAATTCGTCGCGCTGGCCGTCCGCGACACCGGAACCGGCATCCCGCCGGAGCATCTGCGCCGAATCTTCGAGCCCTTCTTCACGACCAAGCCGGACGGGAAGGGGACCGGGCTGGGGCTCAGCCAGGTCTTCGGCTTTGCCCGGCAATCGGGCGGGACGGTCACGGTGACCAGCACCGTCGGCGCCGGCACCACCATGACGCTCTATCTGCCGCGGGCGGCGACGGGTCGGGATCCCGGCTGAGAGCCGGCGGCGATCATGGTGGTGGAACCGCCATGCCGGGCGCCGTGTTGAACGGGCGCCATGGACACCACATTCCGCACGCCCCCCATTCCACCACGACGGACGGCGCCCCGCGCACGGTCGGCGTGGAGGTCGAGTTCGCCAACCTCGACGCCCCCTCCGCGGCGGCGGTGGTGCACCGCCTGTACGGCGGCGCGCTGGAACCGGAGGACCCGCACCGCTGCCGGGTGACCGGCACGCGGCTTGGCGACTTCTCGGTGGAGCTGGACATGCGCTCCGCCCATCCCGACAAGGCGCAGGACGGCGAGCCCGGAGCCGTGGACATGTCGGTCGACAAGACGGTCGGCAAGGCGGTGGCCAAGGCGGTTGACGGCATGGTGGAGGCGCTGCGGCCCTGGTGGGGCAACATCGGCAGCCTCGTCATGCCCTTCGAGATCGCCGCCCCGCCCATTCCCATCGCCCGGCTGGCCGAGCTGGAGCCCCTGTTCGCCGCCCTGAGCGCCCAGGGGGCCGCCGGCACGGGCGCCAGCCCGCTGTTCGCCTTCGGCCTGCACCTGAACCCGCAGGTGGCGCGCACCGACGGGGAGTATGTGCTGGACCATCTGAAGGCCTTCCTCCTGCTCGCCCCTGGCTGCGCCGCGAGATCCGCGTGGACCCGACCCGGCGCCTGACCGGCTTCATCGCCGCCTTCCCGGTGGAGTACGCGGTGAAGGTCGTCGATCCCGCCTACCGTCCGGACCTCGACGGGCTGATCGGCGACTATCTGGAGGCCAACCCGACCCGCAACCGCGAACTGGACCTCTTCCCGCTGTTCGCCCATCTCGCCCCGGAGACGATGGCGGCCAAGCTGAGCGACCCGCATGTGCGGCCCCGCCCGACCTTCCATTACCGCCTGCCGAACGCCCGGCTGGGCGATCCGGACTGGTGCCTGGCCCAGGACTGGAACCGCTGGGTGGCGGTGGAGGAGCTGGCGGCGGACCGCGACCGGCTCGACGCGCTGGGGGCGGACTTCCGCGCCTTCGCCGCGCGCCAGGCGCTGGACGGCTGGGCCGCCGAGGCGGGCCGGCGGCTCGCCGTCTGACGGGGGCGACATGGCCGCCTTCATCGCACGGGGTCGCCCCCTGATCGGAGTCACCGCGTCGGTGCATGGCAGCCGCATCGCCTGGTGGGCGAACCGTCTGGCGCTGCGCCGCGCCGGGGCGCGGGCGGTGCGCATCACGGCGCGCGACCCCTTTCCCATCGAGCGGCTGGACGGGCTGGTGGTCGGCGGCGGCGACGACATCGACGCCGCCCTCTACGGCGAGACGGCCCGCCCGAAGATGCGCATCGACCCGGAGCGCGACCGGCTGGAGCTGTGCGCGCTGGACGGCGCGGCGGCCCGGCGGCTTCCCGTGCTGGGCATCTGCCGGGGCTCGCAGATGATCAACGTGCACCGCGGCGGCTCGCTGCTCACCGACATCCACGAGATGTACGAGGAGGCGCCGCGGCTGCGCACCGTGCTGCCGCGCAAGCGCATCCGCATCGACCCGCGCAGCCATCTCTACCGCATCCTCGGCATCGCCGAATGCCGGGTCAACGCGCTGCACCATCAGGCGGTGGACCGGCTGGGCGACGGCCTGCGCGTGGTGGCGCGCGAGACCGTGGGGATCGTCCAGGGGATCGAGGCCGTCCACCACCCCTTCCTGATCGGCGTGCAGTGGCACCCCGAATATCTGGTCGCCGACCAACGCCAGCAGGCGCTGTTCCGCACCCTGGCCGCCACCGCCGCGGGAACCGCCAGCCTGGAGGACGCCGCCACCCTGTAGCCGTCCCTTGGGCGGCCTCCTTAACTGTTCGGTGTGCCACCATTTCCCTCGCGGGCGGAAGCGGCTATCCTAACGATCGGGCCAAAAGATCGGGCTTGGCGATCGGGCCGCCGCAACGGCGGAGGAGCAGCGGGTGACGGAGAAACAGGCGGGCCGGCGGCTTCGGCTGCACACGGTGACGATGCTCACCGCGCTGGCCACGGCGTTTCTGATGGCCGGGCTGACCCTCGGGGTGGGCGGGGCCTTCGTCCGGGTGCTCGACCTCGCGGAGGAGGCGGACCGCGCCATCGTTCCCCAGATCGCCCGCCAGCACCAGTACGCCGTCTTCGCCGCCCGCATGGGCCAGCTCGCCGAGGCCGTCCTGCGCTCCCGCTCGCCGGAGGAGCGCGCCGGCGCCCTGGCCGAGGTGGAGGGCGTGTCGCAGCGCTTCGCGGCGGACGCGGCGGCGCCGGAGCTGCTGCAACGGCTCGAAACGGCGATCCAGGCGGTGCGCCGCACCGCGGAGCGGGCCGACGCCATCGACGCCCTGGCGGCCCAGGCGGTCGCCCTGCAGCGCAAGGCGGACGAGGCGTTCCTGAGGCTGCTGCGCTCCGGCGCGCCCCTGGACGTGCAGGAGCCCTACCACCGCGCGCTGGAGGCGCTGGCCGCGGGCCTGATCGCGACGGACACGGTGCAGCTTGCCGGCGAGGTCGCCCGCTTCCACGAACACGCCGCCGAGGTGGTGAACGCGCTGATCCCGCTGGAGCCGGGGGAGAGGGCGCCCCTGGCCCGCACCGCGCGCGACCTGGACGGGCTGGGCGAGCTGTTCACCCTGCGCCGGACCATCCTGTCGGAAGCGGGGCTGATGGGGCTGGAGACGGAGATCGCCCACGGCGTGCTCAACGACCTCAGCGGCAGCCTGACCGACGCCGCCGCGACCAACACGCGGCGCATCGCCGACACCCTGACCGATCAGGCGCGCAGCGGCCTGTGGATCGTGCTGGTCGGGCTGGGCGTCGCCTCGGCGGTGCAGACGCTGCTCTACGTGCTGCTGCGCGTCCATGTGGTCCGCCCGATCCGCCGGGCCTCGCAGGCGCTGGCCATGGTGCAGCGGGAGCGCCGGACCGTCCGCCTGCCGCCCGCCCTGTTCGCGGAGCTTCAGGCCATCTCCACCAGCGTGGAGCGGTTCGGCACGGCGCTGGTGGAGACCCACGCCTACGCCGAGGCGCTGAAGGCTGGGGAGGAGCGGATGCGGGCGATCCTGGCGGCCTCGCCCTTTCCCATCGTGATCGCGCGGCGGTCGGACGACGCCGTCCTGTTCGCCAACCCGCAGGCCGAGGCGCTGTTCGGGACCGAGGGGTCGCGGCTGGCGCTGACGCGCAACGCGCGCTTCTTCGTCCACCCGTCCGACGCCGCCCGGCTGTCCCGTCTGGTGGCCGACCAGGGGGCGGCGAGCGACCTGGAGATGGAGATGCGCACCGCCGGGGGCGGCCCTTCTGGGCGATGATCTCCGCGGTGGGGATCCACGACGTGGACGAGCCGGCCATCCTCATCGCCGTCAACGACATCACCCTGCGCAAGCGGTCGGAGGAGGAGACGGAGGCCGCCAAGCAGCGCGCCGAGGGCGCCCTGGCCGACCTGCGCGACACCCAGGCCCATCTGATCCAGGCGGAGAAGATGGCCTCGCTCGGCGGGATGGTGGCGGGGGTGGCGCACGAGGTGAACACGCCGGTGGGCATCGCCCTGACCGGCATCACCCACCTCGCCGACCAGACCCGCAAGGTGGCCCGCGGAGTCGAGGCCAACACGCTGCGCCGCGCCGACTTCACCGGCTATCTCGCCACCGCGGGGGAGGCCTGCCGGCTGATCGAGAGCAACCTGAACCGCGCCGCCGAACTGATCCAGAGCTTCAAGCAGACCGCCGTGGACCAGACCAGCGAGGAGCGGCGCCGCGTCGATCTGGCCGCCTATCTGGACGACGTGCTGACCAGCCTGCGCCCGCGGCTGAAGCAGACCCCCCACCGGGTGGTGGTGGACTGCCCGGCGGGCCTGTGGGTGGACAGCTATCCCGGCGCGCTGTTCCAGGTCCTGACCAACCTGACGATGAACGCGGTGATCCACGCCTATCCGGACGGGCGGGCCGGCACGCTGACCGTCGCCGTGACCCGTCCCGGCCCGCAGGAGGTCGAGCTGCGCTTCTCCGACGACGGCTGCGGCATTCCCGCCGCTCATCTCGGACGCGTCTTCGACCCCTTCTTCACGACGCGGCGCGGCGAGGGGGCAGCGGGCTCGGCCTGCACATCGTCTACAACATCGTGACCACCCGCCTGCGCGGCAGCATCCGGGTGGACAGCCGGGAGGGCGGCCAGGGGACCGGGGGCACCTGCTTCGTCCTGCGCTTCCCCGTCGAGGCCCCGCCCGCGGTGGACTCCGGCGGGCCGGCGGCGGTCCGGCCGGAGCCGGTCGCCTGAAACGGCCGATTTGAAACGGAAACGGGCGCGCCGGAGGTTCCGGCGCGCCCCTTCCCGTCAAGTCCGCCCGTCCTTACTGGCTGCCGTCCGGGCCGCAGTTCGGGGTGCCCGGCGGGCAGTGGGTGCCGGTCGCGGTCTGGTTGTCGCGGGCCGGGTTGCTGCTGGTGGCGCTGCCCAGGCCCGACGGCGCGGTGGTCTGGCCCTGCCAAGTTCCACCCGACGAGCCGCTGCCCATGGTTCCGTTGCCCATGGTGCTGCCCGACGAGCCGGGCATGCCGCTGCCCGGCATGGGGGTCCCCGGCATGGTGTTCATGGTGCCGGACGAGCCGGCGGTGCCCGGCGAGGTGACGCTGCCCGGCGTGGAGCCCGGACCGGAGGTGCTCAGGCCGGTGGACGGCGACGTGGTGGTGCTGGGAACGGTCGGGCTCACGGCGGTGCCGCCCGACTGGGCGACGGCGGAGCCGGCCATCAGGGCGAGGGCCGACGCGGCGGCGATCAAAAGGGTACGCATCCTCATCTCTCCATCTGGTGGTGGCGCCCTTTGGCCGGGCGCCCTCCTGGCGGGGGTTCGGGCGGGGATTCAGTCTGGCGCTCTGTCTGGCGCCCTGCGGCGCGCCCGTCCCCCATTCGTCCATCCCCAACAGAAGGCCCGGCGCATCGTTGCGACAAAACCGGATGGATCATTTCGATCTTTTGGCGAGCCGCCCACCGTCCGGGCTTTCCGTCCGCCCCCATCCAGATGCGGATGCCGGGCGATTCCGGAGCAGTCCGGCGCCCCGCGGAACAGCCCGCCGCCAGAAGAGTTGACGCAAGCACCGTTACGGCACGTCGAGGCAGGAATGAGCGATCATCGGGATGCGGCGGACCTTGCCGGGACGAGGCCCATCCTGCGCCCCGGCGCCACCTGCTGGCGCACCGAGCGGGCGGACCGGGTGGCCGTGCTGGTCGACGGCGCCGCCTTCTTCGCGGCGGTGCGCGCCGCCCTGCTGCGGGCGCGGCGGTCGGTGATCCTGCTCGGCTGGGACATCGATCCGCGGATGCGCCTCGACCCTCACGATCCGGAAACGCTGGGCGACTTCCTCGCCCGCCTGATCCACCACCGCCCGTCGCTGCAGATCCACGCGCTGAAGTGGGACATGCCGTTCCCCATCTCGCTGGAGCACCCGCACGGGCCGCTGGAGCGGCTGAACCGGCGCACCGGCCCGCGGCTGACGCTGGAGCTGGACGACGCCCTGCCGGTGGGGGCGGCGCAGCACCAGAAGCTGGTGGTGGTCGACGACGCGCTGGCCTTCTGCGGTGGCATCGATCTGGCCGGCGACCGCTGGGACACGCCGGAGCATCTGGACAACGACCCGCGCCGCCGCTGGCCGACCGGGGAGCTGCACGCGCCGCGCCACGACGTGATGATGGCGGTGGACGGACCCGCCGCCCGCGCGCTGGGGATGATGGCGCGCGAGCGTTGGGGCCACGCCACGGGACAGTCGCTGCCGCCTCCGCCCCCTGACGGCGCTTCGGGTGGCGACCCCTGGCCGGAGGGGCTGCACCCGCTGATCACCGACGCGGCGGTGGGCATCGCCCGCACGCTTCCCGACTGTCTGGTCGGCCGTCCGGTCCGCGAGAACGAGGCGCTGACCTTCGCCGCCATCGCCGGGGCGCGGCGCAGCATCTATCTGGAGAACCAGTATTTCGCCTCCTTCCGGGTGGCCGAGGCGCTGGCCCGGCGGCTGCGCGAGCCGGACGGGCCGGAGGTGGTCGTCGTCGTCCCCATGGAAAGCCCGAGCTGGTTCGACCGCATGGCCATGGACACGCCGCGCGGCGTGGTGCTTCAGGAGTTGCGCGCCGCCGACCGCCACGGACGCCTGCGCGCCATGACCCCGCTGACCGAGGGCGGCAACGGCATCGTCGTGCATTCCAAGCTGATGGTGGTGGACGACCGGCTGCTGCGCATCGGCTCCAGCAACCTGAACAACCGCTCCATGGGCTACGACACGGAATGCGATCTGGCGGTGGAGGCCCCGCCGGGCGACCGCAGCACCGCCAACGCCATCGGCGCGGTGCGCAACCGCCTGCTGGCCGAGCATATGGGCGTCGACCCGTCGGAGCTGACCGCCGCCGTCCGCGCCACCGGCCGTCTGGTGGCCGCCATCGACCGGTTGAACAAGCCGTCCGGGCGCCGCCTGGCGCCGCTGCCCGACACCGATCCCGGCCTGACCGAGCAGGCCTTCGCCGCCCTGCGCATTGCCGATCCCGACCGTCCGGAGGAGGCCTGGGCCGTGTGGAAGCGCATGCCCCCGGCGCCGGCGCCGGCCCGCTCCCTCACCCGCGCGGTGGGGGCGGCCCTGTTCACCGCCGGGGCGATCGCCGGCGTCTACGCCGTCGCCCGGGCGATGGTCGAGGCCGAGCGCGGCGACCGCTGAGCGGAGCGCCGCACAGTCCGCTCAGGCGGCGCGCCTGCGGACGGTGGAGAGGCCGCGCAGATCCTCCTCCAGTCCGTTCAGCCGCGCCAGCCCGCCGCTGATCGCGTCCAGTTCCCGCCGCAGTCCCTCGGGGACGTGCAGGTCGCCGGCGAAACCGGACAAGGTGTCGGCCAGGGTGTCGCCCAGCCGGTCCAACTCGCCCATCAGCCGCCGCTCGTGCCCGGCGACGTCCTGCTGGCCGGCGCTGAGGCTTTGCAGGCGGTCGGCCAGATCGGACAGCAGCGCGTGCTCGGCCGCCACCTTCGCCTGGGCGTCCTGCCCGGCGATCTGCTGGGCGATCGCCTGCTGCATGCGGTCGATCCCCTTCTGGATCACCTGGATGGCCTCGTTCGATTGGCGGGCCAGATCGCGCACCTCGTTCGCCACCACGCGGAAGCCATGGCCGTACTCCCCGGCCCGCGTCGCCTCGATGGCGGCGTTCAGCGCCAGCATGTTGGTGGCGGACATGATGCGGGTGATGGCGTTGACCGAGTCCTCCAGCGCGCGGGATTCCGCGACGATCTGCTCAAACCGCGTCAGGTCGGAGGTCGCCTCCGCCCGGCGGCGGTCCAGATGCTCCTGAAGGCTGGCGAGAAGCTCCCGGTTCTCCGTCGCGCGGCGCTGGGCGTCGTCGTGGCGGCCGGCGATCTGCACCCCGCTGTCGCGGATGAAGCCGACCAGGGCGGCCACCGCGTCCTGCGTGTCGGACAGGCGGGCGCGCAGGGCCTGCACCTCCCGCTCCGCCTGGTCGAGCGCCGCGCCGACGCGGGCCTTGGCCAGCTCGACCGCCTGCGGCACCTCGGCGATGGCCCGCTCCGCCTCCGGCGGGATGCCCTGGGGGCGGCGCGCGAAGGCCAGCCGGGCGGCGCACAGGCTGCCGAACTCGTCCAGCGGGCCGTCCATGCCGTTGTCGCGCAGCAGGCGCCGCCACTCTTCCGAATCCCGGTGCAGGGTGACGAACAGGCGGTTGGCCTCGTCCGTCGTCAGCGTCTCGCCGTCGAAGGTCAGATGTTCGTGCGGGATGAAGTTGAACAGCGACGTGACCATGGTCCGCCGTGTTTCCAGAACCCAATACTGGACGACCATCACCACCATGATGGTGACGATCATGCCGAGCGCCGCCGCCGGCCCCTCCGGCACGCCGAACCGGTGCAGCGTGGCGTTCCACAGCGGGTTGAGGAGAACCACCACCACGATCACCGGAAGGCCGATGATGAGGAGAAGCAGAGCCTGCGCCTTCAAGAAACCCCTGCTGAGCATCGCTCCCTCTTCACCTTGTTCAGTGGTCATGCAAAATCCCCACGCAATCAAAAGGACGCATCGGCCCTTCCTGTTCGCGCATGGTAAAACCACACACCGTGCAAGGTAAAGAAACATCGAGTTTGCCGTGCATTCGCGACAATTTTTCCGGAGAGGCGCGATCCGGGCGCAATGACGGTGCGGCACGGGCAAGTCGGAGCGGGAAAACAGGCCGGAAATCGGGCCGGAATCGAAGCGGGCGAGCCGTTTCCGGCCCGCCCGTTCTTGGTCACGCGCGCTCTGCGTCAAATCGCAGCACGGCTCGTCAGGAGCGCGTCTCCGCCACCGAGCCTGGCTCGGAGATCACGATGTCCACCCGCCGGTTCTGCTGGCGCCCCGACTCCGTGCTGTTGGAGGCGACCGGTTGGGCCGACCCCAGGCCCTGGGCGGCGATGCGGCTGGGGTTGACGCCGCGCGCGGTCAGCGCGTCGCGCACCGCCATGGCCCGCTCCTCGGACAGGCGCAGGTTCGTGGCCGACGAGCCGGTGGTGTCGGTGTAGCCCTCGATCCGCACGGTCCGTTCCGGGTTGCGCTGGAGGAAGTTGGCGAGTTCCCCCAGCCGCGCGTCGGCGCCGGAGGTCAGCCGGGCGCTGCCGGTGGCGAACAGCACGTCGCCCAGCGACATCACCAGCCCGCGCTCCGTCCGCTCCGCCTGGAGGGCGCGGATCTGGTCCTGGAGGCGGTAGGTCTCGGCGTTGGCGACGACCTGCTGCGCGCCCTTCATCGCCGCCACGTCCTGGGCGATCTGGAGCTGCCGGTTGGCGAGATAGGCCTGATGGTCCATCTCCGCGGTGTTGCCGTCGCTGCGCGCCCGCTCGCCGCGCTGCAGCGCCTCTTCGGCGCGGCGCAGCTCCAGCGTGGCGTTGCTGGCCAGCTGCGGGTTGGCGGCGGCGCTGGAGTAGGACTGGCGCGCCTGGGCCAGGGCCGGCGTGTCGTCCGGGGTGGCGCAGGCGCCGAGCGACAGGGCGACGACGCCCAGCGACGCCAGGGCCAGGCTTTTCCCCATCTTGCGGGTCTTCTTGTGTGTGGTGTGCATCACGGCGTGCCCTCCAGCGTGCGCGGGGCGCTCCAGGTCGAGGTTCCGCTCATGGCTGGCGGGGCCAGGGGAGCGGCGGCGGAGGTGGCGGGCGCCCGGCCCGGAACCGAAGCGCCGGGAATACCAGCGTTGGGGTTGGCGAGCGTGCGGACCGCGCTGGCGGCCTGCTGCGCCGTCGCCCGCTGCGAGCGCACGGTGGCGAGTTCGGCGTCGGCCTGCGCCTGCTCGGCGAGGCGGCGGGCGCTGGTCCGCTCGTCCTCGCGCATGGCGGCGTCGGCGGCGGCCAGCTTCTCGCGGGCGGACTGGAACTCCGCGGGGGCGTGCTGGAGGGCGCCGGCCCGTTCGGCCTGCTGGATGGCCTGTGCCGACGCGCCGAGCTGGGCGGTCGGCGGCGGCACGCTGCCGGCGCAGGCGGCCAGCCCGAGCGACGCCGACAGGATGGCCGCGCCCCTCCAATTCAGCTTGGGCCATCCCAGGGTCGAAATGCTGTTGCGGTTCATGCTGCGGCTTCCCGAATGACCGCGGCGCACGGCCGCGGGAGAGTGATCGCCGCTCCAACGCGCCGCCGGGTGGAAGGTTCCTTGTCAGCACATCCGCACCGGGAAACGCTCCGCTTGCGCGCAAAAAGACGGCCGGGGGAGTGCCCCGGCCGCAAGGTCTGCCTGGATGGGAGGGGAAGGGGAGGGGTTTACTTCTGGATGCCGATGACCTGCTGCTGGGCCTTGTTGCCGATGCCGGCGGAGAGGTTGGAGACGGTGCCGAGGTTCTGGTTGAACAGGGCGCCCGGCGCGCCGAACTGCATGGCCTTGACCTGCTGCTGGGCGGTGTTGCCGATGCCGACCGCGCTGTTGCTGACGGTGCCGGCGTTGCTGTTGAAGCCGCCCAGGGCGAAGGGCGCCTTCACCCCGCCGCCCATCCCGCCACCGGTCTGCAGGCCGAAGACCTGCTGCTTGGCCTTGTTGCCGACGCCGGCGGCGAGGTTGGAGACGTTGCCCAGGTTGGAGGCGGTGCCGAAGGGACCGGCCAGCCCGCCGCCCGCCTGCACACCCATCACCTGCTGCTGCGCCTTGTTCTGGATGCCCGCGGCGGTGTTGGAGATGACCCCCAGGTTGCTGGCGTTGCCGAGCGGGATGCCGCCGGTCATCAGGTCGCCGGCGAAGGCCGGGCCAAAGGAGGCGGTGGAGCAGAGCAGGACGGCGGCGGCGGCGATCAGGGTGGTGCGGCGCATGGTGTGGTTCCTTCCGGTGTCTGGGGGGAGTTGGTGTCTGAGGGAGTTGGCTGCCGGTTCCGTCTGCGTCTGGCCCCGGCCTGTCCGATGACCAGACACTACGCCCCGCCGCCCATCCCCGCTGTGGCCTGCGCCACACCCGGACGCGGTTTGCTGTCGGCGCTTCATGTTTGACGTTCATCAAGACTCTGGCGGGCAAAGCGGTGTCTTCTCTGCCCCCATGACCACCGACCTTCTCCTCGCTGCCCTGTTCCTGTTCGCCACCCACGCCGTGCCGTCCTGGCCGGGGGTGCGGCCATGGCTGATCGCCCGGCTGGGGCGGGGCGGGTTCGTCGCCCTGCATTCGCTGGGCTCGCTGCTGGCGCTCGGCCTGTTCGTCTGGGCCTACCGCGAGGCCGGGGGCGGGGAGCCGCTGTTCGTTCCCGCCGGCTGGGCGGCGCCGCTGGTCGTCGCGCTGATGCCGCTGTCCTTCCTGCTGATCGCCGCCCGCGTCACCAGCAAGGCCGGCGAGCCCGACGCCCCCAACCCGCCGCGGGGCATCTTCCGGATCACCCGCTTCCCCGGCTCCATGGGGCTGCTGCTGTGGGCGCTGCTGCATCTGCAAGCCACCGGGGACGGGCGGCGGGTCGTGCTGTTCGTCGCGATGGCGGCCATCGCCCTGTTCGCCATGGTCAAGAACGACTGGCTGCTGCGCCATGGTGCGGCCGGGCGGTCCTACCGGGCGGAGACCTCCGCGCTGCCCTTCGCCGCCATCCTGACCGGGCGCCAGAGTTTCCGTCCCGGAGAGATCGGCTGGGGGCGTGTCCTGGGCGCGCTCGCCGCCTACGCCGCGATGATCGCGGTGCATCCCTGGCTGTTCGGGGTCAGCCCGCTCTATTGGCTGTAGCGGGAAGGTGTGCGGCACGCCGTGCCGGTCCGCCTGTTGACGGTCATGAGGACAGACCGCACAGGAAGGACAGCGCCATGGAGCATCACACCGGCCCCGACGACCCCCGCGTCCGCGAGCGCGCCCACGCCATCTGGGAACGGGAGGGCCGTCCCGAGGGGCGCCACATCGAGCATTGGCAGCAGGCCGCCCGCGAGATCGCCGAGGAGGACGCCGTCCCCGGCCCGGAATCCGGGCTGCAGACGCCCGACAGCGCCAGCGAGCGCGCCCTGCACGAGGCCGCCGAGCATCTGCGCGGCGTGGACGCGCACAGCCGCCAGCGCCAGTCGTCGCCGGCGGAAGGCTGATTGGGGGGAGGCTGATCGGGCGGACGGCTGACCGTCAGTCCTCGTCGTCCAGCGACAGTTGGCGGACTTCCAGCCGGGGATCGGGCTGCTGGGAATTGGGCTGGGGCAGCGGGCGCGGCTCCGCCCCCCGGCCCGCGGCGGCAGGGGGCGCGGCGCGGGGCGGACGCAGCGGCTTGTTCACCGTGCCCCGCGGCCCGATGCTCGGCTCGTCGCCGAAGTCGGGCAGGGGCGGGCAGCGGTCCATCACCGCGCGCATCAGGACGGCGACGCGGTCGGTCTGCTTGCGCAGGCCCTGCCCGCGCTCCCCGTCATAGAGCGGGTCATCGAGGAACTTGCGGATCTCCATCAGCGCGCGGAACTCCACCCCCACCGTCTCGTGCGTGCCGATGGGCAGCGCCTTGACCCGCGCGAAGGTGTTGAAGAAGCCGAGGCTCTCCTCCACGAACAGGATCACCATGCGGGCGTGCAGGCGCTCCAGCGCGGTGGTCATCGGGCCGATCAGCTCCTCCATCTCCGACGGGGCGGCGTCCAGCCGTTCCTGGGTCACCGCCGCCAGCGAGAAGAAGTCGCGCACCTTCCGGGAGAATTTGCGGTAGCGGCCCATCCCGCCGACCGACACGCGCTCCCGCGCCGCCGCCGCCAGATCCGCGCATTTCTTCAGCATGTCGTCGAGCCGCATCAGCATGCGGGCGACCTCGCGCTGGCGCTGGGCCGCGCTGACCATGGGGGCGGGCGGAGCCTGCCGGCGGGGAGGGGAGGGGCGGCCGATCATCAGCGATTGGTTATCATGGTCTGGCTCGCCGGGTCTAATTCCCCGTGCGGACGTTGAGGACCCGCTCGCTGCCGCCGCGCAGGACGGTGACCTGAAGCGGCGTGCCGGCCCGCACCAGACCCATGCGGTTGCGGAAGTCGGTGGCGCTGCGCACCGGGCGCCCGTTCACCGCGGTCACCACGTCGCCGCTGCGGAAGCCGGCGCGCTCGGCGGCCGACCCGCGCTCCACCTGGGCGATGACCGCCCCGGCGTCGCCGGCCAAGTTCATGCTGTCGGCCAGATCGGGCGTCAGGTCCTGGATGGCGACGCCGAGCCGGCCGCGCCGCACCTCGCCATACTCGACCAGCTGCTCCATCACCGAGCGGACGATGCTGACCGGCACGGCGAAGCCGATGCCGACCGACCCGCCGGCCGGGCCGATGATGGCGGTGTTGATGCCGACCAGCTCCCCGTTGAAGTTCACCAGCGCGCCGCCGGAGTTGCCGGGGTTGATGGAGGCGTCGGTCTGGATGAAGTCCTCGTACCCCTCGATCTTCAGCCCGCTGCGCCCCAGCGCCGAGACGATGCCGGAGGTCACCGTCTGGCCCAGCCCGAAGGGGTTGCCGATGGCGACCAGGAAATCGCCGACCTTCAGCTGGTCCGAATCGCCCCAGGACAGGGCGGTCAGCTTCTCCGCCTCGATCTTCAGCAGCGCGATGTCGGTCGCCGCGTCCCGCCCGACCAGCTTGGCGCGCAGGCGGCGGCGGTCCTTCAGGGTGACGGCGATCTCCTGCGCGTTCTCCACCACATGGGCGTTGGTGATGACGTAACCGCGCCGCGCGTCCACGATGACGCCCGACCCGGCGCTGACCTGCGGGCGGGCCTGCTGCTCGGGGACGTTGAAGAAGCGGCGGAAGAAGGGGTCGCGCAGCAGCGGGTTCTCGGCCTGCGGGGCCCGCGACAGGACGGCGATGTTGACGACGGCGGGGGTCACCTGCTCCAGCATCGGCGCGATGGTCGTCACCCCGGTGACCCCGGCCGGCAGGGCCGCCGCCGCGGGGGCGGGAACCAGACCCGCGCCCGGAACGCCGATCCCCAAAAAGCCCGGCCACGCACGCCGCACCCGCAAATCGAAGCGCCGCGAACCGAAGCGTCGTCCTCATCGGCATCTTGTCCCTGTTCCTGTTGTTCCGATCCGCGTTTCCGCGGCAGCCCCGTCCGGGCCTGGCGGGGCTGATGTGGGCGAACGGCGCCGGCGGATCAAGCCTGCGCACCCTTTGCCCCACCGCGCGCCGCGCCCGGGGCTGCGGAGTATAGGGCAGCGGCGGTGACGGGAGAATCCTCAAAGCCGCGGCATGGCCCGCGTTTCCGCCCTCATCTTGTGATTGGCCTCCACGCGTGTCCTCCATGCCTGGTTGCGTGACGACGGGAGCGCCATCGCGGCATCGCCCATGACTTCATTAAGACTTTGTTCAGCGGGATCTGCGAGGACGTAATGCAAGGGATTTGCCTGAAATCCAGGCCATGTCTGGTGTAACCTCAGTTTTCCTAAGACGTGCTTTCCTCCATGGCGGATACTCAACAGCGGCCCGCCGACGGTGACGACGATGAGCGACGTTCCTCTGATGGAACTGACCGAGCATGATTACCTCCAGATGGAGGAGGCGCTGTCGCAGACCGCGCGCGGTCGCGCGTTCCTGCGCATGCGCGACCGACGATCCCGCGTGGTCGCGGTGGACGAGTTCCACCGGCTGACCGGCGCGCTGGAGCAGCAGATCAACCGGCTGCGCGGGGTGGAGCACGGCGCCTTGCCCCGCCCGGCGCCGGGTGGCGGGATGGGGGACGGCCTGCAGCTTCAGCAGGAGCTGATGTCGATCACCCAGGTGGTGCGCGAGACGCGCAGCGACATCGCCGCGCTGCGCCCCGCCGACACCGGGTCGAACCGCATCGAGGCGGCGACCGGCGAACTGGACGAGATCGTCGCGGCGACCGAGCGGGCGACCACCGACATCCTGAACGCCACCGAGAAGATCCAGGAGATCACCCAGGGCATCCCGCGCGACGATCCCGACATCGCCGAGATGGTCGACGCCATCGACGCCTGGAGCATCGAGATCATGACCGCCTGCGCCTTCCAGGACATCACCGGTCAGCGCACCACCAAGGTGGTCAACACGCTGCGCTACATCGAGCAGCGCGTGAACACGATGATCGAGATCTGGGGCGTCGACCGCATCGCCACCGCGTCGGAAACCGAGTCCATGGGCGAGGTCTCGTCCCACCGCAAGCTGGGCGACACCCGGCCCGACGCGCATCTGCTGAACGGCCCGCAGCTCGGCGGGCCGGAGGTCAGCCAGGACGACATCGACGCCCTGTTCGACACGCTGGCCACGCAGATCCCCCAGGTTCTGGAACGGGCCGAACCGGCGGAGGCGCCCGCCCCGCCGCCGCCCGCGCCGCCGCCCCCCCCCCCTGCCGCCGCTGCGAAGCCGGCCCCGCGTCCCGCCGCCCCGGCGCCCGAACCGTCGGGCGGCGGCAGCGAGATTTCGCAGGCCGACATCGACGCGCTGTTCGCCTGAGGCGCCGATGGCGAACGACGGCTCCCACAAGTCCCGGATACGCTTGAGCCAGGAGCAGCTGGACCGGGTGTGCGAGCGCCATGTCCGCTTCACCGAGGGGGCGGCCCAACGGCGCCCGCGCCAACCTGCCCTTCTTCGACCTGACCGGGCTCGACCTGTCGGGCCGCAACCTGACCGGCGCGCATCTGTCGGGCGCCATCCTGCGCGACGCCAGGATGCGGGGAACCATCCTCGACCACGCCGACCTCTACGGCGCGGACCTGCGCGGCGCCGACCTGTCGGAAGCGCGGCTCTACCGCACCGACATGCGCGGCGCCAACGTGCGCGGCGCGATCCTGGACGGCGCGGTGATGGTGGAGGTCGACCTGCGCGACGGCAGCGTCGCCAACCGCAGCGCGTCCGGCGAGCTGAAGGTGATCGGCTTCGAGCCGGGACCGGCGGACATGGCCTCGGCCAAGCTGACCAACGCCGACATGGCGCGGGCCAAGCTGTCGGGCAGCTTCGCGCGGGCGGCGGATTTCACCAACTCCCGCCTGTCGGGGGCGCGGCTCCAGCGCACCGACCTGCGCGACTGCAACTTCTCCGGCGCCGACCTCCAGGGGGCGGACCTGAACGGCGCCGACCTGCGCGGCGCCAAGCTCGACGGGGCCAAGGTGTCGGAGCTGGACCTCGTCACCTCCATCCGCACCGACGAGGAGGCCGCCGCCGCCGCCCTGGCGCCGCCGACCCTTCCGGAGCCGGACGAGGACCCGGCGGCGGAGCCCGCCCAGCCGGCGATCGCGGCGGCGGACATCGAGGTTCTGCTGCACCAGCACCTGCTGTGGCTTGGCACCAGCGGCCAGCAGGGGCGCCAGCTCGACCTGACCGGCCTGAACCTCGACGGGGTGGACCTGTCGGGCAAGGTGCTGACGCTCGCCAAGGGCTCCGGCGTGCGGCTGCGCCACGCCCGGCTGAACGGCGCGCAACTCCAGGCGGCCCAGTTCGACGGCGCCGATCTGCGCTCCGCCGACCTGCGCGGCGCCGACCTGCGCGGCGCGAAGCTGGACCGCGCGATCCTCATCGACGGCTGCCTGGACGGGGCCAATCTGGGGATGCTGCTGATCAGCGCCGGGGCCAAGATGATGCGCGCCTCGCTGGTGCGCGCCCGCATGGCCGGCGCCTCGCTGAGCGCCACGAACATGAAGGGCTGCGACCTGACGCTGGCCGACCTGACCGGCTGCGACCGCAGCAGCGCGATCTTCGACGAGGCCATCCTGGACGGCGCCCGGCTGGGCAACGCGTAGCGTCCGGGGCCGCAGGGCGCCCGGCGTTTCGACCCACCGTTTCGGCAAAGAAAAAGCCCCTCCCCGGCGGACCGGGAAGGGGCTTTTTCTTGCTGCGACCGACTTTCCTGCTGCGACCGAGGCGCGGCTAGGTCGCTCCTGCGGGGCGATCTGGCCTCCGGGTGCGACGCCCGGCTGGCCGGTGACGGGCTCCGTCGCCTGATGGGTGATGACCGTCGGCGCGGCCTCCGGGCTCATCAGCGACATGCTGACGGTCGGGGCCTTCCATTCCAGGCTGTCGAAGGCGCCGCAATGGCCGCACAGGCCGCCCCAGCTCGGGCTGACCGCGTTGCAGGCGGTGCAGGTCCAGGCCGCGTCCGCCGGGGCGTTGGCCGCCTGGGCCAGCCAGGCGCGCGCCGCCTCCTCGTCCTGCCGCTCCGCCCGCTCCAGCTCGGCCAGGAGCTGGAAGACGCGGCGGGAGGGCCGCATCTCCAGCGCCTTGGTCAGATGGGCGCGGGCCTCGCCCCACAGCTGGGCGTCGAGGGGAGGCGCGGGCCACGGCGAGCAGCGACTCGACGTCGTTGGGGGCGTGGTTGCGCAGCTTCTCGAACAGCTTGACGCGGGTCATCGGGTCGTAGCTCGACACCACCTCGCGGTAGGCCGAGGTCAGGTCCGGGTGCGGGTTGACGCGCCAGCAGCGCTCGATGGTCTTGGCGGCGTTCTTGTGCTTGCCGATGGCCATCTGCAGCCGGGCCGCGCGGGCCGCCGCCGGGACGAAGCCGGACAGCAGGTCGTGCGCCGCCTGAGCGTGCGACAGGGCCGAATCGGACCGGCCGCGGCGCTCCGCCTCGAAGCTGCGCTCCAGAAGCAGGGTGGCGCGGTGGCGGCGGCCGTCGTCGGGGTTGATGGCGCCGGCCTGGACAGCCTGCTGCAGCGTGCCTTCCGCCGCCGCCCATTCGCCCGAGCGGGCTTCCAGGTCGTACAGCGTGCCGAGCAGCCAGGGCGTGTTGGGCTGGAGCGACTGGGCGCGGCGGGCGAGCTGCAGCGCCTCCACCCGGTCACCGGCCTTCAGCGACTGCGTCAGCAGGCCGCGCAGGCCGAGGAAGGCGGTCTCCGGCCGGTCGAGCATGGCGGTGAAGTATTCCTTCGCCGCGCGGTCGTCGCCCTGGAGCTGGGCGGCCTGGGCCGACAGCAGCATGGTCAGCGGCGGCTCGTTGAGCAGCCCGTCGGCCTTGCGCGCCATCTTGCGGGCGGTCGTGGCGTCGCCGGCGGCGACGGCGACCATGCCGCGGGTCAGAGCCTGATAGCCGCGCTCGCGCCGGCGCGAACGCCGGTAACGGCCGAAGTTGCGCGGCGCGCCGAGGATGGCGCGGGCCAGCCGGTACAGGACGATGCCCGCCGCCAGGGCGGCGACGCCGATCAGGATGGCGATGCCGAAGCCGGTCTCGACGACGTAGCCCTGCCAGTTGATGGCGACGGTGCCGGGGTGGTTGGCCAGCCAGACCGCGATCGCGACGACGATGGCGACCTTGATGATGAACCAGATGGCGCGTGTCATTGGGCCGCTCCCTTGACACCGGCGGACTGCGACAGCAAGCCGATGGCGCGGTTGGTGAGCTGCTGGCCCGCCTCGTTGGCGGCCAGACGGGCCTTGGCGTCGGCGATCCACGGGGCGGCGACCTGCGCCGCCGGACCCTTCAGGGTCCCCAGCTCCTTGACCGCGCCGCCGAGATTGCCGGCCTGCAGCGCGGCTTCGGCGCGGGCGACCACCGCCGAGGCGCCGTCGCCGACCGCGTCGCCGCCCGAGCGGCGGACGGTGACCAGCGTGGCGATCTTGCCGGTGACCTGCTCGACCCAGTCGTTGCCCTCGCCCTGGTTGTCGGCGCGCACGATGTCGGAGGCCATGGCGGTGAAGCGGTCGGTGAGCTGCGGCTGCGTCGGCACGCCCTTGGCGGCGTAGCCGGCCACGGCCTCCAGCGGCTGCGTCACCTGCGCGTCACCCGACGCCACGGCGCGGACGGCCTGCAGTTCCTGCTGGAACGGCTGACCGGCGGCCAGGGCGGAGCGGAGCTGCCCGGCGGCGAGCACCAGCGTCTGGGCGGCGGTGGCGGCGTCGCGGCGGGATTCCACGGCCTGGTTGACGGTGGACAGCTCCTGCTTCAGCGCGTCCACGTCCTGGCGGATCTGCCCGGCGGCCTGGACCTCGCTGCCCACCGCGTCGACGCGCTGCTGGACCTGGCCGAGCTGCTCGGTCAACTGGGCGATGCGCGGATCGGGCTCGGCCGGGGCCGCCGCGGCGGCGGCCTGCGGACGCTCCTCGAGCTGCTGGATGCGGGCGGTGAGCTGGCCGACGGCGTTGTCGAGCGTCTGCTGGTCGATGCCGGCGGCGGCGGCGTTGCCCTCGGCCGGGGCGGCGGGGCGCTGCTCCAGCTTGGCGAGGCGCTCGGACAGCTGCTGGATCTGGTTGCGCAGGGCCGGATCGGGCTGCGGCGCGGGCGCCGTGGCGACCGGAGCGGCGGGACCGCCGGCGGTGGGCCAGCCGGGGACGCGCGGGCCCCACCAGGGCTGCGACAGGGCGGCGGCGCCGACCAGCAGGGCGATCAGCGACACGGCGGTGGCGAAGCCGGCCCCGGACTTGCGCTCCTCGCGCGGCGCCTCGTAACGCGGCGGCTCGTAGGAGGAGGCGGTGTAGGCGGGGGCTCCACCGGGGGCGGCGTTTCGCTCTTGACCGCATCGGCCTTGAAGGGATCGGCGAAGGGATCGGCCTTGGTCTCCTCGACCTTGATCTCCTCGGAGCGGATCTCCTCGCCCTTGATGGTCTCGGCCTTCACGTCGCCGCCGGGCAGAGTGTCGGCGGCGCCCGGCAGCGTGTCCGCGGCGGGCGGCAGGATGGAGGGCGGCAGGTCCGTGGCCGGCACCGGGCCACCGCCCGGCAGGGTGTCGGCGCCCGGCAGGGTGTCCTCGGCCTTGGTGGGCTCGGCCGTGCCGGACTCGAACGGCCCGGCGCTCCCGGGGAGGGAGACGGCCGGCGGAATGACAGCGGCGTCCGGCGGCAGCGGCACCACCGAGCCGGCGGCGTCGGGAGCGTTGCGGTCCTCGCTCGGCGTGGCGGCTTCCAGGTCGGCTTCGCTCAGCTTGATCCGATGCTTGGCGGCGGAGGTGCGGAGGTCGGCGTGGCGGGCCAGCGGAATGGCGCCGCGCTTCTTCCAGCCCTGCACCGTGGTGACCGGGATGTCCAGCTTGTGGGCCATGGGGCGGATGCCGCCGAAGCGTTCGATGATGCGTTCGACGGCGGGGCCGCCGCCCACTTGATTCTGGTCGGGCGTCTGGTTCTGGTCGGACGGCGTGTGGCCGTTCGGGTCAGCCTCGTGTTCGGAGCCTGGGCGAGAGGTCATTGGGTGCCTTCTGGTCGCAGTTGTTCTCAACGAACGCCACACAAGCCCCCAAGCGGATGCGCTCAAGCCCGGCCCGTGCCGCCGGACGGGTCCGGCAGCAGGCCGAGCAGAGAGTCCTGCTCCGGCCGTGGCGCCACCCGTACGTTCTGCCACGGTGTCACTCCCAGCTCACCGTACGCGCGGGCAGCCTCCGCGACCGCGGGGCTGAGGCAGAGCGCGTCCACTGTACGACAGCGGTCGATGAGCCCGGCCTCGGCGACAAGCCTAACAAACGAACGGGCGGTACGGGGAGAGAAAAACAACACGGCGTCCAGTGTTCCCGTACGCAACAGCGCCGCCGTGCCGTCCGACAGCCGCGCGCTCGGAACGGCGTCGTACAGCGTTTCCCGCAGGATGGAAAATCCGGCCTCGCCCAGCAGGGCCGACAGGTCGCCGGCCAGCTTGGTTCCTGCGACATGAAGTAGCGGACCCGCCGCTGCGGTGCAGCGTCGGCGCACCAGATCGGCCAGCGCGTACACGTCGCCGGACGCGCTTTCGACCTGTGTGAAACCGGCCGCCCGGGCGGCTGTCGCGGTGGCGTCGCCGACCGCATAGACCGGACGGTCAAGCCGGCTCGTACGTCTGGTGTAGCCCCGTACGCCGTTTGCGCTGGTGAAGAGAAGAGCCTGTACGTTCCCGACGTCCGGCTCCGGTCCGTCGAGCCAGCGGATCTCCAGCATCGGCTCCGCCGACACGGTGAAGCCCAGCGCGCGCAGACGGGCCGCCAGCGGTTCGGAATCCTCCGCCGGACGGGTGACCAGGATGTGGGGGGCCGCCATCGCCGGCCGCCGTCAGCTCTTGAAGAAGTCGGGCGGCAGGACGGCCTTGATCTCCGCCCCGGCGTCGGCGCCGATCGCAGCGGCGTCGCCGGCGCTGCCGCTGCGCTCCGCCCGGAAGACCTGCCGCCCGTCGTTGGACAGCACCTTGGCCTTCAGGTGCAGCCGGTCGCCGTCCAGCGTGGCCAGCCCGGCGATGGGGGTGCGGCAGGAGCCGTCGAGCATGGCGAGGAGCGCGCGCTCCGCCGTCACGCGGGCCGTGGTGGCGGCGCAGTTCAGCGGGGCCAGCAGGGAGCGGGTGGCGTCGTCGGCGCTGCGGATCTCGATGCCGATGGCGCCCTGGGCGACGGCGGGCAGCATCTCCTCATGCTCCAGCACGGCGGTGATGCGGTCGGTCAGGCCGAGGCGGCGCAGCCCGGCGAGCGCCAGCAGGGTGGCGTCGACCTCCCCGGCCTCCAGCTTGGCGAGGCGGCTCTGCACGTTGCCGCGGAAGGGCACGACCGTCAGGTCGGGCCGCCGCTCCAGGATCTGGGCCTGACGGCGCAAGCCCGCGGTGCCGACGACGGAGCCGGCGGGCAGCGTGTCCACCGTGTGGCCGCCGCGCGAGAAGAAGGCGTCGCGCGTGTCCTCGCGCGGCAGGAGCGTGGAGATCTCCAGCCCGTCCGGCATCCAGGTCGGCACGTCCTTCATCGAATGGACGGCGAGGTCGGCGCGGCCGTCGAGCAGCGCGTCCTCCAGTTCCTTGGTGAACAGGCCCTTGCCGCCGGCCTCGGCCAGCGTGCGGTCCAGGATGCGGTCGCCGGTCGTCTTGAAGACGACGATCTCGATGGCGCCGGGGGCGGCCAGATGCGGGTGCGCCGCGATCAGCCGGTCGCGGGTCTCGTGGGCCTGCGCCAGCGCCAGCGGGCTGCCGCGCGTGCCGATGCGGAGCGGTTGGGTCATGGGGGCAGTGTTCTAGGCGATCCACCGCGCTTTGCAAGCCCTGGTGACGCGCGTGCTACTCTTTGGTGAAGGGGGCGGCGGTGAAGGGGGCGGCGGTGAAGGGGGAGGCGCGCCGCGCCGTGACCACCATGCGGCGGCTGTCGACCGTCCACGGGGCGTCCTCGAAATCGCCGGCCAGCCGTTCCACGGCGAATCCGGCGCTCTCCAGCATCAGCTCCAGCTCGTAGCGGAAGATCATCCGCCAGGTGAAGCCGTACTCGGTCACCGCGATCTTGCCGTCCGGCAGCAGCTCGTCGTACCAGCCGTGGATGCGCTGGCACTGCCGCTCGTCCAGGCGGGTGGCCAGGGTGTTGCGGATGTAGCGGTTGCCGCTGTGCGGGTTGCGCCGCGGCTCCGACGGGCTGGGCTTCGTCTCGGCGTCCATCGGCAGGGTCAGCGGGTTCATCACGTCCAGCGCCAGCGCGCCGCCCGGCGCCAGATGGGCGGCGGCGGCGGCCAGCGTGCGGCGCTCCACCGTCAGGTCGGGGATCAGCATCAGCACGTTGAAGGGAAGGACGGCGAGCCGGAAATCCCGCACCGGCAGGTCCAGCGCCGCGGCGTCCTGCCGCACCACATGGACGCGGTCCCGCACCTCCGGCGCCTCGCGTTCCAGCTTGGCGCGGAGCTGGTCGAGCATGGCGGCGGAGACGTCCACCGCCCACACCGCGTGCCCGGCGCGGGCCAGCGGGATGGTCAGGCGCCCGCTGCCGCACCCGATCTCCAGGATCGGGCCGCCGGTCTCCGCCGCGCGCTCCTTGTAGAAGGGCACGTCGCCCAGGATGCCGAGGCGGGCCAGCGTCGCCGCGTGCTCCGCCCGCGCCTCGCCGATCTCCAGCGACGGGTAATCGCCGTCGTAATAGACGATGCTGGCGTCGTCGTCGGGGACGTCCTTGTTCATGGGCGCCTGAACAGCCTGAAATTTCCGGGCCAAGACCCTATACCAGAGCGGTCGGGACGGCTAGTTTGACGGTCATCATGATCGTTCTTGGAATCGAAACGAGCTGCGACGAGACGGCGGCGGCCATCGTGACCGACGCGCGGGAGATCCGCGCCGACGTGGTGCTCTCGCAGCTGGACGACCACACGCCCTACGGCGGGGTGGTGCCGGAAATCGCCGCGCGCGCCCATCTGGAGCATCTGGACGGGCTGATCCGCCGCGCCATGGCGGAGTCCGGGCTGGGCTTCGCCGACATCGACGCCGTGGCGGCAACCGGCGGGCCGGGGCTGATCGGCGGGGTGATCGTCGGGGTGATGACCGCCAAGGCCATCGCCGCGGCGCGCGGCCTGCCCTTCGTCGCGGTGAACCATCTGGAAGGTCACGCGCTGACCGCCCGGCTGACCGACGACGTGCCTTTTCCCTACCTGCTGCTGCTGGTGTCCGGCGGGCATTGCCAGCTTCTGGTCGTGGAGGGGGTGGGCCGCTACCGGCGGCTCGGCACCACCATCGACGACGCGGTGGGGGAGGCGTTCGACAAGACGGCCAAGCTGCTCGGCCTCGGCTATCCCGGCGGGCCGCTGCTGGAGAAGGCGGCGGCGCTGGCGACCGATCCTGGCCGCTTCGACCTGCCGCGCCCGATGGTCGGGCGCCCCGGCTGCGATTTCTCCTTCTCCGGCCTGAAGACCGCGGTGCGGCGCCATGTCGAGGAATTGGGGACGCCGCTGTCGGCGGCGGACCGGGCCGACCTCGCCGCCGCCTTCCAGACCACGGTGGCGGAGGTGATGGCCGACCGCTGCGCCCGCGCCATGCGCCGGTTCAAGGAGATGCACCCGCAGGGCGGCGCCCTGGTGGTGGCCGGCGGGGTGGCGGCCAACAGGACGCTGCGCGCCCGCCTGCAAAAGCTGGCCGACCGCGAGGGCATGCCCTTCGTGGCGCCGCCGCTGCGGCTGTGCACCGACAACGCGGCGATGATCGCCTGGGCTGGGATCGAGCGCTTGCGGCTGGGCCAGACCGACCCGCTGGACTTCGCGCCGCGCCCGCGCTGGCCGCTCGACCCCAGCGCGAAGCCGGCCATCGGCAAGGCCGGGGTCGGCTCCGGCGTGAAGGCGTGAGGATGATGCCGGCATGACCCTGACCTTCCGCACCGCCGGGCGCGACGACGTGCCGGAGATCGTCCGGCTGACCGCCGACGACGCCCTGTCCACCGGCGGCGACGTCTACGGCGAGCCGCTGGACCCGCTCTATTGGGAGGCCTTCGACCGCATGGCGGCCCAGCCGGGCAACTCCATCGTGCTGGCGGAGCGGGACGGACGGATCGTCGGCTGCTTCCAGTTCACCGTCACCCACGGGCTGGCCCGCCGTGGTGCGGCGCGGGCGACGGTGGAGGCGGTGAAGGTGGACGGCGCGTTGCGCGGCCAGGGGATCGGCAGCGCCATGATGCGGCACGCCATCGCGCTGGCCCGCGCCGAGGGCTGCGTGATGGTGCAGCTGACCAGCCAGACCCGGCGCACCGACGCCCACCGCTTCTACGAGCGGCTGGGCTTCCGGGCGAGCCATGTCGGGATGAAGCTTCTGCTGACAGCGGAGGCGTGACCGTCCGGCTTGCGGACCGGGGACGCTCCGCCTAAACAGGCGGGCAAATCCTTCAGGACAAGTCTTAAAAACGGGGGGCATCCATGGCGGCAACGGACTTCCGGCGCATCGGCGTGATCGGCGGCGGGGCCTGGGGCACGGCGCTGGCTCTGGCCGCCCTGCGCGCCGGGCGGGAGGCCCTGCTGTGGGCGCGCGAGCCGGCGGTGGTCGAGTCGGTCAACGCCGCGCGTGAGAACCGCGACTATCTGCCGGGCGTCACCTTGCCCGCCGAGCTGCGCGCGACCGGCGATCTGGGCGAGGTCGCCGCCTGCGACGCCATCCTTCTCGTCACCCCGGCCCAGCATCTGCGCAGCGCCTGCGCCGGCCTCGCCGCCCATCTGCGGCCGGGCACCCCGCTGGTCATCTGCGCCAAGGGGATCGAGCTGGACAGCCACGCCCTGATGAGCGAGGCTGCCGCCGCCGCGCTGCCGGCGGGGACGCCGCTGGCCGTGCTGTCCGGCCCGACCTTCGCGGCGGAGGTGGCGCGCGGCCTGCCGACCGCGGTGACGCTGGCCTGCGCCGACGCCGCGCTGGGCGGCCGGCTGGTCGAGGCGCTGGGCAGCCGCACCTTCCGCCCCTACCTGTCCGACGATGTGGTGGGCTCGCAGATCGGCGGAGCGGTGAAGAACGTGCTGGCCATCGCCTGCGGCGTGGTGGAGGGCCGCAAGCTGGGCGACAACGCGCGGGCGGCGCTGATCACCCGCGGCCTGGCCGAGATCACCCGGCTGGCCCTGGCGCTCGGCGGGCGGCCGGAGACGCTGATGGGGCTGTCGGGGCTGGGCGACCTGACGCTGACCTGCTCCAGCCTGCAATCGCGCAACATGTCGCTGGGCGCCGCCCTCGGCGCCGGCCGGACGCTGGCCGAGGTGCTGGCGGAGCGCCGCTCGGTCGCCGAGGGCGTCTACACCGCCGCCGCGGTGGTCGGGTTGGCCGGGAGGAAGGGCGTGGACATGCCGTTGTGCGCGGCCGTGGACGCCATCCTGAACCGTGGCGCCGGGCTGGACGCGACGATCGACGGGCTGCTATCACGGCCCTTCCGCGGGGAGGGGCGCTGAGAGGCGGGCGGTTCGGCCGAATTCGGAATAGTTGCAAGATCGGATGGGTTGTGCGAGGCTTCGCGCCTTCACATTCGAGAGTCCGTTCCCATGTTTGCCCCGCCGCACCCGTTCGCCCTGCTGGCGCTTCGCGCCGCCGCATTGCTGGATGCCGGGCGGATGATCGCCGCCCGACGGAGCGGGGACGGGCGAAAACAGCGCGGCGCCTGAGCGAAACCGCCGCAACACCGGCCCTGCGCGTCCTGGGCGCCCGCCGCCGCTGCGCGCGCCCTTCCTCTGGCTGCACCGCTGACTCCTCCCCGTCCGTGGAAGGCCGCGCGTCGCGGCACCTTCCGCGGCGGCCGCGGCTGCGCTAGGCTCCCGCCCGACCGAACGGAAGGGGTTTCCCATGCTGTACATGTTCCATTGCACCGACAAGGCCGGCGCCGCCCAGGTGCGGGCCGACAACCGCCCCGCTCATCTGGCCTATCTGGAAGCGCACGCCGACCGCCTGTTCGCCGCCGGCCCGCTGCTGTCCGACGACGGCCAGGGCATGGCCGGCAGCCTGCTGATCGTGGAGTGCGCCGACGAGGCCGCCGCGAAGGACTTCGCCGCCAACGACCCCTACGCCCAGGCCGGGCTGTTCGAGAGCGTGGAGATCCGGGCGTGGCGCCGGGTCTACCCGAAGTCCTGAGCGGGGGCGGACAGAAATGGCCCGCTGGCTTCTGAAGTCGGAGCCCTTCAAATACTCGTGGGAGCGCATGGTCGCCGACGGCACCACCCATTGGGACGGCGTGCGCAACCATCAGGCGTCGAACAACCTGAAGGCCATGAAGGTCGGCGACCGCGCCTTCTTCTACCACTCCAACGAGGGGCTGGAGGTGGTCGGCGTCGTCGAGATCGCGCGGGAATACTACCCGGACCCGAGCGACGAGGCGGGCCGCTTCGGCATGGTGGACGTGCGGGCGCTGCTGCCCGTGAAGACGCCGGTCACGCTGAAGACGATGAAGGCCGATCCGCTGCTCCAGGGCATGGCCCTGGTCAAGCAGTCGCGCTTGTCGGTCTGCCCGGTGTCGGACGCCGAATGGGCGCATGTCTGCGCGCTGGCCGGGATCGAGGCGTGACGGTTCTTCGGATCTGTTGAGAGCGCGGCCGTCCGCGGCGGCGGATCAGTCCGCCGGTTCGCAGATGGCCGCCTGGAAGTCCTGCGTGGCCTGAAGCATCCGGCGGGCCAGCGCCTGCATCTCCGCGGCGGCTCCGGCGAAGCCCGCGTCTTCCCCGAACGGCGCCAGGGCGGCGGAGCCGGACGCCTCCAACTCGGCCAGCGACGCCGTGCGCAGGGCGGCGTCGATCACCATCAGGCTGGTGCGGCTGCCCATCTCCGACAGGCGCCCCGGCCAGTTCCACGCCATGCCCGGCGGCGCCGCCGGCCGTGCCGTTTCCTGTGGTGCCGTTTCCTGTGGTGCCGTTTCCGGTGGTGCCGTCCGCGTTGGTCGTGCTGGCCATGCCGGTGCCCTGCTGTTGGGTGAACAGCATGCACGCTAACGATGCGGCGGTTAAGACCGGGTTAAGCGGCCCGCCGAAGAGCGTCATCATGCTTTCGTATTATGCGCGACAAATAGTCGCGCGGTCGTGCCGCTGCGGATGCCGGTGAAGTCAAAGGAACGGGCGGTGCGCTGCAACAAAGTGGAGCCGAAAACCCCGATGGAGGGGACGGACAATCAGCCGTTCTGCTTGTGGTGACGGGAACTTGTGTGGATAATGTCCCGCAACAGGAGCGGTCGGAAGCCGCTCCCCAACAGCCCTTCAGGGCGTAACCAGAAGCACTACGGGGGAATCGCGAGCCAATGTCCGACAATTCGTTTTTTCCTGTTAAGCCGGAAATCGCCAAAACCGCTTACGTGGACGAAGCCGCCTACGCCCGCCTGTACGAGCAATCGATCAACGATCCGGAAGCCTTCTGGGGCGAGCAGGGCAAGCGCATCGACTGGATCAAGCCCTACAGCAAGGTGAAGGACGTCAGCTACACCGGCGACGTCCACATCAAGTGGTTCTACGACGGCACGCTGAACGTCTCCGCCAACTGCGTCGACCGCCACCTCGCGACGCGCGGCGACCAGACCGCCATCATCTTCGAAGGCGACGATCCGGGCGTTTCCAAGCACATCACCTACAAGGAACTGCACGAGCAGGTCTGCCGCCTCGCCAACGTCCTGAAGAAGAACGGCGTCAAGAAGGGCGATCGCGTCACCATCTACCTGCCGATGATCCCCGAGGCCGCCTACGCCATGCTGGCCTGCGCGCGCGTCGGCGCCATCCACTCCATCGTGTTCGGCGGCTTCTCGCCGGACAGCCTGAAGGACCGCATCGTCGACTGCGACAGCCACTTCGTCATCACCTCCGACGAGGGTCTGCGCGGCGGCCGCAAGGTTCCGCTGAAGGCGAACGCCGACAAGGCCGTCGCCGCGGCGCCGGGCGTCAAGCATGTGCTGGTCGTCAAGCACACCGGCGGCGACGTCGCCTGGACCGAGGGCCGCGACCTCTGGTACCACGAGGAGACCGCGTCGGTCTCCGCCGACTGCCCGCCGGAGGAGATGAGCGCGGAGGACCCGCTGTTCATCCTCTACACCTCGGGCTCGACCGGCAAGCCGAAGGGCGTGCTGCACACCACCGGCGGCTATCTCGTCTACGCGTCGATGACCCACCAGTACGTCTTCGACTACAAGGACGGCGAGGTCTACTGGTGCACGGCCGACGTGGGCTGGGTCACCGGCCACAGCTACATCGTCTACGGCCCGCTGGCCAACGGCGCCACCACGCTGATGTTCGAAGGCGTGCCGACCTATCCGGACATCTCCCGCTTCTGGCAGGTGGTGGACAAGCACAAGGTCAACATCTTCTACACCGCTCCGACCGCCATCCGCTCGCTGATGCGCGAGGGTGAGGGGCCGGTGAAGAAGACCTCGCGGTCCTCGCTGCGCATCCTGGGATCGGTGGGCGAGCCGATCAACCCGGAAGCCTGGCTGTGGTACTACAACGTGGTCGGCGAGGGCCGTTGCCCGATCGTCGACACCTGGTGGCAGACCGAGACCGGCGGCATCCTGATCACCCCGCTGCCGGGCGCCATCGGCCAGAAGCCGGGTTCGGCGACCAAGCCCTTCTTCGGCGTCAAGCCGGTCGTCGTGGACAACGACGGCAAGGAGCTGGAAGGCGAGACGGAAGGCAACCTCTGCATCGCCGACAGCTGGCCGGGCCAGATGCGCACGGTGTTCGGCGACCACGAGCGCTTCGTCCAGACCTACTTCTCGACCTTCGCGGGCTACTACTTCACCGGTGACGGCTGCCGCCGCGACGCGGACGGCTATTACTGGATCACCGGCCGCGTGGACGACGTGATCAACGTGTCCGGCCACCGCATGGGCACGGCGGAAGTGGAAAGCGCGCTGGTCGCCCACCCGAAGGTCGCCGAGGCTGCCGTCGTCGGCTACCCGCACGACCTCAAGGGCCAGGGCATCTACGCCTACGTCACGCTCAACGCCGGGGAAAGCCCGACGGAGGAGCTGCGCAAGGAGCTGGTGGCCTGGGTGCGCAAGGAGATCGGCCCGATCGCCTCGCCGGACCTGATCCAGTGGTCGCCGGGCCTGCCGAAGACCCGTTCGGGCAAGATCATGCGCCGCATCCTGCGCAAGATCGCCGCGAACGAGCACGACAGCCTGGGCGACACCTCGACGCTGGCCGATCCGACCGTCGTGACCGACCTGATCGAGAACCGCATGAACAACGCCTGATCGCGGCGTTCATCGGGGTTTGTCTACGGACCGGGGGCCTTCGTGGCCCCCGGTTTCGTTTTGTGGGCTGTTATTTGGGAGCGGTGTCCGATCCGCCGGAGGCGCCGCTGCCGGATTGGTTCCTCACCGCCTCGGCCGTGCCGGGTTTCAGGCCGGACTCGCCGCTCGCCGCGTCGGGGACGGAGCCGATGCGGCCCTGCGCGCGGGTCTCCGCGGCGTTCTTCTGCTTCTCGGTGCGGCGCTCGCCCAGCGTCGGGTCCTGGGCGCCGGTCGATTCCATCCAGGCTTCGCCCTGGGATGGCGGTGCGGCGCCGAGTCCACCCTCCATCGTCTTGGCGTCCTGCGCCACGGCGGCGCCGGACAGAGCGAGGCTGGCGGCCAGCAAGGCGATGGCGCCGGGGACGTAAGACGAGGCCTGGGTCGTCATGGTTCGCTCTCCTCCTTGGTGGGAGGGGCAACAGCGGAGCGAGCCGGCGGGTTCCCGGCTCATCCTTTGGTGGAGCGGGGTTAGCCCATGCCCGTCCCGTCGCACCAGGGCTGGCGCCGTTCGCCGTGATAGGGGCGGGCAAGCCCCGCTTCGATCAGCGCGGTCGACAGGTCGGCGCCTCCGCCGGTCAGCACGCGGGCGCGCACCCGCCCGCCATACTTGTCGGGCTGGACGTCGAGCAGCCGCACCGGAGCGGCCCCGATCAGGAGGCGCGCATGGTCGCGGGCGGTCTCCGCCAGTTCCCGCTCACGAGGGCAGCGGGCGCGCATCTCCGGCGCGTCCAGCCCGTCCACCCGGACATGGGTTTCCACCACCTGACCCAGCCAGATGGTGGCGCGCACCAGCAGCGTGTCGCCGTCAAGGACCTCCAGCACCTCCGCCGGGATCGGGCCGGGCAGGGCGGGCGGAGCGGCCCGGACGGCGCCGGCCAGCGATATGCACAGAATGGCGAGCCAAATCCCGGCCCATAGTCCGGCCCATATTCCGGCCAAAGTTCCCGTAGTGCGGGGCGGGCATGGGTTGACGGGTCTGTGCGATCCCATGGCGCGAACTCCCCAGGGTACCGGTGCGCGGTACGGCGAACCGGTCACAGGGTAGCGCGCGAACAGGAACGCATCAAGCACAACCTAGGTATTGTGTCCTGGTTGCGTATGTATTCAATTTCAGGATGGGGTCGTTCAGGCAATCGATCCTAGGGGCGCCGGCTTAGAAGTCCGAGCAGCGGCCCTTGAACTCCCAATCGCCGAAGCGGGTCGGCTCCGGTCCCTTCGGGCCGCCGATTTCGCCGGGCATCTGCTCGGGTCCCTTGGCGCCGGTTTCGGGGGTCGTTTCGGCGTCAGCCTTTTCGGCGTCCTGCGGTGCCGGGCCGGTGGTCTTCGTCTCGGTCATGGCCGTCCTCTGGGGTCGGGTGCGGTGCTTGGCCATCTTGAACGATGCCTTCCGCCAAGCCCATATCACCAGACAAGCCCGGCGAAAAGCCCCGCCGGGGCCGTCCTGTCCCATCAACAGTGAAACCGTCCAGAAGATTGCCCGGAACATCGCCATGACCAGCTATGTGAAGACCACCATCCTCCTCGCCGGCCTGACCGCCCTGTTCATGGGCATCGGCTATCTGATCGGCGGCAAGGGCGGCATGATGATCGCCTTCGTCATGGCGCTCGGCATGAACCTGTTCAGCTACTGGAACTCCGGCGACATGGTTCTGTCCATGTACGGCGCGCGGGAGGTCGACGCCTACACCGCCCCCGAATATTACGGCATCGTCCAGCAGCTGGCCGAGCGCGCCGGCCTGCCGATGCCGCGCGTCTACATCATGGAGAACGACCAGCCCAACGCCTTCGCCACCGGGCGCAACCCGGAGAACGCCGCGGTCGCCGCCACCACCGGCCTGCTGCGCCTGCTGAGCCCGGAGGAGATCGCCGGCGTCATGGCGCACGAGCTGGCCCATGTGAAGAACCGCGACACGCTGATCATGACGATCACCGCGACCATCGCGGGCGCCATCTCCATGATCGCCAACTTCGGCATGTTCTTCGGCGCGTCGCAGGGCAACAGCCAGAACGGGCAGGGCGGCAACCCGCTGGGGCTGATCGGCGGCATCCTGATCGCCGTCCTGGCCCCCTTCGCCGCGATGATCGTCCAGATGGCGATCAGCCGCACCCGCGAGTACGAGGCCGACCGCATCGGCGCGGAGATCTGCGGGCGCCCGCTGTGGCTGGCCGACGCGCTGACCCGCATCCACAACTACGCCCACCAGATCCCGAACTACGCGGCGGAATCCAACCCGGCCACGGCGCATCTGTTCATCGCCAACCCGCTGCACGGGCGCAGCCTCGACAGCCTGTTCTCCACCCACCCGAACATGGAGGAGCGGGTCCGCCGGCTGCGCGGCATGGCCGGCCCCTCCTTCATGCCGCGCAGCCCCTGGGGGTGAGCGGAGGCGTTTCGGTTCCCGGTTGCGTGGCGAAAGGCGTAAGACTACTTTCCCCTGCTTGCCGATTGTGGGGCGATCAGGGGGAACCGCATGTCCAACGTCACGAAATACCGCCTCGTCACCCGGTCCGATTTCGACGGGCTGGTCTGCGCCGTGCTCCTGAAGGAGCTTGGCATCCTCGACGAGATCAAGTTCGTGCATCCCAAGGACATGCAGGACGGCAAGGTCGAGATTTCCGACCGCGACATCACCACCAACCTGCCCTATGTGCCCGGCGTCCATCTCGCCTTCGACCACCATCTGTCGGAGACGATCCGCGTCGGCAAGCGCGACAACCACATCATCGAGGCCGACGCCCCCTCCGCCGCCCGCGTCGTCTACAACTACTACGGCGGCAAGGAGCGTTTCCCGACCATCTCCGACGCGATGATGGCCGCGGTCGATCAGGCCGACTCCGCCCAGTACGGCATCGAGGACATCCTGAAGCCGCAGGGCTGGACCCTGCTGAACTTCATCATGGACGCGCGCACCGGCCTCGGCCGCTTCCGCGACTTCCGGATCTCCAACTACCAGCTGATGATGGAGCTGATCGACTATTGCCGGAACCACGGCATCGACGAGATTTTGGCCCTGCCCGACGTGAAGGAGCGGGTGGACCTCTACACCGAGCATGAGGCGAAATTCTCCGACCAGCTCGCCCGCTGCAGCACGATCCGCGGCAACGTCGTGGTCATCGACCTGCGCCGGGAGGAGACCATCTACGCCGGCAACCGCTTCATGATCTACGCGATGTACCCGGAATCGAACGTGTCGATCCATGTGCTGTGGGGCCTGAAGCAGCAGAACACGGTGCTGGCCTGCGGCAAGTCGATCATCAACCGCAGCTCCAAGACCAACATCGGCCCGCTGATGCTGGAGTATGGCGGTGGCGGCCACGAGGCCGCGGGCACCTGTCAGGTGGACAACGACAAGGCCGAGGCGGTGCTGGAGGAGATCGTCGGGCGCATGCGCGCCGACGGCTGACGGGGATCGTGCCGGATCTGTTTCTCGACAAGACCCCGCTGTTCGATGCGGGCTGGCTGACCGTTTCCCCCGCCACCGGCCGTGACGACGTGCTCCTCTGCATCGCCGAGGCCGAGCGCCGCGCCGACGCGGCGGTGAAGCAACTCGGACAGACGCTGGCGCAGGGCGGAAGTCCGGCCTCCGGTGCGCCGGCGGAGCGCGACCGGCGCATCGACGCCCTGCTGGCGCTGGAGACGCGCGGCATCCCCGCTTCCGGCGCCGCGGCGGACGGGGCGGTGGAGCGCGTCATGATGGAGGTCGGCTTCCGCAAGCGCGACCTGATGCCCCGCTTCCACGAGCTGGCCGAGCATTGCCGCGCCGTCCACCGCCGCGCCCTGGCCATGGCGCGGGACGCGCGCTGGGCGCTGATGCTGGAGCGCGCCGCCGCCGATCCCGGCGGGCCGTCCAGCCCCATTCAGGGAACCGGGACCCGCTACGTCAAGAGCGACCGCTACGACGCCCGCGCCGCGCGCAGCCTGCCGCCGGACGACCGCGTGCGCGCCGACCGTTTCCTCAAGCGGCTGGGCGAGGACCCGGTGCCGCCGGAGCTGGAGCTGACCGCGTTGGAGGGAACGGGTCTGGAAGGGGCTGGGCTGTGGGCGATGAAGGCGGGCAACGGCAACCGCTTCATCCTGCGCCGGGGCGATCTGCGGGGCGTTTCCTGCTTCTTCGTCGAGGACGTCGGCCCCTATCCCGACCACGAAGGCGGACGGCGCGGCGCGCTGGCCCGCTGAAGGGCGTCCGAATCCGGGCTGCCCCGCGAAGCGGCTACTCGACACCCGCCGTCCGGCGCGCTACATCCAGCGGCATGTCCGACGCCTCCCTCGCCGCGCGCTCCGCCGCGCTCGACCTTTTGCGCGATGTGCTGCGCAAATCCATTCCCTTCGACGATGCGTTCGACGCGCATCCGGAGTTGCGCGGGCTCGACCCGCGCGACCGCGGCTTCGTGCGGCTCCTGACCGCCACCGTGCTGCGCCGGCTCGGCCAGATCGACGCGCTGATCCAGGGCAGCCTCGCCAAGCCGGGCCTGCCCAAGGCCACCGTGCACGACATCCTGCGGCTGGGCGCGGCCCAGCTCGTCTTCCTCGGCACGCCCGCCCACGCCGCCGTCGACACGGCGGTGGAGCTGGCCGCGGCCCGGGGAGCCGAACCCTACAAGGGCCTGATCAACGCCGTCCTGCGCCGCATCGGCCGCGAGGGGACGGAGCTGGCCGCCCAGCAGGACGCCGGGCGCCTGAACACGCCGGACTGGCTGTGGCTGGCCTGGCGGCAGGCCTACGGCATCGGCCGCACCCGCGGCATCGTCGAGGCGCACCTGCACGAGGCGCCGCTGGACATCACCGTCAAGGCCGATCCCGCGGCCTGGGCGGAGCGGCTGGAGGCCAAGCTGCTGCCCACCGGCACGCTGCGCCGCGCCGCCGGCGGCAACCTGACGGAGCTGCCGGGCTTCGCCGAGGGCGCCTGGTGGGTGCAGGACCTCGCCGCCTCGCTGCCGGCCAAGCTGTTCGGCGATCTGGCGGGCAAGAGCGCCTACGACCTGTGCGCCGCCCCCGGCGGCAAGACCGCGCAGCTCGTCGCGCAGGGCGCGCGGGTGACGGCGGTCGACCGCTCCGCCAAGCGGCTGGAGCGGGTGCGGGAGAATCTGGCCCGCCTCAACCTGTCGGCGGAGGTGCTGGCGACCGACGCCGCCACCTGGACGCCGGACCAGCCCGCCGACGCGGTGCTGCTCGACGCCCCCTGCTCGGCCACCGGGGCGATCCGCCGCCACCCCGACATCCTGCGCGTGAAGACGCCGGAGGACATCGCCAAGCTGGCCAAGGCGCAGAGCCGCCTGCTGGCCCACGCCGTCGATCTGGTGAAGCCGGGCGGCACGCTGGTCTATTGCACCTGCTCCATCCAGCCGGAGGAGGGCGAGGCGCAGATCGACCGCATCCTGGCCCGCGACAAGCGGGTCGAGCGCCTGCCCATCACGCCTGGAGATCTGGGCGGCGGCTTGGGCGGCGGGCATGCGGGGGATGGCAATTTGGCCGAGTTGATCAACGAGCGCGGTGAGGTACGATCCCTGCCGGGCATGCTCGGGGACCTCGGAGGGATCGACGGGTTCTTCGTGGCACGGCTGCGACGGCTGCACGATTAGGGCACCACCGGCTTGCGGGGGTCGAGGCGAATTTGATACGACAACAGGATGCATCCCCCCGATCGCCCGAATGCCTTCAGCGAAGCGCCGGCCATCGCCTCCCCCCTGCCGCGTGACGGGGTGAGCCGATGAGCGCCGGGCGTGGGAAAATGGGCCGCTTGCGGGACGGCGTCGCGCAGATCGCCTTCGGCAACCCGATCTACAAGCTGACCTTGGGCGGCCGCGCGCCGACCGCCCTGTCCGCCGTGCCGCCGGACCCCTGGCCGGGCGACGCCGGGGAAGGCTCGGCGATCCTGGCCGGCGTCTTCCGCTTCGGAGGACAAGCGGCGGCGGCCGACGCCCACGGCGCGCCGAACTGGCGGGCCGGCAGCGCCGTCTGGCAGGACGCCCTGCACGGCTTCGACTGGCTGCGCGACCTGCGGGCGGTTGGCGGCGACACGGCGCGGCGGCGCGCCCGGTCGCTGGTGCTGTCCTGGCTGGACCACAACGGCGGCTGGAACGCCCAGACCTGGGCGCCGGAGGTGCTGGGCGCCCGCATCGCCGCCTGGATCGGCCTGCATGACTTCTACTGCGCCTCCGCCGACGACGAGTTCCGCGCCGCGGTCTTCGACAGCCTCGCGCGGCAGGTCAAGCATCTGACCCGCGTGGTGCCCGGCGCGCTGGACGGCAAGGCGCTGGTCACCGCGGCCAAGGGCCTTGTCTACGGCGGCTTCTGCCTGCCGGAGCACGAGCGCGTCGGGCAGGACGCGCTGAAGCTGCTGGAACGCGAGCTGCCGCGCCAGATCCTGCCGGACGGCGGCCATATCGAGCGCTGCCCCTCCGTGCAGCTCCGCATCCTGCGCGACCTGATCGACATGCGGTCGGTCCTGCGCACCGCCCGCGCCGACGTGCCGGAGGCGCTGCAGCACGCCATCGACCGCATGACCCCGGCCCTGCGCTTCTTCCGCCACGGCGACGGCGGCCTCGCCCTGTTCAACGGCGGGCGGGAGGAGGACGCGGCGCTGGTCGACACGGTGCTGGCCCAGGCCGACGCCCGCGGACGCCCGCTGAAGAGCGCGCCGCACACCGGCTTCGAGCGGCTGATCGCCGGGCGGACCATGGTGCTGATGGACACCGGCGTGCCGCCGGTCACCGGGCTGGACGCCACCGCCCACGCCGGCACCCTGTCGCTGGAGATGTCGGTCGGCAAGGAGCGGCTGATCGTCAATTGCGGCGCCCATCCGGTGAAGACCGGCCCCTGGCGCGCCGCGCTGGCCGGCACCGCCGCCCATTCCACCGTCGTGCTGGCCGAGACCAACTCGTCGGAGGTGATCGAGGAGGGCGGACTGGGCCGCCGCCCCTCGCACGTCGGCTGCGAGCGGCAGGAGAACGACGGGGCGGTGCTGGTCGTCGCCACCCACAACGGCTACAGCCGCAACTTCGGCTATCTGCACCGCCGCCGCGTCTATCTGGCGGAAAACGGCGAGGACCTGCGCGGCGAGGACATGCTGGAGCCGGTGATCGGCGCCACGCCGGAACCGCGGCCCTTCACCATCCGCTTCCACCTGCACCCCGCGGTCCAGGCGACCCCCGTCCAGGGCGGGCAGGTGCAGCTGAAGCTGCCGAGCGGGGCCGCCTGGCGGCGGCTGCGCGCCTCGGGCGGCACGCTGGAGCTGGAGGAGAGCATCTATCTGGGCAGCGGCGACGAACCGCGGCGGACCACCCAGATCGCCATCTCCGGACATACCGGCCCCGCCATCAAGACGGTGAAATGGGCCTTGCGCCGCGAGCGCAAGGGGGGTAAACCGCGCGCATCCGCGGCGGACAGGCCGTGGGAATACGGATCGGTGCCTGTTTTGAGACTCTGTGGAGTGTTCGCCCTGCGACCGTGATCCCCGCCCGGGCGGGGGTGACGAAGCGGGGTGTTTCGCTTTTCCGGATCGGTCAGGTCCCGTCTTCCCGAGCCCCGTCTTCCCATGCCCGGTCCGCCGCAGCCGGTTCCATGACAGCCAGGATGCCCCGATGAGCCCGCCGAACGTCGCCCACTCGCCCGCCCCCGATCTCGTCCGCATCACGCGCGCGCTGATCTCCGTGTCCGACAAGACGGGCCTCGTCGCGCTTGGCCAGGCGCTGGCGGCCAAGGGCGTGGAGATCCTGTCGACCGGCGGCTCCGCCCAGCGGCTGGCCGAGGCCGGCATCCCGGTGAAGGAGGTCTCCGACCACACCGGCTTCCCGGAGATCATGGACGGGCGCGTCAAGACGCTGCACCCGCGCGTTCACGGCGGCATCCTGGCCCGCCGCGACATCCACGCCGAGGCGATGGCCACCCACGACATCCCGCCGATCGACCTCGTGGTGGTGAACCTCTACCCGTTCGAGGCGACGGTGTCGAAGGGCGCCGACTACGCCAACTGCGTGGAGAACATCGACATCGGCGGCCCGGCGATGATCCGCGCCGCGGCCAAGAACCACGACTTCGTCACCGTCGTCACCGACCCCGAGGATTACGAGGCGGTCCTGGACGAGCTGGCGACCCATGACGGCGCCGTCACGCTGACGCTCCGCCGCACCCTGGCCCAGCGCGCCTACGCCCGCACGGCGTCCTACGACGCGGCCATCTCCTCCTGGCTGGCCGGCCAGCTCGGCGAGACCTTCCCGCCGCGCACCACCCTGTCGGGCAAGCTCAGCCAGACCCTGCGCTACGGCGAGAACCCGCACCAGCAGGCGGCCTTCTACGTCACCGGCGAGCAGCGTCCGGGTGTGGCGACGGCGATCCAGCTCCAGGGCAAGGAGCTGTCCTACAACAACCTGAACGACACCGACGCCGCCTTCGAGCTGGTCGCCGAGTTCGAGCGCCCGGCCGTCGCCATCATCAAGCACGCCAACCCCTGCGGCGTGGCCGAGGGGGCGACCCTGCTCGACGCCTACAAGCAGGCCCTGCTGTGCGACCCGGTCAGCGCCTTCGGCGGCATCATCGCCGTCAACCGCCCGCTGGACGCCGCCACGGCGGAGGAGATCTCGCAAGCTGTTCGCCGAGGTGGTGATCGCCCCGGACGCCGACGACGCGGCCCGCGCCCTGCTCGCCACCAAGAAGAACCTGCGCGTCCTGCTGACCAAGGACGTGCCGAACCCGGCCGAGCCGGGGATGATGGTGAAGCAGCTGTCCGGCGGCTTCCTGCTGCAGAACCGCGACAACGGCCGCATCACCCCGCCGACCTGAAGGTGGTGACCAAGCGCGCCCCGACCGAGCAGGAGCTGGCCGACCTGCTCTTCGCCTTCCGCGTCGCCAAGCACGTGAAGTCGAACGCCATCGTCTACGCCAAGAACGGCGCCACGGTGGGCGTCGGCGCCGGTCAGATGAGCCGCGTCGATTCGGCGCGCATCGCCGCCATCAAGTCGGCGGAGGCCGCCAAGGCCGCCGGTCTGAGCGAGCCGCTGACCAAGGGCTCGGTGGTCGCCTCGGACGCCTTCTTCCCCTTCGCGGACGGCCTGCTGGCCGCGGCGGAGGCCGGCGTGACGGCGGTGATCCAGCCCGGCGGCTCGATCCGCGACAACGACGTCATCGCCGCCGCCGATGAAAAGGGTCTGGCGATGGTGCTGACGGGGATGCGGCACTTCCGGCACTGAGACGGGCGGGGGGCGCTTCCATTGCCCCCACCCTAACCCCCCCCCCTCCCCCCGCTTACGCAGGGAGGGGACCATTCTCCCTCCCCTGCGAAGCGGGGAGGGCCGGGAGGGGCAAGTACGCAGCCCCCCAGAACCCTTTACCTCCGCCGCGCCCCCATCAGCCGCGCCAGCATGGCGGCGGCTTCGGCCTGCGTCGTTTTCCCGTCCGCACCGTCTTCCGGCTTCAGGCGCCCGGTCGCCGCCATGGCGATCAGCATCGCCGGATGCATTGCGGGATGATGGGGCGAAGGATGCCCCGCCGAGTCGCTTTTTCCCCACGCGCCGCGGCGTGGTCGCGGGCCAGCGCCTCGTTGATGTGCGCGAAGGCCTCGATGTCCTTGATGTGCAACATGTCCGTTCCGCCCTCCGCGCCAAGTTCGTTGTGCGTCGCAGCAAAAGGCAAGTTAGCAGCTTCCGCTGGGTGAATCCGCCGTCATGCCGCGGCGGACTGTCGCACCGTATTCGCATCGCCCGGTGCCGGCTCCCGAACCGCCAGCATAAGCCCAAAACCGATCACGAAGAAAGCCACAACGCTCGCCATGCCGGCCCGCTGGCTGTCGAACAGCGTGGTGGCCAGCCCGAAGGCGAGCGGCCCGACGAAGCCGGCCATGCGGCCGGGTCAGGCTGTAGAGCCCGAACATCTCCCCCACCATGCCCGGCGGGGCCAGCCGCGCCATCATCGACCGCCCGGCGGCCTGCGCCGGCCCGAAGAAGGCGCCCAGCCCCAGGGCCAGCACCCAGAACCACGCCTTCTCCGTCGCCAGCAGAAGGGGCACGCCGAAGGCGGTCAGGCCGATCAGGCTGACCAGGATGGTCGGCTTGGCCCCCATCCGGTCGTCCACCCAGGCGAAGCCGATGGCCCCGACGCCGGCCACCACGTTCAGGGCGATGGCGAAGAGCAGGATCTCCTCGAAACTCATCCCGAAGGCGTGGGCGGCGAAGATGCCGCCGAAGGCGGTGATGGTGTTGATGCCGTCGCGGTAGATCGCGCTGGCGATCAGGAAGCGCAGCGTGTTGCGGTACTTGCGCGTCTCCGCCAGCGTCCGGCGCAGCGTCGCCATCCCCTCCCGCGCCGCCTGCCGGATGCCGAGGCCGGTCGCCGGCACGTCCGGAACGAACAGGAAGAAGGGCAGGGCGAACAGCCCGTACCAGGCGGCGGCAAGCAGGGCCGTGGCGCGCACCGGCGCCTGCTCCGCCGTGTCCAGCAGGCCGAACAGCGGGGTGGGGGACTTCACGAAGACGAACAGGGCGACCACCAGACAGGCCAGCCCGCCGAAATAGCCGATGCCCCAGCCCCAGCCGGAAATCCGCCCCAGCATCCGCGGCGGCGCCAGCGCGGTCAGGCTGGCGTTGTAGAAGACGTTCGCCAGTTCGAAGGCGACGGTGCCGATGACCACGCAGACCAGGGCGAACAGCGCGTGGGAGGGATCGGGCTTCACCCACCACAGGGCCGCGCAGAAGACGACGGTCAGGGCGGTGAACAGCGCCATCCACGGCTTGCGCCGTCCCGTCCGGTCGGCCACCGCGCCCAGCATGGGGCTGAGCAGGGCGATCAGCAGCCCGGCGACGGTCAGCGCCGCGCTCCAGCGCGAGGCGCCGGCCACCTCGTCCCCGACCACGCCGCGGGCGAAATAGACCGAGAAGATGAAGGTCGTGATGATGGTGTTGTACGACGAGTTCGCCCAGTCGTAGAGGCACCAGGACGCGATGGCACGGCGGCTCGGCGCCTCGGCGGTGTGGGGCATGCTGAAGGATCGGCCATCTGTTGTCCGGGATGGCCCACTCTAGGCAAAGCGGCCGGGAATGCCAACCGGGGGCGGAGCTACGCCGGTTTGGCGGGCCCTGACGGCGGCGTGGTGGCCTTCGCCTGCGCGATGCCCTGGGCGATGCCTTGAGCCGTGTTTTGGGCGATGGCGCTGTCCAGTTGGGACTCGAAGCCCTTGAACCAGGCCTGCGTCTTCAACTCCTCCGGCGTCTTGGGGATGTGCCGCAGCGGGTCGGATTGCGACCGGTCCATCGCCTGCTTGATCAGCGCTGCCAGCGGGTTGTCGCTTTCGAGCGTTTCCGGTTCCTCGCCCTTCTCCCTCGTGAGGATTTCGTAGGACACCTGCGCCGATGCCCGGCGCGTCGCCCATTCGGTCGAGGCCTTCTCCTCCGGGCCGACGGCGTCCAGGAAGGTGAGGTTCGCCTTCCGCCGCGCCGCCTCGTCGCCGCGGAACGGATCGACGAAGCTGGCCTCCTGGCTGATCGGGCCGTTGTAGAGTCCCATGGCCAGCCCTTCCTGCTGCGCCATGATGGATTGGGCGATGTCCTGTTCCTGCTTGCTGAACTGGCCGCCGGCGTTGCTGCGGACCGCTTCGAGCGAGCGGCGGTCGAGATCGCCCATCAGGGAGTACCAGTCGCGGCCCTCGAAGCTGTCGAAATCGAAGGGCTTGCCGCCAGCCTTCATGGCCTCGTACTGCGCGTCCATGCGGGCGCGGGCGTCCTTGGCGATGGCCGGCCCGCTCAGGCCCGCCGAACTGGACACCGCTCCCGGATCGGACACCGCCTTCGCCAGCGCCGTGGCGGGCTTGCCGTCGCGCGTCGGGAAATAGGCGGCGTAAGGTCCCCCCCGCCCCGCCGTTTCCGGTCTTGCCGGCCTTGGACGCGGTGGTGGTGGCCATGAAGGCCTGGGCCTCGACGGAGAGGGTGACGAAGACGGCCGGGCCGTCGGAGGCTGCCGCCGGTTGCCCGGCGGCCGTGTTGGCGGAGGTTCCCTTGTCGGCGCCCCCTCAGCACGGTCAAGGCCGCCTTAAGGCTGGAACCGGCGAGGCTGGAACCGGCGAGGCTTGAACCCGACGCTTGCCCGTTCGCCGCCGTGATCGACATGTGAGACCCTCCCGACCATCCAGGCGGGCGTTCGCCGCCGCCAACCGTTGATGGCAGCCTATAATGCACAGGCCAGGGTTGTCAAAAGGGGCGCGCTCTAGTCTCGCGGGCGAATGGCCGTGGACGCCGTCGCCGGTGAGGATTCGTCGAGGTGGACCGGGACGAGGTCGATGGTGGGGCGCTGGTCTTCCAAACGTTGTTCGATCCGGGCGCGCAACTGCGTCATCTGCGCCTGGATCGCCTCGATTTCCGCCTTCTGCCGCTCCAGGTCCGACAGGTCCGGCGGCGTGACGGCGATGTCGGTGGCGATGCGGTCGGACGTCTTGTCGGTGCTCATGGGGCCTCTCCGGTTCGGCGTCGGTCGACTGGCTCCAGCCCGGGGGCGAACGCGGGGCCTGCGCCCGCTCAACCGCCCACGCCGAACGAAATCTGGTTGTTGTCGTAGCGGGCGACGATGGTCAGCCGGTCGCCGGGGCGCACGCGGATCGGCGTCTCCAGATAGGTCATCGCCTGCTTCCAGTGGTTCGTCCGCGACCGGCTTTCGGAGCGGTAGGTGACCTCCTCGTCCATCTGCAGGTCGAACCAGAAGGCCACGCCGTGGCAGGTGCCCTCCGCCGTGATCTCCACAGGGATCTCCCGCGCGCCCTCCTCGGGCATGTTGCGGGTGAAGTCGAAGTCGAGCGCGGTGAAGGCGGCCGACAGCGGCGTGTGGGTGTCGGCGCCGAGGTCGATCTGCTGGTAGCCGGGGGAGCGGAACACGTCGAAGGTCGACATGTCGAAGCCGCCGATGGTCTTCACCGGGTTGATGCGGGCCAGTTCCGGGGTCTCCACCAGCATGGCGTAGACGGTCGAGGCGCGCGGGATGATCGCGCCGCCGGGCTTCACCAGATGCGTGCGCGCGTGCTGCAGGACCGACAGCATGCGCGGCGCCAGCATGCCGATGTTGATGAGTTCCGACACGAAGACGTCGGCCTTCTCCGGCAGGTCGCCGCCCTCGCCCACCGACAGGCGGGTGGACAGCTTCGGCACCACGTCGATGCGGTCGGCGTAGCCGTTGTTGGCGACGGTCTCGCGGGCGATGCGGGCGAGGATCGGGTTCACCTCGCAGGTCACCACCTTCCGCGCCCCGGCGCGTGCCGCCATCATGGCGACGATGCCCGAGCCGGTGCCGATCTCCAGGACCAGCGAGTCCGGGGTCACCGCGCGCTTCAGCGCCGCCTCGTAGGCGTCGTTGCGCTCGAAGTCGTTGATCATCGGCAGGTGCCAGCCGGGGACGGCGTTGGAATAGATCAGCCGGCGGGTGAACTGGACCAGCGGATGGTCCGGCGCGATGGCGCGGGCGGCCTCGATGGCCTCCACCGCCTCGTTGGCGCGGTCGAGGCTCTGCAGCGTGTGGGCGAGGCCGACATGGGCGGGGACGAAGCGGGGCGCCGCCGCGATCACCACGCGGAACGCCTCCTCCGCCTCCTCCAGGGCGCCGCGGGTGCTCAGCGCCTCGGCGAGGTTGTAGCGGGCCTCCAGATACTCCGGCGCCCGCTCCAGCGCGGCGCGGAAGGCGGCCTCCGCCTCGTCCAGCCGGCCCAGCTCGCGCAGCGTGGTGCCCAGGAAATTGTGCATCTCCGGCGCGTCGCCGCGCAGGGCCAGGGCGGCGCGGAAGGCGCCCTCGGCGTCGTCCAGCCGGCCCAGCGCCTTCAGCGCGTTGCCCAGGTTGCCGTGAAGCTCCGGCAGGCGGTCGTTGAGGGCGATGCCGGCGCGGAACGCCTCTTCCGCCTCCGCCGCGCGGCCGAGCTGGAAGAGCAGGCTGCCGCGGCTGTTGTGGAAGGACGGGTCCTTGCCGTCCTCGGCGATGGCCAGGGCGAAAAGGTCGAGCGCGCCGTCGGGATGGCCGGTGTGGGCGGCGACGACACCCAGCAGGTGCAGGGCCTGCGCGTTGTGCGGGTCGGTCGCCAGGATCGCCCGGCAGGCCGCCTCCGCCCCGCCCAGATCGTTCGTCCGCAGCAGGCGGATGGCGTCGTTCAGGGTCGGCTGGGGGTCGGTCATCTCGGCGGCTCCGGTTGGGCGGACAATCCTTGGATTGGCCGCACCATAGCCGGAAAGCGGGCTGGACGCATGGGAAACCCTCTTCCGGACCCGCCCGAAGGGGGCCGGAAGAGGGGTTTTCAAGCCATTTACCCCGCCGTCAGGCCGCGAAGCTGCCGGTTCGCCACCGCCAGCATCGACAGGTCGACGTTGGGCTGGGTGCGCAGCTCGGACAGCAGCTGCTCCACCCGTTCCACCACCGGGCGGCGGTGGGCGATCCAGGCCTCCACGGGGGCTTCCGCGGGAAGCTGGTCCACCGCCTCCAGGACGCGGGTGGTCAGCGCGGTCTGGTGGGCGAACAGGTCGTCCACCAGGGCGGCCACCGCCTGCTTCTGCCAATGGTTCTCCGCCTTCGCCGCGGCGGCCTTGTCGCGCAGCCACTCCAGGCCGAAGCGGCGGCCCAGCATGAAGTAGACCGCGGCGACGTCCGCGACCCCGCGCCCGGTGCGCCCGGCGATGCGGACGAGGTCGGGGGCGGCGGCCAGCACCGGCAGCGCCGCCATGCGGCGGGCCAGCTCGGCGGGAACGCCCTGCTCCTGGTAGGAGGCGACGCGGGCGGTCAGGCGGGCCGTCTCCTCGGCGTCCAGCACGTTGTCCAGACCGGCCAGGAGCGTCTCGATGCCGGGCCGGAAGGCCTCCGTCTCGCGGGCGATGTCCAGCGGCTGCGGGCAGCTCGCCAGGAACCAGGCGGCGGCGCGCTCCATGTGGCGGACCGTCTCCAGGATCATGGCGGTCTGGAGTGCTGCGGGAACCACGTTGTCGAGGTCCTCGATCCCCGTCCACAGCGAGCGCAGGCCGAAGGCGTCGCGCACGATGGTGTAGGCGCGGGCGACGTCCGCCGGGCCCATGCCGGTCTTCTCCATCATCTCCTTGACGAAGGTCGGGCCGGTGCGGTTGACGAGGCTGTTGGTGACGCTGGTCGCGATGATCTCCCGCCGCAGCCGGTGCCGGCCCACCGCCTCCGCGTGGGCCTTGCGCAGCGGCTTGGGGAAGTAGCGGGTGAGGTCGTCGGCCATGAAGGGATCGTCCGGCAGGTCCGACGCCAGCAGATCGTCGTAGAGCGTGATCTTGGCGTAGGCCAGCAGCACCGCCAGCTCGGGCCGGGTCAGCCCCTCGCGGTTGGCCATGCGGGCGGACAGCTCCTCCTCGTCGGGCAGATACTCGATGGCGCGGTTCAGGCGCCCCGCCTTCTCCAGCGCGCGGATCAGCCGGGCCTGCGCCTCCAGCGCGTCGGGACCCTGCGCGCGGGCGACGGTCAGGGCCAGGGTCTGGCAGGTAGTTGTCGGCCAGCACCAGACCGGCCACCTCGTCGGTCATGGCGGCGAGCAGCTGGTCGCGCTGCTTCAGCGTCATGTCGCCGCGGACGACCACGTCGTTCAGCAGGATCTTGATGTTCACCTCATGGTCGGAGGTGTCGACGCCCGCCGAATTGTCGATGGCGTCGGTGTTCAGCCGCAGCCCCGTGCCGCGCCGCCTCGATCCGGCCGCGCTGGGTGACGCCCAGGTTGGCGCCCTCGCCGACCACCTTGGCCCGCACGTCGCGCCCGTCGATGCGCAGCGCGTCGTTGGCCTTGTCGCCGACCTCGGCGTTGGTCTCCTCCGCCGCCTTCAGGTAGGTGCCGATGCCGCCGAACCACAGCAGGTCCACCTCGGCCTTCAGCAGGGTCTGCATCAGCTCCAGCGGGGTGACGTGGTCCTTGGCGATGCCGAAGCGCTGGCGGATCTCCGGCGTCAGCTCCAGCGACTTAGGCGGAGCGGTCGAAGACGCCGCCGCCCGCGGACAGCAGCGACGCGTCGTAGTCCGCCCAGGAGGAGCGCGGCAGCTCGAACAGGCGCTGCCGCTCCTCCCAGCGCCGCGCGGCGTCGGGGTCGGGATCGACGAAGATGTGCCGGTGGTCGAAGGCGGCGAGCAGGCGGATGTGCTTCGACAGCAGCATGCCGTTGCCGAAGACGTCGCCCGACATGTCGCCGACGCCGACGACGGAGAAGTCCTGCGTCTGGATGTCGTGCCCCAGCTCGCGGAAATGGCGCTTCACCGCCTCCCAGGCGCCGCGGGCGGTGATGCCCATCTTCTTGTGGTCGTAGCCGGCCGAGCCGCCCGAGGCGAAGGCGTCGCCCAGCCAGAAGCCGTAATCCACCGACACCGAGTTGGCGATGTCGGAGAAGGTCGCCGTGCCCTTGTCGGCGGCGACCACCAGATAGGGGTCGTCCTCGTCGTGGCGGACCACCTCGGGCGGCGGCACCACCGCTCCCTCGGCGTCCAGGTTGTCGGTGATGTCCAGCAGGCCGCGCATCAGCGTCTTGTAGCACGCGATGCCCTCGGCCAGCGCCGCGTCGCGCCCGGCGGACGGCGGCGGCGGGCTGCTTGACCACGAAGCCGCCCTTGGAGCCCACCGGCACGATGACGGTGTTCTTGACCATCTGCGCCTTCATCAGCCCCAGGATCTCCGTGCGGAAATCCTCGCGCCGGTCGGACCAGCGGATGCCGCCGCGCGCCACCTTGCCGCCGCGCAGATGCACGCCCTCCATCCGCGGGCTGTAGACGAACACCTCGACCATCGGGCGGGGCAGCGGCAGGTCGTCGATGTTGCGGCTGTCGATCTTGAAGGAGAGGTAGGTCTTGGGCCGCCCGTCCGCGCCACTCTGATAGGCGTTGGTGCGCAGCGTGTTGCACAGCAGGTTGAGGAAGCGCCGCAGGATGCGGTCCTCGTCGAGGTTCTTCACCCCGTCGAGCGCGCGTTCGATCTCCGCGGCCAGCCCCGGATCGTTCTGCGGGCGGCGGGCCGGGTCGAAGCGGCTGTGGAACAGGGCGACCAGCTTGCGCGCGATGGCCGGATGGCCGGCCAGCGTGCTTTCCACCACGTCCTGCCCATAGGGGATGCGGGCCTGGCGCAGGTACTTGGCGTAGGCGCGCAGCACCGTCACCTCCCGCGCGGTCAGGCCGGCGCGGAGGACGAGGCGGTTGAAGCCGTCATCCTCCATCCGGCCGTCCCAGACGGCGGCGAAGGCGTCCTGGAACTTCTCCTTCACCATCGCGCAGTCGATGGGCAGCCCGTTCTGGGAGCGCGCGGTGAAGTCGTGGATCCACACCGGGGCGGCGTGGCCGGCGATGGCGATCTCGAAGGGGGCCTCGGTGATCACCTTCAGGTCCATGTGCTCCAGCATGGGCAGCACGTCGGACAGCGGGACCGGGCGGCCCTCATGGTAGATCTTGACGTGCAGCTCGTCGCCCTCGGCCTCCAGCGGGCGGTAGAGGTTGATGCCCAGCGCGCCCTGGGCCGTCGCCTTCTCGATCCGCTCGATGTCGAAGACCGCGGCCTCCGCGTTGAACTCCTCGCGGTAGGCGGTGGGGAAGGCGTCGGCGTAGCGGCGGAACAGGGTGCGCCCCTGCTCCTCGCCATGGGCCTCGACCAGCGCGTCGCGCAGATGGTCGTCCCAGCCGCGCGACGCCTGGACCAGCCGCGTTTCCAGATCGGTGGCGTCGACGGCGGGCACGCGGCCCGGCTCGGTCTTGATGATGAAATGCAGGCGGGCCAGCACGCTTTCGGTCAGCTGCGTGGTGAAGCCGGTGCAGGTGCCGTCGTAGGCGGCCTCCAGGATGGACTGGATGCGCCGGCGCAGCGTGGTGTCGTAGCGGTCGCGCGGCACGTAGACGAGGCAGGAGGCGAAGCGCTCGAACGGGTCCTTGCGCACGAACAGGGCCAGCCGCTGCCGTTCCTGCAGGTGCAGGATGCCGACCGCGATGTCCAGCAGCTCCGGCACCTGGATCTGGAACAGCTCGTCGCGCGGGTAGGTCTCCAGGATGTGCAGCAGCGCCTTGCCGTCATGGCCCTGCGGGTCGAAGCCGGCCAGATCCATCACCTCCGCGACCTTGCGGCGGAGATAGGGGATCTCCCGCGGGCTGCGGTTGTAGGCGACGGAGGTGAAGAGGCCGGCGACCAGCCGTTCGCCGATGATCCGCCCCTCGGCGTCGAAGCGCTTGATGAGGAAGGCGTCCATCGGCACCGCGCGGTGCACGGGGGAGGGGCGGTTGCCCTTGGTCACCATCAGGACGCGCGGGTTGCGCAGGAAGTCGCGCACGTCGGGCGGCAGGGTGGCGTAGTTGCGCAGCCCGTCGAAGACGGTGACGGAGTCGTCGCGCAGGATGCCCAGACCGCTGCCGGCGACCAGCCCCAGCGAGGAGTCCGCCCCGTCGGCGCCGCTTTCGAAGCGGTACTCGCGGTAGCCGAGGAAGGTGAAATGGTCGTCGTCGGCCCAGGACAGGAAGGCCTTGGCCTCGTCCACCTCGTCGTCGGGGATGATGGCCGGGACGGCGGCGCGGGCGCAGTCGGCCTCCACGATGGCGGCGCGCACCTGCTGGCGCATGGCCCGCCAGTCGGCGACGGCGGCGCGCACGTCGGCCAGCACGCGCTCCAGCCCCTCGCGGGCCTGGTCGAGCGCGGCGGCGCCGGTGACCGCGCCGACCTCCACATGCATGAAGGATTCGGGGGCCGCGTCGGTGGGGGCCGCCGCGGGCTCGTACAGCTCCACGAGCTGGCCGTCGGCGTCGCGCTTGACCCGCACCACGGGGTGGATGACCAGATGGACGGTCAGCCCCTGGCGGTTCAGCTCGGCGGTCACCGAATCGACGAGGAAGGGCATGTCGTCGTTGACGATCTCCACCACCGTGCGGTGGGACTGCCAGCCATGCTCCTCGACGCGGGGGTTGTAGACGCGGACCTTGGCGCGGTCCGCCGCCTCGCGCTGCTGGCCCCATTGCCACATGGCCAGCGCCGCGCCATAGAGCTGCTCCGCCGGAGCCTGGATGATGTCGTCGGGCGGGACGTTGTCGTAGAACTGCCGTACGAAGCGCTCCGCCGGTGCCGCGCGGCTGCGGCCCAGCCGCTCGCGAACCTGCCGCACGACCTCTTCGGTCAGCTCGTCCTTGAGCTGTTCGGCCCTGAGAGCCATCGCTCCAATCCTTCCCTGATTTTTTGCGGCGGTTTGCCGCCGTTGTAGGCAGAGGGTAGCCGATTTGCCGCAACAGGCAACAGGCGGAGGGGCGTAACCGGAAGAGGCGGTTATTACGGAGAAGCCCTTCGCATCCAAATCGATGAAAGTTGAATGAGTCGGAAAGTGGGCGTATTTTTGTGCAGGCGTGCTCATGGCGCGCAACCATCGAGACGGTCATGACCAACGACGACTCCCGCCCGCCGGAGGCCATCCCGGTTCCGCCCGCCAAGCCCCGCCTGCATGTCCTCGTGGTCGATCCCGATCCGGCGCTGGCCGGGCTGACGCGCGCCGCGCTCGACGGCTTCGCGCTGGATGGCGCGCCGGTGACGGTGCTGACCGCCGCGACCGCCGCCGAGGCGCGGGAGGCGCTGTACCGCAACCCCAACACCGCCGCCGTCCTGCTGGAGCCGGTGCTGGACCCGGCGGCGGATGGGCCGCCCGAAGGGCTCGCCTTCATCGACCACATCCGCAAGGATCTGGGGAACAGCCGCGTCCGCATCCTGGTCTGCACCGCCCATCCCGAGCGGGCGCCGGAGGAGGAGGTGGTGGAGGGCCACGACGTCAGCGACTACCGCCTGAAGGACGGGTTGACGGCGCGCGCGCTGCGCACCGCCGTCGTGCCGCGGCTGCGCGCCTTCACCAACCTGCAGGGACCCAGGCGGCCGGGCGCAAGGCGCTGGCCCGCATGCTGGTGGCGACCACCGGCCTGCTGGAGATGCGCACCCCGGACGTGCTGTTCCCCAACATCCTGCCGCGCGTCGTCGGGCTGCTGGGCATCGGGCGGCACGCCCTGCTGTGCATCCAGGGCGACACGCTGCCGCGCGACCGCCGCATCCGCGTCCGCGCCTCCACCGGGCGCTTCGCCAAGTGGAAGGACGTGGACGTCGCCGAGCTGGGCGAGCCCAACGTGGCCGCGGCCCTGGAGCGGCTGAGCCCGAGTTCCGAGACCATCGTGGAGCCGGGCTATTGCGCCCTGCGGCTGCGCGCCCATGGCGGCATCATCGGCATGATCTACGTCGAGGGCCACAACAACGAGGGCACCGCGCGCGAATGGCAGCTGCTGGAGCTGTTCCGCAACAAATGCTCCATCGCCTTCGAGAACGCCCTGCTGTTCGAGGAGCTGAACACCGCCCAGAAGGCCACCGTCCTCGCCATGGGGTCGCTCGCCGAATACAAGGACAACGCCGCCGCCGGCCATCTCCAGCGCATCGAGCGGCTGGTCGGCGACATCGCACGCGAGCTGCGCGTCCATGGCCGCTTCGCCGACGAGCTGGACGAGGAGCTGGTGGAGAAGGTCGGGCTGGCCGCCCTGCTGCACGACGTCGGCATGCTGAGCGTGTCGGACGAGACGCTGGGCATTCCGGGCGAGCTGGCGAACAACGACATGGCCGCCATCCAGCGCCACACCGTGATCGGCCACCGCATCCTCAGCGAGGCGGCGCTGCCGCTGCGCGGGCGCAGCCTGCTGTCCATCGCCGCGGAGATCGCCCGCTACCACCACGAGCGCTACGACGGGTCGGGCTACATGGAAGGGCTGCGCGGCGGTGCCATCCCGGTGTCGGCGCGGATCATGGCCGTGGCCGACGTGTTCGACGCCCTCATCACCGACCGCCAATACCGCAAGGCCTGGGGGTGGAGCACGCCATCACCTGGATCGCCGAGCGGGCGGGAAAGGACTTCGACCCGCTGGTGGTCGAGGCGTTCCTGACGGTGGTCCGCCGCATCCAGGCCGAGGAGCCGGACTGGTTCCCCAAGCCGGAGGGCGGCAACCAGGGCATGCTGGTGGCGGCCATCGGGCGCAAGCTGCGCGCCCTGTTCGGCAACCGCGCCGAACCGATCAACTGATCCCCGTCGCCGCGAGACGGAACGTGACTGAACGGCCTTTCCCAGGTGGAAAGGCCGTTTTGCCGTCGCCTTTCGGTGACGATGAACGGCGCGGCAATGTGTCCATTTCTCTCACTCTGGTTGCGCCTTAAATACTATTGTGTACGATAAATCGTGTTACTATGAATTGTGCAACCGATACCGCGGGGGCGCGCTCCTTGGCGGCGCTCCGTTGTGGTGATCTTGCGGCAGCATTTGGCGGAGCCGACCATGAAAGCCAGACGTTTCTTTTCCACTCTTTTGACCTCCTGTGCCCTGATGTTGGGCGCGACCGCCGCCCAGGCCGCCTATCCCGAGAAGCCGATCACCATGATCGTCGCCTATGGGGCCGGCGGATCGACCGACGTGACCGCGCGCATGCTGGCGCCCTTCATCGAGAAGTATCTGGGCGGCGGCGCGCGGATCGTGGTGATGAACCGCGGCGGCGCCGGTGGGGAGATCGGCTTCGCGGCCATCGCCGACGCCACGCCGGACGGCTACACCATCGGCTTCATCAACACGCCGAACGTCGTCACCATCCCGATCGAGCGCAACGCCCGCTTCACGCTCGACCGGCTGGACCCGCTGGTCAACATCGTCGACGACCCGGGCATCATGACGGTCCACGGCGACAGCCCCTACAAGACGGTGGAGGATCTGGTCGCCCAGGCCAAAAGCCAACCCGAACACCATCACGCTGGGCTCCACCGGCGTCGGGTCGGACGACCATCTGGGCATGCTGCTGCTCCAGCGGCAGGCCAACGTCCGCTTCACCCATGTGCCGTTTCCGGGCAGCGCGGAGAACTACCGTTCCATGCTCGGCCGCCACACCCAGATCTGCGGCCAAAACCTGGGGGAGGGGCTGCGCGGCAAGGCCGGCGGCGACAACATCCGCATCCTGGGCGTGATGAGCACGCAGCGCTGGGACATGGCGCCCGACCTGCCGACCTTCAAGGAACTGGGCTACAACATCACCATGGCGTCGCTGCGCGGCGTCGGCGCGCCGAAGGGCCTGCCGCCGGAGATCCGCGCCAAGCTGGTCGATGCGGTGACCAAGGCCGCCAACGATCCGGACTTTCAGAGCAAGGCCCGCGACACCTACCAACCGCTGCGCATCCTCGATTCGGAAGCCTTCTCGGCGGAGCTGAAGGAGCTGGACGGCGATTTCCGCAACCTCTGGCGCGAGTTCCCCTGGCTGAAGTGATCGGGGAAAACCCAACGGAAAAGGCCGCATGGGAAAGGCCCCTTCCACGTGGAAGAGGGGCCTTTTTCGTGGGCGGTGCGGGTCAGGCCGCGGTGATGCGGGTGATGAAGGCTTCGATCTCGTTGTCCAGCCGGTTGAAGCTGCGCGACAGCTCCTCCGTCGTGGTCTGGACGGCGCCGGCGGAATGGCCGGTGGTCTCCGCCGCCTGCTGCACCAGCCGCATTTCCTGGAGCACGGCCACCGTGTCGGTGGCGGCGCGCTGCGAGCGCTCGCTGATGTCGCGGGTGGCGGCGTCCTGCTCCTCCACCGCCGCGGCGACGGTGCTGAGCGATTCGTCCACCTGCCGGATGGTGTTGACGATGGCGCGGATGGCGTTGACCGCCGCGGTCGTCGCCGCCTGCACCGCCGCGATCTCCGCGCCGATCTCGTCGGTCGCCTTGGCGGTCTGGTTGGCGAGGCTCTTGACCTCCTGCGCCACCACGGCGAAGCCCTTGCCGGCCTCGCCGGCGCGGGCCGCCTCGATGGTGGCGTTCAGTGCCAGCAGGTTGGTCTGGCCGGCGATGTTGTTGATGAGGCCGACCACCTCCTCGATCTTCCGGCTGGCCTCGCTGAGGCCCTGGACGATCGAGTCGGTCCGCCCGGCCTCGTCCACCGCGCCGCGGGCGAGCTGGGTCGACTGGGTGATGGAGCGGGTGATCTCGTCGATGGAGGCGCGGAGCTGCTCGGCGCCGGCGGCCACGCTCTCCACCTCGCTCGTCGCCTCCTGCACGGCGTGGGCGACCGAATCGCTGTGGTGGCTGGTCTGCCGGGCGTTCTCCAGCATGACGTTGGCTTCGCCGCGCATGGAGTCGGCGGACCGCACCACCTCGCCCATCATCGCCTTGACCGACGCCTCCAGGTCGGCGGCGAGGCTGTTCATGGCCCGGCGCTGCTCCTCGGTGGCGCGGGTGCGCATGGCCTCCTGCTCGCGGGCCATCTCCTGGACGCGCAGCGCGTTCTCCTTGAAGACGCGGACGGTGCGGGCCATCTGGCCGATCTCGTCGCCGCGCTCGGCGGCGGGCACCTCGTCCTCCAGCCGGCCCTGGGCCAGCCGTTCCATCACCGTGGTCAGGCGGACCACCGGACGGGCGATGTTGAAGCCGATGAACAGCGCCACGCCCACCGTGATCAGCAGGGCGACGATCGCCGAGGCGATGAAGGCCTGGGTGGTCGCGTCGACCGACGCGTTCACGTTGGCGTAGGCGTCGGCCGACTGCTGGCGCTGGTAGGTCAGGTAATCGCGGGAGGTGCCGTTCAGCCGCCCGTAGGCCGCCTGGACCTCCTGCAGGAAGTCGAGCGGATCGACGCCCATCTTCAGCAGATCGAGGAAGCTGGTCACCTTCGCCTGGTAGGCGGCGGTGTCGGAACCGAAGCGCTGGAGGATCTGCCCCTCCTCCTCGGTCGCGGCCGACTGGCCCTTCATCTTGTCCGCCTGGACCTTCAGCCTGGAGAGCTGTTCGGTCAGCGCCTTCGCCTCATCCTCGACCGCCTTGGGGGAGGCGTTGGCGGTGCTGAGGATCACCGTCCGGTAGAGGCCGGCGTGGGCGACGGTCAGCGTGTCGGTCAACGCCTGGACATCCGCTTCCCGCGTGAAGGAGCGGTTGAACAGCGTGTCCAGCAGGCGTGACTGTTCCGTGATGGCGGAGCCGCCGAGCAACGCGATGGCAAGCATGCCCAGGATCGCTGTCGCCGCCGGGATTCCCATTTTGGTGGGAATGTGGAGGTGATTGAGGAAAGTCATGGAGCACCTGCTTCAGCCATTGGCCGGTCCGTTGGCGCCGGATGGTCAGCCGGATGGTCATGGGGGCTGGAACCGCACCCGGCGCCGGCCGGCGGCCGGCGGCGGGCGGTTGCGGGGACGGGCCGGACCCGGACGGACCAGCCCGCCCGGGTCGCTTCAGCCCCGGATCACTTCAGCCAGGGCGACGACTGCCACAGCGACTTCAGCTCGGTGTCGAGCTGCTTCAGCTCCGCCGCGAAGGCGTCGGGGCTGAGGACGCGCAGCGGCTGGAAGGTCTCCTTCGCCTCGGCCTTCGTTACGAACTCCGGATCGGTGGCGGCCTTGGTGACGGCGTCCACCAGCTTGGCGCGGATGTCGGCGGGCAGGCCCTTCGGCGCGCAGACGCCGCGCAGCGAGGCCATCAGAACCGGGTAGCCCTGCTCCGCGAAGGTCGGGATGTCCGGGGCGGCCTTCCAGCGCTCCTTGCTCATCACGCCGAGCACGCGGATCTGGTCGGAGGCCTGGCCGCGCAGCCCCTCGCCGAGATTCTGGCCGCTGATCTGGATCTTCTTGGCGAGCATCGCCTTGTAGTTGGCGGCCGAGCCGGAGAAGGGCACGTGGGTGAACTGCACGCCCGCCTGGCGCTGCACCAGCAGCATGGCGAGCTGGTCGTCCGAGCCCACGCCGGTGGTGCCGACGGTGACGGTGTTCGGGTTGGCCTTGGCGTGCTCCACGACGTCCTTCAGCGTCTTGAAGGCGCTGTCGCCGGGAACGCTCCACACGCCGGGATCGTCGACGACGTTGACCAGCGGGTCCAGCCGGTCCGCCGAGAAGCGGGCCTGACGCTCGATCGGGATCGACACCATGTTCGGCGTGTTGCAGAAGCCGATGGAGTAGCCGTCCGGTGCGGCGTCGGCGATGGCCGCGAAGCCGATCTCGCCGCCGGCGCCCGGCTTGTTCACCACTTCGATCCGGGTGCCGCCCAGATGCTTCTCGATGAAGGGAGCCAGCAGGCGCGCGGTCACGTCGGTCGATCCGCCGGCGTCGTAGGCGACGACCACGGTGATCGGCTTCTCGGGATAGGCGGCCCGGGCCGTCGACAGAGCGGTCGTCGACATGGCCAGCGCCAGGGTCCCGGTCGCCAGCGCCAGGAACTTGCTGCGAATGATCATCTGGATGCCCTTCTTTCCTGCGTTATTGCGGAAGACCCCCTTGGCCGCGGACGCGGTGGGGTCCCGGGAGATCCCGCCCGTCCCGATGCGGACACAGGCTGGGGCTCCTTTTCTGAAATTCTCGTAAAGATCGGCGGTCATTGATTTTGACGGCATTGAAATGTTGGGTCACGAACGACACGAAGATCCGTCATCGCCTTGTATTGGATGAACACATACTTCGGTATGTCTGTCTTCGTGGATGGCCGATCCCATTGCCGGCACAGCGGCGGAGTTCGGTCGCCATTCTCGCGAAAAGGAGCGGTTCATAGGCCCAACGCTGTCAAATCGACCCGATGGAAGCGGCTTTGACGCTTCAAAGTGGAAGATACAGAGTCTCTATTCGTGTATCAATCGTGCTGACCGGTGCGGTTATCCGGAAATCACAGCGATTTTCGACGAATGCTTTCTATCTGGCGTGGTTTCTTGGAGTTCCGCGCGATCAGGCGTGCGTGATAAGCGTCAAATGGACGCATAATGAAAGTTGCCTGCGGCGAAATGACCGCGTCAGCCCATCGCCACCATGAAGGCGACGGAAATCGAGATCGGGGACATCAGGGTGGACAGCAGCAGCGACATGGACACCAGCTCCCGCCCCGTCTGGTAGCGCTCGGCGAAGGCGTAGACGTTGACGCCGATGGGCAGCGCCGCCGCGGTCACGGCGGGAGCCAGCCAGTCCGGCGGCAGGTGGAAGACCTCCACCGCCAGGACCCAGGTCAGCACCGGGTGCAGGACCGTCTTCATCACCGCCAGGACGAGCGCCTGTCCGAACTTGCCCGACAGCTTTCCGAAGGACAGCGCGGTGCCGAGCGTGAAGCAGGCGCAGGGCAGCACGGTGGCGGCGGCGTAGTCGGCCGCCTTCATGACCGCGTCCGGCACATGGACGCCGGTCAGGTTGAAGCCCATCCCGACGACGATTGACAGGATCATCGGGCTGAGCAGGGTCGCCTTGACGGCGTTGACCGCGGCGGCGACCGGCCGTCCGCCGGCCGTCCGCTGCGCCTCGGCGATCATCGTCGCCGTTGTGAAGAGCAGCGGCGACTGGAACAGGATCAGCAGCATCACCGGGATGGCCACCGACGATCCGTAGGCGTCCATCAGGATCGGCGCGCCGAGCAGGCCGATGGAGGAGAAGGAGGGGGCGAAGCCGCCGATCGCCGCCTCGTCCTTCCGCCGGATGGACAGCATCCAGGCGGCACCCAGCCCGAAGATGATGAAGGCCGCGACGAAGAAGGACGCCACGAAGCCCCATTCGATGGGATCGGGGATCTTCGCCTTGGCCATCGCCGCGAACAGCAGCGCGGGCAGGGCGTAGATGCCGAGGAAGCGCGACAGCCCCTGAGCCGCCGTGTTGCTGAAATTGCCCGATTTCCCGGCGTAGAAGCCGAGCGCGACCAGGACGAACATCGGCAGCACGATTTGAAAGATGAGCGTCATGGCGGCGGAAACCGGTCTTGGGGGCGGCTCGAAGGGCTGTGCGGTCCGCCGGCTCGCGTGGTCCGGCGGATGTCCGGGGTCAGCGCAGGGTGGGCGTTTCGACGATCTCCGGTTCCGGCACGCCCAGCACCTCCATCAGCGACTTGCCGGCGTCGAGCTGCTGCGACCAGATCTTCTCCTTGGCCATCAGCTCCAGGCAGCGCTTCAGCACCTCGTCCATCACGGCGAGCGGAACCACGGTCACCCCGTCGTCGTCGCCGATGATGAGGTCGCCCGGATTGACCACCATGCCGCCGACGCCGGCCGGCACGTCCATCTTGCCGCCGAAGGCCTTGTGCGGGCCGCGCGGGACCGAGCCCTTGGCGAAGACCGGGAAGCCGATGGTCCGGATTTCCTGGAGGTCGCGGACGGAGCCGTCGATCACCAGACCGCCCAGGCCGCGCGACTTGCAGCCGCGGACCACCCATTCGCCGGCCAGCGCCACCTCTTCCAGGCCGGCGCCGGCGACCACCACCACCTCGCCCGGCTCGGCCAGGCTGCAGGCGGTCAGCAGCATGCTGTTGTCGCCCGGCATCGACACGGCGGTGCGGGCTTGCCCGCAGATGCGCATGCCCGGTGCGCAGGGCTTGATCCGGGCGTCCATGCTCTGGCAGCGGTTCTGCACGTCGGACGCGATGCTGCTGGGGACCGTCTTCCAGATCTCCAGCATGTCCGGGGACAGGCGCGGAAAATTCACGATGTAGCGTTGCATAGCCATGGGAGGGACCTCTTCTCGTCTGAACGGAGTGTCGTCTGGGCTGTACGAAGCGGGGCTTGGAAGCGCGACCAGCGGCACCGCCGGTCGCAGCGCGACGACAGCGGAGCCGGTGACGATCAGGCGGGGGAGGGCCGGTGTTGCCGGAGCGGCGGACGCCGGCCGGACAGGAGCGTCCTATCCGGGAAAATCACGGGCTCAGCCCGTCCGACGCAACCAGACCATCCATGGTGCATACAACCCTAATCGGATAGAAGTTCTATTTGTTTCGTATTTGAAGCTTAGTCTTTCCGGAGGTCATACGCAAGTAGGTTGCCTAAGAGTAAATTTATTCACGCGATCATATGGGGTATGTGCGCGAGGAATGACCTACAAAGGCATGCTGTTTGTCATATTTCGCGTCTTTAGATTGCGGCCTCCGGCGGCGCGCGCCCTGTATGGCTGCGTTGGGCCGGGGTTGGGATACTCAGGGGGAGAGACGCCGGTCGCGGCCGGCGGCCGGCTGCGGTGCAGACTCGGCTTCAGAAGCGAAGGCGCCGGTCGCGGGCTTGCAACGCACGGGGATCGGGGATGGCCGGGCGGGAAAAACGAAAAAGGCCGGCACCCGAAGGTCCAGCCTTTCCATCCACCGTGCTGCTTCCCGTCTGGAGGATCATCGCCTCCGCCGGGAAGATGGAGCGGGCGAAGGGATTCGAACCCTCGACCCCAACCTTGGCAAGGTTGTGCTCTACCCCTGAGCTACGCCCGCGCTCCGTTTCGCTGCCGTTCGGACCCTTGTTCGGTGCCGTCCGGCGGCGTGCGGCGGACTATACTCATGGATCGGCGCAATGCAAGCGTCATGTTTCACTTTTTTCCAGCGCCTGGACGAATTTTCCCGGCACCGCTAAAGATGGCTCCATGGACACCCCCGAGGGCAGGGCCGAGGAGCCGCTGCCGACGAGCCCGGAGCAGCTCCTGGAGCATCTCGCGGCGCTCGGCATCCGCACTTTGACCCACAGCCACCCGCCGCTGCACACGGTGGAGGAGAGCAAGGCGCTGCGCGGCGCACTGCCCGGCGGCCATTGCAAGAACCTGTTCCTGAAGGACAAGAAGGAGCAGCACTGGCTGGTCGTCGCGCTGGAGGACGCGCGGGTGGAACTGAACCGCTTCGACAAGGTGATCGGGTCGGCGCGGCTGTCCTTCGCCTCCGCCGACCGGCTGTGGCGTTATCTCGGCGTGCGGCCCGGTTCGGTCACGCCCTTCGCGCTGGTCAACGACCGCGAGCGGCGGGTGAGGGTGGTGCTGCAGGAGCAGATGCTGGCCCACGACCCGCTGAACTACCATCCGCTGCTGAACGACCGGACCACGGCCATCGCCGCCGCCGACCTGCTGCGCTTCCTCCGGGCCGGCGGGCACGAGCCGCTGATCGTGCCCTTCGGGGAGGAGCCGCCGGACTGTCAGCCGACGCTTGCTTAACGCGCCCCGTGCGCTCATCTATCACGCGAGATCGCAAAGGGATACGTGACCGCCATGTTCTCCATTCCGCCCGCCAACAAGCCCGCCGCCGCCGGTGCCGCTCCCGCTGCCGGTGACCTGATCAAGGACAGCAGCGACCGCGCCTTCATGGCCGACGTCATCGAGGCGTCGCAGTCCGTGCCGGTGATCGTCGATTTCTGGGCGCCCTGGTGCGGCCCGTGCAAGCAGCTCGGCCCGATCCTGGAAAAGACGGTGCTGGCCGCGAAGGGCAAGGTGCGGCTGGTCAAGATCGACACCGACAAGGACCCGATGATCGCCTCGCAGCTCCGCGTGCAGTCGATCCCGGCGGTCTACGCCTTCTTCCAGGGGCGTCCGGTGGACGGCTTCATGGGCGCCCTGCCGGAGTCGCAGATCAAGGCCTTCGTGGAGAAGCTGGTGAAGCTGGCCGGCGCCGCGGGCGGCGGCGAGGGCGACATCCTGGAGGAGGCGATGGCCCAGGCCAAGGAGGCGCTGGAGGCCGGCGACACCCAGACCGCCTCGGAGATCTACGGCGAAATCCTGCAGGCCGATCCGGAGAACCTGAACGCCGCCGCCTACGCCGGGCTGGTCCGCTGCCTGATCGTCAACGACGACCTGGCCCGCGCCAAGCAGATGCTCGACAAGGTGCCGGAGCAGATCGCCAAGGACAAGGAGATCGCCGCGGTGCGCAGCGCGCTGGAGGTCGCCGAGCAGGCCGCCAACGCCGGCCCGATCCCGGAGCTGATGGAGAAGGTCGCCCACAACCACGACGACCACGAGGCCCGCTTCGACCTCGCGCTCGCGCTGTTCGCCGCCGGCAAGCGCGAGGCCGCGGTGGACGAGCTTCTGGAGCTGGTGCGCCGCGACCGCGCCTGGAACGACGAGGCCGCCCGCAAGCAGCTCGTCAAGTTCTTCGAGGCCTTCGGCCCGACCGATCCGCTGACGGTGCAGAGCCGCCGCCGGCTGTCCTCGATCCTGTTCCGCTGATCACGGGGGCGGCCGCGGGCCGTTGTCGTTCGCGGCCGCTTCGTTCGTGATCGCTCTGTTCGCCGTGCCCGGGGGTTCTATATTCGTCGCATGAGCCGGAACCCCATCGACCCGTCAACGGACCGCCTGCCGCGGCAGCTCCCGATCTTCCCGCTTGCGGGAGTCCTGCTGCTGCCGCGCGGGCGTCTGCCGCTGAACATCTTCGAGCCGCGCTACCTCGCGATGGTCGAGGACGCGCTGGCCGGCGACCGCATGATCGGCATGGTCCAGCCGACCGACCCCGCCTGCCGCCTGCGCGAGCCGGCGGTCTACGGCACCGGCTGCGCCGGGCGGATCACCAGCTTCGCCGAGACGGAGGATGGCCGCTACCTGATCACCCTGACCGGCGTCAGCCGCTTCGCGATCATGCGGGAGCTGGAGGGCCAGCGCGGCTACCGCCGCGTCGCCGCGGACTGGGACCGCTTCTCCGGCGACCTGATCGACCCGCTGGAGCGCGGCGGGGCCGACGGCTGCGGGCTGGATCGCGCGCGTCTGCTGGCCGGGCTGAAGGGCTATTTCAGGATGCAGGGGCTGTCGGTCGACTGGAAGGCCATCGACGGGACGCCGGACGAACGGCTGGTCACCTCGCTGGCCATGATCTGCCCCTTCTCAGCCAGCGAAAAGCAGGCCCTTCTGGAGACGCCGGACCTGCCGGAGCGCGCGAAGCTCTTGATCGCCCTGGTCGAGATGGCCATTCTCGACGGCCACGAGGGCGACGGCGGCGGCGCGCTGCGTCACTGACGACCACGTCCTTCAACCGACACTGCACTCTCCGACTGCGAGGCCCGATCCATGAGCGCCCACCCCCACGACGATACGCCCGCCGACGGCAAGACGCAGGCGCGCGTCGATCCGAAGCTTCTGGAGATCCTCGTCTGCCCGCTGACCAAGGGTCCGCTGCGCTATGACGCCGAGCGCGCCGAGCTGATCAGCGACCGCGCCGGGCTGGCCTACCCGATCCGCGACGGCATTCCGATCATGCTGATCGACGAGGCCCGCAGCCTCGACGGGAAGCCGGGGGCGGCCTGATGTCCGACGAGCAATTCGCGTCGGATGCCTTCGGCACGAAGCATTGGCCGGTGGAAGTCCGGCTGAAGAAGGAGGAGAAGCGGCTGGAGGTCGATTTCGACAACGGCCGGACCTTCTCCTATCCGGCAGAGTTCCTGCGCGTCCACAGCCCCAGCGCCGAGGTGCAGGGCCACGGCCCCGGCCAGAAGCAGACCGTCTCGGCCCGCCGCCATGTCGGCATCATGAGCCTGGAGGCGATCGGCCATTACGCCCTGCGGATCGTCTTCGACGACCTGCACGACAGCGGCATCTATTCCTGGAAGCTGCTGTACGAGCTGGGCGAGGACCAGGACCGCCTGTGGGCGGAATATCTGGCGGAGCTGGAGGCCAAGGGCCTGAGCCGCGATCCCCGCGGCCGGCGCTGACGGGACGGAAGGCGGGGCGCGGCATCCGGTCGCGGCTCCGCTTTTTTTCCGTGTGGCCTTTCCGGGCGCCGGGGCGCGGCGTGTTGCGCTTTCGTGAAAAGGGCGTAGATAACGGCCCATCGACCGTTCCTCCGCCGCAGGATGACCGCCGTGACCGCGACCGACCCGACCGGCGCGACCGCCACCCCGACCGCCAGCCCGACCGCCACCCCGGCCAAGACTCCTGACGCCGAGTCGCCGCCCGCGGGTGGCGCCGGACTGCCCGTTCCCGCCAAGCCCGCCCCGGACGCGGCCCCCGGCGATCCGCCGCCGGTGGCGAGCGGCTGGGGCTGGTCGGGCGGCTACGGACGGCGCGGCAGCGCCCTGCGGCAGAAGCTGGCCGCGCATCTGGCGGCCCGGCGGCGCAAGCGGCGCGCCTGGGCGCGCGACGTCGCGCGGGTCGTCCTGGTGCTGTCGATCATGGCGCTGTGCGCGCTGGCCGTGGAGATCGGGCGCAAGGCGGTGGTCGTGCTGAACCGCGCCGACCTGGGCGCCGTCCACCTGTTCGGGGAGCGAAGCTGAAGCGCTTGGTGTTCCCTCTCCCCAGAGGGGAGAGGGCTAAAATGGCCGAATGCAGGCGACGTGCTCCTCAGGGGAGGACGACCACGTAGCGTTTCGTCGTGGTCTCCAGCACCTCCCACACGCCGTCGAAACCCGGCTCCAGCGTGAAGCGGTCGCCCGGGCCGACGACCCAGCGGCGCCCGTCGGCGTGGCTGATGGCGCTTCGGCCCTCCAGGATCTCGCAATACTCCCACTCGTCGTAGACGATCCGCCAGGAGCCGGGGGTGGAACGCCAGACGCCGGCGAAGCGCTTGCCGTCCGCCGATTCGTACTCGTTCCAGGTGGTGAAGACCGGGGCGCCGGACAGGACGCGGTCGGCGGCCGGGCCGCCGGTCTCGGGCTCCACGGCGGGGCGGGCGGGGTCGGTCAGCAGGGCGAAGCTCATCGGGGTCTCCCTTTCACCACGTTCCCTTCACCAGGCGGCGAGCAGCGGCGGCAGGCCGTGCAGGCTGTCGATGCGGCGGTAGTTCTCGGTGGGCGGCTCGGCCACCTCGTGCGCCCAGGTGACGTGATAGGGCACATGGACGGCGTGGCCGCCGACGGCCAGCACCGGGAGGATGTCCGACCGCACGGAGTTGCCCACCATGACGAAACGCGCCGGGTCCACCCCGTGCCGGTCGAGCAGGCGGCGGTAGGTGGCCGGGTCCTTCTCGCTGACGATCTCGATGGCGTCGAAGCGCCCGGCGAGGCCGGAGCGGGCGATCTTGCTTTCCTGGTCGAACAGGTCGCCCTTGGTGACGAGCAGCAGCCGGTAGCGCCCGGCCAGCCCCTCCACCACCTCCTGCACCCCGTCCAGCAGATCGACCGGGTGTTCCAGCATCGCCTTGCCGAACTCGACGAGGCTCTGGATGTCCCGCCCGCCGATGCGCCCGTCGGTCAGGTCCACCGCCGTCTCGATCATCGACAGGACGAAGCCCTTGATGCCGTAGCCGTAGACGCGGAGGTTCTCGCGCTCGGCCTGCAGCAGCCGCCGGTCGATGTCCGCCGGATCGGCCAAATGGTTGGCGAGCAGCGCGCGGAAGCGGTCCTGCGTCATCGAGAACAGGGACTCGTTGTGCCACAGCGTGTCGTCGCCGTCGAAGGCGATGGTGTCGATCATGGGAAGAACTCGGTGTCGGACGACGGTCGGCATCAGAGGTAGGACGCGCCGCGGCGCCTGTCCAGCGCTCCGTTTCAAACTCGGTTTGTTGGTGAACTGCACAATTTGTGGCGCCCAAAAGCTGTGCATTCGTCCATTATTCTTGCATCGGTGATATTCCTACGACAGCTATCGAGAAAGCTCACGGCTCGCATACCCACATGGCGGTGGCGGGTTTGCGCGGGATGAGCAATATTCTTTCTCACAAAGCGAGGGCGCGGCGGCCACTTCCGGCAGGCCCCCTCGGGACCTTCAAAGATAGGATGACCACCATGGCAATCGCTCTGCGCACGGCCCCCGCCGGCCGTACCCTGCGCCCTGCTCCGGTGGCGTATGTGCTGGACAGCGTTCTGGACACGTTCGCCCTGTGGCGGCAGCGCACCATCACCCGCCGCGAGCTGGCTCGGCTGGACGACCGGATGCTGCACGACATCGGCATCTCCCAGATCGACGTCGAAGGCGAGATCAGCAAGCCGTTCTGGAAGGCTTGATGCCGCCGTCACGGCTGCGGGAGACCGCAAGGAAAAGGGCCGCTCCTGTCTAAGGGGAGCGGCCCTTTTCGCATCCGGGTCCCGGCATTCCCGCAAGCGGCCAAAAGAAAAGGCCCCTCCTCCCGAAGGAAGAGGGGCCTTTGCTTGGCCGAAGCGCCGTCCGATCAGATGCAGATCTGCTGGAGCGGGGCGAAGCCGTTGAAGCAGACCGCCGAGTAGGTCGTCGTGTAGGCCCCCGTGGCGTGGATGCGCACGCGGTCGCCGGCCTTCAGGTCCATCGGCAGCTTGTACTCGGCGCGCTCGTAGAGCACGTCGGCGCTGTCGCAGGTCGGGCCGGCCAGCACGACCGCTTCCGTGTCGCCCTCGCCGTCGTCCCCCATCACCTGGATCGGGTACTGGATCGCCTCGTCCATCGTCTCGGCGAGACCGCTGAACTTGCCGATGTCCAGATAGACCCAGCGCTTCACGTCGTTGGCCGACTTGCGGGAGACGAGGACGACCTCGCTCTCGATGATGCCGGCGTTGCCGACCATGCTGCGGCCCGGCTCCACGATGGCTTCCGGCAGGCGGTTGCCGAAGTGGGTGCGCAGGGACTCGAAGATGGCCTGGCCGTAGGCGGTGGTCTCAGGCACGTCGGTGCGGTAGCGGGTCGGGAAGCCGCCGCCCAGGTTGATCATGCCGAGATCGACGCCCAGCACCTCAAGCTCGCGGAACAGCTGCGCCACCTGGAAGATGGCGTGGTCCCACTGCATCAGGTCCTTCTGCTGCGAGCCGACGTGGAAGGACACGCCGTAGGGAACGACGTTCATGCCCTTGGCCTTGAGCAGCAGCTCCCGCGCCATGGCGAGGTCGCAGCCGAACTTGCGCGACAGCGGCCACTCGGCGCCCTCGCCGGAGGTCAGGATGCGGCAGAAGACGCGGGCGCCGGGGGCGGCGCGGGCGATCTTCTCAAGCTCCGCCTCGCTGTCGAAGGCGAACAGGCGCACGCCCAGCTCGAAGGCGCGGCGGATGTCCGCTTCCTTCTTGATGGTGTTGCCGTAGGAGATCCGCTCCGGCGCGCAGCCGGCGGCCAGAACCATCTGGATTTCCGGGACGCTGGCGGTGTCGAAGGCCGAGCCCAGACGGGTCAGCAGGCCGAGGATCTCCGGCGCCGGATTGGCCTTCACGGCGTAGAAGATCTTGGCGTCCGGGAGCGCTTCCTCCAGGTCGTGGTAGTTCGCTTCCACGACGTCCAGATCGACGACGAGGCACGGGGTCTGCGGACGCTGCTCTTCGAAAAAGCGCGCAATCTTTTCGGTCATCTCAGTCTCCCGGACGCAAGATGAAGGTGTCGGACAAATTGTGAAAAAGCAGGGGCGGAGCGGCCGAACGCTGCTGACCGGTCAGAAAGAAAAGACGGTCAGGCGTTCAGGCCGCCCATACTGGACTGCCGCGTCGCCTTGCGGGGAAGAGCCGAACTGGACAGAACCGGAAAGAGTCGGAGACGGGTGAGCCGGCGCCCACCCACAACAACATGAACCATCGTAACCTCCAAGACGCCGCCTTGCTTAAGGGACGGTCGGGGATCACGCGTTACGTCGTTGCATAACCACATCTCGAAAAGGACGAGGGGCGGGCCAGCGGCACGTGCGCTTGCGAGTTGCGGTTACATAGATCGAACCGGCCGCCTTTTAAAGTGAAAAATGCGACCGGGCGCAAAAAAGTAGCAAGCGTTACGCAAAGGTAAAAATAGGGAGGAATAACATGGACTTGAGTACGGCCATTCCGGTCTGGGACATGGCGGCCCGGCTGACCGCGGCGGCGGTTTGCGGGGCGGCGCTGGGACTCGACCGCGAGATCCGGGGCAAGGCGGCGGGGCTGCGCACCCACACGTTGGTGGCCATCAGCGCGGCGGTGACGACCCTGGTTGCGCTGGAACTCTACTGGGGCATGGCCGGAAAGGGCGGCGGGGGCGGAGGCGACATGGACCCGACCCGCGTCATCCAGGGCATCGCCCAGGCCATCGGCTTCATCAGCGCCGGGGTGATGTTCCGCGCCGGGGCCACGGTGCGCGGGGCGACCACCGCGGCGCTGATCTGGATGGCCGGCGCTCTGGGCATCGCCTGCGGGGCCGGCTTCTACCTGCTGGCGGGCATGGCGCTGGCGCTCTGCCTCGCCGTCACCATCGTCTTCTCCTACGCCCTGCGCTGGATTCGGACTCCGTCAAGTCCGAGGACTGACCAGAAGCCGATGCGCCAGCGCGCCGCCCAGCGCGACCAGCCCGATGGCCGTCATCATGGGAAGCTGGCTGTCCGCGTGGGTGTGCCCGAGCACCACCCCGATCAGCGCCGCCACGGTCATCTGCACGAAGCCGACCAGGGAGGAGGCCAGCCCGGCCATCATCGGGTAGGGACCGACCGCCCCGGCCATGGCGTTGGGCAGGGTCAGCCCGGCCCCCAGCATGAAGAGGAAGACCGGGGCGACCACCGCCGCCAGATGCAGCACCCCGGCCAGGGCCAGCCCCACCCCCAGCAGCCCGCCGGCCAGCGAGACCGCCGTGCCGGTGCGGATCATCCGCGGCCCGCCCAGCCGCGCGCTCAGCCGCCCGGCCAGGAAGGAACCCACCGCGTAGCCCAGCACCACCGCGCCGAAGCTCGCCCCGAACTGCGCGGGCGTCAGGTGCAGCCGCCCGATCAGCACGAAGCTGGACCCGGAAATGAAAGCGAAGATGCCGCTGTAGGCGAAGGCCACCGTCAGCATCTGCCCGACGAAGCCGCGGTCGCGCAGCAGCAGCGCGTAGTTGGCGACCAGCCGGCCGGGCTGGAGCGCCGTCTCGTCGCGGTTGGCGTTGGTCTCGCCCATCAGGGCCCAGGTGGCGGCCAGGATCAGGGCGGCGAAGCCGGTCAGCAGCAGGAAGTTGCTCCGCCAGCCGAACCACTCCGTCAGGACGCCGCCCAGGATGGGGCCGGCGGCCGGGGCCAGCGTCATGGCCATCGCCATGTAAGCCAGGACGGTGGCCGCCCGGTCGCGCCCGAAGACGTCGCGCACCACCGCCCGCGCCACCACCGGGCCGCAGCAGGCGCCCAGCGCCTGGAAGAAGCGGGCGACGATCAGCGTCTCGATGTCGTCGGTCAGCGCGCAGGCGGCACTCGCCACCAGATAGATGAAGATGCCGCCGAGCAGGGCGGGCCGCCGTCCGAACCGGTCCGACACCGGCCCGTAGACGAGCTGCGACACCGCGAAGCCGGCGAGGAAGACCGACAGGGTGAGCTGCACCGTGGCGATGTCCGTGTCGAACACGGTGACCAGCGTGGGCAGGGAGGGCAGGTAGAGGTCGGTGGACAGCGGGCCGAAGGCGACGAGCGCCGTCAGCAGCACGCGGACGGTCAGGGAATCGGGACGGGGCATGGACGGGGTCGGGTCGTCGGGGGAGGGTGGAGGTGGCGCACTCTAGCAGAGGCTCGGCGTGGCCCCGTCACGGCGTTTCGGCATGACCGTCATTTGCAGGTGAAACCATTTCCGCTCCTTCGCCGCCTCCCTCGCCGCCTCCCTCGCCGCCGCCCTCGCCGTAGCGCAGCAGCCGCGCGCCGTTGGCCTTCAGCCAGAGGCGGGGCGTGCGCACGTCGCCGGTCAGCTGGGCGCACAGCGTCCAGAAGCGCTGGGAGTGGTTCATCTCGCGCAGATGCGCCACCTCGTGCCCCACCACGTAATCCAGAACGGACTCCGGGGTCAGGATCAGCCGCCAGGAGAAGGAGAGCCGCCCGGTGGCCGAGCAGCTTCCCCAACGGCTCTTGGTGTCGCGCACGGTGACGGCGGCGACCCGCGCGCCGATCAGCGCGGCCTTGGCGCGCGACCGTTCGGCCAGCTCCCGCCGCGCCTCGGCCATCAGGAAGTCGCGCACCCGGCGGGCGACATGCTCCCGCCCGGCCGCCGACCAGGATCGCGCCGTCCTCGCGCCGGGTCGCCCCGCGCAGGTCCGGGGCGTGCCGGATGACGTGGTCGATTCCCAGATAGGGCACCACCGCCCCGTGGGTGAAGGGAAGCTGCGGCGGCAGGGCGGCCAGCCGCGCCCGGACCCAGCCGTCGTGCCGCCCGACGAAGCGCAGCGCCTCGGCCTCCGGGACGCCCACCGGGATCACCACCTGGATCAGCCCGCGGCCGGCGTCCACCCGCAGGGTCATCCGGCAGGCGCGGGCGCTTTCCCGCAACTCCAGCGGCACGGGCAGGCCGGCGACGGCCAGGGCGCGCGGGGCCTTCGGGCGGGGAACCGCGGGCTTGGAGGGTGGGATTTCCGGCGGAAGAACATACCTGACTTATAGCCCGCGCGGCCGGCTGCGGCCAATGGGGCCGTTGTCTTTCACATTCAAACGGAATTTGTCCCAAGTGAGTCTTGCATGTGACATTTGACTCCGATGGGCAAGTGGCAAGATAAGTATGATGCACTCTCAGTTTTTGCGGTGAAGTTGTGGGCGAGTATACCAGAAAGAACTCAACCGAAGGTCATATGACCAATCGTGCGATCTGGCTTGAGGCTCTGGTCTCCGCCAACGGCGCCGCTCACGCTCTGCTTGGGCTGGACGCGCGGCTTCTCGTGGTCAACCAGGCTTTTGCCGCGGCCTTCGGTCGTCTGCCGGAGGAGGTGGAGGGCCGGGCGTTGACCGACCTGGACGTTCCGGCGGCCATCGTGTCCCAGGTCGAGGCGCAGGTCCGCCGCGCCGTCCTCACCGGGGCGCCGGTGTCGGCCTTCGGCCTGCTGCCCCGGGGCGAGATGGTGCTGAGCCCGGTGCGCGACGCGGACGGGGTGATCACGGCGGTCGCCGCCATCGCCGACACCAACGCCGCCGCCCTGGCCGCCGCCCGCGCCGAGGCCGAGCGGGCGAAGGCCGAGACCGAGCGGGTCCGCCAGGAGGCCGAGATGGGACGCACCGCGATCGGGCGCTTCCTGTCGGCGGCCAGCCACGACCTGCGCCAGCCTTTCCAGGCCATGCATCTGTTCCACCATCTGCTGATGGGCCGCCTGACCGATCCCGGCGCGCGCGACCTCGGCGAGAAGCTGGAGATGTCGATCGAGGCGGCGGAGGGGACTTCTGCGCGCCCTGCTGGACGTGTCGAAGCTGGAGGCCGGGCTGGTCCGGACGCAGGTGCAGAGCTTCCCCATCGACGAGACGCTGAGCCGCCTGCTCAACGAATTCGCGCCGGAGGCCGACGCCAAGGCCCTGCGCTTCAACGTCCGTTCCGCCGATGCGGAGGTGAGCACCGACCCGGTGCTCCTGGAGCAGCTTCTGCGCCCCATCCTGTCCAACGCCCTGCGCTTCACCGAGTCGGGCGGCGTGCTGCTGGCGGCGCGGCGGCGCGGCGCGGCGTTGCGCATCGAGGTGTGGGACACCGGCATCGGCATCGCCCCCGCCGACCAGTCGGCGATCTTCGACGACTTCCGCCAACTCGGCAACCCGAACCGCGACCGTCGGCACGGGCTGGGGCTCGGCCTCGCCATCGTGCGGCGTCTCGCGACGCTGCTGGGCTTGACGGTCTCGCTGCGCTCGGTCCCCGGCAAGGGCTCCGTCTTCGCGGTGGAGGTCCCGCTGGCGGCGGAGAGCGCCGAGGAACGGTCGGTCGAGAAGAGCAGCGCGGCCTGACGGGGCGGGGAAACCCGCCTCCTCCTTCCACCGAACGAACAGAGAGCCTCGTCCTCGCTTGCGCTCTCCGACCCGTCCATCGGCGCGGCTCCGATGGACGATGGAGCGCGCATAATTCCTCCGAAGGCCGGGTCCGTTCACGACCCGCCGGCCCGGGCGTCATGGTCTGGGTGCATCACAGGCGCGGCCTGGGATCGGAGGGAAGCATGCATCGCAAAGCAGGGTTCCGGCTGGCCGGACATCTGGCGGGGATGGCTGTGACCGCCCTTGTTGCCCTGCCCGCTGCCGCGCAGACGACGAGCCTGGACTGGGACCAGCGCGGCTGCGTCTTCGGCCCCCGGCCCGGTCTGGACCGGCTGGTGCCCGGCTACAATCCCGGTGCGCAGCCCTACTACTGTCCGCCGCCCGCCGCGCTGTACCCCGCCCCGCCGGTCGCGGCCCCGGCGGCGTCGCTCTATCTGTCGGCGCCAAGCCGGTCCCACTGCCTGCTGCGCTCCTCGGGTCTGATGGGGGACAGGCTGTCGCAACTGGCCGGCTCCCTGTGCCGCGACGACGCCGCGCTGTGGGCGCTCGCGCAAAATCGGCACCCCGAGAGATGACGTAAGGGTGATAGTCCGTACTGATACGTACGGCTGATTGACAGCCTCCCCCTCTATCCTTAAGGCTTGCAAAAAAGAAACACATGCGGGGAGGAAAACCATCGATGCCGGCGCAGCACCCGTCACCATCCTAAGTCCCGTTCCGTGCCTTATGCCGGACTGACGTTGCAACCGTGGGAAGCGGATGCGGCGCGTCCGTGCGCGCGCCTGAGGGACACGTCATCAAATCTTCACAAGACCGTCGCGGGACCGCAACCCGCGCCCTGCATGTCAGCACATCACGCAATCGATTGGTTCCAGGGAGAGACCACCATGCTGACCCGCCGCAAGCTCGCCGTCTCGACGGCCGCCTTCGCGCTCGCCGCCGGTTTCACCGGCGCCGCTTACGCCCAGCAGAAAACCGTCATCGAATTCTGGCACGGCCTGCCCCAGCCGCTCGGCGGCCAGCTCGAGCAGGTGGTGAAGAGCTTCAACGAGAGCCAGGACAAGGTCCAGGTCAACCCGACCTTCAAGGGCAGCTATCCGGAGACGATGCAGGCGGCCATCGCCGCCTTCCGCGCCGGCAACGCCCCCCACGTCGTGCAGATGTTCGAGGTCGGCACCGCCACCATGCTGTCCGCCGGCCCGGCCATCAAGCCGGTGCACCAGCTGATGAGCGAGACGGGGTCGGGCCTCGACGCCGCGGCCTACATCCCGGCGGTCCGGGGCTATTACAGCTCCAAGGACGGCAAGATGATGGCCCTGCCGTTCAACAGCTCCACCACCATCACCTTCTACAACAAGGACGCCTTCCAGAAGGCCGGGCTCGACCCCAACAGGCCGCCGGCGACCTGGCCGGAGGTGGCCGACGCGGCGCGCAAGCTGAAGGCGGCCGGCGTGACCTGCCCGATGACCTTCTCCTGGCCGACCTGGACGCAGTTCGAGCAGGTCGGCGCGCTGCACGACAAGCCCTTCGCGTCGGAGGCCAACGGCTTCGGCGGGCTGAACGCCACGCTGAAGATCAACGACCCGTTCTTCGTGAAGCATCTCCAGACGCTGATCGACCTGCAGAAGGAAGGCGCGCTGCGCTACGGCGGGCGCGACAACGCGGCGGACTCGCTGTTCCCGTCGGGTGAATGCGCGATGATCCAGGCCTCGTCCGGCCTGCGCGGGCGCATCGTGAAGGAGGCCAAGTTCAACTGGGGCGCCGCGCCGCTGCCCTACTGGCCGGACGCGATCTCGTCGCCGAAGAACTCGATCATCGGCGGCGCCGCCTTCTGGGTGATGACCTCGCCCAAGCGCACCGCCGACGAGTACAAGGCCGTCGCCGCCTTCTTCAGCCACCTCGCCCGTCCGGAGGTGGACGCCAAGTGGCACATGGACACCGGCTACGTCCCGGTGACGCTCCAGGGCTTCGAGCTGGCGAAGAAGGAAGGCTTCTACGACAAGAACCCCGGCGCCGAGGTGCCGGCGGAGCAGCTGACCCGCACCACCACCACGGAGAACACCATGGGGCTGCGGCTGGGCAACCTGCCGGAGATCCGCAACATCATCCAGGAGGAGATGGAGAAGGCGTTCCAGGGCCAGCAGACCGCCCAGCAGGCGCTGGACAACGCGGTGAAGCGCGGCGACACGGTCCTGCGCAACTTCGAGCGCGCCAACAAGAACTGAGCGTAACTCCCTCTCCCCCTGGGGAGGGGCAGGGGTGAGGGGGGATGCGCTTGTGTCGGACGCTCCGCGATGCGCAACCCCCTCACCGGCCCTTCCGGGCCACCCTCTCCCCGGAGGGGAGAGGGTTGAAAGGGGTTCCATGCAACGTCGCGTGATTTTCGACAACAGGGCGCTGCCCTACCTGCTGCTGGCGCCGCAGGTGGCGGTGACGCTGATCTTCTTCATCTGGCCGGCGGTGCAGGCGCTGTGGCAGTCGGTGCATCTCCAGGACGCCTTCGGGCTGCGCAGCCAGTTCGTCGGGCTGGAGAATTTCGAGGCGGTGCTGAGCGACCCGAACTATCTGGAGACGGTGAAGACCACCATCATCTTCAGCGCGTCGGTGACCGTCCTGTCGCTGGCCTCCGCGCTGGGGCTGGCGGTGATGGCCGATTCGAAGATCCGGGCGGCGTCCGCCTACAAGACGCTGCTGATCTGGCCCTACGCGCTGGCGCCCGCGGTGGCGGCGGTGCTGTGGATGTTCATCTTCAACCCGGACATCGGCATCCTGGGCCGCGCGCTGAACAACCTCGGCTACGCCTGGGACTACCGGCTGAACGACGGGCAGGCGCTGACCATGGTCATCCTGGCGGCGAGCTGGAAGCAGGTCTCCTACAACTTCATCTTCTTCCTGGCCGGGCTGCAGGCCATCCCGCGCTCCGTGCTGGAGGCGGCGAGCATCGACGGGGCGGGGGCGGTGCGCCGCTTCTGGACGATCACCTTCCCGCTGCTGTCGCCGACCACCTTCTTCCTGCTGGTGGTGAACATCGTCTACGCCTTCTTCGAGACCTTCGGCACGATCCACGCCCTGACCCACGGCGGGCCGGGCAAGGCCACGGAGACGCTGATCTTCCGCGTCTACCAGGACGGCGTGGTCAACCACGACCTCGGCGGCTCCTCGGCGCAGTCGGTGATCCTGATGGTCATCGTCATCGCGCTGACCGCCATCCAGTTCCGCTTCGTCGAGCGCAAGGTGCATTACTCATGACCCGCGACCGCGCCAACCCGCGCTCCGGCGGGCGCCTGATGGACATGGTCCCGCACCTGATCCTGATGCTGGGCGTCCTGATCTTCGCCTTCCCGATCTACGTGACGATCATCGGCTCGACCTGGGACGCCGCCACCATCGGGCGCGGCAACCTGCCGCTGACCCCCGGCGGCGAGATGCTGAACAACTACGCCTCGGCCTGGAGCGAATCGCAGGGCAACCGCGTCATGCACACGCCCGTGCGCATCATGATGTGGAACAGCCTCGTCATGGCGCTGGTCATCGCGCTGGGCAAGATCGCCATCTCGATCATCTCGGCCTACGCGGTGGCCTTCTTCCGCTTCCCGCTGCGCATGGTCTTCTTCTGGATGATCTTCATCACGCTGATGCTGCCGGTGGAGGTGCGCATCATCCCGACCTACGAGGTGGTGGCCAACCTCGGCCTGATCGACAGCTACGCCGGGCTGACCATCCCGCTGATCGCCTCGGCCACGGCGACGCTGCTGTTCCGCCAGTTCTTCCTGACCATCCCGGACGAGCTGGTGGAGGCCGCGAAGATCGACGGGGCGGGGGCGCTGCGCTTCTTCGTGGACGTGGTGCTGCCCCTGTCGCGCACCAACATCGCGGCGCTGTTCGTCATCCTCTTCATCTACGGCTGGAACCAGTATCTGTGGCCGCTGCTGATCACCAACAGCGCGGAGATGGAGACGGTGGTCATCGGCATCACCAAGATGATCGGCAACGGCGAGGCCGCGACCGACTGGAACCTCATCATGGCGACGACGGTGCTGGCCATGCTGCCGCCGGTGGCGGTGGTCGTGCTGATGCAGCGCTGGTTCGTCAAAGGCCTTGTGGACAGCGAGAAATAAGAAATGGCAACGGTCGATCTGAATCGGGTCCGCAAGTCCTACGGCTCCGTCGAGGCCATCAAGGGCATCGACATCAGCGTCGCGGACGGGGAGTTCCTCGTGCTGCTCGGCCCCTCGGGCTGCGGCAAGTCCACGCTGCTGCGCATGGTCGCCGGGCTGGAGAGCATCACCGGGGGCGAGATCGCCATCGGCGGGCGGGTGGTCAACGGGCTGGAGCCCAAGGACCGCGACATCGCCATGGTGTTCCAGAACTACGCGCTCTACCCGCACATGAGCGTGTTCGAGAACATGGCCTACGGGCTGAAGATCCGCGGCCTGCCCAAGGCGGAGATCCAGGCGCGCGTGGCGAAGGCCGCGGAGATCCTGGAGCTTGGCCGCTTCCTCGACCGCCGGCCCAGCCAGCTTTCCGGCGGGCAGCGCCAGCGCGTCGCCATGGGCCGCGCCATCGTGCGCGAGCCCGCCGCCTTCCTGTTCGACGAGCCGCTGTCCAACCTGGACGCCAAGCTGCGCACCCAGATGCGCGTCGAGATCAAGCGGCTCCAGGACCGGCTGGGCATCACCAGCCTCTATGTGACGCACGATCAGGTGGAGGCGATGACGCTCGCCGACCGCATCCTGGTGATGAACCACGGGGTGGCGGAGCAGGTCGGCACGCCGCTGGAGGTCTACCAGCGCCCGGCCAGCCTGTTCGTGGCCGGCTTCATCGGGTCGCCGCCGATGAACGTGCTGGACGCACGCTTCGACGCCGCCGGGCAGGCGGTGGCGCTGCCCGGCGGCACCGCCTTCCTCCTGCCGCGCCCGCGGCCCGACATGGCCGGACGGCCGGTCAAGCTCGGCGTGCGGCCGGAGCATCTGGCCGTCACGCCCGGCGACGGGCCGCTGATCGTCACGGTCGATCTGGTGGAGGCCCTGGGCGCCGACACGGTGGTCTACGGCCGCCTGCCGGACGGCGAGGCGCTGGTGGTCCGGGTCGCCGGCCTGCCCTCCTGCCGCGAGGGCGAGACCCTGCGCGTCGGTGCCCCGCCCGACGCCCTGCACCTGTTCGACGCGGAGTCCGGGCGGCGTCTGCCGGATTGAGCGGGTGCCGGATTGAGCGGGTGGCGGATTGACCGGGGCGGCGCTGTTGCATTCGCCGCCGCCCCGTGTCCCTCTATCGATCCGTCATGTCCCGCCGGAAACAAGGATAAGAAACGTCATGAAGCTCTACCTGAAGCCGGGCGCCTGCTCGCTGTCGCCGCATATTGTCCTGCGCGAGAGCGGTCTGGCCTTCGACGTCGCGGCCGTCGACCTCGCCGCCAAGAAACTGGAGGACGGCGGCGATTTCCTGGCCGTCAACCCGAAGGGCCAGGTGCCGACGCTGGCGCTCGACGACGGCGCCATCCTGACCGAGGGCGCCGCGATCGTTCAGTATGTCGCCGACCGCGTGCCGGAGACCGGTCTGCTGCCCGCCGTCGGGACGATGGAGCGCTACCGCGTGCTGGAGTGGCTGAACTTCATCGGCACGGAGCTGCACAAGACCTTCAGCCCGCTGTTCCGCCCGACCACGCCGGACGCCTTCAAGGACATCGCCAAGCAGACGCTGACGGCCAAGTTCGCGGTCGTCGAGGCCGGGCTGGCCGGCAAGGACTACCTGACGGGCGACCGCTTCACGGTGGCCGACGCCTATGGCTTCACGGTGCTGCGCTGGGCGCCGCGGGTCGGGCTGCCGCTGGACGGCTACCCGAACATCACCGCCTACATGGCCCGCGTCGCCGGACGCCCGGCCGTGGCCGCGGCGCTGGCGGCGGAAGGGATCGCCTGACCGCCTGATCGCCTTCTGGACGCGCCTGTTCGATCCCGAGACAGGCCGATGATTGCCCGAGTAGACTGCTCAGGCAATCATCGGCAGGGAGGGGGCGAAGGCCCCGACGAGCATGAGCGCAACCGACCGCAAACCCGTTCCCCCTTTCCACCTCGCCTTTCCCGTCCGCGACAAGGAGGAGGCGCGCGCCTTCTACGCCGGCCTGCTGGGCTGCGGGGTGGGGCGTGAGTCCGACCGCTGGATCGACTTCGACCTCTACGGCCATCAGGTGGTGGCGCATGTGACGGAGGATGCCGGGACCCGCGCCACCAACCCGGTCGATGGCGAGGACGTGCCGGCCAGCCATTTCGGCGTGATCCTGGATTGGGACGACTGGCACGCGCTGGCCGACAGGCTGAAGGCCGAAGGCGTGCGATTCCTCATCGAGCCGCAGATCCGCTTCAAGGGTCAGGTGGGCGAGCAGGCCACCATGTTCTTCCTCGACCCGAGCGGGAACGCCCTGGAGTTCAAGAGCTTCCAGGACATGGGGCAGATTTTCGCGCGGTGATGCCGGCGGCGATGCTTCGACGCCATCGGCATTTCCTTCACCCCGGAGGGACGATTCGGCGCGCGCCACCGGGTCCAATTTTCCCCTCCGCCCCGGCGAAAGGCCACGCCCCCGCGCCAGCGGGGTGGCATGGAAGCTGCTAATGGGAAATTGCCGAAGCAATTTCGCCGATCAACCGTGAGGTGTCCCATGAGCAGTCCGTCCGTCTCCGCGCCGGGATTCGGATCATCCGGCGCGTACGCATTGAATGGCGGCAGGGTCACCCGCGTCTCCGCGGCGACCAGGGCGACGCCGGAGATGATGGCGCGGGTCGGGGTCGGCGACTCCGCCTTTCAGCAGCAGATGAGGATCGCCGGCGACCCGAACGCCGTGGACCCGGCGGTCGCGGCGCGCAGCCGTGCCGTGCAGGCCCACACCGTGGTCCGGCAGGGCGGTCAGGTCGTCGCCGCCGTCTGGCGGGACGGGCAGACGCAGATGGGCAACGGGCTTGCGGCGCGGCTCGACTGGACGGCGCTGGAGCGGCAGTCCGCGTCCCTGTCCGACGCGCAGCGGCGGGACGTGATCGCCGCCGCCATCGTGAAACAGCTTGGAGGAAGCGCCCAGGTCCAGCGCTACGGCGACAGCGGCCCGGCGCCGACCCGTGGCGCGCTGATCGACGAGCAGGCCGCGGCCAGTCGGGCGGTGCGCGGCGGACGGTGATCCCGCCGCGTACCCGACAGACCCAGGCCGCTCAAACCCAGGCCGCTCTGACTCAGGCCGCGGACCGCTTGTTCCCGCCCGGCTGACCGCCGTGCGGGGCGGGACGGCGGTTGTGGCGGTTCTGCTGGTTGGCCGACACCTTGGCCTTCAGCGGCTGGTCGCCGGTGGCGCCGGCAACCCGCGCGCCCTGCGGCACCGGCGGCTTCGCGCCATGGGCCTTCGGGGCTTGAGGCTTCTGGCCCTGCGGCTTGTTGCCGCCCGCCTGCTGGGGCTGGCCGCGGCCCGGACGGGGCTGCTTGGGCGCCGGCTTCGGCGGCTTGGCGGAGGAGGCGTGGATCGCCGCCACCACCGAGGCGTGGTAGGGGTGGTCGTGGTCCGCCGGGACCGGCTGGCGGATGGTCTTCTCGATGGCCTTCAGATAGGCCACCTCCTCCGCGTCGCAGAAGGACACCGCGCTGCCGTCGGTGCCGGCGCGGGCGGTGCGGCCGATGCGGTGGACGTAGCTTTCCGGCTCGTTCGGCAGGTCGAAGTTGATGACGTGCGTGATGCCGTCGATGTCGATGCCGCGCGCCGCGATGTCGGTCGCCACCAGCGCCTTCAGGTCGCCGCTGCGGAAGGACTCCAGCGCGCGCACGCGGGCCGACTGCGACTTGTCGCCGTGGATCGCGTCCGCCGCGACGCCGGCCTTCTTCAGGTGGTCGGCGATGCGGTCGGCGCCGTGCTTGGTGCGGGCGAAGACGATCGTCCGCCCCATGGCGCCGTCCTGCAGCAGGTCGGCGAGCAGGCGGCGCTTGTCGGCGCGGTCCACGAACAGCACGCGCTGGGCGATGCGCTCCACCGTGGTGGACTGCGGCGCCACCTCGATCCGCTCGGCGTCGGTCAGGATGCTGTGCGCCAGCTCGACCACGCCTTCCGGCATGGTGGCGGAGAACAGCAGGGTCTGGCGCTGCTTCGGCAGGACCGCGACCACCTTCCGCACGTCGCGGATGAAGCCCATGTCGAGCATGCGGTCGGCCTCGTCCAGGACGAAGATCTCGACCTGATCGAGCACGCACTGCTTCTGGGCCATCAGGTCGAGCAGGCGGCCCGGCGTCGCCACCAGCACGTCGGTGCCGCGGGCGAGCGCCGCGACCTGCGGGCTCTGCCCGACGCCGCCGTGGATCACCGTGCGGCGGATCGGCAGGTGCCGGCCGTAGGTGCGGAAGCTCTCGCCGATCTGCAGCGCCAGCTCGCGCGTCGGCGTCAGGATCAGCGTGCGCGGCGCCTTGGCCTGCACGCGCTTCTTGTTCTGGAACAGCCGCTGGAGGATCGGCAGGGTGAAGGCGGCGGTCTTGCCGGTGCCGGTCTGGGCGAGGCCGAGCACGTCGCGGCCCTCCAGAAGAACGGGGATGGCGCCGGCCTGGATCGGCGTGGCGGTCTGGTAACCCTCTTCGGCGACGGCGCGCAGAAGGGGCTCGATCAGGCCGAGGCCACTGAATTCGGTCATACGGGGAGGGTCCTGGTCACGTGAACAGAGGCTGCACCTGGGCCGTGCCCGGACAATGCCGGGGCGGCGTGGCTTGGGGCGCTCCGCCGCGGGAGTGCGCGGAGCCATCAATTCACCGTGGGAAGGCGCTAGCGGCGCCGGTACCGGGACGACGAGGAGCCGGCAGCCCCAAAGCAAAATCGACCGACCACACATAGGCGGTGGGGGGCTTTTGGCAAGCAAACAAGGGCCTTGGCCATGTTCCGGACCGGAAATGTCCCTGTGCCGGCAGCCCTTGGCGGGAGACAGTGGGGAACGGGCGGCGCCGTTGCACCGGGCGTGCGGCCTTTTGCCGCGTTAATTCCCGGACAAAAAAACGGGGTATAGGATTGCGAATGAATTTCAGTATTATGATGGGCGCTGCAGCATGGCGCCCCGGATCGCGGGACACGGCGCCGGAACGGATGGCAAAGGCGGTGGGGCAATGACGTCGCGTCTCGAATCCTTGTGCCTGGAAAAGGGGCTGAAGATGACCGGCCAGCGCCGGGTCATTTCCCAGGTCCTGTCGGAGTCGGAGGACCATCCCGACGTGGAGGAGGTCCATCGCCGCGCCGTTTTGATCGACCCGCGCATCTCCATCGCCACGGTCTACCGCACCATGCGCCTCCTGGAGGACGCGCAGGTGATCGAGAAGGTGGACCTGGGCGACGGGCGCGCCCGCTATGAAGAGGCGTCCACCGACCATCACCACCACCTGATCGACACGCGCAGCGGGCGGATCATCGAATTCGCCAGCCCGGAGCTGGAGGCGCTGAAGGAGCGCATCGCGCGGGAACTGGGCTACCGCATCGTCGGTCACCGGCTGGAAATCTACGGCGTTCCGCTCGACGGCGTCTCTCTCGACGGTGGCGGTGCGCTGGACGGCAACTCTGGGGATGGCGGGGAGCGTCGATGAAAAAGCATGCGCTGGCTGACGATCGACCCCTACCCGGCGGTGAGCCTGAATTGCCGCGACGCCGTCCAGCGCTGCTACGCCGGCCTGTGCGACTGCGGCCAGCCGGAACGCTACGCGCTGGAGGCGGCGGTGACCGTCTTCCGCTACCACCATCCGGAAACCCCGCCCTTCCAGGCGGAAACCATCGTCAGCCAGTGGGTGGCCGGTCCGGTCCGGCACTGACCGCCGGCCTCCCGCGCCTTCTCACCAGGGCCGCCGCTTGCGCTCCAGCGTGTCAGGGGCGAAGTCCTCGGGCCGCAGGGGCTTGGCGAAGTCCGGCGGGGCGAGCTGGTTGTCGAGGCCGTTCACCGCATAGCGGTCGCCCGTGAGGTCGTAGGTGATCTCCAGCGCCGGGGCGAAGACGGGCACCTGGGGATAGGCGATGCCGTGCGCCTCCGCGTAGCGGACCAGATCGCCCTTGGCGTCGTAATGGTCGGCCATGACGATCTGCCAGGAATCCTCGTCCAGATAGTAGGTGCGCTCCGGCAGGGCGTGGCGGAAGTTGGGCTTCGCCCGCGCCTCGACGATCCACACCCGGTGCATCTCGTAGCGCAGGAACTGCGGGTTGGGGTGGCCCAGCCACAGGAAATCCGCGGGCGCCAGGCCGGGCGTGTTCATCCGGCTGGCGTTGTAGGGCACATACATCTCCCGCCGCGTCACCAGCGCGAAGTCGAAGCGGTCCAGCGGGCCGCTGAACATGTCCAGCATGTCGGCGGTGCGGATGCCGCCGCTGGCCGGGTCCGGCGTGTCGTAGACGAAGTCGGGCGCGCGGACGGGCTTGCCGGTCTCCCCCTGGCGGAACCAGGCGGCGAAGCCGGCCTGGATCGGGTTCAGCGTGCCGTGCAGCAGCAGGGTGGTCCCGGCCTCCGCCTTGGGCATCAGGGTGGTGCGGCGGTAGTGGAAGGGACGGCCGCCGTCGATCCCTGCGGCGTAGCTGGACTGCCAGTCCTCGCGGTAGACCGCCGCGGTGTGGATGCCGCCAGCCTCCGGCAGGACGGTGGCTCCGGTGCGGCTGACGGACGTGCCGCGCCAGCGCAGGATGTGGTTCCACATCGCCTGCACGCCGTTGGCCGGGATGGGGAAGGGCACGCCCACCCGCGCCCCGCTCAGCGCCAGGCCGTTCTCGCCCAGCTTGGCGCGCTTGGCGTTCCCGATGGACTCGTCGTAGACGCGCTGGGGGGCGGCGGCGCTGCGGCGGCTGGGGAAGACCGGAATTTCGAAGGACGGGTACTTGGTCAGCATCGCCTGGAGGCCGGCGGACAGGCGGACCTTGTAGCGGTCGAGATCCGCCGATCCCACGGTGAACCAGCGTCCGTCCTCGTCGTAGGGATCGGGCAGGCGGCTGCCCGGCTTCCAGCCGCCGGGAACCTGGGTCAGCCCGCCCCTCCAGGCTGGGATGGCCCGCGTCCGGCTGGCGTCGCGCACCGCGCCGAAGGGGGTCAGCTCCTCCCCCAGGGCCGGAACCTTCTCCTGCGCGGCGATCGGGGCGGCGTAGGGGAGCACCGGCAGGGAGAGCAGCAGGCTGGAGAACTGGCGGCGGTTCATGCGCGTCTCGCGGCGTGGCGGGTTGCGGGGACGATACCTCAATCGCGCGCCGGTTCGAACGGACAAAGGACGTTTGGGGGGACGTTCGGGGGAGACGTTCGGGGAGACCTTCAAAGAGCTGTTCCGGGGGGCGAAGCCGTGGCGATGACGCGTTCGACCTCCCGCATCGCCTGTTCCAGCGCCGCGGCCAGCGCGGTCACCCGCTCCCAGGGGGGCGTCCTGCATCACCGCCTGCTCCAGCGCCTGCGCGGCGTCGCCGAGCGGCGTCGCCCCGGCGTTGCGGGAGCAGCCCTTGAGATTGTGGGCACCGGCGCGGATCGCCGTTCCGTTGCGCGCGGCGACGGCGTCGGCGACCTCGTCCGCGATGTGGCGGCCGATGCCGACGAAGTCGGTCAACAGCTCGTCCATCAGCGCCCGGTCGTCGCCGCAGAGCCGGCCCAGCACATCGAGGTTGATCGGGGGCAGGCCGATCGGCGGGCTTTCCGGCGCTTCCGGGTCGCTCGCTCGGGCCACTTCCGGGGCCGCCACCGGGGCCGCCACCGGATCCGCCACCGCGGGCGGCAGGAAGCGGGTCAGCGCGGCGTCGAGCTTCGCCAGATCCAGCGGCTTGCTCAGCGCCTCGTCCATGCCCGCCGCGCGGTAGCTCTCGATGTCCGCCGGGGCGGCGTTGGCGGTCAGGGCGATGATCGGCAGATGGGCGCCGGTGGCGCGCTCCGCCGCGCGGATGCGCCGGGTCAGCTCGAACCCGTCCACCTCCGGCATCTGGATGTCGGTCAGCAGCAGGGCGTGGCGCCGCCGCCCCAGCGCGGCCAGGGCCTCCGCCCCGCCGGTGGTCAGCTCCGCCGTGTGGCCGAGCGCGGTGAGCTGCATCTGCAGGACCTTGCGGTTGATGGCGTTGTCCTCCGCCACCAGGATCAGCCGCCCCAGGGCCTCCGCCTCCGCGATGACCCGCTCCGGACTGAGCGGGGCCGGGGCGCAGGGCGCGGCGGGCGGCGGGTCTTCGCAGGGGGCGGCGTCCGTCAGGGCGCGTCCGGCGGCCACCGCGACGGCGCGCACCAGGGGCATGCGGCGGACCGGGCGGCTCACCGGGACCGACCCGTCGGCGAGGCGGCCGCCGAGCGCCGTGGGGTCCTGGAGCAGCACCGTCGGCACCTGCGCCTCCCCGACGCGGCGGCCCAGCAGTTGCGGCGCCTGGGCGGCGGCGGGGGTGTGCAGCGCCTCGTCGACCACCACGACGTTCAGCGCTCCGCGTTCCACCTGGGCCGTGCGGGCCTGTTCGGCCAGCGCGTCCGCTTCCCCGGCGGCCAGCACGCGCGCTCCGGCCGCTTCCAGATAGTGGGCGACGATCCGGCGCTCCTCCCCGTCCGGCAGGCCGACCAGGACGGTCAGGCCGGAGAGGTCCGGCTCCTCCGGCGCCGCCGGAGGGCCGGGCGGCGCGGGGTCGGCCGCGGCGCCCAGCGTCAGTTCGACCCAGAAGGTCGAGCCCGCGCCCGGCGCGCTGTCCACCCCGATCGTCCCGCCCATCAGCGCGACCAGCCGCCGGCTGATCGACAGGCCCAGCCCGGTGCCGCCGAAACGCCGGGCGGTCGAGCTTTCCGCCTGGGTGAAGGGCTGGAAGAGCTGATGGCGCGTGGTCTCGGAAATGCCGATGCCGGTGTCCGCCACCTCGATGCGCAGCCGGGTGCCGCCCCACCGGTCATCGCCCGTCCGCGCCGCCAGGGTGGCCTGCACGAGGATGCGCCCGCGCTCGGTGAACTTGATGGCGTTGCCGCACAGGTTGAACAGGATCTGGCGCAGCCGCACCGGATCGCCGGTCAGCGCCGGCGGGAGCGCCGGCTCCACGTAGGTCAGCAGCGCCAACCCCTTGGCCCGCGCCGCCGGGGCCAGCGTGTCGGCCACCCCTTCGACCAGGGCGGGGATGGAGACCGGCACCTGCTCCAGATCCATCTTGCCGGCCTCGATCTTCGAGAAGTCGAGGATGTCGTCGATGATCCGCAGCAGCGAGGCCGCCGACTCCCGCATGGTCGCCACGGTGTCGCGCTGCCCGCCGTCCAGCGGCGTGCGCTCCAGCAGTTCCAGCATGCCCAGCACGCCGTTCATGGGGGTGCGGATCTCGTGGCTCATGGTGGCCAGGAAGGCCGACTTGGCGGCGGTCGTCTGCTCCGCCTGCTCCTTGGCGACCTCCATCTGGCGTTCGGCCAGCTTGCGCCGCGTGATGTCGTAGACCCAGGCGAGATGGACCGGGCGGCCGTCGAGCAGCGTGGGGTCCACCGACACCAGCGCCCAGAAGATGGAGCCGTCGGCCCGCCGCACCCGCACCTCGGCGTCGCGCAGCGAGCGGCGGAAGAAGGTCCAGTGCGTCTCGTGCGCCTCGGTGTTGTCCGGCTCGATGAACAGGTCGGCGATGGAGACGCCGACCAGCCGCTCCTTCGGCACGCCCAGCAGATGGACCAGCCGGTCGTTGCACATCACCAGGACGCCGTCGTGGGTGTAGGCGCAGACGCCGACCGGGCTCGCTTCCAGGATGGCGCGCATCTGCTCGCGGCTCTGCCGCAGCTCGTGCGTGCGTTCGGCCACCTTGGTCTCGATGGAGCGGATGTAGTCGTAGGCGCGCAGCGCCGCGATCACCGCGGTGAACAGACCCTCCGCCGACAGGTCGGCCTTCGACTTGTAGTCGTTGATGTCGCAGCCGACGATCACGTCCCGCTGCGGCGCCTGCCCCGGCTGGCCGGTGCGCAGGATGATGCGGACGTCGAGGTTGCCCAGCGGGCCGCGGATCCAGCGCACCAGCGTCAGCCCGGCGTCGTCGTCCTCCATCACCACGTCCAGCAGGATGACGGCGATGTCCCGCCGGCAGCGCAGCACGGCGCGCGCCTCGGCGGCGGAGCGGCAGCCGATCAGCTCCAGCCGGCGGCCCTGGAACTCCACGTCGTCCAGCAGGAGGGCGGTCATGGAGTGGACGTCGTCCTCGTCGTCCACCACCAGGATGGGCCAGGGCGGGGTCTCGTCCCCCTCCTCGCCCTCCTCGTCGGCGAACAGGATCTCGTCGTCGGTGTCGGGCATGATCAGCTCGTCGGTCATGCTGCGTCCGTCATGCTGCGTCGGTTGCCGGGTCTTTCCCGGCGGCGGCGGCCGTCCGGGGGGCCGTCACGGGAATCCGCAGGAGGAAGCCGGTGCCTCCGCCCGCGGGGTTGTCGGGTGCCGAATGGCGCGGCGCCGGGCTCTCCACCGAGATCCGGCCGCCCAGCGATTGCGTCACCAGATTGAAGACGATGTGGAGACCGAGCCCGCTGCCCCCGGTGCCGCGCTTCGTCGTGAAGAAGGGCTCGAACACCTTGGGCAGATTGTCCGGGGCGATGCCGACCCCGTCGTCGGCGAAGCGGATGTCCAGCTCGCCGTCCGGCAGCTCCTCCACGGTCAGCGCCATGGCGCCCTCCCGGCCGTCGGGAAAGGCGTGGGTCAGCGCGTTGATGACCAGATTGGTGATGACCTGGCTGAGCGCGCCGGGATAGCCGTCCATGGTGATGCCGTCCGGGCAGGTGACGGTCATCCGGTGGGGGCTCTTGCGCAGGCGCGGCCCCAGCGAGGTGATGATCTCGTCGAGATAGGAACGCAGGTCGAAGCGGCGGCGCTCCTGGCTGGTCTGGTCGACGGCGACGCGCTTGAAGCTCTGGATCAGCTCCGCCGCTCGGGTCAGGTTCTGCTCGATCAGGCGCGAGGATTCCCCCGCCGCCGCCACATAGGCGGTCAGGTCGGACTTCTTCAGCGCGCCCTTCGCGAAGGCCTCGGTCAGCGTCCGCGTCTTCGCGGCGAGATGGGTGGAGCAGCTGTAGGCGATGCCCACCGGCGTGTTGATCTCGTGCGCGACGCCGGCCACCAGCAGGGCGAGCGAGGCCATCTTCTCCGCCTGGACGAGGCTGTCCTGGGTCTCCTTGAGGTCGGCGTAGGCGGTCTCCAGCGCCTCCATGGCGTGGAACACCTCCTCGGCGGAGCGCGCCTCCACCGTCACGTCGGTGAAGGTGCGGACGAAGCCGCCCTCCGGCAGGGGGTTGGACCGTACCTCGATGATCGTGCCGTCGGGCCGCCGCCGCTTGAAGGCGAAGGGGAGGTCGGGGACCACGGCGGTCTCGTCCAGCTCCAGGTCGGGGTCGATGCTGAAATCCTCGAAGGCGCCCTGGGCCCGCTGGAGCCGGATGATCTCGGGGAACAGCGGGTTGCCGGCCAGGAAGGCCGCCGGCACGTCGAGAAGCTCCGCCGCGCGGCGGTTGGACATCACGACCCGCAGGTTGCGGTCCACCATGATGATGCCCTGGTCGGTGTTGTCGAGCGTGATCTGGAGGACGTTCCGTTCGCGCGCCAGATCCCGCTCGGCCTGCATGCGCTCCGTCACGTCGGACATGGTGCCGGTCAGGCGGACCGCCGTTCCCTCGCCGTCGCGCAGGGCGGTCGCCCGGTCCTCGATCCAGCTCCAGCCGCCGTCCCGGCGGCGCATGCGGTAGACGGCGGCGTGGGCGCTGTCCTTGTCGCGCACGCGGCTGCGGGACTCCGCGATGACGCGCCGCCGCTCCTCCGGATGGATCAGCGACTCCCAGGTCCGCGCGGTCATCGCCAGCTCCGCCGGGCCGTAGCCGAGCAGGGCCGGAAACTCCTTCGACCACCAATACTGGCCGGTCCGCAGATCGTAATCCCAGACCGAGGAGCGGGTGGCGGTGATGGCCAGCCCCAGCCGCTCCTCGCTCTGGCGCAGGGCGGCCTCCTCCTCGTCCAGCCGGGCCAGCATGCCGTTGTAGGCGGCGATCACCCGCCCCAGCTCGTCGGCCGACGACCATTGCACGCGCTGGCGCAGATGCTCCTGCTCGGCGGTGCGGATCGACGCGATCAGCCGGCCCAGCGGAACGCCGATGGTCAGCCGGTGGGCGGTCAGCGCGGTGACCAGCGTGCCGACCAGCATCAGCAGCAGGAGCCACAGCGTGTTGACCATCTCCTGCCGGATCTGCTCGTCCACCGGGGCGTAGCTGAAATGGAGGGTCAGCGTGCCGAGCCGGCGGTTCTGCACCTGGATCGGACGGCGCACCGTCTCGCGCCCGGCAAAGGAGCGGCAGTCGGCGTCCGGCCACGCGAAACGGCCGTCGGCCAGCTCGTCGGCCACCTCGATGCAGAGAAGCTCGCGGTTGACGGAGATCGCCTGGATGATGTTGCGGATGGCCGGCACGTCCACGGCCCACAGGCTGGAGGACAGGGCGACGGCGTTGATCTCCGCCACCGCCTCGATCCGGTCGCGCAGGGCGCCGCGCAGATCCTTGTACTTGCCGTAGAAGAAGATCGAGGAGAAGCCGAGCGTGGTCAGGATCAGGATGGGAATCAGGATCAGCAGGAACTTCGCCGACACCGTCGGCACCGTCTTCCACGCCTGCTCGATCACCGTCATGAAGGGTATTCCCGCAACCGGGGCCGCCACCGGGGCCGCAAGCCGGGCGGACCGGCGGCACGGCGCCGCCCTTCCCGGTCTTGTGGTTGTACTATCAACAGGCGCGCCTCGTCTACGGCGTGAATTGCGTGAAATTTCTCCTGTGGATCGAAAAAATCACCGAAATGGTTGCTTGCTGCTTGAGGGGCTGTCGGCCTTGCACTACTGTTCGCGGGAGCCGCTTGCGCGGTGCAACACAAGAGGATGTCATGAATTTCCAGGTGCGCCGTTCCTCCGAAACCATCGAGGTGCTGTTGAGCGGCCGGTTGGAGTTCACCGACCATGACAGCCTCCCCGACATCGTGGAGCTGCTGAACGGGGAGGGCGCGCGCCGCTTCGTCCTGGACATGGACGGGCTGACCTTCATCGACTCCGCGGGAATCGGCATGCTGCTGATCCTTCAGGACGAGTCGGAGCAGCGCAACATCAAGCTGGTCCTCCGCAAGCTGCAGGGGGATGTGCTGCGATCCATCGACCTCGCTCGGATCGGCGAAGTCGTCACCATCGAGCGGTGAGCGGGCGATGGACGGCTCACCCGCCTCCGCCGCCTGCCCGCCCTCCGGCCCGGCCGGCGCCGTGCGCCCCTTCAGCGTGGTGCGGGACCGCGTGCCGGCGGACATCGCGGCGCGGGTCGCGGCGCGCTTCGGCCTGGGCGAGGCCAGCGGAAACGCTTCTGGAGAGGCCGGTGGAGACGCCGTCGATGGCCGGGCGGCCGCCGCGGTGCTGCTGGCCCAGGCCGACCGGGACATCCTGCGCGGCGCCTTCGGGCTCAACCGCTTCCTGACGGTGGAGCTGACGGAGCGGGAGGACGGCACCGGCGCCATCGACGCCGACTGGCTGGGCGCCCCGCCGGTGGAGCGGGGATTCTACCTGTCGCTGACCACCGGCACGGCCTATGGCCTGCAATGCGCGGTTCTGGTCTGCGACGAGCTGACCCGGCGCGGCGTGCTGACGCCGGAGCGGCGCGGCAACATCGAGCTGTGCCTGCACGAGGCCATCGCCAACGCCATCGTCCACGGCAATCTGGGCATTCCCAGCGCGACCAAGGAGCAGCCGGAGGGCTACCGTCTGTTCAGCCGGCTGCTGCGCGAACGGCTGGGCGACGGCGCCGTGCGGCAGCGGCGGATCGACATCTTCGCGCGCTGGACCGCCGACAGCCTGTCCATCGCGGTGGTGGACCAGGGCAACGGGTTCGACGCCGCGGCCCTGCCGCAGGACACCGACAGCGGCGCCCATTCCGGCCGCGGCTTCGTGTTCATGCGGGCGCTGGCCCGGCGCATCCACGTGACCGACGGCGGGCGCTGCACCCTGCTGCAGTTCGACCTGTGACGGACGGACGGGTCCACGCATGCCCATTTCCCTCGCCGCCAGCCGCGTCCTGATCGTCGACGACAACGAATTCAACAGGAAGTCGCTGGCCCTGATGATCCGCCGCGCCGGGCTGACCCAGATCGAGGTCGCCGAGAACGGGGTGGAGGGGCTGCGCAAGGTGGAGAGCTTCCGCCCCGATCTGGTGCTGCTGGACGTCAGCATGCCGGTGATGGACGGGCTGGAGATGTGCCGGCGCCTGCGCGAGCGGCTGACCCACGAGGAATTGCCGATCCTGTTCCAGACGGCGCTGGACAGCGACGAGGAGCAGGTCCGCTGCTTCGAGGCCGGGGGCAGCGATTTCATCTCCAAGCCGATCAAGCCCGGCGAGTGCGTCGCCCGCGTCCGCCACCAGCTCGAAAAGCGCAAGCTCTTCACCGACCTCGCCAATTTCCGCGGGCGGGTGGAGCGGGAGCTGAAGCACGCCAAGGCGATGCAGCTGTCCCTGCTGCCCGAGCCGAAGGAGCTGGACGCCGTCGCCGAGCGGTACGAGCTGGTGCTGGACGCCCATTTCGAAACCTCGTCGGAGCTGGGCGGCGATTTCTGGAACGTCTACCCGCTGGACAGCCACCGCGTCGCCTTCCTGATGGTCGATTTCGCCGGGCACGGCATCACCGCCGCCATCAACACCTTCCGCCTGCACACGCTGATCGACCGCTTTCCCATGCAGCATGTGCCGCCCTCGGAATGGCTGGCCGGGCTGAACCGGGCGCTGAAGGAGGTGCTGCCGGTCGGGCAGTTCGCCACCGCCTTCTTCGGCATCCTCGACCTGCACACCGACACGCTGACCTACGCCTCGGCCGGGGCGCCCAATCCGGTGGTGGGGATCGCCGGGGAGCTTCGGCTGCTCGACTCGGCGGGGCTGGTGCTGGGCGCGTCGCGCCGCGCCGTCTACGCCGACCGCAGCCTGCGCCTGCCGCGCGGGAGTTGCCTGTTCCTCTACAGCGACGCGCTGATCGAATGCAGCGGCCCGGACAACGAGCCGATCGGCCAGGACGGGGTGCCCGGCCTGCTGCGCGGCGCCATCGCCGCCAACCGCGCCCGCCCGCTGGGGCCGTTGCTGGAGCGCTTCTACGCCCGCACCAGCCTGCCGCTGCGCGACGACCTGACCGCCGTGTGGATCGCCCGCCGGGCGTGAGGGCGCGCTTGACCGATGAGGGCACGCTTAAACGAAAAGGGCCGCTGCGGTTTCCCGCGGCGGCCCTTTGCCGTGGTCTCGGGGGGAGGGGCGCCGTTACGCCTGCGTCTCGGACGCGGCGTAGCGGCGGCGGACCCACATCACGCTCTTCACCGCGAAGAGCGTGACGCCGATGCCCAGCGCGATGAGCAGGAGGATCTTCGGGCCGTTCTCGCCGATGGCGGCGGCGGCCTCACCGAACAGATAGCCGGCCCCGGCGAAGCTCCAGGCCCAGATGCCGGCGGCGATGAAGTTCCAGAACAGGAATTTGCGCCAGGGCATGCGCGAGGTGCCGACGGCGACCGAGGCGATGTTGCGCACCCCGTAGAGGAAGCGGAAGGCCAGGATGAAGCCGACGCCGTAGGTTTCCAGCCAGTACAGCACGCGGGACGCGCGGGCCTCCGCCGCCGGGAAGCGGGCCAGCGCCTTGGCGCCCCATTTGCGGCCGATCCAGAAATAACACTGGTCGCCCATGAAGCTGCCGATCCAGACGGCGGCGACCAACCAGTAAAGGTTGATGATCCCCAGATGCGCGCCCATCCCGCCGAAGATGACGAAGGTCTCGCCTTCGAAGAAGGCCCATATGAAGGCCAGGGGATAGAAGGCATCGCCCCAATCCTGGAGCCAGGTCATCCAGTCCAAATCACCCTCCCCGCGGGTCGTTCCTTTTCGGCTCGGACCGCCGGCGATGCGCCGCGGAAACGCAGGCGCGGCCATTGGCCAGGCTACGGACACATCATTGCACATAAGTGCGTGTCTTGTCGCGCAATCATTCCCGAATCGGGGGAGGAAGCCGCACAAAGTTGAGGTACGAAACGGTCTATTGCGGCGGGATTATTTTGTTTCCGGACACGTATTCTGTGAATCGGTCAATGTTCGTGACTTGGTCAGCCATCCTCGCCCGACAGTTCCCCGACCGCCTGCCGGGCGGCGCGCAGCAGAAGGGGATTCGGCTCGGACGGGCCGTCCTCTCCCCTCCTCCTCCCAGGCCCCCGGAGCGGCGCGGCGCTTCAGCTCGCGCGCGGCTTCGATCAGCAGATGGGCCAGCTTGTGGTCGGGCAGGGCCTGGGCCAGCGCCCGCAGCTCCGCGTTGGTCAGGGCCGCCGGGTCGAAGTCGGCGCGCGGGGCCATCGGGACGGGCGGCGGCGGGACGAGCGCGAGGGTCATGGGCGCCGGGGCCGACGGTGACGGAACATCCTCCCGCACCACATCGACGGCCACCGGCGCCGCCACGGTGGTGGCGCGGGACCGGCGCGCCGGTTTGCGCGCCCGCTCCGTCTCGGGCAGGCTGTCGAACAGGAGAGGTTGCGTGCTCATCCGGTCACCCGCGATCCGTTCACCGCTAGTTTGCGAAGTGTTCTCTTTTCATTCTAGAGAACGGAGATCGGAAGTCGAGCGGAAACTTTTCGGGCGGAACGTTGACAACGGGTGGAAGGGTGAGACGCGGAGTCAGGCGATCGCGTCGAGGAACCGTTCGGGGCGCAGGATGCGGGTGCGGCCCACCTGGCGCACCGAGAGAAGCTGCCGGTCCACCGTCACCAGCCAATCGGCGTCGGCGGCCAGCGCCACGGCCAGGAACATGTCGTCGTCGGGGTCGCGGCACAGCCGCTCCACCGGGGCGGGCTCGACCCGCCGGGCCTCCGCGGCGAAGGCGGCCAGGAAGGCGGCGCGCTCCTCCACCGGGCGGTAGCGGTCGAAGTCCAGGCGCATCAGCACCTCGCGCAGTTCCGCCAGGGTGGCGTCGGACACGAAGGCGGATCCCCGCGCCCGCACCGCCTCCACGCTGCGCTGGATGGCCAGGCTGCGGCGGGGCACCTCGGCGCCCAGCAGGGCGTAACCGACGAGGATGTTGGTGTCCAGAACCACCCGGACGGAGACGGCCCGGAATGGCGGGGCGGCGTGGTGGGGGCTTGCGGTCATGCGCCCGTCGGCTCCATGGGCCGGTCAGCCCTTGCGGGTCAGCAGCAGGGCGGTCAGGTCGTCGTCAATCGGACCGACGGCGCGCAGGCGCTCCAGCAGCCCGTCCAGGAAGCGGCCGCCGTCCGTCTCGCCCATCCGCTCGGCGACCAGGGCGGCGAGTCCCGGCTCGTCCAGAACGTCGCCGCCGACCGGGATCTCGATGGCGCCGTCCGAATAGAGGAACAGACGCCCGCCGGGCGGCAGGGGAGGGAGCGCTCCTCATATTCCGCCGAGGCGAGCAGGCCGAGCGGCAGGCCGGCGCTGTCGCCCAGCAGCGGCGCGGCATCGCCCGGCGCCCAGACCATCGGGCGGGTCGATCCGGCGGAGGCGTAGACGAAGCGGTTCTCCGCCGGCTCGACCACCCCGGCCAGCATGGTGGCGAACTGCCCGTTGGGAAGCAGGGCGCACAGCCGCCGGTTGACGGTGGACAGGAACTCCGCCGGGGTCAGGACGGACACGTCCATCTGCTGGCAGATCGCGTGCAGGCGGAAGGTGTTCAGCGCCGCGCCGACGCCATGGCCGGAGAAATCGACCATGTAGAGCATGGTCCGGCCCTGCTCCTGTCCCTGCCCCTGGCCCGGTTCGACGGTGTCGTGCCGCAGGTCCCAGAAATCGCCGCCCAGCTCCGACGAGGGGGCGAAATGGGCGGCGATGCCCACCGCCGCCGCGGCCTCCACCTCGGCCAGCCGCTCCGGCGAGGGCATCAGCCGCTCCTGCATCTTGCGGGCAAGCGACAGCTCGCTCTCCGTCCGCTCGCGGAAACACTGGAGGTCGTGGAGAAGCGCGCGGTTCTGCAGATGGATGCGCACGCGGGCCAGCAGCTCGACCGCGTTGATCGGCTTGGTCACATAGTCGGTGGCCCCGGCGGCGAAGGCCTTGGCGCGGTCCTCCGCCCGGTTCAGGCTGGATTGCACGAGGACCGGCAGATCCTTCCAGGCGGGGATCGCGCGCAGGCGCCGGCACATCTCGAACCCGTCCAGGTTCGGCATCATCAGGTCGAGCAGGATCAGGTCGGGCCGGAAGGCGTCCAGCCGGGCCAGCGCGTCGTTGCCGTCCTCCGCCATCTCGATGCGGGTGACGCCGCCGCGTTCCAGCAGGGCCTGGAGCAGGTGGCGGTTCACGCGGTTGTCGTCCACCACCAGGACGCGGGCCGACTCCAGCCCCGGAACCTCCGGCAGGTTGTTCATCGCGCACCCCCGCGCCCGATCCAGACCAGCGTGTGGTCGTCTTGCGGCACGTCGCCCTGGGCCGCGGCGAGCGCCGCGGTCACCGCCGCGAAGGCGTCGCCACCCTCGCCGCCGCTGGCCATGGCGTTCCGGACGGCGGCGCTCCCCAGCAGGGCGGCGAGGCCGCCGTTGCGCCCGCCCAGCGTGTCCAGCACCGCGGTCGAGTGCAGGACCAGCGCCGAGTCCGGCGGGAAGGGCAGGTCGCGTTCCTCGTGGCGGGCGCCGACGGCGACGCCCACCGGCTGGCCGGACCCTTCGCCGAAGACCAGCGGCGCGCCGTCGGGCGGCACCAGAACCGGCGGGGCGGCCGCAGCGGCGGCGTAGGTGAAGCGCTCCGCCGCGCCGTCCACGACGCCGTAGATCACCGTGGCGTGCTGCCCAAGCTCCAGCAGGCAGACGGCCCGCTCGTTCAGTTCGGTCAGGAAGGCGCCGGGCCGCTCGCCGAGATGGGGCGCCAGCTCGTGGATCAGCGTGTGCATGCGGAAGGCGTTCAGCGCCGCCGACACGCCGCGTCCGGCCATGTCCAGCAGGAACAGCCCGAACCGCCCGCCGGTCAGCGGCAGCACCCCCCAGAGGTCGCCGCCGAGGTCGGAGGACAGCGCCGTGTGCGACCGCAGCGTCACCCCCGCGCTGTGCGAGAGCGCGGCGCACAGCGCCGGGGAGGGCAGGAGATGGTCGTACATGGAGCGGGCCATCGCCAGCTCCCCCTCGACCCGCGCCCGGTAGGTCTGCAGGTCGCGGATCAGCACCCGGTTCTGCAGATGGATGCGCACGCGGGCGACCAGCTCCGTCCGGTCCAGCGGCTTGGAGATCAGGTCGGTGGTGCCGGCGGCGAAGGCGCGGTTGCGGTCGTCGCTGGAGGACAGGGCGGTCTGCACCAGCACCGGCAGGTCGGCGTAGGCGTGGTCGGCGCGCAGGCGGCGGCAGACCTCGAACCCGTCCATCCCCGGCATCATGATGTCGAGGATCAGCAGGTCCGGCGCCTCGGCGGCGATCTGGGCCAGCGCGTCGAAGCCGTCCTTGGCGTAGGCGACGTTCTGGAATCCGGCTTCGCCGAGCAGGGCGCCGATCAGTGTGCGGTTGAAGTCGGTGTCATCCACCACCAGGATGCGGCAGGCGGCGATGGCGTCGTCCATCAGAGGGGAAACCTCATGCGGATGCGGCGCCCGCCGTCGAGCAGCTGAAGCTCCTCGACGATGGCGGCGATCAGGTCCAGCCCGCGGCCCGAGGCGCCGTAGTCGATGCGCTCCGGCCGGGCGAAGCCGGTTCCCTCGTCGGCGACCTCCACCACCGCGCAGGCGCTTTCCAGCCAGGCGGCGACCTCGATCCGGCGGTCGGCGAAGGCGGGGTCGGCCATGCGCGCCGCCAGATCGTGGGAGAAGCGCTCCAGCGCCTCCACGCTCAGCCCCTTCATGCCTTCGACCTGAAGGTTGCCGTGGACCACCGCGTTGCTGATCGCCTCGTGCAGCGCCAGCTCCATGTCGTCGCGCTGGGCCTCCGGCATCGGGTGCAGGGCGGCCAGCCCGTTCAGGATGCGCCCGGCCAGATGCAGGCGGTTGGCGGTCACCGTCGTCACGCAGGCGAACAGGTCGGAACGGGCGGCGCGGCGCGCCGCCTCGACGATCTGGGCGTCGGACAGGCCGGCGACCTCGATCCAGGCGCCATAGGGCCTCTGCCAGAACTCCGGCGCCTCGACGGCGGCGGCGTCGCCCACCAGAAGCAGAACGGAGGCGCCGAACTCCTCCCCCGCCGGGGAGCCGGGCCGCCGGGGCGGAAGCCGAAGCGCCGCCGACAGCCGGTCCAGCCGGTCGGCCGGCACGCCCAGGCCTTGCAGGGCGGCGACGCGGGTGGGGGAAGGGACCAAGGGGGTCAGTCCTCGATCGTGACGATCTTGTTGAGCTGGGCCACCGTCAGCACGCGCTTGACCTGCCCGGCGGCGGAGCGCAGGACGAGCTGCTTGTCCGCGTTCGCCATTTCCTCCCGCGCGATCAGAAGCATGCCGATTCCCGCCGAATCGACGAATTCCAGCGTGGAGAGGTCGAGCACCTGACGTTTGGCCTTGTTCTGCAGCATCTCCCGGATCAGGGCGCGCAGCTTGGCGTGGTCGTTGAAGGTCAGGCGACCGCGCAACCGAACCAGGGTCTCCTGCTCCTTGTCCTCAATTCCGTAGTCCATCGGTCCGGTGTTCCTGAAGGGTGTTCCTGAAGGGGCATTGGGGCGGGTGGCCTTGTGCGGACCACGCCAGAATGGAGCAAGACAGGCCGGGGATTCCAGAGAATCCCTTGGCCTCAGAAAAGTTCGATGTCGCCGCCGGAACTGTCGTCCTGGCCGGCATCGACGTCAAGAACGCCATGCTCGTCCAGCGCCGTTCCTTCCAGCAGCAGCCGGCGCACGAAGCGCTGGCGCATCTCGCTCAGCTTGAAGCGGCCCAGCAGCTCGTCGAGCCATTCCTGCGGAACCTGCGGCCCCAAGGAAGCGGGCATTTCGACGCGGGTGCGGTTTTCCAGCTCGTTCAGCCCTTCCGCCATGATGGCGAGGCTGTCGTTGATGGCCTCCAGCCGCTGCTTGGTCAGGTCCTGGAACTGCATCCCGGTGACCATGCGGCTGATGGTGGCGGACATGTCCGACGACACGTTCGCCGCCGTCTCCAGCACCGCCTGGAAGTGGTTGGTCTGGTCGACCAGACTGTCCATGGTCTTGTCCACCCGCTCCTTGGCGAGCATCTGGGGGGACATGTCGGTGTCGGCGATCTGGCGCAGGATGTCGTGGCCGTTGCGCACCCCCTTGACCACCGCGGTGACCTTGGAGCGCATGCGGTCGGCCAGCGCCCCGGTGGAGCGGGAGAGGTGGCGCACCTCCTGCGCGACCACGGCGAAGGTGCGGCCGGCCTCGCCGGCGCGGCTCGCCTCGATGGTGGCGTTCAGCGCCAGGAAGTTGGTCTGGCGGTTGATGGCGTCGATGTCGCCGATCGACTTCTCCAGCTCCGCCACGTCCTTCTGCACGTCGTCCAGCAGATAGACCATGCTCATGGCGTGGCGCGACAGCATGACGATGTTGGAGATCATGTCCGCGATCATCTGCTGCATGCCGGTGACGAGCTGGTCCATCGGCACCCGCTCCCCGTCGATGGAGACGGAGCCGGCCATGCCGACGATCTGCTCCACCCGCTCCGACTGCTGCATGGCCTTCTCGGCCAGTTCGCGGAAGCGCGAGGAAAGGTCGAGCGTGGCGTCCTCGACCGTGGACGAGGTGCGGGTCAGCTCGTTCTGCACGGCCTCCAGCGTGCGGCGCTGGATGTCGGCGTAGCCCATCCAGGTCGCCAGAAGCTCGCCGGTGACCGGGATCTTGTCGCCGATCTCGGGCAGGCTGTGCACGGGAGCGCCATCGTCGGGAAGGTCCGGCTTCTCCGGTTCCGGTCCGGCTTCCAGGCGGGGCGCGCGGCCGTAGAAAGACATGGTGCTGCTCCTCAGTTCGCGCGCGTGCGGTGTTCGCCGATGGCGTCGAACGCGCGCAGCATCTCGGCCGGTATCTGCGCCAGCGGCAGTTCGACGGCGACCGCCCCGGCTTCCCGGGCGGCGCGCGGCATGCCGTAGACGACGCAGCTCGATTCCTGTTCGCCGATGGTATAGGCCCCCGCGTCGCGCATCGCCAGCATGCCCGACGCGCCGTCGCGGCCCATGCCGGACAGGATCACCCCCACCGCGTTCGCCCCAGCCGCCTTGGCGACGGAGGAGAACAGCACGTCCACCGACGGGCGGTGGCCGCTGACCGCCGGCCCGTCCTGGATGTGGCAGGAATAGCCCTGGGCATCGCGGATGATCACCAGATGCCGGTCGCCGGGGGCGATGTAGACCTTGCCCTGGACCAGCCGGGCGCCCTGGGTGGCGACCTCCACCGACGGCGGCGAGATGCGGTCGAGCCGGGCGGCGAAGCTGGGGACGTAGCTGGGACCCATGTGCTGGGTGATGACGATGGGCGGGCAGTCGGCGGGCATGACCGCCAGCACGTCGCGGATGCGCTCCACCCCGCCGGTGGAGGCGCCGATGGCGATGAAGCGGGTGCCCGACCCGGCGCGGCGCGGCGTCTGGAGGGGCGAGGTCGCGGGCTTGGGCCGCCGCATCGACAGGCGGGCGGTGGCGGCGATGCGGATCTTGCCGACCAGCTCGTGGGCCATCGCCTCGAAGCCGTGGCCCTCCGAGCCGTCGGGCTTGGCCACGCAGTCCACCGCGCCGATCTCCAGCGCGCGGATCGTCGCTTCCGACCCCTCCTGGGTCAGCGAGGACACCATGACGACCGGCGTCGGGCGCAGCGTCATGATCTTCTCCAGGAAGGACAGCCCGTCCATCCGCGGCATCTCGACGTCCAGCGTGACGACGTCCGGGTTGGTCCGCTTGATGACGTCGCGCGCCTCGTAGGGGTCGCGGGCGACGCCGACCACCTCGATGCCGGGCTCCTCGGAGATGATGGCCTTCAGCATCTCCCGCATCAGGCTGCTGTCGTCCACGATCACGACGCGGATGGAGCGTGTCATGGCTCAGTCCTCCCCGAACAGTTCCACGTCGCCCTCGATCGGCTGGTGCCGCAGGGTGGAGCGGAAATGCAGTTCCTGGTTCGCCGTCTCCGACAGGGCCTCGGGCCGCAGCATCTTGCGCATGGCCTTGCCGGTGTGCGGGAAGTAGTGGATGCGCCGGGCCGACGCGCCGCCGAGGTCCTGGCCCATCAGCTTCAGCCCCTCCCGCCGCACGTAGTCGAGCGCGAAGGCGGCGTTGCGCTGGCCGACGTCGAAGCTGGAATCGATGACGCGGGCGCCGCCGAACAGCTTCACCTCCAGCCGGCCGCGCTGGGCGCCGCGCGCCAGCAGGTCGTTGATCAGCCGCTCCATGGCCACCGAGCCGTAGCGCGCCGCCGCCCCGGTGCCGGCGTCCTCGGACTCCGGCACCTCGGGCAGCAGGAAATGGTTCATGCCGCCGATCGCCGTCGCCGGGTCGTGGACGCAGGCGGCCACGCAGGAGCCCAGAGTCGTCACCATCATCACGTCCGAGCGGTCGCTGACCAGATGGTGGCCCAGGAAGACCTTCATCGTGTGGGCGCGGAACTGCGGGTGGAAGTAGCCGCCGGTCTGCCGGGCCTCGGCCGCGCGACGGCTTGCGAAGGCGGTCATGCGTCACAGCCTCCGGTAGATGGTGGGGCCGGTCTGGCGGAAGCGGTCCGACACGCCGTACAGGCTCTCCGAATGGCCGAGGAACAGGTAGCCGCCGGGCTCCAGCATGCGGGCGAAGTTGCCGATGACCTGGGTCCGCCCGACGCGGTCGAAATAGATCAGCACGTTGCGGCAGAAGATCGCGTCGAACGGCCCCTTCATGGGCCAATGCTCCAGCAGGTTCAGCGGCTTGAAGGTGATCAGCCGCTTCAGCTCCTCGTCCATCGCCACCATCGGCTCGCCGTCCTCGCGCTGGCGCCGGGTGTAGCGGTCGCGCAAGGGGGCGGGGATGCTGTTCGCCAGATCGGCGGGATAGACGCCGCGCCGGGCGGTGTCGACCATGTGGGTGTCGATGTCGGTCGCCAGGATCTTCGCGTCCCAGCGCCGCAGCTCCGGCCCGAAGCTGGAGGCCAGGACCATGGCGATGGTGTAGGGCTCCTGCCCGGAGGAGCAGCCGGCGGACCAGATGCGCAGCCGCGGGTGGGAGGACTCCCCGGCATGGCGCGTGCGCATCTCCGGCACCGCCGTCTTCGCCAGGAAGTCGAAATGGTGCGATTCGCGGAAGAAGCTGGTCAGGTTGGTGGTCAGGGCGTTGACCAGGAAGCCGACCTCGTTCGCCCCCTCCTCGCTCTCCAGCAGGGCGCAGTAGCTGTCGAAATCGGTCAGGCGCAGGTCGCGCAGCCGCCGGGCGAGGCGGGAATAGACCATCTCGATCTTGTGCGGGGCCAGCGCGATCCCGGCGAGCTGGTAGAGCATGCGGGCGATGAAGTCGAAGTGCCGCCGCTCGAACGGGAACTCCCGCCGGCCCGACGTCGCCGGGGGAACGGCGCCGCGGTCGGCCGCGTCCGAGGCCGGGGCAGGGGAAGGGCTGGGGGCCGGGCTCATGCCGCCCGTCCGCGGGTCTTGGCCCGGGCTTCGTCGGCGAGCCTGTCCAGCAGGCCCAGCACGGTGCCTGACAGCCGGTCGAGATCGGCCAGGGCCTGGGCCTCGGCGGCGGCGTCCCCCTGCTCATGGGCGCGCAGGGCGCGCTTGCCGGCCTCATGGAAGCGGGCGTGCGGCTCGGCGATCCGGTCGAAGGACGGGCAGGAGCGCACGGCGGCGTCGCTCACCGTGTCGTACCACTTGCCCAGACGGCAGCCGTGATGGTCGGCCAGCCGGTCCGCGCTGGCGTCGCCCTGGCCCTGGACGGCCTTCAGCACAGTCTCGCGGAAGGTCACATGGTCGATCTTGGTGTTCTCGATGAGCTGGATGTGGCGGGCCAGCTCGGAGCCGCCATGGGCGTGGCCGGCGTCCAGCGAGAAGAAGGCCATCTGCTGGCGCAGCTGTCCGGCCTGCTCCTCCAGCGAGCGGGCGGCGGCGGTGCTTTCCTCGACCAGCGCGGCGTTCTTCTGGGTCATCTCGTCCATCTGGGCGACGGCGGTGTTGACCTCGTCCAGGCCGGACGCCTGCTCGGCGGTGGCGCGGGCGATCTCCGACACGAGGTCGGCGACCCGCGCGATGCCCGCCACGATGTCGGTCAGCGACGACCCGGCGGAGCGGACCAGCTCCACCCCGTCCTTGACCTGCGCCCCGCTGTCGAGGATCAGCGTCTTGATCTCCTTGGACGCCTGGGCGGAGCGCTGGGCGAGGTTGCGGACCTCCTGCGCCACCACGGCGAAGCCGCGCCCGGCGTCGCCGGCGCGCGCCGCCTCGACCGCCGCGTTCAGCGCCAGCAGGTTGGTCTGGAAGGCGATCTCGTCGATCACCCCGATGATGTCGGAAATCTTCTGGGACGAGCGCTCGATCCCGCGCATCGCCTCCACCGCGCTGGCGGCGACCTGACCGCCCTTCTCGGCGGCGCGGCGGGCGTCGTTGGCGAAGGCGTTGACCTGCTGGGCGTTGTCGGCGTTGGAGCGGACGGTGGCCGCCAGCTCCTCCATGCTCGCCGCCGTCTCCTCCAGCGAGGAGGCCTGCTGCTCGGTGCGCTCGGACAGGTCGAGGCTGCCGTCGGCGATCTCGCGGCTGGCCGCGGCGATGGATTCGGCGGCGCCGTTGATGCGGCGGACGATTTCCGACAGCTTTTCCGCCGTGCCGTTGAAATCGTCCTTCAGGCGCAGGAACACGCCCTCGTACGGCTTGTCGATGCGCCGTGACAGGTCGCCCTGGGACAGCGATTCCAGCATGGCGGCCAGATCCTCGGTCACGCCGGAGACGTTGGCGGCCAGCCGGTTCATGCCCTCGCTGACCAGCCGGAAGAAGCCGGTCTTGCCGTCCAGCGCGATCCGCTGGGAGAAGTCGCCGCGAACGGCGCTGTCCACCATGGCGGCGATCTCCGCCTCGATGGACAGCTCCGCCGTCAGGTCGCGCCATTCGACGACGAGGCCCAGCTTCTCGCCGTGGCGCCCGGCGACCGGGCTGGCGGTGATCTCGAAGCTGCGGCGGCCCGCCTTCACCATGCCCTTGTGGGGGCTGGCGAGGCCGGTCAGGCTGCTGCGCAGGCGCGGGGGCCCCGGTGTCCAGCGCATCGAGAGTCGTCCCGATCAGCCCGGCGGCGTCGAAGGCGGGCAGGGCCCTGCGCAGGTCGCTCTCGGCGGCCTTGAACATCGCCAGGGCGGCGGCGTTGCAATAGGTGACGGTCCCGTCCTCGCCCACCGTCATGATGCAGGACGACACGCGGTCGAGCGCGATCCCGGCCCGCACGGCGGTCACCGCGTCCTCCTTGAAGGCGGCGACGGCGCGGGCCATTTCGCCCAGCTCGTCGCGCCCGTCGGTGTGGGGGACGGTGACCGACAGATGGCCGTCGGTGAGGTCGGTCATCACCTTGCGGATGCCCTGGACCGGGCCGGTGATCGAACGGGCGATGACCTGGGCGGCGCCGATGCCCAGCAGCAGCGACAGGCCGCCCAGCACCAGGGCCAGCAGGACGCTGTTCTCCACCTCGGCCTCGGCGCGGGTCTCGATCCCCTTCTGCTCGGCCTGGATGGCGGTGGCGATGGAGTCCAGCGTCGCGTTCAGGGCGGTGACGACCTTGGCGACGACCTCGGCGCGCAGGCGGTCGATCTCCTTGTCGGCGGCGATGGCGTCGCGGAAGGCGGTGCGGTAGCCCGGCGCCCGCTCCGCCACCTCGCGCAGCATCGCCGCGACGCGGGGTTCGGTCAGCAGGGCCTGCGCCTCGCGCACATGCTCCAGCATCTCGTCCAGGTTCTTTTCCATCGGCCCCGCGGCGGCGGCGTCGCGCATGCCGAGCGCGCGGTTGGCGAAGAGGCGGCTCAGCACCCAGTGCTTCTCCATCTCCTCCCCGACCAGGGCGGCGTCCTTGTCGCCGGTGGCCTGGGCGCTCTCGACGACGCGCTCCAGCGTCTCGGTGATCTGGGTGCCCAGCGGGTCCATGGTCTGGCGGATGGCCGCGTCGTAGCGGTCGCGGACGATGCGGATCGCCTCGAACTGGGTGTGGTATTCGGTGTGCAGCCGCGCCAGCTCGGTGAAGGCCGCCGCCTGGCTGGAGCGCTGGATGGCCGCGCCGTGGGCGGCCAGCGCCTGATCGAACTCGGTGCGCAGCGCGCGCTGGCGGTTGAGCGCGGCGGCGTCGCCGGAGACCAGATAGTCGCGCCCGTGGATGCGCTGGTTGGCGAGGCGGGCCGAGAGGTCCTTGGCGAAGGTGGCGAGTTCGCCGCTGGTGAGCACCGCGTCGACGCTGCCGTTCAGGCTGCGGATGCTCAGCAGGCTGGCGGCGACCTGGGCGGCCAGCAGGGCGAGCAGGAGCGCGAAGGCCAGCCACAGCCGCTTCGAGATGCCCATCGACCCAACGAACGAACCGACCCCTTTCGCCATGCCATCCCCCTTGCCCGCCGCGTCACGCCGGCGTTAGCCCTTATTTGAAACCAACCCGTGTGAAAAGCCGCGACATGACGCACCCCCGTCGGCGCCCGTGTGGGCGCGTCCGGGCGTGCGTGCCGGTCAGGACGCCCGCTCCAGCGCCGGCAGGGCCTTGGTCGCGGAGTCCAGTTCGCTGTTCTCGACCGAGAACAGCTTCTCGACGCTCAGCAGCGTGACCATGCGGTCGTCGGCGGTGTAGAGGCCGCTGAGATACTCGGCGTCGACCATGCCCCCGTCCACGTCGGGCGGCGGCTTGATCGCGTCGTGGCCGATCGCCAGGATGTCGGAGATGGCGTCCACCAGGATGCCGCGGGTGCGTTCCCCCACCTGGATCACCACGACGACGTGGCGCTTGGTGACCGACGTGGCGCCGCCGCCGAAGCGGGCGCGCAGGTCGAAGATGGGGATGATGATGCCGCGCAGGTTGATGACGCCGCGCACATAGTCCGGCAGGTTCGGCAGGCGGCTTTCCGGCGTCCAGCCGCGGATCTCGCGGACCGACAGGATGTTGACGCCGTACTCCTCGCTGCCGACGGTGAAGGTGACGTACTGCTCCTCGGCGGCGTTGACCGCCATGACGTCGTTTCGCGCGTCGGTGCGGGTACCGCCGACGGTGGCGAGCGCGGTGGAACTGCTCATCGCTGTGGCCTCAGACCGGTTCGAGTGCGGGTGCGGGCAGCGCGGCCACCGGCGAAGACGGCGGACGCGGCGCCCTGGAATCCATGTGCCGGCTCATTTCGCGCAGGCCGGCGACGTCCAGGATCAGGGCGACGCGGCCGTCGCCCAGGATGGTCGCGGCGGCGACGCCGTCGAGACGGCGGAAGTTCGCTTCCAGGCTCTTGATGACGACCTGCTGCTGGCCCAGCACCTCGTCGACGACGAGGCCGAGGCGGGAGCCGTCCTCCGTCTCGACCAGCACGACCAGCGCGCGGGTGGGGTCGGCGACGGCGCCGGGGATGCCGAACAGCTGGTGCAGGTAGACCAGCCGCACATACTCGCCGCGGGCCATCATCACGTCGCACTTGCCTACCAGCCCGTGCAGGTCCGCCGCCTTGGGGCGCAGGCTCTCCACGATGTTGGTCAGCGGCAGGACGAAGCGCTCCTCGCCGACCGAGATCACCATGCCGTCGAGCACCGCCAGGGTCAGCGGCAGCGACAGCACGAAGCGCGAGCCCTCACCCGGCGTCGAGTAGACGCCGATGCGCCCGCCGAGCGAGGTGATGTTCCGCCGCACCACGTCCATGCCGACGCCGCGGCCCGACAGGTTGGAGACCTGATCGGCGGTGGAGAAGCCGGGCAGGAAGATCAGGTTGTCGATCTCCTCGTCCGACAGGGTGGCGCCCGGCTGGACGAGGCCCTTCCTCGATGGCCTTGGACAGCACCTTGGGCCGGTTGATGCCGCGCCCGTCGTCGGTGATCTCGATGACGATGCGGCCCGAGCGGTGCTGCGCCGACAGATGCACGGTGCCGGCGCGCGGCTTGCCGACGCGCTCCCGCTCCTCCGGCCTCCAGCCCCGTGGTCGATGGAGTTGCGGATCATGTGGGTCAGCGGATCGACGAGGTTCTCCACCCACCCGTCTTGTCGACCTCGGTCGTCTCGCCGCTGGTGACGAGCTGGACCTCCTTGCCGGTCGTGGCGGCGCATTCGCGGACCAGCCGCGGCATGCGGAGAAGACGCTCGACACCGGCTGGGCGCGGATCGACATCACGCTTTCGCGCAGTTCGCGGGTGTGCTGGGCCAGCTGCTCCAGCCCTTCCAGAAGCTCCTGGAACTCGCCGGGGCAGCTCGCGCACATGCTCGGCGATCATCGCCTGGGTGATGACCATCTCGCCGACCATGTTGACCAGCCGGTCGATCTTGTCGAGATCGACGCGGATGGTGTGGCTGGTCAGCCCGGCATGCTCCGCCCCGCCGCCGTTGGGGCGCGGGCGGGCGGCCTCGGCCTTCGGGGCGTCGGCCCCGGGCGTTTTGGGGAAGTCTCGGGGACCGCGGCGACCACCGCCGGCGGGGCGGCGACGGGCAGCGGATCGGTGACCGGCGGCGGCGCCTCGGGCGCGGCGGGCGGCGGGGCGTCCGCGGTGATGCGGATGTCGCAGTCGTCGGCCACGAACTCGAAGACGTCGTTGATCTTGTCCAGATCGACGTCCGCGTCGGCGAGCAGCGTGACCGTCCAGGAGAGGTGGAGAAGCTCCGCCTCCAGGGTCTGGAGGGTGGGCAGGGCGTCGGTGTGGCACTCGACGGTGGCGTCGCCCAGCCGGCGCAGCGCGCGCAGCATGAAGGCCGGCTCGTTGCCCGACATCAGCAGGTCGGGCCGCGGCCGGAAGACGATGGTCCAGCGCAGCTTGCCGGGGGGAACCGGGTCCTCCTCCGCGCGGGCGGCGGCGATGGCCGCCATGGCGTCGCCGAACAGCCCGGCCTCGTCGTCCTCGTCGTCGGCGTAGACGGGAACCGGCGCCGGAGCGGCGGGGGCCGCCGCCGGAGCCTGGGCCTGCGGAGCCCCACCCGACAGATGGCGGCGCAGGGCGGCCACGGTGCCGTCGGTGGTCCCCGCCGGGGCGGGGTCGCCTTCGCGCGCGTAGGCCAGCATCTGGCCCAGCAGGTCGTTGGCGCGGATCAGCGTGTCCACCAGCTCGGTCGTGACGGGGACGGTGTTGTTGCGCACCCCGTCCATCACCGTCTCGAACTCGTGCGCGAAGGCGACCAGCTCGGTGAAGCCGAAGGCGCCGCCGCCGCCCTTGATGGAATGGACGGCGCGGAAGATGGCGTTGACCTCGTCGGAATCGACCTCGCCCGGCGTCAGCCGCAGCAGGCCGGCCTCGGCGACCTCCAGCAGCTCCGCGCTTTCGTCGAAATAGGTTTGCTTGAACCGGCTCAGGTCTTCCACGGACGCCCCCTCACAAGCCAGGACGCGGCGTCAGCCGCACACCTTCTGGACGACGGAGATCAGCTTCTCCGGGTTGAAGGGCTTCACGATCCAGCCGGTCGCCCCCACCGCCCGGCCTTCGGACTTCTTCTTCTCGTCGGCCTCGGTGGTCAGCATCAGGATGGGCAGCGTGCGGTGCGCCGGGGTGGCGCGCAGCCGGCGGATCAGGGTCAGCCCGTCCATCACCGGCATGTTCAGGTCGGTGATGACGAGGTCCACCTTGTTGGCGCCGATGACGCCCAGCGCCTGCTGGCCGTCGGCGGCCTCGACCACGTCGTAGCCGGCGCCCTTCAGCGTGAAGGAGACCATGTCCCGCATGGTCCGCGAATCGTCGACGGTGAGTACCTTCTTCTTCACGCTTGGCTCCATTGCTTCAACCAGCCGTCCAGCCCCAGATCCTCGCAGGCTTCCGCCAGGACCTCGGACGGCTGGGCGATGGCGAACGTACGGTTCTGTTCGGCGGCGTGCCGGGAGGCGACCAGGAGCGCCTGGACGCAGGCGGTGCTGACCCGCTCCACGGCCGCGGCCTCGGCGATGACGGTGCCGGAGGCGGCGAAGCCGGCGCGCAGGCTGTCCAGCAGGGGCTGGGCCATGGCGAGGTCGAGGTCGCTGGGCAGGCCCAGCCGCACCGTCCCCCCTCGTCGCTCCACTTGATCAAAGTCACCGCCCGTCTCCTTGCAACCCGACCGGGCAACGCCCCGTCCGGGAGACTGTTCATGTCCGGCATTTGGTAAAAAACCTGCCTGAAACACGTATAAGGATCTGTTAAGGCAACTGGACTGACCTGTGTCAACCGGAGCGCGTTCCGCCGGTATGGTCCGGTTCTTTCGCGGTTTGATCGTTTTGTGACACAGCCCGCTCGCCAGTTCCTGCCGCACCTGTTCCCGCCAGCGGAACGGTGAAGGCGAAGGTGGCGCCGCGGCCGGGAGCGCTGTCCACCCAGATGCGGCCGCCGAGATGCTCGACGATGCGCTTGCTGATGGCCAGCCCCAGCCCGGTGCCCTGCGGCTTGTCGGTCATGGTGTCGCCGACCTGCCGGAAGCGGTCGAAGACGATGGCCTGATGCTCCGCGGCGATGCCGGGGCCGCTGTCGGTGACGGACACGCGCAGGGCCTCGCCCTCCGCCGCCACGGACAGCGCGGCCCGCCCGCCCGCCGGGGTGAACTTCGCGGCGTTGGACAGCAGGTTCACCGCCACCTGCACCAGCCGGTCATGGTCGCCGCGCACCGCCGGCAGACCGTGCGGGATGGCGACGGCCAGCGCGATGCCGCGCTCGTGGAACAGCCGGGCGGTGGCCGCCGCCGCCTGCTCCAGCGCGGACCCCAGGTCCATCGGGCCGACCTGCCAGTCGATCTCCCCGGCCTCGATCTTCGCCATGTCGAGGACCTGGTTGATGAGGCGGGTCAGCCGCTCGCTCTCGGTGATGACGAGGCCGAGGAACTCCTGCCGCTGCTCCAGCTCGATGTCGGGGTTGTCGTGCAGCACCTCGGTCAGGGCGCGGATGGAGGTCAGGGGCGTGCGCAGCTCGTGCGTCACGGTGGATAGGAACTCGTCCTTCAGCCGGTCCAGCTCCGTCAGCCGCAAGTTGGCGGCGCGGAGCGCGGCCGACGCGCGCTGCAGCTCCGCCGTCCTGTGTTCGAGCTGGCGGCTGTATTCGATGACGTGGCTGGTCTCGTCGAGCATCCGCATCAGCTCGGGGTAGCTGACCTCGCCGCCCTCGACCGCGGAGGCGAGCGCCACCCGCGCCGACGCGGCGCCGATGGCCCCGGCGAGCAGGCGTTCGGCGAAGCGCACCAGCTCCGCCCCGGCCCGGCGGTCGGGCTCCAGCGGCCCGTGGCGGCGGACATGCTGGGCGAAGGCCGCCTCCGCCCGCTGCGGGCCGAGGAAGCGCGCGACGATGCGCTGCAGGTCGCCGACCGTGGCGGTGCCGCGCCACGCGCCCGTCGGCAGGGGGTGTCGCGGTGTTGGAACACCTCGACGAAGGCGGTGGCCTGCGCCCGCTCGCCCAGGCCGGGTCGGTCGAGCAGGGAGACCACGGCGTAGAGGCCGATGTTGAGCAGCATGCTCCAGAACAGGGCGTGGGTCAGCGGGTCCATGCCGTCCAGCCCGAACAGGGCGTAGGGCCGCAGCAGAGCGACGCCCCACGGCCCCTGGTCGATGAAGGACGCGGGCAGCCAGCCGGACCGCGCGAAGCTGGGCAGCAGCAGCGTGTAGGCCCAGGTCAGGATGCCGGCGCTGAGGCCGGCCAGAGCGCCGCGCCGGGTCGCCCCCGCCCAATAGACGCCGCCGATCAGCGCCGGGGCGAACTGCGCCACCGCCGTGAAGGAGATCAGGCCGATGGCGCTCAGCGCGTAGGCCGAGCCGGCGATGCGGAAATACAGGTAGCCGAGCAGCAGGATCGCCACGATGGCGGCGCGCCGGATGGTCAGCAGCAGCGGCGACAGGTCGTGCAGCCGCTCCAGCCGGGCGCTGCGGGCGCGCAGCAGCAGCGGCATCACGATGTCGTTGCACACCATGGTGGAGAGCGCGATGGCCTCGACCACGATCATGCCGGTGGCCGCCGACAGCCCGCCGATGAAGGCCAGCAGGGCCAGCCAGTCCTCCCCGGCGGCCAGCGGCAGCGCCACCACGAACATGTCCGGGTCCACCGCCCGGTCGGGAAAGCGCATCAGCCCGGCCACCGCCACCGGCAGGACGAACAGGTTGATCAGCAGCATGTAGAGCGGGAACAGCCACAGGGCGCGGGTCAGGTGCCGCTCGTCCACATTCTCGATCACCGTCACCTGGAACTGGCGGGGCAGGCACAGCACCGCCGCCATCGACAGCAGCGTCATGGTCAGCCACGACCCGTCCGCCAGCGCCGGGGCGGAGGTGAAGAGGTCGCGGATCTCCGGATGCTCCGCGGCGGTGGCGAACAGCTCGGTCGGGCCGTCGTGCAGCCCCCAGACCACCGCCGCGCCGACCGCCAGGAAGGCGACCAGCTTGACCACGGATTCGAAGGCGATGGCCGCCACCATGCCCTCGTGATGCTCGGCCGCGTCGATGTGGCGCGTGCCGAACATGATGGCGAAGGCCGCCATGACGACCGCCACGTAGAAGGCGTTGTCGAGGACGACGGGCAGGGAGAGGCCGCCGGTGGCGCCGGACGGGTCGGTGCCCCACAGCACGTCGAAGCTGACCGCCACGGCCTTGAGCTGCAGGGCGATGTAGGGCGTCACCCCGATCACCGCGGTCAGCGCCACCAGCCCGCCCAGCCCCTGGCTGCGCCCGTAGCGGGAGGCGATGAAGTCGGCGATGGAGGTGATGCGCTGCGCCTTGGCGATGCGCAGGATCTTGCGCAGCACCAGCGGCCCCAGCAGCATCAGCAGGGTCGGGCCGAGATAGATCGGCAGGAAGCCGATGCCCAGCGACGCCGCCCGCCCGACCGAGCCGTAGAAGGTCCAGGTGGTGCAGTAGACCGCCAGCGAGAGCGCGTACACGTACGGCGACGCGATGACGCTGCGCCCGCCGTCCGCCCGCCGGTCCGCCCACCAGGCGATGGCGAAGAGGAGGAGCAGATAGGCGAAGCTGGCGGCGACGATGGTGGGCCAGGGCATGTCAGCGCCCCCTGCGTTCCAGCAGAACGGCGGACAGCGCGATCACCCCGCCCCACACCCCCAGCGCGTACACGTACAGCAGCGGCAGGCCGAACAGCGTGTCCCCGGCGCCGAAGACGCGCAGCAGCGGCGGGTTGAAGGCGACCACGCCGAACAGGAACAGCGCGATCAGGCGGTCGGCGCCCGCCCGGCGCGGTGCGGGGGGCGCGGAGGGCGGGGTTGCGGGTTGCGGGGCGGGCCCCCCGGTCAAAAGGCGCGCTCCCGCGCCGCCAGCTCGACGATGATGTTGGCGCCGCGGATGGCGTCGTCGAGCGTGCGGACGTCGCGTTCCTTGAGCATCTCCACCATGCGCAGGAAGACCGCGGCGGTGACGAGGCTGTCGCCCAGCGCCGTGTGGCGGTCCACCACCTCGATCCCCAGCCGCTCGGCGATGCCGTCCAGCGTGTGGTCGCCGCCCTCGCCGAGCAGCATCCGCGACAGCAGCATGGTGTCGAGCACCGGGCTGTCGAAGCGCACGCCCGACGCCCGCTCCTTCATCTTCAGGAATTTCAGGTCGAAGGCGGCGTTGTGGGCGATCAGCACGGCGCCCGACACGAAGCCGCGGAACTGCGGCAGCACCTTGTCGATGGTCGGCTTGTCGGCCACCATCGCGTCGGTGATGCCGTGGAAGGGGATCGATTCCGCCGGGATGCTCCGCTTCGGGTTGACCAGCGTGTTGAAGGTCTCGCCGGTCAGGATGCGCCCGCCGACGACGCGCACGGCGGCGATCTGGATGATCTCGTCGCCGGTGCTGGGGGACAGGCCGGTCGTCTCGGTGTCGAAGACGACGTAATGGAGCTGGTCGAGCGGCGTGCGGCCAAGCTCGCTGGTGGCCAGCGGCTGGTGCAGCAGGTTGAAGTCGAAGAACTCCGGCCGCGCCCCGCCGCGCGCCGCCGTGTGGGCCGACGGCGGCTTCAGCGCCGGCGGCAGCGGCACGCGCAGGCGCGACAGCAGCTCGTCGTCCGATCCCGGCCCCTTCACCGGCTCGCTCCACATCGTGCTCTTGTGGTGCTGGAGGACGTCGCCGACGGTCAGGCCGCCCAGCGCGTCGGGCAGCGGGTGGTCGAGCCAGCTGTCCACGATGCCGCTGGGCACCGACGGGCCGCGCCAGGTGATGTCCAGATAGACCCAGCTGTCCCCGGCCTCCACCGACAGGTCGTAGGCGGGGACCCCGGTCAGCGCGTAGACGTATTCGATCAGATAGCCGAACAGGATGACGAGGCTGTAGCTGTCGCCGTGCACCCATTGCGGCAGGCCGGTCAGCGTCACGCCGTACTGGGCGTCCGACCCGACCCGGTGGCGGATCAGGTTGATCAGGTTGGTGGAGTGGATGTCGCTCATCGGCCAGGAGCCGGTGACGACGCTGCGGTACGCGTTGGTGACGCGGGCCAGCCGCTCCGACAGGGTGTTGGAGGAGTCCATCAGCGCGGCCTGGAAGGCGGCGCGCTCCTCCGGCCCCAGTTCCGGCGTGTCGTCCAGCGTCTCCAGCACGGCGCGCAGGTTGGCGATGGGCGCGCAGAAGCCCTCCGTCGCCTCGCGCAGCAGGGCGTCGCGCTGGCCCAGCGCGGCCAGCTCGCTGGTCGCGTCGGACAGGGTGATGACGTAGCCGGTGATGGTCGGCGGCTCGTCCGAGCCTTCCGGCGGGTCCTGCAGGATGGCGCTCATGCGCCCGGCCAGCAGGATGTGCCCGTCCGTGGTGGCGCCGACGAACTGGGCGGTGGTGCCGTGCTCGTGGTTGACGTGCCGCCCCTCGCGGACGCGGAGCGTCAGCCGCTCCAGCGTGTGGGTGACCGGCTCCGCCACCACGAAATGCAGCAGGGAGCGGCCCAGCCCGAGGTCGCCGGCCAGATGCAGGATGTCGAGCGCCGTCTGGTTGTAGAGAAGGATCTGGTGCTTGAGGTTGCAGACCAGCACGCCCTCGTGCAGGTCGCGCAGGACGGCGGCCAGCCGCGTCTTCTGCTCCTCCGCCTTGGCGGTCGACTCCGCGACGATGCGGGCGGTGTCGCGGCGGGCGGCGGACAGCTTGTCCGACAGCTCGTTGACCGCCTTGGCCACCGGGGCGAGGTCGCCGTAGCGGGCCAGCGGGATGCGCGCGCCGGTCTTGCCGTCGGCGGCGCCATGGGCGATCAGCCCGGCCTCGCGGCTCAGCGTCTCCGAGGCGCGCAGCAGCCGCCGGTCGACCAGACTCCACAGGCCCCAGACCCCGGCGGTCATGACGGCGGTCATGGTGACGGCGTAGGTGACGAAGGCGTTCGGGTCGCCATTCGCGCTGAAGCCGACCGCGGCCCCCACCGACAGCAGGGGCAGGCCGACGCCGGCGGCGCGGAAGGCCAGCGGGATGATCCGCCGGGGCTCCGCCGGGGTGGTCGCCGGAGCGGCGGTTCCGGCGCTTCCGGTGGTCGCCGGGGCGCTCATGGCTGCGGCTCCGCGGTTCCGCCCGCGCTGCCTTCGGGGTTCAGGTATTTGCGGACGGTGGTAACGAGGTCGCGGGTCGAGAAGGGCTTGGTGATGTAGTCGGTGGCGCCCAGCGCCATGCCCTTCTGCCGCTCCACGTCGCGGCTCTTGGCCGTCAGCATGATGATGGGCAGCGACTGGTAGGCGGGGTTGGCGCGCAGCGACTGGCAGACGTCGAACCCGTCGCGCCGCGGCATCATCGCGTCCAGCAGGATCAGGTCGGGCGTGCTTTCCGCAACCGAGTCAAGGGCTTCCTCGCCGTTGCGGGCGATGCGCACGGCAAAGCCCGCCTTCTGCAAAAGGACCTGCAGGGACAGGACGATGCTGGGCTCATCGTCGGCGACCAGGATCGTCGGCTTCATACCAGGGTTTCCTCCGGTTCGCCGGTCTGGTGCGCCGGCTTCTTGCGGGCTGCGCTTGTTCTAATATGCGTGCCTGTTCAATCCCATGTTAGCGGCAAGGAGAAGGACAGATCAAGACGAAGCCCGCCCGCAATACCGAAATTGCGGGCGGGCTTTTGCAAAGGAAAGAAGCGGAATAGTCGGCAGCGACAGTTTGTCGCGGCGCCGTCGTTGCCTGCGGTCAGCGCGTCGAGACGACGATGGGCTGCGCTTCCACCTTGCCCTTCAGCGAGGCGGCGGCCTGACCGGCGGCGGCGGTGTCGGCATAGCCGCCGACGCGGACGACGTGCCAGGACCGCTGCTCGGCATCCGTCCAGTCCAGCGCGTAGGCGTTGAAGCCGAGACCGCGCAGGCGGCGGACCAGACCCTCCGCGTTGTCGGCCTGCTGGAAGGACCCAACCTGCACGGCGTAGCGCCCGTCCACAGCGGCGGCGGACGGCGGGGAGTCAGTCAGCACGCGCCGACGACGACGGCGTGGCGGGCGCCGTGGCGGGCGGGGTGGAGACGGTCTTGGGCGCCGGCTTGGCCGGTTGCGGCGCCGGGCGCGGAGCGGCGGCCGGACGCTGGGTCGCGGCCGGCGGGGGCGGGGCCGACAGCATGGCCTGAAGCTCCGCCGTCTCCGTGGTCCTGGCGGCGGCCGGGGCCTTGGCGGGCTCGGCCGGAGGCGGCGTCGGGGTCGAAGCCGGCGGATGCGCCGGGGCCTTCGCGCTCTCCGTTGATTCCACGGGGTGCGGCGCGGGGTGCGGCGCGGGGTCGGCCGGCTTGGTGACGGCGGGGGCGGGCGGCGGCAGGGCCGGCGGTTCCGGCACCTTCAGCGCGGGCGGCGGAATCTGCGGCAGCGCCATGGGCGGCGTGGCCACGGCGGGCGCCGGTGCGGCCGGAGCGACGACGGTCTGCGTCTGCATCGGCGTCTGTTGGGCTGGAGCGGGGGGCGGGCGCCGCGCGGGTGATCAGCGCTTCCGGTTTGGCTTGGGCCGGAGCCACGCCGCCGGGCGAGCCGCCGCCGGGGGCCGGGGCGCTGGGGACGGCGGTGATGAGCGGCGCCGGGGGCGCGGACGGCGCGTCCCCGCCCTGGTCCAGCATCACGACGACCGCGCCGATGCCGATGGCGGCGGCGAGCGCCGCGGCGATCTTGCCGATGGGCAGGTGCCGCTCCGCCTTCCGCCCGGCGTCCGGGGACAGGAGATCGTCATCCTCCGCCGGGTCGGCCTTCAGGTCGTCGTTGAGGGCGCGCAGAAGGCGGGCGATGTCGTCCCTGGCCTCCCCGCCATCGTCGGCGGGGGCATCGGCCATGGGGCGCGCCTTGTGATCCGCCGTCTGACCGGCGGCCTTCATCTCATCCTTGAACGTCACGGCGGCGTGCGCACCCAGTTGAAGATCGCAAGGAATCGGCAGTCACGGGACCGCGGCCCCGAAAGGGCCGCGCCGCGATCCAAAGACCTTCTACTGTATTTCGACGTTCGTTCAAACGCCGATGCGACGAATTGGCGTGAGAAAGTTGGGCTGGACGCCCGCCCGGTTCGCTTCTTCCCGGTTCAGGCCGCCGGCCGGTAGGGGTGTTCGGCCATCCAATGGCGGGCGATGTCCAGCCGGGTGGCGACCCACGCCTTGTCGTGGCTCCCCACATAGTCGAGGAAGCGGGCCAGCGCCGCGGCGCGCCCCGGACGCCCGACCAGACGGCAATGCAGCCCGACCGACATCATCTTCGGCTGGTCCTCCCCTTCGGCGTAGAGCACGTCGAAGCTGTCCTTCAGGTAGGTGAAGAACTGCTCTCCGGTGTTGAAGCCCTGGTTGGTGGCGAAGCGCATGTCGTTGGCGTCGAGCGTGTAGGGCACGATCAACTGCGGCCGGCCGAAGCGGTCGTCCCAATAGGGCAGGTCGTCGGCGTAGCTGTCGGCGTTGTAGAGGAAGCCGCCCTCCTCCGAGACCAGCTTCCAGGTGTTGGGGCTGCACCGCCCGAGATACCAGCCGAGCGGGCGCGAGCCGGTGACGCGGGTGTGCACCTCGATGGCGCGCAGCATGTGCTCGCGCTCCACCTCCTCCGGCAGATGCTGGTAGTCGATCCAGCGGTAGCCGTGGGTGGCGATCTCCCACCCGGCGTCCTGCATGGCGCGGACGGCGTCCGGGTTGCGCTCCAGAGCCATGGCGACGCCGTAGACGGTCACCGGCAGGCCGCGCTGGGTGAACATCCGGTGCAGCCGCCAGAAGCCGGCGCGGGAGCCGTACTCGTAGATCGACTCCATGTTCATGTGGCGCATGCCGACGATGGGCTGGGCGCCGACGATCTCGGACAGGAAGGCCTCCGACGCGGCGTCGCCGTGCAGGACGCAGTTCTCCCCGCCCTCCTCGTAGTTGATGACGAACTGCACCGCCACCCGCGCCCCGCCCGGCCAGTAGGGGTGCGGCGGACGGGACCCGTAGCCGATCAGGTCGCGCGGGTAATCCTGGGACATGGCGGGTGCGCTCCGTGGGAAAGAGGGGGCGGTCAGGAGGCGGAGGAGGACTTCTCGGCCGGCGGCTCCTCCGGCACCTGATGGCGCAGGATCAGCGGGGCCTGGAGGGCGCTGAACAGCAGGGTCAGCGGCATGATGCCGAACACCTTGAAGTTCACCCAGGCATCGGTGGTCATGGTGCGCCACACCACCTCGTTCAGCGCGGCCAGCAGCAGGAAGAACCACGCCCAGCGGATCGCCAGCGTGCGCCACCCCGCGTCGGTCAGGTTCAGCACCGACCCCAGGACATGCTTCAGCACGTTGCGCCGCGTCAGATGCGCCGCGAACAGGACCGCGGCGAACAGCAGGTTGACCAGCGTCGGCTTGATCTTGATGAACAGGTCGTCCTGAAGCCACAGCGTCAGCCCGCCGAACAGCAGGACGAAACCCGCCCCGACCACCGGCATCACCGGTACCTTGCGTTCGAAACGCCAGGAGACCAGCACGGAGATGCTGATCGCCACCATGAAGACGGCGGTGCCGATCATGATGCCGGCCTGGGAATTGGCGATGAAGAAGGCCGCCAGCGGGCCGGCTTCGATCAGCAGTCGGGCGTATTGGTTCATGACCCTCACATAGACCGAACCGGGCTTGGGATAAAGAGGGAAGCGGGGTGATCCCCCCTGGCTTGGTCAGAACCGGTAGGAGGCGCGGATCGAGCCGTAGTTGCTGTAGGATTTCTGCCCTTCGAACTCCGGCGACAGGAAGTTCTGGGCGTAGGAGATGCCGAACGGGCCGTAGCGCAGCGCGATGCCGAGCTGGAAGGCGGCGACGAAGTTGTGCTTGTCGACCGACCGGCTGTCGCGGAAGCTGTTGCCGTCCAGGAAGATGTTGCGGGCGACCGCGCGCCCTTCCGCCCCGGCGTAGACGTACCAGGAGAAGGGCGGGCGCGGCGCGCCCGCGGCCACGCTGTCCTGATAGGGGATGCTGGCGGTGGGGGCGCAGGATCAGCGCGCCGACCGGCGGCGCCATGTTGCCGCCCAGCCGCATCGTGACGCCCGCCCCGCCGAAGGTCAGGACGTTGCCGACGCTGCCGGCGACATGGGGACTGATGTCCGCCTCGAAGGGGCCGATGCGCGTCGGCCGCTCCGCGCGCCAGACATGCTCGTAGCTGAGGATGATGCCCGGCTCGTTCTTGAGCTGGTAGTCCCAGCCTTCCGGCCAGCGGGCGCCGGGGACGATGCGGTGCACCGCCTTCTGGGTCTGCTCCGCCAGCGAGGCCGGGCCGACCATGCCGAGGTCCAGGTCGATGCGGTCCACCTGCCGCGTCTCTTCCGAAATCACCGACAGGCGCCCGTACAGCCAGCCGGCGTAGGGGCGGTCGGTGGCGTCGGGGATCGGCTTGGTGATGTCGCTGGGGGTGTACATGTTCTGGCCGAAGGCGATGCCGTAGCGCCGCACCCCATGCTCTCCGATCCAGGGGACGAGGTTGGCCAGCCAGTCGATGTTGCCGTAGGTCGGGCGGTCGCCGGAGACGTAGTAGAACTGGACTCCGTTCGTGTAGTAACGGTCGGTGCCGCCGCCGAACAGGTCGTTGTCGACCCAGGCGCCGATGGACGGGCCGGACCGGGGCGTGGTTTCCGGCGGCGGAGCGGTTTCCGTGCTCGGAACGCTGTCGGCTTTCGGAGCACTGTCGGTTTTCGGAACGCCGTCCTGGGCCAGCACCGGTCCTGCCGCCAGCCCGAATGAGAGGGCGGCGATGACGCTCCAACCTGCACGCACGGCCATATTGGTCCAATTCCCTTCGTTGCCGAGCACCCTAAGATAAGACGCGGGCGCCCTTTGGCGCCTGCACTCGGGTGAGGGCAGAATGGCTTACCTTACTGGAAGGCCGCCTCGGCGAAGCTGCGCAGCTTGCGGGAATGCAGGGTTTCCATGCCGTGCTCGCGCAGAAGCTCCATGGCCAGCACGCCGATCTTCAGATGCTGGTCCACCCGCTCGCGGTAGAAGCGGTCGGCCATGCCCGGCAGCTTCAGCTGCCCGTGCATCGGCTTGTCGGAGACGCAGAGCAGCGTGCCGTAGGGAACGCGGAAGCGGAAGCCGTTGGCGGCGATGGTGGCGCTTTCCATGTCCAGCGCGACGGCGCGGCTCTGGCTGAAGCGCATCAGCGGCTCGCGGTGGTCGCGCAGCTCCCAGTTGCGGTTGTCGATGGTCGCCACGGTGCCGGTGCGCATGATGCTCTTCAGCGCGTAGCCGGACAGGCCGGTCACCCGCTCCACCGCGGTTTCCAGGGCGCGCTGCACCTCGGCCAGGGCCGGGACGGGCACCCAGGTCGGCAGGTCGGCGTCCAGCACATGGTCGTCGCGGACATAGCCATGGGCCAGCACATAGTCGCCCAGCCGCTGCGTGCTGCGCAGGCCGGCGCAGTGGCCCAGCATGATCCAGGCGTGCGGGCGCAGCACGGCGATGTGGTCGGTGATGGTCTTGGCGTTGGACGGGCCGACGCCGATGTTGACCAGCGTGATGCCGTTGCCGTCCGGGCGGGTCAGGTGGTAGGCGGGCATCTGCGGCAGGCGGAGCAGCCGCGCGCCGTTGGTGGGCGCCTCGCCGGGATCGCCCCCCGATCTGCGTTGTGGGCGATGACGCCGCCCGGTTCGACGAAGCGGTCGTACTGGCTGCGGTAGTCGGCCAACTCGGGATCGGAGGCCGGCTCCATGATCTCGCGGGCCATGCGGATGAACTCGTCCACATAGAACTGGTAGTTGGTGAACAGGACGAAGTTCTGGAAATCCTCCGGCGCCGTCGCCGTGTAGTGGCGCAGCCGGTGCAGCGAGAAATCCACCCGCGGCGCGGTGAACAGCGCCAGCGGCCTCACCGTGTTCAGCGCCTCCTCGTAGGTGCCGTTGACGATGGTGTCGTCCATGCGGGCGAGGTCGGGCAGGTCGAACAGGTCGGGAAGGCCGGCCAGCCGCTCCGGCGTCAGGTCGCCCTCGACATGCATGCCCTGGGGGAAGGCGAAGTGGATGGGGATGGCCTCGTCGCTGACCCCGACCTCCAGCGGAACATGGTGGTTGCGCAGCAGGAGCGAGAGCTGTTCGCGGTAATAGCGGTCGAACAGGTCGGGGCGGGTCAGCGTCGTGGAGTAGGTGCCCGGCCCCTCGACGAAGCCGTAGGCCAGCCGCGTGTCCACCGTGGCCGCCGAGGCGGTGGAGAGGCGGACATAGGGGTAATGGGCCTGTTCCCGCCGTCCGCCGTCCTCGCCGCGGGTGAAGGCGGCGAAGCGATTGCGCAGATAGGCGGTGTTGCGGTCGTAGAGGTCCTTGACGAGGGCCAGGGCGGCGTCCGCGTCGGTGAAGCGCTCGACAGGACCGGGAGGAACGGGGGAGGGGGAGGTCTGGGCAGCCGTCATGACTCTTCAGATAGGGCCTGGGTGAAGCTGCCGGAAGTCCCTTTCTCGCTCCTTCCGCCACCGGGCCGCCAAGGGGCCGCCACCGGGCCGCCACCGGGCCGCCGTTACGCCGCCGTTACTGGGACGGCAGCCCCATCAGCGACTTGGCGAACTGGTCGGCGTCGAAGGGGCGCAGGTCGTAGACGCCCTCGCCGATGCCGATGGCGTGCACCGGCAGCTTGAAGCGCTCGGCCAGCGAGACCAGCACGCCGCCGCGCGCCGAGCCGTCCAGCTTGGTCAGGATCAGGCCGGAGACGTTCACCATGTCGCGGAACACCTCCACCTGGTTGTGCGCGTTCTGGCCGGTGGTGGCGTCCAGCGTCAGCAAGGTGGTGTGCGGGGCGCTCTCGTCCACCTTCTTGATGACGCGGACGATCTTGCGCAGCTCCTCCATCAGGCCGGCCTTGTTCTGCAGGCGGCCCGCGGTGTCGATCAGCAGGATGTCCACGCCCTGGCGCCGCGCCTCCTCCAGCGCGTCGAAGGCGAGGCCGGCGGCGTCGGCCCCGGTGTCGCGGGCGATCACCGGGCAGCCGGTGCGCTCGCCCCAGATCTTCAGCTGGCTGACCGCGGCGGCGCGGAAGGTGTCGCCGGCGGCCAGCATGACCGTCTTGCCCTCGGCGCGGAACTGGCGGGCCAGCTTGCCGATGGTCGTCGTCTTACCGGTGCCGTTGACGCCGACCACCAGGATGACGTGGGGCTTCAGCGCGGCGTCGATGACCAGCGGCTTGGCCACCGGGCCGACGATCTTCGCCACCTCGGCGGCCAGCGTGGCCTTGACCTCCTCGGGGCTGACCTCCTTGCCGAAGCGGGTGCGCGCCAGCTCCGCCGTCACCTTGGCCGCCGTGGTCGGGCCGAGGTCGGCGGTGATGAGCAGCTCCTCCAGCTCCTCCAGCGCCTCGTCGTCGAGCTTGCGCTTGGTGAAGATGCCGGAGATGCCCTCGGTCAGCTTGGACGAGGACTTGGACAGCCCGTCCTTCAGCCGGGCGAACCAGCCCTTCTTGGGCTTCTCCTCCTCGGCCGTCAGGGCCGCGGGGAGGTCATCGCGGACGATCTCCGGCGCGTCCTCGCGCTCCTCCGGTTCGGACGGCGGGGCGATGGGCGGCGGGGGCGGCGTCTCGACCGCGGGCGGGGGCGGCAGCTCGGGTTCGGGAAGCGGCTCCGGCGGCGCGGGCTCCGGCTCGGGGGGCCGGCGGCTCCTCGGTCACCGGTTCTGCGGCCACCGGTTCTGTTGCCACCGGCTCTGCGGCCACCGGTTCCGCGGGCGCAGGCTCGGCGGGGACCGGCTCCGGGAGCGGGGCGGCCGTCTCGTCCTTGCGGGCTTGCTCTTCGGGCTTCTTGCGGCCGAACCAACGCAGGATCATGGCGTGTCCACTGTTCTCAAAGGGGGTGCCGGTCAAGCGCGCCGCCGGCCACGCCGGTGACCGTGGCGCGCAGGACGGAGCCGGGGGGCCGGGGCGTGCCCAGGCGGATTTCGGCGAAATGCTGGGTGCGGCCGAGGTCGTCCTTCTCGACCAGCACCGACACCTCGCGCCCGACCAGGGAGGCCAGCGTACGGGCCTCCGCCTCGGCGCCGCGCGCGCGCAGACGGGCCGCGCGTTCCTTGCGGAGGCCGCCGTCCACCTGCGGCATGCGGGCGGCCGGGGTGCCGGGGCGCGGGCTGTAGGGGAAGACGTGCAGCCAGGTCAGGCCGCACTCCTCGACCAGCCGCAGCGTGTTCTCGAACATCTCGTCGGTCTCGGTCGGGAAGCCGGCGATGAAGTCGGCGCCGAAGACCATGTCGGGGCGCAGGGCGCGCACGCGCTCGCAGAAGGCGATGGCGTCGGCGCGGCTGTGCCGGCGCTTCATGCGCTTCAGGATCATGTCGTCGCCGGCCTGGAGCGACAGGTGGAGGTGCGGCATCAGCCGCGGCTCCGTCTCGATCAGCCGCCACAGGTCGTCGTCGATCTCGATGCAGTCGAGCGAGGACAGGCGCAGCCGCGGCAGCTCCGGCACCAGGGCGAGCAGGCGGCGCACCATCTGCCCCAGCGTCGGGGTGCCCGGCAGGTCGGGGCCGAAGCTGGTGATGTCCACGCCGGACAGCACGACCTCGTTGTAGCCGGCCTTCACCAGCGCCTGCACCTGCTCCACCACCGCCCCGATGGGGACGGAGCGCGACGGGCCGCGGCCGTAGGGGATGATGCAGAAGGTGCAGCGGTGGTCGCAGCCCTGCTGGACCTGGACGAAGGCGCGCGCCCGGTCCTCGAACCCGCCGATCAGGTGGCCGGCGGTCTCCTTGACCGACATGATGTCGTTGACCAGCACCTTCTCCGCCGGGGCCAGGCCCCAGCTCTCGGGCTGCAGCTTCTCCTGGTTGCCCAGCACCTGATCGACCTCCGGCATGGCGCCGTAGCGCTGGGGGTCGATCTGGGCGGCGCAGCCGGTCACCACGATGCGGGCGTTGGGGCGCTCGCGGCGCAGCTTGCGGATGGTCTGGCGCGCCTGCCGTTCCGCCTCCGAGGTCACCGCGCAGGTGTTGACGATGACGACGTCCTCCAGACCCGCGTTGCGGGCATGGGTGCGCATCACCTCGGATTCGTAGGTGTTGAGGCGGCAGCCGAAGGTGACGATCTCCGGCTCGTTGGTCACAGTGTCGCTCATGCTCTTTCAGCCTAACGGGCGGCCATTCATTCAGGCGGCCGCCAACTCCGCAGACAGCCGCCCGCTGTAGCTGAGGGCGACCGGGCCGGTCATCAGGACGCGGCCGTCCTCCAGCCATTCGATGGTCAGGGTGCCGCCGTCCAGGATGACGTCGACCTTGCGGTCGGTCAGCCCGCGGCGGATCGCGGCGACCGCGGTGGCGCAGGCGCCGGTCCCGCAGGCCTGGGTGATGCCGGCCCCGCGCTCCCACACGCGCATGCGGACGCGGCCGGGGGACAGCACCTGGACGAACTCGACGTTGCTGCGTTCGGGGAAGACCGGGTGATTCTCGAACACCGGGCCGACCTCGGCCAGCGGCACCGCCTCGACGTCGTCCACGAAGAAGACGGCGTGCGGGTTGCCCATGTTGACGGCGACCGGACCGGCGAAGCCGCCGTGCGACACCGCGTCGACGCGCAGCGTGTCCGCCGGGCCGGCCAGCGGGATCTGCGCCCAGTCCAGGCGGGCCGGCCCCATGTCCACGGTGATGCGCCCGTTGTCGGCGCGGCTGGCCTGAAGGATGCCGGCGTTGGTCTCGAAGGCGACGCGCTCCGCCCCCGCCTCCTCCATCAGCAGCCAGCCGACGCAGCGCGAGGCGTTGCCGCAGGCCGACACCTCGCCGCCGTCGGCGTTGCGGATGCGCATGAAGCCCGCCGTGCCGTCCGTTTTCGCCGGTTCGATCACGATGAACTGGTCGCAGCCCACCCCGGTCTTGCGGTCGGCGATGGCACGCACCTCGGCCTCGGCCGGCGTGTACGGCGTGTTGCGGGCGTCGATCACGACAAAGTCGTTGCCGAGCCCGTGCATCTTCAGGAATTCGCGCGTCATGACCGCCGTTATATGGCGACCGGGCCCGCGGAGTCCATGGCCGCACGGGGTGGCCATGGCAAACAGTTCACGGAGTCAGTGGGTTTCGGCCCCGCCGGTGTCGGCCGTGTCCCCGTCGGGCAGGGCGGCGCCCGATGCCGGGGAAATGCCCTCCAGCATGTCGAGCATCCGGGCGAGCGCGTCCTCCGACTCGGGCCGCGGCGGCGTTCCGCCGGTCCGCTCCCAGGCCTCGTAATCCCAACCCGCGGCGCCCATCGCCATGTCGGGCAGCGTGAAATGCCCGTCCGTGGCGTGGGTCGGCGGCCCGTCCGCGCGGGACAGCCCGACCAGCAGGGCAACGGACACGGTGACTCCGGCCACCCAAGCCCACAGCACATCGCCGTTGTTCATGGCTACCTCCCGGCTCCTGCGATGCAGGGCGGTGTTGGGGCCATTCCCGTTGGATGCGCCCCATTCCATGGACTTCGGGTGTCCGCGGCAGCGCACAATGAGACTTCCGGCGATATCCGGAAGGAGAGGGAGCCTTCAGGTCTTCAAGGATCAGGCGTCCTTGAAGACCAGATGCTTGGAGGCGGCGAAGTTCAGGACCATGCCGGACAGCGAGCCGGCGGCGACGGCCAGCACCGGATGGGTCTCGGCCAGCGGCAGGGTGGCTTCCAGCCCGATCGAGACACCGTAATTCACCACCCCGCCGAAGGCGTTGGCGGCCAGGAAGGCCGCCCATTGCCGGTAGAGCGGCGCGTCGGCGGCCCCGCGGAAGGTGAAGGCGCGGTTCAGCGCGAAGGTCGTGGTGGCGGCGGCCAGATAGGCCGGGATGCGGGCGGCGAAGAACTCCAGCCCGGCGCCGAACACCAGCGCGTAGACCACCGCCGTGTCCACCACCAGACCGACCACGCCGACGAGGCCGAACTTGCCGAACTGCACGGCCAGCCGGCCGAGCCGGCTGTCGGACAGGGCGCCGATGAGGTTGCCCATGGTCAGGATCCGGCGGCTTTGCGGACCGGATGGACGCCCGGCGCGGGAATGGACAGGTAGCGCATGCGCTTGGCCTCGCGGCGGCCCAGCGTGACCGTGTCGAGAATCAGGCCGCAGGTCAGGCTGAGGAAGCCCAGCAGCATCAGGCCGGTGGCGAGCACGGCGGTGGGCAGGCGCGGCACCAGCCCGGTCTGCAGGTAGGTCGCCACCACCGGCCAGGCGAGGAGCACCGACGCCGCGGCGAGGGCGGCGAAGATGGCGCCGAAGAAGGGCAGGGGGCGCTCCTCCTTCACCAGATTGACGATGGTGCGCAGGATGCGGACGCCGTCGCGGATGGTGTTCAGCTTGCTGTGCGAGCCGGGTGGGCGGTCCTTGTAGGGCGCCTTGATCTCGGCGATGGGCATGTTCAGCTCCAGCGCGTGGACGGTCAGCTCCGTTTCCGTCTCGAATCCGCTGGCGAGCGCCGGGAAGGACTTGATGAAGCGCCGCGAGAAGACGCGGTAGCCCGACAGCATGTCCTGGATGCGGTTGCCGAAGATCAGCGCGACCATGCCGGTCAGCAGCTTGTTGCCGAAGCGGTGGCCGGGCCGGTAGGCCTTGACGATCTCGGTGACGCGGGCGCCGTTGACCATGTCGAGCTGGTCGTCCCACAGCCGCTTGACCATCAGCGGGGCCGATGGCGCGTGGTAGGTGTCGTCGCCGTCGACCAGCACGTAGACGTCCGCCTCGATGTCGGAGAACATGCGGCGCATGACGTTTCCCTTGCCCTGCAACGGCTCGTGCCGGACCACGGCGCCGGCGGCCTTCGCCACCTCCACCGTGCGGTCGGACGAGTTGTTGTCGTAGACGTAGACCGTCGCGTCGGGCAGCGCCTCGCGGAAATCGCGCACCACCGAGGCGATGGCCGCCTCCTCGTTGTAACAGGGGATCAGCACCGCCACCACGGGAGCCGTGTCCGGGTCCGCCTCCGGGATTGGGGCCGGGATTGCGGACGCCGCGGGCCGGTCGGATGGCCGGTCGGCCGGTCGGTCGATGGTGGAGACGGTCATGGCGATGCGCTTCGAAACGGTGCTGGTGTAAGGTTAAACAGCACACTCGCCCGATTTAATCCACTGACCTTTCAAGGTCGGCCATTCGTTGCACGGCGCAGAGGTTCAGCGGCTCGCCCAGGTTGTTGGGGATGACGCGGCAGTTGTCCTGCGCCACCCGCAGCCCCAGAAGGGCGGCGGCCTTCGCCGCGCCGGGCGTGTCGGGAATGGTGCTGAGCATCAGGAAGCGCCCGCGGTGCGCCCCACCTTGTCCTGCATCAAAGCGAGGTAGCCATTGCCGACCGAATCCGGCTGGAGGAAGTTGGACTGGATGCGCACGAAGGGAATGCGCGGCGGGAAGGCCGGAATGACGTGGGAGATCGCCCAATAGCCGGCCATCAGCACCATCGTGTCGTCCGGATCCTCGATGGGCGGAACGGCGGCCTCGACCCAGCGCTCGCTCCACGGCACGCGGCCCCAGTCGGCGGGCCGGGCGGAGGCCTGGACCAGCAGCAGGAGGGCCGCCGCCAGGGCGAGCGCCACCCGGCGCGGCACCGGCAGCAGGCCCGCCGCCATGACGATGGCCAGCGGGGCCAGCATCTCCAGCGGCACCAGATAGCGGTAGATGCAGAACATCCCCACCCACAGCGCGTAGGTCACCGCCATGGCGGTCAGCAGGTAGCGGGTGGCGGCGGTGTCGGTCAGTCCCGCGGCCGTTCCGCTGGACGGGGGCCGGCGGACGGCCCGCCCGAGCAGCGCCAGCGCCGCGGCGACGGGCACGAGAAGGAACAGCGCCAGGACGCGCAGGTCGAAGAAGGGCACCTCCCCGACCTTGAGCGGCGCGAAGGGGGAAGACCAGCGGGAAGAACAGCCGCTCCAGCCGCGAGTCCGGGAAGAAGCTGACGTTGACGTAGCCGGACAGCGCCGCGAAGGGCGACTTGAAGAACTGGTTCATGTGCGGGAAGACGGGGTTCCCGTACTCCACCCACAGATGGGCCATCCAGAAGCCGCCGCACAGCGCCAGCCCGCCCAGCACCCCGAGGCCGAAGACGAAGGCCAGCCACAGCCGCCGCCAAGGCCGTGCCGGCAGCGCCAGGAAGGCGAGGCAGAGCCCGACCGCGTAGATCACCGTGGGGTTCTTCATCCCCATCGCCGCCCCGGCCAGCAGCCCCGCCGCGGCCACCCGCGCGACCGCGCCCGGCACCGGCCCGTCGATCAGCCGCGGCAGCGATCCCGCCACCACGACCAGCGCGCCGAGCACGCCCAGGCTGACCATGTTGTCGTGGAAGGTGGTGCCGAGCAGCCCCAGCGTGCCGCCCCCGAAACCGGCCATCACCGCCAGCAAAGCGGCCAGCGCCACCCGCTGCCCCGCCCCGCCGACGCGCAGGGCGGCGTGGGCCAGCAGGAAGGCCAGCGCCAGGTTCAGCCCGTGCAGCGTCCCCCAGACGAATCCCGCCGCGCGCGCCGGCAGATGGCTGCCCAGCAGATAGAAGGGCACGTCCAGCAGCGGGTTGTAGAAGCTGGGCATCTGCGCCGGCAGCATGTCCATGCCCAGACGGCCGGTCAGCAGGGCGTAGGCGTTGTACCAATGGTAGTTCCGCAGGTCCCAGTTGGCGTCCATGCCGAGCGCCAGCCCGAGCAGGCCGTAGAGCGGCGGGGCTAGCAGCAGGAAGGCGAGCGCCGCGGTGCGCGGGCGGCGGGCGGTGGGGAGGCAAGGTCATGAAGGTCGCGGAACCCAGGGAAGCGTCCGCCCCTTGGTAGGCGAGGGAGCGCCCCGCAGCAAGGACCGGATGCCGGGCCGGGGGCGGCGAAGGAAATGGCGGAGGGAATTCGGAAGCAATTTCGTTGCGTCCGGCTGTGTTCCGGGATGCGGAATCGCGCGCCGCGAGCGGCATTTGCGGCAAGCTTCCTCTGGCAATGGCGGGACGGGTCTGCTATTCACCGAACTCCGCATGCACACGCTTGCGCCTCTTTTGCGCGACAGGATTCTGGCGATGGAAAAGTTTACGGTTCTCACCGGTGTTGCGGCGCCGCTGCCGATGATCAACGTCGACACCGACATGATCATTCCCAAGCAATTCCTGAAGACCATCAAGCGGACCGGGCTGGGCAAGCATCTTTTCGACGAGATGCGCTACACCCCCGACGGTGCCGAGGTCGCGGAATTCGTCCTCAACAAGCCGGCTTACCGCAGCGCCAAGATCCTCGTTTCGGGCGACAATTTCGGCTGCGGCTCCTCGCGTGAGCATGCGCCGTGGGCGCTGGCCGATTTCGGCATCCGCTGCATCATCGCGCCGAGCTTCGCGGACATCTTCTTCAACAACTGCTTCAAGAACGGCATCCTGCCGATCAAGCTGCCGAAGGAGCAGGTGGACCTGCTGCTCGACGACGCGTCGCGCGGGTCGAACGCCATCGTCTCGGTGGATCTGGAAAAGCAGGAGATCACCGGTCCGGACGGCGGCAAGATCAGCTTCGAGGTCGACCCCTTCCGCAAGCACTGCCTGCTGAACGGGCTGGACGACATCGGCCTGACCATGCAGCAGGCCGCCTTCATCGACCAGTATGAAGGCAAGCAGCGCGGCGGCCAGCCCTGGCTCTGGGGCTGATCCGGCCCAACCGGTCAGCGGCCCAATGGCATCAGGCCATGACGGCCTTGCGGACCGGGGGGGGGCGGCAACCACCTTCCGGCCTGTCGGTCCGCGGATTAGACAACACTGATAAAGTCTCCAATGGGGAGTGCGTGCGCCATGCCCGCCAACAAGAAGCTTCTGTTTTTGCCCGGCGACGGGATCGGTCCGGAGGTCATGCGCCAGGTGCGCCGGGTCATCGACTGGCTCGACCGCAAGCGCAACGTCACCTTCGACGTCACCGAAGGGCTGGTCGGCGGCGCGGCCATCGACGCCTATGGCGTTCCCCTGAAGGACGAGACGCTGGCCGACGCCCTGGCGGCGGACGCGGTGATGCTGGGCGCCGTCGGCGGCCCGAAGTGGGACAACCCCACCGACTACACCAAGCGTCCGGAAGCCGGCCTGCTGTCGCTCCGCAAGGAGCTGAACCTGTTCGCCAACCTGCGCCCGGCGGTGGTGTTCGACGCCCTGGTCGACGCCTCGACCCTGAAGGCCGACGTCATCAAGGGCCTGGACATCCTGATCGTCCGCGAGCTGACCGGCGGCGTCTATTTCGGTGAGCCGCGCGGCATCACCGACATCGGCAACGGCGAGCGCCGCGGCGTCAACACCCAGGTCTACACCACCAGCGAGATCCGCCGCGTCGCCCGCGTCGCCTTCGAGCTGGCGCGCAAGCGCGGCAACAAGCTCCACTCGATGGAGAAGGCCAACGTGATGGAATCGGGCCTCCTGTGGCGCCAGGAAGTCACGAAGCTCCATCAGGAGGAATTCTCCGACGTCACGCTGGAGCACATGTACGCCGACAACGGCGCCATGCAGCTGCTGAAGAACCCGAAGCAGTTCGACGTGATCGTCACCGACAACCTGTTCGGCGACATCCTGTCGGACGAGGCGGCGATGATGACCGGCTCGCTCGGCATGCTGCCGTCGGCCTCGCTCGGCGCCCCGGACGCCAACGGCCAGCGCAAGGCGCTCTACGAGCCGGTGCACGGCTCCGCCCCGGACATCGCCGGCCGCGACCTCGCCAACCCCTGCGCGACGCTGCTGTCCTTCGCCATGTGCCTGCGCTACTCGTTCAACATGGACGAGGAGGCGAAGATGCTGGAGAAGGCCGTGCAGAACGTGCTGTCGGGCGGCATGCGCACGGCGGACATCATGGCGCCGGGCATGGCCCGCTGCTCCACGACCGTCATGGGCGACTCGATCCTGCGCGAACTGGACAAGCTGGCCTCCTGACCGGTCGCGCCTCCGGCCCGGCCGGCTGGGGGCTGCCGACCAGCGGAGCATGAAAGAAAGCCCCTCTCCGGTTCCGGAGAGGGGCTTTTCTCGTTGGTGCCGTCAGTCGCCTTCGCCCGGGCGTATGGCGGCCCCGCGTCCGCCATGGCTCGCCTGCCCGCCCTTCCGCCCCGCTTCGGCGGCCAGGGACGGGTTCTTGGAGAAGCTGCGGGAGGATGCCGGTACGCTCCGGCCCCCCTTCCGCCCCGCCTCCGCGGCGAGTTCCGGGTTCTTGGAAAAGCTGCGCTTGTCGGCTGGCACGCTTTCCCCGCCCTTGCTGGCGATCTGGCGCTGCCGGTCACGGTCCATCGACGCGAAGCCGCGGTTCGATGTGCGACCGCTCCCGGATTGGACTTCGCCTTGGCCGTTGTCTTTCGAGGCCATCTTCAACCTCCACCTCTGCCACATGTCGGAAAACCGATGGGGGGCGACTTGGTTCCGGAGAGGTCGTGATTCCGATTCCTTCGGCACCCGTAAGTGGCAGTGGGGCGCATCGGGTCGAGCCGGGGAACGCTTCGCCTCCCGATCGGTTGACCGGACGGGGGTAAGCCGAAGCGGGACCACGAAGCAGAGAGATCAACGATGGGAGTCGAACTCACGGCCGAACGACGGCTGTTGTCGGAAAAGGAATTCGAGCAGGTCCGCCGCAGCCATTACCCGGAACTGGAGAGCCTGCCGCCCGACGAGACCCTGACGCTCGCCCGTTGGCTGCGCGGGGAGCGCGACCGGGCGCGCGACATCATCGCGGCGCGGCGGCGCGGACGGCGGGGCAAGGCCAGCGGAACCGGCCAGCAGTCGGCGGACGCCAGCGAACGCGGCCTGTCCGCCAAGAAGCAGGTCTACGCGCGCGCCCTGAAGCGGGTGAACGGTCGGCTGGAGCGGTTCCGCGCCGAGCGGCGCCGCGCGATCGTCCAGGCCAACCTTCAGGACGCGCTGAAGCGCAAGAAGGACGCGCAGCCCCAGCACCCGTCCCCCGGACGCACCCCGCGCAAGGGCATGCGCCCGATCCCCAGCGGGCGCCGGACGGTCGAGACCGATCCGCGCGAGATCGGGCGGGTGTCGCAGTTCGTGAAGGACGCCCAGGCGCGCCGCGATTCCTTGATCCGATGTTATGAAACCGGAGCGGCGGGTGTCAGCCCGCCGTCTCCAGCGCCCGGATCGCCTCGGCCATCGCGACGAGGCGACGGGCGTTCTCGACATGCAGGTTCTCCACCAGCCGCCCGTCCACCAGAACCACCCCCTTGCCCTGGGCGACGGCCTCGGCATGGGCCTGGATGATGCGGTGGGCCTGGGCGATCTCGTCGTCACCGGGGGCGAAGGCGGCGTTGCAGGCGGCGATGGTCTTGGGGTGGATCAGCGTCTTGCCGTCGAATCCCAGCTCGCGCCCCTGGGTGCAGGATTCGGCAAAGCCCGCCTCGTCGTTCAGGTCGAGATGCACCCCGTCGAGGATGGCGAGGCCGTAGGCCCGCGCCGCCAGCAGGCAGAGGCCGAGGCTGGTCAGCATCGGCAGCCGGTCGCGCGTGTGGGCCGCGTGCAGATCCTTGGCGAGGTCGGAGGTGCCCATCACCAGCCCGCCCAGTTTCGGGCTGGCCCCGGCGATCTCCTTGGCGTTGAGCATGCCGAGCGGGGTCTCCATCATGCACCAGATGGTCTGCCCGTCCGGCGAGCCGTTGGCGCGCAGCACCGCCTCGGCCTGGCGGACTATGTCGGCGCTCTCCACCTTCGGCAGCAGCACCGCGTCGGCGCCGCTGGCGGCGGCCATCACGAGGTCGTCGTAGCCCCAGGGGGTGTTCAGCCCGTTGGTGCGGACCACCAGTTCCCGCCCGCCATAGCCGCCCGCGGCGATGGACGCCTTGATGGTGGCGCGGGCCTCCGCCTTGGCGTCGGGGGCGACGGCGTCCTCCAGGTCGAGGATCAGCCCGTCGGCGGGCAGGCTGCGCCCCTTCTCCAGGGCGCGGGCGTTGGAGCCGGGCATGTAGAGCACGCTGCGGCGCGGGCGGGCGGTGGCGGCCATGGCATTCCCCCAAGCGGTCTTGTGTCGTTGCCGCAGGATTAGCCGCGTCCGATCCCCCTGTCCATGCGGCGCGTAACTCTGGTCTGCATGGAAACATCCCCAGCGTGTGGCGCGGACGGTTTAGGATGCGTGCCCAACCTTTCGGATCGTCCGCCCATGAAGACCGTCATTTCGATCCAGTCCCACGTCGCTTACGGCTATGTCGGCAACCGGGCCGCGGTGTTCCCGCTGCAGCGGCTCGGCTGCGACGCCATCGCGGTGAACACGGTGCAGTTCTCCAACCACACCGGTTACGGCGAATGGACCGGGCAGGTCTTCACGGCGGAGCATGTCGCCGACCTGATGGACGGCGTCGCCGCGCGCGGCGTCCTGCCCGGCTGCGACGCGCTGCTGTCGGGCTACATGGGCGACGTCGGGCTTGGGCAGGTGATCGTCGAGACGGCGGCCCGGCTGAAGGCCGCCAACCCGCGCGCCGTCTACGCCTGCGACCCGGTGATGGGCGACGTCGGGCGCGGCTTCTTCGTGCGTCCCGGCCTGCCGGAGTTCATCCGCGACCACGCCGTCCCCGCCGCCGACCTGATGACCCCCAACCAGTTCGAGCTGGAGTATCTGACCGGCCGGACGGTGGAGACGCTGGACGACGCGCTGGCCGCCACCGCCGCCCTGCGGAGCGCGGGCCGCGGCTGGTCCTGGTGACCAGCCTGACCCGCAAGGACGCCGACCCCGGCCACATCGAGATGCTGGCCGACGACCGCGACGGCGCGTGGCTGGTCTCCACCCCGCGCCTGCCGCTGGACCCGCCGCCCAACGGGTCGGGCGACGCGGTGGCCGCCCTGTTCCTGGCCCATTACCTGAAGGCCTTCGACCCGGCCGAAGCGCTGGAGCAGGCGGCGGCGGCCATCTACGCCATCTTCCAGACCACCCGCCGGATGGGCACGCGGGAGCTGCAACTGATCGCGGCGCAGGACGAGTTCGTGAATCCCAGCCAGCGCTTCACGGTCACCCGCGTCCGGTAAGCCACTTATTACGACACGTGCCCAAGAGACGGCGCGAACAGAGGAACGACATGCGGATTTGCGTCTATGCCGGGTCCAACCCCGGCACCAACCCGGCCTATGGCGAGGCCGCGGAGCAGCTTGGCCGCCACATGGCGGAGCGTGGCATCGGCCTCGTCTACGGCGGCGGGCGGACCGGCCTGATGGGGCGGATCGCCGACTCGGTCCTGGCCGCGGGCGGCACGGTCACCGGCATCATCCCGCAATTCCTGATGGACAAGGAGGTCGGCCACCAGGGCCTCCAGGAACTGCGCATCGTCGCCACCATGCACGAGCGCAAGGCCCTGATGGCCGAGCTGTCCGACGGCTTCATCGCGCTGCCCGGCGGCATCGGCACGCTGGAGGAGCTGTTCGAGGTGTGGACCTGGGCGCAGCTCGGCCGCCACGACAAGCCCTGCGGCTTGCTCAACGCCTCGGGATTCTACGACGGGCTGGCCGGTTTCCTCGACCATGTGGCGGGGGAGCGCTTCATGCAGCCCAAGCACCGCGACATGCTGATCGTCCGCGACACCGCGCCGGGCATCCTGGACGCCTTCGCCGCCTATGAGCCGCCGGCGGTGCGGAAGTGGCTGGACGAGGCCCGGACCTGATCCGCGCCTGACGTGGCTTGGGGCTCAGGGCTCGAAGAGCTTCTTCATCAGGGCGTTCCAGTCGCGCTTGAACTGGGTGCCGAAATCCGCCTCGGCGACCGCGTTGCCGCGGGCGGCGGGGCGGACGATGGCCGCGGCCTGGGAGTCGGGCTGCGCCTTCGCCTTGCGCTGGACGGTGACGACCCGCTTCTTCGGGGGCGGGTCGGGCTTGCGTGCGGGCAGGGGGGCCGCGGTGACCGTGACGACGGGCGCCGCCCCGGTCTGCGAATTCCGGGAAAAGGCGTCCTTGCACCAGCCGCCCTCGCGCGCCTGGGTCAGCGCCTCGCCGTCGAGCAGCCAGCAGTCGACGCTGCCCGCCGCGGCGGCGGGGGCGGACTGGATCGGTGCCGTCGAAAAAGCGCCAGCGTCAGTGCACCGCACCGGGACCGCCAAGGCATGCTTCGCCCTCTCCCTCGCCGTTGGACCGACGTTCAGCAATACAACGTCGGGCGCCCGTTTATCTTCGGCGCGAAACGGGAGTAGGGCGGGATCGCCGTGGTAACACGGGTGGAGGCGGGGCGCCTCGGCCCCCTCAGGTCAGGTGCTGCTGGCGCAGATAGTCCTCGGACTGCATCTCCATCAGGCGGCTGACCGTGCGTTCGAATTCGAAGGCGTGGGTGCCCTCAGGGTACAGCCGTTCCGGCGGGCCTTCGGCGGCGACCACGAGGTTGACCTTGTGCTCGTAGAGCGCGTCGATCAGCGTCATGAAGCGCTTGGCCTCGTTGCGCAGCTCGTCCTTCATCGTTGGCACGCCGTGGATCAGCACGGTGTGGAAGTGCGTCGCGATGGCGATGTAGTCGGCGGCCCCCAGCGGCTTGCCGCACAGGCTCCAGAAATCCACCAGGGCGACGCATTTGGCGGCGCAGGCGATCTCCACCTTCCGGCCTTGCACGGAAAGATGGGTCAGTTCGCCCCGGGCGCCGTCGGTCAGCGTCGCGAAGGTCCGGCGGATCTCGGCGTCGCTCTCCGGGCCGAGCGGCCAGAAATAGACGGGCTTGCCCTGGAGCCGGTCCAGCCGGTAGTCGGTCGGCCCCTCCAGCGCCAGAACGTCGAGCTTCTCCTTCAGCAGGGCGATGAAGGGCAGGAACAGCTCGCGCTGCAGCCCGTCCTTGTAGAGCATGTCCGGCGGCCAGTTGGAGGTCGCGACCACCACCACGCCCAGGTCGAACAGGCTGGTGAACAGCCGGCCCAGGATCATCGCGTCCACGACGTTGGTGACGTGGAACTCGTCGAAGCAGAGCAGCCACGCCTCGTCGGCCAGCGCGCGGGCCAGTTCGGGCAGCGCGTCGTCGGCGTCCTTGCCCTTGCTCTTGCCCGACTGGCGGTGCTGGTGGATGCGCTCGTGCACCTCCAGCATGAATTCGTGGAAATGGACGCGGCGCTTCTTCTCCACCGGGGCGGTGTCGAAGAACAGGTCCATCAGCATCGACTTGCCGCGCCCGACGCCGCCGTACATGTAGAGGCCCTGCGGCGCCTCCGCCGGTTCGGAGCGCGGGCGGCCCAGCCCGAACCGCTCCAGCCAGCCGGCCTTCGCCCCTCCGGCCTTCCCGGCGGGCTGCGGGCTGTAGCCCGTCAGCGCCTTGTAGAGGCTCTGGAGCTTCTCGGCGGCCAGCTCCTGGTCGGGGTCGGGGCGCAGCGTCCCGGTGCCGCGGCGGGCCCGGTAGAGCGAAAGCGGTCCGTCAGACATGGAATTCGCGGGTCTCGGCAGGGAAAGGTCTTACGTAGCCGATGCGCCCCCGCAGGGCAACGCCCGATGCCGGGATGCAGATGCGCTCAGGCGCCCACCATTCAGGCAATCACCACGCGGTTGCGGCCCTGGCGCTTGGCCTCGTAGAGCGCGGCGTCGGCCCGGCGGACGGTGTGTTCGTAATCCGGGTGCCCCTCGTGCAGCGCCGCCCCGATTGAGGCGGTGACGTGCAGCCCGTTCCCGGCGCCCCCGGCGCCGGGAAAACGGTGCTCCTCGACCATCCGGCGCAACTGCTCGGCCTTCACGCGCAGCGCCGCCTCGTCCATCTCGGTCAGCAGGATGAGGAACTCCTCGCCGCCGTAGCGGAAGACGAAATCGCCGGCCCGGACGTGGGTGTGCAGCAGTTCCGCCATGTCCGACAGGACGGAATCGCCGGCCTGGTGGCCCAGCGTGTCGTTGATCGTCTTGAAATGGTCGGCGTCCATCAGCAGCACGGCGAAGGGCTTGCCATGGCGCAGGCTGATGGAGACCTCACGCTGGAAGATCGCCGGCATGAAGCGCCGGGTCAGCAGCCGGGTCAGCGGGTCGCGCCCGCTTTCGATCTCCATCGCCTTCTCGATGATGGTGCCGAGGACGTAGGCGATCTCCGTGACGTCGTTGTTCAGCTCCTTCACGAAGGCGGGGGTGATCCAGCCGCCCTCGACCGCGGCGGTCACCTTGGCGCTGATGCGGGTGGTGCGCTCTCGGATGAGGTCCAGCTCGGTCACGCGGCCGAAGGTCAGCTCCGCCTTGTGGTTCAGCCACAGGCCGAAATCGGAGGATTCGATGGGCGGCGGGTTCGCGTGGTTGTTGTCCTCATGCGCGTAGAAGGACACCACGGTGTTGCGCAGCCAGTCGAACAGCGACGATTTCAGCCGTTCGCCCTCCAGCGCCAGATTGGGGCCGCTCATGAACATCTTCAGGGATTGCTGGTGGCGCACGTTCCCCAGCAGGTCGCCCAGATAGGCCTCGTGCATGTTGTCCAGCACGGTGTCCAGCAATTCGCCGACGAACAGGATGGCGGACGCGGTCTGGGCGCGGCTGAGGTCGGCGGCGAGCAGGCGGGCCGACAGCTCCTTCTTGACGATCCGCATCCCGGCGTTGACCAGGGTCAGCGGGATGTTGATGCGGGCATGGATCAGCCCGACCTGGTAATTCTGCTCCAGCACCGCCGCGATGGCCTCGTCGGTGGAGGCGGTGAAGAGGGCGCTGATCCAGCGCGCCAGCGAGGGGCGCAGCCGTTCCTGGACCAGGGCGTGGTTGAGGAAGGTGTTGCTGTCCGGGCGGTCCAGCAGGATCGTGTAGAAGACGTCGGAGATCGCGTCGGCGTCGGCGAGCGCGATGGCCGTGACGCGCTCGCGCACGGCGGGCTCGGTGTCCGTCCACAGCGACGACAGCGTGGCGGCGAGGATCGCGGCCTTGCGGTCTTTCTGGCTGTCCATCGTCCCTGTTCCTTTGTGCAACCGCCCCCAACCCCGGTGAATACTTAACGCCCGGCGAGCGTCAGGCAAAGCGACAATCGCTCGTCCGGACGGTCGGGTTCATTGATGCATTAAGGTTAAACTTCCATTATGGTTTTCGCGCGAGATTGGCGGTGGCCGGTGGTTGGCACTGTCTTACGTTGGGTAACGCCACGCGGACGGTCCCTCACCGGCCCCGTTGGACTGCGTGCGGAGAATTTTTCACAGCCATGGCCAGCCGCAATCCGGTTCGCGACGCGACCTTGCCGCCCTCTGGAACGGGGCCCGCCGGAATGGGGGAGCGGCTGTTCGAGGTTCTGGGGTCGGTGCGCTTCCTGATGAGGGCGTCCGGCGTGGCCTTCATCGTCGTGGTGAACGCGATGATCGGCTACGGCGTCTGGCAGCAGCGCCACGCCGAGGCGGTCCAGGGGGCCGAGCGCTCGACGCGCAACCTCGCCCGCATCCTGGAGGAGCAGGCCGTCCGCACGGTGTTCAGCGTGGACCTGCTGCTGTCCGATCTGGTCACCGTCCTCGACACCCACCCGCAGGCGCGCACCGTCGCGGCGCCGTCGGTGAACGCCCTTTTGCGCAACCGGCGCGACGCCATCGGCCCGGTTTCCGGGCTGGTCGTGGTGGACGAGCAGGGCCGCGTGCTGCACCACTCCGCCGACAGCAGCCCGCCGGCCTTCGATCTGACCAACCGGCCCTACTTCGCGGTCCACCGGGACGAGAACGCGTCGGACGGCGGGCTTCACATCGGCGCGCCGATCCCCAGCATCGCCTTCCCCGGCACCTACGTCATCCCGATGAGCCGCCGCTGGTCCCACCCGGACGGGAGTTTCGCCGGGGTGGTCGTCGCCATGATCAACCCGCTGCGGCTGGGAGCCGGCTTCGAGGGGTTGCGGCTGGGGCTGGAGGGCACCGTCACCCTGGCGCTGGCCGACGGCACGGTGCTGATCCACCGCCCCTGGGACGAGGGCCGCCAGCGCCTCGCCACGCTGGCCGACTGGCCGGAGGTCGACGCCGCGCTGCGCACGCGGGACGCGGCGACGCTCGACACCGTGCTGCCCACCGACGGGCGCCCCAGCATCGCCAGCGTCCGCCGCGTCGCCGATTATCCCTTCACCGTCGCCGCCACCCTGCCGAAGGCCGAGGCGCTGGGCGAATGGAAGCGCGACAGCGCGGTGTGGATCGCCATGGGCCTCGCCATGTCGGTGGTGATCGCCCTGCTGACCTGGTACGTGGAGCGGCAGCAGTCCCGGCGGGAGCAGGACCAGAACCGGCTGGAGCGCGCCTCCCGCCGCATCCGCGGCATCCTGGAATCCATGGTGGACGCGGTGGTCACCATCGATTCCCACGGCGTCATCGAGACCTTCAACCCCGCGGCGGAGCGCATGTTCGGCTATGCCGAGGCGGAGGTGGTGGGGCAGAGCGTCAACATCCTGCTGCCGGAAGGCTTCCGCGCCGGCCACGACCGCTCGATGGCGGGCTACCGTCCGAACGCCGGATCGCGCATCATCGGCAACGACCGCGAGGTCCTGGCGCTGCGCCGCGATGGCAGCACCTTCCCGATCAACCTCGCGGTCAGCGCGCTGCGGCTGGGCGGGCCGGATGGGGGAGGGGCGGGGCGGAAGAGACTGGGGCGCCGCGCCGCGTCTTCGTCGGCGTCATCCGCGACGTCACCAAGCGCCGGCAGCAGGAGGCCGAACTGCTCGCCTCCAAGAGCCAGGCGGAAATGGCCAACCGCGCCAAGTCCGAGTTCCTGGCCAACATGAGCCACGAGCTGCGCACGCCGCTGAACGCCATCATCGGCTTCTCGGAAATCCTCGACAGCGAGTTCTTCGGCAAGCTCAACGAGCGCCAGAAGTCCTGCGCCAAGGACATCCACGACAGCGGCAAGCACCTGCTGGACATCGTGAACGCCGTGCTCGACATGTCGAAGATCGAGGCGGGCCGCTACGAGCTGTCCGAAGAGGTGATCGACCCCTGCGAAGCGGTGGCCCAGTGCCTGACCATGGTCCGCGACCGCGCCGCCGACAGCGGGGTGGATCTGCGCAACGGCGTGTCCGGAGGCCTTCCCGCCATCTGGGTCGACCGCCGCGCCTTCAAGCAGGTGCTGCTGAACCTGCTGTCCAACGCGGTGAAGTTCACGCCGGAAGGCGGCAGCGTCACCCTGGCCGCCCGCGTCGATGAGGACGGAGCCCTGGCCCTGTCGGTCACCGACACGGGGATCGGCATCCCGAAGGACTTCATGGAGCATCTGTTCCAGCCCTTCCGGCAGGCCGACAACTCCGCCAGCCGCCAGTTCGAAGGCACCGGCCTTGGGCTGTCCATCTCCAAGAACTTCATGGAGCTGCATGGCGGTTCGCTGACCTGCGCCAGCATGCTCGGCGCCGGGACCACCATGACCCTGCGCCTGCCCGCCGAGCGGGTGGTGAAGCCGGAAGACACCGCCGCGCGGATCGCCGCCGCTCTGGTGTGACCGGCGCCCGGCAATCGGACGGCAAAGAAAAAGGCGCCGCGAGGCGCCTTTTCGAGGTCCGGGGGTTTCGGCCCCCGGTGGTCGGGTGCGGGAGGGCGTTGCCTCCCGCGATCCCCTTGTCGGTTCCCTGTGTCGGGATCAGACGTCCAGCAGCAGGCGCCGCGGGTCCTCGATGTTCTCCTTGATGCGGACGAGGAAGGTCACCGCCTCCTTGCCGTCGATGATGCGGTGGTCGTAGGACAGGGCCAGATACATCATCGGGCGGATCTCGATCTTCCCGTTCACGACGACCGGACGCTCCTGGGTCTTGTGCATGCCCAGGATGGCCGACTGCGGCGGGTTGATGATCGGGGTGGACATCAGCGAGCCGTAGACGCCGCCGTTGGAGATGGTGAAGGTGCCGCCGGTCAGCTCGTCCATCGACAGCTTGCCGTCGCGGCCCTTCTTGCCCAGCTCGCCGATCTTGCCCTCGATCTGGGCGAAGCCGAGCTTGTCGGCGTCGCGGACAATCGGAACCACCAGACCCTGCGGCGTGCCGACGGCGACGCCGATGTCGTAGTAGTTCTTGTAGACGAGGTCGGTGCCGTCGATCTCGGCGTTGACGGCCGGGATCTCCTTCAGCGCCTGGATGGCCGCCTTCACGAAGAAGGACATGAAGCCGAGACGCACCTTGTGGCGCTTCTCGAAGAAGTCCTTGTACTCGTTGCGCAGCGCCATGACGTTGGTCATGTCCACCTCGTTGAAGGTGGTCAGCATGGCGGCGCTGTTCTGGGCCTCCTTCAGACGCTCGGCGATGCGCTGGCGCAGACGGGTCATGCGGACCCGCTCCTCCTGCGCGGCGCGCGGACGGTCGCCCGCGGTGCCGGCGGTCCACTGGTACTTCTGCGGGGCGGCGGCCGGAGCGGCGGCGGGGGCCGCGGCCGGCTTGGCGGCGTGGTCGATCACGTCGCCCTTGGTGATGCGCCCGTCCTTGCCCGTGCCGGCGATCTGCGCGGCGTCGAGGCCCTTCTCGGCGACCAGCTTGCGGGCGGCCGGGCCGGCGTCGGCCAGGGCGGCGGCGCCCGCCGGGGCCGGAGCGGCGGCCGGGGCAGCCGCCGGAGCCGGGGCGGCGGCGGGAGCGGCGGCAGCGGCCGGGGCGGCGACGGCGGCGCCGGCCTCGCCCAGCACGCCCAGCAGGGCGCCGACGCCGACGTTGGCGCCGTCGGCGGCGACGATCTCCGCCAGCGTGCCGGCGGTCGGGGCGTTCACCTCAAGCGTGACCTTGTCGGTCTCCAGCTCGACCAGCGCCTCGTCGGCGGCGACCGCGTCGCCGACCTTCTTCAGCCAGCGGGCAACGGTCGCCTCGGAGACGGACTCGCCCAGGGTGGGGACCTTGATTTCGGTAGCCATAAGTTCCTCTCGTACTTTCTTGTTCTACGCCTGGGCGTCGAGGTCAGCGGATGACGAGCGCGTCTTCCAGAAGCTTCGCCTGCTCCTGGTTGTGACGCTTGAGCAGGCCGGTGGCCGGCGACGCGGAGGCCGGACGGCCGGCGTAGCTGGGGCGCGAGGCCTTGTGCTCGATCGAGGTGAGGGCGCCTTCCAGACGGCGGTCGACGAAGGCCCAGTAGCCCTGGTTCTCCGGCTCCTCCTGGCACCACACGACCTCGGCGTTCGGATAGCGGGCGAACTCCTCGGTCAGGGCGGAGCGGGGGAACGGGTAGAGCTGCTCCAGCCGGACGAGCGCCACGTCCTTGATGCCGCGCGCGGTGCGCTCCTGCAGAAGGTCGTAGTAGACCTTGCCGGTGCAGACGACGATGCGGCGGATCTCCTCGTTCGGCAGCAGGTCCGTCGCCGTCTCGCCGAGCACGCGGCGGAAGTTCGTGCCCTCGGCCAGCTCCGACAGGCTGGAGACGCACAGCTTGTGGCGCAGCAGCGACTTCGGCGTGAACAGCACCAGCGGCTTGCGGAAGGGCCGGCGCATCTGGCGGCGGAAGGCGTGGAACAGGTTCGCCGGGGTCGTCAGGTTGCAGATCTGCCAGTTGTCCTCGGCGGACATCTGGAGGAAGCGCTCCGGACGGGCCGAGGAGTGCTCCGGACCCTGGCCCTCGTAGCCGTGCGGCAGCAGCAGCACGAGGCCGGACATGCGCAGCCACTTCGACTCGCCCGACGAGAGGAACTGGTCGATGATGGTCTGGGCGGTGTTGGCGAAGTCGCCGAACTGCGCCTCCCACAGCGTGAGGCTGTGCGGCTCGGCCAGCGAGTAGCCGTATTCGAAGCCGACGACGGCGGCCTCGGACAGCGGGCTGTCATGCACCTCGAACGGGCCCTGGTCGGGACGCAGGTGGTTCAGCGGGATGTACTTGTTCTCGTTGTTCTGGTCGTACATCACCGCGTGGCGGTGCGAGAAGGTGCCGCGGCCGGAGTCCTGGCCGGACAGGCGGACGCCGTTGCCCTCGACCAGCAGCGTGCCGTAGGCGAGCGCTTCCGCCGTCGCCCAGTCGATGCCCTCGCCGGTCTCCAGCGACTTCTTCTTGGCCTCGAGCTGGCGGGCGATCTTCGAGTTGATCGCGAAGTCCTTCGGATACTCGCAGAGCTTGTTGCCGACCTCGCGCAGCACGTCGATTGCCACGCCGGTGTTGCCCTTGCGCTCGTCGTCGGTCTTCGCGGCCTCCAGGCCCGACCACTTGCCTTCCAGCCAGTCGGCCTTGTTCGGCTTGAAGGAGTTGGCGGCCTCGAACTCAGCCTCCAGCTTCTTCATGAAGTCCTGGATCATCTGATCGGACTCGGCCTGGGTGAGGACGTTCTCCTCGACGAGCTGCTTGCCGTACAGCTCCCGCGTGGTGCCGTGGGCGCGGATCTTCTTGTACATCAGCGGCTGGGTGAAGCCCGGCTCGTCGCCCTCGTTGTGGCCGTGGCGGCGGTAGCAGACCATGTCGATCACCACGTCCCGCTTGAACTTCTGGCGGAACTCGGCGGCGATGCGGCTGATGTGGACGACGGACTCGGGGTCGTCGCCGTTGACGTGGAAGATCGGCGCCTGGACCATCTTCGCCATGTCCGAGCAGTAGACGCCGGACCGCGAATAGGTCGGGTTCGTGGTGAAGCCGATCTGGTTGTTGATGATGAAGTGCACGGTGCCGCCGGTGCGGTAGCCGCGCAGCTCCGACAGGCCCAGCGTCTCGGCCACGATGCCCTGGCCGGCGAAGGCGGCGTCGCCGTGGATCAGCACGCCCATGACCTGCTCGCGCTCCAGGTCGTTGCGCTGCGCCTGCTTGGCGCGCACCTTGCCCAGCACGACCGGGTTCACCCATTCCAGGTGGGACGGGTTGGCGGTCAGCGACAGGTGGACGATGTTGCCGTTGAAGTCGCGGTCCGACGAGGTGCCCAGGTGGTACTTCACGTCGCCGGAGCCCTGCACGTCCTGCGGGCTGGACGGGTTGCCCTGGAACTCCGAGAAGACGGCGGCGAAGGGCTTGCCCATGAAGTTGGTCAGCATGTTCAGACGGCCGCGGTGGGCCATGCCGACGACGACCTCCTTCAAGCCGAGCTGGCCGCCGCGCTTCAGGACCTGCTCCAGCGCGGGGATCATCGACTCGCCGCCCTCAAGGCCGAAGCGCTTGGTGCCGGTGTACTTCAGCTGGAGGAACTTCTCGAAGCCCTCGGCAGCGATCAGCCGCTCGTAGATGGCGCGCTTGCCGTTCACCGTGAACTCGGTGTGGTTGCGCCCGCCCTCGATGCGCTCCTGGATCCAGGCCTTCTCTTCGGGGTCCTGGATGTGCATGAACTCGACGCCGATGTTCCCGCAGTAGGTCTTCTGCAGGATCTCCAGGATCTGGCGCAGCGACGCCGTCTCCAGGCCCAGCGAGTAGTTCAGGAAGATCGGGCGGTCCATGTCGCCCGGGCCGAAGCCGTAGGTCGCCGGGTCCAGCTCGGGGGGTGCGGCTCGCGCTTCTCAAGGCCCAGCGGGTCGAAATGCGCGTTCATGTGGCCGCGCACGCGGTAGACGCGGATGAGCATCAGCGCGCGGATGCTGTCGAGCGTCGCGGCGCGCAGCTGCTGGTGGCTGATGCCGCCATAGACCTGCTGGGCATGGGCGACGAGGCCGGCGTTGCCGTTGGCCGGGGCCGGGGCGCCGACGCTTTCCAGCGAGGCGGCGACGGGGGTCGAGCGCGCCGTTGGCGAGCGTGCCCTCCTCCAGGCTCCAGGACGGGCCGTTCAGCTCGTTCAGGACGGCGCGGGAACAGTCGTCCAGCTCCCTGAAGAAGCCGTTCCAGCTCGAGATCCACCGAGGAGGGGTCCTTCAGGAAGCGCGCGTACAACTCCGCGACATATTCGGCGTTCGAGCCGAACAGGAACGAGGTCTTCTCCAGATTAGCGGACATATGTTTGCCTCGGGCGTTTGCCCGGTTCCCTCAGAGAGTTTTTTGCTTGTCGCGGGGCTCCGGGCGGCCCCTGGATCTCGGGAGAGAAGCCAGGGGCCGCCGGTCCTTCGGCAGTGGGCGGGAATATGGGGTCCCGCCCCCGCTTTATCAGCCCTTGAAGACCTTGAGCATGGTGGAACCCAGGCTCGCGGGGCTGTCGGCGACGGCGATGCCGACGGACTTCATGAACTCGATCTTGAAGTCCGCGGTGTCGTTGCCGCCGGAGATCACCGCGCCGGCATGGCCCATGCGGCGGCCCGGAGGCGCGGTGCGCCCGGCGATGAAGCCGACGACCGGCTTCTTGGTCCCGGAGTCGCGGATGAACTCCGCGCCCTTGACCTCGGCGTCGCCGCCGATCTCACCGATCATGATGATGCCCTCGGTCTCCGGGTCCTTCAGGAACAGCTCCAGGCTGTCCACGAAGTTGGTCCCGTTGACCGGGTCGCCGCCGATGCCGATGCAGGTCGTCTGGCCCAGCCCCGCCGCGGTGGTCTGCGCCACCGCCTCGTAGGTCAGCGTGCCCGAGCGCGAGACGATGCCGATCTTGCCGCGCTTGTGGATGTGGCCGGGCATGATGCCGATCTTGCACTCGTCGGGCGTGATGATGCCCGGGCAGTTCGGCCCGATCAGCCGGGTCTTGGAGTTGCCCAGCGCCCGCTTGACGCGCACCATGTCGAGCACCGGGATGCCCTCGGTGATGCACACCACCAGCGGGATCTCGGCGTCGATCGCCTCCAGGATGGCGTCCGCCGCGAAGGGCGGCGGCACGTAGATCACCGACGCGTTGGCGCCGGTCTTCTCGACCGCGTCGGCCACCGTGTCGAAGACCGGCAGGTCGAGGTGCTTGGTGCCGCCCTTGCCCGGGGTGACGCCGCCGACCATCTTGGTGCCGTAGGCGATCGCCTGCTCGGAATGGAAGGTGCCCTGGGCTCCGGTGAAGCCCTGGCAGATCACCTTCGTGTTCTTATCGACGAGAACAGCCATCTTACGCGGCCTCCTTCACGGCCTTGACCACCTTTTCGGCGGCGTCGGCGAGGTTGTCGGCCGACAGGATCGGCAGACCGGACTCGCTGAGGATCTTCTTGCCCAGCTCGACGTTCGTGCCTTCCAGACGGACGACCAGCGGAACGTGCAGGTGCACCTCGCGGGCGGCCGCGACCACGCCTTCGGCGATGACGTCGCAGCGCATGATGCCGCCGAAGATGTTGACCAGGATGCCTTCGACGTTCGGGTCGGAGAGGATCAGCTTGAAGGCCGCGGTGACGCGCTCCTTCGTGGCGCCGCCGCCGACATCGAGGAAGTTGGCCGGCTCGCCGCCGTACAGCTTGATGATGTCCATGGTCGCCATCGCCAGACCGGCGCCGTTGACCATGCAGCCGATGTTGCCGTCCAGCTTGACGTAGTTGAGGCTGTGCTTGGCGGCCTCGATCTCGGCCGGGTCCTCTTCGGCCTCGTCGCGCAGCTCCTCGACGTCCTTGTGGCGGAACAGGGCGTTGTCGTCGAAGCTCATCTTGGCGTCGAGCGCCAGGATGTCACCCGAGCCGGTGACGATCAGCGGGTTGATCTCGACGATCGCGCAGTCCAGGTCCACGAAGGCCTGATAGGCGGCCTGGATGAACTTGGCGGCGGCCGAGACCTGCTTGCCTTCGAGGCCCAGCGCGAAGGCGACCTTGCGGGTGTGGTAGCCCTGGATGCCGGTGGCCGGGTCGATGGCGACCTTGACGATCTTCTCCGGCGTGTTGTGGGCGACCTCCTCGATCTCCATGCCGCCTTCGGTCGAGGCGATGATGGTGACGCGGCCCGACGCGCGGTCGGTCAGCAGGCCGAGATACAGCTCGCGCTTGATGTCGGCGCCTTCCTCGACATAGAGGCGCTTGACCTCGCGGCCGTCCGGACCGGTCTGCTTGGTGACCAGCACGTGGTTCAGCATCTCGCCGGCGTTCTTGCCGACCTCCTCGATGGACTTGACGACGCGGACGCCGCCCTTGCCCTCGGGGTTGTCCTTGAAGCGGCCGGCGCCGCGGCCGCCCGCGTGGATCTGCGACTTCACGACCCACACCGGGCCGCCCAGCTCGCGGGCGACGGTCTCGGCTTCCTGCGGGGTGTAGGCGACGCCGCCGCGGGGCACCGCGACGCCGTACTTCTTCAGCAGGCCTTTGGCCTGATACTCATGGATGTTCATCGGGCGTCCATCTGTTTTTTATGGTCGGCTGACAGAGTGTGGTCGGCTGACGATGGGCGAAGATCGGGCAGGCGTTTCCTGCTGGCGGACGCGCCAGGGCGCAAGTCTTCGGGGGGACGAGTCCTTCAGGAAGCCTTACGCCGGCTGGCGCGAACGACCGCGATCACTGCACCACCCGGAGCGGACGGTTCAACCGTCCACCCCGGGCGATGAGGCCGCAGGTCGCCGCGCAGGCAAAAAACAGGCCGCCTTAGGAGGCGGCCTTTTCAGCCTGCTGCTTCTTGACCACCTCGACGAGCTGCTTCACAGCGTCGACCGAGTGATCGAACATCTTCTTCTCTTCCGCGGAGAGATCGATCTCGATGATCTTCTCGACGCCGCCGGCGCCGATGATCGTCGGGACGCCGACGTAGAGGTCGTTCTGGCCGTACTGGCCGGTCAGGTAGGCGGCGACCGGAACGACGCGCTTCTGGTCCTTCAGGTAGGACTCGGCCATCTGGATGGCGGACGCGGCCGGGGCGTAGAAGGCCGAGCCGGTCTTCAAGAGCTTGACGATCTCCGCACCGCCGTCGCGGGTGCGCTGCACGATGGCGTCCAGCTTCTCCTGCGTGGTCCAGCCCATCTTGACCAGATCCGGCAGCGGGATGCCGGCGACGGTCGAGTAGCGGACGAGCGGGACCATGGTGTCGCCGTGGCCGCCCAGCACGAAGGCGGTGACGTCCTCGACCGACACCTTGAACTCGTCGGCCAGGAAGTAGCGGAAGCGGGCCGAGTCGAGCACGCCGGCCATGCCGACGACGCGCTCCGGCGGGAGGCCGGAGGCCTGCTGGAGCACCCACACCATCACGTCCAGCGGGTTCGTGATGACGATGACGAAGGCGTTCGGGGCGTACTTCTTGATGTTCTCGCCGACGGTCTGGCAGACGCCGGTGTTGATGCCGATCAGGTCGTCGCGGCTCATGCCCGGCTTGCGCGGCACGCCGGCGGTGACGATCACGACGTCGGCGCCTTCGATGACCGAGTAGTCGTTGCCGCCGCTGAGCTTGGCGTTGAAGCCTTCGACCGGCGAGGTCTCAGCCAGGTCGAGGGCCTTGCCCTCCGGCATGCCTTCGGCGATGTCGAACAGGACGACGTCGCCGAGTTCCTTCTGGGCAGCGAGCAGAGCCAGCGTGCCGCCAATCTGGCCGGCGCCGACGAGCGCAATCTTCTTGCGAGCCATGGAGCGTTTCCCTAAGCGTGAGCGTCCCCCATTCAGCGGAGGACAGAACCGATTGAGTGTAGCGTCCTAGGGGTCCAGCGCCCTGAGATTTCGAGGGCGGTTCCTAGCGCGATTCCGTCCCGAGGGCAAGCGTGACCGCAAGCACGGGAGACGGAACTGTGCAATCGATTACGGCGAATGGCCGGAACGGCAAACAGGAATTTGGCGTTCGGGGTGCGGCGCACTATTCTTTGGATAGGTTTTGAAGGCCGTTCGGGATGGGGGGAAGAACCATGATTCGCTTTGCACCGGCATTTTGCCTGACCGTGACGCTGGCGCTGGGAAGCGGCGGCGCAGCCTTGGGACAAACCGTCGCAGACTATGAGGCCGCTCTGGCCAAGGCGCCGCTGGCCAGCGCGCCGCTGGGCGAGGCCGCCGCCGTGGCGCCCTCGGACACCCCGTCGGCCACCGACGTGCTCTATTGCCGGCCCGTGTCGAACTATGTGTACACCTCCGTTCCGCCGGGGGAGCGCAGCGGCATCGTGGTGCCTTTCGTGGCCTTCGACGGGCCGAGCGACCCGGCGACCCTGCGCAAGCGCGACCTGTGCGAGACGGTGCGCCGGATGGCGGTGATCCAGTTCGATTCCGGGTCCGGCGAGGAGATCGTCACCCCGCCGCAGCTGATCGACACCGACCCGTCGCGACCCCTCTACCAGAACGATCCGACGCTGGCCCCCGACACGCGGCGCGCGCCGGCCCGCCAGCCGCTGGAAATCCAGTAGGGGAAATTTCGGGGACAGCGCTCCGCGGCGTCAGGAACGGACGCCGTAGAGCGCGAGGTGGCGGGCCATGTCCGCCGCAGGCAACGGGTAGTCGGTGCCCTGGCGGGCGTTCAGCACGGCGCGCGGCGGGATGCCGGCGGCGCGGATCTGCACCCGCATGGCGCAGCGCATCGAATAGCCCGCCCGCCAGACCAGGGCGGTGACCGCGCGGGGATCGCCGGAACGCAGGATGTCGTCCACGATCCCCGGATGGACGGCGGCGCGCAGGGCCAGGGCGGCGCGGACGAAATCCATCTCCTCCCAGGACAGGGCGTCGCCCAGCGCCGTCTCGTCAAGGGCGCCCTGGCGGTGCAGGCGGACGGCGCGGCGTCCCGGCGACTCGCCCGGGTCACGCCCTTCGACCCAGGCGACGCGGCGCCGTGTGACGGCGGCGACCTCCGCCGCGGTGACCGCGTCGAGATCGGTGCGCCGCCGCAACAGATCGGCCACCGAGTCGTCGACGAACTCCGCCAGCCGCAGGGCCAACCGCTGCGGCAGGGCCGGCCGGCCGGCCAGCTTGGCCTGCCAGTCCGGATGGCCGCCGGACCGCTCCACCAGATCCTCCAGCCGGTCGTCCGGGATGACCGCGCCGTCGTTGTCCAGCAGGACGCCGGTGGCCTCGGCGTCGCCCGTGTCCACGATGGCGCAGGACAGCGGCGCGCTGACCGCCGGCCGGCGCGCGATGGCCGCCAGCGCCCAGCCCGCGGGGTGGGCGGCGATGATCTCCAGCAGGTCCTCGTCGGTCAGGGTGGCGCAGCAGTGCAGGATCGGCTCCGCCACCGAGCGCTCGACGTCGCGGGCCAGCGTGCGCGCCACGGTGGGCGGGGCGCAGGCGACGTCCTTCAGCGCCCCGGCCAGCGCCGTCCGCACATGGGCGGCGTGATCGCGGGCCAGCCGCTCCAGCGTGCGCAGGGCGGTGGCGGTGGCCTTGTCCTGGCGATCCGGGGAGATCGGGAAGCAATCGGCACAGTTTGCGCGCCAGCAGCGCGCGCACCCCGGCGTCGCCCATGCCGGCCCTCCGCGATTCGACCAGCGCCGCGCCGACGCGGCGGCGGGCCGGTTCCGGCGCAGGAGGAGCGGGGGAGAATCGTCGAACAGATAGCCGAGGAGTTCCGGGTCCACGCCATCCTCCGCAGAGGGGTCCGGCCGCGGCGCCGAGCGGGCCGCGCCGGGACGGTCGTCCCCTTGATCGGAATGGAGGGCCTGACGTGGCTGCATCCGGATATCCAACGACGGGCCGGTTAACGGGCCGCTAATGAAGCCGAACTTGTCATCGGCGCCCACCGTGCGCAACCGTACCCTGCGCCCGCAGTCATGCCATCGGCCGGCGATGTCAAAGCGTCGGCATGCCAAGGTTGAAAAAGAAAAAGGGCCGCAACCCCGATGGGGCGCGGCCTTGAAGAGTTTAGGGAGGAAACGCACTGCAAAAGCAGTAACGGGGCGGATCATAGGCTCTGACCTTGGCGGATGGTAATACCAAGTTGGTATTGGTGCGGTGCGGTGTGTGCATGGCGACGCGGGAATAAAATGTTGTTTGCCCAGCCGGTGGGCAGGATTTCGACCGTTTGCACACATTCGAGCCGCACAGGCGGATGATGGAAATGCAAACGATCAGAGCGGGAATATTGTTTGCAATGGGAACGATGGCGGGTGAAGTCTCATCGAACGCTGGGCGACATTCATCCGGCCATGCCCTCGGGCACCGCCTCCCTTGGGAGCGGTTTGTGCGTTTGACGAATTGTTTGCGGGGGGCGCCGGTCCGCTGGGGAAACCCTCCCCCGCGGCGGGCCGGCGGCGCGGGGGAGGGGAAAAGGCCGTTGGCCGGCGTTCAGGCGACCAGCTTCTCGCGGATCAGCGCCTTGGTCTCGTCCAGCCCGTAAAGCTGGATGAAGGAGCCCATGCGCGGGCCGGTGGTCTGGCCGAGCAGCACCTCGTAGAGCGCCTGGAACCACGCGCGCAGCTCGGTGAAGCCATGCTCCTTGCCGACCGCGAAGACCTCGTTCTGGATGACGTCGCCCGCCGCGTCGGCGGGGATGCCGTCCAGCCGGGTCAGCAGATCCTCCAGCGCGGCGCGCTCGGCGTCGGTGGGGGCGCGGAAGCGCTTGGTCGGCTTCACCTGATCCTGGTAGTAGCGGACGGCGTAGCCGACCAGCTTGTCCAGGAAGGGGCTGTTCTCCGGCGTCGCCTCGGGCGCGTAGCGGCTGATGAAGCCCCACATCACGTCCTTGGTCTCGGCGTTCGCCGCCCCGGCGAGGTTGAGCAGCAGGTTGAAGGACACGTCCGAGCGCACCGCCGGCGCCGTGCCGTTGTGGATGTGCCAAGCCGGGTTCTCCAGCGCCTTGGCGGGCTCCTCCACCGGCAGCTTGGCGACGAAGGCGAGATACTCGTCCACCGCCCGCGGGATCACGTCGAAATACAGGCGCTTGGCCGACTTCGGCTTCTGGAACATGTAGAGGGCGAGGCTCTCCGGCGGGGCGTAGGCCAGCCACTCCTCCATGGTCAGGCCGTTGCCCTTGGACTTGGAGATCTTCTGCCCCCTTGTCGTCCAGGAACAGCTCGTAATTGAAGCCCTGCGGCGGGGTGCCGCCGAGGATGTTGACGATCTTCCCGGCCAGCTCGGCCGACGGGATCAGGTCCTTGCCGTACATTTCGTAATCGACGCCCAGCGCGTACCAGCGCATGCCCCAGTCGGGCTTCCACTGGAGCTTGACGTGACCGCCGGTGACGGGGACCTCGACCTTCTTGCCGTCCTCGTCCTGGAAGACGATGGTGCCGGCGTCCACGTCGCGCTCCAGCACCGGGACCTGCAGCACGCGCCCCGTGGAGGGGGAGACGGGCAGGAACGGGCTGTAGGTCTGCTGGCGCTCCTCGCCCAGCGTCGGCAGCATGACGGCCATGATCTCGTCATAGCGCCGCAGCACGCCGAGCAGCGCCTCGTCGAAGCGGCCCGACTTGTACCAGTCGGTGGAGGACTGGAACTCGTACTCGAAGCCGAAGCTGTCGAGGAAGGCGCGCAGCCGCGCGTTGTTGTGCGCGCCGAAGCTGTCGTGCGTGCCGAACAGGTCGGGCACCTGGGTCAGCGGCTTGCCGAGGTTGGCGGCCACCAGCTCCTTGTTCGGGATGTTGTCCGGGACCTTGCGCAGCCCGTCCATGTCGTCGGAGAAGCAGAACAGCTTCGTCGGGATGTCGCTCATCCGCTGGAAGGCCTGACGGACCATGGTGGTGCGCGCCACCTCGCCGAAGGTGCCGATGTGCGGCAGGCCCGACGGACCGTAGCCGGTCTCGAACAGGACGTAGCCTTTGGCCGGCGGCTCCTTCGCGAAGCGCGCGACCAGTTTGCGCGCCTCCTCGAACGGCCACGCCTTCGCCTGCAACGCCAATTCCCGCTCGCCGGTCATGGTAGAGCCCCTTCAAAACTCGACGGAAGTGTAGAAAGAAAGGCAGCGACCCTAGGGCGCTCCGCGCCGTCCGTCAACGGGCGCCGCTTGTCCGTTTCGCGGATCGGGCGCATGTCTGGATGTGGATCACCCGCCGAGGACCCGTATGAGCTGGCTGTTTCTGTCCGTCGCCATCGCCTTCGAGATCGTGGGCACCGTCGCCATGAAGATGTCCGACGGCATGACCCGCCTGTGGCCCAGCCTGGCGGTGGTGGCCTGCTATCTGGTGGCCTTCGCGATGCTGGCCCAGGCGCTGCGCGAGATCGAGGTCGGCGTCGCCTACGCCATCTGGTCCGCGGTGGGCACCGCGGCCATCGCGGCGATCGGGGTGTGGGTGTTCGGCGAGTCGCTGAATTTCCTGAAGCTGGCGGGGATCCTGCTGATCGTGGCGGGAGTGGTCAGCCTCCGGATGTCGGGGGGCGGGGCGTAGATCCTCATGCCCGGATGTCGAGCGACGGGCTGGTGCCGGCCGCCACCGCCGGGACGCCGTCGCGGAACAAGGGCATGTCCTTCAGGTCCTTGACATAGCCGCCGGTGGCCACGGCCTCGGGCGACTTGTCCTTGAGGCGGTCCATGGCGCCCTTGATCATGGCGACCAGCGGATTCTCGCTGTCGAGATCGTCCGGTTCCCGGCCGCTGCTCCGCATCGACTGTTCGTACCCGAACTGGGTGGCGGCGCGTTGGACCGCCCAGTTGGCCGAGGCCTTCTCCTCGTCGCTGACGCCCTCCAGAAAGGCGACGCCGGCCCGGAAGCGGGCGGCGTGATCGTTGCCCGTCGGGTCCGCGGCCATCATGGCCTGCCCCTGCTGCTGCGACATGATCGATTGGGCGGTGTTCTGCTCGTCCTTGGAAAAGCTGCCGTCGCTGTTGCTGGCGATGGCGAAGAGGGCGCGGCGGTCGAGCCCGCCATAGACGGTGTCCCAGCTTTCCTGGGTGGCGTGCATGTAGTCCATCGGCTTGCCGTTCGCGGCCAGCTCCGCGTATTTGGCGTCGATGGCCGCCCGCGCGTCCTTGGCGACGGTCGCGAAATCCTTCTTGCCCGCCGTCTGGGTCGCCAGGGACGCCTGGGCCGTCTCCGACAGCGTGACGACGGCCGCCGCATCGATGGCCGCCGCATCGCGCGTGCCGGCGGAGGAGCCGCCGGCCGTGTCTTTTGGCCCCGTATCTTTGGTCCCCGCCGCCGCCTTGGAGGCGGACGGTGTCGTCGCGAACAAGGTGGCCGGCTGCCGAGCCGCACCCACCGATGGCTCCATGACGTTCATCAGGCGGCCCTCCCATTGCCGAGGTTTGCCAATGACGGAGCGTGTCGGCGCGCCGGACCACCCCGAGCCCATGCAGGGCAATCGGGACAGTTTACCACCGGCTGTATTGATGGTCGATCAGCAAGTTCCCAGGTTGAGCGATGGCGGTCGGGGCCTAACGTGCGCAGTCGGCCAGTCCGTCCCGCTCCACCACCGCCATGCGCCGCTCGATGACGCCCGCCCGCCGCGCCACATAGGCGCCGGGCGGGTTCGGCGACCAGTTGCGGGGGTTGGGCAGGACGACGGCCAGCAGGGCGGCCTCGCGGCGGGTCAGGGCCGACGCCGGCTTCTTGAAATGGTGGCGGGCGGCGGCCTCGGCGCCGTAGACGCCGTCATCCCACTCCACGATGTTCAGATAGACCTCCAGGATGCGGCTCTTGGGCCACAGCGTCTCGATCAGCAGGGTGAACCACGCCTCAGCACCCTTGCGGGTCCAGCTCCGGTCCGGCCAGAGAAAGGCGTTCTTGGCGGTCTGCTGGCTGATCGTGCTGCCGCCGCGCAGGCGCCGGCCCTCCTCGTTGTCCTCGAAGGCGCCTTCGATGGCCGCCCAGTCGAAGCCGCCATGGCCGCAGAACAGCGTGTCCTCCGACGCGATGACCGCGCGGGCGAGGTGGGGAGAAATTTGCGACAGGGGCACCCAGTCGTGCGCCAGTCCGGACCCTCCGGCGGCGCGGATCAGCATCAGCGGCGTGGCCGGCACCGGCGCCACGCGGTAGAGCGCCGCCCAGCCGACGCTGAAGGCCACCAGGGCGACGGCCAGGGCCATCAGGAGTCTCAGCAGACGCCGGACCGGAAACCGCATGCGCTCGACCTCTCCTCTGCGACGCTCAAGGACGGGGAGCACTTTCGAGGGGCGGGCCGATCGGTCAACACGGGTTTGCTCGCATTGCGGCGGCGGGGGCCTTTATACTGCGCGCCATGGATCTGACCTCGGCGCCCTCCCTCCCGTCCTTCAGCCTCGATGACGCGCCGGCACTGGTGGCCGGCGCGCGGCGCGTGGTTCTGCTGACCGGCGACGGCGAGGTCGAGGAGGTGCCGCCCGCCGCCGCGGCCAAGCGGGCGCGTCGCCAGCCGCCCTTGGTCTGCCACGCGCGGGCGATGGCGCGGCGGCTGGGAACGGAGCCCTTCGCCGCCTTCGACCTGCTGGAGCTGTTCGCCTTCGTCCTGCCCGCCCGCTTCTGCGTGCCGACCCCGCGCGGTCTGGCCGAGGCGCTGGACCTGCCGATCCCCGACGGGCTGGAGGACGACGCGCTGGCCCTGCACCGGGCGGTGCGCAAGCTGCTGGGGTTGCTGGGCACGCCGGGGCGGGAGGAGGCGTCCGACCCCGTGGCCTTCGCCTGGGAGATGGGGCGCGCCGGCTGGCTGTGGGCGCCCGCCGTGCTGGCGGCCCTGGGCAAGCCGGAGGGGCCGGAGAAGGGCGCCGCCCGCGCCGGCCTGCGCGTCTGGACCCGCATCAAGGAGTGGCAGGACGGCCCGCCCGAACCGCCGCCCGCCCACCACCCGGTGGAGCCGGACGAGGCGCGCCGCCGCCTGTCGGTGATGCTGGCGGCCAGCGTGCCCGGCAAGGTGGCCGAGCCGCGCCCGCAGCAGGCCGACTACGCCAGCGCGGTGTCCGCCGCCTTCGCCCCGCGCCCCGCCCCCGACACGCCGAACGTCGTTCTGGCGGAGGCCGGAACGGGCGTCGGCAAGACGCTGGGCTATCTGGCGCCGGCCACGGTGTGGGCGGAGAAGAACGGCGGCACGGTGTGGATCTCCACCTACACCCGCAACCTCCAGCACCAGATCGACGCGGAACTGGACCGCCTCTACCCCGAGCCTGCGACCAAGGCGCGCAAGGTCGTGCTGCGCAAGGGCCGGGAAAACTACCTGTGCCTGCTGAACCTGGAGGAGGCCGTCCGCGGCATGCCGATGCAGCCGCACCACGCCATCGGTGTCGGGCTGATGGCGCGCTGGGCCGCGGCGACGCGCGACGGCGACCTGACCGGCGGCGATTTTCCCGGCTGGCTGGTGGACATCGCCGGGCGCGGGCGGACGCTCGGCCTCGCCGACCGGCGGGGCGAGTGCATCTATTCCGCCTGCGACCATTACGCCCGCTGCTACATCGAGAAGAGCGTGCGCCGCGCCCGCAAGGCCGACGTGGTCATCGCCAACCACGCGCTGGTCATGGTGCAGGCCGCCCTGGGCGGCGGCGAGGAGCCGACCCTGCCCACCCGCTACGTCTTCGACGAGGGGCACCACGTCTTCGACGCGGCGGACAGCGCCTTCGCCGGGCATCTGACCGGGCGGGAGACGCAGGAGCTGCGGCGCTGGCTGCTGGGCGCCGAGGAGACGGGGCGCAGCCGCGCCCGCGGGCTGAAGCGCCGCATCGAGGATCTGGTGGCCAGCGACGAGAAGGCGCAGGAGCTGATGGACGCGGTGATGCTGGGCGCCCGCGTCCTGCCGGCGGAGGGCTGGGCGGCGCGGCTGTCCGCCGACAATCCGCAGGGGCCGACCGAAGCCTTCCTGCTCGCCGCGCGCCGTCAGGTCTATTCGCGGACGGCGGGGCAGGGCGGCCCCTACAGCCTGGAGGCCGACAAGGCCTACCCGGTGGACGGGCTGCTGGATGCGGCGGTGGCGCTGGAGGCGGCGCTGGTCCGGCTGTCGGAACCGCTGGCCGGGCTGGCCAAGCGGCTGGCGGCACGGCTGGAGGACGAGACGGCGGAGCTGGACAGCGACCAGCGGCGGCGCATCGACGCCATGGCGCGCAGCCTGACCCGGCGCGGCGTGCTGACGGTCGAGGCGTGGCGGGCCATGCTGAAGACGCTGCCGGTGGAGACGCCGGCGCAGTTCGTGGACTGGTTCGCGGTGGAGCGGATCGACGGGCGCGACGTCGACGTCGGGCTCTACCGCCACTGGATCGACCCGACGGTTCCCTTCGCGGAGGCGCTGGCCGGGCCGGCGCATGGCATGGTGGTGACCTCCGCCACTCTGACCGACGGCACCGGCGACACCGCCATGGACTGGCAGGCGGCGGAGGACCGCTGCGGCGCCAGCCACTTGCCGAAGCCGGCGCTGCGCGCCCAGGTGCCCTCGCCCTTCGACTATCCCAACCGCACGCGGGTGATGGTGGTCACCGACGTGCGCAAGGACGATCTGGGGCAGGTGGCGTCCGCCTACCGCACGCTGTTCCAGGCGGCGGGGGGCGGGGGCTTGGGGCTGTTCACCGCGATCAGCCGGCTGCGCGCCGTCTACGACCGCATCGTGGAGCCGCTGGACGCCACCGGCGTCCCGCTCTACGCCCAGCATGTTGACCCGCTGGACGTGGCGACCCTGATCGACATTTTCCGGGGGAGGAGCACGCCTGCCTGCTCGGCACCGACGCGGTGCGCGACGGGGTGGACGTGCCGGGGCGCTCGCTGCGGCTGATCGTGTTCGACCGCGTGCCCTGGCCGCGCCCGGACATCCTGCACCGCGCCCGCCGCGACGCCTTCGGGCGGCGGCGCTACGAGGACATGATCGCGCGGCTGCGGTTGAAGCAGGCCTTCGGCCGGCTGGTGCGGCGGGCCGACGACACCGGGGTGTTCGTCCTGCTCGACCCGATGATGCCGAGCCGCCTGTTCGGCGCCTTCCCCGAGGGGGTGGAGGTCCGCCGCGTCGGCATCAAGGAGGCGGTGGAGGCGACGGCGGAGTTCCTGCGGGGCTGGTGAGACCCCGCAGGAGGCGGACAGCGCCTCAGGCGGCGCGGATCGCCGCCAGGAAGCTCTCCACGTCGCGGCGCAGGTTCTCCGCCTGCGACGCCAGCCCGCCGGCGGCGCCCAGCACCTGATGGGCGGCGGCCCCGGTGGTGCCGGCGGCCTCGGTCACCTGGGCGATGTTGCTGGAGACCTCGCGCGTGCCGATCGCGGCCTGCTGGACGTTGCGGGAGATCTCGTTGGTCGCGGCGGCCTGCTCCTCGATCGCGGCGGCGATGGAGGTGGAGATCTCGTTGATCGCCGCGATGGTGCGGCCGATCCCCTCGATGGCGCCGACCGAGCCGGCGGTGGCCTCCTGGATCGCGGTGATCTGGGCGGCGATCTCGTCCGTCGCGCGGGCGGTCTGGTTGGCGAGCTGCTTCACCTCCGACGCCACCACGGCGAAGCCCTTGCCGGCCTCGCCGGCGCGGGCGGCCTCGATGGTGGCGTTCAGCGCCAGCAGGTTGGTCTGGCCGGCGATGTTGGTGATGAGCTGCACCACGGCGCCGATGCGGTGCGCGGCGTCGGCCAGCCCGCGCACGGAGTCGGTGGTGCGCCCGGCCTCCTGCACCGCCTGTCCGGCGATGCCGGTGGAGCGGGTGACCTGCGAGCCGATCTCTCCGATGGAGCTGGACATCTCTTCCGCGGCGCTGGCGACCGTCTGCACGTTGGCGCTGGTCTGCTCCGCGGCGGCGGCGGCGTTGGCCGCCTGGTCGTTGGTCTGGCGGGCGGTGACCGCCATGCTCTGGGCGGTGGTGTCCAGCTCGGTCGCGGCGGCGGCGACGTTGCGCAGCGCGTCGGCGACCTGCTCCTCGAAGGAGGCGATCAGCCGCTCGACCGCCTCGGTCCGCCGCAGCTTGGCGGCCTGCTCGGCGGCCTGTTCGGCGGCCAGCCGGTCGGCCTCGATCAGCCCGTCCTTGAACACCTGGACCGCCGTGGCCATGGCGCCGATCTCGTCGCCCCGGTTGGCGAAGGGGATCGCCGTCGTCTTGTCGCCGCCGGCCAGCCGGCGCATCGCCTCGGTCATCGCGCCGATCGGCGAGGAGACGCCGCGGATCATCATCAGCGCGCCGCCCAGGCAGACGGCGATGCCGATGACCAGCGCGACGATCAGCGTCGAGCTGGACTGGGCGTAGACGGCGTCGGCGTCGTCGTTCGCCTTGGCGGCCCCCCGGTTGTTGTGGTCGATCATGGCGTCGAGCGCCTGCCCGACCTCCTGGAAGCCCTTGTCCGCCGCGTCGCGGAACAGGGCGGTGGCGGCGGTGTTCTCGTTGCGGCGCGACAGGGCGACGATCTGGCGGTGAAGAGTGAGATACTGACCCCACTGCTGTTCGAACCGGGTGAACAGAGCGCGCCCTTCGACGCTGCTCAGCGTCGCCTCATAGACCCGGCGGGCGGTGGCGATGCCGGATTCCAGATCGTCCATCTTCTTCTCCGCCGCGGCCATGTCCGGCTCGCTGGTGGCGAGGATGTGCGTGCTCTTGCAGGATGCGGAAGTTCGACACGGTGTCGTTCATCGTGTTGACCTGCACGACCCGCGGCATCCAGAAGGTGGCGATCTCCGTCGAGCTGTCGTTGACCACCGACAGCCGATTGATTCCGAGAACGCTGATTCCAGCAAAAAGCAGGGATAGAAACGCAAAGACGGTGAAGGTTTTTGTTCTGACGCTGATGTCGTTCATGGTGTTTTTTTCTCTTTCGGCGGTGTTTTGTGGTCGGTTTCCTCGCGTTTTCACCAAAGAGGCGTTCGCCATTTTTGTTGTTTTTGGTTGGTTTTTAAAATTTCGTGATGAGTGCGTTGCGTCGAAATCGTTCGTTGTGTGTCGGTGACGGGATGTCTCAAACGGTTCCGCACGCCCGGCTGCACGGGCGCGCGGATGGGCAATGCAAAACCCCACATGTTCTGCGATAAGTTGAATGATTGATCGCCGGCCAAGGAGTGACCATGCGGAGAGGTTCGCGGGACGCCTCCGAAGACGTTGATCGGGAAGAAACTGGCGTCGCACAGTCATCACGGCCGCCCTGCTCCCGCAGGCGGTGAAGGAGACTTCGCTATTCTATCGACGCAGAACCAGCGCGGCCCATGGACGCGCATGGTTTCTGGCGTCATGGGCAGGAGTCGGGTGGCCCCGCGGAGCCCGGACCGAAGGCGGAATGAATGGAGCGCACACCGAGGATGCCCATGTCTTATCCATGTGTAAAAGTGCTGCGCACCGCGTATCCCAGCGTTTCTTACACGATAATACGTATCGTCGCAACATGAGAAAGCGTGCAACCGACGATTGGCCTCGTCGCGCGTGGGGTGCCGTGGAAAGCAAATTCACCCTTGAGACAACGGATATTTCCCCACGGTCGGGAGAAGCCGGCATGGCTCAGCTTGGGGATCGGCTCAAGGCCGTGCGCGAATTTCTCGGCGAGACACAAAAAACCATGTCTCGCCGGTTCCATCTCGGGGAGAACACCTGGCAGTCGTACGAGTTGAACGGCAAGCTTCCGAAGGGGGAGACCCTGGCGGAGCTTGCCGCCCTTGGCATCGACATGAATTGGCTGCTGACCGGACGGGGCAGCATGCGGGCAGCGGGCGGCCGACCGGAGTCCGGCGACGGCGCGCTTCCGCCCGCGCCGCGGGAATCCGGCGTTCCCCGGCCGGTGCTCGACCTCGCGCTGCTGAGCGAGGCGATCGCCCTTGTCGAGCAGGGGCTGGCCGACCGGGACCGGGGCCTGTCGCCCCGCGCCAAGGGCAATCTCGTGGCGGCCCTGTACGGTTTGGCGATGGAGGGGGGAGGACGGTGACGGGGGCGGCTCCCGCCCGCCGCGCGTCAGCCCGGCCGCCGCGGCGCATCTGCTCTGGCTCGCCTTGCAGATGGACGACGCGGTGCGGCCGGCGGGGAGGGTGACGGGGCGGATCGGCTGCCCTGATGGCGGCCTATCCCGCCGTTCCGATGCGGGCGAGATCGAAGGGCGTCGTCTGGTAGATCCGGTTGATCCAGTTCGCGAACAGCAGATGGGCGTGGCTCCGCCACCGGTTCTTGGGCGGGAGGCTGGGGTCGTCATCGGGGAAATAGCCCTGGGGAACCGGCGTGGCCGCGTCCTTGGCGACGTCCCGGACATACTCGTTGCGCAGCGTGTCGGTGTCGTATTCGATGTGGTTGAACATGTGCAGCGACCGGTGGGCGGCGTCCTCCAGCAGGCAGGGGCCGGTTTCCGGGGAGTCCAGGAGCACCCGCAGGCCGCTTTCGGGGGGAATGTCCTCCTCCCGCACCTCGGTCCAGCGCGAGACCGGGATGGGCACGCCGTCGGACAGGCCGCACAGATAGGGCGATGCGGGGGCGCGGTTGCGGTGCCGGTACACGCCGGACGCCTTGCGCGGCAGAAGATGCTTCGGCACGCCGTGGAAATGATGAACGGCGGCCTGCGCCGCCCAGCAGATGTTCAGGCAGGAATGGACGTGGCTCTGCGTCCAGTCGAAGACCGAACACAGCTCGTCCCAGTAGGACACCTCCTCGAAGGGCATCGTCTCGACCGGCGCGCCGGTGATGATGAAGCCGTCGAAGGTCTCGCGGCGCACGTCCTCCCACGACCGGTAGAAGGCGCTCATGTGGTCCGCCGCGGTGTTGCGCGGCACATGGTTGGTGATCCGGATCAGCGACAGCTCGACCTGAAGCGGCGTGCTGCCGAGAAGGCGCGCGATCTGCGTCTCGGTCCGGATCTTGTCGGGCATCAGGTTGAGCAGGCCGAAGCGCAGGGGCCGGATGTCCTGCCGGATGGCGTCGGCCTCCTGCATGACCATGACGCCCTCGGCCTGCAGGGCGGTGAAGGCGGGAAGATCGTTGGGTATCTTGATGGGCATGACTCGTCCGGCTCCGCTGTCGGTGCATCGGTCGGAACAGACGTCATGGCGAACCCCGTTTGTTTGCCGGTCCGGCCACATCCCCCTTCGGGACGCCACCTTGCTCGGGAAAGCAGGTTGGCGTTGAGCGTCCGCTCAACTCTTGATGCGCGGTGCACATTATACGGGCAGCGGCGGCTTGGCAACAGCGGCGGGACCGCCGGCGGGCGGTCCCGCCGCTGTTGCCCAGGGCCGCGCCGCCTCAGGCCGCCTTGATGGCGACGAGGAAGTTCTCGACCTCGCTCTTCAGGCGCATCGCCCCCTGGTTCAGGTCGCCGGAGGCCGACATCACTTGGGTCGCGGCGCTGCCGGTCTCGGTCGCGGCCTGCGACACGCGGCCGATGTTGCTGGTCACTTCCTGGGTGCTCTGCGCCGCCTGCTGGACGTTGCGGCTGATCTCCTGGGTCGCCGCACCCTGCTCCTCGATCGCGGCGGCGATGGAGGAGGAGATGTCGTTGATTGAGGAGATGGTCGCCCCGATGCCGCGGATGGCGCCGACCGCACCGCCGGTGGCCGCCTGGATGGCGCCGATCTGCTGGGCGATCTCCTCGGTCGCCTTGGAGGTCTGGTTGGCGAGGCTCTTGACCTCGCTCGCCACGACGGCGAAGCCCTTGCCGGCCTCGCCGGCGCGGGCCGCCTCGATGGTGGCGTTCAGCGCCAGCAGGTTGGTCTGGGCGGCGATGTTCTGGATCAGGTCCACCACGTCGCCGATGCGCTGGGCCGCTTCCGACAGCCCCTGCACGGTGGCGTTGGTGCGGTCGGCCTCGTCCACCGCCTTGCCGGCGATGCCGGCCGACTGCGAGACCTGCTGGGAGATCTCGGTGATGGAGGCGGCCATCTCCTCCGACGCGGCGGCGACGGTCTGCACGTTGGCGGAGGTCAGCTCGGCCGCCGCCGCCGCGCTGCCGGCCTCGGCCCGGGTGTGCTCGGCGATGTCGGTCATGCTGCGGGCGGTGGTGTCGAGCTGCGACGCCGCGGCGCCCACGGTCTGCAGGACGCTGTGCACCGCGCTGTCGAAGTTGCGGATCAGCAGATCGATCCGTTCGGTGCGGCGGCGCTTGTTCTCCTCCTCGGCGGCCTGGGCGGCGGTCAGGCGCTCCGCCTCGATCAGCCCGTCCTTGAAGACCTGCACCGCGCGGGCCATGGCGCCGATCTCGTCCTTGCGGGCGCCGCCCTCCACCGCGACGCCGAGGTCGCGCTTGGCCAGACGGTCCATGATGGAGGTCAGGGCGACGATGGGCCGGGCGACCGACTTCGTCATGGCGATGCCGGCGAACAGGCAGAGGACCGCCACGAAGGCGATGGCCCCCAGAATCCAGCGCTGCGCCCCGACATAGGTGGCCCGCCCCGAGTCCGCCGCCTTCGCCGCATTCTGGACGTTGGAGGCGGTCAGCTCGTTGACGAGCGCGGAGCACTCATCGAACGCCTTGCGCGATTCCTCTCGATAGATGCCCGTGGCCTTCTCGTTCTCGTTGGCCCGGGAGGGGGAAGCAGCTTGCCTTGGCTGATTTTCAGATAGCTGTCCCAGGCAGCCTCCCAGCGCTTGAAGGTCTGGGTTTCCCAGCCGGAGGCGAGCAGCGGCTCATACTTCCGCCTGGCCTCCGCCAAGCGGTTCAGAACCGTGGTCATCTCCTTTTCCACCTCGGCCATTTCCGCGGGGTAAAGGGCGAGGATGTGGGAGGCCTCCAGGATGCGGTAGTCGTTCGCCGCACCGTCGATCTCCCCGATGGCGGTGACGCTGGGCAGCCAGTTGGAGCGAATTTCCTCAGCGGCGTGGTTGACGGTGCTCAGCCGGTCAACGGCGAACAGTCCCAAGGCGACCGACATCAGCAGGACACAGACGGTGGCGGCGACCACCTTGGTCCGGATGGTCATGGAACTCAGCATGGACATGGCACGTGTCTCTTCCCCGGAAGCGAAATCATGGCGATCGATTGTATTGAGTCTGAACGAAAGGATTTGGCAGACCAGACGCCCATGCGCCGGGCGTTGGACTTACCGGGATCAAATGATGGAACAACAAATATTAAGAAAGACGCAAGGGCGGCGAAGGGCGGTCCGCCTTGCGCTTTCCCGGGTGGACTCTTTCTTTTAATAAAGATGAACGGCCGGAGAGGCGCGCGCGGCCGGAAGGCCGCCGGCCAAGGGTCAGAGAGACGGCGCGTAGGTGGCCAGCAGGAAGGACAGGGTGACCACGCTGGCGATGGTGGACATCAGGATCGCGGCGGAGGTGCGCTCCACATAGATGCGGTACTGGCTGGCCACCACGAAGGTCAGGGCGCCGGTGGGCAGGCCGGCGAGGATGATGGCCGACCCGGCCCAGAAGGGGTCCAGCGGGAACAGGGTCTGGATGAGGAGCCAGGCCAGCGCCGGCTGCACCACCAGTTTCAGGGCGCTGATCCAGCCGACCTCCAGCAGGTTGGCCTTCAGGCTCTGGGTCGCCAGGAACAGGCCGATGGCGAACAGGGCGCAGGGACCGGCGGAGGCGCCCATCAGATCGCAGTAGATGGCGATCGGGCGCGGCACCGGCACGCCGGACAGGAAGACCGACCAGGCGAGCCCGAGGGCCGTGGAGATGATCAGCGGGTTCTTGACCAGCGCCCGGCCGACGTCGCGCAGCGCCTTGCCGATCCCGCCGCCCTGGCTGTTGGCGAATTCCAGCCAGATCACCGCGATGCCGACCATGATCGCGCTCATGATGACGGTGGCGAGGATGGCCGGGGCCAGACGGTCCGGGCCGAAGGCCGCCAGGAACAGCGGGATGCCCATGTAGCCGGTGTTGGAGAAGCAGGCGTTCAGCCCCTGCATGCACTGGATCTGCGTCCGCTCCCGGTGGATCAGCCAGCCGAGCAGCGCGCCCAGCGCGTAGACCGCCAGCATCGAGCCGAGGAAGGCGCCGATGAAGGGGCCGTTGAAGATCTCCGCCACCGAGCGCTTCGCGGTGCCGAGGAACAGCACCGGCGGCAGGGCCATCCAGTAGACGAACTTGTTCAGCGCCTCCGACGAGGCGGGACCGAGCAGCTTCGCCTTACCGGAGAGGACGCCCGCCAGGATGATGGCGAAGACCGGGAGCGCCACGTTGATGACCACCGACATGGGGCCCGACCTTAAGGGGCAGCCCGTCTCCTGTCGAGGGACCCACCCTTCCGTCGGAGACATGGCTCCCTTGACGGCGCGCGGGGGGCGGGCAAGATTGGGCGGGGCCCTTTTTCCGCAGGAGTTTCGATGATCAACCACCACAGCGCGCTCATCTACGTCATGGTGCTGGTGTCGGCGTGCGACGGCGACATGACGGACGCGGAGCTTGAGGCCATCGGCGAGAACGTCCGCTACCTGCCGATCTTCAAGGATTTCGACATCGACCGGCTGACCGACGTGACCCGCGAATGCTCCGGCCTGCTGGCCGACGCCGACGGGCTGGAGACGACGCTCCAGATCGTCAAGGAGGCGATTCCGTCCAAGCTGTCCGAAACCGCCTACGCGCTCGCCTGCGACATCGCCGCGGCGGACCCGTCGGCCTCGCAGGAGGAGCTGCGGATGCTGGAGCTGATCCGGCACAAGCTGAGCGTGGACCGGCTGTGCGCCGCCGCCATCGAACGCGGCGCGCGGGCGCGCCACACCCGCCTGTGACGGACCGCGACATGACCGGACGGACGGGTCTGGCGGGGCGGACGGTCGGCTTCATCGGGCTGGGCCTGATGGGCCGGCCCATGGCCCGCAATCTGGCGAAGGCCGGCGCGGCCCTGGTGATCAGCAGCCGCAGCCCCGGCCCGGTCGAGGAGCTGGCCGGCGAGGGCATGAGCCCCGCCGCTTCTCCCGCCGAGGTCGCCGCCCGCGCCGATGCCATCGTTCTGATGCTGTCGGACACGGTGGCGGTGGAGGCGGTGGCCGCGGCCCTGATCGAGGCGCTGCGGCCCGGCCATCTCGTCATCGACATGGGCACCACGGCGGTCGGGGCGACCCGCAAGCTGGCCGAGGCCGTCCGCGCCAAGGGCGCGGACTGGGTCGACGCCCCGGTGTCCGGCGGCACGGTGGCGGCGGAGGCCGGCACCCTGACCATCATGGCCGGCGGCACGGAGGAGGCCTTCGCCCGCGCCCTGCCGCTGTTCCAGGCGATGGGCCAGCGCATCACCCATGTCGGTGACAGCGGGGCCGGGCAGGTCGCCAAGATGGCGAATCAGGTGATCGTCGCGCTGAGCATCGGCGCGGTGGCCGAGGCGCTGGCGCTGGCCAAGGCGGCGGGGGTGGAGCCGGGCAAGGTCCGCGACGCCATCCGCGGCGGCTTCGCCGAGTCGCGCATCCTGGAGCTGCACGGCCAGCGCATGGTCTCCGGCGACTTCACGCCGGGCGGCCGCGTGGTCACCCAGATCAAGGACCTGAAACAGGCGGAGGAACTGGCGGAGCAGTCCGGCATCCAGCTTCCCGCGCTGGGCCTCAGCCTGGAGCTGTTCGAGTTGCTGGCCGAACAGGGCGACGGCGGGCTGGACCACTCCGCCCTGTACCGGCTGTTCGTCAAGTAAGCCCTTCAGGCTCCGGTCGGGTCGCTTCGTCCGGAGCCATCGAGGGTCAGATGCAGCAAGGGGAACGGGCGGCCGCTGTCGTCCAGCGCGGACCGCCCGACCTCCCGGAAACCGAGACGCCGATAGAAGGCCCGGGCGGCGCCGTTCTGCTCGTTCACATCGACCGTCAGCTCCGGCCCGCCTTCCAGCGCGCGGGCGACCAAGGCGCGGCCGATCCCCCGGCCGTGCCACGCCGGATCGACGAACAGCGTGTCGATCTTCCGCCCGTTCATGCCCAGGAAGCCGGCCGGCCGGTCGTCACCGTCCACGGCGACCAGAAGCGCTGCCGCCGGAAGATACTGGTCGCGCACGAGGTCGGCGTAGAAACCGATGTCCTCCTCGCTCAGGAAGTCGTGCGTGCTGCGCACCGCGGCGAGCCAGACGGCGAACAGCGCCGGGGCGTCGTCCGGGCGGGAGGAGCGGATCGGGATCACGCGTCGAGATACTCCTTCGCCAGCAGCTCGGCGATCTGCACCGCGTTGAGCGCGGCGCCCTTGCGCAGGTTGTCGGTGGAGGCCCAGAAGGACAGGCCGTTGTCCACCGTGTAGTCCTCGCGGATGCGGCTGACGAAGACCGGATCGTCGCCGGCGACCTCGACCGGGGTGATGTAGCCGTCGTTCTCCTGCTGGTCGATCACCTGCATGCCCGGCGCCTTGCGCAGGATGCGGCGGGCCTCCTCGGCGGTCACCGGCTCCACGCACTCGACGGTGATCGCGGCGGAATGACCGATGAAGACGGGGACGCGGACGCAGGTCGCGCTCACCTTGATCTTGGGGTCGAGGATCTTCTTCGTCTCGACGTTCATCGCCCACTCGTCCCGCGTCGCGCCGTCCTCCATGAAGGGGCCGATGTGCGGGATGACGTTGAAGGCGATCTGCTTGGAGAAGACGGACTTCTGCACCGGGTCGTTGACGTAGATGGCGCGGGTCTGGCTGAACAGCTCGTCCATGCCCTCCTTGCCGGCGTCCGAAGCCGCCTGGTAGGTGGAGACCACGACGCGGCTCACCGTGACCTGCTCGTGCAGGGGCTTCAGCGCCATGGCCAGCAGGATGGCCGCGCCGCCGGGGCTGGCGACGATGTTCTTCTTCGCGTAGCCGGCGAGCGCGTCGGCGTTGACCTCCGGGACCACCAGCGGGACGTCGGGGTCCATGCGGAACTGCGGGCTGGCGTCGATCACCACGGCGCCCGCGGCGGCGGCGCGCGGCGCGTGGGCCGCCGAGACCTTGGCGTCCGCGGCGAACAGCGCGATGTCCACGCCCTTGAAGTCGAAGCGGGCGACGTCCTGGACCTTCAGCACCTCGTCCTCGCCGAAGGACACCTCCTTGCCGACCGCGCTGTCGGCGGCCAGGGCGATCACCGCGTCGGCCGGGAACCGGCGGTCGGCGAGGGTGGCCAGCATTTCCCGTCCGACGTTGCCGGTGGCGCCGACGACCGCGACTGTGTAGCCCATGGCGGTTAATCCCTGTGATATACGGTGCGAAGAGGGCTTGAGGTATGCGGTTCCCAATGGAATTGCAACAGCGCCCGCGTTGTGACACCGTGTGCGCCCTATCACGAACGACCGCGACCGGCACTCCGGGGCATGCCCACTCCGCTCGAAGACATCATCGCCAAGGCGATCAAGGACGCGGACAAGTCCTTCTTCAACGAGGACTACACCAAGCAGGCCCGCTCGGTGATGAACGCGCTGAAGAAGGCCGGCTACGAGGTCGCTCCGGTCCGCCCGCCCGAGGGGCTGGTGGAGTGGGCCAAGGAGAACATCCCCTTCGGCCGGCTGCGTCCGGCGGAGCTGATTACCCAGATGTATTCGATGATGGTGGAGAATGTTCGCCGCTTCGACAAGTAATAGGCTGAACGGCGAAACCGGGTTTCGGCCCTGGTAATACCAGCTGCAGCAAAGCCCGTTAGTTTTCAGGCACTTCCCGCGGTGCGCCATTTTGGCCACGGCCAAGTCCCTGCCGTTGACTCGTGTGCGGTAGAGGCGTAATTCAATCGCCAAACACAGCAGGGCTTAAAACTTTCGGTCTCGCATCACCCGCCGTCGCGGCAACAGCCCTCCTTGCCGCGACCGGTCGCCGAACTGAGGACGACGCAATGGCAAACGGCAGCGGTCGGCCGCTCTCTCCGCATCTGCAAGTCTACAAACTCCCCAGGACTGCGCTCCTGTCCATCACGCACCGCATCACGGGCGTGGGGCTGGCCGTCGGCACCCTTCTGCTGACCTGGTGGCTGGTCGCCGCCGCCACCAGCCCCGCCGCGTACGAGCGCGCGCAGCATTTCATCGGCTCCTTCTTCGGGCTGCTGCTGATGTTCGGCTGGTCGCTGGCGCTCTACTATCACCTGTGCAACGGCATCCGGCATCTCGTGTGGGACGCCGGCAAGTCGTTCGAGCTGAGCGAGGCCGAGCGCGGCAACCAGATCGTCATCGGTGCGGCGGCCGTGCTGACCGTGCTGACCTGGATCATCGGCCTGGCCGTGTGGTGAGGAGAGAAGACATGGCGTCCAACAGCAAGACCCTCCGCTCGCCGCTGCAGATCGCGCGCGGCCTGGGCTCCGCCAAGCACGGCACCGAGCATTGGTGGCACCAGCGCGTGACCGCCATCGCCCTGGTTCCGCTGACCGTCTGGTTCGTCTTCGGGGTGATCCGCCATCTCGGCGCCGACCACGCGGCCTTCGTCGCGTGGCTCAAGTCGCCCTTCTCGGCGCTGATGATGGTGCTGACCGCCGTGGTCACCTTCCACCACGCCCAGGCCGGGCTGCAGGTGGTGATCGAGGACTACGTGCACAATGAGATGGCGAAGATCCTGAGCATCCTGGCCGTGAAAGCCCTGTGCTTCGTGCTGGGTGCCGCCTGCGTCATCGCCGTCCTCAAGATTTCGTTCGGAGCCTGACGAGCCATGGCCGCCTACGATATTATCGATCATTCCTATGACGTCGTCGTCGTCGGTGCCGGCGGTGCGGGCCTGCGCGCCACCTTCGGCATGGCCGAGAAGGGCCTGAAGACGGCGTGCATCACCAAGGTCTTCCCGACCCGCTCGCACACCGTGGCCGCCCAGGGCGGCATCTCGGCGGCGCTCGGCAACATGAGCGAGGACGACTGGCGCTTCCACATGTACGACACCGTCAAGGGGTCGGACTGGCTGGGCGACCAGGACGCCATCGAGTACATGTGCCGCGAGGCCATCCCGGCGATCATCGAGCTGGAGCACTACGGCGTGCCCTTCTCGCGCACGCCGGAAGGCAAGATCTACCAGCGCGCCTTCGGCGGCATGACCGCCCATTACGGCAAGCAGCAGGCCTACCGCACCTGTGCCGCCGCCGACCGCACCGGCCACGCCATCCTGCACACCCTCTACCAGCAGTCGCTGAAGCACGAGGCGGAGTTCTTCGTCGAGTATTTCGCGCTGGACCTCATCATGGAGGACGGCGTCTGCAAGGGCGTGGTGGCCTGGAATCTCGACGACGGCACCATCCACCGCTTCCGCGCCCAGCTCGTCGTGCTGGCGACCGGCGGCTACGGCCGCGCCTACTTCTCCGCCACCTCGGCCCACACCTGCACGGGCGACGGCGGCGGCATGGTGCTGCGCGCCGGCCTGCCGCTGCAGGACATGGAGTTCGTGCAGTTCCACCCGACCGGCATCTACGGCTCCGGCTGCCTCATCACCGAGGGCGTGCGCGGCGAGGGCGGCTACCTCACCAACTCCAACGGCGAGCGCTTCATGGAGCGCTACGCGCCGTCGGCCAAGGACCTCGCCTCGCGCGACGTGGTGTCCCGCTCGATGACCATCGAGATCCGCGAGGGCCGCGGCGTCGGTGAGCACAAGGACCACATCCACCTGCACCTGGAGCACCTGCCGCCGGAGATCATCCACCAGCGCCTGCCCGGCATCGCCGAGACGGCCAAGATCTTCGCCGGCGTGGACGTCACCAAGGAACCGATCCCGGTTCTACCGACGGTGCACTACAACATGGGCGGCATCCCCACCAACTTCCGTTGCGAGGTGGTCAACCCGACCGCCGAGGATCCGGATCGCGTGGTGCCCGGCCTGATGGCCATCGGCGAGGCGGCCTGCGTGTCGGTGCACGGTGCGAACCGTCTCGGCTCCAACTCGCTGCTCGACCTCGTGGTGTTCGGCCGTTCGGCGGCCATCCGCGCCGCCGAGATCGTCGAGAAGGGCAAGTCGGTGTCGTCGTCCGCCGCCGCGACCGACGTCGCGCTGGAGCGCTTCGACCGGATCCGCAACGCCAAGGGCTCCATCAAGTCGTCGGAGCTCCGCCTGGAAATGCAGCGGACCATGCAGAACAACTGCGCGGTCTTCCGCACCGGCGAGGTGCTGGAGGAGGGCGTCAAGCTCATCGACCAGACCTTCGCCAAGAAGAGCGACATGGCGATCAGCGACCGTTCGCTGGTCTGGAACTCCGACCTCGTCGAAGCCATCGAGCTGGACAACCTGCTGTACCAGGCGGTCGCCACGCTCCACTCGGCGAAGAACCGGCCGGAGAGCCGCGGCGCCCACGCCCGCGAGGACTATCCGGACCGCGACGACGAGAACTGGATGAAGCACACCGTCATCGAGGTGTCGGACAAGGGCGAGACGAAGATCGGGTACCGCCCGGTCCATCTCTACACCCTGACCGACGAGGTGCAGGTGTTCCCGCCCAAGGCCCGCGTCTACTAAGGCGGCAAGAGCAAGGCAAGGATACGAACCATGGTCGAATTCAACCTGCCCGCCAATTCGAAGGTCGGCGTCGGCAAGACCATCAACGCCGCCAGCGGCGCCAAGCGGGCGAAGACCTTCAAGATCTACCGCTGGTCGCCGGATGACGGGCAGAACCCGCGGGTCGACACCTATGTCGTCGACCTCGACAAGTTCGGCCCGATGATCCTGGACGCGATCATCTACATCAAGAACAACATCGACTCGACCCTGACCTTCCGGCGGAGCTGCCGCGAGGGCATCTGCGGGTCCTGCGCGATGAACATCGACGGCACCAACACGCTGGCCTGCCTGAAGGCCATCGAGGAGGTGAAGGGCGACGTCAAGATCTACCCGCTGCCGCACATGCCGGTGGTGAAGGATCTCGTGCCCGACCTGAAGCACATCTACGCCCAGCTCGCCTCGATCAAGCCGTGGCTGCAGTCGCAGTCGCCGGCCCCGAGCCGCGAGCGCCTGCAGTCGCCGGAGGACCGCGCCAAGCTGGACGGCCTCTACGAGTGCATCCTGTGCTTCTGCTGCTCGACCTCCTGCCCCAGCTACTGGTGGAACGGCGACCGCTACCTCGGCCCGTCGATCCTGCTCCAGGCCTACCGCTGGATCGTGGACAGCCGCGACGAGATGACGGGCGAGCGCCTCGACAACCTCGAGGACCCGTTCCGCCTCTACCGCTGCCACACCATCATGAACTGCACCAAGGCGTGCCCGAAGGGCCTCAACCCGGCCAAGGCCATCGCCGAGATCAAGAAGCTGATGGTTCAGCGCCGCTGATCCGTCCGCTGCGGTTCACCGATGAAAAACGGGGCGCCTCCGCAAGGGGGCGCCCCGTTTGCTTGGCCCTTCGGCGGCGCGTCGGCCTACGCGAAGTCCGGGTCAGTGGGCCGGGACGGCGGCAGGTCGTCGTTGGGCAGGGGGAGGGCATGTCCTCCTGCGGGCCGGGGGTCGGCAGGTCCGGGTTGTCGGTCAGGGGCCCCGGGGTGGGAACGTCCTGGCCCGGCGGCGGGAAGGGCGGGGCCGCGCGCAGCGGCTGCGGAAAGGCGCTCGAATAGGTCCAGCCCATGGGTCGGTCGCTCCCGGTGTGGTGAGGGTGTCCTGCATCAACCGTCCGGCCGGCCCGTCTGCGCAGGTTGACCGGCGGCGATGAGGGGTATGCTTTTCGAGGGAGCGAACCATCCGGATAGAACCAACCCGAAGCCACAAAGGGAGAAGATCATGGGCAGCACGGCCGGTCAGGCGTTGAGCTACATCCAGGGCGAATGGATCGCGGGCAACCCCGCCATCGTCGGCCCGATGACTCACGCGCTCTGGCTGTCTTCGGTCGTCTTCGACGGCGCCCGCGCCTTCCAGGGCGTGGCCCCCGACCTCGACCGCCACTGCGCCCGCGTCGTGCGCTCGGCCCAGGTGATGGGCCTCGCCCCATGCTGACCGCCGGGGAGATCGAGGAGCTGTGCTGGGACGGCATCCGCCGCTTCCCCAAGGAGGCCGAGCTGTACATCCGGCCCATGTTCTACGCGGAGGAGGGCTTCGTCGCCCCCGACGCGGAAAGCACGCGCTTCGTCCTGTCGGTCTACGAGGCGCCGCTGCCCAGCGCCGCCGGCTTCACCGCCTGCCTGTCCAGCCGCCGCCGCCCGATGCCGGACATGGCGCCGACCGAGGCCAAGGCCGCCTGCCTCTACCCCAACGCCGGGCTGGCCCTGAAGGAGGCCCGGCAGCGCGGCTTCGACAACGCCATCATGCTCGACCCCATCGGCAGCGTGGCGGAATTCGCCACGGCCAACCTGTTCATCGCCAAGGACGGGGTGGTGCGCACGCCGGTGCACAACGGCACCTTCCTCAACGGCATCACCCGCCAGCGCGTGATCGCCCTGCTGCGCGACGACGGGGTGACGGTGGAGGAGGCCACCCTGAGCGCCCGCGACGTTCTGGAGGCGGACGAGGTGTTCTCGACCGGCAACTACGCGAAGGTGGTGCCGGTCACCCGCGTCGAGGAGCGCGCCCTGCAACCCGGCCCCCTGGCGGCGCGGGCGCGGGCGCTCTATTGGGAATTCGCCTTCCGTTGAGCGGCGCCGGTCGCTTCAGAATGCCGGTTTCCGGGCGGTATGCGGCCCGGAAACCGGCTTGATAGGCGGCGCTCTCCGCGGCATGATGCCTACGAAACGGCGGATCGGGTCCGCCGAGGGAAGCGGCTGGGAGGCACTCATGCAATTCCGCGAACGGCGCCGCGTGATCCAGGTGATCCGCACCGTCTATGATCCGGACCTGAAGCGCGGGCGGTCGGAGCTGGTCGGGAAGATCGACAAGGCCGCGCCCGTGATCACCGACAAGCTTCAGAGAAGCTGCACGCCGGAGGAGCTGTCGGAGGTCCTCACTTATCTGGACGGCCGCCACAACCGCCTGCGCAACGAGGCGGTGCGCGCCGGGGCGGAAACCCTGCCGGCCCAGATGCGGGAGGCGGCGGAGTATTTCCGCACCCACCGCGACGACGATGCGCGGGCCTTCGCCACGGAAATCCGGCTGGCGTGGGAGGAGTTGAAGACGGCCCTGCGCGAGTCCGGATTCTCCAAGAGCAAGGTGCTGAAAAGGGGCGCGGACCGGGACAAGGTCGCGGCGACGGCGGAGGCGCCGACGCCCACCCCCACCCCGTCTTCGGGCGTGGAGGGCGCGGCCGAACCGGTGGACGCCCCGTCCCCCGCACGGCCGGTCCGCAAACCGCGCGTCAGGAAGGCGCGGGCCGCGCCCGCCGCCGTCGAAGGTGCGTCCTCGGATACGGACGGGGCCGCCACCCCTCCGGCGGTCTGGAGGACCGCGCCGGTTCACCCGTCCGCGCGGACCAGCGCGCTGGCGGCGTTGCGGTGATGGGTCAGCGCGGCGGCGAGGCGGGCCAGCCAGACATCGCTGGCCGTCCGGTCGGCGGGCAGGGCGCGGCGACGGTGCGCGGAGCCCCGACGCGCCTCCTCGGCCATTCGGGCATGCAGGCGAAGCGCTGCGGCCTGGGCCAGGATGGCGTAGCGCTCCGCCCCCTTGCAGAACCGCAGCCCGCAAGGCGTCGCGGGGCGGCGCGTCATCGTGACGGCGTTCCAAAGCTTCGAGAGGGGCCAAGTCTTCGAGAATGGCCAAATCTTCGAGAAGGGATGAACGCGGGAGCGTTCCGGCGATTCCGGTCATGACCGGACGCTAAGCCCTCAAGCCGCCAATGTAAAGGAAAATTATCCTAGGACCGTGTGCCGCAGGGCTGCCGCTTACTGGCTTGCCCAGACGATGCGGGCCATCCAGGCGACCTCGGCGCGCGGGATGCTGCGGTCCGGATGGGCGCGGTTGATGGAGATCAGCTCGATCTTCGTGGCGGTTTCGCGCAGGAGCTGCTTCGCCATCACCTCGCCGCCCTTGGTGCGGACGACGACGCGGTCGTTGCGCCGGATCTGCGCGGCGGGCGAGACGATGATGGTGTCGCCGTCGCGGTAGACGGGGTCCATGCTGTCCCCGGCGATCTCCAGCGCGTAGGCGTGCGGGTCGCCGATGCTGGGGAACAGAAGCTCGTCCCAGCCAACGCCCGAGGGGAAGCCGGCGTCGTCGAAGAAGCCGGCGTTGCCGGCCTGGGCGTAGCCGATGACCGGCACCCGCTGGAGCGAGCCGGCGCCCGCGGCATCGCCGACGAGGCTGACGAACTCCGACAGCGACGCTCCGGTCGCCTCCAGAACCTTGGACACGCTCTCCGTCGAGGGCCAGCGGAGCTTGCCGTCGCCGGTGGTCCGCTTGCTCTTGTTGAAGGTCGTCGGGTCCAGCCCCGCCCGCCGCGCGAGCCCGGAGGCCGACAGCCCGTGTTGGGCCGCGAGGCGGTCGATCGCCCGCCAAATGTCCGCATGTTTGAGCATGGGAGGATAATCACATAAACGGGCCGGCCCGTCCCTAGGAACCTATTCATATTTTCCTTGACGAAGGATTTTAATCAGTACATAACGTGAACATCTGTTCGCCAGCCGCGCGTGCCGCGGCCCATCCGGCGCTCCGCCCGAGAGCGAAGCTGCGCCCGCGAACGCAAGAGCTGCAATTCCGAGGGAGACCCCACGCATGGTCCATCACCGCAACACGTCCGTGGTCCTGTCCGACGCTGTCGGGGAACCGTTCGGCAGCGCGGAGGAGGCGTGGTTCTGGTCGGTCCAGGCGCAGGACGCCAAGGCCGCCGGCGCGCGCATCGCCGCCGGGCGGGGGCTCGTCCAGCGCCCGTGCGAGCCCGGCGACGTGCTGTGCGCGGTGGACCGGCTGTACCGCCGCCGCCTGCTGATCCGCGACCATCTGCATGTGCTGGTTCACTACGGGCGCCGCCTGATGGCGCCGGACCCGGCGCGCTACCGTGAACAGCGCGCCCACACCCTGTGGCGGGAGGCGTTCGACCGGCTCCGCCCGGTGCTGCGCGAGAAGGGCATCGTCCAGTGAGCATGCCGATGCCTCAGCCCTGCCGGGCCGCAGCGGACGCACCGCGCGTCTGGGTGGTCTTCCGGGGCGAGGCGGAGCTGTGGTGGCTGCGCCTGCTGAAGCCGGGATTCCGCCATTGCTTCGCGCTGCTGCACGACGGGCGCCATTGGGTGATCGTCGATCCGCTCTCGCCCTTCACCGACGTGTCGGTCCTCGACCTGCCGGCGGCCTTCGATCTGCCGGGATGGTACCACGGGATGGGCATGGCGGTGACCCCGGCGCCGGTGCGGCGCGGCCTGACCCGTCCGGCCCCCTGGGCGCCCTTCACCTGCGTCGAGGCGGTCAAGCGCCTACTGGGGTTGCACGCGCCCGGCGTCCTGACGCCCTGGCAGCTTTACCGGCGGCTGGCGCGCTCCGCCGCCGGGTCCTGATCCGCGCCGCCGGTCCGTCCCCGCTTCCTGTCGCCCTGTCTCACCACGAACAAGGAATCCCCATCCATGGCGAACCTGTTCAAGGCGCCCCGGCCGACGGCGCCGCCGGCGCCCGCCCCGGAACCCGCGCCCATCCCTCAACCTGCGCCTCAACCCACCCCAGCGCCCGAGCCCGCACCGGCACCGGCGCCCGTGGAGGTTCCGGCGCCGGCTCCCGTCACGACGCCCTGGTGGAACACGGCCCCGGAACCGATCCTGAACCCGCCGCCCCGGTGGCCAACCCGGTGGTCGAGGCCCCGGCCCCCGTGGCGCCGCCCGCCGTCGATCCGGCCACCCCGGCTCCGGCCACGGAGAAGGACCCGGCCAAGGCCGCCGAGGCGATGATCCAGCGGCGCAACCGGGGACGGGCGGGGACGGTCCAGACCTCCTGGCGGGGCGCGCTGGACGCCGGCGCGCTGGTGCCGCTGCGCAAGCGCCTGTTGGGGGAGGGAGGCCGTGAGCGACACCAAGCACGGGCACCGCAAGGGCACTGCCCCCGACGCTCCGCCGAACGGGCCGGAGCGTCTGCTGGAGCGCTACCGGGCTGCGCGGGAGCGCCGGTCGGTCTGGGAGAGCCATTGGCAGGAATGCTACGACCACGCCCTGCCCAACGGGCAGCCCTTCCGCGGCGGCGGCACCCCCGGCGAGCGGCGGGTGGACCGGCTGTTCGACGGCACCGCGCCGGACGCGGTGGAACAGCTCGCCGCCAGCCTGCTGGCCGAGCTGACCCCGCCCTGGTCGCGGTGGTTCGGGCTGCAGCCCGGCCCGTCGCTGCCGGACGGCGAGCGCGACCGCGTGGCGCCGATGCTCGACCGCGCCGCCGGCATCGTGCAGGCGCATGTCGACCGTTCCAACTTCGCCGTGGAGATCCATCAGGCCTTCCTCGACCTGGTGACGGTGGGCACCGCCTGCCTGCTGATGGAGGAGGCCCCGCCCGGCGCCGCGTCCAGCCTGCGCTTCACCGCGGTGCCGCTGGCCGAGGCGGTGCTGGAGGAGGGGGCTGACGGGCGGCTGGACGGCACCTTCCGGCGCAGCGAGGCGACCCTGGCCCAGATCGAGCGCCGCTTCCCGGCGCGGCCCTCCCGGACGCGGTGCGGGAACGCGGCGCCGCGGAGCCGGACGGCCGCTTTCCGCTGGTCGAGGCGGTGCTGCCGGACGGGCTGGCCTATCGCTGGACGGTGGTCCTGGACAGCGGGCTGGCCGATCCCGCCACGCTGGCCGAGGGGCGCTTCGCGCAGTCCCCCTTCATCAATTTCCGCTGGCTGAAGGCACCGGGGGAAACCTATGGCCGGTCGCCGGTCATGAAGGCGCTGCCCGACATCAAGACCGCCAACAAGGTGGTCGAGCTGGTTCTGAAGAACGCCTCGGTCGCCGTCACCGGCATCTGGCAGGCCGACGACGACGGGGTGCTGAATCCCGCGACCATCCGGCTGGTGCCGGGGACGATCATCCCCAAGGCGGTGGGCTCCGCCGGGCTGACGCCGCTCGCCAACCCCGGCCGGTTCGACGTGTCGCAGCTCGTGCTGGACGACCTGCGGGCGCGCATCCGCCACGCGCTTCTCGCCGACCGGCTGGGGCCGCTGGACCAGCCGCGCATGACCGCGACCGAGGTGGTCGAACGGTCCGCCGAGATGGCCCGGCTGCTCGGCGCGACCTACGGGCGGCTCCAGGCGGAGCTGCTCACCCCGCTGGTGCTGCGCGCCGTCGGCATCCTGCGCCGCCGCGGCGAGATCCCGGACATCGCGGTCGACGGGCGCACGGTGGCGCTGCAGCACCGTTCCCCGCTGGCCCAGGCGCAGGCGCAGCGCGACGTCCAGGCGACGCTGCGCTGGCTGGACACCGCGCGCCAGCTCGGCCCGGAGGCGCTGTCCGCGGTGGACGTCGCGGCGACCGCGCGCTGGCTGGGCGAGGCCTTCGGCGTCCCCGCCAAGCTGGTGCGGGCGGAGGCGCCCCATGGCTGATCCGGCGGATTGGAACAACGGAGGGTGGGACTGGCTGGATGGCGCCACGCCCGCCGAGGCCGTTCCGGCCGGCGATCCGGCGCCCAGCTTCGCCCGCTGCTTCGCCGGGCCGGACGGCGTACGGGTGCTGGCCACGCTGAAGGCGATGACGTTGGGCCGCACGCTCGGCCCCGATGCCTCCGACGCCGCGCTGCGCGACCTGGAGGGCCAGCGCCGTCTGGTCGCCCTCATCCTCGCCCTGACCGCCCGCGGGCAGGGCGCCTGAAGACTTTCATCGATAAGGAGCTATCCATGGCCGACAATCTGCTGACCTCGCCCGTTCCCGGCGCCCCGCCAGCGGTGCCCGAGAAGTTCCGCGACCCGGAAACCGGCGCGGTGCGCGTGGAGGCGCTGCTGAAGTCCTATCTGGAGCTGGAGCGCAAGCTGTCCGCCCCAGCTTCTGGTGGTGGTGAGCGGCCCGGCCTGCTGGCGGCGCCGGGCGTGCCGGACGGGCCGGAGGGCTACTGCATCGCCTGCGACCACGGGCTGTTCGAGCCGGACCCGGCGATCAACGGCCGTCTGCACGGCGCCGGCTTCACGCCGGAGCAGGCGCAGCTCGTCTACGACCTCGCCGCCGAGCGGCTGGTCCCGCTGATCCAGGAGCTGGCCGCCGAGTTCCAGGCGGAACGCGAGGTCGAACGGCTGTCCGCCCAGTTCGGCGGGGCCGAGCGCTGGCGGGAGGTGTCGCGGCAGCTCCACGCCTGGGCGGTGAAGAACCTGCCGCCCGCGGCGGTCGAGGGCCTGTCGACCACCTATGAAGGGGTGATGGCGCTTCACCGGATGATGACCGGCGGCGAGCCCGCCGCCCTGTCCATGCCGGCCGGCGCGCCGTCCGCCGGCGGAGAGGCGGAGCTTCAGGCGCTGATGCGCGACCCCCGCTATTGGCGCGACCGCGACCCGGCGGTGGTGTCGCGGGTGACCGACGGGTTCCGGCGCCTTTACCCGACCGCCTGAGGCGGCGGACCGGCGGCGCGGCGTGGTTTCGCGGATGGCCTCTCGGGAGGGCCTGCGAAGTCACGCCGCGCCGGATGGGCGAAATGTCGCAGCCGGATTGAAAGTGGTGCGGGAGGGCCGGGGCGGGCAACTTGACCGTTGCGTGTTTGAAATAAAAAAGCGACGCTTTCGCGCAGAATGACAACCGGCCGGAGGCAGCGGCCGGGTGCGACGACCGCCGCCGGAACCGTGATGACGCTGCGCCGCAAGATCCGTTGGCTGACCTGGATTGGCCTGATCGGCTGCCTCATGGCGGCAATACCGGCGCTTTACCTGCTGCGCAGCGGTTTGATCTCGGAGCGGGAACGGCTGACGCACGCTTTGGTCGGCTCGGCGCACGCCATGCTTGGCGAGATCAACGCGGCCATCGAGGCGGGCGCCCTGCCGCGGGACGAGGGCCAGGGGCAGGCGCGGCTGGCGCTGCGGGCTCTGGGGCGCGACCCGTTCCATGTCAGCGTCTTCACCGACGGGCGCGTGCCCGAGGGCTGGATGGGCGAGGGGCATTCGGTCCGCGCCAGCCTGACCTTCGAGCCCTGGGGCTGGGCCATCGCGGCGGCCAGCGGGACCGACGACCTCGACCGCGAATTCGCCATGGAGGCCCTGGCCTTCGTCCTGTTCATCACCGTTCTGCTGGTGCTGAGCTGGCCGCTGTCGGTGTTCCTGTCGCAGCATGTGCTGGGTCCCATCGAGGCGCTGTCGGAGCGGATGGAACGGCTGACCGAAGGGCAGACCGGCATCGACATCCCCGGCCGCGACCGCAAGGACGAGTTCGGCGCCATGGCCCGCGCCATGGACTATTTCCGGCAGGCCGCCGAGGCGCTGATCGTGCGCGACGAGCGGTTGTTCGGCATCATGAACAACATCGGCGAAGCCATCGTGCTGGTCGGCGAGGACGGTCTGGTCCAGGAGCACAACCCCGCCGCCGTCGCGCTGTTCGGCGTGCCCGCGGAGCGGCTCGACGGCCATCGCTTCGCCGACCTGTTCGCCGAGGAGGACCGCGAGCGGGTCGCCCGGCTGCTCGGCCTGGGGACGCCGGGCGGGGAGGATGCGGTGATGGGCGCCGGCGGCCGCACGGAGCGCGCCGAGGAGCTGGTGATCGAGCGGGGGGACGGGCGGATCGACGCCTCGCTCTCCCTGTCCTGCCTGGACGTGCAGGGACGGCGCAGCTACGTCTGCGCGCTGGCCGACATGACGGAGCGGCTGCGCCACGAGCGGGAGCTGCTGCGCCTCGCCACCCGCGACCGGCTGACCGGCTTGCCGAACCGGGCCCTGATCGAATCGCTGCTCGACACCTCGATCGAGCGGGCGCGCCGCCATGGCCGCCGCTTCGCGGTGCTGTGCCTGGACCTGTCGCGCTTCAAGCTGATCACCGACACGCTGGGCCATCACGCCGGGGACCTGCTGCTTCAGGAGGTCGCCTCGCGGATCGTCGTCACGGTGCGGGCCAGCGACACGGTGGGGCGCATCGGCACCGACGATTTCGCGGTGATCCTCGACGAGGTGGGCGAGGCGAAGGAGGCGGAGGTCGCCGCCCAGCGCATCCTGGCCGCCTTCGACGAGCCGGTGCTGCTGATGGGGACGGAGCATTACGTCCGCCCGTCGATCGGCATCGCCCTGTTCCCCGACCACGCCGACAGCGCGCAGGAGCTGATCCGCTCCGCCGACACGGCGCTCTACGCGGCCAAGCGGGCCGGCGGCAAGCGCCACGCCTTCTTCCGCAAGGAGCTGGCCGACCAAGCGCACCGCCATCTCGCGCTGGACCGCGACCTGCGGGCGGCGCTGGCGCGCGGGGAGTTCCAGCTCCACTACCAGCCCAAGGTGTCGCTGATCGACCAGTCGCTGGAGGGGTTCGAGGCGCTGCTGCGCTGGGACAAGCCGGGCTTCGGCATGATCTCTCCGGGCGAGTTCATTCCGGTCGCCGAGGACACCGGCTTCATCGTGCCGCTCGGCGACTGGGTGCTGGACGAGGCCTGCCGCCAGTTGCGGGAATGGATCGACCGCGGGCTGGAACCGGTGCCGGTGGCCGTCAACATCTCCCCGCGCCATCTGCGCCAGCGCTCCGCCGAGGATTTCCGCCGCATCATCGACCGCCACCGCCTGTCGCCCGATCTGGTCGAGCTGGAGATCACCGAGGGCGCGGTGATGCAGGACATGGACCACGCCCTGTCCGTTCTGGCGGCGCTGAAGGCCATGGGCATCCGGGTGGCGGTGGACGATTTCGGTACCGGCCATTCCTCGCTGAGCTACCTGAAGCGGCTGCCGGTGACGACGCTGAAGATCGACCGCTCCTTCGTGAACGGCGTGCCGAGCGAGCGGGAGGACAACGGCATCGTCTCCACCATCATCGCCATGGCCGACATGCTGGGGCTGGACGTGGTGGCGGAGGGGGTCGAGAAGCAGGAACAGGCCAATTTCCTGCGCCACCACAACTGCACCCTGGTCCAGGGCTGGCTGACCGGGCGGCCGGTACCCGCCGGGCAGGCCGCCGACCTGCTGGCCGTGCGCCTGCTCTGGAGGGAACCATAATGTTCCGCGAGAGCACCCATAAAACCTCATCGGAGGAACCATAAATTTGTTCGCCAGTGATTCGAGGCGCGCTCTGAGGTATCAACTACAGTGACAATGGCGGGCGAAGCCGTGGCGGAAATCAGGGGTGCCGCTACCTGCGCCGGGTGTTCTATCTGACGGTGGACCCGGAGATGCCGAGACAGAGGTGGAGCAGCACCCGCAGCAAGGCTGTCCGCATCCAGCAGGCGTTCGACGCCCTGCTGGTCGGCGAACGCCTGCTGGCCCACGCCCGCGTCTAGGAGACCGCCTTCGTCCGCGAGATGCGGGACTGGTCGCCGGACGCCGACTATAAGGGCCGGGACGACAGGCTGGACGCCGTCGCCGGCGCCCTGTCCTGCGAGCCCTTCCGCTCCACCGCGCCCGAGCACCAGTCCGACTGGCGCGGCACGGCGCCGGTGGTGGCGCCGTCGTCGGGGTGGGAGGTGTGACGCAACCCGACACCGCAAGGCCGTGTCCCACCCGGGAGGCGGCCTTTTCTTTCACTTGCACCGGAGAAATCTAATGCAAGATACCGTCGATCTGGTCTGGTGGATCTCGGCCGTGGAACTGCCCGTGATGGGCGGGCTGTTCTGGTTGATCGCCCGGCTGCGCCGCGACGCCGAATCCGCGCTGGAGACGGTGCGGGCGCGCGCCGAGACCGCCCAGGCGCAGGTGCGTGAGAGCTTGGCCGCCTACAAGCTGGAGGTCGCCAAGACCCACGTCTCCTTCGCCATGCTGAGGGACGTGGAGCAGCGGCTGGCCGACCATCTGCTGCGCATCGAGGCCAAGCTGGGAAGCGGGTGCTTCTCCGACGGGCGCCAGCGATAAGCGGCCGCGTCCTGAAGTCGGAGCCGGAGTCCAGAACCGGTATGGCGGCGGGCATAGCAGCGAGCGTGGCGCAGGTCCAACCCCGACTGGGCGCATTGCTGCTACTTCAGCGCCGAGATCTGGGTCCTGCTGTTCTACAGTGACGTGGAATGAGGCCAACCTCGGGACCGGTCTTCATTAGCCGCGCCGCTCACGGCCCTGCGCCAAGGCTTCCATTTGGCGAAGGGCAATCTCCAGATCGATGTCCGTAAGAGCGTCGGCGACGACGAGTAAACGCGCCCGTAGTTCTGCCCGGCGTGGCGATGCGACCATGTCCACACTTCCGAACAATGCATCAAGCGGTAAGTTCAGCACCCGACTGATCTGCTCCAGTGTGTCCAGGCTGGGGAAAGCTTTTCCGCGCTCAATGTTTGAGACCGTCTCAACGGTCCGGTCAATGGCTTCTGCGACCTGCTCCTGCGTGAGGTTCAGCGCCAGCCGGCGCGCACGCACCCGCAATCCGATGGTGTGTTTCAGGTCATATGCCATGTCCCGAACTGTCCTTTCGGGCAAACGGCTTGACCATAGGGTAAGATTTCGGCTTATGTCTGAAACCCGAAATTCAATGTCGGGCTACCGGACTTGCTGAGCGTTGCATGCGCCAGACCGTTCCGTTTGCCCGCACAGGAGCACAGGGTCGACAAAATGGTGGCAGCGGAACAGTTTAAGGTGGCGTGGGACCAAACGCTTGAATGGCTGAAGAGTTGCGACCGGCCAGCTTGGGACGGGTATGAGGTCGGTCTGCTAATGCAGCGGGCTGGAAGTCAAATTCAATTGGCGCCTGATCGCCCAATCGGTTGACACCAATGAACGGGAGTGGCGTGAGGCGCAACAAGCGTGGCTGGACAAACTGCTGACCTTAGGTTGCCCGAGAGTCTGTCCGCGGCGGTTCGCGCGATCGAGTGACTGTGGGAGCGTGCTCAAACCAGCGATTTTTGCCCGGTCATCGGCACTTGTCTGTGGGCGTCGCAAGCCCAGCGGGCGTCGGCTGCAGCCAACGTTTCTGGAGGAGAGTGTAAATGAGTGGTATGCCTATACGCCCAGTCATCCACCGCTTGGCAACCGCCAAGGCCGATGCTGTCGAGCGTGACCGCTGGCTTCAAGACGCCCACCAGCACGGTTTGTCCCTGTCGGCATACCTGGAGCTTATTTTGACGCGCACCACCGCGCAAGAAAGCGTTCTGGCCCATTCAGCGAGCCGGCTGGTCACCAGCGTGCCCAGCCGCGTTCCGCGTCGTCGCTTCCAACGTATATTGGAACTGGCTCGGCTCCAGGGCCGTCCCGTGCTTCTCCGTGGATCGCCCAGCCCAGGGATTGGCCGGCGCATCCGAGGACACCGGCTTGAGCCGTTTCAGCTGCGTTTCCGCGACACGTATGCCGTGCTGCCGTTCCCAGCTTTTCCGCGCCTCCGCCGTCCGCTTCGGCAGCAGGCTTGATAGGGGTGGCGCCGCGGATGCAGGAAATTCGACAGTAACGGAGGACGGATCGCTACGAAACACCGTCATTATGAACTGAGTTCTTGAAGGTCAGTGAGCACTCGCGCTGTTCGCGGCCTTACACCAGTCGCCCACGTTTCTGAGCATCTGTCAGATATGACCTAATGCGTTGTCACTTTTTTGCCGTCGCTCGTTGTGCGGGTGCGCAGAATTGCCCCGCCGAGCTCCGTTCGAGTTCCAGAAACCGAAAGCGCAGGCGCGTTAGGTGTGTAATTGTAGGAAAAGCGGTCAAGACTTCCGCGACTGGAAGTTCGCGGCGGACGCGCGTGCGATAACCCCCCGATATGGATACTTATCGAGGCGTTTGTCGTTGTCGGGTGGATCAGTTTAGAAGCCGGCTGTCTGCGGCTTCCGCCCTGTCCCGGCCAGCGTTTTGCAGACCAGATCCGTTTAGAAGAGAGTGGATCGGTTTAGAACCGGACCGCCGCCGCCGAGATCGGCCGCTCCAAGCGCGCCAGGGCGCTCAACTTCAGCCGGATCGCCAAGCCATTCCGCCAATCTCCGCAGCCTGGTTTTGCGGTCCGCGGTCCGGCCCCCTGACCCACGTCGCAGATCTCCTCCGGGGCGCTCCCGATCATGGGACAGCCGCCCGCGTGGTCGCTGTAAAAGAATTGGCGCACCCTGAAACGGTCGTTTACTCTCGTTCTCCATGACTTTACAAAAGGGCTGTCCGGGGGTCTTTTTCCGGCTTGGGAGAAGGGATATGGCCCTCATTGGCTACGCTCGCGTCTCGACCGACGAGCAGACCACCGCCGGCCAGTTGGACGCGCTGCGCGCTGCCGGCTGCGCCGAGATCTTCGAGGAGAAGGCGTCGGGTGCTTCCCGAGCCCGGCCGGAACTGGCGCGGGCCCTGGCCCGCATCACCCGCGGCGACACGCTGGTCATCTGGAAGCTCGACCGGCTCGGCCGCTCGCTGGCCCACCTGCTGGAGGTGATCGAGGACTTGCGCGGCCGCGGCTGCCACTTCCGCTGCCTGACCAGCCCGATCGACACCGCCAGCCCGCACGGCACGCTGGTGCTGCAGATGCTCGGCGCCGTGGCGGAGTACGAACGCTCCCTGATCCGCGAGCGCACGCGGGCCGGGCTGGCGGCGGCCAAGGCGCGCGGGCGGGTCGGCGGCAATCCCAAGCTGAAGCGGGGCGACACGGCGACGGCGCAGCGCCTCGCCGACCGGCAGCGCCAGCTCTACCTGCTGGAGCTGACCCGCACGGCGGAGGAGTGGCTGCCCACCGTGCGGCGTCTTCGGCCCTCCCGCTCGTGGGCGGCGGTGACGCGCGCCGTAAACGCCAAGCTGCCGCCGGGCCGGCACTGGACCGCCGAGCGGTTGCGCCGCGCCGTCCGCGCCTTCGTCGCCGAGGGGCTGGCCGACCGGGCGCTGCTCGACAAGGTGCCCTCCGTGCGCGGAGACGACCGGCTCATGGTGCTGGTCGCCGGCATCGCGCGGGCAAACCCCAAGCTGTCGCTGCGGGCGATCGGTGCGCAGCTGGAGGCGATGCGGGAGACCACGCCGCGGGGTGGGCGCACCTGGGCCGCAGCCTCGGTCAAACACCTACTCGACCGCGCCAAGGAACAAGGGCTGGTGCGTGAGGAAGACCGGACGTCGGCATGATGCGGCGTACGGATTGAGGGAAGTGGGCCGGTTGCGCTCCGGTCTTGCCGCAGCCAACGCTCGTGGCAGAAAGCTCGGCCGGAGGTCTACGGCGCTGAGTCGAGCCGTCCCCGATTGACTAGGCATTTTCTGCGATCAAGGTCTTGATGTCCTTGAAGATGTCGTCCCATTGCCCACTGGTGAGCGGCACCAGTCCAAGGAATCGCAGGAGGACCACGCCCTCGGTGGCCAGGAAGGCCAGCCGGGCGCGCCGGGCCTCGTCGGTGTTGAGGTCAAGGCCGTCCAACCGACGTTCATACCAGTGGCGGGTTTCCGCGAGGTGCTCCGGCGTCTGCAGAAGCGCTGCCAACAGCCCAACGACACGACTGTGCGAACCGTCATCGTGCCGGTGGGTCGTCTCAACATGAGCCGCAACGCGTTCGACCGGGGTCGCCCCCTCGCCGGCGATCTTATCGAACTGCTGTTCGTAATCGCCAATCCAACGCTTGAGCATTGCGGCGATCAGCACCTCCTTGGTGCCGAAGCAGGACTGAACTCCTCCCTTCGTGATCCCGGCAGCCTTCGCGACCGCGTCGATCGTCAACGCGGCGGCCCCCCGGGAGCCTATGATTTCCTCAGCAACTTCAAGGACATGGTTTCGGTCGATGGTCTTGCGGCGCCCCATGGCCTCATCTCTCTTGCAAATTACCAATACGCACGTATTTTAAAGCGCGGCCAGCTTCGCCGCAAGGCTTGGCTTATCGACCACAGCTTCCGGATCATGAGATATGGAAGAACACAAACGCGTCGTCATCGTTGGCGGTGGCTTCGGCGGCCTCGCGGCCGCCAAGGCGTTGGCGGGCAGCACGGCCGACGTGGTGCTGATCGACCGAAGCAATCATCACCTGTTCCAACCCCTCCTTTATCAGGTCGCAACCGCAGCCCTGTCCCCGGCGGACATCGCCGCGGCGACACGATCCTTGTTCGGGAAATCCTCGAACGTCACTGTGGTGATGGACGAGGTGACGGGCGTGGATACCGCACGCAAGCGGGTGAACGCTGCGCAGAGCGGTGCCATTCCGTACGATTACCTGATCCTGGCAACGGGAGCCGATTACAGCTTCTTTGGGCACGACGAGTGGGCGGATCACGCCCCGGTTCTGAAAACGCTGGACGATGCCCTGCGCATCCGGGCGCGCTTGCTGGCCGCGTTCGAAGAAGCCGAGCGGAGCGACGAGGACGAAGAGATCCAGCGCCTGCTGACCTTCGTCGTCGTCGGTGCCGGCCCGACCGGGGTCGAAATGGCTGGCGCCATCGCCGAGTTGGCGCGGACGGCGCTCGCCGGTGCCTTCCGGCGCGTGACCAGCCAGCAGGTGCGGATTCTGTTGGTGGAGGCTGGAAAGACTGTGCTCTCGGCCTTCCGCCCCGAGCAGTCGAGCCAAGCCCTCCATGCCCTCCGGACGCTGGGTGTTCAAGTCCTGCTGGATCAGGCGGTCGAGCGGATCGACGAGAGCGGAATCGTTATCGGTGGCAAGCGCATTGCGAGCGCAAACGTAATCTGGTGCGCCGGCACCCAGGCGCGTCCGGCTGGAGCTTGGCTTCACGCGGAGACGGCGCGGAACAAGGCCGTGCTGGTTGCTCCCGATTGCTCCATCCCGGGTCATCCAGATGTTTTCGCCATCGGCGACGTGGCCAGCCACCGAACCGCCGATGGGACCGTCCTGCCAGGATTGGCACCGGTTGCCAAACAGCAGGGGCGTTACGTCGCCAAGCTCATTCTGGCGCGCCTCGCCGGCCGCTCGGCGCCAGCAGCCTTCCACTATCGCAACTGGGGGACCATGGCGGTGATCGGCCGGTCGCGGGCCGTCGCCGATTTCGGTTGGCTGCGGCTTGGCGGGCACATGGCATGGCTCACCTGGTCGCTGGTCCACCTGCTGCTCCTCGTCGACCATCGCAGCCGCCTGTCGGTCCACCTCAACTGGACCTGGGCGTGGTTCACAAACCGCCGCGCCGCCCGCCTGCTTACACACTGGCCGGGCCAGCCGCCACGCCGCATCGGCGGGAAGCCCGGCAGTTCCAGGCACAACGACACACAGCATTCAAGGATCTGACCATGGCTTGGTTCTATCTTGTTCTCGGCGGCGTGTTCGAAATCGGATTCACGACCTGCCTGCGCTACACGGATGGTTTCAGGAACCTGCCCTGGACGTTGGGTTTCATCGTCTCGCTCACCCTCAGCATGGCCCTTCTCGAAGTGGCGACGCGGTCCGGCATTCCTCTGGGCACCGGCTATGCAGTGTGGACCGGCATCGGCGCCCTCGGCACGGTTGTCATCGGCATGATGGCATTCGGCGAGCCGGCGACGCCGGTGCGCATCCTGCTCATCTTTGGGCTGGTGGCCTGCATCGCCGGCCTTAAACTGACTTCCGGTCACTGAGTTCAGAACGACCGAAGAGGGTCGTACGTCCCTGGGTGGTCTAATGAAAAGTAAGCCTTGAACCACACGCTGATCTCCTCCTGGGAGGTGCAGCGTGGGTCTGACGCCGTGGCCTGTTTGCATCCGGCGGCCGGGGCACGGTGACGCGGCCCCAAGCATGCTCCAGTCGATCGCGAGGATCATGCCCATGCTGATCCATCTCTACGTCATCGCCAGGCTGAGCCGCCAGTTCGGGGTCGCTTGGTGTATGGCCGCCTCGGCAGCGCTCATCGGTGCCAGCAACGTCTTCAAACTCACTGTGGCCGCCACCGTCAGCCTGTTCGGGTTGGGATCGGCGCCACGTTGGCCAACGTGGTGGGCGTGCTGGTCGAAGTCCCGGTGGTGAGGATCGTCACGGCGCCCCGTGTCCGGCCTCAACGTTTCTTCCTGGCTGGAGCGGGCGCGTCGTGTGGGGTGGCGCCCGCGATCCCACACCACGCCTCCTCATTCAAGCATCGGACCGCCGCAGCGGACAGCTTGCGCAGCACTGCACGCCGCTCGCGCGCGCGGAGCTTTCCGGTCGGCAAGGGGCCATAGGCGTCCAAGGCGAATTGGACGGCCTACGCGATGTGCGTCGGGATGGCGGGCACCGACACCGGTTGCGGCGGAGCTGCGTGCGCCTCCCGGGTCGCCGGCACCGGCTTCGCCAGGAATAGCCCCAAACTGGCAGGTTTCTTCCGGCCGCTCTGTCTCGCCTCGCGGCGGATCTCCCCGATCAGGGGCGCCGCTTGCCCGTTGGCAGCCAAAAACCGCCAGCGGAACGGCCCGGCGGCTGGGAACCGAGAAACCCGCCGGGTGTGGTGGTTTCGGATCGCATCGGAGAACAGAACGCGGGTCCAGGCGGTGTGCGTCCAGTGCGCCTCGGCCAAGCGCGCGGAATGGCTCGGATCGTTGCTCCAAGGGGCGGTCGTGGCGATGGCCAGGCCGGTGCGGTCGCCATCGCCGTTCCAATCCTGGCGGGACAAGGCGAGCCGGGTCAACAGCGGGGTCAGCATCTCTCCCGGCCAGAACTCCAGCAGGAGGCAGGCCAGGGCGATGAGCTGTCCTGTGTCCCGTGCCGTCTTGCGGTGAACCGGATTGACGGTGTGCAGACCGGCCAACAGTGTACGGATCGGAGCGGCCACGAGCTGCCACGCCAGAACCAGGGAGATGGCCGGATCGTTGCCCTCCTCCGGCGGCAGCGGCAGTGGTTCGCCGGCCTCGTTCCGGGTGAAGGTCCGCCGGATGCGGAACCCGGCCCAGTCACGCAGTTCATCGAACTCGGTGATTTGAACGCTGAGATATGCGTTCAGCAGAAACACGAACCGCAGGAAGACCGTGACCGTGAAGGCTGGCGCCATCCGTGTGCCAACGATGCCTTCAAAGGCCCGCGGATCGAACGCCGCCCGGTCAAGAAACCTGATGATGGTTCGCACTTGGCCATGGAAGGGCACCAGGGGGAGACTGTCCGCCATCTCCATCGGCTTCGGGGTGGGCAGATGATCGGGGCAGACAATGCGCCACGCGGCCCGCGCATGAAGCAAGCCAACTGGTCGCCCCGCCCGCTCGGACGCCTCGTTCACACAAGCCGCGCAAGGGGCGTGGTGGCGTCGGCAGGCGTCCTCCAGTTCGCGGTCCAGCCCAAAGAAGGTCATGCCCCACACCACGTCCGGAGCCATCCCGGTGTCGGCCTGAAGCCGCTCCATCACGCTCGGCAGTGGCTGGATCACCAAGTCCTGTTCGATTGCCTTGGTCAGCCAGCGATGCGGAATGCCCAACCGTCGTAGGTAGGTCTTCGGCATCAGCCCGTAGGTGCGCGCGATCGCCCAGATCCAGCTGTTCAGAGCTTCTCCCTTGGCCGGGAGCGGCACCACCGGCAACCCCGGCACGGTGGTGAACAGCAGCCCGCCAGTCACGCCAGGACCGGCAGGCTGACGTAATCCTTGATCATCTCCGGCGTGATGCGCTCCTCCCCGGAGCGGATGGCGTCGATACCGAGGTCGATCAACGTTTCGAACAGCTTGGCGGTCCCGCCGTCGCTGTGGGTCAGCAGGGTCTTGAGCGCGCGTGCCGTCAGGGGCGAGGGGCGGCGCAGCGGCAAGGAGCGCAGGATGCTGCCGACCAAGGCCTGGAACTCCTCCCCGGCCCCCCACATCGGCAGTTCGATGAAACGGAAACGCCGTGTCAGCTGGCGGTCGTGCATCAAGGCCTCGCGGGCGTCCTGAATGCCGAAGAGCACCAGAGGAATGCCCAACTCGTTGGACAGGTTCCGGATCACCGCCAGCATCATGCGCTGCTGCCGCACGCTGCCCATCAGCATGTTGTGCGCCTCGTCGACCAGGATCTGACGGACGCCCATGAGACGGTAGAGGGCAACCACCCGGTCCGCCATGACCGGCAGGCTGCTGCGGGATTCGCTTACCGGCGCGTCGATGGCGCTGAGCAGCTTGATGTAGAACCATTTGACGTCGCACATCGGCGGCATTTCCAGGCCAACCACCGCCGCGCGCCGCACGCCGGTCTGCTTGTCGAAGACCGCCGGGTGGTCGCGCAGGTGCTTTTTCATGATGGTCGACTTGCCCTGTCCGGACTCGCCCCAGACCAGCAGGTTGGGCTTCACCACGCCGCTCGGCTGGTTGACCTGGTCGCTCAGCAGATCGAGCACCATGCGGCAGCGCGGGTACTCGGTGAAGCGGCGGCTCTGCATTCGGGCGATCCGTTCCTCGGGGGACAAGCCGATCACATCGCGCGCCGAGATTCCCAGATGCCCGTGTGCGTCAGTCATCCCACTCCTCGGTCTCGTAGAAGGGCAGGTCGAGAGGAACATCGTCGGCGTCGTCGGCGATGACCTGGAACTCCGCGTCGATCGTCCGCGTCGGATCGGAGGCCGGCAACGTCGGTCCCGATCCCGGCCGGGCGCTACGGGCATGCTCCAGCCGCGCCCGCCGGCTGCGGCCGCGGGCCTCGTCGACCAGCTTGCGCCGCGCCAGCACCATCTCGAAGATCATCGCCTCGTCGACGCCGGCCCGTCCCTGCCGGCGCAGCGCGCGGGTGGCCGCCTTCAACTCCCACTTGGAAATGGCCGGACGGCGCAGATTTCGGTAAGGCACCTCCAGATAGTCCCCCGACACGCCCCGGACGAAGACCTTGGACAGGTTGGCCGGGTCGTAGTGGACCGTCACCCAGGCTTTGTCGTGAAGGAAGGGCGTCAGTGCGTCGTGCCAGTAGAGGACGTTGAAGAGATGGATGCCGTCCTGCTGGACCTTCCGATCCTCGAACGGCAGGAAGTCGCGGTGGAACGTCCGCAGGTCGGCCGGGGTGCGGAAGGTTCGCCCCTCCGTGTCGGCGGTCCATTTGGCGAGCGGTGCCGTGCCTATGCCTTCATGGAAGCTGGCGTGATGTTCCAGGATGATGCTGGCCACCAGCCACTCGATCTCGGCGATGGTGAGGCAGGCGTTGCCGGCCGGGTCGTAGATGCCCCGCTCCTTGATGTTGGAGAAGGTGGTGCCGGGCAGGAGGTGCAGCTCCTGCATGAGGTGGCCGATGCGCCGCTCGACATGGCCGCCCATGTGCGGCGTTCCCGGCGGCCGGTACCGCACCTCGATGCCGTAATCCTCGCAGGCCCGGGTGAAGGCCTTGGAGTGGAACTCCTTGCCATTGTCGACATGGATGACCTCGCACAGGCCCGTGACTGGCCATTTGGCCGGAAGACCGCGCGCCGACAGCCAGTCACTCTTGTCCATCACCGCGTGGGCGACGCAGGCCGCCACGCTGGACGCGCTGGGCGGATCGAAGGTCAGGTAGAAGCCGCAGTACATCCGGGTTCGGATGTCGATCGCCAGGGTGATGAACGGGCGCCCGATGACCTCCAGCGTGTCGGGCTCCACCCCATCACGTCGGTTGGGGTGTGGTCGATCTGGACGATTTCCAGAGCGCGTTCGGCCTCCAGCGATCCTCGGATCGGGTTGAAGTCCTCACGCGCCTTCTTGGGGCCGTGGCGCCGCTTGGTCTGCTCCCGCTTGCTGATGACCGCCAAGCGGGCTTCGACGGTTTCACGGGCCGGTTTGCCCAGCCCTTCGGCGGCGCACCGGGCGTGGATGCCCTTCATCAGCAGTGATTTCTTCGGCTTGAGCAGATCCATGTAGCGGGTCTGGATCTCCTCCTCGATGATCGTCTCGACACGAGGATGGAGGCGCCGCAACCCTGCTTGTGGCCCAGGGATCTTGGGCAGCAGAGAGCGGGTGCGCGGGTCAGCCGCATAGGCTTTGACGAGGCGATAAAGATACTGGAGGGTGATCCCAAGCTCGTTGGCCGCGGCAACCATGGCCTCGCTGCGGGCTCCGTACAGGACCGGCTGCTGGACGAGCGTTCTGATGACCCGTTCACGCTTCCGCGCGGTCTGCCAGACCTCGTCAGGCACCTTGGTCAGGGGAGTATCGGTCGGAGATCGGGCCAAGACTTTTCACCTGATCCGCTCTGTACTTCTAACCAGAATACCTCTTTTTCTAACCTGATCTATTCAACCAAACTTCCTACGACCCCGCAGTTTTCCTGGTGAGCTTTTAAACAGATCTACTCTACGGCGACAAGCTTAATCGGGTAAAATTTGGCGGCGTGCACCGTTTCCGGACCGCTGCGTTGGGAGAGGTCCATGGCCCTGATCGGGTACGCCCGCGTGTCGACCGACGAGCAAACCACCGACCCGCAGCTCGACGCGCTGAAGGCGGCCGGTTGCTCAACGATCCATCGGGAGCATGGCTCCGGCGGCGACCGGTCGCGCCCGGAGCTGAAGCGTGCCATCGCGCGCTGCCGTGCCGGCGACGTGCTGGTCGTCGTGCGCATCGACCGGCTGGCCCGTTCGCTCGCCCATCTCCTGGAGATCATCGAGGCGCTCGACGCCCAAGGGGCGGGCTTCCGCTCGCTGGGCGATCCCATCGACACCACCAGCCCACAGGGCCGCTTCACCTTGCAGATCCTCGGCGCGGTGGCCGAGTTCGAACGTGCGCTCATTCGTGAGCGCACCAAGGCCGGGCTGAAGGCCGCCAGGGAGCGTGGCCGAATCGGCGGCAATCCGGGCCTGCGCTTCCGTTCCGCGGCGGCGGTGCGCGCCGTCAACGACGCCCGCGAGGCGAGGCGCGACGCCGATGTGCTGCGGGTGGCTGACGACATCCTGCCTCACGTCCGCGCGATGCGGCCCGGCTATTCCTGGGCAACCGTGGCCCGCAGCTTGGCTAGAAACGACTCGCGGCGCCCCGACGGTGGCCCCTGGACCGGGCCGGCCCTGGCGCGTGCCGTGCGTCGCCTCGCGCGGGACGGGTTCGTGGACGACCGGGTGCTGGAGCGTACGCCGCGGCGGCGGGACAGCGACGACCTCGTCACCTTGGTCGCCTCGGCGGTGAAGACGCTGGACAACCCGACCCTGACCAACATTGCCCGGCATCTTGAAGAGCTGCATTGCCGGACGCCCCGCGGAGAAACGCGCTGGTCGGTCTCGTCGGTTCAGAATCTGTTGGGTCAGGCCGTCGCACAGGGTCTTTTGGAAGATCGACCGCTCCCTGCACCGGAAGCGCCTCGCCGGCGCGGCCGTCCGCCCAAATCGCTCAAAGGCCTGCAAAGCATCCCATAACAGTGACAGGCAATAACCCGTGGTCAGGGGAGCAGCCCGAGCGTCTCCACCGTATCTCTGCCCAGGCCAAGCGACACGGTCATGACGGGCTGATACCTCGGCATTGTTGGTAGCATGGCTTGAGCTTAAGCTTTGTACTCCCCTCACGGTTGGACTGTCCTGATGCCACCGCCTCCCTCCGCCCCGCTTGCTCCGCTGCGCAGCGCCATCGTCGAAGCCCTGTATCCGACCAGCGCCAACATTCTGCCGGTGGTGTGTGAAGGGTTGGGGCTCGCGTCCGGTGACCGTGAGGAGGCGTTCGCCAGCAAGCGCAACTATGTGCAGGGGCGGATCAGTGGATTGTCACGTGAGCGTTTGCTTCAGCTTGCGTACCAGCTTTTGCAGGATGGCCCGAACTATGAGCTGGAAGAGGCCGTGGGGCGGGTTGAGGAGGCTGGCGAGCGGTTGATCTCCGAACTCCTTCGGCGATCGATTGGCCGGGCGCTTATCCCATTCGACCTTTCCGGCCATGTGCCAATATTCGAGTTCCTGCGGGACATCTGGCCGATCGACCGCCTGCCGTCCCGTCTCTATTCCGGTGGAACGGTGCAGGATGACCTTGACCGACACATGCACCGAAACGCAGACATGGACAACGATGACGCCCTGGAGGCCGTCGGTGCCTATACCTGCTCGCAACGCCGGTTCTTTCGCTTCTTGGAGGCTCTGCTGCATCCACGGACCCGGGAGGAGGGCGAGCAGCGCCGGATGGTCGCGGTTCTGAATCCCCTCCTGCAACGGGATGGTTTCCATCTGGCCGAGACCAGTTCCATATCGGGCTATCCAGTGTTCACCGTCAAAGCCATCGGCGGCTCCGCCGGGGCTCCGGCCGACCCTCTCATCTCAGAAACACTTGCCGCCTTCGACGAGGCCAGCGTGCACGAAGCCTGGACCCGGGCGCTGCAGCGGCGGACAACCCATCCGGAGGGAGCGATCACCTCGGCCCGGACGCTGCTGGAGACCGTCTGCAAGCACATCATTGAGGATGCCGGCGGCACTTACAGCGATCGGGACGAGTTGCCGAAGCTTTACAGGACGGCCGCCGAGCACCTCCAGCTCGCCCCGGACCAGCACACCGAGGAAGTGTTCAAAATCATCCTCGGCAACTGCCAGAACGTCGTGAACAGCTTGGCCAGCATCCGCAACAAGCTGAGCGATGCCCACGGCCGTGGACGCAAAGCGGTCCGCCCGTCGGCACGGCATGCGGAACTGGCGGTGAACCTCGCTGGGACGGTGGCGACCTTCCTGGTGTCGACGTGGCGAGCCCGCCAAGCGTCCCAACCATGAAGCGCCACGCTTCCCAATGTCACGCGGTGCGCTCTCCGCTCATGGCGGCAGCAACGAGGGCCTGCGCTTCGCCGGCCACAGCCCGGCCCGCCTCCCGGCGCTCGCTGTAGCGGTCGGTCAGATAGTCGCTGCGGTCGCGCACCAGCAGGGTGAACTTCACCAGCTCCTCCATCACGTCCACCACGCGGTCGTAGTAGGGCGACGGCTTCATCCGGCCGGCCTCGTCGAATTCCTGGAACGCCTTGGCCACCGACGACTGGTTCGGGATCGAACCGTCATGTCCTCGATCATGCGGCGGCGCAGAGGGCTCATCTCAGCCATCGGATAGCTCCTGTCGTGAGACGGGGCGGAAATGCCCGCACCCTCCAGACAGAAGCCGATCCGACTCCGTCGCCCTATACCGCGTCAGCGGTTTTGTTCAATCGCCGCATGAGTCGTACTTCGCAGGACTTGGTATTAGCCCGACGAGTGAAGGCGAGTTGAGCGCGTGTAACGTACACACCGATCCATCCACACTGGCGACACACCCCTTTTGGCGACCGATCCAAAGAGGTATGCTGCGCTCTGATGTTTGGGAATCCCCATCATCCACCGAAAGATCGCCGCGAGGTGGCATAGTGGCCGACATAAACACCTATCTTCGCAATAACATCAGCGGGGTATCGGCCAAAAGGGTGTCCGTCGCGCCGAACATCCCGGAGGGGGAAGCTGAACAACGCCGTCAAGGCCTTCGGTTTTTCGGGAAGCATTGACACCGTCATCGCCATCTATGACACCACCCTGCTGGGCAGCGGAAAGGACGGCCTTCTCTTCACCGGCGAGCGATTCATTTTCCGCCCTGCCTTCGGCTCGCCGATCAGCGTGCCCTTCACCGACGTCGAATCCGTCAAATACTCGCAGACCACAACCGGGAAGAAGAACGACAAGATCGTCGAGGCGGTCGAAATCGCCCTGAATGCCGGCGGCACCGTCGCTTTGAAAGATCTCATCGACTGCGACTACGAGCGGCTCGCGGCCATTCTACAATCGTGCATCGACGACTTCGACGAGTACAAGGAGGCGAAGCAGCTCATACCCGTCGAGGAAATGAGCGACGCCGTCAAGATCGCGTACGTCAAGGCCGTCATCAACATGGCCTACTGGAATGACGGCGCGATCGACGAGAAGGAATTCGCCGAAATCCTGCTCCTGATGACCCGGCTGAACCTCAGCCCGGACGCCCGCTTCACGCTGAGGGCCTATCTGTCCTCGGCGGATGGGCTGACTCCCTTCGAGGGTATACTCGCCGACCTCCACGCCGGGTGCCCCGACGGGCAAATCAAGACCCTACACGTCTCGCTGACGAAGGATCTGATCAACACGCACATGAGTACGGGCGGCAGGTCGGTCGCGGACTTCGGCTTCTTCCAGGAGTACCGGAGGCTGCTGGATGTCGCCGACGGCGAGATCGAACTCATCATGATGGCGATCGAGAACGATTTCAAAATGCTGAAGTCGGAGTTCACCGACGACCACTTGGTCGCGGCGATGAAGCTTCTGTCGGCTAAGGCCGCCGCCGTTGGAACCCCGCTGGCCGCCGTCTACATCTCGGGGTCCGTGGTCGGCATGTCGGCGGCCGGTATCACCTCCGGCCTCGCAACCCTGGGAATGGGTGGGCTCCTCGGCTTGTCGAGCATGGCGACGGGGATTGGCGTCGCCGTGCTGCTCGGCGTCGGCGCCTATGCCGGTGTCCGCAAGCTGACGGGCGTCAACGAAGTCACAAGGTCGAAACGTCGCGAGTTGATGCTGAACGAGGTCATCAAGCAGACCCAGGGCACCATCGCCCTGCTGGTGCAGGACATCAATTTCATCGTTGGCCGGCTGAACGAGACTCTCGCCGCCACCGACCGGCAGGAAGCCCAGATCAGGAAGCTCATGAACCTGATGAGGCAGATGAGCTCTGCAGGCGACATCCTTACCCGGAAGGCGGATACCGCTCAGAACAGCGCCAACCGGATCAGGTGCGCCCAACACCTCAATCAGAACACGCTGCACGCTCTGACGCGCGAGCCGACGAAGTTGCTGCTGTACGATTACATCAGCGGATTCTACGAAGAGCGGACGGAAATCGTCGAGAAGGACGGAACCCGCTCCGAGGTGAGCAGGCTGACCCTCAAACCGGACTGCGACACCAAGAGCCTCGAAAATCTTGCAAAGGCGTTCGAGGCCATCGGCTACTTCAACGTCGGCGACGTCCTCAAGGGCTCCGCCGTGGACATGACGCTCAAGGCCAAGGAAAAGCTCGCCGGGTTGCTCTCATGAGCACGGATCTGGTCGATCAGGGCAACGCCCTGCTGATGCAGCGGGACCAGCTCAACAAAGCCGAGGGAGTGCTCGGCGCGGCGAACGCCGCGCTCGACGGCATCGCATCCCGCCTCCGCAACAATCAGGACGACCTGGATGCCTTGTATGCGCTGGCCGAGGAGATGCTGGAGGGCGGGTTCATCGCTCCGGGAGGGAAGGCCGAGGCAGGCGACTTGGTACTGGTCATTGAGGAAGTGGAAGTCGAGGTCCGCTCGGCGCCGATCCCCTCCTTGGACTTCATCGACATCGAAGTGGGCGACGACTGGGCGTCGTACTTCGCCAAGGTCCAGGGGTATGCGGACCGGAACGGCCTGACGCTCTCCGAAGACCCCTTTGCCAGCCTCCTCAGCCCAACCCAGCGGATCGCCCTCGAAAAGAGGATCAGGGACGAGTTCTCGCTCAAGAACGCGAACTGCGACAAATTTGACTACATGATCGCCGGCACTTGCGGGTTCGTCGGCGGGCTCATCGACATCTTCTTCGTCGGGCTCCCTGGACAAGGGGGCGTTGACCAAGTTCACGGACGACGTCACCGACGGCTTCGTTCAGAAGTTCGCGCGGGTCTGCGGCTGGAAAGGACCTCGCGAGGGCAAAGACCCGATGGCAAGCGCCATTGCGTTCCTAGAGAGAAACTTCAAGGTGAACTACGACCATCGACATGGCGGGGACGTCGGTGGCTTGTTCGATATGAGCACCAAGAACCATCACATCAAAAGCTTGGCTCACTCACCTGATCTCGTTGGCCTGTTCTTCTCCATTCTCGACCAGTTTACGAACACGGCCCACTTCGTTGACGGTGGGAAGATCATCTCCGTCGATACGAGCGACAGCGGCTTCGAGCTGAAGGGCTCCGACTTTGTGTCGAAGGTCTTCGCTGGCTTCGTGAACTGGTTCGGGCACCTGGTCTCCGACGTCGCCGGCTCGTCCGGCGCCCAAGGGCGAGGCTCGGGAATCCCCATCCCCTTCTTCTCTCTGTTGCAGTTCATCGACATCGGCGAGTTCGGGCAGCACAAGCAGACCTTCGCCAAGATCGCTGTCCAGGTGTTCGAGAAGGGCTACGATTTCCGGCACGGCATGGCCTTGGCCATACCTGTCCTCGTGACGGAACTTCTTATCCGGGTGATGTGGACATTCAAGCAGCGGTTCCATCACGACAGGCCTTGGACAGAGTGCGTGCCTTCGGCCGCCAACCCCGAGCTTCGCAGAATGCTCCTCGTCGGGCACGGAACGCTGTGTGTCGTCGATGGTGCCGACGCTGCCCTCCGATCCGGGGGCGACATGATCCAGTTCATGCTTCGGTCCAACCTCATCGGCTGGGCACGTTTCGGAACCCTGGCGCTGAAGGAACTGCGAGCTTGGTACAGGGCCGGCGGTCTCGATGTTGAAGCGGTGGATGCGTATCTCGAAATGGAATACGAGCGGCTGTTGGAGCCACAGCACATGATGCATTACGGCCGGTAGCCCTGAATGACACCGTCAACTCGTTGGCACCGGCCATGATGGCTGGCGCAGTTCGGTCACGGATGCTTAGCAGGGCGCGGAAAAACGAACATATACCGGCCTTTTTCCCCCGCTTCGGCTTGGAAATAAGGTTTCCGACGCCCGTTTTTGTCAGCATTGAGCGCCTTTTCGCGCTCCGCGGCTCCCGGAACCGCCATTCAGGCGGATGCCGGGCGTGATTATGCCGCCGCCAGCAGCTTGGGCAGGCGGATCAGGTTGTAGGCGGCGGTGGTCAGGGTGAACATCCAACCGACGCGGGCCATGCCGCGATGACGCGTTTTGCGCAAACCGGCTCCCTTGATCCAGCCGAACACCTCCTGTCAAACGACATCCCGAACTGCCCCCCTGGCGACATGAGGAGTTGCCCCCGGTTGGGCCGCTCAGGCGGTGGTCGGTTGAGGCGCCGCAGCGGGCTTCTGCAGAAGCCCGCTGCGGCGCTTTTCGCGAAGTCGATAGCTGTCGCCGCGGATGGTGACGACGTGGCTGTGGTGGAGCAGCCGGTCGAGGATCGCCGTCGCTACGACGGGATCGCCGAAGACGCTGCCCCATTCCCCCACGGCCCGGTTGGAGGTCACCAGCATCGCCCCCTTCTCGTAGCGCCGGCTGACAAGCTGGAAGAACAGGTGCGCGGCGTCCGGCTCGAACGGCAGGTAGCCCAGTTCATCGACGATCAGCAGCTTGGGCTTGGCGTAGTGCAGCAACCGTTCCTCCAGCCGGCCGTCGGCATGGGCTTTGGCAAGCTGGGCCACCAGGGTCGTCGCCGGGCTGAACAGCACCGAATAGCCGGCCACGATGGCCTCCCGTCCGATGGCCACCGCCAGATGCGTCTTGCCCACCCCGGGCGGCCCAAGAAACAGAACAGCCTCGCCGTTGGCGATGAAGCGTCCCGACGCGATCTCCCGGATCTGCGCCTTGTCGAGCGAGGGCTGGGCGGCGAAGTCGAAGCCGGCCAGGTCGCGCACAAAGGGAAAGCGGGCCAGCCCGAAGCCCATGTCGATGCGGCGCTGGTCGCGCCGGGCGATCTCCCGCTCGCAGAACAGCGCCAGGGCCTCGCGGATCGTCAGTTCCCGCCGCCCGGCCTCGTCGATCAGGCTGTCGAGCTGGTCGCGCAAGGCCGTCAGCTTCAGCCGGTTCAGCATGGCGACCAGATGATCGTGCTCGCTCATCAGAAGCCTCCCCCGGCCACGGCCTCGTATTCGGCCAGCGGACGCAGCAGCGCCGGAACCGCCGCCACCGCGCCGCCGTCCTCGGCCCGGGCGACGCGGACCGGGCGGCCGTCCGCCCCGGCGACGCCGGCCAGGTGGGCATCCTGCATCGAGCGCCCATGCCGTCCCTTCAGCTCGGCATGCACCGCCACCTCGCGGCCGGCGTAGAGAACCCGCAGCGTGCCGGCCTCCACCATCACCCGGACCCGCTCGCCGATCAGCCGCCAGGGCACCGAGTAGGCGTTGCCGTCCACCTCCACCGCGCAGTCCGCACCGACCCGGCGGACCAGGTCGCGCGCCGTCGTGAAGGGCGGGATGCCGGCCAGCGGCTTCAACGCCTGGGCTTCCTCCCGCCGGAACCGCTCGATCGGCGCCTCGCCCGTCGTGCCGTGAAGCCGTTGATCGGCGATGTCCCGCGTCCAGGCCTCCAGATGCGCTTCCAACTCCGCCCAGGTCGCGAAGGAGCGGCCGGCGATGGCGTTGCGCTTGACGTAGCCGACGCCACGCTCGTCCTTGCCCTTGGTGCGGGCCCGGTACGGAGCACAGGCCCGCACCCGAAAACCCCAGTGCCGGGCAAAGGCGTGCAGGCGCGGGTGCAGCACCACCTCTCGGCTGGCCGCATCATGGTGCAGGACCAGCGCCCGCGCGTTGTCGAGCAGGACCTCCTCGGGCACCCCGCCGAAGGCCCGGAAGGCGCTTTCCAGGCCATCGAACCAACTGTCCTGCTTCTCATGCCCGTAGGCCCGCACATGCAACCGGCGGGAAAAGCCCAGCGTCGCCACGAACAGGAACACCGCCGTCGCCACCCCGCCGATCTCGATGCGCCGGACGCCGAAGTCGATCTGCATCTGCTCACCCGGCCGCGTCTCGAAGCGCACCGTCGCCCGCGCCTGGGCCACCAGTTCCCGGCGCAGCGGCGCCACTGCCCGCTCCACGGTGCGCAGGCTGACCGCGATCCCTTTCTCCCGCGCCAGTTCCTGCCGGATCACGTCGGCGTTGCCAGCGTGCCGCTGGAACCGCTCGGCCAACCAATCGCCATGATCGTCCAGCCGCTTCGACCGCGAGGGCGATGCGCACGGACGCCACGCGCCCAGACCCAGCCACCGCTTCACCGTGTGCTTGGAGCAGCCAAGTTCCGCCGCGATCCGCTTCACGCCCCAACCCAGCGCCTTCAGCTTCAGCATCGCCGACACGTCATCCGGCGCCTTCATCACGTCCCTCCGCGGTTCACAGCCCCGCGGAAAAGCCTCGTTCAAGCTCGCCATCCCTCAAGTCCCCTTCTCTCAAGGGGGGCAATTCCTCGTGTCGCCAGGGGGGCAGTTTGACGTGTCGCCTGACACCTCCTCAATGGGCTGATCACAAATGACAAATTCTGCCTGTCACGGTCAGGGCAGCTTGCTTTGACCTGGTCGCGACGGCCTCGGCGGCTGCGGGATTACGTGCAGAAGGGAGCGGGCACCGTTCCCGATCATGAAAGTGATCGGGGAGGTGACGATGAAGCGCCACTGGGCGGTCCGCCGGCAGATGCAGCCGACCACGGACGGAGCCCAGCGGTGGGATCGGGCATACATGCTCATCCTGCGCTGGAGCGCATCCGCCAGCCAATCAGCAGTGGCCGCGGAGACCGTCACTTCCCCACCAACAGCGGAGGGGAACGATGAGAACAACTGCCTATGTGCGCGTCTCGACCTCGCGTCAGGCGCAAGCCCAGACCATCGAGCAGCAACTCGACCGGCTCCGCGCCCATGTCCACGCGTGCGGTGAGGACCTCGCCAGCGAGGACATCTTCCGGGATGACGGATACAGCGGGGCGACGCTGAACCGTCCGGGCCTGGATCGACTGCGCGATGCCGTGCGGACCGGTGAGGTCGAGCGGGTCCTGGTCACCGACCCCGACCGGTTGGCGCGCAACTACGTCCAGCTGATGGTGCTCCTGGAGGAACTGGAGCGCTTTGGCTGCCGGGTCGAGTTTCTGGATCGACCGATGGGGCGGGACCCACAAGATCACCTGCTGTTGCAGATCCGGGGTGCGGTCGCCGAATATGAGCGCACCTTGATCGCCGAACGTATGCGACGAGGCCGGCAGATGAAGCTGCGCGCCGGATGCCTCTTGCCCTGGACCCGAGCCCCGTACGGCTACCGTGTGGACCCCGACCGCCCCCGCGATCCGGCAGGCATCACGGTTGAGCCGGCCGAGGCCGCCGTGGTCCAGGAGCTGTTCACCAGCTATGTTGAGGACCAGGGCAGCCTGTTCGCCCTGGCCAAGCATCTGCGCCGTCTCGGCATCGCGTCGCCGACCGGCCGGCCGCTGTGGTCGCCGACGACGTTGCGCAGCATGTTGACCAACCCCTGCTACACTGGCCAAGTCTTTGCTGGTCGCCGGCGTGCCCGAGCCGTCCGCACCCGCCGCTCGGCGACGCATCCCATTAGCCACTCCTCCGACTCAGCGGCCCCGACACCGTCAGAAGAATGGGTGCCGCTGGCGACCATTCCGGCGCTGATCGATGCCGAATTGTTTCAGCGGGCGCAGGCTAAACTCGCGCAAAATCAAGCCTTCAGCCGGCGTCACAACACCCGGTACAGTTACCTGCTGCGCGCCCTGGTGAGCTGCGGTGTCTGCCAGTCGGGTTGCTTTTGCCGCACGGTCCATCCGGGATACGATTACTACGTCTGTCGCGGGAAGAGTGACCCGATCGTCAGCGGGCGCGACACCCTCTGCCCGGCTCGGTTTGCCCCGGCCCATCAGCTTGATGAGGTGGTCTGGCAAGACCTCTGTGCGCTGCTCACCGCGCCCGACCAGATCGCTCAGGCCCTCGCCCGAGCCCATGGCGGCGGCTGGCTGCCACAAGAGTTGCAAGCCCGGCGCGAGCAGCTACGCCAAGGCCAGATCGGGCTCGAACGGCAGAGGGAACGCCTGACCGAAGCCTATCTGCTTGGGGTCGTTCCTCTCCCCGAATATCAACGCCGGCGCCAACGCCTGGAGGAACGAATGCAGGGCCTGGGCACGCAAGCGGAGCAGTTGGAGGCCCAGGCCGACCGACAGGCCCGGCTCGCCGGCTGGGCCGCCTCGGCCGCGGATTTCTGCCACCGGATTCAGGCTGGTCTCGCTGAGGCTGATTTCGCGCGACGGCGGCAGCTTGTTGAGTTGCTGATCGACCGTGTCGTCGTCACCGACAGTGAGGTGGAAATCCACTATGTCATCCCGCTCAGCCCCAACGGCGAGCGGGGGCGGTTTTGTCATTTGCGTAAGGACTATTTCGATCCGTTTGCGGATGCGCAAGGACACAGCATAGCCAGGGTGGCGGGTGGTCCGGCCATCGATCGCCGAGCGGCGGTTGCTCGTGTTCTGCGCGATGTGCGCAGCGGCGCCCAACTCACGCATGTTCGCCACGAAATCCTTGGTGTCGTAAGCCTTGTCGGCGCCCACCGTGATGTGGTGGCGGCCGGGGATCGCCTCGACCATGGACACCGCCGCCTCGCGTTCGGCCAAGCCGGTGGCTGCCGTCAGCCGGACATTCACCACCAGGGCGTTCCGGTTCTCCATCAGGGCGTAGCCCATGAAGGCCAGCTTCGCCGGCTGCCCGTTGCCCTTGCGGTACAGCCGCGCCTCGGGATCGCTGGTCGAGGCATGGGTCTCGTTGGACCGCTTCTCACCATGGAAGTCGCGGTCGCCGTTGCGTCCCGGCCCCGGCGGCTCACCGCTGCCGTCCTTGGGCCGGAAGCTCTTCACCGACGCCCAGGCTTCGATCAGCGTCCCATCCACCGAGAAGTGCTCGTCAGACAGCAGCGCCTTGACCCGGGGTTGACCCAGTACGGTGGCCAGGAACTTGCCCGCCACATCGCCGGCCAGCAGGCGCTCTCGGTTCTTGGTGAACACGGTCACGTCCCACACCGGGGCGTCCATCGACAAGCCGACGAACCAGCGGAACAGCAGGTTGTAGTCGAGTTGTTCCATCAGTTGGCGTTCCGAGCGCACCGAGTAGAAGGCCTGGAGCAGCAGCGCCCGCAGCAGCTTCTCCGGCGGGATCGACGGTCGACCGATCGTCGAGTACAGCCCCTCGAACGTCGGCGACATCACCTCCAGCGCTTCATCCACGATGGCCCGGATCGCTCGTAGAGGATGGCTCACCGGAACACGGGCCTCACAGTTCACATAGCCGGGAAAATTCATGAGGGTTGGCGGGTGTAGCGGCATCCGTTGAGCGGCCGTAGGAGTTGGGTGCTGAAGCCAATCCCCGCCTTTTCCGGAGCGCCCACCCGCCATGGTTGATCCTACGCTGCCACTGCCCGGCCTGTCACCCGTTGCCGGAAAACCGGTGATCGGACGCTTCGATGGAGGGCGCCTGTCCTCCGATGGCGGGCTGCTGGTGCTGCGCGAGGTCGAAAAACGGCTGCGCATGGCCGAACGGCTGGCCGCCTGCATTGAGGACCCGCGCGATCCCACGCGCACCGTGCACCCGTTGGCCGACATCATCGGCTTCCGCCTGCTGGCGATCGCCGCGGGCTACGAGGACGGCAACGACGCCAACAGCCTGCGCTGCGATCCGCTGTTCAAGATGGCCCTGGAGCGCCTGCCGTCCGAGCGTGACCTGTGCTCGCAAGCCACCATCTCGCGCCTGGAGAACCTGCCGGATACCCGTGCCTTGCTGCGCATGGGCCGGGCCATGGTCGATCTCTACTGCGCCTCGTTTCGCCAGGTGCCCAAGCGCATCGTGCTCGATGTGGACGACACCTTCGATGCGGTGCACGGCGGTCAGCAGTTGCGCCTGTTCAACGCGCATTACGACGAGTACGGCTTTCAGCCCATCGTCGTCTTCGACGGCGACGGCCGCTTCGTCACCGCCGTGCTGCGCCCGGCCAAACGTCCCAAAGGCACCGAGATCCGGGCCTTCCTGCGCCGCCTGCTGCGCGCCATCCGGGCGAACTGGCCGCACACCCGGATTCTGCTGCGTGGTGACGGCCATTACGCCTGTCCGGAGGTGCTGGACTGGTGCGAGGGCGAGCGAATCGACTACGTGCTGGGCCTGCCGACCAGCCGCACGCTGCGCCGTCATGTGACCACGCTGGAGGCCAGCACCGCCGCCCGCTTCCAGGCCATGCCCGGAGCCGACAAGGTGCGCCGCTTCAAGGAGTTCTACGACGGCGCCAGCACCTGGAGCCGGGTGAGGCGCATCGTCGCGCGGGTCGAGGCCGGAGCCCAGGGCACCGACACCCGCTTCATCGTCACCAACCTGCGCCACGGCACCGGACGCTGGCTCTACGAGGTTTTGTACTGCGCGAGGGGACAGGCCGAGAACCACATCAAGGCGTGGAAAGCGCACCTTGCCGCCGACCGCACCTCCTGCTCCAAGGCGAGCGCCAATCAGTTCCGCCTGTTCCTGCACGCCGGGGCGTACTGGCTGCTGTGGAGCCTGCGCTCCGTGATGCCGAAACGCTCACGCTGGCGCACGGTCCAGTTCGACACCTTGCGGCTGCGTCTGGTGAAGATCGCCGCGCGCATCGTCGAAATGAAGACGCAGATCAAGGTTCACCTGCCGACCAGCGCGCCCGATCAGGCGATCATCCATCTCGCCCTCGGTCGCTTGCCACGGCTGATCTCCTGAGAAGCGGGGCAGCGTGCCCCAGCCGTCACCCGCTCCCGTCCACCATCAACTCCGCCCGCTTCACCCCGCCATCCACATGGCGGCTGACGGCGTGCGCCCATGCAACCCCCACGCTGAACATCTCCACCCGGTGGCCAGCCCGCGCCTCACCCCGGTGCATAAAGGCGGATAGCTGAACAGACCCTCGCTGTGTTCGTCCGATCCCCGCATCGTCCCCTCACCGGTCGTGATTCTCTTCAACCGGAGAGAATCACGACCGGCAGGCCGGGCATAGCCTTTTTCCGCACCCTGTTAGAGATCGGGGGATCAAGCGGCCAGCGGCGCACCGGCGACCTCAACCCAGGCAGTGAAGGCCTGGGCGCGGGCGGCGCGGTAGTCGGAGGCGGGGCGGTGGTCGCGGTGGAGGTGGAAGAGGTTGGCGATCGGGTCATGGATAGACAGAAAGCGCTGCACCTGTCGGGGCGATTTGAAGCGCTTCATCTGCCGCTCGCGTCGCCGGGTCGGTTGGTGCGAGTTCTCGGCCCGGTTGTTGATGCCCTTGTGCTGACGGTGCTCGGGCGAGGGCTCGGTTGGTCGCCTCGCTGCGTGCGAGAACCGGCTCCAGCGGGACCCCGGAAGCCGTTGGGGCCGCGGGTCGGCCTTCGGACGAAACGCGGTGACGTCGGTCCTCAACCAGCCGTACGGCGCTCAGCCGAACGGGTTCGGCACTTGGTCCGGCGGCTTCGTCGCGACCGCCTCGGGCAGGTTCTCCTCGTCTTCCAAGGCGGCAACCACCGCGTCTAGGATGGCCTTCAGCGCGCGGGCGTGCTCCAGGCCTGCGCGGTCCTTGGTGAGCGCGACACTGCCGTAGAGGGATACGCGGTCGGTGCGGTTCTCGACCGTCAGATCGTCGATTTGCAGCGAGTCGGCCTCATCGGCGAAGGGCGTTATCGGCGACGGCATCGGAGCCTCGTCAGGTGAGCGGTGTGTGGGGGCGCCGGTCATGGTCACGACCGCCGACGCGGTTTGGGTTCGGGCAACGGCATCGCGATCGCTCTGACCGCCTCTGGGAGTCCAGGAAACACCGCAACCCCGGTCAGCTGTTCCAACTCGGCGATCGACAACACCCGATGGGCCTTCGTGGTGACGTTCTCCACGAGGTAGGCGGCCGCCTGGCGCCGCTGCGGATCATAGACTGCCTTGAAGGCGTGGCTGGGCACGAGGACGCGGCCGTTGATCCGCTGCAGGCTCTGCCCCTGGAAGACCGGTCCGGTGACAACGTACAGCTCGCCCTGCCGTTCCGCGAGGTCACGGATGCCGCTCTCGATCCATTCCCAGATGAGCTGGTTCATCTTGGAGCTTTGCGGGATCATGTTGGCGAGGCTGAAGCTCTCCTCCTGCGCTGCCGGTGTCGGCATGTCACCGGAGGGAGCCATGTGCCCACGATCAAACCCCGATCCCTTGTAGTCGTCCAGTTCGGCCCGCTCGTCCGCCGGCAGGTTGGGATCGGCATGAAACCGGTTCCTGCGCTTCAGCCCCCGCGCCGCGGCGAGTCGTTCCGTGGTCAGGTGCTCGGCCGTCCACAGCGGCGTGCGGCTGATCCCGGAATGCAGCAGGGCGTAGCCATCGTAGCAAAGCGGGCGCGTCTTGGCGGCCAGGCTTTGCCGCGTCGAATCCGGCGCCTGCCCGGCGACGAAGTGCTGTGGGCACGCGGTGGGAGCCGCCGCGGCCGGCGAAACAACGCCGGCAAAGGCAAGAACGCCGAGAACCAGGACGGCTGCGGTGCGGGGGGACATCGGGCGACTTTCTGGCGAGGCGTGAACGGAGCGGCAGTATGTCGCGTCGCCGCGGTCGGCTGCAAACACCCCGTCGAGACCAATACCGCGGAATGCCGGGGCTTTCGTCGGCGAACCGAGTTGACGAATACGGCCGATCCTCCTTCCATGGCTGGGACACCTGCCGATCGTCGGAGCGGCCTCCGCCTTGGCGCGCGTCGCCGCGCCGACGGACTTCGGAGTCCGGGAGCGCCTCGTTCAGGAGGCAATCGACGCCTGCATCCCGCTTCGTGCCCATGCTCCTGCGGCACCATGCGGAACGGCCGCCTCCGTCATCCGATCTGAAGCGGTGGGGGCTTCCAATACCAAGCCTGAAGCTGCCGCGCCTATATGGAATAAGTGACTGTCGAAAAAAGGATTTGGTTCACGCATGCCTGCCGTTGTGAATTCCGCTGTCGTTCCATTCGTCGGGACTTGGTTCGGCCGGCAGCTCGGAGGCTTTGACCGTCCAATGAAAGCGGTCCGGAGCGACCGCTCACGTTCCAGCGGGATAATCGGGACCATCTTGCAGCGGTCGGCTCTGCTGAATTGAGCAGCAAAGAGAACGTTATGTGGGCGAAATCAGGGATATCATCAACCTCAAGGTCTTTCGATTTTTATAAAAACAACTCATTTACGTGCTGTTGCCATTTCATCGCGTTATGGTAGATTGCCCATATGCTGTCGCGCTATGGTGCGGGCGCAGTTTATAAAGGGAATAGTTCCTATATGGCAGTGAAACCCGCCCAAGATTCAGAGTTTGAGTTAACGGATGATGCTTCTTGGCTGATGGGTAATGAAATTCGCCCAATCCGTATCGGTAAAACCGTTCGAAGTGTGGAGTTGAACCGAACGATATGGGTGATCTTGGAGGAAATCTGCCGATTGGAGGGCCTAAGCCTGCACGAGACATTTGAAATACTTGCGGATCGCTGCCGATCCACCCGCGCCAAGACCCTGGGCAGGGCCGCTGAGGTGTTCGCCGTCGCCTACAATCGGCAGGCCGTCGCGCCGCTCCAACGTGAGAATAACGATCGAGAGCGGATCAAGCCGAAGTTCGTAATCACCATACCGCGTGTAAACTGACGGGCCGGGGTCAGCGTCGGAGACGGTTGAAGCGTTCCTTCAGAATGACGCACGTGTTCACCCGCACCACGCCCTTGATCGCCTCGATCCGGCCCCGTACGTCGTTGAGATCCTCGAGGCTGCCGGTTTCCACGGTCAGGATCATGTCGATTTCTCCGCCGATGGACTGGCTGAGCTTGACCTGCGGGATTTTCTCGATCTCCTTCGCGACCTTCTCGCAGATGGGGCCCGTCAGATACAGGATCATATAGGCCGATACGACCGGCTTGGGCACGGGGACGCCGCGCATGATCGTAAAGCCGGCGATCACGCCGGCTTTGACCAGGCGCTGGATGCGGGCGTAGACGGCGCTGCGCGAGAGGTTGACCTTGCGCGCCAGTTCCTGGACGGATTGACGACCGTCCGCTTCCAGGTGGCACAGAATCAGCTCGTCCACCATATCCACATCTCCAGGCTGTTGCCCCACCATCAACTCCGCACCACTGGACATATTTCGGCAAATTGACGTTACCGCTGGACGTATTGATGGGTCAAACTGGACATTCCGATTTGTAGCCTCTTCGTCATCGCGACCATGACGAAGGGTAGTCCGCAATGTCTGGTAATGCTGTCGCCTGCCGGCGCCACGAGGTTTCGCGCGCTGATCTGAACGGTCTCGCCACGCTGTTTTCGTCCCATCCCTGTTCGGCCAGCCGACGTCCTTCCTGAACGAGGACAACCCGTTCCTCCGTCCGCTCCGCCGGCAGGACGCCGCGACCATCGACCTGACCGTCAAGCTCGCCCCGTCGCAGATCGCCACCAACGCCGCGCTGTTCGGGCAGCGCCTGCTCACCACGATCTACGAGGCCGAGCTTCTGTTCCTGCCGGAAACCATGGACCGGCCTCGCCGCGAGGCGTTCGCCGCCTTCTATGACGACGATCTGAAGTGCCTTGGCGAACGGCTTCGGCCCGGGCTGGAGCACCAGCTCTTCGGCTTTCTGGACGACGAGATCGAAACCTCCGGCCATTGGACCATGCCGTCGTTCCGCGCCTACGCGGAGCATGCTCTGGCGCAGGCCAACACCGGCGAAAGCGCGGTCGTGCGCGCCATCCTCGAGGCGCGCAATCCGGCCACGGCCGCCGACGAATTCCTGGTGCAGCTCTCGTCCGACTTCGTCACCGAGGCCTCGGCCATGGCCCGCAATGTCCTGGGGAATTACGGGCCGGCGCAGTCGGGGCTCTTCACGATCCTGATCGACGAGTACGGCTACGGGGTGCCGGCGTCGAAGCACTCCACCATCTTCGAGACCACGCTGAAGAGCCGTGGGCTGGATCACCGGCCCCACGCCTACTGGCAGTTCTTCCTGCCGTCGTCGCTGGCGCTGGTGAACTACTTCCACCTCGTGTCGCGCAACCACAAGCATTTCGGCCGCTATGTCGGTGCGCTCCTCTACACGGAGGCGACGCTTGCCGAAGCGAACCGCCAGCAGTCCGAGATGCTGCGCCGGATCTTCGGCGCCGAGGTGGACACCCGCTATTTCGACGAACACCACGAGATCGACGTCCACCACGGCCGCATGGCGATGGAACGTGTGATCGCCCCGTTGGTCGAGCGGGTCGGCGACTGGATCCTGGCGGACGTCGTGCGGGGCTTCGAGGAGTTCAAGCTGCTCCAGACGCTCGCGGACAAGGATCTGATGGACCAGCTCGCGTTCGGCGATCGGCTGTTCAAGGCGCCCATGGCCGGCGACTTCTGCTCCTCGCATCCCGACATGTGGTCCGGCCCCGACGTGCTGACGTTCACCGAGCCGAAGGGCGAGGTTTCGGTGCTGCACATCCACGACCAAGCCGAGCTTTTCCAGGTCACCGAAGGTGCGGTTGAGTTCACCGTCGGCCCGCTGCACTCGATCGAACTAGCGGCGGGGCAGTCCATCGTCATTCCCGGTGGCCGCCTGCACGGCACCAAGGTGCTTTCCGACACCTGCTCCTACCGCATCCGCAAGGCCGCCGGCCTGGGGCTGGCCGCATGAGAGTCGTCGAATTCGACCGCACGCAACACAACGGCGTGCTCGTGGACGAGGCCCACTACTTCCTGCTCGCTCACGAAGGGCACAAGCCGTTGCTGTGCAGCGGCAAGTGCCCCCACCGCGGCGGCCCGCTTTTCCTGGGCACCGGCAACCACAAGACCGGCTCGATCAAGTGCCCCTGGCACGAGACGACCTTTCCCCGGGCGATCCTGGAACGGCAGAGCGTCCCGACCGTGATCGTGGGCAACCGGGTGACCGCCGTCTTCGACGTTCCCGAGGATGCCGGTCTGGCCCCCTTCCACCACGAGAGGATCATCGCCAATGAGCGCTCCTGACGCCAACGCCTTGCGGCCGACCATCAGCCTCTTCGGTGCAGTGACGCTGGCGATCGGCATCGTGGTGGGCGCCGGCATGCTGGCGCTCCCCGGCCTGGTCTATCAGCAGGCCGGAGGGTGGGCCCTCTGGTCGTGGTGCCTGGACGCGGTGGTGGTCGCCCCGCTCCTGGTGGTCTTCGCCAGCCTGGGCCGACGCTTCCCGTCCGCCGGCGGCGTGTCGGGTTTCGTCGCGGAGGCCTTTCCCTGGGCGGCCATCGGCACGTCCTACTTGCTGCTGGGCACCTTCGCGCTGGGCATCCCGGCCATCGCGCTGACCGGCGCCACCTACATCGTCCAGGGCCTCGGGACCGACTCCGCCACCGCGCCGGCGCTGACCGCCGCGGTGGGAGCGGTCCTGCTCGGCACCGGTCTCTTCGCCACCTGGGCCGGCGCGAAGTTCGCCGGCCGCCTTCAGGACATTGTGGTCATGGTGCTGGCCGCCTGCCTGATCGCGGTGGCCTTGGGCGCGGTCCCGCATTGGAGCGCCATCGACTTCCGCGCGGGCTCGCCGTCGCTGTCCGGCCTATGGGGCGGGGCGGCCCTGGCCTTCTTCGCCTTCACGGGGTGGGAGATGCTCGCCTTCACCGCGGAGGAGTTCAAGAACCCCAAGCGCGACTTCCCCATCGCCGTGGTCCTCAGCTTCGTGGTGGTGACCGGGCTCTACCTCGGCATCTCGGCGGCGGTGCAGGCCCTCGTTCCGCTCGACAGCCCACAACTCGCCGGGGCGCCGTTCCTTGCGGTGGTGGAGAACCTGGCGGGCGGGCGTGTCCCGGGCGTGGCGGTCGCGGTTCTGGTGACCGGCATCATCGTGGTGAACCTGAACGGGGCCTGCTGGGCGGCGTCGCGTCTGCTGTTCGACATCGGCCGCCGCGGATGGGCGCCGGCCTCGTTCCGCCTGGGCACGGTGAATGGAAGCGGGACGCCGCGCGCCGCCGTCGGTGGAATGGCGCTGATCTTCGGGTCCGTGCTGGTCGCGCAGGCCGCGGGGATCGTCTCGCTCGAAACGCTGCTGATGACGGCGGGGCAGAACTTCTTCCTGCTCTATCTCGCCAGCGGTGCGGTCTACGTGGCCCTGGGGCGCTCCGCCGCAAGCCGGATTTTCGGTGGCTTGGCGGTCGTAGGATGCCTGCTGTTCGCCAAGGCCTACGGGTGGGGCTCGTCTACGCGGTGATCGTGTTCAGCGTCCCCTATCTCGCGAAAAGGATCTTCCGTCCATCCCGGACGGCCGGCGCCGACGCGTCGACCGGTCCCTGACCCACACGGGGAAAAGCACCGCAGCGGCCGCAAGCCGCCACGGTGCCGACCTGTTGCGTCTTCGCCTACCAAGGGCCGAGCCATGAACGATGAGATGTTGACCGCACCCGGAAACGACGACCAGGACGGGACCGGGAAGAAAGCAAACCGCCGGAGGAGCGAGCAGTCCCAGCGGGTCGGCAAGACGCAGTCGCCGATGATGAAGGCGGCGCTCGGGCAGGTGAACCGGGGCGTTGCGATTACGCCGGGCCGCAGCATCAAGATCGGCGGCCGGCGAACCACCATCCGTCTTCAGGATGCGCTCTGGGATGCGCTGCGGGAAATCTCCAAACGGGAGCGCCAAGGCGTCGACAGTCTGTGCACCGAGGCCGCCCGGAAACGTCCGGCGGGTTTGTCGGTCAGCGCTGCGATTCGGCTGTTCATCGCGCAGTATTTCCGTGAGGCCGCCAACGATGATCCCCTCGACTCCGAAGCGCCGGCGACGGACGTCCCGTTCGACAGGACGAGGGCGGGCAAGGATTGGAACGGGTGATGGACCGATGGGGTGCCGGTCGCGGTGTCGAGACCCGTTCCGTCGGCACTCACGCTGGACTCGGTTCTGGACGGCGGGTGGCGGGGTCAAACTTTCTCGGAGGGCGACGGACGCCCCTCCATCAGTCCCCTCATCGACCGCCCTGCGATCTTCACGGTAACGTCGCCGCGGGGACCGCCGTTTCCCCGTGCGCCGGATCGTTCGGATGTCCCGGCCACGGGCTCCGGCCTGTCCGCCGTGCCGGATAGCGGGCCGCCGGCGTTGTGCCCGGCGCGGACATGCCCTTCCTCGGTCGCGGCGGAACGGAAATAGGTCATGGCGAAAACCCGTACCGCGGAGTTCACGCAGAGGCTTTGCGTCGCCACGCCCGGCGCACCTTGCTGCCGTTTGGTCCGGGTCACCAGATGGCTGAGCGAAACCCCTTCGCGCCGGCCACCTTATCCAAGGCGTCCCGGTAAAGACGCTCCAGTCGCAGGCTGGTTGCGGCATCCATCGACGACGACGTTGCGGCAGATGCGCTGTAGGGTGAAAGACATTTCGACCCTCTCACGGGTGTGCGGGCGTGAGACATACACATGCATCAGGACCGTGACGGGTGAAGCATTTCACGCCATGCGCCCATAGGTGGATTTGTCGGGGACGCTTTTCCCCGTATGGCATACATTGGGAAGAAGGGGATGCATCCAGCCCCATCGTGCGGATGCCGCTCCGCATCGTTGATGGTGATCGGTGCCGCTGATGAACCGCCGCCTTTTGTGCCTTGCCGTTCTGGGGCTCACGACGGCCGCTCCCGCGGTGGGCCGGGAGGTCATCACGTGCCAGTCCTGGCGGCACCAGCCCATCGACGTCACGAGCGACAGCCGGATCCCCGCCTTCGCTCCGGACCGGGGTTGGGTGAGCGTTCAGCCGCGCGGTGTCGAGGGGGCCCCGGCCCGATGGCCAGTGTTCCACCGAACAGTTTCTTGCCCGCCTGGCTCAGACCACGATCGTGCTCACCCTGCGGAACGCCCGGCTGGTGGCCTTCTGCGCCCCACGAGATGTGGGCCCCGACGACGTGGAGGCCGCCGTGCTCGTCGATGGCGTCGACCTGCAACGCATTCTGGCCGATGCGGCGTTGACCCAGCCCGTGGACGGCACGCCACGACGCGATTGGTGTGCCCGTTGACACGGCAGCGTTGTGCATCCGGAGCCGGCTGACGCGGCTCCATCCAGTCGAGTTCGATGAGAGCCCGGCCCTTCATTCCGCAATGGCCGCACCGCGGGCCCGGCTCCAACCGACGCAGCGTCGCATCGGGGCCTTCGGCGGCGGCACAATCGGGCGATCCGCTCCGCTGGTGAACGTCGCGGTGTGCCGTCCATGCTGCGTCATGCGCGCAGAGCCGCGGAGCAGTCATTTGTCCGTTGTGCTTCTCCGATCGTTTGGGGAGCATGGGGCCGCCGCCCCCGGAGGTCCCATGCACCACGACACGCTGCTCTGCCTCGACATCGAGACGATGCCGGACCGCCAGATCCTTCCGGCGGACTGGCCGGCGGAGAAGTTCCCGCCGCCGCACTGCCATCAGATCGTGGCGATCAGCTTCGTCGAGGCGGCCATCGACCGGTCCTCCGGCGTGGAACGCTACCGCGTCACCGAATGCCGCTCTGGCGGCGACCTCGATTACGACGAGGAGCGGCTGATCCGCGGCTTCTGGAAGCACTTCGCCCGGACGCTGCCGCGCGTGGTCACCTGGAACGGGCGCGGCTTCGACCTGCCGGTGCTGCGCCTGCGCGCCATGGTCTACGGCGTGCCGGTGCCGGCGTGGTTCCAAACCGGCGACAAATGGAACGGCTACACCCAGCGCTACCAGCCCGACTTCAACTGCGACCTCATGGAGCAGGTCGCCGACTACGGCGCCTCACAGCGCATCGGCCTGCAGGACATCGCCGACCTGATCGGCCTGCCCGGCAAGATCGGCGGCCACGGCAGCGAGGTGGCCGACATGATGGCGCGCGGCGAGCTGGAGAAGGTGCGGGCCTATTGCGAGTCGGACGTGCTGACCCTCTACGCCGCCTATGTCCGCTGGGCGCTGCTGACCGGGCGCACCGACCCGGCCGGGCACAACGCCAGCGTCGACAGCTTGGTTGAATGCCTCGTGCGCGAGCGCGCCGACCGACCACACCTCGGGACATTCCTCGACCTGTGGCAGGCCTCGACACGGCCCGCCCCGATGCATGTGCCCATACCGCGTCCTGCGCTGGTTGCCGAACCGCCGCATCTGCCGAGCGAACACGTCCTCTGAGGCGGTGCCGGCTTGGTGGATCGGACCGCTCGCCGGTGTGGAGAGCGGAGACCGATCCCCAACGGAGTGTCAGAGGTCGAGGACGATGTCGAAGGTCCCCTGGACGGCGCCCGCCTCGGGGCCGTCCGCCGCGGTCAACGGGATGATCACGCTGCGGCGCGCCTGCGGGTCGCGGATGGCGTTCAGCAGGCCGTCGCGGGCGTTCAGCGGTTCTCCCGCGACGTACATCTGCGTCACGAACCGCCCGGTGCCGGGCACGATCACCGCGTAATGGATACGCGGCGTGCGGCCGGGGTAGGGCACCGGCTTGATCGTCCGGAACCGATAGAACTCCGTCCAGGGCGACCGCCGCCCGCCCGTAGCCCTGGAAGTTTCCGTCGAACCGGTCGTGACCGGGTGCCCGCGGATGCCGGTAGATCCCCTGGGCGTCGCACTGCCAGATTTCGACCACCGCGCCGGAGACCGGCCGCCCGGCGCGGTCGAGGATCCGCCCTCCGATGTGGGCGACGGTGCCCAGTGCCTGGGCGGCGGCCCCGTGAACCCGGACGAGGTCGTGGTCGATGTCCGCGGGCGGGCTGGTCGGGTAGAACGGGCCTTCGGTCTGGCCGGGCGTCGGGACGAGGGTCGTGGCGCGGGCCGGTCTGGAGAGCAGGACGCTGGTGCTCAGCGTGGCCATGCCCGCCATCAGGGTGCGGCGGCTGACGCTGCGGTGTTCCGGCATGGCCGCCTCCCGTTCTGCGTTCCGGATGCACGCCGACGGCGGGCAATCCTGCCCACGTCATATGGGGCGCGGACGCGCTGCCGGTGAGAGGGGATCCAAGGCGAATTCCAGCGGCGATGGGCGGGAATGCGAACGCATTGAGAACATCCGGCAAGTGCCGTATCGTCGCTTTCCCGGTGCGCTGCCTCCGCTCGGTTCTCGAAGGGGTCGGCCGACAGCTGGAGAATGGGAACCGCGTGCGCGTGCGGAGTGGAGCGGAATATGGCGATGAAGGTGTTCGTGTGGTCGCGTGCCGAAATCGAGGACGGGGCCGCGGAAGGCGCCGATGCCGTGATCTCGGTGCGGATGCATGCCGATCGCGGATCGTTCGAAACCCTCGACACCGCGATGGCGCAGGCTGTCCTGGGCGATGTGGACGCCATGCTGGTCCTGCGCTCCGACGACATCGGCGTGCCGCGGCTGGGGGCGCAGCGCGGGCCAACGGACGAGCAGATCGCCACCGTGATCGATTTCGCGCGGGCGATCCGCGCCGGCCAGCCCGACGCCACGCTGGCCATCCAGTGTGAACACGGGCGAAGCCTGTCCCCGGCGTTGGCCCTGGCGGTTCTCGCCGACGAGCTCGGCGCCGGCCGCGAAGCCGAGGCGGTGCAGCGGCTGCTCCGGCTGGACCGCGATGGGATCATGGCGCCCAATCCCCTGGCGGTGCGGCAGGCCGACGATCAGCTCTGGCGTTACGGCGCCTTGGACGCGGCGTTGGCCGCCGCGGCGCCGCGCTTTGCGGCTGTCCGGGACACTTGGAGCCGGGTGGCCAGTCCGGTTGGCGTCCGGGCCGCGCCCCGTCTTCAGAGCAATCGAAAGCGGCGGATCCGTGCGCTTGATCAAGACGAGCAGGAGATCCGGGAGTAGCGCGTTTCGTTGCCCCTGCTGACGTCGCGCTCCACAATGCGCCACTGGCGGCATTGCCAAGTCCACACATCAGAACCCGGAGGACCCGATCGATGACGGTGAGCAGCGCCGTGGACCTGTTCGACCGTTTGGCCACGGAGGCCGCCGACGATTGGGCGGCTTACGTCGACCACACGTTCGTCCAGCAGATGGGACGGGGGACGCTGCCGGTGGCCTCCTTTCGCCACTACCTGGTGCAGGACTACATGTTCCTCATCCACTTTGCCCGCGCCTATGCCCTGGCCGTCTACAAGGGCCAGTCGCTCGACGACATGCACGCCGCCTTCGGCGGACTGAAGGCCATTCTCGACGTGGAGATGGACCTGCACGTTCGGCTCTGTGCCGGCTGGGGCCTGTCCGCCGCGGAGCTGGAACGGGCGCCGGAGGCCAAGGCGACGCTGGCCTACACGCGGTATGTGCTCGAGACGGGGCTGCGCGGTGACCTGCTCGATCTGCAAGTTGCCCTTGCTCCCTGCGTCGTGGGCTACGCCGAGATCGGCACGCGCCTCGCCGCCAGCCCATCGGGTTTAGCGGCCGGCAATCCGTATCGTTCCTGGATCGCCGAGTACTCGGGCGACGCCTACCAGGCGGTGGCGGCCGGCGCGCGTGCTACGTTGGACCGCTTGGCCGCACGTGGCATGACCGAGCAGCGTTTCCCGCAGCTGTTGACGACGTTCCGGCAGGCTTGCCGCCTGGAAGCGGATTTCTGGCAGATGGGGTTGACGCGTGCGGACTGAGTTCCCGACCGGCGGGTTGTGAGGGGATGGCATGGCAGTCCCACGGAGCGGCGATGGGCACGATCAGGGATCTGGATCAGGTGTTTTCGGGGCTGGCCCGCTCGTCCTTCCGGCAACGGTTCCGCCTGGGGGCCCGCGAGCAGACCTATCTGCGGAACAAGGGATTTCCGACGGTGCTGGCTCACGCACGGGACTTCATCGACAAGCGGCTTGCGCCAGCGGCTCCCGTCAACGACGGCAAACAGACGCCGTTCCGTGGGCATCCGGTGTTCATCGCGCAGCACGCCACGGCAACATGCTGCCGGAGCTGCCTGGAGAAGTGGCACGGCATTCGCCGCGGACAGGCCCTCAACGAGGAGGAACGCGTGCATGTGGTCGCGGCGATCGAACGTTGGCTGCGGGAGAACACCGCGGAGACGTGACGACGGCGCCGTCGATTGGACGGTACTGCCGCCACGGCAGAAAGGCCCGTATGTGGCACCAGGGAATCGCGGCCGTCCGTGACAGTGGCGAGATAGGTGCCGACTGTGCCAAAATCAGTGACAAAACCGGCGTGCCACGTGCGGACGCGGATCATGGGTTCTGACACTCCCGAGCCTATCCTGATCGGGTATGCGCGGGTATCGACTTCCGATCAGACGGTGAATCCCCAGCTCGACGAGCTTGCGCGGGCCGGTGTCGACTCGGATCGGATCTACTCCGACGTCGCAAGCGGCGCGAAGGCGGACCGGCCTGGGCTGGCAGCCTGCTTGCGCGCGCTCCAGCCCGGCAACGTCCTGGTGGTTGTCAAGCTGGACCGCTTGGCGCGGTCGGTCGCGCATTTGGTCGAGTTGGGACTGGAGTTGGAGCGGCGCCGGGTCGCGCTGCGCGTCCTGAACCTCGGCATCGACACCGGGACTCCAGTGGGACGGCTCATGTTCACCATCGTGGCCGGGATTGCCGAGTTCGAGCTCGATCTGATCCGGGAGCGCACGCGTGCCGGCCTCGCAGCGGCTCGCGCCCGTGGCCGGCCAGGAGGACGCAAGCCGGTGCTGACCGGCGTTCGGCTGGACACTGCTCGGACGCTCTGGGCGGATCCTTCGATCTCCGTAGAGGATATCGCCGCCCAGTATAAGGTTTCTCGCCGCACACTGTTTCGCATACTCGGACCACGTCACACTCCGCCAGCGGAACATGAGTAAAGTGGAAAAGGCGGTCGTGGTATTGCAACGAAGAGGATTTGGCCATGGCTGATGCCGACTATACCCGTGACCTGTGGGATCCGATCCGTTCTCACCCGCTGTTCTTGGGCGGGCGCCTCCCTCACATGGACCGGTCCCTGTGGGCAACAGCCCTTGGCCCCGACGGCTTGCTTCCGCTTGTGGTAATAAACCAAGCTGGCGATAGCGGGAGCAAGGGGACCAGCGTCGTGCTCAGCACTGAGCGCATGCGCGAACCGAAAGGGCAGTCCGCGCAATCCGTATTAACTGTGGCGGGTGAGCGACTAGCAACATTGCAGCCGTTCAGTTTTGGCCGCGACAATGACGCACTGAGAATTGCAGTGCGCGTATCAGTATTTGGAAAAAACTCAGAACGAATGTGGCCTTCGCTCCAAGCAGACCTCTTTCGCGGCCTCTCCTCAGTGTATGCTGCTCTTGGCTGGAGTTGGCCGCCTCCAGTGGCAATTGCCGCACCACCTCTCGAACCATCTGCATAAGCTCTACGCGAGATGCTCTGTTGCAAAATGGGGGAAGCGGCGCTGGTACTTGGCGGTCAACTGCGGGTCGAAGGTGCCGAGCCGGTCACGCGGCACGGCGAGGGCGATCTTGCCGGTGTCGGTGAGCACCGTCTTGCGGCCATACCCGTTGCGGCTGTTCGACCGGCCATCCGACTCGCCGTTGTCCAGGTGGTGGTCGATCTCGGCGTTCAGCGCCCGCTCGGCGAGCGCTTTTTTCAGCTCGTCGAACAGGCCGTCCTTGGCGAACGCGCTCTTCGGGTCGGCCCCGGCGAGCAGTTAATCAAGAAGCTGGTCCGGGATGCTGGGCGGTTTGCGTCGTGCCATACGGGGCCTCCTTCGGTCCCTCGGTTATGGCCCGTACACGAAATTCCCTACAGTCCCCACAAAACTTGGAAGAGCTCCCATTCCGATGCCGGTTGATACGGCGCGCCACCGCGGCCACCGCGCCGCGCCCGCCACGGGCTTCGCCGACCAAGCGGATCTTCTCCTCGGCCGAGTAGGTGCGCCGCCCACCGGCGCCGGTGATGACCTCGATGCGCTGGACCGCCACGATGCAAACCACGCTGCCAAGCCGGCCACGCACAGCGGCGGCGCCGACCTCCAGCTTTCAGCACACCGCCCCCTGTTCCCACAAGGCAGCCTCCAGACGACGCTTACGATCAACCTCCGCTTGGTTGCAGAATAATTTGGAAGAGCCGAGCGTTGCGCGCCGAAACACAATCAGCCGTAGACCGGGATCCGTGCCCGCTTGAGCGTGTCGGTCACATCATCCCAAGACGGCGAGTACAGCCGCAGTGCTTGGCTTTGCTCCTTCGCCACCTCCATCGCCAAGTCGTCGATCTCGTTCGACAATGCAATGAGGCTGTTCCACTTTTCAGCGGTGTTGAAGATCCGACGCGAGCCATCCGGCACCATCAGCCGCGAGCTGGCATCGTGGTTCCGTGCCAGCTTGTCCAGGTGTCTCTGCGTCTCGGCAAGGATTGCCAGTTCGTCCATCGCCCCCACCCGCAGCGCGGACATGTCGGCGTGCCACATCGCCGCCGCGATGTCAAAGCTGGGCAGATTGATGGCCTTACCCTCCGTCTCCGCGTCGGCCTTGACGTGCTTGCACAGACGGATCGCTTTCTTCAGACCCCTGAGAGCCACTCCGTCGTGATCGCCGATCCGCTTGATGTGCAGGAATGGCATGTTCAGCAAAAGCTCACCCGCGTTCTTGTCCAGCACCTTGACGCCGCGGTCGTGCGGCCGCCCCCAAGCTTGGTACTCGGTTGTGTCATGCCAGTGGGAAACGACCACGTCGACGGGACGCCGGAGCGAGCCGCCCGAGATCTTCACCGCCTTACCGCCCGAGGTATCGACGTCCGCCGCCGGGAATTTCTCCGGTAGGATCGTTTCGACATGGGTTCGCAGCGACCGAAGCGCGGAGAGCGGGGTGTAAGAAACGGGGCTGCGGAAGTGCCCGGCCTTGCTACGCTCCCCTTCCTCGTCGTAGGTGAAGAAGCGGTCGTCGAGGACCAGGAGATCGACGTCGCTCACCCCGCGGATGTGGATGTTGCAAGGCACGGAGCCCTGAAGGCGGAAGGCGACGGGGCGGTCGTGAGGCTTGAGGGCCATTTCGAGCTGATCCCGACTCTTTTCCGCCTGCTCAATGCTGACGCGCGTGTAATCGGGACCAACCTCCTGCATCGACCCGAGTGCATAGGTCGTGTACGGCGCGTTGGAGCGCTTTTGATAGTTCTCCTGAAGTGAGCGCTTGGCGAGCACCTCAAGCTGTTCTGTGGCAGCGATGCGGCTGATCCGGTCGAGACCGCGGCGGCGAGCGTCGAGCTGGCTCAGACGCTGGTTGATGTTCCTTGCCATGCTCAATTCTTTCTTGTGAGCCGCATCGTGCCGAAGGTGTAGCGGCCGTGGCCGTTGAAGTACTCGCCCCTCGCTGTGCGCAGGTCCCGGTCGAAGACCAGTTCGGCCGAGCCCCGATGGGCTTCCAACTCCGGCTCGTCAATGTTCGGGTCGTTCTTGTAGGTGTAGTGCAGGCGGAACCCGTCCGCCTCATCGTGGACTAAGCTCGCAGTGATGCTGTTCGATCCAGATTGCTTCGTCTTCAATCGAACGCGGATGCGGTCCCACGTTTGCACAATGGTGACCTCTCCTTCCCATACGTAGCCGGGAGTTTTGTCAGCATTGATGGTCTGCCCCGCACAGTGCCAAGTGCCCGCGAGGTCAGGGACGCGGAGCACTCCCCGTAGATTCTTCCAGCGCCAGATCCACCGGTCAAAGGCCCAGTAGAGGCCGACATAGATGGCGCCGGCGCCAATTGGCCACAGAATGAGTGCGGGAACGGCCTCGCCGTAGCCCAGCCACTGCGCCAGACCAACGAGGGCGAGCAAGACCCACACAAGGATCGACGAAACAGCTGCCGCCGCTGCACCGAGTACCTGCCCGATGCGGGCACGGTTCAGTCCGCCTAAAAGGGCGTATTCATGTTCCAAAATCATTCGTGCAACCATAATCGAGATGCTTCCTCAGCATTTCGGCCCATCATCGATTACCATACGTGATGCACCGCCCGATGGCGGCGCGGTTGCGTGCGGACACTCGACTAAGGTCCGTTCTGCCCGGATTGATTGCCAAGAGCCTTTGGGTTTGCCGCGACCACGACGCGTGCGAACGCGGTTCGCCATGGACGGCGCGCAGTGCCGATAGGCGGATCATCTGCGGATCGGGGCCGCCGGTTACGGCAGCCCCGAGAATCGCATCAGTCCTTCTCCCGACGCACGCCCTTGAACGGGGCGTTGTCGCTCTTGACGTCCATGATGCGTCCAGTGTCCGCATCGCGCTTCACCCAGTGCCCGTTGGGGTGCTGGAACTGCGAGCGGTCGCGGACGGCACCGTTGCGGTGTCCATCGCCTTTCGGCGGGTTGGTGGCCATGGAAAACCTCCATTAGGTCAGGCCGTTGGAGGTCCGGGCTTGCATGGGACTCGAAATTGGTTATTCTCTACGTGCCTAATGAGAAGCAACCAACCACGACCCATGTGGCGCCGCCGGACCGGTCGGTCGCCAATCTTTCACCGGCAGGATGGGCTCGACCCCCATTCTGCCGATTTCGTTTCTGCCACCGATTCGGCCTCTCTTGCGAGTTACCCCCTCTTCGGTTTACAAAACGCAAGCAGATGATCGGAAAGAAAGTCTCTGGAGTCAAGCAGTGAAGGGCGAACGGCTCCTGGTGGCCCGCAAGAAGGCAGGGCTTTCCTTACGCGCTCTGGCCGACAAGGCCGGAAACGTGGTGACACCGCAGGCCATCGGCAAATACGAGCGCAACGAGATGGCCGCCTCGCCCTCTGTCGTTGCGGCTTTAGCGGGCGCGCTGGACGTGGACGCGGCGTTCCTAAACGCCGACTCGGGGGTTCGACTCGGGCAGATCGATTTCCGGAAGCTGAGCCGGACCACCGCCCAGGATCGCGCGGTGGTCGAGGCTGCCGTCATTGAGCACGTCGAACGATACCTGCACATTGAGAGACTTCTCGAACTAGGAAGCGCCGTCTGGCAACCACCGTACCAACGATGCCTCGTCGCCACGATGGACGAAACCGAGGAGGCCGCCGAGCGGCTCCGTGACGCATGGCGGCTTGGCGAGGATCCCATCCCGGATCTCACCCATTTGCTCGAGGAGAAAGGTCTCAAGGTCCTCGTTCTTCATCTTCCGGACACCGTTTCAGGTCTCACTTGCTTAGTGCACGGGCGTAACGCGGACGCAGTACCTGTCATCGTGGTGAACCGCCGCCACGGGCTCGAGCGGCGCCGCATGACGCTGGCTCACGAGTTGGCGCATCGCTGCATGTCTAGCAATGAGACAATTGATGAGGAAAAGGCCGCAACCCGGTTCGCCAGCGCCTTCCTCATGCCCGCCTCCCATGTGCGACGAGAGGTCGGTAAGCACCGCAGCGCCCTCGGTGTGGACGAGTTGATGGAGACTAAACGGCTGTACCGTGTCAGCGCCGCCGCGCTTCTCGTCCGCTTCCGCGATCTCGGCATTATCCGACAGGAAACGCTGGCATACGTGTTCCAAACCGTAGGACGGCGCTGGCGAAGCGAGGAGCCTGATCCAATTCGGGGCGGATCTCAGGCCGAGTTGCCGACCCGTTTCCGGCGCCTTTGCCACAGGGCAGTGTCCGAGGGGCTCCTTCCTAAGTCCGTAGCGGCAGAGTACCTGAGCCAAAATGCGGAAGCCCTGACGGCGTAGCGCTCGACGCGAACGAAATTCATAGCGAGACTGGAGGAGAGCGCCCCATTACGCAGAGCATCAGAGATGGCTCTTGATGCGACCGACGATCGGCCGTAGCAAGTCGAATCCCACGAACTGTGCAGTCTGGAGCCTCAACACAGGTGTGGCGAAAGGGGCCGCGGTGCCCATCGAGCATTATAGCTGTTGGCGCCGGGACCGTATGAATGGCATCCTTCAGCGTCGTGACGGTTGAGTTGCAACCGATCATGCACACAAAAGGGAAGAAGATGCCAGGGCTTTGGTCGGATCTCGGCGTTGCGGTGCTTGAGCGTCAACCGAAAATACATATAGGCAAGGAGAATATCCTAAGCCGAGGTGCCGAATGGCGGAGATGGGAGCCACACATACACGCGCCGGGCACCGTGATGAACAATCAGTTCAGTGGCCCCAATGCGTGGGGCGATTACTTAACAGCCCTTGAGCAGTCCACGCCGATCATTGAGGCCATCGCGGTCACTGACTACTACGTCACCGACACATATCAAGAAATCTTGCAGCATAAAGCTGAAGGGCGGTTGCCGGCGGTCAAGCTGATCTTCCCGAATGTAGAATTGAGGCTCGACGTCGCGACAGCTAAGGGCGGCTTCGTCAATCTGCACCTGTTTGTCAGTCCAGAAGACCCTCAACATATCGATGAGTTGCGGCGCTTGCTATCGCGCTTACAATTCAACGTTATGCAGGATCGTTTCGACTGTACGCGGGCGGACCTGATACGATTGGGAAATAAGGCCGATCCGAGCATTAAGGACGAAATCGCTGCGCTAAGCTATGGGGCCAACCAATTCAAGGTCAACTTCCAGAAACTTCGTGAGGTGTTCGCCGAGAGCGGCTGGGCGAAAAAGAACATCTTGATCGCAGTGGCGGGTGGTGCCACCGATGGCACGTCCGGCGTGCGGGAGGCTGCGGATCAAACGATCCGGCGCGAAATTGAAGGTTTCGCAGATATAATCTTCGCCAGCAGCTCGGCGCAACGAGAGTTCTGGCTGGGTCAAAAGTCTCTCTCCCCCCTACGAGATCTGCGACCGCTACGGAGGGCTGAAGCCCTGCTTGCACGGAAGCGATGCTCATAAGCTCGACGACGTTGCTTCGCCGTTTGGAGACCGCTTTTCCTGGATTAAGGGTGGGTTGGAGTTCGACTCCTTGCGGCAGGCGTGCATCGATCCTGTTGGTCGCGCATATGTCGGCGCCGAGGCTCCGGCCTCCGCGACGCCTTCGCAGGTGATCTCCGAAGTACGCATCTTGAACGCACCCTGGATACAGACGCCCATCATTCCCCTCAATCCTGGTCTTGTCGCCATTATTGGTGCCCGAGGATCTGGAAAAACTGCGCTGGCCGATATGATCGCGGCTGGATGCGACTCTATTTCGGACGATACGTGGAACGCCAGTGAATGGGCGACCCCGTCCTTTCTTGTGCGGGCCCGTCCATTAATCGGCCAAGGGAAGGTCAAGGTGAGCTGGGCGGCTGGAGAGCCCATCACACGCGCCCTCGACGGCTCGGATGCGAACGGAGCGTTCAGCTATGCGCGTGTGCGCTATCTTTCGCAGCAGTTCGTTGAGGAGCTTTGCTCATCAAGCGGCCTGACGGACAGTTTGCTTCGAGAAGTTGAGCGGGTGATCTTCGAGGCGCACCCGGAGCACGCGCGGGATGGCGCGCTGGACTTTGCGGAATTGCTAGAGCATCGCGCATCGCGGCATCGTCTGGCACGTGACCGCGAAGCCGAGGCCGTCGCTCTTATCTCCGAGCGTATCAGCATGGAGCTTGAGAAAGAAAAGCTGGTCACTAGTTACGAGGCGCAAGTCGCGCAGAAAAAGAAGCTCGTCGACGCCTATACGGCCGACCGCGCAAAGCTCGTATCCGCCGGCAGCGAGAAGAGAGTCCAGCGCCATACGGAGCTTGCCAGCGCCGCCAACCAAATCAGAGGCAAGCTAAGGCAGTTTATCAACCAGCGGCAGACTTTTCTCGCGCTCCAGGATGAAGTAAAAGATCTCCGACGCAACCAAGCCCCGGAAGCGCTTAGGCAGACTCAGGCGCGACATATACATAGCGGGATGTCGACGGAACAGTGGGCTTCTTTTTCTGCTCGACTACAAGGGGGCAGTCGATAACGAACTCGTCGGCTACGTAAAATGGGTAGACGGCAAGATCGCAGAGTTGAAGGGGACGGCGCCACCTCCAGGCGATCCAAATAAGCCTTACTTTTCTGGCAATACAGACCTCAGCACACTGTCTCTGGCTTTACTTGAGACGGAAATGGCGCGTCTGGAAAAGCTTGTCAGCGCAGACAAGGAAACGCAACGCCAGTACACAGCGCTTTCAGGTAGGATCGCGACCGAGACCGCAGCGCTGCAAACGCTGACCGAAAAGCTGAACGACAGTAAAGGTGCGAAACAACGAGCACACGAGCTGCAGACGCAGCGCGAGGAAGCCTACGGCAGGGGCTTTCGATGCGCTGGTAGCGGAGCAAGCGGTGTTGGCGGAGCTATATGAGCCGCTCATGGCACGGCTCGCAGCGACTTCCGGAACGCTAAAGAAGCTTTCCTTCTCGGTCGCGCGCGTGGCAAACGTGGAGCAATGGGCATCGGAGGCTGAAGAAAAACTAATCGACCTCAGGAAGGCCGGCGCGTTCCGCGGAAAGGGTACGCTGTTTCAGAAAGCTAGTGAGATACTCAAGCGGGCATGGGAAACAGGTGGCGCGGCTGAAGTCGTCTCTGCGATGGCGGAGTTCCGGCAGCTTTATCAGAAGGACCTCTTGGATCATTCACCGGTTGCTCATACGGACCAAGCTGAATTTCGCGCTTGGTCGAAGCGCTTTGCCCAATGGCTTTACAGCATCGATCATATCTCAATCAGCTATGGCATCGAATATGATGGCATCGAAATCCGCAAGCTATCTCCGGGTACACGGGGTATCGTTCTTCTGCTCCTCTACCTCGCTTTGGATGATAACGATAATCGTCCGCTGGTGATTGATCAGCCAGAGGAAAATCTTGACCCAAAATCAGTGTTCGATGAGCTGGTAAGCCTCTTTATCGAAGCGAAATCGCGGCGTCAGGTGATCATGGTTACTCACAATGCAAACCTCGTGATCAACACCGACGCCGACCAGATCATCATTGCCGAGTCTGGTCCTTATCCGCACGGCTCTCTGCCGCCGATATCATATCGCTCGGGAGGATTGGAAAACGCTGAAATCAGAAAAACTGTCTGCGACATCTTGGAAGGTGGTGAAAGCGCGTTTCAGGAGCGCGCACGGAGACTCCGTGTCAGGTTGGAGCGATGAGAAGAACGATACCAAAACGGAACTGCTGTAGGTGTGGTAGAAGGGGAGCCTGCCCCGAGAAGCCACTCCCTTGCCAACACGTATGTTCAGGGTCATCATCTTGCGTGCTGGGGCTGTGCGGGTAGAGGGGCTTGCCCCCGTCCCGGTCGAAGTCCCGACAGCGCTGTAACGGGGCACGCCGCGGCGACAGCCGTAGGTCTTCGGACCAGCAGCTTCATCCAGCCGTTCACCGTGTGGTTAAAGAGGGCACCAAGTTCGAAGCCCCTGATGGTCCGCTTTGCGCCAGAAGCGGACTAAGATTGCGTTCTTAACGACCGAGGAGTTTGTCCGGAAACCCGTCCGACAAACTAAGTGTCCGCCAACCCATCGTTTCCGTGGGTTGGCGGACAGCTTTCTGTTTTGCCGTCAAACGGCCGGTAGGCGGACAGAGCCCATTCCCGCCAGCGGCGTTATGTCTCACCCCTATTCCCTATAAGATAGAAAATCTGTGAAGGCTGCCACCCTTTTGAGTATCTATGCACTCTAACGGCGCCCAGCTTGAGAGCGGGTGTGTCGGGCAGTCCATATCGCAGGGGAACAGGGAAACATGGGCATCGTTGCTGGAACCGCAGGAAACGACACGCTTCTGGGAAGCTGCGACGCGGACACCCTCGAGGGGATGGACGGCGACGATCGTCTCGACGGCTCCTTTGGAGCGGACAGCCTACTGGGCGGGGCTGGCAACGACACGCTGATCGGCAGCGAGGCCGGTTCACTCGTGGGCGACACGCTGCTGGGTGGTGGTGGCGATGACCTGTACGTGATCGGCAACCCTCTCGACCTCATCGTCGAAGACCCTGGGGAGGGCTTCGACGAGGTCCGCACCGACCTTGCCGCCTTCACGCTGGCCGCCAACGTCGAGGCACTGACCTACACCGGCACCGCCGCCTTCTCCGGCACCGGCAATGCTCTCGACAACCTGATCACCGGCGGAGCCGGTGCGGACAGCCTCGACGGCGCGGCGGGCAACGACACGCTGGTGGGCGGCCTCGGCGACGACACCTATCTCGTGGACAGCGTCGCCGACGTCATTGTGGAACAACTCGGCGAGGGCACCGACGAGGTGCGTACCGGCCTTGCCGCCTATGTGCTCGGCGACAACCTGGAAACCCTGACCTACACCGGCAGCGGCACCTTTGCCGGGGCCGGCAACGCCCTGGACAACCTGATCCGCGGCGGCAGCGGCAACGATACGCTGGCCGGCGGCCTCGGCCTCGACACGCTGGTCGGCGGGGCCGGCAACGACCTGTATCTGATCGACGACGCGGACGATGTTGTGATCGAGACCGCCGGCGAGGGCACCGACGAGGTGCGGACCAGCCTCGCCGCCTTCACGCTGGCTGCCAACGTCGAGGTGCTGACCTACACCGGTGCGGGGGACTTCGCCGGCACCGGCAGTACCGGCAATGACACCCTGCGCGGCGGCAATGGCAATGACATACTGGCGGGTGGTGCCGGCAACGATTCCTTGACGGTGGCGCCGGGGACGACGCGCTGGACGGTGGGACGGGCAATGACGCGCTGAATGGCGGGCTGGGCGCCGACCTCATGGCCGGTGGTGCCGGCAACGACACTTACTACGTCGACGACACCGGCGACGTGGTGACCGAGTTGGCCGGCGAAGGCAGCGACACGGTGCGCAGCGCCATCGATTACACGCTTGGCCACAACGTCGAGGCGCTGGTGCTGAGCGGGGCCGCGCTGGTTGGGACCGGCAACGCGCTGAACAACAGCCTGACCGGCACGGCAGCGGCCAATGTGCTGTGCGGTCTGGATGGCAACGACACGCTGATCGGTGGCGCCGGAGCCGACACGCTGGACGGCGGGGCGGGTAGTGACACCGCCAGCTACGCCGGGTCCGCGGTCGGCGTGGCGGTGGACCTTTCGGCGGGCATCGGGACGGCCGGCGATGCCGCCGGGGACGTGCTGATCGGGATCGAGAACCTGACCGGCTCGTCCCGTGCCGACACGTTGGTCGGCGACGATGGGGCCAACCGGCTGGACGGCGGGGCCGGGGCCGACCTGCTGGCCGGTGGCCTCGGCGACGACCTCTACATCGTCGACAACGCCGGCGACGTGGTGATCGAACTGGCCGCCGAAGGCACCGACACGGTCAACGCCTCGGTCTCCTGGGTGCTCGGCGCCAACATCGAAAACCTGACCCTGACCGGCTCGGCCGCGCTCAACGGCACCGGCAACGCGCTGGACAATGTCCTGACCGGCAATGGCGGTTCCAACCTCCTGGACGGCGGCAATGGCAACGACACCCTGGTCGGCGGCAATGGCAACGACACGCTGGATGGCGGCACGGGCGACGACAGCCTGTCCGGTGGATCGGGGAATGACGTCTACATTGTGGACAGCGCCGTCGACGTGGTGACCGAACTGGCCAGTCAGGGCACCGACGAGGTGCGCACGAGCCTCGCCGCCTACGCTCTGGGCGCCAACGTGGAGGTGCTGACCTACACCGGCAGTGGGCCGTTCAGCGGAACTGGCAACTCGCTGGACAACCGCTTGGTCGGCGGGAGTGGCAACGACAGCCTGTCCGGTGGAGCAGGCAACGACACTCTGATCGGCGGGCTCGGGGCTGACAGGCTGGATGGCGGCGACGGCATCGACACAGTGAGCTATGTCGCCGCTGCGGCCGGGGTGACAGCAAGCTTGACCAGCGGCACCGGCACGGCCGGAGAGGCCTTGGGAGACGTTTTGATAGGGATCGAGAATCTGATCGGTTCTGCCTACACCGACACCCTGAGCGGTGACGCGGGAGCCAATCTCTTGGACGGAGGAGCGGGTAACGACAGTCTATCTGGCGGAGCCGGCAACGACACGCTGATCGGCGGCGCTGGTGCTGACACTCTGGTGGGCGGTGACGGCTTCGATCTGTTGAGCTATGCGACGTCGACCGCGGGGGTAACCGTTCTCTTGTCGACCGGTACCGCAAAGGGTGGACATGCGGACGGCGACGTGTTCTCGGGCATCGAGCACATTATCGGCTCGGTCTTCGACGATGCGTTGATCGGAAGCGGCGTCGCGGAGTTGCTCGAAGGCGGGAACGGAAGCGACACGCTCGTCGGGAACGGAGGGGGTGACACCTTATGGGGTGGAGCCGGCGACGATGTGCTGGAAACGTCCAAAGTCTCGGTTGGATACTTCGACGGTGGCGACGGATGGGATACGCTGCGTCTTGCCGATCAGAATGCTGTAGTCACCGGAACGACGTTGAACCGACTGCACAACATCGAGCATATCGATCTCACGGCCGGCAATTACCAAACCCTCAAGTTGGACACTGTGACGGTGGCGTCCATTACTGGCGGTGTAGATAATTTGTTCGTCACCGCCGGCAGTACCGACACAGTGAACTTCGCCGAACCTGGCTGGGAGCGTGTCGAAGATGAGGCGGTGGGTAGCATCGTTTATCAGGTTTTCTTGCGCGACCAATCCAAGGTTTATGTTCATAGGGAGTTGCATTCCAATACCCTAATTGCGGGCTCGGAGGTTCGGGTCAACAGCCACACGTCGTCGCTTCAGCAGAACCCCGAGGCCGCCCGCCTGGCCGATGGCGGCTGCGTGGTCATCTGGCGGTCTCAGAACCAGGACGGCAGCGGTTGGGGTGTCTACGGCCAGCGTTACAACGCCGCCGGAGCAACCGTCGGCGGCGAGTTCCGGGTCAACAGCTACACCGCGTCCAACCAGTACGGACCGGCGGTGACCGCTCTGGCCGACGGTGGTTTCCTCGTGGGCTGGATCAGCGAGGGCCAGACGGGCGGCACGACCGGCAACGCCTATGGCCAGCGTTACGATGCCGCCGGCCAGAAGGTCGGGGCGGAGTTCATCATCCAGCCGAGCCTGCCGGCGGCCTACGGCCACCACGACCTGGCGCTGGGCGAGTTGCCGGACGGCAGCCTGGTCGCCGTCTGGAGCCACGCCAACAACACGGTGATGGGGCGGCGTTTCGACGCCCAGGGCCGGCCGATGGGGGCCGAGTTCCAGGTCGGCGTGATCGGGTCGCCGAGCCAGGGGCTGCCTCATCTGGCGATGCGGCCCGACGGCCGCTTCCTGGTGACCTGGACGACCTACGGCCGCGACGGCGGCGGTGCCCAGGAGGGTGTGGCCGCCCGGCTCTACGACGCCTCCTGCACGCCGCTGACCGGCGAGTTCCAGGTCAACGTCTTCACGCCGAACATCCAGCGCTTCTCCCGTGCCGCGGCGCTGGAGGACGGAACCTACGTGATCACCTGGACGTCCTTCACTCAGGAGGGCGATGCCGTGAACGGGGGGGTCTATGCCCGGCGTTACGGGGTGAACGGCCAAGCTCTGACGAGTGAAATTCTGGTCAACAGCCACGTTCTCGATGATCAGGGTGGTTCCTACGTAACCGCTCTTGAGGATGGGGGGTTCCTGATCGCCTGGCATTCGCGGGGGCAGGACGGCAGCGGTTATGGTGTTTATGCGCAGCGTTACAACCAGTCCGGACAGCGGATGGGCTCCGAGTTCCAGGTCGCCGAGACGACCGCGGACAGCCAGATCTGGCCGACCCTGGTCAGCCGGGCCGATGGCGGCTTCACCGCCATATGGGAACAGCGCGGCACCACTGACTCCGAGATCAGCCTCAGAACCTTCACCTACGACCATCTCATGGCTCCGGTCGTCATGACGAACGACGCAACGGTCATGGTCGGAACGTCGATCCAAGCGCAGATTCTGACCGCCGTGGGGCACCCACAAGGGGGTGAGGCGGTGCGCAACCGTTTCGGTTCCATCGTTCAGTATGAGTTCGTGGACGACACAACCGCTCCCGGCAGCGGCTATTTCAGCGTCGATGGGGTCAGGCAAGCGGCCGGCCACAGCTTCCTCGTCGGATCGGCCGAACTCTCCCATGTCAGCTTCCACGCCGGCAGCGGGGCCGGGACCGACACGATCAAGGTGCGCGGATTCGACGGCCTGCGCTGGAGCGAGTGGGAAGACGCCACCGTCGCAAGCCTGTTCGTTGGAAACACGATCACCGTAGGCTCGGAGGTTCGGGTCAACAGCCACACGTCGTCGCTTCAGCAGAACCCCGAGGCCGCCCGCCTGGCCGATGGCGGCTGCGTGGTCATCTGGCGGTCTCAGAACCAGGACGGCAGCGGTTGGGGTGTCTACGGCCAGCGTTACAACGCCGCCGGAGCAACCGTCGGCGGCGAGTTCCGGGTCAACAGCTACACCGCGTCCAACCAGTACGGACCGGCGGTGACCGCTCTGGCCGACGGTGGTTTCCTCGTGGGCTGGATCAGCGAGGGCCAGACGGGCGGCACGACCGGCAACGCCTATGGCCAGCGTTACGATGCCGCCGGCCAGAAGGTCGGGGCGGAGTTCATCATCCAGCCGAGCCTGCCGGCGGCCTACGGCCACCACGACCTGGCGCTGGGCGAGTTGCCGGACGGCAGCCTGGTCGCCGTCTGGAGCCACGCCAACAACACGGTGATGGGGCGGCGTTTCGACGCCCAGGGCCGGCCGATGGGGGCCGAGTTCCAGGTCGGCGTGATCGGGTCGCCGAGCCAGGGGCTGCCTCATCTGGCGATGCGGCCCGACGGCCGCTTCCTGGTGACCTGGACGACCTACGGCCGCGACGGCGGCGGTGCCCAGGAGGGTGTGGCCGCCCGGCTCTACGACGCCTCCTGCACGCCGCTGACCGGCGAGTTCCAGGTCAACGTCTTCACGCCGAACATCCAGCGCTTCTCCCGTGCCGCGGCGCTGGAGGACGGAACCTACGTGATCACCTGGACGTCCTTCGGCCAGGATGGCAGCAGTGCAGGTGTCTATGCCCGGCGTTACGGGGCGAATGGTCAAGCCCTCACAGGTGAAATTCAGGTCAATACCTACACTCTCAATGATCAGGCTGGTTCCTACGTAACCGCTCTTGAGGATGGGGGGTTCCTGATCGCCTGGCACTCTGGCGGTCAGGACGGCAGCGGTTATGGTGTTTATGCGCAGCGTTACAACCAGTCCGGACAGCGGGTGGGCTCCGAGTTCCAGGTCGCCGAGACGACCGCGGACAGCCAGATCTGGCCGACCCTGGTCAGCCGGGCCGATGGCGGCTTCACCGCCATATGGGAACAGCGCGGCACCACCGACTCCGAGATCAGCCTCCGAGTGTTCAAAAGTTCGACAATCCATGGCTCCATTCATGGAGGTATCGATAGCGATGTTCTTGTCGGAGGCATCGGGAACGATACACTGATTGGCGGTGGCGGCCAGGATACTCTTACTGGTGGAGCCGGCTCTGATTCCTTCCGGTACTTATCTCTTGCCGATGGACTGGACACAGTTGCCGACTTCCAGTCGGGAACCGATCGGATAGAGTTTGTTCACTCCGCTTTTAGTGTTTTGCCAATAGGCCAGCTCGACGCGGATCGTTTCGCCTTGAACGCGCCTAGCAACGCCGACGACCGTTTCGTATTCAACACGGAAACCAGCCTCCTATCGTACGACCCGGATGGCAGCGGGGCAGGTGCTGCGATCCCGATCGTCACCCTCAACGTTGGCGTCCTGTCTGCGAGCGACATCTGGGTAATAGCGTCGGCTTGACGCCGGTGCCTTCTTCCCCTGTTTTTAGGGTGCGTGTCCGCAAAAGGGAGGTTTAACGGACACGCCGTAGACCGGTATCGAATGTCCGCTTTGGGTCAGGAGCAGACGGAGCTGGCATTGCGATGAGAGCAACACCGCATGCGGAGCCTTCCGCCGGCTGCCGCTATGTGGCCGCGTGCTCTTCGATGCAATCGACGCGTTCCGGATAAAACGCCAAATGTTCGCGGATGGCAGCCACGGCGGGATAGGGGGTCTCGTAGGTCCAGACAGCGTTGATCGCAATGCGATCACCCACGCGCAGGTTGTAGTAAGTGGCATCGCCCTTGTAAGGGCAATGCGTCGTGTGCGCCGTGCGCTCGAAGGCCGTCATGTCGACATCCGCGCGGGGAATATATTGGACCACGGGCAACTTCGCCTCCGTCAGCGTCAGGGCGCGTGCCGTGTCGGCGACGACCCGGCTGGCGAAGACGACACGAATCCGATTCGGGTTGGGGATGATCGTGATGGGATGCTCGGGGCCGGGAATTTTCACAGCGATACTCCTTGCTCACCGGTAGTCGCGCCGGTCATGGCGCGGCCGTCATGCCTTATACCAGCGACTCTTTATCCTGACCCATCGGGATCAAGAGCCTCGACGGCATGGGCCGGCCGCTTGTGACCGTGGTGTCGCTGATCGGCGGCCGGCGTTTTCGCCATGCTACTCTGGGCGGCGTGACGGAGCGTTGTCCTTGTTTCACATCCGTGCCACAGGTGGCTCCACCGATGAAAGATTGGATATCAATGAGCATGCAGCCGTGGGAAGGCCGTGACCGGCTGGTCGCGATCGACATCGAGACGACCGGACGGCGCCTGCCGAGCCTCCAGGACATCAGTAAGGCGCCCAAGGGCCTGCGTCAGCCCGGCATCATCATCGAAATCGGGTGTCTTGAGATCATCCGTGAGGGCGATGGCTGGAGGAAAGCGCGCAGCTGGGAGTCGCGGGTCAACCCCGACGCCCCCTCTCCATCCCGACGCCATCAAGGTGCACGGCATCAAGCCCGCCGACCTGAAGGTGGCGCCCCGCTTTCCCGAGGTGGCCGACGCGCTTCTCGCCTTTCTGGGCGAGGACCTTCTGGTGGCGCATGCCTATGAGAACGAGATGGACTTCCTGAACTACGAGTTCGCGCGCTGCGGACGCGCCGCATGGAGTGCCGATACGTTCTCGGCGGACCGGTTCATCTGTACCAAGGAGATGTCGCACGCGGTCTTCCCCGGTGCTTCCGGCTCGCTCGATGCGCTGTGTGATCGGCTGTGGCTCGACCGGAGTGATCGCTTCGCCCACCATGGCGCGCTGCTCGACGCAGACCTGACGGCTGATGCCTTCGTCAAAATGGCGTTGGGAGATACCGGCCCGCGCGACGCCGTGTATGAGTGAGGCACGGCGCCGGGCATCCGGATATCGTGCCGCGCGCCCTGACGGGCGGAAGGCGTCAAGGCCGCGTATCGGGGCAGCTTGCGCTGAACGGTGCTGGCTGCTCATGGCGCAGAGTCGACAGTCCGGCGCCTGGCAAACCGATCTCGCGCTGTCGGGCAAGGTGTCGCCGAACTTTACGCGCTGACAGTTGGTCAGGTCACCCGCGAGGACGGGCGGGACCGGCTTGTGAAAGGACCTGCCCCCCACTTGGTCCTGATCGTGCCGGTGCTATGCTTCCGCACTGCGTGAGGCGCCGGGCGAATAGCCCATGATGCGCTTGAAGGCACGGCTGAAGGCGGCCTGCGAGCCGTAGCCGAGCCGATGCGCGGCGGTTTCGATCGGCAGACGCTCCCGGCCGATCCACTGGGCGGCAAGCCGCATCCGCAGCTCCGTCACGTAGCGGACCGGGGTCACGCCGGTCACCTCCAGGAAGCGCTCCGCGAAGACCGAACGCGAGGCGCCCATCTCCGCGGCCAGTTCCGCCACGGTCCAGTTGCGGCCGGGATCGCGATGCAACGCGGTGATGACGCGGCCGAGCCGCGGGTCGCGCAAGGCGTCGATCCAGCCGCGCGCATCGCCGCAACCGCATTCGACCCAGCCCCGCACGATGGAGGCGGACACTACGTCGGCCAGCCGCGCCAGGATGCCGGCATAGCCGGCGCGCTCCGCCCGTGCCTCCCGCTCCATTGCCTCCAGCATCGGCAGGATTTCAGGGTAGCGGTCGAGCAGGGTGCCGACCTGCATCACCTCGGGCATCAGGCCGACCAGCGGCTGCATGGCGCCGAGGTCGAACTCCATGCAGCCGCTGAAGATCACCGCATCCTTCGTTCGGCAGCTTTCCGGCGGGCAGGATTCGATCGCACCGACATTGCCGCACAGCGGCGCCGTCGCGAAGCTGGCGACGTCGCGGGCCGGCAGTTCCGGCGCCGACAGCAGTTCGTGCGCGCCGCCGCGCGGCAGCAGCACCGCATCGCCGGTGTTCAGCGTGAAGGTGCCGCCGGCGAGCAGCCTCAGCACGACCGGCCCGCGGGCGATGAAATGGAATTGCGCCCGCCCCTCCACCGTCCCGAAACCGATGCCGAAGGGAGGGGCGACCTGCATGCGGCGGTACTGCACGCCAGTCAGCCGCATGCCGAGCAGAAGCTCGCTGACGAGGTCGGTGGCGGGAGGGAGACGGGATGAGTCGGGCATATCCGGACTATCGATCAAAAGATGCGGACGTTATGGCATGGATCGTCCAGCACCTCCAATCTATTCTGCGTCGCAGCATAATCTTCCTGCGAGGACAGACCATGATGGAACCTGTGAGGCAGGCCGGCGCCGCGCCGGCGGAGCCCGCCTGGGGTGCCGTCTTCTCCCTGACGCTCGGCGTGTTCGGACTGGTGACGGCGGAATTTCTGCCGGCCAGCCTGCTGACGCCGATGGCGGCCGACCTGCATGTGACCGAGGCGATGGCCGGCCAGGCCGTCACCGCGACCGCCGCGGTGGCGCTGGTCGCCAGCCTGCTGATCTCCGCCGCGACCCGCCGGATCGACCGGCGCCATGTGCTGCTCGCCTTTTCGGCGCTGCTGCTGGTGTCCAACCTGGCGGTCGCCTTCGCCCCCGACCTGCTGTCGCTGCTGGTCGGGCGGGTGCTGCTGGGGGTGGCGCTCGGCGGCTTCTGGGCCATGTCGGCCGCGATCGCCATGCGGCTGGTGCCGGAGCCGATGATTCCGCGGGCCTTGTCGATGATCTTCAGCGGCGTGTCCGCCGCCACCGTCTTCGCGGCCCCGGTGGGAAGCTATCTGGGCGACCTGCTCGGCTGGCGCGCGGTGTTCCTGATGGCCGGCGGGCTCGGGCTGGCGGCCTTGGTGGCTCAGGTTCTGACGCTGCCGCGCATGGCACCGAACGGCCACACCAGCCTCCGTACCCTGGGCGAGGTGATGGCGCGGCCGGGCGTCGGGCTCGGCATGGTGTCGATCATCCTGGTCTTCACCGGGCATTTCGCGCTGTTCACCTATGTCCGGCCGTTCCTGGAGACGGTGACCGGCGTCGGCGTCAGCGGCGTGTCGGGCATCCTGCTGGGCTTCGGCGTGGCGAACTTCGCCGGCACCTATCTCGGCGGCGTGCTGCTGGCGCGCAGCATGCGGCTGACCCTGACGGTCATGCCGCTGACCATGGGGCTGCTCGGGCTCGGGCTGGCCGCGCTGGGCGGGTCGCCGACCGTGGCCTCGGTGCTGATCGCGCTGTGGGGCGTCGCCTTCGGCGCCGTGCCGGTGGCCTGGTCCACCTGGATCACCCGCACCGTGCCGGACGAGGCGGAAAGCGCCGGCGGTCTCTTCGTCGCGGCGGTGCAACTCGCCATCGCCACCGGTGCGGCAGTGGGCGGCGCCATCTTCGGCGTCAGCGGCGCCGGGGGGGTCTTCGGCGCCAGCGGAATCGTGCTGCTGCTGGCCGCCCTGGTCGTGCTGGGAGGCATGCGCGCGCGGGCAGTCGCTGTCGCCTCCTGATCACCTCCGTCAGACGCCCGCGGATGGACCGGCCGCTGTCGCGCTCCGTTTCCAGGACGGTGGGCCCCCATGCCACCAGCACCGCATCATACTCGGAAAACCGCCTCTCGCTCAGGTCAATACCCGCGACAGCAATCCTTCGTGATTGTCGACTCAAGGAAGTTTAGACCCTCGGGCTCGGTTCAGTGTTGTGGGTTAGGCGCCAAGCTCTCGGTGGTGGTTCCGTACTGCTGGGAGCGGGATTCCTTCCGCGGTCGGCGGCCCGTTCGCTCCGCTTTATAGCAGCCAACCAACTTCAGCTCCTGGCGCAATACGGTCGTAAGCGACGGTCGGCATCGGGTCAAAAGCCGCTGGCGTTGGTGTGGTGAAAGGGGACGGCGGCCTTCGGACCGCCGTCATTGCTGGCTGGCTCAGATCGACTCCCTATCGAAACTGCGATACGACAGGCGCGGCCTTGCACAGAACCTCGTTGTTATACGCTGAGCCAGGCTGTCCGATTGGGACACCAAAAGCATCCGTCTTGAACATGACGTTTGGTGACGAATAAATTCCGATACGTTCACAGACCACTCCGATGCTACGGCAGTAGTCTGGGTAGGCCATCACGCTTCTTCGCTTCCGCGCTGGAAGAGAGTATCCGTAATTGTATTTCATAGGATCTCCTCCCCCAGCGGCAAAGCGGTCGTGATTCATTCCAAGGTTATGGCCGATTTCGTGAGCAAACGTGAGGTTTCCCAGACCACACGAGCGCTGCACGACGGCGTACGCACGCTCTCGATCACTGGACTGTATGTTTTCTAGCATATAGGCGCGGCCGCAGCTGTCGGTGAAAGCCTCCACGATCAGCACGACGATATCGGCGGCAGAGCTATTCCTTAGTGCCAGCACTTGGTCAAGGAATCCGTCCCCTGCCGTGGCAAGCCGGGTAAGATCCGTCGCACTTGATCCGGACTCAGCGTATTGGACTTCCGCCGTCCCAGCCAAACGTGGAATGGCGTTGAAGTTTTGCGTCTGCCAGACATTTGCAAGCTCTACCATCATGTGCTGTAGGTCGGCAGCGATATTGGCGGACGCAGCTCGCGCTGTGCCCGTATACACGACTAGGATGTCGATGATGCTGCCCTTGCCGGGTGGTGGTGCCGGTAGCGCGACGTCGCACTGGAGCAGTTTCTCCTCTTGGCGCGTCATCTTCCGCCCAGAAGGCACTTCGTAATCAGGTTCGACTTCCAGCGCGTCAAATCTGTCCCTGTCGAATTCGATGACGACGTGAAGGCCGTCCGACCCCGTTGGATGAATGCGGTATTTTGCCGTCCCCACGGTCACTGACCCGACGACGGCAGTGCCACCGCCGACCTTGGTCAGCATGACTCTCACGTCGTCGCCTTCTGCAATCCAGCCCCGGCCATGGGCAGTCGGTTCAAGCCGTACCTGCGGCCGGACATCGTCAAACAGATTGAGAACGAGACTGATGGGAACTTGTGGCAGCGCACTGAGCATCACCATGCGTTGACGCCGGACAAAGTGTTGGTCAATGTCACCAGCGCCGGCCGACGCTGCTTGTCCAGCAGACACTTCAGAAAACAGTTCCGCCTCTGGCGCTGTGACACAGCCAGCCATGAGAAGCGATGTTCCAAGGACAAGCAGCAACCGCAACATATTGCGCGCCCCTTCTATTTCCGCCATGAGTATCGCAATGAGCGGCATTCGTCGCCAAATTTGAAGAATCGAGTCATGACTGGCCGCTGCAGCGTTGGTTCCCAATTTTGCGGTTTCGGTGCACTGGTCTGGCCGCCGTGACTCGGCCAACAAGACCGCACGCATCATCTGTGTGGTGATGGCACGTGGAATGATATGCGCGGCACCGAGGGGCACGGGTACGGCGCGCAGGGCCGTGGGAAAGCCGAGTCTTGGTTGGGTGCCGATCACGTCGCATCCTCGATCGGGGTGACGCCACTGGGCGGTTCGCAGGATCGTCTGTGCCGAGGGACGCGTTCAGCGCTTCGGTTCCACGAACGTCGCGGAGGTCGAGGCGCGCGGACGGCTCGCACCCAACCCGCAGATGCGCTCGATGATGCCCTCTGGGTGACGGTATACGCCGACCAGGGCCACGCCCTGCTGTTCGATCAGCTGTGTCCGCCTCTGCGCCTGCGGTGTTCCCTGGATCATCTCGGTGCGGAGATACATGCCGTTCAAATCATGCAAATCGACGGGCAGCGTCGCGTGCGGACTGTCGATGTAGAGGGCAAAGTCCAAGCGCAAACGGTCGTAGGCGGCAGGAAACTGAACGTAAAAACCATCCCCATCCGTGGCCAGTCCGGTGATCGACCCAACCACGTTGTTGTTCTGATCCAAGAGGTCCTCGGTGATCACCCGAACCATGCTGTCGTCCAGGCTGTGAACCAAAGCTCCAGAGAGCGTGACAGGGGTCGTGTACTTCCCATTACTGAGCTTTGAGAAATTCCAGCACGTTTCACGGATCGGATCGGGAATCGGCGCGCAACCGGCCGCAGCAAGCACGATCACGGACGCCAGAACGGCACAGCGCATCACACCCTCCAGCGTTGGCTAGGGATTGTTGTCCGGACGAAGAGGCATGGCCGCTGAGGCCGCCACCGCCTTCCGCGATAGCAGAGGCGCGAGCCAAGCATCAGCGCCACAACCCCAACCCAGTCATACTCCGCAGTTCGGCGGCCTGCGGCTGAAAGAGCAACTCCAACTCCTCCTCGGCGGCGATGGGCGGATCAAGGGCCGCGAGGATCGCGGCGAGATCGACAAGCCCGTCCTGACCCGGCGGCGGGTTCTTGGGCGGCAAGGTGTAGCGGTCGCCCGGCGGGATCGTGACCCCCAGCGTTTTGGCGGATTTCGGTTCGGGCTGCTGCCACACCACCGTGCCGTTCCCCTTCGAAAGGGTAAGGCGGAACAGCGCATCGTCCGGAAAGGTCAGCTTGAGCGGCCCCGAAGTCATGTTGAGTATGTTCCAGTTGACGATGAGCTGGTCCGCATTGCGTGCGTTTGGCGCGGGCGTTCCATCTTTCATGAATGCCAGCACAGTCAGGTTCGTGCTGATGCCGACGTAGTTCATGGCCACGGTGCAGGCACTCCCTCAAAGTTTGGGAACGACGGAAAGGGCGCCCGTGAGAACGGCCGCCCCGGGGAGGAACACGAAGGAGAAAGGCGCCAGCTCGACCGAAAGCAGACCGCCCCGCACAGGCGACCGGAACCCGAAAGCTAAGGCTCCCGAGCGTAGGAACTCGTCCAGCCCCTGCTTGAGCGAACTATCGACCAGATCGCGAAGCAGCGAGGCGAAGAGGTGGTCGATCAGAACGTCGAGAACGTTGAAGAGGACGGACATAAGGAGCGTCAGGGGATCGAGCGCCGGGATGCCCACGTTGATGTCCAGCCTGACCACCTCAACCAGCAGCTGGTCCGCCTTCCGCACCAGACGGATGTCGGCATCCAGAACGACCGTCGGTCCCGTCGGTCGCCCCACCAGATCAATGCGAGTCACGATGCCCAGGGTTCCGTCCCGAAACCGGAAGCGCGGAACCTCGATCAGAATATCTCCCTCTGGATCGGGCTTGCCGTCATAGCCGAATTTCCGCGGCAGCACCCCATCGTCATACAGCGCCGTCATTGTGTTGACGAAGAACCCCTCGGCCATCTGCAGCGAGAAGTCCTGCCCGTCCAGTATGAACGGCATGGCTGCCGGATTGCCGTCCCCGATACGTCCCCGCTCGTGGAAGCCGATCCCCAACGCTCGTTGGGCCCGCGCCTGCGCAATGCGCAGATGCATCGGAGGCCGGGTGGCGAGTCCAAACACGTCGAGCGCTCCCACCATGGCCGTCAAATCGATGCCGTCGATCTCGCGGCGAAGGATCTCGCTGATGATTTTGCTTGCCACACTGCCCAGGAAGCGCTCGAGGCGCGGATCCATTCCCTGCACATCAATAATCACCGTGGCAACGGCCTGACGGCTCGCTCGTCCAGTCGCAACTGATACGCGCACGCCCGACTCGAACGGCGCGGTTTCGATGGGAAGTGCGATGACCAGACTGCCCCGCACCGGGGAAGAGCCCTGCGGCGGGTAGGGGCTGGATCCGTGCACGACCTCATAATCCACGGATACTTTGACGTCCTTCGGGTCGTCGGCTAAAGGTGAATCGCCGACCGGCGCGAACCGCCGCAGGGTCAGTTCACGAGGAAACTCGAGCGCAAAGTCGAGCGACAACTCGGTGTGCTCGTCGGCTCCGGTGATGAAACGAATTCTTGGCTGCGAGATCGCGATCTCATAGCCGAAGTCCAATTCGACAAGCAGGTTCTGATACATGATACGCCCGGTGGCGGTCGTGCGCGAACGCAACAGGCCTGGGTTCGCTCCCTCTGCGTGATGGAACGAGGTCTTGACCGTGCCTGAGGCCATCAAGGCCGTAATTAGACGGTTCGCGAAGCTCTCTGAAATCTGGATGATGAAGTCGTAACCGGAAAGCGGTTCCGTCATGACAGCGCCCCCCTCCCCACCGGAAAACCCGTCCTGCGCTCGAAATCGCCGTTGAAGGCCAAGGACATGCCGTTTTGCGTGAAGTCTATGGCCAGATCGTCGAGACTCACCTCGATCTTGTCATCGACGAGGGGAATGCGGGTGATTTTGTCCTGCAGGGACAGACAGATTTGGTTCGGGGCGATCTGATTGAACAGCCAGACCAGGAGCTTCGCAAAAAGTGCGATCAGGATGATCAGGAACTCGGTCAGGACGACGGCGGAATTGAAGATGATCTGGATCAGGCTTGACACGGCTCCCAGGCCGGCGGAGGCGAGGGCTGCGTACAGGAGTTCCAGTAGGAAACCCCAATCCAGGCCCTGCTCCACATTCAAATCCGAGCGATCGAAGCAGACGCTTGTCTCTGAGGCGGAGGGGCAGAGCTTGATCTTTGCCCGGACATAGCGGGCACGCATCCACCCCTCCTCGACTCCGCAGGGCACGTCGATGACGATGTCCCCCCAAGGCGTGCCGATGCGCTCCTCGCACATCTTCACTTGAGGATAGAGGATGTATTGGTCGCCACTGAAGTTCAGCGAGAAGGAGTACTGGCCGCTATCATCAAAGGGTTCGATGTCAATCCAGAAATTGTGGGTGACCCTGAACAGCCAAAGGTGGCGGTTATCACCACGCCAATCTGGATTGGCATTGAGGGTGGCGATCTGCTCGCGCAGCAGATCCATGCCGATGTCTACCTGGAAATGGCGGCCGAGCCTGTTGATCGCCGCCGGCACGGGAAGCGGCGTGCGCCCCATGAAGATGTCGAAGTGAGAGAAGAAGTCCTTGACCGGCGGCGTGCCCGGAATACACCGAGGATCACCCATGCCGGGCGGCAGACAGATCTTGCAGGACAGCCAGTCGGGCTCCGGTCTTGGATCCCGCAGCACGACATCCAGGCCGTACACCCCGCCGGACACGCCGAGGTTTTCAATCCGGGGCGCGATGGGGAGGCGGCTTTCCGGCAGCCCGGAAGGCGTGTTGAGCTTGGCGCGCAATCCGCGGTCGGCGACGCGCTCCAGCAGGCGCTCCAGATCCAGTGTCGGAAAGGGTGGCGGCAGGCCCAAGGAGGCATCATCCAAGGACACGAGAAACTGCCGATAGACGAAGAACACACCTTGTTCGGCGTGATCGACACGCAGGCTGCCCGAAATACCGATCCGCCCAGACAGCGCGAAGTGGATGCTGTCGAGCAGGATCCCGGTCGAGATCTCGTGCAGCGCCAACTCGAACTCGGCGATCTTGATGCCCGCGCCAGCGCGTATCTGCTGCGCGCCGTTTTGACCATCTCGAGAGCCGTCGATCCTGGCTGGGTCGATTTCGACCCGATAGCGAATCCGAATCTCAAGGTCGAATCGCTCGATTGGCTGCCTGTGCTCGGCGAAGCTCCCATCAGCGGGGATGCGCCGCGGAACGATGTTGGCGTCCCGCATCGCTTCAACGAGGTCCTGCAACCGCTCGAACGGCGCGTCGAAGACGAGAAGCGGGCGATTCTGGGCCGGTATCATGGAGCCTCCGTCCTGCGGAATTCACCGCTGACAGGGCCGTTGGGCGCTGCCAGCATGCCGCTTGCGTAACGGCGCCCGTTGCTCAGAACGGCTTCGACATTTCTCTCGAGCCTGCCGGGGAATGCGTAAAAGGTTCCGTCAGGGTCACGGTATCCGAGTTCGAGACGAACCGGCACGGAGGTCCGGACAAACGGATGCGATGCTGAAACCATGGACCAGTCCACCGGGAAGAGCAGCGTGACCAGCGCCTCGTTTCCCATGAGCCCGAGTGAGCTCCGGATGGAATCGGGGTTCAACTTGAGCAACTCGCCACCGGCCGTGGCCAGATTCTCGACGGTGCGCGTATGCGGATCGAACCACGGGGTGCGGCTAGCATCACTCTCGGCGAGAATGTTGCGCCCCGAACGCGTCCCGGGATCGACAACCGGGGCTCCGATGCCGTGAACGGGTGTTACCAGGGATGCCCGAACATACAATCCCTCACTGGCCTGCCCCGACGCGTGGTCCTGAGGAGGATCGGCCAGATAGATCGAGCGGCCGCTGAGGTTTTGGAGCTTGACAGCAATCGCCAGAGGTTCCGCATAAGCGCCACCACCATTCCGGTATGCCGTGGGATCGCGCTCAAAAAGGGCCTGGAACCGGTATTCGCCCAGCTGCAACGGATGTTCGCATGCAGACAAGAACAGACCGAGCGCAAGGCAGGACAGAGCATGGCACACTCGCCACATCGCTACCTCCTGACGGCGTTTCCGACAAAGGACGGATGGCGGCAACAAACGGCAAGGACATCCTCCTCGCCGGCACCGCTTACCGCGTCTCAGGACGATCGGCTCCACATAAGAACGAGCGGTGATAATCCAGCCAGTATTGGGCCAGTCAGCAAAGCGATTTATGCCAAAAATAAGCGTCTGCAGCCGTTCTGCTTTTGCCAGGAACTGCCGAGTGCTGAAGTAAGTGGTGTGATAATAGAGCGGTGCGTCGGAGAAAATGAATACAGCATGAGGTGGTAACGCTATATCTCACATGCATGAACATACAATAGTATGCTGCGCCGTGCGGCGTTGTGGCGAGTAACATGGTGGGGCGCTGTTGGGGGCTAGGGTGTGATTAAAGTGAACTTGGATTTTGAGTGGTGATGCTGTAATCGGTATTTTTTAAGTCGGTCGCGTCGGGAATCTCTGACGTGGTGCACGCCGAGGGGCATACGGCCGCTGACCTGTGGCAAGCGTTCCGCGACAGCATAGACGAGTACTTGGCCGCCTGTGCGGAAAAGGGTCGCGGACCCCAGAAGCCGCAGCACCGCTACACCCTGGAGGAGTTATTGGCCGGCATCACGCCGGACAACCGGCCCGACTTGGTTGATTGGAGGGCGGATGTTGGGCGGGGGCTTCTGGTCATGTCCAATAACGGCCAGCAGGCAAGGCTGGGTTCTCCAGCTTACCGACCTGGAAATAGCAGGAATCGCCGACGCGCTGACACGCGGCACAGGAGATTGAAGTGCTGACGCTTGCTCCGGCTCTGAGCCCGGGCTATGGCATTGACAAATACATCGCGGCTATTCGCCACCGGGCGCGTGTGCTGGCCGCCTTTATGCACCGGGGTGAGGCGCGGGCTGGCCACCGGGTGGAGATGTTCAGCGTGGGGTTGCATGGGCGCACGCCGTCAGCCGCCATGTGGATGGCGGGGTGAAGCGGGCGGAGTTGATGGTGGACGGGAGCGGGTGACGGCTGGGGCACGCTGCCCCGCTTCTCAGGAGATCAGCCGTGGCAAGCGACCGAGGGCGAGATGGATGATCGCCTGATCGGGCGCGCTGGTCGGCAGGTGAACCTTGATCTGCGTCTTCATTTCGACGATGCGCGCGGCGATCTTCACCAGACGCAGCCGCAAGGTGTCGAACTGGACCGTGCGCCAGCGTGAGCGTTTCGGCATCACGGAGCGCAGGCTCCACAGCAGCCAGTACGCCCCGGCGTGCAGGAACAGGCGGAACTGATTGGCGCTCGCCTTGGAGCAGGAGGTGCGGTCGGCGGCAAGGTGCGCTTTCCACGCCTTGATGTGGTTCTCGGCCTGTCCCCTCGCGCAGTACAAAACCTCGTAGAGCCAGCGTCCGGTGCCGTGGCGCAGGTTGGTGACGATGAAGCGGGTGTCGGTGCCCTGGGCTCCGGCCTCGACCCGCGCGACGATGCGCCTCACCCGGCTCCAGGTGCTGGCGCCGTCGTAGAACTCCTTGAAGCGGCGCACCTTGTCGGCTCCGGGCATGGCCTGGAAGCGGGCGGCGGTGCTGGCCTCCAGCGTGGTCACATGACGGCGCAGCGTGCGGCTGGTCGGCAGGCCCAGCACGTAGTCGATTCGCTCGCCCTCGCACCAGTCCAGCACCTCCGGACAGGCGTAATGGCCGTCACCACGCAGCAGAATCCGGGTGTGCGGCCAGTTCGCCCGGATGGCGCGCAGCAGGCGGCGCAGGAAGGCCCGGATCTCGGTGCCTTTGGGACGTTTGGCCGGGCGCAGCACGGCGGTGACGAAGCGGCCGTCGCCGTCGAAGACGACGATGGGCTGAAAGCCGTACTCGTCGTAATGCGCGTTGAACAGGCGCAACTGCTGACCGCCGTGCACCGCATCGAAGGTGTCGTCCACATCGAGCACGATGCGCTTGGGCACCTGGCGAAACGAGGCGCAGTAGAGATCGACCATGGCCCGGCCCATGCGCAGCAAGGCACGGGTATCCGGCAGGTTCTCCAGGCGCGAGATGGTGGCTTGCGAGCACAGGTCACGCTCGGACGGCAGGCGCTCCAGGGCCATCTTGAACAGCGGATCGCAGCGCAGGCTGTTGGCGTCGTTGCCGTCCTCGTAGCCCGCGGCGATCGCCAGCAGGCGGAAGCCGATGATGTCGGCCAACGGGTGCACGGTGCGCGTGGGATCGCGCGGGTCCTCAATGCAGGCGGCCAGCCGTTCGGCCATGCGCAGCCGTTTTTCGACCTCGCGCAGCACCAGCAGCCCGCCATCGGAGGACAGGCGCCCTCCATCGAAGCGTCCGATCACCGGTTTTCCGGCAACGGGTGACAGGCCGGGCAGTGGCAGCGTAGGATCAACCATGGCGGGTGGGCGCTCCGGAAAAGGCGGGGATTGGCTTCAGCACCCAACTCCTACGGCCGCTCAACGGATGCCGCTACACCCGCCAACCCTCATGAATTTTCCCGGCTGGTTGTGGCCGGGTCGGAAATCGGCTTGACGATCGTGCCGCCGGAGGAGTTGGATGCGGCGGTCACGCAGTTGGAACAGGCGCTGGTGCTCTACCGTCAAGTGAAGGAGCATCTGGTATGAGCACAATGCGATGGATCTGACTGTCTCCTACGGCTGAATGGGAGCCCGGCCGCGATTTGGGGGACGGCCGGTACGAGATCCTTGGGCATCCGCGGGGAATGCGCCCGGTGGAGGTCGGCCCGCCGCTCGACGCCCCCACAGATCGGGCCGCGGCGGAGCCTGATCGCTGGACGGAATTTTTTCGCCTCTCCCGGCATCGCGTTCCCGGTTCGCGACCAGCCCACGCCGTCAAGTGAGCGTGGCAGTCTTCTCGATATGTTGGCACAGGTAGAAGGTGTGAACGAAGGTCCCGAAGACCCGGACCCGGACCCGTTCGCTGTTCGCGGTGATGACCGAGACGCGCTGATGCGCGAGCTTCAGCGCCTCCGGCAGGACTGCGCCGAGGCCTATCAGGTGGTTGGCACGCTCGGCGCCGCCGTCGGCCTGCTCGATTCCGTCCCGCTCGCCAAGGCGCTCGACAACCTGTCAGCGGCCAGCCAAGGGGACGCCCGTCCGCATGAGGACCTGCTGCCGTTCATTCTGACCTGCAGCGACAAGGAGTAGCCGAAGCCTTCCCATATGAAGAAGTCTGCGCAACATGTATGCGTCAGTCCGGGTGATCAGCGGGCTGGAGAGGTGTGGTGAAAGGGGACACCAAGTCCAAAGCCGCTGATGGACCGCTTTGCGCCAGGATACTGTTGGCGAAATCGGCGGGTGGGTTTGAAGTCTCTCAGAACCTGGCCAAGGGACCCAGCCTGCGGCGGGTTTTCCCGCCCATGAGGGACCTCCGGATTGCCGCTCCGAAATTCGCCAACAGTATCTGGGTCAACCGATGGCGAGCATCGGGATACCATCCGCCACCTCACGCTCCGTCGCGTTCGACTCGAAGCCGTTGGGGCTCGAGGCGCAGACCGAGGACCACGAAGGCGGCACGCTTGTTACCGTCAAGGATGAGCAACACTCAGCAGTGCACATTCCTCGCCAGCGACTTGGAGGAGCAGAGCGAGTCGACAATCTCGGAACCGTAGCGCAGCGCCGGCACAAAGTGTTTGCGGGCTTTCTCCTGCCGGCGTGCCAATGAGTAATCATAACCTTGATCTTTGGGCCTCTGAGTTGCTCCCATTGTGGTTAGGCGATTTTATAATGTATTGAGTAGAAATGAGGTTTAATCTGGATATTGCACCGATTCGGTTGCATCATTTCTTTGGTAATATAGGGCGGTAACAAGTCATTTGAACAATGTGAGCGGGCTAAATTTTTTCCGCTAATTGTGAGCTTTTAAAGATCGGGTGGATTATGTGCCTTGAGGTGATTTCTTATGAACGCTTTACAGGACAATAGTTTTCCGGCTTTCTTTCCTGTGCGTTCATGGTTGGAGGTTTTCCATGTCGTACGGAATAAAATTACGGGTGTCAGGCCCAAGAGCCTGCTTCACTCGTCCTGAAACCAAAGTTGAACGAGTATCGTATGACGTGATCACACCGTCCGCTGCACGCGGTATTCTCGAAGCGATTCACTGGAAACCGGCAATTGTTTGGACAATTGACCGTATTCACGTGCTGAAACCCATCCGCTTCCAATCGCTTCGCCGCAACGAGGTCGGCCACAAGGTGCCCGTCGCCACCGTTCGTCATGCAATGCGCGGCAATGACATCGCAGAGTTGCGTCAAATCGCCGACCATGACCGGCAGCAACGTGCCGCCGTCATCCTCGTCGATGTCGATTACATAATCGAGGCGCACGTCTCTCTGACCGAAGAGGCTGGCGAAAACGACACCATTGCCACTCATCTGAAGATATTCAACCGCCGTGCACAGCGTGGTCAGTGCTTTCACCAGCCCTGCCTCGGAACCCGCGAGTTCCCCGCCGAGTTCGAACTCTGGGAAGGTCCAGTGCCCGTGCACGCCCTGCCGGGCGAGCAGCGCAATTTGGACCTCGGCCCGATGCTGCTGGACATCGATCACAGCAACGGCCGCTCTTCGCTAATATTCCATGCCGTTCTGCGCGAAGGCGTTCTGGCGGTGCCGCCGCGCTCGTTGCCGGAGGTGCGGGGCATGACGATCCTGTCGGCGCTCAACACCCATTACGGCCGCCTTGAACGCTGCGGTAGGGTCGCCCCCTTCGGCTTTTCGACGGAGAGCATCGCCTTCGCCCTCGTGCTCTCTCCGGACGGAGGGGCTGAATTCCTGCCGCGATCTACGTGACCACACCGGACGCCAGCCGGTCGGCCGTCCAGTGACCGTGCCGCGAACGTCCAAACGGTCAGGCACGACTCCGCGGGCTTTCTTTCTCTGGGACAACAGCAAGTTTGTGCTGGGGCTTGGCAATGGAACGGGTCAGCCCGGGATCACGACCTACTCCGCCCATGCCGCCGCTTTTCGCGAGACGCATGAACGGCTGCTGGATGATGCGACCGATCCCGGTCTGCTGGCCGTGCTTCGCTTTCTGCGCACCTGGACACCGAGTCGGTTCGACGGCACCGGCTTGCGTCGGCTCTCCTGGACCGAAACCTCGTCTTTCAGCTCGACGGAGACGTGGACGCTGACGGTCAAGACCGGTTCGTGCACGATCGTCCGGCGGCTCGCGCCGTGTGGGAACGGCAGGTGATCAAAAGCGGTGGGCCATCGGCGGTGTGTCTTGTCACTGGGCGCATCGCGCCAGTGGCGCGCCTGCACCCCCTGATTAAGGGCGTTGCGGGAGCACGGCTGTCCGGGGGCTCGCTGGTCTCGTTCAACCGCAACGCCTTTGCCTCGTATGGCAAGAAGCAGGGCGACAACGCCCCCGTTTCGGAGGCTGCCGCGTCGAATTATGGCGCCGCTCTGAACGCGCTGCTGGCGCGCAACAGCGGCACCAAGATGCGGTTCGGAGACACCACGACCGTATTCTGGGCCAGTGCTTCCGCGGGCGGCGAAACGTCTGCCCGCAAGGCTGAGGCGGTAGTTGCCTATGCGCTGGGAGTTTCGCGGGCCTCTTCGGCTTATGCCGCAGCGTTTAAGAGCGGCTGGGGAGGAGGGGGCACGTTTCCCGAATTGATCGATATCCGCCGTACGCTGGAGCGGATCGACGCTGTGCTCGACCCCGGCACCCGGATCCACATTCTGGGCCTTTCACCGAATGGCCCCCGTCTGTCGGTGCGCCTGTGGCACGAGACAACATTGGACTTGCTGCTCGCCCGCTTGGCGGAGCATTGGGAGGATCTGAGGATTGAGCCGCGCGCTTGGCATCGGCCTCCCTCTCCCTTGGCTCTGCTTCAGCCCGTGGCCCGTCGGGGCGATCCTGAAACCGTCCCGCCGGTGCTGGGTGGCGAAGTGATGCGCGCGATTCTCACCGGCGGCCGCTATCCGCGCGTCCTGCTGACCGCGGCGCTTCAGCGCCTGCGAGCGGGTGATCCGGTCACCGGTCCGCGCGCCGCTCTCATCCGAGCCGTGCTCCAGCGCGATGTCCGCCACCGCGGACGCGGGAAGCAGGCTGGCCCCTCGTTCACCACAGCAATGGAGGTTCCGGTGAGCCTCGACCGCCAGGAAGCAGACCCCGCCTACCGGTTGGGGCGGCTGTTCGCTCTTTTGGAAAATGTTCAACGCGCCGCGCTCGGACGTGTGAACGCCAGCATCCGCGACCGCTATTTCGGAGCTGCCTCGGCAACGCCGGCCAGCGTCTTCCCGCTGCTGCTGCGCAACACCTCCCACCATTTGGCCGTGCTGCGCCGGAAGAGCGGCACAGGGGGCTGGCTGTTTGGTTCGAACGCGAAATGAACGAGGTTATGGACGGCTTGGACATGACCTTGCCGTGCCATCTGCACCCGGAAAGCCAGGGCCGTTTCGTCGTTGGCTACTATCACCAGCGTTGCGCGCGAAAGCCCGCGCCGGATGCCGCTGAAGCGGAGACCGCTGCACCCGATCTGCCCACGGACGAAGGGTGAAACCCATGCCTCCCATCACCAACCGCTACGAGTTTGTCTTTCTGTTCGATGTGACGAATGGCAATCCCAACGGGGATCCGGACGCCGGCAACCTGCCGCGTCAAGACCCGGAAACCAATCAAGGGCTCGTCACCGACGTCTGCCTCAAACGCAAAGTCCGCAACTATGTCAATCTCGTTCATGACGGCGACCCGCGTTTTGGCATTTACGTGCAGGACGGTGCCATTCTCAACCAGAAGCACCGCACGGCCTACAAAGCGGTGCGTCCCGGCAACAACGCGGTGACCACGGTATCCAAATTGTCCCCCAAGGATGAAGACGAGGAAGCCGCAATCCGTCGTTTCATGTGCGACAACTTTTTCGATGTGCGGACGTTCGGCGCGGTGATGAGCACCGGTGTCAACTGCGGTCAGGTCCGTGGGCCTGTGCAGCTGTCCTTTGCCCAATCGCTGGAGCCGATCCTGCCTCTGGAGATCACGCTGACGCGCATGGCCGCCACGACGGAAAAGGAGGCGAAGGATACTGCGGCGGGCGAAGGCACGGCGGATGGAGACGATCGTCGCGAAAACCGGACCATGGGGCGGAAGCACATCGTCCCATACGCCTTGTATCGCGTCCATGGCTACATTTCGGCCAAACTGGCCGAGCGAACCGCTCCGGGAAACAAGCCACGGAAAGCCGAAGGGAGTGGGTTTGACGACGATGATTTGGAGGTGCTGTGGACGGCGCTCGAACACATGTTCGACCATGACCGCTCCGCAAGTCGCGGCGAAATGGCCAGCCGTCGATTGGTTTTGTTCCGCCACGACAGCGCACTCGGCAATGCGCCGGCCTCGGCATTGTTCCGGCGCGTCACCGTCAAACGTTATTTTGAAGGAGCTTCCTATGACCTGACGAGCGCTGACTTGCGCCGGCTGGCACCAGCCCGTCGTTTTGAAGACTATGCAATCAGCGTGGACCATACGGCCCTGCCGGCCGGAATTACGATCATCGAAAAGTTCTGATTGGGCTGTCTGGCGATGCAGAGTTGTCGCCGTGTACAACTGCGCGAACCCGAAGCGCTCACGCAAGGTGGATGGGTTTGTGGGTAGGTATAAGCGTTGTTTGTCACTGGATTATCCTTGCGGGTTGCGGACAATTCCAAAATCTTCGTGTCGGTCGCAAGCGGTTCGCGTAAGTGACGGTGTTTTGCCTTACCTACCAGCTCCTTAAGAGAAGACAGTTGCTCCTTGCGCGGGAGCGTGGATCGAAAATGACCCAGTACAAGGGCCGGTCCATCGGCCAACCGTTGCTCCTTGCGTGGGAGCGTGGATCGAAATCATGTCCAGGCCATGCCCCTCGCTCACTCAGAAACGTTGCTCCTTGTGCGGGAGCGTGGATCGAAATATGCACGCCTGGATGGTCGCGGCGATGTCGTCGGTTGTTCCTTACCCGGGAGCGTGGATCGAAATTGATGCAGCACGTCCGGAAAGCGGCACATGAGATGTTGCTCCTTACACGGGAGCGTGGATCGAAACACGGGATGCAGCAGCATATGGCTGATGAACTTGTCGTCAGGGCTTCGCAGGAGCGTGGATCGAAACAGCTCTTCAAGTCGGTCAATCCAATCACCGGCGTATTGCCCAAATGGAGATATCATAGAAACAAGCGCTCTAAGTTTATGCGCATCAATGGCAAAAATTAAAAGGTGCGGGGTCGCGTTGATTGGCTCGTGTACTGGAGAAAACTCATGACCGCCATACCGCTCAAGTTCCAGTCTGGGGATGCGCTTGTATTCCGCAACGCCACCGGCGCTACAGAGCTATGGGGTGTCGTAGAGCGCAAGCGCGGTGGCTATTTGCTCAGGTCCTTCAATGGTTCTGACCAGAGGACCTGGAGCGATGACGAGATCGATAGTGCTTACGGAGCACGCCGGCTTATCCATTACCCCTGCAACGTTCAAGGGTTGCCGAAAAGCATAGCGGATGTTCTCGAGAAAACTTGGGAATACTGGCCCGAAGAGGTAAGGCGACATGCGGAGCGGCGAGCCGTCTACATGGTCAAGGTCGATGCCATTATCGACGCATATCCAGACAAAATGGAAGCCTACGCTGCAGCTGCTGAGGCCATTTACACCGAGCATTGTGAGGAGTGGAAAGCGGAAGACATTAAACTTGCAATTAGGCGTGCCGCCGAGGACGCGGTCCTACGACGCAGAAGAAAACCGCAGCTTTCCGATACTCAATCGGTCCGCACGCCGCCCTTCCGGAAGCCGAGCCCCTACACTATCCGAGCGTGGTACATTCTTTGGAGCCAATACGGGCGCGACATACGTCTGCTGATCCCGCATCGTCACCTGCGGGGAAACCGCCGAGCACGTTACCCTCGTCGATGGGATGACGGGCCCGACACCTATAAAGCTATGGCTAGTGCAGTCGAAGACTATTACATGCGCATGCCGCGCAAGCGGAAAAATTTTGCTTACAATAAATATAAGGAAATTTGTGAAGAAAAAAATGTTCCGTGCGTGAGCTTTCGTTCCTTTCGTGTTTTTATCGACAGGAACTATACAGAGCGGGCGGAATTTGAGAGGCGTTATGGTCGGCGCGCTGCCTACTTGAAATACGGCATTTTCGAGCGCACAACGCCACCAGAACGACCACTTGAAGAGGTTGAAATTGATCATTGTTTGATCGATCTCGTTGTCATTCATCCGCTCACTGGGCGTCCTCTTGGGCGGCCATGGCTCACGGTCATCCTTGATCGTGCGACACGCGTCATCCTTGGAGCCCATTTGAGCTTTGAGGTGCCATCCTACGCATCCCTACAGCGTGCGTTGGCGCATGCGTTCTGGAAAAAGGATCTTTCTGGAATCGAAGGTCTCGAACACGACTGGCCCTGCCATGGTATCCCCGAGAGGGTCTTCTGCGACAATGGCAAGGAACTTCGGTCGAAAAGTCTGCACTTGACAGAAACCATGTTGAATTTCGCTGTCATCAACTTGCCAAGAAAGACGCCGTGGCTGAAAGGGGCAATAGAGCGACTGTTTGGAAGTATTGGCGTTCAGGTGTTCAGTCATGAAGAGGGGCGGTCCTCTCGCGAACCCAGGACTTTTATGATCCTGTTGTTCGTGCGCGACTTACTCTAGCCGAAGTCAATTATAAGATATTAAAATGGATTGTAGATGATTATCATGAGGCAGTCCACCCCACGATCAAGTGCCGTCCTGTAGAGAAATGGCGGCAGCTTACGGAACTCTATCCGGTTCGGCCAGTTCCTGACTTCGATCACATCATCCGTATGACCGGAGAAGTTATTCGGAGACCAATATCAAACGTCGGTGTCCATTACGATGGCCTGCTCTACTCCGATAAGAAGGTGCTTGAGGAACTCAAGGCACGCCGAGGAGGTCTCGCGAAAGACTGGATCATCCGCGTTGATCCTTATGATCGTGGAGAAATCTGGATTCTCGACGACGATCTGGGCCGGTGGTACGTGTTGCCCTGCACGGACCCGACAATTTCGCGAAATGTTTCCAAGTACCAGCATAAAGTTCATAAGCTGATCGCAAAGCACAATCTCCCGACAGGAACGCCTATTACTGTCAATCATCTTGAAATGGCGAAGGCTCTGGCAGAGGAAACCGTGCGGACTGTTTTTGAAAACGGTGCGACAACGGCAACCGCTGCCAAGGCTGCCCGTTACGAGGCAAACGGTCAGCCGTTCACCCCTCTGCTCAATGGGGCAATGACGGCTGACCCGAAACCGCCGCCGCCGGAGACTGCTTCGTCTCAGCCGTCGACACCCGACCTGAAGACATCGGCCCTGGCCGACGCCTTGCCGTCTGCTGGCACCACATCCACACCGGCACCGTCTCTCGGATATCCGGAAAGGCAAAATATTGACGACGACATCGAAAGGATGGTGGAGCAATGGGCGAACGAGATGAAGTGAGCGTGGGCGCCAATGGTCAACCAGCCAGCGCCATGGCGCACTTGGCGGATCCCATCCTCGATTTCGAATCCCTGGTGGTGCCACATCCCAATCATGTCCAAGCGAAAGCGGCCATCGGTCGACTTCACGCCCGTTACAAACCGCCGGGAGGCAAACGGCTCAAAGCCAGAGCGCTGCTCGTTATCGGGGCAACGGGGTCAGGCAAAACGACGGCTCTTGAGAGTTATATGCGGGATTATCCCGATCTTACACTCGAGAGTGTCTCCTCAGGGAACACTTCTGGAACCGTAGATGCAGCAAGGGTCAAGACATTGCGAGATGGCGATATTCGTCGGATCGTTTATGTCGAAGCGGCAAAGAAAACAACTCAACGCGCGCTTGTGGCCGCTCTTTTGGGTGCCTTTGGTTACAAAGCACGTGAGAAGTGGAATGCCAATGATATTATTGATAAAATTGAGTTTTACGCCGACCAGATGGGCACGGAAATGCTATTTATCGATGAAGGACATCACTTCGTTCATGAAAAGGATGACGAAGCAACTGAGGACGTCTCTGAGTTCATAAAGTCGCTTCTCAATCGAACAAAAAGGCAAATTGTCATCGCGGGTCTTCCGGAACTCCTAAAAATTACTCATTATGAACAGCTTCGCCGGCGATTGCAGCCGGCGATGGTGTTAAGGCCATACAACTGGACAACCAAGCAAGGGCGCATTGTGTTTTGCAGCATTCTGGGGACGCTCGAGAGAATGCTCGATTTACCCGAACCATCCGGCTTAGTAAGGCACGACGTCGCTCGACGATGGTACGTCGCCACCGGCGGGGAGATTGGCATTATGTGGAAGTACGCAAGCGAAGCCCTTTCCCTGGCCAAAGAACACAACCTTCCATCCCTCAGCTTGGAATTGATGGCCGACGTCCATTCGAGTTGGAACCGGACCTACGATCAGGACGAGATATTGGACTTCGATACCATTCTTGATGAGGACGAAGAAGCGAAGAAGGCTACCGAGGCATCGCGCGACAGCAATCCTTTCCTGTGCGACGAAGCCCGATTGAAGGAATTGTGGATCGAGTCGCGGCTAGCCGCTGACGGCTTATCGGGAGTGACAGTGATGAACTCCGGCAAAGACGGCTCGCGCCAGACCAAACTCAAGGCGAAGGGGCGCCAGCCCTTCACCCCCTTTACCCGATCCTGATGCCGCTCCCCTCCACGCGTCCAAGAGCGGATGATTGAGTGGCGTGAGTTTGCATCTGGTCAAGCGCGTGCACGAGCGTGCACGATTCCTCGGCGGCAAACCGCTGACTGATGCTGCGCCGCAAACCCAGGGGCCTGTGTCGGAAAGGCTTGCAGGGATTGACCTTCGATGGACAAACCAATCATAGGCTTCAGCGCTCTCGGGAGGTTGCCGTTGAGGGTGAGGCCTGTACCCTTTGAGCCTGCGTATGGACTCCTTGGACGCGTGGCGGTTCGGCACGGCCACACATCGGCCAGTGAGTTCATTTCTGAGATGGCAATCGGAATCCCCAATTTCGTGCATGAGATCGAAAACGGACGCCGCTTGGTTGAACTCGCGCTTCTCAGTGGAGTCCCCGAAACCCGCATTCGCGCATCGACGCTGTGTGTTGACGAGAACGGCGCTATGTTCATCGGTAGCGAGTTGATCAGCGCAAGGGTGTCCAATCGCATATCTTGCGGTGCCGGTCGTGTCTGTCCCGGCTGTCTAAGAGTCGATCTCAAGGAACGCGCCGGACCGATGGCGTGCCGGCCCCACCGGAGAACGTGGTGGGGCTTGACGGCGGTAACATCATGCCCGCTACACGGCCTACTGCTGATTGATGCATGTCCCGCGTGTGGCGTCCAACTCGCGCGAAGACAAGCTTCTCCTCGGTTCTGCCGTTGTGGGTGTGACTTGGCCGATCAAGGATCGGTTTCCCTTGAGCCGTCGGACCTCGTGGCCGATCGCTATCTGGTTGGGCGTTTGGGCGGCGTCGATCGGGTCGGGCATCCGTTGCTCGATCGCATGCCCTTTCAGACTGCGGCTTTAGCGATGCTGCGAATCGGGAGGGTTACGTTGGCGGGAGCGAGGGGGCTGTCGAAGAAGGGGGGACAACGTCGAACCCGCAATGCAAGCACGAATGGCATCCCTCGGCTTTCGCACGAGCGAGTCCACTCGGTGAGCATGCGTCCCATGGTCGGTTCGGCTGGGATGCTCGGATAAGGCGGCACGGATAAGCTTCACGTCCATCAGAGAACGTATTCGCTAGGTCCTGTTCTCAAACCCTGAGCCATAGTCGGATAGCCCCGATGTGGACCATGGCGAGGTAGTTGGCGGCGAGTTTCTCGTATCGGGTGGCGATGCGACGGAACTGTTTGAGGCGGTTGATCAGGCGCTCGATGGCGTTGCGGGAGCGATAGGCGGCCCAATCCACCAGAGCACAGGGCTTCTGGCTGGAGGGCTGTGGGATCACCGCCCCGATCCCGCGCCGACGCAGGTAGCGGCGGATGGCTTGGCTGGAGTAGGCGCGGTCAGCGACCACGCGCTCGGGTCTTTCCCGCGGTCGTCCACCTGCCACTCGGCGCACTGCGACCGCCTCCATCAGCACCGTCAACGCGCTCTGGTCGGCGGCTTGACCGGGGCTCAGCACGAAAGCGAGCGGTTGGCCGTGGCGGTCGGCGCGCAGGTGGATCTTGGTTGAGATGCCGCCGCGCGAGCGGCCAAGCGCTTGGTTCAACTGCCCCTTTGCGCCGGCGGCGTGCTGGTGGGCGCGGACCACTGTGCTGTCGACTTGGTGCAGGCTCCAGTCCAACTTGCCGGCCTCATCCGCCTCGGCCTGAACCAGTTCCAACACGCGCTCCCATACCCCGGCCTTGCGCCAGCGGTAGAAGCGGTTGGCCGCCGTCTGCCAGGGACCGTACTCGGCCGGAAGATCGCGCCAGGGCGAGCCGGTGCGGTTCACCCACAGGATCGCCCGCACGGTGCGCTCCAGGTCCCGCGCCGGCCGGCCCGTCCACGGGCGTTCCGGCGGAAGCAACTCCAGCAAATGCTGAAGCTGCTCATCGCTCAGTTCAGATCGTGCCATCCCCCTTCAACAGGGCACAGCCAAACCCTCACAGCCTTTGAGAACAGAACCTAGCAAGGTGCGGCGACTCCGAAGCCAGCGTGGGGTGAGGCAATGGGACATGCATCGGGGCTGGCCGCTTTGAGGCCTGCCACCGGTCGCGGAAGGCCCCCAGGCGGGGGCGGGTTGTCCGCTCGCGGGCCAAGCACTCCTCGAGGCTGTCGACGCTGGCGCTGTGCCCAGCCGGGTCAGGGGGCAACACTTCCGACTCGCAGTCGGCCCGCACCTACTCCAACTCGCCGCGCGCCATCATATCGGCCACTCGCTGCCATGGCTGCCGATCTTTGCCGGACAGGCCGATCAGGTCGGCGATGTCCTGCAAGCCAAGGCGCGGCCAAGTGCGAACAGCTTTATGGTTCCTAGAGTGCCCCGTGGTACAAATTTGTGGTTCCCGCGATGAGCTTTATGGTTCCCGATAATCCAAATTTCTCAATGATTCCAACATCCCTCGTTTGAGTTTATGGTTCCCTCCAGAGCCGTTACGACGGCGAGCTGGAATACCGGGAGTCGGCGGGGCGGGCGGTGCTGACGCTGAACGGCCTGCGCATGGCCTCGGCCTCCTGCTGGTGGGACCCGGCCTTCGCGCGGCCGGCGGCGGAGGGCGGCAAGCCCGGCGATTCCAGCGTCGTCGCCGCCGTGTTCGGCGGGGCGGACGGGCGCTTCTACCTGCACCGGGTGCTCTACCTGTCGGTGGACCCCGGCGATCCGGACACCGAGGCGGAGCAGCAATGCCTCCAGGTCGCCCGCTTCCTGGAGCGGCACCATCTGCCGGCGGTGCACGTGGAGATCAACGGCATCGGCCGCTTCCTCCCCGGCCTGTTGCGCAAAGCGCTGCGCGCGGAGAAGGTCGGCGCCGCCGTGGTCGAGGAAGCCAGCCGCCGGGCCAAGGCGCTGCGCATCCGCGAGGCGTTCGACGCCCTGCTGGCCGACCGCCGGCTGCTCGCCCACGCAACGGTGTGGGAGACGCCCTTCATCCGCGAGATGCGCGAATGGTCGCCGGACGGACGCTACACCGGCCGCGACGACGGGCTGGACGCGGTGGCCGGCGCGCTGTCCTGCGAGCCGTTCCGCTTCGACCGCCAGCCGGCGCCGGGGCGGAAGGCGGACTGGCGCGCCGCGGCGGTGCCGGGCCTGCCCGCAACCCCGGCGGAGGGCTGGGACGTGTGACCATGCCCGCGAAGTCCGATGGTCCGACGGGCCGCCTTCCCTGACCGGACGGCGGCCTTTTCTTTGCCTTTTTCCTTGGAGAACGGAGATGCAGGAGTCCATCGACCTGTCCTGGTGGATCACGGCGGTCGAACTGCCGGTCATGGGCGGGCTGTTCTGGCTGATCGCGCGGCTGCGCCGGGACGCGGAATCCGCGCTGGAGACGGTGCGGGCGCGCGCCGAGACCGCCCAGGCGCAGGTCCGCGAGAGCCTGGCCGCCTACAAGCTGGAGGTCGCCAAGACCTACGTCTCGGTGGCGACGCTGAAGGATGTGGAGCGGCGGCTGACCGACCACCTGCTGCGCATCGAGACCAAGCTGGAAAACGGCTGCGCGCCGTTCGCCCAGCCCTATGCCCCGCCCTACGGCGACGGAGGCCGCCGATGAGGGCGCGTGTCCTGAAGCCGGAACCCGGACCGGCCGTTCCGCCGCAGGGTCCGTCCGCCGACGCTTCCGGTCAGGCCGTCGACACGCTCGCCCGCACCCTGTGGGGGAGGCGCGCGGCGAATCAGTGCGGGCCATGGAGGCGGTGGCGGCGGTCGTGATGAACCGCGTCGGCCGGGCGCGCAGCCAGGGAGGGTGGTGGTGGGGGAAATGACGTGGTCGCCGTGTGCCGTCTGCCGGGACAGTTCCCTTGCTGGGACCCGGACGCGCCGGGGCGGCTGGGGCTGCTGTCGGTGACCGCCGCGGACCCGGTCTTCGCCGCCGCCCAACGGATCGCCCGCCGCGCGGTGGCCGGTCTGCTCGACGATCCGACCGACGGGGCGACTCACCTGCACCGGGCGGGCGGGAACCCGCAATGGGCGCAAGGGCGCAGCGTCTGTGCCGAGATCGGCGGATTCCAGTTCTACAACGACGTCGAATGACCGCCCGTTCCGCAACGATGCCGAACGACGTCGTCCTGCCGCGCTCCGGCGGTCCGGACATCCGGATCCGGGCCGCCGCCGCGGAAGGAGAGCATGGAACGGACCGGTCAGGCGGCTTCCTTGATCATCGCCAGATAGATCTTCCAGGCCGTCTCGACCGAGACGCCGCCGGCGCGCGACCCGGCGGCCAGCATCGCCGCCGAGGGCTTCAGCGGGACGGGCGTGCTGCTCGGCTCGACGGCGGCCAGGGGGGCGCTGTCCACGCTGGACACGATCACCCCATGGATGCGCGAATCGAGCGCGTGTTCCACCGGGTGCCGTTCCTTCACAACATTCATCGCAATCGCGTTCATGGGGCTTCTCCTTGCTTGCCCCTCTCTCAGCAATCCCGATGCCAATTCCGAAAAGTTGCCGCCGGCCGGGCGAATGCCTTGGGGAATCCTTGATTCTGCGGCTTTTCCGTGTGGTCGGCGGGGTGGGGCGCGGGAGGGTGGCGAATTTTCCTTCTGCAAAATGCCGGGGGATTCCCAAGGCCGCGTTTGCAAATTGCGAAGCAAACAGCGCAACGTCCCATTCTGAAGTTATCAATGTCCGGCCGGCCGTTCCGCTTTTGCCAAATCTGGCTTTGGCGGTCGGCTTTGCGGTAAGGTCGCCCCGCCATGACTGAACGGATCATCTTTCATATGTGCCGCGCCGCGGAGTGGGAACAGGCGCTCGCCGCCGGGGCCTACCACGGCTCGTCGCAGGACGCGGCGGACGGCTTCATCCATTTCTCCACCGGCGCCCAGGTCGAGGAAAGCGCGGCCAAGCACCGGGCCGGGCAGGACGGGCTGGTCCTGCTGACGGTGGACGGCGCCGCGCTGGGCGACGCGCTCCGATGGGAGCCGTCGCGCGGCGGCCAGCTTTTTCCGCATCTTTACGGCCCGCTGCCTCCCGCGGCGGTGCTGCGCGCCGATCCGCTGCCGCTGGGGCCGGACGGCCGCCACCTCTTTCCGGCGACCTTCAAGGACGCCGCCTTCAAGGACACCGCACCGTGATCGACCTGTTTCCCATCGTCGGCCCCGTCCTGCGCAGCTTCGATCCGGAGACGGCGCACGGGCTGACCATCAAGGCCCTGTCGAGCGGGCTGATGCCGCCGGTGCGGGAAAAGGACGATCCGATCCTGCGCAGCCGGGTGTTCGGCCTGGACTTCGCCAACCCGGTCGGCCTCGCCGCCGGCTTCGACAAGAACGCCGAGGTGGTGGACGCCATGCTGCGGCTGGGCTTCGGCTTCGTCGAGGCGGGCAGCGTCACCCCCCGGCCGCAGCCCGGCAACCCCAAGCCGCGCCTGTTCCGCGCGCCGGAGCAGGGGGCGGTCATCAACCGCCTGGGCTTCAACAACGAGGGGCTGGAGCCTTTCGCGCAGCGGCTGGAGCGGCGCCTGTCCGGCGGCCGCAAGGCGCCGGGAATCGTCGGGGCCAACCTGGGCAAGAACAAGGACACGGTGGAGGCCGCGGACGATTACGTCCTCGGCGTGACCCGGGTGGCGGCGCTGGTCGACTATCTGGTCGTCAACGTGTCCTCCCCCAACACGCCGGGCCTGCGCGCGCTCCAGGGCGCGCGATCCGCTGCGCACCCTTCTGGGCCGCGTTCTCGACGCCCGGTCGGCCTGCAAGCTGGCCAAGGCGCCGCCCGTCCTGCTGAAGATCGCCCCCGACCTGACGGACGAGGACAAGTCCGACATCGCCGCGGTCGCGCTGGAGTCGGGCATCGACGGGCTGATCGTGTCCAACACCACCATCGCCCGGCCGGCGGAGATCCCGGAGCCGCTGCGCGCGCGAGACCGGCGGCCTGTCCGGCAAGCCGCTGTTCGCGCCCTCGACCGCGGTCCTGCGCGAGATGTACGGGCTGACCGGCGGCAAACTGCCGCTGGTCGGGGTCGGCGGCATCGCGTCGGGCGCCGACGCCTACGCCAAGATCCGCGCCGGCGCCTCGCTGGTGCAGTTCTATTCCGCGCTGGTCTATGCCGGGCCGGCGCTGGTGCTGGCGATCCGCCGCGACCTCGCCGCCCTGCTGCGCCGCGACGGCTTCGCCTCGCTGAGCGACGCCGTGGGGGCGGATCACCGCTGAGCGGGCGCATGGCGGCCCTGGCGGACCTCCTGCATGGGCTGGCCGTCGCCACGGCCGCGGTCGCGGTGGCCGTCGGCCTGCCGGAGCTGCGGCCCGGCACCGACCCGGCGGTGGGCTGGATCGCCGGCGGGCTGGTCCTTCTGGCGGGCGTCGTCGTCGATCGGAACCGCCGGCAGGCCCGTCGGGAGCGTGAAACCCTGCGCCGCCTGGACCGCCTTCAGAAGAGCGTGGACGGGCTGGCCGAGCGGCTGGACCGGCGGATCGCCCCGGCGGAAGAGGCCGTCACCCACGAGACCGTCCTTCAGGAGGTCAAGCTCCTGCACACGCTGGTCGCCCGGCTCGCCGAGTCCCGGTCACCGGAGGAGCGCGAACCGCCGCCGGACGCCATGCCGGCGCCCCAGGCCCCGCGCTTTCCGGACCCGCGCTTTCCGGACCCGCGGCCCGCGGCCTTGGCCGAATCCCCGCCGATGGACGAGGCCGCCGTTCTGGAGGCGGTCCGCGACGCGCTGGCCGCCGACCGGATCGACATCCACCTCCAGCCCATCGTCAGCCTGCCCCAGCGCAAGCACCGCTTTTTCGAGGTGTTCTCGCGCGTGCGCGCCGCCGACGGGTCGCTGATCCTGCCCGACCGCTATCTGGAGATCGCGGAGCGCGCGGGGCTGATGGCCACCATCGACAATCTGCTTCTGGTCCGCTGCATCCAGCTGATCCGCGAGACGGAGCGGCGCCAGCACGCCATCGGCTTCTTCTGCAACATGTCCGCCGCCACGCTCAGCGACGCGGAGTTCATGCGGCAGTTCCTCGACCTGATGGTCCGGAACCAGTCGCTGGTGCCCAAGCTGGTCTTCGAGTTGAGCCAGCAGGAGCTGCGGGCGGGCGGGGCGGTGACGATGGGCATTCTGTCGCAGCTCGCCCGCATCGGCTTCCGCTTCTCCATGGATCGGGTGACCGACCTGGACATCGACGTGGACGCGCTGCTGCGCCACGAGATCCGCTACCTGAAGCTGGATTGCAGCCTGTTGCTCGACCCCGCCCTGGCCTCGAGCGTCGAGGATGTGCGCCGCCGTCTGGACGGCACCGGAATCGATCTCATCGCCGAGAAGATCGAGACGGAGGCGCAGCTCGACGCGATCCTGCGCAGCGGCATCGATTTCGGCCAGGGCTACCGGTTCGGCGAGCCGCGCCCGGCGCGCAAACCGTCATGAGATAATTTTGCCGTGAAATAATTTTGCAAGAAAATTCGCCGTTCGGGCGGCGGATTCAGGCCGGAAATGCCTGCGGCGCCCTTGACAGAAAGCCCGCCCGCATTAGAGATTTCGCCTCCCGGCATCCGCCGGGTGCGATGCAAACAGTCAAATGGTGACTTCGGTGACGTCCAACATCGCCATCACGCTGCCCGATGGCAGCGTGCGGGAGTTCGACCGGCCGGTGACGGGGCTTGAGATTGCCCAGTCCATCGGGCCGCGCCTTGCCAAGGATGCGCTTGCCGTCAAGCTCGACGGCGAGGTGAAGGACCTCACCACCACCGTCACCACCAACGCCAAGATCGAGATCGTCACGCGCAGTCATCCCGACGCGCTCGAGGTCATCCGTCACGACGCCGCCCACGTCCTCGCCGACGCCGTGCAGAAGCTCTATCCGGGCACGCAGGTGACCATCGGTCCGGCGATCGCCAACGGCTTCTATTACGACTTCGCGCGCGAGGAGCCCTTCACGCCCGACGATCTGCAGAAGATCGAGGCGAAGATGCGCGAGATCGTCGCCAAGGACGTTCCCATCGTGCGCGAGGTCTGGACCCGCGATGATGCGGTCGCCTACTTCAAGAAGCTCGGCGAGCATTACAAGGCCGAGCTGATCGAGGCGATCCCGGCGGACCAGGACATCAGCATCTACCGCCAGGACGACTGGCTGGACCTGTGCCGCGGCCCGCACGCCCCGACCACGGGCAAGGTCGGCAACGGCTTCAAGCTGATGAAGGTGGCCGGCGCCTACTGGCGCGGCGACAGCCGCAACCCGATGCTCCAGCGCATCTACGGCACCGCCTGGCGCGACGAGAAGGAGCTGAAGGCCTACCTGCACCAGCTGGAGGAGGCGGAGAAGCGCGACCACCGCCGGCTGGGCAAGGAGCTGGACCTGTTCCACGTGCAGGAGGAGGCCGTCGGCTCGGTCTTCTGGCACCCGAAGGGCTGGACGCTGTTCCGCACGCTGGAGACCTACATCCGCACCAAGCTGAGCCAGGCGGACTATGTCGAGGTCAAGACGCCGCAGCTGATCGACAGCTCGCTGTTCAAGGCGTCGGGTCACTGGGACATGTATGGCGACAACATGTTCAAGGTCTCGGCGGACGACGGCGAGAAGATGCTCGGCATCAAGCCGATGAACTGTCCGGGCCATGTGCAGATCTTCAAGCACGGGCTGCGTTCCTACCGCGACCTGCCGATCCGCATGGCGGAGTTCGGCTCCTGCCACCGCAACGAGCCGTCGGGCGCGCTGCACGGCATCCTGCGCGTGCGCGCCTTCACCCAGGACGACGCCCACATCTTCTGCACGGAAGCCCAGGTGGCGAGCGAGGCGGCGGAGTATTTCAAGCTGCAGCTCGGCGTCTACCGGGATCTGGGCTTCGACAAGATCGCCGTGAAGCTGGCGCTGCGTCCCGACGTGCGCACCGGCTCCGACGACCTGTGGGACCGGGCGGAGGGAGCGCTGCGCCAGGCGCTCGACGCCGCCGGGCTGGAGTATGAGGACCTGCCGGGCGAGGGCGCCTTCTACGGCCCCAAGGTGGAGTTCCACCTGACCGACGCCATCGGGCGCACCTGGCAGTGCGGCACGCTCCAGTACGATCCGAACCTTCCCGAGCGGCTGGACGCCTCCTACATCGGCGAGGACGGCGCCCGCCACCGTCCGGTGATGCTGCACCGGGCCATCCTGGGCTCGCTGGAACGTTTCATCGGCATGCTGATCGAGCATTACGCCGGCAAGTTCCCGATGTGGCTCGCCCCGGTCCAGGCGGTGGTCTGCACCATCACCAACGAGGCCGACGGCTACGGGCAGGAGGTCGTCAGCCTGCTCAAGCGCCATGGCATCCGCGCCGAACTCGACACCCGGAACGAGAAGATCAACCTGAAGGTCCGTGAACACAGCCTTCAGAAGGTTCCCGTCCTGGTGGTCGTGGGCAAGCGCGAGGCGGAGGAGCGGACGGTCGCCCTCCGTACCCTCGGTGGTAAGGATCAGGAAGTTCTTGCCCTCGACGCCGCGCTCAATAAACTGAGTGAGGAGGCGAGGTCCCCCGCGGGCGCCGCCGCTTTCGATCTCGCCGTTTTAACCGACCGCACCGTTTGGGCGGGCTTCCCTCCGGGAGGTCGCGCCCCGGTGGGTTTCCAGTCATGGAGAAGCGTCCATAGCCAGGATACCGTCCGAAGCCGCTCCGACCCGCGATGGACCGCGGGTGAACCGGGAGATCACGGCTCGCTCGATCCGTCTCGTCGGTGCCGACGGCGAGATGGTGGGCGTCGTTTCGCTGCGCGATGCGCTGCTGGCCGCTGAGGATGCAGGCCTCGACCTCGTCGAGATCGCCCGCAAGCCGAACCGCCTGTCTGCAAGATCCTCGACTATGGCAAGTACAAGTACGAGGCGCAGAAGAAGGCCGCCGAAGCGCGCAAGAAGCAGAAGATCATCGAGGTGAAGGAGATCAAGCTCCGACCCAACATCGATGACAACGACTACGACGTGAAGATGCGCTCGGCCCGCCGCTTCCTTGAGGAAGGCGACAAGGTCAAGGTGACCATGCGCTTCCGCGGGCGTGAGATGGCGCACCAGGATCTTGGCATGAACGTGCTGGTCCGCGGCGCGACGAGCTGGATGAACTGGCGAAGGTCGAGCAGATGCCCAAGCTCGAAGGCCGCCAGATGGTCATGGTCCTCGCGCCGAGGTGATCCTTCGGCGTGACGGCACGACCGCCGTCCGCAGAGCACACGCGTCCCCCAAAAGGCCCGCCGGTTCCGGCGGGCTTTTTTGTTGCGCGGCGCCGCCTTCGTTACGCGGCGCCTTCGTTAAGCAGCGGCGCCGTTCCGCCGGTCCGCAATTCCGGGGTAGCGGCATTGCGGAAGCGGGGCGGTGCGCCGACGTGAGGCTCATTCCGCCTCCAACATCCGGCCTATGCCCCGACCATCCCTGTTCCGCCGCGCCGCCCTGGCTCTGACGCTCGCGCTGCCGCTGCTGTCCGGCCTGTCCGCCCCGCCCCCGGCCCGGGCGATGGACCTGTTCGGGGACGAGTTCCGCACCGTCGACGACGTGCTGGCGTACAACCGCGGCCATGGCGTGCGCTTCCTCGACCGGCAGGGGCGCTTCATCGGCTCGATCGGCGAGACGTACGGCGACACGCTGACCTTGGAGAAGCTGCCGAAGCACCTGATCCAGGCGCTGATCGCCAAGGAGGACCGGCGCTATCTGGAGCATGACGGCATCGACTTCCAGGGTCTGGCCCGCGCGCTGGCCGTGGCGGTGACCTCCGGCCGCTTCAGCCAGGGCGGCAGCACGCTGACCCAGCAGACGATGAAGCTGATCTTCCTCAACCGCTACAACCGCTGGTCCCGCAAGGCGTACGAGCTGTACAGCGCCAGCGATTTCGAGGAAAGCTCGGCAAGAAGAACGTCCTGTACCTGTACCTCAACCGCGCCTACTTCGGCTTCGGCGCATACGGGGTGGACGCCGCGGCCCGCGTCTTCTTCGGCAAGCCGGCGGGCAAGCTGTCGCTGAAGGAGTCGGCGATGCTCATCGGTTCGCTGCCCGCCCCCTCCCGCCTGAACCCCTTCGCCGACCTGGAGAAGGCGGAGGCCAAGGCCGCCCTGGTGCTCGACGCCATGGCCGACGCGGGCTTCATCACCGAGCGCACGGCGGAGCAGACCAAGCGCCAGCGCCCCATGCTGGCCGCGGCCAACAAGGCGGCGGTCCTGTCCACCGGCCATTTCCGCGAGACGGCCAAGGCCCGCTTCGACCGCTTCGCCGCCGACCGCTACGGCGGCGACCGTCCGGGACCGACCTTCACCGCGCGCACCACGCTCGACCGCGATCTCCAGGCGGCCGCCCTGCGCAGCGTGGAGACCACCCTGAAGCGCCACGCCAAGAGCCTGGGCGACGCGGAGGTCGCTCTGGTCGCGCTGGACGGCGACGGGGCGATCCTGGCGATGATCGGCGGGCGCGATGCGGCGGCCCGGCGCGACCATTTCAACCGCGCGCTCCAGGCCCGCCGCCAGCCCGGCTCGGCCTTCAAGCTGTTCGTCTTCCTGGCGGCGCTGGAGCGCGGGCTGACCCCGGACTCCCGCGTCGACGGTTCGCGCATGGAATTCACCGACGGGCGGGCCATCCGCAATTTCGACAACCGCTACCCGCCGTCGGTGACGCTGGCCGACGCCTTCGCCCATTCCACCAACACGGCCTCGGCCCGGCTGACCCGCGGCCATGCGGAGGAGGTCGCCGCCGCCGCCCGCCGTCTCGGCGTCGAGTCGCCGCTGGAGCCCGATCTCGGCCTCGCGCTCGGGGTCAGCGAGGTGTCGCTGCTGGAGATCACCCAGGCCTACGCGGCGGTCGCCAACGGCGGCAGCAAGGTCGACGGCCATCTGTTCCAGCGCATCGGCGATCCCGCCGGACGGACGATCTACAGCTACACCCCGCGGACAGCGGACCGGGTGATCGACCCGCAGACCGCCGCCACCCTGAAAGCGATGCTGGCCGAGGTGATGCGGGACGGCACCGGCAGGACGGCCCGTCTGCCGGCGGCGCTCGCCAAGCGGGGCGCGGGCGGCAAGACCGGCACCACCAACGATTACCGGGACGCCTGGTTCATCGGCTTCGCCGACGGCGTGGCCGGGCGCGGCCTGACGGTGGGGGTGTGGGTCGGCAACGACGGCAACACGCCGATGAAGGGGGTGACCGGCGGCTCCGTCCCGGCGGAAATCTGGCGCCGCTTCATGGTCGAGGCGTCCCGGCTGAAAGGCTAGCGGCCCTTCGCTCCGGCGAGCAGGGACGCCCCGACGAAGCCCAGCGCCCGCCCGTTCCGCCCGACCTCGTACCAGGATCCGAAGGCGGCCATCACGGTGACGGTTTCGCCCTTTTCCAGGACGTCCGCCACCTTGGCGTCGCAGAAGGGGGCGACGCGCAGGTTCGCGGCGGCGCGGACGCGCACCCGCGTCCCCACGGCGATGGCCGGGCGGCGCGCTTCGGCGCTGCGCTCCTCCGTGATGTGGCCGGGCAGCGCGCAGCCGCGGTCCTCTTTCGGGGCCTTGGCGTAGCCGCCCTTGAAGCGGTTGGCCGGCGGGCTTTCCGCGACCGCCGCGGGGGCCGTCGGGCTGGCTGGTTTGCGGGCGGGCAAGGGGGCGGGGACGGTATCGGCAGCCGCCGGCACCGGCGGTTCCACCCGCGGGGTCGCGGCGGTGGCCGGCTCCGCTGCCAACGTTGACGCGGGTACCGCCAGCGCCGGCAGCGGCAGCAACGGCGCCACGGCCTGCGGCGCCGCCTTGCCCGCCGCTCCCAGCGGAGTCAGCCGGGGCAGAACGGCGGTCGGCGGCGGGCGCGGCGTGACGGTCGGTTCGGCCTCGTCGGCTTGCGCCGAAGGGGCGCCGAGCAGCAGCAGCAGGCCAAGGAGGGGAAGGGCAAGCCGGCGCATCCGCCGCCTCAGTCCACGATGACGCGGGCGATGAGCGCGGGCAGGGTCTGGCAGCGGAACAGCCCATCCAAGGTCTGCTGCTCGGTCAGGCGCAGCGACAGGGCGCAGCCGTAGGCGTTCACCGTCAGGGTGGTCTGCGCCAGTGTGCCGATGGCGGCGGAAGGCTTGGCGATGCTGTAGCCGGGGGCGCCCAGCCGTCCGGCGAGCGCGCCGTTGACCGGGTTGACGGAATCGATCTCCAGCGTCAGCGGACCCAGATTGTTCAGCACCGTTTCGGAATGCGGGTCCTCCTTCGTCGCGTAGAGCTGCACCGGCACCGCCTTGCGGCGGGCGATCCAATCCTTCAACGCCAGAGCCCCCAGCACCGGGTCGCGGCTCTGCAGCGCCGCCTCCAGGGCGATCTGGCGCAGCGCCGGGTCGTTGCCGCCCAGCGCCGCCTCGTAGGCGGCGATCCGCGCCGGGCGGTCGGCCCCGAGAATCCGGGCGCGCAGATCGGCGATCCGCGTCGCGCGGGCCTCCTCCTGCCGCCGTTCGGCGGCGGCGCGCTCCTCCTCGGCCCTGGTCGCGGCGGCCTGCCGGGCGAGCAGATCCTCCTCGCGGCGGCGGCGGGCGTCCTCCTCGGCGCCGCGGGCCTCGGCGTCGCGGGCGATCTGGTCGCGCAGGCGGTTGGCCTCGGCGGAGCCGGCCAGCACCGGGCGGCCGGGAAGCTCCTCCAGCGGTTGGCCGATGCCCTCCAGCACCTCCGGGTTGCGCAGTTCGATGCGGGCGCTCCAGCCGTTGGGACCGAGCGTGGCGAGCGCGGTGGCGGTGAGGGTCTTTTCCAGCCCGGCCTCGGCGACGGGGCGGATGAAGGTCACGGCGCCGTCACGGCTGTCCACCGCGTAGGTCGGCTTGGCGAGCCGCAGTCTGGCTCCGATTCGGACGGCGGTGCGCGATTCGGTGGATTTCGCGGCGGCCTTCCCGTCGGGCGCCGGGGCGGGAATCGGGTCTGCCGTCACCTCCTCGACGGTCCAGAGGGGCGGGACGAGGCGCGACACCTCGGCGCGGATGCGGTCGATGGGCAGGTCGGACGCGCGGGCCGGCAGGACGGGCGCCAGCCCGGCCATCAGCGTCACCGCGATCCCCAACGCCGCCGGTCGCACCATCGCTCGTTCTCCACCGGAAATGACCACTACAGCTTGTGCCCGTCCGTCCAGGCACTGGTACAGCGAAGCCGCCCGCGAAGGGAAGCGGCTTTTGCCCGTGCCGGGCGCGCATGACGGCTGGAACGGGGAGCCGCCGTGCGGGATCGCGACCCCCGGTCGAAATTGGCTTTGTGCCCACACGCCGCTTGCAATATCATCATACAAGTGAATGTATATTCGCCGGAAACGCGAGCGCCTTTCCGCAATGGCAGGGGACCAAGGGCAACGATATGGCGGGCAGACAGGGGAACAAGGAAGGGCCGGTCCTGGTCTGTCGCAATGTCAAGGTTTCCGGTCGACGCACCAGTCTTCGGATGGAGCCCTACATTTGGGACTCCTTGAAGGAAATCTGTGAGCGTGAAGGGCTGACGCTGAACGACATCTGCACGCAGATCGATCAAAGGCGCGGGGAAGCGAATTTGACCGCTTCCATCCGTGTCTTCATCGTCAGCTATTTCCGCAACGCCATCGGAATCCGCGGCTTCTCGGAAGACGGGCCGTCCAGCATTCTTCGCAAGGCCATGGACGACGCCATCCCGCCCTTCGACTGAACGGAGGGGCGGGACGCCCGCCATCCTACCAGCGCAGGCTGGGTAGGCCGTAGGTCGGCTGGTGACCGGATGCCGCGGCGGCGGCGGCCAGCGTCGCCGGGTCGACGGCCTCGCCCCAGGCGCCGCCCAGCTCTTCCCGATGGATGCCGAAGGTGACCAGCGCCACGTCGATCCCGGCGGCGTTGGCCCCGGCCACGTCGGTGCGCAGGCTGTCGCCCACCGCCAGGATGCGCCGCTTGTCCTTGATCCCCATCAGCGACAGGCAGCGGTCGTAGACCGGGGCGTGCGGCTTGCCGTGCCAGAACACGTCGCCGCCCAGCTCCTCGTAGCGCTGGGCCAGGGTGCCGGCGCAGATGACCATCTGCTCGCCGACCATCACGATCAGGTCGGGGTTGGCGCAGACCATCGGCAGGTTGCGGCGGCGGCAGGCCTGCAGCGCCGGCTCATAGACCGACAGCGACCTCGAAATCCACGATGCCGGTGTTCACGACGAAATCGGCCTCGTCCGGCGACGCCGCGAGCGTGTAGTCCAGCCCCTCGTACACGTCCATGTCGCGGTCCGGACCGATGTGGTAGAGTCGCCGGTCCAGCGCGGCGTGCCACGGGTCGTCGCGGTCGCGCAGCGCGTCGTAGGCGGCCTCGCCCGAGGTCATGACATGGTGGTAGCGCTCGCGCCCGATGCCCATGCCCTCCAGCTTCGCGATGACGCCGCCGGTGCGGCGCGGCGCGTTGGACAGCAGGCAGATCACCTTGCCCGCCGCGCGCAGCCGGTCCAGGCACTCCGGCACGCCCGGATAGGGCTGTTCCCCGTCGTGCAGGACACCCCACAGGTCGAGGATGACCCCGTCGTAACGGTCGATGACGGAGGCGATGCCGGAAAGCTGGACGATGTCGGTCATGATGTCCGGAGGTGTGACGGGCGGGAAGGAAAGGGCGGTGGCTCAGCGGCCTTGCTGGGCGCGTTTGGGCTCGGCGAGAAGCTCCGCATAGACGGCCAGCGTGTCGGCGCACATGCGCTGCTTGGTGTAGCGCTCGGCGACGAAGGCGCGGGCGCGGGCGCCGATGGCGTCGCGCTGCTCCGTCGTCAGGGACAGCGCCTCGTCCAGCGCCTTGGCCAGCGCGTCGGGATCGGCGGGCGGCACCACCCAGGCGGTCTCGCCGGGAATCACCGTCTCCTGATAGGCGCCGATGGCGGAGACGATCACCGGGCGGCCCATGGCCTGGGCCTCGACGATCACCCGCCCGAAGGCCTCGGGCTCCTGCGAGGCGGAGACGACGACGGTGGAGAGCCGGTAGGCAGCGGCCATGTCGTTGCAGTGGTCGGTCATCGTCACCACGCCCTCCAGCCCGGCGCGGCGCACCTGCTCCTCCAGCTCCTGCCGGTAGCCGGTGCGGCCCTGGTCGGACCCGACGAGCAGCGCGCAGACGTCCTTGCGCCCCAGCTTCGCCAGCGCGTCGATCAGCACCGTCTGGCCCTTCCAGCGGGTCAGGCGGCCGGGCAGCAGGATCACCGGCTTGTCGTCGGGCAGCCGCCATTTCCGGGCGAGCTGGATCATCCGGGCGGAGCTGACCCGTTCCGGTGCGAAGGACAGCGGGTCGATGCCGCGGTGGATGGTGCGGATGACCGCCGGATCGACCGCGTAATTCTCCAGGATGTGGCGGCGGATGAATCCGGAGATGGCGATGATCCGCTCGCCCCGCGCCATCACCGAATTGTACCAGCGCTTCAGCCCGTTCTTGTAATTGTACGGGGCGTGGAAGGTGGTCATGTAGCGCGCGCCGGTCGCCTGACAGGCCAGCCAGGCGCTCCAGGCCGGGGCGCGGGAACGGGCGTGCACGATGTCCACGCCGTTCTCCCGGATGATCGCCTCCAGCTTGCGCGCGTTGCGGCGGATGACCAGGGGGTTCTTGGAGGCCAGCGGCAGGGTGATGTGGCGGATGCCGGCGCGGTCCAGCTCCGCCGCCATCGGCCCGCCTTCGGACGCCACCAGCGGCAGCGCCCCGGCCTGGGCCAGCGCCAGCGCCACGTCGATGCAGCCGCGCTCGGCCCCGCCGGTGACCAGCGCCGGCAGCACCTGGAGAACGACGGGCCGGCGGCCGGCGGCCGCGAAGGCGCCCTTCGCGAAGGCGTCGGCCGGGTTGCGCGGGTCCTCGCCGGTGCTAAGCTGGGATTCGACGTCCATAGTCACAGATTCCTAAAGTCCTGGCCCACAGAGGTGTCCGATATGACCGAACCCGCAGCCGGCCCCGTCCCGTCGCCGGGCGGCGCGCACCATAGCCTGAAGCGCGGCGCCGCGACCATAGCCTATCGTCACACCCCCGGGCGCGACCCGGAGGGGCTGGCGCCCGGCGTGATGTTCCTCGGCGGCTTCATGTCGGACATGACCGGCACCAAGGCGCTGGCCCTGGAGGCCTGGGCGGTGGGCGAGGGGCTGTCCTTCACCCGCTTCGACTATCAGGGTCATGGCGCCTCCAGCGGGCGGTTCGACGAGGGGACGATCGGGTTGTGGGCCGACGACGCGCTGGCCGTGCTGGACCGCGTCACGGTGGGGCCGCAGATCCTTGTCGGCTCCTCCATGGGCGGCTGGATGATGCTGCTGACCGCGCTGCGCCGTCCGGAGCGGGTGGCGGGGCTGGTCGGCATCGCCGCCGCCCCGGATTTCACCGAGGACCTGATGTGGGACCTCTTCGACGAGTCCGTCCGCCGCGAGATTTGGGAGACGGGCCGCTGGCTGCGCCCGTCCGACTACGGCCCGGAACCGCAGCCGATCACCCGCGCCCTGATCGAGGACGGGCGCAACCATCTGCTGCTGCGCCAGCCCATCGCCTTCGACAAGCCGGTGCGCCTGCTGCACGGCATGGCCGACCCCGACGTGCCCTGGCAGGTCAGTCTGACCCTGGCCGACCGGCTGAGCAGCGCGGACGTGCGGGTGACGCTGGTGAAGGACGGCGACCACCGCCTGTCGCGCGACCAGGACATCGACCTGCTGTGCCGCACGGTGGCCGATCTGGTCCACGGTCTCGGCTGAGATGAGGGCTTCGATCCGCCTCGCGGATCATCCAGAAGGCGGTGCAAGATTTTTCCGAAAAAGTGATTTCAGGGGCTTGCGCACCGCCGTCGGGCTGGATATAAACGCGGCCTCTGCGGAGGGGTGGCCGAGTGGTCGAAGGCGCACGCCTGGAAAGTGTGTATACCCCAAAAGGGTATCGAGGGTTCGAATCCTCTCCCTCCGCCACGAATTCAGCCCAAGCAATTTTGCTTGGGCTTTTTCGTTTCTGGCGCGCGCATCCCCCACACTTTGCGGCGGATTGGCGCTGCTGTTGGCGGACGTATGAAAGAACGCTGCGGGTCCTCTGTTGATTGAGCTGATCCCCGTTTCCCGGACAGAATTGCGGCTGGGATAAGCTTGGTTCCGGTTCGTGTTATGCCGCCACTCTGATCCGGTTGGGTCCGCCCACGGTATCAGATGCCGGAGCGTTTCCAGATTTCACCGAACGGTTCGGTGAAGGCTTCGTGCATGCGGTAGGACAGGTCCGTCTCCGTGCCGCCGGGGCGGCCCCGTGCCCAGCCCAACTCGCGTCGGTAGCTGCCGACCAGGCCGGCGGCGATCAGCGCGGCGGCGTCCACCGTCGGGTCGGGCGCCGTGCGCGGCGAGACGTAGAGCGCGTCCACCGGGCAGAACAGCTCGCACAGATAGCAGGTCTGGCAATCCTCCTTGTGGGCGATGACGGGTTCCCCCGCCGCGTCGGTGCGCAGAACGTCGTCGGGGCAGACCTTGGCGCAGGTGCCGCAGGCGATGCAGCGCTCGGACAGGATGAGCTCGATCATGCGGCGACCGCCTCCTCGTGCGGGTCGGCGCGGCGGACCCAGACCCGGTCGAGGCCGCCGCTGAAGATGATGGTGCTGGGCGGGGTCGAGGCCGGGGAAATCCGCCCGCCGGTGCAGACCGCGCGTTTCGGTGCGCTGCCCGGCGCTGGCCAGAATCCAGCGGGCGGTGGCGACCAGGGCCGCCGCTTCTCGCGCGCGGACGACGTCGCGTGGCGTGGCCCCGGCGGGCGGTGCCAGCCCGTCGCGCGCGGTCTCCCACAGCCCGTCCAGACGCTCCAGCGCCGCCGCGATGCCGGCGCCGGTCCGCCGGTAGTTGCGGTCGAGCGGCAGGATCTCCTGCTGCACGGCGCGGGTGACCGCTTCCGCCGTCCGTTCCGGATCGGGCTTCGCGGCGGGCCGCAGCCCGGCGCCGCCGATCGGCTGGACGGGCCGTCCGGCAAGCCCCGCCGCTCCCGCAGCGAACTGGCGGGCGAAGGCGGTCGCCTCCTGCCCGGCCCAGGTGCCGGATGCGATGCACCACGCCACCGCCGGGCCGCCGCCGCTCATCGCCGCTCCGGTCAGCTTCTCCCGCGTGGTGGCGTCGCCGACGGCGTAGAGGCCGGGGACGGAGGTGGCGCAGCGCTCGTCCACGTCCAGCCCGCCGGCCGCGCGCACCGTGCCTTCGTACAGCAGCCGGACGGGGTAGCGGTCCTTGAAGGGGTTGCCGCCCAGCCGGTGGAAATAGACGAAGATGTTCGGCTGGCCCTTGCGGTAGCCGTCCTCCAGATAGGGGTCGGCCCGGTCGAGCACCGCATGGACGCTCCGCCCGGCGGCCAGCGCGTCGGGCACGGCGGGATGCGGGATGGGGGTGCCGTCGGCGTCGCTGAAACTGCCGCTGAAATAGATGATCCCCTTGGTCAGCCCGCCCTCCGCCGGGGCGAGCGCCCACTGGCCGGAGAACTCCATGCCGGAGAAGCGCGCCCCGGCCTCGGCGGCTAGAAGATAGCCGTCGCCGGTCAGGTTGTGCGTGCCGACCACGCCGGAGCGGAAGGCGCAGCCTCCCGTGGCGACGACCACCGCCCCGGCGCGCACCTCCCAGCGGTCGCCGGTCCGACGGGTGATCCCGGCGGCCCCGGCGGCCACGCCGTCGGCGGTCAGCAGTTCCAGCGCCGGGCTGTGGTCGAGGATGCGCACCCCCTCCGCCAGCAGGCGCTTGCGCAGGAAGATCATGTAGTCGGGTCCGCGCAGATTGCCGCGGAAGGTCTTGCCCGTCTCGTTGCGCGGCCAGGGATAGCCCCAGCGGGTCATCAGCTCGGTGTTGACGGTGGTCTCGTCGTAGACGCGGCGGACGAAGTCGCGGACGATGAACCCCTTGGCGGGGGCGACGCGGTGATCGACCATGCCGTCGTTCTGGAGGCGGTCGCCGGGCACCGTGTAGAACAGCGTCGTGTTGGCGGGCGGCGTGGCGCCCGAGGTGCCGACATAGCCTTTTTCGGCCAGCACGACGCTGGCCCCGGCGCGGCGCGCCGCCAGCGCGGCCCAGCAGCCGGCGGGGCCGCCGCCGATCACCAGGACATCGGCGGTCAGATGGAGGGTGGATCTGCTCATGGCACGTGTTCTCCTCAACCGCGCGGCTTGGGCGAGCCGTCGGCGGCGCGCTCCGTCCAGAAACCCTCCAGGCCGAGATCGCGCAGGGCGGCGTTCAGATAGGACGGATCGACCCAGCTCTTGAGGTCCACGTCCGCGCGGATCAGCCTCTGCTGTTTGGCGAACTCGATGCCGGCGGCGAAGCGGGCCAGGGTGAAGTCGTCGAGCAGCGGGTTGATCTGTTCCTTCACGGGGGAGCCGGCGTAATCCTCCCGCAGGGCGCTCAACGGAATGCCGGACTTGCCCCAGACCTGGAGCGCTTCCTCCCGGTTCTCCTCCAGACCGGCCCAATGGGCGGCCTTGACAAAGCCGCGCACGACCTTCGCCGTGGCGCCCGGATAAGCCTTCTCGAAGGCGTCGTGCACCAGAACGCCGCCGAAGGTCTGGACGGTGGGGCCGCCGGTCTTGGTGCTGGCGATCACCTTGACCACGCCCTGGTCGCGCAGCCCCAGCAGGAAGCTGGCGCCGAAGGCGGCGTCTACCGCGCCGCTCTGCAGCGCGGCGAGCTGGTCGGCGTTCTTCAGCTCGACGATGGAGACGTCCTTCTCCGACAGGCCGTTGGCCTCCAGTGTCTTCAGCAGGACGAAATGGATGATCGTGGCCTTCTGCACGGCGACCCTGCGGCCCTTCAGATCCTGGATCGAGGTGATCGGCAGGTCGCTGCGCGCGACGGCAAAGACCGTGGTGCGGTCGCCGGACAGCAGGATCTTCGTCGGCAGGCCGCCCGCCTTGCCGATGATGTTCGGCAGCCCGCCATACACCGCGAAGTCGACCTGGCGGTTGGACAGCGCCTCGTTGATGGCCGGGCCGGTGGCGTGGAAGTAGGTCCATTCCAGCTTGGTCGGGGTGTCCTTGAACTCCGCCTCGACGAAGCCCTTGCTGTGGGCGGCGCCGACCAGGCCGGTGCCGAAGGGCTGGCCGGGGCCGAAGCCGACCGAGCCGAAGCGGATGACCGCGGGCGCCTCCTCGGCAAGGGCCGGCGCGGCGGCGAGAAGGGCCAGGGTGGCGGCGAGGGCGCGGAGCAATCTCATGCGGTGGATCCTCGGAAAGGGGGAAAGGCTGTGCGTGCCGGCGGCGAATGCCGCGGCGGCGATGGCCATGAGGGCTGCGTTGACGAACAGGCCGGCGGCCTCCCCGCCGCCGAAGGCGGTGCCCGAGACGGCGACGGCGAAGCCGGCGACCAGCGGACCGGCGACGAAGCCGACGTCGCCCGCCGTGCGCAGCAGGCCGAGCGTCGGGCCGAGCCGCCCGGCGGGCGCGCAGCCCGCGGCGAAGGCGGAGGAGGCCGGTCCCCCCAGCCCCAGCGCGAGGCCGAGCAGCGTCAGGGCTCCCCAGAACAGCGGAACCGTCGGGCAGGCGGCGATCAGCGCCAGGGCCACCGCCACCGACGCGGCCGACGCCACGATCAGGCCCCGCCGCGGCAGACGGTCGGCCAGCCAGCCGGCCAGCGGCGTGGTGACCAGCGTCACCCCCGCCGACAGGGTCAGCGCCAGCCCGATGGCATCGGGCGCCATGCCGAAGCGGTGGGCCGCCACCAGCGGGATCAACTGCCATTGCGCCGCCGTGCGGGGTGAAGAAGACCCCGAAGGTGACCAGCAGGACGGAGCGTATCCCCGTTGCCTCAGCAGGTCGCCGACACCGCCGCGTTCCGGCGGGCGGGTGTCGGCGTCGGCTGGCCGGCGCGTTTCCGGAATGGCCAGGAAGGCGAACAGGGCGGCGAGGCCGCTGACCGCGGCGAAACCCCAGAAGGGAGCGGTGTAGCCCCAGCGCTCGGCCAGCTGCCCGCCCAGCGCCGGGCCGATGGAGGCGCCGGTCAGCAGCGCCGTCTGGTACGCCCCCATGCGCCGGCCCGGCTGCGGCTGTCGCCGAGGTCGGCGATGGCGACCATCGCCCCGGTCATGTAGAGGCCGGACCCCACCCCCTGGACGAAGCGCCAGAGCAGCAGGGCGGCGAAATCCTCCGCCAGTGCGGCGGCGACGGAGGCGCCCCCAAGGACCAACGGCCCGCCCCACAGCAGGGCGCGGCGCCCGTAACGGTCGGCCAGGATGCCCGCCGGCAGGTTGACGAACAGCCGCGCCACCCCGAAGGCGGTGATGACGAGGCCGATCAGCGCCGGCCCGATCCCGAAGGACTGGGCGTAGAGCGACAGCACCGGGATCACCATGCCCATGCCGCACATGACGAACAGCACGATGACCAGCATGGGCGCGATGATGCGCCATTCGGCGGCCCGGGCAGAGGGGAGGGCAGAGGGGAGGGCAGCGGGGTGGGCGGAGTTCATCCGGATCAGGCTCTCGGCTTGCCGTCCGCCGTGCGGGGCGTCCAGAAGCTCTCCAGCCCCAGCTCCTTCAGGGCGGCGTCCAGGGGGGCCGGGTCGATCCAGGCGTCGAGGTCGATGGAATTGCGGATCAGCCGGTTGTCGAGCGCGAAGCGCACCGCCTCCCCGTACTGGCCGCGGTAGAAGGCGTCGATCAGCGGCGTGTTGCGCTGCTTCAGGTCCTGGCCGTCCAGATCCTCGGCCAGAACGGCGCGGGGGTGCCGGACAGGGACCAGAGGTCGATCAACTCGCCGCGGTTCTCCTCAAGCGAGGCCCAATGGGCCGCCTTGACGTAAGCCTTCACCACGCGGCGGGTCGCTTCGGGGTACTTGTCCGCAAAGGTTTCGATGACGGTGAGGGCGCCGAAGAAGCTGGCCGGCTGGGCGGGGCCGCGCGTGTCGGCGACGATCCGCACCACCCCCTGGTCGCGCAGGCCCAGCAGGTTCAGCGTGCCGAAGGCCGCGTCCACATCGCCGGAGGTCAGGGCCGGCGGCTGGTCCGACGCGGTCAGGCTGACGAGCTGGACGTCCTTCTCGGTCAGGCCGTTCTGAAGCAGCAGGCGGTTCATCGACAGATGGTTGATGGTGCCCTTGGCCACCGCCACCTTGCGGCCCTTCAGGTCGGCGATCGAAGCGATGGGCGCGTCCTTGCGCGCGGCGACGTAGATGGTCCCGACGCCATAGGAGACGAGAATCCTCGTCCTCAGCCCGCCGGCCTTTCCGACGATGTTCGGCAGGCCGCCGTAGTTGGCGAAGTCCAGAAGGCCGTTCGCCAGTGCCTCGTTGATGGCGGGGCCGGTGCCGTTGAAGAAGGTCCATTCGATCTTGACGTTGTCCTTGCGGAACTCCTCCTCGAGGAAGCCCTTGGCCTGGAGCGCGCCGATCAGGCCGGTGCCGTGCGGCTTGCCGAAGCCGGCTCCCTGGCCGCCCAGGCGGATGACGGCGGGCAGGTCGGCGGCAGTGGCGATGGGGGCGGCGAACGGGGCGGTGAGGAGGGTGGCGAGGCCGGCAACCGCCGACAGCCAGCGTGGTGTGGTCATGACGTGCGTTCCTTCGTTCAGGCGGCTTTGTTTCCGGGCTTCAGTGGGGGCGCCTGCACGGCGGAGGCGGCGCGCAGGTGGAGGGTCAGATCCTCCGCCGTGCCGCCCATGCGGCCGCGGTTCCAGCCCAGCGCGCGGGCGTAGCCGCCGAGCGCGCCGCTCGCCGCCAGCGCCGCCTCGTCCACCGTGGCGGGCCGGTCGGCGTCCGGGTCCACATAGAGGGCGTCGGTGGGGCAGTGGATCTCGCACAGGAAGCAGGACTGGCAGTCGTCCTGCCGGGCGATGACCGGCAGGTCGCCGGGCCGCTCGTCGAACACGCCGGTCGGGCAGACGCGCACGCAGGTGCCGCAGGCGGCGCAGCGGGATTCGGAAATCAGGGCGATCATGCGGAGGCTCCCCGGGAAGCGGCGGGCCGCGCCCACACGGCGTCGAGCCCGCCCGAATGGATGCGGTGGGCGAGCGCGGTATCGGTGCCGGGCCGGTCGGTGCGCTTGCTGATGCCGCGGGTTTCGGTGCGCAGGCGGGCGCTGGCGTACATCCAGTGGGCGGTGGCGATCATCGCGGCGGCCTCGCGCGCCCGGATCGGGTCGCCGCCGGGCCGCGGCGCGCGGTCGCGCACCTCCCGCCACAGCCCGTCCAGCACGGCGAGCGAGGCGTCGAGCCCCGCCCCGCTGCGGTAGTAGTTGCGGTCGAGCGGAAGCACCTCCGCCTGGGTGGCGCGGACCACCTCGTCGGGAGCGAAGCCAGAGGCTTCACGTCCGCCGGGGCGGAGCCCCGCCGTTCCAGCCGCGAAGCGCCGCCGGTCCCGCCCCGCCGTCCCCCGGGCGAAGCGTGCCGCCCCTGACCGGCGAGCGCTCCGGTGGCGATGGCCCAGGAGGCGTTGGGACCGCCGGCCCCGGTGTTGGCGCCGCCGATGTCCTCCCGCGTCGCCGCATCGCCCGCCGCGTAGAGGCCGGGCACCAGGGTGGCGCAATCCTCCCCGGTCAGGCGGATGCCGCCGGTGCCGCGCACCGTGCCTTCCAGCCGCAGATTCACGGGGAAGCGCTGGGTGAAGGGGTCGATGCCGGCACGGTCGAACGGCAGGAAGCAGTTGGGCTGGCTCTTGCGCAGCCAGCCGCGCAACGCCTCGTCCGCCCGATCGAGCACGGCGTAGACCGGGCGGCCCTGGACCAGCGCGCCGGCCACCGTACCGGCGCGGTCGCCCTGCGTCTCGACCGGCGTGCCGTCCTCGTGGGTGAAGCTGGCCCAGAAGAAGGGCAGGCCCTTGGTGACCGCGCTGCCCAGCGGGGCGAGGCCGTAGACGCTGGAGAACTCCATGCCCGACAGGTCGGCCCCGGCCTCCGCCGCCATCAGCAGGCCGTCGCCGGTCAGCACGTTGCAGCCCAGCGCCCTGGACAGGAAGGCGCAGCCACCGGTGGCGATCACCACCGCTCCCGAATGGACGCGCCAGATTTCGCCACTGTTGCGGCGGCGCCCGGCGGCCCCGGCGACGCGGCCGTCGCCGTCGAGCAGAAGCTCCAACCCCGGCGCGTGGTCGAGGATGCGCACGCCGGCCCTCCCGACGAGCTGCCGCATGAAGCGCATGTAGTCCGGGCCGCGCAGGTTGGCGCGGTAGGGCCTGCCGGCTTCGTCCACCGGAAAGGGATAGCCGCTGTCCGCCAGCTGGTCGATGCGGCGCCAGGACAGCTCCATCACACACTCCATCCAGCCGCGGTCGGCCAGCCCCAGCGTGCCCGGCCAGCGCTGGGCAATGACCGCCTCGCGGCGGCCCGGATCGGGGGGCAGATACCAGGCCCCGGTGTTGGACGGGGCGGTGGCGCCGCTGGTGCCGACATAGCCCTTGTCGGCCAGCACGACCTTTGCGCCCGCCTCCGCCGCGGCGATGGCCGCCCAGGTCCCCGCCGGACCGCCGCCGAGGACGAGCACGTCGGCATCAAGGGTCAGCGTCGAGGGATCGGCCATTCCTGGGAACTCCGTGAGAGTAAAGGGGGAAGGAAAACAGGGGGCCAGCCGAAGAAAGAGCGCGCCCCGCGGACGGGGCGCCAAGTTCGGGAGGATTGACCGGGAAGGCGATGCGGGCGGGTGTCAGGCGCTCAGCGCGTATCGCGGCTCGTAGTCCTGCGCCAGAGCGGCGAAGGCTTCGCGAATCGCCTGCACATAGGGGCAGCGGTTGGAGATGAAGGCGATCAGGACGGCCCTGGCCTCCGGAAAATCATGCAGCCCGATGCGATGGCCATGCGGGTTGGGCAGATTGAACGGAGGGGCCTTGGTTCCCGGCGCAATGCTGGCGGACGGCGTCAACGGCATGGGACTCTCTGCTTGTTTGTGTCTGGCCTGTCGATTCATGTGTGGAATCAGCGCCTCAACTCTTGGATGATCGACTCCTTGACGGCGGCGAAGGCCGGCGCGGCGCGGTCGCGCGGGCGGGGCAGATCGATCGGAAGGACGCGGCGGATGCGGCCCGGACGCGGCTCCATCACCACGACGCGGTCGGCGAGATAGACGGCCTCCTCCACGTCGTGGGTGACCAGCAGCGCGGTGACGTTCTCCTGCTTCCAGATGCGCAGCAGCTCGTCCTGCAAATGCGCGCGGGTCAGGCTGTCGAGCGCGCCGAGCGGCTCGTCCAGGAGCAGGATCTCCGGGCGGTTGACCAGGCCGCGGGCGATCGCCGCGCGCTGCGCCATGCCGCCGGAAAGCTGGTAGGGATAGGCCTTCTCGAATCCGCTCAGCCCCACGAGGTCGATGTGTTCGCGGATGGCGCGCTGCTTCTCGGCGGCGGGGACCGCGGTGGCCTCCAGCCCGATGCCGACATTCTCCTCTACCGTCAGCCAGGGGAACAGGCGGTGCTCCTGGAAGACGATGCCGCGCTCCAGCCCCGGCCCGGTGATGCGGCGGCCGTCGAGCAGGATGTCCCCGTCGTAGCCGTCGTCAAGCCCGATGATCAGGCGCAGCAGCGTGGACTTGCCGCAGCCGCTGGCGCCGACGATGGCCAGGAACTCGCCCGGCTCGATGCGCAGGTCGATGTCCTGGAGCACGGTCAGCGGGCGGCCGTCGACCGCGTAGGTCTTGCCGACCGCGCGCAGGTCGAGGGAGCCGGGGGTGGTCATTATGACGGTGTCCTTTTCAGCGGGCGGGTCCGCGCCAGCGCAGGGCGCGCGCGAAGATCCGCCCGAAGGCGGCGTTGATGGCGAAGCCGACCAGCGCCAGCGTCAGGACGCCGACGAGGACGATGTCCATGCGGAAATGCTCCCGCCCCTCCGACAGCAGGGTGCCGACGCCCCGACCCAGCCCCATGGCGTATTCGGCCCCGACCGTGGCCAGCCAGGCGTAGATCAGCGCCAACTGCACCCCGATGGCGATCGACGGCATGGCCCCCGGCAGAAGGGACCCGGCGCACGAGCTGCCATCGCGACAGGGTCAGCACGCGCGCCACCTCGCGGTAGGCGGCGGGCACCGTGCGCAGCCCCTCCTGCGTGTTCAGGACCATGGGAAAGAAGGCGGACAGCGCGATGAACACCACCTTGGCCGGCTCTCCATTGCCGAACCACGCGGTCAGCAAGGGAATCCAGGCGTAGAGGGCGATCTGACGCACGGCGTGGAAGGTCGGTCCGAACAGGCGGTCCGCCGTGCGCGACAACCCCATGCCCATGCCCAGCAGCAGCCCCGCGGCGGCCCCGATGGTGAAGCCGGCGGCCATGCGGGCGAGGCTGGCGACCAGCCCCGGCCAAAGATGGACGCCGTGCGGGTCCAGGAAGGGCACCAGCGCGAGCTTCTCCACCGGGACCAGCAGATGGCCGTTCACCAGACCGGAATGGGCGGCGGTGGCCCAGGCCAGCAGGAGGGCGGCGGGAAGGACCGCGCCGCGCCGGATCCGCGGGCCGGGCGCGTGGAGAAGGGGCGGGGCGGCGGGCATCGCGTCACCGTCCGTTCAGGCTTGGGCCGGCGACCAGCGGCGCAGGCGCCGCTCGATCCGCTTCAGACCGGCGTCCATCGTCAGCCCGACGACGCCGATCACCGCCATTCCGGCCATCACGACGTCCACCTGGAACAGCGTCCGGCCCCAGGCGGTGAGGTAGCCGATGCCCTCGGTCGAGGCGAGCATCTCGACGATCACCAGGGCGATCCAGGCGTGGCTCAGCGCCAGCCGTACGCCGCTGAAGACCGGCGGCAGGGTGGCGGGCAGCACCACCTTCAGCACCAGCGCGCGGCGGCTGAGGCGAAACACGCGGGCCACCTCCAGGAAGGAGGGCGGGATGTTGCGGATGCCTTCGAAGCTGTTCAGCGCCATCGGGACGAAGCAGGCCTTGGCGATGATCAGGAACTTCAGCGGTTCGCCGATGCCGACCAGCAGGATCAGAAAGGGCAGCCAGCCGAGGGACGGTACCTGGGCGACCGCGCGGAACAGCGGGCTCAGGTAATGCTCGACCCGCGGCGAAAGCCCCATCGCGACGCCGAGCGCCATGCCGGCGAGCCCGCCGATCAGGAAACCCGACAGGATGCGGCGCAGGCTGATCCAGAGATTCCCGAAGATGTCGCCCGACCACAGCAGGTCGAACAGGGTCTGTGCCACCAGGGCCGGCGGCGGGAGGGCCTGGACCGACACCCAGCCGTGCGTGGCGGAAAGCTGCCACAGCGCGAGCAGGACGGCGGGCACCACCAGCGGAAGAAGCAGCGCCGCAGCCCGTTCCGTCAGCCAAGCGGCGCGCTCCGGACGCCGAGGCGCCATGCGCACGGCCGGCATGGGCCGCCAAGCCCCTCTTTCGGCAACGATCAGGTCCGACGGCATGGAGCGGTCTTCCTTCGGAATGTCTATAAATAGAGTATGGATATTACTGGTAATGTGTTTAAAGCGTGTCAATAACTAATTTTATATGTAAATAATCGGCGCGTTTAACCGTTGCCATGCCAGCGTTCGGGGAAACGCCGCCGCCGTGTGTCCACCGATCAGCTTGCGGACGGCGGCAGCACGGACGGCAGGGAGGCCGCCAGCATGGCGATGCCCGACGCGGTCAGAAGGGCCAGAACGATCCGCCGGAAGTCCGCCTCGCTGATGCCGATATAGACCCGCCCGCCAAGCAGAATGGGCAGCAGCATGGACGGCACGACCACGGCGAACAGGGGAAGCATCTCCGCGGTCACGGTTCCGGACGCCGTGTAGGCCGCCATGGTGGCGCCGAGCGTGACGAGGTTGAAGGTTTGGATGGCGGCGCGGCGGCCGTCCTTGTCCAGAGGCCGCAAACTGTACCACAGGGCCGGCACGACTCCGGTGAAGCCGCCGAGGCCGCCCATGACGCCACCGGCCAGCCCGACCGCCGCATCCGCCGCCGCCGCTGCGCGCGGGCGCGGCGCCAGGGTGGGCAGATGCCGGGACAGCAGCATGACCGGGCACCAAACCGCCAGCATGGTTCCGAGCCCCAGCTTGAACAGCCGGGCGTCCATGTGGGGCAGGATGGCGACCCCCAGCGGGATTCCGGCCAGCCCGCCGGCCAGCAGCGGCAGCAGGCCGGAAAAGCGCACCGTGCGCCGCATCGACAGGCCGGCGATCACCTGCCCGGTCAGGGCACCGAACACCGTCAGGACGGCGGCAGTCCGAGGGTCGAGGCCCCAGGCCCAGAAGGACATGGCCACCATCCCGAAGGCGAACCCCGACAGGCCTTGAACGAACCCGGCCACGGCTGCGCCCAGCGCGACGATCCACAATGACGCTTCCATCACCGCTCCCGAGGTCCCTTGCCGCCCGGCGGCCCGGCCGGACGCGAACTGTAGCGCCTCATCGCCACGACGGCACCACCGATGGAATCCGCGGGTTCGGCAGATCGTATATTCGGGTTCGGGCAGGCTCATGTCCATTTCCACCGCCGGGGCTTGGCCGGAGGTTGATGGGCAAGGCGTTCAGGGCCGCGGATACAGCGAACAGGAATACCCTGTTTTCGATTGGCGTCCGAATCGGTTGAGCGCGCCGCAAGGCTGAAAATGTCAGCACCAAATGGCACCCCTGACGCCAACCCACGTCAGCGCACCAGCCGTATTTCCCCTGTTGAGCAGTGGAACGGTCTCGGACGCCGACCGAACCAGTCTCTTGTCAGCCACATTGGGGCCAGGGAACCCCGCCTCGGACTTCGCTCTCCGCCAGCTTCTCTCAGCAAACCGCTGGGTGCAGCCGGTCTCCAGACCAAGCCGGCTCAACCGATTTCATCGGATTCCATCCACGCCATTCCCGCTGCGTCGGCCTTTCCTTGTGGAAGGTCACGGCGGGTGGCGCGTGGACTATGCCCGTTTCTTCGTCCGTTGCCGTGAGTGGAGAATCTCGTCGACGGTGACCGGGCGGAAATCCCACACGTCCACACCGACGTCGAATTGCCGGGGCATGCCCTTCAACTGGCCGTGGCTGTGGCCGTGCAGATTCAGGGCGCCCTTGTACATGCCGTTCCAGGTGCGGAAGGCGTAGTGGCACAGCACCAGCCGCCGCTCGTCCAGCAGAAGCTCCGCGTAGGGCTGCACGCTTGCCCAGCCGGGCAGGGCCAGGGTGGCGGGGCCGTCGTTGTTGCCGGTGATCAGGTGCTTGGTGCCGTGCAGGCGCTCCAGAAGCGCCGCCATGTCGTCCGGCTTGCGGTGCAGGGCGAAGTCGCCGAGGTGCCACACCACGTCGTCCGGGCCGACGGTGGCGTTCCAGTTGGCCGCCATGGCCTCGTCCATCGCCGCGACCGACGCGAAGGGGCGGCGGAAGCGGCTGAGCGCGCCGGCGTGGCCGAAATGCGTGTCGCTGGTGAAGAAGACCGCCATCGGGGGTCCTCAACGCGGCGGCGGCGCGGAGGGTTCCCCGCGCCGCCTTTTTGCCGCCGTCCGTCAATCGTGCTTGTGCCCGTCCGCCGACGGATCGAGCAGCCGGTGCAGATGCACGATGAAGTAGCGGGTGTGGGCGTCGTCGATGGTCATCCCGGTGGCGCCGCGCCACGCCTTGTAGGCTTCGTCGTAGTTGGGGAAGATGCCCACGATGTGGACCTTCGTCGGGTCGACGAACTGGTCGGAGTCGGGGCGGACGAGTTCACCGCCGAAGACGAGGTGGAGAAGCTGCTTGTCGGGCATGACGCGGGCATCCTTGTTGGGCTGGATTTGATGAAACTCATATCCGCCGTGCCACCGCTTCTTCAAGTGCAATGACAGTGCTGTGGCGCCGGGGCACCGCCCGATTGCCACTTTTTTCTCGGAAATGCGGGCAAAAAGCACCGCCTTGGGGCATAGTCTAAGGAAGAACAGAAGAAGCGAGGGGTGATTCATGGTTGCTGGTAATACCACAAATCGGACGAAGGGCCGGCGCGAGGTGGCGGTCTGGGACTTGCCGACGCGCCTGTTTCATTGGAGCCTGGTCCTTCTGGTGGCGGTTGCGGTGGTCTCCGCCAAGACCGACCGCATGACCATCCACATGCTGGCGGGGGAGGCGATCCTGGCGCTTCTGCTGTTCCGGCTGGTCTGGGGGCTGATCGGCAGCCAGACGGCGCGCTTCAGCCATTTCGTGAAGGGCCCGCGCGCCGTCCTCGCCTACGCCTGCGGAATGGTCCGCGCCGGTCGCGGGGGAAGGAGCCGGCGCCGGTCGTCGGGCACAACCCGATGGGCGGGCTGATGGTGGTGGCGCTGCTGGGGGCGCTGACGCTCCAGGCGGTGGCCGGCCTCTTCACCTCCGACGACATCCTGGTGGACGGGCCGCTGGTGGCGCTGGCGTCGAGTGGCGTGGTGGCGGGCTTCAGCACGCTGCACCGCATCCTGGCCGACGGAATCCTGATCCTGATCGGTGTGCATGTGCTGGCCGTGCTGGCCTATCTGCTGGTCAAGCGGGACAATCTGATCCGCCCGATGGTCACGGGGCGGAAGGCGATCCCGGCGGATGCGCCGGTCGAGTCGCCGAAGCGCCGCCCGGCGGCCCTGGCCTTGGCGGTGCTGGCCGCGGCGGCGGGGCTGGTCGCGGCGGTGGTGCAGGCGGGCTGAGGTTCCTGATCCCACGGGGCCTTCCCCCGCAACCGGCGGGGAAGGCGTTCGCGGGCTTGCCGGATCAATCGGCGCGGTAGCGCTCGTGGCAGGCCTTGCAGGCGCCGCCCACGGCGGCGAACTGCTTGGCGGTGGCGGCCTTGTCGCCGGACGCGGCGGCGGCTTCCAGCCCCTTGGCGGCCGCCTCGTAGGCCTGGGCCTTGGCGGTGAAGTCGGCGTTGTTCGCCCAGATGTCGGCCTTGGCCTTGGTGTCGCCCTTGTCGCTGCCCGCCGGGAACAGGGTGGGGATCTGGGCGGCGAAGGCGCTCATGCGCTGGGCGGCCGGGCCGACCTGGGCGACCTTGTCGCTCCCCAGCAGGTCCTTGATCTCGGCCATCGCGTTCTTGCTGGTCTGGAAACCGTCCTTGCGCGCCTTGATCGAATCCTGGGCCATCGCCGTGCCGCCGATACCGACGAGGAGCAGGGCGGCCGTGGCGGCCAGCGTGACGCGGGTGAGCATGCAGATCCTCCGGATGGTGGGTTTTGATTAGAAAGAGGTAAGATACCCCGTTCGCGGCGCGGGCTGTCAAGCCGGGCCTGTGCGGTGCAGCATCCGGCCTTTGCGCCGGACGGTGCGTCCGTCTGCCGGGAAACCGCCCCGCTCGGGGAGTGATCGGCTTGCAAGAGCAATAAGGCGGAAGTAAGGTCCCGCGTCGCGTTCGCGCGGTCATACCAAGTTCTCACCCCAACCTTCCGCCACCTTCGTCATAGGGGCCAGTACGCCATGTCGATCATCGCGTCCCGTCTGTCGCGCATCAAGCCCTCGCCGACCATCGCCGTCACCCAGAAAGCCCGCGAGCTTGCGGCGGCCGGTCGCGACGTCATCGGCCTCGGCGCCGGCGAGCCGGACTTCGACACCCCCGACAACATCAAGGACGCCGCCGTCAAGGCCATCCAGGCCGGCGACACCAAGTACACCGCCGTGGACGGCACGCCCGCGCTGAAGAAGGCCATCTGCGCCAAGTTCGAGCGCGAGAACGGCCTGACCTACGCTCCCGACCAGATCACGGTCGGCGTCGGCGGCAAGCAGGTGCTGTACAACGCCCTGATGGCGACGCTGAATCCCGGCGACGAGGTCATCATCCCGGCCCCCTACTGGGTGTCCTACCCGGACATGGTGGAGCTGGCGGAAGGCACGCCGGTCTTCGTCTCCTGCCCGGCCGAGCAGGGCTTCAAGCTGCAGCCCGCCGACCTGGAGAAGGCGATCACGCCGAAGACCAAGTGGCTGATCCTGAACTCCCCGTCCAACCCGTCGGGCGCCGCCTACACGCGCGACGAGATGAAGGCCCTGACCGACGTGCTGGTGAAGCACCCGCAGGTCTGGGTGATGACCGACGACATGTATGAGCACCTGCTCTACGACGGCATCGAGTTCGTGACCCCGGCCCAGGTCGAGCCGGCGCTGTACGACCGCACGCTGACCGTCAACGGCGTGTCGAAGTCCTACGCCATGACCGGCTGGCGCATCGGCTACGCCGGCGGCCCGAAGGCGCTGATCAAGGCGATGGGCGTGATCCAGAGCCAGTCGACCTCCAACCCGACCTCCATCGCCCAGGCCGCCGCCGTCGAGGCCCTGAACGGTCCGCAGGACTTCATCGCGGAGCGCGCGGCGGTGTTCGCCCAGCGCCGCGATCTCGTGGTGTCGATGCTGAACCAGGCCAAGGGCATCTCCTGCCCGAAGCCGGAAGGCGCCTTCTACGTCTACCCGTCCTGCGCCGGCACCATCGGCAAGACGACGCCGGACGGCAAGGTGATCGAGACCGACGAGGATTTCGTCACCTACCTGCTGGAGTCGGAAGGCGTTGCGGTCGTCCAGGGTTCGGCCTTCGGCCTCGCCCCGCACTTCCGCATCTCCTACGCGACCAGCACCGAGGCCCTGGAAGAGGCCTGCAAGCGCATTCAGCGCGCCTGCGGCAATCTGAAGGACTGATCTCCGGCGGCTTTTGACCGGTCGTCAAGGCCGGTCGTCGGAGAAAGGGCCGGGGGCGAAAGCCTCCGGCCCTTTTCTTATGTGCCGGATCGAAGGGGCTTTCACGCCTTGTGCGTGTGGTCGTCTGTGGTACGGGGTCGCGCCGTCATCGCCGGTGTCGCCTTTGGAGAACAACGATCAGGAGCATCACGACGATGCCTTATGTCCCACCGAACCAGCGGAAGATTGCCGCAGCCACCTCCCTTCTGGCCAATCCGGGTCCCGACGATGGCAATCCCTTCTTCGTGAAGGTGCCACAGGCGGACTGGGTCAAGCTGGGCTACCAGTACACCCTGACCATCCAATGGCCGAACGTCGCCGTCGAGGGCACGGACCCGATCACGGTGCGCGCCCATGTCCACTACAAATGGAATGGCAATGGCTGGACCAAGATCGCGGGCAACGCCTGGATTTCCAAGCTGAGCGGCTGGAGCACCCCGACCTCCGAGGAGGTCGTCGCGATGACGCCCAACGAGCCCGACGATCCGGACTATCACCCTTGATGATCCACCCCTAACAGGTCGCGGAAAAACGAACATATTCTGGCTTTTTGGCTCCGCTGAGGCTTGAAAATGGCGTTTCTGACGCCCGTTTTTGTGAGAATGGAGCGCCTTTTCGTGCTCTGAGACGCCCGGAGCCGCCGTTGAGGCGGACTCCGGGCGTGATTATGCCGCCGCCAGCAGCTTGGGTAGCCGGATCAGGTTGTAGGCGGCGGCGGTCAAGGTGAACATCCAACCGACGCGGGCCGTGCCGCGATGACGCGTTTTGCGCAAGCCGGCTCCCTTGATCCAGCCGAACACCTCCTCGATCCGCTTGCGGATTCTAGGCTGACGGCGTAGCCGGGGTGGCGGGTGGTCCGGCCGTCGATCGCCGAGCGGCGGTTGCTCGTGTTTTGCGCGACATGCGCAGCGGCGCCCAACTCGTGCATGTTCGCCACGAAATCCTTGGTGTCGTAAGCCTTGTCGGCGCCCACCGTGATGCGGTGGCGGCCGGGGATGGCCTCGACCATGGAAACCGCCGCTTCGCGTTCAGCCAGACCGGTGGCCGCGGTGAGCCGGACATTCACCACCAAGGCGTGACGGTTCTCCATCAACGCATGGCCCATGAAGGCCAGCCTCGCAGGCTGCCCGTTGCCCTTGCGGTACAACCGCGCCTCGGGATCGCTGGTCGACGCATGGGTCTCGTTGGACCGCTTCTCGCCATGGAAGTCGCGGTCGCCGTTGCGCCCCGCCCCCGGCGGCTCGCCGCTGCCGTCCTTGGGCCGGAAGCTCTTCACCGACGCCCAGGCCTCGATCAGCGTGCCGTCCACCGAGAAATGCTCATCCGACAGCAGCGCCTTGACCTTCGGCTGGCCCAGCACGGTGGCCAGGAACTTGGCCGCCACGTCGCCGGCCAGCAAACGTTCACGGTTCTTGGTGAACACCGTCACGTCCCAAACCGGGGCATCCATCGACAAGCCGACGAACCAGCGGAACAGCAGGTTGTAGTCAAGCTGCTCCATCAACTGACGTTCCGAGCGCACCGAGTAGAAGGCTTGGAGCAGCAGCGCCCGCAGCAGCTTCTCCGGCGGGATCGACGGCCGCCCGATCTTGGAGTACAGACCCTCGAAGGCTGGCGACATCACCTCCAGCGCTTCATCCACGATGGCCCGGATCGCTCGCAGAGGATGGCTCGCTGGAACACGGGCCTCACAGCTTACATAGCTGAACAGGCCCTCGCTGTGGTCGTCCGATCCCCGCATCATCCCATCGCCAGCAGTATTCTCAACGATCGGAGAGAATCACGACAGGCCGGCCAGGCACAGCCTTTTTTTCCGCAGCCTGCTAAAGCGAACTTCCGTTCGCTTTAGAACTCACATCGCCTCACTTGCCGGCGGGCTTCGGCCGCATGTGCGGCCGGGACCGCCGTCGCGATCCAAAGCGGATTGCAATCCGCTTTAACGGCGCCGACCTTCACGGCCGATGCGAATTGGGGGGCAGGCGAGGGGGCCCGGAGGCCCCCTCCCGGTCACGCGCCGCGGTCGGCCCCTGCGGCGTTCAGGGCCGGCGCGGCGTCCTTGGCCGACACCAGCCGCAGGACCACGGCGCCCGCCGTCGCCGACAGGAGCGAGCCGGCGAAGACGCCCACCTTCACCGCGTCGCCCAGCTCCGGCGAGGTCGGGAAGGCCAGCGCGCCGATGAACAGGCTCATGGTGAAGCCGATGCCGCAGAGCAGGGCGACGCCGTAGAGCTGCGCGGTGCTGGCGCCGGCCGGCATGCCGGCGAAGCCCAGCCGGATGGTCAGCCAGGCGGTCCCGAACACGCCGACCATCTTGCCGAGGAACAGGCCGAGCGCGATGCCCAGCGGCAGCGAGCCGGTGAGGATCGAGGCGTCCATCCCGGCGAAGGACACGCCCGCGTTGGCGAAGCCGAAGACCGGGACGATCAGGAAGGCCACCCAGGGATGGATGCCGTGCTCCAGCCGGAGCAGCGGCGCGTGCGGGTCGTCGCTTGGCCGGAGGAGGGACGCAGCGGGATGGTCAGGGCCAGGGTCACGCCCGCCAGCGTCGCGTGCACGCCGGACAGCAGAACCGCGCCCCACAGGCCCGCGCCGAGGACCAGATAGGGCAGGAGGGAACGCACGCCGAACCGGTTCAGCCCGATCAGCGCCGCCAGGAGCAGCGCCGCCACGCCGAGCGCCGGCAGGGACAGGTCGGCGGTGTAGAACAGGGCGATGATGATGACCGCGCCCAGATCGTCGATGATCGCCAGGGCCGTCAGGAAGATCTTGAGCGAGACCGGAACGCGCGGCCCGAGCAGCGAGAGCACGCCGAGCGCGAAGGCGATGTCGGTCGCCGCCGGGATCGCCCAGCCGTTGACCGTGGCGGGGTTGCCGGCGTTGAAGGCCGAGATAGACCAGCGCCGGCACCAGCATGCCGCCCGCCGCGGCGACGCCGGGCAGGATGCGGCACGACCAGGTGGACAGCTGGCCGTCCAGCATCTCCCGCTTGATCTCCAGCCCGACCAGCAGGAAGAAGACCGCCATCAGCCCGTCGTTGATCCAATGGCCGACGCTGAGCGGCCGAGAATGTAGGTGTGCAGCGTGTCGAAATAGGCGGTGGCGAGGGGGGAGTTCGCCACCACCAGGGCCAGCGCCGCGGCGACCATCAGCAGGATGCCGCCCGAGGCCTCGTTGCTCATGAAGTCCCGGATGAAAGCAGCCGGGCGCCGGCCGGCGGGTTGCCTGTGAGCATCCATGGCGCTTGTTTCCTTTTCTGGTTTGGTCGGAGGGGCGGGATTGCCGGGAAGTTCGTGAAACAGCAATTTGTGAAAAGAATGTGGCGTCATGGCGGCTTCGCCATGACGCCCACGCAAGTTTCTTATTCGCCGCACATCATTTTCAGCCGCGCGTCGTCACATGAGGAACTTCGTGATGAGGACGTAGAGCGTCAAGCCGACCAAGCTGATCGTTCCGCCCCAGGCCCAGGCGAACTGGACCTTGCTCGGCAGAAGATCGCGCTCGAAATCGCTGGTGAAGTTGTCCTTGACCGCCTTGATGGTCAGCCAGAACAGGACCGGCGAGAAGACCAGCGCCATGACCGAGGCGAGCTGGACCACGAAGATCGGCTCGGGCAGGCCGTAGACCACCGCGATGCCGGCGACCAGCCACACCACCTGCATGCCGCGGTAGAGCAGCTTGCGGATCGCCGCGGTGTCCCAGTCGCGCTTCAGACGCACCACGCATTCCTCGAACAGGCGGGCCTGACCGTCGAAGTAGGTGAAGACGGTGGAGAACAGGGCGGCCACGCCGCCGGCGATGATGACCGGGAAGATCCAGGCGCCGAAGGTGTCGGTGTAGATGCTGGCGATGGTCGTGCCCATCTCCGAGCCCTTGGGCACCAGCCCCTGCGGGTGCAGCACCACGGCGCCGACGATCAGGGAAGATCATGCCCGACAGCATCGAGATGATGTAGCTGATGTTCATGTCGCGCTTGAACAGGATCAGGCTGTTCTTCATGTAGTTGGGGTCCAGGTGCACGGTGTGCCCCTGGGCCCGCATCTCGTTGACCTTAACCATGCCGGCCTTCTTGTCGACGGCCCAGTTCGACTGCATGGGCGCGACCTCCAGCGTGGTCGGGAAATAGCCGAACATGGCGCCGAACAGCATCATCGAGCCGATCGGCGGCAGGGTCGGCAGCAGGCGCGACAGATACTCGCCCGGCGGCGGGGCCTGGAGCGCGAAGGCCACGAAACAGGACACGGCGAAGACGATGATGAGGATCTTGCAGATGCCCTCGACCGCCTTGTAGCTGCCCATCCACAGGATGCCCACGGTCAGCAGCAGGATGGCGACCGCCCAGAGCTGGAGCGACATGAAGGGGAAGGCGGCCCACATCAGCGCCGCGCAGCCCAGCGCGCGGCCGGCGATGCCCACGGTGTTGGCGAAGCCCTGGAAGATCATGAACCACAGCGGCCAAGTGCCGACGCGGTGGTAGGCGTTGATGATGGATTCGCCCTTCACCATCGTGTAGCGGTGGGCGAATTCGAAGGCGCAGTATTTGATGATGTAGGCGGCCAGGATCACCCACAGCAGATCGTAGCCGTACAGCGCGCCGGCGGTCGGCGCGTGCATGATGTGGCTGGCGCCGATGCCGGTCATCGCCGCGGCGATGCCGGGCCCCATGGCCTTCCAGGTGTCCATGAAGCCAGTGCCGGGGGCTTCCAACCGGATGACCTTCCTGGCGCTGCCGTCCGCGGCGGCGCCGTATGGGCCATCGGCGTCGATGGCCGCGCTGTTCGTCGAGCTGACGCTCATTCCCGTTCCTCCCTAGGATTGGCCTGTCGATTGGCGTCGGGCCGTTCGAGAAATTTTCGGCCCGTTTCCGTCCGGCTCCTTTTCCGATCCGTGCTTTGCTGCAGGGGCTGGTTTCCCGCACGCCATAGTTTGGTATGCCAAATATCAGCGAGGTGTAGGAAAAAAATCTGGGAGAGCGGGGCGTTTTTCAGACTCAGAAAAAAAATCAAATCTCGGGACTAAAACCACCTCTACCCACATCGGCTATGATTAATCCGTGAATCATGAAAAGGAATTCATGACCAAATCGCTTGGTTGCGCAGGTTAACGGATGCATCCATATGCCAATGGACTCAGCGAGCTTGGGCCGCCCGCTGCGTCACCTCCCCCAAAGGCTGTCCCTGTTGAGTCAGGGGCAGCCTTTTCTCGTATCAGTATTATGAAGACAAAATTTTTTTGACATCTTCTGGGATGAAATCTGATGGTCGCGCCCGCCAGATCCTGCGGCGGCAATGGCGCGGGAGACGCATCGGCTAGGTTTTTAATCCAATAGCTGAGTGAATTTTAAAGCCGGACGGCTCGGCGCGAAGGAACCGCGCCGGTTCCTGTGGTTTGCCGCCCTGTGAAAAAAGCGCGGGTCCCGCGGAACTGAAAACATCTATGCTGAAGGTTAAGGCGAGCGGGAAGCCGTGCAACGCGCGCCGGCCAATCTGTTGTCGGGGTGTTGCCTCAGAGGATTGCGCTGCCTGAAGCCGGCGCGCCGACCAGTTTCTGCGGGAGCGTCCATGGTTCTGGATCCGATCACACTCGCCGTGGCGCTGTGCCTTGCCACCTTCGCCGCGACCGGCATCGCGACCCTGCTGACCGCGGTGTGGGGAAGCCACCGGGACCCGGGCGCCCTCATCGCTCCCGTGCGGCCCTGGGGACGGCCAGCCAACATGAACCGGCCTCCGCGTGGGACCCGCCGTCATCTGTGGATCGCGACGGAGACGTCGGATTGACGCCGTATCGGTGTGACGGCGTCGAACAACAAAAAAAAACGCGCGGGTTTTAATGGCGCTGGAATCAGAAAGGGCCGCGACTGGATCGCGGCCCTTTCGTCGTCCGGTGTCGTCCGGATGTCCGCAAGGCATGTTCACAGGACTCCCGTACAGACGGGACTTTTCGCACCAGGCGTTCATGAAGGACTTGAAGGCCTGCAGGAACGTCGAACCCTTCGTGCCGTTCTGGTTGGCATGCAGATGGGTCACAGTCGCGTAGGTCATGATCATCTCCGTCGTTCGATGACGACACTGTATCTTGGTATACCAAATACCAGAAGCGCAATCGATGCATCGCACTCTTGCCCTCATCACATGGCGGGCTATGAAAGACTTACATATTGTTTTGCGCACTGATTTATTGTTGAGCTGATTTTCTTTCTCCGGTCTTGCGCCCGCAAGACCGCTGCGCGCCGTCTGGCCATGGAAAGGGGGCCGGAGGACGCGCCCCCGGCCCCGCGCACCCCCACGCCGCCGGTTACTGCGCGGCCAGCGTTTCCTTGCGGATCTCCACCGCCTTGTCGGCGGCCTTGCCGGTCAGCTCCTGCAACCGTTCGAAGCTCCAGGTGAAGGTGCCGACGCCGAGCGACAGGGAGCGCAGCTCGACGATCAGGTCGTGCATCTCGGCCTGCGGCAGATAGGCCTTCACCTCGTCCCAGCCCTGCCAGCCGGGGCGCGCGTCGTAGCCGAGGATTTGACCGCGCCGCCCCCGCTGACCAGCCGCTGCACCTTCGAGGTGAAGTCGCTGGGCACGGCGATGGAGACGGTCAGGATCGGCTCCAGAAGCACCGGCTCGCAGGCCGGCAGCGCCTCGCTCATCGCCTGCCGCGCCACCGTCTTGAAGGCCATCTCGGAGCTGTCCACGGCGTGGAACTGCCCGCCGGTCAGCTTCACCGCGAAATCCACCACGGGGAAGCCCAGCGGCCCGCGCACCGCGTAGTCGCGCACGCCGGTCTCCACCGCCGGGATGAACTGGCGCGGCACGACGCCGCCGACGATGCCGTCCTCGAACTGGAAGCCGGTGCCGCGGGGCAGCGGCTTGACCTCCACATGGATGTCGGCGAACTGGCCGTGGCCGCCGGTCTGCCGCTTGTAGCGGGCGTGGTGGGCGGTGCCCTTGCGGATCGACTCGCGGTAGGGCACCTGCGGCGGCACGCCCCTGACCGTGACGTTGAACTTGTTGCGCAGCCGGTCCATGGCGATCTGGAGATGGATGTCGCCCTGGCCCCACAGCACCAGCTCGCCGGTGTCGGTGGACTGCTCCAGCCTCAGCGACGGGTCCTCCTCCACCAGCTTCTGGATGGCGGCGGTCAGCTTCACCTCGTCGTTGCGGTTCTGGGCGTGCAGGGCGAGGCCGAAGACGGGCGGCGGCAGCTCCGGCCACGGCGCCGACCGGCCGGCGTTGCCCTTGTCGGTCAGCAGGTCGCCGGTCGCCGCCTTGTCCAGCCGGCCGAGCGCCACCACCTCGCCAACCGCCGCCTGGGACAGCTTCTCCTGAGTGTGGCCCATCATGCGGAAGACGCCGGACACCCGCTCCCCGCCCAGCGTCATGCCGTCGTTGACGGTGCCGCGCCAGACCCGCGCGAGGCTGATCTTGCCGGCGTGGGAGCCGTTCAGCGTCTTGAAGACCTGGGCGGCCACCGTCGCGTCGGCGGGGATGCCGGCGCGCTCCGCCGAGGTGGCGACGTCGGGCCCCTCGTGGCGCAGCGCCTTCAGCAGGCGGCGGATGCCGTTGTCGTTCTCGGCCGAGCCGAAGAAGACCGGGACGATCAGGTCGTCGGCCAGCTCCCTGGCCAGCCGGTCGTAGACCTCCTGCGTGTCGGGGGCGACGTCCTCCAGCAGCTTTTCCAGGAGCGCGTCGTCGTAGTCGGCCACCGCCTCCAGCATCTCCTGCCGGGCCTCGTGCTCGCGGTCCTTCAGGCTGTCGGGGATCTGGACGAGGTTGGACGGCTTGTGCGGGTTGAAGTGCCAGGCGCGCTCGCTGACCAGATCGACGAAGCCGGTGATCTTGCCGCCCTCGCGGATCGGCACCTCGCGCAGCACCAGCTTGCGCGCCGACACCGCCTGATAGGCCTGCACCACGTCGCGCACCCGCAGGTCGCCCAGGCTGTCCACCTTGTTGATGAACAGCAGGTGCGGGATGCGGTTGTCGTCGAGGAACTTGAACAGGGGGCGAGCAGCACGGCCTTTTCCGGCGCCGCCTCGGCCACGATCACGGCGACGTCCGCCACCATCAGGGCGTTCTGCGTCTCGCAGGCCAGCTCCACCGAACCGGGGCAGTCGAGCACGCTCCAGCGCTCGCCCAGGAACTCGAAGGAGGCGACGTTGACCTCGACGCTCATCTGCCGGGCCTTGGCCTCGGGGGAACTGTCGCCGACCGCGTTGCCGTCGCGGACGCTGCCCTTGCGCGTGGTCGCCCCGGCGGCGGACAGCAGGCTTTCCAGAAGCGATGTCTTGCCGCTGAGATAGGGGCCGACCAGCGCGGCGCAGCGGGCCGTCTGGATCTGTGTATGGGGCATGCACACCTCCCGTATGGCGTCTTCCCGTGTGGGCATAGGCCGGAACGCCGGGTGGCCTGGGTGGGCCGGGTGGGACGCTGTGGCCGGAAGCACCGGCGGCGCGCGTGGCCCTGACAGGGTGCCGGACTGGTCCGGTGCTTTAAAAACGGTGCCTTTTCAAGGTTATGGTCCACCCGTGGCGGGGGGAGCTGTCGATGGAAAAAAGGGGCGGCATGACGTCACGCCGCCCCCGGTGGGGTGTCCCGTTATGGCGGGCCGTCGGCGTAGGGCGCCAGGGCCGCCGCGACCACCCGGTGGACGGGCGTCGGCACCCCCCAGCTCCGACCCCAGCTGCACCACTGCCCCGGACAGCCAGGGCAGCTCCAGCCGCCCGCCCCGCGTCAGGTCGTTCAGCATGGACGAGGTCATGGCGGGCGGCAGGCCGTCGAGCAGGGTTTCGACGCGGGCGACGATGCCGGTGCCCAGATCCACGTCGCGGGCGCGGGCCAGCCGGGCGACCTCGGCCACCGCGTCGAGGAACAGGGCGCGGCTTTCCGGCACGCGGCGGATCACCCCGGCGGGCTGGCGGGTCAGGGCGGTGACGCCGCTGAAGGGCGCCAGGAAGGCGAACTTCTCCCACTGCGCGCGCAGGATCGCCGCGGACAGCACCGCCTCGAACCCGGCCGCCTCGGCCAGCGCGTGGAAGGCGGTCAGCCGGGGGGAGGGGCGCCCGTCCAGTTCCCCGTAGGTCAGGCGGGCCAGGGTGCCGGTGTGGCGGATCACGCCGGGGGCGGCGATGGTGGCACCGATGTGGGCGACCCCGCCCGCCACATGCTCCCGCCCCAGGATCTGGCACAGCGTGTCCAGGCCGGTGACCCCGTTCTGCACGGTGACGACCACGGTGCCGGGCTTCACCAGCGGGCGGCAGGCCTCCGCCGCGCGGTCGGTGTCCCACAGCTTGACGGCGAACAGAACGAGGTCGACCGGCCCGATCGTCGCCGGGTCGTCGGTCGCCCGGACGTCGGTCAGATGCAGGGGGCGGCCTCGCTCTCGATGCGCAGGCCGTCGCGGCGGATGGCCTCCAGATGCGGGGCCGCGGGCGATGAAATGCACCTCGGCTCCGCGGGTTGCCGCGAGGCGCGCGCCGAAATAGCCGCCGACCGCGCCCGCCCCCATGATTGCGATGCGCATGCGATGCTCCTCCCAAATGCGGTCCGGGCCGGCGCGCTCCGTTGGATGGGGCCGAGGGATCGGCGGAGGCTGGGCGGGCCTTGGTGGTTCCGGACGCTGCGGACAGTGTGGCGCGCGCGGAACTTTGCGGCAATAGGCCGCAGGATGCCCGATTGCCGAACACCGACTTTCTTTCGACAGTGGGCGAACCGATCGGCGCCCTTTTCCGCATCACGTTTCCGCGCCACGTTTCCGCAGTGGCCGGTCCGGGGGATTTGCCATGAATTCTGCCACGAGATTTGCTCCGAGCGCCTTCGTCCGAACGCCGCCGCTCCGCGTCTTGTGGGTTTTGCTGGCCGCCCTTCTGATCGCGCCGGTCCGCCCGGCGGGCGTCCTCGCCCAGCCCGGCGATCCGGAGCGCGAGCAGGTCCGCGCCGTCGCGCTGAAGGCGGCGGAGCTCATCGCCGCACGGGGGCTGGAGGCGGCGGCGGCGGCGTTCAACCGCGACGGCGAATTCCGGCACGGCGCGCTCTACGTCACGGTCATCGACTTCGCCGGGGTGTGGAAGGTCTATCCGCCCCGGCCCGCCGGAGTCGGGATGAGCGTGATCAATGTGAAGGACCCGGACGGGCGCGACATCGTGCGCGACATCCTGTCGGTGGCGCGGGACTCGGGCGAGGGCTGGGTGGACTACCGCTGGCTGAACCCGGCCAGCAACCGGATCGAGCCGAAAACCACCTTCGTGAAGCGCGTGCAGGGCCAGGATCTGGTCGCCTATGTCGGCCTGTACCATTGACGCCGCGGGGCCGGGCCTTCGGGGCGCTTGATACGGGTGCTGTTGCGGCGCACATCTTGACCCGCACCGGGCGCGCCCAAGCTTGTCGGGGTGGCCTTCACGGCATGCCGGGGCATGCGGGTTGCGCAGGGCTGCTTTTTAGAAAGTTTCTAAAGTAGGGTCTTTACCCGGGGCGCAGCGGGGCGTAGCCTCGATTGCAGCCAAGAATGGAAGACAACCCCTCGGAGGATTGAGAAACCATGCAGATCGACATCGGGATTGCGGAAGCCGACCGCAAGGCCATCGCCGAAGGCCTGAACAACGTGCTGGCCGACACCTTCGCCCTGTATCTGAAGACGCATTCCTTCCACTGGAACGTCACGGGGCCGATGTTCAACACGCTCCACACCATGTTCATGACCCAATACACGGAGCTGTGGACCGCCCTGGACGAGGTGGCGGAGCGCATCCGCGCGCTCGGCTATCCGGCGCCGGGCAGCTTCTCGCAGTTCACCAAGCTCGCCTCGATCAAGGAGGAGCAGGGCGTTCCGAACGCGCAGGAGATGCTGCGCCAGCTCGTCGAGGGGCATGAGGCCGTGGCCCGCACCGCCCGGAAAGTCTTCCCGACCGCCGAGGAGGCCAACGACCAGCCGACCGCCGACCTGCTGACCCAGCGCCTGCAGATCCACGAGAAGACCGCCTGGATGCTGCGCTCCATGCTGGAGTAGTCGTCACCACGGCGGTTCGCGCTTGGACTTTGTGATTCGGCGGGGCGCCGTCCTTCGGGGCGGCGCCCCGTCCTTTGGGGCCGGACAAAAGAACAGGGGGCGAAACAACAGGGCGGGGCCGCGCGTTCTCCAGGTATGTCCGACGGACGCGGGAGAGGGCGCCATGGCCTCCTACAATTTCGACAGGACCCGGGGAGCGGACCGGGCGGCGACGGGCGGGCAGGATCTCCTGCTGCTGGCCGCGCGGCTGCTGATCGGGGCGATTTTCGTGCAGAGCGGCTTCGGCAAGCTGATGGACCTCGGCGCCTTCGCCGGGAACCTGGAAGGGCAGGGGTTGCCCATGCCGATGCTGCTGGCCGCGCTGGGCGGCGCGGTGGAGTGCTTCGGCGGTCTGGCCGTGGTGCTGGGGGCCTGGACGCGGCTGGCCGCGGCGGCGGTGGTCCTCTTCACCATCATGGCGACGCTGATCGCCCACCGCTATTGGACCTACCCGCCGGAGGCCCAGGGGATGCAGCGCATCCAGTTCATGAAGAACCTCGCCATCATCGGCGGCTTCCTCGCGCTGATCGCCGCCGGGGCCGGGCGGTTCAGCGTCGATGGGATGATGAGCCGGCGCTGATTAATCAGGGCGGGATGGGGGCCGGGCGGGATGGGGGACCGGTCGCCCGGCCCCCGCCAACGGGTTACCAGTTGCCCGCCGGGCTCGGCTCGCCCTCGTGGTGGGCCAGCCAGCGCTCGGCCTCCAGGGCGGCCATGCAGCCCATGCCGGCGGCGGTGACGGCCTGCCGGTAGATCTTGTCCTTCACGTCGCCCGCGGCGAAGACGCCCGGCACGTTGGTGGCCGTCGAATCGGGGGCGGTGACGATGTAGCCCTCAGAGTCGGTCTCCACCTTGCCCTGGAAGACGGCGGTGGCCGGGACATGGCCGATGGCGACGAAGACGCCGGCCACCGGGATCACCCGCTCCTCGCCCGACTTCACGTTCTTCACGCGCACGCCGGTGACGCCGCGCGGGTTGCCCAGGGACCCGTCGCCCTCTCCGACGATCTCCTCGACCACGCTGTCCCAGACCACCTCGATCTTGGGGTTGCGGAACAGCCGGTCCTGCATGATCCGCTCGGCGCGGAAGCTGTCGCGGCGGTGGATGACCGTCACCTTGGAGGCGTGGTTGGTGAGGTACAGCGCCTCCTCCACCGCGGAGTTGCCGCCGCCGATCACCGCGATCTCCTTGCCACGGAAGAAGAAGCCGTCGCAGGTGGCGCAGGCCGACACGCCGAAGCCGCGGTAGATCTCCTCGCTGGAGATGCCCAGCCAGCGGGCCTGCGCGCCGGTCGCGATGATGACGCTGTCGGCGGTGTAGGTGTCGCCCGAGTCGCCCTTGCAGACGAAGGGGCGCTGGCTGAAGTCGACGTCGGTGATCAGGTCGAAGACCATCTTGGTCCCGACATGCTCCGCCTGCTTCTGCATCTGCTCCATCAGCCACGGCCCCTGGATGGGGTCGGCGAAGCCGGGATAATTCTCGACGTCGGTGGTGATCATGAGCTGGCCGCCCGGCTGCATGCCCTGCACCATCAGCGGCTGCAGGTTGGCGCGCGCCGCGTAGATGGCCGCGGTGTAGCCGGCAGGACCGGCGCCGATGATGAGAACCTTGGTGTGGTGGGTGCTGGGCATCGCTCTGTCCGTCACGATCTGGTCTGACGCGGACCATAGGGCCGCGCCGAACATATGGTCCAGTTCCGGCGCGCTGTCATCGGAAAGCCTGCCATGCCGGCCCATCATGGGGACGATGCTTCACCACGACCGCCGGACGAACGCCCCTCAGTAATGGGCCGGGGCCGCTCCCGTCCGGTTCTTCAGCCAGGCGCCGACGCGGTGTCGCCACTGCTCGTGCCAGATGTAGACGCTGTTTTTGACCCAATTCATCTGCACCGCGCGGCGCCGGCCCTCGAAGGAATGATGCCCGTGCCAGGAGGTGTCGGAGCGGCGGAAGCACAGCAGCGTGCCCTCGTCCGGCGGCACCTCGGCGGCGTAATCCTCCAGGTCCGGGCTGCGCAGCACGCGCAGGCGCCCGCCCGACGCCTCCCAGGGCGGGTTCATGTAGAGCAGGACGGTGACGATCTTGCTGGCCGAGTCGGGGTGTATCTTGCCGTCGGTCGCCCGGCACATGCCGCGGGCGGTGAACATGGTCGGGTAGCGCGACAGGTCCAGCCCGAACTTCTCCGAGAAGGCTTTGCAGACCGCCTCGCCCCGCAACTCCTCGATCAGGGCGTCGAAGACCGGGCCCTGCGGGAAGACGCCCAGGGGGATCGAGCCGGGCTTGTCCACCTTGGGGTAGTCGCGGTGCAGGGCCTCCAGATGCTCCCGCTTCACGAAGCCGGGGACGCAGAGGAAGTCGAACGGCTCGTGCTGCAGCGGGGTGGCGCGGAAGCGGTCCAGATCCAGCATGGAGGTTGGCATGGACATGGGGCGGTCTCCTGACGGCGGCAACTCAGGCCACGGGCGTGTCGGGGAAGGCCAGCTCGTGGCGGGCGCGCCATTCCGGGCCGACATAGTTCACGATGATCGACTTGCGCACGCCGCGGATCGGACGCGGGGCGAAGCCATGCCAGGTGTTCGTTCCGGGGACGAAGACCAATCCCCCGTTGAAGGCGTAGGGCGCGCGGGTGACGACGGTGCGGGTGTCGTCCAGCACGTCGGTGCCCCAGTCGGCGCAGTCCGGCCCCTTGGAGAGATAGATCAGCATCGTGAACTTCTTGACGCCGATGTCGGTGTGCGGCTCCAGCCAGAAGCCGTCGGTGTCCTGGCAATATTCGATGCGCAGCGAGGTGCCGGCCAGATCGACGCCGCAGGTGCGCCGGATCGCCGCCGTCACCACCCGTCCCTGGAAGGCCGTGGCGACCGCGTCGCAGACCGCGTGCTCGGCGCGGCTGCGGGCGCAGAAATAGCTGCGGGTGGCGTTGTTGGTGTCCCGCTTGCCCATGGTGTCGCCGACCGGCGGCGGTGCCCAGGGCAGGGCGGCGATGCCGTCCGCGGCCTCGTCGGGGAGCGCGCGCGACAACAGCCAGTGGCGATAGGGGTCATCCTTGGTCGGGGCGTCGTCCAGGCAGCGGATGAAGGCGTCCTGGACCGCGGCGGGCGAAACCATGCGAAAAAAATCCAATGCGTCCCAGCGGTAAAAGCGAATTACCACGCGCCGGGACACGCGCTAAATGAATTAGCTTTCATGAACCGTTTGACAGGATCTCGCCCCTGAACAGCGCAAGCAAACAACGATACGTCGTGGCATCGCGGAGCGCGGTGCACTCCGGATTTCAGGAGCCGTGCTTGGAGCGGTGGGCCAGAAGGCGGTGGCGCAACTCATCGGCGACTTCCCGGGTGTCGTCCAACGTTGGATAAGTCCAGTGCTCCAAGGCCCCGGTGAAGGGCCGGGTGATGCCTTCCTTGTAGAGCCCTTCATGGAAGCTGCGGAACTTCGGCGAACCGCCCTCCAGCTCGATCACATAGACCGGCTTTCCGGTGGAGCAGGCTTCCGAGGTCATGGACACGCTGTCGCAGGTCACCACCACGGCGTCGGCCAGCCCGAGATAGGCGAAATAGGGATTCTCCCCGGTGCCGTCCCACACCTCCGCCGGCAGGCCGTTCAGGCGGGCGCGCAGGATCGCCTCGTTGTCGGCGCCGGTGCGGCGCGACGGGGTGACCATCAGCCCGGCGCCGTTGCTGCGGGCCAGCTCCGACAGCTTCTCCGCGACGTCGCCCATGATGGTCGGGGTCAGGGCGTAGACGCCGTTGGTGCCGCCGATCAGCACGGCGACGCGCGGGTGCGGCAGGTCGGCGAGCCGGGGGGCGTGGCGCTGCGCGGCCTCGGCCAGCAGCTTGGGCGTCACGCGGTGCAGGGCGCCGCGCGTGGCCATGACGTTGGGGCCGCGCAGCCGGTCGTGGCGGGGCACCACGACGAGGCCGAAATGGCGCGGGTTGATCTGCGGGTCCTGGATGTAGACGGTGAAGGTCCGCCCGCGCGACTGTCTGCTGGCGGCCAGCAGCGGCGCGATGGCCTGCCGTCCGGAGCCGATCATCAGGTCGGGCCAGGGCGCGCGGATGGGGTCGCCCTCCGGCCCGGCGGCGAAGCGGTTGCCCAGCCGCAGGAACGGGCTGAGCTGGCGCCAGGGGCTGCGCAGCCGCACGCGCTTCACGACGGGGTGAGGCCCAGCGCCTCGGCAAGGCCGATGCACTGGTTTTCCATGCCGGGCTTGCCGTCCGACACGACCCAGCAGGTAAGGGAACCGGAAAGGGAGGACTGCATCGTCACACGAATGGTTTGGGGGTGCGGCTGGTTGTCGCGTCCGGACCGGATACATCGATAGAAAGTTTTTCCACCGGCGCCGGTATGGGTTTCTTGCTTGGCGTGGAAGGCTTCGCCGTGTAATATCCTTTCTTCAGATCACCCCCGGAGCTACCGAGTAAACCATGCGGCGGGTCAAACTCGACCGAATTGACCGGCGGATTTTGCGCGACCTGCAAAATGACGGCCGGATGACCAACGTAGAACTCGCGAGGCGCGCCGGCATCTCTGCCCCTCCGTGTTTGCGGCGTGTCCGCGCCTTGGAAGAGGCGGGCTTCATCCGCGGCTATCACGCCGACATCAATCCCGACGCGCTCGGGTTCGGTGTCACCGTGTTCGCCCAGGTCGGCCTGTCGAGCCAAGCTGAAGTGGACCTAAAGAAATTCGAGGAACTCGTCAACTCCTGGCCCATGGTGCGCGAGTGCAACATGCTGGCCGGCGAGTACGATTTCCTGCTGAAGATCGTGGCGGAGGATTGGGATGACTACCAGCGCTTCCTGACGACGAAGCTGACGGCGGCGCCCAACGTGGCGCACGTCAAGTCGGCCCTGTCGATCCGCACGTCGAAGCACACCCCCGGTGTGCCGATCGACGTCGATTCGCCGGACATCCCCGACTCGCTGGAGGATGACGACGAGGAGGACGAGGACGAGTCCTCGACCCGCGTGGCGCGCCGCTGACGCGGCTTCGCAACGACGGAAAAGCCTCTCCGGACAGCCGGCACCGCACCCAGCGCATGGGATGCGGTGCCGGCTGTTCGTATTTCGGGAACGCGGCCCTTGCGCAACTTTGTGTCGCCGAGCGTTTCCAAAAATGGATTCCTGCCCGTCTTCGCACGTGCGATGTTTTCCACGGCGAAGGTGCTAAACTCGTGGGACACCGAATCCGCCGATCCTGTCCGTGACCGGGAGACGATGATGGCCTCACCCCGCCGCCGTGCCCTTCCGCCGCGCCTCCTCCTGCCGACGCTGGCGCTCGCCGCCGCCTTGGCCCTGCCGCCTCTGCTCGGCTCTCCGCCGGCCGTGGCGGCCACGCCGGGCGTCCATGCGGAGGAGATCGTCCGCTTCCCCTCGCTCGACGCCGACCTGACCAGCGGCGCCCCCACGCCCCTGACCGGTCGCTTCCTGCGCCCCAAGGCCGACGGCCCCTATCCCACGGTCGTCCTGCTGCACGGCTGCAGCGGCCTCTACGCCAAGAGCGGACGGGTGGCGGCCCGGCACATCGACTGGGCGCTGACGCTGCGCGAGCAGGGCTACGCGGTGCTGATGGTGGACAGCTTCGGCCCGCGCGGCGTGGCGGAGGTCTGCACCGTCAAGGACCGCCCCGTCCGGGCGACGGAGGAGCGCAAGCGCGACGCCTGGGCGGCGCTTGCCTATCTGCGCGCGCGCAGCGACGTGGACAGCGACCGGATCGCCCTGATGGGCTGGTCGCAGGGGGCGGGCACGGTGCTGGCCGCCTATGGGCCGGGCGGGCAGGGGAGCGGCTTCCGCGCCGCCATCGCCTTCTATCCCGGCTGCCGGACCCCGCTGAACGACGCCGACTGGCAGCCGGAAGGCCCGCTGCTGATGCTGCTGGGCGGCAAGGACGGGTGGGGCCCCGGGGGTCTGCCTGGAGGTACGCCGTCCCGCGGGTCGGTCTATTCCTACCGGGATGGTGCTCTGCCCCTGAGCCCGTCGGGCTTTCTTTTCTTTTAAACCCTAACCCACCCCCGCTATCTGTGCGGCGGCCTTGGATTTGGGCTCACGGTCGGTGCCGGGGCCTCTTCCTGGAAAAACGCCCTCCAGCGAATCCGCGTTTTCTTGAAGGAGACGCTGACCATCTGATAGACAAAGGACTTTTGTGTTTTTTTTTCTCCTCCTCTCTCCCAGTCCGTCCCCCAGCTTTCTTGGCTGGATCCCCCAACGGTGAAAAACGAAACCCCCTCCGGGGGGGGGGGGGGGGGGGGTTTTGGCTGCTCGGTGGTGGGGGGGTTTCTTCCGAAAACCCCTCAACAGACCCCCTTTACTGAAGGGACGGTGACGATCATAGACCTTACCGCGGGTGACCTCGACGGTGTCGCCCACATGCTTGCCGATCAGGGCGCGGGCCAGCGGCGAATGCACCGACATGCGGCCCGACTTGATGTCGGGCTCTCGTCCTGGCACCGACGATGGTGTAGACCACCTCGTCGTCGGAGTCCTCGTCGGCCAGGGTGACGGTGGCGCCGAAGCGCACCTGGTCGCCCGACAGCGAGCGTCGATGTCGATGACCTGGGCGCGCGAGATGATTTGTCCTCCAACTCGGCCACGCGGCCTTCGATGAAGCTCTGGCGCTCGCGCGCGGCGTGGTATTCGGCGTTTTCCGACAGATCGCCGTGCTCGCGCGCATCGGCGATCGCCTTGATGACCGCCGGCCGTTCGACGGTCTTCAGAGTGCTTCAATTCCTCCTCCAACTGGGCCAGGGACCCGCCGGAGTCATCGGGATCTTTTCCATGCCAAGAAAGCCCCATGCCGACCAGGCCCTGGAAAGCTGAAGGCCGCGCGGGGTTCCCCCGCGCGGCCAAACTCTCCCCCTTAGAAAGAACCCTTAAAATACGATTGCAGCGGCGCAACATCAAGCGCGCCGCTCCGCAGCGCCTCAATGGCCTCCACCGCCGCGCGGGCACCGGCCACGGTCGTATAATGCGGGATGTTGTATTGCAGCGCCGAACGGCGGATGGAGAAGGAATCCTTCACCGCCTGGCTGCCCTCGGTGGTGTTGACCACCAGCTGCACCTGGCCGTTGGTCATGGCGTCGACGCAATGGGGCCGCCCTTCCAGCACCTTGTTGACGACGATGACCCCGGCGACGCCGCCCTGGGTCAGGGTGCGGGCGGTGCCGTCGGTGGCCATGACCTTGAAGCCCATGGCCTGCAGGCGCTTGGCCAGCGGCACCATGTGCGGCTTGTCGCCCTCGCGCACCGAGATGAAGACCGTGCCCTGGGTGGGCAGGGTGCAGCCCGAGCCCGAGCTGGCTCTTGGCGAAGGCCAGGGCGAAGGACGTGTCCAGCCCCATCACCTCGCCGGTGGACTTCATTTCCGGGCCCAGGATGATGTCGACGCCGGGGAAGCGGGCGAAGGGGAACACCGCCTCCTTCACCGCCACGTGGTCGAACACCGGCTTCTTGATGTTGAAGCTGGCGAGCGTCTCGCCGGCCATGACGCGGGCGGCGATCTTGGCGATGGGGATGCCGGTGGCCTTGGCCACGAACGGCACGGTACGCGAGGCACGCGGGTTGACCTCGAGGATGAAGATTTCGCCCTCCTTCACCGCGTACTGCACGTTCATCAGGCCGCGCACGTTGAGCGCCTTGGCCAGCAGCACGGTCTGGCGCTCCAGTTCGGCCTGGGTGGCCGCGTCCAGCGAATAGGGCGGCAACGAGCAGGCGGAATCGCCCGAATGGATGCCGGCTTCCTCGATGTGCTGCATGATGCCGGCCACGTAGACGTCGGTGCCGTCGGCCAGGGCGTCCACGTCCACCTCGATGGCGTCCTTGAGGTAGAAGTCGATCAGCACCGGGTCGTCGCCCGACACCACCACGGCTTCCTTCATGTAGCGCTCCAGCGCCTCATGATCGTAGACGATCTGCATGGCGCGGCCGCCCAGCACGAAGCTGGGGCGGATGACCACCGGATAGCCGATGCGCTCGGCCACCGCCTTGGCTTCCTCCAGGGAGCGGGCGGTGCCGTTGGGCGGCTGCTTCAAATCCAGGTCCTGGAGCAGGCGCTGGAAGCGCTCGCGGTCCTCGGCCAGGTCGATGCTGTCGGGGCTGGTGCCCAGGATGGGGATGCCGGCCTGTTCCAGCGCATGGGCCAGCTTCAGCGGGGTCTGGCCGCCGAACTGGACGATGCAGCCCAGCACACGGCCCTTGGACTGCTCCTTGCGCACCAGGTCGATCACCGTCTCGGCGGTCAGCGGCTCGAAATACAGACGGTCCGAGGTATCGTAGTCGGTGGAGACGGTTTCCGGGTTGCAGTTGACCATGATGGTCTCCTTCCCGGCGTCGTCCAGCGCATAGGCCGCGTGCACGCAGCAATAGTCGAACTCGATGCCCTGGCCGATGCGGTTGGGGCCGCCGCCCAGGATGACCACCTTGTCGCGGTCGCTGGGGTCGGATTTGCATTCGGCCGGATTGATGCCGTCGCCCTCGTAGCACGAGTACATGTAGGCGGTGGAGGACGGGAACTCGGCGGCGCAGGTGTCGATGCGCTTGAACACCGGCTTGACGTTCAGCACCTCGCGGCGGAACGCGGTCTCGGTCGGGGTCTTGCCCGACAGCTGCGACAGGCGCTGGTCCGAGAAGCCCATCTTCTTCAGGCGCAGCAGGCCGGGCGCGTCGATGGGCAGGCCCTTGGCGCGGACCTCCTCCTCGGCATCGACGATGCCCTTGATCTGCTCCAGAAACCACTTGTCGAAGAAGCAGGCGGCATGGATTTCGTCCACCGTCAGCCCCAGGCGGAAGGCCTGGGCCACCACCAGCAGGCGGTCGTGGCGCGGAATGGCCAGCGCCTTCTTGACGGCGTCCTTGCGGTCGGCGGCCGAGGCGCCGGGAATGTCCACCTCGTTGAGGCCGGTCAGGCCGGTCTCCATGGAGCGCAGGCCCTTCTGGAGCGATTCCTGGAAGGTACGGCCGATGGCCATGGCCTCGCCCACCGACTTCATGGAGGTGGTCAGGTTCGGGTCGGCGCCGGGGAACTTCTCGAAGGTGAAGCGCGGGATCTTGGTGACCACGTAATCGATGGTCGGCTCGAACGAGGCCGGGGTCACGCCGGTGATGTCGTTGGCGAGTTCGTCGAGCGTGTAACCCACCGCCAGCTTGGCCGCCACCTTGGCGATGGGGAAGCCGGTCGCCTTGGAGGCCAGCGCCGAGGAGCGCGACACGCGCGGGTTCATCTCGATGACGGTCATGCGGCCGGTCTTGGGATTGACCGCGAACTGCACGTTGGAGCCGCCGGTATCGACGCCGATCTCGCGCAGCACCGCCAGCGAGGCGTTGCGCATGATCTGGTATTCCTTGTCGGTCAGCGTCAGCGCCGGGGCCACGGTGATGGAGTCACCGGTGTGCACGCCCATGGGGTCCACGTTCTCGATGGAACAGATGATGATGCAGTTGTCCTTCTTGTCGCGGACAACCTCCATCTCATACTCTTTCCAGCCCAGCACCGATTCCTCGACCAGCACCTCGTGCACGGGCGACGCCGCCAGGCCGCCGGACACGATCTGCTCGTATTCCTCGATGTTGTAGGCGATGCCGCCGCCGGTGCCGGCCAGGGTGAAGCTGGGGCGGATGATCGCCGGCAGGCCGACGGTATCCAGCGCCTCGCGCGCCTCCTGCAGGGTCTTGACCACGCGGGACTTGGGGCTCTCCAGCCCGATCTTGTCCATGGCGTCACGGAACAGCAGGCGGTCTTCCGCCTTGGCGATGACGTCGCGCTTGGCCGCGATCATCTCGACGCCGAACTTCTCCAGCACCCCGTCATCGGCCAGCTTCATGGCGGTGTTCAGCGCCGTCTGGCCGCCCATGGTGGGCAGCAGGGCGTCGGGCCGCTCCTTCTCGATGATCTTGGCGACCACCTCCGGCGTGATCGGCTCGATATAGGTGGCGTCCGCCAGCCCGGGATCGGTCATGATGGTCGCCGGGTTGGAATTGACCAGGATGACCCGATAGCCCTCTTCCTTCAGCGCCTTGCACGCCTGCACGCCCGAATAGTCGAACTCGCAGGCCTGGCCGATGACGATCGGACCGGCACCGATGATGAGGATGGACTTGATATCTGTACGTTTGGGCATGGCGGCGGATTTTCCCGAAGAATTCTTCAGTCAGACACGGATGGACACGGATAAACACGGATGAATGGAAAATCTTCGATTCTCATCCGTGTTTATCCGTGTCCATCCGTGTCACTCAATTTAAAGGGCCCGTCCTATTTCGACCCCTCGATCATCTCCACGAACCGGTGGAACAGGTAGTGGCTGTCCTGCGGGCCGGGGCTGGCTTCCGGGTGGTATTGGACGGAAAACACCGGCTTGTCCTTGACCTTGATGCCCTCCACCGACTTGTCGAACAGCGAGCGGTGGGTGACTTCCACGTTGGCCGGCAGCGACCCTTCGTCCACCACGAAGCCGTGGTTCTGGCTGGTAATCTCCACCTTGCCGGTGGCCAGGTCCTTGACCGGATGATTGGCGCCGCGGTGGCCGGTATCCATCTTGTAAGTCTTGGCGCCCAATGCCAGCGACAGCATCTGGTGGCCGAGGCAGATGCCGAACAGCGGCTTGTCCGCGGCCAGCACGCCCTGGATCATGGGCACGGCGTATTCGCCGGTGGCCGCCGGGTCGCCGGGGCCGTTGGACAGGAAGACGCCGTCGGGCTGGTGGCGCAGCACGTCCTCGGCGGTGGCGGTGGCCGGCAGCACGGTGACCTTGCAGCCGGCGCTGGCCAAGCAGCGCAGAATGTTGCGCTTGGCGCCGTAATCGACGGCCACGACATGGAACTTGGGCTCGGCCTGCTTGCCGTAACCCTCGCGCAGCGACCACTCGGTCTCGTCCCAGCCATATTGCTGGCGACAGGTGACGTCGCGGGCCAGATCCATGCCTTCCAGGCCGGGCCAGCCGGCGGCCATCTTCCAGGCGGCCTTGAGGTCCAGCTTGCCGTCGGGGGCGTGCACCACCACGCCGTTGGGGGCGCCACGATCGCGGATGCGGCGGGTGAGCGCGCGGGTATCCACTCCGGCCAGGCCGATCATCCCATAGGACTTCAGCCATTCGTCCAGATGACGGCCGGCGCGCCAGTTGGCAGGATCGGTGATGTCGGCCTTGACGATCAGGCCGCGCGCCGCCGGGGTCACCGTCTCGATGTCCTCGACGTTGGTGCCGACGTTGCCGATATGGGGGAAGGTGAAGGTGATGATCTGGCCGGCGTAGGACGGATCGGTCAGGGTTTCCTGATAGCCGGTCATCGAGGTGTTGAACACCACCTCGCCCACCGACATGCCGGCGGCGCCGATGCCCTTGCCCCACAGCACGGTGCCGTCGGCCAGCACCAGCGCGGCGGTGGCACCGGGGGGGCGCGGGAGGTCGAAGGCCGGCTCCGTCGAGTGCTCTTGCGGCATGTCAGTCCTTTTAAGTGGCGCACCCGGGCGGACGGGCGCGGCGATGAAGATAGCACCGGGCCGCACACGAGCGCGAGGACTCGCTTTGCGGGGCGACGTCCTCCGGCAGGACCCAGCCGGGTCCGGGTGGCGGCAGGTAAATTTGGCGCCTTCTATAGAAATCCGCAAAGCCTGTCAAGCGTCGACACCCACGCCCCAAAATTGTGCTTTATCAAACCACTAGCACGCCAGAGAGTCTTTGCCTTCCCCGGGGTTTTCGGTTAGCCTGGGCGCTTTCTTGCGGGATGACGCGCAACACCGGGGAGGCCCCATGCTGCGCCAGCAGCTGAACGACAAACTGAAATCCGCCATGCTGGCCAAGGACGCCCGCGTGGTGTCCACTGTGCGCCTGATCCTGGCCGCGCTGAAGGACCGCGACATCGCGGCGCGCTCGCGCGGGGTGATGGACGGCATCGGCGACGACGAGATCCTGTCCATGCTGCAGAGCATGATCAAGCAGCGCCGCGAATCCATCTCGCTGTACGAGCAGGGCGGCCGCCTGGAGCTGGCCCAGCAGGAACAGGACGAGATCACCATCATCGAGACCTTCCTGCCCCAGCAGATGAACGAGGCCGAGACGGTGGACGCCGTGCGCGCCGTCATCGCCGAGCCTGGGCGCCACCGGCATCAAGGACATGGGCCGGGTGATGGCGGCCCTGAAGGAGCGCTTCGCCGGCCGCATGAACTTCACCATGGCCAGCGCCACCACCAAGAAGGAACTGGGGGCCTGACCCCAGCCCCGTGCGTGGGGTAGCAAGTCATGGCGTTCCCGCCCGAATTCCTGGATGAGCTGCGCACCCGGGTGAGCCTGCCCGGCATCGTCTCGCGGCGGGTCAAGCTCACCAAGAAGGGGCGGGAATATTCCGGCCTGTGCCCGTTCCATAACGAAAAGAGCCCCAGCTTCACCGTCAACGAGGACAAGGGTTTCTTCCACTGCTTCGGCTGCGGCGCCCATGGCGACGCCATCAGCTTCGAGATGCGGGCCAATCACCTGGCCTTCACCGAGGCGGTGGAGAAGCTGGCCCAGGAACTGGGCCTGGAAGTTCCCAAGGCGACGCCCGAGGAGCGTAAGCGCGAGGCCCAGCGCGCCTCGCTGCACGACGCCATGGAGGCCGCCTGCCGCTTCTACGAGGCGCAGCTGCGCGCCGCCGCCGGGCGCGAGGGCCTGGCCTACCTGCGCGACCGCGGCCTGTCCGAAGACACCATCGCCCGCTTCCGCCTGGGTTGGGCGCCCGATAACCGTGAAGCGCTGAAGAAAGCGGTGATGAGCGAGGCCTGCCCGGAAAGCCTGCTGATCGAGGCCGGCCTGCTGAAAAAGCCGGAAGGCGGCGGCGCGTCCTTCGACTTCTTCCGCGGCCGCGTCACCTTCCCGGTCACCGACCGGCGCGGCCGGGTGGTGGCCTTCGGCGCCCGTACCCTGGGCGACGGCCAGCCCAAATACCTGAACTCACCCGACACGCCGCTGTTCCACAAGGGGTCCATGCTCTACGGCCTCGCCCATGCACGCGAAACCGCGCGGGACAAGGGCGTCGCCCTGGCGGTGGAGGGCTATATGGACGTCATCGCCCTGCACCAGGCCGGCTTCACCTATGCGGTGGCCCCCCTGGGAACGGCGCTGACCGAGAGCCAGATCGAGGAAATGTGGCGCCTGGCCGACGAACCCATCCTGTGCTTCGACGGCGACGCCGCCGGCCAGCGTGCCATGGCGCGCGCCGCCGAGCGCGGCCTGCCCATCCTCAAGCCGGGCAAGTCCCTGCGCTTCGCCGTGCTGCCCCACCCCGAGGACCCGGATTCGCTGATCAAGGCCAAAGGGCCGGCGGCCATGCAGACGGTGCTGGACGACGCCCAGCCCCTGTTCGAGGTGGCGTGGCGGCTGGCCACCGAGGGGCGCCCCCTCGACACCCCGGAGCGGCGGGCGGCCCTGGAACAGGAACTCAAGGACAAGGCCTTCGGCATCGCCGACGAGACGGTGCGCTGGCAATACCTGGCCGCCTTCCGCGACCGCATGAAAAGCGAATTCCGGCCTAAATGGGAGCCGCGCAAGCCCGGCCAACCCTCCGGCAAACGCTTCGACGGCAAGCGCCGCCCCGGCGATCCACCCTTGCGCGCGCTCGACGGCCGCCTGCCCGGCGCCGGCCGGCCGCCGCCGCCGGCCTCGCCCCAGACGCGGCAGGAACAGCTGCTTCTGACCATCCTGATCGTCCATCCACCCCTGGTGGAGGCCGCCGCCGAACGCCTCGGCGAAATGACCTTCACGGATTCCGAGCTTGACAAGTTAAGACGCGGGATTCTAAAGCACCTTGATATTGCCCGCGACCTTGACTCGCCGTCGTTGCAGGGCCATTTGAGGTCGGACGGGCACTCCCGAGTGTTGGACTCCCTGCTGGATGCGAATGCTTACAAGATCGCCCGGCCCGACGCGGTCCATGAGGCCAGGTCGCTTTGGGAACATATCTTCACACTCTATACGCGTAAGGAGCTGCAGGCCGACGTCGGACACGCCGTCGAAATATTCGCGCGGGAGCCGTCGGAAGCGAATTTCAATTATCTCGCGGCCTTGCTGAACAGCCGCGGGAAAGGGGTGAACGAAGACGACGGACGCGATCCCTGACGGGTCGCGTCCGGCAATTATTGGTCAGGGCGAAGGGTGCCGCGTTCCAGGGGGGAACCGGCGGCAGCCAGCCTCAGGCAGGATCCTAGGAGCGGTGGTTTAATGGCGACCAAATCCCAGAACACAGCGGAAGTCAACGAGAGCCAGGACGAAAATCTGGACGGACCGCTGCTCGATACCCTTGGCGTTGCCGTCAAGAAGATGGTGGCGCGCGGCCGCGAGCGCGGCTACGTCACCTATGACGAGTTGAATGCCGCCCTGCCCCCGGACGAGGTCTCGTCCGAGCAGATCGAGGACACCATGGCCATGCTGAGCGAACTCGGCATCAACGTGGTGGAGAGCGAGGAGGGCGAGGAAGCCGCCCCCGCCGAGGCCGAGGGCGAGGAAGAAGCCGAGGGCTATGCCGGCGGCAACGTGGACGAGGAAGACCTCGGCCGCACCGACGACCCCGTGCGCATGTACCTGCGTGAGATGGGCTCGGTGGAGCTGCTCTCGCGCGAGGGCGAGATCGCCATCGCCAAGCGCATCGAGGCCGGCCGCGAAATGATGATCGGCGGCATCTGCGAAAGCCCGCTGACCATCCGCGCCGTGGTCGACTGGCACGACGCCCTGCAGGCTGGCCGCATGCTGCTGCGCGACATCATCGACCTGGACGCCACCTACGGCAACGGTCCCGGCGCCGACCTGTCCGAGGAGGACCTGGAGCGCGGCCCCGACGAGGCGGGCGATGGCCTCCGCCGAGGGCAAGGAAGGCGAAGAGGGCGAGGAAGGCGAGGAAGGCGAGGAAGGCGAAGAGCCGGAAATGCCCGAGAGTGAGGGCGAGGAAGGCGAGGCCGAAGGCGAAGGCGAAGGCGAGGAGGCCGGCATTTCGCTGGCCGCCATGGAAGCCGCGCTGATGCCCCAGGTTCTGGAGACCTTCGAGGCCATCGCCGCCACCCACACCAAGCTGGAGAAGGCGCAGAAGGAGCGCCTCGCCATCCTGTCCAAGGGTGAGACCATCACTCCGGCCGGCGAGAAGAAGTACGACAAGCTGAAGGGCGAGATGGTGCGCCTGATGGAGGGCGTGCATCTCAACAACACCCGCATCGAGCAGTTGGTCGAGCAGATGAACGGCCTGAACAAGCGTCTGATGATGCTGGAGGGCCGTCTGCTGCGCCTGGCCGACATCCTGCCGCGTCAAGCGCCAGGACTTCCTGGACAGCCTATTTCGGCAACGAGCTGAACCCGAACTGGATCGACGTGGTCGGCGCCAAGACCAAGCATTGGAAGGACTTCGCCGAGAACGACGCAAGAGGGAGATCGGCGACATCCGCGCCAAGATCGCCGAGGTGGCCACCGAGACCGGCCTGCCGATCAACGAGTTCCGCCGCATCATCCAGACCGTGCAGAAGGGCGAGCGCGAGGCCAGCCAGGCCAAGAAGGAGATGATCGAGGCCAACCTGCGCCTCGTGATCTCCATCGCCAAGAAGTACACCAACCGCGGCCTGCAGTTCCTGGACCTGATCCAGGAGGGCAACATCGGCCTGATGAAGGCGGTCGACAAGTTCGAATACCGCCGCGGCTACAAGTTCTCGACCTACGCCACCTGGTGGATCCGCCAGGCGATCACCCGCTCCATCGCCGACCAGGCCCGCACCATCCGCATCCCGGTGCACATGATCGAGACGATCAACAAGCTGGTCCGCACCACGCCGCCAGATGCTGCACGAGATCGGCCGCGAGCCGACCCCGGAAGAGCTGGCCGAAAAGCTGGCCATGCCGCTGGAGAAGGTGCGCAAGGTCCTGAAGATCGCCAAGGAGCCGATCTCGCTGGAAACCCCCATCGGCGACGAGGAGGACAGCCACCTGGGCGACTTCATCGAGGACAAGAACGCGGTGCTGCCGCTCGACGCCGCCATCCAGGCCAACCTGCGCGAAACCACCACCCGGGTGCTGGCCAGCGCTGACCCCGCGCGAGAGAGCGCGTGCTGCGCATGCGCTTCGGCATCGGCATGAACACCGACCACACCCTGGAAGAGGTCGGCCAGCAGTTCAGCGTGACCCGCGAACGGATCCGCCAGATCGAGGCCAAGGCCCTGCGCAAGCTCAAGCACCCCTCGCGGTCCCGCAAGCTGCGCAGCTTCCTCGGGGCAGCGTGGTCAGCGCCCTGCTGCGGCTGTCCGAGTTCGAAGAGGCCAAGCGGCGGTCCCGCCAGTATCTGCGCCTGACCGGCTGGGTGCTCCCCATCATCGGCGCCACCTTCGCCGGGGTCACCTTCGCCATGTTCAAGTCGGGCATCGTCAATTTCCAGCCGGGCGGCGACGGTGGCCACACCGAGTTCTTCATGGTCATCGGTTTCCTGTCGGGCTTCAGCGAACGCTTCACCCGCGGCCTGTTGGGGGCGGCGGAGACTTCGCTGACCGCCGGCAAGGAAGGGAAGGAAACCGGCAAAGAGACCGGTAAATCGGCGACCGGCGACGACAAAACCGATCCCGCCAAGAAGGCCAGTCCCCAGCTAGCCTGAGCGGTGAAGTCCAAGCGACCGTTGATGACGACCGGGGGGACGGCTATGGTCACGTTCCCCCTACCCTCTCGCCGGCCGTCGTCATGTCCACCTTGCTGACCAGCTTCCTGCTGGTGTTCGGGTCGCTATTCCCCATCGTCAACCCGCCGGGCAGCGCCTTCATGTTCCTCGCCCACACCCGCACCGCCAGCCACGCCCAGCGGGCCGAACTGGCGGCGCGGGTGGCGGTCTACGCTTTCCTGATCGTGGTCGGCTCGCTCTATGTGGGGGCGGCGGTACTGGGGCTGTTCGGCGTCTCCATCCCGGCATTGCGGGTGGGTGGCGGATTGGTGATCGCGGTGGCGGGTTGGCGCCTGCTCAACGCCAAGCCCGGCGCCACCGCCGGCGACGTGGACGTGGGCGCCACGCCCGACAGCCTGCGCAGCGCCGCCTTCTATCCGCTGACCATGCCGCTGACCACCGGGCCGGGCACCATCGCCGTCACCATCGCGCTGGGCACCGGCCAGCCCTTCGCCCATGCCGGCCCGTCGCTGGCGACCGTGGGCGCCCTGCTGGCGGCCCTGGCCATCAGCGCCCTGATCTATCTGAGCTTCCGCTTCGCCGACCGCATGGAGGGCCTGCTGGGCCGCACCGTCACCGACGCGGTGATGCGGCTGTTCGCCCTGCTGCTGCTGTGCGTCGGCGTCGAGATCATCTGGCGGGGCATCGCCGAGATGGCCAAGAGCCTATAGGCCTCCTATATCGCCTGCCGGAGCCGGAATTGCGCTTTGGCCAGCTGTCATCCCTGTTCGGCCAGCGCTAGACATGGTCGACCGGACGACAGCCCAGGAGCGGCCATGATCATCGACACGGAAGACGCCGTCACCCTGTCCCACCTCAACCCCATGGAACGCCAGATGCTGCGCAACCTGGCCGACCGTCTGGCCATGCTGGCGTGGCAGCGGGTGGGCTGGATGGGTGAACCCGGCCCAATTCCGGCCAAGGAGGCGGTGGCTGAAAAGGGCGCGTAAATGGGAAAGGGGCGCCCCGTCGCTGGGACGCCCCTTGCCGTTTCCGCCGGACGGCGGCTACTTCAGGCTTTCGCAGAAACGCTTGATGCGCTCGCCCGCCTTGGTCAGCGCCTCGTCCGAAGTGGCGTAGGAGATGCGGAAATAGGGCTCCAGGCCGAAGGCCGCACCCTGCACCACCGCCACGCCCTCGGCTTCCAGCAGCGCGCCGACGAAGTCGGTGTCGCTGGCGATGACCTTGCCATCGGGAGTCTTCTTGCCGATCAAGCCCGCACAGGACGGATAGACGTAGAAGGCGCCCTCCGGGGTGCGACAGGTGATGCCGGGGCACTGGTTCAGCAGGCCGACGATCAGGTCGCGGCGGCGCTTGAACACCTCGGCGTTCTTCGGGATGAAGTCCTGCGGGCCGTTCAGGGCCTCGACCGCCGCCGCCTGCGAGATGGAGGCGGTGTGGGTCACCGACTGGGACTGGATCATGTTGATGGCCTTGATGATCGGCAGCGGGCCGGCGGCATAGCCGACGCGCCAGCCGGTCATGGCATAGGCCTTGGACACGCCGTTCATGGTCAGCGTGCGCTCGTACAGCTTGGGTTCCACCTGGGCCGGAGTGGCGAACTTGAAGCCGTCATAGACCAGGTGCTCGTACATGTCGTCGGACATGACCCACACATGGGGGTGCTTCAGCAGCACGTCGGTCAGCGCCTTCAACTCGTCCCAGGTATAGGCGGCACCGGTGGGGTTGGAGGGCGAATTCAGCACCAGCCACTTGGTCTTGGGGGTGATGGCCTTTTCCAGATCGGCCGCCTGCAGCTTGAAGCCGTGTTCCTCGGCACAGGGCACGAACACCGGCACGCCGCCGAACATCAGGGCGATATCGGGATAGGACACCCAATAGGGCGCCGGCACGATGACCTCGTCGCCGGGATTGATGGTGGCCATGAAGGCGTTGAAGATGACGCCCTTGCCGCCGACGCCGACGGTGATCTGCTCGGGAGTGTAGTCCAGGCCGTTCTCGCGCTTGAACTTGGCGCTGATGGCCTTGCGCAGCTCCAACGTGCCGGCGGGCGCCACGTACTTGGTCTGGCCCTTGTCGATGGCGGCCTTGGCGGCGGCCTTGATGTTGTCGGGCGTATCGAAGTCGGGTTCGCCGGCACCCAGGCCGATGACGTCACGGCCAGCCGCTTTCAGCTCGGCGGCCTTCTGGGTGACCGCGATGGTGGGGGACGGCTTGATGGCGGAAAGCCTGTCGGCGATGAACGGCATTTTGGTCCTCGCGAGAGGTGTTGGAAATCAAGTGGGCGAAATTACTTGCGCCCGGGCCCGGGCGCAAGGGGAATGCTTGGTCCGGCATGGCTGCCGCGCACCGGATTCGCGGCTGAGCACCACCGCCGCCGCCGACCAGTATTCGTGGCCGTCCCAGTTGACGCCGCGCGCCGACATGCCGCATCGCCATCCGGGCAGGCTGAGCCCGTCGGCGGCCAGGGCCATGCGGCTGAGGCGCTCCCTCAGCACCCCCGCCCCCTTGGGGCCGCCCGCCCCCAGCATGGTGCAGTTGAAGGCGACGATGCCCAACTGGAAGCTGGAGCGGTCGCTGGCGATCATGGTGCGCAGGCGCTCCACGTCGGCGGCGATGCGGCCCCAGCCCTCCACGTTGCGCTTGACCTCGACCACCGCATGGGGGCGCGAGCCTTCGCGATACAACAGCAGATCGGCCCGCCGGTTGCCGTCCAACTGGGCATGGCCGTCCGCCACCCCGGCTTCGCGCATCGCGTCCTGCACCCGGTACTCGGGCCAGACCGACAGGGGCGCGCACCATTCCCACAGCGCCTTGGCCACCGAGACGGTGATCAGGTATTCCGGCGCCCAGGCGAAATAGCCGACGTTGCGGGTCCAGGCCGCATAAGTGTGCTTGGCATCAGCAATCCCTGCGAGCACCGCGTCGACGATCAACCCATGATTCTCCCGTCCCATCAGCACGACCTTTCCCAATGGATTATTATGCACCGTGCTCATGCATAAATAAGTTGTATGCATGATTGCAAGCATCGCCTGTCAACAATGCAACAAAATGCCTCCATTGGTTGATATGAAAGCGGTCGGACCAGTCAGGAGGTCATCTGCGGTTGCAGCATTGCCCGCAGCTTCGCCAAGGCTTTCTTCTCCAGGACGCGGACGCGTTCCTTGGACAGCCGCATCTCGCCAGCCAGACATTCCAGGGACGGCTTCAGTTCGGACAGATGCCGGCGCACGATGATCAGGCGTTCGCGCGGATCCAGCGCCGCCAGGGCGGTGGCGACCAGCCGCGAGCGGGCGCGCGTCTCCGCGTTGGCGACCGCGACCTCCTCGGGCGTGGGCGCGGGATCGGGCAGCCGCTCCAGCCATTGCCCTCCGCCATGGAACTCGGCGACATCCAGCGCCAGGTCGCGGCCGGTGACGCGGGCCGCCAAGGCCTTGACCTCGGCCAGCGGAGTGGCGAAACGGGCGGCCAGGAAGGCAGCCCACTCGTCGGACAGGGTCTCGGCGCCCCCCGCCAGACGCTTGCGCACCGCCAGGAACAAGGCCTTCTGGGCGTTGGTGGTGCCCAGGCGGACCAGCGACCACGACCGCACCACATGGTCCTGCATGGCGGCGCGGATCCACCACATGGCATAGGTGGCGAACCGGTTGTCGTGGCCGTCGGGATCGAATTTGCGCGCCGCGTGGGACAGCCCCACCATGCCCTCCTGCACCAAGTCGGCCAGCGAGATGCCGGCGCCGCGATAGCGCTTGGCCAGCTTGAGCACGAAGCGGAAATGGCTGGCCATCAGCCGTTCGGTGGCGGGTCCGTCGCCGGCCGAAGCACGGCGCACCAAGTCGCGCTCTTCCTCGGGCGTGAGCAGAGGCGCGTTGCGGGCCAAGGTGAGGAAGCGCCAGGAAAGAGTCATCTTGCCGTCGTCTCTCCCATAAGCCCCCTTGGCCTTACGCCCCTTGGGCCAGTCGTTGCACGGGCGGCGAAGCGCCCTAGATCTGTTTTATTCCAAATCGGTCGGCGGCGCCAATCCGTCATCGGCCCAATCCATCGTCGGCACGGAGAGCACCCGATCATGGCCAAGAAGTCCCACGGTCCCGAGCAGATCATCACCGCCGCCCTGCATCTGGCCGCCGAGAAGGGCTGGCGGACCCTGTCCCTGGCCGATGTCGCCGAGCAGGCCGCCGTGCCGCTGGCCGAACTGGTGGAGCACTTCCCTTCCAAGGGGGCCATCCTCGACGCCTATGTCCGGCGCGTCGATTCCCGCATGATGGAGGGCGGCATCGACCGCGACGAAAGCCCGCGCGACCGCCTGTTCGAGGTGATCATGCGCCGCTTCGACGCCATGGCCGCCGACCGCACCGCCCTGGAACGCATCCTGCGCCAGTCCGCCGACGATCCCTGGTCAGTGCTGTGCGGCGGACGCCGTTTCCTGCATTCCATGGCGCTGGCACTTGAAACCGCAGGTATATCTTCGTCCGGCCTGCCCGGATTGGTGAAAACCAACGCGGTGGCGGCGATTTATCTTTACAGCTTCAAGACATTTCTTGCCGACGACAGCGCCGACCATGCCCGTACCATGGCCGCACTCGACAAAGGGTTGCGGCGGGCAGAGGACTGGGCCGCCTTGATTTTCCGCCAAAAAGCCCACACCAGGACAATGCGCCACCCAGCCGAAAGTGGGGACCAGACCAAGCCGAATGGATTAGTCTAGCTTGTTCTCAATTGGTTGACGGGGTAATTCGCCCGGCGTATGTTTGCTGCGCCGCAACATCAGCCCCCGGTTGGAGGAAAACATGGCCACCAAGCAGCAGGCGGAACAGTTCTTCGACTTTGATATCAGCAAGTATCTGGGTGACTTCAAGGTTCCCGGCGTGGACGTCGACAGCCTCATCACCAGCCAGCGCAAGAACATCGAGGCGCTGACCCAGGCCAACAAGCTGGCCTATGACGGCCTGCAGGCGGTGGTCAAGCGTCAGGTGGAGATCCTGCGCCAGACCGTGGACGAGGTCGCCCAGGCCACCAAGGACATCGCCGAGCCCGGCAATCCCCAGGACAAGGCCGCCAAGCAGACCGAACTGGCCAAGGAAGCTTTCGAGCGTTCGCTGTCCAACCTGCGCGAGCTGTCCGAGATGATCGCCAAGGCCAACAACGAGGCCTTCGACCTGCTGAACAAGCGCTTCACCCAGACCCTGGACGAAGTGCGCGACGCCTTCCTGAAGGGCGCCAAGAAGTAAGCCTTCCCTTTCGGGAAGAAGGGACGGCCGCCGTTTGGCGGCCGTTTTGCTTTTCAGCCCTCGCCTTCCAGCAGGACCAGCAGCGGCGCCCATTCGGCGGCATAGTCGCGGGCGCGGCGGTCCGACGCCTCCAGCACCGACGACCCGGCAGCGGCAGCGTTGGGGTACACTTGGCTGTCACGCAGCCGCGCCACCACCGGAAAGCCCAGCGAGCCGAAGAACACGTCCAAGTGCTCGGACGCCTTGGTGCCCAGGCGCAGGCGGTTGCCGACGATGGCGACCACCCGCTTGTTCTTGCGCACCGCCTTGACCTCGGAGAGCTTCTTGAGGAAGTGGGCGGTGGCGTCCTGGTCGAAAGCGCCGGGCAGCACCGGCACCACCACCGCGTCGGAAATGCGGATCAGGTCCTCCACATCCTTGTGATGCATGGCAGCCGGGGCGTCGATGACCAGCCGGTCCACCCCCTTGGGCGCTTCGCCCAGGTCCTTGGACCAGTCCAGCCCCTGAATGAAGGGCGCGGTTTCCGCCCGCCGCTTCAGCCAGTTGAGCGACGAGCGCTGGCGGTCGCAATCGCCGATGGCGGTCTTCAGCCCCTTGCGGGCGAAGGCCGAGGCCAGATGGGTGGCGATGGTGGTCTTGCCGCAGCCCCCTTGATGTTCCCGACCAGCACCGTCAACATGGCTTTCCCCCAGGTATTCACGTCGAACGGAAAGGTATCACGAACCCGCCGGCAAGGAATGTGAAGAGATGGCCCGCCGGGCATTGGCCTCGCGGACCAGGGCGACGAAGGCCCGCAGCCCGGCCGGCACGTGGCGATGGCGGGGATAATAGAGGCACAGGCCGGGAAACGGCGCCGTCCACTCGTCGAGCACGCTGACCAGACGGCCGGCGGCCAGATGCCCGGCCACCGCCCAATCCTTGACATAGGCCAGGACGAGACCGGCCAGCGCCGCCTCGATCATCAACGGCTGCTGGTCCAGGGTCAGCGGCCCGCGCACGTCGAGATTCAGCTTCTCGCCACGGCGCTCGAACTCCCAGCGATAGGGAGTGCCGCTGGGCAGGCGCCAGCGGACGCAGGGATGGTCGAGCAGGTCGGTGGGCACCTGCGGTCGCGGCCGCTGACCGAAATAGGCGGACGAGCCCACCACCACGAAACGCTGATCCGGGCTGCATGGCACCGCCACCATGTCGCGGGGCACCGCCTCGGCCAGACGGATGCCGGCATCGAAGCCCTCGGCGGTGATGTCGATCAGCCGGCCGTCGGTGACCAGGTCCACATGCATGTCCGGATAGCGCCGCACGAAATCGAGGATGAAAGGGGCCATCACTAGGCGGGCGCCGACCTCGGAAGCGCTGATGCGCAGGGTGCCGGCCGGAGTGTGGCGGAAGTCGCCGGCCACCTCCATGGCCTCGGCGATGTCGCGCAAGGCCGGCCGCACCCGCTCGAGGAATTGCTCGCCCGCCTCGGACAGCGACACGCTGCGGGTGGTGCGGTGGAACAGGCGCACGCCCAGGCGGCCTTCCAGGGCGGCGACGGCGTGGCTGAGCGCCGAAGGCGACATGCCCAGTTCCGTGGCGGCGGCGCGGAAGTTGCGGTGGGTCGCCACCGCCACCACGGCATTCAATTCGGTCAGGCCGGGGGTGGGCATTGTTCGAAATTCCGCATCAAGGCATGCCACAATAGGCGGATTGTTGATATTATCGCCAGCGCATACCGTTGCTCCATCCCCTCTTTCCGGAGCGACACCATGTCGAAAACCCTTTTGATCACCGGCGTCAGTTCAGGCTTCGGCCGTGCCCTGGCCGAGGCCGCCCTGGCCGACGGGCACCGCGTGGTCGGCACCCTGCGCAACGCCGACGCCGCCCGCGACTTCGACGCGCTGCGGCCCGGCCGTTCCTTCGGCCGCGTGCTCGACGTCGCCGACACCGCCGCCATCGCGCCGCTGGTCGAGGCGGTCGAACGCGACGTCGGCGCCATCGACGCCTTGGTCAACAATGCCGGCTACGGCCACCAGGGCACCGTCGAGGAGACGCCGCTGGCGGAATGGCGCCATCAGTTCGACGTCAACGTGTTCGGCGCCGTCGCCATGATCCAGGCGGTGCTGCCCTACATGCGCAAGCGCCGGTCGGGACACATTCTCAACATCACCTCCATGGGCGGCTTCATCACCTTCCCCGGCCTAGGCGTCTATCACGGCAGCAAGTTCGCCCTGGAAGGCATCTCCGAAACCCTGGGCAAGGAGGTCGCCGCCCTGGGCATCCGCGTCACCGCCATCGAACCGGGCGGCTTCCGCACCCATTGGGCCGGACGCTCCCTGGCCCACGCGGCGCGCACCATCGCCGATTACGACATCGTGGCCGAGACATCGCGTACGCGGCTGGCCGAGCGCAACGGCCGCCAACCCGGCGACCCGGCCAAGGCCGCGCGGGCCATGCTGGAGGTCATCGCCATGGATACCCCGCCCGCCCATCTGCTGCTGGGCAGCGACGCGGTGCAGTGGGTGCACGAGAAGCTGGCGGCGCTGACCGCCGAATTGCGAGCCTGGGAGGCGCTGTCCCTGTCCACGGATTACTAATCTGCCCGCGCCTGCCGCAATCACAGCGGCAGGCGTACCCGCGCCCGCAGGCCGCCCAGCGGGCTGTCCTCCAGCAGGACGTCGCCGCCATGGCTGCGGGCGATGTCGCGGGCGATGGTCAGCCCCAGACCGACGCCGCCGGTGCTCACGTTGCGGGAGTGCTCCAGCCGGTGGAAGGCCTTGAACACCTCGTCACGCTTTTCGGCGGGAATGCCGGGGCCGTCGTCGTCCACCAGGATCTCCACCGCGTCGGGGCGGCAGCCGGCGCGCACCCAGACATGGCCGCCATAGCGCAGGGCGTTGCCGATCAGGTTCGACAGGGCGCGCGACAGCGCATGGGGGCGCAGGGTCATGGTGACCTTGTCCTCCACGTGCAGGTCGATCTCGCTGCCCTGGCGGCGATAGCGGCCGACCACCTCCTCCAGCAGGGCGCCCACGTCGGTGGGCGCCGGCTTCTCGCTGCCCTCGCCCCGGGCGAAGGCGAGATAGCCCTCGACCATGCGCTCCATCTCGGCCACGTCCTCTTCCAACTCGGCGCTGCCTTCGGTCCCGCCCATCATGGCCAGTTGCAGCTTCATGCGCGTGAGCGGCGTGCGCAGGTCGTGGGAGACGCCGGCCAGCATCTCGGTGCGCTGCTGGATCTGGCGCCGGATGCGGTCGCGCATGAGGTTGAAGGCCACCGCCGCCTGGCGCACCTCGGTGGCGCCCTCGGGCTTGAAATTGGGGACTTCATGGCCCTTGCCGAAGCTGTCGGCCGCCGCCGCCAGCTTGCGGACGCTGCGCACCTGGTTGCGCATGAAGATGGTGGCAATGCCCAGCAGCAGCATGGAGGTGCCCACCATCCACAGCACGAAGATATAGGTGGTGGACGAGAACAGCCGCTTGCGCGGCACGTACACCTCCAGCAATCCGTCGTGCAGTTGCACCCGCACCAGCACCTCGCGTTCGAACGAGCGGCTGTCCACCTGGAACGGCCGCTGAACCCGCTCGGCCAGGGAATCGTAAAGGGCGGCGTCCATGATGCCGCGGGGTTCCTCCTGCGGCCCGTTGGGCAGGATGCCGCCGGCCTGGAAGCGGATGTCCAGTTCCATCTTGCTGGAGGCGATGCGCAGCACCCGCAGTTGGCTTTCCGGATCGGGGAAGGCGCGCAGGCTTTCGATGACCGCGCCCACGTCGCCGGCCAGGGCCAGGGCCAGCCGCTTGGCCACGGTATCCCAGTGGGTGGCGTAGAAGATGTAGGTGGAAACCAGCTGCACCACGATCAGCGGCGTGACGATGATCAGCAGCGAACGGCCCAGCAGGCCGTGCGGCAGCAGTCGCTTCAGCCACCAAGCGGCGTTCGTCATCTCAGTCTGGCCTCAGCATGTAGCCCATGCCGCGCACGGTCTGCAGATAGCGGGGCATGCGCGGGTCGTCCTCCAGCTTCTTGCGCAGGCGGGTGACCTGCACGTCCACGGCGCGGGCGTTGGCGGCGTTGCCGGTGCGGGCGGCGAGGTCGTCGCGCGACACCGCCTGCCCCGGCGCCTCGGCCAGGATGCCGAGCAGTTCCCGTTCGGCGGTGGTCAGGTGGACCACCTCGTCGCCCCGCCGCAATTCCTGCCGCCCCCCATCCCAGGTGAACTCGCCCAGCCCCAGCGCGGCGGGCTCCTCCGCCGGGGGCTTGGGAGCGCGGCGCAGGATCGAGGCGATGCGCAGCAGCAATTCGCGCGGTTCGAACGGCTTGGACAGATAATCGTCGGCGCCGGCCTCGAAGCCGTGGATGCGGTCGTCCACCTCGCCCATGGCGGTCAACAGCAGAATGGGCACCGGGTTCGATTTCCTGAGGTCGCGGGTCAGGCTCAGCCCATCCTCGCCCGGCATCATCACGTCCAGCACCAGCAGGTCCACCGCCAGCGCGGCCATCTTGGCGCGGGCTTCCGCCGCATCGGCCGCCACCGTGACCAGATAGCCGTTGTCGGCGAGGTACTTGCGCAACAGCGTGCGCAGGCGGGTATCGTCGTCGACCACCAGGATATGCGGCATGTCCTCCATGGCGGTCTCCATGTTCAGCGCCGTCCCGGAGCGCGGGCGGGAAAGCGCGCGCGGTCGGCCTCGTCGATCAGCCCCAGCATCACCTTGCGGTAACCCTCCACCGCCTCGGCACCGGCCTCGCGGTAGGCGCGGGCGATGCGGGCGCGCTGGCGTTCGGTCAGCTGGCGCTCCAGTTCCACCCCCTTCTCGGTCAGTTCCAGCAGGCGCTGGCGGCGGTCGCGGCTGCCCGGGCGCTGGGTGATGAAGCCTTCTTCCACCAGTTGCCCCAGCACGCGGGACAGGGATTGCTTGGTGATGCGCAGGATGGCCAGCAGTTCCGACACCGTCATGCCGGGATTGCGGCCGACGAAGTAGATCACGCGATGATGGGCGCGGCCGAAGCCGTATTCCGCCAGGATGGCGTCGGGCTCGGCCGTGAAGTCGCGATAGGCAAAGAACAGCAGTTCGATGCCTTGGCGCAGCTCCTCCTCGCGCAGGAAGAGCGGATTGATGCTGGTTTTTATGTCAGTCATATTGACATATATGACCTAAAAATCTTACTTGTTGCAAGAGAGATCGGTAACTTTCTGACTCAAGTCCCCTGAAACGAATGGAATGTCCCATGGCCGATGTCCTCCCCTTCGATGATCGCGACGGCTTCATCTGGTTCGACGGCGAGACGGTTCCCTGGCGCGACGCCAAGGTCCACGTCCTGACCCATGGCCTGCACTACGGCTCCTGCGTGTTCGAGGGCGAGCGGGTCTACGGCGGCAAGGTGTTCAAGCTGACGGAGCATTCCGAACGTCTGGTCAAGTCGGGCGACATCCTGGGCATGAAGGTGCCCTACAGCGTCGCCCAGATCAACGCCGCCACCGATGCCATCGTCAAGGCCAACGGCATCGTCGACGGCTACGTCCGGCCGGTGGCCTGGCGCGGCGCGGAAATGATGGGCGTTTCCGCCCAGTCCAGCCGCATCCACGTGGCCATCGCCGTGTGGACCTGGCCCAGCTATTGGGCGCCCGAGGCCCGCATGCGCGGCATCCGCCTGAACATCAGCCAGTGGCGGCGCCCGCATCCGGAAACCGCCCCCACCGCCGCCAAGGCGGCGGGACTGTACATGATCTGCACCATGAGCAAGCACAAGGCGGAAAGCGAAGGATATGAAGACTCGTTGATGCTGGATTACCGCGGCCAAGTGGCCGAGGCCACCGGGGCCAATATCTTCTTTGTCATGGATGGGGAATTGCACACGCCGCTGGCCGATTGCTTCCTGGACGGCATCACCCGCCAGACGGTCATCGCGCTGGCCCGGCAGCGGGGCGTGAAGGTGGTGGAACGGGCCATTTTCCCCGAGGAAATGGCGCGCGCCAGCGAGTGTTTCCTGACCGGCACCGCCGCCGAGGTCACGCCCGTGCGTGAAATCGGCAGCCACTCCTTCACGCCGGGGGAGCTGACCCGGGCACTGATCAACGATTACGAGACCGCCGTCCATTCGTAATCATTCAAAACCCGTCCTTTTTTCACTGTTTCCGAAAGGCCGTTGTTTTCATTATCGGTCTTTCATAATACTGTTGTGTATGGGGCGCACACGCGTCGGCTCCGTCACAACGAGCCGAATCTGACCACGGGTGGAAATGTCGGTGCAAGCCTGGCGTAATCTTCGGCTGTCCAGCCGCTTCATGATCATCATCGGTGTCGGCGTCATCGCGCTGGTCGCCAGCGTCGTCCTAGTCATCGCCCGCTTCGAGCGGTCCGAGATGGAGCGCCAGCTTCAGCAGCTGTCGGCCAACGAGATGACCTCGCTGCACGCGCTGATCCTCAACGTCATGGCCAAGCGGCCCGAGGATGGCGACAACATCGGCATCCAGGTCTTCAACAACTGGTTCGGCAGCCGCAACATCCACTATCCCGGCAAGGTGTGGAGCGCCTGGGGACCCAAGGTCGCCACCTACATGGCAGAGACCGAGCCGGGCAAGCCGCCCAAGCTGCCGGTGGACGAGGTGGACAACGAGGCCTTCGCCACCAAGGAGCCGGTGGGCCGCTTCATCGACGGCAATTACCGCTATGCCTACCCCATCGTGTTGGGCGTCACCGACGGCGCCGAGCAGGAGGTGTGCTACGCCTGCCACGGCGCCATGGGCATGGAGAAGGGCGACGTCATCGCCGTGCTGTCGTCCTCGCTGACGACCGTCGAGGCCGAAGCCAAGCTGAAGAAGATCCTCACCTTCCTGATCGTCGGCGGCGTGGTCGCCACCATCCTGGCGGTGCTGGGCGTGCGCTGGATCCTCACCTCGGTGATCACCAAGCCCATCGGCGACATGACCGGGCGCATGAACCAACTGGCCCAGGGCGACACCAGCATCGAGGTGCCGGCGCTGGACCGCAAGGACGAGGTCGGCGACATCGCCCGCGCCGTCCAGGTGTTCAAGGAGAACACCCGCGCCAAGCAGGCCATGGAGGCCGAGGCCGCCAAGGAAGCCGCCGAGCGCGAGGCCCGCATGACCCGGCTGGAGGAGCTGATCAAGGGATTCGAGCGTGCCGTCGCCAGCGTGCTGGAGACGGTGGCCGCCTCGGCCACCGCCATGACCCAGACGGCGCGCCGCATGGTGGACTTCGCCGACGCCGCCGCCGAGCGGGCCCATTCCGCCGCCGCCGCCGCCAGCGACGCCAACGAGAACGTGCGCATGGTGGCCGCCGCCGCCGAGGAGCTGTCCAACTCCATCCGCGAGATCGCCCAGCAGGTGGCCATGTCCAACGACGTGGCGACCAACTGCACCCGCGAGGCCGACGGCGTGAACGTGCGCGTCAACGGCCTGGCCGGTTCGGCCGACAAGATAGGCGAGATCATCGAGCTGATCACCGGCATCGCCGAGCAGACCAACCTGCTGGCGCTGAACGCCACCGTCGAGGCGGCGCGGGCCGGCGACGCCGGCAAGGGGTTCGCCGTGGTCGCCTCGGAGGTCAAGAACCTGGCCCGCCAGACCGTGCGCGCCACCGAGGACATCTCGGCCCAGGTTTCCACCATCCAGAAGGAAACCCATTCCACGGTGACCGCCATCAAGGGGATCGGCTCCACCATCTCGTCCATGGACGGCATCACCACCACCATCGCCGCCGCGGTCGAGGAACAGGGCGCCGCCACCCAGGAGATCGCCCGCAACATCGACCACGCCGCCACCGGCACCAACCAGGTGTACGAGAACATCACCGAGGTCAGCCGCACCATGCGCGAAACCGACGAGGCGGCCAAGGACGTGCTGGCCTCGGTGGAGCAGTTGCAGCACCAAGCGGCCACCCTGCGCCAGGAAGTGGACAGTTTCCTGGCCGCCATCCGGGCGGCGTAACCGCTTGGGCTAAGTGTGTTCTAGGGAAGCCCCGTATCAGGCAGAGCGCCGGGTGCGGGGCTTCTCATTTGCAGAGGATTTTTTCGTCATGGCCGGGCTTGACCCGGCCATCCACGCCGCCGGTTGCAAGCCCCCAAGGCTGGCCGCAAGATGGCTGCATGCAAGGCGGCTGGGTCTACATCATGACGAACCGACCAAATGGCACGCTCTACGTCGGCGTGACCAGCGATCTGGCGCGCCGGGCTTGGGAGCACCGGGAAGGTGTCGCCGATGGTTTCACCAAACGCTACGGCCTGAAGCGGCTGGTGTATGCCGAGCGGTACGAGGATATCGTACCGCCATACAGCGCGAGAAAAATCTCAAACACTGGCTGAGAGCGTGGAAGGTCAAGCCGATCCTGGCAGACAATCCGGACTGGGATGATTTGTACATGCGGCTGACATAGCCGTGGATGGCCGGGTCAAGCCCGGCCATGACGAAACACACCTCGCCCCAACGGCTCTGAAGCTTCTTCCCGCGCCCCTTTTTATGACCCTTACTTCACCGGCCCGTATTCCACCGGCACCCAGGCATAACCCTTGGACTCGGCCCGCACATGGCCGATGCCGGGGAACGGCAGGTGGGCGCCGGCCACCCATAGCTTGCGCGACGCCGCATCGGCCAGCAGGCGCTTGCGGGTGGCGACGGCCCGCTTCTTGTCCACGTCGAATTCGATGGCGACCTCGGGGCGGGCAAACTGTACCGCGTGGCTGTGGACGATGTCGCCCCACACCAGCAGGCTCTGATCCCCGGCGGTAAACAGGTAGCCGGCATGGCCCGGCGTGTGCCCTTCGGCGGGAACGCTGGCGACGCCGGGCAGCACCGCCTCGCCGGGCAGGAAGGTCTTGAAGCGTCCGGCCGCCATGTAGGGCGCCACCGCCGTCCGCGCCATGGCGAAGAACGGCTGGACGTCGGCCGGCGCCTTGGCGGCGACCTCCTCGCTCAGCCAGTAATCGGCCTCGGCCTTGGCCACGCGGATGACCGCGTTGGGGAAAGCCGGCTTGCCGTCGGCAGCCAACAGGCCGTTGACGTGGTCGGGATGCAGGTGGGTCAGCAGGACGGTGTCCACCGCCGCCGGGTCGTAGCCGGCAGCCCGCAGATTGTCCAGCATGTAGCCGAGGCCAGGACCGAAGGCCTTGGCGGTGCCGGTGTCGGCCAGCACCAGGTTCTGCCCGGTATGCACCAGGAAGGCGTTCACCGCCGTCTGTACCCCCTTGGGCACGAACATGCGGGCCAGCAGCGCATCGATGTCCTTGGCGCTGGCCCCGCTCAGCAGCTTGGGGGCGAGGTCAACGGTGCCGTCGAACAGGGCGGTGACCTCCATGCCGGCCAGGGCGAAGCGGTAATAGCCGGGAGCCTGGGTGCGCAACTGCGCCGGCGGTTCGGCCAAGGCCACCGTGGGAACGGCCAGGGTGGCGGCGACAGTCATTGCCAGTGCCGACAGGACGGCGCGCGGAACCAGATACGCTTTCGTCATTCCTTCCCCTCCTCGGTTGAACGAGGGGAAGTGTAGGGCATCGGCCTCCCGCGCACAAATGGGGGCATCGAAAACGAAAAGGGCGCGGGGGATGCCCCCGCGCCCGTGATCGCTGTCTCGCGGTCCCGGCTCAGTCGAACAGGCTGGAAACCGAGCGCTCTTCCGAGATGCGCTGGATGGATTCGGCCATCAGCGGGGCGATGGTGATCTGGCGGATGTTGTGGGCCATCTTCACCGCCTCGGTGGCGGGAATGGAATCGGTGATCACCAATTCCTCCAGCGGGCTGGAGGTGACGCGGGCCACCGCGCCGCCCGACAGCACGCCATGGGTGACGTAGGCCGACACCGACACCGCGCCGGCCTTCATCAGCGCCTCGGCGGCGTTGCACAGGGTGCCCGCGGAATCGACGATGTCGTCCACCATGATGCAGCGCCGCCCCTTGACGTCGCCGATGATGTTCATGACTTCCGACACGCCGGCGCGCTCGCGGCGCTTGTCGATGATGGCCAGGTCGGCGTCGATGCGGCTGGCGATGGCGCGGGCGCGCACCACGCCGCCCACGTCCGGCGACACGATCATGACGTTGTCGTAGCGGGCGCGGATGTCGTTGGTGAACACCGGCGCGGCGTACAGATTGTCCAGCGGAATGTCGAAGAAACCCTGGATCTGGCCGGAATGCAGGTCCAGCGTGACCACGCGGTCGGCGCCGGCGGTGGTGATCAGGTTGGCCACCAGCTTGGCCGAGATGGGCGTGCGCGGGCCCGACTTACGGTCCTGGCGGGCATAGCCGAAATAAGGAATGACCGCCGTGACGCGCCGCGCCGAGCCGCGCTTGAGCGCATCGAGCGTGATCAGCAGTTCCATCAGGTGGTCGTTGGTGGGGTAGCAGGTGGACTGGATGACGAAGACGTCCTCGCCGCGGACGTTCTCGTGGATTTCGACGAACACCTCCATGTCCGAGAATCGGCGGATCGACCCCTTGGTGATGCCGATGTTGAGGTATTCGGCAATCGCTTCCGCGAGCGGCCGATTGCTGTTACAGGCGAGGATTTTCATGATGATGCTACCCGTGCGCGCGTAATTCGAGACGAACAGCCGGCGATCCGGCAATAACCCCAAGCGGCGCGAGCATCCTGGTCGAAGATCCATCGGCGGACGACCATTTCGCGCCTTAATTTTTCCGCTTTCTCGAACCGGCCCTCGTATATCAGCAGGCCTCGAAACTGTAAACTGGATTACGGTCCCTTGCGGCGTCCGGCATCGCCGGTATCGGCCAGGACCACCTCGACCACGCCCGAGGCGCCGCCCTCGGCGATGTCCCGCGCCAGCAGCCCCCAGGGCTGCGATAACCGGCCGCGCGGCACCGCGCCGCCCTGGCCGATATTGCCCAGTTCGGCGCCGCCCTTGGCGCGCTTCACCACCCAGGCCACCGTCACCGTGTCCTCGCCGGGCAGGCCGGGCGCCACCGTCACCTTGCCCTCGACCAGGTAATCGGCGCCCTCGTCCTTGACCAGCACGCCGCCCCGGGTCAGGGCGCGGCGCATGGCCTCTGCCAGCGCCGTGTCGCCGTCGCCGGGCAGGCCGCGCAACGGCAGGACGCTGACCACGCTGCGGCTATCCGCCGCCGGCTGCGGGGCGAAGACCGCCCGGGCATCGGGATCGGCCAGCGGCCCGGCCAGCACGGCGGCGGCATTGGTGGCGGCCCGCTTCATCAGCACCGGATCGGCCTGCGCCAGCAGCGCCTTGGGCAGGGTCTGCACGCTGGCGGCGGCCTCGGCGCCGTCGGGCGCCCTCAGAATCCAGCGCACCGCCAGGCTCTTGCCGCCATCCTGCACCTGCCCGTCGATGACGTGGCCGAAGGCGGCGCCGTCATGCACCAGGGCGGGAACCTCCTGGTCCTCCAGCGCGCGCACCATGGCCTCGGCCAGAACCCGCCCGTCGGGCGAGTCGGCCGGCGGCCGCACGGTGACGCCACGGGTCATCTTGGGGCGCGCCAGGGCGCCGGGGATGCCTTCGTGGCGAAAGGGCTGTGGAATGTCGCCGCAGGCCGACAGCGCGGCCACCATCACCAGCAGCAGCGGCGCCCGCCTCACTGCCCGCCACCGATCATGGCGACGCAGGTCACCAGCGTGCCGAGCAGAATGAAGGCCAGGAACATCCACATGTACGGCATGGGCAGGCTTCCGGTTCAGCGGTCCAGCATGATGATGGACAGTTGGCGGCCGTAATCGGGTTCACCGCGCAGGGTGGCGCGGCGGTAGCTGAAGAAGCGGGCCTCGTCGCGGCAGGTGTCGGCGGGCACGCGGGTGACGTCGATCACCCCCAGGCGCGACAGCTTGCGCGAGATGTAGCCGGGCAGATCGAACAGGAAATGCCCGTCGCGCGCCGCCGGGGCGAAGAAGTCGCGGTTCTGTGGCTCCTCGGCCAGGAAGGGCGCCGGGAAATCCGGCCCCACCTCGTAGGAGCGTTGGCCGATGCACGGGCCGATGGCGGCGACGAGGTTGTTCTTCCTGGCGCCCAGGGCAACCATCTTGTCCAGGGTGTTCTCCAGCACGCCGCCCACGGCGCCCTTCCAGCCGGCATGGGCGGCGGCCACCACGGTGCCGCGCCGGTCGGCCAGCAACACCGGGGCGCAGTCGGCGGTCAGGATGCCCAGCGCCAGGCCCGGCGTCACTGTGACCATGGCGTCGGCCACCGGCCGCCCGGCCTCGGACCACGGGCCGTCCACCACCACCACGTCGGGGGTGTGGGACTGGTGCACGGTGACCAGCGCCTGGGGCGCCAGATCCAGCATGGCCATGGCACGGGCGCGGTTCTCGGCCACCGCCGCCGCGTCGTCGTTGGAGCCCGGGCCGCAATTCAGCGAGGCATAGATGCCCTGCGACACCCCGCCTTCACGGGTGAAGAAGGCATGGCGGATGCGGTTGACCTCGTTGAGCGCGGACAGGGTGATCATGAAGAGCCTTACAGGGATGCGAATCCGGGCGGGGCCGGCAAGGCGGGATGCGCCAGCGCCAGGACCTTGAACAGGGTGCCCATTTCCTGAGGATCGATCAAGCGCCGCATCTGACCGGCGATATCGGTCGCCAGCTTCGGACTCGCCCCGGCGGCAAGCATGCCGGCCCGTGCCCTGATGCCCATGGCCGAGAGGAAATCCCCCTGCCCCACCGGCCCCCAGGCCCGCGCCGGAATGGCGGCGGCGGCCAGGGCCTCGAAGTCCACATGGGCGGTGATGTCGGCGCCGCCGGGGGTTTCCAGCACGGGATGGAAACGGTGGCGCCTGACCGCCTGAAGGGTGTCGCCCACGCCGGACAAGGGGTGTCCGTAATCGACGATCAGGGCCGCGCCGGGCTCGCGCGCCAGCCGCCCACCCAGGGCGGCGGCCAGGGCGCGCCCCTGCGGGCAGGTTTCGACGATGGCGCCGTCGGCGGCGGCCAGCACCTCGGCCGGCAGTTCGGGAACGGTTTCCGGCCCGGCGACGAAGGCCAGCCCGCCCCTGTCGTCCAGCCCCACCATGCGCTCGCGCCAGACGCCGCCCTGCTTCTCGAACTGGCGGATGGGCAACGCGTCGAACAATTCGTTGGCGACCACGATCAGCGGCCCGTCGGGCAGGTCGTCAAAGCGCTCGCACCAATGGACGTCGCGGCCGGCCAGGGTCTGGCGCTGGCGGGCCTGCAGGCGCGGGCTGGTCTCCACCAGCCACACCTCCAGCGCCGCCAGGAACGGCGGCACCGTGGCGGCGGCGCGCAGCAGATCGGCCATCAGGGTGCCGCGTCCCGGCCCCAGCTCGGCCAACACCAGCCGGGACGGGCTGCCCAGCATCTGCCAGGCCACCGCCGCCCACAGCCCGATCAGCTCGCCGAACATCTGGCTGATCTCGGGCGCGGTGGTGAAGTCGCCCTGGCTGCCGAACGGCTCGCGCGTGGTGTAGTAGCCGTGCTCGGGATGGCCCAGCGCCTCGGCCATGTAATCGGCCACGGCAATGGGGCCGCCCCGGCGGATACGCTCGGCCAGAATGCCGGCCAGCGAGCCGCTCAAGGGCGGCGGCCGTATTTGTGGGCCCACCAGATCACCCCGGCGCCGGCCAGCACCAGCGGGATGGACAGCAGTTGGCCCATGGTGGCGCCGCCGACCAGGAAGCCCAGATGGGCGTCGGGCTGGCGGAAGAACTCACCGATGATGCGGGCGATGCCGTAGCCCATCAGGAACACGCCGGCCAGGGTGCCCTTGTGCTCGCGGATGTCGCGCTTGCGCCACAGCAGGAACAGCACCACGAACAGCGCCAGCCCCTCCAGGCCGGCCTGGTAGAGCTGGCTGGGATGGCGCGGGTCGGGGCCGCCGCCAGGGAAGATCATGGCCCACGGCACGTCGGGGGCGACGCGGCCGAACAGCTCGCCGTTGATGAAATTGGCGATACGGCCGAAGAACAGGCCGATGGGCACGGCGCAGCACACCACGTCGCCGATGGCGAACAGGTTCAGGCCGCGCCGCCGCGCGAAGAGCACGATGGCGGCGATGACGCCGAGCGCGCCGCCGTGGAAGGCCATGCCGCCGTGCCACAGCATGAAGATCTCGGCCGGATGGGTCAGGTAGTAGCCCGGCTTGTAGAACAGCACGTAGCCCAGTCGGCCGCCCAGCACCACGCCCAGGGTCGCCCACACCAGGAAGTCGTCCACGTCCGTCTCGCGCATGGCATGGGGGGGCTTGGAGACCAGCCATTTCACGTAGCGCCAGCCCAGCATCAGCCCGGCGATGTAGGCGATGGCGTACCAGCGGATGGCGATCGGCCCCAGTTCGATGGCGATGGGGTCGATGTGGGGGTAGGCGATGGCCAGCATCAGCGGTACCGGTCCGGCTGGTCCAGGAAGTCCTGCACGTACCGGCGCACGCCGTCCTCCAGCGCGGTGAACGGCTTGTCGTAGCCGGCGGCGCGCAGCCGCTCCATGTTGGCCTGGGTGAAGTACTGGTACTTGTCGCGGATGGCCACGGGAGTGTCCTGGTACTTGATCTTGGGCTCCTTACCCAGCGCCCGGTACACCGCCGAGGCCAGGTCCAGGAAGGTGCGCGCCGAGCCGGTGCCCACGTTGAAGATGCCGCTGACCTGGGGATTGTCCAGCAGCCACATCATCACGTCCACCACGTCGCCGACCCAGATGAAGTCGCGCATCTGGCCGCCATCCTTGTATTTCGGATTGTGCGAGCGGAACAGCTGGTAAGCGGCGTCTTCCTTGGCGTGCGGATAGACCTGGGCGACCACGCTTTGCTGGCTGCCCTTGTGGTACTCGTTGGGACCGTAGACGTTGAAGAACTTCAGGCCGGCGAATTGCGGCGGCCGGCGCGAGCCCTGCGCGATCTTGCGCGCCACCCGGCGATCGAACAGGTGCTTGGACCAGCCATAGGCGTTGAGGGGATGCAGCCTGGCCAGGTGTTCCATCGACCAGTCGTCGTCGAAACCGGCCGAGCCGTCGCCGTAGGTGGCGGCGCTGGAGGCGTAGATGAAGCGCACGTTGGACATGGCGCACCACTTCCACAGCGCCAGGCTCAGCGAGAAGTTGTTGGCGGCGATCTTGTCGGCGTCGGTCTCGGTGGTGGCCGAGATGGCGCCCATGTGGAAGATCACCTCGATGTTCTTGCGGTTGGCTTCCAGGAAGTCGAACAGCTGCTCGGGATGGACGATGTCGGCCAGTTCGCGCTTGGCGATGTTGCGCCACTTGTCGTTGGCGCGCAGCCGGTCGCACACCACCAGCTTGCCGGCGCCCCGCTCTTCCAGCGCGGCCAGGATATTGGACCCGATGAAACCGGCTCCTCCGGTGACGACGATCATGCTCGGCAGCTCCTTGGAAAGGCCTGCGGCGTTTATAGGCCGGGGCGGGGACGGGGGCAAGACAGGGGTGTGGCAAGGATAGGCACCTGACGGTCAGGGTGCTAATCTCCTCTCAACCGGAGAGGGCGATGAAACCTTCAATCCTCGCAACGTTCGCCGCGCTGAGCACCGTCGGCGGAGCGGCCGCACACGCGGCCAGCTTCGACTGTTCCAAGGCGAGGAGCGGTCCCGAACGCGCCATTTGCGACGAGCCCGCCGTTTCAGCCCAGGACGAGGAAATGGCGGCGCTCTACCGCAACCTCATGGATGAGCTTTCGCCCAAAGGGCAGGCAGCCTTGCGCTCCAGCCAACGCGAATGGGTCGCGAAAAGCCGGCGTCCTTGCGGTCAAGGGATCTCGACCAAAGATTGCCTGGAAGGCTGGTACGATCGGCGCATTCGAGAACTGCGGGCGTTGCGCATGGGGCCGTTCCTGTTCGCACCCGTCTCCGATTCCGCTTGGCCCACCATAGAGCGCCCGCACAACGAAGGCACCGACCTGGCGAATGCCCTGATCGACCAGATCGCGCACCGGTGTATGGACGATGACCGCTTCAATCCCAGCATCGACGTCGAAGTTACGCTGGCAACGTCCAACCTTTTGGGACTCGTCATAAAGTGCGACATGTTTCCTGAAGGCGCCGCGCATGGGTTGTACGAGCGGACGGCCGTCAACGTCCTGTTGCGACCTGCTCGCAAGGTCACCGCAGAGACACTTTTTTCTCCGGGCGCCGAATGGCGCGACTATTTTGCGCGCAGGGTCGCCGACACATTGAAAGAACGTCTTGGATCGGCCCTCAACCCGGATGCCCCGGTGGAAAGTGAGATGCTGGAACCGGCAAACTGGCGCCTCCTTCCAGGTGCGCTGACCATCTCGTTTCCCCTCTATTCCGTAACCAGCTTCGCCTATGGCATGCCGGAAGTGACTATTCCTTGGGCCGACCTTCGCCCTTACCTTCACCCGAACTTCCCCATCACCGAGATTGAGTGAGCCGATCAGGTGCCGCTTCCTTGCAAAACGTGGGCGCCACCCCATAATATTGCCGCCTCATCCCAGCAAAGAGCCATCGCCATGCAGACCCAGAACCCCTTCTTCGACGATCTCGCCCGCATGGCCGGCGGCGCGCTGGGGGCTTTGTCGGGGCTGAAGGCCGAGGTGGAGGCGCTGGTGCGCCAGCAGTTCGAGCGCTTCATGGCCGGCGCCGACATGGTGCCGCGCGACGAGTTCGAGGCGGTGCGGGCGCTCGCCATCAAGGCCCGCAGCGAGCAGGAAGACCTGGAGGCCCGCGTCGCCGCACTGGAGGCCAAGCTGGCCGAACTGGCGGATGCGGGCAAGTCTTCGTGAGAATCCGCAGAATTACGTAACAACAACGTCATGCTTGCGACCCTCTCGGATGGCATAAGCCATCGGTGGAGCACGCATCGGCCGTTTATCCACAACAAAAGCGAAGTAGCGCGCGGATAATGCCTTGCGCCGCCGGGATTCTTGTGGCTAGTCTACCGCTTGTGCGCAGGGGGTAGGTTAGCCACAAACCTTAGGTTCTGGCTGGCCCTCGAAGCGATAGCCCAGCCATGGAGGGCGAAGGCATGTCGATTTCCCTCGTCTATGAGGAAGAGACCGCGATCAACCCTCTCGACATTGTCGAGCAGTTCGTTACCGCAAATGACTGGGCCTTCGACCGGCGCTCCGACGAGGAGCTGGCGGTGGAGGTGCCCGGCCGCTGGTGCAATTACTCGCTCTACTTCGCCTGGCGCGAGGACATGGGCGGCATGCATTTCACCTGCGCCTTCGACATGAAGGTTCCCGACATCAAGCGTGGCCCCATCTTCGAATTGCTGGCCATCATCAACGAAAAGATGTGGCTGGGCCATTTCGGTCTGTGGGAAGAGGAAGGCGTGCCCATGTTCCGCCACACCTCACTGCTGCGCGGCTCGGCCGGCTTCGTGCCCGAGCAGATCGAGGACCTGATGGACATCGCCGTCACCGAATGCGAACGCTTCTATCCGGCGTTCCAGTTCGTCATCTGGGGTGGCAAGTCCGCCAAGGAAGCGGTGGCCGCCTCGCTGCTGGATACGGTGGGCGAGGCGTAGGCCTCGCCGCATCGCCCCCCCTGTCATCCCCAGGAGCTTTGGCGACGAGGGATCCCGTCCCGGCACATCGGTCAGCGCCAAGCCGGGACGGGATCCCTCGCCTGCGCTCGGGATGAGCGTTCTTTATCATGTCAGCCGGCTTGCGCTCGGCCCACGATGGGTCTTTTATGCGGTCCTTCGTTTTCCGATCGAGAGGACTTGGCCGTGACCCGAGTATTGCTGGTTGGCTGTGGCAAGATGGGTTCCGCCATGCTGGCGGGCTGGCTGGAACGGGGCATCGACCCCGCCGGCATCGTGGTGGTGGAGCCCGGCACCGCCGCCCGCGACGCCTTCGCCCCCAAGGGCGTGACCGTGGTGGACAAGGCCGATGCCATCGACCGCGCCTTCACCCCCGACGTGGTGGTGCTGGCGGTCAAGCCCCAGGTCATGGCCGACATCGCCCCCGCCTATGCCGGGTACAAATCCGGCGTGTTCCTGTCCATCGCCGCCGGCAAGAAGCTGGGTTTCTTCGAGGGGCTGCTGGGCAACGTCGCCCTCGTCCGCGCCATGCCCAACACGCCCGCCGCCGTGCAGGCCGGCATCACCGTCTGCGTCGCCAACGCGCGTGTGGACGCCGCCCGCCGCGCCGCTTGCCAGGTGCTGCTGGAAGCGGTGGGCGAGGTGGCCTGGATCGAGGACGAGGGCCTGATGGACGCGGTCACCGCCGTGTCCGGCTCGGGCCCGGCCTACGTCTTCCTGTTGGCCGAGGTGATGGCCAAGGCGGGCGCCGCCGCCGGCCTTCCGGCCGAACTGTCCACCAAGCTGGCCCGTGCCACCGTGTGGGGATCGGGGCAGCTGCTGAAGCAGTCGCCGGAAAGCTCGGAACAGCTTCGCGTCAACGTCACCAGTCCGGGCGGCACCACGGCAGCCGCGCTGGCGGTGCTGATGGCCGAAGGCAAGGGCTTCCAGGAACTGATGACCGAGGCGGTGGCGGCGGCAACGCGGCGCGGCAAGGAGCTGGCGGGCTGATCGTCTAGCCGGCGCGAAAGGGTTGTTGCCTGCCGCGTTCGGGCGCATCATCCCGCCATGAGCCACCAGCATCACAGCGCCGTCCTGTCGGCGGGTCTGGCCGACGATCTGGATCTGATCGCCGAGATGACGGCGGATTTCGCCCGTTCGCGCGACATCGAGGAAACCCTGCGGGTGGGTTTGAGCCGCATCGCCACCCGCATGGGAGCCGAAGCGGCATCGCTGTTCCTGATGGACGGCGACACCGGCGAGTTGGTGTGCCGCACCTGTTTCGGCCCCGCCGACGTCACCGGCCTGCGGCTGCCCAGGGGCGACGGCATCGTCTGGCGGGCAGTGCTGCGCAACCGGCCGCAACTGGTCAAGGACACCGGCGCCGACCCCGACTTCACCCAGCGGGTCGACAACGCCACCGGCTTCAGCACCCGCAGCGTACTGTGCGCCCCCATGTCCGTGCGCGACGAGCGCGTCGGCGCCATCGAGTTGTTCAACAAGCGCGGCGGCGCCAGTTTCGACGACGCCGACCGCCGCATCCTCCAGGCCTTGGCCGCCTCGGCGGCGCTGGCCTTGATCAACGCCCGCCAGGCCGCCGCCATGGCCGAGCAGCAGGCGTTGCAGCGCGAACTGGCGCTGGCCGCCGACATCCAGCGCGCCATGCTGCCGCCACCCCGCGACGCCGGCTTCCCCATCCACGGCGTCAACCTGCCGGCCCGCGGCGTCTCGGGCGACTTCTTCGACGTGGTCGAACTGCCGGGCGGGCGGCTGGCCTTCGCCATCGCCGACGTGTCGGGCAAGGGCATGAACGCCGCTCTGCTGATGGCCAAGACCGCCAGCCTGTTCCGCTGCCTGGCCAAGCGTCTGGACGGCCCGGGCGCTCTGCTGGCCGCCATCGATTCCGAGCTGGCCGAGACCGGCTCGGCCGGCATGTTCGTCACCATGGTGGCCGGCGTGCTGGACCAAGCGAGCGGCCGGGTCGTGCTGTCCAATGCCGGGCACGAGCCGCCGCTGCTGGACCGCGGCGGTTCGCCGGAGCGGATCGAGGGCGGCATGCCCCCTTTGGGCATCGACCCAAGCCTATTTCGCGGCGGTTGTCCCGAGAGCGCGGTCGACCTGGATGGCGGGACACTCTATCTGTTCACCGACGGGCTGACCGAGGCCATGGGCGAGGACGGGCGCATGCTGGGAAGCGAGGGAGTGCAGGCGCTGCTGGCACGCCATGGCGGCCTTTCGGCACCGGAACGGCTGGCGGCGGTGATCGGCGCCATCGCCGAGGACGGCGCCGCGCTGCGCGACGACGTCACCCTGCTGGCGGTGGAGGATTTGGCATGACCGGCCAGCACCCCTGCGCCCTGGACCGCCTGTTTCCCGCCCGCCCCGACCGGTTGTGCGACATCCGCCGCGCCGTGGCCGAGACCGCTATCCGGCTGGGCTGCCCCGAACCCACCGTGCACGACGTGGTGCTGGCGGTGGACGAGGCCTGCCAGAACATCATCCGCCACGCCTATGGCGGCGCCGCCGGCGACATCGTCGTGCAGTTGGACCGTAGCGACCACCGGCTGGTGGTGCGGCTGATCGACTTCGCCGCCCCGGTGGACCTCGCCAAGGTGGCGCCGCGCGCGCTGGACGACGTCCGTCCCGGCGGCCTGGGCACCCATATCATCCGTTCGGTGATGGACGAGGTGGCCTTCGTCGCCCCGCCTCCCGGCGCCGGGAACATGTTGCAGATGGTCAAGCGGATCGGTGACTCATGAAGATGGAAACCCACGAAACCGGGGGCGCCGTGGTGGTGGCGCTGGCCGGCGAAATCGACCTGCAGTATTCGCCCAACGTGCGGCGCCAGCTCATGGACCTGATGTTCGCCCGCCGCGACGTGCTGGTGGACCTGGCCCGCGTCGTCTACATCGACAGCTCGGGCATCGCCAGCCTGGTTGAGGCCTACCAGATGGCCCGCAAGAACGCGACCCGCTTCGTGCTGGTGGCGGTCAGCCAGCCGGTACTGCGGGTGCTGCAGCTGGCGCGGCTGGACAAGGTCTTCACTTTGGCAGACTCTGTCGAGGCCGCCCTCGCCGGCTGAGATCGCCATGCCTGCCCGAATACCCGCCTTGCTCGACCGCATCGGCCGCGCCACCATCCGCGCCGTCGAGGAATTCGGCTTCGCCGCCAGCCTGCTGGGCGAGGCGCTATGGTGCCTGCTGGCCGGCCGCGCCCGCAAGCAGCCGGTGAAGATGGCGCCCATCGTCGGCCAGGCCATGGAGATCGGCATCAACGCCCTGCCCATCATCACCGTGCTGGCCGGTACCATCGGGCTGATGCTGGCCATCCAGGGCATCTACACGCTGCGCACCTTCGGCGCCGAGAGCCGGGTGACGCTGGGCATCGCATTATCCACCGTGCGCGAGTTCTCGCCGCTGATCACCGGTATCCTGGTGGCCGGGCGCTCGGGCTCGGCCCTGGCCGCCCGGCTGGGCACCATGCGCATCAACCAGGAAATCGACGCGCTTATCGTCATGGGCATCTCGCCGGTGCGCTTCCTGGTGGTGCCGCCGCTGGTGGCCATGGCGGTGATGATGCCGCTGCTGACCCTGTGGGCCGACCTGGTCAGCCTGCTGGCGGCCGGCCTGTACGTCTCGGCCCAGTTGCAGACCTCGCTGGCCGCCTATGGCGACGAGCCTGCTGACCATCCTGCGGCTCAACGACTTCATGCACGGCCTGGCGAAAAGCTCCATCTTCGCCGCCTTGATCACCATCGTCGGCGTGGTCAACGGCGCCTCGGTATCGGGCGGCGCCGAGGGCGTGGGCCGCATGACCACCCGCTCGGTGGTGCACGCCATCTCGGCCATCATCATCACCGACATGGTGTTCGCCTTCATGGTGACGCGATGACCGGCGACAGCAATTCCATCGAGGTGAGGAACCTCCAGACCTATTACGGTCCCCGCCACATCCTCAAGAACGTGTCGCTGGAGGTGCGCGAGGGCGAGATCTTCGTGATCATGGGTGGATCGGGCTCGGGCAAGACCACCCTGCTCAACCACCTGCTGGGCCTGCTGCGCCCCAGCAGCGGCACGGTGCGGCTGCTGGGCCAGGACATCAACGCCATCGACCCGCTGGCCAAGCAGGAACTGCGCACCCGCATGGGAGTGGCGTTCCAGTCCGGCGCCCTGTTCTCCAGCATGAGCGTGGGCGACAATATCGCCCTGCCCTTGCGCGAGCACACCAGCCTGGACGAAACCACCATCGGCATCGTCACCCGCCTGAAGCTGGAGGTGGTGAGCCTGGCCGGCTTCGCCGACCTGATGCCGTCGGAGCTGTCGGGCGGCATGATCAAGCGCGCCGCCCTGGCGCGGGCCATCGTCATGGACCCCAAGCTGCTGTTCTGCGACGAGCCCTCGGCCGGCCTGGACCCGGTGGTGGCGGCCAGCATCGACGACCTGATCCTGCGCCTGCGCGACGCCATGGGCATGAGCATCGTGGTGGTCACCCACGACCTCGACTCGGCGTTCAAGATCGCCGACCGTATCTGCGTGCTGGACAAGGGCGAGGTGTTGGCGTTGGGATCGGTGGACGCCATCCGCGCCTCGCCCAACGAGCGCATCCAGAATCTGTTGAACCGCCGCACCGAGGAGGCCGAGGTGGACCCCGACGCCTACCTGCGCCGGCTGATGGGAATCAAGGAAGGGGACGAGGACGAGCCCCAGGGGAAGCCGATATGAGGGACGTGCGCATCAACTACGTGATCGTCGGCGGTTTCGTGGTGGGCATGCTGGCGGCCCTGCTGGTGGTGGTCGCCCTGCTCACCGGCCGCACCGGCTCCACCGACACCTACATCACCCACCTGGCCAACGTGCAAGGCGTGAAATACGGCACCAAGGTCACCTACGAGGGCTTCGTCGTCGGCCAGGTGGAGGACATCGTGCCGCTGCGCGCCGAGGGCCGCACCAGCTTCCGCGTGGTCATGTCGGTGCGGGAAAGCTGGCCCATCCCCGAGGGCTCGGTGGCCCGCGTGGCCGCCTCGGGCATCCTGTCGGCCATGACGGTGGACATCAAGGGCGGCGCCTCCGAGAAGATGCTGGCGCCCGGCTCGCAGATTCCCGGCGGCCCGGCGGCCAACATCTTCGCGGTGATGAACGACATGGCCGGCCAGGTGGCGGTGCTGAACCAGCAGGGACTGATGCCCCTGCTGGCCAACATCAACCAGCGGGTCGACAGCCTGGGCGCGATGCTGGAGAAGCAGGCGCCCGACCTGCTGGCCAATCTGATGGCCATCAGCACCGATCTGGCGGCCAAGACCCCGCGCATCACCGCCGACGTCCAAAGGATGACCGGCACCCTGTCGGGCCAGGTGCTGAACGAGGCCAACGCCCAGAAGATGAGCCAGACCATCGCCAACGTGGAGGCGCTGACCGCCGGCCTGCAGGACAGCCGCCGCAAGGTGGACGCGGTGTTGACGGCGCTGGACAAGGCGGTGGAAAAGAACGGCCCCACCGTCGAGGCCAGCCTGAAGGATCTGCGCTATACCCTGCAAAGCGTGGCGCGCAACATCGACTCGGTGACCTACAACCTGGAAAGCACCAGCCGCAACTTCAATGAATTCAGCCGCCAGCTGCGCGAGAACCCCGGCGTCCTGATCGGCGGCACCAAGCCGCGGGAAGAGGCGCCGGGACGGCGGTGAGCGGATTTTGGGACACGGATGGACACGGATGAACTCGGATAAGAATAATATCGCCCACGCCTCGGTCGCCTTGCGGCCGCGTCCATCCGTGTCCATCCGTGTCCATCCGCGTCATATCTTCGCCTCGGCCGTCCTCGCCGCTGCCCTGGCAGGCTGCGCGTCGCCGGCGCCGCCGCGGGATAATTTCTATCGGCTGGAGGCGGTGCCGCAGGTGCGCGCGCTGGCCCGGCCGGTGCTGCCCGGGGTGCTGGAGGTGAGCCGGCTGGACGTGGACGGGGTGCTGAGCGAGCGCGGGCTGGCCTACCAGCAGACGGACGGGGCGCTGGCCCGCTATCCCTACGATTTGTGGAGCGACGCCCCCGCCACCGCCCTGCAGCAATCCCTGGCCGAAACCTTGCGCGACGCCCATACGGCCGAGCAGGTGGTCACCCCCGATCTGCGGGTGCCACCCGAATGGACGGTGCGCGGGCGGCTGTCCCGCTTCGAGTACGTGCCGGCCCGCGGCATCGTGGCGGTGAAGCTGCAATTGGCCGTGGTGTCGGCCCGCGACGGACAACTGGTGCTGCTGCAAACCTATTCTGACGAACGTCCGGTCCAGGGCGCCGGGCCGGAAGCGGCGGTGGCCGCCTTGAGCCGCTCCGCCGCCGGCCTATTTTCCCGTTTCGTCGCCGACCTTTCGCAAGCTTCCGTTCCGGTGCCGCGCCGATGACCTCCCGCTCGTTCAAACGCCCCCATCCCGCCAAGCGCCCCAAGGGCAAGACCGCGCCGCCGCCCCGCACGGTGGAGGTGGAGATCGAGGAGATCGGCGCCCGCGGCGACGGCGTCGCCCGTCTGGGCGGCGAGGTGGTGTTCGTGCCCTTCACCGTGCCCGGCGACCGCGTGGTCGCCCGGGTGGAGGGCCGCCGGGGCGACGGCTTGGCCGCTGCCCTGATCGAGGTGCTGGTGCAGGGCCCCGGCCGGGCCGAGCCGGCCTGCCCCCATTTCAGCCGTTGCGGCGGCTGCGCCCTGCAGCACGTGGACGATGCCCTGTACGGCGAATGGAAGCGCGGCCTGCTGGCGACCCAGCTGGCCCGCGCCGGGCTGGGCGAACTGCCGCTGGCCCCGCTGGTGCGGGTGCCGCCGGGCAGCCGCCGCCGCGCCACCTTCGCCTTTGCCCGCCGCAAGCACCACGCCCTGCTGGGCTTCAATGCGCGGGCCAGCCACGCCATCATCGACGTGGAGCGCTGCCTGCTGCTGGAACCGGCGCTGCTGGCCCTGCTGCCGCCCTTGCGCACCATGCTGGCCGCCATCGTCCCCGACGGCGAGGAAGGCGACGTGGTGGTGACCCAGACCGAAAGCGGCCTGGACGTGCTGGTGGAGGCCGACGCCCGCCTGGACCTGTTCGACCGCGAGCGGCTGGCCGCCTTCGCCGACGCCGAGGATCTGGCGCGTCTGAGCTGGCGCCGTCCCGGCGCCGGCTTCATCGACCCCATCGCCCGACGCCGCCCGGCGGTGGTGCGCTTCGCCGGCATCGCGGTGGAGCCGGCTCCCGGCGGCTTCCTGCAGCCCACCAAGGGCGGCGAAGTGGCCATCGCCGAAGCGGTGGTGGCGGCCGTGGGCGGGGCTGGGAGCGTGGTCGACCTCTATTCCGGTTGCGGCAGCTTCACCTTTCCGCTGGCGGCGGGCAACCGGATCCTCCATGCGGTGGAAGGCGAGGAGGCGCCCATCCGCGCCCTGGAAGCCGCCGCCAACGCCCAATCCCTGCGAGTCACCACCGAGGTGCGCGACCTCGCCCGCCGGCCGCTGCTGGCGCCCGAACTGAAGAAATACCAGGCGGTCGTGTTCGACCCGCCGCGCGCCGGCGCCTCCGCCCAGGCCGAGCAGCTGGCGGAAGCCGGGCCGCCCGTAGTAGTGGCGGTGTCGTGCAACCCTGCCACCCTGGCCCGCGACCTCAAGATTCTGCAAGGGGGCGGCTATCGCATCGAGGCCGTCACCCCCATCGACCAGTTCCCCTTCTCGGCCCATCTGGAGGCGGTGGCGGTCTGCCGCCGGTGATCATGGAACAGTTGGTCGCCGAATACGGCTATTGGGCTGTACTGGCCGGTACCTTCTTCGAGGGCGAGACGGTGCCGGTGCTGGCCGGCTTCGCCGCCCACGAGGGGCTGCTGCGCCTGGATCTGGTCATGCTGTGCGCCTTTATCGGCTCGTTCGCCGGCGACCAGCTATGGTTCTGGATCGGCCGCCGCTACGGCAGGACCTGGCTGGCCAAGCACCCCAAGAGCGCCGCCGCGGCCGAACGGGTGGGCCGCCTGCTGGACCGCTGGGGCGACTGGTTCGTGCTGTCCTTCCGCTTCCTCTATGGCCTGCGCGCGGTCAGCCCGGTGGCCATCGCCATGTCCTCCATTTCGCCGCTGCGCTTCGCCGTGCTCAACATGATCTCGGCGGCGGTGTGGGCGGTGGCCGTAGGAAGCCTGGGCTTCCTGTTCGGGCAGGCCATCGAGGGCATGATGGGCCAGTTGAAGGCGTGGGAGCACCGCATCCTGGCGGCGATCGCCATCGCCGTCGCGCTCTACGTCGTGCACCGGGTGGTGAAGGCGCGGATCAGGAGAAACGGGAAAGCCCCTCCCCCAAGCGGGGGGAGGGTTGGGGTGGGGGAAAGCCCCCTCCCGGCCTCCCCCCGCAAGGGGGGGGAGGGGTAGAGGCCTCAGCCCTTGCTGGGCACCATCAGGGTGGCCTCGCCATCCAGCACCACCTTGTCGCCCACCGAGCAGGTGGTCTTGAAGGTGGCGAACTTCTTCTCGGGCACCAGGGCGGTGATCTCGACGCGGGCAAGCACGGTGTCGCCGATCTTCACCGGCGCCTTGAACTTCAGCAGCTGCGACACATAGATGCAGCCCGGGCCGGGCAGCTTGGTGCCGAACACGGTGGAGATGAACGCCGCCGACAGCATGCCGTGGGCGATGCGGCCCTTGAACATGGTGTTCTTGGCGTATTCCTCGTTCAGATGAACCGGGTTGGTGTCGCCCGAAACGCCGGCGAAGGCCGCGATGTCGGCCTCGGTCACCGTCTTGCCGAACACGGCCGACTGGCCGACCGACAGCTCTTCGAAAGTGTAGCCGTTCAGGGACTCGCCGCTCATTCCATGCTCCTTTGAGTATTGGGCCGCCCGCGGCGGCGCGATGGTGCGGTGCAGTATAGACAGGCCGCCTACCCCCTACAACCCGACCGGAAGCGATTTCCCATGGTTGCAACATGAACCGCGCTGTGGCGGAATGGCGGCCCCTGCCCTCCATCCGAGGAACCATCCCCGTGCGTGCCGCCGTCCCGTTCGCCCTTGGCGCCCTGGCCCTGCTGGCCGGCTGCGCCTCTTCCAGCGTGCCGTGGCAGAATCCCGACGTGCCCAAGGAACAGTGGAGCCGCGACTGGAGCGCCTGCCGCCGCTGGGCCGAGGCGCAGGTGGGCTACCGCGAGGACGAAACCTCCTCCAGCGCCTTCCGCGAGTACGACCGCGCCCAGGCCAAGAAGCAGATCCAGGGCTATGCCAGCCTGTGCATGACCGATCGCGGCTATGTGCCGGCGACAAACAAGAAGTGAGCCCTGCCATGCGCCCCGCTTTCGCCCTTGCCGCCATCCTGCTGGCGGCCACGCCTGCCTTGGCCCAGGAGTTGCCCCAGTTCCCCAAGATCGCCCCGCCCGAGCCGCTGCCCGAGGCGTCGTGCGACACCTCGCTGGCCAATAACGGCGAATGGCTGCTGGGCCGCTGGGTGGCGCCGCAGAGCCGGTGGGAATTCTCCCGCTCGGGCAAGGGCATCGCCTGGACGCTGGACCGCAAGGGCGGCATGAACGCCGATTTCGGCTGGCAGGACGGCACCCAGATCACCGGTACCGCCGAGCAGGTCACCGGCTGCACCGTGGCGCTGGTGGCCGGGCAAGGCGCCTTCCGTTTCGAGGGCGTGCTGACCGATTCCGGCCGCCTGTTCGGCTTCGCCACCAACCAGAAGGGCGATTCCGTCCGCTTCACCCTGCGCCGCGAGCGCTGATCGTCGTCCCGTGGCAGCCGCCGCCTGGGCACGATCGGGTTTGACGGCATCACGCCTCTTTTCTCGTCATCGCCGGGCCTGACCCGGCGATCCATGGATGCCCGTGTCAAGCACGGGCATGACGGGGAGAGGAGGATGTATCCGTCACATCAGCTGCCTCCCCTAATCGTAGAAATCCTCCGTGGGCGGGCGCATGACGCCGCCGCCCAGTCGGCGGGCATGGGCCTGGCTTTCCTCGTGGTCGGCGACCCACGCCTTCAACGCCTCCAGCGCGCATTGTTCCGAGGTCTTGCCCAGGGAACGGGCCAGCCGGTAGAGCCGCGTTTCCAGATCGATGTCGGTGGGAATGGTCAGCATGGGCCTGATTCCTTTATTCGCTTGATTTTATAGCCGATCCGGGGAAAAACCGCCGCCATGACGACGCTCGCATCGGAACTGGCGCTTCGGCGCACCTTCGCCATCATCTCCCACCCGGACGCCGGTAAGACCACGCTGACGGAAAAGCTGCTGATGTTCGGCGGCGCCATCCAGATGGCGGGCGCCGTGCGCGCCCGCGGCGAGCAGCGCCGCACCCGTTCGGACTGGATGGCCATCGAGAAGGAGCGCGGCATCTCGGTGTCGGCCTCGGTGATGACCTTCGAACACGAGGGGCTGACCTACAACCTGCTCGACACGCCCGGCCACGAGGACTTCTCGGAGGACACCTACCGCACCCTGACCGCCGTGGACTCGGCGATCATGGTGCTGGACGCCGCCAAGGGCATCGAGACCCAGACCTTGAAGCTGTTCGAGGTCTGCCGCATGCGCGACATGCCCATCATCACCTTCATCAACAAGGTGGACCGCGAGGGCCGCGAGCCCATCGACCTGCTGGACGAGGTGGAAAAGACCCTGGCGCTGGACGTGGCGCCGGTCACCTGGCCCATCGGCATGGGCCGCGACCTCAAGGGCGTCTACGATCTGGTCAACGATCGCGTCATCATGTTCGACCCCGGCCGCGGCGACCACATCGCGGCGGCGATCGTGGACGCGCCGCTGGACAGCCCCGCCCTCGACGAGGCGGTGGGCGCGGCAGCAGCCGAACGCCTGCGCGAGGAAGTGGAACTGGTGCGCGGCGGCTATCCCGAATTCGACCTGGAAAGCTTCCGCGCCGGCCATCTGACCCCGGTGTTCTTCGGCTCGGCGCTGAAAACCTTCGGCGTGGCGGAACTGCTGCGCGGGGTGGGCTCGCTGGCCCCCAGCCCGCTGGCGCGGCGCACCAACACCCGCCTGGTGGAGCCCACCGAGGAGAAGGTGGCCGGCTTCGTGTTCAAGGTCCAGGCCAACATGGACCCCAACCACCGCGACCGCATCGCCTTCTTCCGCCTGTGCTCGGGCAAGTTCAAACGCGGCATGAAGCTGAAGCACGTGCGCTCGGGCAAGGTGATGGCGCTGGTCAACCCGGTGTTCTTCCTGGCGCGCGAGCGCGAGCTGGCCGAGGAGGCCTTCGCCGGCGATATCATGGGCATCCCCAACCACGGCCAGCTGCGCATCGGCGACACCTTGTCGGAAGCCGAGGACTTCCACTTCCTCGGCATCCCCACCTTCGCCCCGGAAGTGCTGCGCCGCGCCCGCCTGGACGACCCCATGAAGGCCAAGCAGTTGAAGAAGGCGCTGGACGACTTGGCCGAGGAAGGCGTCTCCCAAGTGTTCAAGCCGGTGGACGGCTCGGCCTGGATCGTCGGCGTGGTCGGCCCGCTGCAGTTCGACGTGCTGACCACCCGCATCGAGAGCGAATACAACATCAAGGCCGGCTTCGAGGACGGCGGCTTCGTCACCGCCCGCTGGCTGGCGGCCGAGGACCCCAAGGAGCCTGGAGCGCTTCGCCGCCGCCAACAAGTCCAACATGGCCGAGGACCGCGACGGCAACCCGGTCTACCTGGCCCGCAATTCCTGGCAGCTGGGCCGCGCCCAGCAGGACTTCCCCAACGTGAAGTTCACCGCCACGCGCGAGCAGCATTGACCGGTCACCTCCCTCTCCCACTCGGTGGGAGAGGGTCATAACCGGTTGCGATTCGCCCTCGCATCGGATACCCCTTACCGTCCACGGTTTTGCGGGAAAATCCCTGTGTCTCCCATGCGCCTGATCCGTCATTGCGGCGAGCTTCCGCCCGACCTCAAGGGGTCGGTGGTGGCGCTCGGCAATTTCGACGGCGTGCACAAGGGCCACCAGGCGGTGATCCTGGCCGCCCGGCGCATCGCCACCGAATTGGGCGCGCCGCTGGCGGTGATGACCTTCGAGCCCCATCCGCGCAGCTTCTTCCGGCCCGACCAGCCGCCGTTCCGGCTGACGCCGTTCCGCGTCAAGGCCCGGCTGATCGAGGCGCTGGGCGCCGATCTCGCCATCATGCAGCATTTCGACGCCGCCTTCGCCGGCATGGGCGCGCTGGAATTCATCGGCTCGGTGCTGGTGTCGGGCCTGGCGGCGCGGCACGTGGTGGTGGGCTACGACTACGTGTTCGGCAAGGGCCGCCAGGGCACCGGGGCGCTGTTGCAGAAGATGGCCGACGAAGGCAATTTCGGCTTCACCAGCGTGCCGCCCGAGATGGCGCCCGACGGTGACGTCTATTCCTCGACCCGGGTGCGCGAGTTCCTGGTGGCCGGCCGGCCCGGCGAGGCGGCCGAGCTGCTGGGCCATTACTGGGAGGTGGAGGGCCGCGTCGAGCACGGCGACGCCCGCGGCCGCACCATCGGCTTTCCCACCGCCAATTTCGCCCTGAGCGAATACCAGCGCCCGGCCACCGGCGTCTATGCGGTGCGCGCCGGCGTCGATCTGGGCGGCGGCACCATCTGGCACGACGGTGTCGCCAATTTCGGCCGCCGCCCCACCTTCGACAAGACCGACGAGGTGCTGGAGGTCCACCTGCTGGACGCCGACGTCGATCTGTACGGCAAGCATCTGCGGGTGGCGCTGATCGACTACCTGCGCCCCGAAATGAAGTTTTCCGGCCTGGCCGCCCTGCGCGCGCAGATCGAGGCCGACGTCGTGGCCGCCCGCGCCCTGCTGGCCGCCCGCCATTTTCCCGAGAGCCCCGGCCCCATGGTGCCGGTGAGCGACAACTGAATGAGCCGTCCGATGAGCGTGGACTACAAGTCGACCGTTTTCCTGCCCAAGACCGATTTCCCCATGAAGGCCGGCCTGCCCGAGCTGGAGCCGCGCCTGCTCAAGCGCTGGGAAGAGATCGGTCTGTTCGAGCGCATGCGCGCCACCGCCAAGGGCCGCGACAAGTTCCTGTTGCACGACGGCCCGCCCTACGCCAACGGCCACCTGCACATCGGCCACGCGCTCAACAAGATCCTCAAGGACGTGATCAACCGCACCCAGTTCATGCTGGGCAAGGATGTCCATTACATCCCGGGCTGGGACTGCCACGGCCTGCCCATCGAGTGGAAGATCGAAGAGAAATACCGCGAGGCCGGCCAGGACAAGGACCAGGTGCCGGTGGTGCAGTTCCGACAGGAATGCCGCCAGTTCGCCGCCAAGTGGATCGACGTCCAGCGCGAGGAATTCAAGCGCCTGGGCGTCAATGGCGACTGGGACCATCCTTACACCACCATGACCTTCAAGGCCGAGGCCACCATCGCCCGCGAGCTGGGCAAGTTCCTGCTGGACGGCTCGCTCTACAAGGGCGCCAAGCCGGTCATGTGGTCGGTGGTGGAAAAGACCGCCCTCGCCGAGGCCGAGGTGGAGTACCACGACCACACCTCGGTCACCATCTGGGTCAAATTCCCGGTGGTGAAGGCATCCGTGCCGGCGCTGGAAGGTGCCGCGGTGGTGATCTGGACTACCACGCCGTGGACCATGCCGGGCAACCGCGCCGTCGCCTTCGGGCCCGAGTTCGACTACGTGGTGGTCCAGGTGGCCGAGGCCGCCGAGGGCAGCCTCGCCCGTGTCGGCGACAGGCTGGTGGTGGTGAAGGACCAGGCCGAGCACGTGGCCAAGGACGCCAAGGCCACCTTCAAGGTGGTGGCCGAGTTGAAGGGCGCCGAGCTGGCCGGCACCGTCGCCCACCACCCGCTCAAGTCCCACCCCGAGGCCAAGGGCGGCTATGATTTCGACGTGCCGCTGCTGGCCGGCGACTTCGTCACCACCGACACCGGCACCGGCTTCGTCCACATCGCGCCGGGCCACGGCGAGGACGACTGGCACCTGGGCAAGGCCAACGGCATCGCCGTGCCCGACACGGTGCAGCCCGACGGTACCTATTATCCGCACGTCGCCATCTTCGCCGGCCAGAGCGTGCTGGCCCAGGGCAAGAACGGCAAGTACTACAGCCCGGTCGCCAAGCCGGTGATCGAGGCCATGACCAGCGTGGGCAACCTGCTGGCCCACGGCAAGGTCGAGCACTCGTATCCCCATTCCTGGCGCTCCAAGGCGCCGCTGATCTTCCGCAACACCGCCCAGTGGTTCATCTCCATGGAGACCACCGGTCTGCGCGCCAAGGCGCTGGCCGCCATCGACGCCACCCGCTTCGTCCCCGACCAGGGCCGCAACCGCATCGGCGCCATGGTGGAAGGTCGCCCCGACTGGTGCGTGTCGCGCCAGCGCGCCTGGGGCGTGCCCATCACCGTGTTCGTCGAGAAGAAGTCGGGCCAACCCCTGCGCGACCCGGCGGTGATGGAGCGCATCGCCGCCGCCTTCGAGGCCGAGGGCGCCGATGCCTGGTACACCCGCGACCCGGCCGGGTTCCTGGGCGAAGGCCGCGACCCGGCCGATTACGAACAGGTGTTCGACGTGCTGGACGTGTGGTTCGATTCCGGCTGCACCCACGCCTTCGTGCTGGAAGGCGGCGAGTGGGACGACATGCGCTGGCCCGCCAGCCTGTACCTGGAAGGCTCGGACCAGCATCGCGGCTGGTTCCAGTCGTCGCTGCTGGAAGGCTGCGGTACCCGTGGCCGCGCGCCCTACGACGCGGTGCTGACCCACGGCTTTGTTTTGGACGAAGACGGACGAAAAATGTCCAAGTCCCTGGGCAACGTGGTGTCGCCCCAGGACGTGGTGGGCACGCAAGGCGCCGACATCTTGCGCCTGTGGGTGATCGGCTCGGACTATTCCGACGATCTGCGCATCGGACCGGAAATCCTGAAGACCCAGGTGGACATCTACCGCCGCCTGCGCAACACGCTGCGCTATCTGCTGGGCGCGCTGGACGGCTTCGTCGACTCCGAGAAGGTGGCGGTGGCCGACATGCCCGAGCTGGAGCGCTGGGTGCTGCACCGCCTGACCGAGCTGGATGCCGGCCTGAAGAAGGCCTGCGCCGATTTCCAGTTCCACGGCTGGTTCAACGACCTGCACAATTTCTGCGCCGTGGACCTGTCGGCGTTCTATTTCGACATCCGCAAGGACGCGCTTTACTGCGACGCCCCCGGCTCGTTGCGCCGCCGCGCGGCGCGGACGGTGATGGACATCCTGCTGGACGCCCTGGCCAAGTGGCTGGCGCCGTTCACCAGCTTCACCGCCGAGGAGGCCTGGCTGGCCCGCCATCCCTCCGCCGACGGGTCGGTGCACCTGGAAACCTTCCCGGCCATCCCGGCCCAGTGGAAGGACGAGGCCCTGGCCGCCAAGTGGAGCACCGTGCGCGCCGTCCGCCGCGTGGTCACCGGCGCGCTGGAGGGCGAGCGCGTGGCCAAGCGCATCGGCTCGTCCCTGCAGGCCAGCCCGGCCCTCTATGTGGAGGACTCTGCGGCGTTGCAGGCGCTGAAGGGCCTGGACCTGGCGGAGATCTGCATCACCTCGGGCCTGCTGCTGGTGGAAGGGGCGGCTCCGGAAGGAGCCTTCCGCCTGGCCGACGTGCCCGGCGTGGGCGTGGCCCCGCGTCTGGCCGAGGGCGGGAAGTGCCAGCGCTGCTGGAAGGTGCTCAACGAGGTGGGCAAGCACAAGCACGACGGCGTGTGCGGCCGCTGCTCCGACGCGGTGGACGCCCTGTCGTGAGCCGCCCCATGCGCCGTCCACTGGTCCCGGGCCTGACCCTCGCCGCCGTGATCATCGTCCTCGACCAGTTGTCCAAGTGGTGGATCGTCGAGAAGGTGATGCGGCCCGAGGGCGTGTGGGAAACGCCGTTCTATTCGCCCACCCGCATCGAGATCCTGCCGGTCTTCGACTTGGTGATGGCGTGGAACCGGGGCGTGTCGTTCGGCCTGTTCAACAATGACGGCAGCTGGAACGCGGTGGCGCTGTCGGTGCTGTCCGTCGCCATTTCGCTGGGCCTGATCGCATGGATGCGCAAGGCGCAGTCCACCTTGGTGGTGCTGGCGCTGGGCGGCATCATCGGCGGCGCGCTCGGCAACGTCGTCGACCGCATCCGCTGGGGCGCGGTCGCCGACTTCCTGGATGTGCATGTCATGGGCTATCATTGGCCCGCCTTCAATTTGGCGGATTCGGCCATTAGTGTCGGGGCCGTCCTGTTGGTATTGGATGCCTTGTTCGTCAAGCCCTCTTCGTCTAAGAATTAAGGCCATGAAGCGCACCACCACGCACGCCCACACCATCCGCCTCCTCGGCGCCGTCTCGCTGGCGCTGCTGGGCGCCGTCGCCCTTTCCGGCTGCACCGAGGCCCGCCGCGCGATGGGCTACGAAAAGGCCCCGCCGGACGAATTCCAGGTGGTGGAGCGCGCGCCGCTCGCCATGCCACCCGATTTCAGCCTGCGCCCGCCGAGCCCCGGCAGCGTGCGGCCGCAGGAAGGCAACGTCCGCGATCAGGCGCGCCAGGCGCTGCTCGGCCGCACCACCGCCACGCCGGTCTCGACCCAGGGGCGCTCGCAGGGCGACGTCACCCTGCTGAAGAAGGCAGGCGCCGAGCAGATCCAGCCCGACATCCGCGTGCTGGTGAACAAGGAAACCCAGTCCCTGGCCGACGCGGACAAGAGCTTCACCGACAAGCTGGTGTTCTGGCGCAAGCCCGACGGCATCGGCGCCGGCGAGCAGCTGGACGCCACCAAGGAAGCCCAGCGCCTGCGCGAGAACCAAGCCCTCGGCCGCTCGGTCGGCGACGGCGACACCCCACGCATCGCGCGCCGCAAGAAGGGCATGCTGGAAGGCATCTTCGACTAGCCAAGTCGTCCCTCTCCCACTGGGTGGGAGAGGGTGGCCGAAGGCCGGGTGAGGGAGCCGGAAACGAGGTGTTCCTTGGCTCCCTCACCCTCCCATCTGCGATGGGCCCCTCCCTCTCCCACTCGCGGGAGAGGGTAAGATTGCCTTGTGATCGCCATTTTCCAGGCCTATATCCCGACGAACTCGATCGGGGTACGCCTGGAGGAAGAATGAGGCTCGCAACACTCGCGCTGGCATCGGGCCTGACCGCCTCGCTGCCGGCGGCGGCGCAGGTGTTCAATCCCACCACCTACCAATTGGCCAACGGCCTGCAGGTGGTGGTGGTGGAAAATCACCGGGCTCCCATCGTCAGCCATATGGTGTGGTACCGCGTGGGCGCCGCCGACGAACCGGCGGGCAAAAGCGGCATCGCCCACCTGCTGGAACACCTGATGTTCAAGGGCACCCCCACGGTGCCGCCGGGCGAGTTCTCCAAGATCGTGGCGCGCCTGGGCGGGCGCGACAACGCCTTCACCTCGTCGGACTACACCGCCTATTTCCAGAACATCGCCGCCGACCGCCTGGAGGCGGTGATGCAGATGGAAGCCGACCGCATGCGCAACCTGACGCTGGACGACCAGAACGTGGTCACCGAGCGCGCGGTGGTGCTGGAGGAGCGGCGCTCGCGCACCGACAACAATCCCCAGGCGCTGTTGTCCGAGCGGGTCGAGGCGGCCCTGTTCCTCAACCACCCCTATCGCCGGCCGGTGATCGGCTGGGGCTCCGAGATCGCCGCGCTCACCCGCGAGGACGCGCTGGATTTCTACAAGCGCTGGTACGCTCCCAACAACGCCATCCTGGTGGTGGCCGGCGACGTGGAGCCCGAGAAGGTGCGGGCGCTGGCCGAGAAGTATTACGGCCCGCTGAAGGCGGAGCAGACCCCGGCGCGCATCCGCCCCGAGGAACCGCCCCAGGTGGCGGCCCGCACGGTGACGCTGGAAGACCCGCGCGTGCAGCAGCCTTCGTGGAACCGCACCTATATCGCCCCCAGCTACAACGCCCCCGACAAGGCCGCGCCCTATGCGCTGGAAGTTCTATCGGAAATCCTGGGCGGCGGCGCCACCAGCCGGCTGTACAAGTCGCTGGTGGTGGATCAGGGCCTGGCCGCCAACGCAGGTGCCTGGTACGACGCCTCGGCGGTGGACATGAGCACCTTCGGCCTGGCGGCGACGCCGCGCCCCGGCGTGGACATGGCCAAACTGGCGGCGGCCATGGACAAGGAAGTGCGGCTGGTGCTGGACAAGGGCATCACCCCGGCCGAAGTGGACCGGGCCAAGGCCCGCCTCAGGGCCAATGTGGCCTATGCCCGCGATTCCCTGCACACCGGCGCCCGCGTCCTGGGCGAGGCGCTGACCACCGGCCAGACGGTGGCCGACGTGGAAGCCTGGCCCAGCCGCATCGCCGCGGTGACGCCCGAGCAGGTCAATGCCGCCGCCAAGGCGGTGCTGGACGACAGGTCCTCGGTCACCGGCACCCTGCTGCCGGCCAAGGGCGTCTCGGTCGCCCGCACCCAACCCGCCATGGTCGTGCCCACGAAGGAGCTTCGCTGATGCGCCGCCTGATCGCTTTCGTGTTCGCGCTGCCCCTGGCGGTGCTGTGGGGCGCGCTGCCGGCGCAGGCCGTGACGGTGGAGCGGGTGGTCAGCCCCGGCGGCGTCGAGGCCTGGCTGGTGCAGGACCACTCCAACCCCATCATCTCGCTGTCCCTGGCCATGCGCGGCGGGGCCGCCGTGGAAGCCAAGCCGGGACTGGCCCACATGGTGTCCGGCCTGCTGGACGAGGGCGCCGGCCCCTACGACTCGCAGACCTTCCAGGGCAAGCTGGAAGACCTCGCCATCGAGTTGTCCTTCGAAACCGGCAAGGACAATTTCCGCGGCAACCTGAAGACGCTGAGCGACAACCGCGACACCGCCTTCGACCTGTTCCGCCTGGCGCTGACCCAGCCCCGCTTCGACAAGGAGCCGGTGGAACGGGTGCGCAACCAGATCCTGACCTCGTTGGCGCGCGAGCTGCAGAACCCCGACGCCCTGGCGGCACGCACCTGGTACAAGCTGGCCTTCGCCGGCCACCCCTACGGCGTGCCGGTGCGCGGCGAGCCCGACACGGTCAAGTCCATCGCCACGGCCGACCTCAAGAGCTACGCCAAGACCTGGCTGTCGCGCGAGGGCATGGTGCTGGCGGTGGTGGGCGACATCACGCCCGAGCAGCTGAAGCCCCTGCTGGACCGTACCTTCGGCGCCCTGCCTGCCCGCCATCCGGCCATCGCCGTCACCGAGACCGCCCCCCGGGGCGCCGGCCAGATCGAGGTGATCAGCCGCGACAATCCGCAGAGCGTCGCCGTGTTCGGCGCCCCCGGTCTGAAGCGCAACGATCCCGACTGGTACGCCGCCTATGTGATGAACTACGTGCTGGGCGGCGGCGGCTTTTCGTCCTGGCTGACCGAGGAAGTGCGCGAGAAACGCGGCTTGGCCTATTCGGTCTATTCCTATCTGACACCGCTCGACCATGCCGGCGTGATCAGCGGCGGCGTCGCCACCCAGAACGCCCGCACCGGTGATTCGATCCGCCTGATCAAGGAGCAGTTCGGCCGCATGGCCAGCGAGGGCCCCAGCGAGAAGGAACTGGCCGACGCCAAGACCTACCTGACCGGTTCGTTCGCCCTGCAACTGGATTCCACCGCCTCCATCGCCGGCCTGCTGGTGGCGGTGCAGTTGGACGACCTCGGCATCGACTACCTGGACAGGCGCAACGGCTACATCGAGGCGGTGACCATGGATCAGGTGAAGGCCGTCGCCGCCCGCCTGCTGGCGCCGGCCAACCTGGCCTTCGTGGTGGTGGGCAAGCCCGAGGGGCTGTAAGAGGCATTTTACCCTCTCCCGCTTGGCGGGAGAGGGAGGGGCCCATCGAATGAGGGAGCCGGAGACGAGGTGCTCCTTGGCTCCCTCACCCGGCCCTGCGGGCCACCCTCTCCCATGGAATGGGAGAGGAGAATTCTTACGCCCCCTTCGCCGCCGCGACGAACGCCCGGATTTTGTCCGGATCCTTGCTGCCGGGGCTGCTTTCCACCCCCGACGAAACATCCACCGCCTTGGCGCCGCTGACCTTGACGGCCTCGGCCACGTTGGCCGGGGTCAGGCCGCCGGCCAGCATCCACGGCACCTTGCTGGTGAAGCCCTTGAGGATGGTCCAGTCGAAGCTGACGGCGTTGCCGCCGGGCAGGGCCGCATCCTTGGGCGGCTTGGCGTCGAACAGCAGCCAGTCCACCACGTCCGCGAACGTCTCGGCGGCGGACAGGTCGGCGGCGGTGGACACCGGGATCACCTTCATCACCGGCACGCCGTATTCGGCGCGGATGGCGGCCAGCCGTTCGGGCGTCTCGGCACCATGGAACTGCAGCAGGTCCAGGCGGACGTGGGCCAGCACCTCGTCCAGCAGGGAATCGTCGGGATCGACGAACAGGCCCACCTTGTGGGCGCCCTCGATGAACTGGGTCAGTTCCGCCGCCTGTTCGGCGGTCACCGCGCGCGGCGACTTGGCGAAGAAGACGAAGCCCAGATAGTCGGCCCCCGCCTCCAAGGCGGCATCGATGGCGTCCTCGTCGTTGAGGCCGCAGATCTTGACCGCGACGCTCATTTCAGTTCGTCGGCGATGCGGCGCGCCGCCTCGGCCGGGCTGGTGGCGCCGGTGATGGGGCGGCCGATGACCAGCAGGTCGGCGCCGGCCCGCAACGCCTCCTTGGGCGTCATGAAGCGCTTCTGGTCGCCGGCCTCGGCCCAGGCGGGGCGAATGCCGGGCACCACCAGGGTCATGTCGGAACCGACAAGGCTGCGCACCGTCTCCACCTCGTGGGGCGAGCACACCAGGCCGTCCACGCCCGCACCCTGGGCCAGTTCGCTCAGACGCTTGACCTGGTCGAGCACCGAGCCGCCGAACCCCACCTCGGTCATGGCGGCCTGATCCAGCGAGGTCAGCACGGTCACCGCCAGCACCTTGGTGGCCGGGCGGCTGGCCTTGGCGGCGCCCTCATGGGCGGCCTCCACCGCGGCCTTCATCATGGCGGCGCCACCCGACGCATGGATGGTGGTCAATCGGGGAGCCAGCTTGGCGACGCCGCGCATGGCGCCGGCCACCGTATTGGGAATGTCGTGCAGCTTCAGGTCCAGGAAGACCGGCAACCCCAGATCGGCCACCGCCTCGATGCCGCGCGGGCCGCAATAGGAGAAGAACTCCAGTCCCAGCTTCACGCCGGCGACCAGACCCTTGAGGCTGGTGGCGAGCGCGGCGGCCTGGGCGACGTCGGTGGTGTCGAGGGCGACGTAAACGGGAGAAGTCATAGAGGCTCCTGGGTCGTACCGACCTGCTTTATAGCGCAGCCCGTACGGGAAGGCGACCGCGATGGCGGAAGGCGCCTCAGCCCTGCCCCGGCGCGGGCGGCGGCAGTTGGGCGCTGCCGGTGGCGGTCAGTTGGCGTTCCAGCGATTCGGCACGGCGGCGCTGGGTCCGGGCCGCCATGCGGGTGCGATGGCCGGCCAGCCAGGTCAGCAGGGCACCCAGCGCCAGCCCCAGCACCAGCGGGCCCAGCACCGCCAGATAGGCGGGCAGGTCCAGATTCCACGGCAGCGGCCACAATTCCAGCCGCAGGTCGTGGCGGTTGGCGACGGCGAACACCACCGCCAGCAGCGACAGCGGAAGGGCGAGCAGCCAGCCGACCAGGCGCATGGCGCTTACTCGGCGGAGTCGGTGTTGAGCAGCTCGCGCAGCTGCTTGCCGGTCTTGAAGAAGGGGATCACCTTGTCCTGCACCGAAACCTGGGCGCCGGTGCGCGGGTTGCGGCCCTGGCGGGCATCGCGCTTCTTGACGGAAAAGGCGCCGAAGCCGCGCAGTTCGACGCGGTCGCCCTGGGCCAGGGCGGCGGCGATCTCGTCGAAGATGGTGGTGACGATGCGTTCGACGTCGCGCTGGTAAAGGTGGGGATTGCTCTCCGCCAGGCGGGCAATCAGCTCCGACTTGGTCATGCCTGTCTCGAAACTCTTGGAATTGGACTGGGGCGCCAGCCTGCCCAAGGGGACGACGCGAGTCAAGGCAAGCCGTTGGGGTGGAACGATTTCCTGCCGTTTGGCCGGGTGGTGAATTTTTCATTGCAGCCTTGCGCATTCGTTGACTCGCCACAGCCCGAACGGCGACAAACTGGTCGTCCCACTTCGCCGGGACCGTTTCGGAGAACCGCCTGATGTTCACGTCGGTCCATGCCGGCGGCGAGGCCAGCAAGGCCTCGGCCGCCCAGGCCCGCCCTTCCGCGCGCAACACGCTGCCGCAGAATGGTCGCTGGGGCGAGGTCGTGGCGACGCTGGATATGGCGTTCCAACCCATCGTCAACATTCATACCGGCGCCTGCTACGGCTACGAGGCGCTGCTGAGGAACAGCGAGGCCGCCGGCTTCGCCTCGATCCAGGACTTTTTCGACACCTGCCACGCAAGCGGCGTGCTGGCCGACATGGAGATGGTGCTGCGCGAAAAGGCGTTGGCCAAGTTCGTGCAGATGGAGCACTGGCGCCAGTCCAAGCTGTTCCTCAACCTGGACAACCGGGCGCTGGACGGGTCGGGGGCGCTGACCGACCGCACGCGGCAGCTGCTGGAGAGCTTCCAGGTGGACGAGAGCCAGGTGGTGTTCGAGGTGTCCGAACGCCACCCGTTCGCCCAGCCCGGCGAGGCGGCGGCCATGCTGAACCATTGCAAGCGCACCGGCTTCCGCCTGGCCATCGACGATTTCGGCACCGGCTTCTCGGGCCTGCAACTGCTGTATTTCGCCGAGCCGGACTTCCTGAAGATCGACCGCTTCTTCGTCTCGGACATCGCCAGCGATTCCAAGAAGAAGCTGTTCCTGTCGCAGATCGTCAACATCGCCCACCTGCTGGGCGTGGTGGTGCTGGCGGAAGGGGTGGAGACCGAGCGCGAGTACTTCGTCTGCAAGGATATCGGCTGCGACCTCATCCAGGGCTATCTGGTGCAGAAGCCCAGTTGCGACATCGCCGAAGTCAAGCCGCACTATCAGGCCATCGCCCGCATGGCCAAGAGCGAGCGGCGCGTCACCGTCTCAGACCAGAAGCTGATCTCGGACCAGATCACCTATGTCGACCCCATCGGCCTGGACTGCAAGATGGAGGAGGTGTTCGAGCGCTTCCGCGCCGACAAGTCGCTGACCTTCTTCCCGGTGGTGGACGAGTCCGGCGAGCCGGTGGGCATCGTGCGCGAGAAGGAACTGAAGGACTACACCTATTCGCTCTACGGCAAGGCGCTGATCAGCAACAAGACCATCGGCCGCAAGCTCAAGGACTTCGTCACCCGCTGCCCCATGGCCGACATCAACACCAAGGCCGAGCACATCCTGCAGGCCTATTCGGCGGTGGAGCGGTCGGAAGGCATCATCATCGTCGACAACATGAAGTACGTTGGCTTCCTGTCGGCCCATTCGCTGCTGCGCGTCATCAACGAGAAGAACCTGGCCGCCGCCCGCGACCAGAACCCGCTGACCAAGCTGCCCGGCAACAACCTGATTCACGAATACGTGTCCGAGGTGCTGGCCGCCACCGAGCAGGATGCAGTGCTGGTCTATTTCGACTTCGACAACTTCAAGCCGTTCAACGACAAGTACGGCTTCCGCCTGGGCGACCGCGCCATCCTGCTGTTCGCCGAATTGCTGGCCAAGGCGCTGCCGCGCGACACCTGCTTTCCCGCCCATGTGGGCGGTGACGACTTCTTCGGCGGCTTCCGCCGGATGGCGTTCGACGAGGCCATGGCCATCACCGCCCAGCTGGTGGCGACCTTCCGCCGCGACGTGGAGAGCTTCTATGACGACGAGACGCGGGCGCGCGGCCATATCGTCGGCCAGGATCGCCTGGGCAACGTGGTGAAATTCCCGCTGATGTCGGTGTCGGCGGCGGTGGTACACCTGCCCGCCGGCCGCCCGGTCCACACCGTGGACGAGATCAGCCAGCTGATCGCCGAGCTCAAGAAGGAAGCCAAGAAGAGCCCGGACCGGGTGGCGGCGGGCGCGCTGGTGGCGGCGCGCTGATCAACCCTCCGTCAGGCGCTGGTAGCGGCCGGCCATCACCTGATGCCATTGCCCGTCGACGCCGCGCATGCGCGACGTCAGCGTGCGCTCGTTCTCCGACACCAGGGTGATGACGTCCTCGAAGGCGGCCATGCCGCCGCTCTCGGACGAGAAGTCCGGTCCCTCGGTGGTCAGGGTGAGCACCTTGCCGGCCTCGTCCAACTGGCCGCGATAGACCCACAGATGGGTCATCATGGAGCCCACGAAGGTGCCGACGAAGGCGTTCTGCGCCGGGTCGTACCCCAGGGTCATCTGGCTGCGCATGGGGCCGTCGGGGGCGGCGCACTCGCCTTCCGCCACGGTCCACAGCTTGCCCAGCGGGCGCACCGTCTCACTGCCGGAAAAATGGTCCGCCGGCTGGTCCGGCCCCATGGAGGCCTCGCCCTCGAAGCGCCAGTTGCCCACCAGCTGCTGCAGCCACTGGTGCTGCTCCACCGGTTCGGCGTTCATGGGACACGAGAAGGGCTTGCCCGAGAGATGCCGCGCCAGCCGGTCCAGGCTTTCGCTCCAGCCCTGCATGGCGCCGCTGTCGCGGGCCAGGTCGGCGTCGACGCTCTGGCGCACGGTCAGGCGGGTCTTGCCGTCCTCCTCGGCGGCGAAGGTGACCTGCACCTCCAGCTCGGTGGGCCAGCCGGGACTCATGCCATAGCGTTCGGGCGGCACCACCGAGCCGGCTTCGTCGGAGAAGAAGTCGGTGGAGACGATGCGCTCGGGCGGCACGATCTCCTGATAGACGCCCTTGCACCAATAATCCTTGCCGTCGGGCGAGCGCATGCAGAAATGCCAGGCGCCACCGGGGCGCAGGTCAATGTTGCAGACCGGCAGGGTGAAGCCGTTGGGGCCCCACCACTGCCGCATGCGGTCGGGATCGGTCCATGCCTGGAACACCTCCTCGGGCGGGGCATCCACCAACCGGAAAATCTCCAGTGTCCGCTGCCCTGTCCTTCGTCCGAAATCGCTTGCATCCGCCATGCTCGCCTCCGCCAGATGGAACGGGAGGCGTGATCGCCCCCGCTGCCACCCACATGCGTCGAAGCGGGCGTGGTTCAAGCATGCGACCGACCTATGCTGCTTAGGCGCGCAGCACCACCACCAGGCCAGGCACGTCGTGGCCGCCGTCGCGGCGGGGCACCGCCTCTTCCAGCAGGGCGACGGCGAATCCGGCCAGCGCCGCCGTGCCGGCCACGTAATCGGCGGCATGGGCATAGCGCTGCTTGGGACCGAGCAGGTAGGTCTCGGCATCCCCGGTACGTTCCACGGTGAAGGCGAAGGCGCCGCCCGGCTTCAGCGCCGCCCGGGCCGCCCGCATCACCGGCTCCAGATCGCCCAGATACACCAGCACGTCGGCGGCCACCACCAGATCGTAGGCTTCGGCGCGGTCCCGCAGGACCGACACCAGCTCGCCCACCACCAGTTCGTCGTAGAGGCCGCGTTCGGCGGCGCGGGCGACCATGGCCGGCGACAGGTCGACGCCGTCCAGGCGCGCCGCATAGGGCTTGAGCAGCGGCGCCGCCAGACCGGTGCCGCACCCCACATCCATCACCGCCAGACCGCCACGGCGCTCGATGGTGCGGGCCAGGGCGTCGGCCAACAATTGCGGGGCGCGATAATCCAGCTTGTCCACCAGGGCATGGTCGAAGCGGTCGGCGTAGTCGTCGAACAGTTGGCGCACATAGGCCTCGGGCGCCTTGTCGGGGGTGGGCGCGCCGCCGGCCAGGGCCAGCCCGAGGGCGGCGCCGTGCAGGTCGGCCGGGTCCAGCTTCAGCGCCTTGCCATAGGCCCGGACGGCGCGGGGGGCTCGCCCAGGGTGCGGCGGGCCTCGCCCAGGCAGTACCAGGCCCGGGCACTGCGGGGGCTGACGGCGGTGGCACGCTCAAACGCGGCCGCAGCGCCTTCCCAGTGCCCCTGCGTCTGGCGGGCCAGACCCAGTTCCATCCAGGCATCCAGGCTGCGGGCGTTGCAGCGGGTGGCGCGCTCGGCCTCGGCACGGGCGTCGTCCAACCGGCCCAAGGCGCGATAGATGCCGGCCAGGTTGGCCCGGGTGCCGGCATGGTCGGGGCGCAGTTCCACCGCCCCTTCCAGGATGGTGGCGGCGGCATCGGGACGGCCGGCGTCACGGAGGGCGACGCCAAAATTGTTCAAGGCCGCCGGCCAGTCGGGGCGCAGTTCCAGCGCCTGGCGCAACACCTCGCAGGCTTCGCCGGGGCGGCCGGCCTCGGTCAGCAGGGCGCCCAAGGTGTTCATGGCCTCGGCATGGACCGGGCTGGCGGCGATGGCGGCGCGGCAATGCCCGATGGCCTCGTCGCGCCGGCCCGAGCGGCGCAGCAATTCGCCCAGGCGGGCATGGGCCTCGGCATGGGCCTCGTCCATGGACAACACCGTGCGGTAGTGCAGCCCGGCCTCGGCCAGATCGCCCAGGACCTCCAGCGCCCGGCCCATGGCGAGATGCAGTACCGGCTGGCCGGGGGTGATGGCGATGGCGCGGGCCAAGCTCTCGGCCGCCCGCTTGCCCTGGCCGGCGTCCAGCGCCAGCAGACCCATCAGATAATGGGCACCACCGAACTTGGGGGCCTGTTCGGTCAGCCGCTTGGCCAGGCGCTTGGCGTCAGCCGCCCTGCCCTCTTCATAGGCCTGCATGGCCTCGGCGAAGGCTTCGGCGACGCTTTTGCTCTGTTGTGCCTGCATGGCGGCTCCGATGGTTCCGGCCCCTTTCAAACGAAAGACCCTTACTTAGGTTGTTAACGATAGACCCGCGACCACAACGAGGGAAGCACCCCATGGACGCCCCTCTGGAAATCCGCTTTCACAATCTCGACCCCTCCGCCGCCATGGAAGTCGCCATCCGCGAACGGGTGGACCGGCTCAACCGGCTGTACCCTCGCCTGACCCGCTGCCTGGTTGCGGTGGAAGCCCCCCACCGGCAGCACCGCAAGGGCAACCAGTGGGAGGTCCACATCGACCTGTGGGTCCCCGGCGGCCATCTGGCGGTCACGCGCGAGCCGCACCGGCCGCGCGACAAGTACGCCAATCCCGACGTGTACACCGCCATGCGCGACGCCTTCGACGTGGCCGAGCGGCAATTACTGGACTACAAGCGCCAGATCAATGGTGAGGTGAAGGTTCACGAGGATTTCTTCCACGGACAGGTGGCGGCGCTCCATCCCGAGCGCGACCATGGCTTCATCCTGACCAACACGGGCACGCAGCTCTACTTCCACCGCAATTCGCTGATGGAGGGCGCCTTCGAGGAGCTGTCGCCCGGCCAGCCCGTGCATTACGTGGAGAGCGTGGGCGATACCGGCCCCACCGCCGCCAAGGTCTGGCTGGTTTAGCGGCTTCCAGGCTGGGAATCGACAACGCCCCGCCGCCTTCCGGCGGCGGGGCGTTCCGTCAGCGGCGGCGCGTCACTGGGCCCAGCGGTTCAGGTAGGAGCGGATCAGCCCATCCATCTGGGTGTCGATGTCGCGGATCAGCGATTCGGTGATCTCGTACAGCACGCGGTCGCGCTCGTTCAGGGACACGCCCTCGGGCACGGTCTTGGTGCGGGTGGCGCGCGCCACCACGTCGGCCACCGGCAGGTGGCGTTCGTCCAGGATCTGGATGGCCACGTCCAGGCTGCCGTCGTAGCGCTCGGCCTGCTCTTCCTTGAACATGCCGGTGAAGGACTTGTCGGTCTTCAGCGGCACTTCGACCACGCGGGCGTCCTTGATCACCACGCGGGCGTAGCCGGAACGGCCGACGGGGCGCAGGCGGTCCTGCGCCCAGCGCACGGTGGCATTTTCCGGACTGACCGGCATCAGGTGCTCCACATTGGGGCGCTTGGCCGGCGAGACGTATTCCGGAACGATCTCCAGCTGCCCCACATCCAGGTTGAACGGACGCTTGTCGGCGAAGCTGATCTCGGGGAGCTTCTGCACTGGCGGCTTGTTCTGGCAGGCGGCGAGGGCAAGGGCACAGGCCAGCGCCATCACCATGCGGGAGGGACGGAGGAACATGGGGGGCTTCCGTTCAGAAGTGGAGTTCGCACGCCATTGTGGCATTTGCGAACGTCTCGTCAAGGCGCGTAAACCCGCTCCAGCGCGGCATCGTCGAAGGCATAAACGGTCCGGCAGAATTCGCAGGTGATGGTCACCAGGCCGCGTTCGTCCTTGAGCGCCGTGATCTCGGCCGGCGGGATGGAGCGCAACGCGCTGGCGATCTTGCCTTCCGAGCAGCGGCATTGTGCCCGCAGCGCCTTGGATTCCCACATCTGCAGGCCTTCGGCGTGGAACAGCCGGTAGGGCACCTGATCGGGCGCCAGGGAATCGTCCAGCAATTCCGCCTGGGTCAGGCTGCCCAGCAGGATGGTGGCGGTGCGCCACGCCTCCAGCGATTCGTCCGCGGTCAGGATGGGCGCGCCCGGCTGGCTGCCGGGCATGCGCTGGATCATCAGCGCCGCCGCCGCCGGCGCCTCGCCGCCGCGCGACGCCACCACCACCTCGGTGTCCAGCTGTTCCGACTGGGTGAAGTACTGCTTGGCGCACTCGGCCAGCGTCGCGCCCGACAGTTCGACGATGCCCTGGTATCGGTCGGTCTTGGGGCCTTGGTCCACGGTAAAGGCCAGGTAGCCGGTGCCCAGCAGTTCGGGCACGCTGCGCCCGCCCACGGCGGCCAGCCTGGCATCGTCGAAACGGGCATAGCCGCGCATGTCGCCCGCGCTGGTGACGTCGGCCACCAGCAGGCCGATGGGGCCGTCGCCCTGCGCCTGCAAGGTGAACACACCCTCGTACTTCAGCGCGCCAGCCAGGACGCCGGCCAGGGCCAGCGTCTCGGCCAACAGGGTACCCACCGCCTCGGGATAGCCGTGGCCGGCCAGGATAGCCTCCACCGCCGGGCCGAGACGGACCATTCGGCCGCGCACCGCACCGCCGGCCACCTGGAACGGAAGGATCAGATCAGACCGCACACCACTCACAACAAACACCAAGTGAGGATGCCCTTCTGCACATGCAAGCGGTTTTCCGCCTCGTCCCACACCACCGATTGCGGGCCGTCCATGACGGCGTCGGTGACCTCTTCATTGCGGTGCGCCGGCAGGCAGTGCATGAACAGGGCCGACGGATCGGCCTTGGCCATCAGCGCCTCGTTCACCTGGAACGGCGCCAGCAGCGCCGGACGGTTGGTATCCTGGCAGCCCATGGACACCCAGGTGTCGGTGAGCACCAGATGGGCGCCGGCCACCGCCGCCGTAGCGTCATGGCCGATGCTCACCTGGGCGCCCTGCGCCCGGGCCCACGCCACCACGCCGGCGTCGGGGCACAGGTCGGGCGGGCAGGCCACGCGGATCTCGCAGCCGAAATGGCCCGCCGCCTGAATCCAGCTGGCGGCCACGTTGTTGCCGTCGCCCACCCAGGCCACCACCTTGCCCTCCAGCGAGCCGCGATGCTCTTCGAAGGTCATGATGTCGGCCATCACCTGGCAGGGATGGGTACGGTCGGTCAGGCCGTTGATCACCGGCACCGAGGCGTATTGCGACAGCTCCAGCAGCTTGTTGGGGTCGTCGGTACGGATCATGATGGCGTCCACGTAGCGCGACAGCACGCGGGCGGTGTCGGCGATGGTCTCGCCCCGGCCCAGCTGGGTGTCGCCGCGGCTGAGCACGATGACGTCGCCGCCCAGCTGCTTCATGCCGGCCTCGAACGAGACGCGGGTACGGGTGGACGGCTTCTCGAAGATCATCGCCAGCAGGCGGCCGGACAGCGGCTTGGCGGTGCCGAAGGGCTGGTCGCCGCGCTTGTACGACGCGCCGAGGTCGAGGATGCGCCGCAACGTCTCGGTGTCGAAGCGGTCGAGATCAAGGAAATGCCGGGTTTGTCCCGCCCGGGTGCGGCCGGGATTGACGGTCATGGAGTTACCTCGGAAAGAGTCCGCGTCAGGATGTCGAGGGCTTCCTCGATCTCGCGCTCGCGGATGATCAGCGGCGGCAGCAGCCGCACTACATTGTCGCCGGCCCCGACGGTCAGCAGGCCGTTGGCCAGCAGCTTGGCTTGCAGCTCGGTATTGGGAATGCGGCACTTCAGGCCGATCATCATGCCCTGGCCGCGCACTTCCTCCAGCACCGTGGGGAAACGCGCCGGCAGCGGATCGAGCTTGGCGCGCAGCACCTTGCCCCAATGGGCCACCTCGTCCAGGAAGCCGGGGGCCAGCATGACGTCCAGCACGGCATTGGCCGCCGCCATGGCCAGCGGGTTGCCGCCGAAGGTGGAGCCGTGGGCGCCGGCGGTCATGCCGCGCGCCGCCTTGGCGGTGGCCAGGCAGGCCCCCACCGGGAAGCCGCCGCCCAGGCCCTTGGCGATGGCCATGATGTCGGGGGTGATCCCGGTATGCTGGTGGCCGAACAGGGTGCCGGTGCGGCCCATGCCGGTCTGCACCTCGTCGAAGATCAGCAACAGGCCGAACTCGTCGGCAGTGGCGCGCAGCCGCTTCAGGTAATCGGGGTCGCCGGGGACGATGCCGCCCTCGCCCTGCACCGTCTCCACCAGGATGGCGGCGGTCTGGGGCGTGATGGCGGCGCGCAGGGCGTTCAGATTGCCGTAGGGCACGTGCACGAAGCCGGGCATGGAGGGATCGAATCCCTTCATGTGCTTTTCCTGGCCGCCGGCGGCGACGGTCGCCAGAGTGCGGCCATGGAAGGCGCCGGTGGCGCAGATCACCTCGAAGCGGCCCTTGTCGCCGCCTTCATAGTGATACTTGCGCGCCATCTTGATGGCGCACTCGTTGGCCTCGGCGCCCGAGTTGCAGAAGAACACGGTGTCGGCGAAGGTGTGCTCCACCAGCCGGGCCGCCACCGTCTCCTGCCCGGTGACCCGGTACAGGTTCGAGGTGTGCCACAGCTTGCCGGCCTGCTCCTGCAGGGCCTTGACCAGATGGGGATGGCAATGGCCCAGCGCGGTCACCGCCACGCCCGAGCCGAAATCCAGGAATCGTCGCCCGTCGGTCGCCCACACATAAGCACCCTCGCCCCGCTTGAAAGCGACATCGGCACGGTTATAGGTCGGCATAACGACAGGAAACACTTCTCCACCTCCCCATTTGCAACGGCGGGAGCCCTCGTCCCCGACGGACGACCAGGACCAGCGTGCATGAAAAGGAAAGGCGGGACTATCTGCGCATCGAAGGGGAAAGTCAACCTTTGCGCGGAAATTTCATATCTAAGCCCGCAGCTTGTAGCCGGTGGCCAGCATGCGCCAGGTGACGAACAGCAGCGCCGCGTCGGCCAGGGCGACGATGGCGAGGCCCAGGCCCAGCGAGCCGTCGGCATGGCCGATGAAGCCGTAGCGGAAGCCGTCGATCATGTAGAAGAACGGATTGGCCAGCGCGAAGGCGTGGAAACCCTCGGGCAGGCGCTCGATGGAATAGAAGGTGCCCGACAGGAACGACAGGGGCGTGACCACGAAGTTGGTCACCGCCGCCATATGGTCGAACTTGTCGGCCCAGATGCCGCCGATCATGCCCAGCAGCGACAGCAGCAGCGAGCCGGCCACGGCGTGGAAGACGATGAACAGGGGGGCGTGGACGTGCACCCGCACGAACAGCGTCATGGCGGCGGTCACCGCCAGCCCCACCACCACGCCGCGCACCACGCCGCCCAGAGCCACCGCCAGGGTCTGCTCCACCGCCGACAAGGGCGGCATCAGCATGTCGACGATGTTGCCCTGGACCTTGGCGATGATGATGGAGGACGAGGTGTTGGCGAAGGCGTTCTGCACCATGGCCATCATCACCAGGCCGGGCACCAGGAACTCGACGAAGGGCACACCGCCCACGTTGGCGGCCACCCGTCCCAAGGCCAGGGCGAACACCGCCAGGAACAGCAGCGTGGTCACCACCGGTGCCAGCACGGTCTGGAAATAGACCTTGAGGAAGCGGCGGATCTCCTTGGACAGCAGCGTCCAGAAACCAAGCCAGTTCACCGCGCCGTAGGTACGGGGCTGGGGCGGCAGGGTCTGGGATTGCTCGGGCATGGCGCACTCGTCTGCTTCGGGGTAGTGTCGGGGACATGGCGAAGGTCCCCAGCAAGATCACCCCATCCTATCTGGAAAACGCCGCGTTGCATTACCTGGAACGCTTCGCGTCGTCGAGGGGAAACCTGCATCACGTGCTCATGCGCAAGGTGGACCGTGCGGTCGCCCATTGGGGCGGCACGCGTGAGGACCATGCCGAACAAGTGGACGCCGTCATCGCCAAGCTGGCCCGCCTGGGCTATCTGGACGACGCGGCCTACGCCGAGGCCAGGACCCGCACCCTGCACCGCCAGGGCAAGGGCCTGCGTACCATCCGCGCCACGCTGGCGGCCAAGGGGGTGGACGGCGGCACCGCCGCCGCCGCGCTGGACGCCCTGGCCGAGGAGGTCACCGAACCCGATCTGGCCGCCGCCATCCGGCTGGCGCGCAAACGCCGGCTGGGCCCGTTCCGCGCCCAAGGCCGCGCCGAGATGCGCCAGAAGGATTTGGCGGCGCTGGCCCGCGCCGGCTTCGATTTCGACACCTGCCGCCGGGTCATCGAGGCCGACAGCGCGGAGGTGCTGGAGGAATAGGTCAGTTCGGCACCTTGGGGAGGGCGGTGATCTCCTCCTGCACCGCCATCCGCAGCGGCGGCGCGTAGCCGGCGCGATCCTCGCCGAACCACACGGTGGTGTGGGAGGAAGGGAACTCGATGCCCACTTCGTCGAAGCGCTTCTTGATGCGCCGGTTGAACTCGCGCGTCACCACCCACTGCTTGGTGGACCGCGTCTTGAAACGCGCCTTGATGATGATGGCCGAGGCATCGAAGCGCTCCAGTCCCCAGATATCGAGGGGTTCGACGATGTGGGGACCGAATTGCTCATCGGCCTGCAGTTCGGCCCCGAGGTCCTTCAAGACGGCCATGACCGCGTCCGGATCCTCGCGATAGGCCACCCCGATCTCGAACACGGCGTAGCCGAAATCCTTGCTCATGTTGACCACCGTGTTGACCGCGCTGAACGGGATGGAGTGCAGCGCGCCGCTGGCCTCGCGCAGGCGGATGGCGCGGATGCTCATGGCCTCCACCGTGCCACTGCTGCCGTTGACCTTGACGATGTCGCCCACCGCCATGGTGTCCTCGAACAGGATGAAGGCGCCGGTGATCACGTCCTTGACCAGGGTCTGCGAGCCGAAGCCGATGGCGACGCCGACCACGCCGGCGCCGGCCAGCAGCGGGGCGATGTTGACGCCGATCTCGGACAGCACGATCAGGGTGACCATCACCATCAGCACCACGAACAGGGCGTTGCGCACCAGCGGCAGCAGGGTGCGGATGCGGGCCGAGCGCTGCACCGCCTTGCCGTCCTCGTCGGTGGCGGCCAGGTAGCGCTCGATGGTGCCGGAAACCAGCTCCCACACCACCAGCGCGCCAATCAGCACCGCGGCGATACTGATGGCCGAGGACACCACCCGGCGGCCACCCTCGGACGACAGCAGGCTCAGGGAGTCCAGGCCCCAGGCCTGGGCCAGGGCGAGCACGGTAACCACCGCCACGGCGCCGCGCAGCACCACGTGCAGCACCGGCAGGTAGCGGTTGGCGCGAGCCTCCAGGCCGGGGAAGTGCTGGCGCGCCTCCTGGCTGATGGCGAAGCCGCGCTCGATGACCCGCTTCAGGGCCATCGACACCATGGCGGCAGCCACCAGGATGACCACCGACAGCACGCTGGCCCGCAGCATGAACTCGAACCCGCCCTTCACCTTCAGCGCCCACACGGCATAGCCGGCGATGACGTAGATGGAGGCCAGGATGTGCCAGATCTCCGCCAGCCGGTTCTGCACTGCCTGCAATCGGCCGCCCAGGTGGGCGGCCTGGCGGTGCAGGGCGGCGGCCACCGAATGGCGGTTCTGCAGGATCAGGATCACCAGCATGGTGGTGATGGACAGGCCCAGCGCCTTCAGCACGAAGGTGTGCGCCCCCCGGGGCAGGCCCAGCAGGCGGGCCGCCTCGGCGGCGAAATAGCCGAACACACCGATGCCGGCCAGACGACGCACCCAGATGACCAGGTATTCGGCGGTCTCGTCGTCCACCGGCAGCAGGCGCAGGGCGGCGGTGCGCGGCGCGGCGACGAAGCGGGCCAGCACCATCAGGGCGCGCACCGACACATAGGCGGTCACCACCATCACCCCGGCGATGCGGGGATTGCCGGTCAGCCCCAGCAGGGACAGCGCGCCATAGGCGGCGGCCGCCGAGCCGGCCACCGGCACCAGCCGGATCAGCGCCCGCACCAAGCCCAGCGGCAGGCGCATCAGCAGGGAGGCGCCCTCGCGCGGCACGGTCAGATATTCCGCCCGGCGCAGCAGACGGCTCAGCATCTGGTCGGCCAGGATGCCCGCCAACGCCAGCGCCAGCAGCTTCCAGACGGTGTCGCCCCAACGCGTGCGCAAGGCAGGATCGCTCAATTGCTGGCCGACCCAGGCGGCGGCCTTGGGCAGGTCCCGCAAAGCGGCGATGGCGTCCATGGTGTCGTCGCCCAGCGCCTCCAGCCGCTCGGAGATGGTGCCCAATACACCGCTCTCCGCCTCCTGGTCGCCCTGGCGCTGAGCGGCGATGAGTGCCTTCAGCTGGGTCACCAGGTGCTGGCGGTCGGCGTCGCTTTCCAGCGTATCCACCAGGCGCTGCACCTCCTCGACCTTGACGCCGCCGTCACGGACGGAGCGATCCTGGGCCAGGACGGGAAAGGCGAAGGTCAGCGCCAAAAGCAGGGCGGCGCACGCTTGCACGAGCGGTCGGGTCATGGGTCTCGGCATGTCTGGTTCAGGTCGGCCCAGTATGGACGGCGACTTTGACGAAAGTGGGGCGGGCGCCTAACGTGCAGGGCAACCCGTGCAACAGCAGGAGTCGCACCATGGCCGGCATCACCATCTACCACAATCCCCGCTGCAGCAAATCGCGCGAGACGCTGGCGCTGATCGAAGGCAAGGGCATGGCGCCCAAGGTGGTCGAATACCTGAAGACCCCGCCCTCGGCCGAGGAGCTGACCGCTATCCTGGCCCTGCTGGGCAAGGCCCCGCGCGAACTGCTGCGCAAGAAGGAAGCGGCCGAGGCCGGCATCGATGCCGCCGTCCTGAGCGACGCCGAACTGGTCAAGGCCATGGTGGCCAATCCGGCGGTGATCGAACGCCCCATCGTGCTGGCCAACGGCAAGGCGGCGCTGGGCCGCCCGCCGGAAAGCGTGCTGGCGATCCTGTGACGCGCCCGCCTCGTGACCTTTTTAGGACGGCGCGGCGGCGGCGCCCATAAGGTCCGCCACCTCCCCTCGATAGGGGTAGACCTATCCCGGATGCATGCTTGCATCGAAAGGACGCACAGGCGCAGCCTTTTCGTCTCTCCCCCGACAAGTGGAGTGACGCGAATGGGCAGGGAAGCCTATCAGGTCGGCATGGAGCAGCGCCTGCGCGACCTGTCTCTGCAGATCGACAGCGTGCGCAGCCGGCTCATGGACAGCCCCCACGACGGATTGCGCATGGAACTGGCAGCCCAGCTGAGCTGGCTGGAACATCGCCGCGACTCGGTGCGCGAGAAACTGGACGCCCTGTCGGACGAACCGGACGGCACCTGGGAAGACCTGAAAGCGGAAGTGGAGGACGAGTGGGACGCCCTGATCCAGGATTTCGAGGAACGGGTCGCCAACCTGGCGTGATCCCGGGGCATACCCCGCAACGACCGTCTCCATGCCCTTGGTGGTGAAAAAGCGACAACGGCAAAGTGTCTGAAAAATCCGGAGAATGTCATCCCGAGCGGCAGCGAGGGATCTCATCCTGGCAGGTCTTTGCCAGTACTGACGCGGTGTGCCTAGCGGGGATCCCTCGTCGCGGGCTCTTCGGGATGACACGGGAAAGTTAAACCGGGCAGGCGTGGGTCAAGCCCGGCCATGACAGAGGGAACCGGAGAAGCATCCCTCGGGCCGTGAACCAGCCTAGACCTGCAGGTCCACGGAGACGAAGGCGTCGCCATTGGTCAGCGCGGCCTCGATATCGGTGCCGGCATCGTTGACCGCACGGGCCAGCCGGTCCATTTCCCGGTCGTCGGTGCCTTGCATCTCGGCGCGGCGGCGCTGCTGCTCCATCAACGCCTTGACCTGCTGGAGCAGCCGCCGTACCTCGGCGGCGAACTTGCTGTCGGCGATCTTCTCATTGCCTTTGGCCTGCATGTCGGCGGCCACCTTCTGGAAGGTTTCGGCCGTCTGCTGGCGCTCCTGCTCGGGCGTGCTCGGGGCGACGGCATCCTTGCCCTCCCCGGCGTTCCCCGCCTGGGCGCCCAGCGCATCGGCCTGGGCCTCGACATTGGCGGCGGCCTCGCTGGGGTCCGCCTGCTGGGCGGGAGCATTCTCCGCCTGATCCTGGGCGCCATCACCGCCGGTGTCGGTGCCGCTGCCGGCGGCATCCTTGCCGGCGACAGCGCCCTCACCCTCCGCCGGGGCCGGAATGGTCGCGCCGCCGCCATCGGTGCCGCCGGCGGCTGCATATTCCTTGGCCGCGGCGGCCAACTCGCGGGCGATCTGCTTGGCCCGGCGGGCAATGGCCTTGGGATCGCCGACGGCGCCGCTGAGGCGCAGCGCTTCCAGCTCCTTCTTCAGCCGCTCGATCTTTTCCCTGGCGGCCGCCTTGCGCTGCTGCTTGGCCGCGGTGTTGGCCTGCTTCACGGCGTTCAGCGCTTCCTGCGCCTGCCGCACCCGCTCGTCGGCAACGCTTTTCTTATCGTCGGTCTTGCCGTCGGTCCGGCCATTGGCCTTGGAGCCGGCAAGGCGGGACTTCAGCAGCGCGAGCGCCGTGGTGGCCCCGGAGATGGTTGCAAGCATGATGCGCCTTCCATTCTGGATAAGCGCCGGCATTGTCGCACGAAAGGCGTGAACAATTACCTAAAAGTTGCTTCCTGCCGCCGGCGTCCAAACAAATAGGGCGGCCCGAGGGCCGCCCTAAGTTTTTCGCTGTCTAGGACGGTCTTATGCCGCCTTGGAGCTCCCCTCCACCAGGGCGACGATGTCGCCCATGATGGCGGTGATGTCGTAATCCTTGGGCGTGTAGATGCGCGCGCAACCGGCCGCCAGCAGGACCTTCTCGTCCTCGGGGGGAATGATGCCGCCGGCCACCACCGGGATGTCGGACAGGCCGGCGGCGCGCATGCGCTCCAGCACTTCGGTCACCAGCGGCACGTGGCTGCCCGACAGGATGGACAGGCCGACCACGTGGACGCCTTCTTCCAGCGCCGCATTGACGATCTGGGCCGGGGTCAGGCGGATGCCCTCGTAGACCACCTCCATGCCGGCGTCGCGGGCCCGCACGGCGATCTGCTCGGCGCCGTTGGAATGACCGTCCAGGCCGGGCTTGCCCACCAGCATCTTGATGCGCCGGCCCAGCTTGGCCGAAACCGCGTCCACCTGGGTGCGCACAGCGGCGATCCTGTCGCCCTTGGGCTGGGAGGCGGCACGGGCCACGCCGGTGGGAGCGCGGTATTCGCCGAACACCTCGCGCAGGGTCTGGGCCCATTCGCCGGTGGTGACGCCGGCATGGGCGGCGGCGATGGACGGTTCCATCACGTTGCGCCCCTCCTGGGCCGCCGCCTTCAACTCGGCCAGGGCCTTGGCCACCCGGCCCGGATCGCGCGCCGCCTTGAACGCGGCCAGGCGCTCGACCTGCTCGGCCTCGGCCCTGGCATCCACCGTCAGGATGGCGCCGTCCCCGGTGGTCAGCGGGCTGGGCTCGGTCTCGGTCCACTTGTTGACGCCGACGACGATCTGCTCGCCCGATTCGATGCCGGCGATGCGGCGCGCGTTGGATTCCACCAGCTTCTGCTTCATGTAGCTGGATTCCACCGCCGCCACCGCGCCGCCCATGCCGTCGATGCGGGCCAGTTCCTCGCGGGCGCCGGCCATCAGCGCCTCGACCTTGGCGGCGATCTCCACCGAACCGTTGAAGATGTCGCCGTATTCCAGCAGGTCGGTCTCGTAGGCGACGATCTGCTGCAGGCGCAGCGACCATTGCTGGTCCCACGGACGCGGCAGGCCCAGGGCCTCGTTCCAGGCGGGAAGCTGGACCGCGCGGGCGCGGGCGTCCTTGGACAGCACCACCGCCAGCATCTCCAGGAGGATGCGGTAGACGTTGTTCTCCGGCTGCGGCTCGGTCAGGCCCAGCGAATTCACCTGCACGCCGTAGCGGAAGCGCCGCGCCTTCTCGTCCTCGATGCCGTAGCGCTGACGGCAGATCTCGTCCCAGAGGTAGGTGAACGCCCGCATCTTGCACAGCTCGGTGACGAAACGGATGCCGGCATTGACGAAGAACGAGATGCGGCTGACCACCACCGGGAAGTCCTCGGCCGGGACGGTGGGGCGGACGGTGTCCAGCACGGCGATGGCGGTGGCCAGGGCATAAGCCAGCTCCTGCTCGGGCGTCGCCCCGGCCTCCTGCAGGTGGTAGGAGCACACGTTCATGGGGTTCCACTTGGGAACCTCGCGATAGGTGAAGGCGATGACGTCGCTGGTCAGCCGGAGCGAGGGCTGCGGCCCGAAGATGTAGGTCCCGCGCGACAGGTATTCCTTGATGATGTCGTTCTGGGTGGTGCCGTTCAGGCTGGAGCGCGCCGCGCCCTGACGTTCGGCGGTGGCGATATAGAGCGACAGCAGCCACGCCGCCGGGGCGTTGATGGTCATGGAGGTGTTCATCTTTTCGAGGGGTATGCCCTCGAAAAGGGTCTGCATGTCGCCAATATGGCAGACGGGCACGCCCACCTTGCCCACCTCGCCGCGGGCCAGCACGTGGTCGGAATCGTAGCCGGTCTGGGTCGGCAGGTCGAAGGCGATGGACAGGCCCGTCTGGCCCTTGCCCAGGTTGGTGCGGAACAGCTTGTTGGATTCGGCCGCCGAGCTGTGACCCGAATACGTGCGAAACAGCCAGGGCTTGTCGCGGGCGGGGGTCTTGTCGGTCATGGTTCGATGCTTTCCTCTGATCGGGCCTTTGAACGGCGTTGCGTCATCATCCTACCGGATGGCCGGTCGCTACGACCTAAAATTTCTCGATATCCTGCCGTCGCGAAACAAACTATCATTTTGTGCATTGCGAAGAAAGCTGCAAAACGCTACAACGCGAAAGTCGGTTGGGCGCCCCCAGCGGCGAGCCGGCGGCCTAAAGAGGGAATCCCAAAGATTCCCCGAGCCTATCGAACAGCGTGGTTTTCGGAGACGAGGAGTGACTCGGATGAGCGAAGCGGCGAATTTGGCCGACATCCGGCCCGGACAGGCGGTCAAGGATCTGTACGAGATCGGCGAGATCCCGCCTCTGGGCCACGTGCCGAAGCAGATGTATGCCTGGGCCATCCGCAAGGAACGGCACGGCAATCCCGATACCGCCATGTTGGTCGAAGTGGTCGAGACTCCCGAGATCGACCCGCATGAAGTGCTGATCATGGTGATGGCCGCCGGCGTGAACTACAACGGCGTGTGGGCTGCCCTGGGCCGCCCCATCTCGCCCTTCGACTACCACAAGGCACCCTACCACATCGCCGGCTCGGACGCCGCCGGCATCGTGTGGAAAGTGGGCGCCAAGGTGAAGCGCTGGAAGGTGGGCGACGAGGTCGTGGTGCATTGCAACCAGACCGACGGCGACGACGAGGAATGCAACGGCGGCGATCCCATGAACTCGCCGACCCAGCGCATCTGGGGCTACGAGACCCCGGACGGCTCGTTCGCCCAGTTCACCCGGGTGCAGGCCCAGCAGCTCATGCACCGGCCCAAGCACCTGACCTGGGAGGAAAGCGCCTGCTACACGCTGACGCTGGCCACCGCCTACCGCATGCTGTTCGGCCACCGCCCCCACGTGCTGCGCCCCGGCCACAACGTGCTGGTGTGGGGCGCCGCCGGCGGCCTGGGCTCCATGGCCATCCAGCTGATCGCCGTGTCGGGCGCCAACGCCATCGGCGTCATTTCGGAAGAGGACAAGCGCGACTTCGTCCTCGGCCTGGGCGCCAAGGGCGTGATCAACCGCAAGAACTTCGACTGCTGGGGCCAGTTGCCCGACGTGGATGGCGATCCGGCCGTTTTCGCCGCCTACATGAAGAAGGTCCGCGAGTTCGGCAAGGCCATCTGGGACATCACCGGCAAGGGCAACGACGTGGACTTCGTCTTCGAGCACCCCGGCGAGGCCACCTTCCCGGTGTCGTGCAACGTGGTCAAGCGCGGCGGCATGGTGGTGTTCTGCGCCGGCACCACCGGCTTCAACCTGACCTTCGACGCCCGCTTCGTGTGGATGCGCCAGAAGCGCATCCAGGGCAGCCACTTCGCCAACCTGCTGCAGGCCTCGCAGGCCAACCAGCTGGTGATCGAGCGGCGCATCGACCCCTGCATGTCCGAATGCTATTCGTGGGAGGACATCCCCAAGGCCCACATGCAGATGCTGCGCAACCAGCATAAGCCCGGCAACATGGCGGTGCTGGTCCAGGCCAAGAAGCCCGGCCGCTACACCATCGAGGACTGCATCGAGGGTGAATGATTAACGTCCCCTCTCCCGCTGGCGGGAGAGGGGATGAATTCGTGAGAGGACGCCCATGACCACCGTGCTGCTGCCCGACCTGATCCCCACCTGCGCCACCGCCCTCGAGTCCCTGCGCGCCCTGCGCGCCGCCGCCAAGGACGCGGTCACCGCCATGGTGAGCACCGGGGGCAAGATCGATTCCGCCCTGTTCGAAGCCAACCAGGAGGCCGCCCACGGTTTCGCCTGGCTGACCACCTATGTGGCGGCGCTGGAGCAGATGCTGGAATGGGCCAAGCGGCTGGAGGCCTCGGGCAAGCTGGGCGAGTTGGAAGCGCTGATGCTGCAATCGGCCTTCGGCGAGTACATCGCCCAGATCTTCGGCGGCATCCCCATGAGCCAGGGCGAGTACGTGCGCCCGGTGGATCTGGGCCTGGACGGCCCCACCTGCCACAAGTTCCATTCCGACGCCACCACCGCCCTGCGCAAGCAGGGCAACGCCCCGGCGGTGCGCGTGCGCATCGCCCGATTGATCGAGGACGCCCACCATTTCGGTGAGCCTGGGCCTGGACGACGAGACGCTGGACATGATCCGCGACCAGTTCCGCAAGTTCGTCGAGGCGAAAGTGGCGCCGCACTGCCATGAATGGCACCTGAAGGACGAGCTGATCCCGCTGGAGGTGTTGAACGGCGTCGCCGAGATGGGGGTGTTCGGCCTGACCCTGCCCGAGGAATACGGCGGCCTGGGCATGGGCAAGACCGCCATGTGCGTGGTCACCGAGGAATTGTCGCGCGGCTATATCGGCGTCGGCTCGCTCGGCACCCGCGCCGAGATCGCCGGCGAGTTGATCCGTCTGGGCGGCACCGAGGAACAGAAGCAGGAATGGTTGCCCAGGATCGCCAGCGGCGAAATCCTGCCCACCGCCGTATTCACCGAGCCCAATACCGGTTCCGACCTGGGGTCTTTGCGCACCCGCGCGGTCAAGGACGGCGATTCCTACGTGGTCACCGGCAACAAGACCTGGATCACCCATGCCAGCCGCTCGGACCTGATGACGCTGCTGGTGCGCACCAATCCCGAAACCAAGGATTGGCGAGGCCTGTCCATGATGCTGGCCCCCAAGAGCCGCGGCACCGAGGCCGATCCCTTCCCCACCCCGGGCATGACCGGCGGCGAGATCAAGGTGCTGGGCTATCGCGGCATGAAGGAATACGAGCTGGGCTTCGACGGCTTCAAGGTGCCGGCCGCCAATCTGCTGGGCGGCGTCGAGGGCCAGGGCTTCAAGCAGTTGATGGAAACCTTCGAATCCGCCCGCATCCAGACCGCCGCCCGCGCCGTCGGCGTCGCCCAGAACGCGCTGGAGGTCGGCCTGCAATACGCCAAGGACCGCATCCAGTTCGGCAAGCCGCTCTACGCCTTCCCGCGCGTCGCCTGCAAGGTGGCGTGGTCGGCGGTGGAGACCATGATCGCCCGCCAGCTCACCTATTTCTCGGCGCGCGAGAAGGATGGCGGCCACCGCTGCGACATCGAGGCCGGCATGGCCAAGCTGCTGGGCGCCCGCGTCGCCTGGTCCAATGCCGACAACGCGCTGCAGATCCACGGCGGCAACGGCTATGCCGAGGAATACCAGATCAGCCGCATCCTGTGCGACGCCCGCATCCTCAACATTTTCGAGGGCGCCGCCGAAATTCAGGCCCAGGTCATCGCTCGGGGCCTTCTGTCCGGTGGACGCGGCTGAGAAAAGGGTTTATGTGCGAGGGGTAGCTACCCATCCCCTCGCACCTAGGCGCCTTTCATGCGGGATGTCCTGATCCGTCTGGCCGAGAACGACCGCCGCCTGCGCAGCCAGTTGGCGTTGTCGGGCCAATTATTCGCCGGCTATCACCCCTCCATGCGCGCCCTGCACGAGGCCAACGCCCGCGAACTGGAACTGCTGGTGGACGAGGACGGCTGGCCCACCACCCAGGAATCCGGCGCCGACGGCGTCGGGGCCGCCTTCCTGATCGCCGTCCACGCGATCTCGCGCCCGGCCTTCCTGCGCCGCTGCCTGACCCTGATGAAGTCGGCGGCCAATCGCGGCGACATCCCCGCCTGGCACCCGGCCACGCTGGAGGACCGCATCCGCAGCCTGGAGGGCCGCCCGCAAATCTACGGCACCCAGCTGGACTGGGACGACGACCACCGCCTGTCCCCCCTGCCCATCGAGGACGAGGAGGTGGTGGATGAGCGCCGCGCCAAGGTCGGCCTGCCCCCCTGGCCCAGGCGGTGGCCGAGGCCCAGGCCAGCGCCCAGGCCGACGGCGAGATGCCACCGGCGGAATGGCTGCACCTGCAGCACGCGCTGGACGATTTCGCCCGGGAAGTGGGGTGGCGCTGATGCGGGCCCCGTCCGCGCATCCAGATAGTCTGAAACGGCAAAAAGGTATAGGCTGGCCCTACCCACCCGCGTGCGTGGCAAACCTTCCACGAAAGCCGTAGATTAGCGCCGACATGACCGATCAAGCCAAAGCCACCAGCCCTGTTCTCCCCAGGCCCGTCGTCCTGTGCATCCTGGACGGCTGGGGCCATCGTGACGATCCCACCGACAATGCCATCGCCCTGGCGAACACCCCCACCTGGGACCGCCTGATGGCGAGCTGCCCGCATGCCCTGCTGCGGACCTCGGGCTTGGCGGTGGGCCTGCCCGACGGCCAGATGGGCAATTCGGAAGTGGGGCACATGAATCTGGGCGCCGGCCGCGTGGTCATGCAGGACCTGCCGCGCATCGACCAGGCGGTGGCCGACGGTTCGCTGGCCGCCAATCCGGTGCTGCTGGATGCCATAGCCAAGGTCAAGGCCGCCGGCGGCACCCTGCACCTCATGGGCCTGCTGTCGCCCGGCGGCGTGCATTCGCACCAGGACCACTTGGCGGCGCTGGCCCGGGTGGCCTCGGGCAAGGGCGTCACGGTGGCGGTGCACGCCTTCCTCGACGGCCGCGACACGCCGCCGTCCTCGGCCAAGGAATTCATGGCCCGCTTCCTCGCCGACGTGGCCGGGCACGACGTGTCCGGCGCCACCGTCTCGGGCCGCTATTACGCCATGGACCGCGACAAGCGCTGGGACCGCGTGCAACTGGCCTTCGACGCCATCGCCCTGGGCGCCGGCCCGCGCGCGGCCGATGCGGTGGGCGCCATCCAGGCCTCGTACGACGCCGGCAAGACCGACGAATTCATGCTGCCGGCGGTGATCGGCGATTATGCCGGCATGAAGGACGGCGACGGCCTGCTGATGGGCAATTTCCGCGCCGACCGCGCCCGCGAGATCCTGCACACCCTGGTGGACCCCAAGTTCGACGGCTTCGCCCGCGCCCGGGTTCCCGCCTTCTCGGCCCGCCTGGGCCTGACCGAGTATTCCAAGGAGCTCAACGCCTTCCTCGCCACCCTGTTCCCGGCGGAGAGCCTGAGCAACCTGCTGGGCGAGGTGGTGTGCCGCGCCAACAAGACCCAGCTGCGCATCGCCGAGACCGAGAAGTACGCCCACGTCACCTTCTTCTTCAACGGCGGGCGCGAGCAGGTCTATCCCGGCGAGGACCGCATCCTGGTGCCCAGCCCCAAGGTGGCGACATATGACCTGCAGCCGGAGATGTCGGCCCCCGAAGTGACCGACAAGCTGGTCGAGGCCATCGGCTCGGGCAAGTACGAGCTGATCGTGGTGAACTACGCCAACGGCGACATGGTCGGCCATACCGGCATCCTGGCCGCCGCCATGAAGGCGGCCGAGACGGTGGACGGCTGCCTGGCGCGGCTGGAACAGGCCATCAAGGCCGCGGGCGGCGTCATGCTGGTGACCGCCGACCACGGCAATTGCGAGATGATGACCGACCCGGACAGCCACGAGCCCTACACCGCCCACACCACCGGCCCGGTGGACGTGCTGCTGGTCAACGCGCCGGCGGGCGTGAGCGGACTGGCCGACGGCAAGCTGGCCGACGTGGCCCCCACCCTGCTGGCGTTGCTGGGCTTGCCCCAGCCGGCCGAGATGACCGGCCGCGCCCTGCTGTCGGGGCCCCAGACCTCTGGGCATCGTGCGGCGGAATAACCCTCTTCTGCCGGTCGTGGCCCTGGTCCTGGGCCTGACGGCGGCGGCGGGATGGGCGGCGCCACCGCCCGATCCCGCCGCCGCCGACCGGCGCCTGCGCGAGTTGGAGGACCAACTCAAGCGCTCGCGCGCCGAACATGACGAAATCAAGCGCAAGACCCGTGAAATCTCGGACGAGCTGGCGCAGATCCGCACCGACATGGTGAATGCCGCCCGCGCCGCCCAGGAGAGCGAGGAATTGCTGTCCGAGCCTGGAGACCCAGCTGGAGGACCTGAAGACGCTGGAGGGCGACCGGGGCGAGACCCTGCGCCGCCGCTCGCAGCAGATGACCGGCGTGCTGACCGCGCTGCAACGCCTGGCCTGGCGCCCCACCGAGGCGCTGATCGCCCAACCCCAGACCCCGGCCGACACCGTGCGCTCGGCCATCCTGCTGCGCGCCGCCGTGCCGCAGATCGAGCGCTCGGCCCAGGACCTCAAGGGCGAGATCGACATGATGGGACGGCTGCGCGGCGACATCATCGCCCAGAAGAAGCGCATCGCCGCCACCGCCGGCCGGCTGGAGGGCGAGCATGCCCGCCTGAAGGACCTGTGGATCCGCAAGACCAGCCTGCAGACCGCCGCTTTGCAGGAATCCGACGCCGCCGAGCAGCGCCTGCAGACGCTGGCGGGCGAGGCCGAGGACCTGCGCGACCTGCTGACCCGGCTGGACGAGGAGCGCCGCCGCCGCGAGGCCGAAGCGGCCGCCAAGGTGGCGGCGGAAAAGGCCGCGCGCGAAGCCGAGCTGACCGCCCGCAAGGCAGCCCGCGAGGCGGAGATCGCCGCCCAGAAGGCGGCGCGCGAGGCCGAACTGGCCGCCAGGAAAGCCGAGAAGGAACGCAAGGAGCGCGAAGTGGCCGAGGCCCGCGCCGCCCGCGAGGCGGAAGTGAAGGCCCAGGCCGAGGCGCGCGAGAAGGAACTGGCGGCCCAGAAGGCCGCGCGCGAGGCAGAGAGCGCCGCCCGCGAAGCCGCCGCCAGCCGCCCGGCATCGGAGGGTAAGTCCTTCGCCCAGGGCCAGGGCCGCATGCCCTTCCCGGCGCGCGGCCGCATCATTGCCCGCTACGGCCAAGCCAACGAGGTCGGCGTGGTCAACAAGGGTATGGAAATCGCCACCCGCAAAGGGGCGCAAGTCATTGCCCCATACGATGGTCAGGTGGTCTTTTCCGGGCCTTTTCGCGGGTATGGCCTGCTCTTGATCATCGAACACAGCGAGGGCTATCATACCCTGCTGGCGGGAATGGCCCGGATCGACGCCACCGTCGGCCAGCGATTGCTGTCGGGCGAACCCGTCGGTGTCATGGGTCAAGACGAGGCCAAGCCCACGCTGTATGTCGAGCTGCGCCGCAATGGCCAGCCCGTGAACCCGTTGCCTTGGCTCACCGCTCAGAAAAGTAAGGTTAGTGGATGATTCGCAAGACTATCATTGCGGCGGGCGCCGTCGCCCTGCTGGCCGGCACCTCGCTTGTTCCCGCCCAGGCGGCCACCGAGCGTAAGGAAACCTACAAGCTGATGGAACTCTTCGCCGAGGTCTTCGAGAAAGTCCGCTCGGACTACGTCGAACCGGTGAACGAGGAGGAGCTGGTCGAGGCGGCGCTGAACGGCATGCTGTCCTCGCTGGACCCCCATTCCAGCTACCTGAACGCCAAAAATTCCCGTGACATGGACATCAATACCAAGGGCGAGTTCGGCGGCCTTGGCATCGAGGTGACCATGGAGAACGGCTGGGTCAAGGTGGTCTCGCCCATCGACGAAACCCCGGCCTTCCGCGCCGGCATCCAGCCGGGCGACTTCATCACCCACCTGGACGGCGAGCCGGTGCTGGGCCTGTCGCTGACGGAGGCGGTGGACCGCATGCGCGGCCCGGCCAACAGCGACATCCGCCTGACCGTGCGCCGCAACGGCACCGAACCCTTCGACGTCAAGCTGACCCGCGCGGTCATCCGCATCCAGACCGTGCGCTCGCACGCCGAGGGCAATATCGGCTACCTGCGCATCACCCAGTTCAGCCAGACCACCCATACCGACCTGGTCAAGCATATGACCCAGCTGCGCAAGGACATCGGCAAGGATCTGGCCGGCTTCGTCATCGACCTGCGCAATAATCCGGGTGGCCTGCTCGACCAGGCCATCGCCGTGTCGGACGACTTCCTGGACAAGGGCGAGATCGTCTCGACCCGCTCGCGCAAGGCCGAGGACACCCAGCGCTTCAACGCCCGGGCCGGCGACATCGCCGACGGCCTGCCGCTGGTGGTGCTGATCAACGACGGTTCGGCCTCGGCCTCGGAAATCGTCGCCGGCGCCCTGCAGGACCATCGCCGCGCCCTGCTGCTGGGCACCCGCTCGTTCGGCAAGGGCTCGGTGCAGACGCTGATCCAACTGCCCGGCCACGGCTCCATGCGCCTGACCACGGCGCGCTACTACACCCCATCGGGCCGCTCCATCCAGGCGGTGGGTATCGAGCCCGACATCAAGGTACTGCAGTCCAAGGTCGAGCCCATCAACGTGCCGGAACGCGAGCGTCGCTCCGAGGCGTCGTTGCGCAAGGCGCTGCAGAACCCCGACGCCAAGAACGGCAACGGTAACGGCAAGGATAAGGACAAGGCGCCCCCACCGGCTCCCGCCCCCGCCCCCGCTCCGGGACCGGAATCCAAGGCGGCTCCCACCGATGCCGAGGGCGGCGCCTCGGGCGACGCCAAGCCCGGCAGCCCGCCGGCGGTGATCAAGATGGGCGACCCTGCCCAGGACTACCAAATGGCCCGCGCCCTGGACCTGATCCGCGGTCTGTCGCTGTACCGCGCGCCGTCCAACTAGGCTCCGCCGTCCCCGCCCGGGCGGTGCCCGGGCGGGGCGCAAACCTGCAGAAACGGCCTAACTTATTGAATTCTTAACCGAACCCTTCGCATGGTCTGGCATCATGTGACGGTATCGGCACGCAAGGATGTCAATGATCTCGTTGGACGACGAGGAGGACCTCTTCCCGGGGCGCCCCATCGGCTCGATCGAGCCTGAAGCCAGGGCCCGCCGGAAGGTCAGCCTGCGCCCGCTGTTCATGGGGTTGCTGGTGCTTGTCCTCGGCGGAGGCTTGGGCGCCGGCGCCTATTGGCTGTCCAACACCGACACCCGCGACATCATCGGCCTGCTCGACGTGGGCGACCAGCCTCGGCTGGCGCTGCAGATGCCGGGACGCGGCGACGCCCCGCCGCCCGCCACGCCCGCTCCCGGCAATGGCGGCCTGCTGACCCCGCCCGGCGGCGGCCTGCCCAGCCTGACGCCGCCCCCGCCAGCCGCTGCCGGCGGCGAGGCGGCCGGTGTCGCCCCCATGCCCGTGACACCGCCGCTGAAGCCCGAGCCGCTGCCCCAAGCGGCGACGCCCGAGCCTCCGGCTGCGGTGGCGGCAGAGGCGCCGCCGCCGGCCATGCCGGTGCAGCCGGCGCCGCGCAACGCCGAGCTGGCGCCCACCTATGCCTCGCTGCCCACCCGCCTGACCGACCCCAAGCCACTGGCGCCGGCGCCGCTGGAGCCGCTGCTGCGCCAGAGCGCCACCGGCCTGCTGCCGGTGGTGGCCCGCGACGGCCGCCAGCCGTGGAAGACCTATGCCCGTCCCTTCGACGCCCCCGCCGGCAAGCCGCGTCTGGCCGTGGTGGTGGCCGGCCTGGGCCTGGACAAGGACGCCACCGAGGCGGCCATCACCAAGCTCCCGGCCGAGGTGACCCTGGCCTTCAGCCCCTATGCCGGGGCGCTGGACAAGTGGATCAAGAAAGCCCGCGACATGGGCCACGAGGTCATGGTGATGCTGCCGGCCGAGCCGGTGGGTTTCCCCGCCAGCGATCCCGGCCCGTGGGGCCTGCTGGTGGGCAACCCGCCCGAGGAGAACATCGCCCGCCTGGAGCAGGTGCTGGGCCGCGGCCCTGGCGCCGTCGGCGTGCTGGTTCCCGACGGCGCCTTCGCGCGCTCGGCCAAGCTGGCGCCGGTCCTGATGGCCCTGAAGGAGCGCGGACTGATGTTCGTGGGCGAAGGCGCCAAGGTGGAGGTGGACGTGCCCGCCGCCGCCGTCACCGCCACGCTGGGCATCGACCTGTTCCGCGACGCCATCCAGGCCCGCCTGGACGGGGCCGCCCGCGCCGCCAAGGACAGCGGTTCCGGCCTGGTGGTGGTCAGCCCCCGCCCGGTGGCCTTCGACCGCTTGGTGGGTTGGCTGGACAAGCTGGGCGACCAGGGTATCGTGCTGGCTCCCGCCACCGGCGTCGCCAAGCAGACAGGCAAGTCATGAGCAAGCTCGTCCCCTATCACGACCGTCCCTACCGGCCCAATGTGGGCATCGTGCTGTTCAACGCCCAAGGCCTGGTGTTCACCGCCCGGCGCATCGACACGGCCCAGACCGCCTGGCAGTTTCCCCAGGGCGGCATCGACGATGACGAGGATCCCCGCGCCGCCGCCCTGCGCGAATTGGAGGAGGAGATCGGCACCGCCAAGGCCGAGCTTATCGGCGAAAGCGGCGGCTGGTACTCCTACGACCTGCCGCCCGAGGTGGCCGACACCTGGCAGAAAGGGCGCTTCCGCGGCCAGAAGCAGAAGTGGTTCGCGCTGCGTTTCCTGGGCAGCGACGCCGACATCGACATCCATACCGAACACCCGGAATTCGCCGAGTGGCGGTGGATGAAGCTGGCCGAGGTGCCCAGCGTCATCGTGCCGTTCAAGCGCGCCCTCTACAAGCAGGTGGTGGCCGAGTTCCTGCCCATCGCCCAGCGCCTGGGCGGCTAGAGCGCGATGATGACAGGTTGGCGTGGCCTCGTGCCCACCTGCCGTCCGAATCGCCCTCTAACTCATTGATAGGAGACGGTTTCAGCTTGCACGTCGGATCGCAAGGCGATTCGACCTGCAAGCATCCGGCTCTAAGCCGGCAGGGTTTCGCCCCGCCGCCGGGCGTGCTAGCATGTTCTCGCATTCCCCCCATGCGAGGCCGGCATGACTGACGGCGACGGTGCGATTCCTTCCCCTCCGCCCGCTGCCTTTGCAGGCCGGCCCAACGATGCCGACCTGCGCGCCATTCTCGACAACATGGCCGACGTGTTCTTCCGCACCGACTGCCACGGCCGGCTGGTCATGGTGTCGCGTTCGGTGGAAACCCTGCTGGGCTGGGCGCCGGCCGAAATGCTGGGCAACCTGGCCCGCCAGTACTATGTGGACGTCGATCAGCGCCAGGCCTTCGTCGATCTGGTGGACAGACACGGCGGACGCCTCAGCGGCTATGATCTGCAGCTGCGCCGGCGCAACGGCTCGACGGTGTGGGTGTCGGCCAGCGCCCGCCGGTTGGCCGAGACCGAGGGCGGCGGGCTGGAAGGCATCCTGCACGACGTCTCGGACCGCCGCCGTGCCGAACGCCAGCAGGACGAGCGCCGGGGGCTGGTGCAGGCGCTCCTGAACGCCACCAGCGACGCCACCATGCTGATCGACGCCTCGGGCAGCCTGCTGGCCTGCAACAAGGTGTTCGCCGACCGCTTCGGCAAATCGGTGGAGCAGGTGGTGGGCGGCGACCTGTTCGCCCTGTTCCCGCCCGATGTGGCCGCCTCGCGCCGCGCCGCCTGCGCCCAGGCGGTGATCGAGAACCGGACCATGGTGCTGAAGGACGAACGCAACGACCGCCATTTCCACAACACCATCACCCCGGTCCCCAATTCCGATGGCGTTCCCATGGTGGCGGTGTTTTCCCGCGACATCACCGAGGAACTGGCGGACAAGGCGCGCATCGAGGCCTATGTGGCCACCATCCGCCAATCCAACGAGGAACTGGAGCAGTTCGCCTATGTGGCCTCGCATGATTTGCGGGAACCCCTGCGCCAGATTTCCAGCTATATCGGCCTGCTGGAACGGCGCTATGGCAGGCAGCTCGACGCCGACGCCCGCGAATTCATGGCCTTCGCCCGCAATGGCGCCCAGCGCATGGACGCCCTGATCCTCGACCTGCTGGCGTTCTCCCGCGTCACCCGCGACGAGGGAGCCATGGTGGAAATTCCCCTGTCCGAACCGGTGGCGGCCGCCTTATTGGTGCTGGATCCGCCCCCGGGTGGCGCGTTGGACGCCCAGGTGGACCCGTCGCTGGTGGTCAAGGGCGACGCCGGCCAGTTGACCCGCCTGTTCCAGAACCTCATCGGCAACGCCCTGAAATACCGCTCGCCCCATCGCCCGCCCCAGGTGCGGGTGACCGCCGCCGCCGACGGCCCCCTGGTGCGGGTGGATGTGGCTGACAACGGCATCGGCATCGAGCCGCAATATTACGAGCGTATCTTCCGCATCTTCCAGCGCCTGCACGGCATCGGCAGCTACGACGGCACCGGCATCGGCCTGGCCATCGTCAAGCGGGTGGCGGAAAACCATGGCGGCTCGGTCAGCGTGGCCTCGATCCCCGGCGAAGGCAGCACCTTCACCGTCACCCTGCCGCTGGTGGGGTAAAAGCCGAAGGGCGGCGATGGGCGTCACGCCGCCTGGCGCAGGGCCTCGGCGCGCGAGCGCATCTTCTTCCAGGCGAAGGCCTTGGCCTTGCCGCCGAACCAGCCGGTGGGATCGATGCCGATGACCTTCAGCACCATGCTGACGGCGCGCTCGGTATGGACCGGCCGGTAGAAGCCGTAGGCGCGGGACGCATAGGCCACGTTGCAGCGCTGGTGGTCGTAGGGCGCATCCAGCGGATCGTTGGCGGCGTGATAGGCGAAGGCCAGCTCGTCGTCGTCGGTCTCCCTGATGCGGCTGACCGCCACCAGGGCGCGGCGCAGCATGGTCACGCCTTCACGGGCGATATAGCGCTTCATGTAATCGTAGAACCACTTGTAGTGGCGGAACTCGTCACCGGCGATGCGATGGCAGATAGCCTTCAGCACCGGCTCGTCGGTGGCGTCGCGCAGCGCGCTGTAGAACGACGACGTGCCGGTCTCGACGATGCAGCGGGCCAGCAGCTCGCCGGTCAGCGACCCGCGCACCGAGCTGTTCAGGCTCGATGGGAACCTTGTAGCCGTCGGTGAAGCGCTTGAAGCGCTGCTGGAAATCAAAACCGGGATCGGCCAGTTCGGCATAGCGGCCCAGCACGTCGCCATGCTGCACTTCCTCGGCCTGCCACTGCACCGCCAGTTGCTTGAACTCGGGATCTTCGCGGAAGACGTTGTTGAGGTACAAGGTGTAGTCGGGGGCATTGCGCTCGACCATGGCGGCCGCCTTGATCACCACGAGGATATCGGGCGACAGCTTGGCGGCGTCAAATTCGGCCCACGGGATATCGTCCGGCGACCAGTGCGGCATTTTGCTCCCCAGTTCTAGCAAATGGCTGAGCGCCATTTTGTGACAGCAAGAAGATTATTCAAGGAGTTTCAAACGACAAAGGGGCCAGCCCCCGAAAGGCCGGCCCCCTTGCCCACGAACGCTCAAGTGCGGCCTGAACTCAGGCGGCGGCAGCCTGCATGGCGACGGCGATGGCCACCTGCTTCTCGGCCGCGGCCTTCTCGGCCTCGGTGCGCGCGTCCTCGGCGGCATCCTTGGCGGCGGCCAGGCGGGCGTTGGCCATCTCGGCGGTCAGCTCGGCCAGCGGGATGGCCTCTTCGGCCAGCACGGTGACGCGCTCCTCGTTGACCTCGGCGAAGCCGCCGGCCACGAAGATGCGATTGCTGATCTTGCCGGCGTCATGGACGTCGATGACGCCCGGACGCACGGTGGCGATGAGGGGAGAGTGGCGGGGCAGCGCGCCGAAGTCGCCTTCGGTGCCGGGAACCACCACCATGTCCACCGGCGAGCTGATCAGCAGCTTTGCCGGCGACACCAGTTCGAACTGAATCTTCTCGGCCATGGGCCCGGTTCCTTAAATCGAAATCGAGGTGAAGGGGCGGACCGCCGGCCCGCCCCTTCGCGACCTGGTCAGGCGGCCTCGGCGGCCAGCTTCTTGGCCTTCTCGATGGCCTCCTCGATGCCGCCGACCATATAGAAGGCAGCCTCGGGCAGGTGGTCGTACTCGCCGGCGCAGATGGCCTTGAAGGACTTCACGGTCTCTTCGATGGGGACCAGCTTGCCGGGGGTGCCGGTGAACACTTCCGCCACATGGAACGGCTGGGACAGGAAGCGCTGGATCTTGCGGGCGCGGGACACGACCAGCTTGTCTTCTTCCGACAGCTCGTCCATGCCCAGGATCGCGATGATGTCCTGCAGCGACTTGTAGGTCTGCAGGATGCGCTGCACGTCGCGGGCGGTCTGGTAGTGCTCCTCACCGACGATGCGGGGATCGAGCGCGCGCGAGGTGGAGTCCAGCGGATCCACGGCCGGGAAGATGGCCTGCTCGGCGATGGCGCGCGACAGCACGGTGGTGGCGTCCAGGTGGGCGAACGACGCGGCCGGGGCCGGGTCGGTCAGATCGTCGGCCGGCACGTAAATGGCCTGCACCGAGGTGATCGAGCCCTTCTTGGTGGAGGTGATGCGCTCCTGCAGGGCACCCATGTCGGTGGCCAGGGTGGGCTGGTAACCCACCGCCGACGGGATGCGGCCCAGCAGAGCGGACACTTCCGAACCCGCCTGGGTGAAGCGGAAGATGTTGTCCACGAAGAACAGCACGTCCTGGCCTTCCTCGTCGCGGAAGTATTCGGCGACGGTCAGGCCCGACAGGGCGACGCGGGCACGGGCGCCCGGGGGCTCGTTCATCTGACCGTAAACCAGGGCCACCTTGGAGCCCGGGCCGTCGGTCTTGATAACGCCCGACTCGATCATTTCGTGGTAGAGGTCGTTACCCTCACGGGTACGCTCACCCACACCGGCGAACACCGACACACCACCGTGCGCCTTGGCGACGTTGTTGATCAGTTCCATGATGGTCACGGTCTTGCCCACGCCGGCGCCGCCGAACAGGCCGATCTTGCCGCCCTTCAGATACGGGGCCAGCAGGTCGATGACCTTGATGCCGGTGACCAGGATCTCGGCTTCGGTCGACTGGGACACGAAGTCGGGAGCATCGGCGTGGATCGGACGGAACAGCGTGGTGGGAACCGGGCCGCGCTCGTCAACGGGCTCGCCGATGACGTTGAGGATACGACCCAGGGTCTCGGGACCGACCGGCATCTTGATGGCCGAACCGGTATCGCTGACTTCCTGCCCGCGGACCAGACCGTCCGAGGAGTCCATCGCGATGGTGCGGACGGTGTTTTCGCCCAGATGCTGGGCGACCTCAAGCACCAGGGTCTTGCCCTGGTTGGTGGTGTGAAGCGCGTTCAGGATGGCCGGCAGCTGGCCCTCGAAACGCACGTCCACGACGGCGCCCATGACCTGGGTGATCGTGCCGACGTTGCTCTTTGCCATGGGAGTGCTCCTAGTCTTCCTTACAGCGCCTCGGCGCCGGAGATGATTTCAATCAATTCCTTGGTGATCTGCGCCTGGCGCGACCGGTTGTACTTCACGGTCAGACCATTGAGCATGTCACCGGCATTGCGAGTGGCGTTGTCCATCGCGCTCATGCGGGCGCCCTGTTCCGAAGCCTGGCTTTCCAGCAAGGACCGGAACAACTGCACCGCCATGTTGCGCGGCAACAGCGTCGACAGGATGCCTTCCTCGCTCGGCTCGAACTCGTAGATCGCCTTGGGCAGCCCGTCGTCCTTGGCGGCGGCCAGTTCCGGCACCGCGAAGGGGATGAGTTGCTGGCGGGTCACGATCTGGCTGATGGCCGACTGGAAGCGGTTGTAGACAACCGTGCAGACGTCGAACTCACCCGCTTCGAACATGGCGGCGATCCTGGCGGCGACGGCGTCGGCCTCGGGGAAGGTGATCCCCTTGCGGCCCAGGCCCTCGAAGCCTTCGATCAGGTTGGCGCCGAAGTCGCGCTTGATCTGCTCGCGGCCCTTGCGGCCCACCGGCAGGATCTTGACGGTCTTGCCCTCGCGCAGCAGCTGGCTGGCGAGACGGCGGACATCGCGCACGATCGACGAGTTGAAGCCGCCGCACAGGCCGCGATCAGCGGTCACCATGACGATCAGCTGGACATCGTCCTTGCCGGTGCCGGCCAACAGGCGCGGCGCGCCCGCCTGCCCGGCCACCGACGCGGCCAGGGTACCCAGCATCCGCTCCATGCGCTCGGCGAAGGGCCGCGCCGACTCCGCCGCGGTTTGCGCGCGGCGGAGCTTGGAGGCGGCGACCATCTTCATGGCCGAAGTGATCTTCCTCGTCGACTTGACGGAGACGATCCTCAGCCGTAGGTCCTTAAGGCTCGGCATCGGGTTTCGGACCCCTTAGGCGAAGGTCTTGGCGTAGGCGTCGAGGAAAGCCTTGAGCTTGGCCTCGGTGTCACCGCTGATGGACTTCTCGGCCGCGATGGTCGACAGGATCTCGGGAGCCTTCGACTTGACCTCGGCCAGCAGGCCCCTTTCGAAACGACCGACGTCCTTGACCTCGAGCTTGTCCAGGTAGCCCTTCACGCCGGCGAAGATGGAAACCACCTCCTCTTCGGTCGACAGCGGGGCGAACTGGGGCTGCTTGAGCAGCTCGGTCAGACGGGCACCGCGAGCCAGAAGCTTCTGGGTCGAGGGGTCCAGGTCCGAGGCGAACTGGGCGAACGCGGCCATTTCGCGATACTGGGCCAGCTCCATCTTGATGGTGCCGGCGACCTGCTTCATGGCCTTGATCTGGGCGGCGGAACCGACGCGCGACACCGACAGGCCGACGTTCACGGCGGGGCGGATGCCCTTATAGAACAGCTCGGTTTCCAGGAAGATCTGGCCGTCGGTGATGGAGATCACGTTGGTCGGGATGTAGGCCGACACGTCGTTGGCCTGGGTCTCGACCACCGGCAGAGCGGTCAACGAGCCGGAACCGTTGGCGTCGTTCAGCTTGGCGGCGCGCTCCAGCAGGCGCGAGTGCAGGTAGAACACGTCGCCCGGATAGGCTTCGCGGCCCGGCGGACGGCGCAGCAGCAGCGACATCTGACGATAGGCGACGGCCTGCTTGGACAGATCGTCATAGATGATCAGGGCATGCATGCCGTTGTCGCGGAAGTACTCGCCCATGGTGCAGCCGGCATAGGGGGCGATGAACTGCAGCGGAGCGGGCTCCGAGGCGGTCGCGGCCACCACGATGGTGTAGTCCATGGCGCCGTAGTCGGTCAGGGTCTTGACGATCTGAGCGACGGTGGAACGCTTCTGGCCGACAGCGACGTAGATGCAGTACAGCTTGGCCTTCTCGTCGGAACCCGAATGGGCGGCCTTCTGGTTGATGATGGTGTCGATCAGAATGGCGGTCTTGCCGGTCTGGCGGTCACCGATCACCAGCTCGCGCTGGCCGCGGCCGATGGGGATCAGGGCGTCGACGGCCTTGATGCCGGTCGACATGGGCTCGTGCACCGACTTGCGCGGAATGATGCCCGGGGCCTTGACGTCCACGCGCTTCAGTTCGGCGGCCTCGATCGGACCCTTGCCGTCGATGGGGTTGCCCAGCGCGTCGACCACGCGGCCCAGCAGGCCCTTGCCCACCGGAACCTCCACGATGGAGCCGGTGCGCTTGACGACATCGCCTTCCTTGATGGAACGGTCGTCGCCGAAGATCACGATACCGACGTTGTCGGTCTCGAGGTTCAGCGCCATACCCTTGATGCCACCGGGGAATTCGACCATCTCGCCGGCCTGGACCTTGTCCAGACCATGGACGCGGGCAATGCCGTCACCGACGGACAGAACCTGGCCGACCTCGGCGACTTCCGCCTCGGTACCGAAATTGGCGATCTGTTGCTTGAGGATCGCGGAGATCTCAGCCGCGCGGATTTCCATTATCCAACCCCTTTCATAGCGAGCTTGAGGTGCTGCAGCTTCGTCTTGAGCGAGCTGTCAACCATGCGGGAACCAACCTTCACCACCATGCCACCCAGCAAGGCGGGGTCGACGATCACGTCCACGGCGACATTGCCGCCGAAGGCAGACTTGAGCGTCGACGCCAGCGCATCTTGCTGAGCCTGGCTCAGCGGGACGGCGGAAGCGACTTGGGCCGAAACCTCGCCGCGCTTGGCGGCGAGTCGGCCGAGATAAGCGTCGATCACCCCAGCCAGGGTGAACAGGCGCCGATTCTTGGCCAGCAGCCCGAGGAAGTTCGCGGTCAGCTTGGCGAACTTCGCAGCTTCGGCGAGCGCGGCCACAGCCTTGCCCATCTCGGCACGGGTCAGCACGGGAGAGTCGAGAAGGCGGCGGAAATCCGCGCTGTCGCGGATCATGGCCTTCAGAACCTTGAGGTCGCCCGCCACCTGATCGAGCGCGCCCTGGGATTCGGCGAGCTCGAAGAGCGCGGTGGCATAGCGTTCGGCGATCACGCCAATTGTTTCGGATGGCACCTGGGCAAGTCCTTCGGGTCAGGTCGAAAACGAATTCGCCGGGCGGCCTAAAATATTGTTTTTCAAGCGTATTCAGTCGCTTTCAGGAAAAATTCCCCTAAAAGCGCGTCGGTTAACTAGCACATCGGGTTTTGGGTTGCAAGCCGACTCCTGCCCGTTCGGAGTGGGTCGCGCACACTTTGCCATCCGCAGAACGCCCGAATCGAACCCACCCGGGCAGGTAGTCGCTCGACCACCCCGACCCTACCCTTCAGAAAAAGCTGTACGGGTCCACGTCCACCTGCACCCGGATTCCGCCGTGCGGCGCCAGCGCCGACAGCCAATCGCGCAAGGCCGCATGCAGGTTCACGGTGCGGGCCGCCTTGACCAGGAAGCGGCGGCGGTGGCGGCCGCGCAGCAGCGCCAGCGGCGCCGGGGCCGGGCCCAGCACCTGGATATCCTCGGCACGCGGCGCGGCGCGGGCCAGACGGCGGGTGAACTCGTCCAGGCCGGGCCGCGTCGGGGCCCGACACCACCAAGGCGGCGAGGCGGCCGTAGGGCGGCATGCCGGCATCGCGGCGGGTCTCGGCCTCGCGGGCGATGAAGCCGTCCCTATCGCCGCTGACCAGGGCGCGCATGACCGGATGGTCGGGCTGATAGGTCTGAAGCAAGACCCGCCCTGGACGTTCGGCACGGCCGGCACGGCCGGCCACCTGGGCCAGCAGTTGGTGGGTGCGCTCGGCGGCGCGCAAATCGCCGCCCTCCAGCCCCAGATCGGCATCCACCACGCCCACCAGGGTCAGCATGGGGAAATGGTAGCCCTTGGCGACGATCTGGGTGCCGACCAGCAGGTCGATCTCGTGCTCGGCCACCTGCCGCACGAACTCGGCCGCCGCGTGGGGGCCGGCCACGGTGTCCGAGGCCATCAGGGCGATGCGGGCGCCGGGGAAGCGGTGCGCCGCCTCCTCGGCGATGCGCTCCACTCCCGGACCGCAGGCGGCGAAGCTGTCCTCGGCCTCGCATTCCGGGCATTTGGCCGGCGGGCGGATGAAATGGCCGCAATGGTGGCAGACCAGCCGGCCAGCCAGACGATGCTCCACCAGCCAAGCGGTGCAATGGGGACATTGCAGACGGTGGCCGCACTTGCGGCACAACGTCAGCGGGGCATAACCGCGCCGATTAAGGAAGAGCATGGCCTGCTCGCCTGCCGCCAGGGTTTCCTCCAGCGCCTCGGCCAGTACGGGCGACAGCCACATGCCGCGCGGCGGCGGGACGCGGCGCAGGTCCACCGGCACGATCTCGGGCAGCGCGGCGCCGGCATGGCGGTCGGGCAGGTGCAGGCGGGTGTAGCGGCCGGCCTGGATGTTGGCCAGGGTTTCCAGCGACGGCGTGGCCGAGGCCAGCACCGCCGGCACGTTGCCCAGCCGGGCGCGCACCACCGCCATGTCGCGGGCGTGATAGGTGACGCCGTCCTCCTGCTTGAAGGCGCCGTCGTGCTCCTCGTCCACCACGATCAGGCCGAGGTCGAGATAGGGCAGGAACAGGGCCGAACGGGCGCCCACCACCACGCGGGCCTCGCCCGCGGCCACCGCCCGCCAGGTTTCACGCCGCTTGGCGTCGGACAGCTCGGAATGCCACTCGGCCGGCGGCACGCCGAAGCGGTTGGCGAAACGTTTCAGCCACTGGGCCGACAGCGCGATCTCGGGCAGCAGCACCAGCACCTGCCGCCCTTTGGCCAGGGCCGCCGCCACCGCCTCGAAATAGACCTCGGTCTTGCCCGAGCCGGTGACGCCGTCGATCACCTGCACGGAGAAGCCGCCGCCCAGCGCCGTCACCAGGGCGTCGGCAGCGGCCCGCTGCCCCTCCGACAGGGTAGGCGCCGGCCGGCCCAGATCGGGCGGCGGGAAGACTGGCGGGCGGCGGATTTCCACCTGTTCCAGGGCGCCGGCCTCCAGCAGGCCCTTGATCACCGCCGGCCCCACCCCGGCCTCGCGCGCCAGGTCGGCGGAGGGCAGCGGCGGCAGGCGGGCGACGGTGTCCAGCACCCGGCGACGCGCCTCGGTCAGCTTGCAGGCGGGCGGCGCGGCGGCCGGACGGCAGGCCAGCAGCGGCCGCGACGGCTCCAGCGCCGAGGGCACACTCATGGCCATCTTAAGCACCGCGCCGGGCGCCGCCAGCGTATAGGCGGCAACCCAATCGACGAACTTGCGGGTCACTTCGGGCAGAGGCGGGCAGTCGAGCCGGCGGCCGATCACCCGCAGCCGCCCGATATCCACGTCGCCGGCGCCCTCGCCCCACACCACGCCCACCAATTCGCGCTTGCCCAGCGGCACCACCACGAACTCGCCCACCCCCACCGGCTGGTCGCCGACGCGATAGTCGTAGGCGCCGGCCAGGGGCAGCGGCAAAAGAACGGCGACGCGGCTTTGCGGAGAAAATCGCGCGGTGGGGTTGGCGGCGGCGGAAGGCATGGTCTAGACTGTACATCCCCGACCCGCGAAGCAAAAGCCGAGACGCTGAATGGCGCACAAGCGCGACGATGCCGCCCATGCCGAAGCCGGCCCGAGCGAGGCCCAAGTTACCGCCTACCTGCGGCGACACGGCGATTTCCTGCTGCGCCACCCCGATCTGGTCCTCAGCCTGTCGCCGCCGTCCCGCTGGCCCGACGGTGGCGCCGTCGTCGACATGCAGGCCTTCATGATCGACCGGCTGAAGGAAGAGGTGAACCGCATCAAGGGCGCGGCCGAAGACCTGATCCTGACCTCGCGCTCCAACATGTCCACCCAGAACCGCACCCACCAGGCGGTGCTGGTGCTGCTGGGCGCCGAAGACCTGGGCGCGCTGGCCGAGGTGATCGCCGAGGACTTGCCGCCCATCCTGGACGTGGACGTGGCGACCTTGTGCTTCGAGCACGCCGACCACCCGCTCCCGGCCCTGGCTGTGCCCGGCGTGCATCGCATCCCCTCCGGCAGCGTGGACGTGCTGATGGGCGGTCCCGATCGCGCCTGCGGACTGAACGAGGAAATGCCGGGCGACCCCGCCCTGTTCGGCGGCGGCGCCGGACTGGTCGCCTCGTCGGCGCTGGTGCGCCTGTCCCCCGGCGGCGTCTGTCCCGACGGGCTGCTGGCGCTGGGCTCGCGCCACGGCTGCACCTTCCACGCCGGCCAGGGCACCGAACTGATCACCTTCCTCGCCCGCGTGGTCGAAATCAACGTGCGCCGCTTCGTCGGCTAGGCCATGGCCGCCGCGCCCATCCATTTCGCCGCCCGCCCGGATCTGGCCGCCGCCATCACCGGCTGGCGCGACTGGCTGGCGGGCGAGCGCCGCGCCAGCCCGCACACCCTGGATGGCTATGCCCGCGACCTGTCGTCGTTCTGCGCCTTCCTGCTGGCCCATCTGGGCGGCGAGGCCGATCTGGCAGCGCTGGCCGCCCTGGCACCCGCCGACTTCCGCGCCTTCCTGGCCGCCCGCCAGGCCGACGGCCTGTCGCGTTCGTCCATGGCGCGGCTGATGAGCACGCTGCGCGGCTTCTTCAAATACCTGGACCGCCACGACCTGGTGCACAATCCGGCGCTGGGCGCGGTGAGGGCGCCGCGCCCGCCCAAGTCCATCCCCAAGCCGCTGGCCGCCGACGAGGCGCTGGAGGCCCTGGGCGCCGCCGCCGAACTGCAGGACGAGCCGTGGCTGGCGGCGCGCGACGTCGCCCTATTCACCCTGCTCTATGGCTGCGGCCTGCGCCTGGGCGAGGCGTTGGGCATGCTGAAGCGCGACACGCCCAGCGGCGACACCATGGTGATCACCGGCAAGGGCCGCAAACAGCGCATGGTGCCGGTGCTGCCGGTGGTGAGGGACGCCGTCGCCGAATACGTCGGCCTGTGCCCCTATCCCCTGGCTGCCGACGGCCCGCTGTTCCTCGGCAAGCGGGGCGGCAAGCTCAGTCCCCGCGTGGTGCAGCGCCAGATGGAGCGGCTGCGCCCGCTGCTCGGCCTCGCCGACACCGCCACGCCCCACGCGCTGCGCCATTCCTTCGCCACCCACCTGCTGGCCGGCGGCGGCGACCTGCGCACCATCCAGGAATTGCTGGGCCACGCCTCGCTGTCCACCACCCAGCGCTACACCAAGGTGGACGCGGCGCGACTGAAGGGCGTCTACGACCAGGCGCACCCGAGGGCCAAGGGCTGAAACTCCCCTCTCCCGTCCCACGGGAGAGGGTGGCGCGCAGCGCCGGGTGAGGGGGCCGGAGACGAGGTGCTGTGCGGCTCCCTCACCCTCCCACTTCGTGGGCCCCTCCCTCTCCCGCGGGGCGGGAGAGGGTATATCCCCATTCGGGTATTTGCGTCTCCCCCGAACGCGGGATACAAGCGAGGGATGACTGCCACCCTTTCCCTCGATCTGGCCGACGAGGCCGCCACCGGCGACCTCGGCCGCCGCTTGGCCACCCTGTCCCGCCCCGGTGACGTGATCCTGCTGTCGGGCAATCTGGGCGCCGGCAAGAGCACGCTGGCGCGCGCCTTCGTGCAGGCGCTGACCAGCGAGGACGAAGAGGTTCCCAGCCCCACCTTCACCCTGGTGCAGGTCTACGAGGCCGAGGCCGGCGACATCTGGCATTTCGACCTCTACCGGCTGGACAAGCCCGACGACGCCTTCGAACTGGGCATCGAGGATGCCTTCCACGGCGGCATCAGCGTCATCGAATGGCCCGACCGGCTGGGCGGCCTGACCCCGCGCCGCCGGCTGGAGGTGGCCCTGTCCGCCGGTGCGAGCGAAGGCTCGCGCCGCGCCACCCTGAGCTCCCACGACCAGTGGGACGACCGTTTGAAAGATTTGGCCCCATGAGTGAACATGCTGTGGTGGCGCGCCCGCGCGACGCGCTGATCTCCCGTTTCCTGGCCGAAGCCGGCTGGGGCGAGGCGGAACGCGGCCGCCTGGCCGGCGACGCCAGTTTCCGCCATTACGACCGGCTGCGGCGCGGCGGCGAATGCGCCGTGCTGATGGACGCGCCGCCGCCCAAGGAGGACGTTCGTCCCTTCGTCCGCATCGCCCGCCATCTGGAAAAGCTGGGCTATTCCGCCCCGCGCCTGCTGGCGGTGGACGAGGAGAACGGCCTGCTGCTGCTGGAAGATTTGGGCGACGCCACCTATACCCGGCTGCTGGCCAAGGGCCATGACGAGGCGGCGCTTTACGCCCTCGCCACCGACGTGCTGGCCGATCTGCACGCCCAGGCCGAGGCCATTCCCGCCGGGCTGCCGCCCTATGACGACGAGCGCCTGCTGACCGAGGCCTGCCTGCTGACCGACTGGTACCTGCCAGCGGTGGGGCGCCCGGTGAGCGAGGCGGCGCGGGCAGAATACGCGCGCCTGTGGACCGATCTGTTTCCGTTGGCCCGCGCCGTGCCCGGCACCATGGTGCTGCGCGACTTCCACGTGGACAATCTGATGCTGCTGGAGCGGCCGGGCCTCAAGGCCTGTGGCCTGCTGGACTTCCAGGACGCGGTGGCCGGCCCGGTCACCTATGACCTGATGAGCCTGCTGGAGGACGCCCGCCGCGATATCGACGCCGGCCTGATCGCGGCCATGAAGGCGCGCTACCTGGCCCGCTTCCCGGCGCTGGACCGCGCCGTCTTCGACGCCTCGTGGGCGGTGATGGCGGCCCAGCGCCACGCCAAGGTCATCGGCATCTTCACCCGCCTGTGCAAGCGCGATGGCAAGCCGGTCTATCTGGACCACATCCCGCGGGTCTGGCGCCTGCTGGAGCAGGCCTGCGCCCACCCGGCGCTGCGGGATGTCCAACAGTGGCTGGACACCCATATCCCGAAGGAAGACAGGACGGTTCCCACGCCATGAGCACCCATCCTCATCGGGCCATGGTCCTGGCCGCCGGGCTGGGACTGCGCATGCGCCCCATCACCGAACACACGCCCAAGCCGCTGGTGGAAGTGGCCGGCCGCACCATGCTGGACCGGGCGCTGGACCATCTGGCCGCCGCCGGGGTGACCGAGTTGGTGGTCAACACCCACTGGCTCGCCGACAGGATCGCCGCCCACCTGTCCGGCCGTCCCGGCATCACCCTGTCCCACGAGGAGGTGCTGCTGGAGACCGGCGGCGGCGTCGCCAAGGCGCTGCCCCATCTGGGCGAGGCGCCGTTCTACGTGGTCAATTCGGACATCATCTGGACCGACGGCGCCACCCGCGCGCTGAAGCGGCTGGCCGATTCCTGGGACGATGAGCGCATGGACGCGCTGTTGCTGATGCAGCGCACCGCCACCGCCATGGGCTATGACGGTCAGGGCGATTTCTTCCTGGACGCCGAGGGCGTGCCGCGCCGGCGCGGCGACCGCGAGGTGGCGCCGCTGCTGTTCTCGGGCGTGCAGATCCTGCACCCCCGCCTGTTCCGCGACGCCCCCCCGGCAAGTTCTCGCTGAACGTGCTGTACGATCGCGCGCTGGAGGAGGGCCGGCTGTTCGGCATCGTCCATGACGGCCGCTGGTACCACGTGGGCACCCCGGAAGCCCTGCCCGAGGTGGAGCGCGCCCTGGAAGCCCAGGCGGGCTAGCGTTTGTCGGGCTTTGATGAAAGTGCTCTTCCCTCTCGTCATGGCCGGGCTTGACCCGGCCATCCATGGACCCTCGGGTCAAGCCCGAGGGTGACGATAAGAAGAAAACGACCCAGCTGAACCGGACAAACTTTAAGCCTGAACGCCGCGCGGCGGCGGCCCCGCCGCCTCCAACTCGGCCACCTCCGTGTCGCTGAACACCCGCGAGCGGGTGAGGAAGCGGACCCCTTCGGGGATTTCCAGCGAGAAGCTGGCGCCGCGGCCGGGCACCACGTCGATGATCAGCTGGGTGTGCTGCCAGTAGGTGAATTGCTGGCCGCCCATGTAAAAGGGCGCGCCACCCACGCTGCCCAGCAGCACATCGTTCTGGCCGATGCGGAAATCACCCCGGGCGAAGCACATGGGCGCGCTGCCGTCGCAGCAGCCGCCCGACTGGTGGAACACCAGCGGCCCATGGCGTGCCGCCAGCTTCGCCACCAGCGCCTCGGCCGCCGGGGTGGCGGTGACGCGGGGAATGGTCATGATCGGACCTCGCCGTCTTCCGTCTCCCGTCACGGCCGGGCTTGACCCGGCCATGACGGGAAACCGGTTAGCCTCAGAAGAAGCCCAGCGCCTTGGGGCTGTAGCTTACCAGCACGTTCTTGGTCTGCTGGTAATGGTCCAGCATCAGCTTGTGGGTCTCGCGGCCGATGCCCGACTGCTTGTAGCCGCCGAAGGTGGCGTGGGCCGGGTAGAGGTGGTAGCAGTTGGTCCACACCCGGCCGGCCTGGATTTCCCGGCCCATGCGGTAGGCGGTGTTGATGTCGCGGCTCCACACCCCGGCGCCCAGGCCGTACAGGGTGTCGTTGGCGATGTGCAGGGCCTCGTCGACGGAGCCGAACTTGGTCACCGACACCACCGGCCCGAAGATCTCCTCCTGGAAGATGCGCATGGAATTGCTGCCGACGAACACGGTGGGCTCGACGTAATAGCCGCCGTCCAGGTCGCCGCCCAGCTTGGCCGCCTGGCCGCCCAGCCGGCACTGGGCGCCCTCGCGCTTGCCGATGTCGATGTAGGAGAGGATCTTCTCCAACTGGTCGATGCTGGCCTGGGCGCCGATCATGGTGGCGGAGTCCAGCGGGTTGCCCTGCTTGATCCGGCGCACGCGGTCGAGCGCCCGCTCCATGAACGCGTCGAAGATGGATTCGTGGATCAGGGCCCGCGACGGGCAGGTGCACACCTCGCCCTGGTTCAGGGCGAACATGGCGAAGCCTTCCAGTGCCTTGTCCAGGAACGCGTCATCGGCGGCCATGACGTCGGGGAAGAAGATGTTCGGCGACTTGCCGCCCAGTTCCAGCGTCACCGGGATCAGGTTCTCCGAGGCGTACTGCATGATCAGCCGCCCGGTGGTGGTCTCGCCGGTGAAGGCGATCTTGGCGATGCGCGGGCTGGACGCCAGCGGCTTGCCCGCCTCGATGCCGAAGCCGTTGACCACGTTGAGCACGCCGGGCGGCAGCAGGTCGCCGATCAAATCCATCAGCACCATGATGCCCATGGGGGTCTGCTCGGCCGGCTTAAGCACCACGCAATTGCCCGCCGCCAGGGCCGGCGCCACCTTCCACGCCGCCATCAGGATGGGGAAGTTCCACGGGATGATCTGGCCGACCACGCCCAGCGGCTCGTGGTAGTGATAGGCCACCGTGGTCTCGTCGATTTCCGACAAGGCGCCTTCCTGCGCCCGCACGCAGGCGGCGAAATAGCGGAAATGGTCGACGGCCAGGGGGATGTCGGCGGCCGTGGTCTCGCGGATCGGCTTCCCGTTGTCCAGGGTCTCGGCCAGGGCCAGGGCGTTGAGACGCGCCTCCATGCGATCGGCGATCTTGTTCAGGATGGCGGCGCGCTCGGCCACCGGCGTGCGGCCCCAGCCGGCCTTGGCCTTGTGGGCGGCGTCCAGCGCCAATTCGATGTCGGCGGCCTGGGACCGCGCCACCTCGCACAAGGGCTGGCCGGTGATGGGGGTGGGGTTGGTGAAGTATTCGCCACCCACCGGGGGCACCCAGGCGCCGCCGATGTAGTTGTCGTAGCGCGGCCGGATGGCGATCTGGTTCTTCAACCCGTCAAGAGCCTGAGCGATCATGAAGTCCTCCCGTTGTTCTGGGCCACTCGGGGGTGGCGGCAAGGAGTGTCGCGCGCGCCGGTCGTACGGGTAAATTCGCCAGAGGTTGAGGGGGCCAAGATAAAGGTATTACCAAGGTTCGGCAGGACTGCCCCCTCCCGGCGGCGCCCTGGATGTGGTACCTGGGAGAGACACTGAACGGGGGCGCCATGACCACCAGCGCGGGCAAGATCTTCACCATCCCGCCCGGCCTTGCCTTCGTCGACGCCCTGGCCGCCCACCTGCTGGCCGAGGCCGACGGCGACCCGTTGCGCCTGGCCGAGATGGAGGTGCTGCTGCCCAACCGGCGCGCCTGCCGCTCGGCACGCGAGGCGTTCCTGCGCCTGTCCGGGGGCAAGCCGCTGCTGCTACCGCGCCTGCGCCCCATCGATATGGGCGATGATGCCGATGCCCTGCTGTTCGGTGATGGGCCGCTGGACCTGCCGCCGGCCATCGCGCCGGTGGAGCGCCACCTGCTGCTGACCCGTCTGGTGCTGGCCATGGGGGCGGGACGCGGCGGCCACGCGCCCTCGCCCGACCAGGCGGCACGGCTGGCCGCCGAACTGGCCAAGCTGCTGGACGCGGTGCAGATCGAGCGCATCGGCTTCGACCGCCTGGCCGCGCTGGTGCCCGAGGATTACGCCGCCCATTGGCAGGTGACGCTGGACTTCCTCAAGATCGTCACCGAGCACTGGCCCGCCTTGCTGGGCGACCGCCTGGACCCGCAGGAACGGGTCAACCGGGTGCTGGACGCCCAGGCGGCGCGCTGGCGCGCCGATCCGCCCGACACCCCGGTCATCGCCGCCGGCTCCACCGGTTCGCGCCCGGCCACCGCCGGGCTGATGGCGGTGATCGCCACCCTGCCCAAGGGCAGGATCGTGCTGCCGGGGCTGGACCTGTCCATGGACGAGACCACCTGGGCGGCGTTGGACGACAGCCATCCGCAGCTGGGCATGAAGCGCCTGCTGGAACACCTCGGCGTGCCGCGACGCGCCGTGCATCCGCTGCTGCCCCGGCCCGACCCGCGCGCCGCCCGCTCGGCCCTGCTGGCCGAGGCGCTGCGCCCCGCCGCCACCTGCGAGGAATGGCGCAATATCGGCGAGTTCCCCCCCGAGGCCACGCTGGCGGGCGTGTCGCTTCTCCAGGCCCCCGGCCCGCGCGAGGAGGCCGGCGCCATCGCACTGATCCTGCGCGAGGCGCTGGAGACCGAGGGACGCACCGCCGCCCTGGTCACCCCCGACCGCAACCTGGCCCGCCGGGTGGCCGGCGAGACTGGAGCGCTGGGGCCTCGCCATCGACGATTCCGCCGGCCGGCCGCTGTCCACCAGCGAGCCGGGAACCTTCCTGCGCCTGCTGGCCGAGATGGTGGCCGACGGCTTTCCGCCCCACGCCACCCTGGCCTGCCTGAAGCACCCGCTGGCTGCCGGGGCCGAGGACCCCGCGCTCTTCCGCGCCCGCGTACGCCGGCTGGAACTGGCGGCCCTGCGCGGCCCCCGCCCCGCCCCCGGCATCGCCGGTCTGAAGGCCGCCGCCAGGGACGGCAAGGTGCGCGACGGGCTCGACCGGCTGGATGCCCTGCTGGCCCCCTTCGACCGGGTGATGTCGGCGGAGACGGCGCCGCTGGCCGATCTGGTGCGCGCCCACATGGAGGCGGCGGAGGCGCTGGCCTCCACCCACCAGCTGCCCGGCCCTGAACGCCTGTGGCGGGGCGAAGCCGGCAAGGCTCTGGCGGAATGGGCGGGCGAGTTGGGCACCGCCGCCGAGGCGGTGCGCCCGCTGTTCCCCGCCATCCCGCCACGCTTCTACCCCGCCTTGTTCGACCAGTTGCTGGCCGGACAGGTGGTGCGCCAGCCCTGGGGCAGCCATCCCCGCCTGTCCATCTGGGGCTCCATGGAGGCCCGCCTGCAGCAGGCCGAAATCATGGTGCTGGCCGGCCTGAACGAGGGCACCTGGCCGGGCGAGGCCGAGGCCGACCCGTGGATGAGCCGCCCCATGCGCCAGGCTTTCGGCCTGCCCTCGCCCGAGCGCCGTATCGGCCTGGCCGCCCACGATTTTGCCCAGGGCTTCGCCGCGCCCCGGGTGGTGCTGTCGCGCTCGGCCCGCGTGGACGGCACCCCCACCGTGCCGTCGCGCTGGCTGATGCGGCTGGAAGCGGTGATGCAGGCCGCCGGCCTGCACTTCGCCGAGGATGCCGGCCAGTACCTGGACTGGCACGCCCTACTGGACCGCCCCGAGGGCTTCGAGCGCGTCGGCCCGCCCGCTCCGCGCCCGCCGCTGGCGGCGCGGCCGCGCAAGCTGTCGGTCACCGAGATCGAGACGTGGATGCGCGACCCTTACGGCGTCTATGCCAAGCACGTGCTGGGCCTGCGCGCCCTCGACCCCATCGACGCCGATCCCGGCGCCGCCGAATACGGCTCGCTGGTGCACGCCGCCATCGAGCGCTTCCTGATGGAAAACCCCGGCCGGCTGCCCGCCGATGCCGAGGAAAGGCTGGTCGCCATCGGCCGCGAGGTGTTCGCCGAGGTGCTGGCGCGGCCGGGCGTGTGGGCGTTCTGGTGGCCGCGCTTCACCTCGGTGGCGCGCTGGCTGGTGGCGCATGAGCGCGAGCGCCGCGCCGAGGTGGCGCGCACCTTCTGCGAGGTGAAGGGCGAACTGGAGATCGCCGCGCCCGCCGGCCCGTTCCTGCTGCATGCCCGCGCCGACCGGGTGGACGTGCTGGCCGACGGCAGCCTGGCGCTGATCGACTACAAGACCGGCCAGCCGCCCAGTGCCCGCGAAGTCGCCGCGGGCTACGCCCCGCAACTGCCATTGGAAGGCGCCATCGCCCGCTTCGGCGGCTTCGATGGCATCCCCCCGGCCGAGGTGGGCCGCATGCTCTACTGGCGGCTCAAGGGCGGCCAGGAGGGCGGCGAGGAACGCTCGGCCGGCGACACCCCCAAACAGCTGACCGACGAGGCCCTGGAAGGACTGGCCGCCCTGGTCGCCACCTTCGACGACGACCGCACCCCCTACGCCGCCCGCCCCCACCCCGAACGCGCGCCCAAATACAGCGACTACCAGCACCTCGCCCGCATCCGCGAATGGGCGACGGCGGGCGAGGAGGGGGGAGGAATGAGGACGATGGTTGACACTGATGGACACGGATCAACACGGATGACCGCGCCCGTGGACGCCGTCGTCGAGAAAATTACCGAACAGATCATCGGCGGCGCCTTCGAGGTGTCGCGGCTCATGGGCCACGGCTTCCTTGAAGCGGTCTATCGCAAGTGTTTGGGACATGAATTGCGGCTGCGTGGGCTCGCCTATCGGGAAGAGGTGGCCTTCCACATTGCCTACAAGGCAAACCCTGTCGGCACCTATATCGCCGATTTGATCGTGGAAGAGCGTGTCATCGTCGAACTGAAAGCCGTCGAGGCACTCAATTCGCAGCACACCGGCCAATTGCTGAATTATTTGAAGGCCGCAGACCTCTCCGTGGGTCTTTTGCTGAATTTCGGCAAGCCGCGCCTGGAACTGAAGCGGGTTCTGCGATGACCCATCCGTGTCCATCCGTGTCCATCCGTGTCATCACCTTGGGCTGCGGCGGAGTGTCTCGATGATCCCGCCCGCCCCCTCGCAGCTTCTTGCCGAAGCGTCCGCCAAGCAGCGGGCCGCCGCCGATCCCGAGGCGTCGGTGTGGGTGGCGGCGTCGGCCGGCACCGGCAAGACCAAGGTGCTGACCGACCGGGTGCTGACCCTGCTGCTGGCCGGCACGGCGCCGCACCGTATCCTGTGCCTGACCTTCACCAAGGCCGCCGCCGCCGAGATGAGCAACCGCATCAACCAGCGGCTGGGCCGGTGGGCCACCGCGCCGGATGCCGATCTGGCCGCCGACCTGCACCGCCTGCTGGGCCGCACGCCTGACGAGGATCTGACGACCGGGGCGCGGCGGCTGTTCGCCCGCGTCCTCGACGTGCCCGGCGGCATGCACATCGAGACCATCCACGCCTTCTGCCAGTCGCTGCTGCGCCGCTTCCCGCTGGAAGCCGAACTGGCGCCCCACTTCCAGGTGATGGACGACCGCGACGCCGGCGAATTGCTGGAGGAAGCCAAGGAGGAGGTGCTGTCCAAGGCCCGCGACGGCTTCGACGCCGCCCTGGCGCGGGCCCTGGCCGAGGTCAGCGACCACATCCACGAGATGGCTTTCCCGGCGCTCATGGGCGAGTTGGCCGGCGAGCGGGGCCGGCTCAAGCGCCTGCTGGAGCAGCACGGCGGCGTGGCAGGCGTCATCGCGGCGGTGCGCAACCGCCTGGGGCTGGACCAGGGCGACACCGCCCGGACCATCGTCGCCAAGGCCTGCGAGGACGGCGCCTTCGATGTGGAGGGCTGCCGCCACGCCATGCGCGCCCTGCTGGCGGGCAGCAAGACCGACATGGAGCGCGGCCAGATTCTGGAGCGCTGGCTGGCCGACCCGGCGGGACGCGCCGCCGGCTTCGCCCGCTACAAGCTGGCCTATCTGACCGCCGACGGCTCCATCCGCAAGACCCTGTGCACCAAGAAGGTGGCGGAGATGCCGGGCGTGGCGCCGGCGCTGGAGGCCGAGGCCGAACGTGTGCTGCGCGTCGCCGACCGGCTGAAATCGGCCACCATCGCCGAAGTGACCGCCAGCCTGCTGGTGCTGGGCGAGGCGCTGCTGGGATCCTACGAGCAGCGCAAGCAAGGCCGCGCCCTGATGGATTACGATGACCTGATCCTGGCGGCGCGCGACCTGTTGGCCAAGCCGGGCGTGGCACCCTGGGTGCTGTACAAGCTGGACGGCGGCATCGACCACGTGCTGATCGACGAGGCGCAGGACACCAACCCCGACCAGTGGGCGGTGGTGGCGGCGCTGACCGAGGAATTCTTCGCCGGCCTGGGCGCCCGCGAGCGCCTGCGCACGGTATTCGCCGTGGGCGACGTCAAGCAGTCCATCTATTCGTTCCAGCGCGCCGACCCCCGCGCCTTCGAGGAAATGCGCCGGCGCTTTGCCGAGGCCGTGCCGGCGGCCGAGCGCCGATGGGCGGAAATCCCGCTGAACCTGTCGTTCCGCTCCACCCGCGCTGTGCTGGACGCGGTCAACGCCGTATTCGCCCCGGGTGCCGCGGCGCGCGACGGCGTCGCCGGCGAGGGCGAGGACATCACCCATCTGGCCTTCCGCTCGGGCATGGCCGGCCGGGTCGAGGTGTGGCCGCCGGTGGAACCGCGCGCCGCCGACGAGGTGCCGCCGTGGAAGCCGCCGGTGGAACGCATCAGCGGCGATTCCCCGCGCACCCGGCTGGCCCGGCTGGTGGCCCGGCGCATCCGCGCCATGGTGGGCGCCGAGGAGCTGCCCTCGCAGGGGCGCAAGGTGCGGGCGGGCGACGTCATGGTGCTGCTGCGCCGGCGCGGCCTGTTCGTCGAGGACCTGGTGCGCGAGCTGAAGGCGCTGGAGGTGCCGGTGGCCGGCGCCGACCGCATGGTGCTGACCGAGCAGATGGCGGTCATGGACCTGATGGCGCTGGGCAACTTCCTGGTCCTTCCCGAGGATGACCTGACCCTGGCCACCGTGCTGAAAAGCCCGCTGGTGGGGCTGTCCGAAGACGAGCTGTTCCGGCTGGCCTGGAACCGGGGCGATACCCGCCTGTGGGACACGCTGCGCAGGCGCGTGGGCGAGGAGGGCGCGTTCGCGCGGGCCTATCATTTCCTCGACGACCTGCTGAACCAGGCGGATCGGCTGACGCCCCATGCCCTTTACGCCCGCGTGCTCGGCCCCCTGGGCGGCAAGCAGCGGCTGGTGGCGCGGCTGGGGCTAGAGGCCGAGGACCCGCTGGACGAGTTCATGGCGCTGACCCTGGCCTTCGAGCAGGGCCGCGCGCCCTCGCTGCAGGGCTTCCTGCACTGGCTGGAGACCGGCGCGGTGGAGATCAAGCGCGACCTGGAACAGGGCGGGCGCGATGCCGTGCGCATCATGACCGTGCACGGCTCCAAGGGATTGCAGGCGCCCATCGTCTTCCTGCCCGACACCCTGCAGATGCCGACGCAAGGCTCGCGCCTGCTGTGGCTGGAGGACGACCTGTTGCTGTGGCCGCCCCAGGCGGAGATGAACGACGCGGCGGCGCAGGCCGGCCGCGACGCACAGAAGCTGGCGCGCGAGCGCGAATACCGCCGGCTGCTCTACGTGGCCATGACGCGGGCCGAGGACACTCTGATGGTCTGCGGCTGGCAGACCAGGAAGGCGCCGCCCGCCGGCTGCTGGTACAACCTGATCCGCGACGCCCTGGCACCCTTGGCGGAAGAGGTGAAGGACCCATTCCTGGCCGCCCAGGGCGAAACCGCCGATGCCCTGCTGCTGCGGCTCTCCTGCCCGCAGAGCGGCGAACCCGACCGCAAGGCCGAGGCGGAGGCCGTCCACCGGCCCGCCGCGCCGCTGCCCCATTGGGTCGAACAGCCGCCACTGCCGGAGCCGGCGCCGCCCCGGCCCCTGGCGCCGTCGCGTCCGGACGGCGAGGAGCCGGCGGCACGCTCGCCGCTGGCGCCGGGCGAGGACGGCCGCCGCTTCCTGCGCGGCAAGCTGATCCACAAGCTGCTGCAAAGCCTGCCCGACTTGGACCCGGACAAGCGCCCGGCGGCGGCCATGCGCTTCCTCGGCAAGGCCGGGGCCGAGTTCGATGCGGCCGAGCGCGTGCGCATCGCCAACGAGGTCAGCGCGGTGCTGGAACATCCCGCCTTTGCGCCACTGTTCGCGCCAGGCAGCCGCGCCGAGGTGCCCATCGTCGGCCTGATCGGCGAAAGCCGCGCCATCGCCGGCCAGGTGGACCGCCTGGTGGTGAACGACACCGACGTGCTGGTGGTGGATTACAAGACCAACCGGCGCCCGCCGGCCACACCCGCCGACATCCCCGAACTCTACGTGCGCCAGATGGCGGCCTATCGGCTGGCCCTGGCCTGCGTCTATCCGCGCCACCGGGTGCGCTGCGCCCTGGTGTGGACCGACGGACCCACGCTGATGGAGATCGGCCCGGCCCGCCTGGACGACGCCCTGGCCGACATGGAGGCCCCGCCACGTGACGGATTTCTTATTTAAAAACTGAACCGACTAGTTTAGTTTACGCGTATGCAGAAACTCTGTTCCACTCGTTCCTCGGCCAAGCGCGAGGCCATCCTGGACGCCGCCCAGGTCTGCTTCGTCGAGCCTGGGCTACGCCAACACCAGCATGGACATGGTCGCGGCCAAGGCCGGCGTTTCCAAGGCCACCATCTACGCCCATTTCGCCAGCAAGGACGAATTGTTCGGCGCCATCATCCGCCGCCGCTGCGACAGCCTGGCCTGCGCGCTCGACGCGGTGAACGTCTCCAACACCACGCTGGACGCCCGCGCCGCCCTGACCGTGGTGGCGCGCAAGCTGCTGTCCATGCTGCTGGATCCCGACGTGCTGGGCATCTACCGCATGGTGGTGGCGGAATCGGCCCGTCATCCCGACTTGGCCCGCGTCTATTTCGAGGCCGGCCCCCTGCGCGGCAAGCACCGCCTGGCCGAGGTGATGACGGCGCTGGCCGAGCGCGGCCTGCTCAAGGTGCCCGACCCCTGGCTGGCCATGGACCAGTTCGTCGGCATGCTGCGCGGCGAGCACTTCAACCGCGCCCTGCTGGGCCTGCCGCCCAGCGAACGCACCGACCTGGACCGCACCGTGGAGGGCGCAGTCGACGTCATCATGAAGACCTACGCGCCCGCCTGAAACAAAAAGGGCGCGCGCCCTGCACCTCCACCATTGCCGCAACCACTAGCATCCATTACCATCCGGCGAATTTTTCTGCCAAGGGGGTAAAGATGCGCGCGATCAAGCTGTTTCTTGTGGGTGCCGCGGCAATGTTGCTTTCCGCCTGCGCGGCCACCAAACCCATACCGCTCGATCGCGCCCAGGCAGAACACATCAAGACCATCGGCATCGTCACACCCGACATCCCGCAGAAGGCGACCTCGTTCGTGGCGGCGACTCCCGGGCAAAGCTTCGGCCTTTTGGGCGCCCTGATCGACGCCGGCATCCAGGCCAGCCGCGAATCGGCGCTGGAGGCGTCGCTGAAGACCCTGCAATTCTCGGCCGACAAGGTGTTCAGCGAAAAGCTGGCGGAAGCGGTGAAGGCGCAAGGTTACTCGGTGGTGATGGTCCCGGCCTCCCGCAGCGAAAAGGGCGAATTCCTCGCCAAATATCCGACCGGCGGAAACGTGGACGCCTATCTGGATGTGGTCGCGACCGATTACGGCTATCTGGCGGCGGGCACCCAGGCCGCGGCTCCGTTCCGGCCGTACATGTATCTGAAATGCCGCCTGGTGCGCGCCGACAATGCCGCCGTGCTCATGAAGGACCAAGTCGCCTACAACCCCCTCAATTCGCCGAAAGACATCGTCTCCATTTCGCCCGATCCGGCTTTCGCATTCGCCACTTCGGACATGATGGACTCCCAGCCGGAAAACGTCGCCGAGGGCTTGCGCGTAGCGTTTCGCCAGTCGGCCACCACCGTCGGGACGCTGCTGCGATGAGGGCCGCGCTTCGCTATTGCGGCGTGCCGACGCTGGCCCTGCTGGCCGCCTGCGGCCAGACCGCCAAACAGGTTCCGCTCACCTTGACGGTACCGGCCACCAACTGCGCGGCCTCACCCAACCTCGCCACGGCAAAGGCGCTGGTCATGCCCGAAGGCAAGAAATCGGTACAGCAGGAGGTGGACGTCGCCACCGACGCCCCGTGCCTGGTGGAGGGCAGCGGCAAGGCACGCTACTACACCGTGTTCGCACTGCCCCGCACCAGCGGCGGCGGCGCCCTTACCGCATCGGTCAGCAGCCCGGCCCAGGGGGGGGTGGTGTTCGCCCCTCGGATCTCGGTGCTGGGCGAGAGTGGAGAGATCCTCCGCGACATCCCCGAGGCCAATCTGATGTTCCGTGGCAACGTCCTGAGTGCGGTTTTCCGCCTGCGGCCGGAGGAGCGCTACCTGCTGGTGACTTCGAACCCCGAGCGGGTGGGCAACAACTTCAAGCGCACCACCGCTTCGGTGGGCGCGTCCACCGTGCCGGTGGGAACTGGTACGTTCACCACGTACTCCGGAACCGATCTGACCCTCGGCTACACCTACTCCCACACGGGCAAGGTGCTGGTCAGCATCGATCCCCTCCCCGGAGCCGACTCATAGGGCGCGCCCGCCTGACCGCCGTCAGTTCCACCGCCGCCGCGCCCAGGCCCATGACGGTGCCCAGGGTGCACACGCCCGGCCAGCCCCACAGCGCCCAGGCATGGGCGCCCAGGGCCGAGCCGGCCGCCCCGGCGGCGAACATCAGCGTCATGTAGACGGTATTGAGGCGCGAGCGCGCCGCCGCGTCCAGGGCATAGACGCGGGTCTGGTTGGACACCATGGAGGCCTGCGCCCCCAGATCCATCACCAGCACGCCGACCACCAGGGCGGTGAGCGAATTGCCCCCCAGGCCCATGGGGATGAAGGCGACGCCCACCAGCGCCGCCCCGGCGATGACCAGGAAGGCCGGCCCGCGCCGGTCGGCCAGGCGCCCCGCCAGCGGGGCGGCCAGGGCGCCGGCGGCGCCGATCAGCCCGAACAGGCCGGCCACCGAGCTGCCCAGGTGCAGCGGCGGCGCCTCCAGCTTGAGCGCCAGCACCGACCAGAAGGCCGAGAAGGCGCCGAACAGCAGGCCCTGGATCAGGGCGGCACGGCGCAGCACGGCATGGGCCAAGAACATCTCCACCAAGCTGCGCATCAGGCGGGGATAGGACGCCTTGGTGGTAGGGGCGACCCTGGGCAGCCGCCAGGCGAGCAGCAGGCCCATCAGGGCGGTCAGCGCCGTCGCCACCGCGAAGCTGGCGCGCCAGCCCGCCAAGCCGGCGACGAATCCCGACAGCGTGCGGGCCAACAGGATGCCCAGCAGCAGGCCCATCATCACCACGCCGACGGCACGGCCGCGCCGGTCCTCGGGCGCCAGCTGGGCCGCCAGCGGCACCACCTGCTGGGTCACCGTGGCCAGCAGGCCCACCAGCAACCCGGCCGCCGCCATGCTGGCCAGCCCCGGCGCCGCCATGGTCGCCACTAGGGCCACGGTCAGGGCGGCGGTGGTGATCAGGATCAGCCGCTTGCGTTCGACCCGGTCGCCCAGCGGCGCCAGCAGCAGCAGGCCCAGCGCGTAGCCCACCTGGGTCAGTACCGGCACGCTGGCGATCTCGGCCCCATCGGCGCCGAACTCGCGCGCCAGCAGGCCCAGGATGGGCTGGTTGTAGTAGATGTTGGCGACCATGATGCCGGCGGCCGCCGCCAGCAACAGCAGCAGCGACGGCGGCAGCGGATCGCGGGGGCGGCTCTCAGGCATTGAGGCCCTTCATGCCCTCGGCCGGGTAGCGTTCGCCGGCGGCGGCGCCCGGCGGCAGGGCGGCGTCGAGGCCGGCCAGATCCTCGACCGACAGGGCCACGCCGGCGGCGCCCACATTGTCCTCCAGGTACTTGATCCGCTTGGTGCCGGGGATGGGCAGGATGTCCGGCCCCTGCGCCAGCAGCCAGGCCAGCGCCACCTGGCCGGGGGTGCAGCCCTTGGCCGCCGCCAGCGCCTTGACCTTGTCCACCAGATGCAGGTTGGCGGCCAGGTTGTCACCCTGGAAGCGCGGCGACAGGCGGCGGAAATCATTCTCGGCCAGATCGTCGGACTTGGTGATGGCGCCGGTCAGCATGCCACGCCCCAGCGGGGAGTAGGCCACCAGGCTGACGCCCAGTTCGCGGCAGGCGGGCAGCACCCCGGCCTCGGGGTCGCGCGTCCACAGGGAATACTCGCTCTGCACCGCCGCGATGGGGTGTACCGCATGGGCGCGGCGCAGGGTGGCGGCGGACACCTCGGACAGGCCCAGCGCCCGCACCTTGCCCTCCTTCACCAGCTCGGCCATGGCGCCCACCATGTCCTCGACCGGTACCTCGGGATTGCGGCGATGGCAGTAATAGAGGTCGATGGTGTCGATGCCGAGCCGCTGGAGCGACGCCTCGCACGCCTGCCTCACATAGGCCGGGCTGTTGTCCACCCGGCGGGCGTACTGGCCGGGCTGGCGCACGATGCCGAACTTGGTGGCGACCACCACCCGGTCGCGCTTGTCCTTGAGGAAACGCGCCAGCAGGGTCTCGTTGTGGCCGCTGCCATACATGTCGGCGGTGTCGTAATGGGTCACTCCCAACGCGAAGGCACGTTCCAGCGTCGCCAGGGATTGGGCCTCGTCGGCGGGACCATAGAATTCGCTCATGCCCATGCAGCCCAGGCCCAGGGCCGAAACGGTCAGGCCGCTGCCGCCGATCTTGCGCTTTTCCATGTTTCCATCTCCCGCGCCGCGGTCAGGCGCATTAAGCTGAAGGGAAGGATGATGTAAACTACACCGTGCAGTGTACTTGCTGGAGCACCCCCATGTCAAATCCCTGCTGCCCGTCCCGAGGTGACGCCAAGCGTCAGGCGGTGATCGACGCGGCCGAGCGGATCTTCCTGGACCAGGGCTACGCCACCGCCTCCATGGACGGCATCGCCGCCGAGGCGGCCGTATCCAAGCGCACGGTCTACAACCACTTCCCCAGCAAGCAGGATCTGTTCCAGGCGGTGGTGGCCCGGCTGTACAGCGGATTGAACGAAACCCAGCGGCGTGGGTTGCCGCTGGAGCGGCCGCCGCAAGAGGTGCTGGCCGAATTCGCCCGCGACCTGCTGGCCCACCTGCGCCGGCCCGAGCTACAGGGGCTGTTCCGCCTGATCGTCGCCGAGCGCCCGCGCTTCCCCGAGCCTGGGCCAGGCCTTCCAGAGCGCCGGCAAGGGCACCGCCTTTGGCGTGCTGCAGGACTACTTCGCCGCCCAGACCCGGCGCGGCGTGTTCAATGCGGCGGACCCGTGGGCCGCCGCCGCCCTGTTCCTGGGGGCGCTGAAGGAATGCACCTATTGGCCCGCCCTGCTGGGCCTGCCGGTGGCCGAGGACGGACCCGCCATCGCCCTGGCGGTCGAGGCGGTGATGAAGGTCTACGGCCCGGCCGCCTGAACGGCGTGCGCCTACTCCCCCGCCGCCCGCTGCTCCAGGCGGAACGGGTGGGCGGGATAGACGCCGAGGATGCGCACCTCGTGGCTGAAGAATTCCAGCTCCTCCAGGGCCAGGCGCAGCGAACGCTGGGCGGGGTGGCCCTCCACGTCGGCATAGAACTGGGCGGCCACGAACTCGCCGCCGACCAGATAGCTTTCCAGCTTGGTCATGTTGATGCCGTTGGTGGCGAAACCGCCCATGGCCTTGTACAGCGCGGCGGGAACGTTGCGCACCCGGAACACGAAGGTGGTCACGCAGGTGTGGTTGGGATTGGGCTCCACCGCCTCGCGCGCCAGCACCAGGAAGCGGGTGGTGTTGTGCTCGGCATCCTCGATATTGGCCTTCAGGCTTTGCAACCCGTAGATCTCGGCGGCCAGGTCCGAGGCGATGGCGGCGCGGGTGACGTCGCCCGACTTGGCCAACTCGGCGGCGGCGCCGGCGGTGTCGGCGCCCACCACCACCTTCAGGCCCAGCTGGCGGATCAGGTTGCGGCACTGCCCCAGGGCGTGCACGTGGCTTTCGACCGAGCGGATGGTGTCCAGGCTGGCGCCCGGCACCGCCAGCAGGTGGTGGTTCACCCGCAGGAAATGCTCGGCGATGATGTGCAGGCCGGAATAGGGCATCAGGTGGTGCACGTCGGCGACGCGGCCGGCCAACGAATTGTCGATGGGAATCATGGCGTAGCGCGCCAGCCCCTCGCGCACGGCGGCGAAGGCGTCCTCGAAGGTCGAACAGGGCAGCGGCTGCATCGCCGGGAAGACCTGGCGGCAGGCCAAGTGGGAATAGGCGCCGGGAAGACCCTGGAAGGCGATGGTGTTCGACGGATCGGACGAGACTTCGGTCATTTTTGGGAAGGCCTGGAAATCAGAGGCCGGCCCGGATCGTTTCGCGGGCGCGGTCAAGGTCGGCGGGAGTATCGACACCCAGCGGAACGGTGTCAACCAAGGCGGCGTCGATGCGCATGCCGTTCTCCAGGGCGCGCAGCTGCTCCAGCTTCTCGCGCCTTTCCAGCACGCCCTGCGGCAGCGCGACGAAGCGCTGCAACGCCTCGCGGCGATAGGCGTACAGGCCGATGTGGTGGTAGTGCGGCCCCTCGCCCCAAGGGGCGGTGGCGCGGGTGAAATAGAGCGCCCGGCCGACGCGCTGGCCCGCATCGAAGCCCACCACCGCCTTGACCACGTTGGGGTTGGTGCGCTCCTCCTCGACGCGGATCTCGGCCACCAGGGTGGCCAGGTCCACCTGGGGGTTCTCCAGCGGCTGGAAGACGGCGCGCACCACGTCGGGGTCAAGGGTGGGCAAGTCGCCCTGGACGTTGACCACGGCGCCGAACTGGCGTTCCGGGTCCACCTTTTCCAGCGCCTCCCACACCCGGTCCGAGCCCGAGGGATGGTCCGGCCGGGTCAGCACCGCGGTACCGCCATGGGCGGTGACGGCGTCGGCGATCTCCTGCTCGGCGCACGCCACCACTACCGGACCGATGCCCGCCTTCATGGCCCGGCGCCACACATGCACGATCATGGGCTCGCCCTCGATATCGGCCAGCGGCTTGCCGGGCAGGCGGGTGGCGTGCAGGCGGGCGGGGATGACGACGACGGGATTGAGGCGGGGCGTGGACATGGGCAACCGTTCCGGTCTGGCGCGGGAGGAGAGGCTGCACCTTATATCGGGTGTGGGGGCCTGCAAATCACCTTTCCTGGCCTCCCGACCGGTTGCCGTTCAAATTGCATTGTCCGAAATTCCAGGGCACGCGCGTCAACTTGCCAGCTGCCGGCCGTTTCGCCTCTGGTCATCGCCGCCGCTTCGGGCCAAACTTCGGCAGCTTTCAACCCTGGGGGTTCCATGACCGCCTGCCCGCCGAGCACTTGCCCCGCCGAATTCGTCGCCCTGGCCGAGGAACTGGCCGAGGTGGCCCGCCCGGTCATCCGCCAGTATTTCCGCACGCCGGTGGCGGTGGACGACAAGCCCGACGCCTCGCCGGTGACCATCGCCGACCGCGAGGTCGAGGCGGCCATGCGCAAGCTGGTGGCCGAGACCTACCCCCAGCACGGTATCCTGGGCGAGGAGCACGGCCGCACCAACGCCGACGCCGAATACGTCTGGGTGCTGGACCCCATCGACGGCACCAAGGCCTTCATCACCGGCAAGCCCAGCTTCGGCACCCTGATCGCGCTGGCCCATCGCGGCACCCCCATCCTGGGCATCATCGACCAGGCCATCCTGGACGAACGCTGGCTGGGCGCCGACGGCCATCCCACCACGCTGAACGGCCGCCCGGCGCGGGTCCGCGCCTGCGACGATCTGGCCAAGGCCTACGCCTACACCACCGGGCCGGAACATTTCGACGCCGACACTCTGCCGGCCTGGAACCGCGTCGCCGGACGGGTCAAGCAGCCGCGCTACGGCTGCGATTGCTATGCCTACGCCCTGCTGTCCTCGGGCTTCGTCGACCTGGTGGTGGAGGCCGGGCTGAAGCCCTACGACTACTCCGCCCTGGTGCCGGTGATCGAGAATGCCGGCGGCACCGTCACCGACTGGCAAGGGCGGAAGCTCACCATCGCCTCGGACGGCAAGGTCTGCGCCGCCGGCGACGCCCGTCTGCATGCCCAGGCATTGGAGGTACTGGCCGGCCGAACCTTGTAGCCGCCGGCCGCCGTCGCCACACTCGCCCCGTCATCGAAAAAGGACATCCATGCGTTTCGCCGCCGCCTTCGCCGTTTGCCTGATGCTGGCCGCGCCCGCTCTCGCCGAGCCCCGGCATGCCATCGCCATGCACGGCGAACCCAAATACAAGGCCGGCTTCGACCATTTCGACTACGTCAATCCCAACGCCCCCAAGGGCGGCGAGCTGCGCCGCGCCGCCCAGGGCACCTTCGACAACCTGAACCCGTTCATCGTCAAGGGGGTCGAGGCGGCCGGCAGCAACTTGCCGTTCGAGACCCTGCTGACCAGGCTCGGCCGACGAGCCGTTCACCGAATACGGCCTGCTGGCGGAGACTGTCGAGACGCCGCCGGACCGCTCGTGGGCGGTCTACACCCTGCGCCGGGAGGCGCGCTGGCACGACGGCAAGCCGGTCACCCCGGAAGACGTCGTCTTCAGCCTGGACATCCTGCGCACCAAGGGCGAGCCCAGCTACCGATTCTACTACGCCGGTATCGACAAGGTGGAGGAGGTGGGCCCGCGCAGCGTGAAGTTCACCTTCAAGCCGGGCGACAACCGCGAACTGCCGCTGATCGTCGGCCAGTTGCCCATCCTGCCCAAGCATTACTGGGAGGGACGCACCTTCGACGCCACCACCCTGGAGCCGCCGCTGGGCAGCGGTCCCTATCGCGTCGCCTCGTTCGAGCCCGGCCGCTTCATCGTCCTCGAGCGGGTCAAGGATTACTGGGGCCGGACTCTGGGCGTGCGCAAGGGCCAGAACAACTTCGACCGCCTGCGCTTCGACTATTATCGCGACAGCACGGTCACGCTGGAGGCGCTGAAGGCCGGCGAGTTCGACTTCCGCGAGGAGAACGAGGCGATCAAATGGGCCACCGGCTACGAGGACTGGCCGGCGCTGAAGGACGGCCGCGCCATCAAGGAGCGGCTGGAGAACAACCTGCCCAACGGCATGCAGGCCTTCGCCTACAACATCCGCCGCCCCATCTTCCAGGACGCCAAGGTGCGCCAAGCCCTGGCCTATGCCTTCGATTTCCAGTGGACCAACCAGACCCTGTTCTGGGGACAGTACAAGCGGACGGAAAGCTATTTCGCCAATTCCGAACTGGCGGCCACCGGCCTGCCCGGCCCCCTTGAGCTGAAGGTGCTGGAGCCGTTGCGCGGCCAGATCCCGCCGGAGGTCTTCACCACCGAATACCGCGCACCGGCCACCGACGGCTCGGGCAACATCCGCCCCAACCTGCGTATCGCCATGAAATTGCTGGAGGAGGCCGGCTGGCAGGTGGTGGACGGCAGGCTGACCAGGGACGGCCGCCCCTTCCGCTTCGAAATCCTGCTGGCCCAGCCCACCTTCGAGCGCATCACCCTGCCCTTCGTGCGCAACCTGCGCCGCCTGGGCATCGAGGCCAGCGTGCGCACGGTGGACCCCAACCAGTACATCAACCGCCTGCGCAACTTCGACTACGACATGATCGTCGCCAATTGGGGCCAGTCCCTGTCGCCGGGTAACGAACAGTCCATGTTCTGGTCGTCGGAATCGGCCGACCATGCCGGCAGCCGCAATCTGGTGGGGATCAAGAACCCGGCGGTGGACAAGCTGGTGGACTTGGTGATCAGCGCCCCCGACCGCGAAAACCTGGTGGCGCGCACCCGGGCGCTGGACCGGGTGCTGCTGTGGAACCACTACGTCATCCCGCAATGGCACCTGGGCGCCGACCGCTTGGCCTACTGGAACAAGTTCGGCCGCCCGGACATCATCCCCACCCAGGGCTACCAGCTGATGAGCTGGTGGGCGAAGGAGAAATAGGGCCGTGCTCGCCTATGCCATCCGCCGCCTGGCGCTGATCCCGATCACCCTGTTCGGCATCATGCTGATCAACTTCGCCGTGGTGCAGTTCGCGCCGGGCGGGCCGGTCGAGCAGGTCATCGCCCGCATCGAGGGCAGCCAGGTGGGCGGCACCGAACGCATCGCCGGCGGCGGCGGCGAATTGCAGCGCGGCAGCGGCCCCAAGTTCCGCGAGGGCCAGACCGGCGCCTATCGCGGCGCGCAGGGACTGGACCCCGCCTTCATCGCCGAGATCGAGAAGCAGTTCGGCTTCGACAAGCCGGCGCACGAGCGCTTCCTCCTCATGCTCGGCAACTACCTGCGCTTCGACTTCGGCAAGAGCTTCTATCGCGACGTCTCGGTGGTGGGCCTGATCCTGGAGAAGATGCCGGTCTCCATCTCGCTGGGCCTGTGGACCACGCTGATCATCTATCTCGTGTCCATCCCGCTGGGCATCGCCAAGGCCCGGCGCGACGGCTCCACCTTCGACGTCGCCTCGTCCTGGGCCATCATCGTCGGCTACGCGGTGCCCGGCTTCCTGTTCGCCGTCCTGCTGATCGTGGTGTTCGCCGGCGGCCGCTATCTGGCCTGGTTCCCCCTGCGCGGCCTGACCAGCACGGACTGGGACGCCCTGAGCCTGCTGGGCAAGGTGAAGGACTATTTCTGGCACCTGGCCCTGCCGGTGACGGCGCTGGTGGTGGCGGGCTTCGCCTCGCTGACCATGCTGACCAAGAATTCCTTCCTGGAAGAGATCAACAAGCAGTACGTGGTCACCGCCCGCGCCAAGGGCCTGCCCGAATCCCGCGTGCTCTACGGCCACGTCTTCCGCAACGCCATGCTGCTGGTGGTGGCGGGCTTCCCCTCGGCGCTGGTGGGCATCCTGTTCGCCGGCTCCATCCTGATCGAGATCATCTTCAGCCTGGACGGCATCGGCCTGCTGGGCTACGAGGCGGTGATGAACCGGGACTACCCCGTCATGTTCGGCACGCTGTACATGTTCAGCCTGCTGGGCCTTGTGCTGAACCTGATCAGCGACTTGACCTACCACTACGTCGATCCCCGCATCGACTTCGCCAAGCGGGAGGTGTGAGCATGCACCGTTGTGCCCCCACCCCAACCCTCCCCGCGCGTGGCGCGAGGGAGGGGGCCTTGCGCTCCTCCCTCCCCCGGCTTCGACGGGGGAGGGCCGGGGTGGGGGCACAACGGCGGGAGCCACCCCATGAAATCCCGCGTCTCCCCCCTGACCCTGCGCCGCATCGAGGCGTTCAAGCGCAACCGCCGCGGCTTCTGGGCGCTGTGGATATTCCTGGCGCTGTTCGTGATCACCCTGTTCGCCGAGTTGGTGGCCAACGACCGCCCCGTCGTGGTCAGCTATGACGGCCAGTTGTACTGGCCCATCGTCAAGGACTACCCCGAGGTCACCTTCGGCGGCGACTTCCTGACCTACACCGATTATCGCGATCCCTACATGGCAGAGAAGATCGCCGAGAAGGGCTGGGCGCTGTGGCCGCCCGTCCGCCACAACTACCAGTCCATCAGCACCGAGCTGCTGCGCCCCCACCCGGCCCCGCCCTCGGCCGAGAACCTGCTCGGCACCGACGACCAGGGCCGCGACGTGCTGGCGCGGCTGATCTACGGCCTCAGGCTGTCCATCCTGTTCGGCCTGGCGCTGACCCTGGTCAGCACGGTGATCGGCGTGGCGGCCGGCGCGGTGCAGGGTTATTTCGGCGGCCGGGTGGACATGGTGGGCCAGCGTTTCCTGGAAATCTGGGGCGGCCTGCCGCAATTGCTGATCCTCATCATCGTCGCCTCCATGATCCGGCCCGGCTTCTGGACCCTGCTGGGGGTGCTGGTGCTGTTCTCGTGGACGTCGCTGGTGGGGGTGGTGCGCGCCGAGTTCCTGCGCGCCCGCAACTTCGACTACGTGCGCGCCGCCAAGGCGCTGGGCATGAGCGATGCCCGCGTCATGGTCCGCCACGTGCTGCCCAACGCCATGGTGGCGACGCTGACCTTCATGCCGTTCATCCTCAACGGCTCCGTGGTCTCGCTCACCGCGCTGGACTTCCTCGGCCTCGGCCTGCCGCCCGGTTCACCCTCGCTGGGCGACCTGCTGGCCCAGGGCAAGGCCAACCTGCAGGCGCCGTGGCTGGGCCTGACCGGCTTCATCGTGGTGGCCGCGCTGCTGTCGCTGCTGGTGTTCGTCGGCGAGGCCGTGCGCGACGCCTTCGATCCCCGCAAGACCAACCTTTGACCCGAGACCAGACCATGAGCCAGAGCCCCATCCTCCAGGTCAGCGACCTCGCCGTCTCGTTCGGCAGGGGCGAGGGCGAAGTGCAGGCGGTCAAGGGCGTGTCATTCACCCTGGACCGCGGCGAAACCCTGGCGCTGGTGGGCGAGTCCGGCTCGGGCAAGTCGGTCACCGCGCTGTCGGTGCTGCAATTGCTGCCCTATCCCCGCGCCTGGCACCCCCGGGGCAGCATCAGGCTGGGCGGCCAGGAGGCTGGTGGGCGCGCCCGAGCGCACCTTGCGCGCCGTGCGCGGCAACCGCATCGCCATGGTGTTCCAGGAACCCATGACCTCGTTGAACCCGCTGCATTCCATCGAGAAGCAGGTGGGCGAGGTGCTGGAGATCCATAAGGGCCTGCGCGGCGAGCCCAAGCGCGCCCGCGTGCTGGAACTGCTGCGGCTGGTGGGCATCCCCGAGCCGGAAAAGCGCCTGGGCGCCCTGCCCCATGAACTGTCGGGCGGCCAGCGCCAGCGCGTGATGATCGCCATGGCGCTGGCCAATGAGCCCGACATCCTGATCGCCGACGAGCCCACCACCGCGCTGGACGTCACCATCCAGGCGCAGATCCTGAAGCTGCTCAAGGACCTGCAGGCGCGCCTGGGCATGGCCTTGCTGTTCATCACCCACGATCTGGGCATCGTGCGCAAGATGGCCGACGCCGTCTGCGTGATGAACCAGGGCGAGGTGGTCGAGGCCGGCCCGGTGGCCCGCATCTTCGACGCCCCCCAGCATCCCTACACCAAGCGCCTGCTGGCCGCCGAGCCCAAGGGCAAGCCCAACCCCGCCGGCGCCGACGCGCCGGTGGTGATGGAGGCCCGCGACGTGCGGGTGTGGTTCCCCATCCGGTCGGGCATCGTCCGCCGCACGGTGGCCCACATCAAGGCGGTGGACGGCATCTCGGTGGCCATCCGCCAGGGCCACACCGTGGGCGTGGTGGGCGAGATCGGGCTCGGGCAAGACCACCCTGGGGCTGGCGCTCTTGCGCCTGATCGGCAGCCAGGGCGGCATCGTCTTCCAGGGCGAGGACATCCAGGCCCTGACCCCGCGCTCCCTGCGGCCCCGCCGCCGGCAGATGCAGATGGTGTTCCAGGACCCGTTCGGCTCGCTCAGTCCACGCCTGTCGGTGGGCCAGATCGTCGGCGAAGGCCTGGAGGTCCATAACATCGGCTCGGGCCCGGCGGAGCGGCGTTCACTGATCGCCCAGGCGCTGACCGAGGTGGGCCTGGACCCCGCCACCCAGGACCGCTATCCCCACGAATTCTCGGGCGGCCAGCGCCAGCGCATCGCCATCGCCCGCGCTTTGGTGCTCAAGCCGCGGTTCATCGTGCTGGACGAACCGACCTCGGCGCTGGACGTCTCGGTGCAGGCGCAGATCGTCGACCTCTTGCGCGATATTCAAGCCCGCCACGGCATCGCCTATTTGTTCATCAGCCATGACCTGCGGGTGGTGCGGGCGCTCGCCGACGACCTGATCGTCATGAAGGACGGCAAGGTGGTGGAGATGGGCAGCGCCGCCCAGCTGTTCCAGGCGCCACAATCGCCCTACACCCGCGCCCTGATGGCGGCGGCCTTCAACCTGGAGGCAGTATGACCGAAGAACTCTGGACCGGCGGCTGCCTGTGCGGCCACGTGCGCTACGAGGCGCGGGTTCGCCCCACCGCCCCGGCCTATTGCCATTGCCGCATGTGCCAACACCTGAGCGGGGCGCCGGCCATGACCTTCGCCGACGTGCCGCTGGAGCATTTCCGCTACGTCTCCGGCGAACCGGCGGTCTACCGCTCCAGCGCGATGGCGGAACGGCGCTTCTGCCCGCGCTGCGGCTCGCCGCTGGAATGGCGCGCGGCCGAGGCCCCCGACGCGGTGGAGATCACCATCGCCAGCCTGGACCGGGCCGCCGAACTGGCGCCCCAGGCCCATATCTGGACGGAAAGCCGGCTACCCTGGTTCGACACCACCGATGCCTGCCCACGCCACCGGCGCGAGCCGGGCGTCAGCGAATGATCAGCGCCAGCGGGCGGTGACGAACGCCTCCATGTGAAAGGCGGCGTGGTCGGGGATATAGGCATGGCCCTGCCCCAGCGGGCAGGCGTGGCGCGGCAGGCAACCGATGGCGCGGCACCTTCCGCCGGCCTCCAAATGGGCCTTGCAGCGCGGCACGTCATAAGGCGCCGCCGCCCCTACCGGACAGGCGGCCACGCAGGGCTTGTCGGCGCAGCTCTCACACGGATTGGCCGCGTCGGCGCGGGCCGGCAGGTCGATGGGCGCGGGAAACTCCAGCGCGCCACGATAGGAATGCCACAGCCCGTATTCCGGATGCACCAGCACCCCCATGGGCGAGGGGTAGACCGGCCCGGCCGCCATGGCCCAGCGCTGGAACGGCAGGAAGGGCGGTCCGTCCTGGGGGAAAAGCGGACGGGCACCGAAACGGGCGGCCACCTCGCCGATCACCCGCCGCGACCAATTGTCCAACGGGTCCACCTCATCCCGCCGCGCCGCCTGGAAATGCGGCCAGAAGGCGGAACCGGCGGTGCCGATGAGGATGGTGGCGCCGACCCCGCCCCGGGCGATCAGCCCGTATTGGGTGAGGACTTCCTGCACGGCCTCGTACACTCCTCTCCCGCCCAGCGCGAGAGGAGTAGGCCCATGCGGCGCATGGGAGGGTGAGGAAGCCAAGGAGCACCTTGTCTCCGGCTCCCTCACCCGGCCTTCGGCCACCCTCTCCCGCTCGCGGGAGAGGGAAACAACGATCGCCTCGCACACGCCGTCCAGATGATGAAGGATGTCCTCGTTGCGGAACCGCAGCACCCGCCAGCCCTGGGTCGCCAGCACAGCGTCGCGGACACTGTCGTCCATGTGCTGGCCACCATCGGCCTCCACCGCCAAGCGGGCTTCGATGCAAGCGAAGTCGAGGATATAGTGATCGACAGGGTACTGGCGGCGGAACTTGGCGCCCAGCCCCCGGTTGCGCAAAACCGACCACAGGCGCTTTTCCGCCTCGGTCTGGCTGCGGCGCAGGTGTCTGGCTTTGCTCGAGAACATCGCGGTCCTTGGCCTCACCCTCCCGCTTCGCGGGTCCCTCCCTCTCCCGCACGCGGGAGAGGGTGGCCGAAGGCCGGGTGAGGGAGCCGCAGACTCGATGCTAGTCCGCCTTAATCAGCGTGCCGACGCCGTGGGGGGTGAACAATTCCAGCAGCACGGCGTGGGGCACGCGGCCGTCCAGGATGACGGCGGCGTCGACGCCCTGTTCCACCGCCTCCAGGCAGGTTTCCACCTTGGGGATCATGCCGCCCGAGATGGTGCCGTCGGCGATGTAGCCCTTGGCCTGCTTGGCGGTCATTTCCGGGATCAGGTTGCCGGCCTTGTCCAGCACGCCGGCCACGTCGGTCAGCATGAGCAGGCGGCGCGCGCCGGTGGCGGCGGCGACGGCGCCGGCGGCGGTGTCGGCGTTGATGTTGAAGGTCTCGCCGGCGCCGCCCATGCCTACCGGGGCGATCACCGGGATGATGTCGGATTCACGGAAGAAATCCAGGATATGCGGGGTGATCTCGGCCGGCTCGCCGACGAAGCCCAGGTCCAGGATCTTCTCGATGTTGGAATCCGGGTCCTTCTTGGTGCGGCGCAGCTTGCGGGCGCGGATCAGATGGCCGTCCTTGCCCGACAGGCCCACGGCGAAGCCGCCGGCCTCGTTGATGGCCGAGACGATCTGCTTGTTGATCTTGCCCGACAGGATCATCTCCACCACCTCGACCGTGGCCTCGTCGGTGAAGCGCAGGCCGTCCACGCGCGGTGTGTTGATGTCCAGGCGCTTCAGCATCTGGTCGATCTGCGGGCCGCCGCCATGCACCACCACCGGATTGATGCCCACCTGCTTCAGCAGCACGATGTCGCGCGCGAACAGGCGGAACAAATCGTCCGATTCCATGGCGTGGCCGCCGAACTTGATCACCAGGCTCTCGTCCGAGAACTGGCGCATGAACGGCAGCGCCTCGGACAGGGTCTTGGCGCGGTCCAGCCAGGAGGCGCGGTCTTGCAGGATGTCGGGCGTGTCGCTCATGGGGATCACTCCGGATTGGCCAATTGCAGGATTTCGGCGCGCAGCTCGGGAATGCCAAGGCCCTTTTCCGAGCTGGTCAGGATAAGCGTGGGATGGGCGGCCACGTGGGTGACGATCTCGTCCATGGTGCGCTTTTGCACCGTGGCCAATTCGCTGGCATTGAGCTTGTCTGTTTTGGTCAGCACCACCTGATAGACCACCGCCGCCTTGTCCAGCATGGTCATCATCTCGCGGTCCACGTCCTTGAGTCCGTGGCGCGAATCCACCAGTACCATGCAGCGGCGCAGGGTGGGACGGCCGCGCAGGTAGCCGTTCACCAGCCGCTTCCAGGCGTCCACCTTGTCCTTGGGCGCCTTGGCGAAGCCATAGCCGGGCATGTCCACCAGCACGAGGCGACCGGACACGTCGAAGAAGTTCAGTTCCTGGGTGCGGCCGGGCGTGTTGGAGGTGCGCGCCACCGTGGAGCGGCCGCACAGCGCATTGATCAGCGACGACTTGCCCACGTTGGACCGCCCGGCGAAGGCGACCTCGGGCATGCCGATGTCGGGCAGGCCGGTCAGCGAGGCCACGCCGCGCAGGAAGGTGACCTCGCGGGCGAACAGCAGGCGGCCGGCCTCGATGAGCGCGGCCGCCTGGTCCTCGGTCTGGGGCTCGGTGATGCTCCCGGTCAGGACTTGGCCCCCACCTTGCGCATGATGATCCACTGCTGGAGAATCGACAGCGTGTTGGACCACGCCCAGTAGATGACCAGGCCGGCGGCGAAGTTCGCCAGCAGGAAGGTGAAGACGATGGGCAGGAAGCTCATCATCTTGGCCTGCACCGGGTCGGCCGGCTGCGGGTTCAGCTTCTGCTGCAGCCACATGGTCACGCCCATGATCAGCGGCCACACGCCCAGGTGCAGGAAGCTGGGCAGGTACATGGACGGATCCCACGGGATCAGGCCGAACAGGTTCCACACCGTGGTCGGATCGGGCGCCGACAAATCGTGGATCCAGCCGTAGAAGGGCGCGTGACGCATCTCGATGGCGACGAACAGCACCTTGTAGAGCGCGAAGAACACCGGGATCTGGATCAGCATGGGCAGGCAGCCCGACACCGGATTGACCTTCTCGCGCTTATAGAGCGCCATCATCTCCTGCTGCTGGCGCATCTTGTCGTCGGCGAAGCGCTCCTGCAGCTTCTTCATCTCGGGCTGCAGGTTCTTCATCTTCGACATGGAGGCGTAGGACTTGTTGGCCAGCGGGAACATGGCCGCCTTGATCAGGACGGTCAGCGCCAGGATGGCCAGGCCCATGTTGCCGAGCGCGCCGTGCAGCATCTGCAGCAGATAGAAGAACGGCTTGGTCAGGAAGTAGAACCAGCCGAAATCGATGGCCAGGTCGAAATTCTTGATGCCCAGCTTTTCGGCATAGGCGTCCAGCAGCGTCACCTGCTTGGCGCCGGCGAACATGTGGAAGCCGGTTTCCGCCGAAGCGCCGGGAGCCACCGTCACCGGACCGCCGGTGAAGTCCACCTGGTACTGGTCGAGGTTGTCGCGGTTCTGGTGGACGAAACGGCCGGTGACCTCGGCCTTCTGGTCGGGAATCAGGGCGGTCAACCAGTACTTGTCGGTGATGCCGGCCCAACCGCCCACCGACTTCTCGCGGATGGTGCCCTCGCTCTTCAGCTTGTCGTACTTGACTTCCTTCAGAGTGCCGTCGAACACGCCCAGCGGCCCCTCGTGCAGGATGTACATGCCCTGGGTGGGCGGGGTGCCGGTGCGGGCGATCAGGCCGTAGGGATGCAGGGTGACCGGCTTGCCGCCGTAATTCTCGACCCGCTTGTCCACCGAGAACATGTAGTTCTCGTCCACCGAGAAGGTCTTGACGAAGCGCAGGCCGTCGCCGTTGTCCCACGACAGCACCACCTTGCCGCCGGGCGCCAGCTCGGAGGTGCCGGGCGCGGCGCTCCACACGGTGTCGGGGCCGGGCACCTTGGTGGCGCCGTCGGCGGCCACCCAGCCGAATTCGGCGTAATAGGGATGCGGGCTGCCGGCAGGCGACAGCAGGACGATCTCGGGGCTGTTGGGATCGGTGGTCTCGCGATGCTCGACCAGGGTCAGGTCGTCGAGGCGGGCGCCCTTCAGCGCGATGGAGCCGTGCAGCCTGGGGGTGCGCAGCGGAATGCGGCGGCTGGCCTCCAGCGCGGCGGCGCGCGATTCGGTGACGCTGGGCGCCTTGGCCGGCGCAGCCGGGGCTGCCAACTGGGCGTTGCCGCCCTCGGGCACCGGCGGCGCGGTGGAACCGGCCGTGGTGGATTCCGGAGCCGGAGTCGGCGACGGCGCCTTGGGGAACAGCCACTGGAACCCGAACAGGATCAGGACCGAGAGGACGATGGCGATGATGAGGTTGCGCTGTTCGTTCATGACATCCTAATCCGGGTGCCGGGACGGCGGCGTGCCGCACCCGGCCGTGATCTTGGCATCCAATTCGGGGACCGGGTCGTAGCCCCCGTCGTTCCAGGGATGGCAGCGGCACACCCTGCGCACCGCCAGCCACGAGCCCCGCGCCGCGCCGTGCTTGGCCACCGCCTCCAGGGCATAGGCGGAACACGAGGGCGTGAACCGGCAGGCGGGCGGCAGAACGGGCGAAATCAGCAGCTGGTAACCGCGGATCAAACCGCGCAGGACCATGCTGGCCGGGTTCATGACGCTGTCGTCTCCCTGGCGTGGCGTTTCCGGAACCCGGCACCTGCGCCGGGTTCCGGAAACGCCACGCAATACAACACATCCGTGGCCCGCATCTCCCCCGAAATTCATTCCGTGGTCTTCGGGAGCGGAACACCGGCGGGGCCGTCGGTATCCGACCGCAAACCGCCGACACGTTTTAGCGCGGTTCGCAAATCCTGCAAGAGAAGAGAATATGGACGGGCCACCGTTTCCTGGCGGCCGATCACCACATAATCCAGGCCGGGCCGCGCCAGGGCGGGAAAAATCTCGTCCACCGCCGCCCGCAGACGCCGCCGGGCGCGATTGCGCGCCACCGCATTGCCCACCTTCTTCGAAGTGGTGAACCCCACCCGAATGATCTCGACCCCGCCGGAACACCGAAAGCCGACGCGAGGCGCGCCGGCTTCCGAAGGGGCGTCCGCCGGCTCCGAAGGGAGCGGCGCCGCCTGAAGGATCAGCCCGGGGGCCGCCCACTTCTTGCGCTGGCCGGCGACGCGGAGGAAATCCGCGCGCTTCTTCAGCCGCGCCAGGATCGCGGGCATGCCCGAAGGCTTAGGCCGAGAGGCGCTTGCGGCCCTTGGACCGGCGGGCGGCGATGACCTTGCGGCCGCCGACGGTGGCCATGCGCGCACGGAAGCCATGACGGCGGGCGCGGACGAGCTTGCTGGGCTGGTAAGTGCGCTTCACGACGAGGTACTCCAGAAAAAATGCGGTCGGGCCCGCATTCGCAGGCCGAAAACGGGAGCGGTGCTTATAAGCTGAGTCGGCCGGCGGAGTCAAATCCCCCGTTCACCCCCCCTGGCACCCACCCCTGGGGAAGCCCCCAGCTTGTCAGTGTCCCCGCTTGCGCTATGGTGGGACCCGACTTGACGGAGTCGGAGAACCGCATGCCCTGGGACCCCACCTTATATTCCGCCTTCGCCCAGCCGCGCCTGCGTCCGGCGCTGGACCTGCTGGCCCGCATCGACGCCGGGCATCCGCGCCTGGTGGCCGATCTGGGCTGCGGCACCGGCAACGTCACCCGCATCCTGGCCGACCGCTGGCACGACGCCACCATCGCCGGCATCGATTCCTCGCCCGAAATGCTGTCCGCCGCCAGCGCCCAGCCCAGCCGCATCCGCTGGGGCAAGGCCGACATCGCCCATTGGCGGCCGGAGCGGCCCGCCGACGTGCTGTTCTCCAACGCCGCCCTGCAATGGCTGGACGGGCACGAAACCCTGTTCCCCCGACTGGTGGCGCAGCTGGCGCCGCGCGGCACCCTGGCGGTGCAGATGCCGCACAACCATTATGCCGCCAGCCATGCGGTGATGGCCGACACGGTGGAGGCCGGACCCTGGGCCGCCCGCCTGCGCCCGCTGGCCCGCCGCTTCCCGGTGAACGACCCCGACTTCTATTACGAGGTGCTGGCGCCGCTGGTGGACAGCCTGGACATCTGGGAGACGGAATACCTGCACGTGCTGGAAGGTGACAATCCGGTGGTGCAATGGACCATGGGCACCGCCCTGCGTCCGCTGCTGGACGCGCTGGAGGAACCCGAGCGCAGCGAATTCCTGGCCGAGTACAGCCGCCGCATCGCCGATTGCTATCCGCCCCACGCCGACGGCAAGACCCTGTTCCCGTTCCGCCGCATCTTCATCGTGGCGAAGGCGCGGGGCTAAACCTTCATATCCAGCGCTTGATGTTGCAGTTCCGCCACTTCGTCGGCCAAGGCCGCCGCCTGGGCGGTATCGCCGCGCCGCTGAGCCTCTTGTGCCGATTGCACCAGTCCCTCGGCCAACATCTGCTTGCGCAACGCCCGCGACTTGGCGGCAGCCTCGGCCACCTCGCCGCGGGCAGCGGCCAGTTCGGCCAGCAGGCTGTTAGTGTCGGGACGCACGGGCTCGGTCATGACGGGTTGATATTACCCCATTCCCACGCCCCACCCCAAGCGAAGCTCAGACCACCACCTGCAAACCGAGAACGATTCCCGGCCATAGGCACGAAACCTCGTCACGGTTGTTATGTACGAGCGGATTTTCCATGCACGGCATGACCCAGGCGGTCAGATCCGTGCCAACGTTGTTCATCTGGTCGACGGCGCGACGGCATTGAGCCTGAACGTCGGCCCTGCCGGCCTGAACATCGTCCCTGCAGGACAGCATCAGCGTGGCGAACACCGCCGCGACCGCCACGTTTGCCTCGCGGTTGGTACCGGCCTGATTGGCGGCGGCCTCCAGTTGAGCGCGGATATGATTCTCGGTGGTCTGCGGCGTCCACCAGATTTGCTTGGCCTCGATGGTGGCCGAATTATTCTGGTCATAAAGGTACAGATCCGCGCGCCCCCAGCGAACCTGGCCTTCGTCATGGTCGCGTTCGCAGGCATATTCCTCGAGCGATCCGCTGCCCGGTCCCCAGGCGGCAGCCGCCAGCAGGCCGACATTGGCCCGCTCGTTATAGTAGTAGGGCACGTCCTTGGGATGAATCGCGCAGTAATCGTCGATAAGATGTCCCCAGCGGCGCAGCATCGGCTTCAGCCAGTTCAGCTCTTCATGATCCCCCTTGATGCCGAACTCCATGGCGCCCAGCCTCAGTCCAGTTGCAACACCAGCGCCTTGAGGTAGGCGCTTTCCGGCAGCATGGGGTGGAGCGGATGGTCGGGCGCGGCCCCGGCGGCGCGGAGCACCCGGCCGGAGCGGCCCGCCTGGGCCAGCCCATGGGCGATCTCCTCGGCGAACAGCTCGGCCGGCATGTGGTGCGAGCACGACGCGGCCAGCAGGAAGCCGCCCGGCTCCACCAGCGGCGCCGCCAGCCGCGCCATCTTGCGGTAGCCCTTGGCGCCCGAATGCAGGTCCTTGCGGGATTTGACGAAGGCGGGCGGGTCGACCACCACCACGCCGAAGCGCTCGCCGGCGGCGTCCAGCCGGGCCATTTCGGCGAAGGCCTCGGCCCGCACGCAGGACAGCGGCACGTCATTGAGCCGCGCCGCCCCCTCGGCCAGGGCCAGCGAATGTTCCGACCGGTCCACCGCGGTGACCGAGGCGGCGCCGGCCAGTGCCGCCTGCACGGCGAAGCCGCCGGCATAGGTGTAGACGTCGAGCACCCTGCGCCCTTGGGCCAGCCGGGCGACGAAGGCGCGGTTGTCGCGCTGGTCGTAGAACCAGCCGGTCTTCTGCCCGCCGGTCAGGTCGGCCAGGAAGCGGGCGCCGTTCTCCACCAGCTCTCCACCGGACCGTCCAGCTCGCCGAAGGCCAGCTTGTGCTCCAGCGGCAACCCCTCCAGCCCGCGCACCGGGCTGTCGTTGCGCAGCACGATGGCGCGCGGCGCCAGCACCTCGCGCAAGGCGCCCACCAGCAGGGGAGTCAGGCGCTCCATGCCGGCGGTGTTCAGCTGCACCGACAGCACGTCGCCATAGCGGTCCACCACCAGGCCGGGCAGCAGATCGGCCTCGGAATGGATCAGCCGGTAGTAAGGCGCGCCGAACAGCTGGTCGCGCAGGCGCACCGCCCGGGCCAGGCGCTCGGCCAGGAAGGCGACGTCCACGGCGTCACCCCATTGGCGCGACAGCACGCGGGCGGCGATGAGCGAATGGGGATTGAAGGTGGCCACGCCCAGCTTCTCGTCGCCGGCGTCCACCAGGGTGACCAGGCCGCCCGGCGGCAGCGCCTTGGCCTCGGGCGTCATCTCGATCTCGTTGGAGAAGGCCCAGGGATGACCCGAGCGGAAGCGGCGCGCGCGGCCCTTGGCGAAGCGAATCAGCGGGCGGCTGGCGGGAGTGTCGGAGGCGGTGTCGGTCATGGCCGCCACCATAGACGACCGCCCCGCCGGGGACAATCGCCGGCCGCGCCCCACCCATGGGGAGAGTTCCCGCGCGAACAAGTTCTGCCAACTCGGTGGGATACCAGTAAATTTCACTGGTTTTGATATGGATCAATGGCCGGGGATGCGCATCCCTGCATAGTGCGCCAACTCGGAGCAAAGTCCTCCCGGCCGGGATCGGTCAACGGGGGTTTGTTTGCATTGCATTCCGGCGGGGTGCTCCGGGCTGACCCTTTCCCGGTCGAAACAGGAGTTCGGCATGAGCACCAACACCGACGCCACGCCCTATTGCGAAGACGTGGTGAAGAAGTTCGTCCTTGCGGCGACGTTCTGGGGTGTGGTTGGCTTCCTGGCTGGCGATTTCATCGCCTGGCAGCTCGCCTTCCCGGCCCTCAACCTTGATCTTGAATGGACCACCTTCGGCCGTCTGCGCCCGGTCCATACTTCCGCCGTGATCTTCGCCTTCGGCGGCAACATCCTTTTCTCCACCTCGCTGTACTGCGTGCAGCGCACCTGCCGCGCCAGCCTGTTCGGCGGCTCCGGCTTCGGCAACTTCATCTTCTGGAACTTCCAGATCTTCATCGTGGTTGCCGCGCTGACCTACGTCCTGGGCTTCTCCCAGGGCCAGGAATACGCCGAGCCCGAGTGGTGGCTGGACCTGTGGCTGACCGTGATCTGGGTCTGCTACCTGCTGGCCTTCGCCGGCACGATCATGAAGCGCAAGGAACCCCACATCTACGTGGCCAACTGGTTCTTCTTCGCCATGATCCTGACCGTGGCGATGCTGCACCTGGGCAACAACATCGCGGTTCCGGCCGCCGTGTTCGGTGGCTCCTGGATGAAGTCGTACAACCTGTTCGGCGGCGTGCAGAACGCCATGACCCAGTGGTGGTACGGCCATAACGCGGTGGGCTTCTTCCTGACCGCCGGCTTCCTGGGCATCATGTACTACTTCGTGCCCAAGCGCGCCGAGCGTCCGGTCTATTCGTACCGCCTGTCCATCGTGCACTTCTGGGCGCTGATCTTCCTGTACATCTGGGCCGGCCCCCACCACCTGCACTACACCGCCCTGCCGGATTGGGCCCAGACCCTGGGCATGACCTTCTCGGTGATGCTGTGGATGCCCTCCTGGGGCGGCATGATCAACGGCCTGATGACCCTGTCGGGCGCCTGGGACAAGCTGCGCACCGACCCGGTCATGCGTTTCCTGGTGTCCTCGGTGGCCTTCTACGGCATGTCGACCTTCGAAGGTCCGATGATGTCGGTCAAGGCGGTCAACTCGCTGTCCCACTACACCGACTGGACCATCGGCCACGTGCATTCCGGTGCCCTGGGCTGGGTCGCCTTCGTCTCCTTCGGCGCGCTGTACTACCTGGTCCCCAAGCTGTGGGGCCGCAAGGAAGTCTACTCGCTGAAGCTGGTGGGCGTGCACTTCTGGGTCGCCACCATCGGCATCGTGCTCTACATCACCGCCATGTGGATCTCGGGCATCATGCAGGGCCTGATGTGGCGTGCGTATGACAACCTCGGCTTCCTGCAGTACTCGTTCATCGAGACCGTCGAGGCCATGCATCCGTACTACGTGATCCGTGCTCTTGGCGGCGTGCTGTTCGTCCTCGGTTCGCTGGTGATGGTCTACAACTTCTACAAGACCATCAAGGGCGACGTGGCCGAGCCGGCTGCCCAGCCCTCGACCGCTGCGGCCCGCTGAGGGGAGGAACCGAAATGTCTGTGTTCAAGCATCACGCTAAGCTCGAAACCAACATCTTCTTCCTCGCGGTGGGTATTCTGCTCACGGTGGTCGTGGGCGGCCTGGTTGAGGTCGTCCCGCTGTTCACCATCGAGTCGACCATCGAGAAGGTGGACGGTGTGCGCCCCTACTCTCCGCTGGAGCAGAAGGGCCGCGACATCTACGTCCGCGAAGGCTGCTACAACTGCCACAGCCAGATGATCCGTCCGTTCAAGGACGAGGTCGAGCGCTATGGCCATTACAGCCTGGCGGCCGAGTCCAAGTACGACCATCCCTTCCAGTGGGGCTCCAAGCGTACTGGTCCGGATCTGGCCCGCGTCGGTGGCAAGTACACCAACGACTGGCACGTGCGTCACCTGATCAATCCGCGTGACGTGGTTCCGGAATCCATCATGCCGGGCTACCCGCACCTGAAGCGCCCGCTCGACTACAGTGACATTCAGGCCGACCTCAAGGCCCTGAAGACTGTGGGCGTCCCCTATACGGACGAGCAGATCGCCAATGCCAAGAAGGACCTGGAGGAGCAAGCCACCTCCGAGGCTTCCGACGCGGCCGTGGCGGCGCGTTACCCGAAGGCCAAGCTGGGTAGCGCCGATGCCGATCCGAAGGTGACCGAGCTCGACGCCCTGGTGGCGTACCTGCAGGTCCTGGGCACCATGGTGGACTTCACCACGGTCAAGCCCGAGAAGATTGCCCGCTAAAGGAGCGGAGATTGCTCGAGACGTTAGTCAACGACGTTCTCCGCCCCCTTTGGGGCCTTTGGATGATGGTTCTGTTCCTCGGGATCGTCTTCTGGGCGTTCCGGCCGAAAAATAAGGGCCGGTTCGAATCCTATGGAGACATCCCGCTCAGGGACGACGACAAGGAGCGCTAATATGGCTTCCATGGAAAAGGACTCGGTGTCCGGTCAGTACACGACCGGTCACGAGTGGGACGGCATCAAGGAGTTGAACACTCCGCTGCCGAAGTGGTGGGTGTACGTGTTCTGGGCCACCGTGATCTGGTCGATCGCCTACTGGATCGCCATGCCGGCCTGGCCGACCATCAGTGATTACAGCCGGGGCATGCTGAACTACTCCTCCCGCAACGACCTGGCGTCGGAGCTGAAGGCGCAGAAGCAGTCGCGCGCCAAGTACGAAGCGAAGATCGCCGCCCTGCCCGTCGACGAGGTGGTCAAGGACAAGGATCTGCGCAACTTCGCCATGGTTGGCGGCAAGGTTCTGTTCAACGAGAACTGCGCCCCCTGCCACGGCGCCGGCGGTGTCGGCGTCGCCAACGCCTATCCGAACCTGGCCGACGACGAGTGGATCTGGGGCGGCACCCTGGCCGACCTGCAGCAGACCATCTCGTTCGGCGTGCGCAACACCAACGGCAACTCGCACGTGAGCGAGATGCCCAAGTTCGGCACCGACGGCCTGCTCACCAAGGAGCAGATCGACCAGGTCGCCGACTACGTGGTGTCGCTGTCGGCCAAGGCCGGTTCGTCGGGAGGAGGGGCCGCCGGCAGCCCCGGCGAGGCCATCTTCAACGAGCAGTGCGTCGCCTGCCACCAGGAAGGCGGCGTCGGTTCCAAGGACGTCGGCGCCCCCGCCCTGAACAACAACATCTGGCTGTTCAAGGGCGGCAAGGACGCCGTCAAGCAGGTGGTCGTCAACCAGGTCTCCAACCCCCGCCACGGCTCCATGCCGGCGTGGTCCGAGCGTCTGGACGAGACCTCCATCAAGATGCTCTCCGTCTACGTCCACTCGCTGGGCGGCGGAAAGTAAGTGCCTGCCGAAGCCGGCTCGCCGGCTTCGGCTCCCTTTGGCCGGGAAGGAACCATCCGGTTCCGGGGGCCCGGCACAAGGAGACGTGGGGTGCGCCCTGGCAACGGGGTGCACCCCGCACTCTTTCGGGGACCGGTCGCCACCTTCCGGACTCCATTGGCGAAGATCAATTTCCCGCCCGCGGATGACGGGTTACGCTGGGCGCTAAAATCATGCGCCACGCGCATGATAGGCTTGCATTATTGCCTGAGCTTACCCCCCCACCCGCCGATAGGATCGGGCCGCTTTCAGAACCGGAGTGCGGAAACCAGATGAACAAGGCCACCCCGCAGGCGCAGCAATCCACCGCGCTGTATGCCGAGACCGTCATTATCCATCCCCGCAAGGTCAAGGGCACCTTCCGCACCATCAAGTGGTGGCTGATGGCCGTCCTGCTGGGCGTGTACCATCTGGCGCCGTTCCTGCGCTGGGACCGCGGGGCCGGCGCTCCGGATCAGGCCATCCTGGGCGATCTGGCCGGCCGGCGCGGCTATTTCTTCTTCATCGAGATCTGGCCCCAAGAGGTCTACTACCTGACCGGCCTGCTGCTGTTCGCCGCCATCGCCCTGTTCTTCATGTCGGCCGTGGCCGGCCGCGTGTGGTGCGGCTTTCTGTGCTGGCAGACCGTCTATACCGACCTGTTCGTGCTGGTGGAGCGCCTGGTGGTCGGTGACCGCAACGCCCGCATCAAGCTGGACCGCGATCCCTGGACCCTCAACAAGGTGGTCAAGAAGGGCATCGTCCAGACCGTCTGGCTGCTCATCTCGCTGGCCTGCGGCATTGCCTTCACCCTTTACTTCGACGACGCCTTCGCCACCCTGAAGGACATCGTCACCTTCCAGGCATCGCTGGGCACCTGGGCCGCCATCGCCATCGTCGGCGGCTGCTGCTACCTGCTGGCCGGTTTCGCGCGCGAGCAGGTGTGCCTGTACATGTGCCCCTATTCGCGTTTCCAGTCGGCCATGTTCGACGAGCATTCGCTGATCATCTCGTACGAGGCGTGGCGCGGCGAGCCGCGGGCGCCCGCGCGCAAGGGTCAGGGCTTTGAAGGCCGCGGCCACTGCATCGACTGCAAGATGTGCGTGACATCGTGCCCGACCGGCATCGACATCCGCGAGGGCCTGCAGATGGGCTGCATCGGCTGCGGCCTGTGCATCGACGCCTGCAACAGCATGATGGACAGGTACAAGTTGCCGCGCGGCCTGATCTCCTATGATTCCAACGCCAACCTGCTGGCGCGCGAAAAGGGGGAGAAGGCGCAGACGAAGCTGGTCCGCCCACGCACCCTGATCTATACCGGCCTTCTGGCCGTCATCGGCGTGGCGATAGTGATCATGCTGAGCACCCGCCACACCGTCGAGGTCAACGTGCTGCACGAACGCTCCCCCTTGTTCGTTCAGCTGTCCGATGGCAGCATTCGCAACGGCTACACCTACAAGGTTCTGAACATGGTCCGTAAGGATCGCGCGTTCTCGCTGTCCATCTCCGGCGTCCCCGGTGCCACCATCGAGGTGGTGGGCGACGATTCCGGCAAGAAGGAGCAGACCTCGCTGCAGGTGCCGGGCGACGACGTGACGGCCTTCCGCCTCTACGTCACCGTGCCGGAAGCCGTCGTCCAGAATTCCAAGACCCCGCTGACCTTCGTCCTCACCGACACGGCCGACGGCCATGTGGTCCGGAGCGAGACGCTGTTCGCGGGGCCCGGCAGGTGACAACCCAGGTGACAGACATGGCTGCGACCCGTGAACGGGGCTGGTGGTATCCGTATATCTTCGTCGGCTGCTTCGTGGTGGTGGTGGGCGTGAATGCCGCCCTGGCCTATTTCGCCACCTCCACCTTCACCGGACTGGAGACCGAGGGCGCCTATCAGAAGGGCCTGGCCTACAACGACAACATCGCCCTGGCCAAGGCCCAGGAGGCCCTGGGCTGGACGGTGGACACCAAGGTGACCCCCGGCGTCATCGACACCGTCGGGGCCAAGGTGGACATCGCCATCAGCTACCGCGACCGCGACGGCAAGGCGGTGGAGGGCCTGGAGGTCAAGGCCGACGTCATCCGTCCCACCGCCAAGGGCATGGACCAGCACATCGTGCTGGCCCCCCTGGGCAATGGCGTCTACGGCGGCAGCTACATGCTGCCGGCCAAGGGCGTGTGGGACATGGACGTGGCTGCGGTGGGTGCGGCCGCGTCGTACCAGCACGCGCAGCGCTTCGTCATCCGGTGAGCACCGCCCGCGCGTGCCGCCATTGCGGCCAGGCGATTCCCGCGGACCTGCAGGGCGATTTCTGCTGCCGTGGCTGTGACGGCGCCTATGCCCTGGTCCAGGACCTGGGGCTGGAAACCTATTACCGCCGCCGCTCCATCGACCCGGCGGCCCGACCGCTGCGGCCGGAGGACGAGGCCCAGTCCGTCCACGACTTCTCGGCCCACGTCGCCACCGGCGAGAATGGCGAGGCCTCCCTCCACCTGATGGTGGAGGGCATCCACTGCGCCGCCTGCATCTGGCTGATCGAGGCGCTGCTGTCCAAGCAGCCGGGCGTCGGCTGGGCGCGGGTCAACATGACCACCCGCCGGCTGGTGGTGCGCTGGGATTCTTCCAAGATCGACGCCTCCGCCCTGCTGGAGCCGGTGCTCAAGGTGGGCTACCGGCTGGTGCCCTACGACCCGGCCAAGCTGGGCCGCGAGACCGAGCGGGTAGAGAAGGAACTGCTGCGCGCCATGGCGGTGGCCGGCTTCGCCGCCGGCAACGTCATGCTGCTGTCGGTTTCGGTGTGGGCCGGCCATTTCTCCTACATGGGGCCGCACACCCGCGACCTCATGCACTGGATCTCCGCGCTGATCGTGATGCCGGCGGTGCTCTATTGCATCCGCCCCTTCGCCCGTTCGGCCTTTTCCGCCCTGCGCGCCCGCCGCTCCAACATGGACGTGCCCATCACCCTGGGCGTGACCCTGGCCACCGCCATGTCGCTGGCCGAGACCATGCGTGGCGGCGAATGGGCCTATTTCGATTCCGCCATCACCCTGCTGTTCTTCCTGCTGATCGGCCGCTACCTGGATTCCCGGGCGCGCGGCCGGGCGCGCTCGGCGGCCGAGCATCTGCTGGCGCTGGACGCCGTCGCCGTCACCGTGCTGGAGGCGGACGGTACCCAGCGCCTGCTGCCGCCTACCAAGGTGGCGGCCGGCGCGACCGTGCTGGTGGCGGCGGGCGAGCGCATCGGCGTGGACGGCGTGGTCGCCGACGGCCGCTCCGACGTGGACACCGCGCTGATCTCGGGCGAGAGCGTGCCGGTCCCCGTCGCCATGGGCGACAAGGTCTTCGCCGGCACCATCAACCTGTCGGCGCCGCTGCGCCTGACGGTGGCGGCGGTGGGCGAACGCACCCTGCTGGCCGAGATCGTGCGCATGATGGAAGTGGCCGAACAAGGCCGCGCCAAATACGTGGCCCTGGCCGACCGGGTGGCGCGCTGGTACGCCCCGGTAGTGCATGTGGCGGCGCTCTCCACCTTCCTGGGCTGGACCCTCGGCGTGGGCGCGCCCTGGCAGCAGGCGCTGCTGAACGCCGTCGCCGTGCTGATCATCACCTGCCCGTGCGCCCTGGCGCTGGCGGTGCCGGTGGTGCAGGTGATCGCCTCGGGCCGTCTGCTGCGCCAGGGCATCCTGCTGAAATCGGCCACGGCGTTGGAGCGCTTCGCCGAGGTGGACACCGTGGTGTTCGACAAGACCGGCACCCTGACCGAGGGCAAGCCGGAACTGATCCGCGACCAGTCGTGGACGCCCGAGCAACTGGCCCGGGCGGCCAGCCTGGCGGCCGCCTCGCGCCACCCCCTGGCCCGCGCCCTGGTGGCCGCCGCGCCGGGCACCGTCCCGGCCGACGGCGTGTCCGAGGAGCCGGGCCGCGGCATGGTCGCCGGGGCAGTGCGGCTGGGCAGCCGCGCCTGGATCAGCATCGCCGAGGATACCGGGGTCGAAGGCCCCGAGCTGTGGCTGGACGTGCCCGGTCAGACGCCGGTCCGTTTCGCCTTCGCCGATGCCCCGCGTCCCGACGCCGCCAAGGTGGTGGCCGACTTGAAGCGGCGGGGCCTGAAGGTGGAACTGCTGTCGGGCGACCGCGAGGCCACCGTGCGCCGCATCGCCGGCCTGGTCGGCATCGACACCTGGCATTCGGGGCGCACCCCGGCCGACAAGGTGGCCCGGCTGCAGGCCCTGAAGGCCGAGGGGCGCCGCGTGCTGATGGTGGGCGACGGCCTCAACGACGCCCCCGCCTTGGCCGCCGCCCACGTCTCGGCCTCGCCCTCCTCGGCGGTGGACGTCAGCCAGACCGCCGCCGACGTGGTCTTCCAGGGCCACCGCCTGGGCCCGGTGGCCGAGACCCTGCGGGTGGCCATGGGCTCGCGCCAGCTGGTGAAGCAAAATTTTGCGCTGGCTTTAGGCTATAATGTGTTTACCGTACCCCTGGCGGTCGCCGGCTTCGTGACTCCGCTGATCGCCGCAATTGCCATGTCCACCTCGTCGCTGGTAGTAATTGGCAACGCCCTGCGTCTGTCCCGCGGGAGAACAGGTTGACCAACCTTTTGATGCTCATTCCCGTCGCCCTGATTCTGGGCGGGATTGGATTGGTTGCATTCCTCTGGGCCCTGAAATCCGGCCAGTTCGACGATCTGGACGGCGCCGCCCACCGCATCCTGTTCGAGGACGACGACATGGATGCCCAACACCTTCCCAAGGGACCGGGTCGGCAGGACCAGCCCAAGGGGCAAGCCTAGGGGGCTCCGGTGAACGTCATGCCGCCTCTGGACTTCGACGATCACAAGACTGAACGCCCAGACGTGCCCGACGTGACGGCACCGCCCTGCCGCAATTGCGACGTGGTCCGCGAACTGGCGTTCTGCGCCGACCTGTCCCCCGACGAGATCCGCCGCCTCGCCACCGTGCGCTGCCACGCCCAGGTGCCGGCCAATTTCTCGGTGTTCCGCGAGGGCGATTCGGCCGACCACGTCTATTCCGTCTCCAACGGCGCGGTGAAGCTGTACAAGCTGATGAGCGACGGCCGCCGCCAGATCATTGGCTTCCTGTTCTCGGGCGACATGTTCGGCCTGGGCCTGGACGGCGGCTACTGCTACACCGCCGAGACGCTGGTCCCCACCCAGTTGTGCCGCTTCACCCACCGCAAGCTCGACACCATGATGGACGAGTTCCCCCGGCTGGAGCGCAAGATGTTCACCATGACCGTCAAGGACTTGGTGGCGGCGCAGGAGCAGATGCTGCTGCTGGGCCGCAAGACCGCCAAGGAGAAGGTGGCCACCTTCCTGCTGAAGCTGTCGCGCCGCGCCGCGCAGCAGGGCCACCCGTCCAGCCCGGTGGCGCTGCCCATGAGCCGGGCCGACATCGCCGATTACCTGGGCCTGACCATCGAGACGGTCAGCCGCACCTTCACCCAGCTCAAGCGCGAGGGCATCATCGGCCTGCCCGATGCCGGCCGCGTGCTGCTGACCGACGAGGCCGGGCTGAAGGAACTGGCGGAAGGCACCGCCGGCGCCTGACGCTCAGGCCGGCACCCGCAATTCCCGCGCCGCCCGCGCGACGATGCGCGCCGCCGCCGACAGGGGCAGCCAAGCCAGCACCAACGCCACCGCCAAGTCGGGCCAGCAGGTATTGCTGGCCCACACGCCGCTGGCCGCCGCTAGCACGGCCAGATTGCCGATCGCGTCGTTGCGCGAGCACAGCCAGATGGATTCCATGTTGGCGTCGCCATGACGCCAGCGATAGAGCGCCAGCGCCACCCCCGCATTGGCCGCCAGCGCCGCCAGGCCGACGCCGCCCATGATCTCGGTGCGAGGAACGGTGCCGTGGGCCAGGGTCCACACGGTGTTGCCCGCCACCCACAGGCCCACCAGCCCCAGCGAGAGGCCCTTGAACAGCGCCGCCCGCGCCTTGGCCCGCGCCGACAGGCCCAGCACCGCCAGGGTGACCGCGTAATTCACCGCGTCCGACAGGAAGTCCATGGAATCGGCGAACAGCGACAGCGAGCGCGCCCACAAGCCGCCGGCGAACTCGACGCCGAACATGACGGCGTTGACCGCCAGCGCCAGCATCACGATGCGCCGGAACAGCGGGTCGGTGGACGGCTTGGGCGCCTCGCAGGATGAACAGCAGCCGGACAAGGCATTTCTCCGCCGGAGCATCGATGGCTTCAGTTGAGCGCCATGCCGGCATCCGCGCAAGTCCCGCGCGGGTACGGGCTGCATTTTAGCGTTTGACTTCAGGCCGGCGTGGTGGAAAACCGGGATGCCCGTCTGCGCCCAGCGCCAGACCCACCCGGCCCGGCCACCTGGAGGACGCTCCCGTTGAGCACCGAAATTCGGACCAAACGCCTGACCACCCGCGATATCCGCGCCCACAAGGGCGGCGAGCCGGTGGTGGTGCTGACCGCCTATACCACCCCCATGGCCCGCCTGCTCGATCCGCACGTGGACATCCTGCTGGTAGGTGATTCGCTGGGCATGGTGCTGTACGGCATGGACTCTACGCTGGGCGTCAGCGTGGACATGATGATCAACCACGGCAAGGCGGTGATGCGCGGCTCCAGCCGGGCCATGGTGGTGGTGGACATGCCCTTCGCCAGCTACCAGGAAAGCCGCGAGCAGGCCTACCGCAACGCCGCCCGCATCCTGGCCGAGTCCGGCTGCGCCGCGGTCAAGCTGGAGGGCGGACGCGAGATGGCCGACACCATCCATTTCCTGACCAGCCGGGGCGTGCCGGTGATGGCCCATATCGGCCTGATGCCCCAGTCGGTGAACACCGCCGGCGGCTTCCGCGCCCATGGCCGCGACGAGGACGAGGCCGCCGTCATCCGCGCCGACGCCCGCGCCATCGCCGAGGCCGGCGCCTTCTGCGTGGTGGTCGAGGGCACGGTGGAGCCGGTGGCCAGGGCTTTGACCGAGGAGATCGCCATCCCCACCATCGGCATCGGCGCCTCGCCGGCCTGCGACGGCCAGGTGCTGGTGGCCGAGGACGTGCTGGGGCTGTTCAACGATTTCACTCCGAAATTCGTCAAACGCTTCGCCGACCTATCGCCGCTGATCTCGCAGGCGGCTGCCGATTACGCGGCCGAGGTGAAGGCCCGCACCTTCCCCACCCCGCAGCATTGCTTCGGCATTCCCAAGAAAGCCAAGGAATAAGGCCATGCCCCAGGACGGCAACCTCGACATCGTGCGTTCCGTGGCGGATTTGCGCTCACGCGTGAAGTACTGGCGCGACCAGGGGCTGAGCGTGGCCATGGTGCCCACCATGGGCGCCCTGCACCAGGGCCACCTGGCCCTGGTGCGGACGGCGCTGGAGCTGGCCGACCGGGTCGTCGCCTCGGTCTTCGTCAACCCCACCCAGTTCGGCCCCAGCGAGGACCTGTCGCGTTATCCCCGCCAGGAGGCCCAGGACGCCGGGCTGCTGGACCAGGCCGGCTGTCACCTGATGTTCGCCCCCAAGGTGGAGGAGATGTATCCCGACGGCTTCGCCACCACCATCAGCGTCAAGGGGGTGTCGCAGCCGCTGGAGGGCGCCTTCCGCCCCGGCCATTTCGACGGCGTCGCCACCGTGGTGACCAAGCTGCTGATGCAGGGCCGGCCCGATTTCGCCGTGTTCGGCGAGAAGGACTGGCAGCAATTGGCGGTGATCCGCCGGCTGGCCCGCGACCTCGACCTGCCGGCCGAGATCGTCGGCGTGCCCACCGTGCGCGAGGCCGACGGGCTGGCCCTGTCGTCGCGCAACGCCTATCTGAGCCCCGAGGATCGGAGTGTCGCCCCGGCGCTGCACCGCGCGCTCCAGGCGGTGGCCGAGGGCCTGAAGCAGGGCAAGGCGGCCGAGGAGCTGTGCCACCGCGCCGCCGCCGACCTGCTGGCCGCCGGCTTCGCCAGCGTCGACTACATCGACGTGCGCGACGCCGACACCATGGCCAAGGTGCTGAAGCTGAGCCGCCCCGCCCGCATCCTGGCCGCCACCAAGCTGGGCGGCACCCGCCTGATCGACAATATCGGCGTCGAGCCCTGACCATGCTGGAGCGCCTGTTCCGGCTGAAGGCCAACGGAACCACCGCCGGCACGGAAGTGCTGGCAGGCGCCACCACCTTCCTGACCATGGCCTATATCATCTTCATCAATCCGGCCATCCTGGCCGATGCGGGGATGGACCACGGCGCCGTCTTCGTCGCCACCTGCCTGGTCTCGGCCCTGGCCTGTCTGCTCATGGGCGTGTGGGCCAACTACCCCGTCGCCCTGGCCCCGGGCATGGGCCTGAACGCCTATTTCGCCTATTCGGTGGTGCAGGGCATGGGCACTTCCTGGCAGATCGCCCTGGGGGCGGTGTTCCTGTCGGGCTGCCTGTTCGTGCTGATCTCGCTCTCGCGCATCCGCGACGCCATCGTCGACGCCATCCCCCATTCCATGAAGCTGGCCATCTCGGCCGGCATCGGCCTGTTCCTAGGCATCATCGCGCTCAAGAACGCCGGGCTGATCGTCGCCCATCCGGCCACGCTGCTGACCGCCGGCGACATCACCAGGCCGACGGCGCTGCTGGCGGTGGGCGGCTTCCTGGCGATGGTGGCGCTGGACACCCGCAAGGTGCCGGGCTCCATCATGATCGCCGTGCTGGGCACCACCGCCCTGGGCATGGCGCTGGGCGTCACCCCCTTCGCCGGCGTGGTGGCGCCGCCGCCCCCACTGCTGCCCACCTTCGCCCAGATGGACCTGGCCGGCGCGGTGCATCTGGGCCTGCTGACCATCGTCTTCGCCTTCCTGTTCGTCGACCTGTTCGACAACACCGGCACCCTGATCGGTCTGGCCCATCGGGCCCGCCTGCTGGACGCCAAGGAACGGCTGCCGCGCCTGCGTCCGGCCATGCTGAGCAACGGCCTGGCCAACATGGCCTCGGGCGTGCTGGGCACCTCGCCGGTGACCAGCTATATCGAGAGCGCCGCCGGCATCAAGGCGGGCGGCCGCACCGGACTGACCTCGGTGGTGGTGGCGCTGCTGTTCCTGCTGGCCCTGGCCTTCAGCCCGCTGGCCGCCTCGGTGCCGCCCTACGCCACCGCCCCGGCCCTGCTGTTCGTTGCCTGCCTGCTGGCCCGCGGCCTGACCGAGATCGCCTGGGACGACCTGACCGAGGCGGTGCCGGCGGTCGTCACCGCCATCACCATGCCGCTGACCTTTTCCATCGCCCACGGCATCAGCTTCGGCTTCATCACCTATGTGGGCGTCAAACTGTTGACCGGACGGGTGCGCGACATCACCCCCACCGCCGCCGCCCTGGCCATGGCCTTCGGGGTGAAATACTGGTGGCTGGGATAGGCCGCCCGCTTTCCCATTGACCCCGGGCCAACCTTGGCTATGATCCCCCGACCAATCCCACGGTGCCCCAGTGGCGGAATTGGTAGACGCAGTCGACTCAAAATAAGTTGCACGTAACGGAAGCCGGCGTATGTCGCGCAGGAAACTGCGGTTTTTACGCCATTGATCTGTGCGCACAGTCATAGCACACTTAGCACAGTGTGCAGCGGCCCGTTTTAGCCCGTTGCTCGCAAACGCCCGTTGTGCTAAACCCCGCGCTGCTGCAAGCCGCCGCCCCGGTGGTGAAATGGTAGACACGCCTGACTCAAAATCAGGTGCTGCAAGGCGTGCTGGTTCGAGTCCGGCCCGGGGCACCAACTTCAGTCGGTTGGGACGCAGCAAATGCCCAGGAAAATTGAGGACGTGTGGCGCAAACTGCGCGACGGCAACGTCGTGCTTAAGCAGCGCAAAGGCTCGTCCTACTGGCAAGCGCACCTCAAGGTGCGTGGCGAATGGATACGGCTATCCACCGGGCATACCGACATTCGCCTAGCAGGTCAGTGGGCGACCGACCAATACGACGACATGATGTACCGCGTGCGGCACAACCAAGTGCCACGCACCAAACTCGTGCGCGATGCGTGCGAGCAGTACCGCATGGACCTAGACGCGGCCAATCCCCCGCTCGCGAGCGCGGACGAATACCGCACGACCATGAAGAAGTGGATTGAGCCGCACCTAGGCGGCAAGAAGCTGGATGAACTCGGGCCGCAGGACATTATCGGCTGGAACGCCTGGAAGACCGCACAGCACGGCAAACCGTTCAGCAAGTCCACGATCACCAGCCACAACGCATGCCTTTCCAACGTCTTTAAAACGGCCGTGAGGCACGGCTGGATGAACGAATGGCAAGTGCCCAAACTGACCAACGAAGCACCAGCAGGCACGAGGCGGCCGGATTTTGAAGAGGACGAGATCACGCCGCTGCTGGTCAAGATGTGGGAGAGCATCCCCGAGGGACGTAAGCAGCGCACCCGCGACATCCGGCAACTACTGTACTACTACGTCTGCGCCCTGCTGCTGACCGGCGCACGCCCCGGCAAGGAACTGGATAACCTTCGCTGGCGGCACGTTGACATCAACTGGCAGCACGGCGGTGCGTCATACGTGAAACTGACCATCACCGCCGGCAAGACGATCAAATACAGCAAGGTTCGGCAGCGAGTGATTACCGCCCCGGCGAGTGTCGCGGCACCGCCGTTCAAGGCGCTTATGGCCTGGCAAGGACCCGACCGCACCGAGGACGACTTTGTGTTCCGGCTGCCGGACGGCAGCAAGATCGGCAACCCGCAGCACAGCTTCGAGACGGTGTTGGACAACATCGGCCTGCTGTGGTCGCGCGGCGATCCGCCGATGCGGCGCAGCCTCTACAGCCTCCGTCACACCTACGCGACCACCCAGGTTGTGCACGGGACCATGACGCTGCTGGAACTCGCCACGCACATGGGCACGAGCGTTGCCATGCTGGAGTCCAACTACGCGCACTTGGGGCCACTCTCCATCGCGCCCAAGGCCGCCGCAAACGCGGTCCTAGTCAGCCCTCACATCGCAGCAGGTGCGTTCGGCACTGGCCTCCCCCATGACACGACAAAAAAGCGGGCACGGCCAAGCACGCCCGAGCAATCTTCCACGCCGCCCAAACCGCTCAGCCAAATGCTGGCTGAAGCCGAAGAAGAATAAGTCGTCTCGTAGACGCCCCCCGCGCTTCACCGCTATAGCAGCAGCACCCGGGCGCAATGCCCAATTCCGGAACCGTGCCCGCGCAACAGCGAGGGCCGTATGGACCGGACGGAACGCATCGCCGCACTCAACGACCAGCTTCGCCGCGATCACAGTCGCGGCAAGGTGGTCATCACCAGGGGCATTCAGGCCCTGGGCCATCAAGCCATCCTGGACATACTTGCTGCCGTCGCAGCGTTTGCCGAATTCACCCCCGACAACGATCCCTATGCGGAGCACGATTGCGCGGTCATGAATGTTGGCGATCACCGCGTCATCTGGAAGATCGACTACTACGACACCGACCTGAACTTCGTGTCGGATGACGCTGCCAATCCGGCAGTGACCATCCGCGTGCTGACCATCATGCTGGCCGACGAGTACTGAAATTCACCGCCGCCGCCACCGCGAAAATTCGTGAACTTACGTCATGTAAGCTCGTTGCCAATTTCCAAAAATTCCGATAACATCCGTATCGGAATTTTTGCGATTGATGGAGCCATTCGATGGGCGGCGCGAACGTTGTGGAACCGGGCTTTGAGGACGCGATCAAGGAAGTCGAGGCCGTCGTCGCCGAGTTCGATAAGCGGGCCAAGGACGAGCACCAATCCCAACGTGAGAAGAACCTCGCCCTCTATGCCGCGCTGGAATGCGCCTTCGTGTTCCACAACACGTGGCGCGATCAGCCCCAATATGCCGAGCTGCTTCAGCGCAAGGGCGTGAAGGCGTCGGCGCGCGGCAAGAAGGCCAGCCGCTTCCTTCCGACCGTGAAGGCGTTCTTCGATCCCGATCTGGATGGCTTTGCCCCTGCCGACGAAGACGGAAAAGCAGAAAAGAACCGCCGCCAGAAGGCGATCAGCACCTATAGCGCCGCATTGGAACTTGCCGCTGCCAAGCGTCCGAACAACGTCGCCGCCTTCATCGAAGACGTGCGCGGCGTTGAAGAATCGCGAAAGCTGTGGGGGCAGCTTCAGGGCGAAACCGACGAAGCCAAGAAGGCCCTGGCAGAGGCCAAGGCGACCCGGCAAAAAACGTTCGATGCCGGGCTTGCCGCATTGATGGCGACGAAGGCCGCATCCCTTCCTCGCGATGAAACTTTGAGGGGCAAGGCGGCGCTGGCGGCGATCTATTTCGACGATGCGGGTGTCGCCCACTTCCTCGGCATGCCCGCCGTGGATGACAGCAAGGCGCTGCTTGAGAAGTTCATCCTCGCCAATGCGCCGGAAAAGGCCAAGAGCAAGCGTGGACGCAAGCCGGGCACCCTGAACAGCAACAGCAGCAAGACCGCGCTGGATCGGCTGCTAAAGTTGTTCAACGCGAGCAAGCTGTCCCAGCCCAAGGTGATGATCAAGATCATCAACGGGGAGAATGGCTGCGAGGTCCGGGTATCGCAGAACAGCCGCAACACCTGCATGCTCAATGCCCGGCTAACCCGCCAGGACTACCTGCCGCCGGGCACCTATTGGTTCGGCACGCGTGCCATCGGCTTCATAAAAAAGTTCGCGCTGCTGGGCAAGTTCGGCGCCAAGTTCACCATCGATGGCCCAAGCGAATTGGATTTGGTCCGCGCCACGGTGGCGATCACCGCCACCAACTACAATGCTGCGGTCGCCGCGTATGACGAGGCCAAGAGCAGAAAATGGTCGGAACGCGACCTTGTGCCCGGGACCACGTCCTATATCACGCGCGGCGACGACAGCCTGACCGTTCGCTTCGAAACGGTCATCGACAAGATGGCCCGCGTCGAGGTGGATGAGGCGAAATGGGCGAGTGTCCCGTTGGAGGGCGCGTTCGCCGATTGGTACGCGGCAACATTGGGCGTCGCCAAGGACAAGGCCGATGGCCGTTTGCGGAAAGCCATTCATGGCGAAGCCACGTTGATGAAGATCACCGCGCATGAATGGGCGCTGCTGGACGAGCAAGGGACGATCGAACCCGTCCACCATTTCGCCTCGCCCATCGGTGACGGCAAGCTCGCCACCGAGATCAGGGTGGCTGCTGGCGAACTTCAGGCGGCGATCAAGAGCGTCAAGGAACTGGCCCCCGGTGGCGAGGTCACGCTCTCCCTGGTCAATAAGCTCATCCGCGTCAGCGCGGCGACGGACAGGAACGCGGCGGAAATCTTCATTCCGTCCCAGACCAACAACAAGCGGCATGCGGAATACACGGTGTTTGAGCCTGTGGCTGTTGCTTCAACGTAGTAGTGGTTTGACCGATTTGCGGGGAGATGCTCTTGCGCCGCTCTCTTGCTTGCCGCTTGCCCCGAAGCTTCCTGGCCGTCGCCATCGTCCTCGTCCCTGCCGTCGTGTTCGACAGGGGAATTGAAGGTCGCCGCCGAGTCGGTGCCAAGGCCGGTCCCTACGCGATTGCTCCCAATCCTATTTACGCAATAACATCCTTGAGGTGTGCGATCTGCTGTTGGATCAACTAGATGACTGAAGAGCTGAAGCGGCTGTCTGAGCGGTCAATTCGGAAATTGAACAACGAAGAGGCATTCGACCATATAGGTCGACTTATTGATATTTCAGGGGATGCCGCCTTTGCTCGTGGATTAGAGCGCGCCCTTACTTTGCTCGACGAGTTAGAAAAGCGCGATGTGGCGATCGGACAGGGCGCTGTGATCCACTACTTTCGGGCCAATGTTTGGAGCCTCAAGGCTGAACTCGCCGGTCATAAACGGTCTTGGGCTTGGGAGCAGCCTGAAACGCAGCAAGAGATTTTGTCTTTGTCGCATGCAGTGTCGCACGAAGGCTTTGAAAAACTGCATCCGATACGGCAATGTCAAATACTTACAAATCGGGCCAATCTTCTTAACGGCGTCGGTCGTTTCGTTGATGCGTTAGAAAGTTGGGATCGTGCGCTGCGGATACTGCCGAAATTTGCGATGGCACTTGGCAATCGCGCCCGGGGGCTTGGCTTTTACGCACGTGCCCTGCATGACCCTGGTCATCAAGGGCTTTTCTGGCTGCATGCTCACGATGCTGCTGTAAAGGCAGGCGCTGATGATGCGTTGTTCGACAGCTTTTACCCTGGGCTGAGTGAGCAATTCGGAGCGATGGCGGTCAGTATCGCACAGAATGTCCCTGTGGACATGATCCGCGAGAGCCAGAACCTGGATGGGTTTTCACTTGGCCGTAGCAAGCGCGAGAAAGCTTATCGGCGCTGGTGTTTGGAGGAACGTTTGTTTCTCAACCCCCTTAATGACTTAGGCGCACATTCAATCGCAGCCAACGATGTTCTGACTCTGCCATCGCTAACAGAGATCAAGCCGCCAACGCGGCCCGGATTTGCGCCGCCGATTATTGGTTTTTTCAATCAAATGAAGCAGGAGCTTGTGTCGGCGCGTTTCATGCTGTTCGAAGGGCTGATCGCTGAAGGTGTTCATTTCTCCGACAAAGATGTGCTCCTCTATAATACCCTGGATTATCCTAGCTACTCTCTTGCTATGGAGCGCGTGCGAACAAGCTTTCGTATCGCTTATTCATTGCTCGATAAGATTGCCTTCCTTATCAATGACTATTGGTGCCTGGGGAAGCGACCGGATCAAATCAACTTTCGTAACGTGTGGATGGTGGAAGGCAAGAAAACTCTGCTTCCGGCTTTCGAGGAATATGAAAACTGGCCCTTGCGCGGTTTGTTCTGGCTTTCCAAGGAAATTCATAATGAGGCTCTGAAGGGTGCGACCGCCCCTGATGCTCGGGAGTTGCATGATTTGCGTAATCACCTTGAGCATAAATACCTACAGGTGCATGAGGGATGGGCTGTGGCAGGGTTTGTGGACGCCTTTGCCACTGGCGAACTCGGCAAATCGCTTTCGAGCCACGAAATGGAAGCGAAGGCGCTGAGGGTCATGAAGATCGCGCGGTCCGCCCTCTGCTATCTTTCGCTCGCAATCGGCCGTGAAGAGGAATTGCGCGACAGCAAGCGGCCAGACGGCCCGGTGTTCTCGATGCCACTTGCCACATGGGATGATGCTTGGAAGCGTTCCCGGTAGGGTGGCAAGGGGGAACTCCAAGCATCAGCAAGAGCAAATCCACCCCGGCTGTGGCTGGTTTGTGCCGTTGGCGAAGTCGCCCCAGCAAGCCGCGACGGCGGCGCCCCGGAACGGGCGCGGCCGTCCCCAATGTTCTTGTGCGGATTGGTGCGACCAGCTCATGACAGGCCAACTTACAGCATGTAAGTTTACGGCTTGGGGTTCAGCGGGAAAATCATAGAGGTCGTTCATGGTGCCGCCGTCGAACCGCGATGGGCTGCGCAAGGCAGTTGTTATTGCGCTTTACCCCGTTGTTTGGGTTCTGGCCCACAAGGCGGCGGTGGCGATGAACGTTGGCCCTGGCGTCAGCATTTGGTATCCGCCCGCAGGGCTGACCTTCGCCTTTCTTCTCCGCTTTCCCCGGTCTTGGCCGCTGGCCTATATGGGTATCGGATATGTGGTGCTGCTTGGCCCCTATGCCGTTACGACACCGGGAGCATGGCTGTCATGGCTGATCCCTCCGACCGGCTATGTGCTCGGGGTGGCGCTGCTGCGGCGCTGGCTTGGCGGGCCGCTGGACCTCAGCCGTCAGGCCCATATCCACCGCTTCATCGTCGCATCACTGGCGACGCCCACCATCGTCGCGGCGATCAACGTTCTCAACTTCTGCGCCGATGGCGCTATCCCGTGGTCGGAGTATGGGCCATTGGCTGCGCGCTTCTTCATTGGCGACGCGCTGGGTATCGTCACCCTCGCGCCGACCTTGCTGCTGGCAAACCGTCCGTGGCGAACCCACTTCCGCCAGCGGGATAGGCGCGTGCTGTTTGTCGGCCTGCTGGCGACCGCTTTGATCCTGTACCTGGAAGTGGCGGAACTGCTGTTGGGCCATGACCAGGGCCGCTTCTCTTATTTCGTCATGCTGCCGGTGGCGTGGAACGCGGTGGCCTTCGGCGTGCTGGGCGCGGCCCTGTCCACTTTGCTCGCCAATGTGTCGATCACGGCGGCCAGCCTGTTGCAGCCCGACCAAGCGGTTGTCGCTGGTGCGCCCTATTTCATGCTGTCCATCGGCTATCTCAGCCTGATCATCGCCGGGGCGGTGGAGGATCGCGAAGGAGCATTGCGCAAGCTGCGCAAGCAGGAAGCGTCGCTGGATAAGGCATACCGCCACTTCACCACGCATGAAACGGCATCCAAGCTGGCGCACGAGATCCGGCAGCCCTTGGCCTCGGCCTCCACCTATGCCCAGGCGCTGCACATCATGGCCGAGCAGGGAAGTATCGATCCGGCGGAACTGCCGGAAATCACCGGACGGCTGGAGCGCGAGGTGCAGCGGGTGCGCGAGATCATCGCCGCCAACCAGGCGCAGTTCGACCAGGCCGCCGGCAAGCGCGAAGTGCTGCTGTTGGCGGCGGTTATGGGCGACGTGATGCCGCTGCTGCGCCAGATTTGCGATGATAGCGGAGTGTCGGCCCAATTCGAGTTGGACGGATGCACGGCCAAGGTCTTGGGCGATCGTGCCACACTTCAGCAATTGGCGGTCAATCTGGTCCGCAATGCCTGCGAGGCGATGGCCACCGCGCCCCAGCGGACCTTGTTGGTCACGCTGACGGAAGAGAACAGCAAGGCCGTGTTGCGCGTGCAGGACAGCGGCCCCGGCTTTGCGGAAGAGACCTTGCGCAGCGGCCACGCCCTGTTCGCTTCGGCCAAGCCGGGTGGCAGTGGCTTCGGCCTTCCCATCGCGCGGGCCATCTTGACTACCCATGGCGGCGATCTGGAGATCGCCAACAACGCCGATGGCGGCGCCTGCGTGACCTGCTGGCTGCCGGTGGCGTCATGACCGAAACGCCCTTCGTCGTTGCCGTCGTTGATGACGATGCCAGCTTCCGCGAGGCCATCGTCTGGCTGCTACGGGCCAACGGCCATGATGCTCGCCCCTATGGCGATGCCGACAGCTTCATCGCCCGGCACGACATGCGTGCCATCGGTTGCGCCTTGATCGATCTGCGCCTGGGCGAGGATTGCGGCATTGAGGTCTTCCGGCGCTCACGGGCGCACGGCCACGACATGCCGGTGATCATGATTTCCGGCCACGGCGACATTCCCACCGCTGTCAAGGCGGTGCAGCAAGGGGCAATGGGGTTCATCGAGAAACCCATCGACAACACCAAGCTACTGGCCGATGTCGCCAGCGCCTGCGCCCATCACCGCGATTTCTGTGCCCGCTATGGCCGGGCGGTTGATGCGATGCGGCTTTACGGCCTGTTGACCGTGCGTGAGCAGGAGGTGTTCTGGCTGCTGGTCAATGGCAAGGCAACCAAGGAAATCGCGAGCGAACTACATATCAGCATTAGGACTGCTGAGGTGCATCGGACACGAGTTTTTGAAAAAATGCGAGTGAACGGATTGGCTGACTTAGTCGGCATGTCAAAGCATTGCACTCGGCAGGCAATCTAGAATTGGCTCAAAACGCACTGTTTCAATTTCTTAGGTGTGGCGTGTAAGCTGTAGGCTCTGATTAACTCCGTCGGCTCCCCTCTCATGCCCCAAACTGCGTTCCATGGCGATGACCTTCTTGTCGCGGCAGACATCACCGATCCTTTGCAATGGGAACGGGTGCGAAAATGGAGCAAAACCAATCAACTATTAACGAGTTGCTGCCGGACGCGCGCTACAGCCGTGCAAAATGAAAACGGCTTTAGGTTCTTCCGCCACCATACTGCTCCGAAAAATTGCGAAGCCGGCAAGGAAAGCATTGAGCACGAAAGGCTAAAGGCGGAAGCTTACCTTGTTGCCAAACGATGCGGCTATCTTGCGCAAATGGAGGCCTCTGGCCCCAACTGGCGTGCTGATGTCCTTGTTACGCACCCCGTGACAGGAGAGCAGTCGGCGATTGAGATACAGAAATCTGACCAGAAAAATCACGAGACTCGTGAACGCGTCGAACGTCACAACGCCTCGGGTGTAAGGAGCGTTTGGTTCTTTCTACGAAAGCAGGATTATGAGGAAGTTCCGCCAGACCTTATCGGGCAAGGACTCCCTGCTTTCCTTCTTCGGAAGAAGAACACGGAGGAACGGATACGTGAACTCGGAGGTCTTCTGACTGCCCTATTGAAGGGAAGCATGGTTTATGACGAGGGCCGTGATCTCGCCAAGGTTCCGCTTGCGTTAATTGGATACAACTATCCTTGCGGACACTGTGGTCAGCAGTGGTTCCGAACGACATTCTCGGTGGCCTATCCAAACCGTGTTCGCGGAGGGAACAAGCCTATGGCCATTCCCTTAGCAGAGGCTTCATTCGGGGAGCAGGCATTAAGCAAGCTTCGTCAGTTGACCCAGCTAACTCCCGGAAAGACGCTTAAAGTCGCCCCCAACGTAGAACAAAACTTGATCTGCCCTCATTGCGGGGCCACGCCAGATCGTGAATTTCTCACCGAGGATGTCGCGCTTCAATGCCCGTACCCTAACTTTGTCGGTGCCATCGATATTCGACAACACTTAGGGTTCAAGCCAGGATGGCGCAAGGTTCGCCCACCCGAGCCTGAGGCAACGATGCCCGTTCAGCAATGGCAGCAAATTATTCAAGAACGGTTGCGGAATATTACTGATGAAAGGGAGCGGCAGGCACAGGAGCGGGAGCGCCAGAGGATAGTGCGTGAGGAGCAGGCTCGCCGCCGCCGCGAGCAACGCACAGAGGAGCTTTACAAACGCGAGTTAAGCGCCCTTGAACATCGACTAACCTCCTTAATGTCAGAGGCTGAAATTAAGACTTGGCTCAACCAGCCCAGCCAAGACCTAGCTGGCCTCTGCCCAATCTCTTCGATCAGAGAACATGCAAAGAAACATTGGGAAGAACCATCGGCGCCCCAAAGCGATCCTGTTCGCATTATATCGTCAATTGCGGACGGTTCATTGCAAAATAATGCCGGGATTCTCGGATTAACCAAAGAACAACAGCTACTTATTCTCCGTAACAGCAGACATCAGCGGCGCGCGCAGCGCCTTGCGTCTGCCGAAAATTTTGGCTCGAAGGTTACTGCATTTGGCGGCCTCCTTATAGGAGCAGCGATCGACAAGATACGCTTCCGCGCAAAAAAGTAGCGGGCGGCGCGCTGGAGCGCCGTCCATTCGTAGATTCCCCCAATACCCGGCCTATCCCGACCGGCATAGCGTGCCCGCCCGAAGCAATTGCCATCGGGGCGGCACGTCACCATGCACACAATCTGGATATTGTCGCTGGAACCCATCGAGACGCGCTACACGGCGCAGTGGTTCGCGGGTGTCCCTCGGCAGATCGCCGCCCATGCTGAAGGCCAGGGGATCGCGGCGCGTGTCCACATGGGCATGGCGGGTTTCGGTCAGGAAGCCATCGACAGCGGCACACTCAACATTGTCAACGTGCCGGGTGATGGCGGCACGCAGCGGGCCAGTACCGGGGCGTTCCTCAACTTCGCCACCACCAATCTGTGGAAGAACCAGCAGGTCAACCGCTTCATCGGCATGGTCGAGGCGGGGTTGGTCCGCGACGGCGACAAGGTCCTGGTCACCGATGCGTGGCACCCCGGCATCCTGCAACTCGCCTACATGCGGAACTTACTTGATGTAAGTTGGGACATTTCGGCGATCTGGCATGCGGGTTCCTATGACCCGTGGGACTTCCTGGGCCGCAACATCGCCGACAAAAGGTGGTCCTATGCCACCGAGCGGGCGCTGTTCTGGGCCATCGACCGCAACTTCTTCACCACCTCGTTCCATTGGGGGCTGTTCTCCCGCGTCCTCAAGATCGACGACGACGAGATGGGCGACCACGCGGCGTATAGCGGCTATCCCAATGAATACCTATGGGACGAGTTGCCGCCGCACCGCTTGCCGCCCGAGCAACGGCCCAACCTGATCCTGTTCCCCCACCGGCTGGCCCCGGAGAAGCAGCTCGACATCTTCAAGGACTTGGCCGCCGCCCTGCCGCAATACGAATGGGTCGTGTGCCAGGAACATGCCCTGAGCAAGCCGCAATACCATGCGCTGTTGGGGCAGGCGAAAATGTCGTTCAGCGCCGCGCTGCAAGAGACGTTGGGAATCGCCCAGGCCGAGGCCACCATCGCAGGGGCCATGCCGTTGTCGCCCCGGCGACTGGCCTATAATGAGCAATACAGCGCGCCGTTCCTGTACCCCAGCGACTGGACGGCCAATTGGGAAGCCTATCGGGCCAACAAGGACTTCCTGGTCTCCTATATCCGCACGCTGATGGACGATTACGCCACGCCGAAAATGCAGGCCGAGATCGCCCGGCAGGAGCAGGCGCTGAAGGCGCGCTATCTGACCGCCACGCCCCTTTACCAGCACCTCGTGGGGGCATGATGGCGCGGCGCATGATCTATGTGACCTTCCGCAAGCGCGGCCTGCACCGCTATGCCGGTGCCCCGGCCGAGGTCGAATATCTGGCCCACACCCATCGGCACACCTTCTGGTTCAAGGTGTCCATCGAGGTGCGCCACAACGACCGCGACATCGAATTCCACCTTTTCCAAGAATGGCTGGAGTCGCTGTACGACGCCCGCACCCTCGGCCTCGACGGGCGTAGCTGCGAAATGATGGCCGAGGAGCTTTATGGGCGGATCGCGGAACGCTATCCGGGCCGCGCGGTGGAAATCGATATCAGCGAAGACGGTGAAAACGGAGCGATATTGTCATGGGCGTAGAGATCGACCCCGGCTTGGATTACCGGCATTGGCGCAAAGACTTCGCCTCGGTCTTTCCCGCCATTCACAGCAGCTTCTACGCTTATTCCAAGCGGGATGACGTGTTCCAGGCCATCAAGGATCACGGCTTCCGTTCGTTCGGCCAGTTCAACTATCTCAGCGACGAGGGGCTGTTCCGGTACGACGCGGCGCTTTACAGCGCGGGCGGGGTTTCCAGCCTCGACGTGGAACGGTCGTTGGTCAACGACGCCCCCCTTTATCGGCGGCGCAAGGACGCCACGGTCATCAGCGACAGCGGCGGCTTCCAGGTCTACCAGGGGATTTGGACCCCGGACGAATACCACGGCAAGCGTGCCGAGATACTGGCATGGCAGGAAGCCATCAGCGATATCGCTATCGCCATGGACGTGCCCACCGGTAGCGTCCACAGCGACAAGGCGGATTGCATCGACAGCTTCGAGGAATGCCTGACCTGGACCAAGCTGAATTGCGATTGGCTGATCCAGAACCGCGATCCCCGCAAGGCCCGCATGCTGAACGTCATGCAGGGCTTGTCGGTGGACGGCCCCGACGGGGCGCTGGCGTGGTACGAGGCGATCAAGGGCTATTGCGATCGTAGCAAGTGGGGCGAGCAAGCCTTCGATGGCTGGGCCTTCGGCGGCATAGCCGTGCGCAATCGCAGCGCCATCCTGCGCAGCGTCGCCCGTATGCTGCGAGACGGCGTTCTCGGGCCGGATACCAACCAGCGTTGGATACACATGCTGGGCATCACCGGTCCCGAGGACGTGGCGTTCTTCACCTTGCTGCAACGGGCCTTGCGCAAGGTGTTGAAGGATGACGGCTTCACCGTGAGCTGCGACGCCTCCAACCCCAATTCCGAGATGGGCAAGCGGCGCCAGTATTATGCGGAAGGCGCGCAGGGCATCAAACTCCGCAAGGCGCTGGAGATCGAGTTCTTCGACTATCACGGGGACGACACCCCCGATCTTGCCCAATGCGTCCGCGATTGGGTGGGAATGCACCCCGACGCCCTGACCTTCGATATCGGTTGGTTCCGGGAGAACATGGGGCTGCTGGATTGGGATTTCGACCTCAGCCGCTGCGCCGAGGACGACGAGATCGAGATCGGCGCGGAATTCGTCACGAACAGTCCGGAATTCCTGCTGGCCGCTTACGACCGGCTGGTCGAGGTGCCGGACTTCAAGGCTTTCGCCATCGAGCGGTGGAACGCCCAGCCCGGTTTCATCGAGTTCGCGCTTGATCGGGTGGTGGAAAGCGCCAGGGCCCTGGGCACTAGCGCGCTTGCCGAACACCTGACCACCGAGAATTACTGGAAGCTGGTCGAGATGAAGCCACCAAGGAGCGGCGTGGCGGCGGCCATCGACGACGATGCCGACGAGGAAGACGGCACGAGGCCGGATCGCCTGACGCCCATGGGCTACATCGTCCACACCTGCATCAGCCAGGAAATGTACCTGCGCTACACCTACGAGGGCGCGGCGGCGGAAATCGAGAAATGGCCGGCGCTTGCCGACGAACTGGCGGAAGCCTTGGTCAGCGAGACGCCGGATACGGCCTTGGCGAAGATGGTGACGCCGTAGCCATGATCATCCGCAAGCTGTTCAAGTTCGAGAACGCCCATGTAGTGCGCAATTGTTCGACACGCCGTTGCGCCGTCAGCCTGCACGGCCACAGCTACCGAGTGGAATTGCTGCTGACCGCCGCGCGGCTGGACAACGCCGGGATGATCCTGGATTTCGGCCTACTGAAGGGGGCGATCAAGGTGTTGATCGATTCCTGGGATCATGCCGCCTGCTTCTGGGATCGCGATGACCCCGAGTACATAGCTTTCATCAAGCGTCACAGCGAGCGGTGGGTGTCCATGCCGGTGAACCCGAGCGCCGAGCAGTTCAGCCGGGTGTTCTTCGTCATGGTCGATGCCGTGCTGGCGGCAACGGAATTCGGCAACGGCGAAGGCGGTGTTTCCCTCGACAGTGTCATCGTCCACGAAACCCAGACCGGCTATGCTCAATGCTGGCGCAGCGATGCGCTTGATCCCGGCATGGGTGGCGCCGTCGCGTTCGATCAGATCGTCTTCAGCGACCGCGTGCGCGAGGAATGGAGTGATCCTCTGCTGTGGGCGAAGATTGTGGCCGCCGTCCGGGATGGCGACGTGCTGTTCCACAACCTGCTGCCGCCGCAGCAAGTGCGATGAAGGCGCGCTATGGCAGGAGCCATGCGGCCATACCATCGAGAAGGGCTATCTGCCTCCCTCAATGGGTGTGTAGGACGCCCTTCGTGCTCTGGCGCATCTCCTTTCACCTTCGCGGATCACCGCTTCCCGATCGATGCCGGGGAGGTTGATCACGGTGTCGAGGTAAACTTGGTATGCCTCGCAGTTGGCCTTGAAAACATAACCCTTGCAGAGACGTTCCGCTTCGGGATCGCCGTCGTTGTAGTAGCGGATGGCGTTCACCATCAGTTTGTCGTAATGGTCCGCAATGTCGGTGAACCGCTGGAAGGCAGCCGTGTCCTGCTCAACCGTGATCTTCAGGTTGTTGTCGCGGGTGAACATATGCTGCCGGAGGCGAGCTTGCAGCGCATCGTAGATGGGTGGGAGGTCGAGCTTCAGCTCTTCGCAAGTGCCGTTTGTCGCTCGTGCTTTACTGGCCACAAGGAGTATGGCCAGCGACAAGATGATCACCGCTGGCACGTTACGCATGTTTAATCCTCCGCGCTCACACCGTAGCGCTCAAAAAGCGCAGCCCTCTCCTTGTTCACCCCACGTTTGCATTCGAGAACCGCGTTGTAGGCGTTGTCGGTTTGGCGCTCGGCCCAATCTCTGTCTGCCCCAAAATCCCGCGCCATCCTGGCCTGCTGACCTCCGGACAAAGAGTTGTAGTTTTCTCTGGCGAGTAAGGTTTCTTCACGTCGCCTTTCAAGGGCGCCGCAACGTTCTGCCACAAGGGTATTGTATTCTTGCTCTGCCGCAGCCCGAGCCTCAGCAATCCGCGCATCTCTTGCGCCGGCATACTGGGTCCAGGCGAATGCCCCGACCAAATAGACGAATAGCAGGCCTGCAACCTTCTTGTCCGAAGCGTTCATTTCTGCCGAGCGTTCATGTCGGCGCGGGCCAAATGCAACGGCAAGCGAAATCAGCATGAAAAACGCCACGGGAACCATAGATAAATAGACAAGAAACTTTATCATATTAAACTCCGTAGCCGTCTTGCCGAAATTCAGTCATGACTAATAAGCCCCACAACGGCTATTACAGGATTCCAATTGGCGATAGCAGGCTTGGGCTGCGTCAGGGCTATACGCCTGCCTCTGGCAAACGGCGTAATTGGCTTGGCAGCGGTCGATACACTGGAGAGTGTTCGGGCCTGCTTGGGCCGTTTGGATGAACTCCTGGATCGCCTGCCAGTCGCTCGCTCGGGTGGGCTGAGAGGTCTGGATCTCGGCGGCGTAGGCGTTGCCCAAGAGCATGGTCACGGCCAGAACCATAAGGATCTTCTTCATTCTTACCCCCTGCTGTCGTCTGTCTGCTCCAGCGACGTGCACACGCGCGCTGGCAGAGGTACTGTGTACTTCTGTGCAGGGGTGTCGTAATTGTGGCTAACTACGGATTGACGAGCGGTCGCCGAGGCAGGAAATGCGCCGCTCTGTTCAGTTCTCCGACACTGCCCGCTGCCATCTTCTCAAAAACGCGCGCCCTGTGGGTTTCAGCCGTCCGGATGCTGATATCCAATGTGGAGGCGATTTCCTTGTTGGTCAGGCCGTCGGTGATGGCCCAAAACACCTGCCGTTCCCGATTGGTCAACAGATCGTAACCCTTCAAAGCGTTGATCGCCCGGCCATGCTGGCGGCATTGCTGCTGGTGCGCCGTGCAGGCCGCCGCCACGGTGGCGAGCAGCTTGTCGTTGTCCACGGGTTTTTCGAGGAAGCCAGCCGCGCCAAGCTTCACGGCCTTGACTGCGGTGGGGATGTCGCCGTGCCCCGAGATCATCAGTACGGGCGCATCAAGACCACACCGCCGCGCTTCCATGAAGGTGTCGATGCCGCAGGAATCGTCCAGGCGCAGATCGAGCAGCACGCAGCCGATCACTGTTGGATCATGACCGGCGAGGAATGACCGGGCGTCGCCATAGCCGCGCACCACATAACCATTGGCCTTGAGCAGCCAGCCAATCGCGTCCCGGAAACCGGCATCATCATCCACGACGGCGACGACGTAGGGTGGTTCTTGCTGCATATCGACTCTGTGGCCCGTCGTATCCGGCATGGCCGGGCACGAATATGTACTTCTGTGCGTTTCATTAGGTTTTCCTGGCCCGGAGGCGCGGCAGCCAACGCGAGGCGTTGTCGCTCGGAAAAGGCGCGTGGGACACCACGGCAAGAACTCATGCTGCATCGCCTTGGAATTAATTGCTGATTGCCAGACTTTGTCTTATTTACAAACGCACATTTTCTTATGTTTCGGCTATCTCATTGAAATAATGTGTGGATCAACGCCGTTGCGACTTCGGGCAATCGGCGCTTATAACGTTTTGTGTGTTGGCGTTGATTTCTCAAGGTTTCAGCCATGAAGCAGGCCAAGGTTCTGAGCGAGAGCGAGCTGAAACGCGTACTGGCCGTCATCGCCAGCAGGAAGCACGCGGCCCGCAACCGCGCCGCCCTCATGCTCAGTTTCTATGCTGGAATGCGCGTGGGCGAGATCGCCGCCCTGACCGTCAAGGACGTGCTGGACGGCGAAGGCCGGGTCAAGGACCAAGTCCTGCTGCGCGGAGCCATCACCAAGACCGGCGAGGCGCGGGCGGTGTTCGTGGGCGACAAGCTGCGCAAGGAACTGGAACGCTATGTGGTCGCGCTGAAGGTCGCCCAGCGCCCCGGCGACACCCCGTTCCTGCTAACGCAAAAGCAGACGGCGTTCTCCCCCAATACCCTGTGCCAGTTGTTCACCAACCTCTATGCGGCAGCTGGGATCGACGGCGCCAGCAGTCACAGCGGCCGACGCTGGTTCATCACCCGGCTCGCCCATTCCGGCGTGTCGGCCAAGGTCATCATGACGCTGGCCGGGCACCGGCACCTCAGCACCACGCAACGTTATATCGAGGTCAACGACGCCATGATGCGGGCGGCGGTGGAAATCCTCTGAATGCGCGCGCCGCTAAATACCGTGGTCATTAACACTGCGGATTTCGAGGCGCTTCCATGAACACAATCACCGACAACCCCACGGCGGCGGCACGCCGCTTTCTTCATGTCTGGACCACTATGCTGGGCCTCACGGATCGGCCCGACCGTCCCCGCGTGGAACAACTGGTCAAGGACGCATACCGCGCGGCTGGTTTGCCGCATCCCCGGCACATCATCTGGTGCGCCTCGCCCTTGACCATGGCCTGGGCGCGGTCGGTCTTCCCGCTGGTGGCCGATACCCCGGTGGGGCAAAGCGTGACGGATCAGCTTGTCCATGGACCAATGCAGCGCGCCCGCACAGCTGCCCGCGTGGGAACCGGCGAACTGGCGACACTCTGCGGGGAATTGGAGCGCGGCGTGTTGGCTGTGACCAAAGCGCGGGAACAAGCCCTGTGGGATGCGTTGGTGCGCGACGACCTGCCGTTTCCCGATCAGCCATCCTGGATCAAGGGCACGGTGGCCGGGACGCTCACGCTGCACGCGCAATGTAAAGCCGCCGAGGCGATGGCCGCTGCACCGCGCTATCAGGGCATTGGTGATGCCGTGTTGGGCGCGATGACGCCGGGAACCATCGCGCTGTCGTTCCTGCGCCGTCGCATAGGGCTGGTGGCCGAGACCCAGGGCGTTGCCCCGCTGCTTGATCTGCTGACGGAGATCCACATGCTGATTGCCCACGCGAACGTCTGCTACATCAGCGAGCCGCCGGTGCTGATCGACGAACAGGCCGCATATTACGTTGACGGTTGGGAATTGGGCCGCTGATGGCCGTTCTCTATCTCGATATCGACGGCCCGTTGCTGCGCTCGGCCATGCCCGGCGCGGTGTGGAATGCGGGATGGGAAATCGCTCCGCACGCGGAAACGTTCCTGCGTTGGGCCATTGAACGCCACACACCGTTCTGGCTGACCACCCGTGACCGCTCGGGATCACATGCTGGGATCGTCAGGGCGTTTCGTGAATGCCGGAATTGGGATGATGCGCTGGAGCCGCTGTTGCTGCGGATAACGCCCCTCCGTTGGGACGCATCCAAGGCCGCTGCCATCAGCATGCAGGCCGACTTCTATTGGATCGATGACGATCCTGGCCCGTTCGACCTCACACTGTTGGAACAGCAGTGGCGGCGTGACCGCTGGATCGAGGCCAACACGGACGTATTTCCCGATGCCCTACCAGCGGTCATGGCCGTTATCGACGTTTTGACCGAGCCTTGCGGGGCTTTTTGACGGGCTTGGGTGTTGCTGGAACAGCGTCCTGTGTCCGGTCGAGAACGTCCAAAAGCCAAACGACCTGCCGTGCCGAAAGCGTGGTACGCCGCTGATGCCGCAGCCGATAATCCATATTTCCAAGAAAATCCAATTCCCGAGGGGTCAGTTGATTTGCCCGATGGCTGACCCGATGATTGATTTTTCCCAATAAGCTCCTGATCTCAGTTGTGTTCAATGTTAGGTCCATGTTGGCCTTTCTGATCGTCTATGTGGTCAACGCTCAACTGGCGTTGAGCGGCATCAGCTCCGCGCTCCACTGACGTGTTGCGCGTTTGCTGCTGCGATCTGAATTAATGATTGAATGAGCCAACATAGCGAAGTGAGCGACAGCGCGAACGTAAGCGGCATATCCTGATCCGAACAGAGACAACTATCCCCCCCGCTGCCAAGCAATCCTCTAGCGAGGCCGCCCATCGGGCAGCTTCAGGGAGGAAACATCAAAATCGGTTTCAGTCTTGATGGCTTGGCAGCGGGAGGGAAGTTGGTGTGATCGGTTCTGATCGTCACGTCGTCTGTAAATCGTTCTAGCTGAAGCGGCGTCCGAGTTTCTTCATCTGTTGGAACGCTTCCCCTGGGACAGCGCGGCACTCATATACGTTTGCCGGACTGTTTGATCCCAACGCGGTTATTCATAGTTAGCGAAAGCCGTTGCCGCCTTGCCCACAGATGGCCGGCAGCAACGCACCAGATCAGCTTGTCAGACTGATGCTGGTGTCCTTCTTGCGCGGGTTTAGAGTTTTCCATCTCACGGCGGTGGAGGTTGGACTACTAATTTTTCGTCCGCTTATGTTTTACGCGCCACCTAACGCTGCCAGGGCGTAGTTGTGGCCTCCAAGGGATGTTGCCGTTATACCGTGTGCCGTCTCCAGCACTGTTGAATTTTAAGCGATCTGCTCTTGGATCGCCAAATTCGAAATCGTCTGAGGTTGGCGGTTCTTTTCAGCCGCAAGCGTGCCAGCAATGGCCGCCGCAATGATGTCCTGTAACGTTGCTGGAATCCAGTTCAGGCCCAGCGTGATATTCCTCGATCTGTCCATGTCGCGCGCTCCAACGACGTGCTGTTTCCACAGTTATTTATGACAGACAGCATAAATACACTGCACCGACAGCAACTTGGAGACGCACGCATGATCCTCATCGAAGCCCGCGACACCCTCATGGACCTTGGCCTGACCGATTCCCAACTGGACTTTTCCTCGCGCTGGCTGGGCAAGGCACCGTCCTACATGTCCTGCATGGTGGCCCGCGACATGGCGGCCAGCGCCGAGGCGCTGCTGACGTTGGCGACCCGCGTCACCCGCGAGGCCGCGTGGATGCGCCAGAGGTTCCGCCATGCCGAGGCAATGGCGTTGGATGACCTCAGCGGCAAGGTGTGGAGCGAACTGCTGTCCCGCTATGCAGGGCAGCCCGAGGCCGCGTGACCCAAAATTTGGCGCGAACTTACATCAAGTAAGTTCGCGGAATGCCTCTGCGCAGCCCGCCCGTACCCGCACAGTGCTCGCGAACGCCAACTCAGCTACCAGCGCATTGATGCGCAGACGAGGCGCTGACCAGACAGGGGAGGTCAATCCCAAAGTCAGGTCGAGGCCGGTAGCGGACGGTCGGGTTGGTGGAGCGAAAGCTTGGCGGCTTGACGCCAATAGGGGAAGCGGCAGCCTATCTCTTAGCCGCCGCTCCCACCCCATAACCTCACCGCCAATGCGGCAGAACGATTTTCTGCTGCTTAACGGGTAACACGCAGCGGCAACTGAATACGGGGCCGCAGAGGCTTCAGTCGCTCACGGTAGCTAGTCAGCACCCGGTCATACAAATCCCGCGTCTTGGCGCTGGTAATGGTCAAGACCAAGGCGATTTTGACTTGTGGCGCACGGCCTCCCCCGTGACCGTGCTCTCTAGCGATGAAAGACACATCGAACGCGGGTTCCCGTAGGGAAGAAGCTCTTTTGGTCTTGCTTGCCTTCAGCGTGGTTTCCCATTTCTGCGCGTCTTGCCGTCTTTCAACCTCGGTGCTGTAAAAATCCCCGGCTCCGAAGAATGTCTCCGAAGGCGGCGTTTCCGGCACGATCAAACGACCGTCCTTTTCGTAAGGCTTCCCAGCCTTCAGGGTATCCGGCCTGAATTGTATCTCCAATCCTCCGCGCGTGTAGCTGAAGGCGTCTTCTGGGTCGATATCTGAATAGAAGCAAAAAGTTGCTTTGATATCGACATTGCCGGTCAATCCACTCGGAACCGGAAGATACATGCGGACAGCCCCCGTCAACGGCATTTGGCGTTGGTAGATCACATGGGCTTCACCGTCCTGGCATAGCACCAAATCCCCCAGATGGTGGGAAAGAAGCCCCCACCCAACTTCCGACCTGGGATGCTCGCTGGGATTATCGGCTTGGTGAACCATGAGCGCCTTAATTGTTGGTGCCCACAGCTTTTCGCTAAACTGCGCCCTGATTGCCGCGCCAGATCGCATCGCCAGCGGGGCGGCAAAGCTGGTGCCCATATCTCCGTTACCCGAAGGAGAAACACCCGGCTCTAGCACCAAAAACGGCGTGCTGTAAGCCCCGCCGAACGCCAGAAGGTCCGGCTTGACGTATCCGGGACTACGGCCAGGGCCGACAGCGCTGTATGGAGCCTTCCGCCACGGGCCGTCAGGACGATCAGCCGCCCCGACCGCAACCATGTTGACGCCATCGGAAGGCGGCTGAATGCGGTTCAGCAGCAATTGGCCATCCCGCTCCCCGTTGTTGCCGCAGGCCACCGTCGCAACGGTTTCGCCCTCAGCCAGCAGCAAGTCCAGCGTGGAGGTCCAAGAGTTCACTTCGTCATCCTCAATCGCCATATCGGGACCAAGGCTGATATTGACGAAATCGTAGTCGTTGGACTGGAGGATATCCTCTATTCGGCTGAGAACGGAATAAAGCTCGAAATCGTCATGAGCCGTGTCCGCCCCCAGAACTCGCCAGTGATCCACATTGGCGTAAGGCTGATCCAAGCCCATGCCATGCTGCAGGGGGCCAAAGAGAAAGGCAGACGTGACCGCCAAGCCGTGGCGCTGGAAATTTGAAATGGGAGCACCTACCCCAGGCGCTGCATTCGATGTTACCCACCGATCAAGCGGGTGGTCGTCAGGAAGACCACCATCCAGGATCGCAACCCTCAAATCGGGAGCGGCGGCATCCTGATCGGGAAGCGTCACGCGAAAGCCAGGCACCGCGCCCCGAATGAGTGGGTCAAGCGGCACCACGCGAGGCATATGCCGCAACACTCGCAGGAATGAAAACTCCGCAATTTTGGGCAAAAGCTCGACCGAGGACCGGAGCGGTAAGAAGCACAGGCCGCCAGCAAAACGCGCCCGGCCCAAGTCAAGTTCCAAGCCAAACGTTTGCACATATTCTTGGAAGCCGTGACGCACATAGGCGTCTTCCTGGCTGGCCGAGGCGTGCAATACGACCTCTAGCGGCACTTCGGCTTGTCGCCTCTCGTCCGGTATCGGCTTCAGCCTATCTTCTTGGGGCGGCTCCACGTTTTCGATACGGCGAAACTCGTCCTGAAGCGCCTCGTCTTTTGGTGACCAATTCGGCAGTCCGTCTGCCCATGCGTCAATCCGGTCCCGTGATCCGGCCAGGAAAAGCTGGAGCGCCGGAAAAGGGCGTATGTCCCGACCGGGCTTACCCTGTGCCCCTGTGATCTTTTCGGGGACAAGATGAACCGCCCGGCTTCCGACCGAGCGAAGTCCCAACTCTCGGATCAGGCCCGCGGGATAATAACTCTTGGCAAGGTACGACGGGTGCAAGGTCATGTTGATGACTGCATCCCCATCCGGACAAGCCGTGCTGGGCAACTCTTGCAGGTGGGCGACAGTATTGTGGAACTGGAGCGTCAGGCGCTCCCGCGCCGTCGAAAACGAATAGGGGTGCGCCTTATCGCCGCTACCGCGCCTTGGCCGAGGCACCTCCACGGCCAGTTGCTCGCCGCCGCCGATCAGATACCTGGGTTCCGCCATCGCCTTCTCCTGTACTTATCTTCTCGGACGCCCACATTTTCCGCAGGGTGTCGCGGGAAATGCCCGTTAAATCGTGGATTCTATGGTCTGACATGCCCTCCTTATGGAGTGCCCGCGCGACAGTTCGTTTTTTCTCCGTGTCCCAATCTCTGCTGTCTTTGCAAATCTCATCGGTAATGGCGGCGGCAAGGGTGCATTGCCCAAGGGCATGGCGCCTTCGGATGCGCTGCACACTTTTTTCTGCGTCGCTGAAAGACCGGCCAGCCCAAACATCGGCAAGGACCGGCAGCCAAGTGGAGGCGCCCTCGCCATCATCACCGAATGCGGCCTCTAGGAATGCCCCCCGCAGGTCTGTTGAAGGCAGGCCAAATTTGATCACGTCGTCAAATCGCCGCCATGCCGCCGGGTCCAGAAGCTCTTCGTGGTTGGTGGCCGCTATCAGCAAACTGGTTTCTGGCCAATCATCGATTTCTTGCAGCAAGACCGTTACAAGTCGCTTCAATTCACCGATTTCGGCATCGTCGTCTCGGCGCTTCGCCACAGCATCGAACTCATCCAACAGCAGAACGCACGACAGGCTCTTGGCGTAATCCAGTACATTGCGGAGGTTGGTGCCGGTCTTTCCGAGATAACTGCTGATCACGGCAGAAAGATCGAGGGTCAGCAGAGGTAAGCCAAGGCTTTGGGCTATCCACCGCGCGGTCATGGTCTTCCCCACGCCGGGCGGCCCGACAAACAGCAACGAGCGGGTTGGCTCCAATCCTTTTTGCGCCAGAACCGCCAGACTGCGACGTTCAACCAAGACCTGATCTAGACGCGATTGCAGGGCAATAGACAAAATCGGGGCTTCGGCCATGCCGGTGGGAAATTCCTGGCGCAGAAGGGACAGGCGTGTATCCCCATCTACAGGAAGCATCGCGCCGCCCACCTCTCTCAAAGGGCTTGCTTGCGTGGGGGCCAGAGCCAAGAGATTGCCTAGCAGTTCGGCCAGGGGGGCGCTCATCGGGTTTTGCCTTGCGAACCAGTCGGCGCAAAAACGCCTGTGCATCCTGGGGACGGCCCGCCAGTGCAAGACGCGCAATTTGGACGAATTCATCGCTTCCAAAAGCCATTTAGGCCATAATCTCCGCTTATTTGGCTGATGCTGCCGGTGTTGTGAAGAAGCTAGCATGGACTAATTTTTATAGCAAATTGCCTTTTAGGCCATGATGACATTTGCGCACCCGTCAATGCGCGGAACGACCACCACAGGCGCATTGCGGGCGTTGGGGAAGCCGCTGTCGAGCGTCGCCCATAAATGGTGCCGCTCATGGCTCTGCCGTGCATGTCGCCACACACGGCAGAGAGGAAGCGTTACGCGGACTTGCCCGGCTTCTTGCGCGCGGCCAGCGCGGCCTTCATCGCCGCATCCAGCTCGCCCGCCTTCACGGCATCGATGACGGTCTGGATCGTCGGCACCAGCTTGTCCTTGGTGCCGACCTCGATGGCGTTCTGGTCCTTGCCCAGCGCCAGCACGGTGTTGGCATAGCGGAGTTCGATAAACCACTTGCCGCTCAGGTCGTGCCAGTACCAGGGACGCAGGCGTTTCTCGCGCTCGACGGTGACGGTCGCGCCGTCTTCGCCCTTTTCCCGGACAGTGCGGGTGGCCTTGTAGGGGCGGCCTTCGACGAGCGCGTTTGCCATTTCCAATTGCTCGGTCAGGTGCGCGACCATGCGGTTGCGCATGCGCTCTTCCGGGGTCTCTTCGACCGGCTTGCGGGAGGCGTTGGCGAGCTTCAGCTTGGTCAGGGTGGACATCGGTCGTTCTCCGCGTGTTTCCGTTAACCACACGCTAGCGACCGATATTCAGGAAATCTGCCGATTTATCTTTTCATTTCAGGTCCGTAGACCCTTGATCCAAGGCGCTGCACACTGCACATACCGGACCCTGAGCGGATCTTCTGGCGGCATGAAGCTGGCGGCGACACAGTGAGCTTACTCGAAGTAAGCTCGTGGGATGGAGCAACGGCAGCGCACTGCGCGCATAGCACATTTTGTAGCACACTAATCACAATGCGCACTTTTCACATTGAATTACAACGCGTTATAAACACGCTGTTTACTCAAAATCGACCGCCGCAAGGCTTGCTGGTTCGAGTCCGGCCTGGGGCACCATCGGGGGTTGGGGGAGGCGAGCCTCCCCCGCCCGCGTGAGCATCACAGCAATCCCAGATTTTCGCCGAATGCCGAGGTAAAACTGTCGGCATCCTCGTCCTTCAGCACCCTGCCGAAGGCTTCCGTGGTCTTGGGGCCGACCCAGTCGTCCACCTTGAGGTCCTGCCAGTCGTCTTCCCGGCTGCCGAATTGGTTCAGGGTCTCCTGCAACACGCCGGCTTCCCCCTTGGGGCCGTTGCCGCCGTTGCGGAACAGTGGGCCGAAGATGGCATGGGTCCTGTCCTCCAGCCCCTCCGGGTTACCATTCCGCTGGGCGTTGCGGGCGAAGGTGTTGAAGCGGCCCAGCGCGAACGCCTCGTCCACCTTGTTCGGCCCGAGATGCGCGGTGGCGTGCTTGAGCGCGAAATCGGTCTGCGGGCCATAGGCCCCATCCTCGTCCACCGGCCCCAGCTTGGTGTAGGGGCCGTAGGCGGGCGAGCGTGCGGGCAACGGATTGGCCTCGCCCAGCATGTTGAGGCCGCGCTGCAAGCCCTTGATCGCCTCGGCAGCGCCGTCGCTGCCGGCGGCATCGGCGACCTGTCTCCCGATGCGGGCGGTGGCCTGCCACAAATCCTCGCCCTGGGGCGTGGTGTGCGGACTGGGCTGCTCGGGGATGGGGCGGATGGGCATCGGCTCGATGGGCTTGCCGCCGTCATTGCCCTGCGGCTGGTCGCCATAGATGTTGACGTGCCAGTCCTGCACCTTCTCATAGGTGTGCGCCTTCAGCGGATCGCCCGAGCGCCAACCGCGATAATCCTCCTGGGCGGAATGGATCATGTCAGTCATTTCGGATTGGGTCAGCTTGTCCACCGGCTTCAGCAGCGCCGACCGGCCGGGGTTGTCGATGGGGCTGGAGGCCATTGCCACCAGTGAGGCGACTTTGGGGTCAGCGGGCGGTTTGGACGCGGTTTGTTCTTGCGTCGGGGTGGGCTGCGGCGCCGGCTGGGGCGACGGTTGGGGCTGGCCCGGCTCGTCCTGCGGGCGCGGTTCAGGGCGCAGGACCGACAGGTCGCGGTGGTCCTTGTATTCGGGCGGCAGCTTAGGGTGGTCGGGATACGAATCGGCGACCTGCCGAAAGGCTTCGTCGCTTTCCGGATCGATGCCCTGCATCGCCGCCTTGTTGCGGCGCAGGCGGTCGAAATTGCGATGCTGGTGGTCGGTGCCCTCGATCTGGCCGCCATGGAAGTCGGACTGGTTGGCCATTTCCCGGGCGTCGCCGTTCTTGATCGCGTCTTTCAGCTTGGGAAAGTTGTCCAGGCCGCCCGGATTGGCGTAGTGGACGTCGAGCACGGCGGTCTTCTGGCCGTCGGTCAGCTTGTTCCAGTCGGCCTCGCCGATCTGGCGTTTTACGCCCGCCTCGTGTTCGGCGATCTTTTCGTCGAGTTTCGCGTCGATCTCGGCTTTCGGCAGGATGAACCGTTTCGTATCGTGTTTGATATCCAGCTCCGACATCTTGCTCAGGCGGTCGAATTCGTCGGCCTTTTCCTTCGGACTTGCGTCGCGCAATTCGCCGGTCTTGGCATCCTTGGTCTGGAGTTTCTGCGCGACGAAATCGGCCTTGCGGTTGACGTTGATGCCGACGCCGACGGTCAGGTTGCCGTTGCTGTCGCGGTAGGGCTGAGGCTCCTCGCCCTCGTTCGCCTTCAGGTGGGCGCGGATGCGCTGTTTCAGGGTATCATCCATGGGAATCTCCTATTGGTTTGGAGGATGAAGATGCGATTACTCGCGATGCTTTTGGCGGCGCTCGTGCTCGCCGCCGCGCAGCCGGCCTGGGCCTATCTGGAGACCCTGCCGGGTGACGCGGAATGGCCGGAAATCCCCGGCCGGGCCGGAATGAAGGCGTTCCTGGGAAAATGGATGCCCCAGTGCAACGACGGGGCGCTCCAGAATGCCGGCGACATGACCTTCCATGAGGGCGGCCGCATCAGTTACGAGCGTAGCAAGACGTTCCAGACGGGCTATCGGGTGATCGAGGAGACGCCCCATTACGTCGTCCTGCTGGTACGGTTGCCGAACTTCAAGCCGGGAAAAATGAATGTTTCTTTTTGGGCGTTGCGCCCGCTGGGCAAATCCTTTCGCCCCCGAGGATCGACCGACATGAGCACCATCGGCGTGAACTATTGCATCATCTACGGCGATGTCGCTCGCGATAAGGCCGTCTGGGATTTCACAGACGCGGAACTGATCGACTTCTGGAAGACCAACAAGGACTGCCATCCCAGCAGAACAAAGAAGACCGTTCTCGACGATTATTGGGGCGAGGGCTGGAGTCAGTGGTGCTATTACGCCCGCGCCCGCTGACATCGGCGCCCCTTGGCGCCACCATCGGTCCGGCATTTGCCACGTGCGGCCGGCCCGAAAAGGCAACGCCCGCAGCCGTTGACGGCCTGCGGGCGCATTTGTGGTGTTGATGAAAACATATATAGAACATGTGGGGTTTTCGGTCAAGCGCGAGCTTACGTAACGTAAGCTCGTTTAACGCTTTCCCGCACCTCGACGCATAGTGCACAGCTTGTCGCACACAGTTTCAAGAGCGCATAATTATCTAGCTATTTCAATGTACAGCATACGCGCTGTTTACTCAAAATCGACCGCCGCAAGGCTTGCTGGTTCGAGTCCGGCCTGGGGCACCACCTCTTTTCCAATACTCAGCGATATGCGACCCCTCGGACGAGCGCTCAGTTACCAGCTACTGTCTTGATTCGACACGCGCATAGACCACATTCGGTCCTGGAAGTAAGTTGGAAGGCGATAGCCCCCACATACTGCGGCGCTTCGCAATGGTCTCTCCCCGCCCGAGAGCGAAACTACCGACCATGAAAAAAGGCCCGCCGGTTTCCCGGCGGGCCTTTTCCTTGCCGCGAGGGGCCGGAGTTCAGCCCCGGCGCTCCAGCAGCTTTTCCTTGATGCTGCCGATGGCCTTGGCCGGGTTCAGGCCCTTGGGGCAGGTCTTCGTGCAGTTCATGATGGTGTGGCAGCGATAGAGCTTGAACGGGTCCTCGAGGGCATCGAGGCGCTCGCCCGTGAACTCGTCGCGGCTGTCGAGGATCCAGCGGGCCGCCTGCAGCAGGATGGCCGGGCCGAGATACTTCTCGCCGTTCCACCAGTAGCTGGGGCAGCTGGTCTGGCAGCAGAAGCACAGGATGCATTCCCACAGGCCGTCGAGCTTCTCGCGCTCTTCCGGCGACTGCAGCCGCTCGCCGTCGGGCGGCGTGGGCGACTGGGTCTGCATCCACGGCTTGACTGAGGCCAACTGGGCATAGGGGATGGTCAGGTCGGGCACCAGATCCTTGACCACCGGCATGTGCGGCAGCGGATAGATCTTGGCGTCGCCCTTGATGTCCTCGATGGGCTTCAGGCAGGCCAGCGTATTGGTGCCGTCGATGTTCATGGCGCACGAGCCGCAGATGCCTTCGCGGCACGAGCGGCGGAAGGTCAAGGTCGAGTCGATCTCGTTCTTGATCTTCAACAGGGCGTCCAGGACCATCGGGCCGCAATGGTCCAGGTCGATCTCGTACGAGTCCAGACGCGGGTTGGCACCCGCATCGGGGTCGTAGCGATAGATCTTGAACACCTTGACGTTCTTGGCGCCGGCGCCGGCCTTGTGGGCCTTGCCGGGCTGAACGCGGGAGTTGGCGGGCAGGGCGAATTCAACCATGGCTGTCTCTCCTTACCCTTGCCTTAGTACACGCGCTTTTGCGGCTTGATGTACTCGACCTCGTCGGTCAGCGTGTAGGTGTGCACCGGACGGTAGTCCAGCCGCACCTTGCCGTCCTCGACCCAGGCCAGGGTATGCTTCTGCCAGTTCACGTCGTCACGCTCGGGGAAGTCCTCGTGGGCGTGGGCGCCGCGGGATTCGTGCCGGGCTTCCGCCGACACGATGGTGGCGAGCGCGCAATCCATCAGGTTCTCGAGCTCGAAGGCTTCGACCAGGTCCGAGTTCCACACGGTGGAACGGTCGTTGATCTTGATCTGCGGCAGGGTCGAGGCGACCTGACCCAGCTTCTCCACACCCTCGGCCAGCGACTTGGAGGTGCGGAACACCGCCGCGTCGTTCTGCATGGTCTTCTGCATGGCCAGGCGAATTTCGCTGGTGTGCAGGCTGCCGTTGGCGTTGCGCAGGCGGTCGAAGCGCGACACCGCCAGCTCGCCGGCATCGGCCGGCAGCGGCTTGTGGGCGGTGCCCGGCTTCAGGGTCTCCGAGGCACGCAGCGCGGCGGCACGGCCGAACACCACGATGTCGAGCAGCGAGTTGGTGCCCAGTCGGTTGGCGCCGTGCACCGACACGCAGGCCGCCTCGCCGATGGCCATCAGGCCGGGCACGGTGGCGTCGGGGTTGTCGGCGGTCGGGCGCAGCACTTCGCCGTACACGTTGGTGGGGATGCCGCCCATGTTGTAGTGCACGGTCGGCAGCACCGGGATCGGCTCCTTGGTCACATCCACGCCGGCGAAGATCTTCGCCGTCTCGGAAATGCCCGGCAGGCGCAGCTCCAGGGTCTCGGCGCCCAGGTGCTCCAGGTGCAGGTAGATGTGGTCGTTTTCCTTGCCGACGCCACGGCCCTCTCGGATTTCCATGGTCATGGCGCGCGAGACGACGTCACGCGAAGCCAGGTCCTTGGCGGTCGGGGCATAACGCTCCATGAAGCGCTCGCCGGCCGAGTTGGTGACGTAGCCGCCCTCGCCGCGGGCACCCTCGGTGATCAGGCAGCCCGAACCGTAGATGCCGGTGGGGTGGAACTGCACGAATTCCATGTCCTGCAGCGGCAGGCCGGCGCGGGCGACCATGCCGTGGCCGTCGCCGGTGCAGGTGTGCGCCGAGGTGCACGAGAAGTAGGCACGGCCGTAGCCGCCACTCGCCAGCACCACCTTGTGGGCGCGGAAGCGGTGCAGGGTGCCGTCGTCCAGGTTCCAGGCCATGACGCCGCGGCAGGCGCCGTCTTCCATGATCAGGTCCAGGGCGAAGTACTCGACGAAGAACTCGCACGAGTGCTTCAGCGACTGCTGATACAGCGTGTGCAGGATGGCGTGGCCGGTGCGGTCGGCGGCGGCGCAGGCGCGCTGCACCGGGGCCTCGCCGAAGTTGCGCATGTGGCCGCCGAACGGGCGCTGGTAGATCTTGCCTTCCGGAGTGCGCGAGAACGGCACACCGAAATGCTCCAGCTCGTACACCGCCGGCACGGCCTCGCGGCACATGTACTCGATGGCGTCCTGGTCACCCAGCCAGTCCGACCCCTTCACGGTGTCGTACATGTGCCACTTCCAATTGTCCTCGGCCATGTTGCCGAGCGACGCGCCGATGCCGCCCTGGGCGGCCACGGTGTGGGGAGCGGGTGGGGAACACCTTGGTGATGCAGGCGGTCTTGAAGCCGGCGACACCCATGCCCATGGTGGCGCGCAGGCCGGCGCCGCCGGCGCCGACGACGACCACGTCGTAGGTGTGGTCGATGATCTTGTAGGCAGCCATAGTCGTCGAGACTCCGACAGCGACTTTGAGGATCGACACCGTCATGAAGACGGCGAGGAAGGCGGCGACCAGCTTGGTGGCGACCAGGGTGCCGAACTTGACGCCCTCGCCGTGGACGTAGTCCTCGACCACCATCTGCACGCCCAGCTGGGCATGGTAGACGACCAGGAGGACGGTCAGCACGAACATGGAGGCATTGAACGGACCCGACAGCCAGGCCTTGAAGGTGGCGTAGTCGGCGCCGTGCAAGCCGATCAGCGAGATGACGAACCAGAGCGACAGCGGGATCAGGCCAATGGCGGTCACCAGGGTGCCCCAATGGTGGCTCACGCCTTCCTTGGCCGAGCCGAGGCCGCGGGCGCGGCCCAAAGGATTACGCAGGGTCATGACAACCTCCCTCAGGCCAGAGCGGCGATCCAGGCGACGAGCGTCAGCGCGGCGGTCACGGCCAGCGACACCTTGGCCGAGGCATAGGCCTGCGGCAGCTCGAAGCCCCAGCCGGAATCCCACAGCAGGTGGCGGACGCCATGGCCGAGATGGAAGAACAGGGCGACGCTCCAGCCGAACAGCAGGAGGTAGCCGATGAACGAGCCGAACAGGCCCTGGACGAACTCAAAAGCCGCCGGGCCGGAAGCGGCGGCACCCAGCCACGCGGCGAGCGCGACCAGACCGATCACCAGGCCGACGCCGGTGATGCGGTGGGTAATGGACATCAGCGCCAGGAGGGGCAGCCGATAAATCTGCAGGTGTGGGGAAAGCGGCCGGTTGCGCGTGGTCATGGCAATAAGCCCCGAATTCGGTCGTGACAGGCCGAAAGGCCCAAATGCGGCAATGGGGCAAGTGTTTAGCCGTTGGACGGCCATGAGTCAACGAGGCGATGCCACACTTTCTGGCAGGTCGCGCCAACACCCACCCACCCCTGTGGGTAGGACGGCACGCCAGGGGGCGCAGAATTCCTGCACCTTTAGAAAAAGGTGCATCGACCATACACCTATACTACCTGGGAAAAATCCTACTACCTGGGAAAAATCCCAGCGTCACAGATACTTCAACAGAAGTCACACATCCTTTTCTCACCTTGACCATAACGCCGATCCCACAGGGATGATTATTTTTTGACCTTCGAATTTTCCTGGCAAATATAACAATTTTATGCAATTTGAATACTTAATTACGCACACCCCATACAGCTATCGTGCTATACTTTCCGCGATTGAAGATGCGCTGGGGAGGCCATCATGTCAGTCACGGACGCCAAGGGCAGCAGCCACTCCGAGCCCCGCGACCAACTCCAGCAGTTGCAGGACGACGTCGCCACGCTGCGCCAGCAGACGGCCACTGCGCTACGCCTGCTGGCCGCCATCCTCAGTACAATGAAAGACCTGACCCGACGCGAGGGAAATATCGAGCATGGCATTGCCGAGCTCAGCCATGAAATCGACGGAATGCTGATGCCCCACCCGCCGCCGCCGGAAACCTGCCCGAGCCTGCGGCTCGCCGCTGGATCGACATCAGGCGCCTTCGGGCGATTTGTGCATCTGTTCCGCCTGCGGTTGGAGCCAGTTCGTGGAGCTGCGGGGCGCCGGGCTGACGCCAGCCCTGCCCGGCATCGCCCCACACGCCGAGTCCGCGGCCATGCCCACGCCGTGGGTCGCCAACTGAGGGAGGCCGCCATGCATCTTCTCGACCGTCTGCTTCACCACGACGCGCCGCCACCGCCACAGGAACTCATCCACTGGGACGGTTCTTTCTCGGTGGGCAACGGCCTGCTGGACAACGAGCACCACGACATCGTCGCCACCCTCAACGCGCTGTATGACCACAGCCACGGCCAGCACCATCCCATGGACCTGGAGCACATGGTGGAGCGGCTGGAGCGCACCCTGCGCACCCATTTCAGCAACGAGGAAGAGGTCCTGGCCCGCCACCGCTGCCCCGACCTCCCCAGCCACCACGCCGAGCACGGTCAGATCCTGGCGGAACTGGAAAGGGCGAAGGGCGCGCTGGCAAAGGATTCTGGGGCTGGCGAGAACGCCCTGACCCGGCTGGTCCGGCGCATCGTGCTCAACCACATCCTGGTGACCGACATGGACGCCCGGGACTACCTGCGGGAATGACCCGCGCCCGCCTGATGACCCTGGGCCGCGCGTATCACCCTCGATAGGGAGGCGAGCGCGCGATGCTTCGATACAATTTCGGCTGCGGCAACGTCCGCAAGGAGGGGTACGTCAACGTGGACGTGCGCCCCGATTCGGCGGCGGACGTGGTGACCGATGCCTGGCGGGTGGACGTGTTCACGCCCGAGGCCGGGGTTCTGGTCTATTCCCGCCACATGCTCGAACACCTCGACCCCGAGGACGCGCGGCGGACACTGGCGGCCTGGCGCGGCCTGCTGCAGCCGGGCGGCATGCTCAACGTCATCGTTCCCGACATCGTCTTCTGCGCCCGGCAATTGCTGGGCCTGGCGCAGAGCACCTTCCACGACCAGTTCGTCCACGCCTGCGGCAGCTTGTGGGGCTGGCGCGATCCCGCGCGCGGCGGCAACCGCGAGGACGCCCACCGCTGGGGCTATACCGAGGACTCCCTGGCCGCGGAACTGCGGCTGGCCGGTTTCACCGAAATCCTGCGCCTTCAGGCGGGGCCGGACAGCGAGCCCTGGCATCTCAACATGCTCTGCCGCCGGCCCTTGGATGAGGCCTAGCCCCGGCGCGGCATCAGCGCGGTGTAGTCGAAATCCAGCACCACAGAGGGCTCGTATTCCTTCCCGTCCTCCTTCTTGAACGGGAAGCCGACGGCCGGCTGGTTCTTCAGCGCCACCAGGCGCAGACGCAGGGCGCCGATGTCCGAACGGCCGGGCAGTTCGATCTTCTCCAGCACTTCGGACCAGGCGTAGATGGTGTCGCCGGCGAAGGTGGGGTTGACGTGGCGCCCGCCGTTGATGGCGGCGACCTTGAAGGCGTTGCCCAGCCCGTTGAACGACACCGCGCGGGCCATGCTGATGATGTGGCCGCCATAGATCAGGCGGCGGCCGAAGCGGCCCTGGCCCTCGGTATGCTGGTTGAAGTGCACCTTGGCGGTGTTCTGCCACAGGCGCGTCGCCATCATGTGCTCGGCTTCCTCGATGGTCATGCCGTCCACATGGTCGATCTTCTCGCCCGCCGCGTAGTCGTCCCACAGATGCGGGCTGCCGGCCAGCACCGTATCGTACCGGGCGGCGCTCAGGCCGGCGGGAACCACCAGATCGGCGGCGGCCACCGAACCGGGCAGCTCGGGCACCTTCTCCTCGGCGACGGAGGCGCTTTCGTCACGCTTCTTCACCATCACCCAGCGGACGTAATCCACCACCATCTCGCCACGTTGGTTGGTGCCCACCGAGCGCACATAGACCACGCCGGTCTTCCGGTTGGAATTCTCCTTCAGGCCGATGACGGTGGAAACGGTGGTCAGGGTGTCGCCGGGAAACACCGGGGCGCCGAAGCGGCCGCCGGCATAGCCCAGATTGGCGACGGCGTTGAGCGACACGTCGGGTACGGTCTTGCCGAACACCACGTGGAAGGCGGCCAGGTCGTCCAGCGGCGCGGTGGCCAGACCCAGCGCGCGGGCGAACTCGGCCGAGGAGTTGAAGGCGAAGCGCGAACCGTAAAGCGCGGTGTACAGGGCGACGTCACCCTCGGTCACCGTGCGCGGCGTGGCGTGGCGGATTTCCTGGCCGAGGCGGAAGTCCTCGAAGAAGTTGCCGGCATTGGTCTTGGTCATGAAGGCAGCTCCTTACTTGCTCAGGTCCGCTTCCAGAGCGACGATCTGTTCGGCCAGGGTGACGACGCGCCTGGCGTTCTCCACGTGCAGGTTCTCCACCAGCTTGCCGTCCACCACCACCACGCCCTTGCCGGCGGCGGCGGCTTCGGCATGGGCGGCGATGATCTTGCGCGACCACGCGACCTCCTTCTCCGACGGGGCGAAGACGCGGTTGGCGGCGTCGATGGTCTTGGGGTGGATCAGGGTCTTGCCGTCGAAGCCCAGTTCCAGGCCCTGCACGCAGGAGGCCTCGAAGCCGGCATCGTCGTTGAGGTCGAGATGGACGCCGTCGAGGATCGCCAAACCGTAGGCACGTGCCGCCAGCAGGCACAGGCCGAGGCTGGTGACCATGGGCAGGCGCAGCGGCGTATGGGCGCAGTGCAGGTCCTTGGCCAGGTCCGAGGTGCCCATGACGAAGCCGCCCAGGCGCGGCGTGGCGGCAGCGATCTCCTCGGCCTTGAGGATGCCGCGCGGGGTCTCCATCATACACCAGATGGCCATGCCGCCCGGCGCCCCGGCGGCAGCCATGATGGCCTCCACCTGGCGCACGGCGTCGGCGCTCTCCACCTTGGGAATCAGGATCGCGTGGGCGCCGCTGGCGGCGGCGGCCGTCACATCCGCATGGAACCACGGCGTATTCAGGCCATTGACGCGGACCAGCAATTCGCGCCCACCATAGCCGCCGGCCTGGACCGCCTCGACCACTTGGCGGCGGGCATCTTCCTTGGCGTCGGGCGCCACCGCGTCCTCGAGGTCGAGGATCAGGCCGTCGGCCGCCAGCGTCCGCGCCTTCTCGAGCGCCCGGGCGTTGGAGCCGGGCATGTAGAGCACGCTGCGGCGGGGACGGTTGACAGACGCCATGGATCGATACCTCCAACTGGAAACTGGCGGGAGCCTAGCAACTCAAGACCACGCAGGCAAGGTTGCAGCGCAACATTCCTTCGTAGATGGCCGGATATCATGAATATTCTTTCGCTTCAATCCGCCGTGGCCTACGGCCATGTGGGCAATTCCGCCGCCGTCTTCCCCTTGCAGCGGCTGGGCTTCGAGGTGTGGCCGGTGGACACGGTACAGTTCTCGAACCACCCCGGCTACGGCCAATGGGGCGGATCGGTGATGGATTCCGCCCATGTCCATGCGGTGATCGACGGGCTCTCGCGGGTGGGGGCCCTGGCCGCCTGTGACGCCGTTCTGTCCGGCTATCTGGGCGACACCGCCACCGGTCCGGCGGTGCTGGAGGCGGTCGGCCGGGTCCGCCGCCAGAAGCCGGGCGCGTTGTTCCTGTGCGATCCCGTCCTGGGCGACGAGGGCGGATTGTACGTGCGCGACGGCATCATCCGCTTCCTCACCGAACAGGCCGTGCCGGCGGCCGACATCGTCACCCCCAACCGCTTCGAACTGGAGCTGCTGAGCGGCGAGACGGTCGGCACCATCGCCCAGGCAGCGGCGGCGGCGCTGCGGGTGCTGGCGCGCGGCCCCCGGGTGGTGGCCGTCACCGGCCTGGCCGACGGCGACGGCATCGCCTGCCTGGCGGCCACGGCCGAAGGCGTCTGGATGGTGCGCACGCCGCGCCTGCCCTTCGATCCTCCGGTCAGCGGCACCGGCGACGCCCTGGCCGCCCTGCTGCTGGCCCACCTGCTGCGCGGCGAGGCGGCGCCCGAGGCGCTGTCGCTGGCGATGTCCAGCCTGTACGGCGTGCTGGAGAAGACCCGCGCGCTGGGACGGCGGGAACTGGCCCTGGTGCAGGGCCAGGACGAGATCGCCCTGCCCAGCCGGCTGTTCGTGCCCTCACCGCTCGTGTGATCCCCTGCTGGCCCTTGTTCCGGACGGCGCTTTCTGCTTTGCTGCCGCCGCTCCAACAGTACCAGGGTCCCCCGGGTGGACGTCCCCCTTTACCTGCGCAGCATCGGCATCGGCTTCGCCATTGCCGCCCCCATCGGCCCGGTGGGACTGATGTGCATCCGCAAGGCGCTGGCGGACGGCCGCTCCGCCGCCTGGATAGCGGGGCTGGGCGCGGCCCTGGCCGACACCGTGTTCGGTGCCGTGGTTGGCCTTGGCCTGGGGGCGGTCGCCCATTTCCTGCAAGGACACGCCGTCACGCTGAAGGTGCTGGGCGGCCTGTTCATGATCGCCATCGGCCTGCGCACCTGGGCGGCCGCGGCGGTGGCCATGGAGCCGGCCGAGGGCAAGGGGCCGGGACATTGGCGCGACTTCGCCTCCACCTTCGCCATCACCATCACCAATCCGGGCACCATCCTGGGCGTCACCGGCGTCTTCGTCGCCATGGGCGCGGCGGCCCAGCCGGTGGACATGGCGCAGTCCTGGCAACTGGTGCTGGGGGTGTTTTGCGGCTCGGCCCTGTGGTGGGCCATGCTGACCGAGCTGACCATCCTGGTGCGCGCCCGCTTCACGCCCGCGCGCATGCGCCTGTTCAACCATGCGTCCGGGGCGATGCTGATCCTCATGGGCCTGGGCGCCCTGGCCAGCCTGCTGCTGCCAAACTAAACCTTGGGTACTACCAAAGGTCCTAGGCCAAGCGCCAGGATTGCACCCGTCCCCCGTCTGGCCGTCCTATGCGGGGCCATGCTGTGCACGACGATCTCCCTGCGCGTTCGCCTGCTGGCCCTTGCCGTGGTGGCAATGGCCCCGGTGGCGCTTCTGTCCACCTCGGCAGTCTGGGGCCTGACCCAGCACGCCGACCGCCTGTCGCTAGATGAAGCCCTGCTTTATGCCCATACGCTGCGCTTGCAACTGGAGCGGGAAGGCGCCGGCCCAGCACCTGCGCCGGGAGCCGGTCTTCCGGCGGACGCCGCGGTCTGGCTGGTGGGGCGGGACGGCGTCGTCTCGGGCAGCGATCCGCTGCCGCCGATCCCCTTCCCCGCCGATCCCGGCGAGCCGGCGGCGATCCGCATAGGACCAAGGGTTTTCGCCAGCGTGCCGGCGCTGGCCGCCGGCAGCCGCCTGGTGGTGGCGGTCCCCGACGAGCGCAATCCCCACCAGTGGCATTCCCTGCTGGAGACGGTGGCGGTCAGCCTGGCGGCGGCGCTGGCCCTGTCGCTGGCCATCGCCTGGGCCGGCATCCACCGGCTGGTGCTGCGCAAGATGGAGACGCTGGAAGCCGCCGCCGCCCGCATCCGCGCCGGTGAGTTGGGCGTGAGCAGCGGCCTGGCGTGCGACCCCGGCGAGTTCGGCCGCCTGGCCCGCACCTTCGACGGCATGGCCCGCGCCCTCGACCAGCGGCTGATGAACATCCAGCACACCCTGCGCGAGAGCGAGATCCGCTTCAAGCAGATGGCCCGCGCCGCTCCCACCGGCATCTTCCGCCTGGACACCCAGCTGCGCCTGACCTACGCCAATCCCTGGTTCCTGGGTCTGATAGGCCGCAACGAAGGCGAGATGCTGGGGCGGTCGTGGCTGCCCTGCCTGCATCCCGACGACCAGCGCTGGGTCGAGGAGATGACCGAACGGGCCGAGGCGCGCGGCAGCGAACTGGAGCTGCGCGAGTGCCGCGTCCTGCGGCCCGACGGTTCGGTCGTGTGGGTGCTGGTGCGCGACACCCCCGAGCGCGATGCCGGCGGCAACATACGGGGCCGCATCGGCACGGTGGTGGACGTCACCACCCTGAAGCAGGTGACCGAGGCCCTGCGCGACAGCGAGGAACGCTTCCGCAAGCTGGCCCGTATTGCCCCGGTGGGCATCTTCCGCGCCGATGCCGACGGCGCCTGCACCTACGCCAACGATTCCCTGGCCGCCATCCTGGGGCAGCCCAAGCACAGCCTGCGGGGGCGGGATTGGCGTGAGCTGGTGTCGCCCGGCGCCGCCCCGCCGCCGCCCTGCTTTTCCGGCCCGCAGGAGGTCCGGCTGCGGCGCGGCGACGGCCGCGAGGTGTGGGTGCTGGTCACCGAGATGGTCGAGCGCGACTCGCGGGGCGAGTTCATGGGCCGCATCGGCACCATGGCCGACATCACCGGCCAGATGCTGGCCCGCGAGGCCCTGCGCATGAGCGAGGAACGGTTCCGCGTCGCCCTGAAGCACTCGCCGGTGACGGTGTGCGCCTACGACCTGGACCTGCGCTCCATCTGGATGTTCAACGGCAAGGTCGACCCCGAATGGGCCACCGGCCGGCGCGCCGACGAAATCTACCAGGGCGAGGATGCCAAACGCCTGATGGACATCCAGCGCGAAGTGCTGGCCACCGGCTTCGGCCACCGCGACACCCTGCGGCTGAGCTGCGGCGGCGTCGACCGGGTGGTGGACATCTGGTACGAGCCGCTGATGAACGAGCAGGGCGACATCACCGGCCTGGTGGGGGCGGCGGTGGACATCACCGCCGAGCGCCGGCTGCAGGAGGCACTGATCCAGGCGCGCGAGGAAGCCGAACGCGCCAACGAGGCCAAGTCCCGCTTCCTCGCCGCCGCCAGTCACGATCTGCGCCAGCCCTTCCAGGCCATGCGGCTGTTCCGGGCGGCGCTGACGCCGTTCCTGACCGACCCCAAGGCCGAGAGCGTGGCGGCCAAGCTGGACGAGGCCATGACCGCCGGCGAGCAATTGCTGAACACCCTGCTGGACGTGTCCACCCTGGAGGCCGGCATCGTCTCGGCCCGGCCCATCCCGGTCTCCGCCGCCGACCTGATCGAACGGCTGGCGCGCGAGTTCCAGCCCCAGGTGGAGGCCCGGGGTCTGCGCCTGCGCGCCTTGCCCCGTCCCGCCCTGATCGTCACCGACCCGGTGCTGCTGGAGCGCATGCTGCGCAACCTGCTGCACAACGCGGTGCGCTACACCGAGAAGGGCGGCATCCTGATCGGCGCGCGAAGGCGCGGCGAAATGCTGGTGTTCCAGGTCGTCGACACCGGCATCGGCATCGCCCCCGACCAGCAGGACAAGGTGTTCGAGGACTTCTACCAAGTGGGCAATTCCAGCCGCGACCGCTCGCGCGGGCTGGGGCTGGGCCTGTCGGTGGTGGCGCGCACGGCCCGCCTGCTCGGCCACGGCGTCACCCTGCGGTCCGCGCCGGGGCGCGGCTCGGTGTTCTCGGTCAGCGTGCCGCTGGCGTCGGCGCGGGGCCGGGAAGCCGCCTGAGCAACACCTCGTCCTGGCCAACCGCCACCAGATCGGGCAGCACCGCCACCTCAGCGAAGCCGGCACGGGCATAGAAGGCCCGCGCCGGGGCATTGAAGGCGGAGACGCAGGCCCACAGATTGCCGCCGCCCTGGACCGCCGCCCAGTCCACCAACTGCCGGCCGATGCCGCCGCCCTGGGCCGCCGGCAGCACGCCCAGCAGCTCGATATAGGGGCCGCGCAGCCATGGCCGGCGCAGCGCCACCACCGCCGCCGCCACGCCGTCCCGCTCCACCACCATGCGGGTCAGGGCGGCATCCTCGTGGCCCAGATAGGCGGCCAGTCCGGCGGCGGTGAACCCCAGGGTGCGCCACGGGTCCATGGCGGCCAGCGCAGGGGCCAGCACCTCCACGTCGCCGGCGAACAGCGGGCGCAAACTCATTTCAACACCTCGTCCAGACGCACGAAGGAATAGCCGCGCCGCCGCAATTCGGCCACCACCTGGGGCAGCGCCGCATGGGTGGCGGGGGCGCGGCCGTTCACATGGAAGATCAGGATATCGCCGGGCCGGGTCTTGGCAACCACCCAATCGCGCAGATGCTCGGGCGTCAGCCCCTTGGCGGGGTCGCCCGACGGCCAGCGCCAATGCACCACCCTGTGCCCCGAGCCCTCCACCGCCGCAAGGGTGGCGGCGTCGTAATTGCCGGCGGGAAAGCGGAAGAACACCGGGCGGCGCCCGGTGGCCGCCTCGATGGCGTCATCGCCCCCCTTCACTTCGGCCAGGGCACGATCCAGGTCCAACCGTTCCGTGTGCTGGGGATGGTCGAAGGAATGGTTCTCGATCTCCGCCTCGGGCAGCTTGGCCAAGCGAGCCAGATCGTCCCTGTTGTGCTGCGCGAACAGTCCCGTGGCGAAGACGGTGAAGGGCAGCTTTTCGGCTTCCAGGTAGTCCAGGATGGCGCGGTCGAAATGGGCCGGCGCCCCCTTCGCCTCGCAGGCGTCGAAGGTCAGCGCCACCACCTTGCCGGTGGTGGGCAGCCGTTCGATCACCTCGGCGCGGGCGGGAAACGCGAGCAGCAGCAGGGCGAGGAGGGCAAGGATGGATGCGGTGCGCATGGCCTCGTCACGAACATCCCCTCCCCGCGCGCGCGGGAGAGGGTGGCCGAAGGCCGGGTGAGGGGGCCGAGGACGAGGTGCTGTGCGGCTCCCTCACCCTCCCATGCTTCGCATGGGCCCCTCCCTCTCCCGTTGGACGGGAGAGGGCAATCTCAAAAGTCCAAATCCGCGTAATGGCGCGGCGGCGGCACGCCGGGCAGGTGGTCGGCCAGCAGCGGGCGGAAGCTGGGCCGCGACTTGACGCGGGCATACCAGTCCTTGGCGGCGGGATGGTTCTCCCACGGCACGTCGCCGATGTAATCGACGCAGGACAGCTGCGCCGCAGCAGCGATGTCTGCCATGGAATAGTGCGAACCGCCCAGCCAGGTACGCCGCTCGGTCAGCCAGCCGATATAGTCCAGATGCTGGTGGATGGCGGCGAAGCCGGCGCGGATCAGCCGGGAATCGGGAGCGGCGTGGGTATTGACGAGGCGCTTGTGCACCTTTTCACCCACCAGATTGACGGTGACGTCGCGGTGGAACTTGACGTCGAACCAGCCCACCAAGCGGCGAATCTCGGCGCGGGCGGCGGCCTCGGCGGGCAGCAGCGGCGGTTCGCGGTGAACCTCGTCCAGGTATTCGCAGATGGCGGAGGAATCGGCCAGCACGGTGCCGCCCTCTTCCACCAGCACCGGCACCTCGGACGCCGGATTGAGGGCGACGAAGTCGTCGCGGCGCTCCCAATAGCGTTCGAGATGCCCTTCGAATTCCAGCTTCTTTTCGGCCAGAACGACGCGCACCTTGCGCGAGAACGGGCAGAGCGGATGGTGGTAGAGCGTCCTCATGCGCCCTTTCTAGCTCTTTTCGCGGTGCGGGACCAGGGGCGAACGCCCGATGTCACAGCTCCGACGCACAGGGGTGGGGGATCACGCCGCCCGGCTGGCCGGCGATTCAGTCAACAGCGCGTACAGGCCGTCGGCGTTATCGGTGCCGCGCAGCTTTTCGCACACGCCCTTGTCGCGCAGCAGCCGCGACACCCGGGCCAGCGCCTTCAGGTGGTCGGCGCCAGCGGCTTCCGGGGCCAGCAACAGGAAGATCAGGTCCACCGGCTGCTCGTCGATGGATTCGAAATGGATGGGCCGCTCCAGTCGGGCGAACAGGCCGTGCAGACGATCCAGCTGCGGCAGCTTGCCATGGGGGATGGCGATGCCGTTGCCGACACCGGTGGTGCCCAGGCGCTCGCGCTCCAGCAGGACGTCGAAGACCGCGCGCTCGCTCTGCCCGGTCAGCTCGGCCGCCTTCTTGGCCAAGTCCTGCAGGGCTTGCTTCTTCGAAGTCACGCGTAGATTGGGAATAACGGCAGCCGGAGTGATCAGGTCGGCGATGTCCATGAAAAGCAACCCTCTGTTGGGCTCAGCGTGTAGCGCGCGTTTCCGGCCCACCGGCCGACCTTCGACACCACCGCACCATTCAACAACCCAGCGGCCTGCTCCTGCGCGGAATTCATCCGGATGAATTTCCGCCGCCCGGCCACTGGCGCGGATCCCGCCTGTCCGCACATCTCGGTCTCGCGCAGCCCAATTTTAAGGCCATTCCGTCGGACCGGTCCAATGGAGGGCCGGAACATAGTTCCGCACCCGGCCGGAGTCAAGTATCGGCCGCCCCCCATCCGTCCTATACCCCCAGCGACTTCTCGCGGCGGCGCTGCACCGAAGAGGGAATGTTCATGCCCTCGCGGTATTTTGCCACCGTCCGGCGGGCAATGTCGATGCCTTCGGCCTTGAGAATCTCGACGATGCGGTCGTCGGACAGCACCGCCTTGCCCTCGGCGTCGATCAGCGCCTTGATGCGGTGGCGCACCGCCTCGGCCGAATGGGCGTCGCCGCCGTCATTGGAGCCGATGGCCTGGGTGAAGAAGTACTTCAGGCTCGTAGATGCCGCGCGGCGTAGCGATGTACTTGTTGGAGGTCACGCGGCTGACGGTGCTTTCGTGCATGCCGATGGCGCCGGCAATGTCGCGCAGCACCAGCGGCTTCAGGTGCTGGACGCCGTGGCGGAAGAAGGCGTCCTGCTGGTGCACCAGCCTCGAGGCCACCTTGAGGATGGTGGTGGCGCGCTGGTGCAGCGACTTCACCAGCCAGTTGGCCGATTGGAAGCGTTCCGACAGGTAGGTCTTCTCGTCCTTGTTGCGGGCCGAGCCGGACACCTTGGCGTAATAGCGGGCGTTCACCAGCACGCGCGGCAGCGTGTCCGAATTCAGCTCCACCAGCCAGCTGCCGTCCTGGGCGCGGCGCATCAGCACGTCGGGCGTCACCGGCTGCGCCACCGCATGGTCGAACTTGAGCGCGGGCTTCGGGTCCAAGGCCTTGATCTCGCCGATCATCTCGGCCAGGTCCTCGGCATCGATGCCGCACACTTTCATCAGACCGGCCAGATCGCGCCGGCCCAGCATTTCCAGATTGTCCAGCAGCGCCGCCATGGCCGGGTCGAGGCGATCGCGCTCGGCCAACTGCAGAGCCAGACACTCCTTCAGCGAGCGGGCGAACACCCCCACCGGATCGAAACGCTGCATGCGGACCAGCACCGCCTCCACCTGCTCCGGCAGACAGGACAGCTTGGCCGCCACCTCCTCCAGCTCGCCCACCAGATAGCCGCACTCGTCCAGCATCTCGATAAGGTGCAGGCCGATCAGGCGGTCGGCGGGATCGAGGATGTCCATGTTGAGCTGGGCCACCAGATGGTCGCGCAGGGTGGCGCTGCCGGCCAGCGTCTGCTCCAGGTTGGACTCACCGTCCTCGAAGCTGGCGGACCCGCCGGTGCGGCTCCACTGGCCGAAGGCCTCGCCGTCCAGCGAATCGGAGGCGCTGTCGTTGTTGAACAGGTTGTCGTAGTCCACGTCCATGCCGTCGGCTGCCGAACCTTCGGTCATGCCGTCCAGCAGGGGCGCCTCGGCAGGCGCGGCAGGCGTCTCGCGCGGATCGGAATCGCCGCCATCCAGGCCCGCTTCGCCCGTGGTCTCGTTCCGGTCGCCGTCCTCGCGCTCCAGCAGCGGATTGCGTTCCAGTTCCTGTTCGATGAAAGCGGTGAGCTCAAGGTTGGACAATTGCAGCAGCTTGATGGCCTGCTGCAATTGCGGCGTCATCACCAATGCCTGGGTCTGACGGAGATCCAACCGGGGGGAAAGCGCCATGGGCCGTGCGTCTTTTGCGGGCTAGAGCTGGATCAAAGACTGAAGTGCTCGCCGAGATAGACCCGGCGAACGCCTTCATGGGCGACGATTTCTTCCGGCGGCCCCTCCATCAGGACGGTGCCGTCGTGCAGGATGTAGGCGCGGTCGATGATGTCCAGCGTCTCGCGCACATTGTGGTCGGTGATCAGCACGCCGATGCCGCGATGCTTCAGGTGGGCCACCAGGTCGCGGATGTCGGACACGGCGATGGGATCGATGCCGGCCAGCGGTTCGTCCAGCAGGATGAAGTGGGGCTTGGAGGCCAGCGCGCGGGCGATTTCCACGCGGCGGCGCTCGCCGCCCGACAGGGCCATGGCGGGAGCGCGGCGCAGGTGTTCGACGCCGAACTCCGCCAGCAATTCGTCCAGCCGGGCCTCGCGCTCGGCGCGGTCGGGCTCCACCACCTCCAGTACCGCCATCAGGTTGCCCTCGACGGTCAGGCCGCGGAAGATCGAGGCTTCCTGCGGCAGATAGCCGATGCCCAGGCGGGCGCGGCGATACATGGGCAAGCCGGTGATGTCGTGACCGTCCAGTTCGATGGCGCCGGCATCGGGATTGATCAGGCCGGTGATGCAGTAGAAGCAGGTGGTCTTGCCGGCGCCGTTGGGTCCGAGCAGGCCGACCGCCTCGCCCCGCTGCACGCCGATGGAGACGTCGCGCAACACCGTGCGCCGCTTGAAATTCTTGCCGATATTGCGGGCCCTGAGACCACTGCCTTCCGCCACCGGCTTGGAGGCGGCGGACATGTCGTCGGCCGCAGCCCTTTCGGTGGAATCGATCGCGTCCATCCGCATTCCTTTAGTGCCTTCCCGCGCCGTCCCCGGCGCCCCCAGCCCCCGCCGGCGGCGGCTCGTCCTGGGTCGGCCCGGCCCCCTGGAAGACGGCGCGCCGCTTCTCGGTGTCCTTCTTCTCGGGGATGAAAGTTCCGTGGGCGCGGGTATCGCCCCCCTTGCTACCGGGTGCCGCGCCGAACAGCTTGCTGATGCCCGTGTTGAGATTGACGTGGGCGAAGCCGCCGTTCAGCTCGTTGCCTTCGCGGACCAGTTTAACCGAACCCGAGACCGTGGCGATACCGCTTTCCAGGTTGTAGTCGCCGCGGTCGCCGGTCACCTGCTCCTTCGGCGTGGTCAGCACCACATGGCCATAGGCGTCGGCGCGCTGCAATTCCAGGCTGCTGCCCTGGCCGGCGGCGTCCGCCTTCGCCGGCGGCTTCCCGGCCGCGGGGGCGGCGCCCTTATCCCTGAAATGGGCGGTCAGCACGTCGGCCTTGATGCTCTTGTCCTGGTTGGTGGCGAAGGCGTCGCCGCGCGCCACCGCCATGCGCTCGCGCTCCCAGTACTCCAGCGTCTCGTTGGCGGTCACCGTATCGGTGGGAGTGACCAGCTTGGCCGGGGTGCCGCGCAGCACGAAGATGGCCTTGTCCAGGTCGTAGGTGCCCTTGTAGCCGGTGGCGGTCTCGGTGGGGGTGGTGATGGTGACGTTGCCGTCGGCGTCCAGGCGCCAGATCTCGTTGCCCTTGGGGCCTTCGCGGTAATAGGCGGTCAGGGTGTCGGCGGTCACCGTCACCGTCCCGCGGATGGCCTTGGCGTTGCCCCGCGCCACCACTCGGGTGGCCTCGGATATCCATTCGATGCCGTTGTCGGCATAGACCTGAATCTCGCTGTCGTTGCCCTGGGCCATGTTGAAGCCCTGCGCCAGGGCGCAGGAAGACCCGAACAGCAAGGCGGCCAGCGCCAGGGCGGCGGGGGAAAAACGCATCATTTCGAGCCAGCCCCCTTCAGATTCATGCTGGACCTGCCGGTCACCATCACCTGCGCCCCGTTGTCGAGGATGCGGAACCCCTGGCCGTCGATGCGCCCCTGGGGGCCGTGGCCGTTGACCGGAACGTCGCCCTCGGCCATGGAGGTCTTGAGATCCACATGGGCCTTCTCGGTGTGCATCTCGTAGCCGTCCTCGTGGAACAGGCTGACCTCGCCCTCCAGATCCAGCGTCTGCTCCTTCTGGCGGTAGAAGCCGCGCCGAGCCTCTACGTAGACGCCCTTGCCGCCCGGCGTCAGAAAATCCGCCTTGGGCTGGTCCAGCACGATCAGCCCGGCGCCGGGCTCGTCCTCGGTCGCCACGTCGGCGGTCAGGCTGAACGGCTGATTGCGCCGGTTGATGCCGAAAAAGCGGGCGTTGACCATGGACAGGCTTTCCACCGACGACGGCGACAGCTGAGCGAAGCCGATCTGGAAGCGGTCGTCGCGGGCGGTCAGCCTGGGCCAAGCGACCACCAAGCCCAGCAACAGCGCCGCCAAGGCCGGCAGCACCAGCTTCATGGCACCGACGAAACGGGTATAGCGGTGATGCCCGCCGGCCCGCGCCGGATGAGCCACGCGCGGCCGGCGCCGGGGCGGCGGCGGCGGGCGCAGATCGGCGTCGGCGTGCAGGCTCATGGCGGCCCCGCCGGTCACGCCACGCCCGAGCGCAGCAGGTCGTGCACGTGCAGCACGCCCACCGGCCGGCCGTCATCGACCACGAACAAGGCGGTGATGGCCTTGGCATTCATGATGCGCAGGGCCTCGGCGGCCAGCATGGACGGCGGCACCGTCTTGGGGCCCGGAGTCATGATGTCGCGGGCCGGGCGGGACAGCAGCCCGTCCTGCAACTGCCCGGCCTGCATGTGGCGACGCAGGTCGCCGTCGGTGATGATGCCGACCAAGCGGCCATCTTCGGTCACGCCGGCACAGCCCAGGCGCTTGGCGGTCATGACCAGCAGCACCTCGGACATGGGAGCGTCGGGCGCGACCACCGGCACCGCATCGCCGCCATGCATCAGGTCGGCGGCCTTCAGCAGGCGCTGGCCCAGCTTGCCGCCGGGGTGGAAGACGCGGAAATCGGCGGCGGTGAAATTCTTGCGTTCCAGCAACGCCACCGCCAGGGCGTCGCCCAGGGCCAGCATCAGCGTGGTGGAGGTGGTGGGAGCCAGCCCCATGGGACAGGCCTCGGGGACCGGCGGCAGGATCAGCGCCACGTCGGCGGCGTTGGCCAGGGTGCTGCCCCCGCGCGAGGTGATGGCCACCAGCGGAATCTCGAAGCGGCGGGTATAGGCGACGATGTCGCCCAGGCTCCGGCGTCTCACCCGAATTGGACAAGGCCACCACCGCGTCACCCGGCATGATCATGCCCAGGTCGCCATGGCTGGCCTCGCCGGGATGGACGAAGAAGGCGGGTGTGCCGGTGCTGGCCAGGGTGGCGGCGATCTTACGCGCCACATGGCCCGATTTGCCCATGCCCGACACCACCACGCGGCCCGAGGCGGCGGCCAGCGCCTCCACTGCGGCCACGAAGGCGGCGCCCAGCAGATCGGCCAGGGCTTCGAGGGCGGCGGCCTCGGCCTTGAGCACGCGGCGGCCGGAAGCGATGTCGGCGGAGACGGAAGCGTCGTCCGGCACGTGGACGGTCATGAACGGAGCCCTACTGAACTTGCAAGCACCGCGCCAAAACGGCGCGCGGCCCCTCACTATACGAATCGCGCCGCCAATCGAAAGGTCAAAAGAGGATGGGGTGGGCGATTTGCCCGCCCTCCTTCCCATCAGTGGGAGAAGATGTCCACCTCGTCCCAGTCCAGCAGGTCCAGGGCGGCGCGGGTGGGCAGGAAGCGGAAGCAGGCCTCGGCCACCTCGCGCCGCCCTTCGCGGTCGAGCAGGACGTCCAGCTTGGCCTTGAGCTGGTGCAGGTAAAGCACGTCCGAGGCGGCATAGGCCAGTTGCTCCGCGCTCGGCTCCGGCGCGCCCCAGTCCGAGGTCTGCTGCTGCTTGGACAAGTCCACGCCGATGAGGTCGCGGCACAAATCCTTCAGCCCGTGGCGGTCGGTATTGGTGCGGGTCAGCTTGGACGCCAATTTGGTGCACCACACCGGCTGGCACTGCACCCCCAGGTGCCGCTGGATCATGGCCAGGTCGAAGCGGGCGAAATGGAACAGCTTGGTCACCGCCGGATCGGCCAGCAGGCGCTTCAGGTTGGGGGCGTCGTAGACCGGGGTGGGGAAATGCACCACGTGGGCGGTGCCGTCGCCGCCCGACAGCTGGACGACGCACAGCCGGTCGCGGTGGAGGGACAGCCCCATGGTCTCGCTGTCCACGGCGACCACCGGGCCGAGATCGACGGACGCGGGAAGGTCGCCGATATGGTAGGTGATAGACATGCGAACGGCTCCTTCAGGATTGTCCCCGGAGGAGCCGTTTGGCATCGCCCCCTGGGGGGCTTGGCTCCCGGTGTCGGTAGTCACCGGGAAGTATGGTGCCCAGGAAAGGACTCGAACCTTCACGCCTCGCGGCACACGGACCTGAACCGTGCGCGTCTACCAATTCCGCCACCTGGGCAGGTGGTCCAGCGGGGCATCCCCGCCGAGGCGCAGAGAAATATTCGGATCGCCTCCGGCTGTCAACGAGGTTTTTTCGCCCTTCGCGATTTTTTTCCGCCCCCATGCCCGAGGCCAGCGCCGTTGCGTTCGCAGGTTGAAACGAATAGCCTTTGCGCCCAATGACATAAGCTGGCGCGACGGGCCGGCACGGGAGAGGCGGAGGTCCACATGCGCAAGGTGGTGACGGTCTTCGGCGGGTCCGGCTTCATCGGCACCCAGGTGGTACGGCGCCTGGCGGCGAAGGGCTGGATCGTGCGCGCCGCAGTGCGCCACCCGGCGGCGGCCGGCTTCCTCAAGCCCATGGGCGATCCCGGCCAGGTCAATCCCATCCATGCCGACGTCACCAATCCGGACTCGGTGCGCAACGCGCTGGCTGGAGCCGACGCCGTGGTCAATCTGGTGGGCATCCTGTTCGAGAAGGGCCGCACCCGCTTCGACGCCGTCCACCGCCAGGGCGCCGCCAACGTGGCCCAGGCGGCGCGCGATGCTGGCGTCAACCGGCTGGTGCACATGTCGGCGCTGGGGGCCGACAAGAACTCGCCGTCGGCCTATGCCCGCACCAAGGCGCTGGGGGAAGAGGCGGTGCAGGCCGCCTTCCCGGGAGCCACCATCATCCGCCCGTCGGTGGTGTTCGGCCCCGACGACGACTTCTTCAACCGCTTCGCCAAGCTGGCGCGGCTGTCGCCGGTGCTGCCGGTGTTCACCGGCGACGGCTTCAAGCTGATCCATACCGAGGGCGGCTACGCCATCGACTGGTTCGGTTCGGGCGGCCCCACCTTCCAGCCGGTCTATGTGGGCGACGTGGCCGACGCCATCGTCAAGGCGGTGGAGGACCCCCGCCTGTCGGGCAGGATCTTCGAATTGGGCGGCCCGCGCCGCTATACCTTCAAGGAAGTGCTGGAACTGATCCTGCGGGTCACCGGGCTGCGACCGCGACTGATGCCGCTGCCTTTCGCCGCCGCCCGCCTGCAGGCGGCTTTCCTGCAATGGCTGCCCACGCCACCGCTGACCCCCGATCAGGTCAAGCTGCTGCGGGTGGACAATGTGGTGCGCGGCGGCAAGCCGGGCCTGGTGGAGCTGGGCATCACCCCGGTCGCCGCCGAGGCGGTGCTGCCCACCTATCTGCACCGCTACCGCGCCTAGGGTTGTTTCCGCTCACGCGGAACCGCCTCTGGAGTCTGCCTGTGGCGCCCCCTCCGGGGGCCGCTCGAACGCCGCGCGGGCTTGTCGCATTTGGCACCCTGACCGCGTCAGAACGCAAAATGCTTTAAGGTGGGATGGCGCCGCCTATTCCTCGGCGCCGTACCCCACCGGGCTGAAGCATTCCGGGTCGAACAGCATGGACGCCGCCACGGTCATGGCGCGGGCGCCCTGGCGTTCGACCAGACGGACATGGCGGGGGATGTCGGGATAGTCGAAGACGCGCTCGACCACCCAATCCCCGCCGTAAGTTCCGGCCTTGCGAAAGATATCACCGGGGGTGACATCGATCCCACGGGCGCGGCGGCCGAACAGGCTCATGATGGAAGACCCTTATGACAAACATAACCGGGATTCTGTTCATACCCTGCCGGTCCGATCATTGTCGAGAGTCCTTCATCCACCGAACAAATCGGGCGGATCGGCCTGATTAGATGCGCACAGATCGGCCACCCCGATCCCGATCAACCGAAAGGCACGACCGTCGGCTTCGCGCTCCAGCATGGCGGCCCCCACCTGCAGCAGGATTTCGGCCCGGGCGGAGGGCACCGCCAAACGATGGTTGCGGGTCAGCAGCTTGAAATCCGCCGTCTTCAGCTTCAGCACCACGGTCTGCCCGGCCAGTTGCGACCGCTCCAGCCGCCCCGCCACCTTCTCCGCCAGCGGCGCCAAGGCCGCCAGCAGGCGCGCGGGCTCGCGAATGTCGCGGGCGAAAGTGGTTTCGTTGGAGACGCTCTTGGCCGGCCGGTCGGGCTGCACCCGCCGGCCATCCTCGCCGCGCGCCATCAGGAACAAGGTACGGCCGAAGCGGCCGAACCGGGCGGTCAAATCCGCCTCGGGCATGGTCTGCAACTGGCCGATGGTGGTGATCCCGGCCTCCTCCATGCGCCGGGCGGTGGCGGCGCCGACGCCGAACAGCGCCCCCACCGGCATGGGAGCCAGCAGATCCACCGCCTCGGCCCGGCCGATAACCGAGAAGCCGCGTGGCTTGTTGCGGTCGCTGGCCATCTTGGCCAGGAACTTGTTGTAGGACAGACCCACCGACACGGTGATGCCCACCCGCCGCTCGATGGCGCGGGCCAGCCGGGCCAGCAGCACCGCCGGCGGACGCTCGACCAGGCGCGCCTCGGCCGACAGGTCGAGATAGGCTTCGTCGAGGGAAAGCGGCTCCACCAGGGGTGTCGCCTTGTGGAGCAGCTCGCGGATGGCCTGTGAGACGCGGCGGTACTTGGCCATGTCGGGCGGGATCACCACCGCATGGGGGCACAGTTCCAGCGCCTTGAACATGGGCATGGCCGAGCGCGGGCCGAAGCGGCGCGCCACGTAGCAGGCGGTGGTGACCACGCCGCGGCCGCCGGGATGGCCGACGATCACCGGCTTGTCGGCCAGGTCGGGATTGTCGCGCTTCTCCACCGAGGCGTAAAAGGCGTCGCAATCGATATGAGCGATGGAAAGGTCGAGAAGCTCGCCATGCTCCACCACCCGCCGCGAGCCGCAGCGGGGGCAATCGGGTCCCGAGCGGAACGGGATGCAGCAGTCTCGACACAGGGCGGCCATGGCGCCGCCATCATAGCCCCACCCCCAGCCGCCCCGCCAGCGGTGGCGGCGGGACGGGGAGCGGACGGCGCCGTCAGCGGCGTGGCGCGGCGGCGCGCAGGCTCCGCCTCCAGATCGGCGATACGCTTGGCCAGCGAAGTCTTCACCGCCTCGGCCACCCACGGCTTCAGTGCCGCCTGCTGCTCCTTGAGACTGCAGCAGCAAGCGCTTCTTCTCCTCGACCGAACGCTTGATGGGCATGCGGTCCGAATGCTGGCCGTCATGGGTGCGAAAGCCGCTCATCCTTGTCCTCCCTCACGATGACGGGGTCTTTTGGGGGGCGGACCATGACCGAAGGCGCCGCGCGAGGCAAGCGACAAAATGGCGACGCCCCGCCCCCGTCGCGGGGTTTGTCGCCGCGCCGTGGCAATGCTATAACGCACCCCATCGCCCACCGGCACCCGCGTCCCGGTAGCTCAGCAGGATAGAGCAACGGTTTCCTAAACCGTAGGTCAGGGGTTCGAATCCCTTCCGGGACGCCACTCTCATATAAAGCCGGGCACCATGGATCTGGCTGGAAACCCCCGGTTTCCGGAGCGGCCTTGAAACGGCGTGAGCATCACTGCTCTCCGTTCACAGATTGCTTTCGCGGATCACCACGGAAACGGCGTTGCGCCACAGGCGCAGCAGCAGGCTTTCCGGCTGAGCATCCATGACCACGGTGCCGCGCCGCCGCCCGGCCCGTGGCGGGAGCGGTTCGACGGCGGGTTTCAGCAGCAGCCGGTAGATGGAGGCTTCAGGCACCAGTCGTTTGGCGGAATCCTGGCGCACCGCGATGCCGCCGCCGTTGACCGAGGCCAATTCCGGCACGGTGACCTCGCGGGTGGACAGCCGGTCGATGGCCTGCAGGCGCAAAGGGATCACCGTCTCGCCGTTCTCGGCGTAGAAGGTCGCAGCAACGCCTTCGCTCAGCCGGCCCAGATCGGATTCCGCCACATAGGCCTCGACCAGCGCCGATGACGGGTCCAGAAGGATCCCCAGCGGCTCGTGCTTCCCCATCCAGGTGCCGATGCGCAGGGGGTGGGAACATCCGCCACCACGCCGGCGAACGGCGCCCGCACGGCCAGAACATCCATGGCGGCGGCCACGTCGCCCAGTTCGGCCACCGCCTTTCCCAGTTCCTGCCACGCCACTTCGCTTTCCTCGGCCATGCGGCCCGCGAAAGACAGACCGGCGAGATGGTTTCGCAATCCCTCGATCTGCGCTTCGGCCTTGCGGCGGCGGAACTCCAGGTCCGGGGATTGCAGCACGAACAGCGGCGTCCCCTCCGCCACCACCTGCCCTTCCCCTGCAACCTGCACCACCTGCCCGGGCTGGGCGGTGTACAGGGTGGTCTGCCGTTCGGGGCGCAACAGCGCCGGCGCCGACACATGCCCGTACCACGGCAGCAGCAACGCCAGAAGGAGCACCGTGCCGAACGCGGCGAAGACAACGGTGTTGCGCTTCCACCGCACATCGGCCCGGCGCAGGCGCCATACTCCCAACTCCGCCCAGATGGGACGCAGGATGAACCACCCGATCTCCACCGCCATCAGGAACAGCCCCAGCAGCTTGAAGGCCAAGTGGTAGACCAGCAGCGCGATGCCCAGAAACAGGAAGAAGCGGTACACCCACACCGCCAAGGCATAGGCGACCAGCAGGTTGCGGCGGCCCGGACGCGGGTTTTCCGGCGGGGCGTCGCCGAAGCCGAACAGGCGCTCGCGCAGCCACCAGCGGGCCAAAGCGAAAGAGCGGTCCTGCAGGTTGGGCTCGTCCAGCAGGTCCGACAGCAGGAAATAGCCGTCATACCGCATCAGCGGGTTCAGGTTCACCGCCAGGGTGAGCAGCCATGTGGAGCCGGCGAGCAGGAACATGGCCGACCGCCCCGGCCCGTCAGGCAGCACCGCCCACAGCAGCGAGGCCGCCACGGCCAGGATGATTTCGGCCGCCATGCCGGCGGCGTCGATGGACAGCCGCTGACGCCGGTCGGTCAGCTTCCAGGCGTCGGTGACATCGGTCCACAGCACTGGCCACAGCACCAGCAGCGCCACGCCCATGGCCGGCACCCGGCAGCCGAACCGTTTCGCCGCCAGCCCATGCCCCATCTCGTGCGCCACCTTGGTCAGGGACAGCGCCAAGGCGGCGACCGCCGCCCCCTCAAGGGTGAAGGCCCACGACAGGGTATGGGTGAAACGTTCCCACTGCCGGCCCACCAGATAAAGGCCGCCGCCGGCGGCCAGCAGCAGCCCCAGCGGAAACAGCGGGTGGAATGCCCAGGCCACCCAGGGCAGCAAGGCCGACAGCAGGCGATCGGGATCGAGCAGCCGGATGCGCAGGAACAGATAATTCTTGAGCAGCCATTTGGCCGCCGACACCCGCCGCGCCGCCAGTTGCGCCAGCAGACGCCCCGCCCCGGCCTCGCCGCCCGACCACAGCAGGTCTGCCTTTTCGCAGAAGCGGCCCACCTCCAACACGTCGGCGGGCGAGACGGTCAGCATGGTTTCCGCCGAGATCGACCGCGACACGGCCTGGGCATCGCCCAGCCCCCACCGGCTGAGAATTTCGAACTCGGCCCAGCCGATGCGCAGGAAGCGATGCGCCGCCGGGTCATGCAGGGTCCAGGTTGGCGCCCCTTCCAGGGTGGACGGCCCTGGCAACAGCCGGATGTCCTCGCGCAGGGGCGGCAGCCGCAGGGCCGCTACAGCATCAGCCATTGCCGCACCTGCGCGAGGGGCCGGCGCAACAGCCACAGCAGCAATGGCCGGCGCGCACCGTAGATCTTGGCCGTTCCCTTCATTCCCAGCCGCAAGGACTCGCCGCCGTCGAACCGGGCGCGGAAGCGGTGGGCCAGCACGCCCTCGGCGGTGGGCTGGCTGGCGTGACTGGCGAAAACCAGACGGGCATCCGCCGGACGGTCGGGGGAAACGTTGGGAAAGAACACCGTCTGCGCCCCTTCGTCGAAGGTGGCGACGTCGGCCACGGGAACGTGGATTTCCAGTTCGACCTGGGCCGGGTCGGCCACCATCATGATGCGCTCGCCCGTCGCCACCGGGCGCCCGATCCAGTCGTTGGGATCGTCGAACACGGCGATGCCGGCACTTGGCGCGGCCATCTCGGCGCGGCGCAACTGTTCCTCCACGAAGGCGACTTCCGCCGCCTGCTGGGCGATCTTGCTTTGCAGCAGCGCCAGCTTGCCCTTGACCGAGGGATCGGACAGCGCCTGCTGCGCCGTCTGGCCGTATTCCGCCTCGGCGATCTCGCGGGATTTGGCGGCGACCCGCAGACGGGTGCGCAACTGGGTGGTATCCAGGGCGACCAGCACCTGCCCCTCGGCCACCTGGGCATTGGGGGCGACGGCGATGGCGTCCACCACGCCTTCGAACGGCGCCCGCACCAGCATGGGTGCCATGGGCACCACCTCGGCGGGGACCAGAACCGATTGGCGCACCGGCAGCAAGGCCAGCACGGTTACCGCAGCGGCGGCGATGGCGATGCCCCGGCGATGGCGGCGCGCCCGGTCGCGCCAGGGCGGTGCCGCCCCCGCCCGGCTGGACAACAGCCAGGACTGGGCATAGGCGCCCGCCAGCATGGACAACACCTGCAGGTCGCCCTCGGCCCAGGGCTGGGAACGGGCCAGCAGCAGCCCACCCAGCACCATCCCATGACCGGCATCGAGCGGACACCACACGGTATGGGGCGGCAGCCATTCGCTCCAATCCCGGGCGAGGGCGGCGGGCAGGGCGGCCACATCCACCGGGCTCGGGGCGGCCCCCTCATCCTTGTCCAGCAGGGGCAGCACCTGGGCCAGCCAACCCACATAGGGCGCGGCAGGATCGGTGCCGGCGGTGCCCGAGAGGGCCGCCACCCGGCCCATGCCATCCCCGTCACGCCGCCACAGCACCGCCTGCTGGCAGGGAACCACCGTGGCGGTGTCGTTGACCATCAGAAAGGCCAGTTCGGCGGCGGAACAGGCCCGCGTCCGTTGCTGCAGATGCAGCAGGCCCGACAGGCGCAGCAATTGATGGTTCAGGCCGGCGCTCATGACGGCGGCTTGAACAGGGCGCGGCCGCTCATGCCCGGCAGCAGGTCATCGGCAGCCCCCACCACGCGGCCATAGACCTTGATGGATTGGCTGACGGCGTCCACCTTGCCCGACATGCGGGCCAGGGTGGCGGGATAGGTCCGCCCGGTTTCGTCCACCGCGATCTCGAAGCGGACACCGATCTTGAGCCATGCCAGCCAGCGCGACGGGACCATCATCTCCAGTTCCAGGTCGCGGTCGCTGAGGATTTCCAGCAGTGGGGCGCCTTCCGGCACATGCTGGTATTCGCGCGCCATCACCGCCGCCACCCGGCCGGGAAAGGGGGCGGCGATGACGCAGCGACCGGCCATGGCCTGGGCGGCGGCCACCTCGGCCCCCGCTTCGCGCGCTTCCGCCGCCGCCACCTCGAATTCCAAGGCGCTGTTGGTCCCCAGTTGGCGCTGCTTTTCCTGAATTTCGAAGACCTTGCGCCGCTTTTCCTGGCCGGCGCGGGCGCGGGCCAGGGCGCCATCCTGCGCCGCGCAGTCGAAGCGGGCCAGCACCTGCCCCTGCTTGAAACGATCGCCATCCTTGAGCGGAAACTGAACCAGACGCCCGGCCATGCCGGCCCCGATGGTCGTGGCGGTCACGGCGGTGACCTGGACGCGGATGTCCCGCTCCACCTCGGGCTGGGGCAGGTCCAGCTCCTTCGAGAAGTCCCGTTTCGCCGGCGCGGTGATGGGTGCCCCGACCGGCTTGGGGGGAGGGGTCACCGGCCAGGGCACCCGCCGGCACCATGCCGGCAACCGCGAAAGCGACAAGAAGAAACCGCACCGTCACGATGCCGGCTGCGCCGAGGGCGCGTCAGCGGCGGCGGCGGGGATTTCGGGCAGGGGCATATGGCCCGATTCCCAGTCATGGATGGCCGCCGACACCGCGCCCACCAGTTTGCCCAGATCGTTGGTGTCCACGGTGGGCGGAACCAGATCGATACCCACCGCCGCGTACAGATTGCCCAGCGACTGGTGCATATCCGACAGCGCCCGGTCGCGCTCCAACTCGGCGGCGGTGGCGGTCAGGAAGCGGCGGATGCGTTCCATGTCCGACTGGGCGTTGGCCAGGTTGGCATCGGCCACGGTCCGGGAAATCTGGCGCTGGACCTTGTCGACGTCGGCGGCGGTCTCCAGCGTCTCGATGGAGCGCAGGTATTGCTGATAGGCCAGATTGACCTGGGTCAGCACGGCGACGCTGACCGCGAGGCGCCGGGTCTTGGACACCTCCACCGCCGCTTCGGCGGCCTCGATGGCCTGCGGCCCCTGGATCAGGTTGACCAGATTATAGGAGGCGCGCACCCCGGCCTCGGCCCAGGCGTCGCGGTACAGGTACTTGTTGGAATCCTGGTTCAGGCTGGCCATGAAGGTGACGCCCGGCATCATCTTCACCATTTCCTTGTGCACCGCCTGCCGGTCGATGCGCTCCTGATAGGCTTCCTCGCGCAGTTCGGGGCGCATGGCCAGACTGACCTCCTCAAGCCGCGCCATGTCTACCTGGATGGGGCTGGGGGCCTGCACGTCGTCGCCCAGGGTCGCCAGGGCCAGTTCCGAGGTGGGGGGCACGTTGATCAGGGCCGCCAACTGGGCCTTGGCGCTGACCAGATCGGTGCGGATGCGCTTGAGCTGGCTGATCACCTGCAACAGGTTCTGCTGGTATTCCAGCGCCTGCAGCGGCGGCTGCAGCGCATCGGCCTGGGCCTTGCGCGAGGCGGCGAGCGCGCCTTCCGCCTGGGCCAGGATGGGCTCCAGCTTGGGCAGCAGTCGCTGGGCCGACACCGCCTTCCAATAGGCGCCCCGGGTTTCCTTGACCAGGGTATTGATCACCTTGCGCCGGCGCTCCACCGCCACGAAGGCGCGGTAGCCCTGCTGGCGGGCCTGGAAATAGCTGACCCCCAGGTCCAGCATGCTCCACGAGAATTGCAGATCGGCGGTGGTGTGCTGGCGTTCCTGCGAATAGGAATAATCCAGCGATTGCTGGCGCGTGATCTCGGAAATGCTTTGCGACGAGCCGTTGTTGCTGCGCCAGTTGTAGCCGGCATCGGCGGCAAGGCGCGGCAGCATCTGCGACAGGGCCAGATCGAGCTGGCGCTCCTGCAGGTTGGTTTCCACGCGGGCGAGCTGGTTGTCGTAATTGTACTTGAGCGCGCGGGCCACCGCCTCTTCCAGGGTCAGCGGCTTGGTCACCGGCAGGTAGCCGGCGTACAGCTCCTTGTAATCCTCTTTCGCCCGCTGGAAATGCTCGGCATTGGTGATGGGTTCGGGCGTGAGCGAGCAGGCCCCCAGCGCGGTGGTGGCGAGCAATACGGCGAGTGTGCGTTTCACGGCTGTCATAACCCCCTCTTGACTGTTATCAGGCACCGGGCTGGCGGATGGCGTCGAGCAGTGCCCGCGCCTGTGCCAGCACCCCCATGCGCCCGGCTTCGCGTAACTGCGTGGAGAATGCCGACCGGCCCACGGTCAGCGAGGCGTCCCAGCCCTCACCCTCATCGGCCCGGCCTTGCTGCTCAGGGCCGGGACGTTGCGGCTCCCCCTCCGCTCCCTGCTGCGGCGGGCGGGTGCCGTCCTGGACCGGCATGCCCTCGCCCACGTTCTGACCGACCAGGATGCGGAACTGGGCTTCGGCCTTGTTGCCCTTGGTGTCCTTGGCGGTAATGACGATGTCCACCGCCCCCTTGGCCGAATCGGGCGGAACGCCCCGGAAGGTGAGGTTGCGGGCATCGAAGCTCAGCCACTTGGGCAGCGGGCTGCCGTCGGGCCGGCTGGCCTCGAACGCCAGCGGCTCGTTGGGATTGGTGTGCCGGAAGATGTTGGGCGGCACCTCGATGGCGCTGGGCTGGTTGGGAATGATGAAGCGGTTGCTCACCGATCCCACCAGCATCAGGTCCCAGTCGCTGGGACGCTCGCCGCCCCAGGTGCGGGCATATTCCATCGGGCGGTCGGCGAAGCCGCGCAGTTCCGACGGGCCGGGCTGCCTGTCGCCGCCCAGGCCGACGGCGTTGCCGATATTGGTGCCGGTGGCCGGGGGCGGCCCGGTCACCACCGACGGCGGCGTGTACAAGGTCGGCGGCGGCGGGGCCGGCGGGGCCGGCTCCGTGGGCGGCGTCACCGGCGGCTTGGTGTCGATGGGCGTCACCACCACGGGCGGTTCGGCCGGCGGGGCCGGCGGCGCCTTGATGGTGACCACCAGTTGGGCGCTGTCGGTACGGTTGCCGTCGGTGATGGCGTAAGTGAAGCTCTCGGCCAGGGTGTCGCTGCCCGCCAGCGCCGCCACCGCCGGATTGGCGGGATCGAGCTGATAGGTGTAGCTGCCGTCGGCGGCCACGGTCAGGGTACCGTAGGTTCCGGTGACGGTCACCGAGCCCGTGCCGGGAACCGCGGTGCCGTCCACGTCGGTGACGGTCAGCGGATCGGCCTCCGGATCGCTGTCCACCCCGGCCCCGTCATCGTCGGTCAGCAGGTTGCCGCTGTCGCTCTCGCTGCTGTTCCGCACCACGGTAGCGGCGTTGTCGGTGGCCTCGGGCAAGGTGAAGCCCAAGGTGATGATGCCGGTCAGCGCGTTGGAGTTCAGCGCCGCGGGGCCACCGGCATTGTGGCTGGCGCCGTCGTCGTTGTTGCCGTCGTTGAGCACGATGCTGAAGGCGCGCGAGGTGTCGGTGTTGCCGTTGGTGGGATCGGCATCCACCGAGCGGTAGCGCAACGCCTCGATGATGGCCTTGACGTCGGCGGCGGTGGCATCGGCGGTGAGGGTGACCACCAGGTCGTTGCCCGAACCGCCCGCCACCGAGGCCACGCCCGCCGGACTGCCGGCCAGGGTCAGGCGGTCGCCGGGCTGGTAGCCGTCGGTGAAGTGGATGGTCAGCGTGCCGCCGCCGAACGACGACACACCGGCATCGGCCAGATCCACGTCGGAAGCGCTGGCGCCGGTGACCAGTGCCACCGTGGTGGTCCCCGCCCCGCTGGAGGAGATCCTGGCGGTGGGATCGAGCGAGGTGCCGGCCAGAACCGGCGCGTCGTTCACCGGGTTCACGGTGATGGTGAAACTGGTGCTGGCCGTCTGCGGCGTCACGCCGAAGGTGGCGGCGGCCTGATATTCGTCGATGGTCACCGTCACGGTCACATCGCCGGCGGCGGCGCCGTTATGGTCGCCGTTGTCGTCGGCTGCCGACGTGAAATGCAGGCCGTTGGTGGCGTTGTTCAGCAGCGCCTCGATATCGCTGGCCGTACCTTCCAGCACCAGCGTCCCAGTCTCGTCGCCGCTGACCACGGTCACGTTGGAAATGGTACTACCGTTCTGGGCCGTCGATCCGCCAATGCTCAAGACGCCGTTGCCGCCGGTGCTCAGGGTCACCCGCACCTTGAGGCCGGAATCGTCGGATTCGGTGTCGGCGATGGCGAAATCCCCGCCCACGAAGGTGCGGATGTCCTCGTTCACCGTCTCGGCCAACGACTTGCCCACGCTGGGCAAATCGTTGGCCCAGATGAGGCGGGTGGCGGCGGCCAGGTTGTAGACGGCCGGCACGGCGCCGCTATAGGCGTTCAGTTCAGTGGTGGGCACCGCTTGAGCGCTGGTGCTGCCGTTGGAATTGTTCTGCTCGCCGCCGTTGGCGTCGATGCCGCTGCTGTCCAGCACGCCGGTATTGAGGTCGCGGATGCGGTCGTCGGCGACCACCTGCACCTTGTAGGGATAGTCGGCATTGCCGAGTCCGTGGCCCAGGGTCAGCTTCAACCCGGCCAGGGCGGTATTCACCTCGGCCAGGGTGCCACGAATTTGCAGGGCGGCATCGGTGCCGTCCAGGGTGCCGTCGATGACCAGCCCGCCATTGGCGGCCACTTCCAGCACCATGCCGGCATAGCTGCCGGCGGCCAGTGGATTGCCGTTCTCGTCCAGCAGGCGCACCGTCACCTGCATGAAGTCCTGTTCCCCCGCCGCCAGGTTGCCGGCGTCGCCGGAGATGTCCTTGTCGGCGACGCTGAAGCCATCCACCGACACCGGGGCCAGGGGATCGGACACGGCGATGGCCGAACCCGACTGGCTGACCACCGGGGCGTCGTTGACCGGGGTGACGGCGATGCCGAAGCTGGCGCTGGCCGTCTGCGGCGTCATGCCGAAGGTGGTGGCGGCCTGGTATTCGTCGATGGTCACCGTCACGGTCACATCGCCGGCAGCGGCCCCGTTGTGGTCGCTATTGTCGTCGGCCGCCGAGGTGAAATGCAGGCCGTTGGTGGCGTTGTTCAGTAGTGCCTCGATGTCGCCGGCCGTGCCTTCCAGCACCAGCGTCCCGGTTTCGTCGCCGCTGACCACGGTCACACTGGAAAGCGTGCTGCCGTTCTGCGCCGTGGCGCCGCCGACGCCCAGGGTACCGTTGCCGCCGGTGCTCAGGGTCACCCGCACCTTGAGGCCGAAATTGTCGGATTCGGTGTCGGTGATGGTGAAATCCCCGCCGACGAAGGTGCGGATGTCTTCGTTCACCGTCGCGGCCGACGACTTGCCCACGGTGGGCGCCTCGTTGCCCGAGGACGGCCAGATGATGCGGGTGGCGGCGGCCAGGTTGTAGACGGCCGGCACGGCGCCGCTATAGGCGTTCAGTTCAGTGGTGGGCACCGCCTGGGCGCTGGTGCCGCCGTTGGAATTGTTCTGCTCGCCGCCGTTGGCGTCGATGCCGCTGCTGTCCAGCACGCCGGTGTTGAGGTCGCGGATGCGGTCGTCGGCGACCACCTGCACCTTGTAGGGATGGTCGGCGTCGCCCAGCGTGCTGCCCAGGGTCAGCTTCAACCCGGCCAGGGCGGTGTTCACCTCGGCCAGGGTGCCGCGGATCTGCAGGGCGGCATTGGTGCCGTCCAGGGTGCCGTCGATGACCAGCCCACCATTGGCGGCCACTTCCAGCACCACGCCGGCATAGCTGCCGACAGCCAACGGATTGCCGTTCTCGTCCAGCAGGCGCACCGTCACCTGCACAAAATTCTGTTCGTCCACCGTCAGGTTGCCAGCGTCGCCGGAGATGTCCTTGTCGGCGACGCTGAAGCCATCCACCGACACCGGGGCCAGGGGATCGGACACGGCAATGGCCGAACCCGACTGGCTGACCACCGGGGCGTCGTTGACCGGGGTGACGGCGATGGCGAAGCTGGCGCTGGTGCTGTCGCTGCCGGGATCGCCCCCCGCCTCGTTGCCGATGGCCGAGGCGCCTTCCGTGATGGTCACGGTCAGGGTGGCGTCGCCCGCCGCGGCACCGTTGTTGTCGGTGTTGTTGTCGGCGGCCGAGGTGTAGTCCACGCCCGCGCCCAGCAGGGTGTCGATCTTGTCCGCGGTGCCGGTCAGGGTGATGGTGGACGTGCCGTTGCCGCTGACCGTCACGCCCGTAAGCGACCCCACGTTCAGTTTGCCCGAGCCCACCGTCAGGGTGACCGTGACGTTGGTACCGAACCCTTCCGATTCCGGATCGCCCACCGAGATGCCGAGGATGGTGGTGCGCACGTCCTCGTCTACCGTCTGCGTCGCCGGCACGCTGACGGTGGGGACTTCGTCCTCGGTCGAAATCCGCAGGCTCATCGACTTGGACACCAGGTTGTAACCGCCGAAGGCGGAAACCTGGGTGTCGTAGGGATCGAAGACGCCGGTGCTGACCGCCACCGGCGCGCCACCCTCGGCCTGATTCTGATTCTCGGCGCCGCCATTGGCGTCGGAAAGGGGAGTGGCGCCGCTGTAGGTGCGGTCGTCCACCACCACTTCCAGCTTCAGCACGGTGTTAGGGTCGTTGGCCGAACCGAATTGCAAGCCGGCCAGATAGGCGTTGATCTCGGCCGCCGTGCCGCGCAGCACCAGCGCCTTCTCCACGCCGTCGCTGACCACGTCCACGCCCGAGCCGGTGACGCCGCTGGTGATGGTGTAGCCGGCGTAATCCACCAGGCTCCAGCGGAGTGCCTCCGGCATCGGTCAGGCGCAGGGTGACCAGAAGCTCGCCATCGTTGGCGGGGAAATCCGGGTCGCCCACCGAAATCCCGGCGATGGGATTGTCCGTCGGCGCCACATCGTCGATGACGACGGGCGTGCCCGGAACCGTGACCGTAGGCGTGTCGTTGGTCTGGCTCCACACCTCGATGTCGAACTTGCCGGTGGGATAGGTGCCGGGACCGGCGTCGCCGACCTCGAAGCGGAAATAATCCGAGACCACCCCCTGGCCCGCGCCATTGTCGCCCAGATGCACATAGGTGATGCGGCCGTTGTCCAAATCGTCCTGGGTGAAGGTGCTGTTCACGCCCAGGACCTGGCCGTTCAGCATCAGCTTGCCGTACTGGACGTTCTCGGTGATGCGGTACTGGACCTGGGTGGGGGAGTTGTCGGGATCGGTGGCAATCAACTGCGACCGGGTGCTGCCGTCCGTGCTGGCGTTGAACGCCGTGTCGCCATGGGCAACATTGCTGCCGCCGATGACGCCGGTGCCGCCTTCGTCCACCTGCAGGCCGGTGTTGTAGGTGCCGGCGGGGCGCGGATGGCCCCCGTCGTTGGCGGTCTGGGGGTCCACCACCGGATCGTCGTTGACCGGCGCGATCTTGATGTCGACGGTGACGGTGTTGCCGGTGGAATTGGCCTCGCCCTGCGCGTCGTTCACCCGGATCTGGAAGGAATCGGTGGTCGTCTCGGTGCCGTCGTGCTGATAGACCAGCTTGCCGGCGGCGATGTCCGCTTTCAGGATGTGCAGCGTCGCCATGTTGGCGAGGGTGACGTCGACGCCATCGTATTTCAGCGTGCCGTGATCCGGCAGGTCGATGACGGTGACGTAAAGCTCGTGGTTGCCCGGCTCGCTGAGGAAAAGATCGTAGACGCCAGGGGCTGCATCGCCGCTGCCGTCCACGTCGGATAGGGTGATGACGGGCTGCCCGGCGGTGTTGAAGGCCAGGGAATAGCCTTCCTTGACCAGGGCGGCGGTGTTGACGGCCAGTGTCGGGGTGTCGTTGACCGGCGCCGCCTCAACCGAGAAATTGTGCGCGGGGTCGGCATCCAGCGGGTCCAGCGCGCTGGAATTGACCGGCGGCGTCACCGGCGCGGCCGCACCGTCGGACACCGAGAAGGTGAAACCCAGGTTGCCGGACTGGAAATATTCGCCGCCGTCATGGCGGTACGTCACCTTGCCCGCCTTCAGATCGGCGTAGGTGAAGCTGCCGAACAGGGGGATGGCCGCACCATTCAGCAGCAGGGTGCCACCGGTGGGCAGGGTTTCCAGGCGGATGGTGAGTTCGGCATCGCCGTTGTCCAAATCGGTGATGACGATGCCGGGGCCGCTGCCGTCGCCCTTCAGGGTCACCGTGCCGCCTTCGACCAGCTCGCCGGCCCGGATGCCGATGATCTGGGTGACCTGCGGCGCCTGGTTGGCCGGCTCGGGCGTGTAGCTGCCGCCCGAACCGGACGGCGTATCGAAGCGGAAATGAAACGCATGGGTCAGGTAGGCGGTGTCCGCCGCATTGCGGGTGCCGCCGTCGATGGGGTCCACCACCTGCCGGACGGTGGAAAAGGCGGTGATCTCGCCGTCGCGGACCTGGAAATCGAAGTGGAAGTCGTTGACGCCGCTGCCGCCGGTAAGGACCAGCTGGATCCTGCCGTCCAGGACATCCTGATAGGTGAAGGAACCGCCGTTGGACAGCGCCAGTCCGTCCCGCAACAGATAGGCGGTGCCGTTGCCGCTGTCGCGCACGATCCCCGAGGTCAGGGTGAAGGTCAGGGTGGTATCGGGGCTGTCGGGGTCGGTGATGCCCAGCAGGGTGCTGTCGACGTCGATGGTGTGGACGCCGTCGCCGGCATAGACCGGATTTCCAGCATCGGCGCCGGCATTGGTGGCCAGCACCGGATGGTCGTTGTTCTCCACCGGATCGATGGTAACCGTGACGGTGCCGGAGGCGCCGTCGCCCGCCGTGGCGCCGGCGTTCACGGTGCCGCCGTCGTCGTCGGTGGCGGTCACCTTGAAGGTGATGCTGCTTGAGGGTTCGTTGCCGCTGACGTCAAGGCGCAGCTTGGCATTCAGTTGCGCCAATGTGCCGGTGAAGACGTAGGCGTCGGTGATCAGCGTGTCGGTGCCGGCGTTGTACTGCCCGTTGCCGCCGTTTTCCAGATACAGCACGCCCCCTTGCAGATCGAGGTCGCTGAAGGAAATCTTCCAGGTACCGCTGACCTGGTCGGGGTCGGAAATGCTGATGGTCACCGGCACCCCATTGCGGCCTTCATAGGCGGTGACCGAGGCTGCGCCGCTGACCACCGGCGCCTGGTTGACCGGCACGATCCTGATATTGATGGTGCCGGTATCGCTGCCGCCCGCGCCGTCGCGGATGGTCACGGTGAAGCTGTCGGCCTCGCTGCCCGCCGCCAGGGCGTTGTTGGCCTGCGCCCCCTGGTGTTCGTAGGTGATGCGCCCGGCCATCAGGTCGGCCAGGGTGAACAGCGACCCGGCCAGCAAGGGCGCGCCGTCCTTGTACAGGCGGCCCTTGGCGAGGTCGGGGACGGCGGTCAGCTCGAAGGTGAGCTGGTCGGCGGTCTGCACCTTGGCCGTGGACAAAGCGGGGTCCAGATCGGCGTCGAACAGGCCCAGGGTGGCGAGGCTGGTGGCGTCGATGCCGAAATTCTGCGGCGTCAGCACCACCGTGTTGCCGAATCCCTCGTTCACCGTGGCGACGGCGGGGCTACCCAGGGCCGGGGGATTGAGGTCCGGGGCGTCGTTGGTCTGCACCACCTGGATGTTCACGTCCGCACTGGCGTTGCCCTCGCCGCTGGTGACGGAGACAGCGAACTTGGCGTCGCCGTTGTAATTGGCGGTGGGACGGTAAGTCAGGCCGGACAGAGCGGCGTTAATGTCCGCTGCCGTGCCGGAAAAGGTCATGACGGTGTCGCTGGTGCCGTCGCCCGCGGTGAAGCTCAGCCCGCTGGTGCCGGCGAGCGAGAAGGTGCCGGCGGCCGGCGCATGGCCGTGTTCGGTCAGCGTCAGGGTCACGGTCAGGGTGCCGTTGCCCGAGACGGACAGATCTCGCCATGCCGAGCGTGCCGTCCTCCACCACCTCGCGGGTCTGGTTGGCCGGCTGGGTATCGCTGATGGCGGGCGGCGCGAGCAGGGAATCATAGCCGGCAATGCCGGCGGCGGTCAGCGGGGTGTCGTGCTCGATGCCCCCCACCGCACGCTCCAGCACCCAGTCGCCGCCCCGGGCGGTGGCGCCGGTGGCGTCGGTCGAGGCGGCCACGTCGGCGCCGGTGAGGGAATGCAGGTCGGCCAGAAGGGCCTGCCCGGCCTCTCCCGCCCCCACGTCGCAGCCCCACAGCATGATGTCGGCGCCATCCGCCAGATGGTCACGCCAACTCGCCACCTGATCGGAATTGGCGGCCAGCGCCGATGCCGTCACCACGCCGTTGCCCATATCGAGGCTGCCGCCGCTGCCGTGCGAGACGATGTGGATGGCCTCGATGCCCTGGCGGCCGGTCAACGTTTCGGAAATCTGGGTCAGCGCATCGCGGTGCAGGTCCAGCACCACCACTTGCACGTCCGGGCGGGCGTCCTGAACCAACTGCTCCCAGCCGGCCACGCGCTGGTCCACGAACATGATCTCGCGCGCCGAGGATGCCTCCGCCGCCTGGCCGACCGCCGGAGGGGCGGCATCGTGCGAACCCGTATCCGCATGGGCGGCATCGGCGCCCTGGGCGTCGGCAGGAATGGCGGAAGTTTGCTGAGCAGCATCGGCGGCATGATCCGCCGTCGCGGCGACCGAACCATCGAACAGGCAACGGGGTTCAAGGACCAGCTTCATTTCACCCCCCAAAGGCTTGAAGAAGTCTTTGAATGGGGCTGATACCACCACTCTGCGCACCATTACAATATATTTCGGAAAATTTTTGACAAAATTCCCTAGAAATGTTGGTTTTTGTAGGTTTTTGTTGCTTGTTGTCGCCTCAATAAAGAATTCGATTGTTGAACATTACTTCATGTCAATTTATTCAACTCCACACAGCATCTCCATCAGGGGCAGGTATTCCCGCACGTCATCCGCCCCTTGTGTTCCTGGCTTCCCATTCCGGGAATCCGGGTTTTCCAAGCGGAGGAACCGTTATGCTCGTGGAATTGGCCCAAGAGATCGTGCGCAGCCTCGATAACCGTTCGGCGGATCACATCACCAGACGGATCATGAGTAAGACTGGCGAATACGATCTGGATTGGGTTCAGGCGCTTGGCCTAATCGGGGAAGTGGAACGCCTTACCGGCGTCGCCATCTTCCCACCAGAACCTCAGGCGACGACGACCGCCACCGGGGCAGAGAACAAATAACCGCGGCTGTGCACCGTCTGGATCGGCGCCTTGCCTCCCGCAACACTTTCGATCTTGCGGCGCAGACGGCGCACGATGGCTTCCAGATTGCGGTTTCCGGCCTCGTCCTCCTCATAGCCGAGGGCGGCCAGCAATTCCTGCCGGGTCGCGGTCTCCCCCGGGTGCTGCAGCAACCTTTCCAGCAAGGTGATCTCGGCCGAGGTCAGGTCGATCTCGACGTTTCCGCTGGTCCGCAAAGCCCAGCGCGTGCGATCGAAAACCCACCCGCCCGAAGGCGCGGCCGCGATGGCGGCCGGTGCCGCCCGCCCGTTTTCCAGCCGGCGGCGGAGGCTATGGATCGCCGCCCCCAATTCCCGGCAATCGACGGGCTTGACGAAGTACAAATCCGCCCCGCTGGCGAAGCCGCGGATGCGATCCTCGGTTCCTCCCAGGGCCGTCAGGATGACCACGCCCATTTCGGGCCGCCTGGTCAGGACCGAAGCGATATCGAAGCCGCTCTGGTCGGGCAGGCCGACATCGATCACCGCCACGTCGAAGGAATCGGTGGCCAGCTTCTGAAACAGCTCAAGCGCGGATCCAACGCCCACCGTTTCGAAGCCCAGCAGTGTCAGGCATTCCTCCAGCCCTTCCCGCAGGTCAACCTCGTCCTCGGCAAGGATGATTCTCGTCATGGCGCCCCCAAAGCAGCCTGGGGCGCGCGCCTACACGGCCCAGCCCCATACCTCCTGCGTCTATGGCGGAACCTGCGCGGCCGGTCCGTTCCCCAATCCCGGTCGAATATCCGCCACGGACATTCCGTCCGCCACAACGGACGGCCGATCAATCATACAGACAATGTTAATTCAGGATTCTGGTCCGCCCCCTCCATACACGTTAATTGGCATGCTCCCTATCATACCAAAGGCGTAAGGGGCAGGAAGATGGTCGCCGTCGTGCCCTCGCCCGGAGAGCTGGCCAAGTCGATCCTGCCGCCGTGCAATTCGATAATCCGCCGGGTGATGCCCAACCCCATGCCCGTGCCCTGCTTGGCCATCGCCTTGGGCGCCCGGTAGAATTTTTCGAACACCCGCGCCGTCTCGGCCTTGCTCATGCCGATGCCCTGATCCGTGACGGCGATCTGGCACGACCCGGCATCCCCCTCGTCCCACCCCAGGTGCACCGCCACCGGGAAATCGTCGTCAGAATATTTCAACGCGTTGTCGATGAGGTTCAGCAGCGCGGTCTTGAGCATGGGGCCGTCGGCGGAAATGACTGGCGCCGGTTCGGGAACGGACAGGTGAATGGTCCGTGTGGGATAGGCGGCCCGGCATGCGGACACCGCCTCGGCCAGACAAGCCCCAAGTTTCGTATCCGTCCGCTCCAGGGGGATCTGAGCCACTTCCAGCCGGGCCCGGGCCAGCCCCACATCCACGATTTCAGTTAGCCGCACCACCGCACGGCGCATGCGCCACAGGGATTTCACATGGGTGGTGTCGTGCAGGCGGAGCTCCAGCACATCCAGCCCGGTCCGCAGCACCGACAGCGGCGTACGGTATTCATGGCTGATCATGTCGATGAAGTGCAGGCGGTCTTCGGCGGCGCGGCGTTCGGCGGCCAGTTCGCCGCCCATATGCGCCATGCGCAGGCGATGGTCTTCCAAGGCCGATTGCAGGCCCAGGCGCTGCCGCTCGCCGTCCACCGCCAGCGCCGCCGCCATCGCCATGTAGACCAGGACGGCCCCCAGCAGCGGCACGGCGCCATCCAGCAGCAGTCCGTATTCCCGGAACATCAGCGCCGACGCCGGCAAGGGCAGCAACCCGCCCGCCACCGGGAGCCAGTGGCCGCGCGCCAGCAGCGAAGGAAGAGCGAAGACCAGCGCCAGCCCCAGGACCAGCAACGTCGCAGTTTCCACCGCCAGGGCCCAGGACGGCCGTTGCAGCAACTCGCCCTCCAACAGGGCATCCAGCAATTGGGCATGAATCTCCACCGCCGGCGAGGATGCCTCGACCGGCGTCGCCTGCTGCGCCGCCAACCCCAGGCCGGTGACCCCGATCAGCACCAGATGGTCCCGCAGCAGGCCTACATCAGCCTTGCCCTCCAGCACGTCCAGGGCCGAAAGGGAACGAACCACCTGCCCCCGGCCGAAATGCAGCCACACGGTCCCATCCGTCGACACCGGCGGATGCACGCGTCCGACGGCCAGCTCGCGCACCCCGTCCCGGCCCACCGTCACCTCGATGGCGGGAATGCCCGCCGCTTGGCGCACCATCTCGACCGCGAGGCTGGGAAAGGGACGTCCACCCACCCACGCCACTAGCGGCAACCGGCGCACCACGCCATCCGCATCCCGTTCCACCGACAGCAGGCCATGGCCCGCCGCTGCGCGGTCCAATTCCGGGCGACTGCGCAGCAATGCGTCGTACAGCGCCGTGCCGGGTACGATGAACTCGCCCCGCAGCCGCACCGGCGGCATGGGGCCGGTGCTCCCTCCCGACATGCCGGCGGGAAGCCCCGCCACGCCCATCACCACCGGGGCCGGGCCGGCGGAAATGGCCCCGGCCAGCAGGCGGTCGTGGCTGGGCAGCCGTGCCAGCCGTTCCTTCAGGTCCGGAGGCAGTTCCGCCGACAGGGCCATGACGTCGGGGGAAGAGCGGTCGGGTTCCGGCATCAGCACATCCAGGCCGATGACCATGGGCCCGGCATCCTGGACGGCCATCAGCAGGCGCGCCATCAGTGAACGGGGCCATGGCCACTGCCCGAGGGCACGCAGGCTTTTCTCGTCGATCTCGACCACGGTCGCCGGCCGGGAGCCCCGCTCCGGCGGGAACAAGGCCTGAAAACCATCGAACAGGGTGTTGCGGATCATCGTCACCTGGGAAGGCGAGAGAACCTGCAGCGCCAGGCAGAGGGCGAGCACGGCCAGGCCAAACGGGCGTCCCTTGCCCGAGGCAACCACCGCCGCGACACGCCCAGTTCGATAATTCACGTCACCGCCCTTGTTCCCTCTGGATGAGCCAGCATATGGCCGTCCAAGAAAAATATTAAGTAAAACAATCCTATTTTGAGACACTCGATCCTACAAAAACCGACATTTTCTGACATAACCAAGCCACAGACCTGTGCATAAAATAGTTTTCATTACAAGGCGCAGAAAAAAAATGTATCAATGCGCGCGAAAATCTATCGCATGGGGGATGTCATGAATCGGATCTCGGTTTTTGCCCTGGCCTTGCTGGCGGCGCTGACTGTTCAGACGCCGGTCGCGCCGGCCGTCGCCGAGGACAACCTGATCGGACAGGCGAAGAACGTGGCCGGGGCGGTGTTCGTCGAACGGGCCGGCAGCCGCCTGCCGCTCAAGGCCGGGGACCGTCTGGCCCTGACCGATACGGTGATCACCGGCAACGACGGTTCGGCCGGCATCACCTTCGCCGACAATTCCATGATGTCGCTGGGGCCCGACACCGTGCTGGCGCTGGAGCGATTCCAGTTCAACTCAACCACCAACGAAGGGGTGTTCGCCTCGCGCCTGCGCTCGGGCACCCTGGCGGTGAAGTCGGGAAAGATCGTGCAGCAGACCCCCGAGGCCATGACCATCCGCACGCCAGCCGCCGTACTGGGTGTACGCGGGACCGAATTCGTCGTCCGCGCCGACGACGACCGTTGAGAGGGGGAGACGAGCCATGAGCAAAATCAAACTCGCCGCGATCCTGGCCCTGGGGCTGCTGCTAACGGCCTGCGGATCCCTGAAGCCCAACGTGGTGGTGGTCCTGCCCGAACAGGACGGCCATGTGGGTGCCGTGGTGGTGCATTCCGCGAGCGATGGCTCGACCACGGTCCTCGACAAGCCCTATGCCGCCGTCCATGCCGATACCGGCGTCAAGGCGGAACCCGTGGCCATGGACCAGGCCAAGGTGGAAAAGGTGTTCGGCAAGGCCCTGGCCGCCCGCCCCCAGCCTCCCCGCTCGTTCCTGCTGTACTTCCTGGAGGGCAAGGACGAACTGACCGAGCAGTCCAAGCCGGTGTTCGAGGACGTCTTCGCCGAAATCGCCCGCCGCCGCGTGGCGGACGTGGTGGTGATCGGCCATACCGACCGGGTCGGCAACCTGCAGGACAACGACAAGCTGGCCCTGAAGCGGGCGGCGGCCATGCGCGACACCCTGGTCAAGCGCGGCATCGCCGCCGACGCCATCACCATCGCTGGGCGCGGTGAGCGCGAACCCATCGTCCAGACCGCCGACGACGTGGCCGAGGCGCAAAACCGTCGCGTGGAAATTTCTGTACGGTAGAGTCTGGGGGGGCGCCGAGGACCTCCAAGCCGGTGATGACAGCCGGCTTGATCGAGGGCACGGCACCCCCGTCCCTCATCACCAGGCGGTCTTCCCGATATCGACCCGCCAGGAAACTTACAGAGCGACCGCCCTATCGCACACAGGCCCATCGCACACAGGAACGGCTACCGTCTTGTCTCCTTCAGGCCCCGCCCGACCGGCTGAGCGGGGAGACCGGGAGGGAGCCGGCGGACGATCAGGCCGCCTTTCGACAAGGAAAACACTTGGGCGGCGCCCGCCTTGTCCAGCTCGGCAACCGCGCCAATGCCCTGCCATGGATGGTCGTCGGCCAGAACCGACACCGGCGTGAGCTGGTCACCGGCCACCGAGAATACCATCCCGCCGGTGGGGGCGGTCAGTTGCAGCACGCGCGCGCCGTCCACCGCCAGCTTCGCTTCACGGACCGTGGGCAGCAGGTTGCCGCGTCGGGCCACGATCCGGCCGGCCTCGTCCACCAGGGCGGCGAACCCCGCCCCGGCGCCGGTGGTGCCGGTGACGACGAAACGTCCCGTGGCCGGCACGAAGGCAACGGCGTAGGTATAGAGCCGCACGTCCGCCGCCACGGCAGCCGGCGGCCGGATCAGGACGCCGGTGGCAGGGTCGAGCACCGCCGCCATCAGCCGGGCGGTGGGGCGCCCCGGCTGGAAGCGCTGCCACAGCAGCAGGGCCCGGCGCGGCGACGCCGCCACCAGCGGCCACCAGTCGCGCCGATCCTTGGCAACCGTCAGGCGGTGCAGCTCGCGACCGCCGCTGGAGAACACCTTGACCAGGACGTCCCGCCCCGTGCCCAATCCATCGACGCCACCGCCGTCGATCCAGCCGTCGGAGTAGACCACCACGAAGCGGTCGCCGGCCGCCGCGACATGGCCGGAATGGCCGCCATCGGCGACCAACTGGGGATAGGGAGCGAGGGGGGCGAGGTCGGGGCCGTAGAGGGCAAAGCGCTGCGACACCTCGGATGGGGTGTCCCAGCCGTCCTCGAAGGTGACCATCAGCCGGCCGTCGGCTGAGGTGGCGGCGCTGACCGGTTCCTGGGCCTCGGGCGCGGAAACCAGCGGACGGGCGCTCGCCGGATCGGCCGGGTCGGCGACGAAGACGTCGTGGGTCCAGTTGCCGTCGGTGCCGGGACCGGTCGGCACCATTCCCGAACTGGACCACAGCAGCAGCGACGACCCACCCGGCATCCGCACGATATCGATGCCGTGCTGCCACGCGCGCGGGTCTTCGGCCCGCGCGGACCCGGCAGCAAGCAGGCCGGCCAGGACAAGGACGACGCGTCTCATTCGACAGTGACACTTTTGGCCAGGTTGCGCGGCCGGTCCACGTCGCAGCCGCGCAGGACGGCGGCGTGGTAGGCCAGCAACTGGACCGGGATGGCGTACAGAATGGGGGCGACGAAGGGATCGACGACGGGTAGTTCCACTTCGGCCACCGCCGGCACCGGCATCTCCAGCAAGCCCGGCGCGTCGGACAGCACCACCACCCGGCCGCCGCGCGCCACCACCTCCTGAACGTTGGAGAGGGTCTTGTCGTAGAGCCGGTCCGAGGGCGCGATCACGACCACCGGAACGCGCGGGTCGATGAGGGCGATAGGGCCGTGCTTCATCTCGCCGGCGGGGTATCCCTCGGCGTGAATGTAGCTGATCTCCTTCAGCTTGAGCGCCCCCTCCATGGCGATGGGAAAGCTGCTGCCGCGCCCGAGATACAACACGTCGCGCGCCTCGGCGATCAGGCGGGCGATGTCCGCCATGCGCTCGTCATGGCGCAACACCTCGGCCACCCGCGCCGGCACCTCGGCGAGGGCCTGGGACAGGTGCTGCTCCTCGGCAGCGTCGATAGCCTTGTTGGCGCGGGCGAAGGCGATGGCCAGGCAGGCCAGCACGGTCAGCTGCGTGCTGAAGGCCTTGGTGGAGGCTACACCGATCTCGGGCCCGGCCAGGGTCGGCAGCACACCGTCGGATTCCCGCGCCATGGTGCTTTCCGGCACGTTGACCAGGGAGAGCGTGTGCTGGCCATGCTCGCGGCAATAGCGCAGCGCCGCCAGCGTATCGGCGGTCTCGCCCGATTGCGAGATGAAGATGGCCAGCCCGCCCGGCCGCAGCGGCGGCGCGCGGTAGCGGAACTCGGAGGCGACGTCGATATCGACGGGCACCCTCGCCACCGTCTCGATCCAGTACTTGGCCACCAGGCCGGCATAGTACGAGGTGCCGCAGGCGATGATGGCGACCCGTTCCACCCCGGCGAGGTCGAACGGCAAGTCGGGCAGCGTGATGGTCCGGCTGGCCGGGTTGAACATGGAGGCCAGGGTGTCGCCGATGACCTGGGGCTGTTCGTGGATTTCCTTCAGCATGAAGTGGCGATACTGGCCCTTGCCGACCAAGGCGCCCGACAGCCGGCTTTCGCGGACCTCGCGGTTGACCAGCCGGCCTTCGCGGTCGCGGAAGGCCACGCCGTCGGCGTTCACCACCGCCCAGTCGCCGTCGGCGAGATAGGTGATCTTGCGCGTCAGCGGCGCCAGGGCGAGCGCGTCCGAGCCGAGATACATCTCACCCTCGCCGTAGCCCACGGCCAGCGGACTGCCCTGGCGGGCGGCAATCATCAGTTCTGGATGGTCGCTGAAGATGATGCCCAGCGCGAAGGCCCCCTTGAGCCGCCGCAGCGCCCGCGCGGTAGCCTCGGCAGGGGCGATCCCCTGGTCGAGATAGTGGTCGATCAGGTGCACCACCGCCTCGCTATCGGTGTCGCTGTCGAACAGGTGGCCGGCATCGGCCAGTTCCGCCTTGAGTTCGCGAAAATTCTCGATGATGCCGTTGTGCACCACCGCCACCCGCTTGCCGGCATGGGGGTGGGCATTGCGCTCGCTGGGAACGCCGTGGGTCGCCCAGCGGGTGTGGCCGATGCCGATGCGTCCGCCCATGGGCCGTTCGGCCAGCAGCGCCTCCAGGTTGGCGAGCTTGCCCTCGGCGCGGCGGCGCTCGATCCGCCCATCCACCAGGGTGGCGATCCCCGCCGAATCGTAGCCGCGGTACTCCAGCCGCTTCAGGCCCTCCACCAGCAGCGGCGCGACCTCCGCCTTGCCGATGATGCCGACGATTCCACACATGGTCTGCTCCTTCCGTCTTCTCGGATTTTTCAGGCGGCTTGCTCGTCAAACGCCGGCATGCACGGCCATTGCGGCATGCCGGCCTCCACGCGGGTGATCATTCCGGCCGAGTCGTGGTGCACGACCAGCCGACGGGCCTCCCGCCATTCGAGGATCTCGGCCTCGGTGACGTGGTAGAAGCGGGCGACATCGCCGGCGGTGACGACCACGGAACCGCGGCGCCGCTCCCGCCCGGCGAAGCGCAGCCGGTTGTACGCCGCCCAGGCGAACAGCAGGCCGGCGTTGATCGCCGCCACCTCGGCATAGGACAGCAAGGTCGGCAGGACCGCGGCGAAGCGGTGCGACAGCCAGGCCCCCGTCGGGTTGACCAGCCAGCCGGCCACCGCCGCCGCGAACAGCGCGGCCTCATGCACCAGCACCAGATAGAAGACCCACAGAGCTGTGGTCAGGACGAGGTCGAGCATGCATTGCGACGGGCTGCGGCACTGGCGCGCGTCGATGATCAGGTGCTTCATTGCTGCCGAACTCCTCGATCCGGGCTGACCCACACGGCACGCTTGCCCCGCCGCTTGAGGATGGCCTTGGGGACGCCGACGACTGTGGTGGCGAAAACCAGCAGCCAGAACGCCATCGGGTACCAGATCATCCAGGGGAACGAGCGCAGCAGGCCGGGCTCGTAACGGCTGTCGATCTTCAGGCTGACGAAGATCTGGAACAGGCAGATGGTCGCCAGCACCAATCCCCAGAACGCCGGAGGCAGGATGGTGGGAACGTTGAGCTGGGCCGGCATGTCCACCACCCGTCCGGCCGCCCACAAGCAGAGGCAGAACACGAAGGAATAGGCCCAGGCGACGCTGAGGGTGTATTCGGCGAGGATCGGCCACATGCGCCGATAGCGCCAACGCCACAGCCGTGGCGCGAACTTCAGGAACACCTCGGCGCCGCCCTGGGCCCAGCGCAGCCGCTGCCGCCACAGTCCCTTCAAGGTCTCGGGCATCAGAATCCAGCACAGGGCATTGGGTTCGTAATGGATCGACCAGTGGTCAAGCTGCAGTCGCCAGCTGACGTCGATGTCCTCGGTGATCATGTCGATGCTCCAATAACCCACGCGGTGGAGCGCCGATTTGCGGAAGGCGACGATCACCCCCGATACCGTGAAGACGCGCCCCCAGACGCGCTGGGCCCGCTTGATCAGGCCGATGATCGACGCGAATTCGCCCACCTGGATGCGCCCCAGAACGGTGGAGCGGGTGCGGATGCGCGGGTTGCCGGTAACCGCGCCGACGCGGGGATTAGCGACGAAGTGCGAAGCCAGCCAGGCGGTGGTGTTGGGGCTGAGCACGGCATCGCCGTCGATACACACCAGCACCTCGCCCCGCGCAACCATCGCCCCCATGCGGAGCGCCATGGCCTTGCCCTGGTTGGCCGCCAGCTGGATGACGCGCAGGCGGTGGTGCCCCTGCTCCAGCATGGCATCCAGCTGCGCGCCGGTGTCGTCGCGCGAGCCGTCGTTGATGGCGATGACCTCGAAATCGGGGTAGTTCTGCTCCAGCAGCGCGCCCAGGGTCTCGCGGACGTTGTCGCCCTCGTTGAAGCAGGGGACGAGGATCGAGACGAAGGGCAGCGGCCCCGCCGCCGGGAACTGGTCCGGCCCCGGCTTGCCGCGCTCGCGCCGCCAATAATACTGCACGCCCCCCGACACCCAGATGAGCGTCATGTAGAGAGGGTAGAGGAAGACGAACTCCAGCAGCAGGCTGCCGCCCCACAGGAGAAGCGGGGCAATGTCGAGAAGCACGCTCATTTCTCGTGGCTCTCCTTGAGTGAGAAGATCGGCACGACGGCGGCGGCATCGGGCTTTCCCGTGAGGAAGTCGTCGGGGCCGAAACCAAGATTCTTCGCTCCCCCCAGCACCAGGGCGGTCAGGTGCCGCTGCAGGTCGCGCCCCGGCAGGTCGGCCGGCAAGGTGAAGAGCGTGTGGCGCAATCCGGCGGGGTAAAGCGCAGCGTCGGCGAGCGCAGCCCGTAGCGTCTGGTCGTCGCCGATCACGACGACCGTGTATTCAGCCCCTGCCTGGGGATCGGCCGCGGCGGTGAACAGCGGGCTGCGCCACGTCCGCACCCGTTCAACGACGGCACGGGCCACATCCGGCTCGACCGCCCCCTCGAAGACCAGTCCGTCCAGCGGCGAATAGCGCGCCAGATCCTCGGCAACCGCTGGATCGGCCACGGCAAGGCGGGCGTAAACCAGCACGTTCAGCCGGCTCATCAGCTGCCAGGCGACGCGATTGAACAGATCAGCCTTGACCGGCAGGACAGCGTTGGCGAACCACGCCTCACCCTGGGCGGTGAAGGCCTGCAAGAGCACCGTGTTGGCCCCCAGCGTCTTCACGCGGTCGATCAGACGGCCGATATTAGCTTCCTGCCGCGAGGGATCGGGGTCGTACACCTGATCCAGATCCACCTGAACGGCCCGCACGGGGGGCACCATGGCGGCGGCACGCAAATCGTCGACGAAGGCCGGCAGGTTGGGGTCGTTCATCACCAGCCGGCGCGGGATGGCCGACAGATCGGTGGAATCGCCCAATCCTTCATCCAGCGTGGCGGCCAGCGGCATGCCGGCGGCGCGGGCGATCTCGACGGCGGCGCGGTTGTAGGCACCGTACGGCCACACCATCATGCGCGGCCGTCGTCCGGTCTCGCGGGCGATCACCGCCGAATTGGTTTCGAAGTCGCGGGCCAGACGGGCTCGGTAGGTCTCATCGTCCTCGTAGCGGCCCTCGGCGGCGTCATAGAGACGGGTGATGACGGCAGGTTCCGTATTGCCCTGGGGATTGGCGAGGATGCCGCGATGCAGGTTCCAGGTGTGCGAAGCGATCTCCACCAGGCCCGACGCGGTCATCTCGCGCACCTGGTCCCAGGTGACGAACAGCGAGCGCGGCGCCATGTCGTCGCCATAGGGCACCAGCTGGTCGGCCGGCACTTCCAGCCACGAACCCACCAGCGCCAGCGCCGCCGGATAGCCGAACGCCTTCAGCAGCGGGAACACATGGGTGTAGAAGCTGACGTAGCCATCGTCGAAGGTAAGCAGCACCGCCTTGTCGGGCAGCGGCGGGCCACCGTCGCGGGCCGCGAGGATCTGGTCCAGGCTGACCGGATGATAGCCGTTCTCGCGCAGCCAATTGAATTGCTGCACCAGTTTGGCGGTGGTCACCGCCATGTAGGTCTGGTCGGGATCGGCATCGGCCACGTCGTGCCAGCAGATGGACACGAAGGGGCTGCCGGCCGAAGCGGCCGCGGGCCAAGCCAGCAGCGCCACGACAATGCAAAGCCATCGCAGCATGGTCAGAATTTCCATCTGAGCTTGACGTTGAAGCTGGTGTCGGTTTCCCGGTCGCCGTCGAAGGACAGCCAGTCGATCCCGGCGCCGTAGATGAGGTCGAACTCCTCGCCGAGCTTCAATTCCTGCTCGTAGCGCAAGCCGCCTACCGGGGTGCTGCCGTAATCCTGCTGCCAATAGGCGCCGAGCGTCCCGGTCAGGCGGTGCGACAGCGAGAAGTCCTCGCGCTCGATCAGCGGCTGGCCAACGATGGCCGACACGCTGCCCAGCAAGTCCTTGTCGGGGGCAAAGTAGGGACCACCCGGCTTATCGTTGTGCGAACCGGTCACGGTCAGGCGCAGGTCGAGGCTGGCCGGCGGACCCGAGGCGATGCCCTGCGTTGCCTGCACGCCCAGTTCGGTCCGCAGGTTGCCGTCGCTGAAATCGAGCACACGGCCGACACCGACGATTTCCGTGGCCTTCCACGGACGCCATTCCACTTCGGCTTCGGCGGAATGGGCGGTAATGCCGTTGGCGACGGCGCGCGGCGGGGTCAGACGGCTGAAGAGTTCGCCCGAAATCCCCGCCGACAGATCGTCGTCGAAGATCATGCGCCCTTGCAGGCGACCGCCGACCCGGTCGGTCTCGGCCAGGTTGGCGGCAACCTCGGCAAGCGCCTCGATGTCGGCATCGCGGTATTCCACGCCCGAGCCTGGCGCGGTGCCAGGTGGAAACACCTTCGGGATAGCGCCCGCTGGTGACGCCATAGCCGGCGAAGACGCGCCAGTAATTGGCGATGGGCGCGCTGAACAGCGTGCTGTCGAGGCCGTACGTGTTGCCGCGCAGGTCGCCGCCGTGGCTGCGGCCGACATTGGCCTCGACCGCCAATTCGCGCATGTTGTGCACCTCCATCTGACGAGCCAGGCGCTGCACCTGTTTCTGTTCGGGAAAGCGCCGCAGCAGGTCGGAGGTCCCGGCCTCGGCCGCCGGATAGTCGCGCAGCAGCAGGCGCGCCTGCATCAACGAGGATTCCAGGTAGCGTTCGCGCCCCGGCACCGCCGCCTCGCGCGCGCCGGGACGGCCCGCATCCGCATCGTGGCTGGCCTTTTCCAGCGCCAGCGCCGTCTCGAATTCGGTGATGGCGTGACGGGGCTGGTGGCGAGCCTGGGCGATCATGCCCACCAGGTGGCGCAGTTGAATGTTGCGCGGCGCTTCCTGGGCAATGCGTTCGGCGCGGCGTTCGGCCTCGTCGATATCGCCGGCATACAGGCGGATCTCGGCGGCGGCGATCTCGGCGGTCAGGCGGTCATGATTGGGCAGGGGTTCGTTCAGCCCCTTCAGCCAGATCCACTTGCCCTCCTTGTCGGCCAACTGGTCGGAGAGCGCGAAGGCCTGTTCCCACTCGCCCAGCGCGGCATGGGCGTAAAGCTGCGACAACCGGGGTTCGAACGCGGTCGGCCAACGCTCCGCCACCTGGGCGTACAGGTCGCGGGCGCGTTCGGCCTTGCCGAGATAGAGGCAGGCATCGGCGGCGGCCGCGATGGCATAGGGCGGCGGCTTGGCGCCCTCCTTCACCATGGTGTCGAACTCCGCCAGCGCATCTACCATGCGCAATCGCTGGCGCAGTGCCGTGATCCGGTCCCAGCGCGCCTCGCGCACGTCGTCGGCAGCCTCAGCGCCCAGCGGAGTCCACTCGCCGATCAACCGTTCCAACTTCGCGATGGCGCGGTCGGCTTCGGCGTATTCGGACTGTTCACGGCCGCGCGGCACATCGGCCCAGCGCACGTGCATGGCGGCGGCCCAGCGCCGCAGGCGCCGGTCGTCGTCGGCCGGCACACTGCCGGCCGGGGCTGCTTCGGCCAGGCGCAGGGCCTGTTGGGGCGCCCCCAATTCCGCCATCACCAGGACACGGCGTCGATGCACGTCGCGGCGGTCGGGCTGGACGGCGAGCACCCGGTCGTATTGCGCCAACGCCGCCGCGTATTCTTTTCGCCCCTCATGAATAGAGGCACGGACCAGGCGAATTTCGGGATCATCGGGATACCGCGCCTCGATTTCCGCCACGATCGCCTCGGCCTTTTCCACCTCGCGGGCATCCAGCAGGGAATTGGCCAGACCGATGCCGAAGGGATGCACCGTGGCGCTGCGCACCCAGCCCATCCGGTAAAGCTCGGCAGCTTCGGTGGTGCGGCCGAGATTGCGGTTGGCTTTGGCCAGCGCGTCGAGCAGACCGTCCGGCATTTGCTCGGGGGCGATGCCCTCGCCCAACGTCAGCGCCTCGGCGTCGCGCCCATCGGCCACCAGCAGCGCGGCGTAGTCGGCGGTGACGCCGAGGTCGCCGGGCCGCTCCGCATGCAGCCTGGGCCAGCCGCTCCAGCGCCGCGCCGCGATTGCCGTCGTGGGCATTGCGGATCAGGGAGGCGTATTCCATGCGAAGCACGGCGGCTTCGGCGTGGCGCCGACGGGCCTCGTCGGCAGACAGTTCGGCCGCTCGGCGATAGGCGGCAGCAGCCTTATCGAAGGCCCGGGCGGCTTCGTGACGGCGGCCGTCCAGGATGTGAACCTCGGGATTGCGCGGCTCGCGCTTCAGCAGCTGGTCAAGCCAGGGCGCCGCCTCGTCGTTGCGCTCCGCATCCAGCAGCGTGGCGGTCAGCGCCGCCATCAACGGTCCCGGCTGCGGCGAACGCTGCAGCGCCCGCTGGTACAGCGTGGCGGCCTCGGCGTAGTTGCGCAGTTCGCGGTAGGAATGGGCCGCCGCCCCGACCACATAGGCTGGCGCGCGGCTGGCCGTCGGCAGGGCGGAGAAGGCGGCGACCGCCTCGGCGTGGCGACCGCCCCAACTGAGGACCGCGACCAGGTCGGCGGTCACCGTCGTGTCGCCCGGGTCGGCCGTGCGCAGCGCCGACAGCAGCGCCTCGGCCTCGGTGGTCCGGCCGGCACGCGCTTCGTCAATGGCATGGGTATAGGCTGTGGTGGAGGGCAGAACGCGGCGCAGGCCCCGCCGGGCGTCCACCCGCTTCGGCGCCAACGCCAGCACGCGCTCGTAAGCCGCGCGGGCGCCGTCGAAGTCGCGGTGGCGCTCGCACAACTCAGCGGTCAGCATGAGTGCCGACGGGTCGCGGCTGCGTTGGACGCCCTCATCGCGCACCACCGCGAGAGCATCCTTGCCCTGTCCCGATTCGGAGAGCGCCCGTGCCAGCCCCATGGTCAGCCCGAGATCGTCCGGCGTCTGGGCAAGTGCCCGACGATACAGCCCCACGGCTTTGTCCGGCCGCTTGCGGGCACGGTAGGCGGCGGCCGCTTCGCGGAGTACCCACGCCGGCACCGCCGCAGGATCCAGGCGCTCGAACTCGGTGATCGCCTCGGCATGGCGGCCGGCCCAGGACAGCACGACGATCAGGTCGTAGGCGACAGCCGCATCCTCCGGCGCTTGGGTCCGGGTGGCGCGCAAGGTGGGCAGGGCCTGCTCCGCCTTGCCGGAACGCGCGAGCGCAATCGCCCGGCGATAGGCCGTCCCTTGGGGGACGAGCGCCTGCCGTCTTCGGCGAGCCTCGTCGTGGGCGGGGGCCACTTCGAGGACACGCCCATAGGTCGCGCTGGCATCCTCGGGCTGCCGCTCGGCCTCCTGCGCCGCCGCCAACGCCATCAAAAGTTCAACGTCGTTTGGGAATGCCTGGGCAGCGCCGCGCGCCATGGCAACGGCCTCGGCCGGCCGGCCGGCATCCACCAACGTCCGCACTTCGCCGACCGCGTAAACCGGATTGGTGGGGAAGCGCTTGCGTCCGTCACGATACAGCTCAAGGGCCTTGCCGTATTGGCGCAGGCTGCGGTGAGCCCGCGCTGCCGCCTGCAGGATCGGCTCCTCGGTCCGGCGCTTTGGGGGAAGAGTGGCGACCACCCTGAGCAGTTCGGAAGCCTCGCCGGCCCAGCCCAGCACGGAAACCAGGTCTGCCGCCAATCCTGGCTCGTCCGGCCGGCTGGCGTGCAACTGGCGCAATAGCTCCACCGCAGGATAGGGATGACCTTTGCGCGCCAGATCGAGCACTTTGTCGTAACCCAACCGTGAAATCGCCCGCAGCCGCGCTTCCTTGAGGTCGGGCCGCCCGGGCGCCAGGAGGCGGAGGCGGTCATGGAGCAACACCGCCTCGGCGGCATTGCCGTCCTGGTCCAATCGACGGACCTGCTGGACGAGTGCATCGATGTCCCCGCCGGTCTGCTGCGCCGCGACCCCGGGGACAAGTGAAAGCAGCGCCAGCGCGAAGACAGGAAGACTCCTTCCCGCGCAACGAAGTACAGGCATGACGATAGTCCGTTTGTGATTGACCCCTGCTGGCGCTATAGCGGCATTTGCGACGGTGTTTACTGGAAGTTTCCAGAATATCCCCTGCTTTGCCTGCCAGTTTTGTCAGAAGTTAATGCTGCAACGCGGGAGTGGTCACGCGCTCAGAGGTCGTGACTGTCTAATTAGAGTACCCTGTCATAGACTGTGCGCAATTCACGGAAGAAGGGCTGAAAACCTAGCCACACGGCCATCTCCAGGCCTCACTCCGAAAAAGAGGGAGGCTTACCACCGCCGATCAATCCGCGCGCGAAGAGGCCAATGGATGAGCGCCCCGGTCTTGGATCTTCAGAAAACACAGGGCGAATCCGGGGAGGGCACCATGCCTGCCGGTTACCCCAAACATCTCGCGCTTTACCCCTGAGACGTTGCGGCTCTGGCGTTCAAAATTCCGGAAAGCAGAACGCTTGATTGGCCCGCATGGATGGAAATCGGCGGCACAGGCACGCGCATGCGCTACCCGCTGGGGGATTTGACGTCGGTACCGCTGCCGAGCGCTCCCTATGAGCAGCGGCAGCAACCAGTCTGCAAGGAGCGCTGGGCGGGAGATCAGGCGCCGAAGCAGGGAAAAGGCACAAGGTCTTAGGGTTATTTGATGAATGGACCATAAACAGGCTGTGCGTATTTACTGAATATTCAAAACATCGCGACAATTCGCCACATGAAATACATCTTTTTCTATTCCTTATGGGGTAGATTTCACTTACTTTTGAAATTGGAGTGACAACAATTTTGTCCTGCTGAGGTGGCGCATGACCGCAATCGCTAACCGTTTTGGCCGGCCCCCGCTGGCCCGTGCGCTGGAGCAGCGGTTCATGTATGACGGTGCCGCTCCGGCCACCGTAGCGGCCACCACGGCCGCCGCCGATGCCGCCCATGCGGATGCGCAGCCGGAACCGGCGCCGGCCACTGCCGCAACCGCCGCCGCAACGGCGAGTGCCTCCGCCGATGCCCCCCATGCGGTGGTGTTCATCGATGGCGGCCTGCAGAATGCCGCCCAACTGGCGGCTGCCGTGCCGGCCGGTACGGAGGTGGTGATCCTGGACGCCAACGGCGACGGCATCGCCCAGATCACCAGCTACCTGGACAGCCATGCCGGCCTGGACGCGGTGCACATCGTCTCTCACGGCGATGCCGGCCAGATCACCCTGGGCCGCGACATCCTCTCCGGGGCCACTCTGGCGCAATATGCCGGCCAGCTGCAGCAATGGGGGCACGACTTGGCGCCTGGCGCCGATGTGCTGATCTATGGCTGCGACGTGGCCAAGGGCGAGATCGGGCAGCATTTCATCGCCGAACTGAGCGCCACCACCGGAACCGATGTGGCCGCCTCGACCGACACCACCGGCAGCGCCGCTTTTGGCGGCGACTGGACGCTGGAGGCCCATAGCGGAACCATCGACAAATCGGCGCTCGACCTGGGCGTGGCCGGCTGGGACGGCGAGTTGACCGCGCCGACCATCTATTACGGCCATGGCTTCCAGCTTTACGCCGGCACCTCCAATAGCGCCGGCACCACCACGGGCGCCTTCGACTCCACCGACAGCTATGGCTGGGTGAAGGGGGGCTACGTCAACACCAGCACGATGTCGTTCACCGCCTCGGCCGCGTCCACCTCCACCATGGGGAATTTCCAGCTGCAGGGCAACGACATCACCGGGACGCTGACCTTCGTCGGAAGCCTGGTGGACGTCAACGGCGTCACCCAAACCGGCACCTTCACCCTGTCCGGCGCCATCTCGCGCAATGACAAGACCGGCAACACCGTCGATTCCATCTATTTCTGGAGCGACAGCAGCAACGCCAGCAATTTGCAGGAATCGCCTTCGAACTGGTGGTTCCGGGCCGCGAAAGCACCTATTCCACCAGCTATCCGTTCAAGGTCCAACTGCCCGCCGACAACGGCTTCCTGAGTGCGGTCAATACCCTGTACGCCACCGAACTGGCCAACAGCCAGAATGTCCATCTGACCGCCGACACCGGCACGGTGTTCCAGGGCAACACCCTGACGGTGAATACCGGCGGCGTGCTGGGCAACGACACCGCCAGCTACAGCCTGACCGTCACCGACGTGGCGGCAGGCAACGGCACGCCGCTCGGCAATGTGGGCGTGTCCATCGCCGGCACCTACGGCCATCTGACCCTGAACGCCAACGGCACCTACACCTACGTGGCCGACAATGCCGCCGGCGTCGCGGCCGGGACGCAAGTGACGGACACCTTCACCTACGGTGTGTTCGACGGTTATGGCGGGGTGGGCAACTCGACCCTGAGCATCACGGTGCGCGGCGCCGGCCCGTCCGCCACGGCCGATACCGGCAGCCTGGCCCAGGGCGCCACCGCCACCGCCGACGCCGCCCACGGCGTTCTGGCCAACGACACCGATTCCACCAATTCGGCCATGAGCGTCAGCGGCGTAGCCGCCGGCAGCGCCGGCAGCGCCCCTTCGGGCAGCGTCGGCACCTCGGTGGCCGGCACCTATGGCCACCTGACCCTGAACGCCGACGGCAGCTATTCCTATGTGGCCGACAATGGCGGCGCGGTGCCGTCGGGCGGCTCGGTCACCGATACCTTCACCTATGCGGTCACCGACGCCAACAACCGCACCGCCTACACCACCCTGGTCCTCACGGTGAATTCGGCGGTGCCCACCCAGACGGTGACCATCGCGTCCATGACCAAGGATACCGGCGGCGCCGACTTCCTGACCTCGGACGGCTCGGCCAACCGCACGGTCAGCGGCACCATCTCGTCCGTGCTGGCCGCCAATCAGGTGGTCGAAGTCTCCTTCGACAACGGCACCACCTGGACCACCGCCACCACCACGGGCACCGGCTGGACGGCCGCCGATTCCGGCACCCATGCCGGCGACTGGGTCATCAAGGCGCGGGTCACCGACACCCAGGCCAGTGTCTCGGGCACCGCCGCCAGCCAGTCGGTGACCATGGACGCCACCGCGCCGACCCTGACCAGCATTCTGCGCCAGAATCCGGCGTCGGCCACCACCAACGCCGATTCCATCGTCTGGCGGGTGACGTTCAGCGAGACCGTCGCCAATGTGGATGCTTCCGACTTCACCCTGAGCGGGCCGGCCTGGGCCGCGGGGCTGTCCATCGCCAGCGTCACCCAGGTCAACGGCACCACCTATGACGTCACCGTCAACAGCGGCATCGCCAACGTGGACGGCACCGTGACGCTGGGGCTGACCGGCTCGCCCAGCATCGCCGACACCGCCGCCAACGCCCTGGCCGATACGTCCGCCCAAGGCACGGTGGAGACCTACACCCTGGACAACACCGCCACGGTGACCATCGGCGCCATCGCCACCGACAATGTGATCAACGGCAGCGAGCAGGCCAGCGTCGTCATCTCCGGCACCAGCACCGGCATCGAGGCGGGCCGCACCGTCTCCATCACCGTCAGCGACGGCACCCCCGCCCACAACGTCACCGGCACCGCCACCATCCAGAACGACGGCACCTGGAGCACCAGCGGACTGAGCTTTACCGGGCTGAACGGGGGGAGCCTGACCGTCACCGCCCAGGCCACCGACGCAACCGGCAATTCCGCCAGCAACACCAGCACGCCGACCCATGACGCGACGGCACCCACGGCGCCCACGGTGGCATCGCAGACTACCTCCAGCACCACCCCCACCATCACCGGCACCTGGGACAACAGCGCCGGCAACGTTCTGACGGTCAGCGTCAACGGCGACACCTATACGGTCGGCGACGGCCATCTGTCGGTCAACAACGGTGCCTGGACATTGGTGATCCCGGCCAATGCCAGCCATCCGCTGAGCAATGGCCAGACCTACGACGTCTCGGCCAACGTCAGCGACGCCGCCGGCAATTCGGCCGGAGACGCCAGTTCGGGCGAACTGGTCATCGCCGCCGCCAATGCCCCCACCATCACCGTCGGCGTCGTCGCCACCGATGACGTGGTCAATGCCGGCGAGCAGTCCAGCACCGCCATTTCCGGCACCAGCACCAATATCGAGGCCGGCCGCACCCTCACCATAACGGTCAGCGACGGCACCCCCACCCACAACGTCACCGGCACCGCCGTGGTCCAGAACGACGGCACCTGGACCACCAGCGGCCTGAACCTGTCGGGGCTGAACCAGGGCAGCCTGACCGTCACCGCCGACGGCACCAACGCGGCCGGCACCCAGGCCAGCGGCAGCCGCACCCCCAGCCACGATCTGCAGGCCGCCATCAGTGTCGGCATCGTGGCCAGCGACGACGTGGTGACCCCCGCCGAGCATGGCAGCACGGTCATCTCGGGCACCAGCACCGGCATCGAGGCGGGCCGCACCGTCTCCATCACCGTCAGCGACGGCACCCCCGCCCACAACGTCACCGGCACCGCCACCATCCAGAATGACGGCAGCTGGAGCACCAGCGGACTGAACCTGTCGGGACTGGACGCCGGCAGCCTGACGGTGACCGCCCAGGCCAGCGACGCCGCCGGCAATTCGGCCAGCGACAGCCGCGCCCCCACTCACACCGCGACATCCAGCCTGCCCGGCATCCCCACGGTCAACAGCCTGAATGCCACCGGCACCACCCCGACGGTGACCGGCACCTGGGACAATTCGGCCGGCAACAGCCTCAGCATCACCATCAACGGCCACACCTACACCACCGGCGACGGTTTCCTCAGCGTCAACGGCGGCTCGTGGACCCTGTCCATTCCCACCAGCCTGGGGCTGGCGCCGGGCGGCACCTATGCGGTTACCGCCACCGTCGCCAACGGCGCCGGGTCGGTGTCGGACGCCTCCACCAACGAACTGAGCATCGCCGCGCCCTACACGCCGCCGCCGATCCAGCCCCCGACGCCCGTCGTGCAGCCCCCGGCGCCCGAGTCGCCGCCCGCCCCCGCTGCCCCCGAGACGCCGACGTCGCCGCCGCTATCGCCGGTGGTCACCGCGCCGACCTTCGTGGCCGACGGCCCGGCGCCCAATCAGGCAGCCGTCAATTCGCCGACACCGGGCAACACGCCTTCGGGCGAGCTGCGCAATCTGACCTTCGGCGACGGCACTCCCAGCATCCAGACTGCCAACGACATCCAGGTGCAGGTGGCGTCCTCCACCAGCAGCTCCACCACCACGGCCAACAACACCACGCTGCAGAGCTACACCATCTCGGCCAAGGAACTGAGCCAGGCGGGCGGCGCCATCCAGTTGTCGGTGCAGTCGGGCCTGCCCCGGTGGATGCGGGTCGAGGCGCAGACACAGGGCGTGCTCAAGGTGGCCGGCGAGCGTCCGGCCGGCGACACCACCACCTACCAGATCATGGTCAAGGTGCGCCGGCCCAACGGCGAGGAGGCCGACGTCATCCTGATGGTGCCGCCGGTGAGGCAGGACCAGTCCGCTCCCGACAAGGCGCCGGCCCCCACGGCCAAGCCCCCCGCCACGCGGCAGGGAGCGGTGATGCCCGACGGCGACGGCGCGCGTCATGCCGAGGCCGGCTGGCTGGACCGTCTGCTGGCCGCCATCGGTTCCGATACCGGCCCGGCGGCATCCGCCGATGGCGGCGGCCAGGACGGCGCCGCCCCGGGGTTCCTGGGCCAGCTGGCACAACAATCGGCCACCCGCTCCGAGCGGGTTGCCGCCCTTTCCAACATCTAAAGCGGTTTCCAGGGGGATCATGGTGCGTGTGACCAAAGGTGCATCGCGCCGGCATGGCGCTTTGCCGATGCTGGCGGTATTGAGCTGCGCTGGCCTGCTGTCGGCCTGTGCCGTGGCACCGGAACCGCTGACCGGCGAGGACCATCAGGCGCGTGCCGCCGCGTTCCGCCAGGCCGTGGCGCGGCAGGAGCAACTGTCCGGCCCCATCGACCTGCACCAGGCCATGGCGCGGGCGTTGCGCTACAATTTCGGCAGCCGGTTAAAGGAGGTGGAGCGCGAAATCGCCGAGAACCGCTCCGGCGCCACCTTATGGACCATGCTGCCCAAGGTCGTCGGCAGCGCCGGCCGCGTGGCGCGCGACAACACCCTGGCGTCGTCCAGCCAATCGGTAAATACCGGCGTGCAGTCGCTGGAGACCTCGACCTCGCAGGACAAGATCTATAGCGCCGCCGACCTGAAGATCAGTTGGAACGTGCTGGATTTCGGCGTCAGCTACTACACCGCCCGGCAGATGGCCAACCAGAGCCTGGTGGCCGAAGAACGCCGCAAGAAGGTGGTGGAGCAACTGCTGAACGACGTGCGTGACGCCTATTGGCGCGCCGTCGCCGCCGACCGCCTGCTGGGCCGGCTGGACCAGACGCTGGAACAGGTGCGCAGCGCCGCCGACCGCGCCGAGGCCATCGAGCAGTCGCGGGTGCAAAAGCCGGCGGAAATCCTGAACTATCAGCGCGATCTCTATACCAAGCTGCTGCAACTCCAGGGGCTCCGCCGCACCCTGGTGGCGGCCAAGCTGGAGCTGGCCAAGCTGATCAACCTGCCGCCGGGCCAGCCGTTCACCGTGGTGATTCCGGAAACCGCGCCGCGGATGCCGCCAATGACCGTCCCGGTCGCCCAGTTGGAGGAACAGGCCCTGCTGAAGCGCCCCGAACTGGTGGAGGAAAGCTATCAGCAGCGCATCGCCGCCGACGAGGTGCGCAAGTCCATCGCCCGCATGTTCCCCGGACTGGAGCTGTCGGCGTCGAAGAACTACAACAGCAATTCCTTTCTGCTGAACCAGAACTGGGGAGAGGCCGGGCTGAAGGTCACCTGGAACCTGATGAACCTGCTGTCCGGCTGGGACGACATCGAACAGGCCGAACTGCAGAAGACCCTGGGCCAAGTGCGTCGCGAGGCTTTGGGGATGGCGGTGCTGACCCAGGTGAACGTGGCCTATCTCGACTATTTCGAGGCCGAGGACGCCTATCGGACCGCCTCGAAGATCCACACCATCAACGAGCGCATCGAATCCGACCGCGGAAACGAAGCGCAGACCCGCAATCTGGGCGAGCTGGAACTGATCCAGACCCAGCTTAACAGCCTGCTGTCCCAGATGAAGAAGGACGAACAATACGCCCTGGTGCAGAACGCGCTGGGCCGGCTGGCCCTGTCGGTGGGCGAGGACCCGTTCTCCGACGTGGACCAGGAGGGCGACATCACCGCCCTGGCCGAAAGAATCGCCGAGAAGGAGAAGACGTGGCTGGAGGGAGAATGGTTCAAGACGCGCCCGGCGTCGTGATCGGCCGTCTCGCCCAGGTTGCCGCCCTGGCTGCGGCTTTGGCCGCGCCCGCCGCGCGGGCGGCCGATTCGCCCAGCGCCCAGGGTGTGCTGCGGGGCAGCGAGGAGGCCCTGCTGTCCTCGGAAATGCCGGGCAAGATCCTGCGCATCGCCGAGGACGGCGATTCCTTCCGCAAGGGCGACACCTTGGTGGAATTCGCCTGCGACCTGCAACGGGCGGAAGAGGACATGGCTCAGGCGGCGGTGCAGGGCGCCCGCGCCCAGGCCGACAACCAAAAGCGCCTGGATGCGCTGAAATCCGGCGGCCAACTGGACTTGGCCATGGCCCAGGCCAAGTTGGGCGAGGAACAGGCGCGCGAACGCGGCGGCGCCGCCAAGGTGCGGCTGTGCCGCGTCGCCGCGCCCTATGACGGCGTGGTGCTGCGGCGCGAGGCCCGCCCCTACGAAAGCGTCAACCTGATGGCGCCGCTGCTGCGGGTGGCCCGGCGCGGCAAGCTCGAGGTGGTGGTGATCGCCCCCGCCGCTTGGCTGCAGGGCCTGAAGGTGGGCATGCCGTTCGTCTTCGCCACCCCGGCCGGACAGCAGGTCGAGGGTAAGCTGATCCGCCTGGGCGCGGCGGTGGATTCGGCGAGCCAGACCTTCGAGCCTGCGCGGCGAGCTGGCCAGCGAAGGCAACGCCGCGCTGAAGCCCGGCCTGGCCGGCACCGTCACCTTCCGCCTGGGCAATTGATCCAGCCGTGAACACCGACCCGCGCCTTCAGCTTCTCTCTTCGGCCCTGCTGCTGGAACAGGCGATCCAGCGCAAGACCCGGCGGGTCGACCTGGCCCATGCCCTGGTCAACGACACCGCCGCCGTGCACGGCCAGGCCATGGCCTTCCTGTACCTGCCGGGGACACGGGGCTATGGGGTGAGCGCGGCCAGCGCGGTGACCGATCTGGACCGTACCGGCCCGCTGCCCCAATGGCTGCGGACGACGGCCAGGCGGCTGCAGCCCCCGGACGCGAACAGCGCGCCGCGCCTGCTGACAGCCGAGGACCTGCGGCTCCCTGACGAGGATTGGGCCAAGGGTCTGCCGCCTTATTGGCTGTGGCTGCCGCTGCCCAGGCCGGGCGGCGGGCTGTCGGGGGTGCTGGCGTTGCTGCGGCACACCCCCTGGCAGGACGGCGACCGCCTGCTGGCCGAGCCGCTGGCCGCCTGCTACGGCCATGCCCTGTGGGCTGTGCGCGGGCGCCTGCCGGCCTTGCCGGCGCTCAGCCGGCGTCAGAAGATCGCCGCCGCCCTGGCCCTGGCCAGCCTGACCCTGATGCCCGTCCATCTGGACACCATCGCCCCGGCCGAGGTGGCGCCGGCCGATCCCATCCCCATCACCGCCCCCTTCGACGGCATCGTCGCCGACGTGCCCGTCCACTCCTACCAAGCGGTGCGCGAAGGCGAGGTGCTGGCCAGTTTCGACGCCCGCGAACTGACCATGAAGCGCGATGTGGCCGCCCGCGCGCTGGACGTCGCCGAGGCGGAACTGGCCAGCCTGCGCAACCAGGCATTCGTGGATGCCGCCAGCAAGGCCAAGGTGGCGGTGGCGGAGCAGAAGGTGGCACTGGAACGCGAGAACCTTGCCTATGCCGAAGACCGGCTGGCCCGCCATGCCCTTACCGCCCCCGAGGACGGCATCGTCCTCTATGACGACCGCTTCAGCCTGCAGGGCCGGCCGGTCTCGGCCGGTCAGGCGCTGATGACCCTGGCCAAACCGGACCGGAAGGAAGTGCGCATCGACATTCCGGCGGCGGCGCTGATCCCCACCGAGACGGGGGCCGAGGTGCGCCTGTTTCTCGACATGGACCCCTCGCGCGCCATTCCGGCGCGGCTGACCCGCCTGGGCTACGAGGCCCGGCCGGTGCCCGGCGGCGGCCTGGCCTATCGCTACACGGCGAGCTTCGAAGGCGGCGCCGCCGCCATCCAGCTGGGCGCGCGCGGCACCGCCAAGGTGAATGGCGGGCGGGTGGTGCTGGCTTACTACCTGCTGCGCCGTCCCTGGGCCGCCCTGCGGCAATTCGTCGGTTTCTAGCCATGGCGGCAGCGGACATGGCCGATGCCCTGCCCCCCATCCGCTCGGAACTGCGCCTGGTCGGGCGCCGCCACGACCCGTCGGGGGCCGAGGTGGGGGTGGTCTATGACCCCCTGCGCCACCGCTTCTTCGAACTGGCCCCGCTGGCCATGGACATGCTGGCCCGCTGGGGATCGGGGGCGCGCCGCCTGCTGGAAGAAGTCGACGGCGCCACCGCCGAGGACCTGGGCAATCTGCTGCAATTCCTGCTGGCCAACCAATTGCTGGCGCGCCGCCCGGTCATTCCGCCCCTGTCCGGCTTCCAGCGGCTGGAACACGCCATCGGCCACTTGTTCTTCTTCCGCATCCCGCTGGTTCATCCCGACCGTGTCGTCGCCGCCCTGGCCGAAGCGCTGGCGCCGCTGATGCACCCGGCCGCGCTGGCGGCCATGGGCGGAATGGCGGTGCTGGGCCTGGCCCTGGTGGCGCGGCAATGGGACGTCTTCGCGGCCGGCTTCGGCACCGTGTTCAACACCGGCGGAGCCGCGTCCTTCATCCTGGCGGTGGTCCTGGCCAAGGCCATCCACGAACTCGGCCACGCCCTGGCGGCCAAGCGCATGGGGTGCGCGGTGCCGGCGATGGGGGTGGCGGTCGTGTTCGGGGCGCCGCTGCTCTATACGGATCTCAGCGACACCTGGCGGCTGGAACGCCGCCGCCAGCGCCTGCTGGTCGCCTCGGGCGGCATCCTGGCCGAAACCGCCCTGGCCGCCCTGGCCACCTGGGGCTGGCTGATCCTGCCCGAGGGGCCGGCGCGGGGCGCCTGCTTCTTCCTGGCCACCGCGGCCTGGGCGGCGACGCTGGCGCTCAATGCCAATCCGTTCATGCGCTTCGACGGCTATTTCATGCTGTCGGACGTGATGGGCGTTCCTAACCTCCAGGACCGCGCCTTCACCCTGGGGCGGTGGGCGGTGCGCCGGCTGCTGTGGAGCAGCGCCGAACCCTGCCCGGACGATGCGCCGCCCCGCCTGCGCGCGGCCATGCTGGTCTATGCCTGGACCACCTGGGCGGTCCGCCTGGGCATCTATCTGGGACTGGCCTTTGCCGCCTTTCACATCCTGCCCAAGGTGGTCGCGGTGCCGTTGCTGATGTCGGAGATATGGGTGCTGGTGCTGCGCCCCATCGTGCGCGAGCTGGCCGGCTGGTGGCGGTCGCGCCGAGACTTCCTGTCCCGCCGCCGCGGAAGGCTGACCCTGGCCGTGCTGGGAGGGCTGTTCCTGTGGGCGGCGGTGCCGCAAAGCTTCCAGCTATCGCTGCCGGCCATCTACGCCCCGGCCAGCCGCGTGTGGATGCATCCGCCCCGGGCGGCGGTGCTGGTCCATGCCGCGGCCGAAGGTGCGCGCGTGCAGGCTGGCGAGGTGGTGGCGGAATTCCGCGACCCCGAGTTGGATCACCAGGCGGCCCAATCGCGCATCCGCCTGGACATGCTGAAAGTGGTCGAAGCACAATTGGCCACCAACCTGGCCTCGGCCCACGATCTGGCCGCCCAACGCCAGCGCATCGCCGAGGAACAGGCCAACCTGTCGGGCATCGAGGCCCAGCAGGCGGCCCTGATCCTGCGGGCGCCGGTGGCGGGCCGCATCGTCGAATCCGCCCCCGATCTGCGGCCCGGCCTGTGGCGCACGCCCACCGATCCGCTGTTCCTGCTGGCGTCCGACGGGGCCGGCGCCCTGACCGCCTATGTGGATGACCGCGACCTGGATCTGGTCCGCGCCGGCGGCAGCGCCACCTTCTATCCCGGCGCCGTGGACTTTCCCGTCTTCCAGGCGCGGGTCGAGACGGTGGAGACGGTGCCCGCGGAAACCATCACCGAACCGCTGCTGGCCTCGCCTTTCGGCGGTCCGATCGCCGCCGAGCGGGACGGCCGCAACCGGCTGGTGGCGCGCCAGGGTCAATACCGGATCACGGCGACGCCGCAGCATTCCACCACCGGGGCGACCGCCATGGACGGACGGCTGATGGTGGCAACCCGCCCCCACAGCATCCTCGGCCTCGCCCTGCGCCGGCTCTACGCCGTGGTGGTGCGGGAATCGGGCGTGTAAGCCTCGCTGAAGCCGGTGCTCATGGGCCGAGGTGCTTCAAGGTCCACGTCCCCACACCTAAGTGATACTGAACGGCACGGTTGACCGGCGTGCCCACACCGCCCAGATCAACGGTCAGCACGGGTGACGGGAAGAACGTGATGGCGGAAGGCATCTTTATCGGAGGCAGCGACCATCCCCTCTGGCTGGATTTGGCCGTGGGCAACCGCCACGGCCTGATCGCCGGCGCCACGGGAACCGGAAAGACGGTATCGCTGCGGGTGCTGACCGAGGGGTTCTCCGCCGCCGGCGTTCCCGTCTTCCTGGCCGACGTGAAGGGTGACCTGGGCGGCTTGGCCCGTCCCGGCGAAGGGGCGTCCGCAATCCTCGAGCGCGCGGCCGCCCTCAAGATGGAGTGGCGGGGCGAGGGCCTTCCGGTGGTGTTCTGGGACGTGTTCGGCCGCCAGGGTCATCCGGTGCGGGCGACGGTTTCCGACGTCGGCCCCATTCTGCTGGCGCGCATGCTGAGTCTCAACGAGACTCAGGAAGGGGTCCTGCAGGTGGCGTTCCGCTATGCCGACGACGAAGGATTGCTGATTCTCGACCTCAAGGATCTGCGCGCCCTGCTGTCCCATCTCGCCGACAATTCCGCGGCCGTGAGCACCCGTTACGGTGCGGTGGCATCGGCGTCCGTGGGCGCGATCCAGCGCGCCTTGCTGGCGCTCGAGAACCAGGGCGGCGACGCGTTCTTCGGCGAGCCGGCGCTCGACTTGGCCGACCTTATGCTGACCGCCCCCGACGGCCGCGGTGCGGTCAGCGTGCTGGCCGCCGACGAGTTGCTGAACAGCCCGCGCCTGTACGCCACCGTGCTGCTGTGGATGCTCTCCGAACTGTTCGAGCACCTTCCCGAGGTGGGCGACGTGCCCAAGCCGAAGCTGGTCTTCTTCTTCGACGAGGCCCACCTGCTGTTCGAGGACACGCCCGCCGCCCTGGTGGCGCAGATCGAGCAGGTGGTGCGGCTGATCCGGTCCAAGGGCGTCGGCATCTACTTCGTCACCCAGTCGCCCCTGGACATCCCCGAGCGCGTCCTTGGCCAGCTGGGGCATCGGATCCAGCATGCATTGCGTGCCTTCACGCCGCGCGACCAGAAGGCGGTGCGCGCGGCGGCCGAAACCATGCGGGCCAATCCCGCGCTTGATACCGTCGAAGCGATCCTGCAACTGGCGAAGGGCGAGGCGCTGGTGTCCCTGCTCGATGCCAACGGCGTGCCCAGCGTGGTGCAACGAACCATGATCGCTCCACCAGCTTCGTCACTGGCCGTGCTGCCCCCCGACGAGCGACAGCGGCTTATCGACGCCAGCCCGATCAAGGGTCGCTACGACGCCGTCGCTGATCGCGAATCGGCTTACGAATTGCTGGTCCTGCGGACCAACGCCCCGGCCGAGGCGCCAATGCGTTCCGCCTCCCGTCCGCAGGGGAGCGGCGGTTGGACACGTCCGGACGGATCCGCGCCGCCCGCCCAGCCACCATCGCCGCCCAGCGAGCAGCCGAGCCCCTGGGGTGGACACCTTCCGCCCCGCCCGGCCCCCCGGCGCACGACGGACAGCCTTGCCGAGGCCACCATGAAATCGGTCGCCCGCGGCTTGGCCAACAGTATCGGCTCGACGGTCGGGCGCCAGATCGCCCGCGGGGTCCTGGGCGCCATTCTCAAGCGTTAGTCCCGCACGGCGGCGAGGCCAATCCTGTCGGCCCCGCGGCATCAAATCCGGGCTCACCTATCTGCCGATGCGATGGCGGCTTCCATCTGCGGCTTTGCACCGTAGACCGCATCCTTGATGCAATAGTAGACGTTCGTGCCGGCGCCCGGAAAAAGGCTATCGAGTTCCCGGCATCCCCGTCGTGCCGCGTGTCTGACGCGCTTCTCCAACTCCGCCTTGCCGGCCATGGTCCCGAGGTCGAGATCGCCATAGCCGACCGTATGCGAGAGGGAAGTTTCTTCGATCGGAATGCCCGAATAGCTGGTTCCGACCCGCCCGCCCGCGATCCGGGGAGGGGCGGAAACGGTCAATTCGCCGGCCCTCCTGATGTCCCCCGGCCCGGCCGCGAAGCTCGTTCCGCCCACTCCGGCAATAGCCGCGGCCAGAGGGATTGCCAGTGCGCGGAAACGAAGAAAATGAAATACCGCCGCCATCGTGATGGTTTCCGTTCTGGAACAGGACAACCGCAATACCGGGTTCCCGCAATACCGGGTTCCGAGGCCTGGGAGGTGGTCCGTCGCCGCGCGTCGGTCAAGGCTAACCAGATGGGCGGAGCAATCTTGCCACCTGTGATTCGATCCCAATATCTCGCCATGACGCCGGGCAAAGCCTGGCGGCACGGCCGGAGTGGGAAATGGGCGAGGTCGTGTTCACCGCCAATTTGCGCCGCCATGTCGCCTGTCCGCCGGCCCGCATCAACGGCGGCACGGTGCGTCAGGTGCTGGATGAGGTGTTTGCCGCCAATCCCCCGTTGCGCTCCTATCTGGTCGACGAGCAGGGGCGGGTGCGCCGGCATGTCAATGTCTATGTCAACGACCAGCCCGTGGCCGACCGCATCGGCTTGAGCGATCGCGTCGGGCCCGACGACGACGTCTTTGTCTTCCAGGCCCTGTCGGGAGGATGAGCATGGCCGACCTTCTGCTTGTCGCCAGCCGCAAGGGGCTGCTGGGCTTTCGCCGCCGGGACGGGGATTGGGTCGCTCAGCCGCCTGCCTTCCTGGGCGAGCCGGTGACCGCCGTGCTGGCCGACCCGCGCGACGGCGCGCAGATCGCCGCGTTGCGGTTGGGGCATTTCGGCGTCAAGCTGCATCGTTCGGATGATGGCGGGGCCACGTGGCGCGCGCTGGCGGCACCGGCCTTCCCGGCGCAGCCCGGCCCCGACGCGCCGGCAGTGGACATGGTCTGGACGCTGGCGGCGGGCGGCGCCGACGAACCCGGGCGCCTATGGGCCGGCACCTTGCCCGCCGCGCTGTTCACCAGCCCCGACGGCGGGGAAAGCTGGTCGTTGGTGCAGTCCCTGTGGAACGTCCCCGAGCGCGCCCGCTGGTTCGGCGGCGGGTTCGACCTGTCCGGCCTGCACACCATCCTGGTCGACCCGCGTGACGCCCGCCGGCTGACCGTCGCCATCTCGTCGGGCGGCATCTGGAAAAGCGACGATGCCGGGGCCCGATGGCGACAGGCCGGACACGGCCTGCGCGCCGAATACATGCCGCCCGGCCAAGCCTTCGATCCGGTGCATCAGGACCCGCATCGGCTGGCCCACTGCCAAGCGGCGCCCGACGTCGTATGGTGCCAGCACCACAACGGCATCTTCCGATCCACCGATGGTGCCGAAACCTTCGCGGAAATCCCCGATGTCCGGCCATCGGCCTTCGGCTTCGCCGTGGCCGCCCATCCGGCCGCGCCGGGAACCGCGTGGTTCGTGCCGGCGGTCAAGGATGAGTGCCGCGTGCCGCCGGACCTTCATCTGGTGGTCAACCGCACCAGCGATGGCGGCGCCACCTTCACCGCGCTGAGCGACGGCCTGCCGGCGAGCAGCTACGACCTGGTCTACCGCCATGCCCTGACGGTGGACGCGTCCGGCACCCTGCTGGCCATGGGCTCGACCACCGGCAATCTTTGGCTCGGCCGGGACGGCGGCGAATACTGGCACAATCTCGCGACCACCCTGCCGCCCATCGCCCAGGTCGCCTTCGCCCCATAGAGCGCGATGACAAGAGCCGCCTAAGGACAACCCCCATTCGGTTGCGCCGGAAAAACCGCGCCTGATATAGTTGGCGGGTGCAGCGCCGGCCCCCGCCCGCGGATGCACGGTTTCCGACCAAGCGTAGTCCATGATCGAATCGCTCAATCTGGTCGTGTCGCTGCTCCAGCAGATGTGCGTCTACCTCGTGATCGCCTATCTGCTCAGCAAGACCCCGCTGTTCATTCCCCTGATGCATGTGACGATCCGCCTGCCCTATCGGATCGCGTGCTATCTGGTGTTTTCCATGTTCTGCATCATGGGCACCTATTTCGGCCTGCGCATCGAGGATTCCATCGCCAACACCCGCGCCATCGGTGCGGTATTGGGCGGCCTGCTGGGCGGGCCGATGGTGGGCCTGGCGGTGGGGCTGACCGGCGGACTGCACCGTTATTCCATGGGCGGCTTCACCGCGCTGGCCTGCGCCATCTCGACCATGACCGAGGGGCTGATCGGCGGCGTCTTCCACCGCTACATGATCCAGGGCGGACGGCACGACAAGCTGTTCAACCCGCTGACCGTGGGGCTGGTGACCCTGTTCGCCGAAGTGGTGCAGATGCTGATCATCATCGTGGTGGCGCGCCCCTTCGAGGACGCCGTGCATCTGGTGGAAAGCATCGCCCTGCCCATGCTGACCGCCAATTCCGTCGGCGCCGCCATGTTCATGCGCATCCTGCTGGACCGCCGCACCATCATCGAGAAGCAATCCAGCGTGTTTTCCGCCAAGGCGCTGAAGATCGCCGCCCGCGCCGACGGCGTGCTGCGCCGCGGCTTCAACCAGGAAAACAGCATGAAGGTGGCCCGCATCATCTACGAGGAGACCGGCGTCGGCGCAGTGGCCATCACCGACCGCACCAAGACCCTGGCCTTCATCGGCATCGGCAGCGACCACCACCTGCCCGGCATGCCGCTGACCTCGCTGCAGACGCTGCAGGCCATCGCCAACAACCAGGTCATGTACGCCGACGGCAACGAAGTGGCCTATCAGTGTTCGATCAAGAGCGACTGCCCGCTGGGGGCGTCGCTGGTCATCCCGCTGCAGGGCGAGGACGATCAGGTGATCGGCGCCATCAAGCTGTACGAGCCCAAGACCAAGCTGTTCTCCACCATCAACCGCACCCTGGGCGAGGGCATCGCCCGGCTGCTGTCCAACCAGATCCTGGCCGGCCGCTACGAGCGCCAGAAGCAGATGCTGTCGCAGTCCGAGATCAAGCTGCTGCACGCCCAGGTCAACCCGCACTTCCTGTTCAACACGCTGAACACCCTGTCGGCGGTGATCCGCAGCAACCCCGAGCGGGCGCGCGTCCTGGTGCAGTACCTGTCCACCTTCTTCCGCAAGAACCTGAAGCGGCCCAGCGAGGAGGCGTGCCTGAGCGACGAGATCGAGCACGTGAACGCCTACCTCCAGATCGAGCTGGCCCGCTTCAACGACCGCCTGAGCGTCGAGATCGACGTGGACGACAATGTGGCCGACGCGCGCCTGCCCGCCTTTTCGCTCCAGCCGCTGGTGGAGAACGCCATCAAGCACGGGACGTCGCAATTGCTGGGCGGCGGCCATATCCGCATCGCGGCGCGACGCGACGGCGGCGACCTGCTGCTGACGGTGGAGGACAATGCCGGCCTGTACGAGGCCAAGCCCGGCGGCGATGGTTTGGGCATGAACCTGGTGGACCGCCGCATCAAGACCCGCTATGGCGAGCGCTACGGGCTGGCCGTCGAGCACGAGCGCGACGTGTTCACCCGGATCAACATGCGCGTGCCGCTGGAGACCGTTGCCGCATGAAGGTGCTGATCGTCGACGACGAGCAATTGGCGCGGGGCGAGCTGCGCTGCCTGCTGGAACGGGAAAGCGACCTGGAGGTGGTCGCCGAATCGGCCAATGCCATCGAGGCCATCGCCGCCATCAACCGGCTGTCGCCCGACGTGGTCTTCCTGGATATCCAGATGCCGCGCGTCAGCGGCCTGGAAATGCTGAGCATGCTGGATCCCGAGCGCATGCCGCGCGTCGTCTTCCTGACCGCCCATGACGAATACGCGCTGAAGGCGTTCGAGGAGAACGCCTTCGACTACCTGCTCAAGCCCATCGACCCGGCGCGCCTGAACAAGACCCTGCAACGCCTGCGCCGCGACCGCAGCGCCCAGGACATGGCGCCGCTGGCCGGCGGCAATCCGCTGCGCCAGATTCCCTGCACCGGCCAGAACCGCATCTACTTGGTCAAGCTGGAGGACGTGGAGTTCATCTCCTCCACCCCGGCGGGCGTCTACGTCATCGCCCAGGACGGCCAGGAGCGCTTCACCGAGCTGACGCTGCGCACGCTGGAGGAACGCACCCCGCTGATGCGCTGCCACCGCCAGTTCCTGGTCAATCCCGACCGCATCAAGGAAATCCAGTTCGGCGACAACGGCCTGGCGGAAATCCAGACCATCTCGGGCCAGATGGTCCCGGTCAGCCGCCGCTTCCTGGGCCCGCTGAAGGAACGCCTGGGTATCGCCTGAAGGCGGCTTGGGCTTTTCACCGACCACTCCACGCCTGCCCTGCTTCCCCTCCCTTGTCATCTTGAGGAGGCGCAGCCGACGAAAGATCTCCGCCTGGCACACCGCTTCAGAACCGGCGTGGCCCTGGCAGGATGAGATCCCTCGGCAAGCCTCGGGATGACAGCCTCCGGTTTTCGCCACTCGCCCCCCGGATCCCAACCGCTCGCATCCCTATTCTGCCGCTCCCCGGGAACGCCCCCACCCTTTCCCACAAGGGGACTAGGGTGATGGTGCATCTTTTCGCGGAGAGCCATCATGGATCACGCCTTAACCTTTGTGATCGCCACGCTCTGCATCCTTGCCCTCTGTTACCGCTTCTATGGCGTGTTCTTTGTCCGCAAGGTTCTGAACGCCGACGATTCCCTCGTCACCCCCTCCCACGAACTCAAAGACGGCCGCAACTACGTCCCCACCAAGAAGTGGGTGAACGCCGGCCAGCATTTCGCCGCCATCGCCGCCGCCGGCCCGCTGGTGGGCCCGGTTCTGGCCGCCCAGTACGGCTATCTTCCCAGCTTCCTGTGGCTCTTGATCGGCTGCGTCATCGGCGGCGCGGTACACGACACCGTCGTGCTGTTCGCCTCGATGAAGCACAAGGGTCAATCCCTGTCCGAGGTCGCCAAGGCCGAGTTGGGTCCGGTAGCCGGCTGGTGCACCGGCCTGGCCATGCTGTTCATCATCACCATCACCATGGCCGGCCTGTCCATGGTCGTGGTGCATGCGCTGGAACGCAACGCCTGGGGCACCTTCGCCGTGTTCATGACCATCCCGATCGCCATCGGCGTCGGCCTGTATGAACGCATCACCGGCAACGCCAAGGGCGCCACCTATGTGGGCCTCGCCGCCATCATGGCCTCGGTCCTGGCCGGCCCCTACTTGCAGGGCACTTGGCTGGGCGACTTCCTGACCCTGCACCACCAGACCGTCAGCCTGGCCCTGCCCATCTACGCCTTCTTCGCCAGCACCCTGCCGGTATGGCTGCTGCTGACCCCCGCGGCTATCTGTCCAGCTTCCTGAAGATCGGCGTGTTCGGCGCCCTGGTGGTCGGCGTCATTTTCATCAACCCGGAAATCCGCTTCCCCGCCCTGACCCAGTTTATCGCCGGCGGCGGCCTCGTGCTGGCCGGCCCGGTGTGGCCCTTCATCTCCATCACCATCGCCTGCGGCGCCATCTCGGGCTTCCACGCCTTCATCGGCTCGGGCACCACGCCCAAGCTGGTGGACAAGTGGAGCGACATCCAGACCGTCGCCTTCGGCGCCATGCTGGCCGAATGCGTGGTCGGCGTGATGGCCCTGATCGCCGCCACTGCCCTGCACCCCGCCGATTACTTCGCCATCAATTCCGCCCCCGCCGTCTTCAAGACGCTGGGCATGGACGTGGTGGACCTGCCCCGTCTGGCGGAAACCATCGGCCTCGACCTCTATGGCCGCACCGGCGGCGCCGTCACCCTGGCGGTGGGCATGACCGAGATCTTCACCCGCATCCCGTGGTTCAGCCACCTGGCCGCTTATTTCTTCCAGTTCGTCATCATGTTCGAGGCGGTGTTCATCCTGACCGCCATCGACTCGGGCACCCGCGTCTCGCGCTACCTGATCCAGGACCTGGGCGGCGACGTCTATCCCAAGCTGAAGCAGCTTGACTGGCTGCCCGGCTCCTTCGGTGCCAGCGTGATCGCCTGCGCCCTGTGGGGCTACCTGCTGAACTCGGGCGACATCAACTCGGTGTGGGCTCTGTTCGGCGTGTCCAACCAGCTCATGGCCTCCATCGGCCTGATGATCGGCGCCACCATCATCCTGCGCCTGTCGGCCAAGCGCAGCTACATGCTGACCTGCCTGATCCCGCTGGCCTACCTGTTCGTGACCGTCAATTACGCCGGTTACTGGATGGTCGCCAACGTCTACCTGAACCCGGCCGCCAAGGGCTTCAATCCCTTCAACGCCGCCATCTCCATCATCATGCTGGTGCTGGGCGTCGTCATCCTGGTCGCCTCGCTGCGCAAGTGGAAGGAACTCTTCCCCCTGCGGACCAAGACCGCCATCGCTCACGCCGTATCGCCTGCCGAGTAACGGGACAGCCGGGCCGCCCCCCCCGGGGGCGGCCCCCTGCCTCCTCGTCCTTAGGAGAGGATCATGGATAACCTGTTCAACGAGACCGAATTTCTGGTGGACCCCTGGAAAGGTTTCGCCGGCGCCGCCTGGAAGACCCGCGTCGACGTGCGCGACTTCATCCAGAACAACTACACCCCCTATCTCGGCGACGCGTCCTTCCTGTCCGGCCCCACCGAGCGCACCCGCAAGCTGTGGGCACAGCTGGGCGAGCTGCTGAAGGAAGAGCGCGCCAAGGGCATCCTGGACGCCTCGGTCGACCGTCCCGCCGGCATCACCGCCCACGACGCCGGCTACATCGACCGCGCCAGCGAGATCATCGTCGGCCTACAGACCGACGCGCCGCTGAAACGGGCGATCATGCCCAATGGCGGCCTGCGCATGGTGGAATCGGGCCTGGAGGCCTATGGCTACCAGATCGACCCGGTGGTCAAGGCGGTCTGGACCAAGTACCGCAAGAGCCACAACCAGGGCGTCTTCGACGTCTACAGCCCCGACATCCTGGCCGCCCGCAAGTCCGGCGTGATCACCGGCCTGCCCGACGCCTATGGCCGCGGCCGAATTATCGGCGACTACCGCCGCGTCGCGCTCTACGGCACCGACTTCCTGCGCCGCGAGCGCCAGGCCCGCTTCCATGAGCTGGACGACGTCCCCTTCACCGAGGACGTGATCCGCCAGCGCGAGGAGCTGTCCGAACAGTTCCGCGCCCTGGACGAGCTGCGCGAGATGGGCGCCACCTACGGCTTCGACCTGTCGCGCCCGGCGGCCAACGCCCGCGAGGCCATCCAGTGGACCTATCTGGGCTATCTCGCCGCGGTAAAGGAGCAGAACGGCGCCGCCATGTCGCTGGGCCGCGTCTCCACCTTCCTGGACATCTACATCCAGCGCGACATCAAAGCCGGCCTGCTGACCGAGGAAAAGGCGCAGGAGATGGTCGACGACCTCGTCATCAAGCTGCGCATCGTCCGCTTCCTGCGCACCCCCGATTACGACACCCTGTTCTCGGGCGATCCCACCTGGGTCACCGAGTGCCTGGGCGGCATGGGCGAGGACGGCCGCACCCTGGTCACCCGCAGCAACTTCCGCCTTCTCAATACGCTGTACAACCTGGGCCCGGCGCCCGAGCCCAACCTGACCGTGCTGTGGAGCACCCAGCTGCCGCGCGGGTTCAAGGATTTCTGCGCCCAGGTTTCCGCCGATACCAGCTCCATCCAGTACGAGAACGACGACCTGATGCGGCCGAAATGGGGCGACGATTACGGCATCGCCTGCTGCGTCTCGGCCATGCGCATCGGCAAGCAGATGCAGTTCTTCGGCGCCCGCGCCAACCTGGCCAAGATCCTGCTCTACGCCATCAACGGCGGCGTTGACGAGAAGCTGGGCACGGTGGTCGCCAAGGGCTTCGAACCCATCACCGCGGACGTGCTGGATTACGACGAGGTCATGGCCAGGCTGGACAAGATGATGGACTGGCTGGCCAAGACCTACGTCAAGGCGCTGAACGCCATCCACTACATGCACGACAAGTACGCCTACGAGCGCATCGAGATGGCGCTGCACGACCGCGACATCCTTCGCACCATGGCCTGCGGCATCGCCGGGCTGTCGGTGGCGGCGGACTCGCTGTCGGCCATCAAGCACGCCAAGGTGAGCGTGATCCGCAACGAGAAGGGCCTGGCCGTTGATTACAAGGTCGAAGGTGACTACCCGGCCTATGGCAACAACGACGACCGCGCCGACCAGATCGCGGTGTGGCTGACCGAAACCTTCATGAACAAGGTCGCGTCGCAGCCCGCCTTCTACCGCGACGCCATGCCGACCCAGTCGGTGCTGACCATCACCAGCAACGTGGTCTACGGCAAGAAGACCGGCAACACGCCCGACGGCCGCCGCGCCGGCGAGCCGTTCGCGCCGGGCGCCAATCCCATGAACGGTCGCGACGTGAAGGGCTTCGTCGCCGCCGGCGCCTCGGTGGCCAAGCTGCCCTATGCCTGCGCGCTCGACGGCATCAAGCTGGACCGCCTCGGCCACGCCGGACGCGCTCGGCCACACCCCTGCCGAGCGCACCCGCAACCTGGCCAACTGCCTGGACGGCTTCGCCGCCGCCGGGGGCTTCCATGTCAACGTCAACGTGTTCAACCGCGACACGCTGATCGACGCCATGAACCACCCCGAGAAGTACCCGCAGCTGACCATCCGCGTCTCCGGCTACGCGGTCAACTTCATCAAGCTGAGCAAGGAGCAGCAGCTTGACGTGATCAGCCGCACTTTCCACCAGGCCATGTAAGGGCCACCAGGCCATGTAAGGCCTGGAGCGGCAGAGGAGTACGAAGCCATGTTCGACGCCGTCCGCACCACCGTCTTCGACCCGCAGGTCCACGACGCCCAAACCCCTCTGGGCTATCTGCACTCGGTGGAATCCGGTGCCGCCGTGGACGGCCCGGGCATGCGCTTCGTATTCTTCCTGTCCGGCTGCCTGTTCCGCTGCCAGTACTGCCACAACCCCGACACCTGGAAGCTTCACGGGGGCCGCGAGGTCACCCTGGACCAGGCACTGGACGAAATCCGCCCCTATGCCGGTTTCCTGAAATTCGCCGGCGGCGTCACCCTGTCGGGTGGCGAGCCGTTGGTCCAGGCCGCCTTCGCCGGACGTCTGCTGGCCCGCCTCAAGGACGAGCTGGGCCTGCACACGGCGCTGGATACCCAGGGCTTCCTGCATGCCGAGGTGGACGACGAGTGGTTCCGCCCGGTGGATCTGGTGCTACTGGACGTCAAGCACATCGACCCCGAGCGCTATCACCTCATCACCGGGCAGCCGTTGCAGCCCACTCTGGATTTCGCCCTCCGCCTGGTCCGGCTCAACAAGCCCATGTGGATTCGCTACGTGCTGGTCCCCGGCCTGACCGACGGCGAGGCGGACATCCTGAAGCTGGCCGACTTCGCCGCCGGGCTGGGGCCGCTGGTGGAACGGGTCGAGGTGCTGCCCTTCCACCAGATGGGCGCCCACAAGTGGCAGGCGCTGAACCACCCCTATCCGCTGGCCGCCACCCCCACGCCCAGCCCCGAGCAAACCCAGGCGGCGCGCGCCCTGTTCGCGTCGCGCGGCCTGGCCGTCAGCTGACCCAATTCCACCGAACTCCGGTTCCGAGGTTCCCAAATGATGCACAACGCCAACATGACCCTGGTGATCAACTGCGGCAGTTCGTCGCTGAAATTCGCCGTGTTCGAGTCCGAGGCCAGGGCGCCGGTGGTATCCGGACTCGCCGAATGCCTGGGCAACCCCGACGCCCGCATCACCTACAAGAACGGCGGCGCCCCCGTCCGGCGACACCTTCTCGCCGACGGCCATGGCAGCGCGCTCGATGCCCTCATTGAAATCCTCGACGCCGACGGCAAGCTGGACCCCATCCGCGCCGTCGGCCACCGGGTCGTCCATGGCGGCGAGCGCTTCAAGCAATCCGCCCTGATCACCCCCGACGTGCTGGCCGACATCGAGGCCTGCAATGCGCTGGCGCCGCTGCACAATCCTGCCAACGTGCTGGGCATCCGCACCGCGCTGGAGAAGATGCCGGAGGTGCCCCAGGTGGCGGTGTTCGACACCGCCTTCCACCAGACCATGCCGCCCGAGGCGTTCCTGTACGGCCTGCCCCAGGCCTATTACCGGGATTACGGCATCCGCCGCTACGGCTTCCACGGCAGCAGCCATCGCTACGTGGCCGAAGAAACCGTGAGCATCCTGGGCCTCGACCCCCAGGACCACGGCCTCGTCATCGCCCATCTGGGCAACGGCGCCTCGGCCACGGCGGTGTGCGACGGCCAGAGCGTGGACACCACCATGGGCATGACCCCGCTGGAGGGCCTGATCATGGGTACCCGCTGCGGCGACGTGGATGCCGGCGCCCTGTCCTATCTGGCCGAGCGGGCCGGACTGGACGCCAGGCAGATGGACACGGTGCTGAACAAGCGCTCCGGTCTGCTGGGCTTGTCGGAATTGTCCAACGACTGCCGCATCCTGGAGGAAGCCGCCCGCGACGGCCATGAGGGCGCCGCCCTGGCCCTCAAGGTGTTCGCCCACCGCCTGGCCCGCCACATCGGCGGGCTGGCCATGTCGCTGCCGCGACTGGACGCGGTGGTGTTCACCGGCGGCATCGGCGAGAACTCCGCCACCATGCGGGCGATGACCCTGCAGCGGCTGCGCCCCTGGGCATCGAACTGGACGAAGAGGCCAACCGCGCGATGGTGCGCGGAAAGGGAGGCATCATCAGCCGCCACAACGAGCCCGCGGCCCTGGTCCTGCCCACCAACGAAGAGTGGATGATCGCCCGCGATACCGAAGCGCTGACCGGCGCCGGGAGCTGCTGACATGACCATCGTTCCCTCCCCCGAGGCCCTGGAAGCGGTAAAATCCGCCGCCCGCCAATCCTTCTTCCTGGCCCCGGCCGCCCATGACGTGGGCCTGACCTCGGCCGCCCTGGGCCTGCTGCGCGCGCTTCAGCGCGACGGCATCAAGGCCGGCTTCATCAAGCCCATCGCCCAGCCCGAGGCCGACAGCGGCATCGGCGACCTGTCCACCCATTTCGCCCGGACGCTCTGCCAGGTGCAGGCCCCCGACCCCCTGCCCTTCGAGCAGGCCGAGGAGATGATCCGCGCCGGGCAGCTGGCCGCACTGATGGAAGAGGTGGTGACGCTGGTCGAAGCCGTGCGCGCACGCCACGACGTGGTGGTGGTGGAAGGCCTGATCCCCGACGCCGGCCTGCAGATGGCGGCGCGGCTGAACGCCGAGATGGCGCGCAGCCTGACCGCCGACCTGATCCCGGTGCTGTCGGGCGCGCGCCGCGACGCCCGCGAGCTGGCCGAGGCCATCGACCTGGCCCGGCGCCAGTACGACGAGGAGGGCAACACCACCTTCGCCGGCTACCTGATCAACAAGGCGGCCTCGGCCGCCGACGGCGCCCGCCTGCGCGAGGACCTGGCCCGCATCAACGGCCACGTGCCGGTGCTGGGCGTGGTGCCGTTCGAGGCCCGCCTCCACGCGCCGCGCCTGATCGACGTGGTCAACAGCCTGGACCTGAAGGTCGAGCATGCCGGCGCCATCACCCGCGCCCGCGTGCAGGAAGTGGTGGTGGCCGCCGCCGCCGTCGAGACCGTCATCCCCCGCCTGCGCCCCGGCGTGCTGGTGGTCAGCCCCGGCGACCGCAGCGACATCGCCCTGGCCACCGCGCTGGCCAGCATGCGCGGCGTGCCCCTGGCCGGCCTTCTGCTCAATTACGGCATCCCCATGGCGCCGCCGGTGGAGGCGCTGGTGGCCGCCCGCAATTCCGGCCTGACCGTGCTGTCGTGCGACCGCGACACCTTCACCACCGCCAGCCAGCTGGCCAATCTCAGCCATCACGTCAGCGTGGACGATTCCGAACGCATGGAGCAGTTGCTGGACTTCGTCGCCGAGCGGCTGGATACCGCGCCGCTGCGTGCGAAGATCGGCCGCCCGGCGGAAATCCGCATGCCGCCGCCGGCCTTCCGCCACCAACTGGTGCAGCAGGCCAGGCAGGCCGGCAAGCGCATCGTGCTGCCCGAGGGCGACGAGCCGCGCACCATCCAGGCCGCCGTCCTCTGCGCCGAAAAGGGCATCGCCCGCTGCGTGCTGCTGGGCGACCCCGACAAGATCCGCCAGCAGGCCGACGCCCTGGACATCGCCCTGCCCCCCGGACTGGAAGTGCTGGACCCCGATGCCGTCCGCGGCCGCTACGTGGCGCCCATGGTGGAGATGCGCAAGGGCAAGGGCCTGACCCCCGGCCAGGCTGAAGAGCAATTGCAGGATACCGTGGTGCTGGGCACCATGATGCTGGCCTTGGGCGATGCCGACGGGCTGGTGTCGGGCGCCGTGCACACCACCGCCAACACCGTGCGCCCGGCGCTCCAGCTCATCAAGACGGCGCCCGGCAGTTCCCTGGTATCCAGCGTGTTCTTCATGCTGATGCCCGACCAGGTACTGGTCTATGGCGATTGCGCCGTCAATCCTGACCCCACCGCCGAACAGCTTGCCGAGATCGCCATCCAGTCGGCGGATTCGGCCAAGGCCTTCGGCATCGAGCCGCGCGTGGCGATGATCTCGTACTCCACCGGTTCGTCGGGCAGCGGTGACGACGTCGAGAAGGTGCGCGCCGCCACCAGGCTGGCGCAGGAGCGCCGGCCCGACCTGATGATCGACGGCCCCATGCAGTACGACGCCGCCAGCGTGGAAAGCGTGGGCCGCCAAAAGGCCCCCGGCAGCCCGGTCGCCGGCCGCGCCAATGTCTTCGTGTTCCCCGACCTGAACACCGGCAACACCACCTACAAGGCGGTGCAGCGTTCCGCCCACGTGGTCAGCGTCGGACCCATGCTTCAAGGCCTGCGCAAGCCGGTCAACGACCTGTCGCGCGGCGCCCTGGTGGACGACATCGTCTACACCATCGCGCTGACGGCGATCCAGGCCGGCTGACCGGCGCGGCCCCACCCCCATCGCCACCCAAAGTGGCGATCGCCCGGCCGCCGCCATCCATCCCCCAGCTCCGAGGGGCGGCGGCCGGGATCTTCTCAGGAGAAAAATGTCATGACTGCCTCTTCTGCCAACCAGACCGTCGTGGTCGAGGTCCCCGTAACCCTGCGCATCGCCGTGGCCTTCCCCGACGGCGCCCCCGCCGATGCGCGCCAGGCCGCCACCGAGCTGGCCAGCGAAGCCGCGCGGCGGCTGACCCATGTCAGCGCCCCCCGACTGCGCGCGTTCAACGAGGTCAACCGCCTGCACCCCCATGGCGAGGGTGTCCTGGCGGGCATGGAATGCGGCGCCGTGGCCTCGCCGTGAATTTTCCAGTGGCGGCGGCGGCGATTGCGCCGCCGCGCCGTCCTGCCGAGGAGAGCCGCCATGGCTGACGCCCCCAAGACCGAGATTTTCGGACTGGACTGCTACGCCCCCGCCCAGATCCAGGCGAACGTGGAAAAGCTGGGGATCAAGAAGGCCACCATGCCGTTCCTGCCCAGCTTCATGCTGTCCGTCATCGCCGGCGGCAGCATCGGCCTGGGCGCCATGTACTTTCTGATCATGCTGTCCGATGCCGGCCTGGGCTTCGCCCTGCAGCGCATGTTGGGCGGCGTCGCCTTCTCGCTGGGCCTGCTGGTGGTGATGGTGGGCGGGGCCGAGCTGTTCACCGGCAACAACCTGATCGTCATGGCCTGGGCCAACCGGCAGATCACCGCCGGCCAGGTGCTGCGCAATTGGGTCACCGTGTGGCTGGGCAACCTGGTGGGTGCGTTGGGCCTGGTGGCGCTGCTGTACCTGGCACACGTCTACACCCTGAACGACGGCGGCTTCGGCGCCGCGCTGCTGAAGGTCGCCGTCGGCAAGGTGACACCCGACTCGCTGACCATCTTCGCCAAGGGCGTGCTGTGCAACGTGTTGGTCTGCCTGGCGGTGTGGCTGGCCTATGCCGGGCGCACGGTGGTGGACAAGACCGTCGCCATCGTGCTGCCGGTCTCGGCCTTCGTCGCCGCCGGCTTCGAGCACTGCGTCGCCAACCAGTTCTACCTGCCCCTGGCCCTGCTGCTCAAGGCCACCGGCCACGTCCCCGCCGGCCTGGACGTGTCTGCGCTGACCGCCGCCTCGGTGCTGCACAACCTGCTGTTCGCCACCCTGGGCAACATCGTCGGCGGCGCCGTGCTGGTGGGCGCGGTCTACTGGATCATCTACCGCAAGGGCCTGGGCGGGCTCTACCCCATCCCCGCCGGCAAGGCGCAGGCCCCCGCCGAATAGCAGCCTGCGGGCCCTGCGCCCTAGGCGGCCAGCGCCACGTGGAAGGTGCTGCCCCGGCCCGGCTCGGAGTCCACCCAGATGCGCCCGCCATGGTGCTCGGCGATCTTGCGGCAGGCGGCCAGGCCGATGCCGGTTCCCTCGTAGCGGGTCTGCGGGACGAGGCGGGAGAACAGGGTGAACAGGCGGTCGAAATCGGCCGGATCGATGCCGATGCCGTTGTCGCGGACCGAGACGATCCACTCGCCATCGCCGGCCCGGCAGCCGATCTCGATATGGGGAGCCACGTCCGGCGTGCGGAACTTCAGCGCGTTGCCGATGAGGTTCTGGAACAGCCGCTCCAGTTCCGAGGCACTGCCGTTGACCACGGGCAGGTCGCCGGCGACGACGATTTCCGCCCGGGCATCGAGGATGGCGTGGGCCAGGCTGTCACGGGCCCGCGCCACCGCATCGGCCAGGGCCACCGGCTGGATTTCCCCGCCGCGGCGGGCGATGCGGGAATAGTCCAGCAGATCGACGATCATGCGGTCCATGCGCTGGGCGCCGTCGGTCACATAGCCCATGAATTCCTGGATCTCGCCGTCCAGCGCCCCACCCAGCCGCCGCTGGATCAGGCCGATATAGCTGCTGATCATGCGCAGCGGCTGGCGCAGATCGTGCGAGGCCACATAGGCGAAACGCTCCAGGTCGGCGTTGGAACGCAGCAGGCTCTCGTTCAGCTCCTTGAGGGTGGAAATATCCTCGGCCGCCCAGGCCACGCCCAGCTCGGGCTGATCCACGTCCACCAGATGGGCCACCAGCCGCACCCAGATCTTCGAGCCGTCGCGCCGGCTCATCAGCACGTCACCGGAAAAGGTGCCGCCAGCGCAGATGACGGGATAGGCGCTGTTCCCCACCGCCTCGTGCTGCGCCGGATCGGCATAGAGGATGGAGGCGGGTCGACCGGTGAGGGTCTCGCCGTCGCGGCCGTAGATGCGGCAGAAGGCCTCGTTCGCATGCATGATAGTGCGGTCGAGGCCGACGATGGCGATGCCCACCGGCGTGTTGGCCAGGATCGCCTGCTGATAGCTGAGCAGGCGGCGGATGTCGGCCTCGGCCCGGCGCTGCTCGGTGATGTCCTCGAAGATCCAGACGTATCCCAACTCGGGGGCTCTCTGGTCCACCATGCCGCCGATCAGCCGGCACCAGAACTCGCCGCCGCTGGCGCGGCGCATCATCACCACGTCGCTAAAGGTCTCGCCGCGCTCGACCACCGGGTAGGCGCGCCGGCCCAGCTCGGCGAATTCCTCGGCCGAGGCGTAGAGCACCTGGGTCGACTGGCCGCACAGCGCCCCGCCATGGATGCCGAACATGTCGGCCAGCGCCCCGTTGGCTTCGCGGATACAGCGCTGCTGGTCGACGATGACGAGGCCGATGGGCGTGTTGGTCAGCACCGCCTGCAGGCGGGCCGAAACCACCCCCGCCCGCTCCAGCGCCCGCCCCTTCTCGCGCCAAGCGCGGAAAATCCACGCCGCCGCCGCCGCGGTCAGCGGCAGGAACAGCCCCAGCAGGATCAGGTTGACCCACAGTTCACGCTGCCAATCCGCCAGGTAGTCGGCGGTGGCTAGGCCGACGAGCACGTAAAGCGGCCGGTCGCCGATCTTGCGGTACGACAGGGTGCGCTCGACGCCGTCCAACGCAGCGTGCGCCGTATAGGTTCCGCCCTGGGGGTGGCTGGCCACCGCCTCGCGCATCTCGTCCGATACCGCTGTGCTGCCGATCACGGTGCCGCCGCCGGAAGTCGCCGGGTAGCGGGCAATGACCGCCAGGGAAGCGTCGCGCACCGCCACGGCGCCGCGCGGCCCCAGATCGAGGGCGGAAATGGCTGCGGAAAACTCGTCCACCGGCACCGGGGCATAGACGATGCCGGCAAAGTGCCCCTGGGCATCGTTCAGACGGCGGGCGAAGACGACGACCCACGTACCGTTGAGGCGGCCGTAGACGGGCGCCGACATCACCAATCCGGCTTGGGGATCGTCGCGCGATTGCAGGAAATAGGCGCGGTCACCCACGAAGCCGGACCGGTCGGCCGCGACGCCGGCATTGTGGACGATGTGCCCGATAGAATCTGTGACCCGCAACCCCTGGGCCGCCGACATGCGCCGCAAACGGCGGTCCAGGACGGCCTGGACGGCGTCGCCGTCCCGCCGCCCCTGGGCGTTCTGACGCTCCACCTCGTCCACCACGGCCAGCAAGGCGTCGTCGATGGCCTCGATGGTGGTGGCGAAGTGCTTTTCCAGGATATGGGCGAGGTTCTGCGAGGCCGCGGCCGCCCGCTGCACATGCAGGCCGTGGCTGTGCTGCAGCGCCAGGCCGGCCAGGATGACGGCGAAGGCGTTGATCACCAGCACCAGCACGGCCAGCTTGCCGGCGAAGACGCGGCTTTCCAACGATATCCTGCTGACCTGGGGTTCGCTCATCCCGCCGCCGACCATGCCGCCCAATCACATACATCCATTAGGCATAATATATATGTCGTAGAAGGAAAAAAGGGAACACCGTCGCGCATCCGGGGATTTCGCCGGACCACCGCCCCTGCCGACGATCAAGCCATAGGCCAAAAGGCCTGAACGGCCGCCGGTGCGATCCTCCCACGTTCCGAAGTTTTGAGCCAGTCCAGAAAGGTTCGCCGAACCCGCCTATTCTAAGGCAGGGAAACCGGATGACCCGATGACGAGGCAGTCACGCCGCGCACAGCCGCCGTTCGATCATCTCCTCCAGCAGCGCCACGTCGCGCGCCACATCGTCCCCGCCGGCTTCGGCGCCCGCCGCGCGGATGGCCGGCAGATGCTCGTGGAGGAATTGCCAGTGGGCGTGGCGGGCGAAGTTGGCCTTCCGCTCCGGCGTGACCTCCGGCCGGCGCATGCTCTCCAGGTGGCGCAAGAGGCCGCAGACCAGCCCGCCGATGACGTGAAGCCGTCGGACTCGCCACGCCGCCAACTCAACGCCAACTCATTGAGGATGGTGGAGGCGCGCGGCGGATCCTCGTCGGCCGAACCGACGGCGTCGAGCAGCCCGTTGCTCTCGACGTCGCACACGAAGTGGTGCAAGGATCCCATGGATCATGTCCCCCAGAAACCGGGGGATTATACGTTTCGACCCGTATTCGTTAAAAAATTGTGCCGCCGGCCAACGCCCTGGCCGCCGACAGGGTATTGGCCAGCAGGCAGGCGATGGTCATGGGGCCGACGCCGCCGGGAACCGGGGTGACGGCGCCGGCCACCCGCATTGCTTCGTCGAAGGCCACGTCGCCCACCAGCCGGGTCTTGCCGCCTTCGGCCGGCACCCGGTTGATGCCCACGTCGATGACCGTGGCGCCCGGCTTGATCCAGTCGCCGCGCACCATCTCGGGCCGACCCACCGCCGCCACCACGATGTCGGCGCGGCGCACCACGCCCGGCAGGTCGCGCGTCCTGGAATGGGCGATGGTGACGGTGCAGCTCTTGCCCAGCAGCAATTGCGCCATGGGCTTGCCGACGATATTGGAGCGGCCGATCACCACCGCCTCCAGCCCCGACAGGTCGCCCAGCGTGTCTTCCAGCAGCATCAGGCAGCCCAACGGCGTGCACGGCACCAGGCCCTTGCCGCCGGTGGCCAGCAGGCCGGCATTGGTGACGTGGAAGCCGTCCACGTCCTTGCGGGGATCGATGGCGGCCAGCACGGCGGCCTCGTCGATGTGCCTGGGCAGCGGTAGCTGCACCAGGATGCCGTGCACGGCGGGATCGGCGTTCAGCTGCGCCACCAGGGCCAGCAGCTCGGCCTGGGTGGTCCCGGCCGACAGGCGGTGCTCGAACGACGCCATGCCGGCGGCCACCGTCTCGCGTCCCTTGTTGCGCACGTAGATCTGGCTGGCCTGGTCCTCGCCCACCAGCACCACGGCAAGGCCGGGGGTGAGTCCGGTTTCCGCCTTGAACGCCGCCACGCCTTCGGCCACGCGCCGGCGCAGCCCAGCGGCGAAGGCCTTGCCGTCGATAAGGCGGGCACTCATCGCCGGAACACCACTGTCTTGGAGCCGTTGGGCAGCACCCGGTGCTCCACGTGATATTGCAGGGCGCGGGCCAGCACCACGTTCTCGATGTCGCGGCCGATGGCCACCAGATCGTCGGGCGTATGGGTGTGATCCACCCGTTCCACCGCCTGCTCGATGATGGGACCCTCGTCCAAATCGGTGGTGACGTAATGGGCGGTGGCGCCGATGATCTTGACGCCGCGCGCGTGCGCCTGGTGATAGGGCTTGGCGCCCTTGAAGCTGGGCAGGAACGAGTGATGGATGTTGATGCAGCGCCACGACAGCGCCTTGCACATTTCCGGGCTCAGCACCTGCATGTAGCGGGCCAGCACCACCAAGTCGATGTGCAGGCGGTCCACCATCTCCAGGATGGCGGCTTCCTGGGCGGCCTTGGTTTCCTTGGTGACGGCCAGGTGGTGATAGGGGATGCCGTGCCATTCCACCACCCGCTGCAGGTCGGGATGGTTGGACACCACCGCCGGGATCTCCACCGGCAGCGTGCCGGTGCGGTAGCGATACAGCAGGTCGTTCAGGCAGTGGTCGAACTTGGACACCAGCAGCAGCACGCGCGGCTTGCGCGCCGAATCATGCAACTGCCACTCCATCTGGAAGCGCTCGGCCACCGGGGCGAAGGCGGTGCGCAACTCGTCCGGGCCGGGCATGCCGGGATGGTCCTGGAACACCGTGCGCATGAAGAAGCGGCCGGTGATGACGTCACCGAAATGCTCGGATTCGGTGATGAACAGGTTATGGCCCGACAGGAAGCCGGCCACGGCGGCGACGATGCCGACGGTGTCGGGGCAGCTGATGGTCAGCACGAAATGTTTGGCGGTGGTGGTCATGCTGGTTCACTTCTCTCTACGTCGTCACGGCCGGACCCGACCCGGCCAGCCACGCGCAACCGTAGGCGCGGTGCCGGACGGCGCCACGTGGATGCGCGGGCCGCGCCCGCGCATGACGGCCATCTTGGTTAGCAGTCCAGGTTGTGCAGGCGCTCCCAGGCGCTGGCGTGGCTCATGAACGAGTTCCACTCGGCCATCTTCAGCTTGATGTAGCTGTTGACGAAACCGTCGCCGAAGCCGGCGCGGACCACTTCGGAGCTCTCCAGCAGGCGCAGCGCGTCCAGCAGATTCAGCGGCAGCTTGCGCACGTTCTTCAGCGTGTGGCCGTCGGTGTACATGTTGATGTCCAGCCGCTCGCCGGGGTCGCGGTCGTTGTCGATGCCGTCCAGGCCGGCCATCAGCAGCGCCGCCGGCGACAGATACGGATTGGTGGCGCCGTCCATCAGGCGGAACTCGAAGCGGTTGGCTTCGGGGATGCGCACCATGTGGGTGCGGTTGTTGCCGGTATAGGTGATGGAATTGGGCGACCAGGTGGCGCCCGAGGCGGTGATGGGCGCGTTGATGCGCTTGAAGCTGTTCACCGTGGGATTGAAGATGGCGCACAGGTCGGCCGCCGAATGCATGACGCCGCCCAGGAAGGAATAGGCCAGCTTGCTCATGCCCAGCTCGCCGGCCTCGTCCTCGAACACATTGCGCTCGCCGTCCCACAGGCTGACATGCATGTGGCAGCCGTTGCCGGTCAGGGTGTTGAACGGCTTGGGCATGAAGGTGGCGCGCATGCCGTATTTCTCGGCCAGCGTCTTGGTCATGTACTTGAAGAAGACGTGGCGGTCGGCGGTCTTCAGCACGTCGTCGTATTCCCAGTTCATCTCGAACTGGCCGTTGGCGTCCTCGTGGTCGTTCTGGTACGGGCCCCAGCCCATCTCCAGCATGTAGTCGCACAGCTCCTTGATGAGGTCGTATTGCCGCATCAGGGCCAGTTGGTCGTAACAGGGCTTGGGATAGTCGTCGTAGACGTCGGCCACCGACTTGCCGTCGCGCGCCAGCAGGAAGAACTCGCACTCGACGCCGGTCTTCATTTGCAGGTTGCGGGCCTTGGCCTTGGCGATCTGCTTCTTGAGCAGGTTGCGGGGCGCGTCGGCCACCAGCTCGCCGCCACAATAAACGTCCGAGGCCAGCCATCCCACCTCGCGCTTCCACGGCAGCTGGATCAGGCTGTCGGGATCGGGCACCGCCAGGGTGTCGGGATGGGCCGGGGTCTGGTCGAGATGGGTGGCGAAACCGGCGAAACCGGCGCCGTTCTTCTGCATGCCCTTGATGGCGGAGGCCGGCACCAGCTTGGCCCGCAGCACGCCGAACAGGTCCACATACGAAATCAGGAAATACTGGATGCCGCGTTCCTTGGCGATCTCGGCGAGGTCGTGAGCCATCGGATGTCCCCTGCTATATCTGCCCGCAAAATAGGCATCGGCGGCAATAGCCACCAAAATTGGCAAAATCACCCTAGGCCATCCCTTCAGCGAATTCAACTGTGAAGAAAGATTTTTTCCGCTGAGGATGCTTTCGGAGCAGCACGAGCACCACGAAAGGTGAGGGAATCCGCGCCTTTAGGGACGAGCGGAGCCATTGCCATTGCACAGACTCCCATGCATGCCATTTCCCATAAGGAAACATTTTTGCACAAAACCGTTGACCGGGTTCTCCGCCCCTTGCTAGGGTCAGCCATCGCACGAAGGAGACGCATTCATGTGCGGAATCGCAGGAATTCTCTTCAAGAAGCCGGCCACCAACCAGGTGCTCGGCCGCGCGCTGGCCGACATGATGGACGGCTGCCAGCACCGCGGCCCCGATTCCACCGGCTTCGCCTTGTATGAAAACGAGGTGGCCGGCCTGCGCCTGCGCTTCCTGGTGGACGATGACGGCGCCGTCGAGCGCATCCGCAAGGCGCTGGCCGACTTTGGCGCCGCCATCCAGGCCGAGCGCCGCGAGGGCTCCACCTTCGTGGCGGAGGTATCCTACAGCGGCGAGATCCGCCCCTTCGCCTATGCCATGGAGCACGCCGCCAAGCTGGTCTCCATCGGTTCGTCGCTGGACATCATCAAGGACGTCGGCACCTCGAAGGACTTGGACGGCATCTACGGCATCGCCGGCATCCAGGGCAGCCACGGCCTGGGCCACGTGCGCCTGGCCACCGAATCCGACGTGAAGCCCGAGGCGGCCCACCCGTTCTGGGCCACCGGCTTCGCCGACGTGGCCATCGTCCACAACGGCCAGATCACCAATTACTGGAAGATGCGCCGCCGGCTGGAGGCGCGCGGCTTCGAGTTCCGCACCGACAACGATTCCGAGCTGATTGCCGTCTACATCGCCGACAAGATGGCCCAGGGCATCGCGCTGGAGAAGGCGCTGGAGCAGTCGGTGGACGATCTCGACGGCACCTTCTCGTTCCTGGTCTCCACCAAGGACGGCATCGGCTTCGCCAAGGACCGCCTGGCCGCCAAGCCCATGGTCATGTACGAGGACGACAGCCTGGTGGCCATCGCCTCGGAAGAAGTCTCGCTGAACCGGCTGTTCCCCGGTCAGCCCCTCTCCACCACCGAACCTGCTCCGGGGACCTTCCGCACATGGTCACGATCGATCTGAGCACCATGCCCGTGCGCGAGGGCAACGAAACCCTGCGCGCCGCCGCCGCCCGCGGCGAGGACATCGACATCCTCAACCCCGACGCCCGCCACCATATCGGCGTCGGCCTGACCCACCCGGTGACCGTGCGGGTCAAGGGTTCGGCCGGCTATTTCTGCGCCGGTCTCAGCCACGGCGCCCGCTTCGAGGTAGAGTCCAACGTGGGCTGGGGCGTGGGCGATTCCATGTATGCCGGCTCGGTGGTGGTGGGCGGCAATGCCGGCGCCATCGCCGGCGTCGGCCTGCGCGGCGGCGAGGTGGTGATCAAGGGCAACCTGGGCAGCCGCGCCGGCCAGGTGATGAAGGCCGGCACCCTGCTGGCCTGCGGCAATGCCAGCTTCCTGGCCGGCTACATGATGTATGGCGGCCGCATCATCATCCTGGGCGATTCCGGCGAGCGGGTCGGCGAGGACATGTCGGACGGCGCCATCTATGTGGGCGGCAAGGTGCAGACGCTGGGCTCGGACGCCAAGGTCGCCGACATCACCCCCGAGGAGGACGCCGACATCCGCGCCTTCCTGAGGAAGTACGACATTGCCTTCACCGGCAGCTTCACCAAGATCGTCAATGCCGGCACCAAGCTGCGCTACGGCGTCAACGAGCCCATCAGCCGGCCGCTGCCGCACCCGGTCTTCTCGGAGGGCGGCACCTATTGGAACGCCAAGGTGGCCGAGGACATCCACGCCAAGGCGCTGATCGGCCGCTACCGCATCCGCGGCTACGGCGCCTCCAAGGCGGTGCCCCATTTCTCCGACATCGCCATCAAGGTGGACCCGTCGCGCATCGGCGCCGGCGGCAACCCCGTCAAGGCGGTCAAACTGGCCATGACCCTGGGCGAGCGCCACGGCGCCAAGCCGCTGTCGCTGTCCATGCCGGTGCTGATCGCCCCCATGAGCTATGGCGCGCTGTCCAAGTCCACCAAGGTCGCGCTGGCGCGGGCCTCGCGCCTGTCGGGCATCGTCGAGAACACCGGCGAGGGCGGCATGCTGCCCGAACAGCGCCAGGAAGCCAGCCAGTTGATCTATCAGTGCCTGTCGGGGCGCCTGGGCTGGAACATCCACGATATGCTGAAGGCCGATGCGCTGGAGATCTATATCAGCCAGGGCGCCAAGCCCGGTCTGGGCGGCCAGCTGATGGCCAAGAAGGTGACCAAGGAACTGGCGGCCATCCGCGGCATCCCCGAGGGCATCGACCTGCGCTCGCCGTCGCGCCATCCCGACATCATGGGCGCCGACGATCTGGTGATCAAAGTCGAGGAGTTCCGCGAGGCCACCGGCTACGCCAAGCCCATCTCGGTGAAGATGGGCGCCGGCCGCGTCCGCGACGACATCAAGATCGCCTACAAGGACGGTTTCGACTTCGTCCAGTTGGACGGGTTGCAGGGCTCGACCGGCGCCGCCTCGACCGAGGTGCTGGAAAACGTCGGCATCCCCACCCTGGCGGCGCTGCAGGAGGCCCTGGACGGGCTCAACGAGATCGGCCACGACGGCTCCATGCCGGTGGTGATGATGGGCGGCATCAAGGACGGCGTCGACGCGGTCAAGGCGCTGGCGCTGGGCGCCAACGCCGTCGCCATGGGCACCGCCGCCCTGATCGCCGGCGGCTGCATCAGCTGCATGCAGTGCCACGTGGGCAATTGCGTGGTCGGTATCGCGACGCAAGACCCCGAGCACGAGGCCCGCTACAAGACCGAGCTGCAGGCCCAGGCCATCCACCGCTTCCTGGAATCGGTCCGCTGGCAGATCGCCGCCATCACCCAGGCGCTGGGCTACGGCGATTTCCGCCAGCTGTCGCGCAAGGATCTGGTGGCGCTGACGCCCGAGGCTGCCGCCATCACGGGCCTGCCCTACGAGCCCAACTACCGGGCGGTATCCGAAGGTTTGGCGACGAAGGTCGCCTGAAAGAACGTCCCCTCCCCTGCCGCAGGCGGGGGAGGGTTAGGGTGGGGCAACCGGCACCAGACGGAGCCCCCACCCCGACCCTCCCCGGCCAAGCCGGGAGAGGGGGAGAGACGCAAGGGAACCATGACATGAGCTGCAAGCCCTTCTCCCTGGACCTCTCGGCCGATCAGAGCGGCCTGCCCCATTACGAGCCGCCTCCCTGCCAGGTGGCCTGCCCCATCGGCACCGACGTGGGCTCCTATGTGGGCCTGATCTGGAGCGGCGATTACGGCGGTGCGCTGGAGGCTATCACCGCCACCAACCCGTTCTCGGGCGTGTGCAGCCGGGTCTGCGACGCGCCCTGCGAGCCCGCCTGCCGGCGCGCCAGTTCCGACGGTCCGGTGGCGATCCGCGCGCTCAAGCGCACCGTCATGGACGCGCTGGGCCCCGACTTCCACCTGCCGGCCATCCAACCCGACAAGGCCAAGAGCGTCGCCATCGTCGGCGCCGGCCCCGCCGGCCTGACCGCCGCCCAGGACATCGCCGCCGCCGGCTACCGCGTGGACGTCTACGAGGCGCTGTCCAAGGCGGGCGGCATGATGGCCTGGGGCATCCCCGATTTCCGCCTGCCGCCTGAGATCGTCGAACAGGACGTGGCCCGCATCCTGGAACGCTGCCCGGGCATCCGGCTTCACCTGTCCACCCCGCTGGGCGGCGTGGTGACGCTGGAAAGCCTGGCCAAGACCCATGATTCCGTGCTGCTGACCATCGGCGCCAGTGCCGGCCGCAAGCTGGGCGTGCCCGGCGACGACCTAGCCCAGGTGGTGGACGGCGTCACCTTTCTGAACCAGATTAATGGCGGCGCCCGCCCGACCCTGCCCGCCCATGTGGTGGTGATCGGCGGCGGCGACGTGGCCATGGACGCCTGCCGCACGGCCCGCCGCCTGCCCGGTGTCAAGAAGGTGACCGTGCTGTACCGTCGCGGCCCGGACGAGATCCCGGCCCGCCACCACGAGATTTCCGCCGCTTTGGCCGAGGGCATCGAGATCGTCTATAACGTCGCCCCCGCCCGGGTGGTGCCGTGCTCGGGCGGCTCGGTGGAGTTGCGCTGCCTGAAGACCGAACTGGGCGCGCCCGGCGCCGACGGCCGCCGCGCCTTCCGGACCATTCCCGGTTCGGATTTCGCCGTGCCCGCCGGCCTGGTCATCGCCGCGGTGGGCCAGAAGGCGGCCAGCCTGGAACTGGCCAAGCACGGCCTGATGGAGGGCGAACGCATCGCCACCGCCGAGGCCGACATGTCCACCCGCATGCCCAAGGTCTACGCCGCCGGCGATGCCGCCTTCGGCTCCAGCACCATCGTGCAGGCCATGTACCAGGGCCACAAGGCGGCCTATTACATCGTCGCCGCACTGGAGGGCAACGCCCACCCGGCGCCCTACCGCACTCCCTACCGTACCCGCATCGCCGCCGTCGCCCAGGACCCGCTGTGGGAGAAGCTGGGCCGCGAGGAGCCCCGCTTCCTCGGCCTGCGTGACGATCCCTTCGCCGATGCCGAGGCCGGCTACGACGCCCAGACCGCCAAGGAGCAGGCGGCCCGCTGCTATCGCTGCGACACCGAGACCGGCTCCACCGACTATTCGGTCAAGATGCGCGAGGCCATCTTCGCCCTGGCCCGCGAGGATGCCGGCCCCGCCGAGGTGGCGCGCCTGACCCACTCGCGTCTGACGAGCCGACCCAACCCCTTCCCCGCCGAGCACCGCGCCACCTTCGACGAACTGGTGTTCCTGCCCGCCAACCTGACCCGCCTGGTCATCGACCCCTATCGCGAAGCCTGCAAGACGGCGACCGACCTGGCCGACGGCCTGGAACTCAAGCATCCCATGCTGGTGGGCGGCCTGGACGCCGCGCCGGCCGCCTTCATGCAGGCCGCCGCCACCGCTTTGGCCGAATCGGGCGGCGGCTATGTGGGGCGCACGACCCTGGGCGACGCCCGGGTGCCGTGGTTGCAGGTGCTGCCCGCCGGTGCCCAGGCTGACGCTTCCGCCACCGCCGTGCTGGCGGTCGGGCCCGCCCACGCCGCCCCGGCCAAGCCAGAGCTGGCGCGGCCGGGCCAGAAATGGGGCGTGGTCGCCACCAGGGCCAACCTGGACGCCGCCATCGCCCTGGCGGTGGGCGAGAAGGCCGATCTGCTGGTGCTGGACGGCTCGGCCGCCCTGCCCGCCGACTGGGCCGACCTGGCCGGCGCCCCCGATCTGTCGCTGATCACCGTCGCCGTGCGCAAACTGCGGGCCCTGAAGGCCGAGGAAGCCATGGCGGTGCTGTGGTTCGGCGGCCTGCGTTCGGGCACCGACCTGGCCAAGGCCATGGCGCTGGGCTGCGACGGCGGCATCGCCTGCACCGCCGCCGCCATCGCCATGGGCGGCAATCCCAAGGCCAGCGGGCCCAAGGCCGACGGGGTGGAGTTCGCCGAGGCCGGCGAGAATCCCGCCACCGCCCTGGGCCTGTTCCTCAAGGCCGCCGTGTCGGAATGCTCCATGATGGCCCGCTGCACCGGCAAGACCAACGTGCACAATCTGGAACCCGAGGATTTGCGCACCACCTCGCTGGCGGCGCAGGGCGCCACCGGCATCGTCATGGCCGGCATGAAGAAGGCTAGCTAAACAAAAGTATAGTACCTTATCATTCGCTCAATCCTGTGGATGGGATATCCCTGTCCACAGGATTTTGCATTCATGGCGGCACTCACTCCAGAACATCCCCAGCATGCTGCACATCAAGACGACGCCGTTCCGGAACGATATGCACAATTTTTGCTCATTCAATTTTTCATCGTGCTGGGAAATCACGGCTTTCTGCCCCATCAACCCTGGCACATGATTTGCACATTTCCCGCCACCCTATGCGCGCCCAAGGCGCGGATCACTGGAGTGAGTCGGAAATGACGCTGTCCGAGGATCTTGCCCCCGACGACGCCTTCTATCAGGCCGACCCGCTGCCGGCGGCGGCGGCAGTGGTCGGCCACGCCCGCGCCTTGGCCGGTCACGCGGTAACGGCAGCCACCTGCCAGGCCCAGGCCTTCGACGAGATTTCCGCCCGCACCAGCGAATTGACCAAGGCCCTGCGCGCCACCGAAAGCGACCTGGAAGATTCCAACGCCCGCGCCGGCACCGTGCGCCGCTCCACCGAGGCGCAGATCGAGGCCATCGCCGGCGCCATCAAGGAACGCCTGGACGCCAGCACCCTGGCCTTGCAGGACAAGGGCACGCGCGCCGCCCGCGTGCTGCAATCCATCGCCGGCATCGGCCAGAAGGTGCGCATGCTGGCCATGAACGCCCGCATCGAAGCCGCCCGCGCCGGCGAGCAGGGACGCGGCTTCGCCGTGGTCGCCAACGAGGTGGGCACGCTGGCCGGCCACACCCTGAAGCAGGCGGCCGAGGCCGCCGACGCCCTGGACTTCAGCGAGATCTTCGCCGTGCTGGAGCGCACGGTGCACGAGGTGGCCGACCAGTTGGCCCAGTTGCAGCGCCTGACCGAAACCTCGCTGGGCGACTTGGAGACCATGCTGTCAGGCATCGCCGCCAATGTGGAGGACATCGCCAGCCACAACGGCGTCATCCGCGAGATGATCGATCTGGGCAACGCCACCCGCACCCGCACGCTCGACAAGATGGCCTGGGTAGGCGACGAACTGGGCGAACTGAACCGCTACCTCGCCGCGCCGCCGCTGCGGCGGGCCGGCGGCCTGAGGGCGCTGGCCGAGCGCCACCGCCTGCAACTGGACCCGGCCTACGACCGCCTGGAGGACATCACGGCGCGCGGCGTGCTGCGGGTGGCGGTGGAGCCCCGCTTCGTCGGCCTCTCGTTCCGCCGCAAGTTGGGCGCCGAACTGGAGGGCCTGGACGTGGAATACGCCCGCGCCTTCGCCCGCTCGCTGGGGGTGGCCTGCGAATTCGTGGAACATCCCTGGGACCAACTGACCGAATTGCTGGTGGCCGGCCGCCATGCCGGCGAGCCGCCGGCCGACGTGGTGTGGTCGGCGCTGCCCCCCAGCGCCAGCTTCGCCGGCGTGGCCTATTCCGACACCTACACCTGGCTGCCCTTCGTGCTGGCGCGGCGCTGCGGCGACAACCGCATCGCCAGCCTGGCCGACCTGGAGGGCAAGGTGCTGGGCGTCATCAACGACCCCGGCGCCTTCGCCGTGCTGGAGGCGGCGGGCCTGCGCTGGCAGGCCAACGCCACCAAGCCCGGCGGCCGGGTGACCCTGGCCAATCTGGTGGCCTATTCCGACCAGAGCCGCATCCACGACTGTCTGGCCAACGGCATCGTCGATGCCTTCTGCGTCGACCTGCCCATCTATCACTGGGCCTGCACCGCGCCCGACAGCCCGTGGTTCGGCCGTATCGAGATCTGCAGCGGCAATCTGGCAACCCAACCCTATTACTACGCCGTGGGCGTGGCCGCCGAGGGCGCCAGCCACACCCTGCTGCAAGCCGTCAACGCCTTCCTGGCCCGCTTCCGCGCCAGCACCGAGCGCGAGACGCTGGAGCGCAAGTGGCAGGGCGCGGTGACCGAGGGCCGGGTCAGCTACCGCGACGAGCCGGGCAAGCTGCCGGGCGAAGAGGAACTCCGAACGATGGCTGAGAGGGATTAACGCTCTCTCTTCGTCATGGCCGGGCCTGACCCGGCCATCCGCGCGCAACCGACGAGCGCGGTGGGAAACGGATGGACGTGGATGCTCGGGTCAAGCCCGAGCATGACGTCATTCCGCACCTCAATTCTCGCCAGTGCGCGAATAGACGATCACCGACAGCAGGCGGATGGGCAGCTTGCGCAGTTCTTCCGGCCCGTGCGGCGCGTCGGCGTCGAAGAACAGGAATCGCCCGGGCCCATGGGGTAGAGCTTGTTGCCGTGGCGATAGGCCACTTCGCCTTCCAGCAGGTAGATGAACTCCAGGCCCGCATGCTGGAACAGGGGGAACACGTCCGATTGTTCGGTCAGGGTGACCAGATAGGGCTCCACCACCAGGTTCTTGCCGATGGTGTGGCCGAGCAACTGGTACTGATGGCCGGCCCGGGTGCCGCGCCGCTCGATGGCCAAGCCCTGGCCCGATTTGACGTAGGTGGCGTCGCGCTGTTCCTCGAACTTGCGGAAAAAGGCGGTCACCGGGACGTTGAGGGCGCGGGACAGGGATTGCAGGGTCGACAGCGAGGGCGAAGTGACGCCGTTCTCGATCTTGGACAGCATGCCAGGGCTAAGATTGGCCTGCCGGCCCAGATCGGCCACGGTCATGCCCAGCTTCATGCGGTATTCGCGCACCTGATGGCCGATGGCCACCTCCAGGCTGTTCTCGCGGGCGCCGTCCAGGGCATGGGGATTCTGGAGCTGGTCCTTCATCGTTTCCTCGCATGCAACATTTGAGGAAGTATATGAAACGGAACCGCTTCCGCGCAATGACAAGGCGCCGGGCGGAGGCCGCCCGGCGCCGTTTTTCAAGCCAATGGCGATCAGTCGTGGATGGTTTCGCCGTGCAGGGCGAGGTCCAGACCTTCCACCTCGGTTTCCTTGCTGACGCGCAGGCCCATGGTCAGGTCGATCAGCTTCAGCGCGACCGCGCTGACCACGCCCGACCACACCAGGGTGATCAGCACGCCCTTGACCTGCAGCAGCACCTGGGCCGGGTTGCCGTCGAGCAGGCCCGACTTGCCGGCGCCGCCAATGGCGGAGACGGCGAACACGCCGGTGAGCACGGCACCGAGGATGCCGCCCAGGCCGTGCACGCCGAACACGTCCAGCGCGTCGTCATAGCCGAACATCTTCTTCAGGCCGGACACGCCCCAATAGCATACCGGGCCGGCGACCAGGCCCATGATCAGGGCGCCGTTGACGGTGACGAAGCCGCAGGCCGGGGTGATCACCACCAGGCCGGCCAGGGCGCCGGAGCAGGCGCCCAGCAGCGACGGCTTGCCGCGGATGATCCATTCGGCCACGGACCACGACACCACGGCCGCCGCGGTGGCGATCTGGGTGTTGATCATGGCGATGCCGGCGACGCCGCCGGCAGCCAGCGCCGAGCCAGCGTTGAAGCCGAACCAGCCCACCCACAGCAGGGCGCCGCCGACCATGGTCAGCACCAGGTTGTGCGGGGCCAGGTTCTCGGTGCCGATACCCGCGCGCTTGCCCACCAGGATGGCGGCCACCAGGCCGGCGATGCCGGAGTTGATGTGCACCACCGTGCCACCGGCGAAGTCCAGGATGCCGTCGCCCATGAGATAGCCGCCGGGGCCCCACACCATGTGGGCCATGGGAGCATAGGCCAGCACCAGCCACACCGCCAGGAACACCATGGCCGAGCTGAACTTCATGCGGTCCGCCGGGCCGCCCAGGATGATCACCGGGGTGATGATGGCGAAGGTCATCTGGAACATGACGAAGACGTATTCGGGAATGGTGCCGGTCAGCGAGTCCGGAGTGATGCCGGCCAGCAGCACCTTGGAAAAGCCGCCGAAGAACGGATTGCCCTCGGCAAAGGCCAGCGAATAGCCCACCACGACCCACAGGATGGACAGCAGGCCGGCGCCGAACATGGACTGCATCAGCACGGCCAGCACGTTCTTCTTGCGCACCAGGCCGCCGTAGAACAGGGCCAGGCCGGGCACTAGCATCATCAGAACCAGTACCGAGGACACCAGCATCCACGCGGTATCACCGGTATTGAGCACCGGCGTGGCGGCGGGAGCGGCTTCGGCGGCGGCCTCGGCCGCCTCCTGGGCCAGGGCGCCGCCGGCCGACAGCAGCAGCGGAACGGTGGCGGCAAGGGTCCCCCTCGCCTTGCTAAGCGAAAACGTCATGACGATTCCCCTCGTTACAGAGCTTCGGAGCCGGCTTCGCCGGTGCGGATGCGGATGGCCGAATCGAGGCCGACGACGAAGATCTTGCCGTCGCCGATCTTGCCGGTGCGGGCGGCCTGGGTGATCGCCTCGATCACCTGGTCGACCAAGCCGTCCTCCACGGCGGCTTCCAGCTTGACCTTGGGCAGGAAGTTCACCGCGTATTCGGCGCCGCGATAGATTTCCGTCTGCCCTTTCTGGCGACCGTAACCCTTGCATTCGGTGACGGTCATGCCCTGGACGCCGATGGCGCTGAGGGCTTCGCGGACTTCGTCCAGCTTGAAGGGCTTGATAATGGCGCTAACGAGCTTCATCGGGCTCCCCTTGATGGTCCGCTTGCCGCCGGCGCGAAGCCTTCAGTCCATGCGGAATTACGATCAACGAAGTTTCCTGCAATGATCGTGCCGGGGCAAAAGCGCTGACACATACAGGGTTCTTCAACCCCAGGGGCAACGGATACTGCCTAAAATTTGGGCGCGCCTCCCTACATAGCCCATTTGATGGGCATGCCGGCTTTGTGAAAAAATCATGGAAATCCGCACCACTATCGCTCCACCTTCCCAAGGGGAAATATTATTGAATGCGATTGCAAGCGTGGAACCGCGGCGCTATGGTGCGGCTCTCGCTTCCGTCCAAGCCTGGGAAGCCCCGCGCATGTTCGCCGCCGCCATCGCCCCGCCCGTCCCCACTTACGGCATCCTGGTCCGCAACCTGGTGCTGCCGGTCCGCATCGGCATCCACCCGCACGAACGCGCCGCGCCGCAGCGGGTCCGCTGTTCGGTCGAACTGGCGGTGGCCGAGACCGGCCCGGTGATCGCCGACCATATCGACGAGGTGGTGAACTACGAGTACGTGGTGACCGGCCTGCGCCGGCTGGCCGCCGAGGATTCCGTAAATTTGCTGGAGACCCTGGCGGAAAAGGCGGCGGCGCTGTGCCTGTCGCATCCCCGCGCCCGGCGGGTGCGCATCACCCTGGAAAAGCTGGACGCGTTCGAGGACGCCGCAGCGGTCGGCGTGGCCATAGAGCGCCGGCGGGGCGCGTAGCGCCCTACATCGTTTTCGTCATGCCCGCGCCTGACGCGGGCATCCACGTGGCACCGCCGGGCCCCGAGGGAAACGGAAACCCGTGGATGGCCAGGTCAAGCCCGGCCATGACGACAGCAATCGAAATGGCGTTACGCCGCCAGCAAATGATTGACCCCGGCGACGCTGCCGCCGAATTCGGCCATGGCATCGACCAGGCAGTCCCACAGATATTCCGCCGAGGCGGAATCGGCCAGCAGGTGGAAGTCCTCGCCCTGACGGATGAGGATGCCGTTCAGCCGCGCCACCGAGGTCTGCGCCACGGCGCCGTCGGCGAAGACGTGACGGCGCAGGTCGACGCCACACAGCTTGGCCAGCATCTCGGGAACGGCCTGCCCGCGCAGATGGAACCAGGCATGGCTGTCCTGGCGCGGCAGCGGGAAGCACAGGCCGGCCTCGGCCTCCCCGACACCAGGCGGCGTCCAGGTGTTCCACCAGCCCCAATTCCTCGCTGGGCTTGCCCAGCAGCAGGAACTCGCCCGCCGACAGCCGCGCCAGCAGGCTGCCGTCGGTCTGGGCCACGGCCTGATTGGGCTGGGCCGGAATGGTCAGGCCCTGGCGGGCCAGCCAGTCGGGGGTGTCGGCACCCTTGAAGCCGGTGCGGGCGAAGGGCGACAGGTCAGTCAGCACCACCGGGGCCGCCACGTTCTCGCCGGGGACGCGCAGCGCCGCCAGCGCCTGGCCGAACGGGGCCGCATCGGCGCCCAGGGCGGCAAGAGGGGTGCGGACGAAACTGGCGCGCATCTCACATCTCCTGGCGGGAATTGTCGGGATCGTAGAACGGGAGCGGCACCACCGTGGCACTCACCGGCACGGCGCCGTCGGCGCGGATGGTGAATGCGGTGCCCGGCTCGGCCTGGTCGGGGGCGACGAAGGCCAGGCCGATCACCTTGCCCAAGGTGGGCGAGCGGGTGATGGAGGTGACCCGGCCGACGATGTCGCCGCCGCGGATGACCAGATGATTCTCCTGGGGAAGCAGCGGGGCGGCGGCATCCAGTTCGAAGCCCACCAGCTTGCGGGTGAGGCCCTTGGCCTCCAGCGCGTCCATCGCCGCCTTGCCCAGGAAGTCCGCCTTCTTGCGGCCCACCGCCCAGTCCATGGCCGCCTCGGCCGGATGGGTCAGGCCGTCGGTGTCCTGGCCGACGATGATGTGGCCCTTCTCCAGGCGCAGCACGCGCTGGGCCTCGATGCCCACCGGACGGATGCCGTGGCCGGCGCCGGCCTGGACCACCTTGTCCCACAATTCCGCGCCCCGGCTGGCGGGCACATGGATCTCATAGCCCAGTTCGCCGCCGAAGCCGATACGCATCAGCCGGGCCGGGATGTCCGCCACGGTGCCGGTGCGGATGCCCAGATAGGGGAAGGCGTCGGGGCTTATGTCCACGTCGGTGCCGAGCGCCGCCAGCACCTCGCGCGCCTTGGGGCCGATCAGGTTGATGCCGGCGTAGGCCGCGGTGACGTTGGCGATGTCCACCTTCATGCGCCATTGCGCGTTGAAGAACTGCATCAGCCGGAAGACGCGGTCGACGCCGCCGGTGGTGGCGGTGACGTAGAAATGCTGCGCATGCAGGCGGGCGGCGACGCCGTCGTCGATGATGGCACCGGTCTCGTCCAGCATCAGGGCATAGCGCACCCGGCCCACCGCCAGCTTCTCGTAGGTCCAGGTGTAGATGCGCTCCAGGAAGGCGGCGGCGTCGGGGCCGCGCACCTCCAGCTTGCCCAGGGTCGAGACGTCGATCACGCCCACATTGGTGCGGGCGGCCGACACCTCGGCCAGGATAGCGGACTCGGCGTCGGCGCCGTAATAGGCAGGGCGCATCCACACACCGGCCACCATCATCCTGGCGCCCGCCGCCTCGTGCTGGCGGTGCATGGCGGTCAGCCGCCTGGGCTCGAAGCCGCGCCCGGCCAGGTGTCCCATCTTCTCGCCGATCACCGGCGGGCGCACGGTGATGGTGCCCACCACCGGCGGCGTGATGCCGGTGGCCGAGGACAGCAGCTTCTGGACCAGGGCGTTGTACAGCTTGCCCTGGCTGGGCCCCATGCCGGCGGTGGTGAAACGCTTGAGCAGCTGGATGTTGTCCCAGCCCATGGCGGCGGCGTCGACGATGTCGCGGACCTGGACGTCCTCGTCGAACTCGATGAAGTCCTTGCCCTGGGGGTGGGGGAAGATGGGATGGGGATGGGTCAGCCCGACGCCGTCGGCGGCCACGGCGGGCGGCACCGCGCAGACCTTGCCGGCATGGGCGGCGGCGGCCTTGCCGGCACGGATGCCGTCCTGTTCCACCGACAGCCAGCTCCACACGCCGGCCACCGAGCCGGCGGCGAACAGGCCGGCGGGCAGCGCCTCGACGCGCGGCATGCAGGTGGCGTCATCGGGCATCAGGCGGGCGCCGCCCTGGGACAGCAACTGGGTCATCGGCACATAGCCCACCGAGACGCACACCAAGTCACAGGCGATGACCTCGCCGTCGGCGGCGAAGGTTCCGGTGCCGGTGACCGCGGCCAGCCGAACGGCGCGCACGTGGTTGCCACCCTCGATGGCCTCGGCGATGGTGGTGCCGGCGCAGATGTCCACGCCCCTGGCCTTGGCCTCGGCCATGCGCGGACCGTCGCCCGGATTGGGCCGCAAATCGGCGATGGCGGCGACGGGAACGCCGGCATCCAGAAGGTCCAGCGCCACGCCATAGGCGTCGTCATTGGCGGCCAGCACCACGGCGCGCCTGCCGGGGCGCACCGCCCACAGGCGCATGAGCCGCTGGGCGGCGCTGCCGAGCATGATGCCGGGCAGGTCGTTGCCGCGGAACACCGCCGGCTGCTCGTGGGCGCCGGTGGCGACCACCACCGACTTGGCGCGCAGCTTGTACAGGCGGTTGCCCTTGGTCACCGACAGCCAGTTGTCGGCGAACAGGCCCTGCACCACCGCATCCGACAGCACGGTGATCAGTTTCTCGGCGGCCACGCGCGCGGCAAGCTCGCTGAGCCGGGTGCCCTGATCAGAGGCGGAGCCGACGCGCGCGTAGTTGAGAGCGCCGCCGAGAAGGGGATTGTCGTCGACCAGCACCACCTCGGCGCCGGCCTCGGCGGCCGCCAGCGCCGCCGACAGGCCGGCGGTGCCGCCGCCGACCACCGCCACGTCGGCGAACAGGTAGGCCTTGTCGTAATAGCCGTGCGGGGTGGCGGGATCGACGGTGCCCAGGCCGGCCAGCCAGCGGATCACCGGTTCCCAGAACTTCCATGCCACGCGCGGAGTGAAGAAGGTGCGGTAGTAGAAGCCCACCGGCAAGAAACGCGAAACCTTCTCGAGGAGGCGGCCCTTGTCGGCGGCCAGGCCGCCGAAGGTGTTGACGGCGGAGACGCCGAGACCCTCGGCAATGGGGCGCCTGCAGGCATAGACGTTGGGTTCGACGCCCACCTGCACCATGGTGTTGGCCTCCAGCCCGGCGGCCGAGACCAGGCCTCGCGGCCGGTGGTACTTGAACGAGCGCGAGATCATCCACTGGCCGTTGGCGGCCAGCGCGCTGGCGATGGTGTCGCCGGCCAGGCCGGCCACCGTCCTGCCCTCGAAGGTGAAGGCGATCGGGTGCGCGCGGTCGATCAGCGTGCCGTAGGGGGCGGGCAGGCGGCCGGAGAAAGGACTGGCGGTCACTGGTCGCCTCCGTCGGTAGGCAGCTCGGAAGCGGGATAGGTGCGCACGATCTCGTCGGTGGCGAGGTTGCGCTCGGCGATGAACCAATACGAGGTGGGCAGGTGGCACCACCACTCGCGCGCCACCTCGGGCTGGTTGGTCTTGTGGAACAGGTAGTCGGCCACCACGGCCGGATCGGCGCCGGGGGCGGGACGCTCGCGCACCTCGCCGCCATAGGAGAATTCCGAGATGTTGCGCGGGCCGTTCAACGGGCAGTTCATGATCTTCATGGCGCGATCCCTTACGAACCGACCGAGGCGGCGCCCGCCTCGCCCACCTGCTCGAAGCGCGAGAAGCGGTCGTGGCGGAAGGCGGCGATGATGTCGGGCTGACGGTCGGTGGCGACGCATTCGGCCATGCGCTTGCCGCACACGGGCGTGGCCTTGAAGCCCCAGGTGCCCCAGCCGGCGTCGATGTAGTAGTTGTCCAGGTGGGTCTTGCCCATGATGGGGGCGAAATCGGGGGTCATGTCGGCCATGCCGGCCCATTGGCGCATGACGCGGACTTCCGCCAGGAAGGGGAACAGTTCCAGCATGTGTCCCATCAGCCCTTCCTTGAAGTCCAGCGTCGAGCGGGTGGACCACAGCGGATAGGGATCGACGGCGCCGCCCATGACCAGCTCGCCGCGCTGGGACTGCCAGATGTAGCAATGGAGGCTGCCCGACACGATCACCGAGTTGATGATGGGCTTGACCGGCTGCGACACGCAGGCTTGCAGCGGCACCGTGCGGATGGCCAGGCGCAGCCCGGCCATCCTGGCGATTCGGCTGGTGGCGCCGGCCACCGCCTGCAGCACTTGGCCACAGCCGATGGTGCCGCGATTGGTATGAACCTGGGTGACTGTGGCGCCCTCCACCGTCAGGCCGGTGACCTCGGTCAACTGGTGGATCTCGACGCCCATCTGGGCGGCGCGGATGGCGAAACCCCAGGCCACCGCGTCGTGGCGGGCGGTGCCGCCCACCGGGTGGTAGAGCGCGCCCAGGATAGGATAGCGCACGTCGTCGCCCACGTTCAGGCGCGGCTCGATCTCGGCCACCCGCTTGGTGTCGATCAGTTCGGATCGCACGCCCAGATGCTTGTTGACCTCGGCGCGCCAGCGCATGGTACGCACGCCGGCGTCGGTGTGGGCCAGGGTCATGTGGTTCTTGCGCGTGTACATGACGTTGAAGTCCAGTTCCTGGCTCAACGTCTCGAACAGGCCCATGGATTCCTTGTAGAAGGCCACGCCTTCCGGGGTCAGGTAGTTGGCGCGCACGATGGCGGTGTTGCGCGCGGTGTTGCCGCCGCCGATATAGCCCTTGTCGAGCACGGCGATGGACTTCACGCCCCAGGTCTTGGCTAGGTTGTAGGCGGCGGCCAGTCCGTGGCCGCCGGCGCCGATGATGACGACGTCGTAGTGCTTCTTCAGGTCCGGCGTCGCCGGCAGCTCGCGCGGCGGCGGCTTGGAGCGGTCACGGAATCCGGCTTTGAGAAGGGCGAGAGGCATGCGCGTCGTCCACGGGGAAGGATGCGTCACCCTAGCAAGGCATTTCTCTACAGGCAACTTTTTTCTTAAAAGTGCGGCGTCGCCTCCTTCTTTGCCTCGGTGAAAATGGCGGAAACCCTGCCCCCTTTCCGCCAATGCGCCGGCCGCCTTCCCTTCTTCACCCATTCAAATGCGAAAATGTGTTTCCTGCCATGACACGGCAGCCGGACGGTCAGCCCTCGCCGGCATCGCGGGCGGCCAGGGCGCCGATGGCCGACCAGTCCAGGGTCTCGCCGCCCTGGGCCAGCAGGGCGAGGAAACGGTCACGCAGCAGGCTGGCCAGCGGCAGCGGCACCCGCAGACCCTCGGCGGCGGCCAGGGTCAGGCGGATGTCCTTGAGCCCCAGCGGCGCGGCGAAGCCGGCCGGCTCGAAACTGCGGTCCGCCACCAGCCCGCCATAGGTCTTGTAGACCGGGGCGTTGAACAGGGTCGAGGTCAGCAGGTCCAGGTACTGGCGCCGGTCCACACCCCCCTTGGCCACCAGCGCCATGGCCTCGCCCAGTGATTCGATCACCGAGGCGATGAGGAAATTGCCGCTCAGCTTGACCAAATTGGCGGTCTGTGGCGTCTCGGCCACCACGAAGGTCTGCCGGCCGACGGCGTCGAACAGGGGCTGCATCTTGGCCACCGCATCGGCCGCGCCGGCCGCCACCACGAACAGCTCGCCGGCCGCGGCCACGTTGGGACGGCCGAACACCGGGGCGGAAACGAAGCGCTGGCCGGCCTCGGCATGCGCGGCGGCCAGACGCTCGGCCAGGGCCACACCGATGGTGCTGGAGGACACGTGCACCGCCCCCTTGGGCAAGTGGGCGAGGATGCCGCCGTCGCCGAAGGCCACCGCCTCCAGCGCCTCGTCGTCGGCCAGCATGGTGACCACCGCCTCGCCGTCGCAGGCCTCGGCTACGCTGGCGGCGGCGGTGGCGCCCAGGGCCACCAGCGGCTCGGCCTTGGCCCGCGTGCGGTTGTACACGGTGACCTGGTGCCCCGCCTTGACCAGATTGGCCGCCATGCCCACGCCCATCTGCCCCAATCCGATGACCCCGATCTTCATGCCGGCCTCTCCGTTCCATGTTGCCTCCCCTCAACATGCGGCCGGTGGGGCGGAGCGACAAATCAATCTTGCGGGCCGGGCTGGCCGAAGACGAAGCCGACCCATGCGATTCCCGCACATGTGGGCACCCGGGCGTTTTGCTAGCCTTCGGCGCTTTTGCTGCCCCCGCGAGGATCGTCATGCCACGCCTGTTCAAGCACCCCCTGCCCGCCGCCATCCTGCTGCTGTCCGCCTCCACCCTGCCGGCCTCGGCCAGCGAAGTGGGCGACGTCGCCCGTGAGATGCGCCTGCCGGCGCCCGTGGTCGAAGCGGTGTTCGCCAATGTGGATGCCTACGCCCTGTCCGCCGACGGCCCGGCCAACCGGTTGATGACCGGCGTACTGAAGGAGGCGGCCTTGAAGGCGGTGAAGTCGCGCCTGGGCGGTCTGGACGATGCCGGCCCCGGCAAGGCGTCGGAATACAGCGCCGAGGAACGCAACGCCACCTACAAGGCGGTGGTGCGCACCACCCGGCGCGATTCCACCGAGGCCGGCGAGTGCGTGGAGAACAAGGTCTCGCTGACCAGCACCGAGGCCCTGCCGGTCGTCAAGGACGGCGCCTTCACCTTCGACGGCGCCCATCCCCGCACCACCGGTTATTCCTGGCCGCTGACCTTCTGCCGCAGCCGCACCACCGGCGGCGATTTCTCGGACTGGACGCTGGCCCGCTGAGGGCCGAGGGTGGGAGGGTGTCCTTAGTTTGGTCTGCTGGCGAAAGTAGGATCAATGCGGCGTACCACATGAAATATACGCCGCTCCAAACGTTCCCCCTGGATAAGGACATGGATGTCAAAGACGGCATCCATATCCGTAATATTCTCTGTTTCCAGGAAAAAACCCGGAAAAAAAGTGCGCGTGGAAGAAGGCGGAATGACCGCCTGTTCTTTATAAAACTGATGTGGGCGCGCTATTTTTCCGTCATTATCGACCTCAAATTTCTCGCGAGCCAGCCCCGCATACCAAGCCGGGCAGCCCGGCACGTCCAAGTCAATCTGTTCAAGAACGTAGGGATGGCTATCGTTGTTTGATATGTGGATCCAGCATTCGATCAGATAGCCTTTCCTCACTGTTTTCTGGTGAATTTCTTTTCCGTAACTCGCACTCTTGAATGCCACTTGGAAGGCCGGCGCCCTCCGTGCGGTTTCTGATCGGCTAACCCGTCGCTGCGCCCGTATGGAAACCACGAGAGCCACCACGCTGGTCACGGTGGACAGGCCGGAAAGTGCTGTCCTTACCTCTTCCCACGGCCAAACGCCCCCGTTTGACATGGGTTTTCTCCCTATTTGTCTCAACCATAATTCACATCGGTTGCAGATGAAAAACAACTGAATGGATGCTATACTTGCTGCGTCAAACCGCATAGCTCCCCCCCTTCCCTTTGGTCGCGTCCCACGCCGACGGCCGACGGGAACCCGAGCCCCGGGCAGGCGTTGTTCCCTTCGTCGGAGCGACGGAGTGGGACGGATGGCAGGTTCGGTGGACATGGTGATCGTGCCGCGCACGCGCGACCTGGGCGACGGCTTCCAGGTGCGCCGGGCACTGCCGGCGTCGGAGCGCCGCATGGTCGGCCCCTTCATCTTCTGGGACCAGATGGGCCCCACCGCGCTGGCGCCCGGCCACGGCCTGGACGTGCGCCCCCATCCCCATATCGGGCTGGCCACCGTCACTTATCTGTTCGAGGGCGAGATCCTGCACCGCGACAGCCTGGGTTCGGTACGCGCCATCCAGCCGGGCGCGGTCAACTGGATGGTGGCCGGGCGCGGCATCGTCCACTCCGAACGCACGCCCCCCAGGTGCGCCAACGCGGCGGCCGGGTATTCGGCATCCAGTCGTGGGTGGCGCTGCCCCAGGCGGAGGAGGAATGCGAGCCGTCCTTCACCCATTACTCCAGCGCCGTCCTGCCCGAGGTGGACGGCGACGGCATCCGGGCCAAGATCATCGCCGGCACCCTGTTCGGCGCCACCTCGCCGGTGGAGGCCGTCTCCGAGACCATCTATGCCGACATCTCCCTGCGGGCCGGCAGCCGCATCACCCTGCCGCTGAACCACGTGGAGGAGGTCGCCCTGTACGTGGTCGAGGGCACGGTGGCGGTGGACGGCCGCGCCAGCCGGCCGGGCGAGCTGCTGGTGCTGCGCCCCGGCATCCGGCCGGACGTGAGCGCCGCCACGCCGTCGCGGCTGATGGTGTTCGGCGGCGCCGCCCTGGACGGGCCGCGCCACGTGTGGTGGAATCTGGTGTCCCATTCGCGCGAACGCATCGAGCAGGCCAAGCAGGACTGGCGCGCCGGCCGCTTCCCGCTGGTGCCGGGGGAAACCGAATTCATCCCCCTGCCCGACGACCCCGCTCCCAGCGTGGTGCGCTATCCATGAGCGCGCCCCGGATGAGCACGGACGAAATCTGGCCGCCGCTGCCCTTCGCCCCCTGGCAGGACACCTGCGCCACCCTGCACTTGTGGACGCAGGTGGTGGGCAAAAGTGCGGCTGGCGCTGACCCCCATGGCCAATCACTGGTGGCAGTCGCCGCTCTACCTCACCTGCCGGGGGCTCGGCACCACGCCCATGTACCATGGCACCGTCTGCGTCGAGATGGAGTTCGACTTCATCGACCACCGCCTGCGTATCACTGTCTGCGACGGCCGTCAGACGTCGGTGCCCCTGCGCCCGTGCAGCGTCGCCCGCTTCTACCGCGAGGTCATGGACCAGCTGCGCGAGTTGGGGCTGGAGGTGCGCATCCGCACCCTGCCGGCGGAGCTGCCCGACGCCATTCCGTTCGAGCAGGACGAACGCCACGCCAGCTACGACGGCGACAGCGCCCGGCGCTTCTGGCTGGTGCTGCTGCAGGCGGACCGGGTGCTGAAACGCTTCCGTGGCGGCTTCCTGGGCAAGGCCAGCCCGGTACATTTCTTCTGGGGCAGCTTCGACCTGGCGGTCACCCGCTTCTCGGGGCGCGCCGCGCCGCCCCATCCCGGCGGCGTGCCCGGCCTGGGCGACTGGGTGGTGCGCGAGGCCTATTCCCACGAGGTCAGTTCGTGCGGCTTCTGGCCCGGCAATGGCGGCTTCGGCCGTCCCGCCTTCTATTGCTACGCCTACCCGGAGCCGCCCGGCTTCGCCCGGGCCACGGTGGCGCCGGCCGCCGCCTTCTACAGCGAGGCGCTGCGCGAGTTCGTCCTGCCCTATGACGACATGCGCCGAAGCCCCGATCCCGATGCCGCGCTGATGGATTTCCTGGCCAGCACCTACGCGGCGGCGGCCGATCTGGGCGGCTGGGACCGGGCGGCGCTGGAACGCCCGGCGCAAGGCTGAGCCATGGGGCGCGGCCGGCTGGAGGCGTTCAGCGACGGCGTCATCGCCATCCTGATCACCATCATGGTGCTGGACCTGAAGGCGCCGGAAGGCACCAGCCCGGCCGACCTGCGGCCGCTGCTGCCGGCGCTGCTGAGCTATGTGCTCAGCTTCGTCTATCTGGGCATCTACTGGAACAACCACCACCATCTGCTGCAGGCCACCCAGCGCATCAACGGCGCCATCCTGTGGGCCAACCTGCACCTGCTGTTCTGGCTGTCGCTCATCCCCTTCGCCACCGGCTGGATGGGCGAGCACCATTTCGCCGCCACCCCCACCGCCCTGTACGGTGGCGTGCTGCTGCTGGCGGCGGTGGCCTACACCATCCTGGAGCGCGCCATCATCGCCGAACAGGGGCGGGATTCGCTGCTGGCCGTGGCGGTGGGCTCGGACCTCAAGGGCAAGCTGTCGCTGCTGGCCTATGCCGTCGCCATCCCCGCCGCCTTCCTCGATCCCCGGCTGTCGGACGGACTGTACGTGCTGGTGGCGCTGTGGTGGCTGATCCCCGATCGGCGTATCGAGCGGCGATTGGCGGAACGGAAGCATGGGACGGGATCATCGGCGCCCGGCGCGGGTTGAGGGTGCAGTGCAACTCAATTTCCGCGAGGAACCATGCCGACCATAACCACCCGCGACGGCACGCGTATCTACTACAAGGACTGGGGCACCGGCCAGCCGGTGGTGTTCAGCCACGGCTGGCCGCTGACGGCGGATGCCTGGGAGGACCAGATGCTGTTCCTGGCCGCCAACGGTTACCGCTGCATCGCCCATGACCGGCGCGGCCACGGCCGCTCGGACCAGCCGTGGGACGGCAACGAGATGGACACCTATGCCGACGACCTGGCGGCCCTGGCGGAGCACCTGAACCTCAGGGACGCCGTCCATGTGGGCCATTCCACCGGCGGCGGCGAGGTGGCCCGCTACATCGGCCGCCACGGCACCGATCGGGTGGCCAAGGCGGCGCTGATCGGCGCGGTGCCGCCCATCATGATCAAGACGCCCGACAATCCCGGCGGCCTGCCGCTGGAGGTATTCGACGGCATCCGTGCCCAGGTGCGGGCCGACCGGGCCGAGGCCTTCCGGCAGATCCCCATCCCCTTCTACGGCGCCAACCGCGAGGGCGCCAAGGTGTCGCAGGGCCTGATGGATTCGTGGTGGCGGCAGGGCATGCAGGGGGGACTGAAGGCGGTCTACGACTGCATCGAGGCGTTCTCGGAAACCGATTTCACCGAGGACCTGAAGCGCTTCGACGTCCCCACCCTGATCCTGCACGGCGACGACGACCAGATCGTGCCCATCGACGCCTCGGCCCGGCGCTCGGCCCAGATCGTCCCCAACGCCAAGCTGGTGGTCTACGCGGGCGCCGACCACGGCATGTGCTCCACCCAAAAGGACCGGGTGAACCAGGAATTGCTGGCCTTCCTGCGCTCGTGAGCGGCGGCGGCGGGAGGGAGCGCCCTCCCGTCCACCCCGGTGTACTGACCAAAAAAGGTGCAGCAATAATGCTGCTCATTCTTTGAGCCAACCCCATCCCCTGTGTTAGCGTGGCGCGAATTGGTCGAACTCGAAGCCACGGTCGAGCATGGGCATCCGCGTCAAGCTGCGTCACACCACCCGCTACACCTACGACCGCCCGGTCAGCCTGTCGCCCCAGGTGGTGCGACTGCGCCCGGCGCCGCACAGCCGCACGCCGGTGCTGTCCTATTCGCTGACCGTCGAGCCGGGCGGGCACTTCATCAACTGGCAGCAGGACCCGCAGAGCAACTGGCTGGCGCGGCTGGTCTTCCCCGAGAAGACCACCGCCTTCGTGGTGGACGTGGACCTAGTGGCCGACCTGTCGGTGATCAATCCCTTCGACTTCTTCCTGGAGCCCTCGGCCGAGCACTTCCCCTTCCAGTACGATTCCGCGCTGGACCACGAGTTGAAGCCCTTCCTGCTGTGCGAGGAGGCCGGGCCGCTGCTCAAGGAATTCCTGGCTACCATCCCCACCGCCGGGCCGGTGCAGACCACCAACTTCCTGGTGGCGCTGAACCAGCGCCTGCAGCAGGAAATCCGCTACACCATCCGCATGGAGCCGGGCGTGCAGACGCCCGAGGAGACCCTGCGCCTGCGCTCGGGATCGTGCCGCGACAGCGCCTGGCTGCTGGTGCAGATCCTGCGCCGCCTGGGCCTGGCGGCGCGCTTCGTCTCGGGCTACCTGATCCAGCTGGTGCCCGACGTCAAGCCGCTGGACGGCCCCGCCGGCGCCGCCGAGGACTTCACCGACCTGCATGCCTGGACCGAGGTCTACCTGCCCGGCGCCGGCTGGATCGGCCTGGATCCGACCTCCGGCCTGCTGGCCGGCGAGGGCCACATCCCGCTGGCCGCCAGCCCCGATCCCTCCAGCGCCGCCCCCATCACCGGCGCGGTGGACCCGTGCGAGGTCGGCTTCGAACACCACATGGCGGTGACCCGCGTGGAAGAGACTCCCCGCGTCACCAAGCCTTATACCGAAGAGCAGTGGCAGGCCATCCTGGCGCTGGGCGACGCGGTGGACCAGCAACTGGCGGCGGGCGACGTGCGCCTGACCCAGGGCGGCGAGCCCACCTTCGTCTCGGCGCTGGACATGGACGGCGAGGAATGGAACGTCTCGGCCGTCGGCCCCACCAAGCGCGCCTATGCCGACGAGTTGATCCGCCGCCTGCGCGACCGCTTCGCCCCCGGCGCCCTGATCACCTACGGCCAGGGCAAATGGTATCCGGGCGAGAGCCTGCCGCGCTGGGCGTTCTCGCTGATCTGGCGCGAGGACGGCGATCCGGTGTGGGACAACCCGTCCCTCATCGCCCTGGAGACCGACGACCACCGCCCCGACGCCGGCACCGCCGCCCATTTCACCACCCTGCTGGCCCACAACCTGGGCGTCGATCCTTCGTACGCCAATCCGGTGTTCGAGGACCCGGCCCATTACCTGCTGCGCGAACGGGCGCTGCCGGTCGACGTCGATCCCATCGACAACAGGCTGGACGACCCCGAGGAACGTGCCCGCCTGGCCCGCGTCTTCCGCCACGGCCTGGGCAATCCGGTCGGCACCGTGCTGCCGCTGCAACCCTGGCAATCCAAGGACGGCCATCGCTGGATCACCGGCCCGTGGCCGACCCGCGACGGCAGGCTGCTGGCCATCCCTGGCGATTCGCCGCTGGGCTTCCGCCTGCCGCTGGACTCGCTGCCCTTCATCCCGGCTGGCGACTATCCCTACCATTCCGAACGCGACCCCATGGAGCCGCGCGGGCCGCTGCCGCGCCGCCAGCACGCCATGACCAGCCGGGTGCCGGGAACGCCGGGCGCCGCCGTCCAGATCGGCCAGGTGGCCGGCGTCGCCTTGCGGCCGCGCCAGACCCCGGCCGGCATGGTGTCGGACACCGTCCGCACCGCGCTGACGGTGCAGCCGCGCGACGGCCGCCTGAACGTCTTCCTGCCGCCGGTGGAAACCGCCGAGCAATACCTGGACCTGGTGGCGGCGGTGGAACACACCGCCGCCCAGTTGGCCTGCCCGGTGCGGCTGGAGGGCTATCCGCCGCCCAACGACCATCGCCTGAAGGTGCTGAAGGTCACCCCCGACCCCGGCGTCATCGAGGTCAACGTGCAGCCGGTGGACAGCTGGCGCCGGCTGGTGCACGACACCCTGGCGCTCTATGACGAGGCCCACCAGTGCCGCCTGGGCACCGAGAAATTCATGATCGACGGCCGCCACGTCGGCACCGGCGGCGGTAACCACATGGTCCTCGGCGGTGCCACCCCTGCCGACAGCCCGTTCCTGCGCCGGCCCGACCTGCTGGGCAGCCTGATCCGCTTCTGGCAGAACCATCCCAGCCTGAGTTACCTGTTCTCGGGCCTGTTCATCGGCCCCACCAGCCAGCACCCGCGGGTGGACGAGGGCCGCGACGACTTCCTGTACGAGTTGGAGATCGCGCTCGGCCAGTTGCCGCCCCGGGGGCGCGACTGCCCGCCCTGGGTGGTGGACCGGGTGCTGCGCAACGTGCTGGTGGACGTCACCGGCAACACCCACCGCACCGAGATCAGCATCGACAAGCTGTATTCCCCCGACGGCCCCACCGGCCGGCTGGGACTGGTGGAGTTCCGCGCCTTCGAGATGCCGCCGCATGCGCGCATGAGCCTGGTGCAGCAATTGCTGCTGCGCGCGCTGATCGCCCGCTTCTGGGACGAGCCCTACACCCGCCCGGTGGTCCGGTTCGGCAGCGCGCTGCGCGACCGCGCCATGCTGCCCCACTGGCTGGAGCAGGACTTCCGCGAGGTGCTGGACTGGCTGGCGCTGGGCGGCATCCGCTTCGACCCGGCGTGGTTCGCGCCGCACCTGGAGTTCCGCTTCCCGCTGGTGGGCGAGGTCTCCCACGCCGGCATGCGGCTGGAGCTGCGCCAGGCGCTGGAGCCCTGGCACGTGCTGGGCGAGGAGCCCGGCGCCGGCGGCACGGTGCGCTATGTGGATTCCTCGGTGGAGCGCCTGCAGGTCAAACTGACCAACCGGGTGGGCGAGCGCTACCGCGCCACCTGCAACGGCGTGCCCCTGCCGCTGGCCGCCACCGGCGCCAACGGCGAATGGGTGGCGGGCGTACGCTACCGCGCCTGGTGGCCGGCATCGTGCCTGCACCCCACCATCGGCCTGCACTCGCCCCTGGTCTTCGACCTCCTCGATACCTGGACCGGCCAGTCGGTGGGCGGCTGCACCTACCACGTGGCCCATCCCGGCGGGCGCAACTACGACACCTTCCCGGTCAATTCCTACGAAGCCGAGGCCCGCCGCCGGGCCCGCTTCTTCCCCTTCGGCCACAGCCACGGGCCGCTGGTCACGCAAGCGGCCAAACTCCATCCGGACTACCCAAACACCCTCGACCTGCGGCTACAATAGGGCGAAGGCAGTGCGGACAGAGGACGACACCATTCAGACGTTCTACCGGCCGACCGGCGATTTTTTCGACGAGATGCAGGAAGGCAGCGGCGAGGTCCGTCCCCATTGGCGCGCCTTCGCCCAGTCCTTCTCCGCCCTGTCCGCCGCCGATCTGGCGCGGCGCTGGGAGTTCGGCCAGACCCTGCTGCAGGAGAACGGGGTCACCTACAACGTCTATGGCGACCCCGCCGGGCTGGAGCGCCCGTGGCAGCTGGACCCGCTGCCGGTCATCCTGTCGGCCGAGGAATGGACCGGCATCCGCCGCGCGGTGGCCCAGCGCGCCACCCTGATGAACGCCATCATCGGCGACCTGTACGGCCGGCGCACGCTGATCGCCCAAGGGTTGCTGCCGGGCTCGCTGCTGCATTCCAACCCGGCCTTCCTGCGCCCCTGCGCCGGCATGAAGCCGCCGGGCGGCCGCTTCCTCGACATCTACGCGGTGGAGTTGGCGCGCGGCAATGACGGGCTGTGGCGGGTCATCGCCGACCGCACCGAAGTGCCGGCCGGCGCCGGCTACGCCCTGGAGAACCGCACCATCGTCAGCCGGGTGCTGCCGGAGTTCTTCCGCGCCATGCCGGTGCAGCGGCTGGGCCCGTTCTTCGACGCCCTGCGCCGCACGCTGCAATCCCTGAGCCCGCGCCGCAACGACGATCCCCGCATCGTCCTGCTGACCCCCGGCCCCTACAACGAGACCTATTTCGAGCACGCCTTCCTGGCCCGGCACATGGGCCTGACCCTGGTGCAGGGCGAGGACCTGACCGTGCGCGACAACAAGGTCTTCCTGAAGACCCTGACCGGGTTGCAGCAGGTGGACGTCATCCTGCGCCGCACCACCGGCGAGTGGTGCGACCCGCTGGAACTGCGCGGCGATTCCACCCTGGGCGTGGCCGGGCTGGTGCAGGCGGCCCGCGCCGGCAACGTGGCCATCGCCAATCCCTTGGGAAGTGGTTTGCTGGACGGCAGCGCCATCATGGCCTTCCTGCCCCGCGTCGCCCGCGCCCTGCTGGGCGAGGAGCTGCGCCTGCCCTCGGTGGCCACATGGTGGTGCGGCCAGCAGGCCGAACGCGACACCGTGCTGGCCAATCTGGGCCAGTTGGTGCTGCGCCCCGCCTTCCACAACCGCATCCGCCCCATCGTCGGCGCCGGCCTGGCCGCCGACGAGCGCGAGGCGCTGGCCGCCCGGGTGCGGGCCAAGCCGTGGGACTGGGTGGCGCAGGAGGTGGGCGGCGTGTCCACCGTGCCGGTGTGGACCGCCGGTGGGCTGGAGCCCCAGCACACCATCATCCGCCTGTTCGCCGTCGCCACCGAATCCGGCTGGCAGGTCATGCCGGGCGGGTTGGCCCGCGTCTCGGCCGAGCGCGACCTGCTGGCGGCGCGCCTGCAGGCCGGCGGCGGCGGCAGCAAGGACGTGTGGGTGCTGTCCGAGCGCGAGAGCCAGGCCAGCACCCCGGTGCGCACGGGCGGGGCGGCGGTCAGGCTGACCCGCGGCAACCGCGACCTGCCGTCGCGCGTGGCCGACAATATGTTCTGGCTGGGCCGCTATGTGGAGCGCTGCGAGGCCACCACCCGCAAGCTGCGCTCGGCCGTGACCCTGATCGAGGAGGCGCTGGACCAGGGCGACGAGGCGCGCGCCGCCTATGCCGTGCGCATCATGACCAAACTGGGCCTGGCCTTCCCCGGCGGTGCCGACACGGTGGCGCCGCACCAACTGGTGGGCGGCCTGATCGACTTCCACGCCGACGCCTCCGCCCTGGGGCTGGCCGGCTGCGGCGAGCGGCTGGGCCGCGTGGTCGCCCATCTGCGCGACCGCCTATCCACCGACACCTGGCGCGCCCTGCAACGGCTGCGCGACCGCATCCTGCGCCTGCCCGAAGGCGGCGGCGAGGGCATCGCCGGCCGGCTGAACGCCGTGATCATGACCAGCGAGGCGGTCAGCGGCCTGGCCATGGAGAACATGACGCGCGGGCCGGTGTGGCTGTTCCTCGATACCGGCCGCCGGCTGGAACGGGCCATCACCATCGTCGACACCTTCTCGGGTGCGCTGACCTGGGCCGAGGGCGAGGACGACGTGCCCCTGGACCTGCTGCTGGAGATTTCCGACAGCACCATGACCTACCGCTCGCGCTATCTGGCCGCCCCCCGCCTGGCCGGCGTGCTGGACCTGCTGCTGTGCGACGACAGCAACCCCCGTTCGCTGGCCTTCCAGCTGGAGGCCTTGGCCGCCCACATGGACCAGCTGGCCGCCTATGGCGGCAATGACGGCTTCCTGCGCCCCGAGCAGCGGCAGATGACGGTGCTGTGCGGTATCGTCCGCACCCTGGAGGTGCCGGTGCTGGCCGGCTTCGACCGCGACGGCGGCTACCACGACGCCGAGCGCGTGCTGGAGGCCATCCGCTCGCGCCTGTGGAGCCTGTCGGAAATGCTGAGCCGCGAGTACTTCACTCACGCCCAATGGCGCCTGCCCACGCCCGCCCTGGATGTCCTGCCATGAGATACCGGGTCCGCCACGTCACCACCTACCATTACGGCGAGCCGGTGCTGCTGTCCCACCACGCCGCCCACCTGGTCCCGCGCGCCTGCCCGGGCCAGAGCCACAGCGACGCCCAGTTGGACATCCTGCCGCCGCCGGCGGTGCGCGACGAGGGCAAGCGCGATTATTTCGGCAATCCCATCACCTTCTTCACCATCCAGGACGCCCATTCACGCCTGACGGTGGACGCCAGCTTCACGGTGGAGACCAGCCCGCCGCCGGCCCTGCCGCAACTGGACCGCACGCCGTGGGACAAGGTGGCGGCGGAACTGGCGCAGGGCACGGCGCAGCGGGTCGAGGCGGCACTGGACTTCCTGTATCCGTCCTATCAGGTACCCATGCTGGCCGAGGCCAGGGAATACGCCGAACCCAGCTTCCGCCCCGGCCGGCCACTGGTGGAAGCGGCGCTGGAGTTGATGAACCGCATCCACGCCGACCTGGCCTTCGACCCCGAAGCCACCAGCGTGGGCACGCCGCTGGCCCAGGTGTTCGCCCAGCGCCGCGGCGTCTGCCAGGACTTCGCCCACATGGCCATCGCCTGCCTGCGCTCCATGGGCCTGGCGGCGCGCTATGTCAGCGGCTACATCCGCACCTTGCCGCCGCCCGGCAAGGAGAAGCTGGCGGGTGCCGACGCCAGCCACGCCTGGGCCTCGGTGTTCCTGCCCGGCTGGGGCTGGCTGGACGTGGACCCCACCAACGACACCCTGGCCGGCGAGGACCACATTACCGTCGCCTGGGGCCGCGACTACGACGACGTCAGCCCCCTGCGCGGCGTCGTCCTGGGCGGCGGCCACCACCAGATCCAGGTGGGCGTGGACGTGGCGGAATTGGTGTAACCGAAGCAAATTCCCGTTTCACGGAAATGCGCCCTTTTCTCGTCTATGGCCGTGCTTGTCACGGCCATCCACGCGGTTCCGCACGGCAGTCCCTTGAAAGCAGTGGAGAGTGCGGCGCCACGTGGATGCGCGGATCAAGTCCGCGCATGACGGGAAAGAGAAGGACTTCCATCAAACCGAAACTGTTCTACCCCCGCCGCGCCTCGTCGACGCTCCACGGCCCCGGCCCGGCGGCGGCCAGGTACAGGAAGGTGAAGCAGTACAGTGCCGCCAGTTCGCCGCCGTTGAGGATGGGGAAGAAGCCGCGCGGCGCGTGGGCGATGAAATAGGCGAAGGCCATCTCGCCGGCCAGGATGAGGGCCGCGGGGCGGGTGAACAGCCCCAGCGCCAGCAGCAGCCCGCCCACCAGTTCGATAATTCCGGCCACCCCGATCAGCGACAGCAGGCTGAGCCCGTCGAACATGGGCACGTGGGGAAATCCGAACAGCTTGGCGGTGGCGTGCTGCAGGAACAGCAGCGCCGCCGCGACCCTGAGCACGCTGAGCAGGCGCGGCGCCCAGAACACCCCAACTTGGCCAAGCTGCATGACCGCCTCCATTGCCACCCGTGACGCAAGGTCAAATGGCGTAGGCGAAGGCTTGTTCCGACTCGGCGAAGAATTCCCCGAAGATGCGCTTTCGGATGTCGATGAAATGAGTGCTGGAACGGTCTCGCGGCCGCGGCAGCGTCACCGGCAGCACGGCCTTGACCCGGCCGGGGCGGGCCGACATCACCACCACCTGGTCGCCCAGGAAGATGGCCTCGTCGATGTCGTGGGTGACCAGGATCATGGTGGTGCGCTCGGCCTGCCAGATGCGCAGGATCTCCTGCTGCATGCCGATCCTGGTCATGGCGTCGAGCGCCCCGAACGGCTCGTCCAGCAGCAGCACCTGCGGCTGGTTGGCGAGCGCCCGGGCGATGGCGACGCGCTGGGCCATGCCGCCCGACAGCTGGGCCGGATAAGCCTTGGCGAAGCCGGACAGTCCCACCAGCGCCAGATGGGCGGCCACCCGCTCGCGCACCTCGTCCCTGGGCCGGCCGTGCAGGGCGAAGGCCACGTTGTCCTCCACCGTCAGCCAGGGCAGCAGGCGATGCTCCTGGAACACCATGCCGCGGTCGCGGGCGGGCGCCCCCACCGGCCGGCCGCCCAGGGTGACCGAGCCGTCGAAGCCGCCCTCGAGCCCGGCGATGATGCGCAGCAAGGTGCTCTTGCCGCAGCCCGAGGCGCCGACGATGCTGGTGAAGCTGCCGGCCGGCACCGCCAGATCGATGCCGTCGAGCGCCAGCACCGGGCCGGTGGGCAGGCTATAGCGCTTGGACAGGCCGGTGATGCGAAGGTCCGACATGGCCTCAATGCCCCGCGAAGGTGGTTTTCCAGGTGACCAGCCGCCGTTCCAGCCGCTTCAGCAGCGCGTCCAGCAGCTTGCCCATGGCGCCGATGGTGATCATGCCCACCAGCACGATGTCGGTCTGGGACAGTTGGCGGGCGTCCATGATCAGATAGCCGACGCCGGACGAGGCGGCGATCAGCTCGACGCCACCACGCACATCCACGCCACCATCACGCCCACGCGCAGGCCGGTCATGATCGCGGGCAGGGCGCCGGGCAGCACCACCTGCTGGATGAAGCGCCAACGCGGCACCTCCAGGATGCGGGCCAGCTCGACGAAGCGGTGGTCGGTCTGGCGGATGCCGTCCACGGTATTGACCAGCACGGGGAAGAAGGCGCCCAGGAAGATGATGTAGACCTTGGCGCCCTCGCCGATGCCGAACCACAGGATGGCGAGCGGGATCCAGGCGATGGGCGGGATCGGCTTGACCAGTTGGATCAGCAGGTCGGTGGCGCGGTCGACGCCGCGCCACAGGCCGACGGCCAAGCCCAGCACCAGGCCGGAAACGGCCGCCAGGGCGAAACCCTCCAGCACGCGCAGCAGGCTGATCGCCACGTGGCGCAACAGCTCGCCGCTGACCGCCAGCGCCCAGGCCGAGGCCGCCACCTTGGTGGGCGGCGGCAGCAGGATGGGGCGGATCAGCCCCAGCTCGAACAGTCCCTGCCACAGGGCGATCACCGCCAGGGGCAGGGCGACGTAAAGGGCGGCGCGGCCGGCCGCCGCCAGGGCGGGGCGGGGGCGGCCCGCCCCCTCCCGCTGCGGCGCGGCCTGGACGGGCGCCGGCTCGGCCACGGCCACCCCGCTGCTCACTTCGCGCTCGCCAGCTTGTTGATGCTGCGGTCGGCGAAGGCGTCGATGTCCACGTCGGTCTTGATCAGGCCGATGGACTTCATGAACTCGGCGCTCTTCTTCAGCTCGCTGATGTCCTGGTCGCGCAGCGACGGGTCATAGTCGAACTTGGCGAACACCTGCACCAGCAGGTCGGGCGCCAGGTTGACCTCGGTGGTCACCTCCTCGGCGGCCTGCCTGGGCTGGGTGCGGATGTACTCGGCGGCGCGGGCATAGGCGCGCAGCACCGCCTTGACCTGCTCGGGCTTCTTCTTGATCACGTCGTTGGCGGCGACGATGGTCAGCACGCCGGTCTTGATGCCGGTGCCGTCGGCCAGCACGCGCACTGCCTTCTGGCTTTCGAACTTGGTGATCACCGGTTCCCATACCGCGCCGGCGTCGATGCTGCCGGCGATCAGGGCGCCGGGGATGTCGCCGTTGGGCAGGTTGATCAGCTCGATGTCGCCGAAGCCCAGGCCGCCCTGCTGCAGCACCAGGGCCAGCAGGTGGTGGGCGTACGAGCCCTTGGTCACCGCCACCTTCCTGCCCTTCAGCTCGGACGGCGACTTCAGGGCCGAATTGGCGGCCACCAGCACGGCCAGTGACTTGGGACCGACGCTGGCCTTGCCGATCAGGCTGGTGTCCAGCCCGGCCGACTTGCCGATGATGGCCGGGGTGTCGCCCAGAAAACCATAATCCTGCTGGCCGGCGGCGAAGGATTCGTTGATGGGCGGGCCGGCGGCGAAGGTGGCCAGCTTGATGGCGGACTTGTCGCCGATCTTGGCCAGCTCTTCGGTCAGCCAGCCCTTCTTGTTGGCCAGGAAGATGGGGGCGTAGCTGGGAATGGGCTGCGAGGCGATGCGCAGCTCGTCGGCGGCCTGGGCGCTGCCGAGGGCCAGGGAGAAAGCGGTGGCGGCCAGGACGGCCAGCTTGGCGATGTTCATGATGCGGGCTCCGTTCAGGCCTGGGGGGCGCTGCCGATGACGACCGAGGCGCGCTCGCCCCAGCGTTCTTCCGGGAAGTAGTCCCAGACGGCGTGGTGCTGGGTCGCCCAGTTGTCCCAGAACAGCAGGGAATTGGGCGACCAGTGGATGCGGGTCTGGAAGGCCAGCCCCTTCTCCACATGGCGGAACAGCAGGTTCAGCACGGCGTCGCTTTCGTCCTTGCCGAGCTGGACGATGCGGGCGGTGAAGGCCGAGTTGACGTAGAGGAACTTGCGGCCGGTGCGCGGATGGCGCGCCACCACCGGGTGCTCGCTCTGGGGATAGCTCTTGCCCGGGTCGGGCTGGGCGCCGTAACCGGCCGTCCACGCCAGGCCGCCGTCATGGATGGCGGTCAGGCCGTCCAGGAGGGACTTGAAGCGGTCCGACAGTGATTCGTAGGCCAGGTACATGTTGGCGAAAGCGGTATCGCCGCCGCCCGACGGCGGCAGCTTGGTCACCCGCAACAGCGAGCCCCAGATGGGCTGGGGATCGCACGACACGTCGTGGTGCCAAGCGTCGCCGGCGGTGTAGCGCGACTGCGGGCCGGTCTTCCAGCCCAGGATTTCCGGGTCCAGGCTGCCGCCGGCCACCACGGCGTTGGATGCCAGTTCGTGCCGGTGCAGGGTGCCGAACCGGCGGGCGAAGGCCTTGTGCTGCTCGGTGGTAAGAGTCTGGTCGCGGAAGATCACCGCCAGGTTCTCGTCCAGCGCCCGGCGGATTTCCTCGAACTGGTGGTCGGGAATGTCCTTGGACAGGTCGACGCCAGTGATCTCGGCGCCGATGGTGGGCGCCAGACGCTTGACGGTGATGGTCTCGAACGGGCGGCGCTCCAGCGCGTTCCAGCCCTCGATGGCCTGCTTGTCGTAGAAATCCCGATAGAAACTCATCCTCGAACCCTCCACCTCGGCCCGTCCGGGCCCCGATGGGCTCAGATTATACGGCGGAATGGTCGCGTCAATAAATATCTACTAGATAATAGATTATTCATATGCAAATAACGCCACTTGTGCTGTTGTTTCCGCGCGCGACGCTTCCCGGGCGGCTGCGGCAGCCGCCCGGGAAGCAACGAAAAAGCGGGGATCAGTCGGCCTGGTCGGGGCGGTATTCGGTGACCACCCAGGTACCGTCCTTGGCCTGGCAGGCGGTGACCTCGCGGGCGGAATGCTCGTCGCCGATGGTAACGTCCTGTTTGAGCGAGCGGCAGAAGCGGCCGGAGCGGTCGGTGTACTGGACGCCGACGGGGGTGACCGCGCCCTTGCTGCCCTTTTCGGTGGACCAGGCCACCGGCTTGCCGTCCTCGGCGACGCTGATGGTGGCGTGGGCGTGCTTTTCCTCGGCCGGCGGATCCATGGTGGTGCCGATGGCGAAGCCCACCACGGCGCCGCCCAGCGCGCCCACCCAGGTGCCCCGGGCGGCGGTGGCGGCCACCGCGCGGCCGATGCCGGCACCCAACGCGGCGCCTCCGGCAGTGCCGTAGATCTGGCCGTTGGTCGGCCCGGAAGAACACCCGGCCGTCAGCGCACCCAGCGCCAGAACAGCCACAACCTTGCGCAGCATCGCCCCCTCCTTGCGAACTTTCGGGGGGCATAATAACGCAAAGGTCAGGGCAGCAACACCCGTCCGCCAGCATCGAGGGGGAAGAACGGATTCCACGCCACTTCCCATAAATGGCCATCCGGATCGGCGAAATAGCCGGAATGGCCCCCCCAGAACACATCCTGGGCCGGTTTGACGATGCGGGCGCCGGCCCGCTCTGCCTCGGCCAGCACCTCGGCCACCTGCTCGCGGGTGGCGACGTTGTGCGCCAATGTCACCCCGCGATAGCCCGGGGCGGCGAACGCAATCCCGGCATCCTCGGCCAGGGCCTGCTGGCCGAACAACGCCAGCACCACCCCACCGGCCTGGAAGAAGGCCACGTTCTCATTGCCGGCGCTGGATTCGACAAAGCCGAGCCGGCCGTAAAAGGCACGAGAGAGCGCCACATCCGCCACACCCAAGGTAACCAGCGACAGCCGCGGCTGCATCAGCGCCCCGCCACGGTCAGCCCGTCCACCCGCACGGTGGGGCAGTCCACGCCATAGCGGAAGATCAGGTCGTTGGCCGGGGTGAGGTTCAGCAGCATGTCGCGCAGATTGCCGGCGATGGTGATTTCCGACACCGGATAGGCGATCTCGCCGCCCTCGATCCAGAAGCCGGCGGCGCCGCGCGAATAATCGCCGGTGACCATGTTGACGCCCTGGCCGAACAGGTCGGTGACGTAGAAGCCCGAGACGATGTCGCCCACCATCTCGGCCACGGTCACCGGCCCCGGCTCCAGATAGACGTTGCTGGCCGAGGGGCTCGGCGGCGAGGCGGTGCCGCGGCTGGCGTGGCCGGTGCTCTTCATGCCCAGCTGGCGGGCCGAGCGGCAATCCAGCAGCCAGGTGGTGAGGATGCCGTCCTCCACCACCGCCAGCTTGCGGGTCGCCACGCCCTCGCCGTCGCACGGCCGCGAACGCAGGCCGCGCACCCGGTGGGGATCGTCAATCACGCGGATGCCCGGAGCGCAGACGCGCTTGCCCAAGGAATCCTTGAGGAAGGTGGTGCCGCGCGCCACGCCGGCGCCGTTGATGGCGCCCGACAGGCTGCCCAGCAGGCCGCGGCTGACGCGGGGGTCGAACACCACCGGCACCTGGCAGGTCTTCACCTTGCGCGCGCCCAGGCGGCGCACGGCGCGGTGGCCGGCCTCGTGCCCCACGTCCTCGGCGGCACGCAGGTCGGCCATGTGCACCGCCGAGGTGTAGTCGTAGTCGCGCTCCATGCCGCTGGCGCCCTCGCCCGCCAGCACCGAGGCCGACAGCGAGCCCGAGGTCACCGCATAGGAATGGGAGAAGCCGTTGGTGCCGACGAAGGCCACTTCCGAACGGCCCCAGCCGGCATCGGCGCCTTCCGAATTGGTCACGCCAGGGACGGCGCGGGCGGAATCCTCGGCCCGCTTGCACAGGTCCAGCAGGTGCTCGGCCGAGGGTTCGCCGGCGTCGCAGGTATCGAGGTCGGGAAAGCTGGTGGCCAGCTCGGCCGGATCGGCCAGCCCGGCATAGGGATCCTCGGGCACGGTACGCGCCATGGCGACGGCACGCTCCACCAACTCGTCCAGCGCCGCCGCCGAACGGTCCGACGACGACACCATGGCCTGGCGCCTGCCCAGCAGCACGCGCAAGCCCACGTCGCCGCCCTCGGAACGCTCCAGCCGCTCCAGATGGCCCAGGCGCCAGCCCACCGACACCGACACCGAATCGATCAGCACCGCGTCGGCGGCGTCGGCTCCGGCGGATTTCGCCTTGGCGACCAGGCCCTCGAGCAGGGCGAGCGTGTCGGACATCAGGAACCCTCCGTGCATTACCGACCAGATTGGATAGGAAACGGGCTTCGGCAAGCGGATCGCCGCCCGGATTTCACGCTAACACGGGGGCCGGCGGCTGGGAACCCGGCCCGTGGGCGCCACCACCGCTTGGCCGCGAAATCCAGGCGCGCCCCGCGCCGGACGGGACGCAATCCCCGGTTCGTGGTATACTCACTCTCACAGGGCGAAGGGCCGCGACGGCCCCGCTCTCTCCATGCCCCTCGGCCCCCTGGCCCGTTGCGTGACGCCTCCCCATATGAGCAGCGAACAGGGGGCCGACCCATGCGCCATGCTTCTTCCGCATCCTCCCTTCCCTCCGCCGCGCTGACCTGGTGGCTGGGCGCCACCGCCGCCATGGTGGCGGTGATGGTGGCGCTAGGCGGATTGACCCGGCTGACCGGCTCCGGGCTCTCCATGGTGGAATGGAACCCGCACCACCTGCTGCCGCCGATCACCGACGCCCAGTGGCACGAGGCCTTCGCCCTGTATCGGCAATCGCCGGAATTCCGGCTGGTGAACAGCGGCATGGACCTGGCCGGCTTCAAGGGCATCTTCTGGCTGGAATACGTCCACCGCCTGTGGGGCCGGCTGATCGGGCTGGTCTTCGCCCTGCCCCTGGCCCTGTTCGTGCTGCGGCGCGCCATCGACCGCCGGCTGGCCCGACGGCTGGCCGGCCTGCTCGCCCTGGGCGCGCTGCAAGGGGCGCTGGGCTGGTACATGGTGGCCAGCGGACTGGCCGACCGCCCCCAGGTCAGCCATTTCCGCCTGGCCGCCCACCTTGTACTGGCGCTGATGATCCTGGCCCTGCTGCTGTGGGCGGCACTGGACGCGGCGCACCTGCCCGCCCGCAGCGGCGCCGACGCGGCCAAGGCCCGCCGCGCCCTGGTGGCCATGCTGGCGCTGGCACTGGCCGCCATCACCTGGGGCGCGCTGGTGGCCGGCCTGCATGCCGGCCGCATCCACAACACCTTCCCGCTGATGGACGGCCACCTATTCCCGCCTGCCGGGCTGAGCCTGTCGCCGCCCTGGCTGAACGCGCTGGAAAACCCGTCGGCGGTGCAGTACGTGCACCGCGTGCTGGCCCTGACCCTGCTGGCCTGCCTGACCCTGCTGGCGGGCTGGAGCCGCACGGCCCGCCTGGGCGGCGCCACCCGCCGGGCCATGCTGCTGGCCGCCGCCTGGGCCTGGGTGCAGGCGGCCATGGGCGTCGCCACCTTGCTGCTGGCGGTGCCGGTTCCGCTGGCGGCGCTGCATCAGATAGGCGCCGTGGTGCTGTTCGCTCTGCTAACATGGGGGCTGCACAGCGTTCGGAGCGGATGAGTTGACGTCAATACCCCATTGTCGGCGCGCAAACCGCTGGATCGCCCTATGCACGGGCGTTCTGGCGATGGCCCTGTGCGCCGGTCCTGAGGCCGCCGAACTGACCGGCCGGTTGGAACAAGGCGGCATCGCCGTGGGCCACACCCATCCCGGCGCCACGGTCAGCCTGGACGGCCGGCCGGTTCCGGTGGATGCCGAAGGCCGCTTCCTGCTGGGCTTCGGCCGCGATGCCGCCGCCCAGGCGATGCTGGAGGTGGACGGCAAGCGCCAGGCCCTGACCGTCGCCAAGCGGGCGTGGAAGGTGCAGCGCATCGACGGGCTGCCCCCGGCCAAGGTCACGCCCGATCCGGCCGAACTGGCCCGCATCAAGGCCGAGAGCGAACTGGTGGCGGCCCGCCGCGCCATCACCGGCCCCATCGCCCTGTTCCTGGGCGGCCTGGCCAGCCCGGCCGACGGCCCCGTCTCGGGCGTGTTCGGCAGCCAGCGCGTGCTGAACGGCGAGGCCCGCGCGCCCCATTCCGGCACCGATGTCGCCGCCCCCACCGGGGCGCCGGTGCATGCCGTGGCCGACGGGGTGGTCACCCTGGCCCATCCCGACCTGTTCTTCACCGGCGCCACGGTGATGATCGACCACGGCCTGGGCCTGCAGAGCGTCTACGCCCATCTGTCGCGGCTGGACGTGGCCGAAGGCGCCCACGTGACCAGGGGGCAGCTCATCGGGACGGTGGGCGCCTCGGGCCGCGCCACCGGCCCCCACCTGCATTGGGGGACCACCTGGCTGGACGTCCGCCTGGACCCCGAGACGGTGCTGGCGGTGCTGGGCGCCCCCTGATGTCCTACCCCATACTTCAGTCGTGTCACGGGTGACATTTTGTATCCGCCGACAACCTTCCAGGCGTCCCGCCGTCTGAGCCTCCCCCCTCTCGGGCGGACACCCGAGGAGCCGTCACCAGGGGGTGTTACAATGGTAAACAAGTGGTAAACGGGCACCCCCTGCCAGCCATTGACCCCATAATCAAAAGGGAGAATTCTCGCCTCACGACACAATGACGGGGTCGGACAAATGGCAACCATGCAGTTGGACAGACGGCACGACACGCAGAACCGCTGCCACGATTGTCGCTACTGGTTCGAGCGTTGTTGTCATGCACTCGCATTGATCGAGTCATGCGAGAACGAACCGGGCAAATGCATTCACTTCGTCACGGAAGTAACGCCCCTCGCCCGTGTAATGGAGGCCGTCTCATGGTGACCACCCGCCGCGTCGACACCCTTCCCGACCTGCTGCGGGACACCCTGGTGGCCCTGGCCCCCGGCCTGTGCCACCTGCTCGCCGGCTGGATGATCCTGGGGTAAAGGCGACGGCCGGCTAAAGCCGGCCGCGCAGGCGCCAAGCCGCCGCCACGGCGGCCACCGGCACCAGCCAGCCCAGTGGTACCATGTCCAGGCCGGCCTTGCGCTGGACGGTGGACAAGATACCCCACAGACCCAGCAAGGCCACCAGGCCGGTCAGCGTGCCGAACACCGTCTTGCCGACGGGATAGCCGGCCCGGCGCAGCAGCAGCGGCCCGCCCACCAGGGCCAGGGCGACCACCACCGGCAGCGAGACGAAATTCACCTCTTCCATGGCCGGCCCGCTCAATGCTCGCGATGGGTGGAGAAGGCGATCTTGTCCACCACGGCCAGCAGCAGGGCCGAAACCACGAAGGTCAGGTGGATGACCACCAGCCACAGCAGCTTGTCGTTGGGGATTTCGTGCACCTTGACGAAGGCCTTCAGCAGGTGGATGGACGAGATGGCGACGATGGAGGCCGCCACCTTGATCTTCAGCGTGCCGGCATCCATCTTGCCCAGCCACGACAGCTCGCCGCTGGCGTGGTCGATGCGCGAGACGAAGTTCTCGTAGCCCGACAGGATCACCATCACCAGCAGGTTGGCCACCAGCGCCAGATCGGCGAGGGACAGCGCGACCAGGATCAGATCGCTTTCCGTCATGTCGGCCAAGCCGGGCAGCAGGTGCGCCAGTTCCTGGAAGAACTTGACGGTGAAGAACAGCAGCACCAACGTCAGCCCCACATACAGGGGCACCAGCAACCAGCGGCCCGAGAAAAGGAACCGTTCGATCACGCGCTCAAGCATGAAAATTCATCCCCTTTGTCCGGGGCGCAGAAATAGTCGAAGCGGTGCGATTGTCAACCGCGCAGCGGCCATGCACCTGCGTCACGCCGCCGGCTTGGGCAGGTAGTTGGCGATATCCACCGCGTCGATCTGCTCGGGCTTCAGGTATTGCTCGGCATAGGTCTGCCACACGCCCGAGGTCAGGAACAGCTGCCATAATTCGGGATCGATGTGCTGGTCCTTGACCATGAACGACATGATCTTCAGCGATTCCGACAGCGTCTTGGGCTTCTTGTAGGGACGGTCGGCGGCGGTCAGCGCCTCGAAGATGTCGGCGATGGCCATCATGCGGGCGGGCACCGACATGTCGTCGCGCTTCAGGCCCTTGGGATAGCCGGTGCCGTCCATCTTCTCGTGATGGCCGCCGGCCCATTCCGCCACCCGCGACAGGTTCTTGGGGAAGGGCAGCGCCTTCAGCATCAGGATGGTCTGGGTGATGTGCTCGTTGATCTTGAAGCGGTCCTCGGCCGTCAGGGTGCCACGGCCGATGGACAGGTTGTAGATCTCGCCCAGATTGTACTTGTTGGCACAGGGCCGCATGGCGAAGCCCTCGGCGTCGTACTGCGCCAGGTCGATGGTGACGTCGTGGGGAACGATGTGCCAGTCCTTGTCGGACAGCAGCGTCTCCTCCACCGGCGGCTTGGGTTCGCCGCCCTTGCGCCGTTTCATTTCGTCGATGGACAGGCCCAGGGTGTCGTCGATGGTGCGCACCCAGGTGGTGTCGGCGATCCGCTTCATGCGCTCGATGCGCTCGGGCGCCATGAACTCGCCGCCCACGTTGCATTCGGCGATGAAGGCGAAGTCGTCGTCCAGTTGGGCCAGCCGCTCGTCCATGCGGACCTTCAGCGCCTCCTCCGGCTCCTCGCCGGCCAGCACGCCCTGCAGGTAGTCCACCACCGCGTCGCGCTTCAGCACCTCGAAGCGCATGCGCACCTCGTGGATGCGGTTGTAGATGGTCTCCAGCTTGGTGGCCTTGTCGACGATGTATTCCGGCGTGGTCACCTTGCCGCAATCGTGCAGGCCGGCGGCGACCTCCAGCTCGTACCATTCGTCGTCGGTGAGCATGAAGTCCTTGAACGGGCCCTCGGTGCTCTCGCACGCCGCCCTGGCCAGCATGAAGGTGATGGAGGGGACGCGATTGCAGTGGCCCCCGGTATAGGGGCTCTTGGCGTCGATGGCGCCGGCGATGACTTGGATGAAGCTCTTGAACAGATGTTTCTGGGCCTCGATCAGCCGAGCGTTGTCCAGCGCCACCGCCGCCTGGGACGACAGCGCCTCGATCAGCGGGGTGATGTCGGGGCCGAAGGCGACCACGTTGTTCTTGCGGTCGCGCGCGTTGATCAGCTGCAGGACGCCGATCACCTCGTTCTCGTAGTTCTTCAGCGGCACCGTCAGGAACGACTTGGAACGATAGCCGGTCTTGGCGTCGAACGTCTTGGTGCCGGTGAAGTCGAACTTGTCCACGTCATAGGCGTCGGCGATGTTCACCGTGGTGCCCGACAGCGCGCAGTACGATGCCACGTTCTTGTGGTTGGGATTGCCCTGGTCGTCGTGCAGCTTGAGCGGCGGGAACGGAATCGGCTTGCCGGTGGTGCCGCCCATGGCCACGTCCAGCGTGTCGTTGAGCATGATCTCGAACTTGAGACCATCCTTCTTGTCGGTGACCAGATACAGGGTGCCGCCATCGGCATTGGTCATGGACTTGGCGCCGAGGAGAATCTTCTCCATCAGCCGGTCGTGGTTGCGCTCCGCCGATAGGGCGATGCCCAATTCGATCAGAGTGCGATAGCGCTGTTCCTGCGTCGCCGCCGCCATGTCCCTTGCTCCCTGCGCCAAAGTGGCGTTCCATCCCCCCTCGGACGTCCTAAGCCTACAGCCAAACGCACAGCAGGCCAAGCTGACGATAGCACTAGGGTTGACGCCCGATACGACTTGGCGCTTTTCTGAGCGCCGACTTGCGGGAGGCCATTCTTGCCCTACGACTCACTTCGCGATTTCATCCAAAGGTTGGAAAGCGCCGGACGGCTTGTGCGGGTGAGCGCCCCGGTCTCCCCCGCGCTGGAGATGACCGAGATCCAGACCCGCCTGCTGGCCGAGCAGGGCCCGGCGGTGCTGTTCGAGAACGTGGTGCGGCCCGACGGCTCCCGATACCCCATGCCGGTGCTGGTCAACCTGTTCGGCACGGTGGAGCGGGTGGCCTGGGGCATGGACCGCGAGCCGGCGCAGCTGCGCGAGGTGGGCGAGACCCTGGCCTTCCTGAAGCAGCCCGAGCCGCCGGGCGGCCTGCGCGAGGCGTGGGACATGCTGCCCCTGGTCAAGACGGTCATGGCCATGAAACCCAAGACCGTGGGCGGCGCGCCGTGCCAGCAGGTGGTCTACACCGGCGACCAGGTGGACCTGTCCATGCTGCCCATCCAGGGCTGCTGGCCGGGCGAGCCGGCGCCGCTGATCACCTGGCCGCTGGTGGTGACGCAAGGCCCCGACGCCAAGGGCGACAAGCGCGACGCCTTCAACCTGGGCATCTACCGCATGCAGGTGACCGGCCGGAACACCACGCTGATGCGCTGGCTCAAGCATCGCGGCGGCGCGCAGCACTACCAGCGCTGGGCCGGCGCCAGGCGCGAGCCCATGCCGGCGGCGGTGGTCATCGGCGCCGATCCCGGCACCATCATCGCCGCCGTCACCCCCGTCCCCGAGACCCTGAGCGAGTACCAGTTCGCCGGCCTGCTGCGCGGCCGCAAGGTCGAACTGACGGAGTGCAAGACGGTGCCGCTGAAGGTGCCGGCCGAGGCCGAGATCGTGCTGGAAGGCCACGTCATGCTGGACGAGTTCGGGCCCGAGGGCCCCTACGGCGACCATACCGGCTATTACAACAACGTCGAGGACTTCCCGGTCTTCCGCGTCTCGGCCATCACCATGCGCCGCGATCCCATCTACCTGTCCACCTTCACCGGCCGTCCGCCGGACGAACCCAGCGTGCTGGGCGAGGCGCTGAACGAGGTGTTCATCCCGCTGCTGGCCCAGCAATTCCCCGAGATCACGGATTTCTGGCTGCCGCCGGAAGGGTGCAGCTACCGCATCGCCGTGGTCAGCATCAAGAAGGCCTATCCCGGCCACGCCAAGCGGGTGATGTTCGGCGTCTGGAGCTTCCTCAAGCAGTTCATGTACACCAAGTTCGTCATCGTGGTGGACGACGACATCGATTGCCGCGACTGGAAGGACGTCATGTGGGCGGTCAGCACCCGCATGGATCCGGCGCGCGACATCACCGTGGTGGAAGGCACCCCCATCGACTACCTGGATTTCGCCAGCCCGGACTCCGGCCTGGGCGGCAAGATCGGCCTGGACGCCACCAACAAATGGCCGCCGGAAACCCATCGCGAATGGGGCGTCAAGCTGCGCATGGACCAGGCGGTGGTGGACAAGGTCAGCGACCGCTGGGCGGAATACGGGTTGCCGGGCTCGGGCAAGCCGATTTGGAAATAGTTTCTTCTCCCGCTGGCGGGAGAGCGGCAGATCACGGAGTCGACATGGCCAACACCCCCGCAAGCTCGCCCTCGCCGTCACCCTTTGCCTGACCGTCTGCGCCAGCCTCGCGTTCCTGCTTGACCAGTTCGCGTCTTGAGCAACCGGCGGGAAAGGCTTAGCGTTTCCCGGTTGCTGTCATGACGGGATAGGGCAAGGGGGAAGCGTCATGTTCGAGGCCGCCGAACTGGGCCGCAAGGTCAGCCGCGAGGATTTCGACGCCATGGCGCCGCAGCTGCGCCTGGAACTACTGGACCTGCAGCAGCGCCTGCGCGGCGCCGATTTCCCGGTCATCATCATCTTCGCCGGGGTGGACGGCGCCGGCAAGAACGAGACGGTCAACCTGCTCAACGAGTGGATGGACCCGCGCTGGATCGTCACCCGCGCCTACGGCCCGCCCTCGGACGAGGAGCACGAACGCCCGCGCTACTGGCGCTACTGGCGCGACCTGCCGCCCAAGGGCAAGATCGGCCTGTTCCTGTCGTCGTGGTACCATCGCCCCTTCCTGAGCCGCGCCCTGGGCGAGATCTCCATCGCCGAGATGGACGGGTACCTGGAGCAGGTGGTGCATTTCGAACGCGCGCTGGCCGACGACGGCGCGCTGATTCTGAAATTCTGGATGCACCTGTCCGAGAAGGCGCAGAAGAAGCGGCTGAAGAAGCTGGAGGAGGACCCGCTGACCGCCTGGCAGGTCAGCGACCCCGACTGGAAGCACGCCAAACTCTACGACAAGTTCATCGCCGCCGCCGAGCGTGTGATCATGCACACCTCGAAGAGCCACGCGCCGTGGAACATCGTCGAGGGCGCCGATTCCCGTTACCGCACCTCGGTGGTGCTGAACACCATCAAGGACGCCATCCCGCGCCACCTGGAAGCGCGCGCGGTGGCGGCCAAGGTGACCGCCGCCATGAAGAAGCCGGCCAAGGGCGGAAAGGTGGGCCGGCCGGCGGTGCTGGCGGCGCAGCCGTCCATTTTGTCGTCGCTGGACATGACCCAGAAGCTGGAGGGCGAGGAATACAACCGCCGCCTGCAGGAGCAGCGCGGCCGGCTGGCCCAGCCTGCACCGCCACGCCAAGGACAAGGGCATCTCCACCGTGCTGGTGTTCGAGGGCTGGGACGCCGCCGGCAAGGGCGGCACCATCCGCCGCCTGACCAACGCCCTCAACGCCCGCGACTACCAGGTCATCCCCATCGCCGCCCCCACCGAGGAGGAGCGCGCCCAGCACTACCTGTGGCGGTTCTGGCGCCACCTGTCGCGTGCCGGTCGCGTCACCATCTTCGACCGTTCATGGTACGGCCGCGTGCTGGTGGAGCGGGTCGAGGGCTTCGCCACCGACGAGGAATGGCAGCGCGCCTACAACGAGATCAACGATTTCGAGGAGCAGATGGTCGAGCACGGCACCGTGCTGGCCAAGTTCTGGCTGCACATCACGCCCGAGGAACAGCTGGCCCGCTTCGAGGAGCGCAACCAGATCGCCTACAAGCAGTGGAAGCTGACCGACGAGGACTGGCGCAACCGCGAGAAATGGGGCGATTACGAGAGCGCGGTCAACGAGATGGTCGAGCGCACCTCGACCCACCGCGCCCCCTGGACCCTGGTCGAGGCCAACGACAAGCCCTTCGCCCGCGTCAAGGTGCTGACCACCGTGTGCGACGCGGTGGAGGCGGCCTTGAGAAAGGCGAAGAATTGAGCACAGCATTAGCCCATAGGTATAGTGATCCTATCCTAAAGGTTGACGCGCGCCCGGCGCCCTGAAGATACTCCGCCCCTGCACGAGCCAATTGCCGCGAGAGCAATGTCCGCTCGGGGGGAGGAAAACATGCGCATTGGCGGTCGCCTGTGGCTGATCGTCGCTACCGCGGTGCTGGGCACCCTGGCGGTGGCGGCATTCGCCGTCTTTCAAATGCGGTCGGACCTGCTGGTCGATCGCGAGATCAAGACCCGACACATCGTCGAGCCTGGGCGGCACCCTGCTGGCCCATTACCATGCACGCGAGCGCGACGGCAGCCTGAGCCGCGACGAGGCGCAGGCCCAGGCGCTGGCCGCCATTTCCGCCATCCGCTACGACGGCGCCGAATATCTGTGGGTGCACCGGCAGGGCGACTCGGTCATGCTCGCCCATCCCAACGCCAAGCTGATCGGCACCAGCGTGGACGCCATGCAGGATCCCGACGGCACCTTCCTGTTCCGCCTGATGAACCGGCGGGTGGCCGAGGCGGGCGCCGATTTCGTCCACTATCACTGGCCCAAGCCGGGCGCCGAGACGCCGGTGCCGAAACTGTCCTACGTGGCCGGCTTCGCCCCCTGGGGCTGGGTGGTCGGTTCGGGCATCTACGTGGACGACGTGGACGTGGCCTTCCACCGACGCGCCCTGATGTTCGCCAGCGCCGCCCTGGCGGCGCTGGCCGCCGTGGCCCTGCTGGCCGGGCTGATCGGCCGCGACATCACCCGCCCCTTGAGCGACGTCACCGCCGCCATCCGCCGGCTGACCCAGGACGAACACGATTTCGACATCCGCCACACCGCCCGCCCCGACGAGATCGGCGAACTGGCGCGCGGCCTGGTCAAGTTCCGCGACCACGTGGAGGCGGCCAACCTGGCCGCTGCCGAGCGCTTGCGCCAGCAGGAAGCACAACTGCGGCGGCAGGCCGAGATCGAGCGCCTGGCCAGCGAGTTCGACGGCCATATCGGCGAAGTGGCCAAGTCGGTGACCGCCGCCGCCACCCAGATGCAGGCCACCAGCCAATCCATGTCGGCCATCGCCGAGCAGACCCGGCTGCAATCCTCGGCCGTGGCCTCGGCCGCCGAGCATGCCGCCATGAACGTGCAGACGGTGGCCGCCGCCACCGAGGAATTGTCGATCACCGAGGCCGAGATCGCCCGCCAAGTGGACAGCTCGGCCCGCATCGCCGACCGCGCGGTGAGCGAGGCCCGCCGCTCGGGCGACATCGTCGCCGAACTGAACCAGGCAGCCGGCCGCATCGGCGAGGTGGTGGATCTGATCTCCGCCATCGCCGCCCAGACCAACCTGCTGGCGCTCAACGCCACCATCGAGGCGGCCCGCGCCGGCGAGGCCGGCAAGGGCTTCGCCGTGGTGGCCGGCGAGGTCAAGAATTTGGCGACCCAGACCGCCCGCGCCACCGCCGAGATCACCGCCCAGATCGGCGCGGTGCAGGACTCGGCCCGCGATGCCGCCGGCGCCATCGATTCCATCGCCGCCATCATCCGCGACATCAGCGACACCTCGGCCCAGGTGGCGGCGGCGGTGGAGGAACAATCGGCCGCCACCCACGAGATCGCCCGCAACGTGGAACAGGCGGCCAGCGGCACCCAGGAGGTCAGCCACAACATCGTCGAGGTCAGCCTGGCCGCCCACACCGCCGGCACCACCGCCACCGAGGTGATGCAGGCGGCCGGGGAACTGTCGGGCCAGGCGCGCGAACTGCGCCAGCACGTGGAGGTGTTCCTGCGCGGCGTCCGCAACGCCGGGATGGAGGAAGCGGCGTAGCGAATCCCCTCCCCTCGTCATACCCGGGCCGAGTCCACGGGTGTCCGGTTTAATTCGGGAGCGGAGCAAACCTGGATGGATTCCGGCGATATCGGTTTCATGGGACACGGATGAACGCCGATAAACACGGATGAACACAGAATCTGTGTTCATCCGTGTGCGCCGTCAGGCGCCTGTGTTCATCTGTGTTTCTTGAACGGCTGATGGCCGTGAGGCCAAGGGCAGCCGGGCTACTTGGCCTCGACGGCGTATTCGCGGCCGCTCCAGCGCAGCGTCACCTTGCCGCCGTCGATGCTGCGCCAGCCGCCGAGGACTTCGGTGGTGGCGAAGACGGTGTCTTCGTCGCCCCAGCCCCAGCCCACGGCGATCCAACGCTTGTTGCGCCACTCGGCGACCACGAAGGGGTTGCCCTGCTCGGCCTCCCAGCCGGGGGCGTCGACCATCAGCACCAGTTCGCCGCGGCCGTCGCCGTTCAGGTCGATCAGCCCGACCCGCAGGTCGTTGCGGCCGAAGGCGTTGTCGCCCGCGGCGTTGTAGTACTCGGCCCAGAAGGTGCGCAGCAGGACGTCCAGCGGCTCGTTCGGCCCCTCGGCCACCGGCACCAGGGGAACCTGGGCCACCGGACGCACATCCTCGGCCGCCCGGGCCGGAGCGGCGAGGGCGACAAGCACCAGCAGGAGCGCGGAAATACGACTCATGGTCAAACCCTAACCCGAAGGGGCGGGAGCATAAGGAGCCTTGTGCGGCGCGTCAATCGAAGGGCGGTGACCATTTTGCGCCCCGCCCCCATCGCCCGGGGACGACTTTCGGCATCCTCCCTCCGGCATACCCCCGAAAGCCGCTTCTACCGCACACGTCCCGTTGAGACGACGGGCCGATTCAGCGATGTTCCGGGACCTCGGGTGCGGGCGGTGGCGGCCGCCGGCCCCAGGGCAAAAGGGAGGAGGATGACTGATGCCGAATACCCGCCCCAACATCCATCCGGGCGAGATCCTGCGTGAAGAGTTCCTCAAGCCCGCCGGCGTGGACGTGGCCCGCCTGGCGCGCGACCTGAAGATGCCGTTCGACCGTGTTCACGACCTGGTGGATTGCCGCCGGTCCGTCTGTGCCGACACCGCCCTGCGGCTGTCCCATTACTTCGGCACGTCCGACCGCTTCTGGCTGGACGTGCAGATGAGCTACGACCTGGAGTGGGCGCGGCGCACCGCCCGCTCGCGCATCGAGGCCGAGATCACCCCGCTGGGGGCCGCCTGATCCCCCCGACCGCGCCCCTATGCCGCCCCCGGCGCCCATCGCCGGGGGCGGCACATGCCTTGACCGCCGGACCGCGCGCGCTTACACCCAAGACAGGGCCTTTGAAACCATAAGGAAGTCCTGCCCATGCGCCGCTTCGGACGGATCATCGTCGCCACCTTGGCCGTGATCGGCCTGCTGTTCCTGGTCGGCATCGGCCTGACGGTGTGGGGCGCTATCGCCCTGCACGACAAGGTCGGCCCGTCCCTGCCCAGGCACATGGTGCTGACCCTGGATCTGGAGAACCAGTTCAAGGACGCGCCATCGCGCGATCCCTTCGCCACCCTGACCGGGGAAGACACCTACGTCACCCGCCAGGTGATCGAGGGCATCGACCGCGCCGCCAGGGACCCCCGCGTGGTCGGCCTGTTCGCCACCATCGGCCAGGCCCATCTGGGCATGGCGCGGGCCCAGGAAGTGCGCGACGCGGTTGCCCGCTTCCGCGCCTCGGGCAAGCCGGCGGTGCTGTTCTCCGAAACCATGGGCGAATTCGGCAACGGCACGGTGGAATACTACCTGGCCTCGGCCTTCGGCCAGGTGTGGCTGCAGCCCTCGGGCGACGTGGGACTGACCGGCTTCCTGGCGGAAACCCCGTTCCTGCGGGGCACGCTGGACCTGCTGGGGGTCGAGCCGCAATTCGCCGGCCGCAAGGAATACAAGACCGCCATCGAGGTCTTCACCGAGAAGAAGTACACCCCGGCCAACGTCGAAACCCTGAACGGCCTGCTGGACGCGTGGTCGTCCCAGGTGGTGGCCGGCGTGGCCGAAGGCCGCAAGCTGCCCGCCGACAAGGTGCGCGCCCTGTTCGGCAAGGGTCCCTTCCTGGCCTCGGAAGCGCTGTCGGCCGGACTGGTGGACAAGCTGGGCTATCGCGACCAGGCGCTGGACGCGGCCCGCGGCAGCGGCGAACCCGACGAGGTGGACGTGGCCGCCTATGTCGCCCACAGCGCCAAGACCAAGGGCACCCGGGTGGCGCTGATCACCGGCGAAGGCGCCATCCAGCGCGGCGAGTCCGACCGCCCGTTCGGCGGCGAGGACGGCTTCGGCTCGGACACCGTGGCCGAAGCCCTGCGCGACGCCGTCGAGGATGACGACATCAAGGCCATCCTGTTCCGCGTCGACAGCCCCGGCGGCTCCTACGTGGCCTCGGACACGGTATGGAACGAGGTGCGCCGCGCCCGCGCCGCCGGCAAGCCGGTGGTGGTGTCCATGGGCAACGTGGCGGCCTCGGGCGGCTATTTCGTCGCCATGGGCGCCGACCGCATCGTCGCCCAGCCAGGCACGATCACCGGTTCCATCGGCGTCTTCACCGGCAAGATGGTGCTGGCCGATTTCTGGCCCAAGCTGGGGGTCAGCTGGGACGAGATCCATCGCGGCGACAACGCCCCCATGTGGAGCCCCAACCGCCCCTTCTCGCCCCAGGCGTGGGAACGCGTCAACGTGATGCTGGACCGCATCTACACCGACTTCACCAACCGGGCCGCCGAGGGGCGCCATATGCCGGTGGACAAGCTGGAGCCCATGGCGCGCGGCCGCGTGTGGAGCGGCGCCGAGGCCAAGGGCCTGGGGCTGGTGGACGCGCTGGGCGGCTATGACGTGGCCGAGACGCAGCTGCGCGAACTGCTGAAGCTGGCCGCCGACGCGCCGCTGGAGATGGTGGCCTTCCCCGAACCGGAATCGCCGCTGGAGCTGCTGTCCAAGCTGGCCGCGCGCGGCGGCATGGCCGAGGACAAGGGGGCCGAGACGCTGCTGCGCGCCGCCCGCGTGCTGGCCCCGGTGGTGGACAAGCTGGAAGCCATGGACCCCAAGGCCGGCGCGCTGCGCATGCCAGTGGTGCCCAAGGCCTCGCCATGAGCGCCGCGGCACCCAGGACGGTGGTGATCTCCGGCGCCAGCCGGGGTATCGGCCACGCCATCGCCAAGCGTTTCCTGGCCGAGGGCTGGCGGGTGATCACCTGCGCGCGGGCCCCCATTCCCGAGGAATGCCGGCGCGACCGCAACTGGGCCCACCACATCGTCGCCGACCTGGCCGATCCCGCCAGCGCCGACGCCTTCGTGCAGGCGGCGCGCAAGCTGCTGGGCGACGACCCGCTGCACGCCCTGGTCAACAATGCGGGCGTCAGCCCCAAGACGCCCTACAAGGAGCGCCTGGGCGTGCTCAACGGCCCCATCGACGGCTGGAAGCAGGTGTTCGAGCCTGAACTTCTTCGCACCCCTGCGGCTGGCCCGCGGCTTTGCCACCCCGCTGCATCGCGGCAAGGGGGCCATCGTCAACATCACCTCCATCGCCGGCCATTACGTCCATCCCTTCGCCGGCTCGGCCTATTCCACCTCGAAGGCGGCGCTGTCCGGCCTGACCCGCGAGATGGCGGCGGAATTCGCCCAACTGGGAGTGCGGGTCAACGCGGTGGCGCCCGGCGAGATCAGCACCGAGATGATCTCGGCCGAGTACGAGGCGCTGGTGCCGCGCATTCCGCTGGACCGCATGGGCACGCCCGAGGACGTGGCCGGCACCGTCTTCCGCCTGTGCACCGATGACTTCGCCTATGTGACCGGGTCCGAGGTGTTCGTGACCGGCGGCCAGCACCTGTATTGACGACCAGCCGCCCACATTTTCATCATCGGCCATAAGTGCTAATCTCGCAGGCAGACATTCTGCCTGCGAGGATTCCATGCCGTTCTATTCCTACCACTGCCCGGGCTGCGACACCGTCTTCGAGACGCTGGTGCGCGGCGACGAGGTTCCCGCCTGCCCGGAATGCGGCGGCCAGAAGCTGGAACGCCTGATGTCGGCAGCGGCGGTGCATGGCAAGACCAAGGAAGCGCTGGGCCAGGTGCGCGCCCAGGCCGCCCGGGAAGGCCATTTGAGCAATTACAGCCGCTCGGAACTGCGCCGCAAATAGGGCGGCCAGACAACTTGACCAAGGGGCAACCTGACCAAGAAGTAAGGAGTATCCCTTGCCGGCCTGGTCTAGGATGCCGCTTCACCAGCGCCGAGAGGATCCCGTGACCCAGCACGAAGACACGCCCGCGTCCGAGCCGCAGCCCCGCGCCGCGGCCCACAACCTGTCCTGGATCGCCATGGTGGCCATGGCGGTGATGTGCGCCGCCACCCTGGTGTGGGCGGCCTCGCTGAGCACCGGCTGATACTGCCTCAGGCAGCCAAGGCCAAGTTGGCGAAGGCCTGTTCGGTCAGCCGCGCCAGCGCCACGATGGCATTGACGTTGTCCATGGTGGCGGCATAGAGCGCCGGGCAGCCGGTGCGCGGCTTCGGGCTGGACATCACCGGCAGGCCGGCCAGAACGCCGGGCTGGATTTCCAGCCGCAGGCCGTTCCCGCCCAGTTCGACCACGAACATGGCCGCCAGGGCATCGCGGTAATCCGGCTGGTCCAGCCGCGCCATGAACAGGTCGGCGTGCTTGCCCAGCGGCCCTTCGAGGGCCAGCAATTGTTCCAGATGACAACGGGCGATGGTCAGCAGCAGCGGCGTGCTGTTGCCCATCCCCTGCGCCAGGTCGTCACGGGTAAGCGGCCGGCCCAGCCGCTCCCCGCCCAGCACCGTCAGCGCCGACAGGGCGCGCAGGATGAAGAACAGGGCGGTATTGATGCCGGCCAGGATATGGCCGGCCGGGGTGAAATGGGTGGAAGCCACCGCGGTGTGGGCGTGATAGCCGCTCAGCGCCTGCTGATAGCGGCGCAGCAGGTTCTCCACCACCCATTCCATCTCGGCGTCGCCCTGGTCGGCCGACCGCACCGCCAAGGCCACGTAGGCGGTGGCCACGTGCTCGAACAGATTGCGCAGCGAGGCATAGACCTGGCCGCAGATGAAGGCCTGGGGATTGCGCCGGTCGGTGGCGGCGCGCACCTCGGCGGCGGGGATCATGCCGAGCTGGCCCAGCAGCAGGGTGAACAGACTGTCCGGGTGCAGGGCGGCCAGATCTTCGGCCACGGTCATCACCGCCGGGATGAACACCAGAGCCAGCGCGTTCTTCTCCACCTTCAAGGCGGCGGCGTCATGGGGGTCGGCGGCGGCCGGCGCCGGCCGGCCCATCTCCTGCAGGCGCTTGGCCAGCACGGTGATGTCGGCCTTGGCAAAGGCACAGGCGCGGGTGTGGCGGTTCAGCGCCGCGATGGAGTCACAGGAAGTCCGTTCGCGCGGCGCCGGCGCCGCGCGGTCCAATTCGATGATGTCGGCCATGCCCATCCCCTGAGCGCCCGCCGGCCGATCCGGACGGGCCTGCCATGCTGGGCCACGGGCGTTAACGCCGCGTTAGCGCCGGCGCGGAAAGCAACAGACGGGAAACAGCCGGGCGCGCTGCGCGTTCATGCCTGGCGACACGCTGGGCAGAGGGCAGCGATGCCGGAAGAGCGGCGGCGCTGGTGTCCACGCCGGGGAGAGGGCATGATCATCCCATGACCTCATCCCCGCCCCCGACCCTGCTGGTCTGCACCCACCACCGCCTGGGCGCCGGTTCGTGCGGTGGTTCGGGCAGCGACAGCCTGCGCAAGGCCCTGTTGTCGCAGGTGGCCCTGCGCGGCCTGGATTGGAAGGTGGAGGCCATCGGCTGTCTGGGCCATTGCGCCCACGGCCCCAACGTCAAGCTGGCGGGCGGGCCGCTGCTGCACGGCTGCGCCGCCGACAACGTGCTGGAGCGGCTGCTCAGAAAGTGACCAGTGCCCGCAGCACCAGGGTGCGGCCGGGGGCATTGGGCATGATGCCGGTGGAGGTCATGGGCGTCGCCTTCAGATGCTCGCGGTAGAGCTTGTCGAAGACGTTGTCCACGCCCAGGGTCACCGCCACCGAATCACCGAAACTGACGCCGCCATAGACGTCCACGGTGGCGAAGCCGCCGGCCGGGCCGGCGGTGTCCATGCCCGAACCGGTGGCGAAGCTGCTGTCCACCGCCCGCTTGGCCGCCACGGCGCGCAGGCGGGTGCCGGCGTTCCAGCCGAAATCGGCATCGCCGCCGAAGGTGTCGAGGAACAGGTTCGCCTCCAGCGGCGGGACCTGATAGAGCGGCCGGTGGTCGGTCAGGTTGCGTCCGCGCTGCCCGGTGAGGTTCAGGCGCACCGCCAGATGTTCGGCCAGGATGGAGCGCAGATCGGCCGAGATGCCGCTGATGGCGGCGTCCACGTTGCGGTAGACTTGGCCGCCGGTGGCCACCGCCACGCCCGACTGGCCGCGCGCCATGTCGATGGTGACGAAATCCGCCACGCGGTCGTGCCAGGTGCTGGCCTCCACCTGCCACGCCCCCGGTGCCGAAGCGCGACCATAGCCCTTGTAGCCGCCGCCGCTGACCGACCCACCCAAGGCCGCCTTGTAATGGGCCTCGGGGTCAAGGGTGGGGTTGCCCACCTCCACCAGCGGCGCTGGGCCGCCATTGGCGTTGTAGCGCTCGGTATGGTCAGGGCTGCGCACCATGCGCGACAGGTCGACGAAGGCCAGCGCACCGGGCGCCACGCTCTGCTCGGCACGCAGCCGGCCGCTGATGTTGTGGTCCAGGCTGTCGTTGTCGCGGTTGGCGCCGTAATACCGGTCGTACAGTTCCTGCGGCGTCGAGGAATAGACGCCCGGCGCGCCCGGCCGGCTGTGGACGTCGGCGGCGCTCATGCCGATGGCGTCGTAGCGTAGGCCCGCCTCCAGCTTGGTCTTGCCCAGGGTGCGGCTGTGCTCGGCCCAGGTGCTGGCGCGCAGCAGGCTCGACGCCCGGCACCCAGAAGCCGGTGATAGTGTCGGGGCCGAACTCGCGGCCGTAACGCTTGGCGGTGTGCAGCTGGCGGGCCAGCTCGGTACCGAACAGAGTACGGCTGCCGGCCTCGTCATGGGCGAGCCAACCATTGGCGCGGACGGCGGAATGGTCGCCGACGCCGTTGATGCGAACGGCGCTGGGCTGGCGCAGGGTGAAATTGTCCACGTCCACGTGGGCGTAGCCCCAGGCCACCAGCCCACCGGCCTGGTTGAACCAGCCGGACAGGCGACGACTTTCCACCGAGGCGCGGGCGCCACCCTGGCCCAGGGCGTCCGCGTCCAGGCCGTAATTAAGCAGCTTGGCATTGTCGAGCACGTCGCGGGCGAAGCCGATCTGCACCAGGGTATCCTCGGCCTTGCCCCAGCGGGCGCCCAGCCACTCGGATTCTGCGCTGGTAGCCGAAATTCAGCTTGGTGCCGGCGCCGTCGCGATAGGCGTGCCCCTGCTCGCTGCGGAAGGCGGCGCCCGCCGCCCAATCCTTGCCGGCTGCGCGCAAGCGGGTCGCCAGGGTCGAGGTGCTGGATTCGCTGACGCCCGCCATCAGGGCCACCGGCTTGGGCGCCGCCGCCACGTCCTCGAAATTGGGTTCGTAGGCCGGCACCGCCTCGCGGCGGTAGAGGAAGGTGGTCTTGCCGCCCAGCGCCCCTTCATAGGGGATGAGGTCGGGCAGCACCTGGCCGGCATGGCGCGTCATCACGCGCGTGTCCACGAAGGGATCGTCGGCCGCCGCCGGCCCCGCCCATCCACACGCCAAAGCAAGAAGAGCCGCCCCGCCGGCCCCCCATTTCCCCCCCCGAAGGACATTGCTCCGCCACCCTGTCGTCAAGTTCGGCCTATGTGACAGAGTTCGGGTAGCTGGATCAAGATGGAAACAAGTTTTTGTTGCGATTTGACCCCGCAGCGCAGCGCTGAATAATCATCTCATTATTTACTGGCAGGCGGGGTGATTACAACTTTAACGAAAACACGATGCACCGATATATCCATCGGTGGAAACGGAACCTGCCCTGGCCGGTCGATGTTGACCTATGGCCAACGGCGAGGAGGCAGGAATGGCCTGGGACATCGCGCAGCGGGCCACCGGCTTCGGCCCGGTGGGGTATTCCCGCCAGGCCGACGAGGTGATGGAAATGATCCGCGCCCGCGCCCATGCCTTGTGGGAACAGGCGGGACGGCCCGAGGGGCATGAGCCGGATTTCTGGAGCCAGGCCCAGACCGAGGTGATGGAGGCTATCTCGCTGCGCTGATCACAGCACCAGGTCCACGCGGGGCAGCGCCTTGGCATCGGCCTCCACCCGAGGGCGGCAGACGAACAGGCGGCCGGGGTCCACATTCCTCTGTTCCACGAGGAAGGTCTTGGCCGCCAGGGCGCGGGCATCGGCCAGACGTGTCAGTTGGGCCGCATCCACCGGCAGAGCCCGCGGATTGGGCGCCGCCCCCACCATGTTCTGAAGGCGCGCCAGCAGTCCCAGCTCCTCCAGCCGTCGGCGTTCGGCCAGGGCGGGACCGTCGCCCTCCTGGGTGGCGACGCCGCACAGGGTGAGCTTGAGGGTGGGCCGTTGCGCCATCAGCGCCGCCACCGCATCCAGGCGCTTGGTCTCGGCCGCGCCCAGAGTCTCGCTGCCGGGAGCGAAACCCAGGGGTTCCAGCGCCAGCCGGCGGCTTTCGCTGTCGTCGATGACCAGGCTGATCAGCCCGGCCAGGGGGAAGGCCACCTTCAGCGTGGTGAACACGGTGGAGCGCAGCGCGCCGCCCACCGCCTGGCCCACGGCGTCGCTGACGTCGAAGTCGGGATTGGCAAGGTCGCCGCGCACCGGGATGGACAGGCGGATGCGGTTGTCGGAATCCCGCAGCAGATCCAGCACCGTCTCCACCGGCATGTCGGCGCTCTTGGCCAGGGGGGCGTTGGGGTCGGGCTGGGCGACGAACAGCTCGTTCAGCACCAGCTGCATGCCGCCGTCCAGCTTGCCCTGGGTGATCGAGAGGGCCAACTCGGCGTCCAACTGGCCGGTCTGCAGGTGCACGCCCATGGTGTCGGCGGCATAGGGCGACAGGGGCGGCAATTCCAGCGCCCGCACGGTCCCCTTCATCTCGCCGCCGACCAGGGCGGCGAAGGGGCGCGCCCGCCCCTGGGCCGACAGCTGGGCGGCACCGATGCGGGCCTTGGCGGTGAACGGGCTGTCGTGGTCGGGGCGGAAGCTGTCCAGGTCGGACATGTCCACCTCGACGCCCTCCAGGGTCAGGCGCACCGGCTCGGACAGGGAGCGGTCCACGAAATCGATGCGGCTGTCGCCGCCCAGATGCAGCCGGCGCAGGATCATGCGCGGCCGCGCGGAATCCGGCGCGGCCTCGTTCGTCGTCTCGGGCAGGCCGAGGAAACCGTCCTTGGTCCGGGTGGCCCGCGCCCGCGCCCCGGCCAGGGCGACGGAGCCGAAGCTGCTGGTGCCGTCGCCCGCCAGGGTGGCCCGCTCCATCACCGCCTGGCGCGCCTCCAGCCGCCAGGGGAAGCCGCCCTTGCCGGGACGGGCCAGGACCGCCAATCCCTGCGCCTCCAGCCGGCCCAGGCTGGCGTTGGCGCCAGGCGTCAACCGCAGATCGCCCACCTGGACATGGCTCGCACGCATCCAGTCCAGACCGGGCTCGCGCACCCACACATTGTCCAGGGCCGCATCCATGCGCCCGGCCAAAGGCGGCAGCATGCCGTCGGGGCGGGCGTGCTGGAACACGCCTTCGGCGGTCATGCGCTCGGCCTCCAGGGCCAACGGCCCCACGGCGATGCGGGTGCCCGCCGCCGCCGCCTTGCCCTCGGCATGAAGGAAGGAAGCCGCCGCCGCGGCGAAGTCGAAGCGGGTGGCACCGGCCCAATCCAGGCTGGCGTGCTCGATGCGGGTGTCGCCGGCCACCAACTGGTGGCGCTCGGCATGCAGGGTGCCGTCCCAGGACAGCCGGCCAGGCTTGGCCTCGTACTTGGCCGAGCGGGCCGCCAGCTGGGCGGTTGCGGCGGTCACCGCCACCCCGCCGTCCTCGACCCGCAGGCTCCTGCGCCGCGGCGGTGCCGGCGGCGGTGATCACGCCGCCGGCATCCCAAGCCAAATTGTCGAAGGCGAGAGCAAGTTCGGCGGCATTCACCTTGGTGCCGCCATCGGCCCAGCCGCCCGCCTTGAGCCCCAGCGTGCCGGCGGCGGTGATCCGTCCATCCAGGTCGCCCTGCACGGCCAGATCGGCGTTCGCCCGCCCCGACACCTGGCCGAGCCCGGCGCTGCGGGCGGCCTCCGCCACGGCGGCCAGATCGAACTGGTCCAGTCCGAGATGGAACGCGAAGCCGGGCCGGTCGGCGAAGGGCGTGGCCGTACCCTCCAGGCTGAAGGGTGCGCCATTGATCCGCCCATTCATCTGGAAGCGCGCCGGCAGCGCCGGCTCCCAGCTTTTCAGGTCGGCCAGATCCAGCCGGTCCACCTCGATCTCGGCGCGGGTAGGACCGTCGGTGAGATGGATGCGGCTGGCGGTCAGGGACAGCGCGGAGACTTCATAGCTCCAGGACGAACCGCCCTCACCGCCGCCGCCGACAGTCAGGGGCAGCCCGTTGACCACCCAGTCGGCGCCCTCGCGGCGGGCCTCCACGTCGACGCCCTCCAGGGCCAGGCGCTCCAGCGACACCCGGCGCGAGAACAGCGGCTTCCAGCGGAAATCGAGGTTGAGGCCGTCGATGCCCAGCATGCGCCCCAGGCTCCTCGCCGGCGGTCACCTGGCGCACCACGATGGCACCGTTGAACAGGGACAGATTGGCGGCCGCCACGCTTACCTGGCTCCAGCCCAGATCGCGCAACGAGCGCAGCAGGCCGTAGCGCAGCCCCCAGTCAGGCAGCCAATGGCCGCCGGCCGTCAACAGCAGCGTCGCCACGGCGGCGCCCACGGCCCACAGCCGGCGCCGGTGCGTCCAGAAGCGTGTCTTCGTCGTGGCTTCGTCCACGGCGGTTCCCCTTCCCCAATCCTTCCAATCCATAAACAATCGAGGCCACCTCATGGCAAGGGGCAAGGAAGGGGTGTCGGTCAAAGGCCGGTGGGACAGGCCTCCATCATCACCTCGACCCCGGAAGCCGAGGGCACCAGGGTGAAGCGGGCCAGTACCGCCACGGTGTCGCCCAGGGCGGTGCGCAGGGTCAGCGGCAACACCGCCCCCACCTCGGCCAGCGCGCGCAGGCCGTCGCCGTCCACGATCACCCCGCTGGGGCCGTCCATCAGGTCCAGCAGGGCGCGGCCCACCAGCGCCTCGGGCCCCTCGGCCCCCAGCAGGGCGACGCCGGCGTGATTGACGTAGCGCACCACCCCGTCCTGGACGTGGCAGGCCATGTTCATGCCGTTGTCCACCAGCAGGCGGAAATTCAGGTCCGCCTCGTCCATCTGCCCCGCCGCCTCGGGCTGGGCGCCCAGCTCGCGGCACACCACCACGGTGGCGTCGGGGGCGATCTCGCGGGCGCGGAAGGTCTGCATCTCCACCGCCTTGACGCTCTTGTCCAGCGCCAGGATGCGGGTGGGCACCGCCTTGTCCTCGCTGGCCAGACCCGACAGAAACAGTTCCAGCATGCTGCCGTATTCGGGCACCAGGAACTCGTCCATGCGCCGGCCCACCAGCTCGTCGGTGGTGGCGGCGCCCAGCATGCGGGCGCCGGCGCCGTTGATGGCGGTGATGGCCCCCTGCCGGCACAGACAGACGAGGTCGCGGCTGACCTCGAGGATGTCCATGAGCCCGCCATTGAAGCGCGGGCCGCGACGGCGCCGCTCCTTGGCAAGGTCAATGACGTTGTCGCCCGGCTCCAAACCTACCCCCTCCGACAAGGTACCCCATCTAGGGAGGTAAACCTTTCCCGCATCTGCATCAACCCCGCGATGCGGATATCTCCACGCGGTCGCGTCCGGCTTGCTTGGCGCAGTACAGCGCCTGGTCGGCCCGGCCCAGCAGATGGTCGAAGCGAGTTTCGTCGGAATGGCGCTCGGCCACGCCCACACTGATGGTGACACGCACGTCCTGGCCGGCGATGGGCACCAGCATTTCGGCCACCGCGCGCCGCAGCCGCTCGGCCAGGCCATGGGCGCCGGGCATGGCGGTCTGGGGCAGCAGCGCGGCGAATTCCTCGCCGCCCAGCCGGGCGAACACGTCCACCTCGCGCAGGTTGGCGCGGCAGACCTCCACCACCTGCTTCAGCACCTCGTCACCCAGGGCATGACCATGCAGGTCGTTGATACGCTTGAAGTGGTCGATATCCACCATCATCACCGCCAGCGGTGTGCCGTAGCGGGCGGCGCGCTCCATCTCCTGCACCGCCGCCGACAGGAAATAGCGCCGGTTGAAGGCGCCGGTCAGCGGATCGACGGTAGCCAGCCGGCGCAGCTCGCGCTCCAGCCCCTTGCGCTCGGTGATGTCGGTGGCGACGGCCACCAGCCCGTGCGGCTCGCCGTCGCCCAGGCGCAGCAGCGACTTGGACACCATCAGGGCGCGCGGCATGCCGGTGACGTCGGGCATGGACATCTCGTAGTCCAGCCGCTCGCCGCCCCCGCTCATCAGGGTGGCGTCGGTCTCCATCTCCTCGACGGGCAGGTGTTCGCCCAGCACCTCGGCGGCGGTGCGGCCGTGCCATGCGGTGGGGCCGATGGCGAAGAACTCGCGGAAGGCGCGGTTGTACAGGCGGTAGCGGCCCCGCTCGTCCTTCAGCCACACCGGATTGGGCAGCATCTCCACCAGCCGTTCGGCGAAGGCGCGGGCCTCCTCCAGCTCGCGGGTGCGCTCGGCCACCCGCGCCTCCAGCGTGGCGTTCAGGCCCTCGATGGTGGCGATGTGCGTCCACGACCGCAGCGCCGCCACCATGGCGGTGAACATCTTCTGCGCCGTCAGATCGGTCTTGGAGCGATAGTCGTTGATGTCGTAGTCCAGCATGACGCGCCGCTCGGGCGCCTCGCCGGGCTGGCCGGTGCGCAGGATGATGCGCAGGCGGTGGTTGCCCAACTCCTCGCGCACGTAGCGGGCGAGGCCCAGGCCGGCGTCGTCGGTTTCCATCACCACGTCCAGCAGCATGACCGGGAGGTCGTCGCGCGCGGCCAGGATTTCCCGCGCCTCGGCGGCGGAATGGGCGCTGATCACCTGGAAGCCGCGCGCCTGGAAGTCGAAGTCGCGCAGCAGCACCCGCGTCATGGCATGGACCTGGGGGTCGTCGTCCACCACCAGCACCGGCCAGGGCTCGGCCTCGGGCGCCGGGGGCCGCCCGCCCTTGAAGGTCAGCCGCTGCTTGGACTGCGTGTCGCTCATGTTTCTCCCCGGCCATGGCCGCGGATAGACGCCCGTGGCGACGTCAGTCTGGACCCGCGCGCCGCCGGGATTCCACCGTCGCTTATCCCCTGAATGTGACAAAATGTCGCGACGACGCGCGACGGGGCTGGACGGGATGGCCCAACTTCCACACAATGTGCGGCGTTTCGGCCCCCCGAGCCATGGCCCCACCAGCAGGGATGTCCAGGACGTGCACCAAATCCGGCCTCCGGTTGCACCGCAGCGCCCGACCGGCCGTTCGCAAGTGCGGATGCTGGACGGCCTGTCGTTCAAACAGGCCTTCGCCACCTTAGCCATCGCCCTGGCGCTGGGCCTGCTGTCCTCGGCCTACGAGCTGCTTTCCGACTACCGCGCCATGCATGCGCAGATCGGCCACGCCTACGCCGCCAACCTGCAACTGGTGCGCGGCCTGGCAGTGGAGGCCGCCTACCAGCTGTCGTCCGAGCTGGCCGGCGAAGTGGTGCGCGGCCTGTTCGAGGACGAGGCGGTGGCCGAGGTGGTACTCAACGACAATTACGGCGGGCGGCTGGCCGGCGTGTCGCGCCCGGCGGTGTCGACCCCGCTGCCTGCCTTGGCCGAGCAGCTGTTCGGCGACATCGCCCACTATGCCCTGCCGCTGGAGACCCGCGCCCCCGACGGCAGCGTGTCGGCGGTGGGCCTGCTGGACCTGCGCCTGGACGCCGGCCGGCTGATGAACAGCTGGCTGGCCCGCGTCTTCCAGACCATGTGGTCGGGCGCCGCCCGCGCCGTGCTGCTGTGCGTGCTCGTGGTGGCGGTGTTCTACGCCATGATCACCAAGCCGCTGCTGAAGATCACCGCCGCCATCGGCAAGGTGGACCCGGCCCGGCCCGGCGCCTTCCTGATCGAGCTGCCGCGCAAGCACGACCACGACGAGCTGGGCCTGCTGGTGGGCACCATGAACTCCATGCTGCGCAGATCGCAGGACGGCCTGGACGGCCGCGACAAGGCGGAAGCCGAGCTGGCGGCCCTGGCCCGCGACCTGGAGCGCCGGGTGGCCGACCGCACCGCCGAGCCTGGCGCGCGAGAAGGAGGGCGTGGAGCGCGCCCTGGCCCAGCTGAACGTGGCCAATGCCGAGCTGGAGAAGGCCAGCCGCTACATCAACGACGGCATCCGCTACGCCAGCCGCATCCAGACCGCGCTGCTGCCCGACCAGGGCGCCCTGTCCGGGCTGGTGGACGAGCTGGCGGTGGGCTGGCAGCCGCTGGACATCGTCGGCGGCGACTATTACTGGGCCGGCGCCTTCGGCAACAAGGGCGTCATCGCGGTGATGGACTGCACCGGCCATGGCGTGCCTGGCGCCTTCATGACCGCCGTGGTGGCGTCCAGCTTCAGCCGCATCCTGCACCATCACGGCCACGACGATCCGGCCGAGATGCTGACCCAGTTGAACCGGCTGGTGAAGTCGGCACTGCGCCAGGACCGCGACAGCGCAGTGTCCAACGACGGCCTGGACGCCGGCATCTGCGTGGTGGACCGCGACAAGGGCACGGTGACCTTCGCCGGCGCCAACCTGCCGCTGCTGGTGGCCGAGCACGGCAGCTTCCGCCTGCTGCGCGGCGACCGCATGAGCCTGGGCTACCTGGACAGCCCCGAGGACTACCGCTTCACCGCCCAGGAGCTGCCCTACGGCAAGGGCAGCGCCTTCTATCTGTTCACCGACGGCGTCACCGACCAGGTGGGCGACCAGGTGCACCAGCTGTTCGGCCGCAAGCGGCTGCAAAGGGTGCTGACGGAAGTGGCCGACCGGCCGCTGACCGAGCAGATGGACATGCTGTTCCAGCATCTGGCGGCCTGGCGCGGCGATGAACGCCGCCGCGACGACATGACCTTCCTGGCCTTCCGCCCGCTGGCGTGAGCCCGAAAGGCCTTTTGGGTTCAGAGTGAACCGCCACCCCTCTTATCGTCACCCCCGGGCTTGACCCGGGGGTCCACGTGGATGGCCGGGTCACGCCCGGCCATGACGGAAAAGCCGCTCTAACCGACGTAACGGGTGACCTCGTCCAGCAGCTTGCGGATGGACAGGGGCTTGGTGATCACTTGGTCGAAGCCTTCCTTGAGGAAGCCGGACACCGAATCGGGATCGGCGAAGGCGGTGACCGCCACCACCGGCACGGCGGCGGTGCGCGAATCCGCCTTGAGCTGCTTGAGCAGGTCCACGCCCGAGCGCTTGGGCAACTGAATGTCCATGAGCACCAGCTTGGCGCCGCTATCGGCGGTCAGGTCCACCAGATCGTCACCGTCGGGCGATTTCACCGTCTCGTAGCCGGCGATGGTCAGCGCCTGCTCGAGAAGCTTCATGTTCATCGCATTGTCTTCGACGATGACAACGGTACCGCTCATGACCCCACTCCCTGGGGCTTGCCGGCACCTTCGCCGACTGCCCCCCCATTACGAACAGACGCATCATAATTCTTGGCGAAACTGACGAATTCGGACACCGGCAATGGCCGCCCGATCATGTAACCCTGGATCTCGTCGCAGCCGTGCTTGGCCAGCAGGGCCGCCTGCACCTCGGTCTCCACGCCCTCGGCGATGGTCTTCATGGACAGCGAATGGGCCAGCGAGATGATGGCGTTGGCGATGACGCGGCCATCCTCGTCGTGGTCCAGGTCGCGCACGAAGGCGCGGTCGATCTTCACCGTGTTGACCGGGAAACGCTTGAGGTAGGCCAGCGACGAATAACCGGTGCCGAAATCGTCGATGGAGAGCGTCACCCCCAGCTCGGCCAGCGCGCGCAGCAGCTTCAACGTCGCCTCGCCATCGGCCATCAGCATGCTTTCGGTCAGCTCCAGGTCCAGGTGGTCCGGCTCGATGCCGGTCTCGGCGATGGCGGCGGCGACGGTGTCCACCAGATCCGCGTCGCGGAACTGGCGGCCCGAGATGTTGACGCCGATGCGCAGGTTGGGCAGGCCCTGATCGGCCCAACGGCGCATCTGCCGGCAGGCGGTTTCCAGTACCCAGCGCCCCATGGGCACGATCAGGCCGGTTTCCTCGGCCACCGGCACGAACTTGTCGGGCGCGATCACGCCCAGTTCGGGATGGCGCCAGCGGATCAGCGCCTCGGCGCCCACCAGCCTATAGTCGGACAGCCGCACCTGGGGCTGGTAGAACAGCTCGAAATGGCCGTCGCGCAGGGCGTCCTTGATGGAACGCTCCAGGGTCAGGCGCTCGGACACCGCGAAGGACATGGCGGCATCGAAGAAGCCCATGTGCTCGTCCGGACGGCGCTTGACCTGGTGCAGCGCCATCTCGGCATTGCGCAGCAGTTCCTGCGCCTCGTCGCCGTCGCGCGGGAACACCGACACGCCGAAATCGGCCGCCAGGGTCAGTTCGGTGCCATGGGTCAGGAACGGCTTGATAACCGCGTCGCGCACCTGCTCCACCGCCCGGCTGACCGCCGCCAGGTCCTTGAGCTGGGGCAGCACCAGGGCGAATTCGTCTCCCGCCAGGCGGGCGGCGGTGCCGCCGCTGCCGGACACCGCCTGGCCGAGCCGGCGGGCGGTCTCGCGCAGCAGGGCGTTGCCCACGTCGTGGCCCAGCGAATCGTTGATGGTGGTGAAGCCCTCCAGATCGATGGTCACCACCGCCACATGCAGCCCGCTGCCGCGCGCCAGCCCGAGCGCCTGGCCCAGGCGCTCGGTCAGCAGCGTGCGGTTGGGCAGGTCGGTCAGCAGAATCGTGGTTGGCCAGATAGGCCACGCGCTGGGCCAGCTGCTTGTTCTCGGTGAGATCGCGGATGGTGCCCGTGAACAGCCGCCGCTTGTCCAGGCGCAGTTCCGACACCGACAGGTGCACCGGGAAGACCGAACCGTCCTTGCGCTTGGCCATCACCTCGCGGCCCATGCCGATGAGGCCGCCGCCATCGCCGTTGAGGTAGGTGGCGATGTAGGTGTCGTGGCGGCCGGCGTCGGGCTCGGGCATCAGCAGCGACACCTTGGCGCCGATCAGTTCCGACAGGGAATAACCGAAGATGCGCTCCACCGACAGATTGGCCGAGACGATGACGCCCTCCTCGTCGATGGTGACGATGCCGTCCAGCACCGTATCCATGATGGCACGGATACGGTGCTCGCGCGCCGCCACCGCCCGCATGGCGGCGGTCACTTCGGTGGTGTCGCGGCCCACCAACAGCGTGGCGGTGCGGCCGTCGCGGCGCAGCGGCACCGCGTTCAGCTCCACGTCGCGGGTGCGGCCGGCGAAGGTGACGATCTTGAGCGGAACCGGGTGGTCTTCCTCGTACAAGGCTTCCAGGCCGGCGTCGAACAGCGCCACGTAATCGGGATGGACGAAGTCCACGAAGGCCCGGCCCTCGCAGGCCGAGGCCGCCGGGGCGCGCAGCATGCCCAGGCCGGCGGCGTTGATGCGTTCGACGACGCCGTCGACGCAGACGCAGATCAGGTCGGGCGACAGCTCCACCAGGTCGCGGTAGGACGCCTGATCCTTCAGCAGCGCCGATTCCAGCATGGACACGTCGGTGATGCGGTCCAGCATCTTCAGGATCTGCGAGCCCGAATTGAGGATGCTTTCCGCGTAGTCGCGATAGCCGGCGGGCTGGATGGCGCCCAGCATCTCGGACGAGATCATCTCGGCGAAGCCGATGACGTCGTTGAGCGGCGTGCGGATGTCGCGGCTCATGCGCGCCATGAACTCGGTCTTGGAGCGGTTGGCCAGCTCGGCGTCTTCTTTGGCCTCGGCCAGCTTGTCGGCGGCCGCCCGCTCGGCGGTGATGTCGCGGGAATACAGCGCGCAGCGCCGCTCGCCCGCCTCGCCCACCGCCAGGATGCGGTTGGCGAACCAGCGCAGGCCGTCGGTGTCCTCGAACTCCACCGTGCGGCCGCTGTCCAGCGCCTGCTCGAAACAGGAGCGCCGGTGGGCGCCCATGGAGCGGGGCAGCAGGGAAAACAGCTCGACGCCCTCAAGCTCCTCGGCGCGCCGCCCGAAATGCTCGGCGGCCTGGACGTTGACGGTGATGATGCGGCCGGCGGCATCCAGCAGCATGGCCACGTCGTGGCTGGCATCCAGCAGCGCCTGGGCGGTGTGGTGCGAGAGCTCCAGTTGCACCTGCGCCTGCTGACGCTCGACGGCGTGGCGGATGACGCGGGGCAGCAGCTCCAGCCCGGCCAGCGACTTGACCACATAATCCTGGGCACCGGCGCGGATGGCGTCCTGCGCCACCCTCTCGTCGTCCAGGCCGGTCAGCACCACCAGGGCGATGCCCGGCGCCTCGGCCTTCATGGTGACGACGGATTGCAGGCCCGAGGCGTCGGGCAGCCCCAGGTCCACCAGGATGCATTCGTAATCGGCGGTGGGCAGCATGCGCAGGCCCTCGGCCAGGCTGCCGCACAGATCGGCCGTCCACGGCACCGGAGTCTCGGCGAGCTTGATCTCGATGAGCCTCTGGTCGCCTGGATTGTCCTCGATAACGAGCAGTCGTTTGGACGTGGAGCCGACAGTCATGATAGAGGAAGATGCAGCATTGTAGCGCACTTGTAAACGAAAGGACGCTGCTTGGTGAACAGTGCATCCACTTATGCTTGCAGCACTCGGGTGGAGGCCGTGCGCCGCCGGATCGGATCATCAACCCCACGGTCGCAGCCGTCGGGCTGGTGGCCAAAGTCCCGGGAATCAAGGCACGCCAGTCCAGGTCCAGGATTGGGGCGGAGGGCTCGGGCGCCATGATGGCGGGGCCGGCGATCATCACGCCCGACGACCTCAAGTTGGCGAAGCCGTACAACCCCTAGGTCATGATCCGGCACGAGCCCCCGGACAGCGTCCCGGCGGCAGTTTCGCCGCAGCCCCCGATGGATTAATTGGATTTTGACCCTAGCGCTGCTTCGCCAGCCACTCGGTGACGGTGGGCACCATGGCCTTGCAGGTCAGCGCGAAGGAGGCCTGCAGCTTTTCCTTCTCCTGGTTCATGTGCAGCATGTTGTCGACCACCTTGCGCAGGATGTCCTTGGCGAAGTTGGGGTGGCCGAGCACCTGACCCAGCTTGTTGCCGAAGGCGCCCCGCAGCGAGGTGATCAGCACCTCGCTCTTGTCGATGTTGAGGCGCTGGATCTCCAGCAGGTTCTCCGAGGCGATGTAGGCCAGAACCTCGCCGTAGACCCGGGCCACCGGCTTGTCCAGGGCCGCCACCACGTTGAAGAACTCCTTCTCGCGGGCGAAGAAGGCCCAGGCGGCGTCGCCCAGCATCTTGCGGTAGAACTCGTACATGTCGCGGTTCCATACCGCGACGCCGGCAATGGCCTGGGGACGGTGCACCAGGATGTCGGCGAAGTCGGGGCCGGCCGCCGCCTTGACCTTCTTCAGCATGGCCGGCTCGAAGCGGCCCACGGTGGCGATGTCCTCGGGCGTGCGCAGCGCGATGACGTCCTCGCCGATCTCGATGATCTGCTGATAGGAGAGATGCTCGCGATAGGCGGCCAGCAGCGGCAGCTGCCAGCCGAAGGCCAGGTAGTTGGCCAGCTCACGCAGCTTGCGCTCCTCGACGGGGTCGCCGCCCACGCGGGTGACCTCCACCTGCTCGGTCTTCTTGATCAGACCGAACAGCGCCTTGCGGGTGACCGTCTCGGTGACCGTGTGCGGGGTCTTGTCCGCCTCGAACACCTTCTTGGCGCAGGTGCGCACCAGCAATTGCTGGATCTGGTTCAACGAGACATTGCAGACCAGCATCTGGTCGCCGTCGCGCACCGGCTGGCCGGTCTTGGCCTTGACGATATCGTCGCAGGCCTCGCGGTTGGACACGAACAGGGCGATGAACTTTTCCAGGACGTCGGCGTGCGAGATCAGGTCCTGGTAGCTCAGCGAGCCGTCCACCAGCCCCTTTTCCTGGAACCGGGCCAGCACCTTCTTCAGGCCGTCGATGATGGCTTTCTTGGCGTCGCTGTCGATGTCCACCGGCGGAGGAAGATGCGTAACGGCCATGACCTCAATGCCCCCAAGGGCTAGTCGATAATTCCTATGGTTTACCCGTTCGCCCCCGCTTAGGCAACAGCGGCCTATGACCTCCGAACGGAGGAGGGCCGCGGACTCAGGCTGTGCGCAACGAGTCCAGCAGCACCCAGGTCAGTTCGTGCTTGTTGTGGAACAGATGGAACAGGCGCGAGTCCGGAATGGCGGCGAAGGCCCGCGCGGTGGCGAAATCGGTCTCGCCCTGGAACTTGATGGTGCACAGGAAATTGCGCACCAGCCCGGTGGCGCGCCAGCGTTCCACCAGCCCCAGCAGGCGCTCGGGATAGCAGATGATGTCCGAGAACAGCCAGTCCACCGGCCCCACCGCGCGGGGGTCGAGCCCGAAGGCGCTTTCCTGGCGCACGCTGATGTTGGGCATGGCGGCGATGCGGGGATCCAGCGGCGCCTTGTCGACGCTGATCACCTGGGCGCCCAGCGAGGCGATCACCCAGCTCCAGCCGCCGGGACAGGCGCCCAGGTCCAGGCACAGCTCGCCCGGGCGCGGCCCGACGCCCAGCCGGGTGAAGGCGTCCCACAGTTTGAGGTAGGCGCGGTTGGGCGGCGTCGCCTTGTCCTCGACGAAATGGCACTCGCCGTTGGGGAAGGGGCTGTCGCAACGGGCCGCCGCCAGCAGAGTGCGCTCGTCGGTCAGGGTGAACGAGCCCAACGGCGCGGTCGGCGCCGGGCTGCCGAACACCATCGGCCTGGCCGACACCTTGGGCAGCTTTTCCACCATCAGCGCGGTGCGGCGGTGCAGGCCGGGGGCGTAGGGCCACCAGTTGCGCTGGATGGCGCGCAGGCTGCGGGCGCCCTCGCCGATGGAGGCGATGGGAATGCGCACCACGTCGTGCCAGACGTTCTGCGCCCAGGCCGCCGGCTGCGCCGGCCCCTCGGCCAGAATCAGCCGGCCGTGCTCCTGCATGATGCGGCATCCCTCCCGAGCCCCCAGGCTCGGCGCGCAGGTCCTCCTCGAAACCCTCGGCGGCGAGGTAGCCGGTCAGGCCGGTGGGAATGGTGGCGGGAAGCGGCGTCTCGGTCATGGCGCGGGGATATAGCACGGGCAACCCTGCAACGTCACCCGGCACCGCCCTCGGCTTCGTCGTCCTTGCCGCGGCGCCGGTGCATGGTCAGGCCGACCTCGTCGAGGAAGATCTGCTCCTTGCGGTCCAGGCTCCTCGCGCTCGCGCTTCTCGCGGTTGGCCTGGGTGACCTCATAGGTCTTCTGCTCGCGGAAAGCCTCGGCCAGTTCGTCGCGGGCCTGCTCGATCTGCTCGCGCACCAACGCCAGCGCCTGGTGCATGGCATGCTGGCGGGCCATCCATGCCTTGTGGAAGGCGGCATAGCCCAGGCCGGCCCCGGTGGCGTCGGCGGCGGCGACCTGCTGTTCGTACAGCAATTGCTGCTCGGCCTGACGGATGTCGGCCAGGATCTGGTCCTCGCGCGCCTGCAGCGCGGTCAGGGTGCGCCGCTTCTCGTCCACGTTGAACTTGGACAGGCGGATCAGGGTCTTCAGCCCCTTGGCCGGCTTGGCCATTTTACAGGACGCCCCTCAGGCGCCGGACGCGGGCCATCCGGCCCGCTGGGCTCACGCTGTGTGCAGAGCACACGTCTAACGACTCCGCATAGGCTCGCGGGCCCCGTGTGCTGAGCACACATTTAACAAATGCCGGCGGAGCCGGCGGGGCCCAGTCCCTCGGCTTCGCCTCGCTCCAGGAGTGGCCGATGGAAACGGCCATCACCGTCCACCCATGCCGTCGCCGTCGAACGGCATGCCCAGGATTTGCGCCAGGCCGTGGTAGCAGTCGCGCAGGGAGGTGGCGTCCTTCTTGCCCTGGGTGAGGAATTCCTCGATCAGCGGGTAGTAGTGGATGGCCTCGTCCACCGCCGCGTCGGTACCGCGGCGATAGGCGCCCAGGCGGATCAGGCTCGGCCATGTCCTCGTAGGTGGCCAGCAGCCGGCGGGCGCGACGCACCAGGGCATTCTCCTGCTCGTTGTTGCAGCCGGGCATGGTTCGCGACACCGAGCGCAGGATGTTGACCGCCGGATAGCGGCCACGGTCGGCGATGGCGCGGTCGAGCACGATGTGGCCGTCCAGGATGCCGCGCACCGCGTCGGAGATGGGCTCGTTGTGGTCGTCGCCGTCCACCAGCACGGTGAACAGGCCGGTGATGGAGCCCTTGCCGGTGCCCGGCCCGGCGCGTTCCAGCAGGCGCGGCAGGCTCGGCGAACACGGTGGGGGTGTAGCCCTTGGACGCCGGCGGCTCGCCGGCGGACAGGGAAATCTCGCGCTGGGCCATGGCGAAGCGGGTGACCGAATCCATCATGCACAGCACGTCCAGCCCCTGGTCGCGGAAATATTCCGCCACCGACAGGGTCAGGTAGGCGGCCTGACGGCGCATGAGCGGGCTTTCGTCCGAGGTGGAGCAGATCACCACCGACCGCTTCATGCCCTCCTCGCCCAAATCGTCCTCGATGAACTCGCGCGCCTCGCGGCCGCGCTCGCCGATCAGGCCGATGATGGAGACGTCGCAACTGGTGTTCTTGGCCATCATGGACAGGATGGACGATTTACCGACGCCCGAGCCGGCGAAGATGCCCATGCGCTGGCCCCGGCACATGGTGAGGAAGCCGTTCACCGAGCGCACGCCCAGGTCCACCTTGCCGGCGACGCGGCTCCGCGACGCCGCCGAGGGCGGCCGGTTGCGGATGGGATAGGCGGCGTCGCCCATGGACAGCGAGCCCAGCCCGTCCACCGGCTGGCCGAAGGCGTTGATGACACGGCCCAGCCAATGGCGGTCGGGATAGACCACTGGCTCGGTGTCCTGCACCTCGGTGCGGCAGCCCAGGCCCACGCCGTTGACGTCGACGAAGGGCATCAGCAGGGCGCGGCCGTTGCGGAAGCCCACCGCCTCGCACGGCACCCGGCGGCCGTCGCGCGCCACCACGTGGCAGCGGTCGCCCACGGAAATCTGGCGCTGCACGCCACCGGCCTCGATCAGCATGCCCTGGACGGCGGCGACGCGGCCATAGACCTGGATGTCGCTCAGGCGCTCGAGGTCGTTGACGAGGTTGCGAACCAGGAATTTCAACCGGAATACTCCAGATTCAAGCCGACCGGATTAGCCTTCGCCGACCTTCGGATAATAAATCATCCTTATTCGTGAGGGGCTTACATGCCGCGCGCCTTGAAGTCGCCACGATACCCCCTTATGGTTACCACATCCTCAATACGCGGACAAAACGGGGATATCCCATGCGAGTGCTGGTAGTCGAAGACGACCGTATGATGGCCCAGGTCATCGAGACGATGCTCAAGGCCGAAGGTATGGTCGTCGACACGACGGCGCTGGGCGAGGACGGTCTCGAAATCGGCAAGCTGTACGATTACGACATCATCCTGCTGGACCTGATGCTGCCCGACATGGACGGCTACGAGGTCCTGCGCCGCCTGCGCGCCGCACGGGTGGAAACTCCCGTACTGATCCTGTCGGGCCTGACCGAGCCCGACAAGAAGATCAAGGGGCTGGGCTTCGGGGCCGACGACTATCTGACCAAGCCCTTCGACCGCGGCGAACTGGTGGCGCGCATCCAGGCCATCGTGCGGCGCTCCAAGGGCCACGCCCAATCCATCATCAACACCGGCAAGCTGTCGGTGAACCTGGATACCCGCACGGTCGAGGCGGCGGGCGAGCCCCTGCACCTGACCGGCAAGGAATACGGCATCCTGGAGCTGCTCAGCTTGCGCAAGGGCCAGACCCTGACCAAGGAGCAATTCCTCAACCACCTCTACGGCGGCATCGACGAGCCCGAGCTGAAGATCATCGACGTCTTCATCTGCAAGCTGCGCAAGAAGCTGTCCACCGCCACCGGCGGCGACAGCTACATCGAGACCGTATGGGGCCGCGGCTACGTGCTGCGCGACCCGGAAACCGCCTCGGCGCGGCCCGGCGCGGGGGGCGCCGAGCACCACGCCGGCGCCTGACGGAAGGGCGGCGCGGCGGGGAAACCCCTCCGCCGCGCCGCAACCTTCCCCAAAACGAGGCTTGACGCTGTCCCCGGCTTCGGCCTTTGTTACCCTGGCATACGTTCTCGAAAAACCCCATGCAGCCAGGGTCTTGACATGTCCGCACCCGCCAAGCCCAGTGGCGAACCCATCACCTCCAAGCAGCAGCTCGTCCGATACCTGGAATCCGGGTGCAAGCCGGCTTCCGACTGGCGCATCGGCACCGAGCACGAGAAGTTCGCCTACACCCAGGACGACCTGCGGCCGCTCCCCTATGAAGGCGAGCGCGGCATCCACGCCGTGCTGGAAGGCCTGCGCAAGTTCGGCTGGCAGCCCGTCTTCGAGGGCGACAACCTGATCGCCCTGGTGGACGAAACCGGCGCCTCGGTGACGCTGGAGCCCGGCGGCCAGCTGGAGCTGTCGGGGGCGCCGCTGGACTCCATCCACCAGACCTGCCGCGAGACCTACGAACACCTGAAGCAGGTCAAGACGGTGGCGGCGCGCCTGGGCATCGGTTTCCTGGGCATGGGCTTCCAGCCCAAATGGACGCGGGCGGAAACGCCGTGGATGCCCAAGGGCCGCTACAGGATCATGCGCGACTACATGCCCAAGCGCGGCTCCAAGGGCTTGGACATGATGCTGCGCACCTGCACCGTGCAGGTGAACCTGGACTTCGCCTCGGAAGCGGACATGGTCCAGAAGTTCCGGGTGTCGCTGGCGCTGCAGCCGCTCGCCACCGCCCTGTTCGCCTGCTCGCCCTTCGTCGAGGGCAAGCCGTCGGGCCTGCTGTCCACCCGCTCGGACGTGTGGACCGACACCGATCCCGACCGTTGCGGCATGCTGCCTTTCGTGTTCGAGGACGGCATGGGCTTCGAGCGCTACGTGGATTACATGCTCGACGTTCCCATGTATTTCGTCTACCGCGACGGCAAGTACATCGACGCCTCGGGCCAATCATTCCGCGATTTCATGGCCGGCCGCCTGCCGGCCCTGCCGGGCGAGCGACCGACCATGGGCGACTGGAGCGACCATTTGACCACCGCCTTCCCCGAGGTGCGGCTGAAGAAATACCTGGAAATGCGCGGCGCCGACGGCGGCCCGTGGCGCCGGCTGTGCGCCCTGCCCGCCTTCTGGGTCGGCCTGCTGTACGACCAGGGCGCGCTGGACGCCGCCTGGGAGCTGACCAAGGGCTGGACCATCGAGGAGCGCGAGCGACTGCGCGACGAGGTGCCACGCCTCGGCCTCAAGGCCCAGGTACGCGGCCGCTCGGTGCGCGACCTGGCGCTGGAGGTCCTGACCCTGTCGGTGCAGGGCCTGAAGAACCGCAGGCGCCTGAACGATTCCGGCCGCGACGAATCGGTTTTCCTCGACACCCTGCTGGCCATCGCCGAAACCGGCCGCACCCCCGCCGAGGAGATGCTGGACGCCTATCACGGCCGCTGGCAGAACAGCGTCGATCCGTTGTTCAAGGAATACGCATACTAGGGAGTGCCGAGAATGCCGCAGTGCAAGGACCTCGCCGAAGTGCGCGAGAACATCGATCGCCTGGATCGCCAGATCGTGCCGCTGCTGGCCGAGCGGGCCGGCTTCGTGCAGCAGGCTGCCGGCTTCAAGCCCACCAAGGCGGCGGTGGTGGACACCGGCCGCATCGAGCAGATCGTGCTGAAGGTGCGCCACCTGGCCAATGAGGAGGGCATGGACCCCGATCTGGCCGAGCACATCTACCGCTCGATGATCGAGGCCTTCATCCTGTTCGAGGCCAAGGTCTACAAGAAGATCCATCCCGAGGAATAGGGCGGCGAGCCCCCGCCCCCTGTCATCCCGAGCGCCCGCGAGGGATCTCCTCCTGGCAGGACATTGCCGGTTCTGACACGCAGCACCGGACGGAGATCTTTCGTCGGCTGCGCCTCCTCCAAGACGACACGGCGGAGTGTGGAGCCTACGCCCCCGCCCCGGCCGGCAGGCGCACGGTCACCAGGGTGCCCTCGCCGGCATCGGATTTCAGTTCCACCTGGCCGCCGTGCAGGCTCGACGAAGCGGCGCACCAGGGCAAGGCCCAGGCCGGCGCCGTCGTTGTGGACCGTCCGCACGAAGCTATCGAACACACGCGCCTGATCCTGCTGGGGGATGCCGGGGCCGGTATCGGCCACGGCCAGCAGCACCTCGCCGCCCTGGCGCTCGGCGCCCACGGTGATGGAGCCGCCCGGAGGGGTGAACTTCACCGCATTGCCGATCAGGTTGAACATCACCTGCTTGAGCCGGCGCTGGTCGGCGACGATCCAGCCGATGTCCAGCGGACAGGTGAAGTCCAGGTGCAGCTTCTTCTCGCGCACCCGCTCGCGCACCAGCGACAGCACCGCCGACAGCATGGGATGGATGTCCACCGCGTCCAGTTCCAGGGTCATCTGCCCGGCCTCGATGGCGGCCAGGTCGAGGATGTCGGACACCAGGCTTTCCAGCGCGTGGCCGGCATCGGCGATGCCGCGCACGTATTCCTGCTGGCGCTTGTTCAGCTTGCCGAAATAGTCCGCCGCCAGCATCTCGGCGAAGCCGATGACGGTGGTCAGCGGCTTGGACACCTCGGCCGAGACGTTGGCGATGAATTCGCTCTTCAGGGTATCGGCGGCGGCCAGGGCCTCGTTGCGCTCGATCAGGGCGCGCTCGACGCGGGCGGTGTCGGTGACGTCCAGGAAGGTCAGCAGCATGGCGCCGTCGGGCAGCGGCACCGCCGTGCAGTCCAGGATGGAGCCGTCCTGGCGCTCCAGCCGGCCTTCCATGGAGTGGCGGCGGTTGACCAGCCCCATGAGCTGCTCGCGCGCCGCCGGCCACGACGAGGCACGGTCGGGCCGGCCCTCGAACAGCGGCTTCAGGCGCTCCACCACCTCGTGAAGGTGGGGCTCGCCGGCCAGGTCCTCGGGGGCCAGCCGCCAGATGCGGCCGAAGGCCGGGTTGGTGAGCTTGAGGCGGCCGTCGCCGCCGAACACGGCGATGCCCTCGTGCAGGTGGTCGAGGGTTTCCCGCTGCACCGCCATGGCGGTGTTGAACGAGCGTTCCAGCGCCAGGGTGTCGGTGACGTCCTCGTAGGTGTAGATCAGGCCGCCATAGGGATGGGGCGACACCACCCGGCGCAGGGTGCGGCCGTCGGGCAGGTGCAGCAGGTTCTCCACCGGCTCGATCAGCGAGATGAAGCGCTTGAGCTCCTCTTCCTTGGCGGCGCGGTAATCGGCGGTCTCGGGCAGCAGCCGGCGCTCGCGCAGGGCGTCCAGCACGCCGCCATAGGTGGGCTGCGCCGCCAGCCAGTCGCGGTCCAGCCGCCACAGCCGGGCGAAGGCGGTGTTGAAGAAGGTCAGCCGGGTGTCGGTGGAATAGATGGCGATGGCGGTGGACAGGCGCTCCAGCACCTCGCCATGGGCGGCGACGTGGCGCTCCAGCTCGGTCTGCAGTTCCTCGACCCGGGTCAGGTCGCTGATGTAGCCGGCGGTCAACAGGGTCTCGCCCATCGGGATGGGCACCTCGGTGACGCTGGCCAGCCGGCGTTCGCCCGACAGCACCAGATGGAAATGGTCGGCCCGGGGCTCACCGGCGGCACGGGCCCGCGCCGCCAGGGCGCGCGCCTCGCGCAGGGTGCTGTCCGAGGCGAGCTCCACCTGGCCGGCCACCACCGCCTCGGGGCCGGCGGCGTCCACCGCCAGGGCATAGGCGCGGTTGACGGTCAGCAGCGACAGATCCTCGTCGCGCAGCCAGACCGGCATGGGCAGGGCGTCGATGAGCGCCCGCAGGAAGGCGGTGTCCGAGGCCAGCGCCTGCAGCGAGCGGGCCAGGTCCTCCACCACCGAGGCGCCTTCGGTGACGTCGCGCAGCCAGATGATGTCGGCCAGGCGATCGCCCTCGGGGGCGCTGGCGCGCACGCCCACGGCACGCACCCGGCGGCCGCCCTCGGCCAGCGCCAGTTCGGCCTCGAAGCCCTCGCCCTCGCTGCGCAGGTGGCGCACCGCCATGTCCAGGGTATAGCCATCCTCGGGGGTGAAGGCGGCCAGCACGTCGTCGAAGGCGGAATCCATGCCGCGCCCCAGGCCCAGCAGCACCGCCAGCCGGCGCGAGCACAGGGATTCGTCCTCGTCCAGCCAGCAATAGAAGCCGTCGGGGCTGGTGGCCAGGCTTTCGCGCAGGCGGGCCGCCTCGGCGGCCTTGCCGCGCGCCCGCGCACCCAGCTTGAGCAGGCGCCAGCGCTGCCAGGCCAGCAGCGGCACCGTCGGCAGCAGGACGAGGGCGGCGCCCAGCGCCACGGCCGCGGGATCGGGCCAACCGGCCGGAAGACTGGGAAGCGGAACGGTCTGGGCCCAGGCCGCCGGCACCTCGGCGACCCAGATGGCCGCGCCCGCCATCAGCCTGCCCATGGGAGTACCCCAAGCCGCGCGCATCAATTCTCCCCGCAGGTACCAGCCATCCCCCGGGCGAGAGTGCCCCCCGCCCGGCGGAAAGGCAAGAGGGTGAGGTAGCATCTTCGGGATAAGCCTACCCAATGCGAGTTGTTCCCCAAGTCGTACCCTGGTAAACCCGCACGAGCGAAGCGAGGGGATGCAAGGAAATGCTGCAGCAGACCTATGACTGGATGATGGAAAAGGCGGCCCATCGGCATGCGCTGTGGTGGCTGGCGGCCATTTCCTTCATTGAAAGCTCGGTCTTTCCCATCCCGCCCGACATCATGCTGATCCCCATGGTGCTGGCGGCGCCCACGCGCTGGTTCCGCCTGGCGCTGGTCTGCACCCTGTCCTCGGTGGCCGGCGGCTTCCTGGGCTACGCCATCGGCTACTATTTCATGGATACGGTGGGCCAGGTCATCCTGGCCGCCTTCCACCTGACCGACAAGTTCGCCGCCTTCAAGCCGCTGGTGGACCAGTACGGCGTCTGGGTCATCATCGTGAAGGGCGCCACCCCCATCCCCTACAAGCTGATCACCATCGCCGCCGGCGCCTTCCACTTCGACCTGCCCCACTTCACCTTCGCCAGCGTCATCGCCCGCGGCATGCGCTTCTTCCTGGTGGCCGCGCTGCTGTGGCAGTTCGGCACCCCCATCCGCGATTTCGTGGAGAAGCGCCTGAAACTGGTGACCACCGCCCTCGTGCTGCTGCTGGTGGGCGGCTTTGCGGTGCTGAAGTTCTTGTGAACTCGGAGAAAAGTCCCTCGCTTCGCTCGGTGTACTTTTCTCCGTGATGGTTCAGGAGCCCCCGTGCTCAAGGCGGCTCTCCGCGCGGGGGCGCGTTGTTGCTCCCCAGGATGCGGGGACCGCATCCTGGGGCCCCGTATAAGCTTGAAAAGCGGGCGCAGGGCCGCCCCAAGCCCGCTTTTCTCATTCTGAAACCGGGGAAAAGTACACTGAGCGGAGCGAAGGACTTTTCCCCGACCTACGTCAGATGCGGCCGGGTGATGTAATCCTCGGCCTGCATCTCCATCAGGCGCGAGACGGTACGCTGGAACTCGAAGGCGCCGATACCGGCGGGATAGAGGGTTTCGGGCGGCGCTGCGGCCGAGCAGATCAGCGTCACCTTGTGCTCGTACAGTGCATCCACCAGGGTGACGAAGCGCCGCGCCTTGTCCTTGTTGTCGGGCGACAAGGTGGGAATGCCCGACAGCACCAGGGTGTGGTAGAGCGTCGCCAGGGCCAGATAGTCGCTGGCGCCCAGGGCGGCGCCGCACAATTCCTCGAAGCTGAAGCGGGCGACGCCGGCGGCCACCACCGGCACCACCACCTTGCGGCCGTGCACGGTCAGCTCGTCGGGACGCGGCACCGCGCCCTCGGTCAGGCGGCCGAAGGCGGCGTCCAGCTTGGCCTCGGATTCCGGGCCCAGCGGTGCGTGGTAGACCTGCAATCCCTTCTTGCGGCCCAGGCGGTAATCCCGCTCGCTGTCCAGCTGCAGCAAATCCATGCGCCGCTCGATCAGCTCGATGAAGGGAGTGAAGCGGTCGCGCTGCAAACCGTCCTTGTACAGGTCCTTGGGCGGGCGGTTGGAGGTGATGACCACCACCACGCCCTCGTTCAGCAGGCCCTGGAACAGACGGCCGACGATCATGGCGTCGGCGATGTCGGTGATCTGCAGTTCGTCCAGGCACAGCAGCCAGGCGTTGGCGGCCAGGTCGCGAACCAGGGTGGGAATGGGGTCGTCGCCCTTGGCCCCGGCCTGCCGCCAGACATGGATGGCGGCGTGGATGTCGCGCATGAATTCGTGGAAGTGCACCCGGCGCTTGCCGGCCACGGCGGTGTTTTCGAAGAACAGGTCCATGAGCATGGACTTGCCGCGCCCGACCTCGCCGAAGATGTACAGGCCCTGCTTGGGCTCGGTACCCACCGCGTCGCCGGGAATCCAGCCCAGGCCGGGCTTGGCCGGCTTGGGACCAAAGCCGAAGCGGGCCAGCCAGCCGCCCTGGCCGCTGGCCGGCCGGTAGCCGCGGATGGCATTGGACAGGCTTTGCAGCTTCTCCACCGCCAGTTCCTGGGCCGGGTCAGGCCGGATTTCGCCGCGCTTCAGGCGTTCGCGATAGGTGTACAAGGGGCCTTCACTCATGATCGCCGCACCTTAACCCGGATGTGCGGTGCGGAAAAGTCTTCAGGCGAAGGGATCCTCGGCCCCTTGCAGGCGGCGCGCCGCCACCAGGCCGAAGCGCAGGGTCATGGCCTTGCGCCGGCTGGGATGCAGGGAATGGGCGGGAGCTTGGCGCAGCACCTGGGCGTCGAAGGAATCGGCCACCAGCACCCCCGCCGCCTCGGGGACCAGGGCCAGCGGGAAGGCCGGGTCGACGCAGAAGAACAGCGCGTCGCACCAGTCCAGGTAATCCGACCATTTGCGGTCGGCCAGGAAATCCTCGATGCCCGACTTCACCTCCACCGCCCACAGGCGGCCGTCGGGCAGCAGCGCCAGCAGGTCCAGCCGCCGGCCGCTGGGCAGGCGGAATTCCGCCACCACGCCTGCCCCCATATTGGCCAGATGGCGAGCGGCGCCGCGCGCCAGCCGTTCGGTCACGGCCCCCCTGCCTTCCGCGCCTGAGTCCCCTGGGGTTTCCATGTTTCGTCCTTGCTTTCAACCGCCGTTGGGTCTATGTCCCACGCCCATCCGCCCCCAACGCCCGGACCTGCCCATCATGATGAAGGTCATCCGCGCCAAGCTGCACGGTATCCGCGTCACCAGCGCCGACCTCAATTACCATGGTTCCATCACGCTGGACCCCGAGCAATGCGCTCTGGCCGGCATTTATCCCATGGAATTCGTCGAAATCTGGAACAAGAATTCCGGCGCCCGCATCTCGACCTACGTCATCTTCGGCCAGCCGGGCTCGCGCTGCTGCATCCTGAACGGCGCCGCCGCCCGCACCTGCCAGCTGGGCGACGAGGTGATCATCGCCGCCGCCGACTACGTCAAGGGCCCCGAGGACCTGTACGCCCTGAAGCCGCGCATCCTGACCTTCCTGCCCGACAACCAGGTGGACCAGGTGCTGTATTACGACGTCTTCCAGTCCGAACAGCGCCCCTACGATTTCCGCATCATGGACGCCGACAAGCACACGGTGGAGTCCTGCCACACCTGGCCCAACGTGGACATCGCCCGCGTCCGCGCCGATCTCAAGCGCAAGAACTGGAACGACGCCGAGATCGACACCTTCGTCGCCTCGCACTTCTCGCTGTAAGGGTTCCATGGCCCAGAAGACTGCCCCCAGGAAAACCGCCATCGTCCTGCTGTCGGGTGGCCTGGATTCCGCCACCGCCCTGGCCATCGCCCAGGACATGGGCTTCGCCTGCGCGGCGCTGTCGTTCCGCTACGGGCAGCGCCATCTGGTGGAGCTGGACCGCGCCCGGCTGGTGGCGGCGCGGGCCGGCGTCATCCGCCACGAGATCTGCGACATCGACCTGCGCGCCTTCGGCGGTTCGGCGCTGACCGACGACATCGCCGTGCCCAAGGACCGCGACGAGGCCGCCATGGAGGCGGAAATCCCCGTCACCTACGTGCCCGCGCGCAACACCATAATGCTGTCCTTCGCCCTGGCCTTCGCCGAGGTGATGGGAGCCGACGACATCTTCGTCGGCGTCAACGCGGTGGATTATTCCGGCTACCCCGACTGCCGGCCGGAATACATCGCCGCCTTCGAGCGCATGGCCAACCTGGCCACCAAGGCCGGAGTGGAGGGCCACAAGCTGACCGTCCACGCGCCGCTGATCACCCTGACCAAGGCGCAGATCATCCGCCGCGGCCTGGAGCTGGGGGTGGATTACTCGCTGACCTCCAGCTGCTACGACCCCACCCCCGAGGGGCATGCCTGCGGCCGCTGCGATTCCTGCCGGCTGCGCCTCAAGGGCTTCGCCGAAGCCGGCACCAGCGACCCCGTTCCCTACGTGGGCACCTAGAGCCGGATGCTTGCCGGTCGAATCGCCTTGCGATCCGACCAGCAAGCTGAATCCGCCTCTTATCAATAAGGTAGAGGGCGATTCAGACGACAGGTTGGCGCGGTCTCGCGCCAGCCTGTTGTCATCGCGCTCTAAGTCACAACTCGTCACCGGGCCGCCGTTTGACAGATGGCGGCACCTTCTCCATCCTGCCCCAGGGGTTCGGCAGGCGGAGGGGAGGAGCGGCTTATGCGGTTGGCGGGATTTGCGCGCGCGGCGGCGCTGGCATTGGCGGCCACCCTTGCCGCCTGCGGCGGTGGCGCCGGAGGCGGCGGTTCCGGCCCCCAGGCGGCCCAGGCGCGCCCCGGTCCGGGCGACGTGGTGACCGAGGAATTCGACATCTCGGCCAAGGATGACGGCCTTTCGCTGCACATCCGCAACAAGCATCCCGCCGAATACTATTACGGCAAGCCCAGCCATACGGTGCTGTTCATCCACGGCGCCACCTTCCCCGGCTCGGCCACCTTCGACCTGCAGCTCGACGGCGCCAGCTGGATGGACTGGATGGCCAAGCGCGGCTACGACGTCTACACCCTGGACATCCGCGGCTACGGCAAGTCCACCCGTCCGCCGGAAATGGCGCAGGCCGCCGAGGCCAACCCGCCGGCGGTGGACGGCGCGGCCGCCCTGCGCGACGTCTCCAAGGCGGTGGACTTCATCCTGTCGCGGCGCAACCTGGACCGGTTGGTGCTGGCGGGCTGGTCGTGGGGCGCCACCCTGGCCGGCTCCTACACCACCCAATCCTCAAACCGGGTGGAGAAGCTGGTGCTCTATGCGCCGCAATGGCTGAGCGACGCCAAGCCGGCCGAGGGCTCGCCCAAGCTGGGGGCGTGGCGCGAAGTGCCGCTCAATTCCATCCGCGACCGCTGGACCCGCGACGTCCCGTCGAAGGAGCGCGCAGAGCCTGGTGCCCGCCGCCGCCGTGGAGACCTTCCTCACCGCGCTGAAGGCCACCGATCCCGAGGGCGCCAAGCACAATCCGCCGGTGCTGCGGGTGCCCACCGGCGCGGTGGCCGACTGGCTGGGCAGCTGGGGCGCCGGCAAGCCCTATTGGCAGCCGCAGCGCGTCCCGGTCCCCACCCTGGTGGTGCAGGGCGAATGGGACGCGGAAACCCCACCCGACATGGGCCTATCGGTGTTCGCCGCCCTGACCAACGCGCCCAACCGCCGCTACGTGCTGATCGGCGAGGCCACCCACACGCTGCTGTTCGAGAAGAACCGCCAGCAATTGTTCCGCGCCGTGCAGGGCTTCCTGGAGGAACGGTGAGCGCCTTGCGCCAGGCCTTCGCCACGCTGACCATCCGCACCAATGGCCAGGGACTGACCGACATCACCCGGCAGGTCGGGGAATTCGTGCGCGGCAGCGGCATCGGCGACGGCCTGCTGACCGCCTTCATCCAGCACACCTCGGCCAGCCTGACGGTGCAGGAGAACGCCGACGCGGACGTGCTGGCCGACCTCAACGACTTCTTCCGCCGGGTGGTGCGCGAGGACCCGTCGCTGTACCGCCACACCATGGAGGGGCCCGACGACATGCCGGCCCACATCCGGGCGGCGCTGACCGCCGTGCAGGTGTCGGTGCCGGTGCTGGGAGGGACGCTGGCGCTGGGCACCTGGCAGGGCCTGTACGTGTTCGAACACCGCACCCGCCCGCACGACCGCCGCGTGGTGCTGCACCTGATGGGTGCTCTAACTTATTGATAAAAGGCGGATTCAGCTCGCAGGCCGGATCGCAAGGCGATTCGGCCTGCGAGCATCCGGCTCTGACGCGATGGAGGGGGCGGCGGAACGCGGATTCCGCCTCTCCCAGCGCGCGGCTTCCGTTGTCGCCACGGCGACGCCATGTGTCCATCCACATCCGGTGTGTTTGGGAGGACACCTATGGACATGAAAGCGACCGTTGCGGCCGCCGCGTTCGGGCTTTGCGTCTGGGCCGCGCCGGCCTTTGCCGAACAAGGCATCCTCACCTGTCAGATCACTCTCGGCCAGTTCGCGGAGGACGTCTATACCTCCAAGGCGCGGCTGACCCCGGCCCAAATGGACGCCGCCCGCGACTTGGTGGAAGTGGGACGCAGCCAATGCCGCTCCGGCTCGGACTTGGTGATGACCGATATCCAGAGCGCCCGCCAAGCCTGGGACCTGGATACCGGCCGCCGGGTCGGCAGCCAGTTCAGCAGTTTCTGGCCCGCATCCCCGAGCGAACTGGCACTATTGACGGAATGACTGGGCTATGATGGGGCTGGCGGGACGATGCCGTCCCGCCGGCTTCCTCCGGGAGGGTTTCATGAACCTGCCGACCACCCTCGCCCTGATGGCCGCCCTGGCCCTGCCCTGGCCGGCCTGGGGGCAGGCCGCCGTCGCCTGCGACGGCAAGATCATGCGCATCGTCAAGAACCTGCGCGACGAGCCCATGACCCCCGACCAAGCCGAACGGGCCCGCCAAGCCCTGTACGCGGCGATCGAGAAATGCCGCCCGCTGTCGTCGGGCGGCCATGCCGCGCCGCGCCAGCGGATAAGCCAGGACGAGCCGCCGCCTTCAACCACGCTGGAGCGGCAATCCTGGCGCGCCCAGCAGAACACCATGAGCCCGGCCGAACAGCGCGAGGGCGAACGCCGTCTGGACGCCATCGACAACAAGGCCCAGACCAACCCGGGCGCCGCGCGCGACATGCAGCGCATCTGGGAAGCCGACCGTTCGCTCAATACCATCAACCGCCCGATCCCCGGCGGTTCGGACAACCCGTCGCTGGTGGGACCGGGCGACCGCCACTGAGAGATGGAGGCCTATGAGATGGAGGCGCCCATGCGGACACTGGTGAGTCTTGCCGGCCTGCTCGTCCTGCCCGCCCTCGCCCAGGCGCAGGAGGGCAACTGCCGGGGTCAGGCGCGCAGCCTGGAACGGGAGATGACCCTCAACGCCGACCGCATGACGGCCGGCGAGCGGGTCCAGGCGGAACAGCGCCTGAGCCGGGCCGACGGTCTGTGCGCCCAGGATTCGCGCCGCGCCAGCCAGGACCTGGAGCAGCTGCGCCGCGACATGGTGCTTCAGACGAACAGGCCGCGCGAACTGCCCGAAGTGCCGCCGCTGACGCCCAACCCGGGATCAGGGCAATAGGCCCAGCTGTCCCAGGATGGCCTTGGCGATGGATTGCCGCGCCTTGAGATGCGCCGGGTCGGTCACGTCGAGGTTGAGGGCGAACACGCTGGTTTGCCCGCCCCGCTCCACCCAGCCGACCCACCAGCCCACGGCCGGCCGGCTGGCGGTGGCATAGCCGGTCTTGGCGCGGATGACCGCATCCTCCACCGATTCCAGCCGCATGATGTCGCGCACGCCGGCCATGGCCGCCGGGGTAAACGGCAGGTCGCCGGCATAGAGGCGGTCGAGGAAGCGCACCTGGCCGAGAGCGGAGATGCGGAACGCCCCCTCCAGCCAGAAGCGGTCCACCGGGACGCTGGCGACCTCGCCATTGCCGTACCCGGTCTGATCCACCAGCCGCTGGAAGGCGGCCACGCCCACCCGCCGGGCCACCTCCTGGTACGCCGGCACGCAGGAATAACGGAACGCCACCCGCAGGGTGACGAGGCCGTCGCATTCCGCCGGCAGGCTGGGCACGCCGTTGATGGGGACGGTGTGCGAGGCGAAACGCTCGCTGTCCACATCCTTGACCACGCCGAGGCTCAGCGCTGCCAAGGCATTGAAAATCTTGAAGGTAGAGGCCGGCAGGGTGCCCGCCTCGGCCCGCCGGGCGCCGACGACGAACCAGACGTCCTTGGCGTGGTCGTGCACCACCATGGTGCCCTGGGTGCCCGCTTCGGCGAAGAAATGCTCCAGGTCGGGCCGTTCCACCACCCGGCCGGCCTGAGCGAAGGCGGGCGCCACTCCGGCCAGCAGGAACAGGCAGACGGCCAGGACGGCTTTCGTCATGGCGTTTCCCTCATCGGCAGGGGCGGGCGGGATCGCGCATATCGCACAGATCGATGGCGCCCACGTAATCGGTCCAGTCCTGCAGTTCCGCCGCCGAGATGGGCGTGGCCGCCGGGTTGAACGGCTCGCCGCGCCACATGCGGGTAACCACGTAGAACGCCTCGCGCCCACGGATGACGTAATGCAGGGTGAAGGCGCCCTTGCCGTCACCCTTGTAGCGGCCGCAGGCGATGGTGCGGGTGCCGGCATCCTGGCCGCCCACCTTGCCCAGCCCAGGCGGGCCGGCGGTAACGCCGTCGCACACCTGGGCGGTATTGCCGACCACCTTGTCGAGGAAATCCTGCACGGTCATGGGCACGCCGCGGAAAGCCTGTACCGTGACCCGCCGGGTCCAGGCGTCGGCGGTTTCGCCCGGGGGAATGAGCTCGGTGGATTCGCCGGCGCGGTCGGTGACGCTGCTCACCACCCTCCAGCCCGGCAGCTCGGGCACCTGCAACCGTTCGGCGGCCAGCGCCGGCGCCGCCAGGCCGAGGAATACCGCCATCGCCGCCAGCGCCAATCCGCGCATGTCCGCCTCCGTCCGTGGGAATGCGGAGGGTAGCGCGCGCGGACACCGGCGGCAACCCGGCAACCCCGCAAAGTCCTTGACCCAAGCGAGCAAGCGATCATATAAAACTGAACCGTTCAGTTCATATTCGAGCCTTCCATGAAAAAGCCGGTCCTTCTCGCCGTCGCTGCCGTCGCCGCCCTTTCCGCCGGTGCGGGCGGAGTCAAGTGGGCGACCGACTGGCGCTACTGGCAGCACACCGACGACGCCTATGTGGAAGGCGACATCACCAGCATGGCGCCCAAGATCAGCGGCCATGTGGTGCAGGTGGCGGTGACCGACAACCAGAAGGTCAGGGCCGGCGACGTGCTGGTGCACATCGACGACCGCGACTTCAAGGCCCGCGTGGCCGACGCCCGCGCCCTGGTGGCAGCGCGGCGCGCCACGCTGGCCCAGCTGGACGACCGGGTGGCGGTGCAGCAGGCCATGCTGGACCAGGCCGGTGCCTCCATCGCCTCGGCCCAGGCCGACCTCAAACGCTCGCGCGCCGACCTGGAACGCACCCAGCGCCTGGTGCGCGACGATTACGTCAGCCGCCAGCGCTTCGACACCCAGGCGGCGGAAGCCGCCAAGGCCGAGGCCAGCGTCAAGGGCTCCAGCGCCCAGGCGCTTGGCGCCAAGCGCCAGTTGGCGGTGCTGGAGGCCGAGCGCGAGATCACCAAGGCCCAGTTGGAACAGGCCGAGGCGCAGCTGGTCCTGGCCCAGACCGACCTGGACGCCACCGTCATCCGCGCGCCCGTCGACGGCGTCATCGGCAACCGGGTGGTGCGCGAGGGCATCTATGCCCGCCCCGGCCAGCACCTGCTGAGCGTGGTGCCGCTGTCCACCGTGTGGGTGGACGCCAATTTCAAGGAAACCCAGATCGGCGACATGCACCCGGGCGCGCGGGCCGAGATCGAGGTGGACGCCTTCCCCGGAATCACCGTCATCGGCACCGTCACCGGCTTCTCGCCCGCCTCGGGCGCCAAGTTCAGCCTGCTGCCGCCCGAGAACGCCACCGGCAACTTCACCAAGGTGGTGCAACGCCTGCCGGTGCGCATCGAACTGCCGGCCGACAACCCGCTGGCCGGCCGCCTGCGCCCCGGCCTGTCGGTGGTCGCCCGGGTGGACACCCGCACCGGCGCGCCCGAGCACCTGACGCCCCAGCAGGCGGCGCAGCGTTAGGCCCCGGCCATGACCCACCTGGACCGCACCGCCATCCCCCCGACCAGCGCGTGGTCAGCGCGCGGGACTGGATCGGCTTCTACGCCATGGTGGTGGGCATGTTCATGGCGATCCTGGACATCCAGATCGTCGCCAGTTCGCTGTCGCAGATCCAGGCCGGCATCTCGGCCTCGGCGGACGAGGTCAGCTGGGTGCAGACCGCCTATCTGATCGCCGAGGTGGTGATGATCCCGCTGTCGGGCTGGCTGGCCCGCGTGGTTTCCACCCGCTGGCTGTTCTTCGCCTCGTGCCTGACCTTCACCGGGGCCAGCGCGCTGTGCGCCTTCGCCTGGAACATCGAGTCCATGATCGTGCTGCGGGCCATTCAGGGCTTCCTGGGCGGCGCCATGATCCCCACCGTGTTCGCTACCAGCTTCATCCTGTTCCCGCCACGCATGCAGGCGGGCGTGTCGGTGTTGATCGGCCTGACCGCCACCATGGCCCCCACCCTGGGGCCGACCCTGGGCGGCTGGCTGACCGACCTGTGGAGCTGGCACTGGCTGTTCCTGATCAACGTGGTGCCCGGCCTGATCGTCGCCGCCGTGGTGGTCACCTTCGTGGACGTGGACCGGCCCCGGCTGAATCTGCTGAAGGGTTTCGACCTCAGGGGCGTGGTGCTGATCGCCCTGTTCCTGGGCTCCATGCAGTACGTGCTGGAAGAGGGCCCGCGCAACGACTGGTTCGACGACATCGCCATCGTCGCCTTCACCGCGGTCATGGTTCTGGCCGGGCTGGCCTTCATCTGGCGCGAGCTGACCTACGACCATCCGGTGGTGGACCTGCGCGCCTTCGCCGACCGCAACTTCCTTTCCGGCTGCATCTTCAGCTTCATCATCGGCATCGGCCTTTACGGCTCGGTCTACGTCATTCCGCTCTACCTGGGCCGGGTGCGCGGCTATTCGTCGCTGGAAATCGGCCTGACCATGATGGTCACCGGCCTGTTCCAGTTCCTGTCGGCGCCGCTGGCCGGCAACCTGGCCCGCCATGTGGACCTGCGCGCCATGCTGGCGGTGGGCCTGGGCCTGTTCGGCACCGGCCTGTGGCTGAACAGCCACCTGACCAGCGAGTGGGGCTATTGGGAGATGTTCCTGCCCCAGGCGGTGCGCGGCCTCAGCCTGATGTTCTGCATGGTGCCGGTGAATGCGGTGGCGCTGGGCCACCTGCCGCCCACCAAGGTGCAGAACGCCTCGGGTCTCTACAACCTGATGCGCAACACCGGCGGCGCCGTCGGCCTGGCCGCCATCACCACCGCCGTCACCCACCGCGTCGACCTGCACATGGCCCGCCTGGGCGAGCGCCTGACCGAGGGCAACCTGGAGGCGGTGACGCGCCTGCAGAACATGGCGGCGCGCTACACCGACCTGATCACCGGCGACCCCGACAAGGCGGCGCTGCTGGCGCTGTACCGCATCACCAGGCAGCAGGCCATGACCATGGCCTTCGGCGACGTGCTGCTGGGCATGTCCATGGTATTCGCCGTCGGCCTGATGCTGATGCCGCTGGTGCACAAGGTGCGCCACCCCTCGGCCAAGGGGGCGCCGCCGGGGGCCACTAGACCGTTTTCCGAGATCGCCCGCCGTTCCTGCCGGACTGCCCCCAATCCTTATCCGGCGTTTTCTCCCGGAACGGCGGGCGAGCCCGCTTGCCGCCCGTCCCGGCGGGGGCTAAGGTTCGCTCCAGGCAAGACCTGCGGGCAAATCATCGAATGTGCGGATTCGCCGGCTACCTCGACATCACCTCCGACACGCCCGAGCGGAGCCGGGTGGCCGAAGCCATGGCCGGCACCCTGGTCCATCGCGGCCCCGACGATGCCGGCGTGTGGAGCGATGACGGCGCCGGCATGGCGCTGGGCTGCCGCCGCTTGGCCATCCTGGACCTGTCGCCCCACGGCCACCAGCCCATGCCGTCGCGCGACGGCCGCTGGGTGGTGGCGTTCGACGGCGCGATCTACAATCACGGCGAACTGCGCGCGCGGCTGGAACCGGTGGAATGGCGCGGCCGTTCCGACACCGAGGTGCTGCTGGAGGCGGTGTCGCGCTGGGGAGTCGAACGGGCGCTGGCCGCCTTCGACGGCATGTTCGCCATGGCCCTGTGGGACCGGCTGGAACGCACCCTCTATCTGGCCCGCGACCGCTTCGGCGAAAAGCCGCTCTATTGGGCCATGTGCGGCGGCACGCTGATGTTCGGCTCGGAGCTGAAGGCGCTGAAGCCCCATCCCGGCTTCGACCGCACCATCGACCGCGATGCCCTGGCCGCCTATCTCAAGCTGGGCTGGGTGCCGTCGCCCCACACCATCTACACCCATGCCCGCAAGCTGCCCCCCGGCAGCGTGATGAGCGTCAAGGGTTCGGACCACGTCATCCGCCCCTACTGGTCGGCCGCCGAACGCGCCCACGCCCTGGCCGGCAGCTTCACCGGCGGCCGCGCCGCCGCCGCCGAGCGGCTGAACCAGTTGCTGCGCGCCTCGGTCAGCCTGCGCATGCAGGCCGACGTGCCGGTGGGCGTCTTCCTGTCGGGCGGGGTGGACAGCGCGATCACCGCCGCCATCATGCAGGAACTGGCCAGCGACCCCGTGCACTCCTTCACCGTGGGCTTCGGCCGGCAGGGCGAGGACGACAGCTCCCATGCCCGCGCCGTGGCCGCCCACCTGGGCACCCGCCACACCGAAGTGCGGGTGGGCGACGACGAGGCGCTGGCGCTGGTGCCCAGGCTTCCCGCCATCTGGGACGAGCCTTTCGCCGACCCCGCCCAACTGCCTGCCTGCCTGCTGGCCGAGGCGACCCGCCGCCAGGTCGTGGTGGCGCTGTCGGGCGACGGCGCCGACGAACTGTTCGGCGGCCATGGCATCTACCGCTCCATCCCCGCCGACTGGCAGCGCCTGCGCGCCACCCCCGACTGGACCCGCCGGCTGGCCGGCGCCCTGGCCGCCATTCCCTCGGCTCCGCTCAACGGACTGGCCCGCCTGGCCGGACGCAGGCGCCGGCCCTATCCCGGCTATGGCCTGAAGAAAAGCTTCGAGGCGTTGTCCGCCGCCTCCATCCCCGAGCCTGCTGGGGCTGCACTATTCGTGCTGGCGCGGCATGCCGGCGCCGGTGCCGGGCGCCCACGCCGCCGAGACCATCTACACCGATCCGGCGCGCCAGCCCGAGTTCGGCGATCCCGCCCTGACGGTGATGGTGGTGGACACGCTGGGCTATTTGCCCGACGACCTGTGCGTCAGGACCGACCGCGCCGCCATGGCGGCGTCGCTGGAGGCGCGCCAGCCCTTCCTCGACCACGCGGTGGCGGAATTCGCCTGGAGCCTGCCCGCCGCCATGAAGATCGAGGGGACCACCGGCAAGGCGGTGCTGCGCGACGTGCTGTCCCGTTATGTCCCGCGCGAACTGGTGGGCCGGCCCGGGACGGGCGGCGGGGTGCCCATCGGCCGCTGGCTGTCCGGTCCTCTCAAGGGTTGGGCCGACGACCTGCTGTCGGAAGACCTGATGCGGCGCCAGGGCCTGCTCGACGCCGCCCTGGTTGCCGGATGCTGGCACGACCACCGCTCGGGGGCCAGGGACTGGCAGGGCGAATTGTGGCACGCGCTGATGTTCCAGGCCTGGCTGGCGGCGGAAACCGCCGGCTGATCCCATCTGGGGTTGTCCGGGAAGCTTCACATCCGCTTTCGACGAATCTCCTTCGCAGCCACAGGCAACGCTGGTACGTTACTTTCGTATGGTTTGAACAGCCGAAACGGGCCGGGCGTCGCCTCATGGATCCCTTGCAGCTCGCCGAATTGTTGTGTGCCCGCCTTTGCCATGACCTCTCGGGCCCGGTCGGCGCCGCCGCCGCCGGCGCCGAACTGTTCGAGGATCTGGACGAGGCGCCCGATCCCGAGACCCTGGGCCTGGTGGCCGGCGCCGCCGCCGGCGCCGCCCAACGGCTGAAGTTCTTCCGCGCCACCCTGGGCCCCGCCGCCTCGAGCCCGCAGGCCAGCGCCGTGCTGCGCGACCTGATGGAAAACTATCTGGCCACCCAGGTGTCGGCCGCCTCGCCGGGTATCGCCCTGTCGTGGCCGGAGCCGCCGGTGGCGGTGGACGGCGCCACGGCGCGCCTACTGCTCAACCTGGTGCTGCTGGCCAAGGACGCGCTGCCGCGCGGCGGCCGCATCCGCATCGGGCTGGAGGGCGGCCGTCTCCGCGTCGTCGCCCATGGCGAGCCCGCCGCGCTGAGCGACGAGGCCCGGCAGGTGCTGGCCGACGGCGCCCAGCCCACGGGTCCGCGTGGCGGACAGGCCCGCTTCGCCCAGGTCCTGGCCGAACGGATGGGCGGTCGCTTGAAGGTGGAATTGACGGCCGAAGGGCTCGCTTTGACGGTCGAAGGACTGTCGTCCCCTCCCAACGGAGGAGTATCTCCTTCGGAGGGTTAGGGTTCTTCTAAAGCTAGCAGGACCGTGATATTAGTCGAAGTTGCTGCCCGTGTGCCCAGGGGGCGAATGGCTAGTGGCGCGCGGCGGTGATTTTAGGGTGCGGAGCCTGGAGTCGACCATGGATGATCTCCTGAGCGAATTTTTGACCGAGACATCGGAAAGCCTTTCCGTGCTCGACGTCGAGTTGGTCAAGCTCGAACAGAACCCGGAACCGGGGATTCTGCAGAACATCTTCCGCCTGGTCCACACCATCAAGGGCACCTGCGGCTTCCTCGGCCTGCCCCGCCTGGAGCACGTGGCCCACGCCTCCGAGAATGTGCTCGGCAAGTTCCGCGACGGCGAGCTGGAGGTCACCCCCGACGCGGTGACCCTGATCCTGCAGGCCATCGATCGCATCAAGCTGATCCTGGGCCACCTGGAGCAGAACGAGTGCGAGCCGGAAGGCAGCGACGAAGACCTGATCGAGAAGCTCAACGCCATGGCCGAGGGGCGTTACCAGCCGTCGGCCGCCGCGCCCGCCGCCGCCCCTGCTGAAGAGGATCGCCCCTTCCCGGTCGCCGCCGACCTGCTGGCCGAGGTGGAAGCCGCCTACGCCGCCGGCAAGAAGGCCGCCTCGGAAACCGACATCCTGACCGAGATGGCCAAGGAGCGCGCCAAGGAAGCCGCCGCCCAGGCCGCCAAGGAGGCCGCCGCCGCACCCGCGCCGGAACCCGAGGCCAAGGCCCCCGAGGTCAAGGCCGGCGTCCCCGCCCCCACCGCCGCCCCGCCCGCCGTGCTCAAGGACTCGCCCCCCGCCGCCCAGGCCGGCGAGGCCAAGGAATCCGCCGTCGCCGCCCAGACCATCCGCGTCAACGTGGAGCTGCTGGAAAACCTGATGACCCTGGTGTCCGAGCTGGTGCTGACCCGCAACCAGCTGCTCCAGATGGTGCGCGGCCGTGACGACAGCGAGTTCACCGCGCCGCTGCAGCGCCTGTCGCACATCACCACCGACCTGCAGGAAGGGGTGATGAAGACGCGCATGCAGCCCATCGGCAACGCCTGGGCCAAGCTGCCGCGCATCGTCCGCGACCTCTCGGTCGAAATGGGCAAGAAGATCGACCTGCAGATGCTGGGCGCCGAGACCGAGCTGGACCGCCAGGTGCTTGAGCTGATCAAGGACCCGCTGACCCATATGGTGCGCAACTCCGCCGACCACGGCCTGGAAGGGCCGGAGGAGCGCAAGAAGGCGGGCAAGCCGGAAGTGGGCAAGGTGGTGCTGAACGCCTTCCACGAGGGCGGCCACATCATCATCGAGATTTCCGACGACGGCCGCGGCCTCAACCTGGACCGCATCAAGCAGAAGGCCATCGCCAACGGGCTTTCCACCGAGTCCGAACTGGAGACGATGACGCCCCAGCAGATCTACCAGTTCATCTTCAAGGCCGGCTTTTCCACCGCCGAAAAGGTGACCTCGGTGTCGGGGCGCGGCGTCGGCATGGACGTCGTCCGCACCAACATCGAGAAGATCGGCGGCACCGTCGAGCCTGAAGTCCTTCCCGGGCAAGGGCTCGACCTTCGTCATCAAGATCCCGCTGACCCTGGCCATCGTTTCGGCCCTGATCGTGGAATGCGCCAGCGAGCGCTTCGCCATCCCGCAGATCAGCGTGCTGGAGCTGGTGCGCACCACCGCCAATTCCGAGCACGGCATCGAGATGATCAACAACGCGCCGGTGCTGCGCCTGCGCGACCGCCTGCTGCCGCTGGTGTCGCTGAAGAAGCTGCTGCGCCTGAACGACGAGCAGTCGGTGCAGGAGACCTTCATCGTCGTCACCCAGGTGGGCACCTACACCTTCGGCATCATCGTCGACCGCGTGTTCGACACCGAGGAAATCGTGGTCAAGCCGGTGGCGCCGATCCTGCGCCACATCTCCATGTTCTCGGGCAACACCATCCTGGGCGACGGCTCGGTGATCATGATCCTGGACCCCAACGGCATCGCCGGCGCCACCGGCGAATCCGCGCTGCTGGGCGGCGGCCAGACCACCGAACAGACCGTGGTGCGCGACATGCACGGCGACGCCAAGACCTCGCTGCTGGTGTTCCGCGCCGGCGGCGACGACCTCAAGGCGGTGCCCCTGGCCCTGGTGGCCCGCCTGGAGGAGATCGAGGTCAAGGAAGTCGAGTACAGCCACGGCAAGCCCATGGTGCAGTACCGCGGCCACCTCATGCCGCTGGTGGCCATCGACGGTTCGACCCACTTCCGCGACGAAGGCCGCCAGCCGGTGCTGGTGTTCTCGGACCGCGACCACACCATGGGCCTGGTGGTGGACGAGATCGTCGACATCGTCGAGGACCGCCTGAAGGTGGAGCTGACCGCCGACAATCCCGGCGTCATCGGCACCGCCGTCATCGCCGGCAAGGCCACCACCATCATCGATGCGGGCTACTACCTGCCGCAGGCCTTCGGCGACTGGTTCGGCCGCAACGACAAGGAATACGGCGCCGAGGAGCATCTGCAGCCGCGCATCCTGCTGGTGGACGACAGCCCGTTCTTCCGCAACCTGCTGACCCCGCTGCTGGGTGTGGCCGGCTATGAGGTGGTCGCGGTGGAAGGGCCCGACCGGGCGCTGCAACTGCGCGAGCAGGGCCACGACTTCGACATGATCATCAGCGACATCGAGATGCCGGGCATGAGCGGCTTCGATTTCGCCGCCGCCGTCCGCGCCGAGGGCCGCTGGCAGGCGACCCCCATGATCGCGCTGTCCAGCCACGCCACCGAGAAGGACTTCGAGCGCGGCCGCCAAGTGGGCTTCAACGACTACGTCGCCAAGTTCGACCGCGACTCGCTGCTGACCACCATCGCCACCACGCTCGCCGCGATCAAGGGGGCCGCATGACCCTCCTTCGCAACCCCTTCGCCATGATGGATCAACGCCCGTTTAGGGGGCCACGAAGTGAACCAGATCGTCCCCGCCGGAAAGCGCCCTGGAACCGAGCTCGCCGCTCCGGAGACCCAGGACTACGTGACCATGTACATCGAGGGCCAGCTGTTCGGCATCCCGGTGCTGACGGTCCAGGACGTGCTGGGCCCGCAGAAGATCACCCGCATCCCGCTGGCCCCGCGCGAGGTGGCGGGGTCGCTGAACCTGCGCGGCCGCATCGTCACCGCCATCGACGTACGCCTGCGCCTCGGCCTGCCCAACCAGGGCGGCGACAACAAGGGCATGAGCGTGGTGGTGGACCAGGGCGGCGAGCTGTATTCGCTGATGGTCGACCAGGTGGGCGAGGTGCTGTCCCTGCCCGCCGCCAAGTTCGAACGCAACCCGCCGACGCTGGACCCCATGTGGCGTGAGTTCTCGGCGGGTATCTATCGGCTTGAGGACAAGCTGCTTGTGGTGCTGGACGTAGCCAAGCTGCTGGATTTCAACAGGAACGAATAGTAAGAGTATAGACCAAGTATCCAGGGCGGGTTTACCGGCAAGGCGCGCCTGGGGCGTTGGCGCCTTGCCCGAGGAGGCTATGAGGGCATGAAGTCCTGTCTGATCGTCGATGATTCCAAGGTCATCCGCATGGTGGCCCGGAAAATCCTGCATGAGCTCGCCTTCACCACGGCCGAGGCCGAGGACGGGCAGCAGGCGCTCGATCAATGCAAGGCCAACATGCCCGACGCGGTACTGTTGGACTGGAACATGCCGGTGATGAACGGCATCGACTTCCTGCGCGAGCTGCGCAAGCTGCCGGGTGGTGACAAGCCGGTGGTGGTATTCTGCACCACCGAGAACGACATCGACCACATCCAGGAGGCCATCACCGCCGGCGCCAACGAATACATCATGAAGCCTTTCGACAGCGAAATCCTGCAGGCCAAGTTCTCGCAAGTCGGGCTGCTCTGAGCGCCTGTCCCTTATTCCGTTTCAAGGACGCCCCGCTTCCATGGCCTTAGACCCCGCCACCTCGCCGGCAAACGGCACCGCCGATCAGATCCGCGTCATGCTGGTGGACGATTCGGCGGTTGTCCGGGGATTGGTCACCCGCATCCTCGAAGAAGACCCGGGCATTGCCGTCATTGCCTCGGTGGGCAACGGCCAGATGGCGCTGTCGGCGCTGGAGCGCCAGGAAATCGACGTCATCGTGCTGGACATCGAGATGCCGGTGATGGACGGCATGACCGCGCTGCCCAAGCTGCTTGCCGCCGATCCGGGTGTGCGCATCATCATGCAGTCGACGCTGACCCTGAAGGGCGCCGACATTTCCATGCGCGCGCTCGAGATGGGCGCCGCCGACTACATCCCCAAGCCCACCGCCACCCGCGAACTGGCCGGCGGCATGGACTTCAAGAGCGAATTGCTGGCCAAGGTCAAGGCCCTGGGCCAAGCGCGCCGCCGCGACCCCAGCCGCAAGGCCCGCCCCGGCGTGTCCAGTGCGCCGCGCCCGGCCGCGCCCCTGCCGCGGCCCAGCGCCCTGCATCCGCAGGGGCCGGTCCAGTTGCGCAGCCACACGCCCGAAGTGCCCGACGTCATCGCCATCGGCAGCTCGACCGGCGGCCCGCAGGCGCTGTTCAACCTGCTGGGCACCATGCGCGCCGGCACGGTGAAGCAGCCGATCCTGATCACCCAGCACATGCCTGCCACCTTCACCACCATCCTGGCCGAGCACATCAGCCGGGTGTCGGGCTGGGACGCCAAGGAAGGCGTCGACGGCGAGGTGATCAAGGGCGGCCGCGTCTACATCGCGCCCGGCGACTTCCACATGCTGGTGGAGACCAAGGGCGCCGACAAGATCATCCGCCTGAACAAGAACCCGCCTGAGAATTTCTGTCGCCCCGCCGTCGATCCCATGCTGCGCAGCATTTCCGCCGCCTACGGCAAGCGCGTGCTGGTGGCGGTCCTGACCGGCATGGGCGCCGACGGGGCCAAGGGCGGCCAGGTGGTGGTGCAGGGGGCGGCACCGTGATCGCCCAGGATGAAGCAACCTCCGTCGTCTGGGGCATGCCCGGCGCGGCGGCCAATGCCGGCATCTGTTCCGCCGTGCTGCCGCTGCCCGAGATCGCGCCCTGGATGATCAAGCTGGCGTCGAGGCGCTAGAGCCATGCGGCCAGAGGATTTCGACTTCATCGCCAAGCTGCTGAAGGACCGTTCCGGCTTGGTGATCACCCGTGACAAGGCCTATCTGCTGGAATCACGCCTGACCCCGGTGGCGCGCAAGCGCGGCATGAAGGGCCTGGAAGACCTGATGGCGTCCTTGCGCACCGCCGGCGAAGACCTCCTGCGCGAGGTCACCGAGGCGATGACCACCAACGAATCCTTCTTCTTCCGCGACATCAAGCCGTTCGACCAGTTCAAGGACGTGGTGCTGCCGGCCATGCTGCAAAGCCGGGCCGCCAAGAAGAGCTTCCGCATCTGGTCGGCCGCCAGCTCCTCGGGTCAGGAGGCCTACAGCCTCGCCATGATCCTGAAGGAAGAGGCGCCCAAGATGCCCGGCTGGAAGGTCGAGATCGTCGGCACCGACATCTCCAACGAGATGCTGGAGAAGGCCAAGGCCGGCCTGTACTCCCAGTTTGAGGTGCAGCGCGGCCTGCCCATCCAGCTGCTGGTCAAGTACTTCAAGAAGAACAATGAGATGTGGCAGATCGATCCGTCGATCCGCGCCATGGTCCAGTTCCGCGAGTACAACCTGCTGCACGACCTCAAATCGCTGGGGCAGTTCGACGTAGTGTTCTGCCGCAACGTGCTGATCTATTTCGACCAGCCCACCAAGAGCCGCGTGCTGGACAACATCAGCAAGGTCATGCCCGACGACGGCTTCCTCTACCTGGGCGGCGCCGAGACCGTGCTGGGCATCTCGGACCGCTTCAAGCCCATCCCCGACCAGCGCGGCATCTATTGCCGCAACCTGGGCGGTGCCGCCGTCCCCGCCGGCTTCGGCGCGGTGCGCTGACCATTTTTCCCTCTCCCGCGCGGGAGAGGGTGGCGCTTTAGCGCCGGGTGAGGGAGCCGAGGACGAGGTGCTTCGTAGCTCCCTCACCCTCCCACCGCTACGCGGCGGCCCCTCCCTCTCCCATGGAATGGGAGAGGGATGTTACCCCAACTCCTTCCTAAGGAACTCCACCGTGCGCTGCCACGCCAGCCGGGCGTCGGCGCGACGGTAATTGTTGCCGGTGGGATTGGCGAAGGCATGGCCGGCGTCGTACCAGTACAGGGTATAGGGCTTGCCCACCTCCTTCATGGCGCGCTCGAAATCGGCCACCACCTGGGCATTGATGAACTGGTCCTGGCGGGCGAAATGGGCCAGCACCGGCCCCCTGAGGCGGGCCAGCCGGTCGGGCGGCAGGTTGACGCGGCCGTAATAGACCACGGTGGCGTCGATGGGGGCGATGGTGGCCGCGTTCAGCGCCCAGCCGCCGCCGAAGCACCACCCCACCACGCCCAGCCTGCGGTTGCCGTCGGGATGGTTGCGCGCCCATTGCGCCCAGGCCGCCAGGGTGTCGGCCGCTTCCTCCGGATTGACCTTTTCCACCAAGGCGCGGGCCTCCTCGGCATCGGTCACCACCCTGCCCTGGAACAGGTCCACCGCCACCGCCAGGAAGCCCTGGCGGGACAACTCCACCGCCATGGCCTTGATCTGGTCGTTCAACCCCCACCATTCGTGGATCAGCATCACCACCGGCAGCCGGCCCTCCGGCTTGTCGGGGCGGGCCAGGGCGGCGGTGACCTCGCGCCCGGCGGGCGTGGTGATGGTCTGGCTGCGGGTGGTCTGGGCCGCCGCCTGGGCCAGCACGGGATCGGCCAGGATGGCGGCCAGCGGCACGCCGGCCAGTCCGGCCAGCAAGGAACGGCGGACGCTGTCGATCTCGGCCATGGACGCCTCCCACGCGGATGTCGGTGCATGACATGGGGAGCACCGGCCGGCGCTGCGAGGCTCTCCTCTTGATCGGCGGCGCCCTTCATGGTGTAGAAGAGGACCGAACCCCCGAGGGATTCCCGTAGTGCATCGACTGACCGGCGGCATCCGCCCCTATCTCGCGCTTTCCCTGCTCTGCCTGGTGCTGTACCTGCCCGGCCTGGCCGCCCTGCCACCCATGGACCGCGACGAGTCGCGCTTCATCCAGGCCACCCGCCAGATGCTGGAAAGCGGCGACTACATCCGCATCCAGTTCCAGGACGATATGCGGGCGAAGAAGCCGGCCGGCACCTACTGGCTGCAGGCCGTCGCGGTCAAGGCGCTGTCCCATCCGGCCTCCACCAGCGTGTGGCCTTACCGCCTGCCCTCGGCGCTGGCGGCCTGGGCGGCGGTGCTGATGACCTTCGCCTTCGGCCGCGGCCTGATCGGCGAGCGCCCGGCCCTGCTGGCCGGCGTGCTGCTGGCCTCGTCGCTGATGCTGACGCTGGAGGCCCACCAGGGCAAGAGCGACGCCCTGCTGCTGGCCTGCGCGGTGGCGGCGCAGGGCACCCTGGCGCGCTTCTACGTCTGGGCCAAGGCACGCGAGGCGCAAGGCGCGGGCGGCGGAGGCTGCGGCGGTGGCGCCGGCCCCATGACCGCCAACCGGATGATGGCGCCGGGCACCGCCGAGGCCCTGGCCTTCTGGCTGGCCCAGGGTGCCGGCATCCTGGTCAAGGGCCCGGTGGTGCCGGTGATCAGCCTGCTGACCCTGGCCACCCTGTGGATCGCCGACCGCAACATCCGCTGGTTCCAGACCATGAAGCCGGTGCTGGGCACGGCGGTGGCCGCCGCCATCGCGGCGCCGTGGTTCGTGGCGGTGTCCTCGGCCACCGGCGGCGCCTTCGTGGGCGAGGCGGTCAAGGGCGACCTGCTGCCCAAGCTGCTGGGCGCCCAGGAAAGCCACGGCGGCTTCCCCGGCCTCTACCTGCTGCTGGCCTCGGCCACCTTCTGGCCGGCCTCGCTGCTGCTGTGGCCGGCGGCGGCGCGGGCCTGGGCGCAGCGCAAGCGCCTGGCCTTCCGCGTGCTGCTCGCCTGGGCGGTGCCCACCTGGGTGATGTTCGAGCTGATCCCCACCAAGCTGCCCCATTACGTGCTGCCCGCGTTCCCCGCCCTGGCGCTGATGATCGCCGCCCTGGCCTGCGAGGGGATCGAGGCCTTCCGCCACCGCGCCGCCAAGGCGTGGTACGCCGTATGGACGCTGATCGGCCTGGGGCTGGCCGCCGCCATGGTGGTGCTGCCCATCCGGTTCGGCGCGGGCTTCGATCCCGCCACCGTGCCGGCCGCCATCGGCATCGCCCTGGCCACCCTGCTACCCGCCATCCTGGCCTGGCGCGGCCAGATCGTCACCGCCGCCCTGGCCCTGGCGCTGACCGCCGCCGCCACCTTCCCGGTGGCCTTCCAGGGGGTAGCGCCATCGCTGGACAAGCTGTTCCTGTCGCGCGGAGCAGCGCGCATCGTCGCCACCATCGGCTCGGACGGGCCGGTGGCCGCCGCCGGCTATTCCGAGCCCAGCCTGGTCTTCCTGCTGGGCACCGGCACCCGCTTCACCAACGGCGCCGGCGCCGCCGAACATCTGGCCGCCAACCGCCGCGCCCTGGTGGTGGTGAGCGACCGCGAACTGCCCGCCTTCTTCGCCGCCGCCGCCAAGCTGAACCTGGAGGTGGAGGATTTCGGCCATGCGGACGGCCTGAACTATTCGCGCGGCAAACCCACCAGCCTGGTGGTGCTGGGGGTGAGGGCGCCATGAGCTTCCGCCGCGGAATCCTGTCGCTGATGGAGCGCAGCCAGCTGGCCTGGGAAGGCGTGACCCTGGCCGTGGCCGATGGCTGGCGCCAGGCCGCCCCGCTGCGCGCCGCCCTGGGCCGGCAATGGCGGCGCACCCGCGAGTGGCCGCTGCTGTGGTCGTTCGTCTATGTGGCGCTGTTCTGCATGCTTTCCATGTGGGCGTTCGACCGGCCGCTGGCGCGGGTGCTGAAAGCCCATGTGGGCGGCGAGGTGGAGGGCTTCTTCAAGGTGGTCACCCGCCTGGGCGAGGCGCAGCTGTACCTGGTGCCCGCCGGGCTGGCCTGGGCCGGGCTGATGCTGGCGTCCCTGCGCGCCGCCAGCCTGGCGGCGCGGGACCGTCTGCGCCGGCTGGCGGTGACGCCCGGCTTCCTGTTCCTGTCCATCGCCATCTCGGGACTGATCAGCAACGCCGTCAAGTTCGGCCTGGGCCGCTACCGCCCGCGCTACCTGTTCGACGAGGATCTGTACGGCTTCAATTTCTTCAGCCGCGCCTGGGGCATGAACTCGTTCCCGTCGGGACACAGCCAAGCCGGCTTCGCCGCCATGACCGCGCTGCTGATCATCTTCCCCCGCTACGACGTCATGTGGCTGTCCATCGCCGTGCTGGTGGCGCTCAGCCGGGTGGTCACCACCGTCCACTACCTGTCCGACGCCGTGGCCGGCTCGTGGCTGGCCATCTGCGTCACCGTCGCCCTGGCCCGCGCGTTCCGCACCCGGGGATGGGAGCCGCGGCTGGGACGGGAATACTAGCCCTCCTCTGGCAGTTCCCAGCCGGTGGCCTCCTCCACCAGCGCCACCAGGGCCAGGTATTGGTCATCGTCCAGGTCTTCCGCGTTGGCGAGGTCGCGGCACATGGCCAACGCCTCCTCGGGGTCGCCGGCCGAGCCGACTACGCTGTCGGCTAGGCCGGGCAACAGCATGTCGGCGCCATCCTCGCTGAATTCGGCGGCGTTGGCGGCGGCCAGGTCTTCCTCGTAACCCAACCCCCGTTCGTCCATGGCTCCGCGCTCGGGCATGGTGCGTTCTCCCGTGTGGATTGACGATGGGGGCCACTTGGGAAGCCGCGCCGGGCGCCGTCAAGGGGGGCTATTCGATCCACTCGCCCTTGTAGACGCCCCAGAGCTCGTCACGGCGCATCCAGCCCTGGGTATGCTCGATCTCGACCCGGCAGAAGTCGCGGTTGCGCGGGCATTGCAGGATGCGGCCCAGCACCCCGGCCTCCACCACCGCCACCGGGTCCGAGGATTCGGCGTCCGACGAGCGCAGGCTGCGGGCCTGCCCCATGACCACCATCATGCGCCGGCCGGTCAACATGGATTGGTGGACCCATCCCTCCGTGCCCTGCCAATCGCGTATCTTGCGCCACGCTTCGAATTCAGCGATGACTTCCACCGGCAGGTCCTTGCGCGCGTAGATCCAGTCGATGGGGTAGCGAACGCCCGGCCCGGTGCGCAAATTCACTTCGTCCGAGCGCAAGGAGACGAAACGCGGCAGCGGCAGGCCGCTGGTTTCGCCGGCACTTGCCCCGGTCGACGCGAACAACAACCCAAGTCCGACGCAAATTGTTAAGCGGAGTCTCAGGTTCATCCGCGCGAAGCCCCAAAAGATGTTACCCATCCGGCACATTATAGGGGTCGACCCATCCGCGCGGTCAAGAAGCGCCCAGGTGTAACACTTCACTGGACAAGACTTCACCGTCTTGATAGGTCGTGACACTCGAACGGGGTCCCGGGAGGAGAAAACCAATGGCACAAAAGAAGCCCCTCGTCGTCGTCACCAGAAAGCTGCCCGACGCCATCGAAACTCGCATGATGGAATTGTTCGAGACGCGGCTCAACCTCGACGACCATCAACTGACCAAGCCCGAGCTGATCGAAGCGGTCAAGAGCGCCGACGTGCTGGTCCCCACCATCACCGACCGCATCGACGCCGCCATCCTCAGCCAGGCGGGCCCCAATCTGAAGCTGATCGCCAATTTCGGCACCGGCGTGGACCATATCGACCTCGCCACTGCGCGGTCGCGCAGCATCACTGTCACCAACACCCCCGGCGTGCTGACCGAGGACACCGCCGACATGACCATGGCGCTGATTCTGGCGGTGCCGCGCCGGCTGGCCGAGGGCGAGCGGCTGATGCGTTCGGGCGACTGGAGCGGCTGGAGCCCCACCTTCATGCTGGGCCACCGCATCTGGGGCAAGCGCCTGGGCATCATCGGCATGGGCCGCATCGGCCAGGCGGTGGCGCGCCGCGCCAAGGCGTTCGGCATGTCCATCCACTACCACAACCGCAAGCGCGTCCATCCCGACATCGAGCACGAGCTGGAGGCCACCTACTGGGAGAGCCTGGACCAGATGCTGGCGCGCATGGACGTGCTCACCATCCATTCGCCCCACACCCCGGCCACCTTCCATCTGCTGAGCGCCCGCCGGCTCAAGCTGATGCAGCCGCATTCGTACCTGATCAACACCTCGCGCGGCGAGATCGTGGACGAGAACGCGCTGACCCGCATGCTGCAGCGCAAGGAGATCGCCGGCGCCGGCCTGGACGTGTTCGAGCACGAGCCGGCGGTGAATCCCAAGCTGCTGGAACTGGACAACGTGGTGCTGCTGCCCCATCTGGGCTCGGCCACCCTGGAAGGCCGCGTGGACATGGGCGAGAAGGTCATCATCAACATCAAGACCTTCGCCGACGGCCACAACCCGCCGGACCGCGTACTCGCCAGCATGCTTTGAAACGGCTCCGGCCGGACCTAGATCAGCAAGGCCCCGGAGCGATCCGGGGCCTTCGGCTTTTGAAGGCCGCAGGCCGATTGCGCCGTTGAGGCGCCCGAAGCGACGACGAAGCGAAGCAAGGAGGGAAGTCGGAGGGGGAGCCAAGGGCGCGGATGCGCCCGCCCGGCGCCTGAGGGCTTCTGAGAAGAAATGAGCAAGGCGTTCACCAAGGAAAGCGACGACGGCGACGACCTCCCCGAGGGGGCCACGCCCATCCCCAAGGGCTCGCCCAATTACGTCACCCCGGCCGGCTTCCAGGCATTGCAGGACGAACTGCGCCAGCTGACCCGCGTCGAGCGGCCCAAGGTGGTGGAAGTGGTGTCGTGGGCGGCCGGCAACGGCGACCGCTCGGAGAACGGCGACTACATCTACGGCAAGAAGCGCCTGCGCGAGATCGACCGCCGCATCCGCTTCCTGACCAAGCGCATCGAGAGCGCCAAGGTGGTCGACCCGGCGGCCCAGACCAACCGCGACCAGGTGTTCTTCGGCGCCACCGTCACCTATGCCAATTCCAGGGGCGAGGAGAAGACCATCACCATCGTCGGCATCGACGAGGCCAACCTGGACCACGGCAAGATCAGCTGGATCGCCCCCATCTCGCGCGCCCTGCTGAAGGCCTACGAGGGCGACACCGTCAACCTGCGCGCGCCCGGCGGCATCGAGGTGCTGGAGGTGATCGAGATCCGCTATCCGGACTGAGGCGGCGGTTCACACGAACAGCATCGCCCCGTCCTTGCTGGCATCGGCCAGGAAGGTGACCACGCCGCCCTGGGTGATGGGAACGTCGTCGCGCAGGGTGGCCTCGTCGATACCCAGGGCCTTCAGGCCCGTCTCGCACACCATGAAGGTGACACCCAAGGCCACGCAGGCCTCCAGCAACTCCTCGAAGGTGCCGATTCCGCGTTCCTTGAAGGTGCCGTCCAGGTCGGCGCCGGGCAGGGCGCGCCAGCCGTCCCTGCCCACCAGCGCCTTGGCCGCGCCCATGGTGAAGAACAGGGTGACCGGCTTGTTGGTGGCCACGGCGGCGGCGGCCATGACCAGGGCGTAGTGCACCCGTTCGAAATCGCCCGAGAACACCACCAGCGACAGCCTATCCACAGACATGGGCGGTGCTCCCATGGGCCGACAGGTCGGTGATGGCGGGATGGTCGCCGCACAGCGGACAGCCGGGATCGCGCGGCACCTTGACCACGCGGAAGGTCACCGACAAGGCATCGTAAATGAGCAGGCGGCCGGCCATGGAATCGCCGATGCCCAACAGTTCCTTGACCACCTCGGTTGCCTGCAGGCTGCCCATGGTGCCGGCCATGGCGCCCAGCACCCCGGCCGACGAACAGGTGGGCACCGAGCCTTCGGGTGGTTCCTCGCGGTAGATGCAGCGGTAGCACGGCCCACCGGGGCGGTAGGTGGAGAGCTGGCCGTCGAAGCGCAGGATGGCGGCGGACACCAGGGTCTTGCCCTCCAGCCGGCAGGCGTCGTTGACCAGGAAACGGGTGGGGAAGTTGTCCGAGCCGTCGGCCACCACATCGTAGTCGCGCAGGATGGCGCGGATGTTGTCCTTGTCCAGCCGCGCCCGGATGGGCACCAGCCGGACGTCGGGATTGAGGGCGGCCACCGCATCGGCCGCGCTGTCCACCTTGGGCAGCCCCAGCCGGGTGGTGGTGTGCAGCACCTGGCGCTGCAGGTTGGACAGGTCCACCACGTCGTCGTCCACCACGCCGATGGTGCCCACGCCGGCGGCGGCCAAGTACTGGATCACCGGCGAGCCCAGTCCACCCGCCCCCACCACCAGCACGCGGGACTGCAACAGCCTGGCCTGACCGGTCCCACCCATCTCGGGCAGGATGATGTGGCGGGCGTAGCGGCGGATCTGGTCTTCGCTGAAATCCATGGAGCACCCGAAATGAATAACCCTCTCCCACCAGAGCGGGAGAGGGAGGGGCCCATCGAAGATGGGAGGGTGAGGGAGCCGCACGGCACCTTGTCTGCGGCTCCCTCACCCGGCGCATTCGCGCCACCCTCTCCCACTGAGTGGGAGAGGGTTATACATCACCTCAGCCCTGATCGAACAGCGCGGTGGAGAGATAGCGCTCGGCGAAGCTGGGGATGATGGCGACGATCAGCTTGCCTTCGTTCTCGGGGCGCAAGCCCAGCTCGATGGCGGCGGCCAGGGCGGCGCCCGACGAAATGCCCACCGGGATGCCTTCCACCTTGGCCGCCTTGCGGGCGGTGGTGAAGGCGGTTTCGTTGCCGATCTGCAGGACCTCGTCGATCACGCCCTTGTCCAGAATGTCCGGCACGAAGCCGGCACCGATGCCCTGGATCTTGTGGGGGCCGGGGGCGCCGCCGGACAGCACCGGGCTGTCCTCGGGCTCCACCGCCACCAGCTTGAGGCCGGGCTTGCGGGCCTTGAGCACGTGGCCGATGCCGGAGATGGTGCCGCCGGTGCCGACGCCGGAGACGATGAAGTCCACCTTGCCGTCGGTGTCCTTCCAGATTTCCTCGGCGGTGGTACGCTCATGGATGGCCGGATTGGCCGGGTTCTTGAACTGCTGCAGGATCACCGCGCCGGGGATTTCGCCCTGCAGGCGCTCGGCCTCCTTGACCGCGCCGGTCATGCCTTTCGACGCCGGAGTCAGCACGATCTCGGCGCCCAGGTGGGTCAGCATCTTGCGGCGTTCCAGCGACATGCTTTCCGGCATGGTCAGGATCAGGCGGTAGCCCTTGGCGGCGGCGACGAAGGCCAGCGCGATGCCGGTGTTGCCCGAGGTGGGCTCGACGATGGTGGCGCCGGGCTTCAGCGCGCCCGACTGCTCGGCCGCCTCGATCATGGCGAAGCCGATGCGGTCCTTCACCGACGACAGCGGATTGAAGAATTCCAGCTTGCCGATGATGTCGGCCTTGGCGCCGGCTTCGGCGGCCAGCTTCTTGAAGCGGACCAGCGGCGTGCCGCCGATGGTGTCCACGATGGAGTCATAGATGCGACCGCGAAACTCGCTCATGATATTTCCCCGTTCCGAAGTGTAATTTGCACCTTAACTACAGTCTACACCAACGCAACGTATGGGCAAGAGATCAGATGATGAAGTCCAACTTGGCGTGGGCCTCGGAGGGAATGCCCGACTTGTACGAGCGCATGCACAGGTCGTCGACCGTGATGGCATCCAGCCGGGTCATGATCTCGTCGGCCAGTTCGCCCCACATGGGGCGGATGACGCTCTTGCCCAGGTCCGAGGCGGGCATGTCCTGATAGGGGTCCTCGGCGGTTTCCATGGCGCGCACCACCCGGACGATCTCGCCCACCGAGATGCGCCGGCGCTCGCGGGCCAGCCGGTAGCCGCCGCGCGGCCCGCGCACGCCCACCAGGATGCCCGAGCGCACCAACTGCTGCAGGGTCTGCTCGAGATAGCGGCGCGGAATGCCCTGGCGCCGGGTGATCTCGCGGCTCTGCACCGGCTCGCCGCCGGCGTGATAGGCGATGTCCAGCACCGCCTCGATGGCGAACAGCATCTTCTTCGACGGTCGCAGCATGTCCTTCGACTCTCCTATCCCTGTCCGGTGCCCGTGGAACCGAAGCCGCCGGCCCCGCGCCGGGTGGGCGGCAGTTCGGCCGTCTCCACCAGCGCGGCCTGCGCCACCGGCGCCACCACCATCTGGGCGATGCGCATGCCGCGCGTGATGGTGAAGGCGGCTTCGCCATGATTGATGAGGATGACGGCGATCTCGCCGCGGTAATCGGCATCGATGGTGCCGGGCGAATTGAGCACGGTGACGCCGTGCTTGGCCGCCAGGCCGGACCGCGGCCGCACCTGCGCCTCGGTGCCCACCGGCAGGGCGATGGCGAAGCCGGTGGGGATCAGCGCCCGCTTGCCCGGCGCCAGTGTGATGTCGGCGGGAATGCAGGCCATCAGGTCGAGGCCGGCGGCGTGCTCGGTCTCGTAGCGCGGCAGCGGCAGCTCAGCGGCGTGGGGCAGCCGCTGGATGGAGACGGTGACGCTCATGCTCCCCCTTCAGGGCGTCGACGATGCGCCAGGCCAGCCGCTCGGCCACGTCGGCCTTGGAGGCGCGCGGCCACGGCTCGGTGCCGGCCCGGGTGATCAGGTGGATGGTGTTGAAATCACCGCCGAAGGTGCCGGTGGCGGGCGAGACGTCGTTGGCGATGATCCAGTCGCAGTTCTTGCGCGCCAGCTTGGCGCTCGCGTGTTCCAGCACCTTCTCGGTCTCGGCGGCGAAACCCACCACCAGGCGCGGCCGGGCCTGCCCCCGCTCGGACAGGGTGGCCAGGACGTCGGGATTGGGCGCCAGTTCGATGACGGGCGGCGGCGCCCCTGGCTCCTTCTTGCGCTTTTCCTTGGTGGCGTTGGACACGGTCCAGTCGGCCACGGCGGCGGCGCACACCGCCACGTCCACCGGCAGCCGGCCGAGACAAGCGCCCAGCATCTCGCGCGCGGTTTCCACGCGCACGGTGATGATGCCGGGCGGGTCGGCCAGTTCCACCGGTCCGGTGACCAGGGTGACGTCGGCGCCCAGGCGGGCCAGGGCGGCGGCGATGGCGTGACCCTGCTTGCCCGACGAGCGGTTGCCGATGAAGCGCACCGGGTCGATGGGCTCGTAGGTGGGGCCGCTGGTGACCAGCGCCTTGATGCCCTTGAGCGGGCCGGCGGCCAGCAGGCCCTCCACCGCGGCCAGGATCTCGGCCGGCTCGGCCATGCGGCCCATGCCGGTTTCGCCTTCCGCCAGCATGCCCGTATTGGGGCCCACCGTGGTCACGCCGCGCCCCTTCAGGGTGGCCAGATTGGCCTGGGTGGCGGGATGCTCCCACATGCGGAAATTCATGGCCGGCGCCACCAGGATGGGCCGGTCGGTGACCAGCAGGGCGGTGGAGGCCAGGTCGTCGGCCAGGCCGGTGGCCATCTTGGCGATCAGGTTGGCGGTGGCCGGCGCCACCACCACCAGATCGCAGTCGCGCGCCAGGGTGATGTGGCCGATCTCGTGCTCGTCGGTCAGCGAGAAGGTGTCGGTGAACACCTTTTCCCCCGACAGGGTCTGCACCGAAAGCGGCGTGACGAAGTTCTGGGCATTGGCCGTGAGGATGCAGCGCACCTGCGCACCGCGTTCCTTCAGCCGGCGGATCAGCTCCAGCGATTTGTAGGCGGCGATACCGCCGGAGAGGACGAGAAGGATGCGCCTGCCGTGAAGCACTGGAATTACCCCGACTAATTACGGGACAAGAGGTGTGGTTAACCTAATGCCGGGGGTAGTTTGGTGCAAGCAGGTTGTGTATCTCCCCTTTCCCGCGCGCGCGGATTAGGGGATCACTTCCAAAGATACAGGCCGCCCAGCACCGCCGCCAGGACCCAGGGCAGCCAGCCGGGCAGGCCCTTGCGGCGCCCCTCGCCGCGCATGGCGCGCACGGTGTCGGGATGCAGCTTGAGGCCGCCGTTCATCATGGCGCTGTAGGCCTTCTCGGTTTCGGCCAGCATGCGCGGCAGGCGCTCCAGCGTGGCCACCGCGTTGACCACGGTGTCCTTGACCCGGGCCTGCGGCCCCAGATTGGCCCGCATCCAGGTCTCGATCATGGGCCGCGCCAGTTCCCACATGTTGACGCGGGGGTCCAGCGTCCGGCCGACGCCCTCGGCCACCAGCATGCTCTTCTGCAGCATCAGCAATTGCGGCTGGGTCTGCATGGCGAACTGCTCGGTGATCTTGAACAGCTGGCCCAGCAGGCGGGCGATGGAGATCTCGTGCAGCGGCTTGCCCATGATGGGCTCGGCGATGGAGCGGCAGGCCTGGGTGAAGGTGTCCACGCTCTTGTCGGCGGGCACCCAGCCGGCCTCGAAATGCACTTCGGCGGCGCGGCGGTAGTCGCCGGTGAGGAAGCCGATCAGCATCTCGCCCAGATGGCGCCGGGTGGGCAGGTCGACCCGGCCCATGATGCCGAAATCCACCGCCACCAGATTGCCCTTCAGGTCGACGAACAGGTTGCCGGGATGCATGTCGGCGTGGAAGAAGCCGTCGCGGAAGACCATGTTGAAGAAGGCCTCCGCCGCCTTCTGCAGCACTTCGTCCAGCGAGAGGCCGGCGGCGACGATGGCGTCCTTCTCGTCCACCGGGATGCCGCTGACCCGCTCCAGCGTCAGCACGCGCTTGGCGGTGCGGCTCCAGTCGATGGCGGGCACCCGGAAGGTGTCGTCGCCGGCGAAGTTCTCGGCCAGTTCGGCCGCCGCCGCGGCCTCGAAGCGCAGATCCATCTCCAGGTGGATGGATTCCTCGAAGGTGTCGACGCTTTCCACTAGGCGCAGGCGGCGTAGCTTGGGCTGGGTCAGTTCGGCCCATTCGGCCAGCCAGCGCAGCAGGTCGATGTCGCGCTTGAAGGCCGCTTCCACGCCGGGGCGCAGCACCTTGACCGCCACTTCCTCGCCCTCGGCGGTGACGGCGAAATGCACCTGGGCGATGGAGGCGGCGGCCACCGGCTGCTCGTCGAAGCTCTGGAACAGCGTCTCGATGGGCGCTTCCAGCTCGTCCTCGATGATGCGCCGCGCCTCCTTGAACGGGAACGGGGCGAGGCGGTCCTGCAGCTCGGACAGGTCGGCCGCCATCTCCTCGCCCAGCAGGTCGGCGCGGGTGGACAGGGCCTGGCCCAGCTTGATGAAGGTGGGCCCCAGTTCCACCAGGGCGGCGGCCAGGCGCTCGCCGGGGCGGCCGCCATGGATGGGGTCGCGGCCCAGCCGCAGCGCCTTGGCGCCCAGTTGGGCCAGCGGCAGATCGACGATGTCCAGCGCGTCGTGGCGCGCCAGCACGCGGGCGATGGTAAGCAGGCGGTGCAGATTGCGGAGCGAGCGGATCATGGATTACCGGCGAACACGTTGGTCTTTTCCATCACTTGTTCGCCGGTCTGCCGCCATTGAGGCGGCGGCCAAGCGCCCGGACGGGCGCGCCCGGCGAGGGCAAACAGGCGCGCTGGCACGCCGAAAATCAGAGCCGCCAGCCCGAATGGATGGCGGCGATGCCGCCCGACAGGTTGCGCACTTCCACCCGCTCGAAGCCGGCGGCGCGGACCATCTCGGCCATTTCCTCCTGGGGCGGAAACTTGCGGATGCTCTCCACCAGATACTGGTAGGCCTCGCGGTTGCCGGCGACCAGCGAGCCGATCCTGGGCAGCACGTTGAAGGAATAGAGGTCGTAGAACTCGCGCAGGCCGGGGACCACCACCTTGGAGAATTCCAGGCACATGAAGCGCCCGCCCGGCCTCAGCACCCGGTAGGCCTCGGCGATGGCCCTGTCCCAATGGGTGACGTTGCGCAGGCAGAAGGCGATGGTGTAGCGGTCCACCGAGCGGTCGGCCACCGGCAGGCATTCGGCGTTGCCGCACACCCAGGACAGATCGCCGACCAGATTGCGGTCGAACGAACGGTCACGCCCCACCGCCAGCATTTCCCTGTTGATGTCGCACACCAGCGCCGGACCGCCGCCGCGCTTCTTCCAGCCGAAGGCGATGTCGCCGGTGCCGCCGCCCACGTCCAGAAGCGTCTGGTCGGGGCGCGGGCGCAGCCAATCCAGGAAGGACGCCTTCCACAGGCGGTGGACGCCGGCGCTCATCAGGTCGTTCATCAGGTCGTACTTGGGCGCGACGGAATCGAACACCTCGCGCACCAGCGAGGCCTTTTCCGCCTCGCGCACGGTCTTGAAGCCGAAATGGGTCTCGCCCTGGGGCTGCTGCTGGTCGGTCTCGGTCATGGTGGCGGCACCTTAGTACAGAAGCGCGCGCCTTGCCAGAGCGTGCGCGGAGGGGGGAAAGATCGGCAGGCAGCAAGCCGTCTGGCATGCCCGCTTCGTGCCCTTCGCGTCTTCGCGGCGAATCTGGAAATACCCCTTTGACTCCCGCCCGCGCCTGTACCACTCTTGCCCTATGCCCGAGCTTCCCGAAGTCGAAACCGTCGCCCGTGGGCTGGCCGCCGTGTGGGAAGGCCGCACGCTGGCCCGCGTGACCTGCCGCCGCCCCGATTTGCGCAAGCCCTTCCCTGCGCGCTTCGCCGAGCGCCTGACCGGCCGCCTGATCGAGAGCGTCGGCCGGCGCGCCAAGTATCTGGTGGTGCGCCTGGATGAAGGGCTGGTCATGCTGGGCCATCTGGGCATGAGCGGGCGCATGGTCATCACCAAGGGCCGCAACGAGCCGCCGGGCCCGCACGACCACGTGGAATTCGTCACCGCCGACGGCACCATGGTGACCTTCTGCGACCCGCGCCGCTTCGGCTTGCTGGACCTGTGCGAGGACGGGCAGCTCGAGGCCCATCCCCTGCTGGCCTGCCTGGGGCCGGAGCCGCTGGCCGATGCCTTCACCCCGGAGGTGCTGGCCGAAGCGCTTCGGGACAAGAACACCCCCATCAAGGCGGCGTTGCTGGACCAGGGGGTGGTGGCCGGGCTGGGCAACATCTATGTGAGCGAAAGCCTGTTCCGCTCGGGCATCCGGCCGACCCGCAGCGCCGGCTCGCTGACGGGGCGCGAGATCGCCCGGCTGGTGCCGGCCATCAAGGCGGTGCTGGCGGAAGCCATCGCCGCCGGCGGATCGTCACTCAAGGATCATGTGCAGCCCACCGGCGAATTGGGGTATTTCCAGCATTCCTTCGCCGTTTACGACCGCGAGGGCCAGGCCTGTCCCGGCTGTGACTGCGACGTGGCCAGGACGGGAGGAGTCAGGCGCATCGTGCAATCGGGGCGCTCCACTTTCTTCTGTGCGAAAAAAACAGCGTTGATGGTATAGCCCTGGGTGCCATGCGGACGTTCTCCATCATCTCCATCGCCTTCGCGCTGGGTCTCGGCGTCGCGGTTTCCGCCCACGCCGAGGGCTTTCTCGGCGTCTACGAGGATCTGCCGTTGGCCCCCGGCCTGGCCGAGGTGCAGGGCTCGGGGCTGACGTTCGACAGCCCCGGCGGCCGAATCGTCGAAGGCTATGCAAAAGGAGCGGTGAAAGCCGCCGACATCCTGAAATTCTACGCCACCACCCTGCCCCAATTGGGCTGGACGCGTGAATCCGACAGCCAGTACCGCCGCGAGGCGGAAGTGCTGAAGCTCGATACCGAGGCGGATGGCCGCGCGCTGGTGGTCCACTTCACCATTTCGCCGGAATGACACCGGCCAGAGCGGAGATTTCCCCCATGCCGTTCGAGAACATCATCGTCGAAACCCGCGGCCAGGTCGGTCTGGTCACCCTGAACCGCCCCAAGGCCATGAACGCCCTGTGCGCCGCGCTGATCCGCGAACTGGGCCAGGCGCTCGACGCCTTCGAGGCCGACGCCGACATCGGCGCCATCGTGCTGACCGGCTCGGAAAAGGCCTTCGCCGCCGGCGCCGACATCAAGGAGATGGCGTCCAAGTCCTACATGGACGCCTATATCGAGGACTTCATCACCAACGGCTGGGAACGCGTCACCAAGTGCCGCAAGCCGGTGGTCGCGGCGGTCGCCGGCTATGCCCTGGGCGGCGGCTGCGAAGTGGCGATGATGTGCGACTTCATCCTGGCCGCCGACAACGCCAAGTTCGGCCAGCCGGAAATCACCATCGGCACCATTCCCGGCGCCGGCGGCACCCAGCGCCTGACTCGCGCCGTGGGCAAGTCCAAGGCCATGGAGATGGTGCTCACCGGGCGCATGATGGACGCCGCCGAAGCCGAGCGCGCCGGCCTGGTGTCCCGCGTCATCCCGGTGGCCGACCTGGTGGACGAGGCGGTGAAGGTGGCCGAGCGCATCGCCTCCATGAGCCGCCCGCTGGCCTACATGGCCAAGGAGGCCGTCAACGCCGCCTTCGAGACCACCCTGGCCCAGGGCATCCACCTGGAGCGCCGCCTGTTCCAGTCGGCCTTCGCCACTGAAGACCAGAAGGAAGGCATGGCCGCCTTCGGCGAGAAGCGCAGCCCGGCGTTCAAGAACCGCTGAGCCCACGCACGCGACGAAGGCCCCGCCGTCGCCGGCGGGGCCTTTTGCGTTTCCGCCGTCAGGCGGCGACCCGGCGCGAGGCCAGCGGGATGCACAGCACCAGCCCGGCCAGCATGACGAAGGACGCCGGCAGGCCCACCGCGGCGGCGGCGAAGCCGATCAAGGCCGGGCCGGCGAGGATGCCGGCATAGCCGATGGTTGTCATGGCGGCCACCGCCAGCCCCACCGGCATGGCCTGCTGGCGGCCGGCGGCGCTGAACAGCACCGGCACCAGGTTCGACGCCCCCAGCCCCATGAGCACCAGCCCCAGCAAGCTCAGGATGGCCCACGGCGCCGCCACCAGCACCACGAAGCCGGCGACCGCCAGCAGGCCGCCCCACAGCAGCACCCGCCGGCCGCCCAGGGCGGCCACCACCCGGTCACCGGTCAGCCGGCCGGCGGTCATGGCCAGCGAGAACAGGGCGAAGCCGATACCGCCGGCCCAGGGCGCGAAGCCCCGCGTCTCGATCAGGAACAGGGCGGTCCAGTCGAGGATGGCGCCCTCGGTCAGGAAAGCGACGAAGGCCAGCGCGCCCAGCAGCAGTACGGCGCCATGGGGTCGCACGAACAGCGGCGAGGCCTCACCGCCGGAGGTGTGACGCAGCAGACGCGGCGCCGCCATCCCCAGGGCGGCCAGCACCGCCAGGACGGCGATGCCGGTGGCGGCGCCGGGCGTGAGACCCAGCGCCAGCAGCGAGGCCATGGTGCCGGCGCCGGCCACGCAGCCGACGCTGAACAGCCCGTGGAAGCCCGACATCAGCGGCACGCCGGCATCCTTTTCCACCGCCACGGCATGCACGTTCATGGCCACGTCGATGGCGCCCAGCGAGGCGCCGAACAGCAGCAGCGACAGCGCCTGCACCGGCATGCTGCCGGCCAGGGCCAGACCCGGCAGGGCGGCGCACAGACCGGCCCCCGCCGCCAGGATGACCACGCGGCTGCCGAGGCGGCCCACCAGCGCCCCGGTCAGCGGCATGGAGGTGACCGAGCCGATTCCCAGGCACAGCAGCAGCAGGCCCAGCGAGGCCTCGTCCAGTCCCAGGCGGGCCTTGGCGTAGGGCACCAGCGGCGCCCAGCAGGCCATGGCGAAACCGGCGGCCAGGAAGCACAGCCGGGTCGCCAGGCGGGTGGCCGGGCGATCATTGGAAGCGGCGTGGTCAGTGGACATGACGATGATGGATGTCGGGATAATGGGGATGACGGTGGACCAGCCGCTGGTGCACGTGCCGGTGGGTGTGCGGCTGGCCGGGGTCCACGCCCGCATGATCGTGATCATGCTGGTGATGATCGTCGTGCCGGTGCGGGTGCTCGTGCTCCAGCGTGTCGTGCACGTGGTCGTGGGCGTGACTTTCGGTCAGGTGCAGGTAGAGGCCGAGCGCCATCAGCAGGCCGGCGGCCAGCAGCAGCGGCGTCAGGCTCTCGCCCAGCAGCGGCACCGCCAGCAGGGCGCCGGCGAAGGGCGCGGTGGAGAAATAGGCGCCGGTGCGCGCCGTGCCCAGGTGGCGCAGCGCCAGCACGAACAGCACCAGCGACAGGCCGTAGCCCAGCAGTCCCAGCAGGGCCGCGCCACCCACCGTCGGCAGCGCCGGCCACGCCTCTCCCGCCACCGAAGCCAGCACAGTGTTGACCGAGCCGGCCACCAGCCCCTTGACCATGGCGATGCGCACCGGATCGCCGGCCGACAGCTTGCGGGTCAGGTTGTTGTCCACCGCCCAGGCCAGGCAGGCCCCCGCGATGGCCACCAGGCCCCAGCCGCCGCCCGCCGCCTGGTCCTGCCACGACAGCAGGGCAGCGCCGGCCAGGATGGCCCCGGCGCCGATACCGACACGCAGGTCCACGTTCTCGCGAAACACCACCCAGGCAAGACCCAGGGTGAACACCCCTTCCAGGTTCAGCGCCAGGGCGGCGCTGGCCGCCGGGGCGTGGACCAGCCCCGCCATCATCAGCACCGGCCCGACCACGCCCCCCACCGCCACCGCCGCCGCCAGCCATTTCCAGTCGGAAGGAGCGAAGGCGCCGCCCTCGCGCGGCAGCACCGGGCGCAGCACCGCCAGCCCCAGGCCCGAGCCCAGATAGAGCAACCCGGCCAGCAGCCACGGCCCCATCTCGCCCAGCAGCAGCTTGGCCAGGGGCGCGCTGGCGCCGAACAGCAGGGCGGAGGCGAGGGCGAAGGCGATGCCGGAGGTCATTGCGGCGGCTCCCCCTCCCTCGGCGAAGCCGGGGAGGGCCGGGGTGGGGGCAATCGGCGGAGGGAAACCGGCCGGCCGTCAAGCCTCGGCGCCAGCCCCCACCCCGACCCTCCCCCACGCTGTCGCGCGGGGGAGGGAGGCAAAGGGTATCACAGCGGCTCGATGTCGCCGCGCGCTTCCTCGACCAGGGCCTGGGCGGCGAAATCCCGCACCCGGCCCTCGGCGATGGCGGCGCGCAGGCCCCGCATCACGTCCTGGTAGAACTGGATGTTGTGCCAGGTCAGCAGCATGGGGCCAAGGATCTCCTCGGCGCGGATCAGGTGGTGCAGGTAGGCGCGGGAATACTGGCGGCAGGCCGGGCAGCAACAGCCCTCATCCAGCGGGCGGGGATCGTCCTGGTGGCGGGCGTTGCGCAGGTTCACCGTGCCCCGGCGGGTGAAGGCCTGGGCGGTGCGCCCCGAGCGGGTGGGCATGACGCAGTCGAACATGTCGACGCCGCGCAACACCGCGCCGATGATGTCGCTGGGCTTGCCCACGCCCATGAGGTAGCGCGGCCGGTCGGCCGGCAGCAGCGGCGTGGTGGTGTCCAGGGTCTGGAACATCAGCTCCTGCCCCTCACCCACCGCCAGACCGCCGATGGCGTAGCCGTCGAAGCCGATCTGCTGCAATGCCGCGGCCGATTCCGCCCGCAGTTCGGGATACACGCCACCCTGGACGATGCCGAACAGGCCGTAGCCCGGGCGCTGCACGAAGGCGTCGAGCGAACGCTGCGCCCAGCGCATGGACAGGCGCATGCTTTCCGCCGCCTGCGCGGGCGTGGCCGGGAACGGCGTGCACTCGTCGAAGGCCATGGTGACGTCGGCATCCAGCAGGTTCTGGATTTCCATGCTGCGCTCGGGCGTCAGCAGATGGCGCGAACCGTCGATGTGGGATTGGAAGGCGACGCCTTCCTCGGTCATCTTGCGCAGCTTGGCCAGGCTCATCACCTGGAAGCCGCCGGAATCGGTGAGGATGGGGCCCGGCCAGTTCATGAATGCGTGCAGGCCGCCCAGCCGCGCCACCCGCTCGGCGGTGGGGCGCAGCATCAGGTGGTAGGTGTTGCCCAGGATCATCTGGGCGCCGGTGGCCGCCACGCTTTCCGGCATCATCGCCTTGACCGTGCCGGCGGTGCCCACCGGCATGAAGGCCGGCGTGTCCATGGGCCCGTGGGCGGTGTGCAGCCGGCCCAGCCGGGCGGCGCCGTCGGTGGCGAAAACCTCGAAGCGGAAAGACGTCATCACTTTCTCTCCTCCCCTCGCGCCCGGCGCGGGGGAGGCCGGGAGGGGGGCATTGCGGCAACAGTGAAACCGGTGGCGGCAAGCCCCCACCCCAACCCGCCCCCGCCTTCGGCAAGGGAGGGAGAAGCCTAATTTTTCTCCAACAGACAGGCGTCGCCATAGGAATAGAAGCGATATCCGCCCGCCTTGGCGTGCGCGTAGGCCGCCTTCATGCGCTCCAGCCCGGCGAAGGCCGAGACCAGCATGAACAGGGTCGAGCGCGGCAGGTGGAAATTGGTCATCAGCACGTCCACCAGGCGGAACCGGTAGCCCGGCGTGATGAAGATGTCGGTGGCGCCGTCGAAGGGGCGCAGCACGCCGTCCTCGCCGGCAGCACTCTCCAGCAGGCGCAGCGAGGTCGTGCCCACCGCCACCACGCGGCCGCCCGCCGCCCTGGCGGCGTTGACGGCGTCGGCCACCTCGCGGCTGACCACGCCGCGCTCGGCGTGCATCCTGTGGTCGCGGGTGTCCTCCACCTTGACCGGCAGGAAGGTGCCGGCACCCACATGCAGGGTGACGGTCAGCCGCCTGACGCCGCGGGCGTCCAGCGCCGCCAGCAGAGCGGGGGTGAAGTGCAGGCCGGCGGTGGGCGCCGCCACCGCGCCCTTCTCGCGGGCGAACACGGTCTGGTAATCGGCGCGGTCGGCCTCGTCCGCCTCGCCCTTGCGGATATAGGGCGGCAACGGCAGGCGGCCGTATTCCTCCAGCGCCAGCATCAGCGCGTCACCCGAGCGGTCGAAGCGCAGGGTCACCTCGCCGGCCTCGCCCTTCTCCGCCACGATGGCGCTGAAGTCCTCGGCGAAGCGCACGCGATCGCCCGGCCGCAGCTTCTTGGCCGGGCGGGCGAAGGCTTTCCAGCCATCCAGCGCCACACGCTCGTGCAGGGTGACCTCGATGCCGGCCTCTCCCCTTTTCCCGAACAGACGCGCCGGGATGACCCGGGTGTCGTTGCTGACCAGCACGTCGCCGGGCCGCAGCAGGCCGGGGAGGTCGCGCACCACATGGTCGGCCAACGCGTCCCCGGCCACGCGCAGCAGCCGCGCCGCATCGCGCGGGCTGACGGGGCGTTCGGCGATCAGTTCGCGCGGAAGGTCGAAATCGAAAAGATCCACGTTCATGGCCGGGGTGTAGGGTGCCAGCGGGCGGGCGTCAATGCTATTGTGTCCGTCCCGCCCCCGGCCGAGGACGCCCCCGCCCATGGATCTCTTTCCTCCCATCGAGCCTCACGCCTTCGGCATGCTCGACGTGGGCGACGGCCACCGCCTGTACTGGGAGGAATCGGGTAACCCGCGCGGCGTGCCGGTGCTGTTCGTCCACGGCGGCCCCGGCGCCGGCTGCGCCCCGGCCTATCGCCGTTTCTTCGATCCCCGTTTCTGGCGCATCGTCCTGTTCGACCAGCGCGGCTGCGGCCGCTCGACGCCTTCCGCCGGCGTCCATGCCAACACCACCCAGGCGTTGGTGGCCGACATGGAGCGCCTGCGCACCCTGCTGAAGGTGGAGAGGTGGGTGCTGTTCGGCGGGTCGTGGGGCAGCACCCTGGCGCTGGCCTACGGCCAGGCCCACCCAGAGCGCGCCCTGGCCTTCGTGCTGCGCGGCGTGTTCCTGTTCCGCCCGTTCGAGGTGGAGTGGTTCATGACCGGCATGGGCCTGTTCTTCCCCGAGGCGCGGCAGCGCTTCGCCGCCCACGTGGCCGGCGACGAGGGACCGGAACTGGCGGCGTGGTACCGCCGCCTGACCGCCGCCGATCCCGCCATCCACGGGCCGGCGGCCAAGGTCTGGTGCGGCTACGAGGAGGCTTGCGCCCGTCTGGTGCCGCGCCCCGAAAGCGCCGAGGCCGACGCCAAGGCCTGCCTGGCCATGGCCCGCATCGAATGCCACTACATGGTGCATGGCGGCTTCCTGGCGCCCAACCAGTTGCTGGAGGGCATGGCGCGCATCCGCCACCTGCCGGCGGTCATCGTGCAGGGCCGCTACGACATGGTCTGCCCGCCGGCGAGCGCCTGGGACCTGGCCCAGTCCTGGCCCGAGGCATGCCTGACCGTGGTGCCCGATGCCGGCCACTCGGCCATGGAGCCGGGCATCCGCCTGGCCCTGGTGGCCGCCATGGAAGGCATGAAGACGCGGATGGCGTGACGTCCGACCAAGGTCGGATATCCCTTGTTCCCCCTTACGCCCCCCGATGCGAGCCATTCAGAATGGTCCCGCAGTCGTGCGTAGCGCCTCACACGCCGTTCACAAAGCGAGTCACAGGCCGACACAAGGCGTTGCAACTCGCGGGTGGGATCTTGGCGCGCACATGCGCACAATTCCACCATGAAATTATTTCCGAAGGGGTACCAAAATGTCGCTCGCCCTTGCCGAAATCCGGTCTGCCGCACCATTGCGCTACAAGGTCAGCGATCCATTCGTCGCCGAGGTGATTGCCACCGTGGCTGCCGAATTCGGCCTGTCGGAACGCGAAATGATGGTTCATTCGCGCGACCACCGGATCTGGAAGCCCCGCATGGCGGCCATGTACTATGCCCGCCTGCTGACCTCGTGCTCACTGCCCGAACTGGGCCGCGTGTTCGGCGGCCGCAGCCACACCACCGTGCTGCGCGCCTTCCGCCGCTGCCGCGAGATGATCGACAGCGACGAAGTGTGGGCCGGCCGCATGGACCGCCTGCTGGTCAAGCTGGTCGAGAAGATCGTCACCCCGCGCGCCTGAGGGGATGGACGAGCGGAACCCCCTTCCGCCCGCCTGCCCTGCCCGGTTCGCCGGCCCGCCGTCCCCCGGGGAGGCGGAGCGAACCGGGCGATATGTCACTTTACGTCACAATCCGCCACGGTTTGCGATTTGACGCGCCACCCCGCCTGATGCTCCATTATGCACAGCATGGCCGCTTGGGGACGGTGCTATGGCGCGTATCGTGGTCGTCGAGGACGAAACCTCGCTGAGAGCGGATCTGGTCGAATACCTGGCTGCCTGCGGCCACGCCGTGGCCGGATGCGGCGACGGCGGCGCCCTGGATGCCGCCCTGTCCCGGCAAGCAGCCGATATCGTCATCCTGGACGTCAACCTGCCGGGCGAGGACGGCTTTTCCATCGCCAAGCGCCTGCGCGAACAATCCGAGGTCGGCATCATCATGCTGACCGCCCGCGGCGTGAACGTGGACCGCGTGGTCGGCCTGGAGATCGGCGCCGACGTCTATCTGGTCAAGCCCATCGAGTTGCGCGAACTGGAAGCCCAGGTGCGCACGCTGGCGCGCCGCCTGAAGGTGACACCCGCCACCCAGGCCGCCGCCGGCCCCGTCACCGTCGCCTCCCCCATTCCCGGCGGCTGGCTCTATGACCAGGTGGCGTGGGCGCTGATCGCCCCCGGCGGCGGCGTGCTGAAGCTGACCGCCAACGAACGGGTGTTCGTCAACCTGCTGGTGGAGCAGCCGGGCGAACCGGTGTCGCGCGCCGACATCTTCCGCGCGCTGGGCAAGCGCGAATGGGACGTGGGCGACCGCTCGGTGGATTCCATGGTGCGCCGCCTGCGCTCCAAGGGCGAGGAGATGCTGGGCCACCCGCTGCCCATCGAGGCGGTGCACGGCACCGGCTATGCCTTCGCCGCACCGGTGACAGTCCGCTGATGGCCAAGGACGGCAAACTCTCCCTCAAGACCAAGGCCCCGCCCGCCGCCGCCAAAACCGAGCCGGCGCCGCCATGGCGCGTGCTGGTGGTGGACGACGACGAGCAGGTGCACGCCATGACCCGCGTGCTGCTGCGCGACTTCCAGTTCGAGGAACGCGGCTTCGACATGGTGTCGGCCGCCAGCGCCGCCGAGGCCGCCGCCATCCTGGCCGGCGAGCCGGACATCCCGGTGGTGCTGCTGGACGTGGTGATGGAAAGCCCCGACGCCGGCCTGAAGCTGGTGCGCCGCATCCGCGAGGAGCAGAACAACCACCGCGTCCGCATCATCCTGCGCACCGGCCAGCCGGGCGAGGCGCCCGAGCGCGACGTGGTGCTGTCCTACGACATCAACGATTACAAGAGCAAATCCGAGCTGACCGCGCAGAAACTGTTCACCGCCCTGGTGGGCGCGGTGCGGGCTTGGCGCGACATCGTCACCATCGCCCGGCTGAACCGCGAACTGGCGGACCTCAACACCTCGCTGGAGCAGAAGGTGGTGGACCGCACCGCCGAGTTGCGTGACAGCCGCGATGCCCTGGCCCAGGCCAAGGACCGTGCCGAGCTGGCGCTCGGCCGCGAGACCGAGGCCAAGCAGCAGTTGCGCCAGTTCCTGTCCATGGTCAGCCACGAATTCCGCACCCCGCTGGCCATCGTCGATTCGGCGGCGCAGATGCTGATGATGCGGGCCGAACGGGCCGACACCACCATGCTGCCCCGGCTGGAAACCATCCGCGGCGCGGTGCAGCGGCTGGTCGACCTGATCGCCACCTGCCTGGCCGACGAGCAGCTGGATTCCGGCCGCATCGTCCTGCAGGAACGGGCGCTGGACCTGGCCCCCATCCTGGACAGCGCGCTCAACCACCACCGCACCGCCGCGCCCGGCCGGGCCATGAGCCTGGCGGTGGAGCCGCTGCCCCAGGTGTGGGGCGATTCCGGCATGCTGGCCCTGGTGTTCAACAACCTGGTGGGCAACGCGCTGAAATATTCCGATGGCGCGGTGGAGGTCTTGGTGCGGCCCGACCATGACGGCGTCGTCGCCCAGGTCCGCGACTACGGCATCGGCATCCCGCCCGAGGACCTGCCGCGCATCTTCGACCGCTTCTTCCGCGCCGCCAACGCCCACAACATCGCCGGTTCGGGCATCGGCCTGCACATGGTCCGCCAGATCGTCGAACTGCATGCCGGCCAGATCGCCGTCGACAGCCTGGTCGGCGAGGGCACCGTCTTCTCCGTGCGGCTGCGCGCCGCCCCACGGGAAAGGGACTAGGCCATGCGTCGCATGCTCTGTCTCGCCCTGGCCCTGCTGGCGCCCTGGCCCGCCCTCGCCGACGAGGTGATGGTGGCCATCGGCCGCTCGCTGCCGCCCTACGTCATCGTGGACGAGTGGCGCGGCATGGAATACGAGATCGTGCGCGACGCCCTGGCGCTGGAAGGGCACACCCTGAAGCCCAAATTCATGGCCTTCGCCCGGGTCTCCCGCGAAATGGAGAGCGGGCTGGTGGACGCCGCCATGACCATGCGGCCGGAATCGGGGGTGAAGGCCCATTATTCCGATAGTCACGTCGCCTATCGCAACTACGCCATTACCCTGGCCAAGAACAACCTCGCCATCAACCGGATCGAGGACCTGGCCGGCAAGTCGGTGGTGGCCTTCCAGAACGCCAGCCTTTACCTGGGGCCGACCTACAAGGCCCTGATGGACGCCAATCCGCATTACCGGGAAGAGGCGCGGCAGATGGTGCAGCCCACCCTGCTGTTCCTCGACCGCGTCGATGCGGTGATCGCCGACTGCTTCATCTTCGGCTGGTTCGCCAACGACCCCGAGGTCAAGGCCAAGGCCGACACCTCCCAGGCCCTGCGCTTTCACCCCATCTTCCCGCCCACCGAGTACCGGGTGGCGTTCCGCGACGCGCGCCTGCGCGACGGCTTCAACCGCGGACTTAAGAAATTACGCGACAGCGGCGCCTATGACCGCATCGTCCAACGCTATTCGCCCTATCTGAAGGTGGAGGGCGGCAGTTGAAACCGCGCGCCCCCGAATGTTAAGACTTTGTCATCACGCTGCGAGGAAGGTCTATCTTGACGATTCCTGCGAATAACCCCGATGGGGTCACCTCCGAACGGATCGCGCCGCAATATCGCGCCTTCAAGCGCATGTTGGACGAGCGGGGCATCCTGTTCTCGTTCTCGGGCTATCTGTCGGAGGGCATCCTCTATTCCCTGGGCGAGACCCTGCGCCAGAAGATGACGCTGGACGACACCGACATCACCACCATCAAGAAGGTGTTCTCGGTATTCATCGAGCAGGCGCAGAACATCATCCGCTACTCGGCCGAGAAGGTGCTGGGCAACGTGGGCAAGAGCATCGAACTCTCGTCCGGCATGGTCACCATCGGCACCGAGAACGGCCGCTTCTTCATCGTTTGCGCCAATACCATCCTGGAAGAGGACGTGCCGCGCCTGCAGCAGCGCCTCGAGATCCTGCAGAAGATGGATAAGGACGAGATCAAGGCCTACTACAAGGAACAGTTGCGAGAGGCACCGGACGAAAAGAGCCGCGGCGCCACCATCGGGCTGATCGAGATCGCACGCCGGGCCAGCGAGCCCATCCAGTTCGATTTCGACCGCATCGACGCCGACAAACACTTCTTCTGCCTCAAAGTCTCCATCTGAGGGGGTCATGGAAAACCTTGTGATCGCGGCCACCGAGCGCTCGCCCGAGGTGGATTTCAATTTCGAGACCGGCCAGCTGTCGCTGAAGGGGAGTCCTATCCCGAGGACGCCTCGGCCGTCTTCGGCCCCATCTTCGCCGCCCTGGAGAAGTTCCTGGGCCAGGCGCAGGGGCGCGACATCCGGGTGGATTTCAACCTGGTCTATTTCAACAGCTCCAGCGCCAAGGCGCTGATGAACATGTTCCAGCTGCTGGATCAGGCTGCCGAACGGGACGTCAGCATCGTCGTCAACTGGTTCTACGCCCCCGAGGACGAGACCATGCAGGAATTCGGCGAGGATTTCTCGGAAGACCTGGAGCACGTCACTTTCAACCTGGTCACCACCGAAGGCTGACGTGGCAGCCAGCGGGTCCGGCAACGGCTTCAACCTGTTCGACGCCGAGGAGCGTGTCCTCGCCGAGGCGGTCACCTTGTGCGACCGCCTGGGCGACGCCGACCCCGGACTGCGCCGGGGAGTGGAGACGCTGGCCGAGGCCTATCGCCGCTCTGTGCGCGAGCAGCGCCGGCTGGTCAAGGTGTCGGACCGGCTGCAGCACCAGCTGGCCTCGGTCAACCAGGAACTGGCCAAGCGCAAGGCCGAGGCCGAGGAGGCCCTGGCCCGGCTGAAGGAGGCCCAGGAAACCCTGGTGCAAACCGAGAAACTGGCCTCGCTGGGCGCCCTGGTGGGCGGCGTCGCCCACGAGATCAACACGCCCGTCGGCATCGCCCTGTCCTGTGCCTCGCATCTGGCCGACGCCACCATCCACATGCGCAAGCTGTTCGAGGCCGACGATATCGGCGTCGACGATTTCGAGCGCTACATGGAGACGGCGGCCGACACCACCCAGCTGATCCTGGCCAATTGCGAGCGGGCGGCGGCGCTGATCCGCAGCTTCAAGCAGGTGGCGGTGGACCGCACCTCGTCGGAACGCCGCCGCTTCGATCTGGCCTCCTATATCGGCGAGACGCTGGCCTCGCTGAAGCCCCGCATCCGCCAGGCCGGCCATCAGGTCCGCATCGACTGTCCGCCCGGCCTGATGGTGGACGGCTATCCCGGCGCGCTCAGCCAGGTGCTGACCAACTTCGTCATGAATTCCATCGTCCACGGTTATGACGAGGACCAGAGCGGCCAGCTGTCCATCACCGTGGACGAGCCCGGCCCCGGGCAGGTCCGGCTGGTCTACGCCGATGACGGCCGCGGCATCGCCGAGGAACACCGCACCCGCATCTTCGACCCCTTCTTCACCACCCGGCGCGGCGCGGGCGGCACCGGCTTGGGGCTGCACATCGTCTACAACCTGGTCACCGGCCCGCTGGAAGGCCAGCTGTCGGTGGACAGCGAAACCGACCGCGGCACCCGCTTCACCTTGGTCTTCCCACGCCAGGCGTCGGGCGGCGAACCGTCCCTGACGTAGCCCGCCTCTGGATTTAGTAGGAAAAGTACCTACACTTCGGGCCATTCGTGTCTGCCCAAGGATGCTCGCCCCATGGAATGGCTTTTCGATCCGCAAATCTGGATCAGCCTGTTGACCCTGTCCGCGCTCGAGATCGTGCTCGGCATCGACAACCTCGTGTTCCTGGCCATCCTGGCCGACCGCCTGCCGAAGCACCAGCGTGCGGCCGCGCGCAAGCTGGGCCTGGCCTTCGCCCTGCTGACCCGCCTCGCCCTGCTGGGCTCGCTGACCTGGATCGCCGGGCTGGTGGAACCGGTATTCACCATCTTCAATCACCCGGTATCGTGGCGCGACATCATCCTGATCGGCGGCGGCGTCTTCCTGCTGGCCAAGGCCACCCACGAGATCCACGGCTCGCTGGAGGGCGAGGACGAGGGCGCGCCGGAAGCCGGCGCCGAAGGGTCGGGCGCCGGGGCATCCAGCGGCAGCACCGTGGCCAAGGCGGCCAAGGCCGGCTTCGTCGCCACCATCGTGCAGATCGGCATCCTGGACATCGTCTTCTCGCTGGATTCGGTCATCACCGCCGTGGGAATGGCCAACCAGCTGTGGGTGATGGTGACCGCCGTCATCATCGCCGTGATCCTGATGCTGGTGGCGTCCGGGCCGCTGGCCAACTTCGTCTCGCGCCATCCCACGGTGAAGATGCTGGCCCTGTCCTTCCTGCTGCTGGTGGGCATGAGCCTGGTGGCCGACGGCATGGGCTATCACATTCCCAAGGGGTACCTCTACTTCGCTATGGGCTTTTCCGTGCTGGTGGAGGCGCTCAATCTGGCCGTCCGCGGCCGCAAAAAACCGGTGCATCTGCGCAACAGCTTGTAACCCCAGTACCGGAGGGGTTGAGCGATCCCTGAACTCCGTGGTATCGACGGGGCCGGTTTTTCCGTCCCCGTCGCCCGGAGTTGCCCATGCTGGGCCTGTTGAAATCCTTGCTGGGACCGTCGGACGCGGTCGCCCCCGCGGCCGCGCAGTTGCGTCTCGCCGTCGCCACCCTGATGGTGGAAGCCGCCACCCTGGACGGCAGTTTCGACGCCGTCGAGCGCCGGCGCCTGCTGGACCTGCTGGCCGCCCGCTTCGAACTGGCGCCCGAGGCGGCGGAACGGCTGCTGGAAGAGGCGCGCGCCGCCCAGGACAAGGCGGTGGCGCTGGAGGGCATGACCCGCACCATCAAGAACGCGCTTGACCATGATCAGCGCGTCGAGGTGCTGGAAATGCTATGGGAGGTGGTCTACGCCGACGGCCAATTGCACGATTACGAAGCCAATCTGCTTCGCCGCCTGGCCGGACTGGTCTACGTCTCCGATCAGGAGGCCGGCGCCGCCCGCAAGCGCGCGCTGGCCCGCATGGGATTGCAGGACGGCATCGCCTGACGCCCCCGGCGTCGCGGGCCCGAATTCATAGCTGGAGTGGATCTATGGCTTATGTCGTTACCGAGAATTGCATCAAGTGCAAGTACCAGGATTGTGTCGAGGTCTGCCCAGTGGACTGCTTCTACGAGGGCGAGAACTTCCTGGTTATCAACCCCGACGAATGCATCGATTGCGGCGTGTGCGAACCGGAATGCCCGGCGGAAGCCATCTTCCCCGATTCCGACCCGGCGACCACCGATTGGGCCAACGTGAACCGCGAATATGCCGCCCAATGGCCCAACATCACCAAGAAGGGCGACGCCCCGGCCGACGCCGATGCGTGGAAGAACAAGCCCGGCAAGGCGCCCCTGCTGTCGCCCAATCCGGGCAAGCGCTGATTCCCCAATCGCACCAGCCGTTTGCGTGAAGCCCGGCCACCCGAAAGGAGGGGCCGGGCTTTTTCTCTGGTCCTTAACCGGCCCTTTGTGGTACAAGATCCAGTCCGTCGAATTGTGCCGACGGACAGCCCGGACGGCCCGCGTCGCCGCCCCCAGTGACCATTGACCGCTACGTTTAGCAAACCTCCGCCCGTCCAGGACGAGGCCGGCGCCCGACTTTATTTTGGGTGCGGACAGCCTGTGCGTGAGGCGGCTTTTTAGGGAACCGAGCAGATGTCGAGCGTTTCTTTCGCCGAAGGTGATTACGTGGTGTACCCGACCCATGGCGTCGGCCAGGTCGTCTCCATCGAGAACCAGGAAATCGGCGGCATGAAGCTGCAGCTGTTCGTCATCACCTTCGACCGCGACCGGATGACCCTGCGCGTCCCGGTGGCCAAGGCCACCAAGGCCGGACTGCGCAAGCTGTCGTCGCGCTCGGTGATGGACGACGCGTTGTCGACCCTGAAGGGCCGCGCCAAGGTCAAGCGCACCATGTGGTCGCGTCGGGCCCAGGAATACGAAGCCAAGATCAATTCGGGCGATCCCGTCTCCATCGCCGAGGTGGTGCGCGACCTGCACCGCAACGCTAACCAGCCCGACCAGTCCTATTCCGAGCGCCAGATCTACGAAGCCGCGCTGGAGCGCCTGGCCGCCGAGCTGGCCGCGGTCGAGCGCATCGATACCACCGCCGCCACCCACAAGCTGGAACAGCTGCTGGACGCGGCGTAACACTCACCCCCACCCCGCCCTCCCCCGTGAAGGGGGGAGGGCGGGGTGGGGGGCTAGGGGGCTAGGTACCTCAGGGCGGCCCCGGGCCGCCCTGTTCTTTTGCACCGCGGCGTTGACGGAATCCGCCGCTCCTGCGACCATGCGCCCGGACGAGGGTTGGCTCGTCGACGGCATACCGGGGGGCATGGCGCCATCGTGTCGGAATCCAATGTTTTCGCCACTCTGCGTGGGTCCGGACGCATCTGGGCGATCGCCGCCATTCATGGCGAGGTGGAGCGTCTGGCGACCCTGCATGCCCGCCTGAACCAGGATGCCCGCCCCGGCGACCAGATCGTCTATCTGGGCGACAGCCTGGGCTACGGCCAGAAGGTGCGCGAAACTATCGACGAGATGCTGACCTTCCGCCGCATCTTCCTGGCCAAGCCGGGGGTGGAGGTGGACGACATCGTCTATCTGCGCGGCGCCCAGGAGGAGATGTGGCAGAAGCTGCTGCAACTGCAATTCGCCCCCAATCCGCTGGACGTGTTGAAATGGATGGTGGAGCACGGCATCGGCCCCACCATCGCCGCCTATGGCGGCAACCTGGACGAGGGCATCGCGGCCGCCCGCGAAGGCATCCTGGCGCTGACCCGCTGGACCGGCCAGCTGCGCCAGAACATGCGCGCCTATGACGGCCACACCACGCTGATGAGCGTGCTCAAGCACGCCGCCTTCACCGACGACAATGCCCTGCTGTTCGTCCATGCCGGGCTGGATCCGTCGCGGCCGCTGTCGGCCCAGGTGGACGCCTTCTGGTGGGGCTCGGCCGGGTTCGAACTGCTGGAGGAGCCCTATGGCGGCTTCAGGCTGGTGGTGCGCGGCTCGGACCGGCGGCGCGGCGGCGTGCGCGTGGGCGCCTATTCCGCCACCCTGGATGCCGGCGCCGGCTTCGGCGGCCCGCTCACTTGCGCCTGCTTCGGCGCCGACGGGCAGATCCTGCAAATGCTGGAAGCTTAACGGGAATTCCCCTCTCCCGCCGGGCGGGAGAGGGGATAAAAGCTAGACCCCGAACCGCTCCTTGAACTCGCGGACTTCCCGCTTGCTCAATCCATAGGCCTCGCCGTCATCCACGCTGGCCTTGCCGGCCAGCAGGTCCTTGACCAGGGCGATCTCCATGCGCGACAGCCGGGCGGCCTCCAGTTGGTAGTCGCGGAAGGCCTCGGTGGTCACCGGCACCCAGTCGGCCATGATCTCCAGGATCTTCTCGGCGAAGATGCGGATTTCGTACTGGGCGTGCACGTCGGCGCGCAGGCGCAAGAAGTGCATCAGATTGTGCAGGTTGGTCTGCCAGTACATCTGGGTGTAGGCCGACACCGGCAGGCCGATGCGGGCCAGCTCGCGGGCGATGCCCACGCCGTCCTCCACCAGCGGCTTGCCCTCTTCGTCGGCGTTGAGCAGCTTGTGGTAGGTGTCGAAGCTGCGCGCCGCGTCTTCCTTCAGCAGGCGCAGCACCTCGGCCGCCTGTTCCGGCGTCAACGCGTCGCCGCGGCCCTGCTTGTTGTCCTTGGACTGCACCGCCAGCTGGGCCGGCTCGGGCAGGTAGAACTCGTCGGGCATGATGGAATAGCGCGCCGAATACTCGTTCAAGGACGCAGTGCGGTGGCGCACCCACTGGCGCATGACGAAGATGGGCAGCTTGACGTGCAGCTTGATGACGCAACCCTCGAACGGGCTGGTGTGCAGGTGCCGCATCAGGTAGCGCAGCAGGGCGCGGTCGTCGGCCAGGCTCTTGGTGCCCTTGCCGTAGCTCATGCGCGCCATCTGCAGCACCGAGACGTCGTCGCCCATGTAGTCCTTCACCGCGATGAAGCCGTGGTCCAGCACCGGGTGATAGACGTTGATGTGCTTCTCCATGCCCTCGGCCACCGGGCGAAAGGTGGCGGATTGCTCACGCGTCGGCGCGTCGGCGGGCAGTGGCTCGGGCTTTTCGGGATCGATCGACATGGCAATCACCTAGGCGGAATGGTGCGGCCTTATATCACGCATACAGGGCTGCCGCACGCTCTTGGAAGCGATGGATGATCTTCCTGCTCGCCTCGGGCATGGCCATGCGGGCGAGGCCGTGCAGCAGCGGCGAGCGCAGGCTGAGCGCGTATTCGGCGCCGACGCGGCAGCCGCCATCGGGGAGCGGTTCGAACGTCCACAGCAGGCGGAAATTGCGGAACGGCGCCCCGTCGGCGGTGATCTCCAGCCGGTGCGGCGGGGTGGCGACGGCGCGGGTGCGGAAACCGGCGTCCAGCGGCCCGGCGCCGAAATGGTTGTCCACCTCCAGCACGTCGCCATGGCGCGCCAGCACGCTGGCCCGACGGCACCACGGAATGAACTGCGGATAGCTTTCGACATCCGCCGCCAGGGCGAACATCTGTTCGGCGCTGAAACGTGGAAATTCGGCCGCCACGCGGCCGGTGACAGGCAGCATCAGCGGGTCAGGTTGCGGATGTTGCGCACGAAGATGTTGAGCAGGCCGCGGATGAACGGGTCGGCCTTGGCCAGCTTCTCGCGGAAGGCGTCGCGGCCGATGATCACCACCGAGACGTCGGTCAGCGCCTTGGCGGTGGCCATGCGCGGCTGGTCGTCCACCAGGGCCATCTCGCCGAACATCTCGCCCTTGCCGAGCGTGCCCAGCAGCAGGCCGTTCTTGGTGATCTCCACCTGGCCTTCCTGGATCAGATAGGCACGGTCGCCCTGGTCGCCCTCCTTGAAAACGCTCTGGCCGGCGTAGAAAACCTTGCGTTCGAGGACCCGTCCCTTCTCCAGCGCCATGGCAACCTCCCTCCTGTGCGTGAGACTTTAGGCATAGCGCGCGCAGAAGTCACCCTTCGCGTGCATCGCATCGCGCCGGGGCGGGCGGGCACCGTCGACAGGCGCGCGGCCCCTCGCTAGAGTAGAACCATGCATCGCCCAGCCCAGCCCTTGGCGCCGCCATGAGCGCCCCCGCCCCCGCCGCCATCCGCGAGCGCCTGCTGGTGCGCCTGCGCGCCCTGATGGCGCGCACCGTCGCCAACGGCTGCACCGAGGAAGAGGAACTGGCGGCGGCCCGGCTGGTCGGCAAGGTGGTCGCCCAGGTGGACGGCACCGCCCCGCCCGAGCCGGCGGAGGCCCCGCCGCCCTGGGCGCAGGCCGAGCGCAAATCCAGCGAGTACCAGGCGGTGCTGGAGAAGAACACCGCCGAGGCGCTGCTGAAGGCGGCGGTGCAGGAACTGGCGCTCAACCACATCAACACCGTGTCGCCGCCGCGCCGCCGGGTGGCCGGCGAACGCTGCGAGCGGGTGGACATCCACGAATTGCTGGAGCCCCATCTGGGCATGATGCTGCCCACCGCCGCCACCCGCATGGGCCGCCAGATCCTGCGCCACATCATCGACGAACTGGTGTACGAGGGCGCCCTGCCCCGCTTCCTCGACCTGCCCATCGGCCGCTGACATGCGCCGGCTGCCCCTGGTCCTGCTGGCGGCGCTGGCCGGCTGCGGCGGCACCGCCCCGGCAGTCGGTCCCGTGCCTGCCCTGGGCACGGCCACGCCGTGCGCCGCCAACGCACCGCCGGCAGGATACAATGGCCCCCTGTCGCCTTTCACGGGCTCATGTCCGCCGACCTCCCCGTCACCGTCTCGGCCGGCGGGAGTGTGGGATTACTCCCAAGGACAGCCACCGAGAGCAATCCGCTGACGAACTGCACTACTACGGTTGATCGACCCAGCAATTCATGTCATCCATTGTCGCTATAGGATGGCCTGGGATTGTACTTATGCGCGCATCGGCACTTCGTGAAATGGAGTCTGTCGCCTTCGGCGAATATCGTAGAATTCGCCGCCGCCAACTTCGCGGATATGTCCAGCAGCGCCGCGCGACCGCGGACCGCCTGAACGAAAAGCGCCATTGCCGCGAGGTGATCCGGGGGGATACCAAGGTTTTCAAAGCCGCCCATCCCCACGGCGACATTCCGCCGAACCCCGCGCGTAGCGCCGTCCCGCTGCGGCGCCGGGTCCCGGGCATCCTCTCGGTGCTGTCACGCCGGCACCTGCGGGGGCGGAAGCGGGCCGAAGCTGGCCACGGCCGGGCGAGGAGACGAGGTTCCTGGTATCCTTCGACGACAACGAGGCGATGGAACGCGTGCTCTCCTCGGAATGCGCCGATCTCAATGTCCCCGTGACCCGCCCGGACAAGGGCGTCATGAGCGTCCTTGTCGCCCCTGACGCCAATGTTGACGACTTCCGCGGCGATCTGAACTGGATGGAGAAATATTACGGGGCGAGAATCCGGCTGGAACGCCGCTACCAGCTCGACGATGATTTCCTGGATGACCCCATCGTCACCGATTCCATCGCGGCGTCCCCAGAGCATCCCAGCCTGGACGACGTCCTTGACCAGTTGAACGCCCGCGAAGCCTGGAACAAGACCCGTGGCAAGGGAACGGTCATCGCCGTCGTCGACACCGGCATCGATGGATCGCGCCCGGAATTTGGCGTCGGTCGCCGCTTGCCCGGCTGGGCGCCGAAGGGACAGTTGTCCTGGGAAGACTACCAGGGCCACGGCACCATGTGCGCCGCCATCGCCGCCGGGTCGCGCGCCGATGGCGGCGAGTTCGATGGCGTTGCGCCGGAAGCGACATTGTTCTCCGGGCGCAGCCAGCTTTGGGAAAACGAATTGGCGGCCATCTACGACGAACTGGCCGGTCTGGCGGATACGGGAAAAGCCGTGGTGGCGTCCAACAGCTTCGGACTCCACACCGGCAAGCCGCCGCGGGACTATGCCGACGAATTCCTGGATGCGGTGGACCACGCCATCTCGCGCGGTGTCCACGTCTTTTTCAGCGCCGGCAACAACCATCACCTGACCCACGGCGCGCCCGACGGCTCGGGCCCCAATTCCATCTGGACATCGTGCAAGAACAGGGCTGACGTGATCACCGTCGGAACCTGCAAGCTCGACGGTTCCATGTGGCCTTACTCCAGCCGGGGTCCCGGCCAGTATCCCACACGCCCGGCAAGTGGCCCGAAGCCGGACGTCATCGGCCCGACGCCGGCGAATGGACGAATCGTCTACGGCCCGAAGGTGGTCACCAAGCCGAACGGCTGGGGCACCAGCGGCGCCTGCCCGCAGGCCGCAGGACTTGCGGCGCTGCTGTTGTCCGCCTATCCCGGCATCACCGGCGAGGATTTGCGCGCCGCCATCCGCCAATCGGCCTTTCCCCTAAACCATCCGCGAAGCAGTCAGGGCCATGGGCGGATACATTGCGGCAGGGCTGTTGCACATCTGGATGCGGATGCCTAGATGAGCGCCATCAGGCGCCGGAGCCGTTGACGCCATGAGTTGGTCTGTGATTCCATCCACCGTATCGGCTCAGACAGGAGCCAGCGAGATGCGAATGCTCATCAAGGCCACGGATAGCACGAACTTCATCGAGGTTCTGCGGATCGTGTGCGAGAACGGACAGGTTCTGCTGGAATCGGCGCGGCGACTGACCATCTCGGCCGATCGGCTGTCGGCCGGCACGGTCGACAAGATCAAGCGAACGGGGGCCTCGGTGCGGCCCGAACGCCAGTACGCCCTGGATAGCTGATCCGCGAAAAAACGGCCGCTGGTTGCCCAGCGGCCGTCGAAGGATTTCCCGGCACGAGGGAATTCACAGGCCGTATTGTCCCGCCAGAACCGGGTCCTTGGCGGCCACGCGCTTGGCGAGGTCGACGATCACCTTGGCCTGCTTCCAGGTGGCGTCATCCTGCATCTTGCCGTCGATCATCACCGCGCCGGTGCCGTCGGGCATGGCGGCGAGGATCTTCTTGGCGAAAAGAACTTCGGTCACGTCGGGGCTGAACACCGCCTTGGCGATGTCGATCTGGCTGGGATGCAGCGACCACGCGCCGACGCAGCCCAGCAGGAAAGCGTTGCGGAACTGGGCCTCGCACGCCGCCGAATCCGAGAAGTCCCCGAACGGGCCATAGAAGGCCTTGATGCCGGCGGACTGGCAGGCGTCCACCATCCTGGCCACGGTGTAGTGCCACAGGTCCTGCTGGAACAGGGTGCGCGGGGCCTCGCCCCTGGCATCCTCCAGCACGCCGTAGAAGGGATGGCCGCCGCCGACCCGCGTCGTCTTCATGCCGCGGCTGGCGGCCAGGTCGGCCGGGCCCAGGCTCATGCCGTGCATGCGGGGCGAGGCCTGGGCGATGGCGGCCACGTTCTCGACGCCCAGCGCCGTCTCCAGGATGGCGTGGATCATGATGGGGCGCTTGACCCCATGCTTGGCCTCCAGGCTGGGCCAGCAACTGGTCGAGGTAATGGATGTCCCAGGGCCCCTCCACCTTGGGCAGCATGATGACGTCCACCCTGTCGCCGGCGGCGGCGACGATCTCGGTGACGTCGTCAAGGAACCATGGGCTGTTCAGACAGTTGACGCGAGTCCACAGCGAGCAGCCGCCCAGATCGGCGCTCGACGCCACCTCGACGAAGCCGGCGCGCGCCGCCTCCTTGGCGTCGGCGGGAATGGCGTCCTCCAGGTTGCCCAGCAGCACGTCCACGTTTTTCGCCATCTCGGGCACCTTGGCCCGCATCTTCTCCACATGCGGCGGGAAGAAGTGGATCATGCGCTCAAGCCGCACCGGCACCTCGCGATAGGGAGCGGGGGCGCCGATGGCGAGCGGCTCGAAGAACTTCTTGGGCGGCTTGATGCTCATGGGGAACGCAATCCTCTTACCGGGAACTCGTCGTTGCGGTAATAATATTCCATCTTGTGCGGCGCACAAGGCGGAAAATTAGCCTTGCTCGAAAGCTCGCGGCGCGCGCCAAGGCCGTTAGCGATCGGCGCAGCCGCGCCGCAGGCCGTGCACCAGGTCCAGGTAGTCGGGCTCGCCGTCCGGACACAGGTGGCCGTGGCGGATCAGGAAGTCGATCAGCACCAGATTGACGTTGAATTTGAAGTCGTCGGTGTCGCGCACGCGGGCGGCCACCTCGTCCAGGTCCATGTGGCGGAAGCTCTCGATCTCGCCGTCGGTGTTGCGCGGCTCGAACCCGGGCGGCACCTCCAGCTCGTAGCAGAACATGGTGTCGGGCTTCAGCCCCCAGGCGTCCTCCTGGCAGTAGGAAATGGCGCCGACGGGGCGGGCGGTCAGCGCCAGCGCCTCGGGCACGTCCGCCTCTTCCGCCGCCTCCTTGACCAGGTTCTCCTTCAGCCCCAGCCCGGCGGGCTGGCCGCCGGCGATCATGTTGTCCAGCTTGCCCGGCGCCACCCCCTTGTCCGCCGCCCGCTTGGCGATCCACAGCCGCATGCCGTCGCCGTCGCGGACGATGCCGTTGACGTGGATGCCGTAGGAGCGCACCCCGAACAGGCTGACCAGGGCGCGGTCGATGCGCATCAGCGGCGTGGCTCCCCAGCGCGGCGCCACCGCGTATTCCTCGCCGCGCAGCCCGGGCGTGCCGTGGGCATCGGCCAGCCGGGCGCCGGCCTCTGCCACCGCCTGGGTGCGGCGCTCGGGCGTGTCCAGGCGCGGATGCAAGGCGACGGCATCCTTGCCGACGTGGAAAACATCGTCTTGCCCGGCCAGCCAGGCGGCCACGTCGTGGCGCACCCAGCCCACCGCCACGCCGGCCACCACGAAGGGACGGAACTTGGACAGGTCATGCGTGTTGCAGGCGACGATGTGGTCAAGGAACGGCATGCCGGGCTCTCCTTGGCGGCGCAGGCGGTAGGTGACCACCGGCCGCCCCCGTCGTCAACCCTCGGCGGCAGCACCCGCCCATGCATCTGGGGCGGCGCAATATGGATTCGCAGGGCGCGCCGAATTGGTACGACCAACGGTCGCGCATGCCCATATTGCGCAAGGAAATTACGCGCACACGTGGACGAAGCAACGGCGGGTAGCTATACTCGCACGCTCCCGGACGAGGAAACGGGGAACTGGAGGAGAGGACATGACCGATTTTGCCAAGAAGACCCTTGCCGATTGGGAAGCCCTGGCTTCCAAGGACCTCAAGGGCGCGTCGCCGGACACCCTGAACTGGGAGACGCCGGAAGGCATTCTGGTCAAGCCGCTCTATACCGCCGCCGACCTGGAAGGCCTGGAGACGCTGGACACCCTACCGGGTTTCCCGCCGTTCCAGCGCGGCCCCCGCGCCACCATGTACGCGGCCAAGCCGTGGACGGTGCGCCAGTACGCCGGCTTCTCCACCGCCGAGGAATCCAACGCCTTCTATCGCCGGAACCTCGCTGCCGGCCAGCAAGGCATTTCGGTGGCCTTCGACCTGGCCACCCATCGCGGCTATGACTCGGACCATCCGCGCGTGGTCGGCGACGTGGGCAAGGCGGGCGTCGCCATCGATTCCGTCGAGGACATGAAGATCCTGTTCGACGGCATCCCGCTGGACAAGATGTCGGTGTCCATGACCATGAACGGCGCCGTGCTGCCCGTGCTGGCCGGCTACATCGTCGCCGCCGAGGAGCAGGGCGTCAGTCAGGAGCCTGCTGTCGGGCACCATCCAGAACGACATCCTCAAGGAGTTCATGGTCCGCAACACCTACATCTATCCGCCGGCGCCCAGCATGCGGATCATCGCGGACATCATCGAGTACACCTCGAAGAACATGCCCAAGTTCAACTCCATCTCCATCTCTGGCTACCACATGCAGGAAGCCGGCGCGACGGCGGTGCAGGAGCTGGCCTTCACCCTGGCCGACGGCCTGGAATACGTGCGCGCGGCGCTGGGCCGCGGCCTCAAGATCGACGATTTCGCCGGCCGGCTGTCGTTCTTCTGGGCCATCGGCATGAACTTCTTCATGGAGATCGCCAAGATGCGCGCCGGCCGCCTGCTGTGGGCGCGCATCATCAAGCAGTTCGACCCGCAGAAGCCGTCCTCCATGGCGCTGCGCACCCACTGCCAGACCTCGGGCGTGTCGCTGACGGAAAAGGACGCCTACAACAACGTCATCCGCACCACCATCGAGGCCATGGCGGCGGTGCTGGGCGGCACCCAGTCGCTGCACACCAACGCGCTGGATGAAGCCATCGCGCTGCCGACGCCGTTCTCGGCCCGCATCGCCCGCAACACCCAGCTGATCATCCAGGAAGAGACCGGCATCCCGCACGTGGTCGACCCGCTGGCCGGCTCGTACTATGTCGAGAGCCTGACCGACGCCATCGCCGAGGAAGCCTGGAAGCTGATCCAGGAAGTGGAAGCCCTGGGCGGCATGACCAAGGCCGTCGAATCGGGCATGCCCAAGATGAAGATCGAGGAGGCCGCCGCCCGCCGCCAGGCCCGCATCGATCGCGGCGAGGAAGTGGTGGTCGGCGTCAACAAGTACCAGCCCGCGGAAGAAGCGCCGATCGAGATCCTCGAGGTGGACAACACCAAGGTCCGCGAGGCCCAGATCGCCCGTCTGAAGCAGATCAAGGCCACCCGCGATCCTGCCAGGGTGGAGGCCGCCCTGGCGGCGCTGGCCAAGGCCGGCGAGACCGGCGAGGGCAATCTGCTGGAGCTGGCGGTGGTCGCCACCCGCGCGCGCGCCACCGTGGGCGAGATCTCCGACGCGCTGGAGAAGTCCTTCACCCGCCACCGCGCCGTCAACCGCACCATCTCGGGCGTCTATGGCGGGGTCTACCAGGGTGACGACAACTTCGCCAAGCTCAAGGCCGACATCGACGCCTTCGCCAAGGAGGAAGGCCGCCGCCCGCGCATGCTGGTGGTCAAGATGGGTCAGGACGGCCATGACCGCGGCGCCAAGGTGATCGCCACCGCGTTCGCCGACATCGGCTTCGACGTGGATGTCGGCCCGCTGTTCCAGACCCCGGAAGAGGCCGCCCGCCAGGCGGTGGAGAACGACGTGCACATCGTCGCCGCCTCGTCCCTGGCCGCCGGCCACAAGACCCTGGTCCCGGCCCTGATCGCCGAGCTGAAGCAGCAGGGTGCTGGCGACATCCTGGTGGTCACCGGCGGCGTCATCCCGCAGCAGGACTACGACTTCCTGTACAAGGCGGGCGTCGCCGCGGTCTACGGCCCGGGTACCAACATTCCCAAGGCCGCCGCCGAGATCCTGGAGCTGCTGAAGAAGAGGAAGGCCGCCGCGTAAAGTGGCAGCATCACCGCAATGGACGGGCCGGAGGGAAACCTCCGGCCCTTTTCGTTTCATACCGCCCGGCCGATGAACTGACCCGTTGGGCCAGTTCATGCCGAGACGGTGAGGCTCAGGCGCCGCTCGGGCTTGCCGGTCGGCCGGCGTGCCTTCGGCGAGTCAAATCAATGGCCGACCGGTATCACGGGTTCACGCCGAAGGCAGGATCGAAGGCGACCGCGCCGGGCGGAGGCGGATCGCCGAAGGACAGGCACAGCACTACCTCGGGCGGCACGCCGGCCACCTCGACCCCTGCCACGGCGGCGAAACCGAAGCGGGCGTAATAGGCAGGATCACCCACCAGCACACAGCCCTGCGAGCCCATCTGGCGCAGGCGCTCCAGCCCCTGGCGCATCAGGCGTTGGCCGATGCCCTGGCGCTGCCAGGCCGGCGCCACCGACAGCGGCCCCAGCCCGTGCCAACCCGGGGAGCCGTCACCCATGACCACCGGCGAGGCGGCCAGATGCCCGACCACGGTGCTGCCGGCTTCCGCCACCAGCGACAGGCTCAGCGTGCCGGCCGCGCGCAGGGCGCGCACGATCAGATGTTCGGTCTGCCGGCTGTGGGGATGATCGCGGAAGGCGGCGCGGGTGATGGCGTCGATGCCGGCCCCGTCGCCGGTCCGTTCCGCCCGGATGGCGATGACGGCCATCATGGTCAGAACCTCCTCTCGGTTTTCTCGCACGCCCCCTCCAGGCGGAGCTGCTTGTCCAGCCGGGCGAAACGGCCGCTGAGCCGGTCGATGCGGAACACCACCGAACGCGGATCGCCGCCCGCCTGCCACAGCTCCAGCCCGTCGTCCTGGGCGGTGACGCCGTAACGGCCCCCCGAGCCCACCTCCACCGCCCTGCCGCCATCCAGGTCGATGGAAAAGCCGAGCGGCGCCGCCAGCAGGGCCGGGTTGTCGGCCCGGCACAGCAGGCGCAAGGGTTCGCCCGCACCGGCCCAGGCCGGCCAGACGACGAACACGGCCAGGGCGGCGGCGAACGGACGGATCATGGGGTGGCCCTCCGGCGGCGATGCAGGAACACAGTCTAGCACTGTTCGCGGGAGGATGCTTCACCCCTGGGTTTCGATCCCGGTCACATTTGCGCACAGTTGGGCACACTTCGCGACTGGACGCGTACGCCCGGACCGTGATGAGCTAGGCTTAGTAAAGACCGTCGTCCGTGGGGGTGTCCAATGCCGGCGGAAAACATCGGGATCGCCGTCGCCCCTGACGGCGGGTCCATGGGTGCGCCCCGGCACCAGTGCTTCGGCGTGCTGGCGCTGATGTCCGAGGTGGTGCTCGCCCTGGCCGAGGAGCGGGCGCGCGACGGCATGCTGGCGGTGGGCGAGCTGAAGCGCATCCTGGAAATGGCGCGCGACGCCGGCTCGCCGCTGCACCGCGCCTTCGAGACCCAGGAGGCGCGGTGCCGCCAGGCCTTCCGCCCCGCCGTGCGCCATGCCTCCAGCCGCAACGACGTCTTCCACCGGCTGATGGTGCGCCCGTTCGAGACGTTGCTGGAGGGCGACACGCCCGGCTTTCCCCGCTGCTTCCTGCCCAACTATTTCGAACTGGTCGAAGCCGCCTTCGGCGACAAGTTCAAGCATTACGACCAGCGGGCGCGCGAAATCTTCCAGGACATGCTGGTCAGCCACGGCAACGGCCTGGCGTGGGAGGTCTTCTTCGACGACCCCCGCGCCCGCGCCGTCCTGGCCCATGGCCTGGCGCGGCTGATGCATTACATCGAGAGCCCGGCCGGGCAATGGGCCTGGCTGACCTGCATGAACCGCCAGAACGTGGACGGCGCCCGGCCCACCACCGAGCAGGCCGAACTGGTGCTGGCCACCCTCAGGGCCACGGCCAAGGCGCTGGGGCCCGTCCATCAAAAATCCGGCTGACACAGGCACCGCTTGCCAATGAGGCGTCACCGACTCATCATTGGCGCCGCGGTTTTTCGTTGGGGAATGGGATATGGCGGACATCGAGCGCGACCGTTTCGTCGCCTTGGCCTTTTGCCGCGCCGATTTGCTGTTCGAACTGGATGACGATCACGACGTGGTTTTCGCCGCCGGCGCCACCTCGCTGCTGCTGGGCGAAACCGGCGAGGCGCTACGCGGCCAGCCCTTCCTGCAGTTGATCGCCGAGGCCGATCGCGGCCTGGCCGCCGAAATGCTGGAGGCCGCCCGCGCCCAGGGGCGCATCGACGACGTGGTGGTGCGCCTGAACGGCACCGGCCTGCGCCGCCCCAACGTGGCCATGGCCGGCTACCGCGTGCCCGATTTCGACAACCACTTCTTCCTGGCGCTGAAGATGGAACCGGTGCTGCAGGCCGACCGCCTGGGCGAGGCCGACATCCGGCGCGACGACGACAGCGGCCTGCTGGAGGAAGGGTCCTATTCCGCGCTGGCGGCCGAACGGGCGCTGGCCTTCAAGCGGGCCGGCGGCCGCCCCCAGATCACCATGGTCAAGGTGGACAATCTGGAGGAGCTGACCAAGGCGCTGGGCGCCAGCGACCGCAAGAAGATCATGGGCGCGGTGGGCGACATCCTGGCCAAGCACTCGCTGGGCGGCGGCACCGCCGGCCAGTTGGACGAGGACAGCTTCAGCTACCTGCACCGCGACGACATCGACACCGAGGAGGTCAATTCCATGATCTCCGAGGCCGCCCGCAAGCTGTTCAACGCCGAGGTCAAGCCGCACGGCCATACCCTGGACGCCGACGGCGCCGGCCTGGCCGAGCATCAGGTGGCCAAGGCCATCGCCCACACCATCCGCAGCTTCTCGGAACAGGGCGACCACGCGCTGGACCGCAAGAAATCCATCGCCCAGGTGCTCAAGGGGTTGGTGTCGGACACCATCGACAACGTGGCCTTCATCCGCCGGGTGGTGGCCGGGCGCGACTTCGACATGGCGTTCATGCCCATCTGCGACATGCGGTTGGAGCGCGTGCACCATTTCGAGGCGCTGACCCGCTACCGCGACGCCAAGCCGGGCGCCTCGCCCTACCACCTGTTCTGCCTGGCCGAGGAGGTGGGCATCGTCCACGAATTGGACCTGGCGGTGGTGGACACCACCATCCAGACCATGAACGCCCTGGTGCGCGAGCGCGGGCTGATGCCGGCGGTGGCCATCAACCTGTCCGGCCTGTCGCTGTCCAATCCGCAATTCGTCGACGCCCTGACCCGGCTGCTCAAGCGCTCGGGCATGCCGCCGCGCAAGCTGATGTTCGAGCTGACCGAATCGGTCAAGGTGGAGCAGCTGTCCCAGGTGAACGCCGTCATCCAGGAATTCCGCCGCCTGGGCTATCGCTTCTGCCTGGACGATTTCGGCTCGGGCGCGGCCAGCTTCGACTACCTGAACGCGCTGGACGTGGACATCGTCAAGTTCGACGGCCCCGTGGTCAAACGCGCCTGTTCCAGCCAGAAGGGCAGCGACCTGCTGGCCTCCATGGCCAAGATGTGCGCCTCCATGGGCATCCGCACCGCCGCCGAGATGGTCGAGGACAAGCGCACGGCCGGGCGCGTCTACCAGTGCAGCGTGGATTTCGGCCAGGGCTATTACTTCGGCAAGCCCGACTTTAATCCTTTCGTCTACGCCGAGCGGTTCATGGGCGGACTGTAGGCGGGTGGCGTACCATCCCGGAGCGAAATCACCTCCGGGAGGAAAGTCCATGGCTGCCAAACGCATCCTGCTGCTGGCCGGCGACTTCGTCGAGGATTACGAGATCATGGTGCCGTTCCAGACCCTGGCGGCGGTGGGCCACGTGATCCACGCGGTCTGCCCGGGCAAGGCGGCGGGCGACAAGGTGCGCACCGCCATCCACGATTTCGAGGGCGACCAGACCTATTCGGAAAAACCCGGCCACAACTTCACTCTCAACGCCGCCTTCGAGGGCGCGTCGGCGGACGCCTACGACGCCCTGGTCATTCCCGGCGGCCGCGCCCCCGAATACCTGCGCCTGAACCCGGCGGTGATCGGGCTGGTGCGGGACTTCGCCGCCCAGGGCAAGCCCATCGCCGCCATCTGCCACGGCGCCCAGGCTGCTGGCCGCCGCCGGCGTGGTCCAGGGCCGCCGCGTCTCGGCCTATCCGGCCTGCGCCCCCGAGGTGCGGCTGGCCGGCGGCGAGTACGCCGACATCGCCATCGACGGCGCGGTGACCGACGGCCCGCTGGTCACCGCCCCGGCCTGGCCGGCCCACCCGGCCTGGCTGAGCCAGTTCCTGGCGGTGCTGGGCACCCGCATCGAGCCATAACCAGCCATCTCAGGCCGGCTTGGACTGCCGGGCGGGCAGCGTGGCGAGGGTCACCGCGCCGATGGTCACCAGGCCGCCGGCCAATTGCAGCAGCGTGGGCGGCGTCCCGGTCGCGGCGGCGATGACCATGGCGACGATGGGAACCAGGTTGAGGAACAGCGCCGTCCTGCCCGCCCCCAGCCGCACCAAGGCGGCGTTGTAGAACAGGTAGGACAGGACGGTGCCGCACAGGCCCATGGCCAGCACCGCCCCGGCGGCGTGGCCGCTGGGCACGGCGACAGGGGCATCCGCCACCCAGGCGGCGGCGGACAGGGTCAGCGCGCCCACCACCATCAGCGCGGTGGTGTTGGCGATGCCCGAGGCCTGCGGCATCCACCGCCGGGCCATGACGGTGTAGGCGGCCCAGCACAGATTGGCGGCCATGATCAGGGTGTCGCCGGGGGCCAGGGTCAGGCTGGCGCCACCCCCCAGCAGAACCACCGCCACGCCGAGCAGGGCCACCGGAAACGCCATCATCTGGCGCAGGCTGGGCTTTTCCCCCAGGAATAGCGCCGCCAACAGCGCGGTCACCAGCGGATTGGTGGCCTGGATCAGGGCGCCGTTCACTGGCGAGGTGGTCTGCAGGCCGTAGAAGAAGAAGACGTTGAAGCCGGCGATGCCCACCAGGGCCAGCGGCACATAGGAACGGGCGTGGCGCAGCAGCGGCACCCGCTCGCCCCGGACCAGAGCCAGGACCAGCATGAATGCGGCGGCGATGGCGAAGCGCCCGGCCGCGGCGACCAGCGGGTGCAGCTCGGCCAGCGCCGGCTGGGACAGGTTGAAGTTGGCGCCCCACAGCACGATGGCGAAAACCAGCAGGCCGATGGTCCGATTCGAGCCCACGACCATTCTCCTATTCAGAAAAACTTGATGTTTTCCCATGGTGGCAGGATGAAATCCGCGATACAAACCAGTGTTTCTGGCCCTTATGCCTAAGGATTTCTAATGGCTCGCCGTCTGCCGCCGCTGCGCTCGCTGCGCGCCTTCGAGGCCGCCGCCCGCCACCTGTCCTTCGCCCGCGCCGCCGACGAGTTGCACGTCACCCCGGCGGCCATCAGCCAGCAAGTGAAGATCCTGGAGCAGCACCTGGGCATGCCGCTGTTCCGCCGCGGCGCCCAGCCTGAGCCTGACCGAGGCGGCGGCGGCGGCGCTGCCGCTGGTGTCGGATTCCTTCGACCTGATGGAGCGGGCGGTGGAGCGGCTGCGCCAGGGCCGCGAGACCGGCCCGCTGGTGGTGTCGTCGGCGCCGGCCTTCGCCGCCCGCTGGCTGATTCCCCGCCTCAGCCGCTTCCAGGCCCGCCACCCCGAGATCGACCTGCGGCTGTCGGCGGCCATCAAGCTGGTGAATTTCGACACCGAGGACGTGGACCTGGCCATCCGCTACGGCGGCGGCCATTACCCCGGCCTGCACGTGGAACGCCTGAAGGCCGAGGAAGTGGTGCCGGTGGCCTGCCCGCAACTGGGCGAACGGCTGAAACAGGTGGGCGACCTGCTGTCGGTACCCCTGCTGCACAACGTGGCGCTGGACTGGGACAGCACCTTCCCCAGTTGGACCGCCTGGCTGGCCAATGCGGGAGTGGAGGTGCCGCCAAGCTTCAAGCCGCGCGACTTCGACGACTTCAACCTGGTGCTGCAGGCGGTGTTCGCCGGCCTGGGCGTCGGCCTGGTGTGGCGTACCCTGGTGGCCGAGGACATCGCCGCCGGCCGGCTGGTGGCGCTGTTCCCGGCCCAGCCGCTGGCCAACGGCTACCATCTGGTCTGCCCGCCCAAGCACCTGGACAATCCCAAGGTGGCAGCCTTCCGCCAGTGGGTGCTGGAAGAGGCGGCGGCCTAGGACGCCGCCGGCAGGCGGATATGGAAGGTGGCGCCGGCGCCGCGCACCGAGTCCACCCAGATGCGGCCGCCATGCATGTCGGCCACCTTGCGACAGATGGCCAGGCCGATGCCGCTGCCGGGATACTGGCCGGGCTCCAGGCGTTCGAACATGCGGAAGATGCGCTCGCGATACTGCGGGTCGATGCCGACGCCGTGGTCGCGCACGACGATGTCGGCCCAGCCGTCCACCACGGTGCCGCTGATATCGATGCGCGGCGCCTCGCCCTTGGCGATGAATTTCAGGCCGTTGGCGACCAGATTGTGCATCAGCCGCACCAGCGCGTCGCTGCTGCCGCGCACGGCGGGTAGCGGATGGCGGGTGATTTCGGCCCCCGATTCGGCGATGGCGCCGGTGAGGCCGGTCAGGGCCTCGTCCACCACCGCCTCCATGGATACCGGCTCCAGCCGGAATTCGCCGTGATCCAACCTGGCATAGGACAGCAGGTCGTTGATCTGGCGGCGCATGCGCTCGGCGCCTTCGACGATGAAGGCGATGAACTCGTCCGCTTCGGGGCCCATCCGGTTGCCGTAGCGGCGCTTCAGCAGTTGAGCGAAGCCGACGATGGTGCGCACCGGCTCCTGCAGATCGTGCGAGGCGGCGTAGGCGTATTCCTTGAGATCGGCGTTGGACAAGGCGAGCGAGCGCGACTTGGCCGCCAGTTCGGCCTTGGCCTGCTCCAGATCCTCGATCTGGCGGGCCATGTCCTCGGTCTGGACGATGAAGGCGCCGGTCAGCGGCCGCAGCACCAGCGCCAGCCCACCGACGCCGAGCGCGGAAGCCAGCACGGCCCCCGCCACCACCCAGTAAAGCAGCCGGTTGACGTCGCGGGCGGCCTCGTCGGCGGACAGGGCCAGCACCAGCACCCAGTTGGAATTGGGCACCGGCGCGGCCGCCAGGATCAGCCCGGCCGCCTCGCGCCGCGCCACATGCCCGCGGGCAGCCGCCTCGGCGGCGGCCGCGTCAGCGCCGGGACGCAGCGAGAATTCGGGGCCCGACACCATCAGCGGACGCGGCTGTCCGGCCACTTCCACCAGCGCCGCCCAGGCGGTCCGGCCCATGGAACCGGCATCGTCGACGATGGCCTGCAAGCCGGTGGCGGCGACCACCGCCACGTCGATGCCGGCGACGCTGCCGTCGCGGCTGCGGATGGGCGCCGCCGCCACCAGGAAGGGGCGCCCGTTCTGGCGGTGCAGGCCCAGCACGGCGCTGCCGCTGCCGGCGGGCAGCACGGGCATGGGACCGTCCTCGGCATAGGCGCCCACGGCCACCACCGCCTCGCCCGAGGCGGCATAGCGGGTGACCCCCACCAGGCTCGGGAGACAGGCTCAGGGCGTCGGCCAGCTTGTCGCGGGTGAATTCGGTCAGCGCCGCCAAGGCGACGGCGCCGCGGTTGTACATCTCCAGGCGTTCGCGGATGACGGTACGGCTGGTCACTTGTTCGGCAAGGCTGCGCGCCCGGCCCAGCACCTGACCGCCGGCCAGCACCTTGAGCGCCAGCTCGTGCTGCAGGCCCGCATGCACGCCGTCGCGCAGTTTCGTCGCCAGCGGGACGATGGCGGTGGCGGCCACGGCAAGGCTGATGGCGGCCATGGCGACGATGGCATAGGTGATGACGGCGCGCCGCAGCCGCTGGGCATCCACAGGAGCCACTTCCGTCCCCGTTCCGACGTTTCCCCCGGAATAGAATACGTCCGAACGCGACCATCGCAATCGGTTTGGAGGGCGAGGGCGCCATCCTGCTTTCGATGGAGTGCCCTGCCCTATTCCTGCTTGCGCGGGCGGAACACGCCGGGCGGCAGCTTGGTCTTGGGGTTGCATACGGCCTTGTCCACCTGTCCCTGGGTCAGGCCGTCGACCCGGGAGAGGTCGGCGCCGGCAAGATCGCTGCCCACCAGGGTGGCGCCCTTGAGGTCGGCACCGGCCATCTTGGCGCCGCCGAGCCGGGCGCCCGACAGGTCGGCGCCGCGCAGGGAGGCGCCCTGGAGGTTGGCGAGGCGCAGGTCGCAGTGGCGCAACTGCGCCACCCCCAGATTGGCACCGCCGAGGTCGGCGGCACCCAGGCAGGCGTGGCGGAAATCGGCGCCGTCCAGGCGGGCCTCGGCCAGGCGGGCGTCGGACAGGTCGGCATCGCGGAAGCCGGCATTGGCGAGCACCGTGCCGGCCAAGTCGGCGCCGGCCAGGTCCATCTTGCGGAACTCGGCCCGCTTGCCCTCGGCGCCCTGGGTGGTCAGCCACGCCAGGTGGCCGGCGACGATGGCGTCCACGTCCAGCCCGGCCACGTCCTCACCTTGGCGCTGCCGGTGGCCGGCCTCGGCCAGTTCCGCCTGCCAACGGGCGCGCTCGGCCTCCTCCTCGGCCTGCTCGGCCGAATCCTTGCGCTTGCGCCTGGGCTTCAGCTTGTCGGGCAGCGCCGCCATCAGGGCTTCCAGCTTGCCGGTGGCGGCGGGCGCAGCCGGAGCCGCGTCGGCCGCATCCAGCGTGCCGCCACCCGTCCTGGGCTTGGCCGGCACCAGATCGTCGTCGCCCAGCCAGGCGCCCGCATCCGCCGCCGGCGCGACGGCGGTGCCATCCGCGGCGGAACCGTAGGTGCCGCCGCCGGGCGAGCGCCGAAGCGGGCCATGGCCGCCATGCCCATCCTTGCCATGACCATCGATGCTGTTGCCCAGGCGGGCGGTCAGCTCGGCCAGTTCGGCCCTGAGGGCACCGCCATCGGCCATCGCCGCCGAAGCCGGGACCGGAGCCGGCGCGGGCGAAGCGGCGGCCGGCGCCGCCGGTTTGGCTACCGGCTTGGGCGCGGCGATCCGCCGGGGCTGCGCCAGGCTGTCGCCCACCCGGTGCGACAATTCATGGCCGGAGACCGGCTTGGGCACGAAGCCCTCGATGCCCAGCGGCAGCGCCCCGGCGATCAGGGCACGGTCGTCGGCCTTGGCCACCATCAGCACCGGCATCGCGGCATCGGCGGCACGCACCCGCTGCAGGAAGGCCAGCGCCGCCTGCACGTCGCCGTCCACGTCCACCAAGGCGATGTCGGGCCCCTGCCCCATCATGGGAGTGGCGTCGGCCGGCACGCTGGTGGACAGCACCTCGCGCACGTTCAGCTTGCGGAAGGTCTGGCGGGTGAGGAAGCGGAAGGCATCGTCCTGGCTGAACACCAGGATCCTGATCCTGGGCCAGTCGATGCCACCGGAATGCAACTGGGTGGGATGACGCATGAGCGGCAGCATAGGCAAGGGCGCCTGTGCGCTGCAACGGGGCCGGCGCCGATCTCGGTTGACTTGTCCCGGCGCACCCTCATCTTAGGCTGATGCGACGCCGTGACCCCTCCCAGAATATCCGCACGCCGCAGGTCGGCCCGCGCAGCGACTGGAAAACCATCCGCACCCTGATGCCCTATCTGTGGCCGCCGGGCGAGCCGGGCCTGCGCGCCCGCGTGGTGACCGCCATGGCCTTGCTGGCCGCCGCCAAGGGCATCAACGTGGGCGTGCCGCTCTTGTACAAGCAGGCGGTGGACGCGCTGACGCTGAAACCCGGCATGACGCTGGTGGCGGTGCCGCTGATGCTGCTGCTGGCTTACGGCGTGGCCCGCACCCTGGCCGGAGCGTTCGCCGAACTGCGCGACATCGCCTTCGCCCGCGTCGGCCAGCGCGCCATCCGCGCCGTCGGGCTGCAGGTGTTCCGCCACCTGCACGGACTGGCGCTGCGCTTCCACCTGGACCGGCAGACCGGCGGCGTCTCCAGGGCCATCGAGCGCGGCACCAAAGGCATCGAGTTCCTGCTGAACTTCATGCTGTTCAACATCCTGCCCACCCTGCTGGAGATCGGTCTGGTCACCGTGGTGCTGTGGAAGCTGTACAGCCCCGGCTTCGCCCTGGTCACCTTCGCCACCATCGCGCTCTACATCGCCTATACGCTGATCGTCACCGAGTGGCGGACCCAGTTCCGCCGCACCATGAACGAGACCGATTCCGAGGCCAGCACGCGGGCCATCGACTCGCTGCTGAACTTCGAGACGGTCAAGTATTTCGGCAACGAGGAACACGAGGCCGGGCGCTACGACAAGGCCCTGGCGCGCTACGAGCAGGCGGCGGTGAAAAGCAAGGTGACGCTGTCGCTGCTCAACATCGGCCAGGGCACCATCATCGCCGTGGGCCTGACCATCGTCATGATCATGGCGGCGGCGGGCGTAGCCGACGGCACCATGACGGTGGGCGATTTCGTGCTGGTGAATTCCTATCTGGTCCAGCTGTACCTGCCGCTGAACTTCCTCGGCTTCGTTTACCGCGAGATCAAGCAGTCGCTGACCGACATGGAGGCCATGTTCCGCCTGCTGGAGGTCAATGCCGAGATCACCGACACCCCCGGCGCCCAACCGCTGGCCATCAGCGGCGGCGAGGTGCGGTTCGAGCAGGTCAACTTCGCCTACAATCCCGACCGCGCCATCTTGAAGGGGGTGGACTTCACCGTGCCGGCCGGCCACCGGGTCGCCATCGTCGGCCCCTCGGGGGCGGGCAAGAGCACCATCTCGCGCCTGCTGTTCCGCTTCTACGACGCCACCTCGGGCACCATCCGCATCGACGGCCAGGACGTCCGCCAGGTGACCCAGCGATCCCTGCGCCATGCCATCGGCATCGTTCCGCAGGACACCGTGCTGTTCAACGACACTATCCGCTACAACATCGCCTATGGCCGCCCCGGCGCCAGCCAGGACGAGATCGAGCAGGCGGCACGGCTGGCCCGCATCCACGACTTCGTCACCGCGCTGCCCGAAGGCTACGACACCCGGGTGGGCGAGCGCGGCCTGAAGCTGTCGGGCGGCGAGAAGCAGCGCGTCGCCATCGCCCGGACCATCCTGAAAGCGCCCGCCATCCTGCTGTTCGACGAAGCCACCAGCGCGCTGGACACCCATACCGAAAAGGAAATCCAGGCGTCCCTGCGCGAGGTGTCGAGGAACCGCACCACCCTGGTGATCGCCCACCGGCTGTCCACCGTGGTGGATTGCGACGAGATCATCGTGCTGGAACAGGGCCGCATCGCCGAACGCGGCCGCCACGGCGAGCTGCTGGCCCTGGGCGGGCGCTATGCCGAGATGTGGTCCAAGCAGCAGGAGGCCGCCCAGGCTGCAGGAGCGGCTGGCGACGGAACTGGAGGGGGCGGAGTAAAGGAAGGCGGCGTCATCCCGAGCCGCGGCGAGGGATCCCATCCTGGTATTCTTCGCCAGTACTGACGTGGTGTGCCAGGCGAAGATCCCTCGGCAAGCCTCGGGATGACAAACTTGCCGCTACTCCGCCGGCTGCATGGCGGCGGCGTGCTGGTCGTAGGCCTGCAGCGCCAGCGCCGCGTACATCAGCGACGGGCCGCCGCCCATGTAGACCGCCATGCCGGCCACTTCCATCAGTTCCTCGCGCGTGGTGCCCAGTTCCAGGGCGGTCTTGCTGTGGAAGGCGATGCAGCCGTCGCAGCGCGCCGCGATGGCGATGCCCATGGCCACCAGTTCCTTGGTCTTGGCGTCCAGCGCCCCGGCGCTGCCGGCGGCCTTGGCCAGGGCCGAGAAGCCCTTCATCACCTCGGGAATGCCGCCGCGCAGCTGAGCCAACTGGCCCGAGAGTTCCTTCGTCAGCGCCGGCCAATCATGAGACATCGAGACACCTCCATATATGAGATGTATCTAATTTAATGGCCCGCCGCCCGGCCGGCAAGGCGCTATTGCTGCTGCGGCGCTGGCGGGGGGTGGCGAAGGCGGCGGCTCCTGCCGCTCCTCGCGCAGTTCGGCCACCTGCCCGGTCGCCTGCCCCGCCACCTGGGCGATCATCTCCAGGTGCTGGTAGATGATCGGCAAGGTTTCGCGGGCGAAGGCCTGCAGGTCGGCATCCTGGCCCGAGCCGATCTCCCACACCAGCAACTGGGCGGCCTTCTGGTGCTCCTGGGTCTGGGCCTCCAGCCAGGCACGGTCGAAATCGGCGCCGGACAGCCTGTCCAGCCGGTCGGCCACGGCCTGGCGCTCGCGGTCCAGTTCCTTGGGCAGGTCGGTTTTCATCTTGCCGGCCAGGTCGGCTACCCGGTTGTTGACCTTGTCATGGTCCTGCACCAGGTGGCGCGCCAGCTCCCTGATCCGGTCCGAATCGGCCTTGGAATCAGCCAGCCGGCCCAGCGCGACCTCGGCGCTGCCGCCCTGGTGCATCTGATGCAGGAACACCTGGTCCTGGTAGTTGGGCTGGCTGGGCGCCGGCTTGCCCGGGGCGGACATGCGGGTATCGGGGGCCACGCCGGCGGGATTGCCGGTCTGGGCCGCGGCCGGCAACGCGAGGGCGGCCAAGGCCCCGGCCAGCGGGAGGGCGAAATAGGCTTTCATGTCCAACCTCCTCACAGCGCCAGCATGTAGGCGACCAGCGCGTCCTTCTCCTGCTGGGTCAGCTTCAGCCCCAGCACCAGGTTGAAGAACTCCACCGTGTCGGCCAGGGTCATCAGCCGGCCGTCATGCATGTAGGGCGGCGAGTCCTTGATGCCGCGCAGGGTAAAGGTCTTGATGGGCCCGTCGGGCAGCATGACCTGGTCGCTGACGGTGGCGCCGATCTGGTAGAAGCGTTCCAGGCGCAGGTCGTGCATGTTGTTGTCCATGAACGCGGTCTGCGGCACGTGGCACGACGCGCACTGGCCCTTGCCGTTGAACACCTTCTCGCCCAGCAGCTCCTGCTCGGTGGCCTTGGTGGGATCCAGGCGGCCCAGCGGGGTCAGCTTGGGGGCCGGAGGGAAGTCGATCATGTTCTGCATCTGCGCCATCATGGCGGTCTGGTCGTGGCGCACCGGCAGGTTGACGCCCTTGCGCTGGGCGCTGACCTGGTCGCCGTTGAAATAGGCGGTGCGCTGCTCGAACTCGGTGAAGTCCTCCACCGAACGCAAGGACCGCTTCGACCCGTGGATCTGCTGGTTGAACATGCCGCGCAAGGACGTGGTGTCCAGCCGGAAGCGGGCCGCCTGCGGCCGGGTGTCGGGGTTCAGGTGGAAGGCCGCGTTGGTGTGGAAGTTGACGTGGCAGTCCAGACAGGTGACGCCCAGGCTCTGGTCGGCGCTCTTGCGGTCCTCGGTCTGGTTGAACTCCTCCTGTGGGAAGGGCGTGAGCAGCAGGCGCAGCCCCTCCATCTGCACCGGGGTGACCAGGCCCAGCATGATCTCGTAGTAGTTCTTGATGGTCAGCACCCGGCCGCGCGACACGTCGCCCAGTTCGGGGTGGGTGGTCAGGAAGATGGGCGGCGGGAATTCCGGTGTCAGATGGTCGGGCAGGTCGAAATCCACGTCGAAGCGGCGCAGGTTGCGGCTTTCCTGATTGCGCACCTCGTCGATCTGGCGGTTGGGGAAGACCTGGCCGCCGGTGGCGTGCTTGACATGGGGCAGCGGCAGGAAACCCTGGGGCAACAGGTTCTTCTGGCGGATTTCCTCGGGCCGCATGCCGGCTAGCTGGTCCCAGGTCACCCCCTGGGGCAGCTTGACCCGCACGCCGCCCTGCACCGCCTTGCGCCCACCCGACATCATCATGTTGGGGATGGGGCGGTCGGCCATGTCGTAGCGCTGGGCGAAAAGGTCCTGCTGGCGCCGCATCACCTGCGGCTTGGCCGCTTCGTCACTGGCCTGGACGGCGCTGAACGGCTGGGTGGGCAGCGGCCGGTAGGTGGTGTCGGGCGGCAGGGGATCGGCCTGGGCCGACAACCCCACCAGGGCGAGGGCAAGGGGCGGGACGCGTTTGAGCATGCGGTGCATGGACCGTTCCTCGTGGCCTATGGCGCGATGCTGTCTGGAACGGTTTCAATCGGGAATGGATCGCCGCCAAGGACGGCTTAATCCGCACGCACCGCCATGTTATCGCCGCTCGCGAAAGAACTCGCGCAACAGGGCCGCCGCCTCGCCCTCGGCCATGCCGCCCACCACCTCGGGACGGTGGTGGCAGGTGCTCTGCTGATAGACGCGCGGACCGTGCTCGACGCCGCCGCCCTTGGGGTCGTAGGCGCCGAAATACAGGCGGCGGATGCGGGCGAACGAAATGGCGGCGGCGCACATGGCGCAGGGCTCCAGGGTGACGTAAAGGTCGCACCCCTCCAGCCGGGGCGAGCCGGCGGCGGCGGCGGCGGCGCGGATCGCCAGGACCTCGGCATGGGCGGTAGGGTCGGACAGCTCCTCCACCCGGTTGCCCTCGGCGGCGAGCACCCGGCCCTCGCTCACCACCACGGCGCCCACCGGCACCTCGCCGCGCAGGGCGGCGGCGCGAGCCTGCTCCAAAGCCATCGCCATGAATCGTGTCATGGCCGGCAGCATGCCCCAGTCCGCGCCCAGGAAAACCCCTTTGCACCCTCATGGGCGCTCAGGATCGTTGCCCAAGCCATGCCCGGGGCTCTATACCGGGGGCCAGCGACGCCACCGCACGGATCATCCATGAGCGCCACCCCCGTCATCGGCATCACCCTCGATTCCGAGGAGCCCGGCGGCTATTCCACCTTTCCCTGGTACGCCCTGCGCCAGAACTATTGCGGCGCCGTGGCCGCCGCCGGCGGCCTGCCGGTGGCACTGCCGCACGAGCCCGAGCTGGCCGCCGCCTATCTGGACCGGCTGGACGGGCTGATCATCACCGGCGGCGCCTTCGACGTGGACCCGGCGCTGTTCGGCGCCGCCGAGCGCCATGCCACCGTCAGGCTGAAGGACCGGCGTACCCGCTTCGAACTGGCCGTCCTGCAGGGCGCGCTGGAGCGCGACCTGCCCGTCCTGGGCATCTGCGGCGGCCAGCAATTGCTGAACGTGGCGCTGGGCGGCACGCTGATCCAGCACATCCCCGACGCCGTGCCCGGTTGTCTGGCTCACGAGCAGACCAACCCGCGCGACCAGGCGGGGCACGAGGTGGCGCTGGTGGCCGGCACCCGGCTGGCGGCCATCGCCGGGACCCCGCGCCTGGGCGTCAACAGCAGCCACCACCAGGCGGTGGCGGCGGTGGCGCCCGGCTGCGTGGTCAACGCCGTCGCCCCCGACGGGGTGATCGAGGGCATCGAGGACCCCCGCCGCGCCTTCTGCATGGGCGTGCAGTGGCACCCGGAATTCACCATCAGCGCCGCCGACGCCGCGCTGTTTTCCGCTTTCATCGAGGCCTGCCGCACATGAGCGAAGAGAAGACCAAGACCGACAAGGCCGCCCCGGAAAAGGGGGCTCCGGAAAAAGGAGAACGCATCGCCAAGCGGCTGGCCCGCGCCGGCATCTGCTCGCGCCGCGACGCCGAACGCTGGATCGCCGAGGGCCGCGTGGCGGTCAACGGCCGCACGCTGGACACCCCCGCCTTCCTGGTGTCGCCGGGCGATCTGGTGGTGGTGGACGGCAAGCCGCTGCCCGAGCCGGAACGTACCCGGGTGTGGCGCTACCACAAGCCGGCCGGGCTGATGACCACCCACAAGGACCCGGAGGGCCGCCCCACCGTGTTCGAGCGCCTGCCCGAGGACATGCCCCGCGTCATTTCGGTGGGCCGGCTGGACTATGCCTCCGAGGGCCTGCTGCTGCTGACCAACGACGGCGAGCTGGCGCGCAAGCTGGAGCTGCCCTCCAATTCGTGGATCCGCCGCTACCGCGTGCGCGTCCATGGCGAGGTGGACCCCGAGCGGCTGGTGCCGCTGGAAAAGGGCATCACCATCGAGGGCGTGCGTTACGGCTCCATCAAGGCCATCCTCGACCGCCAGAAGGGCGCCAACGCCTGGGTCACCGTGTCCATCCGCGAGGGCAAGAACCGCGAGGTGCGCCGCGTCTTCGAGCATCTGGGCTGGCCGGTGCTGCGGCTGATCCGCGTGGCCTACGGCCCGTTCCAGCTGGGCAGCCTGGAGGAAGGCGCGGTGGAGGAGGTGCCGGCCAAGGTGTTCAAGGAACAGCTGGGCCTGGAAGAGTCCAAATGGGCCAAGGCCGCGCCCGACGAACACCCGCAGCTGCCGCACGCGCCGGGCGCCCGCAAGGGCGGCCGTACCCGCCCCGAGGGCGGCAAGAGCCACCCGTTTAGTGACGACAAGGGCGGCAAGGGCCGCGCGTTCGGCGACGACAAGAAGAAGCCCCATGCGGATCGTCGGCGGAAGCCATAAGGGCCGGCGGCTGGCGGCACCGGCCGGGCGCGACACCCGCCCCACCGCCGACCGCGCCCGCGAGGCCCTGTTCAACATCCTGGCCCACTCCCCCTGGTGGAGCTGGAGGACGCCCTGGTGGTGGACGCCTTCGCCGGTTCGGGCGCCCTGGGGCTGGAGGCGCTGTCGCGCGGCGCCGCCCATGCCTGGTTCCTGGAAAACCACCACGCCGCCCTGGCGGCGCTGAAGGCCAATGTGGACGAACTGCGCGAGGGCGAGCGCGCCACCATCCTGCGCGCCGACGCCACCAGGCCGCCGCCGCCGCCCAAGCCCTGCACCCTGGCGCTGCTGGACGCCCCCTACGACAAGGGCCTGACCGCCCCCTGCCTGTCCGCCCTGGCGGCGCGCGGCTGGCTGGCGCCCGGCGCGCTGGCGGTGGCGGAGGTGGCGGCGCGGGAGAGCCTCGTCCCGCCCGAGGGCTTCACCCTGGTGGATGAACGCGCCTACGGCGCGGCGCGGGTGGTGTTCCTCGTGCACAATCCATAGAACAGCTTCCGTCCGGGAATCGCGAATTATCGGCCGGCGGGCTTCAACGACTGGGACACGACCTTGGGCTGCGGCGCCGGCTTGGGAAGCGGCGGCTCCTCGGCGCGACCGGTACGGGGCTCGACCTGTGGCTGCGGCGGCACCAAGACGTTGACTGCTCCATCGTTGCGGACGCCGTCGGCCGGCTGGGCTTCCTCGGTGGACGCCTCGACGGCAGCCGCCTGGCTGGGATAGCGATAGGGCTCGACCTTCTCGTAGGGTGGAACGCCGACGGGCGGGGCAGCGGCAGGCGGAGCGGCCGCCACCGGTTTGGCGGGAGCACCGAGCGGCTGGATGGTGGCATGCACGTCGGGGCCGAAGCGCAACATGTTGACCACCGCCAAATCCGGCACGCCGGTCACCCTGAGGCCGACGTCGCTTTGGTAGACCGAGACGGCGGCGCGCAGCGCGCCGCTCATCCGGCCGTCCACCGGCCCGGCGTAATAGCCGCGGGCGACGAGCTGTTGCTGCAGATCGGTGATGTAGGCCGGAGCCAGCGAGGCGGGGAAGCCGTGCTCGGGTTCGGCGGGAACGGCATAGGCGGGCGGCGCCGGCGGCTCGGCGGCCATGGCAGCCCCTGACAGCAACACGGCGCCGACGATGGACGACGGCATTTTCATGGACATCCCTCCGCCAATGCAACGCAGGCATCAGGCTAGCAGGCAAGCGGCCGGCGGACACGGGCGCGGCCGACCTGGGACCATCGGCCAGGGGCCAGGCCGAATGGGAGGGCGGGGACAGCCGGAAGCAGGCCGGCAAACGGGCGGCGGCGCGCTCACCCCTCGCGGATGACCGCCAGCAGCGCTTCCTCGGCGCGGCCCCGTCGGCGCGAACCAGGGCGCAGCGCACAGAACGAACGCCTCGACAGCGCAGGCCCCAGGATCGCCAATTCACCCAGCGCCACCCGGGGCGCCGCCACCAGATGCGAGATGACGGTAGCGCCGGCCCCCACCGCCACCGCCGAGCACACCGCCTCGTTGGACGGCAGTTCCAAGCCCACGCGCAAGGCGCCAGGGGCGAGGCCGAGGGCGGCAAGCGCCGCCTCCATCACCTGCCGGGTGCCCGAGCCCGGCTCGCGCAGCACCCAGTCGAACTCGGCCAGGGTCCGCAGGTCGGGCCGACCGTTGCCGGCCCAGGGGTGGTGCGCCCCCACCACCAGCACCATGGCGTCCTCGGCCACCTGTTCGGCCACCAAGGCGGGATTGTCCACCGTTCCCTCGACAAAGCCGATGTCGGCCTCGCAGGCCGCCACCGCCGCCGCCACCTCGGCGGTGTTGCCCTGGCGCAGGTCCAGGGCGATGCCGGGATGGCGCAGGTGGAAGCGGTGCAGCAGCGGCGGCAGCCAATAGGCGGCGATGGTCTGGCTGGCGAACAGGCGCAGGGCGCCGCGCTTCAGCCCCGACAGCTCGGTCAGCGCCCGCTCGGCGGCGGCGGCGCGGGCCAGCACCGCCTCGGCCTCGGCCAGGAACAGCGCGCCCTCGGCGGTGAGCTGGATGCCGCGGCCGACCCGGTGGAACAGCCGGGTGCCGTGGCGGCTCTCCAGGGCGGCGATGGCGGCGCTGACCGCCGACTGGGTCAGGTTCAGCGCCTCACCGGCGCGGGTGACGTGACCCAGCCGGGCGACGGTGACGAAAACACGAAGCTGGTCCAGGGTCACCGGCGAGGTCTCACGGCTGAGGTGTTCAGGCCGCGCCCAGCAGGCCATGCACCAGCGCGGTGACCCAATATCCCCCGAAGGCCAGCCAGAGGGCAAGACAGCCGGCCAGGACGAAGGGTCGCGCGCCCACCTTGCGCACCTTGTCCAGGCTGGTTTCCATGCCCAGCGCGCACATGGCCATGGTCAGGGCGAACAGGTCGAGCTCATTGATCGCCACCACCACCGGCGCCGGCACCACCTGCAGCGAGTTGATGCCGGCACAGAGGATGAAGCCGACGGCGAACCAGGGGAAGCTTCCCTTGGCCGGGGCACCGGCGGCATCACCCTTAGAGCGCCGCACCAGCGCCAGGGCGAGGACCGCCAGCAGGGGGGCCAGCATCATCACCCGCAGCATCTTGACGATCACCGCATTGTTGGCCGCCTCGGTCGAGACCGCCCGGCCGGCGGCCACCACATGGGCGACCTCGTGCAGACTGGCCCCGGCGAACAGCCCGTAGGTGGCGTCGTCGAAACCCAGCACGCCGCTGGCGAAGACCGCCGGATAGAGAAACATGGCCAGGGTACCGAAGATCACCACCGTGCCCACGGCGATGCTGCTTTCATGGGGACGGCCGCGCACCACCGGCTCGGTGGCCAGCACCGCCGCCGCGCCGCACACCGCCGAGCCGGCGGCGATCATCAGCGCCAGGCGGGGCGGCAGCCGGAAGGCCTTGATGCCCAGACCCGCCCCCAGCAGGAAGGTGGTGGCCAGCATGATGGCGCCGGCGGCGAAACCCTCGGCCCCCACCAGGGCGATGTCCTGGAAGGTGATGCGGAAGCCGTAGAACACCACCGCCAGCCGCAGCAGGGTCTTGGACGAGAACAGGATGCCGGGCAGCCATTGGCTGGGCAGGTGGTGGCGCAGGGTATTGCCGTAGAAGATGCCGATGACGATGCCGACGATCAGCGGGCTGATGCCCAGCCGGCTGACCGGCGACAGCTGGGCCAGCTGCTGGGCGGCGCAGGCGAACAGCACCACGAAGGTGACGCCGCCGGCCAATCGACGATCGAAAGGGGCGAGCAGGCTGGCGAATGGCATGGAACGGACCCTGGCTGGAACGACCCCGCCATTGGACCGCACGGGAATAAATCAATCAAATTGAACGTTTTAGTGATTTTGATCAGATAAAATAATGATTCAGCCCTCTCCCTCCGCGCCCTGGCATTGCCCCATCGGGCACCTATCTTGAACAGATGAACCAAAGGGCGTGACGCCCACCGGTCCAAAGCAGGAGGTCGGCCATGCAACGCCTGATCCTCGCCTTGGTGCTTCTGCTGGGCGCCTGCACGCCGGTGCTGCAGGCCGACGTCACCCGCTTCAATGCGTTCGACGCCAACCCGGCGCCGCGCACCTTCACCATCGTCCCCGACGCCGATCAGGTGGGCAGCCTGGAATTCCAGGATTATGCCAGCCGGCTGGCCGACGCCCTGGCGGCCAAGGGCTGGCGGCCGGTGGCGCCGGGCACCGGCACGGCCGATGCACGCGTCAGCCTGCATTGGGGCGTGGGCGCCCCCAGCGTGGTGAGCTGGCAGAGCCCCAGTTCGGTCTATACCGGGATGGGCTGGGGACCGCGTTCCTCCTGGGCCGGCGTCGGCGGCTGGTACGACCCCTTCCCCTATTGGGAAACCCGCACGGCCACCTATTACCCGCGCTGGGTGGCGGTGGAAATGGTGGATGCCAGGGCCGGCGGCCGCCACGTGCTGTTCGAGGGCCGCGCGGTGGCCGAAGGCACCCGGCGCGAGATCGCCCCCGTCATGCCGGCCTTGATCCAGGCCCTGTTCACCGGTTTCCCCGGCAACAGCGGCAGTACGGTGCGGATCGAGGTGCCGTTGGGGCAGTAGGCGTCAGGACGCGGTTTCGTCGCCGGCGGTGGCGGCGGCGGCAACGATCAGGTCGCCGAATTCGCGCAGGAAGACCGAACCCTTGACCGTGCGCTGCACCAGAACCGAACGGCGGTCGGCGTCGTCGGTCTTGCGCTTGACCAGGCCCAGTTCGGCCAGCCGGTCCAGCGCCCGGGTGATGGCCGGCTTGGATACGTTGAGGGTGGCCGCCAAGCCACGCACGGTGTGCGGCGGCGGGGTCAGATAGACGGTCAGCAGCAGCGCCATCTGGCGGGCCGACAAATCGGGTCCGTCACGACGCACGCTTTCGACGATGGCGCCGCGCCAGAGATCCAGCGCCTGAACAGCCTTGATCTGAAAACCCATTTCCCCCGGCCCAGTCATTCCGTGGACGAAATCTTTCTAGCCTGTCGAAAGCGTTCCGGCAACAACGCAAGCGATCCACGCCGGCAAATTAGGAAAAACAACGCACAGGGCCAAGAGAAAAACTAGCCACCGAAACGTTGGGCGATGACCGCGTAAAGGGCGCGCAGGGCCATGGCCTCGCCGCCATCGGGCCGGCCGGGCCGGGGCGCCGGATTCCACGCCATGATGTCGAAATGAGCCCACGGAATGCCGGGACCGACGAATTCCTGCAGGAACAGGGCGGCGGTGATGGCGCCCGCATAGGGGCCGTCGGAGACGTTGTTGAGGTCGGCCACCTTGCTGTCGAGCATGCGGCGATAAGGCTTGTAGAGCGGCAGGCGCCACAGCGGATCGGCCTCGCCGTCGCCGGCGCGGGCCAGGTCGGCCGCCAGCAGGTCGTTGTTGGTGAACAGCGCCGCCAGCTCCACCCCCACCGCGGTGCGGGCGGCGCCGGTCAGCGTCGCCATGTCGATGAGCAGGTCGGGCTTCTCGCGCGACGCTTCCCACAGGGCGTCGGACAGCACCAGCCGGCCTTCGGCGTCGGTATTGCCCACCTCGACGGTGACGCCCTTGCGGGTGGCCAGCACGTCCAGCGGCCGCATGGCGTCGCCCGACACCGAATTCTCCACCGCCGGGATCAGCACGCGCAGCCGCACCGGCAGCTTGGCCGCCATCACCATGGAGGCGAGGCCGAGCACGTGGGCGGCGCCGCCCATGTCCTTCTTCATCAGCTTCATGGTGGAGGAGGTCTTGAGGTCGAGGCCGCCAGTGTCGAAGCACACGCCCTTGCCCACCAGGGTCAGGCGCGGCGCCCGGTCGTCGCCCCACACCAGATCGATCAGCCGGGGCTGGCGATGGCCAGCGGCGGCACGGCCAACCGCATGGATGGCGGGGTAGTTCTCGGACAGCAGGCCGTCGCCGACGATCACCCGCACGGCGGCGCCATGCCTGGCCGCCAGCGCCTCGGCGGTGGCGGCCAGCTCGGCCGGGCCCATATCGGCGGCGGGGGTGTTGATCATGTCGCGCACCAGGCAGGTGGCCTCGGCGGTGCGCTCGACCCAGCCGCGATCGGCCTGCTCGGGCCACACCAGCTTGGGCCAGGAACGCTCGGCGCGATTCTTGTAACGGCTGAAGGAATAGGTGGCCAACTGCCAGGACAGGGCCGCCCAATTAGCGGCGCGGCGGTCCAGCGGCTGGGCGACGCGGAAGGTCTGGCCGGCGGGCAGCTTGCCCGGCAGGGCGGCGAAGGCCCACACGTCGTCCTCGTCCGCCTGGCCCAGCAGCACCAGCGACAGGGCGCCGTCGATGGCCGGCACCGGGCAGACCTGGCCGGCCTCGCCGGTGAAGCCGTTGGCCTGCGCCCAGTTGCGCAGGTGGGCGGGCTGCGCCGCCGCCCAGCCGTCGAACTCGCTCTTCCTGACCAGGATCAGATCGATGGCGGCCGCCGCCGCTTCCACCACATGCTCCAGCACCGCTCACGCACTCCCTGTTTGGTTCCCGGGCCCTGTCTGGTTCCCGGGCAGAATGGCCCACTCCGCCCGGCTTGGAAAGACCGCCTTGCGGCCTGGAACGGTCGAGGCGATCATGCCGGCCGGCATTTCTTCCCGGCAGAGGTTCCCCATGCCCGCTTCCATGACCCTGGTCATCGGCACCAAGCGCTTTTCCTCGTGGTCGCTGCGCCCCTGGCTGGCCGCCAGGATGGCCGGCATCGATTTCGACGAAGTGCCGATCACCCTGCGCCAACCCGAAACCAAGGCCGAGATCCTGAAACACTCGCCCTCGGGCAAGGTGCCCTGCCTGATCCACGGCGCCCTTACCATATGGGACTCGCTGGCCATCTGCGAATACCTGGCCGAACTGCATCCCACCCTGTGGCCCGAGGGGCGCGAGGCCCGCGCCGTCGCCCGCGCGGTGTCGGCCGAGATGCATGCCGGCTTCCCCAACCTGCGCAACGTCTGCTCCATGGACATGTGCGAGGTGACGCCGCTGGCCGAGACCCCGCCCGAGGTGGCCGCCGAGATCGAGCGCATCCAGGCCCTGTGGGCCGATTGCCGCACCCGCTTCGCCGCCAAGGGCGCGGGCGGGCCGTTCCTGTTCGGTCGTTTCTCGGTGGCCGACGCCATGTTCGCCCCGGTGGTGAGCCGCTTCACCACCTTCGCCATCCCGCTTCGGCCCGAGGCCCAAGCCTATTGCGACGCCGTGTGGTCGCTGCCGCCCATGCAGGACTGGAAGCGCGCTGCCTGTGCGGGCGCCTGACGCTAGAGCGCGATTCGACCGGCAAGCATCCGGCTCTAGAACGGGATGCGCAGGTCGGCGTAATAGGTGGCCGCGCCGGGGTGCAGCGGAATGCCCATGCGCGGCAGGGCGGCGGCGTCCAGTTGGACCAGCCGGCCACGCGGGCTGCCCTGCAGCAGCAGGCGCTGGGTGGAGGGATGCCACAGCGCCCGCGTCACGCCGTAGATCAGTTCCTCGTCCGCTTCGGCCGGGGCCAGCAGCATGACGCCCACCGCCAGGGTGGGCACCGCCTGGTCCTGGCCCTCATAGCTGCCGGCGGGGATGGTGCCAGGAGTCAGGAAGGGGTTTTGCGCCCGCAGCCGCTCGGCCGGGCCGCCGTCCAGCGGCAGCAGGGTCAGGGGCGTGGTGCGGGCCAGTTCGCTCAGCACGGGCAGCGGCGGGCCGTCCAGCGCCAGGAAGGCGTCGATCTGGCCGGCGGCCAGCGCCTCGGTGGCGGCGGCGGTCTTGAGCGGCACCAGCCGCACCTGCTTCTCGCCCAGGCCCCACGCCCCCAGGATCAGCCGTCCGTGGCTGGCCAGCGGCGTGTCCGCCTCGCCCAGGGACACCCGCTTGCCCTTGAGGTCGCCCACCTCGCGGATGCCCGAATCCCGGCGCACCACCAGATGCAGCGTCTCGGGATAGATCATGGCGATGCCGCGCAGGTTGGGCACCGCCTTGCCCTTGTAGGGACCGACGCCGTGATTGGCCCAGAAGGCGATGTCGGCATGGACCAGGGCGGCATCCAGACGGCGCGTGCGCAACGCCTCGACGTTGGCGGCGGAACCGCCGGTGGACTTGGCCACCGCCACCAGCCCCGGCACCCCGCACGAGCCGCCGCGCTCGCACTCGCGCGAGCCGGGAGGATTGGACAGGGCGTTGGCGATCAGGCCGCCGATGGGGAAGCGGGTCTCGCCGGTAGGGCCGGTGCCCAGCTGGAAGAAACGCAATTCCTGCCCGCCGGCGGGCCATGCCGCCAGCAGGAGGACGGCCAGGACGACGGCGAGGCGTCCGGGACTGGACAACGGGACATCTCCTCGGGACGACGGGGCGGGAACAAAATCCGTCGCGGTCGGAGGCAGTATAACCCCGGACAACGGAAAGACATCGCACTATCGACGGACAGCAATCACATATTGGCGGTTTCCCGTTTGGTAAAATCCAGGCAATATGTCCGGCGCTAACCAGCTGGTTGGGATCTCGATGGAAGACGAGCTTAAACCGATTGCAGACAGTGACATGGATTCCATGTTCGTGCTGCCGCTGTCGATCATCCCGCTGGAAACGCCGGCGCTGCAAAGCGCCAAGTTGATCAAGAACGTCCGCCTGCAAAGCGTGGTGGAGATCTTCGCCGACGTGCAGACCGGTTCGGGCCAGGTGGCCATCGAAAGCCTGCCGCGCATGTTCGAGTGGCCCGACAACATGCTGCACCCGGACCACGCCATCCTGCGCCGGCTGGCCCTGCTGCCCAGCTACGACGTCTATTCCCTGCGCATCAGCTTGCGCGAGCACGGCATTCCGGTGAACGACTACTCGGCGCTGAAGCTCTCGCCGGAAAAGGCCACCGAGCTGACCAAGTACATGATCATGTTCACCCGTCCGCTGATGAAGATGATCTATGCGGACGAGGCGGTGAACGTGCAGACCTACGACGACCTGCTGAAGCTGTTCCGCGATCCCGACGTCAAGAAGGCGCGCCAGCGTCTGGAGCAGATGGCGCAGAGCCTGAACATCGAGATCTGGGACGTGCCGCGCTTCCTCGAGGATTACGGCGACACCTTCCTGTCGCTGTCCTATTTCCGCCACTGCCTCGACCGGCTGGAACCCTATTTCACCGCCTGCGTGGACAGCCTGAAGCCCATCCGCTCGCACTTCCAGCTGCGCCAGGACCAGGGGTTGATGAAGACCTGCGACACCATCGAGGACACCATCAACAACATCTCTGCCTCCATCACCGGCCGGCTGGAGGTGTTCGAGAAGCGCACCCGCGAGATGTGGAACAACCTGAACCAGGAGGAATTCCGGCAGGTCAAGGCGCTGATCGAACGCTACCACGTCACCATCGGCGCCGCCCTGTGCGGCCTGACGGTGAAGATGAACTCGTTCGCCCGCAACTTCCCCCGCCCGGTCTCGGGCGGCCCGGTGAAGCGCGCCGACTTCATGGCGTCGGAGATGATCCAGGGCATCGAACTGATCCGCAATACAGAGAAGCAGTACGCCGTCTAGCGCCGGCTCCCCGGCCTATCCTTTAGCGCTACCCCCGCCGGTATGCGGGATTGTTGCCGTTTGGGGACCGCGTGCTAGAATTCCGCCGCCCCATCCAACAATTCGCCGCAAGGGGCCGGCGTACAAGATGCCCGTGCCCGGGCGGAGGAATCCGTTGCGGTCCATCGTTTCCGGTGGGCGCCGGAGGGGGAACAGGCGCCCATGCTGATCGCCGCCGCCTTGCTGGCGCTGCCGTTGCTGTCTCTGTTCGCCATCGTGGCCGGCCGCAAGGACGGAACCCACTCGATCGTCTACGCCGGCGCCTTCCTGAGCGCCCTGGCCTTGGTTTCCGCCGGGCTGGAGCACCTGGGCAACCATTGGGGCCCGCCCACCCTGGTGCTGCCCTTCGGCCTGCCCTGGCTGAAGGCCCATTTCCGCGTCGACAACCTGTCGGCCCTGTTCCTGCTGATCGTCAACGTCCCGGCCGCCGCCGCCTCGGCCTTCGCCGTGGGCTATTCCGCCCACCTGCGCGAGCGTCGGCGGGTGACGCCGTTCTATCCCCTGTTCCTGTTCGGCATGAATGCCGTGCTGGTGGCCGACGACGCCTTCGTCTTCCTGGTGTCGTGGGAATTCATGTCGCTGTCGTCCTGGCTGATGGTGCTGGCCGACCACCGCCGGGCCGAGAACCGCCAGGCGGCCATGGTCTACCTGACCATGGCGGTGTTCGGCACCTTCTGCCTGCTGCCCTGCTTCGGCCTGCTGGCGGGCGGCGGCGGCGACTACACCTTCGCCTCCATGCGGCTGCACTCGCTGGGCCCGCTGGCCGGCGCCCTGGTGGTGCTGCTGGCGCTGCTGGGCGCCGGCTCCAAGGCCGGCCTGGTGCCCCTGCACGCCTGGCTGCCGCTGGCCCACCCGGCGGCGCCCAGCCACGTCTCGGCGCTGATGAGCGGCGTCATGACCAAGGTGGCGCTGTATGGCCTGATCCGCATCCTGTTCGACCTGCACGGCCATGTGGGCTGGCAATGGGGCGCCGCCATCATGGTGGTGGGCGGCATCACCGCGGTGATGGGCGTGCTGTACGCGGTGATGCAGGACGACCTGAAGAAGCTGCTGGCCTATTCCACCGTCGAGAACGTGGGCATCGTGGTCATCGGCCTGGGCCTCGCCATCGCCTTCAAGGACGACGGCGAGAAGAACCTGGCCGCCGTGGCCCTGGTGGCCGGCCTCTACCACATGGGCAACCACGCCGTCATCAAGAGCCTGCTGTTCCTGGGCGCGGGCGCCGTCATCACCGCCACCGGCGAGCGCTCGCTGGGCCGGCTGGGCGGGCTGCTCAAGCGCATGCCGTGGACCGGGGCCGCCTTCCTGATGGGCGCCGCCGCCATCTCGGCGCTGCCGCCGCTGAACGGCTTCGTGTCGGAATGGCTGGTGCTGCAATCCCTGTTCAAGGGCCCGGCCGTGCCCCATTGGGCCATGAAGTTCGGCGTTCCGGTGGTGGGCGCCCTGCTGGCCCTGGCCGCCGCCCTGGCCGCCACCTGCTTCGTGCGCGCCTTCGGCATCGCCTTCCTGGGCCGGCCGCGTTCCGAGGACGCCGCCGAGGCCGTGGACGTAAGCTTCGGCATGCGCTGGTCGCTGGCGGCGCTGGCGGCGCTGTGCGTCATCCTGGGCGCCATCCCGGTCACCGTCACCGATTCCCTGTCGGCGGTGGTCACTCCGCTGATCGGCACCAGCTTCGCCGTCTCTTCGGACCTGGGCTGGCCGTTCCTGTCGCCGGTGTCCAACACCCGCGGTTCCTATTCCGGCACCGTGCTGGTGATGATCGGGCTGGCCCTGTTCGGCATCGCCATCCTGCTGGTCCACCGCCTGGGCAGCCGCGCCATCCGCGCCGCCGACGCCTGGGACTGCGGCACCCCCGACGACGATCCGTCCACCCAGTACACCGGCCAGTCCTTCGCCCAGCCGCTGCGCCGCTCGTTCGGCGCCACCGTGTTCCGCGCCCGCGAGACCGTGGTGATGCCCCAGCCGGGCGAGGAGACCCCGGCGCGCCACCGCGTCAGCATGACCGACCCCATCTGGAACGGCCTCTACCTGCGGCTGGCCCGGCTGGTGGACGCCGTGGCCGAGCAGGTCAACCGCATGCAGTACCTGACGGTGCGCCGCTACCTGCTGATGATGTTCTGCACCCTGGTGTTCCTGCTTCTGGTGGTGGCGGTGAGGCAGCAGCAATGATCCTCGATTCGGTCCTGTGGCAAATGGTCCAGATCGTGCTGGCGGTAGCCACCGCGCCGCTGGTCACCGGCTACGTGCGCTGGCTGAAGGCGCGGCTGAACGGCCGGCGCGGGCCCTCGCCGCTGCAGCCCTACCGCGACCTCTACCGCCTGGTCCAGAAAGAGGCGGTGGTGGCCCACTCCGCCTCGTGGGTGTTCCGCGCCGCGCCCTACGTGGTGTTCGCCTCGGCGTGGCTGGCCGCCTGCCTGATCCCCACCTTCACCACCAACATCTTCCTGGCTCCGGCCGCCGACCTGATCGCCCTGGTGGCGCTGCTGGCGGTGGGGCGCTTCTGGCTGGCGCTGGCCGGCATGGACGTGGGCACCGCCTTCGGCGGCCTGGGCGCCAGCCGCGAGATGCTGATCGCCAGCCTGGCCGAGCCGGCCATGCTGATGGTCACCTTCTCGCTGTCGCTGGTGTCGGGCACCACCCAGCCGGCGCAGATCGTCGCCTTCGTGCTGAACGGCAACGTGGGCATCGAGGTGTCCATCGGCCTGGCCATGGCCGCCATGGTCATGGTCGCCATCGCCGAGAACGGCCGTATCCCCATCGACAACCCCTCGACCCACCTGGAACTGACCATGGTGCACGAGGCCATGGTGCTGGAATATTCCGGCCGCCACCTGGCCATGATTGAGGCCACCGCCATGGTCAAGCTGACGCTCTACATGGCGCTGATCGCCTGTCTGTTCGCGCCGTGGGGCATGGCCCAGCCGGGCGCCGGGGCCGAGGGCCTGCTGGTGGGCATGGCCAGCTTCCTGGCCAAGCTGCTGGTGCTGGCCAGCGCCCTGGCGCTGTTCGAGACCGCCATCGCCAAGATGCGGGTGTTCCGCTACGCCGACTTCCTGGGCGGCGCCCTGCTGCTGGGCCTGCTAGCCACCATCTTCCTCTACGTATCGGAGGCGGTGTGATGCCCCAGCCGAAGGCGGTCCTGCCATGTTAGCCGCGCTTTCCTACGACCTCGCCCACCTGATCGGCGCCACCGTGCTGATGGCCGGCTTCGGGCTGCTGTACCAGCGCCGCCTGTTCGCCGTGCTCAACACCTTCTCGTTCCAGGCCCTGGCCCTGGCGGCGGCGGCGGCGTGGCAGGCCCATGTGCAGGACGCCCCGCACCTGTACGTCACCGCCGCCATCGCCCTGGTGTTCAAGGCGATGATCGTGCCCTTCGCGCTGCACTGGCTGGTGGAGCGCCTGGGCATCCACCGCACGGTGGAGACGGCGCTGTCCATCGGCTGGACCATGATCATCGGCGTGGCGCTGGTGGCGCTGTCCATCCTGCTGGTGCTGCCGGTCACCGCCAAGGCCGCCGCGCTGACCCGCGAGAGCCTGGCCCTGGCCATGAGCGTGGTGCTGCTGGGCATGCTGATGATGATCACCCGGCGCAACGCGGTGACCCAGGTGGTGGGCTTCATGGCGCTGGAGAACGGATTGATCCTGGCCGCCGTCTCGGCCAAGGGCATGCCGCTGGTGGTCGAGATCTCGGTGGCGTTCTCGGTGCTGGTGGCCATGACCCTGTTCGGCATCTTCTTCTTCCGCATCCGCGAGCGCTTCGATTCGCTGGACCTGAACTACATCGAGACCTTCCGGGGCGACCGCCAATGACCGTGCCCGGCTTCGACAATCCGCTGACCTGGATCCTGGCGATCCCGCTGGCCTCGGCCGGCCTGCTGGCGGTGCTGCCCAACTGGCGGCTGGCCTCGTGGATCAACGTGCTGGTGTCCGCCGCCACCTTCGCCGCCTCGGCCAGCCTGTTCCACCACCGGCCGCCGCCCACGCGGCTGGTGTTCATCGACGATTTCAACGTCTACCTGGTGGCGCTGACCGCCTTCGTCGGCATGACCACGGCGGTGTTCTCGGCCGCCTACATCGCCCGCGAGACCCAGGCCGAGCGGCTGAGCGCGACCCATCTGCGCTTCTACCATTCCATGTACCAGGCCTTCCTGTTCACCATGCTGCTGGCGCTGACCGCCAACAACACCGGCGTCATGTGGGTGTCGGTGGAGGCGGCGACGCTGACCACCGTGCTGATGGTCAGCCTGTACCGCTCGCGCGAGGCCATCGAGGCGGCCTGGAAGTACTTCATCCTGTGCTCGGTGGGCATCGGCCTGGCGCTGTTCGGCACCACCCTGGTCTATCTGGCCGCCCAGCCGGTCATGGGCGACGGCGCCGACGCCATGGCCTGGACCCTGCTGGTCAAGCGGGCGGCGGCGTTCCAGCCCGACCTGCTGAACCTGGGTTTCGTCTTCGTGCTGGTGGGCTACGGCACCAAGGTGGGCCTGGCACCGCTGCACGCCTGGCTGCCCGACGCCCATGCCGAGGGCCCGACGCCCATCTCGGCGGTGCTGTCGGGCCTGCTGCTCAATGTGGCGCTGTACGCCCTGCTGCGCTTTAAGATGATCATCGCCGCCAACCCCGACACCCTGGCGCCGGGGCCGCTGATGATCATGATGGGCTTCTCGTCCCTGTTCATCGCCGCCTTCATGCTGTTCAAGCGCGGCGACATCAAGCGGCTGTTCGCCTATTCCTCCATCGAGCACATGGGCGTCATCACCTTCGCCTTCGGCATGGGCGGGCCGGTGGCCAATTTCGCCGGGCTGATGCACATGACCATGCACTCGCTGACCAAGTCGGCGGTGTTCTTCGCCGTGGGCATCATCACCCAGAACGCCGGCACCAAGCGCATCAACGAGATCTCCGGCCTGACCGAAACCTGGCCGGTGCTGGGATGGGCCTTCCTGATCGCCGTGCTGGCCATCGCCGGCATGCCGCCCATGGGCGTGTTCATGAGCGAGTTCCTGGTGGTCAGCTCCACCTTCGCCCGCCAGCCGCTGCTGGCGGTGCCGCTGATCATCGGCCTGCTGCTGTCCTTCGCCGCCCTGCTGATGCGCCTGCAGGGCATGGCCTTCGGGCCGCCGCCGGCCCATCCCCACCCCGCCCATGGCCGCGCCACCGGCCTGTCCACCCTGCTGGCCTATACCCCGCTGTGGGCCCATCTGCTGCTGGTGCTGGTGGCCGGCCTGTACCTGCCGCCGGCGCTGACGGCATGGTTCCAGACCGTCGCCGGACTATTGGGGTAAGGCCATGCTGGGCAACGTCACCCTGCTCGATTTCCTGTCCATCGGCCGCGAGGTGCCGGGCCACCGGCCGTGGCCGCGCTTCCAGCTGGACGCGCCGGGCTGGCGCGGCTTCGAGGACCGGCTGGCGGCGGCCGACTGGGTGCTGCTGGCGGAATGGGCCGAGCCCACCGAGGTGCACGCCGTCTTCCGCGACGAGCAGGCGGGCGACATCGCCGTGGTGTCGCATCCCTGCCTCAACCACCGCTTCGTCGGGCTGGCCAAGCACCGCCCCGGCGCCATCCGGCTGGAGCGCGCCATCTTCGACCTCTACGGCCTGGCGCCCCAGGGCCTGAACGACCAGCGCCCGTGGCTGGACCATGGCCGCTGGGCGGTCAAGCACCCGCTGGGCAGCCCGCGCGCCTACGAGGGTGGCCCGCTGCCCTACAAGTTCCGTCCCGCCGAAGGCGAGGGCCTGCACCAGATCCCGGTGGGGCCGGTGCATGCCGGCATCATCGAGCCCGGCCATTTCCGCTTCCACGCCCAGGGCGAGACGGTGGTGCGGCTGGAAGAGCGCCTGGGCTACGTCCACAAGGGCTTGGAGGGGCTGACGCAGGGCAAGCCGCTGGCCGACGCCGCCCGCCTGGTGGCCCGCGCCTCGGGCGATTCCACCGTGGCCTACGGCCTCGCCTTCGCCCGCGCGGCCGAGGCGGCTTTGGGCGTCGAGGTGCCGCCGCGCGCCCAGTACCTGCGCGCGTTGATGGCCGAGCCTGGAGCGCGTCGCCAACCACCTGGGCGACATCGGCGCCATCTGCAACGACGCCGCCTTCGCCCTGATGCTGAGCCATCTGGGCGTGCTGCGCGAGCGGGTGCTGCAGGCCAACGCCGCCTGTTTCGGCCACCGCCTGCTGATGGACCGCATCGTCCCCGGCGGCGTCGCCGCCGACCTGGACGACGCCCACCGCGAGACCCTGCGCAAGCTGCTTCATCTGGTGCGCAAGGACTTCAAGCGGGCCATCCACCTGTACGAGGAATCGCCCTCGCTGCTGGACCGCACCACCGGCACCGGTATCGTCTCGGGCTCGCTGGTCCACCGCTACGGTGCCGGCGGCTTCGTCGGCCGCGCCTCGTCGCGCGGCCACGATGCCCGCAAGATTCCCGGCTATCAGCCCTATGACGACCTGGACTTCGACATCCCGGTGCGGGCCGAGGGCGACGTCCATTCCCGCATCCTGGTCCGCGCCGAGGAGGTGGGGCAAAGCCTGTCGCTGATCGAGCAGATCCTGATGCGCATGCCCCAGGGGCCGCTGAGCGTGCCGCTGCCCACCCGGGCCGGCGAGGGCCTGGGCATCGTCGAGGGCTTCCGCGGCGAGATCGTGGTGTGGGTGCGCCTTTCCGAGGCCGGCAAGGTGGTGCGCTGCCACCCCCACGACCCGTCCTGGTTCCAGTGGCCGCTGCTGGAAGCGGCCATCGAGGGCAACATCGTCGCCGACTTCCCGCTGATCAACAAGTCCTTCAACTGTTCCTATTCGGGGCACGACCTGTGATGACGCGGCTGCCGAAAGCCTTCCCCACCACCGTCATGGCCGGGCCTGACCCGGCCATCCATGCGGTCGCCGCTGGCACAGGCGGCGCCATGGCCCCCCGGATCAAGTCCGGGGGTGGCGAGCGGAAAGGCGCTGCCGCCCCTGACCCGGCGGAGGGACGCCCATGATCCCGCCCATCTCGCACCTGCTGGCCCGCCACCTGCTCAAGGGCCCCCACACCCAGCGCGGCCCGGCGCCGTCCCAGGACGGCCTGGCCGAGCTGGCCGACGAGTTCGCCACCGCCGCCCGCGGCCGGCTGGGCCGCAGCCTCGCCATCCGCGAGGTGGATGCCGGCAGCTGCAACGGCTGCGAACTGGAACTGCACGCCGCCAACGGCCCGGTCTACGACCTGGAGCGTTTCGGCATCAAGTTCGTCGCCAGCCCGCGCCATGCCGACGTCCTGCTGGTCACCGGCCCGGTGACCCTGAACATGGTCGAGGCGCTGAAGCGCACCTGGGAGGCGACGCCGGCGCCCAAATGGGTAGTGGCCCTGGGCGACTGCGCCGCCGACGGCGGCTGCTTCGCCGGTTCCTACGCGGTGGCCGGCGGGGTGTCGGCGGTGCTGCCGGTGGACCTGCACATCAAGGGCTGCCCGCCGCCGCCCAAGGACATCCTGGCCGGCCTGCTGGCGCTCTTGCAGCACGTCTCGGGGAAATAGACGGCGCCGGCGCCGCCTCCACCGGATAGTGGAAATGCGCATCATTGCTCGCTTTCCGGTGGATGCAATCGCCCCGGTCGCGCTATGATGGCCCCGTGTCCGCCCGCGTGACGGGCAGAGCGGGACGAGCCGGTGGTGGAACACCGGCCCGCCCCTGACCACAACCCTGTAGTGAGGCTACAAGGCAATGGCTGACCGTGACTATACCCCATCGTCCGGATTTCCCACACCGCCGTCTTCGCGCGGCGGTGGCGGCGTGATCGCGGCCGGGGGCTGAGGGCGGGCGCATCGGCTGCGCCGACATCCTGCGGGATGCCGGCCTGGCCGACGGCGGGTCGGGTTGTCCGGCCCCAGGCCCCGCCTGCCGGCCGCTTCGGCCCGGCCCGTTCGTCCGCGCCCGTCCCGGCCCCCGGCCGTTCCCCCTCCCCTTCCGCGATGCCGCCCCGGCAGCGGGGCGCGCCTGCCCGCAGCCAAGGAGCCGTCGCCGTGTCCGTTCTTCCCCGCGCCGCTACGCGGTCGCCGCCGCCGCTCGGCCGATCCCATCGACGCCCATTTGGGCGCCCGCATCCGCCTGCGTCGCACCTTGATGGGCCTGTCCCAAACCGAACTGGGCCGCGCCCTCGGCGTCACCTTCCAGCAGGTGCAGAAATACGAGCGCGGCACCAACCGCCTGTCGGCGGCCATGCTCTACCGCCTGACCCGCGTGCTCGATGTCCCCCTTGGCTTCTTCTTCGACGACCTGCCCGACCACATCCCCCTGCCCGCCGCCGCCGGCTCCCCGCCCTGGCGCGAGACCCTGGACATGCTGCGCGCCTACGCCACCATCCCCGACAACCGCCGCCACCCGGTCTACGCGCTGGTCAGGGCGCTGGCGGAGAAGTAGGGAGCCTTCGCGGAACGTGCCCGCGCCCCGAAGCCGTGCGCAAGCAACACGGATAACACGGATGCCCGCTGGCGCGAGCCACGGACGGCACGAATGGACAGGGTCGGGGTGCGGCCATATTTTGCCGTCCCCTTTTTTCGTCATGCCCGCGCTTGACGCGGGCATCCACGCGCGTCCGCCCGGCACGATGCCAAACGGTCCCACGTGGATGGCCGGGTCGGGCCCGGCCATGACGAGGAAGGGTGGCGCCAAAGACTGTCATCCCGAACGAGCCATGCGACTGAGGGGTCTCCGCCTAGCACGCCGCGTCAGAACCGGCAATGACAGGCCAGGACGATAACCCTCGGTTCAGGTCGATGCCCGTCCGTGCATTCCGCGTTGCTTGGGCACGGCTTCAGAACGCGGGCACTCTCCGCGAAAGCGCGATCGCCCCCTAATTCGCCCGCGCCAGCGAATGCAGGGCCAGCGACACCGCATCGCCGCCGGAATGACGCAGCGGCACGTAGGGGATATCCCAGCGGCGGCAGAGCTGCTTGACCTTGTGCAGGGCCGAATGGCTGATGCATTCCACCGGGAACAGCACGGCGTCCGCCCGCTTCAGCAGGTTGCCCAGGCGGCTCATGCTCTCCTGCAGGCCGCCGTCGTGGTAGAGGAAGCTGCCGTTGCAGTCTTCCACCCGCTGGCGCAGATAGGCGGCGTTGCGGTCGCGGCCGCCGACGAACAGGATGCGGCGGCCGGCCAGATCGATGGGAGCGTCGGTCATCACGTTCTCCTTGCGGCGGGCATAGTTTACTAAAATCTAGTAGATAATAGACTACTGGCGCGAAGCCATCTTCGCAAGGATTTTCCGCATCCCCTCCGGGGCAACCTCAGAACGTCTCGGAGTTGGTGACTTCCACCGCCGCCCAGACCAGGCCCAGCACCCGGTCGATCTCTTCCACCGTGGCGTCGCCGGCCACGTCGGGCAGGTCCATCTCGATGCCCTCGTCCTCCAGCAACTGGCGAGCGCGGGCGAAATAGAAATCGCGGTATTCCGCGGTGGTGCGGAAGCGGGAATTGAGCGCCCGGTCCATGGCCTCGCGCAGTTGCATCAGCTCGCGCTGTTCCTCGACGGTCAGCAGCCCGTCGCGGGCCAGCAGCCGGGAGTGGCGCTGTTGCAGGCTCCGCCACCTTGTCGCGCCAGTGGGGATCGTGATGGGGCATCAGGCGTAGCGTGGCGGCCATGGCGTGACCTCGGCTGATCATTCTTTTTTGACAGGATAGCGCGGGCACGGCCCCCTGTCAGGGTTAGAAAATCTTATGCTGACGATCACCATAACTGGTTTGCCCCATGGACAGGATGACGCCTAGGCTGTTGATCTGGCTTATCGTCTTTGTCGAGGTTTCCATGGGTCGCCCCGCCTGGCTGTCTCCTGCCGTTCTCACCATCTTCCTGGCCGGCTGCGTCATGATGAGCGTCTCCATGGGTTCGCGCCAGGCGCAAGGTCTGCTGATCGGGCCGCTGTCGCTGGAGCGCGGCTGGCCGCTGGCCACCTTCTCGCTGGCCGTGGCGCTGCACAATCTTTTCTGGGGGGCGTTCCAGCCCTTCACCGGCGCCGCCGCCGACCGCTGGGGCGCCGCCCGGGTGGCGGCGGTGGGCGCCCTGGCCTTCGGTATCGGCATGATTCTGGTGGCCAGCGGCGGCGAGGCCGCCACCGTCATCGGCCTGGGCCTGGTTTCCGGCTTCGGCCTGGCCGCCACCTCGTATTCGGTGGTGCTGGGCCCGGTGGGCCGCGCCGTGCAGCCGCAATACCGCGTCACCGCCATGGGTACCGGCTCGGCGCTGGGCTCGCTGGGCATGATGGCGCTGATCCCGGTGACCCAGGGCCTGATCGGCGGATTGGGCGCCAGCCGGGCGGTGTGGGTGCTGGCCGCCTTCTCGCTGGCCACCATCCCGCTGGCCCTGCTGCTGCACAAGGGCGAGGTGGCGGCCCATGCCGCGGCGGCCGCGGTGGTGCACCACCAGCAATCCATCGGCGAGGCCCTGCGCGAGGCCTGGGGCCACAGCGGCTACCGCCTGCTGACCGCCGGCTTCTTCGTCTGCGGCTTCCAGTTGGCCTTCATCGGCGTGCACCTGCCCGGCTATCTGGCCCTGTGCGGCATGACCAAGGGTGCCGGCGCCACCGCGCTGCTGGTCATCGGCGGCTTCAACGTCATCGGCACCTATGTGGCCGGACGGCTGAGGCTGCGGCCCAAATACCTGCTGTCGGCCATCTACCTGGCCCGCGCCGCGGTCACCTTCGCCTTCGTCATGGGGCCGAAGAACGAGGCTACGCTGCTGGCCTACGCCGCCGCCATGGGCCTTTTGTGGCTGTCCACCGTGCCGCCCACCACCGGCCTGATCGCCGGCCTGTTCGGGCCGCGCTACATCGGCATGCTGTTCGGCGTGGTGTTCTTCTCGCACCAGATCGGCAGCTTCCTGGGCGCCTGGCTGGGCGGCATCATCTACGACGCCACCCTGTCCTACGACGTCATGTGGATGAGCACGGTGGTGGCCGGAATCTTCGCCACCCTGGTCCACCTGCCCATCCGCGACACCAGCGTGCGCGCGGCGGCGTAGCCGCCGGCCCCATGCACCTCGGCGTCATGGCCGGACTTGATCCGGCCATCCACGCGTCGGTCGCAGGCAAAGTGCCAGACGGCGCCACGTGGATGCTCGGGTCAAGCCCGAGCATGACGGGCAGGGGCGGGCTCTTTAGAACGCCCGTCGTGCCCTGAGCGCGGCGGAGATGGTGCCGTCGTCCAGGTAGTCCAGCTCGCCGCCCACCGGCACGCCATGGGCAAGGCCCGAGACGGTGACGCCGGCACTGCCCAGGCGGTCGGCGATGTAATGGGCGGTGGTCTGGCCCTCCACCGTGGCCGGGGTGGCGAGGATGATTTCGGTCACCTCCACCCCCTGGGCCCGCTCCACCAGCCGGGCGACGCCCAGCTCCTCGGGGCCGACGCCGTCCAGCGCGCTCAGCAGCCCGCCCAGCACGTGGTAGCGGCCGCGGAAGGCGCCGGTGCGTTCCATGGCCCACAGGGCGCCCACGTCCTCGACCACGCACAGCACCGAGCCGTCGCGCCGTTCGTCCCGGCAGATGGCGCAGGGATCGAGGCTGTCGAAATTGCCGCAGACCGAGCAGGTCTTCACCTTCTCGGCGGCATCGGCCATGGCCTGCGCAAGTGGTTGTAGGAGGACCTCGCGTTTTTCCACCAAATGCAGGGCCGCGCGGCGCGCCGAGCGCGGACCCAGACCCGGCAACCGCGAAAGAAGTTGAATCAGCCGCTCGATCTCGGGTCCGACCATTGTGGAAATTCCGGCCTCAGAACGGCAGCTTCATGCCCGGCGGCAGGTTCAGCCCGCCGGTGACCTTGGCCATCTCGTCCTGCATGGCCGCCTCGGCCTTGGCCTTGGCGTCGTTGAAGGCGGCGACGATCAGGTCTTCCAGCACTTCCACGTCGTCGGCATTGACCAGGGACGGGTCGATCTTGATGCCCTTGAGCTCGAACTTGCCGTTCAGCCGCACCTGCAGCATGCCGCCGCCCGAGGCGCCGGAAACCTCCAGGTCGCCCAGCTTGGCCTGCATCTCGGCCATCTTGGCCTGCATCTGCTGGGCCTGCTTCATCAGGTTGCCAAGGTTCTTCATGCTTCCTCTTCTCCTGGAGTCATATCCGCATCGAAGGCCAGCTCGCCTTCCTCGGGCTCCTCGGGGGCGACGTCGCGCACCACCTCGATGGAGGCGTCGGGGAAGGCGGCCATCACCGCCTGCACCAGCGGATGGTTGGCCGCGTCCTGGCGCCGCTTGTTCTCGGCGATGATGTCCTGCTCGGCCAGGGTGGGCTCGGCCGGGTCGGTGGTATTGACCGTAACCGTCCACCGCCGCCCGGTCCATTCACCCAACAGGCGCCCCAGCTTTTGCGCCAGGTCGTGGGGAGCACTGGCATGGGGGCGGAACTCGATTCTTCCGGCCTCGAAACGGACCAGGCTGACCTGGTTGCGCAAAGCCACCGCCAGGATGCCTTCGCGCTTGTCCGAGAACAGCTTGGCCACCTCGGCGAAACTGGCCGGCATGGGCGGCAGCGGCACCGGATCGGGCGCCGGCGCCAGCTTGAGCGCGGTGGCGCCGGCAGCGCCCGCATGCATGGAGGGGCCGCCACCATCGGGGCCGCCCCCCGGATCGCTGGCAAAACCGCCGGCCATGGCCGGGACCATGCCGCCCGGCGCGCCCGCAGGCATGCCACCGCCGCCGGGACCACGGGGGGCCGGCGGATTGGCGCGCAGCTGTTCGATCAGCTCGGCCGGGGTGGGCAGATCGGCGGCATAGGCCAGCCGGACGATGGCCATCTCGGCGGCCTGCAGCGGGTTGGGGGCGGAACGGGTTTCCTGCAGCCCCTTCAGCAGCATCTGCCAGGCCCGCGTCAACTGGGCCATGGACAGCCCTTCCGCCATGGCCTTGCCCTTGACCCGCTCGGTCTCGGAGGCGGTGCCGGACTCGGCGGCGTCGGGGGTGATCTTCAGCCGGGTCAGCCAGTGGGCCAGCTCCAGCATGTCCTGCAGCACCACTGCCGGGTCGGCGCCCAGGGCGTATTGCTCGCCCATCATGTCCAGCGCCTCGGCCACCTGGCCTTTCATCACCTGCTCGAACAGGTCGAACACCCGCGCCCGGTCGGCCAGGCCCAGCATGTCGCGCACCTGGGCCTCGGTGACCAGCCCGGCGCCGTGGCTGATGGCCTGGTCCAGCAGCGACAGGCCGTCGCGCACCGAACCGTCGGCGGCGCGCGCGATCAGCTTCAGCGCGCCGTCCTCGATCTGCGCCGCTTCCTTCTCGGCGATGCCGGCGAAATGTTTCGCCAGCACATCCATCTCCACCCGGCGCAGGTCGAAGCGCTGGCAGCGCGACAGCACGGTGACCGGGATCTTGCGGATCTCGGTGGTGGCGAAGATGAACTTCACATGCTCGGGCGGCTCCTCCAGCGTCTTCAGCAGCGCGTTGAACGCCGCCGTCGACAGCATGTGGACCTCGTCGATGATATAGACCTTGAAGCGCGCCGAGGTGGGGCGGTAGCGCACGCCCTCGATGATCTCGCGGATGTCGTTGACGCCGGTGCGCGAGGCCGCGTCCATCTCCAGGATGTCGACGTGGCGGTCCTCGGCGATGGCGCGACAGTGCTCGCACACACCGCAGGGATCGATGGTCGGCCCGCCCTGGCCGTCGGGCCCGACGCAGTTGAGCGCGCGGGCGATGATGCGGGCGGTGGTGGTCTTGCCGACGCCGCGCACGCCAGTCAGCACGAAGGCATGGGCCAGACGCCCCGACTGGATGGCGTTGGTCAGCGTGCGAACCATCGCCTCCTGCCCGATCAGCGTGGCGAAATCGGTCGGCCGGTACTTGCGGGCGAGGACGCGGTACGGAGCGGGAGCGGGGCTGTCGGTCATGGGCACAGACAATATATCGGCCGGCCGGTGGTGGAAAGCGTCGCCTGTCCCAGTTCCCCTCTCCCATCCCATGGGAGAGGGAGGGGCCCGCGCAGCGGGAGGGTGAGGGAGCCGGAAACGAGGTGCTCCATGGCTCCCTCACCCGGCCTTCGGCCACCCTCTCCCGCTCGCGGGAGAGGGGCAATCACTCTCGCCAGCCCTTGATCGCCGCGATCAGGCCGTTGGTGGAGGAATCGTGGGCGGGTGCCGCAGTGCCGGTCAGTTCCGGCAGGATCTTCTTGGCCAGCTGCTTGCCCAGCTCGACGCCCCACTGGTCGAAGGAATTCACGTCCCACAGCACGCCCTGGACGAACACCTTGTGCTCGTACAGCGCGACGATCATGCCCAACGTCCTGGGGTCCAGCGTCTTGTACAGCAGGGTGTTGGTCGGCCGGTTGCCGCCGAACACCCGGTGCGCCGCTTCCGCATCGGTCAGCGTGGGATTCTCGGCCTCCACCTCGTCCAGCGTCTTGCCGCGCATCAGCGCTTCCGGCTGCGCGAGGAAATTGGCCAGCAGCATCAGGTGATGCTCGCCCACCGGGTTGTGGGTGGTGGCCGACGCCAGGAAGTCGCAGGGGATCAGCTTGGTGCCCTGGTGGATCAGTTGGTAGAAGGCGTGCTGGCCGTTGGTGCCGGGCTCGCCGAAGACGATGGGGCCGGTCTGCCACTCGACCTTCGAGCCGTCGCGCGCCGTGCCCTTGCCGTTGGATTCCATGTCCAGCTGCTGCAGGTAGGCGGGCAGCCGGTGCAGGTACTGGTCGTAGGGCAGCACCGCAGTGGCCTGGGCGCCCAGGAAATTGTTGTACCACAGCCCCAGCAGCGCCAGCACCGCCGGCATGTTGCGGCCGAGCGGCGCGGTGCGGAAATGCTCGTCCATGGCGTGGGCGCCGGCCAGCAACTCCTCGAACCGCTCGAAGCCGATGGCGACGGCGATGGACAGGCCGATGGCCGACCACAGGGAATAGCGGCCGCCCACCCAGTCCCAGAACTCGAACATGTTGGCGGGGTCGATGCCGAAGGCGCGCACCGCCGCCTCGTTGGTGGACAGGGCGACGAAATGTTTCGGCACCGCGCCGGCGCCCAGCGCAGCGACCAGCCAATCCTTGGCGGTGGTGGCGTTGGCGATGGTCTCCTGGGTGGTGAAGGTCTTGGACGCGATGATGAACAGCGTGGTTTCCGGGTCGCACAGCCTCAACGTCTCGGCCATGTGGGTGCCGTCCACGTTGGAGACGAAACGAACCGCCAGCCCCGCCTGCTGATAGGGCTTCAGCGCCTCGGTCACCATCACCGGCCCCAGGTCGGAGCCGCCGATGCCGATGTTCACCACGGTGGCCATGGGCTTGCCGGTGGCGCCCTTCCACTCGCCCGAGCGCACCCGTGCCGAAAAATCCTTCATCTTCGCCAGCACGGCGTTGACGGCGGGCATGACGTCGGCCCCGTCCACCAGGATGGGCCGGTTGGAGCGATTGCGCAGCGCCACGTGCAGCACGGCGCGGTGCTCAGTGGAATTGATGGCGGCACCGCTGAACATGCGCTCGCGCCATTCCTCCAGCCCGGACTGGCGGGCGAGGTCGCAGAGCAGCGCCATGGTTTCGTGGGCGATCCGGTTCTTGGAATAGTCCAGCAGCAGGTCGCCGAGGCGCAGCGAGAACGCCTGGAAGCGGCCGGGGTCGCGGTCGAACATGTCGCGCATGGTTTCGGGGGCGATCCCCCCGGCATGGGCTTCGAGCGCCCGCCAGGCGGGCAATTGCGTCGGATGTGCCATGGCCGTCCTCCCCCGTTTCTTGCTTTGGCGGCAAACTCTAGCACCGCCCCACAGCCTCGGCCATCCCCCACCGGGGGGAGGTCCATGCATCATCAGGTTGTCATATGGAGGTCACCCCACCGGCAGCTTGGCCTGGGGCGGGGCCACCTCGGTGGCGGGGGTGTCGTCGCCCAGCCTGCACCGCCTCGATGCGGTCGGCGCGCTTGACCACCTTGTCGGTGGAGATGCGGATCTGGCGGATATCCTCGGCGGCCTGGCCGAAATGCTTGTCCAGAGCCGCCACGCGATCATCGAGCCGGCCGATGTCGTCCAGCAGGGTGCGCACCTCCTTCTGGATCAGCCCGGCCTGCTCGCGCATGCGGGCGTCCTTGAGCACCGCGCGCACCGTATTGAGCGTCGCCATCAAGGTGGTGGGCGAAACGATCCATACCTTGGCCCGGAACGATTTCTCCACCACGTCGGGGAAGTTGGCGTGCAACTCGGCGTAGATGGCTTCCGAGGGCAGGAACATCAGCGCCGATTCGGCGGTCTCGCCGGGCACGATGTACTTCTCGGCGATGTCGCGCACATGCTTGAGGATGGCGGTGGCGAAGGCGCGGCCGGCGGCGGTGCGCTCGGCGTCGTCGCGGGCGTTGCGCAGGGCGTGGAAGCTTTCCAGCGGGAACTTGGCGTCGATGGCGATGGCGCCGGGCGGGTTGGGCAGGTCCAGCAGGCAGTCCACCCGGCGGCCGTCGCCCAGCGGAGCCTGGAACTTGTAGGCGCTGGGCGGCAGCATGGAACTGACGATGTCGTTCAACTGGATTTCGCCGAAGGCGCCGCGCGCCTGCTTGTTGGACAGGATGTCCTGCAGCGACACCACCTGGGCCGACAGCTCGGTGATGTTCTTCTGGGCCGCGTCGATGACCGCCAGTCGTTCGCGCAGTTCGTGCAGGCTGGTGGACTGGCGCTGCGCGCTTTGCTGCAGGCCGTCGTCCACCCGCTTGGCCAGGGCGGACAGGCGCTCCTCCACCGCGCGGGACAGGGCGCGCTCCTGCGCCTGCAGCCGCTCGGCCAACTGGGCCTGGGCGGCGGCCTGGCTCTCGGCCAGTTGGGACAGGCGGCCGGTCAGGGCGGACTGGGACTGGGCCACGCTTTCCACCGCGCGGGCCATGGCCTCCTCGCGCACACCGCCGCCCGGCCGGCGCAGCACCAGGGCCACCAGCACGCCGACCGCCACCAGGGCGATGCCCCCCACGATCACCACCGTCGCGTCCAACTCTTACCCCTCCGATGCCATGGTCCCGCCGTTTTCATAGCATAGAACCGCACCCATGAAGATGTCGCGGAGACCCCCGTCCATGAAACGGCGCCTCGTCCTTGCCACCGCCGCCGCCCTGATGCCCCTGCTGGCCGCCGCCGGACTGGCCGATACCGTGCTGGCCCCGGCCGAGCGCACCGGGCTGAGCCTGACCATTACCCAGGAGGACGCCGCCCTGGTGCGCGACTGCCGTTCGGCCAATCTGGACAAGGGCAACCTTCTGTTGGTGGTGGAAGGCGTCGCCCGGCAGGCGCGCGACGGCACCGCCTGGCTGTCGGGCAACGGGCTGGCCGTGCTGGAGCAGGGCTTCCAACTGGCCGGCATCGACGCCGAGACCCTGCTGGCCGCCTCGGTCGGGCAGGAGGTCACCGTGGTCTGGCGCGACGGCGCCGGGGCGGAACGGCAGGAGCGCGCCAAGGTGGTGGCCGCCGGGCCGCAGCCGGTGTTCCAGACCGACGGCAAGCTGGTGGCCGGCACCCCGGTACGCGTTCTCTACGATTCCCTGCCGCCCGACATCCGCCCCCTGCCCGCCTATCGCGCCGTCCTGGATACGGTGAACGCCGGGAGGCGCGAGGTGGAGCTGGCCTATCTGACCGGCGGCCTGACCTGGCAGGCCGATTACGTGGCCGAGTTGAACCCGGCGGAGGATCGCCTGTCGCTGTCGGCCTGGGCGACGCTGTCCAACAATTCCGGCGCCGATTTCCCCAATGCGCGGGTCCAGGTGATGGCGGGCGACGTGAACGTGGTCGCCGACGGCCCGGCGCCGCCCCGCCCCATGCGGGCCGAGCGGATGCTGATGGCCAAGGCCGCCATGGTGCCGGCGCGCGAGGCGCTGGGCGGCTATCACCTCTACACCCTGCCCCAGGCGGTGTCGCTGAAGGACGGCGAGCGCAAGCAGGTGGCGCTGATGGCGCCGCAGCAACTGGCCACCGAGCGCACCCTGAGCCTGGAGCCCATGCCCGTCCAGGCCTGGCGCGACCGTTGGACGGAACAGCCCGCCCAGCACCCCGTGGCGGTGCTGACGCTGAAGAACGGCGGCGCCGAGCCGCTGCCTGCCGGCACCATCCGGGTGTTCCAGCGCGCGCATGATGGTGGCGCCACCTTCCTGGGCGAGGACCGGCTGGCCGCCACCCCGGCAGGGGCCACCGCCCGCATCGGCCTGGGCCGCGCCTTCGACGTGAGCGCCCGGCGCAGCCAGACCGACTTCACCCGCGTCTCGGCCGAGATCACCGAGGCGGCCTGGGAAGTGCGCCTCGGCAATGCCGGCGACGCCCCGGCCAAGGTCACCGTGCGCGAGAGCTTCGGCGGCGAGTGGCTGGTGTTGCAGGAAAGCGCCCGGCACGCCAAGGAGAACGCCTTCACCGCCGCTTGGACGGTGACCGTGCCGGCCAAGGGCGAGACGGTGCTGACCTACCGCGCGCGGGTGAAGGGGTAGAGCCGGTTCCGCTTGACGCTTCCGTGAAGGTTCCATATTTCCGGGAGGGAATATGCGAAAGGCGAAGCGTCCATGGCCCTGCTCCCCATCCTCACCGCCCCCGACCCCCGGCTGAAACAGAAGGCCGCCCGCGTGGAGGCGGTGGACGATTCGGTCCGCCTGCTGATGGAAGACATGCTGGAGACCATGTACCAGGCCCCCGGCATCGGCCTGGCGGCGCCGCAGGTGGGCGTGCAGCGCCGCATCATCGTCGTCGACATCGGCAAGAGCGAAGAGGACCGCCAGCCCATCCGCATGGCCAATCCCGAGATCGTCTGGGTGTCGGAGGACGACAACACCTACGAGGAGGGCTGCCTGTCGGTGCCCGAGCACTATGCCGAGGTGGTGCGCCCGCGCGCCATCCGCGTGCGCTATCTGGACGAGCAGAACGAGATCCGCGAGATGGAGGCCGACGGCCTGTTGGCCACCGTGTTGCAGCATGAAATGGACCACCTGGAGGGCATCCTGTTCATCGACCACCTGTCGTCGCTGAAGCGCAACATGATCCTGCGCAAGCTGCTCAAGTCCAAGAAGGAAGCGGTGGCGGTGCGTTAGGGTCCATTCTCCCCTCCCGTCATGCCCGGGCTCGACCCGGGCATCCATGCTGCCGAAGGCGGCTCCGCCGCCCTGGATCGCCGGGTCAAGCCCGGCGATGACGATGCGGGGAAGCGTTTCAAGAGGTTCGCCGATATGAGACTCTGCTTCATGGGGACCCCCGATTTCTCGGTCCCCATCCTCGCCGCCCTGATGGAGGCCGGCCACGACGTCGCCTGCGTCTATTCCCAGCCGCCCCGGCCGGCCGGGCGCGGCCACAAGGAACAGCCGACCCCGGTGCACGCCTTCGCCGCCGCCAAAGGCATCGCGGTGCGCACCCCCAAGAGCCTGAAATCGCCCGAGGAGCAGCAGGCCTTCCGCGACCTCGGCCTGGACATGGCGGTGGTGGCCGCCTACGGCCTGATCCTGCCCAAGGCCGTGCTGGAGGCGCCCCGCCTGGGCTGCCTCAACGTGCATGCCTCGCTGCTGCCGCGCTGGCGCGGCGCCGCCCCCATCCAGCGCGCCATCCTGGCCGGCGACGCCGAAACCGGCGTGACCATCATGCAGATGGATGTGGGTCTGGACACCGGCGACATGCTGCTGAAGCAGGCGCTGCCCATCACCGCCGAGACCACCGCCGCGACCCTGCACGACCAGTTGGCCGCCCTGGGCGCCCGCATGATCGTGGACGCGGTGGCGCACTATCCCGAACTGGAGCACGTCCGGCAGCCCGAGGACGGCGTCACCTACGCCGCCAAGCTGGCCAAGGACGAGGGCCGGTTGGACTGGAGCCGCCCGGCGGCGGAGCCTGGAGCGGCAGGTACGCGGCCTCACCCCGTGGCCGGGGGTGTGGTGCGAGGTGGCGGGCGAGCGCCTGAAGGTGCTGGCCGCCCAGCCGGCCGCCGGCAGCGGCGCCCCCGGCACGGTACTGGACGAGGCCCTGACGGTGGCCTGCGGCGACGGCGCGCTGAGGCTCGCCCGCGTGCAGCGCGCCGGCAAGGCGCCCATGTCGGCCGAGGAATTGCTGCGCGGCTTCGCCATTCCCAAGGGCAGCGTGTTGTCCTGAGTACATGGGCGCTGCGTGGCGCGGATGGTGAAAATCCGTGTTCATCCGCGTCCATCCGTGTCAGATACTCCGCCCATGCCCCGCTACAAGCTCACCATCGAATATGACGGCTCGCCCTATGTGGGCTGGCAGCGCCAGGACACCGGGCCGTCGGTGCAGCAGGCGCTGGAGGAGGCGGTGTTCCGTTTCTGCCAGAGCGAGACCCTGGTGCAGTGTGCCGGGCGTACCGATGCCGGGGTGCACGCCACCGGCCAGGTGGCCCATTTCGACGCCCCGCGCGAATACCGCACCGACCGGGTGCGCGACGGCCTGAACTTCCACCTGCGCCCCCACCCCATCGCGGTGCTGGGCGCGGAAGCGGTGGACGACGACTTCCACGCCCGCTTCTCCGCCACCGGCCGCTCGTACCTCTACCGGATCGTCAACCGCCGCGCGCCGGCCGCGCTGGAGGCCGGGCGGGTGTGGTGGGTGCCCATGGCGCTGGACGCCGAGGCCATGCAGGCGGGCGCCAACCACCTGCTGGGCAACCACGACTTCACCACCTTCCGCGCCAGCGAGTGCCAGGCCAAGAGCCCGGTGAAGACGCTGGACGAACTGACGGTGAGGCGGGTGGGCGAGGAAATCCGCATCGCCACGGCGGCGCGTTCGTTCCTGCACCACCAGGTGCGCAACATGGTGGGCACGCTGAAGCTGGTGGGCGAAGGCAAATGGATGCCGGAAGACGTCCGCCGCGCCCTGGAGGCCCGGAACCGCAGCGCCGGCGGCCCCACCTGCCCGCCCGACGGGCTGTACCTGACCGGGGTGAAATACTGACGGAAACGGGTCGTCCCGAGTGTAGCGCCACGGATGGGGGCGCCTTGGTGCCCTTGGTGGTAAAAAACGCCGACAACGGCGTACCAAGAGGTGTCGAAGAGCCCCCTTACGCCTCGCGCACGCCCTTGAGGAAGCCCCACACCAGCCCCTTGAGACGGCTGGCGTCCTGGGCCAGCACCTGGGCAGAGGACAGCACCCGGCCGGCGGCGTCGCCGGTTTCGCCGGCCGCCGCGGTGACGGCGCCGATGCTGGACGAGGCCTGGCGGGTTTCCACCGCCGCCTGCTGGACGCTGCGGGCGATCTCGGCGGTGGCGGCCGACTGTTCCTCGACGGCAGCGGCGATGGCGTCGGCGATGCGGCTGATGTCCTCGATCTGGCGGACGATGGCGCCGATGGCGTTGACCGCCTGCTGGGTGGCGCCCTGCACGGCGCCCACCTGGGCGCCGATCTCCTCGGTGGCCTTGGCGGTCTGGCTGGCCAGGTTCTTCACCTCGCCCGCCACCACGGCGAACCCCTTGCCGGCGTCGCCGGCGCGCGCCGCCTCGATGGTGGCGTTGAGCGCCAGCAGGTTGGTCTGGGCGGCGATGGCGGTGATCAGGCCCACCACCTCGCCGATACGGGCCGAGCTTTCCGCCAGGCTGGCCACCGTCTGGTTGCTGCGCGCCGCCTCGTCCGACGCCGCCTGGGCGACACGGGTGGATTGCTCCACCTGGCGGCCGATTTCCTGGATCGAGGCCGACAATTGCTCGGCGGCGGTGGCGGCGGTCTGCACGTTGGTGGAGGCCTGCTGGTTGGCGTTGGCCACCTCGGCCACCTGATCGCGGGTGCGCTGGGCATTGCCCGACAGCGCCTGGGCGGTGGCCTCCATTTCTGCCGAGGCGGTGTTGACCTGTTCCACCACGCCGGCCACCGCCTGGTCGAATTCATGGGTCAACGCCTCGATGGCGCGGGCATGCTCCTCGCGCGCCTTGCGCTCGGCCTCTTGCGCCGCCGCCAGGGATTCGGCGCGGATGGCGTTGTCCTTGAACACCTCGACGGCGCGGGCCATGGAGCCGATCTCGTCGCCGCGACCGGCCAGCGGCACGGCGACGCCGTGGTCGCCCTCGGCCAGCCGGCTCATCACCGCGGTCAGCGCCCGGATGGGATGGGCGAGGTCGCGGCCGAACTTCACTCCCAGTCCGATGACCACCAGGGCGGCCACCGCCACGGTGGCCAGGCCGGTGACCAGCATGCGATGGGCGCTGGCCGAAGCCGCCGCATCCACCGCGGATTTGTGGGCGTGGGCCACCCGCGCCACCTCGTCGGCGGCCTTCTCCAGCCGGGCGTAGCGGGTGCCCACCTCGGACAGGCTCATATTGGCCAGCGACATGTCCACGTCCATCAGGTCGAGGACCTGGGTGGCCGCCTTGCGGTACTCGGTCAAGGCGGCGCGGGTGCGGTCCAGCGCCTCGCCCTTGGCCCCGTCGGGCAGCGAATCCAGCCGCCGCTCGGCCTGGGCCGAGAAATCGGCGTAGGCCTTCTTGATCTCGGCCACCTTGGCGGCCTCGATCATGGCGCTCTGCCAGCTGACCGCCTGGTAGAGGGCGGCATTGCCCTTGGCCAGGTCGAGCTGCAGGTCGCCGATGCCGGCGCTGATCTGGGTGGCGGCGGCCACGCTGTCGGCGGCACGGTCGCTGGCGGTCACGGTGATCGCCAGGACCACGCCCACCACCAGGGTGCTGAGCGTGCCGATGACGGGCGCGATCAGCGTCCGGGTCGAAACCGAGACATCCCGCAAAACGCCCATGGCCGCCGTCCCCGTACCGGTATCAACGCTTCTCGTAGGCACCCACGCCGAAGGTGTAGGCGCCGGCGCGCACCACATAGGCGTGCTTCTGCTCGATGGCCTTGGTCTGCGGATTCTGCCATTTGAAGTCCACCCAGGCGGCATCCTTCACGGCGACGATCTCGCGGATCAGCGGCTTGCCGTCGGTGTCGCGGATATCCAGCAGGTTCTTGCCGATCAGCGCCTTATTGGCGCCATGGGCGACGCACACGCCGGCATCGTCGTAGACGAACACGTAAAGGTCGCGGTCCTTAAAACCGTCGGTCCCTTCGTTGATGGCGGTGAAGGCCTTGTCCTTGCCGTTGGCGGTGAAGAACTTGGCAGCCTTCTCGGCCATGGCCTTGGCCTCGTCGCGGCTGCCGTACTCGACGGCCTGGGCCGCCCCGACGGATAGGCCGGCGAACAGGACGACGGCAACGAAAAGGCGAAATACGCTGGTGATCGCGCGCATACTGACCTCCCCCGGGAAATTCTTCCCTTTCAAGGAAGACACGGGCAGGCCGATTTGGCAATGGATACGACCTTCGGGCGAAATCCACCTATGGTTAATCACAATTTTAGGTAATTTGCCGCCATGGCGCGGATACTGGTCATAGGACAAGGGGGATATGGCCTACGCCTTATGAGGCCGCGCCGGAAGATTTGGAAAATCTCTAGAACTGGGCGTCAGGCCAGGGATTTGACCCGGCCAGGGATTTGACCCGGTAGGTGGCGTCGCCGTAGCTGTCCAGCTTGGCGCAGGGTCGGGTGTGGTAACCCAGGCCTTGCCAGAAACCGTCGGAATTGTTCACCGCGGTCAGCGCCATGCGGTCGAAGCCATGGGCCAGCGCCACCTCCTCCAGCAGGCGGGTCAACGCAACCCCAAGGTGACGGCCGCGCGCCCGGGGCAGCAGGGCCACGTCGTGCAGGTACAGGCAGTCGGGAACGGCGGGCAGCCCGTCCAGCACGGTATCCAGCGGCGGTGGCTGGCCGACCGTGCCGGGATGGCTGATGCAATAGCCCAGCGGCGCGCCCCTTCGTCCTCCGCCATCAGGCAGCCGGCGGGGAACAGGGCCAGCCGGTTGGCGAAGACGGCAGGGTCCTCGGGATAGTTGACGTGGACCACGCCGGCGATGTCCGCCACGGCGGACAGGTCCTCCGCCCGCATGGGGCGCCAAAGCGCCATCACAGCGCCATCAGGCGGTCGCTCACCGCCTTGAGCAGGCCAGCCAACAGCACGTCCAGCAGCACCACGCCGGCGGCGGTACCCACCCCCACCTGCAGCATCACGTGGGCCACGTAGGCGCGGTAGACCAGCAGGACCACGGTGACGAACTGGGCCAGCAGCATGGTGGCATGGCTGGGCGCCAGCAGGGCCAGCACCGCCACCGGCAGCAACACCGCCATCTGCACCACGGCCGACCAGTTGTAGGCGACGATGTAGCGCATGTAATTGGGCCATTTGCCCAGGGAATCGGCCACGGTGATCATCAGCACCGGAAAGGCCGTCCAGTCGATGACGTAGCCGATCAACTGGATGGCGATCTGGCGGGCGCCGGCGGTCTCGCCGAAGCCGCCCGACAGCAGATCCAGGATCAGGAAGGCCGGTGCCACCACCGCCGCCGCCCAGAACGAGCGCCAGAAGCCGTGCGGGCTGTCGTCGAAATAAGCGGCGCCGCCGGGATCGCGGCGCGCCAGCCGGAAGGCGCCGGCCACGCCCATGGCGATCTCGGCCAGGGTGATCATGGATGCCCCACCAGGCGCTCCAGCACGCGGGCATAGATGTCGGTGAGCCCTTCCAGGTCGGCCACCGACACGTGCTCGTCGACCTTGTGCATGGTCTGGGCGGTCAGGCCGAATTCCAGCACCGGACAGAAGTTCTTGATGAAGCGGGCGTCCGAGGTGCCGCCGGTGGTGGACAGCTCGGGAGTCAGCCCGGTGACCGCCCGGGCCGCTTCGGCCACCGCGTCGCTCAGGGGGCCCGGCTGGGTCAGGAAGCTCTCGCCCGAGACCTCGACGGCGCACTCGTACTCGCCGCCGACGCCGGCCACGGTCTCGCGGATCCACGTCTCCAGCGAGGCGCCGGAATGCAGGTCGTTGAAGCGGATGTTGAAGCCGGCGCGGGCCTCGGCCGGGATCACGTTGGTGGCCGGATTCCCCACGTCCACCGTGGTCAGCGCCAGGGTGCTGGCCTGGAAATGCTCGCTGCCCTGGTCCAGCGGCGTTTCGGTCAGCCGGCGCAGCATCTCCAGCAGGCGCGGGATGGGATTGTCGGCCAGATGGGGATAGGCGGAATGGCCCTGGGTGCCGAACACCCTGATCCGGCAGTTGAGCGAACCGCGGCGGCCGATCTTCATCATCTCGCCCAGGCGCCTGGGATTGGTGGGCTCGCCCACCAGGCACAAATCCAGCGTCTCGCCGCGCGCCGCCAGCCAGTCCAGCACCTTGACGGTGCCGTCCACCGCCGGGCCTTCCTCGTCGCCGGTGATGAGCAGGCTGATGGACCCCTTGGGCGGCCCGTTCTCCAGGAACCGGGACACCGCCGCCACGAAGCAGGCGATGCCGCCCTTCATGTCGGCGGCGCCGCGCCCGTACAGGCGGCCGTTGAGCACGTGGCCGCCGAACGGGTCCACGCTCCATTGCCCACCCACCGGCACCACGTCGGTATGGCCGGCGAAGCAGAAATTGGGCGCGGCCGTACCCAGCCGGGCATAGAGGTTCCTGATCAGCGGACCGCGGGTGGCCGAATCCACCGGATGGCAGGTGAAGCCCAGCCCTTCCAGGGCGCGGGTCAGCACGCCGATGGCCCCGGCATCCTCGGGCGTGACGCTGGGGCAGCGGATCAGGTCCTGGGCGAGCGTTACCGGGTCCAACGCCATGACGGCCGTCCTTTCGCGGAAATACGTGGATGGCCGGGGCAAGCCCGGCCATGACGGTCCCTGCTTTCATTCGTCATGCCCGGAGGTGAGCCGGGCATCCACGACAGCATCAGTCGCGCAGCAGCTCGTTGATGGAGGTCTTGGCGCGGGTCTTCTCGTCCACGCGCTTGACGATCACGGCGCAGTACAGGCTGGGGCCGGGGGTGCCGTCGGGCAGCGGCTTGCCGGGCAGCGAGCCGGACACCACCACCGAATAGGGCGGCACGCGGCCCACGAACACCTCGCCGGTGGCGCGGTCGATGATCTTGGTCGAGGCGCCCAGGTACACGCCCATGGACAGCACCGATCCCTCGCCGACCACCACGCCCTCGGCCACCTCGGCGCGGGCGCCGATGAAGCAGTTGTCCTCGATGATCACCGGGCCGGCCTGCAGCGGTTCGAGCACGCCGCCGATGCCGGCGCCGCCCGAGATGTGCACGTTGGTGCCGATCTGGGCGCAGGAACCGACGGTAGCCCAGGTGTCCACCATGGTGCCGGTGTCCACGTAGGCGCCCACGTTGACGAAGCTGGGCATCAACACCACGCCCGGGGCGATGAAGGCCGAGCGGCGCACGATGGCGCCGGGCACGGCACGGAAGCCGTGGGCGCGGAACTTGCCGTCGTCCCAGTCCAGGAACTTGGACGGCACTTTGTCGAACCAGGGGGCGCCGCCGGGGCCGCCGGGGATGGGGGCCATGTCGTTGAGGCGGAAGGACAGCAGCACCGCCTTCTTCAGCCACTGATTGACGACCCACTCGCCGTCGATCTTCTCGGCCACGCGCAGATGCCCGGTGTCGAGCATGCCGAGCGCGGTGTCGACGGCGTCGCGGATCTTGCCGCCGGTCTCGAAATTGATGGTGTCGCGCGCCTCCCAGGCGCTTTCGACGTCCTTTTGCAGATCGGCGAAGCTCATGGTCTATCCCTTGAGGGTGATGAAGTTGAGGGGGAACATAGCGCGTTGGAAAAGGGAGTCAACGCGCGCCGGGGATTTGCTCCAGCCATGCCACCAGGTCGTCGGTGACGTAGTGGACATGGGACAAGTCCTCACCGGCCTGGTGGAGCACCGGGAAATCGGGGTGGCCGTCGGCCCGCACCCACACCGTGGTCATGCCGATGGCCGCCGCCGGAACCAGGTTGCGCTGGATGTCCTCGACCATGGCCGAACGGCGGGCCTCGATGCCGAAACGTTTCACCATGGCCTGGTAGCATTCGGGCTGCGGCTTGGGAATGAAGCAGGCGGCGGCGATGTCGAAGATGGCGTCGAAATGGCGCGCGATGCCCAGCCGGTCGAGCACGTTCTCGGCGTGGCGCGCGGAACCGTTGGTGAAGATGTACTTGCGCCCGTCCAGCCGGCCCAGGGCGGCGTCCAGCGCGGGCGCCACGTCCAGCACCGAATGGTCGATGTCGTGAACGTAGTCCAGGAAGGCGTCGGGCTCCAGCCCATGCACCACCATCAGGCCGCGCAAGGTGGTGCCGAACTCGCGGTAATAATGCTTTTGAAGCCTGTAGGCCTCGTCCAGCGGCAGGTTCAGGCGCTCGGCGATGAACTGGCGCATGCGCACGTCGATCTGCGGGAACAGGCTGGACGAGGCCGGATAGAGCGTGTTGTCCAGGTCGAACACCCACGACCGGACATGGCCCAGTCCCAGGCGGCGGGGGTCGGTCGGCGGCGTCTGGTTCATGCCTCACTGGTAGCCGTCGCGGGCGTGGAAGGCAAGCATATCCAGCCCTGTGCGTATCGGCACATTCGCCATCGTGCACCCCGGCCGTCTGTGTTAAAGCTGGGGAGTGGGCACGGGCCGCCCGTTCCGCCAAGGAGAGACGGAGGACCATGAGCGCGTCGCCGGATGCCAAGCGCGGGCGCCGGGTGGAACCGCCCCGGCTGGAATTCAGCCTCGGCGCCGCCGCCCTGTCCGCCTATCCCGGCGCGGCCGCCCTGCTGGCGCGGGACGGCACGCTGATCGCCACCAACGGGCGCGCCGAGGCGCTGAGCACCGCCATCATCGAAGGACGTCTGACCCAGCTGCCGGCGCTGCTGGAGGGGACCGGCGGCCACGCCCTGATGGAGACCCTGCCGGCGGCCGGCGGCGGCACCGTGGTGCTGGAACTGGCGGCGCTGCCCACCGAGGACGGCCACGTGCTGCTGCTGGGCCGCGACGTCACCCTGGAGCGCAACCTGCGCTCGGCCCTGGTGGAATCGCGCCAGCGCTACAAGGATCTGGTGGAGATCAGCTCGGACTTCGCCTGGGAAGTGGGCGCCGACGGCCGTTTCGTCTTCGTCAGCCCCAAGGGCGCCCTGGGCTTCTCCGCCGACGAACTGGTGGGCCGCAGCCCGGCCGATTTCATCGGCACCACCGAGGCGCCGCCCGAGACGTCGCCCTTCATCTCCGCCCTGGCGGTGGAGGATGCCGAGGTGTGGATGAAGCAGGCCGACGGCACCGAGGCCTGCGTGCTGCTGTCCTCGACCCCCATCCTGGGCGACCAGGGCGACTGGCGGGGCGCCCGCGGCGTCTGCCGCGACGTTACCCAGGAGCGGCTGCGCGACGCCGCGCTGAGCCGCGCCAACAATCGCGAGCGGCTGCTCTCGTACATCGTGCGCACCATCCGCGACGAGGTGGACCCGGCCGACATGCTGCGCGCCGCCGCCGAGGCCACCGCCCGTGCCCTGGGCGCCACCGGCTGCCAGATCTTCCGCATCATCCCCGAGGCCTCGGACTTCGCCCTGGCCGCCCAGTACGGCGACGGCGGCGACGAGAAACCGGTGCTGGACAGCTTCATCGCCAGCGACCATTTCGACGAGGACCTGGACGGCTGGCACTGCCTGTCCACCGTCAGCCGCTACCGCCAGTCCATCAACGGCGCCATCCTGCTGTGGCGCGACCGCGCGCGCGGCGTGTGGAGCGACGACGACCGCCTGCTCATCGACGACGTGGCCAACCAGGTGGGCCTGGCCAGCGAGCAGATCGCCAACCACGAGCGCATCGTCCGGCTGTCGCGCACCGATTCGCTGACCGGCCTGTTCAACCGCCGTGCCTTCTTCGAGGAGATCGCCCGGCGTTTCCACCGCCTGAGCCGCGAGCACAAGCCGGCGGCGCTGATCTATGTGGACCTGGACAATTTCAAGCTGGTCAACGACGCCCACGGCCATCATACCGGCGACCAGGCCCTGCTGGCGGTGCGCGACCTGCTGCTGCAGCATACCCGGCCCATCGACATCGTCGCCCGTCTGGGCGGCGACGAGTTCGCCATCTGGCTGGAGGGCGCCGAGGAACGCATCGCGGTGCAGCGCTGCCAGGATCTGCTGGCCGCCGCCGACGTCCTGGCGCCGTTCTCGGGCAGCGGCGAGCGACCCCTGCACATGTCGCTGGGCGTGGCGGTGCACGAGGGCGAAAGCCCCGAGAACCTGGACGACCTGGTGGCGCGGGCCGACAAGGCCATGTACGAGGTCAAGCGCGACGGCAAGGGCGACTGGCGGCTGGCGCCGCCGCCGCTCGTCCGGGAGCATTAGGCCATGGTGGTCGGGTTGCTGCGCCGGCTGCTGGGCCCGGCCCGCCGCGTGACCTACGAGGAGGCCCGCGGGCTGGCCGCCGACACCGATCCCAAGGTGCGCGCGGAATTGGCCGAGCGCACCGACCTGCAGCCGGAAATCCTGTACTTCCTGGCCGAGGACGCCAATGCCGAGGTGCGCCGCCGGGTCGCCCGCAACGAGCAGGCGCCGCCCCAGGCCAACCTGCTGCTGGCCGATGACGGCGACGAGCAGGTGCGCACCGACCTGGCCGGCAAGATCGTGCGGCTGGCGCCGGGCCTGTCGGCCAACGAGCAGGACCGCCTGCGCCGCCTGACCTACGAGGCGCTGGAGCGCCTCGCCCGCGACCAGGTGACGCGGGTGCGCGAAATCCTCGCCGGCGCGCTGAAGGACGTGGCCGACGCGCCGCCCGAGGTGATCCGCCGGCTGGCCCGCGACGCCGAGATCGTGGTGTCGGCTCCGGTGCTGCAATTCTCGCCCCTGCTGACCGACGACGACCTGCTGGAGATCATCGCCTCGGGACCCGTTCCGGGGGCGCTGTCGGCCATCTCCAAGCGCGGCACCGTCAATACGCGGGTGGCCGACGCCATCGCCGCCACCGACGACGTGGAGGCCATCGCCACCCTGCTGGGCAACGCCTCGGCCCAGATCCGCGAGGAAACCCTGGACCGGCTGGTGGACCGCGCTACCGATATCGAGGCGTGGCACCGCCCGCTGGCGGAACGCCCGCACTTGTCGGCCAAGGCCGCCGGCAAGCTGGCCCGCTTCGTCGCCGCCAACCTGCTGCAGGGCCTGGCCGCCCGCCAGGACCTGGAACCCGAGGCGGCGGTGGCGGTGGCCGCCGTGGTGCGCAAGCGCCTGGAGGAGCCTGGAGGCCACCGGCCCGGAAAAGGCCAATGCCCGCAAGGCCGCCGACGAAAGCACCGCGCTGATGCGGGTCCAGCAGCTGAAATTCCAGAACAGGCTGGACGAGAGCACGGTGGACGCCGCCCTGGCCGGCAACGACCACGCCTTTGTCATGGCGGCGCTGACAGTGCTGGCCGGCCTGTCGCTGAACACCATCCGCAAGACGGTGCAGACCCAGAGCGCCAAGGGCATCGTCGCGGTCACCTGGAAGGCCGGCCTGTCCATGGCCTTCTGCGAGCAGTTGCAGATCAAGCTGCTCCGCCTGGCGCCCAGCCGCCAGCTGCATGCCGTCAACGGCACCTTCCCGCTGACGGCGGAAGAAATGACCTGGCAACTGGAATTCCTGGGGGATTAGAGTTTGTCCGATCTGGCGGAATCGCTTTCTTCTTGCCGTCACCCTCGGGCTTGACCCGAGGGTCCATGGATGGCCGGGTCGTGAAGTTTACCGCCGGGCTGGCTTTTTGCCAGACCCGGTGGCCTGGCCATGACGGTGAAGGGAGAATGCTTCCATCTAAAGCAGACAAACTCAGCGTCCCGCCTCGGCCACCTGCTGGTCCTGCGCCCCGGCCACGTTGAAGAAGACGTGCTGGCCGATCACCACCTTGTTGCCGTAGCGGCCGCGCGCCCATTGCGGGCGCTCCTGCACGTGGTGGAAATACAGGGCGCCGCCGGTGGGGTCGTCGCCGCCGGCCACCGCCTCGCGCGCCACCTCCATGGCCTGCTGCCATTCCGGCCCGTCCGCCGGCTTGTTGGAGCGCTTGTCGCAGGTCCAGCCGAACTGGCAGCCCTGGTGGACCACGCCGCAGATGGTGGCGGGGAAGCTGGGCGACCTGGTGCGGTTCAGGGTGACGTGGGCGACCGCCGCCTGGCCGGCCAGGGGCTGGCCGCGGGATTCCCAATAGACGTTGAGGGCGAGGCAGCGCAGTTCGGCCGCCGGCACCGTCTTCGCCGGCTCGGGAGCCGGGGCTGGAGCCGCCGCCGGCAGGGGCGGCGGGCTAGAGCGCGATGACAACAGCTTGGCGCGACCTCGCGCCAAGCTGTTGTCTGAATCGCCCTCTACCTTATTGATAAGAGAGGGATTCAGCGTGCAAGCCGGATCGCTTTGCGATCCGGCTTGCACGCATCCGGCTCCAGCGCCGGCCGGTGGCTGCGGCGCCCATGCGGCGCCGGGCAGGGCCATCAGGGCCGTCACGGCGGCAGAGGCGAGGATTGCGAGGGGGCGTCGTCCATCCATGACCCCGATTGTGGCGATCGCTTTTGGTGATCGCCATCAGCCGGAAGCCGCGAAAGGCCCTCTCAGGAGGGGTAGTCCAGGCGGTTCGCCGGGGGTCAGTACCCACAAAGGGTATGCGGACCGATGTCCAGATGGAAATGGTCCTGGTGGAAACGGTCGTGGTTGGGCGTCAGCACCACGTTGAAGCTGCTGCACGAGGCCTTGGCCAAATCCTTGAGGAAGGCGGCCTTGGCGCCACCCGAGCGCCAGTCCTTCTTCACCGACACCATGGTGCCGTCGGCCAGCTCGAACGCCATCAGGTCGATGGCCTGGCCCTTGGAATGCTCGGACAGCCGGCCGCCCCGGCTGCCGCCCAGGGCCGCCGCCGCCGCGGTCGTATTGTTGCGCCGGACACGGCAATCATAGGTGCCGGCATGATGGATGCGCGCCACCGGCTGGCCGAAGCGTTGCTGGGCCAGCGGCTGCACCACCTCGGCCTGGTAGCGGGCCAGGGTCCGGGCCATGGCGCAGGTCAGCACGCCGGGACGGTTCCACGGCACACCGGCGGCCGAGACCTTGACCGCGTTGCCGACGCCGCAGCCCTGGTCGGAATCACCGAAGGACTGCACCGGCTGGAAACTCACCCCCAGGGCGGCCAGGTCCTGCAGGCAGGCGGCGTCGGGATCGAGCAGCACCGGGGCCGGGGCCGGCGCGGCCAGCTGGGGTGGCGGCGGCGGGCTCGAGCACGCGGCAAGTCCCAGCAGCACGGCCATGGCGAGCAGACGACGAAGCGACACGTCCAAACCCTTGGAAGCAACCCCTACGACTTAAGGGATACCTAATCCGGCCCCTAAAAGTCACGAAAATAATACAGGAGTCGCAACGGCTTGGCGGCGTCTGCTGAGTAAAAGGTTAAGGAATGAAGGCCAAACCCAGCACACCCAGCCCCAGGATGATGCGCCACAGGGCGAAGGGGGCGAAGCTGTGGCGGTCCACCCACGCCATCATGGCCGCCGCCGCCACCAGGGCGAGCAGGCCGGACAGGCCGGCGGCCAGCACCAGGTCGGAGGACAGGATCAACTGGGCCTGGCGCGACAGCGCCCACACGGTGATGGCGGCGTGGCCGGCGATGAACGGGATGGCCAGCAACAGCGAGAAGCGGACGGCATCCTGGCGTTCGAACCCCATCAGGCGGGCGGCGGTGATGGTGATGCCGGTGCGCGACACGCCGGGAATGGCGGCGGCCGCCTGCAGGACGCCGATGACGACGGCGCCCAGCCAGCCCAGATGCTCGACCCGGCGGACGGTCACGCCCAGGCGGTCGGCGACCAGCAGGAACAGGCCGAACACCACCAGGGCAATGGCGGCGGTGGTGCGGCTGCCGCCGCCGCCGCCCAATTCCACGAAACCCCAGGACAGCAGGAGGGCGGGCAGCGACCCCAGCAGCACCTGCAGCAGCAGGCGCCCGCCCGGATCCATGCGGCCCTTGGCCAGCTTGACCACCGAGCGGCCCATGGCGAACAGGTCGCGCCAGAAATACAGCATGAGGGCGACGACGATGCCCAGATCGGCGGCCACCACCACGGCGGTGCGGGCCTCGGGCTTGGCGGCGAGATCGCCGAGAAGAGCCAGATGGCCGGAGGCGCCCAGCGGCAGCACATCGGCAATGCCCTGAATCAGGGCGACGAACACAACATCAAGGAGGGTCACGGCCGCCTCATCCCTAGCGTTGGGCCTATATACCATTGGCGTGGGATGGCCGGGAAGGGCGGCATTAGTCTCGTTTCGGACCTATTTTACCCAACCATCACCCTGGTTGCGAATGGATTGCCGCCATCCTCCCGATATTTACGGCAGTATATTTGCCCTATTGTGCGTTTTTCGCTGGTTTTCCCGAACCTTCCTGGCGTACAACAAGCGTCCGGTATTCATGCCCCCGGTGGGCTTCGTTGCAGAGAGCGCGTTCATGACCCGCAAGATGCTCCAGTTCATCCGCCTCCATCCGCAGGCGCCCGACAAGCGCGCGGCGGCCGAGCGCGCCTCGGATTTCGGCGAGATCTACCGCCCCTTCGACGAGGAGCGCGCCGGCGCCCAGGCCTCGCGTTGCGAGCAGTGCGGCATCCCGTTCTGTCAAATCCACTGCCCGGTGGCCAATAACATCCCCGACTGGCTGATGCTGACGGCGCAGGGCCGCATGGAGGAGGCCTACGCCGCCTCCAGCGCCACCAACACCTTCCCCGAGATCTGCGGCCGCATCTGCCCGCAGGACCGCCTGTGCGAAGGCAATTGCGTGCTGGAGCAGTCCACCCACGGCGCCGTGACCATCGGCGCGGTGGAGAAGCACATCACCGAGACCGCCTTCATCAACGGCTGGGTCAAGCCGCCCAAGCCGCGCCACGAGCCTGGTCCAGTCGGTGGGCATCGTCGGCGGCGGACCGGGCGGTCTGGCAGCGGCCGACATGCTGCGCCGCTTCGGCTATCAGGTCACCGTCTACGACCGCCACGACCGCATGGGCGGCCTGCTGATCTACGGCATCCCCGGCTTCAAGCTGGACAAGGACGTGGTGGAGCGCCGGACGCGGCTGCTGGCCGAGGGCGGCGTCACGCTCCGGACCGGCGTCGAGGTGGGCCGCGGCGTCACCCTGGCCGAACTGCGCGCCAGGCACGACGCCGTGCTGATCGCCACCGGCGTCTACAAGGCGCGCGGCCTGGGCGTGCCCGGCGACACCCTGCCCGGCGTGCATGCGGCGCTGGACTATCTGATCGCCTCGAACAAGGTGAGCCTGGGCGACAGCGTGCCGGCCTACGACGACGGCACCCTGAACGCGGCCGGCAAGGACGTGGTGGTCATCGGCGGCGGCGACACCGCCATGGACTGCGTGCGCACCGCCATCCGCCAAGGCGCCAAGTCGGTGAAGTGCCTGTATCGCCGCGACCGCGCCAACATGCCCGGTTCGCAGCGCGAGGTGCACCACGCCGAGGAAGAGGGCGTGCAGTTCGAATGGATGGCGGCACCGCTGTCCATCGCGGGCGGCGCCAAGGTGGACGGGGTCAAGGCCGTGCGCATGCACCTGGGCGTGGCCGATCCCTCGGGCCGCCAGACCCCGGTGGCCATCGAGGGCTCGGATTTCGCCATCCCGGCCGACATGGTGATCAAGGCGCTGGGCTTCGACCCCGAGGACCAGCAGGCCCTGTTCGGCGCGCCCGACCTGGAGGTCACCCGCTGGGGCACCCTCAAGGTGGACAACCGCACCGCCATGACCAGCGTGGACGGCGTCTTCGCCGCCGGCGACATCGTACGCGGGGCCAGCCTGGTGGTGTGGGCCATTCGCGACGGCCGCGACGCGGCGGCGGGCATCGACGCTTACCTGAAGGCCAAGGCCACCCGGGCGGCGGAGTGACGAGGTCCCTCTCCCGCGAGCGGGAGAGGGTGGCGCGAAGCGCCGGGTGAGGGAGCCGGAAACGAGGTGCCTCTTGGCCCCCTCATCCGGCCCTGCGGGCCACCTTCTCCCGCCTGCGGGAGAAGGAAAAAGAATGCAAACGAAGGAGAGCACCATGTCCCAGAACCACGGCGAGCAGTTCGTTGCCGAGTATCTGGAGAACCAGGCCACGCTGGAGGCCGCCGGCATCGATACCGCGCCGCACGACGCCTGCGGCGTCGGCTTGGTCGCCGCGCTGGACGGCAAGCCCCGCCGCGACGTGGTGGTGGCCGGCATCGAGGCGCTGAAGGTGCTGTTCCACCGCGGCGCGGTGGATGCCGACGGCCTGACCGGCGACGGCGCCGGCATCCACGTCGAGCTGCCACAGGACTTCTTCAAGGACCACATCCGTCATATCGGCCACGAGCCGGTGCCCGGCCGCCTGGCCATCGGCATGATCTTCCTGCCCAAGACCGATCTGGGCGCGCAGGAGCGCTGCCGCTGCATCGTCGAGACCGAGATCCTGAATTTCGGCTACACCATCTACGGCTGGCGCCAGGTGCCGGTGGACGTCTCCATCATCGGCGAGAAGGCCAACGCCACCCGCCCCGAGATCGAGCAGATCATGGTGGCCAACACGCTGGGCCGCCCGGAGGAGAAGTTCGAGACCGACCTCTACATCCTGCGCCGCCGCATCGAGAAGCGGGTGCTGGCCGAGCACATCTCGGACTTCTACATCTGCTCGCTGTCCTGCCGCTCCATCATCTACAAGGGCATGTTCCTGGCCGAGCAGCTGACGGCGTTCTATCCCGACCTGCTGGACGACCGCTTCGTCTCGCGCTTCGCCATCTACCACCAGCGCTATTCCACCAACACCTTCCCCACCTGGCGCCTGGCCCAGCCGTTCCGCATGCTCGCCCATAACGGCGAAATCAACACGCTGACCGGCAACGTCAACTGGATGAAGGCGCACGAGCCGCGCATGAGCCACGAGGCGTTCGGCGACTACATGGAGGACGTCAAGCCGGTGGTGCAGTCGGGCGGCTCGGACTCGGCGGCACTGGACAACGTCTTCGAGGTCATGGTGCGGGCCGGCCGTCCGGCCCCCATGGTCAAGCAGATGTTGGTGCCGGAATCCCTGGGCTCCAACGCGCTGATGCCCGAGGCGCACCGCGCCTTCTTCAGTTATTGCAACGCGGTGATCGAGCCGTGGGACGGCCCTGCCGCCATCTGCGCCACCGACGGCCGCTGGGTGGTGGCCGGCATGGACCGCAACGGCCTGCGTCCCATGCGCGTCACCATCACCAGGGACAACCTGCTGATCGTCGGCTCCGAGACCGGCATGGTGAAGATGGCCGAGGCCAACGTGGTGGAGAAGAGCCGCGTCGGACCGGGCCAGACCATCGCCGTCGACCTGGAGGCCGGGCGCCTCTACCGCGACACCGAGCTGAAGGACATGCTGGCGGCGCGCAAGCCCTATGGCGAGTGGACCGGCCGCATCACCGAGCTGGACAGCCTGGTCAAGACCGGCGCGCCCGAGCCGGTGGAACTGTCGGCGGAGGAGCTGAAGCGCCGCCAACTGGCCTACGGCCTGACCATGGAGGACATGGAGTTGATCCTGCACCCCATGGTCGAGGAGGCCAAGGAGGCGGTGGGCTCCATGGGCGACGACGCGCCGCTGGCGGTGCTGAGCGAGCAGTATCGCGGCCTGCACCACTTCTTCCGCCAGAACTTCAGCCAGGTCACCAATCCGCCCATCGATTCCCTGCGCGAGATCGCGGGTGATGAGCCTGCGCACCCGGCTGGGCAACCTGGGCAACATCCTGGACGAGCACGAGACCCAGTGCGACGTGCTGGCCCTTGATTCGCCGGTGCTGTCCAATGCCGAGTTCGAGGCCATGCGCCGCTACATGGGCGAGGCGGCGGCCGAGATCGACTGCACCTTCAATCCCAGGGACGGCGAGCACGCCCTGCGCGACGCGCTGACCCGTGTGCGGCGCGAGGCGGAAGAGGCGGTGCGCGCCGGCTGCACCCACCTGATCCTGTCGGACAAGGCCATCGGCGAGAACCGCGTCGGCCTGCCCATGATCCTGGCGACCGGCGGCGTGCACTCGCATCTGGTGCGCGAGCGCCTGCGCACCTGGACCAGCCTCAACGTCCGCACCGGCGAGGCGCTGGACGTGCATTACTTCGCCGTGCTGATCGGCGTCGGCGCCACCACCGTCAACGCCTATCTGGCCCAGGAGGCCATCGCCGACCGCGCCCGCCGCGGCCTGTTCCCCGGCCTCACCCTGGAAGAGGGCGTGCGCAACTACAAGAAGGCCATCGACCAGGGCCTGCTGAAGATCATGTCCAAGATGGGCATCTCGGTCATCAGCTCGTACCGCGGCGGCTACAACTTCGAGGCCATCGGCCTGTCGCGCTCGCTGGTGGCGGAATTCTTCCCCGGCATGACCAGCCGCATTTCCGGCATCGGCCTGAACGGCGTCGAGAAGACCACCATCGCCCAGCACGCCAAGGGCTTCGCCGTGGACAGCGCGGTGCTGCCGGTGGGCGGCTTCTACCGCTTCCGCCGCGGCGCCGAGGCGCACAGCTTCGACGGCACGCTGATCCATACCCTGCAGACCGCCTGCAACACCGACAGCTATTCGCTCTACAAGAAGTACTCGGAGGGCATGCGCCGGCTGCCGCCCATCACCATCCGCGACCTGCTGGACTTCAAGCCGGCCGGTGCTCCGGTCAGCGTGGACGAGGTGGAGAGCATCACCGAGATCAGGAAGCGCTTCCTGACCCCGGGCATGTCCTTGGGCGCGTTGTCGCCGGAAGCCCACGGCGCGCTCAACATCGCCATGAACCGCATCGGCGCCAAGTCGGTGTCGGGCGAGGGCGGCGAGGACCGCGAGCGCTATCGCCCGCGCCCCAACGGCGACAACGCCAATTCGGCGGTGAAGCAGATCGCCTCGGGCCGCTTCGGCGTCACCGCCGAATATCTGAACATGTGCCGCGAGATCGAGATCAAGGTGGCCCAGGGGGCCAAGCCCGGCGAGGGCGGCCAGCTGCCCGGCTTCAAGGTGACGGTGGAGATCGCCAAGCTGCGCCATGCCACCCCCGGCGTGACCCTGATCAGCCCGCCGCCCCACCACGACATCTATTCCATCGAGGACCTGGCCCAGCTGATCTACGATCTGAAGCAGATCAACCCGCAGGCCAAGGTGACGGTGAAGCTGGTCAGCCGCTCGGGCATCGGCACGGTGGCGGCCGGCGTGGCCAAGGCCAAGGCCGACACCATCCTGATCTCGGGCAATGTGGGCGGCACCGGCGCGTCCCCGCAGACCTCGATCAAGTTCGCCGGCCTGCCGTGGGAACTGGGCCTGTCCGAGGCGCACCAGGTGCTGACGCTCAACCGCCTGCGCCACCGCGTCAAGCTGCGCACCGACGGCGGCCTGAAGACGGGGCGCGACATCGTCATCGCCGCCATGCTGGGCGCCGAGGAATTCGGCATCGGCACCACCAGCCTGGTGGCGCTGGGCTGCATCATGGTGCGCCAGTGCCATTCCAACACCTGCCCCGTCGGCGTCTGCACCCAGGACCCGGCCCTGCGCGCCAAGTTCACCGGCAGCCCCTACAAGGTGGTGAACCTGTTCAGCTTCATCGCCGAGGAGGTGCGCGAGATCCTGGCGTCCCTCGGCGTGCGCAGCCTGACCGAGATCATCGGCCGCACCGACCTGCTGAAGCAGGTCAGCCGCGGCGGCGCCCACCTGGACGACCTGGACCTCAACCCGCTGCTGGCCCAGGCCGATGCCGGCGGCCATGCCCGCTATTGCACCCAGACGGAGCGCAACGAGGTTCCCGAGACCCTGGACGCCCAGATCATCCGCGACGCCGCCCCGGCGCTGGAAGAGGGCGAGAAGATGCAGCTGACCTACAACGTCCGCAACGTCCAGCGCGCCATCGGCACCAAGCTGAGCCACAAGATCACCAAGAAGTACGGCATGACCGGGCTACAGCCCGGTCACATCACCGTGCGCCTGCGCGGTTCCGCCGGCCAGTCGCTCGGCGCCTTCGCCGTGCAGGGCCTGAAGCTCGAGGTGTTCGGCGATTCCAACGACTACGTGGGCAAGGGGCTGTCGGGCGGCACCATCGTGGTGCGGCCACCGGTCTCCAGCCAGCTCAAGTCCAATGAGAACACCATCATCGGCAACACCGTGCTGTACGGCGCCACCGCGGGCGAGCTGTTCGCGGCGGGTCAGGCCGGCGAGCGCTTCGCCGTGCGCAATTCGGGCGCCAACGCGGTGATCGAGGGCTGCGGCTCCAACGGCTGCGAATACCTGACCGGCGGCACCATCGCCATCCTGGGGCCGGTGGGGGCCAACTTCGCCGCCGGCATGACCGGCGGCATGGCCTTCGTCTATGACGGCGACGGCACCTTCGAGTCCAAGGTCAACCCCGACAGCGTCATCTGGCAGGCGGTGGAGACCGAGCACTGGGAGGGCGTGCTGAAGGGCCTGATCCAGAAGCACGTGCAGGAAACCCAGAGCTCGTGGGCGGAATCCATCCTGGCCGACTGGGCGCGCGAGCTGCCCAAGTTCCGCCAGGTGGTGCCCAAGGAGATGCTGTCGCGCCTGGAGCACCCGGTAAGCAAGGCCGCCGCCGTGGCGGCGGAGTGATGCTCTGTTGACCCTCTCCCGTTCGCGGGAGAGGGTCCTGGATGCCTCGCCACAAAGGCGCCACAATGGCGCGTCATCTCCGCCCCAAGGATTGTCATCCCGAGCCCAGGCGAGGGATCTCATCCTGTCGAGGCGGGGATCGTTTCCTGCACCGATGTGCTGGACGAAGATCCCTCGTCGCGACGCTCCTCGGGATGACAATGAAGGTGAAGCCAGGTGACGACAGAGCAAGATGGCAGAGCTGAAAGGCCCAGGCTTCGTTTCGTCCTCTGCCTGGGCAGCGTCACCGCCCTGGGGCCGTTGTCCATCGACATGTACCTGCCGGCCCTGCCGCACATCGCCGAGGATTTCGCCGTCGCGCCCTCGGTGATCCAGGTCAGCCTGTCGGCCTGCATCCTGGGCCTGGCCCTGGGGCAGCTGCTGGTGGGGCCGGTGTCGGACGCGGTGGGGCGGCGGCGGCCGCTGTTCATCGGCCTGGCCGTCTATGCCCTGATGAGCGTGCTGTGTGCCCTGGCCCCCACCGCGCCGCTGCTGGTGGCCGCGCGTTTCGCCCAAGGCCTGGCCGGCTCGGCCGCCCTGGTCATCGCCACCGCCATGGCCCGCGACCTCTATCACGGCGCGGCGGCGGCGCGCTTCTTCTCCATGCTGATGCTGGTCATGGGCCTGGCGCCCATCCTGGCGCCGGTGCTGGGCGCCCAGGTGCTGCGGGTGGTGTCGTGGCACGGCATCTTCATATTCCTGACCGGCGCCGGCATCGCGGTCTTGGCCGCCACCGCCAGGCTGCTGCCCGAAACCCTGCCGCCGGAACGCCGCCACGGCGGCGGCTGGCGGGCGGCCCTGGATTCCTTCGTCGGGGTGCTGCGCGACCGCGTCTTCCTGACCAACTCGGGAATCGCCGGCCTCGCCTTCGCCGCCATGTTCGCCTACATCGCCGGCTCGCCCTTCGTGCTGCAGAGGATCTACGGGCTGTCGGCCCAGGACTTCGCCATGGTGTTCGGCGCCAATGCCCTGGGCTTGATCGGCATGTCCCAGGTCAACGGACGGCTGGTCCACCGCCTGGGGCCCAAGCGGCTGATGGGGTGGGGACTGGCCGCGCTGGCCGTCGGCGCCGTGTTCCTGGAGGTGGCGGTCGCCCTGAACCTGGGCCTGCAAGCGGTGCTGACCGGGCTGTTCCTGGTGGTGGCGTCGCAGGGCTTCATCGCCCCCAATTCCGCCGCCCTGGCGCTGACCAACCACGGCCGTACCGCCGGCTCGGCTTCGGCCCTGCTGGGCACACTGCGCTTCCTGGTGGGCGCCCTGGCCGCCCCGTTGGTGGGACTGGCCGGCGAAGGCACCGCCCTGCCCATGGCCGGGGTCATCGCCATTTGCGGCCTGGGGGCCCTGGCGGCCTATCTGTGGGTGGGACGGCGGAGCTAGAAGCCGTCTCCCTTAGATGGAAGCGCTCCCATTTACCGTCACCCTCGGATCAAGCCCGAGGGTGACGGTAAAGCGATTCAATCCGAACGGGACGAACCCGAGAACTCCATCACCGTGGTTTCGTCGTCCATGACGATCTCGGCCCGTTTCAGGGTGCCGTCGGCGCCATAGGTGTAGCGGTGCGACAGGTGGATCTCGCCATAGACCATCTTCTCGCATTCCACCAGCCGATCCTCGGCGTCGAAACGGGCGCGGATGAAGGTGTTGCGGTGGTTCAGCTCGGCCGGCTGCAGCGGGTCGACCAGCTTGAGCGGCAGCTTGACCCCGCTATAGGTGACGAAATAGCGCCAATCCGCCGGCTGCTCGGCCATCCGTGCTTCCCCATGCTGGTCGTGTGACGGCGCCATCATCGGGAAGGCCGGCGGAGGATGCAAGCCCGAATGCCCGGTAAATAATCAACCCCGCATACATGCCCTAGAATGCGGCATGGTGCTGCCACTCTTCGGCCGGGAACGGCCTGCCGAACAGCCAGCCCTGGGCCAGGTCGATCTCCGCCGAGGCCAGCACCCGGCGCTCCTCGTCGGTTTCCACCCCTTCCGCCAGCACCTGGGCGCCGAGGGCGCGGAAGCGTCCGACCGTCTGGCACAGGCCGGGCAGGATCGAGGGATTGCGGCGGACGCCGCGAATGACGGTGATGCACAGCTTGACGATATCGGGGCGGATGATTTCGGCGGCGGCCACGTCGGCGAAGCCGCAGCCGGTGTCGTCCAGCGCGATGCCGGCACCGCCCGCCTTCAATTCGGCCAGGGCGGGCAGCAGGCCGGAGGCGCCGTCGATGGGCAGGTGCTCGGTGATCTCCGCCACCACGCGGGGCCGCGCCAGACGGGTGCGCACCTGATCGTCCATCAGCAACGGCACGCTGGCGTTGATGGACAGGAACAGGTTGGGCGGCAGGCGGTCGGCCCATTGGACGGCCTGCACGGCGCAGGCCCGTTCCAGGTCCAGCGACAGGCCGGTGCGGGCGGCGGCCGAGAACAGGTGGTCGGCCCGTTCCAGATCGGTGCCGGCGGGGCCGCGCGACAGCGCCTCGAAGCCCAGCACGGCGCCATCGGAAAAGGCGACGATGGGCTGGAGCATGGTACGGATGGCGCCCTGGGCGATGATGGCCTCGAGCCGGCGGCGCAATTCCGCCAGCTCGTCCAGGCGGCTGCCCGCCTCGGCCATGTGGCCGTCCACCCAGGCATCCAGGTCGGAGCAATCCGGCGGCAGCAGCAGGGCGCGGGCGACCAGCTGCGCCCATGGGCCGGTGGCGCCGCCGAACACCTCGACCGCCAAGTCGCCCACCAGCCGTTGGGCCGCCGCTTCCACCACGCCCAGCGCCTCGTCCAGGCTTTCCGCCAGGGGCTTCTGGTCCCACCGGAAACGCACGCACCAGCGGCCGCGCCGGCTGGCCGCCAGCAGGCTGTGGTCGCGCGCCTGGGCCAGCACGCCGCCCAACAGGGCGGGCAGGCGCTCGGCCAGTTCGCCCAGCGCGGCATCGATCACCCGCGCCCCCATGACCTCGTCCAGACGGGCCACGGCGCGGACATCGACAACCAGCAGACAATCGGCGGTGGCGGGCGCGTGCATCCTGTTCCCCTTCGGCTTTACACGCTTCCACCCTACACCATGACGGCGGCGCGGCAAACCCGGCGGCCGCCACGCTGCCATGCGCCCTTCGCCGCCTCAGCCCCAGGGCGTGACTGGACCGGAGCCCGCACCGGCGGCGCGGATGGCGGCGGCGATCTCGGCCACGTCCACGCTGGTCAGTTCCAGCGTGGCGGCGTCCATCCAGCCGTCCACCTGGGCGGGATTGCGGGCGCCGACGATGGCGGCGGTGACGCCGGGCCAGGCCAGCGTCCACGCCACCGCCACGGCCGCCACGCTGGTGCGGTGGCGCTCGGCCACCGGCTTCAGCGCCTCGGCCAGCGCCAGGTTGCGGACCAGCCTGTCGCCGGTGAACTCGGCATTGCGCGAACGCCAGTCGTCGGCGGGCAGCGCCGCCGCCCGCTCGGCGGTGAAGCGGCCGGTAAGCAGGCCCGACTGCATGGGGCTGTAGACGATCACCCCGGTACCGTTGCGGGCGCACCACGGCAGCTCGGCCGCCGCCACGTCGGGGCGGATGGCCGAGAAGGGCGGCTGCAGCGTGTCCACATGGCCCAGCCGCTCGGCCGCGTCCAACTGGGCGGCATTGTGGTTGGACAGGCCGACGGCGCGCACCTTGCCTTCGGCCTTCAGGTCCAGCAGGGTCTGCCAGTATTCCTCCAGCGGCGAGCCGTCGGTGGCGGGCCAGTGCATCTGGTAGAGGTCGATGCGTTCCACCCCCAGGCGCTTCAGCGAGCCCTCCACCTCGCGGCGGATGCTGGCGGCGGCGCCCACCTGCAGGGGCAGCGCCTTGCGGTTGGCCTCGTCCCACACCAGGCCGCATTTGGTGAAGACATAGGGACGGCTGTCCGCCCCCATGGTGGCCAGGGCCTTGCGCACCACCTCCTCCGAATGGCCGAGGCCGTAGATGGCGGCGGTGTCGATCCAGTTGATCCCGCGCTCCACCGCATGACGGATGGCGGCGATGGACTCGCCGTCGTCCTGGGTGCCCCAGCCCACCGCCCAGTCCGGGCCGCCGATGGCCCAGGCGCCGAAGCCGACGCGGGTCACCTCCATGTCGGTGGTGCCGAGGCGGCGGGTGGGCAAAGCCTGCTGTGCCGTGGTCATGGCGTGCTCTCCTCTCTGGCGCGAAACCGGCCCGCCGCGCGCAAACGCCCGGCCCCGGAGAATATTAAGCCGCCGTACCACGAAGAGGAAAGGCCGGCCTGCCTCTCCTCCCACGGCCATTTCATCGATTCAGTCGATTTATCGATATGGAATAACCAATTTTGCCGCAACACACCTCCTTCGATAAGGTTCATGGACAGCCGGCCGGGCGGCTTTCCGGCGGCTGACGGAGGGTGTGCCATGACCACGACATTCAATGCGTCCCTGCGGCTGCGGCTCGGGCTGGGGTTCGGTGCGGTCCTGGTCCTGCTGGGCGGCCTGACCGCCATCGGCATCCATGAGGTCAAGGCCATCGACGCCACCCTGACCCACATGAACGAAGCCAACAGCGTCAAGCAGCGCCATGCCATCAATTTCCGCGGCAGCGTGCATGATCGCGCCATCGCCTTGCGCGACGTGACGCTGGTCGGCGGTGCGGCCGAGACTGGACGCGGTCGAGCGCGATATTGCCCGCCTGCGCGGCTTCTACGCCGAATCCGCCGCGCCGCTGGATCGCATGTTCGCCGAAAGCACCGACATCTCGGCCGAGGAGCGGCAGATCCTCGCCTCCATCAAGCAAACCGAGGCGCGCACCCTGCCCATGATCGACGCCGTCATCGCCGCCCGCCGGGCCGGCGACGAGGCGCACGCCCGCGCCGTACTGATGGAGCAGGCCCGGCCGGCCTTCGTGGAATGGCTGGCGCGCATCAACCAGTTCATCGACCTGCAGGAGCGCAAGAACACCGCGGAAGCCGCCCAGGCGCGCGCCACCGCCAAGGGGTTCCAGGCCTTCATGATGAGTCTGTGCGCGGTGGCGCTGGCCGCCGGGCTGGGTTTCGGCCTGTGGACCGCCGCCGCTCTGCGTCCGCTGCGCCGCCTGACCGACGGCATGCTGAAGCTGGCCGATGGCGACCTGTCGGTGACCATCCCGCCCTCGGCCAGCCGGGACGAAATCGGCCAGATCACCGGCGCGGTGGCGGTGTTCAAGGCCAACGCCATCGAGGCGGCGGAATTCCGCACCACCCAGGCCCAGGCCGAGGAACAGGCCCGCCAGCGCCAGCAGGCCGAGATGGAAGCCCTGGCCCGCGCCTTCGAGCAGCAGGTCGCCGGCGTGGTTCAAGGCGTGTCGGCCTCGGCCGCCCAACTGCGCTCCGCCGCCCAGAGCCTGAGCCACAACGCCCAGCGGTCGGAAGGCCAGGTCACCGAGGTGGCGGGAGCGTCGGAGCAGGCCGCAGCCAGCGTGCAGACGGTGGCCGCCGCCGCCGAGGAACTGGCCTCGTCGGCCGGCGAGATCGGCAGCCGTATCGGCGAGAGCGCGGCCAAGGCCCGTCAGGCGGCGGAACGGGCAGCCGACACCAACGCCATCGTGGACGGCCTGTCGGACCGGGCCAACCAGATCGGCACGGTGGTCAAGCTGATCACCGACATCGCCAGCCAGACCAACCTGCTGGCGCTCAACGCCACCATCGAGGCGGCGCGCGCCGGCGAGGCGGGCAAGGGGTTCGCCGTGGTCGCCAACGAGGTGAAGAGCCTGGCCAACCAAACCGCCAAGGCCACCGAGGAGATCGCCCGGCAGATCGGCGGCATCCAGGCGGCCACCACTGGGGCCACCGCCGCCATCAGGGGCGTGGCCGAGGGCATCGGCGAGGTGGATCAGATCGCCGCCGCCATCGCCGCGGCGGTGGAGGAGCAGAACGCCGCCACCCGCGAGATCACCCGCAGCGTCCACCATGCGGCAGAAGGGACCAGCCGGGTGACGGGCGCCATCGCCGAGGTGCACCAGGCGGCCATCCACACCGGCACGGCCTCGTCCCAGGTGCTGGCGGCGGCCGACGGCCTGACCGCCCAGGCGGAAACCCTGCGGGCGCAGGTAGACCGCTTCCTGTCCACCGTGCGGGCGTCGGGGCGGGGCTGATCCCCGCCCCCGGCCCCCTACGGCAGGATCAGGATGGCGCGGAAGTCGTTGACGTTGGTGCGGGTCGGCCCGGTCACCACCAGATCACCCAGGCCCGAAAAGAAGCCGTAGCCGTCATTGTCGGCCAGCCGGGCCTTGGCGTCCAGGCCCAGGGCGCGGGCACGGGCCAGGGTGTCGGGCACCATCACGGCGCCGGCATTGTCCTCGGTGCCGTCGATGCCGTCGGTGTCGCAGGCGATGGCCCATACCTTGTCGTGGCCGTCCAGCGCCACGGTGAGCGCCAGCAGGAACTCGGCATTGCGGCCGCCGCGCCCATGGCCGCGCACCGTCACCGTGGTTTCGCCGCCCGACAGCAGTACGCACGGCGCCGGCACGGGCTGGCCGTGCTGGGCGGCCTGCCGGGCCATGCCGGCCATGACCCGGGCCACCTCGCGGGCTTCGCCCTCGATGGCGTTGCCCAGGACCAGCGGCGTCACCCCGGCGGCGCGGGCGGCCGCGGCGGCGGCCTCCAGCGCGGCCTGCGGGGTGGCGATCATGGCGGCGGTGGCGCGCGACAGTCGCTCATCGCCCGGCTTGGGGCTCTCGTCGGCCGCCGCCTCCAGATGGCGCCGCACCGCGTCGGGCACCGCGATGCCGTATTTGGCGATGACCGCGCGGGCGTCGGCGAAGGTGGAGGGATCGGGCACGGTGGGACCCGAGGCGATCACCGAGGGATCGTCACCAGGCACGTCCGAGATCATCAGCGTCGCCACCGGCGCCGGCCAGGCGGCGGCGGCCAGGCGGCCGCCCTTGATGGCGGACAGGTGCTTGCGCACCGTATTCATCTCGTCGATGGGAGCGCCGCAACGCAGCAGTTCCCTGGTCACCGCCTTCTTGTCGTCCAGGCTCAGGCCCGGCGCCGGCAGCGCCATCAGGGCCGAACCGCCGCCCGAGATCAGGCACAGCAGCAGGTCGTCCCCGGTCAGGTCGCCGGCCATGGCGAGGATGCGCCGCGCCGCCTCCTGGCTGGCGATGTCGGGATTGGGGTGGCCGGCCTCGATCACCTCGATGAAACGGGTGGGACAACCGTGGCCGTAGCGAGTGACCACCAGTCCCGACAGCGGCCCCTGCCATGCATCCTCCACCGCGCGGGCCATGGCGGCCGCACCCTTGCCAGCGCCCACCACCACCGTGCGCCCCTTGGGCGGCGGCGGCAGGAAGCGGGCGATGCCGGCGGTGGGCAGGGCCGCCGCCACGGCGGCGTCGAACAGGCCGCGCAGGAAAGCGCGGGGATCAAGGGTCTGGGTCATGATGCATGTCCTTCAAAGGAAGGCGGCGGCCCCAGCGAACCGGAGCCGCCATTTTCCAAGAGTGTCAGAGCATGATGGAGGTGGCGACGAAGATCGCGACCGCCGCGACCACGCCTTGGAACAGGGTGCCCAGCGTCTGCAACTTGTAGCCCTGCTCGGGTGTCATGTTGGAGAACTGGGTCACCACCCAGAAGAAGCTGTCGTTGGCGTGGCTGACCACCATGGAGCCGGCGCCGATGGCGACGACGATGAGGGCGCGGGCCATGGGGGCGTCGAAACCCAGCGGCGCCATCAGCGGAGCCATCAGGCCGGCGGTGGTGATGATGGCCACGGTGGACGAACCCTGCGCGGTCTTGATGCCGGCAGCGATCAGGAAGGGCAGAAAGATTCCCAGATGCCAGGTGGACAGGCCCTCGCCCACCAGCTTGGCGATGCCGGAATTCTGCAGCACCTTGCCGAAGGCGCCACCGGCACCGGTGATGGTGATGATGATGGCCGAGTCGATGACCGCCTGGCCAAACCAGCCGGAATTGCCCAGCATCTCCTTGTCCAGCTTCTTGGGCAGCAGCAGGGCCAAGCCGAAGCCCAGCAGCAGGGCCACCACCGGCTGGCCGATGAAGCTGAGCACATAGGCCACGGTACCGGTGCCGAACGGCTTAGACGGGAAGTCGGACAGCGACTTCAGCACGATCAGCAGGATGGGCAGGAAGATGGGCAGCAGGCTGGGAATGGGCGACGGCGCCTGGTCCAGCGAGGGGAAGTCCACCGGCTCCTCACCCTCCTTGTAGGGCTCCACGTGCACCTTGGCGGCCACCGTCACGGCGAACAGCCAGCCGGCGACACAGGCCACGGCGGCGATGATCATGCCCCACAGGATGACCAAGCCGAGATCGGCCTGTAGGATGCCGGCCGCCGCGATGGGACCCGGGGTCGGCGGCACCATGGTGTGGGTGGTGTAGAGGCCCAGCGACAGGGCGATGGCACCGGCCGCCAGGCTGATGCCGGCCCGCTTGGCCAGGGCCTTGTTGAGCGACGACAGAATGACGAAGCCCGAATCGCAGAATACCGGGATGGAAACCACGTAGCCCATGATTGACATGGTCATAGGCACGTTCTTCTTGCCGGTCGCCTTCAGGATGCCTTCGGCCAAGCGCCAGGCGCCGCCCGACTTCTCCAGGAAGGTGCCGATCACCGAGCCGAGCACGATGACGATGCCGATAGAGCCGATGGTTCCACCGAAGCCTTCATTGACGGACTTGACCACCGTCTCCAGCGGCATGCCGGCCAGGATGCCGAAGGCGAAGGCGGTCAGCAGCAACGCCAGAAAGGCGTGCATCTTCAGCTTTGCCGTCGCGAATATGATGAAGGCGATAGCAAGGACCAAGAGTGTGACTAGCCACATGATGGGTACTCCCCCTTATGACTCGCCACCGCCACCGCTGTTTGCCCAGCACGGCCGGCGTGAGCGCCAGTTTGGTCGTCTGCCCACGCCTTTATCGCCGAAGGCGTATGCATGGGGAGATTGTGTCCCCATCCAAATTCATCGACCAAGTCAAAAGTATAAGGCGGGTAACATATCCTCTCGAATGGCGAGGACGTATGACGGCCATACCTATAAGGCATGAGGTCTGGGCAATAAATGCTCTCCCCTCCTTTGCCGCACCGCAAAATTCTGTTTTATTTATAACACGACGAGAGAAAGAAACTTCAGGTTGGCACCGCAGGCCTGACCAGCGCCAGCGCCGCCTGCAGCGCCGCCGGATCCACCGGCTTGTGCAGCAGCAGGGCGCCGCTGCCGGCGCATTCGGCCACACGCTCGGGGCTGGTGTCGCCGGTCAGCACCACCGCCGGGACGGCCGAGCCGAAATGGGCGTTGAGGGTGCCGATCACCTTGACCCCGGTTTCCTCGCCGTGCAGCCGGTAATCGGCGATGATGACATCCGGCCGCCGGGAGGTGGCTTGCGCCAGACGGAGCGCCCCCTCGGCGCCCTTGGCCGCCAGCACCTCCCAGCCCCAGTCTTCCAGCATGGTCCGCAAGCCGTCCAGCACCAGCGCCTCGTCGTCCACCACCAGGGCCAGACCGGCGCCGGCATGCGCGTCGGGGCGCGCCGGCGGCATCTCCTCCCGCTGCCCGGAACGGCCAAGCGGAACCATGACGGTGAAGACGGTGCCATGGCCGAGCCGCGACCCGAGGATGACCTCGTGCCCCAGCAGGCGGCCGAGATGGCGCACGATGGCGAGGCCGAGGCCAAGGCCCTTGGCGCGGTCGCGTTCGGGATTGCCCAGTTGGACGAATTCATCGAACACCGCCTCCAGCCGGTCGGCCGGAATGCCGGGTCCATTGTCGATCACCTGGACCCGCAGCTCCGCCCCGGCGCGGCGGCAGCCCATCAGCACGGTGCCGCCCGGCGGCGTGTATTTCAGCGCGTTGTCCAGCAGGTTGCGCAGCATGCGCTCCAACTGAGCCGCATCGCTGCGCACCCAGGCGCCGGTGGAGACCAGACGCAGGCGGATGCCCTGCGCCTCGGCCGGCGCGGCGTACTCGGCGGCCATACGGTCCAGCAGGGAGCCCAAAGGGAAGTCGGCCACGGCGACCTCGATGATGCCGGCATGCAGGCGCGAGATGTCCAGCAGGCCGTCGAGCAGTCCCTTGATGGCGTCCAGGGCGCTATGCATGGTCGCCACCACGGCGGCGCAGGGATGGGACCGCAGCTTGCCGGCCAGGATGTCGTGGAAGAAGAACAGCGACTGGACCGGTTGCCGCAGGTCATGGCTGGCGGCGGCCAGGAATTGGGACTTGGCCAGGTTGGCGCGTTCCGCCTCGTCCTTGGCGGCGATCAGCGCCGCCTCGGTGGCCTTGCGGTCGGAAATGTCGCGGAAGTAAACGGCGATGCCGCCATCGCCGGCCGGATAGACGCTGAACGAGGTCCAGCGCTTCAGGATGGGCGAGATGAAATCGAACTGCTCGGGCTGGCGCTCGGTCAGCACCCGGGCGTAGGTCTGGTGGACCACGGTGCCGCGTACCTGCGGGAACACTTCGAAGAAGTTGCAGCCAAGCACCTGGTCGGGACGCTTTCCCAGGATCTGCTGAGCGCGCTGGTTGATGTAGGTGAAACGCCAGGCTCCATCCAAAGCGTAGAAGCCGTCGGTGATACTGGACAGGATTTCCTCGGCCCGCTCCTTGGCCGCCAGCAGGGAGTCCTCGGCACGTCGGCGTTCCGCCTCGCTGGCCCGCAAGGCGCCGCCGGTCTTGGCCAGGGCCACGGATACGTCGTCCACCTCGGCCACCCCGGTCGGACGGTGGGGTGGGACCACGCCCTCGCGCAGCCCTGCCGCCGCCGGCACCAGCAGGCCGATGGCGCCGGAAATGCGCCGGCCGATGGCCATGGCGCTGAGCCCGCCGAGCAGCAGCAGGATCAGAGTGGCCACCGTGAAGATGGACACCGTCCAATAGACGGGACGGGCCAGTTCGGTGGTGGGCACGCCCACGGCGAAATGCCAGCCGAAGCGGGGCGAACGGCTGAACGCCACCCGTGTGGAGAGGCCCTCGCGCGAGACGGCATCGACGAAACCGGCTTCCGCCGACCGCATGGCGGCGGCGAGCGGCGGCATGGGCGGCTTGCCCATGAAGGCGGCGGCGTTGCGCGAGCGCGCCACCAGCGCCAGGTTGCCGTCGAACACGCCGGCCAGCCAATTCTTCGGCAGGCTGATGGAAGTGACGGCACTGGCCAAGGCTTCGGGTTCCACCCCCATGGACAGCACGTAGGGCCCATTTCCCAGCGCGTCGCCGGCGGGAACGCTGACGGCGATGGTCTGCTTGCCGCTCACCGGACCCACGAACAGATTGGACAGAACGGCGCCGCCGCTCGCCAGTGCCCGGCGGAGGGAGGGCGCCACCGGGTCGTCGGCCTGGTCATGCCTGGGCAGGGGCTCGCCGAACGGCCGCAGGGTGTTGACCAGTTGATGGCCATCGCGATCGGTCAGCACCACCCACATGCCGCCAGTGCCCACCGTCTGCCGCGCCTGGCCCCAGAAGCCGTGCAGGTCGCCCTGGGCCAGCAACGGCGACGTGGCCAGCACCTCCAGCCGGCCGACGATGGTGTCCAATTGGCGGTCGAGGGATTCCGCCAGCGCCTGGGTGGTGCGCAGCAGGTTCTCCTCGGAGCGGGCGCGTTCATAGGAATAGGTGAATAGGACGGCAACCCCGCAGGCGATCACGGCCGGAACGAGCAGGCTGACGGCAAGAAGCAGCAGGTGGCGCCTGATGGGCATCGGAACCTGGACGGTTGGGCTGGATGCGGGCAATGAGCATGGTGCCTGTCACGGGCAGGCTCGTCCATAGCGCCCCTTGTCCGTCGCCACGGCATCCTACCCGCAGGTCCGGGCGCCCTGCCCTTGCGAATTGGGGGCACGGCAGGGATGATCGACCGCCTTCGACATCGTAACGGAAGAATGATTGATGGCATCTCCCGCCCAGGTATAGAACGCTCCCGGCCCTCCTTCGAAGGACGGAGGCCCTAATTCCGTTGGCACGGTTGCATGGCGGCGGGAAAAGGCTTACCCCCTATGCGGGTGGGGATGGGGGCAAGGTGGAAAGCAGCGTGGAAAGCATGGAACAGGTCAAACGTCGTCGCGGCCAGGGGCCCCGTTTCGACGGCGACATGATGTCCATCCTGGAGGTCAGCCGCGACCTCATGTGCATCTGCCGGACGGGCATCGTGGTCGCCATCAACACCGCGGGCGCCCGCATGCTGGCCGCCGAATCGGCGGAACAGCTGATCGGGCGCCGCCTGACCGACTTCGTCATCCCGGACTACCGCCCGGTGGTGGAGATGCTGCTGCTGGGCGATGCCAGCGAGGAGCATCCGGTCCCCACCCGCCTGCTGGCCGGCGAACGCCGCCCCCGCGACGTGGAGTTGCAGGTCTTCCGCGCCCGCGAGATCGCCCACGACGCGGTGGTGGTGGTCTGCCGCGACACCTCGCGCGAGGGCCAGTTGGCCAACCTGGCCCAGGAGCAGGACGCCCGCATCCACCTGATGGTGGACAACGCCATGAACCTGGTGGCCCACATCCGCGACGGCGCGGTGCACTACGTCAACGGCGCCGGCATCGCCATGCTGGGGGCACCGGGCGCCGACGCCCTGGTCGGGCTGCCCCTGGCCAACCTGTTCCATGAAGATTACGGCGAGCTGCTGGAGGGTGAGACGCTGGAGGCGGTGATGGCCGACCGCGCCCCCACCCCCATGCGGCTGAAACGGCTGGACGGTGGCATTCTGGACGCCACCGTGATGATCGCCCGGCTGCCGTCGCATCGCGGCGGCGAACTGATGATCGAAGCCCGCGACATCACCGCCCACAACCGCGCCGTGGTGGCCCTGCGCACCACCAACGAGACGCTGGAGCGCCGGGTGGCCGAGCGCACCGCCGAACTGGAAAAGGCCAACCGCTCCATCAACGACGGCATCCGCTATGCCAGCCGCATCCAGACCGCCATGCTGCCCGACCGCGAGGCGCTGGCCGGGCTGGTGGACGAGATGGCGGTGGGCTGGCACCCGCTGGATATCGTCAGCGGCGATTACTATTGGGCCGGCACGGTGGGCGGCAAGGGCGTGGTGGCGGTGATGGACTGCACCGGCCACGGCGTTCCCGGCGCCTTCATGACGGCGGTGGTGGCGGCCAGCTTCAGCCGCATCCTTCACCACCACACCGGCGACGATCCCGCCGAGATGCTGGCCGAGCTGAACCGGCTGGTGAAATCGGCGCTGCGCCAGGACCGCGACGTGGCCTATTCCAACGACGGCCTGGACGCGGCGGTATGCGTGATCGACCCGGCCGCCGCCTGCGTCACCTTCGCCGGCGCCAAGCTGGCGCTGCTGGTGGGGCGCGGCAACGGGTTCGAGATGATCAAGCCCGACCGCATGAGCCTGGGCTACCTCGACAGCCCGGCCAATTACCGCTTCACCGCCCAGCGCATCCCCTACCGCCCCGGCGATACCTTCTACCTGTTCACCGATGGCGTCAGCGACCAAGTGGGCGGCCCCCGCCGCCAGTTGTTCGGACGCACCCGCCTGTGCGACGCCCTGGCCCAGGTGACGGCCTATCCGCTGGAACAGCAGATGGACTTCCTGTTCCACCAGATCGCCCTGTGGCGCGGCGATGAGCCGCCGCGCGACGACCAGACCTTCCTGGCTTTCCGCCCGGCGGGCGGCGAACCGGCGGAAAGGCCGTAGCAGCGCCCTCCCGGCTGAAGGTGCGAAATCTCACCTAAAGCCGGAACCGACATATGGCATGCGAACCCATTGAAAAGCTTGGCTGGGGCGCCAGGGATCGAACCTGGGAATGGCGGTACCAAAAACCGCTGCCTTACCGCTTGGCTACGCCCCACCAAGGGAGACGCACCATAAAAGGTTCGCGGTTGCGATTCAACCCGGTTTGCGGCGCGGCTGGAGGATGGCGCCCAAGGGGATGGGGCGCCACTGCCAGGCGTCGGCACCCACGTCGGCCTGGCGGGGCAGCGGCTTGAGGCGGCCATGGCTGTGGCCGTGCAGGTTCCAGGCACCCCGGGCATTGCCGTTCCAGGTACGGAACGGATAGTGGCACAGCACCAGGGCGGTGCCGTCCACCCGGATCTCCGCATAGGGCTGCACGCTGGCCCAGCCGGGCAGGGCCAGGGTTTCCGGCCCGTCATTGTTGCCGGCCACCAGATGCTTGCCGCCGTTCAAGCGGGGCAAGACCGCCGCCGCCAGACCCTTGCGCCCGAGGGCGAAGTCGCCCAGATGCCAGACCGTGTCCCCCGGCCCCACCGTCTGATTCCAGGTAGCGATCAGGGCTTCGTCCATCTCGGCGGTAGTGGCGAAGGGGCGCTGGTACAGCGACAGCACGCGGTGGTCGCCGAAATGGGTGTCGCTGGTGAAGAAGGTGGCCATGACCCGCAGATGGGCAGGAGCCGGGATCAGCGCAACAGCGGCGCCGGCTCGACCCACCAGCCCGGCTGGGTCCGGGCGAGAGCGGCGGCGGCGGCGCGCGCCTCCGTTTCGGCTTCGAACAGACCGAAACAGGTGGCGCCCGAGCCGGACATGCGGGCGAGCAGGCAGGCGGGCTGAACGGCAATCAGGGCCAGCGCCTCGCCGATGGCCGGCTCCAGCGCAATGGCCGCCTGGGTAAGGTCGTTGCGCCGCGCCGCCAGTTGCGCCGCCAGGACGCGGGCATCGGCCGGCGCCTCGGTCAGCGGATCGGCGGGAGCGAGATCCGCCGGTGCGCGCCCTGAACACCGCCGGGGTGGACAGCGGCCGGCGCGGATTGACCAGCACCAGCCAGGCCGGCGGCAGGGCCGGCGCCGGCGCCAGCCCCTCGCCCACCCCGGTCATCAGGGTGGGCCGGCCGGCCAGGCAGACCGGCACGTCGGCGCCCAGACCAAGGGCCAGCATATTCATTTCGCTGGTGGAAAGGCTGACGCCCCACAGATGGGACAACCCTTTGAGGGCGGCGGCGGCATCGGTGGACCCGCCGCCGATGCCGGCGGCCACCGGCAGCCGCTTGGTCAGCACCATGGCGGCGCCGGCCTTGATGCCCGCCTTGGCCGCCAGGGCGCGGGCGGCCTTGAGAACGATGTTGTCCTCGCCCGGCGGCAGCGCGCCGGCGGTGGGGCCAGTCACCCGCAGGCCGAGGCCCTCGGCGGACGCCAACTCCAGGGTATCGCCGATGCCGGCGAACACCACCAAGCTGTCCAGCAGGTGATAGCCATCGGCCCGCTTGCCGGTGACGTGCAGGGTCAGGTTGATCTTGGCCGGTGCCTCGACGACCAGCGGCGTCATTTCACCATCGGCTTGGCGGGCACCTGGCCCGAGCGGATCTTCTCCTTGAGGGGATCGATCTGGTCGGGCTCGGGGTCCAGGCTCATGGCGCGGTTCCACTGGAAGGTGGCTTCCTCGTAGCGCCCCACCTGGAAATAAACGTCGCCCAGATGGTCGTTGATGGTGGGGTCCTCGGGCCGCAGGCTCGACGGCGCGCTCCAGCACTTTCACCGCCGTCTGGTAGTCGCCCATGCGGTACAGCGCCCAGCCCAGGGAATCGACGATGGCGCCGTCCTTGGGCCGCAGGGACACCGCCTTCTCGATCATGGCGCGGGCCTCGGCCAGATGCAGGCCCTGGTCCACCCACGAATAGCCCAGGTAGTTGAGCACGTCGGGCTGGTCGGGACGCAATTCCAGCGCCTTGAGGAAATCGGCCTCAGCCTTTTCCCACTGGCGGGAACGTTCGTAGGAGATGCCGCGGCTGTACAACAGCGACCAGTGATGGGGCTCCAGCTGCGGCACCCGCTTGACCGCGCTGTCATAAGCCACGGCGGCCTCTTCGAAGCGCTTCTTGCGGCGCAGCACGTCGCCCTTGGTCACCAGCGCGTCCAGGCCGTCGGGCCTGGCCTTGGCCAGCTCGTCCAGTTCCTTCAGGGCGGCGTCGGTCTGGCCCATCTCCTCCAGGTTCATGGCCACCCGCAGGCGGCCGAACTCGGCGGCGGGGGACTGGGCAGGGATGGTGCGGTAGACGGCATTGGCCTCGGCGTAGCGTTCCTGCGACGACAGGATGTCGGCCACGTTCATCTGGGCCAGGGCGAAATCGGGCTGCGCCGCCAGGGTCAGGCGCGAGAACACCATGGCCAAGTCGAGCGCGTTGCCCTGGCGCATGAGCGAAGCCATGTCGAACAGCGCCTCGGCCATGCCCGCCCTGGCGTCGGGCACCGGCCGGGCGATGGCGTTGCCCGCCTTGAGCAGGCCGTCGCCGTCGAACAGCAGGGAATCGGGGTGCTCGGCGCTGTAGCGGCCGTACAGCTCCTTGGCCCGCTCGGGCCGGCCGGCGCGCTGGTAGTACGAGCCCGCCGCCTCCACCGAGCGAATGGACAGCGGGCCTTCCAGCGCCAGCTTGTAATTGTCCTCGGCCGCCTGCGGGCGGTCGGCGATGTCGTTGATCAGGCCGGCATGGAAGGCGCGCATGGGCCCCAGGCCCTGCACCGCCGCCAGCGGCGCCAGCGCCTCGACGGCGGCATCGGTCTGGCCGGCGCCGGCCTTGGACCACGCCACCATCATGGGGGCGAGGAAGCCGAACACGCCGCGCTTGGGCAGGGCGGCGAAGCGGGCCTCGGCCTGGGCGTAGCGGCCTTCGCGGGCCTCCTTCAGGCCGACCACCAGCAGCGCGATGGCGGCGTCGGAATCGAAGGACAGCAGCCGCTCGGCCAGCGGCGCCGCCTCGTCCAGGCGGCCTTCCGCCACCTGCAGGGTGAAGGTGCGCTGCAGCAGCTCGGCATTGTCGGGATCGAACTTCAGCGCGGCGCTGTAGTAATCGGCAGCGGCGCGGGTGTCGCCGCGCCCCTGGGCCAGCCGGCCGGCCAGGAACGCCGCCAGGGCCGAGCGCCCCACGGCGCCCAAATCCGCAGGCGGCGCCTGGGCGGCGTCGCCGCCGCCCGGATGCGGAGTGCACGCGGCCACCAGGGCCGTCCCCAGGGTCAGGACGGCGGCCTGCCGCCCGACCCGCTTCCACCAACTCGCCATGCTCACCCGTTCGACTCCCGGGAACCGAAGGGCCCCCGCCTTACATGTTGGGATAACTGGGCCCGCCGCCACCCCGCAGCCGCGCCATAGGCCCGGCTACATCTTACGCCAACTGAAGGCGGCGTTCCCACCTACCTACATGTTGGGGTAGTTCGGGCCCCCGCCGCCCCGCAGCCGCGCCACAGGCTCGGCTGCATCTTACGCCAACTGAAGGCGGCGTTCCCACCTACCTTACATGTTGGGGTAGTTCGGGCCCCCGCCGCCTTCGGGAACCACCCAGTTGATGTTCTGGGTGGGGTCCTTGATGTCGCAGGTCTTGCAGTGGACGCAATTCTGCGCGTTGATCTGCAGCCGTGGGTTGGCCCCTTCCTCGCCGTCCTTGGCGTCGTCCCGCACGATCTCGTAGACACCCGCCGGACAATAGCGCTGCTCGGGCGCATCGTACAGCGGCAGATTGACCGCCACCGGCACCGACTCGTCCTTCAGCTTGAGGTGCGCCGGCTGGTTTTCTTCGTGGTTGGTGTTCGAGATGAACACCGACGACAGCTTGTCGAAGGAAACCTTACCATCCGGTTTCGGATAGGCGATCTTGGCGCATTCCGACGCCTTTTTCATCTGGTCGTGGTCGGAATGGTTCTTGAAGGTCCACGGGGCCTTGCCGCCGAGCAGGTAGGTGTCGATGCCGCCCAGGACCATGCCCAACCACAGGCCCTTGTGGAAGCCGGGGCGGATGTTGCGCACCTTGTACAGCTCGTCCCACAGCCACGACTTGCGCAGGGCGCCCGCATAGGCCACCGCCTCGCGGCCCTCGCCGGCCAGCAGCGCCACCACGGCCTCGGCCGCCAGCATGCCCGACTTCATGGCGGTGTGGCTGCCCTTGATCTTGGGCACATTGAGGAAGCCGGCGGTATCGCCCACCAGCACGCCGCCGGGGAAGCTCAGCTTGGGAATGGATTGCAGGCCGCCCTCGGAAATGGCCCGCGCGCCATAGGCGATGCGGCGGCCGTTTTCGAAGATGGGACGGATGGCCGGATGGGTCTTGAAGCGCTGGAACTCGTCGAAGGGCGACAGATGCGGATTCTGATAATCCAGGCCGATGACGAAGCCCACCACCACCTGATTGCCTTCCAGGTGATAGAGGAACGAGCCGCCATAGGTCTTGGAATCCATGGGCCAGCCCACGGTGTGAACGATCTTGCCCTGCTGATGCTTGGCGGGATCGATCTCCCACAATTCCTTGATGCCGATGCCGTAGGTCTGCGGGTCGCAATCGGCGCGCAGGTTGAAGCGCTCGAACAGGATCTTGGTCAGCGAGCCGCGGCAGCCCTCGGCGAAGATGGTCTGGCGCGCGTGCAGGCTCGACGCCGGGGGTGTAGTTGGCGGTGGGCTCGCCATCCTTGCCGATGCCCATGTCGCCGGTGGCCACGCCCTTGACCGAGCCGTCCTCGTGGTACAGCACCTCGGCGGCGGCGAAGCCGGGGAAGATCTCGACGCCCAGGCTCCTCGGCCTGGCCGGCCAGCCAGCGGCACAGGTTGCCCAGGCTGATGATGTAATTGCCGTGATTGTGCATCTGCGGCGGGGTCGGCAGCTTGAACGCCTTGCTTTCCGTCAGGAACAGGAAGTTGTCGTCCTCGGCCGGGGTCTCCAGCGGCGCGCCCTTGTCGCGCCAGTCGGGGATCAGCTCGTTCAGCGCACGCGGCTCGAACACCGCGCCCGACAGGATATGGGCGCCTACTTCCGAGCCCTTTTCCAGCACGCAGACCGTCAGCTCGGGGTTCAGCTGCTTGACGCGGATGGCGGCGGACAGGCCGGAGGGACCGGCGCCCACCACCACCACGTCGAATTCCATCGATTCACGTTCCATGTTCTTCCCCCTGGACTTGGGCCCGATGCTGCTTGTCCGTCCTTGCCTTTTCCCATTTGGGACGGCACGGTTCCATTTGCACGGCCGCCTCTATACCATCGAATTGTGAACGATACGAATCATTCAAATGCAGGGGTACCCTACGATATTTTGTTAGCCGATATGCCACTCGACCAGTCTCTCGACCAATTGCTGCGCTGGTATATGGATGCCGGCGTGGATGAAGCCATCGGCGAAAAGCCGCTGGACCGTTTCGCGCTGTCGGCCAAGCCGGCGGCCGCGGCGGCGCGTCCGGTCCAGGCGCCGGCGGACCGGGCGGCGGCGCCCCCGCTTGCCCCTGCCCACGCCCCGGCCGCCGGACATGCCATCCCCGGCACCGCCGCCCACATCGCCGCCGAGTGCCGGACCCTGGAGGAGCTGCGCCGGGCCATGGAGGGCTTCGACGCCCTGCCGCTCAAACGCACCGCCCGCTCCACCGTGTTCGCCGACGGCAACGCCGAGGCCGAGGTGATGGTGGTCGGCGAGGCCCCCGGCGCCGAGGAGGACCGCCACGGCCTGCCCTTCATCGGCAAGTCGGGCAAGCTGCTGGACCGCATGCTGGCATCCATCGGCCTGGATCGCGACAGCGTCTATATTACTAATGTCGTGCCATGGCGGCCGGTGGAGAACCGCAAGCCGACACCCGACGAGGTGGCGGTGTGCCTGCCCTTCGTCACCCGCCACATCGACCTGGTGGACCCCCGGCTGCTGATCCTGCTGGGGGGCGCCGCCGCCTCGGCCCTGCTGGCCCGCCACGAGGGCATCAACCGCCTGCGCGGGCGCTGGTTCGACTATTCCGCCCCCGGCCTGCCACGCCCCATCCCGGCCATGGCCACCTTCCACCCCGCCTACCTGCTGCGCACCCCCGCCGCCAAGCGCGAGGCGTGGCGCGACCTGCTGCAGGTGCGCAAGCGGCTGGAGTCCGGCCACTAAGGCCTTCTTCCACTTCTCCCGCTCCTGCGCACGGCGGAAGCGCCGGCCCCCATCGCCCTGCGCGAGAAGGCCCCGCCCCATCCATCTTTGCCATTTCGTTGCCACAAATCGCCGTCATCGATAAGGCCGATTTGTCCCATTGGGGTAGAAAGTGCATCGGATGTGCATTTTCAATCGATTGATTTATAACGATAATTCTCATGCCCTAAGTTTGCCCCATCTTTCGGGGGTTGCTCCTGCGCCTCCGGTCATTTATAAAACCGTGCAGACAGTTCGACGTTTTCGATAACCTCAAGAGGAGAACAGCCTTGCGCGACAGGCTCCTCCCGGCCCTGATGTTGGCGATCATGGCCGCGACCTCTCCGGTCCTTGCCGGCGACCTGGGCTCCAAGGGAGCGGTCGGCCAGCAGGTGGCCGCGGCCTCCGGCGGCGAGGGCACCCTCACCGCCGCGGTGATGCCCGGCGTTGGACGCGAGGCCCGCGTCGCCCCACTGCCCCGCCCGCTCGCCGCCGCGGACGCGGAGGCTTATGCCCGCGCCTTCAAGCTGCAGGCCGACGGACAGTTCGGCGCCGCCGACCGCGAGCTCGGCAAGGTCAAGGACGACCTGCTGAAGGGCCATGTGCTGGCGGCGCGCTACCTGGCGCCCGGCGCCCGGCCCAAGTACCAGGAGCTGCGCGCCTGGATGGCCGAGTACGCCGACCTGCCCCAGGCCGAAGCCATCCACAAGCTGGCCACCAGCAAGGGCATCAAGGGCTTCGGTGCCATCAAGGCGCCGGTCAAGGGCTATCTGCGCGGCACCGGCATCGACACCTCCGACGACGGCGCCAACTGGGAAGATTCCGTGTTCAGCGACGACCACGGCACCCCCAAGGCCCGCGCGCTGAAGGCCAAGTTCCGCAGCCACCTGAAGAAGAACGACCCGGCCGCCGCCCTGGCGATGATGACCGGGGCCGAGTCCAAGGCGCTGGACCGCCAGGACGTGGACGAGCTGAAGCTGGCCCTGGCCACCGACCATTTCGCCGGCGGCCGCGACGCCGAGGCCGCCGCCTGGGCCACCCAGGTGGCCGAGCGCTCGGGCGCCGAGATGCCCGCCGCCCATTGGGTCGCCGGCCTGGCCCAGTGGCGCCTGGGCAAGCCCGACTTGGCGCGCCGCCATTTCGAGGAAGTGGCCAACCGCGACGACGCCTCGCCGTGGATGATCTCCGCCGCCGCCTTCTGGGCCGCCCGCGCCAACCTGGTGTCGCGCCGCCCCGAGGTGGTGAACCACTGGCTGGAGATCGCCGCCACCTATCCGCGCACCTTCTACGGCCTGCTGGCGCGCCAGACCCTGGGCTACGAAACCCTGTTCTCGTGGGAGACCCCGCCCTTCACCGATGCCGATGCCGACGTGCTGGTGCGGGTGGCCGGCACCAAGCGCGCCCTGGCCCTGCTGCAACTGGGCGACAACCAGGGCGCCGAGGAAGAGCTGCGCCGCATCTATCCACGCGCCACCAAGAGCCTGCGCCAGTCCATGCTGGTGCTGGCCCAGGCGGGCGGCATGCCGGCCCTGGCGGTGCGCCTCGGCGGCATGGCCCCCGGCGCGGTCAACGACGCCGCCAGCTTCCCGGTGCCGGAATGGACGCCGCGCGGCGGCTGGCAGATGGACAAGGCGCTGGTCTATGCCTTCGTGCGCCAGGAATCGTCGTTCAATCCCAAGGCGCGCAGCGGCGCCGGCGCCGCCGGCCTGATGCAGCTGATGCCGGCCACCGCCGCCGCCATCGCCGGGAGCCACGTCAAGGATCGGCTGGCCGAGCCCGAGCTGAACCTGGGCCTGGGCCAGAAGTACCTGGGCAAGCTGCTGTCCGAGGACCCGGTCAACGGCAACCTGCTGATGCTGGCCGCCGCCTACAATGCCGGCCCCGGCAAGCTGGGCCAGTGGCTGGCCGGCATGAGGCACGGCAACGACCCGCTGCTGTTCATCGAAAGCCTGCCGTCGCGCGAGACCCGCGCCTTCGTCGAGCGGGTGATGACCAATTTCTGGATCTACCGTTCGCGGCTGGGCCAGCAATCCCCCTCGCTCGAGGCCATGGCCGCCGGCTCGTGGCCCATGTACGAGGCCGTCGATCCGGCGCCGCGCCGCAAAGGCCAACGCATCTGATCGACACCAACGGGGCGGCCCCAGGACGCCGTGGGCCGCCCCACCCCCCAACGAACTCCGCCATCCCGCCGATCGTGATTTGCCACCGGGTATCCGCGCGCTTTCACTTGCTCCGGGCGGCGGCTGTGGTATGAAACCTCCCCATGCATATCCTGGAATTCGAAAAGCCTATCGCCGAGCTCGAGGGCAAGATCGAGGAGCTGCGACACCTCGCGGATAACGGCGACGTCAACATCGCCGAAGAGGTCGGGCGGCTCCAGGCCAAAGTCGACAAGCTGCTGCGCTCGACCTACGCCAAGCTCACCCCGTGGCAGAAGACTCAGGTGGCCCGCCACCCCGAGCGGCCGCACGCGCTGACCGTCATCGGGTCGCTGATCACCCACTTCACGCCGCTGGCGGGCGACCGCTGCTTCGGCGAGGACAAGGCCATCGTCGGCGGCCTGGGCCGTTTTCGTGGGCAATCGGTGGTGGTCATCGGCCACGAGAAGGGCCACGACACCGAATCGCGCCTGAAGCACAATTTCGGCATGGCCAAGCCCGAGGGCTACCGCAAGGCCAAGCGCCTGATGGAGATGGCCGACCAGTTCCGCCTGCCGGTGCTCACCCTGGTGGACACCGCCGGCGCCTATCCCGGCGTGGACGCCGAGGCGCGCGGCCAGGCCGAGGCCATCGCGCGGTCCATCGAGACCTGCCTGGACATCCGCACCCCCTTCGTGTCGGTGATCATCGGCGAAGGCGGCTCGGGCGGCGCCATCGCGCTGGCCGCGGCCAACGCGGTGCTGATGCTGGAGCACGCCATCTATTCGGTGATCAGCCCCGAGGGCTGCGCCTCGATCCTGTGGCGTTCGGGCGAGAACGCCAAGGACGCGGCCGAGGCCTTGAAGCTGACCGCCCAGGACCTGCACCGCCTCGGCGTCATCGACCAGGTGGTGGCCGAGCCGCTGGGCGGCGCCCACCGCAACCCCGAGCTGACCATGCAGACCCTGTCCCAGGCCATCGACGGCGCCCTGCGCGAGCAGGCCGGGGTGGATGGCGGCGTGCTGCGGGCGCGGCGGCGCGACAAGTTCCTGGAGATGGGCCGGGCCGGCCTAGTGGCCTGATCGGCCATTGAATGTCGTCATGGCCGGGCTCAACCCGGCCATCCACGTGGTGCCGCCGGCACGTGGATGCCCCGATCAAGTCCGGGCATGACGGAAACAGGGCGGACGCTTTATAAGGTCGCTTGAAGGCTTCAGCATGACCGCCACCACCCCGGACCTCGCCGTCGTCATCCCCGTCAAGAACGAGGCCGACAACATCCTGCCGCTGGTGCAGCAGATCCACGCCGCCCTGGAGGGGGTGGTGGAGTTCGAGGTCATCTACGTGGATGACGGCTCCACCGACGCCACCCCGGCCAGACTGGCCGAGGCCAAGGGGCGCTTTCCCCGCCTGCGCTCGCTGCGCCACCGCTCCAGCTGCGGCCAGAGCCAGGCCATCGCCACCGCCGTGAAGGCCGCCCGGGCGCCGCTGATCGCCATGCTGGACGGCGACGGCCAGAACGACCCCGCCGACATCCCCAAGATGATCGAGCGCTGGCGCGCCGAACCCGAGCCCGTTCGGGCCAAGCTGCTGATCGCCGGCTGGCGCGCCAACCGCAAGGACACGGCGTCCCGCCGCTGGGCCTCGAAGGCGGCCAACGCCATCCGCGTCGCCTGCCTGAAGGACGACACGCCCGACACCGGCTGCGGCTCCAAGCTGTTCCCGCGCGACCTGTTCCTGGACCTGCCGCGCTTCGACCACATGCACCGCTACCTGCCGGCGCTGACCATCCGGGCCGGCGGTTCGGTGGTCTCGGTCAAGGTCAACCACCGCCCGCGCGGCGCCGGCGCCTCCAACTACAGCAACTTCCGCCGCGCGCTGGTGGGCATTCCCGACCTGCTGGGCGTCATGTGGCTGATGCGGCGGTCGCGCAATCCGGTCGTTGAAGCCGCCGGCTCGCCGGCCGTCGAATCGCAGTCGTGAGCGGGCGGGCGCGCCATCCCCTGCTCGACCCCCGCGTCATCCTGCGCGGGCTGGTGCTGATCGCCACCATGGTCGCCATCGGCTGGCTGTTCGAGGTGGTGGGCATCAAGGCCATGCTGGACACCGGCTGGGTGGACCACGCCGTGCGCGGCCGGCAGGGCCTGTATGGCGAGGGGCTGTACCTGCTGGTGGGCGCCGTGGTCATCGCCATCGGCCTGCCGCGCCAGGCGGTCAGCTTCGGCGCCGCCTACGCCTTCGGCCCGTGGATGGGGACGGGGCTGGCCCTGCTGGCGACGCTGCTGGGCTCGCTGACCACCTTCTATTACGCCCGCTTCATCGGCCGCGACGTGCTGAGCCGCCGTTTCCCCGACAAGATCCGCCGCATCGACACCTTCCTGGCCGGCAACGAATTCACCATGGCCATCATCCTGCGCCTGTCGCCGGTCTCCCACAACGGCACCGCCAACGTGGCCGCCGGCGTGTCGGGGGTGCGGGCGGTGCCGTTCTTCGCCGGCTCGGTGGTGGGGTTCCTGCCGCAGACCGTGGTGTTCGCCCTGGCCGGCGCCGGCTTCCAGCTGGACAAGACGGTGACGTGGTCGCTGTCGGCGCTGCTGTTCGTCGCCTCCACCGTGCTCGGCATCTGGCTGTGGCGGCGCACCCGCGCCGCCAAGGGCCTGCCCGACGAGGACGAGGGGGAAAGCTGATGCGCCGTTTCGCCGCCCTGGCCCTGGTCGCCCTGCTGGCCGCCTGCCAGACGGCCCAGTCACCGCGCCCGGAGGCCGGCGGCGCCACCCCCGCCGCCCTGACCGTTCCGGCCGCCCAGGACATCGAGCGCAGCCGCGGCGAGGCCGGCCGGGACGAGGCCATCAAGGCCGCCGTGACCCGCCGCGTCGGCGAACTGGACCGCCGCGCCACCCGCGCCGTCACCGTCGAGGTCTGGCGCGGCCGCGTGCTGCTGATGGGCGCCGTGATCAAGCCCGAACAGCGCCGCAAGGCCGAGCAGGCGGCGGCCGCCACCGAAGGCGTCACCACCGTGCTGAACGAACTGGTGCTGGCCGAGGACAAGGCGCTGGACGTGTTCGCCGCCGACCCCGCCCGCGAGGACGCGGTGCGCCGCACGCTGGGCATCGACAGCGGCACCGGCACCGTGGTGCGGGTGATCAACGGCGTGGCCTTCCTGCTGGGCGGCGCGCCCAGCACCGAGGCGGCCGCCGCCATGAAGGCCGACGCCACCGAGGTGGAGGGCATCAAATGGGTGGTCAGCCACCTGTCGGCGCCGTAAGGGCGGCGAGAATCCGCCCCGTCCAGGCTGAACGCTTTTTCCGACCGTCACCCCAGGCTTGGCCCGAGGGTCCATGGATGGCCGGGCTTGACCGACGGCTGTCCGGCTTAGTTCCGGCGCGGAGCAAACCGGTGCGGGCTCCGGCGCCATCGGGTCCATGGAACACAGATGAACACCGACAGACACGGAGGAACACAGATAGGTTTTCCTTATCTGTGTTCCTCCGTGTGCGCCGTCAGGCGCCTGTGTTTATCTGTGTTTGTTGAACGGCTGACGGCCGCGAAGCCAAAGGGCGGCCGTGCCTTCCAGACCTCTGGCGCTATTTTTAGCCGGACAGCCGTGGGTCAGGCCCGATCATGACGGTGAGCTTTCAGGCGCAGCATGCCCATGGGCCAACCTCCGGGCAGGATGAACGGGATCCAGCTTCATCGAAAGGAAGCCCCTACCGTCAAGATTTTTCAATATAAATCAATATACTAGATGCATATTCCGATGAGTGCCGCCAAAAAAGTGGCCCTTTCGCGCTTGACTCTTTCCGCCCCCCCTCCTAGATCGTTGGCACTCCTCGGCCGGGAGTGCTAACGGCGTACCGGCGCGAGAAAAATTCATTCGTCCACGAACCAGACCGTTCAACGGAGGTTTTTTATGAAGTTCCGACCGCTCCATGATCGCGTGTTGGTGAAGCGCATCGACGCGGAAGAGAAGACCGCCGGTGGCATCATCATCCCCGATACCGCCAAGGAAAAGCCGATGCAGGGCGAAGTCATCGCCGTCGGTTCCGGCGTGCGCGGCGAGGACGGCAAGATCGTCGCTCTCGACGTGAAGGCTGGCGATCGCATCCTGTTCGGCAAGTGGTCCGGCACCGAGGTCAAGATCGACGGCCAGGAGCTGCTGATCATGAAGGAATCCGACATCCTGGGCATCCTCGCCTAAGATCTGCCAACCCCACCGGAATTAGAGGTTTACGAACATGGCTGCTAAGGAAGTCAAGTTTTCCACCGACGCGCGCACCAAGATGCTGCGCGGCGTCGACATCCTTGCCGACGCGGTGAAGGTCACCCTGGGCCCCAAGGGCCGCAACGTGGTCATCGAGAAGTCGTTCGGCGCCCCCCGCATCACCAAGGACGGCGTGTCGGTCGCCAAGGAAATCGAGCTGGCCGACAAGTTCGAGAACATGGGCGCCCAGATGGTGCGCGAGGTTGCCTCGAAGACCGCCGACCTGGCGGGTGACGGCACCACCACCGCCACCGTGCTGGCCCAGGCCATCGTCCGCGAGGGCGCCAAGGCCGTGGCCGCCGGCCTGAACCCCATGGACCTGAAGCGCGGCATCGACCTGGCCACCGCCGCCGTCATCGCCGACGTCAAGACCCGCTCCCGCAAGGTTTCGACCAACGAAGAGATCGCCCAGGTGGGCACCATCTCGGCCAATGGCGAGCGCGAGATCGGCGACATGATCGCCAAGGCCATGGAAAAGGTCGGCAACGAGGGTGTGATCACCGTCGAAGAGGCCAAGGGCATCGACACCGAGCTGGACGTGGTCGAGGGCATGCAGTTCGACCGCGGCTACACCAGCCCGTACTTCGTCACCAATGCCGAGAAGATGACCGTCGAACTCGACAGCCCCTACATCCTGCTGTTCGAAAAGAAGCTCAGCGGCCTGCAGCCGCTGCTGCCGGTGCTGGAATCGGTGGTGCAGTCGGGCCGTCCGCTGCTGATCATCGCCGAGGACGTGGAAGGCGAGGCCCTGGCCACCCTGGTGGTCAACAAGCTGCGTGGCGGCCTGAAGGTCGCCGCCGTCAAGGCCCCGGGCTTCGGCGACCGCCGCAAGGCCATGCTGGAAGACATCGCCATCCTGACCGGCGGCCAGGTCATCTCGGAAGACCTGGGCATCAAGCTGGAAAGCGTCACCCTGGACATGCTGGGCACCGCCAAGCGCGTGACCATCACCAAGGAAGACACCACCATCGTCGACGGCGCCGGCTCGAAGGGCGACATCGAGGCCCGCTGCAAGCAGATCCGCGCGCAGGTCGAGGAAACCTCCTCGGACTACGACCGTGAGAAGCTGCAGGAGCGTCTCGCCAAGCTGGCCGGCGGCGTGGCCGTCATCAAGGTCGGCGGCGCCTCGGAAGTCGAGGTGAAGGAGCGCAAGGACCGCGTCGACGACGCCCTGCACGCCACCCGCGCGGCGGTCGAGGAAGGCATTGTCCCCGGCGGCGGCGTCGCCCTGCTGTACTCGGTCAAGGTCCTGGAGTCGCTGAAGCCCGCCAACAACGACCAGAAGGTCGGCATCGAGATCGTCCGCCGCGCCCTGCAGTCGCCGGTGCGTCAGATCGCCGAGAACGCCGGCAACGACGGCGCCGTGGTGGCCGGCAAGCTGCTGGAGTCGAAGGACGCCAATTTCGGCTTCGACGCCCAGTCCGGCGAGTACACCGACATGATCAAGGCCGGCATCATCGATCCGACCAAGGTGGTGCGCACCGCGCTGCAGGATGCCGCTTCGGTGGCCGGCCTGCTGATCACCACCGAGGCGATGATCGCCGAGAAGCCCAAGAAGGACGCTCCCGCCATGCCCGATATGGGCGGCGGCATGGGCGGCATGGGCGGCATGGACTTCTAAGTCCCCGCCGACCAGCCTTCCGCTAATCGAGCGAGCCCCCTCCCCCGTGGGAGGGGGCTTTGCTTTGCGCTCAACGCTACGGTTGAGTTGTCACTAGGAATGCCTGCGACCATTGGTTAAGTTGGCGGCGGGGGCATCAGATCTTGAGGGAAACGGGAATGGGCAGGATTCCCGGTTGGGCCGGGGCCGTGGCCGCCGCCCTGGTGGTGATGGCGCTGACCGCGCTGTTCGACCGCCTGGAACTGGCGCGTTTCCAGTCGGAACAGCGCGCCCTGGTGCTGGACCGCCTGAGCACCAAGCGCGCCGCACTGGAAGCCAGCCTGAATGCCCGTCTGCACCTGGTGCGCGGCCTCGCCGCCTTCGTCCAGAGCACCGACCTCGTCACCGAGGACCGTTTCCGCGCCTTCGCCGCCAGCCTGCTCGGCGGACGCGGCGACGTGCGCGGACTGGTGCTGGCCCCCGATTGCGTCATCCGCTTCGCCTATCCGCTGGAAAGCAATGCCACCGCCATCGGCGCCGACCTGCTGGCCATTCCCCGTTTCGAGCCCATCATCCGCCAGACCATCGAGACCAACCGCCTGACCGTGGCGGGACCGGCCGAGCTGGTCCAAGGCGGCAACGGGCTGATCGGCCGCATTCCGGTCTTCCACGAAAGGGACGGCCAGCGCGTGCTGTGGGGCTTGGCCATCATCGTGCTGGACGTCCCCTCGCTGCTGGCCGAGGCCGGGTTGGTGGAGGACCTGCAGCAGGATTACGCCATCCGCGGCCGAGACGGGCTGGGGCCGGCCGGCGCGGTGTTCTTCGGCAACCCCGCCCTGTTCGCGGCCGATCCGGTGCTGATGGAGGTGTCCATCCCCAACGGCTCCTGGCAGGTGGCCGCCATGCCCATGGGCGGCTGGCCCCGCCATTCGCCCATTCGGCCCGGCCTGCTGGCCATGGGCCTCGGTCTGGCCCTGCTGGCCGGCCTGGCGGTGCACGGCCTGCTGTCCCAGGCGGGGCGGCTGCGCCACGCCATCGCCGACAGCCGCGCGAGCGAGGCCCAGTTGCGCCAGGCGGTGGACGCCCTCGCCGCCTCCAATGCGGAACTGGAACGTTTCGCCTACGTGGCCTCGCACGACCTGCAGGAACCGCTGCGCACCATCACCGGCTTCGCCCAGTTGCTGGAGCGGCGCTCGCACGAGCGCCTGCTGGCCGAGGACATGGAATACCTGGACTTCATCATCGGCGGCGCCAAGCGCATGCATGCCCTGGTCAACGACCTGCTGGCCTATTCCCGCGTCACCAACAAGGGCGCGCCGTTCACCCCGGTGGACACCGGCGCCGTGGTGCGCCGCGTGCTGCAGAACCTGCACGAAAGCATCACCGCCGCCGACGCCGACGTCGCCACGGCCCCCCTGCCGGCGGTCATGGGCGACGACATGCAGCTGGCCCAGCTGTTCCAGAACCTGCTGGGCAACGCCATCAAGTTCCACCGGCCCGACCAGCCGCCACGCATCCGCATCGAGGCGGAGACGCTGGGGGACACGGCGGTGTTCTCCATCACCGACAACGGCATCGGCATCCCCCTGGAATATCGCGGCCAGATCTTCACCATCTTCAAGCGGCTGCATCCCGGCGACACCTATCCCGGCACCGGCATCGGACTGGCCATCTGCAAACGCATCGTCGACCGCCATGGCGGCCGCATCTGGGTGGACGCCGCCGAGGACGGCGGCGCCGCCTTCCACTTCGCCCTGCCGGCCGTCCCCGCCTGAGATCGCGATCTAGCAAGCCGGGCCGCGAAGGGCTACCATCGGCCCGACGCTCACCGCTTGGCCTTGGACCATGTTCGGGTTCCTGAAAGACAAGTTCGACAAGGAAGCGCGGGCCGCCATCGACCGCCGCGCCCGCCAGCTGGCGCCCGACAAGGCGCCCCCGCCGGCAACGGCGACAGCGACCCCCAAGGCCCCCGCCCCGGATGCAGCCTTGCCCGAAGGCGAGCGCCAGGCGGCCATCGCCCGCATGCAGGCCCAGGTCAAGGAGTTCGTCTCGCCTGAGCGCCAAGCCCTGATCGCCAACGCCATGGCGGTCCACCGCGCCAAGCAGAAGATCCTGGCCGACCTGGACGACGAGAGCCGGGCCAAGCTGGTGGCCATGGCCATCACCACCCTGCTCCATTCCGACTCCCCCGCCGACAAGCCGAAGAAGAAGTAGGAAACCCGCGTGTCCCTTGATCCCAACCTTCTTGCCGATGGCGTGCTGGCCGGCCAGCGCCGCGCCCTGGCCCGCGCCATCACCCTGATCGAATCCACCCGCCCCGACCACCGCGAGGCGGCCGAGGCGCTGCTGCACCGCCTGCTGCCCCATACCGGGCGCTCGGTGCGCATCGGCATCACCGGCGTGCCTGGCGCCGGCAAGTCCACCTTCATCGAGGCCTTCGGCCTGCACGTGGTGGAGGGCGGCCACCGGCTGGCGGTGCTGGCGGTGGACCCGTCCTCGCCCCGCTCGGGCGGTTCCATCCTGGGCGACAAGACCCGTATGGAAGACCTGTCGCGCGACGAGCGCGCCTTCATCCGCCCCAGCCCGTCGGGCTGCACCCTGGGCGGCGTGGCCCGGCGCACCCGCGAGGCCATGCTGGCGTGCGAGGCCGCCGGTTTCGACGTCATCGTGGTGGAAACCGTCGGCGTGGGCCAGAGCGAGACGGCGGTGGCCGACATGGTCGACATGTTCCTGCTGCTGCTGGTGCCGGGCGGCGGCGATGAGCTGCAGGGCATCAAGAAGGGTATCGTCGAACTGGCCGACGCCATCGTCGTCAACAAGGCCGACGGCGACCTGGCCATCGCCGCCCAGCGGGCGGCGCGCGACTACACCAACGCCCTGCACTTGCTGGCCCCCGCCCATGCCGGCTGGACGGTGCCGGTGCTGACCTGCTCGGCGCTGGAACGCCTGGGCATCGACACCGTATGGGACAGCATCGGGCGCTACCGCGACGCCATGGACAAGGCTGGCACCTTTGCCGCCCGCCGCTCCGCCCAGGCCCATGCCTGGATGTGGAACGAGGTCGGCGAGACCCTGATGCAGGCATTGAAGGACGACCCCCGCGTGGCTGCGCTGCTGCCGGACATGGAGCACGACGTGGCCGACGGCACGCTGGCGCCGGGACGGGCTGCTCGACAGCTGGTGGCGGCCTTCCGCCAGGGTCGGGCCGGCTGATGGACCGAGGGTCCGCCCGCCTGGAATGACTCCATTACATTTCCGCGCTCGCTTTGCGGCCACGCCGTTGTCAGAGTATGGTAGTGATGTTGTCCGAATGAGCCCCCAGGATTCCCGCCAAATGAGCCAGCCCAGTGTACAAGATCTCCTCGTCCTCAAGAAGGAGCTGGTCGGCCTGTTCGGTCATCTGCAGAAGATCCGCAAGGAGCTGGCCGCGCTGAATCCTCCGGGGGCGCCGGATCATTTCGGATCCATGTCGGAACAACTGGACGCCATCGTCACCGCGACCGAGGGCGCCACCAACTCCATCATGGAAAGCGTCGAAGGCGTGGACACCCTGATGAACGAGGCGCGCGCCTACTGCCAGGGCGGCAAGCTGGGCGAAATCTTCGATCAGGTCACCGAAAAGGTGAACACCGTCTTCGAGGCCTGCTCGTTCCAGGACATCACCGGCCAGCGCATCACCAAGGTGGTCAATTCGCTGAAATTCGTCGAGGAACGGGTCAACGCCATCATCTTCACCTGGGGCCGGGACGAGCTGACCAAGGTGGTGGTGGAGATCAAGGAAGACCAGGATCCCGACAAAAAGCTGCTGCACGGCCCGCAGCTGCCCGGCCAGGGCGTCAGCCAGGCCGAGGTGGACAAGATGCTGGCGCAGACCGAGATCGATAAATTATTCGGTTAGGCCCCTCAGGCGCCGGGCGGGACGCCTCCGCGCCCCTTGCGGGCGAAGCCCGCCCGCGCAAAGCTCTGGCCGCCCTGCGGGCGTCGTTTGCCCCTGCAGGGCGGCACGGCTCACGCGCGCATAAGCGCGCGGGCCCTCAATGGGCCAGTCCCTCGCTACGCTCGCTCCGAGCACTCGCATTCTTGCGCCAACCGGTGAGTCGGAATCCGCTTGACGAGGCCGGCCCGGCCCCGTAAAAACGCGGCTTCCCCGGTTTACCGCCGGGACCGGATTACCTGCGTGCGCGGCCCAAGGGCGCGCCTAAGAACAAAGAGGATGCTGACCATGGCCCGTCGTTGCTCCATCACCGGCAAGGGTGTTCTGACCGGTAACAACGTCAGCCACGCCAACAACAAGTCCCGCCGCCGCTTCCTGCCCAACCTGCAGGAGACCTCGGTGCTGTCCGACGCGCTGGGCCAGATGGTCCGCCTGAAGGTGACCACCCGCGGCCTGAAGACCATCGAGCACAATGGCGGCCTCGACGCCTTCCTGCTGACCACCAACGACTCGGTGCTGCCGGTCGAGTCCCGCCGCCTGAAGAAGCGCGTGCAGGCCGCCCTGGCCAAGAAGCAGGCCGCTTCCGCCTAAATCTCGCGCGAGACGTTTTGCCAGGCCTCGGGGGCGACCCCGGGGCCTTTTGGCGTTTGCGGCCTGCTCTCGACCCACGGCTTTCGGCTTGAGTTCCGGCAGGTCACCCGCCTCTTCTTCTGTCATGCCCGCGCTTGACGCGGGCATCCACGTGGCGTCGCCTCATCCATAGTGACCAATGGCGTCCTGGCGGCGAGGCGTGGATCGCCGGGTCGAGCCCGGCGACGACGATCGATTAATTGGCGTTTGACCCTAGAACTGCTTGAGCAGCCGGCGCAGGTAATCCCGTTCGGCCTCGGGCCGCTGGAACTCGCCGGCACGGCGGCGGATTTCCTCCAGCAATTGGCGCGAGCGCTGCACCTCGGCGCCGTCGGGCACCCGGGTGGTGCCGTCGTCGCCGCCTCCGGTCCCACGCATGGGGCGGCCCAGGGGATCGCGCGGCAGCAGGCTCTGCATGCCCTGGCCGGAAGCCCCCAACTGCTCCAGCGCTTCCCGCGCCGCCTGCTGCATGGCGCCCAGCGCCGCCGCCTGCGCCTCGGCGCCCTCCGCCCATTGTCCCTGGCCGAGCTGCTGGGCGGCCTCGGCCATGGCGCGGTCGGCCTCGGCCAGGGCCGAGGGCGCCTCGCCCAATCCCTCGCCCAGCTTGCGCGCCGCCTCGGTCAGGGCACGGCGCAGGGCCTCCTGCGCCTGGGCCGCCTGCTGGCCGGGGCCGGCGCCCCTGGCCCCCGGCCGCGCTCCCTCGCCGCCCTCCTGCTGCTGGGCGCGCTGGTGGCTGTCGTCGAGCATCTGGCGCTGGCTCCTGGCGATGTCGCGCAGGCGCTGCATGCCCTCGCTGGCGGGGCCGTTGGCCTGTTGCTGCTGGGCGCCGGCCTGCAGGCCGTCGAGGATCTGCGACAACTGGCCGAGCATCTGACGGAGGGCCTCGCGGGAACCCGTCTCGGCCATGTCGCGCAGGCTTTGCACCATCTGGCGCAATTCCTCGTCGCTGATCACCCTTCCATCGGCCTGGGCCTGCGGCTGCGGCCGGCCCTCGGCGGCCATGCGCTCGGCCAGCGCCTGGGTGTAGCGATCCAAGGCCTCCTGGAACTGGTCGAGCAGCCGTTGCAGCTCGTTGGCCGAGGCGCCCTCGTCCACCGCCTTTTCCAGGGCGCGACGGGCTTCGGCCAGATTGCGTTCGGCGCTGGACAGGTCGCCATCCTCGATCCGCAGCGCCGCCTGCCACAGCAGGTCCTGCATCTCGGCCAGATCGAAGGAATCGGCGGCCAGGGAATGGGCGGCCAGGCGCAGCATCAGGAAGGTTCTGAGGTCGTCGTTGAACAGCTCGGGTTCCGAGACGATGCGGTCCAGCACGTCCACCACCACCGGCGCCGTCAACGGGTTCTCGGTCAGCCGGCGGCGCTGTTCCACCACCATGGCGGCGGCGGGGTTGGCGAACTGGCGCTCAGGTAGGGTGATGGTCACCGGCTCGCCGGTGCCCACCTGCCCCAGGCCGTCCTTCACCGCCGGCTGCAGGCTGACCGGCAGACCGGCCCAGGGATGGGCGGTCAGGTCGAACCAGCCGCCGACCTCGGCGCTGCGCGGGGCGCCGCCCGGCAGCGGCACCTCCACTTCCAGCGGCGCCTCGTCGCCGGGCACGCCCACCCGGCGCACGTTGACCCAGGCGCGCGCCAAGCCGTAATCGTCCGAGGCGGACAGGGCCAGCCGCAAGCGCCCGCGTTCCCCCGCCTCGGGCGGCAGGGCGAAGGCCACCGAAGGCATGGCGTCGGCGGCGACCGTGATGGGCCACTCGGCCACGGTCAGGCCGGTCTGGCGCACGGTCAGCTTGGTGGAACGGTCGAGCCGGGCCTCGGCGCGCTGGCCGCCATCGCCTTGGCGCTGGAACGGCTGGTCGTGGCCGTCGAACACCAGGCGGGCGGTGCCCCAGCCGCCGGCCAGCACCGCCAGCACGGCGCTGCCGGTGGGCACCGCCACCGGCGCGTCGCCCTTGTGCGGCGGCCTGAGCAGCATGGGCGCCAGCCCGGTATAGGCGGGCGGCGTGATCCACACCTCCAGCGCGTCGGGCCCCAGGCCGGCCGAACCGACGGCGGGATCGAGGGCCCGGGCCAGCCGGTTCGGCGCGTCGTGTCCGGCCCCGGCGGCGGCGATGACCAGCAGCAGCAGCACGGCGGCACGCAGACCCCAGGGATCGCGCGCCGCCATGTTGGGATGGGGAAGGTTGAGGCGCAATCCGCCCAGCAACGCCGCCATGCGGTGCTGGTGCGCCTGCCACAGGGCCTGGGCCAGCGGATCGTCGTTGCCGCCGGCCGGGCGGTCGGCCAGGGCGGCCAGCGGCCGGTGGGACAGGCCGGAATCGCGCTCCAGACGGCGCGCCGCTTCGTCCCAATCGGGCCGCCTGAACCTGAGCGCGGCGCGCACCGACAGGAAGCCCACGCCGCCGGCCAGGGCGGCCAGCACCAGGCCATGCAGCCAGCCGGGCAGCAGCGGCGCCAAATCGAACAGGGCGAAGGCGACGAACAGACCGATCAGGCAGAACGGCGGCAGCACCAGCGGCCACAGCCGTTCCCACGCCACAGCCGCCCAGGCCAGCCGGAGCCAACGCCGCAGCCTCGCCTTGGCGGCGATGCCCGGCTGGGCAACGGGCACATCGGCGGGGGGCGGGACCGGCTTCATCGCACCTCTATTCCAACCACTCCGGCAGGCTTTCCAGCGCCAGCATCTCCTCGTATGTGGGGCGGGCGCGGACCACTGCAAAGCGGTCCCCCTTCACCAGCACCTCGGGCACCAGCGGACGGGAATTATAGGTGGACGACATGGCCGCGCCATAGGCGCCGGCGGTACGGAACGCCACCAGATCGCCGGCCTTGAGCGGCGGCAGCGGACGCTGCTTGGCGAAGGTATCGCCGGTCTCGCACACCGGGCCAACCACGTCCACCGGTTCCACCGGCGCGTCGGCAGCGGCCTGGACCACCGGCTCGATGGCATGATAGGCCTCGTACAGGGCCGGGCGCATGAGGTCGTTCATGGCGGCGTCGACGATGGCGAAGGTGCGGGTGGCGCCTTCCTTCATGTAGACCACGCGCGACACCAGGATGCCGGCATTGCCCACCAGCAGGCGGCCGGGCTCCAGCACGATGCGGCAGCCCAAATCGCCCAGGGTGGCCTTGATCACCTCGGCATAGGCGGCGGGCAGCGGCGGGGTCTCGTCCTCGTAGGGCACGCCCAGGCCGCCGCCCAAATCCAGGCGGCGGATGCCGATGCCGTCGGCACGCAGGATGGCGACCAGGTCGCGCACGCGCAGGAAGGCCTGGCGGAACGGCTCGGTCTCGGTCAGCTGCGAGCCGATGTGGCAGGCGATGGCCACCGGATCGACGCCGGGCAGGGCGCGGGCGCGCTTGTAGACCTCGTGGGCGCGGGTCCACTCGATGCCGAACTTGTTTTCCTTCTTGCCGGTGGTGATCTTGGCGTGGGTGCCGGCGTCCACGTCCGGGTTGACGCGGAGCGCGATGGGCATGACCACGCCGCGTTCGGCCGCGACCTGGGACAGCAGCTCCAGTTCGGGCTCGGATTCCACGTTGATCTGCATGATGCCCTTGGCCACGGCCAGCTCCAGCTCGCGCCGGGTCTTGCCCACGCCGGAGAAGACGATGCGCTCGGCCGGCACGCCGGCGGCCAGGGCTTGGCGCAGTTCGCCCTCGCTGACCACGTCGGCGCCGGCGCCCAGATCGGCCAGGGTGCGCACCACGGCGATGTTGGGATTGGCCTTGAGGGCGAAGCAGATGGTGGCGTCCAGCCCGGCCAGGGCCAGGGCCTCGGCGAACACGGTGTAATGGCGCGCCAGGGTGGCGGTGGAATAGCAATAGAACGGGGTGCCGACCTTGGCGGCGATCTCGGCCACCGGCACGCCTTCGGCGTGCAGGGTCCCGCTCACGTAATCGAAGTGGTTCATTGAATCCTGGTCTCCGTGCCGTAGCCCATGGGCGGGGTGGCGGGCGGCTGGTTCGGCTGATCGACGGGCGGCGGACCTTGAAGAACCCCCTCGTCCGGCGAGGCGGGTCGCGGCGCCTGGCCGGGGAAGCCGATGTCGGGATAGGCACGCGGATAGGTGCTGCCCTCGGGCGCGATGGGGCGGCCCTTGCGGCCGCAGGCAGACAGGCCCACGGCCAGGGCGGCCACCACCAGCAAAGTCGTCATCCTGCGCATGCCGCACTCCCCTGTGTCACAGCCATTTGGCCTTGGCCGCCGCCGCCGCCTCGCGCACCCGCGACGGCGCGGTGCCGCCGAAGCTGGTGCGGCTGGCCACCGAGCTGTCCACCGACAGCACGGCACGGGCCGCCTCGGTGATGCCGGGCTCGACGGTACGCATTTCCTCCAGGCTGAGGTCTGGCAGGTCGCAGCCCTTGTCCTCGGCCAGCTTGACCAGCGAACCGGCGACGTGGTGGGCCCGGCGGAACGGCATCTTCAGCTCGCGCACGCACCAGTCGGCGATGTCGGTGGCGGTGGTGAAGCCGGCACCGGCCGCCTTGGCCAGCACCTCGGTGTTGACCACCATGTCCTTGACCATGCCGGTCATGGCGGCGATGGCCAGTTCCATGGTGTCGGCCACCTCGAACACCGGTTCCTTGTCGTCCTGCATGTCCTTGGAATAGGCCAGCGGCAGGCCTTTCATGACAATCAGCAGGGCATTGAGGTCGCCGATGACGCGGCCGGTCTTGGCGCGGATCAGCTCGGCGGCGTCGGGGTTGCGCTTCTGCGGCATGATGGACGAGCCGGTGGTGAAGGCATCCGACAGCTTGACGAAGCGGAACTGGGCCGAAGTCCAGATCACCAGCTCTTCCGCCAGGCGTGACAGGTGCACGGCGCAGATGGCCGAGGCCGACATGAATTCCAGGGCGAAATCGCGGTCGGACACGCCGTCCAGCGAATTGCGCATGGGACCGGCGAAGCCCAACTGCTCGGCGGTGAAGTGGCGGTCGATGGGGAAGGAGGTGCCGGCCAGGGCGGCCGAACCCAGTGGGCTTTCGTTCAGGCGGGTGCGGGCGTCGGCCAGGCGGCCGCGGTCGCGCCCGATCATCTCCACATAGGCCATCAGGTGGTGGCCCATGGTCACCGGCTGGGCCGCCTGGAGGTGGGTGAAGCCGGGCATCACCGTGGCGGCGTGCTCCTCGGCGCGGGCCAGCAGCGCCTCCAGCAGGCCCTTCAGGGCCGCGTCCATGCCGTCGATGGCGTCGCGCACCCACAGGCGGAAATCGGTGGCCACCTGGTCATTGCGCGAGCGCGCGGTGTGCAGCCGGCCGGCGGCCTCGCCGATGATCTCGGCCAGGCGGGCCTCCACGTTCATGTGGATGTCTTCCAATTCGGTGCGGAACGGGAAGGCGCCGCTCTCGATCTCTTGCAGCACCTGATCCAACCCGGCCAGAATGGCGTCGCCGTCGGGCTGGGCGATGATGCCCTGCTTGACCAACATCCTGCAATGCGCCTTGCTACCCCGGATATCCTGGGCATAAAGGCGCTGATCGAAGTCGATGGAGGCGTTGATCCGCTGCATGATGGCGGCGGGGCCGCCGGCGAAGCGGCCGCCCCACATGGCGGAGGCCGGGCCCTCGGACTTGGCGGTGGCGGCGCCCGGGGCGGACTTGCTGTTCTCGCTCATGGAAACCTGTGGACTGGAAGGAATGGACGTGTCGACAAAAGCGGTTCGGATCGCCCTGGTAGGCCTGGCGCTGGCGCTCGCCGCCGGCGGCGGCGCGTTGGTGGCCTTCCTGGGGTCCGATGGGCGCCTAAGCTACACCGAACCGCGCGGCAACCCAAGCACCACGGGGTCCGACATGACGGGATCGGGCGCGGCGCCTTCCGCTTCCGCCGGCATCGCCGCCGCCCCGCCCGGGCAGCGCCGCGACGCCCCCGGCTTCACCTTCGCCGATGCCGAGGGCAAGCCGCTGCGTCTGGCCGACTTCAAGGGCCGGGTGGTGCTGGTCAACCTGTGGGCCACCTGGTGCCCGCCCTGCATCGCCGAGATGCCCGCCCTGGACGCCCTGCAGGGCAAGCTGGGCGGCAAGCGTTTCCAGGTGGTGGCGGTGTCGCTGGACCGGGGCGGGGCGGCCCAGGCCAAGCGCTGGTTCGAACGCAACGAAATCCGCAACCTGGCGATCTATGCCGCTGACCCCAACCAGTTCGGCAATGCCGTGCTGCCCACCTCGCTGCTGCTGGACGCCGGGGGCAAGGTGGCCTGGCACGGCGCCGGCATCCGCGCCTGGGACGGGGCCGAAGCCGCTGGCGTGATCCAGGCGCTGATGGCGGAATAGACGGCCGCAAACGGAAAAGGGCGCCTGCAGGCGCCCTCGGCCGGTTCGCTCGCAGGGAGCGGCGGAAGGCCTCAGCCGTCCACCCGCACGATCACCTCGACCCGGCTGATGTGGAAGCCCTCGGGCGCATCGGGGACCTTGGTCAGGCCCACCATCTCGGCCGGGATGTCGCACAGCTTGCCGCTCTTCTCGAAGAAGAAGTGATGGTGGTCCGAGGTGTTGGTGTCGAAATAGGATCGCCCGGCATCCACCACGATCTCGCGCAGCAGGCCGGCATCGGTGAACTGGTGCAGCGTGTTGTAAACGGTGGCCAGGGATACCCGGATGTTGTTGGTCAGCGCTTCCGAATGCAGCTGCTCGGCCGAGACGTGGCGGTCGCAGCCGTCGAACAGCAGGCGAGCCAGCGCCAGACGCTGACGGGTGGGGCGCAAGCCGGCGGAGCGCAGGCGATCAAGGGCTTGGCTGTAAGGGCGCACGGTAACCATGGGCATGATGTGGGCCGACCCCATCCGGATTTGAAGAGCTCTACCTCGAACCTAGCACAGAGGTTTTTGAAATCTAAGGAGTTTTTCCATAATGCGGCGGAGACGGATCAGGTGCGCGACGGAGAACGGTGGGATTGGACATGCACATGATGCGCACCGTGCCGGCTGAGCACTTCGACAACGCGGCTTTCGCATTCGGGGTCGCCGGTCACCCGCACCCACAGCAGGATGCCGCCCTGGTCGATCTGGTGCTGGAACTCCCGCGCCAGACGCTGGTCGAACAGCTTGCCCAGGCCGGTGCCCAGCCCGGCGCCGGCACCCGCCCCCACCACCGCCGCGCCGATGGCGGCGGCGGCGGCTCCACCGGTGGCGAAGGTCAGGCCGAGCGCGGTGACGGCGCCGAAATAGCCCAGCACCGAGGCCAGGGCGCCGCGCCCTTCCATGCGCGTCTCGGGCTCGACCCAGGCCCGGCGCGGCAGATCGGGGTCGTCGGCGTCCTGCACCGTATCCACCAGGCGGTGGCCCAGCCGGTCGCGCACCACCTTCTCGGAGGCCAATATGGACAGGTCGCCGTGATCCACCCCATGGGTCAGCAGGTCCTGCACCGCCGCTTCCAGCACGTGGGGATCGTTGAACAGCGCGACCACCTCGCGGACCTCGCGGTCCTGGGTGGGGGTGTAGTCCTGTCGCGAGGCGTGGGAACGCGGCGTGGCGTCGGGCATGGCAGCCTCCCTCGGGGGGTTCGGGACCCCTCATATGGGGCGTGCCGGGGAAGGCGGGGAAGAGTGCTCCCCCAAATGGGAAGGGCGCCCGGCGGGCGCCCTTCCTTCGCTCACTCGCCGGTGGCGATGCGTTCCACCAACTGCTTCACCGTAGGGATGAAGCCGCCAGCATAGAAGGGATCGGAAGCGAAGCGATAGGCGTTGTGGCCGGCGAACATCAGCTCGTTCTCCACATCGCCGCCATGGCCGATGTTCTGCAGGGTCTTCTGGATGCAGAAGCTGCGCGGGTCCGCCTTCTTGCCGGTGGTTCCGGTTTCACCCTGGGACCAGTTGGAGAACTGACACTGGGACAGGCAGCCCATGCAATCCACCTGGTCCTTGCGGATTTCCTCGGCCTTTTCCGAGGTGACGAAGACCAGGGTGTTGTCGGGGGTGCGCAGCGCTTCCGAGTAGCCCGCGGCCATCCATTGCAACGCCAGCTCGCGCTCGTGGGAGGTGACCCAGACGATGCGCTTGCGGGCGCCGATGGGCAGCTCGGCCACATGGTCGACCAGACATTCCGACGAGAACGGGATCTGCCGGTGCGAACGGTCCACCAGATCCTGGATGAAGTCGTTCTTCACCGCCGAGGAATAGAAACCGGTGGGGCTGAAGCGGTGCAGCAGCACGTCGCCGGGCTTGAGCGCCAGCAGGCGCTGCTTCCACGCGTCCGAGATGGGGCTTTCCCGGGTCAGCAGCGGCCGGGTGCCGAACTGGAAGGCGATGGCGCCCAGTTCGGGATTGCCGATCCAGTCGGACCATTCCTTCAGCGCCCACACGCCGCCGGCCATGAACACCGGGATGCCGTCCTTGACGCCGCATTCGCGCATGGTCTTGCGCAGGCTCGACCACCCGGCCATAGGGCGGTTCGGGCTTCAGGGGATCTTCCGAATTGGACAGGCCGTTATGGCCGCCGGCCAGCCAGGGATCCTCGTAGACCACGCCGCCCAGCAGTTCGCCATGCTTGTGGAACGACCGCTTCCACAGGGCGCGGAAGGCGCGCGCCGACGAGACGATGGGGTAGTAGTAGACGTTATGCTTGGCGGCGATCTCGGCCACCTTGTAGGGCATGCCGGCACCGCAGGTGACGCCGTGGATCAGGCCCTTGGCCCCAGTGAGCGCCCCTTCCAGAATCTGCTCGGCGCCACCCATCTCCCACAGCACGTTCATGTGAACGCGGCCCTGGCCGCCGGACAGGTCGTGGGCGATGCGGGCCTGGGTAATGGCGCCCTTGATGCCGAAGGCGATCAGCTCGTGGTGCCGCTCGGTGCGGGTGCGGCCATGGTAGACCATGGGGATGAGCCTGCCGGTCTCGTCGTAATTGTCGGCGTTGACGCCCGAGAAGGTGGCCACGCCGCCGGCCGCCGCCCAAGCGCCGGAGCTTTCGCCGTTGGAGACGTTGATGCCTTTGCCGCCTTCGACGACGGGCAGAACCTCGCGACCGGAAATAACGATGGGGTCGAGCTGCATGAAAGTACCAATCACTCCAAACGTGGGCGGCGCCGCAACGAGACTTGTCGACAGCGGGCACATATATAGAGCCTTGGCCGGCTTGACCACACCCGTGGTGAAAAATTCATGACATTTCACAATAGCCGTTCTGGCGCATCGCAGAAAACGGCGGTAACGCCCCGGTTCCACAACCTTCTCGCGCGGCCGGGACGATTGACCGTATAGGCCAGCACGGTCAGGCCGGCAGCGTTCAGCGCCGCCACCTGGGCGGCGGACAGGCCGCGATGATAGGCGGCCACGGCGACGCAGCCGAAACGGCGCACCAGATCCGGCCACTGCGCCGGCAGCCGCTCCACCAGCAGCGAGCGCGGCCAGGCGGGCATGACCTCGCGCGCCACGCCCAAGGCGTCGTGGTCGAAGCTTGAGACCAGCGGCGGCACTCCGCTCCACAGGCCGGCCGCCACCTCCAGTGCCGCGCGGGCGGTGGCGGCGCCGGCGCCGCGGTCGGGCTTCAGCTCCATGTTGACGGCCAAGCCGCGCGCGGCGCACAGGGCCAGAACCTCGGCCAGGGTGGGGATGGTCTGGCCGCAGCCGGCATCCAGGCGCTTCAGTTCAGCCAGGGTGCGCGTGCCCACCGGACCGCGCCCATCGGTGCAACGGTCCAGCGTGTCGTCGTGAAAGACGATGGGGACGCCGTCGGCCGACAGGCGCACGTCGAACTCCACCATGGCGCAGCCCAGATCGGCCGCCCTGGCGAAAGAGAGCAGGGTGTTCTCCGGCGCATGGGCGCAGGCGCCACGATGGCCGATGACGGGAGGAAGGGTGAGCATTCTTGGATTCAGACACGGATGGACACGGATGAACACGGATAAATGAGGCGCCCCTTATTCGTGTCCATCCGTGTCCCAAAACAAAACGCGGGCCGCTTGCGCGACCCGCGTTCCGTAAGCCGAAGACGGCGGACGATTACTCGGGGTCGGCCTTCTTTTCCTTGCGGCGCTCGGCCCTCTCCGCCTCGATCTGGGCGGTGAGGTCCTCGCCGGTCTGCTGGTCCACGCACTTCATGGACAGCTTGACCTTGCCGCGGTCGTCGAAGCCCAGGACCTTGACCTTGACCTGCTGGCCCATCTGCAGCACGTCGGCGGTCTTGGCGACGCGCTCGCGGCTGATCTCGGAGATGTGGACCAGGCCGTCGCGCGACCCCAGGAAGTTCACGAAGGCGCCGAAATCGACCACCTTCACCACCTTGCCGGTGTAGATCACGCCCAACTCAGGCTCGGCGACGATGCCGCGGATCCAGTCGATAGCCTTCTGGGCGGCGTCGGCGTCGGTGGACGCCACCTTGATGGTGCCGTCGTCCTCGATGTCGATCTTGGCGCCGGTGGTCTCGCAGATCTCGCGGATGACCTTGCCGCCGGTGCCGATGACTTCGCGGATCTTCTCCTTCGGGATGTTGAAGGTGGTGATGCGCGGAGCATTGCCCGACACTTCCTCGCGGGCCGAGGTGATGCCCTTGCCCATCTCGCCGAGGATGTGGATGCGGCCGTCCTTGGCCTGGGCCAGGGCGATCTTCATGATCTCCTCGGTGATCGAGGTGATCTTGATGTCCATCTGCAGCGCGGTGACGCCGTCGGCGGTGCCGGCCACCTTGAAGTCCATGTCGCCCAGATGGTCTTCGTCACCCAGGATGTCGGACAGCACGGCGAAGTCCTTGCCTTCCTTGATCAGGCCCATGGCGATGCCGGCCACGGGGCGGGCCAGCGGCACGCCGGCGTCCATCATGGCGAGGCTGGAGCCGCACACGGTGGCCATGGAGGACGAGCCGTTGGACTCGGTGATCTCGCTGACCACGCGGATGGTGTAGGGGAAGGCGTCCTTGGCGGGCAGCATGGGGTGCACGGCGCGCCAAGCCAGCTTGCCGTGGCCGATCTCGCGGCGGCCCGGGCTGCCCATGCGGCCGGCTTCACCGACCGAATAGGGCGGGAAGTTGTAGTGCAGCATGAAGTGCTCGCGGTACTCGCCCGCCAGCTGGTCGATGATCTGCTCGTCCTGGCCGGTGCCCAGGGTGGCGACCACCAGGGCCTGGGTCTCGCCGCGGGTGAACAGCGCCGAGCCGTGGGCGCGGGGCAGCACACCGACGTCCACCTCGATGGCGCGCACCGTCTTGGTGTCGCGGCCGTCGATGCGCAGGCCGGTCTTCAGGATGTTGCCGCGCACCACCTCGGATTCCAGGTCCTTGAGGATGCCGGGGGCAACCGCCAGTTCGGCGGCGGCATCGCCCAGGCTGGCGATGGCCTTGTCCTTGACCGCGCCGACGGCGGCATAGCGGTCCTGCTTCTTGACGATCTTGTAGGCTTCGGCCAGTTCGGCGACGACGCCCGAATCCTCGAACTTCTTGCGGACCACCGCCACTTCCGGAGCCGGCGGGGCGATGTCCCACGGCTCCTTGGCGCAGGCCTCGGCCATCTCGATGATGGCGTCGATGACCGGCTGGAATTCCTTGTGACCAAAGGTCACCGCGCCCAGCATGATTTCCTCGGACAGCTCCTTGGCTTCCGATTCCACCATCAGCACGCCTTCCTGGGTGCCGGCGACCACCAGGCTCGAGCCTGGGTTTCGGCGATCTGGGCCAGGGTGGGGTTGAGCACGTACTTGCCGTCGATATAGCCGACGCGGGCGGCGCCGATGGGGCCCATGAACGGCACGCCGGAGATGGTGAGGGCGGCCGAGGCGCCGACCATGGAGACGATGTCGGGATCGTTCTCCAGATCGTGCGACAGCACGGTGCAGATCACCTGGGTTTCGTTGCGGAAGCCATCGGCGAACAGCGGGCGGATCGGGCGGTCGATCAGGCGGGAGACGAGGGTCTCCTTCTCGCTCGGGCGGCCTTCACGCTTGAAAAAGCCGCCGGGAATCTTGCCGGCGGCGAAAGCCTTTTCCTGGTAATTGACGGTCAGCGGGAAGAAATCCACGCCCGGCTTGACCGACTTGGCGGCGACGACGGTACACAGCACGGTGGTGTCGCCATAGGTGGCCAGCACGGCGCCGTCAGCCTGACGGGCGATCTTGCCGGTCTCCAGGACCAGTTTGCGCCCACCCCAGGTGATTTCCTTGCGGGTGACATTGAACATCGACATACGGTCATTCCTTATCCGTTCGCATCGCCGCCGGATTGCTGCGATGCGGGCGTCTTGGCGGCGGCGCCCGCAGGCCGTGCCTGCACTCCATGACACCACGCGGGCCGAGCCTGCGCCGTGGCGAAAGGACGCCGAAACCAAATGCGGATGCCCGCGCAGGGACCCTTCCCCGCGCGGGCCACGGCCGGAAACGAGTCCGGCGCATACCGCATATATACCGGAGCTTGGCGCGCACGCCCAGCCATCGGTTGCAGAGTCTTACTTGCGCAGGCCCAGGCGGGCGATCAGCGCTTCGTAGCGGCCCTTGCTGGTGTCCTTGAGGTAATCCAGCATGCGACGGCGCTGACCGACCATGATCAGCAGGCCACGGCGCGAGTGGAAATCCTTCTTGTGCTCCTTCAGGTGCTCGGTCAGGTTGCGGATGCGCTCCGACAGGATGGCCACCTGGACCTCGGGCGAACCAGTGTCGCCTTCGTGGGTGGCGTATTCCTTGACAACCTCAGCCTTGCGCTCGGGAGTGATCGACATCGTCTTCTCCTGATGTATGAGTATGGAGATTCATCACGCGCACCGAACGGAGCAAACCGTCCTCGATGCGCGCCAGCGCCGCCAGCCGTTCGCCCTGCATGGCCCGGATCACCTGATCCGGACCCACGGGGCCGAGCGACAAGGGCAGTTCCAGCCGCTCCAGCGGCAGGGCCTGCCCCATGTGGAGGCGCCGGGCCTCCGCCTCCGTCAGGGCCAGCGCCGGGATGTCGTCCAGCGCGGTCTCGATCGGAAGCAGATGGGACCGAAGGGCGGGACCATGCCCGACCTCCCGGAAGATGTCCAGGGGAATCGCATTGGTTTCGTCGAACGGGCCGCACGCCACCCGCCGCAGCACCGAAATGTGGCCCACCGTCCCCACGGCGCGGGCCAGGTCGCGGCCCAACGAGCGCACATAGGTGCCCTTGCCGCACTCCATCTCGAAATCGGCGTGGTCGGCATCTGGCTGGCCGAGCAGGCGCAGGCTGCGGATGGTGACGGTGCGTGCCTTCAACTCCACCACCTCGCCCGAGCGGGCCAGGTCGTAGGCGCGCTCGCCGTCCACCTTGATGGCGGAATAGGCCGGCGGCACCTGCTGGATGTCGCCGATGAAGGCGGGCAGCGCCGCCAGAATCTGCTCGGCGGCGGGCCGCACCGGGCTGGTTTCGGTGATCTCGCCTTCCTTGTCGTCGGTGCCGGTGGCCTCGCCCCAGCGCACCTGGAAGCGGTAGGTCTTGACCCCGTCCATGACGTAGGCCACGGTCTTGGTCGCCTCGCCCAGGGCGATGGGCAGGATGCCCGAGGCCAGCGGGTCCAGCGTGCCGCCATGGCCCACCTTGGCGGCATTGGTCAGCCGGCGCACCAGCGACACCACCTGGGTGGAGCCGATGCCCACCGGCTTGTCGATGGCCAGCCAGCCGTCGATGGGAATGCCTTTGCGTTTACGGGCCATTGGGAATGTTCACCGCGAAGGCACGAAGGCACGAAGGAACACGAAGGAGAGGAAATAGATTTTTCTTCCTTTACCTTCGTGTCTTCGTGCCTTCGTGGTTAATTCAATTACTCGCCGTCGTCCTCGCCTTCCAGCGAGTCGGGGTCGAAGCGGCGCGAGAACTCGGCGTCGCCGCCCAGGTCGCGGCGGACCTCCGGGCTGCGCAGCAGGGCGTCGATCTTGGCGCCCTCGTCGAAGCTGGTGTCGGGCTCGAACGACAGGTTGGGCACCGCGCGCAATTCGACCGCCTGGGCGATCTCGTGGCGCAGGAACGGCCGCGCCCGCTTGAGGCCGGCCAGGATGGGGGCGCAATCGCCGCCGCCCAAGGGGACCACGAAGACGGTGGCGTTCTTGAGGTCGGGGCTGATGCGCACCTCGGTCACGGTGATGGCGCGGCCCTGCAGGTCAGGGTCGCGGATGTCGCCGCGTTCGATGATGTTGGCAATGACGTGACGCAGTTCCTCGCCCACGCGCAGCTGGCGCTGGGACGGTGCCTTATGCCCCTTGGACATGGCTTTTCACTCCCGCGAGAGAAGAATGGCGACCGCCCCCTTACAGGGTGGCGGCCACCTCTTCGATCTCGAAGCACTCGATCACGTCGCCGACGCGGATGTCGTCGTAATTGGCGAACGACATGCCGCACTCGTAGCCCTCGCGCACTTCCTTGACGTCGTCCTTGAAGCGCTTGAGCTGGCTGAGCTCGCCGGTATGGATGACCACGTTGTCGCGCAGCAGGCGGACGCCCGAGCCGCGCTTGACCACGCCTTCGGTGATCATGCAGCCGGCCACCTTGCCGACCTTGGTGATGTTGAACACCTCGCGGATGTTGGCGTAGCCCAGGAAGTGCTCCTTCAGGGTCGGCGCCAGCATGCCCGACAGCATCTTCCGGATGTCGTCGGTGACATCATAGATGATCGAGTAGTAGCGGATGTCCACGCTGTCGCGGCGGGCCATATCGCGGGCCTGCGGGTTGGCGCGGACGTTGAAGCCGATGATCAGGCCGCCGGACGCCTTGGCCAGGGTGATGTCGGATTCGTTGACCGCACCCACGGCCGAGTGCAGCACGCGCACCTTGACGTCCTCGTTGCCGATCTTCTCGACCGACCCGATGATCGCCTCGATGGAGCCCTGCACGTCGCCCTTGATGACCACCGGCAGTTCCTTGGCCTCGCCGGCCTTGATGGCCGAGAACATCTGCTCCAGCGTGCCGCGCTGGGCCAGCTTGGCCTTGGCCTCGCGGTCCTTGCGCTGGCGGTAGCCGGCGATCTCGCGGGCGCGGGCCTCGTCCTCGACGGCGATGAAATCGTCGCCGGCGGCAGGAGCGCCGTCCAGGCCCAGCACCTCCACCGGGGTGGCGGGGCCGGCTTCCTCGACGCGGTTGCCCTTGTCGTCGATCAGCGCGCGCACCTTGCCCCATTCGGCGCCGGCGACGAACACGTCGCCCACCTTCAGGGTGCCCTTCTGCACCAGCACGGTGGCCACCGGGCCACGGCCCTTTTCCATCTTGGCCTCGACCACGGTGCCTTGGGCGGCACGACCGGGATTGGCCTTGAGGTCGAGGATTTCAGCCTGCAGCAGGATGGCTTCTTCGAGCTTGTCGAGGTTCATGCGCTTCTTGGCCGACACCTCGACCGCCAGCACGTCGCCGCCCAGTTCCTCGGTCACCAGTTCGTGCTGCAGCAGGCTCCTGGCGGACACGCTCGGAATTGGCGTCGGGCTTGTCGATCTTGTTGATGGCGACGATGATCGGCACGCCGGCCGCCTTGGCGTGGCGGATGGCTTCCACCGTCTGCGGCATGATGCCGTCATCGGCCGCCACCACCAGCACCACGATGTCGGTCACCTTGGCGCCGCGGGCGCGCATGGCGGTGAAGGCCTCGTGGCCGGGGGTGTCGATGAAGGTGATCTTGGCACCGGAAGGCAGGCGGACCTGATAGGCGCCGATGTGCTGGGTGATGCCGCCGGCCTCGCCCGACACCACGTCGGTTTCGCGCAGCGCGTCCAGCAGCGAGGTTTTGCCGTGGTCGACGTGGCCCATGATGGTGACCACCGGCGGACGCGAGGCCAGCTCGGCGTCGGTGTCGGTGTCGCCTTCCAGGCCCACCAGCACGTCGGCCTCGGACACGCGCTTGAAGTTGTGGCCGAACTCGGCCACCACCAACTCGGCGGTGTCGGCGTCGATGGTCTGGTTGATGGTGGCCATCACGCCCATGCGCATCAGCGTCTTGATGACGTCGCCGCCGCGCTCGGCCATGCGGTTGGCCAGCTCCTGGACGGTCAGGCTCTCGGGGATGATGACGTCGCGGATGACCTTCTCGGCCCCCTTCTGCAGGTTCTTCAGGCGCTCGCGCTCGCGGGCGCGCTTGACCGCCGCCAGCGAGCGGCCGCGTTCGCCGCGGTCGTCGTCGGTCAGCGCATCGGTGATGGTCAGCTTGCCGGTGCGGCGGCGCGGCTCGGTGCGCTTGACCGGGGCCGGCTTGTGGGCGGCGGCCTTCTTGCGCGCGACCTCGTCCTCGTCCTCGTCGCCGCGGGGCGCCGGGGCGGCGGGGGCGGCGGGGGCTGCCGGCGTGGTGGTGCGCACCGGTGGCACCGGGCCGGGCGGCGCGGTCATGCGCGGACCCTGGCGCGGCGGCATGTTCTCGGGCGGCGGCGCGGTCATGCGCGGGCCGGGGCGGGGCTCGGCCGGAGCGGGAGCGGGAGCAGCGGCGGCCGGCGCGGCGGTGGCCTCCACCGGGGCGGCGGGCGCCTCAACCTCGGTGGCCGGAGCCGGCGCGGCGACGGCCTGCTCGGCGGCCTCGTCTTCCTCGGCGGCGCGGCGGGCGGCTTCCTCGGCCTCGGCGCGGGCGGCCTCTTCGGCCTCGGCACGCTGGCGGGCCTCCTCCTCGGCGCGGATGCGAGCGTCCTCGGCGGCCCGCTTGGCCGCCTCCAGCGCCGCGGCGCGGGCATTGCGCTCATGCGGGGTCAGGTCGTGGGCGGCAACGGCCTGCTGCAGCATCTCCACGTTGGCGACCGCCTTGGCCAGCTCGGCCTCGGCGGCTCCGGCGCCCTCGCGCACTTCGTGCATGGCCCCGCCGGCGGCGGAGAAGGTGCGCTTCTTGCGCACCTCGACGGTCACCACCTTGGAGCGGCCGTGCGAAAAGCTCTGGCGAACCTGGCCGGCCTCGACCGTCTTCTTCAGCTCGAGCTTGCCCGGCTGGGACAGCTTCAACGGCGCCTTGCGCTCCTGATCCTTCGAATCGCTCATGTAACTGACTTCGTCTCTTTCGCGGGCGGCCACGCGGGGGCGCGGCCTGTTCACAGTCAACCTTCCTGCGGTTCCGCCCCCTGTCGGGAAGCGTCACCGAACCCTGGCGGAAGCCGGCCAGCAGGCCCGCCTCCTCCACCAGCCGGCGGGCCAGCCCACCGGGGGCCAGGGCCACGTGCACCGCCTGGTCGCGACCGAAGGGAGCGCCCAACTCGACCGCGTCGAACAATTCAACCACGGGACGGCGTGCGGCCAAAGCGCGCATCTTGCCCTTCCCGTCCTCGGCGGCGTCGCGGGCTTCCACCAGCGCCGCCGCACGGCCGGCCTTCAGACTCGGCCTTGACCTTCTCGAACCCGCACACCGCCTGGCCGGCACGCCGTGCCAGCGAGATGGCGTCGAGGCAACGCCGGCACAACAACCCTTCCAGGCGGTCGGCCAGCTCGCCGGGTACCGTCACCGCGCGACGCGCGGCCTTGGCGAACAGCCGTTTGGTCACGGCCGTATTTACCACATCCCGACGGGCGCTCAACCAGATTCCCCGGCCGGGCAGCCGGTGTTCCAGGTCGGGCACCACCTCACCCGCGGGCGAAACCACGAACCGCAACAACTCGCCCTTGGGGCGAACCTGGCCGGTGACGATGCATCGCCGGTTCGGTCCGCTGTCGGGCTCGTCAACCTCGGCCCAATCCTCCATGACCTCAGGCCTCCATGACCTCAGGCCTGACCGCCTTCGCCCTCGAACCAATGGGCGCGCGGCGAAGCCGCGCACTTAACGCAATCAGCGCCCCTTGGTTCGAGAGCCATCGTCATTCTCAGCCCTGGCCTTCCTCGAACCAATGGGCGCGGGCGGCCATGATGACGGCGTTGGCCTGATCCTCGGTCATGTCGTCCTTGCCGACGATGTCGATCAACTCGTCCGAAGCGAGGTCGCCCAGATCGTCCAGGGTCTTGATCCCCCGATGGCCAAGCTTGACCAGCATGGCCGGCGCCAAACCGTCGATGGCGGCCAAGGCGTCTTCCACGCCCAGGTCCTTGCGCATGGCGTCGTAGCGTTCGTCCTGTTCGGCCAGGAAGGCACGGGCGCGCTGTTGCAGCTCGGCCGCCACGTCCTCGTCGAAGCCTTCGATGCCGGTGAGGTCCTCGACCGGCACGAACGCCACTTCCTCGACGGTGGAAAAGCCTTCGGTCACCAACAGATGGGCGATGACGTCGTCCACGTCCAGGGCGTCGATGAACATTTTCGAGCGCGAGCGGAACTCTTCGTTGCGGCGCTCAGATTCCTCGGCCTCGGTCATGATGTCGATGGACCAGCCGGTCAGCTGCGAGGCCAGGCGCACGTTCTGGCCGCGGCGGCCGATGGCCAGGCTCAGCTGGTCGTCGGGGACCACCACCTCCATGGCGTGGCTCTCGTCGTCCAGCACCACCTTGGTCACCTCGGCCGGGGCCAGGGCGTTGACCACGAAGGTGGCGTATTCGCCCGACCACGGGATGATGTCGATCTTCTCGCCCTGCAGCTCGGCCACCACCGCCTGCACGCGCGAGCCGCGCATGCCGACGCAGGCGCCCACCGGGTCGATGGAGGAATCGTGGCTGATCACGGCGATCTTGGCGCGCGAGCCCGGATCGCGGGCCACCGCCTTGAGCTCGATGATGCCGTCATAGATTTCCGGCACTTCCTGGGCGAACAGCTTGGCCATGAACTGGGGATGGGTGCGCGACAGGAAGATCTGCGGGCCGCGCGGCTCCTGCCGCACGTCGTAGATGTAGGCGCGCACGCGGTCGCCGGTGCGGAAGGTTTCGCGCGGGATCAGCTCGTCGCGGCGCAGCAGCGCCTCGGCGCGGCCCAGATCGACGATGACGTTGCCGAACTCGACGCGCTTGACCAAGCCGTTGCTGATCTCGCCGACGCGGTCCTTGTATTCGTTGAACTGGCGCTGGCGCTCGGCGTCGCGCACCTTCTGCACGATGACCTGCTTGGCGGTCTGGGCGGCGATACGGCCGAAATCGATGGGCGGCAGCGGGTCGACCAGGAACTCGCCCAGCTTGGCGTCGGGCTTCTTCTTCAGCGCCTTGGCCAGCGGCAGCTGGGTCGCCTCGTTCTCCACCTCCTCGACCACTTCGATGAAGCGCGCCAGCTGGATCTCGCCGGTCTTGCGGTCGATGTGGGCGCGGATGTCGTGCTCGTGGCCGTACTTGGAGCGGCCGGCCTTCTGGATGGCCTGCTCCATGGCTTCCAGCACTTCGTCGCGGTCGATGCCCTTGTCGCGGGCCACCGCATCGGCGACCTGCAGCAATTCGGGGCGGGGAAGCGCAGCGATTCGTTCCATCGTTTCTCTTATCCCTGGCCTTCCGGCCCTTTGGTCACGGCGTCGATGAGCGCGTCGGTAAGCACCAGCCTGGCGACCTTGATGTCGGCCTGCGGGATCGCCGCCTCGCCGGTCTCGGTCCTGATCCTCACCCGGCCGTCGTCGTCCAGCCCGATGAGGGTGCCGCGGAAACGCTTGCGGCCGTCCACGGCCACCAGCGCTTCGATCTTGGCCTCGTGGCCGGCCCAGGCGACGAAGTCCTTGGACCGCGTCAGGGGCCGGTCGATGCCCGGCGAGCTCACCTCAAGCACATAGCCGCCCTGGATGGGATCTTCCACGTCCAGCAGGGCCGACAACGAACGGCTGATGTCGGCGCAGTCATCCACCGTCATCGCCGCGCCGTCCTTGCGCTCGGCCATGATCTGGAGCGTCGGATGGGTTTTGCCCTGGAACATCACCCGCACCAGCTCGTAGCCCATGCCCTCGAGCGACGGCGCGATCAATGTTTCCAAACGCTGCTGAAGATCCATTCCCTCGACGCCTTGCGACCTAAAGGGTCCTTAAAAAAACAAAAAAGTGGGCCAACGGCCCACCCTTACAACCCCCTCCTCCTGCAAAGCGCTTCTTGGAGGGGAAGCAAGAATGTGTCTAGAGCGGACCTTAAGCGGAAATCAGCGGCGAAGCAAGGAGGAGAGTCGGGCTAGCCGGGGCGCTATCCCCGCGCCTTGCGCCGGAAGCGGAAGAAGACCGGGGCATTCTCCGCCAGGCACTTGAGCTCGTAGCGGGTGGGCGGCCAGTCCTGGGGCAGCTCGGTGCGGTCGGCGGTGACCTGCACTTCCTCGAACAAAGGATGGGCACGCAGCTGTTCGGCGGCCCAGTCCTGGTAGACCGGATCGTCGGAGGCGACACGCAGCTCGGCGCCGTCGGCCATCAGCCGGGCCAGGGAATCCAGGTTCTCGCGGCCGATGAAGCGGCGCTCGGCGTGGCGCTTCTTGGGCCAGGGGTCGGGAAACAGCACGAAGACGCGGCCCAGCGTTCCTTCCGGCAGGGCCGGGAACAGCTGGCGCACGTCCTCGGGGAAGATGCGCACGGTGTCGATGTCGCTGCCGTTGAGGTGGCCGAGCAGGCTGGCGACGCCGTTGCGGAACGGTTCGCAGCCGATGATGCCCACCTCGGGATGCAGGCGGGCCTGAGCGACCACGTGCTCGCCGCCGCCGAAGCCCACCTCCAGCCAGACCTGCTCCACCGGGCGGGGAAACAGGTCGTGCGGCGCCAGGGCGACGCCTGCCCCGGGGACCGTCACGGCCAGCCGGGGCAACAGCGTCTCGATCAGACCCAGCGCGGTGCGGCGCAGACGCTTGCCGCTGCGCCGCCCGTAGAAGCGCGGACGGTCGTCCGTCCGCGTCCCCTCACCGCCATCGGCCATCAGGCGACGCCCTTCACGCGCCGAAGGCGCGCTTGAGCTGATCGACCAGGTCCAGCTTCTCCCACGAGAAGCCGCCATCCGCATCCGGGTTGCGGCCGAAATGGCCGTAGGCGGCGGTGCGGGCGTAGATGGGCTTGTTCAGGCCCAGATGGGTGCGGATGCCGCGGGGCGACAGGTCCATCAGCTGCTGCAGCACGGTGGACAGCTTGTCCTCGTCCACCTTGCCGGTGCCGTAGGTATCCACGTAGACCGACAGCGGCTTGGACACGCCGATGGCGTAGCTGAGCTGGATCACGCACTTGTCGGCCAGGCCGGCGCCGACCACGTTCTTGGCCAGGTAGCGCGAGGCATAGGCGGCCGAGCGGTCCACCTTGGTGGGATCCTTGCCCGAGAAGGCGCCACCGCCATGGGGAGCCGCGCCGCCATAGGTGTCGACGATGATCTTGCGCCCGGTCAGGCCGCAATCGCCGTCGGGGCCGCCGATGACGAAGCGGCCGGTGGGGTTCACGTAGAAGGTTTCCTCGGGGCACATCCAGCCCTCGGGCAGAACGTCGAGCACGTGCGGGCGGACGATCTCGCGCACGTCGGCCTGGGACAGCGAGCCGTCATGCTGGGTCGATACCACCACCGAGGTAGCGCGCACCGGCTTGCCGTCGCGGTATTCCAGGGTGACCTGAGACTTGGAATCCGGCCCCAGCAGCGGCTGGGCGCCCGAGTGGCGGGCCTCGGCCAGGCTCTTCAGGATCTCGTGGGCGTAGTAGATGGGGGCCGGCATCAGCACCGGGGTCTCGTTGCAGGCATAGCCGAACATGATGCCCTGGTCGCCCGCGCCCTCGTCCTTCTCGCCGGCGGCGTCGACGCCGACGGCGATGTCGGCGGACTGGGAATGCACGTGCACCTGCACCTGGGCGTTCTTCCAGTGGAAGCCGTCCTGCTCGTAGCCGATGTCCTTGATGGCCTTGCGGGCGATCTCTTCCATCAGCGCCGGGGTCACCGAGGCCGGGCCGCGCACTTCACCGGCCAGGACCACCAGGTTGGTGGTGCACAGGGTCTCGACGGCGACGCGCGAATGCGAGTCGGCCGCCAGGAAGGCGTCGACGATGGCGTCGGAAATGCGGTCGGACACCTTGTCGGGATGACCTTCGGACACCGACTCGGACGTGAACAGGTAATTCTTCTTCGACACGGGCAAGCCCTCCTAGTTCCAGGTGCGGACCAGGGGCATCAATGGTCTACGAACGCCATCGCGATGCACCCACTTAGCCGGTGTTTTACGTGGCGGCAAGCGGTCACAAATCTCCACGGGACGGGCTGAACGCTACACGCATTCGCCACACTCCAGGGCAGTTCTTGTGGCAGGGCAGGGTTACTCCCGTCAAGTCCCACGCATCCCGATGAGCGATTTGACCCACCCGAAAACGCCGAAGGCGGCCGATCGGCCGCCCCCCCTTTTCCCAAATTCGCCTCAGCCAAATGGTCAGCGCCCGCCGGCCTCGGAAGCGTCGGCCAGGGCCTTGGCCAGCTCGTAGACGCGCTTGCGCACCTGCGGATCAGTGATGCGGTAATAGGCGCGCACCAGTTCCAGCGTCTCGCGCTTGGCCATGGGATCGTGGTCGAAATGGGCCGGCGTCTCCTCCAGCTCGCCGACGCCGGCGATCAGGGCCGGGCTCTGGGTCTTCAGGTCCTCGCCCATGTCGTCGAAGAAGAAGCTGACCGGCACGTCGAGCACGCGGGAAAGATCGAACAGACGCGAGGCGCCGACGCGATTGGCGCCGCGCTCGTACTTCTGCACTTGCTGGAAGGTCAGGCCCAGGGCCTCGCCCAGCTTCTCCTGGCTCATGCCCAGCAGGGTACGGCGCAGGCGGACGCGGCCGCCGACATGGACATCGATGGGATTGGGCTTGCCCGAGGGAGTGCGCCCCCGGCTGCTGCCCTTGCGGGTAGCGACTTTCTGGTTACGCGGAGTTTGAGCCATCGAGAGTGTCCCAGCCTTCGTCATTGCCGATTACGGCCCCCGGCCGTGCGGCTCATTATGCCGGGTGGTGCATGCAAGTCAATCGGGTGGGAGAAAGTGTTCCCATCCCCGGTCCATCATTCCCAACGGCGCAACAACCGCCCCAGACCCCAGGCAACCAGCGCGCACACCAGCGACAGGCCCAGCGGCACGCCGTTGCCGAAGCGAGAAAAAAGCGTGGGGGACAAGGCCTTAGGCAGGGGCGCGTCCACAACTCCCCGGCGACCGAGCCCCAGGCGCGCGATCTCGCGCCCCATGCCGTCGAAGACGGCGGAGATGCCGGAATTGGCAGCGCGGACCAGAGGAAGACCTTCCTCTATTGCGCGCATGCGGCCGGCGGCAAGGTGCTGATAGGGGCCGGCGGAATTGCCGAACCAGCCGTCATTGGTGACGGTGAGCAGCCAACCGGGACGCGGCTGATCGCGACCGACAACCTCAGCGGGAAAAACCGATTCATAGCAGATCATGGGCGCCACCGGCGGCAGGCCGGGCAGGGGCAGAGTCCGCAAGCCCTCCCCCGACGAAAAATCCACCCCGCCCTGGGTGATCTTGTCGATGGGCAGGACGGCCCGCAGCGGCACGTATTCGCCGAACGGCACCAGATGGACCTTGTCGTACACGCCCAGCACCTGCCCGGCGCCGTCGATGGCCAGCAGGCTGTTCCACACCTGGAACGGCCGCACCTCGGGCGCGGTGACCCGCGGCGCCCCGGTCAGGACCATGCCGCCGGGCGGTGCCGCGGTGGCGACCAGGGCGCGGTGGCCGGGATCCATGTCCAGGGCGAAGGGGGCGGCGGTCTCGGGCCAGATCACATGGGTGACGGCGTCCCAGCCCGGCTCCTTGCTCAGGGCGACATGCTCGAGCAGCTGCGCCTCGCGCAGGTCGTCCCGCCACATGTGCCGCTGGGCGATGGCGGCCTGGACCAGACGCAGGCGGATGTCGGGCACCATCTCCATGGGTGCGCTCAGGCGCCAAGCCCCGCCCGCCGCCGCTGCGGCCACCAGCAGCACCGACGCGGCTGCCGCCCCCAGGCGCCATCGCCGGGGAGCGTAATCGGCCAGCACGGCAGGCAGGCCGAACACCAGGATGGTGAACAGCGACAGGCCGAAAACGCCCACCACCGAGCCCAGTTGCAGTACCATGGGCACGGCGTCCCACACCGAGCCCAACGGGTTCCAGGGAAAACCGGTCAGTAGCCACGACCGCACCCATTCCATCACCGTCCAGGCGGCGGCCAGCATGGGTATGCGGGCGACGCCGCCGATGCCGCTCAGCCGGACGGCCAGGGTGGCGATGCCGAAGAAGCAGGCCATCAGGCTGGACAGGCCCAGTGTGGCGAAGGGCACCATCCAGCCGAACTTGGCGGCGTCGATGAGTAGGGCGTTGGCGATCCACACCAGGCCGATGCCGAACCAGCCCAGGCCCCACCACCAGCCGGCGCCGAAGGCGGCGCGGCGGTCGGGGGCGGCATCCAGCAACCAGATCAGGCCGGGCAGCGACACCAGCAAAACCGGCACCAGTCCCACCGGCGGCAGGGCCAGGGCGGCGAACGCCCCCAGCGCGACCAGGGCACCACGCCGACGCCAGCCGGTCAGGGCGGCGAGACGCCCGGCGGCGGCACCGAACCATCCCCAGGGGGCGGGCGACGAGCGGGCCAAGGCGGCGATCGCCTCCGGCCCCATCAGGCGGTCTCGGACGCGGCCTGGGGCGCGCCCTTGCGCACCCGCAGCCACTTGATGCGGCGGGGGTCGGCGTCCACCACCTCGAATTCCAGGCCCGACGGATGGGCGATCAGCTCGCCGCGCGACGGCACCCGGCCGGCGATGAAGAAGACCAGGCCGCCCAGGGTGTCCACGTCGTCGCGCTCCTCGTCGGTCAGCACCGGCCCGACGGCCCCCTCGAATTCCTCGATGGGGGTGCGGGCGTCAGCCTCGATGACCCCGTCGGCGCGCACCACCATGTCGGGCTCGACGGCGCGGTCGTGCTCGTCCTCGATCTCGCCGACGATCTGTTCCACTAGGTCCTCGATGGTGACCAGACCGTCGATGCCGCCGTATTCGTCCACCACCAGGGCCATGTGGGTGCGCTTCAGCCGCATCTCCATCAGCAGGTCCATCACCCGCATGCTGGGCGAGACGAACAGCACGCGGCGCACCAGCCGCTGCAGCTGGAACGGCTTGTCCTGGCGGCCGGCGGCCAGGATGTCCTTGATGTGGACCATGCCGATGACGTCGTCCAGCCCGCCGCGATAGACCGGCAGGCGGGAATGGCCGCATTTGATGAACAGGTCGGTCAGCTCGGTGAGGCCGGTGGCCGCCTCGACGCCGACGATATCGGCGCGCGGCACCATGACGTCGTAGGCACTCTGCTCGCGCAGGTGCAGGATGTTGCCCAGCAGCACCCGTTCCTGCTCGTCGATGGGAATGCCGGCGTCGTCGCGGTCCTCGATCAGCTCTTCCAGCGCCTCGCGCACGGTCTCGCTGCCCTTGGAGCGGCGCAGCAGGCGCATCCAGCCGCGGATGGTGTCGATCAGGCCTTCGTCGTTGGCCGCGGCGGCGTCGCGGACAATCCGGACCTGATGGTGATTGCCGCCGTTATCGCGGGAATCCTTGGTTTGCAATGCCCCGTTCGCGCGGGGCTGGGGACTATGGGGTTCGCTCATGGTCCTCATCGCCCTCCTTCGGCGATGTTGTCGTCGTCCGCCGCCGCATAGGGGTCGGCAATACCGCAGCCGGCCAGGATGGTGGTTTCCAACGCCTCCATCTCTTCCGCCTCGGCCTCGTCGTCCTCGTGATCATAGCCCAACAGGTGCAGGACGCCGTGCACAACCAGATGGGATAGGTGATCGGACAAAGGTTTGCCCAGGGCGCGCGCCTCGTCGCGGCAGGTCTCGAAGGCCAGGACGATATCGCCCAGCAGCAGCGGCGCGCCGGGCACGCGCGGCGCCTCGTCGTCGTCCAGGGCGGCGAAGGACAGCACGTTGGTGGGCTTGTCCTTGCCGCGCCAGTCGCGGTTCAACCCCTGCACGGTGGCATCGTCGGCCAGCACCACGCTGATCTCCAGCGGGTCGTCGCCCAACTCGCAGTCCGCGCCGGCCAGGGCGGCCAGCGCCATGCGCTCCACCACCGCCTCGGCGTCGGGGACCATTTCGGCCCAGGCGGCATGTTCCGCCGACACGGCGACCACGGTCGGGTTCATGGCCTGCCCCCGCCGTCCTGGGCCGCCTTCTTCTCGCGCTCGGCGCGGTCATAGGCGCGCACGATGCGGGTGACGAGGTCATGGCGCACCACGTCGCGGTCGGTGAAGTTGATGAACGAGACCCCTTCCATGCCGTCAAGGATGTCCAGCGCGTCGCGCAGGCCCGAGCGCTGCCCCGGCGGCAGGTCCACCTGGGACAAATCGCCGGTGATGACCATGCGCGAGCCCTCGCCCATGCGAGTCAGGAACATCTTCATCTGCACGGAGGTGGTGTTCTGCGCCTCGTCCAGGATGATGAAGGAATTGGCCAGGGTGCGGCCGCGCATGAAGGCCAGCGGCGCCACCTCGATCTCGCCGGCGGCGAGCTTCTTCACCACCTGGTCGCCGGGCAGCATATCGTACAGGGCGTCGTAGAGCGGCCGCAGATAGGGGTCCACCTTCTCCTTGAGGTCGCCGGGCAGGAAGCCCAGGCGCTCGCCCGCCTCCACCGCCGGGCGCGACAGGATCAGGCGGTCCACCTCGCCCTTCAGCATCATGGAGACCGCCTTGGCCACCGCCAGATAGGTCTTGCCGGTACCGGCCGGGCCCAGCCCGAACACCAGCGGGCTGGTCTGTAGGGCGGACAGGTAGCTGGCCTGGGTGGGGGTGCGCGGCGCGATGTGGCGCTTGCGGGTGCGCAGCACCAGATCGTCGCCGGCCTCGGGGGTGTGATGGGTCATGCGGATGGCGGCGTCGATGTCGGCGGTCTCCAGATGGCCTTGGCGGCGGGCGAGGTCGTAAAGGGCGTCCAGCACCTGCCCCGCCTCGGCCGAGGAATCCGGCGAGCCCGAGACCGAGACGGTGTTGCCGCGGGCATTGAGCGCCACGCCCAGCGCCCGCTCGACGCGTTCCAGATTGACGTTGTGGGGGCCGAACAGCACCTGCAACAGGGCGTTGTCCTGGAATTCGCGCAGCAGGGTGGTCTGCGGCCCGGGGGCGCTCAAGCGCATATCCTCTCGGGCTGCACCAGCTCGCCGGCCAGGGAATTGGGATGCACGGCGGCGATGCGCACCTGGGCCACGCGGCCGAACATACCGTCGGCATTGTCCACGTGCACCGCCTGCATGTAGGGCGAGCGTCCCACCAGCTGGCCGGGACGGCGGCCGGGACGGTCCAGCAGTACCGTCATCACCCGGCCCACCGAGCGCTCGTTGAACAGCCGGGTCTGCTCCCACAGCAGCGCCTGCAGGCTCGGCCAGCCGGGCCTCCTTCACCGCTTCCTCCACCTGGTTGGGCATGGCGGCGGCGGGGGTGCCGGGACGGGCGGAATACTTGAACGAATAGGTGTTGACGAAGCCCACCTGGCGGACCAGCGCCAGGGTGTCGGCGAAATCGGCCTCGGTCTCGCCGGGGAAGCCGACGATGAAGTCGGACGACAGGGCCAGATCGGGACGCGCCGCCTTCAGCTTCTCCACCAGACGCAGGTAGGTGGCGCGGTCGTGCCTGCGGTTCATGGCATCGAGGATGCGGTCCGAGCCCGACTGCACCGGCAGGTGCAGGAACGGCATCAGCTTGTCCACCTCGGCATGGGCGGCGATCAGATCGTCATCCATGTCGCGGGGATGCGAGGTGGTGTAGCGGATGCGCTCCAGCCCGGGAATCCCGGCCAGGTCGCGGATCAGGGCGCCGAAGCCGCACCCGCCGTCACCGTGCCAGGCATTGACGTTCTGGCCCAGCAGGGTGATCTCCACCACGCCCTGGTCCACCAGCCGGCGCGCCTCGTCCAGCACGGCCGCGGCCGGGCGGGAATATTCGGCGCCACGGGTGTAGGGCACCACGCAGAAGGTGCAGAACTTGTCGCAGCCCTCCTGCACCGACAGGAAGGCGCTGGCGCCGTCGGCGCGCGCCTCGGGCAAGTGGTCGAACTTGGGCTCCAGCGGGAATTCGGTGTCGAGCACGGCGGCGCCATTGCCGTTCTTCTGGGCCGCCCGCGTGGCCTGGGCCACCATCTCGGGCAGGCGGTGATAGGTCTGCGGCCCCAGCACGATGTCGACGAAGGGGGCGCGACGCAGGATTTCCTCGCCTTCCGCCTGGGCGACGCAGCCGGCCACGGCGATGATCATGTCGCCGCCGCGCTCCTGCTTGTGGGCGCGCCAGCGGCCCAGGCTCCGAGAAAGTTTTCTCGGCCGCCTTCTCGCGGATATGGCAGGTATTGAGGATGACCATGTCGGCGTCCTCGGGACCGTCCGTCATGGCATAGCCGAGCGGCGCCAGCACGTCCGCCATGCGGGCGGAATCGTACACGTTCATCTGGCAACCGTAGGTCTTTACGAAGAGTTTCTTGGCCAATGTCGTCAGCCCGCGGCCTTTCCGCCGCCGGCAGTTGGAAAAACGACGAGGGCGGGACCGAAGGGGTCTCGCCCGGTGCATGGATCAAAAGCTAGCATCTGGGCCGCCAGAGTCAAGGGAAGGGCGCGTGAAAGTCGCTCAGCCGCCCGCCAGCGCCGCCGTTTCGGCCCCGGCGCGCGGCGCCGGGCGGCGGGCCACCACCTTGGCATCGTCCAGCCGGCCGGCCAGCGCCGACACCACGCCATGGGCGACCACGTCGTGGCAATGGTTGGCCAGGGCCTTGCGGTCGGCGAAGTCGGCGACGGTGACCACCGGGTGGAAGACCACCTCCACCGTCAGCCGGCCCAGGCCCAGGGCGGCGAACAGATGGCCGGCCAGGGTCATGTCGCCGTACCAGGCGTAATACGGCCGAAGCGCCCGGCCGATGGCCTGGCCGTCCAGGCGGGTATAGGCCACCGACACCGGCTGCACCGGCAACGGCGCGCCGCCACCCGCGCTCATCTGCGCCACCGCGAACAGCGAGCTCTTGAACGGCAGCACCCGGTTGCCGTCGTTGGAGGTGCCCTCGGGGAACAGGATGAGGGAATCGCCGGCGGCCAGCCGCGCGCCCAACTGGTCGCGTTCCTTGGCGGTGCGGCCGCGTTTGCGGTCAACGAAGACGGTCTGGGCGATGCGGGCGAGGAAGCCGAAGCCGGGCCAGCCCGCCACCTCGCTCTTGGCGACGAAACAGCCGTCCAGCAGGCTGCCCAGGATGATGATGTCGAGATAGCTGGCGTGGTTGGCCACGTACAGCACCGGCTTGGCGGTGGCCTGGGGCGCGCCGCGCGGCTTGACCTGGAAGCCGATCAGGCGGCAGCAGACCCGGAAATAACCGCGGGCATAGCGGGAATAACCCTTCCAGCCGACGGCCAGCAGCAGCAGATAGGGCCCCAGGGCCGCCAGCGTCCACAGCAGGAAGCCAAGAAAGCGCAACAGGGCGATGAAGGGGCTGCTCATGGCGCGGAGCGGGGGTTGCCTGGGCTCACGACGAAACCAGCACGTCCTTGGTCCGGTCGTAATGCTTGACGTACTTGGCGGTCACCAAGTCCGTCTTGACCATGACGCAGACATCGGTGGTGTTGAACTGGTGGTCGATCACCGCGCCGTCGCCGACGAAGCCGCCCAGGCGCAGATAGCCCTTCACCAGCGGCGGCAGCGAGGCCAGCGCCCGGCGCGGGTTGAGCGAATCCTTGTCCATCAGATTCATGTCGACGAACAAATCGGGCAGGGCGCGCGGACACATCTCGGCCGGGGCCAGATGGTAGTGGTGGAGGTAGGACAGCTGGGTCGCCAGCGCCTGCGGGTCGGTGCCGGGCAGCGAGGCGCAGCCGAACATCAGGTCGATGCCGTGGTCCCACACATAGGAGGCGATGCCCGCCCACATCATCTGCATGGTGGCGCCGGTGCGGTAATCGGCGTCGACGCACGAACGGCCCAGCTCCATGAAGTTGCCGCCCTTGTCCAGCAGCTTGGCGATGTCGTATTCGCCGGCGGTATAGAAGCGGCCGAACTTCTCGCCCACCGCGCGGCGGATCAGCCGGTAGGTGCCGACCACGGCGGCACCGCCCGACCCGCGAGCGGGGTCGAGCACCAGCAGGTGGTCGCAGATGGCGTCGAAATCGTCGAAATCGGACCGGCCGGCGGCCATGGCCGCGGTGGGCTTGGCCCCCATCTCCTCGTAGAAGACCCGGTAGCGCAACGCCTGGGCCGCCCGGATTTCCTCCTCGGTGGCAGCGAGGCGCACCTCCAGGCGGGAACCGCCGGCCTCTTCCCCGTTCTCGCTCATGCTTCCTCGCGCAGACTCGTCCCCATTGTCGGGCGCCCCACTTTCGTCTGGCGCCGCCCGACCGACGATCATTTCTCTTCTTTTTTGTCCGCCGAAGTCAACGGAACTCCATAGAGCTCCAGGCGATGCCCGACTAGACGAAAGCCATAGGATTCGGCGATCTTGCGTTGCAGCGCCTCGATCTCGGGGCTGGTGAACTCGATCACCTTGCCGCTCTGGACGTCGATCAGATGGTCGTGGTGGTTCTCGACCGATTCCTCGTAGCGGGCCCGGCCGTCGCCGAAATCATGCCGTTCAAGGATGTCCGCCTCCTCGAACAGGCGGACGGTGCGATAGACGGTGGCGATGGAAATGCGGGGATCGATGTCGGTGGCGCGGCGATACACCTCCTCCACGTCCGGGTGGTCGGCGGCTTCCGACAGCACGCGTGCGATCACGCGGCGCTGGTCGGTCATCTTCATGCCCTTGTCGATGCAACGCTGTTCGATGCGAGAGACCATTCCTGACCTTCGTGCAAACCCTTGGCCGGCAACTATAAACCAAAAGGCGCCACGGGCAAACTGCCCGCGGCGCCCCTGCTCGAAAGCGCAGCCCGATCAGACGGCGCGCTTGCTGGCCGGACGCTTGCGCGGCTTGGTGCCCAGGCCGATCTTCTTGGCCAGGGTGGAGCGGTGCTGGGCGTAATTGGGCGCAACCATGGGATAGTCAGCCGGCAGGCCCCAGCGCTCGCGGTATTCCTCGGGCGTCATGTTGTAGGCGGTCTTGAGGTGGCGCTTCAGCATCTTCAGCTTCTTGCCGTCCTCGAGGCAGATGATGTAGTCGGGGTGCACCGACTTCTTCACCGGCACGGCCGGCTGCGGGCGCTCGGGCGCGATGGGAGCGTTGCCGACGGAGCACAGGGTCTTGTAGACCTCATTGATCAACTGCGGCAGATCGCTGACGGCGACGGTATTGTTGGCGACATGCGCCGCCACGATTTCAGTGGTGAGCGTCAGCAGGTCGCTGGTGTTCGAACGCTCCGACATCGAGAGCTAGCCTCCAATTACGACGAGTTGGGCGTATATAATTCTTTTGACTGAAACTGGCAATAACCATTACGAAAAATCAACATGGCAGGATTTGCATGACTGAGAAGGCCAACTACTACCTTGACATAACCGGTGAGGTCTGCCCCATGACCTTCGTCCGCACCAAGTTGCTGGTGGAGAGGATGGCCCCCGGCGAGACCCTGGAAGTGCGCCTGAAAGGTGCCGAGCCTTTGGCCAACGTGCCTAAATCGGTTACGGAACTGGGCCATTTCATCGTCTCGCTTAATCCGGAAGATGGCGGCAGCCCCGCAGGCGTGCACCGCTTGGTTATTCGCAAGAACCAATAGTGTCCAGGTCGCGACGCATCACCATCGCGTCCTTGTCTCCGTAATAGGCACGTCGGACGCCCACCCGCCGGAATCCCCATTTTTCATAAAGACCGAGGGCGGCGATATTGTCGGCAGCCGCTTCCAGGAACATGGCTTCCGCCCCCCGCCTGGACCGAAGCGGCCAGCGCCGCTTGCAGCAGCATCCCGCCAAGGCCGCCGCGACGCCACGGCGGCAGCACCGCGATGGTGAGGACTTCCGCCTCGCCCGCCGCCACCCGCCACAGCACGAAACCGGCCGGGCCGGGCGGTTCGGCCGCCGGCGCCAAGCTGCCGCCATCGGCCGCGATCAGCCCCTGCGCCCCCGGCATGGTCAGCAGCGAGGCCATGGCGTCCGCCCCCAAGCATCGGCAAAGCATATTCTGTGCATACCGGCGAGCAGATCCGCATGCACGAGGGCAGCGGGAAGAAGTTCCATCACGGCGCCGCGCATTGCGCCACCGTCACATCGGCCGGACGCAGGTAAAGCGGCTCGGGCGCCAGGGCGGTGCCGACGGCCCAGCGCCGCGCCGCCAGCGGCGCCAGCAGCCGGGCGTCGGGCGCCCCGGCGGAACTGGCCAGGGTGGCGCCGGCCAAGGCAGCGCCGGACAGCAGCGGCGCCACCAGGGGGCAGGCATCGCCCGCCAGCACCACCGGCCCGGTGGCGGCAGCGGCAATCTGCGCCGGCGTAAGCGCCCGGATCTCGCCCAACGGCTCCAACGCCGGCGAGAAGGCCTGCACCCACAATTCCTCACGCCGCGACTCCAATACGACCAGCACCGTGCGACCCTGCCGCTCGGCCTCGGGCACCGCCGCCGCCACCACCTCGGGGGTGGCGATGCCGGCCAGCGGCTTGCCCGCCGCCAGGGCCAGGGCGCGCGCCGTGGCCAGGCCGATGCGGATGCCGGTGAAAGCGCCCGGCCCCACCGTCACCGCCAGCAGATCGAGTTGGTCGAAGGCGCAGCCGGCGGCCTCCATCACCTCGGCCACCATGGGCACCAGCACTTCCGACTGGCCGCGCTCCATGGCGGCGAAGCGATGGGCCAGCAGGGTGCCATCCTGCCACAGCGCGGCCGAACAGGCCGAAGTGGCGGAATCGAGAGCGAGTACGAGCATGGAAAAGACACTTCCCGGCAAAGGTGACGACGGCGCACCATGTGAACCTGGCGCACTATACTGTGCGCCCGCCCATCCGTGAAAAGGAGAAGCGATGCTGCCGCTGGTCCGCATCACCCCCGAAGCCTACGGCGTGGACATCGCGCTGGCCTATGCCACCGCCGGCAACTTCACCGGCCGGCCGGTCTACCGCGCCGGGGCCGGCTGCTTCCTGCACGCCGAGGCGGCGGAGCGGCTAACCCAGGCCGCCGCGCTGGCGCGCCCCTTGGGCCTGCGCCTGAAGCTGTTCGACGCCTTCCGGCCGGCCGAGGCGCAATGGGTGCTGTGGAACCACCGCCCCGACCCCGAATTCCTCGCCGACCCCCGCCGCGGCTCGCCCCATTCCATGGGCGCCGCCGTGGACCTGACCCTGGTGGACGCCGGCGGCCAGGAACTGGACATGGGCACCGCCTTCGACGCCTTCACCCCGCTCTCGCACCACGGCAACCAGGACATCCCCCCGGCGGCCCAGCGCAACCGCATCCTGTTGATGGGATTGATGACCACGGCCGGCTGGGACTTCTATCACAATGAGTGGTGGCACTATCAGCTCTTCGACGTACGAGGCCACTATCCTTTGCTGTCCGACAGCGTTCTAGGCGACAAACGCATAATGGGGAGCTGATTTCTGCCAACGCACCCCCTTGTACCACCAAAGAGGGGGCACTATCTGATACGAAAGGCGCAGTTCATCGGGGCAACACCCCATGTTGCGCTGCAGTAAATGTCGGATATGGCGCAAAATTCATTACATTTGCGACAATCCGATACCAATGATCAGATAGACAGATGCCAATGAATTTGTTTTATTGCCCTTCAACACCGCTCACCGTTGGAAGGGGGCCACACGATGCATAGCGCCTGCACGCCCGCCGCACTCACCCGTGACACCCGGGGATGCGCCCAGCCCTCCTTTACCTCCGCCCGCCCCAGCCGCGCCGTGAATTTCGAGGGCAATGACGAGCCCAGCCTGCATGAGTTGATGGACGATGACGTGGTGCGCCGCGTCATGGCCCGTGACGGCGTCCAGCCGGATCAGGTGTGGTCGCTGATGGACAGCATGCGCAACCGTTTGCGCTGATCACCGTCTTCGTGCCTTGGCAACCCCCGCGCAAGCGGGGGTTTTTCTTTGCGCGGGCAAAAATTTCACCGGAACGACACAAAGAACATATCGTTCCCGCATCATCCAATAAAGCTGGTGAAGTCGCCTAGTCTTCGCTTTCCAGCGAGGCCACATAGCGCAGGCCGTCGAGCGCGGTGCCGAACCAATCGGCACGGCCCTCGTCCTGGCTGTAGACCAGCCAGGCCGGGCGGCGGAAATCGGGCGCGCCCGCCACCTCGAACAGCCGGCCCGAGGCCAGGTAGGAGCGCACCGCCCGCATGGGGAAGTAGCCCGAGCCGCCATAGGACAGGATGTGCTGCAAGCCCAGCGCGCCCAGGCCCACAGACACCGCCGGGGTCTTGAGGTCGGGAAAGGCCTGGCCGTGGCCCTGGCGGAATTCCGGCCCCCAATCCACGAACACGTAGTCGTCGTCCCATTCCTCCACCGAGCGGCGGCGGGTGGAAACCAGGATCAGGCGCTCCTCCAGCAGCTTCTCGATGTGCAGGCCGGGGCGCGACACCGGATTGTACATGACGCCGATATCCAGCAGCCCCTCGGTCAGCTGGCGCATCATGCCGTCGGACAGGCCCACCTCGGCGCGCAGCGCCACGTCGGGCAGCGCCGTGCGCATCCACGGAATCCACTGCACCAGCAGGCGGTCCCACAGCGAGAACTGGCCGCCCACGTTGAGCACCGTCTTGAAGCCCGGCGGCAGCGCGATCTCCTGGCGCGCCTGCTCCCACACCCGCACCAGGGTGGTGGCGTAGCGGCGGAACTGCAGGCCGGCGGCGGTCAGCTCGGTACCCGCCTTGGAGCGTACGAACAGCGGGCGCCCCAGTTCGTCCTCCAGCGCCTTGATGCGCATGGAGACGGTGGACTGGGTCACGTCCAGCCGCTCGGCCGCCCGGTTGAAGTTGCCGGTTTCAACGATTTCCAGAAAGGTGCGCGCGAGATCGATGTTCATGGGACGTCCAAAGCCGGCGCGGGCGCTTTTGCCGCACCCGCGAAAAGCCGCGCGGACTTCTAGCGCACCTTTACGCGAACATCAACAGCGCAAGGTGACTTGATCGAATATTCCGATACGTAAAACGGAAAAGTCTGCCCGGACCACGGCCCGGCCCGGCTGCGTCCCACGGAGGACGAGGCCGCGCCACAGAGGCGGCGCGGCATCCCGAAGGCCCCGGCGGGATTACGCCTGGGCGCGGGCCTTCACGTCGCCGCGGGCGCGGGCGACATATTCCTTGAGCTGACGCTCCATGGCCTGGAAGGCGCCCTTGAGGGCGGCGTAGATGTCCTCGTGCTCTTCCGAGGCGCGCTTCACCACCAGCTCGGAACCGGGAACCACCAGGTCGATGCGGATGTGGAAGTCCTCGCCCTTCTGGTGCAGGTTCGACGTGTTCTTGTGGCTACGCTCCACCGTCACCCGGCAGCTGGTGATACGGTCGGAGAACTGCTCCAGCTTGGCCACCTTTTCGCGGATGCGCTCTTCCGCGGCATCCGAATGGTCGATCCCGTGAAAGGTGATCTGGAGAGGAATCTGCATGAACGTCTCCTGCTTCTCAAAAGGCCGCCCGGCATTGGCTACGGCGGCGGTAAATCCCTCGAGCGGGGCCCGACCCCACTTTCGGGGCCGCTATACATACCGATTCGACCGGGCGAGAGCAACGCTGATGCGCGGGTCGTCCATTCTTCTGGATTGCGCGCCCACTTGCAACCGTCCGGCTGCTCCCTCATATCAAGGCGCCCGCGCTATGCGGGTATAGCTTTTGGGGCAATTTCAGGGATCTCGACCATGGCCGAAGAGAAGCGCGAGTTTCAGGCGGAAGTCGCCAAGCTGTTGGACATCGTTGTTCACTCGCTCTACTCCAACAAGGAGATCTTCCTGCGCGAGCTGGTCTCCAACGCATCCGACGCCTGCGACAAGCTGCGCTATGCCGCGCTCACCGATCCGGCGCTGGTGGAGGGCGACGCCGATTACCGCATCCGGCTGGTGCCGGACGCCGCCGCCGGCACGCTGATCATCGCCGACAACGGCATCGGCATGAACAAGGACGACCTGATCGCCAACCTGGGCACCATCGCCAAGTCGGGCACCGCCGAGTTCATGAGCCGGCTGACCGGCGACGCCAAGAAGGACATGACGCTGATCGGCCAGTTCGGCGTCGGCTTCTATTCCGCCTTCATGGTGGCCGACAAGGTCATAGTGGTCACCCGCAAGGCGGGCGAGCAGCACGGCTGGCGCTGGGAAAGCGACGGCAAGGGCGAGTTCACCATCACCCCCGAGCCCGAGGCCGCGCGCGGCGCCCGCATCACCCTGTCGCTGCGCGACGGCGAGAAGGAGTTCCTGGACGCGCCGCGCCTGACCGGCATCGTCAAACGCTACTCGGACCACATCGCCATCCCGGTGGTGCTGGTGGAGGGCGACAAGGAAGAGACGCTGAATTCCGCCTCGGCCCTGTGGACGCGACCCAAATCCGAGGTGACGCCCGAGCAGTACAAGGAATTCTACCACCACGTCGCCCACGCCTTCGACGACCCCTGGCTGACCATCCACACCAAGGCCGAAGGCGCCATCGAATATACCAGCCTGCTCTACGTGCCGGGCTCCAAGCCGTTCGACATCTTCCACCCCGACCGCAAGCACCACGTCAAACTGTACGTGAAGCGGGTGTTCATCACCGACGAGGCCGAGGGCCTGCTGCCGCCCTATCTGCGCTTCCTGCGCGGCGTGGTGGACAGCCAGGACCTGCCGCTCAACGTCAGCCGCGAAATGCTGCAGCACAACCCGGTGCTGGCCAAGATGAAGTCCGGCCTGGTCAAGAAGGTGCTGTCCGAGCTGAAGAAGAAGGCCGAGGACGATGCCGGCGCCTACGCCACCTTCTGGGAAACCTTCGGCGCCGTGCTGAAGGAGGGCATCTACGAGGATTACGAGCGCAAGGGCGACATCCTGCCGCTGTGCCGCTTCCAGACCACCGAGGCTTCCGGCTGGACCACGCTGGACGAGGTGGTCGGCCGCATGAAGGAGGGCCAGGAGGCCATCTACTACGCCACCGGCGACGATTTGGCGGCGCTGAAACGCAGCCCGCAGCTGGAAGGCTTCCTGGCCAAGGGCATCGAGGTGCTGCTGCTCACCGACCCCATCGACGAGTTCTGGGTGCCGGCGGTGGGCGAAGTCCAGGGCAAGACGCTGAAGGCCATCACCGAGGGCGACGTGGACCTGTCCAAGGTGAGGGGCGAGGACAAGGCCGAGGCGGACAAGCCCGAGGCCGCCCCCGCCGACGCGCTGGACACCCTGATCGCCGCCCTGAAGCTGACGCTGGGCGACAAGGTCAAGGACGTGCGCGCCTCGGACCGCCTGACCACCTCGTCGGTCTGCCTGGTGGCGGAATCGGGCCAGATGAGCATCCACCTGGAAAAGCTGCTGAAGGCCCACCGCCAGCTCGACCAGGATTTCCCCCGCGTGCTGGAGATCAACCCGCGCCATGGCCTGATCAAGGGCATGGCCGCCAAGGTCAAGGCCTCGGGCCGCGAGGCCATCGACGACATGGCTCTGCTGCTGTTGGACCAAGCCCGCATCGTCGAGGGCGAACCCCCGGCCGACCCGGTGGAATTCGCCCGCCGCCTGGCGACGGTGATGGAGAAGGGGCTGGCGTAACGCCCGCCCCTACGACGGGAAGCACCGCCCGAAGGCCGCCAGCAGCTGCCGGCGGCCCTTCAGGCGGATGCGCCCGCGCAGCATCTCCCAAACCAGACCGCGGCTGCTGTCGAGCAGACCCAGCCAAGCCTCGCTGTCGGCCCGGATCGACAAATCGGCGGTACCGGTCAGGCCGGATTCCACTCGGATGCGCTGGTCACGGATGTCCACCGTGGCCTCCAGCGTCTCCTGGCCGTAAAAGCGGAAGTGATAGCGCGCCGCCAGCCCGGCCGAACGCCCACGCTGAAAGGTCAACGGCAGCATCATCACCATGCCGGCGATCGAATCCGGCGTCCGCCCGCTGCCGATGCGGCGCACCGATTTGTGGGGAAAGGCCTGCGGCACATGGGCCTCGGCATCCGAGCCGGGAACCACGTAGACCTTCTCGACCCGCTCGCGCAGGGGCCGCACCACCTCGCGGAAATGGGGCTTGCGGTCGGCCAGGAAGGCGGCTGCTTCGTCGCCGGCCGGACAGACGGCGATGCAGTAATCGCAATGGGTATTGGCTTCGTAGCCCAGGCTCTGCCACCACGACAGGGTTTCCTTGTCGCTGACACGGCGGCGGTAATCGTGACGGTCGCGGCTGTCGGCCAGGGTATGGACCCACTCGACGAAGCCACCGACCTTTTCCCGGTAATTGTGGGTCATGCAATTGCCGAAGCTGAAATGCCCGTCCTTGGCGATGGCCCCAGTGGGGCAGGTAACCGCGCACAGGTTGCAGTCCAGGCAAGGCGACGTCTCCAGAGGGCGGTCGGCGACATCGACGGCGCCATCCAGGGCCACCGCCCCCAGGTAGACGTCGGCGCCGAAACGGGGATGCAGGACCATGCGGTTCTTGCCCATCAACCCCAGCCCCGCCGCCTCGGCCAGATGCTTGAGCGAGACCACTGTGGGCGAGCCATCGGGGCGCCCCACCTCCATGGGGAACAGGCCGCTGATCCCCACCGCGCGCACGCCCTCATCCTCCAACGCCCGCACGGTGCGATGGATGATGGCCTTGACGTCGTGGGCGCCTTCGGTGAATTCGGCCGAGGACAGGCTGCGCAACGGCGCCCGCACGGCATGGCGGTTGAGGCGGCGGACGAACACCATGAAGCTTCGCGCCCAGGGCAGCGCCCTGAGGACGCTGGCACGCTGCGCCGCCAGATTGTCGCGCTCCAGGTCGACGAAGCCCACGTCGTCGGCGCCGGCGGCGCAGCAGATTTCCGCCAGACGGCTGCGTTCAAGCACCACTGGGTCGGGCATGGCCCCCTCCTTTGTCGATTCACCACGACGATATGATGGTCATCATATTAAATTACGACCATAATGCAATGATCGTTCGCCATCCCGAGGAGCCCCGTCCATGCGCTATGCCAAGGGCCAGAAAGACGCCACCCGTCAACGCATCGTCGAGACGGCGGCCCGCCGCTTCCGCGGCGAAGGCATCGCCGCCGTGGGCGTCGCGTCGCTGATGGCCGATGCCGGACTGACCCATGGCGGCTTCTACGCCCATTTCCCGTCCAAGGAGGATCTCGTGCGCGACGCGGCGGCCGAGTCCCTGGAGTGCACCTTGGCGTTGCTGGCCAGCGAGGCCGAGGCCGGCGGCATCGACGCCCTGATCACCGCCTATCTGAGCCCTGGGCACCGCGACCATCCCGAGGCGGGCTGCGCCATCGCCTGCTTGGCCGCCGAACTGACCCGCCATCCCGCCCCCACCCGCAAGGCCTTTGCCGGAAAGGTGAACGGACTGACGGCGCTGATCGCCCGCCACCTGCCGTCGGGGCACGGCCCGGCCGCCGCCGCCCTTCTCGGCCTAATGGTGGGCACCTTGCAGCTGGCGCGCCTCGCCCCCGACGCCGAGCAGGCCGACCTGATCCTGAAAGCCGGCCGCGACGCCGCCCGCCGGTTGGCCGCGCCCATCCCCCCTTGCAATCGGCGCCCCGAACCCCGACCCTAAGGGGGCTATGACTGACGTTTTCGGCCGGGGGCGGGTCTCGGCGATCCTGGGGCCCACCAATACCGGCAAGACCCATTTCGCGTTGGAGCGCATGCTCGGGCATGCCTCGGGAATGATCGGCTTTCCGCTGCGGCTGCTGGCGCGCGAGAATTACGACCGCATCGTCCGCGCCAAGGGTGCCGCCGCGGTCGCCCTGATCACCGGGGAAGAGAAGATCGTCCCCGCCCATCCCCGCTGGTTCGTCTGCACGGTGGAATCCATGCCGCTGGACCGCCGGGTGGCCTTCCTGGCCATCGACGAGATCCAGTTGTGCGCCGACCCCGAGCGCGGCCATGTCTTCACCGACCGCCTGCTGCATGCGCGCGGCACCCTGGAGACCCTGTTCCTCGGCGCCGAAACCATGAAGCCGCTGCTGAGGCGGCTGGTGCCGGGCATCGAGTTCGTCACCCGCCCGCGCCTGTCGTCGCTGACCTATGCCGGGCCGAAGAAGCTGAACCGGCTGCCGCCGCGTTCGGCCATCGTCGCCTTCTCGGCCGCCGAGGTCTACGCCATGGCCGAGTTCGTACGCCGCCAGCGCGGCGGCGCGGCGGTGGTGCTGGGCGCGCTGAGCCCCCGCACCCGCAATGCCCAGGTGGGCATGTACCAGGCCGGCGAGGTGGACTACATCGTCGCCACCGACGCCATCGGCATGGGGCTGAACATGGACGTCGACCATGTGGCCTTCGCCCAGCCTGCGCAAGTTCGACGGCCGCGCGCCCCGTGATCTGGAGCCGGCCGAGATCGCCCAGATCGCCGGCCGCGCCGGGCGGCACATGAACGACGGCACCTTCGGCACCACCGCCGATATCGGCGGGCTGGCGCCCGAGCTGGTGGAGGCAGTGGAGAACCACGCCTTCGCCCCGGTCAAGGCGCTGTGGTGGCGCAATTCCGACCTGCGCTTCACATCGGTGGAGGCGCTGCTGGCCGCGCTGGAACGGCCGCCCGGGGAACCCGGCCTGATCCGCGCGCGCGAAGCCGACGACCAGGTGGCGCTGGCCCATCTGGCCCGCGATCCCGATATCCTGAAACTGGCCAACCATCCCGAGCGGGTGCGCCTGCTGTGGGACGTCGCAGGGGTGCCCGACTTCCGTAAGGTGATGGCCGACGCCCACACCCGCCTGCTGTCCCAGTTGTTCCGCCACCTGACCGGGCCGGGCCGGCGGCTGCCCACCGACTGGCTGGCCGGCCACGTGGGCCGGCTGGACCGCACCGACGGCGAGCTGGATACCCTGGTCGGCCGCATCGCCCATGTGCGCACCTGGACCTACGTGTCGCACCGGGGCGACTGGGTGGCCGACCCCGTCCATTGGCAGGAACGTACCCGCGCCATCGAGGACAAGCTGTCCGACGCCCTGCACGACCGCCTGACCCAACGCTTCGTCGATCGCCGCACCGCCCATCTGGTGCGGCGCATGGCCGATGACGGCGATTTGCTGAGCGCGGTGGCCCGCTCGGGCGAGGTGCTGGTGGAAGGCCATTTCGTCGGCCGCCTGGCCGGCTTCCGCTTCGCCCCCGATGCCGCCGAGGGCGCCAACGCCGCCAAGGCGGTGCTGGCGGCGGCGGCGCGCGGGCTGAAAAGCGAGATCGCCGCCCGGGTCGAGCAATTATACCGCGACGGCGACGACGCCTTCGCCCTGTCGGCGGACGCCCTGGTGCTGTGGCGGGACGAGCCGGTGGCCCGGCTGATGCCAGGACCCGACATGCTGCGCCCGGCGGTGGAGCCGCTGTCCAGCGACCTGCTGGAACCGGCCATGCGCGACCGCCTGCGCAAGCGTCTGGCCGAGTGGCTGGCCGGCGCCGTGGCCGAGTCCTTCCGCCCGCTGATGAAGGCGCGCGAGGCGCCGCTGAAGGGTCCGGCGCGCGGCCTGGTGCACCAGCTGGCCGAAGCCCTGGGCTCGCTGCCCCGCGCCGAGGCCGAAGCGCAGGTGCGGGCGCTGGACGAGGACGACCGCCGCGCCCTGGCCTGGCTGGGCATCCGCCTGGGGGTGGAAAGCGTCTACCTGCCGGCCCTGCTCAAGCCTGCCCTGCAGCGCCTGCGCGCCGTGCTGTGGGCCGCCGCCGCCGGCCAGCCCGCTCCCCTGCCGCCGGGCGAACGGGTGGCGGTGACGCCGGCCGCCGAGGCGCCCGCCGGCTTCTACGCGGCGGTGGGCTACCGGGTGGCCGGCCCCAAGGCCATCCGGGTGGACATGCTGGAGCGCTATGCCGCCCAGGCGCGGCAATTGGCGCGCGAGGCCAAGGACGGCTTCGTGGTGCCTTCGTCGCTGCCATCCCTGCTGGGGCTGAGCAACGAGGAGAATGCCCAATTGCTGGCGGCGCTGGACTACCGCCGCCGCGAACAGGACGGTGTGACGCGCTGGCTGGCACCGCGCCGGCCGCCGGCCCAGGCCAAACGGCATCCCTCAAAAAAGCAGCACCGCGCGGATTCCCCCTTCGCGGTGCTGCGGGGGCTCTGACGTCCCCCTCCCTCTGCTGGCGGGCGAACGGCCGCTCCAGCCCGCGAGACTCAGAACAGCGCCACCCCTTTCTTGCGCATCAGCCGGCTGGTCAGCACGACGGTTTCCTCGGGGCTCTCCCCCACCGGAGCGCGGACTGCCACGTTGTCCAGCGCCCTGGCGATCTCCACGGCAAGGTCGAACAGTTCGGCCGGGGTGCGGCCGTCGAGCGGCGGATAGTGGTTCTCTGCCATCAGGTCGACCAAGATCATGCTCTTGCCCTCCGCGGCCATCAGAACAGTTCCACGTCGTCGTCCTCCACGGCACTGCCGTGGAAGACCACCTCATCGCCAGCCTGCAGGCCCAGCCGGGCATGCACTTCGGCATCCGGTACCGAGCGCGCGATAAAGGCGGCGAAATCGTAAAGATATTCGTGCGTCTTGACCGTGAGCGGCTGGTAGTGGGCGTCGCAACTGCGATCGACTTTTACCAGGAACATGCTTTCCTCCCGCCCACTGGGGTAATGACCTGATGCCATCATACCTCGTGCGCATAGGTCTGCTTATGCGAAAGCATAGGCGGCAGACATTCCGGGAACTCATGCGGAAATACGTAAAATTGAAAGTATTCGGCTCGAAGATTCCCCCGAATGTCATCCTGACGACCATCGGGAGGAAGGATCTCCTCCTGGCACACCGCGTCAGAATCGGCAATGCTCTGCTAGACGGAGATCCTTCGTCGCGCGCTCCTCGGGATGACACGCTCCTTCCCGCTCATCCGCGAAGAACCAAAGAAAAGAAAAGAAAAGAAAAGGGCGCGGAGGCCAGGCCCAGCCCCTCTATTAACCTGTTGAAGGGTGCGCAGTGGGCTTGCCACCTGCTCCCGCGGATCGGAACATGAGATTCCGAGCCGTGGGAGTTCGTCCAAATGTTATGCAGGGGATTGAAGGTTGCCTATCTAACATGTGCGTTGGGCGTAGCGTCGTTGTCAGTCAACAGTTCTGCCCAAGCGGATGAGCGCGTATCTGACGCAGAGGCTGTGGCGACCTCCGGCGGACGAGCGATTAGGAATAGTGATTCTCTCGTCCTCGTGACCGACAGCAAGCGGCTGGAGTTTCAGAACGGACACTGCCTGACCGCCCCATTGCCCGAACGCCAATGCGAATACACGTTCGTCCGTCACGATGCCGCCTTGCGTGCTTCGTTCGTCGAGCTGACGGCGAATGAAAGTTACGGATACCTATGGGTTCGGGATCAGGATGGGGAAATAGTCGTCCTCGAAGACAAACCTCATTTTTCTCCCGACGGCCGACACTTCGCGGTAGTCGTCTCCTGCGAAGCGCTTGGAACATCCTTCTGCGGCATTCAGATATGGTCGGCAGAAGGACCATCCGTTATCTGGGAGCACAAGGTCGAGACCTATGCTGAATATGCGTTTATCCGCTGGCATGGGAACCATTGGATTTCGCTTTCGGTGTTGACCAACAAGGACAACAGTCTCGTCAATAGTCCGGCAGCGGTTATAGAGACGGCCCCGAAAACATGGTCGCTTAGAAGCCACGGGGAAAAATAATCCACCCTCGGGCATTTGTGGGTGGATTCCCCATCTATGGTTTTAGATATGGTGTCTTTACCTTGCCATGGCGCGGATCACGCATGACTGCCGAGACTCTCGGATAAGCCCCGCAAAGAAGAGACCCGAGTCCGGGATCAGCAAGTAATGCCACCCCAGGCTCGGGCCCCAACAGATTGATAGAGGGGCTGGGAGGCCAGGCCCCCGCGCCCTGAAAAACGCCAGGATCGTCCGTCAGCCGCCGACGGGCTTGTCGTCGGCCCGGGTAATGGCGACGATGGCCGGGCGCGGCGGCATGTCGGGGCGGAAATCGGGCCAGCGGGTGGACGGCTTGTCGTAAGTGGAGTCCTTGTCCTCGCCGGGGTGCTGCACCGCCACGAACAGGGTACGGTTGTCGGGGGTGAAGGCCGGACCGCACATCTCGGCGTCGCGCGGACAGGCGTAGAAGAACTTCACCAGGGCGCGGCCCTGCCCGTCCACGTCGCAGGCGTACATGCCGTCGGGAATGGCGTTCTTGCGCTGGTTCGACCCCTGGTCCGACGAGATCCACAGACGGCCGCGATTGTCGAAGGCGCAGTTGTCCGGACAGGACAGCCAGGTGCCGTACTTGTCGTTGAGCGGATGGTAGCGGGCGCCGTCGGCGGCCTGGCCGGCCAGCAGCAGGATGTCCCAGCGGAAGCGGTCGGCGGCATGGTTGCCCAGGCGGCCCTTGCCGGCGCCCGGCGGGGTCAGTTCGACCACGTGGCCATGCTCGTTCTTGGCGCGCGGGTTGGGGCCGCCCACCTGCTCGGGCTTGCGCTGGCTGTTGTTGGTGAGCATGACGTAGACGCGGCCGTTGGCCGGGTTGGTTTCCACGTCCTCGGGACGGTCCATGGGGGGTGGCGCCCACCAGCTCGGCGGCGCGGCGGGTCTCGATCAGCACGTCGGCCTGGGACTTGAAGCCGTTGGCGGCGGTCAGCGGACCCTGGCCGTACACCAGCGGCAGCCAGGTCAGGGTGCCGTCCTTGTCGAAGCGGGCCACCGACAGGGTGCCCTCGTCCAGCAAGCCTATATTGGCCAGGCGGTTCTTGGGGTTCACCTTGCCCTTGGTGACGAAGCGGTAGAGGTACTCGTAGACCTCGTCATCGCCGCAATAGACGACGACCCGGCCGTCGGCCAGTTGCACGGTGGTGGCCGCCTCGTGCTTGAAGCGGCCCAGCGCGGTGCGCTTCACCGGGGTGAAGGTGGGGTCGTAGGGATCGATCTCGACGACCCAGCCGAAGCGGTTGGGCTCGTTCAGTTCCTTGGCCACGTCGAAACGGTCGTGGAAGCGCGACCAGGCATAGCGGCTCTTGCCCTTGATGCCCATGCGCTCGTGGTTCTTTTCCTCGGCCGTGCCCTTGGCCGAACCGCTGAAATAGGTGTCGACGTTCTCTTCCGCCGTCAGGATGGTGCCCCACGGGGTGACGCCGCCCGAACAGTTGTTGAGCGTGCCGATGACCTTGCGGCCCGAAGGATCGGCCTTGGTCTTCAGGCGGTCGTTGCCGGCCGCCGGGCCGGACACCGCCATCACCGTGGACAGGGCCGAAATGCGGCGGTTGAACGGGCTGTTGGGCACCACCTGCCAGGCGCCGGCCACCCGCTTTACCTCGATGACCGAATGGCCGTGGGCGGCGATCTCTGCATCCACCTGCTCTTTGGTCATGGCTTCCACCTTGTTCTTCAAGGTGATGCCCGAGAACATCAGTTCGGCGTTGGTGTATTCGTGGTTCACGCACAGAAGGCCGTGATCCGAGTTGCTGGAGCCCACCGGCAGCGGCATGAAGGCGACGAAGTCGTTGTTGTAGCCGAACTGGCGCTCCTGGGCCTCGGCGCTCTGGCGGGCGGGATCGAAGGCGGGGGCGCCGTCGGCCACCGCGTCGCCCCAGCGGATCAGCACCTTGGCCTGATGGCCGGGCGCCACCTTGTGGTCGTCGCCGATGACGTGCTCGGGCTGCTGGAAGGTCAGGGTGGAGGGGTCACCCCCAGGCGCCTCCTTGACCAGCGCCTCCTTGGCCAGGGCCGGCAGGGGCGACAAGGCGGCGGCGGTGCCGGCCAGCAGGCCCTTCAGGGTGGCGCGGCGGCTGGCGGCGATGGCGGCGAACGGCGTGTTGACGGGATGGACGGGCATGGCCGGCGGACTCCTACGGGAAGAAGTAGTCCCGGTCAGCGCCGCAATTGGGACAATGCCAGTCCTCGGGCAGGTCCTCGAAGGCGATTCCGGGCGGGATGGGCGTCAGCGGGTCGCCCGTGGCCGGATCGTAGGTCCAGCCGCAACGCGAACAGACCCACAAGGCCAGACGGCCATCGGGATCGCGGGCTGGGGCGGGATGGGGTGATCCGGGCATGGGCAGTCCTCGCCCGGCAGTTTAGGCTGCCGCGCCAGCCGGGAAAGTGAAGGTTCGATTACTCCTGCGACGCCTTGGGCACCACCTTGGTGTAGAGCTGGATCGTCTTCTCGATGGTGCCGGGGGCGTCGAGCACGGGCGCCGACAGGTTCTTGGCCAGCACCACGCCGATCTCGCTGAACACCGCCTCGGCGGGGTCGCCGGCAAAGGCGATGGGGAAGGCCGAGAACACGGTCAGCGCCAGGTCCAGCGGTTCCTGCCAGCGGCGGCCGGCCAGCACCCGCCATACCTCCAGCAGCATCACCACGGTCAGGCCGAAATGGTTGCGGTCCAGCCGCTGGCGCATGGCGTCACGCACCTGGAAGGCCAGGTCGCGCGGGCGCCGGGCGATTTCGTCGGCCAGCAGGGGATGGTCGTCGGCGCCCCAGCGCTCGCCCAGGCGCACCAGGCTCCTCGTAGCCGAAGCCGCCATCGACGCCGTGGGCGAACAGCGCCACCGCCACCGCGTCGGCGACGGCCGGCGGATGGCCGGCCACCGCCGCCTCGATGCCGTCCAGCAGGGCTTCGTGCTCGACGTCGGGGTCGCGCGCCAGGGCCAGCAGGCCGGGCATGTCCTCGGCCAGCCGCCCGGCGTCGAAGGTCAGCACCGCCTGCAGCGCCGCCAGATCGGCGACCGGCGGCAGGTCCAGGCCGGCGGCGGCGGCCATGTCGTGCCATCTGGTCGCCAGGTCCAGCGCCAGCATCTCATCGGGGGTCGGCTTGCCGGGGCCTTCCACCGCCACCTTGCGCGTCACCATTTCGGTGCTGCTGCCCAGGGTGAAGTTGACCCCCAGCACCGAGAACACCCGCTTGCGGCTGACCGGCACCTCGATCAGGTGGAATTCGGGCTGGTCGTCGGCGCCGGAGCGGGCGGCCGCCAGCTTGGCCTGGGCGCTGTCCGACAGCGCCGCCAGATTGCCGAGACGCTCGGCCACCAGCGTCCACAATTCGGTGCGGGCCTGGGTCACCGCCGTCACCGGATCCAGCCCGCCCTGGCGGGCGTGCAGCTGGTGCAGCTGGTCGCGCCACAGGGGCAGCAGCACCCCGGCAAGGAACTTGCGCGCCACCTGGGCGAAGGCCTCGGTGGCCAGGAAGAACGGCTGCTCGTGCACGTAGGTGGGCGACGGAAAGCGCTGCGGCGGCAGGGCGAACAAGGCCAGCCGGCGGCCCAGCGCACCGGCCACGTCGTCCACCACGGCGGCCTCGAAGGCGGCGAAGGAATCGACGGGCGGCGGCGCCTCCTCCTCGGGGGTGACGCTGATCTCGGGCAGGTCGTCGGGCGACAGATCGACGGCGCGGCGCGCCAGGGGATGGGGCTGCTCGCCGCTGACCCGCTGCCAGGCCAGGGCGATCTCGGGCCGCTTGGCGATGACGGTGCCGATGACCTCGCGCGCCAGCTCCACCTGCTGCGGCCAGGCGCGCCCGGCCAGGCCGGCGGTGAAGGCGTCCTGCACCGCGTGCAGGAAGGCGGCGTCGCCCCGGCGGCGCAGCAGCGACCCCAGCACCCCGCCCATGAAGGCGATCAGTTGGGCCTTGTCCTGCTGCTGCTCCAGCTTGGCGCACAGGTCGTCGTGAAGAAGCCGCTGGTCGGCGGGAAGCTCCATGGCGTCAGCCTCCCTGGCCCTGGCCGGCGGGAATGGGCACCACCGAGATGGAGTTCTTGGGCGAACCCTCGATGATGCGGTCCGAATAGACCAGATAGATCAGCACGTTGCGCTTGGTGTCGTGGAAGCGCACCACCTGCATGGTCTTGAACAGCAGCGAGGTGTCCTTGCGGAACACTTCCTCGCCGTCCTTGAACTTGGCCTTGAAGGCGATGGGCGCCACTTGGCGGCAGGCGATGGAAGCGTCGGAGGTGTCCTCGGCCACGCCCAGCCCGCCGGAGATGCCGCCCTTCTTGGCGCGCGACAGATAGCAGGTGACGCCGTCCACCTTGGGGTCGTCGAACGCCTCCACCACGATCTTGTCGTTGGGCCCCAGCATCTTGAACACGGTGGAGACGCTGCCGATCTCCTCGGCCCCGGCGGATGCCGAGGCGAGAAGGCCGAACAGGCCCAGAATGGCTGGAAGGCGAGAACGCGGCATGGTTTTTCCCCGAACGGTCATTCCATCGGACCGCACGGCCCGTTCCCAAGGAATGGTGACAATTTCATCTGGGTTCAACGTATTGGACCCAATGCGAATACTATAGGGCAGGGGGACGGCAGCGCAAAGAGGGTGATCGGGAGGAGCCCGCCTAGCCCAGCAGTTCCGCCGTCAGGGCGTTGAGCACCAGCATGCCGGCCGGCGTGGCCCGCACCCCGGCGGAGGTGCGGGCGATGAAGCCGCCCTCCTCCATGCGGGCCAGCCCGTCCGCATCCAGCACCTGCCACAGGGAACGGCCCGAGGCGGCGGCGAAGGTATCGGCGCGGATGCCGTCGGTCAGGCGCAGCCCCATCATCACCATCTCTTCGGCGCGGATGGCCGGGTCCAGCGCCTCCCGCTCCTGGGTGGCGTGGCCGTGGGCCTCCACCCGCTCCAGCCAGATGGCGGGGGCGCGGTGCTGGCGGAAGGCCTCGCCGTTCAGCCGGCCATGGGCGCCGGGACCCACGCCCACGTAATCGCCGCCCAGCCAGTAGGTCAGGTTGTGCCGGCATTCGCCCCCCGGCCGGGCATGGTTGGACACCTCGTAGGCGGGCAGGCCGGCGGCGGCGGTCAGCGCCTGGGTGATCTCGAACGTGGCCGCCTGATCTTCTTCCGGGGGCAGAACGAAATCGCCGCGGGCATGGGCCGGGGCGAAGGCGGTGCCGTCCTCGATGGTCAGCTGGTACATGGACAGATGGTCGCCCGCCAGCCCCAGCGCGCGGGTCAGTTCGTCCCGCCACGAGGCGGGGGTCTGGCCGGGGCGGGCATAGATCAGGTCGAAGGAGAAGCGCGGGAACAGCCGCCCGGCCAACTCCAGCGCGGCCAAGGCCTCCGCCGCGTCATGGCGGCGGCCGAGGAATTTCAGGGACGCATCGTCCAGCGCCTGCACGCCCAGCGACAGCCGGCCGATGCCGGCGGCGCGGAAATCGCGGAAACGCCCGGCCTCGACGGTGGAGGGGTTGGCCTCCAGGGTCACTTCCAGGTCGGCGGCCACCGGCCACAGGGCGGCCACCCGCTCGATCAGCGCCGCCACCGTGGCCGGTTCCATCAGGCTGGGGGTGCCGCCGCCGAAAAAGATGCTGGTGACGGCGGCGCCCGGCTTCAGGCGGGCGAAATGCTCCAGTTCGGCCAGCAGGGCGGCGCGCCAGCGTGGCTGGTCGATCTGCGCGGCCACATGGCTGTTGAAGTCGCAATAGGGGCACTTCGACAGGCAGAAGGGCCAGTGGATGTAAATGCCGAAACCGGGATCACGCATGAGGAGGTCGATTCACCACCAAGACACCAAGGCACCAAGATAGCTCACGGAAAGCACCATGGGTGCCACGCATTCGACCTCTTGGTGCCTTGGTGTCTTGGTGGTGAAATCCTTACTTGAAGCAGGCCGCCACCAGCTTGCGGAAGGCGTCGGCGCGGTGGCTGATCTCGTGCTTCTTGCCTGGGTCCATCTCGCCGAAGGTGATGGCGTGGCCCCGGGGCTGGAACATGGGATCGTAGCCGAAGCCGGCCGACCCGCGCGGCGGCCACACCAGATCGCCGTCCACCACGCCCTCGAAGGTCTCGCAATGGCCGTCGGGCCAAGCCAGCGCCAGGGCGCAGACGAAGCGGGCGGCGCGGTCCGGGCTGGCGCCCAGCTTGTCGTTGACCAGGGCCATGGCGGCGGCGAAGTCCTTGGCAGGCCCGGCCCAGCGGGCGGAATAGATGCCGGGATCGCCGCCCAGGCCGTCCACCGCCAGCCCCGAATCATCGGCCAGCGCCGGCAGGTTGGCGGCCTTGGCGGCGGCATGGGCCTTCAGTTCCGCATTCGCAACGAAGGTGGCGCCGGTCTCTTCCGGCTCGGGCAGGCCAAGGGCGCCGGCCGACACCACCTCGACGCCGAAGGGCGCCAGCAGCTCGCCGATCTCGCGCACCTTGCCGGCATTGTGGCTGGCGATGACCAGCCGGGATTGGCGGAAATGACGGCTCATGCCAGCCCCAGCGCCTTCTTCTGCTCCGCCACCAGCTCGGCCACGCCCTTTTCCGCCAGCTGCAGCAGGGTCTGGAACTGGTCGCGGCTGAACGGGCGCTCCTCGGCGGTGCCCTGCACCTCGACGATGCCGCCCGAACCGGTCAGCACGAAGTTGGAATCGGCCTGGGCCGAGGAATCCTCGGCATAGTCCAGGTCCAGCACCGCGTGGCCCTCGTAGATGCCGCAGGAGATCGCGGCCAGCTGGTCGATCAGCGGCACGGCGGCCAGCTTGCCGGCCGCCACCAGCTTCTGGAAGGCCAGGTGCAGGGCCACATAGGCGCCGGTGATGGAGGCGGTGCGGGTGCCGCCGTCGGCCTGCAGCACGTCGCAGTCGATCTTGACCTGCATCTCGCCCATGGCGGTCAGGTCGGTGACGGCGCGCAAGGATCGCCCGATCAGGCGCTGGATCTCCTGGGTGCGGCCGGACTGCTTGCCCTTCGCGGCTTCACGATCCGTGCGCGAATGGGTCGAGCGCGGCAGCATGCCGTATTCGGCGGTGACCCAGCCCTTGCCCGAGTTGCGCAGGAAGGACGGCACCTTCTCTTCCACCGAGGCGGTGCACAGCACGTGGGTGTCGCCGAACCGCGCCAGGCACGAGCCCTCGGCGTATTTGGCGAAGCCGGGCTCGAGGGAAATGGGGCGAAGCTGGTCGAAGGCGCGGCCGGAAGGTCTCATGACGGCGGAAGTCTCGCATGGTGGTGGAATTGGCCGGAACCCTAGCCCTTCCCGCGCCCCCCGTCCACCCTTCAGCCCCGGCCTTCCCTAAAGTTGACGGCCCCCCTCCCGCTCACTAGATTCCGTCGCGGCGGAACCGGTTGGAAACCAAGGCAATGCTGCGCGGACGCAGTCCCGTGATCACCGAGCTGAACGAGCGTTCGCGCGAGATTTTTCGACACATCGTCGAGGAATACGTGCAGACGGGCGAACCCGTGGGCTCGCGCACGCTGTCGCGGCGCATCCCCGTCCACCTGTCGCCCGCCACCATCCGCAACGTCATGGCCGACCTGGAAGACCTGGGCCTGCTCTACGCCCCCCACACCTCGGCCGGACGGCTGCCCACCCCCAAGGCATGCGGCTGTTCGTCAACGGCCTGCTGGAGGTGGGCGGGCTGCCCGACGACGAGCGCACCACCATCGACGCCCAGTGCCGCGCCCAGGGCAAGAGCGTCGAGCAGGTGCTGTCCGAGGCCATCGGCACCCTGTCCGGGCTGTCGCGCTGCGCCGGCATGGTGATGGCGCCACGCATGCAGCCCAGCCTGAAGCACCTGGAATTCGTCTGGCTGGGGCGCGGCCGCGCCCTGGTGGTGCTGGTCACCGAGGACGGCATGGTGGAGAACCGCATCCTCGACCTGCCCGACGGCGTCGAGCCCTCGGCCCTGGTGGAGGCCACCAATTTCCTCAACCACCGCCTGGCCGGGCGCACCCTGGACGACGTGCGCGACGTGGTGCTGGCCGAACTGGAACAGCAGCGCCACCAGCTCGATTCGCTGACGAAACGGGTTGTCGAGGCGGGGCTGGCCACCTGGTCGGGCGACGGCAACCGCAGCGCGCTGATCGTGCGCGGCCAGTCGCACCTGCTGGAGGACGTCACCGCCGTCGAGGACCTGGAGCGCATCCGCACCCTGTTCGACGCCCTGGAAACCTCGGAGCAGTTCCTGCGCCTGCTGGAGCTGACCAGCACCGCCGAGGGCGTGCAGATCTTCATCGGCGCCGAGAACGAGCTGTTCGGCGTCACCGGCTGCTCCATGATCGTCGCGCCCTACCGGGACTCGCGCGAACAGATCATCGGCGCCATCGGCGTGATCGGCCCGCAGCGGCTGAATTTCGCCCGCATCATTCCCATGGTCGACTACACCGCCAAGGTGGTCGGACGCCTGATCGGTTAACACCAAGCACAAGAAAGAGAAGACATGAGCCAGGATCCCCAGAACGAGCAGACGCCCGAAGCCCCGGCCGCCGAAGCCCCGGCGATGGCCGCCGCCGACCCGGCCGCCGCCGGTCGCATTGCCGAGCCTGGAGGCCGAGGTCGCCACGCTGAAGAACGAGGTGCTGTACGCCAAGGCCGAGACCGAGAACGTGCGCCGCCGGCTGGAGCAGCAGGCCGAGGACCGCGGCAAGTACGCCGTCGCCCAGATCGCCAAGGACGTGCTGTCGGTGGCGGACAACCTGCGCCGCGCCCTGGATTCGGTGCCCCCCGCCGCGCGCGAGGGCAACGAAACCGCCAACACGCTGACCGTGGGCGTGGAGATGACCGAGCGCGAACTGCTGTCCACCTTCGAGCGCTACGGCATCCGCATGGTGCCGGCCCAGGGCACCCGCTTCGATCCCAACCTGCACCAGGCCATGATGGAGGTGGAGGACACCACCCAGCCGGAAGGCACCGTGGTGGTGGTGATGCAGCAGGGCTATCAGATCCACGACCGCCTGCTGCGCCCGGCCCTGGTGGGCGTCTCCAAGGGCGGCCCCAAGGTCCCGCCCGGCGAGCAGGTGGACACCAGCGCCTGAGATCAAGGCCCTCCTCCGGGAGGGCCTTTTTGATTTCACCACCAAGACACCAAGGCACCAAGAGAGTGTGCCGGCGGGCAGCGGCGGTACCACCCGACGGCCAGCTTGGTGTCTTGGTGTCTTGGTGGTGAAATGACCGGCATCAGCTCCCGAGGTGTCACGATGAAGCGCTTCCTGGTCGCCGCACTGGTGCTGTTCGCCCCGCCCGCCTGGGGCGCCGACCCCAAGCCGGGGGATCGTTTCTTTGTCGATTTGAATGCCCTGCCGCCCCCCAAGGCGACCCCGTCCAAGGCCAATCCGGCCGACGTGGTGCCCCGGCCCAAGGGTGCGACGCTGAAGGTGCCGGCGGGCTGGCGCGCCACCCTGTTCGCCGAACGGCTGGATCATCCGCGCAATCTGTTGGTGCTGCCCGACGGCTCGCTGCTGGTGGCCGAGCAGCGGGCCGACAAGCTGACCCGGCTGGTGGACAAGGACGGCGACGGCCAGGCCGAGTCCCGCTCCACCTTCGCCGAGGGCTTCGCCGAACCCTTCGGCCTGGCCTTCCACGGCGACGCCGTGTGGGTGGCCGACACCCGCCGGGTCTGGCGGCTGCCGTGGAGCCCGGGGGTGGGCCGGGTGGAGCGGCGCGACCCGGTGACCGAGACCGGGGCGCTGGGCGATGACCGCGGCCACAGTACCCGCTCGCTGGCCATCGCCCCCGACGGCCGGCATTTCTATGTGGGCATCGGCAGCCGTTCCAACCTGGCCGAGGAGGAGGAACCGCGCGCCACCGTGCAGGAATTCGCGCTGGACGGCGGCGGCCAGCGCACCTTCGCCGCCGGGCTGCGCAATCCCGTGGGCATGGCCTTCCGCCCGGGAACCGAGGAATTGTGGGCGGTGGTCAACGAGCGCGACGGCCAGGGCGACGAGCTCGTGCCCGACTACCTGACCCAGGTGGGGCGCGACGCCTTCTACGGTTGGCCCTATGCCTATATCGGCCACCATCCGCAGCCGGGCTTCGCCGAGAAGGCGCCGGAACGGGTGAAGCGCACGCGCGTGCCGGACCTGCTGTTCCGCTCGCACTCGGCGCCGCTGGGGCTGGCCTTCCTGGACGGCGACGCCTATGTGGGCCTGCACGGTTCGTGGAACCGTTCGACCCCCATCGGCTATTTCGTCGCCCGGGTGCCGTTTAAGGACGGCAAGCCGCAGGGCGGCTACGAGGCCTTCGCCACCGGCTTCACCGTATCGCCCGGCACGGTGTGGGGCCGCCCGGTGGGCATCGCCGCCACGCCCGACGGCGCCCTCTACGTGGCCGACGATGCCGGCCGCACGGTATGGAAAATCAGCCGGGAGAAATAAATAAAGGGAGCAGCGGACATACCGCCAAACAAAATCCCCCGGAGGGCCCAGCCCTCCGGGGGATTTCCTTGTCGAAGCCGTTCCCGGCTTAGCGCACGAACACCTGGACTTCGCCGGTCTGGGCGGCGGCGCTGGTGTTCTGGCTGACGCGGATGCGGTTGGTGGGCAGGCCCATGTTGGTGAGCGAGCGCACCACCGATTCGGCATTGCGGCGCACGGCGGTGGCGCCGAGGGCCTGGCTGCCGGGGGTCGAGCCGGCGGGCGACACCGCCACCACGTCGAACGAGGCGCCGGGACGGCGGTCCAGGGCGCCCTTGACGGCGGCGTACAGCGCGCCTTCGTAGTTCACGTTGGGCTTGTCGAAGCGGATGGTCACCAGGGGCGCGTCGGCGCTGACGGCGGAGCGCGGGGCCGCCACCGGAGCATCGAAGGAGGCGGCGGCGATGGAGCTGCCCGGCCGGCTGGCGAAAGAACCGCCGTAGAGCTGGCCGTTCTTGATGGCCAGCGCCAGGGTGTTCAGGTTGCTGCGCTCGTTGGCGACGTAATTCTGCTGGCGGTTGATGTCGTCGGACAGCTCGGTCAGCAGGCGCTCGATCAGCACGGTGGTGCGATTGGTCTCGTCCTCGAGGATGCGCAGCTGGCGATGGTCCTCGTCCACCGCGCCCGACAGCTGGCGGGCGGCGCGCACGGATTCCAGCAGATAGGCCGACAGCGCCGAGGACGAGGTGACCTCGTTGGCCAGCCGGGTCATCTTGAGGACGTCCTCGTTGATGCGGTCCAGCTCGCCCTGGGCGGCGTTCCACTGCTGGTTCAGGATCGGGTTGCCCGGGGTGGTCCCCACCTGCAGGCGCGCGTTGATGGCGGCGACGGTGCCGTGATAGCGCTGCGAATCCTGGACGGTGTCGTTGCGGATGGCCTGCAGGCCCTGGTTATGCTGCGACAGCATGCCCTGCAGCTGCTGCAGGTCGCCGCGCAACGCGCTGACCTTCTGGCCCACATAGGTGCCGGTGGCGGCGCCGTTGGTCACGCCGGGCGGGTCGAAATTGGAGCTGCCCAGGGCCGGCGGAGCGGTCGAGGCCGTCGTCGCCTGCACGGTACCGGAAGCCGGAAACAGCGATTCCTCGGCGAACGAGCATCCGCCTGCCAGGAGGACCGCGCACAGAGCCGCGGCATGGGTCGTCTTCAGGGCCATTGGGACAGCTTACCTTTTAGTTCGCCAATTGGGATGAACCCGCCGGGACAGCAAAACTCAGCTTTGTGTGGGAAAATGACTTGCCCCCCGCAATCGTCGGGGATTTTACGCAAACCGGTAGGGGGCCACAAGCCGGATTTGCAGGTACGGCTGCCGGAAGTATTGGCCGAAGCAGCAGATTTTCGGCCCTGCGAATCAGTGCTTGCGTCCCCCATCCGGTTTGTGTATGGTCCGCACCCTCGCTGGACGGCAACGGCCGGCGAACAAGGCGCCCGTAGCTCAATTGGATAGAGCACCAGACTACGAATCTGGGGGCTGGAGGTTCGAGTCCTTCCGGGCGCGCCATTTTTCTTAGAGTTATTCTCGACGACCACAGCCCCGCCAGCGTGCGGGGTTTTGTCGTTTATGGCTTGCTTCTCGCCCCCACTTTCGCGCCTGCCGTCCTGTGGCAACGAAAACGCGAGCATGGAGACGAGGTGGCCCCCTCTCCATTTCAGAGCCGCCCCAAGCCCGTCGCCGTCGGGGGAGGAAACCAGAGTATGCCGTATACAACTATTCGTTTCAATCATACCATGCTTCACAGGCATATGGCGGTCCATCTTGAACCGGAAAGTGTGAGGCGTGAAATGACGGTGATTTGGAACGAATGGTCAGGGCATCTCGCCCCCAAAATGAAAAGCCTTCACCGCACCGTTGGCCAGTACCTTCGAAATGGCAGGCACAGCCACGTCATGGTTGGTGTGACGAGCAATCCGGAACGTCGCTGGAAAGAGCGTTACCGGAAGGAATGGGATAAAATGGTGGTAATCTACCGCACCATGAGCCTGGAATACGCGACCCGTTGCGAACGAGAGATTGTCGCTCATTTCGGACATTCCCGGGCCCAATTCGAATCCTCATGGAACACCAACCCAGGCGGAAACGGCAATTTCCGTTCCTACGGGCCATACTTTATTTATCTTGTTCTGTCTTCCTAGGCGAGGACCGTCCCTAATCGACCGCGACAGCGGTCCGATCCTCTTCCACCCGCGCGCCCGCCGGCAGCCAGACATGGACGGTGGTGCCGGCATTGGGGACGGAATCCAGCCACAGCCGGCCGCCATGGACCTTGGCGATCTTCAGGCACGAGGCCAGCCCCAGGCCGGCGCCCGGATGGGTCGCGCGCGGATAGAGTCGCGAGAACGGCTGGGTGATGGTGGGCAGGTACTGCGCCTCGATGCCGATGCCGTTGTCGGCCACGTCGATGCGCCAGCCGGCGCCATCGTGCTCGGCGGTGACCACGATCTCGGGCGAGCGCGCGGGGTGACGGAACTTCAGCGCGTTGCCGATCAGATTCTCGAACAGCATGACCAGCAACACCGGATCGCCCTGTACCACCGGCAGCGGCCCCATCCGCACATGGGGATTCTGCTGCTCGGCCAGGGCCAGGCACTCGGCCAAGGCGCGATTGACCACGGCGGCGCAGTCCACCGGCCCGAAGGCATCGGTGGGCCGGCCGCTGCGGCTGTAGGTGGTCAGGCCCGAGATCAGGTGGCCCAACTGGCGCGCCGCCTCGACGATGAAGCCCATGCTCTCGCGGGCGTCGGCGCCGGCATCGCCGGGCAATTGCCGGGTCAGCTTCTGGCAATAGGTCTGCATCAGCCGCACCGGTTCCTGCAGATCGTGCGAGGCGGCGAACAGCATGCGCTCGATGTCGGCGTTGGCGTCGATCAGCAGATCCACATTGCGCTTGTGCTGGGTGATGTCCTCTTTCAGCGCCACGTAGTTGGTGATGCGGCCGGTGGCGTCGCGGATGGGCGAGATGGTTGTGCTCTCCCAGAACAGCTCGCCGTTCTTCTTGCGGTTGATCAGCTCGCCCCGCCAGGTCAGCCCGGCCGAGATGGTCTTCCACATCTCCTCGTAGACCGAGGCCCGAACCTCGCCCGATTTCAGCAGGCGCGGGGTCTGGCCGATCACCTCGTCCATGCCGTAGCCGGTCAGTTCGAGGAAGCGGGGATTGACGTATTCCATGCATGAATCGGCGTCGGTGATGACGATGGCCACCGGGCTCTGCTCCACCGCCGCCGTCAGCTTGCGGATCTGCGCCTCGACCCGGCGGTGCTCGGTCAAATCGGTGAACAGGCAGACGCTGCCGTGATCCGAGGTGGGATGGCTGCGGAACAGGTGGGTGCGGCCGTCGGCCGGGTTGGCCACCAGCATCTCCATGGCCGAGCCCTGATCGGCGGCAACGTTGCCCTCCACCGCATGGGCCCGCAGCACCGCCAGAAGGTTGCGGAAGCCGTCGATGCGGCCATGGCCGGGAAACAGCGAGTCGTAGCGGGCGTTGCACAGCACCAGACGGCGGCCGTGGTCGAACAGAGCGAAGGCCTCCTGCAGGCTGTCCACCGCGTCCACCAGCTGGCCATGGGCCAATTCGGCCCGCTCGTGGGCGCGGCCCAGGCGCGAGATGGTCAGGCCCAGCCCGACGAACAGCGCCACCGTCAGCACCTGCAGCCCGCGCGTCAGGGTGGCGAGGCGGTCCTGGCGCAGGCCGAAGGCGGCCATGTACTGTTCACGCGCGTGCTCCAGCGCGGCATGGCTGTCGATGGCGAAATACTCGTCGGTGGCCTCGTGCAGGGCCTGGCGCTGTTCCATCAGCGCCTGCATGTGCTGGCCGATGCCGCGCAGGGCCGGGTCGGCGGCGGCGGCGAAGCGGGCCAGCGGCCCGGCCAGGCCGGCATCCTCAGGATCGTCGGACAGCAGCGCGATCATGGCGTCCTGCACCGACAGCCCGACCTTGCCCTCGGCCGTCTCCACGTAGCGCTGCACGGCGAAGGGCAGGTAGCTGCCCTCCTTGCGCACGAAGGCGGCGACCGCCTTGATCTGTTCGGAGGCCGCCAGCTTGGCTTCCACCAGCCGGCGGTAATTGGCCAGCGCGTCATGGGGCAGCTCGGGCCAGTCCTCGCCTCCCTCAAGCCGGACGAACAGGCCCTGCAGGGTGCTGCTGTGGGCGACCACGGTATCGTAATGGGGCAACAGGCCCGCCATCACCTGCAGCAGGTCGCGGTCCAGGCTGGTCTCGGCCTGGGCCATGGCGTCGAAGGTCGCCACCAGCTCGGCATGGCGGCGGGCGTCGATGCCGCTGCGGCCGAGCATGACGAAGGCGGTGGTCGCCACCGCGATGGCCGCCAGGAAAACCAGCAAAGCGGGCCGGGACAGCCGCCTCATGGACCGGCCAGCCTTGCCGGGTCCACCAGGCTGCCGAGGAAGGCGACGATCAGGTCGATATCGGGCTCGGCGATGTCGCGGCCCAGCTGATACTGCCCCATCAGGCGGATGGCCTGCTTCAGGTCGGCCACGCTGCCGTCGTGGAAATAGGGCGGGGTCAGCGTGACCAGGCGCAGGCTGGGCACCTTGAACACGTATTTGTCGGACGGCTTGCCGGTGACGTTGAAGCGGCCCAGGTCGGCCTGGGTGGAGCGGCCGCGGTCCAGGAACCAGTTCCCGAAAAAGCCGAAGCGCTGGAACATGTTGCCGCCCACGTTGGCGCCCTGGTGGCACGAGGCGCAGCCATAGGACTTGAACAGGGCATAGCCACGCTTCTGCTCGTCGGCGAGCGCCTTGTCGTCGCCGGCCAGCCAGCGGTCAAAGGACGAATCCAGCGTCACCAGCGAGCGCTCGAAGCTGGCAATGGCATCACGCACGCTGGCTTCCGCCGGCTCGGCGCCGTAGACGGCGCGGAACTCGCGGCCATAGGCCGAAGCGCGCAGGCGCGCCAGGACGTCGGGCCAAGTGGCCGCCATCTCGGCCGGGTGGGTCAGCGGGCCGTTGACCTGCTCCTCCAGGGTGGTGGCTCGGCCGTCCCAGAACTGCGCCAGGTTCAGGCTGGTGTTGTAGACGGTGGGCGAGTTGGCGGTGCCGGCGGCACCCTTCACCCCCAGCGACACCGGCAGGTTGTCGGCGCCGCCCTTGGCCAGCGGATGGCAGGTGGCGCAGCTGATTGTGTTGTCGGCCGACAGGATGGGATCGTGGAACAGCTTGCGGCCCAGCGCCACCTTCTGCGGGTCCAGCCCGAGCGGCGCCCGCAGGGGCCGGATGGCTTCGTGGCTGCGCGCGGCCACCGGCACAGCCAGCGTCTCGGCGGCGCCGGCCGGCACCATGCACGTTCCCGCTCCGATCCCCAACCCGATCACGGCCGCCGCGGCGAGCCTGTGCAAGGATGGACCCATGTCCCGATCCCCAATTCACCCATACTTTGGGATAATCGGCCAGCTTATGCACAATTCAAAGGCTAAATTCACATGGCGGCTTTTCTCGGGAAAGCGCCGCCATTGCAACGGCGGCGGCGGCGGTCTAGGCTCGCGCCCATGCTTGCCGCCTCCGAGGATTTCCTGATCGAGGCCGCTCGCGGCGAGATGTCGCGCTGCTGGCCCAAGCCCACCGTCGCCGCCCTGTGCGCCGCGCTGGACGCGGTGTTCCGGCTGGCCGACGCCACCTGGAACGCGCGGCGCTCCAACGTGCGCTACCTGCTGGATGCTCCGGCGGCGGCGTGCAAGGCCGGCTGCGGCTGGTGCTGCCACCAGCAGGTGGGGGTGTCGGTGCCCGAGGCCGTGCGCATCGCCGCCCATCTGCGCACCCTGCCCGCCGAGGAGGGAGAGGCCCTGTCCGGACGCGTCCGCCAGGTGGCCGAACGCACCACGGGCATGACCACGCTGGAGCGTGCCGCCACCCGCCTGTCCTGCCCCTTCCTCGGCGCCGAGGGCGGTTGCACCATCTATGCGGTGCGGCCGCTGCGCTGCCGCGGCCTGCATTCCATCGACGTGGAGTTCTGCATCGCCTGCTACGAGGATCTGGAGGGCATGCGCGAACGCCTGCGCAAAGGCGAACTGAAGCCGGTCTACCTGGAGACGCCCGAACGCATCTTCGACAGCGCCCTGGCCGGCGTGCTCAAGTCCCTGGGCAAGGCGGCGCCCAAAGCGGTGGTGTCGCTGGAGCTGACCGCAGCCGTGGCCGCCCTGCTGGACAATCCCAGGCTGGCGGAACGCTGGCTGGCGGGCGCGCGGCCGGACAAGGCCCTGCACCTGCGTCCCGATCATGGCAGAGCCTGACCATGGTCAATCCTTCTTTACCCACCGCCATGGAATCCTGGCCCTAACGCGCCATATCCCTCCGCGCCTGTCGCCGCACTGGAATTGAGCGCGGAACAGCGGTAAAGGATACGTCCATGCACCGTTTTGCCAATCCAGCCCGCTTCATGCGAATCGCCACACTGGTCCTGCCTTGGGCCGTCGGCGTCGCCATCCTGACCCTCGGGGCCGGCCTGTGGTTCGCCCTGGTGGCCTCGCCTCCCGACTACCAGCAAGGCGAGTCGGTGCGCATCATGTACATCCACGTGCCCGCCTCGTGGATGGGCCTGTTCTGCTATGTGGCCATGGCCGCATGCTCGGCCATGGCGCTGATCTGGAAGCATCCGCTGGCCGACCTGATCGCGCGCGCCACCGCGCCGGTGGGCGCCGCCTTCACCGCCATCTGCCTGGTCACCGGCGCCCTGTGGGGCAAGCCCATGTGGGGCACCTGGTGGGTGTGGGACGCGCGCCTGACCAGCATGCTGATCCTGCTGTTCCTCTATCTCGGCTACATGGCCCTGGCCGACGCCTTCGACGATCCCCAGCGCGGGCAGAAGGCGGCCGCCATCCTGGCCCTGGTGGGCGTGGTCAACGTGCCGATCATCAAGTACTCGGTGGACTGGTGGAACACCCTGCACCAGCCGGCCAGCGTCATGAAGATGGGCGGGCCCAGCATCGACGCCTCCATGCTGGTGCCGCTGATCCTGATGGCGGTGGGCTTCCACGCCTACTGGGTGGTGGTGCTGATCCTGCGCACCCGGGCCGAGATCGCCGGCGCCAAGGTGCGCACCCTGCGCATGGCCCAGGTGCATGCCGCCGGACAAGGGGAGCAAGCCTGACATGGACGCCCTGACCTCGTTCGTTGCCATGGGCGGCTACGGCGACTTCGTCTGGCCCGCCTATGGCTTGGCCGTGCTGGCCATGGCCGCCGTGCTGATCGCCTCGCTCCGCGCCGTCCGGATGCGCGAAGCCGAACTTGAACAGTTGCAGAAGATGCGCCCCGGGCGCGCCCGCCGCCGCAAGGCCGCGCCGGAAACGCAAGCGCCGGAGAAGCAAGCCTCGTGACCCGCAAGCAACGCCGCCTGTACTTCGTCGTCCTTGGCGTGCTGGCCGTGGGCGCCGCCGCCGCGCTGGTGCTGACCGCGCTTCGCCAGGACATCGTCTTCTTCTTCAGCCCGTCCGAGATCGTCGAGGCCAAGGTGCCTACCGAGGGCCGCCGCATCCGTCTGGGCGGCCTGGTGGAACAGGGCTCGGTGGCCAAGGAGGGCGCCATCGTGCGCTTCCGCATCACCGACGGCGCCCATGCCGTGCCGGTGACCTTCTCGGGCCTGCTGCCCGACCTGTTCCGCGAGGGCCAGGGCGTGGTCACCGAGGGCAAGATGGGCAAGGACGGCACCTTCCTGGCCTCGGAAGTGCTGGCCAAGCACGACGAAAACTACATGCCCAAGGAAGTGGCCGAGGCCATCAAGAAGACCGGCCACTGGCAGGGCGGCGAACCGCCCAAGCAATAAATGGTTCCGGCGCGCCGCGCCCCCCTGCCGTCATGCCCGGGCCTGGCCCGGGCATCCATGGATCGCCGGGTCAGGCCCGGCGATGACGGAAGGGAGAGGGGGACGCGCCGGCGGTTTGAGAAGGACAGTCCATGATCGCCGAGATCGGCCATTTCGCCCTTATCCTGGCCCTGGGCGTGGCGCTGCTGCAGGCCAGCCTGCCCCTGGTGGGCGCCCGCCGCAACGACCCCGTCCTGATGGGGCTGTCCGGCCCCACCTCGGTGGTGCAGTTCCTGCTGGTGGCGGTGGCCTTCGCGGCGCTGACCCACGCCTACGTCACCTCGGACTTCTCGCTGCTGAACGTGGCCCAGAACAGCCACACCGACAAGCCGCTGCTGTACAAGGTGAGCGGCGTGTGGGGCAACCACGAGGGCTCGCTGCTGCTGTGGATCACCATCCTGGCGCTGTTCGGCCTGGCGGTCACCCTGTTCGGCAGGAACCTGCCGCCCGGCCTCAAGTCCCGCGCCCTGGCGGTGCAGGCCATGATCACCGTCGGCTTCCTGCTGTTCATCCTGTTCACCTCGAACCCGTTCGAGCGCCTGGACCCGCCGCCCATCAACGGCAACGGCCTGAACCCGCTGCTGCAGGACCCCGGCCTGGCCTTCCACCCGCCCTTCCTCTACCTGGGCTACGTGGGCTTCTCCATGGCGTTCTCGTTCGCCATCGCCGCCCTCATCGAGGGCCGGGTGGACGCCGCCTGGGCCCGCTGGGTGCGGCCCTGGACCCTGGCCGCCTGGGTGTTCCTCACCTGCGGCATCGTGCTGGGCTCGTGGTGGGCCTATTACGAGCCTGGGCTGGGGCGGCTGGTGGTACTGGGACCCGGTGGAGAACGCCTCGTTCATGCCGTGGCTGGCCGGCACCGCGCTGCTGCATTCCGCCGTGGTGGTGGAGAAGCGCGACGCGCTGAAAAGCTGGACCATCTTCCTGGCCATCGTCGCCTTCGGCCTGTCGCTGCTGGGCACCTTCCTGGTGCGTTCGGGCGTCATCACCTCGGTGCACGCCTTCGCCAGCGATCCGACCCGCGGCGTGTTCATCCTGGGCCTGCTGGTGGTGGCCATCGGCGGTTCGTTCACCCTGTTCGCCGTGCGCGCGCCCAGCCTGAAGACCGGCGGCCTGTTCGCCCCGCTGTCGCGCGAGGGGGCGCTGCTGCTCAACAACGTGCTGATGGCCACCGGCGCCGGCACGGTATTGCTGGGCACCCTGTATCCGCTGTTCGCCGACGCCTTCGACCTGGGCAAGGTATCGGTGGGTCCGCCTTTCTTCAATTCGGTGTTCGTCCCGCTGATGGTGCCCATGGTGCTGGCCATGGCCGTCGGCCCGCTGATGTCGTGGAAGCGCTCGGACCTCACCGCCGTGCTGCTGCGCCTCAAATTCGCCGTCGGCCTGTCGGTGGCCGTCGTCGCCGCCACCTGGTTCCTGCAGGGCGGCTCGGCCGGCCCGTGGTGGGCTGCCGGCGGCATGGGCCTGGCCGCCTGGCTGTTCCTGGGCACGCTGGTGGAATGGGCCGAGCGGGTGCGGCTGTTCAAGGCACCGCTGCCGGACTCGCTCCGCCGCGCCGCCCGCCTGCCGCGCGCCGCCTGGGGCATGACGCTGACCCATGCCGGCCTGGCGGTGTTCATCGCCGGCGCCACCGCCTCCTCGGCGTGGAAGGTGGAATCGGTGCAGAGCCAGCATATCGGCCAGGCGGTCACCGTCGCCGGCTACACCTTCACCCTGAAGGAGGTGAAGGACGTGCCCGGCGCCAACTACATCGCCACCGAGGGCGTGTTCGAGGTGAGCAGGGACGGACGGCCCTTCGCCGAGATGACCCCCGCCAAACGGGTCTACAAGATGCCGCCGCGCCCCACCACAGAGGCCGCCATCGTCGGCACCTTCTGGGGCGACGTCTATGCGGTGATCGGCGACAAGGACGTTTCGGGCGGCTATGTCACCCGCCTGTACTTCAACCCGCTGGTGCCGTGGATGTGGGTGGGCGCCCTGGTCATGGTGCTGGGCGGGCTGGTTTCACTGTCGGACCGCCGCCACCGCGTCGGTGCCCCCACCCGGGCCCCCAACCGTCGCGATAAGGCAGCCGTGCAGCCGGCCAAGGCCTGAGAGAGGGGAAGGACAATGCGCCGCCTTGTCTTCGTATTGCCGCTGCTGGCCTTCCTGGGCCTGGCCGCGGTGTTCAAATGGGGCCTGGGGCACGATCCCCGCGTCTTGCCCTCGCAGCTGATCGACCGCCCGGTGCCCGAGATGGCCCTGCCGCCGCTGCCCGGCCGCCCGGCCGACAGCGGGCTGGCCACCGCCGACCTGAAGGGGCGGGTGTCGCTGGTCAATATCTTCGGCTCGTGGTGCATCGCCTGCGTGCAGGAGCACCCCACCCTGGTGCAGTTGAAGAAGGCCGGCATCGTGCCCATCCACGGCATCGACTGGCGCGACGATCCGGCCGAGGGCGCCAAGTGGCTGACCAAGAACGGCGACCCCTACGAGCGCGTCGGCGCCGACCCGGCGCCGGGCCGGGCCGCCATCGATTTCGGCGTCACCGGCGCGCCCGAAACCTTCGTGGTCGATAAGAACGGGGTCATCCGCTACAAGCACATCGGCCCCATCACCCCCGAGGTGTGGAAGACCACCCTGCTGCCCATCATCCAGGAGCCTGAACAAATGAGGCGCCTTGGTTTCGCCCTCGCCCTGGCTTTGACCGCGGCCGTGCCGGCCTTCGCCGCCGATCCATCGGAAATGCTGAAGGACCCGGCGCTGGAGCGGCGCGCCGAGAAGCTGGGCAAGGAGCTGCGCTGCTTGGTCTGCCAGAGCGAATCCATCGAGGATTCCAACGCCGATCTGGCCAAGGACCTGCGCATCATCGTGCGCGAGCAGATCCAGGCCGGCGCCAGCGACGAGCAGGTGAAGAAGTTCGTGGTCGACCGTTACGGCGATTACGTGCTGCTGAAACCGCCGTTCAAGGCCACTACCCTGGTGCTATGGGTCGGCCCCTTCACCCTGCTGGCCCTGGGCCTGGCGGCGGTGTGGGCGTTCTATCGCCGCCGCACCGGCCCCGGCGCCCCCGCCCAGCCGGCGCCGCTGACCGAAGCCGAGAAGCGACGCCTGGACGCCCTTCTGAAGGAAGATAAATGATACCGGCGGACCACTCCGTGACCCGCCGTATTGCCCCTCGCCGGGCGCGGGCATCCGCCCGCTTGGCCGTCGCCTCAATGACGGCTGACCGGCGAACGAGAAAAGGTTCGCCGGAATGATCTGGATCGTCTTCGCCGCCATGACCGTGGCGACCATCGCCCTGCTGGCGGTTCCCCTGCTGCGCGCCCGGCCCCAGGCCGTCTCGCGCGCCGCCTACGACCTGACCGTCTACAAGGACCAGCTGGCCGAGGTGGAACGCGAGCTGGAGCGCGGCACCCTGACCGCCGACCAGGCCGGCGCCGCCCGCACCGAGATCCAGCGCCGCATCCTGGCGCTGGGCGACACCGGCAAGCCCACCGCCGCCGCCGGCCGCTCCCGCGCCCTGGCGGTGGCCGTCACCGTCGCCGTGGTGCCGGTGATCGGCTTCGGCGTCTATTCCCTGCTGGGCCAGCCGCAGCTGCCCGACCAGCCCTACGCCTCACGCGCTGCCAAGATCGCCGAGATGAAGGACCAGGCGGCAACGATCCGCAACATGGTGGATTCGCTGGCCGCCCGGCTGGAAAAGAGCCCCAATGACGGCAAGGGCTGGGCCACCCTGGGACGCTCGCTGCGCGTGCTGGGCGAGGCCGAGAAGTCCCAGGCCGCCTACAAGCGCGCGGTGGCGCTGCTGCCTGGCGACGTGCAGGTGCGGCTGGAATACGGCGCCATGCTGCTGTCCCAGGTGCCGGAAGGCGCGATGCTGCCGCCCGACTTCGTCCAGCTGATGCGCGAGGTGGTGGCGGTAGATCCCAAGAACCCTGACGGCCTGTACTTCCTGGGCCTGGCCGAAGCGCAGACCGGCAACGACGCCAAGGCCCGCGACCTGTGGACCCGCCTGCTGGTGCTGATCCCCGAGGATTCCGAGGACCGCGTCGAGGTGCAGAAGCAGATCGATGCGCTGAAGTAGCGCTCCCCGGAGTTTGTCCGATTAAAGATGACACCAGACGCCTGGAATGCCCGGATGCCCTTGGCCTCACGGCCATCAGCCGCTCAACAAACACAGATAAACACAGGCGCCTGACGGCGCACACAGATGAACACAGATAAGGACAACATATCTGTGTTCATCCGTGTTTATCGGCGTTCATCTGTGTTCCATGGAACCGATGGTGCCGGAGCCCGCACAGGTTTGCTCCGGAACTAAACCAAACCGCACACCCGTGGGTCAGGCCCGGCCATGACGATAGGGGGGAGCGTCTCCCTCAAAACCTGACAAACCCTAAAGCCCCAGCACATCGCGCATGGAGTACAGGCCGGCCGGCCGGCCCTTGGCCCACAGGGCGGCGCGCACGGCGCCCTTGGCGAAGACCGCGCGGCTGGAAGCCTTGTGGGTCAGTTCCACCCGCTCGCCCTCGGTGGCGTACATGACCGTGTGGTCGCCCACCACGTCGCCGCCGCGCAGGGTGGCGAAGCCGATCTCGCCCTTGGGCCGCGCCCCGGTATGGCCGTCGCGCGCCTTGCACCACACATGGTCCAGCGCCACCTGCCGACCGGCGGCGGCGGCGCGGCCCAGGCCGAGCGCGGTGCCCGACGGCGCGTCCACCTTGTGGCGGTGGTGCATCTCGACGATTTCGATGTCGTAATCATCTCCCAGGATGGCGGCTGCGCGCTCGGTCAGGGCCATCAGCAGGTTGACGCCGACGCTGAAATTAGGGGCGTAGACGACGGGGATGCGGTCGCCCGCCGCCCGCAGGGCGGCCTCATCTTCCTTGCTCAGGCCAGTGGTGCCGACGATCAGCACTGTGCCGGTCTCGGCGGCGAAGGCGGCGTGCTGGACGGTGGCCGCCGGGGCGGTGAAATCGATCACCGCATCGGCCACGTCGAACAGCGTGCGGGCGTCGTCCACCACCTGCACGCCCAGGGCGCCGCGGCCCAGCAATTCGCCGATGTCCCGGCCCACGGCGTCGCCGCCGGGACGTTCGGTGCCGCCCGCCAACGCGCAACCCTCGGCGTCCAGCACGGCATTGACCAGCATCCTGCCCATGCGGCCGCCACAGCCGACGATTCCGATCTTCATTGTCTTCTCCACACTCAGATGCCGGTGAACAGGAAGTCCAGCGCGGCGATGATGTCGGTACGGTGTTGAGCCAACGAGGCCACCTTGCGGCCCAGCACGCGGGCGGGCAGAGATGTCGCCAGCTGAGTGATCAGCACCAGCCCCTCGCCTTCGACGTGGAGTATGGGGTTGAGCTGCCGCGTCGGACGTAGAGACTCACCCGGCACGCCCAAGGGAATGACCATGCGGGTGGGCAAACGGTCGAGATGATCCACTTGGACATCCACGACGAATGGCACGTTCGTCATGGATGCGACCGGATTTGGATAAACGTCGAACTGAGCCACCTCAGAACATCCGGAAATGGTCGCTGAGCAGACCATTTTCCTCGACCCAGCGGTGCATGGCCTCCACCGCCTCCTTGTTCTCCTCGTACCACGCCTGCGCCTTGGCCTCGCGTACGCGCTTCTCCAACTCGGCCTCCAGGGTCTGGGACAGGTTGATGCCCAGTTCCTTGGCCTGACGCAACAGGTCTTCGTTGATACTGACGTTGCAGGCCTTCTTGGCGGCCTTGGGATCGAAAACGGCGTTCATGCGCGCCCCCATGGTTCATGCGCATAAAATATGCGCATGAACCATGGATGTGCAAGCCGCTACTCGGTCAGATCCTTCCACAGCTCCTTCACCTTGGCGAAGAAGCCGTGGCTTTCCGGGCTGTTGTGCCTGCCCTCGGTCTTGTCGCCGGCGGTCTCGAACTCGCGCAGCAGTTCCTCCTGCCGCTTGGTCAGGTTCACCGGGGTTTCCACCACCGCCTGGATGAACATGTCGCCGCGCGCCGGGCTGCGCAGCACGCTCATGCCCTTGCCCTTCAGGCGGAACTGGTTGCCGGTCTGGCTGCCGGCCGGGATGGTGACCTTGGTCAGCGTGCCTTCGATGGTGGGCACCTCGATGGCGCCGCCCAGCGCCGCCGTGGTCATGGGGATGGGCACGCGGCAATAGATGTTGGCGCCGTCGCGCTGGAAGATGCGGTGCGCCGCAATGGACAGGAAGATGTAGAGGTCGCCGGGAGGAGCGCCGCGCATGCCGGCCTCGCCCTCGCCCGACAGGCGGATGCGGGTGCCGTCCTCGACTCCGGCAGGAACCTGCACCTGCAGGGTCTTGTCCTTGCGCACGCGGCCCTGGCCGCCGCACACCTTGCAGGGATCCTTGATGACCCGGCCCATGCCCTGGCAGGTGGGACAAGTGCGTTCGATGGTGAAGAAGCCCTGCTGGGCGCGCACCTTCCCGGCGCCGTGGCAGGTGGGGCAGGTCACCGGCTGGCTGCCGTCCTTGCCCCCGGTGCCGGTGCAGGCATCGCACTGGGCCGAGGACGGCACGGTGATGGTGGCCGCCTTGCCGGCGAAGGCCTCCTCCAGGCTGATCTCCATGTTGAAGCGCAGATCGGCGCCGCGGCCCGAGGCCTGGCCGCGCCGGCCACCGCCCATGAAGTCGCCGAACATCTCCTCGAACAGGTCCGAGAAACCGCCGCCACCGCCGCCGAAACCAAAATCGGCGAAGCCGCCGCCACCCCGCCCGCCGCCGTCGAAGGCGGCGTGGCCGAAGCGGTCGTAGGCGGCGCGCTTCTGCTCGTCCTTCAAGACGTCATAGGCCTCGTTCAATTCCTTGAACTTGTCGGACGCGCTGGGATCGTCGGGATTGCGGTCGGGGTGCAACTGCATGGCCAGCTTGCGGTAGGCCTTCTTCAGGTCGTCGGCCGAGGCGTTGCGGTCGCAGCCGAGGACTTCGTAGTAGTCGCGCTTGCTCATGCGGTCTTTCGCTGGTCAGTCGGGGCAGTTACAGCCGACCGCCCCGGGAACCATGGTCCCCGGGGCGGCCAGCCCGAAACATCGGCTCCGGTCCGGGCTTACTTGCCCTTCTTGTCGCCGTCCACTTCCTCGAAATCGGCATCGACCACGGTGCCGTCCTGCTGGCCGCCGGTAGTGTTGCCGGCCGCGCCGGCCTCGGCGCCGCCGGCCGCTTCCTGCGCCTTGTACATGGCCTCGCCCAGCTTCATGGACGACTGCATCAGCGCCTCGGTCTTGGCCTTGATGTCGGCCGGGTCGTCACCCTCCATGGCCGACTTCAGCGCCGCCACGTCACGCTCGATCTCGGACTTCAGGCTGGGCTCCACCTTGTCGCCGAATTCCTTCAGGCTCTTCTCGGTGGTGTGCACCAGGCCGTCGGCGTGGTTGCGGGCCTCCACCGTCTCCTTGCGCTTCTTGTCGTCGGCGGCGTGGGCCTGGGCCTCCTTGACCATGCGGTCGATGTCGGAATCGTTGAGACCGCCCGAGGCCTGGATGCGGATCTGCTGCTCCTTGCCGGTGGCCTTGTCCTTGGCCGAGACGTTGACGATGCCGTTGGCGTCGATGTCGAAGGTCACCTCCACCTGGGGCACGCCGCGCGGGGCCGGCGGAATGCCCATCAGGTCGAACTGGCCCAGCATCTTGTTGTCGGCGGCCATCTCGCGCTCGCCCTGGAACACGCGGATGGTCACCGCGGTCTGGTTGTCCTCGGCGGTGGAAAAGACCTGGCCCTTGCGGGTCGGGATGGTGGTGTTGCGGTCGATCAGGCGGGTGAACACGCCGCCCAGGGTCTCGATGCCCAGGCTCAACGGGGTGACGTCGAGCAGCAGGACGTCCTTGACCTCGCCCTTCAGCACGCCGCCCTGGATGGCGGCGCCGATGGCGACCACCTCGTCCGGGTTCACGCCCTTGTGGGGCTCACGGCCGAAGAACTCCTTCACCACCTCCTGGATCTTGGGCATGCGGGTCATGCCGCCCACCAGGATGACCTCGTCGATCTCGCTGGCCTTCAGGCCGGCATCCTTCAGCGCCGCCTTGCAGGGCTCGACGGTGCGGGCGACCAGATCCTCCACCAGGGCTTCCAGCTTGGCGCGGGTCAGTTTGATGTTGAGGTGCTTGGGGCCCGAGGCGTCGGCGGTGATGAAGGGCAGGTTGACCTCGGTCTGGATGGACGAGGACAGCTCGATTTTGGCCTTCTCGGCCGCTTCCTTCAGGCGCTGCAGGGCCAGACGGTCATTGCGCAGGTCAATGCCCTGCTCCTTTTTGAACTCGTCGGCCAGATAGTCGATGATACGGGCGTCGAAGTCCTCGCCGCCCAGGAAGGTGTCGCCGTTGGTGGACTTCACCTCGAACACGCCGTCGCCGATCTCCAGCACGGAGACGTCGAAGGTGCCGCCGCCCAGGTCGTACACCACGATGGTGCCGGTGCCCTTCTTCTCCATGCCATAGGCGAGCGCCGCCGCGGTCGGCTCGTTGATGATGCGCAGCACTTCCAGGCCGGCGATCTTGCCGGCGTCCTTGGTGGCCTGGCGCTGGGCGTCGTTGAAGTAGGCCGGGACGGTGATCACCGCCTGGGTCACGGTCTCGCCCAGATACGCCTCGGCGGTCTCCTTCATCTTGGTCAGGATATAGGCCGAGATCTGGCTGGGGCTCTGCTTCTTGCCGCCGGCATCCACCCACGCATCGCCGTTGTCGCCGCCGACGATGTGGTAGGGCACCAGGTTGATGTCCTTCTTGGTGATCGGATCGTCGAAGCGGCGGCCGATCAGGCGCTTGATGGCGAACAGGGTGTTGGTCGGATTGGTCACCGCCTGACGCTTGGCCGGCTGACCGACCAGGCGCTCGCCGGAATCGCTGAAAGCGACCATGGAGGGCGTGGTGCGCATGCCCTCGGCGTTCTCGATGACGCGGGCGCTCTTGCCCTCCATCACCGCCACGCAGGAATTGGTGGTGCCCAGGTCGATGCCAATGACTTTGCTCATCTTCTTCCTCTTACGATACGGCCGGTCCCGGCGGCCCCGGCAGGGAATACGGCAACCGCCGAAACCCCCAAGGGGGAAATGGTTCAACGAGTATGGCGACGCGCACCCGGCGTCACACCGGCGTTATATAGGGTGGTGTCGGGGGCCTGCAACTATGGGAGCCTTGAGCGGCGTCGAAGCGACGCCGACAATGGGGGCATGATCGTCTCGGCCAGTTACCGCACCGACATTCCCGCCTTCTACGGGCCATGGTTCCGCAACCGCTTCCGCGCCGGCTTCGCCAAGGTGGTCAATCCCTATGGCGGGCCGCCCTCGGTGGTGCCGTTGCGCGACGGCGTGGACGGTTTCGTGTTCTGGACCCGCAATCCGTCGCCCTTCCTGGATTGCCTGCGCGAGGTGCGGGAGAGTGGCATTCCCTTCGTGGTCAGCGCCACCGTCACCGGCTATCCCCGCGCGCTGGAGACCTCGGTGGTGGAGCCGGACCGGGTGGTCGCCTGCTTGCGCGCCATCGCCGGGGAATTCGGCCCGCACGCGGTGGTGTGGCGCTACGACCCCATCCTGCTGACCGGCGTGACGCCGGCCGAGTTCCACCTGTCCCGCTTCGCCGAGCTGGCGGCGGCGCTGGCGGGGGTGGTGGACGAATGCGTGGTTTCCTTCGCCACCCTGTACCGCAAGACCGAACGCAACCTGGCCGCCGCCGCCCGCACCTACGGCTTCCATTGGAGCGACCCGCCCGCCGGGGACAAACGGCATCTGCTGGCCGCCCTGGCCGAGCACGCCGGCCGGCACGGCATGCGGCTGACCCTCTGTTCGCAGGAGGGGCTGATCGGCGGCGCGGTGGCGGGCGCCGCCTGCATCGACGCCCGCCGGCTGGAGGAGGTGGCCGCCGGCTGGGGGCGCCCGCGGCTCATCGCCGCCCGGGTCAAGGGCAATCGGCCCGGCTGCCTGTGCCATGAAAGCCGCGACATCGGCGCCTATGACAGCTGCCCGCACGGATGTGTCTATTGCTACGCCGTGGGCAGCCGTACAGCGACCAAGCGGCGCTACGGCGAACACGATCCCGAGGGCGAATTCCTCATCCCACCATGAAAACCTTGTTGTTGGACACGGATGGACGCGGATAAACACGGAGAGGCCGGTGATTGCGGCAATATCCGCGTTCATCCGTGTCCATTCGCGTCACTGAAAAACCAGGTGTCCGATGACCCCCGCCCAGATCGACGAATTCTACGCCCGCCTCGCCGCCAAGATGCCCAACCCCAAGAGTGAGCTGGAATTCATCAATCCCTACACCCTGCTGGTGGCGGTGGTGCTGTCGGCCCAGGCCACCGACAAGGGCGTCAACCTGGCGACGCGGCCGCTATTCGCCCGCGTCACCACGCCCCAGCAGATGCTGGACCTGGGCGAGGACACCCTTCGCGAGGCCATCCGCACCATCGGTCTGTTCAAGACCAAGGCCAGGAACGTCATCGCCCTGTCGGACATCCTGGTACGCCAGCACGGCGGCCAGGTGCCCCACGACCGCGCCGCCCTGGAGGCATTGCCCGGAGTGGGGCGCAAGACCGCCAACGTGGTGCTGAACGTAGCCTTCGGCGAGCCCACCATCGCGGTGGACACCCATTGCTTCCGCGTGGGCAACCGCACCGGGCTGGCGCCCGGCCGCACCCCGGTGGAAGTGGAGGAGAAGCTGCTGGAGGTGACGCCCGCCCGCTGGGGGCGCGACGCCCACCATTATCTGATCCTGCACGGGCGCTACGTCTGCACCGCCCGCCGGCCCGATTGCCCGGCCTGCGTGGTGCGCGACCTGTGCGAATATCCCGATAAGACACCGGGCTGAGGAACGCCCACTCCCATGAACGTCATGCCCGGACATGTTCCGGGCATCCACGCATGTCCGCCCAGCACCCCACCGGGCCGTAAACGTGGATGGCCGGGTCAAGCCCGGCCATGACGGTTTCCAAGAGGGGAACTCAGCCTCAGCTGGATGGGGTGGCGTCGTCGCGGCCGCTGCGACCCACCAATTCGCCCAGGCACTGGCTTTCGTTGACCGGCTGCTGGCTGCGCACCGCCACGTGGGTGACCGTCTGCCTGTCGCCCTCGTCATAGAGGAACAGGTCGATGGTGCAGACACGGCCGCGATACTGCCAGATCTCGGCGGGAGCATCGCGGCGAGTGAACATGGGCTTGCCGAGAACGGCACGCACCTGCAACGGCGACAGGCCCTTGAGGCGGCTGGGATCGGCGCCGGTGCCGCCGGGGGCGAGGGCGGCGCCCGATCCGCGCAACGCGTCGGGACCGAACTGATCCAGCAGGACCGCGCCGTTCGCGCCATCGCCCGCGCCTGTGCGTTGCGGGGCGCCGCCGCAGGCGACAAGAAGGGCCAACGGCGCAAGGGCGGCGAAACGAACGAGGCGCATGGGAGACGTCCGGGAGGGAAATACCCCTAGACTATAGCAGGTCTGTTTGCCTGCGCAACGATTGGAACAGGTGAACCATGAAGGCGGTGGCCACCACCGGCGCCACCAGATTCACCAGGGGCAGCGAGAACAGTACGGCGATCACCGCGCCCGCCAGCCACAGCCGGCCGAGATGGTGGCGGAACACCAGCCGCATCTGGGCGGGATCGAGCCGGCGGGCCGCCACCAGGCTCGAAATATTCGCGTCCCAGCAGGTAGCCGTTGACCACCACCGCCAGCAGCACGGTGAGCCCGGTCACCAGCAGCGCCAGATAAAGCGGCAGCGCCAGCAGGTTGATCGCCACCGTGAGCAACAGGAAACGCAGGGTGCCGCCGATGATTTCAGCCCATTTCTGCGGCCGCGGCCAGTTGAGCTGGGGATAGTGGCGGGCCTCGACCGCGTCGGCGACGCCTTCCAGCATGGTGCCCATGACGGTGGTGACCAGCGCCGGGAAGAACAGGATGGGCAGCACCAGGGCGGCCAGCCCGAGCGCGATGCCGGCGCCGGTATCGGCCCAGCCCACGTCGAACAGGGTGACATGGGGCAGGCCCAGCCACACCACCGCCACCAGCGCCAGATAGCAGCCGACGGCCCCCAGCACGCCCAGGCGCACCACCCGGCGCAGGGCGGGATCGGACAATTGGGCGAAGGCCTTGAGCAGGGCGGCGAGCATGGCGCCATTCAACCATGGCGGGCCGGCAGCCGCCAAGCGGCCGTTTGGCGATCCGCCATGACGATCCGGCGACAGGGGCGCTTTTTTATTGTTCCCAGCGGCGCGGTGGTTATACTGCGCCGCCAAATGGCCGCCCGCCCCGTGTCGCCGCCGGCCATCGCGCGCGAGATCACTTAGAGACTGAAACCATGGTGGATACCCGGTACCACGTCGCCGGCATCGGCAACGCGATCGTGGACGTGCTGGTTCATGCCGACGACGCCCTGCTGCGGCAACTCGACCTGTCCAAGGGCGTGATGACGCTGATCGATGCCGAGCAGGCCGAGCGCATCTACGAGCGGTTGCCCCCGGCATCGAATGTTCGGGCGGTTCCGCCGCCAACACCATCGTCGGCGTCGCCTCGCTGGGCGGCCGCGCCGTCTATATGGGCAAGGTCAAGGACGACCAGCTGGGCCAAGTGTTCGGCCACGACATCCGCAAGGCCGGGGTGGACTTCCCCACCACCGCCGCCAAGGGCGGGCCGTCCACCGCACGCTGCTTCGTGCTGGTCACTCCCGACGCCCAGCGCACCATGCTGACCTATCTGGGCGCCTGCATCGAGCTGACCCCCGACGACGTGGACGAGACGGTGATCGCCAATTCCGAGGTCACCTACCTGGAAGGCTACCTGTACGATCCACCGCTGGCCAAGCGCGCCTTCCTCAAGGCCGCCGACGCCGCCCACAAGGCCGGCCGGCTGGTGTCGCTGTCGCTGTCGGACCCGTTCTGCGTCGACCGCCACCGCGCCGCCTTCCTGGAGCTGGTCAGCGGCCACGTGGACATCCTGTTCGCCAACGAGGCCGAGCTGACCTCGCTGTACCAGACCACCGACTTCGACGAGGCCGTCCGCCAGGTGCGCGGCCACGCCCAGGTCGCCGCCGTCACCCGCGGCGCCAAGGGCTCGGTGGTGGTCACCGCCGACGACGTCCACGTCATCGCCGCCGAAAGCGGAATCAAGGTGGTCGACACCACCGGCGCCGGCGACCTGTACGCCGCCGGCTTCCTTTACGGCTTTACACAGGGCCGCGACCTCGCCACATGCGCAATGTTGGGCGGCATCGCCGCCGGCGAGGTGATCTCCCACGTGGGCGCCCGTCCCGAGCGCCCCCTGGCCCAACTGGCCGCCGAAAAGCTCGGCCCCCACCACTCCGTTCAGACCGCGTAACGAAAGTCCCATGGAACTCAGAAACATCGCCATCATCGCCCACGTCGACCATGGCAAGACCACCCTGGTCGACGCCATGCTCAAGCAGTCCGGCACCTTCCGCGAAAACCAGCAGGTGGCCGAGCGGGTGATGGACTCCAACGACCTGGAAAAGGAACGCGGCATCACCATCCTGGCCAAGTGCACCTCGGTCGAGTGGAAGGGAATCCGCATCAACATCGTCGACACCCCCGGCCACGCCGATTTCGGCGGCGAGGTGGAGCGCATCCTGTCCATGGTGGATGGCGTGGTGGTGCTGGTGGACGCGGCCGAGGGCCCCATGCCCCAGACCAAGTTCGTCACCGGCAAGGCGCTGGGCCTGGGCCTGCGCCCCATCGTGGTCATCAACAAGGTGGACCGCGGCGACGCCCGCCCGCACGAGGTGCACGACGAGTGCTTCGACCTGTTCGCCGCGCTGGACGCCGATGACGACCAGCTGGACTTCCCCACCCTGTTCGCGGTGGGCCGCGATGGCTGGGCCGACGATTCGCTGGAAGGCCCGCGCCAGGATCTGTCCGCCCTGTTCGACCTGATCGTGCGCCACGTGCCGCCGCCGACCCGCGATCTGGACAAGCCCTTCTCCATGCTGGCTACCACCCTGGAGGCCGACCCCTATCTGGGCCGCATCCTGACGGGCCGCATCCATACCGGCGTGGTCAAGACCAACATGGCGGTCAAGGGCCTGGACCGCGAGGGCAACCTGATCGAGCAGTTCCGCGCCGCCAAGATCCTGGCCTTCCGCGGCATCGAGCGCGTGCCGGTGGATACCGCCGAAGCGGGCGACATCGTCTGCATCTCCGGCATGACCAAGCCGACCGTGGCCGACACCCTGTGCGCGCCGGAAGTGACCGAGCCGCTGAAGGCCCAGCCCATCGACCCGCCGACCCTGGCCATGATCTTCTCGGTCAACGACAGCCCGCTGGCCGGCACCGAGGGCGACAAGGTCACCAGCCGCGTCATCGGCGCCCGTCTGGCGCGCGAGGCGGAATCCAATGTCGCCATCCGCATCACCGAGCAGGCGTCCAAGGACGCCTTCGAGGTGGCCGGCCGCGGCGAACTGCAGCTGGGCGTGCTGATCGAGACCATGCGCCGCGAAGGCTTCGAGCTGTCGGTGTCGCGTCCGCGCGTGCTGTTCCAGACCGACGAGAGCGGCGAGCGGATGGAGCCCATCGAGGAGGTCTTCGTCGACGTGGACGAGGAATTCTCGGGCGTGGTGGTCGAGAAGATGACCCTGCGCAAGGCCGAGCTGACCGGCATGCGCCCCTCGGGCGGCGGCAAGACCCGCATCACTTTCCTGGCCCCGTCGCGCGGCCTGATCGGCTATCACGGCGAGTTCCTGACCGACACCCGCGGCACCGGCCTGATGAACCGGGTGTTCCATGGCTACGCCCCCTACAAGGGCGCCATCGAGGGCCGCCGCAACGGCGTGCTGATCTCCAACGCCACCGGCGAGGCGGTCGCCTATGCCCTGTGGAACCTGGAGGACCGCGGTCCCATGTTCATCCCCTCGGGCGTCAAGGTCTACGAAGGCATGATCATCGGCGAGCACTCCCGCGGCAACGACCTGGAAGTGAACCCGCTGAAGGCCAAGCAGCTGACCAACATCCGCGCCGCCGGCAAGGACGAGGCGGTGCGCCTGACGCCGCCGCGCAAGATGAGCCTGGAGCAGGCCATCGCCTACATCCAGGACGACGAACTGGTGGAGGTGACGCCCAAGTCCATCCGCCTGCGCAAGCGCCTGCGCGACCCCAACGAGCGCAAGAAGGCGGAACGCGCCGCCAAGGACTAAGGTTGAAGGGAAAGGCGCCGAAAGGCGCCTTTTTCTTTGGTTCTTTGCCGGACTCCGGGGAACCCCTTGCTCGTCATGCGCGGGCCTGACCCGCGCATCCACGTGGCACCGCAAATTCCTGCGTAGAAACAACTGGTGAGGCGGAAACGCGTGGATGCCCGTGTCAAGCACGGGCATGACGGAGGGTCGACAGGTACCTTTCCCCGCGTTATTCCAGCGCCTGCCGCAGCGCCGCCGCCGTGGCCCAGGGCGACAGCGGCAGGGCCACCGCCAGCAGGCCGGCCAGGATCAGCAGGTGGGGGGTGGCATCGCGGGCCTGCACGGCGGCGTCGATGGCGCCCACGCCGAAGATCAGCACCGGCACGTAGAGCGGCAGGATCAGCAGCGACAGCAGCACGCCGCCACGCCGCGCTCCCAGCACCAGGGCGGCACCGATGCCGCCGATCAGCGACAGGATGGGCGTTCCCACCAGCATGGTCAGCATCAGGGTGGCGAAACCGTCGGCATTCATGTGCAGCAGCACCGCCAGCACCGGCGCCGCCACCAGCAGCGGCAGGCCGGTGGTCAGCCAGTGGGCGCACACCTTGGCGATCACCACCACCTCCAGCGGCGTCGGCGTCAGCACCAGCAGCTCCAGCGAGCCGTCCTCGTAATCGGCCTGGAACAGCCGGTCCAGCGACAGCAGCGAGGCCAGCAGCGCGGTCACCCACAGGACGCCGGCCGACACCCGCTCCAGCACGCCCGATTCCGGGCCGATGCCGAAGGGGAACAGCACCACCGTCAGCACGAAGAAGGTCACCACCATGATGCTGTCCGAGCCCTGGCGCAGCGCCAGGCGGAGGTCGCGGCGGATGACTTCGAGGAAGCGGGTCATTCGGCCTCCTCCTCCCAGCTTTCGGGGGTGAACCGGTCCAGGTGCAGCTCGCGCGAACCGGGCAGGTCCACGTCCTGGTGGGTGGACAGCACCACCATGCCGCCCTGGGCGCGATGCTCGGCCATCACCGCCTCCAGCACCTTGATGGAGCCCCTGTCGAGCGCGGTGGTGGGCTCGTCCAGCAGCCACAGCGGCGAGGGCGCCGCCAGCAGGCGGGCCAGATTGGTGCGCCGCTTCTGGCCGGCCGACAGCATCTTGCCGGGAATCTCGCGCAGATGCGCCAGCCCGAACCGCTCCAGCGCGCCGTCCACGGCGCGCGCCGCGGTGGCGGCGTGGGGCTCGTGCAGTCGCGCCCAGAAGCGCAGGTTCTCGGCCACGCTGAGCACCGGCTTGATGGCGTCGTGGTGGCCGACGTAATGGGTGCGCGCCGCATGGGCCTCGGCATCCTCGGCCGCCGCCACCTCGCCCCACAGCACCTGTCCGACGGTGGGGCGCAGCAATCCCGCCATCACCCGCAGCAGGCTGGACTTGCCCGAGCCGTTGGGCCCCAGCAGCACCAGGGCGTCGCCCGGCGCCACCCGGAAGTCCAGGCCGGCGAACACCGGCCGGCCGCCGCGGATGCAACCCAGGGCGCGGCCGATGAAATCAGGAGGAGGGGGATCGAAACGCATCCCGGCTGTATGGCAGAAGTTAGGCTTTGCCGGAAGCCATAACCGACAAAATCGGCAGCGAGGAGTGCGGGGAGGCAAGGAGGCGGCCGGCGCGAAGGGGGGCAGAACGCGCCGGCCGCCGAACGACCCTTCGCGGGCGGCCGAAAGGTCCGGGGAATCGGCCGCAGCGGTGATCAGGGTCTTCCTATGGCCCAAGGAAGCCGCCGGAATGTGGCTATTTTATGGGGCATCGCCGGCAGGGGCAAGGGTGGGCCGGGTGGTGAAAATCCCGCCCGAATGGATAGTCGGACTGGACTCCGGCGTGATTTTATGGTGTAAGCGCAGGCGCATCCGGTTTCGTCGTCCCCCGGGCGGGCGAGCCGGAAAAAATTCCAGTCATAATCAGCCCTGCGGAGGATGTCCGTGCTTGAAGCCTATCGCCAGCATGTCGCCGAGCGTGCCGCCCTCGGGATCCCGCCCCTGCCGCTCTCGGCCAAGCAGACCGAGGAGCTGGTCGCCCTCCTGCAGAGCCCGCCCAAGGGCGAGGAACAGGCCCTGGTGGAGCTGATCACCTACCGCGTCCCCGCTGGCGTGGACGATGCCGCCAAGGTCAAGGCGGCCTATCTGGCCGACGTGGCCAAGGGCGCGGTCAAGTCGCCGCTGATCGGCCGTGGCCTCGCCACCGAGCTGCTGGGCACCATGCTGGGCGGCTTCAACATCAAGCCGCTGATCGAGCTGCTGGCCGATGCCGAGGTGGGCTCCGTCGCCGCCGAGGGACTGAAGAAGACCCTGCTGGTGTTCGACTACTTCCACGACGTCAAGGAACTGGCCGACAAGGGCAACGCCAATGCCAAGGCGGTGGTCCAGTCCTGGGCCGACGCCGAGTGGTTCACCTCGCGCCCCGAGGTCCCCGCCTCGCTGACCGTGACCATCTTCAAGGTGGCCGGCGAGACCAACACCGACGACCTGTCGCCGGCCCCCGACGCCTGGAGCCGCCCCGACATCCCGCTGCATGCCCTGGCCATGCTGAAGAACCCGCGCCCCGGCATCGAGCCGGAAGAGGCCGGCGTGCGCGGCCCGGTCAAGTTCCTCGGGGACCTGCGCGCCAAGGGCAACCTGGTCGCCTATGTGGGCGACGTGGTGGGCACCGGCTCCAGCCGCAAGTCGGCCACCAACTCGGTGCTGTGGTTCACCGGCGAGGACATCCCCTTCGTCCCCAACAAGCGCTTCGGCGGCGTCTGCCTGGGCACCAAGATCGCCCCCATCTTCTACAACACCATGGAAGATGCCGGCGCCCTGCCCATCGAGCTGGACGTGGGCCAGATGAACATGGGCGACGTGGTCGAGCTGCGCCCCTATGAGGGCAAGGCGCTCAAGGACGGCAAGGTCATCGCCGAGTTCACCGTCAAGTCCGAGGTGATCTTCGACGAGGTGCGCGCCGGCGGCCGCATTCCGCTGATCATCGGCCGGGGCCTGACCGCCAAGGCGCGCGAGGCCCTGGGCCTGGCCCCCAGCACCCTGTTCCGCCTGCCCGGCGTGCCCGCCGACACCGGCAAGGGCTTCTCGCTCGCCCAGAAGATGGTCGGCCGCGCCTGCGGCCTGCCCGAGGGCAAGGGCGTGCGCCCCGGCACCTATTGCGAACCCAAGATGACCACCGTGGGCAGCCAGGACACCACCGGCCCGATGACCCGCGACGAGCTGAAGGACCTGGCCTGCCTGGGCTTCTCGGCCGACATGGTCATGCAGTCCTTCTGTCACACCGCCGCCTATCCCAAGCTGGTGGACGTCGATACCCATCGCACCCTGCCGGCCTTCATCAGCACCCGCGGCGGCGTGGCGCTACGCCCCGGCGACGGCGTCATCCATTCCTGGCTGAACCGCCTGCTGCTGCCCGACACCGTGGGCACCGGCGGCGACTCGCATACCCGCTTCCCCATCGGCATCTCGTTCCCGGCCGGCTCGGGCCTGGTGGCCTTCGCCGCCGCCACCGGCGTCATGCCGCTGGACATGCCGGAATCGGTGCTGGTGCGCTTCAAGGGCGAGCTGCAGCCGGGCGTCACGCTGCGTGACCTGGTCAACGCCATCCCGCTCTACGCCATCCGCCAGGGCCTGCTGACGGTGGAGAAGAAGGGCAAGAAGAACATCTTCTCCGGCCGCATCCTGGAGATCGAGGGCCTGCCGAACCTGAAGGTCGAGCAGGCGTTCGAGCTGACCGACGCCTCGGCCGAACGTTCCGCCGCCGGCTGCACCGTGCGGCTGAACAAGGAACCGATCATCGAGTACATGAACTCGAACATCACCCTGATGAAGTGGATGATCGCCGAGGGCTACGAGGATCCCCGCACGCTGGGCCGCCGCATCAAGGCCATGGAAGCCTGGATCGCCAACCCGCAGCTGCTGGAGCCCGATTCCGACGCCGACTACGCCGCGGTGATCGAGATCGATCTGGCCGACGTCAAGGAACCCATCGTCGCCTGCCCCAACGACCCCGACGACGTCAAAGTGCTGTCCGAGGTCGCCGGCGACAAGATCGACGAGGTGTTCATCGGCTCGTGCATGACCAATATCGGCCACTTCCGCGCCGCCGGTAAGATCCTCAACGGCCAGTCGGACATCCCGACCCGCCTGTGGATCGCCCCGCCCACCAAGATGGACGCCCTGATCCTGACCGAGGAGGGCTATTACAGCGTCCTCGGCAAGGCCGGCGCCCGCATGGAGATGCCCGGCTGCAGCTTGTGCATGGGCAACCAGGCGCAGGTGCGCAAGGGCTCGACCGCCATGTCCACCTCGACCCGCAACTTCCCCAACCGCCTGGGCATCGACACTCGCGTCTACCTGGGCTCGGCCGAGCTGGCCGCGGTCTGCGCCCTGATGGGCAAGATCCCGACCCCGGCCGAGTACCTGGAGCAGGTGACCGTGGTCAACGCCAAGGCCGCCGACATCTACCGCTACATGAACTTCGACCAGATCGAGGCCTTCCGCGCCGTCGCCGACAAGGTGGCGGTGTAAGGCCCAGCCTTCAATAATAAGAGAGCTCAAGCCTTACCCCCGCCGGGAAACCGGCGGGGTTTTTCTTGGCCGGGGTAGGAGGTGGCGGGGCATGGCGCGAAGGAACCACATACCGCCGCCCCATGGCGCGACGGGTCCGGCCGTCCTACATTTTTCCCTAAAGGCCCGCTTCGCGCCTGGAGGAAACCCATGCCCGGTCAAGACTCGCTGAAGACCCGCCGCACCCTCTCCGTGGGCGGCCGCACCTACGACTATTTCGACCTGAACGCCGCCAAGGGCGAGATCGGCGACGTCTCGCGCCTGCCCTTCACCATCAAGGTGCTGCTGGAGAACCAATTGCGGCACGAGGATGGGCGCTCGGTCACCGTGGACGACGTCAAGGCGGTGGCGGCCTGGGGCGACAACAAGGGGCTGTGCGAACGCGAGATCGCCTATCGTCCCGCCCGCGTGCTAATGCAGGACTTCACCGGCGTGCCGGCGGTGGTGGACCTGGCCGCCATGCGCGACGCGGTGGCCAAGCTGGGCGGCGACCCCCGGCGCATCAACCCGCTGGTGCCGGTGGACCTGATCATCGACCACTCGGTGATGGTGGATTCCTACGGCCGGCCCGATTCGCTGGCCCGCAACATGGAGCTGGAGTTCCAGCGCAACGGCGAGCGCTACGCCTTCCTGCGCTGGGGCTCCACCGCCTTCGACAATTTCCGCGTGGTGCCGCCCGGCACCGGCATCTGCCACCAGGTCAATTGCGAGTATCTGGCCAAGGTGGTGTGGAGCGCGGACGGCGTGGCGTATCCCGACACGCTGGTGGGCACCGATTCCCACACCACCATGGTCAACGGCATGGCGGTGCTGGGCTGGGGCGTGGGCGGCATCGAGGCCGAGGCGGCCATGCTGGGCCAGCCCATCTCGATGCTGATCCCCGAGGTCATCGGCTTCCGCCTGTCGGGCTCCTTGCGCGAGGGCGTCACCGCCACCGACCTGGTCCTCACCGTGACCCAGATGCTGCGGGCCAAGGGCGTGGTCGGCAAGTTCGTGGAATTCTTCGGCCCCGGCCTGGATTCCATGGCCCTGCCCGACCGCCTGACCATCGGCAACATGGCGCCCGAATACGGCGCCACCTGCGGCTTCTTCCCCATCGACGCCGAGACCATCCGCTTCCTGCAGTTCACCGGCCGCGACGCCGATCAGGTGGCGCTGGTGGAGGCCTATGCCCGCGCCCAGGGACTGTGGCGGGACGCCGGCACCCCCGATCCCATCTTCACCGACACGCTGGAACTGGACCTGGGTTGCGTCGAGCCGTCGCTGGCCGGCCCCAAGCGGCCGCAGGACCGGGTGGCGCTGGCCCGCGCCAAGACGGGCTTCGCCGAGGCGCTGCCGGGGCTCCAGGCCAATGCCGACATCGCGCGCAAGGTCCCGTTGTCCGACGGGCGCGGCTCCATCGGCCATGGCGACGTGGTCATCGCCGCCATCACCTCGTGCACCAACACCTCCAACCCCAACGTCATGCTGGCCGCCGGGCTGGTGGCCAAGAAGGCGGTGGCGAAGGGGCTGAAGACCAAGCCGTGGGTGAAGACCTCGCTGGCGCCCGGCTCCCAGGTGGTGCCCGACTATCTGAAGGCCGCCGGCCTGCAAGGGCCGCTGGACGCGCTGGGCTTCACCATCGCCGGCTTCGGCTGCACCACCTGCATCGGCAATTCCGGCCCGCTGGACGAGCCCATCGCCCAGGCCATCGACGAGAATGCCCTGGTGGTGGCCGCCGTGCTGTCGGGCAACCGCAATTTCGAGGGCCGCATCAGCCCGCAGGTGAAGGCCAACTACCTGGCCTCGCCGCCGCTGGTGGTGGCCTATGCCCTGGCCGGCACCATGAACCTGGATTTCACCACCGAGCCGCTGGGCACCGGCGCCGACGGGCAGCCGGTGTTCCTCAAGGACATCTGGCCCAGCAGCGACGAGGTGCGGGCCGCCGTGGCCGCGTCCTTGAGCCCGGATTCCTATCGCCAGCGCTATGCCGACGTGTTCACCGGCACCGAGGAATGGCGGCGGGTCAAGGTGGCCACCGGCAAGACCTATGCCTGGGACGCCGGCTCCACCTATATCAAGAACCCGCCCTATTTCGATGGCATGTCGAAACAACCGCCCGAGGACGTAACCGACATCGTCGAGGCGCGGCCGCTCGCCCTCCTGGGCGATTCCATCACCACCGACCACATCAGCCCGGCCGGCAACATCAAGAAGACCGCCCCGGCCGGCCTGTGGCTGACCGGGCACGGCGTCGCCCCGGCGGACTTCAACTCCTACGGCGCCCGGCGCGGCCATGACGAGGTGATGACGCGCGGCACCTTCGCCAACGTGCGCATCAAGAACGAGATGGTTCCGGGCGTCGAGGGCGGCGCCACCAGGTTCAAGGGCGAGGGCGACGTCATCTCCATCTACGACGCCGCCATGCTCTACAAGGACGAGGGCACGCCCCTGGTGGTCGTCGCCGGCAAGGAATACGGCACCGGTTCAAGCCGCGACTGGGCGGCCAAGGGCACCAACCTGCTGGGGGTCAAGGCGGTGATCGCCGAAAGCTTCGAACGCATCCACCGCTCCAACCTGGTGGGCATGGGCGTGCTGCCGCTGCAGTTCAAGGACGGCATCGATCGCAAGACGCTGCATCTGGACGGAACCGAAACGTTCTCCGTCACCGGCATGGCCGCCGGCCTGAAGCCGCGCCAGGAACTGACGGTGACGCTGACCCGCGCCGACGGCAGCCAGCAGACCTTCCCGGTGCTGTCGCGCATCGACACCCTGGACGAGGTGGACTACTTCCGCCACGGCGGCATCCTGCACTACGTGCTGCGAAGTCTGGCGGGGTAAGTCCGTGGTCCCTCACCCGCTTCCGCTACGCTCCAGCACCCTCTCCCGCACGTGGGAGAGGGAGGGACCCGCGAAGCGGGAGGGTGAGGGAGCCGCAGACTCCGGACAGCCTCAGCTCCCCTTGCCCGGCGGGTCCCAGGGGAAGGCGATCCAGGTGCTTTGGGCGAAGACGGTGGCGAAGGTGTCCACCAGCGGCTGGCCCTTGGGCTTGGCGTAGACCGTGGCGAAATGGGCCTTGGGCAGCATGCCGCGCAGCACCTGAAGGGTGGCGCCGGTATCCACCAGATCGTCCACCACCAGCCAGCCGGCGCCATCGCCGGCCAGGGACTTGATCACCTGGGGGTCGCGGATGTCGCGGTCGTCATAGGTGGAGACGCATACCGTCTCCACCAGCCGGATGTCCAGTTCGCGCGACAGAATGGCCGCCGGCACCAGGCCGCCGCGAGTGACCGCGACGATACCCGAAAAGGGCGGCAATTCGGCCAGCATGCCGGCCAGGATGCGGGTGTCGCGGTGGATGTCGGCCCAGGACAGCGGCAGGGTCGAGATGGTGTGGTCGGGCGTGGTCATGCGGGGTGCCTTTCGTGATGGCGGCGGGCATTACATACCGCCGATGGGCGGGAAAGCAATCGTCCGGCCAGTGGGTCCGGCGCAAATTTCCCCGCCGCCCTCTGGACGGGCCGCGCCCCGATACGCGATAAAGGGCCGGCCGGAGTTTCGGATGGACGGGACATGCTGAATACCCCCATGGGCCGGCGGGGAATGATCACCACCCCGCACCACCTCGCCTCGCAGGCCGGACTGGCGGTCCTGCGCGAGGGCGGCAACGCCATCGAGGCGGCCATCGCCGCCGCCGCCGCCCTGTCGGTGGTCTATCCTCACATGACCGGGCTGGGCGGCGACGGCTTCTGGCTGATCGCCGAGCCGGGCAAGCCGCCGGTCTCCATCGACGGCTCGGGCGCCTCGGGGGTGCGGGTGGAGCGCGATCTCTACCGCGCGGAAAAGCTGAAGGCGGTGCCGGCGCGCGGCGGCCTGGCCGCCGCCACGGTGGCCGGGGCGGTGTCGGGCTGGCAGCTGGCGCTGGACGTGTCCGCGCAATGGGGCGGCGGCATGCCGCTGGAGCGGCTGTTCGAGGACGCCATCCACTACGCCCGCGAAGGCGCCGCCGTCACCGCCCACCAGGAGGCCGCCACCCGCCGCAATCTGGCGGCGCTGCGCAAGGCCCCGGGCTTCGCGCAGACATTCCTGGTACGGAACAAGCTCCCCGCCGTGGGTATGCCGATTCCCCAGCCCGCCCTGGCCGCCACGCTGGAGCGGCTGGCCGAAGTGGGGCTGGACGATTTCTATCGCGGCGACATCGCGCGGAGCATGGCCGAGGACCTGCGCGATGCCGGCTCGCCGCTGATCGCCGAGGACCTGGCCCGCCATCGCGGCATGCGCCGCCGCCCGCTGTCCCTGGGCCTGGCCGGCGGCACCCTGTTCAACACCGCGCCGCCCACCCAGGGCCTGGCTTCGCTGATCCTGCTGGGGGTGTACCAGCGCCTGAAGGCGGCCGGCCCCGACGAGGCCGCCTGGGTGCACGCCCTGGTGGAGGCCACCAAGATCGCCTATGGGGTGCGCGACAGCCACATCACCGACCCCCACCGCATGTCGGTGCACGCCACCACCTATCTGTCCGACCACCTGCTCGACCGCCTGGCCGGTGACGTGGACCCCGCCCGCGCCCGTCCCGCCAACCAGACGCTGCAGGACGGCGACACCGTGTGGCTGGGCGTCATCGACGGCCAGGGCCGCGCCGTCAGCTTCATCCAGAGCCTGTACCACGCCTTCGGTTCGGGAGTGGTGCTGCCGCGCACCGGCATCGCCTGGCACAACCGCGCCGTTTCGTTCTCGCTGGACCCCGAGCACCGCAATGCCCTGGAGCCCCGGCGCAAGCCCCTCCACACCCTGTCGCCCGCCCTGGCGCGGCTGAAGGACGGCCGCACCATGGTGTGGGGCAGCATGGGCGGCGATTCCCAGCCGCAGATCCAGGCGCAGATCTTCACCCGCGCCGTGCTGTACGGCCAGTCCCTGCAGGCGGCGGTGACGGCGCCGCGCTTCGTCTACGGCCGGGCGGTGGACGGCCAGCCCGGCACCGACCTCAAGCTGGAGGCGCGCTTCTCGCCCGAATTGGCGGCGGAATTGGCGGCGCTGGGACACAACGTGGAGAGGGTGGCGCCCTTCGATTCCATCATGGGCCATGCCGGCGCCCTGGTGCGCCGGGCCGACGGCCTGATCGAGGGCGCCGCCGATCCCCGCGCCGATGGCGTGGCCGCCGGCTGGTAATTTCATTACAGGAAGGAAACACCTTATGGCGGAAATCGTCCTGATTGCCATCAGCGCCCGCGACGTGGGCGAGAGGCAGGTGTTCGACACCGGCCTGTCCACCGTGGGGCAGGGTGGCGAGGATTATCTGTGCGGCCATTGCGGTCACAAGATGCTGACCAGCTTCAATTTCCGCCGCCTGGAAGTGCCCATCGTGTTCAAGTGCGGCCAGTGCGGCGGCCACAACGTCGCCCCGGAGGAGCCCGAAGCCCAGGGCGGCACGGGCGAAGGCCTGCCGTCCTAGGTGTGGACTCTGGCGACATCGGTTCCATGGAACACAGATGAACGCCGATAAACACAGATGAACACAGATAGGCCTTCCTTATCTGTGTTCATCTGTGTGCGCCGTCAGGCGCCTGTGTTCATCTGTGTTTCTTGAACGGCTGATGGCCGCGAAGCCAGAGGGCTAACACCAAACCAAGCGTCCTAGCCAGCGGCGCGCACGCTTTCCGGAGCCTCCTCGGCGCTGGGCAGGTAGACGGCGAAGGTGGACCCCTCGCCGATGACCGAATCCACCACCAGGGCGCCCCGGTGGCGATTGACGATGTGCTTGACGATGGCCAGGCCCAGGCCGGTGCCGCCCATCTTGCGCGAGCGCGCGGTGTCGACGCGATAGAAACGCTCGGTCAGGCGCGGCAGGTGCTCCTTGCCGATGCCCTCGCCCCGGTCCCTGACCGCGAACACCACCGCCCCCCCGGCCTGAGGGTGTTGCCGGCGGTGGCGGGCAGGGTTTCGGGCAGACGGAGGCTGACTTCGACCGCGGTGCCGTCGCGGCCGTACTTGACCGCGTTGTCCAACAGGTTCTGGACCAGCTGGGCCAGCTCGTCGGAGTCGCCCACCACCATGCGGGCGCCCGGCTGCAGCTTGGGCACGATGGTCATGGACTTGGCCTTGGCCAGCGGCTGCAGGGCCTCGGCCGCCACCTCGACCACGCGACCCAGATCCACCTTCTGGCTGGGCTTGGAATGCTCGTTCAGCTCGATGCGCGAGAGTGAGAGCAGGTCGTTGACCAGCCGGGCCATGCGCGAGGCCTGCTCCTGCATGATGATGAGGAAGCGTTCACGCGCATCCGGGTCGTCGCGGGCGGGACCGCGCAGGGTCTCGATGAAGCCCAGCAGGGTGGCCAGCGGCGTGCGCAATTCGTGGCTGGCATTGGCGACGAAGTCGGCGCGCATCTGCTCCATGCGCTTGACCGCGGTGAGGTCGTGCAACGCCAGCACCGCCACGGTGTCGTCCATGGCGCGCGAGCCCAGGCGCTCGACCCGGACCCGGAACGACCGCTCCACCGGCACCGGCAGGGTGAACTCGCCCTCGCGGCCCGAGACGCCGGCCAGCACCTCGTCGGTGGCTTCCAGCACCTGGGGGTCGCGCAGCACCGCCGCCAGGTCGCGGCCGATGATGGCCGAGCCGAACACCGCCAGCGCCGCTTGGTTGACCCGCACCACGCGGCGGTCCTCGGACAGCAGGATCAGTGGGTCGGGCAGGTTGTCGAACAGGGTTTCGTTCCAGCGCGCCGATTCCGCCAGCAGGTGCTGGCGGCCCTGCCACGCCCGGCGCAGCTGGCCGATGGCGCCGACGATCTCGGCCACCGGGGCCTCGCGCTCGATCACCGGCGGCTTGGTGTCGAAACCGGCCGCCAGCGCCCGCGCCCACGACGTCACCGCCATCAGCGAGGCGAGGTAAGGCCGCACCAGCAGCCCCACCAGCACGGTGACCACCGCCCAGCCCAGGATGGCGGCCATCATGTCGAGCTTCAGCAGCGCCACCATCACCACCAGCATGGCCGCCGTGGGCACCGACAGCAGCACCGCCGCGGTGACGATCCGGCCGGTGGTGAGGGGGGCGCGGCGATCCATGCGGCTCAGGCTCCGATGGCGTCGTAGCTGGCCAGCACCGCCATGTTGACGATGTCGTTCACCGTCGCGTCCATGGAGGTGATCTGGATCGGCTTGTCCAGGCCCACCAGGATGGGGCCGATGACGGTGCCGCCGCCCAGCTTCTGCATCAGCTTCCACGAGATGTTGGCCGAGTGCAGCCCAGGCATGACCAGCACGTTGGCCGGCCCCGACAGGCGGCAGAAGGGATAGTGCTTCAGCAGGCTCGGGATCCAGCGCCACGTCGGCGGCCATCTCGCCGTCATACTCGAAGTCCACCTTGCGCTTGTCCAGGATGGCCACCGCCTGGCGCACGCGGCCCGAGGGATGGCTGGCCGGGTTGCCGAAATTGGAGAAGGACAGCAGCGCCACCCGGGGCTCGGTGCCCATCTGGCGCACCTTGGCGGCGGCCTGGGTGGCGATGTCGGCGATCTCCTCGCCGGTGGGCAGCTCGTGCACGGTGGTATCGGCGATGAACACGGTGCGGCCCTTGGCCACCATCATGTTCAGGCCCAGCAGCACCGCGCCGGGAGCCGGGTCGATGACGCGCTTGACCTCGTCGAAGGCCTGCCAGTAGGCGCGGGTCAGGCCGGTGACCATGGCGTCGGCGTCGCCTTCCGCCACCATCAGGGCGCCCCAGATGTTGCGCTCCTGGTTGACCAGGCGGGCGGCGTCGCGCTGCAGGAAGCCCTTGCGCTGCAGCCGCTTGTAGAGCGCCTCGGCATAATGGTCGCGGCGGTCCGAGACGCGGGCGTTGACGATCTCCAGGCTGTCGAAGCCGGGCAGGCCCATCTGGGTCATGGTTTCGCGGATCCGCTCGTGGCGCCCGATCAGCACCGGCGTGCCGTAGCCGGCGGCCTTGAAGGCCAGGGCGGCGCGGATGGACTTTTCCTCCTCGCCCTCGGCGAACGCCACCCGGCGCGGATTGGCCTTCACCTTCTCGGCGATGGCCTGCAGCGAGGCGGCGGTGGGGTCGAGGCGGGCCGACAGCTCCTTCCGGTAGGCCTCCATGTCGATGATGGGCTTGCGCGCCACCCCCGACTCCATGGCAGCCTTCGCCACCGCCAGCGGGATGGCGGCGATCAGGCGCGGATCGAAGGGCACCGGGATGATGTATTCGGGGCCGTAACGAAGCCGGCGGCCGGCATAGGCGCGGTCCACCTCGTCGGGCACGTCCTCGCGCGCCATCTGGGCGATGGCGCGGGCGGCGGCCACCTTCATCTGCTCGTTGATGGTGCTGGCGCGCACGTCCAGCGCGCCCCGGAAGATATAGGGGAAGCCCAGCACGTTGTTGATCTGGTTGGGATAATCCGAGCGCCCGGTGGCGACGATGGCGTCGGCGCGGACCTGGCGCACCTCCTCGGGGGTGATCTCGGGATCGGGATTGGCCATGGCGAAGATGATGGGCTTGTCCGCCATGGTCCTGACCATGGCCTGGGTCACCGCGCCCTTGACCGACAGGCCCATGAACACGTCGGCGCCTTCCAGCGCCTCGTCCAGGGTGCGGGCCTTGGTGGGAATGGCGTGGGCCGACTTCCACTGGTTCATGCCCTCGGTGCGGCCCTGGTAGATGACGCCCTTGGTGTCGCACAGGGTGACGTTCTCGTGGCGGATGCCCGAGGCCTTGATCAGCTCGACGCAGGCGATGGCGGCGGCGCCGGCGCCGTTGACCACCACCTTGGTGTCCGCGATGCGCCGCCCGGTCAGGTCCAGCGCGTTGAGCAGGCCGGCGGTGGCGATGATGGCGGTGCCGTGCTGGTCGTCATGGAAGACCGGGATGTCCATGATCTCGCGCAGGCGGCTTTCGATGACGAAGCATTCCGGCGCCTTGATGTCTTCCAGGTTGATGCCGCCGAAGCTGGGGCCGAGGAAGCGCACGCAATTGACGAATTCGTCGATGTCGCGGGTATCCACCTCCAGGTCGATGGCGTCGATGTCGGCGAAGCGCTTGAACAGCACCGCCTTGCCTTCCATCACCGGCTTGCCGGCCAGCGCGCCCAGGTCGCCCAGCCCCAGCACGGCGGTGCCGTTGGAGATCACCGCCACCAGGTTGCCCTTGGCGGTGTAGTCGTAGGCCAGCGAGGGGTCCTTGGCGATGTGCAGGCAGGGAAAGGCGACGCCGGGCGAATAGGCCAGCGACAGGTCGCGCTGGGTGGTCAGCGGCTTGGTGGGGGTCACCTCGATCTTGCCGGGACGGCCCGAGGCATGCATCAGCAGGGTTTCGCGCTCGAGGTCGGCCTGGCCGCGGTCGGCGGGGCTGGTGTGGTCGGTCATGAAGGACTTCCTGGCGGGCGATGCGATGGTTGTTCGCGATGTTTGTTCAAAGGGCGCCCGGTTTACCGCGCCTTGCGCTCGAACACATGGACATTCTGTGCAGAGGTGTCGTGCAGTACCGCCTTGGCCTTGACCTCGCGGTCCGCATCGGCGGCCGAAACCCACAGGATCACGCTGCCGGCGGCCAGCGCCTTGGCGAATTCCTCGGAATCGGGCAGGGCGGCGACCTCGTCCAGCAATTCCTTGGCGGCGACGCCGCCCACGCCCGCCGCCACCAGCCCGGCGATGACGGCGCCCACCGGCCCGGCGGCCAGGGCGATCAGCCCGGCGGCCACCAGCGGGCCCTCGTATTTCAGTTCGCCGGTCAGCGCGATCAGCGCGTCCTTCCAGGCGCGGCCCTCGCGCCCGGTGGCGGCATCGATGGATTCGTGGGAGGCCAGCACCGACAGGTCGGTACGGGCGAAGCCGGCCTGGATGAGGGCGTCGACGGCGGCCTGGAAATGCTCGCGGTCGGCGAAGGTGCCGACGACCTCACGGGTCGGGGCGGTGGTGGTGTTGGTGGCGGTCACGGGACCCTCCTGCCTAGGTTGCCGGGGGGAATATTGTGCGCCATCGCCGGACACCTGCATAGGGGACAGAAAGGGCGGCATGGTAGCGCCTGCGCCGGCCCGGCGGCAGCGAAACTCCTGTGACAGCGAGGGCAGACTTGCACCGGCCCGGCTTCATGCTAACGTGCCGGCCCGAGCCCGCTGTTCCCGGATTTCCCGCTGTGACCGCCCAGACCCCGGACGTTCCCGCCGCCTCTCCCGACGTCACCCCGATGATGGCCCAGTACCTGGCCATCAAGCGCGCCCATCCCGATTGCCTGCTGTTCTACCGCATGGGCGATTTCTACGAGCTGTTCTTCGACGACGCGGTCAAGGCGGCCGCCGCGCTGGACATCGCCCTGACCAAGCGGGGCAAGCATCTGGGCGAGGATATCCAGATGTGCGGCGTGCCCGTCCGCTCGTACGAGGTCTACCTGTCCAAGCTGGTGCGCTCGGGCTTCCGCGTCGCCATCGCGGAGCAGACCGAGGACCCGGCCGAGGCCAAGAAGCGCGGTTCCAAATCGGTGGTGGCGCGCGACGTCATCCGCGTGGTCACCGCCGGCACGCTGACCGAGGACAACCTGCTGGACGCGCGCGCCAACAACTACCTGGCGGCGCTGGCCGAGGCCCAGGGCATGCTGGGCCTGGCCTGGGTGGACGTGTCCACCGGCGACTTCGCCATGCAGGCCATGGAGGCCCGCCAGCTGGCCGCCGCCCTGGCGCGGCTCGGTCCCGGCGAGCTGCTGGTGCCCGACCGCCTGCTCAACACCGAGTCCCTGTTCGAGACCTGGGGCGAGTGGAAGTCCATCCTGACCCCGCTGCCCAGCGTCCGTTTCGATTCCGAAAATTCCCGCCGCCGGCTGGAGGCCCTGTACGGCGTCGGCGCGCTGGACGGCTTCGGCGCCTTCTCGCGCGCCGAGCCTGGCGGCCGGCGGCGCCCTGGTGGATTACGTCGAACTGACCCAGAAGGGCAAGCTGCCGCGGCTGAACCCGCCGCGCCGGCTGGCCCAGGGCGCGGTGATGGAGATCGACGCCGCCACCCGGCGCAACCTGGAACTGACCGAGACCCTGTCGGGCGAGCGACGGGGCTCGCTGCTCGCCACCATCGACCGCACGGTGACCGGCGCCGGCGCGCGCCTGCTGGCGGCGCGGCTGGCCGCCCCGCTGACCGATCCCGCCGCCATCGAGCGCCGGCTGGACGCCATCGCCTTCTTCGTGGACAACGAAGGCGTGCGCGAGGCCATCCGCGACGCCCTGAAACGCTGCCCCGACGTGGAGCGCGCCCTGTCGCGCCTGAGCCTGGGGCGCGGCGGCCCGCGCGACCTCGCCAATGTGCGCGACGCCCTGGCCCAGGCGCCGAGCTTGCGCAACACGCTCGCCACCGGCGGGCTGGAGGCGCCGCCCGAGGGCATCGCCAAGCTGGCCCAAGGCCTGGGCGAGCATTCCGCCCTGGTGGACCGGCTGACCCGCGCCCTGGCCGAGGAGCTGCCGCTCAACGCCCGCGACGGCGGCTTCATCGCCGCCGGCTACCACCCGGCGCTGGACGAACTGAAGACGCTCCGCACCGAGGGCTTCGGCATGCTGGCCCGGCTGGAGCGCCGTTACGCTGACGAAACGGGCGTCAGTTCGCTCAAGATCCGCCACAACAACATCATCGGCCACCACATCGAGGTGCCGTCCAAGCAGGCCGACAAGCTGGACGAGCGCTTCATCCACCGCCAGACCATGGCCAATGCGGCGCGCTACACCACCTCCGAGCCTGATCGAGCTGGCCGGCAAGATCCAGGGCGCCGCCGAGCGCAGCCTGGCGCTGGAGCCTGGAACTGCTGGACGATCTGGTCGGCGAGGTGGTGGCGCGCGGCCCCGACATCGCCGCCGCCGCCCGCGCCCTGGCCGGCCTGGACGTGGCCGCCGCCCTGGCCGAGCTGGCGGTGGAGGGAGGCTGGACCCGCCCGGTGGTGGACGACAGCCTGACCTTCGAGATCAGGGGCGGCCGCCACCCGGTGGTGGAGGCGGCCCTGGCCAGCGCCCATGCCGGCAGCTTCGTCGCCAACGATTGCGACCTGTCCGACGGCCAGCGCCTGTGGCTGATCACCGGCCCCAACATGGCCGGCAAGTCCACCTTCCTGCGCCAGAACGCGGTGATCGCGCTGCTGGCCCAGATGGGCGGCTTCGTGCCCGCCGAAAGCGCCCATCTCGGCGTGGTCGACCGCCTGTTCAGCCGCGTCGGCGCCGCCGACGACCTGGCCCGCGGCCGCTCCACCTTCATGGTGGAGATGGTGGAGACCGCCGCCATCCTGAACCAGTCGGGCTCGCGCGCCCTGGTGATCCTGGACGAGATCGGCCGCGGCACCGCCACCTTCGATGGCCTGTCCATCGCCTGGGCGGTGGTGGAGAACCTGCACGAGGTCAACCGCTGCCGCGCCCTGTTCGCCACCCATTACCACGAGCTGACCCGGCTCGCCGCGCGGCTGCCGCAGCTGTCCTGCCACCAGATGCGGGTCAAGGAATGGCAGGGCGACGTGGTGTTCCTGCACGAGGTGGCGGCCGGCGCGGCCGACCGCTCCTACGGCATACACGTGGCCCGCCTGGCCGGCCTGCCGCCGGCGGTGGTGCACCGCGCCGAGGAGGTGCTGTCGGCGCTGGAGAAGGGCGAGGAAAGCAACGCCGTCGCCCGCCTGGCCGACGACCTGCCCCTGTTCGCCGCCCTGGCCAAACCCAAGCCCCGGGCGGCAGCGGAGGTGGTTGCCGAACCCAGCGCCACCGAGGAGCGGCTGCGCACCACCAACCCCGACGAACTCACCCCCCGCCAAGCCCTGGACCTGCTGTACGAGCTGAAGGGTTTGGTGCGGTGACGATGAGGATCGGGGAACACAGATGAACGCCGATGGACACAGATGAACACAGATGGATTTTTTCTAATCTGTGTTCATCTGTGTGCGCCGAAGGCGCCTGTGTTCATCTGTGTTCCTCGTGACATCCCCGCCGCCGCGATGATCACCCTTTAGGCACGGTTTGCCGCCGCTTTAAGCAATTCCAAAACGTGTGGAACGGGGCGGAAAACGGACCCTATAATCCGCCTTCCGCGTTTCCCATCTGGTGGTCCATGCCCGACATTTCCGCCCAGCGCGCCATCATCGACCGCCGCGCCCTGATCCAGCGATTGGGCGAGGTGGTGGCGCTTGACCTGCCCAAGGTCAAGCGCCGTTCCAAGGTGCTGGAGGTGTTCAAGGAGGTGTTAAACGCCGGCCGCGCCGAGATCCGCGCCCGCTTCGACAGGCGCGGCAACGGCGCCGAGACGGTGAAGGAGAACTGCTTCCTCATCGACCAGCTGATCCGCACCGTCCACGACTTCGCCGCCGAGCACGAATTCCCGCAAGGCATCCGCACCCAGGGCGAGGCCATGAGCCTGGTGGCGGTGGGCGGCTACGGCCGCGGCGAATTGTCGCCGCACTCGGACATCGACCTGCTGTTCCTGACCCCCTACAAGCGCACCCCGTGGCACGAGCAGATCGTCGAATACATCCTGTACATGCTGTGGGACATGGGGCTGAAGGTGGGCCATTCCACCCGCTCGGCCGATGAATGCGTGCGCCAGGCCAAGGAAGACCTGACCATCCGCACGGCGCTGCTGGAAATGCGCTGGATCTGGGGCGACCAGGCGCTGTTCTTCGACCTGCAGAACCGCTTCCGCAACGACGTCATCGCCGGCTCCACCGAGGAATTCGTCGAGGCCAAGCTGGCCGAGCGCGACGCCCGCCACGGACAGATGGGCGACACCCGCTACGTGCTGGAGCCCAACGTCAAGGAAGGCAAGGGCGGCCTGCGCGACCTGCACACGCTGTACTGGCTGGCCAAGTACCTGTACCGGGTCAAGCATATCGGCCAGCTGGTGGAGGCCGGGCTGATCTCGCGCGAGGCGGAAAAGCGCTTCGCCAAGGCGCAGAACTTCCTGTGGACGGTGCGCTGCCACCTGCACTACCTGACCGGCCGGCCCGAGGACCGCCTGACCTTCGACGTCCAGCAGGAGATGGCGAGCCGCATGGGCTATGCCGACCGCGCCGGCTCGCGCGGGGTCGAGCGCTTCATGAAGCATTTCTTCCTGGTGGCCAAGGACGTGGGCGACCTGACCCGCCTGTTCTGCGCCCTGGCCGAGGAGCAGCAGAAGCGCAAGCCCAAGCTGCGGCTGGGCCGCCTGCTGTCGCTCAAGCGCGGCACCGTATCGGGCTTCAAGATGGAGGGCGACCGCCTGAACTGCGTCGGCGACGACCAGTTCGAGAAGGACCCGGTGGCCATGATCCGCCTGTTCCACGCGGCGCTGGAAAACGACCTGGACATCCATCCCCGCGCGCTCGACCTGGTGCACCGCAACCTCAGGCGCATCGACGCCAAGGTGCGCGAGGACAAGGAAGCCAACCGCCTGTTCATGGCCATGCTGACCAGTCGCAAGAACCCCGAGGTGGCGCTGCGGCACATGAACGAGGCCGGGGTGATGAGCCGCTTCATCCCCGATTTCGGCCGCGTCGTCGCCCAGATGCAGTACGACATGTACCATGTCTACACGGTGGACGAGCACACGGTGCAGGCCATCGGCATTCTGCACGCCATCGAGAACGGCGAGCTGAAGGGGGACGCGCCGGTCTCCTCGGAAGTCATCCACAAGGTGGCGTCGCGCGACGTGCTCTACCTGTCGGTGCTGCTGCACGACATCGCCAAGGGCCGCAACGGCGACCATTCCGTCCTGGGCGCCGAGGTGGCCAAGAAGCTGTGCCCGCGCTTCGGCCTGTCCGAGGCCGAGACCGAGACGGTGGCCTGGCTGGTGCAGGAGCATCTGACCATGAGCCGCATCGCCTTCAAGCGCGACATCGACGATCCCAAGACCATCGCCGATTTCGTCGCGCGGGTGCAGAGCCCCGAGCGGCTGCGCCTGCTGCTGTGCCTGACCGTGGCCGACATCCGCGCCGTCGGCCCCAACGTGTGGAACGGCTGGAAGGGCGGCCTGCTGCGCGAGCTGTACCAGCGCTCGGAAGAGGTCATGCTGGGCGGCCTGGCGGCCGGGCGCGAATCGCGCATCCAGGCGGCCCAGGACGCCCTGCGCGCCGAGCTGGCCGCCGCCAAATGGCCCGAGGCCGACATCGACGCCCATCTGGGGCGCGGCTATCCCAATTACTGGACCTCGTTCGACACCGCCACCCACCTGCGCCATGCCCGGCTGGTGCGCGAGGCCGAAGCGTCCCACGCGCCGCTGACGGTGGAATCGCGGGTGGATTCAAAGCGTTCCGTCACCGAAATCACCGTCTACACCAGCGACCATCCCGGCCTGTTCTCGCAGATCGCCGGAGCCATGGCGGTGTCGGGCGCCAACATCGTCGACGCCAAGATCATCACCCTGGCCAACGGCATGGCGCTGGACACCTTCTGGGTGCAGGATTCCGAGGGCGGCGCCTTCGATTCGCCGCCCAAGCTGGCCAAGCTGTCCACGGTGGTGGAGCAGGTGCTGTCTGGCCGCATGCGGCTGGAAAAGGAGCTGCTGGCCCGCAAGGGCAAGCTGCCCACCCGCGCCCACGTGTTCAAGGTGCCGCCGCGCGTCATCATCGACAACAAGGCCTCCACCAACCACACCTTGTTGGAGGTCAACGGCCGCGACCGCCCCGGCCTGCTGTACGCGCTGACCGCCGCCATGACCCGGGCCGGCCTGCAGATCGCCTCGGCCCACATCTCGACCTATGGCGAGCGGGTGGTGGACGTGTTCTACGTCAAGGACATCTTCGGCCTGAAGGTCAGCCACGAACGCAAGCTGGACCAAGTGCGCGAGGAACTGCTGAAGGCCCTGCAGGACCCCGCCGCCAAGCCGACGACCAAGGCGGCGGAATAAAAGGGTCCGCCACCAAGGGCGCCAAACTGGCCGGGTGACGGAAACTTCTCCGCCATTCGATCACCTTCGTGCCCTTGGAGCCCTTGGTGGTTAATTTACTGATTTTCGGCTAAACCCCTCTCCATGAGCCTCGTCCGATCCATCGCCACCGTCGGCGGTTTCACCATGCTGTCGCGCATCACCGGCCTGATGCGCGAGATGATGATCGCGCAATACATGGGGGCGGGCGCGGTGGCCGACGCCTTCTTCGTCGCCTTCCGCTTTCCCAACCTGTTCCGCTCGCTGTTCGCGGAAGGCGCCTTCAACGCTGCTTTCGTGCCGCTGTTCACCGGCAAGCTGACGGCGGAGGGCGAGGCCGAGGCGCGCAGCTTCGCCGAGCAGGCGCTGGCGGTGATGGCGCTGGTGCTGGGCATGTTCGTCGCCCTGGTGGAGCTGGCCATGCCCTGGGCCATCTACGCCCTGGCGCCCGGCTTCGGCGAGGTGCCGGGAAAGCTGGCCATCGCCACCGAGCTGTCGCGCATCTGCTTTCCCTACCTGCTGTTCATCTCGCTGACCTCGCTGCAGGCGGGCGTGCTCAACTCGCTGGGGCGCTTCGCCGCCGCCGCCGGCACCCCGGTGCTGCTGAACGTGGTCGCCATGGCCGGGCTGTGGGCGTTGGCCCCCTTCACCGAGACCCCTGGTCACGCCTTGGCCTGGGGCACCTTCGCCGCCGGAGTGGCGCAGTTCACCTGGCTCATGGTCTCGGTGCGCAAGGCGGGCATGCCGCTGCGGGTGGTGTGGCCGCGCCTCTCCCCCGAGGTCAGGCTGCTGGGCAAGCGCATCGTCCCCGGCGCGGTGGGGGCGGGCGTCTACCAGGTCAATCTGGTCATCAACACCATGATCGCGTCCACCGTCGCCAACGGCGCGGTGTCGTACCTGAACTATGCCGACCGGGTGAACCAGCTGCCGCTGGGCGTGGTCGGCATCGCCATCGGCACCGCCCTGCTGCCGCTGCTGTCGCGCCAGCTGAAGGCGGGCGACCTGGACGGTGCCCGCGACAGCCAGAACCGCGCCATGGAATTCGCCCTGCTGATGACCCTGCCGGCCGCCGCCGCCCTGATGGTGCTGGCCGAGCCGGTGATCCGCGTGCTGTTCCAGCGCGGCAGCTTCGGCCCGGCCGAGACCGCCGCCACCGCGAGCGCCCTGGTCGCCTTCGCCGTCGGCCTGCCGGCCTATGTGCTGGTCAAGGTGCTGACGCCGGCCTTCTTCGCCCGCGAGGACACCCGCACCCCGGTCAAGGTGGCGGGCGCCACCATGGCGCTCAACGTCGCCTTGAACCTGGCCCTGGTGGGCCCGCTGGCCCATGTGGGCATGGCGCTGTCCACCGCCCTGGCCGCCTGGTTCAACGTGGCGGCGCTGGCGGTGATCCTGCGCCGGCGCGGCTTCTTCGCCATGGACAAGCGCCTGCGCGCACGGGCGCCGCGCATCCTGGCCGCCGCCGCCGCCATGGCCGCGGCACTTTATGCGGGCAGGCTGTGGGCATGGCCGCAGGCGACCCACACCCTGGCCGCGCTGGTGATCGTCGCCATGCTGGTGGCGGCGGGATTGCTGGTCTTCGCCATCGCCGCCCATGTCTCCGGCGCCGCCCGCCTGGCCGAAATCAAGGCGATGATGCGGCGACGGAAGTAAAGCCACGGCCCATTTCCTTCGGCGTGCTTGCGTTGGCCGGGCGGGCATCGTAAGCAACTGGATAAGACGCCCACCCAAGAGAGCACCATGACCGATCAGACGCCGTTGCCCGACCGCGAGTTCGAGCTTCTTGCCGCCGCCCGGCGGTGGACGCGTCTTCCCCCTCGGCCTGGCGGCGTCACGCTGGTGGCTGGCGCCGCTGGGCGTGGCGGTGGTGCTGGGCGCCCTGGTGGCGGGCACCCTGGCCGCCAGCAAGATCGACGACAACCCGGACGAGCGCGCCGAGGCGGTGGAACCCCGCCAGAGTCGCGCCGTCGCCATCACCGCCCATCTGGTGTTCCGCGAGGTGGACCGCAACCAGTGGTCCGCCAACGACCCCTTCTACCTGCCCACCTGGTGGCTGGACGACATGCCCAACTTCCAGCAGGGCATCGTCGCCGCCGGCGCCCGCTTCACCCGTGCCCTGGCCGATGTCAGCGATGCCGGCCAGGGCCCGTCCCTGGACCTGGAACGCGCCGCCGGCCTGCTGAAATATCCCGGTACGGTGTGGAAGTTCGACCCCTCCACCTCGTGGTCGCCCACCGCCTCGTCGGAAAAGCAGTACCGCAACGCCGCCCGCAACTTGGTGGAATTCAATCGCCGCGCCGCCGCCGGCGAACCCGGCCTGGACCGTGGCGCCGCCACCCTGGCCGCCCTGGTCAAGGTAGTGGGCCATGACCTGGGCGCGGTGTCGGCCACCATCGACCAGTATTTGGCCGAGGGCCATCCGGCGGTGTTCAACGGCGGCGCCGACGATGTCTTCTACCGCACCAAGGGCACCGTCTACGCCTACGGGCTGATCCTGCGCGAACTGGGCTGGGACTACGCCCAGGCGCTGTCCGAGCGCGAACTGGGCGCCCAGTGGCGCCAGATGGTGGAATCCCTGAAGGCCGCCGCCGCACTTCGCCCTACCGTGGTGCTCAACGGCGCTCCCGACGGCGCCCTGGTGCCCAGCCACCTGACCGCACAGGGCTTCTACCTGCTGCGGGCGCGGGCCCAACTGGCGGAAATCGCCGACAAGCTGGCGCAATGATCGCGGCGGGGGGAGGGGCCGGCATGCTGCGCGTTCTCGCCCTGGCCGGCCTGCTGTTCCTGCCCGCCGCCACCCCCTGCGCCCCCGCCCGCGCCGCCGAACCGCTGGTGGCCGACCTGTCGCGCCATCTGGTCGCCATCACCACCGGCTTCGCCGGCACCGACGTGCTGCTGTTCGGCGCGGTGGACGAGGTGGAGGGCGGCGACGTGGTGGTGGTGGTGCGCGGCCCCAACCGCTCGGAGATCGTGCGGCGCAAGGCCCGCACCGTGGGCATCTGGATGAATTCCGGGGTGGCCGAGGTGTCGAACGCGCCCTCGTTCTACCGGGTCGCCTCGACCCGGCCGCTGCCCGAGGTGGCGCCGTCGTCGGTGCTGGAACAGCACCAGATCGGCCTGGACAGCCTGGATTTCGACATCCATCCCCGCGACCGCGACGCCAACGTGGCCGAGTACCGCCAGGCCCTGGTGCGGCTGAAGCAGGTCCAGGGCCTGTACGGCGACCGCGTGCACGACATCGGCTTCCTGGGCAACCGCCTGTTCCGCACCGACGTGCATTTCCCCGCCAACGTGCCGGTGGGAACCTATCTGGTGGAGGTGTACCTGATCGCCAAGGGCGAGGTGATCAGCGCACAGACCACACCGCTGGTCATCTCCAAGATCGGGCTGGGCGCCGATCTGTACGATTTCGCCCACCAGCAGGCGGCTCTCTACGGTATCATCGCCATCATCCTGGCGGCCAGCGCCGGTTGGGCCGCCGCCGTGGCGTTCCGCAAATAGGCCGCGAGCCACAAATAGGCTGAGAGCCACAAACAGGCCAAGGGGAGGACGCCCATGCCCGAGACCCGAGTTTTCCTGGTGGTGGTGGACGACACCGAGGAAATGCGCGCCGCCCTGCGCTATGCCTGCCGCCGCGCCCGCAATACCGGCGGCCGCGTCGCCCTGCTGCGGGTGGTGGAGCCGGCCGAGTTCCAGCATTTCGCCACCATCGGCAACCTGATGCGCGCCGAAGCCCGCCAGGAGGCGGAGGAATTGCTGCAGCGCATGGCCACCGAGGTCAACGAGATCTCGGGACACCTGCCGGTGCTCTACGTGCGCGAAGGCAACCCGCGCGAGGAACTGATCACCCTGATCGACGAGGAACCGCAGATTTCCATCCTGGTGCTGGCCGCCGACACCGGCCCCGGCGGACCCGGCCCGCTGGTCACCGCGGTGACCGGCAAGTTCGTCGGCAAGCTGCGGGTGCCCATCACCATCGTGCCCGGCAACCTGAGCAACGAGCAGATCGAGGCCATCGCCTAGAGCAATTCCGGCTTCGGCGGAATTGCGATAAGCCCGCGCGGGGCCGGGGCGGCCCAAGGCAGGGCGCTTCCGTCAAAGACGGAAGCGCCCTAGCGCCGCGCTTGGTCTTTCCCTTGACTCATGCCGGGGGGAAGGCCATTTACCTCTATTGGCTTTCGCTACGCGCCACCGCACCTCCCGCGACGTTTCCACGAGGCTTTCATGTTCATCCAGACCGAACCCACTCCCAATCCCACCACCCTGAAGTTCCTGCCTGGCCGCGACGTCATGGGCCACGGCACCGCCGACTTCCTGACCAAGGAAGGCTCGGCCCAGTCGCCGCTGGCCAGCCGCCTGTTCGACGTCGAAGGTGTCACCAGCGTGTTCCTGGGCGGCGACTTCATCACCGTGGGCAAGGCGAGCGACATGGACTGGCCGGTGCTGAAGCCGCAGGTGCTGGCCGCCATCATGGACCACTACAATTCCGGCCAGCCGGTGATCCTGCAATCGGCCGGCGGCGCCGAGGGCGGTGAGGCGGATTCCGAGGTGGTGAAGCAGATCAAGGAGCTGCTGGACACCCGCGTCCGCCCGGCGGTGGCCCAGGACGGCGGCGACATCATCTTCCGCTCGTTCGACGACGGCATCGTCTATCTGCACCTGCAGGGCTCGTGCTCGGGCTGCCCCAGGCTCCACCGCCACCCTGAAGCACGGCATCGAGAACATGCTGAAGTACTACGTGCCGGAAGTGGTGGCGGTACAGGCCGTCGAGTAAGGCCGGCCACCCAGGCTTTCAAGCGGACGGCGCCCCCAGGGGCGCCGTTTTCGTTTGGGCCGGAACACCCGGAGTTCCCGCTCGTCATGGCCCGGCCATGACGCAGTGCGCTTACGCACTATCCTCACCGGATTCCGGGAAAACGATCACTCCACCAGGAACTGCCAGCCGAACCAGCGCCAGCGGCCCTCCAGGGTGGGGGCGGTGCAGTTGATGCGCGAGCGGCCCTGGGGCAGCGGCTTGCCCATGCGCACCTCGATGCGTGGGCCCAGCCGCTCGATGATGGCGCGGCCCTCGTGGGTGGTGTAGCAGGCCAGCAGGCTCGGCGCCGGGCACCTCGGGCGACAGGGTGAAGCCGAAGGCGGGCGGATTGGCGCCCAGCCTGGGGTCGTCGGGGGTGACGTCCACCGCCGGCAGCGGCAGCGACCGCGCCGCCAGACGGAAGCGCTCGGCCTCGCCATAGGTCTCGTTGAGGGGAAAACGAGGCAGGAAGAACCAGTCCGACCTGCTCCAGATGGGGCCGGAATGCTGGCCGAACGCCGCCTTGAAGCCGGCCTGGCGCACGATCTCGGCCGCCTCGCGGCTCATCTCGCCATAGGGCCAGGCGAACAGGTCGGGGACCTGGCCCAATTCGGCCTGGATGCGGGCGCGGGCGCGGGCCAGGTCCTCGGCCGCCAGGGCGGCCGGCAGGGCCGGCAGGTGGGGATGGCCGGCGCCCTGGGTGGCGATGGTGACCAGGCCCGAAGCCGCCATCTCGCGCACGTTGTCCCAGTTCAGGCGGTCGGGGCCGCCGCGATCGATCTCGTCGGTGATCAGGAACAGGGTGACGGGCAGGCCGGCCGCCTTGAAGCGCGGCCACGCCTCCTGCCACACCGATGCCCAGGTATCGTCGATGGACAGCGCCACCGCCTTGTCCGGCAGCGGCTTGCCCCGCTGCAGCGCCTCCACCACCTGAGACAGCGGCAGCACCCAATAGCCGCCCGCCTTCAGCTCGGCGATCTGGTCGTCAAGCTGGTCCAGCCGGGTATTGGCGGCGGGAAAACGGGAATCGCCGAAACGGTTATAGGTAAACACCACCGCCGAATCCGCCGCCCGCGCCGAAGTGCCGGCCCAACCCGCCAGCACGGCGAGCGCCACTGCCAGAAACACAGAGTTTCTCATTCAGACCTAACCCCTTCGCGCGGGCGCAACTACAGTGGGCGGAGCGAACGCAACCTAGGCGGCAATAGTCCACCTTTTACGATAGGAGAAGGCCGATGACCACCCCGGTGACGGAGGACGCCCTCGATCAACTGTTCCTGCGGGCCCGCACCCACACCAAATGGCTGGACCGCGAGGTTCCCGACGCCCTGCTGCGCCAGGCCTGGGACCTGGCCCGCATGGGCCCGACGGCGGCGAACACGCTGCCGGCGCGCATCGTCTTCGTACGCTCGCCCGAGGCCAAGGCCAGGCTGAAGCCGGCGCTGGCGCCGGGCAACGTGGACAAGACCATGGCCGCCCCGGCCACCGCCATCGTCGCCTACGACCTGGACTTCATCGACCTGCTGCCCAAGACCTTCCCCCACGTGGACGCGCGGGCCTGGTACGCCGGCAACGAGCCGCTGATCCAGGAAACCGCCTTCCGCAACGGCAGCCTGCAGGGTGCCTATCTGATCCTGGCCCTGCGCTCCCTGGGCCTGGATTGCGGCCCCATGAGCGGCTTCGACAGCGCCACGGTGGATGCCGCCTTCTTCGCCGGCACCCGGGTGAAGTCCAACTTCCTGGTCAATATCGGCTATGGCGATCCCAGCGTGCTGCATCCGCGCGCACCCCGCCTGTCGTTCGACGAGACCGCCCGCATCGAATAGGCTTAGAACCTGGGCCGCGGCAGGGCGCTGATGTCCACGCCCGCGGCCCAGCCGCCCAATACGGCGACGGCCGCCACCAGCCCCATCTCGATGAACGAGCCGGTCTCGCACAGGTTGAGGGTGAAGCGGCGGCGGCTGGGCCACAGCAGCGGCACCCCCGACGGCGTGAGCGCGTCGGCGGCCAGGTGCGAGAGGTAGCCCACCACCACCGGCGCCGCCATCCAGCCGGTCCCCATCACCATCAGGGCGCCCAGGCAGGCCAGCACCGCCAGGGCCGAATGGGTGATGCCGCGATGGCCCACCAGCAGGGACAGCGGCACCGAGATGGGGCGCAGCTTGCGCCCGGCCCAGGATTGCGGATGGTCGATGTCGGGCAGCAGCGAGCCCAGCGCCGCCGCCGCCAGCGCCTGGGGATCGCCCGCCGGGCCGCCGCCCAGCTTGGCGGTGACCGCCCACAGGGCCGCCCCCATCACCACGTGCGAGCCCGCCATCATGGCCGGGCATGCCCTTGGGCAGATATGCGCTCCGCGCACGTTTCGCGGGCGCCGCCAGCGTTCCGGTGTATGGAAATTGCAAACATTCTCAGGTAAAGTCCCTAGATAATGAGTGGCCCGTTTCCGCGGGGGGAAGCAGGATGTCCATCGCTTGGCGCGATGCCATGTGCGTCGGTGAGCAGACCATCGACGACGATCACAAGCATCTCATCGATCTGATCAATGCCTTTGAAGTCGCCATTGCCGGCAAGATCGACCACAAGAAGGTGGCCCGCGTCCTGCTGGGCCTGGTGGAATACACCGGCGAGCACTTCGCCCGCGAAGAGGAATTGCAGCTCGCCATCCGCTATCCCTATTACGAAAGCCACCGCCGCTCGCACCGCGACGTGCTGAAGAAGCTGTCGGAAATCGTCACCGAATTCACCAAGGCGCCGGAAGGCCCGGCGCGCGACCGCATGGTGCGCGACCTGACGCAATTCCTCAAGGAATGGCTGGTGGACCACATCATCCAGTCGGACCTGCGCATGAAGCCCTACGTGCTGCAGATGCAGGCGCAGAAGGCCGAGGCCCTGCGCCGCAAGCGCGAAGCCATCGCCGCCAGCCAGAAGGCGGCCGGCATGGAGCCCCACCTGGACCCCCTGGGCAAGACGGCGTCCTGATCTGCGCGCCGCCTGGAGCGGCGGCGGCAAATCCCCTATAGTCCGGGGGATGGATACCAAGCTTCCCGATTTCGCCCCCGGCAGCGTCTGGCTGGTGGGGGCCGGCCCCGGCGACCCCGGCCTGCTGACCCTGCTGGCGCTGCACGCCCTGAAGGCGGCCGACCATGTGGTGCACGACGCCCTGGTGGACCCGCGCATCGTCGCCATGGCCCGCCCGGACGCCACCATCGAGGCCATGGGCAAGCGCGGCGGCCACGCCAGCCCGCAGCAGAGCGCCATCACCGCCCGGCTGCTGGACCTGGCCCGCGCCGGCAAGCGGGTACTGCGGCTGAAGGGCGGCGACCCCTTCGTCTTCGGCCGCGGCGCCGAGGAGGCCCTGGCCCTGGCCGAGGCCGGCATCCCCTTCCGCGTGGTGCCGGGGGTGACGGCGGCGGTGGGGGGCTGGCCTATGCCGGCATTCCCACCACGGCGCGCGACTGCAATTCCTCCATCGCCTTCGTCACCGGCCACGGCCAGGACGGCGACGTGCCGGCCGGCTTCGACTGGGACGGACTGGCGCGCGGGGCAGAGGTGCTGGTCTTCTACATGGCGCTGCGCCAGCTGGACAAGGTGGTGGCCCGCCTGCTGGCCGCCGGCCGCCGGCCGGACGAGCCGGTAGCCATCGTCTCGCGCGCCTCGACCCCGCGCCAGTCCGTGCTGGAAAGCACGCTGGGCGCCATCGTCGCCGACGTCGCCGTCCATCCGATGGAGCCGCCGGCCATGCTGGTGGTGGGCGGCGTGGTGGCGTTGCGCCGACAATTGTCGTGGTGGACCCCGGAGTGAAAGCGGATATTCTGGCGCCGTCATGGATTCCCTGCTCGCCTCCCTCTCCGCCGGCCTTGCCGTCTGCCGCGTCACCGTGGCCGACAATGGCGGCCTGCTGACCAGCCTGTTCGTCACCGGGCTGATCGGCTCGGCATCCCACTGCACCGGCATGTGCGGCCCGTTCGTGCTGAGCCAGGTGGCGGCGCGGCTGGAGCGCATTCCGGTGGCGCGGATGAGCGAATGGCGCCGGCTGTCCGGCGCCGCCTTGCTGCCCTATCACCTGGGCCGCGCCACCACCTACGCCGCCCTGGGCGCGGTGGGCGGGCTGGCCGCCGGCACCCTGGCCGGCTGGGGCGGCTTCCGCTTCCTCGCCGCCGCGCTGCTGGCGCTGGCGGCCGTCTTCCTGCTGGGCATGGCGGTGCCGCGCCTGAAGGCGCTGCTGGGCGGCGGCGGCGAAAGCTGGTGGAGCCGCACCATGGGCGCCTGGGCCCGGCCGCTGTTCGCCTCGCCCACCGGCATCAAGGGCTGGGGGCTGGGCGTGGCGCTGGGCTTCATCCCCTGCGGCCTGCTCTATGCCGCCCTGGCGGCGGCGGCGGCCACCGGCGATCCGCTGGCCGGCGCCTTCGGCATGCTGGCCTTCGCCGCCGGCACCGCCCCGGCCCTGGTGGCGGTGGGGGCCATCGGCCATTTCGCCGTTTCCCGCTGGCGCACCCCCATGCTGCGGTGGGCGCCGCTGCTGCTGGCGGTCAATGCCGGCATGCTGGGCTTCATGGCCTGGCGCCTCGTGGCCTGAACCTGAAAGGCCTGAACCTGAAAGGCCCGAACCTGAAAGGACTGCCGACGTGAAGAAAAGCCGCACCTCGCTTGTCGCCCTGCTGGCCGTGCTGGTCGTGGCGGCGCTGGCCATCGGCTCGCGCCTGATGGTGTGGTCGGGCTCCGACCATGCCGCCTCGGCCGCCATCGGCGGACCCTTCACCCTGGTGGACGGCGACGGCCGCACCGTCACCGACAAGGATTTCCGCGGCAAGTGGATGCTGATCTATTTCGGCTATACCTTCTGCCCCGACGTCTGCCCCACCTCGTTGTCGGTGGTGGCCGGCGCCATGGACAAGCTGGCCCCAGCCGAACTGGACAAGCTGGTGCCGGTGTTCATCAGCGTCGACCCCGCCCGCGACACGCCGGCGGTGATGAAGGACTACGCCGCCGCCTTCCATCCCAGGATGGTGGGCCTGACCGGCAGCGAGGAACAGGTGGCCGCCGTCAGCAAGGCCTACAAGGTCTATGCCGCCCGCGCCAAGGGTGCCGACGATTCGTCCTACACCGTGGACCATTCCTCCATCCTGTACCTGGTGGGGCCGGACGGCCGCTTCGTCTCGCACTTCCCCCATGGCACCACCGCCGACGACCTGGCCGCGGCGTTGAAGAAGACGCTCAAGTAGCATGGTGGCGCCCGGCTTGGTTCTGGCCGCGCCCGCCTCGGGCAGCGGCAAGACCCTGATGACCCTGGGCCTGCTGGCCCATCTGGCCGGGCGCGGGCTGGCGGTGGCCTCGGCCAAGGTCGGCCCCGACTACATCGATCCCGCCTTCCACGCCGCCGCCACCGGCCGTCCCTGCCTCAACCTGGACGGCTGGGCCATGCGCGAGGCCTGCTTGCACGCCCTGGTGGACGAGCTGTCGGCGGGTGTGGACGTGGTGGTGTGCGAAGGGGTGATGGGCCTGTTCGACGGCGCCGACGTGCCCGCGGGCGAGCGGCCGGGCACCACCGCCGATATCGCCGCGCTGACCGGCTGGCCGGTGGTCCTGGTGGTGGACGGGCGCGGCATGACCGGCTCGGCGGCGGCGGTGCTGCAGGGCTTCGCCCGCTTCCGCCCGGGCGTGGCCGTGGCCGGCGTCATCTTCAACCGGGTCGCCGGCGACAAGCACAAGCGCATGATCGCCGAGGCCTGCGCGCGCGCCTGCCCCGAGGTGGAGATCCTGGGCTTCCTGCCCCGGCTGGAGGAATTGGCGGTGCCCAACCGCCATCTCGGCCTGGTGCAGGCCTGCGAGCATCCCGACCTGGCCGCCTTCCTGGCCGCCGCCGCCCGGGCGATAGCCGATAATCTGGCAGTCGAGCGGCTGCTGGCGCTGGCCCGGCCGGCGTCGCTGGCCGGGGCTCCCCGGCCGTTGCTGCCGCCCCTGGGCCAACGCATCGCCGTGGCCCGCGACGAGGCCTTCGCCTTCGCCTATCCCGCCGTGCTGGAAGGCTGGCGCCGGACCGGCGCCGAGATCGCCGCCTTCTCGCCCCTGGCCGACGAGGCGCCGCAGGGCGACGCCATCTACCTGCCCGGCGGCTATCCCGAGCTGCATGCCGGCCGGCTGGCCGCCAATGGCCGCTTCCTCGGCGGCCTGCACACCGCCGCCGCCGCCGGCACGCCCATCTTCGGCGAGTGCGGCGGCTACATGGTGCTGGGGCGCGGCCTGACCGATGCCGACGGTCATCGCCACGCCATGGCCGGTCTGCTGGAACTGGAAACCAGCTTCGCCCGCCGCAAGCTGCATCTGGGCTACCGCCAGGCCCGGCTGCTGGCGGACTCGCCGCTGGGTACGGCAGGCGACCTGTATCGCGGCCACGAATTCCACTACGCCACGGTGGACACCCAGGCGGGCGAGTCCCTGTTCGCCGTGGCCGACGCCGCCGGCACCGACCTGGGACAGGCGGGCCTGCGGCAGGGATCGGTGATGGCGTCGTTCATCCACCTGATCGACCGCCGCTAGAGCGCGATGACAACAGCTCGGCTCCAGGACAGCCGCCACATGATCTTGTTGCGGCGCAGCATCGTTCAGCCCCTTTTAACCCCTACCTTTTAGCCTATGCCTTCCGCATTGCAAGACAGCGCGGAACGCAACAATAATGCCTTGGGAATATCCCTTTAGATAATAATTTTATTGCCAAGGCCTGTCACTTTTGGGTAACAAAACTATCCGATAGCCACGCCTGGGAAGGGACCGGATTCGATGCTCTATCATCTGCATGAGTTCCAGCACGCCGTGCTCGGCCCCACCCGCCTGTGGGCCGAAGCGGTGCGCACCACCTTCAGCCATCCGTGGATACCGGTGGCCTACACCACCATGGGCCGGGCCATCGCCGCCGGGGCCGAGCTGGTGGAGCGCACTACCCGGCGCTACGCCAAGCCGCAATTCGGCCTGCCCACCACCCGCATCGACGGCGTCGACGTGCCGGTGCGCGAGGTGGTGGTCTACGAGAAGCCGTTCTGCGACCTGCTGCACTTCCAGCGCCAGACCGACCGCCGCGATCCCCGCGTGCTCGTGGTGGCGCCCATGTCGGGCCATTACGCCACCCTGCTGCGCGGCACCGTCGAGACCCTGCTGCCCGACCATGACGTCTACATCACCGACTGGGTGGACGCCCGCGACGTGCCGCTGTCGGACGGGGAATTCACCCTGGACGACTACATCGAGACCATCATCGAGCTGCTGCACTTCCTGGGCGCCGACACCCACGTGCTGGCCGTCTGCCAGCCCTCCATCCCGGTGATGGCGGCGGTGTCGCTGATGGCCGCCGACGGCGATCCCCGCCAACCCAGCTCCATGGTGCTGATGGGCGGCCCCATGGACACCCGCATCAACCCCACCAAGGTCAACCAGGTGGCCACCGAGAAGCCGCTGTCGTGGTTCGAGAGCCACGTCATCCAGACCGTTCCCTACGTGCACGAGGGGCGCGGCCGGCGGGTCTATCCCGGCTTCCTGCAGCTGCAGGGCTTCATGAGCCTGAACCCCGAGCGCCACGTGGGCGAGCACCTGAAGCTGTTCCACAACATGGTGCGCGGCGACGGCGACTCGGCCGAGAAGCACCGCGAGTTCTACGACGAGTACCTGGCGGTGATGGACCTGCCCGCCGAGTACTACCTGCAGACCCTGAAGACGGTGTTCATCGAGCACCACCTGCCCGAGGGCAGTATGACCAGCCGCGGCCGCAAGGTCGATCCCTCCCTCATTCGTCACACGGCGTTGATGACGATCGAGGGGGAAAAGGACGATATTACCGGCGTCGGCCAGACCGAGGCGGCGCACCGCATGTGCGCCAACCTGCCGCAGGACATGCGCAAGCACCTGCTGGCGCCCAAGGTCGGCCATTACGGCGTCTTCAACGGCCGCCGCTGGCGCGAGGAAATCTACCCCCATGTCCGAGAGTTCATCCGTTCTCACGACAAGCTTACCGTTCTGGCGGACGAAGCCCATGCACGCCATGAACAGGCAGGAGTGGGAGAGCCTGTGTGACGGCTGCGGCAAGTGCTGCCTGCACAAGCTGGAGGACGAGGACAGCGGCGAGATCGCCTATACCAACGTGGCCTGCCGGATGCTCAACCTGGGCACCTGCCAGTGCAAGGACTACGAGCACCGGCGTGATTATGTGCCCGATTGCGTCCAGCTGAGCGCCGACGCGGTGCCCGAACTGCACTGGCTGCCGCGTACCTGCGCCTACCGCCTGCTGGCCGAGGGCAAGGACCTGGAATGGTGGCACCCGCTGGTGTCGGGCGACCCCAACACGGTGCACGAGGCCGGCATCTCGGTGCGCGGCCGGGTGGTGGCGGAAAACCGCGCCGGCCCGCTGGACCATCATATCGTCACATGGGCGGAGTGAGCCCTGATCCCCTCTCCCGCAAGCGGGAGAGGGTGGCCGAAGGCCGGGTGAGGGAGCCGGAGACTCGGTGCTTCTTGGCTCCCTCACCCTCCCACTGCGTGGGCCCCTCCCTCTCCCGCCAGGCGGGAGAGGGCTGAATGGAAGCCATCACCCTCGACCTGGGCGGCCATTCCGCAATCGTAACAGTAAAGCGCTCGGCCCTGGCCCGGCGCATCTCGCTGCGCATCGACCCGGTGCGCGGGCCCGTACTCATGCTGCCGGCCAAGGCCCGGCTGGCCGAGGGCGAGCGTTTCCTGCTGGCCCACCGGGTCTGGCTGGCCGAGAGGCTGGCCCGGCTGCCCGGCAAGGTGGCGCTGGCCGACGGCGCCCGGGTGCCGCTGCTGGGGGTGTCCCACGCCATCCGCCACGCCCCCGGGGCGCGGCGCGGCGTCTGGGTCGAGGACGGCGCCATCCTGGTCTCCGGCCTGCCCGAGCATGTGGGCCGGCGGGTCGGCGATTTCCTCAAGGCCGAGGCCAAGCGGCTGATCGTTCCCCGCGCCCACGACATGGCGGCGCGGCTGGAACGCAAGCCCGGCCGCATCACCGTCAAGGACACCCGCTCACGCTGGGGCAGCTGCTCGTCGGCGGGCGACCTGGCCTTTTCCTGGCGCCTGGTGCTGGCCCCCGAAGGGGTGCTGGACTACGTGGTCGCCCACGAGGTCGCCCATCTGGTGGAGATGAACCATTCCCCCGCCTTCTGGGCGGTGGTGGAGCGGCTGGCGGGCGACGTCCGCGCGCCCAGGCGCTGGCTCAGGGCCCACGGGCCGGGACTGCACCGCTTCGCCCTCTAGGACACGGCCCGCCCCGGCGGGCATTCGTATATCCTTTATCCCCGCCGCCGGTAGTGCAGCAGCAGGCGGGTGCGGGTGCGCACGTCGTCCACCAGCGGAACCATCGCCAGCACCGTCAGCAGCCCGGCCAGCGGCAGGGTCGAGGCGTAGCCCACGTATTTGAAGCCCAGCGCCCCGGCGATGCCGCCGACGAAGAAGGCCGAGAGCAACCCCAGCAGCAGGGCCAGCCGGCGCAAATTGGCGTGCACCGGCTGGTAATGGGGCGAGGCCTGCTGGGAATTCACATAGACCGCCTTGCCCAGCTCGATGCCGATATCGGTGATGATGCCGGTCATGTGCGTGGTGCGGATCTCGGCGTTGGAGATCTTCGTGATGATGGCGTTCTGCAGCCCCATCAGGAAGCACAGCAGCATCACCGTGATGGGCACGAAGCCGCTTTTCAGCTCCAGCGTGCCGCCCATCAGGCCGAACACCAGCAGCAGCGCGGCCTCCCACAGCAGCGGGTAGGCGTAGCGCGAATGGGTGCGGTGGTGGCGTCCCCAGTTGATCAGGATGGCTGAATAGGCGGCGCCGGCCACGAAGGACGCCACCGAGCCGATGCCGGTCAGCACCGCCGTCAGGCTGTGGATGGCAAGCGCATCGGCGATGGACGAGACCACGCCGGTCATGTGCGAGGTGTACTGGTCCACCGCCATGAAGCCGCCGGCGTTCATGGCACCGGCAACGAAGGCCAGCGACAGGCCCAGACGCCGGTTGCCCTCGCAGGTGCGATGGTCGCCCGTCAGCTTGCGCAGGAAGAACACCGGCACGATCAGCGCCCGAAGATGCTGTTGATCAGGTTGTCGAGCGCATTGCCCACCGAACGCACCGCCTCGCCGGCCGCTTCGGGGATCAGGCTGCCGGGGCCGTCGCCCGCCATGGGCGGCGGCGACAGGTCGGGGGTGGGCAGCGGGTGCACCGGCAGGCCCTTGTGGGCGGCCACCATGACGGACTTCCACAGCTGGGCGGGCAGGCCGCCGCCGGTGACCTTCTTCATCTCGTGGCGCTGGTCATCGTTGCCCAGCCACACGCCGGTGACGTAATCGGCGGTGTAGCCCAGGAACCAGGCGTCACGGTAATCCTGGGTGGTGCCCGACTTGCCGGCGGCCGGGCGGTCCAGCCGGGCCGCCTTGCCGGTGCCCTCGGTGATCACCGCCTGCATCAGCTCGTGCATGTAGGCCAGGGCGTGCTGCGACATGACCGGGCCGAAGCCGCCGCCCTGGCGGCGCCACAGCATCTTGCCCTGGGGATCGGTGATGCTTTCCACGCCGTAGGCGGTGACGCCCTCGCCGCCGTTGGCGAAGGGGGCATAGGCGGTGGTCAGCTCCAGCAGGCTGGCCTCGGAGGTGCCCAGTGCCAGCGAGGCGTCGTTCCGCAATTCCGAGGTGATGCCCATCTTGTGGGCCAACGCGATGACGCGGGGCGGCCCCACCTCCTCGATCAGACGCACCGCCACCGTGTTGGTTGAATTGGCGAAGGCATGGCGCAGGGACACCGGTCCCTCGAATCGGCCGTTGTAATTGCCTGGCGACCAGTTGCCCAGCTTCACCGGCGCGTCGTCGAACACGTCGTTGGGCTGGAAGCCCTTTTCCATGGCGGCCAGGTAGACGAAGGGCTTGAACGACGAGCCGGGCTGGCGCAGCCCCTGGCTGGCGCGGTTGAACTGGCTGTCGTCGTAGTCCTTGCCGCCCACCAGGGCGCGCACGGCGCCGTCGGGGCTCATCACCACCACCGCGCCCTGGGACACCTGCGACTTGGCCCCCTGGGCGTTCAGCATGGCCTTGAGCTCGGCCTCGGCCTTGCGCTGCAGGCCCATGTCGAGGGTGGTGCGCACGACGATGTCCTTACCCTGGACCTCGCCCATCTCGTCCAGGTGGGACATGATCCAGTCGGCGAAATAGCGGCCCGCCGGCACCGGGCGCCGGGTCATCTGGGCGGCGCCGGTCAGCGCGGCGTAATCGGCGGTCTTCTGGTCGATATAGCCGGCCTCCACCATGTTCTGCAGCACCTCGACGGTGCGCTTGTGGCTGGCCTCGGGGTCGTTCAGCGGGCTGTAGCGGCTGGGCGCCTTCAGCAGGCCGGCGATGACGGCGGCCTGGTACAGGTTGGCGTTGCGGGCGGAAACCTCGAAATAGCGCTTGGCCGCCGCGTCCACGCCGAACGTTCCGGAACCGAGATAGACCCGGTTGAGATAGAGGGTAAGCAATTGGTCCTTGGTGAAGCGGCGTTCCAGCCACAGGGCCATCAGCAGTTCCTGCACCTTGCGCTTGAGCGTGCGCTCGGGCTTGAGGAACAGGTTCTTGGCCAGCTGCTGGGTGATGGTCGAGCCGCCTTGCACCACGTGGCCGGCGCGCAGGTTGGTCACCATCGCACGGGCCAGGCCCCAGACGTCCAGGCCGAAATGGCTGTAGAAGCGGCGGTCCTCGGTGGCCATCACCGCCTGGGGGATGACGGGGGCCATCTCGGACAGGTCCAGGGGCTGGCCGTAGATGTCGCCGTAGGCGGCGAAGGTCTCGCCCTCGGCCGAGACGAACACCACGCTGGGCCGCCGCGTGGTGGCGGTCATCTTGTCGATGTCGGGCAGGTCGACGGCGTAATAGGCCACCACGCCGGCCAGGCCGATGCCGCACCAGATGGCGAGCGTCAGGCCCCACAGCGCCAGCCGCTTGCCCCAGCTGCGCCCGCCGCCGGACTTCTTCTTGCGCGGCGGCTTGGGCGGCCGGGGCGGTTTCGGCGCCTTGGCCGTACGCGGCCGCGCCGAACGCCCGCCCTCGGCGCGCGGTGATTCGCCACCGCCGCTGGGCATCAGGCGGTCGGTGGGGTCGATCTCAAGCGACAGCGACGGGCGGCGCGAAGGGGGAATGCGGTCGGGCATGGGGGTTTCTAGCATAGGGCCGGGGAGTCTCGGAACTGGCAACGCCGTGGCATTGGATGTAGGATGCCTGTCTTCCGGTGGGCGGCGGTATTAGAGGACGAAAGCATGGAAACCCTTGCGGTCACCATTCCGACCGAATTGAAGCAGCGCCTGGAAGCCCTGGCCGCCGAAACCGGCCGGCCGCTGGACGAATGCCTGTCCCTGGCGGTGCGGGAATTCGTCGAGAACTGGGAAATCCATCTGAACGACCTGCACCAGATCGACGAGAGCGAAGCCCGCGCCGTCCTCAAGGCGGCGAACGAGTAACCCGTTTTCGCACGCCTTTGTGGCCAAAATGCGCCCGCCGCTTCAGGCGCCCGGCCGCAGCACGTGGGTGTGGTCGGCGGCGTAAAGCCGGGAATCGGTGAAGTCGGCCCCGTCCAGCACCCGTCCCACCAGGATCAGCGCCGTGCGGGTGAAGCCCTTGGCCTTCACCTTGGCGCGGATATCGGCCAACGTTCCGCTGACGAAATCCTGGTCCGGCCACGATACCCGATAGGCCACCACCACCGGACAATCGGCGCCATAGAGCGGCGTCAGCTCGTCCACCACCGTCTTCAGGTTGTTCACCGACAGATGGATGGCCAGCGTGGCGCCGCTGCGGCCCAGCGAGGTCAGGTCCTCGCCAGCCGGCATGGCGCTGGAGCGCACGGCGGTGCGGGTCACCACGATGGTCTGGCTGACGTCGGGCAGGGTCAGCTCGGTGGACAGGGCCGCCGCCGCCGCCGCGAAGGCCGGCACGCCGGGGGTGACGTCGTAGGGGATGCCCAGTTGGTCCAGCCGGCGCATCTGCTCGGCGATGGCCCCGTAGATGGAGGGGTCGCCCGAATGCACCCGGGCCACGTCGTGCCCGGCCGCGTGCGCCGCCTTCATTTCGGCAACGATCTCATCCAGATGCATGGGCGCGGTATCCAGCACGCGGGCGCCTTTCGGCGCCTCGGCGACGATTTCCGCCGGCACCAGCGAACCGGCATACAGGCAGACCGGGCAGCGACGGATCAGGTTGAGGCCGCGGACGGTGATGAGATCGGGGGCGCCGGGGCCGGCACCGATGAAATGGACGGTCATGACATCCTGGGATCGGCGGGTGCGAGGGGCGGCAGCATAACGTCCGGCCGCGCCAGAGGCCAGTCTTAGCGACAGCCGAAAGAGGCGGCACCCCCCACCCAACGGTTTCGGGAACACGGGCCGGGCGGCGGGCATTTGCCAAGTTAAGACGCCGCCCCATCCCAGCGAGGTTTCCATGATGCGCTTTCCCTTCGCCGCCGCCCTGTTGGGGGCAGCCCTGGTCGCCGCCGCGCCCGCCATCGCCGTGGAGCAGTCCACCCCCGCCACCCCGCAGGAGGAACCCGCCGCCGCCACGCCCGACGACGGCGAGCTGTCCGCCTTCGTCGCCGCCTTCCTGCGCCTGATCGGCGTCCAGCACGGCTACATGATGGTCATGCGCGACGAGCAGGACCCCGCCCGGCTGGAGGAAATCAAGCAAAGCGCCCTGATGGACATGAAGTCCGCCGTGGAGCAGGACGGCATGACCGTGGACCGCTACAACCAGATCGCCCTGTCGGTGCGGGACGACCCCGGCCTGCGCGACCGCGTCGAGGGCATGCTGCAGCAGCTGGCGGCGGAACCCTCGGGCCCCGCCCCCCAGGCGGACGAGGAATAGGCCATGGGGCGGCTGATCGGTCTGGCCCTGCTGCTGGCGGCGCTGCCGGCCGCAGCCCAGGAACAGCAGCAGCAGGCCCGCGCCCCGGCGGAAGCGGCCGGCGGAGGCGCCGTCTACGACATGGTGGCGGGCGACCGCGAGACGGCATGGCGCATCAACCGGGTTACCGGTGAGATCGTCATCTGCCGGGTCGACACCACCGGCAGCCTGGATTCGGCGCGTGCCCGCTGCTCCCCCGCCGTGCACGAGACCGGGCCGCAGCAATCGCGCGCGGCACCCGAGGAAGGGCGGCGGCCATGACCATCGCCCCGGTCACCGAGAACGACCTGCTGGCCTTCGTGGACGACCGCCTCAGCCTGCATCGCCGCCATGAGGTGGAGGACCACTTGGCACGCTGTCCGGCCGACGCCCACCGCGTGGCCGCCGACCTGGCCCTGCTGGAAGGCCTGCGGGTGATCTTCGGCCGGCCGCTGCGCGGGTTCTACACCAGCTTCTTGGCGTAGCCGCGCGGGGTATACACCCGCTCGGCGCCGCCCAGGGAGAGGCGGCGGCTTTCCGAGCTGCCCACCATCACCAAAGTCAGCATGTCGGCGTGGTCGGGAGTCAGTTCGCCCAACGTAACGATCCGCACGCTTTCCTCGGGCCGGCCCAGCTGGCGGGCCAGGATCACCGGCGTGTCCGGCCCCCGGCCGGTGAGCAGGATGTCGCGGGCACGGGCCAGCTGGTCGCGGCGGCGTTGCGACACGGGATTGTAGAAGCAGACGACGAAATCGGCTTCGGCCGCCGCCCGCAGCCGCTTCTCGATGGTTTCCCAGGGGGTCAGCAGGTCGGACAGCGAGATGGTGCAGAAATCGTGGTTCACCGGCGCGCCCGCCCGCGCGGCGGCGGCCTGCAGCGCCGACACGCCGGGCACTACCTGCACCTCGGTGCGCAGCCATTCGGGCTTGCGCTCGCGGTCGATCAGTTCGAACACCAGGGTGGCCAGCGCATAGATGCCGGCGTCGCCCGAGCACACCAGCGACACCACCTTGCCCTGGCCGGCCAAGTCCAGCGCCATGCGGGCGCGGTCGGCCTCGGCGCCCAGATTGCTTTCGTGGCGGGCCTTGCCCGCCGCCGCCCCGCCCAGCAGGTCGAGATAGAGGCCGTAGCCCACCAGATCGGTGGAGCCAGCGATGGCGGCACTGGCCTCGGGCGTGCGCCACTGCGCCGTGCCGGGGCCGATGCCCACCACGAACAACCGGCCCCGGCGGCGGCCGACTTGGGCGGGGTCGATGGCGACCGGCGCGCGGGCCACCGCCACCGTGGCCCGCCTGCTCTTGAGCTTGGGCACCACCAATTCCGCCTCGGCCCCGGCGGCGGCCAGGGCGGCGCCCTCGGCCACGCCGGGGCAGCCGGTTTCCTTCAATACGATCTCGGAAGGAGTCTTCAGGCGCGGGGCCTCGGCGGCCAGTTGTTCCGGTGTGAAGAAGCGCGCCGGCACGCCCAGGGACGCCGCCAGCCCCAGCACCGCCGGCTCGTCCATCTTGAGGTCGAGGGAGGCGACGCAGGCGATGGCGCCGGGGGCCAGCGCCTCGGCCTCCAGGGTGTCGCGCACCAGGGTGGCCAGTTCGTCGGGCGGGCAGCCACGGTCGCAACCCACACCCAGCGCCAGCACCGGCGGATTGAGCAGCAGGCTCGGCCTCGTCGGCCACCACCTGATGGTCGGTGACGCGCACCGCCGGCTCGGCCTCGTCGGTGAAGGGCAGATGCCGGAGCCAGCCGGCCTCGCCCGCCTCCACCTCCAGCCGCACCGGCTCGCCGGCCAGCAAAGCGGCGGCCACCGGCTTGGCGGCCTCGGGATTGGCCACGTGCCAGCCCGGCGGCGGCTCATCCAGGGCGACGCCCAGCTTCAGATCGCCGGCGGTGGTGATGGCGGCGTGCGACTCCAGCGCCGCCGCCAGCCGGCGCGACAGTTCGTTGGCACCGTGATGGCCGCCCAGCAGCGGCACCACCGAGGAGCCGTCGGGCGCCACCGCCAATACCGGCGGCTCGGCCTGCTTGTCCACCAGCACCGGACCGACGGCGCGGATGAGGATGCCGGCGGCGCACACGCCGATGATGCCGGTGCCGGCCTTGAACAAGGCGCGGATATGGGCCTTGGTGTCGGCGAACACCTCGTCGGCGGCATCCACCCGCCCGGCCAGGCCGTGCAGGCGCGCCTCGGGCAGGGCGGCGACAAGGCGGCGGGCGACGGGCAGGGCGGCGGGGGTGACGACGACGACGGCGATCATGAATGCACCAGGATGAGAGAGAAGTACGGGGCCTCGGCCAATTCGGCCAGGGGAAGGATGCGCTGGCGGTCCTGGGTGGCGCGTTCCACCACCAGGGCCTTGGCCGTGAGGTCCAGCCGGTCGAGCACGCGGCGGACCTTGGGCAGGTGGCGGCCGATCTTCATGATCACCGCCGAATCCGCCGCCGCCAGCAGACGCTCGATCTCGGCCTCGGGCCGGGTGGCGGGGACGATGGCGACGGCATCCTCGAGCGTGGACAACGGATGCAGCGCCGCCGCCGCCGCCGCCATGGGCGAGGCGATGCCGGGCACCACCTCCACCGGGAAGCGGTCCTTGAGCCGGGTCAGCAGGTAGATGAACGAGCCGAAGAACAGCGGATCGCCCTCGCACAGCACCGCCACGTCACGCCCGGCCGCCAGGTGTCCGGCGATCGTTGCGGCAGCGTTATCATAGACGGAATCGGTGTCATCGCGCTCGGGCCGGAAGGACAGGCGGATGGCGATCTCGATCTTGCCGGCGGGGACATGGGGGGCGGCGATGGTGCGCGCCAGCCCGTCGCCCTCCAGCGGCGCCGGCCAGGCCAGCACCGGGCAGGCCCGGATCAGCCGCACTGCCTTGAGCGTCAGCAATTCCGCGTCGCCGGGGCCGATGCCGATGCCGTAGAGGGTGCCGGTCATGGCTGTGCTCCGCGCGGGTCGGACGTGGCGAGAGCAACACGGATGGACACGGATATCCATGGATATCCACGGATGGAATAGTGTTTCTGATCCGTGTCCATCCGCGCCCATCCGTGTTTATCCGTGTTGCCCATGGATGGCGGGATCAATGAAGAGCGGCGGCCGGGACGCATCATCCCCCTTTCCTCCCCACGTACTGGGTCACCGGCATGGCCGGGTGCCAAGTGTGGAAGCCGCCCACCGGCGCCAGCCGCGATACCGCGAGGCGCACCATCTGGCCGCCGAAGCGGGCATGCAGGGCGATCAGCGCCGCCTCGCCCTCGGCGGTGACGGCATTGGCCACCAGCCGGCCGCCCGGACGCAGGCTGGACCAGCAGGCTTCCAGCAGGCCGGGAACGGAAACGCCGCCGCCGACGAAGATGGCGTCGGGGTCGGAATAGGGCAGCGCATCGGGCGCGGCGCCCCGGATGATCTCCAGCCCGGGCACGCCCAGGGCGGCGGCATTGGCGGCGATGCGGGCGCAACGGTCGGGGCGGGGCTCGATGGCGACGGCGCGGCCGCCGGTCCGCATCCATTCGATGGCGACCGAGCCGCAGCCGGCGCCCACGTCCCACAGCACCTGGCCGGGCAGGGGCGCCAGCGCCGCCAGGGTGACGGCGCGGATTTCCCGCTTGGTCAGCTGGCCGTCATGGTCGAAGACGTCGTCGGGCAGGCCGGGCACCGCGGCATGCAGGCGGGCGCCGGACTCGGCCCGGCATTCCACGGCGATGGTGTTGAGGTCGGCGGCCGCGCCCACCCAGGTTTCCGCCGTGGCCTCGCGCAGCCGTTCCGCCGCGCCGCCCAGATGTTCGGCCACCACCAGCCGCGACGGACCGTAGCCGGCCTTTTCCAGCAGCCGCGCCACCGCCGCCGGGCTCTGGCCGTCCTCGGACAGCACCAGCAGACGCCGGCCGGGGGCAAGGTGCAGGTGCAGCACCTCCAGCGGGCGGCCGTGGATGGTGAGAAACAGGCAGTCCTGCAGCGGCCAGCCCAGACGGGCGGCGGCCAGCGAGAAGGCGCCGGGATGGGGCAGCACCCGCATCTCGCCCGCCGGCACCCAGCGGGTCAGGGTGGCGCCGATGCCGAACCACATGGGATCGCCCGAGGCCAGCACGACCACGTTGCGCCCCCGCAACGACTCCAGCAGGTCACGCGCCCCGGCGAACGGGCTCGGCCATTCCCGCTTCTCGGCGCCGCCTTCCACCAGGGCCAGATGGCGGGCGCCGCCCACCACCACCTCGGCGGCGTCCAGCAATGCGCGGGCGGCGGGCGACAGGCCGGCGACGCCGTCGTCGCCCATGCCGATGACGGAGAGCCAGGGGGTCATGGTTGAGGTTCCTTGTTCACCACCAAGACACCAAGAGGGCGTGCCGGAACGCAACGCCGTTGCCCCTCGACGGGTGGCTTGGTGCCTTGGTGTCTTGGTGGTGGATTTCCATTTCTATTCCAATCCCCCCGCCAGGGCGTTGACCGCCGCCGCCGCCATGGCCGAGCCGCCGCGGCGGCCGCGCAGGGCGACGAAGGGCAGGCCCGACTGGATCAGTGCCTGCTTGCTTTCCGCCGCGCCGACGAAGCCCACGGCGAAGCCCAGCACCAGGGCCGGCCGGGGCGCGCCCTCCTCGATCATCTCCAGCAGGTGGAACAGGGCGGTGGGGGCGTTGCCGATGGCGACCACGGCGCCTTCCAATTGCGACCGCCACAGCTCCACCGCCATGGCCGAGCGGGTGGTGCCCAGGGACTTGGCGGTGGGCGCCACCACCGGGTCGTTGAGGGTGCAGACCACCCGGTTGGCCCGGGGAAGCTTGCGGGCGATGATGCCGTGGGCCACCATCTCGGCATCCACCAGGATGGGCGCACCCTGGGCCAGGGCCTGGCGGCCGGCATCGGCGGCACCCTCGCTCCACGCCAAGTCGGCGGCGATGTCGGTCATGCCGCAGGCATGCACCACCCGGATCACCAGATCGTGCAGGTCGGCGGGCACCGCCCGCAGGTCCACCTCGCGGCGGATGGTGGCGAAGGATTCGGCATAGATGGCGGCGGGATCCTTGATCCAGCCATGGATGTCCACCCGGTCGGGCGTGGTGACGCCCAGGATCCAGCCTTCCTCGCTCTCCACCGCTTGGCGTTCCTCGGGCGACAGCGCCGGATCGCCGGCGAACAGCCGGGACAGCCGGCCGTCGCCGTCCAGCGCGGCGAAATGGCGGGCCAAGGCGACCACCTGGGCGTGATCCTTGACCTCGCCGGCCGCCGGCTTGACCTCCAGCAGGCCGGGATAGATCTCGGCCAGCAGGATGCGCCAGTCCGACGCCTTGGCCAGCGGCTTGAGACCGGTCTCGAACGGCCATACCCGGGTAATATCAGCCAGCCAGGGATGGCGGCGCAGACGCTCCAGTCGGGGAATGCCGGTCAGGGTCTGGCTGCCCACGCTGCCGGTATAGGCCAGCTGCCACACCGGCTTGATGCCGGTGACGCGGGTTTCCGCCAGCCGCTTCTCGGCCAGGCCGGCATGGCCCTGGCGAGTGGGCGCCAAGGTAGGCAGGTCCATTGCCGCCGGACGGCCCCAGAAGGGCTCGGCGCCGCCGGAGATCTGGCGGTTCAGCTCGGCGGCCAGGGCGAAGCGGTTGTTGACGTTGTCATCGCCGTCCCTGAGTTCGGCGGTCAGGCGGCGCCACACGCCGCGCCAGTCGCCCGCCCCCAGGCGCTGGGCGAAGCCCTGGGGGAAGCCGAAATTGAAGTCACAGCCCACCAGCACGGTCAGGCCGCGCGCCGCCAGGTCGGACAGCAGGTCGGCCAGTTGCGCCTCGGCCTGGGCGCGGGTGGCGGGATTGGCGGTGGCCCGCTCCTCCAGCCCGGCGGCGCCCCGCTCCAGGCAGGTCCACCAGATGCTGTCGGGGCCGGTCTTGGGGCGCGCTTCCGCGCTCCAATCCACCATCACATAGGCGTCGAAGACCGGACCGTCCGCCAGCATGGCCGCCTACTTGTGCCCGTGTCCCTGGCCGTGGTCATGCCCATGGCCGCCGTCGTGGTGATGGCCGTGCCCATGGTGATGGTGGCCGTGATGGTGGTGGCCATGACCGTGCCCATGATCATGATCGTGATCATGTCCGTGGTCGTGATCCGCATCGGTGCCGATGCCGCGCACATGGTGGTGATGGCCGGCCTGCACCGCGCCCACCGCAGCCTCGAAGCCCACCACCTGCTCACGGTATTTGCACAGCGTGCAGTTCATGTGGGTCTCGCCCGCCAGGATTTCCTCGACCCGCTCGACGAAGCTGTCGATGACCAGCGGATGGTCGTTGAGATAGGGGGCGTTGATGATCTCGATGGCGGGATTGGCCGCCGCCGCCTCGTCGGCCCAGTCGTAGATGCGCTTGACCAGGATGCCGGTGAACAGGAAATAGGGGAAGACGATGATGCGCCGGTAGCCCAGCCTGACCACCCGGTCGAGGGCCTGGTTGACCAGCGGGTAGGCGACGCCGGAATAGGCCACCTCGGCCCAGCCGAAGCCCATGCCCTCCCACAGCATGCGCGCCACCTTGGACACGTTGGAATTGGCATCCGGGTCGTTGGTGCCGCGGCCCACTACCAGCAGCAGGGTGTCGGCACGCGACACGGTCCCCTTGCCCCTGGCCTCGGCCTCCTCGATGCGGGCGCGCGACGCCGCCAGCAGCATGGGGTCCACCGCCAGTTCGCGGCCGAACTGCACCTCCATCTGCGGGTTTTCGGCGGCGAAGGTGTTGATCTCCCACGGCAGGTCGTTCTTCACGTGTCCGGCGGCGAACAGCATGCCGGGCACCGCCAGCACGCGGGTGACGCCCTTGGCCTTCAGCGCCTCCAGGCCGTCGCGGATGATGGGGCGGGCGAATTCCAGATAACCGCTTTCCACCTCGTATTGCGGCAGGCGCTCGCGCAGGTGGCGCGCCAGCGAGGCGAATTCGGTGGTGGCTTCAATGTCGCGGCTGCCGTGGCCGCAGATCATCACGCCAATCTTTTCTGTCATCGCGCCTGGTCCTTGCCTTCGTGCGGTTTGCCGGCTGGTCGTTGCCTCCGGCCGGGTCAGGGCGCCGACTATAGGAAATGCCCGCCGGGGTTGCCACTGCGAATTGCCAGGGGCTAAAGTCCGGCCATGCTTCCCTTCGGCACCCATTTCGGCCATTCCCCCGACGCCCTGCTGATGCTGTTCATGGCCCTGGCCCTGGACGCGGTGTTCGGCGAGATGGGGCCGCTGTTCCGCCTGGCTCCCCATCCGGTGGTGCTGGTCGGCCGCCTGATCGGCCGGCTGGACAAGCGTCTCAACAAGCCGTCGCTGCCCGAAGCCGACCGCAAGGCGCGCGGCGTGGTGCTGGTGGCGCTGATGGCGGCCCTGGCCGTGGGCGTGAGCCTGGCCATCGCCTTCGTCGCCCGTGCGGTGCCCCATCTGTGGCTGATCGAGGTGTTCGCCGCCGCCACCCTGATCGCCCAGCGCTCACTGTTCAACCATGTGGACGACGTCGCCCGCGCGCTGGAGCACAACGGCCTGGAAGCCGGCCGCTACGCGGTGTCGCGCATCGTCGGCCGCGACCCCCAAAGCCTGGACGAGCACGGCGTGGCCCGCGCCGCCATCGAAAGCCTGGCCGAAAACTTCGCCGACGCGGTGGTGGCGCCGGCCTTCTGGTACGTGCTGCTGGGGCTGCCCGGGCTGGTGCTGTACAAGACGGTCAACACGCTGGATAGCATGGTGGGCTACCGCAACGACAAGTACCGCGCCTTCGGCTGGGCCTCGGCCCGGCTGGACGACGCCATGAACCTGGTGCCGGCGCGGCTGGCTGGGCTGATCGTCACCCTGGCCGCCCTGTTCGCCGCCAAGGGCCGGCCCTGGCGCGCGCTGAAGACCATGATCACCGATGCCCGCCACCACAAGAGCCCCAATTCCGGCTGGCCCGAGGCGGCCATGGCCGGGGCGCTGGACCTGGCGCTGGGCGGCCCGCGCAAGTATCCGGGGTTGGTGGTGGACGAAAAGTGGATCGGCCGGGGGCGGGCACGGGCCACGGTGGCCGACATGGACCGCGCGCTCCACCTGTTTTCCGCCGCCTGCCTGATCCATGCCGGGCTGGTGATCCTGCTGCTGTGGGTACAGGCCGCCCTCTGACGGGGTTGACGCCCCCCGGGGCGGAGCGCAGCATGGAGTTGCGCTGCCGCAGGGGGAACTGCATGAGCCGTGCATTGGGGGGTCCGACCCGGGACAGTCCGTTGTGGCGCTTCAAGGGGCGCGCCGCCGCGGCGCTGCTGGTCCTGGTGCTCGCGGCCAATTGGGCCTGGGCCACCCTGCGCGACCGCACGCTCGACATCGAGGAAGCGGAGCGGCAGCTGACGGCCTTATCGCGGGCGGTGGAATACCAGATCGACGGATCGGTGCGCAGCATCGCCACCCTGCTAGACGAAGCGGCCGACCGCATCGATCCCGCCGCCGGCCTGGACGCCGCCATGGACGCGTGGTTCAGCGCCCGTCTGGCCGGCTTTCCCGAGATCCGCAACCTGGTGGTCACCGACGCGCGCGGCCGCGTGGTCGGCGTCATCAGCCGGCCGGGGCAGGGCATGCCGGGCCATGCCGACGACCTGTCCGACCGCCCGTACTTCGCCGCCGCCAAGGAACAATACGCGCAGAAGAAGTTGGTCTTTCCCGACCCGGTGGTCAGCCGCTTCTCGCACCAGGATTCCATCCCGCTGACCCGCGCCATCGTCACCCGCGACGGCGCCTTCGGCGGGCTGGTGGTGGCGGGCGTCGACCCGCTGGCCTTTCGCGACCAGCTCGGCTCGGTGATGGTGGACCCCGAGGGCGGCGCCTCGCTGTTCCGCACCGACGGCGTCTATTACGCCCGGGTGCCCCAGCACGAGGATTACCTCGGCAAGACGGTGGCAGCCTCGCCCATGTTCGGGCTGATGGCCGACGCGCCATCCGGGGTGGTCCGTTTCGTCTCCATGGTCAACAACAGGGAGAAGATCTCGGCCTACCGCACCCTGGCCCATTACCCCCTGGTGGTGGCGGTGGCCGAAACCACCGACATGGCGCTGGAGCGCTGGCGCGGCCAAATGGTGGAAGAGGGCGCCGTGCTGGTTGCCGTGGCCGCCTTCCTGCTGGGACTGGCCTGGCTGTACGACCTGCGCGCCGCCGCCACCCACCGGCTGACCCAGGAACTGGCGGCCCACCGCGACGCGCTGGAGGCCCAGGTGGCCGAACGCACCGCCCATCTGGCCGCGTCCAATGCCGAGCTGGAACAGTTCGCCTATGTGGCGTCGCACGATTTGCAGGAACCGTTGCGCACCATCAGCGGCTTCCTGCAATTGCTGTCGCGTCGCTATCACGGGCGGCTGGACGCCGAGGCGGACGAGTTCATCCGCTTCGCCGTCGACGGCGCCCAGCGCATGTCCACGCTGATCAACGACCTGCTGGCCTTCTCGCGGGTGGAGCGCAACGACGGCGACGCCGAAATCTGCGATGCCGAGGGCCTGGCCTGTGCGGCGGCACGGACGCTAGGCTCGGCGGCGGCCGAGGCCGGCGCCGGCATCACCATCGGCGCGCTGCCCCGGGTGTGGTGCCGGCCGGTGGAGCTGCAGAGCGTGTTCCAGAACCTGATCGGCAACGGCATCAAGTACCGCGACCCCGAACGCCCGCCGGTCATCACCGTAACCGCCACGCCCGAGGGCGCCGGCATGATCCGCTTCGCCGTCAGCGACAACGGCATCGGCATCGCCGCCGAATACCACGAACGCATCTTCGGCATCTTCCAGCGCCTCCATACCCGCGATCGCTTCGACGGCACCGGCATCGGCCTCGCCCTGTGCCGCAAGATCGTCGAGCACCATGGCGGCCGCATCTGGGTGCACTCGCAGCCGGGCGCGGGCACCACCATGCTGTTCACGCTGAAGGCGGTTTAGCCGCTCGAATTTCTCTCGCCACTCCCGCGAAAGCGGGGGTGACGAGACATGAGAGGATTGGCGAAGGTCTCAGGCGCCGGCCATCCGCAGCAGGGCGTCCAGGTCCATATGGGCCTCGAGATGCCCGGCCAGGCGGTCGAGCACCTCGTCCACCAGGGCGTCGTAGGCGATGCCGCCGTCGCGCCCCAGGAAGGCATGGCGGAAGGGATCGCTGGCGAACAGGCCGTGCAGGTAGCAGCCGGTCACCCGCCCGTCGCGCGAGGTGGCGCCGTCGGGCTGGCCGGCCAGGGTGAGCAGCGGGCGGGCGCAATCGGGGCCGTCGGTGCGGCCCATGTGCATCTCGTAGCCGCGCACCGGCCGGCCGGCGCCGTCGCTGCCCGCCACCTCGACCAGCACCTTGTCGCCCGCCATCACCGTGTCCACGTCCAGCAGGCCCAGACCGGCGGCCACGCCCCCGGCGGGGCCTTCCACCCCGAGCGGATCGGCCACGCTGTTGCCCAGCATCTGGTAGCCGGCGCAGATGCCCAGCACCCGGCCGCCGCGCCGCGCATGGGCCAGGATGTCGATGTCCCAGCCCTGGGCGCGCAGGAAGGCCAAGTCGGCGATGGTGGCCTTGGAGCCGGGCAGGACGACCAGATCGGCATCGGCGGGCAGCGGCAGGCCCGCCGGCACCATGGACAGGCGCACATCGGCTTCGGCCGCCAGCGGGTCGAAATCGTCGAAATTGGCGATGCGCGACAGCTGCGGCACCGCCACGTGGAAGGCGCCGCCGCCATCCTTGGGGCGCAGGCTTGCGGCGTCCTCGGCGGGCAGGCGGGCGGCCTCGGCGAACCACGGCACCACGCCCAGGCAGGGCAGGCCGGTCTGGGCGCCGATGATGTCCAGCGCCGGAGCGAACAGGCCGGGATCGCCGCGGAACTTGTTGATCACATAGCCCTTGAGCCGCGCCCGCTCGGCCTCGGGCAGCAACTGCCAGGTGCCGACGATGCTGGCCAGCACGCCGCCCCGGTCGATGTCGCCCACCAGCACCACCGGCACATCGGCGGCCTCGGCGAAGCCCATGTTGGCGATGTCGGCGGCGCGCAGATTGACCTCGGCGGCGCTGCCGGCGCCTTCCACCAGCACCAGGTCGGCGCCCCGGCCCAGGCGGTGGAAGCTTTCCAGCACCTTGGGCAGCAGGCCGGGCTTCAGGCGGTAGTAATCGCGCGCGCCGGCATTGGTCAGCACCTTGCCCTGCACCACCACCTGGGCGCCCACATCGGATTGCGGCTTCAGCAGCACGGGGTTCATGTCGGCCACCGGGGCGATGCCGCAGGCGCGCGCCTGCAGGGCCTGGGCGCGGCCGATCTCGCCGCCGTCGGCGGTAACGGCGGCGTTATTGGACATGTTCTGCGGCTTGAACGGGCGCACCGCCAAGCCCCGGCCGGCATAGGCGCGGCACAGCCCGGCCACCAGCAGCGACTTGCCCACGTCCGAGCCGGTGCCCTGGAACATCAGGGCCGGGGGACGGGGGCTAGCGGGCAAGGAGGTCTCGCAGGCGGCTGGCCTGGGGCGCGTCGAGCCGGCGCGCGATCAGGATGTCCTCGGGCGCCGGGTTGCCACCGTAATAGGCGGCGTTCCACGAATGGCGCGGCAGGATGGCCGACCCTTCCAGGCTGGCGCCGCCATAGGCGCCCACCGCCTTGGAGAAGGCGTAGATGTCGGCGCCGGCATTGAGGGTGGTGGCGGCCTCGGCCCCGGCGCCCACGTGCAGCACGGCGACGCCGGCATCGGCGCCGGCCTTGAAGCGGTTGTCCATGACCGCGCGCAGGCCGCCCTCGGTCATGATGAGGAACATGGCCTCGGCGTCCTGCACGCCGATCTGCAGGCCCACCGAACCCGAGGCGACGGAATAGAAGGCCGGTCCCGACCAGCTGCCCGATCCGTCGCGGGTCAGCAGCACGCCGGTGCCGTATTCGGCGCCCAGGATGAAGCCGCCCTTGACCAGGTCGGGGATGATCAGCACGGCGCGGGCCCGCCCCAGCAGGCTGGCGATGTTGGATTCCATGTGGGGGTCGCTGCGCAGGCGCTCGACCACGCTTTGCGCCTTGCCCACCATCATGGTCTGGTCGGTGACCACCTGCTGGGCGGCGGCGGGGGCCGCCAGGCTCATCAGCACCACCGTCGCGGCGGCGAAACGGACGAACATGCTCACGAGGCCTCCCGAACCCTTTGCCATGCCCTGCTTATAGCGCGACACGCCCGGCCGTACCATTCGGGCGTAGAGCGCGATCCGACCGGCAAGCATCCGGTTCTAGAACTCGACGCCGGGCTGGGCCTTGATGCCTTCGCGGAAGGGGTGCTTCACCATGGTCATCTCGGTCACCAGGTCGGCGGCCTCGATCACGGCGGGCAGGGCGTTGCGTCCGGTCATCACCACGTGCTGGCCCTCGGGGCGGGAGGCCAGCGCCGCCGCCACCTGCTCCCACGACAGGTAGTCGTAGCGCAGGGCGACGTTGATCTCGTCCAGGATGACCATGCGGGTGTCGGCGTCGGCCAGCATGGCCCGGGCCGCCTCCCAGGCGCGGGCGGCGGCCTGGATGTCGCGCTCGCGGTCCTGGGTTTCCCAGGTGAAGCCCTCGCCCATGGCCTTGAAGGTGACCCCGGGCAGGCCCTCCAGCACCCGGCGCTCGGCGGTGTCCCAGGCGCCCTTGATGAACTGGACGATACCCACCTTGAAGCCGTGGCCGACGCAGCGGATGGCCATGCCGAAGGCGGCGGTGGACTTGCCCTTGCCCGGCCCGGTATGGACCAGCAGCAGGCCCTTCTCGCCCTGCTTCTTCGCCATCAGCTTGTCGCGGCTGGCCTTTTTCTTGGCCATCTTCTCCTTGTGGCGCTGGAGCACGTCTTCCGTCATAACCCTAGGCTTCCGATGCATGGGGGATGGGAATGCGATACCGCTGGGGTCTCGCCGCTGTGATGATGGTTGCCGCAACCGCCGCCGGGGCGCAAGAGTCTCGACCGCCGGGACCGGGCAGTCTGGCCGAATGGATGCTGTCCGGCAACGGCGCCGCCGTCGGCATCGGCGCGGTAGGCGAATCCGGCCTGGCGGTGGCGGTGCGCGGGCCCGCCGGCCCCCGCCTGATCCAACTGGACGGCAAGGGCCGCACCTTGGAGGACTGGACCCTGCCCGGCTCGGACGCCCAGCCGCGCGCGGTGGCGGCGCCGCCCGGTGCGGTGGCTCTGGTGGCCGGCCCAGCCGAGCCGCCCGGCCATGAACACGGCATCGCCGTCTGGCGCCTGCAATCGGGCGCCGACGGCCGGCTGAAGCAGGACTGGCTGCGCCGCTTCCGCCGCACCGCGCTGGACGGCGCCTCGGGCGCGGTGGCGCTGGAGGATGGCGGCGTGGTGGTGGTGGGCCGCACCGGCGCCGAGGGCGCCTGGGTGCTGCGCCTGGACGCCGAGGGCGAGGCGGCATGGCGCCGCCTGGCCTCGCCCATCGCCCCCGACGGCGTGTTCGAAGCCCATGCCGCAGCCCTGGCCCCCGACGGTGACGTGCTGGTGGCCGCCTATGGCGCCGCCGCCACCCATGAGCCGGGCGGCGTCTGGCTGCTGCGCTTCGACCGGAACGGCACCGACCGCGCCCAGACCGTCATCGACGAGGCCGAGGACGAACACCCCGAAGCCGTGGCCGCCTTCGCCGATGGCGGCGTGGCGGTGGCCGGCTGGACCCTGGCGGTGGCCGACGGCACCCGCGCGCCCGCCGCCGAGGCGCGGGCCTGGCTGATGCGGCTGGACGGTACCGGGCGCATCGCCTGGGATCACCGCTGGCCGGGTGGCCTCGGCCGCATCCAGGCGGTGGCGGCGCTGGCCGACGGCAGCATGCTGGTCGCCGGGCAGGTGGCGGGAACGGCGCTGCTGGCCCGGCTGGACGCCGCCGGCGCCAGCTTGTGGGAATGGCGGCGGCCGGGTGGCGCACTGCACGCGCTGACCCTGCTGCCCGACGGCGGCGCAGCGGCGGCGGGCGAGCGGCGGGGCCGCCCGTGGGTGGTGCGTTTCGGCTATTAAAATGCGATGACAGCAGGTTGGCGCCAGGCGGCCCGACCTGCAAGCATCCAGCTCTAGGCCGCGTCGAGTACCCGGTCCAAGGCGTCCTGGGTGGCGTCGTCCAGGGCGAATTGCAGGCTGGTGAGGCCGGCCTCCACCCCCACCACCCGCGCCCTGACCCGCGGCCAGCCGGGAGCGGTCAGCTCGACGGCGGTGCCGACGGGCAGCTCCAGCGCCTCGTCCAAGCGGCCGCCGCCCAGCCCCACATCCACCAGGACGGCCGGGCGGGTCTGCCCGCCGACGGACAGGTGCACCGGCAGGCGCACCGACTGGCGGCCGTAATGGCGCCGCTCGCCGGCGTGCCTGATGGCGGCGAGGAAGTGGGAGACCTCCTCGGCCAGGGCATCGGATTGTTCGGACAGCTCCTCGGCCGTACCCAGCACCTGGGTGGCGGCGGCGCCGGTGGTGCTGGCGCCCCGGTCCACCAGGGCGATGGAGCGCGTCACCTCGTCGGTGCCGGCCGAGGCCTGCTGGACGTTGCGGGCGATTTCGCCGGTGGCGGCGGTCTGCTGTTCCACCGCCGAGGCGATGGCGGTGGCGCTTTCGCTGATGGCGGTGATGGTGTGGCCGATGCCGTCGATGGCCGCCACCGCCTGGCGGGTGACCGCCTGCACCGCCCCGATCTGACTGGTGATCTCCTCGGTGGCGCGGGCGGTCTGGGTGGCCAGGCTCTTCACTTCGCCCGCCACCACGGCGAACCCCTTGCCGGCGTCGCCGGCGCGCGCCGCCTCGACGGTGGCGTTCAGCGCCAGCAGGTTGGTCTGCTGGGCGATGGCGGTGATCAGATTGACCACGTCACCGATGCGGGCGGCGGTGTCGGCCAGGGAATGGACGATGGCGTTGACCCGCTCGGCCTCGTCGGCGGCGGTGCCGGCCACCGCCGAGGTCTGGGCCACCTGGCGGGCGATCTCGGTTTCGGCGGCGGACAATTCCTCGGCGGCGGTGGCCACGGTGTGCACGTTGCCCGCCGCCTGCTGAGCGGCCGCGGCCACCACCGTGCTCTGGCGGCTGGTCTCGCCGGCCACGCCGCTCATGGACTGGGCGGCGTCGCGCAGGGAATGGGCTGAACGGGTGACCGCCGCCAGCACGCCGCCGACGCCCTGGCTGAACTCGCGGGTCAATTGCTCGATGGCCTGCTGGCGGCGGTCGCGCGCGTCCTGCTCTGCCCGTTCCCGCGCCTCCAGCCGCGCCCGTTCGCCGGCATTGGCCTTGAACACCGCCAGGGCGGCGGCCATCTCGCCGATTTCGTCGGCGCGGCCGGCAGCGGGCACCTCCACGTCCAGGTCGCCCTCGGCCAGCCGGCCCATGGCGGCGATGCCCGCCTTGAGCGGCAGGGCGATGGAGCGCCGCGCCAGCAGCCAGGCCACGGCGCAGGCCGCCGCCATCACCACCAGGGTGGCGCCGATCTGGGTCCACAGGGTGCGGATGGCCGATTGCAGGAACTCGGCCTTGCGCATGCCCACATACAGCGCGCCGATGACGGCGCCGCCGGCATCGAAGATGGGATCGTAGGCGGTCATGTAGGGTTCGCCGAGGATCTCGACCTCGCCGCGGAAGGGTTCCTTGCGGTCGAACACCGAGGCGTAGGCGGCGCTGCGCGCCAGCGGCGTGCCCACGGCGCGACTGCCGTCGGGCTTGACCACGTTGGTGGAGACGCGCAGGTCGCCCATGAACACGGTGGCGGTGCCGCCCACCAGCTCCTTGACGCGGTCCACCACCTCGTAATCGCCGTTGAGGACGTGCCCGCCGGCCAGCAGTTTGCCGTTCTCCACCCGGAAGGCCTCGCCCTTGGCGTGCAGCACCTGCCAGGCCACCTTCATGTTGGTGTCCACCCGTTCCCGCGCCGCCGCCTCGGCGGCATCGCGCAGCAGGTAGGTGGAAACAGCGGAGACGGCGAAGCCCAGCACCAGAACCCCGCCCACCGCCAGCGCGATGATGCGGGGCACCAGCCCCAATCCACGCCTCTCCCTACGATCTATAATACCCATCGCACAATTCCCCCCAGCGTTGATCCCGAGGGGGCTTATGCCAATAAACCCTTAGTATATTCAAGTTCCAACTAAAACATTAGAAGATTGTGATATCAGGAGAATCCGGCGAGCCGGCACACCTCGGCCGGGGTGTGGCCGGCCTCGCGCAGGCTCTCGATGGTCAGGCTGCGGTCGCGCTTGGCGAAGCGCTTGCCGGTCTCGTCGGTGAGCAACCGGTGGTGATGGTAGTCGGGCACCGGCAGGTCCAGCAGCGCCTGCAGCAGCCGGTGCACGTGGGTAGCGGCGAACAGGTCGGCACCCCGTGTGACCAAGGTCACATCCTGTAGGGCGTCGTCCACCGTCACCGCCAGATGGTACGAGGTGGGGGAGTCCTTGCGCGCCAGCACCACGTCGCCGAAGAGTTCCGGAGCCGCCCGTTGCGGGCCGGCCGCGCGGTCGTGCCAGTGCAGGGTCCCGGCGCGGGCCGCCGCGCGGCCCATGTCCAGGCGCAGGGCGAAGGGCTGGCCGGCGGCCATGCGCTCGGCCCGCTCCGCCGCCGGCAGGGCGCGGCACAGGCCGGGATAGAGCACGCCGTCGGGACCGTGCGGGGCGTGGCCGGCGCGGGCCACCTCGTCGGCGATGTCCTTGCGGGTGCAGAAACAGGGATAGAGCAGGCCCATGCCGTCCAGCCGGGCCAGGGCGGCACGGTAATCGTCCCAATGCTCGGATTGGCGGCGCACCGGGCTCTCCCACTCCAGCCCCAGCCAGGCCAAGTCCTCGAAGATGCCGTCGACGAATTCGGGGCGGCAGCGGCCGGTGTCGATATCCTCGATGCGCAGCAGGAAGCGCCCGTCCGCCGCCTGGGCGTGGGCGAACAGGGCCGAATAGGCATGGCCGAGGTGCAGGCGGCCGGTGGGGCTGGGGGCGAAGCGGGTGATCACGGGGGTTGGTGCATGGCCGCCAGCATACCATAATCAGGCGATGTCCACGCGCCGCCCGCGCCCCAGCCAAAATAAGGACCGCCCCATGACCCTCACCCTTTCCGGCCCCGAGGCGCTGCCCCTGTCCGGCGGCCCGGCCCGCCAGCTGGTGGTGCTGCTGCACGGCGTCGGCGCCAACGGCGCCGATCTGGCCGAGCTGATCCCCTATGTGGCGCCGGCCCTGCCCGATGCCGCCTTCGTCGCCCCCGACGGCCCGTTCCCCTATGACATGGCGCCGTTCGGCCGGCAGTGGTTTTCGCTGGCCGACCGCTCGGTGGCGCAGCTGGCGGCGGGAGTGCAGGCCGCCGCCCCCATCCTGGACGCCTTCATCGACCGGCAGCTGGCCCGCTTCGGCCTGACCGATGCCGATCTGGCGCTGCTGGGTTTTTCCCAGGGCACCATGATGGCCCTGCAGGTGGCGCCCCGGCGGGAGCGGCCCATGGCGGCGGTGGTGGGCTTCTCCGGAGCGGTGGTGGCGCCGGAAAGCCTGGCCGCCGAATTGCGCTCGCGGCCGCGCGTGCTGCTGGTCCATGGCGATGCCGACGAGGTGGTCAATCCGGCCTGCCTGGCCCATGCCGAGCAGAGCCTGTCGGCGGTGGGCCTGCCGGTGCTGACCGATATGCGGCCCGATCTGGGCCATTCCATCGACGGCCCCGGCCTCGCTCTGGCGGTGGCCTTCCTGCGTCAGGCCTTCGGGCTGGAGGAGGAGGCAGGCTGACACGCCGTTTTCGCCGAACCGTAACCGTGCCGGGGATGGATTTGGCGCTCGGAATTCTATATTTTGTGAGCAAGCTCCACGAGAGGGGTATCGGTAGCATTGGACAGCTATCCCGCCCTGGTCTTGAATGCGGATTTCAGGCCGCTCAGTTATTTCCCGCTGTCCCTGTGGTCATGGCAGGAAGCGGTCAAGGCCGTGGTGTCGGAACGCGTCAACGTGGTGTCGGAATACGACCGCGTCATTCATTCGCCTTCCTGGCGAATGCGGCTGCCCAGCGTCATCTCGCTGAAGGAATACATCCCCGCCGCCCGCCGGCCCGCCTTCACCCGCTTCAACGTCTTCCTGCGCGACCATTTCGCCTGCCAGTATTGCGGCCATCCCTTTCCCGCCCACGACCTGACCTTCGACCACGTCATCCCGCGTTCGCGCGGCGGGCGCACCACCTGGGCCAACGTGGTGGCCGCCTGTGCCCCCTGCAACCTGCGCAAGGGCAGCCACCTGCCGCGCGAGGCCGGCATGCACCTGCGCCGGTGGCCGACCGAGCCCACCAGCTTCGAATTGCAGGAGAACGGGCGCTCGTTCCCGCCCAATTACCTGCACCAATCGTGGCGCGACTTCCTGTACTGGGATTCCGAGCTGGAGCCGTTCTAACCCCGGCCTTCAGCCTTCGTCGCCTTCCACCGCGACCAGCAACGAACAGGGGGCCTGGGCCAGCAGGGTGGCGCCCAGCGAACCCGACCACCAGCGGGCCAGCCGGCCGCGATGGCGATGGCCGACAACGATAAGGTCGGCCCGCACCTCCCGCGCGATGGCGGTGATCTCGTCGATGGGCACGCCATAGGCCAGCCGGCCTTCGGCGGCCAGCCCGCGCTTGGCCAGCAGGTCGAGGCCGAAATCCAGCACCTCCTGGTACAGTCCCTGTTCATGGCCGATGACGTCGTTCGCTCCCACCGCCTCGGCGATCAACACGCCGGGGGAAGCCGCGATCACCGCCAGCAGGGTGACCCGGGCGGACATGGCCTGGGCCAGTTCGGCGCCCTGGCGCAGCGCGCAGGCGCCCTCCTTGGAGCCGTCATAAGCAAGCAGGATGTGGCGGTACATGGGCTACTCCATCACGGCAGGCGCCGCCGAGGCGGCACGGCCAGGCCGGCGCATCAGCGCTACCAGCGGCATGACGGCCAGGGCCAGCACCATCATCAGGCGGAAATCGTCGAGGAAGGCCACCAGGGTGGCCTGGCGAGTGATCTCGGCGTTGAGCGCCGCCGCACCGGGCAGGGTGGACAACGACCACAAATCGCCGGCCGAGCGCAACGGCGCGCTGAACGGGGTGGCGTAGGCGTTCAATTCAGCGTGCATGATCTGGGTATTGCGGGTGAGCAGGAAGATCACCACCGAGATGCCGATGCTGGAGCCCAGGTTGCGCATCAGGCTGAACAGGGCGGTGCCCTGGGTGCGCAGGCTCGGGCGCCAGCGTGGCGAAGGTCATGGTGGACAGCGGCACCATCACCAGCCCCAGGCCGAAGCCCTGGGTGATGCCGGTGCGCACCAGCATGCCCTGGCTCACATCCAGGTTGAAGGTGCTCATCTCCCACAGGGACAAGCCGATCAACCCCAGGCCGCAGGCCATCAGCAGGCGGGGATCCACGCGGGCGATCAGCCGGCCAACCAGCATCATGGCCACCATGGTGCCCAGGCCGCGCGGCGCCATCACCAGTCCGGCGGTGAGCACCGGCCAATCCAGCAGGGTCTGCAGGAAAGGGGTGAGCAGGGCCAGCGTGGCCAGCAGGATGATCCCCACCACGAAGATGAAGGCCAGCCCGGTCACCAGGTTGCGGTCGCGGAACAGCCGGCGGTCGATGAAGGGATGGTCGGCGGTGAGCAGGTGGACCACGAACAGGTAGAAGCCGAGGCCCGACAGCACCGCCTCGGCCACCACCTCACCCGAGTCGAACCAGTCCAGTTGCTCGCCCCGGTCCAGCATCAGCTGCAGCGCCCCCACCCCCAGCGACAGGGCGAAAAACCCCAGCCAGTCGAAGCCGCGCGGCCGCTCGCCCCGCCGTTCGGGCAAAAACACCGCCAGCCCCAGGGCGGTGAGCACGCCGATGGGCAGGTTGATGTAGAACACCCAGCGCCACTGCCAGTTCTCGGTCAGCCAGCCGCCCAGACTGGGCCCCAGGATGGGGCCGACCATCACCCCCATGCCCCACAGCGCCATGGCTTGGCCGTGCCGTTCGCGCGGATAGGTGTCCAGCAGCACCGACTGGGCCAGCGGCACCAGCGGCGCCCCGCAGACGCCCTGGAGCAGGCGGAACAGCACCATCTCCTCCAGGCTTTGCGCCATGCCGCACAGGCCCGACGCCAGGGTGAAGCCGGCCACGGCGGCGATGAACAGCCGCTTGCGGCCGAACCGTTCGGCCAGCCAGCCGGTGGGTGGGGTCATGATGGCGGCGGCAACGATGTAGCTGGTCAGCACCCAGTTGATCTGGTCGGACGTGGCCGACAGGCTGCCCTGCATGTAGGGCAGCGCCACGTTGGCGATGGTGGTGTCCAGCGCCTGCATGATGGTCGCCGCCATGACCAGCACGGTAAGGGCGGCGACGCCGCTCATCCGAACAGCCCCCGCCACAGGTCGCCCAGGCGCCGGCGATGGCCGGTGTCGATGCTCACCTCGACGCTCATGCCCGCCGACAGGGGCGGCGAGTCCTCGGGGATGTCCACCTCCAGGCGCACCGGCACCCGCTGCACCACCTTGACCCAATTGCCCGAGGCGTTCTGGGGCGGCAGCACGGCGAACTGGGCGCCGGTGGCCGGGCTGATGCTGGTGACGCGGCCGCGCCACTCGCGGCCGGGATAGGTGTCCACCCGGATGGTGGCGGAATCGCCCGGCTTCACGTAGGTCAGCTCGGTCTCCTTGGGATTGGCCTCCACCCACGGCCTGACCCCCAGCAGACTGAAGGCGGCGGTGCCGGCGGCCACCACCTCGCCCGGCTGCAACTGATCCACGTTGGCGACGATGCCGTCGATGGGGGCGCGGATTTCGGTCTGACCAAGATCATATTGCGCCCGATCCACCGCCGCCCGCGCCGCCAGCCAGCGCGGGTGCTTCTGCACCGGCCGCTCGGCGTCGCCGCCCAGCTGGGCCAGCACCGATTCCGCCTCCTGCCGCAGCGAGGTCAGGTGCGCCCGCGCGCCCACCGCGTCGCGCCGCGCCGCGTCCAGCGCCGCCTCGGCGGCGACGCCACGGCCGGCCAGCGAGGATTGCCGCTCGAACTGGCGCTGGAAGAACTCCACGTCGCTGCCCGCCTGGCGCAGGTCGGCGACGCGCTCGCGATAGGTGGCCTGCAGCGCCGCCAGCTCCACCTCGGTCTGGGCCAGTTGGGCCTGGGCCGAGGCCAGGGCGATGGCATAGGGCTCGCGGTCCAGGCGGAACAGCACGTCGCCCGCCTTGACCCGCTGATTGTCCTTGACGAGCACCTCGGCGACGATGCCGGCCAGCCGGCTGGATACGGTGACGTTGTCCGCCTGCAGATAGGCGTTGTCGGTGCTGACCACCCGTCCGCCGCCCAGCCACAGCAGCAGCGCGCCGAGCGCCACCACCACCGGCCCGGCGAACAGCAGCAGGCGGCGCACCGTCTTGCGGCGGGCCATGGTGCGGCTGGTGGGCGGCGGCGGGCGAGTTTCGACCATCTCTGTCGGACCCCACGGTCTCGCCCCATGATACAGAGTCCAGGCCGCTCTGGGCCAAGGAATTAACGATTCCACCGGCTTTTGCGGCTACACTTCCGCCCGTTCATTGCAGCAGGATGTGCCATGGCCCGGGCTCGCGCCGCCTTCACCGCCTATTTCGACCGCCGCGTGCTGATGGTCCTGGTCCTGGGATTTGCCAGCGGCCTGCCGCTGCTGCTCACCTTCTCGACCCTGTCGGCCTGGCTGAAGAGCGAAGGCATCAGCCGCACCGCCATCGGCCTGTTCGCCCTGGTGGGCACGCCCTACGCCCTGAAGTTCCTGTGGTCGCCGCTGATCGACCGCCTGCCTTTGCCGGTGCTGACGCGGGTGATGGGGCGCCGCCGCAGCTGGGGCCTGGTGATCCAGATCCTGCTGATCGTCGCCATCCTGGCGCTGGGCGCCACCGACCCTGTCACCGAACTGGGCCGCATGGCCGCCCTGGCGGTGGCGGTGGCCTTCCTGTCGGCCAGCCAGGACATCGTCATCGACGCCTATCGCGTGGAGATCCTGGACGAGGCCAAGCAGGGCCCCGGCGCCGGGGCGACCCAGACCGGCTATCGCCTGGCCATGCTGGCGGCCGGCGCTGGCGCGCTCTACCTGGCTGGCAGCTTCGGCTGGTTCGCCGCCTATGCCGCCATGGCGGCGCTGCTGGGCTTGGGCATGCTGGTGTTCCTGTTCGGCCCCGAGCCCGCCATCAAGGTGTCCGCCGCCACCGCCGAGCGCGAGCGCCGCGCCGCCGAATACCTGGCGGCCCGGCCGCACCTGCGCGGACCGGTGGCCCAGGCGGCGGCCTGGCTGTACGGCGCCGTCATCTGCCCCTTCGCCGATTTCGTCAGCCGCAAGGGCTGGGTGGCGGTGCTGCTGTTCGTCATCGGCTACAAGCTGGGCGAGGCCATGGCCGGCGCCATGGCCAACACGCTGTACGTGGAACTGGGCTTCCGCCTGGACGAGATCGCCACCGTGTCCAAGGTGTTCGGCTTCGGCGCCACCGTGCTGGGCAGCCTGATCGGCGGCGCCCTGGTGACCCGGCTGGGGGTGATGCGGGCGCTGCTGGTGTTCGGCGTGCTGCAATCCCTGGGCAACCTGTTCTACGTGCTGCAGGCCGAATCGGGCCACGACATCGCCGTCCTGGCGCTGTGCGTCGCCGCCGAGAACCTGACCGCCGGCATGGCCGGGGCGGCGCTGGTGGCCTATATCTCGGGCCTATGCAACGTGGCCTATACCGCCACCCAATACGCCCTGCTGTCCTCGCTGACGGCCGTGGGCCGCACCCTGTTCGCCTCGACCAGCGGCAAGCTGGCCGACTGGCTGGGCTGGACCGATTTCTTCCTGCTGACCACGGTGGTCACCGTGCCGGCACTGCTGCTGTTGCTGTGGATGATGCGCAAGCTGCCGGTGGCGACGGCGCGCCAGCCGGCGTAGAGTACGGACGTGCAGGCGCGCCTGTCATGGTACCGTCAGGTTGCACCGCAGCAGGATTGGGGTAAAGTCGTCCCAACTTCGCAGGTGGCCCCATGCGCGTCGGCGTTCCCAGGGAAATCAAGACACACGAGTACCGCGTCGGCCTGACCCCCGCCGCGGTGCGCGAGCTGGTCCACCACGGCCACGAGGTGGTGGTGCAGGCCGGCGCCGGCGAAGGCATCGGCTGTTCCGACGCCGCCTACCGGGTGGTCGGCGCCCAGGTGGCCGACACCGCCGCCGAGGTGTTCGCCGGCGCCGACATGGTGGTCAAGGTCAAGGAGCCGCAGCCGCAGGAATACGCCCTGCTGCGCCAGGGCCAGGTGCTGTTCACCTATCTGCACCTGGCGCCCGATGCCGAGCAGACCCGGGCGCTGATGGAGTCCGGCGTCACCGCCATCGCCTACGAGACCGTCACCGATGCGTTCGGCCGCCTGCCCCTGCTGGCGCCCATGAGCGAGGTGGCGGGGCGCATGTCCATCCAGGTGGGCGCCCATTGCCTGGAGAAGGAACAGGGCGGCATCGGCGTGCTGCTGGGCGGCGTGCCCGGGTGATGCCGGGCCACGTGGTGATCCTGGGCGGCGGCGTGGTCGGCACCAACGCGGCGCGCATGGCCGTCGGCGTGGGCGCGCGGGTGACCGTGCTGGACAAGTCGCTGGCCCGCCTGGCCCAGGCTGGACGAGCTGTTCGGCGGCCGGGTGCAGACGGCCTACGCCAATTTGAACGCCATCGAGCACCACGTGCTGGATGCCGACGTGGTGGTGGGCGCCGTGCTGGTGCCCGGCGCGGCGGCGCCCAGGCTGGCGTCGCGCCAGCTGGTGGGCGGCATGCGCAAGGGCTCGGTGGTGGTGGACGTGGCCATCGACCAGGGCGGCTGCTTCGAGACCTCGCGGCCCACCACCCACGCCCAGCCCACCTACGTGGAGGAGGGGGTGGTGCATTACTGCGTCACCAACATGCCGGGCGCCGTCGCCCGCACCTCGGCCTTCGCGCTGAACAACGCCACGCTTCCTTTCGTGCTGGCCCTTGCCGACAAGGGTTGGGTCCGCGCGGCTACCGAGGACCCGCACCTGCGCGCGGGCCTCAACGTCCATCGCGGCCAGGTGACTCACGCCGCAGTGGCGCGCGACCGCGGATTCCAGTATGTGGAACCCGAGGTCGTCCTGACCAAAGAACAAGGATCGTAAGAATCATGGACATCAAGAAGATCCCCATCGGCAAGAACCCCCCGAACGACATCAACGTCATCATCGAGATCCCGCTGAAGGGCGATCCGGTGAAGTACGAGATCGACAAGGAATCGGGCGCCATGTTCGTGGACCGTTTCCTGCACACCGCCATGTACTACCCCACCAATTACGGCTTCGTTCCGCACACCCTGTCGGATGACGGCGATCCGGTGGACGTGATGGTGGTGGGCCGTCATGGCGTCGCCGTCGGTTCGGTCATGCGCTCGCGCCCGATCGGCGTGCTGCTGATGGAGGACGAGGCCGGCCACGACGAAAAGATCCTCGCCGTGCCGCATCCCAAGCTGCATCCGTTCTACGACGACGTGAAGTCGTATTCGGACCTGCCGGCGACCCTGATCCAGCAGATCGAGCACTTCTTCGCCCATTACAAGGATCTGGAAGAGGGCAAGTGGGTCAAGGTGATCGGCTGGGGTGGCCCGGAAAAGGCCGCCGAGATCATCGAGACCGCCATCAAGAAGGCCGAGAAGAAGGCGAAGAAGTAATCCTTCGCCGTTTCGCCCTCGTGGCAAAAAGCGACCCTCCCCCGCCCGTGGGGGGAGGGGTTTTTTGCGCCTATTCGGTCGCCGCGCCTTCCAGGACCGAGGTGTCGCGCTTGGGCCGCTGGTCGTTCAGCGACCGGCCGGTGACCAGGTAATAGGTCATTTCGGCGATGTTGGTGGCATGGTCGCCGATGCGCTCGATGTTCTTGGCGATGAACATCAGATGGGTGCCGGGGGTGATGGTGCGCGGGTCTTCCATCATGTAGGTGAGGATTTCGCGGAACAGGCTGGAATAGAGGTCGTCCACCTCCTGGTCGCGCGAGCGCACCGCCAGGGCGCGCTCGGCGTCGTAGGTGATGTAGGCGCCCAGCACCTCGGCCAGCAGGCCCTGCACCAGCTTGCCCATGCGCACCAGCGAGCGCATGGGGGCCACCGGCGGCAGCTGGTTGAGCACCAGCGAGCGCTTGGCGGCGTTGGCGGCGTGGTCGGCGATGCGTTCCAGGTCGCCCGCCGCCTTCAGGGTGGCGATGACGGCGCGCAGGTCGTCGGCCACCGGCGCGCGCAGCGCCAGCAGGCGGACGGTCTGGTCGTTGATGAAGCTTTCGCATTCATCCACCTGGGCGTCCTCGTTCATCACCCGGCTGGCCAGGTCGCTGTCGCGCCGCTCCAGCGCCTCGATGGCGCTCTTCAGCTGCTGCTCGGTCAGGCCGCCCATGCGGGCCAGCGCGTCGTGCAGGCGCTTCAATTCCTCGTCGAACGACTTGACGATGTGCTGATCGCCGATGGTGGGCATGGTCACTCTCCTTAGCCGAAGCGCCCGGTGATGTAGCCTTGGGTCAACTGGTGCCGGGGGGCGGTGAAGATCTGCTCGGTGGACCCCGATTCGACCAGCTCGCCCAGATGGAAGAAGGCGGTCTGCTGCGACACGCGCGCCGCCTGCTGCATGGAATGGGTGACGATGACCAGGGTGTACTTCTCGCGCAGCTCGTCCATCAGTTCCTCCACCTTGGCGGTGGCGATGGGATCCAGCGCCGAGCACGGCTCGTCCATCAGGACCACTTCCGGATTGACGGCGATGGCGCGGGCGATGCACAGGCGCTGCTGCTGGCCGCCCGACAGGCCGGTGCCCATCTCGTCCAGGCGGTCCTTCACCTCTTGCCACAGGCCGGCCTTTTCCAGCGCCGTCTCCACCATATGGTCCAGATGCGCCTTGTCCTGGGCCAGGGAATGGATGCGCGGGCCGAAGGCGACGTTCTCGTAGATGCTCTTGGGGAAGGGATTGGGCTTCTGGAAGACGATGCCGACGCGCATGCGCAGCAGCACCGGGTCGAGGCCCGCCGGCCCGTAGACCGGCTCGCCGTCCAGGGTCACCGTGCCGGAGACCTTGGCCCCGACGATGGTGTCGTTCATGCGGTTGAGGCAGCGCAGGAAGGTGGACTTGCCGCAGCCCGACGGGCCGATCAGCGCGGTCACCTGCCCGGTGGCGATGTCCAGATCGACGCCCTTCAGAGCCAATTTGGCGCCGTAATGCACCCGCACGTCGCGGGCGCTCATCTTGGGATCCTCCGATCGGGGCTCGGCCTGTGTTTCCGCCATGGGAAATCCCTGCAAGGAAGTCATCCGGGCTAGGTAACCCGGCGGCGCCCCAGGCGCAAGTTAATCCAGCAAGGCGTGGATGGAATTGCGGCGCGGGCGCCACAGACCGCGCTCGACGGCCTCGCGGAAACGGGCCTTCATCTCGGCCAGGGCGGCCGGGTTGTTGGCACGCAGGAAGTCGGCCACCGCCTGGTCGGCCAGGTAGGCCTCGGCCAGCAGGTCGAAATGGTGGTCCTTGACCGCCCGGGTGGTGGCGGCGAAGGCGAACAGGTAGTCCACCGTGGCCGCCATCTCGAACGCCCCCTTGTAGCCGTGGCGCATGATTCCGGCGATCCATTTGGGATTGGCGGCGCGGGCGCGCACCACCCGGGCGATTTCCTCGTCGAGCGTACGGATGCGCGGGCTTTCCGGCCGGGAATGGTCGGGGTGGTAGACCGCCGGGTCGCGGCCGGAGACATGGCGCACCGCCGCCGTCATTCCGCCCTCGAACTGATAATAGTCGTCGGAATCCAGCAAATCGTGCTCGCGGTTGTCCTGGTTCTGCACCACCGCCTCGACGGCGCCCAGGCGGTCGCGGAACAGCTCGTGCCCAGCCTCGCCCTCGGCCCCCGCGCCATAGACCCAGCCGCCCCAGGCCAGATAGGCCTCGGCCAGGTCGGCGCCGGTGGTCCAGCCCTTTTCGTCGATGAGCGCCTGCAGGCCGGCGCCATAGGCCCCGGGCTTGGAGCCGAACACGCGGGCGGCGGCGCGGCCCTCGCCCAGCCGGGCGGTATCGGCCCGCACCCGGGCGGCCAGCGGGTTGGTCTCTTCCGGCTCGTCCAGCGCGGCGACGGCGCGCACCGCCGAATCGAACAGGTTGATGAGGTCGGGAAAGGCGTCGCGGAAGAAGCCCGAGACGCGCAGGGTGACGTCCACGCGGGGCCGGTCCAGCACGGTGGCCGGCAGCACCTCGAAGCCGGTGACCCGGCGCGAGCCGGCGTCCCAGGTGGGCCGCACCCCCATCAGCGCCAGCCCCTGGGCGATGTCGTCGCCGCCGGTGCGCATGTTGCTGGTGCCCCAGGCGGTCAGCGCCAGGGCGCGCGGCCACTCGCCATGGTCCTGCAGATGGCGCTCCAGCAGCAATTGCGCCGATTTCCACCCCAGGTGCCAGGCCGCCGGAGTGGGCACGGTGCGGGTATCCACCGAGAAGAAGTTGCGCCCGGTGGGCAGCACGTCGGGCCGGCCGCGCGTCGGCGCCCCCGACGGGCCGGGTACCACGAAGCGGCCGTCGAGGCCCCTGAGCAGCCCGGCGATCTCGGCCGGGCCGCAGGAATCGATCGCCGGGGCCAGCCGCTGGACGATGTGCTCCAGCACCACCTGGGTGCGGGTCCAGTCCGGCGGGCAGGGCCGGCCAGCCACCAGGGCGCGGGTCAGGAGTTCCAGCCGTTCGACGGTGTCGCCCTGGGTGCGCCAAGACCCACCCCCTCTCCCGGCCCTTCGGGCCACCCTCTCCCGCTCGCGGGGGAGGGGGCATCCAGCAGCGCCTCGGGCTTCGGACCCTGCCAAACATCCCCCAGCACGCAATCCAGCGGATCGAAGCCCAGCCCCAGGTCGTCGGCCAGCGCCCGCAGCAGCGAGGCCTCGCCGGGGGCGCCGCCGCGCGGCACGCGGGAGAGCGCCACCAGCAGATCGGTGCGCTGATCGCCGGTGGGCGACAGGCCGAAGACGTGCAGGCCGTCGCGGATCTGCAGTTCCTTCAGCTCGCACAGATGGTTGTCCAGCTTGGCCAGCGCGGTGTCGGCATCGTCGCCGGCCTCGATGCCCAGGTCGCGGTCCAGGCCGGCGGCGGAGGCCGTGGTCAGGATGTCCTTGCGCAGGATGGCGAGGCGGCGGGGGTCGACACCGGCCGCCTCGTAATACTCGTCCACCAACCGCTCCAACTCGCGCAGGGGGCCGTAGCTCTCGGCGCGGGTCAGCGGCGGAGTCAGGTGGTCGATGATGACGGCCTGGGCGCGGCGCTTGGCCTGGGTGCCTTCGCCGGGATCGTTGACGATGAAGGGATAGAGATTGGGCAGCGGCCCCAGCGCCGCCTCGGGGAAACAGGCGTCCGACAGGGCCAGCGACTTGCCCGGCAGCCATTCCAGATTGCCGTGCTTGCCCATGTGCACCACCGCATCGGCCCGGAACGACTCCCGCAGCCAGGCATAGAAGGCGAAATAGGAATGGGGCGGCACCAGATCGGGATCGTGATAGCTGGCGGCGGGGTCGATGTTGTAGCCGCGCGCCGGCTGGATGCCCACCGCCACCCGGCCGAAACGCAGGATCGGCAGCAGGAACTCGCCGCAGGACAGCTCGCCCTTCTTGAAGAAGGGATCGGCCTCGGGCGCGCCCCAGCGGCTGCGCACCGCATCCTGGACCGGCTGAGGCAGGGCGTTGAAGAACGGGAAATAATCGGGCAGGGGCAGGGTTTCCCGCACCTCGCGCCCGGCCAGCCGGCGCCAGTCGTTGGTGGGGCCGGCCTGCAGGGCCTCCACCAGGGCGTTGCCGTCGGCGGGCAGGTCGGCCACCCCATAGCCGGCGCCGGCCATGGCCCTCAGCACCTGCACCGTGCCGGCGGGGGTGTCCAGGCCGACGCCGTTGCCCAGCCGGCCGTCGCGGTTGGGATAGTTGGCCAGCACGATGCCGACGCGGCGCTCGGCCGCGTCCTTCCGCCGCAGCCGGGCCCACCGGGCCGCCAGTTCGGCAACGAAACGAATCCGGCCGGCCACCGGGGCATGGCGGGCGATGTCGCATTGGGTCGCCTGGTCGCGCACCGCCGCCTTGAACGACACGGCACGCGCCAGGATGCGGCCGTCCACCTCGGGCAGGGCCACGTTCATGGCGATGTCCTTGGGGCCGAGGCCGTGGGTGCCCTCGCGCCACGCCGCTTCCGTGCCGCCGCCCAGCACCACTTGCAGCACGGCGCAATCGCTGGGACCGAAGGGGGTGTCCTCGGGCCGGGTGGGCGAGGCCACGGCGAAGCCGGTGGCATTGACGATGACATCGGGGCGCATGTCGCCCAGCACCGCCTCCACCACGCCAGCGCTGGCGGCGTCCTTCAGCGACTGCACGAACAGGCCGTGGGCGTTGAGGCCCTGGGCCCGCAAGGCCCCCATCAGGGCGTCCACCGGGGCGGTGTCGCCCGACAGCACCAGGGCGCGGTAGAACACCACCACCGCCGACGGCCGGGCGGCGTCCCATCCGTCCCGCCACTCGGAGGCGGGATGAAGCCCGGCCGGCGGCAGCGGCCTGGGTTCCAACCACGGGGTGTCACGGCCGGTCAGACTGGCGGCATAATTCAGGAAATGCGTGGTATTGTCGGGGCCGCCGAACACCAGATAGCGCCACAGCCGCTCGGCCGCCTCCGGGGCGCAGGTGCCGTCGCGCATGAGGTCGGCATCGGGCTTGTCGTCGCCGGGCAGGCAGGCCAGCAGGATGTTGCGCCGTCGGCACAGGGCGGCGATCTGCTCGATGCCGTAGGGCCAGTAGGAACGCCCGCCCAGCAGCCGGACCACCACCAGCCGGGCGTGCTCCACTACCTGCTCCAGATAGAGGTCCACCGACATGTGGTGGGCCAGGCGGGACAGATTGGCCAGCCTGAGCGCGAAGGGCGCGCCTGCCCGGCCATGGGCGCCCGCCGCGCTTGCGCGGCCATAGGCAGCAGCCAGCGCCGACAGCTCGGTATCGGCGGCCGACAGCACCACCACGTCCCCAGGCGTCTGGCCCAGGTCGATGGCCTCGGACCCGTCGGAAATGGTGCCGGGCTGGGCGGCGAGCAGATGCATGGGATTACGACGCCCCCACCCCGACCCTCCCCCGGCGCGGCCGGGGGAGGGGGCAGAGGTTTCTCCCTCCCCCACGCAACGCGTGGGGGAGGGCCGGGGTGGGGGCATTCGTCATTTTCTCAGCCCGAAATCATCGTTTCGATGGCGGCGCGGTCCAGGCCCTTCTGGCCGATCACCACCAGGCGCGACAGGCGCTGCTCGCCCACTTTCCAAGGGCGGTCGAACCAGCGTTCCAGGCGGGCGCCCACCGCCTGCACCACCTGGCGGGCAGCCTTGCCCTCCACCGCCAGGAAGCCCTTCAGACGTAGTATATCGTGGGCGGCGATGGCGGCGGCCAGACGCTCGGCCAGCGATTCCGGGTCGGCGATCTCGGGCAGGGTAACGGCGAAGCTTTCGAAATCGTCGTGGTCGTGGCCTTCCTCGGCATCGTGATGGCTGGGGCGCGCCGCCAGATCGTCCTCGGCCGCCGCCGACAGGCCCAGCAGCACCAGCGGGTCCACCGCGCTGCGGCTGGTGCGCACCACCTTGACGCCGGGGCGCAGACCGGCCGCCACTTCGCCCTGGACACGCTCCAGCGTGGCCGCGTCCACCAGGTCGGTCTTGTTGAGCAGCACCATGTCGGCGCACAGCAGCTGATCCTCGAACACTTCCTCCAGCGGATTGTCGTGGTCGGGCTGGGCCATCATCTCGGGGGTATCGGCGAAACGCCCGGCCGCCACCGCGCCCGCATCCACCACGGCGACCACGCCGTCCACGGTGACGCGCGAGCGGATCTCGGGCCAGTGGAAGGCCCTGACCAGCGGCTTGGGCAGGGCCAGGCCCGAAGTCTCGATCAGGATGTGCTCGGGCGGATTGGGCCGGTCCAGCAGGGCCTGCATGGTGGGCAGGAACTCGTCGGCCACGGTGCAGCACAGGCAGCCATTGGCCAGTTCGACGATGTCGTCCTCGGCACAGCCGGCCACCCCGCACGAGGCCAGCAGGTCGCCATCCACGCCCACGTCGCCGAACTCGTTGACGATCAGGGCGATGCGGCGGCCGTCGTTGTTCTCCAGCAGGTGGCGGACCAGGGTGGTCTTGCCGGCGCCCAGGAAGCCGGTAATCACGGTGGCGGGGACTTTGCGGATCATGACGGGTCCTTGAGGGTGAGGGGCAGGCCGGCGGCGACGAACACCACGCGGGCACAGATTTGGGCGACGCGCTGGTTGACCCGACCCTGATGGTCGCGGAAGGCGCGCGCCAGAGCATTTTCAGGCACCAGCCCCAGGCCCACCTCGTTGGAAACCAGCACCACCGGCCCGGCCGGGTGCGCCAGCACCTCGCACAGCAGGCCGGTCTCGGCCTCCACGTCGCGGCCGGCATGCATCAGGTTGCTGATCCACAGGGTCAGGCAGTCCACCAGTACCGGGCGGGCGGGATCGAGCACGCGGTCCAGGGTGGCGGCCAGCTCCAGCGGTTCCTCGACGGTGTCCCATTGCGGGCCGCGGCGGTCGCGGTGCAGGCGGATGCGCGCGGCCATCTCGTCGTCGAAGGCCTGCCCGGTGGCGACATAGAGGGCGCGGCCGCCGTGACCGGCCAGCAGGCCTTCGGCGTAGCTGCTCTTGCCGGAACGGGCGCCGCCGAGCACCAGGGTGGAGGGGACGAGAGTGGACATGACCGGTCTGTTACCACAAACCGGCGGCTAGAACCACCGACGCACCCTTTCGGCATAGGCGGCGAAGGCCGGGCCGAACCGGGCGGCCAGCGCCTCCTCCTCGCGGCGGATGAACAGGCGCTCCATGGCGAAGACCCAGGCGGTCAGCACCGCCCACGGCGCCGAGGAGCCCAGGCCCGCGGCCAGGCCCAGCAACACCAGGGCGAAGCCCAGGTAGATGGGATTGCGGCTGAAGGCGAAGGGGCCCGAGGTCACCAGGACGGTGGCCTGGCCATGGGGATGGAGCGTGGTGCCCTGCCGACGCATCAGCGCCGCCGCCCACAAGATCAGCGCCACGCCCACCGCCGCCGGCACGGCGCCGGCCCGGCCTGGGCTGCCACATGCGGGCCATGGGGGCCCAGCGGTCGAGCGCCGCCATGGCGCCCGCCGCCGCCGCCGTGATCACCGGCGGATAGGTCCTCACGCCGCTTCCAGGATGCGGCGCACCCCGTCGGCGTCGAGGTCACCGCGTTCGCCCAGGGGCAGGCCGCCGCGCTGGGCCAGCCGGGCCGCGATGGCTTCCGGCACGTCCGCCGGCACCTCGTAGCCGCCCAGGCCGGCAGGCACGCCCACGGACTCGAAGAAGCGCCGGGTCATGATGACGGCCTGGTCGATGCGCTCCTCCTCGGGGCCCTCGGTCAGGCCCCACACCCGCTCGGCGAATTGCAGCAGCTTGGCCCGCTTGGCCTCGCGCTGCACCACCACCACGCCCGGCCATACGGCGGCCAGGGTGCGGGCATGGTCGATACCGGTGAGCGCGGTCAGCTCGTGGCCGATCATGTGGGTGGTCCAGTCCTGGGGCACGCCCTGGCCGATCAGGCCGTTCAACGCCATGGTGGCGCACCACATCAGGTTGGCGCGGGCCTGGTAGTCGGGCGGCGTGGCCATGGCGGCGGGCGCGATCTCCACGAGGGTGGCCAGCACGGATTCGGCCAGCCGGTCCTGCAGGGGCGCCTCGGCCGGATAGGTCAGGTACTGCTCCAGCACGTGGACGAAGGCGTCGACGATGCCGTTGCCCACCTGGCGGGCGGGCAGGGAATAGGTGGTCTCGGGGTCGAGCACCGAGAAGCGCGGCATCACCGAGGGGTGGCCCCAGCCCAGCTTCTCGCCGGTTTCCTCGCGGCTGATCACCGAAAACAGGTTCATTTCCGAGCCGGTGGCCGGCAGGGTCAGCACCACGCCCAGGGGCTTGGCCGCCGTGGGCGCGGCGCGGCGGCGCACGATGTCCCAGGAATCGCCGGCGAAGTCGATGGCCGCCGCCACCAGCTTGCAGCCGTCCACCACCGAACCGCCGCCCACCGCCAGCACGAAGTCCAGCTTTTCCGCGCGGGCCAGCGCGACCGCCTTCATCAGGGTCTCGTAGCGGGGATTGGGCTCGATGCCGGCGAATTCCTTGAACGCCAGCCCGGCCTGGGTCAGCGCCGCCACCACCTGGGCATGGACGCCGTTGGCCTTGATGGAGCCGCCGCCATAGGCGAACAGCACGCGGGAGCCCTTGGGGATTTCCCGGCCCAGGCTGGCGATCTGACCCTTGCCGAAGATCACCTTGACCGGATTGTGGAAGACGAAGTTCTCCATGGGACGGGCTCCTGTGGCTATCCGACCGCAACAAGGTGGTATCACCACGGCCGATCGCAAGTGGAAAATCGGTCAGGCCTTCACCCCCGCGCCGCGCGCCTTGGGCGCGTCGGGGTCCAGCGGCCAGCGCGGGCGCGGCGCGAAGTCCAGCCGGTCGGTCAGGCCCAGGCGGAAGCGCTCCACCCCTGCCCAGGCGATCATGGCGGCGTTGTCGGTGCACAGTTTCAGCGGCGGCGCCAGGAAGGTCAAACCGCCGGCCGAGGCCACCTTTTCCAGCATGGCGCGCAAGGCGGAATTGGCGGCGACGCCGCCGGCCACCACCAGATGCCGGCCCTCGGGCCAATTGCGGGTGAACTCGGCCACCGCGCGCCGGGTGCGGTCGCCCACCGAGTCCGCCACCGCCGCCTGGAAGGCGGCGCAGACATCGGCCACGTCGCGCTCGGACAATGGTTGCGGCAGCGTTTCGACCAGCAGCCGCACGGCGTTCTTCAGGCCCGAGAAGCTGAAATCGCAGCCGGGCTTGCCCTTCATGGGACGCGGCAGGGCGAAGCGCTCGGGGTCGCCCTTGGCGGCCCAGGCCTGCACCTGCGGCCCGCCGGGATAACCTAGACCGACCATCTTGGCCACCTTGTCGAAGGCCTCGCCGGCAGCATCGTCGATGGTGGTGCCCAGGCGCTTGTACCGGCCGACCCCCAGCACCGCCAACAACTGGCAATGGCCGCCCGAGGCCAGCAGCAGCAGATAGGGAAAATCGATGCTGTGGGTCAGCCGGGCGGTGAGCGCATGCCCCTCCAGATGGTTGACCGCCAGGAACGGCTTGTTGGCGGCCAGCGCGATGGCCTTGGCGGTCATCACGCCGACCATGACGCCGCCGATCAGGCCGGGGCCGCCGGTGGCCGCCACCGCGTCCAGTTGGTCGAAACGCAGGCCGGCCCGCGCCATGGCTTCGGCCACCAGCCGATCCACGTGCTCCAGATGGGCGCGCGCGGCGATCTCGGGGACGATGCCGCCGAAGGGGCGGTGTTCCTCCAGCTGGGACAGCACCACATCGGCCAGGATGGTGCGGTCGTCGGCCACCACCGCCGCCGCCGTCTCGTCGCACGAGCTTTCCACGCCCAGGATCAGCACCACGAAAATCCCTTTCCAGAACCTTCGGCTTTTCCTACAACAGCCAGGCCATGACGTCCAAAGCAAACCACCCCCGACTCACCATCGGCACCCGCGGCTCGCCGCTGGCGCTGGCCCAGACTCACGAGACCCGCGACCGGCTGGCCGCCGCTTGGCCCGAACTGGCCGCAGAGGGCGCCATCGCTGTCCAGATCATCCAGACCACCGGCGATATGGTGCAGAACCGCCCGCTGGCCGAGATCGGCGGCAAGGGCCTGTTCACCAAGGAACTGGACGAGTCCATGCTGGACGGCCGCATCGACCTGGCGGTGCATTCCATGAAGGACGTGCCCACGGTGCTGCCCGACGGCATCGTGCTGCCCTGCGTGCTGCCGCGCGAGGACGTGCGCGACGCCTTCCTGTCGCTCAAGGCCAAGAGCCTGGACGAGCTGCCGGCCGGGGCGGTGATCGGCTCGGCGTCCTTGCGGCGCGGCGCCCAGATCCTCAACAAACGCCCGGACCTCAAGGTGGTGAACTTCCGCGGCAACGTGCAGTCGCGCCTGCGCAAGCTGGAGGAAGGGGTGGTGGACGCCACCCTGCTGGCCATGGCGGGCCTGAACCGCCTGGGGCTGTCCCACCACGCCACCAGCGCGCTTGCCACCGATTTCATGCTGCCCGCCGTGGCCCAGGGCGCCATCGGCATCACCTGCCGGGCCGATGACGAGCAGGCGCACACATTCCTGGCGGCGCTGAACTGCCCCGAGACCATGGTGCGCATTACCGCCGAGCGGGCCTTCCTGCTGACGCTGGACGGGTCGTGCCGCACCCCCATCGCGGCGCTGGCCGAACTGGACGGCGACGACCTGTCCTTCCGCGGCCTGATCGTCAGCCCCGACGGCAGGACCATCCACGCCACCACCCGCCGGGGCAAGGCGGCCGACGCCGAGGCCATGGGCAAGGATGCTGGCGAAGAACTGAAGCGCATCGCCGGGCCCGGATTCTTCGAACAAAAGGCCTGACGCCGTGACTGCCGCTCTCGTCACCCGCCCGCGTGAAGATTCCGAGGGGCTGGCGCGGGAGCTGGAGGCGCGCGGCCTGGACGTGGCCACCGAACCGCTGCTGGACATCGTTCCGGTGGATTCGCCGGTGGATGCCGAAGGCGTGCAGGGCATCCTCGCCACCTCGGCCAACGGCGTGCGGGCACTTGCCCGCGTGCTGCCCGACCGCGATTTGCCGGTGTGGGCGGTGGGGGACGCCTCGGCCCGGACGGCGCGCGGGCAGGGCTACACCCGGGTGGAAAGCGCCGGCGGCGACGTGGAGACCCTGGCCGCCCTGGTGAAAAGCCGCTGCACGCCGGAACAGGGCGCCTTCCTGCACGCCGCCGGCACGGTCACCGCCGGCGACCTGTCGGGCTCGCTGGCCGCGGCCGGTTTCACCGTCCGCCGCGTGGTGCTGTACGAAGCCCGCACCGCCGATGCCCTCTCGCCCGGCCTGGCCGAAAGGTTGCGGGCCGGTTCCATCGATCTGGCCCTGTTTTTCTCTCCCCGCACCGCCGCCACCTTTGCTACCCTGGTGCAGGCCGCCGGTCTGGCCGGCACAACCGCAAGGATCGCGGCCTATGCGTTGAGTTCCGCCGTCGCCGGCAATCTGGCGGCGTTGCCCTGGGCGGCCGTGCGCGTGGCCGCCACCCCCACCCAAGCCGCGCTGCTGGCGGCGCTGGAGGACGACCTGGCCGCCGGCCGGTTCGCCTCCGCCGACCCGAGGACGAGCATGACCCAGACCGAGCAGACCAATCCCGAGGCCAAGCCCGAGCCGGGGCCGGAAACGGCGCCCGCGGCGGAACCCGAGGCGGCGGCCCAGGCGACGTCCGAGCCCGAGGCGGAAACCGCCGGCAAGGGCCGCAGCTGGGTGCCGGTGGCCATCGGAGTGGTGCTGGTGCTGCTGGCCGGGCTGGGCGCGGTGATCTGGTCGGAATGGCGCCGGCTGGAAATGGACCAGCCGCCGCCCCCCAGCGTGGGCGCCCCGCCCGCGTCCGACGCCAGCGCCGAATTGCGCGCCGAGCTGGACGCCACCCGCGAACGCCTGCGGGCGCTGGAGACCCGGCTGGCGCAGCTTCCCCAGGGCGCCGCCGACCTGACTCCGCTGGAAAACCGTCTGGGCCAGACCGAGGCGGCGGTGAAGGCCTTGCAGGCCCAGCCCCAGGTACCGGCCAAGCTGATGGAGGACGTCGATTCGCTGGGCAAACAGGTGGCCGAGCTCACGCGCACCTCGGCCGATGCGGCAGCGGTGCTGCGCCTGGCCGACCGGGTGGAGAAGGCGGAGGCCGGCCTGCGCGACATGCAGTCGCGGCGGGCCTCGGCCTCGGCACTGATGCTGGCGGTGGGCCAGTTGCGCGAGGCGCTGGCCAAGGCCATGCCCTATGACGCCGAACTGCGGGCGGTGAAGGCCCTGGCCGGCTCGGACGCCGAGGTGACCGCCCAGGTGGACAGCCTGAAGGCCCGCTCCGTCGCCGGCATTCCCACCTTCCCGGTGCTGGTGGCCCGCTTCAACGCGCTGGCGCCGGCCATCGTCCGCGCCAACGTTTTGCCCACGGAACAGAATTGGTGGCGCCAGACCCTGGACCGGCTGGCCAGTCTGGTGGTGGTGCGCCGCGAGGACGGCGCCAATGCCGGTGCCGCCCCCGCCGCCGTGGTGGCGCGGGCGGAAGCCGCCCTGGGCCAGGGCGACCTGGCCGGCGCAGTGGCCGAGACCTCCACCTTGACCGGCGGCCCGGCCGACCAGGCCGCCTTGTGGCTGGCCGACGCCCAGGCCCGCTTGGCCGCCGACAAGGCGGTGTCGGAACTGACCGCCCATGTGGTGGCCGCCATCGGCGCGGGGCAGTGACATGATCCGCCGCCTCATCCTGTTCGTCGCCGCCACCGCCCTGCTGGTGGCCGCCGCCGTCTGGCTGGCCGACCGGCCCGGCGCCGTGACCATCCGCTGGCAAGGCTGGCGGGTGGACACCACCGTGCCGGTGCTGGTGCTGCTCCTGCTGGCGCTGCTGGCCGCCGGCGCCTTCGCCGTCAAGCTGGCGCGCGCCATCCTCGGCTTTCCCGGCCGGGTGCTGGCCGCCCGCCGCGAGCGCCGCACCCGCGAGGGCTACCGCGCCCTGTCCGACGGCCTGGCCGCCGTGGCCGCCGGCGACCGCCGCCAGGCCAAGCGGCTGGCGCGGCGCGCCGACAAGCTGCTGCCCGACCGCTCGCTCACCGGCCTGCTGACCGCCCAGGCGGCGACGCTGGCCGGCGACGAGGCCGAGGCCGAGCGCCGCCTGACCGCCATGGTGGAGCGGCCCGAGACCGCCGTCCTGGGCCTCAAGGGCCTGCTGGACCAGACGCTGAAGCGCCACGACCATGCCGGCGCCCTGGATTACGCCCGCCGCGCCTGGGCCCTGGGCGGACCGGCCGACGGCATCGCCGCCACCCTGTTCGACCTGCAGGCCCGCGCCGGCCAGTGGGCCGAGGCCGAGGCCACCCTGGCCGAGGCGAAGAAGCGCGGCGCCCTGTCGCCCGCCACCCTGGCCCGCTTCCGGGCGCTCACCCTGCTGGAACGCGCCCGCGCCGAGACCGACCCGGCGCTTGCCCTGCGCCCGGCCCTGGACGCCCACAAGGCCGATCCCGGCCTGGTGCCGGCCGCCGTGCTGGCCGCCACCCTGCTGCACCGCCTGCAGAAGCCGCGCAAGGCGGCGGCGATCCTCACCAGCACCTGGCGCATCGCCCCCCATCCCGAGCTGGGTGGAGGCCCTGATCGCCCTGGCCCCGGCGGAAACCCCGCTGGCCCGCATCAAGCGGCTGGACAAGCTGGTCAAGGCCAACCCGGACGCCCCCGATGGCCACGTGGCCCTGGCCGAGGCGGCGCTGGCCAGCAAGCTGTGGGGCCTGGCCCGCACCCATCTGGACCGCGCCCTGGCCCAGCGCCCCACCGGCGGCCTGTATGTGCTCCATGCCCGCCTGGAGCGCGAGGAACGCCACGACGAAGCCGCCGCCCAGGCCTGGCTGGAAAAGACCACCACGGCGCCGGCCGAGCCGGCCTGGACCTGCGCCACCTGCGGCAAGCCGGCTGACCGCTGGTCGGTCACCTGTCCCCATTGCGGCGCGGTGGACGCGCTGGAGTGGCGGTAGGATGTCCTCGGCAGATTACTGATCGTCATGCCCGCGCCTGACGCGGGCATCCGCGCAGCACCGCCTAACTCATTGTTGCCAAAAAATTCTTTGCGGCACCACGGGGATCGCCGGGTCGTGAAGTTTACCGCCGGGCTGGCCTCCGGCCAGACCCGGTGGCCCGGCGATGACGTGGAGGGAGAGGCGCCCCTTACTGCCCCGGCACGGCGAAGCTGGTGGGGGCCGGGCTGACCTCGCGCGGGCCGGCGGCGGTGATCTGGCGCACCGCCAGGCCGCGCTCGGAGGTGCCGTCGGGCGACAGGCGGAACACCCCGTCCACTCCGGCGAAGCCGGCCGGATTGGTCAGCGACTGGGTGGAATAGTCGCCCTGGGGCTGGCGGGCCAGGATGGCGGCCAGCGCGGTGGCGTCGTAGGCGATGGAGGCGATGCCCGACAGGCGCGCCGGCAACTGGCCGAAGGCCCGGCTGTAGCGGGCCTCGAAATCCTGGTGCGCGGCCACCGGCGGCGCCGGGTACAAGCCGCCCTGCAACGACGGCTCGTTGGCCAGGCGGGGATCGTCCCACAACAGGGTGCCCAGGAAGGACGCCTGCTCGGGATTGACGTCGTAATAGGTGGCCAGCGAGGCCAGCGAGCGCAGCCGCGTGCCCTCGTCGGGGATCATCACCGCGTCGAACGGCACCGGGCCGGTGGCCTGGTTGGTTTCCTTGCCCTTGCCGCGGCCACGGGCGTCGGCGTCGGTCAGCCGGCGCACGGCGGCCGACAGATCGGCCGCATGGGGGTCGTAATACTCCACCTTGACCACCCGGCCGCCCTGGGCCGGCACGGCGGCGCGGAAGGCATCGGCCACGGCGCGGCCGTAATCGTCGGAGCGGGCCAGCAGGGCGAAGCGCTCACGCCCCTGCGAACGGGCGTAGCCGATCACCCGGGTCACCTGGGAATCGGGCAGGAAGCCCAGCGTGTAGACGCCGTTGCCCAGCACCGAACGGTCGGTGGTGAAGGCCACCATGGGCACCAGATGTTCGCGCGCCAGCGGCGCCGCCGCCTTGACCTCGGCCGAGAACAGCGGGCCCAGCAGGATGTCGGCGCCCTGGGCCAGCGCCTGGGCGGCGGCGGTCACCGCGCCGTCGGCGGTACCCCTGGTGTCCAGCGGGATCAGATTGAAGCGGCTGTCGCCCAGGCTCGAACAGGGCCAGCTGGGCGGCGTTGGACATGGCCTGGCCGAGGGCGGCCTGCGGCCCCGACAGCGGCACCAGCAGGGCGGCGCGCACTTCCTCCTTGTCGGCGAGGCGGACGCCGGGGGGGCGGCCGGGGCGGGCGGCAGCAGGATGGCGCCGGGAGCCACGGCCTGGCCCGGTGCGGGCGGCGCCTCCGGCTGCGCGGGCGGGACGGCGCTGGGCGCCGCCGGGGGCTGGACCTGGGGCCGCGCCGCCGATTGCTGCGCAGGCGGCTTGGTTCCCGCCATCCACGGTGGTAAGTCTGCTTGCTGACATCCGCTGAGCAATAGGGCCGCGACGAATGGCAAGGCAGCGACAAGGCGCACCGGAGGCCTCCCGGGAAGAGCTCGACGATGGGAGCGAGGGGTAGACCGGCCCGCCCGCGAAGTAAACCGGCGCCGGGCCTCTATCTGGTGGCCACCCCCATCGGCAACATGGGCGACATCACCTATCGGGCGGTGGAGGTACTGCGAGCCGCCGACCTGGTGGCCTGCGAGGACACCCGGATTTCCGGCAAGCTGATGGCCCGCCTGGGGCTGGACCGTCCGCTCAGCCCCTATCACGAGCATAATGCCGAGCGCGCCCGCCCCGCCTTGATCGCCCGCCTGAAGGAGGGCGCGGTGGTGGCGCTGATCTCGGACGCCGGCACGCCGCTGGTGTCCGATCCCGGCTACCGGCTGGTGCGTGCCTGCGTCGCCGAGGGCATCGCCGTGACCGCCTTGCCCGGCGCCTCGGCGGTGACCACGGCGCTGCAGCTGTCGGGCCTGCCCAACGACCGCTTCCTGTTCGCCGGCTTCCTGCCCAACAAGGCCGCCGCCCGCCGCCAAGCCTTGCGCGAGCTGGCGCGGGTGCCAGCCACCCTGGTGTTCTTCGAATCGCCCAACCGGCTGGCCGAATCCCTGGGTGACATGGCCGCCGTGCTGGGGCCGCGCGCGGCGGCGGTGGCGCGCGAGCTGACCAAGCTGCACGAGGAGGTCGCGCGCGACGACCTGTTCACCCTGGCCAACCGCTATGCCGGGGCGGCGCCCAAGGGCGAGATCGTGGTGGTGGTGGGCCCGCCCGACCCCGAGGTCGCCGCCGGCCCGGAGGACCTGGACCAGCGCCTGCGCGCCGCCGTGGCCGAGGGCGCCAGCGTCAAGGACGCCGCCGCCTTGGTGGCAGCGGAAACCGGCCATCCGCGCCGCGACGTCTATGCCCGCGCGTTGAAGCTGTTCCGCCAGGGCAACGACGCGTGAGCGCGGCGCAAAGGCGGGGCCCGCGCGGCGACGCCGCGCAAAGACGGGGAAAACGGGCCGAAGCCCTGGCGGCATGGTGGCTGCGGCTGAAGGGCTACCGCGTGCTGGCGCGCGGCTTCACCAGCGGACGCGGCACCGGCGCCGGCGAGGTGGACCTGATCGTGCGGCGGGGCGATGTGGTCGCCTTCGTCGAGGTCAAGGCCCGCGCCAGCCTAGCCCAGGCGGCCGAGGCCATCACGCCCATGCAGCAGGACCGGCTGCGCCGCGCCGCCCAGTCCTTCATCGCCCGCCACCCGGAACTGGCCGCCTGCTCGTGGCGCTTCGACGCCGTGCTGGTGCCGCCCCGGACCCTGCCGCGCCACATTCGCGATGCCTGGCGGATGGATGCTTGAGGCCATGACGGCACCGCCGCTACAGTCGTCTGCGCTGACGCCTCATCCCTTTTCGTCCGAAGGATCCGATCGTGAAGATGCTCCGCCCCCTTTCCGTCGCCGTCATCCTGGCCTCGGCCGGCCTGCTGTCGGGCTGTGCCGGCGCGCTGATCGGCGCCGGCGCCACCACCGCCACCGCCGCCTCGGAAGAGCGCGGCCTTGAAGGCGCCGTGGACGATGCCAAGATTCGCGCCGAGATCAACCACCTCTGGTTCCAGCGCGACGTGGAGATGTACCGCCAGGTGACGCTCACCATCAAGGAAGGGCGCGTGCTGCTGACCGGCACGGTGTCCACCCCCGAGGCCCGCGTCGAGGCGGTGCGGCTGGCCTGGCAGGCGGCCGGCGTGCGCGAGGTGCTGAACGAGATCAAGGTGGACGACGGCACCAACGGCTTCACCGACTACACCCGCGACATCTCCATTTCGCAGAAGCTGAAGACGCGGCTGCTGTTCGACAAGGAAATCCGCAACATCAACTACACCGTCGACGTGAACGACGGCGTCATCTACCTGATGGGCATCGCCCAGAGCGATGTGGAGCTGGAGCGCGTCATCGCCTATGCCCGCGACATTTCGGGCGTGCGCGGGGTGGTCAACCACGTCCGCCTGAAGAACGACCCGCGCCGCAACGGACCCTGACGCCGTGGCGGCGGCGACCGGCCCGGCGGCACGCACCCGATTGGCCCGGCTGGGCCGGTCGGGGCGTGGCTGCGGTCTGGCCGAGACCGCCCTGCTGTTCGCCGCCGCCCATGGCGTTTCCGGCACCGCCGCCCGCCTGGACGAACTGGCCCGCGGCCTGGGCGAACCGGCCGGCGCCGAGGGCCGGGCCGCCGCCCTGGCCGGCCGGCTGAAAGGGTTCCGCCTGGACGAGGACGAGGCGCCCCACCTGCCCGAGGTGCTGGAGCACGGCGCCGGCTCGGCCGCCGCCCTGACGGTGGTCTGGCTGGAGGTGGCGTGGCGGGCCGGCTGGGCGGCCGAGGCGCTGGATTTCCCCGGCATCCTGCCGGTGCGGCTGACCGACCCGCGAGGCGGCCGCGTCCTCGTCGACCCCGGCGCCGGAGGCCGGCCGCTGCAGGCCTTCGAGCGCGCGCGCGGCGCTCAAGGCGGCGGAGGGGCTTCAGGCCGAACTGCGTCCCTGCCATTTTACCGCGCTCGACAACCGTGCCATTCTGCTGCGCATGCAGAACGAGGTGAAGCTGCACGCCCTGCTGTCCGGCCGAGTGGCCGAGGCGGTCGCGGTGGTGGAGGCCATGCTGGCCTATGCCCCCGACCAGGCGCCGCTGTGGCGCGAGGCCGGCATGATGCACCTGCGCCTGGACGACCTGCCGGCGGCCATCGCCGCCCTGGAACAATTCGCCGGCCGCACCGCCAATGGCGCGGCGCGGCGGCGTACCCAAATGCTGCTGCAGGACCTGCGAGCCCGCATGCACTGAGGAGGAAGACCCTTGAGCCTCGCCGTCGCCATCCAGATGGACCCCATGGAGTCCATCAACATCAATGCCGATTCCACCTTCGCCCTGGCGCTGGAGGCGCAGCGGCGCGGCCATGCCCTGTTCCACTACCTGCCCAGCGCGCTGGCGCTGAAGAACGGCCGGGTCTTCGCGCGGGTGCGGCCGTTGCAGGTGCGGCGCGAACTGGGCAACCATTTCACCCTGGGCGACGAGCATGCGGTGGACCTGGCCACCATGGACGTGGTGCTGATGCGCCAGGACCCGCCCTTCGACATGGCCTACATCACCGCCACCCACCTGCTGGAACACATCCACCCCAAGACCCTGGTGGTGAATGATCCGGTTCATGTGCGCAACGCTCCGGAAAAGCTGCTGGTGACCCATTTCGAGGGGCTGCTGCCGCCCACCCTGATCACCGCCGACCGCCAGCAGATCCTGGAATTCCGCAACGAGTACAAGGACATCGTGCTCAAGCCGCTGTTCGGCAACGGCGGCGCCGGAGTGTTCCACATCACCCCCGGCGACGAGAACCTGAACTCGCTGCTGGAGCTGTTCACCCAGCTCTACCGCGAGCCGGTGATCGTGCAGCAATACCTGCCGGCGGTGCGCCAGGGCGACAAGCGCATCATCCTGGTGGACGGCAAGCCGGCCGGCGCGGTCAACCGCGTGCCGGCCAGCGGCGAGGCGCGCTCCAACCTGCATGTGGGCGGCAAGGCGGTGAAGGCCGAGCTGACCACGCGGGACCGGGAAATCTGCGACGCCATCGGCCCCACCCTGCGCGAGCGCGGCCTGATCTTCGTGGGCATCGACGTCATCGGCAACTACCTGACCGAGATCAACGTGACCTCGCCCACCGGCATTCAGGAGATCGACCGCTTCGACAGCATCCGCATCGAGGCCCAGATTTGGGACGCCATCGAGCTGCGCCGCGCCGCCACCAGCACGGTGCCGACGGCATAATTCGCTGATTTTCCTTGAAAAAGCGGCATACCGGAACAGTATGCCGCCTTTTTCTCCCCGGCATTTAACTTCTGTTGCAGTAGCACATCAACTACATAAAGAGTTGATGGGTGTTTCCTGTTGCGGTCATGGAACAGATGCCGGCGGTTTTCCGGTGGTTCAAGCCCCGTTCATTGCAGGCTCGACGGTGATTTGGGCCACCTCGCCGCCGATCTCGATCGCCGCGGCGGCGAAGTCACCGGATCCGGCCTTGCGGGAAAACCCATGGGGCTCAACGGGTTGGCCGAACAGGTTGGTATCCAGCCGGCCATTGCCATTGACGTCTTGGAAGGCGGCGACGGCATAGCGTCCCGGCGGCAGGCCCGCCAGGACAGCCCCGGCGCTTGGCGGCAGGATCAGGGCGGCGGCGGGATTTTCCCGCCGGGCGAAGGCGCCGGGCTCGCCGAAGACCTGAATCCACACCTTTCCGGCAGGCGCCGCACCCGTGAGGGCGAGGCTCAGTTCGGCGGCGGCGGCCGGAGCGGCGGGGCCGGCGCAGGCGGCAAGGATAGCCAAGGCTTTCGGCCGCATCTCAACCCGCCTTCCACACCATCACCGGCACCGCGGCCAGCGGCAGCAGGGTGGCGACAGTGCCAAACACTAGCCACAGCCGCCCCAGGCGGTGGTATTCCGGCGGAATGACGCCGCCCATGGCGAATCCCCGCGCCAGTCGCGCCTGGCGGGCCTGCACCGGGATCAGAACCGCCACCCACACCAATCCCGACAGGGTGAACAGCACATTGCCGACCAGCAGCCATGGCGTGGCCAGGGAAATGCCATGCAGCCCGGCATTGGCGAAGCCGGCGCCGCCCAGCAGCAGCACGCCGCCCAGGGTGAACACCCAGTCGGTCAGAATGACTTGGCGCTGGGCGAAGGCGATGATGGCGGGGTTGCCCGTGCGGTCGGCCATCACCTTCCACCAGCCCGTAACGATGATGTTGCCAAGGAACAGCACCACACCAACGATGTGGGCGGTCTTGAGCGGCAGGTACCAATCCATGGCGGCCTCGCCAAGCTAAGTGAACAGTGTTAACATGATGCCCGTGGATGTGAACGCTGTCAACATCAAGGCGAGAGCGGGCGTGAGCGAGACCCGGAACAAACCCTATCACCATGGCCGGCTGGCCCCGGAACTGGTGCGCATCGCCGCCGGAATGCTGGAAAGCGGCGGCAGGCCGGCGGTCACCCTGCGGGCGGTGGCGCGGCAGGCGGGCGTGTCGGCCCCGGCGGTCTATCGCCACTTTGCCGACAAGGAGGCGCTGCTGGCGGCGGTGGCCGCCCAGGGCTTCGCTGCGCTGGTGGAAGCCTTCGAGGCGGCCCGCGCCGGCCATGCCGCGCCGCTGGACGCCCTGCGGGCGCTCGGCATGGCCTATATGGATTTCGCCGCCGCGCGGCCGCACCTGCACGCTTTGATGTTCGGCCCACGCGTGCCCGGCGCCGAGGCCGATCCCGACCTCGCCCACCGGGCGGAACGATCTTTCCACCTGCTGGTGGAAGCCACCGCAGCCTGCCTGGGCGGGCAGGCCGGGCCGCAGCAGGTCCTGGACGCCGCCATCGCGCTATGGTCGCTGGTGCACGGCTACGCCACCCTGCGCCGCGACGGCCAGCTTGATGCCCTGCCGTCCACGGCGCTGCCCGATCCACGGGCGATCATGGCGTCGCTGGTGCTGGACGCCGCCGGACACGGCGATTCCGCAGTCTGAAACGAGGAGAACCGCCATGCCCACCGTCCTCCCCACCCCCGCCCGGACCGTGCGCGTCGCAGCCGTGCAGATGGAGTGCGAGCCCTTGCAGCGCGACCGCAACCTGGAGCGGGCGGCGGCCCTGGTGGAACAGGCGGCCAGCCAGGGCGCGCAGATCGTGCTGCTGCCGGAATTGATGCCCGGCGGCTACCTGCTGACGGAAGAGATGTGGCAAAGCGCCGAACCGCCGGAAGGCCCGTCGGTCGCCTGGTTGCGGCGGACGGCGCGGCGGTTCGGCATCCATCTCGGCACCAGCCTGCTGGAGGCCGAGGGGACGGATTTCTACAACGCCTTCTATCTCGCTACCGGCCAAGGCGAGATCGCCGGGCGCGTCCGCAAGAACCCGCCTGCCTCCATCGAGGCCTATTTCTACCGGGCGGGAAGCGATCCCCATGTCATCGAGACGAAATTCGGCCGGTTGGGAATCGGCATCTGCTACGAAAACCTTCTGGGCAGCCACCTGATGGAAATGTACGGCGCCGCCGTGGATCTGGTGCTGCAGCCCACCTCCGCCGCCACTCCCACCCCGGCCTTTCCGTTTCGGGCAAAGGATGCCCGCGCCTTCGAGCACATGCTGGCATCGGGCACCGCCCACACGGCGCGGGCGTTGGGGGTGCCGGTGGTCATGGCCAACAAATGCGGACGGTTGGTCACCCCGCTGCCCGGCGGCTTCCCGGCACAGGACACCCGTTTTCCCGGCCTTTCGACCATCGCCGACGCACGGGGCGAGGTCAAGGCCGCGTTGGGCGGCGAAGGCGGCGTCATCGTAGCCGAGGTCATGCTCGATCCCGCCCTCAAGGCCAGCCAACGCCCGCGATGTTACGGGCGCTGGTCCATGCCGACTCCCTGGTACGCCTTCCTCTGGCCATTGTCCCAGCGCCTGGGCGAGCGTTCCTATGCCAGGAACCCACGCCGGCGGAAAATGGCGCAGGCCGCCGCGGGATAAGCGAGCCACCCACGGCGGTGCCGATGCTGCATGTTGCCGGTTGCATCCAGGGATTTTAAGATGAGCCCTCGCCTGCAGGATCGGCCCATGCCCGCAAACATCCCTGGATGAAACGACATGCTCGGCGGGAAAGGCAAATGAGCCGCCTTGGCACGAGCCTTTGTGCGCTGTACGCGCTCATCATCGCCATCTGTGTCGCCACGGCGTATTCGTCTGGCGATTCCAAAGGCCGGTATGTTCTGCTCCAGCTCCCTATTGCTCCCCAAATGGCCCTGATTCACGAGCTTGGCCTCGTTCCATCGGCAAGGCACTTGAGCTGGGTTGAAGTTTATGCCCTGTTGGGCAGCCCCACCTTTGCCATCCTGTATGGTTTCGGCTGGCTGGTCGACCGTCGGCGCCAGAAGAAGCCATGACCGCCAAGCGCGCCCTGGCGGCGGCGGGCGGCCATAACCTCTTGACGTCGTGGCCTATTGCACTTCCGCGGACGCCGTCGATAGGGGTCCCAGGAGGGTAGTCGGCAAGGCAGCGATGGTAAACGCGGCGCCGATGAGGAAGACCACCGCGATCGCCAGCAACAGCAGGCGCGCATGCCTGCTTTCGCTCCTGGGAGCCAGGCCGGCAAAGAAGAGCACCAAGGCGAATCCGACCGTCGTGCGGGTGTAGCGGCTTGAATTGTGGGATGCCTGACGAGCCTGCGCGTCGAACATAAATCCGATATTCATCTGCTCCCCGGCGGCAACGGCCTGCGGAATGACGTAACTCGGCAACGAAAACGGATTGGCCGGAGCGTCGGGATTTTGTTCCGGCTGCAACGCTTTCCAATCCTGGACGGGTTGTTTGAGATGGGGCGGAAAGTGCAGGCTCGTAAAATGCGGCGACTTTCGCATCCCCATGCATCCGGGCCTGCATGTAGCTTTGAAAAAGTCCCAGATCGATACTGTATTGTTGGCTGGCGCGGCTATCCAGCCGGGATGCCTCCCGTTTCGCCGTGGCGGCATCGGCAAGGGCGATGTTCCGCCGGCTTTCCCACAGCGATGACTGGTAGCCAGACCACGCGGTCAGCACCGCGGTCAGGGACATGATGATGGTGCTCAGCATGTCCAGGCGGCGGTGGATGACGCCCACATATGCGGTCAGTTCTCTCGCCATGACCTGTCTCCCCAAATTGTCCGGTGGATCAGGCGCAGGGGGTTCTTCCGGGCAGTTGTATCTGATCCCGGCTTCCCCCTATCTGCGATGGGCCGCAGCATCACTGCCATGGAGTAGCAAAAATGCGCTCGCGAAGCACCGGATCTTCAGAGATTAGAGCGACTGGTCGGGAGCCCGTATTGGTGGACCTCGCACTGCAAGGCGGCGGGGCGCATGGCGCATTTGCCTGGGGAGTATTGGACCGGCTGTTGCAGGAGCCTTGGCTGCGGATCGAGGGAATTTCGGGTACCTCCGCCGGGGCGATGAATGCCGCCGTCCTCATCGACGGCCACTTCAAAGGGGAGCCGAGGGCGCTCGGGCGGCCCTCGAGCGGTTCTGGCGCCGGGTCTCCGATGCCGCGTTGCTCAGCCCCTTGCGGCGTTGGCCGCTCGACATCCTGCTCGGCCGCTGGACCCTTGACGGCAACCCGCTCTTTCTCGCCCTTGATCTCAGCACGCGTATGTTCTCTCCCTACGACATGAACCCTGGGGCGTTGAACCCCCTGCGGGAAATCCTGGCCGAATGCGTGGATTTCGACCGATTCGCCCAGGCGCCGATCAAGCTGTTCGTTACCGCGACCAATGTGCATACGGGGCGGGGCCGGGTCTTCCGCAATGCCGACGTGACGCCCGATGTGCTGCTGGCCTCCGCCTGCCTGCCGTTCATGTTTCAGGCGATCGAAATCGACGGCGAGCCCTATTGGGATGGCGGTTACGCCGGCAACCCCACCATGACGCCCCTCATCCGGGAATGCGACTCGACGGATACGATCTTGGTTCAGATCAATCCGATCGAGCGCTCAGGCACTCCCCGCGCCGCGGGCGAAATCATCAACCGTGTCAACGAAATATCCTTCAACGCCCCCTTGCTGAAGGAGTTGCGGATGATGGCGGTGCTGCGGCAGGTGGCGAATACGGGGGACTGCGAAGGAAAACGGTGGGCCGAGATGCGCATGCACCGGATCGCGACGCCCCGTATGGTCGATCTCGGCTATTCCTCAAAACTCAATGCGGAGTGGGCCTTTCTGTGCTTCCTCCGCGACGAGGGCCGCGGTGCCGCGGATGACTTCCTCGGGATGCATGCCGGGGATTTGGGACACAGCTCCACCCTTGATCTGGAGGCGCTGCTGGAGAGCTCGCCCCGGGCATTCAGTTGCGACATGTGATGGGGCCAGGGCGGTAGGGGGCAGATGACGAAGGGGATGGCGTCCAATGCGGGCAGCTTGTATCGTCCTGTCGTCCGTTAAGAGTGTATGCACCGCATGACCGCCCACGCCCCCACCATCGCCTTTGCCGGCATCGACTGCCTCGACGTGGACGTCCAGGTGCAGGTCTCCAGCGGCTTCGTCGGCTTCACCAACGTGGGACCGATTACAGCCGTCAAATGCATGCTCAATGGGCTGCGGCCATCACTCCAAACATCGTTGCTTTGGACGATAGTCATGCTCTGCCCGATCTCTGCCACTGCCGCAGACCTGTTGCCGCTCAAACGCGGCTATTACGTGGACAACAGCGTTCCCTGTGCCAAGGCGTCCAACGCCACCCTGGAGCTGTTCACCGGCACATCTTTCGCGGCCAACTGCGTGGTGAAATCCGTGCAAAAGGCAGGGCGATCCCACCGCATCACACAGACTTGCACTATCAGGGACGACGAAATTGACGGGACGTTGCTGTACACGGTCCTGAACACCAAGGAGTTTCTTTTGCGGAACGATGAACGTGAGTTCCATTTCCGCTACTGCGAACAGAAAGACCTCCCCAATCCTTGGTCAGCGACCGATTTGAGCGATCTTACGGACAAAGCCCCATGACTGCCCACGCCCCCACCATCGCCTTTGCCGGCATCGATTGCCTGGACGTGGACGTCCAGGTGCAGATCTCCAGCGGGTTTGTCGGCTTCACCATCGTCGGCCTGCCCGACAAGGCGGTGGGGGAGAGCCGCGAGCGGGTGCGCGCCGCCTTCACCTCGCTGGGGCTCGCCCTGCCGCCGAAACGAATCACCGTCAACCTGGCGCCGGCCGACCTGCTGAAGGAGGGCAGCCATTTCGACCTGCCCATCGCGCTGGGCCTGCTGGCGGCCATGGGGGTGCTGCCGGCGGACGAGGTGGCCGGCTATGTGGCCCTGGGCGAATTGGGGCTGGACGGTTCCATCGCCCCGGTCGCCGGGGTGCTGCCCGCCGCCATCGCCGCCCTGGGCGCCGAGAAGGGGCTGATCTGCCCGGCGGCGCAAGGGTCCGAGGCGGCCTGGGCGGGCGAGGTGGACATCCTGGCGGCGCCGTCGCTGCTGGCCCTGATCAACCATTTCAAGGGCACCCAGGTATTGAGCCCGCCCGAGCCCCGGCTGGCCGAGGACGAGCTTTCGCCGCTGGACCTCCGGGACGTGAAGGGCCAGGAGACCGCCAAGCGCGCCCTGGAGGTGGCGGCGGCGGGCGGCCATAACCTGCTGATGATCGGCCCGCCCGGCTCGGGCAAGTCCATGCTGGCCGCAAGGCTGCCCGGCCTGCTGCCGCCGCTGGCCCCGGCCGAGGCGCTGGAGGTCAGCATGATCCATTCCGTGGCCGGACAATTGGCCGAGGGCAAGCTGCTGCGCCGCCGGCCATACCGGGACCCGCACCACAACGCCTCGGTGCCGTCGCTGGTGGGCGGCGGCCTGCGGGCCAAGCCGGGCGAGGTGTCGCTGGCCCATCACGGCGTGCTGTTCCTGGACGAACTGCCGGAATTCCAGCGCGGCGCCCTGGAGGCATTGCGCCAGCCCCTCGAATCCGGCCGCGCCAGCGTCGCCCGCGCCAATGCCCACGTCACCTATCCGGCCCGCGTGCAATTGGTGGCGGCCATGAATCCGTGCCGCTGCGGCTATCTGGGCGACCCGGCGCTGGCCTGCACCAAGGCGCCCAAATGCGGCGCCGAGTACCAGTCCAAGATCAGCGGGCCGCTGTTCGACCGTATCGACCTGCATGTGGAGGTGCCGGCGGTGTCGCCGGCCGATTTGTCACTGCCGCCGCCCGCCGAGGGCAGCGCCGAGGTGGCCGCCCGCGTGGCCGCCGCCCGCGCGCTGCAGGCCGAGCGCTTCGCCCGTCTGGCGCCCGAACGATCCTTGCGCTGCAATGCCGAGGCGGACGGCCAGCTGCTGGAGGAGATCGCCGGCCCGGACGCCCCGGGCCGCGCCTTGCTGACCGAGGCGGCTGAGCGCATGCGGCTGTCGGGGCGGGGTTTCCACCGTGTGCTGCGGGTGGCCCGCACCCTGGCCGATCTGGAGGGATCGGAGGGCGTGCGGCGCATCCACGTGGCGGAGGCGCTGTCCTATCGCCGGCTGATGCCTGGGCGAAGCGGTTAACTTATCAGCGCCTCTATGTCCGAGGTATGAAATTCACCCCTCGGGTGAAGACCCGTTGCGCACAAGGACGAAGATTGCGCACACTGTGCGCATGTCTTCCGGGTCGTGCTCTGACGGGCGGTCATGTCACGCCATCTCCAACGTCGTCCTCAACGTGGCGATGGCTGTGCTGCGCGAACAGGCGGTGGACGGCAGGCTGGAGCTGGCCGAGGTGGAACGGGTGCTGATGCTGATCGGACGCGGCACCATGTCGCTGGACGATGCCTACCGGGTGCAGGAGGAGCGCTGCCGCAAGGAGCACAGCCGCCCGCGCGGCAATGTGGGGGCCCGCTCCAACCCGTTCCAGCGCCTGATGGTGCGCCCGTTCGAAAGCCTGCTGGCCGGCGAGAACCCGGTCTATCCCCGCCCATTCCTCGGCAACTACTTCGCCTTCGTCAACCATGCCATGGCGCAGGAGCGCGACGTGGTGGAACGCGATTGCCGCGCCATCATCCAGGCCCTGCTGGTGGTCCATGGCAACAACCTGACCTGGGACCATTTCTATTCCGACCCGCGCACCCTGCGGCTGCTGCACAAGGCGCTGCGGCTGGTGACCCACACCCTGTCCACCGCCGACGGGCTTCAGGTCTGGCACCAGCTGATGAGCCTGCCCATGGGCGACCAGCCGGCACCGCCCCAGGCCGCCACCAACCAGGTGCGCCAGGCCCTGCTGGAAACCCATCGCGGCCTGTCGGCCGCTTGAACGTTCCGCCCTCAGGCGCCGGGCGCGCCTCCGTGCGCTTGGCTTACGCGCGCATAAGCGCGCGGGCGCTCAACGCGCCAGTCCCTCGGCTTCGCCTCGCTCCGGGTGCCCGCGCCCGAACAGGTTAAGACTCCGCGATTTCAACCAGCACCGGCACGTGGTCCGAGGGCTGGGTCCAGGCGCGGGCGTCACGCAGCACCTGCACGCCGCGCAAGGACTCCTTGAGCGCCGGGGTCACCCACACGTGGTCCAGACGGCGGCCGCGGTCGTTCCTGGTCCAGTCGGGCGAGCGGTAGCTCCACCACGTGTAAAGCCGTTCCTCGGGCGGAATGAAGTGGCGCATGGCGTCGACGAAGGGCACGGAATCCTGCAGCTTGCCCAGCAGCTCCACCTCGATGGGGGTATGGCTGACCACCGACAGCAGCTGCTTATGCGACCATACGTCGGTTTCCAACGGCGCGATGTTGAAATCGCCGGCCAGGATCAGCCGCTTGTCGGGACTGTAAGCCGTACCGTACCACGCCGTCAGTTCCCGGACGAAATCCAGCTTGTGGGCGAATTTGGCATTGGCCGCCGGGTCGGGAATGTCGCCGCCGGCGGGGATGTAGAGGCAGTGCAGCTCGACCCCGCCGATGTCGGCGATGAGGTGGCGGCAATCCGCCTTGTCGCAGCGCAGCGGCTTGTGGATGGCCGCCAGTGGCCGCTTGGACAGGATGGCGACGCCGTTGTAGCCCTTCATGCCGTGGAAGGCGAGGTGGGGGAAGCCCAGCTCGCGGCAGGCGTCGGCGGGAAACAGGTCGTCGGTGACCTTGGTCTCCTGCAGGCAGACCACGTCGGGGGCCAGTTCCTCCACCACGCGGCGAAGCAGGTCGAAACGCAGGCGAACCGAATTGATGTTCCAGGTGACGAGACGCAAGGCCAAGGTCCTTCGGCTGGGAATGACGCCTTCCTAGCACAAATGCCGGGGCGCGGGCACCCGGAGCGAGGCGAAGCCGAGGGACTGCGCCACTGAGGCGCCCGGAGCGACGACGAAGCGAAGGGAGGGGGAGCGGAGGTGAGGCAAGGGGCGCGAAGGCGCCCCGCCCGCCGCTTGAGGGCCAAAAATAAAGTGGGCGCCCAGTCAGGGGGGGACTGGGCGCCCGGGTGCTCCGTGCGGAGCGTGGGGTCGGCAGGGGAAACCCACCCCACGGGCCGAGGCCGTTGCGGCCCCAACCGCTCTGACTCCGAGATGGGTTGGGTGCCGGGCTGGCGGTATTGCACCTAAGTATAGGCAGGCATGCGCTAAACGCATATCTACCCCATCAGCCGTCCCGCAGCTTGGTCTTGCCGAAATTGGGGTCCTTGAACTCGAACAGCTTGGGATCGAGCTTGAGGCCGGTCTGGCTTTCATACAGCGACACCGTGGTGGTGGCGCCCTGGGCGTCCACCACCCGCCATTGCCGGAGCGCGAAGGGGGATTCCGAGAAGACCAGGGTCAACTCGCCCTGGTCGGGCTCGTCGGTTTCCACCAGCGAGACGTTGAGCACGCCGGGCAGGCGGGTAACCCGGGTCACCGTCACGTCCTTGCCGTCCAGGCGCACGTTCTCGCGCACCAGCACCCCGGCCGGGGTGGAGCCCAACGGGATATAGCTGGGCTCGCCCAGCTCCTTGTCGTGGACGATCAGGAAGGTGCCATCGGCCACCACCAGCATGGGGCTGGGCGGATCGTATTGCAGGCGCATGCGGCCGGGCCGCGACAGATAGGCGGTGCCCTCGGCCTGGCCGCCGTTGCCGGCGACCTGCAGGAAGCGCGCCTTCAGCGTGGTCACCGAGTTCAGGTAGTCCTCGGCGCGGGCGACATCGGCCTTGTCCTGGGCCGACAGCTGGGCGCGCCGGGGCGCCGCCCACACGGGAGCGGCGGAAAGGGCGCCGGCCAGGACTGCGCCCGAGACGGCCAGCAGCAGGCGGCGGCGGGTGAGGGGAAGCATGGGGACCTCTCGTGTCTCGAACAGTTTTGCGCCATTCCCGCGCAAGCGGGAATCCATATCGGTCGGCGGCCCGGCCGCTGCCAGCATGGACCCCCGCTTTCGCGGGGGTGACAAGATAAAAAACCTCAGCAACCGTTAACCGGCAATCATGGCGAAATTCCGGGTTCACTCGGCTTTGCCGCGATCAGTAATCTTCGTTGGTGCGCCGCACCAGCACCTCGCGCTTGCCGACATGGTTGGGCTTGCCCACCACGCCTTCGGCCTCCATGCGCTCGATCAGGCGGGCGGCCCGGTTGTAGCCGATCTGCAGGTGGCGCTGGATGAAGCTGGTGGAGGCCTTGCCCTCACGCGCCACCAGGGCCACCGCCTGGTCATAAAGATCGTCGCCCGACGAGCCGCCGCCACCGCCCATGTCGCCGCCACCCATCATTTCCTCTTCCTCGGTGACGGCTTCCACGTAATTGGGTTCACCCTGGTAGCGCAAGTGGTCCACCACCTTCTCCACCTCCTGGTCGGAGACAAAGGGGCCATGGACGCGGGTGATGCGGCCGCCGGCGGCCATGTACAGCATGTCGCCCTGGCCCAGCAGCTGTTCGGCGCCCTGTTCGCCCAGGATGGTGCGCGAGTCGATCTTGCTGGTCACCTGGAACGAGATGCGGGTGGGGAAGTTGGCCTTGATGGTGCCGGTGATGACGTCCACCGACGGGCGCTGGGTGGCCATGATCAGGTGGATGCCGGCGGCGCGGGCCATCTGGGCCAGACGCTGCACCGCCGCCTCGATGTCCTTGCCGGCCACCAGCATCAGGTCGGCCATCTCGTCGACGATGACGACGATGAAGGGCAGGGGGGTCAGCTCCAGCAGTTGGTCCTCGTAGATGGGCTTGCCGGTGTCGGGGTCGAAGCCGGTCTGCACCGTGCGGGTCAGCTGCTCGCCGCGTTCGCGGGCGTCCAGCAGGCGCTGGTTGTAGCCGGCGATGTTGCGCACGCCCAGCTGGCTCATGGCGCGGTAGCGGTCTTCCATCTCGCGCACCGCCCATTTCAACGCCACCACCGCCTTGCCCGGCTCGGTCACCACCGGCGCCAGCAGGTGCGGGATGCCGTCATAGACCGACAGCTCCAGCATCTTGGGGTCGATCATGATCAGGCGGCATTCCTCGGGCGTCAGGCGATAGAGCAGCGACAGGATCATGGTGTTGACCGCCACCGACTTGCCCGAGCCGGTGGTGCCGGCGATCAGCAGGTGCGGCATGCGGGCCAGGTCCACCATGACCGGGGCGCCGCCGATGTCCTTGCCCAGCACCAGGGTCAGCTTGGCCGGCGCCTTCTCGAAGGCTTCCGAGGCCAGCAGCTCGCGCAGGAACACCACCTCGCGCCGGGAATTGGGCAGTTCGATGCCGATGACCGAGCGGCCGGGAATGGTGGCGATGCGCACCGACAGCGCGCTCATGGAGCGGGCGATGTCGTCGGCCAGGCCGATGACGCGGCTGGTCTTGGTGCCCGGCGCCGGCTCCAGCTCGTACAGCGTCACCACCGGGCCGGGGCGAACCTTCACCACCTTGCCGTTGACGCCGAAATCCTCCAGCACGCTTTCCAGCAGCTTGGCGTTCTGGGCCAGGGAATCCTGGTTGATGGCGGTGCGGTTCTGCTCGGGCGGCAGGGCCAGCAGGGTCAGCGGCGGCAATTCGTAGCCGGGCCCCACCGGGCCGCCCAGATCCAGCGTGCCCTGGCGGGCGGCGCGCTCGCGCTTGCCGGCCGGTGGCGGCGGCCGCTTGGGCTCGACCAGGGCGCCGGGCTGGGGCAGGTGCTCGAACGCCTCCTCGTCCTCCTCGGCCGGCGGCGGCGTATAGGGCAGCGGCTCGTCGTCGTCCTCGTCCGCCAGGGCGGGAGCGAAGCGCGGCTCGCGCGACACGCGGGGTGCCGACGCCCCCATCACCGCGTCGCGGCGGAACACCGGCGTGTCCGCCACCTGGCGGCGCAGGGAATTGGCGGCGGCGCCGGTGGCCACCGCCACCTCGAACGAGCGCCGGCCGGCGCGGCCGAGCCCGGCCCAATCGGCGGGCGACAGGCCGAGGGCGAAGATCAGCAGAACGGCAGCCAGCAAAGCGGAGACGGCACCCACCATCCAAGCCAGCTGGACCGGCACCAGATCGGCCAGGGCGGCCAGGGTGACCTTGCCCAGGGCGCCGCCGGGACCGGCGGGCAGGGCGGCGGTGGGCGAGACCGGCAGGGTGGCGCAGGCCACCGACACCAGCAGCACTACCACCGGCAGCACGGCGATGCGGCCGCCCCACAGGCTGGGTGCCTGGGCGCGGATCGCCACCCGCAGGCCCCAGATACCGGCCACCAGCACGGCCAGCGCCGCGCCCAGGCCGAAGAACTGGGTCAGCAGGTCGGCGATACTGGCGCCGAACGAGCCCAGGGCGTTGTTGACCGGGCCGCTGACGGCGGTGTTGAACGAGGGGTCGCGGGAATCGGCGGTGGCCAGCGCCACCGCGATCAGCCCGGCGACCAGCAGCAGCACGCTGCCACCCAGCCGCACGGCCAGCCGGCGCAGGGCATCCACGGCGCCTTGCGGCAGGAACTTGCCCTTGGCGGCGCCCTTTTTGGCGACGGCCATGTGTCCTCCCTACAGGATGTCGGCGATGCGGATCAGCGCCTGTTCGGTGGTTTCCAAATCGTGCACCAGCGCCACGCGGATGTAGCGGTCGCCGATGCCGTCACGGGCCAGGTACTTGCCGGGCAGCACACGGATCTTTGCCTTGCGCCACAGCTGCACGGCGGCGTTCTCGCCATCGCCCACGTCCATCCACAGGAAGAAGCCGCCCTGCGGGCGGGCGAAACCGGGATGGGTGCCGAGATAGCGCTCGGCCATGTCCAGCTTGGCGCGGTAGAGCGCGCGATTCTCCTCCACATGGCCCTCGTCGCGCCACAGCGCGGTGGCGGCGGCGAGGACGGGCATGGGGGTGGCGGCGCCGCCATAGGAGCGCAGCCGGCCGAACGCCGCCATCACCTTGGGGTCGCCGACGGCGAAGCCCGAGCGCAGGCCGGGGGCGCTGGAGCGCTTGGACAGGGAGTGGAACACCACCACGTTGTCCAGCGAGCCGCCCAGGGCGGCGCAGGCTTCCAGCGCGCCGGCCGGCTCGGCCGCATCCCAGATCTCCGAGTAGCATTCGTCCATGGCCAGGACGAAGCCGTGCTTGCGGGCCAGTTGGATGGTGCGCTTGAGCAGCTCCAGGCTCGGCCACCGAGCCCTGGGGATTGGCCGGGCTGCACAGATAGGCCAACTGGGTGCGGGCCAGCACCTCTTCGGGCAGGGTGGAGAAGTCGGGCTGCGAGGTGGGACCATGGGCACCCGGCACGAAGACAGGCTCGGCGCCGGCCATCACCGCCGCGCCCACATAGACCTGATAGAACGGATTGGGCAGCACCACCACCGGCTTCTCGGCCGCGGGCGACACCACCGTCTGGGCGATGAGGTACAGCGCCTCGCGGGTGCCGGCCACCGGCAGCACGCATTTGTCGGCGTCGATCATGCCCTCGGGCAGACGGAAGCGCCGGTTCAGCCAATCGGCGGCGGCCTGGCGGAAATCGGCGGTGCCGGCGGCGGGCGGGTACTTGCCCCACAGGCCGGCCTTTTCGGCCAGCATGCGGGCGACCAGGGCGGGCGGGGCGTGCTGCGGCTCGCCGATGGACATGACGATGGAATCGGGGGTGGCGGGGCCCCCCAGCAGGTCGGTCAGACGCTGAAAGGGATAATCGGTCAGCTGGTCGAGACGGTCGTTCACCTTGGTCCCCGGATATTTTGGTCGCCAGATGTTCTAACCGATTTGCCCGAATACGCCCAAGGGAGATGTGTGTGGCAACGCCCCCTGCCCGCCCCCGTCAAGGGGAGGGAGTCCCTGGGCACCCGGAGCGAGCGAAGCGAGGGACTGGGCCATTGAGGCCCCGCGCGCCTTTGCGCGCGTAAGGCAAGCGGGCGGATGCCCGCGCCCGCCGCCTGAGGGCCAAACAAAAGAAAAGGAGCGTGGCTTGCGCCACGCCCCCTTCCGCAACATCCCCCGTGCCGGAGGGATCAGTGCACCGTTTCGCCGTGCAGGGCGAGGTCGAGGCCCTCGCGCTCCTCTTCGGCGCTGACGCGCAGGCCGAGGATGACATCGACGATCTTCAGCAGGATGAAGGTGACGATGGCGGTGTAGGCGACGGTGATCAGGACGGCGTAGACCTGGGTCAGCACCTGGCCGGCATTGCCTTCCAGCAGGCCGGCGGTGCCGCCGATGCCCTCGACCGCGAACACGCCGGTCAGGACGGCGCCGATGATGCCGCCGATGCCGTGCACGCCGAAGGCGTCCAGCGAGTCGTCGTACTTGAGGGCATGCTTGAGGCCGGTGGCGCCCCAGTAGCACACCACGCCGGCCACCAGGCCGATGATCAGCGCACCCTTGGGACCGACGAAGCCAGCGGCCGGGGTGATGGCGACCAGGCCGGCGACGGCGCCGGAGATGACGCCCAGTACCGACGGCTTCTTACGCAGCAGCCATTCGGCGAACATCCACGCCAGAGCGGCGGCGGCGGTAGCGATCTGGGTCACCAGCATGGCCATGCCGGCACGACCGTCGGCGGCGGCGGCGGAACCGGCGTTGAAGCCGAACCAGCCCACCCACAGCAGCGAGGCGCCGATGACCGACAGGGTCAGGTTATGGGGCGCCATGTTGTCGGTGCCGAAGCCCTTGCGCGGGCCGAGCACCAGGCAGGCCACCAGACCGGCCACGCCGGCGTTGATGTGCACCACGGTGCCACCGGCGAAATCCAGCGCGCCCATGGCGCCGAGGAAGCCGAGCGCGGTGCCGTCGGCGTTGAGCGACCACACCCAGTGGCAGATGGGGGCATACACCACCAGCGCCCACAGGCCGATGAACACCAGCATGGAGGAGAACTTCATGCGGTCGGCGAAGGCGCCGGTGATCAGCGCCGGGGTAATGATGAAGAAGGTCATCTGGAACATGGCGAAGACCGATTCGGGGATGGTGCCCGACAGGGTGGTCTTCTCGATGCCGTCCAGGAACAGGCGGTCGAGGCCGCCGATATAGGGGCTGGTGCCGGTGAAGGCCAGCGAGTAGCCGATCACCATCCACAGCACGGTGGCGAGGCAGCAGATGGCGAAGCTCTGCATCATGGTGCCCAGCACGTTCTTCTTGCGCACCATGCCGGCATAGAACAGCGCCAGGCCCGGGATGGTCATCAGCAGCACCAGGGCGGTGGAGGTGAGCATCCAGGCGGTGTTACCGGTATCGAGCGTCGGCGCGGCAGCGGCGGCCGGAGCAGCCTCGGTGGCCGCTTCCTGGGCCCACGCGGCCGAGGCGAACAGCAGGGCGCCCATGGCCGGGCCCACGCCTGCGACTAGATTCTTCAAACGATGGATCATGGGAAACCCCCGAAACGGCTCAGCCTTCGATCAGTGGCCGGCGCCGGGGCCTTCTGGGAGGAGAAAGGACACCCGGGCCGGCACCGGTGGATTTAAACAAGAACCGTGCCAAGTGGCGCCGGACGGAAAACCGCCCGCCCCCACCCCACCTTGCGCCAAAAGGATGATGCGAAATTATGCAGGCGCATCGGTGGTTGCCTGATATCCAGGCAGCTTGATAAAAGGCCGGAACGACAAGAGGCCCGGAGAGGATCTCCGGGCCTTTTTTGAATCCCGGCCGGGACACGGACGGCTTACAGCGCCTCGGCGTTGGCCTCGCCGGTGCGGATGCGGTAGGCCTGGGCGATGTCCATGACGAAGATCTTGCCATCGCCGATCTTGCCGGTGCGGGCCGCGGTCTGGATCGCCTCGATGACGCGGTCGGCGATGTCGTCGTTCACCGCCACTTCGATCTTCACCTTGGGCAGGAAGTTCACCACGTACTCGGCGCCGCGGTAAATCTCGGTTTGCCCCTTCTGCCGGCCGAAGCCCTTGACCTCGCTCACGGTCAGGCCTTGAACGCCCAGCGGAGTCAGCGCCTCGCGCACCTCGTCCAGCTTGAAGGGCTTGATGATGGCCATGATCAGCTTCATCTCTGGTCCCCATAGAATGGGCGGTGTCTTTCCCCATGGGGTCCGGCCGGAACGGCCGGGCGGCCATGGGACGTCCGCCGGTTGATTGGTCGCAAGCCGCCTTGCGATCCTCCGCGTGGCGACTCCCTTTCAAGAGCCGTGCCGGAATCGCCCAGCCGTTGTGTTCGGGCGATTCCGCGCCGCCGGCAAACCCGGCCGGCGCAGGCTTTGCTCAAAACATGGGCGGAACGGTGCGAGTCTGCCTGTTTCCTGCGCGAGCGTCCCGGCCATCTTGCGCCCACGGCGCTTCGATGGCACATCTTGCCCCATGGCTGATACCAAAGACACCCCCCATTCCCCTTTCGTCGATGTCATCGTGGTCGGTGGCGGCCCCGTGGGCGGCCTGACCGCCTGCTGCCTGGCCTCGGCCGGGCTGGAGGTGGCGGTGGTCGAGGCCTCGGACCCCGCGGCGCTGGCCCGGCCGGGCACCGACGGCCGTTCCATCGCCATCGCCCTGTCGGCGCAGCGGGTGTTTGCCGGCGCCGGCGTGTGGCCGCTGATGGCGGACGAGGCCGAGCCCATCCGCGAGATCCGCGTCACCGACGGCGCCTCGCCCCTGTTCCTGCATTACGACCACGCCACCCTGGGCAACGAACCCTTCGGCTGGATCGTGGAAAACACCACCATTCGCCGCGCCGCGCACCAGCGGCTGGGCCAACTGCCCACCGCCCGGGTGCTGGCGCCGGCCCGCGTCGCCGGCATCGAGCGCGGCGCCACCCACGCCACCGTGACCCTGGAGGACGGCCGCTCGCTGCGCTGCGCCCTGGTGGTGGCGGCCGACGGCCGCGGCTCGGCCACCCGCAAGGGCGCCGGCATCGGTATCCGCCGCTGGGAATACCACCAGTCCGGCATCGTCTGCACGGTGGCGCATGAACTGCCCCACCATGGCGTGGCACACGAGCATTTCCTGCCCAGCGGCCCGTTCGCCATCCTGCCCATGCACGGCACCGCCGAGCACCCGCACCGCTCGTCCATCGTGTGGACCGAGAAACTGCACCTGGCCGACGCCATCGTGCGGCAGGACGATGCCGGTTTCCTGGCCGAGCTGGAAACCCGCTTCGGCGACGTCCTCGGCACGATCGCCCTGGACGGCCCGCGCTTTCACTATCCGCTGTCGCTGCAATTGGCCGAGCGCGCCATCGACCGCCGGCTGGCCCTGGTGGGCGACGCCGCCCACGGCATGCATCCGGTGGCCGGCCAGGGCATGAACATGGGCATCCGCGACGTGGCCGCCCTGGCCGAGGTGGTGGTGGACGCCCGCCGGCTGGGCCTGGACGTCAGCGGTCCCGACGTGCTGGAGCGCTACCAGCGCTGGCGCCGCTTCGACAACATGCTGATGCTGGGACTGACCGACGTGCTGGTCCGCCTGTTCAGCAACGACATCGGCCCGCTGAAGCTGGCCCGCGACCTGGGACTGGCAGCGGTGCAGGCCATGCCGCAGGCCAAGCGCTTCTTCATGCGGCACGCCATGGGCGTGGTGGGGGATTTGCCCCGGCTGATGCGGGGAGAGAGGCTTTAGCCCCATTTTCTCGTCATCGCCGGGCTTGACCCGGCGATCCATGGTGGCAGGGCAACCTTCGGCGGCATGGATGCCCGGATCAAGTCCGGGCATGACGAACAGAAAAAGATGTTCCCGTCAGATGGGGTCCCACCCCGTCATCGTCACCCACACCCACTGCCGCAGGAATGCTTGGGCGGTTCGGGCGGATTGAGCGCCGGGTCGCGGGACTTGCCGGCGGCGTCCAGCGCCGCCAGATAGTCAGCCCAGACCTGCTGCTGGTTCTCGCCCAGCCAATACAGGTAGTCCCAGGTATAGATGCCCGAGTCGTGCAGGTCGTCGAACACCAGCTTGACGGCGTAATTGCCCACCGGCTCGGCGCCGATGATGGCCACGTGCTGGCGGCCGGCCACCAGTTGCTTCTGGTCGGGGGAATGGCCCTGGACCTCGGCCGACGGGCTTTCCACCCGCAGCAATTCGGCGGGCAGGCTGAAGCGAGCGCCGTCCTCGAAGGCGATGTCCAGCCGCTTCTCGGTTTTCTTGACCTTGATCTCCGCCGGGATGTGGCGGTTGCCCAGCTTTTCGCTCATGCCGGCTGGCCCGGCGGCTGGTCGTCCACCGACCGGGCCTCGTCGGGCAGCATGATGGGAATGCCGTCGCGGATGGGATAGGCCAGGCCGGCCTTGTCGTCCACCAGCTCGTTGCGATCCGGATCATAGCGGAGCGGCGCATGGGTGCCCGGCGCCCGCAGGATTTCCATCAATTTGGGGTCGATGCCGGGAACGCGGTCGGTCATGGAAACTCCTAATGCAGCAGGGTCTCGCCGGATTCGGCAAGCAAGGCCATTTCGAACAGAGCAATCATCAGATTGGCGCGTTCCAGGGTGCCGGAGGCTTCCAGCAGCGCCTGCTTCTCCTCGGGGCTGAGCGGCGCCGACATGGCGAGCGAGGCCACCAGATCCGCGTCGGAAGCGGCCTCCAGCTTGACCAGGTCGAGAGCGACGCCCTGCCGGGCCAGATAGGCCCCGACCGCCCCCAGCAGCCGGCGGCGGTCCACCGAAGCCTGGTCGGCAACCTCGGCGGCGGCTTCGAGGTCGGCGGCGAAGGGGCCGTATTCCGCCACCACCCGGCGATAGCCGGCGCGGCCCTCCGCCTCGCCGGCCAGACGGAAACGGGTGATCCCGGTGGCGGTGATCAGGTAGCGACCGTCGCCGGTCTCACCGAAGGCGGTGATGCGGGCCAGGGTGCCGGTGCCATAAAGGCCCGGCACCGGAGCGGCCGCCACACCCCCGGGCGCCGGCTGGACCAGGGCGAGCAGCCGCCCCGCCCCCAGGGCATGCTCCACCAGCGCCAGATAGCGCGGCTCGAACACGGTCAGGGGCAGCCGCGCGCGCGGCAGCAGGATAGCGCCGGACACGGCAAATACCGGCAGAACGCGCGGCAGTTCGACGATGGCGGCGGCGGCCATGGCACGCTTACGAAAACAGCAGGGACGACAGGCGGCGCCGGCCCGACACCGTCAACGGATGAGTCGGCCCGAACGCCTCGAACAGCTTGACGAGCTGTTTGCGCGCCGCGTCCTCGTTCCAGGCGCGATCGCGGCGGAACAGCTCCAGCAGTTCGTCCACCGCCGCTTCGGGCTCACCGGCACCATAATAGGCCAGCGCCAGGTCGAAGCGCGCCTGATGGTCGTTGGCGTCGGTGGCGAGGCGGCGACGCAGCTCGGCGCTCTCGCCGGCGCCGGCCGCCGCGGTCTCCTGCAACTCCAGCGCCGTCTTCACCGCAGCGATATCGGCGGTCTTCAGCATCTCGGGCGGCAACTGGGCCAGCATCTGCTTGACCGATTGGGCGTCACCCAGGGCCAGCAGGCTGCGCAGCAGGCCAGCCATGGCGCCGGCATGGGAAGGGTCCTCGGCCAGCACCTGCTGGAACGCCTGGGCGGCGGTCTCGGCATCCCCCGCCGCCAGCAATTCCTTGGCCTCGGCCACCACCTCGTCCAGGCTGGGCTCGGCGTCGCCGCCGCCCATCTGCACCAGCCGCTGCAGGAAGGCGCGGATCTGGCTTTCCGGCAGGGCGCCGGTGAAGGCGTCCACCGGACGGCCGCCGACGAAGGCATAGACGGTGGGAACCGACTGGATACGCAGCTGGGCCGCCAGCTGCTGCTCCTTGTCCACGTCGATCTTGACCATGCGCACGGCGCCGCGCAGCTCGCGCACCACCTTTTCCAGGGCCGGGCCCAGGGTCTTGCACGGCCCGCACCAAGTGGCCCAGAAATCGACGATGACGGGGGTCTTGCGCGACGCCTCGATGACGTCGGCCGCGAAAGTGGCGGCGGAACCGTCCTTGATCAGGTCGCCGCCGCCGGCTGGGGCGGCGGGTTTGGCGCCAGAGCCGAGAATGAGGTCCATTGTCACCCGGGTTCCAGTGGAGTTCGACCCGCAATAGATGGACCGTCCCCGACCGGCTGGCAAGGGCAAAGCCGCCATAAGCCTGGCTTCGGACCGAACGAGCGGGACTCGGCCGAGCCGCGTGCGCCGGTCGATGAAAAAAGTGAAAAAAAGGGCTTGCGCCCCCACCGGCTTTCCCGTATTTATCCGGTCCTCCGCAGCGCCGAGCCACGGAGACCACGCCAGGAAGCGGGCGTAGCTCAGGGGTAGAGCACAACCTTGCCAAGGTTGGGGTCGAGGGTTCGAATCCCTTCGCCCGCTCCAACGCGATACGAAAAGGCCGGGCCGCAAGCCCGGCCTTTCGCGTTTCCGCTTCCATTCTCTCCCTATTCGCCACTCGAAGCGCCCTGACTTGCGGCATTCGAAGGTACGCCCGCATTGACGGCTGAAGGATCACGCGGGCGCACAACCGCACGGGATATGCCGCCTTCAGCCACTGTTCCAATGAGAGATTCTCCCTATACCGGCAATCAGGGGCGGGATATAAGCTGTCCGCTTTAATAAGGCTTGCTGCAGGGATCGGTCATGCAACACCCTCATCTTCCGCTTTCCGTCCGGCTCAAGGCCGTACGCAAGCTGCTGGCGCGCACGGCGCCCTACCTGCTGGTCGCCAACAAGCCCGAGGGCATGATCCGCAGCCGGGGCGAGAACTATGTGATCGAACCGGTGCGGCAGCTGATCGAGGCGGAACGGGGCGGCATCGAAGGCTTGGCGCGATCCCTGTCCGTCTTCGAGAACGAGGCGAAAGCCGATCTGTCCTCTCTGTGGAACAACGCCTATTTCTCCAGCGGCGATGCGCTGGCGGCCTATGGCCTGGTGCGGCAGATCAAGCCGCGGCAGATCATCGAGATCGGTTCGGGCAACAGCACCCACATCATGCGCCGCGCCGCCCTCGCCGAGAAGATCGAGGTGGAGATAGCCTGCATCGACCCCGCGCCGCGCCGCGAGATCGACACCGTCGCCTCCACGGTGATCCGCAAGAGCGTGCTGGAAACGGATGCCGGCCAGTTCGACCGTCTCGATGCCGGCGACATCCTCTTCATCGATGGTTCCCATTACGCCTTCAACGGCACCGACGTTCCCTTTCTGATGCTGGAAGTCCTGCCCAGGCTGAAATCCGGCGTCGTGGTGCACGTCCACGACATCGCCTTGCCGTTCGAATATTCACAGGAATTCACCCGGCGGAACTACAACGAGCAATACGTGCTGGGCGCCCTGCTGCTGGGAGGCGGCTGGAAGATCCTGTTTCCCGTCGCCTGGCTTCATTCCACCGGCCAGTGGCCCGACGGCGGGTCGTTCTGGTTCGTCCGCCGGTAAGCAGGCCGGGAGCTCCTGGAAACGGGGGCCACACCCTCCCCGAAGACCATATCGACGCGATCGTCCTGCCGAAATAAGGAATAGCCGCCCGGCAAAAGTGACGGCCCTGCCCTGCGCCAAGCCGTTTGACGGTTGGGGGCAACCGGCGTATGGTTTGTCACAGAGAGTTAACGGCCCGGTATCAGGGCTACACTCCTCTCCCCGTGGCACGGGTGAATGAACGACGGCTGGCCGGGCTTCCCAAAAGCCCGGCCGTTCGTTTTTGTGCCCCTTTTTTCAGGCAGGAGCCCGCCCATGACCGCCACCGAATTCGAACTGACCGAACTGCGCGCCGAGGCTCGAACGCCTGCGCGAGGAAAACGAGGAATTGCGGGCGGAAATCGAGGAACTGCGCCGCGAGGCCGACCTGGACGCCTGCCACGCCGCCGGCTTGGGCGCCCAGATCAAGGCGCTGATCGCCGAGGGCGACGCCTGCCCCAACCAGGCGGCCCATCCCCTGCTGGTGCGCGGCGAATACACCAATGCCATGACCGGCGAGGCCATGAAGAAGACGGCGGCCTATCCGCTGTACCGCGAGGCGTTCGACGCCGAGGCGCGCGAACTGGGCTTCGAGATCGCCCGAAAACCTGCGGGCGTGAGCCAAATGCGGGGCCCTGCCCCGTACCCCGCAAGGAGGCCGAGCCTCCTTGATCTTGATGGGTTCAAAGGGCCAGGCCCTTTGGACGTGGGCAGCGCCCACCAACAAAAAGGCCGGTCCCAGGGACCGGCCTTTCTCACATCAAGCGCCGCAGCACTTCTTGTATTTCTTGCCCGAACCGCACGGGCACGGGTCGTTGCGGCCCACCTTATCGGCGGTGCGCTGGGCCGGACGCGGGTTCATGACGCCGTCCACATAGACCCAGCGGCCCTCGTGGCGGCGGAACGAGCCCAGTTCGTGATGGGCGAGCACCTTGCCGCGGAACTTGTAGCGGGCGACGAATTCCACCGTTCCCTGGTCGCCGTCCATGGTGGCGCCGCGCACCTCCAGGCCGTCCCACTTGGCTTCCTTGACCCAGGTTTCGGTCTCGCCCCGGTCGTAATCCTCCTTGGCCTCGGGGGCCAGGGTGTTCTCCAGGTAATCCAGGTCGGCGCGGGTGAAGGCGGTGTAGCGCGAGCGCATCAGCGCTTCCGGGCTGGCGGCGGCGCCACCGGCCAGCAGCGGGCCGCAGCACTCGTCGTAACCGCGGCCGGAACCGCAGGGGCAGGACGTCATGGTCGGAAACTTCCTTAGAATTCGATCAGGTTGGAAAACAGCACGATCCCCAGCACGGCGGCTAGGTAGAAGGCACCGCCGAGGCCGAGAAGAAAAAGGATATTGCCGGCGGTGCGCAAGGGAAACATGGTGCGTTCGCGCACGCGCCGCTCACTCGACCGCTTTTCCGGCCCGCCCACCACGGTCAGGAAATAGCGCCCGCCGATGATGGGGAAGGACAGCCGGATATTGACCGGATGGCGGCGCCAGCTGACCGGCTTGACCGCATTCCACAGCGCGGCCCGCTGGGTCGGCGTGAAGGTTTCCGCCACTTCCGGCGGAATGCGGTCAAGCAAGGTTTCCAAGGCGCCGTCGTTGGCCATCCCCACCTCTCCCCCAAGCAGTGGTGCGACTGTTTGCGCACACATCCTACAGGGACATTCCGCGCCTTGCCTAGGGGCTAGGCCAAGCGAGAAAACTCTCGCCGACTTCATCGTCATGGCTGGGCCTGACCCGGCCATCCATGGACCCTCGGGTCAAGCCCGAGGGTGACGACAGGGCGGAAACCGCTGAACCGGACAGATTTCAGCCGCGCTCGCCGCCGGACAGGCGCGACAGGATGTCGTCCAGCTGCTCCAGGCTGCCGTAGTGGATGGTCAGCTCGCCGCCCTTTCCATGGGACGTCAGGGTGACCTTGACCCCCAGCATCTCGGCCAAGTCACGCTCCAGCGCGGCGGTGTCGGCATCCTTGTGCGCGGCCGAGGACGGCCGCCCGCCGGCCGACGGCTTGGCCTTGGCGCCGCCCTGGGCCAGCTTTTCCGTCTGGCGCACGTTGAGCTGCTTGTCCACCACCTCGCGGGCCAGCGTCACCGGGTCGGCGGCGGTCAGCAGGGCGCGGGCATGGCCGGCGGAAATCTGGCGGGATTCCACCATGGCCTTGATGGGATCGGGCAAAGCCAACAGGCGCATCATATTGGCCACGTGGCTGCGCGACTTGCCCACCGCCTTGGCCAGTTCCTCCTGGGTGTGGCTGAACTCGTCCACCAGGCGGCGGTAGCCGTCGGCCTCTTCCAGCGGCGACAGGTCCTGGCGCTGGAGGTTCTCCACCAGGGCGACCTCCAGGGCCTCCTTGTCGGAGAATTCGCGGATGATCACCGGCACTTCGTGCAGCTGGGCCCGCTGGGCGGCGCGCCAGCGGCGCTCGCCGGCGATGATCTCGTAGCCGCCGTCGAGGGGGCGCACCAGGATGGGCTGCAGGATGCCCTTCTCGCGCACCGATTCCACCAGGTCGGCGATGGCCTCTTCCTCGAACTGGCGGCGCGGCTGGAACTTGCCGGGGCGCAGCTGGCCGATGGACAGGGTGCGCAGGCCCCGCGCCGCCGAGCCGGCGGGAGCGGCGTTGCCGCCCTCGATCACCGCCGCCGCCGCGGCCACGCCGGAATCACCCAACAATGCGGACAGGCCGCGACCCAGACTGCGACGCTTTTCCTCAGCCACAATGCTCACCCTGCTGCCCTCAACTTGCGTTCACGCTTCAAGACCTCCGAGGCGAGATGGATATAGGCCTCGGAGCCGGTGCACTTGACGTCGTAGATCAGCACCGGCTTGCCGTGGGACGGCGCCTCGGAGATGCGCACGTTGCGCGGAATCACCGTCTTGTAGACCTTGTCGCCGAAGAACTCGCGCACGTCGGCGGCGACCATTTCCGACAGGTTGTTGCGCTTGTCGAACATGGTCAGCACGATGCCCTGCAGCTCCAGCGCCGGGTTGAGCGCCTGGCGCACCCGCTCGATGGTCTTGACCAGATGGCTGATGCCTTCCAGGGCGAAGAACTCGCATTGCAGCGGCACCATGACCGCATGCGCCGCCACCAGGGCGTTCACCGTCAGCAGGTTCAGCGACGGCGGGCAATCGATCAGCACGTAGTCATAGGCGCCCACGGCGGTGCCCAGGGCGTCGGCCAGGCGCTGCTCGCGCCGGGTCATCTCCACCAGTTCGATCTCGGCGCCCGACAGGTCGACGCCCGACGGCACCACGGACAGGCCGGGAATGTCGGTCGCCAGCACGGTTTCGGCCAGCTGCGCCTCGCCGATCAGCACGTGGTAGGAATTGACCGCGCGGGCGGCGCGGTCGATGCCCAGGCCGGTGCTGGCATTGCCCTGGGGATCCAGGTCGATGATCAGCACCTTCTTCTTGGTGGCGGCCATGGCCGTCGCCAGATTGATGGTGGTGGTGGTCTTGCCCACCCCGCCCTTCTGGTTGGCGATGGCGATGATACGGGTGGCCTTCGTGGGGGCGCTGCTAACGCTGAGACTCGGCCACGGCGAACCTCTTTCAAATGAAGGATGGCGGCGAGCGGATCCGTTTGGGAGGGGAACCGCTCGAACGTGATATTCCATTCTTTGGAGGCCAGGGTCAATTCGTCTTCCACCCCCTACCCTTTAGGAAGACGCAGTGGCCTTCCGGCAACAGGTGCCGCTCGGCCCAGGCCAGCAGTTTCTCCAGCGGCGCCAGGGCGCGCGCCGTCACCACATCGGCCCCCAGCGGCGGCACCGCTTCGATGCGGGCGTTGTGGATGGTCACCGGGGTGGCGGTGACGCGGGCCACCTCGCGCAGGAAGGCGCATTTGCGGGCATCGGATTCGATGAGGTGGACGTCGGGCACCCCCAGGATGGCCAGCACCAAGCCGGGAAAGCCGGCGCCGCAGCCCATGTCCACAAGTCTGTGGATAGCTTGTGGAAGAATGGGGAAAACCTGGGCGGAATCCAGCAGATGCCGCTGCCACAGGCTGGGGATGGTATCGGGGCCCACCAGATTGATACGGGCTTGCCACTTGATCAGCAGTTCGGCATAGGTGCCCAGCCGCTCCAGCGTTTCACGTGAAACGCCGGTCCTGGCCTGAAACTCGTCAGGCGTCATCCCCCTCCCCTAGGTGCCTTGTTTCACGTGAAACACGATATGTAGCGATCACGCCGCGCTCTTCTTCCGGACATGCCCCAGCAACGCCGTCAGCGCCGCCGGGGTGATGCCGGGAATGCGCGCCGCCGCCGCCAGGGTCTCAGGCCGCGCCGCCTTCAGCTTCTGGCGCACCTCGTTGGACAGCGAGCCGATGGCGTCGTAATCCAGCCCGTCGGGCAAGGCCAGATCCTCGTCGCGGCGATAGGCGCGGATGTCCGCCTCCTGCCGGGACAGATAGCCGCGATAGGTGCCCTCGATCTCCAGCTGCTCGGCCACGTCGGGAGTGAAGTCGCCAAGGGCGGGCCACACCTGGGCCAACCGCATCAGATCGATATCGGGATAGGCCAGCAGGTCCCAGGCCGAGCGCACCACGCCGTCCTGGTTGACCTCCAGCCCCTGCTTGCGCAACACGTTGGGCGAAGCCTTCAGGTCCGCCAGCGACTGCCGGCCCCGCTCCAGCGCCTCGGCCTTGGCGCGGAAGCGCGCGGACCGCTCCGGCCCGACGCAGCCCATGGCCTCGCCCTTGGGGGTCAGGCGCAGGTCGGCGTTATCGGCGCGCAGCAGCAGGCGGTACTCCGCCCGCGAGGTGAACATACGGTAGGGCTCCGACGTGCCCAGCGTCACCAAGTCGTCCACCATCACGCCCAGATAGGCGTCGGCGCGATCGAGAATCAGCGGTTCGGACCCGGCCACCTGGGCGGCGGCATTGATGCCGGCCAACAGGCCCTGGGCGCCCGCTTCCTCGTAGCCGGTGGTGCCGTTGATCTGGCCGGCCAGGAACAACCCCCTCACCCGCCGGGTCTCCAGCGTACGGTGCAGCTCGCGCGGATCGATGAAATCGTATTCGATGGCATAGCCGGGCCGCAGGATGGCCACCCGCTCCAGGCCGGGGATGGAATGGATGAAGGCGTCCTGCACTTCGGCCGGCAGCGAGGTGGAGATGCCGTTGGGATAGACGGTGGGATCGTCCAGCCCCTCCGGCTCCAGGAACAGCTGGTGGCGATCCTTGTCGGCGAAGCGAACGACCTTGTCCTCGATGGACGGGCAATAGCGCGGCCCCACGCTCTGGATCTGGCCCGAATACATGGGCGCCCGATGCAGGTTGGCGCGGATCAGCGCATGGGTGCGCCCGGTGGTATAGGTGATGCCGCAGGCGATCTGCGGCACGGTGATGCGGTCCGTCAAAGTCGAGAACGGTACCGGCGGATCGTCGCCCGGCTGCATCTCCAGCGACGCCCAATCGATGGTGCGGCCGTCCAGCCGCGCCGGCGTTCCCGTCTTCAGCCGGCCGAGGGGAAAGCCGGTGCGCGCCAGCGCCGCCGACAGCCCATAGGACGGCGCATCACCGACACGGCCGGCCGGCCAGCGCTTCTCGCCGCAATGGACCAAGCCGCGCAGGAAGGTGCCGGTGGTGATGACCACCGCCCCGGCCCGGATGCGCCGGCCATCGGCCAGCACGATGCCCCGCACCCCGCCCTGCTCCACCAGCAGGTCCTCGGCCGAGCCGGCCAGCAGGGTCAGGTTGGCGGTCTCGTCCAGCAGCGCCCGCATGGCCCGGCGATAGAGCTTGCGGTCGGCCTGGGCACGCGGCCCCTGCACCGCCGGCCCCTTGCTGCGGTTGAGGATGCGGAACTGGATGCCGGCGCGGTCGATGGCTCGGCCCATCAACCCGTCGAGGGCATCGATCTCGCGCACCAGCTGGCCCTTGGCCAGGCCGCCGATGGCCGGGTTGCACGACATCTCGCCCAGGGTCTCCAGCCGCTGGGTCACCAGCAGGGTGGCGGCGCCCATGCGCGCGGCGGCGGCGGCGGCCTCGCAGCCGGCATGGCCACCGCCGATCACCACCACATCCGCCGTCAGGTCGAAGCCCAGGTCCTTGGCCGGTTTCACGTGAAACATCCTTACTCATCCATTCTCCGTCATGCCCGGACTTGATCCGGGCATCCACGGAAACGCCGACACCTTCCCCGCCATGGATCGCCGGGTCAAGCCCGGCGATGACGTCCGAGAAGGTGTGTCACTTGCCAATGCAGAACTCACGGAACACCACATCCAGCAGTTCATCCACCTCGACCCGGCCGGTGATGTGGCCGATGGCGGCGGCCGCGAGGCGAAGGTCCTCGGCTGCCAGTTCGATCTCGGCCTCGGGGTCGAAACGACTCAGTGCCGTCACGCATTCCTCCACCGCCGCCCGATGCCGCGCCCGGGTCAGCGCCGGGGCGGCGGTGATCGCGAAGCGGGCCGCCACCTCTTGCTCCAGCATCGCCAACAGCCGGTCGAGGCCGTCGCCGGTGCGCGCCGACAGCGACAGTACCGGGTGACCGTCCAGTTCGGCCGGCAGCGGCGATGCCGCCACGTCGGCCTTGTTGAGCACCACCAGGGCATCGCCGTCAACCATGGAGCGCGTGGGGGTATCCCAGTCGGGCAGGCGGCCGGCATCGAACACCGCCAGCTTCAGATCGGCGGCCTCGGCGCGGGCCAACGCCCGGCGGATGCCCTCGGCCTCGATCTCCTCGGCGGCGTCGCGCAGGCCGGCGGTATCGGCCAGCACCACCGGCCAGCCGTGCAGGTCGAGATGCACCTCGATGACGTCGCGGGTGGTGCCAGCAGTGGCCGAGACGATGGCGGCCTCACGTCCCGCCAGCCGGTTGAGCAGGCTGGACTTGCCGGCATTGGGCGCACCGAGGATGGCGATGTGGATGCCGTCGCGCAGCCGCTCGCCGCACCGCCCCTGGGCAAGATGGCCGCACAGCTCGGCCGCCAGCCGATCGACCGCCTGTCCCACCTCGCCCACCAGGGTGTCGGGCACGCCTTCGTCGGAGAAGTCGATCACCGCCTCCATCAGGGCCAAGGCGCGCACCAGTTCGGCCCGCCAGCCCTCGGCCAAGACGCCCAAGCCGCCATCCAACTGGCGCAAGGCTTGGCGCCGCTGCGCCGCCGTCTCGGCATCCACCAGATCGGCGATGGCTTCGGCCCGGGTCAGGTCGAGCTTGCCGTTGAGGAAGGCACGCTTGGAGAACTCGCCCGGCTCGGCCGGCTTCAGCCCCAATTCCACCAGCGCGTCCGACAGCGCCGCCGCCACCGCCCGGCCGCCGTGGACGTGCAGTTCCACCACGTCCTCGCCGGTGAAGGACGCCGGCGCGGGGAACAGCAGGGCAAGGCCGTCGTCGATGTCGTCGCCCCCATGGCGCAGGCGCACCCGCGCCGCCTTGCGCGGCGGCGGCAGGTCACGCCCCGACAGCAGCTGCAGCGCCCCGGGCGCCAGCGGCCCCGACAGCCGGAACACGGCGACGCCGCCCCGGCCGGGAGCGCTGGCCAATGCAAAGATGGTGCTTTGAGACATGCGTCTTCCGATTTCAAACCACCAAGGGCACCAAGGGCACGAAGCGATCGGGAACGCCCCTCTCGCCATCTTGGTGCCCTTGGTGGTGAAATTTATCGGGCTTCGCCCATGAATGAAAGACTCAGGCCGGGATCACCGGCTGGTCGTCGGGGCGCAGCATCAGGCGCTCGACCCGGCCGCCCTTGAGCAGATGGGTCTCCAGGATCTCGTCGATGTCGGCGTGGCTGTGGAAGCTGTACCAGATGCCTTCGGGATAAACCACCAGCACCGGTCCCAGCTCGCACCGGTCCAGGCAGCCGGCGCTGTTGATGCGCACGCCGTCCAGGCCGAGTTCCTTGACGCGGGCCTTCAGGTAATCGCGCAACGGCTCCGATCCCCGGGCGGCACAGGAGCCGCGGCGGTGGCTTTCGGGCCGGCGGTTGGTACAGACGAACACATGCAGACGGAAATAAGGCTTCGGGTCCGTAGGCAAACTCACTCCCTCTTCTCCCGCCGAGTGGCGCCGCCGGCGAACTGGGACCAGAACATCTTCTGCAACTGCTCCATGCCTTGCACCCCGGCCGGCAGCCAGGTCTTGATCAGCGCCTCGGGCTCCATGGCCGACAGGGTGGCGGTCATGCGTTCCTGCACCTGCTTCATCAGGGCGTCCTGCATGGGCTTCACATCGGGCAGGCCCAGGAAGGCGCGGGCCTCCTCGGGGGTACAATCCACGTCGACGGTGAACTTCATCGCTTTGACACCCCACGGGTTGCGTTTCGGCCTCGAAGACCCAAACTAAGCCCTTGTGCCAAAACGCGTCAACGTCGACTCGCGGATGATCCCCTCCATGACCAATCGCCTTGCCGCGGAAACCAGCCCCTATCTTCTGCAACACCAGACCAACCCGGTGGAATGGTGGCCCTGGGGCCCCGAGGCGCTGGCCGCCGCCCGCGACCAGGGCAAGCCCATCCTGCTGTCGGTGGGCTATGCCGCCTGCCACTGGTGCCACGTGATGGCCCACGAGAGCTTCGAGAACGACGCCATCGCCCGGCAGATGAACGCGGACTTCATCAACATCAAGGTGGACCGCGAGGAACGTCCCGACCTGGACGCCATCTACCAGCAGGCCCTGGCCATGATGGGACAGCATGGCGGCTGGCCGCTGACCATGTTCCTGACCCCGGCCGGCGAGCCGTTCTGGGGCGGCACCTATTTCCCGCCCTCGCCCCGTTACGGCCGCCCCGGGTTCCCCGAGGTGCTGAAGGCGGTGGCCGAAACCTGGCGCAGCGCCCAGGACAAGGTGAGGATCAACGTGGACGCCCTCAAGGCCGGGCTGGCCGAGCGCCATCGCGACGCGGCCGGCGCGCCCGAACTGACCCTGGAACTGCTCGACCGCGGCGCCACCCAGGTGGTGCGCATGGTCGACCCGGAGCAGGGCGGCCTGCAGGGCGCGCCCAAATTCCCCCAGCCCAGCCTGTTCGATTTCCTGTGGCGCGCCCATCTGCGCACCGGCGACGCCGCCCTGGCCCAGGCGGTGACGCTGACGCTGGACCGTATGTGCCATGGCGGCATCTACGATCACGTGGGTGGCGGCTTCATGCGCTATTCCACCGACGAAACCTGGCTGGTGCCGCATTTCGAGAAAATGCTCTACGACAACGCCCAGCTGATCGACCTGCTGACCCTGGTGTGGCAGGGCACCGGTTCGGACCTGTACCGGCTGCGGGTGGCGGAGACGGTGGAATGGGTGCTGCGCGACATGGCCGCCGAGGGCGGCGCCTTCGCCGCCACGGTGGACGCCGATTCGGAAGGCGTCGAAGGCAAGTTCTACACCTGGTCGGCGGCCGAGATCGACCGGCTGCTGGACGAGGAAGCGGCGCGCTGGTTCAAGCAGGCCTATGACGTGAGGCCCGGCGGTAATTGGGAAGGCGCCAACATCCTGCACCGCAATCACCAGCCCCAGCCCATGGGGGTGGAGGACCTGTTGGCCGATGCCCGCGCCGTGCTGTGGCGCGAGCGGGAGAACCGTATCCATCCCGAGCGCGACGACAAGATCCTGGCCGATTGGAACGGCATGATGATCGCTGCCCTGGCCAATGCCGGCCTCGCCTTTGCCATGCCGCGCTGGATCGACGCCGCCCGCGTCGCCTTCGAATTCATCCGCACCCACATGGCCCTGCCCGACGGGCGCTTGGCCCATTCCATGCGCTTCGGCCGCTTCCGCCCCATCGGCCTGCTGGACGACCTGGCCCACATGGCCCGCGCCGCCCTGGCCCTGTACGAGGCCACCGGCGAACCCGCCCTGCTGGACCAGGCGCGCGCCTGGATGGAAGCGGCCAACCGGCACCATTGGGACATTACCATCGGCGGCTACTTCCAGGCCGCCGCCGAGGCCGGCGACGTGCTGGTACGGCTGAAGCCCATCCACGACAATGCCGTGCCGGCGGCCAACGGCATCATGGTGCAGGTGCTGGCCCGTCTGGCCCTGCTCACCGGCGACGAGCGCTGCCGCCAGCGGGCCGAGGCGGTGGTGGGCAGCGTGGCCGGCGAACTGGGCGACCATTTCGCCAACATGACTTCGCTGCTGGCCGGGTTCGAGCAGTTGGTGGCGCCGGTGCAGGTGGTGGTGGCCGGGCCCGACGGCCGCGACGACACCGACGCCCTGGTCCAGGCGGCGCTGGAAGTGTCGCTGCCCACCCGCGTGCTCGCCCGCGTCGACGGCCATGGCGATTTGCCCCAGGCCCATCCCGCCCATGGCAAGGGGCTGGTCGAGGGCCGCGCCACCGCCTATGTCTGCCGGGGTCCGGTCTGCTCCAACCCGGTGACCGAACCGGCGCTCTTGCGGCAGGCTCTGGCCGCGCGTTAAGGTTTCATCATGAGCTACCTCGCCTATAACAGCCCCGTAGGGGCGCTGACCCTGTTCGAGGAAAACGGCCGCCTCGTCGCCGTCGAATGGGGCTGGCCACCGGAAACCGATGAAAAGCCGGCACCCGTGCTGGAACGCGCTCGCGATCTGCTGGACGCCTATTTCGAAGGCAAGAAGGTCGATTTCGACCTGCCCATGGAGCCCGCCGGCACCGCCTTCCAGAAAAAGGTGTGGCAGGCGTTGAGCCGTATCCCCTTCGGCGCCACCCGCAGCTACGGCGAGCTGGCAGCCGAGCTGGGCACGGCGCCCCGCGCCCTGGGCGGCGCCTGCGGCCGCAATCCCCTGCCCATCCTGATCCCATGCCACCGGGTGCTGGCCGCCGACCGCTCGCTCGGCGGCTATTCCGGCCTGGAGGGCACCGACACCAAGCGTTTCCTGCTGCGCCTGGAAGGCGCCCTGCCCGGCTGACCCAAGGGAGACCGCCATGACCAAGGCCATTCGCATCCACGAATTCGGCGGTCCCGAGATCATGCGATGGGAGGACGTGCCCGACCGCCAGCCCGGTCCCGGCGAGGCGCTGGTGCGGCACACCGCCATCGGCGTCAATTTCGTCGACGTCTACAACCGCACCGGCCTCTATCCCCTGCCACTGCCCGCCATCCTGGGGCAGGAAGGCGCCGGCGTGGTCGAAGCCATCGGCCCCGGCGTGGTCGAGGTGCGCGTGGGCGACCGTGTCGCCTATGCCAGCAACGTAGGCGCCTATGCCGAGCGCCGCATCATCGCCGCCAACCGCCTGGTCGCCTTGCCCCACGATATCGGCGACGTCCAGGCGGCCGGCATGATGCTCAAGGGCATGACCGCCCAATACCTGCTGCGCCGCACCTTCCCGGTCACGGCCGGCGACACCATCCTGGTCCACGCCGCGGCCGGTGGCGTCGGGCTGATCCTGTGCCAGTGGGCCAAGCACCTGGGCGCCACCGTCATCGGCACGGTGGGGTCCGAGGAAAAGGCGGTGCTGGCCAAGGCCCACGGCTGCGACCATCCCATCCTCTACAAGAGCCAGGATTTCGTCGCCAGGGTGCGCGAGATCACCGACGAGGCGGGGGTGGCGGTTGTCTATGACGGCATCGGTGCCGACACCTTCATGGGGTCGCTGGACTGCCTGAAACCGCTGGGCATGATGGTCAGCTTCGGCCAAAGCTCGGGCAAGGTGCCGCCGGTGGACACCGGCATCCTGTCGGCCAAGGGCTCGCTGTTCCTCACCCGCCCTTCGCTGGTCACCTATACCGCCCAGCGCCACGACCTGATCGAGATCGCCACCGAGTTGTTCGACATGGTCCGGCGCGGCTTCGTCACCATCCAGGTGGCCGCCACCCGGCCGCTGGCCGAAGCCGCCCAGGCCCATCGCGACCTGACCGAGCGGCGCACCACCGGCTCCACCGTCCTGCTGCCCTGAACCCAGTCCGGTTTGTCACCTTAGGGATTTCACCCTATACTGGTGGCCGAATGACCGAAAAGGTCGGCGACCCATGGAGAGGGGCCATGACCCGGGCGGAACGGACGCGGCTGAAATGGATGGTCAGCGGTGGCGGCGCGGCGTGGATGCTGCTGGTCGGCTGGCTGATGGTCGCCACCCTGCCCCAGGGTGCGGTGGAGCATCACGGCTCCAGCCAGATCAAGGACCGCATGAGCGAATGCAGCGGCACCTTCCGCGACCGCTATGACTGCAAGGAGCAGATCATCATCGAAAGCGGGCGGGAGACCTTCTACACCCTGTCGCTTCGTTTCCTGCTGGTGATCGTGCCCCCGCTGGTGGGCACTTTCTGGCTATCCTCGTACCTGAACCGCCATCCCATGCTGCTCGACGACGAGGAACGCCGCGCCTCCTCCTCCAGCGACGACTGGAAGGCCCGGGCGCAGCGGCATACCGAATTCCAAAGCCCGGCCGAGGCGGCCGAGGACCTTCACCTTTCCCCCGATGAATTACCGAGCCATCCGCCGGGCCGGGGCCATCACCCGATCGACGACATCGCCCCGGTGGACGACTGGAAGAGCCGGGCCCAGGCCAACATCCGCAGTCATAAGCGCGACTGAAGGCGATTCCCTAAAACGTCATGGCCGGGCTTGACCCGGCCATCCATTGGATGCGCGGGTCAAGCCCGCGCATGACGCAGAAAAGGGGATGGTGGAGCCGCCCTACGAATTCATTGCCTCGAAGAAATCCGAGTTGTTCTTGGACTGCTTCAGCTTGTCCACCAGGAATTCCATGGCATCCACCACGCCCATGGGCATCAGGATGCGGCGCAGCACCCACATCTTGGACAGCACGCCCTTGTCCACCAGCAGCTCTTCCTTGCGGGTGCCCGAGCGGGTGATGTCGATGGCCGGGAAGGTGCGCTTGTCCGACAGCTTGCGGTCCAGGATGATCTCCGAATTGCCGGTGCCCTTGAACTCTTCGAAGATCACCTCGTCCATGCGCGAGCCGGTGTCGATCAGCGCGGTGGCGATGATGGTGAGCGAGCCGCCCTCCTCGATGTTGCGGGCGGCGCCGAAGAAACGCTTGGGACGCTGCAGCGCGTTGGCGTCGACGCCGCCGGTCAGCACCTTGCCCGAGCTGGGTACCACGGTGTTGTAGGCGCGGGCCAAGCGGGTGATCGAGTCCAGCAGGATGACCACGTCGCGTTTGTGCTCGACCAGGCGCTTGGCCTTCTCCAGTACCATCTCGGTGACCTGGACGTGGCGGCTGGCCGGCTCGTCGAAGGTGGACGAGATCACCTCGCCGCGCACCGAGCGAGCCATGTCGGTCACTTCCTCGGGACGCTCGTCGATCAGCAGCACGATCAGGTAGACGTCGGGCTGGTTGGCGGCGATGGCGTGGGCGATGTTCTGCAGCATCACGGTCTTGCCGGTGCGCGGCGGCGCCACGATCAGCGCGCGCTGGCCCTTGCCCAGCGGCGCCACCAGGTCGATCACCCGGGTGGTCAGGTCCTTCTTGGTGGGGTCGTCCAGCTCCAGCTTCAGCTTCTCATCCGGATAAAGCGGGGTGAGATTGTCGAAGTTGATGCGGTGCCGCACGTTCTCCGGCGGCTCGAAATTGATGGTGTTGACCTTCAGCAGGGCGAAATAGCGCTCGCCGTCCTTGGGCGAGCGGATCTGGCCCTCCACCGTGTCGCCGGTGCGCAGGCCGAAGCGGCGCACCTGGCTGGGGCTGACATAGATGTCGTCGGGGCCCGGCAGGTAATTGGCCTCGGGGCTGCGCAGGAAGCCGAAGCCGTCCTGCAGGATCTCCAGCACGCCGTCGCCGTAGATGGGCGTGTCGTTGTCGGCCAGCTGCTTGAGGATGGCGAACATCATGTCCTGCTTGCGCAGGGTGCTGGCGTTCTCGATCTGCAGTTCCTCGGCGAAAGCAAGCAGCTCGGCCGGAGATTTCTTCTTGAGTTCTTGAAGATGCATGGGGGTGTCCGTCTGACTGCTCACGCGTGCCCGCTTTCAGGCGAGCCCCGAGGGGGAATCGGGTCCGGGAAACCGGCGCGGAAATGACGATCTGGGGATGGCGGGCCTTAACCGGCCCTTGGGATTGGGCACAGCATTAGCCAAAGCCCGCGCCGCTGTCAAACGCCAAATATGCTGCAATGCGGCGGTTTAGAAGGCTTAGAAGGGCTTCACCACCACCAGGATGACGATGGCGATCATCAGCAGGGTGGGCACCTCGTTGGCGATGCGGAAGAAGCGCTGCGGCCGGGTATTGCGGTCGGCGGCGAAGTCGTTCTTCCAGCGTGCCATCATATGGTGGGCACCGGTCATCAGAACCACGAGGAGTAGTTTCACGTGAAACCATCCGTCCTGGAACAGGCCGCCGACCACCGCCATGGTCAGGCCGGCCGCCCAGGCCACCAGCATGGCCGGGGTCATGATCGCGCGGAAAAGGCGCCGCTCCATCACCTTGAACTTTTCCGAAGTGGCCGAACCCGGCTCAACCTCGCAGTGATAGACGAACAGGCGGGGCAGGTAGAGCAGGCCGGCCATCCACGAGATCACTGCGATGACGTGCAGGGCCTTCAGCCACAGATAACCTTCACCGCTCATGCTTCCTCCGCGTAAGGGCAACGCTGACCGGCGGCGGCGCAGCCGCGTCCGCGCATCGCTTCCGGTTGACTCACCAGCCGGGCCAGGCTGGCGATGAAAGCGGGATGGTGGCCCACCGCTGGCACACGCACATAGGCGGGAATGCCCAGGCCTTCGGCGCGGTGACGGTATTCCACGTCCAGCTCCACCAGGGTTTCGGAGTGCTCCGACACGAAGGCGATGGGCACCACCACCACCGGCACGCCGTCCTCGCCGGCCCGTTCCAGTTCCTGCTCGGTGGATGGGCCGATCCATTTCATCGGGCCGACCCGGCTCTGGTAGCACAAGGACCAGTCCACATCGGCCAGCCCCATGGCACCGATCACCGCTCGTACGGTCTGTTCCACGTGGCGCGGATAGGGGTCACCCTTGTCCACCACGCTCTGCGGCAGGCCATGGGCGGAAAACAGGATGCGAGGCGTACCCGCCTTGGCCGCCTCGTCATAGCCGGCACGCACCAGTTGGGCGATGGCGGCCACCAGTCCCGGCTCGTCGGGATAGCAGCACACGGTGTCCGTCGGCACCCGCCAATCGGCCGCCAGCTTGCGCCATTCCCGCAGCGAGGACCGCGTGGTGGTGGTGGAGAACTGAGGATAAAGCGGCAGCAGCACCACCTTCTCCGCCCCCCATGTCCGGGCGGCGGCCAGGGCCTCCGAGGCGAAGGGGTGCCAGTAGCGCATGGCCACGAACACCTTGTGGCCGGCTCCCAAGGCCGCTTCAAGCGCCTGCGCCTGCTTGGCGGTCTCCTCCACCAGCGGCGACCTGCCGCCCAGGCTGGGCGTAGATGTCCCGCGCCACCGGTCCGCGTTTCCTGGCGATGAAGCGGGCCAACAGGCGCCGTATCAGGCCAGGGGCGCCGATGATGGCGGGATCGTTGAACAGGTTGAACAGGAACGGCTCGACCGCCTCCAGCGAATCCGGCCCGCCCAGATTGAACAGGATCACCGCTGTCTTGGTCATGGTAGGCCCTCAAGCGCCGGGCGCGGGCCTCCGCCCGCTTGTGGGCAAAGCCCACCCTCGCTTAGCTCGGGCCGCCTTGCAGGCGTCGTTTGCCCCTGCGGGGCGGCACGGCTCACGCTGTGTGCAGAGCACACGTCTTGCGACTCCGCATAAGCTCGCGGGCCCTTAACGGGCCAGTCCCTCGCTGGCGCTCGCTCCGTCATGACCGCTTATCCTCGCCAACCCTTCACCCGCTCAGCCAGGCGCGCCACGTTTTCCGGCGGCGTGGGCGGCGTGATGCCGTGGCCCAGGTTGAAGATGAACGGTCCCTTGCCCAGCGCCCTGAGGATGCGGTCGATGCCGGCGTCCAGCGCCTCGCCGCCCGCCACCAGCAGGATGGGATCCAGATTGCCCTGGACCGTGCATTTGGGCTGCAGCTTTTCGGCCGCCCAGTCCAGCGGCACCGCGGTGTCCAGGCTGACGCCGTCCACGCCGGTCTCGGTCACGTAGGCCTCGTACAGCATGCCGGCGCCGCGCGGGAAGCCGATCACCGGCACGCCGGGACGCTCGGAATGGATGCGTTCCACCAGCCGGCGGGCCGGTTCGATCACCCAGCGGCGGAATTCGGTCTCCGGCAGGGCTCCGGCCCAGGTGTCGAAGATCTGGATGGCTTCGGCGCCGTTGTCGATCTGGCGGATCAGGTATTGCCCGGTGGCCTCCACCAGCAGGTCCATCAGCCGGGCGAACAGCTCGGGCTCGCCCCACATCATGCGCTTGGCGTGGCTGAAATCCTTGGAGCCGCCGCCCTCGATCATGTAGGTGGCCACCGTCCACGGCGCCCCCGAGAAGCCGATCAGCGTCGTCGAGGCGGGAATGGCCGTGCTCAGTCCCTTCACCGTGGCATAGACCGGCGCCAGATGGTCGTGCAGGCCCGAGATGTCGAGACCTTCCAGATCCCTTGCCGAGCGAATGGGTGTCAACACCGGACCTTCGCCTTCGCGGAAGGCAACCCGCTGCCGCAACGCGTCGGGAACCACCAGGATGTCGGAAAACAGGATGGCGGCGTCGAAGCCATAGCGGCGCAGCGGCTGCAGCGTCACCTCCACCGCCAGCTCCGGATTGTAGCACAGGTCCAGGAAGCTGCCGGCCTGGGCGCGGGTGGCGCGGTATTCCGGCAGGTAGCGGCCGGCCTGGCGCATCAGCCAGAAGGGTGGCGGGGTCGAGGTTTCGCCGGCGAGGGCCTGGAGGAATCGCTTGGACGTCTTGGTGGTCAAGGGCGTGCCTTTCCGGGTTATCCGGCCCTAGGTCATACAAGGTTTGTTTCTATGAGAAAAGGTGGCTGAGGATGTGGGTACCTGTGGACAACGGGGATTGGACTCGCTCCCCAAACGATCCACAGATCTATCCCGATGGTCGCCTCCGTTCGGCCAGGTCTGTGGAAAATCGGGGGGCGGCGTGCGGAGAGTCAAGCTTTTCTCCCCCTAACGGGGTATTCCGAAAGGAGTGGAAGCTGGGGAAAGCGGGTGCCGGCCGCAGCGATTCGCGCTATTCTCCGGCCGCGCCCGGATTCTCGTCCCCATCCGGGCCGATGGGCGGACGACTCCACCCCGAACGGGTGCGCTTTTTCCGCCCTCGGGCCGCGAGGCCGGCTTATCCACACGATTCTCGGGTATCCACAAGCTCATGCGCAGCTTCCATCTCCATCTGGTGTCCGACGCCACCGGCGAAACCGTCACCTCCGTCACCCGCGCCTGCATGGTCCAGTTCGAGGGCGTGCAGGCGATCCAGCATAATTGGTGGCTGGTGCGCAGCCAGGGCCAGGTGGAGCGGGTGATCGCCGGCATCGAGGAGAATCCTGGCATCGTGCTGTTCACCCTGGTGGATACGGCGGTGCGCGGCCTGCTGGAAGAAGCCTGTCGGCGCATGCACACCCCCTGCATCCCGGTGCTCGACCCGGTGCTCGGTGCGCTCGCCGGCTACCTGGGGGCGGAGATGCACGCCACGCCGGGCCGCCAATACCAGTTGGACGCCGAATATTTCGCCCGCATCGACGCCATGCAGTTCACCCTGAACCACGACGACGGCCAGCTGCTGGACGACATCGAGGATGCCGACATCGTGGTCATCGGTGTCTCGCGCACCTCGAAGACGCCCACCTGCATGTACCTGGCCAACCGCGGCTACAAATGCGCCAATTATCCCCTGGTCCCCGGCGTGCCGCTGCCGCCCCAGTTGGAAAACCTGCGCCGGCCGCTGGTGGTGGGCCTGACCAAGGACCCCAAGAGCCTGTCCGACATCCGCCGGGCGCGGCTGCGCTTCCTCAACCACGACGAGGAATCCGACTACGCCGCGTTCGAGAAGGTGCGTGAGGAGGTGGCCTCGGCGCGGCGGTTGTTCTCGCGCCACGGCTGGCCGGTGGTGGACGTGACCCGGCGCTCCATCGAGGAGGCCTCGGCCACCATCATCCAGCTGCACGGCCAGCACACCGCCAAGCAGGAGGCGCCCAAATGATCGTGCTGGCCTCCGGTTCGGCCACCCGCCGCGTCCTGCTGGAACGGGCCGGCGTGGCCCTGATGGTGGATACCGCCCCGGTGGACGAGGCGGCGGTGAGGGAATCCATGCGGCTGGAGACCGACAACCCCGCCCGGGCGGCCGAGGTGCTGGCCGAACTGAAGGCGACGCGGGTGTCGGCGCGCCATCCCGGTGCCATCGTTATCGGCGCCGACCAGATGCTGGACTGCGACCGCGTCTGGTTCGACAAGCCGGCCGACCGCGCCCAGGCCCGCGCCCAGCCTGGAGGCGCTGCGCGGCAAGACCCACCGGCTGGTCTCGTCGGTGGCGGCGGTGCGCGACGGCCGCTTGCTGTGGCATCACACCGACCGCGCCCGGCTGACCATGCGCCGTTTCTCCGACGCCTTCCTCGACCAGTACCTGGACCGGGCCGGCGACGGCGTGCTGTCTTCGGTGGGCTGCTATCAGCTGGAAGGGCTGGGGGCGCAATTGTTCATGGCGGTGGAGGGCGATCATTTCACCATCCTCGGCCTGCCGCTGCTGCCGCTGCTGGATTTCCTGCGCGAGAACGGAGAACTGACGCCATGATCGTTTCGGGCAAGGCCAGGCTGGCCGGTGTCATGGGCTGGCCGGTGGGCCATTCGCGTTCGCCTCGTCTGCACGGCTACTGGCTGGAGAAGCTCGGCATCGACGGCGCCTATGTGCCGCTGCCGGTGCGGCCCGAGGACTTCCAGCAGGCGCTGGAGGTGCTGCCGTGCATGGGTTTCGTCGGCGCCAACGTCACCGTGCCGCACAAGGAACAGGCGCTGGTCCTGGCCGATGAGGTCGAGCCGCTGGCCCGGCGCATCGGCGCGGTCAACACGCTGGTGTTTCACGACGACGGCTCCGTCGAGGGCCGCAACACCGACGCCTTCGGTTTCCTGGAAAACCTGCGCCGCGGCGCGCCCGACTGGGCACCGGAGGCCGGGCCGGCGGTGGTGCTGGGCGCCGGCGGCGCCGCCCGCGCCGTCTGCGCCGCCCTGGTGGATGCCGGCGTGCCGGAAATCCGCCTGGTCAACCGCTCCACCAGCCGCGCCGAACAGGTGGCCAAGGACGTGGGCGGTATGATCTCGGTCATGGGCTGGGACCAGGCGGCACGGGCGCTGGACGGCGCCGTCCTGCTGGTCAACGCCACCACCCTGGGCATGACCGGCCAGCCGCCGCTGGAGCTGGCGCTGGATCGGCTGCCGACCTCCGCCGTGGTCAACGACATCGTCTATGCGCCCCTGGTCACCGATCTGCTGGCCCGCGCCGCCGCGCGCGGCAATCCGGCGGTGGACGGCCTCGGCATGCTGCTGTGGCAGGCGGTACCGGGCTTCGAGGCGTGGTTCGGAGTTCGTCCCGAGGTGACGGCCGAGCCTGCGGGCGTTCGTTCTCGGCTAGATCGGGGGCGGCTGCATCCATGAGCAACACGGATAAGCACGGATGGGCCTACGGCCCGACACGGATGGAAGACGCCAATCGGCCGGCAGGCCAGTCATGAAGATCCTCGGCCTCACCGGCTCCATCGGCATGGGCAAGAGCACCGCCGCCGCCATGCTGCGGCGGCTGGGGGTGCCGGTGCACGACGCCGACGCCACCGTGCATCGGCTGCTGGGCAAGGGCGGCGCGGCGGTGGCCGCCATCGGGCAGGCCTTTCCCGGCGTGGTGGAGGACGGTGCGGTGAACCGGCAGGAGCTGGGCCGGCGGGTGTTCGGCCAGCCCGCCGAGCTCAGGCGGCTGGAGGCCATCCTGCATCCACTGGTGCGCCGGGCCGAGACCGAGTTCCTCAAGCGCCAGCGCCGCCGCCGCACGCCGCTGGTGGTGCTGGACATCCCGTTATTGTTCGAGACCGGCGGCCAGCGCCGTTGCGACCGGGTGGCGGTGGTGTCGTGCCCGACTTTCCTGCAGGCCCAACGGGTGCTCGGGCGGCCGGGCATGAGCCCGGCCCGGCTGGCCGCCATCCGCGCCCAGCAGATGCCCGATCACGAAAAACGGCGCCGTGCCGATTTTGTCCTGCCCACCGGTGCCGGCAAGCCTCCGGTCTTGCGCGGACTCAAGCGCATCGTCACACTGATGCGCAGCTAATTCTCACCGAAAGTTCCCATGCGCGAGATCGTCCTCGATACCGAAACCACCGGCTTCGACCCCTTGCAGGGCGACCGCATCGTCGAAATCGGCTGTGTCGAGCTGGTCAACCACCTGCCCACCGGCAATGTCTATCACCAGTACATCAATCCCGAGCGCCACATGCCGGAAGAGGCGTTCAAGGTGCACGGCCTGTCCGACCAGTTCCTGTCGGACAAGCCGGTCTTCGCCGAGATCGTCGCCGATTTCCGCCAGTTCATCGGCGATGCCCCGCTGGTGATTCACAACGCCGAATTCGATATCAAGTTCATCAATGCGGAATTCGCCCGTTTGGGCTTTCCCGCCGTGCCCATGAGCCGCGCCATTGACACCGTGGTGATGGCGCGCAAGAAGTTCCCCGGCTCGCCCGCCAACCTGGACGCCCTGTGCCGCCGTTTCGAGATCGACAACTCGAACCGCACTTTCCACGGCGCGCTGCTGGACTCGGAATTGCTGGCCGAGGTCTACCTGCAGCTGATCGGCGGCCGCCAGCCGGGTTTCGAACTGGGGCTGACCAACGGCAAGGCCGCCGCCCAGGTGCAGGTGGTGCGCGAACGCCGCGAGCCGCGTCCCCACGCCGCAGGCGCCGAGGAACTGGAGGCCCATGCCGCTTTCATCGGCAAGCTGAAAAAGGCCATCTGGCTGCGTGAGCCCGAGGCGGAAGAGGCCAAGGCGGGCTGATCGGCATAAAAATCCCTCTCCCGCGAACGGGAGAGGGCTGTTTTTTTTTACGCGGTGCCCTGAGCTTCCTGCTGGGCCGCTTCCATGCGGGCGCGGAACAGCTGGACGAAATCGATGGGCTGGATCATCAGCGGCGGGAAGCCGCCATCGCGGGTCAGGTCCGCCACGATGGTGCGGGCGAACGGGAACAGCAGGCGCGGGCATTCGATCAGCAGCATGGCCTGCAGATGCTCGGGCGCCACGTTCACGGTGAAGATGCCGCCATAGGCCAGTTCCACGATGAAGACCGGGCGGTTGTCGTTCAGCCGCGCCTCGACCTTCAGGTGCAGCGTGACCTCGAACGAGTTCTCGTGCAGCTGGGCCGCGTTGATGTCCACGTGGATCGGGATGTTGGGGCTCTGGTTCTGCATCTCGCCGAAGATGGCCGGAGCACCCGGGACCTCGAAGGACAGGTCCTTGACGTACTGGCCGTTGACGACCAGCGGCGGCTGGGCGGAATCGGGGGTATTGGTTTCGCTCATTGTCGCACTTCCTTGTTCGGGCGCTGCCGATGGCTAACACGGATCGGGCGTGGGCACAACCGGCCGGCCCCCTTAGTCCTTCTCGTCGATCACGCGGTATTCGGTCTCGATCACCCGTGGCCCGGCGGGCGGGCGGGCTCCCGGCCCCTGGCCCGGCGCGGCGCCGGCCGCCACCAGCCGGGCGGCCAGCCACAACCGCAAGACGGCGCGCACCGGCGGCAGCAGCAGCAGGATAGCCAGGATGTCGGTGAAGAAACCGGGCAGCAGCAGCAGGGCGCCGGCCATCGCCAGGCAGATGGCGTCGAAGGCCTCGCGCACCGGGACCTCGCCGCGGTCGAACTGGGTACGCGCGCGCATCAGCAGCTCGAAACCCTGCCGGCGCACCAACGCCAGACCGATGGCGCCGGCAGCGACGGCAGCCATCAGGGTAGGCAGGAAACCCAGCCATTGCGCCGATTTGACGAATAGCGCGATCTCGACGATGGGCAGTGCGACCACCGCCGCCAGAACCAACCATGCCATGCTTGCTCTTTGCCCTTCAGCGGCTTATCTGTTGAAATGTTATCGCGAATCGGCCGATTTGGCTCGCCCGTCATCGGCCGGGCATCGCCCCTTCCCGAAAAGTAGGTCCATGAACGGCGATTTTCCCTTCCTCGACATCGTCTTTTTCGCCATGGTCGCCGCCTTTCTGGTGCTGCGCCTGCGCAGCGTGCTGGGCAAGCGCACCGGCAACGAACGGCCGCCGCCGGAACGGTGGAACCGCGGTCCGGCTCCCGCCGAGCGGGGCAAGGAACGGCCGGCCGACAACGTGGTGGAACTGCCCACCGCCCGCAAACCGGTGGCCGAGCCCTTGCCGCCCGGCCCGCTGGGCGAGGGCGTCGCCGCCATCCGTGGGGTGGACCCGGAATTCAGCCTGGACGGCTTCCTGTCCGGTGCCCGCATGGCCTTCGAGATGATCGTGCAGGCCTTCGCCGACGGCGACCTCAAGACCCTGCGTCCGTTGCTGGCCGACGAGGTCTACGGCCCCTTCTCCGCCGCGGTGGAGCAGCGCCGCCAGAGCGGCGAGACCCTGGTGACCGAGCTGATGGGCATCCGCACCGTGGAAGCGGCGGACGCCCGCCTGAACGGCACCTTCGCCGAGGTTACCGTCCGCTTCGTCTCGGAGCAGGTCAACGTGGTCAAGGATGCCGAAGGGCGCATCGTCGAGGGCGATCCCTCGCGCGTCATCGACGTGACCGACCTGTGGACCTTCCGCCGCGACACTCGCTCGAACGATCCCAACTGGCAGCTGGCGGCCACCCGCGCCGCCGAGGAGAGCGGAGCCTGAGCCTTCCCCATGCGTCGGATCTTCCCCTTGCTGCTGGCGTTGGCGGCCACCGCCTGCGCGCCCTCGCAGGTCCGCCAGCCAGCCCCTGGCAGGCGCCCGCGCCGACCCCCACGGTTCCCGACCGTCTTGACCTGCGTCCCGCCACCTTTGGCGAGATCCCCGGCTGGCAGGACGATACCCCCGGCGCCGTGCTGCCGGCGCTGGTCCGCTCGTGCGACCGCCTGAGCAAGCTGCCCGCCGACAAGTCCATCGGCGTCGACGGTGCCGGCGGCACCGTGGCCGACTGGTACACTCCCTGCGCGGCGGCGCGGCGGCTGTCGGTCAACGACCATGACACCGCCCGGCTGTTCTTCGAATCCTGGTTCATCCCCTTCCTCGCCACCAGCAACGGCAACGCCGACGGGCTGTTCACCGGCTATTTCGAGCCGGAACTGGCCGGCTCGCGCATCCGCACGACCCGCTACAACGTGCCCCTGCTGGGCAAGCCCCGCGATCTGGTGGTGCGGGATGGCGCCAACGGCGAGCCCCAGGTGGGCCGCATGATCGGCGGCCGCTTCGAACCCTATCCGACCCGCGCCGAGATCGAGGCCGGGGCGCTGGGCCCGGTGGCGGTGCCGGTGGCCTGGGTGGCCGATCCGGTGGACGCCCATATCCTCCACATCCAGGGCTCGGGCCGCATCCGGCTGGAGGACGGCAGCGTGCTGCGCTTGGCGGTGGCCGGCACCAACGGCCATAAATTCGTCGGCATCGGCAGGATCCTGCGCGACAAGGGGCTGGTGGAGGACACCTCCATGCCGGGGGTGCGCGCTTGGCTGAAGGCCAATCCGGAACAGGGTCGCCAGCTGATGGCGCAGAACCCGCGCTACGTCTTCTACCGCCCCATCGGCGGCGAGGGCCCCATCGGCGCGGAAGGCGTGCCGCTGACGCCGCAGCGCTCGCTGGCGGTGGATCCCAAGTTCGTACCGCTGGGCGTGCCGCTGTTCCTCGACACGGTGGAGCCCTCGGGCAAGCCGTTGCGCCGGCTGATGATGGCCCAGGACACCGGCTCGGCCATCAAGGGTCCCATCCGCGGCGACTTCTTCTGGGGCGCCGGCGAGGAGGCCTTCGAGCAGGCCGGGCGGATGAAGAGCCCCGGCCGCTACTGGCTGCTGCTGCCGCGCAGCCGCAGCCCGCGCCTGGCCAGCGCGAATTAGGCGGCGGCCGTCGCCAAGCGGGCTTTCCGCGCTTGGCTGACCTCCGGCGCGGATCGGCGGCGGTTGCCCATGGTCCGGCGATTGCCTATGGTGGAATCCATGAGCGCGATCATGGCCGATTGGCGGGCGAAGAAGGCCCGGGAGGACGAGGAGCTGCACGAGCGGCTGCGCGCCGCCGTCGCCGCCCGCCAGATGGAGATCTACACCGACCAGCGCATGCTGGATTTCCAGGGTTCGCCGGTGCACAACGGCTGGGACCACCTGGCGCCGTTGCTGGTGCTGATGTCCCTCGCCCTGGCCATCCTGCTGGCCACCGGCGTCGCCATCGGCATCGTCGCCATGACCCTGGGCGCGCTGGGCCACCTGCTCGGCATCAAGCATTTCGTCGCCTGGCGCATCCGCGCCCGCGCCAAGGCCTACATGCTGGAAAGCGCCGCCCATCTGCAGCACCTGTGGGAACTGGGCGGCATCGCCCTGGTGATGGTGGGCAGCAACGAGCCGCCCTGCCTGGCCCCGCGCGGCGACTGGCGCAAGTTCATCCGCCGCAACCTGCCGGCGGAAGGCGTGCCTATGGCGCCCGCGCCGGAAACCGACGAACCGCCGTCTTCCGACCAGGAAATCCTGCCGCCATGACCATCCGCCCGCGCCGGCGGGTGCTGAGCCCCGACGAGGTCCGCGTCTGGCAGGCGGTCACCAGCGGCGTCACTCCCCTGCCCGGCCGGCCTGCGCCGGAGGCGGCGGACCAGCCGGTCGAACCGGCTGCTGCGTCGCCCGAACCGGCGGCGCCCACGGTCCCGCCGTCCCCCCGTCCCGCCGCGCCGCCGCCCCGTACCCTGCCCGGCCTCAGCCACGGCAGCACGCCGGGCCTGGACAAGCGTTCGGCCGAGCGCATGAAGCGGGGCGAGATGGAGATCGACGGCCGCCTCGACCTGCACGGCATGACCCAGGACACCGCCCATGCCGCGCTGACCGCCTTCGTCACCCGCGCCTACGAGTCCGGGCGGCGCTGCCTGCTGGTCATCACCGGCAAGGGCAACCGCGAGGGCACCGGCGTGCTGCGGGCCAACGTGCCGCGCTGGCTCAACCAATCGCCCTGCCGCGAGCGCATCCTGGGATTCTCCCACGCCCGTCCCCAGCACGGCGGCGAGGGGGCGCTGTACGTGCTGATCAAGAGACGACGATGAGCGGAGCGAGTGTGCAGGCATGACCCGTTCGGCGCCAAGGTGCGGCAATTGCGCGAGGCCAAGGGCATCGCCATGAAGCGGATGGCCGCCGACCTCAACGTCTCCTCGGCCTATCTGTCGGCATTGGAGCACGGTAATCGCAGCCGCCCGGCCCCCGGCCTGGTCATGCAGATCGCCGGCTATCTGGGCTGTATCTGGGACGAGGCCGAAGAGCTCAAACGCTTGGCCGAATTGTCCCATCCCCGCATCACCATCGACACCGCCGGCCTGCCGCCCGAACGGACCGAATTGGCCAACCGCCTGGCCGAGAGCATCCGCACCCTGCCCGACGAGGCGGTGGAGCGCATGCTGGAACTGCTGCGCCGGTAGCAGGCTGCAGAGAATACCCCACGACCCAGTCACTGTGCCGTCATTCCCGCGAAAGCGGGGATCCATGCTGGGGCCAAATTGGTTATGCGACGCAGACGCCGTGCTGGCGGATGCGTGGATTCCCGCTTGCGCGGGAATGACGGGAGAAATTCAGTTTCTGCCGCTAGGCCAATTGGAACGTCCGCGTCCCGTCGCGCCGCAGCGCTCCTTCCTTCTCCAGCTTGGCCAGGGTGCGGTAGAGCGCCTCGCGGGTGATGCCGATGTCGTGGGCCACCGCGGTCAGCGTGCGGTCCAGGGTGACGACGCGGTCGGCGGCGCCGCTGCGCATCAGGTAGCCCACCACCCGCTCGCGCGCGCCCTTCTGCCGCACCAGCTCCAGCCGCCCGCGCATGCGGTGCAGTTGGCGGGCCAGATAGGCGGAAAAGGCCAGGTTGAGGTCGGCATGGGCCTTCAGCAACAGCAGCACCGGCGTCCTGGCGAAAACCAGCAGTTCGGTGTCAGCCACCGCCACGGCGTCGCAGGGGCAGGTGTCGGTGAATAGCGCCCATTCGGCGAAGGCGGTGCCCGCTTCCGCTGTGTGCAGGGGCACGCCCAGGCGGCTCAGGCGCACCGCCCCCTGTTCCACGTGGAACAGGGCCGAGGTGGTGTCGCCGGCGGCGAACAGCGTCTCCCCCGCCGCCAGGGTGCGGCGGCTGGGCTTCAGCGTTTTCAGCAGGTTGAGCAGGTCGTCGGCCATGGCGCATCCCTTCCATGACTCTGATCATAGAACAGGAACAGGGATGCGCGAAGGGGCCAAGCCCCTTCGCCCTCATGTCTCCTTACAGGATGAACTTGGCCAAATCCGCCTTCTTGGCCAGGGCGCCGACGCGCTCGGTCACCATCTCGGCGGTGATCTCGATGCGGGTGCCAGGGCTTTGGTCGGGGGCGGTGAAGCTGATTTCCTCCAGCAGGCGTTCCATCACCGTCTGCAGGCGCCGCGCGCCGATATTCTCCACCGAGCGGTTGATCTCGGCGGCCAAATCGGCGATGGCGGCGATGGAATCCTCGGTGAAGGCCAGCTCCACCTCCTCGGTCTGCAGCAGCGCCTTGTACTGCTTGATCAGGCTGGCTTCCGGCTCGGTCAGGATACGGACGAAATCGTCGCGGGTCAGCGCCTGCAATTCCACCCGGATGGGCAAACGGCCCTGCAGCTCGGGCAGCAGGTCGCTGGGCTTGGCCAGGTGGAAGGCGCCCGAGGCGATGAACAGCACGTGGTCGGTCTTCACGTTGCCGTGCTTGGTGGCCACCGTGGTGCCCTCGATCAGCGGCAGCAGGTCGCGCTGCACGCCCTCGCGCGACACGTCGCCGGAGACGTGGTGCTCGCTGGAACGGGCGCAGATCTTGTCGATCTCGTCGATGAAGACGATGCCGTTGTTCTCCACCGACCAGATGGCGTCCTTCACCACCACGTCCTGGTCCAGCAGCTTGTCGGATTCCTCGCTCAGCAGGACGGCCTGGGCCTCCTTGACGGTCAGGCGGCGCGGCTTGGTGCGGCCGCCGCCGAACGCCTTGCCCAGCATGTCCGACAGGTTGATCATGCCCACTTGGCTGCCCGGCATGCCGGGAATGTCGAAGGTGGGCATGCCGGCGCCGGGGGCCTCGGCCACGTGGATTTCCACTTCCTTGTCGTCCAGCGCGCCTTCCCGCAGCATCTTGCGGAACTTCTGGCGGGTGTCCTGGCTGGCGGTCTCGCCCACCAGGGCATCCAGCAGGCGCTCCTCGGCGGCGATCTCGGCCTTGGCCGCCACCTGCTTGCGCAAGCGTTCGCGGGTCATGCCGATGGCGATCTCCACCAGGTCGCGCACGATCTGCTCCACGTCGCGGCCCACATAGCCCACCTCGGTGAACTTGGTGGCCTCGACCTTGAGGAAGGGCGCCTGGGCCAGCCGGGCCAGCCGCCGGGCGATCTCGGTCTTGCCGACGCCGGTGGGGCCGATCATCAGGATGTTCTTGGGCAGCACTTCCTCGCGCAGGGACTCGGGCAGCTGCTGGCGCCGCCAGCGGTTCCTGAGCGCGATGGCGACGGCGCGCTTGGCGTCGTGCTGGCCGACGATGAAGCGGTCCAGTTCCGAGACGATCTCGCGGGGAGAGAAGGAGGACGGCATGGCTTACAGGCTTTCCACCAGGATGTTGGTGTTGGTGTAGACGCAGATGTCGGCGGCGATCTGCATGGCCTTGCGGGCGATGGTCTCAGCGTCGGCGTCGGTGTCGATCAGGGCGCGGGCGGCGGCCAGGGCGTAATTGCCGCCCGAGCCGATGGCGATGATGCCGTCCTCGGGCTCCAGCACGTCGCCCTGGCCGGTCAGCACCAGCGACACGTCCTTGTCAGCCACCGCCATCATGGCTTCCAGCCGGCGCAGGTAGCGGTCGGTGCGCCAGTCCTTGGCCAGTTCGACGCAGGCCCGGGTCAGCTGGCCGGGATGCTTCTCCAGCTTGCCTTCCAGCCGCTCCAGCAGGGTGAAGGCGTCGGCGGTGGCGCCGGCGAAGCCGACCAGGATCTGGCCGTTGCCGATGCGGCGCACCTTCTTGGCGTTGGCCTTGATGACGGTCTGGCCCAGGCTGACCTGGCCGTCGCCGGCGATGACCACGCGGCCGGCCTTGCGCACGGACAGGATGGTGGTGCCGTGCCAGGAGGGAAGTTCGGACATGGGATTTCCAAAAAGCCGAAAGGAAGGGCGGAGGACGATACCAAAGCGGCCTGCCTGGTCCATCCCGCCCGACAAGACATAAGGGGCCTTCGCCATTATGGAAGAGAGGGGAGTGGAACCACGCCCATAATCCTGTTATTCCAAGGCTTCGCAGAAGCCAGGAGGGCCCCATGCGCACGGGCACCATTGAGCGCAAGACCACGGAAACCAGCATCACGGTCGAGGTCGATCTCGACGGTTCGGGACGCTATGACGTCAAGACCGGGATCGGCTTCCTCGACCACATGCTCGAGCAATTGTCGCGGCATTCGCTGATCGACCTCAAGGTGGCGGCCAGGGGCGACCTGCATATCGACGCCCACCACACCACCGAGGATTCCGGCATTGCCATCGGCCAGGCGGTCAACCAGGCGCTGGGCGACCGCAAGGGCATCGCCCGCTATGGCTCGGCCTATGTGCCCATGGACGAGACGCTGACCCGCGTCGCCCTGGACCTGTCCAACCGCCCTTACCTGGTGTGGAAGGTGGAGTTCAGCCAGGACCGGCTGGGCGACATGGACACCGAGCTGTTCAAGGAATGGTTCCAGGCCTTTGCAGGGGCGGCCGGGGTGACGCTGCACGTGGAGACCCTCTACGGCACCAACAACCATCACATCGTGGAAAGCTGCTTCAAGGCGCTGGCCCGCGCCCTGCGCCAGGCGGTCGAGGTGGACCCGCGCAAGGCCGATGCGGTGCCCTCCACCAAGGGTGTGCTGGGAGGCTCGCTGTAAGCCCATGCTGGTCGCTATCGTCGATTACGGTTCCGGCAACCTGCGCTCGGCCGCCAAGGCGTTCGAGCGCGTGGTCGCCGAGGAAGGCCTCGACGCCACCATCGCGGTGAGCGCCGATGCCGAACTGGTGCGCAAGGCCGACCGCGTGGTGCTGCCCGGCGTGGGCGCCTTCGGGGATTGCCGTGCCGGGCTGGATGCCCTGCCCGGCATGGTCGAGGCCATGACCGAGCAGGTGCGGCGGCACGGCCGCCCGTTCATGGGCATCTGCGTCGGCATGCAGCTGCTGGCCACCACTGGGCGCGAGCACGGCACCCATGCCGGCCTGGGCTGGATTCCCGGCGAAGTGCTGCCCATCACCCCGTCGGACCCGGCGCTCAAGGTGCCGCACATGGGTTGGAACGAGTTGGCCTTCGTGCCCGGCATCCACCCGCTGCTGGCGGGCCTGCCGGAGAACCCGCACGCCTATTTCGTCCATTCCTACCGCTTCCAGGTGGCCGACCCCAAGCAGCAGCTGGCCCGGGTCGATTACGGCGGCCCCATCACCGCGGTGGTCGGCAAGGACAACGTGGTCGGCACCCAGTTCCACCCGGAAAAAAGCCAGATCACCGGTTTGCGGGTGATCGCCAACTTCCTGAAGTGGAAGCCGTAAAGGTTCAATGACGCGGATGGACACGGATGAACACAGATGCATTTCCTTATCCGTGTTGATCCGTGTCCATCCGTGTCCCAATCAAGAGACGCTGAGATGATCCTGTTTCCTGCCATCGACCTCAAGGACGGCGCCTGCGTGCGGCTCAAGCTGGGCCTCATGGACCAGGCCACGGTGTTCAACACCGATCCCGGCGCCCAGGCGGCCGAGTTCGCCGCCGCCGGCGCCCAGTGGATCCATGTGGTCGACCTGAACGGCGCCTTCGCCGGCAAGCCGGTCAATGCCGGCGCGGTGGAGTCCATCCTCAAGGCGGTGAAGGTGCCGGTGCAGCTGGGTGGCGGCATCCGCGACATGGCCACCATCGAGGACTGGCTGGGGCGCGGCGTCAGCCGCGTCATCCTGGGCACCGTGGCGCTGCGCGATCCCGAACTGGTGAAGCAGGCGTGCAAACGTTTCCCCGGCAAGGTGGCGGTGGGCATCGACGCCAAGGGCGGCCGGGTGGCGGTGGAAGGCTGGGCCGAAACCTCGGACCTGACCGTGCTGGAACTGGCGTTGAAGTTCGAGGATGCGGGTGCTGCGGCCATCATCTACACCGATATCGATCGCGACGGTGTGCTGACCGGCCCCAATGTCGAGGCCACGGCGGCACTGGCCCAGGCCATCACCACCCCGGTGATCGCCTCGGGCGGCGTCTCCTCGCTGGACGACCTCAGGGCGCTGAAGGCGGTCGCCTCGTCGGGAATCGCCGGAGTGATCTCGGGCCGCGCCATCTATGACGGCCGCATCGACGTGAAGGAAGCCATCCGGCTGCTGGCGGAGTAAGAGCGATGCTGAAGATGCGCGTCATCCCCTGCCTGGACGTCAAGGACGGCCGCGTGGTCAAGGGGGTCAACTTCGTCGACCTGATCGATGCCGGCGACCCGGTGGAACAGGCCAAGGTCTACGACAAGGCCGGCGCCGACGAGCTGACCTTCCTCGACATCACCGCCAGTTCCGAGAACCGCGACACCATCTACGACGTGGTGCGCCGTACGGCGGAGGCCTGCTTCATGCCGCTGACGGTGGGCGGCGGCGTGCGCCAGGTCGAGGACATCCGCAAGCTGCTGCTGGCCGGCGCCGACAAGGTGTCCATCAACACCGCCGCCGTGCACCGGCCGGAATTCGTGCGCGAGGCGGCCGAGAAGTTCGGCAGCCAGTGCATCGTCGTCGCCATCGACGCCAAGCAGACCGGCCCGGGCAAGTTCGAGATCTTCACCCATGGCGGCCGCAACCCCACCGGCATCGACGCGGTGCAGTGGGCGCGGCGCATGGTGGAATACGGCGCCGGCGAGATCCTGCTGACCTCCATGGATCGCGACGGCACCAAGCAGGGCTTCAACCTGCCCCTGACCCGGGCGGTGGCCGATGCGGTGACCGTGCCGGTGATCGCCAGCGGCGGCGTCGGCAACCTTGACCATCTGGTGGAAGGCATCCGCGACGGCCATGCCACCGCCGTGCTGGCTGCCTCCATCTTCCATTTCGGCACCTACACCATCGCCCAGGCCAAGGCCCACATGGCCGAGGCCGGCATCCCGGTGCGCCCGGTCTGAGGGGAATCCGCATGAGCCAGCACGCCATCGACGCGCTGTTCCAGGTCATTGAGGCCCGCAAGGGCGCCGATCCCGAAACCAGCTACACCGCCAAGCTGTTCGCCAAGGGCCGCAAGAAGATCGCCCAGAAGGTGGGCGAGGAGGCGGTGGAGACCGCGCTCGCCGCCGTGGCCGAAGGCCCGGCCGGGGTCACCTCGGAAAGCGCCGACCTGCTCTATCACCTGCTGGTGCTGTGGGCGGAAGTCGGGGTTGCGCCCGCGGACGTCTGGGCCGAGCTGAACAAGCGCGCCGGCATCTCGGGCATCGACGAGAAGAACAGCCGCAAGAAATAACGACGCGGATGGGCACGGATAAACGCGGATGTGTTTTCCCTGTCTGTGTCCATCCGTGTCCATCCGTGTCAAACAACATTGGGTGAGGCATCAGATGACTTACGATCCCAACAACATCTTCGCCCGCATCCTGCGCGGCGAGATTCCCTGCAAGACGGTGTACGAGGACGATTTCGTTCTGGCCTTCCACGACATCAATCCGCAGGCCCCGGTGCACGTGCTGGTGATCCCCAAGGGCGCCTATGTGGACATGACCGATTTCGCCGAACGCGCGCCGGAAGCCGAGATCGCCGGCCTGTTCCGCGCCGTGCGCAAGGTTTCGGCCATGGTCGGCGTCGACGGCCCCGGCTACCGCATGATCGCCAATATCGGCGACGACAGCGGCTCCGAGGTGCCCCACCTGCACGTCCATGTCTGCGGCGGCCGGAAGCTGGGCCGCATGATCCCGCAGGCCTGAGGAAGATTTCTTTGTCATCCCGACGGAGGGATCTCCGCCTAGCACGCCCTGTCAGACCTGGCAACGCCCTGCCAGGATGAGATCCTTCGCTCCGCTCAGGATGACGGTTAAACCGTATCTGCCTTGACCAGCCGATAGCCGCCCGGCTCGGTGATCAGCAGGGCGGCGTTGGCGGGGTCCGCCTCGATCTTGCGGCGCAGGCGGTAGATGTGAGTTTCCAGGGTGTGGGTGGTGACCGCCTCGGAATAGCCCCACACCTCGGCCAGCAGGGTTTCACGCGCCACCACGCCGCCGGCCCGGTGCAGATGCTCCAGGATGGCGGCCTCCTTGTCGGTCAGGCGGACCTTGCCGCCATGGGCATCTTCCAGCAGCCGTGCCGCCGCGTGGAAGCGCCAGGGTCCCAGCATCACCGCCGCCGCCGGCGCGGTGCGCAGGGCGTCCTCCACCCGGGCCAGCAACGGGCCCAGCCGCACCGGCTTGGCCAGGGCCAGCATGGGCACGCCGCCAGGCTCGGCCTGCGCCAGCACGGGGGCCTCGGCCAGCACCAGGTCGAAGCCGTCGGCGGGGACCGGCGCCGCGCGGGCGGTAACCCGGTGGCCGGCGTTCTCCAGCAGCTCCGCCAGGGCTTGGCGGGCCAGCGGATCGGCCTCGATTAGAAGGATGTGGCGCTGGGAAATGATCGCCCCCATGGCGCATTTCGCGAAAACTCCGCCCAGGTATATACGGAACGCGGGTCTGGCGGAACCCATCCCCTTTTTTGGCGCCGCGAAAACCGCTATGGTGCCGCCCTTGTTTCGTTCGAGAACCGTGATGAGGCCGTTGGACACCTCTCCCGGGCCGCAGCAGCCGGCCCCCGCCGCCCTGGTCGCCGTGGACCGTGCCGTCGCCGAATTGCGCCGGGGCGGGGTGGTGGCCGTGCTGGGCGCGGATGGCGCGGTGGCCCATGCCCTGGCCGCCGAGGCCGCCACCTCCGCCACCCTGGCGGCGCTGGCCGCGCGTGCCGGTGCCCCGCCCCTGCTGGCGGTGACCGGGCGCCGCGCCCGGGTGCTCGGCCTGGGCGCCGACGACGCCAACGTGGTCCGCCTGGATGCCGAGGGCGGGCTGACCGCCGACCTTGTCGCCCTGCTGGCCGATCCCTGCCTGTCCGGCCCCCATCCCGACCTCGCCACCGTCACCGCCGATGCCGCCAAGGCCGATTGCGCGGTGTCGCAGAGCGTCGCCCTGGCCAAGCTGGCCCGCCTGCTGCCCGCCGTGGTGGTGGCCGAGGGCGCGCCGCCGGCCGGTGACCAGGTGTGCGTGGCCGCCGCCGACATCGCCGCCTATCAGGTCAACGCCGCCGCCAGCCTGCGGGTGGTGTCGCAGGCGCGGGTGCCACTGGCGGGGGCCGAGAACGCCCGCATCATCGCCTTCCGCCCGGCCGATGGCGGCATCGAGCACCTGGCCATCGTCATCGGCGAGCCCGACGTGGACCGGCCGGTGCTGACTCGCCTGCATTCCGAATGCTTCACCGGCGACCTGCTGGGCAGCCTGCGCTGTGATTGCGGCGACCAGCTGAAGGGCGCCATCGCCGAGATCGCCCAAGCCGGCAGCGGCGTGCTGCTCTACCTGGCCCAGGAAGGCCGCGGCATCGGCCTGGTCAACAAGCTGCGGGCCTATCGGCTGCAGGATGACGGCTTCGATACCCTGGACGCCAATCTGCAGCTGGGCTTCGACGACGACGAGCGCATCTACCAGCCGGCGGCGCAAATGCTGCGTCTGCTGGGTATCGGCGCCGTGCGGCTGCTGACCAACAACCCGCTCAAGGTGGATCAGCTGGCCGCCCACGGCATCCGGGTGGCCGAGCGGGTGCCGCACGTCTTTCCCGCCAACGACCACAACAAGTCGTACCTGTCCACCAAGGCGACCCGGGGCGGTCATCTTTTCTAGGCTCCCGGCACTTTCTGCCGGCCAGAAGCCTCTTGATGGCGCGAACATGCCAGGAAAATCAACGCTCTAATGGTTGGCATGGGGCTTGCTGATCAGGATTCGCCGCTGCTTGCAGGTGAATCATGAGCGTCTCCGCCGTCGCCCCGACCCCGTTCTACCAGGACCCCGAGCGCCTGCCCATCGCCATGCCCCAGGCCGCGGCCGAGGACAAGGCCAAGCCGGCGGCCGGCGAGAAGCACCTGTCCATGTTCGCCGAGGGCGACGACGAGCCGAGCTTCTGGGACGTGCTGGACATCATCAATCCGCTGCAGCACATCCCCATTGTCAACGACATCTACCAGGAACTCACCGGCGACAAGATCGGCGTGGGCGCCCGCCTGGTGGGCGGCACCCTGTTCGGCGGTCCCATCGGCCTGGTCGCTTCGGCGGTGGACTGCATGGTGGAGGAAAGCACCGGCCAGGACATGGGCGGGCATATGCTGGCTCTGTTCAAGGACGACGCGCCGGCCGCGCCCGGCGACACGCCCGCCACCATGGTGGCGTCCGCCGCGCCGGCCGAGGCTGCTCCCGCCGCCCCTGTCGCCGCCGCCACAGCCAAGCCGCCGGCCGAGGCCGCGCCGGTGATCGCCCTGCCCCAGGCTGGTGCCGGCAAGGGTGGCTCGCAGCCCATGGTGTTCACCCTGGACGGCGTGCAGCCGGCCGGGGCTCCCGCTTCCGTCGCCGCCGCTCCGCTCCCGCCGGTGGCCGCCAGCCAGCCGGCCAGGCTGGCACAGGCCGAGGCCGGCAAGCCCCTGCCGCTGACGGCGCAGAATGCCCGCTACATGCCGACTCCGGCGCGCAATCTCAGCCTGACCGGCGAGACGGCGAAACCCCCATCACCGTGCCGGTGTCCAGCAGCAGCACCCGCTCCAACGTTCCCATCACCGGGCGTTCGCCCCAGGCGGCCCTGGACGCGGCGGCGCAACGCGCCCGCATGGTGCAGGAGGACGTTCCCGTGTCGCCCCAGGCTGCGGTGACCGGCGAGGCCGGCGGCCAGACCGCGGCCGGGGCCGACTGGTTCTCCGCCGCCTGGGGCCAGGCGCTGGACAAGTATGAACGGGCCAACCAGCGCGCCGGCAAGCCGGCGGCGGCTTCCACGCTGGAATAGGGTTCGGCTCAGCCGTAGTCGCGCGCGCCGAAGATGGCCGAGCCCACCCGCACATGGGTGGCGCCCAGGCCGATGGCGGTGGGGAAATCGCTGCTCATCCCCATGCTGATCACCGCCAGCCCGTGGCGCGCCGCCATGTCGGCCAGCAGGCGGAAATGGGGCGCCGGGTCCTGATCCGCCGGTGGGATGCACATCAGGCCGATGACGGGCAGGCGGTATTCGTCGCGCGCCAGGCGCAGCATGGAGTCCACCGAATCGGGATCGAGGCCGGCCTTTTGCGGCTCGCGGCCGGTATTGACCTGCAGCAGGCAGGGGATACTACGGCCGCTGCGTTCCATCTCGTCGGCCAGGGCGCGGGCCAGCTTGGGGCGGTCCACCGTCTCGATGACGTCGAACAGGGCGACGGCGTCGCGCACCTTGTTGGTCTGCAAAGGGCCGATCAGGTGCAGTTCGACCTCGGGGAACTCTTCCTTGAGCCGAGGCCACTTGCCCTTGGCTTCCTGTACCCGGTTCTCCCCGAATACCCGCTGCCCCGCCGCCAGGGCCGGGCGGATGGCGTCGGCGTCGTGGGTCTTGGACACCGCCACCAGGGTGATGGCGGCGGCATCGCGCCCCGCGGCGCGGGCGGATTCGGCGATGCGCTGCTTGACAGCGGCCAGGGCGTGGGGAATGTCGGACAAGGCGAAACCCGGAGGATGTGGAAGGACGCAGGCCCATGACCCTAGCAAACGTCGTCCGCCGACAAAAGGCCGCCGGGAACGGCCCGGGGGGCGTGCCGGCGCTGGTGCTGGTGACCGACGAACGCCGCCTGCCCGATCCGGCGGCGGTCCTGGCGCGCCTGCCGGCGGGTGCGGCGGTGCTGTTCCGCCATTACGGCGTGGCCGGGCGCGAGGCCCTGGCGCGCGACCTGATGCGGCTGGCCCGCGCTCGCCGGCTGGTTTTCCTGGTGGCGGGCGCCGATTGGCGGCTGGCCGCCCGGGTGGGCGCCCATGGCGTCCACCTGCCCGAGGCGGTGGCGCGCGGCCTAGTGGAACCGGGACTGCGGCTATGGCTGCGCCGAGGCAAGCGCCTGACCGTCGCCTGCCACGATCGGCCGGCCCTGGCGCGCGCGGCCCGGCTGGGGGCGGAGGCGGCGCTGCTGTCGCCGGTCTTTCCCACCGCCAGCCATCCGGGGGCGAAAGCCCTGGGGGCGCTGCGTTTCGCCCAGTGGGCGGCGCGGTCAGGCGTTCCGGTGATCGCACTGGGCGGTGTGACCTCGGTCACCGCCAAGGCGCTGCGCGGAGCGGCCGGCCTTGCCGCCATCGGCGGTCTGGTTCGCTGAGCGGGCAAAAGAAAAGGGCGGCTTTCGCCGCCCTTTTCCCAACGGGTCTAGCTTTCGATTAGAAGGCCAGCGACAGACCGGTCATGACAGCCCAGCCTTCGTTGTTGTTGTTCGGACCAGCGATGTCCGACTCGTACTCGGCATGGCCGGCGGTGGCGAGAACGTCCACGCCCGGGCCCAGAGCGTACTTGCCCGACACCTGGTAGACCGACAGGGTGTCGTCCTGGGTGGTGGTGACAGCCTGCTTGGACTCGAAGTACACGAAGCTGATGGCGTAGGGGCCGGAAGCGTACTGCAGGCCGGCATCCCACACGGTCGCGTCGGCGGCGAGGGTGCCCACCAGCGAGTCCTTGGAGTTGATCTTGCGGAACGAACCACCCAGGGTGAAGCCGGCATAGGACAGCTGCGAACCCAGGGCGTATTCGTTCACGCCGGTCTTGTCGAGAACGCCAGCCTCGACGTCATAGGCGACCCAGCCGGCAGACACCTTCACGCCCAGGCCGCCGAAGGTGTTGGCGTACAGGGCGCCGGCGCCGAAGATCTCGCCGGCGGCGACGGTGGCGTTGTTGTTCAGCTTGGTCGGGCCGCGGTCGTCTTCCTTGCTGTTGGGGACATAGGAAGCGCCGACGGTCAGGCCGTAGAAGGTCGGGGCGACGTAGGTGATCTTGTCGGCGTTGTCATCGGTGTCGATGGCAGTGGTGCCGCGGGCGTTGAAATCGTGGCCGCCGGCGGCGGCGGTCGGGGCGACGACGGCCCAGCCACCGGTCAGGATGCCGTCGGTGTCGGTGTTGCCGGCGGCGTCGGGGGCCATCACATGCAGCAGGGCGGTGCCGTTGGCTTCCGAGCCGATGATGAACTTACCGAAGCCACCCTCGACGAACACCGAGGCTCTTGTCGATCAGGTCGGCGCTGTCGGTCTTCGAACCGGTCGGGTTGGTGTTGCCACCGGCTTCCAGTTCGACGTTGATGCCGACCTTCAGGCCGTTGTCCAGGGTGGTCTCGCCACCGAAGAACACCTCGTTGTCGCCCTTGATGTCGACGTTGTTGTAGTCCTTCTGGCCGGCAGCGGTCGCGCTGCCGTCACCGTTCTGGAACTTGTCGTCCTGCCAGGTGCCGACGACCCACCACTTGGAATAGCCGCCCAGGTTCAGCTTGATCTTCTCGGACGCCGAAGCGGCGCCGGTGCTGACCAGGGAAGCGGCGACCAGCGCGGTGCTGGCGATGAGAATCTTCTTCATATTTACCCCTCGTGCCTCGAATGACGAAAAAAAGCGGCGTAAGAGATACCGCCTAATTTCGATGCATCCTACGAAGGGACAGGAAAGGGTTCAACGGCTTGCTTGCGCCTGCGAACACTTCTTACCACGGTGTGGCAAAACCGTCACAGATGGGTTTCAGGACTTTGAAAAACAAAAAGAAAGGGCGGCCGAAGCCGCCCTTTCCCTGAACGCTTTCGCGAACCTTCGATTAGAAGGCCAGCGACAGACCGGTCATGACAGCCCAGCCTTCGTTCTTGCCGTTGTTGGCGACGCCAGCACCAGCCTCGTCCTCGAACTTGGCGTGACCGACGGTGGCCAGCACGTCCACACCCGGGCCCAGGGCGTACTTGCCCGAAGCCTGGTAGATCTCGATCTCGTCGTCGCCAGGGGTGGCGGCGCCCTCAACCTTCGACTTGAAGTAGGCGAAGCTCACGGCGTAGGGGCCGGAAGCATACTGGATGCCGGCGTCCCAGCCGTTGCCGTCCAGGGCGTCGACGGCGGCGTCGGCAGCGACCTTGCGATACGAACCACCGACGGTGAAGCCGGCATAGGACAGCTGGCCGCCGAAGGCGTATTCGTTCACGCCGGTCTTGCCGGGCAGGAAGGCAGCGGCACCGGCGCCGTTGCCGGCGGTGGCACCGTTGGCGTCTTCCACGGAGTAGGTGACCCAGCCGGCCGAAGCCTTGACGCCGACGCCACCGAAGGTGTTGGCATACAGGGCCGCCGCACCGTAAATCTCACCGGTGGTCACGCCGGTGCCGGCGCCGTTGGCGATCTGGGTCGGGCCGCGGTCGTCTTCCTTGCTGTTCGGCACGTAGGAGGCGCCGACGGTCAGGCCGTAGAAGGACGGAGCGACATAGGTGATCTTCTCGGCGTCGCCGTCGGTGGCGATGGCGGTGGTGTTGCCGCCGCCCAGGCCGGACACGCCCGGGTTGACGATCACCGAGGAGTTGTTGCCGCCGAAGTTGCCGGTCAGCATGCCGCCTTCGTTCCAGTTGCCAGCGGCGTCCGGAGCGTTGACGTGCAGCAGGTAGGTGCCGTTGTTCTCGGAACCGATGATGAACTTACCGAAGCCACCCTCGATCCAGATGTAGGACTCGTCGATGAGGTCGGCCGAGTCGCTGCCCTGGTGGTTGCCGCCGGCTTCCAGCTGGACGTCGACGCCGACCTTCAGGCCGTTGTCCAGGGTGGTCGAGCCACCGAAGAAGATCTCGTTGTCGGCCTTGACGTCGACGTTGTTGTAGTCCTTCTGGCCGGTGGCGGTGGCGCTGTTGTCGCCGGCCTGATAGTTGTCGTCCTGCCAGGCGCCGACGACGAACCACTTGGAGAAGCCGCCCAGATTCAGCTTGATCTTCTCGGAAGCCGAGGCAGTGCCGGCCGACAGCATGGTCGCGGCGACCAGCGCGGTGCTGGCGATAAGAACCTTCTTCATGTTATCTCCTCTCTTTGGCACGGGGATGCGAGACCACATCCGCTATCCAAATGAACGAACGGTGCCGATCTCGCCACGTCGAAGGTGGCAAGTCAAGCAACGGACGGGCTAGAATGTGTCGAAACCCCCGCACTGTGGCGGATGTGCAACAGACCGGCGGCGACTGGCAATGAAATGGCGGCTTGCCGCCGGCTGGCGGTCGTAGCATTCTCACCGCCGACGCCCGTTCCGGGCCGGCTTGAAGGTATTGAGGCGATGAAGACGAAGTTGGCGAAGCTTGTGGTGCTGTCGGCCCTGGCCGTGTCGGCGGCGGCCCTGTCGGCCTGCAGCGAGAGCAAGGCGGTGTATCCCACCAGGGACAAGGGCGCCAGCGCCCCGCGCATGGGCAACGAGCCGCGCGAGACCGTGTTCGGCCCCGAGGGCCTGTTCGGCGACAAGAAGAAGGAAAAGGGCGACGCCGCCGGCATCGGCGTCAATTCCTTCCTGTGGCGGGCTTCGCTGGACACCATCGCCTTCATGCCCATCGCCACCGCCGATCCCTTCGGCGGCACCATTATCACCGACTGGTACCAGCTGCCCGAATCGCCGGTCGAGCGCTTCAAGGTCAACGTCTTCATCCTCGACCGCGCCCTGCGCGCCGACGGCGTCAAGGTGTCGGTGTTCAAGCAGGTGCGCGACGCCGGCGGCCAGTGGGTGGACGTGAAGGTGGAACCGCGCATGGCCACCGATCTGGAGAACTCCATCCTCACCCGCGCCCGCCAGCTGCGCATCGTTTCCACGGATTGACCGGGCGGCGGGGGCTTTGTTCCCCCGCCTCCCCGTCCCCACCTCATCTCTCTCCTTCAGGACATCCGAGGCCGGCCGCCATGTCGCGTACCGACGAGCGTTACAATTTCAAGGAAACCGAAGCCAAGTGGCAGCGCCGCTGGGAAGAGAAGGGCGCCTTCGTGGCCGCCATCGAGTCCAGCCGGCCCAAGTATTATGTGATGGAGATGTTCCCCTACCCGTCGGGACGCATCCACATGGGCCACGTGCGCAACTACACGCTGGGCGACGTGGTGGCGCGCCACAAGCGGGCCAAGGGCTTCAACGTGCTCCATCCCATGGGCTGGGACGCCTTCGGCCTGCCGGCCGAGAATGCCGCCATCGAGCGCGGAGTCCATCCCGCCAAGTGGACGCGCGAGAACATCGGAGCCATGCGCGAGCAGCTCAAGTCCATGGGCCTGTCCTATGACTGGGGCCGCGAGGTTGCCACCTGCGAGCCGGAATATTACCGCCACGAACAGAAGATGTTCCTGGACTTCCTCAAGGCCGGGCTGGTCTACCGCAAGGAATCCTGGGTGAACTGGGACCCGGTGGAAAACACCGTGCTCGCCAACGAGCAGGTTATCGACGGCCGCGGCTGGCGTTCGGGCGCCCTGGTGGAAAAGCGGCTGCTGTCCCAGTGGTTCCTCAAGATCACCGCCTTCGCCGACGACCTGCTGGAATCGCTCAAGACGCTGGAGCGCTGGCCCGAGCGTGTCCGTATCATGCAGGAGAACTGGATCGGCCGTTCCGAGGGCGCCAAGCTGGTGTGGGAAGTGGCCGGCCGCGCCGGCGCGGAGCGCCGCTCTGATAACGACGCGTGCCTCCGGCACGATACGCTGGAGATCTTCACCACCCGCCCTGACACCCTGTTCGGCGCCGCCTTCCTGGCCATCTCGCCCAACCATCCGCTGGCGGCCGAGCTGGCCCAGGGCAACGAGCGGCTTGCCGAGTTCATCGCCGAATGCAACCGCATGGGCACCTCGGAAGCGGCGCTGGAAACCGCCGAGAAGAAGGGCGTCGATACCGGGCTGAAGGCGCGGCATCCCTTCGTGCCGGGCTGGGAATTGCCCATCTACGTCGCCAATTTCGTGCTGATGGAATACGGCTCGGGCGCCATCTTCGGCTGTCCCGCCCACGACCAGCGCGACCTGGATTTCGCCCGCAAGTATGGCCTGCCGGTCAAGCCGGTGGTGCTGCCGGAGGGCGCCGACCCGACTGCCTTCGCGGTGGGTGACGAGGCCTATACGGGCGATGGCGCGCTGTTCAACTCCGACTTCCTGGACGGCCTGGGCGTCGAGGCGGCCAAGGCCGCCGCCATCGGCCGCATCGAGACGGAAGGTCTGGGCGAGCGCACGGTCAACTGGCGCCTGCGCGACTGGGGCGTATCGCGCCAGCGTTATTGGGGCTGCCCCATTCCCATCATCCATTGCGACAGCTGCGGCCCGGTGCCGGTGCCCGAGGCCGACCTGCCGGTGCGTCTGCCCGAGGACGTCACCTTCGACAAGCCGGGCAATCCGCTGGACCACCATCCCACCTGGAAGGACGTGGCCTGCCCGTGCTGCGGCGGCAAGGCCCGGCGCGAGACCGACACCTTCGACACCTTCTTCGAATCGTCGTGGTATTTCGCCCGCTACACCTCGCCCAACCGCGAGGACGTGGCCTTCGACAAGGCCGAGGCCAATTACTGGCTGCCGGTGGACCAGTATATCGGCGGCATCGAGCACGCCGTGCTGCACCTGCTCTATTCGCGCTTCTTCACCCGCGCGCTGAGGACCTGCGGCTACCTGGACATCAAGGAGCCCTTCGACGGCCTGTTGACCCAAGGCATGGTCTGCCACGAGACCTACAAGGACGAGGACGGCGCCTGGCTCTACCCCGACGAGGTGGTCAAGCGCGACGCCGGCCTGGTGCATGCCGAGACCGGGCGGCCGGTCACCCTGGGCCGCTCCGAGAAGATGTCCAAGTCCAAGCGCAATACGGTGGACCCGGCCCACATCATCGACACCTACGGTGCCGATACCGCGCGCCTGTTCATGCTGTCGGACAGCCCGCCCGAGCGCGACCTGGAATGGACCGAGGCCGGCATCGACGGCGCCTGGCGCTACGTCAACCGCCTGTGGCGGCTGGTGGTCGGCGTGGCCGAGGCGCTGCCGCCATCCGGCACTGCCATGCCGGCGCTGGGCGACGGGGCGCTGAAGCTGCGCCGCCAGGTGCACAAGGCCATTGCCGGCCTGGGCGACGACCTGGAGCGTTTCGCCTTCAACAAGGCGGTGGCCCGCCTGCGAGAACTGACCAACGCCCTGGCCGAGGCCAAGCCCGAGGCGGTGGACATGGCCTGGGTCCTGCGCGAGGGGCTGGAGACCGCCATCGTGCTGGCGGCGCCCATGATGCCCCATCTGGCCGAGGAGCTGTGGGGCGAACTGGGCCACGCCACCCTGGTGGTGGACACCCCCTGGCCGGTGGCCGACGCCGCCTTGCTGGTGGAGGACAACGTCACCGTGGCGGTGCAGGTCAACGGCAAGCTGCGGGCCACCATCGAACTGCCCAAGGACGCCGATCCCAAGCTCGCCGAGGAAACGGCGCTTGCGCAACCCCCGTGGTCGCGGCAATGTCGGGAAAACCACCGCGCAAGGTGGTGGTCGTGCCGAATCGGATCGTCAATGTGGTGGTCTAGAACCCTTGTCTGCCTGATGGTTCTGGCGCTGGGCCCGGCGGGGTGCGGCTTCCAGCCCATCTATGCCCGCGACGATGCGACCCCTTCCGCCGTCTCCAGCGAGTTGGCCGCCGTTCAAGTGAACGGCATCGAGAACCGCATCGGCCAGCAGCTGCGCAACCAGCTGGTGCTGAGCCTGTCGCCCAACGGCGAACCGGCTGCCGCCCGTTATGGCCTGTCGGTCAAGGTTACCGAAACGCTGCAAGGCCTGGCCAACAGCCGTGACGGCAATGCCACCGTGGGCAACGTCATGTTGCTTGCCGATTATACGCTGACCGAGCTGAGCACGGGCAGGATCCTCCATGCCAGCCGAGCCATCTCGTACAGCAGCTTCCGTTTTCTGGGGCCGCGTTACGGCAGCACGGTATCCGAGCGCGAGTCCGAGACTGCGGCGCTGACCGAGGTCGCCGCGGAAATCCGTGGCGCCCTGACCGCGTTCTTCACCGATCGGCAGGTTTTCGAGCAACGGAGGAAAGCCCGGCCGGTGCTGATTCCCGCTCAGACCCCCGAGACGCCATGAAACTGACCGGCGCCAAGGTCGAGGCGTTTCTCAAGGCGCCGGACGCGGCGGTCAGGGTGGTGCTGGTCTACGGACCCGACAGCGGGCTGGTGCGCGAGCGGGTGACCCGGCTGGTGAAGTCGGTGGTCGCCGATCCGTCCGACCCCTTCCGCGTCGCCGAACTCACCCCGGCCATCCTTAAGGACGATCCCGCCCGTCTGGCCGACGAGGCCGCCGCCATGGCGCTGACCGGAGGCCGCCGGGTGGTGGTGGTGCGTGATGCCGGCGATACCGTGGCCAGCCTGTTCCAGTCTTTCCTGGGCAATCCCATGGGCGACGCCCTGGTGGTGGCCGAGGCCGGCGACCTGGGTCCCCGCTCGTCCTTGCGCAAGCTGTTCGAGGGAGCCGACAACGCCGCCGCTCTGGCCAGTTATGGCGACGAAGGCGGCAGCCTGCAGCACGTCATTCAGGAGGAGCCTGAAGGCCGCCGGGTTGACACCCGAGCCGGACGCGCTGGCCTTTCTGATGGACCATCTGGGCGGCGACCGCCGTTTGACCCGCTCCGAACTGCAAAAACTGGCCCTCTACATGGGCGCGCCCGGCCGGGTGCGGTTGGAGGACGCCCTGGCCTGCATCGGCGACACCGCCGCCTTGTCCATGGACGATCTGGCCCTGGCCACCGCTGACGGCGACCACGCCACCTCGCAGCGGGTGCTCGACCGCCTGTTCCGCGAGGGCACCCACGCGGTGGTGGTGTTGCGCGCCCTGTCGCGCCATTTCCAGCGCCTGCATTATGCCGCCGGGCTGATGGCGCAAGGCAGGTCCGCCGATCAGGCCATGGCCGCGCTCAAGCCGCCGGTCATCTTCAAGGCCGCCGACCGCTTCCGCCGTCAGTTGGGCCGCTGGCCGGCCGACCGGGTCGGCCGGGCGCTGGGGGTGCTGATCGAGGCGGAAGGCGATTGCAAGACCACCGGCATGCCGGCCGAGGAAATCTGCTCGCGCGCCGTCATGCAACTGGCCAGGGCGGCGGGGCGGCGATAGCCGCCATGCGCACGGGGCCTGTTGCCTGAACGGTGCCCGAACCACCTAATGAAGCGGCGCTTGCCGTCGTCGAGTGGGAAGGTGCCATGACTCAACCCGTCGATTTCCTCAAGTCCAGTCTGGCCGAAGACCTCGCCGCGCGGGGGCGCGAACGGCTCGACCCCGCCCGGACGGCCCTGCTGGCCGGGCTGGCCGGCCCGTATCTGGCCGGCATTCCGGCGACCGATCTTGAGGCTATGGACAGCGAGACGCTGTTCGCCTGTCTGGCGGGTCTGCTCGCCTTCGCCCGCGAACGCGGGTCGGGCGAGCCCAAGATCCGCGTCTACGACCCCGATCCCGACCGCGACGGCTGGGCCTCGCACCACAGTGTCATCGAGATCGTCAACGACGACATGCCGTTCCTGGTGGATTCGGTGGCCATGGTGCTGGCGCGCGCCGGCATCGCCATCCACCTGCTGGTGCATCCCATCCTGGCGGTGCGCCGCGACGGCGCCGGCATGCTGGCCGAACTGGCTGGTTCGGGCGGGGCCGGCGGGCTGGAATCGTTCATGCACATCGAGATCGACCGCCAGGACGGCGCCGTCCTGGCCCGACTGGCCGGTGAGCTGGCGGCGGTGCTGACCGAAGTGCGCGCCGCCATCACCGACTGGCAGGCATTGCGCGGCCGTATCAAGCGGGTGGCGGCCGATCTGGGCGGCGACGAGGAATGCGACGAGGCCGCCGCCTTTCTGGACTGGCTGCACGACGACCACTTCACCTTCCTCGGCTATCGCCACTTCTTGCTGTCCGGCCCGGCCGCCGCGCCCGAGGTAGTGGTGGATTCCGCCACCACCCTCGGCGTGCTGCGGGCCGAGAGCGCACGCGTGTTCGATGACAAGTTGCCGCTGTCGGACATGCCGGCCGAGATCCGCGCCTTCCTGACCCGGCCGGGGGTGCTGCTGGTGACCAAATCGGCCCGGCTGTCCACCGTGCACCGCCCCGTCCACATGGACGTCATCGGCGTCAAGCACCTGGACGCCAAGGGGCGGGTGGTGGGCCTGCACGCCTTCCTCGGCCTGTTCACCTCGGCGGCCTATACCCGCAATCCGGCCAGCATTCCGCTGTTACGGCGCAAGGTGGCGCGCGTGCAGGAACGCGCCGGCTTTCCGCCCTTCGGCCATGACGCCAAGGTGCTGGTCAACATCCTGGAGACCTATCCCCGCGATGAGCTGTTCCAGATCGACGAGGAGCAGCTGACCGACTTCGCGCTGGGCATCCTGGATTTGCAGGACCGGCCGCGGGTGGCCCTGTTCGTGCGCCGCGACGAGTTCGGCCGCTTCATCTCATGCCTGGTGTTCCTGCCGCGCGACCGCTACGACACGCCCCTGCGCCTGGCCGTCATCCGCCTGCTGGAACAGGCCTATGGCGGCAGGCTGGACGCCTATTACACCCAGGTGTCCGATGGCCCGCTGGCTCGGCTGCACGTGGTGATCCGCACCCAGCCCGGCCGGGTGCCCGAGGTGGACGAGGGTGAACTGGAATCGCGCATCGCCGAGGCGGCGCGGTCGTGGTCCGATCACCTGCAGACCGCGCTGGTGCAAAGCCATGGCGAGGGCGCCGGCCTGCGGCTGGCGCGACGCTGGCGCGACGCCTTCCCGGCCTCCTATCGCGAGCGCCATTCCGCCCTGGCGGCGGTGGCCGAGGTGGAGCGGCTGGAGGCCGTCCTGGCCGGCGCCGATCTGGGAGTGAACCTTTACCACCCGGTGGAAGCGGGTGCGGCCGAGGCCCGTCTCAAGCTGGTGCACGCCGGCTCCACCGTGCCGCTGTCGGACATCCTGCCCATCCTGGAGGCCCTGGGGTTGCGGGTGATCGCCGAGGTGCCGCACGAGGTGCGGGCCGAGGATCGCACGCAATCCCTGTGGATCCACGATTTCCAGCTGGAGCTGTCCCGTCCGGTGGATCTGGCCGCCCGCGGCGCCGATTTCGAGGAAGCGCTGCTGCAGGTGTGGCGGGGCGCGGCGGAAAACGACGGTTTCAACAAGCTGGTGCTGGCCGCCGGCCTGTCCTGGCGCGAGGTGGTGGTGCTGCGCGCCTATGCGAAATATCTGCGCCAGGCCGGCAGTACCCTGTCCCAGGCCTACGTGGAGCGGGCGCTGACCGCCAATCCCGGACCCGCCGCCGCTCTGGTCGGCCTGTTCCTGGCCCGTTTCGGCCTGTCCGGCGAAGCCGAGGTGGAGGCGCTGGCCAAGGCCGAGGCGGCGCTGGACGGGGTGGAGAGCGCCGACGACGACCGTATCCTGCGCCGCTTCCTCAACCTCATTCAGGCCACCTTGCGCACCAACTATGCCCTGGCGCGCGACTATCTCTCCTTCAAGCTGGATTCGCGGGCGGTGGCCGAACTGCCGCTGCCCCGGCCGCTGGTGGAGATCTTCGTCTACAGCCCGCGCGTGGAGGGCATCCATCTGCGCGGCGGGCGGGTGGCGCGTGGCGGTATCCGCTGGTCCGACCGGCGCGAGGACTTCCGTACCGAGATCCTGGGCCTGATGAAGGCCCAGATGGTCAAGAACGCGGTGATCGTGCCGGTGGGGGCCAAGGGCGGCTTCGTGGTGAAAAAGCCGCCGGCCTGTGGAGGCCGCGAGGCGCTCCAGGCCGAGGGCGTCGCCTGCTACCGTATCCTGATCCAGGGCCTGCTCGACCTGACCGATAATCTGCAGGGCGGACAGGTGGTGCCTCCGGCCGGGCTGGTGCGCCACGACGGCGACGATCCCTATCTGGTGGTGGCGGCCGATAAGGGCACCGCCACCTTCTCGGACATCGCCAACGGCATTTCGCTGGATTACGGCTTCTGGCTGGGCGATGCCTTCGCCTCGGGCGGATCGCAGGGCTATGACCACAAGACCATGGGCATCACCGCTCGCGGCGCCTGGGAGGCGGTGAAGCGCCATTTCCGCGAGCTGGGTACCGATATCCAGGCCGAGGACTTCACCGCCATCGGCATCGGCGACATGTCGGGCGACGTGTTCGGCAACGCCATGCTGTGTTCGCGCCATATCCGGCTGGTGGCCGCCTTCAATCACAGCCACATCTTCATCGACCCCGATCCCGATCCGGCGGTGTCCTTCGCCGAACGCGAGCGCCTGTTCAAGGCGGCCCGGTCGTGGCCCGATTACGACACCGCGCTCATCTCGGCGGGCGGCGGCGTGTTCGCCCGCTCGGCCAAGCATATTCCGGTCAGCCCGCAGATGCGTGATCATTTCGGTATAACAACGTCATCGATCACCCCCACCGACCTGATCCGGGCCCTGCTGGTGCAGCCGGCGGACCTGCTGTTTTTCGGCGGCATCGGCACTTATGTGAAGGCATCGCGGGAAAGCCATGCCGAGGCCGGCGACCGCGCCAACGACGCGCTGCGGGTCAACGGCGCCGACCTGAAGGCCAGGGTGTTGGGCGAGGGTGCCAATCTGGGCGTCACCCAGTTGGGCCGCATCGAATACGCCCTGGCCGGCGGTCGCATCAACACCGACGCCATCGACAATTCCGCCGGCGTGGACACCTCGGATCACGAGGTCAACATCAAGATCCTGCTGAACGACCTGGTGGCCGCCGGGGATCTCACCGAGAAGCAGCGCGACGGCCTGCTGGCCGCCATGACCGACGAGGTGGCGGCGCTGGTGCTGCGCGACAATTACCTGCAGACCCAGGCACTGTCGGTGATGGCCGGCCAGGGGGCCGAGCTGCTGGACGGCCAGGCCCGCTTCATGCGGCTGCTGGAAAAGGCGGGACGGCTGGACCGGGTCATCGAGTTCCTGCCCGACGACGAGACGCTGACCGAACGGGCGGCCCGGCGCCAGGGGCTGGTGCGGCCCGAACTGGCGGTTCTGCTGGCCTATGCCAAGCTATGGCTGCATGATGGTGTCCTGGCCTCCACCCTGCCCGACGACCCGTTCCTGGCCGGCGACCTGGCCCGCTATTTCCCCACTGCCCTGCAAGATCGTTTCGAAAAGGAAATATCGGCCCACCGGTTGCGGCGCGAGATCGTCGCCACCACGGTGACCAATTCCATGATCAACCGGGTCGGCGTTGCCTTCGTCGCCGACATGATGGACAAGACCGGCCACGGCCCGGCCGATGTGGCCCGCGCCTACATCGTCGCCCGCGACGCCTATTCCCTGCGCGACGTGTGGAGCCGCATCGAGGCACTGGACGGGATCGTGCCTGCCGCCGTGCAAGCCGCCATGCTGGCGGAATCCGGCCGTCTGCTGGAACGGGCCACCGCCTGGGTGCTGCGCTGCGTGCCGGCGCCGTTCGATATCGGCGCCGCCATCGCCGAATTGCGCCCCGGCATCGCCGCCCTGCTGACGGCCCTGCCCGCCATCCTGCCCGAGGAAACCGCCGAGGCGGTGGCGGCGCGCCAACACGACTACGAGGCCCAAGGCGTACCGGCCGATCTGGCCGTGCTGGTGGCCCGTTTGATCATGCTGGCTTCCGCCGCGGACATCGTCCGCATCGCCGCCCGCCAGGGCGCCACGGTGGAAGAGGCCGGCAGCCTGTACTTCAGCGTCGGCACCCGCTTCGGCCTGGGCTGGCTGCGGGCCGCCGCGCAGAAGCTGGGAGCAGGCGGCCACTGGCCGAAACTGGCCGCCACCGCCGCCATCGAGGACCTTTACGGTGCCCAGCGCGATATCGCCACCGCGGTGGCGGCCGAGGCGCCCGGCCTGGCGGCGGCCGAGGCCCTGGCGGCGTGGACGGCGGGCCATCGGGTCAGCGTGGAACGCACCGATGCCGTGCTGGCGGAGGTGAAGGCGGCGCGGCAGGTGGACCTAGCCATGCTCACGGTGGCGGGGCGCCAGCTGAAGACCCTGATGGAGGGATGACCCCCTAGAAATCGCTGCAGCGTCCGGCTTTCTCCCAATCGCCGAAGCGGGTCGGCTCGGGCCCCTCCGGGCCTCCGATCTCTTCCTTGCCGGCCTGCTTTTCCGTCGGGGCAGGCGTTTCCGGCTGCGCCGTTGGCGGCGACAGGCCGGCGTTGCGGTCGGAAGGCGGGGTCGCGCTGGCTTTGCTCATAGGGGTGGTCCTCGACGGTCTCTTGAACGGCGGCGCTTCCACACTTATTCACTATCCGCCGGTTTTTCCAGCATTGTGGTTCGACCATGAGCACCGCCAAGACTGCCGTTCTGCTTGCCGCCCTCACCGCCCTGTTCATGGCCCTCGGCGCCCTGCTCGGCGGTCAGGGCGGCATGATCATCGCCCTCCTGATGGCGTTGGGCATGAATCTGTTCGCCTACTGGAACTCGGACAAGATGGTGCTGGGCATGTACGGCGCCGTGCAGGTGGACCGGCATGCCGCCCCCGGCCTGTATGCCATCGTCGAGCGCCTGACGGCGCGCGCCGGCCTGCCCATGCCCAAGGTGTTCATCATCGATTCCGAGCAACCCAATGCCTTCGCCACCGGGCGCGACCCCGAGCATGCCTCGGTGGCGGCCACCACCGGCCTTCTGGACCGCCTGAGTCCGGAAGAGGTGGAGGGCGTGATGGCCCACGAGCTGGCCCATGTGCGCCATCGCGACACCTTGATCATGACGGTGACCGCCTCCATCGCCGGCGCCATCGGCATGCTGGTGAACATGTTCGCCTTCTCCTCCCTGTTCGGCGGTCATCGCGACGACGAGGAAGGCGGCGGCGGGCTGGGCATGGTGGGCGGCCTGGCGATGATGGTGCTGGCGCCCATGGCCGCCGGCTTGGTGCAGATGGCCATCTCGCGCACCCGCGAATACGCCGCCGATGCCGAGGGCGCGCGCATCTGCGGCAACCCGCTGTGGCTGGCCAGCGCCTTGGAGCGGCTGGAGCAGGCGGCGCACGCCATTCCCAACCCGACGGCCGAACGCAATGCCGCCACCGCCCATCTGTTCATCGTCAACCCGCTGCACGGCGGCGGTATGGACAACCTGTTCTCCACCCACCCCAGCATGGACAACCGCGTCGCCGCCTTGCGCGCCATGGCGGCCGAGATGGGCATGACCTGGAACGTGCGGGCCCAGCAGCCGGCCGCGCCGTCGTCGCCGGCCGGTGGCCCCTGGGGTGGCGGCGCTCGGCGCAAGGGTCCCTGGGGCTGACACCGGTCGGAGATTTCTCCGCTACTTAATCGTGTTATGGTGTGCTAGAGGGGAGGGCGTTACACCTGCCCGATCCGTACCGCCGGTATATGGGGTGGGCTGGTCGGCGCGGGTGACTTACTTAGTGACAGGGTCCAGGGTCATATGTGCGGAATTGTGGGGGTGTATCGACGGGATGGCGCACCTGCGGATTCAGGCCTCGTACAGCGCATGGCGGACCGCATCGCCCATCGGGGACCGGACGCCGAGGGCTTCTGGAACGAGGGCCAGGTGGCGCTTGGCCACCGGCGTCTGGCCATCCGCGATCTGACGCCGGCCGGTGCCCAGCCGTTCCATTCTCCCGACAACGGCATCGTCGTCGCCTACAACGGCGAGCTCTACAACGAAGACGAGTTGATCCGCGACCTCGGCCGGGCGAGCGGCTTCGTCCGGCGGACGCGGTCGGATACCGAGCTGATCCCGGCCGCTTACCTTGTCTGGGGCATCGAGGCCTTCGATCGGTTGGAGGGGATGTTCGCCATTGCCCTGTGGGACCGCGCCAAAGGGCAATTAGTTCTCGCCCGCGACGGCATTGGCATCAAACCCCTCTACATCGAAGATGATGGGACCAGTCTTCGTTTCGCTAGCGAATTGAAGGCTCTGCTGGTGGACAAGGGCCGGCGGCGCCAGCTGTCGGCCCCCGATCTCACCCACATGTTGGCGCTCGGTTTTCCGGCGCCCACCCGGACGCTGATCGACGGCATTCGCCAACTGGCACCCGGCAGTGTCCTGGTGGCCGACGGCCGGGAAACCCGGGAGCACAAGTTCTGGCAGCCCCGGCGCGCCGCAAACCTCGTCGATCTTGAAACCGCCACCGACCGCTTCATCGAAACGTTTTCCTCGGTGGTGTCCAGCCAGCTCGTCAGCGACGTCCCCGTCGGCGTCATGCAGAGCGGCGGCATCGATTCCTCGCTCGTCAGCATGGCCTTGCCCCGGGGACACGACGTTCCGCTGTTTTCCGTTCGCTTCGCCGAGAGCAGCCATGACGAATCCGGTCTGGCGCGCCGCTTGGCCCAGGCCTCGGGCCGTTCTCTGATGTGGGTGGACCTGCCCGTGGACGAGGATGTCGAGCGCGATTTCCGTGCCGTGGTCGATGCCGTCGATGGACAGCTGGCGGATTCCAGCGCCCTTGCCACCTACGCCCTCAGCCGTGCCATCCGGGACAACGTCACCGTGGCCCTGTCGGGCGACGGCGGCGACGAGTTTTTCGCCGGCTATCCGACCTATCTGGCGACTGCCATGGCCGCGCCGGCGGCTCCCGTGCTGTCACGGCTGCCGGGATTGTGGGGTGGCATGGCCGCCTTGCTGCACGCGGTCACCAAACCCTCGGAAGCACGGATCCCCCGCAGCGAGAAGCTTTACCGGTTCCTGGCCGGCCTGGCCCATCCGGTCCCGCACGCAACCTGGCGCCACTACCTACCCTCATGGCAGCGTTCCCGGCTGTACGGGCCGGGGTTGAGCGATCTGCCGGATCAAGATCCCCTGGCCGGCTATGCGGCATCCTATCAATCCGCCCATGGCGATTGCTTCGACCGCGCCGTTCTCGCCGACCAGAACTACTATCTGCCGGCGGACATGCTGGTGAAAGTGGACCGCATGAGCATGGCCCACGGCCTGGAGGTTCGCGTGCCCTTCCTCGACCGCCGGATCATGGATCTGGCCGGCCAGATGTCGCGCAGCGTGCTGTATGGCCGTGGCGGAGAGAGCAAGCGGGTTCTGCGCCGGGCGTTGATGCGTCTGGGCGGGCCGGAGCCGCTCGCACGGTCGCCGAAGCGCGGTTTCAACATCCCCATGAACATGCTGCTGCGCGGTCCGATGAAGAAGATGGCCCGCCGGATGCTCGACCAGGACGCCGACATGTTCGCGCCGTTTCTGTCGCCGGACGGCGTTCGCGCCGTCTGGCGGGACCACGCCGACGGGCGCAAGGATGGCAAGTACGTGATCTGGACGCTGCTCACCATTGGGGCGTGGCGCGAGATGGAGGGGGTATTTTGACCAAGCTAGACCATGATTACGGCGATTTGACCGTAGTCATTCCCGCCTTCAATGAGGCCGAGGGGATCGTTCCTACCCTGCGGCAGGCCACCGCTGCCTTGCCCGGAGCGGAGTTCATCGTGGTGGACGATTGCTCCGCCGACGACACCATGGGCGCGGCCGCCGCTTTTCCGGGGGTCAGGGTGGTGCGGCATGCGTTCAACCGCGGCCAGGGCGCGGCGCTGAAGACCGGCATGCGCCATGCCACGCGCAAATGGGTGGCGTGGTTCGATGCCGACAACGAACACCGCGTCGAGGACCTGCAGCGGATATACGCGCGGATACGGGCGGAGAATCTGGTGGCGGTGATCGGCCAGCGGACCAATGCCTCGGCATCGCTGACCAGGGCGGTCGGCAAGGGGCTGATCCGGCTGATCGGCCGCGGCCTGAAGCTCAGCGCCGGCTCGGACCTCAACTGCGGCCTGCGCATCTTTCTGCGCGACGTCATCCTGGGTTATCTGGAGCTGGTGCCGGACCGGTTCAGTTCCAGCCTAGTCAGCACGCTGATCATGCTTGAGCGCGGCTATCCCATCGGATTTGAACCGGTCACCACCAATTCCAGGATCGGCCATTCCACCGTACGGATGAAAGACGGCTTCGAGGCGATCCTGCAGCTGATCCGGGCGGTATTGCTGTTCGCGCCCATGAGGTTCTTCCTGCCCATCGGGACCCTGGTGTTTTTGCTGGGCCTGGTCTACAGCGTCATCCTGGCGCTGGAATTGGGACGTGGCGTACCCGTGGCCGGCGTGTTCCTCATGCTTGGGGGCATTTCGATCATCATGCTGGGATTGGTGGCCGACCAGATCAGCCAGATCCGGCTCAGCCGCTTCAACGACCGCAGCATGGTTCTTACCAACCCACAGGCCGAGCCAGATCAATGACACAGGAAGACAACGCCAGCCAGCAGATGTTCGTCGGCGAGCCGCCCGCCTGGGCCCTGCGCCGCCCCAAAGGCCTGGCCCAGGCTGTTTACGACGTCCTCGGCGCGCCCTTGCGGATGGTGCTGCTGCCCGACCACGTGAACGAGCGCCTGCACCTGACGTCGTTGCGGGCGGAGCGCCTGTCCATGGTGCTGCCCCGGCTGGAGGGAAGGGTCCTCGACATCGGCGCGGGCGACAACATGCTGGTCAAGCTTCACCGCCGCCGGCAGGGTCCGGAGGCTGCCGACAGCGTCGGCCTGGACGTGGTCGATTGGGGCGGCGGCTGCACCATCGTCCCCGATTGCAAAAGCTTGCCTTTCCCCGACGGCAGTTTCGATACCGTCACCTTCGTGGCCTGCCTGAACCACATTCCAGAGCGCCGGGAAGCCTTGGCGGAAGCCTATCGCGTGCTGCGTCCCGGCGGGAAGGTGGTCATCACCATGATCGGCCGTTTCATCGGCAAAGTCGGCCACATGCTGTGGTGGTATAGCGAAGACAAGCACCGGGATGTGGACGAACATGAAGAGATGGGCATGAATCCGGGCGAGATCGAGAGCCTTCTTAAGACCGCAGGGTTTGGCAGACTGGTTCGCCACTCTTTCGTCTATGATATGAACCACATGTTCGTGGCGCAGAAGCCGGAGTGAATCCGTGGCACAGGCAGAGCATTACGACTCCATCATAAATGATTATGAGCGCCATTATTTCGACCCGGCTGCGATGGAGTACCGGCGCCGCTATATCTATGGGCCGCTCTTCGATGGAATCGACCTGAATGGCAAGTCGGTGGCCGAGCTCGCTTGCGGGAGTGGGCAGAATACGAAAGAGGTCCGGAGCCTGTTTCCGCATGCGGATATAGTCGGGCTCGACATCTCTCCCAACGCCTGTGCGGCATATAGAAACAATTCGGGCTGCGACGCCCATGTGGTGGACCTGACCGATCTGTCGGCTTCGCTGCCGTCCCCATCGGATGCAGCGTTCGTGATTGGGGGCCTCCATCACTGCGTCAACAATCTTCAGGCCGCCATCGAGAACATCTCCCGTCTTGTGAAGCCTGGCGGAGTCTTGCTGATGGTCGAGCCCAATGCGGACTTCTTCCTGAACGCGGTCCGCGACTTTTGGTACAAGAAAGACAAGTGGTTCAGCGAGAATGAAGAGGCTCCGCTGCACCACGATGCCATCGCCAAGATGGCAGGCCCTTTCTTCGAGCCGGAGAAAGTTGCCTATCTGGGGGGGCCCGCCTATTTCATCGTCCTTAACAGCCTGATCACACGTGTCCCGATCGGGATCAAACAGCGCATCGCCGCGCCACTGTTCCAATTGGACGATTTGTATAACCGGCTTCCAGGCCGCGCGCCCTTCCCCATGTTCATCGCCCGGTGGCGCCGTCGATGAAAGGCCTCAAGGATAAGATCGCTAACGGCATAGAAAACCGTTGGTTTTTGGCCCTAGTGCTGGTCTGCGCTCTCGGGCTCTACGCCCAGATGACGCGTTCTCTTATCGCAGATGATGATAACTTATGGTTGCTGTTCGCTTCAGAAAAAATATATGACCAGCAGCTTGGTTTGGCGTTGGAAAATAAAGTTATCGCCTTGGCAAGGGAAGTTGGTGTAGATGATAAATATATATTCAGGGTAGACCTACGAAAAAATTACGGATCAAATTATCGATTACCTATGCTTGCGCTTGGCGTCATTAATAGCCTTATTGACATCAACAATGATATAACGAAATATTCTATTCGTCTTGTTTTTGGTATTTCTGTAATTGTTGTTATGCCGTGGATTATTTTCGCATACATCTATCGACATGTTAATTCACTATTGAAGATAGCGACATTGTTTATTTTGCAATGGTTTGCTCTATCGGCATTCATTGATGCGACTCCATCCGTTCTGGTAGTCTTTCCTGGCGGCCTTTCCTCCATAGGGTTGGGAATTCTCAACTTATTGAGCTTCATCCTGAATCCCGGGCCGGCCTTCAGTATTTTCGGTGTCACGCCCCGCAACATGCTCACGGTTTGCATCACTGCCTGCCTGCTCGCTCGGTGGTCGGGATGCTGGCGCTTATCCTATCTCTTGTTGACCATCGGTATCGGTTTGCACACCAGCTTGGGTATCATGGTCATGCTGTGCATCGTCGCCGGGGATCTGATCGCCTGCCGCCAGCGCTATCGCGACCCTTGCATCCTGTTCTGCGTGGCTGCGGGCGCCGTCTATGGAGCATGGAACGAGCGGATGTTCCAGATGGTTGCCCCTGGTCTGGGCTTTCTGGTCGCCCTGGGCGCCACATCGGCACTCCTGTTCGGCGTCTGGTGGGTGCGGGCGGCCAATCCGGCCAAGCTCGTCCCCGCCCTCCAACCGGCAATGGCGACCCTCGACCGGATGAGTGCCCATCCCCACTCTCGGGTGATTCAGGACCTTTATGTCCTGGGCGCCGCTCTCGCTTTTTGCACGGTGACCGGGGCCATTGGTTCGCTCGTGGCGTCGCATGATTCAATCTTCTATTTCTGGGGCCAGCTCCCGACCCGGCTGTATGGGGCGGTTGGGCCGGCTTTCCTCATCGGGGTGGCCTATCTGGTGTTCGATCAGCTGGAGCGGCCGACGGTCGTCCTCCTGCACACGTTTTTTCTGGTATTGGTCATTGCCTCCGGATTGGTGTTCCTGCACCAGAAGGAAACACCCTTTCACAAGGTAAGGGCGCAGATGAGGGCGTATGAACGCGACCTCTCCGCCGCCGCATCTTTGAAAAGCCATCCTGCAATCGATGAACGCATCATCTATTATGAACTGAACCGCGCCCTCGACCGGCGGGACAGAATCCTTGCCGCGGCTGGAGGCGTTCATGCGGGGAAATCAGGAACGATAGGCCGCGACCCGCCGGTGATCACGCTTGCCCACACGGCGCGGATCGCTATGGTGAGCGTTCTTTTCGGGAGAGAGGCAGGTAGCCATGCTGGGTGTCGCGAGAAAACTGCGAGAGGCGCGCTCGTTGACGAATTCCTGGGCGGACGCGGTGCGGCTGCGCGTGCGCTGCTCGACCGCTCCCATCGGGGAAGTGCTGCCCGGCCTGGCCTATGGGGGCTTTCCCCTGCACGCCCGCCGATCCGACTGGTTTGCCATCCAGGAGGTGTTGCTGGAGGAGGAATATGGCGTCGCCCGGCGCCTGCTGGCCGGCTGCGATGCCCCCCTTGGTGATCGACGGGGGCGCCAATATCGGTTCCTTCAGCCTGTATTTGCTGGCCCATGTGCCAGGGGTGCGCATCCACGCCTATGAACCCAGCGAAGATACCTTCGCCCTTCTCTCCGCCAACGCCCGCACCCGCGCCTCGGAAGAATGGCACGTCCATCGCGCGGCGCTCTGGCGCGAATGCGGCAGCGTCAGTTTCGAAATGCGCGACTGGAGCACCTCGCGCCGGATTGGCGATGCCGGCGGCAGCGTCTCGGTACCGGCGGTGGACCTGGCCAAGGTCCTCGCCGATGCCGGAGATGGCCCGGTGGAACTGATGAAGGTGGATATCGAGGGGGCGGAAGCCGATTTCCTGATGGGGAAGGAGCCGTTGCTGGGCCGCGTGCGCCACCTGCTGCTCGAACTTCATACCGACAGGCTCGATGTGGCTCCCCTGGTGGCGTCGCTGGGGACGCTCTATCCCCACGCCTATCGTATTTCGCGGCAAGGCTCCTCGAAGCCGGTGGTGCTGTGGACCCCGCGCGGCGACCTCGATTTGCCACCGTACGTGCTGTGACGCCTGACCGGTCGTGGCACCGATGAACGTTCTGTTCGTTACCGGCATTTTCCCCCCCGACCTGGGAGGGCCCGCCACCTATGTGCCGGCCATGGCCAGCGCGCTGCAGCACAGGGGACACCGCATCGTCGCCGTGGTCACCCTGGCCGAGCGTGGCGCCGAAAGTGGCAGCCCGTGGCCCTATCCCGTGGTCCGCCTGCCGCGGCGGCAATGGCGGCCGGTGCGGATGGTCCGCACCATCGCCACCATCACCCGACTGGCCCGCGACGCCGACGTCATCTATCTGAACGGGCTGGTGCTCGAGGGCATCGTTGCCAGCCGTCTGGCCGGCCGGCCCTCGGTGGTGAAGGTGGTCGGCGACCTCATCTGGGAAAAGGCCCGCAATGCGGCCGCCACCACGCTGACCATCGACGCCTTTCAGTCGGCGGCGCTGCCCTGGCGGTGGCGAATGCTGCGCCGGCTCCAGGCTCTTTACACCGGCGCGGCGACCCGGGTGTTGACGCCCAGCCACTATCTCGGCCGTATCGTCCAGGGTTGGGGCGTGCCGGCCGGCCGTATCGACGTGGTTCATAACGCCGTCGAGGTGCCCGCCCCCGCCCCTAACGTCAAGCCGGAATTCGACCTGGTGACGGTTGCCCGGCTGGTGCCGTGGAAGGGGTTGGCGGAACTGGTGGACCTCGCCAAGGCCAGGGGCTGGCGGCTCAAGATCGTCGGCGATGGCCCCCTGCGAAGGGAGCTGGAGGAGCGCGCCGGGGGCGCGGTCGTCTTCGCCGGGCAGGTGCCGCAGGCGTGCGTGGCCGACGAAATCCGCAGCGGCCGCGTCTTCGTGCTCAATTCCAGCTACGAGGGGCTGCCCCATATCGTGCTGGAGGCCAAGGCCGCCGGCGTTCCCGTCATCGCCACCGCGGTCGGCGGGACTCCGGAAACCATCACGCACGGTGTCGATGGCGTGTTGATTCCCCATGGCGACCCGGCCGCACTGGAGCAGGCCGTCGGCGCCTTGCTTGCCGACGAAACCGCCTGCCGGCGCCTGGCCGCACAGGGCGCCGGGCAGGTGGCGCAGCTGTTCTCGTTCGACCACATGGTCGCCGAAACCGAGGCCGTGCTGGCGCGGGCCGCCGGGGTGGCGTGCCCATGAACGTCCTTATCCTCGGCAAGGACCAGCGTCTGTTCGCCGACCGGCCGGTGGCATTCGGCGACACCCGCGCCCGTCATGTCGCTTACGCCCAGGCCTTGGAACGGCTGGCGCCGGGATCGTCCGTGCGGGTGGTCAGCCGCGGCGTTGCCGGCCTGCCCGCCGATGGCGTGATCCTTGCCGCCAACCTGCGCTGCTTCGGCACCCGGTCCCCATCCCGTTGGCGTTTCTTCCTGGATTTGCCGGAGGCGGTGGGTCGCGCCCTGGCGGATGACTGGCGGCCCGACGTCGTCACTGCCCAGGAACCGTGGGAGGACGGCACCTACGGCCTGTGGCTGGCGCGGCGGTTGGGCGCCCGGTTCCTCGCCCAGTTCCATTTCGACCCCTTCGCCCTCGCCTGGCGGGCCGAACACTGGCTGAACCCCGTGAAGTTCCGGCTTGCCATGGCCGCCGCCCGTCGCGCCGACGGCATCCGCGTGGTCGCCTCGGCCACCCGCGAGCAGTTCCGGCGCCACGGCATCGTCGCCGACAAGGTGCGCGTGGTGCCGGTGGGCATCGCCTACAGTCCGGTGTCGGAGGGCGACCGGGCCCGCTGGAAACATCAGGTGTTCCCGCAATGGACGGACAAACAGGTCGTCCTGTTCGTCGGCGGGTTCTTCCCGCCCAAGGATCTGGCAACCTGGGTGAAGGCCGCCCACCTGCTGGCGCGCCAGCGGCCGGATGTGGTCTTCGCCCTGGTGGGGGACGGGCCGGCCATGGCGGCGGTGCGGCGGCAGGTGGAGGAAGTTGGGCTGGCCGATCGCGTCGCCTTTCCCGGGGCGGTCAGCTTCGACATGCTGGCTCCCTATTACGCGGCCGCCGACGTCTTCATGCTGTCCTCCAATTATGAGGCGTGGGGTCGGGTCATCGTCGAGGCGCAGCTGTCGGGTTGCCCGGTGGTGTCCACCTGCGCCAGCGGGCCGCTCGACCTGATCCGCCATGGGGAGACCGGAATGCTGGCGCCCATCGGCGACCCGGCCGGCCTGGCGGCCGGCGTGGCCGCCCTGCTGGATGACGACGCGCTGCGCGACGAGCTTGCGGCCTCGGCCCGCGCGGAAGCCGGTCGGCGGTTTTCCATGGAGCGTCTGGCCGAGGGGATCGCCCGCTTCTGGCTGGATCTGCCGCCGGCGGACTGAATGCGGGAAAGCGGGTGCGCGGGCGGTGTTCAGCCCTTGGTTCTCCTGACGATTTTCATCGCCATGCCGCCTGTTTCTGGCAAACTTTCCCATGCCGACATGGCTTTCACTCTCGCCAAGAAGCCCGACGGGGCGACGGAATGAGCAATCTTCTGCTGTTCAATTTGCGCACGGATGCCGACGACGACGTGCTGGGGTTCACCACGGCGTGGATCAATGCCCTGGCGCGCCGGTTCGACAACGTCCACGTCATCACCATGTCGGCTGGCCGTTTGGCGGTTGCCGCCAATGTCACGGTCCATAGCTTGGGCCGTGAGAAGGGCTATTCGGAATTCCGCCGCGCGCTGATCTTCTATCGCCTGCTGTGGAGCGTGCTGCGGAGCGGCCGCATCGACGCCTGTTTCGCCCATATGAATCCGCTGTTCGTGCTGATGGGTTGGCCTCTGTTGGCGGCGTGGCGGGTTCCGGTGGTGCTGTGGTATGCCCACGGCACGGTCAGCCGCGTCGCCCGATGGTGCATTCCCCTGGTGCGCACCGTCGTGACCTCGTCGTCCAGCGGCTTTCCCGTCGCCACCCCCAAGCGCCAAGTGATCGGCCAGGGCATCGACACGGAGGTATTCCGGCCCGACCCCGGGGATGACGGCGGCCGCGAGGCCTTCACGGTCCTCGCCGTCGGGCGCCTCTCCCCGGTCAAACGCCTGGACCTGACGCTGCGCGCGGTCGCGCTGGTCCGGCCGCATGTCGCTGCCCTGCGGGTCGTCATCGTCGGCGGTCCGGCCTCGGACAAGGACGAGGCCGAGGTGCGCCGCCTGCATGCCCTGGCCGAGCAGCTGGGCCTGGCGGATGCGGTGGAATTCCGTGGCAAAATGCCGTTTCCCCAGGTCCGCGCCACCTATGCCCTTGCCGACGTCTACGTCAATACCAGCGAAACCGGCAGCATGGACAAGACCGTGCTGGAGGCCATGTCCATGGGCGTCCCCGCGCTGACGAGCAATCCTGCCTTCGGTGACGCTCTGCTCGGCGAATTGGGGCGCCAGGTGCTGGTCGCCCACGGCGACGTGGACGCGTTGGCGGCAAGGCTGCGGCAGTTGGCGGAGATGAGCCCGCAGGCTCGCCGTGAGCTGGGGCGCCGGCAGCGGGAGATGGTGGTCGCCGACCACGGCCTCGACGCCCTTGCCGCCAAGATCACCGCCCAGCTCAACCATGCCGCCGCGGAGGTCGGCTGAATGCGGCGTCTCGCTTCCAATGCCGGGTTGTTGACCCTCAGCATGGTCGTCAATGCGGCCTGTACGCTCCTGGTCCAGGTGTTTTCCGCCCGTGCCCTACCCATCGAGGTTTTCGGACTTTATGCCGCTTCCTCCGCCCTGGTGGCGATGATCGAGAGCATGGTGGTCAGCCGGGCCGGTGACCTCGCCCTGAATTTCGTCGGCGAATCCATGGCGCAAGGCCGCTATGCGCTGGCACGCGGCCAGGCCCGCCAGATCATTCGATCCGATGTCCTGATTACGGCGGTGGTGACGGTGGCGGTCGCCGTGTCGGGCTGGGCGCTGTCGGGATGGCTGGCCATCGAGCCGCTGTGGACGGCGGTGTTGGCCTTGTCCATCGTCGTCCAGGCCGGCTATGGGGTGAACAAGAACCTGCTGGTCGTCCAGCACCGCATCAGGGTGCAGGCTGCGCTGGAAATCGCTTATTCCCTGTTCTGGGCCATGGCCTCGCTTGCCGCCGTCTGGGCATGGGGAGCGCTGGGACTCGCCCTGGCATATCTCGCCGGCAGCGTGTTGCGGTCGGGGGCCGCCCATTTGGCGGTTCGCTCCATCTGGCCGACCAATGAAGCCTCCACGGCGGCGGACCTTCCCGCGCGAACGCTTTGGGCATGGAGCGGCCAGGCCCTGGCGCGGAACGCGGTGATGCGGTTGTCGGGCCAGATCGACCTGTTCATCCTGGCGGCCGTCGCCGGGCCGGTGGCCGTCGGCCAGTACAAGGTGGCCAAGACCCTGTCCGCATTGCCGGTGCGGGTGGCGGGCCCGGTCTGGGGGGCGTTGCGGCCGGCGCTCTACAATGCCTGGATGACCGCCGATCGGTCCAAATTCTTCCGCCTGATCGCCTACCCGAGCCTGATCATGCTTGCGTTTGCGATTCCCGGGCTGGGATTGGTGGGCCTGATCGGCAAGGACCTGCTGACACGCTTCTACGGCGCCGACTATGCCGGCGCGTTCGTCCCGCTTCTCTTCCTTCTCGGCGGCTGCTGGGCATTCCAGGGCGCCAACGGTTGGTTCGAGTTCTGGATCCTTTTTTCCAGGCGCCGCTATTGGTCGACCGTCCTCTACGCCCTTTTCTGCCTGGCGGTGGCGGCAGCGGCTCCCATGCTGCAGCACGTGGCGGGTGTGGACGGAGAGGCGCTGTCCTTAGCGGCGATCATGGCGGTTCTGTTCTGCCTGATGTCCTTCGCCGCCTGGGGGGTTGTCTTGCTGACCAGATGTCCGGATCAGGGCGGACCTTCCGACTCGCGGTAGGCTTGCCTCAAGGCTTCCTGTTCAGTGACGCCAACGCGATTTCGGCGAGGTTTTCGGCGATCTTCGCCCATGAAAAGTCGTTCACGGCCGACTGGCTCGCGCCGGCGCGCAGCCGCGGCAGCAGGTGGGGATCCTCCAGGAGCCTCAGGATGGCTGCCGCCAGGGCCGAGGGCGACGTGCTCTCGGTGACGAGGCCGTCGTGATCGTGGGATACCTGTTCAGGCAGGCCGCCCACCGGCGTGACGATTGCCGTCACTCCGGCGGCGAAGGCGGCGGGCACCACCCCGGACTGACTGGCCTCGACATAGGGAAGCACGACACAGTCGGCGTCGGCGAGAAAGCCCGGAATGTCTTCCTCGGAAATCCAACGCTGATGAAGCGTCACTCCCGGCAGCCTGGCGATGAGCTGGGCGGTATCATCTTCCAACTCGCCCGATCCGGCGATGGTCAGGGTCAGGGGATGGCCTTGTCCGACCAGTTGCTTGTAGGCCCGGAGCAGCCGGTCCAGCCCCTTGTAGGGAAGGAGGCGGCCGAAGAAGAGCAGCCGCAACGGTTCGCCGGGGCGTCGCGGAACCGGCGGAACGGGGGCGAACTGGGCGTTCACGCCGTGGGGAATGACGTCCATGCGGTCCCGCGAGATGGCGTGAATCTGTTCCAGGCGATCAGCGACGAAATTGGTCAGCGTGATGTAGTGGTCGACCCTGGGTACCGGCGCATAGAACCAGTCCTTCAGGTGGGAAAACTCGCCGGGGTGCAGGGTCGCGTCATGGACGGTGCAGATCAGGCGTCGGCGGGAGGCCCGCAGGAACGGGGTGACCAGCCGCGTCCACAGATGGGTCATGGTCGAGATCGACCACGTCGATGCGGTGGGCGCGCAGATATCGGCGCATGCGCCAAGCCAACACCGGAACCGCCATGGTGCGCATCATGCAACTGGCCGTATTGGTATAGGTGTCCACCCACAAGGTCGGCATCTGCAGGTCGGCAAAATGGTCGGCGATTTCACATTGGCGCGACAGCGACAGATGCGTCTCGATGCCCGGCAGCTCCTTCAGGGCTTTGGCCAATTCATAGGTATAGCGAGGGCCTCCGCCATGACGGCCCCAATGCCACAGAAGCAGGCGTAGCGGTTGCTTCATGTGGCGCTTCCCGTGGGCCGGAGCGGGTGCTGCACCAGATGGATGGGCGCCGTCCGGTTTCCCAATTCGGAGGCCAGGCGGACGAAGCGACCGGCGATCATATTGTGCCAGTCGCGGATCAGGAAGCCTGCCAGCGGCTTGGAACTGTCGAGGGCAAAACGGGCCGGAAAGGCCATACGGACCGCCTTCCATGCCAACCGGCAGATCCACCACCTCGGGTCGCTTCCCATCACCGGTCCGTACGTTTGCATATAAAGTGTCTTGTAACGGGCGTTGCGCTCCGCCAAAGCCCTTCCCTCGGGCGTGTCGGCGGGGGCCCAGTTACGGTTGTGGTGAACACCAACGATTCTCGTCAGAGCAACCTTGCGGCCCGCAAGCAATACCCTTGTGGTTAAATCGGCGTCAATGCCGTAATCGCGAAAATTCTCTGCGAAGCCGCCCAGCTTCAGCAACAATCCGGTGGGCAGGACACCCTGGTTGATGTTGATCACGCCCGTGCCGGTGATGCCGCCCACGTAAGGAGCCAAGACGAACGGCCCGCGCAGGTCGCGCACTTTGAGCCCGACCATGCCCAGGCCGGGATCGGCGGCCAGCGCCCGGACTGCCACGTCCAGGGAATTGTGGACCACGATGTTGTCGTCGCTCAGCCAGCACGTCCAGCGGGTCTCCAGTTGGCGGAACACCGCGTTCAACGCCGCCGCCTGGCCGCGCCGCTCGCCCTCGAAGACGGGGTGGATGCGGTGATCTTCCGCCGCCCGGTGCCGCAGCCACTCCACCGTGCCGTCGGTGGAACCGGCGTCACAGACGTGTACTTCGTAGCTGATCGTGGTCTGCCGTTCGATGCTGTCCAGTAGTTCCCGCAACTGGTCCAGGCGGTCGCAGGTCCCCACGACGATGGCAAGGTCGGCGGGAGACGGAGTCATGTCACGGCCTCAGCCACTGAGATCGCCGTTTCCGGCATGTGGAACGGACTGCCGGTCAAGATGCCGTCGCAGATCACGTCGAGGCCCACCGACGCCTTCGGCTGCAAGGCGGCGATGTCGCGAATCCCAGTCCGGAACCGCCGCGGACCTTTCTGCGTTTGCACGAATTCCAGCGGAATCATGCGGCGGAAAAAGAAGTGGAAGGCGTATTGCCGGGCCCGCTCCACCAGTTCCGGACTCAGCCGGTCGGCGAAAGGCAATTGCCCCAGCAGATGAAGGTATTCCGCCTCGCTGCGCGCGTCCCAGGTGAAGCCCTTGTTGCGTACCCAGGCTTCGCCGGCGACGATGACCGGGATGCCGACGCTGGCCAGTTCGACCCCCGTCTTGGTGGCATAGATGATGGCGCAGTTGGAATGCTGGGCCAGATGGTAGGTGCTGGCGGCGCTGTCCGGCCCGATGACGCGGACATTGTCGGGAAGGGTGGGAAAGGCGGCGGCGATTTCGTCGGCGGCGAACTGGCGCGAGGCCGGCGAGCCGGTGAGTTCGGCCGGATGGACGCGCACCACCAGCTGCAGCGCGGGATGCCTGGCGAACCAGGCGACCGTGCACAGCAGCCAGTCGCGTTGCGACACGAACGCGTTGGCCGGGTAATGCAGCTGGGCATCCCAGAACACGTTGGTCAGGGCAAGGACCACCGGCTTGGCCGGGTCCAGGCCCAACTGGGCGATGTCGCTGGTCAGGGCGAAGTCCGGATCCTTATGGAAACGAATCCAATCATTGGTGCCGTGCCAGCGGCTGCGCAGGTAGTCGTCGATCGACCGTGTCTCATCGTCGCCGAGCTTGCGCTCGGCCCAGGCCGACATGGGCTCGTCCATCATGGTGTGATGGTAGGTGTCGTCGTGGCTGAAGATGAAGCACTGTTTGCGATAGGCCGGATTCCAAGTGACCACGCGGATGCCGTGCTGGCGCGCCACTGCGGCGATGATGCCTTGCGGCACATAAATGCCATGATGGGCCACCACCACATCGGGGCGTAGACGCTGCAACAGGCGCCCCGTGGCCATGGCCACCAGCAGCGCTGCATGGAAGTAGCGGCGCAGGATCGCCTCGGCCTCGGGTTCGCGGTCCAGTTGGCTGCGGGCATAAAAGCGCAGGGCCCCGGCCAGGGCGTGCTCGCCTACCGGGACGCCTTGCCAGACGTAATGCCCAATGTCGGCGGTCGGGACTTCGGCGGCCAAGGCAGCGGCGGCCTGGCGCTCGGCATCGGTCAACTGCTCGCCATAGGGCGCCACCGACAGGCCGAGGCTGCGGCTGGCGCGCGCCGATTCCCTATAGCAATAGCCGCACAGGTCGGGCTGCGGTCCGCGCCGGACGAAACGGGCGCGGTCGGGGAACAGGTCGAACTCGCACATCTGGCAGGCGGGCAGAACGCCGTCGCACAAACCGATGCTGACCTCGGCCCCCCGCAGGGTGAGGGGCTGTCGCCAGCAGGCGGTCGATGGCATTCAAGGAGAAATGCCCGCCGATGCTGGTGGCGATCAGGACGCGCCTGCCGCCCTTGGCCTGTTCGCGCAGGCTCTGCCAAGTCGCCAACTGGCGGCCGAGCAGACGGCGCCAATCCTCGTGGCCGGTGGTCCGCGCGATCCAGCGCAGCCTCGCCAGCCTGAGCGGCCGTGCGAGCGGCGATGACCGGACGAAACGCCTGATGAAAGACATCGCCTTAGACCTGGGTGCCCGAACCGGAAACGCTTTGCACCATGGCCGCGATGGAGGCGGCGATACCCTCCGCGTCCAGGCCGACAGCCCGCAGCACCTGCTCGTTGGTGCCCGAGGGAGGCACCGCCGACAGGCCCAGCTTGCGGCAGGGCAGGCCAAGGCCCAACTCGGCCGCCGCGCTCAGCACCACGTCGCCCTGTCCGCCGGTCAGGTAATGGTTGTCGATGGCCACCAGCAGCCGGGCATCAGCCAAAGTGGCGCCCAGCCAGTCGCGGTCGACGCGGTTGAGCCAGGGCAGGTTGACCACCTTGACCGACAGGCCCTGCGCCTTCAGCAGGCCGGCCGCCTTCACCGCTTCAGCCAGCATGACCATGCCGGCGCTGATCACCACCACATCCTTGCCTTCGGTCAGCGCCACGCCGCGGCCCGGTTCCGGGACGTAGCCGGCCGGCAGCTTGAACGGCAGCACGTAGGGGATCGAGATCATCCGCAGGAAGCTGGAGCGCTGGTGGCCGTTGAGGCACCAGTCCAGCAGCGGCCCTACCTCCTCGGGGCAGGACGGTTCCACCATCACCAGCTCGGGGACGCCGCCCAGGCACGAGATGTCGCGGACGCTCTGGTGGGAATGGCCGGGGCCGGCCGGCAGGACCCCCGACAAGCCGCCGACATAGACGATCTTCGTGCCTTCGGTGGCGTTGTTGTAGATCTGTTCGTTGGGGCGGGTGGACAGGAAGCAGGAAAAGCTGTGCACCACCGGCAGCAGGCCGTTCAGCGCCATGCCGCCCGCCTGGCTGACCATGTCCATCTCGGCGATGCCGCATTCGACGAAGCGGTCGGGAAAGCGTTGGGTGAACGGCACCAGGCCCATATCGAGCACCAGGTCGGCGTCCAGGGCGACGATGCGGTCGTTCCGGCCGGCTTGGGCGAGCAGCGCCTCGGTATAGGCCGGGAACAGCCGCGCCGGTGCCTCGGCCGGGACCGGCGCCGGCTTGCGTTCGACCGTCTCCAGCATCACCGGCTGTGCTCCCAATCCAGTCAGCTTGCCGTTGATGCGGTCGATCAATTCCTGGACGGCGCGGGTGTAGTCGCCCGATTGCGGTGCACCGGAATGGAACTTGAACATCTCGACGTCGCTGTCGATGGAGGTTCCTTCCATGAAGGACACGCCCTTGCCCTTGACGGTGTCGGCAACGATCACCTTGGGCCGGTCGGCGATGGCGCGCAGCCGTTGGAAGCAGGCCTCGATGGCGGCCAGATCATGGCCGTCGATACGCTCCACATGCCAGCCGAAGGCGGCGAACTTGGCCACCAGGTCGCCCAGGCTGGAGGTGCGTTCCACCGAGAAATCCGATTGGATCTTGTTATGGTCGACGATGACGGTGATCTCGCCAAGGCGATGATTGGCCGCCGAAATCAGGCTTTCCCAGATCTGGCCTTCCTGCAGCTCGCCGTCACCGGTCATGACGAACAGGCGGCCGCCCTTGCCCAGGCGGCGGTTGGCGAAGGCCATGCCCTTGGCCTTCGAGATGCCCATGCCCAGCGAACCGGTATTGGTCACCATGCCCGGCACGGCGACGTCGGGATGGCCCGGCAGGCCGTCGATCTTGCGCAGCTTGTGGAGATTGGCCTCGTCAAGAACGCCCTCGGCGATCAGCACCGCGTACAGGCCGGGCGCATCGTGGCCCTTGGACGAGAAATAGAGGTCGCCCTTGGTCCGGTCCATCTCGCAACGGTAGAGGTAGCTGACGACATCCATGCTGGAAAAGCTGGAGCCGATGTGGCCCGAGCCCGCCGCCGCGATCATATACAGGGTATTCAACCGCGCCAGTTCGGCGAGAATTTCGGTCTTTTCCAGGCGGGACGCGTTCAGCTTCTCGATACGTTCGAACTCGCCGCGGCGCGCGAAATACAGCGTCCCGTCGGTGGCGGTGCCAATCAGATCACCCACAACAAGCTCCTTATCCTGCCCGTCCAGCCAGTATCGGGCATGCCATCTTAGATTGAAAAATAGGGTGACCGATCCACGGTAGGCAAGCGGGCTTCGCCCTGGGCCAGCAGATGTTCGGCGAAGAACCAGTCCTCCGCGGTGTTGATGTCGACGCCCTCATCGCCCTCGGTGAAGAAGGGCATCAGGGTCTCGCCGGCGATGGTGCGGGTATCGGTCACGACCCGCGTCCACGCGATTTCCAGACTGGCGTTCTGGACGTAGACGGGAGGGAGCGCGGCATACTGACTCGAGTGATAGGGCTGCCCTTCCGGCGACATGGGCAACAGCGGCAGCATGCGGTTGCCGCGCACGATCCACATCTTGCCCGGGTGCTGGGCGCATTTCTCGACGGCGCGTAGCGAGTCGACACGGTCGCCGGCGGCGACGAAGCGGTCCCATGCCCGGCGGATGGTCGCACCCTTGCGAAACGGGCTGGTCGGCCGCAGGATGCTGAAAGCGTCGAAGCGGCGGCCCTGCTCCGCCAGCGTAGCCAGCGCCATCTCCACCCATTCGATGTCGGGCGAGGTCGAGCCGGAAATCTCGGCTGGGCGCAGGAAGGGTACCTCGGCGCCGTAATGGCGGCCGATATCGGCATAACGGGTGCTGTCGGTGCACAGCACAACCGCGTCGAAGACACCGGACTCCCGCGCTGCGCAGATGGAATAAGCGAGCAAAGGATGGTCTTGCAAAAGACGGATGTTCTTGTCGGCTACCCGCTTGGAGCCGGAGCGTGCAGGTATGAGCGCGACAGCGGTGACTTTGCGAATTGGGCTCATAACTGCGCTTCCTATTGCGGTGCCCACTTTAGCGAAACGGCCAAGGCCATACAACCTACACTCCGTCATATCCCCGCCGAATATTCGCGTTTTGTACATCATTCATCGACGGCGTTCGGCAGAGACAGGGATGCTTCTTCACCGTCCTCGTTCTGCCAAGGCATGCATGATGCGGGCGGTCAGGGCGAGCCGACCGTGATCCCTGAGATGTTCCGTCGGTGAGTTTAGATGGAAGAAGGCATCCGGCGGGAGCATGTCGACGAGATCAATGGCCGTTGCACCCGCCGCTTGGCACCGCTCCATCACTCGCTGCTTGTTGGCCCGCACGATTTCGGCGAAAGCGGGACCAACCAGCATCTCGCCAAGTTCCATATTGAGCGGAAGTAGGACCGGAAGCACGGTCGACCCGAGCTTGGCACCATGAGCGATCAGAGCGTCAAGGCAATCCAGCAACGGGTGATCAGGCGACAAAGGATGAGTGTAATGAAAGACCATGATGGTCGCCAAACGGCGGCGGTCCGCGTCCTCTTCCTCGGGCTGGCTGACAATGATGTCGCGGAACTGCTTCACCGTCGTGAAAGGGGATAGCGGGTAAGAGACCGGTAGGGCCTCGAACGCATCGTAAAAGCCAGGGGGAGCGCGCACGTCCCCTACCGGCCCCAGGGCCGCCGTCCGGTCCGCGGCGCGCAACCGGATCAGCCTGAGGTGCTCGTCGAACTGCCACGCGGGATTGTGGAACCACTGGGGCGAGAAGCTGCGCAAATTGATGGGCAGCACCACATAGTGCGGGCGGGCCACGGTGCTATCGAGCACACCGTGCAGGGCCTCGAAGATTTTCAGGTTGAAGGCGGAATGAGCGATCGAGACACCCCCGCCGAACGCTGCGGAAGCCTGTTCGAGCATCTGCCCCAACGGCCGCCTGTCCTGATCTTCGTCGGCAACGCGCAGAAATACTGAGTCACCGAAGAACAGGGCGCGGGGCGGCTGGGTCCCGTCGAATGCCGCGATCATGTCCCGCAAGGGTTCAAACGGTCCTCCGCCTGAACCTGGCAAAACCACCTTGCCGGGGAGGGGAAGCGGTGCGGAGTCCGGTCGCGCGTCGGCAGCCGTATGGGGCACGGGGCGGAGCGGCTTATTCCTCCGCTTCCGATACGCCGCGACAACGGCGCCGAACCTGCGCACTAATCCCCGCAGCGCCATGGCTACGATCCGGCGGCGGCAGCCGGTTGCGAGGCGTCCGCCGGGAGGTCGTCCTGGGTCCAATTGTAATCGGTGACGAAGTCCCCAAACTGCTTCACCTGGAGGCGGCCGGTGCCGTGATAGTCGCCGTCCAGCACCATGATCGTCATGGCGTCCGCCAGCTTGTCCACCAGTTGGCCGTCGATCATCAGGCCCGCCGTACAGGCGTACACACCCGGCAGCAGCGGCAGCCGCGGAATACGGCACCGATAGCGCCCACTGCCGTTGGCGATGCACACCCGGCTATCGACCACGTCGCTGGGCGTGCCGAAAATGCGCTGCTTCTTCTCGTTCTCGAAGATCACATTGATGAAGACGCGTTCGCCTTCATGCGGCTTGATGTCATAGGCTTCCCAGTCGACGACCAGTTCCGCGGGCGCGCCGGTGTGCAGGCCGTCGCAGACGCCGTCCTTGCCATTTTCCAGGCGCAAGCCGGTGATCCGCGCCCGTCCGGTACCGCTGCGATCACTGCGGTCCTGGAGCGAGCCGGCAGTCTTGGGGGCCATGAATTCGGAATAGAGCTGCAATCCGGCCTGGAGATCGCCGAAGAAGCGAATCTGGCCGTCATGCAGCCAGAGCACCTTGTTGCAATATTGGGCGACATGCCCAAGACTATGAGAAACGAAAAGGATCGTCCGCTCGTTATTCTGGGTGATGTCTTCGATCTTGGCCAGACATTTCTGCTGGAAAGCCATGTCACCGACGGCGAGTACTTCATCAAGCAGAAGGATATCCGGGTCGAGATGAGCGGCGATGGAAAAGGCCAGCCGCATGTACATGCCGCTGGAATAGTGCTTCACCGGTGTATCCAGGAAATCGCCCACTCCCGAGAAACTGACAATGGACTCGAATCGGGCTTCGATGTCCTTCCGGCTCAGGCCGTACAGACCCGCATTGAGGTAGATATTGTGGCGGCCGGTCGCCTCTTTCTCAAAACCGGTTCCCACCTCGAGGAGCGAGGTCAGCCGGCCGCGGATACGGATTTCGCCGGTCGTTGGCACGATAACGCGCGACAGGATCTTGAGCAGGGTGGATTTGCCGGCACCGTTGCGTCCGACGATGCCGATGCGATCGCCCCGGCGAACCTCGAACGAGAGGTCGCGCAGGGCGTGGAAGCTGTCGGTGGCGACCGTCCGCCGGCCGACCAGAGGCAGGTTGCCGAGCGGGCCGGGAAGCACCTTCTTCGACTGGTGTCCGCGGCTGTAGACCTTGCTCAGGCTGTCTACGGTGATGACGAGATCGTTCATTGTCACAGGGCATCCAACATGCGCGCCTCGGTGCGATTGAACAGCGTGACGGCAAGAACCGCCAGCAGCACCGTGCCGGCGAGGGACACCAGCCATGCCATGGACGGGAAGGCGTAGCCGCCCATCAAGGCGCTGCGGAAGCCCTCGACGATGCCGACCATGGGATTGATCATGTGCAAGGCGCGGAAACCTTCGGGGATCATGTCCGGCGGATAGGCAATGGGTGAGACGAACAGTCCGATGTAGAGAACCAGGGACCGAGCGTTGTTCCAATCGTTGTTGTCGATAGACAGAATGCCGAAGATGACGCCGACTGCGAAGGCCAGCAGCACCACTTGCACCATCAGCACCGGCAAAAGAACAATCTGCCAGCCCGGCGCCAGACCGAAATAGGCCAGCAAGGCGACCACCGGGGCCAACCCGATGACGAGGCGAATGCCGCTGCTGGCAGCCTGGGACAGTGGGCTGTAAAGGCGCGGGAAATAGACCTTGCTCATCAATGCGGAATTGAGGCGCCCGGACGTGGCCACCGAACTGACCGCCTCCACCCACACGAACCAGACAATGAGGCCGATATACAGAAAGAGCGGGTAAGGCACGTGCAGATAGATGCTGGCGTTGGCGCCGCGCTTCAGCATGACGAAGATGGCGACCATCAGCAGCGGCCTGGCGAACACCCATAGCCAGCCAAGCTGCAGCTCGACGAACTGGCGCTGCCACTCCCGGCGCATGAGATTCAAAAAAACCGCCCGGTACCGGACCAGTTCCGCAAGGCCCTTCCTCAGGTTGCCGTCGTGGGGCTTGATGACGACGGTCGCCTCGGACAGCGAGATTTCAGCCTTATGCGGTGCGCTCTCTGGTGATTTCGGCGCCCCGGCCCGGGAGCCGGTCACGGGTAGATTTCCTCGATGCGGTACGGGTCCCGAGCAGCGTGGTCGGCTTCCAGGGTGTCCGGCAGTTGGTGCGGCTCGAAGGTGAGCGGGTCGACGCCGTCGATGTGCAGCAGCAGGCAGGTGTTGCGGATGCGGAACAGCGGCCGCTCGTTCTGCGTGAATTCGCGGATCGCCTTCACCAGGCCGGGACTCTTCGGGCTGTAATCGTGCCACATCACGATGCCCCCGGGGCGCAGCAACTCGAATGCCTTGCGGGTGTCGTTTATCACGGCGTCATAGCCGTGGTCAGCGTCGATGAACACGAAATCGAACGTGTTCTTCATCGGCGACGGATCAAACGTCATCGAGTTTTCGAAGATCTGGTGGATCTGGGACTCACGGTCACTGCCCTTGAACAGCTTGCCGATGTACTTGGCATATTTCCCCGCCTGCTCCAGCGGAATATTCAAGGTGTGAATCTCGGCATCCTCGCAGGTTTGCGCGAGGTGATAGGTGGTGCGTCCCAGATAGGTGCCAAATTCAAAAAGGCGCTTGGCGCCGATCAGGCGAGCGACGGCGCAGACATAGATCATGTCGGCTTTGTTGGGGTGGCCGGTCTGCTCGTTGATGGCGCCGACGGGCACGCAAATCTTGGCCAGTTCCGGGAAAATCTCACCCGCGTACAGGTTGCGGATGCGGCTGGCCTCGAATTCACGGCCGAAGGCAATGTGGCGCTCCAGCTGAACCAAGCGGTTCTGCGCATAGGGCGACAGCACGGCGGAATCGAATTTGGCGCCTTCGAGCGTCTCGATATTGCGTATCAGGGCAAGGTCGGTCACGCGCCGCATCTCACTGTTGAGCAGGCGGATGTCACGCGAAACCCCGGCGGAGACGCCCTGTCCCGGTTCTCCGCCGCCCGCCGATGAGCCCGGCGACATGTATTCGAATGCGGTGCTGATCTTCGTCAGGCGGCTGCTCTGTCGGTCCATGGCTTTGCCCTGTTGAACCATGGCCTGGTTGATGCCGCGAATGCGGAGCGACTGCCAAACCTGGATGGCCAACATGGCGAACAGGAGACTGAGAAGTGCCAATTCCGTACGGCCGCTGAACAAAAAGAACAGGGTCGCCAAACAGCTCACACTGAGCGTAGTAAGTGTGCCAAATTTCAGCATATTTCGTCCAGATGCGATCAACTTCTTAAACAATGGCAATTTTCCGCATTCCGCCAAATGCTTTGCATTTATTAGCGCCCTGCGGACAATGTGAGTTACGAGGCAAAATTCGTAATACGGAAGCAGGAGCTTTTGCCGGGTGCCGATGACCGGCGACGACAAAAACATATGTGGAAACGCCCGTATTTGCCGCCAAAAAATTCTTGGCCGCAACGACGCCTTTCTCTGCTCGAGCTCGTGCTCCCTGTTCACAAGACGCCGATAAAGGATCTCATCAACATATCTGAACGGTGCCGCCAAGGCGAACTGCACCATGAATTGGCGATCGCCTCCCAGCGCATCAGGGAAATGATCTATCGCCTTTCTTACGATAGACGCCTTGAACAATCCATATATATAAAGATTGATTTTAAGACCGGAAGCCAAGCCCAAGAACATGGAATTGGTCGTAGCACCATTCTCTGTATTAACAAATGGAAAGCGCAACACATCGATGATATTACCCGAAGCCTCTCTCAACTCTGTGGCGCACATCGCGACACAGGCGTCGGGGTGGTCCTCCAATTCCTTCAGCAGAACCTCGATGAAACGAGGCATCCAGATATCGTCGTGGGCGGCCCACATGAAATAGCGGCCGCGGGCAAGTTTCACGACTGTCTGGAAATTCGCCCGCCCCCCCCGATTTTCCGGTTGGGCGATAACACGAACCCGGGGATCGCGCCGCTCGAACTCCCGACAACGCTCCAGTGTCCCATCGGTCGAGGCGTTATCCGAAATGATGATCTCGAAATCAGCGTAGGTCTGCGCCAAAAGAGATTCCATGGCGAGGACGAAATCGGTGCCACCGTTGTAAACCGGAAAGCCAATACTGACGGTCGGTGATGTGTCCCGATGGTCCCCTTGCTCACACCCCCGGTGCGCAAGGCCACGTCACATTGTCCGTTCATACGCCTCTTCCCCTAAGTCAGCATTTCGTCCAGCAAAGCCGCCTGATCGGCATCCAGGCTCCATCCGGCAGCATGGCGATACACGGCCATGAACATGCGAGCCATCTTCTCCGGATTCGGGAAGGCCTCGACCAAGCGGCGCCGACCGGCCTCGGCCAGATCCCGCAGCCGCTCCGGCGATTGTTCGGCTTCCGCCATGGCGCGTGCGATATCGGCTTCATCAAGGGCGTCGAACAAAATGGCCGCATCGCCGACCACCTCGGGCTTGCAGGCCGAGGTCGACGAAAGCACCGGCAAGCCATACTGGAACGCCTCGATCAACGGCAACCCCAATCCTTCAAACGTGGACGGGTGCACCAGGTATTTCGCCTTCTTGAACAAAGCCACCAACTGTTCCAGCGGAATCGAGCCGGTGAAAAGGACTTGGTCCTGCAGGCCCAAACGTTCCCACTCGGCCTTGATATCCGGCCAATTGGCCGTCTTGGTCCGGCCGGTGCAAACCAGATTGACGCGCAGGTTCTTTTGGTCGCGCAGCAACGCAACGGCCCGCAGCAGCCGAATATGGTTCTTCGTCGGCCAGGTGACCGAGGGGAAAAGGGCGAATTCCGCAGGCACCCCGGCGGGGAGGTCGACACCGTCAACATTGCCCGTGAAGACTGGCGGCCGACGGGGAATCACCGCCACCTTCGCCGGATCGATGCCATAACGCTGGACGATGTCGTTCTTCACCCAACGCGTAGCCGTTACAACCATGGCGGCCGTCTGGCAGCCGTGGCGGAACAGCCGGTCCATCCACTCGGCTTCGGCCGGAGAGAACATTTCCGGCTGATGGATGTGCGGTAGGCCCCACGGCTCGTAGACGAAGGGAACCGACGAATCGAAATGGTGCGGATAAGGGAAGTGGACGACGCTGACCCCCCGATGGCGCAAGAGGCGGTCGGCCGCCGCCCGCGACAGCGTCGCATTGCCGTAGCGCAAGCCGGCGTAAAGGCGCCAGCCCAGCGAAACCGCATAGTTGAGACCGAAGCCGCGGCGTGCCCAAGCTGCCGCCCGGGCGCTGAGCGGGCGCTCGAAAAACCGCCGGTGAATGGCCGGCATGACGCGCCGACTAAGCGGCCCCAGGGCCGCCGCCACCCTCTGGAAAGCGGGGCTATAGCGCTTTTCCCGCGCCTCGTCCGACACAAACCAGCTATAGGTCGCCGGCCAGACCAAGCGCTCGACCTTGGAGCCGAGCAAGGGGTCCAGTTCGTGAATATGCCGCTTCAGGCCGATGACCAACAGCGGCTGTTCTGGCTGGGTGTCCCGCAAGGATTCCAGCAGAGCGAACAGGGCGGTCTCGGTCCCGCCCGTCACCGTTGTCGACACCTGCGCGTCGATGGCTGGAATGAAAGGGCCTGTCGAGGGCGGCATCGCTTATTTAACCAGATCCAAGCAGGCGACGGCGCGGGCCGCAGCCGGCATGTCGGGATCCCGGTCCGGTTGCTTGACGAAATTGTAGTAACGTGAGTCGGCGCATTCCGATGGAGTGGCCACTTGCCAGCCTTCGGGGGAGGTCCGGTAGAAAGCCTTTTCCGCTACTTGGCCACCAAAACTGGCGGCGATGTCGTCGACGCCAGCTTCGTCGAATACCTGCAGCCAGTCCTGGTCCTCCTTCTTGCCGAAGGGCACCGTCACCAGGAGATGCCCGCCTGGGACCAGCAGCTCCTTGAAGGTCTGCAGGGCACCGCGATAGCCGAACAGATCCTTCTGGGGCTGGGGCTTCGCCAGGCTTTCCGCGAACGGCGGCGAGGGGATCGGCCACAGGCCGACATGTTCGATGGTGGAAATGCAGACGATGGTTTCGAAGCTCTCGGGGCGCAGGATCGGCGCCCGGAAGTCGCCATGGACGTAGGAAAGGTTGCGGCGGAGCAGGAACTGGTCAATCACCAGCGACCAGATCACCATGTCGCGGGACTTGAGTCGAGGCTGGTCGAGGATGAAGTCGGAATTCAGCACCGAGCCGGCGTCCAGCACGCGGCCGCTGCTGCGGCCCAGTCGCGCCAGGCACCACGGGACCTCGACGGCGCGTTCATCGATGTGCGGGGCAAACCCGGCAGGCAGCGGCGCGGTGGTCGCGAAACGCCGCATCATCTCGGGGTCGGCCAGGGTCTCCACCATCAGCTTGTGCTTGAACTTGGCATAGCCTGGCGACCAGGGAATGCGGCGGCCCTTGATATATTGGTCGATCAGATTCATGGAGTTTCCGCAGCTGAAAGAGGACCGGGAAAGGCGCGGCAAGCATACCGCTCGTTTGATTCGCTGGAGCATCAGGACGCAACCGCTTCGGATTGTTGGAGATCATGGCGGCCAAGGATTTCAGCCGGATAAACGAACGGGCGTGCCTCATCGAGGATGCCGTCACACAGGATGTCGAGCCCGGGCGACACTCCGGGCAGCAACTCGTCCAGCGTGTCCACGGCGATCCGGTAAGGTGGCCACGCTTCCGGGGTCGAATCCAGGAAAGGTACCGGCACCATCCGCCGGAAGAAGAAATGGTACGCGTACTTGCGGGCCCGCCCCATGGTTCCGGCATCTAGGCGCTCGGCGAATGGCAAGCCGTCGAGGATGCGGAAATAGCTGTCCGCGTCGGTCGCATCAAGGGTGAGGCCCTTGTTACGGATCCAGGCCTCGCCGGCAACGATCACCGGCGAGCCCTGAGCAGTCAGTTCGACGCCGGTCTTGGTGCCGTAAATGATCACCGCGTTGCAGCGATCCATGGCAGCATAGGTGCTGACCTTGCTTTCCGGGCGGATGATGAAGATGTTCTTGGGCAGCGTGCCGCCGAAATGGCTATGGATGGCCTCGGCGACCGGCTGGCGCGACACCGTCTGGCCGCCAGGCGGGGCCAGTTCGCCGGGATGCACGCGGATAAGCAATTGCAGGTCCGGACGCGCCGCGAAATAATCGACCGTCTGCATGACCCAGTCGAGCATGTTCTCGAAGGCGTTGGCCGGATAGTGCAGTTGGGCGTCCCACACCACGTTGGTCAGCATGCCGATCACCGGCCGCGACCAGTCGATGCCGCTGTCGCGGGAAAACCCGTCCATATCGCTGTCGCCGTCGCGATTGAACCAGATCCAGTCGTTCTTGCCGCCACGGCGACTGTCCAGGTAGGCCATGATGTCGGCCTCGTGGGCCGGGGACCAATCCATGGCATCCCACAGCCCGACCGGCTCCTCCATCAGGGTGTGATGGTAGGTATCGTTATGGCTGAAAATGGCGCACTGCTTGCGATAGGCGAGGTTCCAGGCCACCGTGTGGATGTTGCGCCGGCGGGCGACGGCGTTGATGATGCCGTGGGGCGTGTAGATGCCGTGGTTGGTGACAATGGCATCATAAGCGGTCTGGTCCAGCAGGTTGCGCATGGCGTAAGCGGTGCGCAGGCCGGATTCGAAATAGGCCCGCAGCACCCCCTCGGCACAACGCTGACCGGCGATGTCGCCGACGCCGAAATAGCGCAGGGCGCCAGCCATGGAATGCTCACCCACCGGAATACCATCCAGCACATAGCTGTCGATCTGGTCGACCGGGACAGTTTGGGCCAGATGCCGGGCGCTCTCCTCGTCTTGCGCCGACAGCAGCGAACTCAGGTGCACTTGGTTCAGGCCGGTGGAATCGAACACCGCCCTGGCGCTGCCCTGACACCCCTTGCACATCACATGGCCGATGTCGTGGGCGGCCAGCTGTTCGGGTGACAGGCCGGCGATCTTGGCCCGCAGGCAGCCAAACAGCGCACCGTCGCAGATCAGAGTATCGACGCGGACGCCCCGCAGCGTCAGGGCGAGGCTGAGCGCGGATTCCAACAAGGTGAACTGCGGATAGCCGCCGACCACGGTGGCCATCAGCACGCGTGGGCCCTGTGCGCTTTTCCGCACGCTTTCGTCCCATAAGCCCGGATTAGTGGCGATAATCCGGGCCCAATCGGGCATCTCACCTTTCCGCTTGCTGACCACGGGCGGGGCGCTGTGCACCTTCGCCGGAAGCGCGCGCAGCACGCGTTTCAGAAGAGTGAACATGGATCAGGCCCCGACCAGTTCGATGGAGCGCCGGGCCAGCTCCGGGTCCGCCTTGAAGAAGCCGCACACACCCTCGACCACCCGGCGGACGAATTCCGGCTGCATATTGGAATGCAGCGGCAGCGTCAGCACCTCTTGAACCACCTGGTCGGTAACGCTCATGTCGCTGCGCCGGCAATCGGCGAAATGGCTGTGCTTGTGCACCGGGATGAAATGGATGCCCACGTCAACGGCCAGGCTGTCCAGATGGGCGATCAGCGCCTCGCGCTGGCCGTTCAGCACGCGCAGGCTGTAGATGAACGGCGAAATACCGGCGAAGTCGGCAGCAGGGATGCGCAGGCCCTCGATCTGGCCGAAGGCGGCCGAATAGGCGCGGCAGACGTTCTGGCGGGTGCGGATGAATTCATCCACCCGCTTGATCTGCGAGATGCCGATGCTGGCGATGATATTGGTCATGTGGTAGCGGAAACCGTCGCCGACCACGTCGTAATCCCACGCCCGCTTGTTCTTGTAGCGCAGCGAGGTTTCCTTATCGACGCCGAGGAAGCGATAACGGCGCAGGTTCTCGACTTCCTCCTCGCTGCTGGTGACGATGCAGCCGCCATCGATGCTGGTGAGGATCTTCACCGGATCGAACGAAAAGGTGCAGATGTCCCCGTAGGAGCCGATCTTGCGGCCGTCGATCTCGGTGCCGAAGGCGTGCATGGCGTCCTCGATCACCCGCAGACCATACTTCTCGGCCAGCCGATACACGCCGGCCTGGTCGCACGGAATGCCTGCGAAATGCAGGGGGATGATCGCCTTCGTCCGCTCGCTGATCAGCGCCTCGGCCTTGTCGACGTCGATACCCAGGTTGTCGTCGCGAATGTCGCACATAACCGGCTCCGCATGGGCCATGCGGATCGCCTGATGATCGGCCACATAGTTGAAGGACGGCACGATGACCTCGTCACCCGGGCGCACACCGGCCGCCAGCAGAGCGATATGCAGGGCGGAGGTTCCCGTGTTCACCGCCACCACGTGGCGGGAAGCGTCGCCGAGATAGGTCCCGATGCGGTCCTCGAACTCCTTGGTAAACGCTCCCATACCGAGCCAACCCACATCGAAGGCTTCACTCACGTGAGCCAACGTATCTGGGCCGATATGCGGGGCAAAAACCGGAATGCGCTTCGTCATCATTCTGCCCTTATTTTAAGCGCCGCAGATATCCATCCGGGGCGACAGTCAGCAAGAGCTTGTTCTGTATTTCACGATCAATCTCAAACGAATCGTTATTCTTCAAGAATTCGTGCACTGCAGTTTTCGGATTGTTTCCCCGTCCCCATGGGCGATTAGGGAAAGCGTCCTCAGGCATGTCTTCAATGACCGTGTCGAAGACAATGCAATAACTGCCAATGCTGACCAAGGGGGCGTAGGCCGCCAACTCATCGGCCACATGTTCATGAGTATGGTTGGAATCGAGCACAACCAGCACTCGCTTGCCGGCACAACGAGCATGAACTTCGGCAATTATCTGCGGGTCGATCGACGAGCCCTGGATCATGCTGATACGGTGCGCGAGCGGGTGGGCCTCGATGGCTTCTCGATTATGGGGGCGAATGTCGATGTCGAGCCCCAGGACTTCACCCTTGCCGCCGGCCAGCTCAAGCAACGAAGCCGAGAGAATCAGCGAGCCGCCATGAGCAATGCCGGTTTCGACGATGATGTCGGGTTTCACTCGCCATATGATTTCCTGGTAGACAACAATGTCTTCTGGAAATTGAATAATCGGCCGCCCAAGCCAGGACCAATTATAGGAATATCGATAACTGCAGGCTTTATCGAACAAATCTCGAGACACGGCCTTAACTTGCGGATCAGCGGCCATTTTTGCCATCACTTCAGGTTCGCTAGGATTTGACATATTATTTTATCCTATTTCTTGAAATGACGGCTGAGACGCGACTGCGCAGGGACACCGTACACTTTTGTATTTTCAACAACATCGTTTAACACAACCGCTCCGGCAGCCACAACGCTGTTCTGGCCGATTCTGCATCGCGCGGTAACCACCGCACCGGGACCGATGAACACATAATCACCGATATCGATGCAACCCGCCAAGGTCGCGCCGGGAGCGATGTGCACTCCGTCGCCCAAACGGGTTTCGTGGTCAACGCTGGCGCTGGTGTTAACGATGGTCGCGCGTCCGATCTCGGCTTCGGCACACACCGCCGCGCGAGCCAAAATCTGGCTCCCTTCTCCAACGCGTGCGGTCGTGGCGACAAAGGCGGTAGGATGCACCATGGTTGCAATGTGCAAGCCGCAATCGGCCATCAAATTTTGGATGGCCATGCGGTCACCGCCGCGCAAACCTCCGATAGCGATGGCGCCCCAGGTTTCACCGGGATTGTCGGCAAGATAGCGACGCAAACCGGCTTCGCCAGCCAACACCGGCAGTTCAGGCCAGGGCGAGATGACCGACGGGTCGTTGTCGACCAGCGCAACCGTACGATAACCGGCTGCTGCCTCGAATTCCCGCAGCACTTTGGCATGCCCCCCGCGCCCCAGATGATCAGGTCACGCACCGGATCGCTCCGTCGAATAGGCGGGATAGGACAGGTCCTTATCCGATATGACCACCGGGCGAGCGACAGGCCAGAGGATCCGAAACGCCGGATCGTCGTAACGGGCGCCCCGTGCCGCTTCGGGCGTGTAGCGATGGGTCATGGAGTAATGCACTTCGGTGGCATCCTCCAGAGTCAGGAAGCCGTGGGCAAATCCTTTGGGAATGTACAGGGTCCGGTAATTGGCGGCGGACAGTTCGACGGCTTCCCACCTGAGATAGGTCGGAGATTGCCGCCGCAGGTCCAGGATCACGTCGTAAATCGCCCCGGCGGTACAGCGGACGTACTTGGCCTCGGCGTCCGGCGGCTCCTGCCAATGCATGCCCCGCAAGGTGCCAGCCCGGCGGTTGAAGGAGATGCTTTCCTGCAGCTTCGCCGTTTCCAGCCCGAGGGCGGCCAACTCGTCGACGCAGAAAAGTCGCGCGAAATGGCCGCGATGGTCGCTGATGGGTTCCGGCTCGACGACAACGGCACCAGGCAATTCAAGCGGAACGACGCGCATAGGCCCCTCTGTCTGGGGTTGGTCAGAATACGGTCAATGCGGGGATAGGCACGACGAACTTGCCTCCCCACGAGCGAATCTCCGCCAATTGCTCGGCGATCTCGCCCTTCAGGTTCCAGGGCAGGATGAGCACGAAATCCGGCTTTGTTTCGGATATGCGCTCCGGGCTGCACACCGGGATGTGAGTTCCCGGCAGGTAGCGCCCCTGCTTGAAGGGGTTGCGATCGACCACATAGTCGATGAAATCGCCCCGCACCCCGGCATAATTCAACAGCGTATTGCCCTTGGCGGCAGCGCCATACCCGACCACACTCCGCCCAGCCCGTTTGGCTTCGATCAGGAACTGCAGGAAGGCGCGCTTGATCTCGCGCGCCGAATGCTCGAAGGCGCGATAGGTCGCCAAGTCACGCAGGCCACCCGCCTCTTCGGCGCCCAGCACGGCGGCGACGTTCGGCTGGGTGGTGATGGCGCTGTCGGCATGGCAGGCATAGATGCGCAACGATCCGCCGTGGGTCGGCAGCTGGTCGACGTCGAAAATCCGCAGGCCGTGCCGCTGGAACAGGGCGCTCACCGCAATCAGCGACAGATACGAAAAATGTTCGTGATAGATGGTGTCGAACTGATGCTGACGAATCAGCTCCAGTAGATGCGGGAACTCCATCGTCAGGGTTCCGTCGCGCTTCAGCAGGATCGACAGACCGGCAACGAAGTCATTGATGTCCGGCACATGGGCCAGCACGTTGTTGCCCAACAGGAGGTCGGCCTGCTTTCCGTCTTCGGCCAGACGGCGCGCCAGGGTTGCGCCGAAGAACTCGACCAGGGTCGGCACACCCCGCTCGGTGGCGGCGGCGGCGACGTTGGCAGCCGGCTCAATGCCGAGCACGGGGATCGACCGCTGGACGAAATATTGCAGCAGATAGCCGTCATTGCTGGCGATCTCTACCACCTTGGAATGGGCAGACAACCCCAGGCGGGTGGTCATCGCCTCGGCATAGCGGCGAGCGTGGTCCAGCCAGGAGACCGAATAGGACGAGAAATAAGCGTAATCCTGGCTGAAGATTTCCGTGGGGCTTTTGAACTCGGCCAGTTGGACGAGGAAGCAATCCTGGCAAACGAACGCCCTGAGAGGAAAGAAGACTTCACCGGTCGACAGGTTCTCGGCCGTCACGAAGGCATTGGACAACGGCGACATGCCGAGGTCGCAAAAATCGTGCAGTTCGGTCGAACCGCACGAGCGGCAACGAATCCCAGTCATGCCGACAATCTCTCCTGATAGCGCTCGATTTGCCTGGCGCAAAGGGCTGCCGCATCCGCACCGTCTTGGGCGGCCCGATACCATTCGACCACCCATTCCAGGGCGTCGGCGAGGGCGAGCTGCGGTCGCCAGCCGAGCATATTCCGCGCCTTGGCACAGTCGAGGCGGAGCATCCCTGCCTCGTGCGGCCGCGCCCCATCGGTGACGCGCCAATCCCGATTGCCGCCCCACAGCCGCGCCATGTGCTCGACGATCCAGCGCACCGGCCGGGCGTCCTCGTCGACGGGGCCGAAGTTGAATCCTTCGCCGCCAGCGATCTTGCCCGTCGCCAGCGCTTCGGCCACCAGCAGATAACCGGACAACGGTTCCAGCACATGCTGCCAGGGGCGCACACTGTCGGGATAGCGGATGGTTAGTGTCGAGGCGCTGGAAAACGCCCTGACGATATCGGGGATAAGGCGGTCGGCGGCCCAATCGCCACCGCCGATGACATTGCCGGCGCGCACCGTCGCCGTAGCGATACCGGCTTCGGTCAGGAACGAACGGGCATAGGCCGAGGCCACCAGTTCGGCGCAGCCCTTGGAACTGGAATAAGGATCGTGGCCGCCCATGGGGTCGGTTTCACGCTGCCCCCACAGCAATTCGCGGTTTTCGTAGCATTTGTCCGAGGTAACCACCACCACGGCCTCGACCCCATCGGCACGGCGGGCCGCCTCGAGCACATTCACCGTACCCATGACGTTGACGGCGTAGGTGTTGACCGGATCGGCATAGGAATCGCGCACCAGTGCCTGCGCCGCCATGTGGATGACGATTTGCGGCCGATGGCGCGCGAAGGCCTGGCGCAACGCGTCCAGGTCGCGCACGTCGCCAAGGATGGAGTGAATTCGGCCGCCGATCCTGGCCTGTTCGAATAGGCTCGGCCGGGTCGGGGGCTCAAGCGCGAAGCCGACGACCGTCGCACCGAGTTGCTGAAGCCAAAGGGACAGCCACGCCCCCTTGAATCCAGTGTGTCCGGTGACTAGGACGGTCCGTCCGCGCCAAAACCCGAAACTCATCGGTTCCCCCTTCCTCGCGCGCCTCCGGCTGCGGCGCGCGTCACCTTACCAGATCTTCCACGGGGCCTGGCCCTGGTTCCACATTTCCTCCAGGATAACCTTGTCCCGCAAGGTATCCATCGGGCGCCAAAAGCCCGAATGGCGAAAGGCCGACAAATTCCCCTCGGCCGACAGCCTTTCCAGCGGTCCGCGCTCCCAAATCGTACGATCGTCGTCGATGTAATCGAGAACCTTGGTCGACAGAACGAAATAACCGCCGTTGATCCAACTCTCGCCCGCCGGCTTTTCCCGGAAGCCGACGATCTTGTCGCCGTCCACGTCCAGCACACCGAAGCGACCGGGCGGCTGGATCGCTGTGACCGTGGCCAGGTTCTTATGGGCGTGGTGAAACTTCAGCAACGCATCGATGTCGACGTTGGACAGCCCGTCGCCATAAGTGAAACAGAAGGTATCGCCCTTGATATGGTCGCGGACACGCTTCAGGCGACCGCCGGTCTCGGTATCGTCGCCGGTATTGATGAAGGTGACCCGCCAGGGCTCGGCGCTGACGTTGTGAACCTCCATCTTATTGTGAGCGAGGTCCATAGTTACATCAGCCATATGAAGAAAATAATTAGCAAAGAACTCCTTGATCATATAGCCCTTATAACCGAGACAAATTATAAACTCATTCAATCCGAAAAAAGAATAATACTTCATTATATGCCACAAAACAGGGCGTCCGCCAATTTCCACCATCGGCTTGGGACGCGCCTGAGTTTCTTCACTGATTCTAGTGCCCCTTCCGCCAGCCAGGATGACAACTTGCACTTAGCCCCTCCTTTTACAGCCCCTGGCCCCCGCTTTGCCTGGCGGAAAGCTAGCTCATCGGGGTCCGGGCGGTCAAGGCTGGGTACAGTCCTGGTGGATCAATAATGCTCCCCCTCGGTTGCATTAAAACCGTAACGAACTGCTACGTAACCATTGGCAACCGATATGCAGTCGCAAGGCACCCAAATTTGTGGAATTCACCACCCTGGGCATATGAACAATATGCCACAGCCATGCCAGAGCCTGGACGAACTGAATGTATGCACAAGATAATTTTAAATATAAAATTATTTAAAATGGCTTCAATCGAGAGCAAATATATTACCATTCCTGCCGATAGAATATAAGAACTTGACTATCGATAGTTCACCCGACCAATCCTTTCATCGAGAGTTATATAAAATCTATTGGATATTCTGAGGGGAAACTGGGGCTTGAACCCAGTAGTCCCGTTCCATATGCTGCAGCGGTTTTCATGGTCGCTTCGCAACCATTCGTCATAGGAAACCCCTGATGGCCCGAGAGTTCCGAATTGGTAATCACGTCGTCACCGATGAAGGCAACGACTCCTTCGTCATTGCAGAAATCGGCCACAACCATCAGGGCGATCTGGACAAATGCAAGGCGCTGTTCAAGGCTGCCGTGGAAGCCGGGGCACATGCCGTCAAGCTGCAGAAGCGCGATAACCACGCGCTGTTCACCGACGATATGTACAACAGCCCCTATAACAGCGAAAATTCCTATGCGCCGACCTATGGCGGCCACCGGGACTTCCTGGAGTTCAACCGCGAACAGTATCTGGAACTGAAGAGATATGCCGACGAATTGGGCACCATCTTCTTTTCCACCGCTTTCGATTTTCCGTCGGCAGATTTCCTCGAAGACATCAACATGCCGGCCTATAAGATCGCTTCGGGCGATTTGACCAACACGCCATTGCTGAAATATGTGGCGTCGTTCGGCAAGCCGATGATTGTCTCCACCGGCGGCGGTACCATGGAAGACGTGCGCCGTGCGTATGAGACGATCATGCCCATCAACCGCAATCTCTGCATCATGCAGTGCACCTCGGGTTATCCGCCGGCCCATGAGGAGCTGAACCTGCGGGTGATCGAGACCTTCCGGCGCGAATTCCCGGACATCGTCATCGGTTTTTCGTCCCACGACAGCGGTGTGGCCATGCCCCTGGTTGGCTACATGCTGGGTGCCCGTATCTTCGAGAAGCACTTCACCCTGAACCGCGCGTGGAAGGGCACCGACCAAGCGTTCTCGCTGGAACCGGCCGGGCTACGCCGCGTGGTGCGCGACCTCGACCGCGCCCGCATCGCCCTGGGCGACGGCGTCAAGCGCCGCTTCACCAGCGAAGAGGCGCCGCTTTACAAGATGGCCAAGAAGATCGTGGCCGCCCGCGACCTTCCCGCCGGCACGGTGCTGACCTTGGCCGACGTGGCCTTCAAATGCCCCAATGACGGCGTGCCGCCCTACATGGTCGACACCTTGTTGGGTAAGCCCTTGGCCACCGACCTCAAGAAGGACGAGAACGTCACATTCGAGAGCATTGGCGCCACTACCCCCGCGGCCTGATGTCAGTTCTTCCCCCGATAGAGCCACTCGCCGCCGACGAGGACCTGAACGGCCGTATCCGTCGGCTGCGGCTGATGGTGTTCGACTTCGACGGCGTCTTCACCGACAACGCGGTCATCGTCTTCGAGGACGGGCGCGAAGCGGTGCGCTGTTCACGGCTCGACGGCTTCGGGTTGCGCCGCTTGGAACAGGTCGGCGTTGAACCGCTGATCCTGTCCACCGAGAAGAACCAGGTGGTCCAGGCACGCGCCCGCAAGCTGAAGATCAAGGCTCGCAACGGTCTCGACGACAAGCTGGAGGCATTGCGGGAAGAGGTGGCCGCGCGCGGCATCACCTTCGACCAAGTGGGCTACGTGGGCAACGATATCAACGATGCCACCTGCCTGAAGGCGGTAGGCCTGCCCATCGTCGTCGCCGATTCCCACCCCGAGGTTCTGCCGCTCGGGCGCTATCGCACCACCTGGCTGGGTGGCAATGGCGCGGTGCGGGAAATCTGCGATCTCGTCCACGCCGTCCGCACCGGCAGCCCGGAGTCCGTTTGACCATGAGCAATCTGTTCGATCTTTCCGGCCGCATCGTCGTGGTGACCGGCGGCCTCGGCCAGCTCGGCCACCAATTCGCCACCGCATTGGTCGCCCAGGGCGCCCGCGTCGCCGTGCTGGACGTCACCGCCGATGCGGCGGCCATCGAGCGACGCTACGGCAACGACTGGAATCGCGACGCCCTGCTGTTTCTGGCATGCGATGTCACCAACCGCTCCAGCCTTGAGGCCGCGCTGGCGGCCATCACAACGCGGTTCAACCAGGTCCCCCACGGCTTGGTCAACAATGCCGCCCTCGACAGCCCGCCGGATTCGCCGCCGGAGGAAAATGGGCCGTTCGAAACCTATCCCGAAGCGTCGTGGGAAAAGGTGATGGCGGTCAACGCCAAGGGACCGTTCCTCGCTTGCCAGGTTTTCGGCGGCGCCATGGCCCAGGCCGGTCGCGGCTCAATCGTCAATGTCGCCTCGATCTACGGCACGGTGTCGCCTGACCAAGCCCTGTACCAGTACCGCCGCGACCGCGGCGAGGTGTTCTTCAAGCCGGTGGCCTATGCCGCGTCGAAATCGGCCCTCTACAACCTGACCCGCTATCTGGCCGCCTATTGGGGCGGCAAGGGCGTGCGGGTCAACACGGTCACTTTCGCCGGCGTCTTCAACAACCAGGACCCGGAATTTTTGGCCCGCTATCATGCCAAGGTGCCGCTGGGGCGCATGGCCGACGCCAGCGAGTACAATGGCGCCATCATCTATCTGATGGCCGACGCGTCGTCCTACATGACCGGCTCCAACATGGTCATCGACGGCGGCTTCACCGCCCTTTAACCCCTGCGTCCAGGACACGCCCACATGGCCGAGCTGTTTCCCGACCTGATCCCCAACCTGATCGACGGCGTCGAGCAGCCGGCGTGCAGCGGCCGGACCATCGACGTGGTCAACCCCCATGACGGTAGCCTGCTGGCCCAGTTGGCGCGATCGGAGGCCGAGGACGTCGCGGCGGCGGTGGCAGCGGCCGAGCGCGCCCAGGCCGCCTGGGCGGCAACGCCAGCGGTGCAGCGCGGCCATATCCTGCACCAGGTGTGCAATGCGCTGGAGCGCCGCCAGGGCGAGTTGGCCGACATCGTCGCGCGGGAAGCCGGCAAGCGGCGCAAGGACGCCCTGGGCGAGGCCGCCGGCGCCATCTTGTGCGCGCGTTTCTTCGCCGGTGAGGGTCAGCGCCTGTTCGGCCGCACCATGACCAGCGGCACGCCCGACAAATACGCCATGACCGTGCGCCAGCCCTGCGGCGTCGCCGGCCTGGTCATCGCCGCCAACACGCCGGCCCCCAACTTCGCCTGGAAGGTCTTCCCGGCACTGATCTGCGGCAATGCCGTGGTGCTGAAGGCGGCTGAGGACACCCCCATCTCGGCGTGGTTCATGGCCAAGGTGGCGGAAGAGGCCGGCCTGCCCAAAGGTGTGCTGAACGTCGTCCACGGACTGGGCGCGGAGGCCGGCCAGGCGCTGGTCGAGCACCCTGGAACCCAGGTGATCAGCTTCACCGGCTCGACACGCGTCGGCCGGCTGATCGCCGAGACTTGCGGCCGGATGCTGAAGAAGGTGTCGCTGGAGCTGGGCGGCAAGAACCCACTCGTGGTGTGTGACGACGCCGACCTGGACCAAGCCGTCACGTGGAGCTGCCTGTCGGCATTCTCCAATGCCGGTCAGCGCTGCGCCTCGGGCAGCCGCATCATCGTCTTCGATACCGTCTACGACCGGTTCGTCGAGAAGTTCGCCGCCGCCGCCGCCGCTCTGAAGCTGGGCGTGGACGAGGATTGCGACCTCGGTCCGGTGATCAACCGCCGCCAGCTCGAGTCCATGGAAGCCGCGGTCGGCCGCGCCGTCGCTGCCGGGGCTGCTGTGCTAGCGGGTGGCCGGCGGGCCAACGCTCCACATCTGGCGGCTGGTTTCTATATGCAGCCGACCATCCTGGCCGGGATCGGCCCCGATGCCGAGTTGTCCTGCACCGAGCTGTTCGGCCCCATCACCGCCATCTATCGGGTGAAGGATTTCGCCGAGGCCCTGAGCCTGGCCAACCGCTCGCCCTATGGCCTGACAGCCTGTATCCATACGCGAAGCGTCGATCGCGCGCTCGAATTCAGCTACAAGGTTCAGGCTGGCGCAACAGTGGTCAACGGCGGCACGTTCGGTTCCGAGCCGCACATGCCGTTCGGCGGCGTCAAGGCCAGCGGCAACGGCAGCCGCGAACCCGGTACCGAGGCGTTGGATGTCTACAGCGAGCTGAAGGACATCTACCTCAACGTCCGTCCCGAACGTTTGTGATCGGCTTTCGCAGGCGGGTCGGTTGCGACGGTTCCTGACCGCCGGCCATCGCCACAGTGCATGAAACCAGCTCTGCGCAAGCGGCAACGGCTTTAGGCGGCGGGCTGTCCCGCCCGCCGGGCAAGTTCGGCCTCGACCAGACACCGGGCCAGATCGGGCATGCGGATGGTAGCGCGCCAGCCCAGCCGTTCCGCCGCCTTGCACGGGTCGCCCAGGCTGAAAGGGACCTCGGTCGGCCGGTGCAGGCCGGGGTCGCTGCGCAGGTAATTCTCCGCCGCCAGACCAAAGAAGCCGAAGGCACCGTCAACGAACTCCCGCAAGGTGGCGGGCACGCCGGTGGCGATGACGAAGTCCTCGGGCGCCGCCTGCTCCAACATGCGGCACATGGCGTCCACGTAGTCGGGCGCCCAACCCCAATCGCGGGTAACGTCGAGATTGCCGAGCGTCAGTTCCTGTCGCTTGCCTTCGGCGATATCGACAACGCCAGACACGATCTTCTGCGTCACGAAACGGAGTGGCCGCAGCGGACTTTCGTGGTTGAACAGGATGCCCGTACAGGCGAACAGCCCGTGGGCCTCGCGGTAATTTTCGACCGTCCAGAACGCGGCTGCTTTGGCGACTGCGTAGGGACTGCGTGGCTGGAACGCCGTCTTCTCGGCAGCGGGAAGTTTGCCGATGTCGCCAAAAACCTCGCCCGACCCCGCCAGGAAAACCCGCGCCTGCGGCCGAAGTGGCGGACACCCTCCAGCACGTGGAGAGTGCCCATGACGACGCTCTCGAAGGTTTCCCCGGGATGGCTGAATGACAGCCCTACCGAGCTTTGGCCGGCTAGGTTGAAGATGAAATCGGGCTGGCTCTCCTCAATGGCGCGATGGACGGTGCGCGCGTCGGCAAGCGAAACCGGCAGTAATTCCACCTGCGCCTCGATACCGAGACGGCGCAAATTCGCCGCCGCATCCTCCTCGCCGGTGCGCGTCGAACCGACCACCCTCCAGCCCCGGGCAAGAAGATGGCGCGCCAAATAGGCTCCGTCCTGGCCGCTGATGCCGAAAACCAAGGCTACGGGCGGAGGTGCCACGCCATGCTCCTGCGCAAGACCATCGTCGGGGCGTGTTCGCCGGACCTAGGCGCCGGCCTGCTGGGCGCGGGTGCGCAGCAGCAGTTCCACATCCGACGCCACCATCTCGGCGGCAAGTTCCTCGACGCTCGTCTTTGGTACCCAGCCAAGCTTTTCACGCGCCTTGCCGGCGTCGCCCTGCAGATAATCCACTTCCGTGGGGCGGAAATAACGGGGATCGATCTTCACCAGCACCTGGCCATTGGCGCCGTCCACCCCTTCCTCGTCCACACCCTGTCCCCGCCACTCAATGGTACGGCCCACATGCCGGAACGACATCTCGACAAACTCGCGGACCGAACGCACCTCGCCGGTGGCGAGGACGTAGTCGTCGGCCGATGGCTGCTGCATCATCAGCCACATGCCCTCGACGTAGTCGCGGGCATGGCCCCAGTCGCGCTTGCTGTCGATATTGCCGAGATAAAGGGTCTGCTGCAGGCCCATGCTGATCGCGGCGACGGCGCGGGTGATCTTTCGGGTGACGAAGGTCTCGCCGCGCTGCGGGCTCTCGTGGTTGAACAAGATGCCGTTGGAGGCGTGGATTCCGTAGGCTTCGCGGTAATTGACGGTGATCCAGTAAGCGTACAGCTTGGCAACGGCATAGGGACTGCGCGGATAGAAGGGCGTGGTTTCCCGTTGCGGAATTTCCTGCACCTTGCCATAGAGCTCGGACGTCGACGCCTGATAGAAACGGCTTTTGTCCTCAAGCTTGAGGATGCGGATGGCCTCCAGCAGCCGCAGCGTTCCCACCGCATCGGCGTTGGCGGTGTATTCGGGTGTCTCGAAACTAACCTGCACGTGGCTTTGGGCGGCCAGATTGTAGATCTCGTCAGGCTGCACTTCCTGGAGCAGGCGGATGATGTTGGTGCTGTCGGTCAGATCGCCATAATGCAGGAAGAAGCGCGAATCGGCCTCGTGCGGATCCTTGTACAGATGATCGATCCGTCCGGTGTTGAAGGAGGACGAACGCCGCTTGACGCCGTGAACTTCGTAGCCCTTGGCCAACAGCAGCTCGGACAGATACGCACCGTCCTGTCCCGTGACACCGGTGACCAAAGCGACTTTATTTGCCATAAGAAGACATCCTTAGATCATCATCATCGCCGCAGATACGCGGACCGGCCCACGCACGGACCCCAACAAAAGCCGGAAACGGCACTGCCCGCTTAAGGTTCGATCGCCCCGGATTCTACCCGGCCGTAAAGATCCTCGACGCGCACGATATCGTCTTCCCCCAGATAGCCGCCCGATTGCACCTCGATCAACCGCAATGGGACAAGACCGGGATTTTCCAGGCGATGGCATTTCCCAATGGGGATGTAGGTACTTTCGTTCTCGCGTAACAGATACTCGTCATCGCCGCAAGTTACACGTGCAGTTCCCTGGACCACGATCCAGTGCTCCGCACGGTGATAGTGGTATTGCAGCGACAGCGCCGCCCCCGGCCGCACCACGATCTGCTTGACCAGGAAGCGATCGCCGATATCGATGGTGCGATAGCTGCCCCATGGACGGTAGATGACGGAATGGTTCTCCTGCTCCTTCCGCCCCTCGCGCTGCAGCCGGTCGACGATCGTCTTCACCTCTTGGGTGCGGGCGCGGTCCACCACCAGCACCGCATCGTCCGTGGCGACCACCACCACATCTTCGACGCCGATGACCGCCGTGACGCCCCCGCGCTCCGAGCGGACATAGCTGTTGCGCAGATCCTCGGCGAGGACGTCACCCACCAGAACATTGCCGGCCTCGTCCTTAGCGCCGATCTCCCACAGGGCATCCCATGCACCGACATCGTTCCAGCCCATGGAAACCGGCACGATGGCCGCCTGCGAAGTTTTTTTCCATCAGAGCGACATCGATGGAGACGGAGGGGCACTCGGCAAAGGCGGTGCAGTCCAGGCGATGGAAGTCCAGGTCTCGGACCGCGGTTTTCCAGGCTAGGGCCGTGGATGCCAGGACCGCCGGCGCATGCTCGGCCAACTGTTCGAGAACGGCACCAGCCGAAAGCAGGAAAATGCCGGCATTCCAGGAATAGCTGCCGTCCGCGACGTAGCGTGCGGCGGTTTCGCGGTCCGGCTTCTCGACGAACCGGTCGACGGCGAGCACGCCGTCAAATCCCGGCAGCGGGTGGGAACGCTTGATGTAGCCGTAGCCGGTCTCCGGCCGGGTGGGGGTGACCCCGAACATCACCATGTGACCGGCCGCCGCCGCCGGCGCCGCCGTGTCGACGGCCGCCCGGAAGGACGCCAAATCGCCGATCACGTGATCGGAAGGCATAACCAGGATCAATGCTTGCGGATCGGCCTCGGCTGCGCAATGGGCGGCAACGGCGACGGCAGCCGCCGTATTACGCCCCACGGGTTCGAGCACGATCGCATGCGGCCGCACCTCAGCCGCCTGCAACTGTTCGGCGACAATGAAGCGATGGGCGTTGGCGCAGATGACGATGGGCGAACGCAGTCCGTCGATCCGCTTGCTGGTGTCCACCAGCATGGAATTCGACGAGCACAACGGCAATAACTGCTTGGGGCAGGATGCCCGGGAAACCGGCCAAAGACGGCTGCCGATGCCGCCGGAAAGGATGACAGGATAAATGACGTGCTCTGACATCGGGTCCCACCCTACGGGCATGCGGTCAGGCGCGCTTACGCCTGAAGTTTCCTTCCGTCGATGAAAAGGATAGCGGCATGCGAATGTCACAAACGCGGGCTATCGCCCCCTGGGTTGCCAAATTAACCCGAACCATTGCCGTTAGGCACTAAGAATAAACCGGAAGCTCTCGTTTCGAGCACGGTCGGCTCCCCCTGGATCACAGACCGGTGGGGCATTCTTGATATGGTACGGTACCATGGATGGTGGTACACCCTCGCGGTAGCCGGCCCGGGCGAGGCTGCGGCTTGCCATGGTGAAGGACGGGGCGGAGCATGTGTGGCATCGCGGGTCTTGTTCGCATTTCCCCCACTTCGGACGGGCCACCCCTTGCCGCCCGGATGCAGGCCATGTTGCGGACCCTGCACCACCGGGGCCCCGATGGCAGCGGCCTGTGGGAGGACCCGGAGGCCGGCGTGGTCCTTGGCCATCGCCGCCTGGCCATCATCGATCTGTCGCCCACCGGCCACCAGCCCATGGCCTCGGCCGGCGGCCGTTTCGTCGTCAGCTTCAACGGCGAGATCTACAATTACCGCGACCTGCGGCAGGAATTGGAAGCCGCCGGCTGCCGGTTCCGTGGCAGTTCCGACACCGAAGTCATCGTCGAGGGCTTCGCCCATTGGGGTGTCCAGGCCACCCTGGCCCGGCTGAATGGCATGTTCGCCATCGCCGCCTGGGATTGCGCCGAACGGACTTTATGGCTGGCGCGCGACCGCATGGGCGAGAAGCCGCTCTATTGGGGGGCGGTCGGCGGAACTTTCGCCTTCGCCTCGGAACTGAAGGCGCTGAGGACCCTGCCCGGCTGGACCGGCACGGTGGACGCCGACGCCGTCTCGCATTACCTGCGGCGTGGCTACGTGCCAGCCCCGGCCAGCATCTACCGGGGCATCGCCAAACTGCCCCCCGCCCATCTGCTGGAACTGAGGGCCGGCGCCGAGCCGGTCCTGCGCTGCTATTGGGACCTGGCCGCCATCGCCGCCGCTGCGGTGCCGGCGGCGGACGGCGCCGAATTGCAGGACGAGCTTGAAACCTTGCTCGCCGATGCGGTGGGGCGGCGCATGGTGGCCGACGTGCCGCTGGGCGCGTTCCTGTCCGGCGGCATCGATTCCACCGCCGTCGTCGCCCTGATGCAGGCGCAAAGCGCCAAGCCGGTGAAGACCTTCACTATCGGCTTCGACAGCCGCGGCTACGACGAGGCGGCGACGGCCAAGGCGGTGGCGGGCCATCTGGGGACCGAGCACACCGAGCTGCGGGTGGACCCGGCCTGCGCTTTGGAGCTGATCCCCAGGCTGCCCGAATGGTATGACGAGCCCTTCGCCGATTCGTCCCAGCTGCCCACCTATCTGGTGGCGCGGATGGCCCGGAGCCACGTCACCGTGGCGCTGTCCGGCGACGGCGGTGACGAGGTGTTCGCCGGCTACAACCGCCATCTGGTGGCCCAGACCCTGTGGCCGCGTCTCGCCGGTCTTCCCCTTGGCTTGCGTTGCTGTGCCGCCGCCGGGATGGAGGGGCTGTCGCCCGAGCAATGGGACCGGGCGCTGGCGCTGCTGCCCGCCCGCCTGCGGCCGCCCCAGGCCGGCGAGAAGGTGCACAAGCTGGCCATGGTGCTGCGCGCCGCCTCGGTGGGCGATTATTACCGCCGCCTGCTCGACCTGTGGCCGGCGCGCGGGCCGGTCCCTGCCCTGCCGGCGGCGACCAAGCGCATCGATGATCCGCTGCTGCGCATGCAGGTGCTCGACGCGCTCGGCTATCTGCCCGACGACGTGCTGGTCAAGGTGGACCGCGCCACCATGGCGGTGTCGCTGGAGGCCCGCGCCCCGCTGCTCGACCACCGGCTGATGGAATTGTCCTGCCGCCTGCCCGCCGCCATGAAGATCCGCGGCCGTCATGGCAAATGGCCGCTGCGGCAAATATTGCGCCGCTTCGTTCCCGACGAATTGATGGACCGGCCCAAGATGGGTTTCGGCGTGCCCATTCACGACTGGCTGCGCGGCCCCTTGCGGGACTGGGCCGAGGGCTTGCTGGCCCGCGAGCGGCTGGCCGAAATCGAGCAGATCGATGCCGATCTGGTGCGGCGGCGCTGGCACGACCATCTGGCCGGCCGCCACAACTGGCAGCATCACCTGTGGGCGATCCTGATGCTGCAAAGCTGGCGCGAGGCGGAGAAGGGCTGAGGCGGGAAGGGCGCTCGCCCTTCCGCCCTCTCGGGTCAGTGGCGGAAATGCCGCATGCCGGTGAACACCATGGCCAGGCCGGCCTCGTCGGCGGCGGCGATGACCTCGGCGTCGCGCATGGAGCCGCCGGGCTGGATCACCGCGGTGGCGCCGGCGGCGGCGGCGGCCAGCAGGCCGTCGGCGAACGGGAAGAAGGCGTCGGACGCCACCACCGAACCGATGGTGCCCGGCTGGGCCAGCCCGGCCGCCTCGGCCGCTTCCTTGGACTTCCAGGCGGCGATGCGCGAGGAATCGACGCGGCTCATCTGGCCGGCGCCGATGCCGACGGTGGCGCCGTCCTTCACATAGACGATGGCGTTGGACTTGACGTGCTTGCAGATGCGGAAGGCGATCAGCAGGTCGGCCAGCTCCTGCGGGCTGGGGGCGCGCTTGGTCACCACCCTCAGCTCGCTTTCCAGCACCCGGCCGTTGTCCTTGTTCTGGAACAGGTAGCCGCCGGCGACGGCGCGCAGCGTCATGCCCGGCGCCGACGGGTCGGGCATGCCGCCGGTGACCAACAGGCGCAGGTTCTTCTTGGCGGCGAAGGCGGCCACCGCGGCCTCGTCGGCTTCCGGCGCGATCACCACTTCGGTGAACAGCTTGCAGATTTCCTCGGCGGTGGCGCCGTCGAGCTTGCGGTTCATGGCGACGATGCCGCCGAAGGCCGAGACCGGGTCGCAGGCCAGTGCTTGCCGGTAGGCCGACACCACGTCGCCGGCCACCGCCACGCCGCAGGGATTGGCGTGCTTGATGATGGCGACGGCGGGACGGTCGAACTCGGCGGCCAGTTCGAAGGCGGCGTCGGTATCGTTCAGGTTGTTGTAGCTGAGTTCCTTGCCCTGCAGCTGTCGGGCGGTGGCGATGCCGGGGCGCTGATCGCCGGTGACGTAGAAAGCCGCCTGCTGGTGCGGGTTCTCGCCGTAGCGCAGCGACTGCTTCAGCTCGCCCGAGACGACGACGCGGCGCGGGAAGGTCTCGCCGATCTGGCCGGCGAACCAGGCCGAGATGGCGGCATCATAGGCGCCGGTGCGGGCATAGGCGGTGGCGGCCAGGCGGCGGCGCAGCTCCAGGGTGGTGGCGCCGCCATGGGCGGACATGGATTCCATCACCGGCTGGTAGTCTTCCACGTCCACCACCACGGTGACGTCGGTGTGGTTCTTCGAGGCGCCGCGGATCAGGGCCGGGCCGCCGATGTCGATGTTCTCGATGCAGGTTTCGAAGTCGGCGCCCTTGGCGACGGTGGATTCGAACGGATAGAGGTTCACCACCAGCAGGTCGATGGGCTGGATGCCGTGCTTGGCCATGGCGGCCTCGTGCTCGGCATTGCCGCGGATGCCCAGCAGGCCGCCATGGACCAGCGGGTGCAGGGTCTTGACGCGGCCGTCCAGCATCTCGGGAAAACCGGTGTAGTCGGACACGTCGGTCACCGGCAGGCTGGCATCGCGCAGCGCCTTGGCGGTGCCGCCGGTGGACAGGATCTCGACCCCGCGCTCGTGCAGGAATCGCCCGAATTCAACCAGTCCGGTCTTGTCGGACACCGAAAAGAGGGCGCGGCGAATGGGGCGGGCGGTCATCATGAGCCTCTGGCAATGGTCGGGATGAAGGCACGGCATATAGCACGAAGGGTCAGGCGGCGGCAGGGAAAATCGGCCGTCACGTCGGCTCGTGCACCATGCGCTCGAATTCGGGGACCAATCGCTTGACCAAAGCCAGCGTCGTCCCCTCGTCGCGGTGCCGGCAGGCATCTTCCAGCGCGGCGAGGCCGGCGCGGAATTCGTCCAGCTGCACCAGCCGGGGCGAGGCCAGCAGGATGCCGTCCTGGCGGGTCGGCACCGGCTGCTCGCCGCCGTGGAAGATCTCCTCGAACAGCTTTTCGCCGGGACGCAGGCCGGTGAACTCGATGGCCACGTCCTTGTCGGGGCGCAGGCCGGCGAGGCGGATCATCTGGCGGGCGAGATCGACGATCTTCACCGGCTTGCCCATGTCGAGGACGTAGATCTTGCCTTCGTCGTGTTGGCTGATGCCCAGCGCCGACGCCTGCAGGACCAGCTCCACTGCCTCGCGGATGGTCATGAAGAAGCGTTCCATTTCCGGGTGGGTGACGGTGATCGGCCCTCCCGCCCGCAGCTGCGCCTGGAAGCGGGGCACCACGGACCCGGTCGAGCCCAGCACGTTGCCGAAGCGGACGGTGATGAAACGCGTGCCGCGGCCTTCCAGGTCCAAGGCCTGGCAATAGCTTTCCGCCAGACGCTTGGTCGCCCCCATGACGTTGGTCGGGTTCACCGCCTTGTCGGTGGAGATCATCACCATGGCGGCGACGCCGGCGGCGATGCAGGCATCGGCGATGTTGCGGCTGCCGAAAGTGTTGGTCCGCACGCCCTCCACCGGGTTGTCCTCGACCAGCGGGACGTGCTTGAGCGCGGCGGCGTGGAACACCAGTTCCGGCTTCTCCTCGGCGAACAGGGCGTCGATCACCGCGCGGTCGCGCACGTTGGCGATCACCGCCCGGCGGTCGACGGCGGGAAAGCGCTCCGCCAGTTCCATGTCGATGGTGTAGAGGGCGTATTCGCTGGCCTCCACCAGGATCAGGCGCGCCGGTTCGAGGTCGGCCAGCTGACGCACCAGTTCCGAGCCGATGCTGCCGCCCGCGCCGGTGACCAGCACGCGGCGGCCTTTGGCCATGCCCACGGGACCCGAGCGGTCCAGCACCACCTGGGCGCGGCCCAGCAGGTCCTCGACCGCGATGGGATTGATCTGCAGGCGTTGCTGGGGGTCGTTGAAATCGGTCATGCGCGGCAGCCGCGCCAGGGCTAGTCCCAGCTCGGCGGTGACGTCGACCAGCCAGCGCACCCGCTCGCCGGGGGAAAATCGGGCGACAGGATGACCCGTTGCGGCGGCAGTCCCTTGCGTGTCAGCCGCTCGACCACCTCGGCCACCTCGTCGACCAGGCCCAGCACCGGCACGCCCAGAATCTCGCGTCCGACCCGGTTGCCGTCGCGGCTGACGATGCCGACGACCCGGTAGCCGGCATCGGGGTGGTGGCCGCAATAGCGGATGAAAATGTCGGCCTGGTCGTCGGCCCCGACCAGCAGCACGTTGATCCGGGTGTGGTCGAGGCCGCGGCGCGCCTGCCGGCGGTCCTTGAGCACGCGGAACAGGAAGCGCGGCCCGCCCAGCCCCATCAGCAGCACCAGGGCGTGGATGAACGGCAGCGAACGTGGCATGCCCTCCAGCCGGTTGACGGCGAACAGCAGCGGCAGGAAGACCAGGATGGACAGGCCGACCGCCCGGCTGATGGCCATCAGGTCGCGGGTGGAGGCATAGCGCCAGACGCCGCGATGCATGCCGGTGGCGAGGAAGATGAGCGGCGCCACCAGGGTGAACAGCGGCAGCGCCACCTTCAGCATGGGCAGGTAGCTGGGCAGCGCATCGCCGCCCACGCGCAGGTACAGGGCGGCCAGCAGCGACACCGGCGCCCAGAAGGTGTCGTGCATGAAGGCGATGTTGGCGCGCGAGAACATCTTCACCGTTGCCGTCCCCCGGCCAGGGCTTCGTCATAGACCGCCAGGATCGCCGCCTGGATGGCGCTGTCGCCCAATTCGGCCTCGACCCGGCGACGGGCCTCGGCGCCCAGGCGCAGGCGCTCCTCGGGCGAGGCCGCCAGGCGCGCCAGCGCCTCGGCCAGCCCGGCGCTTTCCCGCACCGGCACCAGCAGGCCGTTGGCGCCGTGCTCCACCAGTTCGCGGCAGCCGGGCACGTCGGTGGTGACCAGCGGCCGGCCGCAGGCGGCGGCCTCCAGCAGCGCCTTGGGCAGGCCCTCGCGATAGCTGGGCAGCACGGCGATGTGGGCGCGCGCCCACACGCCCGGCATGTCGCCGCTGTGCCCCCAGTATTCGACGATGCCTTCGTCGTGCCATGCCCGCAGCTGGTCCTCGCCGACGCTGCGGGGATTCCCGGCATCCGGTCCGCCCACCAGGGCGATGCGGATGGGCGTTCCGGCGGCGTGTAGCCGCCGCGCCGCTTCCACCAGCTCGCCGACGCCCTTGTCCCACAGCATGCGGGCGGGCAGGACCGCCACCGGAATGCCTTCGGGTTCGGGCGTGGGGGCGAACTGCCGGGCATCCACGCCCGAACCGCGCACCAGCCGCACCCGTTCGGCGGCGACCACGGCGTCGGTCACCAGGGCTTGGTCGTCGCGGTTCTGGACGATCAGGCGGCAGCCGGCGCGGCCCATGGTGGCGCGCAGGCCGGAGGTCACCGCCAGACGCAGGGCGCGGGTCTTCAGGTTGTGGTTGATGAACATGTAGCCGAGGCCGGCAACCGTGCTGACCACCGCCGGAACGCCCGCCAACAACCCGCCCAGGCCGCCGATGAGGGCCGGCTTCAAGGCGAAGTTGTGCAGCACGTCGAGCTCCAGCTCGTGGCACAGGCGGGCCAGGCGCCCGATGGCCAGCAGGTCGGTGGCCGGAGTGCCGAGGTTGCGCCCGAACGGCACGTGCTTGAGGCGGAAGCCGTGGTTGCGGATGGCCTGGGCACTGCCGCCGAGCGGTGTGATCACGGTCACATCATAGCCGGCATCGCGGGCGGCGCGGGCCAATCCCAGCCGGTGACTGAGGAAACTCCAATCCTGCCCCACCAGCAGGCCGAGCCGGCGCGCCCTCATTCCGCCTCTCCGTCGGGGGCGAGCACCAGCACCGCCAACAGGACGGCGGCGGTCTGCCACCACGCTGCCCAGAACGAGAAGTTGAAGGCGCTCGACATCCAGAATGCACACCACAGCAGCAGCCACGCCAGCCGCTGGGGGGTGGGATGCCGGTTCCACGCCAGGGCGGCGACGACGCCGACGCCGACCACCACGGCTAGCGTCGGCAGGAACCCGATCACACCGGTTTCCGACAGGATCTGCAGCAGCCAGGAATGGGGGTGGGACGGCACGAATTCGGCGCCGAGGCCGGGAATGCCCTCATGCGCGCCGGGGCTCTCGTTGATGGTGTTGATGCCCCAGCCGAACCACGGCCGTTCGAGGAACTGGTCGAAGACGAACTGCCAGATGACTTGGCGATGGGGGTCGATGACCCAGGCGGGCACGCGCTCGGCATAGGGGCCGTGCCAGATTTCCAGTGGCCGCGACACCATCCAGCCCAAGGCTGCCGTCGGAATTGCGATGGCCGCGGCCCATAGGGCGGCGCCGATGCGGCGGCCGAAACGGTGGCCGGCCAGCAGCAGCAGGGCGACGCCGATGGCGATCAGCAGCCCGGCCAGGCCCGACCGGCTGTGGGTGGCCTGGATGGCGAACAGGCCCAGCACCACCGCGACCAGGGCGGCCGCCCGCCAGCGCCCGCCCAGACGCCAGCCGGCATAGATCACTACCGGAAAGGCACAGGCGAACACCGAGGCCGAAGCCTTGAACTGCAGGGCTGGGTTGGGGGTTCCGTGGGTGCGGAAGGCGACCAGCGCCGGCGCCACCGTCGAGGCGGCCAGCACGAACAGGCCGGCGGCGATCATGCCGACCAGGAAAACCTTGTTCAGGGAGCGCGTCAGTTCGGGCCGCGCCGTCAGGAACGACCACAGCAGCACGCCGCCCGCCACCAGCAGCGCCACCCGGGCCATGGTGCCGGCCGAAACGGCAACGTTCAGCGAGCCCGGAAGCGAAGGGAGCCAGGCGGCGAAGACCAATCCGGCCAGCAACAGCGGCAGGCGCGCCGGCCGGGCCAGTACCGGCCATCCGGGTCCCATGCGTGTCGCCGCCAGTACGGCCAGGGCGATCAACGCCACCGCCACCGCCAGGGCGCCACGTCCGAAGATGATGGAGCTGGGGATTGCCGCGCCGCAGAGAAACGCTACGGCAAAAGGGACCGCCGCGGCGGAACGCGCAGGCCTGTCGGCAACGTTTGGCAAGAAATCCCCCGGCTGGACCGGCATGTGGTGGACGCCGGCTCATATACCATCCTTTGCCGGTTCCGTATATGGTTCCGTATATCGCATCTGCCGCCGCCCGCGGGGCTGGCGGCGTACCGAAGATTGGGGGATTTCAAGCGTGTGGACGGATGTATTGCCCGCGGTTGCCGCCGGTGTCCTCTCCATTGCCGGCGGCCGCCTGGTGCTTGCGCTGCTGCGCCGCCACGCCATCCTCGACCGCCCCAACGAACGCTCCAGCCATACCATCCCCACCCCGCGCGGCGGCGGTCTGGCGGTGACCCCGGCGGTGCTGGCGGCCTGGACGCTGGCCGCCTTGGGCCTCGGCGCCGATGTGTGGCTGTGGGCGATGATCGCCGCCGGGCTGGGCTTGATGGCGGTGTGTTGGATGGATGACCGCCACACCCTGCCGGTGGCGCCGCGCCTGCTCGCCCAGGCGGGGGCGGTGATGGTGCTGACCGCCCTGCTGCCGGCCGGCCAGACGGTGTTCCAAGGCTGGCTGCCGCTGTGGCTGGACCGCGCCGTCACCGCCATCGGCTGGCTGTGGTTCGTCAATCTCTACAATTTCATGGACGGCATCGACGGCATCACCGGGGTGGAAACCGCCTCGCTTGGGGTGGGAATCGCCGTGGTCGCCGCCCTGGCCGGCCTGTCCGCCGGCCTGGTGCCGCTGGGCCTGGCCTGCGCCGCCGCCGGCGCCGGCTTCCTGGTGTGGAACTGGCACCCGGCGCGGATGTTCATGGGCGACGTCGGCAGCGTCCCTCTCGGCCTGCTGCTTGGCGGCCTGCTGATCCAGGTGGCGGCCGAGGGCCAATTGGCCGCCGCCCTGGTGCTGCCGCTCTATTACCTGGCCGACGCCACCCTGACCTTCACGGCGCGGGCGGCGCGGGGCGAAAAGGTGTGGCGGGCCCATCGCCAGCACTTTTACCAGCGCGCCGTGCGCGGCGGACGCCGCCACGACCAGGTCAGTCTGGCCGTGTTGGCGGGCAATGTCGGGCTGATCGGCTGCGCCGTGGTGGCCGCCGCCGGCTCACCCTGGCTGGGGCTTCTCGGCGGCGTGGCGGTCACTGCCCTGCTGCTGGCGGCCCTGCAACACTGGAGCCGGGGGCTTACTCCTTCTCCAGGCGCGCCTTGAAATAGGACAGCAGCGGGAACAGCGCGGCGAACAGGGCGATGAGGAAGCCGTAATGGCCCTCGCGATAGCCCTTGCGGCCGATGAAGCATTTGAAGAAGCGCGATACTGCCCGGCGCAGGTTGTTGGCCAGGCTGCCCACCTTCCCGCTGGCGCGCAGGTCGCGGGCGCGGGCGGTGGTGTAGCGGTCGAGGCGCTTGATCATGTCCGAGATATCGGCATCCACGTAATGGTCGATGGGGGTGGTCAGCCGTCCCACCGGCCCTTTCATCTCCAGGCTGGGATGGATGCGCTGGTCGCCCCAGCGCTTGGCGCCGCGGGCCGACAGCCGGGGGGCCGCCGAGACCCCCCATGAGGCGCCCCAGCCGTAGCGCACCCGGCGTGCGCCGATGAAATTGTCGAAGGGCACCAGGAAGATGCCGGGCGGCGCCTGGGCGATGGTCCGGCCAATCTCGGCCATCAGTTCGGCCGGGACCCGCTCGTCGGCGTCCACCTCCAGCACCCAGTCGCCGCTGCACGCATCCAGGCCGGCATTGCGGCGCGGCCCTTCCAGCTCCCACGCGCCCTCGACGATGCGGTCGGTGAAGGTCAGCGCGATATCGCGCGAGCGGTCGGTGCACTTGTCCAGCACCACCACGATCTCGTCGGCGGGCCGCAGCCGTTCCAGGCAATCGGCCAGCTGGGCCTCTTCGTTATGGGCCACCACCAGCGCCGACAGGCGCGGACCTTGCGTTGACACTGTCACCCTCATTGCGGTCGAGCCGAGGGGCCTGTCTTAGCACGTCAGGCCGCGCTTGACACGCCGGAGCGCTTTCACTAGCAAGCCGAGATGAACATCCTCGGACTCTCCGGTCATTGTCACGGCGGTGCCGTCGCGTTCGACCAGCCAGGCCGGATGTCCGGTTTTGGCTGGTACCAGCTTCATTATTGGTGGCGAGCCCATCGTCTGCACGCCCGAGCATGCTTGCCGTTGCTTCACGGCCACGAATATCGAAATGCGGGTGGCCGGTGACTGCCTGTTGCTCAAGGAAGAGCAGGATGCGCCGCCGCGAATGGAGTATGGTTCCTCGGTGGAACCCGATTTGGGAGGGGGGATGACCGCATCGGTTCTGATCCATGTCGGGCTCGACCTGGTGGGCGACGGCCTGATGAAGCTGCCGTTCATCCGCGCCTTGCGCGCCGCCTTCCCCGATGCCCGCATCACCTGGCTGGCCGGCCAGGGGCAATCGGCCTTCGCCGGCACGCTGGCGCCGCTGGTGGCCGGCCTGCTGGACGAGGTGGTCGCCGAGGATCCCGCGGCCTTCGCCCGCCGTTGCCGTGCCGCCGGGCAACGTTTCGACGTGGTGCTCGACACCCAGCGCGGTTTTCTGACCGCCCTGCGCCTGCGCCGCATCCCCCATCGCCGCTTCATCTCGCCTGCCCTCGCCTTCCTGCTGTCCAGCGAGCGGCCGCGTGCCTACCGCAAGCCGCCCTTGCTGGCCGCCCAGCTGATGGATTTGGCCAGCCTGACGGCGGGAGCGCCGGTCCAGCCGCAGGGCGGCTTCACCATCCCCGCCGCCGCCGCTGCCGAGGCCACCGCCCTGCTGCCGGCCGGCCCGCATTACGTGGGGCTGGCGCCGGGGGCGGGCAGCCGCCACAAATGCTGGCCGTTGGAGCATTTCATCCGGCTGGGGGGGCAACTGGCGCAGGAGGGTAAGGCGCCGGTCTTCATCCTCGGCCCGGCGGAACAGGATTGGGCGGATACGGTGCGCGCCGCCTTGCCCGAGGCGCTGCTGCCCCTCCAGGCGGCGCGCACCGCCGACGTGGTGCTGACCCTGGCCGTGGGCGCGCGCCTGGCCTCGGCGGTGGCCAACGATGCTGGGGTCGGCCATCTGCTGGCGGCAGCCGGAACGCCGCTGGTGTCGCTGTTCGGCCCCACCCCGCCGGCGAAATTCGCACCCTGGGCGACGCGGGCGCGGATCGTCCGTGCCCAGGACTTCGGTTCCGACAGCATGGACGCCATTCCGATCGAAGCGGTACAAGCGGCGCTTGCCGCTCTCGACGGCGACGGAGCGGACTCATGATCGTTCGGCCCGCGCCGCACATCGCCATCGCATGGACGTCCATGCATGTCTGGATTAAATTGTGAGCCCCCGGCCCCCTGAAATGATCTCCATGCGCATCCTGCACGTGATCACCACCATCAACCGCGGCGGTGCCGAGAATCACCTGAACGACCTTGTCCACGCCCAGCGCGCCGCCGGCCACGAAGTGGCGGTGGCCTATCTGAAGGGCGACGGCTACTGGGCGGAGAGCCTGGCTGCCATCGGCGTACCGACCTATGCGCTGGGTCTCGGCTATTATGGCGACGTCCGTCCTGTCGCCAAGTTGGCGGCACTGATCCGCCGTCTCAGCCCCGCCGTGCTCCACGCCCACATGCCGCCGGCCGAGGTCTATTCGCGGCTGGCGCTGGCGCTGGCGCGGCGGAAATGCCGCTATATCGTCTCCAAGCACAACGACGAACCCTTCCATCACGGCATCGGCCAGGCATGGATGGCACGCTGGGCGGCGCGGCGTGCCGACGGCATTATCGCCATTTCGGGGGCGGTGGCGCGTTTTCTGCGGACTCAGGGCTTGCCGGCCGACAAGATCAGGCAAGTTCATTACGGACTCGATCCGATTCCCTACGGCCAAGTAGCAGCGGCCCAGGTGGAAGCGGTGCGGCAGGAATGGGGTATCGCCCGGGGGACCATGGTCGTGGGCTCGGTCGGCCGGCTGGTGCCGCAAAAGGCGATGCACGTGCTGTTGCAGGGATTCGCCCAGTTCGCCGACGCGGCAATCCTGCCGACGCGGCTGGTCATCGTCGGCACCGGCCCGTTGGAGGGTGAACTGAGGCTGGAGGCGCGCAAGCTCGGCATCGAGGACCGTGTGGTCTGGGCTGGTTTCCGCACCGACATCGCCGCCGTCATGGCCGCTTTCGACGTGTTCGTCCTGACCTCGGCGTGGGAGGGGTTCGGGCTGGTGCTGTTGGAAGCCATGGCCGCCAACCGCCCTATCGTCGCCAGCCGCATCAGCGCCATTCCGGAAATCGTGGCCGAGGGCGAGAGCGGCTTCCTGGTGGATTCGGGTGCCGCCGGGCAGGTGGCGGCGGCGCTGGCCAAGTTGGCCGACGCCGACCTGCGTGAGCGGATGGGTCAGGCCGGCCACCGCCGGCTCGGCCAGCATTTCTCCATCGGGCGGATGATGGCGGCCACCGACGCCGTCTACGGCTTGGAGGCCTAAGTCGCCAGATCCGACAGAACCCGTGCCAGCGAATGCTGCCACGGCACCGCTTCGACCCCGTAGGCGCGCCGGATCTTGCCGCAATCGAGAACGGAGGACGCGGGACGGCGCGCCGGAGTCGGGTAGGCTGCGGTGGGGATGGGTTTCAGCACCGGCCGGGGGCGCCGCTCCGGGAAAAAAATTTCGGCAGCGAAATCATACCAGGTGGCAGGCCTGGCGCCGCTGTAGTGGAAGGTGCCCCATTCCGCCGTTCCGGCCTGAATGCGGGCGGTGATGGCCGTCACCACGGCGGCGATGTCGCCGGCCCAGGTGGGGCAGCCATGCTGATCGGCGACGATGGACAGCTCCTTGCGTTCACGCCCCAGCCGCAGCATGGTGCGGACGAAATTGGCGCCGTGGGCGGCATAGACCCACGAGGTGCGCAGGATGACATGGCGTTCCAGCGCCGCCCGCACCGCCTGCTCGCCGGCCAGCTTGCTGCGCCCGTAGACATTGAGCGGGCCGGTAGGGTCGTCCTCCACATAGGGCGCGGGCTTGGTTCCGTCGAAAACGTAATCGGTGGACAGCTGGATCAGGGCGGCACCGTGATCGGTGCACCAGCGGGCCATGGCTTCCGGTGCGGCCGCGTTCACCGCCATGGCGGCGTCGGTGTCGCTTTCCGCCTTGTCGACGGCGGTATAGGCGGCGCAGTTCACCAACACGTCGGGGGCGCAGCGGTCCAGGGCGGCGGCGAGGTCCTGCGGCGCGGCCAGGTCCAACTGATCGCGGCCGGGGGCCAGCACCGCCGTTCCGGCGGGCCAGGAAATCCGTTGCAATTCCGTACCGACCTGGCCGGTACCGCCGGTCACCAGGATGCGCATGGGATCAATCCGCCGTCAGGCCCAGGCGCTGGCCACGGTAGACGCCATCCTTGATGCGCTGCCACCAGACCCGGTTGTCCAGATACCAGGCAATGGTGGCCGTCAGGCCGCTTTCCAGCGTTTCCTGCGGGCGCCAGCCCAGTTCGGCGCCGATCTTGCCGATGTCCATGGCATAGCGCAGGTCGTGGCCCGGCCGGTCGGAGACCATGGTGATCAGCCGCGCATGCGGGGCGCCGGCAGGCAGCAGTCCGTCCAGAATGGCGCAGATCTGCCGCACCAGATCGATATTGCGGCGCTCGGCCTGACCGCCGATGCCGTAGGTCTCGCCCACGCGGCCGCGCTTCAGCACCGCCAGCAGGGCGCGAGCGTGGTCGTCGACGTGCAGCCAGTCGCGCACGTTCTCGCCCTTGCCATAGACGGGCAGCGACTCGCCGGCCAGCGCCTTCAGCACCACCAGCGGGATCAGCTTCTCGGGAAACTGGTAGGGCCCGTAATTGTTGGTGCAATTGGTGATCAGGGTGGGCAGGCCATAGGTGTGATGCCAGGCGCGGACGAAATGGTCCGAGGCCGCCTTGCTGGCGCTGTAGGGAGAGTTGGGCTGGTACTGGCTGGTTTCCGAGAACAGTCCTTCCTCGCCCAGCGAACCGTAGACCTCGTCGGTCGATACGTGCAGGAAACGAAACCGCGCCTGGGCATCCGCGTCCAACCCGCGCCAGTATTCCAGCGCCGCCTCCAGCAGGGTCACGGTGCCCACCACGTTGGTCTGCACGAACTCGGCCGGCCCGTCGATGGAGCGGTCCACGTGGGATTCGGCGGCCAGGTGCATCACCGCGTCGGGGCGATGGCGGGCGAAGATGCGCTGCAGCGCCGCCTTGTCGCGGATGTCGGCGTGCTCGAACAGGTAGCGCGGGTCGCCTTCGACCATCGCAAGATTGTCCAGGTTGGCGGCATAGGTCAGCGCGTCCACGTTGACCACGCGGGCCTGGGTGGCATCGATCAGGTGGCGCACCACCGCCGATCCGATGAAACCGGCACCGCCGGTGACCAGCACTGTCTCGAAGCTCATGGCTGCGGCTCTCAGGTGAAGGCGGGAATGGAGGCATCCGCAAACAGCGGCAGAAGCTTGTCCTTCGCGGACAACGTGGCTGCCGACGCATCGACCGGCCACGGCAGGCCCAGCGCGGGATCGTTCCAGAGGAACCCGCCCTCATGGACGGGCGAATAGGTGTCGGTGACCTTGTAGATCACTTCGACCTCGTCGGTGAGGGTGCAAAAGCCGTGGGCGAAGCCTATGGGGACGAATAATTGCCGCCAGTTGTCGGCGCTCAGTTCCACCGCCACGTGACGGCCGAAGGTGGGCGAGGCGCGGCGGACGTCGACGATGACGTCGAGAATGGCGCCGCGCACCACGCGCACCAGCTTGGCCTGGGCCTTGGGCGGCGCCTGCCAGTGCATGCCGCGCACCGTCCCCTTCTCCGTCGAGCGGGAGTGGTTGTCCTGCACGAACTCCATGTCGATGCCGATTTCGGCCAAACGCTGCCGGTTGTAGGTTTCCGAGAAGAAGCCGCGATTGTCACCGAAACGATCCGGCTCGATGAGAACGGCGCCGGCCAGCGCGGTGGGAATGACCTTCATGAACTGTCCTCGGACGAGAAAGGCGGCACTTTAGCGGCGGGAGCGGTCTCCAGGCAACAACGCGCCAGGCGCACCGCCGGGCTGCAGGCCGGGCGGCCGGCCAGGGCGGCCACGGTTCCGGCGAAACGGGCGGCGTTGCGGCGGACTTTGGCGCGCTTCAACAGCAAGCCGTATCCCAGCGCCTTCAGCCCGTGGCGCAGCAGCAAGGGCAGTGCCAGGGGCGCTGCGCGGCCGTGGTACTTGCGTTCCACGTGCAGGCGTGACCATGCCATGTGCCATTGTTTCAGCCAGTCGATGCGCGGGCTCGGGCGCGACGAACCGCCGCCCACATGGGTGACCCGTGCCGCCGGCACGTGCACCAGCGACCAGCCGGCGGCGGCGGCGCGCAGGCACAGCTCGGTGTCCTCGTAGAACAGGAAGATGTCGGGATCGAAGCCGCCGAAGGCGGCAATGGCGTCCATGCGCAGCAGCATCACCGCCCCGGACAGGAAGCCGGCGCACAGATCGCCCTCGGGGGCCAACCCGGAATCGGCGCGCTTGCGGTGGGCCACCTGGTCGAACAGGCCCAGATTGTGCGACAGCTCCACCTTGCCCGCCGGGGTCAACAAAGCGGGGCCGAGGATGGCGGCGTCGCCATAGCGGTCCGCCGCCTCCACCAGCAAGCGCACCGCCTCGGGCGGGACGATGGCGTCGGGATTGACCAGCAGGGCGAATTCCGTGTCGACGCGGGCCAATCCGGCGTTGCAGCCGTTGCCGAAGCCGACATTGACCGTCTGGGCCACCACTTCGGCCTGCGGCAATGCCCGGCGGGCGGCGGAAACGGTGTCGTCGGCGCTGGCATTGTCGACGACGATCACCTTGGCCAGCCTGGCCAGGGGCGGCAGGCTGTCAGCCAGCACGGCGCCGCTGTTGTAGGTGACCAGGATGGCGCTGACCCGCGCCAAGGCGTCGCTGCTCATGGCCGCTTCCCGCGATAGCGCTTGCGGAGGCTGCGCAGCAGTTTGGCTCCCCAGCGGGTTCCGGCCAGGGTGGACAGCGCGCCGCCGCCGGCCACGAAGGCGGTGCAGGTGGTGGTCACCCAGCGCGGCGCCAGCGCCCGCTGGTACTTGGCGATGATGCACCGGCGCGCCGCAGCGAAACTGGCATCGGCGTTGCCGGGGCTCAGGTGGTGGAGATGGAAGTCCACCACGTGGGCGCTGTGGCCCAGCAGATCGGCCATCAGGCACAGATCGGCGCCATAAAGGTGATAGCCGCCCACATCGGCCGACAGCGCCAGGTTGGCGGAGCGGCGTACCGCCAGGAAATTCTCGTCCAGCGCGGTGGCGGCGGCAGGGAAAGCGCCGCGCCGGGTGTCGGCCCCGTGCGGGTCGGTGATGCGGATGCACAGCGTCCCCGCCGGGGTGCCGCCGGCATTGCCCAGCACGCCCCACTGGGGGTGGTCGCGATCCATGGCGGCGATGATGGCATCCAGTTCGGCCCGGCCGTCGTCCACCAAGCGGACGTCCTGATGGCACAGGACGACCACCCGGCCGCGCGCGGTGGACAGGAACAGGTTGAGGCCGGAATAGGCGTCGAAGCGGTTGCCGGCGGCGTTGTCCAGGTACAGGAACTCGCAGGCGGGCTCGCGAAAGCCTTTGGCGCGGAAGCTGTCCTGCATGGCCCGGTATTCGTCCCAGCGGGTGACCAGGGTGCAGATGGAATAGTCCAGTTCCTCGGCGCCATAACGGGCGGCCGCGTCGATCGCCTGGGTCATCGGCGCCCGCACACCAGGAACTGGGTGGCGTAGAAATCCACCATCCGTCCACCGCTCACGCGGTTGAGGATCCATTTCAGGCGCCACGGCTTGAGGTGCACCAACGGCTGCACCGCCTCCACCGTCAGGCCGGCCTCGGCCACCAGGGCGACTGTCGAGGCGCGGGTGAAGAAGCGCAGATGGGTGCGGTCGAGAATGCCGTCGTCGCGATATTCCCATTTCCCACGCAGCACCAGGTCGCGCAGGATGCGGTCGTTGCGGATGTTGGGCAGGCTGGCGACCAGAACGCCGCCGGGGGCCAGCAGCGCCGCCAGCCGGCGCGCGGTTCGCCACGGGTTGACCAGATGTTCGAGCACGTCCAGGCACAGCACGGCATCCAGCGATCCTTCCGCCAGTCCCAGGTCCATGCCCTCGATGTCGCCCTGCCAGACCTGATCAGCCACCTTGCGGGCCAGTTCCGCCGGCTCGGGCGCGTATTCCACCCCGCCGGCCCAGCGGCACAGCCCCTGCTGCCTGAGGAAGTCCAGGGTGGCGCCGGTACCGCAGCCGATTTCGAGGATCCGGCTATCCGCCTTCAGGAACGGCACCACCTCGCGCCGGACGGCATGATGGTAGGCCAGGGGCTGGGCGGTGCCGGCGCTCAATGGGTCCCGCCTTCGGCCAGCACGCGGCGCAGGTACTTGGCCTGGGCCGGGATCGCCTGGGCCGCCAGTTCCTCCAGGCGGGCGCCGTCGATGAAGCCCTTGCGGTAGGCGATTTCCTCCAGGCAGGCGATCTGCAGGCCTTGGCGCAGCTCTACCGAATGGACGAACTGGGCGGCCTGCAGCAGGCTCTCGTGGGTGCCGGTGTCCAGCCAGGCGAAGCCGCGGCCCAGCTTGACCACGTCGAGCGCGCCGCGCGCCAGGTAGACGTTGTTGAGGTCGGTGATCTCCAGTTCGCCGCGGGCCGAAGGCTTCAGGCTGGCGGCGATGTCCACCACGTCGCGGTCGTAGAAATACAGGCCGGTCACCGCCCAGTTGGTGGCCGGGTCGGCCGGCTTCTCCACCACCTGGCGGGCGCGGCCGGCGGCATCGAAGTCGACCACGCCGTAGCGTTCGGGGTCCGAAACCCAATAGGCGAAGACCCGCGCGCCCTGCTCCAGCGTGCTGGCTTGGCTCAGGATCTCGGTCAGGCCGTGGCCGTGGAAGATGTTGTCGCCCAGGACCAGGGCGCAGCAATCGTCGCCGATGAACTCGCGGCCGATCAGGAAGGCCTGCGCCAGCCCGTCGGGCGAAGGTTGGACGGCGTACTGGATGGAGATCCCCCAGCGCGAGCCGTCGCCCAGCAGGCGCATGAACAGCGGCTGGTCCGAGGGCGTGGTGATCACCAGCACCTCGCGGATGCCGGCCAGCATCAGCGTCGACAGGGGGAAATAGATCATCGGCTTGCTGTAGACCGGCAGCAGCTGCTTGCTCACCACCTGGGTTACCGGGTGCAGCCGGGTGCCGGCGCCCCCCGCGAGCACAATCCCCTTCATTAAGCCTCCCCTGCGCCAGCGCCGCCCTCGTTGCAGCGGCGACCTTACCACAAAGGCCCGGGGCGGACAAACGCCCCACCGGAGAAAGGGCAGGCACGCAAGCCCGGATTGGTGTAGCTTGCCCGCTTCCGTTTTTCCGCCACGACGACGTCCCCATGAAGATCCTGTTCGTCACCTCCAATCGGGTCGGCGATGCCATCCTGTCCACCGGAATATTGTCGCATCTCGTCGCCCGGCCGGGCGCGCGGGTGACGGTCGCCTGCGGCCCGGCGGCGGCGGCCTTGTTCGCCGACGTGCCGGGGGTGGAAAGGGTCGTGGTGATGACCAAGCGCAGGCGCGGCGGCCATTGGCTGGATCTGTGGCGTCAGACCGTCGGTTCTTTCTGGGACCTGGTGGTAGACCTGCGCGGCTCGGCGCTGGCGTGGCTGGTGCCCTGCCGGCGGCGGCGGGTGTTTCGCCCCAGTCACGACCCCGTGCACCGGGTGGTGCAGCTGGCCCGCCTGCTGAAACTCGATCCGCCCCCCGCCCCGCAGTTGTGGGTGGGCGTTGCCGATGATGAGCGCGCGGCGGTGCTGATGGATGGCTCCGGGCCGGTGCTGGCGGTGGGGCCGACCGCCAATTGGGGCGGTAAGGTGTGGCCGGCCGAGCGTTTCGCCGCCGCCATCGCTGTCCTGACCGCGCCGACGGGTATCCTGCCCGGGGCGCGGGTGGCGGTGGTCGGCGGCCCCGGTGAACGCGACATGGCCCGGCCGGTGCTCGATTCGCTGCCGCCCGAACGCCGCATCGACTTGGTGGGCAACCAGCCGTTGGGGGTGGTCGGTGCCTGTTTACGCCGTACCGCGCTGTATGTGGGCAACGATTCCGGGCTCATGCACATGGCCGCCGCCGCCGGCACGCCGACGCTCGGCCTGTTCGGCCCCAGCAAGGAAGAGCATTACGCCCCCTGGGGCGAGCGTTGCGCCACCGTGCGGACGCGGCAGAGCTTCCACGACATCGTCCACGGCGAGGGCTACGACTTCACCAGCCAGGCCACCCGCATGGACGGTTTGAGCGTGGAGGACGTGGTCGCTGCCGCCACCGCCCTGTGGGCGCGCTGCGGAACCTAACTGACTACAGACGCCACAGACGCATGCCCTCGGGCAATTCGCGGTCGCGCCACAGCGCCTTGACGTCGGCGACCAGGCCGTCGGGCTTGAGCAGGGTCTCGAAGGATTCGCCGGTGAAGGCCAGATAGGGCGCGTGCGGCACCGCCCCCACCACGCAATCGTACGGCCCCAGCCCGTCCAGCGACGGGATCAGGGTCTCGCCGTATTCATGGGCGGCTTCCTTGGGGTCGGCGTAGGGGTCGTGCACCTCCACTTGGTGGCCCAGGGCGCGCAGCTCGCGGATGACGTCGATCACCTTGCTGTTGCGCAGGTCGGGCACGTTCTCCTTGAAGGTCAGGCCGAGCACCAGGATCCGGGCCGAACCGTCCAGATGCTTGGCCACCTCGCGGGCGATCCACGGCCCCATGCCTTCGTTGATGCGCCGTCCGGCCAGGATGATCTCGGGGTCGTGGCCGTTATCCATGGCGCAGCGCGCCAGATAGAACGGGTCGATGCCGATGCAGTGGCCGCCCACCAGCCCCGGCTTGAAGTTGAGGAAGTTCCACTTGGTGGCCGAGGCGTCCAGCACGTCGTAGACCGAGATTCCCAGCTTGCGGAAGATCATGGTCACTTCGTTGATGAAGGCAATGTTGATGTCACGCTGGGCGTTCTCGATCACCTTGGCGGCCTCGGCGACGCGGATCGAGGCGGCCTTGAACACGCCGCCCGAGGTCAGCGAACCGTAAATGGCGGCCAGCTGTTCGGTGACTTCCGGCGTCTGGCCGGACACCACCTTGGTGATGCGGTCCACCGTGTGCTCGCGATCGCCGGGATTGATGCGTTCCGGCGAATAGCCGAGGAAGAAGTCGGTGCCGCATTCAAGGCCTGACACCCGCTCCAGTTCGGGGCCGCAGACGTCCTCGGTGACGCCCGGATAGACGGTGCTCTCGAATACCACCACGGCGCCCTTGGCCATCACCGAGCCCACCGTGCGGCAGGCCGCCAGCACCGGGCGCAGGTCGGGCTCGTTGGCCTCGTCCACCGGGGTCGGCACGGTGACGATGTAGACGTCGCAGCCGCGGATGCGGTCGCTGTCGGCCGACAGCTTCAATGTGCTGCCGCGCAGTTGCGCCGTCTCTACCTCGCCGGTGCGGTCGAAGCCGCCATGCAGTTCGGCGATGCGCGGTTCCGAGATGTCGAAGCCGATCGTCGGGTAGTGGCGGGCCAGCGCCACGGCTAGTGGCAGGCCGACATAGCCGAGGCCGATCACCGCGATCTTCTGCGAATTCCTCATGAAACGACCCTTCATTATACGCGCGGGCGACCGGCCCGGCGGCGGATATGGACCTAAGGGGCGGGCAAGCCGCCGGACAGAACGAGCGACACCGCCTGGGCGAGATCGTCGGCCACCCGGTCGGCTGTCGTGGTCGCCGCGTATTCGCCGCCATGGCCGGTACGCACGAGGATGGTGGTGGCGCCGACCGCGCGGCCCAACTCCACGTCCACCTCCTTGTCGCCGATGACGACCGCCCGGGCGGGATCGAAGCCGTGTTCGGCCACCGCCTGCCGGACCATGCCGGGAAGCGGCTTGCGGCAATCGCAATCGTCGTCGGGCCCATGGGGGCAGACGTAGAGACCATCGATTTTCGCCCCCTCCGCGGCAAGCAAAGCGCGGAGGCGGGCATGGATGGCGTCCAGTCGCGCAAGGTCGAAATAGCCGCGCGCCACGCCCGACTGATTGGTGATGACGGCGACGCCGAACCCGGCCCGGTTCAAGGCCGCCACAGCGGCTCCCGCCCCCGGAATCAACTGCAGCTGGTCGGGGTCGGACAGGTAATGGCGTTCAACGTTGAGGGTGCCATCCCGGTCGATCAGCACGAAGCGGCGTTGGTCGGGCACGGTCGCTCAGTCCGAAAGGCGTTGGAAACGGGTGGCGAAGAATGCATCCATCCCACCCCGGTCGGCAAGGTGGCAGGGAAGGGTGCGCAGGTCGCCCTCGGGCGTCAACAGCTCGGCAAGGCCGCCCACCTCGGCCGCCACGATGGGCAGGCGACGGACGGGCAGGCCCGCATCCAGCAGGCGTTCCACCTGCCGCACGCCTTCCTCGGGTTCCAGCGAACAGACGCAATAGACCAGCGTGCCGCCCGGCTTGGTCATGGCCACGGCGGCGCGCAGCAGGGCCGCTTGCTGGTCGGCCAGCGCGGCGACGTCGCCCGGCTTCTTCAGCCGCAGGCCGTCGGGATGGCGGCGCAAGGTGCCGGTGGCGCTGCACGGCGCATCCAGCAGGACGGCGTCGAACGGCTCCGCCGGCCGCCATGCCGCCGCGTCGGCCTCGACGATCTCGGCGTGCAGCTTCAGGCGCTCCAGATTCTGGCGGAAACGGCCCAGGCGGCGTGCCGAGCGGTCGACGGCGGTGACGCTGGCACCCGCCACCGCCAGCTGAAGCGCCTTGCCGCCGGGTGCGGCGCACAGATCGGCGACCCGTTTGCCGCTGACGTCGCCGAGGAGCCGTGCGGGCAAGGCCGCCGCCATGTCCTGGACCCACCACGCACCGTCGGCGAATCCGGGCAGCCGGCTGATGTCGCCCCCGGCGGTCCGGCGCAGCGTGCGCGTTGGCATCACCTCGGCCTCCAGCTTGGCCGCCCAGCCCGCCGGCTCCGAGGCGACGGTGATGTCCACGGGCGCTTCGCTCAGATGGGCCTCGGCGATGGCGCGCGCGGTGGCTTCGCCGTAGGCGCCGACCCAGGAAGACCACAGCCAGTCGGGCGTGTTGAGACGAGCCGCATCCTGCTCGGCCTGCCAGGTGCGCCCCTCGCGATCGAGCCGGTGCAGCACCGCGTTGATCAGTTTGGCGAAACCGGCGAGGGGAGTTCCCTTCACCAGATCCACCGCCGTGGCGACGGCCGCGTGGGGCGGCGTGCCGAGAAAGAACAGCTGGCATGCCCCCAGGCGCAACACGTTGCGGGCCCGGATGGCCTTGGCCGGCAAGTTCTTGGTCAGGCAGCGCGCGATCAGGTCGTCGAGCTGGCCGAGGCGCCGCAGGGTCGTGGCGACAAGCAGGCGCGCAAAGGCGCGGTCACGGTCCGCCAGGGAGGCGAAGGGGCGATCATCGTCCAGCGCGCTGTCCAGCAGGCGCTTCTCCGTCAAGACGGCGGTCAGCAGGTCAAGGGCGACAATGCGCGGATTGGCGCGGGAAGGGCGAGAGGCGGCCATGGGCCGTTCTTTACTGCATCCTGCCGCTTTTATCCACGCCTCAGCGTGCCTGCGCGTGCTGTTCGATCAGTTCGCACAGGGCGTGCCCCAGCAGGATGTGCATCTCCTGGATACGGGCGGTCACCGGCGAGGGCACCACCAGAAGCGGGTCGCACAACCCCACCATGGCGCCGCCGTCGCGGCCGCTCAAGCCGGCGGCGACGCCGCCAATGGCGCGCGCCGCCTGGAGCGCCTTCAGCACGTTGGGGCTGTTGCCCGAGGTGCTGATGCCGATGGCCACGTCCCTGGCGGTCATCAGCGCCTCGACCTGGCGGGCGAACACGTCGTCGAAGGAGAAATCGTTGGCGCAGGCGGTCAGGAGGGAGGTGTCGGTGGTCAGCGCGATGGCGGCCAGGGCCGGCCGGTTGACGCGGTAGCGCACCACCAGCTCCGCCGCCAGATGCTGGGCGTCGGCGGCCGATCCCCCATTGCCGAAGAAAAGGATCTTGCCGCCCGCGTCGAGGGCGGCGATGCAGCGTTCCACCAAATGAGAAAAGGCCGGCGCGACCGCCGCGGCGAGGTGGTTCAGCACCTCGGTGTGTTCGGAGATCTCTTTGGACAGGAATTCAGCTGGGCGCATCAAATTACCTCGGGCAGGGCCGGTCCGGCAGCCGACAGACAATGACCGATTGCCGCGACCGGGGCAATGGCAGCGCGGGCGCGATCAGGGGTGGCCCGCTGCGTCCCGCCTTTCCGCCGCGCCCGCCCACCAGCGCCGCAAGGCCTGGATGTCCGGCGCCAGCAGGGTGGCGCCGCCGCCGGTGAAACCGGTCCACTCCACCAGCGCCTCGTCGGGCACGGCGGTCAGCAAAGGGATGCCCTCGGCCATCACCGCCAGCATCTCGGCGGCCAGGCCGTGCCCGGCCTTTTCCGCCTTCGAGAACTTGTTGATCAGCACCAGGTCGGCGCCGGCGGCCACCGCCCGGCGCACGGCGCCCGACGCCTCGGCCAGGGCGGCGGGGTCCAGCGCGCAGGATTGCGAGCCTGGGCCCAGGCTCCTGGGTGATGGACAGCCGCCGGCCGCTGTCCAGTTCCACCACCTCCATGCGGCAGCGTTCGCCCTCGCCGCCGCCGCTGGTGATCTGCAGCAGGCCGCCCACCCGCCAGCCCTGGCGCGCCAGTTCGGCGGCGAACTCGACCATCAGCGCCTCGGGTGCCTGGCCCGACGGGTAGAGGATGGCGCCGATGGCGCCCGGCACGGGTTCGGTCATGGGGTCCCCTGAACCGCGGCGGAATGCCGCACGCGACAAAGAATACAGCCCGGCTTGACCAAAGCTAAGACTCGTTCTTGCCGGCGTCCCCATATTAGGATCGTCGGCGACCGCCCCGAGAATGGCGGCAATGGGAGGAACGGGTAATGATCGACCCCTTCGGTCGACGGGTGAGCTACCTGCGGGTCTCGGTGACGGATCGCTGCGATCTGCGTTGCGTCTACTGCATGGCCGAAGACATGACCTTCCTGCCCAAGGCCGAGGTGCTGGGGCTCGAGGAACTGGAGCGGCTGTGCGGCGCCTTCGTCCGCAAGGGCGTGCGCAAGATCCGCCTGACCGGTGGCGAGCCGCTGGTGCGCCGCAACGTCATGAGCCTGGTCGACGGGCTGGGCCGGCTGGTCAAGGCGGGCGCGCTGGACGAATTGACGCTGACCACCAACGGCACCCAGTTGGCCAAGCATGCCGAAGGCCTTGCCGCCGCCGGCATCCGCCGCATCAACGTCTCGCTGGATACCCTGGACGCCGCCAAGTTCGCCGCCGTGACCCGCTGGGGCCGGTTGGAGCAGGTGCTGGACGGCGTGATGGCGGCCAGGCAGGCCGGCCTGGCGGTCAAGATCAACACGGTGGCGCTGAAGGGCGTCAACGAGGGCGAGATGGACCGCATGGTGGAATGGTGCGGCCGCCACGGCTTCGACCTGTGCCTGATCGAGACCATGCCGCTGGGCGAGGTGAGCGACGACCGCACCCACCAGTACCTGCCGCTGTCCCTGGTGCGCCGCCGGCTGGAAAGCCGCTGGACCCTGGCCGAGAGCGATTACCGCACCGGCGGGCCGGCGCGCTACCTCACCGTGGCCGAAACCGGCACGCGGCTGGGCTTCATCACCCCCATGACCCACAATTTCTGCAGATCGTGCAACCGCGTCCGCGTCACCTGCACCGGTACCCTGTTCATGTGCCTGGGCCAGGAGGATGCGGTGGACCTGCGCGCGCCTTTGCGCGCCAGCGAGTCCGACCATCTGCTGGAGGCCGCCATCGACGCCGCCATCGGCCGCAAGCCCAAGGGTCACGATTTCATTATCGACCGCGGCGCCGCCCCGGCGGTGGCCCGCCACATGAGCGTGACCGGCGGCTGACCTTCCGCGCGGGCGACGCCGCCGGGCTGGCGGCGTTGCTGCGTCGCGGTATATACTCATGCCCCTGACTATAGTGGGCAGGCCCATGGATTTCTCCAAGATCGCCTTTGCCGCCGCCGACACCGAAGCCGGCAACGCGGCCTTGCAACGGCTGAAGGATCGTTATCCCCATGTGCCGCCGGAAGAGGCCGACCTGATCGTCGCCCTGGGCGGCGACGGCTTCATGCTGGAGATGCTGCATCGCGACCCCCGCCGCCACGTGCCCATCTACGGCATGAACCGCGGCTCGGTGGGCTTCCTGATGAACACCTTTCGCGAGCATGGCCTGATCGAGCGGTTGCACAGGGCGCAATCGGTGGTGCTGCACCCCCTGCGCATGCGGACCAAGCTGGCGGACGGGTCCGAATTGGACGCGCTGGCCATCAACGAGGTGTCGCTGCTGCGCGAAACCCGCCAGGCGGCCAAGGTGCGCATCCGCATCGACGGCAAGCAGCGGCTGGACGAGCTGATCTGCGACGGCGTGCTGGTGTCCAGCCCGGCCGGCTCCACCGCCTACAACCTGTCGGCCCACGGCCCCATCATCCCCTTGGGCGCCGGCATCCTGGCGCTCACCCCCATTTCCGCCTTCCGCCCCCGGCGCTGGCGCGGCGCCCTGCTGCCCCATACCGCCAAGGTCACCTTCGAGGTGCTGGAGGCGGAAAAGCGCCCGGTCTCGGCGGTGGCCGACTTCACCGAGGTGCGCGACGTCACCGAGGTGGACATCTACGAGGACCGTTCCATCGACCTGACCCTGCTGTTCGATCCCGAGCACAATCTCGAGGAACGCATCATCGCCGAGCAATTCGTGCCATGAAGGTGATCGGCCCATGAAGGTGATCGATGGCGGCAAGGTGGCCGCGCTGAAGGCGACGGCGGCCGCGGCGCTGCGGCTGCGCACCCACGCCAACCTGCATGACGACCTGTCCGACCCCGTCCAGCGGGTGGTGATCGCGCTGGAACCGGGCACCTACGTGCGGCCTCATCGGCATAATGAGGGGGTCTGGGAGTTGTTCGCGCTGCTGGACGGTGCCTTGGCCGTGCTGGTGTTCGATGTCGACGGCATCGTGCGCGAGCGGGTCGAGCTGCGCCCCGGCGGCAACCGTCTGGTGCAGCTGCCGCCGGACACCTGGCATTCGCTGGTGGCGCTGGAATCGGGGACCCTGGCCCTGGAGGTCAAGCCCGGTCCCTACGTGCCGTCCACTGACAAGAACTTCGCCGCCTGGGCGCCGGCCGAAGGTGAAGCAGGCGCGGCCGGGATGGTGCGCTGGTACGAAGGCGCTGCCGTGGGGGCTGGACCCCCGGCGCGCCGACCGAGTGGCTAGGCCCGTCAAGTCCGGCTGGCAATCCGGCCTGCTTTAAGATAGCGTGCGGCGTCCAACGGTGGTGGATGTCCTCGCATGAAGCAAAGAGTTCGATCGGAAGATGCGCGATCGGCATCGGTGGAGATTGGGTCCGATCGGTCTTTCGGCTTTGTTTTCACCGCCGTTTTCGCAATTATCGGCTTGGTTCCCTTGTGGAACGGGGGCGAGGTTCGTCCCTGGGCGCTGCTTGCGTCTGCGTTGGTCCTGATCGCTGCGGTCGCCATGCCGCGGGTTCTTCATCGGCCCAACGTGCTATGGTCCAAGTTCGGCATGTTGCTGCACCGGGTGATGTCTCCGCTGATTCTCTCGGCGATGTTCTTTGTGATCATCACCCCGCTTGGCCTCCTGATGCGCGCCTCCGGAAAAGACCCTCTGCGCCTTCGGCGCCAGAGAGATGCCGAAAGCTACTGGATCATGCGGACTCCGCCGGGACCAGAAGCCGATTCCATGAAACAGCAGTTTTAGGTCGATGATGGAATTCATTCTCGAAATATTGCATTTCTTGAGGAAGCGCCGGAAATTCTGGCTGATCCCCGTTGTTCTCGCCGTCACCTTGTTTGGTGGCCTTGTGGTTCTGTCGCAGGGTTCCGCTCTGGCTCCCTTCATCTATACCCTTTTCTAAAGGGGTTGCGGGCGTGAAGATCCTCGGCCTTTCGGCTTTCTATCATGACAGCGCCGCGGCTCTGGTCGAAGACAGCGTCATCACCGCCGCCGCCCAGGAAGAGCGTTTCACCCGGAAAAAGCACGATGCGGCATTTCCCGAAAACGCGATCGCCTACTGTTTGTCGCAAGCCAAATGCAGCATCGACGATCTGGACCTTGTGGTCTTCTATGACAAGCCGTTCCTGAAGTTCGAGCGGCTGCTGGAAACGTACATGGCCCTTGCTCCGCGGGGCTTCGCTTCCTTCCGCAAATCCATCCCCGTGTGGGTGCGCGAGAAGCTTTTCCAGAAGGACCTCCTGAAAACCTCGCTTTCGACGTTGGGCGGCACGCGCTCCTGGCGCGAGCGCCTGCTATTCGCGGAACACCACCTGTCCCACGCCGCGTCGGCGTTCTTCCCGTCGCCCTTCCAGGATGCGGCGGTCCTCACCATGGACGGCGTCGGGGAGTGGACCACCACTTCGCTGGCTATGGGTTCGGGCAACAAGCTCGAAATCCATAAAGAGCTGCACTTCCCCCATTCGCTCGGCCTGCTTTATTCCGCCTTTACATATTATACCGGTTTCAAGGTCAATTCCGGCGAATACAAGGTTATGGGTCTGGCCCCCTACGGGGAGCCAAAATACGTCAATATAATTCTTGAAAATATTATAGACGTAAAGAAGGACGGCACGTTCTGGCTGGACCAGTCTTATTTTGATTACTGTGCCGGCCTGCACATGACGAATGAAAAGTTCGCCGATCTTTTCGGGCAGAAGGCGCGCGTGGCTGAGAATGAGCCGCTGACCCAGTTTCATATGGATATCGCCGCCTCGGTGCAGGCCGTCACGGAACAGGTGGTGCTGAAGCTGGCCCGCAGCGTCCGTGAGGAAACCGGCGCCCGCACTCTATGCCTGGCCGGTGGCGTCGCGCTGAACTGCGTGGCCAACGGCAAACTCCTCAAGGAAGGCATTTTCGACGACATCTGGATTCAGCCCGCGGCCGGCGATGCCGGTGGCGCGCTGGGCGCCGCCTTGGCCGGATATTATCTGTTCTCGGGCCAGGACCGTTCGGCACCAGCGAATGGCCGGGACAGCATGGCGGGCTCCTACCTGGGCCCGGATTGGGCGCAAGACGACATTGAGAAGCGCCTGACCGCCGCCGGTGCGACTTTCACCGTGCTTGGCGACGAAGACCTGATCGACGCCACCGCCGCCAGCCTGGCGGGCGAGAAGGCGGTGGGGTGGATGCAGGGACGCATGGAATTCGGTCCGCGCGCCTTGGGGGGCCGGTCGATCCTTGGCGACCCCCGTTCGCCCAGCATGCAGAAGGTGCTGAACCTCAAGGTCAAATATCGCGAAAGCTTCCGGCCCTTCGCCCCGTCGGTGCTGCGCGAGGATGTGGGCGAATGGTTCGAACTGGACGGCGATTCGCCCTACATGCTGCTGGTCGCCCCGGTGCACGAACGGCTTCGCCGCGCGATGACCACCGAAGAGCAGCAATTGTTCGGCATCGATAAACTGAACGTGCCGCGGTCGAGCATTCCCGCCGTCACCCATGTGGACTATTCGGCACGCGTCCAGACCGTCCACGCCGAAACGAACCCCCGCTACCATGCCCTGATCTCGCGCTTCAAGGCGCTGACGGGATGTCCGGTGGTGGTCAATACCAGCTTCAACGTCCGCGGCGAACCTATTGTCTGCACCCCCGAGGACGCGTTCCGCTGCTTCATGGGCAGCGAAATCGATGTGCTGGTCGTCGGTAACTGTTTCCTGAAAAAGGAAGACCAGGATCCAACATTGAAACTTGATTATAAAGACGCCTTCGAATTGGACTGAAGTATGAAAAAGCTGATGAAGGCCCTTTTCCTGACCGGGCTTGTTGCCGTCGTCACCTTTGCGTTGATCGAGGTAATGCTCCGCGTCGTGCCGCTCGAAATCGCCGATTTCGACTCGACCATCAGCTATGGCTATTCTCCGGACATCGGCTACACCATTACCCCAGGCGGAAGCCAGAAGTACGTGAAGCGCTGTTTCGCCGCCCACAGCTCGGTGAATTCGGCGGGTTTTCGCGACCGCGAATGGGACGGGTCTCCCGTCGACGCGGTGATCCTCGGCGATTCGTTCGTCCAGGCCAGCGAGGTCGAGGACAACCGCATCGCCGCCCGTGTCCTTGAAAACCTGACGGGCCGCACTTTCCAGAACATCGGCGTGCAAGGCCAAGGCACGGTGTCCGAGCGCATCATGTTCAACAGGTTCGCCGCCGCGCGCAAGCCGAAATACGTCTTTCTGTTCTTCATCGACAACGACATCAGCGACAACTACTGCTCCCTTTCCGCCCGCTTCGGTGGACAGCCGGCGACTCCGTGCGTCACCGAAGGGGGGGGAACTGCGCAAGCCCGGCCCTGAACAGCAAGCCCGGATGGCGCGCAAGGCTTTCCTGAAAGCCAATTGCGTCACCTGCCGGGCCATCAAGCAGGTTTTCGACGGTGGCTACAAGGGAGCCGTCGAGGGTGGCCTGCCGGCCTACTTCCGGAACTACGACCCCGAGTTCGCGGCCACGGACAAGGACATGGGAACGGCGTGGTCGACGACGCTGGATGCCATCTCGGGTCTGGCGCAGGACGCCCAGGCGGCGGGCAGCAAGCTGGTCGTGGTGCACATTCCCAGCCATATCGAGCTCACCGACGACATCAAGCGGGACTTTGGCCACCGGGCGATTGACACGGCCGGTTTCGCCAAGTTGCAGCCGTCGTATGTCCGCAACCGCCTGCAATCCAATCTTGACGCCCTAGGCATCGAATACATCGACCTCAAGGCCGTCATGATGCAGTACCGTGACCGCTTCGCGCTCGGCGCGCCCATGTTCACCTTTTCCTGCGACAAACACTTCAATCCGTTGGGCCACCTGGTGTTTTCGGCAGGGCTTGCCATCGAACTGGCGAAGCGGCATCCGGACGTCTTCCCTGCCCAGGCCGCCGAGCAGGGGCGCGCAATCCTCGAAAGCTCGCCGGAGCAGCTGGTCGGCAAGGACATGATGGATGCCCTCGCCCAGGGCAGGCCCTTCCGCACCCAGCGGTAAGCCGCTCCACAGGCGTCAGGCTGCCGGCGTGCCAACCTGCTCGGCCAGCGCCGCCACGATGCGCACCAGTCGGGACAAATCCTGGTCGCGGGACAGGCGGTGGTCGCCGTCCTTGACCAGGGTGATCTCCACATCCTTCGAGGCCAGGCTGTCGGCGATGCGGAGCGCGGTCCGCCACGGTACGTCGGCGTCCTTCTGCCCCTGGATCAGACGGACCGGGCAATACAGGTTGATGGCGTCGCGCAGCAGCAGATGATTGCGGCCGTCCTCGATCAGGTCGCGCTTGATGGTCCACGGCTTGTCCGGCTCGATGCAGTTTTCCAGCGCCACGTGGCCCTGTTCCAGCATCTGGCGCTTCTGTTCGGGCGTGAACTCCGCCCACATCAGGTCCTCGGTGAAGTCGGGGGCGGCGGCGATGCCCACCAGCCCGGCGATGCGCGGGCGCAGGCGTAACGCCGCCAGCAGGGCGATCCAGCCGCCCAGGGACGAGCCCACCAGGATCTGCGGCCCCTCGGTCAGCTGGCCGATGGCCGCCTCGGCGTCGTCGGCCCAGCGGCCGATGGTGCCCTCGGCCACGTCGCCGCTGCTCAGGCCGTGGCCGAACAGGTCGAAGCGCAGGAAGGCGCGGCCCTGCTCGCGGCACCACTGCTCCAGCGCCAGCGCCTTGCCGCCCTCCATGTCCGAATGGAAGCCGTGGATGAACACCACGCCGGGATTGTGGCCGGCAAGGCGACGGTAGGCGATGGACGCGCCGCCGTCGCGTGCTAATATCCCGACCCCGGCGGCGCCCTCGGCGCCGCTCGTCGCTTCTGCCATTGCTCGAAATCCTTCCGACATGTCCATGGACGAACGCACTGCCATCGATGCCCTTCCCGCCGCCGCCCGTCAACCGGCCATTGCCGGCGGCCGCCCGCCGGTGGTGCTGCAGGTCCTGCCGGCCATGGTCACCGGTGGCGTCGAGCGCGGCACCGTCGAGGTGGCCCAGGCACTGTCCGAGGCCGGCTACAAGGCGGTGGTCGCCTCCGAGGGCGGTCCCATGGTGCGCGAACTGACCCGTTGCGGCGCCCTTCATGTGGAGTTGCCGCTCAGTTCCAAGAACCCGCTGGTCATGCGCGCCAATGTGGGCCGGCTGGAGGCGGTGATCCGCGAGCATCAGGTGGACATCGTCCATGCCCGCTCGCGCGCCCCGGCGTGGAGCGCCCTGGCCGCCGCCAGCCGCACCGGCGCCCATTTCATGACCACCTTCCACGGCACCTACAACCTGGGCGGCCTCGGCCTCAAGCACCTGTACAATTCGGTGATGACCAAGGGCGAGCGGGTCATCGCCATCTCGGAATTCATCGCCGAGCACATGCGCCGGGTCTACGGCACCGCGCCCGAGAAAATCCGTGTCGTCCCGCGCGGCGTGGATCTCGCCAAGTTCGACCCGGTGCGCGTCAGCGCCGAGCGCATCATCCAGCTGGCCCACCGCTGGCGCCTGCCCGACGGCTTCCCGGTCATCATGCTGCCCGGCCGCCTGACCCGGTGGAAGGGGCAGGAGGTACTGATCCACGCCCTGGCCGAGCTGGGGCGCAGCGACGTGCGCTGCCTGCTGGTGGGCTCGGACCAGGGCCGCACCGGCTATCGCCAGGAACTGATGGACCTGATCCGCCGTCTTGGCCTGACCGCCGTGGTCCACATCGTCGACGAGTGCAACGACATGCCGGCGGCCTACATGCTGACCGACGTGGCGGTGTCGGCCTCCACCGACCCCGAGGCCTTCGGCCGCGTGGTGGTCGAGGCCCAGGCCATGGGCCGGCCGGTCATCGCCGCCGACCACGGCGCCCCGCGCGAAACCATCCTGCCGGGCCGCACCGGCTGGCTGGTCACGCCGGGCGATCCCTCGTCGCTGGCCCATGCGCTGGACCGCTTCCTCAAGCTGTCGGCCGAGGAGCGGGGCGACATGGCCCAGTTGGCCCAGACTTTCGTGCGCGCCAATTTCACCAAGGAAGCCATGTGCGCCCGCACCCTGGCGGTCTACGAGGAGATCCTGTCGGGCCAGCCGGCGGTGGTGCAGAACCTGGTGCCGGTCGATCCGGAGGCGGGGTGACCGCGCGCATCCTGGTCATCAAGCTGGGCGCCCTGGGCGACTTCGTCCAGGCGTTCGGGCCGTTCGCCGCCATCCGCGCCCACCACGCGGATGCCGAGATCACCCTGCTGACCACCCGCCCCTTCGCCGCCCTGGCCGCCGCCAGCCCGTGGTTCGACCACGTCTGGATCGACGACAAGCCCAAGATGTGGCAGGTCACCAAGGTGCTGAAGCTGAAGAAGCAGCTGGCTTCGGGCCGCTTCGGCCGCGTCTACGATCTGCAGACCTCGGATCGCTCGTCCTGGTATTTCCGCCTGATGGGCGGCGAGGTGGACTGGTCGGGCATCGCCTCGGGCTGCTCGCTGCCCCACGCCAATCCCGACCGCGACCGCATGCACACCGTCGACCGCCAGGCCGAGCAACTGGCCATGGCCGGCATCGATGCCGTGCCGCCGCCCGACCTGGCCTGGGCCGAGGGCGATGTGGGCCGCTACGGCCTGCCTCAGCGCTTCGCCCTGCTGTGCCCGGGCGGCGCGCCCCACCGGCCGGCCAAGCGCTGGCCGGCGGAACGGTTCGGCGGTGTAGCGGCGTGGCTGGCGGCGCGCGGCATCACCCCGGTTCTGCTGGGTACCCAGGCCGAGAAGGCCGAGATCGATACCATCCGCGCCCTGTGCGGCGAGGCGGTCAGCTTGGCCGGCAAGACCCAGTTCATCGACATCCTGGGGCTGGGCCGCCGCGCCGTGGCCGCCATCGGCAACGATACCGGCCCCATGCACCTGCTGGCGGCTGCGGGCTGTCCGTCGGTGGTGTTGTTCTCGCACGAATCCGACCCCACCTTGTGTGCTCCGCGTGGCCGGGTCGGCGTGCTGCGCCGGCCCACCCTGGCCGAACTGGCGGTGGACGAGGTCGAGGCGGCCCTGGCCGGCCTGCTGACCTGATCCGCGCTTGCTCTCCTTGACTCGGGGGGCAAACCTTCTACAGTCCGACGTTTCGGCAATCCTTTGCATGGAAGAGAGCAGGTTCCCATGGTCGCCATCACGCTTCCCGACGGCAGCGTCCGCGAGTATCCCGGCCCGGTGACGGGCCTGGACGTCGCCAAGGACATCGGCCCCGGCCTGGCCAAGGCCGCTTTGGCCATTCGTATCGACGGCGAGCTGAAGGACCTGACCACCACCCTGGCCACCGACACCAAGCTGGCCATCGTCACCGCCAAGGACGGCGCCGACGCGCTGGAGCTGCTGCGCCACGACGCCGCCCACGTGATGGCCGAGGCGGTGAAGGAACTGTATCCCGAGACCCAGGTCACCATCGGCCCGGCCATCGAGAACGGCTTCTATTACGATTTTTCGCGCCCGACCCCGTTCACGCCCGAGGATCTCGAGAAGATCGAGGCCCGCATGGCCGAGATCGTCGCCCGCGACGAGGCCATCACCCGCGAGGAGTGGGACCGCGACGAGGCGGTGCGATTCTTCCTGGAGCAGGGCGAGAAGTACAAGGCCGAGATCATCTCTTCGATCCCCGCCGGCCAGACCATCTCGCTCTACCGCCAGGGCGGCTTCATCGACCTGTGCCGCGGCCCGCATCTGCCCTCCACCGCCAAGCTGGGCAAGGCCTTCAAGCTGATGAAGCTGGCCGGCGCCTACTGGCGCGGCGATTCCAAGAACGAGATGCTGCAGCGCATCTACGGCACCGCCTGGTTCGACAAGAAGGACCTGGATGCCTATCTGCACATGCTGGAAGAGGCCGAGAAGCGCGACCATCGCCGCCTGGGCCGCGAGATGGACCTGTTCCACCAGCAGGAAGAGGCGGTGGGCAGCGTGTTCTGGCACCCCGCCGGCTGGACGCTGTACCGCACGGTCGAGAGCTACATGCGCCGCCGGCTGGAGGCCAACGCCTATGTGGAGGTGAAGACTCCGCAGCTGGTGGACTTCTCGCTGTGGGAGGCGTCGGGCCACGCCGACAAGTTCTCGGAAAGCATGTTCACCATCAAGACCCAGGACGAGCGGCACCTGGCGGTCAAGCCCATGAACTGCCCCTGTCACGTGCAGATCTTCCGCCAGGGCATCAAGAGCTATCGCGACCTGCCGCTGCGCATGGCCGAGTTCGGCTCGTGCCACCGCTACGAGCCGTCGGGCGCGCTGCACGGCATCATGCGCGTGCGCGCCTTCACCCAGGACGACGCCCACATCTTCTGCACCGAGGACCAGATCACCTCGGAAACCATCGCCTTCTGCCAGCTGCTGAAGACCGTCTATCAGGATTTCGGCTTCGAGGACGTGCGGGTGAAGTTCTCCGACCGCCCGGCCAAGCGCGCCGGCTCGGACGAGACCTGGGACAAGGCCGAGAGCGCCCTGCTGGAGGCCGCCAAGGCCGCCGGGCTGGAAACCGCGCTCAACCCGGGCGAGGGCGCCTTCTATGGCCCCAAGCTGGAATTCGTGCTGCGCGACGCCATCGGCCGCGACTGGCAATGCGGCACCCTGCAGGTGGACTTCGTGCTGCCCGAACGCCTGGACGCCGCCTATACCGCCGAGGACGGCAGCCGCAAGCGCCCGGTCATGCTGCACCGCGCCGTGCTGGGCTCGTTCGAGCGTTTTCTCGGCATCCTGATCGAGCATTTCGCCGGCAGGTTCCCGCTGTGGCTGGCGCCCACCCAGGTGGTGGTCGCCACCATCGTCTCGGATGCCAACGAATTCGCCGCCGAGGTGGTCGCCGCGCTGAAGAAGGCGGGCATCCGCGCCGAGGCGGACCTACGCAACGAAAAGATCAATTACAAGGTGCGCGAGCACTCGCTGGCCAAGGTGCCGGTGCTGCTGGTGGTGGGCAAGCGCGAGGCCGAGAACCGGGCGGTCGCCGTGCGCCGCCTGGGCAGCCAGGACCAAGAAATTGTTGCGCTGGACCAAGCTGTTGCTACACTTGTGCACGAAGCCACGCCTCCGGCCTGATCCGGGGGCGTGTGCATGACGGGGAGCCGGGCCTGATCCGCAAGGGGAATGCGGGATCGGGCCCATCATGTTGTTCTTGCTGATGGAGAAGGTTTCATAGCTAGGCCGCCAATGCAGACGCCGCCCAAAAACGACGGGCCGCGCGTCAACCGAGAGATCGATGCCCGCAGCATCCGCCTGGTCGGGGCCGACGGGGAAATGATCGGGGTCGTAACCCTGCGCGAAGGGCTGATCATGGCTGAGGAAGCCGGATTGGACCTGGTCGAGGTATCGCCCAACGCCGAGCCGCCGGTTTGCAAGATTCTGGACTACGGAAAGTTCAAGTACGAGGCCCAGAAGAAGAAGAACGAGGCGAAGAAGAAGCAGAAGGTCATCGAGGTCAAGGAGATCAAGCTCCGCCCGAACATCGATGACAACGACTACGGCGTGAAGATGCGCTCCATGCGCAAGTTCCTCGAGGAAGGCGACAAGGTGAAGGTCACCCTGCGCTTCCGCGGCCGCGAGCTGGCCCACCAGGACCTGGGCATGAAGGTGCTGGAACGGGTGCGCGACGACCTCGAGGGCCTGGGCAAGGTCGAGCAGATTCCCAAGATGGAAGGCCGCCAGATGGTCATGGTGATCGCGCCGCGCTGAGGCGCGCGCGATCCCCGAACCATCGGCGCAAGCGTCCTCGTCAAACGGGGTTGCGGAGCCCGCGCACTTACGCTAGTCTCCGCGCCTCGCCACCGACCAGGCGCATTTTTCCCAGCGGAGAGGTGCCAGAGCGGTCGAATGGGCCGGTCTCGAAAACCGGTGTGGGTGCAAGCTCACCGTGGGTTCGAATCCCACCCTCTCCGCCATTCATCCCAAGAAACCGCCCCTTTGAGGGCGGTTTTCTGTTTCTACCCCCTTTCTACCCCCTCTCGCAACCCGACTTGGGGCGAATAAGGGTGGACCTGTCCGAACGGCGCTTCGCGTGCACGGAAGGGGGCGGGAAACGTTCCTGTCGTCACCGAAGGCTCGGGCATCCGGGGCGGGGTCGCGTTCCACATCAGGTCAACGCATCCGGAAACTCGATTTTTGAGCGCCAGCCGAGCGCGACAGATTCGCGTTTCGGCAGGCCGGGATGTTCCGCCTTGGCTTTGACCATTTCCAAAACCGCATTGCCCCCGCTTTCTCTTGCCAGAGGTCAGGCGGCGGCCATTCTCTCCAGCCAGTACCACCGCTTCATATTGTAGACCATGTTGGCCAGGGTGATTATCGCCTCAGCTCTGCCCCTGCCGATGGTTCGGATGAATAGTCCCACGCGGTCCTTCGGCTCGGCGAAGGCGTGCTCGACGCGGGCGCGGGTTTTCGACCTCACCATCGGCCTTCGCCGTGAACTTAGCCATAGGTCTGCCCTTTAGCCTTTTGCGGTGGATATGGCTGACTTTGCCGTGGGCAACTAGGAAATCTTCATTGGCCTGAGAGCGACAGGCCGTATCAGCTCAGACCGGCGAGGCCATGTTGGTCGGGTCGACCAGCCCCTGACGCGGCTGCGCTCCATCAGCCCATCAGCGGCGGCCGCATCTGTGACAATGGGTCCCCTTGGGCTCGGCTTTGGCGGATTTCACCGTCCAGCGGGCATCCCGGCCCTTTTAACGCCACTTGGCGGGCTCGTCCTTCCACCCGCCTCGGGGATCTGATCGGCCTTGACCGCCGCCTTTCGCCCTCCTCCTAACGCGCAACCTCATTCGACGGCCAAAACGCCATCGTCAATGGCCTCCCGTACCGGCTTAGAAAATCCGCCCGCACTTGCATCAGCGTAAATTTCTAGGCGGGCCATGGCGCGGCTAGCGCCGAGATAGGCCATCGAAATGAACCTCTGAATACCGTTTAGTCCACCGCCAAGTTGGGCAATTAAGTTCGCGTTCGTATCAATCAATAGGACCGAATCAAACTGGAGGCCGGCCACATACTCCGGCATAGAGAGAACCACTCTTTGAGCGTACCGGGTGATCGATGAAATTTCGTCACGTGCTGAAACGGTCACGAACCCTTCGTTGAATATCCCAGCTCTCCCATAGACATCGAAGCGCTGTGGGTCCATGCACAAAACCGCGACGCGGTGGCCTTTTTTCACCTTCCTCAGAAGTTCCCTGGCGCGGGCAGATACTGCCTTCGCCATTTCATCTCGCGAAGAGTGCAAAATCGCCTTCGGAACTTCGCCGTTCTCAGCTTTCGATGCGCCAAATTTCAGTCCCCACTCCTCAGCGAGATCATCCGCCGGGAAATGTTGATTAAGTCGGTGGAGGAATGCCAAAATTTGCGGTGAATACCGGAATACGTCGGTTAACTCAAATTGCTGTGCGTTGGTATGGAGCTTCGCTTCCTGCCAAATTGTATCACGATCATTTCTTTCAAGCGGAAAGAAGCTGTTTCGTGGAGACTGGCGAGGATCATAGGCCACGGCAACCTTTTTTGGCCCTTTACCATCCTTAAGTAAGTATCCAAGTACAGGTCTTTCCTGGCGGTTAAATAAATGCAATTCATCGGCGAAGACGAAATCGAACCCCTTTTTGTTGCGCACAGATCCCCATCTAAATGAATTCAGATAAGCTTGGAAATCGGCGATAAATTGGTCAAGGCTAACAACATTCATTTCAGCCAGGCAGTCTCTGAAGGCACGATATATCTCCAAAACAACCTGCTTCTCTTCATTGCTTTTCGCCAACCCACGTGGTCCAGATTGGACGTTTAGATAGCGTTCTGTAATCTCGTCAACTTCACGGACGCCGAATGTTTCAAGAACAGATGAGAACTCGTCTCCGAGGTCGCAGCAAAATGCTTTATTCAAGTCACTATCTTTAGGCGCAAGAAATCCTTGGGCAAATCGGTCCGACCACGTATCCGCCTGATCTCGCAGCCAAGTCTTAGAGGCAGCCTGCTCGACAAATGATTGGACCAACTCGAATTGAAGCTGGCGCCCCGCACTGCCATCGAGAGACAACGGCTCAAAATCAGCGTCAAAATTAATGAAATCGTTCGCAACACCGTGAAGAGTGGCAACGTGGATTTCAACGTCCTCCGGAGGCTCGGTCAGGAGTTTCCTCTCGTCAATCAGCATCAGATATGCCCGAATGTGGTCAGATGTCTCTTGCCCATGAGCAAGAAACAGAGCCCTGACAGGGCTTCCACCATCAATTAAGGCATATACTTCTTTCAGGAAGCGAAGCGTTAGGACAAGCGTTTTCCCAGTACCTGCGGCACCTCGAATACGCAGCGGCCCCTCAAGGGGGGCCTCAAAAAACCTGAGTTGCTCTTTCGTAAGCTTACTTTTCACCCAAGCGCTGTAGGGGACGCCGTGCGCTATATCGCTATCGGAGAAATTGTGGGTCAATGAGACCGAAAGCTGACCCTCTTTAGTGCCTTTATGGCGTGGTGGCACTATCCTTAAAGCTTCATCAAAATTCAGCACGGCTGTCTGGAACAAATCTTGGTCGTATCCCTCCCGCACCAGAGGGGCGTTACTAGACGTATTTATCGTGAATGCATAAACATGATTTGTGCCTTCCGGCGCTGTATCGATATAAACTCGCGCACATATTTTAGCCTGTTTGCGATTTGTCTGAAATGATATCAAACTGCCATTATGAAATACCCGCCACTCAACGGGGATTCTAACATTCTGACGATAAACACTTAGAGACGATTGCAAAATTCTATAAAAACACTCCAGTCGCGCAGATGCGGGAATTTCAGGAAAAATTGTTCCGTTGGCCATTGGAATTACAAGAAGACGACTGTCTCTCGTTGCCCTGTCACTGATAACATAAAGCGCCCCATCGTATTCTACCCTGCGAATGCCGGACACGTTCGAGGGCAAGACAAAGTCATTTATCCAAGCCTCGGGCAACCCGCCAGAGATGGTCAGGCTGTTAACCGCATCAAGATCAAGGATAATAGCTTTCATCGTCATTCACCCGGCATAAGTCTCACGGATACTGCATCGAATAGATTTTTCTGCTCGACCACTCGTCTATCGTCAAGACCAACTCTGGTAAAAAGAAGTGCAAATTTCTGAAGGAAATCCATTTTATACGGAGCAGCTAAGCGGCATACGCGAAAATATGAATCTTCAAATTTCATCCATTCCCGCCTGTCCGTTACAACTTTATCGACAGGGATTACAGAGAAGCGTCGCATATCACTCACGAAACCAAATTTCTCATCATCTCTCATTTCCGGATCAAGGTTTACAATATCAAGCAATGGCCATGTGTCAGCTCGATCCTTCTGGGCGAGACCGCTTAAGGCACTAGAAATGACGCCCCGACGATAAACCAATCCAGGCTTCTGCACGGCGTCCAGTTTCTCATGCACATCAAAATACGCTCCGAGCATCCGCTGTAACTCGGAAGAACTACAAACGGGTTTTATGTGCTCCATGAACTCTTTTGTGGTCATTAAAATTGAGCGAAGCTCTGCAATCTTATCCAGTAGCGCTTGATCAACATCCTTCCCCTTTTTTTCAATTCGCCAATCAAATCCTCTTCCGTCCATGCCATCGCATGTCGAACTGAGATTTGCTTGCCACGGGCTAGGGTCAGTGCCTTTTCGAGTTTTAGCTGGCAAGATTCAATGAGGCTCTCGATTTGCGAGGGCAGCCAAACGTCCTTGAGATAGGTGTGAAGGCCCACAATCGGCACGTAGACCAAGTTTGGTCCGGTTTTACCTTGAGCTAGATCGCAGTCTGCGCTGATTATCACGCCGAAGCGACGCCATGGGTCCTGCCAATTCTCCGTACCGGGGTGGGCTGCAAATATATCGCCTTGCCTCAATCCGTTCGCGTCGTGCGCGTGTTCGCATTCCATTTTGCGCAGCAGCCCCCCCGCTATATGGGACCGGTACCTTGCCATTGAGCACAACGGTTTGCAACCTCTGGGACGTGCCGACGCTCTGGAGCGGCTCCGAACCCTTTTTTCCGGGGTGAGCGAACCGACACTGGATACGAAGCCCCTACCTGAGATGGGTTGTTCGCGATATCGGTTGCCGCGCGGCGGGTGCATCAAGCCGTAGTTTCCGAGGCGGACGGCCCCGACACCACTGGATAGGCCGCGCGGGCGTTTCCGGTGAGCCGGGGGTGGTGAACTCGCTGTACCGGGGTAGCAGCAAGAGGGCTTCCGGGTGTCCCGGCATAGCGCAATCAACTCGACTGTCGCAGCGGGCCGTGTGGCGGGGGCGGCCCCAGGTCATCCGGGCAAAGCTGGCCAGGACCGCCCCCGCTAACAACGGGAAGTCGGGGTTCGGGAAGGCGGCGGCAGCGGATAGGGCCGGGACGGCGGTTGCGGTGGGCCGGGAGCGGCGGAAGCGAGGGCTGATGTAGGGAGGGGGTGGGCCGGAGGTTCCGGCGCTGCGGCCCACCGGAAATCAGCAAGGCGAGCTTCAGGTGGTCTTCTGCCGGTTCTTCGCCTGCGCCCATGACGAGCCGGCATGGTAGAGGACGATGGGGCGCAGGGGGCGAAGGTACTGCGCACCAGAGGGCGTGTAGAACTTCCTGGTCGCCCGCGCCTTGGGTCCAAGGGTTTCCGAAACGCCGCACCGCTTGCCGTGGACCACGCCCTGGTCGACATGGAGGAGGGTGACGTCACCGACCGACAGCATTTCGCAAGTTTCCGGGCTGGCGCCTTTCAACAGGTAGAGCACCACGCCGGTAAAGGCGCGGACGTAGGGGAGCGGGTAGTCCCAATCGCGGGGACCGATCCACTTCGACAGGATCACCTTCGCCCGGCATTTCGCCCCCGCCGCCTTCAGCCAGCCCCGCTGGCGACGGGCGAATTGGGCAGCCAGTGTCGGCGGAACGTGCATCAGGATATGCAGGTTCAGGCCGCCGGACGAAGGATTTTCCAACACCCATAGGTGGCAGAAAGGAACGTTATTGAGATAGAGCCAGTCTCCAGCGTGTTTCAGGAAGGAGGAGCGGAAGCGATGCACGCGGCTCATGCCAATCCCGGCAGCTTCGCAGTGTATCGTGATGAAGCGGTTCAGAGGCGTGCAGATGTAGTAGGAGAAGTCTGCGGCTTCAGTGAGGTTATTCACAGCCTGTAGTGAGATATAGCGGGTGGTCCTGCATTGGTCTGTCATGTCTATCTTCCTATGTGTACCTATCTACACTTACCTCTATATAGAAGGGGCCAGGCGACGGACGGGCTCAAAACCTTGGCCGGTGTGGCGCTACCGCACTGGGTCGAAACGGGTTTTTGGGTCCGGGAGTTGGAAAAGCCATACCATCGCCGCTCGTAAGTTTTTCGGCTGGGAGGAGGGGCGGCGGGCACGTCCGAACCTCCTCCCCTGCGACTGTCAGGCTGCATCCTCGCCATTTTCAGCCTTGGTCCTGGGCTTGCGGGTGCGCTGCCGCCCCATTTCCCGCAATTTATCGCGAGCCATATCCACGTCGGATTGGGGCGCCCCATTCGTCGAGGGTTCGGCAACGCCTTCCTCCTCGGATGGCGGCGGGGTGGAGCCTGGGTTCCCCCCTCCTCCTCGGCAATGGGGGTCTCATTAATGCCGTCTTCCGCTACATCATTGTTTTCCTGTTGTTTTTCTGGTTCCTCCGTGCCACCCATGGCCGAGCGGAACTTGGAATCTGCCTTTCCTTTCCGCATGGTAGCGTCGGTCGCGGATGCATCTTCAGGTTTGGCAGAAAGGTAGCGTGCGAAGGCGTCGTGGAAGTCCTCGATGACGTAGCCCTTCCTCACCGCGCCGCTACGCGACTTGATGTCTTTGGGCTTGATCTCGAACGATCTCAGCAAGGTGGCCAGATCGCGCGGAGTTATGGGCTTGCCTTTGTGCCAATCCACCCACGGGCGGTCCTCCAGCGCCGCGAGCTTGTCGCAAAGCTCGCCAGATTTGATGCGCCCACGCCATTCTTCGTCCAGGCTGTCGATGTTCTGCGCACGGAAGATGTGGCGGATGTCGGTCAGCAGCATGGTCCGGGCGGTACTGTCGTCGTCATCCTCCTCCATGGACAGCATCGCGGCGGCATGCCGAGCCAACTCTGGCCACTCACCCCCTGCGGCATCCGCAATAGTCAGGAGCGGGCGCCAGTTGTCCGCCGCCCGGTCGTTCAGGAGGTCAGGAACGTCAGGGTCGGCATCGGAGAGCGCCTTCATGTTATCGATAGCCCAGCGCTTGCAGCGGCTCTGCAACGGGGTAAACGCTCCCGGACGATCCAGGCGCAACCGCTCGACATGTTCATCCCGGCGGCGGCGGCGCATCCGGATGGTGACGGCACGATCCTCAATGGTATCCGCCGCGTTGCCGATCAGGGCGACGGCCACAGGCGTCCAGGTCGAGAATTGCTTGGGCTGGTCCCCCTCGACACGCCATGTCGTGCCGTCCCGGCCATGTCCCGAATTGATGACGCCTCGCAGAGGTTCGTTGCCCTTCAGGCTGATATCGCCCTCATCGATCAGCAGGGTTGGGCGGAAAATTTCGATGGCCCGGAACATCGCGGAGGCAGAGATGTCCGCCGCCATCAGCTTTCTCGGTACCACCGCCGCGATGGTTCGCAACAACGCGGTTTTGCCGCACCGCTTTTCGGGGGACTTGATGACCAGTCGCGGAGTGATGTAGCTCGCCTCGAATGCATAGGTGTGGACCACCCAGAGAGCCAGGGCCACGTCGGCACATTTGGGCAAGGCAACGTAGGTAGAAAACATCAGGCGCAACTCATCAAGAAGAGAAGCGCCAACCACCTCCTCAGGCCAGGGTTCCACTTCCGGCAAATCAAGGGAGGGCGAGCCATCCAGGGCCGCAAGTTCTTTCCGCAGCGTCTCCACCGCCTCATCCATAAAGGCGATGCGGACGTTCAGGCGCTTCGCTGCGTCTTGGCGGACCACCTCGTATTCCATGGCGGACAGCTTGGCGAGCTTCTCGAACTCAGCCTTCAACTCCTCGGTACGGAGTTCTTCGGGGGTCATTGTACACCCCCTTCCGCGCGCAGAGCGGAAAGGAAGGCCGCGACATCCGTCGCCAGGATCGCAGTGCGGCGACCAATCTTCACCCGCTTCAGGAGGCCCGCCTTGATCGCTTCATAAATCTTGGTGCGGCCAAGCGGAAGGATGCGACGCAACTCATCGACAGAGTATGCGATCTTTACCAAGCCGTAATCGTGGGGATGCATCTTGCTGCTGCTCCGTGGTTAATCTTGACATCCACGGAGATAGACCTGCCGCCCGGTACAGTCATTTTAGTCATTTTCGTCAACGGCATAGCGGATTGGCGGCTAACCCTGCGCATTTCCGCTGTATTTTTTCTATATAGCGTTTCCGAAGACGTTCCTTTCTGCTCGTGGGGGACCCGCCGCCTTCCGCTTTGCCGCAGAGCATTTCGGCAGCCGCATTGGCGGAACGCGCTTTGCCAGTCTCAATAAGCTCGCGCATCTCTTCGATCAGTGGTTCGTCGATAATTTCATAGGAGCCGTCTCCCGGCTTCCGGCCCCGCCTGGGTTTGGCTTTCTGGTTGTCCTGTAGAGAGGCAAACGCCGCTTTATGGTTCCGTTTCGCGAACAGAAGCCATTTCTCGAATTCTTCAAGACGCACCTCCAGGCAATTCTTCCAGACTTCATAATAGGTATAGTGGCACGGCGGATCATCATCAGTTTGTTCAATAACGACGCGGCCTTCAATAGACTCATGTTCGTTGTCATCATAGACATATGCGTTGTCGTCCCATCGAATGTGTCTTCCCTGAACCTTATTCCAAAACTCTTGCTTTATTTCATAGGCTTCAAACTCATAATCAACATTTGTAATGCCGGTGCCGCGAACTATGATTTGACCCCGCAAAAAGGCGAGGACGAGAGCATCTTCAATTGCCGATTTCTTCACCGCAGATAGTTCTGCCATTGCTCGGGTTATCACCTCGGACAGGGGAAGCCATACGGGATCATTGGTTACCATCCGTGTTGCTCCACATCGGGCAGGGCGGGTAAATTTATCTTTTCAGGTCGGCTGTCATTCTCTTTCGGCGAGGGGAACCACAGTCCCTTCGTATTTCACGGTGTTGCAGTGCCGCGCCCACGCCTCCATCAGGCGCACCCGCTTCTCGAACAGATCGCCACGGCGATAAGCCGCTTCGACCTTGTCACCAATCGCATGGGCGAGAGCCATTTCCGCCACCTCATGGGGGAAGTTCGTGCGTTCTGCAGCCCAATCCCGAAACGTGGAGCGGAAACCGTGAGCGGTCAGATCGGAACGCTCCATTCGCGCTAACAGTTTGAGAAGCGCCATGTTCGACAGCGGCCTCCCTTTTTTCGTGCCGGGGAAGACGTGCTCGTCCACGCGGAGTTCCGACATCTTCTTGAGCACGGCAAGGGAGGCAGCCGACAACGGCACCCGATGCTCTTTACCAGCCTTTATCCGGTCGGCGGGGATCACCCACAATTTGGCTTCCAGGTCGATTTCGTCCCATGTGGCGCCGATGACTTCGCTGGTTCGGGCGGCGGTCAGGATAAGGAATTCGAGGGCGCGGGCCGCGACACCGTCCTGGTTCCGGACCAAACTCGTGAATGTGGCAATCTCGACGTAAGGGAGCGCCGGGTGGTGCCGCACCCTTTGGACCCTGCCCGGCTTGGGCAAAAGGTTGTCCAGATGTCCCCGCCAGCGCGCGGGATTTTCGCCGGTGCGATAGCCGCGCACGGTGGCCCAATCGAGAATGCTTTCAATGCGCCCTCGGAGCCGACTGGCGGTTTCCGTCTTGCTCGCCCAGATCGGTTCGAGAGCCTTCATGACCAGCCCTACGTCCACTGCTTGCACGGGAAGATCGCCGAAGGCCGGATAGGCGTATTTCGCCAAGGTGTTACGCCACTGGTCGGCATGCTTGGCGTTGCGCCATCCGGCTTCGTGGGCCTCGATGTAGGCCGTAGCACACTCGCGGAAGGTCATTACCTTGGCGGTTTCGACCTTGCGTTCCAGTTGCTCTGCCCGCTTCATGTCTATAGGGTCCAGCCCGTTCAACCGGAGCTTCCGGCACTCCTCAGCCTTCTTGCGGGCTTCGGCCAACGAAACGGTGTGGAGGGGACCGAGCCCCATCTCCCGGTCGCGCCCATTCTTGCTGTAAATGAATAGCCAGGATTTCGTGCCCGATGCCGATATTTGGAGGTACAGGCACCCTCCATCCGGGTAATACCCCGGTTCCTTCAGCCTCGCGACAGAGAGCGCGGTCAGACGGCCAAGGGTCCGTGCCATGCGTCTACCCCGTTTCCTACCCCCGTTTGCCGAGGAAATTGTAGGGGACGGGGGCGACCGGGAACAAACGCGAAGGCGGGGTAACCCGTTGATAATGCCTTACGATCCGGACGGGGGCGGACGGTGGCGAGTACGGCGGAAAAAGACACCCTCTCCGCCATTCCTTCATAGAAATCCGCGCCGTTGAGCGCGGTTTTTTATTTCCGCCCATACTGTTTCCATGCTTCGACCGGCTGTACGCGAACGAAAGCGAACAGGGCCAGGAACGGTCACGCGCGCCGAACCTCGATGGTTCCTCTCGCGGATCGCAAGGCGGCCAGGGCAGCAGAAGATAACTGGAACTGAAGGCGAGCTTTACTTCGTCCCGGACACGGCTCGCCGTCCAACGCTGTCGTCTTGACCGCTTTTCGCCCGCATCGGCTTCGAGGCTGCCAGCCGGCGCAAGAATGGCGATGTGCAGTTACTCAGAACCATCGGGTTCGGGCGATTGCTCCCAGATGGGACGCAGGTACTCGCCTGGGTCGATCTGCAATATCCGGCAGAAGCTGGTGTATTCGTAGACATCCAGGCGCCGCTGGAATCGCTCGATGCGGCTGATGAACGACTGATCCTCGCCATACGCCGCTGCCAAATCCCATTGGGTCATGCCAAGTTCCTTCCGCCGTTCGATGAGGCGGCGGATGATCTGGCAGTACGGGTCGGCACACAGGGATTTGCGTGGCTTTGGCATACTCACGCAACCATCTCAGGGAGTTTTCTAATAGTACAAAATTCCCTATTTACCTTGCTGGCCCCGGCGACCTATCGCTTCGCGGCATGTTGAGTGGACAGGTCCACTGGCTCTCCCCATGCCCACCGGATTTGGACGTGAGCGCAGCCCAAAACGAGATCCCATGGCCCACCCAGTCAGCGTCATCCGTGTTTATCGGTGTTCCATGGACCCGATGGCGCCGGAGCCCCCACAGGTTTGCTCCGCTCCGGAACTAAGCCGGACAGCCGTGGGCGAAGCCCGGCCATGGCGGTGAAGGGGGAATGATTCCATCTAGAACAGACAAACTCCAGGCGACTAACCGTTGGTTCCCTCATCCTGTGGACGCTTGCGCCCGCCGTCGTGCTGCGCCCTTTCCATCGTCATCGGCCTGACGAGATCGGCCAAGTGGATTTCCAGTGCAATCGCCAAATCCACCATCATGGTCAGGGACGGGCTGGGGCGTCCCCGTTCGACTTCGCTCAGATAGGGCACGCTCATCCCGGCCCGGAAGGCTAGCTCCTCCTGGGTAAGGCCCTTGGTCATGCGCGCTTCCCTGAGAAGGCGGCCAAATTGTTCGCGGACGTCCATGCGCCCAAGACGGGTGCATTGTTCTGCCGAGCGCCATAAGATATATATTAAGCCACGCTGTCGGCTGGGAGGGAATGGGCATGCTTTGGAGGCGGAAAACGTGATCGACAAGATGTAGAGCCCGCCTAAAGTTGTCGTCTCACGGCGGCCCCGCCGCCATACCGCCAGCATGGAAGGCCCGACATCCACGTCGGGGGGCGGATACGGCTGCGGCGCACCCTGATGGGGCTCAGCCAGGGGCAGCTTGGCGGGGCCATCGGCCTGACCTTCCAGCAGGTGCAGAAATACGAGCGCGGCGCCAACCGGGTGTCGGCCTCGGTGCTGTACCGGGTCGCCCAGGTGCTCGACGTGCCGGTGTCGTTCTTCTTCGACGCCTTGCCCGAGGGGATGGGCGCTTGGCCGCCCTCCGGGGCCGATGACGCCTTGGTCCGGCGAGAGAGCCTGGAACTCCTTCGCCATTACTACCGTCTAGCGGGCGGCGAGCGGAGGCAGGTCTATGCGTTGGTCAAGGCGATGGCGCGCGCCGCCGGGGATGGGGCCGGGGATGGGGTGGAATGATGGAGGGCGCTCCGATCATGCGAGGGCCGGTGGTGTTGCCCCATGCCCTCCGGGGCGTGATCGTGGCCGCGGCACGGGGCAGGAGCAAGGCCGACGTGCTTGCCCTGGCGGCGGCGAGCCGGGCCGTGCTGGAGCACAGCCCGGACCTTGGCGTTGCCGGCGCCTATGAACTGGTGGATCGGCTGTGGGTCCGCTGATGGATCAACGGGAACGCCTGCACCGCATCGTCGATGAGTCGTTCCGCCGCTCGCGGGACGAACGGCAGGACAGCCCCCAGGCCATGATGCGGGCGGTGGGGGCGGTGCGGGAGGCCGAACCGGGCATGGGCGAGGCCGATGCCTTCGCCCTGGTGTGGTCGCTCTGGCGACCGTGACCGCCAGCAGGTCATTAGCAAGCATGATCCGACCCAGCCGCGAGGTGTGATTCGCACGTATGATGGGGCGGCATAGGGCTGAAGGTGCTTGGCGAGGTGGAACGCTCCTTATCCATGCTGAATTGGCATCCTGCCCCTGTACCGGGATGTCGGCCTCTGGCAGGGAGTTGTGGCCTTCGGCCTCTTTCCATCCTCTGCTGTAGACGCGCGTGCAACTGCCTTGCGGACGGCCTCCATCAGAAAGCGGTTCCAGTGAGCACCTTTGGCGAGCATCTCGCCGCGGTCTGCGGTTGGCGGTCGTAGGCGTCGATCAGGACTACCGTGTTTCCGAGGGCGAGCGGCAGCGCGTCCATGGCTCGCGCCGCCATGCCCTGATGGGCCGTCCCCCATTGCCCCGGCCGCAACATCGCCTACATTGGGGGTCCTGACCATCTGGGGCGCGCCGCATGACCGACAATCCGTTCTTCGAGACCTGGACCACGCCGTACGGCCTGCCGCCCTTCGACCGCATCGAGCCGGCGCATTTCATCCCCGCCTTCGAGCGCGCCATGGCCGAGAATCTGGCGGAGATCGAGGCCATCGCCGGCTCGGCCGAAGCGCCCGGCTTCGCCAACACCATCGAGGCGCTGGAGCGTAGCGGCCGGGCGCTCAACCGGGTCTCGGCGGTGTTCTTCAACCTGACCGCCAGCGCCACCACCGACGACCTGGACGCCATCGAGCGCGACATGGCGCCGCGCCTGGCCCAGCACCACAATTCCATCGCCCTGAACCAGGCGCTGTTCGCCCGCGTCGCCGATGTCCACCGCCGCCGCAACGGGCTGGGCCTGAACGAGGAGCAGATGCGGCTGCTGGAGCGCACCCATCTGGGTTTCGTACGTTCCGGCGCCGCCCTGTCGCCCCAATCCCGCGCCCGCATGGCGGAGATTTCCGAGCGGCTGGCGAGCCTGCACACGGCGTTCAGCCAGAATGTGCTGCACGACGAGAAGGAGTGGCGGCTGGTGCTGGGCGCGGGCGATCTCGACGGCCTGCCGGCGCCCCTGCGCGATGCCGCCGCCCAGGCGGCGCGCGAGCGCGGGCTGGACGGCCAATGGGTGGTCACCCTGGCGCGCTCCTCGGTGGAACCGTTCCTCACCTTCTCGGCCCGCCGCGATCTGCGGCAGAAGGCCTACGAGGCGTGGACCAGGCGCGGCGCCCATGCGGGCGACCACGACAACCGGCCGCTGATCCGCGAGATCGTCTCGCTGCGGGCCGAGCAGGCCCGGCTGCTGGGCTATTCCGACTACGCCGCCTACAGGCTGGACGACTGCATGGCCAAGGACGTCGCCGCGGCGGAGGGCCTGCTGTCCCAGGTGTGGGAGCCGGCCAAGCGCCGCGCGACGGCGGAATGCGCCAGGCTGGCCGAACTGGCCCGTGCCGAGGGCATGAACGAGCCCATCGCTCCCTGGGACTGGCGCTATTACGCCGAGAAGGTGCGCAAGGCCGAGTACGACCTGGACGAGGGCGAACTGAAGCCGTACTTCCAGCTGGACAGCATGGTGGCGGCCCTGTTCGACACCGCCGGCCGGCTGTTCGGACTCCGCTTCCGCGAGCGCACCGACTTGGCCCTCTATCACCCGGACGTGCGCGCCTACGACGTGGTCGACGGTGAAGGCGCCCCCATCGGCCTGTTCCTGCACGACAATTTCGCCCGCCCCGGCAAGCAGTCGGGGGCGTGGATGAGCAGCTATCGCGACCAGGAGACCCTGGACGGACCGGTGCTGCCCATCGTGGTCAACAACAACAATTTCGCCAAGGGCTCGCCCACCCTGCTGTCCTTCGACGACGCCAAGACCCTGTTCCACGAATTCGGCCATGGCCTGCACGGGCTGCTGAGCCAGGTGCGCTATCCGTCGCAATCGGGCACGGCGGTGCGCCGCGACTTCGTGGAATTCCCCTCGCAGGTGTTCGAGAACTGGCTGTCGGCGCCCGACATCCTGCGGCGCTTCGCCCGCCACGCCGACACCGGCGAGCCTATGCCGGAGGCGCTGCTGCAACGGCTGCTGTCGGCGCGCACCTTCAACCAGGGCTTCGCCACGGTGGAATACGCTGCCGCCGCCCTGCTGGACCTGGCTTTCCACACCCAGGCGGCGCCCGACATCGTCGATGTGGACGCCTTCGAGGACGAGGTGCGCCGGCGCATCGGCGTGCCGGCGGAGATCGGCATCCGCCATCGCCCCGCCCATTTCGGCCACCTGTTCTCGGGCGGCGGCTATGCCGCCGGCTATTACGCTTATCTGTGGGCCGAGGTGCTGGACGCCGACGGCTTCGCCGCCTTCGAGGAAAGCGGCGACGTGTTCCAGCCCGCCCTGGCGGCGCGCCTCAAGGACATCTACGCCGCCGGCGACACCCGCGACCCCATGGCCCTCTACCAAGCCTTCCGCGGCCGTCCACCGGAAGTGCGGGCGCTGCTGGCCAAGCGCGGGCTGGCGGCCTGATCATGGCGGCGAGACGCGCCCCAGCACGGTGAGCGAACCGTTCATGGCGGCGCGGACCACGATGATCTCGCCCGAGGCGGCGCTCTCGCCGGTCAGTTCGGTGATGTTGAACTGGTGGGTCACCATCAGTACCGCTTGGCCCGAGGCCCCGGAGATGATTCGCCGGGTTTCCGCCAGCTGGGCCGGCGGGTCGGCCTGGTCCCAGCGCAGGGAATTGAGCGCCGGCAGCAAGTCCACCCGGCCCAGGCCCAGCAATTCGGCGGTCTCGCGGCATCGGCACCACTGGCTGGAATAGACCCGCGCCACCGGAATGCCGTGGCGGCGCACGGCCTCGCCCATGGCGCGGGCCTGGGCGCGGCCGGCGTCGTCGAGCTGGCGCTGGCTGGCGCAGTCCTCCAGCCGGAAGCCCTCGGGGTCGCGGGTCCCCGGCGCCTCGGCATGGCGCATCAACCCGACCGCCCCCGGCTGGGTCAGGATGCGCCATGCCGAGGCGTCCTCGGCCAGGGTCGGGGTGGCCAGCAACAGCAGCAGAAGGGCAACGATGCGCATGGGTTTCACCTGGGCATGATGCGGCGCCGAGGCGAGCTTCCCATATGTGGGCTAACCCCCACGGGAGGTTCCCATGCGCCTGCTCATTCCGCTTTCCGGCGTCGCCCTGTTGTTGGCCGCGCCCGCCTTGGCCCATCACGGCTGGGGCAGCTATGACGACGCCAAGGTGCTGACGCTCACCGCGCCCATCGACGCCATGAGCTACGAAAACCCCCATGGCGAGCTGAGGCTGACCGCCGAGGGCAAGCCCTGGCGCGTGGTGCTGGCGCCGCCGTCGCGCATGCAGGCGCGTGGCCTGCCGGCCGACATGCTGAAACCCGGCACCACGGTGCGGGTGGAAGGCTATCCCAGCAAGGTGCACGCCGACGAGATGCGGGCCGAGCGCATCACCGTCGATGGCAAGCGGGTGGAACTGCGCTAGGCATGGACCATGCCGGCTTCGCCTGGGCGGTGGCACTGCAGGGCTCGGCCTTGGGCGAGGCCATGCGCTCGTCCCTGTTCCTCTATCCCGCCGCCAACCTGCTGCACGTGCTGGCGCTGGGCTTCCTGCTCGGGCCGGTGATCCTGCTGGACCTGCGCATCCTCGGCCTGGGACGGGTGGTGCCGCTGGCGGCGGCCGCGCAGATCCTGACCGGCATGGCCGGCGCCGCCCTGGCGGTGTTGCTGGTCACCGGCGGACTGCTGTTCAGCGCCGATGCCGCCGGCCTGGCGGCCAATCCGCTCATGCAGGCCAAGCTTGCCCTGGTGGCGCTGGGTCTCGCCAACGCAGCCCTGTTCCGGTTGGAACGGCCGGGCTGGCGCCGGCGGGTGCAGGCCGCCGCTTCCATCCTCATCTGGCTGCTGGTGACCATTTGCGGCCGCCTGGCCGCCTATGTCTGACGGTCTGGTTCAGCGCCGCTGTCTATCGCAAACGGCATGTGAGTGTGGCGATAAGCGTGATAGCATATCAACCGGGAGGAGGGGCGGCATTCGCCCGGCGTCGGAAAGGGACTCATGAACGCGACGGGATCGCCGCAAAGACGGGACTTTCGGTTCGGCGGAGACCATGTTCGCCTCGCGATCATCGCGGTGGCTGCGATCTTCATCGGCCTTTACTGGCTGAACCTTGTCGACGAGCCTGCGCAAGAACGAGGCCGAGGCCTTCGAGGCCGCACGCCGGCGCGCGGTCTTCACCGCGCATGCCGCCGCCGAGGCGGTGGAAACCACCCTCGACCGCTTCCGCGTCACCCTGACCACCGCCGCCACCGCCGCCGCCCAGGGGCCCGAGGCCCTGCGCCTCTACGGCGATGCCGTGTCGTCGGGGGTGGACGAACTGGTCTACCAGTTGTTCCGCATCGATGCCGACGGCACCCTGGCCTACACCTCGCTGGGTTCCGCGCCGCGCAACTATCTGGGCGACCGTGATTATTTCAAGCGCCTCGCCCGGGACCCGTCGCTGCCGCTGATGGTGAACCAGCCGGTGCTGGGGCGGCTGAGCGGGAAATGGAGCCTGCAGGTGGCCCGCGCCGTGGTGGTGGACGGCAGGTTCGCCGGCGTGGTCGCCTTGGCCGTCAATCCCGACCGCTGGACCGAACGCCTGGGCAAATTCGAGGCCGACGACACCGACGTGCTGACCCTGCTGGATGCCGAGGGCGTCTACCTGCTGCGCACGCGCGAGCCGCAGCAATCCTACGGCCACCGGCTGCCCGCCGACCGTCCCTTCCTGCGGCCCGGTGCGGAGGACAGCGGAACCTATGTGCAGACGGGCGCCCGCGACGGCGTGCTGCGCCTTTATGCCTGGCAGCGCCTGTCCGGCGGCCTGGTGCTGGCCAGCGGCATCGGCCTGGAGGCGGCGCTGGCTCCCGCCCGCGAGCTCAACCGGCTGACCATCCTGCGTGGCGCTGCCGCCACCCTGGCCCTGGTGGCGGCGCTGGCGGTCATCGCCTATTTCAGCCGCCGCTCGGACCGGGTGTCGCGGGCGGTGGCCGAGCAGGAATACCTGCAACGGGTCACCCTGTCGGTGATGGCCGAGGGCCTGGCGGTGGTGGCGCCGTCGGGCGAGATCACCTTCCACAACGACAGCTTCGCCCGCATCATCCCCTATGATGCCGAACGCCTGCGCCGGACCGGCGGCTGCCTGGGCTGGGACGTGGTGGACGCGGGCGGCGAGCCCCTGCCGCTGGAGCGTTTCCCCAGCGTGGTGTGCGCCCGTACCGGCCTGCCGCTGGACAACGTCACCCTGGGCCTGCGCACCGACAGCCGGGCGATCAAGTGGCTGAACATCAACGCCCGCCCGTTGATGGGCGCCGGCGGCAGGCCTTATGCCGCCATCCTGACGGTGACCGACACCACCTCGCAGCGCCTGGCCGAATGGGCGCTGCGGGACAGCGAGGAACGCTACCGCACGGTGGTGGAGTCGTTGATGGAAGGCATTCTGGTCCACGGTCCCGACGGCGTCACGGTCGCCTGCAACCCGGCGGCCGAGCGCATCTTCGCCGTGCCGCGCGCCGAGCTGCTGGGGCGCAGCGCCGCCGACCCCAGCTGGCGCGCCATCCATCCCGACGGCTCCGAGATGCGCAGCGAGGATCACCCGGTGATGGTGACCCTGCGCACCGGCCAGCGGCACGACGGCGAGATCCTGGGCCTGCGGCGGGCCGATGGCGGGGTGACCTGGGTCGAGGTCAACACGGCGCCGCTGTGGGGGGCCGAGGATTCGATGCCGGCGGGCGTGGTGGCTTCGTTCCTCGACGTCACCCACCGCAAGGAATTCGAGGACGAGCTGAGCCGCTCCAATGCCGAGCTGGAGCAGTTCGCCTATGCCGTCTCGCACGATCTGCGCGAGCCGCTGCGCATGGTGGCCAGCTACATCCAGCTGCTGGAACGGCGCCTGGGCGCGGCGGCCACCGACGAGATCAAGGAATTCGTCGGTTTCGCCGTTGACGGCGCCAAGCGCATGGACCGCATGCTGGTGGCGCTGCTGGAATATTCCCGCGTCGGCCGCATGGGCCAGCCCATGGATTGGGTGGACAGCCGCCGGGTGCTGGAAGAGGCGCTGCTGTTCCTGTCGCCGGTCATCCAGCAGACCGGTGCCCAGGTCGCCGTCACCGGCGATTGGCCGGCCATCTTCGCCAGCCCCGACGAGATCGAGCGGCTGTTCCAGAACCTGCTGGGCAACGCGCTGAAATACCATGCCGAGAATGTGACCCCGGTCATAAACATCTCGGCCGAGCGGGACGGCGCCGCGTGGCGCTTCGCCTTCCGGGACAACGGCATCGGCATCGCCCCCGACCAGGTCGGACGCTTGTTCAAGGTGTTCCAGCGCCTGCACCCCAACGACCGCTACGAGGGCAGCGGCGTCGGCTTGGCCCTGTGCCGCAGAATCGTCCAGCGCCACGACGGCCGCATCTGGGTGGAGTCCGACGGGCCGGGCAGCGGCTCCGCCTTCTTGTTCACCCTGCCGGCCTCGCACGTCCATCCCCAGCCGATTCCGGCGGAGGCCGCCGCCGGCTGAACGGCGGCCCCAGCAACAAGAGGTGAGAATGTCCCTGATTCTGAATCTGATCTGGGTGGTGTTCGGTGGCCTGCTGATGGCGCTGGGCTGGCTGCTGGCGGCCGTGATCATGGCCATCACCATCATCGGCCTGCCCTGGGCGCGGGCATGCCTGACTATTGCCGTTTATTCCCTGTGGCCGTTCGGCAAGGAGGCGGTCAGCCGCAAGCTGCTCACCGGCCAGGACGATCTGGGCACCGGGACGCTGGGGCTGGTGGGCAACGTGGTGTGGTTCGTGCTGGCGGGGGTCTGGCTGGCGGTGGGCCATGTCGTGTCGGCGGTCGCCTGCGCCCTCACCATCATCGGCATCCCGCTGGCGCTGGGTCACCTCAAGCTGGCTAACGTGGCCCTGTTCCCGGTGGGCAAGGCCATCGTCGACAAGCACGTGGCCGAAGAGGCCCGCCGCCGTGCCGCGCAGCGGAGGCTGGACGGTAGCCAGGGGCATGACACGGATGGACACGGATAAACACGGATCCGGCGCGCCATAAGGTGCCGCAATGCCGACCCGCTAAAGTCTGAACGGGGCCGTGTCCATTCGTGTTCATCCGTCGCCCGCATCAGCGGGCATCCGTGTTTCCTTGCCCGTAACGGATCGGATTAGTCCCGCAGCAATTCCATGGCTTGGTTGAGCTGGCTCATGCGGTGATGGCTGCCGTAATGGCTGTCCGGGTGGTGGATGGTGGCCAGCATGCGGAAGCGGGCGCGGATGGTGCGCTTGTCGGGGCGTGCGCCCGGCGGGAAGCCCAGAACGTGCAGCGCCTCGTCCCGGCTGGAGATGCCGTCGGGCAGCGGCTCGAAGGCCAGCACGCTGATGATGGCGCGCAGGCGTTCCACCTCTTCGTTGGCGGCTTCGACGGCGCGGCTGGTTTCCTGCGGCGGGGACGGCGGCGGGGGAGGCGGTTCGGCGGGGGCGTTGGGGTCTTCCAGCTTCAGCACGAAGTGGCCGGCCTCCAGCGCCAGGGCCAGGGCCAGGGCGCGGCGGATGAAGGCCACGTCGTAGCCCGGCGCCATGCGCACCTGCAGGCGCGGCTTGCGCCGCCAAGGCCGGCCCTGGGCGGGTCCCGATTTCAGGATCACCGTCTCGCGGTCGTCGGCCGCCGGTTCGCCGGGGTCCAGGGTGCCGGCGATCAGCGCCGGCGGCATGACCAGCAGCACCGAACGGGCGATGTCGCCCACGTTGACCCGCCGCCGGACGGCCAGCGCCTCCACCGCGTCGCGGAAGGCGGAGGCGCAGGGGATGGTGTAGGAATGCTTGATGGCGCCGCCGCTGGGCTGGGGGATGTCCTGGTGGCTGTCCATGGTCTTCTCATAGGGCGGCGGCGGGCCGGCCGTCAATGTCCGTACGGGGCTGGAAGGGAGTTTACGCTCTGCGGCGCTCGTTGAAGTGCAGCCGGCGGCCTTCGGCCATCAGCCGGCCCATCTCCTCGGCCGGCAGCGGCCGCGAGAACAGGTAGCCCTGCATCTGGTCGCAGCCCAGGTTGCGCAGGAATTCCAGGTGCTGGGCATGTTCCACGCCCTCGGCGATGACCTTCATCTTCAGTGCCTTGGCCATGGCCACGATGGCGTCGACGATGGCGGCGTCGTTGGGGTCGGTGATCACGTCCATGACGAAGGAACGGTCGATCTTCAGCTTGGAGATGGGGAAGCGCTTGAGCACCGACAGCGACGAATAGCCGGTGCCGAAATCGTCGATGGCGCAGGCGATGCCCATGTCCTTCAGCTGGTGCACCACGCCGATGGCGCTTTCCGCGTCGCGCATGGCCGAGCTTTCGGTCAGTTCGATCTCCAGGTAGCGGGGGTCGAGCCCGCTTTGCTCCAGCGTCGTTTCCAGCGCGGCGATCAGGCGCCGGGCGTACTGGAACTGCCGGCCCGACACGTTGACCGCCACCGGGATGGCGGGCAGGCCCTCGTCCTGCCACGCCTTGTTCTGGCGGGCGCACTGGTCGAGCATGACCTCGCAGATGGAATCGATCAGGCCGGATTCCTCGGCCACCGGGATGAACTCGCCGGGCGCCACCATGCCCATTTCCGGGCTCTTCCACCGCACCAGCGCTTCCATGCCCACCACGGCGCCGGTGCCCAGGTCCACCTGCGGCTGGAAATAGGGGATGAACTCGCCGTGCTCCAGCGCGCGGCGCAGCTTGTTCTGCAGGGTCAGGGTCTTGGCGGCGCGCGAGCTCATTTCCTTGGTGAAGACCTGCAGCGTCGCCGGGCCCTGGTCCTTGGCGCGCTGGAGCGCGGCCTCGGCGTTCTTGATCAGGGTCTCGGCATCCTCGCCGTCGCGCGGAAACAGGGCGACGCCGGTCGAGGCGGAAATCTCGAACTCCTCGCCCGCCACCGCCACCGGGGCCTGGGCCAGGGCGTGCAGCCGCTCCACCGCCTCGGTCAGCTCGCGCTTCGAGGCGTGGCCGGCGACCATCAGCAGGAAACGGTCGCCCGAGGCGCGCGCCAGCACGTCCTCGCGGCCGATGGCCGCCTGCAGGATGTCGGCGGCGGCGATCAGCACCTGGTCGCCCACCGAATGGCCCATGGTGGCGTTGATGATGCCGAAACGGTCGATGCCCAGGCTCAGCACCGCCAGCAGGCTGTGGTTCCGGCGGGCGACCTCGCGCGCGGCGGTGAAGCGCTCCAGGAAGGCGGTGCGGTTGGGCAGCCGGGTCAGCGGGTCGTAGAAGGCCAGGAAGGACAGGCGCTGCTCGGCCACCTTGCGGTCGGTGACGTCGATGATGATGCCGTCCCACACCACGTCGCCGTTGTCGCGCCGGGTCGGGCGGGACTGGCCGCGCAGCCAGCGCCGCCGGCCGTCGCGGCCGAGCGCCGCCACTTCCTCCTCGAACGGCTCCATGGTGCGGGCCGAGCGGCCCAGCGCGGCCAGGAAGCGCTGGCGCTCGTCCGAGGACAGCGCGGTCATGAACAGCTGGGCATCGGCCATCAGCTCCTCGGGCTCGACGCCCAGGAAGTCGCGGCAGCCTTCGGACACGTAGGTGAATTCCAGCCGGCCGTCGGCGCGCAGCACCCGCTGGAACACCATGCCGGGCATGTTGGCGGCGATGGCGCCTAGGCGCTGCTCGCTCTCGCGCAGCGCCGCCTCGGTGGCCTTGCGCGCGGTGATGTCGCGGCCGATGGCGACGAACAGGCGGTGGCCTTCCATGCGCACTTCGCTGGTGGACATCTCCAGCGGGAAGGTGGTGCCGTCCTTGCGCAGGCCGGTCAACTCGCGCGGGCCGTCGCCGGCCAGGCCACCGGTACCGTCTTCGCCCAACAGGCCGGGCCGCCGCTCGGCCTCGGCCAGTAGGATGGCGAAGGACTGGCCCGCCAGTTCGGCCGCGCTCCAGCCGAACAGCCGCTCGGCGGCGGCATTGACGGTGTCGATGGCGCCGGTCTCATCCAGGATCAGGATGGTGTCGGCGGCATGCTCCATCAGCATGTCCAGGCGGAATTCGGCGCGTCGGCCATCGGTGACGTCGATCAGGGCGCCATCCCACACCACGGCGCCGTCATCCAGCCGCCGCGGCCGCGAGGCGCCCTTCAGCCAGCGCACCTCGCCCGAATGGGTGATGGCGCGGAATTCCTCGACGCAGGTGTCCAGGGCGGCGGCCGAAAGGCGGATGGCGCTCAGATGGGCGTCGCGGTCGGCCCAATGGACCACGTGCAGGCACCCCTTGGAATTGATGGCCATGGCCTCGGGCGCCATCCCCAGCACGGCTTGGACATTGCCGCTGAACTGGGGATAGGACAGGGTGCCGTCGGCATCCATGCGGCGCTGGAAGGCGAAGCCGGGCAGACAGATGGCGATGGCGTTCAGCCGTGCGGCCAGTTCCGCGGCCGGGTCGGGCGGGGAATCGGCGCCGCCTTCTCCGGCGGCGCGGCCGCCGGCGATGGTCGTCTGGCTCTCGGTGTCCCTGCCCTTGGTCACCCGGTCACTCCAACGCCTGGGTGCAAAACCTTCCGCTCCCGAGGACGATGGTATCGGCGTTACCCCGTCCTGGCAACGGCGTACAACGAAGGGTGCAGTTCGCTTGGCCGGTGATCAGGCGATCTTCTTGCGGAAATAGGCGATGGTGCGCTCCAGCCCGGTTTCCAGCGGCACGGTGGGGGCCCAGCCCAGGGTCTCGCGCGCCTTGGCGATGTTGGGCTGGCGCTGGCGCGGGTCGTCGGCCGGCAGCGGCAGGAACACCAGCTTGGACTTGGAACCGGTCAGGCGGACCACCGTCTCGGCCAGCTGCAGCATGGTGAATTCACCCGGATTGCCCAGGTTGATGGGGCCGGTGACCTCGTCGCCGGAAGCCATCAGGCGGATGAAGCCCTCGACCAGGTCGTCGCAATAGCAGAAGGAGCGGGTCTGGCTGCCGTCGCCATAGATGGTGATGTCGCGGCCTTCCAGGGCCTGGACGATGAAGTTGGACACCACGCGGCCGTCGTCGGGATGCATGCGCGGTCCGTAGGTGTTGAAGATGCGCGCCACCTTGATGCGGGTGCCGTGCTGGCGGTGGTAGTCGAAGAACAGGGTCTCGGCGCAGCGCTTGCCCTCGTCGTAGCAGGCGCGCGGGCCGATGGGATTGACCGAGCCGCGATATTCCTCGACCTGCGGATGGACCTCGGGATCGCCGTACACTTCCGAGGTGGAGGCCTGGAAGATCTTGGCGTCGATGCGCTTGGCCAGGCCCAGCATGTTGATGGCGCCGTGCACGCTGGTCTTGGTGGTCTGGACCGGGTCGCGCTGGTAGTGGATGGGCGAGGCCGGGCAGGCCAGGTTGTAGATCTCGTCCACTTCCACGTAGAGCGGGAAGGTGACGTCGTGGCGGATCAGGCTCGAAATACGGATTGCCCATCAGGTGGGCGATGTTGTCCTTGGCGCCGGTGAAGAAGTTGTCGACGCACAGCACGTCGCATCCCTGATCCAGCAGGCGTTCACACAGGTGGGAGCCCAGGAACCCGGCACCGCCCGTCACCAGCACCCGCTTGCGGCCGTACTTCATCGAACACCTCTTGCGACATCTACCCCAAGGGTTCTAGGCCGGTTGGGGGGTTTCGGCAAGTTCGGCGTGTGGCATCGGATGGGGCGGTACGGAGCGGGTTTGCAAGTGGGGCCCCATCTTGCCGATACGGCCCGGGCCCTTGTGTCCAAGCGAGGCGGAAACGCTTGACTCTCCCATGGCGGCGGGCGTACAAACCCTGCCTCTCTGGGTTTCTGGAGAAAACCGCCACCACGGTGGCCCGCCAGTCCGCGAAGGTACGCGCACTGGCGCGTTTCCGTTTGGGTGACTCGTTAGGAGTTTCGATGTTCGAAAGTCTGAGCCAACGTCTGTCCGCTGTCTTCGACAAGCTCACCGGTCGCGGTGCGCTGTCGGAAGCCGACGTGACCGAGGCGCTGCGCGAGGTTCGCGTAGCCCTGCTCGAGGCCGACGTCGCCCTGCCGGTGGTCAAGGATTTCGTGGCGCGGGTCAAGGATCGCGCCATCGGGCAGGAGGTGGTCAAGTCCGTCTCGCCCGGCCAGATGGTGGTCAAGATCGTCCATGACGAGCTGGTCGCCACTCTGGGTACCGAAGGGGTCGAACTGAACCTCAACGCGGTGCCCCCCGCCGTCATCCTGATGGTCGGCCTGCAGGGTTCGGGCAAGACCACCACCTCGGGCAAGCTGGCGATCCGGCTGAAGAAGGACCGCAAGAAGGTCCTGCTCGCCTCGCTCGACGTCTACCGCCCCGCCGCCCAGCAGCAGCTGGAAATCCTCGCCAGGCAGGCCGAGGTCGGCTCGCTGCCCATCATCATGGGCGAGATGCCGGTGGCCATCACCAAGCGTGCCCTGGATGTGGGCCGCAAGGAAGGCTACGACGTCGTCATCCTGGACACCGCCGGCCGCCTGCACATCGACCAGGAGCTGATGGCCGAGGTCGCCGCCGTGCGCGACGTGGCCAAGCCGGTGGAAACCCTGCTGGTCACCGACGCCATGATCGGCCAGGACGCCGTGACGCTGGCCCGCGAGTTCAACGAGAAGGTAGGCGTCACCGGCATCGTGCTGACCCGCGTGGACGGCGATTCGCGCGGCGGCGCCGCGCTGTCCATGCGCGCCGTCACCGGCCGCCCCATCAAGTTCCTGGGCATGGGCGAGAAGCTCGATGCGCTGGAGGTCTTCCACCCCGATCGCATCGCCGGCCGCATCCTCGGCATGGGCGACGTGGTGTCCCTGGTCGAAAAGGCCATGGAGACCATCGAGCAGGAAGAGGCCGAGAAGCTTGCCAAGCGCATCGAGAAGGGCAAGTTCGACCTCAACGACATGCTCAGCCAGTTCAAGCAGGTCGAGAAGATGGGCGACCTCAAGGGCATCCTGGGCATGATGCCGGGCATCGGCAAAATGGCCGCCCAGATCAAGGAGGCCAAGATCGACAACAAGATGGTGGGCCGCCAGAAGGCCATCATCCTGTCCATGACCCCGGCCGAGCGCCGCAATCCCGACCTGATCAAGGCATCGCGCAAGAAGCGCATCGCCGCCGGTTCGGGCGTCTCGGTGCAGGACGTCAACAAGTTGCTGAAGCAGCACCAGCAGATGGCCGACGTGATGAAGAAGGTCGGCAAGCTGGGGCAGAAGGGTTTGATGCGACATGGCCTGGGCGGGCTGTTGCCCCCCGGCATGAAAGGATTCGGCCGCTGATCCCTTCTCCCCGTCATCGCCGGGCTTGACCCGGCGATCCATGGATGCCCGGGTCGAGCCCGGGCATGACGGCAAGGGGGTGAAGGCGCCCGCGTGAATTTTGGTTTCAGGTTTTCGAGTTAGAGGGAAGTTGAAAATATGGCTCTGAAGATCTCGTCTCGCCCGTGGCGGCGCCAAGAAGCGTCCGTTCTACCGCATCGTGGTGGCCGACGCCCGCAGCCCCCGCGATGGCCGCTTCATCGAGAAGATCGGCACCTACAATCCGCTGCTGCCGTCGGACCACGCCGAGCGTCTGGTGCTGAACGCCGAAGCCGCCAAGAAGTGGCTGGCCGTCGGCGCCCAGCCCACCGACCGCCTGGAGCGCATCTTCGCCGCCCAGGGCCTGGTGCCCGCTCCGGTCCGCCCCGAGCAGACCAAGAAGTCGGCTCCCAAGGCCAAGGCCCAGGAGCGCGCCAAGCAGGCCGCCGAGCGCGCTGCCGCCGCCGAAGAATCGGCCGCCGAGTAAGTGCCCATGGTTGCCCGCGTGTGCGTCGGCGCCATCGTTGGCGCGCACGGGGTGCGCGGCCAGGTCCGCGTCAAGAGCTTCACCGCCGATCCGGCCGATGTGGCCGCCTACGGTCCGGTGGAGAGCGAGGATGGGACCAGCCGCTTCAAGCTCAAGGTGATGGGCGAGGTCAAGGGCCTCATCATCGCCAGGCTTGAGGGGGTGGCGGACCGCAACGCCGCAGAAGCCCTGCGGGGGACGAAGTTGTACGTGCCCCGCGAGCGCCTGCCGGAAACGGAGGAGGACGAATTCCTCTATTCCGACCTGGTGGGGCTGAAGGCCGAGGCGGTGGATGGAACGGTGCTGGGCACCGTGCGCGGGGTGGCCGATTTCGGTGCCGGCGAGGTGCTGGACATCGGATTGACCGCCGGAGGCAGCCTGATGGTTGCCTTCACCAAGGCGGCGGTGCCGGTGGTGGATGTGGCGAATGGACGGCTGGTGGTGGACCCGCCGGAATTTGCCGAGGATGAGGAAGGTCAGGGTGGGGAACGAGGTGAATAGCGCGCCGTGGCACGCCACGGTGCTCACCATCTTCCCCGAGATGTTCCCGGGACCGCTGGGCCAGTCGCTGGCCGGGCGGGCCCTGGCGAAGGGAACCTGGTCGTTGGATGCGGTGAACATTCGCGATTTCGCGACGGACAGGCACCGCTCGGTCGACGACGTTCCCTTCGGCGGCGGCGCCGGCATGGTGATGCGTCCGGATGTTCTGGACGCGGCCATCCGGGGTGCGGCGGCAGCGGCCCGTTGATCTACATGACTCCGCGCGGGCGGCTGATGGATCAGGCGCTGGTGCGGGACCTGGCGGCCGGGCCGGGTGCGACCATCCTGTGCGGCCGCTTCGAGGGAGTTGACCAGCGGGTGCTGGACGCGCACGAAGCACTCGAGGTGTCCTTGGGCGATTTCGTGCTGTCGGGGGGCGAACTCCCGGCGCTGGTCCTGCTGGACGCCGTCGTCCGCCTGTTGCCGGGAGTGATCGGCAACCAGGAGACGCTGGCCGAGGAAAGTTTCGAGTGGGGTCTGTTGGAATATCCCCACTACACCCGTCCCGCCGAGTGGCAGGGCCGGGCGGTGCCCGAGGTGCTGATCTCGGGCCACCACGAGAAGATACGCGACTGGCGCCGTCGTCAGTCGGAGGACATAACCAGGACACGCCGACCGGATCTTTGGGACCGGTATGCCTCTGCCAAGGATAGTGAGGGCAAGTAGATGAACATCATTCAGCAGCTCGAGCAGGAGCAGATCGCCAAGCTGACCGAAGGCAAGACGATCCCCGAGTTCTCTCCGGGCGACACCGTCAAGGTCAACGTCAAGGTGATCGAAGGCAACCGTGAACGCGTGCAGGCCTATGAAGGCGTCTGCATCGCCCGCAAGAACGATGGCCTGAACAGCCACTTCGTCGTGCGCAAGATCTCCTACGGCGAGGGCGTGGAGCGTATCTTCCCGCTCTACTCCCCCAACATCGCCTCCATCGAGGTGATCCGCCGTGGTGACGTGCGTCGTGCCAAGCTGTACTACCTGCGCGACCGCCGCGGCAAGTCGGCCCGTATCGCCGAGCAGACCACTGGCTACTCTGCCAAGGTGTCGGCCGCCGAGCGCGTCGCCGCCGCCGCCGACAAGGCCGCCGCCGTGGAAGCCCAGAAGGCTGCCAAGGCCGCCAAGGCCGAGGCTGCCGCCGCCGAGGCCGCGAGCCAGGAATAAGGCCCGGGGGCGGCCCGGCCGGTCCGGACCGCCTTTGCGCGCCCTGCTTTGCCCCGTCATGCTCCGGTCACCTGGGAATCCCCGGGTGCCCGGAGCTGCGGGGCTTCGCTATAACGGCGCATCAGTGGCGGAACCTGCTCCGCCCGGTTTGTTACGTCTCGAGGAAGACCCCATGTCCAAGCCGCGTACTCTCTTCGACAAGATCTGGGACGCCCATCTGGTGGACGTCCAGGACGACGGCACCTGCCTGCTCTACATCGACCGCCACATGGTCCACGAGGTGACCAGCCCGCAGGCGTTCGAGGGGCTGCGCATGGCCGGCCGCAAGGTCCGCCACCCGGAGGCCACCCTGGCCGTCGCCGACCACAACGTGCCGACGACCGACCGCTCCAAGGGCATCGAGAACGAAGAGTCGCGCATCCAGGTCGAGACGCTGGAGCAGAACGCCAAGGATTTCGGCGTCGAATACTACCGCATGGATGACATCCGCCAGGGCGTCGTCCACATCGTCGGCCCGGAACAGGGCTTCACCCTGCCCGGCGCCACCATCGTCTGCGGCGATTCCCACACCGCCACCCACGGCGCGTTCGGTTCGCTGGCCTTCGGCATCGGCACCTCCGAGGTGGAGCACGTGCTGGCCACCCAGACCCTGGTGCAGAAGCCGGCCAGGAACATGCGCATCACGGTGAAGGGAAGTGCGCCGGCCGGCGTCACCGCCAAGGACATCGTGCTGGCCATCATCGGCAAGATCGGCACCGCCGGAGGTACCGGCTACGTCATCGAGTTCGCCGGCGAGGCCATCACCAGCCTGTCCATGGAAGGCCGCATGACGGTCTGCAACATGGCCATCGAGGGCGGCGCCCGCGCCGGCCTGATCGCCCCCGACCAGACCACCTTCGACTACGTCAAGGGCAAGCCGCGCGCTCCCAAGGGCGCCGCCTTCGAGGCCGCCGTCGCCTATTGGAAGACCCTGTTCACCGACGCCGACGCCAAGTTCGACGCGGAAGTGGAACTGAACGCCGCCGATCTGGTGCCGCAGGTGACCTGGGGCACCAGCCCCGAGGACGTCATCCCGATCACCGGCACCGTGCCGGTGCCCGCCGACATCAAGGACGAGGCCAAGCGCCGCGCCGTCGAGCGTTCGCTGGACTACATGGGCCTGGAAGCCGGCATGAAGGCCACCGACATCGCCGTCGACGTGGTGTTCATCGGCTCGTGCACCAACGGCCGCATCGAGGACTTCCGCGCCGCCGCCGAGGTGTTCAAGGGCCGCAAGGTGGCGGCCGGCGTGCAGGCGCTGATCGTTCCCGGCTCGGGCCTGGTCAAGGAACAGGCCGAGGCCGAGGGCCTGGACAAGGTCTTCATCGAGGCCGGCGCCGAGTGGCGCGAGCCGGGCTGCTCCATGTGCCTGGCCATGAACGCCGACCAGCTCAAGCCGGGCCAGCGTTCCGCCTCCACGTCCAACCGCAATTTCGAAGGCCGCCAGGGCCGCGGCGGACGCACCCACCTGGTCAGCCCGGCCATGGCCGCCGCCGCCGCGGTGACCGGCAAGCTGACCGACGTGCGCTCGCTGTAAGGGGATAGACGCGATGGAAAAGTTCACCGTTCTCACCGGCGTCGCCGCCCCGCTGCCCATGATCAACGTCGACACCGACATGATCATCCCCAAGCAGTTCCTGAAGACCATCAAGCGCACGGGTCTGGGCAAGAACCTGTTCGACGAGATGCGCTACACCCACGACGGCAAGGAAGTCGCCGACTTCGTGCTGAACAAGCCGGCCTACCGCTCGGCCAAGGTGCTGGTGGCCGGCGCCAATTTCGGCTGCGGTTCCTCGCGCGAGCATGCGCCGTGGGCCATCGCCGATTTCGGCATCCGCTGCGTCATCGCCCCCAGCTTCGCCGACATCTTCTTCAACAACTGCTTCAAGAACGGCATCCTGCCGATCAAGCTGCCCACCGAGCAGGTGGAGGCCCTGCTGAAGCAGGCCGAGAACGGCGCCAACGCCACCTTCACGGTGGACCTGGAAAACCAGGTGATCACCGCCCCCGACGGCTCGAAGACCGCCTTCGAGGTGGATTCGTTCCGCAAGCACTGCCTGTTGAACGGCCTGGACGACATCGGGTTGACGCTGCAGAAGAACGCCAAGATCGAAGCGTTCGAGGCGGCGCGCAAGCAGTCGGCGCCCTGGCTGTAACCACATTCTCCCTGCCGTCATGCCCGGGCGCGACCCGGGCATCCACGGCGGTGTGGGTTCCCACGATACGTGGATGGCCGGGTCAAGCCCGGCCATGACGCTTGAAGAAAGGATAAGACATATGGCCGCCAAGAAGCTTCTCATCCTGCCCGGCGATGGCATCGGTCAGGAAGTGATGGTCCAGGTCCGCCGCATCATCGACTGGATGGGCAAGAAGCGGAATGTGGAATTCGACATCACCGAGGGCCTGATCGGCGGCTCGGCCTACGACGTGCACGGCACCCCGCTGCCGCAGGAGACCCTGGACGCCGCCCTGGCGGCCGACGCGGTGCTGCTGGGCGCGGTGGGCGGCCCCAAGTGGGACGACCTGCCCTTCGACAAGAAGCCCGAGCGCGGCCTGCTGGGCATCCGCAAGGAGATGGGCCTGTTCGCCAACCTGCGTCCGGCCCTGGTGTTCGACGCCCTGGTGGACGCCTCGACCCTGAAGCCGGAAGTGGTGTCGGGCCTCGACATCATGATCGTGCGCGAGTTGACCGGCGGCCTGTATTTCGGCCAGCCGCGCGGCATCGAGACGCTGCCCGACGGCCAGCGCAAGGGCGTCAACACCCTGACCTACACCACCAGTGAGATCCAGCGCATCGGCCGTGCCGCCTTCGACTTGGCCCGCAAGCGCAACAAGAAGCTGTGCTCGGTGGACAAGGCCAACGTGCTGGAATGCACCGTGCTGTGGCGCGAGGAGATGATCAAGCTGCAGCAGACCGAGTACCAGGATGTGGAGCTGAGCCACATGTACGTGGACAACGCCTCCATGCGGCTGGTGCGCAATCCCAAGCAGTTCGACGTCATGGTCACCGAGAATATGTTCGGCGACATCCTGTCCGACTGCGCCGCCATGCTGACCGGCTCGCTCGGCATGCTGCCGTCCGCCTCGCTCGGCGCCGCCGACGCCAATGGCAACCGCAAGGCCCTGTACGAGCCGGTGCACGGTTCGGCCCCGGACATCCAGGGCAAGGACATCGCCAACCCGCTGGCCACCATCCTGTCCTTCGCCATGTGTCTGCGCTACTCGTTCAACATGGACAAGGACGCCGGCCTGATCGAGACGGCGGTGAAGAACGTGCTGAAGGGCGGGCTGCGCACCGCCGACATCATGGCGCCGGGCAAGGCCAAGGTGTCCACCACGGTCATGGGCGAGGCCATCGTCCGCGAGCTGGACAAGCTGGTCTAAGCCCGGCTGGTTCCAACGGGAAGGGCGCCCCGCGGGCCAGCCCCTACAATGAGGTGTAAAGGGGTATAGCCCCTTTCAAAACGCCAGAAGCCGCAGGTTCCCTAGGGTTCCTGCGGCTTCAACCTTTTTGGCATCCCGTGTTCTCCGGGTGATACGCCCCGCCGCTTCCACGCGACCGTTTTCTTTCAGGTGGGCAAGGAAAGATGCGTCGGGTTACAGGCGCGCGATCTCGAAAATCCATTCGGCGGGAACGTCATCATAGAAGATCAGCCCGGAGTCGATCCGCATGCTGGCGCACTGCCACTCCGGGAAGGCCAGCTTGAATGCCCAGGCTTGGAGTAGGTGCCGGATCATGTCCTGGAAGTCTTCGTGGTCGAACCTGAATGGATTGTTGGCCTGCAAGGCCACCGTGCCCGGCACCGCCAGCTTGATAACGTACTGGTCGCCATCGACGGCCAACAAGTCCAGGCCGTCGTCGCCGAGCAGGTGCTGGGCCACACGCTGGTCGAATTCGGAGCCGTGGCCAATGTAGTGGTTGAAGCCGTCGACCAACCCTGCGCGGGAGAGGGTCGCATGGACCTGACCCTCACGGCGCCCGCAGCCATTGCCTGGCCCGAAGTGGTCGATGGCGGTGGTCAACTGTCCTTCAACCTCGGACCAGCACGGGTGCCGGGACAGTGCCCGCCGCAATCGAGGTTCTCGATCGACGGCGGCCAATCGGCGCAGGCCGTTACGGCGCACGTCGGCGACCTCATCCTCGGTCAATCGGGTTCCATGATAGGCGGCAACCGTCTGCGCTGCGATCCAGTCGACCAGGGCTGACGCCAGGGCTTCGCGCGGCACCAGCAAATGATCGAGGAGAAGATCGCAGGCGTCCTCGACGAACTCAGGGGCAGCTTCGGCAAGGATGTGCTCGATATCGGCGTGGAACATCGGCGCGATGTGTTGCCGCAGCACCGGCCCCCATCGGTCGATGTCGTCGTAGTCCCACATGATCACAGGGTGGCGCTCCGGCCAAGGAGACGCAGTTCATGCAGCGGAAACGGCTTGCGTGTGTCATCGCTGAATTGGGCGTGGACCTGGCGTAGCCGGTGAGTCAGCAGCGCGAGAGACTGGAAATCATCGTCGGGCTGGCAGAAAACGACGCAGATCTCATCCAGCTGCATCAGCTGACGCACGGCGTCATCCCGGCGCATGTTGCTGTCCTCGGGTAGATGCCGTGAGATGACGGAGTTTCCCTTCACCGTCTTCGCCGACCGGGGCGCGACCTTCAGAGCGTAGAAGGTTCGCTCGGCGCCTTCCCATGCGAAGAAACCGGAGACGTCCTTGTTCTCTCCTTCGTGATAATGGGTGGGCTGCTTCTTTGGATCCGGGCTGACCCTGATTATACGGGTGTTGGGCAGCTTGCTCGGGGTGAAGGTTTGATTGGTGACCGGCAGGTGGTCGAAGATCAGCTTGCCGTTCTGCAGTCCCGGCCACTTGTGGGCGATGGTCTCCGCCTCGGCGATCACGGCGCAGGCACCGTGGCTATCGATCTGCTCCAACACATTGGCGAAGAAGGCCCCGTATTTCTGCTCGGTCTCGTCGTCGCGGGAGCGGCCGAACTTGCCGTAATTTCCTGACAGGATACGGAGACCGGCCTCGGCATAGGGGATCCACTCCGGTTCGCCGTTCTCGGTAGGCACCGCACATTCGAGCGCCCCTTGGCGAACACGGGCAGCCAGCGGGAAAGCATGGCTGGCTCGGGTGCCACCGCCCACTATCTCCTTGTTCAACTGGATCACCGTGATCGCGGCTGGAGCGTAGTCGAGGGTTTCGTCATTGGTCGGCACCACGCCGAGCATGCGGACGCAATCCCGCACCGCCATCCGATACTTATCCGCCGCCTGCTCGGCTTCGACCAGGACCACCTGGGGGAGGATGCGGTGGCGAGCGAGTTCCCGCTTGGCCATCGCGTAGGGATCCGTCCAGGAGTCCTCCTTCAGTTCCGCATTCATCTCCAGGATCGCGCACGCCACGGCGGCGCCATTGCCACGGACTTGCCTTACGTGGTCGGCCATGCCGAAACGTGGCGCGGGCTGTTAGACCACCTGAAATACGAAGGCAGCCTTGAATAGGCCATTGCTGATCGTGGCGGCCTGCATCCTGCAGATGGGACCCGCCTTGGCCGCCGAGATGGTCTACAACCGGCAAGCCACCGTCGCCGAGGTCGCGGCCGTTCGGGCGGTGGCACCCGAGATCATCGCCCAGGCTGAGGCCGCGCCGCCGTGGCAGGCGTGGGCGGCGGACGGAGGCGACGGCCGGGTGATGGTGCGGGTCGAGGCAGGGGCCGTCTGCGGCAGCATGGTCGGCTGCCCGGCCTATGTCCTGGTCGACGGCAAGGTGACGTGGCGCGGAATGCTGCCCGAGCGCGCCGACTGGCCTTGATGCAGGAGGATGGCCGAGGAGGAGTGCCCGGCGTCTGGGTTAGCCTTTCGGCGCCTTCACCCCGGAGGACTCGTTGCCCTCAGGTGCGGTCTCCGTGCTCTCGATGACCTGGGACAGCTTCTCTTCCAATTCATCCGGACTGGGGAGCGCCTTGGCCAGATCAGGAGGCAGCACGCGGTATTCCGCCACGCCGATCGGTTTCGACATGTCGCGCAGGGTGTACTCCACCACCAAGCCGTTCTTGCCCCGGCACAGGATCAGACCGATGCTCGGATTGTCGCCGTCGCCCCGGAGGCAGTCGTCGGCAACATTAAGGTAGAACGCCATCTTGCCAGCGTATTCCGGCTTGAATTCGTCCATTTTCAGGTCGATGACGACGAAGCTGTGTAGCCGGTAGTGATAGAATAGCAGGTCGTAGTAGTAATCGTTCCCGCCTGCCTGTACGTGGTACTGGTTGCCGACGTAGGAAAAACCACTGCCAAGCTCGATCAGGAAATCTTTGATCCTCTCGATCAGGGCCGCTTCGAGATGGCGTTCATGGGCGCCCTCGGCCAGATCGACAAAATCCAGGACATAGGGATCCCTGAAGGTCTCCTGGGCGAGGTCGGACTGGGATGGCGGGAGCGTCTTGGCGAAGTTGGTGATCGCCTTGCCTGTCCGCTCATGTAGTCGGGTTTCGATTTGATGCACCAGGACATTGCGGCTCCAGCCGTGCTTGAAAGCCGCTTTGACGTACCATTTTCGGGTATCGGAATCCTCGATCTTGTCGAGGATGATGCAATTATGAAACCAAGGAATTTGTGCAGCAGCCTGCTGCACGAATTGCACATCCGGCCACTCCGCCGCGGATCTCCGCATGTACTTCAAATTTCTGGGGGAGAAGCCAGCCCCGCCGAATTCGGAGCGAAGGTCGGCGGAGAGGCGGTCAATGACCTTGGCGCCCCAACCCTGGGCTTCCTGGCGCTCCAGGATATCGTTGCCGATCCGCCAATAGACCATGATCATCTCGGCGTTGACCGCCATGATGGCCCGCTGCTGGGCCTCCTTGATCATCGTCTTCAGGTCGCCGAGCCACGCAGTGTAGTCGGCGGGCAGATTGGTCTTGGGCATCTGGTCTCTCCTAGTTTCAGGATGCAGATTCGGCCCTATTCAGGCAAGCAACAAGCCGGGGAGACTGCTTCCGGCTGCCACGAGATCGGCTGGACTGCCTCAGCCCTGGTCGAAGTGGCTGTTGGCCAGGTTGCGGAGGTCGTAGCCGAGGATGTGGTCCATGCGGACCTTGCCCACGGCCAGCCCCAGCTTCTCCGCTGGCGTCCGGTCGTCGTCGCCGCGCCAGAGGTAGTTGTACCAAACCCGGAAGATCTCCAGCATCTGAACCACCCGCTCCGGATCGTAGGCGGCGTAGATGTGCCACATCCGCCGTGCCCGGCGCACCGACTGCACAGGGCGCTCGAACATCGCTACCCGGCGCCGGATCATGTTGAACACCGTGTCGATCGGCCAAAGCGTCGATCGCGCCAGCAGCATCGCCGCCTGGGTGTCCGTCAGGTGATCGACGTCGGTCACGAACCGCATGGTCTTATCCGGCTCGGCGCCATTGGGCAGCGGGTCGGCCAGCCAGAGGTTCTGCAGGCGGTTCGATGGCAGCGGGCTGTTCTTCCGCTTCTGGCCGACGATCCGCCGCATCAGGTCGATCTTGATCTCCCAGTCGCTCAGTTCGGGGAAGTTCTCGGCCAGGACGGCGCGGACCTTCGCCGTCTTCGCCATCAGCGTCCGCCGCTCGTCGACGGTCAGATCCTTGGTGATGCGGACCTGGACCACATCGGCCCGCTGCTCGGCGATCCAGTCGGCGAACGCGCCCATGCAGGCCGTCAGCATGCCCGCCTCGGCATCGACGAACAGGTTCAGCTTCGAGGCGCCGCGTAACAGGTGGCGGAGCAGATGGTAGTGGCCGTGCACCAGGTAATCGGCATGGACCTGGACGCCGGTCTTCGGCAGCTGCTGGCCCTGGATGACGACTTCGGGCACCTCCAGGTCCGGCCGCACCGTGTCGTTGACGTCGACGAACTCGCCGGTCCTGGGCACCAGCGCGCGGTCCATCGGCGGCGACTTCTGTCGGGACGCCATGTAGTCGGCCATGGTCCATACGCGGGCGAGGTCGCGCATGTGCGGTTTCTTCTGGGCGTCGCCGCTGGCCCGCCACATCGCCTCGACCTGCTGCGGCGTTAGGTCCGGGTCGAAGTTGAGTGTGAAGCCGAAGACGTAGCCGCTGCGCACGTCGGCGGTGGCGACAGCGGTCAGCTGGATGGTCTCGCGCTTGGCCCGGTCGCCCCAGTTGACGATGTAATCCTGCTTGTCGGTCGACAGCGACCGCTCGCCCAGGTCCATGGAGGGCAGCCTGGCCTCGCGGGCGGCGGCGAACAGGGCGCACTGGCGGTAGATGAATTCGATCTTGCCGTAGAGGCTGGAGAAGCTGATGTCCTCCAACTCGCACAGACGGCTGAACGGGGTCTTGTTGACCAAGTGCCGAAAGATCGACGAGTTGGCGTCGGTGCGGCGCTGCTTGTGGGTTGGCCCCTTCACCGACATGGTTCTGCCGCAGAGCCTGCAACAGAACCGGGGAGAGCCATCGCGCGTCAGGCCGTGGCGCCGAAATAGGTCTGCCGGATGGCCTTGTGGATCGTGGTTGGCGCAGGCCGGGTTTGGGCAGCGGATAGGCGAGGGGCTGGAACAGGTGGCGGCCCTGGCGGCGAAATTCCTCGGCCACCGCCTTGTTACTCTTCAACCTGGTTGACTTGTTGCAGTGTTGACAAATAATGTTGGCATGGCCGGTGCTTTCGCCCGACACCTTGTATCCGTCTGAAGACTTGTGTCCACGACCTTTCTTCTGCGGAAGTAAGCTCGGCGCCACACAGAAGTTTACGCAGCCGGGCGTCTTGCAGACATTGACTTGAATAGTGCCCTCTGGGAGTGGGATTGGCCTGGTCTTACTCTCGGGTGGGTTTCCCATCTCGGAAGCGGCCGGAGTCGACTTGATGCCTGGGCCGACTTCACTGTTGCCGTTTTGTTCCTTTTCTGGCATGCCCGCCCCAAAACGATGACGCCCGTACCCAGACCGGCATTGGAGCCGATAGGGGCACGGGCGTCAATATCCCTTTTACACCTCACTGTAGGGGCTGGGCCCCGCGGGGCGCCTTTTCTTTATTGCCGGCATCACATCTCATGGTGGCATGCCGGTTGCTGGGAAAGCCCCGTTCGTTGTCGAAACGGAGGGACCCCATGCTCGACGCCATCAGCCAGTCTTACACCGCCGGCCAGTCCGCCGCCGCGCCCAAGCCGAAGGCGGCGCACGGCTTCCTGACCGCCCTGTCGGCCCAAGAGATCGTCGAGGATTCTCCTCGGGCGGAAGAGGCGCGCGCCGCCGAACCTAAGTGGCCCGCCGGCTTTCCCGCCGGCCTGATGGACCCCGAAGCATCCGCTGCCCGCGACGCCAGCATGGCGGAAGCGCGCGCCCGTAGCGAACGTTGCTCATGGGACTTCGCCGAGAGCATGCGTGCCGCTTTCAATCTGGTGGGCGACACCCTGGGTTTTCCTATTTCCGAGTCTGTGGGCTACCGCCGCAGCGGCGACCATTTCGAGTTCTATTCCCTGCGCCAGCGCAATGCCGGCCCCGATGACAGCCCCAACTCGCCCCATCCCCAGGGCGACGTGCTGGAGGCCATCTTCAATGGCACCGATCCCGCCCATGCCGACCTGACCAAGAAGGTCAAGGAGATGCTGAAAAAGGCGGACAAATCCTGGCAATCCGCCCAGGACGCCGAACGGGAATTCGCCAAGATGCTGGGCACGGATTTCACCGAACGCGGAACCGACGGCGATTTCGGCTTCGCCATGCCGACGCGCTTCGTCGAGGCCGGCCGAGCGCTGGCGGACAAGGATCCCGGTGCCTTCGCCGCCTTCCGGGGCACGTTGAGCGCCGACGATCTGGCCCGCCTGTCCGACGAGCAGGTCTACAGCCGCTTCTTCCTCAGCCACGCCAGCAAGGAGGAGATGCAGGCGGCGCTGGACGCCGAGCGCAAGGAAGAAGCGACCTAGGGTGAAATTGCCGGGCGGTAGATTTTACCCCCAGGCATAGGTGTCCATGGCCAGCGAGCCGTCCAGGCTGCGGTGCAGCACCCGGCCCGCGCCACCGCCCGCGCCCAGGGCGACGAACAGCGGCAGCAGGTGCTCGTCGGTGGGATGGGCGAACACCGCCTCGGGCGCGCGGGCGCGGTAGTCCAGCAACTCGTCGGTACGCCCCTGGGTCACCGCGTCGCTCAGCCAGTCGGTGAAGCTGCGGGACCGCTCGGCGGCCCGCTCGTCGTTGCTGAAATAGGCGCGCAGGTTGTGGGTGGCGGCGCCCGAGGCCAGGATCAGCACGCCCTCGTCGCGCAGGGGCGCCAGCGCACGGCCCAGCCGCCAGTGATGGGCCGGATCGCGCTGGGGCTGCACCGACAGCTGCGCGACCGGAATGTCGGCCTCGGGCCAGCCCAGGCGCAGCGGCACCCAGGCGCCATGGTCCAGGCCATAATCCACCGTCTCGGCGCTGGTCAACTCCGCCACCCGCGTCGCCAGTTCGGGCGCGCCCGGGGCCGGATAGTCCAGGCCGTACAGCACGGGCGGAAAGCCGAAAAAGTCGTGGATGGTCTCGGGCTGCGCCGCGTGCGAGACGGCCGGCGCCCCGGTGGCCCAATGGGCCGATACCGCCAGGACGGCGCGCGGGCGTGGCAGCGACCCCCCAGCTCCGACAGGAAGCTACGGGCGGCCGAGGGCTCCACCAGGGTCATGGGCGAGCCATGCGAGACGAACACAGTAGGCAGACGGGACATGGGCAGTCTCCGTTAATGCCGCCATAATGCCAGGGTCCGCAAAAAACCGCAGCCCGAAGAAACGGAAACACTCTGTTGCCACGGCGTGCCCTATCAGGCGGTGATGATGCCGCGAATGCCGTTCTCGGTCATCAAGATATGCACGCTATCGTTGATAAGTGCCTCTCTAGTGTTCGCATGGGCACGTGTCGACTCTGCGAAACGGCTAGTGCTGGCCGGCGAAGGCGCAGCCGCCGCAGCCGCCACCCGCGCCGCCCGGCATGCAGGCCGGGGCCGGCGCGGCGGCCGCCTTGGCCACCTTGGGGGCCATGATCGCCTTGCCCACCTGGGTGTCGCCGCATTCCGGGCACTTCAGTTCGCCGGCTTCCTTCTTGGCGTCGTAATCGGCCGAGTTGGAGAACCATTCCTCGAAATGGTGGTCGTGGGAGCAGCGCAGGGTATAGAGGATCATCGCCAAGTCCTGGGTTGAAGCGGATTGTGCCGCTTATAGCACAGTCACGCCTTCGGCTTCATCAATCGCGCCAGGGAGCCCGCCAGCGGGTGGTGCTGCTGCACCAGCCGGGTCTTGGGCTCGTCAAGCACGTGGGTGTAGATCTCGGTGGTGGCGATGTCGGCGTGGCCCAGCAGCTCCTGCACCACGCGCAGATCGGCGCCGTGGGCCAGCAGGTGGGTGGCGAAGGCGTGGCGCAGCACGTGGGGGCTGAGTCGGCGCGGATCGATGTGGGCGGTCATGCCGACCTTGATCAGGTGCTTGGCGAAGGCGGACCGGGTCAGGTGGCCGCTCTTGCCGTAGGACGGGAACAGCCAGCGCGAGGGCTTCTTGCCCAGCAGTTCCGCCCGCGCCGCCAGCCAGTCCTTCACCGCTCGGCGGGCCGGCTGGGACAGCGGCACCAACCTTTCCTTGTCGCCCTTGCCGCGCACCACCAGCATCTCGGGGTCGCGGGCCACCGCCGCGAAAGGCAGACCCACCAGTTCCGACACCCGCATGCCGGTGGCGTACAGCAGTTCCAGCAGCGCCGTCATCATCACCCCCTGGGGCGGCGGCAGGTCGCGGGCGGCCGCCAGCAGGGCGTCCACCTCGGTCTCGCCCAGCACCTTGGGCAGCACCCGGCCCAGGCGGGGCGAATCCAGGCGCGAGGTGGGGTCGTCCGGGCGCCAGCCCTCGGCATAGACGAAGCCGTAGAACTGGCGCAGGCAGGACAGCCGGCGGGCCTGGGTGCGGGTGGCCAGGCCGGCATCGGCCAGGGCGCGCATATAGGCGGACAGGTCGGCGCCGCCGGCCTTGGCGGCATCGGTGCCGCGGCGGGCCAGGAAGCCCGCTAGGTCCTCCAGGTCGCGGCGATAGGCGTCAAGCGTATTGGCCGAGGCGCCGCGCTCGACGCTCATCATCTCCAGGAAGGCTTCGATCTGGCGGGACATGATTCAGTGACACAGATGGACACGGATGAACGCGGATGAAAAGGGTTTATCCGTGTCTATCCGCGTCCATCCGTGTCCCAAACTACACTCCGTTGGCCAGCATGGCCTCGATGGCCAGCTTGCGGGCGTCGCCGCCCAGACCCACCACCGTGAGCGCGCGCTGATGGCCTCGGTCAGGCTGATGACGTCCACCTTGTCCAGCGGCTGGTCACCCAGGCCGGCCAGGGCGGCCAGCAGGGTGGTGCCCAGCCGGGCCTCCAGCGCCGCGCTTTGCAGCAGGGCGAACAGGCCGGGCTTGATGCCGCCGGCCGGCAGGGCCAGGGTGTCCAGCCAGGCGGCATCGGGGACCTTGGCGCCCAGGGCCGACAGGCTGCCCAGCACCACGGCGGCGCGGCGGGCGGCGACCTCGGGCGGCAGGCCTTCCAGGCTGGTGCGCCAAGCTGCCAAACCCACCGTGCCCACCGGCTGGCCCGGGGCGGCGGCGGCGACCGCATTCAACGGCCACAGCCGTTCCACCGCCTTGGCGGCGGCCGGATCGGTCTTGGCCAGCTCCAGCCATTGCGCCGCCTCGGCGCGGCCCAGCGCCAGATTGGCGCGGGCCAAGGCGGGGGCGACGGTGACCAGGGCCGGATCGGGCTTGGCGTCGGCCAGCAGCAGGGCGAACACCCGCGCGGTGGAGGTGGTCTGGCCCCTGGCGGCAGCCAGTTCCTGCGCCTTGGCGATGAAATGGGCGCGGATCACCGGATCGGGCTGGTCGGTGGCGGCGCGGAACAGCAGGGCGCGGCCCCGCCCGCCCACCGTCTCGGCCTTGGCCAGCGGCGCCCCCATTTCGTCGGGGGCGAAGGTCGCCTCCAGGTACAGTTTGCGCAGGGATTCGGGCGGCAGCACGCCGGCCGCCTCGGCGCGTTCGCCGGCGGCCAGCCGCACTTCGAAGGGGGTGGAGAACGACATGGCTACCGCCTTGGCCACCGCCGGCGGGGCCTTGCCCACCGCATCGGCGGGCAGGGGCATCTTGGCGGCGGCGAAGGTGGCCAGGTGCAGCGGCGTCACCTCGTCCAGCCTGACCTTGTCGGCGGGCACCGGCGGCAGGCCGGACAGCGTCTCGGCGGCGACGACGAAGGCGTGGTCGGCATCCTTGCGCTCGCGCAGCAGGTCCAGGCCCAGATTGCCTTCCAGCGTCTTGCCGACGAGGAAATTGCACAGCACCGCCAGCTTGGGCTGGCTGCCGTCCCTGGGCTGGTCGGCGCAGGCACCCTGGGTGTCGCCCGACAGCAGCAGGGCATCCAGTTTGACCCGCTGCATCACCGGCCCCTCCACCGCCTGCGGCGCGACGGCGGCCAACTGCACCACGCCGTCGCTGTCGCCCATGGCGGACAGGCGCTCGGCACGCAACTCCACCAGGGAGGGGCGGTCGCCCTCGACGGCGCCGTCGGGGGCGGCGGCGGCGGTCAGCAGCAGGCGCCGTTCCAGGCTGCGCACCACCTGCGAGGCGGGCGCCGCCGGCAGCAGCGGGATCAGCTTGCGGGCCACCGCGGCCGGGGTGCCGGCCCACAGATTGGCGGCGAAACCGCCATGGGCCTGGTCGAGCACGCCGACGGATTCGGCGGACGGGGCCTTCAACTCGTTGACCACCACCTTGGCGTCGCGACCGGGGGCGGCCGGCTCGGCCAGTTCCATGGTCTCGGGGTCGTAGGTGGAGAGCGGAGCCTGGGCCTGCGCGGCGGCGGAACCCAGGACGGCGACGGCGACCAGGCCCGCCGCCAGGCGGCGGGCCTGCGCCGACCCGCGCCTAGCGCGGCAGTCGGTCATCGGGGATCACCTTCTCGACCTTGGCCGATGGCGGCGGCAGGTCGAAGGTGGCAAGGAAGATGCCGCCGCCGACGATGACGGCGAGCACCAGGACGACCAGCACTCCGGCGATCTTGCTCATGGGTGGTTGAGAACCTTCGTTATGACTTCTGGACACGCCCAGGCCTGGGCGGATAAAAGCGGCAGGGGCGATGACCTGTTTCGGGTCTTGCCCCGACCTTCGGCGCTTGGGCCCGCGACAATCATCGTGTTGGGCCGGCACGCGGAAAAAGGCTAGGGTTCGACCATGGCGAATGTGGGGCAGTGTATCGGCGCATCGCGCGCTGATCAACGGCGGGACCAAAGCTGATGGCGCATGACACGGCCGACGGCGTCGCCAGCCGCCTGCGCCGCCCCATCGTGCTGGTGGGGCTGATGGGCGCCGGCAAGTCGTGCGTGGGCCGGCGCCTGGCGGCGCGGCTGGGCGTTCCCTTCGTCGACGCCGACGCCGAGTTCGAGGCTGCCGCCGGCTGCACCATTTCCGAATTCTTCACCAAATACGGCGAGCCCGCCTTCCGCGAGGGCGAGCGCAAGGTGATCGCCCGGCTGATGGAAGGGGCGCCCCGCGTGCTCGCCACCGGCGGCGGCGCCTTCTGCGACCCCGACACCCGCGCCCGCATCAAGGAAGGCGCCACCTCGGTGTGGATCCGCGCCGATCTCGACCTGCTGGTCAAGCGCACCGCCGGGCGCGACCACCGGCCCCTGCTGAAGACCGGCGATCCGCGCGAGATCCTGTCCCGGCTGATGGATGCGCGCTATCCCCTTTACGCCCAGGCCGACATTACCGTCGACACCACCGACGAACCGCCGGAGGTGACGGTCGCCAAGGTGCTGGACGAACTGGCCCGTACTTTGGAGCATTCGCCATGACCACCGAGACGCTGAACGTCGCCCTGGGCGACCGCAGCTACGACATCCACATCGGCCCGGGCCTGATCGACCGGGTCGGCAAGCTGATGGCGCCGGTGATGCGCGGCAAGCGCGCCTTCGTGGTGACCGACGATTCGGTGGCGCCGCTGTTCCTCGACCGCGTGCTGGCCTCGCTGGACAAGGCCGGCATCACGCATCTCAACACCGTCCTGCCCCATGGCGAAGCCACCAAGGATTTCTCGCACCTGGAAGCCCTGGTGGACGCCATGCTGGAAGCCCGCTGCGAGCGCTCCACCATGGTGGTGGCGCTGGGCGGCGGCGTGGTCGGCGACCTCACCGGCTTCGCCGCGGCCATCCTGCAGCGCGGCCTGGATTTCGTGCAGGTGCCCACCACCCTGCTGGCCCAGGTGGACAGTTCGGTGGGCGGCAAGACCGGCATCAACACCCGCCACGGCAAGAACCTGGTGGGCGCGTTCCACCAGCCCCGCCTGGTGCTGGCCGACACCCAGGCGCTGACCAGCCTGCCGCGCCGCCAGGTGCTGGCCGGCTATGCCGAGGTGGTCAAGTACGGCTGCATCGACGAGCCGGAATTCTTCGACTGGCTGGAGGAGAACGGCTTCCACGTCATCGTCGGCGAGGAGAAGGCCCGCCGCCACGCGGTGGCGGTCAGCTGCCGCGCCAAGGCCCGCATCGTCGCCCAGGATGAGCGCGAGGGCGGGGTGCGCGCCCTGCTCAACCTGGGCCACACCTTCGGCCACGCGCTGGAGGCCGAAACCGGCTTCTCCGAGGAGCTGCTGCACGGCGAGGCGGTGGCCATCGGCATGGTCATGGCCTTCCATCTGTCCGCCCGCCTGGGGCTGGCCCCGGCGGAGGACGCCGCGCGGCTGGAGCGCCACTTGGCCAAGGTGGGCCTGCCCACCGGCCTGCCGCGCAACCGCGCGTGGGACGTGGACCGGCTGCTCCACCACATGGCCGGCGACAAGAAGGTCAAGAACGGCAAGATCACCTTCGTGCTGGCCAAGGGCATCGGCCAGAGCTTCCTCAGCGACGACGTGCCGGCCGAGGCGGTACGCGAGATGCTGCGGGACTTCGCCAAGGTGTGAGGCCGGTGAGGGGGCCGAATCCGGGGGGAGCCATGATCGTCGAAATCGCCAGCATCGTCTTCCTGCTGCTGCTGCTGGGGTTCTTCGCCGGGTCCGAGACGGCGCTGACGGTGGCCTCCAAGCCACTGATGCACCACCTGGAGAAGGAGGGCGATGCCCGCGCCGCCCTGGTCAACCGCCTACACGACAAGAAGGAACGGCTGCTGGGCTCCATCCTGCTCGGCAACACCCTGGTGCATATCTTCGCCTCGGCCATGGCCACCTCGGTGGCCATCTCGCTGTTCGGCGATGCCGGCGTGGTCTACGCCACCGGCGTGATGACGGTGGTGGTGCTGGTGTTCTGCGAGATCCTGCCCAAGACCTTCGCCATCCAGCACGCCAACAACGCCGCCCTGTTCATCGCCCCGGTCATGCGGCTGTTCGTCGCCGTGTTCGGCCCCACCATCCATGCCATCCACCTGTTCGTGGACGGGCTGCTGCGGCTGTTCGGCGCCCGCGCCGTGCGCGAGACCGACATCGAGGCGGCCCTGGCCGAACTGCGCGGCGCCATCGAGGTGCATGCCGCCGAGGAGGAGGTGGAGGAGGAACGCAAGATGCTGCGCTCGATCCTCGACCTGGACAACGTGGTGGTCAGCGACGTCATGACCCACCGCAGGGCCGCCGTCACCATCGATGCCGGCCTGCCGCCGGACCAGATCGTCGACCAGATCCTGAAAAGCTCGTTCACCCGCATCCCCCTGTGGCAGGACAATTCCGACAACATCATCGGCGTGGTCCATGCCAAGGACGTGCTGCGCGCGGTGCGCGCGCTCGGCGGCGAGGTGGAGCGTCTGGACGTCAGGGAACTGGCCTCCTCGCCATGGTTCATCCCCGATTCCACCACCCTGCTGGAACAGCTGACCGCCTTTCGCAAGCGGCGGGAGCACTTCGCCCTGGTGGTGGACGAGTATGGCGCCCTGCTGGGCATCGTCACCCTGGAGGACATCCTGGAAGAGATCGTCGGCGACATCGCCGACGAGCACGACGTGGCGGTGGCCGGCGTGCGGCCGCAGAGCAACGGCTCGTTCGTGGTGGACGGCACGGTGACCATCCGCGACCTCAACCGGGAATTCGACTGGCGCCTGCCCGACGAGCAGGCGGCCACCATCGCCGGCCTGCTGCTGCACGAAAGCCGGCAAATTCCCTCGGTGGGCCAGGTGTTCCGCTTCTTCGGCTTCCGCTTCGAGGTACTGCGGCGCCACCGCAACCAGATCACCTCGATCCGCCTCACCCCGCCCTCCACGGGTCCGGTGACGGAAGAGGACTGAATTCCGCTGGGTCGTTGCGCACACCGGCTATTGGTCCTAGAATGCGGCCATGCGACCCAAGATCGTTCCCGATGTGGTGAAGGCGGGCGAGGTGCTCAGCCTGCCGCCACAGGCCAGCGTGCGGCAGGCGGCCCGTGCCATGGCGGCCAGCAACGTGGCCGCCCTGCTGGTGGCCGAGGCGGGCCGCGTGCTGGGTATCGTCACCGAACGCGACGTCAGTGCCCGCGTGGTGGCGACCGGCCTCGACCCCGATGCCACGCCCTTGCAGGCGGTGATGAGCCCCAATCCCCGTTCGCTCGCCCCCGACGATTCCATCTCGGAAGCGCTGGAACTCATGCGCCGCCACTCCTTCCGCCACTTGCCGGTGCTGGATGGGGACGGAACGCCGGTGGCCATGGTGTCGGTGCGCGACCTCTACGCCGTGGTGCAGACCCAGCTGGAGCACGACATCCTCAACCGCGACGCCTGGATTCTCGGCGTTGCCGACGCCTGGGGCGAAGGGATGTCCGACGGCGGCTGAGCGGGCCTACGCCGCCGCTTCGTCGGGGGTCAGGGTGGCCAGTTGCAGGGCGTGGACCGGGCCGGCCAGTTCCTCGGCCAGCAGGGCGTTGACCAGGCGGTGGCGCTCGACGCGCGACTTGCCGGAAAAGGCCGCCGACACCACCTCAATGCGGAAGTGGGTTTCGCCGTCGCCGTGGTGCTTATGCCCCCTGTGGCCGGCGTGCCGGGCCGAATCGTCGACGACGTCGAGCCGGGTGGGGCTGAGGGCCTCGGTGAGTTTCCGCTCGATGGCGGCGCGAACCTGCATCCTGATTCCTTTCGTTGTCCGTACCTGCTCGGAGGTGGCCCACCCGGAGGTGGTACGCCGGCGGGCTGGCGTCAAGGGCGGAATTTCGCCCCTGCCGCCTTGCCTCGGCGGCGGCCAACCCTCATTATGACCGACCATGAAAGCCACTGGAACCAAGCGATCCTGGCGCATCCCCTACGATGACGCCCCCAAGCCGCAGGTGCGACACTGCGACCATCCCGGCTGCATGGCCGAGGGGGAATACCGCGCGCCCAAGGCGCGCGACCGGCTGAGCGATTATTACTGGTTCTGCCTGGACCACGTGCGCGCCTACAACGCCGCCTGGGACTTCTACAAGGGCATGAGCCAGGCCCAGATCGAGGACGAGATCCGCCGGTCCACCACCTGGCAGCGCGAGACCTGGCCGCTGGGGGCAAAGACCGCCCATCGCCGCTTCAATTTCGGCCTGCACGATCCCTTCGGCGTGTTCGACGACGACGAGGTCGGCGAAAAGCAGGCCAAGGCGCGCATGGAAACGCCGGAAGAGGCGGCGATGCGCGTGATGGCGCTTGACGGGCCGCTGACGCTCGCCATTCTCAAGCGGCGCTACAAGGAATTGGTGAAGCGCCACCATCCCGACGCCAATGGCGGCGACAAGGACAGTGAAGAGAAGTTCAAGGAAATCAACCAAGCCTATACCACGCTGCTCGCCAGCCTTAATGCATGAGGAGCCGGGCCATAAGCCCGGACTTTAGGGACTTCATCATGACCTCCAGCACCGCAAGCCCGCTCGCCTCGGACAACCCGCTCGCCATGCCTGACATCGAAGTTCCGGTGCGCGAGATCTTCGGCATCGACATCGACCTCAAGGTGCCCGCCTTCAGCGTCGGCTCCGAACACGTGCCCGAGAAGGACCCGGCCTACCGCTTCGACCGTGACACCACGCTGGCCATCCTGGCCGGCTTCGCCTTCAACCGGCGCGTCATGGTCCAGGGCTATCACGGCACCGGCAAGTCCACCCATATCGAGCAGGTGGCGGCGCGGCTGAACTGGCCGTGCATCCGCGTCAATCTCGACAGCCATGTCAGCCGCATCGACCTGATCGGCAAGGACGCCATCGTGCTGAAGGACGGCAAGCAGGTCACCGAGTTCCGCGAGGGCATCCTGCCCTGGGCCTTGCAGCATCCCTGCGCCCTGGTGTTCGACGAATACGACGCCGGCCGCCCCGACGTGATGTTCGTCATCCAACGCGTGCTGGAAGTCGAGGGCAAGCTGACGCTGCTCGACCAGAACCGGGTCATCCGCCCCCATCCGGCCTTCCGCCTGTTCGCCACCGCCAACACGGTGGGCCTGGGCGACACCACCGGCCTGTACCACGGCACCCAGCAGATCAACCAGGGCCAGATGGACCGCTGGAACATCGTCGCCACGCTCAACTACCTGGAGCACGACGCCGAGGTGGACATCGTCGCCGCCAAGCTGCCCGGCTATGGCGATGACGAGGGACGCCAGACCATCGGCCGCATGGTGTCGCTGGCCGACCTCACCCGCCAGGGCTTCATGAACGGCGACATCTCCACCGTCATGAGCCCGCGCACGGTGATCACCTGGGCCGAGAACGCCAAGATCTTCGGCGACGTGGCCTTCGCCTTCCGCCTGACCTTCCTCAACAAGTGCGACGAGGTGGAGCGCCCGGTGCTGGCCGAGTACTACCAGCGCTGCTTCAACCAGGAACTGCCCGAGACGCCCGCCCGGGTGATGATGTAGGACCAGCATCTTGGCCGTTCCCCCCAACGCACCCTCCGGCCCCGTCGTCCCCGGCCAGGCCCGCGACGAGACGCCCGCCGACCTGATGAAGCGCTGCACCACCTCGGTGCTGCGCGCCATCGCCGGCCGGGCCGACCTCGACGTGGGCTACGGCACCGGCGCGGCCAGTGTGCGGGGAACCGAGGTGCGCCTGCCGGCGCCGCCGCGCAACGTCACCGCCGCCGACCTGGTGCGGCTGCGCGGCACCGCCGACGCGGTCGCGCTGCGCTACCGCTATCACGACGATGCCCTGCACGCCCGGCGCATGCCGCCGGGGGCCGAGGCGCGGCGGGTCTACGACGCGGTCGAGCAGGCCCGCATCGAGGCGCTGGGGGCGCGGCGCATGGCCGGCACGGCGGCCAACATCGCCGCCGTGCTGGAGCAGAAGGCCCGCGCCGACGGCCTGGACCGGGTGACCAAGCGCGACGAGGTGCCGCTGGCCGAGGCCATGCGGCTGATCGCCCGCGAGCATTTCACCGGCGAGGCGCCGCCGCCCTCGGCCGCCCGCGCGGTGGAGTTGTGGCGTCCCTTCGTCGAGCAGAAGGCGGGCGCCCGCCTGGACCGGCTGAAGGAACTGATCGGCCAGGAGGAGGTGTTCGCCGGCGGCCTCAAGGACCTGCTGGCCGAACTGGACCTGTTCGCCCAGTCCGAGCCTGGAGGACGAGGAGGCCGAGAGCGACGAGCAGGGCCAGCAGGCCAATGAGGGCGAGTCCCAGGGCCAGCGGGAAAGCAAGGACGAGGACGACGGCACCAGCGCCAAGAGCGAGGGCACGCCGCAGACCGCGCCGGGCAGCGCCGAGGGTGAAGGCGAGCAGGACGGCCTGGAATCCGGCGACGAGCTGACCATGGGCGGCTCGGGCACCGAGGAGGCCGGCGGTCCCTCGCGCCAGCGCCCCCAGTTCGAACCTAAGCCGGGCGAGGGCGGCGAGCGCCCCTACCACCCCTACACCACCCAGTACGACGAGGTGGTGCTGGCCGAGGATCTGTGCGACCCCGAGGAACTGGCGCGGCTGCGCCACCAGCTGGACCAGCAGATGGCCCATCTGCAGGGCGTGGTGGCCAAGCTGGCCAACCGGCTGCAGCGCAAGCTGATGGCCCAGCAGACCCGGTCGTGGGACTTCGACCTGGAGGAGGGCATCCTCGATACCGGCCGACTGGCCCGCGTGGTCGCCAATCCCACCCATTCGCTGTCGTTCAAGGTGGAGAAGGAAACCGATTTCCGCGACACCGTGGTGACGCTGCTGATCGACAATTCCGGCTCAATGCGCGGCCGCCCCATCACCGTGGCGGCCATGAGCGCCGAAATCCTGGCCCGCACGCTGGAACGCTGCGCCGTCAAGGTCGAGGTGCTGGGCTTCACCACCCGGGCGTGGAAGGGCGGACAGGCGCGCGAGAAGTGGATGGCCGACGGCAAGCGGCCCCAGCCCGGCCGCCTCAACGATTTGCGCCACATCGTCTACAAGGCGGCCGACGCCCCCTGGCGGCGCACCCGCAGGAACATGGGCCTGATGCTGCGCGAAGGCATCCTGAAGGAGAACATTGATGGCGAGGCCCTGCTGTGGGCGCACGACCGCCTGCTGGCGCGCTCCGAGCAGCGGCGCATCCTGATGGTGATCTCCGACGGCGCCCCGGTGGACGATTCCACCCTGTCGGTCAATCCGGGCAACTATCTGGAAAAGCACCTGCGCGACGTCATCGAATTCATCGAGACCCGCTCGCCGGTGGAACTGATCGCCATCGGCATCGGCCACGACGTCACCCGCTACTACCGCCGCGCCGTCACCATCATGGACGCCGAGGAACTGGGCGGCACCGTCATGCGCCAGCTGACCGCCCTGTTCGACGAAACCGACGGCAGCGGGCGGCGCTTCCTGGCCTGACCACCGCTTCGATCAGGTTTTCACGGAACGTGCCCGCGCCCCGAAGCCGTGCCCTAGCAACACGGATGGCACGGATGCTCGCTGACGCGGGCCACGGATGGGCACGGACAAGAGAACAAGTCGTCATGGCCGGGCTCGACCCGGCCATCCACGTGGAGCCATCTGGCACCGTGCCGGGTGAAACCATATGGATGCCCGCGTCAAGCGCGGGCCTGACGAAGGGGGACGGTTCCAACCCTTCCCTGTCATCTTGAGGAGGCGTAGCCGACGAAAGATTTCCGCCTGGATACCGGTCAGAACCGGCGATGCCCTGCCAGGAGGAGATCCTTTGCTCTGCTCAGGATGATAGCCTTAGATAGCCATTGTTGCTTAACATGGCTTCAGGGTGCGGGCGTGGCGAATACGCCTAACGGCGGCCGAACAGCTTTTCCACGTCGGCCAACCGCAGCGAGACGTGGGTGGGGCGGCCGTGGTTGCATTGGCCGGACAGCGGCGTCGCCTCCATCTGGCGCAGCAGGGCGTTCATCTCGGCCACCGACAGCCGCCGGCCCGAGCGCACGCTGCCGTGGCAGGCCAGGGTGGCGCAGACGTCGCCCAGCCGCTCCTTCAGGGCCAGCGCCTCGCCCCATTCGGCCAGGTCGTCGGCGAGGTCGCGCACCAGCCCCTGGACGTCGCATTCGCCCAGCAGGGCCGGGGTCTCGCGCACCACCACGGCACCGGCGCCGAAGGGTTCCACCACCAGCCCCAGTGCTGCCAGCGCTTCCGCCGCATCGGCGATGCGGGCGGCGCCGGCTTCGCCCAAATCCACCACCTCGGGCAGCAGCAGCGCCTGGGTCTTGACCGTGCCGGCCTCCAGCGCCGCCTTCATACGCTCCATCACCAGCCGTTCGTGGGCGGCGTGCTGGTCGACGATGACCAGGCCGTCGCGGGTCTCGGCGATGATGTAGGTGTCGTGCAACTGCGCCCGCGCCGCCCCCAACGGGTGGTCCAGCTCGGGCACCTCGGCCGGCTGCGCCTCGGCCGGGGCGGCCGGCGGCAGCGACAAACCTGGCAACGATTCGGACAGGCCGGCGGGGGCGAAGGCCTCGGCGGCCTGCCGCACCTGACCCGGGCTGGGGTGGGAGGCCGAGGGTTGCCACTGGTAGCCGGCGGCCGGGCGCGGCGGGGCGGCGGCCGCTCCCAGGGCGCCGAGGGCGGCCATGCCCAGGGTGGACGAGGCGCGGTGGCCGGCCTCGGCCAAAGCGTGGCGGATGCCCGAGACGATCAGCCCGCGCACCAAGCCGGAATCGCGGAAGCGCACCTCGGCCTTGGCGGGATGGACGTTGACGTCCACCGCCTCGGGGTCGAGGTCGAGGAACAGGGCGACCACCGGGTGGCGGTCGTGGCTCAGCACGTCCTGATAGGCGCCGCGCACTGCGCCAATAACCAGCCGGTCCTTTACCGGGCGGCCGTTGACGAACAGGTACTGGTAGGCGCTGGTGCCCTTGTTGAAGGTGGGCAGGCCGGCCCAGCCGGTCAGTCTCACCCCGTCGCGTTCGGCCTCCAGCTTGACCGCGTTGGCCTCGAAGTCGCGGCCGATGACGGCGGCCAGCCGCGACAGCAGGGCGGCCGAGGGTTCGCCGCGCTGGGCCGCCAGCTTGAGCACCGGGCGCGCCCCGTCGGACAGCGAGAACGCCACCGCCGGGTGGGCCATGGCCAGCCGTTCCAGCACGTCGGTGGCATGGGTCAACTCGGTGCGCGGCGCCTTGAGGAACTTCAGCCGCGCCGGAGTGGCGTAGAACAGGTCGCGCACCTCCACCCGGGTGCCGGGCGGGGCGGCGGCGGGCACCGGCTCGCCCTTGGCGCCGCCTTCCACCGCCAGGCTCCAGGCGGAATCGGCGCCCTTGGGCCGCGAGGTCAGGGTCAGCCGCGCCACCGAGCCGATGGAGGGCAGCGCCTCGCCGCGGAAGCCCAAATGGCGGATATGCACCAGGTCGTCGTCGGGCAGCTTGGAGGTGGCGTGGCGCTCCACCGCCAGGGTCAGTTCGGCCGGGGCCATGCCGCAGCCGTCGTCGGTGACCGAGATGAGCGCCTGGCCGCCCTCCACCAGCACCACGTCGATGCGGCCGGCACCGGCGTCCAGGGCGTTCTCCACCAATTCCTTGACGGCGGAGGCCGGGCGTTCGACCACTTCGCCGGCGGCGATCTGGTTGACCAGGGTGGGGGGCAGCAGGCGGATGGACATGGCCGACAGAGTCTAGCCGCTTCCACTGGGCGGAGCCAGGGCCTTCATTTTCGGTTTACCTTCGATGGGGTATATTACGCACAGGATTCCGGGACTACGGGAGGCGTCCCATGGCAAGACCAATGGCGATGGGGCCGCAGGCGCCCCATCAGTACCGGCCGGCGCATCCGGCTGCCCCATCTCCTCAGCCGCAGGCGCACCCGGCACGGCGGCCCTCGCTCCACCCCGCCCATCAAGCCGGCCATGGCGGCCTGATCGCCCTGGCGCTGATCGTGCTGGCCGCCATGGCCGCGGCCTGCTGGATCTGGCTGGGCGGCGCCGCGCCCAAGGTGGATCCCGGCGCCCAGCTGCAGGCCCAGATGGAGGCGGCGGCCCGGGGCGTGATCGCCCCCACCCATGCCTTCGGCGGCAGCCTGACGGTGATGCGCGACAACGGCCGCACCAACGTCACCGCCGAGAAGGTGCCGTCGCGGGCCTGCGTCCAGGTGGGCTGGCGGCTGGCCAAGGAAGGCACCATCATCGTCAACGGCGTGCTGGCGCCGCGCCTGTCCGCCGCCAAGCTGTCGGAACTGTGCAGCGGCGAGGACGCCACCCTGCTGTGGGTGCCCGACGAATAGGGCCGGGGCGGCGCGAGGTACGCGAATCCTCTTGCATCCACCGCCGACTCCCCCGATATTCCGCGCGGGAGATCGGCGCGGACGAACCCGTCGCCAACCCGGTCAGGTCCGGAAGGAAGCAGCCGTAACGATTTCCGGTTCGGGTCGTGTCCGGTCTCCCACCCGCAAGAAGGCGCCCTTTGGGCGCCTTTTTCCGTGTCAGCCGGCGGTGGCGGGGAAGCCGTGGCGGACCTTCTTCAGGAAGGCCAGCAGCGCCTCGGCGCCGCCATGCTCCCAGATGTTGTTGTGGCCGGCCTCGGCCAGGAAGACGCCCTCCTTCTGGCTGGTGGCGGCCTCCAGCAGGCGGCGGCCCATCGCCACCGGCACCAGCCCGTCATGCTCGCCGTGCAGGATCAGCAACGGCGCCTGCACCTGGGCGATCTTGGACAGGGTGTCGTAGCGGTCCACCATCAGCGCCTGGGCCAGCCCGGCGGGCAGATAGGCCGGGGCCAGATCGGGCAGCCGGGTATAGGGGGCCTCCAGCACCAGGGCGGACAGCTCGTCCAGCTCGGTGGCCAGCTGGGTGGCCACGCCGGTGCCCAGGGACTCGCCGTACAGCACCATGCGGTCGGCGGTGACGCCCCGGCTCATCAGCCAGCCCACCACGGCACGGGCGTCGGCGTACAGCCCGGCCTCGCTGGGGCGGCCGGGATTGCCGCCATAGCCGCGATAGCCGGCCAGGAACACGCCATAGCCGGAATCCATCAGGCGGCGCGCCTTGTGGGCGCGATGGGCCAGGGTGCGGGCGTTGCCATGGCAATAGATCACGGTGGCGCCGTTGGCGCGCAGCGGCGGCGCGTACCAGCCGGTGATCACCAGCCCGTCGCTGGTGCGTACCGGCACCGGCAGCATCTCGGGCACCCCCACCTCGGCAGGGTCGGGTAGGGTGCTATCGGGATGGTAGATCATGTCGCGCTGGAACAGGGCCATGCCGCCCACCAGCAGGGCGTAGCCGCCCGCAAACACGCCCATGGTTTCCAAGATCATCGCCGCTCCCGGCTCAGGTCAGACCAGCTGCAACCTCACAATAGCCTGTCCGGCGCCGAAGCGCCAAAGCTCGGCGCAGGACAAAAGGAAAGGGCCCGTCCGCTTGCGCGGGCGAGCCCCCTTATGCCGGAACCGGCGCCGCGATCAGGCGCGGTTCATGCGGTTCTCGATCAGGTCGTCCACCACGGTGGGGTCGGCCAGGGTCGAGGTGTCGCCCAGGCTGCCGAACTCGTTCTCGGCGATCTTGCGCAGGATGCGGCGCATGATCTTGCCCGAACGGGTCTTGGGCAGGCCCGGCGACCACTGGATCAGGTCGGGGCTGGCGATGGGGCCGATCTCCTTGCGGACCCAGTTGACCAGCTCCTTGCGCAGGTCTTCCGAGGGCTCCTCGCCGGCCACCAGGGTGACGTAGGCATAGATGCCCTGGCCCTTGATCTCGTGGGGATAGCCCACGACGGCGGCCTCGGCGACCTTGGGGTGGGCGACCAGGGCGGATTCCACTTCGGCGGTGCCCATGCGATGGCCCGACACGTTGATCACGTCGTCCACGCGGCCGGTGATCCAGTAATAGCCGTCCTCGTCGCGGCGGGCGCCGTCGCCGGTGAAGTAGTAGCCCTTGTAGGTGGAGAAGTAGGTCTGGCCGAAGCGCTCGTGGTCACCGTAGATGGTGCGCATCTGGCCCGGCCAGCCGGGTTCGGCCAGGCACAGATTGCCCTCGACCGCGCCGTCCAGCACCTTGCCCTCGGCGTCGACCATCACCGGCTTGACGCCGAAGAACGGACGGGTGGCCGAACCGGGCTTCAGTGCGGTGGCGCCCGGCAGCGGGGTGATCAGGATGCCGCCGGTCTCGGTCTGCCACCAGGTGTCGACGATGGGGCAGCGGTTGTCGCCCACCACGCGATGGTACCACAGCCAGGCTTCCGGATTGATCGGTTCGCCCACCGAACCCAGCAGGCGCAGGGACTTGCGGCTGGTCTTCTTGACGATCTCCTCGCCCTCGCGCATCAGCGAGCGGATGGCGGTCGGCGCGGTGTAGAAGATGTTGACCTTGTGCTTGTCCACCACCTGCCAGAAGCGCGAGGCGTCGGGATAGGTCGGGATGCCCTCGAACATCAGGGTGATGGCGCCGTTGGCCAGCGGGCCGTAGACGATGTAGGAGTGGCCGGTGACCCAACCCACGTCGGCGGTGCACCAGTAGACGTCGCCCTCATGGTAGTCGAAGACGTACTGATGGGTCATGGAGGCATAGACCAGGTAGCCGCCGGTGGTGTGCAGCACGCCCTTGGGCTTGCCGGTCGAGCCCGAGGTGTAGAGGATGAACAGCGGATCTTCCGCGCTCATTTCCACCGGGGTGTGGGTGGCGGCGGCCTTGTCGGTCAGCTCGTGGTACCAGTGGTCACGGCCGGCGACCATGTGGATGGTGCCGCCGGTGCGCTTGACCACCAGGACGTTCTTGACCGACCAGCAGGTTTCCAGCGCCTTGTCGACATTGGTCTTCAGCGGCACCTTGCGGCCGCCGCGCAGACCCTCGTCGGCGGTGATGACCAGCGACGAGTCGCAGTCCTGGATGCGTCCGGCCAGGGCGTCGGGCGAGAAGCCGCCGAACACGATGGAATGGATGGCGCCGACGCGGGCGCAGGCCAGCATGGCGACCGCGGCCTCGACGATCATCGGCAGGTAGATGGTGACGCGGTCGCCCTTCTTGATGCCCAGATCGGTCATCACGTTGGCGAGGCGGCAAACCTGGGCGTGCAGCTCACGGTAGGTGACGTGCTTGGACTCGTTGGGGTCGTCGCCTTCCCAGATGATGGCGGTCTGGTCGCCGCGGGTGGCGAGGTGGCGGTCCAGGCAGTTGGCGGCCACGTTCAGGGTGCCGTCGGCGAACCACTTGATGTGCACGTCGCCGCTGTAGGAGACATCCTTGACCTGGGTGAACGGCTTGATCCAGTCGATCCGCTTGCCGTGCTCGCCCCAGAAGCCCTCGGGGTCGTTGACCGAGCGCTCGTACCACTCCTTATAGGTCTTCTCGTCAATCAGCGCGGATTTGGCGAAGTCGGCGGGAACCGGAAAAAGTTCGGTCATTTCTTGTTGTCTCCCACTTTCTTGGTTGCCCTGCGTCCCTTTTTCGGATTCTGGCAGGCGCAGGGGCTCGTTTCCCCGAATTGCGGTTGCAAGTATGGTCGAGTTCTGCGCCTGACTCAACCCTGCTGCGCAGCGAAAACTCTTGATCTACCGGACAGGAGTATCGGCAGTGCGGGTTATATCCCATCCGGCTGGGGGCCGGCGATGATCTTTCCGTTATGGATCCGGATGGGATAGGCCGTCAGGCTGCGGCCGAGGCAGGGTCCCAGCACGCAGGCTCCGGAATCGGGGTCGAAATGGGCGCCGTGCAGCGAGCACAGCACGTAAGAACGGGTGAGGTCGAGGAACTGGTCGGGTTCCATTTCCAGCGGCGCGAAGGCGTGCGGGCAGGAATCCACGTAGGCGCGCACCCGGTCGCCCTGGCGCACCACGAAGACGCTGGTGTTGCCCACCCGGAACGGCCCCTTGGCGCCGGGATCGGACAGCTCGGTCAGCGAGCACAGGACGTGGTCGGGCAAGGGCGGCTCCCTTCGTCCACCCCCGCCCCCGCCGGGGGAGGGGGGCTTGCTTACAATCCGGCCATGGCGCACAGCCGGTCCCAATGGGCCGGCTCGACGGGCATGACCGACAGGCGGGACTGGCGGATCAGCGCGATGTCGGCCAGTTCGGCGACCTGCTTGATGTCGCCCAGGGTGACCGGCCGGGGCACCGGCCGCACCGCACGCACGTCCACGCACACCCAGCGCGGGTCCTCGGCGGTGGGATCGGGATAGGCCTCGCGCACCACCTCGACGATGCCGACGATCCGCTTTTCTTCCACCGAGTGGTAGAAGAAGCAGGTGTCGCCGATCTTCATGGCCTTGAGGAAGTTGGAGGCCTGGTAGTTGCGCACGCCGGTCCACGCCGTCACCTGATCGCGCACCTGGTCGTCCCACGACCAAGCGCCGGGCTCGGACTTGACCAGCCAGTGGTTCACGGCAGCACCTTCTTGTAGGGCAGCACGGTGACGGCGGCGAACAGCCCGGCCTTGGCATAGGGATCCTGGGCCAGGAAGGCGTCCAGCTCGGCGCGGTCGGCGAAGTTCAGCACCAGCACGCTGCCGACCATGCCCGTGCGGTCCTCGGTCTGCACCGGGCCGGCCAGGACGATCTTGTCGAGATTGGCCTTGAGGAAGTCCAGGTGGGCGGCGCGGTTGTCCAGGCGGATCTGCTGGGCGCCGGGCTTGTCCTGGCAGTGAACGACGAACATGTGGGGAAGACTCCTGAAGACGGTGACACGGATGGACACGGATATTCCTCTCCGCGTCCATCCGTGTCCATCCGTGTCTAGATCCCTTCGGCGCGGAACGGGCGCGACAGCAAAGCGCGGATGACGTCGCCCAGGTCGGCGCCGCTGTTGATCACCGCGTCCACCGCCGCCGAGATGGGCATCTCGATGCCCAGGGTGGCGGCCAGGGCGACCACCGCGCCGGCCGACCACACGCCCTCGGTGACGGCGCGGCGTCCGGCCAGGATGTCGGCCAGGGCGCGGCCCTCGCCCAGGGCGAAGCCCAGCGAGTAGTTGCGCGATTGCGGCGACGAGGCGGTGAGGATCAGGTCGCCCAGGCCGGACAGGCCCATCAGCGTCTCGGGCCGGCCGCCCTTGGCCATTGCCAGCCGGGTCAGCTCGGCCATGCCGCGGGTGATCAGGGCGGCGCGGGCGTTGTCGCCCAAGCCCCGGCCCTCGACGATGCCGCAGGCGATGGCCAGCACGTTCTTGACCGCGCCGCCGATCTCGGCCCCCACCAGATCGTCGGAGAGGTAGGGGCGGAAGCTGGGTGTGCCGATGGCCTCCACCAGATCCTGGCCCAGGGCGGCATCGGCGCAGGCCAGCGTCACCGCCGTGGGCAGGCCGCGCGCCACCTCGATGGCGAAGGTGGGGCCGGACAGCACGGCGACCGGCGCGCCGGGCAGCGCCGTCTCGACCACCTCGGTCATCATCCGTCCGGTGGCTTGCTCGATGCCCTTGGCGCAGATCACCGCCGGCACGCCGGGCCGCCACAGCGGCGCCAGCTGGCGGCATACGGCGCCCAGGTGCTGGGCCGGCGTCACCAGCAGCACCGCCTCGTTCGCCGCCACCTCGGCCAGCGAGGCGGTGGCGCGGATGCCCTCTTCCAGCGCCACGTCGGGCAGATAGGCGGGGTTGCACCGGCTGGTGTTGATGGTGTCGGCCAGGCTGGGCTGGCGCGCCCACAGGGTCACCTGCCGCCCCGCCCGCCGGGCGGTGGCCGCCAGCGCCGTGCCCCATGCTCCCGCGCCCACGATGCCGATGCTGTCCATCTTGCCTTCCTCGCGTTTCAGGGGGACCGGTTGGGGTTATGCCCGCCCCGGCGCCGCCTGGCAAATTCTTGTGGATGAAAATTCCTGGCCAAAATTGACACGGGCCCCATTGAAAAATGCACGCTTTGACGCTTGGCGGGCGAGGCCTCCAACCATAAGTATGAACACAAAGGTGGGCGCCGCCATGGGGGGCGCCTTTCGGCTTCGTGTTCGAATTGGGGTTCGACATGACGATGACGATGCAGGGATGCCCGTATTGCGGCTCTCCCAACCACCGGGTTCTTGCCGATCACATGGGCCATGTGGGCTGGTGCCGCGACTGCCACCGCACCTGGGAACCGGCCCAGGCCCGGCTGGTGGCGCCGGTCCAGCAGCAGCGCGGCGGCGACCTGCTGTCCAAACGCGACCGCCGCTTCGCCTGACGGGGAGCGGGGCGGCCCAAACACGCGTTGCGTGCTGCCGGGATCGCGCTATCTTCAGGCGGTCCTGCATCGCACTGGAGGTTGCTTATGATCCCCGCCGCCAGCGTTTTCGTCCTGGTCCTGGTCGCGCTCGGCGTGCTGATCGTCGCCCTTGGCGTCAAGGTGGTGCCGCAGGGCTTCGAATTCACCGTCGAACGGTTCGGCCGGTACATCCGCACCCTGTCGCCCGGCCTGCACCTGATCGTGCCGGTAGTGGACCGGGTCGGGCGGAAACTCAACATGATGGAGCAGGTGCTGGACGTCCCCAGCCAGGAGATCATCACCCGCGACAACGCCATGGTCACGGTGGACGGCGTGGTGTTCTACCAGGTGCTGGACGCCGCGCGCGCCGCCTACGAGGTGGCGCAGCTGCAACTGGCCATCCTCAACCTGACCATGACCAACATCCGCACGGTCATGGGCGGCATGGACCTGGACGAACTGCTGAGCCAGCGCGACCGCATCAACGAGAAGCTGCTGATCGTGGTGGACGAGGCCACCCAGCCCTGGGGCGTCAAGGTCACCCGCATCGAGATCAAGGACATCGCGCCGCCGCGCGACCTGGTGGACGCCATGGCGCGGCAGATGAAGGCCGAGCGCGACAAGCGCGCCGCCGTGCTGGAGGCCGAGGGCCTCAGGCAGGCCCAGGTACTCAAGGCCGAGGGGCAGAAGCAGGCGCAGATCCTGGCCGCCGAGGGCCGGCGCGAGGCCGCCTTCCGCGACGCCGAGGCGCGCGAGCGCCAGGCCGAGGCCGAGGGCAAGGCGGTGTCCATGGTGTCCGAGGCCATCGCCAAGGGCGAAGCCATGGCGGTGAACTATTTCGTCGCCCAGCGCTACGTGGAGGCGTTGGAGAAGGTGGCCGCTGCGCCCAACCAGAAGCTGGTGATGATGCCGCTGGAAGCGGCGGGAGTGATCGGTGCCGTGGCCGGCATCGCCGAGATCGCCAGGGACGCCCTGGGGCCGGCGGCGGCGCCCGCGCGCCGGCCGGGTTCGGTTCCGCCCGCCGGGGAATAGGCCATGGACATCACCTTCTGGCATTGGCTGATCCTGGGCTTCACCCTGATCGCCTTCGAGGTCATGGTGCCCGGCACCTTCCTGCTGTGGCCGGGAGTCGCCGCCCTGCTCACCGCCGTGCTGGCCTACAGCGCGCCCACCCTGCCGTGGCAGGCCGACGCGGCGGTGTTCGCCGTGCTCACCGTGGCGGCCGCGCTGCTCGGCCGGCGCCTCTATGCCCGCCTGCACCGCCCGGTCGAGGACGAACCGGCGCTCAATCGGCGGGCCCAGGCCTTCGTCGGCAGTACGCACACTCTGGCCACGCCCATCCTGGACGGCGCCGGCCGGCTCAAGCTGGGCGACACCACTTGGAAGATCGTCGGTCCCGATCTGCCCACCGGGGCGCGCGTCCGCATCGTCGGAGTGGACGGCATCGCCCTTAAGGTTGAGGAATCGGAGAAGCAACAACTCCAATGATGGTTTTTGCTTGATCGTCGCTGTTCCTGCACACCATACTCCAAGGTTCATATACCTTAGGTTGGGGCATGCGGGATGGGGATGTCTTTCCGTGGCAATGGAGCAAAGGTGCCGCAGGATGGTCGCCTGGTCATTGTCCTGACCGAGCATATGGTCGTCGTCGGCCTGCTGTATTCCATCTTGGCGGCGATCATTTACGGGTTCTCCGGCGTCCTGCTGGCGTCGTTCTCCATCGTGCCGGTCATTGGCATGTACTTGTTCATCAACAAGTACCGCATCAACAGTCCCCACGCACACCGCTTCACCAAGACGGACTCGCAGGTTCTCTTGGCGAAGCAACGGCGTTTGCTGGTGGTCGCCGGCTTGTTGGCCCTGATTGTCTACGCGCCGATTTCGTACATGGTTTCCAAGGGTGTCGGCCGCGAATGGGCCAAGGTGGTTCACGGCGCCGTCTTTCTCCTGGTTTCGCTGTCGTTCATGGCGGGCTGGGGACACGTCAAGCTGCGCCGGCACGACCTGGGCGTGGCCCTCCTGCTGGCGGGGTCGGGGATGGCCATCGCCGTCATCATCTACGTCCTGTGCCAGGCCAACGGCATCCCCTTTCCCCTGGCGGCATCCCGGCATTCCGGTGAGGCTTGGCTGCACGGCTTCGTCGTCGCCTGCGTGGCGCTGGTGATGTCGCTGTCGGCCATCTATGTGGGGGCGTGGAGCGCCCAGAGCTTGGCGGTGCTGCTGAACACCATCGAGGAGATCGCGCCCGCCATCACCCGCATGGTTCCCGTCGTCTTCGTCATCTGCGCGGGCATCGTCGTCCTCAATCTGGTGTTCGCAAGCGCCTACATGCAGTTTCATGGGTGGTCGGTGCCCCAGGGGGCCCAGCTCAAGCCGGACGATTATTCCGACCACGTCTTCCTGGCCTTCTACATTATTTTCGGCGGCGCTTCGGACAACCTGATGATGGGTGGTCCGCCGCGGCGCATGCTCATCATCGTCCACCTGATGGTGTTCGTCTTCTGGCTCGCGTCCTTCCTTCAGCTGATGCTGGCCCGGGTGTCCGACGGGGCGTCGTCGCGCCTGCCGGTGGTTGCCGCTCCGGTGCGCAGGTCGCGCAGTCGCAAGCCGGGGACCAAGCTGCGTGTCAAGGCCGCATCCGCCGGTGCGAAGGACGGCGACCAGCAGCCCCCTGTTCCGGGTTGATCGGCCGACGTAGACTGCTCCGGCCCCCACGCTGGAGAACGTCGTGAACCGTCTGTACGTTTCGGAGGATCTGGATGCCGACCTCCCGCTGACCCTCGGCAAGGAGCACGCCCATTATCTCGCCACCGTCATGCGCGCCAAGGCGGGCGATCAGGTGCTGCTGTTCAACGGCCGCGACGGCGAATGGCGCGGAAAGCTGGAGGCGGTGGGCAAGAGCGCGGTGACGGTGGAACTGGAGGCGCAGACCCGCCCCCAGGCGGCCGAGCCCGACCTATGGCTGCTGGCCGCGCCCATCAAGAAGGAACGCATCGACCTAGTGGCGGAAAAGGCGGCGGAACTGGGCGCCTCCGCCCTGTGGCCGGTGTTCACCCGCCGCACGGTGATGAGCCGGGTCAATACCGAGCGTCTGGGCGCCCACATGGTGGAGGCCGCCGAGCAATGCGAGCGCCTGACCGTGCCGGCGGTGATGGAGCCCGCCGATCTGGACAAGGCCCTGGCCGGCTGGGATGGCGGCCGCGCGCTGCTGTTTCTCGACGAATCGGGCGGCGGCGCGCCGCTGGCCCAGGTGCTGGCCGAACTTCCCGCCGGGCCCCTGGCGGTGCTGGTGGGGCCGGAAGGCGGCTTCGCCCCCGAGGAGCGCGTCCTGCTGTCCACCCTGCCTTTCGCCCGCCCGGTGGGCCTGGGCCCGCGCATCCTGCGCGCCGAAACCGCCGCCATCGCGGCGCTCGCCATCGTCCAGGCGGTGCGCGGCGATTGGGCGCGGGCGCCGCGCAGCTAGTTTCACCACCAAGGGCACCAAGAGGCCGGCCGTGCGGCAACGGCGGTGCCTTCCGGCACATTGGCTTGGTGATCTTGGGGCCCTTGGTGGTTAATTTTGTTGTGTTGTGCGCCGGAGCGCGTATATCCCCGGGCACCTGATTTCGGAGTCTTCCATGCCGCCCAAGATCAATCCGTTGAAGCTGAACCCGTTGCAGGCCAAGACCCTGGTGCTGTTCCAGGAACTGGCCAGGTATCCCGAAACCTCGCAGGACACCGAGGATGGCGAGAAGGTGTTGACCAGCCTGCCGCATCCCCACGGCAACCACTTTCACGTGGGCGCCAGGGTGGTGCTGACCAAGGACGCCAGCGGCCTGTCCAATCCGGCCGCCTGGGTGGCGCTGGAGCGCAAGGGCCTGATCCGCGGCAGCTTCCCCTATGCGGTGACGCTGACCAAGGAAGGCCTGGCCTACGACACCGGCATCGCCGACCAGATCCTGCACGGCAGCGATCATTGATCTGGTGCCGCCCGGACGGGCGTGGATGCGCGGGTCGAGCCCGCGCATGACGACCGGAGGGGGTGGAGACACGATGACCTACACCGTCAAGGAACTCTTCTACACGCTGCAGGGCGAGGGCGGCCAGGCCGGCCGGCCGGCGGTGTTCCTGCGTTTCGCCGGCTGCAATCTGTGGAGCGGCCGCGAGGCCGACCGCACCGATGCCCAGTGCCGCTTCTGCGACACCGATTTCGTCGGCGGGACCAGGTACGCCGATGCCGGTGCGCTGGCGGCGGCGGCGGCGGCGCTGTGGCCGGGCGGCGGCTTTCCCTACGTGGTGTGCACCGGCGGCGAGCCGTCGCTGCAACTGGACGAGGCGTTGGTGGACGCCCTGCACGGCCAGGGCTTCGAGGTCGCGGTGGAGACCAACGGCACCCGCCCGCTGCCCGCTGGCATCGACTGGGTCTGCGTCAGCCCCAAGGCGGGCACCGAGCTGGCGGTGACCGGCGGCGAGGAGTTGAAGCTGGTGTGGCCCCAGGCCGGACTGGACCCCGAGGCGCTGGCGAAGCTGCCCTTCCGCCATCATTTCCTGCAGCCGCTGGATGGCCCCGGTCGTGCCGCCAGCACCGCCGCCTGCGTGGAGTATTGCTTGACGCATCCGCGCTGGCGGCTCAGCCTGCAGACCCACAAGATCCTCGGCATCCCATAAGGTTCCCCGCCATGACGGCGCCCTATCGCGTCTCCCGCCGCATCGACATCGATGCCGGCCACCGCATCATGACCCACGGCTCCAAGTGCCGGCACCTGCACGGGCACCGCTATGGCATCGAGGCGGTGTGCGAGGCCGTCGACCTGCACCATGACGGCGAGCAGACCGACATGGTGGTGGATTTCGGCTTCCTCAAGGAAGAGATGGTCAAGGCCATCGACGTGCCCTGCGACCACGGCTTCATCGCCGCCCTGGCCGACCGCGACCTGCTGGCCATGTTCGCGCCCGCCGCGGCCGAGGTGGAGCAGTGGATCGCCCGCCTGGAGGCCGCCGTGCGCGCCGAGGGCGAGGTGACCACCAGCGACACCCGGCTGGGCACCAAGCTCACCGTGGTGCCGTTCCAGCCCACCGCCGAATGCCTGGCGCGGCACTGGTACATCAAGCTGGCCCAGCCCGTGCGCGTGCGCTCGGGCGGCACCGCCCGGCTGGTCAGGGTGACGGTGTTCGAGACGCCGAACTGCGCGGCGGAATACGGGGAATAGCTCAACTTGCCCCTCTCCCGCCGGGCGGGAGAGGGAGGGGCCCACGCAGTGGGAGGGTGAGGGAGCCAAGAAGCACCTCGTCTCCGGCGCCCTCACCCGGCCCTGCAGGCCACCCTCTCCCATGGAATGGGAGAGGGAATCACCTTACTCCGGAACGATCAGATCCACCGTTTCCCGCGCGATGCTGATCTCGGCGGGCAGGCGGGCGACGATGTCGCCGTCGCCTTGCAGGGGCGCGCCGCGCGGCCCCAGGATGGTGATGGATTCCGCCGACACCACCTCCACCTCGGGCAGGTCGGGCAGCTTGTTCATGGGCAGCGCCAGGCCGTAGCGCACCACGCCGCCGACACCGGCCTTGGGCAGGATGCACACTTCCAGCTTGGGCGTTTCCAGCCGGGCGCTCGGCGCGGCGACGAAGGGGCCGCCGTAGAAGCGGCCCTTGCAGGCCACCGCCATGCGGCCCTCGTAGGTCTTGCCGTTGGCGCGGATCTGCAGGGCGGGGAAATCGTAGCCGAAAGCCTGGCGCACGCTCTCCACCACATAGGCCAGCTTGCCGGTGCGGCGCTTCAGCGCCACGTTGACGCCTTCCACCACGTGGGCGTCCAGGCCGGCGCCGGCCATCAGCACGAAATGGCGGCCGTTGGCGACGCCCAGATGCACCGTGCGGGCGGGGCCGAAGGCGATGGTCTCGGCCACCTGGTCGCAATCCTTGGGGTGCAGGCCGATCTCCAGCGCCAGTACGTTGGCGGTGCCCAGCGGGATCACCGCCAGGCGCGGCCGGTCGGCCACGGCCACCATGCCGTTGACCACCTCGTTGACGGTGCCGTCGCCGCCGGCGGCCACCACCACGTCGAACTGGCCGGTGGTGGCGGTGCGGGCGAATTCCTCGGCCTCGCCGCGTCGGGTGGTCTGGCGCTCGGTGACCTCGCAGCCCCTGGCCCTCAGCCGGCCGATGATGGCGGCCAGCCGCTTGCCCCGCCGGCGGCCGGCGGTGGGGTTGTAGATGACCAGCACGCGCCGCGCGCTCGTCGCGGCGTGGGGGTATCGATCCATTTGGGTCATGCTTCGCGCCAACATAGGTGGTCGTATATCCGTTCGTGCGGTGAAAACACCGTGAAATAATTGTTACAGCAGATGGTCATTTTGATGAATTTTACCAGGGTCAGCCACAATCCATATGTACAGAAGCGTCGGTCAGGTACTAAAAGCGCGTCATGTGGATTCTCAAGTACTGCATGCGGGCCGGACGATCATGACCGCGGACACCGCCTCCACTCAGTGCTATCGCGCCATCTGGATTTCCGACGTCCATCTGGGGACACGGGGATGCAAGGCCGAGTTCCTCTTGGACTTCCTGAAGAATACCGAGTCGGACGTCCTCTATCTGGTGGGCGACATCGTCGACGGCTGGCGGCTCAAGCGCTCGTGGTACTGGCCGCAGCCGCATAACGACGTGGTCCAGAAGATCCTGCGCAAGGCCCGCAAGGGCACCCGCGTGGTCTTCCTGCCCGGCAACCACGACGAATTCGCCCGCGACTACGCCGACCACAATTTCGGCGACATCGAGGTCATGCGCGAGACGGTGCACGTGACCAAGACCGGCCAGCGGCTGCTGGTGCTGCATGGTGACGCGTTCGACGGCGTGGTGAAATACGCCAAGTGGCTGGCCCATCTGGGTGACTGGGCCTACACCGTGGCGCTGGGCCTGAACCATTGGTTCAATCTGGTGCGCCGCCGCATGGGGCTGCCCTACTGGTCGCTGTCGGCCTACCTGAAGCACAAGGTCAAGAACGCCGTCCAGTTCATCGACGAATACGAGCAGACCGTGGCCGAGGAGGCCCGCCGCCAGGGCGTGGACGGCGTGGTCTGCGGCCACATCCACCATGCGGAAATCCGCGATATCGGCGGCATCCTTTACGCCAATGACGGCGATTGGGTGGAAAGCTGCACCGCCCTGGTGGAAACCCAGGAGGGCGCCCTGGAGGTGCTGCACTGGCTGGACCGGGCCTTGGCCTCGCCAGCATCGGAGACCAAGGAGAGGGAATGCGAATACTCGTCGTCTCGGATGCTTGGTTCCCTCAGATCAATGGTGTGGTCCGCACGCTCGACACACTGAGGAGCGAATTGGAAAAGAGCGGTCATGAAGTGGTGCTGATCACCCCCGACCGCTTCCGTTCGATTCCCTGTCCCACCTATCCGGAAATCCGTCTGGCGCTGAAGCCCGGCCGCCGGTTGGCGCGCATGATCGAGGCGGCGCAGCCCTGCGCCATCCACATCGCCACCGAAGGGCCGCTGGGCTGGGCGGCGCGGCGCTATTGCCTGCGCCGGCGGGTGCCGTTCACCACCGCCTACCACACCAAGTTCCCGGAATACATCCAGGCCCGCTTCCGGGTGCCGCTGCCGGTGTCCTATGCGGTGATGCGCCGTTTCCACGGCAAGTCGGCGCGGGTGATGGTGGCGACCCAGGGCATCGAGGATGAACTGGTCCGCCGCGGCTTCGACAATATCGGCCGCTGGTCGCGGGGTGTGGATACCGAGCTGTTCCATCCCCGGCCCGAGCTGAAGGGCGATGCCGGGCCGTTCGCCGGCCTGCCCCACCCGGTCTTCCTGTATGTGGGCCGGGTGGCGGTGGAGAAGAACATCCAGGCCTTTCTCGACCTGGATCTGCCGGGTTCGAAGGTGGTGGTGGGCGACGGGCCGCTGCTCGACGAACTGCGCCGCCGCCATCCGGAGGCCACCTTCACCGGCGCCAAGTTCGGCGAGGATCTGGCGGTGCATTATGCCGCCGCCGACGTCTTCGTCTTCCCCTCGCGCACCGACACTTTCGGGCTGGTGCTGCTGGAGGCCCTGGCCTCGGGCCTGCCGGTGGCGGCCTATCCGGTACCGGGCCCGCTGGACGTGATCGGCGATGCGCCGGCCGGCGTGCTGTCCGAGGATCTCGGCGCGGCCGCCCGGGCGGCCCTGGCCATCCCGGCCGAGGTCGCCCGCGCCCATGCGCTCAGCTTTTCGTGGGCCGCCTGCACCCGCCAGTTCCTCGACAACCTCAAGCCCTTCCCGGCCAAGCGCCTGCACGCAGCCTGAGGGCGGGCTTAGAGGCGGATTCAGGCAACAGGTCGGCGCGCGACCGCGCCAACCTGTTGCCTTCGCGCCCTAAGCCGCCTGCACCCCTTGCAGGAAGCCGTCGATGTGGCGGCGCAGCCCATCGGCCTGCACGGTCAGCGATTTGGCCGCATCCAGCACCTCGCCGGCGGCCTGGCCGGTTTCCGACGCCGCCTGGGTGACGCCGGTGATGGCGTTGGCCACGTCCTGGGTGCCGGCGGCGGCCTGCTGGACGTTCCGGGCGATTTCGCCGGTGGCGGCGGATTGCTCCTCGACGGCGGCGGCGATGGCGCCGGCGATCCGGGTCATCTCGTCGATGCGCTCGACGATGGCGCCGATGGCGCCGACCGCCTGCTGGGTGGCCGCCTGCACCGCGTTGATCTGCGTGCCGATCTCCTCGGTCGCCCGCGCGGTCTGGTTGGCCAGGGATTTGACCTCGCCGGCCACCACCGCGAAGCCCTTGCCGGCCTCGCCGGCGCGGGCCGCCTCGATGGTGGCGTTCAGTGCCAGCAGGTTGGTCTGGCTGGCGATGTCGTTGATCAGGTCGACCACCTCGCCGATGCGGGCCGAGGCCTCGGCCAGGGCCTTGACGGTGGCGTCGGTGCGACGGGCCTCTTCCGAGGTGTGGGCGGCGATGCGCGAGGACTGCTCCACCTGACGGCCGATCTCGGCGATGGACGAGCTCAGGCTCCTCGGCGGCGGTGGCCACGGTCTGCACGTTGGCCGAAGCCTGTTCGGTGGCGGAAGCCACGGTCATGGCCTGGTGGTTGGTCTGCGTCGCGGTGGCCGACATGCCCTCGGCGGTATGCTCCATCTGGCTGGCGGCCGCGGTGATGGCCTGCAGCAAGCCGCCCACGGCGTTCTGGAAATTGCCGGTCAGCTGCTCGATCACCTGGGTGCGCTTCTCGCGGGCGGCGCGCTGGGCCTCCTGCTCGGCCGCCAGCTGGTCGGCGCGGATCATGTTGTCCTTGAACACCTGCACCGCCTGGGCCATGCCGCCCACCTCGTCGGCGCGGTCGGTGCCGGGGATCGCCACCGACTTGTCACCGCCGGCCAGGACGCGCATGGCCTCGGACATGGCGAGGATGGGGGTGGCGATGGCCGCGCGCAGCAGCAGGGCGAAGGCGATGGTGAACACCAGGGCCAGGGCGGCGAGGACGGAAATCTGGACCAGCGTGCTCTGGTAGATGGAATCCGATTCGGCCGACAGCCGGGCCGCTTCGTCCGCGTTCAGCTTGACCAGCTTGCCGGCATCGTTCTGGGCGGTGTAGAAGGCCTTGCGGCTCTCGCCCAGCAGCGCGGCGCGTGCCTGTTCATTCTCATCCCGGCGCGAGAGGGCCAGGACCTTCTCGTGTTCGGCCATGTAGGTCTTGATGGCGGCGCTGATTTCGCCATGCAGGCGGCGTTCCTCGGGCAGGATCATCATCCTGCCATAGTCGCTCAGGGCCTGGTCGATCTGCCGGCTGGTCTCCTCCATGCTCTTCTCGTAAGCCTGCATGTCGCTCGCCTCGGTGGCGAGGACGTGGGCGAAGGCCGTGCGCCGGTGTTCGGACAGCAGCAGGGCCAACTGGCCCGCCTTCTGTGTGCTGGGCAGCCAGTTGTCCACGATCTCGCCATTGGCCGACTGAACCGAACGCACCCCCGAGATGGCCAATCCCGCCAGGACCAAAGTAACCATCAACAGGCCGGCGAAAGCAATCAGCAACTTATGAGCGATTCGCATGTTCTTGATGAAAGTGGGCATTGTCCATCCCCCCGCAAAGATCGTGGCCATTCACGAGAATAGTCTTCGCTTTGTAACAGGGATTCTTGATCCCCTTTTTGGGGGTGAGTGAGCGAGTCGCCAACAAGACATGAACAACTGTTAAATTTGGGCCCTTCTGGCGAGCAGGGCCAACAATTCGGATGGTTTGAACGGCTTGGGCAGATAGCCGTCCATGCCGGCCGCGACGCAACGCTCCATGTCGCCGGCCAGCACATTGGCGGTCAGGGCGATGATGGGGATGCGGCCGACCGGGCCATCCAGCGAGCGGATGCGCCGGGTGGCCTCGAACCCGTCCATCTCGGGCATGTGCACATCCATCAGCACGACGTCGAAAGGCTGGGCCTGCACGGCCACCAGCGCCTGGGCACCGTCGCCCACCGCGGTGACCCGGTGGCCGGCCTTGGCCAGGATGCGCTCGGCCACGGTGCGGTTGACCGGGTTGTCCTCGGCCAGCAGGATGGCGAGTGGGGCGCAGGATGGGGCAGGCGCGGGCAGCGCGTCGGGCATCGACGCCTGGTCGGCGCTGCCGAAGGGCAGGGTGAACCAGAAGCGCGAGCCGCGTCCCATCTCGCTGTCCACGCCGATCTCGCCGCCCATCAGCTCCACCAGCCGCTTGGAGATGGCGAGGCCCAGCCCGGTGCCGCCGAAGCGGCGCGAGATGGAGGAATCGGCTTGGCTGAACGAGGTGAACAGGCGCTGCCGGGCCTCGGCGGGGATGCCGATGCCGGTGTCGCGCACGTCGAAGCGCAGTTGCAGCCGTCCGTCCTTGCGTCCCAGCAGGAAGACCGAGACGGTGACGCCGCCCTTTTCGGTGAACTTGACCGCGTTGCCCACCAGGTTCAGCAGGATCTGGCGCAGGCGCGCGGCGTCGCCCACCAGCCGGCGGGGCACGTCGGGTCCGACGTCCAGGGACAGGTCGACACCCTTCTCGCGCGCCCGCGCGCTCATCAGCGCCACGACCCCTTCCAGCACCGGCGCCAGTTCGAAGGCCTGGGCCTCGACCAGGGTGCGCCCCGATTCCAGGCGCGAGAATTCCAGGATGTCGTTGAGGATGGTCAGCAGCGCCTCGCCTGAACTGTGGATGGTGGCGGCGTAATCGTGCTGGACGGGGTCCAGGGGGGGTGTCGAGCAGAAGATGGGCCATGCCCAGGATGCCGTTCATGGGGGTGCGGATTTCGTGGCTGATCACCGCCAGGAATTCCGATTTGGCGCGGTTGGCCGCCTCGGCCTGGTCGCGCGCGCGCGTCAACTCCTCCTCGAAGGCGATACGGTCGGAAATGTCAGTGGCGCAGCCGACGATGCCGACCACGCGGCCCTCGGCGTTGCGGAAGGCGGCCTTGTGCACCAAGGCGCGGATGGACCAGCCGGAGGGATGACGCACCGTGGTTTCGTAGACGTCGGTACGCCGCTCGCCGGCGATGAGCTGGCGGTCGGAATGGCTGCTCTCGCTGGTCAACTCGTCGTCGCCGCCGATGCCGGACAGAGTGCTGCCGATGATGCGGTCGCGCGGCAGGCCGGCCATCTCGATGAAGGCGCGGTTGCACCCCAGGTAGCGGCCGCTGGTGTCGCGGTAGAAGATGGGGTTGGGAATGGTGTCGATGACCGTCTGGTGCAGCGCCAGCTGATCCTGCAGCGCCGTCTCGGCCGCCTTGCGCGCGGTGATGTCGTTGCACGCCACCAGCACGGCGGGGCGGTCCTGCTCGAACGGGATCATGGAAACCAGCGCCCAGAACGGCCGTCCGTTGGCGGCGCGCAGGCGCACCTCCACGTCGTCGACGAAGCCCCGCTCGGCCAGCCGCCCCATCAGCCGGACGCGGTCACGCGACGACACCGAACCGGAGGGCAGCCGGCGGCCCACCAGGGCCTCCACCGACAGGCCCATCAACCGCCCGGCCCGCCGGTTGGCGTACAGCACCTGGCCGTCGTGGCGGTCCAGCACCGCCAGCGGGAAGGGGGCCGCCGCCAGAATGCCCGACAGCCGACTTTCCGACCGCGCCAGCCGCTTCTGCGCCTCGCGGCGTTCCCCCTGGCGGCGCATCCAAAAGAAGGAGAAGCCGCCCAGCAGCAGCGACAGCGCCCCGCCCAGGACGCGCAGCAGCGGGATGGTGGCGGGGCGGGATTGCTCCCAGCCGCCCTTGGGCAGCGCCGCCAGCTGCCAGCGGCCGCCGGGCAGCATGACGTCCAGCACCACCGGGTCGCGCTCGAACACGCCGGCACTGCCGTGGAACACCGCCCCCTTCTCGCCCAGGCCGTCGCGGCCGCGGATGGCCAGGTCCAGGCCGAGGTCGGGGTCGGTCACCCCGGCGGCGTCCAGCAGGCTGTCCAGGATGATGGGAATGGCCACCAACCCCCAGGGCGGGCCGCTGCCGGGCTCGCCGTCGCCGGCCAGGAAGATGGGCATGCGGCCGATGATGCCGACGCCGCCCTGGACCAGTTCGGTCGGCCCGGCCAGCACCGGCTGGCGGGTCTGGAACATGCGCGCCACCGCCGGCCATTGGTCCTTGAGCTCGCGCAGGTCGCGGCCGATGGCGGCGGCGTTGCCCTGCACCGGATAGACATTGGTGATGGTGGTGCCGCGCACCAGCGTGACGTTGCGGATATGGTGCTTCTGCCCCATGATCTCGCGGGCGATGGCGTCGAACTGGGCCTCGGGGATGTCCTGGTTGACCGCGATGACGGCGGCCAGGCCGCGGGTCAGCAGCAGGCTGCCGTTCAGCTCGCCTTCCAGTCGCGCGCGCAGGGTGGACAGGTGGTTGAGGGTAGCCAGCCGCACCGATTGGGTGTGGCGCGACCATTCCAGCCGCTCCACCAGGGCAAGGGCGGAAAGTGCCAGTCCCGTGACCACGACGGCGACGGTCCAGGGCCGGTAAGACGACATGCCCCTATCCTCTAGAAGCCCCCTTGCCCACCACCTTATACATTCGGGACAGGTCGCGAAAGCGCCCATGCGCCCCGGCCGGGGCGGGTGGAGGCGCAGCAGGACACTCGGGGCGGGCGGCGGGCATGCCGGCAAACGAAAACGGGACCGGCATGGCCGATCCCGTTTCGCAGAATCCGGAAAGCCACCCCGGCTGGGCCGGAGTGGCGATCGGAAGGCAGGTGACGCGTCGCCTCAGATGATGGCGACGGTGTCGGCCTGCGGACCCTTCTGGCCCAGCGTGGTGGTCACGCGGACGCGCTGGCCGCTTTCCAGGGCCTTGATGCCGGAACGCTCGAGCGCCTTGATGTGCACGAACACGTCCTTGCCGCCCTGGTCGGTCTGAACGAAGCCGAAGCCCTTCTCGGCCGAGAAGAACTTCACCACGCCCTCGACGGTCTCGCTGGGGCCGCGGTCGAAACCGCCGCTCGGGCCGCCGGCGCGGGGAGCGCGCGGAGTGGCGGTCGAGCTGTCGACCTCGTGCACGGTCACCACCTGCGGGCCGCGATTGCCCTGGCCCAGGTCGCACACGATGGTGGCGCCTTCAGCCACCTGGGACAGGCCGGCGCGTTCCAGCGCCGAGATGTGCAGGAAGGCGTCCGGGGTGCCGTCGGACGGGGCGACGAAACCGAAGCCCTTCGAGGCATTGAACCACTTCACGGTGGCGGTCACGTTCGCCTGGGTGACCTGATGGCGGTCAAAGCTGCTGCTGGGCATCCGGGGCGCGCGGGGCTCGTATCCGCCCATATCGCCACCAAAGTCGTCCCGCCGACCGCGATCGCGCGAGCGGCTGCCATGATTATCTCGGTTCCATGCCATGTGTCGTTCTCGTCGTAGAAAAAAATTACCCCGCGCACCCGCGCGTGGCGTCCCGCTCCTTGCCGTATCGCCGCCAAGGTCAGTCTGAACTGATATCATTACCTGAAGAGTCGCCCCGCGCCTAGGGCCTTACGCCGACTCACCCGGAATCGATGGATTATTTTTCGATGACCGTCCTTCGGCCGGGCCAATAAACCACCTGTAGAGCATAATGTTTATACCGATCGTTATAATGGCGGAGGCGATCACGTCGGACAGGAAATGGCCGCCCTGGGCGATGCGGACCACGCCCACCATCGCGCCAAAGGCCAGGGCGGCGGCCATTGCCGGGCGGCGCCAGGGCGCGGGCGCCAGCAACGCCAGGGCCACCGGCCAGAAACCCAGGGCGCCGTGGCCGGAGGCGAACGAGCAATTGTCGTTGCACTGGTCGCTGACGACCAAGGGCGGCACGTAAACGTTGGGGCCGCCGAATTCCTGAATGGTGGACGGGCGCGGCCGGCCCCAATTGTCCTTCAGGATGAGGTTGACCACCAGGCCGGGCCCCAGCGCCAGGCTCAGCACCACGTAGGCGGCGACCCGGCGGGTGATGCCGAAGATGGGCTGGCGCAGCCACTCGCCGGCGGCCCAGGCGGCGACGATCAGCAGGGCGGCGGTGAACAGCACCCGTGGCATGCCGAGACGGACCCATTCGGGAAAGGCGGCGATGCGGGCGGGGAAGAACCTGCCGGCGGGATCGTAGAACCACGACGACACGGTCAGGTCGATCTGGGGGAACATCACCAGCGGCGCCATCAATCCCAGCGACCACAGCCACGGATGGCGCTGCATGGATGCCCACAGACGGCTGACCAGGCCGGTGGGCGCGCGGGTCTCCATCCTCACCTCAATATCCCCGGAAGCCGGCAAGGCGCCACACGCTCAGGCGGCGGGCATAATCGTGGTGCAGGGGGATGATCACGTCCTCCAGCTTGTCGGCGGAATCGAAGCGGCGGCGCATTTCGGTGGGCAGGTCGGGCGCTTCGGTGACGTAGATGAGTTCGTCCTCGCCCGGCTCCAGGCGGGTGGTCTGGTCGTAATGGTCGCGCACCTTGCCGGCCGGATTCCACTTCACCGCGTCGAAGGGATGGGGGTGCACGTAGTAGATCAGCGTGGCCAGCACCTTGCGCTCGTCCGCCAGCAGCCGGGCGTGGGGGTGGGCGGCCAGGATGGCCGACACCCGCTCTCCCACCTGGTCCCAGCCCTTGATGCGTTTCTCGGGATCGAACCTGAAGTCGACCACCTGGCGGGCGGCGTCCAGCGAGTACATGCCGGCCATGATGGCCAGGTGGAGGGCCAGCGACACCTTCAGCAGCCGGGGCGCGCGGGTGGTCAGCAGCCAGCTTGCCAGCACCGTGCCGGCCACGAAGGCGGGCGCGGTCCAGTTGGCGTTGGCGCGCGACAGCAGGCTTTCGACGGTCATCACCGCCAGCACCGGCAGGGTGAAGGCGGCCAGCAGCTTGAGCCGCGAGTCCGATCCCCTGCGGCAGGCGGCCACCAGCCCGAGCACCAGCGCACCCATCAGGATGGGGCCGAACACGCCGAACTGGCCGACGGCGAACTCGGCCAGCTTGTCGGGGTTGAACAAGCCGCCCCCGAGGTTGGCGTTGTCCTTGGTATGGGCGTAGGAGACGAAGCCGTTGGCGGCATTCCAGATCAGGTTGGGCAGGTAGATCAGCACGCCCAGCGCGGTGCCCAGCCACAGGCCGGGCTGCCGTGCCAGCGGGCGCGCCTCGCGGTCGCAGGCCAGCCACAGGGCGAGGCAGCCCAGGAAGAAGGCCATGGCGTATTTGGACAGCAGGCCCAGGCCGAGCGCCAAGCCGAAGGCCAGCCACCAGCGATTGAAGCGTCCGCCCGCCCTCGGGGCCTCCACCAGGGCCAGCAGGGCGGCGGCCCAGAAGAACAGCAGGAAGGGGTCGGTGGTGACCATCACCGAGGACAGCGACACTGCCGGCATGGTGATCCAGGCGGCGGCCGACCATGCGCCCACGCTCCGCCCGAACAGGGCGCGTCCCAGCAGCAGCAGCAGGATTGCGGTGCCGCTTTGGACCAGGGCGGCGCTCAGCTTGACCGCGCCTTCGCCCTCGCCGAACAGGGCGGTGGTGGCGGCGATGGCCCAGGCCACCATGGGCGGCTTGGAATAATAGCCCAACTGGATGTGCTGCGCCCACGCCCAGTACTGTGCCTCGTCGAAGGACAGGCTGGGCGGGTCGAAGGCCAGCAGGGCCAGGCGGACCAGGGTGACGGCGGCGATCAGGCCGAGCGCCAGCATCCCGGAGCGGCGGCAGGTGTGGTCGGAGACGGGTATGGGCGAACAGCGCATGGGCGAGGGATTAGCATTCCCCCCGGCCGAAGGCAATGTCGGCGCCGTCACCCGTCCTCCAGGTGGAATAGGCCGGTCAGGCCGATCAATCCGGCGACCATGGCCGGGCTCCATGCCGCCAGGGATTGCGGCAGGGTGGAGGACAGGCCGAAGGCGTAGATGACCTTGGTGAACAGATAGATGGAGAAGCCGGCGGCGACGCCGCCGCCCACCCGGCCCAGCAGGCCGCCCGAGCGCATGTTGGGCTTCAGCGAGAAGATGGCGGCGATCAGCACCATGGCGCAATAGAGCAGCGGCGAGGCCAGCAAGGATTGCAGGTACATGCGGTGCTTGGTGGCGGCAAAGCCGGCCTTCTCGAAGAACGAGATGAAGGCGGGCAACTGCCAGAACGACATGGTTTCGGGGGAGGAGAAATTGTCGTGCACCCGCTCCAGCGTCAGCTCGGTGGGCAGGCGCAGGCTGTCGCTGTGCTCGGCCGGCTTGCCGCCCTGGATGGTCCATACGTCGGACAGCTCGAAGGCGCCGTCGGCCAGCCGGCCGGTTTGCGCGTAGACGCGGCGGGAAAAATGGTCGGGGCCGTCGAACAGGAAGATGTGGACCTCGCGCAGGTTGAGCACCAGGCCATCCTGGTGCACGTCCTCGGCGTGCACCACCTTCTGCTCATGCTCGTCGCCCTCGCGCAGCCACAGGCCCACCTCGGACACGTCCAGCGCGTTGGTCTTGCCCAGCAGCACCTCGTCCTGCAGCTTCTCGAAGCGGGCGTACATGGAGGCCGCCAGGGGATTGAAGGCGGTCACCTCGAACACGCCGATGACGGCCACCACGATCACCACCGGGGTGAGGAACTGCCAGGCCGAAATGCCGGCCGAGCGGGCCACCACCAGCTCATGGGTGCGGGTCAGCCGCCAGAACGCCACCATGGCGCCGATCATCACCGCGAAAGGCAGGATGGTGTGGATCATCTGCGGCAGCTTCAGCAGCGCCATGCCCAGCAGCACCGCGAAGTTCATCTCGTCGCGGCCGGCGGCGCGTCGGATCAGTTCGATGACGTCGAACAGCAGGATCACGCCCATGATCACCCCCAGCACGGTGGCGAAGGCCATCGCGAACTGGCGGGCGATGTAGAAACTGAGCGTGGCGGAAATGCGCATGCGTCCTGGTCCGGCCAAAAATCCGGCGCGATTATAGAGCGTTCGCGGCGAAGGGGAAGCGGGGCGACGCCTCGCCATTCCAATTCGTCCTGTGGCATAACATCGACCTTCCCTTTCCTTTCGCCAAAGGAGCACCCATGGTCCGGCTGACACGCATCTACACCAAGAGCGGCGACAAGGGGCAGACAAGCCTGGGCGACGGCGCCCGGGTGCCCAAGCACGCGCTGCGCGTCGAGGCCTACGGCACCGTGGACGAGGCCAACGCGGTGGTCGGGCTCGCCCGCCTCGCCACTGCGGGCGACGCCGGGGCCGACGCCATGCTGGGACGCGTGCAGAACGACCTGTTCGACCTGGGCGCCGATCTGTGCACGCCGGCGGCCGAGGGCGAGCAGCCCGGCCAGGCCCTGCGGGTGACGGCCGAGCAGGTGGCGCGCCTCGAGGCCGAGATCGACGCCATGAACGCCGAGCCTGGAGCCGCTCAACTCGTTCATCCTGCCCGGCGGCACGCCGGCGGCGGCGCAACTGCATCTGGCCCGCACGGTCATCCGCCGCGCCGAACGGCTGATCACCCACCTGGCCGAGGGCGAGGCGGTCAATCCCCAGGCCATCGCCTATGCCAACCGATTATCGGATCACTTCTTCGTCCTGGCGCGTTTTCTCAACCAGCGTGGAAAGGCCGATATCCTGTGGGTTCCAGGCGGTAATAGATGACGTTTTCCCTCAGGGGGATTGCGTTTTTTTGACAAGTCGGGTGCCGTTGACATCGGCTGGCGCACGTCATATTGTGCAATGCAACACTTAAGTCCGCCCGGCAGTACCGATTTAATTCGGAGCCGTTGAAAAAGGGATCAGGAGGACCATGAAAGTACTGGTCGCCGTCAAGCGCGTCATCGACTACAACGTGAAGATCCGGGTGAAGGCCGATGGGTCGGGAGTGGAGACGACGAACGTCAAGTTCTCCATGAATCCCTTCGACGAGATCGCGGTGGAAGAGGCGGTTCGGCTGAAGGAAGCCGGCAAGGCTTCGGAGATCGTGGTGGTGTCCATCGGCCCGGGCGCGGCGCAGGAAACCCTGCGCACGGCGCTGGCCATGGGGGCGGACCGCGGCGTCCTGGTGCAGACGGACGACGAGGTGCAGCCGCTGGCGGTGGCCAAGCTGCTTCGGGCGGTGGTGGACAAGGAGCAGCCCGGCCTGGTGATCCTGGGCAAGCAGGCCATCGACGACGATTCCAACCAGACCGGCCAGATGCTGGCGGCGCTGCTGGGCTGGTCGCAGGGCACGTTCGCTTCGAAAGTCGTCTTCGACGACGGCGCCTCCAAGGTGGATGTCACCCGCGAGGTGGACGGCGGCCTGGAGACGGTGCGGCTTGCGCTGCCGGCCATCGTCACCACCGACCTGCGTCTGAACGAGCCGCGCTACGCCTCGCTGCCCAACATCATGAAGGCGAAGAAGAAGCCCATCGACACCCTGGCCCCGGCCGATCTGGGCGTCGACGTGGCGCCGCGCCTGGTGACGCTGAAGGTGGAGGAGCCGCCGAAGCGCAAGGCCGGCATCAAGGTGGCCGACGTGGCCGCCCTGGTGGACAAGCTGAAGAACGAAGCGAAGGTGATCTGACATGAGCGTCCTGGTTCTCGCCGAGCATGAAGCCGGCCAGCTGAAGGCCTCGACCCTCAACACCGTCACCGCCGCCGCCAAGCTGGGCTCGGACGTCCACGTGCTGGTGGCCGGCTCCGGCGCCCAGCCGGTAGCCGAGGCTGCCGCCAAGGTGGCCGGCGTCGCCAAGGTGCTGCTGGCCGACGCGCCCGCCTATGCCCATGGCCTGGCCGAGCCGCTGGCCGCCCTGCTGGTGGATCTGGCGAAGGGCTATGCGGCCGTGCTGGCCCCCGCCACCTCGACGGGCAAGAACGTGCTGCCGCGCGTCGCCGCGCTCTTGGACGTGGCCCAGCTGTCGGACATCACCGCCGTGGTGTCGGCCGACACCTTCGTGCGCCCCATCTATGCCGGCAACGCCCTGGCCACCGTGCAGTCCAAGGACGCGTTGAAGGTGATCACCGTGCGCACCACCGCCTTCGAGGCGGCGGCTGCTTCCGGCGGTTCGGCCTCGGTGGAGGCCATCGCCGCCGCCGCCGACCCGGCGCTGTCGTCCTTCGTGTCGCAGCAGCTGTCCAAGTCCGAGCGCCCCGAGCTGACCTCGGCCCGCGTCATCATCTCGGGCGGCCGCGGCATGCAGTCGGGCGAGAACTTCCACCTGCTGGAAAAGGTGGCCGACAAGCTGAGCGCCGCCGTGGGCGCTTCGCGCGCCGCCGTGGACGCCGGCTTCGTGCCCAACGACCTGCAGGTCGGCCAGACCGGCAAGATCGTCGCCCCCGACCTCTACATCGCCGTCGGCATCTCCGGCGCCATCCAGCACCTCGCCGGCATGAAGGACTCCAAGGTCATCGTCGCCATCAACAAGGATGAAGAGGCTCCCATCTTCCAGGTCGCCGATTATGGCCTGGTGGCGGACCTGTTCAAGGCGCTGCCAGAATTGGCGGCGGAACTGGAAAAGTAACCCTGCGCGACGTTCGACGTCGAAGCTAACGCCTTTGTTACGGGAGCATCAAATGGCTGCTATCCAGAAAATCGGTGTCATCGGCGCCGGTCAGATGGGCAACGGTATCGCCCATGTCTGTGCCGCGTCGGGCTTCGACGTGGTCCTGCTGGACCTGTCGGAAGAGGCCTTGAAGAAGGGTCTCTCCACCATCGACAAGAACCTTACCCGCCAGCTGTCCAAGGGCAAGATCACCGAGGCCTTCAAGGCCGAGACCCTGGCCCGCATCAAGCCGACCACCCAGTACGCCGATTTCGGCGCCAGCGACCTGGTGATCGAGGCGGCCACCGAGGACGAGGGGATCAAGCGCAAGATCTTCGCCGCCCTGTGTCCGGTGCTGAAGCCCGAAGCCTTCATCGCGTCGAACACCTCGTCCATCTCCATCACCCGCCTGGGCGCCTCCACCGACCGCCCGACCAAGTTCATGGGCATGCACTTCATGAACCCGGTGCCGGTGATGCAGCTGGTCGAGCTGATCCGCGGCATCGCCACCGCCGAGGAGACCTTCTCGGTGGTGCGCGAGATGGTGGTCAAGCTGGGCAAGAACCCGGTGTCGTCGGAAGACTTCCCCGCCTTCATCGTCAACCGCATCCTGCTGCCCATGATCAACGAGGCGGTCTACACCCTGTACGAGGGCGTCGGCTCGGTGGAGTCCATCGACACCGCCATGAAGCTGGGCGCCAACCACCCCATGGGTCCGCTGGAGCTGGCCGACTTCATCGGCCTGGACACCTGCCTGGCGATCATGCACGTGCTGCACGACGGCCTGGCCGATTCCAAGTACCGCCCCTGCCCGCTGCTGGTGAAGTACGTCGAGGCCGGATGGCTCGGCCGCAAGACCGGCCGCGGCTTCTACGACTACAGCGGCGAGAAGCCCGTTCCCACCCGCTGACGGAGCGGCCTCTCGCGAGGCTCCGAACGAGCGAACCGAAGCCCCCGCGCCGCAAGGCGCGGGGGTTTTCGTTTGGGAATGTCAGCGAAGGCTGTTGGTGGTCACTGCGGTTCGGCATTGGTGACGTATTGACGATTTTTCGCCCCAAAAACAGTCGTCATGCGCGGATTTGATCCGCGCATCCACGCGGCTCCGTCCGCGTTGGCCCTGCCGTTGGCGCGCGGATGGCCGGGTCAAGCCCGGCCATGACGAATCTACCTAGTGAAGGGCACCTACAGCTTTCGCTGACATGGCCTTTTCGTTTGGGCTCAGTCTTCGTCCGCCGGGGCGAACGGGTCCTCGGGCGGCGGCGGCTCTTCCTCGCGGTAGAGGGCCTGGGCCTCGGGGGCGGGGCCCCGGCGTTCCCCCAGGGCCAATACGGTGACACGGCGGTGGCGCTTGCCGGTGGGGAAGATCAGTTCGTCATCCACCCGCAGCAGCGTCGAGGCCCTGCCGACCACGGCGCCGTTCAGCCGGACCTCGCCGGCCTCCACCATCGACGCGGCCAGGCTGCGGGTCTTGAAGAACCGGGCGAACCACAGCCATTTGTCGATGCGGAGCGATTCTGCCATATCGCCTACTTAGAAACTCACCCGCACTTGGAGTAGCCGCAGGACATGCAGCTGTCGCAGCCTTCCGAGCGCAGCAGCGAGGGCTGGCCGCATTTGGGGCAGTGGCGCAGGCGGGCTTCGCCCAGGTTGACCACCTGCCTGGGCTCGATGCCGGCCTCGGGGTCCTCGCGGGCGGTCTTGGGGTCGGGCAGGAAGCCGATGTCGATCATGTGGCGCTCGATGACGTCGCCGATGGCCGCCAGCAGGGACGGCACGTAGCGGCCGCCCATCCACTGGCCGCCGCGCGGGTCGAACACCGCCTTCAGCTCCTCGACCACGAAGGCCACGTCGCCGCCGCGGCGGAACACCGCCGAGATCATGCGGGTCAGGCCCACCGTCCAGGCGAAGTGCTCCATGTTCTTGGAATTGATGAACACCTCGAAGGGGCGGCGGCGGCCGTCCTGGATGATGTCGTTGATGGTGATGTACATGGCGTGGTCGCTGTCGGGCCAGCGCACCTTGAAGGTGTTGCCGGGCAGCGCTTCGGGCCGGTCCAGCGGCCGGGTCAGGTGGATGACGGCGCCGGCCTCCAGGTGGTCCTCGGGGCGCGGCTTGGGCTTCTCCAGCGGCAGTTCGGGCTCGGCCTGGGGCTTGTCGTCCTTCTTCACCTCCAGCACGCTGCCGGTGATGTCGTTGGGACGATAGGTGGTGCAGCCCTTGCAGCCCAGCTCGTAGGCCTGCTCGTAGACGTCGCGGAAGGCCTCGAAGCTGATGCTCTCGGGCACGTTGATGGTCTTCGAGATGGAGCTGTCGATGTATTTCTGCACCGCCGCCTGCATGACCACGTGTTCGCCGGGGTTCAGGCGCTGGGCGTCCACGAAGGCCGGCGGCAGCGGCGCGTTCTCGCCCTTGAGGCGGCGGAACAGGCGGTAGGCGTGGTCGCTCACCTCCTCCTGCCGTCGGGTGCCCTCGGGTTGCAGCACTTGGCGGGAATAGGTGAACGAGAACACCGGTTCCAGGCCCGACGAGACGTTGTCGGCGAATAGCGAGATGGTGCCGGTGGGGGCGATGGAGGTGAGCAGGGCGTTGCGGATGCCGTGCGTCGCGATGGCCGCCTGCACGTCGGCGTCCAGCGAGCGGATGGTCTCGCCCTGCAGGTACGGTTCCTTGTCGAACAGCGGGAACGGCCCTTTTTCCTGGGCCAGCTCCACCGAGGCCAGATAGGCCTCGCGGCGCAGCGCCGCCATCCAGGCTTCCGTCAGCTTCACCGCCTCCTTGCCGCCATAGCGGGCGCCGCACAGGATCAGCGCGTCGGCCAGCCCGGTGATGCCAAGGCCGATGCGGCGCTTGGCCTTGGCTTCGGCCTCATGGGCGGGCAGGGGGAAGCGCGACACGTCGATGACGTTGTCCATCATGCGCACCGAGGTGCGCACCAACTGCTTCAGCGCCTCCAGGTCCAGCCGGGCGGTGGGCTCGAACGGGTCGGCCACCAGCTTGGCCAGGTTCACCGAGCCCAGCAGGCACACGCCATAGGGCGGCAGCGGCTGTTCGCCGCAGGGGTTGGTGGCATGGATGGTCTCGCAGTACCACAAATTATTCAGGCGGTTGATGCGGTCGATGAAGATCACGCCAGGCTCGGCATAGGAATAGGTCGCCCGCATGATCTTGTCCCACAGCTGGCGCGCCGGCAGGGATTTGTAGACGGTGCCGTCGAACACCAGCTCCCAGTTGGCGTCTTCCTTGACCGCCTGCATGAAGGCGTCGGTCACCAGCACCGACAGGTTGAACATGCGCAGCCGGCCGGGCTCGCGCTTGGCGTCGATGAAGGATTCGATGTCGGGGTGGTCGCAGCGCATGGTCGCCATCATGGCGCCGCGGCGCGAGCCGGCGCTCATGATGGTCTTGCACATGGCGTCCCACACGTCCATGAACGACAGCGGGCCCGAGGCGTCGGCGCCCACGCCCTTCACCGGGGCGCCCTTGGGGCGGATGGTGGAGAAGTCGTAGCCGATGCCGCCGCCCTGCTGCATGGTCAGGGCGGCTTCCTTCAGGTGCTCGAAGATGCCGGCCATGTCGTCGGGGATGTCGCCCATGACGAAGCAGTTGAACAGGGTGACCCGGCGGTCGGTGCCGGCGCCCGAGACGATGCGGCCGGCCGGCAGCATCCTGAAGTCCTCCATGGCGCCGTAGAAGCGCTCGGCCCAGGCGGCCGGATCGGCCTCCACCGCCGCCAGGGCGGCGGCGACGCGGTGCCAGGTGTCCTCGATGGTCTTGTCCACAGGCTCGCCATCGGCCGTCTTGAAGCGATACTTCATGTCCCAGATCTGTTGGGAAATCGAAGCCACCTGCGTCATCACCCTATCCTCCGCCATATCGGCGTGTCATGCCTATGCAAGGGTGCATAGGTCGAATATCCATAAAAATCCATGAAATCTGCCGGATCCGGCACTGAAGTCTAGGGCGCCGGCCGCAGCTTCGTCAAGCCATCGTTCTTATTTCGTTTCCACAGGGCAAGTGCTTGATTCGCCTGGAGCCGAGGGGGTTATCCCCATTCGTCCACAGGGGGCCTCGGGACTCCACCCGATGCGCGTCCACAAACTTATCCACAGGGATGGTCGGACCATTCGATCAGCGGGGCAGGTGCGGCCATTGCCGGCGCGCCTCGGCGGCCAGGCGGGCGCTGGCCGTCTCGATGGCCTCCTGCAGCCGGGCCATGAAGGCCTTGCGGTCCAGGCCGGGGGGATGGCGGGCAGGAACTCGATGGTGGCCACGCCCGGCCGCTTGGCCAGGCTGCCGCGCCCCCAGAACAGCCCGGTATTGACCGCCACCGGCACGCAAGGGACGCCCAGGCCGGAATAGACCATGGCGATGCCGGTATGGTATTCCGGCGGCGCCCCCACCTCCATCCGGTGGCCTTCGGGGAAGATCAGCACCTGGCGGCCGGCCTGCGCCGCCTCGTCCGCGCCCTTGACCATGTCCTTCAGTGCCCGCGCCCCGGCCGAGCGGTCGATGGAGATCACCCCGGTCTTGCCCAGGTACCAGCCGAAGAAGGGAATGCGCAGCAGCTCCCGCTTCAGGATCACCGCCGGGTCGCCGAGGATCAGGCGAAAGGCGAAGGTCTCCAGGGTGGACTGGTGCTTGGCCGCCACCAGGGCGGCGCCGCGGGGGATTTCACCGCGCACCTGATAGGACAGGCCGCAGACCAGCCGCAGCAGCACGAAGGCGCCGCGCACCCAGAAGCTGGCCGGGCCCGCCACCGCCGCCGGCGGGCACAGCAGCAGGGGCAGGTAGAGCACCCCCAGCACCAGCGTCCAGAGGTTGAACAGGAAAACGAACAATGCGGAGCGGAGCGTGGTCACGGGCTGGCCTTCCTCGGCAGGAACCAATGGCGGATTTCCGCAGCCAGATACTTTGAATATTCGGTGGCAAGCAAGGCCGTCGTGCCGGGCCAACGCCACCATTCGCGCTTCACTGTGTCGGGGAATACCGGATGGGGGAGGATGGCGACGCCCGGCAGGGCCCGGCGGAACTCGGTCAGGCTGCGCGGCATGTGGTAGGCGCCGGTCACCAGCCGCAGCGAGTCCACATGCTCGCGCTTGGCCCATTGGGCGGTTTCGGCGGCATTGCCCACGGTGTCGTCGGCGGCGTGGCCCAGCACGATGGCGCCGGCCAGGTCGGGATGGTCGGTGCGCGCCAGCTTGAGGATTTCCGGCACGTCGACACCGCGATGGACGCCCGAGATGAACAGCCGGTCGGCTAGGCCGTCCTGCAGCAGGGCGATGCCGGTGGTCAGACGCTCGCTGCCCCCGGTCAGCACGACGATGGCGTCGGTGTGGGTGGTCTGGTCATCCACGTGGTCGGGCAGGGTGGCGACGAACCACAGGAAACCCAGGAACCACGCCGCCGCCAGGAAAAGGGCGCCGCCGGCCACCACCCCGCCGGCCTTGAAGGCCCACTTCGCATGCGCGCGCAAGCGTTCGCCAAGCGGGTTCATGGCAGGCGGGCCAGGGTTCCGTGCACGGTCAGTCGGGCGGTGTACATGGCCAACCCGGCCGCCGCCAGCGGCAGCAACCCGATCGCCACCCAGCCGACGACGGGCAGCGATAATTGCGGCAGGAAGCCGCCCTCTACCCGCTTGGCGGCCCAGCCGATGACCCACAGGGTGGGGACGGCGAAGCCCAGCCCGATCAGCCCGCCGGCGAAGCCCAGGGCGAAGGCGCGATCGGCGAACTGGCGGGCGATGTAGTCGTCATGGGCGCCGATCAGGTGCAGCACCTCGATGACGCCCTTGTGCACGGCCATGCCGGTGCGGGTGGCGTAGACCACGGTGGCCGAGGTGACGCCGCCGATCAGCACGACGATGCCGATGGCCAGCCATTGGGTGGTCAGCGACAGGTTGATCAGGCGCGACAGCCAGACGCGGTGGTCGTCCAGGCTGGCGCCGGGCACCACCTGGTTCAGCCGCTCGGCCAGATCGCCCAAATCCATACGGGCGTCGGGGTCCACCGACACGTCGATCAGGCGGGGCAGCGGCAGGTCGCGCACCACCTCGGCGCTGCCCAGCCACGGCTCCAGCAACGCGACGATCTGCTGCTTGTCCAGGGCGCGGGCGGCCTTCACCCCGGTGGTGCGGCGCAGCAGGTCCACCGCCTGGCGCACCCGCTCGTCGGTCAGCATCTCGCCGGCTTCGCCGGGAACCGGAGCCACCTGCACCGTCAGCGTGCCGGCCACGTCGTGGTCCCAGCGGCCCACCAGCCCGGCCAGCACGAAGGTGCCGGCCACCGCCACCGCCGACAGATAGACCATCAGCGCCACCAGCCAGGGCAGGAAGCGGCTGGTGGCGTCGCCTTTCAGCGGCAGGTCGGAGCGCCGCCCCAGCATCACGCCACCTTCAGCACGGTGCCGTGCTCGATACGCAGGCGCGGATGGTGGGCGAAGCGCTGCACCAGGCTTTCGTTGTGGGTGGCGATGACGATGGTGGTGCCCAGCTTGTTCAATTCCTCGAACAGGTAGAGCAGGCGCATGGCGATGTGGTCGTCCACGTTGCCGGTGGGCTCGTCCGCCAGCAGCAAATCGGGCCGGCCGATCACCGCGCGGGCGATGGCGACGCGCTGCTTCTGGCCGCCCGACAGGGTGGACGGCTTGGCGTGCAGCTGGTCGGTCAGGCCGACCCAGCCCAGCAGTTCGGGCACATGCTTCTGCACTTCCGACTCCTTGACCCCGCGCACCCTCAGCGGCAGCGCCACATTGTCCAACGCGGACAGGTGGTCGAGCAGGCGGAAGTCCTGGAACACCACGCCGATGCGGCGGCGCAGGGCGGGCAATTCGTAGCGCTTGGTCAGCGCGATGTCCTTGTCGAACAGCACGACGCGGCCGCGGGTGGGGCGCAGGCCCAAGTACATGAGGCGCAGCAGAGAGGACTTGCCGGCACCCGAGGAGCCGGTCAGGAAGTGAAACGACCCCGACGGCAAGGCGAACGAAAGGTCCTGCAGGACTTCCGGTCCCAGGCCATAACGCAATCCGACCCCATCGAATCGGATAATATGTTCCCCACGAGGGCGGTGCCGCACCATAGCTTCTCCCGAGCGCGCGAAGGATGACACGCCGGCTCCTGCTTCGTCCAGCGCGCGCTTGTGTTGGTTTTGGTATAGTCCTATAAGGAAGTTCGTCTCGGCAGGTTGTCCCATCCCATGCTGATTAGCTGTCCGAATTGCGCGACCAATTTCTCCGTCCCGGATAAGGCGTTGGCCCCCAAGGGGCGGACGCTGAAATGCGCGAAGTGCGGCCACAAGTGGTTCCAGGCGGCAGCCCGGCCCGAGGACGATTTCGGCCTGGACGAACATTCCTTCCCGCCGCCGCCCCGCCCGGAGCCGCGGCCGCTCTTCACCGCGCCCGAGCCTTCCATGGACGAGCCCCCGCCCAGTTTCTCGGCTGGCGGCCGCGGGGGCAGCGAGCCCGATTTCGACCTGGACGAACCGCCGATTCCCGATTTCGGGCCCAAGCCCAGGCTGGATGCGGCGCCGACCCAGCCGGACATCGACCTGGACGGCGAGTCCGCCCCCATTCCCGAGGTCTTCACCCACCAGCCCAAGGCCAAGAAGGGCACTGGCGCCCTGTGGTTCCTGCTGCTGGTGCTGCTGCTGGGCGCCGGTGCCGGCGGTGTCTATTACTTCCAGGACAAGGTGGTCGATCTGTGGCCGCCGGCCCACGAGCTGCTGAGCGAGGCCGGCCTGCGCCGCGAGCGGCCGGGCGCCGGGCTGGAGCTGCGCAACGCCGGCACGCCCGAGCGTTTCGTGCAGAACGACACCGAGGTGCTGATCGTGCGCGGCATCATCGCCAACGTCTCCGACCGCGAGCGCCCGGTGCCCACCATGAAGCTGGTGCTGCTGGACCGGGACAAGGCGGTGGTGCAGGAAAAGCTGGCCCAGCCGCCGGTCACCGCCCTGGACCCCGGCGGCACCGCCGGCTTCCGCATCATCCTGGAACGCCCCGACGCCAACGCGGTGGAGGTCAACGTGCTGTTCGTCGACCCGCACGAGGCGGGGAAGTAGGAACGGGTCGTCCCTACGCGGACAAGGGGCGGCTACGTCATGGCCGGGCTTGCTCCGGTCATCCACGCGCCGCCGCAGAAAATCCGTTGGTGATAGTGGGCTGGGCGGTGCCACGTGGATGCCCGCGTCTCGCGCGGGCATGACGATCATGAGGGAGGAACGGTCGGCGAGACTTTGCGGATAGCCTGCGGGGCAACGTCTGTCCGCCCCTACCAGCGCATGACGCCGCCAATGGGCTTCTTCTTGGCTTGCTCGAAGCCGCGCTTGGTCACCAGCACCCACTCGTTCACCTGCATGAAGCGCGGCGCCAGGAACTGGTAGAGGTCGCGGATGCGGACGATGTTCTCTTCCGACTTGACCACGTAGATGGTCTTCCACACCGGGATGATGTCTTCCCACGGGATCAGGCGGCGGTGCAGCTCGTCGCGCACCTCGCGGATGTAGTCGATCTGGTTGTCGATGTTCTTCAGCATGGCCAGGATTTCGCCGGTCTGGGCGTCCACCTGGTCGAAATAATCCTGGAATACCTTCAGCGCCCGCTGGGACAGGCGCGCCACCTGGTCGGTGGTGTCGATCATGCCGCGGTCCGAGCTGTAGACCCGGCGCAGGCCCTGCACCTTGTCGTCCACCTTGCGGATCTCGGCGTAGATGTCGCGCTCGGCTTCGATATAGGCCAGCTCCTTGGCCAGCGTCTCGATGTAGCGCACCACCTCCTCGCGATTCTCGCGGCCCAGGCCCAGGGCCTCAGCCGCCTCCGAGAAGGCCAGGGTGACGTTCTTTTTCACCTGGGGGTCCTCGGCGATCTGCATCAGCTCTTCGGCCGAGGTGAAAATGTGTTCGTTGCCGGTCAGCCAGGTCACCAGCTGCATGGTCAGGCGCTGGCGGGCGATACGCAGGTGACGCTCCGACGGGTCCCACGACGCCTCGCGGGTCAGGATCTCCTTGGGCAGGGAATCGCCGACGCGCAGGCCACGGACGAATTGCAGGCCCTCGGCCACCTTGGTCAGCATGCGGCCGTCGGCGGTCTGTTCGGTCAGCATGAATTCGCGGCGGATGCCCTCGAAGCCCAGCACGGCTTCGTTGCTGGCCAGCTTGATCACCGCCACCGCTTCGCCCGAATCGGTCAGGCGGAAGTACATGTCTTCGAACGAGCCGAAGAACTTGTGCTCGAAGCGGATGATGTTGTCGTCCGCTTCGCCGGTCTTGTCGGCGCCCGCCTCACCAGCCATCCGTGGTCCCTCGCACAGCACGGAGTGTCCGCGCCCCCAGCGCGGCCCTCTTTCCCAGGCCGATAGTATGCCGGGGCCGCGTCATGGCGACAAGGAGGCGATTCAGGCGTCGCTCTCCAGGTACAGGTGGCCCTCGCGGCCGTGGATATAGCCGTTGGCGAATTCCGCCCGTGGGCACAGCTCGACCAGGCGATCCGCCGCCGCCTCGGATTCCACCGAGCCGGCCAGCGCCTGGCGGAACAGCGCGGCCACCGCCACCATGTCCACCGCCTGCGGCCACAGCCGGAAGCGCCGCACGCCGGCCCGGTGCAGCGAGTCCATCTCGTTCAGCAGGCTGAGGTAGTGATAGGACATGGTCTGGGTGCCGTTGACCGCGAGGAACGGCTCGTCGTCCAGGGTGTCCACCGCCATGCCGTCGGGGTCCTCGGCGCAGACGTACTGGCAGCCGTCCTTGGCGAGGTTGCGCGAACGGGCGTGGTAGCAGCGGGCCGAGATGGCCAGCGGCAGCCGCCCGAAGGCCTGCACCTCGATCTCGCCCTTGGCCGACTTGACCAGGGTGGCGATGACCTCGGCCGGCAGTTCGGCAGGCAGGCAGGTGCGGATGGCGCCAAGCGATTCCAGATAGGCCAGGGTGCCTTCGTTGTAGACGTTGACCAGCGGGCCGACGGCGAAGGACCTGGGCGTCAGCAGCGAGGCGACCGAGATGTCGTTGGCCTCGACCAGCCAGCCCTCGGTGCCGGCCAGGTCGCGGGCGTGGCCCAGTTCGCGCTCGCTCATGATCAGCGCCAGCGAGGACAGCACCACCTCCTTGCCGGCGGCGGCCAGGCGGGCGATCACCTCGGGCAGGTGGGGGGCGAAGAACGGCTCGCGCTTCGAGCACACCACTTCGCCCACGCAGACGGTGTCCACGTCGGCCTCGTCGGCGATGCGGAAATAGAAGTCGCGCATCTGCTCCGGGCGCCAGTTGAACAGCACGGGGCCCAGCGTCAGCCGGGGCTGGGACAGGGAAATCTGGGTCAACGCCACGCCCTCTCATAGGCGCCGGTGGTCTGCCGGCCGCCTTCGGTGATGCGGTCAAGGTCCATGTCGGGCAGCGGGCGTCCGGCCATCACGGCATCGACACCGGCGCGGAAGGCCTGCACCACCGCCGCCACATAGGCGCGGCCGCGCTGGCGGCCCTCGATCTTGAAGGCGGTGACCCCCGCCTTGATCAGGTCGGGCAGCATGGCCAGGGTGTTGAGCGAGGTGGGCTCCTCGAACAGGTAGCTGGTCTTGCCGTTGGCGGTGAAGCGGCCCTTGCACAGGGTGGGATAGCCCGCCGGCTCGTCATGGCCGAACTGGTTGATGGTGAAGCCGGCCAGCTGCGACTTGGTGCCCGACGCGGTGTCCACGTAGCGGACATGGGCGGCCGGGCTGCACACCCCGTTCATGTTGGGCGACTGGCCGGTGGCGTAGGACGACAGGGCGCAGCGCCCCTCGGCCATGACGCACAGGCCGCCGAACACGAACACCTCGGTCTCCACCGGGCGGATCCGGGCGTTGACGGCGGCGATCTCCTGCACCGTCAGCACGCGCGGCAGCACCACGCGCTGCACGCCGAAGCGTTCGGCGTAGAAGCGGACGGCTTCGGTGTTGGAGGCGGCGGCCTGCACCGAAAGGTGCAGGCGCAGCTTGGGGTGCTTGGCGGCGGCATAGGCGATCAGGCCGATATCGGCCAGGATCACCGCGTCGGCGCCCAGGCGGGCGGCGTCGTCCACCGCCTGGTGCCAGATCTCCGGCTGGCCGGCGCGCGGGAAGGTGTTGATGGCCACCAGCACCTTGGCGCCGTGATCATGGGCGAAGGCGATGCCCTCTTCCAGTTCCTTGCGGCTGAAGTTGAGGCCGGGGAAGTTGCGGGCGTTGGTTTCGTCGCGGAAACCCACGTAGACGCAATCGGCGCCGGCTTCCACCGCGCTCTTCAGCGCCGCCGGGGTGCCGGCGGGGCAGACCAGTTCGGGACGGATCAGTGATTCGCTGGGGGTGGGCATCAGGCATGTCCTCGGCGGCTGGCCTTGCGCAGGGCCTTCACTTCCGCCTCCAGTTCGGCCAGGCGGGCGTCGCGGGCGGCGGCGCCCTGCACCGCCGGGGCGATCAGGGCCTGGCGCAGGGTTTCCACGTTCTCGCGCACATGGGTGACCGCCTCCAGGGCGGCACCGGCCATCCGGCGGGCCGGATTGGCCAGCGGCCCCAGCATGCTGGTCAGGTCGGCGACCAGGTCGATGCCGGCGCCGTCGATGGCGTTGCGCAGCGCCACCACCACCTCGGTGTCGCCCTCGATCAGCAATTGGCGCGAGAAGAACAGGGCGTCGCCGTCCATCTTGCCCTCGGCCAGGGCGATCAGCGTCTCCAGCGGCCCGCGGATGGTGGCGTGGGATTCGTCGGGGTCCACCGCGCGGCGCACGGTCAGGCGCGGCTGCTCGGCGTTGGGTTCCAGCAGCAGCACGAAGGGCAGGTCCACGGGGTCGATGCACACCACCTTGTCCTGGAACGGCTCCATGCGCTCCAGGATGTCGGGATGGCGCCTGCGCACCACCCGCAGCATGGCGTCGAACACCGGCTGCAGCACCGACGGACGCAGCGGCTTCAGCGCCAGCCCCAGCAGCAGCACCGGCGAAAACGGCGGCGTCATGGCTTTGGCCCCTGGCCGGTACTGCCCTTCCATCATGGTTCGCTGCTCCCCGCTCGATGGCGCGCATTCTCCGGACGGTCATATCTCCCCTCATTGATGGCCGTCAAGCGACCCCGCCGCATGGATGCCTCTCAAAGGCACCCGCCCTGGGGTCTTCGCCCCTTGGTTCCGCCCGGGATTGGGGTTAGAACAGAGGGTGGCTGGTGCGCACAGGTGCGGCGCGCCCGGGGGATTGGGGTTCACATGATCGTCGACATCGACCTTAAGCCGGTCAATGTGTTGATTATCGACGACAGCCGATACGCGCGCTCGTTCATCAAATCCGCGCTGTATTCCTTCGGCGTGCGCAACGTGGTCGAGGCCGGCGACGGCCCCGCCGGCATTGAAATGCTGCGCGAGCAGAAGATCGACCTGGTGCTGGTGGATTACGACATGGACCCCATGGACGGGGTCGACTTCACCCGGCTGGTCCGGTCCGGCGCCGAGGTGGCGGTGCGCGACGTGCCCATCATCATGGTCTCGGGCATGGCCGAGATGGAAAAGGTGGTCGAGGCCCGCAACGCCGGCGTCAACGAGTTCCTGGTCAAGCCGGTCTCGGCGGATTCCCTGTTCCGGCGGGTGCGCAACGCCCTGGTCAACCCGCGTCCCTTCGTGGATTCGGCCACCTATGTGGGGCCGTGCCGGCGCAGCGTGCAGCGCACCCTGCCCGAAGGCCAGGAACGGCGCACGGCGCCGCCGCTGCCCAAGCCCCGGCCGATCATCGACGTGCCCCCCGGCATCGCCCAGCCCACGGTGCGCCGCGCCGTGGAACAGGGCCAGCAGGCGGCCAAGGGCGGCGGCTCGGAGAAGACCTCGCGCAAGCGCTTCAAGGCGGGCACCGTCATCTTCCGCGAGGGCGAGGCGGGCCATGAGGCCTATGTGGTGGAAACCGGCCGGGTGCTCATCGTCAAGGAGGTGGCCGGCAAGCCGGTCCCCTTGGGCGAGATCGGCCAGCACGGCATCTTCGGCGAGATGGCGCTGATCGACGACCATCCCCGCATGGCCTCGGCCGAGGCCGCCGAGGACACCGTCTGCATGGTCATCCCCAAGGCGGCGCTGAAGGCGCAGATCAACCGCACCCCCGATCTGGTGATCCTGGTGGTGGAAACCCTGCTGCACGACATCCGCAAGATGGGTCGCGAACTGGTGGAAGCCCGTTCCCGCGTCAAGGCCAAGCGCGACGGCATGGCGCCGCTGGCTTGATTTTAGGTGAGCCCTCAGGCGCCGGGCGCCGCCTCCGGCGGCTTGGCTTACGCTCGCATAAGCTTGCGGGCCCTCAGCGGGCCAGTCCCTCGGCTTCGCCTCGCTCCGGTTGCCCGGGCCCAGGCATCTTCGGCCTCAATCGTCGGCGGCGAAGCGGTCCAGGTCCAGCGGCTGGGGCTGGCGGGGGTCGCCGGGGGCGGCGACCACGCTGATTTCCGGGATGGCCGAAAGGGATTGCGAGCGTGCCGCGGACACCTGCTTGTAGGTCAGGGTGAACGGCATCAGCCCGCCCTGCATGTCGGTGCTGAAGATGCCGCACGAGCGGGAATAGGCGGCGCCGGTGGCGAATTCGATGCGGTAGGTGCCGTCGGGGATGCCGGCCACGCCGATATGGTAGGTGGCGGGCACGAAATAGGACACGACGGTGTTGCCGCTGGCGGTCTTCAGCTTCACCACCGCGTCCTTGCGGCCATCATTGTGGATCAGCAGGCGGTGTTCGCCGGTGGCCCGGCGCACCAGCACCTCGCCCGGCTGGGGCGGGGTGCCGCGGTTGGCGGCGCACCATTCCTGCTTGAACAGCGAGCCCGAGCCGGCATAGAGCGCTCGGGTCGCCACCCAGCCCTCGACCCCGGCCGGCGTCTTGACGCGGGACCATTCGTCGCCCTGGCTGCCGAGCACCTGCACGGTGGTGAAGCGGTCGAGCAGGGCGAGTACCGGCGCGCCTTCAATAGCGGCCTGGCGCAGCTTCAGATCGGCGATGGCCACATGGCGGATCTCGCCGATGCTGGCGGCCTTCACCGAGATGCCGGCGGTGGTGGCCACCGGCTTGTCCCAGGGGCGGCTGGCGATCAGCGCCACCACGGCGACCAGCACCGGCAGCGCCACCAGGGGGGCCAGCTGGGCGGCGAAGACGCCGGTGGACCAGGGCGCCCAGCGGTTCTTGAGCCTGCGGCCCGGCCGTCCCGGCGCCGCCGTCCGCAGATCCTCCACTTGGCGTTTGTGCACCGACAGCCGGGCGAAGCCGGCCGCCTGCTCGGTCAGGGCGCGGGCCAGGTCCACCTCGTCCAGGGCCAGGAAGGCGCGCGCCTGCCGTATCAGCAGCCGCGCGTTCTGATGGCGCGGCTTGCTGCCGCCGAACAGGTTGCGGAGCAGGGCGATGGGGGTGAGCAGCAGGCCCGGCGGCGACCACCATCCGGCCGCCCAGGTGACGACGCTGGATTGCACGGCGGCGGCATCGGCGCAATCCCGGCAGAAAATTCCCTCCTTGCGACGGCGCTTGGCCCACAGCAGGTAACTTTTGACTTGGTGGAAGACGATGTAGCGCGGCTGGGCGGTGACGGCGCCGCAGCGCGAGCAGGCGAACGGAGTCGAGGGGTAGTCGTCCCCGTCGTCGGTCAGCGGATGCACTCCGGTGGCATCGTATTCGGCCCGGTGGACCACGTCCTTGAGCACCCGGTAGGCCTCGACAAGCCGTTGGAATTCCTCGGCCGCCGCGCTGGAGCGGTTGCGGTCCGGGTGCACCGTCTTCGCCCGCGACCGGTAGGCCGCCTTGATGGCGGCCAAGTCGGCGCCGGGGGCCAGGCCCAGCACCGCGTAATAGCCTTTGGGGTCTTGCGAGATGGATGTCATGACGTTCAAGGTTGTACGTTCCGCACACCCGTCAAGCAATCGCCATGCCGCCTAGGGCGTCAGGCTGTGTCATAGAACGGGCATCCGGCTCTCATCAATAAGTTAGAGGGCGATTCAGACAACAGGTTGGCGCGAGGTCGCGCCAACCTGTTGTCATCGCGCTCTAGGCTACACTTCGATGCGGGTGGGCGCCGGCGGGGCGGGCGGAAATTCCACCCATTGGCCACCGGCCTGGAAGGCCACCGTTCCCTTGGTTCCCACCAGTTCGCCGGCATCGGCGAAGATGCCCAGGATGTCGCGCCGCATGTCGGCCGGCAGCGGATGGGCGGTGCGGATGATCAGGTCGAATAGCTTGTCCTCGCGCCGTACCAGCCCGTCCAGCTGCAGTCGGCCCATTCGGCTGAGGTTGAGGTCGATGACGAAGCGGTGGTCGTCGCCCTTGCCGCCGCCGCGCTTGCCGCCGCCGCCCTCCTCGTCGCCGGCCTTGCGCACGAACAGGCGGATGGGCTCGATGGCGCCGCCATTGAGGAAGGGCATGGTATAGGCGCGCCAGTCGCCACCCGCCACCGGCTGGCCGGCCTCCCGGCCCAGTTCCTCCAGGTCGCCGCGCAGCCGCGCGGCCAGGTCCTTGCGGCCGGCCTTCTCGATGCCGCGCACGGTGTTCTCGGGCAGCAGCGCGCGGGCCTCGCCGCTGCGCAGAGTGCCGGCGAAGGCCGCCATGCTGGCAGCCAGACGGGCGTCGGGCTGGGGCAGGGCGCGCAATAATTGCTCCAGCGCCTGGGGCTGGTTGGCGGTGGCCAGTACGTCCAGCGCTTCGCTCAGCGCCGGCCATCCCTGCGGGCTCAGCCCTTGCGGCGCGGCGGCGGTCGGCGCGGCCGCGGGCAGTGGCGGCAGCGGCTTGCCCACCACCTCCAGCAGCAGGCCGGTGCCGGGTGGCAGGTCGGCGTGGGTGGGCACGGCCAGGACGCCGGCCGGGGTCTGCACCACCGCCTGCCCGCCGGGCGGGTGGGCGGTCACCATGCCGGGCAGCAGGGTCGGCGTCGGCGCGGCGGTGGGCGGGATGCCGCCGGGCGGGGCCGGGGGCAGGCCGGCAGCCGGCATGGCGGTCGGCCCCGGCTGCCCCGTTGGGGAAGCCGGACCGGGCAGCGGCTGGGCGCCGGGGACGCCTTCGGCCATGGGCATGATCCCGGCGATGCGTACGGTCAGGCGGGTGCCGGCGGGCAGGTCGGGCGGCACGCCGGCCCCCGCGGGCCAAGGCGGCGTTTGGCCGGGCGGGGCTGGCATGCCGGGCAACTGGGCCGGGCGGATCACCGTGGCGGTCAGGCCGAAGGGGCTGTCGGCCGGCGGGGGGGCGCCGATGGCCACGGCCGGCGCGCCGGGCTGGGGCGCGGGCAAAGGATTGGCCGGGCCGGGCAGGCCGGCGGGAGCCCCCGGCTGAAGGGGGGGCTGGGCGGGCGACCCGGCGGCGGGGATGGTGGCGCCGCCCAGCGGGCGGCCATTGATGGCCAGCAGCATCACCTGGCCGTCGGCGCCCTGTCCGATCATCTGCAGCAGCAGGCGGGCGCCGGGGGGGATGGGCGGCAACTGGACGCCGGGCGGCGCCTTCAGCTGCAGCGTGCCGTCGGCGGTCACCACCTCGACCATGCCTTTGGCGGCGCGCGCCTGGGCCTGTCCCTCCACCAGGGCGCCGTCCAGCAGCTCCACCACCGCCGCCGCGTCGGACAGCACCGTCAGCGCCACCGGGCCGCCGCCGCCCGAGGCGGAAACGGTCACCGTCGGCGGGGCGGGCGGGATGGCGTCGGCCATGGCCTACTTGCCGTTGCGCAACAGGCGCTCGACCAGCGCCTCCACATCCGTGGCCGCCTCGGAATTGGGCGAGCGGATCAGGATGGGGGTTTGGTTGCGGATGGCCTCGCGCACCTTGAGGTCGCGGCGGATGACGCCGGCCAGCGGCGGGCTGATCTTCAGGAAGCCCTCGCAGGCCTTCAGCAGGGTGTTGTAGATGCGCTCGCCCTCGCGGGTGGAATTGGCCATGTTGACCACGATGCGCATGTCGGTGCCCGGCCGCTCCATGTGGGTGACCTTGATGAAGGCGTAGGCGTCGGTCAGCGAGGTCGGCTCGTCGGTGGTGACCACCAGGATGGTGCCGGCCTGCTGGGCGAAGTTGCGGGTGGTCTTCTCGACGCCGGCGCCCAGATCCACCACCACCTTGTCGTAATTGGCCGACAGCAGCACCAGGTCCTCGCCCAGCATCTGCAGGCGCGACAGCGGGATGTTGGCCAGCGTCCCCGAGCCCGAACGCCCGGCGATGATGTCGAAGCCGCCGTCGGGGAAGTTGACCAGCGCCTGGTTCAGCGTCAGGCGGCCGGCCACCACGCTGCCCAGGTCGGTCTTGGGCATCAGGCCCAGCTGGATGTCCACGTTGGCCAGGCCCAAATCGCCGTCGAACAGCAGGATCTTGCGGCCGGCCCGCGCCATGGCGTTGGCGAGCGTGATGGAGAACCAGGTCTTGCCGACACCGCCCTTGCCGGAAGCCACGGCGATGACGTTGCGGCCTTTCGCCCGCTGGGTGGGGCGGGGCGCGAGCGTGGGGGCTTCAGGCGTCGTCATGGTGCGTGTGCCTCGTCGGTCCAGAAGGTTTCGTCTTGGTGCGGCGCCGGTTCGGGTGCCTGGGGCAGAAGCAGGCGGGCAAGCGAAAGGGCGGAGATGGGGGCGATGCCGCTGGCCACGTGGGGGCTGGCGGAGACGTCGCACAGGGCCATCTGCCCGGCCTCGGCGGCGGCCAGCATGGCGCCCAGGCGCCGGGTGGTGTCCAGCCGGGTGGTGAACAGCCGGGTGGCGCCGATGCCGGCGAAGGATTCCGCCACCTCGCGCGCCTCCTCGGCGTCGCCGCCGGCGGCCATCACCAGGATGGGCTCCACATCGGCGGCCTCCACCAGGCTCCTGCAGGTAGTCCATGTCCGATTGCTTGAACGGGTTCAGGCCGGGGCTGTCGATCAGCATCAGGTCGAACATGCCGGTGGCGGCCTCGACGGCGCGGCGCAGGGATTCGGGGCCGCGCGCCTTGACCAGGTCGATCTCCAGGATGCGGGTGAAGGCGGTCAGCTGCTCCAGCGCGCCGGCCCGGATGTTGTCGCAGGTGATGACGCCCACGTGGCGCTGCTTCAGCACGCTGCGCGCCGCCAGCTTGGCCACGGCGATGGACTTGCCCGAGCCGGGCGGCCCCACCAGCATGAACGGGCGCGGCGCCGAATGCTCGGGCAGGCAGGCGAAGGTGAAGCCGGCCTCCAGGGCGGCGGCGCAGGCCAGCACCGGATCGGCGATGCCGGCGGTGCGGGCGGCGTTGGTCAGCCGCTCCGCCAGCCGCTGGGGCAGGCCGTGGCTCTCCAGGGCGGCCTTGATGGCTTCGGCGGCGCCGGAGGGGTGGCTCTCCTCCAGCAACTCGGCCACCGCCAGATCGGCGTCGGCCGGTTCCAGCGCGGCGGTAATCCGCACGCCCTTGGCGCCGGCGGCCCGCTGGGTCGAGACGATGATGGCCTCATCGCCCAGTTCCAGCCGGACCATCTCCATGGCCTCGGCCATGGTGGCGGCGGTGAAGGATTTCAGGCGCATGGATTATGCCCCTGCCGGCGGGAAAGCCCCCACCCCGGCCCTCCCCCACGCTCCGCGCGAGGGAGGGGGCGTGCACCCCCTCCCCTGCACCAGCGGGGGAGGGAGGGGGGTGGGGGCCCTTTTCCACACAGCCTGCCTCGTCATATCTGCCCCAACGTCTTGATGCGGGCCTTGGGATGGATTTCCGCCTGGCTGATGACCACGGTCACCGGGCGGAAGCGCTCGATGATGGAGCGCACGTAGGGACGCACCATGGGGCTGGTCAGCAGCACCGGCGTCTCGCCCTGCATGGCGAAGCGCTCGAAGGTCTGGCGCACCTTGGTGATGAAGTCCTGCAGCTGCGACGGCGGCATGGACAACTGCTTCTCTTCGCCGGTGCCGATCAGGGATTCGGCGAAGGCCTGCTCCCATTCCGGCGACAGCGTGATCAGCGGGATGAAACCCTGGTGGCCGGTATTGGCGTCCGAGACCTGGCGGGCCAGGCGGGCGCGCACGTGCTCGGTGATCATGGTGACGTTCCGGGTATGGCCGCAGGCCTCGGCGATGCCCTCCAGGATGGTGGGCAGGTCGCGGACGGAAACGCGCTCGCCCAGCAGGTTCTGCAGCACGCGCTGCAGGCCGCCCACGGTGATCTGGCTGGGGATCAGGCTCGGCCACCAGCTTCTGGTGTTCCTTGTCCAGCTCGTCCAGCAGCTTCTGGGTCTCGGCATGGGACAGCAGCTCGGACATGTTGTCCTTGATCACCTCGGTCAGGTGGGTGGTCACCACGGTGGGCGGGTCCACCACGGTATAGCCGCGGAACAGCGCCTCCTCGCGGTTGCTGGGCTCGATCCACATGGCCGGCAGGCCGAAGGTGGGTTCCTTGGTCTTTTTCGCCCGGCAGCGTGATGTCGTCGCCGCGCGGGTCCATCACCAGCAGGTGGTTGGGGCGCAGGTCGCCACGGCCGGATTCTACCTCCTTGATGAAGATGATGTAGGTGTTGGCCGGCAGCTGCATGTTGTCCTGGATGCGCACGCTGGGCATGACGAAGCCTTGCTCCGACGCCATGGCGCGGCGCAGGGACTTGATCTGGTCGGTCAGCTTGACGCCCTTGGGATTGTTGATCAGCTGCAGCAGGCCGTAGCCCAGTTCCAGCCGCACCATGTCGATGCGCAGCGCGGTGGAGATGGGTTCCTCGGCCACCGGCGTGTCCAACTGCTGGCTTTCCTGCGTTTCCACCGCCTCGCGCTCGGCCTTGGCGCGCTGCTGGCGGTCCAGCAGGAAGGCGGCCGCGCCCATGCCGGCGCCCAGCATGGCGAAGGGCAGGAACGGCATGTTGGGCACCAGGGCCATCAGGAACATCAGGCCGCCGGCGGTGCCCACCGCACGGGGATAGCCGGCCAGCTGTCCGTACAGCGCCTTGTCCACCGCCTCGTGCACGCCGGCCTTGGTCACCAGCATGCCGGCAGCCACCGACACCAGCAGCGCCGGCACCTGGGTGACCAGGCCGTCGCCCACCGTCAGCTTGGTGTAGAAATCGGCGGCCTGGCTGAAGGTCAGGCCGTTCTGCGCCATGCCGATGATCATGCCGCCGATGGCGTTGATGAAGGTGATCATCAGGCCGGCGACGGCGTCGCCGCGCACGAACTTGGAGGCACCGTCCATGGAGCCGAAGAACTGGCTTTCCGCCTCTAGTTCCTTGCGCCGCGCCTTGGCGGTGGCCTCGTCGATCATGCCGGCCGACAAATCGGCGTCGATAGCCATCTGCTTGCCGGGCAGGCCGTCCAGGGTGAAGCGGGCGGCCACTTCGGCGATACGCGTCGAGCCCTTGGTGATGACCACGAAGTTCACGATCACCAGGATGGCGAAGACGATGATGCCGATGACGAAACTGCCGCTCATGATGAAGCTGGCGAAGGCGGCGATCACCTGGCCGGCGCCTTCCACGCCCTCGTGGCCGTGGGAAAGGATCAGGCGGGTCGAGGCCAGGTTCAGCGCCAGGCGGATCAGCGTCGCCAGCAGCAGCACCGTCGGGAAGGACGAGAATTGCAGCGGCTTCTCGATGAAGATGGCGACCATCAGCACCAGCACCGAGAAGGTGATGGAGATGGCCAGGCCCATGTCCAGCAGCCATGGCGGCAGGGGCAGGATCAGCGCGGCCAGGATCACCAGCACGCCGATGGCCATGATGACGTCGCCGCGCCTCAGCGCGGTGGTCAGCCGGCCCCATACCTCGCGCGCCGCGCCCGCCGCCTGGGCTCCGTTGGCCATGCCGTTCGCCATGTGCTAACGCTCCGTCCGGGTCATGGCTTCAGGCGGCCTCGCCGCCGGCGGGCGGAGCCCGCAGTTCGTAAACATCAGGCGGCTTCCCCGCCGGCGGGCGGTACCGGCACGCCTTCGTCGGAATACTGCTTGAGCTTGTTGCGCAGCGTGCGGATGGAGATGCCCAGGATGTTGGCCGCGTGGGTGCGGTTGCCCAGGCAATGGGACAGGGTGTCGATGATCAGGTCGCGCTCCACCTCGGCCACGGTCTTGCCCACCAGGCTGGCCTTGGTCCCGGACATGATCGAGGCCGCCGCCGAAGCGGCCTGGGCCACCACCGGGTCCTGGGCGCCGCCCAGCGGCCCGCCGGACAGCATGATCGCCTCGGGGCCGACCTCGCTGCCCGAGGCCAGCAGCACGGCGCGGTGAATGGTGTTCTCCAGCTCGCGCACGTTGCCGCGCCAGGAATGGCGCACCAGCATCTGGCGGGCCTCGGCCGACAGCGGGCGATGGGCGATGCCGTTGCTTTCCGCGTACTTCTTGTTGAAGTGGTCGGCCAGCAGCGCGATGTCGAGCGGACGCTCGCGGAGCGCCGGCAGCATCAGGTTGACCACGTTCAGGCGGTAGTAGAGGTCCTCGCGGAAGGTCTTGTTGCGGACCTCCTCCTCCATGTTGCGGTTGGAGGTGGCGACGATGCGCACGTCCACCTTGACCGGCTGGTTGCCGCCGACGCGGTCGATCTCCTTTTCCTGGATGGCGCGCAGCAGCTTGGCCTGCAGGCGGATGTCCATCTCGGAGATTTCGTCCAGCAGCAGGGTGCCGCCGTTGGCTTCCTCGAACTTGCCGATGCGGCGCGCCACGGCGCCGGTGAAGGCGCCCTTCTCGTGGCCGAACAGTTCGGATTCCAGCAGGTTTTCCGGGATGGCGGCGCAGTTGACGGCGACGAAGCGGTTCTTGGCGCGGGGCGACTTGTTATGGATGAAGCGGGCCATCAGCTCCTTGCCGGTGCCCGACTCGCCGGTGATCATGATCGAGGCGTGCGAGCCCGCCACCTGCTCGGCCAGCTTCATGGTCTGGGCCATGCGCGGGTCCTTGAACAGGATGGCGTGGCTTTCCTCGGTGACGGCGGCCAGCACGGCGGCGATCATCTCGGCGTCGGGCGGCAGGGGGATGTACTCCTTGGCGCCGGCCTTGATGGCGCGCACCGCGGCCGAGGCGTCCGAGGCGACGCCGCAGGCGATCACCGGCACCACGATGCGCTCGGCCTCGACGCATTCGATCAGCCGCTGCACGTCGCGGCGGACGTCGATCATCACCAGATCGGCGCCCTGGGCGCGCAGGAAATCCAGGCCCTGGTCCACGTCCTCGGCCAGGCTGACCTTGGCGCCGCGCCCCATGGCGATCTGGCTGGCGGCGCCGATCTGGCCGTCCATGGCGCCGATGATCAGAAGTCGCATGCTGGCATCCCCTTGTTGCTTTCGTCATGCCCGGACTTGATCCGGGCATCCACGTGGTTCCCCTTACTCTGCCACCGCCGGTGCGGCACACCGTGGGTGGCCGGGTCAAGCCCGGCCATGACGGGGAAGGGTGGTGAAACCATGGGCGGCATTCTTTCGATTCTAGCTGCGGTCGGTCTTGATGATTTCCGTCATGGTCACGCCCAGGCGGTCTTCCACCACCACCACCTCGCCGCGCGCCACCAGCCGGTTGTTGACGTAGATGTCGATGGCCTCGCCGACCTTGCGGTCCAGTTCGACCACGGCGCCGCGTCCCAGCTTCAGCAGCTGGTTCACCTGCATGCTGGATTTGCCCAGCACGGCCGACACCTGCACCGGGATGTCGTAGACCGCCTCGAGGTCGCGGGCCGAGCGCGGGCCCTCCGGGACCTCCGGCGGACGCTCTTCCTCGGCATTGAAGTCGTTCAGGTCGAAATCGGCCATGGGGTCACCCTTTCACCAAAAACTCACGTGCCGGCGAAGTCGGCGTTGGCCTCGGCTCCCGCCGGGGTGCGCCGCTCGGGGGGCGCCAGCGCCCGTTCCACCGTCGTCTCGATCTCTTCCAGCAGCCGCGCCTGGTCGCGCTCGGCGCCGCCGTCGGTCCATTCCACCCGGCAATCGCCCGGCTTCAGGCGGGCATCTGCCTGCACCACCACGCGCCCCTCGAAACCGTTGGCCTGGGCCACCGCCTCCAGCCGCTCGCGCACCGCCTCCACCAGCGGCTCCGCCACCTTCACGATGATGCGCGGCTCGTCCAGGATGTGGCCGACCACTTCCTCCACCACCCGTGTCACTTCCTCGAAGGCGTGGGTTTCGCAGGCGGCGGGCAGCACCTTCTTCAGCACCGCCAGGGCCACGCGCACGGCGGCGCGGGAACTGGCCTCGTTGGCCTCGGCCTGCTGGCGGAACACCGTTTCCATCTGGTCCGACAGGGCGGTCAGCGCGGTGGCGGTCATGCGCTCCGACTGCTCCTGCGATTCCATGTGGCCGATCTGGCGGCCTTCCTCGAACGCGGTCTCGCGGGCGAAGGCCACCTCCTCCTCGGTGAAGGTGGGGGGCGGCGGCGCCTCTTCCTCCTCCACGACGGCCTCGGCCTCCTCGACCTCGGGCTCGACCACCGGCTGCGGCGCGTGCGGCCGGTCGAAATCCAGGTCGAACATGTACTTGCGGTACGAGGCCATGGATTAGTACACCAGGCTCGTCTTCTTCGCGGCCTTCGGAGATGACGATCTGGCCGCTCGCCGCCAGCTCCTTGGCCATGGCGACGATCAGCGACTGGGCCTGGTCCACGTCGCGCAGGCGCACCGGTCCCAGGGCCTCCATGTCCTCGCGCAGCATTTTGCCGGCACGTTCGGACATGTTCTTGAAGAACAGGTCCTTGACCGCGTCGGAACCGCCCTTGAGGGCCATGGCCAGCTTGTCCTTCTCCACCTGGCGCAGCAGGGTCTGGATGCCGGCGGCATCGATGCGCACCAAGTCCTCGAAGGTGAACATGAGGGCCTTGATCTTCTCGGCGCTCTCGCGGTTGCGCTCCTCCAGGGCCGACATGAAGCGGTTTTCCGCGTTGCGGTCCAGGTTGTTGAAGATGTCGGCCATCATCTCGTGGGCGTCGCGGCGCTGGGTGCGGGCCAGGTTGCTCATGAACTCGGTGCGGAGCGTCTTTTCCACGCCGTCCAGCACCTCCTTCTGCACCGCCTCCATGCGCAGCATGCGCATGATCACTTCCATGGCGAAGTTCTCGGGCAGCAGGGACAGCACGCGGGCGCCGTGGTCGGGCTTGATCTTGGCCAGCACCACCGCCACCGTCTGCGGGTATTCGTTCTTCAGGTAGTTGGCCAGCACGGCCTCGTTCACGTTGCCCAGCTTGTCCCACATGGTGCGGCCGGCGGGGCCGCGGATTTCTTCCATGATGGTGGCGACGCGGTCCTTGGGCAGCGACTTCATCAGCAGCCGCTCGGTGCTCTCCATGGAGCCCACCAGCGAGCCGGTGGAGGACAGCTGGTCGGCGAATTCCACGAACAGGCGCTCGATCAGGTTGGCCGACACCGTGCCCAGGTTGGCCATGATCTGCGAGAGTTCCTTGATCTCCTCGTCGTCCATCATCGAGAAGAGCTTGGTGGAATGCTCCTCGCCCAGGCTCAGCATCAGCATGGCCGCCTTTTGCGGGCCGGTGAGCGAGCGGTAGTCCTCTTTCATGCGGGCCATGGTGCGGGACTCCTAAGCTCAGCTTTCCTGGTACAGCCAGTTGCGGATGATCGACAGCGCTTCCTCGGGATGCTTGTCGACGATCTCGCCGATCTTGCGGATGGACGACGCCTTGACGCGGCCCTCCACCTTGTCGATGTCGATCAGCTCGTCGGCGATCACCTCTTCCTCGCCGCCGAGCGCCGGGGCCGGGGTGGGCGGCGCGCCGGGGCCGGTCAGCTGAGGCACGATCTGGCCGTCGGCGGTCAGCAGGCGGCGGCCGTCGGGGCCGACCTGGCCCTGCATGCTCTCGATGGCGCGGCCGATGAGCGGGCGCAGCACCAGCAGCAGGAACAGGATGGCGACGATGGACAGGCCCAGGTTCGAGGCCACCTTCTCGACGAAGTCGCGGCGCATGCCGAAGATGAACTCGCCGGGCTCTTCCGACTGGTACTGCTCTTCGCCGCCGGCGAACTGCATGGAGATGACGCGGACCTGGTCCTCGCGGTTGCGGTCGTAGCCGATGGCGTTGCGGACCAGCTCCTCCAGCTTGGCGATTTCCTCGGGCGTGCGGTCGCGATAGGTCTTCTTGCCGTCGGCGGCCACGTCGTAGATGCCGTCCACCAGCACGGCGGCGGTAACGCGCTTGACCTCGCCGATCTCGCGGACGGTGTTCTTGGTCTTCTTGGAAATCTCGTAGTTCACCGTCTCCTGGTTCTTCGCCGACTTGGACGAGGAGCGGTTGCCGGCCGACGAGCTGGCATTGGGGTCGGGCAGGTTGTTGGCCACCGAGACGTTGGGCGGCTCGCCGTCCTGGCTGCTCTCGTCCTCGTTGACGGTGACCTGGCTGCGCACCACGCGGCTTTCGGGGTCGTAGACCTCCTCGGTGGTGACGGCGCGGCTCATGTCCATCTCGACGGCCACCTCGGCGCGCACGCGGCCCGGCCCCAGCGAGCGTTCCAGGATGCTTTCCACCGTGCGGGCCAGCCGGTTCTCGGTCTTGAGCTTCAGCTCCTCGGCGGTCTGGGCGGCCAGCTCCTCGTCGTTCTCGAAGCCCTTGGCCAGCAGGGTGCCCCGGTCGTCGACGATGGAGATGCGCGAGGGCTTCATCTTGGGCACGGCCGCCGCGATCAGGTGCTGGATCGCCACCACCTGGGCGCGCTCCAGCCGGCTCGATCCCTGCATCTTCAGGATGACCGAGGCGCTGGGGTCGTTGGCCTCGCGGGCGAAGGCCTCGCGCTTGGGCAGCACCAGGTGGACGCGGGCGGACTTGACCTTGTCGATGGCGCGGATGGTGCGGGAAAGCTCGCCCTCCAGCGCGCGGACGTAATTGATGTTCTGCTGGAAGCTGGTGGAGGACAGGGCGTCCTGCTTGTCGAACAGCTCGTAACCGGCGACGCGGCCCATGGCGGGCATGGCCTGCTCGGCCATCTTGACCCGCAGGTCCATCTTGCGGTCCTTGGGCACCCAGACCTCGGCGCCGTCCTTGCGGATTTCGTACGGCACCTTCTCGGCCGACAGCTTGTCGACGATGGCCTTGGAATCGCCCAGGTCGAGGTCGCCGTAGAGCAGCTCCATCTGCGGTGCCGCCACCCGGCTCATCAGGTAGATGAAGAAGCCCAGGATCGACACGCCGACACCGGCGATCGCCGCCAGGCGCATGGGCCCAAGGCCGCGCATCATCTGCAGGAACGCGTTCACGTCGACACCACCCGAATCCGCCAAATGAGGGCCTGAACCCACAAGATGGCAGCCTATGCCTCGCAAGATTTATGAGAGGTTAATGGCTGGGCAAGATTTGCCGGGTGTGGCGGGGGCGACACAGGCCGGCGCCCCCTCAAAAAGAAGGGACCAGCGGGTGTTTCCACCCGTGGCCCCCCAAGTCTAGCGCGGTAAAGACTAACGCTTGATCTGGACCAGTTCGTCCAGCATCTGGTCGGCGGTGGTGATGATCTTGGCCGCCGCCGAGTAGGCGCGCTGGGTCACGATCATGGTGGTGAATTCTTCACCGATATCCACGGTCGAGGCTTCCAGCGAGGCCGAATTGACCTGGCCGGCGCCGGCCGAGCCGGCTTCGCGCAGGGTGGGCTCGCCCGAATTGTCGGTGGCGATGAAGACGTTGCCGGTCAGGCTTTCCAGGCCGTTGGCGTTGACGAAGGTGGCCACCGGGATCTGGAACACCGGGCGGGTCACGCCGTTGTCGAACAGGGCGGTGACGATGCCGTCGGTGCCGATGGACACGCCGGCGAAATTGCCGAACTTGGCGCCGTTCTGGTTCCAGTAGGCCATCTGGTAGTCGCCGTCCAACTGGGTCATGCCGTCGCGGATGCCGGTGTTGCCCAGGAAGAAACCGATGCTGCTGTCGCCGTCCATGTCCTCGGCGCCGTTGGCCCAGTCCACGTCGATGAAGCCGACGTTGATGTCCTTGGGCGTGCCGTCGCCCTTGAACTCGATGGCCGAGCCGGCGCTGTCGGGGGCGGCCTCCAGGGTGAAGGTGTCCGAGTCGATGAGGTCCTGGCCCTGGCGGGTGGCCGGGGTGCCGGTGCCCAGGTCCAGGCTGTCCAGGCCTGACACGGTCAGCGCCTGGGTGGTGCTGGTCTGGCGGAACACCAGCGAGTCGGTGCCGGCCAGCTGTTCGCAATAGGTCACGCCGGTGCCGGGGATGGTGCCGGTGAAGCCGGCCAGGGCGCCGGCGCCGGTGATGTTGATCTGACCCTTCTGGGTGGCGATCAGCGCCAGTTCGTGGCCGTTGCGCACCGCCTTGACGTTGGTGGTGGTGGTCACCTGGTTGATGGCGGTGATGGCCAGGTCCATGGTCATGCCGTCCAGGTTGATCACCGTGCTGCCCACCGTCAGCGAGGAGCCGTCGCCGAACACGCTGTCGGCGGTGTAGTCGGTGAGGTAGGGACCGCCGGTGACGGTGTCGGCGATGGCCTGGCCGTTCAAGTCGCTCAACCCGCCGGTGGCGTTGATCAGGATGGAAGCGCCCGAGTTGTTGGTCACGCTCAACTGGCCGCCAGCGCCGGCGGTGAAGTCAATGCCGGGGAATTCCGCGTCGAGGTACGTCTCGGCGGCAGTGGCATCCATACCAGACACGTCGCGGGTGGTGTTGCCGATGGTGATAGTGGTACCGACCGGATAGGCGGTCCCGCCGCTGTACTGGGTGGCGATGGGGCCGGTATTGCTGCCGGCGGGCGCGGTCATGCCGTCCAGGGCGGCCAAGTCGCCCACCGCCTGAATGGTTGCAGCCGTACCGCCGGCATTATTGATCTGCAGCGTGTTGCCGACGGCGGTGGCAGTGACGTTGGCCACCAGCGGGGGCGGGCCATTCAAGGCGGTGGCCGCCTGGGCCGCGGTCTTGCCCGAAAGATCGACGGTGAGCGGATCGTCGACACCGTTGTCGAGGGTGATGGTGGTACCGGTGCCGTAGACGGTGCCACCGGTGGTGACATAGGACGGCGTCTGATGGATCGAGTTGTACTCGATGTTCATGGCCGTGTTGATGTCGTTGGCCAGGTTGCCCACGAAGGTGCCGGTCGCGGTGGCGGTGGGGTCGGTGTAGAAGGTGCGCGAGTTGGAGCCGTCGACGCCGCCCTTGGTGTTGAAGGTGTAATCCTTGCCGTTGATGTTCATGGTCAGGGCGCCGGTGGTCTTCGGCAGGCCCAAGAAGTCCAGGCGGCCCATGGTGCTGTACACCGCGCCGGCATTGCCGGCGGCGTTGGTGTTGCGCAGCGTCAGCGACTTGGCGCCCAGCGGCGGGATGCCTTCCAGCGCCCAGTTGTTCTGCGACGACTTGGTCCAGTTGAACTGCACGGTGGCGTCGCCGCCCAGCGAGTCGTAGATGGTCACCGGCTGCTTGTGCATGGCGCCCACCAGGTCGCCGTTGGGCAGGTTGGCGCCCATGCGCAGGTTGCGGGTCTGCGAGGCGGTGCCGCCGATCTCGTTCAGGTTCATGGGCTGCAGGTGGGTGGACGACACGATGTTGTCGTTGATGTAGACCGTGTTGCCCAGGTCGTCCTTGTAGCCCTTCATGTAGGTGTTGTTGCCCACGGTGACGGTGGACGCCTGCAGCGAGTTGTCCCACGCCATCAGCGGCCAGCCCTGCAGGTACCAGCCCGAGGTGTTCTGCAGGTAGCCCGAGGTGTCCACCTTGAACGAGCCGGCGCGGCTGTAGGCGAACATGTCGCCGTCGCCGGGCTTGGCCGCCTCGTTGACGATGAAGAAGCCCTGGCCCGACAGCGCCACGTCGGTGGACGAGTTGGTCGCCTGCAGCAGGCCCTGCACGTCGATGCTGGCGCGCGGCCGCGACTGCACGCCGCCCGGCGAATAGTTGGTCAGCGACACCTGCTTGGTCACCAGGGTGCTGAAGTTGACCTTCGCGCCCTTGTAGCCGGTGGTGTTGACGTTGGAGATGTTGTCCGAGATCGCACCCATGGCCGAAGACTGGGCCGAGAGACCGGACACGCCGGAGAAGAGCGCACCATACAAGCTCATGAGATCCTCCTACTCTCTCTTTCCAGCCGTCAGTTGACGGTGCCGGGCTTCAGCACGGTGTCGCTGTCGCGCACCGTGAGAACGCGGGAAATGCTGCTGACGACCTTGCCCATGGCGAGCAGGGTGTCGGTGTCGTCGGCCGACACGTCGGTGACGCGGCCGTAAACGGTGGTGGTGTTCTCGATGGTCTGGCCGGTGCCGTCCAAGGCCGAGATGACGATCTTGTAGGCGCCGTCCGGCATGATCTTGCCGTCGTTGTTCTTGCCGTCCCACACCATCTCGTGGCGGCCCTTGGAGCCGTCGGCCACCAGGTTGCGCACGGTGTTGCCGTCCGTGTCGGTGATGCTCACCGAGATGTTGGCGGCGTCGGAGGCCAGGGTGTAGCTGAACGCCGCCACCTGGTCGCGGGTGGTGGTGTAGGTCTTGACGGTCACCGGGTTGCCGGCGCTGTTGGTGGCCACGCCCTCGACCGTGTAGCTGCCCGCCGGCAGGGCGGTGCCGCTGGAATCGGTGCCGTCCCAGGTGATCTCGTGGCTGCCGGCGCCGGTGGACCCCAGCAGGGTGCGCACCACGTTGCCGTCGGCGTCCTTGATCTTCAGCTGGGTGGTGTTGGCGGCCGAGGACAGCACGTACTTGAAGGTGGCCTTGCCGTCGACCAGCTGGATGGCGTTGCTCTCGGTATCCTTGGCGCCCTGCAGCGGCACCAGGTCGGTGTCGGCCTCGATGACCTGGCCGATGTAGTTCACCGCCTGCGAGCGGGTGTTCAGGCTGGTGGCCGAGATCAGCTTCTCCAGGTTGGAGTTGGCGTTGATCTGCTGCTCCACGCCGGCGAACTGCACCAGCTGGTTGGTGAACTGGGTCGAGTCCATGGGCGACAGCGGATCCTGGTGCTTCAGCTGGGTGGTCAGCATGGTCAGGAAGGTGTCGAAGTTCTGGGCCAGCGACTTGGCGCTGGTCAGCGACTTGGCGGTCTGGGTGTCGGCGGTGGTGCCGGTGACGGCCGTGGTGGTCATGGTCGCGATCCTTCCTAGACCTGGATGTCCACGCCCGACCGGCTCATGCCCCAGCGGGCCTGGGCGGCGGCGGCGGCCTTGGCGCTGGCCGCGTCGGCGGCGGCGGCGGCTTCCAGGCGGGCGCGGCGGCGGCCGCTGCCCGTGCCGAAATTGTTCTGGTTGGCCTGCTGCTGGTTGCCCTCGCGCAGGTTGAAGGTCATGGAGCCGGTGTCGGCCTTCAGGCCGGCATCCTCCAGCGCCTTCTGCAGGCTGCTCTGGTCCTTTTTCAGCAGGTCCAGCGTGTCCTTGTTGTCGGCGGTGACCACGGTGGTGACGGTGCCGTCCTTGGCCACGTCCAGCTTGATCTCGATGGAGCCCAGCTCGGTCGGCTTCAGCTGCACCTTGATGGTGTCGCCGCCGTTCTTGGCCTGCTTGGCGATCTGCACCGAAACCTGATCCATGACTTCATGGTTCTGCGGCAGCTGGGGCTGGCGCGGCGTCTGGGCGGCCTGCGGAGCGGACGCCTTCTGCGCCGCGCTGGTGCCGCCGACGCCGTTGAGCGCCGCCACCGGCTGGCCGTTCTGGCTCTGACCGGCGGGAGCGGTGTCGGCCTTGCCGGCGGCGGCTTCCACCTGGGCCGCCAGGATGGCGTCGAAGGGCTTGGGCTGGTTGGCGTTGGCCTGGGCGGCCGCGTCGGCGGCCTTGGCGGCGGCCGGCTGGACGGCGGCGTTGAGGCCGGCATCCTGGCCGTCGGACTGGCCCGCGCCGTTCTGGGCGGTGGTGGGCTGCGCGGTGGCGCCCGCGTCCTGGGCGACCAGCGCGTCGACAGCGGCGATGGTGTCGGCGGTCTGGCCCTGGCTCTGCGCGGCGTTGGACACTTGGACCTGCACCTTGATCTGGGCGCCGGTGTCGTCCAGGCGCTGGGCCAGGTCGTCGGCCTGGGCCTGGGCCAGTTCGCCGGCATCGGCCTTGGCGTCGTGCTTGTGGCCGCCGGTCTTGGCGGCGCCCTGGGCGGCGTCGGCAGCCAGGGTGTCGGTCAGGCCGGCATCGGCGGCGTCATCGGCCTGGAGGTCCTGGGCGTTCGCCTGGTCCTTGCTCTCGGCCTGCTTGCCGGCGGCCTGCTGCTGGGGGGGCTTCGACGGTTTCGGTCTCGGCGCCCGCCTGGACCTCGGCGGCGGCAGTTGCCACCACGTCCTCGACCTGTTGCTGCGGCGCCTCGACCACGGCGGCGACCGCCTGCGGCTGGGCGTCCTGCTGGGGTGCGGCGGTGTCCTGCTGGCCGTCCTGGCCGCTGTTGGCGGCGGCGCCGTCATCGGCGGCCTGGGCCTTGGTCTCGTCGGCGGAGTCATCGGCCTTGGCGGGCTTGGCGTCGTCGCCATCGTCCTTGGCCTTGTCGGCGCGCCGCACGCTCTTGTCGTCGTCGCGCTTGCGGTCGCGCGCCACCGGCTTGGTGTCGGCGCGCTCGCTCTTGTCGGTGGCCTTGTCGGCGCGGGGCGCCTCGGCCTGCTTGTCGAAATGCCCCTTCAGGGCGGTTTCGGCAGAGGGCGACCGGGTGGCGGTGTTGGCGCTGAACAGCGACGCGGCCTGCTGCAACGCGCTGACGAACTCGGCGGCTGCGTCGTCGCTGGACTTGGCGGCGTTGGCGACCGGCGTCGCCTGGGTGGACTGCTCAATCGCCCGCTTGTTGATCGAATAAACCGTCATATCCGGTTCCCCGTGATGGAGCCTCTGGCATCCCCCCTCCGCAAGGGGCGTGCCAATCTGCCGTACGGGAGAAAACCGTTCTATTCCAATGAGATGGTTCGGTGGAGTTGACGCGGCGACCGCGTCGGGGCGGCCGTGGCCGGGAAAAATCTGCCGGGGTCGGGCAAACGATTCCTATTCAGCCTCGGAATCGTCGTCATTGGCCAGGCTCATGACGCCGACCCCCATGCCGACGCTGCCGAAGGTGACGCACAATCCGAAGAAGAACAGGACCAGCACCATGGCGGGGTGCGAGGATTCCATGGCCAGCGTGCGCAGGTTGCCCAGGTTGGTCAGCAATACGGCCCCGCCGAAGGTGATGGCGGCCGCCAATCCGTAGATCAGATGAACGCCCAGAAACTTCAGGGCTTCCCGTTCTTTTGTGTTCAACGCCACGGACGACCTCCGTCCCGCCATCGCATCCGTCATGATGCAGGTGGTGTCTCTGGCCGCTATGTCAGCGGCTTCGTCCAGGGCTACGACGGATGAGGAGCCTAAATCTTACAGCCAGTCCCGAAGGATTGCCACCAGGGGGATGTCCGCTGGCGGCATGGGCAGCTCGGCCATGCGGTTGGGGCGCACCCAGGACAGGCCCTGGCCTTCGCGCGCGGTGACGGTGCCGCGCCACTGGCGCACGGCATAGAGCGGCATCAGCAGGTGGAAGGTGTCGTAGTCGTGCGAAGCGAAGGCCAGCGGCGCCAGGCAGCTTTCGCCCACGTCGATGCCCAGTTCCTCGGCCAGTTCGCGCACCAGGGCGGCCTCGGGCGTCTCGCCGGCATGGACCTTGCCGCCGGGGAATTCCCACAGGCCCGACATCGTCTTGCCCGGCGGGCGGGTGGCCATCAGCACGCGGCCGTCCACGTCGATCAGGGCGGCGGCCACCACCAGCAGGGTGGGGCGGGCGGCATGGGCCTCGGCCCAGGCGTCCGCCTTCAGGCCGTAGACCGGCATGATCACCGATTCACCGCGTGCCGGCTGACCCACGCGCTGGTGGCTGGCCAGAATCATGCCCAGCTTGTCCATCACCGCGCGCGAGGCGGCGTTGTCGGGATGGGCGGCGGCCCAGCACGAGGCATGGCCCAGATCGGCGAACAGGTGGCGGATCAGCCGGCGGGCCGCCTCGGTGGCGTAGCCCTGGCCCCAATAGGCGCGGCCCACCCACCAGCCCAGTTCGGGCGTGCCGTCGGCCTCCAGGCCGAAGCCGATGACGCCGATCAACTGGCGGTCCAGGCTGCGTTCCATGGCCAGTGCGATGCCGGTGCCGGACTGTCGCTTGCCCTCCATGGCGGCGATGAAGGATTCGCCGTCGGCCAGGGTATAGGGATGGGGGATGGCGGCGGTGTGCTTGACCACCTCCCAGTCGTCCAGCAACTCGGCCAGGCGCGGGGCGTCCTCGGGACGAAGCGGGCGCAGCTTCAGCCGCGCGCTCAGCAGCGGCGTGCCCCGCCAGACGGACCCCACGGACCAGCAGCCCAGTTCTTCGTCGTTCATCCGTGACCGCTCCACCGAAACGTCATGGCCGGGCACGACCCGGCCATCCACGTCCATCCGCCCAGCACCCTGTTCGCTGCCCCGGCGTGGATGCCCGGAACAAGTCCGGGCATGACGCAGAGGGGCCGGGGCACTTAAGTGCGATACGACCCGTTGATGTCGATATAGGCGTGGGTCAGGTCGCAGGTCCACACGGTGGCCTTGCCCTTGCCGATGCCCACGTCGGTCTCGATGACGATCGTGCGGCCCTTCATGTGCTCGGTCACCGGGGCCTCGTCGTAGCCTGGCACCACCTGGCCGTCGCGCGCCACCTCGACGCCGCCGATCTTGATGCAGAGCTTGTCGCGGTCGGCCTTCTCGCCGGCCTTGCCCACCGCCATGACCACGCGGCCCCAATTGGCGTCCTCGCCGGCGATGGCGGTCTTGACCAGGGGCGAGTTGGCGATGGCCAGCGCGATGCGCTTGGCCGCCTTGTTGCCGGCGGCACCGGTCACGGTGATCTCGACGAACTTGGAGGCGCCCTCGCCGTCCTTCACCACCTGATGGGCCAGCTCCAGCAGCACCTCGAACAGCTTGGCCTTGAAATCGGCCAGGCGCTTGTCCTTGGCGTCGGTGATCCTGGCGTGCTTGACCTTGGCGGTAGCGAACAGCAGCAGGGTGTCCGAGGTGGAGGTGTCGCTGTCCACGGTGATGGCATTGAACGAGCGGTCGGCGCCCTTGGCCAGCAGTTCCTGCAGCACGTCGTGGGGCAGGTCGGCGTCGGTGAAGACGAAGGACAGCATGGTCGCCATGTCGGGGGCGATCATGCCGGCGCCCTTGGCGATGCCGTTGATGATGACCTGATGGCCGTCGATGACCGCCGTGCGGGTGGCGCCCTTGGGGAAGGTGTCGGTGGTCATGATCGCCTTGGCCGCCTCGGCCCAGGCGTCGTCGGCCAGTTTGGCGCGGGCGGCGGCCAGGCTGTCGGTGATCTTCTCGTCGGACAGCGGCACGCCGATGGTGCCGGTGGAGGCCACGTAGACCTCGGACTTCTTGCAGTCGAACAGGTCGGCGGCCTTGGCCACCGTGCGCTCCACCGAGGCGATGCCGGCCGAGCCGGTGAAGGCGTTGGCGTTGCCCGAATTGACGATCAGCAGCCGGCCCTTGCCCTTGGCCGAGGCCTGCTTGCACCACTCCACCGGGGCCGAGCAGGTGAGCGAGCGGGTGTAGACGCCGGCCACCTGGGTGCCGGGCTCCACCTCGACCAGCAGCAGGTCGGTGCGGCCCTGATAGCGGATGCCGCACGCATGGCTGGCCAGACGGACGCCGGCCAGGCGCGGCATGGTCGGAAAGGCGGCGGGAGCGAGCGGCGAAAGCGCGGTCATGACGGCGGTATCCCTGCAATGGTCCTGGAAATGTGACACGGATGAACACGGATGGACACGGACAAGCAGCCCTTATCCGTGTTTATCCGCGTCCATCCGTGTCTTCAAATGAACTTATACCTTACTTGGCCTCGGGCAGCGGCTTGCCCTCGGGGTCGAAGCGCTTGACCTTGGCCTTGGCACGGAGGTCGGTGACCAGCCGCTCGGCGGTTTCCTCGGCCAGCCGTTCGCGAATCACCGGCTGGGCCTGCTCGAAGCTGGGCGGCGAGGACATGCGGCGGTCCTCCACCTTGATCACGTGCCAGCCGAACTGGCTCTTGACCGGGGCGGCGGACAGCTCGCCCGGCTGCATGGCGAAGGCGGCCTCGGCGAACTGCGGCACCATCTCCTCCTTGGAGAAGTAGCCCAGGTCGCCGCCGTTCTGCTTGGCCGACGGGTCCTTGGACTTGGCCTTGGCGGCCTCGGCGAAGTCACTGCCCTTCTTCAGGTCGGCGATCACCGCCTTGGCGGCGTCCTCGCTGTCGGTGAGGATGTGGCGGGCGTGCACCTCCTCCACCGGCTTGTACTCGGCCATGAACTTGTCGTAGCCCTGCTTGACGGCGGCGTCGGTGACCTCGGCCTTGAGCTTCCTGCTCATCCACGCCTTGACCACCAGCTGCTGCTCGATGTCCTTGAGCGCGCGCTTGACCTCGGCATCCTTGTCGAGGCCGTCCTTCCTGCCCTGCTCGTAGACCAGGGTGTTGTTGATCAGGCTGTCCAGCAGCGCCTCGTAGGGCACCTGGGCGGCCATCTGCGGCGGCAGCGAGCGCTGGTAGGCGGTCAGGGCCGAGGCGCGGACCTCGGTGCCGTTGACCACGGCGACCACCGGGTCCTTGTCGGCGGCCAGGGCGGGCAGGGCGATGATGCCGGCACCCAGGCCCATCAGCAGGGCGGCGCGGCGGACGGAGAAGATCTTCATCGGTGGGATGTTCCTTGCATGGAAGATGGCAGGCGCCGACGAAGCGCCCGCACCTCGACAAGCGGTTGAAGCACAACCGGCCGTCCGGCACAAGTGCGGGCTCTGCGCCCCGTCCCATCGCGCGGCCGATTGCACTGCCCACGTCCCGGCAACGATGCTAAACTGCGGCATCTTCCGCCCGGAGGGCGCATGGGGCCGTTGCTGACCACCCGAAGCGTGTCGTTCGCCGTCGTCCTGGCCTTGGTCTACGGTGCCTTCGGCGTCGTCTGGATCGCCGTTTCCGACACGGTGCTGGCCGCCCTGGTGACCGACGCCACCCATCTGACCGCCATCCAGACCTGGAAGGGCTGGGCCTTCGTCGGCTTCAGCGCCCTGCTCATCTATCTGGTGGGCGTGCGCCTGCTCAGCGCCATCGAGGCGTCCGAGCGGCGCTACCGCCTGCTGTTCGCCGACAGCCCCGAGGCCCTGGCCCTCTACGAGCCCAAGAGTCTGCGGCTGGTGGAGATCAACGCCGCCGCCGGCCGCCTGTTCGGTTACGAGCCGGCCGAGGCGCGCGACCTGGTGTTCACCGACTTGATGCCGCGCGACACCCGCGTTCTGTTCGAGCGCGACATAACGCGTCTGATGGACGGCCAGCGCAGCGGTGGGGTGTGGCGCATGCGCTGCAAGGACGGCCGGCCGGTGGACGTCTCCACCTATGGCCAGATGGTGAAGGTGGAGGGCCGGCAGCTGCGGCTGGTGCAGATCATCGACGTCACCGCCCGCCTGCGCGCCGAGCACGAACTGATGCGCAGCCTGGAAGAGGTGGCCGCCACCAACGAACGCATGCGCGAGTTGTCCCACGCCCTCTCCCACGACCTGCAGGAGCCGCTGCGCCAGGTCAGCGGCTTCGTTCAACTGCTGGCCAAGCGCTACCACGGCCAGCTGGATGCCGAGGCCAACCAGTTCATCGGGTATGCGGTGGAAGGCATCCTGCGGCTGAAGACGCTGATCGGCGATGCCGAGCGCTTCGCCCTGACCGCCGCCTTCGTCCCCATGCGGGTGTCGGTGGCCCGGGTGGTCGCCGACGTGACCGAGGGCCTGCGCGGCCTGGTGGAAGCCGGCGGCGCCACTGTCACGGTGGCGCCGCTGCCCTGGGTGCAGGCCGATCCCGGCAAGCTGGCGGTGATCTTCCATGCGCTGCTGGACAACGCGCTCAAGTTCCGCCACCCCGGTCGCGTGCCGGTGGTGCAGGTCTCGGGCGAATCCGAGGGCGGGCGCTGGCTGTTCCGGGTGCGCGACAACGGCATCGGCATCGAACCGGAGTTCCGCGAGGACGTGTTCTCGCTGTTTTCCCGCCTGCATACCCGCGACCGCATTCCCGGCAACGGCACCGGCCTGGCCCTGGCGCGCAAGCTGGTGGAGGCCCATGGCGGCCGCATCTGGGTCGAGGACGGTCCCGGCGGCGAGGGGGCCACCATCTGCTTCACCCTGCCGGAAAGCGACGAGGACGCCATGGCCCCGGCGGCGGAAACGGCGGCCCAACATTGACATACCCCCGGGGGGCTCTATCTGTTGCGCGTCGTAAAAGGCCCCGCGACCGGCGGCCACCCTAGAATTCCCGAGGTTTCAACGCATGTTCGGCGCCATCGCCCGGCGGCTCTTCGGAACCGCGAACGACCGCATCATCAAGGGCTTGCAGTCTCATGTCGCGGCCATCAACGCCCTGGAGCCGCAGTTCCAGGCGCTGACCGACGCCCAGTTGCAGGCCAAGACGGAGGAGTTCCGCAACCGTCTGGCCGACGGCGCCGATCTCGACGACCTGCTGGACGAAGCCTTCGCCACCGTGCGCGAGGCGGCCAAGCGCACCCTGGGCCAGCGCCATTTCGACGTGCAGCTGATGGGCGGCATGGTGCTGCATTCCGGCAAGATCGCCGAAATGAAGACCGGCGAAGGCAAGACCCTGGTGGCGACGCTGGCGGCGTACCTCAACGCCCTGCCCGGCATGGGCGTCCACGTGGTCACCGTCAACGACTATCTGGCCAAGCGCGACAGCGAGTGGATGGGCCAAGTCTACCGCTTCCTCGGCCTGACCACCGGCGTCATCGTCCACGGCATGGATGATGACGAGCGGCGCGCCGCCTATGGCTGCGACGTGGTCTACGCCACCAACAACGAGTTGGGCTTCGACTATCTGCGCGACAACATGAAGTTCCGGCTGGAGGAGATGGTCCATCGGCCGTTCAACTTCGCCATCGTCGACGAGGTGGACTCCATTCTCATCGACGAGGCGCGCACGCCGCTGATCATCTCGGGCCCCACCGAGGACAATTCCGAGCTCTACCGCCTGGTGGACCGCCTGATCCCGTCGCTCGCCGACGAGGATTTCGAGAAGGACGAGAAGGTCCGCGCGGTGACCTTCACCGAAGCCGGCGTCGAGCACATGGAACAGCTGCTGGCCGAGGCCGGGCTGATGAAGGCCGGCGGCAACCTGTACGATTACGCCAATGTCAGCCTGGTGCACCACGCCAACCAGGCGCTCAGGGCGCACAAGCTGTTCACCCGCGACGTGGACTACATCGTCAAGAACGACAAGGTCGTCATCATCGACGAGTTCACCGGCCGCATGATGGAGGGCCGCCGCTTCTCGGAAGGCCTGCACCAGGCGCTGGAGGCCAAGGAAGGCGTCACCATCGAGAACGAGAACCAGACGCTCGCCTCGATCACCTTCCAGAACCTGTTCCGCCTGTATCCCAAGCTGTCGGGCATGACCGGCACCGCCATGACCGAGGCCGGCGAGTTCCAGGAGATCTACAACCTGGAAGTGGTCGAGATGCCCACCAACGTGCCGGTGGCCCGCAAGGACCAGGATGACGAGGTCTACCGCACCGCGCGCGAGAAGTACGATGCCATCGTCACCCTGATCGAGGAATGCCGCACCCGGCAGCAGCCGGTGCTGGTGGGCACCACCTCCATCGAGAAGTCCGAACTGCTCTCGGAGCTGTTGAAGAAGAAGAAGATCCCGCACAACGTGCTGAACGCCCGCTACCACGAGCAGGAGGCGTTCATCGTCAGCCAGGGCGGCGTGCCCGGCGCGGTGACCATCGCCACCAACATGGCCGGCCGCGGCACCGACATCCAGTTGGGCGGCAACGCCGACATGCGCATCCGCCTGGAACTGGGGCCCGATGCCGATGCGGCCAAGGCCGAGGCCATCCGCGCCGAGGTCGCCGCCAACAAGCAGAAGGTGCTGGAGGCCGGCGGCCTGTACGTGGTCGGCACCGAGCGCCACGAAAGCCGCCGCATCGACAACCAGCTGCGCGGCCGCTCGGGCCGCCAGGGCGACCCCGGCGGTTCCAAGTTCTTCCTGTCGCTGGAAGACGATCTGATGCGCATCTTCGGGTCGCAGCGCATGGACGGCATGCTGCAGAAGCTGGGTCTGCAGGAGGGCGAGGCCATCGTCCATCCCTGGATCAACAAGGCCCTAGAAAAGGCGCAGCAGAAGGTCGAGGCGCGCAATTTCGACGTCCGCAAGAACCTGCTGAAATTCGACGACGTCATGAACGACCAGCGCAAGGTCATCTACGAGCAGCGCAAGGAACTGATGCAGGTGGAGGACGTGTCCGACGAAATCGTCGGCATGCGCCACGAGGTGGTCGACGAGCTGGTCGCCCGCTGCATCCCCGAGCGCGCCTATGCCGACCAGTGGGACGTGGCCGGCCTGCACGAGGAGGTCGTGCGCGTCTTCAACCTGGACCTGCCCATCGCCGAGTGGGCCAAGGAAGAAGGCATCGCCGACCAGGAGATCAAGCACCGCATCACCGATGCCGCCGATCGCAAGATGGCGGCCAAGGCCGCCGATTACGGCCCCGAGGTCATGCGCATGGTGGAAAAGAGCCTGCTGCTGCAGATCCTCGACCAGGCGTGGAAGGAGCACCTGCTCCAGCTCGACCATCTGCGCCAGGGTATCGGCCTGCGCGCCTATGCCCAGCGCGATCCGCTGAACGAGTACAAGCGCGAGGCCTTCAACCTGTTCGAACAGATGCTGCACGATCTGCGCGAGCGGGTGACCAGCATGCTGGCCCATGTGGAACTGCGCGTCGGCCCTGCCGAACAGGTGGAGGAGGCACTGGCCCCGCGCGCTCCGGCCGCGATGCACGAAAGCCGCCACGACCCCGCCTTCGCCGAGGAGGCCGAGGCCGCCGGCATCGTCACCCGCTCCACCGCCGTCAACGCGGCCGATCCGTCCACCTGGGCGGCCACTCCGCGCAATGCTCCGTGCCCCTGCGGCTCGGGCAAGAAGTACAAGCATTGCCACGGTTCGGCGGTGTAACGAACAAAGACATTCGCGCGGGAGTTTAAACTCCCGGCGAATGTCGCGAAGTTGTCATCCTACAGTCGCAAATCGTTACATTCCGACGGGTGCGCCAGCGCCCCGACAATGCTATCCCTTGTCAGGGATGGGCTCGTATGACACGGCAGGAGAAGACCGTGGCGCAGAGCCCGTTGCCCCCCAGGCTGCCGCCGCCAAACCCACCGACCTCATCGCCGAGGCCCTGAAGACCGATCTGGTGGTCGTCTTCCAGCGCGAGATTCCGGTCTTGGGCAAGCTCGACCGCGTTGCCGCCTACGAGGCGGTCATGAACGATCCCGCGCTGCTGGATATCTGCTTCCGCCTGTTCCGCGCCCAGCCCGACCTGTTCGCCGCCGTGGTGGTCGGCCCCGAGCGCCAGCCGGTCACCGACGACCAGGGCGGCCTGCATTGCGGCCGCACCCTGGGTGAGGCCATCACCCTGGTCCTGCAGGCTGCGGGCCGGCGTTATTTCCGCCGCAAGCTGGGGGGCTCGCGGCGGGTGGTGGTGCCGTCCAAGCACAAGCCCGGCCTGCTGGAGCGGCTGGGCATCGCCCTCGGGCTGCTGGCGCCGCCCAAGCCCAGGTTCCGCAAGGTGGCGGGGGCGGGTGACCGGCTGTTCGCCGCCATCCGCGAACACCTGCGCTTCGACTGGCAGGCGGCGCTGATTCCCCATTACGCCCCGCTGGCGCCGGAAATGGTGACGCAGCTGGGGCCGCGCCTGCTGGACATCCGCGAGCCCAGCGAGCTGCGCGCCCTGGCCAGCCGCGAGGAGCGCGCCGGCATGGCCGACGGCCGCCCGCCGCTGCTGCTGGACACGGCCAAGCGGCTGATCAAGCCCAGCGGCGACACCATGGATTCCGAATTGCTGTACAAGGTCTGTACCCAGATGGACCTAGTGCGCCTGTTCAACAACCGCGACGCCGGGGCCATGCGCCGCGCCATCTCCCAGGTGGCCGGCACCGCGCCCGACGCCATCGAGCAGGTGATGCCGGTCCTCGGCGGCGACCTGCGCCTGTTCGTCTGCTTCTTCTTCGTCGCCCACGTCATCCTGGGCGAGGAGGAATACCGCCAGACCTTCGGCCCCAGTGGGTCCACCCATTGGATGGTCAAGCGCTATGCCGACCGCCTGGCCCAGGCCTGGGCGGCCTGCCGCCGCCGTCCTTCGAGGCCATCCGCACCACCTTCGCCGAGGTCATCCGTCCTTCGAAATAGGCCGTCAGACCAAGCCCTTTGGCCGTCTGACCGCCTGTTCGCCGCGCCGCCAAAGGCTCATCTTCCCCGCCTCGAACCAAGAACGAGGGAGGAAGACCCATGCAGACCAGAGACGTCGTCATCCTGTCCGGCGTACGCACCGCCATCGGCGATTACGGCGGCGCGCTCAAGGACGTGCCCCCCACCCAGCTGGCCGCCACCTGCGTGCGCGAGGCGGTCGTCCGTTCGGGCCTCGCCCCCGCCGAGATCGGTCACGCCTTCTTCGGCAACGTCATCCACACCGAGCCGCGCGACATGTACCTGGCCCGCGTCGCCGCGCTGGAGGGCGGCCTGCCCGCGGACGTGCCGGCGCTGACGCTGAACCGCCTGTGCGGCAGCGCGCTGCAAGCCATCGTTTCCGCCGCCCAGGCCATCATGCTGGGCGACGCCGATACGGCGGTGGCCGGCGGCGCCGAAAGCATGAGCCGCGCCGGCTATCTGGTGCCCGCCATGCGCTGGGGCCAGCGCATGGGCGACGGGGTGATGATCGACGCCATGGTCGGGGCGCTGACCGATCCCTTCGGCAGCGGCCACATGGGCGTCACCGCCGAGAACGTGGCCAAGCGCTACGGCCTGACCCGCGAGGCCCAGGACGCCTTCGCCGCGGAAAGCCATCGCCGCGCCGCCGCCGCCATCGCCGAAGGGCGCTTCGACCAGCAGATCGTCCCCGTCTCGGTGAAGACCCGCAAGGAAGTGGTGCAGGTGGTGCGCGACGAGCACGTGCGTGGCGATACCACAGTCGACAGCCTGGCCAAGCTGAAGCCCGCCTTCGCCAAGGACGGCACGGTCACCGCCGGCAATGCCTCGGGCCTCAATGACGGCGGCGGCGCATTGGTGCTGATGGAGGCCGGCGCCGCCGCCCGCCGGAACCTCAAGCCGCTGGCCCGCATCGTCGCCTATGGCCATGCCGGCGTGTCGCCCGACGTCATGGGCCTGGGCCCCATCCAGGCGGTCAGGACGGCACTGGTCCGTGCCGGCCTTTCCATCGCCGACATGGATGTCATCGAAAGCAATGAAGCCTTCGCGGCGCAAGCCCTGGCGGTGGCCCGCGACCTGGACTTCCCCGCCGAGCGCACCAACCCCAACGGCGGCGCCATCGCGCTGGGCCACCCCATCGGCGCCACCGGCGCCATCATCGCGGTGAAGGCGGCTTACGAACTGCAGCGCATCCAGGGTCGCTACGCCCTGGTCACCATGTGCATCGGCGGCGGCCAAGGCATCGCCCTGGTGCTGGCGCGGGAGTAGGTTGGTGCCACAGACCCTCTCCCGCTCTGCGGGAGAGGGAGGGGCCCGGCCGAAGGCTGGGAGGGTGAGGGAGCCGAGGACGATGCCTCGCTAATCGTTACGCGCTGGAAGAGGGAGCCTTTCATCGTTTTCTCTCTTTGGAGGAGATGCTAGCGTGACGCCGCCCGGATGCTATGGATGGGGCGCTCCCATGATCCAGATACGCGTTCCAAGGAGGTGGCGAGGCCCCGCCGCTGTCTTCCTAATCTGCCTTTTGATGTCGCAGATCTACTGTATGGCTTGGACATTCCTCCGCGCTCCCGTGCTTCCGGTCTTTCTCATTCTTTTTGCCTCAATGCCCTGGACATTACCCTGGCTCAGCCCCTTGAAGCATATGCCGGACGGGGCATTTGCGTTGATGATGGGGTTTGGGTTTTCTTTGAATTGCTCGCTGGCTTATGCCGTTGTCACTGCCACGTGGAGATGGTGGAAGAAATAGTGGGGCGGGAAGCGCGAAGGGGCCGCGCCCCTTCGCATCTCCTTGCGAAGCAATCGGGCACTTCGTCTCCGGCTCCCTCACCCGGCGCTTCGCGCCACCCTCTCCCGCAAGGCGGGAGAGGGAAATAAAGAAAAAGGCGGGCGCCTTGCGGTGCCCGCCTTCTTCATTCATCCGAGGCGCAAGCCTCAGTGCTTGTGCCCGCAGCCGCAGCCGGAATGGGTCGGCTTGACCTCCAGGGCGGCGACGCCCGGCAGGGTCTTGCCTTCCAGCCATTCCAGGAAGGCGCCGCCGGCGGTGGAGACATAGGAGAATTTCTCCTCCACCCCCGCCTTGGCCAGGGCAGCGACGGTGTCGCCGCCGCCGGCCACGGTCAGCAGCTTGCCCTGCTTGGTGCGCTCGGCCGCGGCCTGGGCCACGGCGTTGGTGGCCTTGTCGAAGGGCGCGATCTCGAAGGCGCCCAGCGGGCCGTTCCACACCAGGGTCTTGCAACCGCCCAGGCGGTCGATGATGGCCTCGATGCTGGCCGGGCCGGCGTCCAGGATCATCTGGCCGTCGGGCACGGAATCCACCGACACCACCGTGTTGGGGGCGTTCTCGGCGAACTCGCCCGCCACCACGGCGTCCACCGGCAGCACGAGGTGGCACTTGGCCGCCTTGGCCTTCTCGATGATGGCGCGCGCGGTGTCGGCCATCTCCTTCTCGCACAGCGACTTGCCCACCGGCTTGCCCATAGCGAACAGGAAGGTGTTGGCCATGCCGCCGCCGATGATCAGGTAGTCCACCTTGGACACCAGATTGCCCAGCAGGTCCAGCTTGGTGGATACCTTGGCGCCGCCGACCACCGCCGCCACCGGCTTTTCCGGGGCTTCCAGGGCGCGGCCCAGGGCCTCCAGCTCGGCCTGCATCAGCCGGCCGGCGGCCGCCGGCAGGATGTGGGCCAAGCCTTCGGTGGAGGCGTGCGCCCGGTGCGCGGTGGAGAAGGCGTCGTTGACGTAGAGGTCGCCGAGATCGGCCAGCTTCTTGGCGAAGCCAGGCTCGTTCTTCTCCTCCTCGGGGTGGAAGCGCACGTTCTCCAGCAGGGCGATCCCGCCCGGCTGGAGGGCGGCGATCACCTTCTCGGCCTCGGGGCCGATGCAGTCGTCGGCCCAGGCCACCGGCTGGCCGACGGCCTTGGCCAGCGGCTCCACCAGCAGCTTCTGCGAGTACTTGTCCTCGCGGCCCTTGGGGCGGCCGAAATGGGTCAGCACGATGACCTTGGCGCCGCGCGCCGCCAGCTCCTTGAGCGTGGCGGCGGAGCGGTCGATGCGGGTGGTGTCCGTGACCTTGCCGTCCTTGGCCGGGACGTTGAGGTCGGCGCGGACCAGCACCCGCTTGCCCTTCACCTCAAGGGCGTCGATGGTGCGGAACATGGATGGTTCCTCCCGTCCTCAGTGGGTGGCCACGTACTGGACGAAGCGCAGCATGTTGCAGGTGTAGCCGTACTCGTTGTCGTACCACGACACCACCTTGACGAAGGTCTCGTCCAGCTGGATGCCGGCATCGGCGTCGAAGATGGACGGCAGCGGGCAGCCGACGAAGTCGGTGGACACCACCTTGTCGGTGGTGAAGCCCAGCACGCCCTTCAGCGCGCCTTCCGACGCCTTCTTCATGGCGGCGACGATGTCTTCGTACTTGGCCGGCTTCTCCAGCTCGACGGTCAGGTCGACCACCGAGACGTCCGAGGTGGGCACGCGGAAGGACATGCCGGTCAGCTTCTTGTTCAGCGACGGCAGCACCTTGCCGACGGCCTTGGCGGCGCCGGTGGAGCCTGGGGATGATGTTTTCGAGGATGCCGCGGCCGCCGCGCCAATCCTTGGAGGAGGGGCCGTCCACGGTCTTCTGGGTGGCGGTGGCGGCGTGCACGGTGGTCATCAGGCCGCGCTTCACGCCCCAATTGTCATGCAGCACCTTGGCCACGGGGGCCAGGCAGTTGGTGGTGCACGAGGCGGCCGACACGATGGTCTGGCCGGCATAGGTCTCGTGGTTCACGCCATAGACGAACATGGGGGTGTCGTCCTTGGAGGGGGCGGACTGCACCACCTTCTTGGCGCCGGCGGCCAGGTGCTTCTCGCAGGTTTCCTTGGTCAGGAACAGGCCGGTGGATTCGATCACCACGTCGGCGCCGACCTCGCCCCACTTCAGCTCGGCCGGGTCCTTCACCTGGGTCAGGCGGATCTTCTTGCCGTTGACGATCAGGGTGCTGCCGTCCACGGCGATCTCGCCGTCGAAGCGGCCGTGCACCGAATCGTACTTCAGCATGTAGGCCAGATATTCGGGATCGAGCAGGTCGTTGATGGCGACGATCTCAAGCTCGGGGTAGTGCTTGGTGGCGGCGCGGAACACCATGCGCCCGATGCGGCCGAACCCGTTGATGCCTACACGAACAGTCATATCTTCCTCCACTTGGGTAGCGACACGGCGTAAGCGCCACCAGCCCAGGGGTCGATATGCCAGGGCGCGGGGCGTCTGATGGGCGGAATGCCTGCCGAATTCTGACGTGTCCATATTGCACACTCGCCGGGTCAAATCCAGTCCCGAAAGCGGCAAAACGCAGTGCGTGGAGTGTGGAAATTGTTGCGATTCAATGGCGTTCCCGCCTGGCCCTGCGGTTGCCCGCGTCAAGGGGGGAAAGTAACGGAGGCGCTCCGGCAAGTGCGGATTTGCCGGCCCTGCCCGAAGAGGGGGCGGGGGATTTGCCCCGGCCCCATCCCGGCGCGCCGGAGTCTTGTCTTGGTCTTGCGGCGGGTTGAGCGGGCGCCCCGCCACTCGCCGCGACGTCTATGGCGCCGCTGCCGCCATCCACCCGGCACAGGGCGGCCATGCGCGGTGCGGAAGGTGGATTCTCCGCCCGCGCCTGCCGCCAGCCATTTTACCTCGCGGTGCCAATCAGCGAATCCAGCCGGTCCCGTTCGGCCAGGACGGCGGCGAACAGGGAGGGGATGGCGCAGGCGCGACCGACGATGGCGGGCCAGTCCGTTTGCTTCCGCGCCAGTTCCTCGATGGCGGCGAAGGCATCGCCCAGGGCCATGGCGGCGGCGTTGCGGGCCATGCCCTTGCCGGCATGGGCGGCCTCGGCGGCGCGTTCGAAGTCGCGGGCGCTGATGGCATCCTCCAACTCGGCCCGGGTGGTTTCGAAATGCTCGGCGAACAGGGACAGCAGGCCGGCCATGGCTGCCGGAGCGTCGTCGTCCAGCACCTGGGCGAGGAACCCCAGGTCCACGTCGGGCGCCGGGTCGTTTTCGTCCTCCATCCGGGCGCCGGAGGCCGGTGGTGTCGGGGCGGGCTCGCCGGGCAGCCACGTGCGCAGGGTTTCGGCGATGCGGGCGATCTTCACCGGCTTGGAGACATAGCCGTCCATGCCGGCGTCGGCGCATTTCTCCGCATCGCCCTGCAAGGCGTGGGCGGTCAGGGCGATGATCGGCGTGCGCCGCTGGCCCTGCGCGCGCTCCCAGCGGCGGAAGCTGCGGGTGAAATCGTAGCCGTCCATTTCCGGCATCTGGCAGTCGCATAGGATCAGGTCGTAGCCATCCGAGGTGGCCAGCGACAGGGCCGCCCGGCCGTTCTCGGCCAGGTCGCAGGCGAAGCCCAGCTTGGCCAGCTGCTGGGTGGCCACCTGCCGGTTCATGGGATTGTCGTCCACCACCAGGATGCGGGCGCCCTTGCGGGTGCGCAGTTGGGCGGCCATGGCGGCGATGTCGTCGCTGGGCGGCACGGCGCTTTCCAGCGGGGGACCCGCTCGCACGCCACCGCCAGGCCCCAGACCAGATCGGCCGGGCGGGCCGGCATGGCCAGCAGATGGCGGTAACCGGCGAAATAGCCGGCACGCCTGCCGGCAAGGTCGTTGCGCTCGGACAGCATGATCGGCCGGGTAGGCAGGTGGCGGCAGCGGCCGGGCAGGGCCAGCGCGTCGGCGTCGGCACCGTCCACCGGCACCAGGACGGCGTCGAACGGGGTGCCGGCGGTGGCGGCGCGGTTCAGCACGCGCAAGGCGGCCGCGGCGGTGGGGCAATCCGTGCCGTCCACCCCTGCCGCCTCCAGCATGCCCTTCAGCCGCGCGCGCCACGGGGTTTCGCCGCCCACCACCAGTACCCTCAGGCCGCTGGCATCCGCATTGGCGGGGGGCAGGGCCGGGTTTTCGGCCAGGGGAAAGGGAATGCGGCACCAGAAGGTGGCGCCGCCGCCCATCTGGCCCTCGCAGCCAATGGTGCCACCCATCAGCTCCACCAGCGCCTTGCAGATGGCCAGGCCCAGCCCGGTGCCGCCGAAACGCCGCGTGGTGGAGGCGTCCTCCTGGGTGAAGGCGTCGAACAGGCTGGCCGCCTTGTCGGGGGCGAAGCCGATGCCGGTGTCGCAGATCTCGAACACCAGTTCGGCGGTCGCCGCATCGCTGCCGTCGTCGGCGCGGAAGACGTGGAGGAAGATGCCGCCGGTCTTGGTGAACTTCATGGCGTTGCCGGCGATGTTCATCACCACCTGGCGCAGGCGGGTGGGGTCGCCCCGTACCGCCAGGGCCGCCGACGGCTCCACGTGGCAGCCCAGGGCCAGTCCCTGCTGGCGGGCCTGGCTGCCCATCAGCACGGCGATGTCGCGCACCACCGCCACCGGCTCCAGCGGGATGCTCTCCACCGCCAGCTTACCCGCCTCGATCTTGGACAGGTCGAGCACGTCGCCGATGATCTCGAACAGGGCCTGGGCGGCCACCGAGGCGGCGGTGACCAGGGTCGCCTGCTCGGCGTCGATGCGGGTGTGGGCCAGCAGTTCCAGATTGGCCAGCACGCCGTTGAGCGGGGTGCGGATCTCATGGGACAGGTTGGCGAGAAAGGTGCTCTTGGCGGCGTTGGCCGCCTCGGCAGCTTCGCCGGCGTGCTGGATCGCCTCGGCCCGCCTGCGCGCCTGCTCGGTGGTCTTGGCCAGCAGGTCCAGCGGGCTCGCCACCCCCGCATAGCGGCTGCCGCGGGTGATGATGAAACCGTCCACCAGGGCGTCGGGACGCTGGCGGGCGATGCGTTCGCCGATCTCGTCGAGGCTGGCGCCTTCCTCGATGGTCAGGGGCTGCGCCGCCATGATGCGGGCCACCGGGCGCTTGGCGTAGAGGTCCAGCATCAGCGGCTTGGCCAGGATGCTCAGGCAGGCCCGCCGCGACAGCAGGCCGACGATGGCCTCGGCCTCGTCCACCACCGCTAGGCCGGGCCAGTGGGGATTGTCGGTCAGCAGGGTGAAGGCGTGGCGGCACAGGGCGTCGGGCGACAGGGATGGCGCATGGATGGCCAGATCCCTGGCAAAGGAATGCCATTGTCCGTCAAGCATAGATCGCTGTGCCCCCAGCATCCCCCTATGGTTGAAAGCATAGCTTTCAGTTCAGCGACCGTTTCGTGAATTTTCCGTGTCCGCCCGCAATTACCCTCTTGGGGAAGCGGCCTGGAACGGATGGACGAGGACCCCGCACCTTGGTCATGGCCGCCCCGCCGCCAGATTTACCGCTGAAGTTCTGTTTCGCACTGCGGCAATTCCCGCCATACTCCGCCGCGAACAGAGGTTGCCGCCACCCCCCCGGCGGCACACACGAGGGAGCCCTCCCCCCAATCCCCCCTTGGGCACCTCGGCACGGTCGGGCCGTCGAGCATTTCTCGGCGGCCCGATTGCTTTGGGCCCCATCGCTTTGGCCCCATCGCTTTGGCACGGGGCGGTCAGCCGCGATAATCGCAGCGGTCGCCGGTCACTTCCACGAAGCCCTTGGCCCCCGGGGCGATGGTGAAGCGGTATTCGCCGCCCTTGACCACCATGGCGTGCTGCAGCGGCAGCTTGCCGGCCACCTGGACCTCCTTGCCGCCGATGGGGGTGAAATGCACCGTCACCGGTTTTTCCGGGTCGAAGGCCTGCTCGCTGCCGTCGCCCGCGCCCACGCCATCGGCGCTGACGGTGATCAGGTCGGAAAAGCGCACCCAGGTTGAGGCGCCGTCGAACCGGGCGGTCTTGACCATGAAGCGCTTGGTGGTTTCGCCGCCGCAATGCTTGGGGCGCTCGGCATTGGCGATGACGAAGGCCAGGCGCTTGGCGTCCAGTCCGCCGTCGAGCTTGGCGCGCAGGGCGGCGGTCAGGTCCTTCATCTCTTCCGAGGGCGCGACCTGGGCGTAACGTACCGCCAGGTCGTCGGCGCGGGCCTTCTGCTCGTCGCGCTCGGCCTCCAGCTTGGCCGCCTTGTCCTTGTGGGTGGCCTCGGCCTCGCTCAGGCGGGCGATCTCGCTCTGGGCGGTGGAAATCTGTTCGGCGGCCAGCTTCTGGCCGACCTGGAAGCCGTAGAAGCCGGTCGCGCCGATCAGCGCGGCCAGGGTCAGGAATTTGAACAGCTTGCGCCAGATGTGCCAGCCTTGCTGGCCACGGCGGCTTCGGCGGCGGGCCATGTTACCTCCACGATGGGCTTTCAGACCCGGTGGGGTAATGGCCGTTTGTGGCGGGACCAAGGCGGCCGGGGCACCGTCTCCGAAAGCTCACGGCGGCACCCCTTTTGCGCCTCAGACGGGCTCCTCCGCATTGGGCAGCAGCTTGTATAGCCGGGCGTCCTTCAGGGCGGAAGCCGAAATCATCTTCAGCGCGGTGGCGTCTCCCACCCTGGCCATCCGGGCATGCACGATGCCCTCGGCGTCCTTCACCAATTCCCGCACTTCCCACACCGCACTGGAATCGGTGGGCTGATACCTCTGACCTGCAGCAACTTCGCGACGACGCGCCATCACAAACTTCTCCACCTGTTCGTTTGCCTTTCGGGGGCCATGGGGCCGGAGTGTCTAGGACAACCCTATGCCGTTTGAAAGGGAAATATGGTGATTATCCCCATCTGCGCGAGGGGGCGCCCGTTTCATCGGCGTGACCAAGATTTGACACACTGCAGCAAAGGTTATGTGCTAACTTTTTGAAAGTGACTATTGTAAGGGTGGTCATCATTCCGTAGTGGACATATGTATTGCCTATTTATGCCCATAGTATGGCGGGGGATTGTTCGCCGAGTTTCATATTGCATTCCATCGGCCGTCGCATATTTTTGCAAGTGCGAACGCGAACTGACGGTTGCGATTTGCGAGGGGGCAGCCAACGTTTTTCATAATGACGGCATGACCCGTTTGCTGCGACCATGACGGTGCGGATCGGTCCGAAGCGTTACCCCGCCGGGGCAGGTCCCGCTGGTGCGCTTCGCCGAGGGAATGACAAGAGCCGCCGGGGGACCGGCGGACGCCGGATCGAATAAGAAGACGGTGGAACACGATGAAAATTCTGATTGCCGACGACCACGAGCTTTTCCGCGATGGCTTGCGTCATGTCCTCGACCAACTGGGCGGATCGCTCACCATCGTCGAGGCCAGCGATTTCTCCCAAGCGGTCGCCGCCGTCGAGCGTGAGCCCGACATCGACATCGTCCTGCTCGATCTGTCCATGCCGGGCATGACCTGGAACGAGGGCCTGCAGCGCCTCAAGGACCTGCTGCCCGAATCGGTTCCGATCATCGTGCTGTCCGCCTCGGACGACCGCCGCCACGTGCTGCAGGCGGTCAACATGGGCGCGGCCGGCTTCATCCCCAAGACCTCGTCCTCGCGCGTCATGCTGTCGGCGCTGAAGCTGGTGCTGTCGGGCGGCGTTTACCTGCCGCCGGCCCTGCTGGAACAGGGCAACTCGCAGGGCGAGGGGCTGGGTCCGCTGGCCAACGAGAACGCGGTGTCGTTCCTCACCCCGCGCCAGCGCGAGGTGCTGGCGCTGCTGGGCCAGGGCAAGTCCAACAAGGAGATCGCCCGCGTGCTCCAACTGGCCGAAGGCACGGTCAAGCTGCACGTGACCGCCATCCTCAAGGCTCTCAACGTCAACAACCGCACCCGTGCGGTGGTGGCCGCCTCGCAATTGGGCCTGACCTCGCCCGATTCCAGCCAGCTGGGCCGCTGATACGAAAAGGGGCGCGCCGGACGGCGCGCCCCTTTTCCTCTTCCTCCCTCGTTCCGGTCACGACCCTTCGCCGGATCGCCCGCCATGGGCGGTCAGGCGATGGGGCGTTCCACGATCGGCCAGGGGTCGCGGACCGTCGTCCTCGGCACGCTCCTCGGCCAGGTCGTCCATGGCGAGGTCGCCGTCCAGCAGCCGGCGCAGGCGCCGGCGCGCCCGCGACAGCCGCGACTTCACCGTCCCCATGGGCACACCCAAGGCGGCGGCGGCGTCTTCGTATTGCATCCCGTCCAATCCCACCATCAGCACCACCTGCTGCTCCTGCTCGGGCAGGCGGTCGAAGGCGCGTGCCAAGTCCTTGAGGGTCACGCTGTGCACTTGGCGGGCCGGGCAGGACAGATGGGTGTGTTCGTCCAGCAGCGGCACCATGGTGCTGACCGAGCCGTGGCGCAGATACTGGTTGATGTAGAGGTTGTGAAGAATGGTGAACAGCCAGGCGCGCAGGTTGGTGCCCTCGCGCCACAGATGCTCGCGGGAAATGGCCCGTTCGAGACAGTCCTGGACCAAGTCCTCCGCGTGGACGGCATCCCTGACCAGGACGCGGGCGTAGCGGCGGAGGTTGGGAATATGGTCGGCGACCATCTCTCCGAATCGCGGCATGTGCATCACCTTGCCTTGATACTATGGGAAGGGCGGCCCGAGGCGCCGGGTGGGACAGGACTGGACGAAGGGCAGGCCCTGTCCGCTTGGATAGTGGCAAGGTGTGGACGTCTCCGGAGGAAAGTAAGCCCGCCTGAGGGAGTAACCCCGGCGTAAGGGCGCGCCTGCCCCGGCGCGGTGGCGCCACCACGAAAAGCGCGGGCACCAAAAGCGCGGGCACCAAAAGCGGATGGGGCCGGACGTGGTGGCAACGCTCACGAAGGCGGCGCCTCCCGCTCCTTGGTACGCATGAAGCGGTCGGTCATCTGGTTCAACTGGCCCTCTCCCAGCAATTGCCGGGCTTTGGGGAAGATGCCGGCTTCTTCCTCCTCGACGTGGTCCCTCACCTTGGCGTGGATGGTTTCCAGCGTGTCCATCCAGTCGTCGGAATCGGCCGGGATGGACTCCATCTGCCGCAGCAGTTTCTCCACTTCGTGGTGCTCGTTCAGGCCGTGCTCGACCATGTCGTGGGACGGCTTCTTGTCGATCAGGGGGGATAGAACACCTTTTCCTCGGCATGGGCGTGCTTGATGAAGGCGTCCTTCAATTCGTGGAACAGCCGCTCGCGCCCGGCCTTGTCGCTGCTGGGAATGCGCAAAAGCTGGGAGAACAGGCGCTCGACCACCGCATGGTCGTCGTGCAGGACCTCAAGAACGTTCATGCCGCGACTCCGTGTCGGGGTGCTTCCACCCAGCCAACATCCGGTCTTCGCGTCGGGTTCCGCCGATTTCGTCCTCTCTCCATCGGCAGGGGCGCCTTGCCTTGATGGGGCATTCCTCTTTCCCGCCGCCGCCCGCCGCCCCCACATGCCGGTGCGAGAGGTTGCAGCACGGGGGCAAGGAACCCATGGCGCATCGCGCGGACGAAAGCCTGCCGGTCTGGGGAGCCCCGGAGGGGGCGCCCGGAACGGTTTCCGGTTTCGAGACCTTGGCCGGCGACCTGCGCGCCGAGGTGTGCGTGGTGGGCGCCGGCATGGCCGGGGTGTCGGTGGCCTATCATCTGGCCCGCGCCGGCCGCCGGGTGGTGGTGGTGGAAGCGGGTCCAGGCCCGGGCCTGGGCGAGACCGGCCGGTCCAGCGCCCACGTGACCAGCGCCGTCGACGATGGCTTCGTCGCCTTGGAACGCCTGTTCGGCGTGGCGGGAGCCCGCCAGGTGGTGCAAAGCCACGCGGCGGCGGTGGACGCCATCGAACGGCAGGTGGCTGAAGAGGGCATCGCCTGCGATTTCCGCCGGCTGGACGGCTGGCTGTTCAATCCCCCGGCCGGCGGCCTTGACTTGGCCGCCGAGGCGGCCGCGGCGTCGCGCGCCGGCCTGGACGTGCGCCGCGAGGCGCAGGCACCGCTCGCCGGCTTCCAGACCGGGCCGGCACTGCGCTTCACCGGCCAGGCCCGGCTGGACCCCCGCGCTTTCGTCCATGGTCTGGCGGCGGCGGCCATGCGCCATGGCGCCCGCATGATGGGCAACGCCCCGGTCGTCTCGGTGGAGGGCGGCCATCCCGCCCGGGTCAGTACCGCCCAGGGTTGGCACGTGGTGGCCGATGCGGTGGTGGTCGCCACCAATTCCCCCATCAACGACCGCGTCGCCATCCATGCCAAACTGGCGCCCATGCGTACCTATGCCGTCGCCCTGGCGGCGGCGGCCGACGGCGGTGATGCCGACGCCCTCTACTGGGACACCCTGGATCCTTATCATTATGCCCGCTTCGGCCGGGCCGGCGACGGCGCCTGGACGCTGGTGGTGGGCGGCGAGGACCATCGCGTCGGTGCGCCCGCCCATGGCGCCGAACGCTGGGACCGGCTGGAAGCGTGGGCGCGCGAGCGCTTCACCAGCCTGGGCGGGGTGGTGGCGCGCTGGTCCGGGCAGATCATGGAACCGGCCGACAGCGTCGCCTTCATCGGCCGCAATCCGGGTGATTCCGACAGCGTTTTCGTGGTTACCGGGGATTCCGGCAATGGCATCACCCACGGCGCCATCGCCGGGTTGCTGCTGGCCGATCTACTGCTGGGCCGCACCAACGAATGGACGCGGCTGTACGACCCGGCGCGGGTGACGCTGAAGGCGGCTCCCTCCTATGCCGACAGCAACCTGCAGGTGGCCGAGCACTACGCCGAATGGCTGACCGGCGGCGACGTGGACGATATCGCCGCCATCGCCCCGGGCAGCGGCGCGGTCGTACGCAGCGGACTCAGCAAGCTGGCGGTGTATCGCGACGAGGCTGGGCACGTGCACAAGCGCTCGGCGGTGTGCAGCCACCTGCGCTGCCTGGTGGCGTGGAACGACGCCGAACGCAGCTGGGACTGCGCCTGTCACGGCTCGCGCTTCGACCGCTTCGGCCGTGTGCTCAACGGGCCCGCGGTGGCGCCGCTGGCGGAGCCGTCGGAATGATCGGCGGCCCGGCTCTTATCAATAAGGTAGAGGGCGATTCAGGCAACCGGCTGGCGCGAGGCCGCGCCAGCCGGTTGCCATCGCGCTCTAGCGCAGGGCCGAGGCCGATTGCGCCACCAGGACCACGACGAAAGCGACGGCGAGAACGGCTTCGGGTAGCCAGTCCAACTTCATGCTCTCCTCCCGGTGCGCTGCAAATATTGGAGAGGATAGCGGTCCGCAATCTCAGATGTTCGTGAAATTGAAGAGACAATTTATGCCAAGAAAGACCGCGAAGGCGGGAAATGGCACTTTCACATTATGGGTATTACTCCAGTGTATGGCAGTAACATTTCGTTAGTTTTGTGCATATGCGAAAGGTGAACATGTCATCCGCTCTAACTCTTCAGAGTCGGTCTCTTCCCCATTTGATGGCGGGGCAAAGCGCCGGTGTTGTGGTGGCATGGGTAGGGGGAGTGGTGGAAAAGGCAGATCGTCGAGGACAGTGATCATGGCAACCCGCACTCCAACTGTGTCCGCCCCCAGCGTGCTGATCAGCGTGGAGCCGCCTGGCAGCGTGTGGCCCCACGTGGATACGTTGGTGCGGGAGTTGTCGGCCCTGGGCGTCGAGGTCACGGTGGCGGCGCTGACGCCGCTCAGGCCCGGCCAACGCATCGAGTATGCCGGCATCCCCGGGGTGGAACTGCTGACCAGCCCGATCCCGGTCGGCAATCCGGCCGACCACCTGGCCCACCGGACCCGCATCGCCGAATGGCTGCTGGGGGTCGAGGAGATGCTCAATCCCGACGTGGTGCACCTGACCGGCTACCTGCATGCCGGCCTGCCCTGGTGCGGCCGGGTGCTGGTGGCGGGGCATCCCGGGTCGGGTGCCTCCTATGGCCGCCTCGACATGGAGCAGCGCCGCATCTGCCGCGCCGCCTTCCAGTACGGGCTCAAGGGTGCCGACCTGGTGGTCACCCCCACCGAGGCCATGATGGCGGCGTTGTCGCGCCATTTCGGCATTGCCTCCGGCCGGGTGATCCGCGACGGCCGCGACCCCTCGCGCTTCGCCGCCGCGCCCAAGGAGCCGCTGATCCTGTCGGTGGGCAACCTGCGCGAGGACGCCACCCAGCGTTCGGCGCTGGAACTGGCGGCCTCCCGGCTGCCCTGGCCGGTGGTGGTGGCCGGCGACCAGATGGATTCCGACGGCCACCCGGCGCGGCTGGAGGGCGTGTCCGCCCTGGGGCGGGTGTATCCGGCCCAACTGGTCCCGTGGTTCAACCGCGCCGCCGTCTATACCGCGCTCACCGCCGAAGGGCCCGGCACCTGGGCCATGGAGGCGGCCCTGGCCGGCTGCGCCCTGGTGCTGGGCGACACCGCCGCGCTGCGCGAGATGTGGAGTGGCGCCGCCCTGTTCGTGGCCCCCGGCGACGCCGAGGCGGTGGCGTCCGGGTTGCGCACCCTGCTGGCCGACCGCCGCCTGCGCGAGGCCATGGGGGCGGCGGCCCGGCGTCGTGCCCTGCGCACTCCCGCCCGCGCCATGGCCGAGGCCTACCTGGCCGCCTATCGCGATCTGATGGCGGCGCGCGCGCCCAACCAGTTCGCGGCGGAACGCCAGGGATAGGCGCGAGATTGGTAGGGCCCGCACCACTCACGGGGGCGTTGAAGGGCGCGGGGCCGCATCCGACTTGTGGCCCATCGCGAACGGTGGGGAGCAGGGCATGAATCGCGAGAATCCAAGCCATAGCGGCGCCGGCGACCTGATCCGGGCATTCCGTCGCACCCGGGCGCAGACCGAAACCCTGGTGGACGGACTGGAGCCGGAGGACATGGGGGCGCAGGCCTTTCCCGAGGCCAGCCCGGCCAAGTGGCATCTGGCCCACACCACATGGTTCTTCGAGACCTTCGTCCTGGGTGAGTTCCACCCGCGCTACAAGCCGTTCAATGCCGCCTTCCGCTCGCTGTTCAATTCCTATTACGACAGCGTGGGCGCCCGGCCCCGGCAGGCCGAGCGCGGCTGGCTCACCCGTCCCCTGCTGTCCGAGGTGCTGGCCTGGCGCCGCAGCGTCGACGCCGCCATGATCGACCTGCTGTCCGAGACCAACGAGCGCGGCCTGGCCCGACTGGCGCCGGTGGTGGAGCTGGGGCTGGCCCATGAGGAGCAGCACCAGGAACTGCTGCTGACCGACGGCCTGGCCCTATTCGCCCGCAATCCGCTGATGCCGGCCTGGGCCAAGCCACGCCTGCTGCCGCGCCGGGCGGCGGCCTCGGTGGTGGAATGGATCGAGCACCCCGGCGGCATGGTCGCCATCGGCCATTCCGGTCCGGGTTTCGGCTTCGACAACGAAATGCCGCGCCATCCCGATTTGGTGGCGCCCTTCCGCCTGGCCGGCCGGCTGGTGATCAATGGCGACTGGCTGGCCTTCATGGAGGACGACGGCTACCGCCGCCCCTTCCTGTGGCAGTCCGACGGCTGGGAGGAGCTCCAGCTCCAGGGCTGGACGGCGCCGGAATACTGGCGGTGCGACGAGGGCGTGTGGACCACCATGACCCTGTTCGGCCGCGAGGCGGTCGACCCCGAGGCGCCGGTCTGCCACATCAGCTGGTACGAGGCGGACGCCTATGCCCGCTGGACCGGGCTCCGCCTGCCCACCGAAACCGAATGGGAGGCCGTCGCCGCCGTCCTGCCGGTGGCCGGCAACCTGCTGGATGCGGGTTTCCTGCGTCCGCTGCCCCTGGGGGCATCGGGGCCCTCGGCGAGGGGCCGGCCCAGATGTTCGGGGACGTGTGGGAATGGACCGGCAGCGGGCACCGTCCCTATCCCGGCTGGCGTTCTCCTTCCGGCGCCTTCGGCGAGTACAATGGCAAGTTCATGACCGGCCGCATGGTGCTGCGCGGCGGCAGCTGCGCCACCGCCGCCGGCCATCTGCGCGCCACCACCCGCAATTTCTGGTGGCCGGCCGCCCGCTGGCAGTTTACCGGCCTGCGCCTGGCGGAGGATGCATGAACACGGTTCAAGGCAGCGACGGTTTCCGCGAAGCGGTGCTGGCGGGGCTGTCGGTGCGGCCCCGCGCCATTCCCTGCAAGTATCTCTACGACGCCGAAGGCTCGGCGCTGTTCGACCGCATCACCGAATTGGACGAGTATTATCCCACCCGGACCGAGATCGCGCTGCTCGCCGCCAGCGGCGGGGCCATCGCCGAGCGGGTAGGGCCGGGCGCGCGGGTGGTGGAGTTCGGCTGCGGTTCCATGCGCAAGACCCGGCTGCTGCTGGCGGCGCTGTCCGGCCCGTCGGCCTATGTGGCCATCGATGTCGCGCGCGAGCCGTTGCTGCTGGGCGCCCGGCGCATGGCGGCGCTGTTCCCCGACGTGGCGGTGGTGCCCCTGGTGGCCGATTTCACCCGGCCGCTGGCGCTGCCACCCGACGCCATGGGCGGCGACGGGCCGGTGCTGGGTTTCTTTCCCGGTTCGACCATCGGCAACATGCGCCCGGACGAGGCCCGCGCCTTCCTGCGCCGCGCCGGCCGGGTGCTGGGGCCGGGCGGGCGCATGCTGGTGGGGGTGGACCTGATCAAGGATCCCCGCCTGCTGGACGCCGCCTACGACGATGCCCAGGGCGTCACCGCCGCCTTCATCCGCAATCTGCTGGTGCGGGCCAATCGCGAACTGGGAGCCGATTTCGACCCCGCCACCTTCGACCATCGCGCCTGGTGGAACGCCCGCGAGGGACGGGTGGAGATCCATCTGGTGGCGGGCCGGCGTCAGCGGGTGGAGATCGCCGGCCACCGCTTCGCCTTCCGTCGGGGCGACGTCATCCACGTGGAGGATTGCTACAAATACTCGCCCGAGCAGTTCTGCTGGCTTGCCCGCCTGGGTGGCTTCGAGTCCGAGGCCGTGTGGATCGATCCGGACTGCCTGTTCAGCCTGCACCTGTTGGTGAGCACCGGCTGTTGACCGCCCCCTGCTTGGACTTATCTTCGTCCGAGGAAGCCACGGGGGGCCGTTCATGCGCGATGAGTCCTGGCATCTATTGACCGTCGGCGAAGCTTGCCGGCGCCTGGGCAGCGACCCGGAACGCGGTCTGAGCCCCGCCGAGGCGGAGGAGCGGCTGACGCGCTTCGGCCCTAACGCCCTGCCGGAAAAGCCGCCCAAGCCGGTTTGGCGCCTGTTCCTCGACCAGTTCAAGAGCTTGCTGACCCTGGTGCTGATGGCGGCCGGCGTGCTGGCCGGGTTGATCGGCGACACCACCGACATGGTGGTGATCCTGGTGGTGGTGCTGTTCAACGCCTGCCTGGGCTTCTATCAGGAGCACCGGGCCGAGAAGATCCTCGATACACTCAAAGGCATGCTGGCGCAGCAGTCGCGGGTGCGGCGCGATGGCCTGAAGGTGGAGGTCGAGGCGCACCGCCTGGTGCGCGGCGACCTTGTGTTGCTGGAGGCCGGCGACCGGGTTCCCGCCGACGGCCGGCTGGTGGTGGCCCATGGTCTGGAAATCGACGAATCCAGCCTGACCGGCGAATCGGTGGCGGTGGTCAAGGATACCGGGGCCTTGGCCGAAACCGACGCCGCCCTGGCCGACCGCGTCAACCAGGCCTTCATGAACACGGTGGTGACGCGCGGGCGCGGCGAGATGCTGGTGACCGCCACCGGTCCCGCCACCGAGATGGGCCGCATCGTCGGCCTGCTGGAAGGCGCCCCCGAGTCCGGCACGCCGCTGCAGCGCCGCCTGGACCAGTTGGGCCGCCGGCTGGCCATGGTGGCCGGCGTGGTGGTGGCGGTGATCCTGGTCATGGGGCTGGCCCGGGGCGAGCCGCTGGCGGCCACCGTGCTAACCGCCGTGGCCCTGGCGGTGGCGGCCATCCCCGAGGGGCTGCCGGCGGTGGTGACGGTGACGCTGGCCATCGGCATGGCCCGCATGGCTCGCCACGGCGCCATCGTCAAGCGTCTGGCGGCGGTGGAGACCCTGGGCTCGACCACGGTCATCGCCTCGGACAAGACCGGCACGCTGACGCTCAACCAGATGACCGCGCGGGCCGGCTGGGCGGCGGGCCGCCGCTTCCGCGTGGATGGCGAGGGCTACGACCCCGCCGGGCGGCTGCACCCCGACGATCCCATGGGGCCGCTGCCGCCCTTGGAGCCGTATCTGCGGGCTGGGTCGCTGTGCAACGATGCGCGCCTGTGCGACGACGGCAAGGCTGGCGGGACTCTGGGCCGGACCCTGGTGGGCGATCCCACCGAAGGCGCCCTGAAGGTGCTGGCCGACAAGGCCGGCGCCGCCTGCGACTGGCCGCGCGTAGCGGAACTGCCCTTCGATTCGGCGCGCAAGCTGATGCTGACCGTGCACCGGCACGACGGCCGTCTGGTGCTGGCCGCCAAGGGCGCCCCCGACGTGGTGGCCGAATATTGTCGCTGGGTGCGCGAGCCGGCGGGCGACCGCGCCCTGACCGCCGGGGATCGCGACATGCTGCGCCACGAGGTGGAGCGGCTGGGCTCGCAGGCGTTGCGCGTGCTGGCCCTGGCCGAGGCCGAGGTGGACGAGGCGGCGCTGGCCGATCCCCTGGCCGCCGTGACGGAACGGGGGCTGGTGCTGACCGCCCTGGTCGGCCTGATGGACCCGCCGCGCCCGTCGGCGCGCGACGCCGTGGCCGCCTGCGATCGCGCCGGCATCGCGGTCAAGATGATCACCGGCGACCACCGCGTCACCGCGGCGGCCATCGGCCGCTCGCTGGGGCTGGATGGCGAGGTGGTCACCGGCAAGGACCTGGATGCCATGGATGACGGCGCCTTGGCGGCGCGCATCGACGACATCGCCGTGTTCGCCCGGGTGGCGCCCGAGCACAAGGTGCGCATCGTCGCCGCGCTGCGGGCGCGCGGCCATGTGGTGGCCATGACCGGCGACGGCGTCAACGACGCCGCCGCCCTGAAATGCGCCGATATCGGCGTCGCCATGGGACGCACCGGCAGCGACGTCACCCGCGAGGCGGCCACCATGGTGCTGACCGACGATGACTTCTCCACCGTGGTGCACGCGGTGCAGGAGGGGCGCACCATCTACGACAACATCATCAAGTTCGTCCGCTTCCAGCTCTCCACCAACGTCGGCGCGCTGCTGGCGGTGTTCGCGGCGCCGTTGATCGGCATGCCGGTGCCGTTCCATCCCATCCAGATCCTGTGGGTCAACATTATCATGGACGGCCCGCCGGCCCTGGCCCTGGCCTTCGACCCGCCGCGTCCCGGCCTGATGGACGAGCATCCGCGCGACCGCGACGAGGCCATCCTGTCGCGCCAGCGTGTGCTGCGCCTGGCCGCCTACGGCATCACCATGGCGACGGGGACGCTGGGGGTGTTCTGGTGGGCCCTGGGCCAGGGAGGCGGCGAGGCTCATGCCCGCACCCTGGCCTTCACCACCTTCGTGCTGTTCCAGGTGTTCAACGTCTTCAACGCACGCGTCGCGCTGGAATCGGCGCTGGGCCGCTGCATGTTCCGCAATGGCAAGTTGTGGCTGGCGCTGGCGGCGGTGGTGGCGCTGCAGGCGGCGGCCGTGCATTGGCCGCCGGCCCAGAAGGTGTTCCATACCGAGGCGCTGGCGCTGGCGGAATGGGCGCTTGCCGCCGGGGTGGCAAGCTCTGTACTCGTTTTAGATGAACTCCGTAAGTTATTTTTTCTCTTAATGCGGAGTCATAAACGCTGATAGCCGCCTAATCGCAGCGCGAGCTAGTTAATTCTCTATCTACTGCTCATGTTGTGCGTATCTACTGCGAGAAACGAGCGCAAAGGGAGGATCATGCCCCTCCAGCATGGGTAATTTGCGCGCCTATTACCTGATTATAGTTGCGAAATGGCTAGACCAGAGGCATATGTTCTCGTCTCCAGATTTTGGCAATATGCGGGATCAGTATTTGCACAGTTTCCGCCCAAGAAATGGGGAAGGAGCAATTATTGTTTAACAATCGTCAAACTTTGTGAGATTTATATTGCCGATGTCCAATGCCCTTAAGTCTGATTCCGTCTGGGCCGTGCGGGGCATCCCCGATGATCTGCGCCGAGCCGTGGTCGTCCGTGCCAAGGCCGAGGGGCGGACGGTGGGGGCCTGGGTCAGCGACGCCCTGCGTCGAGCCCTGGATGGCGACGCCATCGCCGAGCAGGTGGCGGAATTGCGCCGGCGAATCGAGGCCCTGGAAGGGCGCGCCCGCTAGGTTTCGACGGGGAAGCGGGGAAGCAGCAGCCGGCGCGCCGCTCAGGCGGCGGCGCCCAGCGAGCGCTGCAGGATATCCAGCAATTGGCGGCCGTTGACCGGCTTGTGCAGGATGGGCAGGCCGCTGGCGGCGGCGTGGCGCAGGCGGTCCACGGCGGTATCGCCGGTGACCAGCACGCCGGGGATGGCGGCGCCGAAGGCGCTGCGCAGGGTCTGGATGGCCTCGGTGCCGGTATTGCCTTCCTTCAGGCGGTAATCGGCCAGGATGAAGTCGGGACAGTGCTGTCCCTCGCGGAGCGCCTTCATGGCATCCTCGGTGGATGGCGCCGCCACCACGCGATAGCCCCAGCTTTCGAACAGCATCTGATAGCCGGCCAGAACGATGGCCTCGTCCTCGATCACCACGATCAGCGGCGCGGTCTTATCGTCGTTCGATTGTGCCAACATACCCATGATCGCCGTTCCTTCCCTCCGCGGCCACTTGGATAATGGGGCATCGCGGTATGCAGGGGAATTCGTTCGATGGGCATACCGAACTATATCATTGGCAGGGGATGGCGAAAAAGCCGCCGAATCGGGGGGTTGGTGGCCGTTGCGGCGTGGTGATGGGTTGCCATCCGCGGCGAAATTGGCTCTTACTTCACTCTCCATGTTCACGGAGCCGCCCCCGGCTCCGCCGAAAGGCCCTGACGCCCATGACCGATACCGTTGTCCTGCCTTTGCCCGGTGCCATGACCGAGGCCCAGATCGATCCCACCCTGGATCTGGTGGCCGAGATCGACCGCCTGCGCCGCGAGAAGAACGCCATCATCCTGGCCCATTACTATCAGGAGGCCGAGATCCAGGATCTCGCCGATTTCGTTGGCGATTCCCTCGACCTGTCGCGCAAGGCGGCGGCCACCGACGCCGACATGATTGTGTTCTGCGGCGTGCGCTTCATGGGCGAGGTGGCGAAGATCCTGTCGCCCGCCAAGACTGTGGTGATTCCCGACGCCGAGGCCGGCTGCTCGCTGGAGGAATCCTGCCGGCCCGAGCCCTTCCGTGCCTTCCGCGAGAAGCATCCGGACCATCTGGCGGTCACCTACATCAACTGTTCCGCCGACATCAAGGCGCTGTCCGACGTCATCGTCACCTCGTCCAACGCCGAGGTGATCGTCAACGCGCTGCCCAAGGACAAGCCCATCCTGTTCGCCCCCGACCGCCATCTCGGCGCCTACATCGCCCGCAAGACCGGGCGCGAGATGACCCTGTGGCCGGGCAGCTGCATCATCCACGAGCAGTTCTCGGAAAAGGAACTGGTGAAGCTCAAGGTGCGCCATCCCCAGGCGCTGGTGGCCGCCCATCCCGAATGCCCCGAGGCAGTGCTGAAACACGCCGATTACGTGGGCTCCACCAAGGGCATCCTGGACTACGTCATCAAGACGGAAGCGCAGGAATTCATCATCGCCACCGAGCCGCACATCATCCACCAGATGACCAAGGCGGCCCCGGGTAAGACCTTCATTCCCGCCCCCTTCGCCGAGGGTGCCTGCGCCTCCTGCGCCGATTGCCCGTTCATGGCCAGGAACACGCTGGAAAAGATCTATCTGGCCATGGTCAACGCCGCCCCGGCCCTGACCGTGCCCGAGGACCTGCGGATCGAGGCCCTGAAGCCGCTGGAGCGCATGCTGGAAATGTCGAAATCGGTGCCCATGTCGTCGGGAGCCACGCCCAATGCCGCCTGAGCTGGATCTCGCCGACGCCCGCCGCGCCATCCAGGCCGCCCTGGCCGAGGACGTGGGGGCGGGGGACATCACCTCCTCCACGGTGATTCCCGGCGCCTTGCGCTTCAAGGGCGTCATGCAGGCGCGCCACGCCATGGTGGTGTCGGGCCTGCCGGTGGCGGCCGAGGTGTTCAAGATGGTGGTGCCCGAGGCCCGCTTCGCCGCCAAGGCCGCCGACGGCCAGGAGGTGGCCGCCGGCACCGTGCTGGCCGAGATCGAGGGGCCGGCGCGCGGCCTGCTGACCGCCGAGCGCACCGCGCTCAACCTGCTGCAGCTCATGAGCGGCATCGCCACGCTGACGCGCACCTACGCCGAACGCATCAAGGGTACCGGCTGCACCCTGCTCGACACCCGCAAGACCATTCCCGGCCTGCGCCGGCTGTCCAAGTACGCCACCCTGTGCGGCGGCGCCAGGAACCACCGCATGGGCCTGTATGACGGCGTGCTGATCAAGGACAACCACATCGCCGTGTGCGGCGGCGTGGGTGCCGCCGTGCGCGCCGCCAGGCAGGCCGGCCTGCCCAATGTGGAAGCCGAGTGCGACACGCTGGACCAGGTGGCCGAGGCGGTGGAGGCCGGCGCCGACATCGTGCTGCTGGACAACATGGGGCCGGAGATGCTGCGCCAGGCGGTCGCCCTGGTGGCGGGCCGCTGCAAGACCGAGGCGTCGGGCGGCGTGAACCTGGACACCATCCGCGCCATCGCCGAGACTGGGGTGGATTACGTCTCGGTGGGCCGCATCACCCAGTCGGCCCCGGCGGTGGATATCGGCCTGGACTGGAGCCGAGGAAAGGGTTCTTCCCATGGCGTACGATCTGCTGGTGATCGGCTCGGGCGCGGCGGGTCTGTCGCTGGCGCTGCGCGTGCTGGCCGCCAAGCCCAATGCCCGCGTGGCGGTGCTGGCCAAGGGGCCGCTGTCCGAGGGCAGCACCATGTACGCCCAGGGCGGCATCGCCGCCGTGCTGGACGCCGCCGATTCCACCGACTCCCACTTGGCCGACACGCTGAATGCCGGCGCCGGCCTGTGCAATGTCGAGTCGGTGCGCTTCGTGGTGGAGAACGCGCGGGCGGCCATCGACTGGCTGATCGGCCAGGGCGTGGTGTTCGACCGCGAGGACGGCGCCTACCACCTGACCCGCGAGGGCGGGCATTCCCACCGCCGCGTCATCCATTCCGCCGACGCCACCGGCCGCGCCGTGCAGACCGGCCTGATGGCGCGGCTGCGGGAGTCCGGCGCCGACATCTTCGAGCACCACAACGCCGTCGACCTGATCCGCGAGCGTCTGGCCGGCGGCCGGCTGGGCCGCTGCGTCGGCGCCTATGCGCTGGACCGCTCCACCGGCTCGGTGGTGGCCCTGGACGCCCGCGCGGTGGTGCTGGCCAGCGGCGGCGCCAGCCGCGTCTACCTCTATTCCTCCAATCCCGACGGTTCCACCGGCGATGGCATCGCCATGGCGTGGCGCGCCGGCTGCCGGGTGGGCAACATGGAATTCAGCCAGTTCCACCCCACCTGCCTGTACCATCCCAGGGCCAAGTCGTTCCTGATCTCGGAAGCGGTGCGCGGCGAGGGCGGCAAGCTGCTGCGCCCCGACGGCACCCGCTTCATGGACGAATACGACCCGCGCGGCGAACTGGCGCCGCGCGACATCGTGGCGCGTGCCATCGACGACGTGATGAAGCGCCTGGGCTGTGAAAGCGTCTACCTGGACATCAGCCACAAGCCAGCCGATTTCATCGTCGCCCATTTCCCCACGCTCTACGCCGAATGCCTGAAATACGGCATCGACATGACCAAGGAACCGATCCCGGTGGTGCCGGCCGCTCATTACACCTGCGGCGGCGTGCTGACCGACCGCACCGGCCATACCGACGTGGAGAACCTGTACGCCATCGGCGAGGTGTCGTGCACCGGGCTGCACGGCGCCAACCGTCTGGCCTCCAACTCGCTGCTGGAATGCCTGGTGTTCGGCGCCGCCGCCGCCGAGGACATCGCCGGCCGCCTGGCCAATATTCCGCCGCCGCCGGTGATTGCCGCCTGGGACGAAAGCTGGGTCACCGATTCCGACGAGGAGGTGGTGGTGGCCCACAACTGGGACGAACTGCGCCGCTTCATGTGGGACTATGTGGGCATCGTGCGTTCCACCAAGCGGCTGGAGCGGGCCAAGCACCGGGTCAAGCTGCTGCTGTCCGAGATCGAGGAATATTACGGCAGCTTCCGCGTCACCAGCGACCTGCTGGAACTGCGCAACCTGGCCATGGTGGCCGAGTTGATCGTGCGGTCGGCATTGCAGCGGCGGGAAAGCCGGGGGCTGCACTACACCATCGACTATCCCACTCCGGACAGCATCGCCCCGGTGCAGAATACCATCCTGGTGCCGAAGAACTTTTCCGTCCGGCGCCAATCCTGAGCCGAGGGGGCCAGATGACGCAGACCAGCAATTCCCGCCGCCGGGTGTTCGAACCCGGCACCCGCATCTTCGACGAGGGCGAGCCCGGCCACGAGGCCTATGTGGTGGAATACGGCCGCGTCGCCATCTTCAAGACGGTCAAGGGGCAGCGGGTGGACCTGGGCACCGTCATCCAGGGCGGCATCTTCGGCGAGATGGCGCTGATCGACGACCAGCCGCGCATGGCCTCGGCGGTGGCCGAAGCCGAGACCGCCTGCGTGGTCATCGGCAAGGACCGCCTGACCGAACAGCTGGAGCAGGCGCCCAAGGGGGTGCGCGTGATCGTCAACGCGCTGTTGGGCAACATCCGCCTGATGGGTGCGGAACTGGCCGAGGCGCAGGTCACCCTCGCCCTCGACGGCCGGCAATAGGCCATGGCCCACCTCTCCCGCCGCGCCGTCCTGGCCGCGCTGCTGGCGCTGGCGCCGTTGGGCGCCCATGCCGCCGAGGGCGGCGAGCCGACCGAGTTCTACGTGAAGATGCCCGGCATCGTCGTGGAGTTCTGGGATGCCGACGGCCTGTTCCATGCGGTCAACATGGACCTGAGCGCGGTGTTTCCAGCCCAGACCAGCCTGAACAAGAAGGTGTCCGACAAGATCGCCCAGACCCTGTCGGCCATGCCGTGGGAGGAATTCTCGCGCGGCAACCCCGCCGCCACCATCAAGGCGGTGGCGCTGGATGTCCTGCGCAAGGACCCCAGCGGCGAGAAGGCCAAGGAGGTGCTGGTGCTCAAGCTGCTGCTGCGCTGAGCGCCGGCCTCGTCAGTAATAGATCCGTCCGAACGGCCCGAACATGGTGGCGAAGTCCATCCGCACCTCGCCGCTGTCGGTGTGGGTGATCACCGAGGCCTGGCCCGTGCGCGACAGGCCGCGCTGGCGGACCAGGGCGCTGGCATAGTTGGGGAAGACCTCGTACTGCGCCGGGTTGGGCCGGCCGTCCTTGCCCACCAGGGTCAGGGTGTGGTTCTGGTTGTCGTAGGGGCGGCGGAGCACCGGCACCGGGCCGCGCGGGAAATCGTGCTGCCAGCGCAACGCGATGGCCCACAGGGCCACGGCCACGATGGCGATGACGATCAGAAGGCTTAATCCGGGCACCATCGGGCACCTCTCCGAAACTCATAGTGCGCCCCACGCACCTCATAACGAAAACGCATGTGACCCGGAAAAGGGAACCGCAGGATTCACATATCTGCCATCTCGCAACTGCGAGATATCTCGGCGGTTGTCGACGCCGCGCACAGGAGCGCGCTGGTGGAAACCGGATGAGGTCACGCTGCGGCATCTACCCCACCGGCCTTTGCCGCCGGCGGGGGACAACAGAGTAAAGGCCGCCGCATGAGGGGGCATCAATCCCAGGCCGGTGCCAGGCCGGGGGGACTCACCAGCCTTCCGTCGGGCTGCGCCAGCCTGTCGACCGCCGCCATTTCCTCGCGCGTCAGCTCGAAATCGAAGATGGCGAGGTTTTCCGCAGCGCGGGCCTCGCCCACCGTCTTGGACAGCGCGACCATGCCGTCCTGCTGGACGAGCCAGCGCAGGACGATCTGCGCCACGCTTTTGCCGTGGCCGGCGGCGATGGCTTTCAGCACCGGGTCGTCAAACACCTTGCCGTCGGCCATGGCGTAATAGGCGGTGACCGCCATGCCGGCCGCGCGTGCGGCGGCGATGACCTTGGCCTGGTCCAGGTACGGGTGGACCTCGATCTGGTTGGTGACGACGGGAGCGGAGGAGAGGCGGGCCGCCTCGGCCATCAGGGCGGTATTGAAATTGGAGACGCCGATGTGGCGGACCTTCCCGGCCTGGCGGACGTCGTTGAGGGCGCCGATTTGCTCGGCCAAGGGCACCGTTTCGCTCGGCCAGTGCAGAAGCAGCAGGTCGACATGGTCGGTCCGCAGCTTGCGCAGGCTTTCCTCGACCGAGGCGACGAAAGCGTCGCGGCGATAGTTCTCCACCCACACCTTGGTGGTCAGGAAGATATCGCCGCGGGCGATGCCAGAGTTTGCGATTCCCTCGCCCACCTCCGCCTCGTTGCCGTAGATCTGCGCCGTGTCGATGTGGCGGAAACCCAGCCGCAGGGCATGCGGCACCATGCGCAGCGTGTCGGCCGGGGACATGCGGAAGGTGCCGAAGCCGAGGGCGGGAATGGAGGCGCCGTTGGCGGTGACTGCATGCATCTCAAGTTCCTTTCGGTCAGGCATCGCACAGGGCGACTTTCTGTGTCCGGCTGTCGAGTACGCCGCTCCAATAGGTCAGCACCAGCGCGGCGGCCACCATGATCGCCCCAACCCAGGGGGTTGCCGAGAGGCCGAAATCGGGCGCGGCGACCACCTCGCCACCGAGCCAGGCGCCGAGCGCGATACCCAGGTTGAAGGCGGCGATGTTCAGCGCCGAGGCGGTATCGACGGCGCCGGGGCGATGCTCCTGCGCCAACTGGACCACATAGAGCTGCAGGCCGGGCACGTTGGCGAATTGCAGGAAGCCGAGGGCGGCCAGGGTGAGCAGCGCGGCAATGGCGCTGGGCGCGGTGAAGGTGAAGATCAGCAGAACCAGCGCCTGGGCCAGGAACAGGCCGGTCAGGGCCTTGACCGGATTGCGGTCGGCGATGCGGCCCCCGGAAATGTTGCCGACGGCGATGGCCGCGCCGTAGAGGACCAGGATCAGGCTGACGCTGGTGGCGGAGAAGCCGGAGATGGTCTCCAGGATCGGCGACAAATAGGTAAAGGTGACGAAGGTGCCGCCATAGCCCAGCGCGGTCATGGCGAAGATCAGCAGCAGGCGCCCGGAGCCCAGCACGCGGATCTGGTCCATGATGGTGGCCGGCGGCGATTTGGCGAGTTCGCCGGGCAGCAGTGCCGCGATGCCGGCAAGGGCGACGGCGCCGAGGCCGGCGACCGCCCAGAAGGTGGCACGCCAGTCGAAGACCTGGCCGATATAGGTGCCCAGCGGCACGCCGGTCACGATGGCGACGGTCAGGCCCATGAACATCAGCGCGATGGCCGATGCGCGGCGGTTGGCCGGCACCAGATCGGCGGCGATGGTCGAGCCGACCGAGAAGAAAACGCCGTGGGCGAAAGCCGAGAGCACGCGGCCCGCCAGCAGCGCCTCGTAGGACGGGCTCAGCGCTGCCAGCACATTGCCGGCCATGAACAACAGCATGAGCACGATCAGCAGTGGCTTGCGCTCCATGCGGCCGGTCAGCGCCGTCAGCACCGGCGCCCCGAAGGTGACGCCGAGCGCATAGATGGAGACGATCAGCCCGGCGGCGGGCAGGCTGATGGAGAAGTCGCGGGCGATGATCGGCAACAGGCCGACGCTGACGAATTCCGTGGTGCCGATCGCATAGGCCGCGATCGTCAGGGCATAGAGGGCAATGGGCATGCACGGTCCTTTCCCCGGCCCCGCGTGGGGCCGGCGCTGAAGAGAGACATCGGCTCGAAATGGCTTCCGCACGGCGCGGAAAATTCTTGCCCGTATTTATGCGCCCGATGGGATTGAGAATTAATATTGGATAATGGAATAATGCCTTTGAAAAATTTTCAAAGGGATCTGCCATGGACAGTCGCTCGGGCGAGATGGCCGTCTTCGTCGCGGTGAGCGAAAGCGCCAGCTTTTCCGCCGCCGGGCGCAAGCTCGGCCTGACCCCCTCCGCCGTCAGCAAGCTGGTGACGCGCATCGAGGACCGGCTGGGGACACCGCTGCTGGTGCGCTCCACCCGCACGCTGCAATTAACGCCGGAGGGGGCGGTTTATCTGCAGAGGTCGCGGCAAATCCTGGCCGACCTGGAGGAAACCGAACGCCTGGTCGCCACCGGCGCGGGCCGTGCGCCACGCGGCAGGCTCCGGGTCAGCGCCTCGGTCGGCTTCGGCGAATGCTGCCTGCTGCCGCTGGTGCCGGCGTTCCTGAAGCGCTATCCGCTGGTGGAACTGGACGTGTCGCTGACCGACAGCGTCATCGACCTGATCGACGAACGGACCGACGTCGCCGTGCGCTCCGGCCCCCTGCGGGATTCGACCCTGAAGGCGCGGAAGATCCTCGAAGGCCCCCGAGTCATCGTCGCCTCGCCAGCCTATGTGAAGGCGCATGGTCTTCCCCGCACGCCGGCGGAGCCTGGAGGGCCACAACTGCCTGCGCTTCAATTTCCGCCGCAGCCTGGACCAATGGCCGTTCCGCGACCCGGCGAGCGGCGAGACCTTCACCCTGCCGATCCGCGGCAACGCCCATGGCAACAACGGCGCGATTCTGCGGCGCTTCGCCCTGGACGGCCTCGGCCTTGCCCGCTTGGGCCGGTTCCATGTGGCGGAGGACATCAAGGCCGGGCGCCTGCTCACGGTGCTGGAGGACTACGATCCCCAGGACCGCGAGCAGATCCACGCGCTTTATATCGGGCACGCCCACCTTGCCGCGCGTGTCCGCGCCTTCGTGGACTTCCTGGCCGAGGCTGTGATCAGCGAAGGTCGGCGTTGAAGTCCTTGACCGTTTCGATGAACGCCCGCAACGGCGCCGGCATTTGCCGCCGGCTGGGGTAATAGAGGTAGAAGCCGCTGTAATAGGGGCACCAATCCTCCAGCACCCGAACCAGCCGGCCCTGGGCGACCAGCGGCGCCACCTGCTGCTCGAAGGCATAGGCCAGGCCGATGCCGTGCAGGGCGGCCTCGACCATCATGTCCTGGTCGTCCACGATCAGCGGGCCGTCCACCTCCACCGTCACCTCGACGCCGCCGCGTTCGAATTCCCAGGCATACAGGCGGCCGCTGCCGAAGCGCAGGCCGAGGCAGGGCAGGCCGCCCAGCTGCTGCGGGGTGGTGGGGAGCGGATGCCGGCGGAAGAAGTCCGGCGAGGCGACGACGGCCGAGCGCTGGCGCGGGCCGATCGGCAGGGCGATCATGTCCTGGGCGATGGTTTCGCCGAACCGGATGCCGGCGTCGAACCCCTCCGACACCATGTCGATCAGGGCGTTGTCGACCACGATCTCGACGCTGACCCCGGGATGGGCGGCGGCGAAGCGGGCCACCACCGGCAGCAGCACCATCTTGGCGGAGACCCGCGCCGCATTGAGGCGCAGGCGCCCCATGGGCGTCTGCCGCAGGGTGTTCAACTCCTCCAGGGCATCGCCGATGTCGCGCAGCGCCGGGGCGACGCGGGCGTACAGGCGTTCGCCCGCCTCGGTCAGGGCGACGCTGCGGGTGGTGCGGTTGACCAGCCGCAGTCCCAGCCGTTCCTCCAGCAGGCGCAGGGCATGGCTTAGCGCCGAGGGCGTGCAGCCCAGTTCGTCGGCGGCCCGGCGGAAGCTCCGGTGGCGGGCGATGGCCAGGAAGGTGGCCAGATCGGTGTGGGTGATGCCGCGCATTGTTGAAGACATCTCAACATATCCTGGACTTTATAGCGGATTATCTCATTAGCGGAAAGGCGCTTAAATCCTCTCGTGGCGCCGGATCGGCCGTCGCCCGTGCAGATGGAGGTTCTCATGCGGACATGGTTCATCACCGGCGCATCCCGCGGTTTCGGCGCCCTGATCGCCGAACAGGCCCTGGCCCGGGGCGACAACGCCGTCGCCAGCGCCCGTAATCCCAAGTCGGTGGTCGAGCGGCTGGGCGACCGGCCCAACCTGCTGGCCGTGGCCCTGGACGTCACCGACGAAGCCCAGGCCCATGCCGCGGCCAAGGTGGCGGTTGAACGCTTCGGCCGCATCGACGTGCTGGTCAACAATGCCGGCTACGGCCTGCTCGGCGCGGTCGAGGAGGCCAGTGCCAAGGAGGTCGAGGCCCTTTACCGCACCAACGTCTTCGGCCTGCTGGCGGTGATCCGGGCGGTGCTGCCGCATATGCGCCGCCAGCGTTCCGGCCGCATCCTCAATTTCTCGTCCATCGGCGGTTATCGCAGCGCCGCCGGTTTCGGCGTCTATTGCTCCACCAAGTTCGCTGTCGAGGGGCTGAGCGAGGCGCTGGCCGACGAATTGCGCCCCCTGGGCATCCACGTCACGGTGGTGGAGCCGGGCTATTTCCGCACCGATTTCCTGGACGCCTCGTCGCTGGCGGTCAGCCCGGCGGAGATCGCCGATTACGCGGACACGGCCGGCCAGGTGCGTTCCCACGCCGCCGGGCTCAGCCACGCCCAGCCCGGCGATCCGCTCCGGCTGGCGCAAGTGCTGGCGAGCTTCGTGGACGAGCCGGCCCCGCCGGTGCGGCTGCCGCTCGGCAGCGACGCCGTGGCCGCCATCCTGTCCAAGCACGAGGCCGACGCCGAACTGGTGGCGAAATGGCGTCCGGTCTCGATTTCGACGGATTTTCCGTCGGCCTGAGCCCGGCTCGGCCGACGGCGAAGCAGGAAGCGAAAGGGGCCGGCAAGACACTTTGCCGGCCCCTGGTCCATGGGCGCCAAACAGGCGCCCATGCGCGCCGCCTGAGCGGGTCAGGAGGCCGGTGCGGCCTGGGACAGCCGCTGCATGTTCCCTTGCACCATGACGAAGGCGTCGGGGCCGATCTGGACGGTGCCGCGGAATGGATAATCAAAGGCGATGATCAGGAACAGGATCATCCCCAGCACGCCGCTGACCAGGCTGGTGGCCAGGACGTGCAGCCACGGGCTGGGGAACGACAACAGCCAGCAGAAGCCCAGCGAGATCAGGCTGCCCACCAGCACCACCGCCCAGGTGAGCGGCTGCACGCCGGCGGAGGCCTGGGACAGACGGTTGCGCCGGGCGTCGTAAACCTTGTTGATCTGCGAGAAGGCCTCCTGGGCGACCAGCATCTGGCCGGGAGACAGGGAATCGTTCACCAGCTTGGCGGGGATGGCCTCAAGGATTTCCCAGCCGCGGCGGTCGGGAAGCGCGCCGGTCGCCATGGCCGGCCATTCCACCGTGACGACATGGTCGGCATAGGACCGCGCTCCCTCGGTGACGGCGTCGCGGACCGGCTGGGGCAGCAATTGCGCATCGCGGAAGATGTCTCCCACCAGCGCCGCCTCCAGGGCGGCGGTATCGTCGGCTTTCTCGAAGGCCTCCCACACGGCGACCGCGATGAAGGCCAGCAGCACCGCATAGACCACGCCCACCGTGGCCCCGGCCACCCCCAGGCCGTCCTGGTTCTCCGTGCGCACGGACAAGGGTACCAGCCGCGTCACCACAAAAAGCCCGGCCAGTGCGAACGCTATGGTCAGGCCGACGACCGTCACCATGGCCAGCCACTGATCCATGGCGTAGACGATATCGTAGATCATGAGCCCCCTCCTTATTTGTCCCCGGCCCTGCATAACGCGAAAGCGGCACGGTGACAAACCCTCGGTGGCATGCCGCGCCGGCGGCTGGAATCGAAGCCGGCCGTGACGTCCCATCGAAGCCCCACGCCGGCTTCCGCTCCACGGTCATTGACACCGCAAATTGACATGTGCAAGTAATTTCTTACACATGTCAGGTGGGCTTACGATGCTTGAACTGAAGACCGAGGGAGATCGCTTGGTGGACGTGCTGACCGCACTCGCCAACCCGCACCGCCTGAGAATTCTGGAGGCGCTGCATGCCAACGGCCGCACCTATGTGAGCCAGCTCGCCCGAGAGATCGGCATCAGCCGCCCCCTTCTCCACCTTCACCTGCGAAAGCTCGAGGACGCCGGCCTGGTAACAAGCCAGCTCGAGCTATCCGAAGACGGCAAGTCGCTCAACTTCTTCCAGGTTGCGCCATTCGATGTCGTCTTGACGCCTTCGACCGTGGCCAATGCAGCGCGATCTTTGAGCCCCTCTTCCAAGACCTCCGAGCCCTTGAAAGGATAATTCCATGGCTGAACATGTCTCTACGTTCCTGCTCCTTACGATTTTTATGATCGTGGCGATCCTTTTAATCTTCGGCATGAAGTATTTCTCCGGCGCGCGCACGGCGCGACTGCGTATTGACGGCGAAAATACCTATCGGGACCTCGCCGCACGCGCCGTCGCCGTGCAAGAGGATAACGCTGCCGCGCTCTCCAACTTGAATGAACGGGTTTCCAGAATCGAAACCGGACTCTCTCGGGTCGAAAAGGTCCTCAAGGAGGTCGAGTAATGCCCTTGGCCGACCGTTGGGAAGAAATTTCCCGCCTCCGCAGAATGCGCGCGGTTTCCCTCCTGGAGGGGACCACGCTGCTGCTGCTTCTTTGTGTCGCCGTGCCGCTCAAGCACCTCGTTGGTATTTCGGCCGCGACTTCCGTCATGGGCCCGTTCCATGGGCTCGCATTCGTGCTTTACGTCTGGATGCTCATTCAGACGGTGGCGGGTGGAGGATGGAGCAGAACCGAGACGCTGCGAATGCTTCTTCTGGCTTTCATTCCCTTCGGCGCCTTCGTGAACGAACGCACTCTCGCGCGCCGACAAATTCTGCTCGCGGACTTGATCTGAGGAGGCGGACCGTGGGCTATCTCTGGCTCAAAGCGTTTCACATCATCGCGGTCATGACCTGGATTGGCGGACTGCTGGTCGCAGCCATGTCAGTCGCCGCTGGCGCCCATGCTCGTGCTCGGACCGAGAGCGCAAGTTGGCTCGTGTTCCTTGAGCGGACGCGCCGCTGGGACCGACAGGTCACCACCCCCGCAATGCTCTTAGTCTGGGCACTGGGGCTGATTCTGGCCCTGACGGGCGAATGGTTCCCGGAAACCTGGTTACAGACCAAGTTCATCTTCGTCTTTTTGCTCTCCGCCCTGCACGGGATGCTTGCCGGCAACCTTCGCAGATTATGCCAGACAGGGGAAATCAAGACGGCCCCCGGCCTACGCCATGCCCCGGTCGCGATCGTGCTGGGGGTGTTCGCCATCGTCACTCTCGCCGTCATCAAGCCGTTCGGCCACCCGTAACGCCGGCATCGAACCGGAGCGCGTCAGCACCGACAGCCGCAAGGGCCGGGCCATGATCCCCAAGGATCATTCAGAAGGCACCCTCGCCCGGATGCGCCACGCCACCACCGAGACCGAGGGCAGTCCCCGGTCAGGGAGGTGATGGTGCGGACGACGGGACTCGAACCCGTATGACCGAAGTCGAGGGTTTTCAAGGAAAATGCGCCTCCGTAGCGCCTTGTTTCCATTGAAATATTCTGCGCTTGATAAAACCGTGCACGTTTCTGTGCATGGACACGACTTTCCCACCCGACGCGTACCCGCGATCACGCGCAGTAAGCTCGCGTCTTTCTCCGCAAGCACAGAGTTGCCACCCCAATCACGGAAGTTCCGTATTCGTTCTTGATCTGGCGCGCGGAACCATCTATGATTGTCCACATGGTTGGTGATGCTCGCCGCCCTGCCAAGGTATTGAGAAGCCCATGACGCGGCTCTCGCCCGGACGATCCGCTCACCCCATGACGGCACGGCTTTCCCGGCCTTGGCACTATCGCCAAGCCCCCCTCGACACCGCTTGAGCGCGCGCCTTCGCTGCACGGCAGACTAGGAGCACATCATGTCCTGGTTCAGTTTGAACAAAGCCATGGGAACCAATTACACCGTCGATCCCGGCGACATCGTCAGCACCAAGACCGCCCTCAATCAGTTGGGCTATTACGACGTGCCGCCCCATCGCGGCATCGACGACTGGACCGACGACGCCATGTTCAACGGCATCAAGGCGTTCCAGAAGGACAACGGTCTCAAGGTCGACGGGTTGATGCGGCCCGGCGGGCCGACCGAACAAGCAATAAATACGGGGCTGGCGGAAAACGCTAAGGACAACACGCCCGATGCTTCCGGGGGGCAAAACCACAGCAGAAACAACCTTCTACGCCTTATGATCCCTATGGACAATACCCTGTGTGGAAATGGCCGTTCATCTGGTTCAATGAGCAAGAACACCGAAAGGAGGAAGAGCGCCGGAGAACCAATCCCACGCCACCGCCCGGCGGCATTCGCGGGTGAACATGCAAGAGCACTTCGTTCGGAAAAAATCATTGGTGGTCTCCCTCCTCTTGGGGGGAGCCATCTTCTGGCTTAACGACTTCAGCTTCCTGCTGTCGGACGTTCGGGTTTGGCTGCTTATCGATTATGCGACGCGCGCCCTCGTCATCAGCTTGTGTATGTACGCTCTGGGGCCCGGTATCGTCCCACTTTTTCGGGTGCCCTTCCGCTTACAAGAGGCAGTCTGGAGCTTCAGCCTGATCCTTTTTGGGCTCGCTATCGAATGGAGTGTGCGGCTATGGCTCGGTTATGGGGGCTTGTTCTCTTATCCCACCATCGCCGGCCACACCTGGAAGTTCATCGACACAATGATTGGTATTCCCTTGGTCGCGTTCAGTGAAGAACTGTTAGCGCGAGCTGTCCTTCTGGCGATTTTGCGGGCGCGGAACTGGGGGAATGCGGCTACGATTCTCTGTTCTGCACTCTGGTTCGCCAGCTTTCACTGGTCCTTGGGAAGCGGCAGCATGGTGATTGCGGCGATCATGGGGGCAGCCTTCATGGCATCATTGCTGGCCACCCGTTCCCTGGTGCCGGCCTTGATTGCTCATTACGGCGTGGACATGATCCTGTTCGCTTTGCCGCAGTGGCTTGGCGAGGGCGGGTAATGGTGCGGACGACGGGACTCGAACCCGTATGACCGGAGTCGAGGGTTTTTAACGAAACTGCGTCTAGGCAGCACCTTGTTTTTATTGGCGTTTTCTGAAATTTGACAAAACTGTGCATGTTTCTGTGCATGCACAGTCACGGTATGGATATGAATTTCCACACCTGAAGTGCCGCCGCAGCTTACGTCTAGTAAGCTCGCGTTTTTCCAAAGTTCCGCATTCGTTCTTGCGTGGGGCGCAGAACCATCTATGATTGTTCGCATGGATGGTGATGCTCGCCGCCTTGCCACGGCATTGAGAAGCCCATGACATGGCTCTCGCCCGGACGATCCGCTCACCCCATGACGGCACGGCTTTCCCGGCCTTGGCACTATCGCCAAGCCCCCTCGACACCGCTTGAGCGCGCGCCTTCGCTGCACGGCAGACTAGGAGCACATCATGTCCTGGTTCAGTTTGAACAAAGCCATGGGAACCAATTACACCGTCGATCCCGGCGACATCGTCAGCACCAAGACCGCCCTCAATCAGTTGGGCTATTACGACGTGCCGCCCCATCGCGGCATCGACGACTGGACCGACGACGCCATGTTCAACGGCATCAAGGCGTTCCAGAAGGACAACGGTCTCAAGGTCGACGGGTTGATGCGGCCCGGCGGGCCGACGGAGTCCGCCATTAGTGCCAGTTTGGCCGAAGGCGGGGACAAACCCGGTCTGGGCGAAGGTGAGACGCCTCCGCCGGGCAGTGGAACGGGAGGTTTCAAGTGGCCGGGAAGTAACATGCCCGTGTTCACCGAACCGCCGGTTCAGTACGATGGCAGGCCATATTGGCAAGATGGTGGCCCGGGTCAGAAAGGCTGGCCCATGCTTGAAGGTAAAGATCCGAGGAACGGTGGAATTATCCGCCCGCCGAAAGGGCCGTACTGATTGGCGACAGTGGCGGGGCGTACGCCCCGTCACCTTGAAGAATGGACGACAACGATGGCTAAAGCACCCTTGCTCGCCGCATTTGCACTGCTCGCCACGGTCACGTTGACTTGGGGGGCGGAAGCGGGTTGCGTAAAGGAAGATGTCGTCCAGGGCGGATTGGATCGCTCGCTACCCTGCGTTTTTCGGTCGCCGTTGTCGTGGGAGGACCACCAAGTGATGTTCCCCCGCAATTCCAGCGTGCTTGATGATCGGGCCAAGGTGATCCTGGACCGTCAGGCCGACATCCTGCAGGGCTATCCCGGCTTGGCCTTCACTATCTGGGGCCATGTGGATCATGAGGAAGCCAAGCAACCCGACGGCAAGGCCCTGGGGTTCCGGCGCGCCAACGCGGTGCGGGACTATCTGGTGGGACGGGGAATCGATCCCGCCCGCATCACCACCGACAGCCGGAGCGACCGCGCGATGATCGTGAAGGACCGCACCGAAAAGGCGCTGGCCGTCATGCGCATCGTCACCACCGAGACCGAGGACAATCCCCGGCCGTCGAAATGATGGTGCGGACGACGGGACTCGAACCCGTATGACCGAAGTCGAGGGTTTTTAAGACCCTTGCGTCTACCGATTTCGCCACGTCCGCGCGCGCCTAAATTGGCGCCCGGGATGCCATCTGTCCAGCCCCTAGCGCAGGCTGGACGTGTGCGAATTTCACAGATTCATGCTGGATTTTCGTTGATTAGAAATTCTGCATAAGGTCAAATGAACCCCAGGGAGAACAGCCAAGATCATGTGTTCGCCTGTCTTCGTCGAAGGAGCGGCTTGCCCTTGGTGAGGATACAGAAAATTCGCGCCGGTTGATTTCTTCTTTTTCGCATCTCGCAACCCTTGCTGGTGTGGTCACGCCAGTTGGCAAATACCGTCGTCGGCGCATGAGTGATGTGGATGGGTGGTGGTCTTGGTCTCTCCGATGTTGCGGCGCCATTTGCCGGACAGCGTGGTGGGGAGTGCGCGGGAATGAGCGGTTTGGGGATCAAGGGCCGTCTGGCGGCCTGTTTCGTCGCGGTGCTGGCCCTGGTGGCGGCGGTGCTGGTGCCGCTGATGCTGCGGCAACTGGCCAACACCATCAACACGGCGGAAGAGCGCGAGTTGGACAACACCCGCGTCGCCTTCGTCGCCGCCGTGGCCAACAGCACCCGAGCAGGGGCCCAGATGGCGTTGATGGTGGCGGAAACGCCCGATGTAAAAACCGCCTTCGCCGCCCGCGACCGTGACCGGCTGGCCCAGTTGTTCGTCGAACCCTTCGCCGCGCTGAAGAACACCTATGGCGTGGACCAGATGCAGTTCCACGTTCCCCCCGCCACGTCCTTCTTCCGCGTCCACATGCCGAAGAAGTTCGGCGACGACCTGTCCTCGTTCCGCCGCACGGTGGTCGAGGCCAACCGCGGCGGCAAGCCGGTGATGGGCCTGGAGAACGGGGTCGGCGGCCTGGGCATCCGCTCGGTCCAGCCGGTGCGGGTGGACGGCCAACTGATCGGCACGGTGGAGTTCGGCATGAATTTCGGCCAGGCCCTGGCCGACACCTTCAAGAAGGAATTCGGCGTCGAGGTCGCCCTGCACGCCGCCAAGGCGGCGGTGCAACAGGGCGGCGGCGTCAAGGACGAGTACAAGACCCTGGCCTCCACCGCCAAGGAGCCGTTCTTCACCGAGGAGGAGTGGCGCCAAGCCCTGGACGGCCGCCAGATCCTCAAGCGGGGCGAGCGCGACGGCGTGCCGGTGACCGCCGTGGCGGCGCCGGTGCCCGATTACGCCGGCAAGCCGGCGGCGGTGGTGGAATTGGTGATGGATTCCAGCGAATACGCCGCCCAGTATGCCGCCGCCCGCAATACCGCGCTGGCCGTGGTGGGCGCCGTGCTGCTGGCGGGCTTGGCGGTGGCATGGGCGCTGGCGCGCGGCATCGCCCAGCCGCTGGAGGGCATCACCGCGGTGATGCGCCGGTTGGCTGGCGGCGACCTGTCGGTGACGGTGCCTTCCACCGGCCGCACCGACGAGGTGGGCGAGATGGCCCGTGCCGTCGAGGTGTTCAAGCACGAGGCCGAGGAGAACAAGGCCCTGCATGACGAGCAGGAGGCCATGCGGGCCCGGGCCGAACTGGATCGCCGGCAGGCCATGGGCCGGGTGGCCGACGGGCTGCAGGACTCGCTGGGCCGGGTGGCCGATGCGGTGGAGCACGCTTCGGCGGGCATGCTGTCCACCGCCGAGGGGCTGAACTCCATGGTCGACCAGGCGCGTGGCAGCGCCGCCGCCGTCGCCAGTGCCGCCGAACAGGCTTCCGCCAACGTGCAGACGGTGGCGGCCGCCACCGAGGAACTGTCCAGCTCCATCGGCGAGATCAGCCGGCAGATGGCGGAGAACACCCGCATCGCCAGCGACGCAGTGGGGGACGCCCAGGCCGCCGACCATTGCGTCGGCGAGCTGTCGGGCTCGGTCGCCAGGATCGGCGAGGTGGTGCAGTTCATCACCGCCATCGCCGCCCAGACCAACCTGCTGGCGCTGAACGCCACCATCGAGGCGGCGCGCGCCGGCGAGGCCGGCAAGGGCTTCGCCGTGGTGGCCCATGAGGTGAAGAACCTAGCGACCCAGACCGCCAAGGCCACCGAACAGATCGGCGAGCAGATCGCCGCCGTGCAGGCGGCCACCACCCAGGCGGTGGGCTCCATCGGCGCCATCACCAAGGTCATCGGCCGCATGAACACGGTGACCACCGCCATCGCCTCGGCGGTGGAGGAGCAAGGCGCCGCCACCCAGGAGATTGCCCGCAACGTCCACCAGGCCGCCGAGGGCACCCGCCAGGTTTCGCTCAACATCAGCGCGGTGTCCGAGGTGGTGGGCGAAGCCGGCACCGCCGCCGAACGGGTGCTGGCGGCCGGCGCCGACCTGGCCCGCCAGGCCGAGGTGCTGAAAACCGGCCTCGACCACACGGTGACGGAAATCCGCTCGGCATAAAAGGTTCGGAGCTTGTCATCCCGAGGAGCGTGCGACGAGGGATCCCCACTGGCACGCCGCGTCAATCCTGGCAACGACCTGCCAGGATGAGATTCCTCGCGGTCGCTCGGGGTGACAGTCTCCAGATTTTTCAGAACCTTGCCGTTGCCGGCGTCGGCGTTTTCGCAACCAGGGACGCCAAGACAGTTGCTGTGGGGCAAGCCGCCTGCCTTCTGCGACACCCTTTCGGTGTCCTTGGTGGTGAAAAGGACGCCGGGCTGCGGACGCCTCAGTGCCTGACCAGGGACAGCAGGCTGTCGCCCAGGCTGTCGGCCACCCGCCGCACGGTGGCGTTGCCGCCGGCGCTGACCATCATGGCCAGGGTGACGTCCTCCAGGGGGGGCAGGCCCTCCACCGCGCTCAACCGGTTGTCGCGGCGCATCACGCCGCTGGGCAGGGCGGTCACGCCCATGCCGGCATCCACCGCCCGGCGCAGGGAATCCATGCTGGGAGTGGTGAACACCGCCTGATGGGGGATGCTGGCGGCGCGCAGCGCACCCACCATGGCGCGGCGGTAGACGCAGCCCTCGGGGAAGCAGACCAGCGGCAGGCAATCGCCGTGGGGGTCGAACTGGGGGGCCGCCACCCAGCCCAGCGTGACGCTCATCAGTGGGCTGCCCGCGCCGTCGGGCGCGGCCTGCTTGTAGAAGGCCAGGTCTAACTCGCCCGCCTCGCAGCGGCTGCGCAGGCGGTCCGAGACGTCGGTCTCGATCTCCAGGTGCATGTCGCCGATGGCCGGGCGGATCTGCGCCAGCGCGGTGTCGAAGCCCATGTCGAGGAAGTCGGCGGGCAGGCCCAGGCGGATACGGCCCATGCCCACGCGGCCGGAAATGTCGCGCAGGGCGGCGTCGTTCAGGCCGATGATCTGGCGGGCATAGGCCAGCAGCTTGCGGCCATCCGGGGTCAGCTCGATGACCCGGCCCTGGCGGCGCACCAGCAGCGACACCCCCAGATCGGTTTCCAATCGGCGCAGGCGCAGCGAAATGGCCGATTGCGAGCGGCCGATGGTTTCGCCGGCGCGGGAAAAGCTCATGCTGTCCACGATGGCCACGAACGCGCGCAGGCCATCCATGTCGAGGCTATCCATCATGCTTCGGGACCATCCAGACGCAGCCACCCCTGAACCGGCATTCATCGCTGGCGTGGCCGGGTCGCGTCAATCGCCTTTTAAGCGTGGCAGCCCCGCGCCGCGCCGGCGCGGGGGCGTGCCCGGTTCAGATGTCGCGCAGGGTGACGACGAACGCATCCACCGTGCGCTGCATGGTGTCGGACTGGTCCTTCAGCCGCTCGGCGGCGGCGCGCACCATCTCGGCGGCGTTCACCGTGTCCTCGGTGCCGTGGCGCAGCGAGGCCATGTTGGCGGCCACGTCGCTGGTGCCGGCGGCGGCGCTCTGGGCGCTGCGGGTGATCTCGCCGGTGGCGACCGCCTGCTGCTCGGCGGCGGCGGCCACGGCGGTGGTGATGGAATTGACCTCGACGATGGTCTTGCCGATGCCGCGGATGGCGGTGACCGCCTCGCCAGTGGCGGTCTTGATGCTGGCGATCTGGCTGGTGATGTTCTCGGTCACCTTCGAGGTCTGGTTGGCCAGCGCCTTGACCTCGGCGGCGACCACGGCGAAGCCCTTGCCGGCCTCGCCGGCCCGCGCCGCCTCGATGGTGGCGTTCAGCGCCAGCAGGTCGGTCTGGTGGGCGATCTGGAAGATCATGGAGACCATCTCGCCGATCTGCTCCACCGCCTTGGACAGGCTGGCCACGGTGCCGTCGGTCTCGGCCACCTCCTCGGTGGCGCGGCGTACCACGTCGGACGAGGTGCGCACCTGCTGCGACACCTCGTTGATGGAACTGGACAGCTCCTCGGTGGCGGCGGCCACGGTTTCCACCGCGCACGAGGTCTGCTCCACGCCGGTGGCGGCCTTGGCCGAGGCTTCCGAGGTGACCTCGGCGGTATGGCTCATGGCCTGCGAGGTGGCGTGCAGCTGGTCGGCGGCGCTGCCCAGTTCGGCCAGCATGGCTTCCAGCCGCTGCTGGAACTGGTCGATGTGCCGCGAGATGCGTTCCGCCCGCGCCAGTTGGTTGGCGGTCGCCTCGTGCTGCTTCTCCTCCAGCTGGCGGGCGGCCAGCATGCTGTCCTTGAAGGTGCCCAGCGCGCGGGCCATGGCGCCCACCTCGTCGCCGCGCTCGCGGTCGGGCACCATCTCGTCCAGCTTGCCCTCGGCCAGCACGGTCATGGTGCGCGTCAGCCGGGTGATGGGAGTGGCGATCTGGCGCGAGATGACGATGGCGGCGGCGATGGAGGCCAGCGACACCAGCACGGCCACCAGCACCTGCTGGCGTCCGGCGGCGCGGCCCTGCTCGCGCAAGGAGGTGACCACGGCGGCGCGTTCGTCGCCCAGGGCCGCGTTCAGCGTATCCAGCTGCTTGCGCAGCTTCCAGAAATGGGTGTTGGCGTCGCCCACCATGATGACGCCGTAGGTGGGGTCGGTGGAGCCGATGTCGATGGCGACCAGGGCGGCGTCCACGTAGGCCTTGAACACCTTGGGCAGCTCGGGCACCGAGGCGGTGGCGGTGCGGGTGGACATGGCGGCGGCCACCGAGCGCTCCAGCCCCTTCAGCGTCTCCTTCAGCGCGGCGGCGTCGCGCTCCTGCTTCTTGGTGTCGGTCTCGTTGGCGCTGGCCGAGATCAGGGCGAACAGGTGCGCATGGAACAGGGCGATGGAATCCTTGAGTTCCAGTCCCTGCTGCACCTCGGTGAACACCACGTCGTTCAGGGTGTTGAGGCGGCTTTCCACCCCGGCGGCGTTGACCACGCCGAGGACGCCCACCGCCACCAGGGCGATGATCGCCGTCAGCGGCGACAGCACGACCTTGAACAGCAGTGGGATGTCGCTGAACTTCTTCATCTCGAAACGCCTTCCCCCATCCCCGAAGCAAATATCCCGGCGGCCGCGAACGGCCCGCCGGGACATCGCTCCCCTTACTTGTAATAGCCCGACCCGCAGGCGTACTTGCCCTTGACCAGCTCGGAATAGATGGCCTTGGGCTCGACCTTCTTGGTCAGCGGGTTGGGCCACTTGTACTCGACCCAGCCCTTGCCCTCGGCCTTGACCTTGTCGAAGATCAGCACGTTCACCGCCAGGCCGTCGGGGTCCTTGAAGCCGACCACGTTCTTGCCGCGCAGGGCCGGGTTGCCGCCATGGGCCACGTTGGTGCCGTCGATGTTGTGGCAGAAGATGTACAGCTCGCCCTTCACCCAGTCGGCGCTGGCGGTGTCGGAGAAGTCGGCGAAGGCCTTCTCCTCGCCCACGGCGTCGATATGGGCGACGGCCTTCTTGACGAAGGCGACCACTTCGTCGGCCTTGGGGCCGACCTGGGCGTGGGCCGGGGCCGAGGCCAGGAAGGCGGCGACGGCCAGGCCGCCGGCGAGACGGAACGCGGAACGCAGCATGGTAATCC
>JANQAI010000009.1 GCA_024707145.1 Magnetospirillum sp. | reverse complement strand
ACGTCTGGGTCATCGCCGAGGTGTTCGAGCAGGACCTGGCCCAGGTGAATGTCGGCCAGAAGGCCGACGTCACGTTCAGCGCCCTTCCGGGCCATGACGTTTGCCGGCAAGGTCACCTTCGTCTATCCGACGGTGACCGCCGAAACCCGCACCGCCAAGGTGCGCATCGAGCTACCCAACCACGAAGGCCATCTGCGCCCGTCGCTTTACGGCACCGTGCAACTGGCGGCGCCGGTGGCGAAGGGGCCGGTGGTGGCCGTACCCGATTCCGCGGTGCTCGATACCGGAGCCCGCCAGGCGGTGCTGGTGGAGCGCGGCGAGGGCCTGTACGAGCCGCGCGAGATCAAGGCCGGCAGCCGCGCCGACGGTTACGTCGAGGTCATGGACGGCCTGAAGGAGGGCGAGCGCGTGGTGGTGCGGGCCAATTTCCTGATCGACGCCGAAAGCAATCTGAAGGCGGCCCTGCAGGGCTTCCACAATCACTGACGGCGGAGAGGCACCATGATCGCCGGTCTTATCCGCTGGTCGGCCAGGAACGTCTTCCTGGTGCTGCTGGCCACCGTCTTCATCATCGGGGCCGGCGTGCTGTCGGTGAAGCGCCTGCCCCTGGACGCGCTGCCCGATTTGTCCGATGTGCAGGTGATCCTGTACACCGAATATCCCGGCCAGGCGCCGCAGGTGGTGGAGGACCAGGTCACCTATCCGCTGACCACCGCCATGCTGAGCGTGCCCAAGTCCAAGCTGGTGCGCGGCTTCTCGTTCTTCGGCGTCAGCTTCGTCTACATCATCTTCGAGGACGGCACCGACATCTACTGGGCGCGCTCGCGCGTGCTGGAGTACCTGAACTTCGCCGCCAAGCGCATGCCGCCGGGGGTGACGCCGTCGCTCGGCCCCGACGCCACCGGCGTGGGCTGGGTCTACCAGTACGTGGTGCAGGCCAAGGACCGCACCCTGGCCGAGTTGCGCACCATCCAGGATTGGTACCTGCGCTACCAGCTGGCCAAGGCCGAAGGCGTGGCCGAGGTGGCCAGCATCGGCGGCTTCGTCCAGCAGTACCAGGTGGTGGTCGACCCGCAGCGCCTTCAGGCCTACGGCATCCCGCTGGCCAAGGTCACCGAGGCCATCCGCAAGAGCAATATCGACGTGGGCGGCCGCGTGGTCGAGATGGCCGAGACCGAGTTCGTGGTGCGCGGCCGCGGCTACCTCAAGGGCGTGCCCGACATCGAGCAGATCGTGCTCAAGGTCCAGGCCGGCACCCCCGTCCTGCTGCGCGACGTCGCCCGCGTCGAACTCGGCCCCGATGAACGCCGGGGCCTGGGCGAACTCAACGGCGAGGGCGAGGCGGTCAGCGGCATCATCGTCCAGCGCTTCGGCCAGAACGCCCTCGCCGTCATCGAGCGGGCCAAGGACAAGATCGCCGAGGTTTCCTCCGGCCTGCCCGAAGGCGTCAGCATCCAGTCGGTCTACGACCGCTCCGACCTGATCCTGCGCGCGGTGGAGACGCTGAAGCACACCCTGGTCGAGGAAAGCATCATCGTCGCCGTGGTGTGCGTGATCTTCCTGCTGCACGTCCGTTCCGCCCTGGTCGCCATCGTCATGCTGCCAGTGGGCGTGCTGATCGCCATGATCGTCATGGACTGGCTGGGGATGACCTCCAACATCATGAGCCTTGGCGGCATCGCCATCGCCGTGGGCGCCATGGTCGATGCCGCCATCGTCATGATCGAGAACGCCCACAAGCACCTGGAACGCATGAAGCCGGGCGACAGCCGGGCGCAGGCGCTGATCGACGCAGCCATCGAGGTGGGGCCGAGCCTATTCTTCGGCCTGCTCATCATCACCGTGTCGTTCCTGCCGGTGTTCACCCTGGAGGCGCAGGAAGGCCGGCTGTTCAAGCCGCTGGCCTTCACCAAGACCTTTTCCATGGCGGGCGCGGCGTTCCTGTCGGTGACGCTGGTCCCCGTGCTGATGATGCTGTTCATCCGGGGCCGCATCCTTCCCGAACGGAAGAACCCCATCAACCGCTTCCTCATCTGGATCTACCGCCCGGCCATCCGCGGCGTGCTCAAGACCAAGGTGCCGACCATCGCGGTGGCGCTGGTGGCCTTGGGGGCCTCGATCTGGCCGCTTGCCCGCATCGGCTCGGAGTTCATGCCCAGCTTGAACGAGGGCACCATCCTCTACATGCCGACGACCTTGCCGGGCCTGTCCATCACCAAGGCGTCCGAACTGCTCCAACTCCAGGACCGCATCATCAAGGGCTTCCCCGAGGTGGAGTCGGTGTTCGGCAAGGCCGGCCGCGCCGCCACCGCCACCGACCCGGCGCCGACCGAGATGTTCGAGACGGTGATCAACTTGAAGCCGGAAAGCCAGTGGCGGCCGGGCATGACCACCGAGAAGCTGATCGCCGAGATGGACAAGGCCCTGCAGATGCCCGGCGTGTCCAACGCCTGGACCATGCCGCTGCGCGCCCGCATCGACATGCTGTCCACCGGCATCCGCACCCCCATCGGCATCAAGGTGTTCGGCAAGGATTTGGACGAGATGGAAAAGCTCGCCCGCCAGATCGAGGCGGTGGTCAAGGCGGTGCCCGGCACCACCTCGGCCTATGCCGAACGCATCGGCGGCGGCTACTACCTGGACATCCAGCCCGACCGCGCCCAGCTGGCCCGCTACGGCCTGACCATCGACGACCTGCAGGAAGTCATCCTGACCGCGCTTGGCGGCGAATCGGTGACCACCACGGTGGAGGGCCGCGAAAGGTTCAGCGTCAACGTGCGCTATCCGCGCGAGTTCCGTTCCGACCCGCAGGCCATCGCGTCGCGCGTGCTGGTCAACACCATGGACGGCACCGCCATCCCGCTGGGCCAGTTGGCCAAGGTGCGCCTGACCAAGGGACCGGCCGGCATCCGCACCGAGAACGCGCTGTTGTCCGCCTACATCTACGTGGACATCCGCGACCGCGACATCGGCGGCTACGTGGCCGAGGCACGCAAGGCGGTCACCGACAGCGTGCAGATGCCGCCCGGCTACTTCGTCACCTGGTCGGGCCAGTTCGAATACATGGAACGCGCCATCGAGAAGCTGAAGATCGTGGTGCCGGTCACCATCCTCATTATCTTCCTGCTGCTCTACCTGAACTTCAAACGGGTGACCGAGACGCTGATCGTCATGCTGTCGCTGCCCTTCGCCCTAGTGGGCGGGCTGTGGCTGCAATGGTGGCTGGACTTCAACATGAGCGTGGCGGTGGCGGTGGGCTACATCGCCCTGGCCGGCGTCGCCGCCGAGACCGGCGTGGTCATGCTGATCTACCTCGACCACGCGCTCAAGGAACTGCGGCACAAGCGCGAGGCCGAGGGTCGCGCCTTCACCCGCGCCGACCTCTACGAGGCCATCATGGAGGGCGCCGTCGAACGCGTGCGTCCCAAGATGATGACCGTGGTCGCCATCATGGCCGGCCTGCTGCCCATCATGTGGAGCACCGGCACCGGCTCCGAGGTCATGCGCCGCATCGCCATGCCCATGGTCGGCGGCATGGTTTCCTCCACCATCCTCACCCTCATCGTCATCCCCGCCATCTACGCCCTGATCAAGCAAAGGGGGCTGCCGAGACATCCGTCGCCGATCGAAGCGGCATTGAAAGCGCCGTCGTCGGAACCGGCGAATTGAGCATCGGCGACGCCCACGCGCAAGGACCCCTCTCATGAGTAAATTATGGCCGTTGGTCACGTCGGCCGGTCTTGTCACGGTTGTCGGGACGGGACTCGTTGTCGGCACCGGCGCATTCGACGTGTCGGCGAGCACACCCCACTGGGACGTCACCACCAAATTCCTACGGATGGTGCGGGACCGGTCGATTGCGGTTCGTTCTGCGGAGGTGATCCCGCCGGGAAACCTGGAAGACCGCTCGCAACTGGTCGAGGGTGTTGTTCATTTCCAGTCGCATTGCGCGGTTTGCCATGGAGCCCCGGGGGTGGAGCCCTCGGAAATCGCCCAGGGGATGTACCCACCGCCTCCCGATCTCGGCCGAACGGCCGTGGAGCGCGGGCCGGCGGAGGTTTTCTGGATCGTGAAGAACGGCATCAAGATGTCCGGCATGCCGGCTTGGGGCGGGCATGGGGATGAACGGCTTTGGCCGGTAGTCGCCCTGACCTCGAAGCTACCCTCAATGAATGCGGCGGCTTATGCCGAACTGGTTGCCGAAGCCAATCGTGCGGGCGAAGGCCATCACTCCCATTCTCACACCGCCGAAACATCGGGACCGGGGCCGAGTGCCCACGGCGATGCGCATCGCGGCCACAACCATACGCACGCTCACGGAAGGAAAGCAGGCAATGGGACGTAAGCTGGCAGCCCTGATGGGAATCGCTGCCCTTGGCCTTGGCGGCCTCGCGAGTTTTGTCGCTTTCGAGCCGTCGCCGGCCCAGGCGCGGGAGGCCGTCATCTATAAAAGCCCAACCTGCGGCTGCTGCAAGGGGTGGGCGACCTACCTCCAGCGCAACGGCTACAAGGTCACCGTGATCGATCGCGAGGACATGGATCGGGTGAAAGACGAGCTTGGAGTTCCCGACTCCCTTCGTTCCTGTCACACCGCCAAGATCGGCGCCGCGGTGGTGGAAGGCCACGTCCCCCTCGAAGCAATCGAGCGGTTCCTGGCCGAACGCCCTCAAGCCAAAGGGCTGGCATCCCCGGGAATGCCTTCCGGGTCGCCAGGCATGGACGGCCCCAAGGTTCCCAACACGATCTACACCTTCGGCGCTTCCGACCCGAAGCAATTCGGGAGTTACTGATCCCGAATTCAGGCACGGGAAAATTGTCAGTTGATGGCTGGAGATCATGCTCCAATAAAAGATGGATGAATTGCAAAATTTCACACACAAAAACTTGTCCGGAATGACCACGCTTCTAAACTGGATTGGAATGCGAAGCGAATACAGATGCGGGGAGGATGTCACCAACCTCTCTGTCTGGGAAGGGTGCCCCCCGAACAGGGGGATGGAACTCCATGAAAAACGCCGAGACTGCATTGCCTGTGTTGGCCGATGAGTTGTCGCGCTCGTGCAATTCGCTCGGTGAGTTGCTTGCAGCCTGTGACATGTGTGCTCGGCAGCACAGGCTTACCCGCGATCAACGTGAATTGCTGCGTGAGCGGGCCGAGATCGCCTTCCGCTTACGTTTGGCTGCTGCCGGCTAAGACCGAGCGGGGCAAAGTGCATCCTCCGAGCACGTATACCAATAAATAATTCTCAGCCTGGGAAAGTATATGAGATACGGCCGACACAAACCGAAGAAATTTATTATCTTGTCAAGTAAAAGTACTTGGATTGATTTTACAAAAATTTACAATACGCGTCATTGTTGAGTTACGTTGCCGGCCTAGTCTTCTCTCATCGGAAGCGGTCGAGGGGCGAAACCCTCACCCGAACCAAAGAAGACGAGGCTCATCATGAAAACCATCCGTTTGTTCGCCCTGGCCATTCCCGCTCTGGCGGTTCTGGCGACCGCGCCCGTCCAGGCGGCCGACATCACCTGCAAGGACAACGTCGCCCAGGTCCAGAAGGAATGGGACAAGATGTATCCCATGGGCATGGACCGCGGTTCCAGCAGCAACTACAAGCAGGTGACCGAGAGTTTCCGCCGGGCCAAGGAACTCTGCGGCCAGGGCAAAAGCACCGAAGCAACTCAGTACCTTGAGGTCGTTCGCGGCCATCTCCACATGCCGCAGCTCCTCGGGGCGAACAACTCCGGCCGCGTGCCCGCCGAGACCCTGCACAGCGACGGCCCGAGCGAGCATCACGACGCCAAGACCACGCCGGCCATGGGCGGCACCCCCGGCCCGGCGGCGCCTGAAACGATGCACAGCGACGGCCCGAGCACCCATCACGACCCGCAGCTGAAGGCCGAGTAAGGACGGCACCCGTCAGCGACGCGCCGCCGGACGGCCGGAGATCTCGTCTCCGGCCGTCTTGCCAAAGGAAGTTTGCACGCGCATGGAATGCATGCCGCAGGCGGATTTCAGGCTCTGGAAAGCGGCATCCGCCAACGGGTCAGGAAGTGCGCCGGTTTACAAAACTTTACCTTCGGGTTCATCGGCCGGTTACGGAACGGGCGCTTACTGTATCCATGCCGCGGATGGCTGCGGCGATGGATACGGAGAACGAAAATGTTCAAGAAGATCGCCCTGGCCGCCATTCCGGCTCTCGCCCTCGCCATCGGCTTCACCGGCGCTGCCCGCGCCGAGCAGCCCTGCGAGGCCTCGGTGAAGGAAGTCCAGGCGCAGTGGGACAAGATGTATCCCATGGGCATGGACCGCCCGGCGGGCAATTACAAGCAAGTCGCGGACAACTTCCGCCTCGCCAAGGAAACGTGCAAGGAAGGCAAGACCGTCGAAACCGAGCAGTATCTGAACGTGGTCCGTGCCCATCTGAATATGCCCGAGCATCCGGCGCCCCACGATCACAAGTAACCCATAAACCCTACGCTCCAGCCGTTACAAAAATTTACATCTGCCGCCTTGCCGGGCGACGAACCGAAGCGCAGCATATTCCTACCCTTTGTACCTCGATGACGGGGGCCTGGCTCGGCTAGGCCCCTTTTTTTCGCCTTCGAAAGATGGCATTTTGACCGGACACGACTCGCAGAGCTTTCATGACCGACATCGTTCGAAGCCTGATCGCCCGCTGGCGTGACGACCCCTCCGGCACTTACCGCAGCTGGTTCCTGTGGGACGAGCGCCTGAAGAACTTCCGCTCCATTCGCCGGGGTGTCGCCCAAGTGGTGGCAGAGATCGAGGCCGGCACGTTCGGCAATGTCTACAAGGGCTCCTCGCTGGAAACCGTGGTCGGCGCCATCGCCGAGCAGCGGCAGATCTTCAAGGGCGCCGACCATGCCTTCCTGTGGAAGCCGAAGCTGCGCATTCCCGACATCTACGAGGACCGCGACAACCAGACCGCCTTCGCCCGCTGCCTGGCCGCCTGCGCCTGCTGCAATGGAGAGGACGGCGTGCTCGACGCCATCCACCGTCTTGACGCCAAGGGGATCAAGGGCCTGGGCCCAGCGGTGGCCAACCTGCTGTATTTCCATCACCCCACCATCGTCCCGCCGTTCAACACCGCCATCGTCAACGGTTACAACGCACTCACCGGTGCCAAGGTCAAACTGGGCCGCTGGAGCGAGTATCTGGCCATGCGCAGCGGCATCCTCGCGCTCAACGCCAAGTACCGCGACCTGCTGTCCAACGACCTCGGCGCCGTGGCCGGACTGCTGTTCGACATCGGCTCGGGCCGCTATCCGCCGCCTCCGGTGGAGGACAGCGAAGCGGCCCGACAAGCCTGGGAAAAGGATCTGGCCGCAGTGCGGGCGGAAAGCGCCAAAACCGACAGGGCCCTGGCCGCCGCCCGGCAAGGCGACCTGACCCACACCGAGGTCCAGGCGTGGCTGCGCGACCTTGGGCACGCGCTGGGCTTCGATGTTTGGGTGGCCGCCAATGACCGCAACCGCGGCTACGGCTCGGGGCGCTTGGGCGACGGTTGTCTTGAGAACCTGCCGCCCGCCATCGGGCAGGCCCCCGGCGCCGATGCCATCCGGTTGATCGACGTCTTGTGGTTGGAGCGGGGTGAAGCCAGGGTCGCCGGCGCCTTCGAGGTCGAGCACACCACCTCGATCCATTCCGGCATCGTCCGCCTGCTGGATCTGGCGCTGGGCGGCGACCTGCATTCACCCAACGGGCTGTTCCTGGTCGCCCCGGACGACCGCGAAGGCGAGGTGCGCACCCAGTTGGCGCGCCCCGCCTTCAGCCGCATCGGCGACCTCAAGGTGCGCTTCCTGCCCTATGGCGAACTCAAGGCCAACCGCGAGGTCATGGCCCGTTTCGGCCAGGGCATGAAGGCGGTCGAGGCAGTGTCGCGGGTATTGGGGTAGGGCTGGTGGGAGAGGCGTTCATGTCCGCCCATACCCCGCACGCCACCGATCCTGCGGACGGCGTTCACATCCGAGCCTGCCGGCGCAGTTCGAAGCGGATGGGGACGACCACCCTGGTGGCCACCGGCACGCCGTTGGCAAGGGCCGGCTGCAGGTACCACCGGCCCAGGGTATCCAGCGCTGCCTGATCCAGGGTTGGGTCGCCGCTGCTTTCCAGCACCTCTGCCAATAAAGCGCGACCGTCGGCGCCCACATGGAGGCGGACCACCACCCGGCCTTCACGGCCACGGCGGCGGGCGCTCCACGGATAATCGGGCAACGGCGTGTCGGCCGCACCCAGAGTGTATTCGGCCTCGCGGGTCGATCCGATACCGGCGGCGACTTCGCCGCGCGGCGCCCCCTCATCCGATCCAGCGCCTCCTGCCGGCGGTTCGGGCGCCGTCGCGGATACCGGCGTTGGCGGGGCAGAAACGCTTAGCCGCTCTGTCACAGGGCTTGGGCGGCTGCGTTTGGCAGCATGACTGGCCTCAGGCCGAGCCGGTTGGCTTGCCGGCTGCGGCGTTTGCTCGGCCGCCGCGGCCACCGGCGGCAGCCACGCCACCGCGACCGTCAAGGGCGGCGGGACGGTCGGTGGAACCTCGCTCGCGACCACCAGGCAAGCGATGGTGATCGCATGCATGGCGGCGGAGAGAGCGGTTCCCTTCATCGCGCCTGTTCCTCCAGCCAGCACGACGCCGACTCCCAGGTGGCGGCGTAAGCGGCTTCACCCAAGGCCCGCCCGAGCGCGGTATGAAGGCCGCAATGGCTCTCCGCCCCTGGCCCCGCCGGTGCCGCCACCACCACGCAGTCGGTACCGGTCCCGGTGATTGGCCGGTCGTCGCCGGTGCGCAGGCACAGATCCATGACCGCGGCGGTCCTCCCCTGAGTGACGATGGAGACGGCCTCCAACATGGCCGGCGGCGCCAGGGGCGCCGGCAACACCGCCAGCAGGTTGATGGTGCCGACGCGATGCGGCGAGAGGGACGGCAGCGGCGCGTCGGCGGGAATCACGCTTTCGCCGTTGCCCAGCCCGGCCGTCGCCACCACGGTGAGCACGCCACCCGCCAGCGCGCGCCGGTGCGCGGCGAACCGCGCGACCTCGGCCGCCGTCAGCAGCCCCACGTCGGCAGGCATCCCTTCGGCACGGGCGCGATGCAGGAAATAGGCATCGGGGTCCACATGGCGGGGCAGGTCGGCATCGCACACCTGCAGCCAAGTGACGAAGCGGGCCAGCCCGTCGGCCGGAGCGACCACCGGCCATCCCGCCACCCGGTGCCGCCGCCCCAGGTCCACGCGCAGCCAGGGCTGGCGCAGATCAATTACCGGCGGCGCAGACAGGGCGGTCACGGCATCACCTCCCACGGCACCAGCACCGGTCGCTCGGCCTGGCCGCGCCAGGCGCGGATGCCGAACACCCGGGCCAGCAATGGATCGTCCAGCACTTGCGCCGGCACCCCCTCGGCGGCGACCCGTCCCTGGTGCAGCACATACAGCCGGTCGCAACGGCCCGCCGCCAGCGACAGGTCGTGCAGCACCACCATCACGCCGTCGCCTTCGGCCGCCCGGCGGCGCAGCAGATCCAGCACCCGCAGCTGGTGGCAGGGGTCCAGATGGGCGATGGGTTCGTCGGCCAGCAGCACCGGCGCCTCCACCGCCAGGGCGCGGGCCAGCAGGATGCGGGCACGCTCGCCCCCCGACAGGGTGTCGAAGGGGCGCTGAGCCAGATGCAGCGCATCAACTTCCTCCAGCACCCGCCGGATGACGGCGCGGTCGTGCCGGGGCGGCGTGCGGTGCGGCATCCGGCCCAGCGCCACCACCTCGCGGCACAAGACGGGCCAATGGGCCTCGGCGCCCTGCGGCAGATAAGCGATGCGGCGGGCCCGCTCGGCCGGCTTCAGCCGGTCCAGCGGGTAGCCGTCCAGTTGGACGCCCCGGCAGGGCAGCAACCCGGCCAGCGCCTTCATCAGCGTGGACTTGCCGGCGCCGTTGGGCCCCAGCAGTCCGACCAGTTCACCCGGGGCGAGACGGATGTTCACTTGGTCCAGAACCTGTCGCCGCCCCACGGCGACGCGGACATCACGGGCGATCAGCTCGGTCATGCCACCCCCGTCGCGTGCGCAGGATCAGGGCCAGGAAGAACGGCGCCCCCACCAGCGAGGTCACCACCCCCAGCATCAGCTCGGAATGGCTGGGGATGACCCGCACCGCCACGTCGGCGACGGTCACCAGCACGCCGCCGCCCAGGGCGCACGGCACCAGCAGGGCCGAGGGTCGATGACGGACCAGGGGGCGCAGAAGATGGGGCACCACCAGCCCGACGAAACCCACCGAGCCCACCGCGGCGACGGCGGCCCCCACCGCCAGGGCGGTGCCCGCCACCACCGCCAGCCGCAGCCGCCGGAGCGACACACCCAGGCTGGCGGCGGTTTCCTCGCCCAGGGTCAGGGCGTCGAGGCCGCGCCGGCAACGCATCAGCAATGCCGCCCCCGCCGCCATGAACGGCGCGGCCAGGGCCACGTCGTCCAGGCTGCGATCCTTCAGCGAGCCCAGCAGCCACAGCACCATCTCGGACAAGGCGAAGGGATTGGGCGACAGGTTCATGGCCAGCGACGTCAGCGCCACCGCCAGGCTGGAAACCGCGATGCCGGCCAGGATCATGGTCAGCGTCTCGCCCTGGCGCCCCGCCACCGCCAGCAACCCCACGGTGGCCAGCGCCGCCGCCGTCATGGCGGCCAGCGGCACTGCCGGGGCGAAGAGGCCTGCCCAGCCGAAGTACAAGGCGATCACCGCCCCCAGCCCTGCGGCCGCAGAGGTGCCGATGATGCCCGGCTCGGCCAAAGGATTGCGCAGCAGACCTTGCAGCGCCGCCCCGGTCATGCCCAGCGCGCCGCCCACCATCACGCCCATCAGCGCACGTGGCAGGCGGATCTGCTGCACGATCAGCACCATGCGCGGGTCGCCGTCGCCGGCCAGGGCGCGCAGCATGTCCGCCCATGTCAGCGGTGCCGGCCCCAGCGACAGCGAAACCAGGACGGCCACGGCCAGAGCCGCCGCCAGCAGGGGAAGGGGACGGATCATGGCGTTCCCTTTCCTGGATGATGGCCCTTCCCCGGATGATGGACGCCCATGTATTCGGCTGCGGCGACCACCGGCCAGCCGCCGCAGCCCCACAGCCGGCCCGGCACGGCGACCGCCGGAGTGGCTGCCAACTGGCGGCGGAACACGGGATGGCGGCCGAACAGGCGGCGCAGGGACTCTCCCTTGCTTTCGAAGAAGCTGGTGATCACGGCGTCCGGCGGAGTGAGCACCAGCGTCTCCAGGTCGAGGCGCCCCCAGCCCGGCTGCCCCAGCCGAGCCGCCAGGCTGTCATAGCCGGCGACGGCCATGACCTCGGCCACGTAGGTTCCGTGTCCGGCGCTGCCGCCGTCGGGACGGTAATAGGCGGCGGTGATCGTTCCGGCGCGGCCGGCGGCAACCGCTTCCAGCCGGCGGCGGAAATCGCCGGCCAGGGCCTCGGCACGCTCGCTTTCCCCCAGCGCCGCGCCGAGACGGCGAAGCGAAGCGGGGACCTCGTCCAAGGTGGCATCGTAGGGGATACGGAGCACCCGCACCCCCAGCTTCTCCAGCAAGGCCTGGGTCTTGCCCTCGCCATAGGTGTTGAGCACCACCGTACCGGCGCCGACCAACACCAGCGCCTCGGCCGAGGGGGCCAGCACCGGCAGGCCCTGCGCCGCCTCGGCCACCGGCGAGACGGCGGCGGAGGCGGCTTCCGGCGACACTCCGGCGATGCGGTCGCGGCCAACCAGCGGGATCACCAGCTGGTCGGCGCACAGGCCGGCGGAGGCCACCCTGTCCGCCGCCCGGGCGGACAGGGGCAGCACCGCCAGCGCCAGGATCAATGCCCGCCGCATCGGAACCCCTTGCCCGAGCGGTCGAGGGGATCGGGATCCAGTCCCAGGTAGCGCTGGCGGAACCCGTCCCACATGGCCAGGCGCGACCAGTCGGGCGTCTTCAGCACCTTGTCGCCGTCCTCGCTGAGGAACGGGTTGGGGAAGAAGACGGTGATCTGCTGGTCGCCGTTGCCGTTGAACAGCCGCAGGCCCCACGACCGTGCCGACTGGCGGTCGCTGTTGAGGATGCGGTAGAACTCGGCCCGGGCGGTACGCCGGTGAGCGGCGAGATCGGCGCTCACCGGCTGCTTGGGGCTGCCCTGGTGCGGCCCGATGCAGACGTGGAAATGCCAGGAGCCGAAATCCACGGTCAGGTAGCCATCGAACACCGAGATGCGCCGGGGCGGCTCGGCGACGCGGATCTCGAACACCGCGCCCTGGATCAGCGAGCCGAAGACGATGTGGCTCCAGTGGTTGGCGAAGACATCCTCCAGAAGGCCGAACAGGAAATCCTGGCCGGTGGGCAGGGCGAACGCCTCGACCCAGCCGGTGCCGTATTCGTAGGCGAGGGTGGATGGGGTCATGCCGGCGCCTCCCTAGAACACGGCCCTGAGGCCGACGAAGCCCATGCGGCCGGGGGTGCCGTAGGTGTCCACCTCCTGATAGGTCTTGTCGGCGATGTTCTCGACCCGGCCGTAGACCTGCACGGCATCGGTCAAGTCGTAGGCGAGCCGCAGGTCAAGGGTGGCGAAACCGCTTAGATTGCGGCCGGTGGCGCTGTCGTATTGCCGCCCCACCGCCCGCAGGGCGGCGTCGGCGGTCAGGCGCTCGATGGGCGTCCAGCCGACGCCCAGGCTACCCTGGTGCTTGGGACGCCGCGCCAGGATCTGACCGGTCACGTTGTTGCGGCTTTCCGTGTAGGTGTAGCCGGCGTTCAACCGCCATTGCTCGGTCAGCGTCCAGCGCGCCGAGGCCTCCAGCCCCTCGGCCCGGGTCGAGGCGATGTTGGTGTAGCCATTGGCCCGCCACTGGATCAGGTCCTGGATGCGGTTGTCGAACCAGGTCAGATCCACCACCGCCTTGCCGTCCAGGAAGTTCTGCTCGATGCCGGCGTCCCAGCCCCGGCTTTCCTCGGGCCGCAGACCACGGTTGCCCCAGGTGGGATGGAACAGCTCGTACAGGCTGGGCGCGCGGAACCCGGTGCCGTAGCTGGCGTGCAGGCGGGTGGCGGTGGCGTCCACCAGATAGGCGGCGGTGCCGCGCCCGGTGGTGTGGGTGCCGTAGGACTGATGATCGTCGATACGGCCGCCGGCGGTCAGGAACAGCGATTGCACCGGGCTGAACTGGTAGTCGGCGTAGTAACCGTTGTCGGAAACGTCGGCGGAGATATCCGACTGGCTGGTGGCCTCCGTCTTGGCCTCGGCGCCGAACACCAGCGTGTGGTCGGCGGCCAGCCTGGCGGTGCCCTGGTATTCCAGCTTCTGGCTCTCGCCGTCGAAGAAGCTGATGCGGTCACCCCAGAACAGGACGCCATTGTCGATGTCCCGTTCGGTCTCGGCCACCGAATAGGCGAAGACGTTCTTCAGCCGGCCATCCAGCACCATCACGTCGGTGGCGATACGGCCGCTGCGCTCGGTCTGGTGCATGTTGTCGCTGTCGTCCACGGCGCGGGTGGTCCAGTCGTCGTAATCCACACGCGAGCGCATGTAGCGGCCGGACGCCTCGACGCCCCAGGTGTCGGTCAGGCGCACGCCCAGGCGGGCGGTCAGGCTGTTGTTCCAGTAGGGGTCGCGCTCGACATTGCCGTTGCGGCTGTCGGCGGCCGAAATGCCATCGGTCTCGAACCGGCTGGCGGTGAGCGCATAGGAGATGCGGTCCTGCGACCCCGAGATGCCGGCGGAACCGGTGTAGCTGTGCAGGCTGCCCGCCTCGGCCATGGCCGTGACCTTGGGCGCGCCCTCTCCGCGCCTGGTGATGATGTTGATGACGCCGCCCACCGCGTCGCCGCCGTACAGCAGGCTCTGCGGCCCACGCACCACCTCGATGCGCTCGATGTCGGTGGCGAGCAGATGACCGAAATCGTACGAGGGCTGCCCCCGGCTGGGGTCGGACAGGTCGACACCGTCCACGATCAGCTTGGTGTGGTAGGCTTCTGCACCACGGATGCGGATGGCGGTGTCGCGGCCGGCGCCGCCGGTATTGGACACCGCCAGGCCGGGCACGTCGCGCAAGACCTCGGCCACGGTGCGGGCCTGCTGGCGTTCGATGTCCGCGGCGGTGACCACCGTCACCGTACTGCCGAGCTTTTCCGATTCCGTTTCCACCCGGTTGGCGGTGACCACCAGTTCCCCGGCTAGCACGGGGGTGGGGAACAACGCCGCGACCAGGGCAGCGGCTTTGACTTGGGCAAGATTTGGACGCACTTTGGGCATCGCAGACTCCGTCTGTGTGAATGGACCACCGTTCACGGAAGGGCCCGGAGTCCGGCCAAAGATGCCGGGCCCTTCCAACGCACAAGGACCGCCGGCGCCGGGGCGGCGCGAGCGGATGCCAGGACCCAGGCGCGAAAGCGCCGGCCCCTGGCTTTTCAAGTCCTGTCGGAGAATGGAGCGAGTTGCCCAAGCCCGAACGGGACGACGACGTATGACGTCACCACGTTCGGAAGGGACTTCCGGACCGCCGATGCACCCCGCTCGGTCGGATGGGCGACGGCGTGAGGCAGGTCTCCTGGCTTGCGGGTCTTCGCTGTCGCCCGGCCTTCCCGGAATTGCTCCAGTGGCCATGCATGGACGACGGCTCGCCGCTCACAGTTGCGGGGGCAGCCACGGTTTCGGCCCCGATTGGGTCGTCCTCACCGTGTTCCCTTTTAATCCCCTCGGGCTTTGCCCGAATGAGGAACCAGCACGCGAAGAACGTCGTACACTTTCGTCCAGGGCGAGGTCAAGGGGCGTGTGCGGGGCGAGGTGGCCGGCCAGAGCACATGCGTTGCCCATATCAACATCCGCGGGGCGCCATCGCTGATCCTGTGACAGGGCTGTCCGTCACGGATTGTCACGAAAACCGGCGAGGTGTCGAGGAGAGGCGGTTAAGTGCTTGGAAAATTTGGAGCGGGTGAAGGGAATCGAACCCTCGTCGTAAGCTTGGGAAGCTTCTGCTCTACCATTGAGCTACACCCGCGCTCCTGTGCCCTAGTTATAGGGGGCCGGACGGGGTCGCGCAAGAGCAAGGGCCGGCCTCTTGCGCGCCTTTATTTGGATTTGGCGCCGGGGACGCCCGAGGTGGTGGAATGTTCGAAATGCAGCGCCGCGCCGGGATGGACGATGGCGTGGGCGGTGTGGGCAGCGCGCGCCGCCTCGGCGAAACCGGACAGGATCAGCTTCAGCTTGCCGGGATAGGTGCAGATGTCGCCGGCGGCCAGCACGCCCGGAGCATTGGTGGCCATGGTGGCGGCGTCCACGCTGATCTGGCTGCGGTCCAACCCCAGGCCCCATTCGGCAATGGGGCCCAGATTGGTGGCCAGGCCGAAGAAGGGCAGCAGGGCGTCGGCCTCCAGTTGGCGGGCCTCGCCCTCCAGCGTCGCCACCACCACCGCCGACAGCCGGCCGCCCTCGCCTTCCAGCCCGTGCAACTGGTAGGGTACCACCAGTTCGATGGCGCCGGCCTCGGCCAGGACCTTGAGGCGGGCTTCGGATTCAGGGGCGGCACGGAACTTGGGACGGCGGTGCACCACCATCACCTTGGCCGCCACCTCGGCCAGCGAGATGGCCCAATCCACCGCCGAATCGCCGCCGCCGGCAATGACCACGCGCTTGCCGCGGTAATCCTCGCGCTTGGTGACGAAATAGGCCACACCCTTGCCTTCATAGGCCTCGATGCCGTCCAGCGGCGGACGGTTGGGGCCGAAGGCGCCGCCACCGGCAGCGACGATGACCACCTTGGCGACGATGACGGTGCCGTCGGACAGGGTGCAGCGCCACGCCTCGCCCGCCCGCTCCAGCCCGACCATCTGGCGGCCCAGGTGGTAGGTGGGCTGGAACGGCGCCGCCTGCTCCTTCAGCCGTTCCACCAGGTCGGCGGCGAGGATGCTGGGATGGCCGGGCACGTCGTAGATGGGTTTTTCCGGATAAAGCGCGGCGCATTGCCCGCCCACCGCATCCAGCGCGTCGACCACGTGGCATTTCAGCTTGACCATGCCGCATTCGAACACGGCGAACAGGCCGGCCGGGCCAGCCCCTACCACCACGACGTCGGTTTCGTAATTCATCGTCGCACTCATCTGACTGGGAAAACTCACCACCGGAAGGTGGCGATGGCCGCCATGGGGCGCTCGCCGTGGCGGGTGACCACCTGGCGCAGCACGTCCGGGTCGGGCTCGGCGCCAGCGCGGATGCCCAGTTCGGCGGCGTGGATGCCCTGGGTCACGAACACCGCCCGCAGGCCGGCGCCGTTGGCCCCCTTCACGTCGGTGTGCAGGGCGTCGCCCACCGCCAGCACGCGATTGCGCGCCACCCCGAGGATCTCCAGCGCCACATCATAGATGGCCGGGTCGGGCTTGCCGCGCATGGAGACCTGCCCGCCCATCTCGGCATAGCGGGCCGCCAGCGCCCCGGCGCACACCACCGGGCGGCCCTGGCGGATCACCACATGGTCGGGATTGGCGCAGATCATGGGGAGGTTGCGCTCCAGCGCCGTGCGCATCTTGGGGACGTAGTCCTCCACCGTCTCGTTGAAGTCCCACGGGCCGGTATTTAGGATGAAGTCGGCGTGCTCGAGGTCCACCGGCACCAGATCCAGGCCGGCGAACACGTTCTCGTCGCGCTCGGGCCCCATGTGGTAGAGCTGGCGACCCAGGGCGGCATAGAACGGGTCGGCGCGGCGCTGCAACTCCAGGTGCACCGCCTCGCCCGAGGACAGCACCAAGTCGTAGAGCCCACGTTCGATGCCCATGCGCGCCATCTGCTCCACCAGGGCATCGGCGCGGCGCGGCGCGTTGGACAGCAGCAGGGTTTTCTTGCCGGCGGCGCGGATGGCCGCCAGGGTGTCGCGGGCGCCGGCATAGGCCTCGACGCCGTCATGGATGACGCCCCACAGGTCGAGAATGAAGGCGTCGAAGCCCGAGGCCACCTCGGACAGGCCGTGGATCATGCGCACCGGCATCTACTTCCCCCTGTGATCGGCACCGACTGCCTCGGCGATGGCGGCGAAGCCATCGCGCTTGAGCAGCGCCACCAGGTCCCGGTTAATGCGGGTGACCAGGGCCGGGCCCTCGTAGACCATGGCGGAGTAGAGCTGCACCAGCGAGGCGCCGGCACGGATCTTGGCATAGGCGTCGGCACCGCTGGCGATGCCGCCCACGCCCACCAGCGGCAGGCGCCCCTGGGTCAGCGCATACATGCGGGCCAGCACGGCGGTGGAGGGCTGCAGCAGCGGCGCGCCGGACAGGCCCCCGGCCTCCTTGGCATGGAGCGAGGCCAGGCTGTCGGGCCGGGCGATGGTGGTGTTGGAGACGATCAGGCCGTCCAGCCCGCCGGCCAGGGCCACGGCGGCGATGTCGGCCAGATCCTCGTCATTGAGGTCGGGGGCGATCTTCAGCAGCAGCGGCGGGCGCTTGGCACCCTCGGTGACCTTGTCCAGCGCCGCGCGGGTGCGGCCCACCAGCCCCTCCAACTGCTCGCGGCCCTGCAGGGCGCGCAGGCCGGGCGTGTTGGGCGAAGACACGTTGATGACCAGGTAGTCGGCCAACGGCGCCAGCCGGGCGGCGCCCTTTTCGTAATCCGATGCGGCGTCCTCGGTGTCCTTGTTCTTGCCCAGGTTGGCGCCGACGATGCCGATGCGCGCGCGCGCCTCCAGCCGGCGGGCCACCGCCTCCAGGCCCTCGTTGTTGAAGCCCATGCGGTTGATCACCGCGCGGTCCTCGCTCAGGCGGAACATGCGCGGCTTGGGATTGCCCGGCTGCGGCCGGGGCGTCACCGAGCCGATCTCGACGAAGCCGAAGCCCTGGCGCAGCATGGCGTCGGGCACCTCGGCGTTTTTGTCGAAGCCGGCGGCCAGGCCCACCGGATTGGGGAAGCGCAGGCCCCACAGCGCCACTTCCAGCGAGGGCGACGCCACCCGCGGCTGCGGCGGCACCAGCCCCATCCTGAGGGCGCGGATGGTCAGGCCGTGGGCGGCCTCGGGGTCGAACAGGCGGACCAGCGGCCCGGCGAGCTTGAAATAGTCGAACAAGGCTCAGTCCTCGAGCGGAGGGAAAACATGCCGGCCGTCCGCGCCCAGCGGCAGATCGGCCACCCGCACCACCGCGTCCGGCGGCAGCGCCCCGTACAGATGGGGAAACAGCTGGCCGCCACGGGACGGCTCCCATTTCAGGGCGCCGCCCAGCCGGTCGGCGTCCACCGCCAGCAGCACCAGCCCCGATTGGCTGGCGCGATGCTTGGCGGCGCTTTCCACCACCTGGGCGGCGGTGGAGAAATGGATGAAGCCGTCGGCGGCGTCCTGGGACGAGCCGCCATAGGCACCGGCGACCTGGGCGGCCTGCCATTCCTGGCGGCGGCACATGTGGTAGATGATGCGGGTCATTGCGGCCCGGACCTTACTCCAATCCGTCCGCCAAGGCCATGATTGACCTTCACCGCCCCCGCCCCCACCTGGGAACCATACAGGCATGGGCGAAGGGACGAGACATGGCGCAGGTGGCCGTGGTGATCGCCAGCGGGTTCGAACAGGCGGAAATGACCGCCATCTGCGCCGGCCTTGCCGCCGCCGGGCACCGGCTGTCGGTGGTGTCGCCCAAGAAGCACGCGGCGCGCGGCTGGGACAATACCCATTGGGGTGCCGATCTGCCGGTGGATGTGGCCGCCATTGACGCCGAGGCGCAAGACTACGCCGCCGTGGTCATGCCCGGCGGCGTGCTGTCCGCCGATACCCTGCGCGCCGACGAGGCCATCGTGCGGCTGGTGCGCGACACCGCCGTCCAGGGCAAGCCGGTGGCGGCGCTGGGCCATGCGGTCTGGGTGCTGATCGAGGCCGGCCTGGCCAAGCAGCGCCGCATGACCGGCGCGCCATCGGTGAAAAGCGACCTGATCCATGCCGGCGCCGATTGGGCCGATGTCCCCGCCGTCGAGGATGGCAAGGTGATCACCGGCCATCACGGCCACGACGTGGGCGCGTTCGTGGATCTGGTGCGCGGAGCGTTGGCGTAATATGCCCCTCTCCCGCAGCGGGAGAGGGTTTCTTAATCAAGGCCACGGGCTGGCGCCGATCACCGGTTCGTGCAGGTGCAGCAGGGCGGCGTAGAGCAGCAGTCCGCCAAGCAGGCGCTTCCAGCCCATTTCACGCAGCATGGCGACCGGGTCGCGAGGGATGGCGGCGAGGCGGGACCAGTCCTCGAAGCCCAGGGTGCGGCGGCGCTTGCGGTCCAGCATCCGCGGGCCGGCCAGGGCCAGCACCACCAGCGGCAGGAACAGGGTCAGGGCGGCGACGTCGCCGTTGGGAACGATATGGGCGCCGGCCCACAGGGCGGCGGCCCACAGCACTGGATGGCGGGTCAGGCGCAGGATGCCCGGGCGGGCGGGGTCGAAGCCGCGGCCGCCGGGACCGATGGAGAAGGGATTGGGCGTGGTCAGGCCGGCCACCGCCAGGATGGAGGCCACCGGCATCACCAGCACCGGCACCCAGCGCATCCACGGCTGCTGCCCCCACACCAGCACGGTGGGGGCGTCGCGATAGGCGGCGATCATCCAGCCCAGCAGCAGCAGCGACAGCAGCGAATAGGCGATGGTGAAGCCCCGGCTGCCGCCCAGCGCGGCCTCGGCCCGGCTGCGGAAGACCCGCCGGTTGGTCAGGCTGTGACTGGCCAGGAAGACCACCACCGCCAGCACCAGTTGCCACAGTCCGCCGGTCATGTTCCCGCCTCTCCCGGCCTCAGGCCCAGGGCTCGGCCTCGGGGATGTCCAGCCGGTGCAGGCGGGCGCAGGCGGTCAGCGTGTTGCGCAGCAGGCAGGCGATGGTCATGGGGCCGACGCCGCCGGGAACAGGGGTGATGGCGCCGGCCACCTGCACCGCCTCGTCGAACTTGACGTCGCCCACCAGCCTGGTCTTGCCGTCGGGCAGGCCGACGCGGTTGATGCCCACGTCGATGACGGTGGCGCCCGGCTTGATCCAGTCGCCGCGCACCATCTCGGGCTGGCCGACGGCGGCCACCACGATGTCGGCGGCGCGTACCTCGGCCGGCAGGTCCTTAGTGCGCGAGTGGGCCACCGTGACCGTGCAGCTTTCGCGGATCAGCAGGTGCGCCATGGGCTTGCCGACGATGTTGGAGCGGCCGATCACCACCGCCTTCAGGCCGGCCAGCTTGCCTAGGGTATCGCGCAGCAGCATCATGGAGCCCAGCGGCGTGCACGGGATCAGGCCGATGCCGCCGGCCGCCAGCTTGCCCACGTTCCACGGATGGAAGCCGTCCACGTCCTTGTCGGGGCGGATGGCCTCGATGACCTTCTGGGCGTCGATGTGCTTGGGCAGCGGCAGCTGGACCAGGATGCCGTGGACGGCCGCGTCGTCGTTCAGCCCCTCGATCAGATTGAGCAGCTGCGCCTCGGTGGTGTCGGCGGGCAGCTTGTGCTCGAACGAGTTCATGCCGCATTCCACCGTGCGCTTGTGCTTGTTGCGCACGTAGACCTGGCTGGCCGGATCCTCGCCCACCAGCACCACCGCCAGGCCGGGAACCACATGGTGGCCGTCGCGGATCTGGTGGACGCGCTCGGTGATCTCGTCGCGCAGCGTGGCCGAGAATGCATTGCCGTCGATCAGCTTGGCCGTGGAGCTGTTGGAATCGGTCATGTCAGCTTCGCCATCCATTCTTCGAGGCGGGCGAGGAGATCCCCCGGCTCGCCGGTGATGTGGAGTACCTTGCGCCGGTCGGTGGCGCCCTGAACCACGTCCATGGCCGATTTGGGCAGCCGCCATTCCTTGCTCAACAACTTGATGAGGGCGGCGTTCGCCTTGCCGTCCTCGGGCACCGCGGTGACCGATGCCTTCAGCACCACGCCGCCATCGGCCTCGGCCGCCAATCCGTCGATGCGGTCGCGGGCGGCCTTGGGCGTGAGCCTGACCCTCACCCGCACGCCGTCGGCCACCGTGGTGACCGGCGACGCCGTCATAGCCCGTGGATCGCCAGCAGCAGGTTCTCGACCACCATCTGCACGAACAGGATGATCAGCCACAGCGCGATGGGCGACAGGTCGACGGGGCCGAAATCGGGCAGGATGCGGCGCAGCGGCCGCAACGCCGGTTCGGTCAGCCGCGACAGCACGTCGCCGATGGTGCGGACCACGTGGTTGTAGGTGTTGACCACGCCGAAGGCCAGCAGCCAGCTGAAGATCACCGTGGCCAGCACCACGTACCAATAGATCTTCAAGGCGATAAGAATGACCGTGAACAACGGAACGAGGATGACGTCCATCGGCCTTGGACCCCGGGTTTGGTTGCGCGCGGGCCAACCCTACCCATACAGCGGTTCGCTGGCAAGAGGCCGCGCCCCGAATCGCTTGCCCGGCGCGGGGGCGTTTGGCACTCTGTCGCCATCCAAACGGTTGGGCGGAGTGCGGGCCATGGACGACGACGATCGCGAGGACAGGCTGTACCGCCTGGTGGAGCGCTTCTACGAACTGGGCCGGCGGGACGCCCTGCTGGGTCCCATTTTCGAGTCGGCCATCCACGATTGGCCCGGCCATTTCCGCGTCGTCGCCGATTTCTGGTCGCACGCCCTGTTCGGCACCGGGCGCTATCGCGGCCACCCCTTCCCCGCCCACATGCGGCTGGATTTCCCGGCCGAGGCCTTCGACCGCTGGCTGGAGGTGTTCGAGCGGGCGGCCACCGAGATCCTGCGCCCCATGGAGGCGGAAGCGGCCCTTGGCCGGGCCCGTCACATGACCCAGAGTTTCCGCGTCGGCCTGTTCCCCTACACCCTGCCCGACGGCCGCCCGTCGCGCCGCCCGCCGCAGTGACGCCGTGGCCCCCGCTGCCCCCATGCCGCGCTTGACACATCTGGGCGGTTTGCCTATTTTCGGCGCCTCGCGTGGGGCTGTAGCTCAGATGGGAGAGCGCCGCAATCGCACTGCGGAGGTCAGGGGTTCGATTCCCCTCAGCTCCACCAACGCGTTTCGGGAAGGGGTTGGCCGGCATCCGGCCAGCCCCTTTTTCGTGAGTATGGCCACAACCAGATGATGACGTCCGCCGCCCTGCTCTGGCGCGCCTGGGTTCAGGCGCTGACCGCCGGCCAGGCCCGCCTGCTGGTCTTCGCCGGCCTGATGGCCGCCGCCGCCGCGCCGATCTTTGCCGGACCGGTGCCGCCGCTGGCGGATTTCGTCAACCATCTGGCGCGCATGCATATCCTGGCCCATGGCGACGGCGACCCGGTACTGGCCGGGCTGTACCGCGTCCATTGGGCGGTCATCCCCAACCTGATCATGGATGCCGTGGTGCCGCCGCTGGTACGGCTGGTGGGCATCTATCCCGCCGGGCAGCTCTTCGTGCTCGCCACCCTGGCGCTTCTGGCTTCGGGCCCCATGGCGGTGCACCGCGCGCTTTACGGCCGCACCTCGCCGCTGCCGCTGGTGGCGTTCCTGTTCCTGTACAACGGCATGCTGCTGTTCGGGCTGATGAACTACCTGCTGGGCCTGGGCATCGCGCTGTGGGGTGTGGCGGGATGGATCGCCCTGGAGCGGCGCTCGCCCCGGCTGCGGCTGCCCGCCGCCACCGCCATCGTGATGGCCCTGTTCTTCTGCCACCTGTTCGCCGTCGGCCTGTTCGGGCTGGCGGTGGGCAGCCTGGAGCTGTGGCGCTGGAGCGAGCGCCGGCCGCTGAGCCTCGCCGCCCTGGCCGGGCGCATGGCGCTGGTGGCCGCCCCCTTCCTGCCGGTGCCGCTGCTGATGCTGGCCAGCCCGACCATGGGGCTGTCGACGGACGTGCTGTGGCTGCAGCAAGGCAAGATGGACGGCCTCACCTCCATCTTCCAGCTCTACGGCGACAGCGCCGACATGGCGTTCACCGCAGCGGTGGCGGCCGGGGCGCTGTGGCTGGCCCACCGCCGCCTGCTGCGCCTGCATCCGGCCGGCTGGGTGCTGTTCGCCACCAGCGCCGCCGTCTTCCTCGCCATGCCCAGGGTGCTGTTCGGCTCGTGGCTGGCCGACCAGCGCATGCCCATCGCCATCGTCTTCCTGCTGATCGGCTTCCTGCGGCCGGCCGAGGCCGGCCGGGCGGCGGGACGCACCTTCCATGCCGCCCTGGTGCTGGTCTGCCTGTTCCGCTTCATGGACGTGCAGACCCATTGGCTGGGCCTGGAGGCGCGCTACGGCGAGGTGCGCGCCTCGACCGCGCTGATCCCGCCCGGCGCCTCCGTGCTGGTGGCTACCGCCGACCAGCCGTCGGGCAGCGAAACCATCAACCAGGCCATCAGCCACGTGCCCTGCCTGGCGGTGATCGAGCGCGATGCGCTGGTCTCCACCGTGTTCAGCGTGCCGGGCAAGCAGATCCTGGACATCGTCCCGGCCAAGCGCGACCTGGTGGACACCGAGGACGGCGACCCGCCCACAATCAGCCAGATGCTGGCCGCCAGCGACGGCCCACTGCCGGGCAAACGCCGCTATTGGGACCGCTGGCCGCAGCATTACGACTATGTCTATGTGCTGTATACCCATCGGGGCGACGACAGCCCCGATCCCGACCTGCTGCGCCTTCGCGCCGAGGGCGAAGGCTTCCAGCTTTACGAGGTCAGGAAATAGCGCCCATGCCCTCCACGGGCACGAGGGTGCGGCCGCCGAAGGCATAGCGCGCCGCCTCGGTGCGCGAGCGCACGTTCAGCTTGCGGAAGATGGCCTTGATGTGCGACTTCACCGTCACTTCCTCGACGCTGAGCGCCCGCGCGATGTGCTTGTTGGACGCCCCCGTGGCCACCAGCGACAGGATCTGGCGCTGGCGCGGCGACAATCCGCCTTCGCTGAAGGCCGGCTCCAGGCTGACGCGCTGGGTGGCGGCGATGGTGATGGACGGCACGAAGCGCTCGCCGCGCAGCATCAGACGGATGGCGCAGACGATGGCCGAGGCCGACATGGTGCGCGGCAGATAACCGTCCCAGCCCATGTGAAGCCAGCGCATGGCTTCGTCGGGCGAGCCGGGAGCGCTGAACACCGCCACCCGGAAGGCCGGCGACACGTGGGAGCGCAAGAGGTCCCAATCCTCGGCGCCCCGGGCCAGATCGTAATCGACAAGCAATAGAGACTCTGCACTGATTCCAGGAAATATTCCTGCTGCCTCTCCCAGGTTGTCTACGCACACCACCGGAATGTTCAGCATGGAACCAATGGTTTCCGCCAGACTGTCCTTTGCCAGTCGATTCTCTCCAGCGAGCACGATTGTCATGTCAACCCCCGGCCAATCCTTGGCGAAAAGCCCATATCCTTTGGAGTATGAACGGCAGTATGACGGTCGTCAAATTATCCACAGGTCGTAGACGAGTCTTGTGGATAAACCCACCTGCGGGAAAATGTTGTGGCGCCCCGGTGGGGGAAAGTACAGCCCATAGCTTTTCCAGGACGATGGCCGGGGGCACCCCGGTATTACGCTATTTGGGGGATAGAAGAGGGAGGCCGGGCCGACCCGGGCGAAGGGCGCCCAGGCCTGCCCGGCCCGCAGATCAGCCGGCGCCCAGCTTCTCGATGTTGTGGAACGCCACCACGCTGTGGTCGGTGAACTCGATGGTGCCGTTGACCGAGCCGTTGAACACCACGCCGTCCACCGTGTGGCCGTCAATGCCGGCCGGCACGGCGCCGGGCGTATCGATGTGGATGACTCCCAGCGTCTGGCTGTGGTCGGTCGCCGCCACCAGGGTCAGGTCGCTGCCGTCCACCAGGAACACCCAGTCGCCCGGCTGCCCGGTGCCGATGTCCATCATCAGCGTGTCGGTACCGCCATTGCCGTTGACCGTGTCGTAGGCCAGGCCGGCATGCATATGCACGGTGTCGTCGCCATCGCCGCAATTGAGCACCGCCGAGCCCGAGGCGTTGAAAGTGACGTCGCCCTGGGCCTCGGGCGACAGGGTCTTGGCGCTGTCGTCGATGGTTACCGTGGTGGTGAGCAAGTTGCTGGCCTGATGTTGCTCGTCGAACAGAGTGATGCCGAAGGTGCGGTCGCCCGCCACCAGCGGGCCGCCATTGGCCAGCACCACCGACTTGGCCAGGTCCGCATAGGTGGCGGTGCTGGCGTCGCCGTTGAAGCTGAGCACCCCGTTCTCGTACGACACCTGGATGTCGGTACCGTCGATGACGAAATGGCCATTGGCGTCGAGCGCGATGTCGTGGCCGGACAGGCCAAGGCCGTCGCCGCTATGGGCCGGGCCGGCGGCGATCTCGATCCGCATGCCGCTGAGCATGGTGCCGTTGACGTCGGCCACCGTCAGGGTGGCGTCGTCGGGCAGCACGTGCACCGGCTCGGCCACCACGCCGTGGCTGTCGCCGGTGACCGGGTCCTGCGCCGTGCCGGTGGCGGCCAGGTGGGGCGCGTCGTCGGCCAGGGCGACCTGCAGGGTGGAGACCGGGCCGGCCTGGGTGCTGGCCCCGTCGATGGTGAGCACCTGGGCGGTCAGCGTCCACGAGCCCGCCTGGTCATGGGCCCCCTGGAAGTAGACGTTGCCGGCCTGTCCCACGGACACCGCCCACACGCCGGTATGGGTGGTCGCCGCCACCGGGTTGTGGTTGGCGTCCAGCACCACCTGGCCGTTCTGCACCTGCACTTCCATGCCGATGGCCGCGCCCTGGCCGTTGACCAAAACGGCGCCGTCGGGCAGGTCGCCGAGGATGACGAAGCCCTTTTCGCTGCCGTCGGCCAAGGCGGCGTCGAGGGTGAGCTTCAGCGGCACGTCCTCGATACCGCTGCCGCCGCTGGCGGACAGGGTGCCGCCCTCGGCGAAGTTGTGGATGGTACCGTCGGCGTTCCACGCCACGGTGCCCAGCGCCGCCGCCGACAGGAACGAGCCGGCAGCCACGTTGGCGTTGGTGGTCACCGTGGAGGCCGTGGGCGGTACGGCGTCGTCGTACAGGGTGATGCCGATGCTGCGGTTGCCCGCCGCCAGCGCGCCGCTGGTATTGGTGGTGGACAGGATGACCTTTTCCACCAGCGCCTCGTACTGGGCGTGGCTGGCCGCGCCGGTGAAGGTCAGCGTGTGGGTGGCGGCGTCATAGGACACCTGGATGTCGGTGCCCTGCACCACCAGGTGGCCCTGGCCGTCGCGGACCACGCCCACGCCTTCCAGGCCGAGGGTGTCGCCGGCCTTGGCCGAGCCGATGGCGACCTCCACCTTGGACAGGCCGGAGCCGTCCACATCGGTGATGTCGAAGCTGGCGCCGCTGCCGTCGCCGTCGGGGATGACCCGCAGCGGCTCGTCCCACTGGCCGGCGGTGACGCTCCACCCCGGCGCGCCGATCACCCGGCCGGTGGCGGCGTCGTTCTCCGCCGCCACGTGCACCGCCAGGGTCTGCTCGGCCGAGACCGCGGTGGTGTCGCCCTCGGTGGTCTTGGCCACCACCCGCAAGGTGAAATCCTGATCGTAATCGGCCGGCGGCCGCACGGCCAGGCCATCCAACGCGGCGGAGGGGATGTGCCACCAGCCGTCGCTCTCGACACCGATGGTCTGGCCGGCGGCGGTGACGAACAGGGTGCCGGCGGGAGCGCCGGTAATCAGCACCTCGACGGTTTCGCCGTCGGGGCCGTCATTGGTGACGTCGGTGACCAGGGCGGCGATGCCCACGGCGATGTCGCCGTCCTCGGTGCCGGCGGCCTGGGTGGCGTCGTCGGCCGGGGCCAGATCGGCGATGGTCAGGGTCGGCGTGTCGGCGACGCCGTCCAGGCGCACGGTGAACGGCATCCGGTTGCCGAGGGCGACGCTGTCGTCGTCCTGGCTCATGGTCTGGACCGTCATGGCGATGGTGCCCGAGACGTCCACCGGCCCCATGAAGCCCACCTTGGCCACATCGGCGGCGGCGATCCACCAGACGCCGGTATGGGTGGCGCCGGTCACCGCCAGCGGCAGGTGGGTGGCGGGGTCGAGCAGCGGATCGCCATTGGCGTCCACCTGGATCTCGACGCCCACCGGGATGTAGTCGCCGTGGGCGTCCCTTACCGGCGCGCCGTCCTCGTCCACCTCGACGAAGGGCGCTCCGGCCCGGGTGGCATCGGTGGGAACGCCGCGCACGATGACGCTGATGGTCTCGCTGGTGTCGATCAGCTCGGCGTCGAAATCGAGCGCCACCACCGCATCCTCATCGCCGGCACGGCCGACCGGATTGGCGGTGGGGACATCGGCCACGCCGGTGACGTGCAGGTCGAAGGTGGCGTAGTCGGACTGCGCCCCCAGGCCGCGGTCGGAGGATTCCAGCGTGTAGGTCTTGATGGACAGGTGGATGGTGCCCGAATAGTCCTGCGGCGGTACGATGCTGACGTTCTTCAGCGTCGCCTGGCCGTTGACCAGCTCAATGTTGCCGCTCTTCACCGTCCAGGTGTGGTCGTTGTTGTAGGTGGCGCCCAGCACCCCCGCGCCATCGGGCACGCCGCCGATGATCACCGACAGGTATTCGGACCCGTACTGGCCGGCGCCGATGACGTCGGGCGCATTGATGGTGGCGTGCAGCGAAATGGCGCTGTCCTCGGCACCCGTATGGTCGGCCACGGTGATGGTAGGTGTGTCCACCACCGGCGCGACATTGATCGAGAAGGTCTGCGACACCGGCACCTGCAGCGCCGAGCCCGCCTCCTGGAACACCGTGCCGACGGTGAAGCTGACCTTGCCGCTGAATTGGGCCGGCGGCTCCACGTACAGGCCCGACAGTGTCGTGCTCGCCTTGCCGGTAATGCCCGGGATGGGCAGGTGGTAGGTGCCGTCGCCATCGGCGGTCAGCAGCACCGGGCCGTTGCCGCTGTCGTAGTACAGCTTGGCGCCCGGGGTCAGGTTCTTGATGGTGACCTGATCGGTCGCCAGGGATTCCGAGTGGTCGTCATCCGCCTGGGTGAGCGTCAGGGTCACCGGTACCTTGGGCGAATCCTCGGCGACCGGGCCGACCGGCGCCATGCTGAACGAACCGCCGTCGGTGACGGGCGCCAGATCGACCACGTTGACATGGCCGGTGGTGGCGCCGCCGTTCAGCGTGGCCGCACGGATGTCGAGGAAGACCGGACCCGAGGCGTCCTCGTCGGCCACCACCTTGAAATCGGCCAGATGGTTGGGGTCCACCGTCCAATGGCCAGTGATCGGATTGTACCAGGCAATGGCGGCGCCGTTGCCGTCGGTGGTGCCAACCACCTGGGCGCCGGCGGGCAGGTCGACCACCACCAGCGCGCTGAGGGCGTCGTTGCCGGTTCCGCCCGAGGCGGCGACGCCGCCCAGGCCGAAGGGCACGTCCTCGGTGCCGGCCTGCGGATCGCCCGCCAGGGTGGGCGCCACAGGGTTCAGCGCCGACCACTCGCCGCCGCCGGTCCCGCCGGGATCGGTGATGGTCAGGTTGAAGGTCTTGGCCTCGGACACTTTGGTATCGGCACCGCCATCGGGATCGTGGTCCACCACCACGGCGGTCACCTTCAGGGCGGCCTGGCCGGTGTAATGGGAGGTGGCGGTGAGCGACCATCCGGGCACGCCGGGCGTATAGGGCACCGTCCAAGTGCCGTCGCCGTTGTTGTAGCCGTGGTTGAGGATGACGCCGTCGGGAACGTCCTCGACGATGAAGTAGATGCTCTCCGACCCGTCGGGGTCGTTGAGGGTGGCGCTCAGATCGAGGGACACCGGATGATCCACGGTGCCACCGCCGGCGGCGTCCAGGCTCCAGGTGGGAGCATCGGCCCGGGCTTCGATCACGATCTTGCCGGTGACCGTGTTGGTGGCCGGCGCGGCGGTGCCGTCGATGTCTTCCACCGAGGTGGCGGTCACCGTGACAGGAATGTCCCTGGACCAGCCGTTGGGCAGGCCTTCCAGGCTGAGGCCGGTCAGCTTGCCGGTGGCCGGATCGTAATTGGACCACAGGGCGTCGCCCGGCTTGATGGTGAATTCCACCCCGCCGTCCACCGTCACCACCTCGCCGCCCAGGTGCAGCTTCAGCGTTCCCGCGGGAATGCCGGCGGGCACATCGATGTTGATGGTGATCTGGCTGATATGTTCCGGGCTTTCCGACGTGGTGTCAGCGGGATTCGTCTGGATGGTGAAGGCCACCGGCGCGCCCTGGTCCTCGGTCCCGCTGCCGGACAGCGACAGCGACGGCTTGTCGGTCACCGCCGCCACGTCCACCGTCAGGGTGCGCAGCGAACTGGCCGAGGCACCGTCATCCTCGGTGGTGATCAGCTCCAGTTCCACGTCGAACTTACCGGCATAGTTGGCCGGGGTGGTGAAGCGCACTTTCGACAGGGCGTCATCGGTGGGATCGATGGCCCACTGGGTATTGCCGTCGGCGTCCCTGCCAATGTAGCGCAGGTACTTCTCGTAGCCGGCCACCATCTCGACACCCACATTGGCGGGAACGTCGCGCAGGACGATGGACAGGGTCTCGGAGCCGTCGGTGTCGACGGCGTGGTAATGGCCGAAGCCGGGATCGATGACCGCGCCGGCATGGGCCGAGCCGTCCACCGCCTGGTCCTCGACGCCATGGGCGATCAGCCTGCCGTTGGCGTCCACGTAGCCGGCATCGATGACGACGCCGTCGGACACGCCGGTGATCAGGACCTGCAGGCTGGCGCTGGTTTCGGCGTGGCTGCCGTTGCTGCCCTCCACCGATTGCGCCACCACCGTCAGGGCGTCGTTGCCCACCAGATCCACGTTGGAATCGTGCTTGGGCAGCAGGAACAGGCTGCCCAGCTGGCCGGCGGTGAACTTGTAGTCCAGGCCGTTGGGGTCATCGGTCCAGGTGCCGTCGGCGGCCAGGGTGCCGCGCACGCCCACCGCATGGGCGCTGCCGGTCCAGCTCTGGCTCTGCGCATCCCAGTGGACGTCGGCGCTGTCCCAATAGGTGGCGCCGGCCGAGCCCTTGATGTAGACGGCGCCGATGGCCTCGGACTGGTCGGTGTCGGTCAGCAGGGCGCGGATGTCCAGCCGGACCGCGGTGTCCTCGAAGGTCCGCGCATGGGTGACCAGCAGGTTGGGCGCGTCGGCCACCGCGTCGATGGCCAGCTTGAACGACAGCGAGGTCGAGGCGCTTTCATGCCCGGCCAGGATGCCGGTGGTGCCGGTCTCGGACGAGGTGGCGGTGAAGGTCAGCGTCGGCGCGTCGGCGGCCGAGACGTGCAGGTTGGACGGGCCGCGCACCGCCACCTGCCCGATGCGGGCCGGGTCGATGGTGTAGGTGACGAAGCCGCCCTCCTTGCTGACCACGCTGGCGGCGGTCCACAGGCCGTCCGGGGCCCTATAACCCACCATCCAGCCTTCCGGCACGCCGGACAATTGGGCGCTGGACAGCGTCTCGGGGTCGGGCGCGGCGCCGTCCACCAGGCGGGCGTCGAGATTCAGCATGCCGACCAGGTCTTCGCTCAGGTGCACCGTCTGGCCGGCGGCGGCCGAGCCGCCCACGGTGACGATGGGCGCATCCGCCACCTTCAGGATGTCGATGCTGACATCCGCCGTGGTGGGCATGGTGTCGCCGTTGGAATCCTGGGTGATCACGGTGATGGTGGTGTTGTGGTTCTCGCCCACGTCGCCGGCCGAATGGGCGGCCGGCTGGAACACCAGCCCCTTCAAGGTGAAGTCGGTCTTGGATCCGGCGGTGGTCGGGGTCAGCTCGCCGGCCGAGAAGGTCCAGGTATAGCTGCCGTCGGCATTGTGCTCCGGCACCCGCTCGACCCCGTTGAAGATCAGCTTGCCGTTGATCAGGTCGGGATCGGTGGAGGTGATGGTGACGTCCGCCACCGTTTCCGAACCGTCCAGATCCTTCAGTTGGATGCGCGGCTCGAAGGCGATGGCGGTGTCTTCGTCGCCGGTGGCGGTGGCGGTCAGCGTCACCTTGTCGGCCTTGGGGGTGACCTGCAGGGTCAGGGTCTGCCAGCCGCTGTCGGCCTGCAGCGCGCGCGGGTCGGCGGCGCTGGTCAGGCCGGCATCGAGCAACTTTTGGTCCACGGTGGAGCTGGCCTGCTCGGACTCGGTGGCCACGGCCATGACGTCGAAATGCAGCCGGTCATTGCCCGAAGTCGCCCAGTTGGCGATGCCGCCGATGGAAACCTTGCCGTCCAGGATGTCCTTGGCCGACACCTCCCAATAGCCGCCCGGCTTGAGCGCCTGTTCGGTATCGTTCAGCAGCAGCCGCTCGCCCTGTTCCACCGGACGGATGCGGATGGTCAGGGTTTCCGACTGGTCGCTGCTCTGCCAGCCGTTGACGCTGGGCTCGCCCAAAGCGGCGTCCACCACCGAGCTGTCGAGGACGAGCAGGTCGTCCTCCTCGATGATGTGGACCACGCCGGCCACGCCGCCGTCCAACACCAGGGTGGGGACGTCCGCGTCGGCATAGACCGGGATGCTCACGTTGACCCGGGTATAGCCCGAGGCCTGGGCCACCACGTCGCGCGTGCCGTCGGGCAGCAGGCCGCCCAGGCTCGGTGGTGGCGGCCGTCACCTTGACGCCGCTGATGTCGGCGTCGCTGTTGGCGGTCAGGCCGTAGATGCGCAGGCCCGACAGCTCGGCCGGGCTGAGCACCCAAGCGCCGGCGGGAATGGTCACCGACCCCGAGGACGAGGTGAGCGTGATGGCCGAACTGGTGTGGTGGCTGGCGGCATCCAGCGGGTTGCCCTGGGAATCGGCCAGGTAGAGGCCGGCGGGCAGGCCCTGGATGTAGACGTTGCCCAGGGTCTGGGTGGCCGGGTCCACCAGGGTGTCGGTGATGTCGATGTCCACCCACTTGTCTTCCAGGCCGATGGCCTGGGCGGTCAGGCCCGGCCCCTGCGCCACCGCGTCGATGGCGACGGTGAAGGAATAGGTGGCGTCGTTCCAGTCCGGCGCGAGGGTGTCGCCGATGGTGTTCTCGCCGGGCTTGGTGGCCGCGTAGGGATTGGTGCCGGCGTCCGTGTCCTTGACGATGGCGCGCACCGTCAGGTCCATGTCGACGTCGGACAGCCCGTCGGTCCAGCGCACCTGGGTGTCGTTCAAATGGCCGGTGACGTCGTAATGCTTGACCCCGTTGATCCACACCACGCTGGGCGAGGTGCCGTTGGCGAAGCGGATCTCGGCGCCCGCCGGCACGCCCTGAATGTAGACGCTCAGGCTTTCCTGGGGCGACGGATGGTCGTGGGTGATGGTGCCGCTCAGCGACAGCGTCGTCCACTGGCCCTCCAGGCCGTGGCCCGAGCCGCTGACCAGCGGCGCCTCGATGCCCACGTCCACCCGCACGGTGGCGGTGGCCACCTGGGCGTCGTGGGTCCCGTCCTGCTCCACCTGGGCGGCGGTGACGTTGAGGGTGAAGTCGGTTGAATCGTTGGCGGCCGGCTTGATGGCCAGCTTGTCCAGATCGGCGGGGTCGATGCGGTAGGCGCCGGTCAGCGTCTGCGATGAGCTGCCGCCCGGACCGGTATGGGTCAGGGTCACCGAACCCACCGGGTCAAGCTTGACGCCGTCCAGCAGCAGTTGGGCGCCGCTGGGCAGGCCGGTGATGTAGACCACATGGTCTTCCGACGCGTCGGTGCCCGACCACACCGGGTTGATCTTGCCCGCCAGGCTGATGACGGTGTCTTCCATGCCGCCCACGTTGACCGTGGACAGGGTCGGCGCGTGGGCCTGGCCGGTCAGCGTCACCGTCACCTGCGCCGACGACTGGGCCCAGTCGGGCGCCACCGTGTCGCTGATGGGGGTGTCGCGGCCGGTTCCCGCATCGGTGTCGTGGACGATGCCGTGCACCGTGAAGGTGATGGGCGCATTGGCGTCCGGATCGTCATACTTCACCTGCACGTCGTTCAGGTGGCCGGTGACATTGTAGCGTCCGCTGGTGCTGTCGTAGGGCACCGGCTGGCCGTTGCTGAAACGCAGCGACACGCCCGAGGGCACGCCCTCCAGATAGACCTCCAGGGTTTCCTGGTTGCTGGGCAGGTCGTGGTTGACGGTCTGGGTCAGGTTTACCGTGGTCCACTGGCCCTCGAAGCCCGAACCGGAACCCGCCACCGTGGGGGCGACGATGCCCACATCCACCGGCAGGTCCAGCGCCGTGCCCGACACCGCCGAATCGCCGTTGCTGGTCTCGCTGGAGGCGGCGACCACCTTCAGGGTGAAGTCGGCCGAATCGTTGGCCGGCGGCGTGATGGTCAGGCCGCCCAGCTGCGCCTCGGTCACCACGTAGGAACCCGCCGGGATGGTCACCACGCTGTGGCTGCCGCCGGCATCCACATGGGTCAGGGTGACGTCGTGGTCCAGCGCCGTGAAGGTGGTGCCGCCCGATTTCAGCACCGAGCCCGCCGGCACGTTCTGGATGTAGACCACGTGGCTTTCCGAACTGTCGTTGTCGGTCCAAGTCACGTGGATCTTGCCGCCGATGGCGATGGCGCTGTCTTCCATCCCCGCCGCCGCCTCCACCGTCAGGCCCGGCGCGTCGGCCTGGGCGCCGACGGTCACGCTCACCTGCGCCGACGACTGGGCCCAGTCGGGCGCCACCGTGTCGGTGATGGGGGTGTCGCGGCCGGTTCCCGCATCGGTGTCGTGGACGATGCCGTGCACCGTGAAGGTGATGGTGCCATGGGCATCCGCGTCGTCGTACCTCACCTGCACGTCGTTCAGGTGGCCGGTGACGTCATAGCGCCCGCTGGTGCTGTCGTAGGGCACCGGCTGGCCGTCGCTGAACTGCAGCGACACGCCCGAGGGCACGCCCTCCAGATAGACCTTCAGCGTCTCCTGGTCGCCGGGCAAGTCGTGGTTAATGGTCTGGGTCAGGTCCAGGGTGGTCCACTGGCCCTCGAAGCCCGAGCCGGAACCCGCCACCGTCGGGGCGACGATGCCCACATCCACCGGAAGGTCCAGCGCCGTGCCCGACACCGCCGAATCGCCGTTGCTGGTCTCGCTGGAGGCGGCGACCACCTTCAGGGTGAAGTCGGCCGAATCATTGGCCGGCGGCGTGATGGTCAGGCCGCCCAGCTGCGCCTCGGTCACCACATAGGAGCCCGCCGGGATGGTCACCACGCTGTGGCTGCCGCCGGCATCCACATGGGTCAGGGTGACGTCGTGGTCCAGCGCCGTGAAGGTGGTGCCGCCCGATTTCAGCACCGAGCCCGCCGGCACGTTCTGGATGTAGACCACGTGGCTTTCCGAACTGTCGTTGTCGGTCCAAGTCACGTGGATCTTGCCGCCGATGGCGATGGCGCTGTCTTCCATCCCCGCCGCCGCCTCCACCGTCAGGCCCGGCGCGTCGGCCTGGGCGCCGACGGTCACGCTCACCTGCGCCGACGACTGGGCCCAGTCGGGCGCCACCGTGTCGGTGATGGGGGTGTCGCGGCCGGTTCCCGCATCGGTGTCGTGGACGATGCCGTGCACCGTGAAGGTGATGGTGCCATGGGCATCCGCGTCGTCGTACCTCACCTGCACGTCGTTCAGGTGGCCGGTGACGTCATAGCGCCCGCTGGTGCTGTCGTAGGGCACCGGCTGGCCGTCGCTGAACTGCAGCGACACGCCCGAGGGCACGCCCTCCAGATAGACCTTCAGCGTCTCCTGGTCGCCGGGCAGGTCGTGGTTAATGGTCTGGGTCAGGTCCAGGGTGGTCCACTGGCCCTCGAAGCCCGAGCCGGAACCCGCCACCGTCGGGGCGACGATGCCCACATCCACGTTGATGGTCTGGGCGGCGCTGACCGCAGCGTCGTGCACCCCGTCCTTTTCCACCTGGGCGGCATAGACGGTCAGGGTGAAGTCGGCGGAATCCTTGTCGGCGGGAATGATCGCCAGGCTCGACAGGTCGGCGGGAGAGAGCTTGTAGCCGGCACTCAGGTCCAGCACGGCGCTGCTGCCCGACGCGTCGGTATGGGTCAGGGTGACGCTTTCCGGCAGCACCTCGTGGCCGCCCACCATCAGCTTGGCCCCTGCGGGCACGCCGCTGATATAGACGAAGCGGTCCTCGGAGGCGTCGGCACCGACCCAGGCGGGGGTGATCTTGCCCGCCAGGCTGATGGAGGTATCCTCCATGCCGGCCACGTCCACGGTAGCCAGGCCGGGGGCCTGGGCCTGGCCGGTCAGGGCCACGGTGATCTCGGCGGAAGCCATGTTCCAGTCCGAGAAGGGCTGGCCCAGGGCGGTGTCGCCATCGCCGTCATCGACCACGCCGACCAGCGTCACGGTGATGGGCGCGTTGGAATCGGAATCCGCCCAGCGCACCTGGGTGTCGTCCAGGTGCCCGGTCACCTCGATCAGGCGCTTGCCGCCGATGGTGACCACCGACGGCAGAGTGGCGCCGTCGCCGAACCGCAACTGCACCCCGGCGGGCGGTTCCTCGATGTAATAGCGCAGGGTTTCCTGATCGCCGGGCAGGTCGTGGGTGATGGTGCCCTGGAGCGACAGGGTGGACCACTGGCCCTCGAAACCGGCGCCCGAACCGCTGACCACCGGCGCCTCGATCCCCACGTCCACCTTCAACGCCAGCGGACCGTGCAGGGCGGTGGCGCCGTTCTGCCCCTCGGTGGACACCGAAGCGACCTGCAGGGTGAAATCGTCGCTGTCGTTGGCGGCCGGGGTGATGGTCAGGCCGGCCAGGTCACCCTGGGCCGGGTCCAGCACCCAGGTGCCGGCGGCGAAGGTGTGGCCGTCCACCGTCAGCGGCTGGGTCAGTTGGGTGCCGTGATTGAGCACGGCGCCCGCCGGCACGTTCTCCACATAGACCTTGACGGATTCCGAGCCGTCCACGTCGGTGGCGGCCGCGGAGATGTCGAGGGCGATGGCGGTATCTTCCATGCCGGCGGTGTCGCGCACGCCCAAGGTCGGCATGTCGGCGACGGCCTCCACATGCACCGGCACCACCGTCGTGGTGGTGGCGGTGGAGCCGTTGCCCTCGGTCGAGGTCGCCGACACCGTCAGTTGCAGATCGCCCGAATAGTCGCCGGGCTGGCGCAGGTAGAGATCGGTCAGGTCGGCCTGCACGAACGACCATATGCCGCCGCCCAGGCTGACGCCGACCGCGTTGCCCTGAGAATCCACGAAGGTGAAACCCGCCGGCACGTTCGCGATGGTAATGGCGGTAATGGTTTCCGAACCGCCGTCCTGGTCGTTGGTGGCGACCGTGATATCGAGCTTGGTGAGGTTGTCCTCGACGCCGGCGCCGGCACCGGCGAGCACCCTCGGCGCATCGGCCACCTTGGGGATGACCTCCTCGTCCGCCGGCGCCGGTTCGGGCTGCGGCAGCGGCGCCTCGGGCGCGGGCGCCTCGGCCACGGGAGCGGCGGCGGGCGCGCCGTCGGTGGCGAGAGCGTCCGCGGCCGGCAGCACCTCGGGCGGACGGGTGATCACCGGGTCGGGGGCAAACGAACCGGGTGCCGGAGACTGGGGGCGGGCCTCGGGCGCGGGCAGGTCGGGAACGGGGGCGAAGGTGGGCTGCACGTTGTCGAAGCGGGCTTCGACGGTGTTGTCGCGGCTGGTGGGCTGGACGATGTCGACCACCACCTGATCGCCGGTGGGAACCGCCGCCTGCTCGCGGATGCCGCCCTGCACCATCTGCTCGAAGGTGGTGCGGCCGGCGCTTTGGACGTTGGCGTTGCCGGTGACGTCCTCGGGACGGGTGTCGCCCAGGTCGGCCAGCGAGCGCTCGTCGGCGTCGTCCAGGGTGGGGGCGCCCTTGCCGTCCAGATGCAGGGCATCCAGGGTCTGCAGGTTGTGATCCGCGCTCGGGCCTTCGGTCCCGGTGGTCTCGATGTCGTCCGCCATGTCGCCCCTCCCCATTCCCTGCCGTTTCTCAGCGCTCGTGGAAGGCTTGCGCCACCGAGGCGTGGATCGGCTTTAGCAGATATTGCAGCAAGGTCTTCTCGCCGGTGACGATGTCGGCCTGCACGGTCATGCCGGGCAGCACCGAATTGCCCGCCGCCTGGTCGCCCACCCAGGGATGCTCCATCTGGACCCAGCCCTTGTAGTAGGGGGTGTTGTCCTTCTCATCCAGGTAGGTGGTGGCCGACACCGACTTGAGCGTCCCCGGCACCGAGCCGTAGCGGACGAAGTCGTAGGAAGCGACCTTGATGATGACCTTCTGGCCCGGCGCCAGATGGCCGACGTCGCGGGTGTTGATCTTGGTTTCCACCAGCAGGTCGTCGTCCACCGGGACGATCTCCATGATCTGGCCGCCGGCGGGCACCACCGCGCCCACGGTCTTGGCCTTGAGGTTCTGCACGTAGCCCCGCACCGGCGCCACCACGTCCAGGCGATGGACGCGATCCTGCAGGCGGGCCACCGATTCCTCCACCTGCGAGAGTTCGGCGGTGACCGTGCCCAGATCCTTCAGCGCGTCCTGGCGCTGGTTGTTGTCCAGGTCGGCCAGGCGGCGTTCCAGCTCCTCGATGGCCTTGCCGGCGGTGCGCTGCTGGCCCTGCAGGCGCGAGATCTCCGATTCGATGGCGGCCTTCTGGCGCAGCACGGCGAAGTAGTCCACCTTGCTGGTGTGGCCGGCCTTGTAGAGGGTCTCGCGCATCTGCGCCTCTTCCGCCACCAGCGCCAGCTGCTCGCGCACGCTGCGTTCCTGGGCGCTCGCGGCGGCGATCTCCTCGCGCTTCTGCGACAGCTGCTCCCGCAGCACGTTGGCCTGGGACAGCCAGCGCTCGGAATCGGCGCGCAGGATGTCGATCTGGTCGGCGGCCAGGCCGCGATACTTCTCGGCCACCACGCCGAAATCGGGCTTGCGGGCCTCGACGAAGGCGCGCAGGCGCTCGGCCTTGAGCATCAGGCCGACGCGCCGGCTTTCCGCCTGCTCCATCTCGGCGGTGGCCTGGACCGGGTCCAGGCGCACCAGCACCTGGCCGGCCTCGACCATGGCGCGGTCCTGCACCAGGATGTCGCGGACGATGCCGCCTTCCAGATGCTGCACCACCTGCACCGACTTGGCCGGCACCACCGAGCCGAAGGTGGAGGCCACCTCGTCCATCTTCATGAAGGCGGCCCAGACCGCGAAGCCCACCACCACGGCGCTGACGATGATCACCGACAGCCGCGAGACGGCGGACATGCCGGCTTCCTCGACGATGGCGAAATGGGCCAGATGGCGCACCTGGCGCGAGGCCTTTTCCAGCTTCACGGGCGATCCGGGGTGGGCGGCGAGTTCGGTCATTGGGATTCTCTCAGAAGAAGCCGGCGGGCAGGCGGTCCAGCACCTGCTTGGCCGGGCCGGCCATGCGCACCTGGCCCTGTTGCATCACTACGATCTTGTCGGCCAGCTTCAGGTGGCTGGGGCGGTGGGTCACCAGCACCACCGTGCCGTGGCCGCGCATGCGCTCCAGCGTGACCATGAAGTGGCGGTCGGCCATGAAGTCCAGGCCCGAGGCCGGCTCGTCCAACAGGGTCACCGGCGCCCGCTTGAGATAGGCCCGGGCCAGCGACAGGCGCTGGCGGAAGCTCGACGAGATGCGGTCGGTGCGGCCATCGCCCAGGCGGGTCTCGAAACCGTTGTCCAGGGCCTCGATCTCGGCCAGCACGCCGGCCTCCTGGCAGGCCCAGCGCAGTTCGTCCTCGGTGGCGATGGGGCGCACCAGGCGCAGGTTCTGCGCCACCGTGCCGAAGAACATCTCGGGCTGCTGCGGCACATAGGCCATGGCGCGGCGCAGCTCGATGGGGTCGAGCTGGCGGATGTCCACGTTGTCCAGCATGACCGAGCCGGTCTGCGGCCGGTACAGGCCGAGCATCAGCTTGAGCATGGTGGACTTGCCGCAGCCGTTGGGACCGACCAGGGCGAGGATCTCGCCCGGCTCCACCTGGAACGAGGCGCCCAGCACCGCCGGATCGGCATCGGGATGATAGCGCAAGGACACGTTGGACAGGGTCAGGCGCCCCGAGAAACGCGGCTGCGACTGCACCGCCGGGGCGCCGAGGCGCTCGGGCCGCACCTGCATCAGCCGGTTGATCTGCGCCACCGAGGCCTGCACCCGCTCGATCTGCGAGAACAGCGAGAAGGCGGTCTGCAAGGGCCGCAGGATCCACCACACCATGATCATCGAGGCCATCAGCGCGCCCACGGTCATGGCGCCGTCGAGCACGCGGATGACGCCCCAGCCCAGCGTCAGCAGGCCGGTCAGCACCACGGCGGCCTGGGACATGGCCGACACCACCGCCAGGGCGCGAGCGGCGGAATGGCCCTTCAGCCCCGCCTCGGCCGACAGGGTGCGGTAACGCTCGCGCCACACCTGTTCGGCCCCGGCCTCCTTGATGGCGCGCGGCTTGGACAGCGCCTCCACCAGGAATTCCTGGCGCCGCGACGACGCCCGCGTCGACGCCACCACCCGGCGCTCCACCAGCGGACGGGCGAAATGGGCCGCCAGCAGGAACACCACCAGGGCGCCGGCGGGAACCGCCACCAGCGGCCCGGCCATCACCCCCATGGCCACCAGGAACACCAGCACGAACGGCATCTCGGACAGGGTGGTGGCCAGCGGGCCGGTGAAGAACTCGCGCACCAGTTCGAAGTCGCGCAGCCGGGCGATCTGGGCGTTGGGGTTGGCCAGCTCGGTATAGGGCGGCGCCAGCAGCAGCAACCGGCGGAAGATGGCCAGCCCCAGCAGGTGATCCAGGCGGGCGCCGATATAGGCGATCATGCGGGCCCGCACCGAGCGGATGGCGAAATCGCCCAGCACCGCCACCGCCACGCCGGCAAGCAGCGAGCCCAGGATGGTCCACGACCCGGTGGGCAGGTACTTGTCGTAGATGGACATGATGAACAGCGGCGTCGCCAGCACCAGCAGGTTCGACGCCAGGCTGGCGAACAGCATCTGGCCGAACAGGGGCTTGAAGCGGTTCAGCACCTGGCGGACGAAGTTCCTGGGCGCCTCCTCCGTCTCGACCCGCTCGTCCTCGCCCAGGGTATGGAACAGATAGATGGTGCCGCGCGCGTCCGGCGCCGGGATGGTGACGTAGGAGCGGGCGGCGGCGTCGAAGGCGATCACATGGTCGCCCTCGCGCCGGACCAGCACCATGGCCATGGCGTACTCGCCCTCGGGCAGGTACAGGCACGGCATCAGCCGCGGGTCCATGCGCGACGGGCGCAGGCGCTCGGACGTGCTGGCGTAGCCCATGTTGGCCATGACGTTCAGCAGGTCGGTAAGGTCCAGGCGGTCGGCGAAGTGCGGCAGCGCCTCGGCCACGTGCACCAGGTCGCCGTCCCAGCGCAGCGCCTGGAGCAGCGGCAGCACGCAGGCAGCCAGATCGGTGACGGCGCGGAAGCCGCCCAGCACACCCTGGACGGCCTGTTGCTCGGTCAGTTCGGCGGTGGCGGTGGCGGCGCCCCAGCCCAGGTCCGCGGCGGGAGACTGGCTCATTCGGCCGCCCTCCCGACGGCAACGGCGGGGGCATCGGCCGGCGCGGGCGACGGCGCCGACGGCGTGGGCGCCTTGGGTTCCAGACGCTGGCCCTTGAGCACCAGCACCCGGTCGGCCAGTTTCTGCAGGCTGGGGCGCAAGGTGATCAGGATCATGGTGCAGTCGCGGTCGAGAGATTCCAGATAGCGGCGCAGCTGTTCGTCACCGGGGCCGTCCATGGAGGCGTTGGCCTCGTCGAACAGCAGGATGCGCGGGCGGGTGGCCAGGGCGCGCACCACGGCGATGCGCTGGGCGACGCCGCGCGGCAGGGCCTCGGTGGAGCCGTCGCCGATGCGGGTGTCGTAACCGCCGGGCAGGCGGAACACCACCTCGTCCAGCCCCAGGTCCTTGGCGATGGCCAGGGCCGGCTTGCGCAGCTCGGGGCGGAACATGGTCAGGTTGTCCATGATGGTGCCGCGGAACAGGTCGCTGTACTGGGGCACGTAGGCGATGGCGCCGCGGCGCAGTTCCTCGGGGTCGAAGCGCTCCACCGGAACGCCGTCCAGCAGCACCTCGCCCTCGGCCGGCTTGGAAGCGCCCAGGATGAGGCGCAGCAGGGTGGACTTACCGCAGCCGTTGTCGCCGGCGATGGCGACCCGCTCGCCCGGGCGGACGTCGAGGTCGAGGCCGCGGAACAGCGTGTCACCCTCGCCGCCGAAGCCGAAGGCGACGTTGCGCAGGGTGACGGCACCGGCCAGGGCGCAGGACTGGGGCTGGGCCGGTCGGGTCTCGGTCGGCAGTTCCAGCAGCGAGGTGAAACGGCTCCGCATCAGGCGCGCGGTCTGGAAACGGGTCCACATGGCCACCGCCTTCTGTACCGGCTGGAGGGCACGGCCGCCCAGCAAGGTACAGGCGGACAGGCCGCCGACGGTAAGGTGGCCCCGGACCACCAGCCAGCCGCCGCCCACCACCAGCACCAGGGTCAGCAGTTGGGAGAAGGCCTGTCCCACCGCCAGGGCCTTGGAATTGCCCAGCACCACCTGGTGGTTGGCCCGCGCCACGCTTTCCTGCAGGCGGGCGTAGCGCTGGATCATCTGGCCTTCCATGGCCATGGACTTGACGGCGTGAATGCCGTGGATGACCTCGATGTTGAAGTTCTGCCGGCGGTCGCGGACCTGGTTGAAGTCCTGGATGGACCTGCCGACGCTGCGGGTGGACCACGCGGCGAAGCCGACGAAGCCGGCCAGCATGAGCACCGGCGCCACCACCAGCCAGCCGGCCACGTAGGCGATGGCGGCCAGATACAGGAAGACGAAGGGCAGGTCGCACAGGACCAGCGCCCATTGCTCGGAGAACACCTCGCGCACGGTGGGCAGGCCCGACAGCCGCTCGATCAGCTCGCCGGCGCCGGTACGCTCCAACTCGTCCGCGGGGGTGGACATGATGCGGCCGAACGCCTCGCAGCCGGCGCGGTGCTCGAACTTGACGCCGGCCCAGCTGACGATCTCGGTGCGCGCCACCCGAAGCAGGGCTTCCAGCATGACGGCGCCCGCCACGCCGGCCAGCAGGATCAGCAAGGTGCCGTGCGAGCTGTTGGGAATGATGCGGTCGTAGATCTGCAGCAGAGCCAGCGGCAAGGCGAGCGCCAGCACGTTGAGCATCACCGAGGCGACGCCCACATATCCCTTCATGCCCTTCACGGCGGCCAAGGCGGCCAACTGGTCGGCCCCGGCGTCCTTCGCACCCACGCTCATCCCAAATCCCCGAACATCCGCCAAAGGGGCGAATATATGATTCGAAGGTATTATAGAAAGGAAGCGCGAGTACCAAAATCGTTAAATTGTGAGAATTTGTGCGCTTTGTTACGCACAACATTGTGCGTAACGCATATTTTTCTGACACATTTCTACTATAGGGTATGCAATCAGGGGTGAGATGTGTACAGGCCTTAAACAAGCAATAACCAGCTGGCATCGAGAGGCCCTCTCTTGGCCGGGAGGGGCAGCCGCGATATGATGCTGGCGCCATGTCGCTTGGACGGACCCCCATGAGGACACGCATCAAACACGACCGCCGCTTCGACGACCGCCACCCCGGCACCGGACTGGTGGCGCTTGCCGAAGGGGTCGAGCTGGAGGTGCTGGACATCTCCATCGGCGGCATGAAGCTGCCGCTGCCGGAGGGACACCGCACCTGGAGGGGACAGGTGGTGGAATTCGAGCTGCGCTCCACCCGCTGGCCCGACATGAAAATCGCCATGGGCAAGGGCGAGGTGCGGATGGTCACCCAGTCGTGGGTGGCCCTGCAATTCGTCCGCCCGTCCTACGACCTGATGAAATGCGTCAGCCGCCACGTGGCCAGCCTGGTATGGGGCGACAAGCCCTACGGCTACTAACCCCCAGTCGAAAGAAAAAGGGCCGCCCCAAAGGGAGAGCCGTTGGGACTAGGTGTGTTTCGTCATGGCCGGGCTTGACCCGGCCATCCACGTCTACGCCAGCCGCTCGTAGAGGTCGGCCCAGTTCGGGTTATCAGCCAGGATCAACTTCACCTTCCAGGCCCTGGGCCAGTGCTTGAGGTTCTTCTCGCGCTGAATGGCGGTGCAGATGTCTTCGTATCGCTCGGCGTACACCAGCCGCTTCAGACCATAGCGCTTGGTGAAGCCATCGGCGACGCCCTCCCGGTGCTCCCAAGCCCGGCGCGCTAGGTCGCTGGTCACGCCGACGTAAAGCGTGCCATTCGGTCGGTTCGTCATGATGTAGACCCACCCGCCTTGCATGCTCGGATGATGCGGCCAGCCTTGGGCGTCTGCAACCAGCAACATGGATGGCCGGGTCAAGCCCGGCCATGACGGAAAAATTCTTCGGCAAATGAAAGCCCCACATCTGACGCCATGCCTGATGCGGGGCTTCCCTCAAACACACTTAGTCCCAACGGCTCTCCCCAAAGGGCGGCCCTTTTCGCTTGGTTCCGGCCGGGCTCAGTTGGCCCGGGATGTCCCCGCCTGGACGCCGGCCTCGCCCTGCAGCTGGGCGATCTTCTTGCGCAACGCCGTCAGCAGGGCCTCGACCTGGCCGCCGCCGCCCTGGATGACCGAGGAATATTCCGAGCGATGGGTGAAGGCCATGGAGGCGCCCTCTACCTTGATGTCGAGCACCTTGAAGGTCGCGCCGGCCTTGCGAACCCGCCACGATACCGCGATGGGCTCCAGCTTCTCGCGCTTGATGCGGGAATCCACCAGGAAATCGGTCTCGCCCTCGGGCGCCACCGACAGGATATCCAGGGTTTCACCGGAATAATCCTTGAAGCGGCGCGTCCAGGTGTAGACCTGGATGTCCTCGAACAGGCGCAGGAACTCCTGTTGCTGTTCAGGCGTGGCGGTGCGCCAATAGCGGCCCAGCACCAGCTTGCCGATCTCGGGCAGATCGAAGGTGTCGACGAACAGGGTGCGGAAGCGGCGCGTCCGCTCCTCGTCCGCCAGACCCTTGACCGCCACGGTGTTCATGGCGGTATCGGCCAAGCGCTGGATGAAGGCGCGGGCATCGGCAGTGGCATCGGCGCGCGCCGAGGGGCCAAAGGTGACGAGCGCGGCGACCGCGGCGAAGGCGGTGATCAGGAAACGGCGTGACAGCATGGGGCGCTAGTTGCTCGTGTTCGAGGGCGCGTCGGAAGAGCTCAGGCTCGGCGAGGGCACCTTGTCGATCACCGGGCCGTTCTTGATATCGGCAGCGCGGCGCTGACGGTAAAGGGAGCGCATGGCGGCATAGTAGTCCACCGACGACTTTTCGATCTCGTCGAGGGTATCGAGATAGTTCTCGCGCTTGTCGACGCCGCCGACGCCGGCGCGGGTCCAGATGGCGAAGTCGCGGCCGGTATTGTCCATCCACAGATCGAACGGATCGGCCAGCCATTCGGCCGCCAGGCCGGTGGCGTCGCGCGGATTGGACGGTCCCAGGATCGGCAGCACCAAGTACGGCCCCTCGCCCACGCCCCACACGGCGAAGGTCTGGCCGAAATCCTCGTCATGGTAGGGGATGCCGCCGGGGGAGGCCACGTCGAACAGGCCGCCGACGCCGAAGCCGGTGTTGAAGGCGAAGCGCATCAGCGTCGCCATGGCGCGGTCAGGCTCGCCCTGCAGCACGTCGTTGGCGAAGATGATGGGCGAGCGCAGGTTGTTCAGCACGTCGCGCACGCGCTCGCGGCCATAGGCCGGGACCACCGCCCGGTAGCCCTGGGCCACCGGCTTGATCAGCGCCTTGTCCACGGCGTCGTTGAAATCGAAAATGGCGCGGTTCATGGGTTCGAGCGGGTCGTTGACCTGCTCGAACTCGGCCACCGCCTCGGCGTCGTCGGCCGGAGGAGGCGTGGCGCAACCCGCCGCCAGGGCGAGAACGAACAGGGGCGCGGCCAAACGCGCGGCGATGGAGCGATACGTGATCGTGGTCATTCGCTGTCTTTTACCCTGCTGCTCTCTGACGCTACGAACCGAGAAACTTTCACCGTGGGATGAAATTCCCCTGTCCGAGGTTCCCCCTCATGTTTGGAGGTAACACAGTCCCCGGGCAAACGCCAGCAGGCAGAATCCCCACCGTGCTCGCACACGCACAATGTGTCCTGGCTGCAACACCTTTCGCCGCACACCCGCGCCTCCCCAAGAGGGGGCTTCATATCCGCATAAAGATATGTTTATATGTTTTCGAACAACAGTGAGGAAGGCCGGCACGTGGAATCGATCCTGACGGGATTGCGGGCAGCGGCGGAGCCTACGCGGCTGCGCCTGCTGGCGCTGCTGGCGCAGGGCGATCTGACCGTGACCGAACTGACTCACATCCTGGGCCAGAGCCAACCGCGTGTCTCGCGCCACCTCAAGCTGATGTGCGAGGCCGGACTGCTGGACCGCTTCCCCGAGGGCGCCTGGGCGTTCTACCGCGTCGCCGCCAAGGGCGCCGGCGCCGCCCTGGCCCGTTCCCTGCTGGACCTGCTGCCCGAGGGTGATCCGGTGCTGGGGCTGGACCGCCAGCGGCTGGAAGCGGTGCGCTCCGCCCGCGCCGCCAAGGCGCAGGACTATTTCACCGAGAATGCCGGCCGCTGGGACGACATCCGCCGCCTGCACGTGGACGACCGCGAGGTGGAGAAGGCGCTGGTCGCCACCTTCGCCGGCCGTGCCATCCACGACCTGGTGGACATGGGCACCGGCACCGGCCGGGTGCTGGAGGTGCTGGCCCCCCATGTGGAGCGCGGCGTCGGCATCGACCTGTCGCGCGAGATGCTGGCGGTGGCCCGCGCCAACCTGGAGCGCGCCGGGCTGCACCAATGCATGGTGCGCCAGGGCGACATCACCCAGTTGCCGCTGCCCGCCCAATCCGCCGACGCGGTGACCATCCACCAGGTGCTGCACTATGCCACCGACCCGGCCGCCGTGGTGGCCGAGGCCGCCCGCGTGCTCAAGCCCGGCGGCCTGCTGGCCATCGTGGATTTCGCCCCCCACCAGCTGGAAGCCCTGCGCGACGAGCATGCCCACCGCCGCCTGGGCTTCGCCGATGCCGAGGTGGACGGCTGGCTGCGCGCCGCCGGGCTGGAGCCCGGCCCGGTCACCCGCCTGCCCGGCCGCCCCCTGACCGTGGTGCTGTGGTCGGCCGTGCGCACCCGGCACCCCCTTGAGACGACGAATGCCATAGGAGCCCAAGCGTGAGCCGCGACCCCTCTCCCGTCCTTCCCATCGCCGCCGCCACCGCCCGGCCCGTGAACGTCTCGTTCGAATTCTTCCCGCCCAAGACCGAGAAGATGCAGGAGACCTTGTGGGAGTGCATCAAGCGGCTGGAGCCGCTGGCCCCCAGCTTCGTCTCGGTGACCTACGGCGCCGGCGGCGGCACGCGCGAGCGCACCCACGACACCGTGGTCCGCATCGCCCGTGAGACGGCGCTGAAGCCCGCCGCCCACCTGACCTGCGTCGGCCACCAGAAGGGCGAGGTGGACGACATCGCCCGGCGCTATTGGGACGAGGGCATCCGCCACATCGTCGCCCTGCGCGGCGACGCCCCCGAGGGATCGGGCGGGTACGTCCCCACCCCGGGCGGCTATGCCTACGCGGTGGACCTGGTCGAGGGCCTGAAGCGCATCGCCGATTTCGAGATCTCGGTGGCGGCCTATCCCGAGATGCATCCCGACGCGCCCTCGGCCGGGTTCGACCTGGACAACCTGAAGCGCAAGGTGGATGCCGGCGCCACCCGCGCCATCACCCAGTATTTCTTCGACGTGGATGTCTATCGCCGCTTCGCCGACAAGGCGCGCTCCGCCGGCATCACCGTGCCCATCGTCCCGGGCATCCTGCCGGTGACCAACTTCGCCCAGGTGCAGAAGTTCAGCGCCGCCTGCGGCGCCAGCGTACCCGCCTGGATGGCCGCGCTGTTCGAGGGCCTGGACGACGACCCCGAGACCCGCAAGCTGGTGGCCGCCACCGTCGCCGCCGAGCAATGCCGGGCGCTGGCCGCCGACGGCGTCTGCGACTTCCACTTCTACACGCTCAACCGCGCCGACTTGGCCTACGCCATCAGCCACATCCTGGGCGTGCGGCCGGCGAAGTAAGGAAGTTCACCACAGAGGCATAGAGACCACAGAGAAGGCACCATCCTTGCCGCGTCATCGCCGGGCTTGACCCGGCGATCCATGGATGCCCGGGCCAAGCCCGGGCATGACGAACTAAAAACTCTGTGCCCCCTCCGTGCCTCTGTGTCTCTGTGGTTAATCAACCGGCGGCCAGCGACACCCCGCCGACGAGGAAAGCACAATGACCAACATTCTCGACCATCTCCGCGACCGTGTTCTTCTGTGCGACGGCGGCACCGGCGCACTGGTGCAGGCCATGAACCTGTCGGTGGAAAAGGACTTCCTGGGGCTGGAGAACTGCACCGAGATCCTGGTCAAGTCGCGCCCCGACGTGATCCGCGGCATCCACGCCCGCTATTTCGAGGCCGGCGCCGACATGGTCGAGGCCGACACCTTCGGCGGCAGCCCGGTGACCCTGGCCGAGTTCGGCATCGCCGACCAGGCCTTCGAGCTGAACAAGCGCGCCGTCGAGATTGCCTTCGAGGCGGCCGAGCAGTTCCAGGGTGACGGCAGGGCGCGCTTCGTGCTGGGCGCCATCGGCCCGGGCACCAAGCTGCCCAGCCTGGGCCATATCGGCTATGACGAGTTGGAGGCGGCCTACGTCGTCCAGGCGTCGGGCCAGATCGCCGGCGGCGTCTCCGCCTTCCTGATCGAGACCTGCCAGGACCCGTTGCAGATCAAGGCCGCCGTCAACGGCTGCAAGATCGCCTGCGCCAGCGTCGGCAAGGATATTCCCATCCTGGTGCAGGTGACGGTGGAAACCACCGGCACCCTGCTGGTGGGCGCCGACATCGCCGCCGCCGCCACCACCATCCGCGCGCTGGGCGTGCCGTCCCTGGGCCTCAACTGCGCCGCCGGCCCGCGCGAGATGCTGGAGCACGTGAAGTGGCTGGTGGAGAACTGGGACGGCGCCATCTCGCTACAGCCCAATGCCGGCCTGCCCGAACTGGTGGACGGCCAGACCCGCTATCCGCTGCTGCCCGAGGAGCTGGCCACCTGGCACGAGCGCTTCATCGGCATGGGCGTCAACCTGATCGGCGGCTGCTGCGGCACCACCCCGGCCCACATCGCCGCCACCAACGAGATGCTGAAGCGCGTCGGCGCCGGCACCCGCCCGGCCCCGGTCAAGCGTTCGGTCCACTGGGTGCCGGCGGTATCGTCGCTGTATTCCCAGGTGACGCTGCGCCAGGAGAACGCTTTCCTCGCCATCGGCGAGCGCTGCAACGCCAACGGCTCGAAGAAGTTCCGCGACCTGCAGGACGCCGAGAACTGGGATGGCATCGTCGCCATGGCGCGCGAGCAGGTGAAGGAGGGCAGCCACACCCTGGACGTCTGCACCGCCTTCGTCGGCCGCGACGAGGTGCGCGACATGACCGAGGTGGTCAGCCGCCTGCGCGGGTCGGTCACCACGCCCTTGGTGATCGACTCCACCGAACTGCCCGTCATCGAGGCGGCGCTGAAGCTCTATGGCGGCAAGCCCATCATCAATTCCATCAACTTCGAGAACGGCGAGCACGAAGCCGAGGCGCGGCTGAAGCTGGCCCGCAAGTTCGGCGCCGCCGTGGTGGCGCTGACCATCGACGAAGTGGGCATGGCCAAGGATACCGAGACCAAGATCGAGATCGCCAAGCGCCTCTATGACTTCGCCGTGGTCAAGCACGGCCTGCCGGCCTCGGACCTGCTGTTCGACCCGCTGACCTTCACCATCTGCACCGGCAACGAGGACGACCGCAAGCTGGGCCTCGCCACGCTCGACGCCATCGAGCGCATCGCCACCGAACTGCCCGAGTGCGGCATCGTGCTGGGCCTGTCCAACATCTCGTTCGGCCTGAAGCCGGCGGCCCGCCAGGTGCTGAACTCGGTGTTCAACGACCACGCGGTCAAGCGCGGCATGACCGGCGCCATCGTCCACGTGTCCAAGATCCTGCCATTGCACACCCTGGCACCGGAAGAGGTCAAGGTGGCCGAGGACCTGATCTACGACCGCCGCGCCGAAGGTTACGACCCGCTGCAGGCCTTCATCGCCCTGTTCGGCGACCGCAAGGCCGCCGACATGAAGAAGGAACTGCCGGCCAACGTGGAGGACCGGCTGAAGCAGCGCATCGTCGACGGCGACCGCACCGGCCTGGAGGACGACCTGGGCGAAGCCATGGGGCGGGGCTGGACGCCCTTGGACATCATCAACAAGCTGCTGCTGGACGGCATGAAGGTGGTGGGCGAGCTGTTCGGCTCGGGCAAGATGCAGCTGCCCTTCGTGCTGCAATCGGCCGAGACCATGAAGGCGGCGGTCGCCTTCCTGGAGCCCCACATGGAAAAGGCGGACGGCTCGGCCAAGGCCACCATCGTGCTGGCGACGGTGAAGGGCGACGTCCACGACATCGGCAAGAACCTGGTGGACATCATCCTCACCAACAACGGCTACAAGGTGCACAACATCGGCATCAAGCAGCCCATCGGCGACATCATCAAGGCCATCGAGCAGTACAAGCCCGACGCGGTGGGCATGTCGGGCCTGCTGGTGAAGTCCACGGTGATCATGCGCGAGAACCTGGAGGAGTTGAAGGCCGCCGGCCTGGACATCCCGGTGCTGCTGGGCGGCGCGGCGCTGACCCGCAAATACGTGGAGGAGGACTGCCTGCGCGCCTATGGCGGCGGCGGCGTGGCCTATGCCCGCGACGCCTTCGACGGCCTGGACCTGATGAGCAAGGTGGCCGACGGCAGCTTCGCCCCCTACGTGGCCGCCCGCGCCGCGGCGCCCCGTTCGGGCAATTCCAAGCGCATCGGCCAGCCGGCCGAGGCCAGCACGCTGCGCCCGGTGGACTGGGACGAGATCGCGCTCCGCCGGGCCGAGCTGCACAAGGACTTTCCCGTGCCCACGCCCCCCTTCTGGGGCTCGCGCGTCATCGAGAACGTGCCGCTGAGCAGCCTGGCGCCGTACCTCAACGACACCATGCTGTACCAGTTCCACTGGGGCTACAAGAAGCAGGGCCGCTCCATCGACGAGTTCAAGGCATGGGCGGCCAAGGAACTGAAGCCCATCGCGCTGGACCTGCTGAAGCGCTGCGAGGCGGAGGCCATCCTCAAGGCCCAAGCGGTCTACGGCTACTGGAAGGCGGCCTCGCAGGGCGACAGCGTGGTGCTGTTCGCCGAGGACGGCACCACCGAGGTGGCCCGCTTCGCCTTCCCCCGCCAGGCCAAGGAGGGCGGGGTCTGCCTCGCCGACTTCTTCCGTCCCGTGGACAGCGGCGCGCGCGACGTCATCGGCCTGCAGGTGGTCACCATGGGCAAGCGCGCCACCGACGTGGCGGCCGAATGGTTCAACGCCAACAAGTACCAGGACTACCTGTACCTGCACGGCCTGTCGGTGGAGATGGCCGAGGCCATGGCCGAATACACCCACAAACGCATCCGCGCCGAACTGGGCTTCGCCGCCGAGGATGCGCCCGAGACCGAGCTGATGCTCAAGCAGCATTATCGCGGCTCGCGCTACAGCTTCGGCTACCCCGCCTGCCCCAACCTGGAAGACCAGAAGCAACTGCTGGCGCTGTTGGGCGCCGAGCGCATCGGCGTGACCCTGTCCGACGAATTCCAGCCGGAGCCCGAGCAGAGCACCAGCGCCATCGTCACCCTGCATCCGCAGGCCAAATACTTCAGCGTATAAAGGTGCGAAGCCGTCGCCTCCACCGGGGCGGCGGCATTCGCCGACCGGAGTTCCGCTCTCCGCTCATCGAGCTTGACAAGGGAATCCGCCGACTCCTTACTCAACCTTGCGGCGCTCCCCAGCCTTGGCAATTGACCTGGAACGCAACTGGCGTAGCCTTGCCGTGAACAGCTCGAAGGGAGGGACGCCATGGCGTTCAAAGCCTGCATCGACGCCTGCGACAGCGCACACCGCCACTGCATGGAGGCGGCCATCCACTGCATGCAGCAAGGCGGCGTGGGATCGGAATGGGAACTGGTCCAATTGCTGCTGGATACCGCCGACATCGCCGAAACCGCCAGCGACTTCATGCTGCGCAGCTCGCGCCAGCATCACCTGTTGTGCCGGGTGACGGCCGAGATCGCCCTGCGTTGCGCCGAGGAATGCGAGCGCCACGCCGACAAGGACCTGCGCCTGGGCCAGTGCGCCAAGGCCTGCCGCAAGGCGGCGGAGGAGTGTTCGCGCTTCGCCTGAACCCTGGGGATGGGTTGGACTGAAGGGGACATGAGGACTGGTGTCGACGCGACGGGACGTCCGCGTGCATGGATCGCCGGGCTGGCCTGGTCGGCGATGCTGCTTGTTTGCGCGCCGGCCGCCGCCGAGACGGTGGTGCTGCAGCTCAACTGGCGCCACCAGTTCCAGTTCGCCGGCTATTACGCCGCCATCGATCAGGGCTATTACCGCGAGGCCGGGCTGGACGTGGTCCTGCGCGAAGGCGGCCCGGCGGTGGACACGGCGGAGGAGGTGGCCTCGGGGCGTGCCGATTTCGCCGTCGGCACCTCGGACCTGCTGCTGGCGCGCCACGCCGGCCGGCCGGTGGTGGTGCTGGCGGTCATCCTGCAGCATTCGCCGGAAATCCTGCTGACGCGGCGGCGCACCGACATCCATTCGGTGCGCGACCTGGCCGGTCTGACCCTGATGGACTCGCCTCGCTTCGCCTCCGTCGTCGCCATGCTGGCGCGCCAGGGCATCGACTATGCCGGCTTGCCGCGCCAGCCCTACAGCCCGCGCCCGCGCGACCTGATCGAGGGCGACGCCGACATGGTGGCCGCCTACAGCACCAACGAGCCATTCCTTTTCGCCCAGTTGGGCCTGCCCTACGCCATCTTCAGCCCGCGCTCGGTGGGCATCGACGTCTACGGCGACAACCTGTTCACCAGCGAGCGCCAACTGCGCGACGCCCCCGCCCGGGTGGCCGCTTTCCGTGAGGCGTCCCTGCGCGGCTGGCAATACGCCATGGCCCATCCCGAAGAGGTGGCCGACCTGATCCAGGCGCGCTACGCCACCGGCAAGAGCCGCCCCCACCTGCTGGCGGAAGCCCAGGAAATGGAGCGGCTGATGCAGCCCGAGCCTGGTGCCCGTCGGCCAGATGAACCCCGAGCGCTGGCAGCGCATCGCCGGCCTGTTCGCCGAGGCCGGCCTGCTGCCGCCGGACATGGATGTCGCCCCGCTGCTGTACCGGCCCGGCGCCGCCTCCATTCCCGCCTGGGTCGTGGGATTGCTGACCGCCGGCTTCACCCTGACCCTGGCGGCGGCCGTCGTCGCCCTGCGCTTCATCCGCCTGAGTCATGGCCTGCAGCAGAGCGAGGCCCGTTTCCGCACCCTGGTGGAGGAATCGCCGGTAGGCATCTTCCGCTACGGCGCCGACCTGCGCATCGCCTATGTGAACGCCAAGTTCGCCGAGATCGTGGAGGCGCCGGCCGAGCGCCTGGTCGGGCTGGACATGAACCGGGTCGACGACCATTCGGTGCTGGCGGCTATCCGCGCCGCCGCCGAGGGCCGTCCCGGCCATTACGAGGGGCCCTACCGCACCACCCTGTCGGCCAAGACCATCCAGGTCGCCATGACCTGCGCCCCGCTGCGGGCCGCCGGCGGCGCGGTGAGCGGAGCCATCGGCATCGTCGAGGACATCACCGCCCGCGTCGCCGCCGAGGGCGAGCGCCGCACCCTGCTGGAAGCGGTGGAGCAGAGCCCCATGGCGGTGCTGATCACCGACACCGGCGGCGCCATCCGCTTCGTCAACCGCGGCTTCGAGGCCAATACCGGATACGCTAAGGACGAGGTGCTGGGCAGCAACCCGCGCTTCCTGCAAGGCATCGCCAAACGGCCCGAGGAATACGCCGAGCTGTGGCGCACCATCCACGGCGGCGCCACCTGGAGCGGCGAGTTCTGCAACCGCCGCAAGGACGGCAGCCTGTTCTGGGAAAAGGCGGTGATCGCGCCGGTGCGCAACGGCCACGGCGACATCATCCGCTTCGTCGGCGTCAAGGAGGACATCACCGAGAAGAAGGCGCGCGACGAGGAGCTGCGCCGCCTGGTCGCCCACCTGACCGAGACCAACACCGAACTGGAGCGCTTCGCCTATGTGGCCTCGCACGACCTGCGCGAGCCGCTGCGCACCATCGCCTCGTTCACCCAGCTGCTGCAGCGGCGCTATCAGGGCCGCCTGGACGCCGATGCCGACGAGTTCATCGGCCTGATCGTCGGCGCCGCCAGCCGCATGCATGCGCTGATCGGCGACCTGCTGACCTATTCGCGTATCACCACCAAGGGCTCGCCCTTCGCGCCGGTGGATACGGCCTCGGTCTGCCGGCTGGCGCTGGACAATCTGCGTGAAAGCATCGACGAAGCCCATGCCCGGATCACGGTCGGGCCGCTGCCCTGCGTGGTGGGCGACGAGGTGCAGTTGATGCAGCTGTTCCAGAACCTCATCGGCAACGCCGTCAAGTTCCGCCGCTCCGGCAGCGCGCCGCGGATCGACGTGGGCTGGGACGGGGAAAGCTTCCACGTGGCCGACGACGGCATCGGCATCGCCGACAGCGACCAGGACGTGTTCGAGGTGTTCCGCCGCCTGCACGGCGCCGCCGCCTATCCCGGCACCGGCATCGGCCTGGCCATCTGCAAGCGCATCGTCCAGCGCCACTACGGCCGCATCTGGCATCAGCCTCGCCCCGGCGGCGGCACGGAGTTCCGCTTCACCCTGGCGGCCGGAACGGTTCACTGATCGCTAAAATCAATCAGACTGAAAGAGATTACCGTCTTTGATCGATACAATCGATGGGATAGGGTCTGCCCATCGCATGCGCCGCCACGCACCGAACCAAGGAAAACCAGACCATGGCCAAGTTGCCCGAATCGCCCACCGTCAAGAACATCGAAGCCGCCTTTGCCGGCGAGTCCATGGCGAACCGCAAGTACCTGTACTTCGCCCGCCGGGCCCGCGAACTGGGCGCCATCGAGGTGGCCGAGGTGTTCGAGAAGACCGCCGAGCAGGAAACCGCCCATGCCTTCGGCCACCTGGAGCTGCTGTACCCCAAGGATCAGCTGACGGTGGAAGCCATGCTGCAGTTGGCCATCGACGGCGAGGTGTACGAGTACACCGAGATGTATCCGAAGTTCCGCCACATGGCCGAACAGGAGGGCCACACCGCCGCCGTGGCCGAGATCGACGGGCAGATCGCCGAGTCCAAGGAGCACGCCGAGCGCTTCGCCAAGACCCTTGCCACCGCCGCCAAGCGCTTCGCCGCCCTGGCCAAGGTCGAGGAGAAGCACGCCAACCACTATCGCGACACCCTGGCCGCCCACAAGGGCGCCTGAGCACCGGACCCGGAGGATCATCCCATGAAGAAATACGTCTGCGTCGTCTGCGGTTTCGTCTATGACCCGGCGCTGGGCCTGCCCGACGAGGGCATCGCCCCCGGCACCGCCTTCGAGGACATCCCCGACGACTGGTCCTGCCCCGATTGCGGCGTGGCGAAGGCCGATTTCGAACCCATGGAGAGCTGAAGCATGACCCCCCAACCCGCGGGCGTGGTCGTCGTCGGCAGCGGGTTGGGGGGGTACACCCTGGCCCGCGAGCTGCGCAAGCGCGATCCCGAGACGCCCATCGCCATCGTCACCGCCGACGGCGGCGAGTCCTACGCCAAGCCCATGCTGTCCAACGCCTTCGCCCAAGGCAAGGACGCGGCCGCCCTGCCCCAGAAGAGCGCCGCCCAGATGGCGGCGGAACTTTCCGCCACCGTGCTGGCTCGCCACCGGGTGCTGGGCATCGACCGCGCCGCCAGAAGCCTGGCGCTGCGCACCCCCGACGGCGGCGAAACCACCCTGCCCTATGGCCGGCTGGTGCTGGCGCTGGGCGCCGATCCCCGCCCCTACGTGGTGGAGGGCTCGGACAGCGTCACCATCCACCGGGTCAACGACCTGGACGATTACGCCGCCTGGCGCGACGGCCTGGCCCCCGGTGCCCGCATCCTGCTGATCGGCGCCGGGCTGATCGGGGCGGAATTCGCCAACGATCTGGCCGGGGCCGGCTACCACGTCACCCTGGTGGACCCGGCCCCCTGGCCGCTGGGCCGGCTGCTGCCGCCCGAACTGGGCAACGAGATGGCCGCCGCCCTGGCCCAGGCCGGCATCACCCTGCACCTGGGCCGCTCGGTCGCCCGCGTGTCGCCCGGCTGGGCGGTGCTGGACGACGGCACCGCGGTGGATTTCGACCGGGCGCTTTCGGCCATCGGCCTGGTGCCGCGCACCGCCCTGGCCGTTGCCGCCGGCCTGGCGGTGGACAAGGGCATCGTGGCGGACCGGCTGCTCGCCACCTCGGACCCGGCCATCTTCGCCCTGGGCGACTGCGCCCAGACCGAGGCGGGGCCGCTGCCCTTCGTGCTGCCGCTGATGGCCCAGGCCCGCGCCCTGGCCGCCACCCTGGCGGGGATCCCGACGCCGTTGGTGCTGCCGGCCCTGCCGGTGGTGGTGAAGACGCCGGCCCTGCCCCTGGCGGTGTGCCCGCCACCACCCGGCGCCGCCGGTTCGTGGACGGTGGAGGGCGAGGGCCGCGACCGCCGCGCCCTGTTCGTGGATGGCGGCGGCAAGGCCATCGGCTTCGCCCTCAGCGGCACCCGCACGGCCGAGCGCCAGTCGCTGGCCAGGACCATGCCCGACGTGCTGGCCTGGGTTTCAGCCCGGCGGGGGCCCCACCCCCAGCCGGGCGGCCAGGGCCTGGGCGTCGAAGGGCGCCCGCACCTTGGCGTCGTTGTCGAAGAACACGAAGACGTCGCGGCCTCCCGCCGACCACTCCCGCACCCGCGCCGCCCATTCCTCGATGACCGGCGGGTCGTAGCCGCTGGCATAAAGCTCCTGCGGGCCGTGCAGGCGGCAATAGGCGAAGCCGGCGGTCTGCTCGAACAGGCGCGGCCATTTCAGCGAATCGGCGCATACCAGGGCGACACCGTAGACGCGCAGCTGGTCATAGAAACGCTGGTCCACGAAGCTGGCATGGCGGATTTCCACGGCATGGCGCAGGGGCGCCCGGATGCGGGCCTCGCAATCGGCGCGCCCCTCCACCTTGCCGTCATGGCGGCGCGCCATCTCCGCCGCCGCCCCGGTATCGGCGGGCAGCAGGGCGAGGAAGCGTTCCATCCGCTCGGGCTCGTAGCGCAGGCTGGGCGGCAGCTGCCACAGCAGCGGCCCCAGCTTGGGCCCCAGCGCCAGCACGCCGCTGGCGAGGAAGTTCGCCAGCGGCGTCGCCACCCCGGCCAGCCGCAGGATGTGGGTGATATAGCGCGGCCCCTTGACGGCGAAGACGAAGCCGTCGGGCGTGTCGGCCGCCCAGGCGGCGAAGCTGGCCGGACGCTGCAGGGCATAGAAGGTGCCGTTGATCTCGATGGCGCCAAGGCGCGACGCCGCGTAACGCAGTTCGTCACGCTGGCGCAGCCCTGCGGGAAAGAACACCCCCGCCAGGGCGGGTAGCGCCACCCCGAGATGCCGATGCGGACCTGCCCCGGGTCGCGTGCCTCCATCCCCGCTAGATCGGCCCTGGCCGCGAGCGGCGCAAGGCCCTTTGCCGGGCGTTCTCTACACTTATTAGATCATGCGCGCGGCCAATTATCCCCCCACGAGAACTCATTTCACAGCGCACAGCACCCCCCGCATCATTGCCGTCAGCCTTAGACTTTCAGGTGGCCCATATGTCCTCTGCCATGAACCGGCGAACCTTCCTTGCCGCGGCTTCCGCCCTGGGACTGGCCGCCTGTGCCGCGCGCCCCGACGGCCGCACCCTGGGCCACACGGTGGTGGGCAACGGCCCCGACACCGTGCTGGTGCTGCACGAATGGCTGGGCGATCACACCAATTACGACACCGTACTGCCCTACCTGTCCGGGCAGCGCGCCCGCTACGTCTTCGCCGACTTGCGTGGCTATGGCCTGTCGTCGTCGCTGAGCGGCAGCTACACCCTGCAGGAAGCCGCCGCCGACGCCCTGGCGCTGATGGACAGCCTGGGCGCCGGCCGCTTCCGCGTGGTCGGCCATTCCATGTCGGGCATGATCGCCCAGTACCTGGCGTCCCATCATTCCGACCGGGTGCAGAGCGTGGTCTGCATCTCGCCGGTGCCGGCCACCGGCTTCAAGACCGACGCCGCCGGCCTGGCCAAGCTGGCCGCCGTCATCACCGACGACGACGCCCTGCGCGCCGCCGTCACCGCCCGCACCGGCAAGCGCTATGGCCAGCCCTGGCTGGACCGCAAGCTGGCGGTGGCCCGCCGCGCCCGGCCCGAGGCCATGATGGGGTATCTGGGCATGTTCACCGGCAACGATTTCGCCGACCGCATGGTCGGGCTGACCATGCCGGCCACCCTGATCGTCGGCGCCCAGGACATTCCCTATTACAGCCGCGCCTCGCTGGAGCCGGCCTTCCGCCGCGCCTTCACCACGCTGGACGTGGCGGTGATCGCCGATGCCGGCCACTACTCCATGGTGGAAACGCCGGTGCTGCTGGCCTCGCTGGTGGAGCGCGGCCTGTTCGCCTGACCGCACGCCTTTTCCGGCCGGGCATTCCGTGGGGGCGTCCCGGCCCCCGTATCGCAAGCAAACCTAGAGGGGGATTACCATGCTGCGTTCCGCGTTCCGTCTCGCCGGCGGCCTGGCCGTCGCCGCCTTCCTGGCCTCGGCCCCGGCCCACGCCCAGGTCGGCCCCAAGGCCGACGAAGTGGTCGCCTTCGTCAAGAAGGCCGTCGCCCATATCGACGCCGTGGGCGAGGAGAAGGCCTTCGCCGACTTCTCCGACACCGCCAGCGCCGACTGGGTGAAGGGCGAGCTGTACATCTTCTGCCACAACATCGACGGCACCAACGTGGCCCATGGCGGCAACCCGGCCCTGCGCGGCAAGAACGTGGTCGGCTTCAAGGACCCCGACGGCCTGGCGGTGAACGTGCTGATCTTCGACAAGGTCAAGGCCGAGGGCAAGGGCTGGGTCGAGTACAAGTGGCCCAACCCGCTGACCAAGAAGGTCGAGCCCAAGGCCATCTATTCCGAGCTGGTCAAGGGCAAGTACGCCTGCGGGTCGGGCTATTACAAGTAAGGGGAGCGATGTCCCGGCGGGCCGTTCGCGGCCGCCGGGATATTTGCTTCGGGGATGGGGGAAGGCGTTTCGAGATGAAGAAGTTCAGCGACATCCCACTGCTGTTCAAGGTCGTGCTGTCGCCGCTGACGGCGATCATCGCCCTGGTGGCGGTGGGCGTCCTCGGCGTGGTCAACGCCGCCGGGGTGGAAAGCCGCCTCAACACCCTGAACGACGTGGTGTTCACCGAGGTGCAGCAGGGACTGGAACTCAAGGATTCCATCGCCCTGTTCCATGCGCACCTGTTCGCCCTGATCTCGGCCAGCGCCAACGAGACCGACACCAAGAAGCAGGAGCGCGACGCCGCCGCGCTGAAGGAGACGCTGAAGGGGCTGGAGCGCTCGGTGGCCGCCGCCATGTCCACCCGCACCGCCACCGCCTCGGTGCCCGAGCTGCCCAAGGTGTTCAAGGCCTACGTGGACGCCGCCCTGGTCGCCATCGACATCGGCTCCACCGACCCCACCTACGGCGTCATCATGGTGGGCGACGCCAACACCCATTTCTGGAAGCTGCGCAAGCAGCTGGATACGCTGAACGCGGCCCTGGGCGACGAACGCGCCGCCGTGGTCACCTCCTTGCGCGAGCAGGGCCGCGCCGCCGGACGCCAGCAGGTGCTGGTGGCCGTGCTGGTGTCGCTGGCCTCCATCGCCGCCGCCATCGTCATCTCGCGCCAGATCGCCACTCCCATCACCCGGCTGACGCGCACCATGACCGTGCTGGCCGAGGGCAAGCTGGACGAGATGGTGCCCGACCGCGAGCGCGGCGACGAGGTGGGCGCCATGGCCCGCGCGCTGGGCACCTTCAAGGACAGCATGCTGGCCGCCCGCCGGCTGGAGGAGAAGCAGCACGAGGCGACCGCCAACCAACTGGCGCGGGCGGAACGCATCTCGCGGCACATCGACCAGTTCCAGCAGCGGCTGGAAGCCATGCTGGCCGAACTGGGCAGCGCCGCCGACCAGCTGCACGCCACCTCGCAGGCCATGAGCCATACCGCCGAGGTCACCTCGGAAGCCTCGGCCAAGGCCGCCACCGGCGTGGAGCAGACCTCGTGCGCGGTGGAAACCGTGGCCGCCGCCACCGAGGAGCTGTCCAGTTCCATCAACGAGGTG